>NZ_CP036426.1:0-4800000 GCF_007752535.1 Tautonia plasticadhaerens
ATGACGGATCGTCGGTTCGAGATGGAGTCGGCGCTCCGGGCCGCGGTGGCCGAGCGGGTCGGCGAGTCGCGGTTCGGGCTCTGGTTCGGCGACGGCGTCCGACTGGGCGTCGACGGCGACGCGCTGACCGTCGGCGTGCCGAACCGGTTCTTCCGGGACTGGATCAAGGGGAAATACGCCGGGGAGCTGGCCTCGGTGGGGGAGGCGGTGTCCGGCCGTCGCCTGGAGCTGGCCTTCGAGGTGGCCGACGAGCTGGAGCCGGGGGTCGACGAGGTCTCGCCTTCCCCCGAGGGGCCGCCGCCCGACGACCGTCGCCGGGGGCCGACCGTGCCGATCGCCTTGCCGTCGAGCCCGGGCGGATGGCCGTCCCCGTCGCCGTCGCCCGGCCCCCCGGTCGACCGGCCGAGGTCTCGCCGGGGGCGGCCGCTGCGGCGGCTCGAGGAGTTTGTCGCCGGCCCCGGCACCCGGCTGGCGCTGGCCGCCTGCGGGGAGATGGCCGAGGCGGTGGGGGCGACGTTCAACCCGCTGGTCGTGCACGGCGGCGTCGGCCTGGGCAAGACCCACCTGCTGGAAGGGGTGGCCCAGGCCGTCTCCCGGCGGCACCCCGGCGCCCGGGTCGTGCACCAGACGGCCGAGGCGTTCACCAACGGCTTCCTCGAATCGATGCGCAGCGGCACCCTGAACGCCTTCCGGAGCCGTTCCCGATCCGCCGACGTGCTCATCCTGGATGATGTGCATTTCCTCGCCGCCAAGCGGGCCACCCAGGACGAGTTCCAGCACGCCTTCGACGCCCTCGTCTCCTCCGGTGCGGCGGTGGTGCTGGCGAGCGACCAGCACCCCCGGCTGATCCCCAAGCTGACCGACGAGCTGGCCACCCGGCTGCTCGGCGGGATGGTCGTGAAGCTGGAGGCGCCCGACCCGACCACCCGCCGGGCCATCCTCAAGGCCAAGGCCGCGTCCCGGGGGGTCGACCTGCCCGACGCGGTGGCGGCCTATATCGCCGACCACCTGCGGGCGAGCGTCCGGGAGCTGGAGGGGGCGTTGCACAGCGTCCTGGCCCACGCGGGGCTGACCGGCAAGCGGCTGGACCTAGACCTGGCCCGTTCGGCGCTGCGGGACACGATCCGGCACACGGCGCAGGCCATCGCCCTGAAGGACATCGAGCGGGCCGTCTCGACGCTGTTCGACCTGCCCGCCGAGGGGCTCAAGTCCGACAGCCGGGCCCGGGCGGTGACCCACCCCCGGATGCTGGCCATGTACCTGGCCCGCAAGCACACCGGGGCGGCCTACAGCGAGATCGGCCGGTACTTCGGGGGACGGAACCACTCGACGGTCATCTCGGCCGAGAAGAAGGTCCGCTGCTGGCTGGCGGACGAACAGCGTCAGAGCCTGCTGGCCGGCTTCGAGACGGTGGGGGACGTGCTGGCGGCCGTCGAGCGGTCGCTGGGCACCTGACCCGGCCGGCCGCGCGGCCCCCGGCATGCCGTGTGCGTATTCAATCCGGCGAATCGGTCACGGTCGATCGTTGACGGCGGGGACTCCCTCGTACAAGATGAACCGTCCCGCTCGTAATACAGCTCAAATGATCGCCCGTGGATTCGTGAACTCCCTCCCGACACGGCCTTTATCCAGGCGGCGGGACGGGATTGACCCCTCGGGGCCCTCGGCGGGGGACGTCTCTCGTCGACCGTGGGCCCCCCGCTGGATTGGCCACCCCCATGAGCCCCGTCGAACCCGAAGAACCGCTCGAGCCGGCGACCGGAGATGATCCGAGAGCACCGGGGGAGCCGGGGGAGACACGGGCGCCGTTCCCGGTGGTGGGCATCGGCGCCTCGGCCGGGGGGCTGGAGGCCTTCCGGCGGCTGCTGTCGAGGATCCCGGCGGATCCCGGCATGGCGATCGTCCTGGTGCAGCACCTCGACCCGCACGCCGAGAGCAACCTGCCCGACATCCTGGCCACCGTTTCGAAGATGCCGGTGGTCTGGGCCGTTGACGGGATGCCGATCACGCCGAATCGCGTCCACGTCAACCCGCCGAACATGACGCTGGAAGTCGTCTGGGGGAAGCTCCGGCTCACTCCCCGGCCGCATGACAAGCGGCCATTCATGCCGATCGACTACATGATGCGGAGCCTCGCCCAGGACGTGGGCAGCCGGGCCGTGGGCGTGATCCTCACCGGGGGCGGCACCGACGGCACGCTCGGGCTGCGGTCGATCAAGGACGCCGACGGCATCACCTTCGTGCAGGACACCGAGACGGCCACCCACGACGCCATGCCCCGCAGCGCCATCGCCTCGGGGGCGGTCGACGAGGTCCTGCCCCCGGAGGGGATCGCCGACGAACTGGCCCGGATCGGCCGCTCCTCCTACATGAACGGCGGCGACCCGGGGGAGAAGGCCCCGGAGCCCGGCGGAGACCTTGGGGAGGCGGAGTTGGGCCGGATCTTCGGCCTGATGCGGGCGTCGACCGGCGTCGACTTCTCCCGGTACAAGCGCAGCACCATCCTCCGCCGCGTCCGGCGTCGGATGGCCCTCAGGCGGGTCGACCGGACCGAGGAGTACCTCTGGTCGCTCCAGGCGGACGAGAACGAGCTGACGGCCCTCTATCAGGACTTCCTGATCCGGGTCACCAGCTTCTTCCGAGACCCGGAGGTCTTCGAGTCGCTCCGGCGCGACATCTTCCCCCAACTCCTGCAGGACCGGGCCCCCGAGGCGCCGATCCGGATCTGGGTGGCCGGCTGCTCGACCGGCGAGGAGGTCTACTCGCTGGCCATCACCCTGCTGGAGGCGCTGGGCGACCGGGCCCACGCCACCCCGATCAAGATCCTGGCCACCGACGTCAACGACCGGGCCCTGGAGATCGCCCGGGCCGGCTCCTACGTCGAGAACGTCGCGATGGACATTGCGCCGGATCTGCTGCGGCGGCACTTCATCCGGACCGACGGCTCGTTCCAGATCTCCAAGGCCATCCGGGATCTCTGCGTCTTCTCCCGGCACGACGTGACCCGGGACCCGCCGTTCGCCCGGCTGGACGTGGTCAGCTGCCGGAACCTGCTGATCTACCTCGACCTGGCGGCCCAGAAGCGGATCCTGCCGCTGTTCCATTACGGCTTGAAGCCCGACGGCTACCTGATGCTCGGCCCCTCGGAGACGATCGGCGGCTTCGGCGAGCTGTTCGCCCCGGTGAGCCCCGAGCACAAGATCTTCTCCCGCAAGGCCACGGTCGCCCGACCCCACCCGCTCTTCGAGCGGATGGAGCCGCCGGACGAGGAGGGCCAGCCCCGCCGCCGGATCCCCCTGTATCCGGCCCCCGACCCGGTGCTGCTCGACGTGCAGCGCGAGGCCGACCGCGCCGTGCTCGCCCGGTTCTCCCCGCCCGGCGTGCTCGTCGACGAGGACCTGCACATCCTCCAGTTCCGGGGCCGGACCGACCCCTACCTCGCCCAGGCCCCCGGCTCGCCGAACCTGGGGCTGCTGAAGATGGCCCGGGAGGGGCTATTGGTCGAGCTCCGGGTGGCGATCGGCCAGGCACGCGTCGAAGACGCCTCGGTCCGCCGCCCGGCCGTCCGGCTGGAGCGGGACGGCCGGGCCTTCCCGATCGAGATCATCGTCGTGCCGCTCCGCCAGGAGGGGATCAAGGGGCGCTTCTTCCTGGTCCTCTTCGAGGAGCACCCCAGGCTCCCCGCCCGGCTCTCCAGCTCACATCAGCTTTCACCGCAGACCGAGGCCGAGACCGGGGGCCTGGCCGTGGAGGAGGCCCGCCTCCAGGTCATCGCCCTGCGACGGGAGCTGGACGCGACCCGGGAGTACCTCCAGGCGGTCGTCGAGGAGAACGAGGCGACGACCGAGGAGCTGAAGTCGGCCAACGAGGAGATCCTCTCCAGCAACGAGGAGTTGCAGAGCACCAACGAGGAACTCCAGACCGCCAAGGAGGAGATGCAGAGCACCAACGAGGAGCTGCAGACGGTCAACGACGAGCTGAACCACCGCAACGCCGAGCTGGCCCGGATCAACGACGACCTGGTCAACCTCTTCGGCAGCGTGAACATCGCCATCGTCATGGTCAGCCGGGACCTGAAGATCCGCCGCTTCACGACGCCGGCCGAGAAGGTCCTGAATTTGATGGGCCACGACATCGGCCGGCCGATCGACCACATCCGTCCGAACGTCGAGGTGCCCGACCTGGGGAGGCACCTGGCCGAGGTCATCAGCTCGCTGGCCCCGAGGGATCTGGAGGTCCAGGACCGGGAGGGCCGCTGGTACTCGTTCCGGCTGAGGCCGTACATCACCGTCGAGAACAAGATCGACGGCGCGGTGCTGGCGATCGTCGACATCGACGAGATCAAGCGGTCGACCCTCAAGGTCCGCCGGGCGCTGGATTACGCCGAGGCGATCGTCGAGTCGGTCCGGCAGCCGCTGCTGGTGCTCGACGAGGGCCTGGTGGTCCGGCGGGTGAACCAGGCCTTCTGCCGGACCTTCCGGCTGTCGTCGGGGGAGGTCGTCGGCCGGCCGATGGCCAAGCTGGGGGGCGCCTGGGCCGACCCCGAGCTGACCGAGGCCCTGCGGCCGGTCCTGGCCGAGGGCCGCCCGGTGAAGGGCCGGGAGCTGACGGCCGACTTCCCCATCATCGGCCACCGCACCTTCCAGTACGGCGGCGGGCTGATCGACTGGAAGGGGGCCGGCACGCCGATGATCCTGCTGGCGATGGACGACATCACCGACCGCAAGCGCGAGGCCGAGCGCGACCGGATGCTCATGCGGGAGCTGTCCGCCCGGATCGAGGCCGAGCAGGCCAACCGCAAGAAGGACGAGTTCCTGGCGATGCTCGCCCACGAGCTGCGCAACCCCCTCTCCCCGGTGCTCAACGCCCTGCTCGTGCTCCGCTCGCCCGGGGCCTCGCCGGGCGACCTGGAGTGGGCCACGCAGATCATGGAGCGGCAGGTCCGGCACATGGCCCGGCTGATCGACGACCTGCTGGACGTCTCCCGGGTGATGCGGGGCTCGATCCAGCTTCGCACCGAGCGGATCGACCTGGGCCGGGTCGCCCGGCAGGTGGTCGAGAACGTCCGGTCGTTCGTCCGGTCCCGCCGGCACGAGCTGACCGTCTCGATCCCGGAACAACCGATCCCGATGTTCGCCGACCCGGTCCGGGTCGAGCAAATCCTGACCAACCTGCTGCACAATGCGGCCAAGTACACCCCCGAGGCGGGGAAGATCTCCCTGACGATCGACCGGGGGGAGGGGGAGGCGGTCGTCCGGGTGAAGGACAACGGCATCGGCATCGATCCGGATCAGCTCGGCGAGGTGTTCGAGCTGTTCATGCAGGCCGACAAATCGCTCGACCGCTCGCTCGGGGGCCTGGGGATCGGCCTGACGCTGGTCAAGACGCTGGTCGAGCTGCATGGCGGCTCGATCCAGGGCTTCAGCGAGGGCCCCGGGCTCGGCAGCGAGTTCGTCGTCCGGCTGCCGGAGGCCGCCGACGCCGTCGAGGGCCCCCGCGTCGAGGAGGACGGCGAGCCGACGCCCCCCCGGCGGATCCTGATCGTCGACGACAGCCCCGATGCGCTCCGCACGATGGAGGTCCTGCTCCATCGCCTCGGCCATGACATCCGCACCGCCCCCGACGGCCCCTCGGCCCTGGCGGCCGTCGCCGAGTTCGGGCCGGACCTCGTCCTGCTGGACCTGGGCCTCCCCGGCCTGGACGGCTACCAGGTCGCCCGGCGGCTCCGGGACGGCCCCCCGACCGCCGGGCTGACGCTCGTGGCCCTCTCCGGCTACGGCCAGGAGGAAGACCTCCGCCGCTGCCGTGAGGCCGGCTTCGACGACCACGCCGTCAAGCCCATCGACCTCGACCGCCTCCAGCAACTGCTCCACGTCCGCCGCGGCTGATCCGGGTACCCCGTCGTCCCTCTGGCAACCCGGCCGGTCGGGGCGAGCGTCCTTTGCCGACGTAGGGCCGAGGGCCGAGCGACGCCCCGAGCATCGGCCATCCGTCATCGGACCTCGATCATCTCCCATCCGGCAAGGGTCTCGGTCCTTGGAGACGGACGCGGCCCTCCCGCCTCAGTTGCCGGAGGCCGACAGGGGTGCCCGGGCGGGGGCGGCCTCGAGCAGCGACTGGCGGATCTGGCGGATCTGGGCCTCGTCCTGGTCGAGCTGCTCCTCGAAGCGGGCGGCCTGGTCGGCCTTGCCTCGGGAACGGGCGTCGGCGGCGAGCTGGCGGGAGATGGTGGCCTTCTCCGTCAGCATCCGGACGCATCGCCAGAGGGCGGCCTCCAGCTCGTCGGTCAGGTCGACCAGGAAGCTCTCCGGCGAGTAGACGTGCCCAACGTGGCAGCGGAACTGGGCGACGGCCCCCTCGCCGAACTGCCAGAGGGTACCGCCGCATTCGGGGCAGGAATAGGTGGTGGGCTCGTCTCGCCTGGAGTCGCGGGCCTGGGCCTCCAGGTCGCGCCGGACCGTCTCCGGGTCGTGCTCGAAGTCGTCGGCCATCGATGACCCTCCCGGGAAGTCGGGGTCCGGCTCTCGTGCCAATTGCGTGAGCAGGCGCGGCATGTCGCCGACCCCCAGGACATGGTGGGGCCCGACGTGCTCGATGGCCGACCTCGGCATGTCGCCGAAGAGGGCCTCGGTCGGATCCTGGACGATCGCCGTGCCGCCCCGGGCCTTGATCGCCATCAGGCCGGCGGTGCCGTCCCCCAGCGTCCCGGAGAGGACCACGCCGACCACCCGGCCGCCGAAGGACCGGGCCGCCGACCGGAAAGTCGGGTCGATCGCCGGCCTCGTCCGGTTCTCCTTCGGGCCCCGGGACAGCTCGACGGATTCCGGCCGGATGATCAGGTGGCGATCCGGGGGTGCGACGACGATCCGGCCCGGCCGGATCGGCCCGCCGTGCTCGGCGTGCTCGGCGGGCAGCGGGCCCTTCATCGAGAGCAGCGTCGGTAGGCGGCTCGCCGCGTGCGGCGAGGTATGCAGCACGACGAAGACCGCCGCAGGCAGCCCGGCCGGCAGTCCGCCGACGAGCGTCGACAAGGCCTCGACCCCGCCGGCCGATGCCCCGATCGTGATGATGTCTCGTGACGGCATCGCCCCTCCTCGGCCCCCGGGCCCGGATGGATCGATCGGCCCCTCCGGGACGCCCTGGATCCCGGGCCCGGAGGATGTCCAGCCCGATGAAGGGCGACTTTCACGCGATTCCCGCGCCAAGGCGCAACCCCACTCGGTCAGCCGCCGCCGGGGCCGAGGCCGGAGGCCCGGCCGCCGGCCCCGTACAGCAGGGCGGAGATCGCCGAGGGGGCGGGCACGGTGACGGCCCGGGCCAGCAGGATCCGGCCGAGAACCTTCAGTCGACCTCGCCCCGCTCACGGAGCCCCGAGCCGACGATCCCCCCGGTGGCCGCGTGGGTGGTGCCGGCCCGCAGGCCGAGCGAGGAGGCGAGGACCACGCCGCTGGCGGCGTCGGAGTCGACGCGGAATCCCCTGGAGCTGTCGATCCGGGCGACCCGCTCCGAGCGCGTCCGGGTGACCCGATGGTCCAGCGATGCCGCCCCCGCGGCGATCCCGACGCCGCCGAGGGCCAGGATCCAGAGCGGCACCCGGCCCCCTCGATCGCCCCGGCATCGGGAATTTCCATCCCCCGGTCGACCGCCAGGGCGACGACGAAGGGCGGGTTGACCGCGCCGGCCGCGTCGTTCGACGCGTGGACGCAGCGACCTCGCTCGACGTGCCGACCTGCAGCCTCCGGGACACCGCCTCGACCATCCCCCGGTCGTCGGCCTGCTGGGCGGTCCGGCGGCGGTCCAGTCCACGAGCAAGGCTCCCAGGGAGGTATCGGGGGACGATCGGGCCCGGCTCCTTCGGGCCGATCCCCTTGACGGTCGGCCCCCGGCCGGTCACGCTGGCCACGACGATCGAGAGCCGCGAGGAGGAGGACCGATGCCCGACCGTCGCCCGCTCCGCTTCGATCGGCTCGACGACGTGCCGGGCGAGGTCGACCGCCTCCTGCTCGGCCACCGGACCGTCGGCGGCTGGAGCCTGGCGCAGATCTGCTCCCACCTGGCCGCCGCGCTCCGGCTGACGGCCGAGGCCCCCTCGGGACCGGGGCCGGGACCGCAGCCGAGCCCCGGGGCGACGCCGTCGGGGGGCACGAGGGCCCAGGCGACCTACCGACGCCTCCTCTTCCGCTCGGAGACCTTCCCCGAGGGGGTCGAGATGCCCTCCCTGGCCCTCCACCCCGGCCCCCCCGAGGCCGACCCCCTCGCCGCGGCCTCGGCCCTCCGGGACGCCGTCTCCCGATTCCTCGACGCCCCCGGCCCCTTCCCCGAGCATCCGATGCTCGGCGCGATGGACCGGGAGCAATGGCTCCGGTTCCATCGCATCCACTGCGCCCACCACCTGAGCTTCGTCCTGCCCCCGGCCCCCGACACCGTCACCGGGCCCTGACCGCCGCCACCCCCTGCGGGGGCGACGGCCTACGATTCCGGATCGTCCCGCTCGCCGACGGGATCGGGGCCGGGCCGATCAAGGGTGGGGGGCTCGAAGCCGGGACACGAGCGGACCGGTTGCATCGGGTACTTGGGGAAATCCCGGTCGGTCGAGGAGCGTCGGCAGAGCAGGAACCGCGAGCCCCGGCCGGTCACGACGTCTCGCTTCCAGGCACAGCAGGGGCAGAGGCTCGGCGGCATGTGGGATCGACCTCCCCGGGACTCGGGGGGCGTCTCCCGAGGCTTGCCCCGGCCGGCCCCCCGTCTCGCCGGTCGATTGTAGGCCGGCGGGGAGCCCCCGGATGCGTCCCCTGGGCGTCGGGGGGGGCATTCGTATAATTTAGGGCTTCTCGAAGCGCCGACGGGCGATCGGATCGCGTCGAGGGGCGTCGAGCCGCGACGGGTCGGGGGCCGGACGGCCCCCCCTGCCCCCCGGCCGGCCGACTCACCCCCCCTCCCCGGCCCGGATCCGATTTGCCGATCACACCGCCTCGCATCGCCCCCGAAGGACGGCCCAATCATGGATAGCGACGGACAACCGAGTCCCCTGGCCTCGATCCGAAACATCGGCATCGTCGCCCACATCGACGCCGGCAAGACGACGACGACCGAGCGCATCCTGTATTACACCGGTGAGATCCACCGGATGGGCGACGTCGACAAGGGGAGCACCACCACCGACTACCTCCAGGAGGAGCGCGAGCGCGGCATCACCATCGTCGCCGCCGCCATCTCCTGCAAGTGGAAGGACCTGGACGGCAACCCGATCACCGTGAACATCATCGACACCCCCGGCCACGTCGACTTCACCGCCGAGGTCGAGCGCTCGCTCCGGGTGCTGGACGGGGCCGTCGTCGTCTTCTCCGCCGTCGAGGGGGTCGAGGCCCAGAGCGAGACCGTCTGGCGGCAGGCCGACAAGTACCACGTCCCCCGGATCTGCTTCATCAACAAGATGGACCGCATCGGGGCCGAGTTCGAGCGCGTCTTCGAGGAGATCAAGCAGCGGCTGGGCGGCCACCCGATCCCGGCGATGATCCCCATCGGCGCCGGGCCCGAGGGGTCGATCGGCGAGTTCACCGGCCTGATCGACCTGGTCGAGCAGAAGGCCCTCTACTACAAGACCGAGGACCTCGGCTCGTCCATCACCGAGGCCGACATCCCCGACGAACTCCGGGGCCCGTTCGACCGCTGGCGGGAGGTCATGCTCGACCAGCTCAGCGAGTTCGACGAGGCCTTCGCCGAGCAGTACATGATGGCCCTCGAAGGCGAGGAACTGACCCCCGCGATGATCCGGGCCGCCCTCCGGAGGGCCACCCTCACGGGCAAGGCCCAGCCGGTGCTCTGCGGGTCGAGCTTCAAGTACGTGGGCGTCCAGCGCCTGCTCGACGCCGTCGTCTCCTACCTGCCCAGCCCGCTGGAGGTCCCCCCGGTCAAGGGGGAGCACCCCAAGAGCGGCGAGGAGATGGAACGCCCCCCCGACCCCAAGGCCCCCTTCTCCGGCCTCGTCTTCAAGATCACCCACGACCAGCACGGGGATCTCTCGTTCGTCCGCGTCTACTCCGGCGCCCTGAAGGCGAACACCCGGCCGCTCAACCCGGGCAAGAACAAGAAGGAGAACTGCTCCCGGCTCTACCACATCCGGGCCGACGACCGGGAGCAGATCGACCAGGCCCTGGCCGGCGACATCGTCGGCGTGGTCGGCCTGAAGGAGTCGGTCACCGGCGACACGCTCTGCGACCAGTCGCACCCGATCCTCCTGGAGCGGATCGAGTTCCCCGAGACGGTCATCAGCATGTCGATCGAGCCGGTCAGCGGGGCCGACAAGAACAAGCTGGCCGAGGCCCTCTCCTCGCTCGGCCGGGAGGACCCGACCTTCACCTACAAGTTCAACGAGGAGACGGGAGAGACGCTCATCTCCGGCATGGGCGAGCTGCACCTGGAGATCATCAAGAACAAGATGCTCCGCGACCTGAAGCTCCAGGTCCGCGTCGGCAAGCCCCGGGTCAGCTACCGGGAGACGATCCAGAAGGCCGTCAAGGGCGTCCAGGGCCAGTGCATCCGCCAGACCGGGGGCTCGGGCCTCTACGCCAAGGTCACCATCGACCTGGAGCCCGAGGCCCAGCCCAAGGGGGCCCCGGTCCTCCGGTTCGTCAACAAGGCCAAGCCGGGCGACGTGCCCCAGGAATTCGCCCGCGCCGTCGAGGCCTCGATCCGCGAGGACGCCAAGTCCGGCGGCATCACCGGCTACCCGCTCGTCGACCTGAAGGTCACGCTCACCGACGGCGAGACGCACGAGGTCGACAGCAACGAGCTCGCCTTCGGCTTCGCCGCCACCGACGCCCTGAACAAGGCGCTGGAGAAGGCCGGGGCCGTCCTGCTGGAGCCGATCATGAAGGTCGAGGTCGTCACCCCCGAGGACTTCCTCGGCAACGTCACCGGCGACCTGTCCAGCCGTCGGGCCCTGATCGACCGCACGTACCAGCGCGGCAAGCTCTGGGTGGTCGACGCCCGGGCCCCGCTGGAGCAGATGTTCGGCTACTCCACCGACGTCCGGAGCCTCAGCCAGGGCCGGGCCAGCTACAGCATGGAGCCCCTCGACTACGCCCCCGCCCCCGAGGCGATGCTCCGCAAGTTCACCGGGGAGGACGACTCGTACTGAGCGATCCCGGCTCCGGACGCCTTCATTCAATCCCTGCGGAGGACGACCGACGATGGCCACCGCGACCCGAACCGAGTCGACGATCGAGCCGCCGGACGACATCCGCCCGGGGGTGATCCCCGAGGAGCGTGACCCGATCGTCCCGCCGACCGGGGACGGGTTCTACGAGGTCGTGGACGGCGTGGTCGTCGAAGTGCCACCGATGGGGAGCTTCGAGGCGGACATCGCAAATCTGATCGCTTATTCGATGAACGAGCACGCCAGGCCGAGGAGGCTCGGGCGGGCCTTCGTCGGGGTCCTCTTCCGGATCGACGTCGGCCGAGAGATCCGCCGGCAGCCCGCCGTGGCCTTCGTCTCGGCGGCGCGCTTGCCCGCCGGCAAGCGGGCGCCGAAGGCCTCTTCCTGGCAGGTCGTGCCCGACCTCGCCGTCGAGATCGTCAGCCCGAGCGACCAGGCCGCCCACCTCAACCGCAAGATCGCCGACTACTTCCAGGCCGGCACCATCGCCGTCTGGGTCATCTACCAGGAGACCCGGCAGGTCTACGCCTATTCGTCGCCGGTCGACGTCCGCATCCTCACCCCGCCGGCCGACCTGGACGGCGGCGCCGTCCTGCCCGGCTTCCGGCTGCCGATCGCCCGGCTGTTCGAGGATGACCCGGACCCGAGCCCGAGCCCGAGCCCGAGCCCCAGCCCCGCCGGCTCCTGATCCGACCCCCGGAGGATCCCCGAGATGATGCCCCTTGGTGCGCTTCTGCCCCTGCTGCTTGCCCTCCCCGCCCCCGCCCCGCAGCAGGAGGTGCCGAAGCCCGACCTCTCGCTGGCCCCCGGCGTGGTGATCGACCACAGCCCGGCGTCGACCCGGCAGTACATCGGCTCCCCCAGCATCGCCGCCCTGCCGGACGGGACCTACGTCGCCTCGCACGACCTGTTCGGCCCGGGGAGCACCCGGGACACGACCGTCGTCTTCGCCTCGAACGACCGGGGCTCGTCCTGGGTCCGGCTTGCCGCGATCAAGGGCCAGTGGTGGTCCACCCTGTTCTTCCACCGCGGGGCCCTCTACCTGATGGGCACCAACCGCGAGTACGGCGAGGCGGTCATCCGCCGCTCCCTCGACCGGGGCCTGACCTGGAGCACCCCGGTCGACTCCGCCACCGGCCTGATCCTGCCCGGCAAGAAGTTCCACTGTGCCCCGGTGCCGGTCGTCGAGCGCGCCGGCCGCATCTGGAGGGCGATGGAGGACGCCGAGGGGCCCGGCGGCTGGGGGGAGCACTTCCGGGCCTTCATGATGTCCGCCCCCATCGAGTCCGACCTGCTCCGGGCCGACAGCTGGACCGTCAGCAACCCGCTGGGCTCCGACCCCTCCTGGCTCGACGGCATGTGCGGCGGCTGGCTCGAAGGCAACGCGGTCGTCACCCCCGAGGGGGAAATCGTCGACGTCCTCCGGGTCGACACGAAGCCCGAGCCCGGCCATGCCGCCATCGTCCGCATCTCAGAGGACGGCAACGCCGCCACCTTCGACCCCGAGGCCGACTTCATCCGCCTCCCCGGCGGCGCCAAGAAATTCACGATCCGCTACGACCCCCGGACCGAATGCTACTGGTCGCTCGCCAACTGGGTCCCCCCGAAGTTCGACACCGGCCAGCCCGGCCGGACCCGGAACACCCTGGCGCTGCTCGCCTCGACCGACCTGAGGGACTGGGAGGTCCGGGCCGTCGTCCTCCACCACCCCGACGCGGAGAATCACGGCTTCCAGTACGTCGACTGGCTCTTCGAGGGGGACGACCTGATCGCCGTCGTCCGCACCGCCTTCGATGACGGCCTCGGCGGCGCCCACAACCAGCACGACGCCAATTTCATGACCTTCCACCGGATCGAAGACTTCCGCACCCTCGAAGGGATTCCCGCCGACCTCGGCGACGACTGATCGGCGGCGTCAGGTAGCCGGCGGGCGCCCGGCCGACCCGAAGGGGGGCCGGGCGTCCGGATCGGCGGCCGATCAACCGGCCCTGACATGGTCGATCAATCCCACCCCCCGCCTCCGGATCGGGGACAGGTGATCAAGGGCGATCGAGTCGATCGGCGAACGCCCGTAGGTCGCCGCGAGCTGGGCGTCCAGGGCCGCCAGCCCGACGGCCGACGCGGCCATGCCGCCGCCCTGCCCGCCGAGGGCCGAGGTGCTCCCGTCCCTGTTGATGACGATGCTGGTCTCCAGATTGCCTCCCGCGTCGTAGGAGAGGCTGGCGTGGTTGAGGCCGGTGACGCTGAAGGTGACGGACGACCGGCCGTTGATGTCGCCGCTGCTGATCGCCACGGTGCCGTCGCTCCCGGTGACCCCGGAGCCCCCGCGATTCAGCTCCGCCCAGATCCCCGACACCGAGGCGTTGGCCACGGGGTTGCCCAGGTTGTCCCGGACGGTCACCGTGGCGATCGCCTCCCACTTGCCGCTCCGGCCCTTGATGACGGCGACCCCCGACAGGTCCGCCACGCTCATCGACGTCGCGCCGACGACGCTGTTGTTGACCGTCACGGAGGCGGACGCGGTGGCCGTCTTGCCCGTGGTGTCGGTGGCCGTGGCGGAGACGACATACGAGCCGTCGTCGAAGGCGGTCGTGTCCCAGGAGTCGGACCAGCCGTCCGAGCCGTCGGCGTCGACCCCGTGGGAGATGCCGTCTACGAAGAACTCGACCCGGCCGACGCCGTTGTCGTCCCCGGCGACGGCCGTCACGGCGACCGTGCCGGAGACGGTGGCCCCGTTCGACGGGCTCGCGATCGAGACCGTCGGCGCCCGGTCGTCGATCAGGACGTCGTCGAACACGGCCGAGGAATACGAGAGCGGCTGGCCGATGGCCGTGAACTCCCCGTAGAGGCCGCCGTTGACCGAGGCGGCGTTCCCGGATCGGTTCCAGCCGGCGGCGGCGGCATCGAAGGTGATCGTCCAGCCGGTCGGCTCGGTCGAGCCGTCGGCCCAGACCTTGCCATAGAGGACCCCGTCGGCCTCCCTCATCCGGAACCAGTACCACTGATCCTCGTTCATCGTGATCGCCTGGCGGGACGATGCGCTGATGTCGCCGCTCCAGGCCACGTAGTCGTTCAGGAATTCCAGGGACTTCTGCTCGCCATAGCGTCCGGTGACGAGCAGGTTGTAGCCGTAGCCGCTCAGCGGGTCGGTCCGCAGGCCGACCCCGACCCGGGCGAACTCGCCGTGCACCCAGTCGGTCAGCTTGACCTTGGCCCGGACCTCCGAGGGCCGCTCCTCGAGCCCGACCGCCATCGCCTTGCGCTCGATGGGATTCCCGGTGCGGTTCAGGAACCCTTGCGTGGAGGCCTGGGTCAGGACGCCCCCCGTGCCGGTCCACTCGCCCCCCGTGAAGGCCCAGGGGGTCGGGGCGATCGTCTGGTCGTCGTCCTGACCGCCGTCCTGGAAGTCGTCGAGGTATGGCAGCGCCGAGATCGCCTCGGCCGGTGCGGCGTAAACGATCTGGCTGGGGGCCGGGTCGTCGGGGAAGGCTGAGCTCAAGGCGATGACCTGGAAGGCATATTGCGTCGAGGAGGCCAGCTCGTCGACCCGATACGTCGTGACGCCGGCCTCCACGGCGTCCGAGCCCGAATCCGGGCCATTCGACCACTCGATCAGGTAGCTGGTCTCATTGGCGCTGTCGGCCCAGTTCAGGGCGATCTCGCTCGGCGAGAGGATCGTCGTCGTCAGGCCGGCCGGCGCGGTGGGGGGGGAAGTCGGCGTCGCGTCGAAGTCCAGGGCCCCGGGCACGTCCAGCCGGCCGCCCGTCAGCGTCTTGCCGGTGAGCGAGGGGGTCGGGATCGCGCCGCCGAGGATCGCCTCCTTGATCCGGGCGGCCGGGGGCATCAAGCCGGTGGCAGCCAACGCCTTCGAGGCGTAGAGGGCCGCCGCCCCGGTGACGTGCGGCGTCGCCATCGAGGTGCCATCGTACGACGCGTAGCCGCCCGGCACCGTCGAGTAGATGGCCGAGCCGGGGGCGGCGAGGTCGACCGAGTTCGCGCCGGAGTTGGAGTAGCCGGCCAAGTTACCGTTCCGGTCCAGCGCGGCGACGGAGATGATGTTGGGCAGGTTGTAGCCCGCCGGGTAATACGCCGAGGCGTCGGTGTTCGCGCCGTTGTTGCCGGCGGCGGCGACGAACAGGATGCCGGCCGAGTCGGCCCGGCCGATCGCGTCGAAGAGGCCCTGCGAGTAGCCGCCACCGCCCCAAGAATTGTTCAAGGCGACGATGTTCAGGCCGTGCCGGGCCTTCAGGTCGATGAAGTAATCGACCGCCTCAATGGCGTCGGCCGTGTTGCCGGTCCCCCGAGGGCCGGTGAGGAACTTGGCGGAGATGAGGGTGACGTCCCAGTTGACGCCCACGACCCCCTGGCCGGTGCCCTCCGAGGCGTCGGTCCCCTCCGCCCCGATCGTCCCGGCGACGTGCGTGCCGTGCTCGTCCCACTTCTCGTAGATCGTGTTGGTGTCGGCGGCGAAGTTCCAGCCGTGGATGTCGTCGACGTACCCGTTCCCGTCGTTGTCGACGCCGTCGGCCGGGTCCTCGGGGTTGGTCCAGACGTTGGCGTCGAGGTCCGGATGGGTGGGTTGGAGCCCCGTGTCGATGACGCCGACGTAGACGCCCGCCGAGCCAGTGAACCCGGAAGCCCACGCCTCGCCGGCCTGGCTGCCGTACGGGTTGGCAGGGCTCGTGCCGTCGCCGTACATGCCCCAGAGCGAACCGCCGGTGTAGTACGGGTCGCTGGAGGTGGCCTGAGTCGAGTAGATCCAGTTCGGCTCGGCGAAGGAGACGATCGGGCTGGCCTCGAACGCCCCGACCGCCCTCGCCACCGACAGGCCCGGCGGCAGCGACACCAGTTCCAGGGCCCCCCGCCCCTCGGCCGCCCTGCCGGGGCTGCCGACCGACCGCTCCCGCCCCGCGTCGAATCGACCGAGCAGCTGATCTCGCATCGCCTCACCGACTCCCGGCTCGAACTGCACCAGCACCCGTCCCGGCTCGAACTGCGGCCCGCCGCCCTGGGCCACGCTCAGCAGGCGACGCTCCTCCAACCGCTCCAACGCCGGCCGCCGGCCGGTCGAGGCCGATCGGGTCCGGGTGATCCGTCCGTGTCGATTTCTCATGGCCTGATCTCTCTGCACAGGGGTTCTTCGTGATGCCGGCCGGCAACCGACCGCGTCGGCACGGTCGGGCGACCCTCGGTGTCACTCACCCTCGTCCTGGTCGGCCCCCGGAGGACCGTCGACGGGGCCCGGTCGCCCGGCGCAGGGCACGTCGCGCGGGCAGGCGAGGCCTCGGACCACACCACGGTCCGTCGGCGGGTGGGCGGGAGCGGCGGCCTTCGCCGCTCCAATCGCGTCGCACGGGGGCTAGAGAATCGGGATCCGGGTCGGGGCAACCCCGTAATGTCCGGGACTTCGGGGAGCACGACGGGAGGGGGAGAGCGACGCCGGCGAGTCGCGGTTGCGAGGTCGCGGGCCGTGTTTCATTGCATAGATATTCGGGGCGGTTGTCAATGAATTAGCCGGTCCGCGGCCCATTCCGCCGGGAGCCGCGCCCCGACGGGCTCGGGGTGCGGCCGAGATCCGGGGCGTGGACGATCTCTCGGCCAAGCCGCCTTCCCCACCCCGCCAACTTGAGCGGCCCCCATGCGGGTTGTCCCGGACGGGCTTCGTAAAAAATGGAACAATCGGATTGACGCGGCCCGAGCCCCGCGGTAGCATCTCACTTTCCCCGAGGTTGAGTTGCACAACACTGTTCGATCGGCCGGACGAGCGAGCGTCGGCGGTTCGCAGAAGCGCGTGAGGGATAACGACCTGTGGCGGGCATGAGCAACGAACGCATTCGGATCAGGATGGAAGCGTACGATCACACCATCCTGGACCAGTCCGCGAAGGACATCGTCGAGACCGCGAAGCGGACCGAGGCGATCGTCCACGGGCCGATCCCGCTGCCGACGCGCATCGAGCGGTACACCGTCCTCCGCGGCCCGCACATCGATAAGAAGTCGCGGGAGCAGTTTGAGATCCGCACGCACAAGCGTCTGATCGACATCGTGCAGCCGACCAACAAGACCATCGACGCCCTGAACAAGCTCAGCTTGCCGGCGGGCGTCGACATCAAGATCAAGGCCGGCCCCGCCGGGGGCTGAGCCTGGTCGCGATCGCGGCCCCCTCGACTCGACCCGGATCGGCCTGAGGCCGTTCCGGCCCGGGCGGTCCCATCCGACCCGGGGCGATGTGGTAGGGGCCGATAGCACGGGGGGCACGGGTCTGCCCGAGGGCGACTCGTGCCCGTTCGCGTGTTGTCCGGAGCCGTCGGCCGAGGGGGGCCGGGGGCGTCGCGAGCGGGCCTCGATCCACTGGTATCCGAGACGGAGCAGTCCAGAGATGAACGTCGGGTTGCTGGGTCGCAAGGTCGGGATGACCCAGATTTTCCAGGAGGACGGCACCGTCGTCCCCGTGACCGTCCTCGAATGTGGCCCCTGCATGGTGCTGCAGGTCCGGACCGCCGAGCGAGACGGGTATCATGCCCTGCAGCTCGGCTTCTCGGACAAGAAGCGGAAGAACGCCTCACAGGCCGAGCGCGGCCACGCCAAGAAGGTCGACGCCGAGCCCAAGCGGTTCGTCCGCGAGATCCGGCAGGAGGGCCCGGTGGAGGTCGCCGAGGGCACGACCCTGGGGGTCGACGTCTTCGCCGAGATCCCCAGCGTCGACGTGATCGGCACCAGCAAGGGCCGGGGCTACACCGGTGTCGTCAAGCGGCACGGGTTCCGCGGCTTGCGGGCCACCCACGGCGTCCAGCGGATGCACCGGCATCCCGGCTCGTCCGGCCCCTCGGCCGACCCGGCCCGCGTGTTCAAGGGGGTCAAGAAGCCCGGCCAGCACGGCAACGCCCGGATCACGGTGCGGAACCTGAAGGTCGTCCGGGTCGACCCCGAGAACAACCTGCTGCTGGTCCGGGGCGCCGTGCCCGGCCATAACGGCGGCTTCGTCATCGTCCGCCAGACCAACGCCGTCTGATCGACGCGTCCCCGCGACGGATCGAGACGGCCCCCGCCGATCTGCTCGCCGATGAGGCCCCGTCGCCCCGGCCGGGCCGGACGCCGATGCCCCCCGGCACGCTGCCCCCCGGGCGATTCGGCCCTCGGCGATCGCAAACGCTCACCCTCGGTATAACGGAATCGGATCCGGAACACGAGGCCCGGGGGCCCACCCCACCGGGCCCGACCCGGTCGGCCCGGCCCCGGCTCGGCCGCCCGGGCGGCCGCCTGCATGGATCAAAGACGATGCTGACCATCCCCGTCTACAACACGTCCGGCGAGCAGGTGGGCGAGGAGTCCATCGATCCGGCCGACTTCGGCGGCTCGATCAACAAGCAGCTGCTCCACGACGTCGTCGTGATGCACCTGGCCAACCGCCGGGTCGGCACGGTGAACACCCGGGGCCGCTCCGACGTCGCCGGGTCGACCCGGAAGATGTACCGCCAGAAGGGCACCGGCAACGCCCGGATGGGCTCCAAGCGGACCAACAAGCGCGTCGGCGGCGGCGTCGCCTTCGCCCGGCGCAACCGGGACTACTCGTACCGGCTGCCCAAGAAGGCCATCCGGCTGGCCATCCGCATGGCCATCCTCTCCAAGTTCCAGGACGGCCAGGCCTTCGTGCTCCAGGGCCTGGACCTGGGGGCTACGCCGAAGACCAAGGACGTCGTCCGCATCCTCCGCTCGATCCGCCGGCCGGACCTGCCCGCCGAGGCCCAGCCGGTCGAGGGCGAGACCAAGCGGGACGCCCTCCGCCGGACCCTCGACGGCCGCAAGCTGCTCATCGGCACCGCCGAGTTCGACCACGCCGTCTACCGAGGCGCCCGCAACATCCCCGGCGTGATGGTCGCCCCGGTCGCCGAATTCAACACCTACGACGTGCTCCGCCAGCGCTACCTGGTCCTCACCCCCGAGGCCCTCGGGTCCCTGAAGGAGCGCGTCAAGGAGAAGGTCCGCCGCCGCCCCGAGGTCGAGGCCGCCGCCGCCGGCTGATCGCGGGCCGGGACGGATCCTCACAAGTTCATTCGAGTCAGTCGTCTCGCCGAACGCCCCCGAGGTCCCTAGGTCATGGTTACCCTCCGCCGCGCCCCGCAGTATCAGCGGCCCGGGCCGAAGCTGGAGCCCTATCAGGTGATCCTGCGGCCCCTGATCACCGAGAAGGCCACCCAGGTCGCCGAGCGGCACAACGCCTACACGTTCGAAGTCAACCAGATGGCCACCAAGACCGAGATCAAGCAGGCCGTCGAGGCCCTCTTCGACGTCAAGGTGGACGACGTGCGGACCCAGAACCGCAAGTCCGTCGCCCGCCGCTACCGCCTGAAGGTCGGCCGCACCAAGAACTGGAAGAAGGCCATCGTCAAGCTGAAGGACGACTACCGGATCGACTTCTTCTGATGATCGGCGGCCGGTGGCGACGGGCCCCGGATCGGGCGGCCATCGGATTCGGTCATCGGCCATCATTCATCGGAACGGGTCATCCCGCCGGGTCGTCGGCGGGCCAAGGGAAGAGGCAGTCATGGGCATCCGCATCTACAAGCCGACCAGCCCCGGTCGGCGCAACGCCTCGGTCAGCGACTTCTCGGAGCTGACCGACAAGAACAAGAAGCCCGAGAAGAGCTTGACCGTGCCGCTGCACAAGACCGGCGGCCGGAACCACCACGGCGTGATCACCGTCCGCCACCGCGGCGGCGGCCACAAGCGGCGCTACCGGATCATCGACTGGAAGCGCAACGACCGGGACGGCCAGCCCGCCCAGGTCACGCACATCGAGTATGATCCCAACCGCTCGGCCCGGATCGCCCTGATCCAGTACGAGGACGGCACCAAGCGCTACATCATCGCCCCCGAGGGCCTGGCCGCCGGCATGACGGTGGTGACCGGCCCCGACGCCGAGCCGAAGCTGGGCAACTGCCTGCCCCTGGCGCGGATCCCGACCGGCATGGTCGTGCACAACGTCGAGATGCAGCCGGGGGGCGGGGCGAAGATGTGCCGGTCCGCCGGCACCAGCGCCACCCTGACCGCCCGGGAGAGCACCTGGGCCCAGTTGACGCTCCCCTCCGGCGAGGTCCGCCGCGTGCCGGTCATGTGCCGGGCGACGATCGGCCCGGTCGGCAACTCCGACCACATGAACGTCGTCTTCGGCAAGGCCGGGCGACGCCGATGGCTCGGCCGCCGGCCCCACGTCCGGGGGACCGCGATGAACCCGCACGACCACCCGATGGGCGGCGGCGAGGGGCGCACCTCCGGCGGCCGCCACCCGTGCTCGCCGCAGGGGCTCTCGGCCAAGGGTGGCAAGACCCGCAAGCGCCGCAAGCCGTCGAACTCGTCGATCATCCGCCGCCGCAAGAGCGTCCGATACGGTCAGCTGAAGGTCTGAGTGTCCGGGGTCGGCGGCAGGCGGTCGGCGGGTCGGATCCGCGACGATCGAGACCCCGGGCCCCCGCCCCCTTCGCCGCCTACCGCCTACTTCCGAGGAGCGAGAAACAAAGGCCATGGGACGATCGCTCAAGAAGGGCCCCTACGTCGACGAGCGGCTGCTGGAGAAGGTCGAGAAGGCCGAGACCAGCGGCGCCCGGGGGCCGATCCGCACCTGGTCGCGTGCCTGCACCATCGTGCCGGAATTCGTCGGCAAGAACTTCGAGGTCCACAACGGCAAGATCTTCACCAAGGTCTACGTGACCGAGGACATGGTCGGCCACAAGTTCGGCGAGTTCTCGCCGACCCGGATCTTCCGGGGCCACGGCGGCAAGTCGAAGGGCAAGCGTTGAGCCCCGACCCGGGCGGACCCCGATTCACGCGGTTGATCGAAGCGTAGGGCCGGCGTCGCCGGCCGCCAGTCGAACTCGATGAGACGATGGCCGGCCCCCCCGGCCCTACGGGATGCGAAGACGATGAAGACCCAGAGCCCCTACCCCTACAAGGCGTCGCACCGGTTCGCCCGGATGTCGGTGCTGAAGGTCCGCAAGATCCTCGACCTGATCCGAGGAAAGTACGCCGACGAGGCGATGCAGATCCTCAAGTACCTGCCCCACCGCGGGGCCCGGTACACCGAGAAGGTGCTCAAGAGCGCCATGGCCAATGCCGAGGACCAGGGGGTCCGCAACCCCGGCGACCTGATCGTCGCCGACGCCCGGGGCGACGGCGCCGCCATGTTCAAGCGGCTCATGCCCCGGGCCCGGGGCATGGCCCACCTGATCCGGCGCCGGAGCTGCCACATCACCATCGGCCTGGCCGACCTCGAGACGGCACTGGCCGGCCCCGAGGCCGCCCGCCGGATGGCCGAGGACGACGGCGAGTAACCGCGAGCGAACCGAACACCCGGCCATCTTGAGCGAGGATCGGACCGACCCATGGGACAGAAGATCAACCCGACCGGCTTCCGCATCGGCGTGATGGAAGACTGGCGGAGCCGCTGGTACGCCGGCAAGGCCGAGTTCAAGGACCTGCTGGTCGAGGATTTCAAGGTCCGCAGGTACATCAAGAAGAAGTACAGCTACGCGGGCATCCCCAAGATCGAGATCGAGCGCACCAGGGACGCGGTGGTCGTGCTGCTGCACACCGCCCGGCCCGGCGTGATCATCGGCCGCAAGGGCGCCGAGGTCGAGAAGCTCCAGGAGGAGCTGCAGGTCCTGACCGGCCGCCGGATCGAGATCAAGATCGTCGAGGTCAACCGCCCCGAGATCGACGCCCAGCTGGTGGCCGAGGACGTCGCCGAGCAGCTGGGCAAGCGGGCCAGCTTCCGCCGCACCATGAAGCGGACGCTGGACAACACCATGGACGCCGGGGCCAAGGGGGTGAAGATCCGCCTCTCCGGGCGCTTGGGCGGGGCCGAGATGTCCCGCACCGAGAAGGCCGCCCGCGGCTCGATCCCGCTCTCGACGCTCCGGGCCAAGATCGATTACGGCTTCGCCGAGGCCCGGACGAATCAGGGCCACATCGGCGTCAAGGTTTGGGTCCACCAGGGCGACTATCTGAAGATGGAGGCCGAGTCCGATGGCCATGATGCCCAAGCGGGTCAAGTATCGAAAAAGCCAAAAAGGTCGCGTAAAAGGTAACGCGACCCGGGGCAATTACGTCGCGTTCGGGGAGTACGGCCTCCAGTCCCTGGTGCCCGGCCGGGTCAGCGCCGAGGTGATCGAGGCCAGCCGGATGGTCCTCTCCCGGGCCGTCCGGGTCGGCGGGGGCAAGGTCTACATCCGGGTCTTCCCGCACAAGAGCATCACCTCGATCCCGGCCGAGACCCGGATGGGCAAGGGTAAGGGCGAGGTGGACTACTGGGCGGCGATCGTCAAGCCCGGCACGGTCCTCTTCGAGGTCGCCGGGATCCCCGAGGCCCGCGCCCGGGCCGCCTTCGCCCGCGTCGCCTACAAGTTGCCCGTGACCTGCCGGTTCGTCACCCGCCGGCCAACCCTCTGATCGATCGACCGAGCCCCGCCGGCCCGGCGCACGGACCAGGACCCCAGCGATGACCAAGCCCGCCGAACTCCACGAGAAGGACGACGAGCAGCTCGCCCTGCTGCTCAAGGAGACCCAGGAGCAGCTCTTCCGCCTCCGGTTGCAGAGCTCCACCGAGCGCCTGGAGGCCCCCAGCGAGATGCTCAAGGCCAAGCGCGAGATCGCCCGGATCAAGACCATCCAGCGGCAGCGCGAGCTCCGGGCGGAGGCGCAGGCCGCCGGCTCCTGAGCGCCCCGATCGACCGTCCCGGACCCACTCATCCCCGACCTCCGTAGAAGCAAGTAATCGACGATGAGCCAGCCGACGCCGACCAACCCGGCCGAGACCTCGCCCACGCCGCGGCCCCGAGGCCGTCGCAAGGTCGAGATCGGGACGGTCACCTCCGACAAGATGGACAAGACCCGACGGGTCGAGGTCTCCCGCCTCGTCCCGCATCCGAAGTACGGCAAGTACCAGAAGCGCCGGACGATCTGCTACGTCCACGACGAGCAGAACGATACCCGGGTCGGCGACCTGGTCGAGATCATGGAGAGCCGGCCGCTCTCGAAGCAGAAGCGTTGGCGGCTGGTCCGGATCCTCCGCAAGGCCCCCGCCCACGAGGAGGCCGACGCCCGGGCCGCCGCCGGGGCCCAGGAGCCGCCGGCCCCGGGCCCGGCCGCCGAATGACAGGGGGCCTCCCGGCCCGGCAATGGCCCCCCGACGACGCTCGATTCGTGAAATGAACCATCGCTCATCCTTCGGAGATTCGTTGGCCGCCGGCGATCGCTGGGGACCGCGGCCGCGACCGTGACTGGGGTTCTCGACGATGATCCAGATGCAGACCCGGCTCGATGTGGCCGACAACTCCGGGGCCAAGGAAGTCATGTGCTTCAAGGTCCTCGGCGGCAGCGCCTCCCGCTACAAGAGGCGGACCGCCGGCGTGGGAGACGTGTTCATCGGCAGCGTGAAGAAGGCCGCCCCCGGCGCCGACGTGAAGGCCGGCGAGGTGGTCCGCTGCGTCGTCGTCCGCACCCGCTTCAAGACCCGACGCGCCGACGGCTCCTACGTCCGCTTCGACAAGAACGCCTGCGTGCTGATCTCCAAGGAGAACGAGCCCCGCGGCACCCGGATCTTCGGCGCCATCGCCCGGGAGCTGCGCGAGAAGCAGTTCATGAAGATCATCAGCCTGGCGTCCGAGGTGGTCTGACCCCCCGACCCGAACCGACCCCGAACCGACCGGCCGACGACCTCGGCCCCATCCGCAGGCACGGCCCATCGCGGCCGGAGAGAGACTCATGAAGGTCCGCAGCAACGACGAGGTCGTCGTCATCACCGGAGACGACAAGGGCACCCGGGCCAAGGTGCTCAAGGTCCTGCCCGAGCGGGGCAAGGTCGTCGTCGAGGGGGTCAACCTCGTCTACAAGCACGTCAAGCCCAATCAGCGCAACCCCCAGGGCGGCCGCCTCTCCAAGGAGATGCCGGTCGACGTCTCCAACGTCATGCTCTTCTGCCCGACCTGCAATGGCCCGGCCCGGGTCGGCCGCCGCATCCTCGACAACGGCCAGAAGGAGCGGCACTGCAAGCGTTGCGACTCCGGCCTCGGCACCCTCGGCCCCCCCAAGCCCACCCGGGCGAAGACGCAGGGCTGATCGGATCGGCCCGCCCCGCCGTCGACGAGGGCAGGCCCCGGGCCCTGCCCGCCTCCCATCGGACGTCCGACCCACCCCACCGCCCCCGCCGGCATACGGGCACCGCCACCCGGGCCCGCGCCGTCGGCCAGAGGACCGCCAGACATGGCCCGCCTGTTCGAAGAATACCAGAAGACCATCGGCCCCGAGCTCGCCAAGAAGTACGGGATCACCAACGTCATGGCGGTGCCCAAGATCGAGAAGGTCGTCCTGAACATGGGCGTCGGTCGCGCCACGCAGGACAAGACGATCCTCGACACCGCCGTCGACACCATGGGGCGCGTCGCCGGCCAGAAGCCGGTGATCACCAAGGCCAAGACCTCGATCGCCGGCTTCCGCCTCCGCGAGGGGAACGAGATCGGCTGCAAGGTCACCCTCCGCGGCATGAAGATGTATGAGTTCCTCGACCGGCTGATCAACCTGGTGCTGCCCCGCATCCGCGACTTCCGGGGGGTCAACCCCAACAGCTTCGACGGCAACGGCAACTACACCCTCGGCCTGTCCGAGCAGGTGGTCTTCCCCGAGATCGAGGCCGACAAGATCACTCACACGCTGGGGATGGACATCACCATCGTCACCACCACCCGCAACGACGACCAGGCCCGCGAACTGCTCCGGGCCTTCGGCATGCCCTACCGCAAGCCCGGCTCGCAGCGGGCCGGCTGAGTCGACCCGACCCCGGTCCCTCGCCCGATTTCCCCGATAGATCGTTCAAGACCCCCGCCTCGCCGACCGCTCGGCCGCCCGAGACCCCCCCCGGCGGATCGACCGCGTTACCCGAGGCGGCAGAAAGGCCGACCCCGCCATGATGACCGACCCGATCGCCGACATGCTGACCCGGATCCGCAACGCCGTGCGGATCGAGAAGCCGTTCGTCGACATGCCGCACTCCAACGAGAAGCGCGGCATCGCCCAGGCCCTCAAGGAGGAGGGGTACATCTGGGACTTCGAGGAGATCGACACCGTCCCGGCCCGCACCCTCCGCTTGAACCTGAAGTACGGCCCCAACGGCGAAAAGGTCATCTCGAAGATCGACCGCGTCAGCAAGCCCGGGCGCCGCATCTACAGCGGCTACCGGGAGCTGAAGCCGGTGCAGGGCGGCATGGGCATCCACGTCCTCAGCACCCCCAAGGGCATCGTCAGCGACCGCCGAGCCCGGGCCGAGAAGGTCGGCGGCGAGGTGCTGGCCCTGGTCTACTGAGACCGGCCGGACCCGCCGAGCCGAGCTACCCCACCCGACCACCGCCTTGCCCGGAGCCCAGTCCCATGTCCCGAATCGGTCGCCTGCCGATCCCCGTGCCCGACGCCGTGAAGATCTCCCTGGCCGACACCACCATCAAGGTCGAGGGGCCCAAGGGCTCGCTCTCCTTCACCTTCCGCGAGGAGATGCGGGTCCGCCACGACGCCGACGCCAAGCAGATCCTCGTCGAGCGGCCCGACGACGAGCGCACCAGCAAGGCCCTCCACGGCCTGACCCGAACCCTGATCAACAACATGATCAAGGGCGTCACCGAGGGCTACTCCAAGCGCCTGGAGATCGTCGGCGTCGGCTACCAGGCCCAGCTCAAGGGGCCCAACACGGTCAACCTCCAGGTCGGCTACGCCAACCAGGTGCAGGTGCAGGCGCCCGAGGGGGTGACCGTCACCGTCCCCGACGCCACCCACATCCAGGTCACCGGGGCCGACAAGCAGGCCGTCGGCGAGTTCGCCGCCCGGGTCCGCCGCGTCCGGCCGCCCGAGCCCTACAAGGGCAAGGGCATCCGCTACGAGGGCGAGCAGGTCCGCCGCAAGTCGGGCAAGGCGTTCGGCAAGTAATCGGTCGGGGTCGGCCGCACGCGGCGGGAGGCAGGCGGGGTCGACGGCGAGGGCCGTCCCCCGAGGTTGCCCGGCTGCTGTCGACCTCCGACCGCCGACTCAACAAGGGGCCGGGTGGCCGGTCGGCATCGGCTGCCCAAGGGGCCCGGAGCAGGAGAGCACGAAGGTGAAGGGCAAGAACCAACGGTTGCACGTCCAGGGGCAGCGGCTCCGCCGTCAGCGGCACGTCCGCAAGAAGCTGCACGGCTCGGCCGAGCGGCCCAGGCTGGCGATCTTCCGCAGCTCGAAGCATATTTACGCGCAGATCATCAACGACGACTCGGCGACGACCCTCGCCTCGGCCGGCACCGTCGAGCCGAGCTTCCGCCAGGAGAGCGGCTACGGCGGCAACAAGGCCGCCGCCGCGGTCGTCGGGAAGCTCGTCGCCGAGCGCGCCAAGGCCGCCGGTATTGACAAGGTCTGCTTCGACCGCCGAAGCTACAAGTATCACGGCCGCATCCAGGCCCTGGCCGACGCCGCCCGCGAGGCCGGCCTGGAATTCTGATTATCGGGAGCGAGCAGGCAGCAGGCAGTCGGCAGCAGGCAGGACAGAGGGGGCCCGGCCACCCGCCCCGGCCCCGTCCCTGTCCCGATGCGGCCCATTGTCCCGAATCGTCGACCGCAACGACCCGATCCGCCCGCCCTCCTGCTGCCTCCTGCCTACTGCCTACTTCCCCGGAGGATCATGGTGTCCAGCGACAGTCGAGATCGCGGCGAGTGGACCGAGAGCGTCGTGGCCATCCGCCGTTGCGCCGCGGTGGTCAAGGGTGGCCGCCGATTCAGCTTCAACGCCCTGGTGGTCGTCGGCAACGGCAAGGGCCAGGTGGCCTGGGGCTACGGCAAGGCAAACGAGGTCCCGCCGGCGGTGGAGAAGGGCGTCAAGGACGCCCACAAGCGGATGTGCCGGGTCCAGACCCGGCGCGGCACCATCCCGCACCAGGTGATCGGCCGCTACGGCGCCGCCAAGGTCATCATGCTCCCGGCCAGCCCCGGCACCGGCGTCATCGCCGGGGGCGCCGTCCGGGCCGTGGTCCAGGCCGCCGGCATCACCGACATCCTGACCAAGAGCATCGGCTCGGCCAACAAGCTCAACCTGGTCAAGGCCGCCATCAACGGCCTGGAGCAGCTCCGCACGAAGGAAGAAGTCGCCCGGCTCCGTGGCGTCGAACTTTGAGGTAGATGACGATGCAGATCCACGACGTCCACGAAGGAATCCAGAAGCACAAGAAGCGCAAGCGGATCGGCCGCGGCGTCGGCTCCGGCCACGGCAAGACCAGCACCAAGGGACACAAGGGCCACTCCTCCCGCCAGGGCTACAAGCAGCACCCCCTGATGGAAGGCGGCCAGATGCCGATCGTCCGCCGGGTGCCGATCCGGGGCTTCTCCAACGGCCGGTTCAAGAAGGACTTCGCCATCCTCAACCTCGAGCTGCTCGAGGCCTTCTTCGACTCTGGCGCCACCGTCGACGAGGCCGTCCTCCGGGCTAAGGGCCTGGTCAAGGGCCGCCACGACGACGGCCTGAAGATCCTCGGCGACGGCACCCTGACCAAGGCCCTCACCGTCAAGGCCCAGAAGTTCTCCAAGACCGCCGCCGAGAAGATCGCCGCCGCCGGCGGCTCGATCGAGGTCGTCGGCTGATCACCCGATCGGACCACGCCGCCGGGCCGGATCGAGACGAGATCCGGCCCGGCGGCCGTCCCATTGGGAGCAAGCCCGACCGCCCCTCACGCGCCGGGGCGGACCTCGCCGTGCGCCCGGCCTTCGCACCGACCGCCGGCGATCTCCGGACCGACCGGGACGAATCCAAGGACGCTGTTTGAATCGCCGACGCCCCGCCCCGACGCGCACAGGAGCCGTCCTGCCGTGCAGAAGCTGATCACGATCTTCTTCAAGGTCCCCGAGCTGCAGCGCAAGATCCTGATGACGGCCATGTTCCTGGCCATCTACCGGATCGGCTTCTACATCCCCCTGCCGATCGTCGACCAGTCGGCCCTGGCCGAGTGGCAGGAGACGATCCGCCAGCAGGCCTTCGGCAAGGTCCTCGGCATGGCCGCCATGTTCGGCGGCACCCAGATCGGCATGAGCACGATCTTCGGCCTCGGCATCATGCCCTACATCTCGGCCTCGATCATCTTCCAGCTGCTGGGCAGCGTCGTGCCCCAGCTGGAGGCCCTGATGAAGGAGGGCGAGAGCGGCCGCAAGAAGATCAACGAATACACGAGATACGCGACGGTGGTGATCTGCCTCGGCCAGTCGGCCATGTGGATCCAGTTCGTCCAGACGCTCGACTTCATCCCGGCGGGATACAAGGACTTCTTCCCGTACGGGTTCATCTGCATGCTGATCATGACCACCGGGACGATCTTCCTGATGTGGATCGGCGAGCAGATCGACGAGTACGGCATCGGCAACGGCATCAGCCTGCTGATCATGGCCGGCATCCTCGCCCGCGCCGACGACGCCATGTTCTACCTGGCCGCCGGCTTCACCCCCCGCCTGACCGGGGACGCCGAGAAGCCGTACAGCCTGATCGTCACCATCCTGCTGTTCGCGCTGTTCATCGCCGTGATCGTCGGCGTCATCGCGATCACCGAGAGCCAGCGCCGGATCCCGACGCAGTCGGCCAAGCACGTCCGGGGGCGTCGGGTCTACGGCGGCAGCCGGCAGTACCTGCCCCTGAAGGTGAACCAGGCCGGCGTCATGCCGATCATCTTCGCCTCCAGCCTCCTGATGTTCCCCTTCTTCATCTTCAAGGGGCTCTCCTCCGGCACCGCCGGCTGGCTGACCGACGAGGACGCCGCCGGCTGGCAGGTCGGCATCGCCCGGTTCTGCGAGAGCACGCTCGACGCCTTCCAGAGCCAGGGCTACGTCTACACGGTCTTCTACATCGCGTTGATCTACTTCTTCTGCTACTTCTGGACGGCCATCACCTTCAACCCCAAGGACATGGCCGATAACCTGAAGGACTACGGCAGCTTCATCCCCGGCTACCGCCCCGGCCGCCGGACGGCCGAGTACCTGGAGAAGGTGATGCTGCGGATCACCTACGTCGGCGCCGCGTTCCTCAGCCTGGTGGCGGTCATCCCGTCCCTGGTCCAGGCGGGGCTGGCCCAGGCCGGCACGAGCGTGGACCCGCTGATCACCTCGTTCCTGGGCGGCACCGGCCTGCTGATCGTCGTCTCGGTCTGCCTCGACCTGGTGCAGAAGATCGACAGCCACCTGATCATGCGGAACTACAGCGGCCTGATGACCCGACGCTGATCCCGGAGGCCGGGATCGCCCGGCGGGAGCCGCCCCGCCCGGCGATCCCCGGGTCCGGCCCCGCTCGCCTCGCCGCCGAACGCCCCGCCCCGGAGGGCCCCCCCCGATGCTCCGCCCCAGCCGATCGATCATCAAGCTCAAGAGCCCCCGGGAGATCGGCCTCATGCGGGAGGCGGGCAAGGTCGTCGCCGAGGCCCTCGGCCGCGTCCGAGAGCTGGC
Source organism: Tautonia plasticadhaerens (assembly GCF_007752535.1). GTDB lineage: Bacteria > Planctomycetota > Planctomycetia > Isosphaerales > Isosphaeraceae > Tautonia > Tautonia plasticadhaerens. Next base: position 29,645 of record NZ_CP036426.1, read on the forward strand.
CGTGCCCGGTGCCACCACCGCCGAGCTGAACGATGCGGTCGCCGCCGTCTTCCGGAAGTACGACGCCACCCCCCTGTTCCTGAACTACCCGAGCCCGACCAAGGGCGTCCGCGCCTTCCCCGCCGTCATCTGCGCCAGCGTCAACGACGCCGTCGTCCACGGCATCCCCAGCCGTCGGCCCTTGCAGGACGGCGACATCATCTCCGTCGACACCGGCTGCCGCCTCAACGGCTGGTGCGGCGACTCGGCCGTCACCCTCGCCATCGGCGAGGTCACCCAGGAGCACGGCAAGCTGCTCCAGGTCACCCGGGAGACGCTCGAACTCTCCATCCGGGCCATGGGCCGGTGCGAGTACTGGTCCGAGGTCGCCGGCCTGATGGAGCGATACGTCAAGAGCCAGGGGATGCACGTCATCGAGAAGTTCGTCGGCCACGGCATCGGTCGCGACATGCACGAGGAGCCCCAGGTCCCGAATTTCCTCAGCAAGGCGTTGCGTCGCAATGACATCCGGCTCGAGCCTGGCATCGTCCTGGCCGTCGAGCCGATGGTCGCCCTGGGGACCAAGCACGTCAAGGCCCTCGCCGACGGCTGGACCATCGTCACCAAGGACAACCGCGGCGCCGCCCACTTCGAGCACACCGTCGCCATGACCGCCGACGGCCCCCGCATCCTCACCCTGCCGCCGGACCAGGAATGAGACGGGGGCGACCATGGATGCGGCGGGCCCGCTGACGATCGAGGTCGAGCAGGAAGTCGACGGCCGTTGGATCGCCGAGGTCCCGGAACTCCCCGGTGCCCTCGCCTGCGGTCCTTCTCGCCTCGACGCGATCGGCCGAGTCGAGGCGCTCGCGCTCAGGGTATGGGCCGACCGACTGGAACATGGCGAGAAGGTCCCCGAGCTCGGCCGTCTCTTCGCGATCAGTTCATGATTCGATGGCATTCGACCAAGGCGAGACACGTCCTCGCTGCCCTCCTTCGCATCGGCTGGAGTGTCAAGTGCCCTCTCGGAGGCTCGCATCGTGTCCTTGAATGGGTCGGCTGGCCGGACTTCGTGTCCTTTTTCCACGACACTGACGAGATTGGTCCTCGCATGCTGGCCCGGGTCGCCCGCCAGCCCGGCCTGACACCGGACGATCTTTGGACGGCCTGCAGATCGGGTCGATTCCGATTGTTCGGGTCACAACAGCCTTGCCTCGGCGGGGCCGTTGCGATACAGTAGTCGAATTCCCCCCGGTCCGCGGCGCGCGCCGGTCGACCGGCATCCCCGACGCGCCGTCGAGCCCAAGCGGGCTCGAAGAACCGACGCGATCATTCATCAGGCAGCAGCAGACGGGACGAGGAGCGATGAAGGTCCGATCGAGCGTCAAGCGGATTTGCGACGCCTGCATCATCGTGCGGCGACGGGGCAAGGTGTACGTCATCTGCAAGGCCAATCCCAAGCACAAGCAGCGGCAGGGCTGAGACGGCCCGAGCGGCCTCGACTCGGGCCGCCGGACTGATCGGACCGCCTCCCCGGAGGAACAGGACGGATGCCTCGTATCCTGGGCGTCGACATCCCCAACGATAAGCAGATTCGGATCTCGCTGCGCTACCTCTACGGCATCGGCCCCTTCCTGGCCGATCAGCTCTGCGAGCGTACCGGGGTCGAGCCGACCAAGCGGGCCCGCGACCTGACCGACGACGAGCTGGCCAAGATCATCGCGCTGCTCGACAACGAGTACACGGTCGAGGGCCAGTTGCAGCGCGTCGTGCAGCAGAACATCGCCCGGCTTCGCGACATCAATTGCTACCGCGGCCTGCGGCACCGCCGGGGCCTGCCCGTCCGCGGCCAGCGGACCCAGACCAACGCCCGGACCCGCAAGGGGCCCCGCAAGACGGTCGCGGGCAAGAAGGGCGTCAAGGACATGCGCTGAGCCGGCCCCGAGGCCGCGTTCTCCGGAGGGGAGGGCGGCCCGCCTCGGCTCAACCCGGCCCCCCGAGGCCCGACGCGGCCCCGGGGCGTCTCGCCCGGCGACGGCCGGGCGCGTTCGTTCCATCGGAGCAATCATTCGGCGGATTTTGATCGGAGCGTCCGACTCGATCCCCGTCCCGGACACCCGAAGAGCGGAGCAGCCCAGCGGTGGCCAAGGCCAAGAAGCGGAAGACCCGCCGCAACGTGAGCCGCGCGGTCGTGCACATCAAGGCGACGTTCAACAACACGCTGGTGACGGTCACCGACCCGAACGGCGACACCCTCTGCTGGGCCTCCAGCGGCACGGTCGGCTTCAAGGGCAGCCGCAAGAGCACGCCCTTCGCCGCCCAGCGGGCCGCCGAGGTCTCGGCCTCGACCGCCACGAAGTTCGGGGTCAAGGAGGTCGAGGTCCGCGTCAAGGGCCCCGGCTCCGGGCGGGAGAGCGCCATCACCGCCCTGCAGGCCGCCGGCCTGTCGATCAAGGCGATCGAGGACGTGACGCCCCTGCCGCACAACGGCTGCCGCCCCCCCAAGAAGCGGCGGGTCTGATCGGCTCGGCCGGTCGGGTCGTTTCCCCGTATCGGGATGCCTTGCCTCGCGGATGTCGGGGTGCTGAGCGGGCGGGTGCCGGGCCGTCACGCCGCCGGCCCGATCCCTCAGCAGACGGACGGTTCAGACGCCATCGCTCGGCACTTATCTGGTTGAGAATCGAGGATCATGGGACGCCACATCGGACCCGTCTGCCGGCTTTGCCGACGCGAAGGGATCAAGCTCTTCCTCAAGGGCTCGCGCTGCGATTCGCCCAAGTGCGCCGTCGAGCGTCGGGACGGCCCCCCCGGGCAGCAGCAGTACCGCCGCGGCAAGCCGAGCGAGTACTCCATCCGGCTGCGGGAGAAGCAGAAGGTCAAGCGGTACTACGGCGTCTTCGAGCGCCAGTTCCGCCGCTACTACGAGATGGCCAGCCGCCGCCCCGGCAACACCGGCGACCTGCTCATGGCCCTGCTCGAGCGCCGGCTCGATAACGTGGTCACCCACCTGGGCTTCGCCGTCAGCCGCCCCTCGGCCCGGCAGCTCGTCCGCCACGGCCACATCCTGATCAACGGCCGCAAGACCGACATCCCGAGCTACCTGGTCAAGCCGGGCGACGTGATCAAGATCAAGGAGCGCGAGGGCTCGCAGAACCTCGTCGCCGGGGCCCTGAGCATGGAGGGCATGCCGCCGGTCCCCGACTGGCTGGACCGCACCTCCACCGAGCCCGCCGAGGGCCGGGTCAGCCGACTGCCCACCATCCAGGACGTCTCGCTGCCGGTCACGCCCCAGCTGATCGTCGAGCTGCTGAGCCGCTGACGCCGGGCCGGCCGGTCGGAGACGCCATCGTCGGATTCGGATTCGGGACGGGGATTCACCGCGGAGAACGCAGAGGACGCCGAGGAAGACCCCAGGGGACCGGATCGTCGCCGGGCGAGCCCATCGATCGATCGAGTCGGTCGATCGGCCGCCCGCCCCTCCCCCAGCCACGCCCGCCCGTCGCGTCCTCTGCGGTGAATTTGGGAGCCTGATTCAGCCATGCGCATCCGTTGGCGAGGCCTGGAACTGCCCAGCCGGGTCGTCTGCACCCGGGAGACCTTGACCGAGTCGTTCGGCGAATTCCACGTCGAGCCGTTCGAACGCGGCTTCGGCCACACCGTGGGCAACAGCCTGCGTCGCGTGCTGCTCTCCAGCCTGGAGGGCAGCGCCGTCACCACGATCAAGATCCAGGGCGTCCAGCACGAGTTCTCGACCATCCCCGGGATGGTCGAGGACATCACCGACCTGGTGCTCAACCTCAAGGGCCTGGTCGTCAAGAACCACAGCGACAGCCCCCGCACCATCCGCATCGAACGCGACCGCCGCGGCGTCGTCACCGCCGCCGACGTCCTCCACGACGAGTCGGTCGAGGTCATCAACCCCGACCACATCCTCTGCACCCTCACCGACGACGTCCCGTTCCACATCGAGATGAGCGTCGAGAACGGCCGGGGCTACCGCCCCGCCGCCGAGGGGCACACCGACGACCTGGAGATCGGCGCGATCCCCATCGACGCCATCTTCAGCCCCGTCACCCGCGTCGAGTACAAGGTGCAGGACACCCGGGTCGGCCAGCGGACCAACTACGACCAGCTCACCATGCGGATCTGGACCACCGGCACCCTCAGCCCCGAGATGGCGCTGGTCGAGGCCGCCAAGATCCTCCGCAAGCACCTCAACCCCTTCGTCCAGTACTACGAGCCCGGCCCCGGCCTGCCCGCCGACGGCTCCGGTGGCTTCGAGGGGGGCTCCTACGGCGGCGGCGTCGACATGGAGACCGAGCGGAAGCTCAACATGAGCCTCGCCGAGCTCGAACTCTCCGTCCGCGCCACCAACTGCCTGGAGAGCGAGGGGATCACCTCCGTCCGGGACCTCGTCAGCCGGTCCGAGGACCAGCTCCTCGGCGTCCGCAACTTCGGCGAGACCACGCTCAAGGAAGTCCGCGTCAAGCTCCAGGAGATCGGCCTGGATCTCGGCATGGACATCGCCCGCCGCTGATCTCATTCGGGAGTAGGCAGTAGGCAGTAGGCAGTAGGCCGAACAGGACCGTCCGGCGGGCACGCATCACCCCGGACCGGGTCGCCTCCTCCGCTGCGTCGTCGGGACTCGGATATCCGGCTTACTGCCTACCGCCTTCTGCCTTCTGCCTACTGGGACCCAAGCCATGCGTCACCGCAAAGCCGGACGGAAGTTCAAGCGGAGCCCCGAGCATCGCCGGATGCTCATGCGCAACCTGGCCACCTCGTTCTTCGAGCACGAGCGGATCGAGACGACCCAGGCCAAGGCCAAGGAACTGCAGCCCTACGCCGAGAAGCTGATCACGATGGCCGTCCGCGGCATCCGCCGCCAGAAGGCCCTCGGCGGCGACGCGGCCGACAAGCTCCCCCTCGCCGAGTTCCGCCGCATCCTCACCGTCCTGACCCGCAAGGACGTCGCCTACAAGCTCTTCTTCGAGATCGCCCCCCGCTACATGGAGCGGCCCGGCGGCTACTCGCGGATCTTCAAGCTCGCCCACCGTCGCCAGGGCGACTGCTCCCAGATGGCCATCATCCAGCTCATCGGCGCGGACGAGCCCGTCCGCTCCCAGTCGGTCCAGCCCGAGGTCGTCGGCTCCGAGGCCTGATCCGATCCGACCCCGGCACCCGATGAATTCCGCCGAAGGCAGGGGCCAGATGACCCGTCATCTGGCCCCTGCCTTCGGCCGTTTGAGCCCCCCTCGCCCTCCCCTCCCCTCGACCCGGCCGGGAGCCCCGAGCATGGCCTACGACCCCCAGAACGTCTTCGCCCGGATCCTCCGGGGCGAGATCCCCGCCGCCAAGGTCCTGGAGACCGACGGCGCCCTGGCGTTCCTCGACGTCGGCCCGGTCAACAAGGGGCACCTCTTGATCGTCCCCAAGGCCGAGGCCGCCACCCTCTCCGACCTGCCCGACGACGTCTCGGCCCACGTCGGATCCCTCCTGCCCCGCCTCTGCCGGGCCGTCAAGCAGGCCACCGGCGCCGACGGCCTGAACGTGATCGTCAACCACGGCGAGGTCGCCGGCCAGTCCGTCCACCACGTCCACTGGCACATCGTCCCCCGGTTCAAGGACGACGCCTTCCGCTGGCCCTGGCCCCAGCAGTCGTACTCCGGCGACGAGGCCGAGCAGATGCGGGACCGCATCCGCCATGCCCTGGGTGACGGGGAATCGTGAGCGGTCACGGGGCGAGGATCAAGGCATGTCCCGGTCGCCTGGACCTCGACGCCTGGTTCGGCCTGGTGCCGATCGGGCTCCTGCTGATGGTCGGCCAGCCGGCCGCCCTGGGTCGCGGTCCGTTAGCCTTCCTGGTGAGACGCCGCCGTCAGCCGGGCCCTGAGCCATACGCAGGGCCCCACCTTCGCCCTCGAAGTCGTCGCCGCGGCGGGCCTCGGCCCGATCGCCGTATGCGCAATACGAACCCCATCGTGATGGCCATGTTACGATCGCCTCGAACCGGTGACCCCCGCTTGCGGTTCCGGACCGCTACGGGACGGGGGGTCATGGTACGGATGCTGTCACACCGCGGCAGTCGGGGCGATCCATGAGAGCGCCTACGGCTGCTGGTTCCCGAGTCGGTCCTCGATCCGACGCCCGCCCGGCCCGAGCAGCGGCTGCTGGAGGCTCTCCTGGAACAGCTTCTGCTCCTGGTCCCGATGCGGCTGGCCCTGGCTCGGCGGGGGCGGCGGGTCGTCCAGCCCGTCCACCAGCAGCAGCCCGCAGATACCCACCTCCGCCCGGCGGAGGTTGAGCAGCGACTGCAGATACTCCTGCCGGGCCTGGGCGTAGGTGCGCAAGGCCTGCTGGACCTGCGACCATTCGCCTTTACCGGCCTTCAACCCCTCCAACCGGAGGTCAAACAGCTCCCGGGCCCCCGGCAGCCGCTCCTCCCGGTACTGCTCCACGTCGTCCCGGGCCGACAGGTACTGCTCGAACGCCGTGGCCAGCCGGTCCCTCAGGTTCAGCTCCACCCGGCGCACCCCGGACGCGGACCGGACGAGTTGGGCCCGGGCCGCCCGGATGTTCCCCTGGTTGCGGTCGAAGATCGGCAGCATGAACCCGAGCTGGGCGTACGCCTGCTGCCGCTGGTCGGCCGCGTTGTAGGCGGTGGCCAGCTCGAGCTGGAGGTTAGGGACCGGCTCGACCAGCTCCCGCTGCAACGAGACCTGATCGCTCGCCGCCACGGAACGGGCCACGCCCAGCTCGGGGCTGGCCGTCAGCAACTGGGCAAGGGCGGCGTGGAATTCCAGGGGCGGGCCGGCGGCCTCCAGGTCCGCGGAGAGCGGGGCCGGGGGCAGGTCCGGCAGGCCGACCAGCGCGGCCAGCCGTCCCCAGGCCGCCTGGTGGCGGTTCGCGGTCTCCTCGAGGAGATCCTCGAGCTGCGTCTTCTCCAGCCGGGCCTCCAGCACATCCGCCCGCTCGGCGTCCCCGGCCTCCTGGCGACCCTCGACCGCCGTCACCGCGTCATCCGCCCGGCGGATCAGCTCCTCCTGGGCCCGGGCCATGTACCGCAGGGCGACCACCTGCCAGAACTGAATGCGGACGGTATTCAAAACCCGAAGCCCCTGCGCCTTGGCCTGGCAGTCGACGACGTCAACCTCGCGCGCCGACTTCGCCCGGTTGAGCCTCAGCTTCCCGCTGGTGACGATCATCTGAGTGAGGAATGCCCCCTGCTGCCCGGCCGTCCCCTCCTCCCCGATCTGCTGGCTGAAGTACCCGACCGTCGGGTTCGGGTAGAGCCCGGCCTGGACCGCCCGGCCCTGGGCCGCGTCGAGCTGGGCGGTCGCCTGGGCCAGGGTCGGGTTATGCGACAGGGCGAACCGCTCCAGGTCGGCGAGGCTGAGCGGGCTGACCGGCGGCCGGGCCCTGGCGGGAGCCGGCTCCACCACAACGGCTGGGATCGTGGTCAGGAGGGCGCCGATCGCCACCCAGTTGAGGCGGCGGGACGAGCAGAAGAGCCTCATGCTCTGCTCCGGGGAACGGCATTGGAAGCGATCGCCCGCGTGGCGTTACGCGGGCGACGGAGGGCCGATCCGCTCCTCCCGATTATCGGCTCGGCTGCCGCTCCCAATCGATCGAATCGCGTCGCCCCTTCGGGGCAACTCGGCGGGGAGTCGCCGCGGGAAGCCGGCGCGTCTCTCACGCGAAGACACGTGGATCGCGATACGGTTACCGATCGTCGGTCCCGGGACGGACGCCCGGTCAACGTCGACCCCTCGCCGATGCCGGCCCCCGGGGCTCTCCCGGTCCGAGCCGCCCGGCGGTGATCCCGGGGACTCGCCGTCATCCTCGGGACGCCTGACGAGGAGGACCCCTCCCCTCCTCCGCGCCGGATGCGGCCCTCCCGTTCGACGGCCGCGATGCGTCCCGGCGTGCCCAGGAATCGGGAATGCTTCGCCCGACTCCCCCGCCCCGAGGACGGCGAAGATGATGGGGATGATGCCGTCCGTCGGACGCGGGGGTCGGGTCGAGATGGGGGGGCGTCGTCGCCCCCTCCCGGTCTCCTCTCGGTGCCGAGACCAGCCCCCCGACGCCGACCGTCGGGCCGGATTGGGGGGGCCGGGTCGCGGACACCTTTGACGCCGATCGGTCGCCTTGACGGGCCAATATCGGCGTCGGGCCGCTTCAGGCCTCGGGGTCGAGGTCGAAGCGATCGAGGTTCATCACCTTGGTCCAGGCCGCGACGAAATCGCGGACGAACTTCTCCTTCGCGTCGTCGGCGGCGTAGACCTCCGCGATGGCCCGGAGCTGCGAGTTGGAGCCGAACAGGAGGTCGACGCGGGTGCCGGTCCACTTGACCGCCCCCGACTCCCGGTCCCGGCCCTCGAAGACCTGGTCGCCTTCGGCCGACTGCTGCCAGGTGGTGCCCATGTCCAGCAGGTTCACGAAGAAGTCGTTGGTCAGCGTCCCGGGGCGATCGGTGAAGACGCCATGCGGGGAGTCACCGGCGTTCGCGCCCAGGACCCGGAGGCCTCCCACGAGCACCGCCATCTCGGGGGCGGTCAGGGTCAGCAACTGGGCCCGGTCCACCAGCGACTCCTCCGGCCGTCGGTCGTCGCTCGATGACAGGTAGTTGCGGAACCCGTCCGCGGTCGGCTCCAGCGCGGCGAAGGACTCCGCGTCGGTCATCTCCTGCGACGCGTCGGTCCGGCCGGGGGCGAACGGGACCCGGACGTCGAATCCGGCCTCCTTCGCGGCCTGCTCGACGGCGGCGGTCCCGCCCAGCACGATCAGGTCGGCGATCGAGACCGCCTTGCCGTCGTCCTGGGCGTCGTTGAACTCCTTCTGGATCCGCTCGAAGGCCTGCAGGGCCTCGGCGAGTCGGGCCGGCTCGTTCACCTCCCAGTCCTTCTGGGGGGCGAGGCGGATGCGGCCCCCGTTGGCCCCGCCGCGATAATCCGATCCCCGGAACGTGGAGGCCGAGGCCCAGGCGGTCGAGATCAGGTCCGAGGGGGAGAGGCCGGAGTCGAGGATCTCGGCCTTGAGCCGGGCGACGTCCTCGTCGTCGATCGGCGCGTGATCGGCCTCGGGGATCGGGTCCTGCCAGAGCTGGGGCTCGGGGACCTCCGGGCCGAGCAGCCGGGCGTGGGGTCCCATGTCGCGGTGGGTCAGCTTGTACCAGGCCCTGGCGAAGGCCCGCTGGAACTCCTCGGGGTTCTCGTGGAATCGCCTCGAGACCTTCTCGTAGTCCGGGTCCATCCTCAGGGCGAGGTCCGTCGTGAACATCATCGGGGCGTGCATCTTCGACGGGTCGTGGGCGTCGGGCACGGTGCCGTCGCCGGCGCCGTCCTTGGGGGTCCACTGCTTGGCCCCGGCGGGGCTCTCGGTCAGCTCCCATTCGTAGTCGAAGAGGTTGTCGAAGTATTCGTTCGACCACTTCGTCGGCGAGGAGGACCAGGCCCCTTCCAGGCCGCTGGTGATCGTGTCGCCGGCGTTCCCCTTGCCGAACCGGCTCAGCCAGCCGAGGCCCTGGGCCACGAGGCCGGCCCCCTCCGGGGCGGGACCGACGTACTCCTTGGGGTCGGCGGCGCCGTGGGCCTTGCCGAACGTGTGGCCGCCGGCGATCAGGGCGACGGTCTCCTCGTCATCCATCGCCATGCGGCCGAACGTGAGCCGGATGGACTGGGCCGCGGCGAGCGGATCCGGCTCGCCCTTGGGCCCCTCCGGGTTGACGTAGATCAACCCCATCTGGGTGGCGCCCAGCGGGTTCTCCAGCTTCTGGTCCTGGTAGCGCTCGCCGCCCAGCCACTCGCGCTCCGACCCCCAGAAGACGTCCTGCTGGGGCTCCCAGACGTCCTCCCGGCCGCCGGCGAAGCCGAACGGCTCGACCCCCATCGACTCGATGGCGCAGTTGCCCGCCAGGACCATCAGGTCGGCCCAGGAGATGTTCCGGCCGTACTTCTGCTTGATCGGCCAGAGCAGGCGACGGGCCTTGTCGAGGTTGGCGTTGTCCGGCCAGCTGTTGAGGGGGGCGAACCGCTGGGTGCCGTCCGAGGCGCCTCCCCGGCCGTCGGCGACCCGGTACGTGCCGGCGCTGTGCCAGGCCATCCGGATGAACAGCGGCCCGTAGTGGCCGTAGTCGGCCGGCCACCAGTCCTGGGACGTCGTCATCACCTCGTTGATGTCCTTCTTGAGGGCATCGAGGTCGAGCGACTTGAACACCTCGGCATAGTCGAAGTCCGCGCCCATGGGATTGCTTGCGGGCGAATTCTGGTGGAGCATCTCCAGGTTCAGCTGGTCGGGCCACCAGTCCTGATTCGACATGGCCTGCGGCGCCGGGGCCTCGTACTTCGGGGGGGCCTGGTCCGAGTCCCCGGGGCCCTGGACCGTCTTGGTCAGGGCGGTCAGCGTTCGGATCGCGCCCGTCACCGGGCACGAGACCACGGCCCCCGCGTCCCGCCCCTGGGGGCCCTCGGGCCGCGGGTCCTGGGCGATCGCGGGGGCGGCGATGCACAGCACCGCGAAGCTCGTCGCGAGACGAGCGAGGTGTGGTGTCGACGTCATGATCTCTCCTGGGGTGGTGGTCAAGGATCGGCGGTCGCAGCGTGGGGCGGCTCGTCGGCGAGCCGGACGCATGGGTGAATCTCCGAGGGAGCCGCCCCGATCCTCGCCGGGGTGGCCCATGCGTGCGATTCCCCGGCGAGCATCCGGGCGGGGCATGACCGTGTCGACCGGGGGCTGCCCGTCTCGCGGACGACACGCGCCGGGGGCGGGCCTCGCACCACCGGCCCATCCGGTTGACACCCCCCGCCGGCTCCCGGATTATCGGGGGACTCAATCGATAAGTCCAAGACGATTTTCCTATCCGGTCGATAGGCGCAGCCAATGGAAGTCCACCAGCTCCGCTACTTCGCCCGGCTGGCCGAGCTGGGCAGCTTCACCCGGGCGGCCGAGGCCTGCCACGTCTCGCAGCCATCCTTATCCCAGCAGATCCAGAAGCTCGAATCCGAGCTGGGCCGCCCCCTGTTCGAGCGGCTCGGCCGCCGGGCCCTGCTCACCGAGTCCGGGCGACGGCTCAAGCCGGTCGCCGACCAGGTGCTCTCCCTGATCGACGGGGCCCGCGACCTGGTGAACGACGACCCCGAGGCGGCCCGGCTCGTCGTCGGCGCCCCGCCGACGGTCGTCCCCTACTTCCTCGCCGGGGTGCTCGACGGCTTCGCCCGGGCCCACCCCCGGGCCCGGCTCGAGGTGGTGGAGGACGTGACCGAGTCGATCGTCTCCCGGCTGCTCGAATTCGAGCTGGACCTGGCCGTGCTCCCCCTGCCGATCGACCACGCCGAGTTCGACGTCGAGCCCCTATTCGACGAGGAGCTGCTGGTCCTGCTGCCCGCCGGCCACCGCCTGGCCGATCGGCCGAGGGTCTCCATCAGGGACCTCCAGTCCGAGCCCTTCATCCTGCTGCACGACGCCCACTGCCTCTCGGGCAACGCCCTGAGCTTCTGCCACCAGAAGCGGCTCCAGCCGATCGTCACCAGCCGGGTCAGCCAGCTCGCCACGATCCAGGAGCTCGTCAGCCTCGGCCGGGGCATCTCGCTCGTCCCGGAGATGGCCCGGCGGCTCGACGCCGACCCGTCTCGCGTCTATCGCTCGCTCTCCGGGGCGCGCCCGAGGCGGACGATCGGCCTCGTCCGGCACGCCCGGCGTTCCCCCTCCCTGCTCGCCGGCCGCTTCTCCGAGGCGCTCCGGGCGGCCGGCCCCCGATCCGGCCGTTAACCCCCGGGCCCGGCCGGAGTCGCCCCGGCCGCCTCCTCCGGCCGGGGCCCGCCCGATCAGCCCGACGGCCGCGCCGAGGCCAGGGCCAGCAGGCCGTAGCCGGTCACCAGGTTCGGATCCCCCTCCATCCAGCGGTCGGCCGGGTTGACCCACTCGCCGAGCTTGCCCTGACGCTCGGCCAACGCGGCCACGAGGTCGGCCCGCCAGTCGTGCTCGGTGCCCCCGGCGTCGGTCAGGGTCGGCCGGCCCAGCGCGGCGAGGGCCTTGGCGAAGGTCTGGTAGTAGTAGAACAGGCCCTGCTGGCCGAGGCCCGGGTTCTCGTCCAGCGAGTAATTGTTCCGAATGAACTCGTGAGCGGCCTTCACCCTCGGGTCGTCCATGGTCAAGCCGGCGTAGACCATGCTCTTGAGCCCGGCGTAGGTCATGCTCGCGTACGACCGCAGCCCGCCGCCGGGGGCCTCGCCCGCCTGGCTCTCGCCGCCGTTGGCCGGGGTGTAGATGAAGCCGCCGTCGTCGACGGCGTCGGCCCAGGGCTGGTCGTTGAACTCGCTGTCGAGGTTCTGCGTCCGGCTGACGAACAGCAGCGCCTTCTGCAACGCCGGGTCGTCCTCCGGCAGGCCGGTCTGCCGCAGGGCCTCGATCATGAACGAGGTGTTGGACAGGTCCGGCCGGCTGTGCCCGCCGTAGCCGGCGCCGCCGTAGAACGGGTCGGCGGGGGTCTTCCCCTCGCCCTCGTCCCACTGCAAGCCCTTGAGCGCCGCCTGGCCTCCCCGGATGACGGCGTCGTAGCGGTCGCCGGCCCCCTTCTTCTTCGCCTCGTCGAGGGCCATGATGCCGATGGCGGTCAGGTAGTTTGCGTGAGGCCCCCCGGCCTGCATCCCGTCGTTGCCGACGATCCCCTCGACGTACGACAAGCCGCGCTCGACGGTCGGGTCGAACGGCGTGACGCCCGACCTCAGCAAGGCCGTGACCACCAGCCCGGTGATCCCCGGGCTCCGCTCGGTCGACCACCCCCCGTTCTCCTCCTGCCGTCCCTTCAGGAACGCCACGGCCCTCGCCGCCATCGCCTCGGCGCCCGTCCCGGCCCCCTGGCCGGTCGCCCGGCCCCGGGCGGGGCGCAGCGAGGCCCACGCCCCCAGGGTCCCGATCCCCATCCCCAGGAACGATCGGCGGGTGTGCGAATGTTGCATCTGAAGGGGCCTCCTGAATCGTCCGCATCGGTCCGGGACCGCCGGGCGATCCTCCGACGGCCGTCCTACGCATTATAGCGCCGCCCGCACCCGATCGGAACCGGTCATCCCGCCCCGCCGAGGCCCCCCCGGGGGCCTCGGCGCGGGTGCGGCCCCCCCGGGATTCGGCCCGACGCGGCCGGGGGCGGGCGGCCCGGCCCGGACATCCGCCCTTGACTCGGTCGGCGGCCTGTCTAGACTATTGTACCGAGCGGTAGCTTAACGAGCGCTCTATAAATGAGGTTGCGGGCATGCGTGCCGGAAGGGTGGGTGGATGACGGGACGAGGGGACGGGCAGGATTCGCCGGAGCAGGGCCATGCGACCGCCCGGCATATCGAGCGGGTCGCCTCGGGGCTCTTCGCCGACCGGGGATTCGCCGCCACCCCCGTCCGGGCGATCGCCGAAGCCGCCGGGGTGACCTGCCCGACGCTCTACTACCACTTCAAGAGCAAGGAGGGGCTCGCCCAGGAGCTGCTGACCCGCCCCTCCTCGGAGGTCGTCGCGGCCCTGCGACGGCTGCTCAGCGACGCGGCGCTCGACCCGCTGGGGCGGGTGGTCCGCATGGTCGACGCGATGCTCGACTTCAGCCGGGCGGCCCCCGAGCGGGCCCGGTTCCTCTACGCCGTGATGTTCGGCCCCGCCGACGAGTGCCTGGCGGCCGAGGCCGAGGCCTTCGTCCGCGAGATCAACGCGCTGCTCGACGAGGCGACCGGCCGGCTGGAGGGGGCCGGGATCCTGGCCCCGGGCCGGGCGCCCGACCTGACCAAGGCCCTCCGGGGCCTGGTCGTCATCCACACCATGGATTTCCTCTACCGAGACGGCACCCTCCCCCCCGACCTCGCCGACCGGATCGTCCGCGACCAGCTGCTCGGGCTGGCCGGACCCGAGGCCCGTCCCGGGCCGTCGGGCCGACCGCCCGACGCCCTCCCCGGGTGATCCCCCCCGGACTTCCCGCCCCCGAGTCAAGGAGCCCGACGTCGATGACCCGCAGTCGAAGGTCCGGAGTTGCAGCGCTGGCCGCCGGGGTGCTGGCGGCCCTGGGATGCCAGCCGAGGAACGAGTACGCCCCGCCCCCGCCGCCGGCGGTCGAGGTCGCGACGCCGGTCGAGCGGCCGGTGACCGACTACCTGGAGTTCACCGGCTCGACCCGGGCGATCGCCACGGTCGAGCTGCGGGCCCGGGTCAACGGCTACCTGGAGGAGATCCACTTCGAGGACGGGTCGACGGTCGAGGAGGGCCAGCTCCTGTTCACCATCGAGCAGGCCCCCTACCGCACCAAGCTCGCGATGGCCGAGGCCGACCTGGCCAGGGCCCGGGCCGCGTTGCAGCTGGCCGAGGGCGAGCTGGGCCGCCTGCGGACGCTGGTCCGCCGGGACGCCGGCACGGTGCAGGAGCTGGACATCAAGCAGGCCGAGCGCGAGTCGGCCGTCGCCGGCCTGGCCGCCGCCGAGGCGGCGGTCGAGGACGCCGAGCTGCAACTCGCCTACTGCGAGATCCGCGCCCCGATCGCCGGCCGGATCGGCCGACACCTGGTCGACACGGGCAACCTGGTCCAGGCCGAGATGACCTCGCTGGCGATCATCGAGCGCTTCGACCCGATCTACGTCTACTTCACCCTCAGCGAGGGGGACCTGCTCGACCTCCAGAGCGAGCAGGATCCCAACCAGGCCGCCCCGTCCTCCCCCCTGGGGGAGGGCGAGCGGGTGCTGGAGGTGGGCCTGGGGGGCGAGCAGGGCTACCCGTACACGGGCCGCCTCGACTTCGCCGACCTGGGCGTCGACCCGGGCACCGGCACGCTCCAGCTCCGGGGCATCTTCCCGAACGAGGACGGACGCCTGCTGCCGGGCCTCTTCGCCCGGGTCCGCACCGCCGTCGGCGCGGCCCGCCCCCGTTTGCTCGTGCCCGACCGGGCGCTCGGCACCGACCAGCGGGGCGACTACGTGCTGGTGGTCGGCGACGAGGACGTCGTCGAGTACCGCTCCGTCACGATCGGCCGGTCCCTGGACGGGATGAGCGTGATCACCTCCGGCCTGGAGGGGGACGAACGCGTGGTCGTCAACGGCGTGCAGTTCGCCCGCCCGGGCGCCCCGGTCGACCCCCAGCCGTCCGACGCCGCCGAGGGCCCCGAGGCGGTCGCCGAGGCTGACGCCGAGGCCGAGGCTGAAGCCGATCTCGGCCCGACGGCCCCGGAGGCCGCCCCGGGCCTCGCCGCCGGGCCGGACGCCCCCGACCCGGAGGTCGAAGACGCCCCGGCCCCCGGGCCGACCTCGGGCCCGCGCGAGGGCCCGGTGCCCCCCGCCGCCGCCGCGGCCCCGTCCACGACCCGCCCCCGCTGACCCCCCCGCCCCGACCCCCGAGCGAGTCGCATGTCGCGTTTCTTCATCGACCGGCCGATCTTCGCCAACGTCATCGCCATCGTCACGATGATCTTCGGCGCGGTCGCGCTGCTGGCCTTGCCGATCGAGCAATACCCCGAGATCACCCCGCCGACGGTCCAGGTCCGGGCCGTCTACCCGGGCGCCAGCGCCCAGGTGGTCGCCGACACGGTCGCCGCGCCGATCGAGCAGCAGGTCAACGGCGTGGAGGACATGCTCTACATGCAGTCCACCTCGTCGAGCGACGGCTCGTACTCCCTGACGGTGACCTTCGAGGTGGGCACCGACCTGGACCAGGCCCAGGTCCTCGTGCAGAACCGGATCTCCGCGGCCGAGCCGCTGCTGCCGGAGGAGGTCCGCCGCCAGGGCGTGACGGCCAAGAAGCAGTCGACCAACATCATCCTGGTCATCAACCTGCTGTCGCCGGACAACACCTATGACAGCCTGTTCATGTCCAACTACGCCTCGCTCCGCATCCGGGACGAGCTGAGCCGGATCGACGGCGTGGGCGACGCCCGGAGCTTCGGCAGCACCGAGTACAGCATGCGGATCTGGCTCGACCCGGAGAAGCTCAAGGCGAGGAACCTGACCACCCAGGACATCCTGCGGGTGCTCCGGGAGCAGAACGTCCAGGTGGCGGCGGGGGCGATCGGCCAGTCCCCGGCCCCGGAAGGCCAGAACTTCCAGCTGACGATCTCGGCCCTGGGCCGCCTGAGCGATGCGGAGCAGTTCGAGCAGATCGTGGTCAAGGGGGGCGAGGGGACCCGGGTCACCTACCTGAGGGACGTCGCCCGGGTGGAGCTGGGTGCCCAGACCTACGACCAGTACGCGCTGAAGAACGCCCAGCCGACGGCCAGCATCGCCATCTTCCAGCTGCCCGGCGCCAACGCCCTCCAGGTGGCCGACGACATCCGGGCGACGATCGAGCGGCTGAGCGAGGACTTCCCCCAGGGGATGACCTACGACATCCCCTTCGACACCACCCTCTTCGTGCGGGAGTCGATTCGGGAGGTCTACAAGACGCTCTTCGAGGCCGGCGTCCTGGTGCTGGTCGTCATCCTCGTCTTCCTCCAGGACTGGCGGGGGGTGCTCATCCCGGCGACCACCGTGCCCGTGACGATCGTCGGCGCCTTCACGGCGCTGGCCCTGCTCGGCTTCACGGTGAACATGCTCACCCTCTTCGGCCTGGTGCTGGCGATCGGCATCGTGGTCGACGACGCGATCGTGATCGTCGAGAACGCGGCGCACCACATCGAGCGCGGCCGCAACCCCCGGGACGCGACGATCCGGGCGATGGGGGAGGTGACCGGGCCGATCATCGGCATCACGCTCGTGCTGATGGCCGTGTTCGTCCCCACGGCCTTCCTGGGGGGGATCACCGGGCAGCTCTACCGGCAGTTCGCCCTGACGATCGCCGCCACCGCGATCATCAGCGCCATCAACGCGTTGACGCTCAAGCCGGCGCAATCGGCCTCCCTGCTCCGCCCCCTGCGGGGCCGGAAGAATTTCTTCTTCCGGGCCTTCAACTGGGTCTACGACCGCTTCGCCTGGGTCTACCTGGCGATCGTCAAGGGGCTGGTCCGCGTCCCCGTGCTGGTGATGCTCCTGTTCTTCGGCGTGGTGGCGGGGACGGTCTACCTCTATGCCAGCCTGCCGACGGGCTTCCTGCCGGTGGAGGACCAGGGCTACGCCATCTCGCTGGTGCAGCTCCCCGACGGGGCCTCGCTGCAGCGGACCTCCGAGGTGGTCGACGAGGCGAACGACATTCTCATGAACACGCCCGGCGTGGAGAACGTGTTCGCCATTGCCGGCTTCTCCCTGCTGGACAGCACCGCCACGTCGAACGCCGCCACCTTCTTCGTCGTCTTCGAGCCCTTCGAGGAGCGGCACGAGGAGGAGAAGTCCATGGAGGCGATCCTCGGCAGCATCCGCGGCCAGTACGCGTCGCGGATCAAGGAGGCCGTGGCGATGATCTTCCCGCCGCCGTCGATCCGGGGGCTGGGCACCACCGGCGGCTTCCAGCTCCAGCTGGAGGACAAGGGGGCCGGGCTCCAGGAGCTGGCCCGGATGGTCCAGCAGGTGCAGGCCGACGCGGGGGGCCAGTCCTCCCTGCAGGCCGTGACCAGCACCTTCCGCGCCGGGGTTCCGCAGCTCTACGCCGACGTCGACCGGGTGAAGGCCAAGACGATGGACCTGGACCTCAACGACGTCTTCGGCACCATGCAGGCCTCGCTCGGCTCGGCCTACGTGAACGACTTCAACAAGTTCGGCCGCACCTATCAGGTCCGCGTCCAGGCCGACGAGCGCTTCCGCAGCTCACCGGAGGACATCCGCAAGCTGGAGGTCCGCAACCTCAGGGGCGAGATGGTGCCGCTGGGCGCCATCGTCGACGTGAAGAAGGTCGTCGGCCCGCAGATCATCAGCCGGTACAACCTCTACCCGACCGCCGCCGTCACCGGCGAGGCCGCGCCGGGGTACAGCTCCGGGGACGCCCTGACGCTGATGGAGCAGATGCTCGCGCGGAACCTGCCGCCCGGCATGGGCTACGAGTGGACGGGCATGTCCTTCCAGGAGAAGCGCGTCAGCGGCCAGTCGGTCTGGGTCTTCGGCCTGGCGGTGCTGTTCGTCTACCTCGTGCTGGCGGCCCAGTACGAGAGCTGGCTGCTGCCGGCGGCGGTGATCTTCGTCGTGCCGCTGGGCCTGCTGGGCGCCGCCACGGCGGTGGCCCTCCGGGGGTTCGACAACAACGTCTACACGCAGATCGGCATCGTGCTGATCATCGCCCTGGCGAGCAAGAACGCGATCCTCATCGTCGAGTTCGCCCGGGACCTGCACGCGCAGGGCAAGTCGATCCGGGAGGCGGCCGTCGAGGCGGCCGGCCTGCGGTTCCGGCCGATCCTGATGACCAGCTTCGCGTTCATCCTCGGCGTCTGGCCGCTGGTCAACGCCGAGGGGGCCGGGGCCGCGAGCCGGCAGGCCCTCGGCACGGCCGTCTTCGGCGGGATGATCGCCTCGACCCTCCTGGCCGTGTTCGTCGTGCCGGTCTTCTTCGTCGTCTTCCAGTGGCTCGCCGAGTTCCGCCCCTTCGGCCGACGCCGGGCGCAGGCCGAGGCCGACGCCGAGCCCGCCCCGACCCCCGAGGATGACCCCGCCCCCCACCGGGGCGAACCCGCCGTGCCCGTCCACTGACCGGATGGGCCCCCTCGGCTCGGCCCCGGGCGGGGACGAGCCGGCCCGGATGCGGGGGGAGGGCGGGCGACTCGGTGATCGAGTCGCCCGCCCTCCCCCTTGCGCCATCCGACCGAGCATCAGGGGCGCGGCCGCCGGGGCCGATGTCGGCCCCGGCGGCCGGGTCTCGACCGATCGGCGTCGGCCGGGGAGGCGGTCGGCCCGGGGCGCGCCGGGGCCTCGGTGCCGACGCGGGGCCGGCCGATCCGCGGGGCCCCTCCGCCGCCCCCCGATCAGAAACCCGGGAGGTCGGGTGACTGCCGGGGCGGGGTTTCTCGATAGTAAGGAGAGGGGCCGATCGCTCCCCGCCCGTCCCCCGTCCGTCCCTCCGACGGGAGGACGATCAGGAGGCAGGGTCGGGCGTCCCTCGTCTTTGGCAATCCGAACCATCGTGGAGACCCGACCCCCGGCAAGGAGGCTCCGCCTTCAACCGAGCCGGCCGTCCTGGCGGCGTCGCGACGAGACGAATCGAAGCCAATCCGGTGCGACGAATTGACGGAGCGAAGCCATTTGCGACGCCGGTCGAACCATCGCAAGTCGTTTCATCCGAGGAAAATCAATCCAAAATGCCCCGGGCGCACCGGCGGCGTCGATCGGCGCACCGGCCCATGCCCGACCGGGTTTCTCGGCGAGCTCGCTCGGCCCGCTCGGGTCGGTCGGGGCCGAGGCGAAACGAACCCATCCCCGTCGCGACGAGACGAAGCCGACCCCGGGGTTCATGCGACGGTGGGAAGCCAGTGAGGTCGGCGCAAGCCGAATCCGGAACAGGAAAAACGGCCGAAGGTCCGGGCGCATCGGAGGCGCACCGGCAGCGCACCAGCCCGAAACCCGTCACGGTCGGGCCGGGGTGATCCGCTGAGGGAGGCGTCGGGTCAGAGGTAGCCGAGTTCGGCCAGGCGTTGCTTGACCGCCTCGTCGTCCTCGGGGTCGGGGGCATCGTCCGACCCGCCCCCGGGAGGGCCGTCGGCGTCGCCCGGGTCGGGGGGGGCGATCGGCTCGTCGAGGTCGGGGAGGGAGGAGGGGTCGAGGACTTCCAGCAGGGGCCGGCCGTCGAGGTCGTCGGGGGCCGGGACGCCGAGCAACCGGAGGACGGTCGGGGCGATGTCCAGCAGGGTGGCGTCCGGGCCGAGGGAGGAGCCGGGGCGGATCGTGGGGCCGGAGGCGAGGAAGACCCCCTCCATCCGGTGGTCCCCCGTGGGGCCGAAGGCGGGGGAGATGACCTTGTGGGTGGTGAAGTCGTGCAGGCCGATCGTCCGGTATCGCCAGTCCCCCAGCACCACGGTCAGGTCGGGCGCCAGGTGGGCGTTGGGGCCCTGGTAGAGTTCCTCCGCCTCATAGACCCGGTCGACCAGCGGCCCCCCCGTCTCGGGATGGGTCAGCCCGGCCAGCTCGGCCTTGAGGTCGTCGAGCAGCGGGCGGACGTCCTCGGGCCGGACGCAGCCATTGGGCTGGCGGCCCTGTTTATTGACGAAGATCTGGCCGAAATTGCCCTGGGCGTAGGCCCTCGTCTTCGACCAGTCGATGTGGCGCCGGGAGAGGAAGAGCGACTCGGCCATCTGGTCGAGCCGGTTGTCCTGGCTGCCGCCGAACCGGCTGACCCGGTGCTTCGCCTGGCCGAGCCGGGCCATGATGCGGTAGATCCACTCCAGCGTCACCCCCCGTCGGAAGAACCAGTGCTTCTGGCGGACGTAGGGGGTGTCGATGAGCGTGATGTATCCGCGGTCGAGCAGCCATACGTTGAAGTTGACGAAGTGCTCGACCGGCCCGAAGCCGTGGTCGCTCATCAGCACGAGGGTGGCGTCGGCGGGCAGGGCGGCCTCGATCTCGCCGATCCCCTCGTCGAGCCGCTTCCAGAAGGCGACGAAGCCGTCCCGGACCTTCGACAGGTCCCGGCCCCGGGCGACCCGGTGCGACGGCTCCCAGGCATGCCAGAGTTCGTGCTGGATGCGGTCGGTCGCCATCAGGTCGTAGACGAACAGGTCCCAGGGGCGGGCGTCCATCAGGAACCGCACGGCCCGGAGGTGGTGGTCGAGGAACGAGGTCAGGCCGGCCAGCGCCTCGGGCTCCCGGCCGCCGTCGTGGACGGAGACGTCCCAGGGGCGGTAGGGCTCGCCGAGGTGCCGTTCCAGCTCGGCGAACAGCTCCGGGTCGGAGGTGAAGTCCCGGGCGTTGGGGGGGGCGAGGAAGTCGCCGAGGAAATTCAGGCCGGGGGTCTTCCGGGGCGGGTAGCTCATCGGAACGGCGCCGGCGGTCGTCTTCCGGCCGTAGCGGGCGGCGACCTCCCAGAGCAGCGCCGAGTCGATCGACCGGGACGTGTTCACCCGGCCGCCGAGCGGGTCGTGCCCGAACTCCAGGAACTCGAAGATGCCGTGCTTGCCCGGGTTCTTGCCGGTCATCACGCCGGTCCAGGCCACCGGGCTCAGCGGCGGGAAGATCGACCGCAGGGTGCCCGACGCCCCCCGAGCCCGCACCCGGGAGAGGTTCGGCAGCTCCCCGGCCTCGGCCAGCGGCCCGAGGATGTCCCAGGTCGCCCCGTCGAGCCCGAGCACGAACACCTTGGTCGCCGTCGCCATCGCTTCGCGTGCCCCCCGGCCGATCCGCCCCGCCTCGATCACGGCCCCTATTCTAGCGGCGCCCGTCCCCGGGATCGACCCGGCCCCCCTTCGGCATGTCCCGGTCCTGTCGGTCCCGCGGGCAGGCCCGCAAAAAGTTCGAGCAGTCCCCCGACCGCCTTGGGCCGTGTCACGAAAATTCTCCCAACCCTAACGGCATTCTCCATAAGAACCTGCGGCGAATGGATTCGTCTCCCATCCGGGGAAATTCGGGCCTGGCATCAGGGCTGCGTTGGCGACGATCGCTCGCAATCGAATACGTCTTCGGGCACGAGGGCCTCGGCCCCTGTTCGAGCACGGTCGAGATCACGAGCAAGCGTCGTTCTCCCTGGCTATGCCCGGCTCCCTCGTGGGGAGCCGGGCTTTTTTTTTGCCCCTTCGTCGGGTCGACGACGGGGAGCAACCCAACCCGCAACAACCTGGGAGGTTTCCAGCTCGGTCAATTCCGCCATTCCTCCCATACCCCCCTGTTCGCCGATTTTGTCGTTCGCTCCTTGCGTGGGTCGAGGACCTGGCCTATACAGTAGATTCGCATCGATTGCGGCGCCTTGAGCGGCTGGGGCGTGCGTGGCGACGAGGGCGTTTGCTCCGGCCGGGAACGAAGAATAAGCCCCCACCAGCGGAGCGACCACGATGAGACGGTTCAGGAGTGGCGGGATCGGCCTGGCGGCGGTCGTCGCGGTGGCCCTGGCGGTGCCGGGGACGGCGTCGGCCTGCCACCGATGCGGGCACGGCGCGATCGGTGGGGCCGCCGGCCCCTGCCCGGCCCCCGTCGGCCCGGCGATGCCGGTCGACTGCGGCCCGGCGATGATCCCCCAGACGGTGACCTCGTATCAGACCGTCACCGAGACGGTCTACGACGAGGTCCCCGAGACGATCATGCAGACCCGGTCCCGGACCGAGTATCGGGCCGAGCAGGTGCCGGTCACCCGGTACACGACCGAGCGGGTGCCGGTGCAGGTGACCCGGACCGAGTACCGGACCGAGTACGTCTCGCAGCAGGTGCCGGTCACCCGACACGTCACGGAGCAGGTGCCGGTCACCCAGACCCAGACCCGATACCGGACCGAGTACCGGGCCGAGCAGGTGCCGGTCACCCGGACGGTCTACGAGACGGTGGACGTCCCCCGCAGCTACGTCGTCAGCGTGCCGAAGTATGAGACCGTGCAGCAGCCGGTGACCCGGACGGTCTGCGAGCCGGTGACGTCCACGCAGGCGGTCCACCAGCGGCACACCGTGCTGGACCAGGTGGTCGAGACGGTCATGCAGTCGCAGCCCTATACGGTGATGGTCCCGCAGGTCCGGACCAGCTACCAGGCCCGGACCGTGGCCGAGCAGGTGCCGGTCACCCGATACCGGGAGGTGTGCGTGGACATGGGGGGCTACGAGACCCGCACGTTCTCCGTCGGCGGCTGCGGCCACCGGCTGGGGCACGGGGGGAAGGGCCTGGCCTGCCTCGGCCACGGCGGCTGCGGCCATTCCTGCGCCCCGGCCTCCTGCGTGACCCAGCAGGTCTACGTCCCCCGGCCGGTCCGGCAGCGGATCCCGGAGACCTCGTACGTGACCCGCCAGCGCTGCGAGACGTTCCCGGTGCAGACGACCGTCCAGGTGCCGGAGGTCCGCCACCAGCAGGTGCCGGTGCAGGTCACCCGCCAGGTCCCCCGCGAGGAGATCCGGACGGTCCAGGTCCCGGTGACGCGGATGGTCCCCCGGCAGGTCACCGAGATGGTCCCGACCACGAAGGTGACCATGACCCAGGAGACCCGGACCGAGACCGTGCCGACGCTCCAGGCCCGGCAGGTCACCGAGACGACCACCCGGCAGGTGCCGTACACGGTCACCGAGCAGGTGCCGGTGACCGTCATGACCACCCGGACCCGGGCCGTCACCGAGACCGTGACGCAGCAGGTCCCCGTCCGGAAGGCCGTCCAGGTGCCGGTGACCGCCTACACCACCCGGACGGTCCCGGTGCAGGAGGTCATCACCCGGCAGGTGCCGTACACGGTCACCGAGCAGGTGCCGGTGACCGTCATGCGGCAGGTCCCCCGCCAGGTGACCCGGCAGATCCCGGTGACGACCACCGTCATGGTGCCCGCCCCGTCGGCCCAGGCGATGCCGGCGGCCTCGCCGCAGGGCCAGGCCTCGCCGCAGGGCCAGGCCTCGCCGACCTCCCAGGAGGCCTCCCCCCAGGCCCAGTCCTGATCCCGGGTCGAGTCCGGGTCGACCCCCTTCGAGCGTCCCCCGACGAGGCGGCGACGACGGCCCGGGCCGTCGCCGCCTCGACGCGTCCCGGGAGGAGGCCGGGACGGGCCGGCCCCCCATCGGGCAGGGGTGGCGACCCCGGAGATCGGCGTGAGGGAACGGCTCCCGCCCACGGGTATGCTCCGGAATTGCCCGGATCGATAACCCTTCGGGTGGCCGGGGGCTCGTCCGCGAGGCCTCGTCCGCGAGGCCCCGGCCAACCGAAGGCACGCCTTCCGGGCAATGCCGGATGAAATGGCCCCGGCCCTTGCAGCGACGGCCCGTCGGCCTACCATTCGGTGGGACACCTCGGCCTCGGCCTCGGCCGGTCGCGTCGGTCCCGGGACCCGCTCGATGCCTCGGGCGGAGTCCCTTCGGCCTCCCCCCCACCATGCGGGGCCGAGGGCCGATCGAGGAGGACCGCCCCGGGAGCCTTCCGCCGCGGCCTTCCCCCGCGATCGGCCGTCCCTGCCCCGCCTCGCCCCCATCAGCCGCGATCGAATCCCCGAGATCGATGCGGCCCACGCCCGGAGCCTCGCCCTGATGATCGATTGGAACCTCGCGTTCGAGCGGTCCTTGCCCTACGACGAATTCCTCTCCCGGCACGGCAAGGAGGCCGAGCGGGCCAAGTGGGCGGCCATCCACGGCCGGGTGGCGCTGACCGGCCCGCAGCGCGAGCTGATCGGCGGGTTCGTCCGCCGGATGCCGGTGCTCTGCCTGGCCGGGACCTGGTGCGGCGACTGCGTCTCCCAGTGCCCGATCCTCGACCACATCGCCCGGGCCAACCCCTCGGCGATCGAGCTCCGCTACCTCGACCGGGACGCCCTGCCCGAGGTCGCCGACGCCCTGAAGGTCAACGGCGGCCGCCGGGTGCCCGCGGTCGTCTTCCTCAGCGAGGACTTCCTGGAGGTCTCCCGGTTCGGCGACCGGACCCTCTCGCGCTACCGCAAGCTCGCTGCCGACCAGCTCGGGCCGAGCTGCCCGACCGGCCTGGTCCCCCCCGCCGTCGAGGAGCTGGCCGCCGTCACCGCCGAGTGGGTCGACCAGTTCGAGCGCGCCCACCTCATCCTCCGCCTCTCCGGCCGCCTCCGGGAGAAGCACGGCGACTGACCCCCTCACCGCCCCGATCGCCGGCGGCGGTATGAGCCGGCCGGTGCGCCGTTGGTGCGCCCCCGGTGCGCCTCCCCCGAGATCGCCGTTTCTCCTTGCCAGGTCGACGATTGCGGCGTGACCGATTGGGTCTGCCCCGTCGCGTCCCCTCCCAGGAATGGGTTCGTTCGGTCACGTCCCGGGCGGTCGACTCGCCTGCCCCGCCCCCGGCCTCGCGTCGCGCACCGAGGCGCCGCGGTGCGCCTCCGGTGCGCCTCCCCGTCTCGGCCCGAGACGCCGGCCCGGTGCGCGAGCGGTGCGCCCGAGGTGCGCCGGCCGCGACTGGGAGTTTTTCCTTATTCGGAAAGGGTTTGCGTCGATCCGATTGGCTTCGTTCGGTCGAACTCGTCCCGGGCGATTGACTTCGTCTCGTC
Organism: Tautonia plasticadhaerens; assembly: GCF_007752535.1. Classification (GTDB taxonomy): domain Bacteria; phylum Planctomycetota; class Planctomycetia; order Isosphaerales; family Isosphaeraceae; genus Tautonia; species Tautonia plasticadhaerens. The sequence goes on from NZ_CP036426.1 coordinate 54,599, forward strand.
GGCGACGGCGTGGCCAATCGGCTTCGATTCGCCGGGGCCGGATCGCCGGATCGGCTTCGATTCGCCGAGCGGCCCGCGACCGGCTCTGGGCGTCCGGGTCCGACAGCCCCGCGACCGACGACGGCGATCGATCCCCGACACCTCATCACCGGATTGCCCGGAAGACGGCAGCCTGGTCGTGTGTAGCCGGGGCAACGCGGAGCGTGCCCCGGTGGGCGAGTGCCCGCGATCCCGCGGCACGCTCCGCCCTGCCCCGGCCACGCCGAAGGGTGAGTGATCCAGGCAACCCCGTATCACCTGCTCGGCTTGCCAAGGAGCAGGGCCCGACATCCCGGGCCTCCCGGCCGGCCTCCCCCCGGCGTCGGCCGAGGGGAGACGGACGGAGGACGGCCCGGGGGCGTCGATCCCCTGTCCCTTACTATCGAGGAAACGAGGATCGGCAGTCACACGAAATGGCCGGGCGGACGCTCCGGTTGATCGTCCGATCAGTATGTGCGGGGATGGCCAGGTCGTCACCACCCATGCCCGATGAGACAGGGTCGATGCCGACTGCCGCCTCGATGAGGCCGTCGCACAAGGCCATCCAGGCGTCTTGCGAGGCACTGGAGACGTCGACCCCCGTCCCGACCGGGAAGGCCATGATGTCGAACCGGTCGTTGGTCGCCGCGTGCTCAAGCTTATGGGTCCCCTCCTCGTCGAGGAGCCCGGATGCGTCGGGTCGCGCATCATACCCGCATCGAACCTGGGGCTCGAACGCACCACGGTACGATCCAGACCCCCGCTGAATTTACGACATCTCGGAAAGTCCCGGGAGTGGTCACACGATTCTTTCAGAGCCTCTTCCATTTCTCCAATCGTGATCTTCTTCACGTCGCCTCCTTGCTGTCCCTCCACGTTGTGGGGCGCGTCCTGCTTCTTCGGTCAAGCGATGATTTTCACGTTGTGGAACAAATCCGCAACCGCCTCGCGAACCGGGATCCCCCTTCCCGAATTTCTACTGTACGTCCGTTGACTTCCAGCCGATAACTGGTTCCAATCCGGCGTCCCCTCGACCCCAGGGCAAGGAGACCGACCATGACCAAGCTGATGACCTGCCTGTACTTCGACCGCGGTCAGGCCCGCGAGGCGGCCGAGTTCTACGCGAGCGTGTTCCCCGACAGCCACGTCGGCAAGGCCCACGCCTCCTCCGTGGACCTCCCGGCCGCGAAGGAGGGCGAGGAACTCCTGGTCGAATTCACCGTCCTGGGGCAGGCTTACGTCGGCCTGAACGGCGGGCCGGAATTCACGCCGAACGAAGCCGTGAGCTTCATGGTCGTGACCGAGACCCAGGAGGAGACCGACCGCTACTGGGGCGCCATCGTCGGAAACGGCGGCAAGGAGAGCGCCTGCGGCTGGTGCAAGGACCTCTGGGGCTTCTCCTGGCAGATCACGCCGCGCGTGCTGCTCGAGGCGGTGGCTGACCCCGATCGGGCCGCCGCGAAGCGGGCGATGGAGGCGATGATGACGATGGGGAAGATCGACATCGCCGCGATCGAAGCCGCACGGCGGGGCGAGGGCTGAAGCGGACACGTCAAGGATGCTCGTGGCGACCTCTGTCGCTCTCCATGAGGAGCAGGCCGGAGCTGACTTGCGACGAAGCGTGGAGCAGAGGGTCGAGGCAACCTTGATTCTACTCCCCGAACGGACCACCCAGGTGAGGAGAAGAACATGACGGATGCGATTCCGAAATGGCAGCGCGTGACCGGCTGGGTGCTCTCGGGCATCCTCGCCTTCGTGTTCCTTCCCAGCGCCTTCTTCAAGATCGCGCAACCCGAGGGCTTCATCGAGGAGTGGTCCGAGACCTACCCCGCCGCCTCCGCCCTGCTGCTCGGGGTCGTCGAGCTGGCGGTGTTCGCACTCTACCTCGTCCCGAAGACCCGCTACCTCGGCGGCCTCCTCATGCTCGCCTACCTGGGCGGTGCCGTGGCGACCCACGTCCATGCCAACGACGGGATGTTCTTCGTGCCGGTGATCGTCGGCGTCGTCGCCTGGCTCGGGCTGTATTTCCGCGACCGTAAGCTCCGCTCCCTCGTGCCGCTCGTGGCTGATTGACGCCGACAAGGGCAGCGTTTATGACCGCCAACGACTTCCGTGAGCTGGCCCTTGGCTTCGACGACGCCGAGGAAAGCGCTCACATGGGGGCTGCCGACTTCCGCGTCGGCGGCCGCATCTTCGCGACCCTCGCCCATGAGCCTCTCGGGTTCGGGAATTTGATGCTCTCCCCCGAACTGCAGCAGTCGCTCATTGCGGAGGCCCCGGGGGTGTTCCTCCCCGTCTCCGGCGGCTGGGGGAGGCAGGGCGCGACTCATCTCCGCCTGGCGGAGGCGACGCCCGAGCAGCTGCTCAAAGGGCTCCAGCTCGCCTGGAATCTGCGAGTGCAGAAGAACGCGAAATCGAGGAAGCCCCGAGGCAAGCGGAAGCCCTGAGTCGATGCGTCCCTGACCCCGGGCGGGTGGCCTGGGTCGGCGGCCTCCTGCTCGTCGCCTCGATGCTCGCGCCGCTGTGGCCGAAGCTAACGGCCGGGGGCCCGCCAGCCGGTCGGCTCATCGACCCGCACGACACGGATCGCGCCGCCGGCCGGCCGCCAGGTCGCCAGGGACGTCTTGTACCTCTTGACCGCCTTCTCGCCGTAGAGCTCGAACGTGTCGGAGGGCCAGCCCCGCCGCCGGCCACCCTGCTCGGTCAGGTCGATCACCTCGGGGCCGTAGGTCCGCGGCCGGCCTCGTCTCCCCGCGGGACGTGGCCCGGGCAGTCTCAGCAAGCCGGCGTCCTTGCGGAGACGACTGACGGGGTCCGGGGCCTTGACATCGGGGGGGGCGGGGGTAGACTGGACGTTTTGCCGCATCGGGCGACGGCGCGGGCGATGCGCCCGGAGTCCCGCCCCGGCGCGGAGACGGAACATCCCGAGGAGCAGCCCGGGGCCGGGCGCACGGCCCTCCGGGTTCGGGGACGCCCGAGGATCGCCAGGACGACCGAAGACCCATGCCCACGATCAATCAGCTCGTCCGCAAGCCGCGGAAGCAGCAGTACACCAAGACCAAGTCCCCGGTGCTCGAGGCCAACCCGTTCAAGCGGGGGGTCTGCCTGCAGGTCAAGACGATGACGCCCAAGAAGCCCAACTCGGCGCTCCGCAAGGTGGCCCGGGTGCGGCTCTCCAACGGCAAGGAGATCACCGCCTACATCGGCGGCGAGGGGCACAACCTGCAGGAGCACTCGATCGTGCTGGTGCGGGGCGGCCGCGTCCGCGACCTGCCCGGCGTGCGGTACCACATCGTCCGGGGCGTGCTCGACTCGCTCGGCGTGGCCGACCGCAAGCAGGCCCGCTCCAAGTACGGCGCCAAGGCCAAGGGCGCCCCGCCCGCCAAGGGCGCCCGCAAGAAGTAAGTCCACGTCGGCGGCCTTCGGTCGGCCGAATCGGGACGGCGGATGGTCGGGGCCCCTCGGCGATCGATCCTCCGCGATCCCCCCTCGGCCCCCGGACATCCGCCCCCCGACCGCCGTCCCCCGCTCCTCGACCCCCCGGAAGACTCGAGAACCTGCCTTCGCCTCGCTTTAGGGAACCGACTCGACATGGCCCGCAAGTTCACCGCCAGCAAGATGCAGCTCCGGCCGGACCCGAGGTTCGGCTCGAAGCTGGCCAGCAAGTTCATCAACTGCCTGATGTACGACGGCAAGAAGAGCGTCGCCCAGCGCGTCTTCTACGACGCCACCGACCTCATCCAGAAGCGGCTGCCGGACATCGACCCCCTGGAGGTCTTCGTCCGGGCGGTCGAGAACGTCATGCCGGTCATCGAGGTCCGCTCCAAGCGCGTCGGCGGTGCCACCTACCAGGTGCCGATGCAGGTGAAGAAGAACCGCCAGCAGACCCTGGCGATCCGCTGGCTCCTCATGGCCTCCCGCGAGAAGAAGGGCCGGCCGATGCACGTGAAGCTCGCCGACGAGCTGATCGCCGCCTTCAACCGGGAAGGCGCCGCCATGAGCCGCCGCGAGAACGTGCACCGCATGGCCGACGCCAACAAGGCGTTCGCCCACTTCGCCTGGTGAGCCCGGGCCCGGCCTGACGATCCGACCAAACTCCGAGGGCGATCCGATCCGAGGCGATCGGGTCGCCCCCGTCTCATTCCGTTCGGGTTCTCCCTTCACCGCCGGGAGCCGGGGAGGTCCGCCCATGTCCGCCGAAGTCGCCCCGCGCCGCCTGGTCACGTCCGAGGAGTTCTTCGCCCTGCCCGACGACGGGATCGACCGCGACCTGATCGACGGGGTCGTCGTCGAGTGGGGGAAGCGCATGACCCGACGCCATCGCAAGCACGGGCGAGTCGAAGCCCAGGTGAGCTATCTGCTGAAGCGGTGGCTCTTCGAACGGCCGGAGCCCCGGGGGGAGGTCGTCGCGGGCGAGGTCTACTTCCGCCTTCGGCGCCCTGGAGACCCCGAGGCCGAGGCGAACGTCGGCATCGACGTGGCGTACGTCTCGGCCGGGCTGGTCGCGGCGACGGCCGACGAGGCGACCTTCTTCGACGGCCCTCCCGTGCTGGCCGTCGAGATCCTCTCGCCGTCGAACACCCAGGAGGAGATCGACGACAAGGTGGCCCTGTACCTGGCCGCCGGCGTCCCGATCGTCTGGGTGATCAACACGAGGTATCGGACGATCACCATCTATCGGCCCGACGCCGAGCCGGAGCTGGTCAACGCCCTCGGCGAGCTGGCGGCCGAGCCGCACCTGCCCGGCTTCCGGGTCGAGGCCCGGCGTGTGTTCGAATGAGCATGTCGCAGGCGCAAGAATCAAGGCCCGCCGGCCCTTGAAGTGAGGGAGCCGACGGGCCGTCGCCGTTGCATCGGATCCGGCGGGGGGCCGGAGGGGGCGTCAGGGCTTCGAGTCGTCCAGCCTCAGCGCGGCGGGCTTCTCGTCGGCAGGAGAGCCGGAGTCCTGGGAGGTCGAGGAGGACTGCGTCTCGACCTCGGGACGACGGCCGACGGTGTCCCGGAGGGTGATCGTCCGATCGCCGATGCGGATCTGCTCGGCGACCATCGCCTCTTCGCCGTTGAGCCGGGCCGGTCGGACGAGCATGGCGGCCGAGGTGCCCTGGCCGAGGTCCACGCCCTGGAGCTTCGACTCGGGGCCGAGGATCACCGAGGACTGCCTCCCGCCGGCCATGGAGACCTCGGCGATCACCTGGGGCTCGTCCCGGCCCCGGAACGTCGCCGTCCGGGTCTCCCGGATCTCGCCCCGGACCCGCTTCATGTAGCCGTCGTCCGGGCGGGCGATCTTCGCCGACTGCCCCTCCTTGGAGATCTCGACGGCCATCAGCACCGGGCGATCATTGATCATGCCCCGGTGGCCGATGACCTCGATCGCGTCCCCCTTGGCGAGTTCCAGCGGCGCGAGCTGTTCGGCCGGGCCGAGGTCGACCTTGGCCGTGCGTCCCTCGGGGTTGGCGACCCGGGCGACCTGGTGCGGCTGGTCGAACCGGGCGAGCGTAACCTCCTGGAGATCCCGGACGGTGCCGGAGAGCCTCAGGATCGAAAGGCCCCGGGTCTCCTGCATCCGCTCGGTGCTCTGGCGGATCGCCCGGGAGAGGGCGGAGGCGTAGACGGCCTGGACCGAGTCGAAGGTGCCGTCGCCGTCGGTGTCGATGGCGATCCGGATCGGGCGGTCGTTGCGGGGGGGCTGCTGCGGCTCGTCTCGCATCTGGCCGGCGAACTGCTCGTCCTGCCGACGCTGGTCGGCCGGGGTCTCGTCCTCGACGACGACCTGGCGCTCGACGACCGCCGGGGGCGACGGGGCGACCACCGGGGCCGGGGCGATGGGCTCGGCCGACGCGGGGGGGGCCGGCGGCTCGGGGACGACCTGGGCGGCCGCGGCCGCCGCCAGGGTCAGCAGCGAGGCCGGGCCGGCGAGCAGGCCGATCCCGGTCCGAAAATAGGTATTCATAAATGAATCTCCTTTGATGTGGTTCGCGTCGCTGGGGGGCGCTCGAGACCGGGCCGGGCCCCCGGCCCGGGGCCTCCCTCTTGGAGGGCGGCCGGGGTCGGGCGGGGGGCGAGTGCGTCGGGGGGGGGCCGCTCACCTGGGGGCGACGCCGGCCTCCTGGCGCTCGGGAGCCGGGGCGTCGACCTCGGAGATCCCCTCTCGCGTCTCGGGCTGGGCGAACTCCTGGCCGAGGGGCTCCGTGGTGCGGTCGTACCAGTCGTCGAAGTCGGCGCCGTCGTCGAACCAGTCCTCGCTGTAGTAGTTGCGGTACCGAGGGCCGATGCCCCGGAGGGGCTGGTAGCGGTCGCTGCCCTCCTCGACGTACTCGTAGTCGCCATAGCCGCCGTAGAGGCTGTCGTAGTCCTCGTACAGCTCGTCCGACTCCTCGATCTGGAGGGGGGCGTCGATGGCGGCGGCGCCAGGGCCGGCGGCCCGCCCGCCGAGGCCCGGCGACGAAGTCGCGGGGGTGCCGCCGGCGGCGGCGGGCACGGTGCCCGCGCCGAGCCCGGTCGTCGGGCCAGCGGCGGGGGTGCCGAGCGGGTCGCGATCGGCCCCGACGGCCCCTCGGCCGAGCTCGTCCGACGCCTCGACGCCGTACCCGCCATAGAAGTCGTCGTCATAGAAGTCGTCGTCGAAGTCCCGGTACCCGGAATAGGGGGAGTAGCCCCTCATGAAGTACGGCGAGCCGCGATAGGGGGTCGGCCTCGAGGGCGGGGCCTCGTAGTCCGCCTCGCCCCCCTCGCCGAGGGCGCCGGGGCTCTCGTACAGGCTGCCGTCGAGGCCGCCCCGCCGGGTGCCGGTACGGCCCTCGATGGCCGCCCGGGGCCGGAATCCGCCTCGGGTGGGGTCGCGGCCCTCGACGCCGGGCATGGCGGCGGTCCCGGCGTCGATGCCCCCGGCCCGGCCGTACCAGTCGTAGGGGTCGTACCAGTCCTGGGCGAAGGTGTCGGAGGGGGCGTAGGAGCCTCCGGTCGGCACGCCGATGATCTGGGCCGGGGCGGGCGAGGCCCACGCCCCGGCGATCGTCAGGGCCGCGGCGGCGACGCCGATCGCGCCGAGCTTGGGGGTGCGGTCCATGGTGTCTCCTCTCGATGGGTCTGCGACGGTCCGGGAGGGCCCATCCGTCCCCGGTCGGGTCGGGCGTCGGGTCTCGGACGCACCCGATCGGGATGGCCGATCGGGCCCTCCCCACGGACCACTGGCGTGCGAACCGCGCGCCATGAACCATCGAAACGGCCCATGAATCCGCGAGAATTCGTTTGGTCTGCCAGAAAATGCAGATGTGCGTCGCCGTTCCCTGTCAGGATGCGGGCGCCGGTCGGGAGGCGATGGCGGGCGGGGCGAGGCCGCCATCCGGCCCACGGGGGATCGCCCGGAATCCGGCCTCCTCGCGGCACTCCAAGGCGGAAGTCCCGGGCGGTCCCGGCCCCACGCCGGATGGGGTCCGGCGGTGTCAGGCGTCCTGGCCCGGGGCGTCGGCCGGGGCGTCGGACTCGGGGAGGTCGAGGCCGGGGGCGGGGGGCGAGGGGGGCTCGGCGTCGGCGGGAGGGGTGTCGGCCCGGGGGACGACCGAAGTGGGCTCGACCACCGAGGCGGGGGCCCGGAGGGGCTCGCCCGCCAGCTCGGCCCGGGTGCGACCCTGGCCGGGCTGCTCGGCCCGGGCGAGGACGCGCCAGCGCAGCTCCTCGCCCGGGGCGAGGGAGGCGATTGGGTCGAAGGTGACGACCTGGCCGTCCGCCTCGCCGAGGCCGGCGCCGGAGATGCCGCCGAACCGCAGCCCGTCGGCGAGCCGGACGGTCACCCGGATGTCCGTCTCCTCGAGATCCCCCTGGTTGGAGACCACCACCAGGAACATGACGTCGGAGCCGACCGGGACCGGGTCGTCCAGGTCCACGAACGTCAGCCGGAGGGAGGGGGCGTCCTCCGGGGCGTCGGTCGTCCCCGGGGGCGAGGGGGCGTACTCCGGTGCGCCGGGCGGTGGGGGGGGCGTCTCCGGCTCCTCCGGAGTGCTCGGGAGGACCCGGGGCGAAGCGGGGGCCATCGCCTGGGGGCTCGACGTCGGGCCCGGGGCGCCGAGAGGAGGGCCGGGCTGGGGAGGCCCCCAGGGTGGTCCGGCGTTTCCGATCGGGAGGGGGATGCCCCCCAGCCCGACGGGCCCGGCCCGCAAGCCGAGCAGCTGGTTGTAGTGGCCGTTGGTGCCGATCGGGTAGGAATCCGAGATGAAGGGGGCGTCGAAGGTGATGGCGAACCTCCCCGGCCCGGCCGGCACGACCGCCGGCCCGACCTGCGCCGTGATGGCCGTTGTCAGGCTCAAGGAGGCGGCGAGGAAGGCGAGGGTGCGGGTCATCGGTTGCGGCTCCGAGGTTCGGGAGGGCGACGCGTCGGCAGGACCTCAGGGCGAGGGACACGCTATACCTTACCCATTTTGCCCGATCCCCGGCCGTTCCGAAACGGCATGGTCGGATCGAGCCGGGGATGTTAGGCTCATCGGGCCATGAACCCGACCACGCCCCCGCCAGACGACGATTCCCGAGCCCGGCCGGCCCGATCGGCCGGGCCGATCGACTTCGGCTCGTTCGTCGTCACGGCCGACGCGAGCCAGGGCCGGCCGGTCTCCTCGTCCGGGCCGCCGCCGAGTTCCCGGCCCTCCCCCGCCCCGGGGCCGATCCCGGGGATGGCGCCCGAGCCGCCGCCGGGCTGCCCGGAGACGATCGAGGGCCTGCCCCCCTTCGAGCTGCGGGCGCTGCGGATCGTCGACTCCGGCTGGGGGGCCGGCTGGGAGCTGAGGCCGGCGCCGCCGAGGCGGCCGTGGATGGACGAGCATACCCACGCCTATCACTGCCTGCCGCTGGTGGTGGCGAACCAGTGGGGCTGGGAGGTCCTCTTCCCGGCGGACGTCCGGGTGTCCTGGGACGGCTCCCCGGGGCTGGAGGGGCTCCGGGTGGAGGTCGACCCGCAGTACCAGGCCGCGGTCAAGAGCCAGTTCGGCCGGGGTATCGTCACGTTCTCCCCCCCCTGGCTGTTCCGGACGCCCCCCGGCTGGGACCTGTTCGCCAAGGGGCCGTCCAACCGCTGGAAGGCGAACTGCGCCCCGCTGGAGGGGATCATCGAGACGTGGTGGCTCCCCTACACGTTCACCTTCAACTGGAAGCTCGTCGAGCCGGGCGAGGTGAGATTCGAGCGGGGGGAGTGCATCGGCCAGATCCTGCCGGTGCCGCACCGGACGTTCGCCGGGGCGAGGTTCGTCGAGGAGTTGCTGGCCGTCGAGCCGGGCCTGGCGGCCCAGATGGGCGCCTGGCGGGACGAGCGGCGGAAGCGGGCCGGGCAGCGGAACCAGAACCACCTGATGTACCGCAAGGCCCAGGACGTGCAGGGCCACCTCGTCCGGGTGCCCGTGCCCCGGGCCGGGGACGGGGCCGGTGACGGTGTCGGTGACGGTGTCGGTGACGGCGGAGCAGGCCCCCCGGGGGCCGACCCGGGCGATCGCCCCGGCGGCGAGTGAGGCGATCGACGACATGATCGACGCGGGGGCGGGTACCACGCCCGTCCGGCTCGTCGCCGCCGGGCGATCCCCGCGTTTTGACTCCCCGCCTCGCAGGGGTTAGCTTACAGGGGCGTCGCGGCCGACGTCGGGGACGTCGTCCGGCCCGCGATGCGCCGGACGAACCGACCGGAGGGGCAGGGACCCGCCCGAGGCGACCGAGGCTCGGGGGCAGTGCTCATGTCGACGGCGACCCACGTGCAGGTGACCTGCCCCGGCTGTTCGAGGACCCTGCGCATCCGGCGCGAGTACCTCGGGCGTCGGGCCCAGTGCAAGTACTGCGAGACGATGCTCACGATCGCCGAGGCCGGGGACCCGATGCCCCCGGCCCCGGATGCCGCCGAGGGGGCCTCGATGGAGGAGGTCCCGGCGGCCGACCGCGACCCCGAAGTCGGGGCCGCCGGCCCGGCGGTCGATGGCGACCGGGGGGAGGAGGCCGGGGCGACTCGGGAGGAACTGGAGGCCCTGCGGGCCCGGCTCGGGCCGCTGGAGTCGGAGCGCGACGCCCTCCGGGCCGAGCTGGAGTCGGAGCGGGCCCGGCTGGAGGCCGATCGGGACGCGATCCGCGGCGAGATGGAGTCGCTCCGCGCCGAGGCCCGGGCCGATCGCGTCCGGCTGATCGACGAGCGGGACGCCGCCCGGGCCGACGCCGACGCGATGGGGGCCGAGCGGGACGCCCTCCGGGCCGAGCTGGAGTCGGAGCGGGCCCGGTTGATGGCCGAGCAAGACGCGATCCGTGCCGAGGCCGATCGGGAGCGGGCCGACCTCTCCTCCCGGCTCGACTCGGCCCGGGTTGAGCTGGACGTCGCCTCCCGGGACCGGGATGCCGCCCGGGCCGAGCGGGACGACCTGGGCCGCCGGCTGGGGCGGGCCGAGGCCCTCTCGGAGGAGGCCGATCGCCACCGGGTCGAGGCCGAGGAGCAGCACCGGGCCGAGGCGGATCGGCTGGCCGAGGAGGTCCAGTCGGCCCTCCTCTCCGCCGAGGCCGAGGCCCGGCGCGCCGACGGATCCGAGGGCCAGGTCCGGCAGCTCGGCAAGGAACTCGACTCCCTGGTCTCCCGGCTCGACGCCGCGACGGCCTCCCTCGACCGGGCGTCCCGGGACGCCGAGGCCGCCGCCGAGGCCCACGCCGGGGAGCTGGCCGACGCCCGGCAGGAGCTGGCCGACGCCCGGCAGGAGCTGGCCGACGCCCGGGAGGGGCTCTCGGCCGAGCGGGGCCGGGCCGAGTCGCTCCGCCGAGAGGTCGACGAATTGACCCGGGCCCGGGAGGGCCTCCGGGACGATTTCGCGGCCTCGCAGCGCCGGATCGCCGACCTCGACCGCCAGCTCGACGAGGCCCACCGGGCCGGGTATCAGCTCCGGTACCAGTTCCGGGCCCTGCTCAAGCGGATCGGCCCCCCCTCGACCCCCAAGCCGTGACCGCGACCCGCCCCGATCCGATGAGCGCCGACGACCTCCGGACCGCCCGACGCCTGCTGACCGCCGCGATCGTCGCCCTCGTCCTGGGGGCGGTCCTGTCGCTGCTCGACGGCGTGGTCGACGCCGTCTGGGGGGTGGGGGCGGCCGTCGGCTCGCTGGCGGTCACCTGGCTGTGCAGCTGGCGGGCGGGCCGGTTCATGAAGGCCGGGCTGCCCTACTACCTGTGGAAGTACCTGCCCGCCGCGCTGCTGGTCGGCCTGCCGGTCGCCTTCCGCCTGGTCGGGCTCCTCCGGCGAGACGGCGGCGTCGTCGGCCCGAGGGAGCTGCTGGCCTGGGCGAGGCCGTTCTGCGCGTTCGTCCTGCCGCTGGCCCTGCTGCTGCTGGCCGACTGGTCCCTCCGCCGCCTGGCCTCCCGGCTGGGGGCGGGGGCCTGAGGGCCGATCGCCCGGGGTGGCCCTAGCCGACGATCACCCGCCCCGGGCCGTCCTCCGGCTCCTGGACGGCGATCGGGCGGTCGAGGAACGCGGCGATGGTCCGGGCGTTGGTGCGGAGGTGCTCGGTGACCGCCCCCACGGTGAAGACGCTGCGGCCCTCGGCCAGGGCGAGCGGGAGCAGGAGCTGGTCGGCGCTGTGAGGGTCGACGGCGCCGGATCCGGGGGCGTCGAGGAAGGCGAGCAGCTCGGCGACGGCCTCCTCGGCGACGACCTCGGCGGGCTTGCCCCGCTCCCCCAGCCCGACGAAGCTGGCGGGGGCGGCCTCGCCGTCGAACTCGGCCGTCAAGGCGATCGCCGCGCCGGGGGCGGGGCCGGGCCAGTCGGCCAGGTCGATCTCGACGGGGATCCCGGCGTCGAGGCCCGCCTCGTCGAGCCGCGTCGCCGCGCGGGATCGCATCCGGTCGGCCACCCGGCCCCGGTCGAGCTTGCAGGCGCCGGCGACCCCCGAGATCCGGACCAGGCGGCCGCGCTGCACCGCGACGAGCCCCCGGGGGAGGCCCCGGGTCGGCTCGATCCAGGCCTCCAGGAGGCCGCCCCCCTGGGGGTAGAAGCCGGCGGAGGGCATCGCCAGGGCGAGGTCGAGGCCGATGGCCGAGAGGTAGTGCCTCCAGGTGCGGTCGAGGAACGGGAACGACGGCGCCTTCGGGTTGAAGGTGCCGCCGGTCAGGGAGAGCCGGACGGCCCGGTCGGCCCGCAGGGCGATCGGCAGGTAGAGGGTGTGCAGCACCAGGCTCGTCGACCCGGCGGTGCCGATGTCGATGGCCAGGTCCCCCGGCGCGAACGGCCCGGGCCGGAAGGTGAGGGTGCTCGAGCCGACGCCCGCCCCCTCGACCGTCGCGTCGCCGAGCCTCGCCGCCGCCCCGACCGCCGCCAGGTGCTGGGGGCGGAGCCCGGGGCGGTCCCGATTGGCCCGGATCCGGGAGATCCGGAACGGCCGGCCGGTGAGCAGCGACAGGCTCAGGGCCGTCCGGAGGATCTGCCCGCCCCCCTCGCCCGCCGAGCCGTCCAGCTCCACGGGCGTCGCCGGGCCGGTGCCGGACCCGAGCCCTCGCCGTCCGGGGGCCGTCTCGCCGTCGTCCATCGGTGCGGTCCTCGGTGGCGGGGCCGGTGTCGATGCCGGGACCGACCCGTTCGGTCCCCGCACCGCCCGGTGCGGCCCGAAGGCCGGGGGGTGGCCGCCGTGGGTCCTCCAGCGGCGAGGCCCGGGCCTCGCGTCCCCCCCCCGCCCCCAGGCGGGCGTCGACGTCCCTTCCATCGATGCGGCTCCTCGGGATCCGGTTCGCACGAATGGTGCCCGAAGCTCGGGACCTCGGCCATCGTCGGGGAGGCGTCGTCCGCCGACGGGACCGACTCCGGACCGGTCGTCCCGGCCCGCGTCCCCCGCCCGCCCCCGACTGCCGGTCCCCGGCCGGCCGGCCAGTCTACTGCGACTCCCCGACGCCCAGCTCGCTCGGGTCGACCCTTCGGAGGTTGCTGGGCGGGGAGACGGGCTCGACCCAGGGGATCTCGGTCGGCCCGGTGGGGGTGGCCCAGAGGAAGACGACGCTCTGGAGCAGGCGGTCGCTCTTGGGCTCGAGCTTGGTGTAGTGGAAGTGGCCGAGGCTGCCGGGGCGGTCGGGCCAGCAGCCGAGGACGAGGACCTGGCCGGGGGCGATCGTGAGCGAGGCCGCCAGGTCCCGGAAGCTCTCCTCCTGCTGGCCGTCCCGCATGACGAACTGCTCCGGCTCGAAGGGGCCGAGGTTGTCGGCCGGGGCGTAGCGGAGCTGCGAGAAGCCGTGGTGGATCTCCGGCACGACCCGGAGGCCGATCGCGTCGCCGTCCCGTGAGGCCGAGACGCGGATGGCGGCCCGGGCGTTCTCGTAGTCCCGGCCGACGGCGCCGTTGGCGAGGCTCAGGAACAGGGTCTTGCGGTCGACCGGCTCGTCCGGGCCGACCATGATCGGCGTGGCGTGGCCGTTCGGCACGGCGACGACCAGCGGGTCGATCCGCTCCCCCTGGGGGGCCTCGGGGCTGAGCAGCTCCTCGACCTCCGGCGGCATCGAGCCGTCGACGACCCCGACCCGGAGCCCGTTGGCCTCCAGGCGGAGCCTCAGGTCGGCGTCGAGGGCGTGCTCGTCGGCGACGGCCCAGATGGCGTCCCTCAGGCTCGGCTCGTCGATCGGCCGGGTGGCGATCATCACCTTCAGGGCGATCCGCTCCGGGTCCAGCAGCTCGGCGGCCCGTTGCTGCTCCTCGGAGGACATCGAGGCGACCTTCGCCTTCATCGCCAGCCGCCGGGGATTGAGCAGCTCGGCCAGCGTCTCCTCGCCCGACGCCGAGGCGATCGAGGAGGAGAGCGGGGCGTCGGAGTCCGGCTTGACCAGCGAACAGCCCAGGGCCAGCAGCGCCGAGGCGGCGAGCGACCAGGCCAGGGCCCTCAGGTTGCGGTCCATCGGCGGCGTCCTTTCCGCGCGGCGTCGCGATTGATGGCCCGGGTCGTTCGCCCCGGGGCTCGGCGGAATCTAGGCGAGTTGCCCGATCCTGTCAAGCGCGACCGAGGGGATCGACCTGCGCCGCTGAGGTCCCTCGGGCCCGCCCCGGCTCACGGCCCGACGACCTCGGGGGATGGGCAGTACGTCAGGCCGCCGATCGGGAAGACGCGGAGGCGGGGGGCCTCGACCCCCGCCCGGCCGAGATGACGGGCGGCGACGCGCCAGAGCTCCCCCTGGTCGGAGAAAAGGCGGATCGGGCCAAGCCTCGGGCCGATCCGGTCTCGCAAGGGGGGGGCATAGACGAGCACCTCTCGATCGACCACCAGCTCCCGGGCCCAGCGGACCATGAACGAGGAGGCGCCGCCCGAGGCCCTCGCCACGCGGTCGGCCGCCGCCAGGCCCCGGCGCAGGACCGCCCCGCCGAGGGCGCCGCCGGCGGCGATCGCCCGCATGGCGGGCATCGGGAACGAGCGGTCGATCTCCGCCGGGTCGGTCCAGAAGAGGCCGATGAGGAGGCCGCCCCTCCGGCAGGCCTCCCGGTGGTTGAGCAGCACCTTGAAGCTCTGCATCGGGTCCCCCGGCCAGGGGGCGTTGCCGGCGACGACCACGTCGGCCGGGTCGGCGGCCGGCGCCCGGGAGCGTCGGGCGACCTCGGCGGCGAGCACGTCCTGCACCGCGTCGGGGTGGCCGCTCGACACCCGGAAGGCCGTGCCCGGGGGGCCGAGCACGTGGCTGATCGACACGCAGGGGCCGAGCCTCGACGCCGCCTCCCGGATCGCCCGTCGCATGGGGTTGGCGTCGGCCCCGGAGCCGAGCAGGCCGCCGGCGTCGCCGCCGAGCCCGACCCGGTGGATCGCCCCCAGGGTCGTCCGGTGGCTCGTCCCGGGGAAGATCAGCTTGTAGCCGCCGCCGAACCCCGCCTGGAGATGCGGCAGGACCGATCCGATCAAGATGCGCAGGTCCGCCTGCGCGACCGGCCGGAAGACCCGGACCGGGATGCCGATGGCCGTCTCCCCCAGGTCCTCGTACTGCGAGAGGTCGTCGACCGGGGGGCTGAAGCATCGGAAGCAGGAGGCGACCTCATCCCCGACCCGTCGCCCCATCGCCTCGCCGTCGACGGCATGGTGCCGGCCGACTCCCACGCTGATCGTGATGTCCTCGCGCGAGACGCCCGCCGATGCCAGCCGATCCAGCACGATCGGCAGGGCCTCCCGCACCGGCGTCCAGCGCGAGGGGTCGTCGACGACGATCGCCACCGAGCGGCCCGGCCCGACGAGCGACTCGATCCGCCCGTCGGGGCCCTCGGGGCGGTCCAGCGCCGCGGCCAGCGCGGCCGGGTAGTCGGCGATCGGTCCGGAGAGGTCGGGCTCGATCACCTCGGGCGGGGGCCATTCGGCCGGCGGGGAGAGTTGCAACGGCGGGCCGCCTCCCCAGGGGATCGGGATGGAGGGGGGGCGCTCTGCGGTCGGGGTCGCGGGCATGTCGGGGGGCCTCCGTGCGGTCGATCGGGGCCACCACGCTACGCGATGGGGCGTCCCGCCGCCAGGTCGGCCGAGGCCGTCGCCGAGGGGGATGGGTCGACGTGGTGCCGGAACCACAGCTCCAGCATCAGGAGGGCCCAGAGCCGGTAGGCGTGGTCGCGACGGCCCTCGACGTGCTCGGCGACCATCGCCCCCACCGCCTCGGGCCGGAACAGCCCCCGGGAGAGGCTGACGGGGTCGAGCAGGACGGAACGCAGCTCGTCTTTCAATTCGCCCCGGAACCAGCGGTCGATCGGCACGCCGAAGCCCATCTTCGGGCGGGTCCGGATCGGCGGGGGCAGCAGGTCGGCGAAGGCCCGCTTGAGGATCACCTTCGACCGCCCCTTTCGGAGCCGGAGCTTGCGGTCCAGCGGCATGGCTAGCGCCAGTTCGACGACCCGGTCGTCCAGGAACGGCCCCCGGCATTCGAGCCCGTGGGCCATGCTGGCGAGGTCGACCTTCACGAGCAGATCGCCGGGCAAGTACGTGAGCACGTCGGCGATCATCGCCCGGGTCACCGGATCCCGCCCCGGGGCCACGCCGAGCGCCCGGTGCAGCACCCCGGCCGGGTCGGCGTCCTCGGGGTCGATCGAGCCGGCCTCGGCGAGGGTGTCGAGGAACTCGTCGGAGTAGAGGGCGGCCCTGGCCTGCTCGTCGAAGCTGGTCATCCAGCGGAGGTAGCGGTCCCCCGGCGGCAGGCCGACGGCCTCCAGCCAGCGTCTCGCCGACCGCAGGCGGGTCTTGGCCCTCGACGACCCCGGCACCGCCCTCGCCACCGGCCCGCCGAGCCAGCGGCCGACGCCGCCGGGGAGCCTCGCCACCGCCTCGGCCAGGGCGACGGCCCGGTAGCGGTCGTAGCCGCCGAACAGCTCGTCCCCGGCGTCGCCGGTCAGGGCGACGGTGACGTGCTGCCGGGTCAGCCGCGAGACGTGCCAGGTGGGCAGCGCCGAGCTGTCGGCGAACGGCTCGTCGAAGTGCCGGGCCAGGCCGGGGAGCGTCTCCCAGGCGTCGGGCTTCACCACGAACGCATGGTGCTCCGTCCCCAGGTGCTCGGCCGCCATCCGGGCGTAGCCGCTCTCGTCGAAGGCGGGGTCGTCGAAGCCGATCGAGAACGTCTTCACACGATTGTGTGAGTGCTTCTGCATCAAGCCGACGATGATCGTCGAGTCGACCCCCCCGGAGAGGAAGGCCCCGAGCGGCACGTCGGCGGCCATCTGCTCCCGGACCGCGTCGTCGAGGGTGGCTCGGAGCCGCTCCTCGTCCTCGGCGACCGGCCGACGGACTTCGAGATCCCAGTCGGGCTCCCAGTAGCGGCGAAGCTCTAGGGAGCCCTCGTGCCAGACGGCGTAGTGGGCCGGCGGGAGCTTGTAGACGCCCCGGAGGATCGTCCGGGGGTGGGGGACGTACCCATAGGTGAGATAGCGATCGACCGCCAGCGGGTCCAACTCCCGAGGCAACTCCGATCCCGGCAGGGCCAGCAGCGCCTTCAATTCGCTGGCGAAGAGGATGCGGTCGGATTCGAGCCGGTAGACCAGCGGCTTCTGGCCCAGGCGGTCGCGGGCCAGGACGAGGCGCCTGCGGGGGGCGTCCCAGACGGCGACGGTGAACATCCCGCGGAGGTGTCGGGAGAAGCCGGGCCCCTCGTCCTCGTAGAGGTGGCTGATGACCTCGGTGTCGCCGGCCGATCGGAGCGTGTGGCCCCGGGCCTCCAGGCGGTTCCGGAGCGACGGGAAGTTGTAGATCTCCCCGTTGAAGACCACCCGGACCGAGCCGTCCTCGTTGCCCATCGGCTGGTGGCCGCCGGGCAGGTCGAGGATCGAGAGGCGTCGGAAGCCGAGCGCCGCGTGGTGGTCCCGGTAGGAGCCGAGGTCGTCCGGCCCTCGGTGCTCCAGCCGGGCGATCATGGCGTCGAGCTGCCCGGCCGTCGGCCCGGATCCGTGATCTCCCCAGGCCGCCCCGCAGATGCCGCACATCAGCTCACCGATCCCGGTAGAATGAAGGGAAGACGCCCCGTCGCCGATCGTCTCGGACCCTTGCCGAGGAGGCCACCCGATGCCCGGCCCGTTCCCCGGGATGGACCCGTACCTGGAGGATCACGACCTCTGGCCCGGGCTCCATCAAGGCTTCATGACCTTCTTGTGGTCGGCCCTGAACGAGGGTCTTCCCGACCGATATGTCGCCAACTTGAACGAACGGCTCTACATCGACGACCCGAATCGGGCCATCGTCCCCGACGCCGCCGTCTTCGAACGATCATCGCCGGGCGGGCGTCCCTGGGGCAACCCCGGGGCGGCGGGGGCGGCGGTGCTGGACCCGCCCTGGTTGGTCGACTGGCCGGCCGAGGAGATCCGAGAGGGGTTCGTCGAGATCCTGCCGGCCCGGGAACCCGATCGGGTCGTCGCCGTGATCGAGCTGCTCAGCCCCTCGAACAAGGCGGCCGGGTCGACGGGCCGGGCGTCCTACCAGGCCAAGCAGGCGGAGATCCTCGGGAGCCCGGCCCACCTGATCGAGATCGACCTGCTCCGGGACGGCGAGCACACCGTGGCCGTCTCCCGGCACCAGCTCGCCCGGCGGGGGCGCTATCATTACCTCACCTGTCTGAACCGGGGCAGCGGCCCGAGGTGGCGGTCGGAGGTCTGGGCCCGGACGATCCGGGATCGGCTCCCCCGGATCGCCGTCCCGCTGCTCGACGACGACCCCGACCTCGTCCTCGACCTGCAACCGCTGCTCGATCGCTGCTACGACGCCGGCGCCTACGGCCGACGGATCGACTACGCCGCCGAGCCCGTCCCCCCGCTGACCCGGGCCGATGCCGAGTGGGTCGACGCGCTGCTCCGCGAGGAGGGCCGTCGGGGGTGATCCGATCCTCCCAGCGTCAGACGGCCGAGAACGCTTCGTGGTAGCGGACGGTGCCCGACCGGCCGTCGAGGGCACCGGGGATCAGCTCGACGACGAGGAAGGCGTCCTCGGGCACGTCGTATTCGCACCGGAGGCCGAGCCGGGCGGCGACCTCGAAGCCGAACCTCGGGTAGTAGGTCGGGTGGCCGAGCACGACGATCGCCCCGGCGCCGATCGCCCGGCACGCCTCCAGCCCCGATCGGATCAGGGCTGAGCCGACCCCCCTGCCCTGCTCCCCGGGCCGGACGGCCACCGGGGCCAGGCCGAGGAGGATCGGGGGAGTCGCATCCGATGGGTGGGGGCCGTTGATCGTCACCGGGCTGAAGGCGACGTGGCCGACGACCGTTCCCGATCGCTCCGCCACCATCGAGAGGAACGGACGGGAGGAGCGCCGGAGGGCGTCGACGAGGTCGGCCTCGGCGGGCTGGCCGAACGCCGCTTCGTTCACGAGCCGGACGGCGTCGAGGTCGTCCGGGGTCTCGGGTCGGATGGTCAGGTCGGCAACGGGACCCTCGCCCGTCATCGGACGGCCCCGGGATCGAAGTGGGGGTTCTCGATGACGCCGAAGGCGTTGCCGAAGGGGTCGAGCACCGAGGCGACCTTGATGCCGCCGCCGACGTCGGTCACCGGCTCGCGGACGGTGGCCCCCAGTCCCTCCAGCCTGGCGAGGGCGGCGGGGGCGTCGGGGACCCCCCAGTAGGCGACGGCGCCGAGGGCGCCGGGAGTGCCGTCGGGGACCAGGCCCAGCTCGAAGCCGCCGACGTTGAACCCGACGTAGAAGGGCTCGTCGAAGTACGGTTCGATCTCGAGCACCCGGCGATACCAGTCCTTGCCGGCGGCCAGGTCCGGCGCCGGGTAGACGACGGTGCGGAGCCCTCGGATCATCGGCGATGCCCTCCGGCGATGGGATCGGGTCGATCAGCCGCCGAGCGACCAGGCGGCGAGCTGGACGGTGCCCCTGACGGTCTTCATGGCGTCGGTGACGGCGCTGTGCTCGAATCCGGAGTGCATCTTGCAGTTCTGGCAGCGGCGGTCCTGGCGGGACTCCCAGTACTCCCAGTCGGTCGACCCCCAGAAGGTGGCCCAGTCGTCGACGTAGCCCTCCCCCTCGATCAGATAGCAGGGGGCCTTCCAGCCCTTGGGGGTGTAGTTGACGGTGGACCAGGGGGCGCAGGTTAGCTCCCGGAGGCCGGCGGCGAATTCGAGGAAGGCGGGGGTGGCGCTGATCTTGTACCGCTTCGAGAACTCCCGGATCGCCCGGAACTTCTCGTGGATCTGGTCCTTGGTCAGGAAGACGTCGGCCTCGACGCTCTCGTATTCGTAGCCGGGAGAGATGAGGATGCCCTTGGCCTTCAACTCGTCGACGAGCTTGCAGAGTTGCTCCACCTCGGCCACGTCGGTCTGCTTGTAGACGGTGGTGTTGAGGTAGACGGTGTAGCCGAGGTCCTTGCCCTGGCGGATCGCCTCGATGGCGGTGTCGAAGACGCCGGCCTTCCTGGTGATGTAGTCGTGCGTCTCCCGCATGCCGTCGAGGTGGACCATCAGGAAGAGGTGGTCGCTGGGCGGGATGACGCCGTAGAACTTGTCGTGCAGCCGGAGCGCATTGGTGCAGATGATGATGTACTTGTTTCGGGCGATCAGGGCGTCGATCAGCTCCTTCAGCTCGGGGTAGAGCGTCGGCTCCCCGCCGCAGATGTTGACGATCGGGGCGCCGCAGTCGTCGACCGCCTTGAGGCACTGCTCGACGGTCATCCGGTCCTTGAGCTTGCCGGTGTAGCGCTCGGTCGAGCAGCCGATGCAGGCGAGGTTGCAGGTGTAGAGCGGCTCCAGCATCAGGACCGTCGGGTATCGCCGCAGCCCGGCGCGTTCCATGCGGTTGCGGTGCTTGGCCTGGGCCAGGGTGAATCCGAAGGGGTATCGCATGGGACGGTCGCCTCCGTGCTGTCGGTCGATGCCGCCGGGGTTGGGGGTCGACGATCACTCGCTGCCGCCCGACGGCGCAACCCGGGCATCATTCCGCAATTGGCGCGGATTCGCAAGGCCATCCGGGCCGATCAGCCCCGCAGCCCCATGACGAGGAGGTAGGCGACCATCCCCACGCCGAGCGTCGCCAGGACGAGGGAGACCGCCGTCCCCAGGCCGGGCCCGGGGATGGCGTGGGTGTCTCGTTCGAGCGAGCGGAGGTAACTCCGGTAGCGCACGGTCGAGCCGACGAGGACCCAGACCCCCAGCGCCACCAGCCCGGTGCCGATCCAGAGCGAAGCGGTGGTGCCGGGGTCGGGCTCGTGGTGGCCGACGGCCGCCATCTCGCGGAGGAACCAGCCGAACCGGGCCACGACGAAGCCGAAGCCCATCAGGGCCAGGCCGGTCCGCATCCAGGCCAGCAGGGTCCGCTCGGCGGCCAGGACCACCCGGGGGTCGGGCTCGGGGGCGGGAGATCCGGGGATCGGGGCCCCGTCATCGGGCATCGGCAGGTCGCTCCGGGGCCGGGAATGTCCCCCCTGCGGCCCGAGGGGGGCCGTCGGGGGCTCGGGGTCGGCCGGATTATCGGGTCGAGGCGATGCGGGGGTCAAGCTCGGCCTCGGCGGCCGTCGGGCGACCCACTGGCCGGGGGTCGTCGGGGTGCGTAAGCTCGAAGGGGTCGGATCGGCCCGCCCCGGACCCGGGATTGCGTCGAGCGGATGCCCATGCCCGAGAACGACTACCGCCTGATCCTCTTCGACCAGCCCGACGATCCCCAGGCCCTCCGGGAGCTGTTCCGGGGGGTAATGGGCCTGCACCCGACCGAGGCGATGCAGTGGGTCAAGCGCGCCCCCGGCATCCTGCCCTGGCCGCTGGCCGAGGGGGAGGTCCGCGAGCTGCTGGATGCCCTCTACGAGCAGGGCATCGCCGCCGAGGCCCGCCGGGTCGACACCGTGCCCAAGCTCGTCCCGCCGAGGTCGGTCCACCGGGCCGCCGTGAAGGAGGACGGCCTGAGCGTCGGCGGCCTGAGGGGGGAGCCGGCCCACTGGGTCCCCTGGGCGAAGCTGGAATTGATCCACGGCGCCCGGATCGCCGCCGAGGACGAGTTCCGGGATCCCCGGGCCCCCGGCTGGTCCGGCACCCTGGCCGCCGGGCTCAACGCGATGATCCTCCGGGGGCCCCGGGCGTCCCGGGCCCGTCGGGCGTCCCGGGTCGTCAAGGAGCCGACGACCGAGCTGCACCTGGTCCGCCAGGACCCCCTGATCGCCTTCCGGGTCGTCGCCGACCAGATGAACTACAGCGACCTGGGAGACCGCCTGAAGCCCTCGGCCGCCGAGAACTTCCCCGTCTTCCTCGCCGACATCCTCGGCCGGGTCGGCGGCCGGGCCCACGTCACCGACTCGGCCCGGGCCCTGCTCGACCCGGCCGACGACCGGGAGCCGACGACCTACCCGAACTCCCAGGCCATGCTCGACGCCACCACCCTCCGGCTGCTCTGGGCCTGGTATCGCCGGGATCGGGAGGTCGGGGGAGCCGAGCAGGCGTAGCGCACGGGAGGAGGGCGGATGGCCGTCTCGGGCATCGACCCTCCGCCTGCCGATTGCGAGGGGGCGAGAACGCCGGGGCGGCCGTCGACCCCGCCCGGGGTGGGGGTCACTCCGGGGCGTCGGCCTCGCGCCGGGTGTACTCGATCTCCATGCCCTTGACCCAGTCGTCGCCCAGCTCGGGGGCCTTCATGGACATGGTGAAGACCCGATGGTCCTCGTCGATGTAGCGGGTGACCGACTGGTGCTCGACCTCCTTCTCCAGCATCGGGTCGTAGACCTTGCCGGTCATGGTCAGGGTCTTGGAGGCGGGGTCATAGGTGCCCTGCAAGGTCATGAGTGAGGTGCTCACCGAGTCGATCCAGCTCATCACGAAGTGGTCGGCCTTCGAGTCGAAGCCGACCTGGGCGTGGCCGGTGAAGGGCATGCCGGCGAAGCTGCCCTGGAAGTCGCTGACGACCCAGAGGTCGCCGAGCATCCGGTTCGTCTCGACCCCCTCGGAGACCTCCGGGGGGGCGTCGGGGCCTCCCATGTAGGTGCTGATCTTCGCGTCCCAGGTGCCGACATCCCGCTTGAGCAGCTCGTGCTCGGCCGTCGGCTTCGGCAGGAAGGACTCGGGGTCGGGCGCCTGGCCCTGGCCCTGGTCCTGGGCGAGCACCGGCACCGACACCGTCACCGCCAGCACCGCCGCGATCGTCGCTCGAAGCATCGCTGATCCTCCGTCTCGGGGTCTTCGGATCGCCCGGCGTCATGGTGGACGCACGAATACGCCGGACGGCGGCAGTATGTACGGATGTCTCCGGTCTGTCCAGTGCAAATGCCGCGGGGAGAGCCGGCCGGGCCGTGGCGTCGGGCCGACGAGCAAGCCCGGCTTGGCTTTACAGCGCGGCGGGGGCCCTGATAAACTCGCCCGACGAATGGAGGCAGTCCGCGGCACGAGGGGGGGAGGAGGCCGTCCCCCTCGACGTCCCGACCGTCGCCGCAACGGCCCGACCGGCATCGCAACCCGACCGGAGGAGAGGTCTGCACGTGTCCGATAATAATCGCTATCTGTTCACCAGCGAGTCCGTTTCGATGGGCCATCCCGACAAGATGGCCGACCAGATCTCCGACGGCATCCTGGACGCCATCTTCGCCCAGGACCCCCACGCCCGGGTCGCCTGCGAGACGCTGCTGACGACCGGGCTGGTCGTGCTGGCCGGGGAGATCACGACGACCGCCACCGTCAACTACCCCGACGTCGTCCGCCAGGTGGTCCGGGAGATCGGCTACACCTCCAGCGACATGGGCTTCGACGCCGACACCTGCGGCGTGATGGTGGCCCTGGGCAAGCAGTCGCCCGACATCGCCATGGGGGTGAACGAGGACGCCGCCTCGGGCAAGGACATCGGCGCCGGCGACCAGGGCCTGATGTTCGGCTTCGCCTGCGACGAGACCCCCGAGCTGATGCCCCTGCCGATCGCCCTGGCCCACCGCGTGATCAACAAGATCACCGAGGCCCGCCAGAGCGGCCGGGTCAAGTGGCTGCGGCCCGACAGCAAGAGCCAGGTCACCGTCGAGTACGACGGCGGCAAGCCGGTGCGGGTCGACACGGTGGTCGTCTCCACCCAGCACGACCCGGGCGTCGACCACAAGACGATCCGGGAGACGATCATCAAGGAGGTGATCGAGCCGGTCCTGCCCAAGGACATGGTCAAGGGCGAGCCGACCTACCACATCAACCCGACCGGGAACTTCGTGGTCGGCGGCCCCCACGGCGACGCCGGCCTGACGGGCCGGAAGATCATCGTCGACACCTACGGCGGCTCGGGCCGCCACGGCGGCGGCGCCTTCAGCGGCAAGGATCCCACGAAGGTCGACCGATCGGCCGCCTACATGGCCCGATACGTCGCCAAGAACGTGGTGGCCGCCGGGCTGGCGAGGAAGTGCGAGGTGCAGCTGGCCTACGCCATCGGCGTCAGCGCCCCGGTGAGCGTCCACGTCGAGACCTTCGGCACCGGCACCCTGCCCCACGACCAGATCGAGGCCCTGATCCGGGAGCACTTCCCGCTGACCCCCTCAGGGATCATCACGCACCTCGACCTGCGCCGGCCCATCTTCCGCAAGACCGCCGCCGGCGGCCACTTCGGCCGCTCCGAGCCGGAATTCACCTGGGAGAAGACCGACAAGGCCGACACCTTGAAGCAGGCCGCCACCGCCGCCGCCGTGGCCGTGGCCTGACCCGTCCTGACGCTTCGGTCCACTCCTCGCACGCCCCGCCCCCGTCGAGCATCGCCCGGCGGCGGCGGGGCGGCGTTCGTCCCGGGCGTAGGGCGATCATCGCGGAGGTCGACGCGCCGCCGGTGGGGCGTCCCGGCGTCCGCGTGATCGGGGAGGCCCGGGGCCGTTGCTCGACGGCCCGATCCTCCTGGAGGAGGGCCGAACGGAGGTCGGGCGCGGGCCGGGGCCGGACGCCTCGGCCCCGACCACCCGGCCGTGGTCAGTCGCCGAAGCAGATGCCCAGATCCCGGCCGGTGAGCATGGTGTCGCAGTCCAGGGGGACGGACTTCATGCGGTGGGTGGCGACGTCGAGGGGGACGTACTTCACGTCGGGGGGGTCGAGGGCCACCATCACGCCCGTGTGGTCCGTGGCGAGGGCGCGGACGGCGGCGGCGCCGAAGCGGAGGGCGAGCAGGCGGTCGGAGGGCTCGGGGGTGCCCCCCCGGAGCAGGTGGCCGAGGACCACGGTCCGGACGTCCCGGCCGGTGGCGGCCCGGATCCCCTCGGCGACCTTCTCCCCCATGCCCCCGAGCCGCTCGACCCGGCCGGGCTCGCCGGGGACGAGCGAGACCTCCCCCCCCTTCGGCCTGGCCCCCTCGGCGACGACGACCATGGTGAACGGGCGGCCGAGGCGACCCCGGGCCTCGACCTTGCGGGCGACCGGCTCCAGGTCGAAGGGGATCTCGGGCATCAGGATCACGTCGGCCGAGCCGGCGATGCCGCAGTGCAGGGCGATCCAGCCGGCATAGCGGCCCATCACCTCGACCACCATCACCCGCTGGTGGGCCTCGGCGGTGGAGTGCAGCCGGTCGATGCACTCGGTGGCGAAGGCGACCGCCGTGGCGAAGCCGAACGTGACGACCGTGCCGTCCAGGTCGTTGTCGATCGTCTTGGGCACGCCCACCACCCGGACCCCGCGGCGGCTCAGCGCGTGGGCGATCTCCATCGAGCCGTCGCCGCCGATGGCGATCAGGGCGTCGATATTCTCCAGCAGCCGCTCGGCCAGCTCGGGGGTGCGGTCGACCGGCTCGACCGAGCCGTCGGGGCGCGCGACGGGGTAGCGCAGGGGGTTGTTCTTGTTGGTCGTGCCGAGGATCGTGCCGCCGAGGTGGGTGATGCCCCGCACCCGGTCGAGCGTCAGCGGCATGAGGCCGCCGTCGTGGAAGCGATCGGGGACGAGGACGCCGTCGAAGCCGTCCCGGATCCCCACGACCTCCCAGCCCCGGCGCAGCGCCGAGACGACCGCGGCCCGGATCACCGCGTTGAGCCCCGGGGCGTCACCCCCGCCGGTCGAGATGCCGATCCGCCGGATCGGCGCCGCTGCCGCAGTCGCCATCGTCGTCCGCTCCCGGCCCCGGCCGGGGATCGCCCGGCCCGACGGACCAATCGAATCCAGAGGTTCTCGCGAAAGAATTCAATCGGGTGGGCCCATTGTACCGCGCCCCGCCTCGCCCGAGGAACGGCCTCACGGCCGGAGGACCGCCGGCGACCCTCCCCCGCCCCGGGCCGAGCGGGCCGGGGCGGATGGCCGGGCCGGACGCCAGCCCGTACAATCGGGCGAGGCCCGCCCGGGCCGCCTCGCATCGAACTCGGGGGAGTACCGCCCTTGGCCTCGACCACCCACGCCCCGACCATCGCCACCGACCCGCCCCGGACCGTCGCCGAGCTGCTCGAACGGCTCGGCGGCGTGCCGGCCGATCGCGTCCGATTCCGGCCCACTCCGGGGACGGCCACGGAGGAGGATCTGGTCCGAATCATCGACCGCGAGAACATGCCGTGCGAGCTGGTCGAGGGAGTCTTGGTGGAGAAGACGATGGGCTATCGTGAGTCCCAAATCGCGGTGATCATCGCGGCGTTGCTGCTCCAGTTCGTCCGCCCACGCCGGTTGGGCATTGTCCTTGGAGAGGCGGGGACGCTCCGCATCCTGCCCAATCTGGTCCGCATTCCAGATACATGCTTCATCTCCCGGGACCGGTTCCCGGGCGGCAAGCGGCCGAACGAGCCGATCCCAGACCTCGCACCCGACCTCGCCGTCGAGGTGATCAGCAAGAGCAACACGAAGGCGGAGATGGATCGGAAGCTCCGCGAGTACTTCGAGGCCGGGACCCGGATTGTCTGGATGGTGGACCCGAAGTCGAGGACGGTTCGCGTCCACACCGGGCCCTCGGCGAGGCAGTCGACGGTGAAGAAGCTCGGCGACCGGCTCGACGGCGGCGAGGTGCTGCCGGGGTTCGCCGTCGGGGTGGCCGAACTGTTCCCCGACGAAGAGGCCTGAGACGATGCCCACATCCCCCGACGCCCGAGCCCGGGCCGCCTTCCGCGACCGCTTCGGGGCCGAGCCGACGAGCATCGGCCTGGCCCCCGGCCGGGTCGAGCTGCTGGGCAACCACACCGACTACAACGGCGGCCTCGTGCTCGCCTCGGCCGTCGACCGGGAGACGGCGGTCGCCGGCCGGGTGGTCGGGGGGCGACGCGCCCGGATCGCCTCCGAGTCGTTCGAGGAGGTCTACGAGTTCTCGGTCGACGACCCGACGCCCGACCCCTCGGGCCCCTGGGGCCGGTACGTCCGGGGGGTGGTGCTGGCGATGGCGAGTCGCTTCGGCCCGATCCGTTCGGGCTTCGAGGCGACCGTGGCCGGGGACGTGCCGGTCGGGGCGGGGCTGTCCAGCTCGGCGAGCCTGGAGGCCTCGGCCGCGATGTTCCTTATCGGCGCCGGGCTCGTCGACCCCGGGCCGATCGACGACGCGGCGAGGATGGACCTGGCCCGCCTGCTCCAGAAGGCCGAGAACGAGTACGTCGGCGTCGCGTCCGGCCTGCTCGACCAGTTCTGCGCCCTGCTCGGCCGGGCCGACCACGCCCTGATGCTGGACTGCCTTTCGCACACGCATGATCGTGTGTCGATGGGAAATCCCGCCCCGGCGATCGTCGTCTGCGACTCGAAGACTTCCCGGAGGCTGGCCGACGGCATGTACAACCGGCGCCGGGAGGAGTGCGATCGGGTCGTCTCCTACTTCCGGGAGCACCCGCCCGCCTCGTCGCTGGGCGACCCGTACCGCCCTCCCCCGCCGGTCGAGTCGCTCCGGGACGTCACGCTCGCCGACCTGAACGCCTACTGGGACCGGCTCGACCCGGTCGGCCGGCGACGGGCCCGGCACGTCCTGGCCGAGAACGATCGGGTCCGCCGGGGGGCCGAGGCGCTGCGTCGGGGAGACGCGGCCTGGCTGGGCCGCCTGATGTCGGAGTCCCACGAGTCGAGCCGGGACGACTTCGAGAACAGCTCATCGGCCCTGGATGCGTTGATCGAGGCGGCCGGATCGGCCCCCGGCTTCCTCGGCGGCAAGCTCAGCGGGGCCGGCTGGGCCGGATGCACGGTCAACCTCGTGGCGGCCGAGCACGCCGGGGCCTTCGCCGAGGCGGTGGTCGAGGGCTACGCCCGACGGACCGGGACGAGGGCCGAGGCCTACGTCTGCCGGGCGGCCGACGGGGCGAGGGTCGTGGGGCCCTGAGGGAGAGGCAGGTCTGGGCCCGACTCCAGCACCACGGTCGCCCGGCCCGCATAGTCGGGATTCTCGTCCATCCGGCCGAGGTGTCGGTTGAAGCCGGAGAGCGTCCGAGCGA
The DNA here is from genome assembly GCF_007752535.1 of Tautonia plasticadhaerens. Classification (GTDB taxonomy): domain Bacteria; phylum Planctomycetota; class Planctomycetia; order Isosphaerales; family Isosphaeraceae; genus Tautonia; species Tautonia plasticadhaerens. The sequence goes on from NZ_CP036426.1 coordinate 82,332, forward strand.
CCAGCAGGGCGGCGAGCATCGTGTTGAGGACCAGCCAGATGGCCCCCCAGGTCAGAATCTCGGCGGCGTTGTCGTACCGCCAGCCGTAGGAGCGGTACGAGGTCCACTCGACCATCGGGTCGAGCAACCGATGCGAGCCGTACCAGGGGGCCTGGAGCAGGAGCGCCTCCAGCCCCCGCTGGCGCGGGCCCGTGCCCAGGCCCATCACCACCACCAGCAGCGGCCAGCCGAAGCTGAGCGCGCCGAAGGCGGCGACGCTCAGGCCGACGGCCCGGCCCTGCTTCTCGATCCTCGTCGCCAGGAGCACGCCGAGGCTGGTGAGGATCGCCCCCTGGGAGAGGATCAGGCCGATTGTCAGCGTCGGTTCCAGCACCTTCAGGTTCTTGACCCCGAGCAAGACGGCCACCGCCGCCGGCATCAGGGCCAGGAACAGGACCCCGCGATAGGCCCCCCACCACTTTCCCCAGACGATCTTCGAGGTCGGCAGGGGCGTGCTCATCAGGATGTCGAGGCTCCCCCTCGCCCGCTCCTCCGACATCGAGGTCGACGAGGAGACGCTCAACAGCAGCAGCCCGTAGGTCACCGTGAACCCGTTGGCGACCCCCAGCAGCCACTCGCTGAGCATCGGCCGGCCGGGCATGGCGGCGTCGACGATCAACGGCAGGTAGAGCACCACCGACGTGATCACGAAGATGTGCCAGAGGATCCGCTGCGGCAGGCTCGGCGCGTTGCGGTGCCACTCCCGCCAGAGCACCGGGTTGGCGTCCAGCGAAGGCCCCGGCAGCCACCCCCGCCCGCCGAGGCCCTGTTCCGGTTTCCTCCTCCCGAATTGCGGCAGCCGGAGGTACTTCGTCGCCTTCCTCGGCCGGCCGAGCTGCCCCAGGTAGACCCGCCGCAGCGACCGGACCGAGACGAGGGCCATCACCCCCGAGCCCAACGCCGACAGCCCGAGGAACCGGAGCTGGTCGGCCAGCGTGACCGTCCCCGGCGCCGAATAGGGTGCGAGGACCATCCAGAAGGGATGCAACGGGGCCAGCCACGAGGGCGGCATGCCCAGGGAGAGCCGGGCGCCGGGCTCGAACAGCAGGAAGAGCACTGGCAACCAGGATGGCTGGCCGCCGGGTCCGCCCATCAATGAGAGCCCGAACAGGGCGACGATTTCGCCGGCCGGCACCAGCAAGAGCCACATCGTCAGGGCGAAGTAGGCCCCCATCAACGCCCCGTGCGGCTTCCGGGCCCAGACCGAGATCATCAGGGCCCCCGAGCAGCACAGCAGGGCCGTGCCCGCCGTCACGGCGACGGCGCCGAGCACGGCGTTCGGGTCCAGGCCGCCGAGCAGGCCGCAGATCATCAAGACCGGCACCCCCGTGGCCAGCAGCATCCCCACCGGGACGAGCCGGGCCAACAGCTTGCCGAAGACGATCTCGGCGTCGCTCAGATCCGTCGTCAGCAGGTGCAGCAGGCTCCCCCTCGCCTTCTCCTGGCAGATGGCGCCGGAGGTCACCGCCGGGGTCACCAGGCAGACCAGCCCGAGCTGCGTGAGCGCGTAGGAGACGTAGAGCGACGTGCCCAGCTGGCCCAGCACCGAGAGGTCCATCACCCGGCCGGCGAACCGCTCCCAGACGGCCCAGATGCTCAGCAGCAGGACCATGCCGAAGAGCACCCGGCCGGCGTAGAGCTGCCAACGCCTCGACCCGGTCAGCCACTCCCAGGCGAAGACCGGCCCCGGCCCCAGCCTCCATCGGCGTCGGCTCTGCATCGCATCATCCCCGGGAGTTGCCTCGGACAGTTGTCGCCCTGTCCGCCATCATGCCCGTCGGGGCGACCCGGACGCAAGCCCCGATCCGAAAGCCTTCGGCGCCGAGACGGCTCGATGCCGGGCGGCCCCGGTTCTGGTAGAGTGATGGCCGAGCGGCCCGATCGGTCCGGCGGCCGTCCGGCCGCCCCGGGGACGCCGAGCGGGCCTGACACGCGGCGGAGGTCGGCCATGACGCTGATCAAGATCGGCGGGACGTATCTGAACATGGAGCTGGTCACCGAGATCCGGGACACCGGTGTCGACGTCGAAATCTTCTTCAACACCCAGAAGGCGACGACCCTCCGCGGCGCCGAGGCCGAGACCTTCCGCCGATGGCTCGACTCCACCGCCTTCGACCCGCTCTCGGAATTCGGCGACGGCGAGTGATCGGCCCGACTGCCGGCCGGACCGCGATGACCCCGAGGACTCCCGCAAGGAGGATCTGATATGGTCGTGCCCCGATTCCGAACCCCGGCGCTGCTTGGCCTGGCCCTGGCGATCCTGGCCGCCCCGGCCGCGACCCGGGCCGAGACGTGCCTCTCGCCCTACGTCAAGCGGCTCGACCGGCCGGAGAAGTACCTGTACGTCTTCTGCGTCGACGCCGACGCGCAGGAGAATGACTTCGTCATCACCGTCGACGTCGACCGCGCCAGCCCCTCCTTCGGGACGATCATCCACCGGCTCGACCTCGGCTCGAAGGGGAACGAGACGCACCACTGGGGCTTCACCGACGACCGGACGCGGATCTGGGCCGGCGGCCTGTTCTCCAGCCGGATCTGGATCCTCGACGTGGCGACCGACCCGGCCGCCCCGAGGGTCGAGCGGGTGCTGGACGGCGTCTCGGCGGAGACGGGCCTCTCGGGGCCCCACACGTATTACGCCCTCCCCGGCCGGATGCTGATCAGCTTCCTCGGCGCCGCCGACGGCGGCCTGCCCGCCGCCCTGGCCGAGTTCACCAACGACGGCGAGTTCATCCGCCGCATCGACCAGCCCGAGGAGGCCCCCTACGGCTACGACGTCGCCGTGAAGCCGGAGCTGAATCGGATGGTCTCCAGCTCCTTCACCCCGAAGCGGAACTACGGGAAGCCGTTCGCCGAGATGAGCCTGGACGACTTCGGCGACGAGCTGGTCGTCTGGGACTTCAAGTCCCGGACCCCGCTGCAGGTGATCGAGGCGGGGCTGGCGCCGCTGGAGGTCCGGTGGTCGCTCAAGCCCGAGAATGATTACGGGTTCACCAATTGCGCCCTGGATCACTCGATCTACCTGTTCAAGGGCAAGGGGGACGGCTCCTACGAGGCGAAGAAGGTGGCCGACACCGCCGCCCTGCCCGCCGACCTGAGGCAGAGCCCCGACGACCGATACCTGTACGTCTCCTGCTTCGGCGGCGACGAGATCCAGCAGTGGGACGTCTCCGACCCGGAACGCCCGGTGCTTGCGAGCACGGTCGTCCCCTGCGTCCAGCCGAACATGATGCATGTGACCTCCGACGGCAAGCGGATGTACGTGACCAACTCCCTGCTCTCCACCCTCGACCGCTCGGGGAACTTCTGCGTCCGGCTGGTCCACGTCGGGCCGGACGGCATGAAGGTCGACCCGTTCTTCGACGTCGACCTGACCGGCTTCGAGACGGGCCCGGCGCGGGGCCACGACATGCTGCTGAACTGAGGGTGAGGATCTCGGGCGGGGTCGCGGGGACGAGGAGGGAGAGGAGCATGAGGAGACACCTGGCAATCCTGGCCGGCTGCCTGGCACTGACGCCCTGCGGACCTGTGGCTTCGGGGGAGGACCGCCGCCTGGCGGACATCGGCCCGGCGCCGGAGACGGCGCTGACCGAAGCCCGGGGCGGCGAGCCGTTCCGGCTGTCGGACCTGCAGTCCGAGGGGAAGGCGGCGCTGGTGAGCTTCATCTACACCACCTGCAACGGCTCCTGCCCGGCGACGACCCACACGATGTACCGCGTGCAGGAGGCGCTGAAGGAGGCCGGCCTGTTCGGGGGGCGGGTGGAGTTCGTCTCGATCACGCTCGACCCGGAGACCGACCGGCCCGAGGTCCTGGCCCGGTATGCCGAGATCTTCGCCGCCGACCCGGACGCCTGGCACTTCCTCACCGGCGAGCCGGGGGAGGTGGCCGGGGTGGTCGCCTCGTGGGACATGTGGGCGAAGGTCGGGCCGAGCGGGACGCTGGACCACCCGTCGCGGATCTTCTTGGTGGATCCGGGCGGGCGGCAGCGGGAGATCTACAACCTCCAGTTCCTGGAGCCCGAGGCGGTCGTGGCCGACGTCCGGGCGGTGCTCGGCGGCACCGCCGGCCCGGCACGCTGATTGCCTCGCAAGGGGCGGAGGACCATTATCGCATGAGCACCGAGACCGAGACCGACGCCCTGTTACGAATCGGCCGCGTCTTCGTCGTGTTGAACCCCAACTCGGGGAGCTTCGCGGGCGAGGTCCGGGAGATCCTCTGCCGGCACTTCGGCGACGAGGAGAGCGGCGCCTGCCGGATCCACCTGCTCGACGCCGGCCAGGACGTGAAGGCCCTGGTGAAGGAGGCGATCGACGGGGGGGCCCGGCTCGTCATCGCCGCCGGGGGGGACGGCACCGTGGCGGCGGTGGCCGACGGCCTGATCGGCTCGGACGTGCCGCTGGGCATCCTGCCGCTGGGCACGGCCAACGTCCTCGCCCGGGAGATCGGCCTGCCCCTGGGACCGGACGAGACCTGCGGGGTGCTCGCCTCCTCGAAGGAGACGGCCACCCTGGACGTGATGCGGGTCGGCGGCCGGCCGTTCTTCACCCAGGTGGGGGTCGGCCTGGACAGCCTGATGATCCGGGACACCGACACGGAGTCCAAGCGGCGGCTCGGCCGCCTGGCCTACCTGTGGACCGGCGCCGTCCGGCTGGCCGGGTTCCAGCCCCGGCGGTTCCTGATCCGGGTCGACGAGCAGGGGGAGCGGCTGATCCGGGCCTCCCAGGTGCTGGTGGCCAACGTCGGCACCCTGGGCCAGCCCCCGTTCCGATGGGGGCCGGGGATCCGGCCGGATGACGGCGAGCTGACCGTCTGCGTCCTGCGGGCCCGCAGCGTGCTGGATTACGGCCGCCTGGCCCTCCACGTGCTCCGGGGCTCCCAGGGGGCCGACCCGAGCACCCGCTACTTCAAGGCCAAGGACCGGGTCCGGATCGCCCTGTCCCGGGCCTCGTCCCCGCTGCCGGTGCAGGCCGACGGCGAGATCATCGGCCAGACCCCCGTCGAGGTCGAGCTGCTCACCGGGGCCGTCCGGGTCGTCGTCCCCCCGGGACTCGAGGGGAGGGAACCGGGCCGGGGTGCGTCGGGCTGAGTCGCCCCCCCGCACCCGCCGCCGGCCCCTAGCAGAACGGCCGGAGCGCCTGGCGGAGGGCGGAGGCGTCGGGGAAGCGGTCCTCGGCGTCCCGGGACAGGCCGCGGTCGATGACGTCGGCCAGCGCGGCGGGGATCTCCGGCCGTCGGCGGCGGATGGGGATCGGCGGCGTCTCCAGGACGAGCTGGACCACGTCGATCCCCTCCCCCACGTCGTCATAGATGAACTGGCCGGTGAGCAGGAAGTAGAGCGTGGCGGTGGTGGCGTACAGGTCGCCCGAGGGCTTGACCGTCTTGAAGTCGAGCATCTGCTCGGGGGGCATGAACGGGATCGTCCCGCGCATCTCCCCGGAGAAGGTCAGCCCCGAGAGGCCGATGCTCCGGTAGCTCTTGGCCAGGCCGAAGTCGGAGATCTTGGCCGCCAGGTACCCCTCGATCGTCCGGCCGATCAGGATGTTCTCCGGCTTGATGTCCCGGTGCACGAACCCCTGGCGGTGGGCGTGGTCCAGCCCCTTGAGGATCTGGCTGGCCATCCGGCAGGCCTGGTCGATCGGATACCTCCCCTTCGCCGACCGGGCGACCGACTCCAGGTTCGTGCCCTCGATGTACTCCATGGCGAACCAGAACCGGCCGCCGGTGGTCCCCTGCTCCAGCCACTCCACGATGTTCGGGTGCTTCAGCTTGCTGATGACCGACATCTCGCGGAGGAACCGGTCGATGGCCGATCGGGCGGCGGCCGACTCGGGCACGATCAGCTTCAGGGCCACCTTGCGGCCGGTCCGGTTGTGCTGGGCGAGGTAGACCACCCCCATCGCCCCCCGGCCCAGCTCCCGCAGCGTGGTGTAGTGCGGCACCGGCTGGGGGGTCATGGCCATCTCGGCCCGGCAGTTGTCGCAGAGCCAGTAGATCGACTCCGGGGCGCCCCCCTCGGGGCGGTCCTTGGCCACCTGGGTGCCGGGCGGGGCGGGCTGGCCGCAGCCGCCGCAGACGATCGAGCTGGCGCCGAACTGGGGGCGGTCGTGCTCCTCGGTGCCGACCTCGTCGGGCCGGGCCGAGGGGGGGCCCACCACCCGCTCGACCCGGATCCGGAAGAGCGTCTGACCGGCCGAGATCCGGTCGCCGTCGGAGAGCCGGGCGCGGTCGACCTGGCGGTCGTTGACGTACGTGCCGTTGGTGCTGTGCAGGTCGCGCACCGACAGCTCGCCCCCGTGGCCGACCCGCACCTCGAAGTGGTCCCGGGACAGCGAGCCGTCCTCCGGCACCGGCCCGTCGGCCAGGGCCGAGCGGCCGACGACGAACGGCTCGGGGCCGTCGAGCACGAAGGCCACCCCCTTGCGGGGGCCGTCCACGACCTCCAGCACCACTCGGATTGCGCCGCCGATGCCCGGCGCGTTGCGTACCAATGCGCTCACGCGTCCGATCCGTTGGATAGCGTCCCGGGAGGGGGTCCATGGTGCGATCCGGGGGCCGCACCGCCGGCTGAGACTTGCGAGGGGACGGGGCGTCGCCCGAGGGCCGCCGGGGCTGGTCCGGGCGGCACCCTCAGGTATAGTCTACGGAGTCGGTCCAGCCGCCGCGTCTCCAGTTTCGCCGAGCCGACCGGATTTCCAATGATTGCATGAGGCAAGACCGAAACCTCAATGATTGCACGTGATGAAGCGATCGTCATTGCGGCGGAGGTGCGGGACGCCCTCGGGTCCGGGGCCCCCGTCGTGGCCCTGGAGTCGACCCTCATCGCCCACGGCCTGCCCCGCCCCAAGAACCTCCAGGTCGCCCGGCAGGCCGAGCGGGCCGTCCGGGAGGCCGGGGCCGTCCCGGCGACGGTTGCCGTGCTCGGCGGCCGGATCAAGGTCGGCCTCGACGAGGGCGAGCTGTGCAGGCTCGCCGGGCTCGACGGCGTCCTCAAGGCCGGCCGGAGGGACCTGGCCCCCGCCGTCTCCTCGGCCCGGGACGCCGCCACCACCGTCTCGGCCACCCTCTGGGTCGCCCGACGCGTCGGCATCCGGGCCTTCGCCACCGGGGGCCTCGGGGGGGTACACCGGGGCGCCGGTGAAAGTTTCGACATTTCGACCGATCTCGACGAACTCTCCCGGGCCGACGGCTGCCTGGTCGTCTGCTCCGGGGCCAAGACGATCCTCGACCTGCCGGCGACCCTGGAGCGGCTGGAGACCCTCGGCGTCCTGGTCGTCGGCTACCGGACCGGCGAGCTGCCCGGCTTCACCAGCCCGGGCACCGGCCTCCCCCTGGAGCACCGGGTCGACGACCCCGCCTCGGCCGCCGCGCTGGTCGTCGCCCACCGCGCGCTCGGGCTGCCCGGCGCCGTCGTGCTCGCCCAGCCGGTCCCCGGGGCCGACGCCCCGGACGAGGCCGTCATGGAGGCCGCCCTCCGCTCCGCCCTGGAGGAGGCCCGCCGATCGGGCGTCTCCGGCAAGGCCCTCACCCCCTTCCTCCTCTCCCGGATCCACGCCGAGACCGGCGGCGAGAGCCTCCGGGCCAACGCCGCGCTGATCGTCTCCAACGCCGGGCTCGCCGCCCGGGTCGCCGCGGCGATCGGCCCCGGCTGACCCCCGGGCGAACCCGGAAGGCCGGGGGATCCGCCGCCCCGGCCGGGGCCGGTGCGCCCCGGTGCGCCCACATCGGACCGAGGATTTTCCTGGCCGGATCACGACTTGCGCCGACCCGATTGGCTTCGCTCCGTCGAATGGCCGCCCCTCGATTGGCTTCGTTTCGCGCCGAGGATCGTCGGGCGGGCCGGACGATCCCGGACGCCCTGACCACCGGGCCGATCCCCCGGGCAGGAGCGGGCCCGGTCGGTCCCGGTGCGCTGCGGTGCGCCGGGCCTGATCCGGAGATTGTTCTTGCAGGGTCACGAGTTGCGCCGATCGCATTGGCTTCGTTCCGAAAAATCCGCCCCCTGGATTGGCTTCGTTTCGCGCCGGATCGACTCCGGCTTCCGCTGCCCGATCTCGCCTCCCCCGAGCGGCCTGGGCCTCGCCGTTCGGGCCGGGATGAGCCGGTCGAGAGCCGTCCCGGCCGGGCTCGGTGCGCCCTCGGTGCGCCTCCGGTGCGCCAGGGTTGAACTGTGGATTTTCGCGATAGCGAAATGACTTGCGTCGATCGGAACGGCTTTGCTCCGTCAAACCGGGATGCCCGAATTGGCTTCGTTTCGTCGCGTGCCCCGGCGTCGTCCTCCGCGGTCGAAGTCGATCGGCGGTGGTCCTGACACACAAACCCGCTGATGCTTTCCGGTTCCGGAGCGTGAACCGGGCCGGTTTTCCGCTGAAAAGCCTCCGCAAACCGGAAAGCATCAGCGGGCACGTGAATGAGACCCCCACTCCCCGTTTCGAATTGCCAAAGAAGAATTTTGCCGGTTCGAATCGCCCGGTCGGCCGTCCCCTCCCCCTCTGTTGGCGACGGGGCAAGGGGCGGAAGACGGTCGGCGGGGCGAGATCCCCTCGATCATTAATATCGGGGACAGGACGCTCGGCAGTCACCCGGGAGGGCGGAATCCGGGTGGATCGTCCACGACCCGGGCCGCCGATCCGGGGGGCGGCGGCGATCCATCGCATCGGGTATTCGATCCGCCGCCGCGATTCGCTGATCGGATGACGGTCCTGGAGCGTGCAACCTCGCGCTCGACCCCGAGGGACGACCCCGATGGCGACCCGGATCCTGCACTGCGGTCGATCCTCGACCAACGACGACCCCAGCCTCGACGGGTGCGTCTTCGGGTTCCGGAACCGCAGCCAGCAAATAGGCGATCCGGTCTACCTCGTCGTCAAGCACGAGGGGGCTACGGGCTGCGGGATAAGCCCTGGATCCAGACGCGGGTCGGGCGCGTGCTGGAGCGGTCCGGGGCCGCTGCGGGGCGAGGTCATGCGTCGTGGTACGACGTGATGTCATCGACGCTACTGAATGTGAGGTGATGCCCATTCTCGAACGCCAAGGTGACGCGCGCCCCGCCCTCGATCGGCGCCATCTCGTAGTGGGAGAGGCGGACCCCGAGCAAGCCTCGCAGTGCTGCCACATCGACCACGGGATAGGACGAGTCAAGCTCGGGCGCGTCGAAGGACTGAGGCCCGCGTTCCTCGGGCCGCCAGAAGACGATGCCGAAGTCGAAGTAGAGCCGGTGCCAGCCCCCATCGAAGCAGAGATGCGCGGTGCTGGCCGGCTCGACGAGGCGACCAGCATGCCGGTACTCAACGCAGAGAATGGCATCGCACCGTAGGCCGGTGAGTCGCGGGGCATCACCGTTGACCTCCAACGGCTCCACGCGACAGCCTCCGCCACCTGACGACACAAGCTCAGCGGACGGCCCGCCAAGGACGCCCCTGATTCTACCTGAACGTGAACGGCGTCAAGCGTGTGCTGGAGCGGGCCGGAGCCGATGCGGGGTGAGTCAGGAGACCTCTGGCCACTGTTCGCTCGCGCCGAACGAGACGAGTTGTCCCCAGACCGCTGCGTACAGCGGGCCGCGTGAGCTTCCTACGAACGTGATGACGTGCCAACCGGAGCCTCGCGGGTCGGGCTGGAGGCCGACCGTAAGGTGTTCTTGGCCCATGTCGAAGTCGAGGTACAGGTCCGCGCAGTCGCCCTCGGGCGGGGTACGTTCGACCACCGAGAAGCCCGCAGCGGTCAGGAGATCAGAGAGCCCGCCGACCACGGCATCCGGGACGAAGAGAGCCAGCATCCCCATGTTCGCCCCCGTCGCCCGGTGCCCAAGCTCAGCGGACCAGGCCGCTGGTAGCGTCCCCGATTCTACCCGAAGGCGATCGGCCCGACCGGCGGTAGAATGAACGGGCCGAAGACCATCACCCCCACGGAGGCGAGGATGCCCAGGACGACCAATCCCGCGACGCCCCGCCCCGGGGCCGACCGGCACGCCATCCCCCAGGACCGATGGCCGGAGCCGGCCCGCCTCCGGCTGGAGTACGCCGGCCGCTGGGTCGCCTGGGCCGAGGACGGCCGCCTCATCGCCGATGCCGACGACTTCGAGGCCGTCCGCGAAGCGGCGCGGCGGGCGGGCGTCGAGCAGCCCGTCTGCGAATGGCTCCCCCCGATCGACCAGGCCCGCACCGTCGGCGGCGCATGAGGTTCCCTTACCAGGGCTATCCGGTCCGGGGACCGGACGGCGCCCATCTGACCCTCCTGTATCGCCCGGTCATCCCCGTCCGCATCATCGGCCCCGCCGGCGATGCCCTGGCCTACGGGCTGGTGGACACCGGGGCCGACGACACGCTCATCCCCGACCGCTTCCTCGGTCCGCTGGGCGTCCGGGTCGCCTCCGGCGGCGGGGCGACCATCGGGTCCGTCGGCGGGGCCGTGCCGGTCCGCTACGGGACGGTGGACCTCGAATTGCGGCGGCGGGGCAGGTCGCACTGCTGGTCGGCTCTGGTCGGCTTCTACGCCGGCAACCGGGTGATCCTCGGGCACACCGGGTTCCTGGAGTATGTCACGGCCTCCTTCAACGGCCAGCGGCGGTCCCTGACGCTGACGCCCAACGGTACCGCTCCGCCCCCGACCATGTCCTCGCCATGATTGGCGTTGAGAGTCAGGCCGGCTCCCCGGTGCGAAGGTCGATGCGGGACACGGCCCCCATGACATCGACTGCGACGATCTTGCCGGCAACTGCGTACTCCCACGGCGGCTCGACGAATCGCGACCATAGCTTGCGGCCGCTCACATCCCAGGCGGCCAATTCAAGCTCCGCCGCCATCAGGATCACCTGCCCGTGTCGGCTCCAGGACCAGAATCCGCAGTCTGCCTCATCCTCCTACAGCCGCGCCGGCCGTGAGAGATCGTAAGCGAGCAGCCGACGGCCGGCGCCGATGAACAGCCGGTGTACCTCAGGGATCAGCAGCACACCGGGGACGAACCCGAACCCGGCTGGCGAGTAGCGTTGGACTACGACGAGGGATGGCCACCGTCGAACCTGACCAACACTCACGAAACAGACAGACGCCCCGACCTCGTCCGCGACGCCGAAATCCTCAGCGAGCGTGGCCCGCTGCTGATAGTTGAACAGCATCTCGGGCAGGCCATCCGCCTGGCAGCAAGCAGATTTCGTACTCACCGACGCTGACGCGGAACATCCGACGCCCTGTGCCAACCGACGCCAAGGTCTACCGACCAGTCCGCCGAGGATATCCTAATTCTACCTGAACGAATGCGACCGGTGCTCTTGGTGGACTCCAAGCTGTGTCCCTCGGTCCCATCACATCGCGTCCAGGTCGGCCGGCGTGACGACGGCGACGGAAGCCGTCGAGGGTGAACCCCTCTCCACCCCCTCGGGGGAATGTACTCAATTTGAATTCGACGGAGGGGCTGGGGTCCGCGTAGCGGCCCGAGGCGATGGCTCCCGGGACCTGGGCCGCCGGGCTGCCCCGGCCGGCCACCCAGACCGATCGGGCCGTTGTGCTTGCGGCCCTCTTCCTCGGCCGAGTGTCGTCCTCTCCCCCGGGGAGATCATTCGAACGGGGGGGGTGGGGGGCGGCTGGGGCGGTCGGCGCCAGGGTCGGGGTCGGTGCCTGTGCCGGGGTCGGGAGGGGGGAGGTCGGGCTCGGGCCCCGGGCCGGCCCCGGGGTCGGCCCCGGGCCCGGGGTCGGGGATGGCGTTTGGGTCCGGGGGGGGGATGGAGGAGGCGTCGGGGGAGGCCGCCGGGGTGGAGGCGGCGGGGGGAGGGGTCGCGGAGGGGCTCGGGGTCGGGCGGGGGGAGGAGCCCCGGGGGGGGGCGGGGTCGACCCGGACGGTGCGGAGGATCGCCTCGACCTCGGCCCGGAAGGGGGCGGGGGCACTCTCGGTCATCGCCTCCAGCTCCAGGACGGCCCCGTTGGAGAACTGGGCGAGGTAGGCGGAGAAGTAGGCCTGGCCGATCTCATCGAGGGAGTAGGCGGAGGGGCGGTAGGTGATCGGCAGCTCGACCCGGTAGACCCGGGTGCCGGGCCAGTCGGCCTCGGGCAGGAAGCCCTCGGCGCCCCGGCCGAGGGTGACGCCGGGAGAGGGGACGGATTGCCAGGTCTCGGCGATGCGTTGGGAGAAGGCTTCGGGGCGGATCTCCGGGGGCTGCTCGCCCCGGGGGAAGAAGACGAGGGTGAGGTCGTCGGGCACGCCGCCGAGGGTGTTCCGGGAGAGGTTGAGGGTGGAACCCCCCATCGGCTGGATGGGGGAGGGGCGGAATTCCTGGGGGTGCTTGAAGAGGAACAGGTTGTCGGGGTCGTGGTAGGAGACCCAGGAGTTCTCGGGGGTGGGGGTCGGCGGGGGGACGGGCAGCGAGGGGACGGTGACGCCGGTAAGGTCGAGGCGGCGTTCGAGGTTCAGCTCCCGGAGCTGGGAGGCCCGGGTCATGACCCGGCCGTCGGCGTCGGGGATCTCGATGACGTTGCGCTGGGCCATCAGCAGGCGGACGACGGCCCCCTTGACGTCGACGAGGGTGGGGTCGAGCGTGGCGACGGGCCGGGAGGGGTCGTCGGCGGCGGGGGCGGGGTCCTCGAAGGCGAATTCGAGCCGGGCGTTGATGGCGCTCTGGGAGTTGACCAGCTCCAGCCGGCCGGAGACCCGGATGATGGCCCGGGAGTCGGTCTGGCCCTCGCCGGGGGGCAGGAGGTCCTCGAAGGTGGCCTCCAGCGTCCCGTTGCGGATGACGTCGCCGGCGAGGGCCTCGGCGGCCTCCTTGGGGAGGGCCCAGCTGGAGCCGACGCCGACGTGCAGCGGGGAGAGCACGCCGGAGAGCTCGGGGACGTAGACCGAGTCGTAGGCGGCGAAGCCGAACTGGGCCTGGGTGAGCGAGGGGGAGCCGGGCAGGGTGAGGATGGTGGGGGCCGGGCCGCCCTGGTCCTGCACCCAGAGGGTCTGGCCGGCGAGGCCGGCGGGGCCGAGGGGCTGGGAGTCGTCCTGGTCGTCCCGGGAGATCTGGACGGTCTCGTACTGGCGGACCAGGGCCGAGACCTGGCGGTTCTCCAGGCCCCCCACCACGGCGGGCCGCGCGGTGTAGACGACCCGGGCGGCGATCCGGGCCCGCTCCGGCGCGGCCCCGGCGACCTCGACGGACTGGTCCTGGGTCTCGAGGAAGGCGACCCGGTAGCTGCCGATGTCCTGGCCCGGGGCCTCGGGGGGCCCGTAGGCCTCGATGAAGCGGTAGCGGTCGGAGGACTCGGCGCCGGGCTCGGTCGCCGAGGGGGCCGGTCGGTCCAGGGTGTCCAGCCCGGGGGCCTCGCCGCTGCGGCCGGACCCTTGCAGGCCCGGGGCCGCGCGGGAGGGGTCCAGGCCCGGGGCCGAGGTGGGGGGCCGCGGCGGCACCTGGGCGAGGGCGGCCCGCCCGGCCCCGAGGGCCGCCCCGAGGGCCGTGGCCAGCCCGAGCGCCGGCGCCGCCATCCGGAGGGCGGCCGAGCCCCGCCGGCCCCGATTCGGTCTGCTCGTCCCGATCCTCATGTCCGCTCTCCCGCGGCCCGTCTCCGGGCCGGCGTCTGGTTCGTTGTGCCGGGGCGTGATGGGGTCCTGGTCACGGTCGGGGTGGCTGGCCGGGGGGATCGGGGAGGTGGGGGCCGTCGTCCCCGGGTGGGGGGCGGCCCCGCCCGGGCACCACCTCGACCATAACCGATCGGGCATCGGCGATCCATCATCGGGCATCGGGCATTGGATGACGAGCCTGCCTTGATCCGAGGCGGATCTCCCGGGGGCCGGGCGGTTCATCGGGGGTCGGCGGCCGGCGGGGGGAGCCAGCGGAGGGAGTCGATCAGGCGCTGGTCCCGGCGGCCGAGGCGCTCGACCCCGGAGGCCCGGAGCGTGAAGATCGCCACGAGCTGGCGGCCGGAGGCGTCGGAGACGAGGTAATAGTACCAGACGATCGGCTCGTCCCCCTGCCTGCCGGCGATCGCCAGGCGGTATCGGGACTCGCCGGGGGGGGAGGCCACTTGCCCGGCGTCGAGGACCCGGTCGAAGCGGTCCCCCAGGGCCTCGCGGACGTCGTCCCGGAAGCGGTCGGCCTTGGGCCGGGCGCCGGGCCCGACCGTGGGGCCGGCGACGAGGTCGGCCTGGGCGACGACGGTGCCGCCCTCGAAGCACCGGAGGACCGACTGGCGGTCGTCCTCGGCGAAGACGTACCAGGACCGGTCGTGCTCCAGGCGGTATCGGCCGTCGGGGGGCGTGTAGGACAGGAGCAGCCAGTCCCCGGGCAGCGGGCCGGGCGACCCCGGGGCCGGGATCGGTTCGGACCCCTCGGGGGCGTCGGAGCGGTCGACGGTCAGGGTGCTGCGGAACTCCAGGCCGGCCTCGACGGGCCCGGCCTCGCGGCGCTCGGCGCGTCGGAGGGTGATCGAGGCGACCCTCCCGGCCTCCCGGTCGAACCGGAAGGAGCCTTCGACGTCCATCCGGCCCCGGGCGCCGAGGACGGCCCCCTCGACCCGGCCGTCGAGGTCGAACTCGGCCGAGTCGCCGTCCAGGGACCGCAGGGTGACCCGGGCCGTGTTGGAGGAGAGGGCGTCGTAGCCGCTGATCCAGCGGGCCGCCGACTCGGGGACCGGCCATCCGTCCCCGGGGGCGGCCTCGGTGCCGGGGTCGGGGAGCAGGTCGGCCAGTTCGAGGGGGTCGGCGGGCACCTGGACCAGCTCCAGCTCGGTGCGGGTCAGGGGCCCCCGGGGGCTGGCGACGAGCACCTCGCCGCCGTCGAGGCGGTCGGCGACGAGGGAGGAGACCTCGGGCCTCAGGCGGATCTCCTGGGCCCGGATCGGCTCCCCGCCGCCGATGACGACCTCGGCCTCGTCCATCCGGCGGGCCGACCGCCGGGGCCGGCTGTCGTCGTCGACCTCCAGGACCTGGTCGAGGTAATCCAGCCGGGTCCGGACGGTCAGCTCCAGCGGCTCGACCGGCTGCTCGTCGGTCGACTCGCCGGGCAGGTAACGCCCCTCGGCCTCCAGGGTGACGACCACCCGGGACTGCCGGCCGGCCTCGGCCCGCTCGACCAGGGCGTCGGCGGCCTTGCGGCCCGAGGCCGGGGCCGGGTGGGCGACGACGGCCGCCAGGGCCAGCAGGGCCGGGAGCCGGGGGCGGGTCTGCAACATCCGGGCACTCCTGATCGACTCCGTCACCCGACCCCCCCGCCGTCCTGGCCGACGCGCCGGGACCGGGTCGGGGTCCTCCCGGGCCGGGGAGGACACCCCGGCCCGGGTCGTGTTCATTCCGGGCAACCTGGGTGAAATAGGGTCGTCTGCTTGGATGAGGTCGGCCCTGGCCTCCTGCGACCTGGTGACGCGTCCCCGCTTCCGATTTCGACCAGATCGGCCGCAGACCCGAAAAAATCCGGGGAATCCGGTCACGCGAATGCGTGCAACCACGAATACCCGAGGGGGGATCTCCGTCCATCTCGTGACCCGGTCCTCGGGAGGCCCCCGACGGCCCCTCCGCCTTGCAAGATCGGTTTCGCCGGGCCGATCGCCTCGCCGTCGGTCGCCGCACGGTGTCGGGCAGGAATTCAGCTCAAGTTATTTCTTTGAAGCGATTTGTGTCGAGATTCTCGGCGGGATCGCCGGGCGGGGTGGGCCCTGGGGAATCCCGTTTGCAGGGGAAGCCGGGGCGAGCCCGTCGGCGATTCCGATCGGCGAACCGGTGAACTTCGGCCGGCTGGATGTCCTCTTGACGGGTATGCGAGTCGGTTCGGCTCGATTCGGACGCCGGGGTCGAACTTCGGGGGCCTTCCCGTCGAAAAAAGGACACGGAAACTCTGACAGTCCGGGATGCGTCCGTAAGGGGGAGAGGACTCACCTCGTCGGATGGTCGAGGGACGCGAGGGGGCCGGGGCCGGATCGGGCCCGGCGGGGAGTGATCGAAGGATGAGCCAGGCGTATCGCCACCCGGCGCTCCGGCAATTGATGGACCAGCAGGCTCGCGTGGCCGCCCGCGCCCGACTGCTGGAGCAGCTCGACCGCGCCGAGGGCCTGCTGTCGGAGATCGAGACCGAGAAGGCCTACCCCTTCGAGTACCTCTGCTACCGGATCACCGGCTATCGGGCCGACTCCTCCTCGATGCTCACGCTGCCCGGCCGCGACGTCCGGCACGACCTCCGGCTCTACGTGGAGGACCTGTCCCGGACCGTCGGGCAGCCGGTGGAGGAGGTGGAGGGGCCGGTCCTCACCGTCGAGGAGGTCGGCCGCCGATACCAGGTCTCGACCCGGACCGTCAACCGTTGGCGTCGCCAGGGGCTGGTGGCCCGGCACGTGAAGGTGGACGGCCGGATCAAGGTCGGGTTCCGGGAGTCGAGCCTGGCCCGATTCGTGACGGAGCACCGCGAGCAGGTCGATCGCGGGACCAGATTCAGTCAGTTGTCCGACGCGGAACGCGAGGGGATCATCCGTCGCGCCCGCCGCATGGCCGCGGTCCGGCAGGCCACGCCCGCCGAGATCGCCCGGAGGATCGCAAGAAAGATGTCCCGCTCACCAGAGACCATCCGCATGACGCTCAAGACGTACGACAGGGACCATCCGGATCGGGCGATCTTCCCCCCCTCGGCCGGCCCGCTGGACGAGGAAGCCAGGTCCCAGATCTACCGGAGGTACCGCACCGGGACCTCGGCCGAAGTGCTGGCCAAGCAGTACGGCCGCACCAAGTCGAGCATCTACCGCATCCTCAACGAGCTTCGGGCCACACGGCTGCTCGAGGCGAAGCTGGAGTTCATGCACCACCCCAGCTTCGACGAGAAGGCCGCCGCGCCGGAGATCCTCGCCGAGATGCCGGTGCCGGCCGACGGGAAGGCCCCCCGCAAGGTGAAGGCCCCCAAGGGCTTGCCGCCGTACCTCGCCAGCCTCTACGAGGTCCCCCTGCTCTCCCGGGAGCAGGAGGCCCACCTCTTCCGCAAGATGAACTTCCTGAAGTACAGGGCCCACCTGCTCCGCGAGAAGCTCGACCCCACCAAGGCCAAGACCGCCGAGCTGGACGAGATCGAGCGGCTGCAGGACGACGCCCTGGCCGTCAAGAACCAGATCATCCGGGCCAACCTCCGGCTGGTCGTCTCGATCGCCAAGCGGCACGTCGGGCCGAGCAACAACTTCTTCGAGCTGGTCTCCGACGGCAACATGTCCCTGATCCGCGCGGTCGAGAAGTTCGACTACTCCCGGGGCAACAAGTTCTCCACCTACGCGAGCTGGGCGATTATGAAGAACTTCGCCCGGACGATCCCCGAGGAGAACTACCGCCGGGACCGGTTCGTCACCGGCCACGAGGAGATGTTCGAGAGCGCCGCCGACGGCCGGATCGACGAGCACGAGTACGAGGTCGCCCACCGCCGCAACGTGGAGGCGGTCCAGGGGATGCTCGGACGACTCGACGACCGGGAGCGGCGGATCATGATCAGCCGATACGGCCTGGACGGCAGCCGCGAGATGACCCTGGAGCAGCTCGGCAAGGAGCTGGGGATCACCAAGGAGCGCGTCCGGCAGATCGAGAGCCGGGCCCAGGAGAAGCTGCGCCGGATCGCCGTCGAGGAGCGCATGGACCTCCCCATGTTCTGAGGCCCCCCCGGGCCGCCGTCCGTCCGATCGATCAAGGGCCTGGGGTGTCTCCCCCCGGCCCTTCGTTGTCCCCGGGGGGCCGTTTCCCCCCTCCCCCTGCGAACCGGTCGGCGGACGCCCGTGTCGAACTCCCGGGAAGGGCAATGGGCCCCATGAAGGGCCGTCCCCTCCCCCTTGCGACCCCCCCGCCGGTCGCGGTAGGATCTGCCGATCTCGGCCCGGGACGGCCCGGTCGTCGTCCGGACCCGGGTTTGCCCGGAGGGCGGAAAATCCGCTTGCAATCGGGCACCGGCCCGGGTAGAGTCTGATTTTTCCGCCGCCTACCGAACGCTGGCGTAGCTCAACTGGCAGAGCAACGGTCTTGTAAACCGTAGGTTGTGAGTTCGAGTCTCACCGCCAGCTCTGCCGGGCCCGCACCGCCCGGGCGGTCCCGGGAGTCGAAACGACGATCGCGGTGGGTCAGTCGGTCGCAGTTCGAGTCGATGTCGAATCGGGTGGTTACCCAAGCGGTCAAAGGGGCCAGACTGTAAATCTGGTGGCTCAGCCTTCGCAGGTTCGAATCCTGCACCACCCACTCCCCTGCCCCGCCCCCGGCCCGATCGGCCGGCGAGGCGAGGACGAGCGAGAACCGGAGGATTGCCCGATCGTCGCGACTCGACGGTGATTGCCTGCCCGACCCGACCGGACCGAAGCGGGTGTAGCTCAGTGGTAGAGCCCCTGCCTTCCAAGCAGGCTGCGTGGGTTCGATTCCCATCACCCGCTCTCCCGGGTGGCCGACATCGGCCCGAGGCGAGCCCCTCGACGCGATCACCCGCCCGCCCGAGACCCGGCCCCTTTGGAACCTCGACCGCGACGACCGCCCGAAACCGCCCGAATCGAAATACGCTGCCGTGGCTCAGTTGGTAGAGCGCGTCCTTGGTAAGGACGAGGTCGTGGGTTCGAATCCCACCGGCAGCTTTGCGACGACGAATCGACCGACCACGTTACCCGAGCATTGATCCACCCCGAGAGTAAGGCCCGCGCCGCTCGAAGCTCGGCGGAAGCCCGTCCCGGCACCCGGCCGGGTCGGATCGCGGCCCAGGACCGCCGGACGCGCGGGGCGATGGGCGGACCCCCCACCCACCTCGCTTTCCAGGACCAGGAGACGACGGGAAGCAACCGATGGCCAAGGAAACCTTCGTTCGCACCAAGCCGCACGTCAACGTCGGCACGATCGGGCACATCGACCACGGCAAGACGACCCTGACCGCCGCCTTGCTGGCGGTGCTGGGGGCCCGTGGCGGTGCGCAGACCAAGTCGTACGCCGACATCGCCAAGGGGGGCACCGTCCGTGACGCGAGCAAGACGGTCACCATCGCCGTCTCCCACGTCGAGTACGAGAGCGAGAGTCGGCACTACGCCCACATCGACTGCCCGGGGCACGCCGACTACATCAAGAACATGATCACCGGTGCCGCCCAGATGGACGGCGCCATCTTGGTCGTGTCGGCCGCCGACGGCCCGATGCCCCAGACCCGCGAGCACATCCTGCTCGCCCGCCAGGTCGGCGTGCCGGCCCTGGTGGTGTTCCTCAACAAGGTCGACCTGGTCGACGACGAGGAGCTGCTGGAGCTGGTCGAGTTCGAGCTGCGCGACCTGCTGACCCACTACAAGTTCCCCGGCGACGAGATCCCGATCGTCCGGGGCTCGGCCAAGCCCGCCTACGACAACCCGAAGGACGACGCGGCCGCCAAGCCGATCCTCGACCTCGTTGCGGCGATGGACAGCTACATCCCCGAGCCGGTCCGGGACGTCGACAAGCCGTTCCTGATGCCGGTGGAGGACGTCTTCTCCATCAAGGGGCGGGGCACGGTCGGCACCGGCAAGATCGATCGCGGGATCGTCAAGGTCGGCGACAAGTGCCAGATCATCGGCTTCGGCGCCAACATGGACACGACGGTCACCGGCGTCGAGATGTTCCAGAAGACGCTCGACGAGGGCCAGGCGGGCGACAATGTCGGCCTGCTGCTGCGGGGCGTCGAGAAGGACCAGCTCGAGCGCGGCCAGGTCATCTGCAAGCCCAACTCGATCACGCCGCACACCAAGTTCGAGGCCGAGGTCTACGTCCTCTCCAAGGACGAGGGCGGCCGGCACACGCCGTTCTTCAAGAACTACCGGCCCCAGTTCTACTTCCGGACCACCGACGTCACCGGCACGATCGTCAACCTGCTGTCCGAGGACGGCAGCGAGGCCGAGATGTGCATGCCGGGCGACAACATCAAGATGACGGTGGAGCTGATCGCCCCGATCGCCATGGAGGAGAACCTCCGATTCGCCATCCGGGAAGGCGGCAAGACCGTCGGCGCCGGCGTCGTCACCAAGATCCTCGAGTGACGCCGTCCCGGCCCGATCGGGCCGGGCGGCCGGGCCGCCGCCGACCCCTCGACCTCGAATCCCCGGCCGACGCGGCGAGCCGCGTCGGCCGGGTCGTCCGATGGGGGGGGCGGGCCGGCGCCGGGGGCCTGATCCGATCCGGGCCCGGTGCGAGTCGTACGAGCGTAGCTCAACTGGTAGAGCACCGGTCTCCAAAACCGGGGGTTGGGGGTTCGATTCCCTCCGCTCGTGTTTGCTCCGACGCGGCCGGGGGCAGGTCCCCGGGGGCGGCCGGGCCGTCGCGATGCGAGTCGGTCCGATGCGACGCGACGCATCGCGATCCCGACGGGCCCGGGGCCCGGGCCGGCTCCGCGGACGCCGGCCCGGGCCCCGGGCCCGTCCCGATGCCGGCCCCGGGCGTCCCGGCGGCGTCGGTCGGGGCGGCCGGCCGGGCGCGGTCGGAGTCGAAGGATCCTTTGGTCGTCGGCAGGCCGCGGCACCGCAGGGCGGCCGGGCAGGGCAAGCCGACGCGAGCTTTCTGGGGAGGGCGGGCGGATGGGCAAGGTGAAGGATGAGGCCGCGGAGGCCCGCTCGTCGAAGCCCGCCCCCAAGGCGGGCAAGCCCGGCAGGCGGGCCAACCGGTTCTGGGCCACGCTGTTCGGCTCGGGCCTGTACAAGCCGATGCAGGGCTGGCACGCCCGGCTCTGGACCGGCATCGGCGCCGCGTCGCTGCTGCTGGTGGGGGTCTGGCGGCTCTTCGACACGCTCGACGGCCTGGCCATCCCCGTCCGGTACGGCCTGGCCGGCACGCTGGCCGCCGCCTTCGCCTGGCTGAGCTTCCGGATCGTCCACTACCCGCCGTTCGCCGACTTCCTGATCGCGACCCAGGCGGAGATGAACAAGGTCTCCTGGATCAGCCGGGACGACCTCAAGAAGGCGACGGCCGTGGTCCTGATCACGGTCCTGATGATCTCGCTCTTCCTCTTCGGCATCGACCAGCTCTGGATGACCCTGCTGCGCTGGATCGGCGTGCTCAACGTCACCGCCGGTACCGGCGAGGCGATGGGCTCGGCCGGCTGATGATCGACCGGGCCGGGCGGGCCCCGTCCCGTCCCGGCCGCTCCCCGCTCGCTCCCCCTCCCCGCTCCGAACGAACCGACCTCTCGAGCCCCCGACTGCCGGCATGAGCACGACCCCCGACGATCACGACGAGCCCGAGCCGGTCCCGGGATCGGAGCCGAACGAGCCGGGCCCCGCCGCCGAGTCGGAGCCCGAGTCCGGCCCGGCGCTGGGCCCGTCGAACCTCTACGAGGTCGAGGAATCGGCCCCCGACGGCGGCACCCCCGACGTCGAGGGGCCGGGCTCGTCGGCCGCCGAGGCCCGCGCCGACGAGGCCGAGGCGGGCGTCGAGGAGGCCCGGGGGCGGCTCGTCGGGGACGAGTCGGGCGACGGCGACGAGGACCCCCGCGGGGTCGCCCCGGCCGCCGCCGACGAGGAAGACGACGACGAAGATGTAGACGCCGACGAGGAAGACGAGGGGCCCCTCGGGGCCGTCGCGTCGGTCGCGGTCGAGGAGGATGAGGACGACGAGTCGCCCCCGGAGCTGGTCTGGTACGTCCTGAAGGTCCAGAGCGGCCGGGAGGACACGATCCGGGACGCCCTGGAGCGCCGGGTGAAGATCCAGGACCTCGGCCGGTTCTTCGGCCAGATCGTCGTGCCCAAGGAGAAGGTGACGGAGATCCGCAACAACAAGAAGCGGACCGTCGAGCGCAAGAGCTACCCGGGCTACATCATGGTCCACATGGAGCTCAACGAGAAGACCTGGTTCGTGGTGCGGGAGACGCCGGGCGTCGGCGACTTCGTCGGCGCCCACGGCACGCCGACGCCGATGAGCCAGGCCGAGATCGACAAGATCCTCAAGCCCGAGGAGCCGGGCGAGACCAAGGCCGTCCCGAAGATCGACCTGGAGCGCGGCGACCGGGTGAAGATCAAGGAAGGCCCGTTCGAGAACTTCGAGGGGAACGTCGAGGAGGTCATCGAGGCGCGCGGCCTGGTCAAGGTCATGCTCATCATCTTCAACCGGCCGACCCCCGTGGACCTGGAATACTGGCAAGTCGAGCGGGTCTGATCGACCCCGGGTCGGGCGGCAGGAGGTCGGCGGCCGGCGTCGGGGCCGATCGACCGGGCCCTCCCCTCCCGCCCTCCCTTCACCGCCTACTGCCCCCTGCCTACTGCCCCGGAGCGTGAGAGAGCGATGGCGAAGACGGTCACGGCCAAGATCAAGCTTCAGTGCCCCGGCGGGCAGGCGACCCCGGCCCCCCCGGTGGGCCCGGCCCTGGGCCAGCACGGCGTGAACATCGGTCAGTTCGTGATGCAGTTCAACGAGCGGACCAAGGAGATGAAGGGGACGACGATCCCCGTCGAGATCACGGTCTACAACGACCGCTCGTTCGAATTCATCACCAAGAGCCCCCCCGCGGCGGTGCTGCTGAAGCAGGCCGCCGGGATCGCCTCCGGCTCGGCCGAGCCGCACAAGACCAAGGTCGGCAGCGTCAGCGCCGACCAGGTCCGGCAGATCGCCGAGACCAAGTTCCAGGACATGAACGCCCGGGACATCGACCACGCCATGCGGCTGATCGCCGGCACGGCCAGGAGCATGGGCGTGGAGGTCAAGGGTTGAGGACGGCCCCCGGGCCGTCGGGGGGCGCGGGATGACGGATCTCGGGTGACGGATGCGGGGCCGCGGACGGCGGGCGCCCGACCCCCCGGGGGCGAGGGCCGTCGCCCCTCCCCGGGCCGGGTCTCCCGGCGTCTCCCGCTCGGACCCGGCCTCCCGCATCCCCCCGCCCGCCTGCTCCCGATCGGATCACCGGCCGGCCGCCCCCCGGGGGCGGACCGGCCCGCCCGCCCCGGCGCGACCGCCCGCCGGGGGAGGCCCTCGGCGGGCCACGGGCGTCCCGGCGTCCCGGCGACCGACCCCCCGAGACTCAATCGGGATCGGGCCTCCGGGTGCGACCGAGGGGCGGCAGCTTTCCCCGGACAGGAGAGCGAACGTGCCCAAGCATTCGAAGCGCTTCCGCGCGTTGATCCAGCAGGCCCCGACCGGGCCGTTGTCGCTGGACGAGGCGGTCGCGGCGCTGAAGAAGTTCGGCACCACGAAGTTCGACCAGACCGTCGAGGTCTCGACGAACCTGGGGATCGACCCCAGGCAGAGCGACCAGAACGTCAGGGGGTCGGTGGCGTTGCCGCACGGCATCGGCAAGAGCGTCCGCGTGGCGGTCTTCGCCCAGGGCGACAACGCCGAGAAGGCCAGGGAGGCCGGCGCCGACATCGTCGGGGCCGAGGACCTGGCCGCGCAGATCAAGGGCGGGACCATGGACTTCGACGTGGCGCTGGCCACGCCGGACGTCATGGGCATCGTCGGCCCGCTGGGGCGGGTGCTCGGCCCGAGGGGCCTGATGCCGTCGCCGCGGTCGGGGACCGTGACGACGGACATCGCCTCGGCGGTCCGCGAGTTCAAGGCGGGCAAGATCGAGTTCCGCAACGACAAGGGGGGCAACGTGGCCGCCCCGGTCGGCAAGCTGAGCTTCGACGAGCTGCGGCTGATCGAGAACATCCAGGCGTTCCTCAACCACCTCAAGACCGTCAAGCCGGCCGCCGCGAAGGGCCTGTACGTCCGGTCGGTCACGATCTCGGCCACGATGAGCCCGGGCATCCGGGTCGTCGCCTGAGCCGAGGTCCGGCACCCACCAGGAGGCGGCCCTCGGCCGACGTTGAACGATGAGCAAGTACGTCAAAGAGCTGATGATGGACCAGCTCCGGCGCGACCTGGACGGGACGCGATCGGTGCTGCTGCTGGACCTCGGCGGCCTGGATGCCATCAGCGAGACCCGGCTGCGGGACGACCTGCGCAAGAAGTCGATCCGCATCAAGGTGCTCAAGAACACCCTGGCCGGCCGGATCTTCGACGAGCTGGGCATCGGCGACCTCCGCAAGTACCTCAGCGGCCCGAGCGTGGCCGCCTGGGGGGGCGAGGGGGTGGCCGAGCTGGCCAAGGAGATCTCCAGCCAGGTCAAGAAGCTCCAGAAGCCCAAGATCAAGGGCGGCGCCGTCGACGGGGTGATCATCTCGCCGGCGGAGGTCGAGGACATCACGAAGCTGCCGAGCCGGGAGGAGCTGATCGGCCGCGTCGCCAGCCTCGCCCTGGCCCCGGCGCAGCGCGTGGTCGGCCTCGCCAACGCCCCGGCCTCCGGCCTGCTCGGCCAGCTCAGGACGCTCTCCGAGGGCGCCGAGGGCGAGGGCGAGGGCGAGGGCGTCGCGGACGCCCCCCCGGCCGCCGAGGGCGAGGCCGCCGGCTGACCGCCGCGTCCCCGACCCCGTGACGTCATCCTCGCAGACACATTCGTCGCGTTGACGGGGGACCGGCGGGCGGGCCCGGGCCGAGCATCGGGCGGACCGCCGAGGACCCCATCCCCACCCCCCCACGAAGCCAGGCCGACCGGCGTCGAGACCCGCCGGGCCGGCCCGATCGAATCGAACGAAAGGACCGCCGCACGATGGCCACCGCCGATGCCCCCGCCCGCGAGTTCGCCGAGAACATCAAGACCCTGGGCGAGTCGATCGTCAAGCTGACCGTCCTGGAGGCCAAGGCCCTGGGCGACTACCTCGAGGAGGTCCACGGCATCAAGGCCGCCGCCGCCGCGGTGGCCGCCGCGCCGGCCGCCGCCGCCGAGGCCGGCCCGGCCGCCGTCGAGAAGACCGAGTTCGACGTCATCCTGGAGAACTCCGGCGCCCAGAAGATCCAGGTGATCAAGGTCGTCCGGACCGCCACCGCCCTGGGCCTGAAGGAGGCCAAGGAGCTGGTCGACGGCGCCCCCAAGGCGATCAAGCAGGGGATCTCCAAGGAGGACGCCGAGAAGCTCAAGAAGGAGCTGGAGGAGGCCGGCGGCACCGTCAGCATCAAGTGACGCGGGCCTTGCCCGTTTCCCCGCCCCTGTACCATTGTTGAGGCCGCACCCGGCGGCCGCCCGGCCATTTCCCCCCGCCCCCTCGGACGATCGCCGAGGCCGGGGGCCCGGCCGGGCGGCAGGCCACCCCGAGACGACTCCCCCAGGACCGCCCCGGCCGGGCCGGCCGGCGCCCCGAGGATCGGGCGCCGATCGGGCCGGCCGGGGCCTGCCGGTGCGCCGAAGCGGAGCCGGGGCCCCGGGACGATCGCCCCGGGCCCTCCCGGCCGGATCGGACTGGCCGCCTCCCCGTCCCGGACCGTCGAGAATCCCGACTCCCCCTGCCCCCCGACCAGCGACCGCGAGCCAGCCGACCGGCCCGGGACCGGCCGACCCGACGCGACGACGCCCGCGAACCGCCCCGGCCCTTCTTCTCCCCTCGAGGAGCGCGACCCGATGCCCTACGCCAGCAGCGCCAGGCGGATCACCCCCCTCCCCCCCCGCAACTTCGGCCGGATCGAGGACGAGTATCCCATCCCGGATCTGACCCAGATCCAGACGGTCTCCTACGCCCGGTTCCTCCAGGCCGACACCACCCCGGAGAAGCGGCTCGACTCGGGCCTCGAGGGCGTCTTCCGGGAGATCTTCCCGATCGAGTCGTATGACAAGCAGCTGAAGCTGGAATACATCCGCTACGACCTGGGCAAGCCGCGCTACGACCCCGACGAGTGCCGGCAGCTCCGGCTGACCTTCGGCAAGCCCCTGCACGTCTGGCTCCGCCTGAACAAGGGGGAGACGGCGATCGAGGAGTCGGTCTACCTCGGCGACATGCCGATCATGATCGGCGGCGGCGAGTTCATCATCAACGGCGCCGAGCGCGTGGTGGTCAGCCAGCTGCACCGGTCGCCGGGCGTCGACTTCGTCGTCGAGATCGAGGCCAGCGAGAAGCGGCTGCACGCCTGCCGGATCATCCCCGAGCGCGGCAGCTGGATCGAGCTGCAGGTGACCAAGAAGGACACGCTGGGCGTCCGGATCGACCAGTCGGGCAAGTTCTCGGCCATGACACTGCTGCGGGCGATGGACCCGCGTTTCTCCTCCGACGAGGCGATCCTGGCCGCCTTCTACGAGACGGAGATGATCTCGACCTCGGAGAAGGACTCGGCCCAGAAGCTCGAGGGGCGGATCGCCTGCGGCGACGTGGTCGACCCGAACACCGGGGAGGTGCTGGCCGACAGCGGCTCGACCATCTCCAAGGCGCTGGCGCAGGTGCTCGTCGACGCCGAGCTGGGCGAGGTCGGGGTGCTCAAGGACGCGAGGGACCCGCTGATCCTCCAGTCCCTGCAGGAGGACCAGACGACCGACCACGAGTCGGCCCTCTTGCGGATCTACCAGCGGCTGCGGCCCGGCAACCCGCCGCAGCTGGAGAAGGCCCGGGAGTTGTTCAACGAGAAGTTCTTCGACACGAACCGCTACCGCCTCGGCAAGGTCGGCCGGTTCCGGATCAACCGCAAGTTCAACCAGGACGTGCCCGAGGATCGGATGATCCTCGACGCGGCCGACTACGTGAACTCGATCCGGTACATCCTCAACCTGAGGCGCGGCAAGGGGCACGTCGACGACATCGACCACCTGGGCAACCGCCGGCTGCGGACGATCGACGAGCTGGCCTCCGACGAGCTGCGCAAGGGGTTCCTCAAGCTCCGCCGCACCGTGCAGGAGCGGATGAACCTGAAGGACGCCGAGGACATGACGCCCCGGTCGCTGATCAACCCGAAGTCGATCAGCGCGGCCATCGAATACTTCTTCGGCCGGGGGGAGCTGTCGCAGGTCGTCGACCAGACCAACCCGCTGGCGCAGCTGACGCACGAGCGTCGCCTCTCCGCCCTGGGCCCCGGCGGCCTGAACCGCAAGCGGGCGGGCTTCGAGGTGCGGGACGTGCACATCTCGCACTACGGCCGGATCTGCCCGATCGAGACGCCCGAAGGGACCAACATCGGCCTGATCAGCTCGCTGGGCATCTTCGGCGGCGTGGACGAGTACGGCTTCCTGGTCAGCCCGTACCTGAAGATCGCCGACGGCCGGCGGACCAAGGACGTCGTGCTGATGCGGGCCGACGAGGAGTCGGAGGTCTACATCGCCCCCTCGGACGCCGGCACCGACGAGAAGGGCCGCCTGGAGGGGAACGTCATCGCCCGCTTCCAGGGCGACTTCGTCGTCGTCAAGCCGGAGACGATCGAGTACGTCGACATCAGCCCGAAGCAGATGGTCGGCGTCTCGGCCGGGCTGATCCCGTTCCTGGAGCACGACGACGCCAACCGGGCCCTGATGGGCTCGAACATGCAGCGGCAGGCCGTCCCCCTGCTGGTGAGCGAGCCGCCGATCGTGGCCACGGGGCTGGAGCACGCCGTCGCCCAGAACTCGGGCATGATCATCCGGGCGATGCAGGACGGCGTGGTCGACTTCGTTGACGCCACCCGGATCGTCATCAAGGACTCGCACGACGACACGCACCTCTACAAGCTCCGCAAGTACGTCGGCCTCAACGAGCGGACCTGCCTGAACCAGAAGCCGATCGTCGAGGTCGGCCAGAAGGTGAAGGTGGGCACCGTGCTGGCCGACGGCGCCGCCACCCACCTGGGGGAGCTGGCCCTGGGCCGCAACGTCCTGGTCGGCTTCATGGCCTGGGACGGCTACAACTTCGAGGACGCCATCATCATCTCCGAGCGCCTGGTGATGGACGACGTCTACACGTCGATCCACATCGAGGAGTTCGAGATCGAGATCCGCGAGACGAAGCTCGGCCGGGAGGAGTTCACCCGGGACATCCCCAACGTCTCGGAGAAGGCCCTGCGGAACCTGGACGACAACGGCATCGTCCGGATCGGCACCTACGTCAAGCCGGGCGACATCCTCGTCGGCAAGGTGGCGCCCAAGTCCAAGAGCGAGCTGACCCCCGAGGAGAAGCTGCTCCACGCCATCTTCGGCCGGGCCGGCGAGGACGTGAAGAACGACTCGCTGGAGGTCCCCTCGGGCGTCGAGGGGATCGTCATCGACACCCACCGCTTCAGCCGGCGGATGAGCCTCTCGGAGGACGAGCGCAAGGCCTTCGAGAAGGAGCTCAAGGACGTCGAGACGCTGGAGAGCCAGCGGATCGCCGACGAATACAAGGCGATGATCAAGGCCCTGGAGGAGGCCGTCGGCGGCCCGATCCCCGACCCCGAGACCGGCAAGCCGCTGGGGCGGGAGAAGGACCCGATCAAGCTGGCCGAGGAGAGCGAGCGCTTCAACCTGGAGAAGCTCGACCTCCGCAGCCCCGAGGCCCAGAAGGAGGCCCGCAAGCTCTTCCGGTCGCACCAGCCCCGCGTCGAGGCGCTGCGGGACGAGCGCGAGCGCAAGCTCAACAGCATGAAGCGCGGGGACGAGCTGCCCTCGGGCGTCCTGCAAATGGTCAAGGTCTACGTCGCCACCAAGCGGGTCATCTCCGTGGGCGACAAGATGGCCGGCCGCCACGGCAACAAGGGCGTCATCGCCAAGATCCTCCCCGTCGAGGACATGCCCTTCCTGGAGGACGGCAACCCGGTCGACATCCTGCTCAACCCGCTCGGCGTGCCCAGCCGGATGAACGTCGGCCAGATCCTGGAGACCCACCTCGGGTGGGCCGCCAGCAAGCTCGGCTTCCAGGCCGTCTGCCCCGTCTTCGACGGCGCCGACGAGTCGACCATCCGCCAGTGCCTGCTCGACGCCGGCCTGCCCGAGAACGGCAAGGCCGTGCTCTACGACGGCCGGACCGGCGACAAGTTCGACCAGCGGGTGACGGTCGGCTACATCTACATGCTCAAACTCCACCACCTCGTCGACGACAAGATCCACGCCCGGGCCACCGGCCCCTACAGCCTCATCACCCAGCAGCCCCTGGGCGGCAAGGCCCGCTTCGGCGGCCAGCGGTTCGGCGAGATGGAGGTCTGGGCCCTGGAGGCCTACGGCGCCGCCTACATCCTCCAGGAGCTGCTCACCGTCAAGTCCGACGACGTCGAGGGCCGGACCAAGATCTACGAGAGCATGGTCAAGGGCGAGAACACGCTGGAGGCCGGCACCCCCGCCAGCTTCGACGTGCTCACCAACGAGATCCGCGGCCTCGGCCTGAACATGCAGCTCGAGAAGAAGCGGATCTGAGCCGGCCTCGGCCGGGTCCGATCGACCGTCCCGACGCCGACGCCTCCCCGGCCCTCGCGGGGAGGCGTCCTCGTCCCCCCGACCCTCCCGGGAGCCCGCCCCCGGGGCCGATCGGCAGGCCGACGTGATCCGCCGGCGGTTCATGGGACACGTCGCGTCGTCGCCGAGGTACGACCGCGGCCTCCGCCGGCCGGGCCGGGCGGCACGCGGCTTCCCCTGCTGGCTGATCTTCGTCGCCTTCGCGGCGTTCATGACCACGATCGGCATCACGATCACCATCGATCAGGTCGTCCGCATGGTCCGGCACGCGACCGGCGAGGTCCGCTCCGTGATCC
Source organism: Tautonia plasticadhaerens (assembly GCF_007752535.1). Taxonomy (GTDB): domain Bacteria; phylum Planctomycetota; class Planctomycetia; order Isosphaerales; family Isosphaeraceae; genus Tautonia; species Tautonia plasticadhaerens. Next base: position 111,760 of record NZ_CP036426.1, read on the forward strand.
CAGGAGATCCGGTCCGGCCGCCACCCCGACGTGGCGGTCGTCGTGCAGGGGGATCCGAGGGACGCCAAGGGGCGGCTCCGGCCGAGCCTCGCCGTCGAGGTCGTCTCGCCGGGGAAGCGATCGAGGAGGCGGGACTACGAGGACGAGAAGGCGGATTCCCTGGCCCCGAAATCCTCCGGGAAGACTGGATCGTCGACCCGGAGCAGCGGGAGGTCGCCGTCCTGCTCCGCGGGGGGGAGGGCCCGGGGGCCCGCTGGGAGGAGCGTGTCGATCGGGGCGAGGAGGCCATTGGGGGCGATCGGCTGCCGAGGATCGCGGTCGCGGTCGAGGCCTTCTGGGCCGGCGTGTCGGAGGATTAGGGTGGCTGGTTCGGCGAAATCGGCCCTGTCAAGCGGAATGCCCTTGGAAATGGTGGAGCGGCGGATTACAATCGACGGATGCCGACTCCAATGGCAGGACCGCCCGGAGCCGCCAGTGCCCAGACCCGATCCGCGGAATTGCCGAGGACGTCGCTCGACGACGGGCCTCGGTGCCCTGCGCGCACGAAGCGACCTTGCCATCGCCACCACCATCATCGACATCGACCGCACGAGGCCGACTTCGAATCGCCCCGCCCCCCGGGACTCCGGGGCCGGGTGGCGGTCAGGGAGGACCCGGAGGCCGAGCCCGCCCCGGAGGCACGACGGGGGCATGGGCATCGGCCCGTTCGCCGTCGCCCCGAGGCGGGCCCGGCCTCCCGGGCCGTGACGTGACGTGACCCGAATCGATCCGCGGTCACCCGATCCACCCGGCCCGACGCCGGACCCGGCCCCCGGGGCCGGCCCGGCCGCTCGAATCGCATCGATTCGACTTGAGGCGATCGAGCCCGGCGTGTTTGACCGACTGACTTGACCGAGCGACCGACCGGACGCGACCGGGGGATGACAAGGGGCCCGGGCCGAGGAGACCTCGGCCCGACGCCGCCGGATCGACCGACCCAGATCGAAGCGGCCGCGTCTCCCGACGACGGCCGCCCCCCCGCGAGCCGCTTGACACCCCACCCGCGAAGTGCAGCCCCCGAGGGCGTGCAGAGGAGCGAATCCCGTGAGCATGGGCGAGAGTGCCTACGATCGTATCAACGATTACGGTGCCGTCAAGATCGGGCTCGCCTCCCCGTACGACATCCGCAGCTGGTCGTTCGGCGAGGTGAAGAAGCCCGAGACGATCAACTATCGGACCTACCGCCCCGAGAAGGACGGGCTCTTCTGCGAGCGCATCTTCGGCCCCGAGAAGGACTGGGAGTGCGCCTGCGGCAAGTACCGGGGCATGAAGTACAAGGGGATGATCTGCGACCGCTGCGGCGTCAAGGTCACCCACTCCCGGGTCCGCCGCAAGCGGATGGGCCACATCGAGCTGGCCGCGCCGGTGGTCCACATCTGGTTCTTCAAGGCCATGCCCAGCCGCCTGGGCACCCTGCTGGACATGCGGACGACCAGCCTGGAGCGGATCATCTACTTCCAGGACTACGTCGTCGTCGACCCCGGCGACACCCCCCTCAAGGAGCGGCAGCTGCTCACCGAGGAGGAGTTCCGGAAGTACCGCGCCGACTACGGCGACACCTTCGAGGCCGAGATGGGGGCCGAGGCCGTCCGCAAGCTGCTGCTGCGGCTGGACCTCGTCGAGCTCTCCAAGATCCTCCGCCAGGAGCTGGTCGAGACCAACAGCCGGCAGAAGATCAAGGACCTGACCAAGCGGCTCAAGGTGGTCGAGAGCCTGAGGGACTCCGACAACCGGCCCGAGTGGATGGTCCTGGAGGCGATCCCGGTCATCCCGCCGGACCTCCGCCCGCTGGTGCTGCTGGATAGCGGCAACTTCGCCACCAGCGACCTGAACGACCTGTACCGCCGGATCATCAACCGCAACAACCGGCTCAAGAAGCTGGTGGACCTGAACGCCCCCGAGGTGATCATCCGCAACGAGAAGCGGATGCTCCAGCAGGCCGTCGACGCGCTGTTCGACAACAACCGGTGCAAGCGGCCGGTGCTGGGGTCGAGCAACCGCCCGCTCAAGTCGCTCACCGACATGATCAAGGGCAAGCAGGGCCGCTTCCGGGAGAACCTGCTGGGCAAGCGCGTCGATTACTCGGCGCGGTCGGTGATCGTGGTCGGCCCGGAGCTGAAGCTGCACCAGTGCGGCCTGCCGAAGAAGATCGCGCTGGAGCTGTTCCAGCCGTTCATCATCCGGAGGCTCAAGGAGCTGGGCCACGCCGACACGATCAAGTCGGCCAAGAAGATGCTGGAGCGGCGCACGGAGGAGGTCTGGGACATCCTCGAGGAGGTGATCCAGAACCACCCGGTGCTGCTGAACCGGGCGCCGACGCTGCACCGGATGGGCATCCAGGCGTTCGAGCCGGTGCTCGTCGAGGGCAACGCCATCCGCATCCACCCGCTGGTCTGCCGCGGCTTCAACGCCGACTTCGACGGCGACCAGATGGCGGTGCACCTGCCGCTGTCGATCGAGGCGCAGGTCGAGGCGATGACGCTGATGATGTCGACCAACAACATCTTCAGCCCCGCCAACGGCAGCCCGATCATCAGCCCGTCGCAGGACATCGTCATGGGCTGCTACTACCTGACGGTGCACCGCCCCGGCGAGCCGGGCGAGTACCGCAAGGAGGACGGCGGCCGGGAGTTCGGCGTCTACGCCGCGCCGACCGAGGTCTTCCAGGCCTTCAGCCAGCGGAAGGTCGGCAAGCACGCGATGATCCGGATGCGGCTGCCGGCGCACAAGTCCCTGCGGGGCGACGGCGAGAAGGAGTTCACCCCCGGCATGGTGATCAGCACCACCGTCGGCCGGGTGATCTTCAACGACATGCTGCCGCCGAAGATGCCCTACTACAACACCGCGCTGGGCCAGAAGCAGCTGCAGGGGATCATCGCCGACTGCTACCAGATGCTCGGCCGCCGGGAGACGATCGGGCTGCTGGACAACATGAAGGAGATCGGCTTCCGGGAGTCGACCCGCTCGGGCCTCTCCTTCGCGACCGACGACCTGAAGACGCCGCTGAACAAGCAGAAGATCCTCGACGACGCCGAGAAGGAGGTCGTCAAGAACAACAAGCTCTACCAGCGCGGGATCATCACCGAACTGGAGCGGTACAACAAGGTGCTCGACGCCTGGACGCACGCCCGGGAGCTGATCACCCAGCAGATGATGGCCGACCTCAAGAGCGACGAGCGCGACGGCGAGGTGTACCTCAACCCGATCTACCTGATGGCCGACTCCGGCGCCCGGGGCGGCGTCGAGCAGATCCGCCAGCTCGCCGGCATGCGAGGCCTGATGGCCAAGCCCTCGGGCAAGATCATCGAGACGCCGATCAAGGCCAACTTCCGCGAGGGGTTGAGCGTCCTCGAATACTTCTCCTCCACCCACGGCGCCCGGAAGGGCCTGGCCGACACGGCCTTGAAGACGGCCGACTCGGGCTACCTGACCCGGAAGCTGGCCGACGTGGCGCAGAACGTCGTCATCACGATGAGGGACTGCGGCACCACCCAGGGCATCACCAAGGGGACCGTCTACAAGGGGTCCTCGGAGAAGGTCGAGGTGGCCATCAGCCAGATGGTCCGGGGCCGGGTGAGCCGGGTGAACATCGTCAACCCCATCACCGACGAGATCGTCGTCCGCGAGAGCGAGATGATCACCGTCGCCGGGGCCAAGAAGCTCGAGGAGATGCAGGTCGAGAAGATCCAGGTCCGCAGCCCGCTGACGTGCGAGGCGCCGCTGGGCGTCTGCCAGCTCTGCTACGGCATGGACCTGGCCACCGGCCAGCTCGTCGAGCAGGGGATGGCCGTCGGCATCATCGCCGCGCAGTCGATCGGCGAGCCGGGCACGCAGCTGACGATGCGGACCTTCCACATCGGCGGCACCGCCACCACCGGCATCGAGGAGAAGGAGCTGCGGGCCAAGCGGGACGGCGTCGTCAAGCTCGTCGGCATCAACGTCGTCGTCAACGACGAGGGGCAGAAGATCGCCCTGTCCCGCAACGGCGAGATCCAGCTGCTCGACGCCAAGGGCCGGGAGCTGGAGAAGTACGACGTGCCGGACGGCTCGGTCATGATGGTCGAGGACGGCCAGGAGGCCGCCCGGGGCACGATCCTCTGCGAGTGGGACCCGCACAACATCCCGATCCTCGCCGAGGTGGGCGGCAAGGTCCGCTTCGAGGACATCATCGAGGGCGAGACGCTCCGCATCGAGCAGGACCCGCGCACCGGCCACAACCGCTCCGCCATCATGGAGCACAAGGGGGACCTGCACCCGCAGATCATCCTCGAGGACGGCGAGGGGAAGATCCTCGACTTCTACTACATCCCCGAGCGGGCCGGCATCGAGGTCCAGGAGGGCCAGCAGATCAAGGCCGGCTCCGTGCTGGCCAAGACGCCCCGGGAGGCCCGCCGGACGATGGACATCACCGGCGGCCTGCCCCGGATCACCGAGCTGTTCGAGGCCCGACGCCCGAAGGAGCCGGCCGTCATCGCCGAGGTCGACGGCAAGGTCGAGATCCTCGAGGAGAAGCGGCGCGGCAAGCGCGTGATCATCGTCCGCAACGAATCGGGCGTCGAGCGCGAGCACCAGGTGCCGCACGGCAAGTACATGAAGGTGCACACCGGCAGCCGGGTCCGCGCCGGCGAGCCCTTGGTCGAGGGGCCGCTCGTGCCGCACGACATCCTCCGGATCTCCGGCGAGGAGGCCGTGCAGCGCTACCTGCTCCGGGAGATCCAGAACGTCTACCGGGCCCAGCGGGTGGAGATCGACGACAAGCACCTGGAGATCACCGTCTCCCAGATGCTCCGCAAGGTGAAGATCGAGTCGGTCGGCGACACGAACCTGCTGCCCGGCTCGGTGATCGACAAGTTCGAGTTCCGCCGGACCAATCAGGAGATGCTCGGCTGCGTCAAGGTCAAGGACCCCGGCGACACCGACTTCCGGACCGGCGACATCGTCCCCCGGGACACCTTCGAGGCCGAGAACGGCCGGGTCGAGGAGAACGGCGGCAGCAAGGCCGAGTGGGTCCGCCCCAAGCCGGCCGCCGCCAGCACGCAGCTGCTGGGCATCACCAAGGCCGCGGTGCAGTCCGAGAGCTTCATCTCGGCCGCCAGCTTCCAGGAGACGACCAAGGTGCTCACCGAGGCCGCCCTGGCGGGCAAGGTGGACTACCTCGTCGGCCTGAAGGAGAACGTGATCCTCGGCCACCTCGTCCCCGCCGGCACCGGCTTCAAGCTCCACCAGGAGGCCGAGGTCCGCATCCGCCCCGAGGCCCTCGAGGCCCTCGCCGAGAAGGGCCCCAGCTACGCCCGGTACCGGGACGAGGCCCCGGCCGCCCCGGCCGAGTGACCCCCACGCTCGCCACCCGATGAATCCCAGGACGGCCCGCCCCGCCCCGCTCACCTCGACGGGCGGGGCGGGCCGTCCTCGATCCCGGAGATCACTCATGACGGATCGTCCGGCCGCCGGCCCGCTCGTCGCCCTCGGCCTCGGCGGGCTCCTGCTCGTCGCGGCGGGCCGGCTCTCGTGGCCGGCTCGCCGACCCCGCAACCCATCGGGAGCCTGAATCATGGCCTCGACGACCGAAACGATCCGCCTCAGCCCGGCCGACCACGGACGCCGGATGACGCTGGAGGAGTTCCGAGACGCGGAGGAGACGCCGGGATATCGGTTCGAACTCGCCCGAGGAGTCGTCGAGGTGGTCGAAGTCCCGAACGACGATCATGGGTATGTGGTCTGCAACATCTACGATGCTCTCGCTGCCTATCGTCGAGCATATCCCGGCCGCATCCTCCGCTACGGCGGGGCCTCGGAGTTCCGCCTCTGGCTGCCGACGATGGTCTCGGGCCGCAACCCGGATGCTGCCGTCGTCGTCTCCGGGACCGCAAAGGGGGCGAGAGGTCGTCGGCCGCCGTCGCTCGCGTTCGAGGTCGTCTCTCCCGGGGCCGAGGCCCGGGAGCGGGACTATCGGACCAAGCGGGAGGAATACCTTGCCTACGGCCTCCGGGAATACTGGATCGTCGACCCGGTCGAGCGCCGGGTCGTCGTCCTGATCCGCGAGGGCGACTCTTGGATCGAGCGCCCGTTCGCCGAGGGGCAGGCGGCCGAGGGCCTGGTGCTGCCCGGCTTCCGGGTCGACGTGGCCGAACTGCTGACCCTGCCGGAGGGGGACGAGGCCGGGGAGGAGGCCCCCGGGGCGTGACCCGATCGCCGGGGCGCCTCGCCCCGGGCTTGATCGGCGGCGCGCGGTGTTGAACAATGGTTGACTCGTGCCCCGGCCATCGCGGCCGGGGCCGGATCGGGGGGCGGCGGGCTCCGGGGGGACCGGGCCCGGGATGCCTCCCGGGATCGCCCCGTCGGGACGACCGTCGGGGCCGGGAGAGTCCGTCCATGACGCCGATCCGATCGCTCGCCCCGCTGGGCCTGGCCTGCCTGCTGGCGGCCGGCCTCGCCGCCTCGTCCGCCGCGGAAGGCGAGGAGACGAAGGTCAACCTCGAGGGCGTGCACCTCTGCTGCGGGGCCTGCGTCAAGGCCGTCGACGAGGCCGCCAAGGCGGTCGAGGGGGCCGTCGTCACCTGCGACCGGGACGCCGGGGCCGTCGCCATCGTCGCCCCCGACGCCGAGACCGCCCAGCGGGCGCTCGACGCCATCACCGACGCCGGCTACCACGGCACCCCCGACTCCGACGCCGTCACGGTCAAGGATGACTCCGGCGCGACCGGGGGGAACGTGAAGACGCTCACCCTCACGGGCGCCCACAACTGCTGCCGGGGCTGCGCGGTCGCCCTCACCGGGGCGCTCGACGCCGTCGGCGGCATCGAGGGGGTCGAGGCCGAGCCCCGGACCACGACCGTCGTCCTGACCGGCGACTTCGACGCCAAGGCCGCCGTCGAGGCGCTCAACGTGGCCGGCTTCCACGTGAAGGTGAAGCAGGACTGACGAGCGCCGGGGGCCGGGGGATGGCCTCCTCGCCTCCCCCGGCCGATGGCCCGTCAGCCCTCGTCCCGGAGGGCGGCCATCAGGGCGTCGTTGGCCTGGTCCCAGCGGAACTTCGAGGCGACGGACCGGCCGAGGGCGACGCGGCGGTCGCGCTCGGCGTCGCGGTCGAGCAGGTCGCGCAGGGCGGCGGTGAGGGCGTCGTCCCGCTCGGGGTCGAAGTACCAGCCGGCCTCCCCGGCGATCTCGGGCAGGGCGGTCGAGTCGGCCAGGGCGACGGGGCAGGACTGGGCCATCGCCTCGACGGTGGGGATGCCGAAGCTCTCGCAGGTGGAGGGGAAGACCAGCGCGGTCGCCTCGGCGTAGAGGGCCCGCAGCTTCGAGCCCTGGCGGTAGCCCGGCATCACGACCGTCGCCTTCGGGCCGATCGAGGCGATGGCCGATCGGATGGCCTCGGCCTGGGGCTCGGCCCCCTCGCCGACCAGGACCAGCGCGAGGTCCCCCGAGGCCACCTCCGGCAGCCGGCCGGCGGCCCGGACCAGCCGGGGCAGGTTCTTCCGCTCCTGGAAGTTGGCCACCGAGAGCAGGTAGGGCGCACCGGGCCGGAGGCCGGCGTCTCCCCGGGCGGCCCGGCGCTCGGCGCCCGTCGGGGGCTCGAAGTACAGGTCGTCGGCGGCGTTGGGCACGGTCGACACCCGGCCCTTGCACTCGGGGAAGCGTTCGAGCAGCTGCTCGGTGTTGAACCGGGAGACCGAGAGGACCCGGTCGGCGGTCCCCAGCGCGTGGCCGAGCAGCTCCCGGCGGCTCGGCGAGCCGTAGCGGATGTCCTGCAAGACGTCATGGCTGGTGACGGCCCGCCGGGCCCGGCGGCGGGGCACGTAGTACTCGGACGGGCAGTAGATCCAGTCGACCCGGCCGGTCCAGAGCTCCAGGGGCGGCCAGGGGACGAGCCTCCAGATCCGGAGCGCCGTGCGGGTGGAGACGGGAAGCTCCCGGCGGCGGGGGGGATCGGGCCGGTCTCCCAGGGCTTCCCACGAGGCCAGGCCGTCGGGCTCGCCGATCCGGCCGGAGACGGCCGTCAGGCGGACCCCGGGGCGGGCGATCAGCCGCTCGAGCTGGGCGAGGGCGTGGCGGGTCACGCCGGTCGGCCCTCGGCAATTGTTCATATCGAAGAACCAGGCAATCGTCATTGCCGGATCGGCCGCCATCGCCCCCCTCCGCCCCGCCCCGCCCCGCCCCGAAGCGACCCTCCCGGCCGGTCGGACGGGCCGCGATCGTAGAGCGCCGGGGGCCGGGCCGTCAATCTCGGCCCGGGGGGCCGGGGCGGGCCGCGTCGGCGAATCCATCGGGTAGAGTTTCTCGGTCATGCATAAGCACGCCAGCACGAGGCCGATCGTGACGGCCCCGGGGCCCTGGCGTCCTGTGGCGGATATGCCCGGCGAGGGGGTTGCGATGGGTCGGAATCGATCGGCGCGGAAGGCGGGCGCCCGGGGGGCGAGGCCCGGGGTGGAGCGGTGCGAGGACCGCCGGCTGATGGCCACCTTCGTCGTGGCGACGGCGGCCGACGGCGGCGACGACGCCGCGCCGACGGCCGGGTCGCTCCGCGAGGCGATCCTGCTGGCCAACGCCAGCCCGGGGGAGGACCGGATCGCCTTCGCCATCGGCAGCGGCCCGCAGACGATCGCCCCGCCGACCCCGCTGCCGGCGCTGACCGACCCGGTGGTGGTCGACGGCTCGACCCAGCCGGGGTTCGCCGGCTCCCCCCTGATCGAGCTGAACGGGGCGAACATCGCCGGGTTCGCCCAGGGGCTCCGGATCTCGACCGGCCAGAGCACGATCCGGTCCCTGGTCATCAACCGCTTCTCGGCCGACGGCCTGAGCCTGGCCGGCGACGGCAACCTCGTGGTCGGCAACTTCATCGGCACCGACCGCACCGGCATGGTCGACTTCGGCAACGGGGACGACGGGATCGAGATCCTCTCCCGGAACAACACGATCGGCGGCACCAGCCCGGGCGACGCCAACGTCATCTCCGGCAACGACGGCGACGGCATCTTCCTCGTCACCGGGTCGCAGCCGGCTAACAACGTCATCCAGGGCAACCGGATCGGCACCGACCCGGGCGGCACCCAGGCACTGGGCAACGGGGCGAACGGCCTCGCCCTGTTCGGGTCGCAGAACATCGTCGGGGGCACGGGGGCGGGACAGGCCAACGCGATCGCCTTCAACGGCCGGGCGGGGGTGGTGGTCGGCTCCTTCTTCTCGAACGAGCAGGGGAACGCGATCCGGGCCAACGCGATCCGCTCCAACGGGGGCCTGGGGATCGACCTGGGGGACGACGGGGTCACGCTCAACGACCCGTCGGACGCCGACGGCGGCCCGAACCTCCGGCAGGACTTCCCGGTGGTCGACGCCGCCTTCCCGGGCCCCGGGGGCACGGTGGTGCAGGGCCGCCTGGCCAGCCGGCCGGGGAGCAGCTTCTCGGTCGACTTCTTCGCCAACGACCAGGCCGACCCCACCGGCTTCGGCGAGGGGCAGCAATACCTCGGCTCGGCGGTGGTGATGACCGGCCCCGACGGCTCGGTCGCCTTCGATCTGGAGCTGCCCGCCGCCGTCCCCCCCGGCCGGCTGATCACCGCGACGGCCACCGACGCCGCCGGGAACACCTCGGAGTTCTCCGAGGCCCGGCTGGTGGCCGACGCGGCGAGGGCCGACCTGGCCGCCTCGCTCTCCCCCTCGCCCGGGACGATCCGGGTGGGCCAGGAGCTGACCCTCTCGGCCGGGGTCCGCAACCTCGGGCCTGCCCGGGCGACCGGCGTGACCGTCTCGGTCCCCCTGCCCGAGGGGTTCGACTTCGTGGCCGCGACGCCGACCCGGGGCTCGGCCTCCTTCGCCGACGGGGTGGTGACCGCCTCGATCGGCGAGCTGGGGGCCGGCCAGTCGGCCTCAGTGAACATCCGGGTCGTCCCCCGGGCCGTCGGGGTCGTGGCGGCCTCGGCCTCGGTCGCGTCCGACCTGGAGGATCCGGACGCCGGGAACGACGCGGCGACGGTCAACCTCGACGTCCAGCCCCCCGTGCCGGCCGACCTGGCGATCTCGGCCTCGACCCGGCCCTCCCCGGCGACCGTCGGCGAGCCGTTCGAGTACACCGCCGTGGTCGTCAACCGCGGGGGCAACCCCCGGGTCGACGGCGTCTCGGTGACGATCGAGCTGCCCGAGGGGCTGGCCGTCCGGGCGATCGACCCCAGCCAGGGGACCGCCAGCCAGGACGGCCGGGTCGTCACCGCCTCGATCGGCTCGCTCGACCGGGACGCCAACGCCACCGTCCGCCTGACCCTCGTCCCCGAGTCGACCGACCGCCTGGCCGTCGTCGCCACCGTCCGGGCCGGGGCCCCCGACCCGGACGCCACCAACAACAACGTCCGGACCGAGCTGGACGTCACCGCCCAGCCGCCGATCGACCCGGCCGACCTCGGCCTGGTGGCCTTCCTCTCCGGCGAGTCGCCGGTCCTGGACCGGGAGTTCGAGTACACGGTGCTCGTCACCAACGGCGGCCCGTCCCCCCGGGCCGGGGACGTCGTGCTGACGACCGAGCTGCCCGAGGGGCTGGAGCTGACCGGCATCGCCCCGAGCCAGGGGTCGGCCGAGCGGGACGGCCGGACCGTGACCGTCCGGCTGGGGGAGCTCCCCAGCGGGGCCAACGCCGTCGTCCGGTTCCGCCTGACGCCGAGGGTGGCCGACACGCTGGAGATCTCCTCGGCGGTCCGGTCCGACCGGCCCGACCCCAATGCCCTGGACAACGTCGTCCGGCTCCCGGTGTCGGTCAGCCAGACCCCGCTGGTCGACCTGGCCGTCGGGCTCTCGGCCTCGCCGCCGTCCCCCCGGGTCGGCGAGGCGGTCTCGTACACGATCAGCGTCGTCAACGGCGGCCCGGGAGACGCCGGGGAGGTCGAGCTGCTCGGCGAGCTGCCCGAGGGGGCCGAGCTGGTGCTCCCGCCCTCGACCAGCCAGGGGACGGTCGAGCTGGTCGACGGCGACCTGGTCGGCCGGCTGGGGTCGCTCGGGCCGGGCCAGGTGGCGATCGTCTCCTACGTCGTCCGGACGGCCGGGACCGGCGTGTTGACCGCCTCGGCGACGGTCTCCTCCGACCGGGCCGACCCCAACCCGGCGAACAACCGGGCGATGCTGACCACCCCGGTGGCCTCGGCCGACCCGGCGGATCTGGTCGTCGGGCTGGTCACGGTGCCCGAGCCGGCGACGGTCGGCGAGCCCCTGCGCTACTCCGTCGTGGCCTCCAACAGCGGGCCGGGGGTGGCCACCGGGACGGTCGTCCGGGTGCCGCTGCCCTCGGGGGTGGAGCTGGTCGGGATCAAGCCGAGCCAGGGCTCGGCCGCCCTCGGGCCCGACGGCGTCCTGACGCTGGACCTGGGGACGCTCGCCCCCGGGGGCCAGGCCCTGGTGGAGCTGCTCGTGGTGCCCCGGGCGCTCGGCCCGCTGGAGATCTCGGCCACGATCGAGGGGGCCGGGCCCGACTTCAACCCGGCCAACAACCGGGCCGTCTCGGCCACCGCCGCCGTCCCGGCCGAGGTGGCCCCGGTCGTCAGCGGCCAGCAACTGGTCAGCTCCCCCCGGGGGATCTCGGCGATCGTGCTGGCCTTCAGCCGGCCCCTGGACCCGGCCCTGGCCGCGTTCGCGGGCAACTACGCGATCCGGCAGGCCTCCGGCGACGGCCGGCCCGTCGGTCGGCCGATCGGGCTCCGGTCGGTTGCCTATGACCCGCTGGCCCGGACGGTGACCCTGGTCCCCTCCCGGATCCTGCCGCTGGGCCGCTACTTCCTGCTCCAGGCCAACGCCCCCGGCGGGCCCGGCCTGACCGGGGCCGACGGCGCCGTGCTCGACGGCGACTTCGACGGCCTGCCCGACGGCATTTACGAGGACCTCGTCGGCCGGGGCACTCCCACCCGCCCCCGACGGCTCCAGCGCGGCCCGCTCTCCCGGGAGCTGCCGCCCTCCGCGCCGCCGTCGCCGCTCCCCCCGGCCCCGATCGGCACCGCCCGCCCCTTCGCCGCCGCCCTCGCGGCCCGGGCGGCGAGGCTGGCGGGCCGGGGAGAGGCGTGATCGGTTGACTGCTGCGGGGGGGCGATGGCCGTTCGTGATCGTCCTCCGGTCATCCCCCCTCCGCCCTCCGCCCTCCGCCCCCCGTCGTCCCCGGGGGGAGTCCGGGAGCGGGCCGGGACGTTGCCGACCCGGCTGGCTCAGGTCACTTGAGCGTGATCGTGACCTTGTCGATCGTGCCGGTGAACGCGCTGTTCTCCTCTGTGTAGTCGGGGGAGACCGGCGTCTCCCGGTCGACGCCGACGTTCGCCGTCTCGTCGGCCGACCAGATCGCGAACTGGGTCTTCTCGACCCGGCCCGAGCCGACGGGCTTGCCGTCGATGGACAGGGTGACCTTCCCGCCGCCGCCGAGCTTCGGCTCGCCGTCGTAGTCGAAGGCCATCGTGACGGTCGCCTCCCCCTCGGGGAGGGGGGAGTCGGCGGTCACCGAGTAGTGCTCCAAGCCCAGGAAGTTGTAGTGGTAGGTCGGCCTGCCGTCCTTGACGTAGAAGCTCCAGCCGCCGAACCGGCCGGCCTGGCTGACGAGCACCCCGCCGGCCGACTCGCCCCCGGACTTGATCCGGGCCTCGATCTCGAACGACGTGTTCTTCGTGTTGATGAAGCCGTTCTCCGGCATGAACCCCATCCCCGGGTACAGGTCCAAAGTCTTCCTCCCCGCCATGATGTCGGGGCGCCCGGCGATCAGCGGGTTGGTGCGCTCGACCCGGCGGTCGTCGATCGGCAGCACGTGATACGTGACGGCCTCGGCCAGGAAGAGGGACTGCAGCTCCTTGAGCTTCTCCGGCTGCTCGGCCGCCAGGTCCTTCGCCATGCTGAAGTCCTCGGCCACGTGGTACAGCTCCCACGTGTCCGCGGTCAGGGCGTTCTCCACCTTGCCCCAGGGCGCCACGTGGACGGTGCCGGCGAACCAGCCGTCGGCGTAAATGCCGCGGTTGCCGAAGATCTCGAAGTACTGCACCCGGTGCCGGTCTGCGGCGGCCGCGTCGTCGAAGGTGTAGGCCAGGCTCACGCCCTCCATGGGGCGCTGGCCGATCCCGTTGACGTCCCTCGGCTGGGGCAGGCCCGCCAGCTCCAGGACCGTCGGGGCGATGTCGTTGACGTGGTGCCACTGCTCGCGCAGCTCGCCCTTCGCCTTGATCCGCTCCGGCCAGTGGACCACCATCCCCTGCCGGGTCCCGCCGTAGTTCGAGGCGATCTGCTTGGTCCAGGTGAACGGCGCGTCGAAGCAGACGGCCCAGCCGGCCGACATGTGCGGGTAGGTGCTCGGGCCGCCCCACTCGTCGGCCTTCTCCAGCATCTCGGAGACTTGCTCCTGCACGCCGTTGAAGTAGGTCATCTCGTTGAACATGCCGTTGAAGCCGCCCTCGGCGCTCGTCCCGTTGTCGCCGGCGATGTAGAAGACGAGCGTGTTGTCCAGCTCGCCCATCGCCTCGATCGCCCCGATCAGCCGGCCGATCTCCGCATCGACCATGTCCACGTAGGCGGCGAACACCTCGGCCTGCCGGGCGAAGAGTTGCTTCTCGTCGGCCGAGAGGTCGGCCCAGTCCTTGATGTCCTTCGGCTTGGGCGCCAGCTCCGTGTCCTTCGGGATGACGCCCCGCTCCTTCTGGCCGGCGAAGATCCGCCCCCGGATGACGTCCCAGCCCTCGTCGAACTTGCCCTTGTATTTCTCGATGTACGACGTCGGCACGTGGTGCGGCGCGTGGACCGCTCCCGGGGCGAAGTAGGCGAAGTAGGGCCGCTCGGGGGTGAGCGACTGCTGGGCCTGGATCCAGCGGATGGCCCGGGTGGTCATGTCTTCGAGGAAGTGGTAGTCCGGGTCGCCCTTGCCCGGGTCGGCGACCGGGGTGACGCCGTCGTAGATCGCCGGCGACCACTGGTTCGTCTCGCCGCCGAGGAAGCCGTAGAAGGTGTCGAACCCGCTGAGCGTCGGCCATCGGGTCAGGGGGCCCGAGACGCTGATCTCCCAGGCGGCGACCTCGTGACACTTGCCGAACTGCGCGGTGCTGTAGCCGTTCAACCGCAGGATCTCCGGCAGCGCGGCGCAGGTGTTGGGGATCATGCCCGTGTTGCCGGGGAAGGCGGTCGCCGTCTCGGTGATCGAGCCCATGTTGACCGAGTGGTGGTTGCGGCCGGTGAGCAGGGCCGCCCGGGTCGGCGAGCACAGCGCGGTGGAGTGGAAGTGGTTGAATTTCAGGCCGCCGGCGGCGAGGCGGTCGAAGGTCGGGGTCGGGATGACGCCGCCGAAGGCGGAGGTCCCGCCGAAGCCGAGGTCGTCCACCAGGACGACCAGCACGTTCGGCGCGCCGGCCGGCGCCTGCACCTGGAACACCGGCGGCTTCTCGGCGTCCCGGGCGTCGAGCGTGGTGATCGGCGCCCGGTACGGCGCCTTCAGGGGGAGCGCCGTGCGGTCCAATCCCGCCGTCTCCCGGCTCGCGTCCTGGGCCCGGGCGGGGGCGCCGGCCGGCCCGCCGGCCGGGGCCAGACAGCCGACGGCCACGACGGCGGCGATCAGGAGGGACGGGTTCGGGGTTCGTGCGCGCATGGTGCGGGTCTCCGGGGAGGTGATGGGGGACGGGGCATCGGGCCGAGCTGTCGACATCAATGCGTCGTCCGCGGACACCGCCGTCGATCGAGGTCGGAAATCCGAGGAAATTCCCCCCGCCCGGGGCCGGCCCCGCGGCCGGCCCGGCCGGGATCGACCTGCCGCCCCCCGCCCCCCGCCGCCGGCCCCGCCCCGGGCCCGCCTCCCGGGATCGGACACCCACGGCCCCGGGGCCGCCGGGACCGCTTCGGGCCCCGGAAGCCCACGCGGCTGCGAGTCGCCGGCCCGCGTCCCGGCCATCGGCCCCGGGCCGACCGCCAGGCCATCGACGGCCGCCGGGCGCCGGGGTATAAGTCGGTGACGGGACGGGGCCTCGGCCGGGCGAGATCGGGGCGGGGCCGGGGCGGATGCATCGGGGGCGATCGAAGGTCGAAGGGCCGGAGCGGAGGGGGGATGGCGATCCCGTCGAGGGTCAAGGGGGTGCTGGGCTCGCTCGGGCCGGGGCTGATCATCGCCTCGGTCTGCCTGGGGCCGGGCAGCGTGACGACGGCCTCGAAGATCGGGGCCGAATACGGGTACATGCTCATCTGGGTGGTCGTGCTCGCCTCGGCGGCCATGATGATGTACACCGCGATGGGGGCCCGCTTCGGCGCCGTGCAGGAGCGGTCGTTCCTGCAGGCGGTGGCCGACCGCTACGGCCGGTGGTTCGCCGCGCTGATCGGCCTGGCGGCGTTCCTGATGTCGGCGAGCTTCCAGTTCGGCAACAACCTGGGGGTGACCACCGCCACGGCGTCGGTGACCGACAACTGGGCCTCCCGGGCCCTCTCGGGGGCGATCGGCCGGCCGGTCGCCGAGGAGCAGATCTGGCCGTTCGTCTTCACCGGCCTGGCGCTGCTGATGGTGCTCTTCGCCTCGAACCTGTACCGGGTGATCGAGCGGGTGATGACCGTGCTGGTGCTGGTGATGATCGGCGCCTTCTTCACGAACCTCGTGTTCGCCCGGCCGGACCTCTCCCAGGCCGCCGAGGGGCTGATCCCCCGGATCCCCGGCGGGGGCCGGGGGACGACGGTGATCGCGGCGATGGTGGGCACGACGTTCGTGATGCACGCCTGCCTCTACCAGTCGTACCTGGTGCAGTCCAAGGGCTGGCGGCTGGCGGACGTCCGCAAGGGGCTGGTCGACTCGATCGTCGGCATCGCCATCCTGGCGACGATCAGCGTGCTGATCATGCTCACCTCGGCCGCGGCGTTGCGCCCCCGGGGGATCGAGATCGCCGACGCCTCGGAGATGGCGTTGCAGTTGCAGTCGGCCTTCGGCCCGGCGGCGAAATTCATCTTCTGCCTGGGGTTCTGGGCGGCCGCCTTCTCGTCGATCCCGGTCAACGCGATCGTCGGCGGCGGCCTGCTGGCCGACGGCCTCGGCCTGGGGCACCGGATGGACCAGAAGTGGCCCAAGGCGATCACCGTGGCGATCATGCTCATCGGCATGGTCATCGCCACGATGCCGCAGGAGAACCGGGCCAACGCCCTGATCGTGGCCCAGGCGGCCACGATGCTCGCCATGCCGGCGGTGGGCCTGGGGATGTTCCTGATCCTCAACGATCGCCGGGTGATGGGCCGGTTCGTCAACTCCTGGCGGCAGAACGTCCTCGCCGGGTTCGGCCTGGTGCTGGTGCTCGTCCTCTCGGTGGCGACCTACGGCAAGCTGATCGACCAGGTCGGCATGGCCCGGGACCGATGGCGGGCCCCGGACCCGTCCCCGGCCGCCTCGGCTCCGGTCGCCGATCCGGGAGGGGGGGGGCGTCGGAATCCTGACGGCCCCGCGCCCGGCCCGATTCCGGCTCGCCGGACCCCGCCCGCCGCCGGATCGGCCTAGGCGCGGGGGGCGTTCCGTGGCACCATCCCGGGCGAATCCTCTCGAGACGCGGCGGCGTTCGACCGCCGGGGGCTCCTTCGAGTATCCGAAGGTCCGCAATTCACGCCCGGCCCGAGCGCTCGAATCGGGCCGGTCGGGGACAAATCGCCATGGAACGGAGTCCGGTCCGATTCGGCCCGGCGATCTTCGCCTGCCCGCTGATGCTGGTGGCGGCGATCGCACCGGGCTGCAACGCCCTCGGCCGGGGCAAGGATGCCCAGTCCGGCCAGCCCGCCTTCTACGACGAGTTCTTCGGCGAGGAGTCCGAGGCCGAGCCCGTCTCGGCGACCGAGGACGAGGACGCCGCCCGCCTCCGCTTCTTCAAGAGCAACCGGCTCCCCGGCGGCCTCAGCGCCGAGGCGAGGGAGATCGAGCGCGGGTCGTTCAACATCCAGTGACCCGGTCGCCCGGCCGGCCCGGCCGGGCGACCGCCCGGGGGCGTCCCCTCATGTTCGGCCCCGGCTTCCGCGTGAGATTCCGGCTCCCGTTCGGGCTCGGCCGCCGATCGGCCCGGGGGCCGATCCCGATCCCCTGGAACCGCTGGTTCGGGGATCGGGGGGAGCGGGAGGCGGCGCGTTGCCTGCGCCGCAAGGGGATGCGCGTCCTCCTGCGGGGCTACCGGACGACCCGGGGGGAGGTCGACCTGATCGCCCGGGACGGCGGCACCCTGGTGTTCGTCGAGGTGAAGACCCGGAGGAGGGGGGAGCCGGCCGAGGCGGTCACGCCGGAGAAGCAGCGGCGGATCACCCTGACGGCCCTGCACTTCCTCAAGCGATACGGGCTGCTGGAGGGCCCCCGGCCGGTCCCCTGCCGGTTCGACGTGGTCGCCGTCACCTGGCCCGAGGGCCGGGGCCGCCCGGCCGTCGAGCACCTGCCGGACGCCTTCGAGGCGGTCGGCCCCCGGGGCCAGTTCTTCCGGTGAGCCCGGCCGGTCGGCTGGCCCGGGGTCCCCGGCCCCCGTACAATCGGGCCCGATCGGCCGCCCCCGGAGGAGGTCCGGGGCGGCCGGGCGATCGAGGCCGTCCGAGGGACGGCCCCGAATCGGACCGAACCGAACCGAACCACCGGGAGCAACCGACGATGCGCACCTCGATGTCCCGCCCCGCCTTCGCCGCCATCGCCGCGGCCGCCGTGACCGCCGCCGCCCTGACCCTGGCCGGCCGCACCGACGCCGAGCCCGCCCACGCCGCCGCCGCGCCGCTGGCCCACATGGTCTTCTTCACCCTGGCCAACCGCTCGGAGGAGAACGCCAGGAAGCTGGCCGACGCCTGCCAGACCTACCTGACCGGCCACGAGGGGACGCTCTACTTCTCCGTCGGCACCCGGGCCGAGGAGTTCGACCGCGAGGTCAACGTCACCGACTTCGACGTCGCCCTGCACGTCGTCTTCGACGGCAAGGCCGCCCACGACACCTACCAGGAGCACCCCCGGCACCTGGAGTTCATCGAGAAGAACAAGGACCTCTGGTCCGGCGTCCGCGTCTTCGACTCCTACCTCGTCGCGTCCCCCGGCGGCGAGGGGAACTGAGCCCCGGGGGCCGGGCTCCCCGCCCGCCCGGCCCCGGCGGGCCCGCCCGTCGGGGCCGCCCGGGCCCCACCGGGTCGTCCGGCGCTTGCCCGGCCCCACCCCGCCCGCGTCGAGCGGTCCCTCGTCGTCGCCCCCCCACGTCCCATCCCCGTCCGGCCCCGACGGCTCGGCCGGCCCCGTCCCCGCCCCCGAGGTGCCAGGTGTCGCGTAACGCTCGATCGCTCGCCGTTCTTTTCGCCCTTTACGCTTCGGCTATGCCTTCGGTAGCCCAGGAGTCCCCGCCCCGAGTGGGGCCAGGGGACGAGGGCGTCGTGGTCTCGACCAGGCAGCTGATCCGGCCGGCGGGGCGGTCGGTCGAGTTCGGGGGCCGGCCGGTCGACCTGGTCGCGTCGGGGGACGGGACTCGCGTTTATGTGAAGGACAACCGGGGCGTGGTGGTCCTCGACGCCGACTCCTGGGAGGTCCTCCAGGAATTGCCCTTCCCCGAGGGGGGCGGTTCGATGCACGGCATCGCCCTCTCGGCCGACGGCCGACGCCTGTATGCGACGACGGCCCAGGAGCACCTCTACGAGGCGAACGTCGGCGACGAGGGGCTGCTCTCCTGGTCCCGCACCATCCCCCTGCCCGGCCCGGGCGGCGAGGGACCGTCCCACTCCTGCGGCATCGCGCTCTCGGCCGACGGCACGACGGCCTTCGTCGCCCTGTCCCGGAACAACTCGATCGGCGAGGTCGACCTGGCCCGGGGGGCGGTCGTCCGGGAGATCCCGGTCGGCGTCGCGCCGTTCGACGTGGCAATCGGCGAGGGAGGCGCCTCACTCTATGTCTCCAACTGGGGGGGCCGTCGGCCCGTCGAGGGGGAGCAGACCGCCCCCTCCTCCGGCACCCCGGTGCTGGTCGACGACCGGGGAGTGGCCCGGAGCGGCACCGTCGGTAAGGTGGATTTCGGCCGGGGGGCGATGGTCGCCGAGGTCGCCACCGGCCTGCACCCGAGCGACCTGGTCCTCGACGCCGACGCCGGCCGGCTCTACGTCGCCAACGCCAACTCCGACACCGTCACCATCCTCGACGTCTCCGGCGGCGGCTTCGAGGAACGGGCGTCGATCCTCGTCCGCCCCGACCCGGATCTCCCCTTCGGCAGCGCCTCGAACGCCCTGGCCCTCTCGGCCGACGGCGGGACGCTCTACGTCGCCAACGGTGGCAACAACGCCGTGGCCGTCGTCTCGCTGGGCGAGGACCGCGCCGACGGCCATATCCTCGGCTTCATCCCCGCCGCCTGGTACCCCGGGGGCCTGGCGATCGGGCCCGACGGGGCGCTGCTCGTCAGCAACGTCAAGGGCCTCGGCTCCCGGGCCGAGCCCGAGGACCCGGCCGAGGGCCGATCGGTCTACGCCTACCTCGGCACCGTCCAGCGGGTCGAGCCGCCCGACGCCGGGACGCTGGCCCGGTTCACCGAGCAGGTCGTCGCCGACGCCCGGGTGCCCCAGGCCCTGCTGTCCTGGGAGCGCCAGGAGGCCCGGTCGGGGGCCCCTCCCCGCCCGGTGCCCGAGCGGCTGGGGGAGCCCTCGGTGTTCGAGCACGTCGTCTACGTCATCAAGGAGAATCGCACGTATGACCAGGTCTTCGGCGACATGCCCCAGGGGGACGGCGACCCCTCGCTCTGCATCTTCGGCCGGGAGGTGACCCCGAACCATCACAAGCTCGCCGAGGAGTTCGTCCTGCTGGACAACTTCTATTGCAACGGCGTCCTCTCGGCCGACGGCCATTCCTGGACCACCGAGGGGAACGTCACCGACCACCTGGAGAAGTCCTTCGGCGGCTTCACCCGCAGCTACACCTTCGGCGACGACCCGCTGACCTACTCCTCCACCGGCTTCATCTGGGACAACGTCCTGCTCCACGGCCTCTCGTTCCGCAACTACGGCGAGATGGACTACGCCGAGCCCGTCCCCGACGACCTCACCTTCACCCAGATTTATGAAGACTTCCTCAACGATAGGAATGAGGTCGCCTTCACCCAGAACATCGGCATCGAGCCCCTCCGCCGCTATTCCAGCCCCTCCTTCCCCGGCTGGAACATGAAGATCCCCGACGTCCTCCGCGCCGACCGCTTCCTCGACGAGCTGGCCGGGTTCGAGGAGACCGGCGACCTGCCCGGCTTCTCGATGATCTTCCTCCCCCAGGACCACGGCTCCGGCACCTCCCCCGGCATGCCCACGCCCAGCGCCCACATGGCCGACAACGACCTGGCCGTCGGCCGGATCGTCGAGGGCCTGAGCAAGAGCCGGTTCTGGCCGAAGACCTGCGTCTTCGTCATCGAGGACGACCCCCAGAATGGCTTCGACCACGTCGACGGCCACCGCTCGATCTGCCTGGTCGCCTCCCCCTACACGAAGCGGGGGGAGGTGATCAGCGAGTTCTACAATCAGACCTCGGTCCTGCACACGATGGAGCGCATCCTCGGCCTGCCGCCGATGAACCAGATGGATGCCATGTCCCCGCTGATGTCGGCCTGCTTCGCCGACGAGCCGGACCTCACCCCCTACGAGGCCCTCCCCGCCAACATCCCGCTCGACGAGCTGAACAAGCCCGTCGCCGAGCTGCCCCCCGGCCAGCGGAAGTGGGCCGAGGCCAGCCTCGAGCAGGACTTCGAGGGCTTCGACCGCGCCGACGAGGACACCCTCAACCGCATCCTCTGGCACTTCGCCAAGGGCCCCGACGCCCCCTACCCCGCCCACCTCGCCGGCGCCCACGGCACCGGCCTGGAGGGCCGCCGGCTCGTCATCGTCGAGGTCGAGGACGACGACGACGAGGAAGAAGAAGACGAGGACGATTGACCCGGCCCCGCGACGCTCGACCCCGCCGTCCCCCGGGACGACCGGGGGTCGGGCGTCCGGGGGAACCGGCGGGTGTCCGGGCCCGTCCAACCCCGAGTCGGCCCCGCGACCAGGGAGGTGACGCCCGATGAAGGCCCCTCGCGTCCGCATCCGCACCGTCATGATCGCGATCGCGGTGCTGACCGTCCTCTCCTACGTCGCCGCCCGCCTCTGGGCCTACTACAGCCTGCCCGCGAACACGAGGGACGTCCTCGCCCGGCTCGACCGGCCCGTCCGGTTCCCCGACCCCGGGCCGATGCCCCTGGCCGAGGCCCTCGAAGCGATCCGGGAGGCGACCCGGGATCCGGGAGACAACGGCATCCCCCTCTACGTCGACGAGCTCGGGTTGCAGCGGGCCGGCGCGACGCTCTGGACCGAGGTCCGCGTCGACCCGGGGCCGATGCCGGCCGGCGACTGCCTACGCCGGGTGCTCGGGCCGCTCGGGCTGGACTTCAATGTCTATGTCCGCGACGGAATGCTGGAGGTCACGACGAAGGATGTGGCGAGACGGGCACGAGAGACGACGCCGGACCAAGTTTTGCGCCCCTGATCGCCCGACGCTCGCGGTCATCGAACCCGCCGGGCTTCGGCGGTCGTCGCCCCGGGAGATCGCTGGTCATGCCGATCCACGACTGGAACCGTGTGCCGGCCGGCATCTTCCATGACTTCCGCTTCGGGTGGGTGTCCGAAGTGTGCCGCGCCTTGAACGGTGGCCTCCTGCCTGCCGGCCTCTACGCAATGGCGGAACGGACGTCCGGGGACCTGGGACCGTTCGGGGGCCCGCCATCGCCCCCGGAGTTGGGGTCTCCGGGAGCATTCTCGTGCCGGGAACGGCCGCCGAGGGCCCGATTCCATGGCCGACTCGACGAGGCGGCCACCTACGCGAGCATGTCCAAATCCGTCGTCGTCCGGCTCGAATCCGACCACCGGGTCGTCACCATGGTCGAGCTCGTCTCCCCCGGCAACAAGGCTAGCCGGTATGCCATCGACCAGTTCGCTGCCAAGGCCCGGCAGGCGATGCAGGACGGGGTCCACCTGCTGATCGTCGACCTCTTCCCCCCCGGCCCACGGGACCCCGGCGGCCTCCACCGGCTGATCTGGGACGAGGGGGACCGGGGGGGCTTCACCCTCCCCCCCGACGAGCCCCTGGCCTGCATCTCGTACATCGGCGGCCCGGTCCCCCAGCTCTTCCTCGAGCCGATGGCCGTCGGCCGCCCGCTGCCCGAGGAGATGCCCCTGTTCCTCGACCCCGGGCATTACGTCTCCGTCCCCATCGAGGCCACCTACCGCGCCGCCTTCGACGCCGTCCCCGAAGTCTGGAGGGACGCCCTCTCCTCCCCCCCCTCGGCATGACCCCGGTCGGGAACCCCTCCCCCGCCAACCACTTCGGAGAGCCCGACGTCTCTCGCCGGCGTCCGCCCCCGATCCGCCCCGCCGGCCGGCTCCCGCCGCCCGTGATCGGCATCCTGGGGTGGTTGCGAAGCCTGTGCGAAATTGGCAGACTGTCCGGCTTGGATATCCGGCGCGGCAGGTTTTCGAAGCCCTTGAATCCTCGCATGGGTGATTGGTAGCTTCGTGTCCGGTCGGCGGCGAGGCCAGGGAACCGGGGCGGCGGATTCGCCCCGATCGGCGACGCCCCCGGCGTGCAAGGCGCCGGGGGCCACAGCGAGGATCCAGCGATGAGCAGCAGACGAGGTCGCCGGGGTGCGGCGGGACGGGCTTCCCGGGGCGGCTTCCGGGTCGAGCGGCTGGAGCCGAGGCAGCTGCTGGCGACCTTCGACGTGACCTCGACGGCCGACTCCGGCGCGGGGACGCTCCGGGAGGCGATCACCCTGGCCAACCTGACGGCCGAGGCGGACACGATCCGCTTCGACCTCGGCGGCTCGGGCGTCCGGACGATCGCCGTCACCTCGGCCCTGCCGATCGTCACCGCGCCGCTGGTCATCGACGGCGCGACGCAGCCGGGCTTCAACCCCGCCTCGCCGACCCCGGTGGTCTTCCTCAACGGCGTCTCCACCGCCGGCATGGCCGACGGCCTGGCCTTCGCCCCGGGGGCGGCCGGCTCGGTGATCCGGGGCCTGGCGATCGGCCGGTTCGGCGGCGACGGCATCGAGGTCCAGGCCTCCGACGTCCTGATCGTCGGCAACCACATCGGGGCCGACGCCGCCGGGACGGCCGCCGCCATGAACTTCGGGGCCGGCGTCCGGGTCGTTGGCGCCTCGGGGGTGTCGATCGGGGGGGCCACCGCGTCTCCGTTCAGCCCCGGGGCGGTCGGCAACGTGATCTCGGCGAACGTCGGCGACAACATCCGGCTCGAAGGCGCCTCCGGGGCCGTCGTGCTGGGCAACTTCCTCGGCACCGACCGCTCCGGCACGGTCGCCCTCCGGGATCCGGCCTCCGGGGGCCACGGGGTCCGGATCGTCGGCGGCTCGGGGCACGTCGTCGGCGGCCCGACGCCCGGCGAGGGGAACCTGATCTCGGGCAACGGCATCAACGGCGTCGAGGTCGACGGCGGCTCCGGAGTCCTCGTCTCCGGCAATCGGATCGGCACCACGGCCGACGGCTTGGCCCTGCTCGGCAACGAGAACCAGGGGGTCCGGCTCCGCAACGGGGCGACCGGCAACACGGTCGGCGGACGGAACGCCTCGGCCTTCGCCCTCTCGGCCGGCAACCTGATCGCCGGTCACCGGGACGACGAGGTCCGGGTCGCGGACCCGGGCACCTCCGGGAACCTCGTCGTCGGCAACTTCCTCGGCGTCGACCGCACGGGCTCGGCCGGGCTGCCCAGCGGGGACTCGGGGGTCGAGCTGAACAACGCCCCGGGCAACACCGTCGGCGGCGCCGACCCGAGGCTCGGCAACGTGATCTCGGGCAACCGGGGGGACGGCATCCTCGTCATCGGCCCCGGGGCGTCGGGGAACCTCATCCAGGGCAACCGGATCGGCACCAACGCGGCCGGGACCGCGGCCATCTCCAACGTCACCGAGGACGGCATCGAGATCAACGGCGCCCCGGACACCACCGTCGGCGGGGCCGCCGCCGGGGTCGGCAACCTGATCTCGGGCAATGAGAACCAGGGCATCCGCCTCCGCAACGGCCCGACCGGGTCCCTGATCCAGGGCAACCTCATCGGCACCGACGCCGCCGGGACGGCCGCCATCCCCAACGGCGAGAACGGCATCCTGCTGGAGGGCGGGGCCTCGTCCGGGGCCTCGAACAACACGATCGGCGGCGTGAACGCCTCGGCCGGGGTCCTGTCGGCCGGCAACCTGATTTCGGGCAACGGCCGCAACGGCGTCCGGGTCGTCGGCGCCGGCAGCTCGGGCAACGTCGTGCTCGGCAATTTCCTGGGGACCGACCGCCTCGGCACCCTCGCCCTGGGCAACTCGATCCACGGCGTCCTGCTCGACGGCGCCCCCGGCAACACGATCGGCGGGGCGAACATCGGGTTGCAGCCGTTCGCGCTGCGGGCCGGCAACCTCGCCTCGGGCAACGGCGGGGACGGCATCCGCCTGGCCCTGCTGCTCGACGGCCAGGGCCAGCCGGTCTCGGCCAGCTCGGACAACCTGGTGGTCGGCAACTACGCCGGGACGAACGCCTCCGGCTCGGGGGCGATCCCGAACCAGGGTGCGGGCGTCGCGGTGCTCGGCGACTCCGCCTCGGCAGGATCCCTCTCCGGCAACACGATCGGCGGGGCGAACGAGGCGGTGCCGGGGGCGACCCGGGGGAACCTGATCTCGGGCAACGCCCGGCTCGGCCTGCTGCTCCGGGGGGGGGCGGTCTCGGGGAACCTGGCCCTGGGGAACCGGATCGGCACCAACGCGGCCGGCACCGTGGCCGTGCCCAACGGCCGGGCGCCGTCGACCGGCGGCCCGATCGACGCCGACCAGGGCATCGGCGTGCTGATCGACGGCGGGGCCTCGGCGAACACGGTCGGGCAGGGGAACCTCGTCTCGGGGAACATCCACGCGGGGGTCGTGATCGACGGCAGCCCGTCGAACGCCGTCTCCGGCTCCCGGATCGGCACCAACCTCGCCGGGACCGGCCCGATCGGCAACGGCATCGGCAGCCCCTTGCCGAACGGCGCCACCGACCCGACCGAGCTGGACGGCAACGGCGTCCTGCTCCGGGACGGCGCGACCGGCAACACGATCGGCGGCACCAACGCCGACCCCTCGGTGCTCACCGGCGGCAACCTCGTCTCGGGGAACCTCGGCGACGGCGTGGCCGTGCACGGCGCCGGGACGTCGGGGAACCTGATCGCCGGCAACCGGATCGGCACCGACCTGGCCGGGACGGCCGCGATCGGCAACGCGCTGGACGGCGTGGAGGTGGCCGGGGCCGGGTCGACCACGATCGGCGGCGTCTCGCCGGGCCTCCGCAACGTGATCTCGGGCAACGGCAGCGACGGGGTCGAGCTGGAGCGGGGGACCTCGGACGCCCTGGTCCTGGGCAACTTCATCGGCACCGATGCGTCGGGCTCGGCGGCGGTCGGCAACGGCTCCGACGGCGTCTCCGTCTTCGACGCCTCCGGCAACCTCGTGGCCGGCAACCTCGTCTCCGGCAACGGCCTGGACGGGGTCCGGATCCGGGACCTGCTGGCGACCCCCGGCATCCCGACCTCCGGCAACCGGGTGCTGGGCAACTTCATCGGCACCGACGCCTCGGGGACCGTCGCGCTGGGCAACGACGACGACGGCGTGCAGGTCGTCGCCTCGTCCGGCAACACGATCGGCGGCGTCGAACCGGCGGAGGCCAACCTCATCTCCGGCAACCGCAGCTACGGCGTGGTCGTCGGCGACGGCGACGGCACCACCTCGGGCAACCTCGTGCTCGGCAATCGGGTCGGCACCACCGCCTCGGGGGACTCGGCCCTGGGCAACGCCCAGGACGGCGTCCTGCTGGCCCGGGGGGCGACGCGCAACACGATCGGCGGGGTGAACGCGGGGCCCGGCACCCGGACGGCCGGCAACCTCGTCTCCGGCAACGGCGGGTCGGGGATCCGGGTGCTCGGCGACCAGTCCCGGGAGAACCTGCTGCTGGGCAACTTCATCGGCACCGACGCCGACGGGTCCTCGGCCGTCGGCAACGGGCTCGACGGCGTCCGGGTCGAGGGGAGGCCCTCGAACACGATCGGCGGCACCAACGCCGGGCCCGGGGTCCTCACGGCCGGCAACCTCGTCTCGGGGAACCTCGGGGTCGGGATCCGGCTGATCGGCGGCGGGGCCTCGGCGAACCTGGCCTTGGGGAACTTCATCGGCACCGACGCCTCGGGATCCGACGAGGTCGGCAACGCCGGGGACGGCATCCGGGTCGAGGCGGCCCCGGGCAACACGATCGGCGCCTCCAACGGGGCGACCGCCTCGCTGGTCGCCGGCAACCTCGTCTCCGGCAACCTCGGGTCCGGGATCCGGCTCTCGGGCCCCGGCGCCTCGGGCACCTTCGTGCTCGGCAACTTCGTCGGCACCGACGCCCCGGGGGCCGCCGGCCTCGGCAACCAGGGCCCCGGGATCGTCCTCGACCGGGCCTCGGCCAACACGATCGGCGCCGCCAACGGGGCCCCCGGGGCCCTGGTGGCGGGGAACCTCGTCTCGGGCAACGGCGGCGACGGCGTGATCGTGACCGGCGAGGGGGCCTCGGCGAACTGGATCCTCGGCAACTTCGTCGGCACGGACGCCGGGGGCTCCTCCCGCGTCGGCAACGCCGTGGCCGGGGTCCGGATCGCCGCCTCGGGCAACTCGGTCGGGGTGGCGGGGGTGGGCAACGTCCTCTCGGGCAACCTCGGCGACGGCCTGGCGATCTCCGCCCCGATGACCTCGGCCCGGGCCAACCTCATCGGCACCGACGCGACCGGGACGGGCGGCCTCGGCAACGGCGGGGACGGCGTCCGGATCTCCTCGAGCATGATGAACACGATCGGCGGCAACGCCGACGGCCTGCGCAACGTCATCTCCGGGAACGCCGGGGCCGGGGTCCGGGTCGCCGGGGCGGGCGCCTCGCTGAACATCGTCGCCGGCAACCGGATCGGCACCGACCGGGCCGGGACGATCGCCCTGGGGAACTCGGTCGGCGTGCTGGTCACCGGGGGATCCACCAACAACGCGATCGGCGACGGCAACGTCCTCTCGGGCAACCGCGGCGACGGCGTCCGGATCGAGGGGGCCGGCGGCGGCGGGACCGAGAACGCGGTGGCCGGCAACTTCATCGGCCTCGGCCCCGACGGCTCGACCCCGGTCGGCAACGGGGGGGACGGCGTCCGGGTCGTCGACGCGGCCCGCAACACGATCGGCAGCAACCTCGCATCGGCCAACGGCGGCTTCGGCGTCGCGCTGGTCGGCCCCGGGGCGACGACGAATTTCGTCCAGTCGAACCGGGTCGGCACCGGGGACGCGGGCCTGCTCGGCCGGGGCAACGCCGCCGGGGGGATCCTCGTCGAGGACGCCCCCGGCAACCTCGTCGGCGGGCCGGTGGCGGCCGAGGGGAACATCGTCTCGGCGAACCTCGGCTCGGGGATCGAGATCCGGGGGCCGGGCGCCTCGGGGAACCTCGTCGCCGGCAACGTCATCGGCCTGGCCGCCACCGGGGCCGCCCCGCTGGGCAACTCGGGGGACGGCATCGCCCTGCTCGACGGCGCCTCGGCCAACACGATCGGCGGCGAGGTGGCCGCGGCCGGCAACGTCGTCTCGGGCAACTCCCGGGACGGCGTGGTCCTGGCCGGGGGGGCGACCCGCAACGTCCTCTCCGGCAACCTCATCGGCACCGACGCCGCCGGGGGCCGGGCGCTCGGCAACGGCTCCTCCGGGGTCCGGATCTCCGACGCCCCCGACAACACCCTCGGCGGCCGGGCGAACCTGATCTCCGGCAACGGTGCGTTCGGCGTCGCGGTCGCCGGGCCCGGGGCCTCGGGCAACGTCGTCTCCGGGAACCTGATCGGCACCGACCTGGCCGGGTCGGCCCCCCTGGGCACCCAGCGGGTCGGCCTGGTGATCCTCGACGCCCCGGGCAACCGGGTCGTCGACGGCAACCTCGTCGCCGGGCACCTGGGGGACGGCCTCCAGCTCATCGGCCCCGGCGCCTCGGGGAACCTCGTCGAGGGGAACCTGATCGGCACCGACGAGTCCGGCTCGGGCGGCCTGGGCAACGCCCGGGGCGTCTTCCTCGACGGCGCCCCCGGCAACACCCTCCGGGCCAACACCGTGGCCGGCAACCTCGGCGACGGCGTCGTGCTGCTCAACGGCGCCTCGGGCAACCTGCTGTCGGGGAACCTCGTCGGCCTGGCCGGCGAGGGCGGGGCGGTGACGAGGGGCAACCTCAGCGGCGTCCTGATCGTCGGGGCCGACGGCAACACGCTCGACGCCAACGTCCTCTCGGGCAACCGGGGCTTCGGCGCCGCGTTGGCCGGCACCTCGGGCAACGTGCTCTCGGGCAACCTGATCGGCGTCGACCCCGGGGGCACCCGGGCCAGGCCCAACGCCCTGCACGGCGTGATGGTCTTCGCCGCCTCGGGCAACACCCTCTCGGCCAACGTCGTCTCGGCCAACGGGCTCTACGGCGTCGAGCTGCGGGGGGGCTCGTCGGGCAACCTGCTGGCGGAGAACCTCGTCGGCACCGACCGGTCCGGCTCCTCCCCGCTCGGCAACGCCAGCGACGGCGTCCACCTCGACGGCGCCGGGGGCAACACCCTCTCGGCCAACGTCATCTCGGCGAACCTGCTGGACGGCGTGAAGCTGATCAACGACTCCCCCAACAACACCCTGGCCGGCAACCTGATCGGCACGGACCGCACCGGGTCCGCCCGGCTCGGGAACCAGGGCAGCGGCATCCTGATCGCCGGGGCCTCGAACAACCTGATGCGGGGGAACGTGACCTCGGGCAACCGGGGCTTCGGGGTCGGCATCGCCGGGGCCTCGGGCAACGTGGTGGCCGAGGGCCTGGTGGGCACCGACGCGGCCGGCACCGTCGGCCTGGGCAACGGCCTCTCGGGCATCCTGCTGCTCAACGCCTCGCGGAACTCCGTGCTCGACTCCGTCGTCTCCGCCAACGGGGCGGGCGACATCCGGGGCAACGTCCGGATCGACGGCCCGGGGGCCACCGGCAACCAGGTCCTCGGCAGCCGGATCGGCACCGACCGCCCCGGCGCCCGGTCGCTCGACCCCAACCTCGGGGGTGTCCGCCAGCGAGACCCCGAGTTCCCGGCCGACGGCACCCCCTCCCCCGGCAACCGCACCACCTTCGACCCCCGCAACGACGGCGTCGTCATCGCCGGGGGGGCCTCGGCCAACTCGATCGGCGGCACGGGGGGCGGCCAGGGGAACCAGATCTCGGGCAACCGGATCGGCGTCTACGTCCGGGACCGGTCGGGCGGCAACGTCCTGGTCGGCAACCGGATCGGCACCAATCCCGACGGGACGTCTCCCCTGCCCAACGGCGACGGCGTGATCGTCCTGAACTCCTCCGGCAACACGATCGGCGGCCTCGGCGCCTCCTCCCGGAACGTCATCTCGGGCAACCTGGAGGCGGGCGTCCGCCTGACCAGCCTCGCCTTCGAGGGGCCCCGGGCCCCGGCCGCCGGCAACGTGGTGGCGGGGAATTACATCGGCACCAATGCCGCCGGGGACGCCGCCGTCCCCAACCGCCAGGGGGTCTTCGTCTACGGCGCCTCGAACAACCAGATCGGCCTCGGCTCGTTCGCCGACGCCGACGGCGGCGGCAACCTCCTCTCGGGCAACACCGAGGTCGGCGTCCAGATCCTCAACGCCGACACGATCAACGCCCAGACCGTCGCCACCGACGCCGGCCCGGCGATCGTCCCGTCGCCCTCGGCCGAGGGCGCGGTCACCTCGGGGAACGTCGTGGCCGGCAACCGGATCGGCTCGGACGCCTCCGGCACGGCCCGGGTGCCGAACTACCAGGGCGTCTTCCTCAGCGACGCCCCCGGCAACGCCGTCGTCGACAACCTGATCGGCGGCAACGTCCAGGTCGGGTTGAACCTCACCGCGTTCAACGCCGTGGGCAACTTCGTCGGCGGCAACCGGATCGGCCCCGACATCGCCGGCAACCTCGGGCCGCTGGCCAACGGCTTCGGCGACCCCAACGGCCTGGGCACCGGCATCCTGCTCAACCAGGTCCTCGACGGCGCCAACACGATCGCCCCCACCAACGACCTGAGGGGCAACACCACCGCCCAGACCCGGACCCGGACCATCGCCTCCGGCCCGTTCGTCGAGGGGGTGATCCCGATCGTCGACCCGGCCACCGGAGTGCTGACCCGGGTCGACGTCCGGATCAACGGCTACCTCTCCCGGGACGCCTCCGTCACCCTGAACCCGGCCAACTACGCCATCGAGCCGATCGGGGGTTCCGGGCCGATCGCCCTGGCGTCGATCACCTATGATGAGGTGGCCCGGCTCGTCTCGATCACCCCCGCCTCCCCCCTGCCCGCCGGCTCCTCCTTCCGCCTGACCCTGGTCGGCCTGGCCCCCGGCGGCCTCCGGTCCCGGACCGGCCCCGGCGCCCCCCCGGCCTTCCTGGACGGCAACCTCGACTCCCGGGCCGGCGGCGACTTCGTCCAGGTCGTCAACGTGCCCGCCCGATCGGCCTCGGCGGCGATGACCGCGAGGGCCGTCGACGCCCTGCTCGACCTCGGCGACCCGACCTGACCCGGACCGGGCGGGGCTCCTGGCGTCCCGCCCTCGGATCCCGTAGAACGGGGGGACGCCGCGGGGCGGCCCGGTCGTCGATCCGATCAACCGGGGGAGATCCGATGGGCCATCGACGGTTGTCCTGCCTCCTCCTCGCCCTCCTGGCGGCCTCGGCGCCGGCCGACGCGTGCCCGGTCTGCGACCGGGAGACGGGCCGGCGGGTGAGGGCCGGCCTCGCCGACGAGGACCTGGGCCGCAACGTGCTGGCCACGGCCCTGCCGTTCGGGATCTTCCTCGGCGTCGCCGCCGCCCTCCACTTCGGCCTGCCCGCCCGTCGGGGAGGCCCCCCGGGGCCGGGCCCGGCGACGGGTCCCGAATCCTCCTGACCCCCGAGGTGGCCGACATGGCCGACATGGCAGGCCGCACCAACCGCGGGCCCCTGATCTCGGCCGGGACGCTGCTCGGCGTCGGCATGGGGGGCTTCGTCGACGGCATCCTCTTCCACCAGATCCTCCAGCTCCACAACATGATCTCGGCGAGGAGGCCGGTCACGGATCTGGTCAGCGCCGAGATCAACATGGCCTGGGACGGCCTCTTCCACGCCTTCACCTGGGCGATGACGGCCCTCGGCCTGGCCCTGCTCTGGCGGGCCGGGCTGAGGGCGGACGTCCCCTGGTCGACCCGGACCTTCGTCGGCTCGCTGCTGCTCGGCGCCGGGCTGTTCAACCTCGTCGAGGGGCTCATCGACCACCACCTCCTCGGGGTCCACCACGTCGTCGAGGCGCTCGGCGTGTCGGCCTGGGACTTCGCCTTCCTCGCCTCGGGGGTGGTGCTGATCCTCGCCGGGTGGGCGTCCATCCGGTCCGGCCGGGGCGACTCGACCCCCCGGGGGCATCCGGGAGGGCCCTCCTGAGGCCCTGCCCCCGGGCGGGTGCTATGCTTGGGCGTCGGGGCGAGAGGACGGAGCGGCCCCGGTCGTCGGATCGGCGAGGGCGATGAGGAGGCACGCGAGGCCGGTCCTGCCCTCCCGACGCGGGACCTCTCCCATGCGCCTCCCCTTCCGACTCGCCGCGCTCTGCGGCCTCGCCCTGGTCCTCTCCCCGTCGGCCCCGGCCCGGGGCCAGTGGTTCTTCGGGGCCAGCTCCGACTACGCGTACTCCGGCCCCTATGCCGGGTACTCGCCGATCTGGGCCTACCCGACCGACCTCAGCAACGGCCCCTCCCCCTACTACTCCCCCATCTTCAACTCGGCCGCCGCCAGCCGACCCCGGCCGAACCTGGAGCCGAGCCCCTACGCCCGGTCCCCGCTCGACCTGCTCCGCTTCAACCGGCCGTCCCCCGGGCACAAGACGCACGGGCTGTTCCGCAGGCGGTGACCGGGCCGGCCGGGCGCGTCGGGGCGCGGTCGCATGAGGCCATCGGCAAGTCGCGTTGACCGATCGGCGTCCGGGGCGTACTGTTCCCCCGACCGCCCGGGGGGCGTCGGCGTTCGCGTCGCGCCCGGGACGGGCCGACCTGAGGCAGGGGATCGCCCACCGCCATGTCGACGACGACGGAGCACGCCCCGATCCGGAACGGGGCCCTGGCCAGCGACCGATTCCGCGACCACCCCCTGACCATCGCCCGGGGAGAGCCCCTGCCCCTGGGCGCCAACCGCCTGGGCGGCGGCATCAACTTCGTGCTCATCTGCCGGCACGCCACCTCGGTCAGCCTCGTCCTCTGCGAGCCCTGCGACGGCGCCGTCCGGTCCGAGATCCCGCTCGACCCCCGCCTCAACCGGACCGGCGACCACTGGCACGTCCGGGTCGACGGCCTGCCCGACGACTTCTGCTACGGCTACCGGGTCGACGGCCCCCACGGCGGCCCCCACCGCTACGACCCGGCCAAGATCCTGCTCGACCCCGCCTGCCGGGCCCTCTCCTGCGGCACCCCCTGGGGACAGACCGGCACCCTGCCCCGGCTCAGCCTGATCATGCCCACCGAGGTCGACCGCATCAACGACCTCCACCCCCGCATCCCGCTCGAGGACTCGATCCTCTACGAGATCCACGTCCGGGGCTACACCGCGCACCGCAGCTCCGGCGTCCGCCACCCCGGCACCTTCTCCGGCCTGGCCGAGAAGATCGAGTACCTGAAATGGCTCGGCGTCACCGGCGTCGAGCTGCTCCCCATCGACGAGTTCGACGAGACCGACTGCCCCTTCGTCAACCCGTACACCGGCGAGCGCAACCGCAACTTCTGGGGCTACAACACGATCGCCTACGCCGCCCCCAAGGCCGCGTACGCGCACAACCCCGAGCGGACCGCCCCCTGGGAGGAGTTCCGCCGGGCCGTCCGCGCCTTCCACGACGCCGGCCTGGAGGTCGTCCTCGATGTCGTCTTCAACCACACCGCCGAGGGGGGCGACGGCGGCCCCACCTACAGCTTCCGCGGCCTCGACAACGGCCTCTATTACCTCGTCGACGACTTCGGCCGCTACCACAACTTCACCGGCTGCGGCAACACCGTCAACAGCAACCACCCGGTGGTCCGCAACCTCATCCTCGCCTGCCTCCGCAACCTCGTGGCCGAGGCCCACGTCGACGGCTTCCGCTTCGACCTCGCCTCGGTCCTCGGCCGCGACAAGAAGGGGCACGTCCTCGTCGAGCCCCCCGTCGTCGAGATGATCAGCGAGGACCCCCTGCTCCGCGACACCAAGCTCATCGCCGAGCCCTGGGACGCCGCCGGGCTCTACCAGGTCGGCAGCTTCCCCGGCGGCGCCCGCTGGTCGGAGTGGAACGGCCACTACCGCGACGACGTCCGGCGCTTCTGGAAGGGGGACAGCGGCCAGGTCCCCCTGCTCGCCACCCGGCTCTGCGGCAGCGAGGACCTCTACGCCGACCGCGGCCCCCTCCACTCGGTCAACCTCATCACCTGCCACGACGGCTTCACCCTCTGCGACCTCGTCTCCTACAACCAGAAGCACAACCTCGCCAACGGCGAGGACAACCGCGACGGCCACAACGACAACTGCTCCTGGAACTGCGGCGTCGAGGGCCCCACCGACAACGCCTCCGTCCGGGCCCTCCGCGCCCGCCAGGCCCGCAACCTCGTCGCCACGCTGATGGTCAGCCAGGGCGTCCCCATGCTGCTGGGGGGTGACGAGTTCCTCCGCACCCAGGGCGGCAACAACAACGCCTGGTGCCAGGACAACGAGACGAGTTGGGTCGACTGGTCGCTGGCCGACGAGAACGCGGAGTTCCTCCGGTTCGTCCGCCAGCTCATCGCCCTCCGGAAGCGGCATCCCGCCCTCCGCCGCAAGACCTTCCTGAAGCGCGGCGGCTCCGGCCACCCGCCCGACGTGGTCTGGCACGGCGTCGAGCCCGGCGAGCCCGACTTCGGCTGGAACTCCCGCTCCCTGGCGATGGCCCTCGACGGCCGGCGCTGCGACCGCCCCGGCGTGGTCGACCGCGACCTCTACATCGCCTGCAACGCCTACCACCAGCCCCTCGTCTTCACCATCCCCGCCTCCCCCTCCGGCCGCCGCTGGCGACGGACCGTCGACACCGCGCTGCCCTCCCCCGAGGACGCGCTGGACCTCGACGAGGGCCCCACCATCCCCCTCCTGCACCGCTACCGCCTCGCCCCCCGTTCCATGCTCATCCTCGTCTCCGAGGCCTGATCCCCGGGGCCCTTCGCCCCGACCGACGAGGCGCGACCGATCGGCGGCCCGGCGCCGCCCGGGCCGGCGGCGCCCGGCATGGAAGCCCAGATCGACGGCCCGCCGTGCGTCGGCTAGACTGGCCCCCGGGGGCCGATCGACCGCCGGGAGTGCCGCCGCGATGCTGCTGATGGCCGTCGAGCAGGACGACCGGATCATCTGGGTGGTCGTCGAGCAGCACCGGCCCAAGGGCCGTATTCGGAGCCGGATCGTCCTGCACCTCGGCCAGTACCGGGACCGCGACGCGGCCGAGGCCGCCTTCCTCGACCGGCTCGCGACCAATCCCACGCTCCGGGCCGTCGCCGGGCGCTGGGCCGCGAATGCGGCGGACGTGCTCTCGGACCGCAAGGCCCGGGCCCGGTTCCTCCTCCACGGCGTCACCTCCGGCGGGATCGCGGCCGACGCCGACGACCTCCTGCTCAGGAGGGAGGAGGAGGAGCGGCGCGCGCGGGAGCGGGCGAGGGCGGCATCCTGGCCCGCCGGGATCCCGTCGGTCGCGTTCGCCACGCTCGGTCTCTCGACCGCCGCCTCGCTCGCCGAGATCAAGGCCTCCTACCGGAGGAAGGCCTTCCTCCTGCACCCCGACCGGGGCGGCGACCTCGCGGCGATGGTCGCGCTGAACGCCGCCTACGAGGACGCCTCCTGGTACGCCGAGTGGCGGGGCTGAGCCGTCGCGGGGCCGTCCCGGCCGGATGCCCGTGACGACTCGGGCCGTGACGCCCGGGGGGCCCCCATCGGGGCCAGGCCGGGGGCGGCCGGGCCTTCGCCGATTCGTCACGCCGCGATCGCACTTACTCGACCGCGACCAGCCCGGCCGGCTCGTCGGCCTCCGGGAACAGCGGCAGCGGTCGCGGCTCCGGCCTTCGGGGCGTCTCCGCGACCCGCCCCTGCATCGCCGCGATCTTCTTCCGCAGCCTGGCGCTGACGCCGGCGTGCGCCGCCTGGCTCTGGAGCAGGTGGTAGAGCTTCGGGCCGGCAACCGGCCCGTACTTCCGGACGTAATTCTCGAGTCGTCGCATCGGTCCTCGCCTCGCTGAACCGGCCCCCACGGCCGGCGTCTCTGGTCCCCCGTTTCCCTCCTCTAAATACGGGCCGTGACGGGAGTTGGTTCGATTTCGCGGGCAGCCTCAGGGGGCGATTTTCGGCCCCCGGGAGCGGTCACGCCGGCCTCGAAGTCGGCGGTACGAGGAGCGGGGCCCGGGTCCACGACGTTCGACCGCGAGACGCCCTGGACGGCGGCGGGTCGAGTGCCTTGCGGACGCGGCGACGCACCGCACCGCGGGCGGTGCGTCGCCGCGACGCCCCCCGCTCGACGGCCTCGGCGTTCGCGTCGAGGACGCGCCGCGCGAGTGCGAGTGTCGGCGGCGGCGGCGTCCTCACGACTCCACATGTGTCTCGGTCGCCGTCTCTCGAGGGAGTTCCCAGGGAAATCGGGGCCTCGTGTCGGCCCCCGGTGCGGAGACCCGGCGCGGGCCGGAAAGGAACGCGAACGATGTCACGGGCCACGGGAGAGGGGAAGATTCGGCCGCTGGAGACGAGCCGCCAGGGATGCCCGACGGCGTTCCTGCTGTACAACTTCGACGTCGGCGGCTGCGGCCTGAAGACGCTGCACAAGGGCCTGCTCGATCGGCTCGTCAAGATCCTCGAGCGGAACCCGGAACACCGGATCCGCCTGGTCGGGCGTGCCAGCCGGTCCGGCTCGGACTCGGTGAACATGCAGTGGTCCAGGCGTCGCGTCGAGGCGGTCGCCCGGTACCTGAAAGAGGCCCGGGTGCCCGACGACCAGGTCCGGACCGAGTTCATCGGGGAGTCCGCCCCCCTGAGCGCGGACCTGGAGTCCGAGGAGGACCGCTCGGTCGAGCTGCACCTGCAGATCGCCCGGGTGCTCACCCTCGTCCTGGTGGACGCCCATCGGGTCCGCCCGACCTGGGCCATGGTGGAGCACATCCGGGAGGTGATCGCCCCCCTGGCGAACCGGGCGGGCCGGGAGCTGCGGATCGTCCAGCAGCGGATCCTGGAGCGGTCGGGGGAGCTGAGCATCACCTTCGAGCCCGGCGGGCGCGGGAAGAAACCGTGTGGTGGCCTCTCCATCCTGGGCGACGAGGCGGGCGAGTCCGTCTACGTGGGGGCCCACGAGGAATTGCGGGTCTGCGGCGAGTCCCAGGGCGACCCCCGGGACCCCATGAACTGGGAAGACCCGCACGGCCCCCGGCACCTCGAGCACACCTCCCAGCTCGAGCACGTCTTCGAGAACGGCGAGCCCGAGTTCGCCCGGTTCGTCGCCAACACCGCGGTCCACGAGCTGGGCCACATCATGGCGAAGCTGGAACACACGGAGGATCGGACCAACTTCATGTTCGACCAGGGCGGCTCGGCCAACCTGCCCCGCGAGCTGCGCACCCGGGAGAGCATGCGCCGGTACTGGTCGAGCCGCCTGACGTTCAACTCCGACCAGGAGCGACGGCTCGTCTGCGCCATCCAGACCGGCAACTTCAGCGGCGGGCTCGAAATGGTCCGCAAGAAGTAGCCCGGGACCACCCGCGTCCCGGGGCGGTCGGGCGTCGCGGGAGGGTCCGGGGGCCTCGGTGGCCGCCCAATCGGGGCCGTCACGCGGGCCATTCGCCCGACGGAAGACGCGACGCGGTTCGCCCCCCGGCGTGGTCGAGGTGACCACCCCGGGGGGCCCTGCTTTCGGCTCGATCGTGTCGACCGGACTCGGTGTCTTACTTCTTCCGCACGAGCTTCATGCAGCCGCACATCTCCTCGGCGGGGCCGCCGTTCTCCCAGGCGACGCCGTCCACCTGGATGTGGTCCTCGTCGATGATCGTGAGGGTGGCCTCGTGCATGTGCGTGTCCTTCGACGGGTCCAGGTTGCCCCCGCCGTCGAACCGGAAGCGGATCTGGCCGGTCGAGGAGTCCCCGTCGGCCCTCAGCCTCGGCTGGTTGCCCAGCATGCAGTAGTGGGTCATGACGAGGTCGGGCCCGTCGACCGTGTAGATCGAGATCATCTCCATCGGCTGTCCGGGGAAGCTCGTCTCGTGCACCGCGCTGCCCCCCGCGGTCACCTTGATGATCGAGGCGACCTGGTCGGTGGGGTTGCCGTCGGCGTCCGTCGTCAGCCAGGTGCCTTCCAGCGCCTTCATCGCCTCCAGGGCCGGATTCGTGGGCGCCGGCGGCGGCTGGACGGCGGTGTCGTCGCCGAAGGCGGAAAGCCGGAGGGCAAGCACCAGCGCCGGGATGACCACCAGTCGTCGCGTCATTTTCGATTCTCCTGACGGAGAGGATCCGGGTTCGGGTCGAATTCGACCCCCATTCTCACGCCACCCGATGATCGATCGGGGACGGGCCCGATCGACACCGGGGGGGAAATTTCGTCGGAGATTCTTTCCCGCCCGGGAGGCCTCGCCGCGGCATCCGCCCCAGGAAGCGTCTCGCCGAGACCGAGTGTCGGCGTCCCCGGTTCTCGGCCCGGTGGCCTTCGGGTGGCCTAGGTTTTCCTGGATGGCACCTTCGGATCGAGGCGGCACGATCCCCATGAAAAAGCTGATCCCCCTCGCGATCGTCGCGATCGGCGCCGGCCTCGGCACGATCGACCCCGCTGCCTTCCTCCCCTCGCCGGTCGTCGACGCCGGGGCGGCCGACGGCCGACCCCCCGGGGCCGCCGAGGCTCCGAGCGGATCCGACCGCATCCTCGCCTCCGCCTTCGAGCACCGCCGGGGCGGCCTCCAGGTGCAAGGCGAGGGCCGGGTCGTCCGGGTCCTGGCCGACGACCGCGACGGCCGCAGGCACCAGCGGTTCATCCTCCGGTTGGCCTCGGGGCAGACGCTCCTGGTGGCGCACAACATCGACCTCGCCCCCCGGGTCGACCCGCTCCGGGTGGGCGACCTCGTCCGGTTCTCCGGCGCGTACGAGTGGAACCCCGAGGGGGGCGTCATCCACCGGACGCACCACGACCCCCGGCGCCGTCACGTCGACGGCTGGCTGATCCGAGGCGGCTGGGTCCACCAGTGATGGGGGGGCGGGACCGGCCCCTCCTCCCGCCGCTCGGGCGTCGTCCCCGGGCCCTTCCGCCGCGCGTCGGGGCCGTGCTATCGTCGAGGACCGCCCGCCGGCCCTCTCCCCCTCCCGACGCCGGCCGACCCGACTCCCCGCGACCGACCGGAGCCCGACCGTGAGCGCCCGAACCGCGTCCCTGCTCGGCGTCCTGCTCCTCCCCGCGATCGCCCCCGCCCAGGACGCCCCCCCGACGCCCCCCGTCGCCCGGGTGATCCCCCACCGCCTGGAGCTGCACGGCGACGTCCGGGTCGACAATTACTACTGGCTCCGAGAGCGGGACGACCCCGACGTCATCGCCCACCTGGAGGCCGAGAACGCCTACACCGCCGCCATGCTCTCCCACACCGAGGCGCTCCGGGAGGCGCTCTACGACGAGATCGTCGCCCGGATCAAGGAGGACGACGCCACGGCCCCCGTCTTCGACGACGGGTATTACTACGCCTCGAAGTACGAGGCCGGCCGGCAGTACCCCGTGCTCGTCCGCAAGCGGGGCTCGCTCGACGCCGAGGAGGAGGTCCTCCTCGACGAGAACGAGCTGGCCGAGGGGCACGCCTACTTCTCGCTCGGCCGCACCGAGGTCAGCCCCGACGGCACCCTGATCGCCTTCGCCACCGACACCACCGGCCGCCGGATCGCCACCGTCCGCTTCAAGGATCTGGAGTCGGGCGCGTTCCTCGACGACGAACTCGCCCAGGTCACCGGCAACGTCGCCTGGGCGAACGACAACGAGACGATCTTCTACTCCAAGCAGGACCCCCAGACCCTCCGCTCATACCGCATCTACCGCCACGTGCTCGGCACCGACCCGGCCGACGACGTGCTCGTCTTCGAGGAAGGGGACGAGGAGTTCTCCTGCTTCGTCTCCCGGACCAAGTCCGACGAATACCTCCTCATCACCTCCAGCCAGACCCTGAGCACGGAGTCCCGGTTCCTCGACGCCGACGACCCGACCGGCACCTTCGCCGTCGTCCAGCCCCGCGAGCGCAACCTGGAGTACTCGGTCGACCACCTCGGCGACGCCTTCTACCTCCGCACCAACCTCGACGCCCCCAACTTCCGGCTGATGACCGCCCCCGTCTCCTCGCCCGGCAAGGAGCACTGGTCGGAGGTCGTCCCCGGCCGGGACGACGTCTTCCTCGAAGGGTTCGAGCTGTTCGCCGGCCACCTCGTCACCGAGGAGCGCCGGGACGGCCTGGTCCGGCTCGTCGTCCGCCCCCGGGGCGACGAGGCCGAGCCCTTCGAGGTCGACTTCGGCGAGCCGGCCTACACCGCCCGGATCGGCCCGAACCACGAGATCGACACCACCACGCTCCGCTACATCTACACGTCGCTGACCACCCCCGTCTCCTCGATCGACTACGACCTCGACGCCCGGGAGTCGACCGTGGTCAAGCGAGACGAGGTGCTCGGCGACTTCGACCCCGGCGACTACACCACCGAGCGCCTCCTCGCCGTCGCCGGGGACGGGACCGAGGTCCCGATCTCGATCGTCTCCAAGGAGGGCTTCCCGAAGGACGGCAGCCGCCCGCTGCTGCTCTACGGCTACGGGTCGTACGGCAACAGCCTCGACGCCTCGTTCGACTCCGCCCGCCTGAGCCTGCTCGACCGCGGCTTCGCCTTCGCCATCGCCCACGTCCGGGGCGGGCAGGAACTCGGCCGCTCCTGGTACGAGGACGGCAAGCTGCTCAACAAGATGAACACGTTCACCGACTTCATCGCCTGCGCCGAGCACCTGATCGCCGAGGGATACGCCGTCCCCGACCGCCTCTTCGCCCAGGGCGGCAGCGCCGGGGGGCTGCTGATGGGGGCGGTCATCAACCTGAGGCCGGGGCTGTTCCGGGGCGTCATCGCCGCGGTCCCGTTCGTCGACGTGGTCACCACCATGCTCGACCCGAGCATCCCGCTGACCACCTTCGAGTACGACGAGTGGGGCAACCCCGACGACCCGATCTACTACGAATACATGCGGTCCTATTCCCCCTACGACAACGTCGAGGCCAAGGGCTACCCCAACCTGCTCGTCACCACCTCGCTGGCCGACTCCCAGGTGCAGTACTGGGAGCCGGCGAAGTGGGTCGCCAAGCTCCGGGCGACCAGGACCGACGACAACCTCCTCCTGTTCCGCACCTACCTGGAGGGCAGCCACGGCGGCGTCTCCGGTCGCTACCGCCGCTACCGGGAGACCGCCTTCGAGTACGCCTTCCTGCTCGACCTCGCCGGCCTCGGCCGCTGACCGGGCCTGGGCCCCCCGGATCGGCCCGGATCGCCGCCCGCCCGGCGGTCCCGGCCGGGCGGGCGGGGATCAGCCCGATCCCGGCCAGGCGTAGTAGTCCTCGCCGTAGGCCATCAGGCCGCCGAAGTGGCCGTTCAGGCCCACCAGGACCGCCGCGACGACCAGCAGCCCCAGGTACCAGGGCCGGATCGATCGGCCCCCCGGCCTCCGGCTCGCCTCGGCCAGGACGAGCACCACCGGCGCCAACAGCCCGGCCGACGTGCCCACCCATCGGTGCGTCGTCATCACCCGGTCGCCGTCGGACCACGCCAACCCGGCGAAGCACCAGCCGAGCGTCACCGAGACCACCGCCCCGATCGCCCCGACCCAGACGCAGAACCGCGCCGAGTGGTCGAACAGCGGGCGGCCGGTCGCCGACCAGAGCACCTCGGCCAGCAGGGCCGAGAGGACCAGCGCGATCGGGAAGCTCACCGAAGGCGGGTGCAGCTTCCCCAGCCAGGTCACCAGGTTCGCCGCGAACCCCTTCGACCCCGTCCCCCCCGATCCCGAGCCGGATCCGGGATCCGGGCCCGATGGCCCCGAGCCCGACGACCCCTCCGAGGCTTCCCCGGCGCCCGGATCCGTCACCTCGACCGTCCCGATCATGCCGATGGATTCGTGGGGCAGGCAGACGTACTGATAGGTGCCCGGCACGTCGAAGGTCCGGGAATAGGACCCGCCCGGCTCGACGTCCCCGGAATCGAACGGCTCGGCCCCCTCGGGGAGCGAGACGTTGCCCGGGTCGTCCGCCTCGTCCGGGTCGGCCGTCACGGTGTGGACGACGGACGAAGGGTTGGTCCACCGGACGGACTGGCCGGCCTCGATGACCACGCCCCTCGGCTCGAAGGTGTTCTCGCCGGTCATCTCGACGGTCGCCGCCGGCCCCTGGGCCGCCGCCGTCGTGGCCCAGGCGGCGACCAGCGTCGCGGCGGCCGAGAGGATGGGTCTGCGTGGCATCTCTGGGACCTCCCGGATCGTCTCGTCCTCGGCCGCGATCGGGCGTATGGGGGGTTGATCGTCGCAAACGTCGCGCCGTTCCTGGGTTCAACATCTGCTGGACGCCCCGGGGCCGCCCTGGTACAGTTCCCGTGAGGGGCGATGTTGAGCGAACGTTGAACAGCCCCTCGATCCCGCCTTCCCTGGGGTGTGCACGATGGATGGGACGCGAGACCGCGCCTCCTGCCGGGGCTTCCTCACCGCCGGCCAGACGCGTCGGGACGCACTGCGGGCCGGGGCGCTGTCGCTGGGGGGACTCTCCCTGCCGGGCCTCTTCCGGGCGCGGGAGGCGTCGGCCGCCCCGATGCCGGAGACGGCCGCCCCCCGGACCACGACCGGCCGGGCGAAGGCCTGCATCCTCGTCTTCGCCTGGGGGGGGCCGAGCCAGCTCGACACCTGGGACCCGAAGCCCGAGGCGCCGGACGAGATCCGGGGCGAGTTCTCGGCGATCGAGACGAGGGTGCCGGGGGTCCGCATCGGCGAGCACTTCCCGATGCTGGCCGACCGCCTCGACCGGCTGGCGATCGTCCGATCGATGACCCACGACGACCCGGCGCACCTCTCCAGCGTCCACCACCTGCAGACCGGCCACCTCGCCCCGAGGCCCCACTCCGACGCCGACGGCCCCTCCCCCAACGACTGGCCCCACCTCGGCGCGCTGGTCGCCCGGGTCCGGCCGGTCGGTGGGGCGCTGCCCCCCTCCGTCATCATGCCCTGGACCGTCTCCCACCCGGCCGCCCCCGGCGGCAAGGCGCCGGGGCAGCACGGCGGCTGGCTCGGCAAGTCGTTCGACCCCTTCCTGCTGCCCGGCGACCCCAACCTCGAGGGCTTCCGGGTCGAGGGCCTGGGCCTGCCCGAGGGCCTGGCCGACGACCGGGTCCGGAGCCGACGCGCGCTGCTCTCCCGGTTCGAGCGGGACGCCGTCGACGCCCCCGCCTGGTCCGACTACCGCGCGCGGGCCTTCGACGCGCTGCTCTCGGCCGAGGCCCGGGGCGCCTTCCGGGTCGACCGGGAACCCCCCGAGACCCGGGACCGCTACGGCCGGCACATCCACGGCCAGTGCCTGCTGATGGCCCGCAGGCTGGTCGAGGCCGGCGTGCCGCTGGTGACCGTCAACTGGCACGACGACGGCATCAACTTCTGGGACACCCACGGCGACAACTTCAACGGCCTGAAGACCCGCCTCATGCCCCCCACCGACCGCGGCCTCTCCGCCCTCATCGACGACCTGGCCGCCCGGGGGATGATGGACGAGACGCTCGTGGTCTGGGTCGGCGAGTTCGGCCGGGCCCCCCGGATCACCCGGGCCGTCGCCGGCCGCGAGCACTGGCCGCGCTGCTATTCGGCCGTCCTGGCCGGCGGGGGCATCCGGGGGGGCGCCGTCTTCGGCTCCTCCGACCGCTGGGCC
This sequence comes from Tautonia plasticadhaerens, assembly GCF_007752535.1. Taxonomy (GTDB): domain Bacteria; phylum Planctomycetota; class Planctomycetia; order Isosphaerales; family Isosphaeraceae; genus Tautonia; species Tautonia plasticadhaerens. Next base: position 154,764 of record NZ_CP036426.1, read on the forward strand.
GCCCACCCCGAGGCCGACCCCGTCGGCCCGGCGGACCTGGCGGCGACGATCCTCCACGCCCTGGGGATCTCCCCCGAGACCGAAATCGTCGACCCCGTCGGCCGCCCCCTGCCCATCAACCGGGGCGTCCCCGTCACCGCCCTGTTCGGCTGACCGGATCCCGGGGCGTTCGGCACGGGGTTCGCGGCCGGTGATGCCCGAGGAACTCCGCCCAATGCGGCGTCAACCACGAGGCATCACCATGGCCGACACCACCGTCAAGAAGGTCCAGTCCGCGCAGTCCCCCCGGGGAGAGATGGGCCAGACCTACCTCGCCTCGGGCAAGTCGATGGCGATGCGGCTCTGGCGGGGCGAGCCCGCCGGGGAGCGCGACTCCCCCCACTCCCGAGACTACGAGACGGTCGGATACGTGATCGACGGCCGGGCCGAGCTGGACATCGAAGGCCAGCGGATCAGGCTCGAACCCGGGGATTCCTGGGTCGTCCCCCGGGGCGCGACCCACCACTACGAGATCCTCGAGCCCTTCACCGCCGTCGAGGCCACCCATCCCCCCGCCCAGGTCCACGGCCGGGACGAGGGCTGAGGCCCCGTCCTGAGGACGATCGGCGGCCTGATGCCGGGGCCGGGGAGGCCCGACGCCCGATGTCCGGGATCCGATGATCGCCGATCCGCGTGGCCCATGGCCCCTGCGCATCCGGTCGCCGGGGGACGCGGCGTTTGCGTCCCCCGGCGACCATCGATGCGTCGATCGCCTCGGATCGGCGGCTTCCCCGCCGGGCTCTCGGCCTGTCGCACACCAAGACCATCGGAAGTCCACCCGTTCCGGGGGCGTCTTTCCAGGCGAGAGATGCACTCGACAGGGTGACTCACTTCGGCCGGCAGCCCCGAGGCTTGCCCCGCCTCAACGCCGCGCACGGGACGCTCACGGCTGGGCGAAGACGTCGGCGGGCAGATCGGCCGTTCCCAGCCCCACCTCCCACTCCGCCGCCTTCTCGGGCTTGCCCCATGCCTCGTAGAGGCGGACCAGCCGCACCGCCGCCTCCCGCAAGCGGTGCCGCTCCGGCACGGTGAGCCTCAACTCTCGCCCCATCATCCCCTCGTAGCCGGCGACGGCCAGCGGCTCGGCATCCGCATAGCGACCCTGGCCCGCCAGCGACCCGCCGAGCAGGCTCATCGCGTCGTAGCGCCTCCAGTCGTCGGCCGGCGCCTTTTCGGCGATCCCCATGGCCTCGCGCAGGATCGGCTCGGCCTCGGACCACCGGGACTGCATGAGCAGGTCCCGGCCGAGTTGGGCGAGGTCGCCGGCCACCAGGTGGCTGTCGGGGGTCTCGGTCTTGCGCCGGCTGGCCAGGGCGTCGCGCAGCAGGCCTTCGGCCTCGGACCACCGGCCGAGCGACTCGTAGGCGGTCGCCAGGTTGCCGCGGTTCCAGAGGGTGACGAAGTGGTCGGGGCCGAGCGTCGCCTCGCAGGCCCCGAGCGTCGCCTCGCAGAACGCGACCGCCTCGGGCAGCCGGCCGTCCTGGAGGTAGGAGGCGGCCAGGTTGCTGCGGCAGATCAGGGTGTGGAGGTGGTCGGGGCCGTGCCTGTCCGTCAGCTGCTTCAGCGCCGCCTCGTTCAGCCCGATGGCCTCCGGCCGGCCGGCATCCCGGTAGAGGTCGGCCAGGTTGAGGCGGCCGATGAGGGTCTCCGGGTGGTCGGGGCCGAGCGTCGCCTCTCGGAGCCGGAGCACCTCCTCGGCCAGCGAGATCGCCTCGGGTAGCCGCCCGGCGGCGGCGTAGTCGAGGGCCAGGTTGGAGCGACTGCTGAGCGTCTCACGGTGATCGGGGCCGAGCCGTACCTCTCGGAGCCGGAGCGTCTCCTCGTCCAGCGCGATGGCCTCGGGCAGCCGGCCGGCCTCGCGATAGGCGGCGGCCAGGTCGTTGCGGCTCTCGAGGGTGTGCGGATGATCCGGGCCGAGCTTCTCCTCCTGGAGCCGGAGCACCTCGGCAAACATCGCGATCCCCTTCGACATCTGGCCGGTCGAGTAAGCGATGGCCAGGTTCTGGCGGCTCTGCAGCGTGTCGGGGTGGTCGGGGCCGAGCGTCGCCTCGCGGCGCCTGAGCGTCTCCTCGTGCAGGGCGATCGCCTTGGGGACCTGGCCGGCGTACCAGTGGTCCACGGCCAGATCGTTGCGGCACTGGAGCGTGTCGGGGTGGTCGGGGCCCAGATACGCCTCGAAGAGCCTCAGCGTCGACTCGTGGAGCGCGATCGCCTCCGACGTCCGACCGGCGTCCATGTAGGCGTTGGCCAGGTTGCTTCGGCTGGCCAGCGTCTGGGGGTGGTCGGGGCCCAGGACGCCCTCGAGTACTGTGCGGGCCCTCGTGAGCAGGCCCTCGGCCTTCTCGAGCATGCCCAGCCCGCGGTAGGTCCGGCCCAGGGCGTCCAGCAGCGCCCCCCGAGTCGCCTGCGATCCGGTGAACTCCGTTTCGAGCCGTTCGACGGCCTGATCCAGGATCTCGGCCACCCTCACCTGCCGTCCATCCATCGACGGGTCCGGGCTGCGGAACGCCTGCACCAGGAACGCGCCGACCGCCTCGGCCTGCGTGCGGGATTCCTCCGACTGCTCCAGCGCCGCCCGGGTCGCGGCCTGCGCCTTCCTCGTCGCTTCGAGCGCCCGACCCGTCTCCCGGTTGGCCAGCCGCAGCTGGCCGTTGGCCCGCGACTGGACGCCCGCGACGACCCCCAGGCCGACCACGACGGCGACCAGCGTCACGGCGGCGGCCACCATGGCCGTGCGATTCCGCCGCGCCCACCGCCGCGCCCGGCGCGAGGGCGGCTCGCGCCAGGCGGTCACCGGCTCGTCGGCCGCCCACCGATCGAGGTCCTCGGCCAGCGCCCGGCACGAGGCGTAGCGCTCCCCAGGCTCCCGCGCCATCGCCTTGAGACAGATGGCTTCCAGGGCCGGGTCGAGCGTCGGGTCGAGCGCGCGGGGCGGTGGGAAATCCCCCTGCCGAACCCGGCGGAGGACCGCACCCAGGTCATCCCCCTCGAACGGCGGCTTCCCCGTCAGGAGGCAATATAGGGTGGCGCCGAGGCTGTAGATGTCGGACCGCGGCCCGAGCCGATCCAGGTCGCCGGCCGCCTGCTCGGGGCTCATGTACGCGGGCGTGCCCAACGCGCTGCCCGGCAAGGTCTCGGCCGACCCGCTGGCCGAGCTGAGGACCAGCGTCCGCTCGCCGGCTCCCGGGTCGGCCCGGCCGGTGGCCTTGGCCAGGCCCCAGTCGACGACCAGCGTCTCGCCGTGCTTGCCGACGATGACGTTGCCCGGCTTGAGGTCGCGGTGCAGCACGCCCCGGCCGTGGGCGTAGTCGATGGCGTTGCAGACGTCGGTGAACCGGCGCAGGAGCTTGCGCAGCCCCAGCGGCCGGGCGCCGGGGTCGACCTCCAGGGATTCGCCCTCGTGGAAGCGGTCGATCGCCTCCTTGAGGCTGTCGCCGCGCACGAACCGCATGGCGTAGTAGGGCCGGCCGTCGCCATAGGTCCCCAGGCCGTAGACGGGGACGATGCCGGGGTGTTCCAACCCCCCGGTGATCTCGGCCTCGAGCACGAAACGCTGGCGGCTGGTCGGGTCGTCGGCATACACTCCGCGGATCTGCTTCAGGGCGACTTCGCGGTGCAGTTCCTCGTCCAGCGCCACGAACACGGCACCCAGGCCGCCTCTGGCGTGGGGCCGCAGGACTCGGAACCGCCGGCCGTCAGCGGTGGCGGTGCCGACGGCGTAGGAGGCCGTGACGTCGGCACCGGCCTCGGTCGAGCCGGCGACGGGGCCGAGGCGGGCGACGGTGGCCGTCAGGTCGGGGTCTTCCAGGGCATTGAGCCGCTCGCGGGTTGAGCGGCCGACGGGGATCGAGGCGAGGCTCCGCTCGGCGTTGCCGCCTTCCTTCTTCAGGTGCAAGGCGACCATGGCCTCGACGGCGGAGCGGGTGTCGGCGTCGAGGTCGCCGCGGACGACGAGGTGATCGGCCAGCGGCCGCGAGCGGTCGCGGGTCCAGGCGCGGAAGGCGGCCAGGAGCTCATCCTGGTCGATCAGGCCGTTCTGCAGGGCAAGCAGTCCGAAGACGAGGTCGCGGTCGGCGGCGGCCATGGCGCATCTCCGATCGGTGTCGGTCGCTCGGCCTCGGCCCTCGGGGCCGGGGCTCGATGGCCACGCACCGGCCGGATTATCGCATGAAGACCCGGCGAACGCATCAGCGACGGCCCGTCCCACTCGACCCGGCGTCGACTCCGGCCACCACCGGCTTCGACCTGACCGTCCGCATCCGGGACGCCCGACCCCCGGGGCCCGCCCCGGTCAGGCCGGGGCGGCGGCGAGCGCCGAGGCGTCGATCTTCGTGTCGTAGCGCTCGTGGGCGATCCGGGTGATCGCCTCGCAGAACTGCGGGTGGTCGCGGAGGATCCTCCGGAAGTCGGCCCGGTCGAGGACGAACAGGTCGCAGGAGGTCCGGGCCCGGACGGTCGCCGTCCGGTGCTCGGAGAGCAGCAGGGCGACCTCGCCGAAGCAGGCCCCCTCGCGGAGGGTGGCCAGCACCTCGCCCTCGCCGTCGATCACCTCGGCCTCGCCCCGGCAGATCAGGTACATCTCCGAGCCGGGGTCCCCCTCGCGGATGATCACCTCCCCGGCCGGGACGGCGTGGGGCCGCAGCGCCATGCTCACCTGGTTCAGCAGCAGCGGGTCGCCGCCCCGGAACAGCGGCACCCGCCCCAGGGTCTCCCGGTCGATCACCTCGTACCAGCGCCGGCCGTCCCGCTCGAGCAGGTCGTTGGCGGCCACCGGGCCCCACGACCCGGCGTCGTAGTTGGGGAAGTCCCGGGCCGGGCGGCCCGACCAGGCGTCGAGGATCGGCTGCGCGACCTGCCAGGCCGCCTCCACCAGATCCGTCCTCGAGAACAGCGTCGCGTCCCCCGTCATGCAGCCGTAGATCATGACCTCGTAGCCGGTCGCCCGCTCGGCCCGGAACGACTCCCCGTAGCTGAACCGCATGTTCACCGACTGCAGCTGCATCACCGGGCCGGGGACCTTGGCCTGGAAGTTCGACTCGATCCCCTGGTCGGGCTGGATGTGGAAGATCAGCCGGTTGGAGGGCATCCGCCGCATCGTCGGGCCGCGGAAGAGGACCTCCGGCGCCCGCTTGAACTGCACCGCCACCTCCGTGCCCCGCTTCCACAGCGCCTTGCCCGACCTCAGATAAATCGGCACGTTCTCCCATCGCCAGTTGTCGATGAACAGCCGGAGCGCCGCGAAGGTCTCCGTGTTCGACCCCGGGTCGACTTCCTTCTCCGACCGGTAGGCCGGGCACGCGGCCCCGTCGGCCCTGGTCCCCGCGCCGTACTGGCCCCGCACCGCGTTCGACAGCGCCACCTCGGGGGAGTACCGGCGGACGGCCCGCAGCAGCTTCGCCTTCTCGTCCCGGATGTCGTCGGCCGAGAACGACGCGGGGGGCTCCATGCAGACGTAGGCGAGCATCTGGAGCATGTGATTCTGGATCATGTCCCGCAGCACGCCCGCCCTGTCGTAGTAGCCCCCCCGCCCCTCGACCCCCACCGCCTCGGAGACCGTCAGCTGGATGTGGTCGATGTGCCGGCGGTTCCAGAGCGGCTCGAACAGCTCGTTGGCGAACCGGAAGGCCAGGATGTTCTGGACCGTCTCCTTGCCCAGGTAGTGGTCGATCCGGAAAATCTGGTCCTCCCGCCAGTGGGCCAGCAGCTCCCGGTTCAACGCCCGGGCCGACTCCAGGTCCGAGCCGAACGGCTTCTCGACGATCATCCGCTGCCAGCCCGGGAAGCCCTTGAACCCGGCGCCGTTGAGCTTCTCCGAGATCAGGCCGAAGAGCGACGGCAGTGTCGCCATGTAGAACAGCAGGTTCCCCCCCGTGCCCCGCTCCGCGTCGAGCCGGGAGACCAGCTCCTTGAGCCTCCCGTACGCCTCCTCGTCCCCGAAGTCCCCCGGGGTGTAGTGGAGCCGGGACTCCAGCCAGTCCCAGGCCCGGGGGTCGAACTCCTTCCGCGTGTTGAAGGTGCGGAGGTCGGCCGCCATCCGGGAGCGGAACGCCTCGGTGGTCAGCCCGTCCTTGGCGATGCCGACCACCGCGAATTGCTCCGGCAGCAGGCCGTCGCAGGCCAGGTTGTACAGGCTCGGCACCAGCAGCCGCTTGGTCAGGTCGCCCGAGGCGCCGAAGATCACCAGGATGCAGGGGTCGCCGGGGGCGGTGGGCTCGGCCGGGGTGGCCGGGCTCGACAGGGAGACGCTTCGGGCGGGTTCCATCGTCGGGGCCTCGACTGGGGGGGGACTGGTCCGGCCCGCCCCGCCCGACGCCCCTCGGCCGGCCGGGGCGACGGCGCCGGCACGCCGCGCGCAGGGATCTTACCCCACCGGAAGGCCCGAGGCGCCTCCCATCCCGGTCGACGGGCCCGGCCGGGGCGACCCGCCGCGCCTTCGGAGTTGGCATCCGAATTGCGTACCCGGTCCGACGTCGATTCGGCACGGCGGACCCGACCCGAGGGGGGAGGGCCCGGCCGGGCCCGAGGTCCCGGAACGTCGGAGGGGTTCGCCATGACCCTGCTCAAGTGGGCCGCCGTGGCCCTGATCGTCGCCGCGGTCGCCGCCGTGTTCGGCTTCGGGGGGATCGCCGAGGGGGCGGTCGACGTCGCCAAGTTCCTCGTGATCGTCTTCGTGGTGATCGCCCTGGTGCTCGGAGTCCTCGGGGTGATGGCCTATCGCAAGGTCACCTGAGCCCGGATCGCGCGAGACGCGCAAGACGCGACCCGCCGTACCGGCCTCGGCCGGTGCGGCGGGTCGTCGCGTTTCGGTTCGCCTCGCGACGAGGGGGCCGGGGCGTCGTCGGGCGTCGGGTCGGCGACAGGACGACCCCGGCCTCCGGCCCCGTCGGGGGGGGAAGGCCTCCCGACGGGCCTCCGGGCCCGATCGGGACGGGCCCGACCGGATCGGATCGGATCAATACTGGTCGGCGCTGACGACCTCGCCCCGGTCCCGGGTGGCGATGGCCCACACGGTGTTCAGCGCGGTCGTGTTCTTCAGGAAGCGGACCGAGCCGTCGGCCATGCAGATGTTGGCGCCGCCGGGGTGCTGGCTGCTCAGGCCGAACAGGCCGGGCGAGTCGAAGTCGCCGCAGCCGGCGCAGGTCATGCAGTTGGGGATGCCCTGCGGGTTGGGCGGCAGCAGCATGTTGCCCAGGGTCCGGCCGGGGATGCCGGTGATCCACTGCTCGCCCAGCCAGCTGCGGTTGGGCAGGTTGGAGCCGCCGGCGGGGACCGGGGCCCAGGTGGTCCGGCAGAGCTGGATGGTCGCCTGCAGCGCCGCGGCGCCGAAGGGCATGTTCGAGTTCGGGTCGTCGTTGCCGAACCCGTTGGGCGCCGTGGCGATGTTCACCACGTCGGTGATCGACATCAGGTTCTGGTTGAAGTCGCCGGTCCGCCACTCGCCGAAGGCGACGGTGTTGGAGGTGCCGTCCAGCACGTCCCGGACGCCCAGCGGGGCCCCCAGGTACTGGAAGAGGCCGGTCGGCGGGCCGTTGTTCCAGCCGCCGAAGAACCCGGCGCTGGCGCCGAACGAGGCGAAGTAGTTGTTGCCCGGGGCGTTCACGCCCCAGAAGTTGGTGTTCCGGGGCAGCGGCGACGACGGGCAGAGGAAGTTGCCGATCCGCGTCCGGGTCGCGGTCGTGTTGTTCCGCTCGCCGAAGTAGTTGGCGCCGTTGTCGCCCTGGTTGATCCAGCTGAAGTTGATCGAGTTGTAGATCTGGTTCTGCTCCATGAACGGCAGCAGCAGCGACTGCGGGCTGTAGCAGCCCCAGGCGCCGCCGACGCCGATCGAGCCCGCCTGGCGGCCCGTGTTGTAGGCCCCGGGGAACACGTCGTGGGTCTGGTGGTAGTTGTGCAGCGCCAGGCCGAGCTGCTTCAGGTTGTTGGTGCACTGGGCCCGGCGGGCGGCCTCGCGGGCGGCCTGCACGGCGGGCAGGAGGAGTGCGATGAGGACGCCGATGATGGCGATGACCACCAGCAGCTCGATCAGCGTGAAGCCGGGCCGATCGGACCGGCGGCTTGAAGACGAGTTCGGACTCATCTCGACGAATCCCTTGGGATAGGAGGAAGGCGGATCGGGGGGAGACGGGGCTCGTGGACCGGGCCGGGCGGCACGACGACGCCCGGCCCACCCGTCGCACAACGGACGCGAAGCCCTCCCCCCGCGGCGGCGGCCGGGGCGGGTGCGGGGCCTCGTTCGATCGCCCCCCGGCCTCGACCGGCCGGGGGAGGGGTCAGCCCGAATCAGGGCCGGGTGTATTGCGAGGGATCGCCCTGGCTCATCGACCCGCCGGTGTTTTCCGCGTCCTTCGATTCGGTCAGCACCGGCTGGACCTGAGACTCGGGGAACTCGATCACCGCCCCCTGGTCGCCGCCGCCGCATCCGCTGAGCATCAGGGCCAGGGTCGCGGTCGCGGCGGAGATCCGGAGGGGGCGGGGGGACGATGCGCTCATCAGATCCTCGTGATACGTTGGCATGGCCATCGGGACGCGGCACCCCCGGGGTCCGGGGAGCATGCCCCGGCCCGGCGTCGGGCCGCGATGGCGTTTCGATGATTGTTGGGCAGGTCGGGGCAGGCGGCAAGGGGAGGAACCGGGCGTGATCGACCACGCCTGCGCTCCTCCGATGCCCGGATCGCGGGCGGAGTCCATCGGGGTATGGGGCGTCAACCGCGACCCGGTCGTCCCTTGAAAACCAATCGCGCCATCGATTTATCGCGATCGGCCGTCGGAATGTCCGTGTCGATTCGACGGTTGTCCGATTAACCCCATCACTACTTGTAGCCATCTCCCCTTCGCCTGTCAATCGGCTGATCTCCCAAGATTGTCGGACACTTGCACGACCGCAACCCGGCCGGTCGGGCCCGACGCCCCCCGCCCCGGGTCGTCCCCCATCCCGGGCACCCCCGGCCGGGGGGCCGCCCCGCAGCCCCCCTCGGCGGGCGTCGGGACCGGCGGGGGAGGCGGGAGCATGGCGTTACCGACGGTGGGGAAATCACTTGGGCGTCGCCCCGGTCCCGGGCCGGGGGGGGCGGCCGGCCGGCCGGTGCCCCGACGATCGGGCACATCGGCCGTCCGGCCCGGCCCGAGGGGCCTCCCCGGCCCGCCGCCCGGGGGGCCTCCACCCCCGCCCCGCCAAGATTGTGTGACTGAAAAACGCCCCAATCACGATGATTATGGTCAACGCCGGTGCCCGAACGCCCGCCGGACGCCGCCCGGGGGACGCCGGGCCGGGCCCCACCGACTCCCCGAGCCGCACCCCGAGAGGCCGCCCCGTGGACACCACCGAAGACCCGATCGCCCCCCCGCAGCTCACCGACCCCGGCCCCGGACGGACCCGGGTCGAGGAGGAGGCCGAGCGGCTCTACGTCACCGTCGAGCGCTGGGCCTGCAAGCACATGCCCGAGACCGACCCCGAGGAGGCCCTGATCCGGGCGGCCGCCGTCGAGCACGTCCGCTACCTCCGCTGCGTCGAGGCCGACGAGCAGGCCCTCCGCCCGAGGTGCCGCGAGGCGATGGCCGACTGGGAGGAGAAGCGTCGGCACGCGATCCGGCGCCGGGCCCAGGGGCTCAAGGACGACCCCGGGGGGACCGTCGCCGAACTGTCCGAGAGCGCCTTCGGCCTCGACTGGATGGCCCGGCACTGGCGGACGCTGCTCGGCCTGCTCCAATCCGGCCGGGGATGGCGGGGGGACGACCTCGTGACGGCCCTCCAGCTGCTGGGGCGCACCCCCCGGCGTCCCCACCCCTCCGACCTCGAAGGCCGGGCGCTCTGGGACCTGGCCGCCGCCGCCTGCCCGGCCACCGTCGACGCCGCCGCCCCCCCGGGCCTGACCGGGCCCGCCGAGGCCGCCGCCGCCCTCCGGGCGCTCGTGGCCGACCGCATCGCCCGGCTCGACGCCCTCCGCCCCGACGCCTGGGACCGGGTCGAGGGCCCCGATCGGCAGGCCGTCGAGGCGTCGAGCCTGGTCGACACCAGCCCCGAGGGCCAGGCCCGGCACCGCCTGCGCCGGGAGGCCCTCCGGGACATGACCCGATGCCTCTCCCTCATCATGAGGCTCCGGGTCGAACGCTCCAAGATGGACGCCCGACACTCCCGGTCGGCCCCCCCCGAGCCGGCCTCCCCCTCCCTCCCGGGCCGCCCGCCGGCCTCCCCGCTCCCGGAGGTGCCGACGCCCCGGCAGTCTCCGCAGCCGACGGAGGTCGTCCCTCCCGCGCCGACGACCATCGGGCAGGCGGCCCGCGCCTCGGCGATCGCCGAGGGGGCGTCGACGCTCCCGGGCTCGACAGCTGCCGAGCTGGCCCCTCCGGCCCGGTCTGCTCGCGTCAAGTTCGAGGATGCGAAGCGGTTACGGCGATCGGCCCCCGGCGCACCCCGGGCGCACGATGGGCGCACCGGGGCGCCCGACCGGCGCCCCGGGTCGCCTCCCCTGGAGGCCCGACGCCTGCCCGACGCCGCCGCGACCTCGCCCCGATCCCCGGACCCGACCCGATCCCGCCCCCCCGGCGACGATCCTTCGCGCTGATCGAACCGCGGCGGCCCCCGATCCCGTGGTCGCCCGACCGTTCTTTGACAAACCGAGTCGGAGGGGGCGTCCCTGCCGTCGAGGCGACGTCCGACCTCGGCGGTCCGCCGGGCGCCATGCCTCGATGCCCCACCCGGGGAGAACTCCTTCGAGCGCAGTCGTCCCCGACCCTCGCCCCCGACCGCGGGGGAGAGGGTGGGCGAAGCCCGGGTGAGGGGGATCGGACGACGCGCGAGGCGGTGCGAATCCTCGAAGTCCCCTCACCCCGGCCCTCTCCCCGCGAGCGGGGAGAGGGGGGCGGAACCGATCCCTCAACCCCACGAGGCCGATGGGCCATTCAGCTGGTGATGCCCTTGGTCAGGTGCATGAACGCCGTCTCGAGGTTGATCTCGTCCTCGCGGAAGAGGGTCAGCTCGAAGCCGTTCTCGATCAGCCGCTGGGCGAGGAAGCCGTAGGTGATGACCTCGGGCTTCATCTTCACCACGAGGTAGGTGTGGTCGTTCAGGTCGGTCTTCTCGTCGACCGAATCGACCTCGGGCTGCTTCTCCAGGAAGTCGGCGGCGTCGGTCATCCGGTCGGCGACCGAGACGTTGATGACCACGTCGGTGCGGACCTGCTTCATCACGTCGGAGACGGCGCCGTTGACCAGCAGCTGGCCCTGCTCGATGATGCCGATCTTGTTGCAGATGTCGGCGAGCTCGGGGAGGATGTGGCTGGAGACGAGGATCGTCTTGCCCATGGCCCGCAGCTCCTTGAGCAGGGCCCGGATCTCGATCCGGGCCCGGGGGTCGAGGCCCGAGGCCGGCTCGTCGAGCAACAGGACCTGGGGGTCGTGCAGCAGGACCCGGGCGAGGCCGAGGCGCTGGGTCATGCCCCGGGAGAGGCTGGTGACCAGGGCGTCCCGCTTGTAGGTCAGGTCGACCAGCTCGAGCACCTCCTCGCAGATCTTCTTGCGGCCGGGGCCGGTGATCCGGTAGGCGGCGGCGAAGAATTCGAGGTACTCGATGACCTTCATGTCGTCGTAGACGCCGAAGAAGTCGGGCATGTAGCCGATGGCCCGGCGGATCTCCTTGGCGCCGTTGTAGATCGAGTGGCCGCAGACGTAGGCCTCCCCCCAGGTGGGGTTGAGCAGGGTGGCCAGGATCCGCATGGTCGTGGTCTTGCCGGCGCCGTTGGGGCCGATGAACCCGTAGACGTCCCCCTGGTTGAGCACCAGGTTCAGCCGGTTCAGGGCGTAGAGGTCGCCGTACATCTTGGTCAGGTCGCGGGTCTCGATCATCGGCGTGGCCTCGTCAGGGGGTCGCTCGGTCCCGAGGGGGTGTGCGTCCGGTCTGGTTCGGTTCGCGGGGCCGGGGGTGATGGCGGTCGGTCGATCCCCCGCCCCTCAGTCGCCCGAGGGGGCCGGCAGGAGCACCCGGAGGACGGTCCCCCGGTCCTCCCTGGCGTCGGGCTCGGCGCCGTCGAGCAGCAGGGCCGAGGAGGGACCCTTGAGCGTGGCGATCAGGATCGGCCGGCCGAGGTCGAGCTGGGGGGAGAGGTCGAGGTCCCCCAGGACGAGGTTGGGCGTCTGGCCCCGGCGGCGGCCGGCCCGGGCGAAGCTCAGGGCCCGGACGAGCTCGGCCCGGGGGATGCCGGCCCCCCGGGCCGAGGCGTAGATCCCGTTGAGGGACCGCCCGGTGTCCTCCAGGAAGCCCGAGAGGTTGCGGTTGGGGACGGAGTCGACCCGGATGGTCTCCCCCGGGGCGATGGGGCGGTCGACCTGGTAGACGTCGTTGCCGTAGGCGATGACGACGCCCTCCATCGGCCGGCCGAGGCGGTTGGTGAGGGTCCCTTCCAGGCGGTTGGCGCCGGGGTCCCTCAGGTCGGCCTCGACGGCCGGGGGGGCGTCGTCGGACCAGGAGCCCATCAGGGCCTTGGTGGTCCAGATCGGCACCCGGACGCCGGCCAGCACCGAGGGGGGGGCGCTGGACATCGGGTCGCCGGGGGATTGGTAGGCGTAGCCGCTGCTGGTCAGGGCGACGCCGCCGGAGTTCCCCATGCCGCCGAACCGGCGCTCGGCGATGCCGAACCAGGTGGTGATGACCTCGTCGACCTGCTCGGCCGGCGCCGGCGGGGCCGCCCCGGGGTCGTCGGCCTCGATCGGCAGGGGGAGCACGGTGACGTCGTAGTCCCGGTTCTGGGGGCTGAAGATGGTGGCGAAGCTGGTGCCCCGGGCGAGGTGGCGGTCGCCGTCGCCGAAGCCCTGGTCGACGTCGACCACGTCCAGCCGGTTGATCCGCAGGTCGGTCCCCTTGACCTTGTAGGCCGTGGCGTAGGCGACCAGGCTGACGACGACGACGATCGTCGGGAAGGTGATCCAGGTCAGCTCCATCCGCCCGAGCACCCGCTTCAGGAAGAAGTAGTCGCCGGGGCCGATCAGCAGGATGTAGAGGAAGACGAAGGCGGCGACCCAGCCGAAGGGGACGAGCCGGACCCCCTCGAACTGCTCGAGGGCGCGGTGCAGGTAGCTGGACAGGTCGATCACGTCGTACGAGGCGAAGGCCCCGGAGGTGGGGGCGTCGAGGGCGGAGGTCTCCCGGCCGCCGAGGTCGAGCGCCGAGGCCCAGAAGGCCTTGCGGTCGGGCCAGTCGACGAAGGGGCTCTCGTCGACGCTCAGGCCGATCATGGTCACCCGGCCGAAGCCGTACGGCCCCCGGACGATGACCGGGCCGCCGACGGAGCGGTCGTCCAGCAGGACGCGGCCGCCCCGGCCGGGGATCGGCCCGAAGGTGGTGACCGAGACGGGCCGCTCGGGGGTGGTGATCAGCGTGTTGGAGCCCACGTAGGACTCGATCGCCCCGAGGTCCCCCGTCTCGGTCCGGCCGACCGGCAGGGCCGGCAGCAGGTCCCGGAGCACGGCGTCGGGGCTGCTCGCCTGCTCCCAGCGGGGGAAGCCGCCGGCCAGGACGAGGTGGCCGCCGTTGCGGACCCACTGCTTCAGGGGCTCGCTGCGGAAGTCCTGCAGCGCCTCCAGGGTGCCCTGGGCGTTGAGGTCCAGGACCAAGGCCTCGGCCGCGTCGTAGCCGTACCAGCGGTCGGGGATCCCCTCGGGGACCCGGAGCCGGGAGACGTGCAGGCGGGAGGCCTGGGTGGCGTCCCCGGTCAGGAACTCGGGCATCCCCGGCAGCAGTTCCAGCCCCCCGGGGTTGCCGATGGAGGCCAGCACGAGCTGGTCCGGCTCCAGCCAGAGGGCCGAGTCGTTGGAGGCCCCGGCCCGTCGCCGGCCCCGGTCGTCGAGGACCTCGACCCGGAAAGAGACGGTCGAGTCCCCCGGCCGGGCGTAGACGAGGAAGGGTTTCGTCTCGTTCGCCGGGATGCTGACCCGGCTGCGGACGAAGGTCGGCACGCCGCCGTCGTCGGGCACGGCCAGCCTCAGGACGCCCTCGAAGGGCTCGGCCCCGGCGCGGAGGTCGACCCGGACGGGGGTCCAGGTGCCGACCTTGAAGACCTGGTCGTCCCGGTCCTCGGCCAGGCCGACCCGGATGTTCTCGATCGTCACGTCCGGCTCGGACTGGCGGGCGTCGGCGACGGGCGGGACGAGCCCCGCCAGCAGGGCGATCGCCCCGAGAATCGGGCGGCGGACTCGGGACGTCAACCTCATGGTGCCTCTCCGCGATCGCTGCGTGTCACTCGGATGGGGCCCGGGCCGGGCGGCCGGGGAGGCGGAGCCGAGGGGGCCGGGCGGGGGCCAGGACCGGGGGCCCCCCTCCTCCCGAAGACCCGGGCCCGCTCAGGGCTTCTCGGCCGGGTCGCATCGGCAGGGCTCGGATCCGCAACCGGGGCAGCCGGCGCCGTACTTCCGGGAGACGGCCGCCCCCAGGTCGATGCCCCGGAGGTTGGCCAGGGTGGCCAGCCAGGCGAGCACGTCGGCCATCTCCAGGGCCAGCTCCTCGTCGGTGCCCGATCGCAGGGCCTCGGCCAGCTCGCCGAACTCGGCGGCCAGCCAGAGGAAGGTCGCGGCGTCCCCCCGGGCGGCGTCCTTGGCGCCGTAGAGCGCCTCGATCCGCCGCTGCAAGGCGGACAGCGTCATCCCTCCGGCCTGAGATTCGCCCATGGCCGGTCAATCTTAAGGCGATCGTCCCGGGTTTGCCAGCCCCGGGCCGCCGGGGTGCCCGGCGGCCCGGGGGGGCGGGGCTCAGGGGATCGAGGTGCCGACGACCACCAGGCCCCCCGTGGGGATGCCGTTGCCGACGACGAACCGGCTGGTGCCGACGAAGTCGCCCAGGTCCAGCACCGCCGCGGCCAGGGTCCGGTCGATCGACCAGCGGCTGCCCTCGGCGATGAAGACCCCGCCGTCGATCCTCGCCCCCCGGCCCCCCCGGCCGGTGCCGGAGGCGGCCTGTTCGATCAGCCCCAGGTCCCGGCCGACCCGGATGCCCGCCCCGTCGTTCAGGGTCAGGAAGCCGCCGACGTTGAGGACGTTGAGGTCCAGCCCGGTGTTGATCCCCGTGCCCGCCCCGGCGAGGTGGGCGCTGCGGAGGACCTCCAGCTGGTTCAGCGTGCCGCCGACGCTGACCGACGCCCCCGGCTCCAGGTCGGCCAGGGCGATCCGGTCGACCGTGGTGCCGTCGCGGACCACCAGCGGGCCGGAGAGCTTGGCGGTGTTGTAGCCGAAGATGCCGTTGATGGGCCCGTAGACGTCCAGCAGGCCGATGTTGAGCATGCCGTCGCCGAACGCCTTGTAGGGGCCGAAGGTGTGGGCCCCCTCCGCCACCCGGACCCGGCTCAGCGGCACCACGTCGAGCTGCGACAGCGTGTTGGTCCCCCGCACCACCAGGCCGATCCGGCCGTCGGGCAGGGAGGTCGAGGTGACGGCCCCCTCGCCGGTGAGCTGGACCCGGTAGCGCTCGCCGTCGGTGTCGGTGACCGTCACGGCGCTGCCGGCGGCGGTCACGAAGCGGTCGACGGAGCCCCGCTGGCCGATCATCAGCTGCCGGGCGAGCATGGCCCGGCGCTGGAGGAAGATCGCCCCGGGGGTCAGGGTCGACATCAGCTCCCTGCTCTCCAGGGCCTCGCCGACGATCGGCCGGAACCGCCTCCGCGCGGGCCGATCCCTCCGTCCCTGGTCGCTCATGGTCTCGTCTCCTCCTCGACTTGCCGGTTGCCCGAGCTCTCCGGCCCCTCCCCGGGTCGGCCGGACGCCGGCCCGGGGGGCGACACGCCCTCCTTGATCGGCACGCCCCCGACGGTCGGTCCGGCCCGATCGCCCCCGGGGCGGCCGGTCGCTCGGCCTGCGACGGTCCGGCCGGTCGTGCCGGCGGGGCCGGCCCCCGGGCGATCGGAAGGGGCGTCCGTCGATGGATCGGTCCCGGCAGGCGTCCGGTCCGGGGCCATGCAACGCGACTGGCCCTCGTGACCGCCGGCCTCGGGCTCCGCCGCCGCCGCCCGCGATCAGCCCACGATCACCAGCGACGGCGGGATGTAGCTCTCCGGCAGCCTGGTCGTCCCCCGATCGTCGGGCAGGATCGACGGGGGCTGATCGCCGGGGGTCGGGTCATACATCCACATGATGATCTGGAGGGCCGTGCTCACCGTTCGGCCCGGGTAGAGCGAGCCGAAGAAGGCGGCCGAGGGGGTGGGGATCCAGTTCGAGGCGGCCACGCCCGGAGGCAACGACGGGCCGAACCAGAGCGTCAGCGAGCCGTCGGCGTTCAGGGCCAACTGGCCGGCCGAGCGCTGCTCGGACCCGAGTTGCGAGACCGGCTTCACCACCCCATACGCGACCGGGCCGGGGCTCGCCTCCTCCTGGAGGTCGACGATCGCCCCGGGCCCGCCCGAGTTCTGGATCGGGACATTCGCCGGGGAGAGATCGGGGATCCACTGGTTCGAGACCTGGATCGCGTAGGTCGTCTCCCCCGTGGCCGGGTCGACCGTCGCCACGGGCGCCCCGGCCACATAATAGACCTCCCCGGGCTCGAGGCCGAGGGCCGTGGCCCCCTCCCCGAAGAGGACAGGGGTGCTGGCCGCCAGGGCACCCCACGAGGGGGGCCTCACGGTCAGGGTCTCGGTCGAGGGGTCGACGGAGACGATCGCCGTGTCGGCCTCGGAGTAGTGCGTGTTCCGCACGCTCGCCTGGCTGAGATACGTCGCGGCCACCTCCGAGGGGTCGGGCTGGTAGAGCGTGATCGACCAGAAGCCCCGCGGGTCGCCCCGGTCGTCCTCCACCAGCGGCGGGATGATCCCGACCGCCGGCAGCGCCCCGCCGGCCGTCTCGGGGGGGGGGGAAGGTGATCGAGTAGGTGTCGTCCCCGTCCAGGGACGATGCCCCCTGATCGGTCGAGATGCTCGGGTAGACGGCGTCGGCCGGCACATTCGCCGACCCGCCGTTGAGCACGATCGTCGACCGAAACGCGTAGCCGATCTCGTTATTCGGATAGGTGCCGATGATCGTGTTCAGGATGGTCCAGTCGTTCGTGCCCGCGCCCGCCGTCCGCCCCGCGATGAACCGGTTCAGCCCCTCCTGGCCCGCCTCGAACCCCTCCTGCAGGGCTTGCAGTTGCGCCGGGCCCCAGCTCCTCGGGACGCGGAAGCCGTTCGCGGTCAGGCCGATCGGCGCGAACGACCGGAGGACGCCCCGCTGGCCGGAGGAGGGGGCCAGGTAGTGGAGCTTCGCGCCGTACTGTGGGGACGTACCACGGCGGCAGTCGCCTCAGGGCCAACCCCGAGAGCCCCCCGAGCCGCGAGGGGATCGGGCTCTTCCTGACGGACCGGCCGAGCTGCTCGAAGAAGCGGACGGCCTCGGTCGGCGTGTCCTTGTAGGGCTCGGCGGCGGCCTCCTGCTCGGGCGTGGGGGTGGGGGTCGAATACGAGTCTGGGGAGACCGGCTGGTGGCCGTTCCGCCGGAACTCCGCCAGGCTGTTCAGGGCGAACTTCTGGACCAGGTTCGTCGTCGTGTTCGGCACGGAATCGGGCGCGGCTGGGTCGGCCAGGGTGTTCATCCCGACGCGGATCAGCATCCAGTTCAGGTTCGTGTCCGACGCCATCACCCGGTACCGATACCCCCCCAAGTCCACCTCCCGGAACCGGGCGAGCGGCGAGTCCGGCCCCACCAGCAGGTACGAGGTCGGCTCGTCCGACGGGGTGGTCCGCGTCCCGATGCTGCCGATCGTGTTGAGGTCGTTGTCCAGGTAGTTGACCACGTAATACTGGTCGCGCGAGGCCGGCACGGTCAGGACCATCGCGGGGGTCCTGGTGAAGTCGAGGAACCCGTTGATGTAGAGGACCGAGGCGTCCCCCGCATTGGTGCCGGCGTTGTTCCAGGCCGCCGGGTCCGATCCGTAGGTGAACGCGCTGATCGGGGCGGCGATCGTCGTGTTATAGGTCGAGAATCTCAGGTTGAACTCGGGCGCGAGCCCCCAGACATACGCCTCCGCCGCGAGGGCCTTGATCGCCTCCGGGTCGGTCGCGGCCACCGGCGCCGCGTGCGAGGTCATCAGCGCCCGGCCCTCCAGCGGCTCCAGGCCGACCCTCGCCGGGCGACGGCCACGAGAGGCGTTCGGGCGGGTCCCGCTGCGGGTGAAGGGGTTCATGCGGGCGAGTCCATCGAGCGGGGCCGACGTGATGTGCGCGGGTCCATCCGGACCGGGCGGATGCGAGGGGCCGCCGGCTAATGAGACACTCCGGCGCGATCCCGCGGCGGCAACCACCGCGGCCACCCCCCTGGAGGATTTCGAGGAGCCCACGAGGTTCGGCCTTGCCCGCGCCGCCGCCCTTGACATAGGATTGCGAAGCGTGGCCGTGTTGGATCGTCTCCCTTCCCCGTTCGGGACAGCCCAGGACCCGATGATCGGTCCCCTCGCGATGCTCTGGCTGGCCTTGCTCTGCCCGCCGACCGTGGTCGGCGAGGTCGGGGTCTCGCCGCCGGGCGTCGAGCCGGTGGTCTCATCGCCTGGCCTTGATTTCGAACTCGCCTGGGAGCGTCCCGCCCGATCTCCCCGGGATGCCCGTCCCGCCGGCCATCCCTTCGAGCCGATCCCGGCGACCGAGTCGGAGACCGAGCAGGAGGAGTCCGGCGGCGAGGACGGGGAGGGCCTGGCGACGGCCTCGGCCGCCCCCGGCAATCCGGCCGACTCCTCCCCCCCCGCGATCCGACCGACCAGCTCCCCGCCGGGCCGTCCCAGGCGCCCGGTGACCCGCCTCCGCTGCTGACGCGGCCTCCCCGCCCGATCGGGCCCTGACCCCGACGCGGCGGACGACCACCCCCTCCTCTCCCCTCCTCGAGCGGGCCCGACGCCGGGCGTCGGTCGGGGTCGACCACTCCCGATCCGGGGCCGGCCCACCCCCGGCACGCCGTCGCTGACGGGCCACCGCGCCCGGCCGGGATCGGGGCCGCTCGGGCACGCCCCGCCGACGGCCCGTCCGCCGTCGTCTCGGTCGAGTCCTCCATCCATCCCAAGTCGTGGTCCCGGTCCGGGACAGGAGCGATCCGCATGCGTTGCGCGAATCGGAGGGCAGGCCGCGTGGTCGGGGCCCTCATGCTGGTCGGTTTGGCCGGAGTCCTGGGCGGCGCATCGGCGGCCGGGGCCGACATCATCGGCACCGTCGAGTCGGTCGACCGGGAGACCAAGACGGTCGTGGTCGTCCAGGACGGCTCGGGCCGGAAGGTCGCGGTCAAGGTCACGCCGACGACGGCGATCGAGGTCCACGGCGAGCAGGGGATCGACCTGGAACACCTGG
Organism: Tautonia plasticadhaerens; assembly: GCF_007752535.1. Lineage (GTDB taxonomy): Bacteria > Planctomycetota > Planctomycetia > Isosphaerales > Isosphaeraceae > Tautonia > Tautonia plasticadhaerens. The sequence goes on from NZ_CP036426.1 coordinate 174,080, forward strand.
AGGAGGGGACCCACGTCGTCGTCCTCGACGACGTCGTGGCGGCGGCGATCCGGGTGGAGAACGAGGTGGTCGGCTCGATCCGGTCGGTCGACCCCGAGGGGGGGCTCCTCGTCATCGACGAGCCGGGGCAGTCCGGCCCGGTGAGCTTCCCCCTGTCCCCCGAGACCCTGCTGAGGCGCCTCTCCGGCGGGGAGGTCGAGGCGGAGGACCTCAGGCCGGGGATGCCGGTGACGATCGTCCATTCGTCGGGGAGCCCGACCCGGATCACCGTCGAGGAGCCGCCTGCGGGCATGGTCGGCGAGTTCTGGGAGAACTTCCGGCACAACCTGTTCAAGCCGCTGCTGCTGTTCTTCTACGCCGGGTTCCTGATCCCGCTGCTGGGCGTGAAGTTCGAATTCCCCTACGTGATCTACCAGGGGCTGACGATCTACCTGCTCATCGCCATCGGCTGGCATGGCGGCGAGGAGCTGGCGATGCTGGACGCCTCGTCGCTGGGGACGGCCGCGGGCTTCATGGGGGTCGGCTTCGTCACGAACCTCTTCATCGGCGTGCTGGCCTTCGGCATCCTGCGGGCGGCGACGAAGCTGAGGAGGATCGACGCGGCGACGGTGGCCGGCTACTACGGCTCCGACTCGGCGGGGACGTTCGTCACCTGCCTCGGCGTGCTCGGCTCGCTGCACCTGGCCTACGCCCCGTACATGCCGGTGATGCTCGCGGTGATGGAGATCCCCGGCTGCCTGGTCGCGCTGGTGCTCGTCTCCTCGCTCCGCAAGCGGGGGATGGACGGCGACGGCAACTGCCCCGACGAGCCCGGCTTCACCCCCGGCAACGGCAAGGCCTCGCACGACACCGCCTTCGAGATCCAGCACCAGCTGGACCTCGCGGACGAGGAGAAGATGGCCCTGGAGCGCGGCTACCACGAGCACGAGCAGCAGGAAGAAGAGCACCGGCTCGCCCGGGGCCACGCCCCCGGGCGACCCGCCCCGGGCAAGCCCCCGGCGCTGCTGAGCAAGGAGCTGTTGCATGAGGTCTTCTTCAACCCGGGCATCTACCTGCTTTTCGCCGGCATCCTGATCGGCTTCATCAGCCGCATGCAGGGGCCGGACGTGACCAACCCCGACGACCGCGTCTTCCTCGACCTGTTCCCCGGCCTGCTCTGCCTGTTCCTGCTGGAGATGGGCATGACGGCGTCCAGGAAGCTGAAGGACCTGAAGGTCGCCGGGCCGGCGTTCATCGCCTTCGGGCTGATCGCGCCGAACGTCTTCGCGACGATCGGCATCTCGGTGGCCCACGCCTATTCGATGGCCCTGGGGCAGCCGTTCGACATCGGCACCTACGCCCTGTTCGCCGTGCTCTGCGGCGCCGCCTCGTACATCGCCGTGCCGGCGGTGCAGCGGCTGGCGATCCCGGAGGCGAGCCCGACGCTCCCGCTGGCCGCCTCGCTGGGCCTGACTTTCAGCTACAACGTGACGATCGGCATCCCGGTCTACATCGAGATCGCCAAGCTGATCACCCGGATGCTGCCGGTCGGCTGATCCGGCATCCGGCATCGACCCGCCCGCCGACCGGCCCGCGCCGGCCGGCCCCCGACCTCGCGGAGGCCGGGGCGTGCCCCGATCCGTACCCGGTCCGGCCCGGCGTCCGGTCGGCCGCCCCGGCCCCGCGAGTCCCGACCGATCCCCCCGTCCACGCCGTCCGGCCCGCGCCATCCGCCGGGCCGGGCGGCCCCCGACCTCGCGGAGGCCGGGGCGTGCCCCGATCCGTACCCGGTCCGGCCCGGCGTCCGGTCGGCCGCCCCGGCCCCGCGAGTCCCGTCCCGAGCCGGGACGCCGAGCGGTCCGGGGAATCGGCCCGGTCTGACGGAATGACCGAAGGATTCGGCCGGGTTTGCCGATTGTAAGGCCTGGGGTGGCGTGAGGCGTCGCTCCGAGAGCCGGGCCGGACACTCGCGCTCAAGGATGAGGACGATCGATGACCCCTCGAATCGGAGGCGGGGCCGCACTCCGCCTGGCGATCCTCGCGGCGACGCTCTGCGGGATCGCGGTCGACCGGTGCCGGGCGCAGACGCCCCCGGTCCCCTCGACGGCCCCCGGGCTGCCGCCGGCCTTGCCGTCGGCCCCGGCCGAGGCGCCCTCGACCGCCGAGCTGCAGGGCCAGATCGCCGAGCTCCAGGAGATGTTCCGGGCGAGCCTGGAACGGCAGGAGCAGCTCGAACGGCGGCTGATCGAGCTGCAGGGCGGCGCGGGATCGGCCCCGGTCGCCCCCGGGCCGGGGATGGTCCCGTCCGCGTCGGGCGCGAGGTCGCCGGCCGACGTGCTGGATTCGTCGGGGCCGCTGGTCGGCCCCGGGTCCCCCGAGGACTCCGCCGGACGGGGCCTGTCGCTGGTGCCCGCCGGCTCCGGGGGACGGGGCCCGACGGCCCCCACGGCCCCCGCCGTGCAGATGCCGGCCGGGGCCCCGGACCTGGCCACCGAGGTGAAGTTCGGGCCCGGGTTCCAGATCAGCACCGAGGATGAAGAGTTCGTCATCCAGTTCCACAACCTCACCCAGGTCGACGGCCGCTTCTACCTGGAGGGCGGCCAGCGGACCACCCGGGACACCTTCGGCCTGCCCCGGGAGTGGTTCATCTTCAACGGCCAGCTCACCAGGCCGTTCGAGTACTACGTCGCCATCAATCAGGGCTTCAACAACCTCAACCTGCTCGACGCGTTCCTGAACGTCCACTACGACGACCGGCTCCAGTTCAAGGTCGGCCGCTACAAGACCCCCTACACCTACGAGTTCTACAGCCTGCCGATCAACGGCCTGATCACCCCCGAGCGGTCGCAGTTCTTCAACAACTTCGCCCTGAACCGGGACGTCGGCCTGATGGCCTGGGGTAACTTCTTCGAGAAGCGGCTCGACTACGCCGTGGGCATCTTCAACGGCAGCCCCAACGGCTTCCTCGACTTCGACGACGACAAGAACGTGCTGGCCTACGTCAACGCCCGGCCGTTCGCCTTCCTCGACCTGCCGGCCCTGCAATACTTCAACGTCGGCGGCTCGGTGGACGCCGGCCACGAGCTGCAGCCCCGGATCCCGCCGATCCTCCGGCTTAACGTGCCGACGACGGCCGACGCGGCCATCGGCGTCCCCTTCCTGGCCTTCCGGGACGGCGTGCTGGAGTCGGGCAACGAGGCGCTCTGGTCGCTGCACATGGCCTGGTACTACCGGCAGCTCTCGCTGATCGGCGAGTGGCAGAGCGGCTACGAGAGCTACGCCTTCCGGGACACCCCCCAGCAGCGGACCCGCAACGTCACCCAGAGCTTCTACGTCTGGACGGGCTACTTCCTGACCGGTGAGGAGGTCTCGGGCCGGGGGATGGTCAAGCCGCTCCGGCCCTTCGACGTCCGCCGGGGCAAGTGGGGGCCCGGGGCGATCGAGCTGGCCTTCCGGTACAACTACCTCGACGTCGGCGACAACGTCTTCGACGGCGGCTTCGCCGACCCGAGGCTCTGGACCGACCGAGTGCAGTCGATCGACCTCGGCGTCAACTGGTACCTCTCCCAGTACGTCAAGTTCTTCGCCGGGTGGCAGCACAACGAGTTCGGCAGCCCGGTCCTGTTCCGGACCACGCCGACCGAGCAGTTCCAGCTGACCGACGACCTCTTCTGGTTCCGATTCCAGATCTACTTCTGATCGGGCCCGGTCGCCCCGGCCCCGGCCGGGGCGGCCTCGGCGTCGGTATCCGGATCGGGGGCGGCCTCAGCCTCGGGGGCGGCCTCAGCCTCGGGGGCGGCCTCGGCCGCCCCCGATCCGTTGCCGGCGGCGGCCAGGGCCTGCTCCCGCTTCGCCTCGATGGCGTCGGGGTCCTCGGGCTCCAGCTCCAGGGCGACGGCGTATTCCTCGGCGGCCTCGGCGGGGCGGCCGAGGCCGAGCAGGGCGTCGCCCAGGGCGACGTGGGGGGCGGGGTCGTTGACGTCGATGTGCAGGCATTCGCCTGCCCATCGGGCGGCCTGCTCGAACTCCTCGCGGGCGAGGTGGCGGTCGGCCAGGACCTTGCGGACGGAGAGGTCGTCCGAGTCGTTCTCGGCCAGCCGGGAGAGGTCTTCGAGGAAGGCGGCCTCGTCGCCGAGGCGGAGGTGGACCCGGGCCAGGCCGGCGAGCCACTTGGAGTTGAGCGGGTCGTCCCGGCGGGCCAGCTCGTAGAGCCGGGCAGCCTCGTCGAGGTCCCCTTCCTTCATCGTCAGCTCGGCGAGCAGGTCGACGACGCGCTCGTTGGGCCGCTCGTCGTCCAGCGCGGGCCGGAGCAGGTCGAGCGCCGCCGCCTCGTCGCCGATGAGCATCATGACGCGGGCCATGACGTAGGAGGCGAGCGGCTGGTGGGGCTCCGCCTCCAGGGCCTGCTCGGCATAGGGGCGGGCGCTCTTGTAATCGCGACGGGCGAAGTACTCGTAGGCGACCTTCGCGTTCAGCTCGGCGTCGTCGGGGGCCTTGCGGGCGTCGAGCAGCAGCCGGGAGAAGGAGACGGGCTCCTCGTCCTCGACCCGGGTCCGGATGGTGGAGACGACCTCGTCGAGGAAGCCGAGGTAGCCCTCCTCGAACTCCTCGACGGGGAGGTCGAAGGTCTGCTCGACGGCGTCCTTCGTGGTCAGGCCCCGGCGGTAGGCGTCGAGCAGCCGGGCGAGGGAGTCCTCGCCGAATTCCTTGACCATGTACTGGGCGTAGAGCTGCGCCTGGCAGTAGGCGAGCTGCCGTTCGTCGGGCTCCTTGGGGCGGATGAAGCCGAGGTTGATCGTCTCCAGGTCCAGCAGGCGGCGCTCGGGGACGCGCTCGACCAGCAGGTTGTTCCAGGGCTGGGGCCGGGGGCCCCCCTCGCTCTCGACGGCGAGGGCCTCGGTGTACCAGTGGGGGATGTTGAAATTCGTCTGCTGCAACGTGATGACGTGGGCGACCTCGTGCGTGAGCACCCGGGCCCAGTTGAACGCCTTCCGGGTGGCGGCCGGGCTGGCCAGGGCGACGACCTTGCCGGTGCAGGCGCCGACGGTGGGGATGAACGGCAGGGCCGTGGTCCGGCCGCTGAACTTCTCGTGGTCCTTCATGATCTGGATCGAGGTCTTGCCCGGCGGCTCGTAGCCGAAGCGCTCGACCAGCTCGGGATGGACGGATTCCAGGTAGTCGGCCATGTAGCGGCCGAGGAGCCGGTCCTGGGTCGGGTCGACGAGCACGATGTAGTGGTCGGTCTCGATGGCTTCATACGTCGCCATGTGGTCGAGGACCTTCATCATGTTGTCGGCGCGGACGTTGAAGGGGTCGGCGGCAAAGGCCTGGTCGAAGAGGGCGCGGGCCTCGGGCTCGCGGCCGATCTGCATGTAGAGCATCCCCAGGCCGACCTTGGGGCCGGCGGCCTCGGGGTCGGCGGCGATGGCCTGGAGGAAGGCCCGCTCGGCGGGGTGGTACTTGCGGCGGTCGGCGAGGCGGTCGCCGAGGGACTCGTAGAAGGAGGAGGGGCGGGGGTTGTCCCGGAGGGCGGCCGCCTCGGCGGAGGCGGCGCCGAGGGGCTGGACGAGCAGGGTCCGGGCGGCGGCGAGCCGGGAGAGGGCGTCGGGGTCCCGGGGGCCCTGCTCGACGGCCTTCGTCGCCGCGTCGAGGGCGTCCTCGAAGCGTTCGTCGGAGATGTTCAGGTCGGCGAGCAGGACGAGGGCGGGGGTGTACGCCGGGTTGACCTCCAGGGCGGTCTCGGCCTTCTCCCGGCCGTCGTTGAGGGCGTAGTTCTCCAGGTCGATCCGGCCGAGGGTGACGAGGACCTCGGCGGCGGAGGGGTTGATCAGCAGGGCCCGGTTGAGCTCCCTCCTGGCGTTGCCCTCCTGGTAGCCGTCGAAGAAGAGCTCGCCCTGGAGCCAGGCGGCCTGCCAGCACCGGGGGTCGACGCGGATGGCGCCTTCATACAACTCGTTGATCACGTCGTTGAGCGATTGCGCCAGCTCCTCGCCCCGGGCGGTGGCGCGGTAGTAGCGCTGGGCGGCCTGGCCGATGAGGCAGAGGGCGTCGGGGTCCCGGCGGGCCTCCTTGTCCCGGGCGTTGAAGTCGCCGATGAACCAGCGGTAGGCCTCGACGGCCTCGGCCTTCTCGCCCCGGGCCTCGTGCAGCAGGGCGACGACCCATCGGGCGCGTCGGCAGAGGTCGTCGACTTCGAGGGCCTGGGAGGCGAGCTGCTCGGCCTGCCCCCACTCGCCCCGGGAGAACCGGAGGTCGGCGAGCAGGCCGAGGACCTCGGCGTCGGGGTCGGCGTCCCCTGCCCCGCTCGCCTCCTCCAGCGTCTGGACGGCTTCCTCGACCCGGCCCATGCTGCGGAGGCATTCCGCGGTGGCGACGGCGACCCGGGCGGCCTCGGCCGGGTCGGCGGGCTCGATGGATTGGAGCTGTTCGAGGGCCGTGGCGTATCGGCCGGTCTGCCAGTCCCGCCGGGCGTCTTCGAGCGCGTCGGCGAGTGCCGGGGCCCCGGTCGACGCGAACACGCCCCCGACCCCGATGAGGAAGCCGATGGTCCTCAGCCGCATGGTCGCCCTCTCCCTGGGTGCTTCGCCCGAGTTGCGATGCGATGCTCCGTTGCGGGGGTGGGCCGGCGCCGGCCCACCCCGTCGTGATCTTCCTTCCACCATAACACCGCCGGGGCGCCGCGTTCCAGGCCGGCGGGGCCGGCCCGGGGGCTAGGACCGGGCCCGACCGGTGCGTCGGGCGAGGTAGTCGAGCAGGATGCGGTCGGTGGGGGCGTCGGTGGGGGCGAGGTGGTAGTCGGCGGCCATGCCCAGCAGGCGCTCCCGGAGTTGCAGGCGGTGGGCGTCGAACCGCTCCAGGTAAGCTGCCCGGAGGGCGTCGGGGTCGACCCGGAGCGTGCGGCCGGCGGCTTCGAGGTCGAGGAAGCGGGCGGGCCCCCGGAAGTCGAAGGTCCGCTCCTCGGGGGCGAGGACGTGGAGGAAGAGGACCTCGTGGTGGCGGTGGCGGAGGTGGCGGAGGGACCGGGTGAGGGCGTCGAGGTCGTCGAAACCGTCGGAGAGGACGACGATCAGCCCCCGGCGGCGGATCCGCTCGGCCATCGCGTGCAGGACGCGGTGCAAGGGGGCCTCGCCGCCGGCCCGGGCCCGCTCCATCGCCCGGCAGAGCACGGACAGGTGCCCCGGCGCCGAGCGGGCCGGGAGCATGGACCGGACCTCGCCGTCGAAGGTGGCCATGCCGACGGCGTCCCGCTGGCGGATCATCAGGTAGGCGAGCGACGCGGCGAGCCGCCGGGCGTGCTCCAGCTTCGAGGCCGTCCGCCCGGCGAAGGCCATGCTGCCGGAGGTGTCGAGGACGAGGTAGGCCTTGAGGTTCGTCTCCTCCTCGTATTCCCGGACGTAGTAGCGGTCGGTCTTGCCGAAGGCCCGCCAGTCGATGTGCCGGATCTCGTCGCCGGGGCCATACGGGCGGTGCTCGGCGAACTCGACGGAGAAGCCCTTGAAGGGGCTGCGGTGCAGGCCGCTCATCACGCCCTCGACGACCAGCCTGGCCAGCAGCTCCAGGCGGCCGAAGCGGTCGAGGGCGGAGGGGTCGAGGTCGGGGTCGGGCGGCGGAGGGGGGGTGGAGGGCATCGGGGTCCGCGACCGGGGGCGTCCGTGGTAGGATCGGATTCGATCCCGATCGTAGGGGCTTCCTCGATGCCCTGCAAGCGAACCGATCGCAACGGCCCCTCGGGCCGGGAGCTGCCCCCGATGGCCACCTCACCCCACGCCAGGACCGGGCGCGATCTCGACGCCGAGAATCGCCGATACCCCACCTCCGACGGCAAGCCGATGGCCGAGACCGACCTGCATCGCCAACTCATGTTCGTCCTGATCGAGATCCTCCAGGCCCGATACGAGGACGATCCCCGGGCCTACGTCTCCGGCGACCTGCTGCTGTACTCTGAGGAGGGGAACGGGCGCCGTCACGTGGCCCCGGACGTGTTCGTGGTCTTCGGCGTGGCCAAGCGGCCGAGGCTGAATTACCTGCTCTGGTCCGAAGGCAAGGGCCCCGACGTGGTGATCGAGGTCACCTCCAAGATGACCCGACGCGAGGACCAGACGAAGAAACGGACGCTCTATCAGGACGTCCTCCGAGTGCCCGAATACTTCCAGATCGACCCCACCGAGGACTACCTGAAGCCGCCGTTGCAGGGGCATCGGCTCGTCGACGGGGCCTATGTGCCGATCGAGCCGGTCGACGGCCGGCTCCCCAGCGTCGTGCTCAGCCTGCTCCTGGAGCGGGAGGGAGAGCGGCTGCACCTGATCGACCCGGAGACGGGCCGTCGGCTGCTCCCCGGCCGAGCGCTGGCCGCCGAGGCGACCCGGGAACTCGCCGAGGCACAGGCCGAGGCCGATCGGCTCCGCCGGGAACTGGAGGAATTGCGGGGCCGGTTGAACGGCGGCGGGGCCTGATCGATCCGGATCGGCTCAGGCCGGGCCGGCGAGGCGACCGGCGGCCTGCTGCAGGGGCTCGGGGACGTCCCGGAGGAGGCGGTCGATGACGCGGTCGGCGTCGATCCCCTCGGCCTCGGCGTGGAAGGTGGTGACGATCCGGTGGCGGAGCACCGGGCGGGCGACGGCCCGGACGTCGTCCGGGCTGGCGGCGAATCGGCCGAGCAGGACCGCCCTCGCCTTGGCGCCGAGGATCAGGGCCTGGCCCGCCCGGGGGCCGGCCCCCCAGGAGACGCTCTTGCGGACGAACTCGGTCGCCTCCGGCTGGTCGGGCCGGCTGGCCCGGACGAGGTCCCGGGCGAACCGGAAGACGTGCTCGGGCACCGGCACCCGGCGGACCAGGCGCTGCAATTCGAGGATCTGGGCCGCCTCCAGGAACGCCTCGGGCTCGGGGACGGCCTCCCCGGTGGTGCGCCGGAGGATCTCCAGCTCGTCGTCGGGCGTCGGGTAGGGGACCCGGACCTCGAGCATGAAGCGGTCGAGCTGGGCCTCGGGCAGGGGGTAGGTCCCCTCCTGCTCGATCGGGTTCTGGGTCGCCAGGACGAAGAACGGGTCGGGCAGGTCGTAGGTCTGGCCGCCGGCCGAGACGTGGCGCTCCTGCATCGCTTCGAGCAGGGCGGCCTGGGTCTTGGGGGGGGTGCGATTGACCTCGTCGGCGAGCACGACGTGGGAGAAGAGCGGCCCTCGGATGAAGACGAAGCGGCGACGGCCGGTGTCGGGGTCGTCCTGGAGGATGTCGGTCCCGGTGATGTCCGAGGGCATCATGTCGGGCGTGAACTGGATGCGCCGGAAGCTCAGGTGGAGGATCTTCGCCACCGTGCCGACCAGGAGGGTCTTGGCCAGCCCCGGCACGCCGACCAGCAGCACGTGGCCCCGGGCGAAGAGGCCGATGAGCAGCTGCTCGACCACCTCCTCCTGGCCGATGATGACCCGGGCGATCTCGGCCCTCATCCTCCGGGAGGCGTCGGCCAGGGCGGCCAGGGCGGCCAGGTCGTTGAACGGGGCGGCGGGGCCGTTGCCGGCTTCCATGAGTCGGGTGCTCCTCCCGGTCGGTCGCTCGGGTGCGTCGGCGGGCGTCCCGGACGCGGGGCCGGCCGACCTGATCGGGACAGCCTGCCACGGGCCCGGACCGGCCGTCAAGCGTGCCGGGGCCGGCGTCTCGGGTGATCGGGAGCGGGCCGGGCGGATCCTCGCGGGCCCCGGCGACGCCCGGACGGCCGGGCGGGGGGCCGATCCTTCCGGTGAGGGGCGGCGTCGGGCCCGGGGGCCCGGCCCTCGAACGACGTCACGCCGCCCCCGGGTTGATCGGGGACGGCGTGACGGGGAGGATGCGGGATCATCCCCCCGAACGATGCGGGGATCGGCCGCCTGGGGTCAGTCCTCGGCGCCCGGGCCGGACTTCCGGCCTCGGGCCGAGTCCGGGCGGGTCGGCGAGTCGGCGTGGCCGAAGATCGGCCCGGCCTTCGCCAGGAGGTCTCGGTTGCGGAGGCTCCTCGCCCAGGCCGACGACGTCGGGGCCCGCCCGGTCGACGGGGCGGGCGGCGACCCGTCGCGATCGACCGGGATCGAGCGGCCCGGGGTGCGGGCCTTGGCCCGATCGGGGCCGCCATCGACGTCGGGGGCTCGGCCGCCGGGCTTCCCGGGCAGCAGGGCCTCCGGGTCGGCGAGCAGTACGTCGACCAGCGCGGCGTAGGCCGCACTCGCCCCCGGCAGGTCGATCCGATGCGGGGGCGTGGGCCGGCCGGGGTCGGCCGGGTCGATGCCCGGCGAGGCGACGGCGACGACCGGGGCGGGAGCGGGCGCGTCCTGCCGGGTCTTCGGCGAGGAGGGGTCGCCGGCCCGCCCGGACGGGTCCTTGCCCGAAGGAGACGAGGGGGGCTGTCCCGGCGCGGCCGGGGCGCCGATCGAGGCCAGGCCTCCCGTGGCGCCGGCCCCCGTCGAGAGGACGTAGGAGCCGAACGTGCCGGCCTCGCCGACCACCCGGATCCGGTAGAAGCCGGCGGACTCGGCGGTGAAGGCGATCTGCTCGTTGCGGCCGTCGTCCAGGACCGTCGACGTGGCGACGAGGGCGCCGCTGGGGTCGTAGAGTTCGATCCCGGGGTCGAGCGTGTTGTCGGACGCGCCGGGGCCGTCGGCCGGCGTCAGGGTGGTGAGCGTCAGGGCCTGGCCGGCGTCGAGGTCGATGGCGTACCAGTCCTCCTCGCCCACCGTCTCCGCCTGGATGTCGAACGCGGTGACCAGGCCGTAGGCGCCGCTCCCCGGCCCGTCGAAGTTGACGAAGCCCGTCGTCGCCGACGTCTCGAAGGCGTAGACGCGGGTCGTGACGTCCTGCTGCCCGAAGCCGCTGGTGTCGAAGAAGCTGGTGATCGGGGAGCCCGTGGTGAAGATCTCGACCAGCAGGTCGCCCTGGCTCGGGTCGTAGTCGAACAGGTCGTCCACGTCGATGACGATGTCGAAGCCGGCCCCCGAGCCGGACAGGTCGAGCGGCCCGTCGTAGACCGTCAACTGGCCGGCGCCGATGTTATTGGCGAACGTGTCGGAGACGGTGCCGACGGTCGTCGCCGCGTAGCTGAGCCGGATCTCGGTGTCGATGCCGGTGGCGGCGAAGGGCGCCCCGAACTCGTCGAGCCGGAAGCGGATGGCCTCGATGATGCCGCCCGACTCGAACTCGGAGGCCGAGTAGATCTGCTGGTAGCGCATCTGCTCGAGGCCGAATGCGCCGATGTGGTAGGGCCAGGCGTTGCCGTCGTTGCCGGGCACGTCGGCGAGGCCGCCGGGGACGACCGTGCCCGAGGGGGGCGGGGGCTCGATGGCCCCGACGACCGCCGGGGACGCCCCCAGGTCCTGGGCCGAGTCGAAGCCGTCGTTCTGCTCGGAGTCGAAGGCGGCGTCCCGGTTGACCACCAGGCTGTAGTCGCCCTCGGCGATGACCCGGACGGTGTAGGTGCCCGAGGTCGGGGCGACGAAGTCGCCGATGATCGCGTCGACGTTGTCGGCCAGGGGGCCGCTGGCCAGGTCGGTCGTCAGCGAGACGCCGTCCAGCTCGTACTGCCCCGGGCCGAAGAAGGGCTCGGGGATGACCTGGCGGAACTGGAGGCGGATGTCCTGGCCGATGAAGGCCGAGACGTCGACCGAGTGGGACAGCCAGCCGGTGTCGCCGAACGGGTCGGACGACTCCGGCCCGGTGGTGAAGGAGTAGAGGGTGGCGAGCACCGAGTCGTCGGCCGGGTCGAGGACCGTGACCTCGTAGTCCCGGGCCAGGGCCGAGCTGCCTTCCAGGGTGAAGTCCCACTGGACCCGGTCCTGCCACTCGAGCGTGGCGGTGGTGGCCTCGGCCGGGATGGAGACATCCTGGTAGAGGAGGTATTCCATCGGCCCCGCCCCGTCGAAGCCGTTCCAGGCGACGAACTCGCCGTCCTGCGGCGAGGTCGGCGGGAAGAACCCGCTGCCGGCCCCGGCCCCGCTGACCTGCCACGGGACGAAGGGCCCGGCCGTCTCGATCGCCGTCCAGCCCGAGAAGGAGCCGGCCTCGAAGCTGCCGTTGGTCAGCAGGTTCCCGTCCGAGGGCCGGTCGAAGGCCACCAGGTTCCCGTCAGGGTCGTACAGCTCGATCTGGGGCAGGTCGCCCCCGGACCGGGGCAGGTGCGTTGCCGCCGAGGTGATCGTCTGTCCGGCCTCGACGGTGAAGGAATAGTGGTCGCTCGGGATCTCGGCCTCGGCGGGGGTGATGCGCGTGCTCTGGCCGGTGCCGACGTACTCGTTGGGCCCGTCGTCGAAGGCCAGCAGGAGCCGGTCGGGACCCTGGGCCCCTGGGCCCTTGACGCCCACCGTGCCGACCGCGCCGCCCGGGACGAAGTCGGAGTCGAGGTCGAGGTAGTTGAACTGCATCGACCCGTCGGCCTCGTCCAGCACCGCCTGGAAGGTGATCGCGCCGGAGTCGAAGATGTACTCGACCTGGTGCCACTGGATGACCAGCCGTTGGTCGTCGCCGCTGCCGAGGACATCCCAGTAGACCGTGCCGGTGTCGACGTTGTAGAGATCCACCCACAGGGGGGCGATCGCCGCCTGCGTCGGCGAGTCGGTCAGGTCGGTGTTGGAGAAGCTGGAGTTGGGTCCGTCGAAGGTGATCAGGCCGTTGGAGCTGAAGGAGAGCGCGGAGTAGGCCTGGCCGAAGAAGTCGAATTCGAATCCGTCGAGATCCGCCGGGGTCAGGGTGACGGCGGCGTCGTCCACGCCGATGAGCGTCGGGGTGCCGGTGCCGCTGATGTCCTCGAACTCGAAGCCGACCGCCGCCGCGTCGTAGGACGACCCGCCGAACCCGTCCCCGACGCCGAGCACGCCGGCCCGGCTTGCGTTGCCGTCCAGGTCGACGAAGGCGGGGTCGATGTCCTGGGCCGTGCCGAGGTCGTCGTTCGGGGCCCCGGAGTACGTCTCCTCCTCGACGGCCGCGTTGAGGATCACTCGGGGGATCGAGTAGAGGCCCTGGGAGCCTGAGTCGCCGGAGATGCGGAGGGTGTAGACGCCCCCCACGGTGATCGGGGCGGTCTGGAGCAGGACGAGCTCCCCGGGGGCCGCGGCGACGGCCGTCGCCACGACGTTGCTCGACGGGTCGAGCAGCTCGACCCTCGGTTGGACGGCCCCGCCGAACGGGCTCGGCACGACGAGGACGGTGATCGTCTGGCCCGGGTCGACGTCCACGACGTAGTCGTCGGCGTCGCCGTCGTAGGCGATGGTGCCGTCGCCCCCCGAGGCCTCGTGGATCAGGCTGCCGAGCGGCAGGATCGCCTGGAACGGCCCCACCGGGAGGGCCGCAACCGGGTCGACGGCGAAGTCGACGAAGAAGTTGCCCCCCTCCACGCCGTCGCCGGTCGGGAAGCCGATCGGCTCGCCGTCGAGGTCGTTGCCGACCAGATCCTCGAAGGCGAAGTCGCCGCTGAGAAGCTGCAGCGTGTAGGCGTCATCCGGCAGGCCGGAGTACTCCAGGGTCAGGATCGTGCCGGTCGGGTCGAAGGACAGCGCGGGCAGGAAGGAGTTCCCCCGGTAGAGGCCGAAGAGCGCCGTGTCGGACGCGTCGATCCCGGCGGTATTCATCGGCTCGTCGAAGGTGACGGTGACCGTCAGATCTCCCGGCTCGAGGATCTGCCCCTGGGCGAGGGAGGAGGAGAGGATGCGGGGCGGCGTCCGGTCGATCGTGAACGTGCTGCTGAAGGCCGAGAGCGGCGAGCCCTGGGTGTCGGTGATGGCGCCGGCGGGGATCGAGAGCGTGACCTCGCCGTCCTGGAATTCGACGTCGCTGGTGAAGACCAGGGTATTGCCGTCGACCACCTCGACGCCGACGGCGGCCACGCCGTTGACCAGCAGGTCCGCCGGGGAGACGCTGCTGAGCAGGACGTTGTCGTTGAAGTCGATCGTGAACGAGTCGGCGTCCTTCCGGAGGGCCCCCGGCTCGGGGTCGATCGCGAGGGCCTCGAAGGGGGGGAGTACGCCGTTGGCGTTGCGGACCGCGAGGACGTACTCGCCCCGGGTGGCGCCGGCGCCGAGCACCTCGACGTAATAGGTTCGCGTGTCGCTCCTCGGCGTGCGGTACACGAGCCGGGCGTTGCGACCGTCGGCCGCGCCGTCGTCGTCGGAGGCGAGCAGGGTGCCCGAGGCGTCATAGAGCCGGATCATCGGGTCGAGCCCGTTGTCGAACGCGCCTTCCCCGGCGGCCGGCAGCAGCGTCTCCAGCTCGAGGTTCCGGTTGCCCGGGACGGTGATCTCGTAGAAGTCGGAGTCCGCGCCGCCGAGGGTGACGTTGTCCAGGACGAAGCGGCCGGCGGCCAGCTCGTTGAAGTCGAGCACGGCGCGGGCGACGGGGGACCCCTCATACTCGAAGAGGCCCTCGGTGAAGACGAACCCCTCGGGCTGGAGCGCCAGGTCGAAGGTGCCGATCAGGTTGTCGTCGGGGTCGTACAGCTCGACGATGACCCCCGGGTCGACGGGGATGGTGGTCGAGAGGACCAGGCCGAAGGAGAGGAAGCTGGAGGGCTCCTCGAAGTCCATCGTCAGGATGCCCGCGGCGTTGCCCTCGAGCGACGGGTCGCTGACGTAGCGGGTCTGGCCGGGGCCGAAGGCGCCGAGGAAGGCGTCGGAGGAGTCCTCGCCGAAGAGCTTGAAGTCGAAGGTCACGCCCTCGACGGTCTGGCCGTCGGCCGGGACGAAGCCCACCTCGTCCATGGTGATCACGGTGCTGGCCACGGCGCCGCCGGTCTCCCCCAGGGCATATCGCCGGCCGCCGACGACCCGGCCGTGCAGCGGGTGGGCGTCGTCGAGGCCCTGGTCGCCCTCCCCCTCGAAGGTGGCGTTGCGGGTGGCGACGAGCGTGTACTCGCCGGAACCCCGGACCCGGGCGTAGTAGGTGCCCGGGGCGGTGGCGAGGTACTCGGTGATCGCGTCGTCGAGGTTGCCGGCCAGGTCGTGGCCGGCGGCGATCGGGTTGCCGGCCGGGTCGAGCAGGGTCAGCTCGACGTCGCCGACGCCGGAGACGGTCGTGGAGAGCGAGAGCGTCTCGTAGGCGGCCAGCTCGATGGCGAAGACGTCGACGTCGGCCTCGCTCGGCCGGACCAGCGCGCTGCGGCCCTCGCCGATGAAGGCGTTCGGGCCGTCGAAGTTGGAGAGCAGCACCCGGTCGGGCCCCTGGAAGCCGGCGGCCTTGACGCCGGCCGTGCCGAAGGCGAACTCGAAGGAGTCCTGGAGGTAGTTGAACTCGATCGAGCCGTCGGCCTCGTGGAGGACGGCCTGGAAGGTCAACGGGGGGAAGAAGCCGCCCGGATAGTACTCCACGTCGTCCCACTGGATGACCAGCCGCTGGTCGTCGCCGCTACCGAGCACCTCCCAGTAGACGCCGGCCGAGGCGGGCACCACCAGGTCGCTCCAGTACGGCGCGATGGCCGCCTGGTCCGGGGAGAACGTCAGGTCGGAGCCGGAGAAGTTGAAGTCCGTGTTCGGCGAGCCGAAGGTGATCAGGCCGTTGTCGCTGTAGAACAGCGAGGTGTGGGTGGAGCCGAAGAAGTCGAACGCGAAGCCGTCGAGGTCGGACTCCGCCAGGTTGACGGCGACGTCGTCCGTCCCGGACAACGTCCGGGTGCCGGTGTCGCTGATGTCCTGGAATTCGAAGCTCTCCACCGACGCCTGGTAGCCTTCCAGGTTCACCCGGCCGCCGACCGCGGCCCGCTCGGGGCGGGCGACGGACGGCGGGCCGGCGACGGCGTCCAGCGGGATGAACGCCCCTTCGATCGCCTGGGCCGAGCCGGTCGAGCCGTTGCCGGGGCCGCCGAACCGCTCGGGCTCGAGGGCGGCGTTGAGCACGACCCGGAGGTCGTAGCCGCCGGTCGTCCCGCCGACTTGGGAGACGACGATCGAGTAGTCCTGCGGGGCGCCGTCACCGGTGATCACGCCGGGCAGCGGGGTCGCGCCGATGACGGCCGTCTCGCCCGGTGCGGCGGTCGTCGCGGAGGCGATCGGGTTGCCGGATCCGTCGAGCAGGGCGATCTCGAGCCGGACGGGGCCGTCCGGGTCGGCGACGACGGCGATCGTCTGGCCGGGGTCGAGGGACAGGGTGAAGGTGTCGGCGTCCCCCGCCGTGCCGAGGAGCCCCGACACCGTCGCGTCGTGGGCCAGGCTCCCCAGGGGCAGCGAGGGGGAGAGGTCGGCGGGGAACGGGACGACGCCGAAGTCCAGCTCGTAGCTGCCCGTGAACAGGACGTTCGGGTTGCCGGCGTCGTCGGTCAGGCGGCCGGGGGGGAGGGTCAGCGTGAGGGTGCCCTCGACGTCGAGGCCGTCGATGGTGGCCTCCAGCGTATCGTCGTCGACCGGGGTCAGGGCGGTGACGATCCCGATGCTGGTGAGCAGGTCGCTCGGGTCGACGCTGGCGGGGTCGACCTCCTCGTTGAAGTCGAGCAGGATGCGGGTCAGCGGCAGCTCGACGGACGACCCGGCCGGGGGCGTGGTGGCGACGACCGCCAGCGGGATCGCGTCGTAGCGGAACGTTGCGGCGAAGGGGAGCAGCGGGTCGCCGTCGGCGAGCTGCAGGACCGCCCCCTCGGCCATCGCCATCGCCTGGACGCCCTCGGCGGTGACGGGGCTGGTCGCGTAGGAGAAGGTCAGGGTCCTCTCGTCGGTCTGCGCCACCGAGTCGGCCGGGATGCCGTTGACCGTCAGGTCGGCGGCGTCGACCGTCGCCGGGTCGTACGGGAACGAGAAGTCGATGACGAACTCCGTCGGCGGCGTCGTCACGGTCTCGCCGTCGGCCGGGACGCTGCCGACGACGGCCATGGCGTCCAGCTCGATCAGGGTGTTCCTCGCGTTGACCCGGCCCCCGGTGGCGACCAGGCCGTCGAGCGAGGCGAGCGGCTCCACCCCGGCGAGGATCGCGTCCCGGATCGTGGCGTAGTCGGCCGAGGGGAGCAGGCTGTAGCCCAGGGCGGCGATGCCCGAGACGACCGGCGTGGCCATCGACGTGCCGTCGATGGCGCCGTAGCCCGACGGGTTGCCGATGATGACGCCGTTGGGGTCCATCGTGCTGAGGATGGCCGAGCCGGGGGCCGCGACGTCGACGGTCGTCACGCCGAGGTTCGAGAAGACGGACAGCTGGTCGTTGTGGTCGGTCGAGGCGACCGAGATGATGTTCGGCGCGTCGTAGCTGGCCGGATAGAAGGGGAAGACGTCGTTGTCGGTGCCGAAGCCGTTGCCGGCGGCGGCGATGAAGAGCTGGTCGTTGGCCTCGGCCTCGTTGATGACGTCCAGCAGGGCCTGGGAGAACGGCCCGCCGCCCCAGCTGTTGTTGGTCAGCGGCATGTTGACGCCGAAGTCCCGCTTCATCATCACCGTGTAGGCGACCGCCTCCAGGATCGCCGCGTCGGTGGTCGAGCCGAAGTCGTCGAAGATCCGGACGCCCATGAGCTGGACGTCCCAGGCGACGCCGGAGACGCCGATGCCGTTGTCCCCCTGGGCGCCGGCGATCCCCGAGACGTGGGTGCCGTGCCCGTGGGCGTCGTCGGGGTTGCCGTCGCCCTGGATGAAGTCGTAGCCGTGGACGTCGTCGACGTAGCCGTTGCCGTCGTTGTCGAGGCCGTCGCCGGGGGTCTCGCCGGGGTTGGTCCAGAGGTTGGGGATCAGGTCGGGGTGGTCGACGTCGATGCCCGAGTCGATGATGCCGACGACCACGGAGGAGTTGCCCGTGGTGATGTCCCAGGCCTCGGTCGTGTCGACGTCGGCGTCGACCGTGCCGCCGGTCTGGCCGGTGTTGTCGTGGTGGTACTGGTCGGGATAGAGGGGGTCGTCGGGCGCGGCCGCCAGGTGGCGGTCGACGAAGTTCGGCACGATGTAGCGGAAGCCGGGGACGCTCGAGAGCGTCGCGTTCAGGAAGTCGAAGCTCACGTCGCCGGGGGTCCGGAGGTGGACCATCCCGTCGACCCCGAGCTGCCGGGAGACCCGGGCGGCCAGGCCGTTGAGCGACTGGCCGATCAGCTCGACCTGCTGGTCCCGCAGCGACGCCCCGGTGTCGAACCGGGCGATCCAGCCCCCCTGTTCCTGCCAGGTCGGGGTCCCGTGCCAGGTGATCGGCACGACGTGCTCGACCGAGTCGGGCGCCCGGGGCGTCCCCCCCGGGTCGACCTCCCTCGGGACGAGGGCCTTCGTCGCCCCGTCGACGGCCCCCCGCTCGGCCGGGGCGGCCGGATCGGGCCGGGGGCCGGCGTCCGGGCCGAGGCCGGCGACGCTCGCCCAGGAGCCCAGCGGGTCGGCGGCCGTCAGGCTCAGCAGCCGGCGATCCTCCAGCGACTCGACGCGGGGAGAGACCAGGTGGGCCTTCGGCTGGTGGCGGGACTGGTCGCGTCGACGGGGCGGCATGGCAGTCATCGGAAGTCCTTTCTGGCGATGAATCTCGACCTACACCGACGATCCGGTTCGGCAGACCTTCGGGCCCGCCCCGGGCATGGCCGGTCGGCCACCGGGATTCCCCGGAGGCGCTCGAGAGGCGGGCGGATCTCAGATCAGGGGCCGGAGGGCCTGGGCGCAGCGGGGGCGATCCGTGCCGTCGCCGGATCGCCCGGCCTGGCCACGGTCCTCCCCGTTTTTCATCCGGGAGCGTTACTTAATCCCGTCGGACCCTCCTCGCCACCGAGCGAGGGGTCGGGCCGTCCCCGGGAACGTACAAAAATCGTCCTCTACGGCACGCGATGAATATCAACGTGGCGCTCGATCCCTTGCAAGGAAAAAACGGCAGGGGCCGAGAAAAATGGCGACCCGGTCCCCGCCGAGGCGGGGCCCCCATGCCCCGGGATCGGCGCGGGGCGGCCCCTCAGCTCGGCCCATCCATGACTTGCGGATCGGTCGATCACGCCTGAACGGGACGGAACGGGCCCGATCACCTCCGCCTTCGGGTCGGGGCTTGAATAAAATAAACAACGCGAACTCTCCGTCCCGGGAATTCTGTTCGTGGAATCGGGGGGCCGCATTGATAGAGTGACGCGACCCTCGGTTGCGTGGGAGTGCCACCGTGCCGGGCGGTCGAGTGCCAGTACATTGGGGAGTGATCTCGATGCGTCGATCTCATGCTGTTGCCGTCCTGGCCTCCTGGGCCGCCCTGGCCCCGCTGGTCGGGCCGATCGATCGGGCGGGGGCCGAACTGGTCAACCCGGGCTTCGAGGCGGGCCTCGACGGGTACTCGGTCGAGGGATCGGACACGGTGACGACCGACCCGACGACCCCGCCGCCGACCTCTGGCGCCGTCGCCGGGATGGCGTCGACCGAGCCGATCCTCTTCGGCAGCGGGGGGCCGGAGACCGACGTCCTGCCGACCCAGGGGGACCTGTTCGCCCTGCTGACGACGGACGGGGTCACCGCGACCAAGCTGTCGCAGACCTTCGCGCTGCCCGCCGTGGGCCCGATCACGACGCTGGACTTCGACTTCCGCTTCATGACCGATGACATCGACTCCGGGCCCGACCTGAACGACGCGTTCCTCGCGACGCTGGCCGACGAGTCGGGGGCGGTCCTGGGCAGCTTCGGCTTCACCCGGGACGACCTCCAGCCGGGCGGGTCGGGCGGCCTGACGCCGCTGGCCATCCTCGGCGTGGGCGGCTACACCGCCGGCACCGACTGGCTGGTCGGATCGATCGACGTCTCCGCCTTCCTGGGGCAGACCGTGACGCTGTCCTTCACGGTCTTCGACGTCGGCGATGAGGGCGTCGTCTCGGCGGTCGCCCTGGACAACCTCCGGTTCGGGGTCATCCCCGAGCCCTCCAGCTTCGTGCTGGCTTTGGGCGGCGCCGTCGCCGTCCTGGCCCTCGGCCTGAGGCGTCGCGGCCCGGCTCGGGCCGATCGACCGGCCTGCTGAGCGTCGCGACCACGTCGTCGCACGTCCGCACCGTCCTGGGAATCGGGCCGCCGATCCCGGGGAGATCGACGTTCGCTCGGGGGCGGCCGGGCGGCCGATCGACGGCAGTCGGCCCTCCGGGAGGGGGGGACGATCGGGAGGGGGGGCCGCCCTGCCCTCCACCCCGCCGACGGGGTACCGGGGGGGGCGAGGGCCCGGTGACGGTTGACGGCCGGGTCGGAGGAACGAGCCCCCCCTCCGACCCGGCCCGGCGGGCCGGGGTTACCGGGAGAAGCGGAGCCCCGCATCCCCGGCAGGGCCCCCCGCGATCGTGAACGTCATGTGATCGGCATCGGCCCAGCTCACGCGCCCGACCAGCACGGGGCCGTCGTCCTGCGCCAGGGTGAGCAACCCGTCGCCGAAGGTCGACTTGCCGGCGAACCGGCTCGACGTCCCGCCCTTCGAGGCGTCCCAGGTGAAGGTCCCGTCCGGCTGGATCGCGAGCGAGATCGCCGTGCCGGGATCGGGATCGGCCGTCCAGGTGCCGGCGATCGTCGCCCCCTGGGGCGGATTCTGGTCGGCCGGCGCGGGAGAGGGGGACTCCGTCGCGGGCGCCGGGGAGGAGTCCGGACCGGTCCTCTGCGGGGAGAGCTGCGCCAGCAGCTTCGCCGAGAGGCTGTCGTCGGGCTTCAACGCGACGACGGCCTTGAGCACCCCGACGGCGGAATCGGTGTGCCCCTGGGTCAGATAGTGATAGGCCAGCACGAACAGGTCGGCGGCCGACTGGGGGTTCGCCTTGCAGGCGGCCTCCAGGGCCCGCAGCTGGCTCGTGTAGGTCGAGGCGTCGGGGTAGAGGCCGATCAGGGTCGACCAGTCCCAGCCCGGCCCCACCGAGAGCACCGCGTAGAGGACCGCGGCCGCCTCGTCGTACCGGCCGAGGGCGAACAGGCAGAGCGCCCGGAACTGGTGGAGGGCGGTGTCGTCCGGCGTCTGGGCCAGCGCCGCGTCGGCCTGCTTCAGGGCGTCGTCGTAACCGCCCTGGGCGAACGCGGCCCGGGCGGCGTCGAAGGTGGCGACGGCCTGGGAGGTGGCGTCCCCCTCGGTCGGGGGGGTGGAGGTGTCGATCGGTTGGGCGTAGTCGTAGGGCACCTCGGCCACGGTCTCCACGACGTACGGGTTGACGTAGGGCCAGTAGCCCATGGAGTAGAGCATCGAGCCGTATCCCCAGTCCGCCAGGCCCCAGCCGAGGCCGATGCCCGCCCCGAGGCCCCAGGCGGCCCCTCGCCAGCCCCAGGCGGCGTCCTCGTGGCCGTTCCAGTAGCCGTGGACCCAGCCGGCGTGGTACGCGCCATACGGGTTGAACCCGTACGGGCGGGCCGCCGAGGCGCCGAAGGCCCGGTAGCCCCCCGCGGCCACTCCCCGGGGCCCGACCGCGATCCCCCCCCGCTCCCCGGCGGCGGCGAACCCGCCGGGGCCCCGGGCCGCGACTTCCCGGGAGCCGGCGACGGCCGTGCCCCTCGGGCCCGAGGCGACCCCCAAGTCCTCCCGGCCGCCGATGGCGTTGCCTCTCGGCCCGACCGCCCCGGCGGCCCGGCCGACGTCGGTGAAGGTCCTCCCGCCCGGGGTGGTCGCCTGGATCCCGCCGATGCCCCGGCCGGCTGCCGCCCCGCCGGGCCCCACGGCGCCCCGGCCCGCGGCGCCGTAGTCGATCGATCCTCCCCTGGGGCCGGTGTAGGAGCCCGTCTCGAAGCCTGACCCGTAGCCCCCGCCGAGCGGGCCGCGCCCGACGCTGCCGCCCCCGGCGGCCATCCCCCCCGCGTACGAGTTGTAGCCTCGGAAGGCGCCGCCGCCGGCCCGGTTGAAGGTCCCGGGCGAACTGAATGACGGCACCCGCCCGATCGACGCGCCGCCGATCCCGCCCGGCATTCCGCCGCCGCGGAACCCGCCGACGCCGGGGCCCATGCCGCCGTACCCGCCTCGCATGCCGCCGTACCCGCCGGGCCTCATGCCGCCGTACCCGCCTCGCATCCCGCCGCCCGCCATCCCGCCCCGGAAGCCGCCGCCCCCGCGGAAGCCGTGGGCGAAGGCCTCCCCGGAGGCGAGGGTCAGGGCGAGGGCGGCCGTCACCAGTCGCGTCACCTGGGCGCGTCTCATCGTGGGTTCCTCTCCGAATTCGGGGCGGTCGGGCTGTTCGTCGGCGCCGAGGGGGACGGGTCGGGTCGGGGATCGTCTCCCAGGCCCGGCCTGGGGGGCACCCGGGTGAGCACCGATCGCTCCTCCCCCGGCACCTCCTCCCCGTCGATTTCGAGGTCGAACCGGGTCCACCGCACCTGGTCGGGGCCGAGCCGTTCCAGGATCCGGGTCGACGAGGCGGCCAGGCCCTCGGGGCGTACGCCGCGCTCGGAGACGACCCAGAGGTCGCCGTCCCGGGCCCAGCTCCCCTCGCCGAAGCCGCCCTCGGTATCGAATTCCCACGAGCGGAAGGTGCCGGCGATCGGATCCCAGGCGATCCGCTGGGAGACGCCGAGGACGACCTCGCCGGCCCTCTTGAGGGAGAAGTCTCGCAGCAGGTAGTGGCCGTCCGGTGACCATCGGCACTCGACCCGGGCCTCGGACTCGGGCCCCTCATCGACCCATTCGCCGACCATCCACTCCAGCTCCCGGAGCCGATCTCCGGGGGCGACCAGGGGGTCGACCTCCTCCCGGACGCTGGCCAGGAGCCATCGGCCGTCTCGCTTGACGAACAGGGCCGTGTAGAGGTGCGACACCGGAGGCCCCTCGGCCGGGGAGACGACGGAACGCCCCTCCTCCTTGGCCACCTCGGGGCTCAGCATCCGGGTCTCCTCGGGGCTCAGTTCGAGCCGGGCCCCGGGATCCGACTCGAACAGGTCGGCGTAGCGTTGCTCGACGAGTGATCGCCCGCGATACCGGGCGCCGTCGGCCTCGAAGACCTCGGCGTCCTCGGCGTACATCGAGGCCAGGGCCGGGGCGTCTCCCCGGTCGTAGGCCTCGACGAACGCCTCGTTGAACGCCCTGAGGGCCTGTTCCTCCCCGGAAGCGGCCTCGGTCTCCGGGACTCCCCCGGGCTGGTCTTGCCCGGGGCTTGCTCCTGCTGTACCCCAGGCGATTCCCAGCAGGATGGGGACGACCGGCACGAGTCGTGGCCGGGACGGTACGGAGAGCGCCATCGGCGAGGGTCCTCCCGGGGACGGGGACGGGGACGGGGACGTGGACCGGCCCGGATTGCCCCCCCTCGGGGCTCCGGGCCTTGGTCCGACGATCGGGCCGAGAATCCTAGGTCGACATTCGGGTTTCCGGGCGATCGCCGGCGCGGACACGAGAGGGCTTGGCGGCCCGCTACGGTTGCGCCTGGGCCGGCGAGCCCTGCTGGGGATCGGGCAGTCGGACCAGGGAGAACTGCTGCTGCTGGCCGTCGGCGGTGTGGACCAGCATCGTCGCCTGGTCGCCGGTGAGGTTGACCAGGCCGGCCTCGAACACGGGAGTCGGCTGGTCGGCGACGGTCCAGGCGGCCCGCTGGGATTGCGGGTCGACCGAGCCGGCGATCGGGAAGGTCTGATTCGCCTGGACGTTGTGATAATTGCCGCGGAGCATCCCCTGGCTGTCGACCGCCAGTTCGAAGAACTCGTTGGGCTGGGCCTGATCGCCCTGGAGCATGGCGAACACGCCGATCGGCTGCCACTGGGCATCCGCGGCGGGGTCGCCGCCGCCGGCGGCGGCGATCTGCGACGCCTGGGCCGCATAGTCTTGAGGCGTGCCGGCGGGGTCGCCGTTGACGTAGACGGCGTCGGGCTGGGCGACGACGTTGCCGCCGTAGTCGTACGGGGCGGGCTGCCCCGTCACGCCGAGCATCGAGGCGAGGGCGCCGTAGCCCGGGTTCGCGTAGAGTGAATCGGCCACCAGGTTCGACGGCCTCCAGGCCCCCGGATATCCGGCATACATCTCGGGGGTGAAGGCCGGATAGGCATGCGCCCCGGCGACCACGGTATTCCGCTGGGCGTAGAGCATCGTGTCCGGGGTGTGGTAGGTGCCGTAAGCCCTGCCGGCGCCGCCGCCTCCGGGAAGACCTGCGGCTCCGGCCCCCATGCCCGGCCGGACGCCGATGCCGCTGTCCGGCCCGCCGACGCCCCCGGCGCCGACCCCCGGTGCACCGGCGCCGGCCCCCGGCCGGACGCCGATGCCGCTGTCCGGCCCGCCCGCGCCGCCGGCACCGGCTCCCGGACGGACTCCCACACCGCTGGCTGGCCCACCCACACCGCCGGCGCCGAAGCCCGGCTGGCCTGCTCCACCGGCTCCCATCCCCGGACGTCCTGATCCTCCGGCTCCCATCCCCGGCCGACCGGCGCCGCCGGCGCCGAAGCTCATCCCGGGACTGGCCGCCTCCCCCATGCCGAAGGAGGCCGACGGGCCCTGTCCCTGCATCCCGCCCTGGGGACTCCGCCCCGAGAGCCCACCTCCGAAGCCGCCGCCGCCCTGCATGCCGCCGCCGCGTTGCATGCCGCCGCCCTGCATGCCGCCGCGTTGCATGCCGCCGCCCTGCATGCCGCCGCGTTGCATGCCGCCGCCCTGCATGCCGCCGCGCTGCATGCCGCCGCCCCGTCCACCGCCGCCCCGGCCGCCCCGCTGGGCGAACGCCTGGACGTCCGGGATGAGGAGGGAGAGGGTCAAGAATGAGAGTGTGATGAGGTTCCGACGCATGGGAGTGGCTCCAATCCCGGGGTTCCGAGCGTGTTGGGGATCGCCGGCTGGTTGCATCCGGTTCACTCCTGCGGCTCGACCCGGGTCACCTTGACGGGGGGTAGGTCGGGAAGCTCGACGTCCTCGAGCAGGCGGCCGATCGACTGCCAGGTGAAGGTGTCGTCGTCGACCCGGCGGAGGATGTTGGTTTCGAAGAGGGTCCGGCCGTCGGTCAAGGTGCCGGCCGCTTCGAGGACCCAGTGGTCGCCATCGGGGTGCCAGTCGGCCTCGCCGATGCCCCCGCCGGCCTCGAAGGTCCAGGAGTGGAGGGCCCCGGTCTCGGGGTCGTGCCCGATGACCTGAGTCCCGCCGAGGTCCATCGCCCGCTCCTTGAGGGTGAACTTCGCCTGGAGGAACGCCTCCCCCGGGGCCCACTCGTAGGTCGTCCGGATCTCGGCCGCCTCGCCGGCCGCCGACCGCCACTCGCCGACGAGCCAGGCCAGGTCCCCGACCGAGGGCCCGCCGCCGGGAGACTCCTCCAGCTGGGCCATCAGCCATCGCCCGCCCTCCCGGACGAGCAGGGCGGAGTAGGCGGCCCGGGTCTCCGGCTCCGCCGGTCCTCGACGGACGGCCACGGCCCCCTCCTCGATCGCGGTGCCGTCGGAGAGGAACCGGATCGGACCCGGCCGGACCTCGGCCGTGACCTCGGGCGTGGCGGCGAAGAAGGCGGCGAACCCGGCCCGGAGCGCCGCCCTGCCCCGGATCCGCTTGCCCCCCTCGTCGAGGTACTCGCCCTGGGCGGTCCAGTGCGAGGCGAGGGCCTCGGCGTCCCGGGCCTCGAACGCCGCCTCGAAGGAGCGCATCGCCGCCCGGATGGACTCGCGGTCCTCCCGCCGGGCCTCGGGGGAATCGAGGTCGGTATCGGCTTCCACGTCCGCATTCTCTTGCGGCCGCTCGGCCGTCGGTGCGACGGGACAGGCCGGACCGACGTCCGGTGTCAGCAGGGCGGCGAGGGTGGCCAGGGCCGTGAGCCTGGCCGCTCGGGAGGGGGTCGGCCGGTTCATGGGCAGGTCCTCAACAAGGGTGGGCATGGGGGGGGGAACTCGGTCGGGCCCGTCATTCGGCGTCCCCGGGCCCGTCGGGGTGTCCGGCCAGGAGGTCGGTCGGCTCGACGCCGATCGGACCGGGCCTTGGTTGGCTTGCCGGCGACGGCCTTCCCCTCCCCCGATCGGCGGGTTTCGAGGGCAAGCCGCCTTCGACCCTGGCATGATCGCCGTCCTCGGCGAGGGAGGGGTCGCCTTGAGGTCGTCGGCGCTTGCCGACGTCCGCGACGGGACGGCCGCCTTCGGGCCTGGACCCGGGCCGGCGAGCGGCCAGCCCGGCGTCGGCGGCCTACCCGGCCTCGGGAGGGACATCCGATGGGGCTTGGACCCTCGACGTCGGCCCGGGGAGGGGGTCCCGGACGGGCCGATCCGCCGGGTAAGGGGCCGACGCGGTCCTCCCGCGTCGGCCCGGGCGGAGGTTCAGCGGGCCGGGGCCTTGGCGACGGTCATCTGATCCCACTGCATGTTGCCGAAGAGCGCGGTGGGGGGGGCGGGCCCCTGGTTGGGCTGCCCACCAGCGGGGGCCACCGCCTGGGTCGGCTGCGGGGCGGGGGGCGCGCCGCCGGCCATGGACATCACCCGGGAGCGCAATTCGGTGAGCTCCGGGTAGAGGGTGTTGATGTAGAGGAGCTTCTCGTCCCCCTCTTCGGCCTTGCCGAACTGGAGGCTATAGGCGTGCATGAAGTTCAGGGCGTTGACCAGGGGGACCTCCTTGACCTCCCGGACCTTCTCCAGTATCTCCTCGATGTTGTTCTTGCGGGTCATCTGCAGGAGGCCGACGTGCGCCTTGAGGTACCGCTCGGCCTCGGCGAAGTCGGGGCCCCGGAGTTGGGACTTGGCCAGGGATCGCATCTGCTGGAGGATGTTGATCCCCTCGTCGATCATCTCGTCGGGCAGGTGCTGGCCGTCGGGGATGGCCCGGGCCTTCTGGACGAGGGCCAGGTACTGGTCGCGATAGGGCTTGAACTCGGCCGACGAGAGCGAGTCGGGCCAGTCCTCGCCCGCCAGCCGCTCGATCGAGATGACGATGCCCTGGGCGGCGGAGTCCAGGGGGATCGTCCGGACCTGCTCGGAGGTGAGGATCAGGTCCTGGCCGGCCTGGACGAGCAGGTCGTGCGGGATCTTCGGGTTGGTCAGCCAGTGGAAGACGGCGTTCACGGCGTCGCCGTCGACGATATCCTGGTCGGTGGCGTTGTTGAGGTGGCGGTCCTGGATCGCCTGCCGGCCCTTCGCGTCGAGCTGCTGCTGCTGCGCCATCTGGTCGTAGTATTCCTGATGGTTGCGCTCATTGCACTGATAGACGTAGTCGTTGAACTGCATGGCCGTGTTGGCGTTGATCGATCGGGCCTCGGCCGACTGCTCGTTATACTGGCCGGCCCCGGCGGCGAAATTGCCCATGCCGTAGGCCCGGGTGCCCTGGATGCTGGAGCCGCCGCCCCAGCCTCCCCAGCCGTACTGGGCCTCGCCGGTCGAAGCCAGGAGCAGTCCGAGCAGCCCGGAGAGGGTGGTAATGGTGATTCGACGGATCATGGTGCGTTCCTCGGGGAGAATCCCGCCGGTTCGGGGAGGGTCACGCTGCCCTCTCCCGTCCCGGCCTGACGACTCGCTGATTGACCGATCGTTCGGCGACGCCCCGGGGGTTTCCGATCACGGCGTCGATCCGGCCCGGGGCCCTCCGGATCGGCGACGGGGTCCATCGAGACGCGATTCAATCGGCCTTCGAGACGTCCGGCGGCGTCCACGAGCCGTCCTCCGCCGTGAAAGGATAGAGCGCGTCCTGGGGCCGATTGGCGCCGAGGCCGATCGCCGTGACGAAGGCCCACTGGGGGTAATTGGTGCCGTGAAGGCCGGCCTTCGCCGAGAAGTTCCGGCCGTTGACCTCGGCGGTCCCCCCCCCGCCGGGCCCCGTGATCGCGTCGGGCTGGGCACCTGTTCCGGCCGTCCGGGAGCCGGGGACCTGGAACACGTCGGTCCAGCCGCCGAGCATCGGTTTCAGGAAATCGCGGGCCCCGGCGTCGGGGACGCGGGGGGCGTGCGGGCCGTCGGAGGGGTCGAGCCAGGCGAGCGGAGCGGGCGTGTCGGCGTTCGGCGCCGTGACCGCCGTGTCCTCCGGCGTCGGGCAGGCCCGGAGGTGGGCGAACCGGCCCATCGGGGCGTCACTCCCGGTCGGGGAGGCGACGTTAGTCATCACCCGTCGCGTGAGCTCCATGGTCACCCGCGGGTCGCCGTAGATGTCGGGCGCCGTCCCGATCCGGTGGGCCTCCTCGGGGGAGATCGGGCCCCGGCCCTGGGCGGCCGTCGCGGCGGGGGGCATCGCGGTGAGCGAGCAGATCGAGGTCGATTGGAGGGCACTCACGGGCGATTTCCTTGAACCGGGTGGTCGGTCGTGTGGGCCGGCGCCCGGGGCCGAGGCGGGGCTCATCGCGAGGGCGCCGGGCCGTCGGGGACGCCGTCGGACGCGCCGGGGGGATCCATCGGTCGGGGGCGGCCCGCCGGGACCTGCTCGTTCGAGAGGATGATGGGCCGGTCGAGGAGGCCGCCGGGCCGAGCATGGGCGACCAGCAGGGCTTCGACGCGACGCCGAAGCTCGTCGTCGGGCCCGCACTCGCGGTCGAGCGCGGCGGCGCGACCCCTCGGTGAGGGATGGTCGAGCGCCATCAGGAAGACGGCCTGGACGCGCGCCGGGTCGGGGGTCATGGGGTGGTCCTCGCATCGCGTGCCACCTCCAATCCGCCGTCCGCCCGCGTCGCTGTCGAAGAAAAACCGGGATCGGTGGAAATCGGCCGGGAGCGACCCCGGCGGGATGGGGACGGGCGGGGTGGGGCATGGTGGGTCCTCGGGCGGCGGCTCAGGGGGAGGCCATCGCCTCGATCGTCCGCCCTCGGGACCCTCGCCAGCGTTCGAGCCACTCGTCCGCCGACAGGTTGACCGTCCCTCCCCCGTCGTGAAGCCGTTGGCCGGAGAGGAGTTCGGCCTGGTGGCAGAGGGCGACCGGGTCGACCGCGTCGCCGGGCGCGAGTCCGGAGAGGTCGATCACGGCCAGGGCGCCCAGGAACCCGCCGACCACCGCGTGGCGGCCGTCCGGGGCGGCGACGATGCTCATCGGGTTGCCGTCGAGCCGGAGGGGGGGCATGAGGGGCTTGCCCGAGCGCCAGTCCCAGGCCCGGGCCGTGGCGTCGTTCCCCACCGAGAGCACCAGGCGCCCGTCGGGAGAGAAGACGGCCTCGACGGCGTCCTTCTCGTGCTCGAACGGGGGGCAGGCGAGCCGGCCGGCCTCCCAGTCCCAGACCCGGACCTCGCGGTCCCGGCAGGCGGTCGCCAGCAGCCTCCCGTCGGGGCTGAACGCGGCGGAATAGACGATGTCCGGGTGCTCGGGAAGCTCGGCCACGGTTGCCCCGGTCTCGACGTCCCGGACCCGGACCGAGCCGTCGTAGGACGCGGTCGCGAGGAGGAGGCCGTCCGGGGAGAATCGCACGTCGTGGCACTTGTCCTCGTGGCTGATGGGGGCGAACCGGGGCCGGCCCGAGTCGGCCTCCCAGGCGCGGAGGTCGTTGCCCATGCCCCAGGTCAGGATCGATCGGCCGTCGGGGCTGTAGCGGGCCTCGCCGTTGTTGACCCAGTGGTGCGCGGGCTCGGGCTCGTGGGCCTGCCATCGGCGGACCTCCCGGCCGTCGGCCGGGTCGAAGACGAGCAGCTCGCCGCCGCCGCAGAGCACGGCGAGGCGCCGGCCGTCGGGGCGGTAGGCCAGGCTCCGGGGCTCGGAGGGCAGCCCCGACCGCCATCGCCGGCGGCCGGTCGACCAGTCCCAGCAGGAAGCCGAGGGGCCCTCCCCCGGGCCGCCGGCCCCCGAGCCGAGGACGGCGACCGACCGCCCGTCGGGCGAGAAGGCCGCGTCGATCACGACACCCCCGGCGGGGAAGCCCGGCCCCGCGGGCCGGCCGGTCGAGATGCGGTAGGCGCGGACGCTCCGGAGCCCCCGGTCCGGCTCGAACGAGACCCCGGTCGGGATCGCGAGGGTGCCGTCGGGGCTGATCGAGACGAACGACGCCGGGTTGTCCAGCGGGAGCCGGGCCTTGGGCGCCGCCTGCCGCGGCAGTCCCCAGAGGCGGATGAGGTCGCCGTCCTGGGTGGCGATCGCCCGCCCCCCCGGGGCGAACGCGACGAGCTGGACGGCGCGGTGCAGGTCCAGGGGCCGGGCCAGGGGCGTGCCGTCGGGGACGGACCAGAGACGGGCCGTGTTGTCGGTCGAGCCGGTCAGGAGCGTCCGGCCGTCGGGGCTGAAGCAGACGCCCGAGATCGTGTTCTCGTGCTCCAGGATCGGCCCGACCGGCTCGCCCGAGGAGAGCTCGAACACCCGGACATTGGCCGGGAGCATGTGCCCGAAGGCCGCGACGTATCGGCCGTCCGGGCTCGCCTCGACCCCGGCGATCCTCCCCGACAGCTCGGGGGATTCGAGCGTCCGGGTCACCTCGCCCGTCGCGGTCGACCGCCAGGTCAGGTCGCCTTCCCCTCCCCAGGTGATCAGCCCCCGGCCGCCGTCGACGAACATCGGGGGGGCGAAGAAGAGGCGGTCCCAGGGGCCTCGCGAGCCCGCCTGGAGGTGCCGCACCGGCGGCCAGGTCGGTTCGCCGTCCTCCTTGGGGAGGGCGAAGAGGCGGGCCTGCTGGTCGAGGCAGCCGGTGGCCAGCGAGCGGCCCTCCGGGTGGATCGCCAGCGTCGTGACCGCCTCGGGATGTTCGAGGGCCGGCGAGGCGAACGCGCCGGCTCGGACGTCCCAGACCCGGGCGACGTTGCCGCCGGCGATCGCCAGCAGCCGGCCGCCGTCGCCGAATTCCAGCAGCCGGATCCGGCCGGGGAACGGGATGCGGGTCGGCGGCCCTCCATCGGGAAACGGGCGGAGGACCACCCCCCCCTGCTCGTCTTCTCCTGCGAAGGCAATCCGGGAACCGTCGGGGCTCCAGGAGGCCGCCGTCGCCGAGTCCGGCCCGCCCGGGAACGGGATGGGCCGCTCGCGATCGAGGTCCCAGAGGGAATGCTCGGCATCCCGCGTCGAGCCGCCGATCACGGTCTTCGAGAGCAGGAAGTGCCCGCCCGGGTGGAAGCGGAGGCCCCCGGGCCAGGCCCCGTCGGCGACCACGGCCCGGAGCGGCCGGATCGCCCGATCGCCCCAGGTTCGGGACCGGATCGCGTTGCTCGACCGGCGGTCGGGATCGGCCTCCGCCTTCCGGGCGGCGTTGGCGAACCAGAGGGCCGCCCGGCCATAGTCGCCCTGGTCCCCGGCCGCGATGCCGCTGGCGGCGTACAGCTCGACGAGCGAGGCCTCGGCCTGGCGTCGGGCGTCGGCCTCGGCCGTCGCCCGGGTCGCGGCCAGGTCCCGGGCCCGGACCGCCTCTTGCCACTGCCAGAGCACGCCGATCAGGCCGAGGGCGGCGACCAGGACGACGGCCGCCGTCAAGGCGGCCGGCGACGGGTGCCGACGGCACCATCGCCAGGCCCGCTCCGCCGCCGAGACCCGACGGGCCACGATCGGCTCCCCCGCCAGGAATCGGGACAGGTCGTCGGCCAACGCCCCGGCCGACTCGTATCGCCGTGCCGGATCCTTCTGCAGGCACTTCAGGGCGATCGTCTCCAGGTCCCTCGGGACCCCGGGCACCAGCCGAGACGGCGGGATCGGCTCGACCGACCGGGTCTGTTCGAGCGTCTCTAGCAGGGTCGCCCCCTTGAACGGGGGCCGGCCGGTCAGCAGTTCGTAGAGGACGGCCCCCAGCGAATAGACGTCGGCCTTCGGGCCGCTGTGCCTGGTCTTGCCCTCGGCCTGCTCGGGGGCCATGTAGCTGGGGGAGCCCATGATCGCCTCGGTCGCCGTCAGGCCCGAGTCGACGCCCAGCGCCTTGGCCAGGCCGAAGTCCGAGAGCTTCGGCGAGCCGTCGGCCGCGATCAAGATGTTGGCCGGCTTGATGTCCCGGTGCACGACCTCCCGGCGGTGGGCCTCCGCGACGGCCCTGCCCAGCGGCTCGACCAGCCCGGCCGCCCGTCGGGCCTCCCAGGGGGTGCCGTCGAGCACGCGATCCAGCCCGCCGCCCTCGACGTACTCCAGCTCCAGGAAGGTCAGGCCGTCCCACTCGCCGACGTGGTAGATCTGGACGATGTTCGGGTGGTGGAGCCGGGCGATCGACTGGGCCTCGACCAGGAACCGGGCGGCGGCCTCCGGCCTCGCGTGGACGCCCCCGAGGATCATCTTCAACACGCAGGGGCGGTCCAGCACCACCTGGCGGGCCTTGTAGACCACCCCCATCCCCCCGCGTCCCAGCTCCCCCTGGACCTCGTAGCCGTCGACGACCGCCGCCGGGCGAACGGCCTCCTCCCGCCGTGCGGGCCGGCCGAGGATGCGGTCGAGGTCGAACTCGGGCTCGGATCGGCGGCCCTCGGCCGGTGCCGGGGCCGACGGCCTGGCCGTCGTCTCGTCCCCCGCGTACCAGGACCCCGAGCCGAGCGGCCCGGGGCCCGGGACGGCCTCGTCGGCGATCGGCCGGTCGAGCCGCGCATCGGGTCGGTGGTGGGCCCTCAGCAGCGCCTCGACCCGCCCCTTCAGCTCCGAGTCCGCGCCGCAAGCCCGGTCCAGGGCGTCGGGATACCCCTCGGGGTCGGGAAGCTCGACGACCTCGAGGAACACGCGCTGCACTCGGCTCGGGTCCAGGGGCATGAGGCGGCTCTCGCCGGGTTGGGATCGATCGTCGGGCGGTCCGGCGGCCGGGTTCAATCGCCGAGGTCGTCGCGGAGCCAGGCCCGGGCGTAGGTCCACTTCTTGCGGGCGAGGTAGACGGTGATCCCGAGCCCGGCGGCGACCTCCTCGTGCCCGAGCCCGGCGAACTGCCGAAGCTCGACCACCTTGGCCGCGACCGGGTCCTCGCCCGCCAGCCGGTCCAGGGCGTCGTCCAGCGCCAGCAACTGCTCGTCGGGGTCCGGACCGGGCGGGTCGTCGAGGTCGACCCGATGGAGCCCGCCGCCACGCTTCAGCCGGCGCTTGGCCCGGGCACGGTCGACCAGGATCCGCCGCATGGCCTCGGCCGCGGCGGCGAAGAAGTGGCCCCGGCCGTCCCAGAGGGGACCCGGGCCGTCCCCGACCAGCCGCAGGTAGGCCTCGTGCACCAGGGCCGTCGCCTGGAGCGACTGGCCCGGGGGGACGTGGGACAGCCGCCTCGCCGCCAGCCGACGCAGCTCGTCGTAGACCAGCGGCAGCAGGTCGCTCGCCGCGAGGGGCGCCTCCGAGGCCCGGGGATTCAGCGTCGCCGGTGCGTCGCCGTGTCGGTGTTCCATGGGAACCCACTCCGCACCGAATCGCGATCGGGAGGGCCGACGTTTCGCATGCCCGGGAGCTGCCCGGCCGGCCCGTGCGCCTCGGGCATTCCCGATTCCGGTTCACCATCCTACACCCCACCTCCTCCACCCGCATAGGCTCAAGAATTCTTGATGGGACGGGGCCATCCCCCCCCGACCGCCGGATGGATCGTCGATGGCCTTCGCCTTCGATGTCCTGAGGCCGCGGGGAATGCCCGGACTTCGGGCCGTCCCGGCGAGCGCGCAGGCGCCGCCCCGGGCGTCGGAGACCATGGATTGAAGCGACCCCGGGGGTCCCGACCGGTCGCCTCGGTGTCGGCACCCCCGGCGGTGGGCCCACCTCGAACACGGAAACCGGAGCCCCCGATCATGTCCCGAATCCTGTTCGCCCTCACCCTGGCGATCGTCGCCGCGGCCTCCTCCCCGGCGGCCGGTCGGGAGGAACCCCTCCCGTCCTGGGTCGACGGCCCGACGAAGCGGGCGATCCTCGAATTCGTCGGCCGGGTCTCGGACGAGGCCGGGCCCGGCTTCGTCCCCGTCGCCGACCGGATCGCCGTCTTCGACAACGACGGCACCCTCTGGTGCGAGCAGCCGGTCTACGTCCAGGCCGTCTTCATCCGGGACCGGGTCCGGGCCCTGGCCGAGCGGCACCCGGGATGGCGGGAGACGCCGCCCTACTCGGCCGTGCTGGACGGCGACCGGGACGCCCTCGCCGCCCTCGGCGAGAAGGGGGTCGCCGAACTCGTCTCGGCGACCCACGCGGGAATGACCGTCGAGGAGTTCCGCCGGATCGCCGAGGACTGGATCGCCTTGGCCGAGCACCCCCGGTTCGACCGGCCCTACACGGGGTGCGTCTACCAGCCCATGCTCGAACTGCTGGGATATCTGCGCTCGCACGGGTTCAAGACGTTCATCGTCTCGGGGGGCGGGGTCGAGTTCATGAGGCCCTGGACCGGCCCGGTCTACGGCATCCCCCCCGAGCAGGTGGTCGGCAGCACGATCCGGACCGCCTACCGGGAGGTCGACGGCCGGGCCGAGCTGGTCCGGCTGCCGGAGATCGACTTCATCGACGACAAGGCCGGCAAGCCCGTCGGCATCGGCCGGCACATCGGCCGGCGGCCGATCGCCGCCTTCGGCAACTCCGACGGCGACTACGAGATGCTCCGCTACGCCACCGAGGGGCCCGGCCCCCGACTCGGCCTGATCGTCCACCACACCGACGCCGATCGGGAGTACGCCTACGACCGGGACTCCCCGGTCGGCCGGCTGGACCGGGCGCTCGACGAGGCCGCCGACCGCGGCTGGGTCGTGGCCGACATGGCCCGGGACTGGGCCCGGGTCTTCCCGCCCCCCTCCTCGGCCGACGCCCGGCCCCCCGGGGAGGCCGGGGTGCCGGCGACGCCGACCGGGCCGATCCGGCCCGAGATGCCCTGAGCCGCACGGCCGGGGCGACCCGGCCTCAACCCCCGTCGTCGCCGGTGGGCACCGGCCGTGAGGCCCGACGACGCCGGCGACGGCGACAGGCGGACATCACCCCCAAGGGCACGGTCCCGATCGCGACCAGGGCCAGGCTCGTCGGCTCCGGGATCGGCGCGACGGCCAGGCCGTAGGTCGGCCCGAACCCCGAACCGAGGGCCCCCAGGAACGTCGCCTCGGCGGTCGTCAGGTCGATCGTGTACAGGCCGGCCACCCCGTCGACCGTTAGCAGCGCCCGGGCGGTGTTGACCCCGACTGCCGTCGACTCGATGTCGAAGCCGACGAACTCGTCGAAGTCCAATACCGAGCCGGCGAGCATCAGCTCACCGATCGACTCCAGTCGGCCGGTGTTGTTGTCCAGCGTCGCCAGGACGTCGAGGCCGTAATCGAGGACGTACTGCTGCGTCGTCCCGCCGAAGTTGGAACGGAGGCTGTTGGTGTAGGCGTTCTCGATCACCAGCGGCGTGAACGCCTCGTTCGGATCCCCCGGCACGTAGAACAGGTTTGTGACCGCGTTCGCCGTGCCGGTTTCCGGGTTGTAGACGAGGTTCTGGGTGCTGTCGGTGACGACCCGGAGGCGGTCGATCGTCGGGTTCCAGTCCATCCCGAGGAAGAAGGTGTTCGTGGTGGCGCCGACGTCCGGGGCCGTCGCCAGGGTGAGCGCGGCGGTGCTCAGGTCGACGGTGAAGTAGGAGTCGGTGAGGTCCTGGTAGCCGTAGAGCTGGCCGGTCGACGGGCGGAAGTCGATCGAGTCGAGGCCGTCGAGGGGGCCGCCAAAGAAGCCGACCCGGGAGACGTCGCCGGGGTCGTCGGTCGAGTAGCGGAGCAGGGAGAGGCCGCCGTCGCCGATCGAGTAGACCGTCGCCCCCCCGGCCGGGCCCGCCGCCGCGAGGCCGAGCAGGGCGGCGACGATCGGGGTGATAGCTCGCAGGTTCATCGTTCGAGGTCCTCATCAGGAAGGGGATCGCCCCGCCTCGCCCCGGGCGTGGGGCGACGGCGGGCGGCCGGGGCGCACGATCGCCTCCCGGCCGCCAATGCCGGTCTCAGCGGATGGCGCCGTTCATGCCCATCGGGAAGAATCCGCCGGGGGCGGTGTTCGCGTTCAGGTAGACGATGTTCAGGACCTGCTGGGCCGACCGGCTGAAGGCGATCGAGTTCTCGTCGGCCGGCACGATGTTGAGCTCGCCGTCCTCGACGATCCCCTGGTCCAGGTCGGCCGCACCGTCGGCGGCGTCCCTCAGGTCGGAGATCGCCTGGACGATGCCGGCGATGCCCAGGCCGGGGGCGTCGGCGTCCATCGCGGCGAGCACCGTGCGGACCTCCCCCGCGTGGTAGGCCTCGACGGCGAGGATGCCCGCCGCGGCCTCCAGGAAGTCCCGGTTGGCCAGCAGCCGGGCGGCCCCCTTGTAGGCGGTCACGCCGACGTCCTCGAAGATGAACGCCCCGAGCAGGAAGTTCAGCTCGCTGGCGAACGGGTCGAAGCCCGAGCCGAGCCCGGCGGCCTCCGCCGCGGCGGCGAAGCTGCCCATCAGGTCGATCGCCGGCCGGGCGACCGCGTTGGCACCGAGCGCCGCCCGGAGGAACCGGACGTGGTTCTGCTCGTCCAGGGCGATCTCGTTGGCGTACTGCTCGATCAGGCCCCCCGAGGTGAACGGCACCCGGGGATTCGGCTTCACGGTCACCGGCCCGGGGTTGCCCGCCCCGGTGCTGACCCCGGTGACGCCGATGCCCAGGTCGGCGATGCTCACCCCGGCGGTCGCGTAGGTGTAGTATTCGGCTTCCAGGTACTCCAGGTTCAGCGCGAAGTTCAGCACGGGCACGTCCAGCCCGCCGCGCTGGGCGTGGGCGTTCCGGCCCGTCAACGCCCCGCCGGCCAGGCCGATCGAGGCGAGCCCGAGCCCCTGGAGGATGCGGCGACGGTTGCTCGCACTGCGGCCGCCTCGGTCCTGTTCGTTCATTGGTGAGGATCTCGATGGAGGAGGGAGGAGTCGGCCCGGGATCGCCCCGGGCCACGATTGCGGGCCGTTTCGCCGCGATCGATCAGGAGGCCCGCCGGGCCCGGCGACGGCGGGCCGAGGCGTGCAGCGTGGTGCCGCCGTTGCCCAGGACGTACCCGATCGGCCCGGCCGGGGCGGAGGCCGGCGCGGCGAGGCCGATCAGGGCGATCCTCGCGTAGGAGCGGGTCTTCGAGGGATGCCTCTCCGGTTGGGTGGGGCCGGCGCGCACGATCTACGCGGGGGCGGGTGCCCGGCACGCAGCACGAGGCGCGTCGGGGGGTATTCGGGGAGGTCCGGGCCGGGGTGGCAGGGCGCCCCGCCGCGTCACCCGGGGACTTCGGGCGGCGAACCGGCCTCCCGAGGGGATCGGCCCGAGGGGGCGGATTCGGCCCCTCGGACTCGTACTCCCCGGCCCCCCGGCCCCGGGTTCACCTTTTTTCCCGGGGGGAGGCCGCCAGCCGGCGGCTCGACTCGCCGAGGCGGGGGAGCGGGGCCGGGTCAGCGGCACTCGACGTTCAGCACGTCGGTGAGATTGGGGGGGAGCGCCGCGAACGACTCGAACTCGGCCGCCCGGGCCTGGGCCCTGAGGGCGACCCCCAGGGTCGTCACGACGGCGGTCGCCAGCAGGACCGCCAGCGGGCCGAGCCACCGGGGCGGGCGTCGGGCGTGCTCGAAAGCCCGGGCCAGCTCGGCCGGCCGCGAGGCCCCGGCCGACAGGAGCCCCCGGGCGTCGTCGAGCATCGCGCCGACCGTCTTCTCCAGCAGATCCCCGGGCACGGCCGCGGAAGCCCGCCGGCCGGGCCAGGCCAGCAGGAGGAGCAAGGCCGGGGCGATCCCCCGACGGGCCAGACGGCCCCGGAGCCGCCTCCGACCCCGGACCAGCCGGGTCTTCAGCGTGCCGAGCGGCCAGTCCAGCCGACGGGCCGCCTCCTCGTGGCTGCAACCCCCGAGGTAGCACAGCTCGATCGGCTCCCGGTACGACCTAGGCAGCCGGGCCAGCTCCTCGCGCACGACCCGCTCCGAGTCGTCCCAGGCTCGCCCGGGTTCCCAGCAGGCCGGGGACATCGCCGCAATCCTCCGCTCGTGGTCCCGACGCCGGGCCGCATCCCTCCTCGCCCGGGCGGCGACCCTGAGGGCGACCCCATAGAGCCAGTTTCCCAGGGTCTCCGGGTCTCGGATCGTCGGCGCCTTGCGGACGAGGACGAGGAAGGTGGCCTGGAACGCGTCTTCGACCTCGTCCGGGTCGCCTAGGATCCGGCGGCAGGCGCGGAGGACCGCCGGGCCGTGCCGGGCCACCAGATCTCGGAAGGCCGCCTCGCTCCGCTCGGAAACGAATTCGCCGAGGAGTTGATGATCGGTCATTGGGGATCGCCGTCGCGTTCGATCGGCCGGGGCCCCGGCCGCTGCCTGTCGGGGCCGACTGCGCGCCGTGGTCGGGATGTTTGGTCGAAGTCTCGCCGAGTTACTGCACGATCCGGGCCCCCGGGGTTCAAATTCTCGCCCCAGGTCGGATTTCCCGGGACGGCCCTCGGGAGGTCCCGGCCCCCCCTCCCCCGGATCCGCCCGGGACGGGGGCGCCCCGGTCGACGCCCCGATTAGAATACGGAAGCATGGAAGGCGATCGTCGTGGTCAATTGAGCACGAGTGCCCCCGTCACCACGAGCCCGGGCAGGAGTGCCCGGCCCGGTCGGGGGTGTCCCAGGCCCAGGTCGACGCGATGTTCGAGGCGACTCAACTCGGGAGTTCGGCAACCGGCGGCTCCCGGGCCGGCGTCGCGATCCGGGCGGTGGTGGTCTCGGCCCTGCTTGGCCTGGCCGTCCCGATCGGCTGCGGCGACGGGGGGGGCCGACGTCCGGTCTCGGGTCGGGTCTCGCTGGACTCCGAGCCGCTGGCCGAGGGGTTCGTCCTCTTCGAGCCTGCCCCGGGTCAGGAGGGCGGCCTGGCCGTCGGCGGGTCGATCCGCTCCGGTCGATTCGCCATCCCGGGCCGCGATGGGCCGACCCCCGGCTCCTACTCGGTCCGGATTTACGCCAGTTCCGGCGTCCAGGCGTCCCCGGCACCGGGGGAGTCTCCTCGATCGCCCCGGCCGATGATCGACCTGATCCCCGGGCGCTACAATGAGCGGACCGAGCTGGCCGCGACGGTCACGCCCGACGGGCCCAACGAGTACCGCTTCGAGCTGATCGGCGAACCGGCCCCCCCGTCCCCCGAGGGCGAATGAGCTCCTCCCCTCCCCCCCCCCTCCCCTCACCTCCCTCGGGCCTCCCCCGAGCGAGTCCTCCGATCGAGGCCGATCCCATGCCGAGGCGTCCTGTCGGCTTCACGATCATCGAGCTGCTGGTGGTCGTCGCGATCGTCGGCGTGCTGGTCGCGCTCCTGTTGCCCGCCGTGCAGGGCGCCCGGGAGGCGGCCCGGCGGGTGCAGTGCACCAACAACCTGAAGCAGATCGCCCTGGCGATGCACCACTACCACGACGTCCACCGCTGCTTCCCCCCGGGGAAGAAGGGCTGCTGCTGGGGGACCTGGCTGGTCTACGTCCTGCCCCACCTGGAGCGGCCCGCCCTCTATGACTCCTGGAACGCCGACGGCAGCAACCTGCCGGGCGTGCCGTCCGAGCACGACGACCCGCTCCGATATTTCGGCGCGGCCAACCGGACCGTGACCTCGACCTGGATTTCCGCCTACCTCTGCCCCAGCGACGACACCAACGCCCCGATCTCCGAGCGGATGAACGGCGTGACCTACTCCTGCACCTCGCAGAACTACGCCGCGAACTTCGGCAACACGACCCAGTTCCAGGAGGATTTCCGGGGGGACGCCTTCGGCGGCGCCCCGTTCGTCGACATCGGTTCCCCCTACCGGGGCCTGACCCGGACCGACCCCGGTCGTCGGACCGTCGGCCTCAGCGGCCTGGTCGACGGCACCGGCCAGACGCTCCTGCTTTCCGAGGTGGTCGTCGGCCGGGGGAGGGACCTCCGGGGCTTCTCCTGGTGGGGGGACGCCGCCGGCTTCGAGGCCTTCCTCACGCCCAACAGCTCCTTCCCCGACGCCATGTTCAGCCCGTACTACTGCGACCCCTCCCCCCCCAACCCCCCCTGCACCGCCGCCACCACCGCCCTGCCCGACAACTACGGCGCCCGCAGCCGACACCCCAGCGGGGTGAACGCGGCGATGGCCGACGGCTCCGTCCGATTCGTCCGGGACGCGATCGACGCCCTGACCTGGCGGGCCCTCAGCACGACCCGGGGCGCGGAGGTGATCTCGTCGGACTCCTATTGACCCATCCTGCGCCGAGGCCGGCCCTCCCCGCCGCCCGGGTCGATCGATCGATCGGCGAACCGGCTGGTCCCCCCCTCGAACGGACTGGTCGTGGTGGCGGAAATCGCGCCGCGCTCGGTCGGCCGCTACGGGCGGCGGGAGGCCGCGTCGATCGCCGAGGTCAAGGCCGGGCCGATCCGGGAGGGCGGGAGGACTTCGACGGCCGCTCCCAGCTCGACCGCCGCCCGGGGCATACCCCAGACGGTGCAGGTCTCACGGTCCTGGGCGATGGTGTGCCATCCTTGCCCTCGGAGGGCGAGCAGCCCCCGGGCCCCGTCGCGGCCCATCCCGGTCAGGACCACGGCCACCCCCGGCCGGACCCGTCGTGCCGCCAGGCTCTCGAAGAACACGTCGACGCTCGGCCGGTAGGGCAGCGACTCCGGATCGGCAGTGATCGCCAGCCGGCCGCGGTCCTCCAGCGCGACGTGGTCGTCGGTGCCGCTGACCAGGACCGCCCCCGCCTCGGGCCGTTCCCCCCCGACGATCAGCCGGACGGGGAGCCGAGAATGCCCCTCCAGCCACTTCGTCAGCCCCGGCGCGAAGGAGGCGTCGATGTGCTGGATGACCACGACGGCCGCCCCCCAGCCGGCCGGCAGCGCCTCCAGGATCTCGGCGAGCGCCTTCGGCCCGCCGGTCGAGGACCCGATGACGACCATCGGCGGCAGGTCGTCGATCGGCGACGCGGGGCGGGACGCCGGGGCGGGCCCCTCCGTGGGCCGGGGGGGCGGGGCGCGATCCGCCGTCGGGCGGGCCGCCAGCAGGGCGAGCTGCGAGAGTTTCCGGGCCAGGTCCTCCCCGCCGGTCGCGACGCCGCCGGGGCCCAGCGCCGGCGTGTTCACGGCGTCCAGGGCGCCGTGCCCCATCGCCTCGTAGACGCGGTCCATGTTCCCGCTGACCGTCGCCGTCACGACCAGGATCGGGCACGGGCTGCCGATCATGATCCGGCGGGTCGCCTCGACCCCGTCCATCCGGGGCATGATGAGGTCCATCAGCAGGGCGTCGGGCCGGTCGGCGGCCGCGCGGTCGACGGCCTCGGCCCCGTCCGCGGCGGTCCAGGCGACCTCCGCGCCGGGGACCGAACGGACGACGCGCCGGAGCGCCTCGGTCGCCAGGGCCGAGTCGTTGACGATCGCCACCCTCACCGCCGCACCGCCTCCCCGATCAGGTCGACGACGGTCGAAATGAACGTCTCGTCGTGGAAGCTCCCCTTGGTCAGGTAGGCGTCGGCCCCGGCGTCGAGGCCGCGGAGGCGGTCTTCCGCCCGGTCCTTGTAGGACACGATGACCACGGGGAGCCCGCGCAGCCGAGGGTCGTCGCGGACGAGTCGGACCAGCCCGATCCCGTCCAGCCTCGGCATGTCCACGTCGCTGACCACCAGATCATACCGCCCCTGCCGCAGGGCATTCCACCCGTCCATGCCGTCGACCGCCGTGTCCACCTCGTACCCGTGGTTGGCCAGCAGCTGGCGTTCCAGCTCCCGGACCGTGATCGAGTCGTCCACCACCAGGATCCGCTTCGGCCCCGGGCCCTCCCCGCCCGCCTCGACCGGCCGGGCATCCGACGCCGCCAGCCGGAACCGATGGCCTTGCAGCCTCGCGTCGATCGACCGGACGAGATCCTCGACGTCCAAAATCAGGACCACCCGGCCGTCGTCCAGGACCGAGGCCCCGGCCACGTCGGGCACCTTGCCCAGCCTCGCGTCCAGCGGCCGGATGTCCAGGTCCCGCTCGCCGATCAGGGCGTCGACCACCATCCCGAAGCGCTGCCCGCGGTCGGCGACCACCACGATCGGGGACCGGCCCCCGGCGACCGGCCATCCCGGGTCCTCTCCCAGGCCCAGCACCAGCGCGGCCGGGACCAGGCCGATCGGCTGGTCGTCGTCCACCCGGATGAACGGCCTGCCCTCCAGCTCCTCCAGCTCGTCGGGGGCGGCGACGACCACGCGATCGAGCCGGTTCAGCGGCACCGCGTACGGCTCCCCGCCGATCCCCACCAGCAGCGCCCGGATCACGGATCGGGTGATCGGCAGCCGGAGGTGGAACTGGGTCCCCTTGCCCGGCGTCGAGGCCGTCTGGAGCATCCCGCCGACCGACTGCACCATGCTCTGCACCACGTCCAACCCCACCCCCCGGCCGGAGAGCTCGGTCACCTCCCCCTTGGTCGAGAAGCCGGGCAGGAACAGGAACTCGAACAGCTCGGCGTCGGTCATCTGCGCCGCCATCGCCGCGCCGGCCAGCCCCCGCTCGACGACCTTGGCCCGGAGCCGCTCGGGGTCGAGGCCCCGGCCGTCGTCCGAGACGGTCAGGTGCAGCATCCCCGCCTGGTGCCTCCCCTCCAGCCGGACCGCCCCCTCGGCCGGCTTGCCGGCGGCGACGCGGTCCTCGGGCGTTTCGAGCCCGTGGTCGAGGGCGTTGCGGATCAGGTGATTGAGCGGCGCCTCGAGCCGGTCGAGGATGTCGCGGTCCACGCCGGTCCGATCGCCCACCACCTCGAAGCGGACCTTCTTGCCCAGCTGACGGGCCACGTCCCGGACCATCCGGGGGAAGCCCCGGACCCCGTCGGCCAGCGGCCGCATCCGGCTCTGGATCACCTCGTGGTGGAGGCGCTCGGACAGCTCCTCGTTCCGACGGGCGTAGCGTTCGAGCGATTCCAGGACGCGGTCCACCTCGGCCAGGCTGCGATCGGCGGCATCCTGCGCGTGCCCCATCGCCTCGAGGCGGGCGAGGTCCTCCCCGGGCCGGTCGGCCCCCCCGGCGTCGCGACGCCGGAGCTTCCGGAGCGATTCGCAGAGCCCCGCGTGGTGCCCCCTCACGGCCATCAGGGCGTCGACCAGCGGCCTGAGCTGCCGCACCTCGACGAGGGACTCGCCGGCCAGCCCCAGCAATTGCGTCAGGCTCCCGGCCGCCACCCTCACCACCGCGTCGGGCGAGGTCGCCGGGGCCGCCTTCCCCGGGGGCGGCCCGACCCCGGGCGTCGCCGTCGGGACGGGGGGAGTCGCATCCCCGGATCCCGGGGGCGACGCGGGTGCGGCCGCCTCGGGCTCGTCCGCCCCGGGGGCGGCGGGCGACGTCGGCCCGGCGTGCGGCGACGCCCGCGGGGTAACCTCCCCGCCCTCGGCGATGGCCCGGAGCGCGGATTCGAGGTCGTCCACCCGTCCCGAGTTCGACCGGTGCCAGTCCTCGAAGCTCGACTCGTCGAGCCCGCCGCACTCCGAGAGCAGGTCGACGGCCCTCAGGCAGGTGTCCACCCCCTCGGGCCGCAGGGTGATGGCGCCGCGTTGTGAGGCGACCATGACGTCCTCGAGGGCGTGGGCGAGGCGCTCGGCGGCGGCGTGCCCGACGATGCGGGCCGCCCCCTTGAGCGAGTGCGCCGCCCGCATCATCGGCTCCAACGCCGACGGGACCGCCCCCTCGAGGTCCAACGCGACCAGCCCCTCCGACAGCGTCTGCACGTAGACCTCCGCCTCCTGGCGGAACAGCTCCAGCAGCGACAGGTCGTCCAGGTACGCCTCGGCCGAATCGGCCCGGGCCGGGGGAGCCGGGGGCTCGGACTCGGGCTCGGCGGGGGGCCCGGCGCGGGGCGTACCCAGGGCCTCGCCCGGAGGAAGGGGAACGGGCGTCGTCGGCGGGCGGCCCTCGGCCACGGCCCGCAGCGAGGCGGCGAGCCGATCCGCCCGATCCGCCTCGGCCTCGGCCCACGCCGGCAGCTCCTCGTTCGAGGTCGAGGCGCACGAGGCCAGCCAGTCGACCGCCTCGAGCCCGGCGTCGACCGCGTGCCCCGCCAGGGTGATGTCGCCGCGTTGTGAGGCGACCATGACGTCCTCGAGGGCGTGGGCGAGGCGCTCGGCGGCGGCGAGCCCGACGATGCGGGCCGCCCCCTTGAGCGAGTGCGCCGCCCGCATCATCGGCTCCAACGCCGACGGGACTGCGTCCCCTTGTTCGATCGCCAGCAGCCCCTTGGACAACGTGTCGACGTATTCGCCCGCCTCCTGGCGGAACAGGTCGAGCAGCGTGAGGTCCAGCCCGCCCCCGTCGCTCATCGGTCGAAGGCCTCCAACGCG
Source organism: Tautonia plasticadhaerens (assembly GCF_007752535.1). Lineage (GTDB taxonomy): Bacteria > Planctomycetota > Planctomycetia > Isosphaerales > Isosphaeraceae > Tautonia > Tautonia plasticadhaerens. Next base: position 217,894 of record NZ_CP036426.1, read on the forward strand.
TCGAGGAACCGCCCCGAGTCGAGGACCCCCACGGTCCGGTCCCGCCAGCGGAAGGTCGCCTCGCAGTGGCCCTCCGCCCGCTCGACCGTCGACGGGAGCCCCCGGAGCCGGTCGGCAGGGACGACGTGTACGCCGACCACCTCGTCGGCCTCGAAGGCGACCCAGCCGGCCCCCCGGGCCCCCTCCGCCACCACGATCCGCCTCCCCTCCCCCCCGCCCGCGCCCGGCGCCCGGGCGTCGAGCGACAGCAGCCGGGCCAGGTCGACGCAGGGCGTCAGCCGCCCCCGGATGTTCACCAGCCCCCGGAGCAGGCCGCCGACGCGGTGCGGCACGCGGTGGACCGGCCGGGCCTCGACGACCTCGACGAGGATCGGCGTCCGGACCGCCAGCCAGCTGCGACCCAACCGGAAGACCAGCAGCGAGGCGGTGTCGCCGGAATCCTCCGCCTCCGGCTCGGCCAGCACGGCCGCCCACTCGGCCAGGTAGCCCGGCGGGGCGGGCCGGTCGAACAGGCGTCGTGCCTCCTCGGAGAGCCTGCGGGCGTCGGCCCGAAGGCCCCGGTCGTCGTCGGGGTCGTGCCCGTTCATGATCCGACCTCCCGCCGGTCCGCCCGATCGGCCCGGCGTCGGTAGTTCGCGGCGGCGGCCCGGTCCCCCTTCGCCTCGGCCAGCGCCGCCAGCGCCAGCAACGCGTCGACGCGATGGCCGTCCAGGTAGACCGCGCGCCGGAAGGACGCCTCGGCCAGATCCGACCGGCCGGCGCCCTGCGCGATCGCGCCCAGCAGGACGTGCGCCGACGGATCCGACGGCGACCGCGACACCAGGCGACCGGCCATGGCCGTCGCCGCCTCCCAGGCGCCCTGATTGGCCAGCTCGGCCGCGCGTTCGACGGTGTCCGTCGCCCCGGGGGCCTCGCCGGACGCCGTGACCGGGGGCGTGCGGCGACCCGGGGCGGTCGCCGGGCGGGTCGCCCTCGGGCCTCCCGTCGCCGACCGGGCCCCGGGCCGGGGGGCCGGGGCGTCGACCCGCCGCGGCGGACCCGGACGCGGCGGGGGGCCGTCCCCGGCCGGGTCGTCGCGCGATCGGAGGAACGCGAACGTCCCCGGCCTCCCCGTCGCGAGGAAGGCCGGGCCGAGCGGCAGGCCCGCCTCGGCGTGCCCGACGAACAGGGTCCCCCCCGGCGTGACCAGCCTCCCGAACGCCGCCGAGGCCCGGCGCCTCGCCTCGTCGTGGAAGTAGATCAGGAGATTCCGGCAGAACACCACGTCGAAGTCCCCGAACCGGTCCGCCAGCGCGGGGTCGAGGAGATTACCCTGCTGCCAGTCGACGAGGTCTCGGGCGGGAGACGCGACCCGCCACGCCTCCCCGACCCGGTCGAAGTGGCGGTCCCGGACGGCGGCGTCCACGCCCCGGAACGAATGCGACCGGTAGGTCGCGGCCCGGGCGCGGTCCAGTTCCCGGCGGCTGACGTCGACGGCCACCACGCGGAATCGCCCCGGGGGCAGGCCGGAATCCAGGAGGGCGATCACCACCGAGTAGGGCTCCTCACCCCCCGCGCAGGGCAGGCAGAGCGACCGCAACGGCGGCCGGCCCGGGTCGTCCCTCCAGGCCGGGGCGAGGACCATCGCGAGGTGCTCGAATGGGAGCCGGTCGCGGAAGAACCAGCTCTCGGGGACCACCACCTCCTCGATCAGCGCCTGGGGCTCGTCCTCCCGGCCCGACAGCACCCCCGCGTAGGCCCCGGCGGCGAGCCCGAGGGCCTTCCGCCTCGCCGTCACCGCCTGCGCGATCGGCCCCCGGCCCAACGAGTCGGGGTTCAGTCCGATCCGCTCCCCCAGCACCCGCTCGGCGGCGATCAGGTCGGGCTCCGACTCGGGGGCGCCCATGGCGGTCACTCCGTCCGGGCCGCCGACGCCCCGGCCGGCTCTCCGGCCGGATCGACCCCGTCCCGCCCCGCCACCTCGACCAGCAGCCGGGACGGCTCGATCAGCTGGACCAACTGCCCGTCGACCCGGGCGACCGGGCCGAGGAAGCCCACCCGCTGGACCGGGGCGGCCAGCGTGGTCAGTTCGAGGCCCGAGACGTCCGACAGCTCGCTCACCCGCTCGGCCGCCAGCCCGAGCCGGCGGCCCTCCCGGTCGGCGCCGAACAGGACGACCCGGGTGCTCAGCCGGTCCTCGCACGGGAGGGCGTCGACCAGCCGGCCGAGGTCGATGACGGCCACGACCTCCCCCCGGTAGTCGAGCAGCCCGGCGACGGCCGAGGAGGCGTAGGGCAGCCGCCTCAGGGCGACCCGGGGGACCACCTCCTCCACGAGCGAGACGTCCACGCCGTAGCGTTCACCCCCGGCCTCGAACGTCAGCACCATCATGAGCCTCGGCCTCCAATCCGACGTCCCGCCGCCGTGCCGTCACGCCCGCCCCGCCGCCGCGTCGCCGCCCGATGCGACCGGTGGCGCCGGGGGTTCCAGCTTGAAGAACGCGATGTCGTCCCGCAGCGTGCCGACGGCCTGCCGGAGCCGCTCGGTCGCGTCGTTGAACTCGCGGAGCGACGCGGCCGACTGGCCGGCCCCCTCGCTCAGGTGGACCATCGCCTCCCGGATCTGCTCGGCCCCGAGGGCCTGGGCGCGCATCCCGTCAGTGACCTGCTCGAACCGGGGGGTCAGGTCCCGGACCGCGTCGATGATCTGGCCGAGGCTGCCGGCGACCCGGTTCACCTCCTCGACCCCCTGGCGCACCTGCTCGTGGAACTTGTCCATCTCCATCACGCCGGCCGAGACGCTCTGCTGCATCTCCTTGACCATCCGCTCGATGTCCAGCGTGGCCACGGCGGTCTGGTCGGCCAGGCGCCGGATCTCCCGGGCCACCACCAGGAACCCCCGCCCGTACTCCCCGGCCTTCTCGGCCTCGATCGCCGCGTTGATCGACAGCAGGTTGGTCTGGTCGGCCACCTTGGTGATGGTCGTCACCACGAGGTTGATGTTGTTGGCCCGCTCGCTGATGACCGACAGCCGGGAACTGATCGAGCCGGTCGACTCGGCCAGGATGCGCATCGAGTGGTCCATGTTGACCAGCGCCTCGTGCCCCTCGGCCGCCATGGCGCCGGTGCCGGCGGCCACCTCGTTCACGTCGTTCATCGTCCCCAGCAATTCCTGGCTGGTGGCGGTGATCTGCTTCACCGCGGCGGCGGCCTGATTGGTCGAGGCGCCGTAGGCCTGTACCGACTGCTCCTGCTGCCGGGACGCCGCCGAGATCGTCGTCGCCGTGCCGAGCAGCTGCACGCTGGACGACTTCATCCGGCCGATCAGGCCCCGGAGGTACTCGGTCATGGTGCGGAAGGCGGCCAGCAACTGCCCGGGCTCCCCCTCGGCGTGCAGGTCGACCTGCCCGGTCAGGTCGCCGACGGCGATCCGGCGCGCCACCTCCGCCGCCGCCCGGATCGGCCGGGCCAGGCTCCCGGCCACCAGGAGGGCCGCCGTCACCACGCCGACGGCCGTCAGGCCGAGCAGCATGGCCATGGCCGTCCGCTGCCGGGCGATCAGCTCGAACGCCTCGTCGGCGTCCTGCTTGACCACCAGGCCCCATCGGTAGCTCGGCAGGTACCCCCAGGCGGCCACGGTCGGCTCGCCCCGGTAGTCGACGGCCCGGCCGTATCCCCGCCGCGCCAGGACCGCCTCTTGCAGCGGCAAGGCCCGATCCGATCCCAGCCTGATCCGCTTGCTGACGGTCGCCTCCCCGCCGCCCGGCAGCGGGACGGTGGCCGTCTCGGAGTCCTCCGACGTCGCGTGGCGGAGCGGGGAGACGATCGTCACCGTGCGGCCCCCTTCGGCCCCTTCGGGGCGATCGAGGGCGCCGACCAGGACCTCCCCCGTCTCTCCCAGCCCGGTGTGGTCGGAGAAGACGCGGAACACGTCGCGGTTGTCCAGTTGCAGGGCCAGCACGCCGACCAACCGGCCGTCGTCACCCAGCAGCGGCGTGCCCACGAAGGCGATCGACTCGTCCGAACCGGGATAGGTCGCGAAGGCCGACAGGTCGGCCATGAGGAGCGTCCGGGTCCGCACCACCAGCCTGGCCAGCGGGGAGCCTCGGAGCGGCCCGGACGCGAGATCCGGGCCCGGGTCGGGCGCCCCGGCCGATCGGAGCAGCAGCGTCCCGTCGGGCGAGAACATCACGACCTCCGGATAGCCGAGCGTCTCCATCGTGTGCGTGAGCGTCTCCCGGCCCCGGTCGATCAGCTCGCGATACTCGGGGGAGTCCTTCCCGCCTCGCCCGACGATCTCCGCCAGGCGATCGGCCGTGGCGACGAAGGCCGGGGCCCGGGACAGCGACGTGCCGTACCGGATCCGGTCCCCGGCGAACTGCTCCAATTCGGTCGCCCTCGCCGCCTGGATCACGCCCAGGTTCCGCCGCACCGTCTCGGCGATCGACCGCGACGAGATCCGGTCCAGCAGCGTCGTCAGCGCCAGGCACGGGACCAGGGCGATCGCCAGGAACCAGAAGGTCAGCCGGCCGGCGATCGAGCGCGGCACCAGCCGGGAGAGCCGTCGGGCCGCCTCCGCCCTCGAGGACCAACTCATCCGCCGACCTCCCCCGCCGCCCCGGCCGCGCCCCGATCGGGTGCCCCCTCCCCCGGCCGAGGCCCCGCCGCCTCGGGCCCGGCCGACTCTCCGGCGACGTACTCGGCCGCCCCCGCGGGGTTGCTCCAGCGTTCACCCCACCCCGTGTAGAGATCCCGCACCAGGTCGTCCCATGCCGACCTGGGGCGAAAGATCGGATAGGGGACCGGCATCACCGGCCGGTCCGAGGCCCAGACGACCTCGAACCCGCCGTCCTCCGTCACCCGGCCGATCCGGGCGACCTTCCAGGCGTGCTGCGTCTCCGGGTCGATGCTGACCACGCCCTCGGGGGCCTCGAGGCTCTGCCGACGCAGGGCCCGTCGCACCTCCGCCGGGGAGACCCGGCCCGCCTCCTCCAGCGTCTGCGCCCAGAGCCTCACCCCCACGTAGGCCGCCTCCATCGGGTCGCTCACCGCCCTGGCCTTGCCGAACCGCGCCCGGAACGCGGCGAGGAACGACCGGTTCGCCGGCCGGTCCAGGCCCTGGAAGTAATTCCAGGCCGCGTAATGGCCGACCACGGACCTCAGGTCGCCCATCGACTGGAGTTCCACCTCGGCGATGCTGAACGACACCACCGGAATACGGCGACGGTCCCGGGTCGCCTCGGCCAGGGCGTCGAAGAATGGGGCGTTGGCCGCGCCGTTGATCGTGTTGAAGATCACGTCCGGCTCGGCCGCCACGATCCGCTCGACGAGCTCGTCCATCGCCGTGGCCGTCAGCGGCACGTACGCCTCGCCGGCCACCCGGCCTCCCAGCGCGGTCAGCTGATCGCGGATGATGGCGTTGGCCACCCGGGGGAAGATGTAGTCGGACCCCACCAGGAAGCACGACGTCCCCAGCCGGTCCAGGCTCCACGACACGGCGGGGATGATCTGCTGGTTGGGCGCGGCCCCCAGATAGACGATGTTCGGGGACAGCTCGCAGCCCTCGTACTGCACCGGGTAGAAGAGCAGGTGGTCGGACTGCTCGACGATCGGCCGCACCGCCTTCCGGCTGGCCGAGGTCCAGCAGCCGAAGATCGCCAGGACCCCCTCCTCCTCGATGAGCCGGGTCGCCTCCCTGGCGAACACCGCCTCGTCCGACGCGCCATCGGCGACCACCCACCGTACCGGCCGACCGAGGACGCCGCCCCGCTCGTTGAGCTGCTCGAGGGCCAGCACCGTGGCGTCGATCACCCCGCGCTCGCTCTCGGCCATCGGGCCGGTCCGGGAGTGCAGGATGCCGACCGTGATCGGCGTCGCGCGCGGCCCGATCACCCCCGCCACGGCCAGGCCGCCGACGACCGCGGCCGTCGCCACCAGCGTCAGCGCCACCCCCGCCGCCAGTCGCCTCAACACTCAAGCCCCTCCGGCCGATCGGGCCGAGCCTGGCGCAACTCCCGGCGGCCACGCCTCCCCCGGGTCGAGCCAGGGGGGGAGGGGCCGCGGTCGCTCGGGCAAGCCTCTTTCCACCTTTCCTAGATTAACACCCGGCCCATCCCCCCGCAATTCGCCCCTCGGGACCCCGGTCGCGGGTGGCACCCCCCTTGAGTACGCCGCACGCCCGGCTCACCCTGCGACGGCTTCGCCGCCCGAGCCGCCGAGCGGGGGATGCTCCGCCGGCTGCTCGCCAAGCCCCTCGAGGCGGGCCAGGCCCGAGGCGACCCCCCGACGATGGAGTCCGACGAGCCCGACCTCCGCCCTCGGGAGAACCGGGTTTCGCGATCGAAGGCCGGCCAACCCCCATGGGCGCGCCCGCGACCGATGCGGGCAACCTGACGTCGCGGGGCTTCCCGGCCGTCGTGGCGCGGAGCGGCCTTTGCGATTCCTGACATCGAGGGGTGCTCGATTCGGACAGATCAAGAAAGAACCCCGCGAACCCCAACAGTCGCTGGGCTTGCGGGGCGAGTCCGTCCTCGAGCGGAGAGGGGGGATTCGAACCCCCGAGCCGGGTTTGACCCCGACTAACGGTTTAGCAAACCGCAAGCGGCTTGGCGTAAGTTCCTCGTTCGAAAAAGGTTTGTGGGATGGGGCACTGTCGCTTGCCCACCATTTGCCCACCGGAGCCGATTTCCCCCCCGACCTGGCGGAGATTGCTTCCGCCTGGCCTGAGCTTCCCGAGGCGGTGAAGGCCGGCATCCTGGCGATGGTCCGAACCTCCTCGGGTGGACGGAGGGACCGATGAGCCGCTCAAGGACGCCCGACCCCGAGGCCATCCGAGCCCTCCTCGAAGCCCTCCGGGCGGGGAGCTTCCCCGGGCCCGCCTGCCGGGCCGCCGGGATCAGCCGGAGCACCCTCCGCCGATGGCTGGGGCGGGGACGCTCGAAGGACGACCACGACGCCCCCTATCGGGCCTTCCGGCGAGACTACCGGGCCGCGATCGCCTCGGCCGAGGTCGGGGCGCTGGATTCGATCTGCCGCGCCGGGTCCGAGGGCATCCCCGGCTCCTGGCAGGCCAGCGCCTGGCTCCTGGAGCGCCGGTTCCCGGCCCGATGGCGCAGGAAGGACCAGGCGCCGGATCCGTCGCCACCGAAGCCCCTCTCGCAGATGACCGACGCGGAACTTGACGCCTACTGCGGTCGCCTCGGCCTGCTCGACGAGCCGCGACGGTGACTCCTCTTCCCCTCGCCGGTGAGCCCGATCCATGCCACGACCCACCAAGTTCAGCCCGGAGGTCGGCGAGGAGTTCCTCCGCCTCCTTGCCGGAGGGCGGTCCCGGAGCGAGGCGACCGACGCACTCGGCATCGGCCGACGGACCCTCCAGGACTGGCTCCGCCGAGGCCGGGAAGGAGAGCCGACCTTCGCGGCCTGGGCCGAGCGGGTCGATCGGGTGGCGGCGCTGCGTCGCCGGGGACGGATCCGGGCGTCCTGGGATCGCTACGAGGCCGAGTCGAAGGAGCGATGGACGCGGTCCAAGCGGGCCCGGGAGGAGTACTGGAAGGAACGGCTCGGGCCGCTGGAGTTCTGGAGCCGTCGCCTGGCGTGGCTGGCGGCGCGGGGGAAGTGGGAGGCGTACCGCCGGACGATCGAGCGGCTCAAGGCCGAGGGTTTCCGCACCAATGCAACACTATAAAAAGGGAAACCAAGCGGGAAATCAGGGGGGCCGTCCGAGCCTCGACACGCCGGGTCGTCTGGTCGCCCTGTCCCGGGGGATCGTCGAGGGCCTGTCCCGGGACCGTGCGGCGGAGGCGGCCGGCACCGGGAAGCGGACGCTGCATCGCTGGATCAAGGCCGGGCGCGCCGGCGCTGCCCGCTCTGCCGAGCTGGCCGAGGCGGTCGCGACGGCCGAGCCGCTGGCCGGTTGGGGTCGGAGCATCCTCCCGGTGGCCCGGGAGCTGATCCGACTGCGGGTGATCTGACGCCGCCATGCCGATTGAAACGGTGGGGAGATGGTCTGCGTGGTGCCAGAACCGGGGGCGTCGGGTTCCGACGCCGACCGTTCCACGGAACAGGAAAGGACCCGATGGGAGCCGGTGACAGAACCCGGGGGCCGGAAGGGGCCGACCTCGGGGGGTGGTACTGGCGTCGCGTTTCGCTGAAAGCAGCCTAAGGGAGCGGGGGGATCGGTGCCAGAACCAGGCCGGCCGAGGACACCCCGAGCCGACGGGGCTCTTGGCGCCCTCGCGGAATGGCCGGTCGTTGAGATCACCGGGGGGGCGGATCCACGGCCTGCCATGATCGTTGGTTCAGCGGTGCGTCCCCTGCCCACAACGGCGAGCCGACCGGCGGCGGACGCGGGGGGGTACGTCCGCCGCCGGTCGACTCGCCTGAACTCGGATGCGATGCCTCAGACCTCGGGAGCCCGTGCCGATAGGATCTCCAACACGTCGTCGATCAGGTCGATTCGGCTCCCCTCGCCATCGTCGTCACCATCGCCCGATCGCCGGGCCGCCGAGCGTGCCGCGGCGACGGAGGCGAGCGAGGCGGACGCCGACGACTGGGCCGGGATGTTGTCCGTGACCCGGAGGCGGAAGTACAGCGGCGAGAGGACCGGAATGCCGGCCCCTCCGGTCGGGTCGAAGGGCTCCGCCCGCCCGGGCCCCGGCCGCCCATCGGCGTTGGCCGAGCCGATCGTCCACGCCCCGGAGCCCTGATCGAAGACGGCGTAGTCGGGGCGTCCGTCGCCGTCGTAGTCGGCCACGGCGGCGATGTCGCCTGACGAGCCGAAGGTGACGGGGAAGCCGTCGCCGAAGCCAGGGACCTCGCCGCGGGAGGGGAGGACGAACCACTGGGCGCGGCCGGGCTCCAGGTCGCTCTCCGAGCGGAAGGCGACGATCTCGGCGCGCCCGTCGCCGTCGAAGTCGGCCACGGCGGGCTGATCGGCGTTGCCGGCGGCGCCGAAGGTGATCGGGAAGGCGCCGAGGGCGCGGCTGAAAGTGGCGTCGTTGCGAGCCGAGGGGAGGATGAACCACTGGGCGGCGCCCGGGACGAGGTCGCTGATCGGTCGGAAGGTGGCGATGTCGGCGCGCCCGTCGCCGTCGAAGTCGAAGGGGGCGGGCAGGTCGGTGCCGCCGGCGGCGCCGAAGACCACCGAGAAGGCGCTGCCGCTGGCGCTGGGGAGGATGAACCACTGGGCGGCGCCCGGGACGAGGTCGCTATCGGCGCGGAAGGTGGCGATGTCGGTCGCACCGTCGCCGTCGTAGTCGGCCGGCGCCGGGCGGTCGAGCACCCCGGCGGCGCCGAAGGGGATGTCGACGCGCTCGCCGTCGGAGGAGCGGAGGTAGGTCCAGATGCTCGCGTTGGGCTCGCCGCTGCCGGAGAGCCGGGCCTGCGGGTCGACCACGGCGACGTCGGCCTGGCCGTCGCCGTCGAAGTCGCCGGCGATGGGGATCACATTCGGCCCGAGGTCGTCGATGACGACCGTGGAGGTCTCGGGGCTGCCCTGATTGGACAGCCTGAGCTCGAAGACGGCGGCGCCGGCCGTCGCGTCGTAGCGGTAGAGGGCCAGGTCGGAGACGCCGTCGTTGTCGTAGTCGCCCTCGACGACCCGGCGGAAGGCGATCGGCTCCGCGAGGCGGCCGACGCCGGGGTTGCCGGAGAGGTCCCGGAGGCCCCCCGCGTCGACCACCAGCTCGTACCCGGCCGACCTCCGGGTGAGGGCGCCCAGCCCGACGACGCGGTAGGTCGTCTCGTCGACCCAATCGACGGCCACGCCGTCCAGGTCGACCGGCTGGCCGTCCCGGGTCAGCCGGAGGTCGTCCACCCCGAAGGAGGCCGGGTCGATCGGCTCGGAGAAGGTGACCATGGCGACGTCGATCGGGTCGCGATCGGAGGCGCGGCCCCCGGCGGAGATGCCGACGACGGAGGGCGGGGTCCGGTCGACGGGGCGGATGTCGGCCTCGAGCTGGTAGAAGTTCGTGTCGCCGTCGTACCCGAGGACCCGGACGAGATAGGAGCCCGCGGCCAGGCCGTCGAGGCCGATCTCCTCGACGTTCTCCTCCCCTGCGGAGCGGTCGACCTCGACGAGGCTCCCGTCCTTCTCGCGCCGGTAGAGGATCAGGTCGAGGTCACCGGAATCGTGCTCGAAGCTCGCCTTGATGCGATCCCCCTCGCCCGCGGGGTCGGCGAGGCTGAGGGCGTACCAGTCCTCGTCCCCCCCGCGATCGATCGACAGGTCGCGACGATCGACCTCCAGGGGGGAGGCCACGGAGATCGTCCCCCAGTCGGTCGCGCCGCCCTCCTCGTCATTCGGCTCCAGGGGGTCCGCGGCCAGGGGCCCCGGCTCGACGTTGAACTCCATCGTGTAGGTGTTCGGGTCCGAGCGGAACGTGCTGAAGCCCCGCAGGCTCAGGCCATAGGTGCCGAAGTCCAGGCCGTCCAGGCTGATGAACTTCTCCAAATCGACCGAGTAGTCATCCCTGACGAACTCGAAGGAGCCATCCGGCGCCTGGCGATAGAGCTCGACCAGGATCGGCTCGCCCGCGCCGCCGTCGTTGTCGGTGCCGAGATGAATGAAGCTGTCGTCGCCGGCCTCGCCGTTCAGGCGGAAGGTGAAGAGATCCTCGTCGTCGGGGTCGTGGAAGTTCAGGTCCAGCGTGCCGAACAGGGGGCTACCGGCCGAGGCGATGCCGAGGTCCAGCGGGCCGTCGACGAAGAAGTTATTGTTGGGCTCGTACTGGTCGGGCAGCGGCCGGTCGAGCCGGATCTGGGCGTCCAGGGTGTAGATGTTCGTGTCGCCCCCCGCCCCGACGACGGCGAGCATGTAACCGACGGTGAACCCGACGGGATTGCCCTCGTCCCCGGTCAGGTCGAGCAACTCGTCGTCGTCCGTCGATTCGGACTTGTCGGCGAGGACGTAGGATCCGTCGAAGCGCCTGGCGAAGAGATAGGCGTCGAGGTTGCCGGCCTCGTGGTCGAAGTAGATGGCGATCTTGTCGTCGGGGCCGCCACGGCCGTCGATCTGGTAGTAGAAGTAGTCGACGTCGTCGCTCGCGTCGATCGTCAGCATCTCGGCCCGACGGAGCGGGGAGCCGTAGGAGGCGGCGCCGAGCCAGCGGGCCGCCTCCCGATCGTCGTTCGGCTCGAAGGCGTCGGGGCCCGGCGGCGGGTCGCCGAGTCCGCCGTCTCCCGTCAGGGGGAACGAGGGGGGGAGTCGGAAGTCGACGGCCTTGTTCGCGTCGGCGATCACGACCCGTTGGGGCTTGATCAGCTGGCCGGAGTTCCCCACCAGGCCGACCTCGTAGGTCCCGTTTGGCAGCCACGCCTGGACGATGCCGTGCTCGTTGCCCGGCGCGGCCGGGGCCCGGGTGACGGCCCGGGTGCCCACCTCGCGGTATCCGAGCGTCAGGTCGCCGAGGCCCTCGCCGATGTCGTAGCGGGCGTCCTGGTCGAAGTCCTGGTAGGCCATCCCCACGACGTAGCCGCCGTCCTCGACACGATTGGCGATCCGGTGGGTCGAGTAGTATGTCCGATCCTCGTAGAATCCGAAGCCGACTCCGATCGAGTTGCTCGCGTAGATCCCCTTGCCCTTCCCGACGCCCGAGAGGCCGAGGCCGCTCGTCGACGCGCCGGCCGGGCCGTCCCGACCCAGCAGGTTCTTGGCGTGCCCCATGTCGGGGTTGCCCCAGTCGACGATATAGGAGAGGGTGCCGAGGTAGGCCTGGCGTTGGGCGAAGGCCTCGAAGTCGCCCGCGGACCCCTCGTAGATCTCGCGGCCGGAGGACGGGCCGCCCTCGGTCTTCCGCGTCCCCCCGATGTTCTCGCCCGGCGAGCTCTGCTCCCCGCCGAGGCGGTCCGGATAATTCACATTATTGTAATCGTAGTTGCCGCCCGGGATCGCCTTCCCCCCGTCGCGGATGCACACGGGGGCCTCGCCCCTCTGCTGCGTATCCCAGGAATGCGCGTAGCAGACCTCGTCCATGTAGTCGACGTGGTCGTCGGCACCCTGGGCCAGGTACTCGTCGATCCCATAAGGCCCCAGCGTGGGGCCGTCCTCGCCCCCCTGGGACCTCAGGAACGCCATCGCATCGGAGAAGTGCCAGGTCCCCTTCTCTATGGGCCGGCCGTCGAAGTAGTCGACGGAGGATCGCACCTCGGCGAGGATCGGGTCGTCGGCATCGAACCCGTGCCCGCCGCGTTGTTCACCGTCGATGTAGGCCTCGATGGTGGAGGCGAACCTGGCCGGGTCGGCGCGGAATTCGTTGATCAGTGCGAAGACGTAGGCCTCCGCGGCGGTGACGCCGGCGTCCAGGACGACGCGAGGTTCCAGGGATTCCACAATCGGCCGCCGAGGATGCTTCCCCCCGGCCGTCGTCCTGTCCGTCGCCCTTCCAAACGGCCACGTCATCGGCGTCGTCTCCTGGATTCCACCCCTCAAACCGGGGAGTCGTCTCGATTGCAGCCCTCTCGATGCGTTAGCCGGCGGACAGGTGCGCCGGCCCGAGGGTCTTCCCCCATCTTCCTGGCGGTTCGCGGCGAAACCGGACGAAGCGACTCGGCTTAATTTCGAGATGTCCCAAACGCCCCCCGCCGGGGACGCATTAACGTAAGGCCGCACCTGTGGCGCAACCCCATTATTCGGAAAGACTTGCTGCCGCGAGAGGGCCGTGCGACTCCGGGGCATCGGGCGGCAAGGCTGCGGTTGAACCGGCGCGTCCCGGGACTTATAATGGATGGATTGAGGTTTCGCATGCTCGCGTCCAGCCCTGACACGACGACGATGTGGTGGCGGCCCGGCCGCCGGCCGCGACACGCGGATCGCCAGCGAGGTCGCGTTACCATGCCCCTGGGTCCCATCGACTGGCGGGGCTCCGACCCCGACGCCTTCGGCCGGGAGCTGGAGGCCTGCCGGAGCTACCTGACCCTGGTCGCCGAGCGGGCCATCCCGGCGTCGCTGCGCGTCAAGCTGGCCCCGAGCGACCTGGTCCAGGAGACATTCGTCGACGCCCGCCGTCGTGTCGACGACCTGCAGGCCCGCTCCACCGACGAGCTTCGCGGCTGGCTCTACCGCGTCATGCTGCTGAACCTCGCCGAGCAGCGGCGGAGGTTCTTCGGCACGGCCAAGGCCGATGTCCGCGCCGAGGTCCGCCTCGACGCCCCCCGGGCCGGGGGCGGGGCCCTCCGGGGGGGCGGGGCCCTCCGGGACGGATTGGTCGATGTCCACTCGACCCCATCGACCACCGCAATGGGCCGGGAGCGGCTCGCCTGGCTCGCCCGCGGGCTCAGCGAGCTGCCTGTGCGGGACCGGCAAGTGATCCTCTGGCGCTACCAGGAACGCCTCGGCTTCGCCGAGATCGGCCGCCGGCTGGGCTGCACCGAGGACGGGGCCCGCAAGAGTTATGGCCGGGCCTGTCAGCGTCTCCGCGATCGACTGGGGGACACGCAGCCGTGACGGGCGACCGGACTGACGGCCGACCCGCCGGGGACGACCGACCCGGCGACGACCCGCTGGCCGACTGGCTGGCCGATTACGACGAGGCCTTGCTCCTCGGCGACACCCTCCCCGACGACACCCCGGAACCGGGCGATCCCGAGCAGGAGCGGCTCCGCGACCTGCTCCACCTGCTGGACCAGGCCCTCCGGCCCTCGAGGGTGGCACCGGGTCCGGCGTCACCGTTGACCGGGGAGACTCCCGAGGATGTCGCGGGGGGCTACCCGCCGTTGGGCCGCTTCGTCATCGAGCGGGAACTGGGGCGCGGCGGCTTCGGCGTCGTCTACCGCGCGTACGACCCCGAGATGGACCGCGTCGTCGCCCTGAAGCTTCCCCGCGCCGATGCCCTGCTCACCCCCGGGGTCCGCCGCCGCTTCCTCCGCGAGGCCCGCACCGCCGCCCGGCTGGACCACCCCAATCTGGTGCCCGTGTTCGAGGCCGGCCAGGTCGGCCCCATCTGCTACATCGCCAGCGCCTACTGCGAGGGGCCCGACCTGGGGCGCTGGCTCCGCGAGCAGCCCGGGCCCCTCGACCCGCGGCAGGCGGCCCGCCTGGCGCGGGTGCTGGCCGAGGCCGTGGCGCACATCCACACCCGCGGCCTGCTGCACTGCGACCTCAAACCGGGCAACGTGCTGATCGATCCGCCTCGCTCCCCCGGCGGCGATCCGGTGCCCCGGCTCACCGACTTCGGCCTGGCCCGGCTGCTGGAGGCCGCACCGGGCGCCTCGATCACCGCCCGGCCGATGGGCACCCCGCCCTACATGGCCCCCGAATTGATCGAGGCCCGACCCGACGCCGCCGGGCCGCCGGCCGACGTCTACGCCCTGGGGGCCGTCCTCTTCGAGCTCCTCGCAGGCCGGCCCCCCCACACGGCCGGGACGCCCTGGACGCTGATGCGGGCCGTCCTCGAAGTGCCCCCGCGATCCCTGAGGAAGGATCGGCCGGAGATCCCGCGCGACCTGGAGGCGGTCTGCCTGCGCTGCTTGGAGAAGCGGCCCGAGGTGCGCTACGGCTCTGCCCGCGACCTGGCCGACGACCTCGGCCGCGTCCTGGCCGGCGAGCCGACCGAGGCCCGGCCCCTGGGGCGGGCGCACCGGGCGGCCCGCTGGTCCGCCCGCCACCCGGCCCGGGCGGCGCTGATCGGCCTGGGGCTGGTCACACTGGTCCTGAGCCTCGGCTCGGCGATCGCGCTGTCGCGGTCCAACGCACGGCTGGGACGCTCCCGGGCCGAGGCCCAGCGGGCGTTGGAGGGGGAACGCCATCTGCGGTACGTGGCGACGATCGCCCTCGCCCAGGAGGACGCCCGCCGGGGCCGGGTCGAGGTGGCCCAGCAGCGGCTGGGGCAGCTCGTCCCCACGCCCGGCGAGGCCGACTTGCGTGATTTCGCCTGGCACTTCCTCGATCGCCGGCTCCGCGCCGACCGGACCGTGCTCGGCGTCCTGCCGGGGCTGGTCGAGCACGCCGCCGTCGGGGCTCGGGGAGACGTGCTGGCGAACACGAGGGGCGTCGTCCGGCGCTGGCGATTGGAGCCCGTCGCCGGGGGCCGGCCCCGCGTGCGGGAGCTGCCGCCGCCGGACCTCGGGGGCCTCTACACCTGGGCCGTTGGGCCGATCTCCCCCGACGGCGCCCTCGCGGTGCTCAACGTCGACGACCGCCTGCTAGACGACCTGGATCGGTGGCGGGCGGTCGCTTCGCCGCCGCTGGACGTCGAGCCGAAGCCCGTGCCGGCACGCCGAGAGGCGCTGGCGCTGCTCGACCTGGCCGACGGCCGGGTCGAGCTGGTGGAGGTCGAGGACCTCGAGGTCGCGATCCCGGGCGCATTCTCGCCCGACGGATCGACGCTGGTCGTCAGCCGACGGGATGAGGATCGGGGCGTACCGCTCATCGAGTCCCGGCCCGTGACGCTCGCCTCGGGGCGCCGGCTCGCGCTCGTCCTGGTCCGAGAGGCGCGGGCGCTTATCATGCGCCCCGACGGCCGGTGCATCGCCACCATCCTGCCGGGCGAGCGCCCGACGGACGGGTCGCAGCCGCGCGAATTCGTGATCTTCGACGCCCTCCCGGCGGGGGGGCACCGTCGCCTGCCCCTGGCCGAGGGGGCATTCCTGGCCGCCTCGCCCGATCCGGGGGGGCCGATCGTCACGACGACGGACGGCGACCTGGAGTTCCGCGACGGGGATACCGGCGAGGTGGTCCGCACGGTGTCGTGGTCCGGCGATCGCGTCAACGGCCTCGCCGTCTCTGGCGACGGGACGCTGCTCTTCGCCTCCGACGATGCGAGGCGGGCCGCTCTGATTGACCCGGGCACCGGAACGCCCTCCCGGGCGTTGGACGGGCTCTCCGGCCCGGTCAGCGCCGCCAGCTTCCTCACGGGGGAGCCGGGCCTCGTCCTGGGCCTGGGCAACGGCCAGGTCCTGCTCTGGCACCCCCGGCCGCTTCCCGAGCTTCCCCAACCGAGGGGCCACGCCGACGAGGCCTGGGACGTCGCGTTCTCCAACGACGGCCGTCTGCTGGCCTCCTTCGGCGGCGACGGGCTGGTCAAGCTCTGGGAACGCCGGACGGGGACGCTCGTGAAGGCGCTGGAGGGGCACCGGGGCTGGTCGTCCTGCCTGGCGATGGCGCCTGGCACCCGGCGGCTGGCCTCTGCCGACTTCGACGGGCGGGTGCTCGCCTGGGACCTCGACACCGGCCGGGTCGAGCGGGAGTTTCGTGGACACGACGCCCGGGTCCGTGACCTGGCCTTCAGCCCGGATGGGGAGATCCTGGCCGGCGGGGGTGACCTCGGCGAGGTCGTCCTCTGGGACGCTGCGACCGGGTCGGAGCGGGGCCGGCTCGAAGGGGATGGGGCGAAGATCAGGGGCCTGGCCTTCCGGCCCGACGGCCGGGTGCTGGCCGTGGCCGACGACGTGGCGCGGGTGCGGCTGTGGGACGTGCGAGAAGGCCGGCGGCTCGGGTCGTTCGCGGCCGGGTCGACCACCTCGGCCACCTCGGCGGTGACCTGCGTCTCCTTCAGCCCGGACGGGCGGACCCTGGCCGCCGGCGACAACCTCGGCTCGGTGATCCTCTGGGACGCGGCGAGCGGCCGGGAGCTGGTGCGCCGGCCGCTGCTGCATGCCGAGGAGGTTTGCGACGTCGCCTATAGCCCGGACGGCCGGGTGCTGGCCTCTGCGGGGCAGGACGGGGTAGTGACGCTGCTGGACGTCGCCACCGGCGAGGCCCACCTCTCGCTAACCGGTCACGAGAGGGGCGTCAACGCGGTCGCCTTCAGTCCCGATGGCCGGACGCTGGCCTCGGCCAGCCACGACGGGTCGGTCCGCCTGTGGTGGGCCGGGCCCGGTGAGCCGTTCGACCGGGCGCGGGCGGATTGATGATCTTGGCGAAATGATTGACTGCGTTATTTGCCCCATCTCACGCACCCGGTCCGCACTGTGCTCCGGCCTCCGAGCGGCTCGATCTTCCAGGAACCTCGCGGTAGACCGGTCCAGGTGCCGGTGACTCTACTCATCAACGAACGCTGGATCGCGCAGTGGCTGCACCTTCCGAGATCGAAGGAGCAGGGACCACCCCTCGCGTTACTGTGCAAATGGCCAAGGGGAACGCGTCGCCTTGTCCCTCGTACGACTATAATCGAACAATCTTTCCATGCGGCATGCCCGCCTCTCGGACTGGTGCAACGTCGATCAGTGTAGGGCAATTCGGACGGCAGGTGTTCGGAGACGCTCGATGCCCTGGAAGCAGCGAGGAGGCCGGTCCTATTTCTACGAGAGCCGTCGGCAGGGACGGCGGGTCCGCTCGGTCTACGTCGGCTCGGGCCCGCTGGCCGAGCTGGTGACCGATCGGCTCGCCGAGCATCGGGAAGCCCGCCAGGCGGATCGAAGGCTTTCTCGAGCCCGGCGAGCGGCCGAGGCGACCGAGGAGCGGGCTTTCGCCACTCTGTTCAACCGTAGGCGTGTTACGAACCACACTCACCCACGGCTCGATAGACGATTATTCCTCCAGTGGCCGCAGGTAATAGGCGAACACGAACTCCGCCAACTCGCGGCCGCTCTCCAAGCCGGCGATGTTGTCGTACTGCCAGTGGATGCCGCCGTAGATCCGGCTCCGACCGGCCTCTTCCGCGGCGAATGACAGGCTCGGCCAGCTCCGCACCACAGGGGCGCCTTTTCGGTCCAACAACCGGTCCGGCCAGATGTGAGGGTCGGGAGCGGGGGACGAGATCGGGATATCGCCGAAGAGCCGCACCAGGATCACCGCCGAGGCGCCGCTGAACGTGCTGTGACCCGACGTATAGGACGGGAAGGGCGGCGTGGGGATGAGCGGGGCCCAGTCGGGGTCGGCGTCGGTCAGCGCGTTGCCGTCCTCCTCGGCCCGCGTGATCCCCGTATACGGCCGGAAGTGATCATAGTGGTACTTGCTGTCCCAGGCGACGATGGCCGCGTCGGCCTGCGTGAGGCTCAGGAGTGCGAACAGCCGGGCGTTCTGGGCCGGCGTCGTGCCGAACGTCGCGGCGAGTTGCTGGGCGATGAGCTGCCAGTGGCCGGGGGGCGTGGCCGATCCCGGGCCGTCTTCCCAGAAGTAGGCGACCTGCGTCTGGTCGTCGGTTCGCGTCAGGCTACCAAGGTCGCCCAGTTCCTTCACCTCGTGGAAGGCGATCGCGTACTCCAGGCTGGCCGGCCCCGGCGGCGGGCCCGGCAGGAACTGATCCGCGGCCCGCATCGCGAAGGGCGTGACGGAGGGCCATTGGGGCAAGAGGGCGTCGGCGAATCGCGGGGGCGTCGGCTCCCACCGGCCGAACTCGCCGGAGGGCTCGTACGCGACGATCCGGTCCGCACCGTCGTCGCGCCGGAGCGCGAGGATGCGGTCCCCCACGAATCGACCCCAGGCGACGCCCTTGTTCCGCGCGGCGTTGGGGGGTACGCCGGCCAGGGACTCGGTCAGGTAGGCATCGTAGATGTCCCGCAGGTCGGGAAACAGCGCCGAGAGCACCTGGTGTGCGGCCGCCGCCGCCGCCGCGCCCGGCGACGCGCCGGGGGGAGCGGGCCGCTCCACGAAGTACGGTTGATGCGTGCGTTCGATGCCGTTGACCGCATCGTAGATCGCCGCGTGGACCATCGCCAGGGCGCGCGTGGCCGGCGGCGGCGGGACGCGCCGCGCCCGGATCGTGTCCAGCGTGACGTTGTTCCAGTCGATCACGACGTCCGCACGGGCGGCTGCCGTCGCCGCCAGCACGAGGGACGTGGCCAGCACCGCAACCCCCGGCATCCTGATACGCGTCGCCATGGATTGCCCCTCTCTTCGGCCCGCGGTTCGAGGTCGGCGCCATCCCCGGCCCGCAGGCCGAATACCGGGGGGATCTCCGGCCGGTGAGGGCGCCTCCCGCGGCAATTCCTCACCGGCCGCGGACACGATGTTGTCGGGATCAGCGTTGCAGGATCATGATGTGCCCCGTGGCCGCCTTCCCGTGATCAAGTTCGACGAGATCGCCGCCGCCGGACGGGCGGACGACCGGGTCGCCGATGAATCGGCCGAGGTCGGGGCCGCCGGTGAACGGCGCCCCGACTCGGCAGCTCATGCTCACGAGAGGGGTTCGACCGGACAGTCCTCCACCCGGTCGAAGGGTATGTCGTCCACGTCAACCCTGAAGTCGATCGAGATGTGGCCCTTGCGGATTTCCTCCTGGTCGAACCCGTCGTCGAGACCCAGGAAATCCGGCCCGCCTAGCAGCGTGACCTCGTCCGCGTAGAAGAAGCGGGCGGGGAGGTCGTCGGAGTGCCCGGCCTGGCCGGAGCCGGGACCCTCTCGGAGCTCGAGGCAGAAGTCGAAGATGTACGGGTCCCCGTCCTCGTCTCTGACGACGCCCGGCCCTCCGGCCGCCCCGGACAGATCGACGAACGCCGCTTCGCCCAACAGGAACACGGTGTCCTGGTCGGCCGGACCGTCCGCCCGATCGATCCCCAGGACCTCCGTGAATACCCCCTGGACGATGACCACGCAGCCCTTGACCTGGCACATGAAGTGCCCGTCGACGCTGCCGTCCGCGTCGATCCGCGCGCTGACGGCGAAGTTGGATTCCCCGAAGGGGGCCTCGGTGTTGAAACCATCGCAGGGGTTGGGGTCGAGGAACTCGCCCACGCCGCCCCCGCTGATCCTGATTGCCACCGGCGGCCCCTGGGCCTGGACCGCGGCCGGGACCAACGCCAGGGCGACGGCCGCCGTCACGACGGCCGCCGACCGACTCAACCGGTATCTTGGACCTTGCATGACTCCAGCTCCTGATGGTGGCCTGGTCTGCGTGGTCACGAGAGGACGATCCCCCGGCGCGCAGACCGAGCGCCGGGGCGATGCCGGGCCGGAGAGATCCTGGCGCATCCGCCAGGACTCGTCGGAGGCCCTTCCACGTCCGGCACGAGCCGGACGCCTCTCCTATCGAGTTCTTGACGGGCCAGCGAGCCCGCCCTCAAGCTGCTGCCACCGACCATCGGTCCCCCGATTCGATGCGAAACTGGCGCGGCCCTCTTGTGGGCTTCGTGTCGTGCTCGTACCGGAATCGGCTCAGAGCGGATCGGGCAAGGACCTCCGGGTGAGTGCCTCGGAGGTATGGCATGCGCGGGCCGCTCGGGGAGACGTTCGGCGGCGACCGTCCGCCTGACGCTCGATCCACGTCAGCAGCAGCGGCGGCTGCAGCCGTAGGGATAGCAGGGACATTCGCCCCGGGGACATCCACCGCTTTGATCGATGCATCTTCCGTTCGAGCAATACTGCCTGGGAGGACAGTCGGAATCGAAAGTGCATGGCTTGCCTGCGGCGGCGCGACGGGGACTGGCGAGCAGCCCGCCGGCGGCCATGGCCAGCACGGCGGCCCCTCTCCCGAATCGCCCCAGCACCTCGCGGCGCGACACGCTCGTCGCCATCTGCTCGGCGGTCCGACCGATCTTCTCAAGCACGAGACACCTCCTCCGTTGAATGGGACTTCGTACGCTCGACCTCCCCGGCTCCTTCCGGCTCCGGATGCCCCTCCCTGTGCTGCGCGTGGCGGCCGGCGCCCTGGAGCACGAAGCCCAGGTACTGACGGCTGCCGACGATCCCCTTCGATGTAATGGTCCCGCCCTCGTCGATGACGAACGCGAACGGGGTCGCGAACACCTGATACCGCTTCGAGACAGCCCATTTCTCCTGCGTCAGCACCGGGAAGCCGGCGCGATGCCGGGCTGCCCACGCGCGGGTCTCCTCCGGTGCGCCGTTGTTGATCACGACGACCTGGTGCTCGCCCCGCCCATGGACGCGATTCAACTCGGGCACGATCGCGCCACAAGGGCCGCATCCCGACTGGGTGAAGACCAGCAGCACCCTGCGGCCGGCGAGGTCGCGGAGCGATCGCGATGCGCCGTCGTGGCCAACCAGGGTGAAGTCGGGGGCCTTGGCGCCCAGCTTCAAGCCGTCGCGGCCGATGCGGCTCGGGGTGACCGTCTCCAGTTGGTCCAGGCGCCAGCGGAGCAGCCCCAGGGAACGCAGGACGCCGAGCAACAGGAACGCGATCAGGAGGACTGCCGCCCACAGGGCGATGACCGAGCTGAGTGAGAGCACGTTCATGGGCGACAACTCCGCGGTTCGCGATTCGTGAAGGACACACTGCCGCATGGCCGGCCGGACCCTCCTGGGCGCGCACCCCAAGCGTCGAGCCGATGCCGGGTGGAGCGTGGTCGGCGCGATCCTCAGGACGACACCCGTCCCCTTCTCTTCATCTCACTTCTACCGGCGTACCAGCTCGCCAGGCCGAGGTGATCAGGGTGCGGCGATCACCTCCCCCCTGGCGCGCGTGCTGAGTGCCCGGAGTTGCTCGATTGCGATGGAATCCTTGATGAAGCGCACCGAGCCGTCGGCGAAGGCGAAGTGGGCGCCGCCTCCGTGGCCGCTGCCGAAGGCGCTGAGGCGGAAGTCCTCCCAGTCCCAGTTGTCTTCGCCGGATTCGGGGGGCACGCGATAGTTGATCGGTACGATGGAACCGAGCAGCACATCCCCCTGCGAACCGAGCGGATGCCCCGCCGAGCCCCAGGCACCCCAACTGGCGAGCGGATAGAAGGAGGGATCGAGTTCGGCGGTCAGGCGGTCGTATTCCGGGTCGAGGTGGTGGCGCTCGCCCAGGAGGATCGTCTGGCTCGTGCCGTCGGTGATGTCGGCCAGTCGGATGTGACGTCCCTTGAAGAAGATGCCGTCCCTTGACTGAGGATTGCCCGGCCGGCCGTACGACCTCGTCCCCGCGTTCCCGCCATAGCTGCTCAGGGCGTAATGGGCATTCATCCAGTCGTACGGCGCCTCGGCCTGCAGCCGGTGCACCGGGTCCGGCAGGGGGTCCGATGGGCAGAGCAGCACCGAGAGGACCTGCGAGACGTGTGCGGTGCGCTCCCCGGCAAGGTTGTTGCGGTAATCCTCGTAATCCCAGTCCCGATGCAGGGGCCACTGCTCCAGGTAGGGGAGGAGCTCGACCCAGAGATTCGTGCCCCCGTCGAAGCGACCCTGATTCGCGAAGATCGGGACCAACCCCGTAGGGAAGTATCCCTTCGCGTCGTGGTGGAGCTGGGCCGCGAGGGCCAGTTGCTTCAGGTTGTTGGCGCACTGGGCGCGGCGGGCGGCCTCGCGGGCCGCCTGGACGGCCGGCAGCAGGAGCCCGATGAGGATCGCGATGATCGTGATCACCACCAGGACTTCGATCAGGGTGAAGGCGCCGCGCCGATGCTCATGGGACGACAAGGGGATGGCCCTCCCGTGGGTTCGTGGATTGGTGCGACTCCTGTGGGCCATGCGCCTACGGACGCCCCGAACCGAGCGCCTCGTGCGACGAAGGAGTCTCCCAGATCTTGACCGTTCCGTCCCGACTGGCCGAGGCGATGAGTTTCCCGCCCGGGCTGAACGCAACGCCCAGGACCTGGTCCAGATGGCCCCGCAGCGTGAAGATCTCTCCCGTGTCCCTCCGTAACACCTCGACGGTGGCGTCGCTCGTCCCCCAGGCCAGCAACCGGCCATCGGGGCTGAAGGCGACACACTGGGCCGCCGCCGGGTCGCGGATCACCTCGTCCCGCTCCCAGGTGGCCGTGTCCCAGATCCGCACGGTCCGGTCCCATCCCGACGAGGCCAGATGCTGGCCGTCCGGGCTGAACGCCAGCCCGTAGATGAAGCCCTGGTGTTCGAGCGGCGGGTGGGCGATCCGCTCGCCGGTCGTGGTGTCCCAGATCTGCACCTCGCCATCGCCGGCCGCGACGGCGAGGAGCCGCTCGCCCGGGTCAGGGCTGAACGCCAACGCGGTGATGAGCGGGCCGCCCGGGAAGCGACGCACGACGCCGGTGGTGACGTCCGAGATCAGAAGGAGCCCGGCATTGTCCCCCGAGGCCAGGTATCGGCCATCCGGACTGAAGGCGACGCGCGAGACGGGTTCGGTGTGTACTCCCTCCCCCGGTCGCGCCACCTCCGTGCCGGTCGTCGCGTCCAGGACGGTCGCGAAGAGATCCGAGCCTCCGGCGGCGGCCAGGTGCTCGCCGTCCGGGCTGAACGCCAGGGTGAGCACCTCCTGGATGCCCGGGTGTATGGTGCTCAGATAGCGTCCCGACTGCGTATCCCAGAGCTTGAGGCTGCCGTCCGTGCTGGCCGAGGCAAGGCGAGGTACGAGGGGATGGAACGCCAGGGCGGTGACGCCGTCGGTGTGCCCACGCAATGTGAAGAGCGCTTCGCCGGTGGGCTCCCCCTCACGCAGCGGGCTCGCATCCCAGATGCGGATCGTGCGATCGCCGCTCGCCGAGGCCAGGCGATGGCCGTCAGGGCTGAATGCCAGGTCCATGACCCAGTCGGTGTGCCCCCGCAGGGTCAGGATCTCCTGCCCACTCGCCGTGTCCCAGATCTTCACCGCCTGGTCGGTGCCGCCGGTGGCCAGGCGCCGGCCGTCGGGGCTGAACGCCACGCTCCAGGCCGTGTGCCCCGTGGAGATCGGTCGCACACGGCCGGTCGCGACGTCCCAGATCCTCACCTGGCCGCTGCCCCGCTCGTTCTCCCTGCCACCGCCCGCCGCGACCAGGAGGCCGTCCGGGCTGAACGCGACGCACCGGAAGGTCGTGTCCCCGCGATCGGTCCGGATCAAGGCGCCTGTGCGGGCGTCCCACAGCTTCACGGTCCGGTCCCCGCTCGCCGTGGCGAGGAGCGTTCCATCCGGGCTGAGGGTGAGATTCGCGACATTGTAACGCTGCTCGGGCAGCGCGAACAGTCGCTCGCCCGTCAGCACGTCCCAGATGCTGACGTCTTCAAGCCCGTCGGGCCGCCGGATGCACACGCAGGCGAGCAACTTCCCGTCCGGGCTGAAGGCGAGGCCCTGCACCGAGCCGGCGGGCATCGGCGTCGGCGTGTCCCACGCATCGATCTCCCGCCACGTCTTCGCATCCCAGACCTTCACTCCGCCGTCCTCGGCGGAGGCTAGCCGCGCGCCGTTCGGGCTGAACGCCACGTAGTAACAGACCGCGTCGTGGGCGCGGATGGGGTCGCGAAGCTCCTGCCCGGTGCTCGGATCCCAGACATAGAGGAAGCCCTCGAGATCGGAGGAGACGAGCTGAGTGCCGTCGGGGCTGATGGCGCACGCGAACAAGGCGTTGCCGTGGCGTAACGGGGGCATGGCCTTGCTGAGCAGCCGCCGCTTGAGGAGGCGCCATTCCAGGCCGCGCAATGTCGGCGGGCATCGCTCCAGCACCTCGTCGGCACGGGCGAGGTGGTTCGCCGACCATTCGCGATCCGCCAGGGCGATGCTTTGGAAGTACAAGGATCGGATGAGCTCATCCTTGGCCCGCCAGATGAAGACGGTGCTGGCCGCCAGGCCGATCACCGCCAGCAGGAGCCCCGCCAGGGCCACGCCCGCCATCGTCAGGGCGCGCTTGTGCCGGCGCGCGAACTTCCGGAAGCGATACGCCGGGGTCGGGGGGCAGGCCAGCACGGGCTCGTCGTCCAGGTAGCGTCGGAGGTCCGTCGCGAGGCTATTGGCCGTCTCGTAGCGCCGGTTGCGGTCCTTCTCCAGGCACTTCATCACGATCCAATCCAACTCGCCCCGGACCAAGGTGCCGAGTCGCTTCGGCTCCAGCCCCCGACGCTCGGCGATCGCCGGCAGCGCCGCCGTCGTCCTCAGCCGGGTGCTCGGCTTCGGCGGCTCCTCCTCGCGGACCAAGCGGAGCAACTCCAGCAGGGCCGTCTCCTCCAGCCGCCGGCGCTCCAGCGGGGTGGTGCCGGTCAGCAACTCGTAGAGCAGCACGCCGAGGCTGTAGATGTCGCTGCGGGTGTCGACGTCGAGCTGGTTCAGCTCGGCCTGCTCCGGGCTCATGTATTGCGGCGTGCCGATGATCGAGCCGAACTCGGTGAACAGCGTCCGCTCGGTCAGCTTCGGGCCGGTCGCCTTGGCCACGCCGAAGTCGATGACTCGGGGCACCGGCCGGCCGTCGTACAGCGCGACCAGGACGTTGGAGGGCTTCAGGTCGCGGTGGATGACGCCCTTCTGGTGCGCGTGCTGCACCGCCCGGCAGACGGGCACGAACAGCTCCAGCCGCTCGCGAGGCGTCAGCCGGCGCTCGTCGCAGAAGGTCGTGATCGGGATGCCCTTGACCAGCTCCATCACGAAGTAGGGCCGGCCGGAGTCCGTCGACCCGGCATCCAGGACCTTGGCGATGTTGGGGTGGTCCATCAGGGCCAGTGCCTGCCGCTCGGCCTCGAAGCGGGCGAGCACCTGGCGCCTGTCCATCCCGTCCTTGATGACCTTCAGGGCGACCAGTCGCCTCACCGGCCGGGTCTGCTCGGCCATGTAGACGGTGCCCATACCGCCCTCTCCGATCGGCTGCAGCAGCTTGTACGGGCCGATCCGGCTCCCCGGACCTTCGGTGAGCGAGCGGGCGCCGGGAGCGACGTCTTCCGTCGCGCCGGAGTCGCCCCCGCCGGCGTGCCGATCCGGCGGCGATTCCACCGCCGCGCCCAGGTTTACCGCCGGTTTCCCCAGGAAGCTATCGGGGTACTCGTAGGCCCGGAGGAGGGCCTCCAAGTGCTCACGCACGACCGGATTGCTGACACATGCCTCCTCCAGGAAGGCGGCACGCTCCCCGGCGGGCTTCTCCAGGGCGAGGTGGAAGAGCCGTTCTTCGTCCATCGTCGTCCTCCGGGCCGCACTGCCGCGGCCTCTACCCGCACTAGCGCAGAACGGCCCGAGAAAGCACCACAGAAAGACCGGAAATGTGCCGGACGCCCGATGTCAGCCGCCACGGACCTCGGCCTGGAGCCAGGCCCGCGCGTACGCCCAGTGCCGGTCGGCCGTGGTCGGGGAGATGCCCAGGGCCGCCGCGGCCTGCTCGCCCGTCAGCCCGGCGAAGTGCCGCAGCTCGACCAGCCTGGCCTTGAGGGGGTCCATCGCAGCCAGCTTCTCCAAGGCTACGTCCAGAGCCAGCAGCTCCTCGTCGGGCTCGGGCGCCGCCACGGCCTCGAGCGGCTGCCGCAGCAGGCCGCCGCCGCGCTTCCGGGCCCGCTTGCGTCGGGCGTTGTCGACGAGGATGCGGCGCATCGCCGTGGCCGCAGCGGCGAAGAAGTGGCCGCGGTCCTTGTACACCTGGGGCCCCTCCTGACCGATCAGTCGGAGGTACGCTTCGTGGACCAGGGCCGTGGCCTGGAGCGTCTGGCCGGGCGGCTCCTGGGCCAGCCGTTGGGCGGCCAGCCTGCGAAGCTCGTCGTAGACCAGCGGGAGCAGCTGAGCGGCCGCCTGTGCTCCGTCTCGCTCGATGGCCGAGAGGAGGCGCGTGACTTCGTTCATGGAGGTCGGCCCCCTTGAATCTCCGCCCGAGGTCCGGAGGCGGGATCCCGGGCGGCGCCTTGACTGCACGGACGCCCGCGAGGTCACCGGATCGGGTAGAGCCGCTGGGACCACGTTATCACTCGATGCGATGGCGAGATAGACCTATGCACCGCATGCATGGCGTCGGGAAGGACGGCCCTCGCCTCGGGAGTAGGAGAGACGGCTCACGATGCTCGCTTACGGAGCGCGGAGGGATGCGAGCCGATCCAGTCATCGGGCAGCGACTCACCCAGCCGGTTCACCGGCTGGGTCGGGAGTCGGCCGAGGATGTCCCGGAGGTAGGCGAAGGGATCGATGCCGTGGTACTTGCAGGCGCCGGTCAACGAGTACAGGACGGCCGCCGTCCGCCCCCCGCGGTCACTCCCAAAAAACCTCCAATTCCTCCGGCCGATGGCCTGGGCCCTCAGCATCCGCTCGGCGAGGTTGTTGTCGATGCTCAGCTCCCCGTGCTCGGGATAGCGACACAGCGCCGCCCAGTTCGACCGGGCGTAGGCGATCGCCTGGCCGATCGGGCTCTTGGGCAGCGCGAGGCGGCCGTGCTCGGTCAACCACTCCCCGAAGGCCGTCAGCAGCGGGACCGAATCCCTCTGCCGCGCGACCCGTCGGTCCTCGGCCGACAGCTCCTCAGCGGCGTGCTCGACAGCGTAGAGCTGCCGGATGCGGGCCAACGCCGCATGCGCCAGCACGGGCGACGAGGACCTCGCCTCGAAGAACTTCCGCCGCGCGTGAGCCCAGCACGCGACCTCGATCACGTCCGGGCCGGCGCACATCCGATCGTAGCCGGAGAACGCGTCGGCTTGGAGGTAGCCCCGGAACCCATCCAGGAACCGCTCCGGCCCGTCCCGCGTCCGACGCGGAGTGTAGTCGTAGACGACGTAGGGACTCCGGACGTCCCCGATGTACACCCAGAACCGCCCGGTCCGCGTCTTGGGCAAGGTCGGGTCCCAGACCGGTACGGTGGTATCGTCGGTCCAGATCACCTTCGAGGCCCGGACCCGCGCGACCATCAGGTCGTAGAGCGGCGCCAGCAGATCGGCCGACCGGGCCATCCAGCCGCAGAGCGTTGCCCGCGACAGAACGACGCCGTGCCGGGCGAGGATGTCCTCCTGGCGGTACAGCGGCAGATGGTCGCCGTACTTGCTGGTGATCACGTGCGCCAGCAGCCCCGGGCCGGGTAGGCCCTTGTCGATCGGCTGCGGCGGCTTGGCCGCGATCGCCACGTGCTCCTGGCACGCCCGGCAGGCATAGCGGAACCGCGCGTGGACGGTCACCTGGAGCGACGACGGCACGTACTCCAGCTGCTCACTGACCTCCTCGCCGATCTTCACCCGAAGGTACCCGCAGTCCGGGCAGGGCAACTCCTCGGCGGACAGCTCATATTCGATCCGTTGCCGGGGCAGATGCTCGGGCAGCCGCTGCCGTCCCCGGCGTCGCCAACGTCGCTTGGGCCTCGCGTCCTCTGCCTCCGAGGGCTCCTCCGGGGCGCCTTCAACGAGGTTTTCGGTCGCGTCGTAGGCGAACAGCCGGAGTTGATCGGGATCGACGCTCTCCCGCCGGGGTCCGTACTGGCGTCGGAGCAGTTGCTCGATCTGATGCTCCAGCTGCTCGATCCGTCGTCGGGACTCCTCGATCGTGTCCGCCTGCTGGCGGATGATCTCGTGGCAGAGGGCCAGATCGTCGGGCAGTATCGTCGTCTCCATGCCCAATTCTGGTCAACGGCTCGGCCGGGCGCAAGGACCCGGGCCCCTCGGGCGAAGCAATCCTGTCGGCGGGTCCTCGTGCTCAGGTGGTCGCCTCGACCGGGGGTCGGCTGTAGCGCGGCCGGCGTCGGACCGAGGTCAGGTCGATGCCCTCCAGGATCATGGCCAGGTCGGCGGATCGCACCTCGGCAGTCACGCCGTCGCCGGCCGGGAAGCGGAAGCATCCTCGTTCTAGTGTCCCGAGTCGGAAGTCCGTTTACAAACCCGCTTGATGCGGTTGAGGATCAGGTCGGCGTCTGCGGCCCACACGAACGGCTTGGGGTCCGCGTTGTGGTGCTCCAGGTACCCTCGGATCGCCGCCTCCAACGCCGCCACGCTGCGGAACACGCCGCGTCGGATCCGCGTCTCGGTGATCTCCGCGAAGAACCGCTCGACCAGGTTCAGCCACGAGCTGCTGGTCGGCGTGAAGTGCAGGTGGTACTCCGGGGGCCGCAGGAACCATCGCTCCACCGCCGGCGTCTCGTGGGTCGCGTAGTGGTCCAGCACCAGGTGGACCTCCACGCCCGGCTCGCGCGGGACGCGGGCGTGGACCTCGTCCAGGAACCGCAGGAACCCCTTCGCGCGGTGCCTCCGGTGGCACCGACCGATCACCCCGCCGGTAGCCACGTCCAGGGCCGCCAACAGCGATGTGGTCCCGTTGCGGACGTAGTCGTGGGTAGGCCGCTCGGCCTGCCCCGGCGTCATCGGCAGCAGCGGCTGGGTCCGGTCCAGGGCCTGGACCTGGCTCTTCTCGCCGACGCACAGGGCGATCGCCCGCTCCGGCGGGCTCATGTACAGCCCGACGACGTCGCGGACCTTCTCGACGAAGAACGGGTCGGTCGAGAGCTTGGAGGTCTCGCGGAGGTGCGGCTTCGGCCCGAACGAGCGCCAGATCCGCCCGACGGCCGTCTGGGACATGCCGGCGGCCTCGGCCATGCCGCGGGTACTCCAGTGCGTGGCCGACTCGGGCTTGGTCTCCAGCGTCCCGGTGACGCCCCGCTCGACGTCGGCGTCGGCGATCGTGCGCGGCGCGCCGGGGCGGGGCTCGTCGGCCAGCCCCTCCAGGCGTCGCTCGACGAACCGCCGCCGCCAGGTGCCAACGGTGGCCGAGCGGACGCGGGGCCTGGCGGCGACCGCCTCGTTCTCCAGCCCCTCGGCGCAGGCCGGGACGATGCGGGCGCGGGTGGCGAGCCGCAGGGTGCTCTCGGGGCGGCTCGCCCAGGTCGTCAACGTCTGCCGCTCGTCGTCGCTCAGGACCAGCTCGGCCAGCGGTCGCGCCATGTTGGGGTCTCCTTTGGGGAGACTCTACCGGGCGAACGGCGAGGGCGCAAGGTTATTCAACGGATTTCCGACTCAGGACACTAGCCAGCCGTCGTCCTCCTCCTGCTCCGACGGCCATAGCCAGGGAGGAGGGGCCAGATGAACCGAGATGTTGACGCCTACCGTAGGGTCGACGCAGACTGCTCGATGCCAGGCGAAGCAATGGGATCGACGCCGATTGGTCGCGTGACCTGGCGGCTCGCCGACATCGCCGAGGCGCTCGGTGTGAGCCGGCGTGCCCTGGAACGCGAGCGATCGGCCGGCCGGCTGCCGAAGCCCGACCTGACCATCGGCAGGATGCCCCTCTGGCGGCCCGAGACGATCCGAGGATGGATCGAGCGAGGAGGGCGCCCGTGATCCGGCCCTTCGACGCCTGGACGCTCCGCACGCTGCTGGCCGGCGGGTCGATCGATGGGGGACAGGAGGCGATCTCTTCCCCGTTCCGTCTGCTCGCCGCCCACCTGGACAGCTTGCCCTCTGAGGGGAGGCAAGCCGCCTGGAATGGTTTCCTGTGCAGCCGTGCCGACGCTGAGGAATTGACGATCGCCCTGTCGGATGTCGATCCCTCCAGCCCGTCGCCCGAGCCCGACCCGGCCGGGCGATGTGCCAACCTGGCCGACCTGCGCCGCCTCGTCGCGAGCGTGGGTTGGCACTGGGGCCAATGGCTCGCAGCCGGGGTGCTTAACGGCCTGGCCGCCGATCCCGGTACGGGGAAGACGGTCATGGCGACCGATTTGGCCCGCCGCCTCTGGTTCCGCCAGCCGTGGCCCGACGGACAGGAGAACTCCTTCCCCGAGGGGACGCGGACCCTCTGGGTGCCCGGCGATCGTCACTACGCGCAATTGATGGAACTGGCATCCTCGTACGGACTGCCCGACGAAGCCCTGTTGTTCAACGCCTCGCCGGACGACCCGACGGACGGCCTTGACCTGGACGACCCGGCCGAGTTGGGGAAGCTTGCCGATCGGATCGAGACCGAGTCGCCCGGACTCGTGATCGTCGACACGGTCGGGATGAGCACCGGGCGGAATCTCTGCAGGCCCGAGGATGCCAACGCTTACTTCGGGCCCCTCATGGACATCGCCCGAGAGACCGGCGCGGCGTTCCTGCTACTGACCCACCTGAGCAAGAACGGCGATGCCCTGGGCCGACGCTTCACCGGAGCTTGCCGGGTGGTCTGGAAGATGACCGCCCCGGATCCCGAGAACCAGCCTGATCGCCGGCGGGTGTGGGTCGACAAGACGTTCTCGATCAATCCTCCTGTCCTGGGGATGTCATTCGGAGACGCCGATTGTTCGTTCGACTTCTCTCCGCCATCCGAGCCCGAGCCGGTGCCCCGCAAACGAGGCCCGGCTCCCGAGAAGCTTGAGGCGTGCAAGCAGTGGCTGGTCGAGCGATTGGCCTGCCCGTCCCCCGTCAACGAAGTCCGTCGGGATTCCGAGAAGGAGAAGTACTCGTCCGGGACCTTGTACGACGCCCGTGACGCCCTGGGTGTTGAGGAGTACATGGTCGATCGTCGGAAGTGGTGGAAGCTCCCAGGGGAGATGGAGTCCGACTCAAGCGAAGTCGAGACGGCGTTCTGACCCCCTGTCGGAGTTGTCAGAGATGAACGATCGCCGAACTCTGACAACCCCGACAAGAACTGGGTGTTTGTCGGAGTTGTCGGTCCCCTATACCAACTCGGAAACCCCGACAACCGACACGGCATCCGAGGCGGATCGTGGCGGGTTCTGGCGGATCCGCTGCGAGTCTCCCTCTGATCGGGCGGTTCGACCACCAGAGAACCCTAGGAGCGAGCATCATGGGCTTGAAGGTCTCGGAGATCTGGCGGATGCAGGCCACGGGAGGCCCCCGAACCGATTGGAAGGCCGAGCGGGACAAGGTCGATCTGGCCGGGGTGGTGACCGCCCTCCTCGGCCCAGCTCCCGGCCGGCGTGGCGAGCATGGCCGTCGCATCTGGTGTCGCTGCCCGTTCCATGACGATGCCAACCCCTCGTTCTGTGTCGACCCCGGCAAGCCCTGGTGGCGCTGCTACGGATGCGACGAGCACGGCGATGCCGTCTCGCTGGTCATGAAACTGCGGGATGTCACCTTCCGCGAGGCGGTGGCCTATCTCACCGGCGGTGGCTCCCTGCCTGCAGGAAGCACGCCTCGGCCAGCCCGGCCGAGCAAACGGACGAGGTCAGTCGAAGAGGGACGCACTCCGCTTCAAAATGCCTCCCGGCCTGAGCCTTCTGGGATGGCGCCGGAAGCCACCTCTGCCCTCATCGAAGCCGCCTCGGCTCGCCTGTGGACCTCCGACGGAGCCTCGGCCCTGTCCTACTTGACCGGCCCTGCCCGCGGACTGAAGCCCGAGACTATCCGGGCCGCCAAACTTGGGGTTACGCCGCCCCTGGACCTACCCGGTAAGCCGAGCGGAATTGTCGTCCCGTGGTTCTGCGGTGCGGCGCCGGTCCTCGTGAAGTTCCGCCAGCCGAAGCCAAATCGGCCGAAGTATCGCGAGGTGTTCCGCGACCGGGCAGGCCTGAGTGGCATCTATCCCGGTCCTGAGGCGATCCGGCCAGGCCGACCGATCATCGTGGTCGAAGGCGAATTCGATGCCTTACTGCTCGGCCAGGAGCTCGGGGAACTGGCCGCCGTGGTGACGCTGGGGTGCGCCTCGATCCGGCCGACCCCGGAAGTACTCGGGGCCATGCTCGTGGCGGCCTCCTGGTTCATCGCCACCGACTCCGACGTGGCGGGCGATAAGGCCGCCTCCTCCTGGCCCGCCTCGGCCCGAAGAATCCGCCCACCCGAGCCGTACAACGACTGGACCGAGGTCAAGGCTGACGGCGTCGACCTCGGCCGATGGTGGCGCGAGGTCCTCACAGGCATCGACCGGCCTGCCCTCTTCACCTGGCCCGAGCTGGAGCGCCAGCGATGGGCCGAGCCGACCGATGCGGACGAGCCCCCGAACGTCCTCGCCGATGAGCCTTCTCCGGATTGAGCAGAGCTGTTCATGCTTGCCCACGCGCAAAGCATTCGCTACGATGGATCGGCATGGAGAACAGTCGTCGATTCAGCGATCAGATCCGCGACGCGGTGAATGCCTCGGGCATGAGCCGCTATGCCCTCTGCAAGGCGATCGGGCTGAACCAGGGAGCGATGAGCAGGTTCATGAGCGGCAAGGGCGGAATGAGCTTGGAGAACCTCGATCGGCTGGCCGAGCTGCTGGGGCTGTCGATCGTCACGAAGCCAAACGATGAAGGGAGCGAGTGACCGATGGGATCGCTGAGGAAACGCGGGAAGGTCTGGTACTTCCGCTATACCGACGCCGATGGCGTGAAACGCGAGATGAAGGGATGTCCCGATCGCCGGGAGACCGAGGCGATGGCCCGCGCCGCCGAGTCGGAAGCCGCCAGGACCCGGGCCGGCCTTTCCGACCCCAAGGCCGACGCCTATCGTCGCCACGAGGCCCGGTCGCTGGCCGATCACCTCTCCGAGTGGCGCCAAGACATGATGACCCGCGGCAAGACGGCCCGGCACGCCGATCAGTACCACGATCGGGCGGGGAAGCTGGTCGCGATCATCCGCGGAGCCCGACCCGGTGAACTCGAGCCCGGGAGGAAGGCCGAGGCGCTGGAACGTGCAGGCGTCCTGCTGGCGGGAATCCTCCGCTCTGCTCGACCCTCCGATCTGGCTCCCGAGCGGATCCAGACGGCCCTTGCGATGCTCAGGGAGGTCGGAAAGGCGAATCAGACGGTCAACCACTATCGAGCCGCCATCCGTGCCTTCTGCCGGTGGGCCTTCGACAAGGGGAGACTCCGCGAGAACCCCATGCGGGGGGTGTCAGGGTTCAACGCCGACGAGGACATCCGGCACGTCCGGCGAAGCCTCTCCGATGACGAACTCGCCCGGCTGATCCGGGCCGCTGACCAGGGGCCCGAATTCTTCGGGATGCCTGGCCCGTTGCGAGCGATGGCCTATCGTGTCGCCGCCTCGACCGGCTTCCGGGCCGACGAGATGCGCAAGCTGACGCCCGAGGCGTTCCGCCTGGACGGCCCCGAGCCGACGATCTTCCTCCGCGCCGGCTCGACGAAGAACCGCCGTCCGGCCGACCAGCCGATCCCGCTGGCCCTGGCCCCCGACCTGGCCCGATGGCTCCGGGGCCAGCCCCTCGGGGTGACCGTGTTCCCGCTGCACCACGAGACGGCCAAGGCGATCCGCCGCGACCTGGAGGCCGCCGGGATTCCCTATGAAACCGACGAGGGGGTGGCCGACTTCCACTCGCTCCGGTCCTACTACGTCTCTGCCCTCGTCCGATCCGGGGCGAGCATCAAGGAGGTCCAGACGCTGGCCCGCCATGCCAAGCCGCAGACGACCCTGAACCACTATGCCAAGGTCAGCGTGCGGGATCTCCGGGGCGCGGTGGAGAGTCTGCCCTCGCCTCCGTCGGCCGATCCGGAGCCCGAGGCCCTCGCTGCTACGGGGACGGAGGACCTTCGCATCAACCTTCCCCTTGCCCACTATTTGCCCACCGAAGGGGACGGATCGGGTCGGGAGTCGTCGGCTCCTGGCGGATTGGGAGTCTTCGCCGGACGTGTGGCCGAAAACGAGAACACTCCCGAAACCCTTGGAATTGAGGGGGTTGGGCGTGTGTTGTCGGCTTCTGTCGTGTCGAGCGGAGAGGGGGGGATTCGAACCCCCGAGCCGGGTTTGACCCCGACTAACGGTTTAGCAAACCGCCGCTTTCAGCCACTCAGCCACCTCTCCAGATGGCGGGGAGGACCGGGAAAAGGGGCCGTCCCCAACGAGAGACATTATCCGACGCCAGGTCCGGGAGTCAACGAGCGATCGGGCGCTTTTCGGCCGGGGGAGCCGCTCAGGGGAGCAGGCCCGCCAGCGCCCGGCCGGCGGCGGCGCCGAGGGCGGCGCAGGCGAAGCCGAGCGAGGCGCTGAGGGTCATGTAGCCGAGGCTCCGGAGCCAGGCGGCCTGGTGCCAGAGTCGGAGCGACTCCAGGGCGAAGGTCGAGAAGGTCGTGTAGCCGCCTAGCAGCCCGACCAGCACCAGCAGCGTCAGGGCCTCGGAGCCGGGGGTCGGCGAGGGCCTCCAGCGGTCGAAGGCCGAGGCGAGCAGGCCCAGCAGGAAGCAGCCGGAGACGTTGATCAGCAGGGTCGGCCAGGGGAACTTCAGGCCGGACCAGCCGGCGATCCAGAGGCCGAGCCAGTACCGGGCATTGGCGCCCAGGGCACCCCCGAGTCCCAGGGCCAGCACCTTGGTTGGCCAGTTCACGGGCCGCTCCTCACCGCTTGGTCCCGCCGGGACTCGACTGGGATTGACCGTCGGGGAGGGCCGGATACAGTGCCCCCGGCCTCCCGGGCGGGGACCTCCCCCAGGCCCGAGCGGTCCATTGTTCCGATCCCGGGCACCGGGGGAAAGGGCGGGGCGACCGTGGACTCGGACCCGAATCGATCGGCATCGGCGACCTCCCGGCGTTCCCGACGGCCCCGCCGCCTCGCCCGGCTGGCGGTCGCCTCGGCGGTGGTCGCCTTGGCGGCCCTGGCGGTCTTCCACCGGCCGATCTTCCTGGGGAACGTCGGCGAGGTGGCCCCGGGGCGGGTCTATCGCTGCTCCCAGCCCAAGGGGAACCTCGACGCGCTGCTCGCTTCCCTCCGGCCCGGGTCGATCCTCAACCTCCGGGGCGGATCGTACGCCGACGACTGGTACCTCGCCGAGGTCCGGGCCAGCGACCGGCTCGGGATCGACTTCTACGACTTCCCGATGGAGGCCACCCGACGCCCCTCCCGGTCCGAGCTGCTGACCCTGATCGACGTGATCGACCGCTGCCGGTACCCCCTGCTCATCCACTGCAAGTCTGGGGCGGACCGCACCGGGCTGGCCAGCGCACTGGCCCTGATGCTCCTGGAAGGCCGGCCCCCGGACCGGGCCCGGGAGCAGTTCTCGATCTCCTACGGCCACGTCCCGATCGGCGGCCCGGAGCGCCTGCACGAGCCCCTGATCGAGTACGAGCAGTGGCTCTCGGCCGAGGGCCGGTCGCATTCCCCGGCGTTGTTCCGGGGATGGGTCGAGCGGCACTACCGGGACGAGGGGCCGCCGGAGACGGGGACCTCCCCCTCCTCCCCGCTGGAGCCGGGGTCGAGGATGGGCCCGCCGTCCGAATGGCTGGCGAAGTGGGGTCGGGCCTCTCGCGGTTGATCCGGATTTGACCGGAGACTCCCCCCGGCCGACCCACCCCGGCTGGATCGGCCTCGCCCGATCGGCCGATCCGACCCCCGGATGACCGGGATCGGATCGAGCCAGGGAGGGCCGTCGCCATGCTCCGCTTCGACGTTCGATGGGTGATCGTGCTGGTCGGCATGGGGACGGTCGGTGTGCCGGCGAATGGGCAGGATCCCCGGGGACCGGGGATCCCGGCGCCGCCGACGGGCCTGGCGGTCCGGTCCCTGGACGACCTCGTCCGGCTCGACCCGGCCGCGCTAGAGCTGCTCTACCGGCAGTCGCCGCCGGCCCCGATCCCGAACGGCAAGGTGGTCGGCCGCCCGGTGGTGATGCCCGGCTCGGTGGCGGCCGTCCCGGCCTCCCGGGCCGGGCGGCTGGTCTGGCAGGGGAAGGTGTTCGACCCGGCCGCCGGGATCGCTGAGAACCGGTTCTTCGGGGTCCGGGCGATCAAGGGCGAGTTGTATTACGCCGAGTCCTGGCTCGACGGCGGGCCCGCCCTGATCCTCGACTACGGCCGGACCTCCAAGGTCTACGGCCGGTACCGGGACGAGCTTCGAGAGGTGGCCCCCGGCTTGGTGCTCGGCCTGATGTACGACCGTCGCGGCCCCGTCCCGAAGCGGACGAGGTTCTTCGCGCTGGACTACGGCTCGGCGTCCCACTGACGTCCCCGGACGGCCGGGCGCCGGCCATCTCGCCCGGGGTCTGGGGGAGGCCGCCTCGTCGGCGGGCCCGATCGGGCGAGGATCGGCCGTCGTTTCGATCCCATGAGGGGGGCGGGGCCGCCCGGCCATGGCCGGGCGGGCGGGGCTCCATCGCCCCAGGTCGTCGCCGCTCAGGCCGCGACCGGGTCGAGGCTCGGGATCGGCTCGTCCAGCGTGTCGACCACCAGCGAGGCGATCAGCCACTCGATCGGCAGTCCCAGCATCTGCGCCTCGTCCCGCAGGACGCTGAAGAGTTCGGGGGACAGGGTGACCGACAGTTCCGCGGCGCTCTGGTTCATCGTCGTGAGTCCTCAGCGAAGCCCACGGAGGCAGCAGCCGGCTCGATCCATTTTTTCGGCCGGCCCTCTCGTCCGAGAGGGATCCCGGTTCATGCACGGAATCATGCCTTGGGATGCGTGTCGTTACGCAATCGGCGTTCCGTCGTGACACTCGGGACCCGCATCGGGTTCGTCGACATGAGAGTTGCAATGGTCGTGCCGCAACCGGACACGATTCTCGTTCAATCCAGGCCGAACGGCCCAGGTGAATGGAGTTGGGCACGGGAAGAACCTTCCCGCACCCCTTTGACGCATGTCATACGCCGTCGATTCCCAATTTGTTCGGAATCGCGGGCGTCGGCGGAGGACCGCCGTCCCGTCCGCCCTCCCCGGACCCCCTGGATCGAATCGAGGTGAACCGCTACTGCTTATCCTGGACGAGGTGGGTGGTTGGCTTCTCGTCGCGACGACGAGACGGGCCGTTGGGGCTCGGTGCGCCGCGGTGCGTTGAAGTGAAAATGGCGTTTATCGTTGTCGGGAAATGGTTTGGGGCGATGGTGTGCCGTCGAAATGGCTTCGCTCCGCGCGGCGCACTCCACCGTGATCGTCCTGGGGCTCGGGAGACTCGGGGCCGTTCCCCGGACTTCGTCGTGAGCACCCGGGTCGAGCATCCGGGCCGCGATCGGGCGATCGGGGGCGCCGGCCTGCGCGGGGACGGTGCGCCCCGGTGCGCTCGGACGCCGATGTCAGTTCTGTTTTCAAGACAAGAAGTTGTGGCGACCGCGTTTGGTCGAAATGGCTTCGCTCCGTCAACTCGATTCCGCGTCCGTTCCGGCCGGACCCGGGGGCCATCCGGGATCGCGTGTTGGGACACGGGGCCCCTGTCTCGACCAGTCGAACCGGCGAGTCCCGGGGGGCCGGCGATCGAGTTGGCGGATCCTCGGGGCCGTGGTCGGGGCGGGGGCGATCCAGCGTGTCGGCGGTGCGGGGCAGGACGGATCTGGTCGTTCGGGTGGTCGGTGTCCATTGCGTCCTGGGAGCTTGGCTTTGAGTCAAGGAGTCAGGGAGAGCGGGTCTTTCCCGGCGTCGGTTGGGGCGGCTCGGGGTCGTCGCCCCACGACGTTAATATCGGGGAAATCGGGATCGGCAGTCACTTGGAGGGTGACGGGCGTCCGAAGGCCGATTGGGTGGATCATGGGATATTTGGTTGGGAGACTCCACCCGGGCGGGGAACTGACCTATCGCGACCGGTCCATTCGTGATCCAATTCGCGGTTGCCGCCCCGCAACCGGCCGGAGGAACTGGCGGGGGGGGCGGTGCCTGTCCCTCGGGAAGGAACCCGCCTTGGTCGCTCCATCTCGCCCCCGGATGGCCCTGGCCGCCGCCGCGTTGCTGGCCACGTCGATCGGCCATGCGGTGCCCTCGACCGCGTCGGAGATCCCGGCGCGGTACCACTTCACCGGCCTGGGCTCCCTTGAAGGCGTCCGGCTCAACAACCTTGGGCAGGTGCTCGGCTCCTCCCCCGTCAACAAACACACCTCGATTTGGGGCTCCTTCGCCGCGTTGTACTCGGGTTATGGGCCGGATGCGGGCTCGGTCCGGGCGGTGCTGGGGCCCCGGAGCGCCCACTCGAGGGGGATCGACTTCAATGACCGGGGCGAGGTCCTCGCCTGGGAATCCGACGGCTCCCGGACGGGGAACTGGAGCGGCCGGCCGGTGCTGTGGGATGGGTCGGCCGCGAGGCCGGTGTACGATCCCGACGACGGCGTGCTGTTCATCCCGAATCGCCTGAACAACCAGGGGATGGTGACGGGTTACGCCAGCGAATTGGGCGCCTATGGCCCGGCGACCTGGGTCGATGGGCGGTTGGAGCGCCTGGCCGAGCCGTTCCAGGGGGGAGAGTCGTATGCCATCACGGCGAACGACCGGGGCCAGGTCCTCGGCCTGGCCTGGCCCGAGTACGACCGGTCGTTGCCCACCCCGGAGCCCCACCCCGTGATCTGGGAGGGCGGCCAGCCTCGACTGCTGGAAAGCTGGCTGGGAGGGTACAACGGCTTCGCCGACATGAACGACGCCGGTCAGATTGTCGGCTCGCGATACGACCCCGACCGGGGCTACCAGGGATTCCTGTACCAGGACGGGGAGACGATCGACCTCGGCCTCCCCGAGTGGGTCCACAGCAATCCCGTCGCGATCAACGGGGAGGGGGACGTGATCGGGTCGGCCCAGGGCCCGGATGGCAACACCGTCTGGTACCTGGCGAGCGAGGGTTCGGTGATCCCGCTGGAGGACCTGCTGCCGCCGGAGTTGGGCTGGACGGTCGTGGAGTTGCTCGACCTGAACGACTCGGGCCAGATCCTCGGCGTCGGCCATGCCGGCTGGGGCCCGCAGACCTCGTTCATCCTGACCCCGCCGGGGATGGACGCCCCGGCCGCCGTGTCGACGGTCGACCAGGTGGTCCCCGAGCCGACGACGCTGGCGATGCTCGGTCTGATCGGGGCGACGGGCCTCGCTAGGCGGGCGGTCCGGAGGCGGTGGGGGAGGTGAGGGCCCGGGTCGGGAGTCAGGCCCGAGTCGACGTGATTTGTCCCGTTGCCTGATGCCCCCGGCCACCCCGGCGGGCAGCGATCCTCAGCCTTGCTTCCCGGCGTCGGCCTTCAGGTCGATCTTGGGGAACAGCGGGGGGACCTTGCCGTCGACGAGCGGGGCGGTGACGCGGAGGTCGGGCCCGGCGGGGCGGGCCGACGCGTCGCGGTAGGAGACGCGGTCCCAGGGCTGGGCGTCGGCGAAGTTGAAGGCGGAGTAGAAGGTCTCGGCGGTCCGGGGCA
Source organism: Tautonia plasticadhaerens (assembly GCF_007752535.1). Taxonomy (GTDB): domain Bacteria; phylum Planctomycetota; class Planctomycetia; order Isosphaerales; family Isosphaeraceae; genus Tautonia; species Tautonia plasticadhaerens. The sequence goes on from NZ_CP036426.1 coordinate 257,294, forward strand.
GGAAGGGCTTGATGAGGATCGAGACCACCCGGAGCGCCTCGGCCAGGTTGACGAGCACGACCCTGGTGGCGTCGGGGTCGGTCTTCGCGAGCTTGAAGGGTTGGGTGGCCTCGATGTAGCGATTCGCGGCGTCGAGGACCTCCAGCCAGATCCGCTGCAGGGCGGCGGCGTACTGGAAGGTGCCGACGAAGGTGCGCAACTCCTCGATCAGCCCGGGCAAGTCCAGCTCGGCCCGCCAGGCGTTGGGGTCGACGTCGGGGGATCCTTCCAGGGCGCCGTCGAAGTACCGCTGGCACATGGTGACGGTGCGGCTGTAGAGGTTGCCGAGGTTGTTGGCCAGGCCGGTGTTGTAGGTCTCGGCGAAGCGCTCGAAGGAGAACTCGCCGTCGCCGCCGAAGGGGCACTGGCTCATGAAGTAGTAGCGGAAACCCTCGCTGCTGAACTGGCGGACGAGGTCGATCGGCTCGACGACGTTGCCGATGGATTTGCTCATCTTCTGGAGGACGCCGCTGCCCTCGTCCTTGCGGTAGACGAAGCCATGGGCGAAGACGGAGTTCGGCAGCGGCAGCCCGGCCGACATGAGCATGGCCGGCCACAAGGCGCAGTGGAACCGCGTGATGTCCTTGCCGATGACGTGGACGTCGGCCGGCCAGTAGCGTCGGAACTTCGCGTCGTCCGAGCCGTAGCCGAGCGCCGTGATGTAGTTCAACAGCGCGTCGAACCAGACGTAAATCGTCTGCTCCTCGTCGAAGGGGATCTTGATGCCCCAGGTGAACCCCTTCCGGCTGATGGAGACGTCCTGGAGGCCGGACCGGACGAGATTGAGGATCTCGTTGCGGCGGCTCTCGGGCTGGATGAACTCGGGGTGGGCCTCGTAGTGGGCGAGGAGGCGGTCGGCGTAGGAGGAGAGCTTGAAGAAGTAATTCTCCTCCTCGACGATCCTCAGGGGGGTGTTCGGGTGGTTCGGGCAGCAGGCGCCGGCGGCCTCGGCCTCCTCGATGGACTTCAATTCGCGGCCGTCGGGGGAGACGGCGTCCTTGGCGGACTTGAACTCCTCGCAGCCCTCGCAGTAGAGGCCCTTGTAGGGGCGCTTGTCGATGTCCCCGGCGTCGTGGACGGCCTGGATGAACCGGCGGCAGCCGACGTGGTGGCGCTCCTCGCTGGTCTGGATGAAGTCGTCGAAGGAGATGTCCAGGGCGTGCCAGGCGTCCTTGAACTGGGAGGCCATGTCGTCGACATAGGGCTGGGGCTCGACTCCCAGCTCCTTGGCCCGCTTGGAGACCTTGATGGTGTTCTCGTCGTTGCCCATCAGGAAGTAGGTGTCGACGCCCTCCATGCGGCGGAAGCGGGCCTGGACGTCGGCGCCGATCTTCTCGAAGGCGGTGCCGATGTGGGGCCGGCTGTTGGGGTAGTCGATGGCGGTGGTGATGAAGAACGTCGACGGCTGGCTCATGATTCGGCTCGGTCCATCTTGCGAGCGGCCCGGGGCCCGGGGTTGTCCTCCGGGCGTCCCGCGGGGGATTCGGCTCGGTCCACCCGGGGGGACGGACACGAGGGGAGGAGGCGGCGTTCGGCCTCTTCCCGTTGACCGGCCATTCTAACGGGAGACGGCGGATTGGGGCATCCGTCGGCCCGATCGGATCGGATCGACGGGGGAGGTGGGACTCAGGCCCCGGTCCCGCCGGCGACACGCTTGAAATAGTGATTGTCCGGCAGCAGGACCATGACCGCGTTGTTGCTGTCGACGTCGAAGTCCCAGAGGTACCACGCCCGGCAGTGTGGGCAGGTGCCGAGCATCCGCTCGGGGAAGCCCTCGTCGGGCTGGTGGACGTCCACAGGCTGTCGGCAGTTGAGGCAGGAGACCTCCGAGATCGGTGTCACTCCCAGCGAGACGCCGAGGATGGTCACCGTCGCGTGGGCCTCGGTCCTCCGGAATTCGGCCATGGGCAGGGCTCCCGGGCGGTCTTCGCCCCGGGGTCGCCCACAAGGCGATCGGATCCGGGGCGGCGGCCCACGTCCCAGTGTCGGCGGCATGTGGCCCGATGTCGATCGGGGAACACCCGAGCCGATCGGGATCCGGGGCCCGTCCCGGTCAGGCCCCGGCGAGCCGGCCGGTCGCCTCCTCCATGATCCGGTGCTCGGTCCACCGGTCGACGGGCCGGGCCTCGCCGAGCACGCCCCGGCTCATGACGGCGATCCGGTCGCAGACGCCGAGCAGCTCCGGCAGGTAGGAGCTGACCATCAGGACGGCCTTCCCCCCGGCGGCCAGCTCGCCGATCATCCGGTAGATCTCGGCCTTGCTGCCGACGTCGATCCCCCGGGTCGGCTCGTCGAGCAGCAGCACGTCGGCGCGCTGGTGCAGCAGCCGGGCCAGCGCCACCTTCTGCTGATTGCCGCCCGAGAGGGCCCCGACCCGCTGGTCGGGCCCGGTGGAGCGGACCCGCATCGCCTCCATCCAGTGCCGGGCCTCGGCCCTCCTGCCCCGGAGACGCAGCCATCCGAGCCGGGAATAGCGGCCGAGGGCCGAGAGGGTCAGGTTCTCCTCGACGGAACGGCCCAGCGCCAGCCCTTCCGCCTTGCGGTCCTCGCTGAGCAGGCCGAGCCCCTGGGCGATCCGATCCCCGGGCGACCCCGATGATCGGCCCGAGACCCCGTGGACGGTGACCCGGCCCTCCCGGACCTCGTCGAGCCCGAAGACCGCCCGGAGCAGCTCCGTCCGGCCGGCGCCGACGAGCCCGGCGACGCCGAGGACTTCCCCCCGCCTCAGTTGCAGGTCCGCCCGCCTGGGGAGCCGACGGCCCGAGAGCCCGTGGAGGTCCAGCACCGGGGCCCCGGCTTGACGCGGGACCCGGGGGAACATCTCCGTCAGGTCCCGGCCGACCATCGCGGCGATGATCGCCCGCAGCTCGGCCCCCTCCATCAGGCCGCCGGCCACGGCCCGGCCGTCCCGGAGGACCGTGTACCGCCGGGCCACCCGCTTCACCTCCTCGAGGAAGTGGCTGATGTAGGCGATCGCCAGGCCCCGGGCCCGCAGCCGGTCGATCACGGCGAAGAGGCGTCCGGCGTCCCGCTCGGTGAGGGAGCTGGTCGGCTCGTCGAAGACGATCACCCGGGCGTCGCCGACCAGGGCCCTCGCCACCTCGACGAGTTGCTGCGCCCCGACGCTCAGGCCCCCGGCGATCGCGTCCGGCCGGATGTCGGCGTGGTCGAGCAGCCCGAGCGCCTCCCGGACGACCCGGCGGTGCTCCTTCCCCCGGAGCAGGCCGAGGCGCGTCCGCTCCTGCCCGAGCATGACGTTGGCCTCGACCGTCAGGTGCGGGGCGATCGCCAGCTCCTGGTAGATCATCGCCACCCCTCGGGAGAGGGCGTCCCGCGGCCCCCGGGGGGCGTAGGGGTCCCCGGCGAGGGTCATCGAGCCGAGGTCGGGGCGACAGGCGCCGCTGAGCACCTTCATCAGGGTGCTCTTGCCCGCGCCGTTCTCGCCGATCAGGGCGTGGACCTCCCCCGGGTACAGGTCGATCGAGACGCCGTCCAGGGCTTGGCTGGCGCCGAACCGCTTGGCGACGCCCCGCATCGACAGCAGCGGGATGCCCGATGCGTCGGCCATCTCACTCGCGCCCCGACTTGAGCATCCCGGCCCCCTCCAGCGCCCGGAGCATGCCGAAGGTGCTCGATTCGTTCGGGGCGAAGATGGCGTCGACCTGGCCTCGGTATCGGGTGACCAGTTGCTGCGACTTCTCCAGGGCCGTGGCCGCGGTGGCCCCGGCGTACTGGTCCTGGGAGACGAACTCGACGCCCGGGAACTCGCTGGCCATCGTGTCCAGGAAGCCCTGCTCGCGCTGCTCGGTGCTGGCCGAGCCGACGGCGTACCGCAGGAGGATCGCCCGGCCCTCTCCGCCCATCAGCTCGCCCATCCTCCTGGCGGCCAGGACGCCGCCGTTGTAATTGTCGGTGGCGACGTAGCTGACGGGCGCCTCTGAGTTCAGGGCCGAATCGATGATGACCACGGGGATGCCCCGCTCGGTCGCCTGCTCGACCGGGCCGACCAGCGCCCTCGCGTCCAGCGGGGCCAGGACGATGCCGTCGACCCCCAGGGCGATGGCGTTCTGCACCAGCTCGATCTGCTGCTGGCGGTCGTCCTCCTTCTGCGGCCCCTTCCAGAGGATCTCGGCGTTCATCTCGTCGGCGGCCGCCTTGGCCCCGTAGTGGATGGTCTGCCAGAACTCGTGGGTGGTCCCCTTGGGGATGACCATGATCCGCCAGGCCTTCTTCTTCTCGCCCGAGAGGCTGGCGTCGGCCCCGTGGTCGATCTTGGGCGGGTCGAGCAGCTCGGCGACCTCCGCGGTGCCCATGTTTTCGGGAGTCGCCAGCGTCTCCCCCGTGGCGACCTCGGCCTCGACCTCCCGGTCTTCGAGGTGGTCGATGAGCGTCTTGACCCCGAGGTAACCCATGCGTCGGGGATTCTGGAGGACGAGCCCCTGGATCTTCCCCTCCCGGAGGGCCTGGACGAGCGGCGGGCTGCCGTCGAAGCCCACGAAGAGCACCCCGCCCTCGGGGGAAGACGCGCCGGAGGGGGAGGAGGGCCCCCCCTGCTCCGCCGGGACGCCGCACCCGGCGGCCAGGACGAGCATCGACGACACGAACACCGCAGTCCGGCCGATCATGGCGGTTGGCCTCCGAGGCAGGCGACCCGATCAGAAGATCATCGGAGAGACGGGGGAGGACGGCCATCGTAGGGGGGGCGGTGAGGGCGGTCAAGCACGCGACGAAGGACCGGCGACGCGGGGGAGTTTGGGATTTTCCTCATGCGTAACTCCAGGCAAATTTTCACCCTTTCGCCGCGAAGCCCTCACAATCCGGATCGGGTTGTTGACTCGGGGAAATCCCCTGGTACTATGTCCCTTGTCGCCGGTGAGACACACCTGACGCGGGCCGCCGAGAAAGGCGGCCCGTTCTCACCTGTGCGAGGCACCGTGACGCCGCCGTTCGGACGCATCCCGACGCTTGCACCACGCGAGCGAACCGGGCGGCCCGACGCGACGTAGGAGTGATCCCGGGGGGCCGGCCCATCGGCGACGATGGGGCGGGCCCGCGAACCGGGGTCGAGTCGGTGGCTCGCCGTGTCCTCGGGCCGGCGGCATCTTTGGCAATCCGGTCGATCGCCCGATTGAATCAAACGCAATCGGCCCTTCACTGAGCGTCGCGGCACCGGCAACGGGGCCGCGGCGGGCGGGGGGGGCCGGCCCGCCGGTCGCCGGGAGGCGACGGCGGCGGGAGGCGTGTGTGAGCCGAGCGCTGTTCAGTTTCGGCGAGGATCATCAGCCGTCGGGCCCCGACAACGGTCGGGGCCCAAGGCCGGCCGATGGTGGCGTCCAGGTCCGCCGGCGTGCCCGCGAGGGGGGTCGGCGACGGAGACGGCATCAGGGCCGCCCGCCGCGAAGGCGATCGCGAGGCTCCGGCCGAGCGGTCGCGGGCGGGACGCAGAGACGAGTCGGCAGGCGTCGAGGGGGCCCTTCGCGGGGCGTCCTCAACTGGGGCCTGCCGGCGAGGGAATTCGACCACTCGAACTCGTTCGGGAGTCGGCGGCGGGTCGCTTCGGCGGCGTGCCGCACTTTTCGAAGGGTTTGATCCTGGCTCAGAATGAACGTTGGCGGCGTGGATTAGGCATGCAAGTCGGACGCCCCTCGGGGGCGTGGCGAAAGGGTGAGTAAGGCGACGGCAACCAACCCCGCGGAGGGGGACAGCCACGGGAAACTGTGGGTAATCCCCCATGACGCCGCGATGATGGCCTCATCATCCGGCCAAAGGTGCGAGTCCGCCGCGGGACGGGCCGTCGTGGTATCAGGTCGTTGGTGGGGTAATGGCCCACCAAGCCGATGACGCCTAGCGGGCGTGCGAGCGTGGCCCGCCACACTGGGACTGAGACACTGCCCAGACACCTACGGGTGGCTGCAGTCGAGAATCTTCGGCAATGGTCGACAGACTGACCGAGCGACGCCGCGTGGAGGACGAAGGCCTTCGGGTTGTAAACTCCTGTCGAGGGGGAACAAGGTGCCGCGAAGAGCGGCGCTTGAGTGATCCCTGGAGGAAGCACGGGCTAAGTTCGTGCCAGCAGCCGCGGTAAGACGAACCGTGCGAACGTTATTCGGAATCACTGGGCTTAAAGCGCGTGTAGGCGGATGGCCGCGTCGGTCGCTGAAAGCCCCCGGCTCAACCGGGGGTGTGGCGCCGAAACGGGTCGTCTGGAGGGGCGTAGGGGGAGCTGGAACTCACGGTGGAGCGGTGATATGCGTTGAGATCGTGAGGAACGCCCGCGGCGAAAGCGAGCTCCTGGACGCCTGCTGACGCTGAGACGCGAAAGCCAGGGGAGCGAACGGGATTAGATACCCCGGTAGTCCTGGCCGTAAACGATGGGCACTGGGTAGGGGGCTCGCCGATGGGCCCCCTGCCGCAGCGAAAGCGTGAAGTGCCCCGCCTGGGAAGTATGGCCGCAAGGCTGAAACTCAAAGGAATTGACGGGGGCTCACACAAGCGGTGGAGCATGTGGCTTAATTCGAGGCTACGCGAAGAACCTTATCCCGGGCTTGACATGCGCGGATTAGCGTCGTGAAAGCGGCGTGACGCCTTCGGGTGGAACGTGCACAGGTGCTGCATGGCTGTCGTCAGCTCGTGCCGTGAGGTGTTGGGTTAAGTCCCGTAACGAGCGAAACCCCTGCGACCAGTTGCCATCATTAAGTTGGGGACTCTGGTCGGACCGCCGGCGTCAAGCCGGAGGAAGGCGGGGACGACGTCAAGTCATCATGGCCCTTATGCCCGGGGCTGCACACGTGCTACAATGGGCCGGACAGAGCGTCGCCACCGCGCAAGCGGGAGCCAATCGCAGAAACCGGCCCTCAGTTCGGATTGTGGGCTGCAACCCGCCCACATGAAGCTGGAATCGCTAGTAATCGCGGATCAGCAGTGCCGCGGTGAATGGGTTCCTGAGCCTTGTACACACCGCCCGTCAAGCCACCAAAGCGGGGGGCACCCGAAGTCGCTGAGCCCGCGAGGGCAGGCGCCGAAGGTGAAACTCGTGATGGGGACTAAGTCGTAACAAGGTAACCGTAGGGGAACCTGCGGTTGGATCACCTCCTTTCTAAGGATGACTGATTGGCCATGCGTCCGAGGGGCCCGCCCCGCGGCCATGAGCCACATCGGCCCCGCACCGGGGCGGCACCGGCCGACGCCGTCGCCGTCCCCCCACGCGGGCCCGCCAACCAGGCGGACGTGAGTGATCCGCCATCGAACGGCCGCCGCATCGCCCCGGCGATGCGGCCGGCGGCCCGATGGCCCTCGCCGGCTGCACGGCATCGGACGCACACGCCTTGAGACGTGGATTCGTCGCGCGATCGACCGCATTCGCCCCCCCGCCCTGGGCGGGGGGCGTGGCCGTCTCCCCCGCGGGGACGGCCCCGCCCCCCGGCCAGGGCGTTGCGGCCCGCCTTCACGGGCGGGACGCATCGCATGGCCGCCCGGCCCGGGGCGTCAGGCCCCGGGCATTCTTTGACAATCCGGCAGGCCGCGATCGATTGCATCGATCGCGCAACAATTTGTCGCGAAGAACGCGCGAGCACCTCCACCGGGCAGCGGTTTGAAGTGCCAATCACACTTTCCGTCGCCGCCGCCCGGCGCTCGCGCACAGACCAGAACGTAGACCCTTCGGATGATCGGAAGTCGACGACGCGAGGTCGTCGGTGCGGATCGGCGTCGCCGGGAGGCGAGGGCCGAGCCGCGGGGGAGCGTGGTCACGCGGGCCCGTTGGGTCCCGCCGCTGCCTCACACGCAGCGTCGGGGCCGGGTCGGCGTGGTCAAGCCCCGAAGGGCACGGGGGGGATGCCTTGGCGTCGCCGGCAAGCTGGGCGTGGCAGGCTGCGAAAAGCTCGGGGGAGGGGCCGAACGCCCGTCGATCCCGAGGTACCCAGATGCGACCCGGGGAACTGAAACATCTCAGTACCCGGAGGAACGGAAAGCAACCGCGACTCCCTCAGTAGCGGCGAGCGAACGGGGAAGAGCCTAAACCGGCCGGGTCACCGGCCGGGGTCGTGGGGCCACTCATGGATTCGTTCCGGAGAGTGACAAAGACGGGATCCAACCGAAGCCGCCTGGAACGGCGCACCGCAGGGGGTGAAAGTCCCGTAGGTGACGGATTCCGTCCTCTCAGAGTGGTACCCGAGTAGGGTCGGGCACGTGAAACCCGGCCCGAATCGGCGGGGACCATCCCGCAAGGCTAAGTACCGGGCGACGACCGATAGTGAACCCAGTAGGGCGACCGAATGGTGGGAAGAACCCCGACGAGGGGAGGACACTGAACCTGAAACCCCGTGCCTACAAGCGGTGGGAGGGCGACGCTCATCGAGCCGCCTGACCGCGTGCCTTTTGCATAATGATCCGGCGAGTTCTGGTATCCGGCCGGTTAACCGCTTCAGGCGGGGAGCCCCAGCGAAAGCGAGTCCGAACAGGGCGCTTGTCGGGTGCCAGAGACGCGAAACCAGGTGACCTACCCATGGGCAGGTTGAAGCGCCCGTAACAGGGCGTGGAGGACCGAACCCACCAGTGTTGAAAAACTGGGGGATGACCCGTGGGGAGGAGTGAAAGTCTCATCAAACCTGGAGATAGCTCGTTCTCTCCGAAATGGCTCTAGGGCCAGCCTCGGGTGATCTCGTGCGGGGGTAGAGCGACGGAATCCGGCTGGGGCCCTCCCCGGGTACCCACCGGAACCCAACTCCGAATACCGCACGCTTACAGCCCGGGAGTCAGAACGCGGGGGAGAATCTCCGCGCTCGAGAGGGGAACAGCCCAGACCGCCGACCAAGGCCCCCAAGGCGATGCTCAGTGGCAAAGGAAGTGGGACCGCGGTGACAGCCGGGATGTTGGCTTAGAAGCAGCCACCATTTCAAAAGTGCGTAACAGCTCACCGGTCGAGCCGTCCCGCGCCGAAAATGACGGGGACTCAAGCATCGCGCCGCAGTCGCGGGTTGGAAGAAATTCCAGCAGTAGGAGAGCGTCGACGGCCGCGTCGAAGCCACACGGGCAACGGGTGGTGGAGCGCCGTCGAGTGCGTATGCCGGAACGAGTAACGATAAGGCCGGTGAGAAGCCGGCCCGCCGAAAGCACAAGGTTTCCTGGGGAAGGGCAATCCGCCCAGGGTCAGTCGGGACCTAAGGCGAGGCCGAAAGGCGTAGCCGATGGGCAGCGGGTGAATATTCCCGCACCCGGTGGTGCGGTTGATGGCGGGTGACGCCGAGGCGGAGGGGATCGGGGTGATAGACGCCCCCGTCCCGCAAGGGCGACGGCATAGCCGGAAGTCCCCGAGTCCTCGGCCGCGAAAAACCCCGTCCGGACAATCCACCGGCCCGTACCGCAAACCGACACAGGTGTGCCAGGCGAGCATCCGAAGGCGTTCGGGAGAACCCTCGTGAAGGAACTCGGCAAAATGGCCCCGTACCTTCGGTAGAAGGGGCGCTGGCGCGAGCCAGCCGCAGAGGATCGGCTCCGGCGACTGTTTACCAAAAACACAGGACTCTGCCAACTCGCAAGAGGACGTATAGAGTCTGACGCCTGCTCGGTGTCGGTAGGTTGAGGGAGGCGGTGACGCGAAAGCGGAAGCTGGCGACCGAAGCCCCGATAAACGGCGGCCGTAACTATGACGGTCCTAAGGTAGCGAAGTTCCTTGTCGGGTAAGTTCCGACCTGCATGAATGGCGTAACGACCGGAGCACTGTCTCCACGAGGGACCCGGTGAAACTGCAGTCGTGGTGAAGATACCACGTCCCCGCGGCTAGACGGAAAGACCCCGTGAACCTTTACTGCAGGTTGGCACTGGCCCGACGTCGACCCTGTGTAGCATAGCTGGGAGGCCGCGAAGCCCGGGCGCCAGCCCGGGTGGAGCCACCGGTGAAATACCAGCCTGGGTCGTCGTCGTGCCTCACCGTCACCCAACTGACGGGACACTGCTCATCGGGCAGTTTGACTGGGGCGGTCTCCTCCCAAAGAGTAACGGAGGAGCGCCATGGTCCCCTCGGCCCGGTCGGCCATCGGGCAACGCGAGCGCAAACGTACAAGGGGGCCTGACAGCGAGCCCAATCGGGCGAGCTGGGACGAAAGTCGGCGTTAGTGATCCGGCGGTGCTGGATGGAAAGGCCGTCGCTCAACGGATAAAAGGTACTCCGGGGATAACAGGCTGATCTCCCCCGAGCGTCCATAGCGGCGGGGAGGTTTGGCACCTCGATGTCGGCTCATCGCATCCTGGGGCTGGAGAAGGTCCCAAGGGTTCGGCTGTTCGCCGATGAAAGCGGTACGCGAGCTGGGTTCAGACCGTCGTGAGACAGGTCGGTCCCTATCTGCCGCGGGCGGAGGAGACTTGAGGGGATTCTCCCCTAGTACGAGAGGATTGGGGAGGACCGACCTCTGGTGTTCCGGCTGTCGCGCTAGCGGCATCGCCGGGTAGCCAGGTCGGGAACGGATAAGCGCTGAAGGCATCTAAGCGCGAAGCCGGCCCCGAGACGAGGTCTCCGGCACCACACGGTGCGAAGGCTCCTGGGAGACCACCAGGTCGATAGGCCGGGAGTGCACGGCGGGCGACCGCCGCAGCCGACCGGTCCTAAGAGCCGAGCGGCTTGACCACCCCGACCCGCCCCCGCCGCCCCACGCGGCGACCGGGCGGGCCCGGCGTGGCCCAATCGCGCAACACCCCCGCGTTTCACCGCACGACCCCGACGCGTCGACCCCGACGCATCCCGACGGGTCCGCGTCCCCTGGTCGACAGTTCTCCGCGACCTGATTGATTGTTGCGTCCCCCACCCCCCGGGTCGGGGCGGCCTGCAGGGCCCACGCGGCCGCCGCGTCTCGCAGTCGACGCGACGGCCGCCTCCCCGGCGACCACACCCGCGAGGCCACACCCGTTCCCATCCCGAACACGGCCGTTAAGCTCGCGGGGCCCATGATAGTGCTCCGGCGCGAAAGTCGGTCATCGCCGGGTCCCACACCGCGACGCCCCGCATCAACCCACGTTGATGCGGGGCGTCCGCGTTTTTCTGGTCCGTTCAATTTCCGGAAACGGACGATTGCGGCCGCTTCGCGTCCCGCAACTGGGTGAGGAGTTTGCGCTGCGAATCGGTCAGTACCGATTCACATTCTTCCATCTCTCTCCGCTTCATCTCCTCGATCTGGCGTTCGAGCTCCGAAAGCTCCGCTCGATATCGCCCCCTGAGGGCGTAGATATCGGCCTTCTGCTGGTCGGAAAGTCCGACCTGACCGAAGTAACTCGGCACGCGCCGATACGGCGGGAAGGTCTTCTCCGACCCGTTCGTGCCCGGGGTAATCGGGGGTGACGGGGTCGGCTCGTCCTGGGCATGACCGGACATGCCAGCGAGGAGCGCCGAGCCTGCGAGCAAGGCGGTCGCGCACGTCGAACGGAACGATTTCATCGTCGTGGGTGCTCCACGGCCTCGTGGTCGATTCGTTGTCGTCGAACTGTCGATCGGGGCGGTCGTCCGCATCCTCTTCATCAAGGAGGCGTACGTGTCGTCCCCCATGCATGGGGACGTCGCGATGATACCCCTCTCACGCCGCGGACGCAACGGTTCAACCCGCGGGCTGCCTCCGGACGTTTCCGGAATGCGTCGCCGATCGGGCCGGGCTAGAAGTCGGCGTTGCCGGGGGTCCGTGGGAAGGGGATGACATCCCGGATATTGGCCATGCCGGTGACGTACTGGATCGTCCGCTCGAAGCCGAGGCCGAACCCCGCGTGGGGCACGGTGCCGTAGCGGCGGAGGTCGCGGTACCAGGAGTAAGCGTCCCGGTCGAGGCTCGACTCGTCGAGCCGGGCGTCGAGCACGTCGAGTCGCTCCTCGCGCTGGCTGCCGCCGATGATCTCGCCGATGCCGGGGGCGAGCACGTCCATCGCGGCCACGGTGCGGCCGTCGTCGTTCAGCCTCATGTAGAAGGCCTTGATCTCCTTCGGGTAATTCATCACCACGACGGGTCGGCCGACGTGTTCCTCGGTCAGGTAGCGCTCGTGCTCCGACTGCAGGTCGGCGCCCCAGGAGACGGGGAACTCGAACCGCTTGCCCCGGTCGATCGCGGCCTCGAGGGTCTTGATGGCGTCGCCGTAGTCCATGCGTTCGAAGCTGGATTCGACGAACGACTCGACGCGCCGGACGCAGTCCTTGTCGATCCGGTCGGCGAAGAAGGCCATGTCGTCGCCGCGTTCGTCGAGTAGGGTGCGGAGGATGGACTTGAGGAAGTCCTCGGCGAGGTCGGCGTCGTCGTCCAGGTCGGCGAAGGCGATCTCGGGTTCGATCATCCAGAACTCGGCCAGGTGCCGCGTCGTGTTCGAGTTCTCGGCGCGGAAGGTGGGGCCGAAGGTGTAGACCTTGCTCAGGGCCAGGCAATAGGCCTCGACGTTGAGCTGGCCGGAGACGGTCAGGTAGCTCGGCCTGCCGAAGAAGTCCGCCGAGGAGTCGATGCCGCCCCCTTCGAGCCTGGGCGGGTTCGCCAGGTCCAGGGTCGAGACGCGGAACATGGCCCCGGCCCCTTCGGCGTCGCTGGCGGTGATGATCGGCGTGTGGATCCAGAAGAAGCCGTGGTCGTGGAAGTAGCTGTGGACGGCCATCGACAGGGCGTGCCGTACCCGGGCCACGGCCCCGAAGGTATTGGTCCGGGGACGGAGGTGGGCCACGGTCCTCAGGTACTCGAACGTGTGCCGCTTGGCCGAGACGGGGTAGGTGTCCGGGTCGTCGACCCGGCCGACGACCTCGACGCGATGGGCCTTCACCTCCACCGACTGTCCCTTGCCCTGCGAGGGCACGAGCTTCCCCTCGACGGCCACGGCGCAGCCGGTGGTCAGGTGGGCGACCTGCTCCTGGTAGTTGGGCAGGCTCGCCTCGGCGACGACCTGGATCGGGTCGAAGCCGGAGCCGTCGTTCACCTGGAGGAACGAGAGGCCCGCCTTGGAGTCGCGCCTCGTGCGGATCCAGCCCTCGATGGTGACGGTCGAGCCGAGGGGGACGTCGCCGGCCAGGAGGCTTCGGATCGAGGTGGTGGGCATGGTGAATGGGGTCGGATGGCGTCGGGTCGGGTGGAAGGGCCCATTATCCCCCGGGCCGCTCCGGCTGTCCATCGCCGCGGGAACCCCGGTCCTGTCCCGACGGCGGCGGGCGCGCGATGATCGGGGCGGCGATGAACGCGGCCGAGGGTCCGTAGGCCCGCGAGTCGACCGTCGCGAACGGAGGATCAGCCGATGGCCAGCGCACCCTCCCCGAATGGCCTCCCGCCCGACGACGGGCGCGACCACCTGACCAGGCCGCCGGACGCGACGCTCTCGGCCTGGGAGGTCGCCTTCGGCGGCGTCGCGCTGGTCTCCTGGTTCGCCTGCTTCGCGCTGGGCTCGTTCGTGAGCTCCTCCTCGTATCGCGCCCGGCTGCTGGGGGGCATCGAATCCCCCCCCGAATTCGTCCGGGTGGCCCTCATCGTGATCATGAGTTACACGCTCACGAACATCTTCTTCCTGGTGAGCGTTTCCTCGGCCCTTGGCTGCATGCTCTGCCGCTGGCGGGTCGCCGGCCGGATCCGTTCGGGCGACGGCCGGTCGGAAACGGCCGGGGCCGGGACGTTCGAGTATCCGGCCGCCCGGGTCTACCTGGCCTGCTTCCTGCGGGGCTTCCTGCTCTACCTGATGGCGATCTCCGGCCTGCTCGTCCTGTCGACCGAGCAGTCGGTCGAGCAGACGACGCAGGTCCAGTACATCCGGATTGGCGGCCTGATCTCGGCCATCGGCTTCGCCTCGGGATTCGACCCGAACCTGATCCTGAAGCTGATGGGACGGCTGACGGACTTCGTGAACCAGCCGATCCGGGGCGGTTGATCGGCCGGTCGCCGGTCACCCGGGATGTACCCGGGGCGGGTCGGCGTCCTCGTCCCGTTGGGATTCGTGGGGGATCGGTCCCCGGGGGGAGGCCCACCCGGGCGCCGTCGCCCCGCCGGCCGGGCCCGGCGATCCCGGCCGACCGCTCGGATCGCCCGCCCGATGGGGAAATCCGGAACCTCGCATCCTCCCGGGACCATTACTCGAGGGCGGTGATCGGCGGCGATTCGGGCCGGAGAGGGGAGGTCCTTTGGGGATCGAGCGGCACGGCAAGGTGGCCCGGGAGTTCCGGACGCTCATGCAGCTGGGGGCCGTCGGCGTCCGGACCGACGGGCAACTCCTGGAGCGGTACGTCGCCGGGGGCCCGGCGGCCGAGGGCTGCTTCGCCGAGCTGGTCGAGCGGCACGGGCCGATGGTGCTGCGGGTGTGCCGGTCGATCCTCGGCGACGGGCCCGACGCCCTCGACGCCTTCCAGGCCACCTTCCTCGTCCTCGTCCGACGGGCCCGGTCGCTGTGCGTCCGGGATTCCCTCGGGCCCTGGCTGTACCAGGTCGCCTGGCGGGTGGCCCGGTGTGCCCGCAAGGATGAGGCCCGTCGCCGTCGCCTTGAGCGGCAGGCGGCGGGGCGGAAGGCGACCTCGGAGGACGCCCCGATGCCCGACCCCGACTCGGACGCCATCCTCTTCGAGGAGCTCGCCCGGCTGCCGGACCGCTACCGGGTGCCCCTGGTGCTCTGCGACCTGGAGGGACAGCCCCAGGAGCTGGCGGCGCGGCACCTCGGCTGTGCGGTCGGGACGATCAAGAGCCGGCTCTCCCGGGGGCGGGAGACGCTCCGGGCCCGGCTCGCCCGCCGCGGCCTGGCCCCGACGGCCGCCCTCGGGGCGGGCGTGCCGGTCATCAAGTCGTCTGCCGGCTCGGGCCTGCCCGCCGCGCTGGCGGAATCGACGATCACGCTCGTGGCGAATCAGGCGATGGGAGGACTGGCCCCCGTCGCGGTCTCCGCCCTGGCGGAAGGAGTGTTGACGATGATGCTGTTCTCGAAGATCCGGCTGCTGGCGATCCCGGGGCTGGCGACCGCCGTCCTGGCCTCCGGGATCGCGGTGTTCGCCCAGGCCGGGGATGACGGCCCCGACGACGGGGAGACGGCGCAAATCGAGCCGCGTCCGGACCCGGTGCCGGTCGAACCGGAGGCCGATCCCCAGGTGCCGACCTTCGAGGCCGAGCGCGGCCCCTTGACCGTGACCGTCAAGGAACGCGGCAACCTCGAGAGCACGAACGACCTCGAAGCCAGGAGCGAGATCGAGGGGCAGACCACCATCATCATGATCCTGCCCGAGGGGACCAAGGTGGTGAAGGACCAGCTCGTCTGCGAGCTGGACTCGGCGCCCCTGACCGACAACCTGGCCAACCAGCAGATCACCACCGAGCGGGCCCAGGCCGACTACTCCAATGCGATCAAGACCCGGGAAGTCGCCGAGATCAACGTCGAGGAATACCTCAAGGGCCTGTTCCCGAGGAGACTCGGGGCGATCGACGGTCGGATCGAGCTGGCCAGGGCCGAACTCGGGCTCGAGCGGGCCCGCCTCGAATCCCTCGAGGCGGGGGAGGCGACGGGGCTGGAACTGCACGCGGCGAGGGTCGAGGTCCAGAGGGCAGAACTCGCCCTCGACGACGCCGAGGGGGAGAAGCAGGTCCTCGTCAACTACACCAGGGAGAAGCAGGTCAAGTCGCTGGAGGGCGACGTCGAGAAGGCCAAGGCCGACGAGCTGGCCAGGAAGTCGGCCTTCGAGCTGGACAAGGAACGGGAGGAGCGGCTGCGGCGGATGATCGAGAAGTGCAAGATCTACGCCCCCGGCAACGGCATCGTCGTCTACCACCAGGAGGGGGGACGCTGGGGAAGCCAGGAGGGCCCCTCGATCCGGGAAGGGGCCACCGTCCGCGAGCGGCAGACGATCTTCAAGCTCCCCGACATCGACACCTTGCGGGTGAATACCAAGGTGCATGAGTCGATGATCGACCAGGTCAGGCCGGGCCAGGTCGCCCGGATCCGGGTCGACGCCTTCCCCAACGAGACGCTGGTCGGCAGGGTCATCGAGGTCAAGCCGCTGCCCGACCCGGTCAGCACGTTCAGCACCGACGTGAAGGTCTATACCACGCTGGTCGAGATCGAGGACGGCCACGAGGGCCTGCGCCCCGGCATGACCGCCGAGGTGACGATCCTCATCAAGCGGCAGGACGACGTGATCAGCATTCCGACGCAGTCAGTCATCATTTATGGCGGAAATCACCATGTCTGGGTCCAAGGCCCCGATGGCTCCTGGGAGAACCGGGCGGTCGAGGTCGGCGCGAACAACTCGACGTACGTGGAGGTCACCGAGGGGCTCGTCGAGGGCGATCGCGTCGCGCTCGATCCCCGGGCGGTCATGACCGAGGCCGAGATGCGGGAGGCGTTCGGTGCCGAGGATGACGGAAAGGCCTCCGACGACGAGGGAAACTGGAGCGAGGAGGAGGTTGCCAGGGCCGAGGCGGCTTCGCGGACGCCCGCCCCCAGGCCCCCCGGGGGGGCCGATACCGCGCCGTCCCCATCCCTGTTCCGGAAGTTCCAGAACATCAGCGCCGAGGACCGCCAGATGCTCCGAGAAGCCAGCGACGAGGAGAAGAAGGAGATCATGAAGAAGGCCGGCTTCACCGACGCCGAGATTCGGCAGATGGATCAGATGCGACGGCGGATGAGCGGGGGCGGTGGTCCCGGCAGTGGTGGCCCGTAACGGCCCGTCGTCCGGCTCGAATCGAGGGCCCCGGCGCCCCGTCGGCCGATCGCCGTTCGGGCCGTCGGGGCGAATCCGTTCGGGGGGCGAATCGATTCCCGATCGGCGATTCGATGGGTGTCCCGCCGCTCGGATCGGGTGCCGGGCCGATCCCCGAGGCGGGCCGGCCTCCCTTCCGCGATCGTCCGGGGCCGGAGACGGCGGGCTGGGGTCGAGGGGCGCGTGTTGCCCCGAGGGATTGGCGGCTTGATAGAATAGGCGAGGGGGATCGCGCGAACCCTCGCGTGGCCCCGATCCGGATCCCGAACGCGGAGGAGAATCGATGAGGACGAGCATCGTGGCCCTGGGGGCCGCCGTCCTGGCCATTGCCGCCCTGGCCGGAGTCCGGGCCGGGGCGTTCGAGCCGGTGCAGCAGGAAGAGGTCGAGGAGTCGGCCCGGGGGGGCAGCGGGGCCGAGGCGAAGGCGACCGCCCCGAAGCCGATGCGGGTGGTGAAATCCAACGCCGAGTGGCGCAAGCAGCTCTCCGACCTGGAGTACTACGTCACCCGTCGCAAGGGGACCGAACAGGCCTTCACCGGCCGGTACTGGAACCACCACGGCGACGGCATCTATCGCTGCGTCTGCTGCGAGACCCCGCTGTTCGACTCGAAGGCCAAGTTCGAGTCGGGGACCGGCTGGCCCAGCTTCTTCGCGCCCATCGGCAAGGGGGTGGTGAAGACCGAGGTCGACCGCAGCAACTTCCAGATCCGCACCGAGGTCCTCTGCCGGGTGTGCAACGCCCACCTCGGCCACGTCTTCCGGGACGGCCCGAGGCCCACCGGGCTGCGGTTCTGCATGAACTCCGCCTCACTGACCTTCCAGGATCGCGCCGCCGCCGAGGCCGAGGCGGCGGCCAGGGCCGTGCTGGAGTCCGACCCACAGCCGGAGGCCGGGGCCGGCGAGGAGGAGGCCGACGGCCCGGGTCCGGGCCCCGAGGAGGGGCCGGCACCGGGCCGCTGAACTCGCCGATCGGCCGGAGGGGACGGGACCCGGTCAATCTCGGTCGACGGCGGCCGGGACCAGGGCCTCGGCCCTCGTCAGGCCGTTGGGGGCCGGGGAGGAGGAGGAGGCCGGGTGGGCGCGGACCTCGGGGGGCAGGATCCCCTCGGCGGCCGTCCCCCGGGGGGGCTCGCCCCCGGACTCCTGGCGGGCCCGGGAGATCAGGTAGAGGTTGCGCGTGTAGATGAACACGCCGGCCCCCTGGCCGACGATGATGACCGGATCCTTCAGCCGGAAGACGGCGTAGGAGAGCAGGGTCAGCCCGCCGGCCAGGCTGAACCACCAGAAGGCGTTGGGCACGACCGAGTCCCGCCGGCGCTCCGAGGCCAGCCACTGGACCAGGAAGCGCGACGTGAAGAGCAGCTGACCGAGGAAACCGACCCCGAGCCAGCACCCGTCGACCCAGTTGTCCACCCCGAACCACGACGACATGCCTCAGGCCTCCTGCCTGGACGCGACGGGCCGGGCCGATGCGCCGGGACCCGGGGCGGCCGGGGGCACGTCGGCCGCCTCGTACCGCACCGGCCGTCTCATCAACCAGGCCACCCCGATCAGGTCGACGACGACCGCCCACGACCGATTCCGAAGCGAGTAGTGCGAGCTGCCGTGCGGCCGGGGCCGGTGCCCGACCGGCTCCTGGCGGATGGCACACCCCTCCCGCAGCAGCAGCGGGCCGAAGAACCGATGGGCCCCGTGGAACATCGGCAGGCGGAGGGCGACGTCCCGAGGAAAGATGCGGACCGAGCAGCCGGTGTCCCGGATCGACTGGCCGAGCACCAGGTTGCGGACCCGGTTGGCCCATCGGCTGACCTGCCGCTTGGTCCAGACGTCCCGCCTCGTCTGCCGCCAGCCGAGGACGGCGTCGAACCCCGGCAGTAAGTCCCAGAGCCGGGCCAGGTCGCCCGGGTCGTTCTGGAGGTCGGCGTCGAGCGTGGCGACGAACGCCCCCCTGGCCTCCCGGAACCCGGCGACGATCGCCGAGGACTGGCCGACGTTCCGGGCCATGCGGACGGGCTTCAGCTCCGGGTAGCCCGGGGCCAGGCGGTCGAGGACCTCGGGCGTGTCGTCGGTCGAGGCGTCGTCGACCAGGACGACCTCGAACCCCTCCATCCGGTGCCCGGCGGACTCCCCCCGGGCGACGATCGGCCGGAAGGCGAGGGCGATCTCCTCGATCAGTCGCGGCAGGGACTCGGCCTCGTTCCGGGCCGGGACGATGATCGAGAGGCCGATCCCCCCGGGCGCAGTCGATCCGCCCTCCCGGCTCGGGAGGTGGGACGACCCGCCGGGGCGGTGCGACGGGTCGGACCTCATCGTCGACATGGCTGGCCTCCCTGCCGGCCGGTCGTCCATCCGGGCGATCGATCGCCCCAGTCTCCGTGGGGGCCGTCCGGGCCCCGAGGTCCGGCGTTATGGCACGAATCGCCCCGCCCGTCCAGACCAAAGCCGGGCGAGGTGGCGGTCCCCCACGGGGTTGACCATCCCGGTCCCGCCGCGGTCACGAGCCGGCCGATGTCGCCCGGGCCCGGGCCGGCGGGCATCCCGCCCGTCGACCCGCCCCGCCCGCATCCCGCGCAGGACAAGCCGGGATTACGCATCGATTTCGGTCGAGCTTCCCTCCGGGACGGGGTCGGGCGCCCCGGCCGGCCACCCCGGTGGCGACCCGGCTTGGCACCGATCCTGCGGCCCATGCTCCTCAGACAACGCGATGAATCCAGCGTCCGGGACCGGGACGACCCCGCGGCCGCCGCCCCCGAAAGCCCTTGCGGAGCACCATTGTCATGGCCAAGACCACCGGCGAGATCATCGTCGATCGGCTCATCGACTGGGGAGTCGACACGATCTTCGGGCTGCCCGGGGACGGCATCAACGGGATCTTCGAGGCCCTCCGCGTGGCCCAGGAGAAGATCCGGTTCATCCAGGTCCGCCACGAGGAGTCGGCCGCCTTCATGGCCTGCGCCTACGCCAAGTTCACCGGGCGCCTGGGCGTCTGCATGGCCACCAGCGGCCCCGGGGCCATCCACCTGCTCAACGGCCTCTACGACGCCAAGCTCGACCACGCCCCGGTCCTGGCGATCACCGGCCAGACCTACCACGACCAGCTCGGCACGCAGTTCCAGCAGGAGGTCGACCTGCTCGGCCTGTTCAAGGACGTTGCGCGCTACAACCAGATGGTCCTCGGCGGCCGGCACGCCCACACGCTGGTGGACGTGGCCTGCCGGTCGGCCCTCGACTCCCGGAGCGTCTCCCACCTGACCATCCCGGTCGACGTGCAGGACTGGGAGGCGAGCGAGGACCCCAAGTCCAAGATGTTCGTGCCGAGCATGACCAGCGGCGAGTGGCGGCCGAAGATCGTCGTCCCGCAGGCCGACACGCTCAAGGCCGCGGCCGACCTGCTGAACGCGGGCAAGCGGGTCACGATCCTCGCCGGCCAGGGGGCGATGAACGCCGGGGACGAACTGGAGCAACTGGCCGAGACCCTCGGCGCCCCGGTCATCAAGGCGCTGCTGGGCAAGGCGGTCATCCCCGACGACTCGCCGTACACCACCGGCGGCATCGGCCTGCTGGGCACCCTGCCCTCGGACAAGGCGATGCAGGGCTGCGACACCCTGTTCATGGTCGGCACCGGGATGCCCTACCTGACCTGGTATCCCAAGCCCGGTCAGGTCCGCGCCGTGCAGTTGGACATCGACCCGCTGCGGCTGGGCCTCCGCTATCCGATCGAGGTCGGCCTCGTCGGCGATGCCCGGGCGACGCTCCGGGAACTGATCCCCATGCTCCAGCGGAAGCAGGATCGCTCCTTCTTCCAGGACGTCATGTCCCACCGCGAGGGGTGGAACGAGCGGATGCACGCCTACGAGGTGATGGAGGACGAGCCGGTCAAGCCGCAGGTCGTCGCCCACCAGGTCAGCGAGCTGCTCCGCGACGACGCGATCGTCACCACCGACTCGGGCACGATCACCACCTGGGCGGCCCGGCACATCAAGATGCGCAAGGGCATGAAGTTCTCCCTCTCCGGCACCCTGGCGACCATGGCCCCCGCCCTGCCCTACGCCATCGGCGCCCAGGTCGCCTTCCCGGACCGCCAGGTGGTCGCCTTCGCCGGCGACGGCAGCTTCACGCAGCTGATGGGCGACTTCGCCACCGCCGTGAAGTACGACCTGCCGATCAAGGTGGTCATCATCAAGAATAATTACCTCGGCCAGATCAAGTGGGAGCAGATCGTCTTCCTCGGCAACCCCGAGTACGCCGTGGACCTGCACCCGATCGACTTCGCCAAGTTCGCCGAGGCCTGCGGCGGCGAGGGCTACCGCTGCGAGAAGCCCGACGAGGTCCGACCCGCACTGGAGGCCGCCTTCCGGTCGAAGAAGCCGGCGATCGTCGAGGCCACCGTCGACCCCTACACGCCCCCCATGCCCGCCCAGGCCACCCCGGAGCAGGCCCTCAACTTCGCCAAGGGCCTCGTCCGGGGCCAGCCCGAGCGCGGCGAGATCATCTCCACCGTCATCAAGGACAAGGTCCGCGAGATGATCTGACCCCCGGTCCCCCGCGCCGGCCGCCCGCCCGCCGACGACCAGGTTCGGCGGGCGGCGGTCCGCCATCGACCATGCGTCATCGGCCCTCCGCCGCCGTCCCGCCGTCCCCTCGATGCGATGCCACGACCAGACGCTTCCATCGACCGCCTCTCGGCCTCCTCCTACCGCATCCCGACCGAGTCGCCGGAGTCGGACGGGACGATCGCGTGGGACTCGACCACCCTGGTGCTCGCCGAGGCGAGCGGGGGCGGCCAGACCGGGATCGGATACTCGTATGCCGATCGATCGGCGGCCGACCTGATCGGCCGCAAGCTCTCCGCCGCGGTCGTCGGCCTCGACGCGATGGACGTCCCCCGGGCCTGGGAGGCGATGCGGGCCTCGGCCCGCAACCTCGGCCGGCCGGGCGTGGCCTCGACGGCGATCTCGGCCGTCGACGCGGCGCTCTGGGACCTGAAGGCGAAGCTCCTGGGCGTGTCACTGGCCGACCTGCTCGGCCGGGCCCGGGACGCCGTCCCCGCGTACGCCAGCGGCGGGTTCACGTCTCAGTCGATCGGCGAGCTGGAGGCGCAGCTCGGCGGCTGGGCGGCCGAGGGGTTCCGGATGGTCAAGATGAAGGTCGGCCGCGACCCCGGGGCCGACCCCGACCGCGTCCGGGCCGCCCGGGAGGCGATCGGCCCGGATGTCGCCCTGTTCGTCGACGCCAACGGCGCCTGCGACCGCAAGCGGGCGCTCCGGCTGGCCGAGCGGTTCGCCGAGCAGGGCGTCTGCTGGTTCGAGGAGCCCGTCTCGTCGGACGACCCGGAGGGGCTCCGCCTGCTCCGGGACCGCGTGCCGGCCCCGATGGAAGTCGCCGCGGGGGAGTACGCCTACGGCGACCGCGACTTCCGGGCCCTGCTGCTGGCGGGGGCCGTCGACGTGCTCCAGGCCGACGCGACCCGCTGCCTCGGCCTGACCGGCTTCCTCCGCGCGGGGACGCTGGCCTCGGCGTTCGGGGTGCCGCTGTCGGCCCACTGCGCCCCGAGCCTGCACGTGCCGTCCTGCTGCGCCCTGGCGGTCGTGAGGCACGTCGAAGACTTTTATGATCATCACCGCATCGAGCACCTGCTGTTCGACGGCGCCCCCCGGGCTGAGGGCGGGATGCTTCGGCCCGACCGCTCGCGGCCCGGGCTCGGGCTCGACTTCAAGCGGGCCGACGCCGAGCGGTTCGCCACCTGAGCCATCGATCGATCGATCGGCCTGCCGTTCGTTCCGCCGCCGTCTCCGCCCCGCAGCCGATCGCCGTGCCCCGGAGTACGCCCATGCCGAGCAAACTGATCTCCTCCCCTCCCCCCCGGGACTGGCACGGCCCGGGGCCGGAGCACTACGTCCCCGACCTCGACCCGAGGGCGTTGGAACGGGCCCTCCGCGATCGGGTCGACGGCGAGGTCCGCTTCGACGCCGGCAGCAAGGCACTCTACGCCGCCGACGCCTCGAACTACCGGCACGTGCCGATCGGCGTGGTGGTCCCCCGGACGGTCGCCGCGGCGGTCGAGGCCGTGGCCGTCTGTCGGGCCTTCGACGCCCCGATCGTGAACCGGGGCGGCGGGACGGCGTTGACCGGAGCGACCTCGAACGTCGCCGTCGTCATCGACTTCTCCAAGTATGTCACCCGCACGAACTGGATCGACCCCGAGGCCCGCCGCGCCAGCGTCGAGCCGGGCAAGGTGTACGACCGGCTCAAGGACGAGACGGAGCGCCATGGCCTGGTCTTCGCCCCCGACACCTCGACGCACGAGTACTGCGCCATCGGCGGGATGCTCGGCAACAATTCCTGCGGCGTGCACTCGATCATGGGTCACGGAACCGGCCGGACCTCCGACCAGGTGCACGAGCTGGACGTGCTCACCTACGACGGCTGCCGGATGACCGTCGGGGCCACCGGCGAGGAGGAGTACGAGCGGATCATCCGCCGGGGCGGGCGGAAGGCCGAGATCTACCGGAAGCTCCGACGGCTCCGGGACAACTATGCGGACCTGATCCGCGAGCGCTACCCGAAGATCCCCCGCCGCGTCTCCGGCTACAATCTCGACGACCTGCTGCCCGAGAAGGGATTCCACGTGGCCCGGGCGCTGGTCGGGTCGGAAGGCACCTGCGTGACGATCCTCGGCGCCACGCTCGACCTGGTGCACGACCCCCGACAGCGGGCCCTGCTCGTGCTCGGGTATCCCGACGTCTACCACGCCGGCGACCACGTCCCGGAGATCCTCCGGCTCGGGCCGGTCGGCCTGGAGGGCATGGACCGCGTGCTCCGGGAGGACCTGGAGAAGAAGGGGATGCATCCCCATGAGGTGAAGGAACTGCCCGAGGGCCGCGGCTGGCTGTTCGTCGAGTTCGGCGCCGACTCGCGCGAGGAGGCCGTGGACAAGGCCCACCGCGCCATGGACACCCTGAAGGGGCTGAAGGACCCGCCCAGCATGAAGGTCTTCGAGGACCCGGAGGACCAGCACAAGCTCTGGGTCGTCCGCAAGAGCGGCCTCGGCGCCACCGCCCGGGTGCCGAACGAGCCCGACACGTGGGAAGGCTGGGAGGACTCGGCCGTCCACCCCGACGTGCTGGGCGACTACTTGCGCGGCCTCCGCGACCTGCTCGACCGCTACGGCTACCACGGTTCCCTCTACGGCCACTTCGGCCAGGGGTGCGTGCACACGCGAATCAGCTTCGATTTCACCAGCCCGGAGGGCGTGGCCCGCTACCGCCGCTTCCTGGACGACGCCGCCGAGCTGATCGTCAAGTACGGCGGCTCGTTCACCGGCGAGCACGGAGACGGCGAGTCGAAGGCCGCGATGCTGCCGAAGCTCTTCGGGCCCGAGTTGGTGGAAGCGTTCCGCGAGTTCAAGTCGATCTGGGACCCGATGGACCGGATGAACCCGGGAAAGGTGGTCAACCCCTACCCGCCGGATCGCTACCTCCGCCTCGGCCCCGACTACCACCCCGACGACCCTCCCACGGTCTTCAAGTACCCGGCCGACAACGGCAGCCTGGAGTACGCCACCGAGCGTTGCGTGGGCGTGGGCCAGTGCCGCAAGGACTCGGGCGTGATGTGCCCGAGCTACATGGTCACCCGGGAGGAGAAGCACTCGACCCGGGGCCGCGCCCACCTGCTCAACGAGATGCTCCGGGGCGACCTGATCGGGCCGACCTGGGAGAGCGAGGAGGTGATGGAGGCGCTCGACCTCTGCCTCGCCTGCAAGGCGTGCAAGAACGAGTGCCCAATGAACGTGGACATGGCCACGTACAAGGCGGAATTCGTCTACCACCACTACAAGGGCCGGCTCCGCCCCAGGGCCGCCTACGCGATGGGGTTCATCTCCGAGTGGGCCCGACTCGCGGCGATTGCCCCGCAGGCGGCCAACGCGATCAGCCACGCGCCGGTGCTGGGCAAGCTCTTGCAGGTGCTCGGCGGCATCACCACCGAGCGTGAGATGCCCGCCTTCGCCCCCCGGACGTTCAAGCAATGGTGGGCGAAACGCCCGCCCCGGAACGTCGGCAAGCCGCCGGTGATCCTCTGGCCTGACACGTTCAACAACCATTTCCACCCGCAGACGAGTATCGCGGCCGTCGAGGTGCTGGAGCACGCCGGCTTCGAGGTGCTCGCCCCGCGCCAGGCCCTCTGCTGCGGGCGGCCGCTGTACGACTTCGGCTTCCTCGACACCGCGAAGGCCCGCCTCCGCGAGGTGATGGACGCCCTGCACGACCCGATCGAGGCCGGCATCCCCGTCGTGGGCCTGGAGCCGAGCTGCGTCTCCGTCTTCCGGGACGAGCTGATCGAGCTATTCCCCCGAGACCACACGGCGCGCTCGCTCGCCCGCCAGACGTTCACCCTCGGCGAGTTCCTCTCGAAGCATGCGGAGGACGGCTACGAGCCGCCGGAACTGCACGGCGACGCCCTGGTGCACGGGCACTGTCATCATCACTCGATCATCAGCATGAACGGCGAGACGGAGCTGCTGAGGCGGGCCGGCGTCGACTTCGAGCTGCTCGACTCCGGTTGCTGCGGCCTCGCGGGCTCGTTCGGCTACGAGGCCCACAAGTACGAGGTCTCCGTCGGCGCCGGCGAGCGGGTGCTCGCCCCCAGGGTCCGGGACGCCGCCCCGACGACCCTGATCGTGGCCGACGGCTTCAGCTGCCGCCAGCAGATCGCCCACCTGACCGACCGGGGCGCCTTGCACCTGGCCCAGGTGCTCCAGATGGCCCTTCGCGAGGGCCCCGGCGGTGTCGGGATGCCCTTCCCCGAGCGGTCGTACCAGCCCCTCGGCCGGTGGGATCCCACCCCGGGCTGGGCCCCCGCCGCCGTGACCGCCGGCGCCGTCGCCCTCGCGGGTGCCGCCCTGGGGGGCGCCCTGACCTCTGCCCTCTCTCAGGAGGACCACCGACGATGAGGCACAAACTCCTCCACGAACACAATGGCCTGCGCACCTATGCCCTGATCTTCGAGACGGGCGACGAGGCGATGGCCGGCCTTGCCGACTTCGCCAAATCGATGGACCTGCGTGGCTCCCGGATCACGGCCATCGGCGCGTTCAAGGACGCCACGCTCGCCTACTTCAACTGGGAGACGAAGCAGTACGAGAAGATCCCCGTCGGCGAGCAGGTCGAGGTCCTCTCCCTGCTCGGCGACATCGCGCTCGACGGCGAGGAGCCGGCCGTCCACGTCCACGCTGTGCTCGGCCGGCGGGACGGCTCGACGGTCGGCGGCCACCTGAAGGAGGCCCACGTCCGGCCGACCCTGGAGGTCATCATCGACGAGCAGCCCGAGCACCTGCACAAGGCCCCCGACCGAGAGTCGGGCCTGGCGCTGATCCGGCCCTGAGCGGGGCATTCCTCGCTTGCGACCGGCCCCGCGCCGACCGACAATCGGCTCGACCGGCGCCCCGGCGGTCGAGCCGATCGGCCCGGGGTCGGGCGGGTGAGCCGGAGGGAGAGTCACCGTGCGACGCCTGCGCATCTCGATCGCCGGGCTCGGCGGGGTCGTCCTGCTGGCCGCGCTCGGCCTGGCGGCCCTGCGGAACGCCTCGGCCTGGTGGGCGGCGGCGGCCGAGTCGGCCGCCCTGGTCCTGCTGGGGGGCGCGGCCGTCGGCTCCTTGCAGGGGGAGCGTGCGCGGCGTTCCTTCTGGGCCGGGGCGTTCGTCTTCGGCGGCGGCTACGGCGCTCTCGCCCTGGTGGGGCCGGAGCCCGGGTCGCAGGCCGCCACGAGCACGACCTTCAAACACCGGCAGGCCCCGGAGACGACGCTCGACGCGCCTGGCCCGCGGTTCCTGGTCGACGCCATGCTCGATCGCCTGGTCCCCGTGCTCTATCCCCCGGTGACCGTCTACACGGTCTCCTACGGCGGCCAGGACATCGCCACGATCCGGGGCGATGCCTCGATCGCCAACGCCTACGGGCCTCGGATCGAGCAGGCCGTCGCCGAGCGGTCGCCGGGGAGGGCGATCCTGTACGTCGGCCCGGGCGGCGAGCTGCTGGACATCCGATCGAATCAGCAGTTTGGCATGGCTGGCGACATCGGCGCGACGTTCCTCCATCCCATCGACCTGACCGACTACGACCCCGACGCCCTGGCCATTGCGACCGCGACCGACCCGGAGCCCACGGTCGCTTATCGTTCGTCCTTCCTCCGGGCCGGCCACGCGCTGATCGCGATCCTGCTCGGCCTGCTCGGGGGGATCGGCGCGGTCTTGGCGATCGGCCCCGTTCGGCCGGGGGCGGGCCGGGGGGCCGGTCGCACCTGACCCGCGCCCGACGGCCCGATCGGACGACCTCACCCCCCGACCGCTGGCCTCGGCCGGGCCGGGGAACCGGGCACGTCTTCGAAGGTGACGCGGAGCGCGTCGGGCCCTCGATGCCGGTCGACGGCGACGGTCAGCGTGTGGGGACCGGGCCCGACGTCGAGGTCGATCGTCCAGGCCGGGGTGATCGGCGAGCCGTCGAGCCAGGCGGAGAGGCCTTCGGTGTCGGAGAACCGAAGGCGGACGGGCCCGGCGGACGTGGTCTCGAATCGGGTGCGGGCGAGGGCCAGCGGGATCGCGTTGTTGTAGGAGGTCAGGGCCGGGAGATCCCCGATCGGCAGGGTGCCTGAGACGAGGCTCGTGACCGGCTGCCAGGACAACCCCGGGTCGTCACCCGAGATGGCCCCCTCGACGCCGATCCGTCGGATCGCGTCCCCGGCGGGGCCGTCGTCGACGACGACCTCCCAGGACCGGGCGACGACCTCGGTGCCCACCGCATAGGGGCCGGGCTCCCCGAGGGCGGAGAGGAAGGCGAGCAGGTCGAGCAGCTCCGATCGGGTGATCGGGTCGAGGAGGCCGGCGGGCATCAGGGAGTTGCCCGGGGCCCGCTCCTCGATCGAGTCGGTCGAGAGGGCGACCTCGGCCCCCTCGGCGTCCCGGAGGACGAGCGTCCCGTCGGCCTCCCGGATGGGGATTCCGGTGAGGAGGCGGCCGTCGTCGGTGGCGACGAGGAGGGAGTGGTACCCTTCCTTGATCGCCTTGTCGGGGATCAGCAGCGACTCGACGAGGTAGTCGTCCGGGGCGCTCGCGCCGATGCTCTCCAGGCCGGGCCCGACCTCGCCCCCGGCGCCGGCGATCGCGTGGCACTCGATGCATTGCAGCTCGTCCCGGCGGAAGATCCGCTCGCCCCGGGCGGGGTCGCCCTGCGATCGGAAGTCGGCCACGAGCGCCTGGACCTGCTCGGGGGTCGCCATGGTCGGCCCGCCGCCGAGGCCGCCCGCACGGTTCAACGCGTCGATCAGCGTCGAGGTGTCCCCGGCGGCGGCCCGGGCGGCCCGGGCGGCGAGCTTGGCGGCGTCGGGCGGGAGGTCCACGCCGTCGAGGGCGGCGGCGAGCGCCTCCGGTCCTCCCTTCCTGCCGGCCAGGGCGGCGACGACGGCGAGGGGATCGGCCCCGGACCCGGCCAGGGCGGCGACCCCCTCCGAGGCGGCGGCGTCCAGGTCGAAGGAGGCCAGCGCCTCGATCGCCCCGGCGCGGACGGCCGGCGGGGCCGCGGACCGGGCCAGGGCGGCGACGACGCCCCGGGCCTCGTCCCCCCCCACCTCGGCCAGCGCGGCCAGTGCGGCCCGGCGGGCGAGGGCCGGCGCCTCGTCGTCGCTCGCCAGGACGGCCAGGCCCGATCGCCTCGGGTCGAGCCCCCAGGCCCCCGCGGCCCTCGCGGCGGCGGCCCGGACGACCGGGGGGGTGTCGGGGGTCGAGATCAGGGCGGCGACCTCGGGCAGATCGCCCGGGGGCCGGACCCGGCGATCCCGGCTCGCCGAGGCGAGGGCGTCGAGCAGCCGGGCCCGGCGTTCGTCGGGCCGGGAGGGGTCGAGCGCCGCGTCGAAGACCCGGCGCAGGTCGTCCGGCTCGCCGAGCCGGCCGATCAGCGCCAGCGCCTCCGGCTCGTAGGAGTCCGGCAGCTCCTCGGTCCCGAGCAGGATCATCAGCGGCCGGATCACCTCCGGGGAGCCGACCGAGAGCAGGGCGAAGGCCAGCGGTTCGAGCCCGCCCAGATCCGACTGACGGGCGAGCACCGGGGGCATCCAGAGCGGGGCCGTCTCCCGGGCGGTCAGGTATAACGCATAATCAAGCTCCGTGTCGATCGGCTTCGAGAGCGCCCGCAGGGCGACCTCGGCCGCCCTCGGGTCGGGCACCAGGGAGACGGCCCGGATCGCCTCAAGCCGGACCCGGGGGTGTTCGTCGACGACCAGGGGGGCGAGCGTCTCCAGCGGGTCGGAGAGCCGGTCGTGCCAGGCGCCCGCAACCCGGGCGGCGGCGGCCCGTATGTCGGGATCAGCCGATTGGAGGAGCGAACCGAGCAGGCTGGGCTCCGTGTGGTCGATCGCCTGGTGCAGCCAGAGGGCCTCCAGCCGGGCGAAGTCGGCCCCGGGGTTCGCCGGGTCGACGGCGTCCGTCCAGGCGTCGAGGGCGGCCAGCACCTCCCCGGGGTCCCGGTCCTTGAGCAGGCGTCGGGCCTGTTCCCGGGTCCAGCCCTCGGGGGCGGTCAGGTGGTCGAGCAGCTCGGGGGTGGGGGCGTCTGCCAGTTCGGGACGGTCGATCAGCGGGCGGTCCTTCGCGGTGATCCGCCAGATCCGGCCGCGCTCGTGGTCGCGGCGGTCGTCCCGGAAGTCGACCTCGCCGTGCTGGATGATCGGGTTGTACCAGTCGGCGACGTAGATCGCCCCATCGGGGCCGTTGAGCACGTCGATGGGACGGAAGCCGACGTGGGAGGAGCGGATCAGCGGCTCCTGCTCCCGGGAGACGAAGCCGGAGCCGTCGTCCTCCAACGCGAACCGGACGACCCGGTTGGCCCGGAAGTCGTTCGTGATCAGGTCCCCCTGGAGGTCGTCGGGCAGGTGCCGGCCGCTGGCGATGGCGGCGCCGCAGTACTTCGGGCTGCCGGGGTTCAGGCCGTGGAGGAAGCGTTCGGGGTTGCTGATCGCGGTATACGAGGCCCCGGGGACGACGTGCGCCACCCCCTCGAACCCGGCGCCGTCGGTGGCGAAGTGCTGGCCGACGCGGTCGTAGTGGTGCCCCCAGGGGTTGACGAACCCCCGGGCGAAGACCTCCAGCCGGCCGGTCTCGGGCCGGTACTGCCAGATGCCGCCGCCTCCCAGGCGTCGGGGGCCGAAGGGGGTCTCGACGTGACTGTGGATGTAGACGGATTGATTGAAGTAGAAGAGGCCGTCGTAGCCCCATCGGAAGGTGTGGATGATGTGGTGGGTATCCTCGGTGCCGAAGCCGGAGAGGACGACCCGACGGGTGTCGGCCTTGCCGTCGCCATCGAGGTCGGCGAGGTGGAGGATCTCGGTGCTGTTGGCGACGTAGCAGCCGCCGTCGCCGGGGAGGATGCCGGTGGGGATGAGCAGGCCCTCGGCGAAGACGGTGGACGTGTCGGCGGTACCGTCGCCGTCGGCGTCTTCGAGCACGAGGATCCGGTCGTTCGCCTCCTGGCCCGGCTGGAGCTGGGGATAGGTCGAGGAGCAGGCGACCCAGAGGCGGCCATGCTCGTCCCAGTTCATCTGGATCGGCTTGTAGACCAATGGCTCGGCGGCCCAGAGGCTGGCCTCGAAGCCGTCGAGGACCTCGAACGATTGGCGCTCGGCCTCGGGGTCCGGGTCGGGCAGGTCGGTCAGTTCGCGCTGGGCGGAGGCGGGGAGGGCGATCGCCAGGAGGGCGGCGAGGGTCGTCAGCGGGGATCGGCTCATCGGTCGGCATCCTCCTCGTCGATGCGCTCAAGCTCGTAGATGTGCGATTGGGGCACCTTCAACCGGGCGATCTCGGCCTCGGCCTCGGCGACGAGGCGTTCGAATTCCTCGACCTCGGCGGCGTTGTTCCCCTGCTCGTGTTTGCGGAAGCCGAACAGGTACGTCGAGTTCTGGGGGCGGTAGCGGTGGAAATAGAGGCGGTTCTTGGCGATGATCGCCTGGCGGAGGGACTCGAACTGTTCCAGGTCGGGGGCCTCGTCCGGGATGAACGCCCCCGGGACGACCAGCGTGCCGGCGGGCGAGGGGCGGTCGATCCCCGGGTCGTACATGACGAACGCTCCCATCTGGCCGTTCACGTTGGCGTGCCCCTCGGGCAAGGGGCGGCCCTCGCATTGGACCCGGTATCGGCCGTCGGGAAGCCCTTCCACCCGGATTGCTCCCCATGTGAGGAGGTCGGGCCCCGAGGACCTCGTATCGGGGATCGACGACCGGGCGAACCCGAAGCGGAGCCCGTCGAGGGTCGGGACCGCGTCCTCGATCGAGCACTTCGTCGCCTCGATCACGAGATCATCGCCCGCGGTGATCGAGGCTCGGGTGATCTCCCCATCGGGCTCGAAGACCCCCGAGCCTCGCCAGCTCAGTCGGCGGGCGAGTTCCTCGTACCCCCGCTCCGAGAGGTGGACGCCGTCGCTCGAGTAATACGGCGGGGCATCGTGCCCGAGGCCCGAGCCGAACCCGAAGGTCAACACGTGCAGGTTGACGAAGCGATGGCCCCGCTCGGCGGCGATCCGCTCGACCTCCCCGGTGTATCGGACGAGCTCCGCCATGTTCGCGACCCCACCGGGTCGCGTCACCGGGCCGGGCCCCTGCTGGGCGATCGGCGAGAGGAGCACGATCTCCCTCGCCCCGGTCGCCTCGAGGGCGTCGAGCAGCCGATCGTACCCCTCGCGGAACCGGGGCAGGCCGGCCTCGCCGGCCCAGGACTCGTTGGCGCCGTAGCCGACGATCAGGACGGTGGGCTCGGCCGCCTTGACCTGCTCGATGAGGGTCTTGAAGCCGTCTTCCGGGGTGCCGAAACCGGCGCGGGCCTCGCCGAAGACGGTGTCGCCGCTCCAGCCGAGGTTGCGGAAGGTGATCGATCGCTCGGGGTGGGCGGCGGTGAGCAGGGCCTCGAGGTAGCCGTACTGCTGCATGCGCTCGATCAGCGCATCGCCGACGAGGACGACGCGGTCGCCGTCCCGCAATTCGAGCGGCGGCCGGTCGTCGGGCTCGTCGGCCTGGGGCGGGGGCGCCGCGAGGGCCCCGGCCAGCAGGCCGAGGGCGATCGCCGGGTGTGTCATCGGAGTTGACCCCGTCGTCTGGGTTCCGTCGTGGGGGAGCGTCCCGGTGGGTCCGGCCCGGCTCCTCGGGATCGATCGGGTGGGCTGCTCCCTGCACTGTATCCGACCGGGAGGCTACAATCCAACCGGGGAGGCCATCCATGCCGAGACTCACGGACACGACGCCCGAGGCCGACCGCGTGCTGGCGGAGGTCTACCGGCGGATGCCGGGCAGGAGGAAAGTGCAACTCCTCTGTGGCATGCTGCGACAGGGCCGGTCCTTGCACGCGGCCGGCCTGAGACAACGCCGACCGGGCGTGACTCCCTGCCAGATCCGGGACGATTGGATCGAGGTTCATTATGGTGCCATCCCGGCGGGGGATCGGGGGAAGGAATCGGACATGGTGCCTCCGCCGGATGCACTCCTCGTCCTCCGGGACGTGATCGCCGCATGCGCCTCGAACGCGATCGCCTATGCCCTGGGCGGCTCGATGGCCAGTACGTTCCACGGCGTCGCCCGATTTACGGCCGATGCCGACATCGCCGTCGAACCATTTCCGGGGCGTGAGGCCGCGTTCGCCGGCTCGTTCGGCGAGGATTACTACGTGAGCGTCGATGCGATCCGCCAGGCGATCCGCGATCGCTCGTCGTTCAATGTGATCCATACGGGGATGGCGTTCAAGGTCGACGTCTTCGTCCGGAAAGACCGCCCGTTCGACACCTCGCTCATGGCCCGTAAGCGGCCGGCGGAACTCGACCCGGACGGACCCCCGGTCGACCTCGTCAGCGCCGAGGACATCATCCTGCTGAAGCTGGAATGGTACCGCCTCGGCGGCGAGACGTCCGACCGGCAGTGGGGGGACGTCCTCGGCGTCCTCCGGGCGCAGGCCGGCCTGCTGGACGAGGGGTACCTCGACCGCTGGGCGGCGGAGCTGGGCGTGGCGGACCTGCTGGAGACGGCCCGGGGAGAGGCGGCGTCGTGAGCGACCCGGGGGGCTCCGGGGGGGATCGGCCGGGGGCGATCGAGGGCAGGAACGGGTTCCGGCGGCGGGCCCCCGGCGAGCCGGCCTGGACCTGGGCCGCGGGGCCGAGGCCCAGGGACCGCCTCGGCCGGCTCTGGCTCTGGGCGAGGGTGTACGCCCGATATGCGAGGTTCCTGCTCTGGGAGTTCCGCTGGTCGCTGTCGATCTTCTGGACGCTGGTGGTCGGCGGCGGCTGGATCCTGCACCGGACCTATCACCACGACGGGCAGACCCTGGAGTTCGCCGAGGCCTGCTACGGGATCTTCCTGCTGATCTTCGTCGAGGGGTTCCTGGAATTCCCCGACGAGTGGTACCTGCAGCTCGCGTTCTTCCTGGTGCCGGTGGTCGGCCTCGGGGCGGTGGCCGACTCGCTGGTGAGGCTCGGCTACCTCGTCTTCACCCGCAAGGGGAACCTGCCGGAGTGGCATCGGATGGTGGCCTCGGTCTATCGCGAGCACGTCATCGTCGTCGGCCTGGGGACGGTCGGCTACCAGATCGTCAAGGAACTGCTCCAGCTCCGGGAGCTGGTGGCGGTGGTCGAGCGGCCCCACGTCGAGTCGGAGCTGATCGAGGAGATGCTCGACCGCGACGTGCCGATCGTTCGGGGGGACGCCCGGTCGCCCAAGACGCTGGAGGCCGCCGGGGTGGCCCGGGCCAAGGCCGTCGTGCTGGCCACGCAAGACGACCTGGCGAACCTCGACGCCGCCCTCACGGCCCGGGACCTGAACCCAAGGGCGAGGATCGTGATGCGGATGTTCGACGAGTCGCTCGCCGAGAAGGTGGGGGGTTCCTTCTCCCTGCCGGCGGTCTCCACGGCCAAGGTGGCCGCCCCGGCGTTCGTGGCCGCCGCGACCGGGAGGAACGTCTACCAGGACTTCCAGCTCGCCGGCCGTCACGTCCACCTCGTCGACCTGACGATCGAGCGGGGCGGCGGCCTGGTCGGCCGGACCGTCGGCGAGATCCAGGCGGATCGGCAGGTGAACATCGTCATGCACCACGGCGGCGGCGAGACGAACGTCAACCCGGACCACGACCTCGTCCTCGGACCCGGGGACGAGATCCTCGCGATCGCGCCGATCGACCGCCTCGTCGCGCTGGAGCGGCTCAACCGCCCCCGGGAGGGCCATCCCGGCCCTCCCGTGCCCGACCCGCCCCCCCTGCCCCCGGAGGTCTTGCCGTGACCGCGACCCCGGGCGGGATCGCACTCATGTTCATTCCCGACGAACCTCCCGGGACGGCCCCCATGCCGGTGGATCGGAAGGAGTAGTAACGGCGGTCTCCCCCACCCCCGCACCTCCGCCCGGTCCGGTGAGCGGCCATTCGCCGGGGAGGGTGGTGGCGGGCCAGGTCGGGGCGGGATAAGGTGATTCTCGCCGATGCGTCGCGTCTCGGTGGGGCCCGAGCCGGTCGGCAGATGGGGGCGGATCCGGTGGCCCGGCCCGCCCTCGTCTGGCCGGGCGCGGTGGCCTCTGGGCTCGCCGATCGTCGGCACGCGGGGCGGCGGGCCTCGAGTTCGGAGCAACGCCCCGGCCTCGCCCGGCGACTCCATCGGGACCCACCCGGCCGCGGTCCCGCCGCCCCGCCGGGCGAGCCGAGGCGAGTCGGGGGGCCGGTGGCCGCCCGAACGCCCACGTCGTGAACGAGTGCCTCCAGGAGCCGAACCCCATGCGATCGTCCCGACTGCTGCCCTCCCTGGTCGGCGCGGCCACCCTCGCCGTCACGGGCCCCGCGACGGCCCAGGACGGGGTCGAGTCCCGGCCGAACATCATCTTCATCATGGCCGACGACCTCGGCTGGGGTGACCTCGGCAGCTACGGCCAGCAGCGAGGGCTGCAGACGCCGAACCTCGACCGCCTGGCCGCCGAGGGGACGCGGTTCACCCAGGCCTACGCGGGCAGCACCGTCTGCGCCCCGTCTCGTTGCGTGCTGATGACCGGCTACCACACCGGCCACGCCCGGATCCGGGGCAACGCCCGGGACCCCCTGGAGCCGGGGGACGTGACCGTCGCCGAGGCGCTCAAGGCCGCCGGCTATGACACGGCACTGGTCGGTAAGTGGGGCCTCGGCGAGGCGGGGTCGACCGGCGTGCCGAACAAACAAGGGTTCGATGACTTCTTCGGATACCTGAATCAGCGGCACGCGCACAACTTCTACCCCGACCACCTCTGGCGCCAGGAGGAGCGGGTCGAGCTGCCCGGCAACGTCATCGGCCCCGACGAGGGCGTCTCCGTCGAGCGTGGGACGTATTCGCATGACCTGTTCGCCGACGGGGCGATCTCCTGGGTCGAGGAGCACCGCGAGGGGCCCTTCTTCCTCTACCTCTCCCTGACGATCCCGCACGCCAACAACGAGGGTTCCCGGGCCACCGGCAACGGCATGGAGGTGCCTGACCTCGGCGACTACGCCGGCCGAGACTGGCCCGAGGCCGAGAAGGGCAAGGCGGCGATGATCGCCCGGATGGACGCCGACGTCGGCCGGCTGATGGCCAGGCTCGACGAGTTGGATATCGACGACGACACCATCGTCTTCTTCACCAGCGACAACGGCCCGCACCGCGAGGGCGGCAAGGACTTCGACCCCGACTTCTTCGACAGCAACGGCCCCCTGCGCGGCATCAAGCGCGACCTGTACGAGGGGGGCATCCGCGTGCCGATGATCGTCCGATGGCCCGGCCGCGTCCCCGCCGGGGCGGTCAGCGACCAGATTTGGGCCTTCTGGGACGTCCCCCCCACCCTCGCCGAGCTTGCCGGGCCGGGGGCGACCGCCGCCTTGCCCGACGACCTCGACGGCATTTCCTTGCTCCCCGCCCTGATCGGCCCCGAGGCCGCCGGGAGGTCGCAGGAGGATCACGAGTTCCTCTACTGGGAATTCCACGAGGGCCAGGCGTCGAAGCAGGCCGTGCGCATGGGTCGATGGAAGGGCTTCCGGCTCTCGCCCGACGGGCCGCTGGAGCTGTACGACCTCCGGGGCGACGTCGGGGAGGAGGACGACGTGGCGGCCGAGCACCCCGAGGTCGTCGATCGGATCGAGACCTACCTGGGGAACGCCCGGTCAGAGTCTCCCTCGTGGCCGCTCCGCCCCGCGCCGGGACGATAGCATCCCGGGCCGGGTCCGTCCCCCCTTAGTCTCTTCGGAGGGGGGGCGGGGACGGCGACAGGGCGACCGACGGGATCGGTCTTCCTGGCGGGATCGACGTGTTCCCGAGATGCAACGCCGGTGCGGTGAACCGGCCCCGGGCGAGGGGCGTACTGCCGGGATGACGCGGCGGCCGTCGCCGCGATCCCCGGCCCTGGAGCCCCTCGCCATGCTCGCCGCACCGCCCTACGCCCGACTCGGCCGCCTGGTCGCCTCGCCAGACGTGATGGCGACCATCCCCCGGGGGACCCTCAGTCGGGCCATCCGGTCCCACGCCTACGCAGGGGCCGCGGAAGACGGACACTTCCAGACCCGTCACGGATGGGAATGCGTCGTATTCTTCCTGAGGACCGACGCCGATCGGGAGGAGACGCGGATCTGGATGGCCGGCGAGTGACCGGCCGGATCGGATCGGCTCCCCGCCCATCCCCGGCCGGCGGGCCGTGACCCCGGGACGACGCGACTCACGGGCCCATGACGATCAGCGCGTCAGGGCCGGTTCCGGGCGCTCCTCGGCGGCCGTCGGCCGCTCGGCCGGGGCCCTGCGGAACAGCTGGCTGAGGTCGTCCAGGTAGGAGTAGATGACCGGGACGGCCAGCAGCGTCAGCAGCAGCGACATCATCTGCCCGCCCACCGTCAGCACGGCGATCGACCGGCGTTCCTCGGCCCCGGGGCCGGTGGCGATGAGCAGCGGCATCAGGCCGGCCACGAAGGCGATGGTCGTCATCAGGATCGGCCGGAGCCGGTCGCGGTTGGCCCGGATGATCGCCTCGTGCCGGCCCATGCCCCCGGCCCGGAGCACGTTCATGTGGTCGACCTGGAGGATCGCCGCCTTCTTCACCACGCCGAAGAGCACGAGGATGCCGAGCGCCGAGTAGACGTTCAGCGTCTCGCCCCCCCACGCCAGGCTGATCAGGCCGAACGGGATGGCCAGGGGCAGCGAGAGGAGGATCGTGAAGGGGTGGATCAGGTGCTCGTATTGCGCAGCGAGCACGATGTACATGAAGACGAAGGAGAGGACGAAGGTCCATCGGAAGTCGTCGAAGGTCCGCTCCAGCTCCCGGCCGCCGCCGAGGACACGGGTCTCCATCTCGGGCGGGACGCCCATCTCGTCGGCCGCGGCCTGCAGCGCCTCGATCCGGCCGCCGAGCGAGTAGCCTGGGGCGATGTTGGCGCGGACGGCCACCATCCGCTGGCGGTCGAGGCGGTCGATCCGGGCGGCGGCGTCGCCGATCCGGAAGGAGACGACGTTGTCGATCCGGGTCAGGACCGGGTCGGTGGGCATCTCCCGGGCGGCGGCGGCGACGCCCAGCAGGTCGATGCTGGGGTTGGCCCGGACGAAGAGCTGGGAGATCGACTGGACGTCCCCCCGGTCGACGCCGACCAGGCGGAGCTCGACGTCGTAGGCGTCGTCCACCGTCTCGTCCCGATACCGGGAGACGCGGTCGTCGCCGCCGACGGCGACGCGGAGCGTGTCGGCGATCTCCCGGACGTCGACGCCGAGCACGGCGGCCCGCTCCCGGTTGATGTCGACCAGAAGCTCCGGCTTGTCGAGCTGCAGGGTGGTGGTCAGGTCGACGATGCCGGGGATCTCCTCGGCCCTCGCCTTCAGGGCGTCGGCGAACGCGGCGAGGTCGAGCAGGTCCGGGCCGGTGATCGAGAAGTCGATGTCGACGGGGGCCCCCTGCCGCAGCGAGGTCAGGTTCCGCACCGAGAGCCGCACGCCGGGGAGCGACTTGAGCCGCTCCCGGAGCTCGACCATCTTCTCCTGCTGGCTGAAGTTCCCCCGGAACGCCTCGCCCGGGTCGCCCTCCAGGAGCCCCCGGAACAGCCTCCCGAGGGAGAAGGTCCTCGTCTCGATGTCGGCCAGCCTCACGAACATCTCGCCCCGATTGACCGTCCCCCGGCCGCCGACGGTGGTGAGCACCGTCGTCACGCCCGGCTCGTGGAGGAGGTAGTCCTCGGCGACCCGCATCGCCTCGTCGGTCGAGACGAGGCTGGCCCCCTCCTGGGTCTCGACCCGGATCTCGAACTCGGACTCGTCGACGTTCGTCGGGATGTAGTCCCGTTTCACGTACTTGTAGAGCGGGACGTTCGCCGCGATCACCAGCACCGAGACCAGCAGCACCAGCCACCGGAACCGCATCGCCAGGCCGAGCATCCCGAGGTAGCCCCGCTCGATCACCCCGTAGAAGCCGCCCCGGGAGGCGGCCTGGCCGGGGCCGGTGGCGCCGGGCCGGAGCATCTTGCTGCACATCATGGGCGTCAGGCTGAAGCTGACGAGCATCGAGACGAGGATTGCCACCGAGGCGGTGATGCCGAACTCGTAGAGCATCCGGCCCGTGACGCTGGAGAGGAACGAGACGGGCAGGAAGACGATGATCAGGGAGAGGGTGGTCGCCAGCACCGCCGGCCCGATCTCCCGGGTGCCCCGGATGGCCGCCTCGAAGGGGTCCATGCCCCGCTCCTCGATGCAGTGGAAGATGTTCTCGAGCACGACAATCGCGTCGTCGATCACCACCCCCACCATCAGCACCAGGGCGAGCATCGTCATGTTGTTCAGCGTGAAGCCGAACAGCTTCATGAAGGCGAAGGTCGCGACGATCGAGGCCGGGATGGCCACCGAGGCGATGATCGTCGACCTCCAGGACCTCATGAACGCCAGCACCGTCAGGCAGGCGAGGATGCTGCCGGAGACCAGGTGCGCCTCGATCTCGTGCAGGGCGGCGACGATGTAGCGCGACTGGTCCTGGATCAGCTCCAGCTTCACGTCCGGCGGCAGCAGGCCCCGGGCCCGCTCCATCCGCCGCTTGACCCCCTCGATCACGTGGACCGTGTTCTCGCCCGACTGCCGCTGGACCTGGATGATGACCGCGGGCTCGCCGTCGAGCCGGGCGGCCGTGCGGACCTCCTTCGTGTCGTCGATCACCGTCCCCAGGTCCCGGAGGCGGATCGGCCGGCCGTTGACGGTGGCGATGACCAGCTCGGGGAAGTCCTCGGCGTCGTCGACCCGGCCCAGGGTCCTCATCGCGCGCTCGCGGCGGCCCTCGTCGACGAGCCCGCCGGGGACCTCGGCGTTCTGTCGGGCGATGGCGTCCCGGACCTGGAGGATGGAGAGCTGGTGGGCGGCCAGGCTCGAGGCGTCGATCTCGACGCGGATGGCGCGCTCCTCGGCCCCGGAGATCGTCACCTCGCCGACGCCCGGGGCCGACTCGATGACGTTCTTCACCGCCCGGTCGGCCAGCAGGTACAGCTCCTTCGCGCTCCTGGGGCCCGAGACCGCCAGGGAGAGGATCGGTGAGGAGTCCAGGTCGCGCTTTTGCACGACGGGGGGGTCGATGTCGGGGGGCAGCAGGTTGAGCACCCCGGACACGGCGTCCCGGACGTCCTGCGCCCCGGCGTCGGAGTCGCGCGCCAGGTCGAAGGTGACGATCACGAACGACTGGCCGTCCCGGGAGATCGACCGCAGCTCGTCGATGCCCGCGACGGTGGCGATCGCGTCCTCGAGGACCTGGGAGACCTCGGACTCGACCTCGGTCGAGGCGGCGCCGGGGTAGGTCGTCCGCACGAAGACCGTCGGCAGATCCATGTTCGGGAAGCGGTCGACCCCCAGCGAGGGGAAGGCGGCGATGCCGGCCACGACGAACGCGAGGATGAGCATCAGCGCGAACACGGGCCGGCGGACGCAGAGCTCGGCGAGCCAGTACATGGGACCTCTTCCGTGCGGGGCCGGGGCCGGGGCGGACGCAGGGGCCGGGGGCGGACGCGGGAGCCGGGGGGGCCGGTCAGGGGGAGGGCGGGCCGCCGGCCCCGGCGCCGGGGAGCGAGGCGATCACCTCGTCCCGGATCTCGACCTCGGCGGTGCGGCCCTCCGAGCCGTCGACCAGCACGAGGTCGCCGGGGTCCAGCCCGCCGAGGATCTCGACGAGGTCGCCCCGCCGCAGGCCCAGCTCGATCGGCTGCTCGACGGCCTGGCCGTCGACCACCTTCCAGACCTTCCGGGTCCCGGCGAACTCCACGACCGCCGAGCCCGGCAGGGCGATCGTCCGGCGGGACTCGTCGAGCATCACCTCCCCCTGGGAGAACTGGCCGGCCTGGATGGCGTGGTCGGTGTTCGGCACGCGGGCCTCGAACAGCAGGGAGCGGCTGAAGGGGTCGATCGCGGGGCTGATCCGGCTGATCTCGACGTCGGGCAGCGCCGGCCCCTGCTGGACGCGGAGCCGGACCACCTGGCCGATCGCCAGGCTCGACGCGAAGGCCTCCGGGACCGTCCCCCGGTAGCGGAGCGGGTCGTCCCGGATCAGGGTGATGACCGGGTCGCCGACCTGGACGTACATGCCGGGGGCGACGCGGCGGTCCTGGACCCGGCCGTCGAAGGGGGCCCGGATCTCGGCGTCCGCCAGGGCTTGCCGGGCCAGCTCGAGCTGGGCGGCCCGGACCCGGGCCATGGCGATCATCTCCCGCACGGAGTTGATGGCCGAGGCGTGCCGGGCCTTGGCGACCTGCTCGGCCGTGAGGGCCGTCTCGTACTCGGTGTCGGTGGCGACCTGGCGATTCCGCAGGGCGGCGGACCGGTCGCGATCGGCCCGGGCCTGGTCCCAGAGGGCCTTCTGCTCCAGGACGATCGGGCAGGTCTCGGGCTCGACCTCGTCCAGCGCGTCGTCGGGGTCCAGGCCGATGGCGGCCCGGGCCTGGACCAGCTCGGCCTCGGCCTGGCGGACCTGCTCCTGGAGCTCCCGGCGGTCGAGGGAGGCCAGCACCGTGCCCGCCTCGACGAAGTCGCCGAGGTCGACGTGGACCCGGTCGATCCGGCCGGCGACCTTCGTCCCGACGACCGTCGTCTCGTCCGCGACGAGGTTGCCCTGGGTCGCCACCACCCGGTCCCAGTCCTGCTCGGCGACCCGGACCACTCGGACGCGCAGGGGCGGGGGGGCCGGCCGGGGGGTGGCCGCGATCCCCTCGGTTTCCGAGCATCCGGTCAGCCCCGAGAGCAGCAGTCCGGAGAGCAGCACCAGGGGGAGGCCGGGGGGGACGGGGGGCGTCGGTTGGCCGGGCATCGCGTGGGGTCCTCGGGGGCGGGTCGGGCCTCGGCGGGAGGGTCGCGGGGGTCGCGGGTGGGCTATTCTCAATTGAGCGTCGCCGAGGGGGGACGCGGCCGTCGTCGTCCGGGGAGGGGTCCGATTCGATTCGATAAGTGCCGCGGGGGCGGGACGATAGGGCAGCGTGTTAGATCCTGGAATAGCCCGCCCGGGGGCGATCGTCAACACCCCACCGGCGGCGGGCCGGGGGCCGTCGGG
Organism: Tautonia plasticadhaerens; assembly: GCF_007752535.1. Taxonomy (GTDB): domain Bacteria; phylum Planctomycetota; class Planctomycetia; order Isosphaerales; family Isosphaeraceae; genus Tautonia; species Tautonia plasticadhaerens. The sequence continues at coordinate 298,543 of NZ_CP036426.1, forward strand.
GACCGAAGGGTGGCCGACCCGGTCCGGCCGACCCGGCGGCCCTGGCGTCGGGGGAGGCGTCGGGGGCCCGGCCCTCGGGCACTGCGGCCGGCCCGGGGCCCCGCGATCGGGCCGCCTCGCCCGGCCCCCGGCCCTCGCGACTCCCCCCCCGCTGTCCCACCGGACGGGCCGTCTGGCAGTGATCAGGGAGGGGGGGCGGATCCGCTGGCGGGGCGGGGGCCCCCGGGGAGCGATCGGTCGGGACCGAGGCGGGGGAGGCGACGATGAGTGGCGAGGGCGGGAGGTCGGTCCGGTTGGCCGGGGCGGCGAGGTGGGCGGGGCGGATCCTGGGCCTGCTGTCGCTGGGGGTGATCGGGATGTTCGTGGCGGCGGAGCCCCCCTGGCCCTGGCGCCTGTCGATGCTCGAAGGGGCCCTGTTGGCCTGCTTCCCGGTCGGGATGGCCGCGGGCCTGGTGCTGGCCTGGTGGCGGGAAGGGCTCGGGGGGCTGGTGGCGGTGCTGGGGGTGCTGGGATTCTACCTCGTCCACCGGGTCGGGGCGGGGGAGTGGCCTCGGGGGCCCTGGTTCCTGATCTTCGCCAGCCCGTCGGCGTTCTCCCTGGCGTCCTGGGCGCTGAGGAGGCGTGGGGAGGGAGGGGTCAGGCGGTCGCCCCGGTCGGCTCCGGGTCCGACTGGAGTCGGCTGGCCCGGGTGAACGGCTCGGGGGGGGCCTGGCCGTCCTGCTCGGCCTCCCAGGTGTCGACCCAGCGGTCCCAGGTGATCGGGTCGAGGTCCAGCAGCAGGCGGTCGGCCTCCAGGGGGGGGAGCGGGGGGACGGGCCGGGGGCCGGTGACGGCGGGGTAGAGCACCCGGGACTCGGCCTCGAGGTCGTAGGTCGCCTCGGTCTGGAGGCGGTCGCCGGCCCAGACGACCAGACCGGAGTCGGAGAAGCCGAAGGAGCGGACCTGGGGGGGCAGCAGGTGCTCGACCTGGGGCCGGGAGAGGTCGGCGTCGGCCATCTGGTCGAGCCCGGCCAGGGCGGCCTGGAGGACCCGGCGGCGGTCGTCGGGGAGGTGGTCGACCCAGGGCGGGGCCACCAGATCGGCCAGCACCCAGCCGGAGGCGTGCTCGAAGACCACGGCGACCGGCTCGTCCCCAAGCTCGGGGAACCGCAGCGCGACCCGGATGCGGTTGGAGCTGGTCTCGACCCCGGCCACCTCCCCCGGCAGGTCCTCCCAGGACCGGGAGTGCGCCAGCAGGGTGAGCAGCTCGCGCTCGACGAAGTGGGCCACCGCCTCCTCGACGTGGTGGCGGTCGTCCCTCAGGCGCTCCAGCCGGGCCTCTGCGCCGGGCCGCCGGGCCCGCTTCCGCCCGGCCCTCCGCATCCGGGAGAACATCCGGGGCAGCGTGCCGGAGTGGAACCCGGGGCGGAGCAGCCGGGGCATCGTCTCCCCATGGCCGCCGATGAGCACCCGGGGCAGCACCCTCGGCCGGTTCGCCCGGTAGAGCCGCCAGTTCTCCTTCAGCTCCCAGACGAGGAACCCGAAGACCCCGGGCAGCAGCAGCTGGGTGAGGAACCAGATCGTCCCGGCCACCTCCTTGGGGTCGGGCACCCGGCCCTCCAGCGCCTCGGCCAGCGGCGGGATCATCAGGATCAGGATCGGCGCCATCACCTTGTGGGACACCGTGACCACCGGGAAGTGCTTGATCGGGTTGAGCTGCGGCTCGACCAGCAGGTTGATGATGAACCGGACCGCGTAGGTGATGTAGAACCAGAATACCCCGAGGATCGCCTTGCCGACGGCCGAGAGCCGGCCCTCGCCGCCCCGGAACCGGAGCCATTCGTCGACGGTGTAGAGCAGCCGGTCGACGTTCTCCAGCACCGTGGCGAAGAAGTCCATGATGAACCGGACCAGGTCGCCGAAGATGTTGACCCGGATGACCCGCCAGGTGTGGACGATGTAGTCGGAGGTGATCTCCTCCATGTCCCGGCCGATCCGCAGGTTCAGCACCAGGCCGACCAGGACGAAGGTGGCCAGGGCGAGCCGCCGGGCCTGGTCGGGCCCCACCCCCATCAGGGCGAAGCCGAGCCAGGCCACCAGCGCCGGGCCGATCGGCTTGACCAGCATCCGCCAGAGCAGCTGGAAGGCCCGGGTCGTGATCAGCAGCCGGACGTAGTGCTGCCGGAGCACCCAGCGGGGGAAGTCGAAGGCGAACCCCTTGCCCACGTCGAAGAAGGCCCGGATCAGCCAGGCCACCTGGCGACGGAACCGGGGCACGTGGATCAGCCCCATCAGGAACAGGCCGGCGACGATGGTGACGTAGACCCAGGCCTCCGGGTCGTGGGGGATGACGTGCAACCCCCCCTCGTGCTCGGCGGCGGCCGCCGCCGTGCCCGACTCCTCGGCGGCGACCCGCTCGGCCACCAGCCGATCGGCCTCCAGCAGCGCCACCCCGTCGGCCGCCGTCCCGGCCACCAGGGCCGAGGCCACCCCCAGCCCCGAGGCCGCCCCGGCCATCGGGCCGGAGGCCGAGGCCCCCAGCGCCTCCACCAGCGCCGCCCCCGCCGCCGACGCCGCCCCCGCCGCCTCGGCCGCCTTCTCCGGGTCAACCCCGTAGCCCAGCTGCCGGGTCACCACCGCGAAGAGGTGGTCCGCGAAGAACAGGACCACGAACGCCCCGCCGAAGGGCAGCACCACGAACTGCGTCAGGAACCGGCCCGCCGGCGTGCCGAAGGCCAGCGAGCTGAACCGCTGCAGCCAGCGGAGGTACACCTCCCCCCTCCGGTAGATGCCGTCCAGCGCCACGGCCATCCGCCGGTTGGCCATCAGCAGGCGGTCCCCCCGGAAGAACTCCCGGGCCCCGGAGAGGTCCGGCAGCTTCACCTGGTTGCGGGCCACGGCGTCCCGGAGGTCCCCCATCGTCAGGAACCCCTGGGCCACGACCTTGTCCAGCAGCTCCTCGACGATCTTGTCGAAGGAGACCCGCTCGGCCACGTTCCCCGGCTCCAGGCCGGTCCGGAGCAGGGCCTCGGCCAGGGGCTCCCGGCATCGGCCCCGGAGCGTGACCTCGGCCCGATGCAGGGCCCCGGCGATGAGCTGGCCGAGCCTCCTGCGGTCCGGGTCCGAGATCCGGGCCTTCCGCAGCCGCCGCTGCGCCGACCTCAGGTGCTTGATCGCCAGCAGCTCCCGCTGGTGGGGCAGCAGCCGCTTGATCGGCCTCCGGCCGAGGGTGAGCATCCACTCGACCAGGTCGACCGTGTAGATCGGCCGCTCGAAGTCGACGCAGAGCCGCTGCAGGTCGAACAGGAGGCGGGCCTCGACCGCGTAGATCCCCTCCGAGGCCGGCGCCAGCAGGGCGGGCAGCGCCCTCCGCCAGTCGTCGGCCTCGGCCGGGTCCAGCCCGAGGGCCTCCACCAGCCGCTCCCCCAGCATCCCCAGCGCCGCCCGGGCCCGGGGCCAGGGGTGCGACGACGAGGGGGGCCCGAGGGGGTCGATGAACTTCGTCGACCTCGCCAGCTGGATGGCCGCCCGGACGACGTTCCCGCGCCTCATCGACCGCTCGGAGCGCCGGACCAGCCGCTCGGCCAGTTGCCGGGCGGGCTGGGGGGAGGGCAGCGGGTAGGTGCCGACCGCCTCGTCGGGCGGGGGGGCGTCGTCGGCCGCCTCGATCAGGGCCCCCAGCCGGCCCGGCTCCGGGGCGCCCGGGGGGCGGGTCCGGTCGAAGAGCAGCCGGGCGTCGAGGTCCTCGGCGATCGCCGCGTCGACCGCCTCGGTGTCCTCGATCGAGGGGAAGTAGCCGGGCAGCAGCCTCGGGGCGAAGTGCCTCAGCTCCAGGTACACCGCGACGAACTCGCGGTAGACCTCCCAGAGGTCCCGGGGGGGGAGCAGGTAGTCCTCGACCCGGAGGACCAGCCTCGCCTCGTCGAAGACCCCCTGGCCGATCCGGTCGACCCGGGCCCGGAGGTCGGCCTCGGGGATCCGGCCGGCCCTGCGGAGGCGCTCCAGCTCCTCGTCGACCCGGGCGTGGAAGAGCATCCTCCAGTACCGCAGGAGGATCTGGCCCCGGGTCATCGCCTCCAGCCGTTCCTGGGTGGGCTCGGCCAGCAGGATGATCGGCCCGGTCAGGGCGGCCTCGGCCTCGACGTCCAGGCCCAGCTCGTCGCGCTCGATGATGGTGGTCGCCGTGCTGGCGTCGAGCACGTAGGTCTTGCGGTGCGGCACCTGGATGCCGAGCGTGGCCATCTTGCGGTCGTGCTTGATGACCCGGCGGAGCACCCGAGGGGGGACCAGGGCCGCATGCGGGTCGGCCGCCCGCATCGCCCGCTTCAGCTCCTCCAGCGACATCCCCCCGCCACCGCCCGACCGGCTGCCCATCGTCCACCCACCCCCGACTTCGGCGACGTTCGACGACGCGAGGCTTCATGCTATCCCGACCGGCCCGCCCTGACCAGACGACGCATCGGCCCGGGGCCGACCGGTCGGAGGAGCCGGGACGCGGCATGCCCAGGGCGAAATCCCCCCCGGTCGGCCCTCGCTCCCCGCCGGAGCGTGCGGTCGTCCCCACCCCGTCCTCCCCCCTGCCCTCCCGCCGACTCGAAGGCTCCCCCTCGGCTCGGGCCGGTGCGCCCCGCCCTCCGCCCGGCCCGGGCGCCGAGCGGTGCGCCACCGGTGCGCCCGGGGCATCGGGCGTTTTGTGTTGTCCGTCCCCGAGTTGCGTCGACCCGATTGGCTTCGCTCCGTCAAACGCCCCTCGGGGATTGGCTTCGTTTCGCCACGCCCGATCCCGACCCTCCGGCCGCCCCGATGGCCTTCCGGTGCGCCCCCGGTGCGCCTCGGTGCGCCACCGAATCGCGTGGTCATCTCCCCGCCCACGTCGAGCCGATGGGCTTCGCCCCGTCGGGCCGACGGCCGGGATTGGCTTCGTTTCGCCACGCCCGATCGCCGCGTGTCCGCCCCGTCGATCGCCGCCCGGTGTGCCCCCGGTGCGCCCGGTCGCCGAGGCGAAAAGGATGTCATGGTCGTCGGTTGCGTCGATCGGATTCGCTTCGCTCCGTCGGTTTGCATCGCGCGATTGGCTTTGCTTCGCCACGCCCGAAACGACCCCGCTGCCGCCCGATCCGGGCTCGGTGCGAGCCGATCGGTGCGCCTCCAGTGCGCCTCGGTGCGCCCCGAGACCGGGTCCGATCGCGGGCCCCTGCGGCGTCCGGGTCGAACCGGATTGGCTTCGATTCGTCACGAACCCCGGACTCCTCGTCCCTCGGGGGTTCGCTCGATCCACCCGTCCTGATTGCCAAAGACGAGGGCTCCCCCCGGGCCCGTCCGACCTCCCTCGCGCCGGGATCCCCCCCGACCTCGACGGACGACGAACCGCCCGGGGAGACTGCTCCCCTCCCCATTACTATCGAGAAAGACCGCTTCGGCAGTCACACGAACTTCCCGGTCATAGCAGTCGGCCATGCCCCCCTGCCCGGCCGGGATGCCGGGGATGGTGAACGCGACCAGGGGCGGGATGTCGCCGATCACCTCGCCGATCGCTGACAATTAGGGGCGCCCTCTGGCCACCTTCGTTAGCCGCCCGGCAAACCCAGGGACTGGCGGAGAGCGGGTCGGACGGCAGATGAGTTAGACGCTCTCTGGCATGGCAATCGGTGCGGGCCTGGACCAACAACGCCCCCAGCTCCCACCGATGCCGTTCGTGGGACGCTCGATCCATGTCATGCCCCGGGACTCGCCCCAACCCCGCTCGGCTCAGACTGTCGCGACCTCGGTGTCCCGCATCCACTTCCGCTTAAACTGCTGCAACTCCGCGTCGGTGTAGAAGTGCCGAGCCAGCCGGGAGCCGAACTGCTGGTCCAGGTAGCTCTCGGGAAGGAACGCTTCGCGCTTGAATCGCCGGTAGAGGTCTGCGTAGTGCTTTTCTTCTCCGACGTATGCCTGCACTGGTTGGAATTTCGGGATGTTCAGGAACCGCCGGAACGCCTCGGTGGCGTTGGAGTCGAAATTCTCCAGCCGCATCAACAGTAACCGGGCGCGACGGCCTTCATAGATCGCGTAGCCCGTCCCCTTTGGGAACGGGATGGCGTAAACGTCGATGCCGAAGACGTCTCGCATCTGACGATCGAACCAGTCCGAATGGTCCAAAGCCTTTTTGCTGTCCAGGAACAATTTGCAAACCTGTGGAATATTCGGTTTTCCGTGTTCCAGTAAATCTAAATGATCGCGAACATTTCGATATTTTGATTCGAAAAAATCGGAGATGTTCCGGGAAACCGGATCGCGGACCATGCTGACGAGATTCCAAGGTCGGCCATGCCAGCGCTCAAGATGTTCCCGGGCAGCTCGTTGTGTCGCAAGGAATGAGAGGAATGGTAGATCGTCGGGATTCGCTAGACTGCGAAGCCGCTCTTCCAACCGATCAGGCCCCCCCCTCAAATCGTGCGTGTGGTAGACAAGGACATTCAGCCGGAGCCGATGCAGCCCCTCTACGGTCGAAGTGGTCCCCGTTTTCGGCAACGAATGGACCGCGATCGGGCTGGTGATGCCGTAACGCGGGAAGATCCTCCGATATGCCCGCTTCAAGCCCCAGTTCAGCTGGATCATTGCCGTTAGCTCCAACGCGCGACGGTCAGCCGGGGTTTTCTAGATGTGCGTGCACCTCGCAGCCATGACCTCGTCCGGTTCTCCTGAAGAGATATTGGATGCGAAACGAACGTCCGAGTCCAGTTGTGCTCTCGCAAGCCGTCGTCGAGCACCGGGACAAAAGGCAACGGCCTTCGCGATGAGCCCGGCCGGGCCCGGTGACCTTGAACGACACTCAGCACAGGACCGCTCGGGCGAAGAGGCAGCCCCTGGCGAAATGGGTATGACCATCTGGCACGGTCGCCGTGGCCGGGCGGGATCGTCCGCCCCTGGTCGCGTCCGGCATCGGCGGGGCGGGCGTCGCGTTTCTCGGGACGACCGCCCCCAGGGAGGCGACGATGCCCAGGACGACCGCCAGCACGACGCCCCGCACCGGGGCCGACTGGCCCGCCGTCCCCGAGGACCGATGGCCCGATTCGGCACGTCGGGTGGGCCCGACGCGATGGGTATGCTTCAACCGGCAGGCCGGCGGCTGGCTATCGGTCGCAACCTGGTGGCACAGGCTCGCCCCCGGCGATCGTCGACATCGCCTCGAACACGGCGGGGTCGATCGTGTTGCGCACGTACGTTACCGACCCGTCGGCCATCGCCAGGTTCGCCCCGCCGGGATGGTAACCGCCGAACGCCCGGCCGGGCCCGAGATAGGGACGCGTCGCCGGGTCGACTCCGCGCACGCTCGATGGCCCGCCGGCCGTCCACGGGGCCAGGCCGATGCTCGATTCCACGAGCATCGTCGTCTGGGACATCCCGTCGTGAATGTCGGCCATCCGCGTGGCCCTGTTCTCGCCGAACACACCGGCTCGCGGGTGCCCCGTGGGCAGCGCCGGGGCGTCGGCCCCGAGGCCGGCGATCCCGACGTAACTCAGCAATGTCGGCCGGGGCGCCCGCTGCTCGTCAGGGGCCGAGGGGCAGACGAAGGTGTTGAACGAGTCCTGGGGTTTCCAGCTGATCCAGGCGCCTGGCGGGGGCATGTAGTGAAGGGTCCGGTTCGGAGGCTCGTCCCACCCCTTCGTCCCGTCGATCCCGGGGTCGATCCCACCACCGACCTCGTGGTGCACGCTCACGGGCCAACCCAGCCGGCGAGCCGGCGGCAGGGTTGGGTGCGGGACGGTGCCCGGGGGGAAGGTGCCGTAGGTCGCGTGATGGTTGTGGAGGCCGAAGAGGATGCTCTTGAGATGGCCCACGCAGCCGGCCCGGTTCGCGGCCTCTCGCTCGGCCCGGGAGAAGTCAGAGGCGACCCGATTGCACAACGCCGCCAGGGCCCCGACCGCCGCCACGCCCATCAGCACCCGCACTGTCATCCGCGCTCGTGGTCGCTGCATGATCGAGGCCTCCCCTCGGGCCATCATCCGGCCCCTCGGGAGTGGATGCCAGCGATTTCCTTCGGACTCTTGAGGAGAGGCCGATCGGACCGTCAAGCCTCAACGATCAACAAGGCGAGACGCCCAGCCGAATCATCACCGGCGACCAGGGGCGACGGACCGGGGGCCGGTGCCCTCCTGGCGGAGAACGTCTTCGCGACATGGCAGGGCACCCCACGGCGGCGGCCCTGCGCTCATGGCATCCGTTGGGTGGACCGGACCACGTGTCGTCCGGGCGGCGAAGCCGCACGAGGCGACCGGGAGGGGCTTGCTTGGGCCGGGTCGGCCGGGCGGTCGCCGGCCCCTCGTGTCGCTGCGCGACCCGGACAACGACGTTGGCCGGGCCACCCGCGTGGATCCGCCAGCCGTAACGGCCGAAGTCCGGTGGGATGGAATGGGCATCGTCTCCGGCAAACGACCTTTCTGTTACACTTGTCGTTGGACGGGCGGTTCGGCGGCGGATAGAGTGCATGGCTGGTCCGGATTGAGACGTCGAGGGGCCGCCATGATCAGCGAGCCGACCCGCAAGTTCACCGTCCTGGACATCATGGCCCTGGTCGCCGCTGCGGCCGTCGGCCTCATGCTCGCCAGGGTCTACCAGGCCAGCATGGACTCCGCAGTTTCGGACTCCAACGGGGCCCTGACCTTCCCCTTACGGATCCGATGGTTCGGCCGCCCGGCCCCGCTGCTCGCCTCGCTGACGCTGGCCCTGCTCGCCCTGAGGTTCGTCGCGCCCCGCCCGCGATACCGACGGCTCGTCCGCTCTCCCGGCTTCGCCGCCTGCTACGGGGCCGCCCTGGGCCTGGCCATCACCGTCCTGACGGTCCTGCTGGAATGGGGGACGGGCTACCTGGGCTACAGCCGACCTCGATTCTATCCCCACTTCCTGATGATGCGTTCGGTGAGCTTCTCCGCCCCGTCGGTCGCATCGGCCTGGCTCGTCCTGGGGCTGCTGGGGGAGTGGCGCCATCGCGGCCGGGATTGGATCGAAGTCGGTGGGATCGTCCTCGGGGTCGGCTGGCTCGCCCTCTTCGCGGCCACGCAGCTCAATTTCTGACGCGGGAGGTCGGTGTCCCTGCCGGCATCCCGCCGGGTGGCCCGGCCGACGAAGTCGTCGGCCGGGCCACCCGGGGGGCCCCTCATCGGACCTTGAGGAGCTCGACCTCGAAGGTCAGCGTGGCGTCGGGCGGGATCGCGGGGGGGGCTCCCTGCGCGCCGTAGGCCTCCTCCGGGGGGATGATCAGGCGTCGGACGCCGCCGACGCGCATCCCGAGGATCCCGGAGTCCCAGCCCTTGATGACGCTGCCCCGTCCCACGACGAACTCGAACGGCACGCCGCGGGACTTGGAGCTGTCGACCGTCGTGCCGTCCGCCAACTTGCCGACGTAGTGGACCAGCAACGTGCTGCCCGCCGTGGCGACCGGCCCCGTGCCCGCCTTCACGTCGACGACCCTCGTGCCCCGGGGCCGCATGACGGCGATCACGACGGCGAGCAGGGCCACCAGGAGGAGCATCCCACCCAGGGACAGCCGGAACCTGCGGGGTTTGTCCATCGGCCGACGATCTCCTCCTCGGGCCGCACCGGTCGCCGCGGGGTGCCCCCGGACGACACGCTCGGCGGACCGCCCCGCCGATCAGAGTCTTGATGGTATCAGAAAACCGGCGTGGCGAACTGCGACGGCGTGCTGGATCTCCGGTCTCCGTCATCCGGCAGGCCCGCCGGGGCAGGGACAGGCCGGGGCCGGGTCGGGGGATTGACGCCGGACGGCGGGTCGACTGCGGTCGGGTCGGGGTGCTGGCCGGCCCGGGCAACCCCCGGGGGGGCGAAGCCGCGCGAGGCCTCGCCGGGTCGGTGCGCCCGGGCCGGGGGCCGGTTTCGTCGCGTGCGTCCCTGGGGTGATGCAATTTCGGCGAGGGTGCGGTAGAGTCACCCCGCCCTGGCCCCCCAGATCGCTCGCCAAGGATCGGCCCTCGCCCCGGTCGCCCGGGGCGACCGATCCCCGACGTCGCCTCGGGGCGGCGTCCCGGGGGATGGGAAGGATGGGAGAGGGACGGAGGGAGCCGATCCGAGATCGGGCGTCAACGAGGCGGGACGACCCGCCCCGTCCGGTCCTCGGGCTGAAATCGGATCTCCGAAGGAATTCGTCGAGGGATCTGCTCGCATGAAACGCACAGGGACTTGCATCCTGGGTGGGGTCGTCGGCCTCGCGCTCTGGCTCTCGCCGTCGGGAGCCGGGGCGGACTACGTGGCCACCGTGGTGATGAGCGGCCTGGACAACCCGAGGGGCCTCGCCTGGGGCCCGGACGGGAGCCTCTACGTCTCGGAGGCCGGCATCGGCGGCGACGGGCCGAGCATCGTCTCGGGGGACGGCCAGACGGTCTACTATGGCCCCAGCGGCGCGCTCACCCGGCTGCGCAACGGGGTGCAGGAGCGGGTGTTGACCGGCCTGCCCTCGCTCGCGGCCGACGGCGGCGGCAATGCGACCGGCCTGCAGGACATCGCCTTCGGCGCCTCGGGCGAGCTGTTCGGCGTCATCGGCCTGGGTGCGAATCCGGACGCCCGCTCCGAGCTCGGGGCCGTCGGCGCCGAGTTCGGCCGGCTGGTCCGGCTGCCCCTGGACGGCGGGCCGGTGGCGGGCCTCGCGAACCTGGCCGACTACGAGGCCTCGGTGAACCCGGACGGGGGGGCCTTCGACACCAACCCGTTCGGGCTGGTGGCCGCCCCCGGCGGGGGCTTCCTGGTGACGGACGCCGGCGCGAACGCGGTGCTCGGCGTGACCGACCAGGGCGTCATCTCGACGCTGGCGGTGCTGCCGCCGCGCCCGAACCCGCTGTTCCCGGACTTCGGCCCCCCGACCTTCCAGGCCGTGCCGACCGGGATCGCCCTGGGGCCCGACGGGGCCGCCTACTTCGGCCAGCTGACGGGCTTCCCGTTCCCGGCGGGCGAGGCGAACATCTACCGCCTCGACCCGACGACGGGGGAACTGGTCGTCGCCTTCGGCGGCTTCACGACCCTCATGGACCTGGCCTTCGGCCCGGACGGCGCCCTGTACGCGCTGCAACTGACGACCGACGGGCTGGCCTCGCCGACCGGCCCCGGGCCGGGGGTCCTCAGCCGGATCGACCTGCTGACCGGCACCCGGACCGTGATCGCGAGCGACGGCCTCAGCTTCCCGACCGCGATGGCCTTCGGCCCGGATGGCGCGATCTACGTGACCAACCAGGGCACCTCGGCGGGACAGGGGCAGGTCATTCGGATCGCCGCCGTTCCCGAGCCCTCGACCCTCGCCCTGCTCGGCCTCGGCCTCGTCGGCCTGGTCGGCTATGCGCGCCGGGGTCGATGAGGCCGCCGAGGGGCATCCGCGTCGATCCCCCTCCGCCGGATGCCTGAGGCCGCATCGCCCGGAAGACTCGCGATGGGGGGGCCGACGTGGCCGGGGTCTCGCGGACGAGACCCCGGCCACCCGGAGGTGACGGATCCGGGCGATCCCGTATGACTCGCCCCTCAAGGAACGGTTGCCGTGATGACCGGGCTCGATCAAGTCGCCCGGACGTCGGGCAGGTTCGGGGGGCGTCGCCTACGACTCCAGGGCGCCCGCCGGGGCCATCTCGCCGGCCCGTTCTCCCGCCCGGGGGGCGAGCGTGGCGACGCGGCGGGACCAGGCCCGCAGGAGGAGCAGGCCGGCGACGATCAGGCCGGCGGAGAGGCCGATCCACATGCCGAGCACGCCCCGGCCGAGGGCGAAGCAGAGCAGGACGCCGACGGGGAGGCCGATCGCCCAGTGGGCGGCGAGGTTGGCGAGCATGGGGGTCCGGGTGTCCCCGGAGCCCCGGAGCAGGCCGGTGCAGATCACCTGGACGCCGTCGAACAGCTGGAAGACGGCGGCGGCCCACAGCAGCGTGACGCCGACGGCGATCACCCCGGGCTCGTCGGTGAAGGCCGAGAGGAGCGTCCGGGGCAGCAGGACGAAGGCCACCGCCGCGGCCGCCATGAAGGCGGTGCCCATCGCCAGGGCCGACCAGCCGGATCGGGCGGCGCCGGCCGGGTCCTCGCGGCCGATCGCCTGGCCGACCCGGACGGCCCCGGCCGAGCTGACGCCCAGGGGGACCATGAAGGTCAGGCTCGCGAGGTTCAGGGCGACCTGGTGCGCGGCCAGGCTGGCGGGTTCGAGGCGGCCGACGAGCATCGTGGCGGTGGCGAAGGCCCCCATCTCCAGGACCAACTGCCCGGCGGAGGGCAGGCCCAGGGCGATCAGCGAGCGGAAGCGGCGGCGATCGGGCCTCCACCCCCCCCGCCAGGCGGAGGGACCGGCCTCCAGGTCGAGGCGGACGACCGCCACCAGCAGCACCAGGGCCATCCAGGTCCGGGAGATCACCGTGGCCCAGGCGGCCCCGGCCACCCCGAGCCGGGGGAAGCCGAGGTTGCCGAAGATCAGCAGCCAGTTGGTCGCCAGGTTCACGAGGTTGGCCGAGACCAGCGCGAAGACGATCGCCCCGGTGCGGTCCTGGGCCTGGAGGTAGCGCCGGAGGGCGAAGTAGAGCAGCAGCGGCGGCAGGCTGAGGGTGACCAGCCTCACGTACGTCTCGGCCCCGGGGCGGACGCCGGGGTCGACGCCGAGGAGTTCGAGCTGCCCGCCGAGCAGCCAGGAGAGGGCCATCAGCGGGGGGGCGATGATCAGGGCGAGGTAGACGCCGTGCCGGAGCCATCGGCGGCACTCGTCGATCTTCCCGGCCCCGAAGGCGTGGGAGATGACGGTGTCCAGCCCGAGCAGGAGGCCGAGCCCGGCGATCGTGGTGGCGAAGAAGACGGCGTGGCCGAGGCCGACGGCGCCGATGGCCTCGGCGCCGAGGCGGCCGACGCTCAGGGTGTCGACGATCCCCATGGCCATCCAGCCCAGTTCGGCCAGGACGACCGGCCCGGCGAGCCGGGCCATCGGCCGCCACTCAGCGGCCAGGCCGCGCAGCGCCCCCCGCAGCCGATCCCCGGTCCCTCCCCCCACCGACCCGAAACGGGACATGCCCCCCCCTTCCCCGGCCGTGGCGCTGGTGCCCGCACCGAGATCCGCGACCGTGCCCGACCGAACGACCCGGGACCGACACGCCCCCGGCCCGATCGGTTCGGGGGCGGCGGTCCATCGTATCGATCGGGGCCCCGGCGGGGGCAGCCCTCCCGGCGCGGGGGGAGGATGGGGACCCCGTCAGCGGATCACCTTGCGGCTGAAGGCGACGATGAAGAGGCCCCAGACCAGTGTCCCCAGCAGCGACTCGGCGACGAGGAAGAGGTTCATCCAGCCCCGGGCCGTCTCCCGGAGGCTGCCCAGGCCGTCGGTGAAGGCGGAGACGCTGGTGACCAGGCCGATGACCACGCGGTTGGGCAGGGTGGTCGGCGCGCCGTCGAAGGGGGCCGGGCCGTCGCCGATCGGCAGGGACTCGACCCCGGCCATGTAGACGAGGCTGAAGGCCAGGATCATCGCCGAGGCGGCGGCGACGGTCCGGAAGGGGCTGGTGCCGTAGCGGCACCCGAGGTCGAGCACCAGCCACTCGAACCCCTGGCCGAGCTTCGACCACGGGCGGCGCCACGACCGGGGCTTCGAGCGACGCTCGTTGACCTTGAAGCGGTAGAAGGCCCAGTCCTCCTCCTCGTGGCGGTGCAGGGCCTCGAAGTTCCGCTTCAGCAGGCCGTACTCCGAGGCGGCCCGGGCGTGGTCGCCGTCGCGTTCGCTGGCGAGGCGGCCCTCGACCTGCTCGGGGCGGATCTGCACGCGCTCGGCCACGGCGTTCCAGAAGGCGAACCGGGCCCCCGGGCCCAGCGCGACGGACTCCAGGTAGGCGAAGTCGTGCAGCTTAGCCTTGGAGAGATCGATCAGGCCCTCGAAGGTCGAGTCGTTGAACTCGGCCTTCTTGCCGACGCTGGCGCCCCGGAAGAGGAAATCGGCGGCGAAGTGGCAGTGCTGGAACTGGACGCCCTCCTCGGCGCAGGTGCTCCGGAAGTCGGCGGTGTCGTCGAACCGGCAGGCCTTGAAGTTGGCCCAGTCGTCGAAGGTGGCCTCCCAGAAGTCGGCGGGGCCGGCGAACCGGGCCTTGATCGCGACGAGCTTGCCGGCGAACCGGGCCTTGCGGGCGTTGAGGCGGCCCCGGATCTCGACGTTGTCGACCTTCACGAGCTTCGACAGCTCGCTCCCCTCGAGCGAGAGGCCGGCCCCGAAGACCACCTTGCGCTGGATGATCGGCCGGGCCAGGCGGCAGGCGACGAGCGCGACCTCCGCGGCGAAGGTGGCGTCCTCGATGAGCAGGTTCGCCGCCTCGACGCGGGACAATCGGACCGGCTTGTCGAACTCGCCCCGGAGGCGGAGCCGGCCGACGATCCGGACATCCTTGACCTCCCGGCCGAGCCGGAGCAGCCGCTCGGCCTCGTCGGCCTGGAGTTCGCGACGGTCGTTTCGAGGGCCTAATCGGGAGTCCGGCTCCCGGTCGCAGGAGGGGGCCCCTCGGCCGGGGGAGGCCGGGGACGGGGCCTCGGTCGCCTCGTCCTCGTCATGCTCGATCGGTTCGGCGGTATCCATGGCTCCTCGCTCGCAATCCCGGGCGGTGGTGCCCGACGGTGGGGATTCGTCCCTCCCTGCCCGATCTTAAGCCGGGGATGCCTCGCCGGGGGGCGATCCCCCCCGTCGGGCCCTCGGCCGGGGCGACGGCGAGGGGGGGAGGGGCCCGCCTTCGGGGTCCTCCGCCGTCACGTCCGGGAAGGTGGCGGCGGCCTCCGCCACCAGTGCGTCGAGGCGGCCGGCGTACCGGGAGGAGACATGGATGAGCGTCAGGTGATCGGCCCCCGCGTCCCGGGCCAGCTCGGCGGCCTGGGGGGCGGTCATGTGCTTGTGCGTCCTCGCCTTCTTGAGGTCGGCCCCGGCGTAGAAGGAGTCGCAATAGAGTCGGGTCGCCCGGCGGCAGAGTCGCAGCAGGGCGGGCCGGCTGGCGTCGGACCAGAGGGTGTCGACGACGTAGGCGATCCGCCCCCCCCGGCCCTTGCGGAAGTAGCGGTCCCGGAGGCGGGCGAGCGGGAAGATCCCGCCGTCGACCTCGACCGGCGTCTCCCCAGGCGCCCCGGAGCGCAGGAGGGTCATCGCCCGGGAGACCCACGGGCCCGGCCTCAGGGGGCCGCCCCGGAGCGAGGGGCCGTCGACGTGGTAGCCCGGGGCCTCGACGATCGCGAACGAGAGGCAGGGGACCGTGTGGTCGACCCGGGCGGCCTCGACGCGGAGCAGGTCGTTCTCGAAGACCGTCGGCGTCAGGTCGGCCGGGTCGACGGGGCGCTCGGCGGCCTCGGCGGGGGGGAGCCCCGCCCCCCAGTCGAGCACGGCCGACCGCAGGCGGTCGGCGCCGAGTTCGAGCAGGTGCAGGCGGAGCTTCTGGAAGGGGAAGAAGGGGTATTCATACGTCCGGACCCGGGCGGTGATGCGGTCGATGGTGCCCTCGGGGCCGACGACGCGGAGGTCCTTGTCCCGGTCGAGGTTGGCCCGGAGGACGCGGTCGAAGCCGACGAGGTGGTCGACGTGGTGGTGCGTCAGGAAGACCGCCGCGAGGTCGGAGAGGCGGGAGGCGGGCAGCCGCCCGTTCTCGCCGGCGTCGAAGAGCAGGGCGTCGTCCCGGCCGGGGTAGTCGACGAACAGCAGGGGGTCGCCGGTCGAGCCGTTGACCAGGTGAAACTCGGTCGCGGTGCGACGGGGGAGCGGGGCGTCGGGCATGGGGGCGGGCCCTGGGGACGGTCGGGGGCGATCGGTCGCGAGGGCCCCCATCCGAACCGGCCCGGCGGCCCGATGCAACGGCCCGGCGGCCCGATGCGGCGGCCCGGCGGCCCGTCGCGGGGGCGGTCCCATCGACGGTTTTTTTGGATGTTTCCGCGACGCGCGCAGGTATCCTTTGGGGGGAGTCGGCGGCCGGGTCACGTCCCCCCCGCCCTCGGCCGGCTCCCCCCCGCCCGCCGGACGGGCGTCTCCCCGAGGATCCGGGCCGGGTCGTGCCGGTCGATCCCGCTCCAACACGAAGGGTGCAGTCATGAAAGAGGTCGTGCTCGGCCTCGGGCATCAGAAGAGCTTCTGGTCGATCGTCCAGATGGCCGATGAGCAGTTGCGATCGATCCACGGATCTCCTCGACGGATGGTGGTCAACGCCCGGGGGATCGAGATCGCGGCCTGGCGCCCCCAGTTCGAGGGGGACTTCCGCGACTTCACCGTCCGCTTCCCGAATCCGACCGAGGAGCTGAGGCGGGCGCTGGAGGACTTCGCCGGCAAGTGCACCGTGGCCTGCGAGCTGAACGAGGTGGATGGGGCCCTGATCCTGCACTGCTCGGCCAACTCCGACGAGAAGGTGCAGCAGCTGCACGACGCCTGCGACCTGCTCTCGGGGGCCTTCCCCCTGCCGGAGGTCTGGCGGGTGCACGGCGAGTCGTACCGATCGACCCCGCTGAGCGCCGAGACCCTGTTCAAGGCGATGATCCGGTTCAAGTCCAGCGACGTGCACCTGTACCCGGGGGCGCCGCCGGTGTTCCGGGTCGACAACGTGCTGCGGCGGGTGCAGGCGTTCGAGCCCCTCTCCTCGGAGCAGATCCACGACTTCATCAACGAGATCGCGCCGGAGAAGCACGCGCGGGAGTTCACCGACCGGCAGCAGTGCAGCTTCATCTACCACCAGGTCGGGCTGGGGTACTCCCGGGTCTCGGCCTTCGTCAAGGCGGGGGTGCCCCACTGCACGATGCGGTTCCTGCCCGAGACGATCCCCTCGTTCGAGGACCTGAACATCCCCCGGTCGGCGATGGAGCGGCTCGGGGCCCTGCACTTCGGGCTGGTGCTCGTGACGGGGATGACCGGCAGCGGCAAGTCGACCACGGTGGCCTCGCTCGTCGACTGGGTCAACGCGCACAAGTCCCTGCACGTGCTCTGCGTCGAGGAGCCGGTGGAGTACGTGCACAAGAGCAAGAAGTGCGTGGTGTCGCAGCGCGACGTGGGGGAGGACATCGGCACCTTCCACGAGGCGGTCCGGGGCGCCCTGCGGCACGACCCGGACGTGATCGTCATCGGCGAGATGCGGGACCCGGACACGATCCGCTCGGCGATCAACGCGGCGGCCACCGGGCACCTGGTCATCAGCACCCTGCACTCGGGTACCGCCTACGAGGTGGTGAACCGGATCGTCAGCTTCTTCGACCCGGTGGAGCGGGACCTGGTGAAGCTGCAACTGCGGGACGCGCTGAAGTGCGTCATCTGCCAGCGGCTCCTGCCGAAGACGGGGGGGGGCCGCCTGCCCGCGCTGGAGTTCCTGTTCAACGACACCAAGGCGATCGCCGACAGCGTGCTGGCCGGGAACACGATCGGCATCAAGATCGGCATGCAGCAGGATTCCTCGGCCTCGTTCATCTTCGAGAAGTACCTGTACGACCTCTACAAGAAGGACCTCATCTCGCTCGACGACGCCCGAGACTACGCCTCGGACCAGTCGATCTTCGACCAGATGAAGATGGGGACCTACGTGATCCCGTCGCTCGACTCGATGCTCCACCGCTGATCGACCGATCCCGGCGGGCCCCCGCGGGGAGGGGCGACGCGACGCGGCGTGAGACCCGACGTCCCGGGCGCCGACGGCCGGGGGACCGGGGCGGCCGGGTCCGCTCGGCCGGCGGTGGGCGGCCCCGGGCCCACCCCGTCGCCCCTCGGCGGGGGCCCTCGTGGGGATTCGGGGGGCCCGCCGTCGGTCGTCGGCCGCTCCCCGATCCGATCGGGCGATCGGGCGATCGGGCGATCGGGCGATCGGGCGATCGGGGTCGCGTCTGCCCGGCCGCCCCGGGGGGCGGGGTCGTCGCCCGGGCCCGGGTCGGGGGCCCCTCGGCCCGGATTCTCGGCGAGGGCCCCGTTGACACGGGCGGTCGCGCGCCCTATCCTCTCGATCTATTGAGACGCGGTCTCAGTGTCAGTCGCATCCGCCCCGGACCGATCCCGCCCCCCGACGCCCCGGATCGTGCCTCGCGGCCCATCCGCCCGGCTCCCGCACCGACGAGTCCCCCCATGAGACGAGCAACGACCCGGACGGGTTTCACGCTGATCGAGTTGCTGGTAGTCATCGCCATCATCGGCGTGCTGATCGCCCTGCTGCTGCCCGCCGTGCAGGCGGCGCGGGAGGCGGCGAGGCGCGCCCAGTGCACGAACAACCTGAAGCAGATCGCCCTGGCGACCCACAACTACGTGGACACGTTCTCTCGCCTGCCGATCGGCCAGGACGTGTACGCCGACCTCCACGGCCGGGGGTATGCGATCCTGACGAACTGGTCCATGAGCCTCCTGCCGTTCCTGGAGCAGCGGGCGCTCTACGACGCCTGGAACGTCGGCTTCAGCTTCTCCGAGCCGGCCAACACGACGGCCTGCGCGACGGGGGTCGGGGGGTACCATTGCCCGTCCTCGCCCACCGGGCTGGTCGAGGACTACACGGCGACCTCGGCCGTCGCCGGCCTGCCCGCCGGCGGGGTCTTCCGCTCCGGCGTGGTCGACTACGCGGTCAGCGCCAACGTCTACATCCCCCCCCTGCAGGTTGGCGGGATGCTCGACTACTACATCACCCCGCGGGGGTCGCCGCTGTCGGTCGTGCGCGACGGCCTGTCGAACACGATGATGTTCGCCGAGATGACCGGCGGCCCGGTCGGCTACCTCGCCGACGGCGTGCCCGACCCGAACTACACCTGGGGGGCGTACATGGGCCACCTTGGGGGGCTGAACCGCCTGTCGCTGCGTGCGCTGAGCTACGACGGCCGGATCTACGGCGGCGGCAACTGCGTGATCAACTGCAACAGCGGGGGCGGCAACCCCTACAGCTTCCACCCCGGCGGCGCGAACGTGGCCATGGGGGACGGCAGCGTCCGCTTCCTCAAGGAGACGACGGCCGTGACCACCGTCACCAAGCTCATCGGCTGCCAGGACGGCAACATCATCGGCGCCGACGAATATTGAGCGGCCCCGCCCCCCTCCCCACCCCCGCCGAAGCACCCTCGACGCCCATGCGAACGCCCCGCCAGACAATCCCCCCGAGGGCGGCCGCCGCCCTCCTCCTGGCCCTCTCGGTCGCCGGGCCGGGCTGCGACTCGGGCCCGGACGACGGCCTGGAGAAGCACCCGGTCCGGGGCTCGGTCCTGGTCAACGGCGAGCCCGCCGAGCTGATGGTCGTCACCTTCCACAACCTCGACCCGGCGGCCCCCGGCAACGCCGGCCGGCCGGTCGGGGCGACCGACGCCGAGGGCCGGTTCGAGCTGTCCACCAACGCCGACCGGGACGGCGCCGTCGCCGGCGAATACGCGGTGACGTTCTTCTGGTCCTCGTCCAACACGATCAACGCCGCCGACCGGCTCGGCGGCCGCTTCACCGAGCCGTCGCGTTCGGAGTTCAAGGTCCGGGTCGTCCCCGGGGACAACGACCTGGAGCCCTTCCGCCTGGAGGTCGAACCCTCGCAGATCCGCCCCGCCGACGGGGCGGCCCCGGTCGTCTTCCAGTGACCGCCCCCGGGGCGGCCGACGCCCCCCCACGCCCCGGCCGGGTCGGGCCGGATCCCGGCCCGCCCGACCGCCCGGCCCGTACTCCAGGCCCAGGGACCACCCCGCATGCACCCGCTCTCGATGACGTTGCTCGGCTTCGCCCTCGTCTACGGCGCCTCCGAGCGCCGCCCCCTGCTCTCCCGGGCGGCGCGCTCGGCGGCGGGCCGCCGGGCCCTCCGGCTGGGGGGCCTGCTCGTCCTGGCCGCCTCGGCGGCCCTCTGGTGCCGGGAGATGGGGGCCGCCGGCGGGCTGATCTGCTGGCTGGCGGCGGCCTCCGCGGCCGGGTCGGCGATCATCCTCGCCGCGCCGGTCGCCCCCCGGGTGGTCGCGGCCGGCGCGGTCGCGGCGCTGGTGGGGGGGATGCTCTGATGGCCTTCCCGGGCTCGTCGGGCCGGTCCGCCCCGGGGCGCCGGCCGTGGTGCCGGACCTTCGCGGCGCTGGTCGCGGGGCTCGCGGCGGCGCTCGCCCTGACCGTCGCCCTCGCCGCCCTCGCCCCGCTGCCGCCGTCGGACCGGGGGGCGCTGGCGGTCCTGATGGCGGTGCCGGCCTGGGTGGCTGCCGCCCTGTACGCGTTCCTCGACCGGTCGGCGGGGCGGGCCTGGCTCGTCCTGCTCGCCATCGCCCTGGCCGCCGGCCTGGCGGCCTCCCTGGCCTGAGCCGGCTTCCGTCTCCCCCTCCCCCTCCCCTTCCTCCCTCGCCCCCCTCCCAGGAACGACCCGATGCTGAAGCTCTCCCGAGAGGCGCACCGGATGCTGTGGGACGTCCACGGCGTGGCCGGGGTGCTATCGAGCCTGGTCCTGTTCGTGGCCTTCTTCGCCGGCACGCTGACGGTCTTCCACGGGGCGATCGAGGCCTGGGAGCTGCCGTCGCTGCGGGGGGAGGGTGCCGGGGCGGAGCCGGAGTCGATCGACGCGCTGATCGCGCCGTTCCTCGACGAGCACCGCCCGGAGGTCCCCCGGGCGGCCGGCGACGGGGACGCCCCGCCGCCGACGGCCCGGCTGATGGTGAGTATGCCCGGCGCCGACCGCCCCCGGCTCGGGGTCTGGACGGTCCAGTATGCGGGGGAGGCGAGGCTCAACGAGCACGAGGCCCTGATCGACGTCGGCGACGGCGGGCCGGTGGCCGCCGGGTCGTCGACGGTGGCCGACCTGATCTACGGCCTGCACTACCACCTGGCCGTCCCCTTCGAATACGGCGGCCGGTACGTCTACTGGGCCTTCGGGCTGGTCGCCGTCGTCGGGCTGCTGGTGGTCGTCTCGGGCCTGGTCTTCCACCTCCGGCTGCTGGCCTTGCAGTTCTTCCAGTTCCGCCCCCGGGCCAACGCCCGGACCCTCTGGACCGACGCGCACAAGGTCCTCGGCGTGCTGGGGCTGCCCTACTGGCTGATGTACCTGCTGACCGGGGCCTGGTTCCCGCTGGCCGGGCTGCTGGTGGCGCTGCTGGGCCTGACGGCCTTCCGGGACAGCGAGGTCGGCGCCCGGGAGCTGATCTTCCCCTCCGCCCGGTTCCAGCGGAAGGCGGCCGGCGAGCCGGCCCCGATGCTCGGCTTCGACGCGATCCGGGAGCGGGCCCGGGAGGCCTGGCCCGGGCTGGAGGTCGAGGCGTACGACGTCCTCAACTACGGCGACTCGAACGCCTACTGCCGGGTCCGGGGGTCGCTGGGCGGGGGCTTCCTCCACCGGGCCGTGCTGTTCCTCGACCCGGTCACGGGGGCCGAACTCGGCCGCCAGGACCCATCGGCCCTCGGCTTCGCGGAGGGGGTCCAGCAGGCGGTCGTCGGCCTGCACTTCGCCGACTTCGGCGGCGTGGCGCTGCGGTGGTGCTACTTCGTGCTGGGCGTCGGCGGCTGCCTGTGCATCGCCAGCGGGACGATGGTCTGGGCGGAGTTGCGGCGACGGGGGGGCGACCGGCCCCGGCCGCTGGGGACGGACCGCTGGCTGGCGCCGGCGACGGCCGGGGTCATGCTCGGGCTCTGCTCGGCGACCGCCGGCCTGTTCGTGGCCAGCAAGGCGATCCCGCCCGACGCGGCGGATCGGCCCTGGTGGGTGCAGCTGGCGTTCTGGTCGACCTGGGGCCTGACGGCCCTCTACGGGGCCTCCCGGCGGCCGACGCGTCGGGCCGCCCGAGACCTGTGCGCCCTGACGGCCGTGCTGTCGGCGGCGATCCCGGCCGCCAACGCCCTGGAGACGGGGGACCACCTGCTCCGGTCGCTCCGGCCGGGGCTCTGGCCGGTGGCCGGGGTGGATCTCGTGGCGGCGGCGACCGCCCTGGCCTTCGCCGCGACGGCGAGGGCCCTGTCGGGGCGCATTCGGGCCGCCGGGTCGCCCGTCCCCCGCCGCGTCGAGGCCGAGGTCGGGTCGCCCGTCGGGGTCGATCGGGCCGGGGGGGGCCAGGTCCCCGGACCCCGGGGCACCCCCCAGGGCCTGGCGGCCGGCGGCGGCGCCCGATCCGACCGATGAGGGGGGCGTCGCCTTCCCCGGCCCGGGGCCGGGACCCGGGCCGGCCCGCGGGGAGATTGCCCCGGGAGGGCCGGCGGGATAACGTATCCGGGATCGCCGGCCGATCGAGTCGGCCGGCGGCCGCGACCCCGGGGCGACGACGCCCGGTCGCGCTCTCCATTCCCCCCGGCTTCACCCCCCCGGAGCCCCGCACGCCCGTGCCCACCCCCGCCCCCGACCCCACCTATCGCAACGCCCGGCGAGAGGCGATCGTCATCCTCTGCGCCTGGCTGGCGAGCACCGTCTACTGCTGCGCGTATGCGTTCCTCTTCGGCTACCAGCGCGACGGCCGGCCCCTCTCCGTCGACGACATCCGGCCGGTGCTCGGCATCCCCTCCTGGGTCTTCTGGGGGGTGATGGCGCCGTGGCTGGCCTGCTCGGCGTTCACGGCCTGGTTCGCCGGGTTCCGGATGGCCGACGACGACCTGGGCGCCGACCTCGCCGACGAGCTGGACCGGGACATCCGAGAGGCGGCCGAGCACGGGGGGGACGCCGATGCCCGAGCTTGACGCCCCCTCGACCGGCGCCCCCCTGGTGGCCCTGGTGCTGTTCACGCTCGTCTCGCTCGGCCTGGGGTTCGTGGCCCGTTGGGCCGAGCGGGGGGCGTTCCTCCGCCGTTACTTCCTGGGGAACCGGTCGCTCGGGCCGCTCTCGGTCGCCCTGACGGCGGCGGTGATGAGCGGCGGGACGTTCCTCGGCTTCCCGGGGTTCGTCTACGCCTTCGGCTGGGTGGTGGCGCTCTGGATCGCCTCGTACATGGTGGCCCCCCTGACGGTCTTCGGCCTGCTGGGGAAGCGGGTCGGCCAGCTCTCCCGGAGGACGGGGGCGATCACCCTGCCGGACTTGCTCCGGGAGCGGTTCGGCAGCCCGGCGCTGGGGGTGGTGACGAGCCTCCTGATCATCACGTTCCTGTCCGTGAACCTGATCCCCCAGTTCAAGGGGGGGGCGATCATCCTCAAGGCGAGCCTGCCGGACGCCTGGATCGGCGGGTTCTCGGGGATCTTACCCGGCCCGGTGGCGGACCCCGGCTATCTGCTGGGGCTGTTGATCTTCGCGACCACGGTGATCGCCTACACGGCGTACGGCGGGTTCCTGGCGGCGGTCTGGACGGACGTCTTCCAGAGCCTCGTCATGGCGGTCGGGGTGATGATCCTGCTGCCCCTGGCGCTGATCGCCTGCGGCGGCCTGGGGGCGGCCACGGAGGCGGGGATCGCCCAGACGGACGTGAACTACGCCTTCGGCCCCGGGGCGGGGAGGGCCTTCCACCCGATCGGGCTGGCGGTCTCGTTCTTCTTCATGTGGGCGATCACCGGCATCGGCCAGCCGTCGACCCTGGTCCGCCTGATGGCCTTCAAGGACTCGAAGACGCTGCGGTACGCGATCCTCTGGGTGACGCTCTACAACCTGCTGATCTACGTCCCCCTGATCCTCATCTTCATCGCCGCGAGGGGCATCCTGCCGGAGCTGACCAGGCCGGACGAGGCCATGCCGGCGCTGGTGCAGAAGCTGACGAACCCGTACGTCTCGGGGCTGATCATGGCCGCCCCCTACGGCGCGGTGATGAGCACGATCAGCGGGTTCTTGCTGGTGATCTCCTCGGGCCTGGTCCGGGACGTCTACCAGCGGTTCCTCCGGCCGACGGCGCCGGAGCGGGAGATCGCCGTGGTCGGCTACGGAGCGACCGTGGGGGTGGGGATCCTCGCGGCCCTCGTGGCGACCCGGCCCCCGGACTTCCTGCAGCTGGTGATCGTCTTCGCCAGCGCGGGGATGGCCGCCGCCTTCCTGATCCCCGCGGTGATGGCCTGCTTCTGGAGGAGGGCGACCGGGGCGGGGGCGATGGCGGCGATGGTCGCCGGGGCCTCGGCCGTGATCGGGCTGTATGCGGCCGGGATCATCGGCCGGAACCTGTTCGATTACGACCCGCAGATCGGCCCCGGCTCGGCGATCGCCCCGTTGTACCTGCTGGGGCTGGACCCTTGCGTCTGGGGCCTGGGGGTCTCGCTGCTGGCCGGGGTGGTCGGCAGCCTGCTCTCCGCCGAGCCCGACCCCGACCGCGTCTCCCTGCTGTTCGACCTCCAGCCCCGGGACGCCCCCGCCCCGGCCACCCTGGAGCTGCACCCCGAGCTGGGCCACCCGTCGGCCTCCCCGACCGCCGATCCGGCCGCCCCGTGACCCGGGCGACCATCGCCCGGTTGCCCCGCCGTCCCGGATCGGGTCCCCGGTCCGGGGCGGGGCCGTCGGATCGTTGCGGCGGGGATGGCGGCCCGCCGAGGCCCGTTCCCGGTCGACGGCCGAGGTGATAGGATGGGATGATTGCGACCGACCGGCCGACGAGTCGACCGGCCGGCCGGATGACCGAACCCTCCCCTGCCCACGCATCGAGGGACCGCGATGCCCCGCCCCTGCCCCCGCACCCGATCGCTCGCGGCACTGGGGGCGACGGCCGCCCTGGCCGTTGCCCTGGTCGCGAGCCCCGCCCGATCGCAGTCGGAGAACCAGCCGAGGGTCACGCCCGGGCCGGTCGAGCCGGACTGGGTGGCGATCCTGGGGGGGATCTACGGGCTGGACATGGTGGAGGACCTGCTCAACCCGGTCGAGACCACGCCCGAGGCAGTCCCCGGGCTGTTCCGCAAGGCCGGAGACGGGCCGGTGACCTACCGGCCGATCATCGCGCTGGGGCTGGAGACGGTGAACCGGGGGGGCTACTACGTGCCGGGCTCGGAGCCGGGCGTGCCCCGGGCGGTCGAGCTGTGGTCGTACCGGTTCAAGAACACCGGCCAGGACCTGGAACGCGGGGAGAACCTGCCGCCTCCGCTGATCGAGGGCTCGACGACCCAGTTCGACCCGGGGGACCGGACGTTCGGCTTCTGGGTCTCCAACGACGGCCTCGACGACGGAGGTGTCTTTACCCAGCCGGGCGAGGTGGCGGCCCTGAACGACCGGCTCGCCGGGCAGCCGTACAAGGCGATGATCTACCCCTACCACGACCCCGAGACGAAGCGTCCGCTGCCGAACTGCTACCTCGTCGGCTGGGAGTATTCGACCAACGACGACTTCCAGGACGTCGTCTGCCTCGTCGAGAACGTGGAGCTGGTCCGGGACGACGAGCGATGAGCGAGGGCGGCTCGACGGACGCGATCGTCGCCCGGCTCGTCGGCGACGGCCGGTGGCGACGGGTGGCGTTCGACGGCCCGACGATCGCCTCGGTCGAGGAGATCGACGACTCGACGGCCGTCTCCGAGGGGGACGACTGGATCGCCCCGGCCTTCTGGGACATCCAGACCAACGGCCGGCTCGGGGTCTCGTTCTCGGATCCGACCCTGACGGCGGAGCAGGTCCGGGAGATCGTGCTCGCCCAGGACGAGATCGGTTCCGCCCGCATCTGCCCGACCCTGATCACCGCCCCGGCCGACGACATGAGGCACGGCGTGGCGACGATCGCCGCCGCCTGCGAAGCCGACCCGGGGGTCGCCCACCGGGTCGTCGGCATCCACCTGGAAGGCCCCTTCCTCTCCCCCGACGACGGCTATCGGGGCGCCCACCCGATCGAGGCGATCCGGGACCCCGACTGGGACCTGTTCCGCTCGCTCCAGGACGCCAGCGGGGGCCGGGTGGTGCTGCTCACCCTGGCCCCGGAGCGGCCGGGGGCGATCGAGTTGATCGAGAAGGTGTCGCATTCGGGGGTGGTGGTGGCGATCGGCCATTCGGCGGCCGACCCGGAGACGATCCGACGCGCCGTCGACGCCGGGGCCCGGCTCTCCACCCACCTGGGAAACGGGATCGTCGCCAGCCTGCCGAGGCACCCGAACCCGATCTGGACGCAGGCGGCCTGCGACGGGCTGACGGCCTCGCTGATCGCCGACGGGCACCACCTGGATGACGACGTGCTCCGGGTGCTCGTCCGGGCCAAGACCCCCGACCGCGTGGTGCTCGTCAGCGACGCCAGCCCCCTGGCCGGGCTACCGCCGGGGGCCTACGGCCGGTGGGCGGTCGAGCCTTCCGGCCGGGTGGTCGTGGCGGGCACGCCGTACCTGGCCGGCGCGAACCGGGCGCTGACGGAAGGGGTCGATCGGCTGATCCGGGCCGTCGGCCTTCCTCCGGCCGAGGCGATCGCCTGCGCCTCGATCCATCCGGCCCGGTTGCTCGGGAAGCCCGGGCCGACGATCGCCCCCGGCCGGCCGGCCGACTTGATCCGGTTCCGGCTGGGTGCCGGCGGTCGGTTCGAGCTGGTCGAGACCCTGGTGTTCGGCCGTCGCACCCCCGCCTCCCCCGAGTCCCTCGTCTCCCGACCCCCCGCCGCCTGACCCCGGGGCCGATCGCCCCGGCCTTCGGCATCGAGGTATCCCGACCCCATGCTCGGCACCCCCGCCCCGACCCGGCTCGACCTGAACTTCTCGATGTTCGGCATCCCGATCCGGGTCAGCCCGTTCTTCTGGCTGCTGGCGATCGTCGTCGGCTTCGCCTTCGGCTCCGGGGCCGATCGGCCGGAGGACGCCGGCGTGATCGCCGGGTGCGTGATCCTCTCGGTGCTGGTCCACGAGCTGGGCCACGGCCTGACGGCCCGGGCCTGCGGCGACCGGCCCTGGATCGTCCTGCACGGGTTCGGCGGGGTCTGCGTCTCGGACCGGGAGCGGCGGTCGTTCGGCCAGCGGATGCTGATCGTGGTGATGGGGCCGGCCTCGGGGCTGCTGCTGGCGGCCGGGGCGGTGGCGCTGTGGGCGGTGCTGGTGGCCTTCGACGTGACGCTGGACCCCCGGGTCGAGCTGGCGCTGATGATGCTGCTAATCCTGAACCTGGTCTACAGCGTCTTCAACCTGCTGCCGATCTGGCCGCTGGACGGCGGCCAGCTGGTGATGGCGGTGCTCGACCGCCTGAGCCCCCGGAACGGCGTCCGGCGGGCCCACATCCTCTCGTTCCTCGCCTCGGGGGCCGGGGCGGCGATCGCGGGGATCTGGGGCCAGTGGATCTTCGCCACGATCTGGCTGGGCTACTTCGCGTTCGTCAACTTCGTCCTGCTGTCCCACTACCACCGGATCGCCCTGGCCGAGCGCGAGGGGTCGTGAGGGGGCGGATCTCGCGCGGGGTCGCGGAGAAGGCGGAGAGATTGGAGCATTGGGGGGAAACGCTGGCCGAGGCGTCCTCCCGGGCCGTGTCCCGTCCATGATCCCGTACCTCTCCTCTCCTCTCTGCGTCTTCGCGTCTCTGACGTGAGGCCCGTCCCCCAGCGGATCGGATCCGGGCGTGCCCGGTCCGGCTCGTCGGTCGGCGTCGGGATGCTATAATGGCGGTTTTGGGGTCGCCAGGGGACCATCGCCGGGGCGCCCGGAGTGGGGGACGGATCGGGAATGGCCAAGCACATCTTCGTGACCGGGGGGGTCGTCAGCTCGCTGGGCAAGGGGCTGACCTGCGCGTCGATCGGCATGCTGCTGGAGCACCGTGGCCTCCGGGTCCGGCTCCAGAAGTTCGACCCTTATATCAACGTCGACCCGGGCACGATGAGCCCGTACCAGCACGGCGAGGTCTACGTGCTGGACGACGGCGCCGAGTGCGACCTGGACCTGGGCCACTACGAGCGGTTCACCGACGCGAAGCTGACCCGGGACTGCAACTACACGACCGGCAAGATCTACCTCTCCGTGATCCAGAAGGAGCGGGAGGGGAAGCACTACGAGGGGAACACCGTGCAGGTGATCCCCCACATCACCGACGAGATCAAGGCCGCCGTCCTCCGGCTGGCCGACGACGACGTGGACGTGGTGATCACCGAGATCGGCGGCACGGTGGGGGACATCGAGGGCCTGCCGTTTTTGGAGGCGATCCGCCAGTTCCCGCTGGACGTGGGCAAGGAGAATTGCCTGTTCATCCACCTCACGCTGGTGCCCTACCTCAAGGCGGCCGGCGAGATGAAGACCAAGCCGACGCAGCACTCGGTGACGGCGCTGCGGCAGATCGGCATCCAGCCGGACGTGCTGATCTGTCGGACCGAGCACTCGATGTCGGAGGACATGAAGCAGAAGATCGCCCTGTTCTGCAACGTCGAGCCGAGGGCGGTGATCGAGGAGCGCGACCGGGAGTACAGCATCTATGAGGTGCCGCTGAGCCTGGTGGGCAACGGGCTGGACGAGCTGATCGTCAAGAAGCTGAACCTGAAGGCCAACCCGCTGGAGATCGACGACTGGCGGGACCTGGTGGAGCGGATCAAGCACCCGGACGCCGAGGTGACGATCGCCGTCGTCGGCAAGTACATCAAGCATCGCGACTCGTACAAGTCGGTGTATGAATCCCTGGACCACGCCGGGATCGCGCACCGGGCGAGGGTGGTGGTGCGGCGGATCGAGGCCGAGGAGCTGAGCCAGGGGGATCCGGCGGCCTTGCTGGCGGGGGTCGACGGCATCCTCGTCCCCGGCGGCTTCGGCATGAGGGGCGTCGACGGCAAGCTGGAGGCGATCCGGTACGCCCGGACCCGGGGCGTGCCCTTCTTCGGCATCTGCCTGGGGATGCAGTGCGCCACCGTCGAGTTCGCCCGCAACGCCCTGGGGCTCGAAGGCGCCAACAGCACCGAGTTCGACAAGATGACCCCGCACCCGGTGATCGCGCTGATGGAGGGCCAGCGGGTCGTCCGCGAGCGCGGCGGCACGATGCGCCTGGGCCTCCAGACCTGCGTGCTCCGCCCCGGCAGCCTCGCCCACCGGGCGTACGGGGCCGACGAGGTGCTGGAGCGGCACCGGCACCGCTACGAGTTCAACAACGGCTACCGGATGCACATGGAGGATTCCGGCCTGATCCCCACCGGCACCAGCCCCGACGGCTCGCTGGTGGAGATCATCGAGGTGCCCGACCACCCCTGGTTCCTCGCCGTGCAGTTCCACCCCGAGTTCCGCTCCAAGCCCACGAAGGCCCACCCGCTGTTCCGGGACTTCATCGCCGCCGCCCTGGAACGCCGGGAGGGCGGTCGGGCGGAGGTCGCGGCGGGGGCCTGAGGCCTGACGGGGGCCAGATCAGCGGACTCGACGATCCCGGTTTCCTGCCCGATCGGCGGAGGGAAGATCCATGGCCGCAGGCTCGCTCCCGAACATCGGTGTCTCGATCGATTCCGTCCCAGAGCGGGACCTCCCGGAGTGGTTCGAGGTCGTCGACGGCACCATCGTGGAGTTATCCCCATTGGGCGCGAACGAAGGGCTCTTGGCGAACGAGTTGAAGCGATTCCTCGACCTCTTCCTCCATCAGCATCCGCTCGGGCGATCGGTCGTCGAGATCCTCTTCGACCTGAGGCCGACGCTGAATCGGAGTCGGCAGCCGGACGTGGCGTTCATCACCTCCGAGCGATGGCCGTCGGGGAAGAAGGTCCGATCCGGTCACGCCTTGCCGGTGGTGCCCGACCTCGCCGTCGAGGTCGTCAGCCCGACCGACTCGGCGGAGAACCTGATTGCCAAGATCCACGAATACTTCGACGCCGGCTCCCGGCTCGTCTGGGTCGTTTACCCCACGGTCGAGGAGGTCTACGTCTACGAGTCGCCGAGGAGCATTCGCGTGCTCGGCCGGCAGGACGAACTGGATGGCGGGGACGTGCTGCCCGGCTTCCGGCTGGGGCTGGCCGAGTTGTTCGGGCCGGAGGAGAAGGAGGCCTGATCGGGCCGGTCGGTCGGCGACGGCGGGTGCGTGAGATCGAGGATTCGCTTCCCGACCCCCTCCCCTGCTTCGGGGGGAGACCGGCCGGGGGCCGGGTTGGGGGGATCGGACGACGCGATGGGCGGTGCGGCCCGGTCGCCGACCCCTACCCCGGCCCTCTCCCCGTTCGAGGGGAGAGGGGGAGGGGCTCGATCGGTCGACCAGGATGGCGGATTGGCCGATCAGTCCCGGTCCCGGGTGGCCCTCATCTTGATCGGGCCGGTACGGCCAGGGCGGGGGCGATTGGGGGCGATGGCGCCGCGGGAAGGCCGGGGCTCCCGGTCCCGGGTGCCGCTGCCCAGGGCCGCCTCGAAGTCGGCGTTGGCGGGGTCGCCGGAGCCGATGTTCGAGCCGGCGAGGCCGCCGGAGGCCGACCCGCCCCCGGCGGTGCCGGCGGCGTGGGTGTCGTTTTGGTGGGCCGAGGCGGTGGTGTCGGACTGCTCGGCGTTGAAGGCATTCTCGTCATTGCCCGGGATGACCCCTTCGGGGACGGCCTCGACGGCGCGTCGGGCGTCGCTCGGGTCGAGCCCACCCTCGGGGCGGCCGGCGTCGAGATTGGTCGGGTGACCGGCCTCGACCCGCTCGGCGCACGAGAGGCAGTAGCGGGTGTAGGGCAGCGCGTCGAGCCGCTCGGCCCGGATCACGGCGTCGCACCGCTCGCAACGGCCGAAGGTCCCCCGCTCGATGCGGCCGAGGGCGTCGGCGACCTCGGCGTCGAGGTGCTCCTCGTTCTCGTAGAGCGTGGCGTCGATTTCCTGCATGGATTCGGCGGTGCCGAGGTCCGCCAGGTGCATCGGGGTGTCGGACAGGTTGCCCCCGGAGGGGCCCCCGGTGCCGGTCCGGACCTCGTCCTCGAGCGAATCCAGATCTCCGCGGAGCCTGGCGGCGAGTTCGAGGAGGCGGTTGCGGAACCGTTCGGTCTGCCTGGGCGTCATCGTCGGTCTCCCGTGGTGGTCCTGTTCGGCGGATCGGTGGATGCCGGATGGGGCAAAACAGACGCATACGCCGTGCCGACGAGCACCTCGAGCCCATTGGGGGGGACGAGCCGGGCCGCTATGGTGGGGGGCCCGGACACCCACCCCACCGACCGAACCGGGTCGAGTCGAGAGGACCTCCCCATGATCGCACCCATCGCCGGCCGCCGGGCCGTCGCCCGCCCGATCGCCGTGGCGACGCTGCTCGCCCTGCTCCCGATGTTCGCCCTGCCCGGGACGGCCCCGGCCGGCCCGCCGGGGGCGGCTCGGGAGGACCCGAAGCCTCCGAACGTCGTCTTGATCATCTCCGACGACCACGGCTGGACCGACTACGGCTTCATGGGGCACCCGCACGTCCGGACGCCGAACCTGGACCGCCTGGCCGCGGAGAGCCTGACGTTCACGCGGGGCTACGTGCCGTCGAGCCTCTGCTGCCCGAGCCTGGCTACGATCATCACCGGGCTGTTCCCGCATCAGCACAAGATCACGGGGAACGACCCCCCCCAGCCGGCGGGGATGCCAAATCGGGAATTCTACGCCTCTCCCCTGTTCGCCGAGGGCCGTGAGGCGATGATCCGGCACCTGGAGGCCGTGCCCACCCTGCCGGCGCTGCTGGCCCGGGGCGACTACCTCAGCTTCCAGTCCGGCAAGTGGTGGCAGGGGGATTATTCCCGGGGCGGCTTCACCCACGGGATGACCCGGGGCCGGCGGCACGGCGACGAGGGGCTCGACATCGGCCGGGTCACGATGGAACCGATCGAGGAGTTCATCGCCGAGGCCTCGGACGAGGGGCGGCCGTTCTTCGTCTGGTACGCGCCCTTCCTGCCCCACACGCCCCACACCCCGCCCGACCGCCTGCTGGAGCATTACCGCGGCCTCGCCCCGGCCCCGGTGGCGAAGTACTGGGCGATGGTCGAGTGGTTCGACGAGACGTGCGGGCGACTGCTGGACCACCTCGACGAGCGGGGGCTGGCCGGGGACACGATCGTCCTGTACGTCGCCGACAACGGCTGGACCCAGGACCCCGAGGGCGACGGCTTCATCCGCTCCAAGCGGTCGCCGTACGACGCCGGGCTCCGGACGCCGATCATGGTCCGGTGGCCCGGGCGGGTCGAGCCGGCGATGAGCGGGTCGCTGGCCAGCTCGATCGACCTGGCGCCCACGATCCTCTCCGCCGCCGGCCTGGAGCCGACCCCCGAGATGCCGGGGCTCGACCTCCGGGACGCGGGGGCCGTCGCCGGTCGCGATTCCGTCTTCGGGGCCTGCTATGAGCACACGATCCTCGACCTGGACGAGCCGGCCGCCAACCTCCGGGAGCGGTGGATGGTGGAGGGGAAATGGAAGCTGATCGTCCCCGCCGCGCTGAGCGACCTGCCGGCCCCCCAGCTCTACGACCTCTCCGCCGACCCGGCCGAGCGCGACGACCGCTCCGGGGAGCAGCCAGGGCGCGTCGAGGCGATGCGACGGGCGCTCGACGCCTGGTGGGATTCCCCCTCCCCCTGATCGTGCTCGGTCCGGGTCCGACGACCGGCCGACACGGGTGGGGATCGTCGGCCGACGGCGGGCGAGGCCGCTCCCCCCCGTCCCCGGGACCGGCCTCCCGAAGCCCGGCCTCGCCGGTCGTCGTCGGGTCGCATCCATCCATGGCTAGGTACCCGTCCCCTCGCCCCGGCTTGGGAATCGGGGTTCCCACCGGCGGGCGCGATCCGTTATCAATGGACGCTCGGCTCTGCCGCGGCGTGGAGCGACCATCGACCCGACACGACGGAGGTTCCCATGTCCCAGGCCCGGTCCGGCAACACGGTCCGCATCCACTACACCGGTCGGCTGGCCGACGGCACCGTCTTCGACTCCTCGGACGGCAAGGCGCCGCTGGAATTCACCCTGGGAGAGAGCCAGGTGATCCCCGGCTTCGAGGAGGCGGTCACCGGCATGGAGCCGGGCCAGGAGTCCACGGTGACGATCCCGTCCGACCGCGCCTACGGCGCCCACAAGTCGGAGCTGGTCTTCGACGTGCCCCGCGCCCAGTTCCCCGAGGACCTCGACCCCCAGGTCGGCCAGCAGCTGCAGATGACCAACGGCGACCAGACCGCCGTCGTCACGGTGGCGGAGGTCCAGGACGGCTCGGTCAAGCTGGACGCGAATCACCCGCTCGCCGGCAAGGACCTGACTTTCGACATCGCCCTGGTCGAGGTCAGCTGAGCCGACCCGGCCCCCTCCGGGCGTCCCGCGTCGCCCGCGTCGCGTCCCGGGCCGCCCGGGCTCCAGGCCCGCGATCGTTCAGCGGACCGGGCCGGTCGACGATCGCCCGCCGGCCGAGAACAGGTCCCGGAGCCGCACCCGGGTCATCCGGCCGCCGTCGGCGATGCGCTGGAGGTGGGCCAGCCGGCCCTCGGCCGGGCCGAGCGTCCAGCACTGCTCGGCCGGCAGCTCCTCGATCGGGGGCCCGGCGTCCGGCCCGTCGTTGAGCGGGCAGATGTCCCGCAACTCGACGACCGCCCCGCCGGTTTCCTCGTCCCGCTCGTCGAGCCACCGCAGCGGGTAGCCCTGGGTGCGGCAGACGTAGGGGCGGTGCTCGTAGATCCGGCAGGCCCCCCGGTCGTCGAGGAAGGCGCAGGCCCCCTCGGGGTGGGGCGACCCCCCGTCGAGCAAGCTGGGGTGGTGGCGGCGGATCAGGTCGGCCTCGACCTCGAAGACGGTCAGGTCGTCGACGCAGCAGCCCGAGCAGCCCAGGCCGCACTTGAGTCGACCCCGGTGGGCCTCGTCGAGCGGTGCGGCGTCGCGGTCGACGTCCAGGTGCAGTGCGGCCACGGCATCGGTCGGGTCGTCCAAGGCGGGGCTCCGGGGATGGTCCGGTCTCGGCTCGGAGAGGAATCGGCCGCCGCTCGCCCCCGGTTCACGGCCGAGGCGGCCCTCGGCGGCGGGGAGCCTCAGGCCGAGGCCGAGTCCAGGGGGCTCCGCCAGATGGGACGCCGGGGGAAGAGGACGCGGGCGGAGTCCAGCGCGGTGGCGGTGGAGGCGATGGAGCCGTCCTCGCCGAGCAGGGCGTCGGGGTCGTCGTGGCCCATCACCAGGCGGACGAAGGCGCCGGGGGAGAGGGTGAGGTGGCGTCGGCCGAGGCGGTCGGGCTCGACCCTGCTGCGGGTCTTGGCGGGCTCGACGTGGAGCAGGTAGCGGCGGTCGTCGACCGTCAGGCCCAGTTCGAGGGGGCCGGATCCGGCGTCGGAGACGCGTCGGCTCAATTCGGGGAGGATGGCGCGGAGCAGGCGGTCGGGGTCGGGGGCGTGGTACATGGAGGCGGCCCCCTCCAGCTCGTCGGCGTCGAGGATGGTGGTGCCCTTGAGGCGCCGGAAGGTGTCCATCACCGGGTGGTCGAGCGGGGCGTGGACGACGACCTCGGGGTAGGCGCGCTCCAGGGCCTCGGAGCGGACCCGGCCGAGCAGGGCGGGGAGGGCGTCGGGGCGGTCGGGGTCGGTGGCGATCTCCAGGATCTTGTGGTCCTTGACGAAGGCGTAGCCGTGGACCGACTCGCCGAGGCAGGCGACCCAGATCACGTGGGCATACTTGCGGCCGATCATCCAGCGCCAGTACTCCTCGGAGCGGACGACCGAGCCGGTGGTGTCGCCGTAGTTGCGGTCGTAGAGGGCCATCAGGTCCCCCAGCTCGACCTGCCGCCAGGGGCGGACGTGCCAGGGGCCCGGCTGCCCCTCGGGGGCGGCGTCCCCGCCGATGGGGAGGGTCCGGCTGGGGGCCTTGGCCAGGGTCTGCTTGCCGCAGAGGCCCCAGCCGAGCGGGCGGTAGAAGCGGGGCATGGCCGTGGTGAGGGCCATCAGCGCGGCCCCGGAGCGTCGGGCGCGGTCGTCGGCCAGGCGGAGGATCTCCTGGGCGTAGCCCTGGCCCCGGTATTCGGGCAGGGTGCCGACCCAGGTGACGCCGTTGAGCGGCAGCGGGACCGAGCCGAAGCGGATGACCCGATCGGTGAGGTGGGCGTGGCTGGCGACCTTGCCGTCGACCCGGGCGAGCAGGCGCTGCTCGGGCCTGTAGGCCGGGTCGCTCAGCGAGCCGAGGAACTCGTCGCGGTCGGGGCCGTGGAAGACGTGCAGCAGGGTCTGGTAGATGGCCTCGTGGTCGGCCTCGCTCCCCTGGCAGAATTCGACGGGTCCGCGACGGGCGGGCGATCGGGCACTGGACGGGGTCTCTTTCATCAGCGAGGGCACCAGGGGCCGCCTCCGTTTCGGCGGCCGGTCCGATCGGCCCGGGACCGGGGCCCGCAGCCGGATCGTCCGGCGGGCCGCGACTCGACCGGACCTGATATTGTAGGGGCGAGTGCGACGCTCCGCCCCGGTCGAGCGGCAAAATTTCGATCGGATCGGCCGGGGGTCAGATCCGGGGGCCGCCCGCGGCCCCGAGCAGCGCCGACCGGAGCCGGTCGGCCGGGTGGAGCACCGCCGCGTATTCCCGGCTGTGGGCCAGCGCGTTGCGGGCCAGGCCCGCCCGGAGCCGACCCTCCCGCCGCCGCAACCCCTCCCGGTCGGCCGAGACGAAGGGGGACAGCTCGGCATTCGCCCTGCGGATCGCGAAGTATCGGGCCGCCCGCTGCGCCCGGGACCCGACCGGCCCGGCGAGGGCCGCCCGCTTGGCCTCCAACGCCTCCCGGGCGGCCTCGGGGAGGGGGTCGGGCAGGTGGCGGTCGGGGTTGAAGGTCAGGTCCCGGATCCGGGCCCCGACCTCGCGGAGCTGCCCCGCCGAGGCGGGGTCGTCGGGCAGCCCCGGCCAGAGGGTCAGCGAGAGGGTCAGGTAGCCGGGCGGGTCCACCCCGAAGAAGCCCCGGAAGATCTCGTCCCCCAGCTCGTCGTACTTGGCGCCGCCGATGCCGTGGATGAACAGGTCGCCCAGCAGGGCCCGGGCGAACATGGTGGTGGTCAGCGCCCGGGTGCGGAGGCGGACGCCCCGGCCCGGCAGCTCCCGGAGCCGCTCGACGGCGCAGCAGGCGTCCCGGTCGGGGCCGAGGGTCAACTCGACGAGGGGCTCGTCGTCCCCGGCGATCCTCAATTGCATCCTGGACGGGTCGACCTGGCGGGCCATCAGCGGCCGGCGCCGGGGGTGGTCGCGTCGCCAGGCCCAGAAGGGGGCTTCCTGCCAGTCCCCCTCGGTGGCCAGGGCGGGCACCGGGTGGTTCTTGCTGCGGATGCCGTGGGCCTTGCGGTAGCGGTCGAGCGACTCGTTATGGACCTCCCGGAACCGGGGGAGGTGCGCCAGCAAGTGGGAGGCGAACCAGAGGAAGGCTTCCGATTCGCAGACGCCCCCCAGCGGCACCTCGGCATTGCGGGCCCCCCAGGAGGCCTCCCGGGCCCGTCGCATGGCGGCCAGGCGGAGGCCCAGGCGGTCGGTCTGCCCGGCGGCGAGCACGGCCCGGGGCCAGTCTTCGGGCAGCAGCGGGTCGGGGACCAGGCCCCCCATCAGACCGAGGGCGCGGTCGGCGAAGGAGGCGAAGGTTTGCTCGTCCTGGACCCGGAGGTCCTCGAAGGGGGACTCGCCGGCCCACTCGTCGAAGGGGACGTGGCGGGCCTTCAGGCGGTCGCCGTCGCGGAAGGGGACCCGGACGGCGACCGCCTTGGGGATGTCGTTGTCGACGATCAGGTTCAGGCCGAGGCCGCCGACCGCCCGGGCGATCGAGGCGGCCGCGAAGTTCTTGACCCAGACGCCCGGGTGGGACAGCTCCGGCTGATGGCCGGTGACGACCAGCGGGGCGTCGGCGTCCCTCGAGGGGTCGGGGAGGCCGTCGAGGTCGTCCAGGCCGAAGCGGAGGAGGAAGCGCCGGGAGCGGTCGAGGATCTCGGAGCGCGCCATCGACCGGAGCCGGCCGGCCCGCCGGCCCTGGAAGTCGTGGTCCCAGGAGGAGAGCCGGCGTCGGTTGGCGTCGAGCAGCCCGGGGGCCTCCGCCATCGGGGGCTCGGCCAGCAGGGCGCCGTCCGAGGCGGGGGCCCGCAGCCGACGGGGCGTCAATCCTGTCATCCGCGACACCCCCCGGCCACCTCGATGCGGGAGCGCCGGAGGGCGTCCTGGAAGACGGATCGGTAGTGATTCAGGCGGTACTCGGCGTCATCCAGGGCCCCGCCGAAGGCCCGCTTCTCGTCGAGGTAGATCAGCGGCACCGGCACCTCGACCACGGTCATCCCGTGGGAGGCGGCCTGCACCCAGACCTGCAGCGGCATGGCGTAGCCTTCGTCCGAGATCTCGAACTTCGGCAGGATCTCGGCCCGATACGCCTTGAAGCCGCAGAAGGCGTCGGTCAGGCCGAACCCGAGGCATTCGTTGAGCCATCGGGTGACCTCGACGTTGATCTTCCGGCGCTGCTCGGGGGGGGCCTGGCTCGGGTCGAAGACCTTCAGGTACCGGCTGCCGGAGACGAGGTCGGCCCGGTCGAGCGGCCCGGCCACCTCGGGGATCATCGCCGGCTCGTGCTGGCCGTCGCAGTCGAGCGTGACGAGGCCGTCGTAGCCGCCGGAGACGGTGGCCTCGAAGGCGCTCCGGAGCCCGGCGCCGTACCCCCGGTTCCGTTCGTGCCGGATCACCCGGACGGTCGGGAACCGGGAGAGCAGCTCGGGGGTCCGGTCGGTCGAGCCGTCGTCGACGACCAGCACGTCCCCCGGCGCGTGTCGGAGGATCTCGGCCAGGACGGGCTCGAGGTTCTCCTCCTCGTTATAGACCGGGATGGCGGTCAGCAGGCGCATGGCGGGGGCTCGGGGAGGGTCGTCGAGGGGGTCGGATTCGCGGGACCCACATTCGAGGCAATGGCGGCATTCTAGGCCGGCCGCATCCGAAGTCAACGCGGCCGGGACGGGGCCCGGGTTGAGTTAAATGCAAGCCCGATGCCGGCGACGGTCGCCCCGATCCGGATCATCGGCCGAAATTGCCTCAACCTTCGGGGCCCTTTCGGCCGATCCCCTGCAGGTCGGGCCGTCGCGCGAGCGTCGCGGACGCCCCCGCCCCGCATCGGTCGACAGGGAGGAGAGCCGATGACGTACGACGAGTGCCACGAATCGCTGGTTCAAATCCGACGCCGCCAGGGGACCCGCTTCCCCAGGATCCGGATCGACTGCGGCGGGGAAGTCCTGCGGGGCCGCCTGGCACGGTCCGACAGCGACCCCGAGCATCGTCTCGCGCCGACCAGCCCGCGGGGGGCCCTGGTGCTGGAAGACCTCCGGGCCGGCCGGGCGGCCACCGTGATCGTGCCGCTCGACCGGATCGGCCCCGACGGCCTCCGGCCGCTCGACGATCCCGAGTGATCGGCCCCCGTCCCGCCCGATCCCTCGTCATCCCCCGGCGGTCATCGGCCCGGCGGCCACGGTCGCCGGGGACTCCCCGCCCCCCGCGTCCCGGACGACCAGGGCGCTGCCCGCGGCGACGTGGGAGGTCCGAACGTATCCCAGCGCGATCGGCCTGCCCGAGCGCTCCGAGACGGCGACGGAGCCGATCCAGCCCACCTCCTTCTCCCCGGCGAACAGCTTCGAGCCGGGATTCGGGGGGGAATCGGCCTCGATGACGAGGCCCCGGATCAGGCGGTTGACGTGGCCGAGGGCGTCGAGCCGGGCCACGGTCTCCTGGCCCAGGTAGCAGCCCTTGACGAAGCTGATCGCCCGGTCGTCTCGGCCCAGCTCCTGGGGCAGGTTCTTGTCGGTCACGTCTCGGGACGAGGCGGGGGTGCCGGCCTCGATCCGGAAGGCGTCGAAGGCCTCGGCCTCGATCCGGACCAGGCCGATCGACGCCCCGGCCCGGGCGAGGGCGTCGAGCACGGCCGGCGCGTCGGCCGAGTCGCCGATCAGGGTATACCCCGGGGCCCCGAGGGGATCCTCCCGGACCAGGCGCATCGCCTTGCCGGCGACCTCGGCCGGGGCGTGGTCGTAGGGGACGCCCGGGGGGCTCGACACCCCGAGGGAGGCGAGCAGGTCGGCCGCCCTCGGCCCGGCGAGGTGGCACTCGAACGTGGCGGCGGAGTCGTCTTCCAGCTCCACCTCCTCCAGCACGCCGTACTTGCGGAGGTGGGGGAGGATCGGCCCCAACCCCGCCGCCTCGGTGCGGAGAAGGATGGCGTCGTCGAGGACCAGCAGCGAGACGAACCCCAGCGTCCTGCCCTGGAGGCTGGTGACGAACGCCTCGCAGCCCGAGCCGGGCTGCCGGGCCTTGACCTCGTTGGTCGTCAGGTTGTGCAGGAACTTCGCCCGGTCCGGCCCGACGACCCGGATCCGAGCCCGGTCGGGGCGATCGGCGAGGACGACGCTCGAATCCAGGGCGACGGCGGCGGGAGACGGGTAGGAGGGCATCGGTCGTCGCCTCGGGCGGATCGGTTGCAAACTCGTGGACTGTTCCAGGGGAACGCCGCTCGTCGGCATGGCCCCCCCGCTACTCGTCCCCGGCGTCGGCCTTCGTCCGCTCGGCCCGGTTGACGACCAGGCAGGAGGGGCTCTTGGAGGCGAGGCGTCGGGCCTCCTCGGCGGAGCCGAGGGCGATCATGGAGAGGTCGTCGACGGTGTCCTCGTCCAGGTCGCTCAGCAGGAAGACGTCGGCCCAGGCGAGGGCCTCGGCGATGGACCGGGCGGCGAGGTAGTCGGGCTCGGCCTCGGCGCCCCGGAGGGCCTTGACGCCGCCCCGGGAGGGGTCGTCCAGGCCGGTCAGGCGCCGCAATGCGGGGCCGAGCGGGCCCCCGACCCGGGAGAGCACGACGACCTTCCCCCCCCGCCGGACGAGCCCGGCGGCGGTGGCGAGCCCGGCGGCGAGGTCGTCCATCGAGCCCGGTCGGCCCGGGGAACCGATGCCGGCGACGACCAGATCGGCCCGGCCCTCGGGGCGGAAGGTCCAGGCGCGGTCGATCGCCCGGATCCCCTCCTCCCGGATCGCCCCCGCCTCCCCGGCGATCACCCCGGAGGCCCCCGAGGAGCCCGGCAGGACGCCGACGTGGAAAAGGCTGCCCAGCAGCCAGGAGACCTCCCCCGATTCCTCCAGCACCCTCCCCCGGGTGCCGACCCCGGCCGGGGAGGAACACTCGCCCTGCCGGGTCTCGGCGTTGCTCATCCCGGGGAAGAGCGTGCTCCAGGGCCCCTTGTAGCCGAGGACCGGGTCGAAGCCGAGCGCCCCGACGGGCACGACCACGTCGGCCTCGGTCAGCTCCCGGTTCAGGTAGATCCGTCGCCCCTGCTGGGTGCTGGCGAGGTAGGCGAAGGTCGTCGGGTCGGCCCCCTCGGGCTCGTGCACCGAGAGGGGGGCGGCCGAGGGCCAGTCGTCGCGGATCGGGCCCGGCATCGGGCCGAGGGAGAGGGCCCGGATCGAGCCGACCCCGGCGTCCTGCAGCTCACGGGCGATCATCGTCACCACCCGGGGGGCGTCGGGCACGTCCGGGTCGATCGGGATGACGACGCGGTCCCCCGGGACGACGTTCTGCCGCAGCGGGGGGTAGCCGATCGGCCCCTCCAGGGCGAGCCGGAGGCGGTCCC
This sequence comes from Tautonia plasticadhaerens, assembly GCF_007752535.1. GTDB lineage: Bacteria > Planctomycetota > Planctomycetia > Isosphaerales > Isosphaeraceae > Tautonia > Tautonia plasticadhaerens. Next base: position 338,719 of record NZ_CP036426.1, read on the forward strand.
GGAACGCCTCGGCCGGGAGGGGCTCCGGGCCGTCCCACGAGCCGACGAGCCGGTCGTCGGGCACCTCGAATTCGAGCCGATCGTCCTGGAACCCCACCGCGACCCGCATGGCCGATCCCGCCCCGGTTCGTCGATTTCCCCCGTGCTCCCTCATCGTAGGAGGGGGGGGACCGGGGTCAAGCGTCCGGCGATCGGCGCCGGGGCGTCGGCCTCGGCCAGGTGCAGCAGGAGGATCCGGCGGACCTCGGCGATGACCTCGGGGAGCCGGGTGAGCATGTGGTGGTGGGGGACGACCAGCTCCGAGGCGGCGCCGTCGAGGTGGGCGCTGGTGAAGCCGACGACGCCGTCGGTCCCCCGGCCCGGCCGGCCGAAGCTCGTGCCGGGCAGCACGCCGATGATCGAGTGGTAGGGGACGCCCGAGGCCGTCTGGGCCGAGGCCGAGGCCCGGAGCAGCGGGTTGTCCCACTTCAGGTTGTCGATGCCGGTGATCGACCGCCCCCGGAAGAAGGGGCGGAGGGCGTCCAGCCCGTATCGGTCCCGGATCGAGGCGAATAGCCCCTCGATCGCCTTCCCCCGCCGGACCAGGAGCGAGCCGATCCGCCCGAGGAGTCGGCTGGCCAGGCGGCTCCCCCGGTGCGGCGTGGCGAGGAAGATGGCGCGTCGGATCGCCGGCTCGGGGGTCGTCCGGAACATCGCCCGCAGGGCCGCCTGCGGCATCGGCGCCAGGTCCAGCTCGTCCGGTGGCCGGGCGAAGACGGCCCGGCTGAGGGCGTCGCCCGGGTCGAGGATCAGGGACCTCGCCACCAGCCCCCCCATGCTGTGGCCGACCACGACCATCCGGTCGAAGGCCGAGTCGTCCTGCTCGGGGTCGAACGCCCGGCGGAGGGCCCGGAGCCGCTCCCGGATCCGGGAGGAGGAGTAGGGGATCGGGTAGCCGGTGGGGTAGAAGGCGACCCAGAACTGGTACCGGGAGCGGAGGACCGGGTCTGCCTGCAGCTCGTTGAGCATGGCGACCCAGGTCAGGGGGCTGGAATAGAGCCCGTGGATCAGGACGACCGGGATCTTGCCCGGGTCGTAGGGGCGGGTCAGGTAGACGCCGATGGCCGGGGCGAGCCGGTCGGGGTCGAAGACGCCGAGCCATCCCAGGCCGTCGGGCCAGGAGCGCCGGGCCTGGTCCTGGAGCGGGGCGGTCAGGTCCCCGGCGAGGGGCAGGATCAGGCCGGGGGCGATCGGCACCCCGGCCTCGTCGACCGGATCGACCAGCACCAGCGAGGACGGCCGGTCCCGCCACCGGCCGCCGTCGGGATCTCCCGTCGGGACGAGCAGGGCGGTGGCGGGCACCTGGAGCCGGGTCGGGAAGAAGGCGTCCGTCGGCGACCGGCCCGCCCACCCCCGTCGGCCGGCGATCAGGGGGACGCCCCAGCCGGGCCGGCGGTAGGGGGTCAGGTGGCGAGGGGGGGGGTGGTCGGCGGCGATCAGGAGCTGGTCGGCCGTCCCCCCGGTCCCGAGCGTGGCGGAGGGGTCGACGACGATCCCCACCGAGGCCAGGCGATCCCCCCAGGCCGGGTCGCGCCCCGGCTCGTCGGCCTCGGCCAGCCGGAGGCATCGGAGGACCGATCGGTTGTGCAGGTCCCTGGCGTGCTCGAACCAGGGGGGAGGGCGGCCGACGGTCGCGGCGTCCCGCGCGGCGAACCAGGAGTAGGAGGCGCCGTCTCGGGCCCAGGCCAGGGCATCGGGGAGCCCCCGCTGCTCGGACCGTTCGCCGATCCGGTCGGCGAGCCCGGCCAGCTCCAGCAGCAGGTCCGGCCTGCCCGGCCCCGAGGTGAGGAACTGCAGTGCGGCGAACCGCTGGCGTTCGGCCTCGTCGACGGCCAGGGCCCGGGCCGCCGCCTCCGGGTCGTGCGATCGGAGGGCCCCCACCCCGCAGCCGCTCGACAGCAGGACCATCAGGGCCATGAGCCCGATCGCCGGCCGGACGACTCCACTCCCCGATCGACCCGCCCCCCGATCCCGGCCGGCGCGGGCCGCGACGGCCCCCTCGGCGTCCCGAGGAGGGACCGCCCTCGAGGTCATCCCTGCCTCGGGTGCTCGGGTCGTCTGGGACATCGGGCGGGATGGTAGCGTCGAGGCCCCTGCCCTGCAAGCTCGGGTGGGGGGCGATGCTGATCGGATGCCTCGGCCAGTTGTTGAGGGGACGACCGGTCCGGATGGTCGGGCCGTCGAGGCGACTTTCGGGCGTGATGTTCCGGGCGAACAGCGAATCAATCACGCATGGTCTATCCCGGCCCGCCGTGATACAACTGTCATCGGGTCGTGACGATGGGTTCCGGTCGCCTCGACGCCCGGCCGGGCCCGTCCCTCGCTCGATCGATCGCCCCTCCCCCGCGCCGGAGCCCTCCGAACGATGCGACGCATGATTGCCCTCGGCCTGATCCTGCTGGCCTCCGCCTCGGCTGCCGGCATCGTCATGACCCGGCCCTTGCCGGCACCCGAGTCGGCCACGGCCCCCGCCCCCGGGCCGGCCGAGGGGGCCCCGGCCGACCTCGCCGGTGAGAGCCCTGCCGTGGAGGCGCCGGGTCCGGATCGGGATCCTCCCAGGAAGGGCAAGTCGCCGGGGATCGTCCGGGGGGCCCTCTCGACCTCGGAAATTCCCCAGGATCTCGACCGGATGGAGCAACGGCGCCGGGAGAAGCTGGAGTGGAACCGGCGAACCGTCCTGGGGGCGTACGACGAGGTTGGCCGGAAGGATCCCCGATGGGACGAGTCCGCCCGAGAGGCGATGGATCTGGCCTCCCGGATGTTCGGCCTGCAGGTCGACCCCGTGGTCACACTGGCCGACCTCCGACGGCCCGCCCGGGCCGCCCTCGATGCCGGTTGCGACGACCCGATGCTCGCCTACCTCCACACCCGGACCCTGGTCGCACTCGACGTCGTCGGGCCGGCCGAGTTGGCCCGCCTTATGATCGAGGCCGCCGAGGGGCTCCGGGCCAGCGACTATCCCGCCTGCCGGAGGGCGGTCGCTCTGGAACTGGCCGGCACCCAGGTGGTGGCCGCCTCGTCGTTAGGAGGGCCCCCTCGCGAGCAGGCCGGGCGCTACTTCGATGACGCCCTCGCGCTGATGCCGGAGAGCGTCCGGACCGACGCTCGCACCGAGCACTGGCGGGATCTCTGGTTCGACACCCTGAGGAGCCTCGTGACCGGCTACCGGGCCCTGGGGCTCGAACCCGTCGAGGCCTACGAGCGGGTCGATGCCGGGCTGGCCGGCCTGCCCGAGGCGGAGGCGCTCCGGCTCGTCGTCCGGGGGTGGTTCTGGTTCGACTACGGGTGGGAGGCCCGCACCAATGCCTTCGCCCCGGCCGTCCCGGCCGGCGGATTCGAGCGGCTGGAGGACCGCCTCGCCCTCTCCCGGGAGGCGTTCGAGGCCGCCTGGGAGCTGGAGCCCGACAACGCCCGGGTGGCCTCGTACCTGATGGACATCGACAAGTCGATCGTTGGCGACCGAGCGGTCATGGAACGCTGGTTCGACCGGGCCATGAGGGCCGACGGCGACTGGTACGCCGCCTGCCTCACCAAGCTCGACTGGCTCGATCCCAAGTGGCACGGCTCGGTCGAAGAGATGCTCGCCTTCGGCCGTTCCTGCTTCGAGACGGGGAACTGGCGGGCCGGGATCACGCTGCTCTCGCCCGACGCCCATTTCCGGTACGCCTGCATGGTCGACCGCGCCGAAGGGACGCGATACCTGAGCTCTCCCGAGGTCTGGCCCGAGATCCGGGAGGCCTATGACGAGTACCTGGAGCACTATCCCGACAACAACGTGGCCCGGAGCAAGTATGCGGCCCTGGCGACCATCGCCGGGAATTACCCCGAGGCCCATGCCCAGTTCGAGCGTCTCGGCGACCGGCTGACGATGTGGTCCGATTCCCCGTACATCCCCCTCGGGATGCTGGAGCTGATGCGGGAGGAGGCCGCCCGGATGGCCGTCGGGGGGCAGCCGTAGCGATTGACGAGGGGTGGCCGGCTCCCCGTGGCCTGGCGCATCCGTCGCGGCCCGGGTTGCCTATGATGGAGTCTTGCGTGGTTCGCTCGGGCCGGATCGATCCGGAAGTGGCGGGGTCGAGGGGAACCTCCAGGACCCGAGGGGCGTCCAAGGGCATACGATGACCGGGTTCGATGACGACCAGCCCCTGGTCGAGGCGGCTCGGACGGGGCGGGCGGAGGCCTTCGGGGAGCTGGTCAGGAGGCATCAGGGGAGACTCTATCCCACCCTGTTGCGGCTGACCGGCTCGGCCGAGGACGCCCAGGACCTGCTCCAGGAATCGTTCCTGCGCGCCTACCAGAAGCTGGGCAGGTTCCGGGGCGGAAGCTCCTTCTATACCTGGCTTTACCGGCTGTCCGTCAACCTGGCATTGAGCCACCGACGCCGCCGCCGAGGGCCGGCCCGGCTCTCGGAGCTGGGGCCGGAGGGCGGCGCGGGGGTCGACCCCCCGGACGACCTCGGCCGATCCGACCCCACCCTGCCGGCCGAACTGGCCGAGCGAGACGCGGCGATCCAGGCCGCCCTGGACGCCCTGGCACCCGACCACCGGGCCGTGGTGGTCCTCAAGGAGTTCGACGGCCTGCGGTACGAGGAGATCGCCGCCACCCTGGGAGTCCCGGTCGGCACGGTCCGCAGTCGCCTCCACCGGGCCCGTCGCGAATTGAGGGAGCGGCTCTCGGGGATCGTCGACGAGCAGGACCTGCCCGTCCGCCACGGCTCCCCCGAGCCCGACTGAGTGCCTCATCCATCATGCATCTCGGGGTTGGCCTCCCCCCCCTGCCCGATCGATCCGATCGGCCGGGGCCTCGATGGCCGACCCAAGGGCCCGATTCCCGTTCGATTCCTTCATTTTTCCAAATTGATCCCAGATGTCCCAATTTGACGAAACCCTGCTGAGCGCCTACCTCGACGGCGAGCTCGACCCCGAGTCGAGCCGACGGGTCGAGGAGGCGACTCGGGCCGACCCCCGGCTGGACCGCATGCTGCGGGAGCTCTCGCAGGTGCGAGGCCTGGTCGCCGGCCTGAACCGGCCGCCCGAGACGCCCGACGTCTCCGGGGCGGTCGTCGACCGGATCGCCCGGTCGAGGGCCCGTCGACGGGCCTACCCGTCGTTCGCCGCCGCCGCGAGCCTGGCCGCCGCGGCGGTCCTGGTCGTCTCGATCCTCGACGACTGGGACAACGCCCCGGTCATCGACGGCCCGATCGAGGTCGTCGTCGTCGTGCCGGGGGATCCGGCCGGGTCGGCCGACGGCGCACCGGCCGACGCCGGGGCGGTCGAGGCCGACGGGCCGTCGGCCGTCGCCGACGCCGGTGCCGGGCCCGCCGAGGCCGCCGGGCCCGGGGATGCCGTCGAGGTCGCCGTCGCCGTCGCCGCCGCCGAGGAGCCCCTTCCCGAGGACGCCGACGCGATCCGATTCGTGGGGGACCTGGCCGACCGGCCCGGGTCGATGCAGCTGACGATCGAGGCCCCGACGGGGGCCGAGGTCGTGGGGCTGTTCGACGAGGTCGACGACCTGCTCCGCCACACCGTCCGGGGCGACCGGCGTTACGGCCTCATCCGCCCCGAGCACTCCGGGGGGGTGGGCGTCTTCGCCCTGATCGCCGGCCGGGACGAGCGGGAGAAGCTGTTCCGCCGCCTGGAAGTCAACCTGGCGGACCACGCCCGGATCTTCGAGCCGACCGACGCCGAGGCCCCGGTCGCCCTGCTCGACGGGGCGGTCGGGCTCGGCCTGGAACTGCTCGCCGCCGAGCGGACGGCGCCGCTGCGGGAGGTCGAGCCGGACGGCCGGCTGCTCGCCAACCGGCAGGATCCGCAACACGACCTGGCCGTGCCGCCCGTCGGCCCGGTCCCCCCGTCGCTCCCCGGCGGCCTGGGGGCGCCTCGGGGCGTCATCCCGGGCGATCACCCCTTGGCCCGCCCGACACCGGCCGCGGCCCGGGATCCCGAGGCCGAGGCTCCCCCCGAGGAGGAGGAATCCCGGGCCGTGTTCCTCTTCATCCGGGGGGACGGGCCGGGGGGCGGCTGACCGCTGCCCCCTGCTCCTCAACCTTCCTGAGGCCCGAGGCGATCCCGCTTCGGGAGGGACGTGATGCTCCCCGACGACCCGCTGCCTCCCTACTCGTACGTCCCCGGGGGGCCCTGGCCGCACCCGATCAGCGGCGAGGGGGGGCACCTGGCCGGCCGCCCCCGGGGACCCCGGATTCCGCCGATCCGGGGGGATGACTGGGCCTCCTCGCCGAGCTACCTGCGCGGGGTCCTCCTGTTCAACGCCGGGTTCTACTGGGAGGCCCACGAGGCGTGGGAGGGGCTCTGGCACGCCCACGAGAGGGCCGGGCCGACGGCCGAGGTCCTCAAGGGGCTGATCAAGCTGGCCGCGGCCGGGGTCAAGGCCCGGCAGGGGCAGCCCCGAGGGGTGTCGACGCACGCCCGGCGTGCGGCCGAGCTGTTCGAGTCCGTGGCCCGGGGTGGTTCCCGCCGGCTGCTGGGGCTCGACCTGGAGGCGTGGGCGGCGATCGCCCGGGCGATCGCCGAGCATCCCCCCGAGGGGCCGGGCCCGTCGGCCGGGGTCGTCGCCGGGGTGATCGGGCCGCCGATCGAGCCGTCGGGCGTCGATCGGGGATAGCACGGGGCGGGATGCGCGTCCCGGGGGACCCGGGTCAGGGGGCGTCGCCGCCGCCATCGGCCTCGCGATCGTCGAGCCAGGAACGGGCCCGGTCCCGGGCGAAGAAGGTGCCGGGGCGTCCCAGGGCGAGTCGGATGAGCGTCTCGGCGTCGTCGGGGCGGCCGGAGGCGTCGAGCACCCGGGCGAGGAAGTAGGCGGTGTCCGGGGAGGACTCGCCCCGGGCCACGGCGAGCCGGAGGGCTTGCTCGGCCGGTTCGGCCAGGCCGGCCCGGAACCGGGCCCAGCCCAGGGTCGAGAGCGCCCGGGGGCCTTCGGGGGAGAGCCGGGCGTTCATCTCGGCCAGTTCGAGGGCCTTCCGGCGCTTCTCGGGGTCGTCCTGGTCGGCCAGGACCAGCGCGAGCTGGTCCCGGGCGAAGGCGTCCCCCGGGTCGCGTTCGAGCAGGGATCGGAAGTGGCGTTCGGCCTCCCCGGAATCGCCCCGGGAGCGGGCGAGCAGCCCCCGGAGCTTGCCGAGGTCGGTCGAGTCGGGCGTGATCCGGCCCAGCTCGTCGACCAGGGGGGCGATCTGCCCGGGGAGGCCGCGGTCGAGCAGCCAGGCGGCCTTGGCCACGAAGGGCCGGGGATCGTCCGGGGCGTCGTCGATGGCCCGGTCGAACCGGCGTCCGGCCTGCTCGACATCCCCCTTCAGGGCGAAGAGGCGGGCGAGGGTCACGTCGGGGGGTTCCAGCGACGGGGAGAGGCCCGAGGCCCGGGAGAGTGCCTCCCGGGCCGGACCGACCTCGCCGAGCCAGAAGAGGGCCCGGCCGAGGCGGTGCCGGGCCGTCGCGTCGGCCGGCTCCAGGGCGAGCCATGCCTCCAGGTGTTCCCGGGCCGAGGACCAGTCGCCCCGGGCCTCGGCGACCGTGGCCAGGCCTTCCCGGCAGGTCAAATCCAGCTCCCGGCGCTGGAGCTCGGTCCAGGACGGGGGAGGGCCCAGCCCGGCGGCCTTCTCGAAGGCGAGCTTCGCGTCGGTGACCCGGCGTTCGGCCAGCGCGAGCTTGCCGAAGAGGGTGTAGGCGGTCGGGTCCTCGGGGGACTCCGAGGCGGCCCGCTCCAGGAGCAGCCGGGCCTGGGGGACCCGGTCGGCGGAGAAGCAGAGCATGGCCAGGATCGCCCGGGCCGGCGGCAGGCTCGGGTGTTTCTCGGCGGCCGACTCCAGCAGGCGGAGCGCCCCCTCCTCATCCCCCCCCCGGAACGCCTCGGCCGCCCGGTCCACCTCCTCGATGTTCCGAGGGAGGAGTCGGATCGGCCGGCCGGGCTCCAGGAGCAGGTCGGAGAGGTCGAACGAGTCGGCCCCGGCGCCCGACGGCCGGAGCAGAAGGGTGGCCGCCATCGCCACGAGCGCGAGCCGGAGCGGCCCGAGGATTCCGAACCGGCGATTCATGATCGATGGGACCTCGCCCGGTCGCGGCCCACCCGGCGGGCGGGACGGCTCGTCGGTGTTTCGGCTGCGGATGAGAAACCGGGAAGCCACGGGCCCTCCCCGGCGGACGGATCCCGCCCCCCGGGGGCGAGGGGCGGGCCGTTGCCTGCCGGGAGGTGACGGCAGGCAACGGCCGATCGGGCCGATCGATGCCCGACGGGCCCGGATCAGCGGGCGGGTCGGCGACGGCGTCGGAGGCGGACCAGGCCGGTCGTCCCGATCCCGGCGGCGCCGATCAGGGCGAGGACGGCCGAACCCGGCTCGGGGATGAACGCCGTGGACCAGGCCAGCCCGTAGGTCTCCATGTTGGCGTCGCCGACCAGGTCGAACAACTCGCCGAACCAGCGGACCCGGAGGGCGTAGGCGCCCGACTCGGGCAGGATGAAGCTGAAGTGCTCGCTGTTGTTGAAGGCGCTGAACGAGGCGGCCACGAGCCGGCCGAAGCCGTCGCCGACCACCGTCCAGAGCTCCAGGTCCAGGTCGTCGTAGCTGAGGTCCAGGGCGGTGAAGCTGTCGCCGTCGCGGTCGAGCAAGCGGTCGCGGAACCAGGTCAGGGTGGCGGTGAAGGTCGATCCGCCTCGCAGGTCCTGCTCGAAGAAGTAATCGTTGGTCGTCCCTTCGACCACCACGCCGTAGTCCCAGCCGATCGCCTCGACTTCGCCCATGTCGCCCTGGCCGGTCCCGGCCACGTCGGTGGTGCCGCTGAGGAACTGGTCGAAGGCCGCGTCGAGGTTCATGCGGCCGGTGCCGACGCGGTTGTCCAGGCCCTGGCTGGTCAGGATCGCGCCGTCGAAGAGGACCTGGCCGTTGTCCCAGCCGGCGGTCTTGTCGGCCGAGTTCATCAAAACGGCCTTGATGACGCGGGCGTCCCGGGCGTCCGGGGTGTCGGCCAGCTCGCCCCGGGCGGCGTCGTAGAGCAGCGAGGCGCCGCCGGCCACGGTCGGGGAAGCGAAGCTGGTGCCGGCGATCGTGCTGGTGTAGAAGTCGGCGCCGCCGGCCGGCCCGTTGGGCCCGCCGGTCAGTTGCGGGCTGTTGCCGCCGGTCTGCCCGCCGTAATAGGCCGAGACGATGTCGGTGCCCGGGGCGGCGATGTCGACCACCTGCCGGACGTTGTTGAACGCGCCGTTGACCGGGTCGACGTAGTCGTTGGGCCCGCCGCTGCTGAAGCCGGCCGGCACGTCGAAGCCGTCGAAGGTGGCGTCGTTGTCCGGGTCGGCGTCCAGCGCGGCGACCGAGATGTTGTTGTAGTTCGACCCCGGGCCGCCCACCCGGTCGGGGCCCGCCCCGCTGTTGCCGGCCGAGGCGACGAACAGCGTCCGGGTGTTCTCGTTGGAGAGGCCGTCGAGGCCGACGCTGGTGAGCGACGAGGCGTTGAGGTCGGCGGCCCCGGTGCTGCCCCAACTGCTGTTGATCACGTCGACCGCCCCGCCGCCGGGCACCCCCGTCTCGAAGGCCCGCTCGTAGGTGTCGAACAGGTTGGCGAAGTAGAAGTTGAAGCTCAGCGCGTAGCGGTTCCCGAACCAGGAGGAGGCGACGGCCCCGGAGAAGAGCTGGGCCCCCGGCGCGATCCCCTCCTGGTGGACGCCCGGGTTGGCGCCTCCCTGTCGGCCTCCCATGACCATGCCGGCCCAGGTGGCGTGCCGGTCGACCTCGCCGAGCTGGGAGACGGGGGACCCCCCCGGGATCGGGTCGGGGACCGGCCCGACGGGGATCTGGTTGACGTGGCCCAGCGACTCATGCCCCCCCCAGACGTGGCCGGCCTCGATGTTAGCCTGCCGGGCGTTCGCGCCGGTGTAGCCGGCGTCATAGAACCGATCGGCGCCGAGGAAGGAGTTCACGTTGATCGAGCCGGTCAGCGGGGGCAGGCCCGGCCCGTTGCCGTTGCCGACCAGGTCGGTGACGTACTGGTTCACGCCGGTGCCGACGGAGGTCTCGTCCGCGACCTGGATCGCCTGGGATCGGTCGGCGCCGACCCAGCCGTCGGGGTCCGCCAGCGACCCCATCGCCTTGGCCAGCCAGTCGTCACCGCCCCGCGCCGGGCCGGCGACGGCCGAGGACGCGACGATCGCGACGAGGAGCATGCCGGAAAGACGAAAAGTGCTCATGGACGATTTCCCTTTGGTCGTGTTTGGCGCGCCTCGGGCCGGCGGCCGTCCCTGCCCCGCCCGAGGTGCCCGGCCGGGCACCGTCGCCCCGGACCAGATCCTCGGCCCTTCGGCCGCCGACGGGGCGTGCGACCCGGTCGGGGCGCCGACCCGAGGCGGGTCGAGGCTCGACCCGAAGGTCGGCCGGGGAGCGCCGCCCCCCCCGTCGGCGGGCCGGCGAGGGTCGCCGTCGGCAAGCGGCACCTTAGGGCCAAGCCGCCCGGACCACAATCAAATTTTTCGTGATCGAATTATGTGGATTTGGCGTTTTTTCGCAAGCCCTTGCGAGGTGGCGTGTTCGAGATGTTGCTTTTTTTCATCAGGTCTGGGCCCCCTCGCCGGCGCGGTCATTCGGGCGGGGGGACGCGGAGCTGGACGCGGTCGTACTCGACCCGGACCCGGGTCTCGAGGTCGGGCTTGTCGAGGGTGAGGGAGGCGGCGGCGGGGAGCAGGTCGTAATCCAGGGCGACGGCCCGGTCGAAGGCGGGGAGGCCGTTGACCAGGACCTCGACCTGCCGGCCGCGGACGCGGAGGGTCAGCGTGTTGAACCGGTCGGCCGGGCGGATGCCCCGGGGGCGGACGGGGCCGATCGGCCGGTCGTCCGGGAAGGCCTCCACCCCCCAGAAGGCCGGGTTCACCGCCAGGAGGGAACGGCGGTCGATGATCGCGTGGATCCCCCGGCCGTCCTCGCGGACGACCATGATGCCCCAGGCCCCGGCCGCGTCCGGGGCCTCGCCGAGCACCCGGCCGACGGCCTCGACCTGGAAGTCCCCGGAGAACTGCCGGAGGCGGCGGATGTCCCGGGTGCCGTTCCAGCCCCGCCCGGCGTCGACGACGTAGACGCCGTCCCGGTGGTCGAAGCCGAACTCGACGCCGGCGTCGGGCCGGCCCCGGGGCCACCCGGTCGCCGGCTGGAGGAATTCCTCGGTGTAGGCGACCCGGGAGGGGGAGAGGCCCGGCGGGTCGGCCCCGAGGGGCTCGGCGTGGAAGCGGAAGTCGTCGAAGTTGACGTGGCCCCAACCCTCGGTCGATTCGTCGATGACCCGGAGCACGACCCGGTCGCCCAGGTGCCCCGACAGGTCGACGGCCCTCGGCCGGAGCTGCTCCCGGCGCTCGCCCCGGAACGAGGCGATCACCGGGCCGTCGGGGACGGCGACCTCGACCCGGCAGTCCGGCTGGTCTCCCCCGGAGACGAGCAGGCTGGCGTACGGCTCGAGCACCCGGAAGGGGACCGAGGAGAGCCGGCCGGTGGCCTTGTCGCCGCCGACCTCGTAGGTGCCGACCCAGAAGCGGCCGGCGTGGCCGCTGGTCGCGTCCCGGCCCCGGGGGGAGACGGTGTCCCCGTCGATCGGCTGCCCGATGGTCGCGGCCCCCTCGGCGGCCCAGTCCCGGAGGGTGCCCTCCTCGAAACCGAGGTTCAGGGCCCGGCCGTCGTCGTCGAGGGCCGGCCGGCCCCCGCGATCGAGCAGCCGGACGGCCAGGCGGTCGAACTCGGCCCGGACTCGGCTGTCGTCCCCCTTGCCGAGGGCAATCTCCGGGACGCTGGGCAGCAGGTCGAAGTCGACCCCGATCGGCTCGCAGGCCGGCTCGCCGTTGACGAGCACCTCAAGCGACCGGGTCCGGACCCGGAGCGTCAGGGCGTTCCACTGTCCCCCTCCCCGGATGGCCGGGTGGGAGAAGGGTTCGAAGAGGTGGGGGGCGGGCTCCTCGGCCCAGGGGGAGCCGTAGATGCCGAGCAGGCCCCCGGGATTGATGCTGACGTTGAACCCCTTCCCCTCGGCCCCGACGACGAACAGGGAGAAGCCGCCGTAGGCGTCCTCCGGGCCGATCGACCGGGCTACGGCCTCGACCTCGTACTCGGAGGCCAGCTCCGCGGTGATGTCCCAGGCCTCCCAGGAGATCCAGGGGCCCGGGGCTTCCATGAAGTAGGCCCCGTCGGCGTACCCCTTGCGGTAGGGGGTGTCGCTGCCCGGGACGGGAGTCTCCTCGATCCGCCAGCCGCTGCCCGGGTCGTCGAACTCGTCGAGGTAGACCTGGAGGCTCGGCGGCGGGAACGGCGCGGGCTCGACCGCCGGGCCCGGGTCGGGAGCCTCGGCGCCGGGGTCGTCGGACGGCACCGGCTCGACGGCCGGTTCGGGGCCTTGCCCTTGGGCCGATTCGAAGGTCGAGAAGACGGGAGCGAGCGGCAGCTCGGGGGGAAGCGGCCCGGGGCCGGGGACCCCGGCCCGGGCGACCTCCGACACCCCGGGGCGGGGGCGGAGGGCGAAGACGGCCATCGCCAGGGCGGCCAGGCCCAGGACGGCGAGGGCGATGGACGCGGCCCGGGGGCGCCCGACCGGCGAGGATGGGGTCGCTTCGGGGCCAGAGCCGGAGAGGAGGTCCGCGAGCGTCGGGCCGGGTTCGAAGCGGATCCCCAGGAACTCGCCGGGCCGGGCGAGGTCGTCGGCGTCGACCTCGCCCCGGGGCTCGGGGTCTCGGGGGTCGGGCCGCCTCATGAAGGTGGTGGCGAAGGTCTTCAGGTCGGTGCTGGCGTCGCCGGCCTCCCGGGGGGAGGAGCGGCAGCCTTCCAGGGCGGCGATCACCTCGGTCATCGACTGCGGACGCTCCTCGGGCCGCTTGGCCATCATCCGGAGGTAGACGGCCTCCATCGCCTCGGGGACCTGGGGCCGGAGCTCCCGGATCGAGGGCGGGGGGAGGTGCTGGTGGGCGATCAGCCGCTTGAGCAGGGTGTCCCCGGGGAACGGGGGCCGGCCGGTGAGGAGGAAGTAGAGGGTGCAGCCCAGGCCGTAGACGTCGGCCCGGTGGTCGGCACGCTTGGCGTTGTCGGCCTGCTCGGGGGCGAGGAAGTCGACGCTGCCCATGTAGGCCCCGGTCCGGGTGATCGAGCCCTCCGACTCCCGGGAGAGGCCCCCGGCGGCCTCCAGGAGCTTGGCGAGGCCGAGGTCGAGCACCCGGACGTTGCCGTGGGCGTCGATCATGACGTTGGCCGGCTTCACGTCGCGGTGGATCACCCCCCGGGCGTGGGCGGCCTCCAGCCCCCGGGCGGCCTGGATGCCGCAGTGGAGGGCCCGGGGGACGGGCATCGGCCCGTCCTGGCGGACGAGCGTCTCCAGGTCGCGGCCGACGATGTAGTCCATGGTCAGGAAGTGGACGCCGCGGTCCTCGTCGGCCTCGACGGCGGCGACGAGGTTGGGGTGGTCCAGCAGGGAGGCGACCTGGAACTCCCGCCGGAAGCGCCGGACGGCGTCGCGGTCCCGGGCGAAGGAAGGGGGGAGGATCTTCAGGGCGACGACCTGCCGGGTCTGCCGGTGTCGGGCCTTGAAGACCATGCCCATGCCGCCCTCGCCGAGCTTGTCGAGGATCAAGTAGCAGCCGATGAGCAGCCCCCTGGACTTTCCCTGCACCAGCGCCCCGGCCTGGTACGGGGTCAGCTTGCCGCCCCGGACGAGGGCCACGGCCAGCCGGGTCGGGTCGCCGTCGGCCCCGGCCTCCAGGCCCTCCAGGTCGGCCGGGGCGGCCAGGCCGGTCCGCAGCAGCGACTCCCGGAACTCGGGGTAAGAGGCCGCCCGGACCGTGGCCGATCCCCTGCCTCCCCGGGGTCCCCCCGGGTGGTGGTCCTGCGTCTCGGCCCAGGCCGCCGCCGACCGGCACCCCGGGCAAACCCCGGCCGGGGAGTCCTCGGGCAACCCGGCCCCGCAACCGGGGCAGCGACGCGACTCCGACATGGGCTCGGCCCTCGGGGCGTGGGCGGGGGGCTTGGGGATCGTCGGGCGGTGCCATCGGCCCGCCTCGGGGCGGGGGCCCCCCGAGGCGGGCCGATGTGGGTCGGGACGGCCTCGGGCCCGGAGGGCGGCGTCCGCCGCGTTCCCGCCCGCGGGCCTCGGGGGCGGGACAGGGTCTTCGGGAAACGGACGGACGGCCCCTCTTCATCGTGACGATCGGGATCGACTCGGGCCCGACCGGCCGGGGCTAGCTGTGTTGCCGGTGCTCGGCCGGGTGGGTGGTGGCGGCGCTGAGGTTGTAGGCGGTGTTGATCAGGCCGATGTGGGTGAACGCCTGGGGGAAATTGCCGACGAGGCGACGGGCCGAGACGTCGTATTCCTCGGAGAGCAGGCCCACGTCGTTGCGGATCGCCAGCAGGCTCTCGAACATCCGGACGGCGTCGTCCCGGCGGCCCATCAGGGCGTAGTTGTCGGCCAGCCAGAAGGAGCAGGGCAGGAAGGAGCCCTCGCCGGGGGGGAGGCCGTCGACGCTGGGGTCGGTCTCGTAGCGGTCGACGAAGCCGTCCCGCTTGAGCCGCTGCTCGATCGCCCGGACGGTGCCGACCATCCGCTCGTCGGTCGGCTCGAGGAAGCCGACCAGGGGCATCATCAGGACGCTGGCGTCGAGGAAGGGGGAGCCGTAGCTCTGCATGAAGGCGCCGACCTCGGGGTCGTAGGAGCGCTCGAAGATCTCCCGGCGGATCCGGTCCCGGAGCCCTCGCCAGCGGTCGGCCGGCCCGTCGCGGTCGAACTGCTCGACCCCCTTGACGGCGCGGTCGAAGGCGACCCAGGCCATCACCTTGGAATGGGTGAAGTGGCGGCGGGGCCCCCGGACTTCCCAGATCCCCTCGTCGGGCTGTTCCCAGACGGTCTCGAGGAAGTCCATCAACGCCTTCTGGAGGTTCCAGGAGGCCCCCATCGGCTCCAGGCCGACCCGCCGGCACTGGTGCAGGGCGTCCATCACCTCGCCGGGCACGTCGAGCTGGAACTGGTCGAAGGCGGCGTTGCCCATCCGGACGGGGGAGGAGCCCTCGTAGCCGGGCAGCCAGGGCAGCTGCAGCTCGGTCAGCCGGCGTTCGCCGGAGATGCCGTACATGATCTGGATCTGGGACGGCTTGCCGGCGACGGCCCGGAGCAGCCATTCGCGCCAGGCCCGGGCCTCCTCGTGGTATCCGGCGTTCATCATGGCGTAGAGGGTGAACGTGGCGTCGCGGAGCCAGCAGTAGCGGTAGTCCCAGTTCCGAACGCCGCCGAGGTGCTCGGGCAGGCTGGTGGTCGGTGCCGCGACGATGCCGCCGGTGGGGGCGTAGGTCAGGGCCTTGAGCGTGATCAGCGAGCGCTTGACGGCCTCGGACCAGTGGGCCCGGTCCAGGGCGTCGTCGCAGGAGCCGTCGCCGAAGGAGCAGCGGTCGGACCACTCGCGCCACCAGCGCTCGGCGTCGCGGAGGGTGCCGGAGTGGTCGACCTGTCGGGGCTCTCGCTCGTGGGAGGGGTACCAGGTCAGGTCGAAGCTGGCGGTCTGGCCCTCGGAGAGGTCGAACTCCGCGACGGTGTGGAAGTCCTCGCCGTGCAGCGGCACGTCGGTGCGGAGGCGGAGCATGTCCGGGCCGGCGATGGCGGAGATGCCGTTGTCGGTGCGCAGGACCCACGGGACGATCGCGCCGTAGTCGAACCGGATGACCAGGTCCATCCGCATCCGGACCGACCCCCGGAGGCACTCGACCAGCCGGAGCACGTCGGGCAGCTCGTCGCGGGGGGGCATGCAGTCGGTGACCCGGACGGTGCCGCCGTCGACGTCGAACTCGGTCTCCAGCACGAGGGTGCCGGGCCGGTATCGCCGCCGGGTGGCCTTGATCTCGCCGACCGGGGCGAGCTTCCAGTGGCCGTTCTCCTCGGTGCCGAGCAGCTCGGCGAAGACGGCGCCGGAGTCGAACCGGGGCAGGCAGAGCCAGTCGATCGAACCGTCCCGGCCGACGAGGGCGGCGGTCTGGCAGTCGCCGATCAGGGCGTAGTCTTCCAGCGGCAGCGACATGGGGGCGGTGTCCTCGGGGGCGGTTCGGTTGCCTGGTCAGGGGAGCAGATCCCGGGCCGGGATCGACCCGCAGTCCCGGCCGTCGATGACCACCGGGATCGGGTCGGCCTCTCCCAGGGTCCGGACGGTGGCATACCTCGGGTCCTCTCCGGGGCCGGAGGGGTCGGTGTACACCTCGATCGTCCTCTTGCGGAGATTCACGAGCCAGCAGACGGGGATGCCCGCCCAGGCGAACCGGGTGATGTGGCGGCGGTCCTCGTACAGCGACGAGTCGGCCACCTCGACGATCAAGGGGACGTCGGCCGGGCCGGGCTTCCGGGCGTTGTAATCCCGGATCGTACCCCGGAGGACGAGCACGTCGGGTTCCGGCTCGCTGTCCCCCCCCCAAGGGCCTCCGGGAAGGGCAATGGGGTCTTCCTTCGAGACGTGAAACTCTTGGGGGACGACTCGACCCAATCCGACGACGATGAGCTTGACCGTTGAAATGTGGGGGTCGCCCTTGGTCATTTTGTTCACCAGGATGCCGTCGAGAAGCACGACCTTGTCCCGGGGCCCGAGCAGGCCGAGTTCGGCGATCCTGTGGTAAAGGTCCAGGCCCACCCGGTAGGGGGTGTGCCGGCGTCGGCTCCGGGGGCCGGTCGAGGTTCGTCGCCTGGCGGTGGCCATCGGTCGGTCGCTCCCTGGCTGGGAAAGTGCCATCGAGGGTCCGGCGCTCCGGCAAACCCGGCATCCTGATACCCTAGTCGGATGCGGGCCTCCGGGCAATTCCGGGGCCGAGGAGGGGGTCGAGCGAGGGGGACGACGAGCCGTGGTGTCGATGCGGGTGAGCCTGGGGAGACTGGAGCTGCGGAACCCGGTGCTGGTGGCGTCGGGCACGTTCGGCTACGTCCGGGAGATGGCCGGGTTCGTCCGGCTGGCTCGGCTGGGCGGGGTGATTCCGAAGACCGTCACCGCGAGGCCCCGGGCCGGCAACCCGACCCCCCGGACGGTGGAGACCGCCTCCGGCCTGCTCAACGCCATCGGCCTGGACAACGACGGCATCGACCACTTCCGGGCCCATCACCTGCCCTACCTGAGGACCGTCGGGACGGCGGTCGTCGCCAACATCGCCGGGGAGGACGAGGACCAGTTCGTCCGGATGGCCGCCGACCTGGGGGAGGAGCCCGGCATCGCCGCCGTCGAGTTGAACCTCTCCTGCCCGAACGTCAGCCACGGGCTCGACCTGGGGGTGGACCCGTCGGCGGTCTCCCGGGTCGTCTCCCGGTGCCGGGAGGCCTGCCCGCACCCGATCATCGCTAAGCTGACGCCCAACGTGACCGACGTCACCAAGGTCGCCCGGGCCGCCTACGAGGCCGGGGCCGACGCCGTGAGCCTGATCAACACCGTGGTCGGCCTGGCGGTCGACTGGAGGAGGCGCCGCCCGGTCCTCGCCAACGACGTCGGCGGCCTGAGCGGCCCGGCGATTAAGCCGATCGCCCTGCGGATGGTCTGGCAGGTCCGACGGGCCGTCCCCGGGCTGCCGATCATCGGCATCGGCGGCATCTGCTCGGCCGACGACGCGATGGAATTCCTGCTGGCCGGGGCCTCCGCCGTGCAGGTCGGCACGGCCACCTTCGCGGACCCGACCCTGGCCGATCGGCTGGTCGACGAGCTGCCGGCGAAACTGACAGTAGCCGGGGTCGCCGACGTGAACGAGTTCATCGGGACCCTGAGGTCGAACAAGGGATAGCGGGGCGGCTCCGAATGCGGGTCGACATCTCGGGCTGCCTGGCGGCGTACCTCGCCGGCAATCGGGGCCTCGTCCCCGGGGCTCCCGACGCGTCCCGGCCGGCCGATTACGGCGTCTCGGCCATCCTGGACGGGGGGGTGATCCGACTGACGCTGACCTTCCGGGCCGGGTCGGCGTATTGCTGCCGCCAGCCCGGCTGCCACCTGGATATTCCCGAGGACGGCCGCTGGGGGCGATTGCGTCGTGCGTTGTCGGCCGACGGCCTTGCACCGACATCCCGGCTGACAATCCGGCTCACGATCCTCGTCGAGGACGGGGCCCTGTTCTTCGACTTCTCCCGACCGGACCCCGGGTGCCGGGGCCGGTACGCTTTCGCGCCGGCGACCGGATCGAAGATCGAGGCGGTCCTCGTCGAGGGCAGGTTGGACGAGCCCGAGTGACGCCGAGGGGCGCCCGGAGCGAAGGGATCGGCCCGGGAGGGGCCGGTCACCGGGATCGGACGTCGCAAGGCCCGAGGCGACGGCTCGGGAGGGCTCGGTGCGCCACGATTCCCTCGCGTGCCTGTCTGTAATTTTTTGCATTCACAAAGGTTTATGTCGATCCCATTGGCTTCGTTCCGGCAGGACGACCTGCCGGATTGGGTTCGTCTGGTCGCGATTCCCCGCCGGGCGACGGCCTCCGACTCCGAGGGGGACGGTGCGCCTGCGGTGCGCCCCTGGTGCGCCGCCCGGTGCGCCGGACCCGTTCTTTCGATCGTGCTTCCTGTGAGAGAGTTGCGTCGATCGGGGCCGATTCGTTTCGGTGGTGGAGGGCGGCCGATCGGGTTCGTTTGGTCGCCGGCGAGGGGGGCAATCCCGTTCACGGGGTGATCGCCGGGGCTCGACGAGTCCGGATTGCCAAAGACGAGGGCGGGGCGGGGAGAGGTCCCAAGCCAGGAGCGCGTCACCGTCTATATCATCGTGGAATGGCCGTCCGGCAGTCACCGAATCGGCGACGGTCAGGGGGAGGCGGGGCGGTCGGCCGACCGGCGCCGGGCCTCGATCTGGCGGAAGAAGTCGACCTCCAGGCGGTTGCTCCGGAGGGCTTCGAGCGCCTCCCGGACGAGCTGGATGCAGGCGACCAGCAACAGGCAGACGCCGACGACCGCCAGGCCGGTCGGCAGGGCGACGGCCCGGTGCTCGAACAGGATGTCGACCGCCAGGCCGAGGCTCGTGCCCACGAAGGAGGCGAAGGCGAGGTAGAGGGCCACCAAGGCCAGCCGGATGCGGTCCCCCCGCCAGACGAGGCGGCCGAGCTGGTCGGAGTTGTGTGCCAGGCGGTCGTCGACGAAGTCCAGGTCGGTCTTGCCCCGGCAGAGGGCGTCGGATTGCGTCGTGACGGCCCGGATGCGGTCGACGACCCGGGACATTCGGTTCGAGGTGGAGATGATCAGCGAGCCGTTGGCCGTCAGGAAGATGGCCGGGGTGATCATGGCCGAGAGGGTCTGGTAGTCGGGCACGATGGCCGGCATGGCGGGCCTGGCGATTCTCGAAGGGCGGTGGTGGTGGGTGGCGGGCGTCCGATCCGAGGATGATCCGATCCGGGACGGCCGGGAGTCAACGAGGAGGCGGCCGGATCGGGGCCACCGCGTCGGCCGGCCGGTCGGTCTCCGGCCCCTCGGGCGTCGGGGGAATGCGGTCGGGGTCGGCCCGCCCTGCTCGGGAATTCGAGCCGCCCCGTCCAATCCGGAGGGGCAGGCCGCGAACCCCTTCTCGACGCGGCCGGGCCGGCCTCTCCGGGCCCGTCCCGATGCGAACCACGTGCTGCGGCCCGCCGGCCCGCCGGCCGGCCGGGGTCGGCGCGGCGGGGAGGCCGTGCCCCGTGCCCGTGCCCCGGGGGGCCGATCGACCACATCGACGAGGAGCAGGCGATGACCGACGCGACGGCGGCCCCCGAGCGATACCACGCCTTCGATGCGCTGCGGGCCGTGATGATGCTGCTGGGGGTGTTGCTGCACGCCTGCCAATTCTACTTGCCGGACCCGCTCTTCCCCGGGTTCGACTTCCGGGACACGCGCACCTCGGCCGCTTGCGGGCTGGCGTTCTTCTCGATCCACGCCTTCCGCATGCAGGTGTTCTTCGCGATGGCGGGGTTCTTCGCGGCCCTGCTCTGCGAGCGGAGGGGGGTGCGGGGGATGTGGTCGAACCGGATGAGGCGGGTCGGCCTGCCGCTGGTGGTGGGGTGGCTGATCCTCTTCCCGATCACGATCTCGGCCTTCCTGTACGGCTGCGCGAGGCACGAGGGCGTGCCGGCGTGGGAGGCGGTCCGGGGCTGGTGGACGTCGGGGCAGATCCCCTGGATCGACGACTGGAATCCGCTCTACAGCCTGTTCCTGGTCACGCCGCTGCACCTGTGGTTCCTGTACGCCCTGATCTGGCTCTACATGGCGGCGGTCGTCTCCCGATGGGTCGGCGGCCGGGGCGGCGGGGCGGTCGGCCGGGCGGCGAGCCGGCTGTTCCGGGGGCTGGCGGCCCGGCACCTGCTGCTGCCGGCGTCGATCGGCCTGAGCGTCTTGACGGTGCTGCCGAATCCCTCGGGCCTGTTCGCGCAGGAGTTCCCGCTGTTCCTGCCCAACCCGCTGGTCATGCTCGCCTACGGCCCGTTCTTCGGGTTCGGCTGGATGCTGTACCGCAACCTCGACCTGCTGCCCGTCCTCGCCCGGAGGCCGGCCCTGACGCTGGCCGCCGCGGCGGGGGTGCTGGTGCTCTACTTCCGGGTGCTCGAATCGGCCTTCACCGAGGAGGGGCGGAACGCGATGCGGCTGGCGACGGCGGCGAGCGGCTCGGCGGTCGCCTGGCTCTGCACCTTCGGCTTCATCGGGCTGTCCCTGCGGCTGTTCGGCCGGCCGAGCCCGGCGATGCGTTACGTGTCCGACTCGGCCTACTGGGTCTACCTGGCCCACCTGCCGCTCATCTACTGGATGCAGGGCCTGCTGTTCGACCTGCCCGCGCCGGCGCTGGTGAAGGCGGCGATCATCCTGCTCGCCTCGACCTCGCTGCTGCTGCTCAGCTACGACCTGGTCGTGCGGCCGGGGTTCGTCGGGCGATTCCTGAACGGGAGGACGTATCCGTCGGTGTTGCTCGGCCGTCGGGACCGGCGGGCTCTTGACGGGGGCGCCCTCGCCGGGGCGGGAGGGGTGCCGGTCCCCTCGGAGGCCGGCGGCCCCGGGTGATCGGCCGGGGTCACTGCGTGGCGACCTCCTCCAGGTCGAAGTCGTGCTGGTTGCCCGAGGAGTCGTCGGCGACGGTGATGCTCAACGTGGACTGGCTGTTGTATGCGGGGGGGATGCGGTCGAAGAAGACGGCCAGGGCGGGGCCGCCGGGGTCGACGGCGTTCTCGAGCGTGCGGCCGGTCTCCTCCAGCGACGAGATCTCGACGCGGTAGGTGCCGCCGGCATAGGGGCCGGATCGGGACGGGATGTCGTAGCGGCCCGCCTCGATCGCCCCCCCGGTCGAGCCGCCGGGGGTGTTGCCGGTGGGGCTGAAGATGATCCGGCCGTCCTCGACCGGCTGGCCGTCATAGGAGACCGCCCCCCAGACGCGCATCGGCCGGGGGCCCGGGTCTGCGCATCCGGGGAGCAGCAGCAGGGCCAGGGCGGTCGGGACGATCGGGGGGCGAGAGACCCTCATGGGGCGGTCCTTGTGGTGGCTCGGGTGGGGAGGTCGGTCGGCCGGGGGGCGGGATCGGACGGGGGTTCGTCCCGGCCGTCGCCCCCTCGGGGGCCGGCGGCCGGGACTCGGGCCGGGCCCAGTAGGCTCAGTACTGGTCGGCCGAGATGACCTCCCCGCCGTTGATGCTGGCCAGGGCCTGCCAGATGGAGAGGTTGATCGTGTTCTTGAAGAACCGGACCGAGCCGCCGGCCATCATGGCGTTGACGCCGCCGGGGTGGTAGCTGCGGGCCGAGTAGACGTGGGTGCTCCAGCAGGCCCCCGAGTCGTCGCAGGGGGACTTCGTCTTGTCGCAGCCGTTGTAGACGTAGGCGACGGCGCGCCACATCGAGTCGGGGATCGGCGAGTTCGGCCCTCGCATGTGGACGTAGTTGCCGCCGAGGTCGTTCCACCAGGTGCCCCGGTAGCCCTGGGAGCCGTCCGGATCCGTGATGCACTCGGAGGCGGCCACGGTGTTCGAGGTCCCGTCCCGGACGTGCTGCACGCCCCGGGTGACGTTCACGTTCGTCAGCGCCTTGAGGGGGGAGGGCTGGAGGCTCGGGTCGTTGGGGCAGTTGTCGTAGGCCCAGGGGGCCCCGCGCTCGATCATCGGCCCGGCGGCATTGTAGGTCGCCACGTAGTTCGACCGCGACCAGCCCTCGGGCCGGTACCTCGCGCACTGGCCCCCCTCGTCGGAGGGGCAGACGTAGGAGGCGATCACCGAATGCCAGGTCGTGTGGTTGACCAGGTTGTAGCCGGGGCCGCCGAAGCCGATGTCGTAGTTATACGACTGGCCGATCGTCCCCTGCTCGACGAACGGGAGGATGAACTCGGTCCAGACGTTCCGGGCCGAATTCAGCCTCGGCACGGACATGTGGCCCGGGGGGAAGGCGCCGTAGGAGGAGTGGTAGTTGTGGAAGGCCAGGCCGATCTGCTTGAGGTTGTTGGTGCACTGGGCGCGTCGGGCGGCCTCCCGGGCCGACTGCACCGCGGGCAGTAAGAGGGCGATGAGCACGCCGATGATGGCGATGACCACCAGCAACTCAATCAGCGTGAAGGCTCGGGCTCGGTGGCGGGTCGACTCGGTGCGCATGGGATCGTCCTGCCTCGGGGGGAGAAGGGGGATCGGCCCGGTTCCGTCGCCGCCCGGCCGCCCGGGAGGCCCTCACCGCCGGCTCCTCGCCGGGCGCAGGGGGACCGCGGCGGCCGGCCCGATCGGGCCCGGCCCTCGACGACCGCGACGGTGGCCCGGATGCCGGGGCATCGCTCCCACGGCCATCGGGCGTTCAATCGACCTCCGAAGAGTCCGGGATCGGTTCACCCATCCCGGCAATCGCTTAACTTCGCGTGAGCGACGACCCCGGTCAAGGGAATTCCGCAAATGTCCCCGACTCGAGGGGGGCCGGGAAGGTCGGCGAGCCGGGGAGGCGTCGGGCCCCGGTCGGGATCTCCGGCCGACGTGGCCGGGCGGGCCTATCGCCGTCGGATGCGATGCAAGGTCCCCCTCAAGGGCCGGCCGTGCTCGTCCTCCGAGCGGATCGGCGACGACTCGGAGCGCAGGCCGGCGGCGGAGAGGGCGGGCCCCAGGTCCTCGGTGGCGACCCGGTAGGGGCCGGAGACGAGCGCGACGCCGTCGGGCGCGAGCAGGGCGCGGAGGACCCCGACGACCAGCGGGACCAGGCGACGCTCGTAGAGCACGTCGGCGCCGAGGATGACGGGATATCGGGCGTCGGGGGGATCCCGCCAGTCGAGCAAATCGGTGGAGACGCGGTCGGGGCCGAAGCCGTTGGCGGTGGCGCTGCGGCCGACGAAGCGGAGGGGGGCGAGGTCGTAGTCGGTGAAGACGACCCGGGAGAGGCCGGCGTCCAGGCCGACCAGCCCGGCCAGGCCGAGGCCGCAGCCCAGCTCCAACGCGGTGAGATCCGGCCCCCAGGGCTCGACGGCCACCGCCTCGGCCAGCAGGAAGGCGCCGGGCCAGAGGTAGGCCCAGTAGGGCATGTAGTCGTCCCGGGCGTTCCAGTCGAGCACGACTGGGTCGTCGAGCAGCCGATCCGGGTCGGCCGGTCGGCAGAGGCGGATCGCCCGGCCGCCGACCTCCAAGGTGGGGGTGGCCTCGGGCCCCGTGTAGCGAGAATCCGGCGCGACCACGCTCATCATCACCCCGACGGCTTCATAAAAGGTTTGACGGCCCTCGGCCGATTCTACTATAATCCGATCGTTGAGACTGAATCTCAATACGCAATCGACTCGAATGGATCGCGGCCCGAGGACGCACCTGGGCCGGGTCGTCCCGCCTCCCGAGACCCGCCTAGCGAGGGAGCGTCTGCATGTCGGTCATCGCCGCGACGCCGCCGATCGAGGCCGAGTTGATCCCGCTGACCCTGCTCCGCCCCGGCCAGCGGGCCCTCGTGGATCAGGTGATCGGCGGGGGGATGCTGGTGCACCGGCTCCGGGAGATGGGGCTCCGGGGCGGGGCCGAGGTCGAGATGGTCCGCCCGGGGAGCCCCTGCATCATCCGGCTCGACGGCCACAAGCTGGGCGTCCGCTCCGACGAGCTGTCCGGGGTGCTCGTGAGGGCGGGGACCTCCGGGGCATGACCATGTCCACCCCCTCCCGGCTCTCCGAGCTGTCGGTCGGCCAGTCGGCGAACGTCCTGGCCGTGGACGTGACGACCGACTCCGGCGTCCGGGCGATGGAGATGGGCCTGATCCCGGGGACCGAGGTGAAGCTCGTCGCCGTCGCCCCCCTGGGAGACCCGCTCGTCTTCGAACTGCGAGGCTACCGCCTGAGCCTGAGGAGGGCGGAGGCGTCGGGGGTGGAGGTCTCTCCCCGTTAATGGTCGCCAGGAGGCGGGATCGGAGCGGATCCCGGCGGCGAGCCATCCGTCCTGTCGGGCTGGTCGTCGCGCATCGAGCGTCGGCCCGCCGGACCCCCGCTCCGCCGCTCCGCCGCTCCGCCGCTCCGGCCTGCCCGCTGCCCACCCCTCCCCCGCGACCGCGACCGAGCCCGCCCGCCATGTCCATCGCCGCCGACCCGCAGACCCGGACCGTGGCCCTGATCGGCAACCCGAACACGGGGAAGTCGACCGTCTTCGGCGCCCTGTCGGGGGTGCAGCAGCGGGTGGGGAACTACCCGGGCGTGACGGTCGAGAAGAAGACGGGCCGGATGCTCGTCGGCGATCGCCGCTGGACGCTGATCGACCTGCCGGGCACGTATAGCCTGGCGCCGAGGTCGCCGGACGAGATGGTGGCCGTCGACGTGCTGCTCGGCCGGAGGGCCGACACGCCGGGCCCGGACGTGGTGCTCTGCGTCGTCGACGCGAACAACCTGGAGCGGAACCTCTACCTCGTCAGCCAGGTCCTCGAACTGGGGAGGCCGACGGTCGTCGCGCTGACGATGACCGACGTGGCCGAGGATCGGGGGGTGGCGATCGACGCCCAGGCGCTCCGGGATCGGCTCGGCGGCGTGCCGGTGGTGCCGATCCGGGCGCACAAGCGGGTCGGGCTCGACGCGCTGAAGGCCGCGCTGGCCGAGGCGGCCGGGCGCCCCTCGACGCCGATCGAGAGCCCTTTCCCCGAGCCGTTCCGGGCCGAGGTCGCCCGGCTCGGGGGCTGGCTGGCCGGGCATCGGGCCGGCAAGCCCCCCCTGCCCCGCTACCTGGTGGAGCGGCTCCTGCTCGACACGGGGGGCTACCTCGAAGGGGTGGTCACCCTGGACGACGGGGAGGGGGACCTGCACGCCGAGATCCTCGCCAGCCGGCATCGGCTGGCGGAGGCGGCCTGCCCGGTGCCGGCGGTCGAGGCGATGGCCCGGTACGGCTGGGCGGCCTCGACCCTCGAAGGCGTGGTGACCCGGCCCGACCAGCCGAGGCTGACGACCGGGGACCGGGTCGACCGGGTCTTGACGCACCGGGCCTGGGGCACCCTGATCTTCGTCGTGATCATGGCCCTGATCTTCCAGGGGGTCTTCACCTGGGCCGTGCCGGCGATGGACCTCATCGACGCCGGGGTCGGCCGCCTGGCCGAGGGGGTCGAGGGGGCGATGGCCGAGGGGCCGCTGCGGAGCCTGATCGTCGACGGCGTGATCGCGGGGGTCGGCGGGGTGATCGTCTTCCTGCCCCAGATCTTCATCCTCTTCTTTTTCCTGGGCATCCTGGAAGACTGCGGCTATCTGGCCCGGGCCGCCTACCTGATGGACCGGCTGATGACCCGGTTGGGGCTCAGCGGCAAGTCGTTCATCCCCCTGCTCTCCTCGTTCGCCTGCGCCATCCCGGGCGTGATGGCGACCCGGGTGATCGAGGACCGCCGGGACCGGATGACGACGATCCTCGTGGCCCCGCTGATGAGTTGCAGCGCCCGGCTGCCGGTCTACACGCTCCTGATCGCGGCGTTCATCCCGCCGGTGGCGATCGGCGGGCTCTTGAGCCTCCAGGCGGTCACGATGGTGGCGCTCTATTCGGTCGGCGTGGTCGCGGCGGCGGGCGTGGCCTGGGCGCTCAAGCGGACGGTCTTCAGGGGGCCGACGCCGCCGTTCGTGATGGAGCTGCCGGCCTACACGTGGCCGTCGGCCCGGGTGGTCCTCCACCGGATGTTCGACCGGGGCTGGTCCTTCGTCCGGAGGGCGGGGACGATCATCGTGGCCGTCTCGGTCGTGATGTGGGCCTTGCTCTACTACCCGAGGCTGCCGGAGCTGGAGGCCAACCGGGTCGCGCAGCAGGTCCTGGCGATGGAACTGGCCCGGGACGTCGCCGACGACCCGGACGCGATCGCCGACCTCGACGCCCGGATCGCCGCCGTCGAGGCCAGGGCCGACGGCCTCCAGAAGCGGAACAGCCTGCTCGGCCGGGCCGGTCGGCTGATCGAGCCGGTGGTCCGGCCGCTGGGCTGGGACTGGCGGATCGGCGCCGCCGCGATCGCCTCGTTCCCGGCCCGGGAGGTGGTGGTCGCCACGCTCGGCGTCATCTTCGACATCGGCAGCGACGTCGAGGGCGAGGAGGGGGTCAGCCGGCTCCAGGTCGCCCTCCGGGAGGCCGAGTGGCGGGACGGCCGCCCGCTGTTCACGGTGCCCGTCGCGCTGTCGATCATGGTCTTCTTCGCCCTGTGCGCCCAGTGCGTCTCCACGCTGGCCGTGATCCGGCGGGAGACGAATTCCTGGGCCTGGCCCGCCTTCAGCTTCGCCTACATGACGGCCCTGGCGTATGTGGCGGCGATGATCACCTATCAGGTCGGCACGTTGCTTGCCGCATGATCGCCCGCGACGCCTCGACGTACCGGGGAGATGCGCATGATGACCGCCTGGCAAGACGTCGCGGCGCTGGCGATGGTGGCCCTGGCCCTGGGCTACCTGGCCCGATCGGGGTACCGGGCCGTCTCGACCCGGGGGGCCTCCGGGGCCGGGTGCGGCTCGGGCTGCGGGAACTGCCCCAGCGGCTCGGAGGCCGGCGCGAACGGACGGGGCGAGCCGCTCGTGATGATTGACCCGCCCCGGATCTCGTCCTGACGAGGAGGGTGATCGTCCCTCCCCGTCCGCTCAGATGAGCGTCCGGATCTGGCCGCAGAGGGCGCCGATGATCCGGACCTGCTGGATGTTCGGCCCCGTCCGGCCCCGGGCGATGCAATCGACCCGGGAGACGAGCCGGCCGCAGGGGCGGTCCATGGCGGCGTAGAGCCGCTGGAGGTCGCAGGGCGGGGCCCCGGCCAGCGCGGCCTGCCGGAAGGCGAGGGCCGCGTCATGCAGGTCCAGCGCGTCCCGGTAGATCCGCTCCCCCTGGGGCACGCACCCCACCGTGGGGCCGAAGGCCTGGAGGAAGGCCCCGACCTGGCCGATCAACTCGTCCACCGCCCCGATCGCCGGCGAGACCCCCGGCGCGCAGTGCCCGCCGCCGACCCCCGGACCCGGGAAGCCCGGGGCGATCCCCGGCCCCGGCGGCACGGCCCCGCCCGGATGACCGCCCGGGAATCCCCCCGGGAACCCGCCTGGGAATCCTCCCGGAGTCCCGCCGGGGTAACCCGGGCCGGGGTATCCGGCCGGATCGGGGTAGGCGGGAGCGGCACCGAAACCGATCGGTCGGGGTCCGGGGCGCCCCGGCCCGAACCGGTCCGCTCCCCGATGGTGCGGCGAGGCCGGATGGCCGGGCCGGGCGCCGGGGCCGTACGGGGGGGATCGCAGGTCGATGACCTGGCCGTCGGCCGAGGTCCCCGCCAGGACGGCCGCGAACAGCGCGGCCAGGCTCGCCGCCTTCGACGTGGTGATGATCCTCGACATGGTGCGCTCCTCAATCCGGTGCGAGACTTCGAGGCGGACGTGGGCCGTCTGCCGGCGGGGTCCGGACGGCGATCGGGGCGGGATCGATCCCCCGCGTCCCTCGCCGCCAGGCCCTCCCGGCTCGGACTCGATTGAAGGAAATACAACGAACGTGCCGGATGGGACGGATTGTCGGCTGTGTCGGACTAAGTTGTTTTTCTCGTTGATTTTATGGATTTTGGTGTGGCGAGCGCGGTCTGCCGGCCGCGCCAGCGGAGACACGCCGGGCCAGGGTCCTGGTGCCCGGTTCCGGCCGAGGCGGTCGCTCGCCGGGGGGAGGGGGGGCGGTTATACTCCGGGGAGGTCGCGTCCCGAGCCGCCGAGGAGTCGTGCCGATGACGCCGAGTTGCCCCCTGCTCTCCTGGCTCGCCGTGCTGGCCCTGGGCGTCATCGGCGGCCCCTCCCCCGCCGGGCAGGCGTCCCGGGAGCCGACGCCGGAGGGGCTCTCGCCGGCCGAGGCGACGGCGGCGATCCGGGTGCCTCCCGGCTTCGAGGTCGAACTCGTCGTGGGAGAGCCGATGGTGCGGGATCCGGTCGCCTTCGACTGGTCGGCCGACGGCCGGCTCTGGGTGGTCGAGATGGCGGACTACCCGCTCGGCGTCGAGGGCGGGGGTCGGGTCCGGGTGCTGGAGGATACCGACGGTGACGGCCGGTACGACGCCTCGACCGTCTTCCTCGACGGCCTCTCGTATCCGAACGGCATCATGTCCTGGCGTGATGGCGTGCTCATCTCCTGCGCCCCGGACATCCGATACGCCGAGGACGCCGACGGGGACGGCCGATGCGATCGCGAGGAGACGCTCTACACCGGCTTCGCCGAGGCGAATCCGCAGCACCGCCTCAACGGCTTCGCCCTCGGCTTCGACGGCTGGGTCCACGCCGCGGACGCCGACGGGGGCGTGGTCCGATCGACCAGGACGGGCGACCGGGTGACGGCCCGGGGCATGGACCTCCTCCTCCGGCCCGACGAGGGGAGGATCGAGCCCGCCGGCGGGCGCTCGCAGTTCGGCCGACAGCGGAACGACTGGGGCGACTGGTTCATCAACAACAACTCGGTCTGGGCCTGGCACGTCGTCCTGGACGACGCCGACCTCGGCCGGAACCCGGCGTTCGCCTCCTCCTCGACGACGCAATTGCTGGAGCCCGAAACCGCCCTCTACCCCGCCAGCCGGACCCTCGCCCGGTTCAACGACCCGGGCTCGGCCAACCGGGCAACCTCCGCCTGCAGCCCGTCCCCCTACCGAGACGACCTGCTCGGCCCGGGGTTCGAGTCGAGCCTGTTCGTCTGCGAACCGGTGCACAACCTCGTCCACCGGATGGTGCTGGAACCGGATGGGGCCTCCTACGTCGGCCGGAGGGCGGACGGCGAGCAGACCTCGGAGTTCCTGGCCTCGACGGAGGACTGGTTCCGGCCGGTCTGGGCCCGGACGGGGCCGGACGGGGCGCTCTGGATCGCGGACATGAACCGCGCCGTCATCGAGCACCCCGAGTGGATCCCCGACGACTGGGAGGCCCGCATCGACCTCCGGGCCGGCGAGGACCGGGGCCGGATCTACCGCGTCTTCCCCGCCGACCGCCGCCCCCGAGGGATCGCCAGGCTCGACGGCCTTGACGGGCCGTACCTCGTCGCCGCGATGGACGGCCCCAACGGCTGGCGGCGCGACACGTGCCAGCGGCTTCTGATGCATGATCCCGATCCCTCCGCGATCGGCCCGCTCCGATCGCTGGCGACGGCCGCCGCCCACCCCGAGGCCCGGGTGCAGGCGCTCTGGACGCTGGCCTGCCTGGGCGGGCTCGACCACAGGACGGTCGAACGGGCGACGGCCGACGCGCATCCGGAAGTCCGTCGCGCCGCGATCCTGGCCGGCCGTTCGCTGCTGCCGGGATCCGAGGAGGTGGGCGAGACGATCCTGACCCTCGTCGAGGACGAGGAGCCCCGGGTCCGATTCGCGGCGGCCCTGGCCCTGGGAGACTGGCCGGATCCGAAGGGTGGCCGGGCGCTGGCGGGCCTCGCCCTGGACTCGGGAGGCGACCACTGGTTCCGCTCGGCCGTGCTCAGCTCCGCCCGCCCTCATGCGAAGACGATGCTCGGAGTGCTGCTGGAACGGGCCGGCGGCGGGGCCGCGCTGCCCGAAGGGCTGATCGCCCCCCTGTTCGCCTCGGCGGCCTCGGAGGCGGGCCCCGGGGGCGTGGCCGAGATCGTTCGGGCGGTGCTCGGCGCGCTCGACGGGGCCGAGGAGGCCGGCCCGGCGACGCTCGCCGTGCTCTCCGACGTGCTCGACGAGGCCGCCCGGGCCGGCCGGCCGTTCGCCCGATGGGCCGAGCCCGCCGCGGGCCTGGGACGCGAGGCAACGGCGCTCCGGCCCTACTTCGAGGCGGCCCGGGCGATCGCCGGGGACGCATCGGCGCCCGAGGCGGCCCGGACTTCGGCCGTCGGCCTGCTGGCGCGGGACCCGGGCGCGATCGACCGGGACCTCAATCTCCTCGCCGATCTCCTCCGCCCCCAGGAGGCCGCCCCGGTGCAGCGGGCGGCCATCGACGCCATCGCCCGGGCGGGGGGCGACCGCGTTCCCGGGATCCTGCTGGACGGCTGGCGAGGCCACGGGCCCGCGCTCCGGGGCGAGATCCTGGAGACGCTGCTCGGGCGGGACGCGTGGCGGGGTGCCCTGCTCGACGCGATCGCCGAGGGACGAGTGCCGCCGTCGGAGGTCGGCCCGACGCATCGGGAACGGCTGCTCGCGGACCAGGACGCCGGGATCCGGGATCGGACCTCGGCCCTGTTCGGCGCGGTGCCCGGGGAGCGGGGCGAGGTGGTGGGACGGATGCGATCGGCCCTCGCCCTCGGCGGCGACCCGGAGGCGGGCCGGGCCGTCTTCCTCAAGTCGTGCGCCCCTTGTCATCGGCTGGAGGGAGACGGGTTCGAGGTCGGCCCCGACCTGACGGCCCTGACCGATCGGTCGCCCGAGGCCCTGCTCATCGCCATCCTCGACCCGAACCGGGCGGTCGAGGCCAAGTACGCCTCCTACACCGCCGCCACGAGCGACGGCCGGGTCGTCTCCGGCCTGATCGCCGAGGAGACCTCGAACGCGGTCGCCCTGCTCCGCCAGGGGGGCGAGCGTGATGTGCTGCCCCGCTCGGAGATCGAGGAGATCGCCGGCTCGGGCAAGTCGCTCATGCCCGAGGGGTTGGAGCAGGACCTCGACCCCCGGCAGCTCGGCCACCTGATCGCGTTCCTCCGAGAGCTGGGGCTCCGGCCGAAGGAGGTCCCGGGCAATCACCCGACGCTCGTCCGGCCGTCGGAGGGCGGATCGGTCACGCTGTCGGCCGAGACGGCGGAAATCTATGGGAATCGATTGACCTATGAGCCCACCCTCGGCAATCTCGGCTGGTGGATCGGCGACGACGACCGGGCGGCCTGGACCTTCGAGGTCGACCGACCCGGACGGTACGAGGTCCGGCTCGACTGGGCCTGCGACGACGGCGAGGGCGGCGGTTCGTACGCGATCGAGGTCGGGGCCGACCGGATCGCGGGGGTCGTGCCCGGGACCGGATCCTGGGAGGATTACCGCCGGGCGACGGTGGGGACGGTGTCGCTCGGGGACGGCCGACATCGCCTGGAGATCCGCCCTGAGGGCCGCCCGAAAGGGGCGCTGATGGACCTGCGGTCGGTGGAGCTGAGGCCCGAGGGCCCGGTCGGGGAGACTCCTTGAGATGAGCATGCTCGCGGCGATCTGCGTGGTTGCGGTCCTGGTCTCCCCGACACCGGGAGACCGGGGCTCGGTCATCACGGAGGAGAATGCCAGGCCCGGGGCCGTCGACTGGCAGCTGACCCGGGTCCGGCCCGATGCCGACGGCTTCCGCTCCCCCTGGATCGAGGGGTATTGCTCGAAGCAGAGCGTGGCGGCGGGCGAGTCGATCGACCTGATGGTGTCCACCGACCCGCCCCGGCCCTTCACGGTCGAGGTCTTCCGGATGGGCTACTACGGCGGCCTCGGCGCCCGGCTGATGACGACGATGGGGCCGCTCCCGGGGGAGACGCAGCCCGTCCCCGAGCCCGGGCCGAAAGACGTGCACGAATGCCAATGGGAGCCGTCCGCCTCGCTCACCATCCCGGACGAGTGGGTCAGCGGCGTGTACCTCGGCCGCCTGACCACCGTCCCCGAGGCCGAGGACGAGCCCTACTGGCAGAGCTACGTCGTCTTCATCGTCCGAGACGACCGGCCCGCCGACATCCTCTTCCAGTGCTCCGACAACACCTGGCAGGCGTACAACCGCTGGCCGAACGACTTCTCGGTCTATACGCATCCGAAGGGGAATCAGGGGCCCTGGGCGGCCGTCAGCTTCGACCGGCCGTATGGCCGGGAGGCGCAGTTCGAGGGGGTGGTGAACGACCCGCTGACCTTCGGCTCGGGGGAGTTCCTGCCCTTCGAGTTCCCGCTGGCCTACTGGCTGGAGCAGCACGGATACGACGTGACGTATTGCTCCAACAGCGACATGCTCTCGCCCGACCGGGGGCTGGAGTGCAAGGCGTTCCTCAGCGTCGGCCACGACGAGTACTGGGACATCCGCCAGTTCCGGAGCGTCGAGGCGATGCGGGACGCGGGGGTCGACCTGCTGTTCCTCTCCGGGAACAGCGTGTGCTGGGTCTCCCCGTACTCGGACAGCCCCGACGGGAGGCCGAACCGCGTCTTCTTCCGGGGCGGCCCCTACGGCGGGGACAACCACTATGCGGTCAACCGGGAGCGGGACCACGGACCCTTCCCCGAGCGGGGACCCGATGAGGGGTTGCTGATGGGGGCCCGGAACGTGGAGCCGGTCAACGGCGGCGGCGACTGGATCATCACGCAGCCGGACCACTGGATCTTCGAGGGCACCGGCGTGGAGGCGGGCGACCGGATCCCGGGCCTGATCGGCTGGGAGTATCACGGCGCCCCGGCCGACCTCCCGGGCCTGGAGGTGGTCGCCGGGGGGACGGCGTGGGTCGGGGGCGTGACTCCCCAGCAATGGACGGCGACGATCTACCCGGGCCCGAAGGGGAATTTCGTGTTCAACGCCGCGACGATCTTCTGGGCGCAGGGGCTCTCGTCGCCCCCGGGCCACGTGTTGCCCTGGTCGCACTGGAGTCGGCCCCACGGCCCCGACACCAGGGTGCAGCGGATCACGAAGAACCTGCTCGATCGGGCGATCGAGGGGGGAGACTGACGCCTCGCTCCGGGGGACGACCGATGCTCATGCGACGACGAGAATTCCTCGCCACCGCCGCCCTGACGGGGTTGGCCGCCTCGAACCGGAGCCTGTTCGGCGGAGGTGCGCAGGGCGACCGGGAGTTCACGATGGACCTCGTGCCCGGGATGATCGGGGTCGGGCTCCCGTATCCCCGGCTGGTCGAGCTGGCGGCCGGGGCGGGATTCGAATCGGTGGCGCCGGACGCGGGATATTTGGGCTCGCTCGACGACGAGGCGTTGTCGGGGTTCCTGGCGTCGATGGAGGCGAAGGGCCTCGTCTTCGGCGCCGCCGGGCTTCCGGTCGAATTCCGACGCGACGCGGACACCTTCCGATCGGGGATGGAGGACCTGCCCGGCTTCGCCGACGCCCTGGGACGGGCCGGAGTCGCCCGGGTCGGCACCTGGCTGATGCCCCGGAGCGACGAGTTGACGTACCTGGAGAACTTCAAGCGGCACGCCGAGCGGTTGCGCGAGGTGGCTTCGGTACTGGGAGATCGAGGTTTGCGGTTCGGGCTCGAATATGTCGGGCCGAAGACGATGTGGACGGCCGCCCGGTACCCGTTCGTGCACACGATGGCCGAGACCCTGGAGCTGATCGGCGCCATCGACCGGGACAACGTGGGGCTGGTGCTCGATAGCTGGCACTGGTACACGGCGGGGGAATCGGCGGAGGACATCCGGGCCCTGACGAACGCCCAGGTGATCGCCTGCGACCTGAACGACGCGCCGGCCGGGATCCCGGTCGACGAGCAGGTCGACAACAAACGTGAGCTGCCCGCCAGCACCGGGGTGATTGACGTGAAGGCGTTCCTGGATTCGTTGGTGGCGATCGGCTACGACGGCCCCGTCCGCGCCGAGCCGTTCAACGCGCCCCTGAATGCGATGGGGGACGAGGAGGCGATCGAGGCCGTCGCCGGGGCGATGAAGCGTGCGTTCGCGAAGATCGGCTGAGGTCGCCGAGGCGCGGCGCTGAACGTCCCCCCTCTGGGCACCGCGTCGCCGGTCGGCCGGAGGATTCGGGCGAACGGCGAGGCAAGGCCGTTCGACCTTCTCCGGGTCCCTCACTCCCACCTTCTCCCCGCAAGCGGGGAGAGGGAGCCAATATGTCCTTCGCCCCCACCGCGGGGGAGAAGGACGAGGAGCGCCGGGAGACGAAGGAACTCGGCGTCGCGAGGACACCCCGCCTCCGGTGGTCGCACGAAAGGCGCGCCCGGTCAGCGGTCGACGCGGAATCGGTCCAACTGGCCTTCGTCCAGCTCGGCTCCGAGGCCGGGGGAGTCGGGGACGATGGCGGCCTCGGGTTCGAGGCGGAGGGGCGTGGTGAGCAGGTCGGCCTCGTGGTAGTTGGGACCGAGGATGTCGGCGGGGAAGCGGTCGCTGCGGATGTTGGGCACTGCGGCGGCCAGGTGGAGCATGGCGGCGCTGGCGATGCCCAGCTCCAGGTTGCTGCCCATGTGGCAGGGGATCCCGGCGGCGGCGGCCACGTGCGCGACCTCGATCGAGGCGAGCAGGCCGCCATTCTTACCGGGGTAGAGGCTGATGACGTCGGCCGCGTTCGCCTTGCAGACGCGCATGGCGTCGGCGGCCGTCCACACGCTCTCGTCCGCCATGATGGCGAGCCCGAGGGAGCGGAGATCTCGGGTGGCGTCGTCGAGGACGGGGTTGAGCGGCTGCTCGGCGACGAGGAGGTCGAAGGCCTTGAGCCGTTCCAGGGCGTATCGGGCGGCGGGCACGTCCCAGCCGCAATTGGCGTCGACGGTGATGGGGATGTCGGGGCCGGCGGCCTCGCGGACGGCCCGGACCCGGGCGACGTCGCCGGCGGGGTCGAGGCCGACCTTGACCTTCAGGCAGGTGACGCCCCACCCGAGGAACCGCTCGGCGAGGGAGACGGCCTGGGGCGGGTCGAAGGCACCGATCATCATCTTGGTGCGGATCGAGTCCCGGAGCTTGCCGCCGAGGAGTTGGTGGACGGGCACGCCGGCGGCCTTACCTGCGAGGTCCCAGAGCGCCATCTCGACGGCGGACTTGGTGAAGGGGTTGGCCTTGAGGGCGCGGTCCATCGCGAACCGGCAGGAGTGGACGCGGGTCGGGTCCATCCCGAGGATGGCGGGGCCGAGGATCTGCTCGACGGCGACGACGGCCGACCGGTTCGTCTCCCCGCTCCAGATCGGGGAGACGGTCGCCTCGCCCAGGCCGACGAGGCCGGAGTCGGTGTGGACGCGGACGATCGCGTAGTCGGAGGTGACGTGGTCGCCGTGGGCGGTCCGGGTGGTCAGACCGGCCTTCAAGGGGACGGAGACGGGGATGGCCTCGAGGCGGGTGATCTTCATCGGGGGATCCTTCAGGGCGAGACCGGTCCGTCGTCGAGGAACCGGCGGAAGACGTTGGCGGTGATGGTGGAGACGTGCGCGTCGACGAGCAGGCAGGCCGGGTAGGTGATCGACGAGGCGGCGAAGACGGCTCCCCCGGAGGGCGTGGTATAGAGGGAGAGGTGGGCGCCGCCGTCGTCGGGGTTTTCCCCCCGGGCGATCACCCGGACGTCTGGGGGAGAGTGGGGGGTGACCTTGTCGGTCTCGTGGCCCGATGCCCCCCCCTCGCACCTCATATGGAGGCTCCGGGTGCCGAAGCGGTCACCGTCCTTCAAGCCGGTGCCGGAGAAGGCCCAGTGGGAGGAGTCGGTCGCCCGGAACGGGGTGGAGGTCATGATGCCGGCGTAGGAGAAGGCGACGCCGAGGAGGGTGGCCTCGGAGACGCCGGCGGTCAGGTGGAACCGGCTGTCGAGGCCCTTCGGGTACACGTCCCGCTCCCGGCCATTGTGGACGATCATGGTGGACGGGTCGGGGAGCGTCACCTCGCAATTGACGCCGTTGCCGCCGAGGTAGGCGAGGCGCCCGCCGTGGTGGTCGACCCAGGCCTTCACGCGATCATACATCGCCTTCGTCCAGTACTCCGGGTGCGGGGCGAGGACGATGACGCGGTAGGCGTCGAGGTCGAGGGTGCCGTCGTGGAGCTGGTTCTCGGCGTAGACGTCGTGAGGGATGCCCTCGCGTTCGAGCCAGGCGAGGATCCGCCACTCGGCCGGGGCGAGGTGGCAGGCGGCCCGGCCCTCGATGGGGTCGGTGGGGAGTTCGCCGGGGTCGATGTGGGTGTTCGGGTCGGGCCGGTCGAAGGAG
Source organism: Tautonia plasticadhaerens (assembly GCF_007752535.1). GTDB lineage: Bacteria > Planctomycetota > Planctomycetia > Isosphaerales > Isosphaeraceae > Tautonia > Tautonia plasticadhaerens. The sequence continues at coordinate 374,894 of NZ_CP036426.1, forward strand.
AGCAGGGCGTAGGAGTCGGCGTCGTAGGTGACGAAGTCGGGGTCGGTGTAGCGGGCCAGCTCCTGCCGGGAATTGACGGTGGGCTCGGGGGGGAGGGCGTCGGGGCTGATGTAGTTCGATCGGCCGCCGAAGGCGTTGTAGGCGTTCCAGGTCATGGTGGCGGTGAGGAAGGCGATCGGGGCCGATGGCCTCGACGGCGCGACGACCCAGGGGAAGGCGAAGTCCAGACCGGATCGTGTCTGCGCCCGGAAGTAGTAGAGCCCCGATCGGTCGGGGGCGGTGACGTACTGGCGGTGGACCTTGCTGGGGTAGCCGACGCTGTTCCAGCGGACGCCGCCCCGGGTGTAGTCGCCGTCCGGGGTGATCTGGGCCGTGGCCCTGGGGCCGTGCTCGTCGTGCCAGCCGAGGTTGCGGACGTGCTCCACGTCGAGCCCGTACCGGGACAGGTCTAGTCGATACGGCTCCGGGGAATGGACGCGGAACTCCGATTCCTCGCCCGATCGGGTCCACTTCGGCCAGGCGTAGCCGAGCAGGCGGTCGGAGAGCATCCGGAAGTGGTAGGGCCTCGAGGTCGGGCAGTCGAGGCGGACTCGCTTGGCCCCGTATCCGGGGGCGTTGACGGTGACGACGTAGGGCCCCGGCATCAGGGCGGCGTGGACCGAGCCGTCGGCCCGGGACCGGGCGGCGACCGATCCGGAGGGGCCGAGGAACTCGAACGAGACGTCGGGCAGCGCGACGTATCGCTCGTCGCTCACGAAACCGATCAGCATGGGCAGGAGAACTCCGATCAGCGGCGACCGAAGCCGGGGGGGAGCGGGTCGGTCATGGGGGCGATGTCCTGGGAGAACTTCTCGCCGGTGACGCGGTCGCAGTTGTCGGCGCGGCGGCGATAGGTCGGCGGATAGTCCCCTGTGGCGGCGGCCCAGTCGTCGAGGCGCCCGGCCAACTCGGAGACGATCTCGGCGTGTTCGGGGAGGATTGCGAGGTTGTCGGACTCGGAGGGGTCGGACTGGAGGTCGTACAACTCGATCGGGGGCCTGGGGACCTGGAAGAGCTGGGCTTGGGCGGGGGAGAGTGCGCCCTTGGCCTTGAGGGCGAGCAGGGCGTCCCATGAGGGGCAGCTACTCACGTCGGAGGGGCTTCCATGGGGCAGGTCGAGGTAGGCGTTGCGGATCAGCTTGTAGTGCTCGGTGCGGATGCTCCGCATGTGCTCGTCGCAGTTGTGCCAGTTGCGTTCGCTGAAGACGGCGGCATGGCCGGGGTTCGAGGGGTCGTCGAGGACGGGGACCATGCTCCTCCCCTGCATGTCGGCGGGCGTCGGGAGGCCGGCGAGTTCGAGGAACGTGGGCGCGAGGTCGATGACCGAGGCGAGCCCCTCGTGCACGGTGCCGGGGTCGATCCGATCGGGCCAGGACATGACGAGCGGGGTGCCGATCCCGGAGTCGTAGAGGGTGCCCTTGGCCCGGGGGAAGGGCATGCCGTTGTCGGCGAAGAAGACGATCAGGGTGTCGTCGAGGCGGCCTCGGGCCTCGAGTTCCGCGACCATCCGTCCGATGTGGCCGTCCATCCGGGCGATCTCGTCGTAGTAGAGGGCGAGGTCGGACCGGGTCTCGGGGGTGTCGGCGAGGAAGGGGGGGACGACGGCATCGGCGTCGGTGTGGGGGTCGTCGATCGCCCCTTCGGTGTAGGGCCGGTGGGCGTCGCGGAATCCGACCCACGTGAAGAACGGCCGGTCGCCGGCCTCGTCGAGGAACGAGGGGAAGGCGACGACCTGCGTGCCGTACCAGTCGAACTGCGCGTCGCCGGCGGGGCCGTAGTGGGTCTTGAGCATGTGGCCGGTGTGGTAGCCGACGGCCTTCAGCAGCGAGGGGAGGATCGCCTCGTGCTCGGGGAGGTTCATGTGCAGGTCCTCGGCGCCGGTCGCGTGCGGGTACTTGCCGGTGAGCACGCTGACCCGGGTCGGGCTGCACGAGGAGGTGGTGAGGAAGGCGTTGGCGAACCGGAGGCCGCCGGAGGCGAGGGCGTCGATGTTCGGCGTGCGGATGGTGGGGTGGCCGTAGCAGCCGAAGTCCTTCCAAGAGACGTCGTCGGCGAGGAGGACGAGGATGCTGGGAGGGCGTCGCGGCCCGTCCTGCCGGGCGGGGGCGGGGCGAGGGGGCAGGGCGAGCAGGGCGACGGCGAGCGCGAGGGCGGATCGGATCATCGGAGGGCCTCCTCGGGGGCGAGCGTGCCCCCGAGGATGCCGTGGCGGCGGCCACGATGCAACTCACAAGCGGCCCGGGGGGCGGACGCCGGAGCCCTGCCGGTCGGTGGCGGAGTCGCCCAGCTCGGCCCGGGCCCGGTCGGCGAGGTCCTTGAGGCGGGAGACGACCTCGGGGTGGTCGGCCTTCACGTCGGTCGACTCGCCGACGTCGGAGCGGAGATCGAACAGGGCCTCGCCGATCTCGCGCTGGACGTAGGGAGCGGGCCGGCCGCCGGTTCCACCTTCCCCCTCGAGGCTGCGGTACGAGTGGGGGAAGTGGAGTTTCCAGCGGCCGGAGCGGACGGCCTGCAACTCCCGGCCCCAGTAGAAGTAGAGGGCGTCGTGGGGGGACTGGGCGTCGGGCTCGCCGAAGACGAGGGGAGAGATGTCGAGGCCGTCGATCGGGTGGTCGGGCGGGGTGGCGCCGGTGAGGGCGGCGATGGTGGGGAGCAGGTCGATGGTCATGGCGGGCTCGGAGCAGGTCGAGCCGGCGGGGACGCGGCCGGGCCACCGCATCAGGGTGGGCTCGCGCTGGCCGCCGTCGAAGCTGGTGCCCTTGCCCTCCCGAAGCGGCCCAGCGGAGCCGGCGTGATCCCCGTAGGAGAGCCAGGGGCCGTTGTCGGAGGTGTAGACGACCAGGGTCTCCTCGTCGAGTCCGTTGCGGCGGAGGGCGTCGAGGATCTGGCCGACGGACCAGTCGATCTCCATGATCACGTCGCCGTACATCCCCCGCTCCGACTTGCCGGCGAACTTGTCGGAGACGAACAGCGGGACGTGCGGCATGCTGTGGGGGACGTAGAGGAAGAACGGATCATCCGCGTGCGCGTCGATGAATTCGACGGCGCGCTCGGTGTACCAGGTGGTGAGGTTGCGCTGGTCGGGGTCGGTCTCGACGACGGTCTCGCCGTCGATCAGGGGGAGCGGCGGGTAGGCCGAGGGGTTGGTGGGGTGCTTCGGCCACATGTCGTTCGAGTAGGGGAGGCCGAAGTAGTCGTCGAACCCGTGGCGGGTGGGGAGGAACCTCGGGGCGTCGCCGAGGTGCCACTTGCCGTAGATCGCGGTGGCGTAGCCGAGTGGCTTGAGCAGCTCGGCGATCGTCATCTCCTGCTCATTGATCCCGATCTTCGAGCCCGGCCCGAGGGCGCCCTGGATGCCGACCCGGTTCGGGTAGCAGCCGGTCAGCAGCGCGACCCGGGAGGCCGAGCAGACGGCCTGGGCGGCGTAGAAGTCGGTGAACGTGCGGCCCTCGGCGGCCATGCGGTCGAGGTTCGGCGTCTCGAAGCCCTCGGCACCGAAGGCGCCGACGTCGGCGTAGCCCTGGTCGTCGGTGAAGATGATGACGACGTTCGGGGGGCGGTCCTGGCCGATCGCGATCGAGGGCCGGGGGGTCGAGGCCGCGAGGGCGAGCACGATCTTGAGTGCGAGGCTCGGGGAAATCCGGGGCATGGCGGGGCTCCGGTCGGGGGGCGAAGGTGGATCCGGGCTGACGCATGGAAGATCAGCGATGGCCGATCGGGTCGGGGCCTGTGGCGTGCCCGCCGCTCGGGGTCGGGAGGTCCGGCATCTGCCATCTCCGCTCCGTGATCGGCCGCCCGGATCGGGGGGGGCGGGACGCCGCCACGGGGGACGGCCTCAGGGCATCCGCTCGGCCGGGTCGATGGGCTTGCCTTCCCAGATAACGGTCGTGCCGTCATAGGTGAGGACGCGGTGCTGACTGCCGGGCGCGGGGGGGCGATCGACCTCGGGGAGCCATCGGCGGTGGTCGGCGAGGACGGGTTCGTACCCCGGGTCGAGGGCGAGGTTGGTCCACTCCTCGGGGTCGACCTCCAGGTCGTAGAGTTCCTCGGAGCCGTCGGCGTAGCGGATGAAGCGCCAGCGGTCGGTGCGGATGCCGTGGTTGCCCTGGTTGTGGGTGGTGATCGCCGGCCAGGGGCGATCGGACTGCGGGTCTTCGATCAGGGGGGCGAGGCTGTGGCCCTCCAGGGGGCGGCCGGGGCGGGGCGGCAGGCTGCAGAGGTCGATGAGGGTCGGGAAGACGTCGAGCAGCTCGACGGGGCGGTCGCAGGCCTGCCCGGCCGGGATGCCCCGGCCGGCGAAGACGAGCGGGACGCGGGTGGAAGGCTCCCAGAGGGTGTTCTTGCCGCTGATCTCCTTCTCGCCGAGGTGGTAGCCGTGGTCGGACCAGAGCACGACGACGGTGTCGTCCAGGCGGCCGGAGGACTCCAGGGCGTCGAGGATGCGGCCGACCTGCGCGTCGACGAAACTGGTGCTGGCCAGATACGACTGCACCAGCGACCGCCAGGTGCCGCCGGATTCCAGCCAGGAGAGGCGGGGCTCGGGCAAGTACCAGTGCAGGAACCAGGAGAACTCGGGGGTATCTTGCCGGTCGCCCCGGAAGACGCGGGGCATGATCAGGGAATCATCGGGATGCAGGTCGAACCATCGCTGCGAGGCGTAGCAGGGCACGTGCGGCAGGAAGAACCCGGCGGCGAGGAAGAAGGGCTCGTCGTCGGGCAGGGAACGGAGCTGCTCGACGGCCCAGGTCGCCACCCGGTAGTCCCCCTTGTCCTCGTCCCGGTGGGGGAAGGTGCCCCAGTCCATCAGCGGGTTGTCGCCGCCGGGGGTGGGGCCGATGAGCTTCTCCTCGGGACGGACGCCCACGCCGGCGGCGGGGCCGTAGGAGTCGAACTCCCGGGGGCGGTCGGCCTCGGGGGGATAACCGCCGTGGTAGATCTTGCCGGTCGCCAGGGCGGCGTAGCCGTTCTCCCGGAAGTGCTGCGGCAGGGTGACGACCTCGTCGAACTCCTCGACCGTCCGGAACCACGGCGCGAGACCGTAGACGCCGGTGGTCGAGGGCCGCAGGCCGGTCAGGAGGCTGGTGCGGGACGGGTTGCAGAGCGGCGCCTGGCAATGGGCGTTGGTGAACAGCGTCCCCCGGGCGGCCAGGCGGTCGAGGTTCGGCGTCCTCGCCTGCGGGTGGCCGGAGAGGCAGCCGACCCAGTCGTTCAGGTCGTCGATGGCGAGGAACAGGACGTTCGGCCGCTCCGGTGGCGCCGGGGCCTTCGCCGGCGCCACCGGGAGCGGCAGGCACGAGGCGAGGGCGATCGCGAGCCGCGTCATCGGGTCTCCTCCGGCGATTGCGAGTGTCAAGGCGACGAGGGCGGGCCGACGCGACTGCGGTCGCCGGGGGCGGGGTCAGCTCGACTCGGGCTTCGGCAGGCTCTTCAGGCCCAGGGCGAGCATGACCCAGGTCATGCCGGTGAAGAGCATCTCGATGCCGAGGAACAGGCCGATGACCCAGAAGGCCGAGGTCGGCAATTGCCGCCAGATCATCACGCCGAGCAGCAGCGAGATCCCCCCGCTGAGGGCCGTCCATCCCCAACCGTAGAACCGCTCGCTGGCGGCGACGATGATCCGGGACAGGCCGCCGATGACCAGGGAGAGGGCGATCACGATCGTCAGGACTTCCAGCGCGGTGACCGGCCGGTCGACGATGAGGACGCCGAGGCCGACGTAGAGCACTCCCGCCAGCAGGGAGAGGAAGAACCCCCCCCAGCCCTTGGTCGAGAACGCCCCCACGAACTGGACGATGCCGCCGGCGATGAGCAGGACGCTGATCATCCAGACGGCCGCCAGCGAGCCGAGCAGCGGGGTGGCGATGAGGAACACGCCCAGCACGATGGTCAGGATCCCCAGGACCAGGAACCAGATCCAGTTCTTCCGGATCCGGCCGAGTTCCTGGCGGGCGGCCTCGCCCAGGGGTGACGAGGAGGTCGGAAATGCGGTCATGGGAGTCGCTCCCGTAAGGGGGTGTTGGGGCGGGGCGCGCTCCGTCGGGCGAGTCGGGCACCCTCCGTGTCACGGACGCTCCCGGTCGGGAGGAACCCGACGCAGGAGGGGCTCGGGGAACTCGGCGGCGGGGGAGCCGTCGGCGTTGCGGAGGTTCTGCGAGCCGCCCCGGTCGGCATAGATGGGGACGGTCATGCCGCCGGTCCCCTCCAGCGTGTCGAAGAGCCGGCCCTTGAGGGTCCGGAGGACCTCCTGGTGCTCGGGGCTGAAGACCAGGTTCGTCGTCTCGGCGGGGTCGGCCCGGAGGTCGTACAGCTCGTCCAGATCCCAGAGCCCGTGGGGGCGGACGAATTTATACTGATCGGTCCGGAGGGCGAAGATCGTCGGCGTGTGGGGGAAGTTCCGCTCCCAGTAGTACTCGTAGAGCAGCGAGTCTCGCCATTCGACGTCCTCCCCGGCGGCGAGCCCGAGCGCGCTGCGGCCGTCGAAGTGGTCGGGGGCGGCGAGTCCGGCGGCCTGGAGGATGGTGGGGGCGACGTCGATGTTGGCGACGACCTGCTCGACCCTCGTGCCCGGCGAGAACAGGTCGGGACAATGCATGAGCATCGGGACGCGCATGGACCACTCGTAGGCGACCCGCTTGTCGATCAGGCCGTGCTCGCCGAAGCCGAAGCCGTTGTCCCCCATGTAGATCACCACCGTCTCGTCGAGCACCCCCATCGCGTCCAGCGTGTCGAGCACCCGGCCGATGCTCTCGTCGACGCCGAGCAGCGTCTCGCAGTAGTCCTCGTAGAACTCGGAGACGTCGAGCGTGCTGTGGTAGGGGAACTCGACCCCGTGCCAGCTGTTCCGCTGGTTTTGGACCCACATCGGGCGGTCCCGGAACCCCTCGAACTCGGGGTCCATCGTGTCGGGGGGGGTGAACTCGGCGTCGTCGTAGGCGCCCTTGTGGCGCCCGGCGGGCTCGAACTCGGCGTGGACGCCCTTGTGGGAGAGGTAGAGGAAGAAGGGCGTGTCCCCCGATCGGCCCTCGAGCCAGTCGACGGCGTAGTCGGTCAGCTCGTCGGTGATGTAGCCCCGCTGGGGGACCCGGACGCCGTCGACGTTCAGGCCGTCGGGGCCGGGGAGGTAGGAGCCCTGGCCCCGGAAGCTGACCCAGCGGTCGAAGCCGGGCCGGGGGTCGTCCGAGCCCCCTCCCATGTGCCACTTGCCGACGAAGGCGGTCTCATACCCGGCGGCCTGGAGGTACTGCGGGAAGAAGACGGTGCCGGGCGGGACGGGGTTGTTGTTGTCGACCACCCGGTGGTTGTGGGCGTACAGGCCGGTGAGGATCGAGGCCCGGCTGGGGGAGCAGAGCGAGGTGGTGACGAAGGCGTTGGCCAGGTGCACGCCGCCCGCCGCCAGGCGGTCCATGTTCGGGGTCTCCAGGAACGGGTGGCCCATGAAGCCCATTGCGTCGAACCGATGATCGTCCGAAAGGATGAAGACGACGTTGCGCGGCGTTGCGTCGCCGAGCTTCGGCAACCCCAGGCCGGGCCCCTGGGCCGCCGCTGCGGTCGGGAGCAGGAGGCAGAGGAGCATCGGGGGTGCGAGTCGGGCCGTCATGGCGGAGGATTCCCGTCGGGGAGTTCGGCTCGGGGCGGGAGCCGGGCCCTCGCCGCCCGCCTCCCGGCCGTCCGGGTGATCGGGGCCCATTATCGGGAGGGGGGGATGGAAAGGCCACCCTCCGGCGGGTGGCCTCGTCGGGGCGTGGGGCGTCGGCCGCCGATCGCGTCCCACGCCGGCCTGGGGCCGGTCGGGCCCTCGGGCCTCTCCCCCGCCGCGGAGGGGCCCGATGCGAACCAATCCGGCGAGTCCGATCGGCCTCGCCCCGCGGACCCCCGACGCCGGCCGGGGTCCTCCCCTGCCCGGCCCGGCCGGCCGTCGTGCCCGGCCCCGGTCGGCCGGGCCGGCCGCCTCACTCCACCGGGCCCGCGTCGGCGACGCACCGGAAGCCGACGTGGGGGTGGCCGCTGTCGGCCGCCCCCTTGCCCCGGGTGCCGACCCGGTAGCGGACGCAATAGAGGTCGCTGCACATGAACGAGCCTCCTCGCTGGACACGCTTGGGGACGCCGGGCTCCATCGGGTCGATCGAGTCCTCGGGGCCGGGCGGGTTGCTCCGGGGGCTGGACCGGTAGTAGTCGGGCCGATACCAGTCGGCGCACCACTCCCAGACGTTGCCGGCCATGTCGTGCAGGCCGAACCCATTGGCGGGGAACTCGGCGACGGGGGCGACGCCGGCGAAGCCGTCCTCGGCGGTGTCCTCTCGGGGGAAGTCCCCTTGCCAGTTGTTGACCATCGGCCGGCCGTCTGGGTGGCGCTCGTCCCCCCAGGTGTAGGTGGCGCGGTCGAGGCCACCCCGGGCGGCGAACTCCCACTCGGCCTCGGTGGGCAGGCGCTTGCCGGCCCACTCGGCGTAGGCGATCGCGTCCTCGAAGGCGACGTGGACGACCGGGTGGTCCATCCGGCCTTCGAGGTTCGACCCGGGCCCCTCGGGCTCCCTCCAGCTGGCGCCGGGCTGCCAGACCCACCACTGCATGGCGTTGTCGAGCCGGACGGGGTGGTCGGGGGGGCTGAAGCAGATGGAGCCCGGTTCCAGCATCGGCTCGACCTGCTCCCTCGGCGGCTTCGGCTGGCCGGGCGGGAGCTGGGCGACGATTTCTTCGTAGGAGGGGGTGCGTTCGGCGACCGTCTCATATCCGGTGGCGTCGGCGAATTCCCGGAACTGGGCATTGGTCACCTCGGTGCGGTCCATCCAGAAGCCGTCGACGGTGACGAGGTGGACCGGATGCGCGTCGGGGAACTGGGGGTCGTCGGTGCCCATCCAGTAGGTGCCGCCGGGGACCCAGACCATGCCCTCGCCGGGGGGAGGGCCGGGGGGCGTGGCGTCTCGGATCGAGTGCTCGGGGCTCGCGGGGCGGGCGTCCTTCCCCTTCGAGGGGGACTCGGCCGGCTTCGGGGCGATGGCCGCACCTCGACCGGCCGACGAGTCGGACTCCGCCACCGAACGGGGGGAGCCGCCGGCCCCCCCGGAACGCACGAAGAACGAGCCCGAATAGAGGGTCAGCACGGCGGCGACGGCGACGACGGGCGCCAGGAGCCACCACCAGGGGCCGGTTCCGGCCGCCTGTGCCGGGGCCTTGGCCTTGCTCTTGGTCTTCGATGCCTTCGACACGGTTGCCTCTCGGAAGGGAGATCAGTGGTCTCGGGTGGGAGATCCCCAATGGTACGAGACCCAGGACGGGGGACCAACACCCGATCGGCCGATCGTCGGGGTCGGACAATCGGGAGTAGCCTCGTATATTCCTTATTATTACGATAGTGTGAGTGGATTCGACGCCGGACGGGACCGGCGGCCGAGGACCCCGACGACCGATCCGGGCTCGAGCGATGCCGACCGAGCACGCCCTGGATGGCCTCGGCCGCCTGTTCCAGGCCAATCCGGCCTCGGTCCCGTTCCTGCTGGCCTCGGCCGTCTCGGCCTGGGCGGCCTGGCTCGTCTGGCGGAGGAGGGAGGAGCCGACGGCGCCCCCCCTGCTGGCCACCCTGCTCGCCGAGGTCTTCTGGGCCGGCTGCGAGGGGATCGAGGCGCTGCTGGTCGACCCGGCCGCCCAGGTCGTCCTCTACAGCCTCAAGATCGCCTCGGTCGCCCTGGTGGCGCCCTCGATCCTGATCTTCGTGCTGGAGTACACCGGTACCGGCGCCGGTACGTCGCCCAGGTTCGTGGCGGGGGTCTACTTCGTCCCGGCCGTCGTGATCGGCCTGCTGGCGACGAACCGCCACCATGGCATGATGTTCGAGCGGTTCGGCGAGACCGAGGTCCGGGGATTCGTCCTCATGGATCCGGTTTACGGCGACGCCTTCTGGGGCCACATGGTCTACGCCTACGCCTTGCTGGCCCTCTCGGCCGGGCTGCTGGCCCACGCGTCGACCCGGCTGAGCGGCCTGCTGCGGGTCCAGGTGCTGATGGTGATGATCGGGGTGCTCACGCCGTTCTTGACCAACGTGGCGGACATGATGGGCCTGCTCCCCGAGCCCTACCGCCAGTATGACCTGACGGCGGCCGTCTTCGGGATGACGGGGATGCTCGGCCTCTTCGCCCTGAACCGCTTCCACCTGGTCGACGTGGCCCCGGTCCGCTTCGCCCGGATCGTCCAGGAGATGCTCGACGCGATCATCGTGCTCGACGCCGGGGGCCGGGTCGTCGGCGTAAACCGGGCGGCGCTCCGGCTGATTGGCAAGGACGAGGGGCGGGTGATCGGCCGGGGGGTCGAGGCCCTCCCCTCCTGGCTCGGGCTCTCCGGCCGGGGTGCCCCGGAGGAGGACGGGGCCGAGCTGGCCTTCGAGGTGACCTCGGGGGATGCCCCGGGCGCCACCTTCGATGTGCGGATTTCCCGGATGACCCGGGGGCGTTCCTGGAGCCAGCTGGTCGTCATCCGGGACATCTCGGAGAAGGCCCGGGCCGACGCCGAGCGTACCGCCCGGATCGCCGCCGAGCAGGCCAACCAGGCCAAGGACGCTTTCCTCGCCAAGCTGAGCCACGAGTTGAGGACCCCGCTCACCCCCGTCCTGGCCACCGTCTCGACCGAGCTGGACCACGGCCCGGTGCCCGAGGATCTCAGGGCGTCCCTGGAACTGATCCGTCGCAACGTCCTGCTGGAGGCCCGCCTGGTCGATGACCTGCTGGACCTCAGCCGGATCACCATGGGAAAGCTCCGCCTGAGCCTGTCGCCGGTCGACGTGCACTCGGTCCTCCGACGGGCCGTGGACCTCTGCAAGGATGGCATCCGAGACGCTGGGATGTTCGTCGTCGAGGAGTTGGACGCGTCTCGGCCCCACGTCCTGGGGGACGCGACCCGGTTGCAGCAGGTCTTCTGGAACCTGATCAGCAACGCCTGCCGGGCCTCACCGCCGGGCTCTCGCCTGACCCTCCGGACGTCCGACCGCGAGGGCGAACTCGTCGCGATCGAGTTCCGGGACGAGGGAACGGGGATCGCGTCGGACCACCTGGAGACGATCTTCGACTCCTTCGCCCAGGGGGATCCGAGCCAGGGCCGGGGGAGCCCTGGTCTCGGCCTCGGGCTGTCCATCGGCCGTTCGATCGTCGACGCCCACGGCGGGAGGCTCGTCGCCGAGAGCCCGGGGCCGGGCCGGGGGGCCACCTTTCGAGTCGAGCTTCGGAGCGTCCCCGAGCCCGCGGCCCCTGCCCTCCCCCTGACACCGACCGGCGACCCCTCCAATCGTCCCGGGCCTGGCGGCGACGGCCGGGGGGCATGCTCGGTCCTGCTGGTCGAGGACAACCGAGACTCGCTCCGGGCCCTCTCCCGGTCGCTCGGCCGGCTCGGCTACTCGGTCCGGACTGCCGACAGCTTTCGCTCGGCGCTCCGGGCCGCCGGCGAGGGCGGCTACGACGTGCTGGTCAGCGACCTGGAGCTGGGGGACGGCAGCGGGCTGGACCTGTTGCAGCAACTCGGGACCGACCGGTCCGCCCCGGCCATCGCCCTGACCGGCTACGGGACCGAGGAGGACCGGGCCCGCTGCCTCTCGGCCGGATTCGACCTGCACATGGTCAAGCCCGTCGTCGCGGCGCAACTCGACGAGGCGATCCGATCCGTGCTCCCGACCCGGGGCGAGTGAGGGCATCGATCGCCGGGAATCGCCCCGAGGGGCGAAGGCGTCCCCGTGCCCGTCCCCGTCGCAGTCCGTCCCGGTGGGCCCTTGGGCCCGGGTGCCGGAGCCGTTAGGCTCGGGGTCGCATCGCTCGGATCGCCGGGGCGGATCTCCATTCAATTCATGAGTGGGAGGAGACGTCACGGTCTGTCCCCTCGGAACCCGACAGGAGCACGCCCCATGATCGACGCGACGACTCCGCCGAACCGGGCCGATCGGCCCTCGCGACGGCGATTCATCCGGACCGTGGCCGGCTCGGCCGCCGGCCTGATCGCCGCCCCGGCGATTGTCCGGGGCCGGAACCTCAACGAGAAGCTCGACATCGCCGTCATCGCCGCCGGCGGCCGGGGCGGCCACAACCTCCAGCAGGTCTCCTCCGAAAACATCGTCGCGCTTTGCGACGTTTACGAGCCCGCCGTCGCCCGAGCCGCCCGGCTGCACCCGCACGCCAAGCGGTTCTCCGACTTCCGCAGGCTCTACGACGAGGCGGGCGGCTTCGACGCCGTCGTCGTCAGCACCCCCGAGCACACCCACGCCGCCGCCGCCCTGCCCGCGCTGGCGTTGGGCAAGCATGTCTATCTGGAGAAGCCCCTCTCCTACAACGTCCACGAGGCCCGCGTCCTCCGGGAGGCCGCGGCGAAGGCCGGCGTCGCCACGCAGATGGGCACGCAGATCCACGCCAGCGAGAACTATCGCCGCGTGGTGGAGCTGATCCGGTCCGGCGTCATCGGCCCGGTGCGCGAGGCACATGTCTGGGTCTCCCGGGCCTGGGGCCGGCAGTCCCCCGAGGACGCGGAGAAGAATCGGGACATCGTCTCGGTGCTGGAGCGGCCGAGCGATTCGTCGCCGATCCCCGAGGGGCTGAATTGGGATCTCTGGGTCGGCCCCGCGCCGGCTCGCCCCTTCCACGAGGTCTACTGGCCGGGGCCGAAGTGGTACCGATGGTGGGACTTCGGCAACGGCACCATGAGCGACCTGGGCAGCCACTGGAACGACCTCCCCTTCTGGGCGCTGGACCTGAAGGCCCCGCTGACGATCGAGGCATTCGGCCCGCCCCCGCACCCCGAGATCGCGCCGGCGTCGATGAAGGCCGTTTATGAGTACGGCCCGCGCGGCGACCAGCCGCCGGTGACCCTCTCCTGGTACCAGGGCACGGCTAGGCCCGACCTCTGGGACGAGGGCAAGATCCCGCAGTGGGAGAACGGCCACCTGTTCGTCGGCGAGAAGGGGATGCTGCTGTCCGACTACGGCAAGCACGTCCTGCTCCCCGAGGAGGAGTTCGAGGGGGTGACCGGCCCCGAGCCCTTCCTCACCCGCCCCAGCAGCCACCACGCCGAGTGGATCGACGCCTGCAAGACCGGGTCGCCGACCGGCTCGAACTTCGAATACGCCGGCTGGCTGACCGAGGCGAACCACCTGGGGAATGTCGCCTACCGGGTCGGCCGGAAGATCGAGTGGGATGCCGAGGGGATGCGCGTGACCAACGCCCCCGAGGCCGAACCGTTCATCCGCCGCGAGTACCGAGACGGCTGGTCGCTCGGCTGACGGGACGGCCGTCGCCGCTCCCGATCTCCCGATTCCACCCCCCACCGCCTCGGGCGAATGCGAGAGTCGCGGTCCCTCCCCCGCTCCCCGCGGGCGGGGGAGGGCCGGGGTGAGGGGGCGACGATCGCCTCGCCTCGCCTCGCCTCGCCTCGCCTCGCCTCGCCCGTCATCCGATCCCCCCTCACCCGGCCCGCGCCCACGTTCTCCCCCGCAATCGGGGGGAAGGTCGGAAGTCGGTTTTCCCCTCCCCGCTCGCCGGGAGAGGGCATTCCTCCCCCCCGATCCCCACCCCGGGCGCCGACGCCCGCTCACCCGCCGATCCCCGAGAAGGAATCCCCCATGACCCCGCCCTCCCTTTCGCGTCGCACCTTCCTCGCTTCCACGGCCGCCATCGCGGCCGCCGGCCTCTCGACCGGGGCCGCGCCCCGGCCCCGACAGCGGAAACGGATCGCATTGATCGGCACGGAGTCGCGCACGCATTCCCATGCGCAGCACTTCATCGATCGCTTCCTCCGGGGGTATGCCTGGGAAGGCGGCTGGCACGAACCCGCCGTCGACCTCGCCTCGCTCTACATCGACCAGTTCCCCGAGGGGGACCTCGCCCGGGGCCAGGCATCCCGGTACGACGTGCCGATCTATCCGAGCATCGCCGAGGCCCTGACGATGGGCACGTCCGGGCTGGCCGTCGACGGCGTGGTCATCATCGGCGAGCACGGCCGCTATCCCCGCAACGAACTGGGGCAGCACCTCTACCCGCGCTTCGAGTTCTTCAAGCAGGTGATCGAGGTCTTCGAGGAGAGCGGCCGCAGCGTGCCCGTGTTCAATGACAAGCACCTGTCGACCGAATGGGACCGCTGCGTCGAGATGGTCGAGGACTCCCGCCGCCTCGGCTTCCCGTTCCTGGCCGGCTCGTCACTGCCGGTGACCTGGCGGATGCCGGCGGTGGACCTGCCGTATGACGCAGACCTCGTGGAGAGCGTCTGCGTCGGCTACGGCGGGCCGGACAGCTACGATTTCCACGGCCTGGAGACGGCGCAGTGCATGTCGGAGCGCCGCCGGGGCGGCGAGGTGGGCATCGCCCGGGTCCAGGCCCTCCGGGGCGATGCCCTCTGGTCGATGCTGGAGGGCCGGGAGTCGACCGCCCGGCTGTTCCTGGCGGCCCTCTGCCGCAGCCACACCCTCCCGGTCGAGGACGGCTATCCCACCGACCCGCCCTCGATCGACTGGGCCCGCCGGAACTTCGACGACCCCTTCGCCTACGACATCGAGCACCGGGACGGCTTCCGGACCACGCTGTTCATGATGCCCGTGATCCGGGATTTCACGTATGCCGGCCTGATCGGCGACGCCGACGCGGTCGTCTCCTGCCAGATGTACCTCCCCATGCCCGGCCGCGCCGCCTCGACGGCCGACTTCTTCAACCCGCTCATCAACCACATCGAGCGGATGGTCGTCGAGGGTCATGCCCCCTACCCCGTCGAGCGGACGCTGCTCACCTCCGGGATGACGATGGCCGGCGTCACCTCGCTTGCCCGGGACGGCGAGGTGGTGGAGACCCCCGAGATGGAGGTCCGCTACGCCGCCCCCCGCGATTCGCTCTTCGTGAACGCCCCGGGGGCGGAGTCCTGATCGGGCCGGGGCCGCCGGCCCTCGGAAGGTAAACCGGGGGGCGGGCGGGATCGGGCGGGTCGTCCGGGCGGGGGTGCAGGGGGTTGCGTGTTCATGCCTGGACGATTCGCCGAGCGTCCTGTCCCTCCCGTTCCTCCCACCCCCCCGAGGCGTGTTCCCCCGAGATTCGCCCGATTCCTCGCGAACCGGGCGACGGCGGGCCGGGTCGGTAGGGGGCATGCTGCGAGCGGGCGAGAGGAGGTGCGATGAGCCGCAATGCAAGGCGGCGACGCGAGCGCCTCGTGCTCCACGACTGGGACGCACCAGGCGCCCTCGCGGGCGTCGCCATCGTCCCCGGCACGGCCGAGGATCGCGAGGCGATCGACCGGCTCGGGGAAGAAAATGACCGCCTGCGTGAGCGGGCCGAGGAACTGGGGAGGCGCTACCGGTTGGCCTGTCGCGACCGGGAGTCGATCCGGGCCGACCGCAATCGGGCCCACGCCCGATCGACCCGGCTGCAGGCCGAGCTGGACCGCCTTTCCGACGAGTACGAGGGGCTTCGTTCCCGCGTCGAGCGGGCTCGCGCGGATCCCTGGCATCCCGAGACGATCGGCATGGAGGAGGTACGACGCATGAACCGTTTTGCAACCCTGTTGGGCTTCATCCGGAGGAACAAGGCCGCTTCGGTGGCCGTCCTGGCCGTCGGAGCTTTGGTCGCCCGAGACCCGATCGTCTCGGGTGCGGCGCGGTCGGTCGCCGAGACGGCGGCCTCGGCCGTGACTCGGGGCGGCCGGGACGGGCCGGCCGAGGACGGCTACGTCCAGTACGCCCGGATGGTCGCCGCCGCCGCCGAGTACGACGCGGCCCGCCGCGACTACAACGCGTCGAGCGACGCGCTCGCCGGCGACGAGTTGCTCGAGGCCCAGGACGGCCTGCGTGCCGCCCGGCTCCGCGACCGGGAGGCCCGGCTCGCCTTCCTGCCCGAGCTGTCCCGCCGGTGCGCCGACGCCGGGGTCCCGGTCCCCGAGGACGCCGCCGCGGCCCTGGCGGACCTGCAGGCCGACCTGGCCCGCTGAGCCGATCGCCCGGTCGGCCCCGCCCCCCACTCCCTCGGGAAGGGCGCGGATCCGGCCCCGAGCCGTCGACCCCTCCCGAGCCGATCGGGAGGGGTCGCGTTCGCGCGCCCGACGCTGGCGGGTCGCCCCGGGGGGCCGGGTTCGGCTATGCTGTCGGGGAGACGCGGCGAGGCCCCGGGGGACGGATGGGGCCGCGGACGGGTCGGATCCGAGTCGATTGCGTGCGAGGCCGAGCCCGACCGATGACGCCCCGAGCCCTGCCGGCGATCTCCTGGACCGGCCTCATCTTCGTCCTCTGCCTGGCCCCCCAATCGTGGCTCGGCACCGTGGGGCAGGCCGGAGAGCCGTCGTGGCTGGACCAGCTCTTCGGCGTGATCCCGACCGACAAGGTGCTGCACTCGGGGATGTTCGCCGTCTTCGCCCTCCTCTGGCGGTGGTCGGGCGCGTCGAGGGCCCGGATCCTGGCCGGCGGCCTGGCCGTGGCGGTCCTCAGCGAACTCGGCCAGTCGATCCCCGGCCTCGATCGCTCGAGCGACCTGGCCGACCTGCTCGCCGACCTCGCCGGCCTGGGACTCGCCCTGGCGATCTGCCCCCCGAGACGGACGCCGGCCCGGGATCCGGTCCCCGACCCTGCCGAGTCCCCCGAACCGGGCCGGGTGTGAAACGGGAGGAACGATGGCCGGCTCGCCGAAGGTCCTCGCCTCGATCTCGGAATCGATGTCGATCCGGGCCGAACCGATCGACGCCCGGCGCTGCCGGTTCGTCGCCGACCGGCCGCTCGACCCCGGCCGGTGGGCCTACTTCTCCGACCGATCGCACACCCTCGGGTCTCCCCTGGCCGATCGGTTGCTGGCCGTTGACGGGGTGGCGGCCGTGCTGATCATGCACGACGCGGTCATCGTCACCCGGATCTCGGGCGGCGGCCCGCCGCTGATCGGGCCGGGGCTGGCCCGCCTGCGTCGACTTCTGGGGGACTCGAAGGCGGGGCTCGACTCCTGGCCCGCGCTGGGGAAGCGCGTCGGTGCCGAGATCCGGCGGCACGTCGCCGGGGGGGAACCGGCCGTCTCCCCGGCCGCCCACGCGGCGATGCCCTCCCCGACCGAGCTGGCCGATCGGATCCGGGCGGTCCTCGGCGAGCACGTCAACCCGGTCCTCGCCGGGCACGGCGGTGGGGTGGAGCTGGTCGAGGTGCGGGACAACGTCGCCCACCTCCGCATGGGGGGCGGCTGCCAGGGCTGCGGCCTGGCGGACACCACGCTCCGGCTCGGCGTCGAGGCCGTCCTGCGCGACCACGTCCCCCATCTCGGCCTCATCTACGACCTGACCGACCACCGGGCCGGCACCGCCCCCTACCATCGTCCCGGGTCGGGCCGCCCCGGCCGGTCGCCGATGGCCGGCCGCCGACCGGCGGACCGGGAACCCGGGAGAGGATGATCATGAATCCCGCCCTGATCGCCGCCTCCGCCTTGCTCCTCGCCGAGGCCCCCGCGCCCGCCCAGGGGCCGGATTCTCGCCAGGCGACCGGCGTGAAGGTGGGGGAGGTCACGCCCACCTCGGCCCTCGTCTGGATGCGGCTCACCGAGCGGGCCGCCCGCAACCCCGACGGCCCGGCCCGGGTCGGCCCCCCGGTCGAGCCCGTCCCGGCCGACGACGAGATCCCGCACCTCCTGCACGCCTGCCCCGGCGCCCCGGGGAGGGTCCGCGTCCGGTACGGCACCGATGCCGATCTGGACGACGCGAGGTCCACCCCCTGGGTCGAGGTCGACGCCTCGACCGACTTCTCCCACCAGTTCGCCCTCGACGGCCTGGAGCCGGACACCGCCTATCACTTCGCCGCCGAGACCGCCGGGCCCGGCGGCGTCCCCGAGCATGCCCCCCTGCCCGGCCGGTTCCGCACCGCCCCCCCGCCGGACGAGCCGAGCCGGGTCGTCTTCGCCATGAACACCTGCCAGATGTACGCCGACGTCGGCCATCCCGACGGCTTCGCCATGTTCGAGGCGCTCGACCGCCTCTCCCCCGACTTCCTCGTCACTGCCGGTGACGTCGTCCATTACGATAACGAGGACCCCCGCGCCCGGACCGTCGAGCTCGCCCGGTACCACTGGCAGCGCATGTACGGCTTCCCCCGGCACTTCGATCGGCTGGCGAGGCTCCCCGTCTACTTCACCAAGGACGACCACGACACCCTCCGCAACGATTGCTGGCCCTCCATGGACCCCGGCTTCATGGCCCCCCTGACCTTCGAGGACGGCCTCCGAATCTTCCGCGAGCAGGTGCCGATGGGCGACGGCCCCACCTACCGAACCTTCCGGTGGGGCGAAGACTTGCAGATCTGGCTCGTCGAGGGCCGCGACTTCCGGTCGCCGAACACCATGCCCGACGGCCCCGACAAGACCATCTGGGGGGACGAGCAGGAGGACTGGCTCGAGCGGACGATGCTCGAGAGCGACGCGACCTGGAAGCTGTTGATCAGCCCCACCACGATCGTCGGCCCCGACCGCGAGAACAAGAATGACAACCACGCCAACGACGGCTTCGCCTACGAGGGGGGAGAGATTCGGGCCTGGCTGGCCGCCCGGTTCCCGGGCAACGCCTTCGTCCTCTGCGGCGACCGGCACTGGCAATACCACGCGGTCGACCCCGACACCGGCGTCCGGGAATTCTCCGTCGGCGCCGCCAGCGACGAACACGCCGGGGCACCCCCGGCTTCGACCCGGAGTACCACCGCTTCCATCGCCTCGCCGGCGGCTTCCTCTCCGTCACGGTCGACCGCCCGGACGGGACGCCGACGATCACCTTCCGACTGCACGACGTCGACGGCGGCGTCCAGCATGACTATGTCCAGGCCCGAGTCGATTGAGCCCACGAGTCGAATCAAGGAGTCTCCGCGAATGCACTCCACCGATGCCGATCCCAGGAGGAGGATCCTCCCCCCTGCCTGGGCCCGATCCTCCTCAGCGCTGCTGGTGCCGCTGGCGGCGATCGCGATCGGGGCCGGGCCGGGGCCCGACCCCAAGCCCGATCGGCCGGCCGTCGTCCGGGTCGTCGCCGACTCGCAGGCGAAGCAGCCACAGGTCGCCGTCGGGCCCGACGGCGGGGTGTTCGTCGCCTTCGGCGTGGGAGACGAGATCCGCTGCGTCTCCTCCGACGACGGCGGACGCAGCTTCGGCGAGCCCGTTGCGGTCGGGTCGCCGGGCAAGCTGGCGCTGGGCATGAGGCGGGGGCCGAGGATCGTGGCGACGGCCGACGCCGTGGTGATCGCGGCCATCGGCGGGGTCGGTGGCGGGCCGTACGGGCAGCTCAAGGACGGCGACCTCCAGGCCTGGCGTTCCACCGACGCCGGCACCTCCTGGTCCGGCCCGACCCGGATCAACGACGTCGAGGGTTCGGCCCGGGAGGGCCTGCATGCCCTGGCCGCCGGGCCCGACGGCCGGCTGTTCTGCGCCTGGGTCGACCTGAGGGAGGACCGGGCCGAGGTCCGGGGTGCCTTCTCCGAGGACGGCGGCGCCTCCTGGGGACCCGACGTGCTGGTCCACCGCTCCCCCGACGGCGGGCCGATCTGCCCGTGCTGCCACCCCTCGGCCGCCTTCGGCCCCGACGGGACGCTCCACGTCATGTGGCGGGACGCCGTCGGCGGCGCCCGGGACATGTACCTGGCCCAATCGACCGACGGCGGCAGGAGCTTCGAGCCGGCCGCCAAGCTCGGCGTCGGGACCTGGCCGATCGAGGCCTGCCCGATGGACGGCGGCGCGATCGCCCCCGGCCCCGACGGCCGGGTCCTGACCGCCTGGATGCGGGACGGGCGCCTCTTCGCCGCCGAGCCGGGAGAGCCCGAACGCCCCCTCGGCCCCGGCGTGCAGGGCTGGGCCTGCTGGGGCCCCGAGGGCCCGTACCTCACCTGGCTCGACCGCCGTCCCGGCCGCCTGCTCGCCCGGCTCCCGGGCGCAGAGGAACCGATCGAGCTGTTCCGCTCGGCCAACGACCCGAGCGTGTCCAGCCCGATCGGCGCCGAGGGGCCGGTCGTCGCGGCCTGGGAAGCCGGCCCCGGCGGCTCGGGCATCTTCGCCGCTCGGCTGGATCCGCCCGGCGAGGAGGACTGAGGCCGCGCTGCGTGGACGTCTTGCCTTCGGGTCGCCGGGGTCTCGTCCGCGAGATGCCAGCCTCCCAAGGGAGATTGATCCGGGCAATCCCGCATGATTCCACCCCGGGACCCGCCCGGCCTCGGATCGAGGTGGCGGTCCCCTGGGGCTGGCCGCGTCTCGCCGGCCCGATTCCCAGGGGATGCCTGGCCTCGGGTGGCGGTCTCCCGGGGATCTTGACCGTCGCCGATCGGGATGCTCTCCTGAAGGGGCTGCGTCGCGGTGAGGATCGGTCGCGAGTCCGAGGTCGACGGCCCGCTCCGGCTCGCCGAGCGCGGAGGCGGCGGAGCCCGCCGGGACGCCGGCGGGGCCGACCCGAGCGGGACATCGCCGGGCGGCTGAATCCGAAGGGGGGCCCGGCGTCCCCTCGTCGGGGGGCGTCGATCGGGCGATGGGCGATCCCGCCCGACGGCGTCCCGTCCGATCACCCCATGTCTTTCTTCGACGGCCGGTCGGCGATCGGCCGGGAGCGTCAGGCGGGTCGCACCCCGGGCGGGGACGCGGGCCTCGGCCCGGGATACGATGGTAGGCCGCATGACCCCCGGCCGGTCGACGCCGGCGAGGTCCCCGGCCCGATTGTCCGCCGGGGGGACCTTGCCCGGCTCCCCGAGGACGACCGAGAGGTGCTGGTCATGCGCCACCTGGAGCTGCTGAGGTTCGGGAAGCTCGCCGTCGTGCCGGGCGTCACCAGGCCCGATGAGCAGGCCCGCCCCCCCCGGGCCGTCGATCGGGCCCGCGGGGCCTCGGCTCGGGCCGGCGCCGGGGGGCCGTCGCGATGACCCCGCACGACCCCTCGACCCAGGTCGACGACCGGGCCCTGGCCGGTCGCGTCGCCGAGCTGGCCGGCCGCATCGAGGCGGGAGAGCCGGTCGACCTGGACGCCCTGCGACGGGACGAACCCGAGGTCGCCGACCGGGTGCTCGGGCTGCTGCCCGTGCTGGGCCTGCTGGCCCGGCTCGGCCTCCCCTCCGGGCCCGGCGGCCCGACCCCGATCGGCGCCCTGCCTCCGGACGAGTTCGGCGAGGGGATCGGCCGGCTCGGCGAGTTCGTCCTCCTCCGCCAGATCGCCCGGGGGGGGATGGGGGTGGTCTTCGAGGCCCGCCAGCTGGGCATCGGCCGCCGGGTGGCCCTCAAGATCCTGCCGGCGGTGTCCGCCCTGGATCCCCTGCAGCGTCGTCGGTTCCAGGTCGAGGCCCGGGCGGCCGGCGCCCTGAACCACGACCACATCGTGCCGGTCTACTTCGTCGGCTCCGAGGAGGGCGTGCATTATTATGCGATGCAGCTGGTCGACGGCCGGAGCTTGGCCCAGGTCCTCGCCGACCTCCGCCGGGGCGGGGACGCGGGCGAGGAGCCCGCACCGACCCGGGCCGACGGCGACATCGACCTCGCCCTCGAGGGCGCCCTCGACCTCGAGCTCGACCTCGACGGGCTGGGCCCTCCCGACATCGGGCCCGACCCGACGTCCCTCGGCCCCTCGCACGCCGCCTTCGTGGCCCGTCTCGGCCTCCAGGCGGCCGAGGCCCTGGCGCACGCCCACGAGCAGGGGGTGATCCACCGGGACGTCAAGCCGGGCAACCTGCTGCTCGACCACGACGGCCGGCTCTGGATCGCCGACTTCGGCCTGGCCCGACTCCAAGGGGACGCCGGCCTGACGGCCTCCGGCGTCCTCGTCGGCACCTTCCGCTACATGAGCCCCGAGCAGGCGGCCTCCACCCGGGGTGTGCCGGTCGACCACCGGACCGACATCTACAGCCTCGGCGCCACCCTGTACGAGCTGCTCACCCTCCGGCCCGCCTTCGACGACGCCGACCGGCGCGTCGTCCTCCGCCGGATCATCGAGGACCGGCCGACGCCGATCCGGCAGCTCAACCCGACCGTGCCGGCCGACCTGGAGACCGTCGTCGCGAAGGCGATGGCCAAGGATCCGGACGACCGCTATGCCACGGCCGCCGAGCTGGCCGACGACCTGTCGCGGTTCCTCGACGGCCGGAACGTCCTGGCCCGTCGCCCCTCCCCGCTGGACCGGGCGGCACGCTGGGCCTACCGCCGTCGCCTCGCGGTGGCCTCGGCCCTGCTGATGCTGGGCCTGGTGACGGCCGCCCTGGGCGTGGCCGTCGTCCTGATCGCCCGGGCCCAGGCCCGCACCGCCGACGCCCTGGCCGATGCCAAGGCCAGCCGAGACGCCGCGATCGCCGAGCGGAACCGGGCCGACGACGCGGCCGGGCACGCCCGGTCGAGCGAGCGGTTCGCCCGGGAGCTGCTCTACGTCTCCAACCTGAAGCTCGCCGCCGAGGCCCTGCTCGACCGCGACCCGCTGCTGATGAAGGAGTACCTCGACCGCCACGTCCCCGAGGCCGGCGAGCCCGACCTGCGCGACTTCGCCTGGTGGTTCCTCAAGACGCAGGGGGAGATGCCCTTCGACGAGCTGGCCGGCCCCGGCCCCCCGCTCTACTTCATCGCCTTCTCCCCCGACGGCCGGCTCATGGCCACCTGCGGGCAGGACGCCGTGATCCGGCTCTCTGAGCGGCCCGGCGACCGTCTCGTCTCCGAGATCGAGACCGGCCAGGGGGAGGTCAACGGCCTCGCCTTCAGCCCCGACGGCCGCCGCCTCGCCTCCGCCGGCGACGACGGCACCGTCCGGCTCTGGGACCTGGAGACGAGCCGGGAGATCTGGCGGGCCCAGGCCATCGAGGACGGCCTGGCCTTCCAGGTCGCCTTCGCGAGGGGCGGCGAGGTGCTGGCCTCGTGCGGCCAGGAGTCGGTCATCCGCCTCTGGGACGCCGAAACGGGCGCCCCGGTCGGCGAGCTCCGGGGGCCGGAGGCCGACGGGCCGACCCTCGCGGTCGAGGCGATCGCCGTCACGCCCGACGGCCTCCACCTCGCCGCCGCAGGCCCCGGGGATGTGGCCCGGGTCTGGGACCTGGAGTCCCGGTCGGTGGCCCTGGAGCGGGGAGGCGCCGGCCGGCCGACCTGGGTCGCCTTCTCCCCCGACGGCGATCGGGTCGCCGTGGGCCGAAAGAAGGGCGTCCTCGAGGTCGTCGACCGGCGCTCGGGCGCGACGGTCCTCGTCGAGAAGCTCCGGGACGACGTCCAGGCGCTGGCGATGCTCCGGGGGGGCTCCGTCCTCGCCGCCTCCGACCGGGGCGGGATGATCCACCTGTTCCCGCTGCCGGCGCCCGACGGGCCGGGCCCCGGGGCGATCCGCCCCCCGTGGCTGGCCCACGGCGACCGCCTCTACGCCCTGGCCGCCGACCCCGACGGCGACGCCCTGGTCTCCGCCGGCGCCGACGGCCGGGCCCGACGATGGCACCCCCTGGAGCCCGATCGGAGCCGCCGGTGGGCGATCGACCGGGGCGAGTGCGGCGGATTCGCCTTCTCCCCGGGGGGGCGGTCCCTCTGGGTCCTCCGGGGATCGGGGGTCGTCCCGATCGGGCTCGCGCCGGATGGGGAGGCGCGGCCGGTCGAGCTGGGCGATGCGTCCTTCCTCGGCCTCCACGCCGACCGGGGGTGTCGCCGCATCGCCGCCTGCGGGAGGCGAGCCGGGGGGGACGGGCCCCCGCTCGTCGTGGTCTGGGACCGCACGACCGGCTCCTTCCCCTTCCGCTGGGAACCCCGAGGGGGGATCGTGAGCATCCGCTCGGTCGCCATCTCGCCCGACGGCCGCCGCCTGGCGGCCTACGGCAGCCGGGACCGCGCCGTCCCGGTCGGCAGGCGAGTCTCGCTCTCCCTCTTCGACCTCGAGGCCGGGGGACCTCCCCTCGACCTGGGGCTGCCCGGGGCCGACTCGGCCGGCACGATGAGCATGGTCGACTTCGCGCCGGACGGCCGCCTGCTGGCCGCCTCCAGCGGGCACGACATCCTGCTCGTCGACCCGGTGGCCGGCC
Organism: Tautonia plasticadhaerens; assembly: GCF_007752535.1. Lineage (GTDB taxonomy): Bacteria > Planctomycetota > Planctomycetia > Isosphaerales > Isosphaeraceae > Tautonia > Tautonia plasticadhaerens. The sequence goes on from NZ_CP036426.1 coordinate 398,886, forward strand.
GGCCGCTCCGGCCGCTCTCCGGGCACTCGGGCACCGTCGGCGCCCTGGCCTTCAGCCCCGACGGCGCGTTGCTCGCCTCGGCGGGGGACGACCGCCGCCTGGTGCTCTGGGAACTGGCCTCGAACCGTCCGGTCTTCTCGACACTCGCCCTGGATTCGCAGGCGTTGGCCCTGGCCTTCAGCCCCGACGGCCGCCTGCTCGCCTCCGTCGGCCGGGACGGGCTGGTGCTGCTCTGGCACGTGCCGACCCGGCAACTGCTGATGGAAATCCCCGCGACGAACCCCCATGGCGGCAACCCCGGCGAGGCCTACGACGCGATCGCCTTCGGCCCCGACGGCCGCCGGCTGGCCGTGCGCGTCCCGGAGGACGTCCTGATCCTCGATTCCTCGACCGCCTCCTCGGCCCCTTGACACGGGGCCGCCGCCGGGGAACCCTACAGGCTCCCCGAGCCCCGATCGCGGGGCCGGCCCTCGCCCGGCATCCCCACGCGACCACCCCTCCCCGCCATGCCGTCGATCGACTCGAAGACCCTGGACGTCCTCTGGCAAGACCCCGACGCCCGCGAGACGGCCCTCCGCCGGGTCGTCGAGGGGCGCCTGGCCGAGGACCCGCCGCCGAGGTCCGACGACCACGTCGTCGCCACCTACTTCTTCGCCTTCCGGACCGAGTCGCTCGACGACGCCGTGCGGGAGATCGCCTACCACGCCACCAGCGGCATCAAGGACCCGCCCCCCGGCTCCCTGCTGGCCGAGTGCACCGCCACCGCCGCCGGGGTCGACCCGTTCGACTCGACCGGGCGGATCGGCCTGCTCCACATCGCCTTCCCCCTGAAGATGATGCTCCAGGGGGACGGCCACCTCACCTCGGTCGACCTGCTGCACACCACCGCCGCGGCCATCATCTTCGACGTCTACGAGAACCAGGACGCCCGGCTCGTCTCGCTCCAGATCCCCGATAAGGTCCTGGCCACCTTCCCCGGCCCGGCCCACGGGCCCTTCGGCCTCCGCAAGCTCACCGGGTTCGACGACGGCCGCCCCGCCTTCGGCACCATCCTCAAGCCGACCGCCGGCGTCACCCCGGACGACGTCGACCGGATCGTCGGCGAGGTCGCCGGCTGCGACCTGCTCATGTTCATCAAGGAGGACGAGGACCTCTATCCCAACCTGCCCTATTCCCCCGTCGCCGACCGCATGACGCGGGCGATGGCGGCGATCGAGCGGATCAGGGACGAGCGGGGCGGGCTGGGGCTGGTCTACGCGCCCCACGTCACCGGGGCGCCGAACGAGATCCTGGAGACGGTGCTCGCCGTGCTGGAGGCCGGGGCCAACGGCGTCATGTTCAGCGAGACCTTCGCCGGGGGCGCCGTGCGGATGGTCCGGGAGGCGACCAGGCACCTGTCGCACCCGCCGGCCATCTACGGCCACAACGCCGGGATCGGCACCCGGACCCGGGCCATCTGGCGAGAGGTGATCGACCTGCTCGCCCGGCTCGACGGCATCGACTTCCGACAGACCGCACCGGTCAAGCCCGGGACCCCCTTCCTCCGCCCCTACGGGGCCGAGTGGCTCGCCTCCGAGGTCGCCCTCTCCCGTCCCCTGCCCGGCGGGCTGAACCCGACGATGATCGCCCGGGCCGGCGCCCTGGACCAGGGCAACGTCATCCTCAACCTCCAGGACGCCGAGGCGCGGGGCCTGACCGACCACATCCTCTTCCTGGCCGGCTCGGCGATCAACTCCATCAAGGACGACTCCGGCACGTACGAGCCCCGCCTCGGCGCCGAGGCGATGCGGGAGGCGCTGGAGGTCCACCGCTCCGGCTCCATGGCCGGCGTGCCGATGGAGAAGCACCTCGACGAGCTGGTCGCCCTGGCCGACCGCCGGAAGCTCGCCGCCCTGCGCCGGGCCCTATCCCAGCGCTACCCCGACCGCGCCGGCTGATCCCGGCCCGCCCGCCGTCGTCGCCGTCAGGCCGACTGGAGCGACCGGGCCGGCTCCCCGGGGGCCCCGGCCCGTCGGGCCGGCCGCTTCCGCCGCCGGTTCCACCAGAGGACCGCGCCGGTCGCCGCCAGCGGGATCGGGCCCAGGCAGGCGGCCAGGTAGAGCAGCCTCGTCGCCGGCCCGCCGAAGGTACCGAAGTGCAGCGGGAGGATCCATCGCAGGACGCGATCGCCCCGGGACATCGACCTGGGCCCCTCCTCGAACAGGATTTCCCCGGTGTATGGGTCGATCTCCAGCCGGGCCTCGTTGACCCGGACCTCGTGCTCTCCCGGAGGGTCGAGGAAGACGCGATAGGGCCGGTCGGGGCCGGCGGGCGGGTAGAACCGCCGGGGCTCGAAGCCCGGGTGCCGGGCCATCGCGACGGCCAGGGCCCGGTCGGGCGAGATCATCGACGCCCCGGCCGACGGCGGGCGGACGTTCAGGTCTGGCCTCGTCGTCGGGCCCGACCACGTCAGCAGGTAGATTATCGGCGCGACGACCGCCCAGAAGGCGATCGTCGCCCCGGTCAGACCCATCAGCAGCAGCGGCAGGACGAAGGCCAGGCCCGAGGCCCGGTGCAGGTCGAAGTTCGCCCGCTTCCACCCGACGTCCAGCTTCACCAGGAAATACGACGCCCGCCACCGGCCGACCGGCCACCAGAGCCTCAGGCCCGAGCCGCAGAGCAGCACCAGCGCCCCGGCCGACAGCCCGGTGACCCACCGTCCGGCCTCCCCGGCGACCAGCTCGACGTGGATCCTCGTGAGCACGGCCACCGGGTCCCGACCGACCGGGGTCACCCGACGCACCCCGGCCGTCGAGGGGTCCAGGGCGACCCGGTAGCCCGGCGTCTCGGCGATCAACAAATGCCCCGGGACCGCCGGGTAGTGCAGCCGGCTGACGGATTCCCCCTCGGGCAGCGCGGCCTCGACCGCCGAGAGGAGCGCCGAGGGGGGCAGGAGCCCCCCTCCCGCCGCCGCCGCCGGGCCGTCCCCGGAGAGGATCCGCCGCGTCTGCTCCGGGAAGGCGAGCAGCGCCCCGGTCGTCGCCACGACGATCAGCGGCAGGCTCGCGGCCAGGGCGAGCCAGCGATGCAGGGCGCGGAACCGGGACTTCCAGGGCGTGCGCATCGGGGCCTCAGCGGAGGTCGAAGGTCGGCAGCACCGTGGCGGAGCCGTCCCCGTCGGCGACGATCTCGGCCTCCAGGCCGGACCGAGACGGGTCGGCGTACCGGCCACGGAGGAGGTCCGGCGCCGGCTCCCCCAAAGCGACCGCCTCGCGCTGCTCGGGGGTCTTCGGGACGAAGCCCGGGTCGGGCCGGGTGACCGAGACCCGGTAGCGGCCGGCGGGGGCGCCGTCCCCCGCCTCGTAGGTCGTCAGCGCGAACGCGCCGGAGGCGTCGGCCGTGCTGTGGGGGAATAGACCGGCGGCGGCGACCCCGGGGTCGGCCGGGTGGAGCATCACCCGGGCCCCCTCGGCCGGCTCCCCCCGGACGAGCACCGACCCTCCGGCCGGGAACACCGCCAGCCGGCCGGCCCCAGGTCCCTCCCCGCAGCCGGCGAGCAGCATCGCGGCGAGCAGCCCGATCCCGGCGCACCGGCTCCGATCAGAAGGCATCGACGACCTCGCCCCCCTTGGGGGAGCCGAAGGCTCGGAAGACGTCGGGGTTCATCGTCTCCTTCAGGAAACGGACCGAGCCGTCGGCGAAGCCGAAGTTCGCGCCGCCGGGGTGGAAGCCCATCGGCTGGAACTCGTTGGAGCAGTTCATTACGCAGGGGCCGGGGATCATCCGGCCGTCGGCGGTGAAGGTGTTCAGGGCCAGGCCGTTGTTGCCGGCCCAGGGGCCGTACCAGTTGAAGTCGGGAGGGGCCGACGGCTGGGCGATGCCCCGGAGGTAGTGCGTCGGCTTGCCCCCCATCTCGATGACCCAGAAGGTGTTGGACAGCCCGTCCCGGATCTGCTCGAAGCTCGGGTCCGGCAGGCCGAAGACGCCGATCAGCGGCTGCCCGGCGGCGTTGCGGACGTTGCGGACGGCGTAGTAGTCCGTGGCCGCCGCCCGGCCGCCGGGGGTCTGCACGGCCCCCCAGATGTTGATCATCTCCAGCGACCGGTTCCCCTCCGGGACCGACGGGCAGACGTAGGCGGCCACCTGCGTGGTCACGGCGGTCTGATTGCCCGGGCCGTCGTAGCCGACGTCGTAATTGTACAGGCCCTCCAGGTTCACCTGCTCGACGTAGGGCATGATCATCGTGTGCACGCCGTTGACCGTGTACTGGTCAGGGGCGTACTCGAAGACGATCCGGCCCGGGGGCACGGCCCTCAGGGCGCTCTCGTAGTTGTGCAGCGCCAGGCCGATCTGCTTCAGGTTGTTGGTGCACTGCATCCGCCGGGCGGCCTCGCGGGCACTCTGCACGGCGGGCAGGAGCAGCGCGATGAGCACGCCGATGATCGCGATGACCACGAGCAATTCGATCAGCGTGAAGCCGGGGCGCCGGTCGGGCATCGGTCGCGGAAACTTCGGGGAGGTCCTGGTCATGGCGGGGTCGTCCGGTGCGGGCGGGTCGGGGCGGAGATCGGGATCGAATCCTGCTCGCTATTGAGACTCAATTTCATCCGCGGCGAGTCTAGTCGCATCGGCCCGCCATTTCAAGGGGGCTGGATTCCACCCGCGGGGTGGGGCCGGCCGGCCTCGAACATCGGGGGCGGAGTGACTACACTGGGGGGCCCGAGGCCCGGCCCCCGGCCGGGCCTCCCTGATTGACGATCGAGGGATCGCACCACGCCCGGCCCGGGCGGGGTCCCCTCGGGCCGGAGGGCCCGGGGATGGCCCCCGGCGGGGGCGGGACAGGCCCAAGGGATGAACGACCCCACCATGAGCACCACACCCCGGTTGATCGCCACCATGATCTTCGCCATGTTCGCCTCCGGGACGGCCTTCGGCCAGGACGAGTCGAAGGACGCCAACGCCAACCCCCGGGTCGTCCTCGAGACGAACAAGGGCCCGATCACCGTCGAGCTCTACCAGGACAAGGCCCCCAAGACGGTCGAGAACTACCTGCAGTACGTCGACTCCGGCCACTACGACAACACGGTCTTCCACCGGGTGATCGGCCCCAACCCCCAGCAGCCCCAGGGGTTCATGATCCAGGGGGGCGGCTTCTCGGCCGGCCAGCCGATCCAGGAAAAGCCGACGAGGGACCAGATCCTCAACGAGGCCGACAACGGCCTGAAGAACGAGCGGGGGACCCTGGCGATGGCCCGGACCTCGGACCCGCACTCGGCCTCGGCCCAGTTCTTCATCAACCTCGGGGACAACGAGTTCCTCAATCACACCAACAAGACCACCCGGGGCTGGGGCTACGCCGTCTTCGGCAAGGTGGTCGACGGCATGGAGGTGGTCGACCAGATCGCCCGGGTGCAGACGGGCCGGGCCCCGGCCAAGGTCACCGGCGGCCAGACGGCCCCCTTCGACGACGTGCCGGTCGAGCCGGTCGTCATCCAGTCGGCCCGGCGCGCCGGCCCCTGACCGGCCCCCTGGGCCGCCCGCCCCTCGGGCGACGATCGACGGGGGTGACGGCTTCGGCCGTCGCCCCCGCCCCGCCCTCCCGTCCCGGGGGCGTGACCCCCGGACTCGGCCCGGTGCGCCCCCGGTGCGCCGGGTCGATTCGGCGATTGTTCTTTTGTGGGCCTGGTTTGCGGCAATCCGATTGGGTTCGCTCCGCGTCGAGCCCCCCGAGGCGTTGGGTTCGTTTTGGCGCGGTCGGTTGCGTCGGAGCCCGGGAAGCCGGGGGGAGCGCCGGGGTCGGACCGGGAGACGGCCCGGTGCGCCGGATGGCGGCGCCCGGTGCGCCGTCGGTGCGCCCCCGGTGCGCCGGACCGTCCTGGTGAATTGTCTTTGTCGTGGAACGATTTACGCCGATTCGATTGGGTTCGCTCCGTCGGCACGACCGGGGCGTTGGGTTCGTTTCGCGCGGGCATTCCCTCGGGGGACGGGGGACGGGATCGCCTCGGGGATCGCCGGGGGGCGTCCCGTCCCCGGCCCGGCACTCGGGACCGATGACGAGGGGGCGGTGACGCCCCGACGGCCCCGGCCTGGCGCGTCAGTGCGCCTGCGGTGCGCCCGAGGTGCGCCGGTCGGTGCGCCCGAGGTGGGAGGGGGTCGATCGGTCATTCCCCAGCCCGATTCAGGGGTTGCGCCGATCCGGTCGGGGCCGTCCCGGCGGACGCGCCCGGGGCGTTGGGTTCGTTCTTGCGCGGGGGTGTCGCGCCGGATCGGGGAGGCCCGGGGGCTGGGTCGGTTCGGATTGCCAAGGAGTCGAGTCGTCGGGGCCGGGCGGTCGAGGGCCGGGCCGGGCGCGTCGGGGAGGGAGGGCCCCTGACCATAAGATCGTGAGATCGTCGCTCGGCAGTCACACGAAATGGGACGGGGGAAGGCCGGGAGGGCGTGGGCTCCGCTCGAAGGGAAGCGGGACGGACCGGGATCGCCGCCTCCGGCGACGGCGGGGTTCGGCTTGACGGCCGGGGCGGCCCGATTACGATGCCGCGACCCCGGGAGCAGGGTGCCGCGCATGCATCGCCGGATCTCGGCGAACGGTCGGCCCGATCCCGTCGGCCCGGAGTCGGCAAATGCCCCGAACCGCCCCGATCGGCCATCGGTCCCCGGCCCTCGCCCTCGCCGGCGTGGTCGCCCTCTCCCTGGCGGCGAGCCCCGCCTCGGCCAGCGCGATCCGCTACGAGTTGCTCCCGGCCTCGGCCCGCCCGTACCACGACCGGTCCCTCAACGCCAGGGGCCAGTGGCTCGAGGTGGATGCTTACGCGGTCTGGGAGCCGGAGGCCCCGACCAGCCATGCGCGTTCCTACCTCATGAGCAGGGACCTGCTCATTGAGGGCCGAGATGAGGGCCGACGGGACCTCGGCGTCCTCTACGGCGGCAGCACCGTCGCCCTGGCCTTGAACGACCGGGGCGAGGTGGTCGGCCATGCCTCGGGCTCGGGGGACGGGATGGCGCAACGCGGCTTCCTGTGGCGCGACGGCGCGATGATCGACCTCGCCCCGGGCCACCCCGAGCTGCACATGGCCGCCACGGCGATCAACAACCGGGGGCAGGTCGCCGGGCAGATCTCCGCCTTCGGGCCGGAGGGGCCGTACTCGGGGCAGATCTTCCTGTTCGACGACGAGCGGGGGTTCCGGCCGATCGAGAGCATCGGCATCGGCCACAGCTCGGCGAAGGCGATCAACGACGACGGCGTCGTCGTCGGCCAGTCCGACTGGAAGGCCGTGGTCGTCCTGGATGAGACGGTCCTCGACCTGAACCTGCTGACCGGGGGGCTGGGCGAATGGTCGCTCACCGACGCATGGGACGTGACCGAGGACGGCTGGATCTACGCCTTCGGCGAGATCCGGAGGCCCATCGAGCAGGGCGGCGGCCTGATCGATTCCGGGCCCCACTGGCTCCGCCCGGTGGCCACCCCCGAGCCCGCCTCGGTCGTCGCCTGGCTCGGCCTGGCCGGGCTCGTCTCGGGCTGGAGGGCCCTCGGGCGTCGACGGGCCTCGTCGGGCGTCCGCGGCCGTCGGCCGTGAGCCGACCCGGACGCCGTCGGTTGTCGTCGCCGCCGGGGCGCTGCTACACTGGATTTCCTGGAGACGACCGCGCGCACGCCCCGACCCGACCCGAGCCGAAGGGGAGGCTCCCATGCCCCCGATCCGGATGAACCGACGCCACTTCCTGGGATGCTCCGCCGCCGCCGGCTGGGCGATCTCGCAGGGGAGGGAGGTCGAGGGGGCGATGAACTTGCCCCCGGTGCGGCTCGGGCTGATCGGCCTGGGCAACCGGGGGACGGCGCTGCTGAGGGCGGCGCTGGACCTCCCCGAGGCGGAGATCGTCGCCGTCGCCGACGTCGAGGAGCGGCACCGACGCCGGGCCTGCGGGATCGCCGAGAAGGCCCGGGGGAGGCGGCCCGACGAGTACGCCGACCCGTCCGACCTGCTGGTGAGGGAGGACGTCGAGGCGGTGCTCGTCGCCCTGCCCAACGTGCATCACCTCTCCTGGAATTGCCTCGCCCTGGCCTCCGGCAAGCACCTGTATGCCGAGAAGCCCCTTTGCCTGACCCTGGAGGAGTGCGACCTGCTGATCGCCGAGGCCGATCGACGCCCCGATCAGGTCGTCCACGTCGGATTTCAGCGCCGGTCGAACCCCCGGTTCCGAGAAGGGGTCGAACTGATCCGGAGCGGCGAGCTCGGCTCGATCCTCGAGGCCCGATCCTCCTGGACCAGCAGCAACGGCCCGGTCGACGGCCACCTCGGCTGGCTGGGCAAGCGGGAGCAATCCGGCGACTGGATGATGGAACAAGGGGTGCACGTCTGGGACTGGCTGCACTGGATCGCCGGGGGGCCCCCGGCCCGGGCCTGCGGCTACGGGCGGCGCGACGTCTTCGCCGACCTCCGGCCCGGCCGGGACGTGACCGACCACTACACCGTCACCCTGGAGTGGCCGGACGGCTTCCACGCCTCGTTCGTGCATAGCTGGGTGGATCCGGCGGACGACTCCTTCACCGGGATCTCCCAGCGGGTGGTCGGCACCGCCGGGGGCTTCGACTTCGGCACCGGCACCGCCACCTTCCGGGACCGCTCCCTCCCCCGCCGGGCCCTGCACCCCGGCAACCTGCCCGACACCCGCTTCGCCCTCTCCTCCTTCCTGTTCGCCATCCGGTCCCCCGAGCCCATCGCCCCGCCGGTCACCCTGGCCGAGGCCCGGGACGCGACGCTGACCGCCCTGCTGGTGCGGAAGGCGGTCGACGAGCGTCGGGTGGTGGGCCTCGACGAGGTCGGATCCGGCCCGGCCGCCTGAACCCGGCCCCGACACCGATCGGGAGTCTCGCCGCGCTCACCCGGCCGATCGCGTCGCCGGGGAGGTTGGCCGTCGTCCCGGGGACTCGGAGACGAGGCCCCGGCCCCCCATCATGGCGACGCCCGCGACCCGGGCGGGTGATCCCGTCGATCGGCCGGCCCGGCACCGGGGGATGCCCCGCCCGATGGGCCCGAGGCCGGTCCCGGATCGGCCGACTCGGGCCCCGAACCCGCCCGGTTCCGCCCCCTCGCCCCTCGCCGTCCCGTTCGGGTAGGATGGGCCGTTGGCAGTATGTCGGGGTCCCGATCCGCCCGCCTGCCCGGCCCGCCGCCGCAAGGCGAGGGGTCCGCCCGCGATCGCGGGAATATCCGCATCGCAGGCCGACTCGCTCCCCGGCCTGGCCGGCGGCCCCTGGCCGGCCGGTCCCGGATCGGCCCCGCGACCGAACCCATTCCCGCCCTGACCGGAGCGAACTCCCGATGACCGACAAGAAGACGCCGGTGAACCGCCGCAACTTCCTCCAGACCTCCGGCCTGGCCGCGGGCGCCGCCGCGACCGCGGGCGTCGCCTACCCGCACCCGGCGATCGGCAAGGTCCAGGGCGCCAACGAGCGCCTGAACTTCGCCATCATCGGGCCCGGCGGCCGCGCCCAGGGCCACATCAACCACCTGCTGGAGCTCGGCGACGAGGAGAACGTCAAGATCGCCGCCGTCTGCGACGTCTGGGACGGCAACAAGGAGGTCGGCCGCGGCCTCTACCCCTCGGCCGAGAAGTGCGGCCTGAACGTCGACGACAAGAAGAACGTCACCAAGGACTATCGCACCCTGCTGGACCGCGACGACATCGACGCGGTGCTGGTCGCCACCCCCGACCACTGGCACGCCAAGCAGTGCATCGACTTCATGGAGGCGGGCAAGGACGTCTACTGCGAGAAGCCGATGACCCACACGATCGACGAGGCTCGTCGTGTGGCCGAGACCGTGAAGAAGACCGGCCAGGTCTTCACCGTCGGCGTGCAGTCGACGGCGCATCCGCAGTGGCGGATGGCCAACGAGCGGATCACCAAGGGCCAGATCGGCAAGGTCATGCAGGCCCAGACCCAGTACTACCGCAACAGCGCCATGGGCCAGTGGCGGTACTACCCGCTCACCGAGGACATGAACCCCAAGACGGTCGACTGGAAGATGTTCCTCGGCACCGAGTTCGGCCTGGCCGAGGACCAGCCGTTCAACCGGGCCCGCTACGCCCAGTGGCGCTGCTACTGGGACTTCGGCGGCGGCATGTACACCGACCTGTTCGTCCACCAGCTGACCCACATGCTGCTGGCCCTGGGCCTGCGGTTCCCGCGCCGGGTGGTCGGCGGCGGCGGCCTGTACCTGGAGTATGACGGCCGTGACGTGCCGGACGTCGCCACCGTGGTGGCCGACTACGACGAGGGGGCCCAGGTGATCGTCACGGCCACCATGGCCAATGACACGCCCATCGACGAGGTGATCCGGGGCCACACCGGCACGATCAAGTTCACCTACGAGGGGTTCGACATCACCCCGCAGGTCCTCCGGGGCGCCCCCGCCCCGCCGAGCCGCGAGAGCGCCGGCCAGGACGGAGTGGAGCGCGTGAACGCCGGCTTCGACCCCCGGGGCGACGCCGACACCCGGGCCCTCTGGAAGCACTTCATCGGCTGCGTCCGGAGCCGCAACCAGGAGACCCTCTGCCCGGCCGACCTCGGCTACGCCGCCATCGCCACGGTGAACCTGGGCGTCGACAGCTACCGCCAGGGCAAGGCCTACTTCTTCGACAAGGAGAACGGCCAGGCCTCCGAGGCCGACGACTCCTGGGCCAAGAAGTGGGAGAAGGTCTCCCACAACCGCGGCCTGCCCCAGCACGTCATGGGCTGGGACGCCGACGTGAAGGAAGGCTCCGTCCTCTTCCCCCCCGACTACCAGAAGCTCGAAGGCGACTGGGTCGACGGCCAGGACCCCGCCAAGCGGGCCTGATCTCGGTTCGCTAACCGCCAACTCCCGGATGGCTGGGGTCATCTCGACCCCAGCCACCCCGCCGGGCCATCCGATAACCGCCAGGGGAGCACTCCCATGATCGGCGGGACTGACACAATCATCCCCACCGACGCCGGCCCGGCCAGAATGCGCCTCGCCCTCAAGGTCATCCTCGCCCACTGGCCCGACGCCGTCGCCGAGGACGCCAACACCGGCGAGCCGTTCTCCCTCCGTCCCGAGTTGCCTGCGTCTCTGCCCGATGAACTCTTCGTCTACCAGGACAGTCCCACCGCCTGTTCCTGGGAGCAGCTCGGCCCCGATCCTTCCCTCGCTAATACGATGCTCCACTTGATCCGCTCGGACGACAATTTCACCGTCGTCGACGACAATCCCGCCCCGGACATCCTTCTCTTGGCCCACAAGATTGATGCTTGCATCCGGCCCATCGTACACTACACTGGACGACGTTGAGCTCGCCAGGATCAAGCCGGCAAGCCGGGCTGGAGTCGGCACGACCAGCCTCCCCGCCTGCACCTAATAATGTATGTCGATCTGCGGATTCAGCACCATATGATTATCTTGAATCGACAATATTGGATTCCGGTAATAATCTCCGGCAATCAAGACAATTTCCTGTTAATAATGACGAGCAAAGGATTGTGCTTGCCAATCTGGAAAGACGACAGCTTAGCCTATCAAATTGAAAAGAAACTCAAGGGGGTCGCCTGTTTCAGATTGATTAATTCGGAAGATTTATTGATTAAATTAATGGACGATTCATCCTGTTGCATTTTGTTCATCGATGGCGCAATAAGCGATTTTGAATTTCGATGGGGAATGATGTCATCGATACGCAAGGACACACTTGAAATTCCAAGCATATTCAACATTAGAGACAATTTAGCCACATGGCCATTTATTCTAAGCATGCTAAAGAAGGATTTAAAGCGTGGTTTCAACGAAACGAAATTCGATGATTGGGAAGCTCAGTTAAACCATCAGTGGGCCACGTACAAATTTAGAAGATACAGAGATATAAAACAATTCGCGATCAAACAGGAACAGTTAGCGACAAGCACAAAAGCATTGACAGAATCACAGCACCAAAAAGCTTGGGATGGTTCCATGGCCTGTGCCGACTGCGGCTATAAATGGAAGTCGCGAAGGGAGACGCCACCCGCGCGGTGCCCGTCCTGTAATTCCAAGAATGTTCATGCAGGGTAATGCATTCCCGGGCGGCGAAGCAGCAAGAAATCGGAATAAATACCTCCCATATCGTTTGAACTGAGCTTTGCCGCGGCTTCTTGGCGCTCGGCGACCCGGACAACAAGGATGTCCGGGTCACCCGTAAGCCTGTCATTCGCCTTGGGCTAACTCCTCAAGCTTGCCAGTGTGTTCTCTAAGAAATTCAAGAGTATGGCCATTAGAACGATAAATCCGTTCTTGCTGATCTCCATCAGGTTCGGTGACGGAGCAAATGCTTGTGATCTGACCAGAAGATGCCTCGCGAATACGCTTATGTGCAGAGCCAACAGGACGCCGTAAAGACCTGCCAGATTCAAGGTTTAGCTCTCGAAGAAGGGTAGACTGATCGATCACACCATCTGAGCGAACGAGTGCCAGAAGAAACTTGGCAGTCAGCGAACTCATATCATCGAAAAAGACACCGCCATCAACTTCCGGGCTATTGTTAGAAACGGCAGACTCTTCAGATTCCAGATTGTCCGTCCTGGCGTCATGTTGCTCGCCATTCATTAATGGCGTGTTGAGGTCAGCCGGGGCAGGACGGTAATTGTCCCCAAATACTCCGAGTCTTACCAATTCAGCGTACTCGGTTGTGCTGCAACTAATCCTCTGATTATTGTGAATAACTTCCACCGCGGAGTCTCCCTGTTGAATCAGAATTGGTTCGGCTGTACTAATTGTAGCGGTTGCAGGGCGAAGGGCAATGGCAAATCAGAAGAATTATCATGATTTTCCCGGCGGGCGGGTGGCACTGGTGGCCCCTCCACTCCGCCACAGCCACCTGTCGCCGCATAGGGCGACGGAGGAAATCCTATGAAAACCATCGGTGTCGACCAGACGTCCCTCGACGATTGCGTCCGCGACGCCCAGCAGGAGCGGATCATCCTCACCCGGGACGGGGTCCCTGTCGCCCCGATCGTCGGGCTGGAAGGACTCGACGCGGAGCAGCTCGAACTCGGGATCAGCGATGCGTTCTGGAAACTCATCGCCGAGCGCCGCGGCCAGCGGACGATGACTTGGGATGAACTCGAACGGGCGTTGCCGGGGTAATGTCCGGACGACGGTCGGGCCCGCGGGGATCGACGGGTCGCGTGGGCCTTGCCTGATCAGAAGGTGTAGGTGAGGAGCCCCTTGACCGTCGGCTTGACCTTGCCGGCGTCCGGGCCGGTGGTGGCGCCTCCGAGGCCGACGCCGATCTCGAAGGAGAGCTGGCCGGACTTGGACTTGGAGACCTGCTGGACGGCCTTGCCGGCCTTCTTCAGCGGGTCGAGGTGGGGCTTGACCTCCTCGACGAGTCGGCCGGGGTCGGTGTGCCTGGTGAAGCGGTCGGCGGCGGAGGCGACGGCACCGAAGCTGTCGACGGCGCCGGTGAAGAGGGTGCCGAGCTGGCTGAGGTCGGGCATGCCGGGGCCGAGCCTGAAGCCGATCCGGGTGCTCCACTTCTCGGGGCCGACCTCGCCGCCGAGCGAGACGCCCCGGTAGCCCAGGCCGAGCGTCAGCTTGCCGTCCCAGCCGGCGGTCACCTTCGAGGAGAAGTCGCCCTTCTTGAGCGTGCCCTCGGCGCCGCCGGGGGCGACGTTCCCCTTGAGCTTCAGGTCGTGCCGCGTCTTCAGGTCGGCGGTGAGCCCGCCGATGCCCAGCGTGACCTGGCCGTCGGAGCCCTTGACGACGGTGACCTCGGTGGGGATGTTCGCCAGCGCCTTGAAGTACTCGGCGAACTTGGAATCGCCCGAGGTCGGCGCGGCGGGGATCTTCGGCGGGGTGAGCAGGTTCGGCGTGGGGGGGGGCGGCAAGAACGAGGGGTCGAGCGGGGGAGGGAAGAGGTCCAGGGGCCTCGGCCAGGGCAGCGGCATCAGCGGGAGGCCGTTGGCCAGGGCCCAGCGGTCGAAGAGCAGGCGCATCCTGATGTCGGAGAGCCGCTCGGAGCCGGGCACCTCCCGCCAGAGCAGCCAGGGGAGCTCGTCCCGGGCGAAGAGGCTGAGCCGGGGCGTCTCCCGGCCGAGCCAGCGCCAGGCCCGGGTCTCGTCGGCCGTCATCGAGCCGAGCAGCCACGGCGTGTCGAGCTTCAGATCCGCGTTCGATTCGGGGGGGGGCATCGCGTGGCCTCCGTTCGGGGCCGGACGGCGGCCGGGCCGGAGATCCGCCCGAATCGAGGCCGCCCGGCCCGATCGAACGGCCGAGCCTCGATCGACTCGATGCAGGACCACCCCTCCCCGATCCCCGACCGGCGTACTGCCGGGTGAGTCAGACCGGATCGCCTGGACCGGACGGGGCCCGGGGGGCTCTCCCCGGGGAGTCCGGATCTCCATGCGCTTCAAATCAACACTCGTATCCCGGGCGGCGTCGGCGACACGCCCGCCCCGCCGCCTCGGCGGGCCCGATCGGCGGGCCCGGGGTCGCCTCAGCGGCCGGAGGAATAGCGGCGGACCTCGGGGGAGGTCAGGTAGATCGACACCACGGCGGTGACGGCGAGGATCGCCAGGCCGAGGTTGACCTGGTCCCAGTTGATCCGCTCGGTCAGCGGGATGATCCGGGGGACGGCGTGGTCCTCGATCAGCAGGCCCTCGCCACCTCGGGGGCGGACGGCCGGGGGGGGCCCGGCCCCTTCCCCCTCGGGCACCTCGGCGACCGGCACGCTGGAGGCGAGGGCGATGGGCAGGACGATCATGGCCACCACGTCGATCAGGCCTCCCATGAGCAGGGCGACCAGCAGCAGCCGGGCCGACCGGTTGCGGACCAGCCGGACCGCCGCGAAGACGCCGAAGGCGCTGACGGCCGACAGCAGCAGGAAGCCCCAGCGGTGCGGCAGCTCGGCGTTCATGAGGTAGAGCGCCAGCGAGGCGACCGCCAGCCCGGCGCCGACGATCCCGGAGGTCGCGCCGACGATCATCACCCCGAAGGGAGGGGTCGCGGACCGCAAGGGGGCCGCCTCGACTTCCAGGACGTCGAAGGTCGTGTCCCGGGCGCCGGTCTCCTGGTCGAGGCCGCATCGGGGGCAGATCGACATGCCGGCGGGGACCACGCCGCCGCAGGAGCAGCGTCGGGTGCCCTTGCGGGCCTCGGCGGCGGCGAGGCGACGGGGGCGCACCGGCTCGTCGTCGTCGATGAAGCCGGCGGCGTCGGCCTCGGCATACGAGGAGGGCCCCCCGGGGGCCACGGGGACGGCTCCAGAGGAGGGGCCGGGATCGCCCCCCTTCCTCGGCCGAGGGGCGGGGCGGTCGTCGTCGTCGTGCAGCAGGGGCAGGTCGAACTGGTCTCGGAGGTCGCCGGAGAGGGTCGGGATGTCCGGTTCCTCGTCCCGGGGTCGGCTCGGGACCGGGGGGCGGGCGAGCGGCAGCTCGTCCATCGAGGGGGAGGAGGAGGGCCTGGCCGTGTCCACCCCCGGCAACGACGACCGTGCCGCCGCCCCCGGGTCGCCGACCCGGAAGGAGGTGGTGCACCTGGGGCACTTGAGCTTCCGGCCCTCGGCCCCGGTCGGCACGTTGAGCACCGTCTCGCAGCGAGGGCAGCGCGTCTTGAGGGGCATGGGTTGCGATCCACTCTCGACTCGACGCTCCCAGGCGACGCCCCGGGGGTTCCCGTCCGCCCCGGGCCGCGATCGCGCCGCCGACCAGTCCGCCTGCTGGGTCTGCGCCATTGTACCGGCCTTCGCTTACCAGAGAAGAAGCTTCGCCGTCCGCCGACTCCCGCCGGCCCGTCCGGGCATCCCCGGACGCCGCCCACACGGCGGGCGTCTAAAGTGCATGATATCATGCATTGTCAAGTGGAGCCCGGCCACCCTCTTCGGGGCCGGGCGGGATCCAGGGTGCCGAGGGGCACCTCGGGCCGCTTCACAGGGACTAGGACCCGGCCGAGGGCCGGATCGGGCCGCCCCGACGGTCAGACACGCGTCGGGGGGCCTGGCTATCTTACACCATGTCGGCCGGGCGCCGACTGCATTTTTTCGGAGGAATGGGCCGGGGGACGATCGCCGGGCCGGGGGAGGATCCATCGGGCGCGACGGCCGGGGGGCTCAGGGGGGGGCGTGGCCGGCGGGCTCAAAGTCGCCGGACTCCACGGCCTTGCGGGTGGCTTCGTGCCGGAAGTCGAACATTTTTCCGAGCTTGTGGCGGATTACGTGGTCGCCGAAGAGGCGGCCGAGCAGGCCCATCGGCGGCTCGTAGTCGACCTCGTCCCGGAGGATGGTGCCCCCCCGGCCGTCGTCGAGGAAGTGGTGGACGTGGTACCAGCGGGCGAAGGGGCCGGACACCTGGCGGTCGGCGAAGCGGTGGGGGGGCTCGTACTCGGTGTGCTCGGCGACCCATCGCATGGGCATCGGGCCGACCCTGGAGACGAGCACCACCCGGGAGCCGGGCCGGATGGAGTCGGCCTGCTCCTCGACCCGGACTTCCTCCCAGGGGGGGATCAGCCGCTGCAGCGCCCCCTTGCTCTCGTGGAAGGCGAAGACCTCCTCGGGAGGGGCGGCGATCCGGCTCTCCTTGACGAATTTCATCGGCGGTTGGCCCTCGAACGCGGGGATTCGGGGAGGGAAGGTCCGATTCGTCTCTTTGGTTTAGGCCGATCGGAGGCGGGCGGCAAACCGGGAGGTTCCCAGTTCCGCCGTCGCCTTCAGGAGGATCAGCAAGAGGAGCGCCGGGGTCGGCGAGCCGAGCATCATCACCCCGAAGCCGCCCAGGAAGAGGGTGAGGTGCAGGACGATCATCCGGCCGTAGGCCCGGGCCATCAACCCCAACGCCGAGCTCGAGGCCCGGCCGTCATTCCGGGAGGCGTCCCGGAGGACCGAGGCGACCACGGCCGAGGCGATGAGCCCGGCGGCCAGGGCCACCTCGCCGGTCGGCAGCCGCGAGGGGGCCATGGGGTCGAACCGGCTGATCGGCCCGCCGCCGACGAACAGGGTGAAGACGAAGACGCCGTGGACGACCCAGAAGATCCCGAAGTGCAGCAGGAAGAACCCGGCCACGCCGACCCGGGCGGCGATCGGGAATCGGCGATCGGGGGACGGGGCGGGATCGGGATCGGCCGACGCCTCGACGTCGGGCGCGATGGCGTCGGGGGGGGAGGGGCGGCCCGACCGCTCCCGCAAGCCGGGGATGATCCCGGGCAAGCCCGCCCCGATGGGCCCCCCGGGGGCGGGGAAGAGGACCAGCCGGGCGGCGGTCTCCAGCCCCTTCAGGCCGTTCTCGATCCAGTAGACGACCATCACCGGCGCCACCGACCAGCCGAAGAACAGCACGCCGACCAGCGGGACCAGGTTCTCGACGACGGTGGCCGCCGGGTGGGCCCGCGGGGCGTCGGTCATGGCGATTCGGCTCCGGGGGCCGGGGGAGTCCGGGCGGGGGCGTCCGTCCCGGGGAGCCTATCGCTCCGGGGTCCCGGAGGCCAGCGGGTCGAGGATGGGCATGACGAGTAAGCACGCGTCGATGGCCTCGGGCCCCCGCCCCCTTGACCGGATCGAGCCGACCGAACTAGCATGAGTTGCATCTCGAGCGGCCCGGGATCTCGGTCCGCCTCCATCTTCCGAACTCATTTGCCCATCCCGAGATGAAGACACCGAAGCCGTCCGACCGACCCGCGGCCACCCCGGAGCCGGGGGCCGGGGCCGATCCCGCCACCGAGCGCGAGGCCGAGGCCGAGGCCCCGGCCTCGAAGCCGGCCCCCGAGCCGATGACGCCGCAGCGCGTGCTGGAGTGGAATGCCTACTACGACCTGTTCGTGGCCGGCTTCGCCCTGCTGCTCTGCTTCGTCGCCTCGGCCACGATCATCGACACCCCGGCGATCTGGAGCCACCTGGGCGCCGGCCGCCTGATCGACGAGCGGGGGGGGCCGATCACCGTCGAGCCGTTCTCCTACGGCGTGCCCGAGGGGACGCGGTGGGTCGACCTCTCCTGGCTCTTCCAGTGGGGCTCGTATCACGTCTACCGGCTCGGCGGCAGCCTGGCCGAGGCGATCGAGCAGCCCGAGAAGGCCGACCAGTTCGCCGCCGGGGCCCTGGTGGCGCTGAACGCGGGGCTCCGGACGCTGGCGGCCCTGCTGCTGCTGCTGATCCGGCGCCGGGGGCCGGGCCTGTGGTGGGTGGCGGTCACCACGGCGCTGGCCCTGGGGATCGTCGTCACGCCGCTGGGGGGCGACCCCGTGCGGCTGGCCCTGGGGGGGCTGGTGGGCATGGGGGCGGTGGTCTCGCCGTCGACCTGGGGGCTGCTCCTGCTGGTCGTCGAACTCCTGCTGCTGCACTGGGCGTACGACCTCGGCCGCAGGGGGGCGAGCTTCGCCCTGGTGCCGCTGTTCGCGCTGTGGGTGAACGTGGACGGCTCGTTCGCCGTGGGCCTGCTGCTGCTGGCGGCCCGGGTCATCGGCTCGGGGATCCGGCCGGGGCGGGTCGACTCGGCCGGGGGGGGGGAGGCCCGGGCCCCCGGCCTGGCCTCGGGGCTGGTCGTCCTGGGCCTGGCGGCGGCGGCCTGCGTGGCGAACCCGTCGACGGTCCTCGCCTTCGGCGTCGGGTTCGGGTCGCTGCTGGAGGCCTTCGGCCCGGCCCCCGAGACGCTGCTGCAGGACCAGCTCACCCTGCTGCCCTTCGGCCCCCGGGGGGAGCAGAGCCGGGAGCTGTTCTTCGGCGACGAATACTCGAAGGTCCTCAGCGGCTACCTGCTGCTGGTGTTCCTGGGCCTGGGCTCGTTCCTGCTCAATCGCCGGCGGTTCGACCTGGGGAGGCTGCTGATGTTCCTGGTCGCCTCCGCCCTGGCGCTGCTGCTCTGGCGTATGCAGGACGTGATGGCGGTCGTCTTCGCCGCCTGCCTGGCGCTGAACGGGCAGGAGTGGTATCAGTCCACCTTCGGGACCGAGGGGAAGCTGGGGGCCGGGTGGCGGGTCTGGTCGGTGGGGGGGCGGCTGGCGACGCTGTCGCTGCTGGCCCTGGCCGTGCTGGCGGGCCTGACCGGCATCGGGAAGCGCTTCGGCGAGCCCCCCTTCGGCTTCGGCCTGGAGGCCGACCGCTTCGCCTTCGAGTCGGCCGACTACCTGAGGGACGCGCCGATCGAGGGGCGGGTGATGAACCTGCGGCTCGCCCTGGGAGACGCCCTGAACTGGCGGAGCTACCCGGTCCGGCAGTCGTTCGTCGACTCCCGGCTCCCGGAGAACGCCGCGTACCTGCTGGACGAGTACGACGCGGTGCGTCGCGCCCTGGTCGACGGCGAGACGGAGACCTGGCGGGAGATCCTCGACCGCTACGGGGTCAGCGTGCTGATGGTCGACGTGCCGGTCGGCGGCGACCTGAGGAGCCGGCTGACCGACGCGCTGGACAACAGCCCCGACTGGCTGCCGTTCTACGACGACGGCTCGGTCCTGCTCTACGGCCGGCTCGACCAATCGGAGGCGGTCAGCCAGGCCGACCGCGAGTACTTCCGGGGCGAGCGGCTGGATGCGAAGGCGATCGCCTTCGGCCGGGGCAACCCGCCGAGGCCGTTCGACCGGCCGCCGCAGCCGACCGACGTGCTCGACCGCTTCTCCAACACCCGGGCCCTGGCCCCGGTCCAGCCCCACGTGCTGGCCGCCCGACGCTGGCTCGACCGGGGCACCCAGGCCTCCGGCCCCGGCGGGGTGCCGGACATCGCCTCCTGCCTGCTGGCGATCCAGGAATCTCGGGACGCCCTGGCCGTCCGGCCGGACGACCCCGACGCCTTCTTCGTGCTGGGGATCGCCTACCGCTACCTCGGCTCCCAGGAGGCCGAACTGCTCGCCACCGCCGGGGACCAGGCCGTGCTGGCCGGGCAGCTGACGCCCCCGATCAACGTGAGGCGGCAGCAGCGGATCACGGCGCTGAATTCGTTCATCCAGACCGTCCCCCGCCCCCCAGCGAGCCCCGAGTCGAGGCTCGCCCTGCGGGGGGCGCACCTGGAACTGGCCGGGCTCTATGAGACGACCGGGTTCATCGACCTGACCCGGGACCAGCTCGCCGCCACCCTGGCGCTGTTCGACACCTCCGAGGCCGCCACCGAGGAGGAATTGCAGGTCATGGAGAGCATCCGCCAGAGCGACGAGGCGCTGGCCGAGCAGGTGGAGCGCGTCCGGGTGCAGGTCGAGGAGCTGGAGCTGCAGGGCCAGGCCGACCCGGCCCAGCTGGGCATGCAGGCGATCTCCCTGGGCCTGGCCGAGACGGGCCTGGATTACCTGATCGAGGCCGAGCAGTCCGGCGTGGGCCTGGCGACGGTGCGCATGCAGCTGGTGGACCTGCTCTGCGACATCGGCCGTCCCGACCAGGCGATCCCGTACCTCAGCGGGGGCGACGAGCTGAGCCTCTCCAGCGGCCCCGGCACCGCCCAGTTCCGCCAGGGTCGGGTCTACTTCCTGATGGGAGACTACCGGACCGCCTCGGAACTCTGGAGCACCCTCGCCCTGCCCCAGCTCCGGGCCTCCCGGGCCCAGGAGGCGATGCAGACCGCCTCCCTGATGCTCACCGGCCAGCCGATGCCCGCCGTGCAGGCGGCCCTGAACGTGCCGACGCAGCTCACCCAGCAGGCCGAGTGGGAGTACCTGCTCGGCATCACCCTGCTCGAAGGCGGCTTCCCCGCCGAGGCCGCCGAGCCGCTCCGCTCCTGCCTGGAGCTGGTCCCCGGCCTCCAGTCCCGCCCGATCGTGGCCTACTACCTCGAACAGCTCGGCGTCGAGGTGCCCCCCCTGCCTTCCGGGGGGGAGGAGGGAGCGGAGCAGCCGGCCGCCACGGCAGACGCCGTCGAGGAGCCCTCCGGGAGTGAGGCCCCGGCCCCGGCCGAGCCGCCCGCCGACCCGGCCCCCGCCGGGTCTGGGCCCCCTCCTCCGACCTCGGGGGAGGAACAGCCCGAGCCGGACACGACCGAGCCCGAGCCCGCCGCCGAGCCGGAACCTGTCGATCCCCCCGGGCTCTGATCCGGGCGCGCCCGGGTCGGCCCTCGTGGGGTCGGCCGTCCAGGCCGATCCCCCTGCTCGCCAGGAGGTCGGCCCGCCCGGCCGACCCCGCGACCGAGTCGTCGTGCCCGACGCCCGCGTTCAGGACTCGGACTCCTCCTCGGCCATCGCCGCCGCCTCGGCCTCCTGCCAGCGTTCGAACCGGAAGACGGCGCGGGTGCGGAAATGCTGGAAGTGGCGGGAGTGTTCGAGTTCGCCGGTCCGCTCGAACTCCCGGTAGCAGCGGGCCATCCGGAAGCACTCGACGAGGATCGACGGGCCGTACCCCTCCAGGTTGCACCCGTGGTGGACCTCGCCGTCGACGAGGTTCTCCCCCTCCATGGTGGCGATCAGCCGACCGGATCGGTCGAAGACGGAGACCTTCAGGACGCCCGAACCCTTGCCGACGCAGGAGAAGGTCATCCCCATCTCGTCGACGTCGAACCGGGATTCGACGTTCGACCATCGCCTCGGCCAGGCGTCCCGGACCAGCTTGATTGCGTCGAGGGCGGTCCCCAGCATCGGCCTTCGCCTCCTTGCGCGCCGAGGGGGGACCGTGCGTCCCCCCGCTCCTACCGTTATCGGATCCCCGGCCCCACGGCGGCCAGCTTGAACCGGACGATCAGCGTCCGGAGGCCGGGGTGATGCGGTAGAGGTGGACCCCATAGCCCTCGAACCGGTCCTGCCAGGAGCCGCCCGGGGCCTCGATCGTGCGATCCTCGCCGAGGACCTCGACCAGGGCGTCACCCAGGTCGGGGATGCGGTAGGTGGCCGTCGTCTCGCCGTCCCGCATGGCGACGGAGAGGACGTAGGTGACGCCGTCGAGCCGACGGACCGCCGAGTCGACCGGGACCCCCTCGTCCGAGGATTCGACCCGGGCCAGGTCGGGGCGGTCGGGGGAGCGGAGCACCGGGGCCAACTCCTGGATCCGCCGGTTGATCGAGGCGACCTCCCGGGCGATGGCGGGCTCGGCGAGCAGGCCGGCCTCGATGAACCGGGGCTCGAACTGGTGGCAGAAGTAGATGAGCCCGTCGGCGCCGTGGATCAGGGCCATCCAGGCCTCGGCCCGGACGTCGAGCGGGTCGGGGGTGTGGTCGGGGTTGCTGATCCGGGTCGTCTCGATGCAGCACCAGACGGGCTTCTCGTCCCGGGTCCAGGAGACGAGGCGGTCGACGCCCCGGGGGACGTACCAGAGGTTGCCGGCGACGGCCTCGCGGTCGTGGCAGGCGGGGTAGATGTCGAAGGAGGCGATGTCGCACCCTTCGAGGTACTCCGGGTAGTCCTCCGGGTGGTTGGTGCGGACCCCCCGGCCGACCCAGCCGTCCCAGGCGACCCCCTGGCCGAGGTTCAGGAGGACGGGCCGCGTCGGGTCGGCTTGCTTCATGGCCCGGTAGTCCTCGACGATCGACGCGGGGGGGACCGGGGGGCCGTAGCCCTCGCCGTCGGGCAGGGACTGGGCGTTGTCCGGCTCGTCGTCGTGCATCCAGGCCGTGATCGTCGGGCGGTCCTTGAAGCGGAGCGAGCGTTCCGACTGGCCGACGATCGCCTTCATGCCGGCCTCGTCGAGTTTGTCCAGCTGCTCCTCGGTCGGCCCCCGATAGAGGGCGACATAGGTGTTGATGCCGATCTCCCGGTAGCGTCCCGCGTTGTCGGGGGACTGGAGCCAGACGGCGATCGGGAAGGGCTCCTCGGCCCGGGAAGCGGTCGTCGCCGACGGCAGGAGGAGGAGGGCGAGGGCGAGGGCTCGTCGGGTCATGGTCGGTGGCTCGGGGGGGGAGGTGGGGAGCCCCGGCCGATCGTCGGGCGGGAGGCCGACCAGCCGAGCAGGCCCAGGGAGGCCACCAGGCCGATCGCCGAGCCGATGAGGCCGAGGCGGAAGGAATCGGGCTCGTACGTGTAGACGAGCTCGTGGGTCCCGGATCCGACGGCGGCGCCGCGCATCATGTGGTTGGTGCGGATGATCGGGGCGGGTTCGCCATCGATGGTCAGCCGCCAGCCGGGGTAGTAGGTGTCGGCCAGCACGACCACGCCCGGGCGGTCCAGCGAAGCCCGCAGCGCGACGCGGTGCGGCCGGTGATCCACCACCTCGACGCGCTCCGAGGCCGACGGCGGGCCGCCGGGGACGAATCCCCGGAGGATGTCCGGGGCTTCGGGGTCGACCTCGGCCCAGGCGATCCGGGTGAGGTCATAGGCGTTCAGCTTCGGGTCCTCCCAGAACAGGTCGCCCGGGCCGGGGTAGAGCAGCTCGATCGTCCGGCCCACCCGGTCCTCCCGGTCCAGGCCCTCGATCGGCTCGACCGGCCGGACCTCGTGGACGACCCAGGCCCGGGGGAAGGCGTCCTCGTTGCGGAGGATCTGGAAGTCCTCCTCCAGGATGAGCCGCTGCCGCCCCTCGTCGCTCATCGAATCCAGGGCGTCGGGATCGGGGTAAATTGGCGTGGTGTCGGGCAGGAACGAGGCGTAGCCCCGAAACTCGTCCTCCCAGTCGGGATACCGGGGCACGACGAAGTATCGGGAATTCCAGAGGTCGAACCCGCGTCGGGGGAAGATGACGGCGTCCATGCCCGGCTCCGCGTAGGGGAGCACCCGGGCGGCCTCGGCCCTCAGCCGGCGCTGGAAGGGGGCGAAGAAGAACATGATGTCATAGAGCTCGGCCGTCCCCTCGGTGTGCGTGTACTCGACGCCCGAGAGCAGCCCGTACTTCGGCTGGATCGTGGCCCGCTCCCACCGGATCAGCTCGTCGACGCGGTCGGGGTCGCGTTCGAGGCGCCAGGAGGGCGGGGTCCAGGTGGGCATCCGGTGGATCCGGTAGGGGCCGTCGGCGGGGTCCTCGGCCTCGGCCTCGGCGATCAGCTCCAGGGCCCTCGGCGTCTCGCCCTCGTCGAGCAGGCGCTGGGGGACGGTGAGGATGAACCGGCCGTTGGCGACGGCGAGGTCGGCCGTCAGCAGGACCAGCGCGGCACAGGAGGCCAGCCCCGGCCGCCTCGGCGTCAGGCGGGCGAGGACGATCATCGCGGCCATGATCGCGGCGGCGTGGAGCAGGGCCCGGGTGGTCTCGAACCGGGCGCCTTCGACGTGGATCGGGCCGAAGGTCCCCCCCTGCCGGGTCATCGGGCTGGACCGGACGAAGGCGTCGAACCGCCCCGAGTTGGCCGCCAGCAGGGCGACGGAGACCAGGGTGATCGCCAGGATCGCCCCGGCCGTGACCGTCGCCGGGCGTGCCCGCCCGGCGGCGAGGCGGTCCCAGCCGAAGCCGGCCAGCCCGGCGATGCCGAGCGCGGCGAAGGTCATGAACTTGGCCGGGTAGCGGAACGAGCCGAAGCCCGGCAAGCCCGCCGAGAGCAGCCAGTAGAGGCCGCCGTCGCCGTCCCGGAGCTCCCCGTCGAGCCGGACCGGGCCGGTCATCGACGGGTCGTGCGGCCCGAGGGTCTCGGCCAGCTCGGGGACGAACCGGGCGTACCAGAGCGGGCTGGAGTACATCCCCAGCCCCGCCAGCACGCCGATCAGCGCCACCGCCGCCAGCAGCCCCCGGCCCGGCGGCCCCCCCCGGAGGCCGAAGCCGGCGATCGCCAGCACGATCACCGGGCCCCCCAGGTACAGCGAGGGCACCCAGACCTTCTGCGACCCGTACGGCGGCAGGGTGTAGAGCCAGGTCGACTCGACCCCGAAGCTCACACCGAAGACGTTCGGCCAGAGCAACTCCAGCAGGCGATACGGCTCGACGCTGAAGGCGTAGATCTCGTGCGAGCCCTCCTGCGCCGCCCGGCTCGACAGGCCGTTGAACTCGACCGACGGCAGCAGCTGGGCCGCCGAGAGCAGACCGGCCACGACGGCCGAGCCGATCAGCGGGGCCAGCGTCCCCATCCGCGCCCGGCCCCGGGGCGAGTGCCGCCAGGCCACCGCCACCAGCACGGCGAGGACCGCCCAGGCGGCGAGCAAGGCCTTGGAGGCATACGGCGTCCAGGGGAAGACGGGCATCGGCCGGGTCTGGGTGGGCTCCGGTCGGAGGCCCGGCAGCCAGGCCCCGGCGGCGATCGTCAGGCCGACCCAGGCGGCCAGGCCGAGCACGATCACGGTGGTGACCAGCAGCGGTCGCCTCCTGCTCGGCGTCCCCACCCTCTCCCGATCGCCGGCGATCGCCACGGCGTATCCGGCGGCGATCAGGCCGACGACATACGTGGCCTGGGGATCCCCGCCCAGGATCTGCATCGCCAGCACGGCGGCCAGCTCGACAATCGCCCGACGCCGCCTCAGCCGCACCAGCCGGTCGACGGCCAGCAGGCCCAGGGGCATCCAGGCCGCACCGACGAGGAAGATGATGTTGCAGTACTGGAACAGGACCGGCACGCCGAAGCCGTAGCCGAGCGCGGCGATCATCGCCCCGGCCCGGCTCACCCGCCAGTGCCGCATCAGGGCGAACATCGCCCCGACCGCCAGCAGGACGTGGGCCACGATGTAGAGGCGGGCCCCCCAGGCGTAGGGGACCCCGGCGTAGAGGAGCTTCCCGGGGTAGAGGGCCGCCGAGGTCGGCTGGCCCAGCAGTGGCATCCCGCCGTTCTCCCAGGGGTTCCAGAGCGGCACCCGGCCGGCGGCCCACTCGTCCTGGACGACCTTGTAGAGCGGGTAATAGAAGTGGCCGGCGTCCCGGAAGGCGAATTGCTCCCCCCGGAAGAGGGCCGTCCCGAAGCAGTGCAGGAACAGGGCCGCCAGGCATCCCAGCCCGAGCGCCGTCGCGAGCAATCGGCGAGACTTCATGAATACCGCGAGCACCCCGCGGGCCGATCGCCTCGGGTTGGGTCCCCTCGCCTCCGGCGCGACGTGGTGCGGGGATCAAGGCGGCGACGACGGGCCAGCGGACCCCATTCTCGCCGGTTTTGCCGGGAGGGGCAAATTCCCTGGCCGGATTCCCGGGGCCGGGGCCGGAACGATCCCCCGGCCGGGCCGTTCGTCAGTCCCCGGGGGTGCGTTCTTCGACGGCCGGGAAGTGCTCGGGGTCGGTCCGGGGGTTGAGGTCCCGGTCGCCGATGCGGTCGTCCGAGGCCCGGGTCCTGCCTTCGGGCGTCGGAGGGAGGCCGGCACTTCGGCCGCATCCGAGGGCGGCCAGGGCGATCAAGGTCGAGGCGATCAGCAGTCGGGCCATGGTGCGTTCCCCCGGGTCGTTGGAGCCGGTCGATTGGGTCGGTCGGGGACCGTCGAACTGGCGGCCCGACGGCGATCGGGCCTCAGGCCATCGGGCCTCAAGGGCTTGCAAACGGGAGGCCCGCCCGGTCCGTTTCCGGATCGGACCGCGCTCGTGGTATGCTGGGCCTCGGCCGAGGCCCGCCGAATGTCCCCCGCCGGAGCTGACGATGAAGACGACCCCCCGGGCCGGGATGACCGGAGAGGAGCGGATCACCGTCGACGAGTCGAACCGGATCGTCTTCGCCGACGACCGGATGCCCCCCGTGCTGGCCACCCCCTGGCTGGTCGCCTACCTGGAGTACGCCGCCCGGGGGGCGATCGCCCCCTGCCTGGAGGAGCACGAGCGCTCCGTCGGCACGTTCATCGAGGTCGAGCACCTCGCCCCGGCGCCCGAGGGGGCGGAGGTCTCCTGCCGGGCCCGGGTGATCCTCGTCGACGGCCCGGTGGTGACCTTCCAGGTCGAGGCGAGGGACGCGGTCGAGGTCCTGGCCAAGGGGATCCACCGCCGGAGGGTGATCGACGTGGACCGCTTCGCCCGCCGGCTGGCCCGGAAGCGGGCGAGGCTCGCCGGCGGCTGAACCCGACGTGAGGGCTCGCCGCGGTCTGGCTCGCCGCATACAAGAATGGCGAGCGGGAGCCACGCCGCCCAGGCGCGCCCGTGACGACGAAGGCGAGTCCATCCCGTGATGAGGCCCAACCGCATCGCCCCGGGGCCGGGGCAGGAGTCCGTCTGGGACTACCCCAGGCCCCCTCGGATCGAGCCGTCCACCCGACGGATCCGCGTGGTCTTCAACGGCGAGGTCATCGCCGAGACGACCCGGGCCCTCCGGATCCTGGAGACGAGCCACCCGCCGGTCTTCGCCGTCCCCCCGGAGGACGTCCGGGCGGAATTCCTCCGGGGCTCTCGACGGACCACCGGCTGCGAGTGGAAGGGCCGGGCCCGTTATCACAGCATCGAAGTCGGCGGGCGTCGCGCCGAGGACGCCGCCTGGAGCTACCCGGAGCCGGTCCGGGCCTTCGAGCCGATCCGGGACTACCTCTGCTTCTACCCGGAGCGGGTCGGTGCCTGCTTCGTCGACGAGGAGGTGGTGACCCCCCAGGAGGGCGGCTTCTACGGCGGCTGGATCACCGGGGAGCTGGTCGGCCCGTTCAAGGGGGCGTCGGGCACCTGGGGCTGGTGATCCGGGCCGCGTCGGGTCCGGGAGGCGCCGGTCGTCCGGCCCGGTGCGGCCGGGGCGGAGCGTCCCGGCCTCGATCCCTGGCGGCGATCGGCCCGATGATTGCAGTGGGGACCGACCCGGACGATCCCGCTTCCCGAGCCGAGGGACGAGGCGATGGACCACCCCCGACCCCCCCGACCGGACCCGCCCGGCCGTCCACGATCCGACGCCTCCCACTCGACCGGTTGCCGCCCCGCCTGCCCGGCCTGCGGCGGCTCACTGGTGGAGGTGAAGGCGAAGCTCGTGTGCTCCCGGTGCCGGACGATCATCGAGACCTGCTGCGAGGGCGGACCCGGCTGACCGGGACAAGCGACCGGCCCTCCAATCCCGGAGTCCTCGAGGTTTTCCGGGAATCTCGGGTGATGTGCGGCGAATAGGTCTCGATTGCGGATCTGCCGCCGACGCGAGGACTTGACCGAGGGCCCGAGCATGCTCGCCATCCCGTTCTCCTGCACCGACTGGTCGTCGTTCCACGAGATCCGGGGCCTGATCCGGCTGGAGGACGAGGCCCTCGTCCTGGAATACCGGATCTCGCACTGGGGATGCTTCCCCAAGGCGAAGGTGAGGGAGTCGCACGTCCCGAGGGAGCTGATCGTCGGGGCGGGCTTCAAGCGGGGGTGGTTGGGCAGCGTCCTGACGATCCAGACCGGATCGCTGAGGGCCTGGGAGGACTTCCCTGGCGCCGTCGACGGCCGGGCCCGGCTCTCGATCGGCCGGGAGGACCGGGAGTTGGCCCGGGAGCTGGCGGCGCTGGTCTGCCCGGGCAAGACGGCCCATCCGGTCGACGAGTTCGCCTGAGCCGCCCGGATCCGATCGGTGCCGGCTGGGCCGGGGGGGCGGCTCGTCCTACACTTGGCAGGGACGGGCCAGGCGGCCCTCGATCGCTCGCCCAGCCAGGGAGGCATCCGCCGTGATCGGTCGGCATCAGGCACACGTCGCGGTCGCGTCGCTGAACCAGACGGTCGGCGACTGGGAGGGGAACGACCGCCGGATCCGGGAGGTCGTCGCGGCGGCCCGGGACGAGGGGGTCCGACTGCTCTGCCTGCCGGAGATGTGCATCCCCGGCTACAGCCTGGGAGACCGCCTCCAGCGCTCCGGGACGATGGAGCGTTCCTGGGGCCGCCTCGTCGCCCTCGCCGACGCGACCGGCGGGATCGCCGTCGCCGTCGGCCTGCCGGTGCTGTTCGAGGGGGTCATCTACAACGCGATGGCCATGCTGGCCGACGGCAAGCTCATCGGCCTCGCCGCCAAGGAGAACCTGGCGACCGGCGACGTGGAGTACGAGAACCGCTACTTCAACCCCTGGCCCCACGGCCGGAGGGTCGAGCTGCGGGGCCCCGACGGCACCGTCGCCCCCCTGGGCACCCAGATGTTCGACCTGCCCGGCCTGGGGGTCGCCGCCTTCGAGATCTGCGAGGACGCCTGGCGGGGGATCCGCCCCGGCTCGTTGTACGCCCTGGCCGGGGCCGAGATCCTGCTGAACCCGTCGGCCTCCTGGTTCAGCATCGGCAAGCACCGGATGAGGCGTCGGCTGGTCCGCCAGATCAGCCTGGAGGACCACTGCGTCTACCTCTATGCCTCGCTGCTGGGGTGCGACGCGACCCGGTTGATCTACGACGGCAGCCTGTTCGTCGCCAACAACGGCCGGATCGAGGCGGAAGGGCGCCGGTTCGTCTTCGACCGGGAATGGGAGCTGGTGCACCGGGTCGTCGACCTCGGGGAGATCCGCCACGTCCGCATGGAAGAGGGCTCCTGGCGGGGACAGCTGGCCCGTAATTACGGCGGGGAGTTCGGCGAGGTGCCGCCGACGGTCCGCCTGGAGGGGGCCTTCGGCACCGACCAGGCCGCCCCCCCTCCCCCGCCCTACTACCTCCCCCCCGAGCCGGAGCACCCGGACCCCTCGATCCGGTACCTGGAGGACTCGGTCTTCTCCGGCCGACCGATCGGCGAGTCGGACCTGAACCACCTGGAGTTGGAGCTGGCCCTGAGCCTGGCGATGCGGGACTACGTGGCCAAGACGGGCGTCCCCTCGTGCTGCCTGGCCCTCTCGGGAGGCCGGGACAGCGCGATGGTCGCCCTGCTCGTCAACCGGATGTACCGCTATAGCAACCCGGGGATGTCCGTCGAGGAGGTCCGGGACCTCGTCTCCCGGAAGTTCCTCTGCGCCTACCTCGCCACCGAGAACTCCGGGGAGGCCACCCGGGCCGCCGCCCGGGCCGTGGCCGGGGAGGTCGGCGCGAGGTACTTCGAGGGGGGGATCCAGGAGGCGCTCGACTCCTGCGAGGAGACGGTCTCCCGGCTCACCGGCGAGCCCCTCTCCTGGGACAACCCGAGGCACGACCTGACCTTGCAGAACATCCAGGCCCGCCTGCGGGGCACCCTGATCTGGACCGTCGCCAACCTGCACGGGTCGCTGCTGCTGGTCACCAGCAACAAGAGCGAGGCGGCCGTCGGCTACACGACCATGGACGGCGACAGCTCCGGGGGCCTGGCGCCCATCGCCGACGTGCCCAAGAGCCTGGTGAAGCTGTATCTCTCCTGGGCGACCGGGTTCCACGGCCTCAAGGGCTTCGAGCTGATCAACGTCATGGAGGCCACCGCCGAGCTGCGGCCCCCCGGCCAGTCGCAGACCGACGAGGCCGACCTGATGCCCTTCCCCGTGCTCGACCAGCTCATGTACGCCTTCGTCCAGCTCGCGCTGGACCCGGTCGAGATCTTCCGCCGCCTCTGGCCGGCGCTGCGGGACCACTACGGCGGGGATGCCCGCGCCTTCGCCGCCCACGTCCGCAAGTTCGTCCGCCTGTTCTGCATCGCCCAGTGGAAGCGGGAGCGGTTCGCCATCAGCTTCCGGGTGACCGCCTTCGACCTCGACCCCAAGACCGGCTTCCGCTTCCCCCCCGTCCAGGCCCCGTTCACCGAGGAACTCGACGAGCTCGACCGCTTCGTCGACCGCCTGGGTCCCGGGGCGGGCGTCTGACGCCCCCCCGGCGACCGGCCCGACACGAGGCGGATCGGCCATCGTTTCCTTGCGTCGGGCGAAACAATGCTATATAAAGTGGAGTCGAGCGAATTCTGGCGTGATAGGCGTTGATTGCCTATTCGGGTCCCCGGCCCTGCTGGCCGGGGAGTCCGAGGAGCATCCTGGTGATGCAAGCTGATTCGGGCGGATCGGAATCTGATCCGCGGGGGCCGGGGGAATGGTGTGGGCCCCGGGCGATCGTCGGCGTGGGGGTGCCGGCGGCGTCGGGGAGCGCTGCGCTGGGGACGCTGCTCGGGGTCCTGGGCCCTGGAGTAGGCCTGGCCTATTTGATCGTCCGGGCCGCGGAGGCCGGGGCCGACCCCGCGGATCCCGGCCCGGGGGGGGCCGCCGGGGGGATCCGGTCGGTCCGGGCGGTCGACGGGCAGCAGATCGAGCCGGGGGTGGCGTACGAGGCCCCGGCCGGCTGCCTGGTGGGGGTCGAGGGGGGGAGGCTCCGGGTGGGCCCGCCGGGGGGAGGGCGTCGGCCGATCGACCACCTGTTCCGGTCGCTGGCCCGAGACGGCTCGACGCCCCCGATCGGCATCCTGCTCCCGGCGGATGGGCCCGACGGGGCCGCCGGGCTGATGGAGATCCGGGCCGCCGGCGGCCTGGCGGTGGTGCTGGATCCGGGGGGGGTCTGCGCCCCGGCGGCCCCCGGGTGCTCCGAGACGGTGGGCGCGGCGGGCCTGGGGCTGACGATCGGCCGCATCCCGGGGGCGATCGCCGAGTTCTGTCGCAGGCGACCGGCGGTCGCCTGCCGGGTGTCGCCGGACGACCCGCCTCGGGCGTCGAGGCCGCCCTCGGCATCGGCCCGGGGGGGCGTCGGCCGGCCGTCGTGCCCCGCCCCGTCGCCGGCCGACCGGGCGAGGGAGGCGCTGGCGGAGGCCATGCTCCCGGCCTCGGTGGTCGTCGACGGCGACGACCGGGCGCTGTACCTGCACGGCGACCTCTCGCCGTACCTGGACCTGCCACGGGGGGAGCCGAGGCCCGACGTGCTGCGGATGCTCCGCCCGGCCCTGGCAGCCCGGGTCCGGGCGGCGGTCCATTCGAGCAGGAGCGAGGGCGGTCCGGTGGTCGTCGAGGCCCGGGCGGGCCGCGAGCCCGGCGAGGGCGACCGGATCCGGGTCGCCGTCCGGCCGTTGCCCGGGGACCGACTCGGCCCCGGCGCCCTGGCGATCGGCTTCGAGCAGATCCCGCCGGGACGGCCGATCCCGACCGACGGCGGGGACGAGGGCCGGGATGCCGGGGGGCTCCGGATGCTGGGGTCGGCTCACGAGGCCCTCGAGGACCTGTCCTCCGGGGCCGAGCTGGCGGCCGTCTTCCTCGACGACGGGCTCCGGGTGCATCGGGCCACGCCGGAGGCGGCCCGGCTGCTGCAACTCCCCCCCGGGCCGGGCGCCCCGTCGCTCGCCGAGGCGGGGGGCGAGCTGGTCGACCCGGGCCTGCTCGAGCAGGCCCGCATGGTGCTGAATGACCTCTCCCCCCGGGAGTCGGAGCTGAGGACCCGCGATGGCCGCTGGTACGTCCGGCGGGCCCGGCCCTCCGTGACGGCCGGCCGCCGGGTCGAGGGGGTGGTGATCACCTTTGAGGACGTGACCGACCTGAAGGCGGCCATCGATCGGTCCCGGCTCCGGGAGCGGCAGCAGGCGGCCTTCGCCCGCCTGGGGTTCCAGGCGCTGTCGGTCCCCGACCTGGACGAACTGCTCCACCATGCCGTCCGGCAGGTCGCCGCGGTGCTCGACGCGGATCTCGCCGAGATCCTGGAGGTGCGGCCCGAGGGGGACCTGTTGCTGAGGGCCGGCGTGGGCTGGTCGCCGGGCCTGGCGGGCTCAGCCCGGGTGCCCGGCGGGGCCGACTCCCAGGCCGGATACACCCTGGGCGAGACCGAGCCGGTGATCGTCGAGGACCTGGCCCGGGATCGCCGTTTCCGCGACCCCGGGCCGCCGGGGGGGCACAGCGTGGTCAGCGGGATCGGTTGCTCGATCCGCGTCGGGGGCCTGCCCTTCGGCGTCCTCTCGGCGCGCACGACCCGGCCCCGGGCCTTCACGGGGGACGACGCGAACTTCCTCAAGGCGGTGGCCAACCTGATCGCCGACGCCGTGGCCCGGTGCCGGGCCGAGCAGGACCTCCGGCGCGGCGAGGAGCAACTCCGCCTCGCCCTGACCGAGTCCCCGCTGCCGACGATCATGGCGGCCGAGGACGGGGAGATCCTGCTGGTCAACCACGCCTTCCGGAGGATCACGGGGTACGAGGCCGACGAGCTGCCCGACCTGGCCACCTGGACCGCCCTGGCCTACGGCGATCGCGCCGCCGAGGTCCGCTCGGGGATCGACGCCCTGTTCGACCGGGCCGGCTACGTCCACGACGGCGAGTTCGTCATCCGGTCCAGGGGGGGAGGGCGGCGGATCTGGGACTTCCACACCACCGTGCTGGGCCACCTGAGGGACGGCCGCCGGGCGTTCATCAGCATGGCCCTGGACGTGACCGACCGCAAGCGATCGGAGCGGGAGCTGGGCGAGCGCCAGGCCCAGCTCCGGATGGCGACCGACGCGGCCGGCATCGGCATCTGGTCGCTCGACTACGCCACCGGCCGCTACGACCTGGCCGGGCATGCCGGGGCGATCTACGGGGTCGAGCCGGGCCAGGACCTCACCCAGGGACAGCTCCACTCGTGGATCCACCCGGACGACCTGCCGGCGGTGAAGGCCGCGGTGGCGGCCCGGGACGACCCGCTCGGCGACGGTCGGTTCGAGGTCGAGCACCGCCTGACCCCGCCCGGCGCCGCCGAGCGCTGGGTCTCCGTCCGGGGCCAGGTCGCCTTCGAGGAACGGGACGGCCGACGGGCCCCGGTCCGGGCCGCGGGCACGGCGATCGACGTCACCTCCAGGAAGGCCGCCGAGCTGAAGGTCCGGGAGGTCCGCCGGCTGCTCCAGGCGTTCCTCGACGCCTCGCCGGACTTCATCTACGGCAAGGGGGTCGACGGGCGGTACGTCCTGGCCAACCAGGGGTACCTCGACCTGCTGGGCGTGACCGCCGAGGAGCTGCTCGGCGCCGAGGACCCGGCCCGGTTCGAGACCGAGGAGGCCCGGCTGCTGCTGGCCGACGACCGCCGGGTCGCCCAGGACGGCCGGCCGATCCAGTCGGAGCAGTCGCTGGAGGTCTCCGGCCGCCGCCGGGATTTCCTGATCACCCGGTTCCCCATGCGTGAGGAGGACGGCCCCATCGAGGCGGTCTGCGGCATCGCCACCGACATCACCCGGCAGAAGCGGGCCGAGCGCTCGCTGGTGGAGGCCGACCGCCGCAAGACCCAGTACCTCGCCACGCTCGCCCACGAGCTGCGCAACCCCCTGGCCGCCGCCGCCGCGGCCGTCCCCCTGCTGGTCGACCCGGGGGACGAGCGGGAGCGGGCCGAGGCGGCCGAGATCCTCGACCGGCAGATCCGCCACCTCGTCCGGATGATCGAGGACCTGCTGGACGTCTCCCGGCTCTCCCGGGGGAAGGTCCGGCTCCGCCGGGACCGGGTCCGGCTGGAAGAGGCCGCCCGGCGCGCCTGCCGGGACGCCGGCAACCTGATCGCGGCCCGTCGCCACGAACTGGTCGAGCGGATGCCAGCCGGGCCGGTCTGGGTCGAGGCCGACTCGACCCGACTGTCGCAGGTGTTCGTCAACTTGCTGAGCAACGCCGCCAGGTATACCGAGCCGGGGGGGCGGATCGAGCTGGAGGTGTCCCGACACGGGGACGAGGCCGTGGCCGTGGTCCGGGACGACGGCAAGGGGATCGAGCCGGGCCTCCTGGAATCGATCTTCGAGCCGTTCTCCCAGCTCGACGCCGGGCACGAGGAGCCCAACGGCGGCCTCGGCATCGGCCTGACCCTGGTACGGGAACTCGTCCGGTTGCACGGCGGCACCGTCCGGGCCGAGAGCGAAGGGCCGGGCCGGGGCAGCCGGTTCGTCGTCCGTCTGCCCGTCGCCCCTCCCCCGGGGGAGGGACCCGAGCCCTCCCCCGCCTCCGCCTCCGCCTCCGCCTCCGCCTCCGCCTCCGCCTCCGCCCCCGGGCCCGGGGCCCGCTCGGGCCGCCGGGTGCTGCTGGTCGACGACAACCGGGATCTCGCCCGGATCCTGGCGATCCAGCTCGCCGCGGCCGGCCACCAGGTCCGGACGGCCGGCGACGGCGAGGAGGCGCTGGCCCTGGCCGCCGGCTCGCCGCCGGAGGTCGCCCTGCTGGACATCGGCCTGCCCGGCCGGGACGGCGTGGCCGTGGGACGGGCCCTCCGGGAACTGCCGGGGCTGGATCGGGTCCGCCTGGTCGCCATGTCCGGCTACGGACAGCCGAGCGACCTCGACCGCACCCGGGCCGCCGGTTTCGAGCGGCACCTGGTCAAGCCCGTCGACCTCGACGAGTTGATCCGGATCCTCGACGCCGAGCCCGTGCCGCCGGCCCCGACCGCCTCGCCCCCCGAGCGGGGCGACCCGGGGGGCCTCGCCGACGGGGGGCCCGACCCCCCCCGCGTGCTGATCATCGACGACCAGCGCCCCTTCACCTACCTGGCCCGCCGGGTCATCGCCCGCCAGGGCTTCGTGGTGGCGACGGCCGATTCGGCCCCCTCCGGGATCGACCTGGCCCGCCGGTTCCGCCCCTCGCTCGTGCTCTGCGACCTGATGCTCGGCCCCGACGGCGACGGCTTCGACGTCGCCCGGGCCCTCCGGTCCGACCCCGCCACCCGCCTGGCCACCTTGATCGCCGTCTCCGGCAGCACCTCGCCGGACCAGCAGGCCCAGGCCGAGAAGGCCGGCTTCGACCTCTTCCTGACCAAGCCGGTCGACCTGGGGGACCTCCCATCTCTCCTCTCCCGGGCCTACCGGGGTTGACCCGAGCCCTCGGGATTATGTTGGTCGTTCGCCCATGTGCTGAGACGAACCCGAATGCGTGCCCTCCAGCCCTGTCCGGGCCCGATGCGTCGAGGGGAAACCGACCGGGCCCGGTCGAGTCCCGAATGGTCCGGGAGAAGGACGGCTGGACGCCCGAACGACTCGTCGACGCCATCACGTGGCACGCCTCGGGGCGGCAACGTGCCGTGGCGGCCGATCGGGCACGGGCCGGACCACGCCGCCCCCCGGTCCGACCGCCTCGGCGCCGAGCCTCCGGCACCACGGCGGTGCGAACCCGTGCCCCGACGATCAGGGCCGGATGAGCTCGCGATAGCCGTTCTTGACGTCGCCGAGCTCGCCGTAGCAGAACAGACCGGACGTGTCGATCGACATGCCATCGAGGACGATGCTCGCGTCCACCTCGGCCTGGCGGAACCGCCCGTGGAAATCGGAGCGATACTTGTAAACGCCGTCGTCGAACGAGTAGCTGGACCTGGTGCGGATGACATTGCCGATCCCCGTCAGCACGGCGCTCACATCGGCGGTCGCCTCGCGGGCCGTGTCTTCGAGGTAGTTGTAGCAGAAGACGGTGAATCCCTCGGCGCCGAGTTCGGCCGAGCTCAGCCGGTCGATGGAGCACTCCGAGATGGGGCCGGAGCCGTAGCACTCCTCCTGAGTTTCGAAATCGTAGTAATAGAGGGAGACGTACCCGGACTCGCCTTCCTGCGCCGGTTCCCCTGGAAGCTTGATCTTCCCGCGATCGCAGTAGGCATACAGGGAGAGGTAGCCGGTGTCGGTGAAGCCGTCGCAGAAGAGATAGTCCGTGTCGCCCTGGAAGCGGTAGCTGTACGTCGTGGCCTGGGCATCGGCCGTCTCGGCCGGGACGACATTGATCAGGATCACGGCGAGTGCAGAAGCAGAGAGGTGACGCAGCGTCATTGGAGTCTCCTCTGGAGAAGCGGCGGGGCCGCTGGCCCCGCGGCAGGCAGAGAATCGCACAGACTCGTCCGTGATGGGAATTCCTGACGACGATCCCGGGCCGGATTGGCCCGTTGACCCACGACGGGGACGGACCACGATCGCCGCGATCGACGATCGCGTGACCTCGCGGATCTCCGCGCTCCGAAGCACCCGGAGACGGCTCCATCCGCCCCCCATCACTCACCGGGGTCCTAAGTACGCATCGACCCGCCCCGGTGCCTGACGAAGGGCTGTGACATCGTTTCGTCAGATCGTCAATTGCGAGACTATGACAAGGCAGAGGTCCCATTTCAAGAGGATACTTATAATTTTATTTTGCTTATTATGGGGCGATCATTTTCCTTCTTATGCCTGACTCGGTGGCCATGGTCCGTACGACGGTGGGGCGTGCACAAAAGTATGTGGGTGTCAATCTTGGCGTTGCTTCCGGGGGGCCGTCGGCGACTCGGGCGAGGGAGCTCGAGACGACCAGCTCCCCCGGCGATCCTGGCGGGTTTGGGGCCAATCGCCGCTTCTCGCAAAGGTGGGTCGATCGCGTTCTCGACTCCGATCCGGCCCTCGGGTCGGATGAGATGAGGGCGCCTGGCCCGGTCAGGCCGCGGCCTCTCCCATGCCCTCGGGAGGGTCCTCGCCGCTCTTGAGGGCCTCCCACTCCTCCAGGGAGTAGAGCACCTCCCGGGCTGCGCCGGACTTGTACTCGCCGACGATGCCGTCCTCGGCCATGAAGTCGATGAGCCGGGCGGCCCGGCCGTAGCCGATGCCCAGGGCCCGCTGCAACAGCGAGCAGCTGCCCCGCTGCTCGCGGACGATCACGTCGATGGCCGCCTCGTACAGCTCGTCGCGGTCCTTCAGGTCGGAGCCGTCCTTGCCCGCGCCGCCGCCGCTGCGGAGCTTCATCAGCTCCTTGCTGAACTCCTGGGGATACTGGCTGAGGTGGCCGCAGATGCGCTCGACCTCGGCGTCCGACACGTACGTGCCCTGAGCCCGGACCAGGTGCGAGGTGCCGGGGATGAGGAAGAGCATGTCGCCGTTGCCGAGCAGCTTCTCGGCCCCCATCTCGTCGAGCACCACGCGGCTGTCGCCCCGGCTGGAGACCTGGAAGGCGATCCGGGCGGGGAGGTTCCCCTTGATCAGGCCGGTGATGACGTCGACCGTGGGCTTCTGGGTGGCGACGATCAGGTGCATGCCCACCGCCCGGGCCTTCTGGGCGAGGCGGACGATGTGGGCCTCGACCTCCTTGGCGGCGGTCATCATCATGTCGCTCATCTCGTCGACGACGATGACGATGTGGGGCATGTAGGTGGGGATCCGCTGGAGTTCCTCCTCGTCTTCGGGCTGGAGGCGGGCGTAGATCTCGTCCTCGCCGAGCTGGTTGTAGATGTGCAGGCTCCGCACGCCGGCCCGGGCGAGGTAGGTGTAGCGCTCGTCCATCTTCTCGCAGGCCCAGGCGAGGAGGGACTCGGCCTTCTTCATGTCGGTGACGACCGGGTGCATCAGGTGGGGCACTTGCTTGTACTGGGACAGCTCCACCATCTTCGGGTCGATGAGGATCAGCTTGCACTCCTCGGGCCTGCGGGTCATGAGGATCGAGGTGATCATCGCGTTCAGGCAGACCGACTTGCCGGTGCCCGTCCGGCCGGCGATGAGCAGGTGCGGCATCTCGGCCAGGTCGAATGCCAGGGGGACGCCCTTGACGTCCTTGCCGAGGAACAGCGGGATGTGGGCCTTGGCCAGGCTCCGGCCGGCGCCGACGCCCTCGATCACCTCGCGCAGGCGGACCATCGACCGCCGCTCGTTGGGCACCTCGATGCCCACGGTCGTCTTGCCCGGGATCGGGGCGACGATCCGGACGCTCGGCACGGCCAGGGCGATCGCCAGGTCGTTGGCCAGGCCGACGATCTTGGAGACCCGCAGGCCCGCCTCCAGCTCGATCTCGAACTGGGTGATCACC
This sequence comes from Tautonia plasticadhaerens, assembly GCF_007752535.1. Taxonomy (GTDB): domain Bacteria; phylum Planctomycetota; class Planctomycetia; order Isosphaerales; family Isosphaeraceae; genus Tautonia; species Tautonia plasticadhaerens. The sequence goes on from NZ_CP036426.1 coordinate 437,084, forward strand.
GGGCCGGTGTCGATCTGGACGACCCGGACCTGGCAGCCGTGCTCCAGCAGGGTCTTCTCCAGCATCATGGCGCGGGCCTGGATCGACGCCTCGCGCTCGTGGACCGGGATGGCGGAGGTCGGCTCCAGCAACTCCATCGGCGGCGAGTGGTAGCCGGAGAGGGACCGGGACGGGGCGATCGAGGGCCGGACGGCGGGGGTGTTCGGCGTGGGGACGACGGCGTTCGCCTCCCCCCGGGTCGGGGGGGGGGCGAACGCCGTCGGGCCGGATGCGGCGGCCCCGGCCGAGGCCGTCGGGGGCAGGTCGGCTCCTCGGGGCCGGGCCATCGCCGGCACCGAGGCGCCGGGCCGGGGGACGACCCCGGCGGCCGACTGCCCCGGGGAGGCCGGACGCCGTCGTGGGGTCCAGATCAGGTCGTGGCAGAGCGTCAGCCCGATCATCCCCGCCGAGCCGAGCAGCAGGACCATGCCGATCGGCCCGAACTGGCCCCGCAGCCCCCCCGCGATCAGGGCCCCGGCATAGCCCCCCGAGCCGACCGGCGGCGACCCGGGGAGGTCCGGCCGCACCGCCTGGGCCGTCGCCGAGCAGACCCCGATCAGCAAGGCCAGCCCGACCAGCCGGGCCGCCGGGTCGGCGATCGGCCGGGACCGCAGGGCCCGGGCCGTGACGATCAGCCAGGCGGCGAGGATCAGGCAGGCGCCCCAGCCGAACCCGCTGAAGAGGACGTGGGCGAGCCAGGCGCCGGACGGGCCGCAGGGGTTGGAGAGGGTCTCCCCCCGGTTCGGCGGCCAGGCGGCCGAGCCGGGGGCATCCGCCGGGTCGTAGCCCAGCAGGCTCAGCGCCAGGAACAGGCCGCCGACGAGCAGGGCGAGGCCCCGTCCGTTGCGCCACAGCCGCTGACGATCCAGCATCGACATCCCCCGGGCCCGCCGACGATTCGGCCCGGGATCATCCGTCCAGCAGGCTCGCCGGCCCCGCCCCTCGCGGGCGGGCCGGCGAGCCCGGGGAGCGATCCCGGGCCCGATCCGTTAGGCGATCATCGGCAGGACCGGCCGCGGGTCTTTGGCCCTCGGCGAGCCCCCCGGGGGAGGGGGGGCCTAGTCTTCCGGCTGGGTAAGATCGACGGTGTCGCCGTCCATCGGGCCGCCCATGTCCTCGGCCTCCTCGCGGGTCCGGACGTTCCCGGCCAGGTCGAGGAAGATCTTGTCCTGCATGATCTCCTGGATCACGATCGCCATCTTGTCCGGCGAACGCATGTCCACCAGCGGGCGGGCCCCCTGGTTCAGGGCGATCATCCGCTTCTGGATGAGCGTCGAGAGCTTGAAGCGGCCGCCGACCCGGTTAACGATCTCTTCTTCCTTCAGTTCCTCATGCATCGCGATCGGCCCCCTTGCAGCCGGCCCCGACCAGCAGCGCGACCATCTCGGAGACGGCGCGGTCGAGGTCGTCGTTGACGATGGTGTGGGTATACAGGTGGATCGATTCCAGCTCGCGACGGGCGTTGTCCAGCCGGCGTCGGACGACGGCCTCGGGCTCGGTGCCCCGGCCCCGGAGGCGGGCCTCCAGCACGTCGAGGCTGGGGACGGTGACGAAGATGGTGTCGGCCGTCGGCACGGCCCGGGTCACCTGCGCGGCCCCCTGCACGTCGATCTCCAGGACGACGCACTCGCCCGCCTCGAGCGACCGGATCACCGGGGCGATCGGCGTCCCGTAGAGGTTGCCGTGCACCTCGGCCCATTCCAGGAATTGGCCGCGATCCCGGGCGGCCTCGAACTGGCCTCGGCTGACGAACTCGTAGTGGAGCCCTCCCTCCTCCCCCTGGCGTGGGGGCCGGCTGGTCGCCGAGACGGAGAGGCGGGCCGAGACCGTCGGGTCGTCCAGGGCCCGGCGCAGGATCGTGCTCTTGCCGCATCCGGACGGGCCGGAGACGACGACGAGGCGGCCGGGCAGTCGGGTCCAGTCGTGGGTCATGGTGGGAGGGCGGTGGGCGGGGAGATGGCGGGGGCGGGATCGCGGGAGACGGGCGGGCGGGATGCTCATTCGACGTTCTGGATCAGCTCCCGGATCTTCTCGAGGGCCCCCTTCATCTCGACGACGGCCCGGCTGATCTCGACGTCGTTGGCCTTCGAGCCGATGGTGTTGGTCTCCCGGCCCATCTCCTGGACGACGAACTCCAGCTTGCGGCCGGGGGCGTCGTCGGAGGTGACGACGGCGTCGAATTGCTGGAGGTGGGCCCGAAGCCGGGTGATCTCCTCGGCGATGTCGGAGCGCTCGGCGAAGATGGCCACCTCCCGGATCAGGTGCTCCGGCTCGATGGCGATGCCCCGCTCCTGCACCAGGGCCGAGACGCGATCGGCCAGACGGTCCCGGTAGGAGGAGACGACGTTCGGGACCCGGGCGGCGACCCGCTCCAGGTGCCCGGCGATCTCCGAGGCCAACGACCTGAGCTCCTGCTCCATCGCCCGGCCCTCCTCCTGCCGGCTCCGCTGGAGCTGGTCCAACGCCTCGACCACGATCGGCTCGATCGCCGGCCATTCGGCGTGGGGGTCGTCCAGGGTGGCCCGGGTCGACTCGACGACGCCGGGCAGCGAGAGTAGGGCCGAGAGGAAGTCGGGCGGCTCCTGGGCGTGGCCGATGAAGGCGAGCAGCTGGGCGCGGTATCCCTCCAGGGCGGCGAGGTTGAGCCGGTAGTCCTCGGGGCGACGCAGCGCCTCGACCCGGAGGCTGAGCTGGACGGTGCCCCGCTTGAGCCGGTGCCGCACCAGCCGCTCGATCTCCGGCTCTAGGGCCCCGAACGGGTCGCTGACCCGGGTCGAGAGCTTCAGGTGGCGGCCGTTGACGCTCCGGGCCTCGACGACGACCGTACGCGCCTCGTCCTGCCGTCGGGCCTCGCCGAAACCGGTCATGCTGAGCAGCACGGCGAGCCCTCCAGGGGCGGGGGGACGAGGGGATCCAGTGGCGGTCGGTCGCGGGGGGGGCCGGGGATCATTCGGGGGCCGGCTCCGGGGCCGGCACTTCTACGTTCAGGTCGGCGTCGTCGGCGTTGGGGGGCTGGCCGCCGTCCAGGGCCGGGGGCAGGTCGGCGGGGGCCTCGGGGGAGTCGAGGTCGGACCCGGCGTCCTCGCCGCCCAGGTCGGGGGGCACGCCGAGTCGACCGGCCCCGAGACCGGAGTCGGAGTCGGGGGCGGTCGCGTCTCCGGCCCCGCCGATCCCCTCGGGCAGGAACTCGCCGCCGACGGGCCCCTGCTGGGCGTCCCGGGCCCGGGTGTTGGCGTTGACGACCAGCCCCATGTTCAGGGCGATCCAGACCGAGGCGGTGACGATGGTGATCCGGGTGAACACGTCGCCGGCCCGGGTGCCGAAGGCGCTGGAGCCCCCCACGCCGCCGAAGGCGCCGGCCAGGCCGCCTCCCCTCCCCCGCTGGATCAGCACCAGGCAGATCATGAAGGCCGACACCAGGCCGACCAGGATGTAGGTGATCGCCGGCGGCAGGACGTAGCCGAGGATCGTGCAGACGACCAGCGCGATCAGGCTGCTGATCACATAGGGCATGATTTCCACGGTCGGGAACCTCTCGGGCGATTGGGGGACACGAGGTGCGGGCAGTCGGGCGGGCGGCGGCCGGCCGGTCGAGCCGGGCTCAGCCCTTGCCGGCCCGGGTGACGGCCCGGGCGGCCTCGATGATGCCGAGGAAGCCGGGGGCCTTGAGGCTGGCACCGCCGACCAGGGCGCCGTCGATGTCGGGCCGGGCCAGCAGATCGGCGGCGTTGTCGGCCTTGACGCTCCCCCCGTACTGGATGACGACCCGGGCGGCGATCGCTTCCGAGAATTTCTCGGCCAGGCGGCCCCGGATGAAGGCGTGGACCTCCTGGGCCTGCTCGGGGGTGGCGGTCCGGCCGGTGCCAATGGCCCAGACGGGCTCATACGCCAGGACGACGCCGGCCATCGGCTCGGCCTCCAGGCCGTCGAGCGAGCCGTCGAGCTGGGAGGCGACGACGGCCTCGGTGCGGCCCTGCTCGCGTTCCTCCAGGGTCTCGCCGATGCAGAGGATCGGGATGAGCCCGGCCTTCAGCGCGGCGTGCAGCTTCCGGTTGATGAACGCGTCGGTCTCCCCCAGGCCGTGTCGCCGCTCGCTGTGGCCGAGGATGACGTGGGTGCAGCCGACGTCGACGAGCATCGCGGCCGACAACTCGCCGGTGTAGGCCCCCGAGGGCTCCGGGTGCATGTTCTGGGCGCCGACGCCGATCGGGGAGTTCGAGAGTGCAGAGTCGAGCCGGTGCAAGTACACCGAGGGCGGGCAGAGGGCCACCCGGACGGCGTGGTCCTGGCCGACCCCGGCCTTGACGGCCTCGGCCAGCGCGACGGCGTCGGCCTCGGTGTTCGGGTTCATCTTCCAGTTGCCGGCGATGAACAGCGGTCGCATCAGGCGGGTCCCGGGCAAGCAGGGTGATCGGGTCGGGTTCGGGGCAGTGTCGGTTCGTCGATCGGGGTCGCTTCAATCCGCCTCGGCGAGGGACAGAGGTTGGATGCCGGATGAGGGATCTGGATGCCGGGCGAGGAGGAGCGGGGTCGACGGCCGATCGGGAGAAGCCCCGGGGGACGGCGGTGTTCCTGGCCCGGCCCCGATTCCGTCATCCGCCGGAGCCGGGCATCCCCGGTCCGTCCTCCGGCCTCGAACGTCCGCGAGCCGCCGCCGGGGGCCGATCGGCGCCCGGCGGGGTGGGGCCGGGCTGGGCCGAAGGGCCCCGGGCCGGTCGGTTCAGACGGCGACCCCTTCGCAGGAGTCGATCGTGCGGCCGAGCACCTCGGCGAGCCGCCGGAGGTCGTCGACGAGGGCGGCGAAGGGCTCGGGCAGCAGGGCCTGGGGGCCGTCGGAGAGGGCCTGCTCGGGACAGGTGTGCACCTCGACGTGGACCCCGTCGGCCCCGGCGGCGATCGAGGCCCGGGCCATCGCCGGGATCAGGTCCGGCCGTCCGGTCGCGTGACTCGGGTCGGCGATGATCGGCAGGTGGCTCTGCCCCTGGGCGTTCGGGATCGCCGAGAGGTCCATCATGTTGCGGGTCGAGTCCTCGAAGCTGCGGACCCCCCGCTCGCAGAGGATGACCTTGTGGTTGCCCTGGGAGAGGATGTACTCGGCCGACATGAGCAGGTCCTTGACCGTGGCACTCATGCCCCGCTTCAACATGACGAGCTTGTCGGTGCGGCCGATCTCCTTGAGAAGGTCGAAGTTCTGCATGTTGCGGGCGCCGATCTGGAGGATGTCGGCGTACCGGCAGACCAGGTCGATCTGGCGAGGATCCATGACCTCGGTGACCGTGGGCATGGCGAAGCGGTCGCCGGCGGCCTTGAGGATCTTCAAGCCCTCCTCGCCGAGCCCCTGGAAGCTGTAGGGGCTGGTCCGGGGCTTGAAGGCGCCTCCCCGGAGGACGTTGGCCCCGGCGGCCCGGACGGCCTCGGCGATCTCGAAGAAGATCTCCTCCCCCTCGATCGCGCAGGGGCCGGCGATCACGGCCAGGTGGCCGCCGCCGATGCGGATCCCCTTGACCTCGAAGACCGAGGGGTCGGGCCGGAATTCCTTGCTGGCGAGCTTGAACGGCTTGAGCACGGGGATGACCTGCTCGACGCCGCTGATGGCTTGCAACGGGGTCGCCTGCAGCTTCCGCTCGTCGCCGATCACCCCGATGATCGTCCGGGAGACCCCCTGGCTCAGGTGGGGGGTGAAGCCCAGCTCCTCGATCCGCTCCAGGACGTGCTGGATCTGCTCCGGGGACGGCTGCGGCTTCAGGACGATGATCATCGGCCTCGGATCTCCGGCTCGGTCGACGTCGGTGCGGGGTCGTGTCGGCGGTCGAGGGCGGGGGCCGGGACTGAGGATTGGATTGTCGTCGGATCGCGTCGCGTCTCGGCGCACCGTCCCCGGGCCTGGCGTGCAAACCGCACAGTGTAGCGGACGGGGCCCCGAGGCGGAAGGGGAATCCCGGTTGCGACGACCGTGCGGCCGGTGCGGGCGCGGCTCGGTGCGCCGCTGGTGCGCCCTTCGGTTCGGCCGATTTCTGTTCCGGGAGCAAGGGTTGCGTCGATCGGAATGGCTTCGCTCCGCGCACCGTCGCGCCCGACGCTCGGTCTGCCCCTCCCCTCGTCCGGTCGGGGTGCCCTCGCCGTTCCCACCCGTCTCGTGCGCGACCGATTGCGGCCGATCGGCGCTCCGAGGGCTTCCCGGATCGTTGCGGCCTTGGAGACGAGGGATGCGGAGGGGGCGGCCGGTCGGACTCGGGGCGAACGCCGGGCGGTGCGCCAATCCCGATCAAGCTTGTCGCTGGATAAATCCCTCTGGTGATTTGAGTTGCGTCGTGAGTGCTCGGCTCGTTTCGGGAAACTGGGGGGTGGCGAGGGAGGGGACAGTGGCTGGGTCCGGCGTCTCGGTGGTGATGCCGGGACGGCCCTCGCTTCGAACGCGATGTGCGCGACCGGACGACCGATGATTTGCCGGGCGGTGCGCCGGATCGGGGCAACGTCGATCGTGGAGAAGAGATGAAGGGACATGGGGTTGCGTCGAGGGGGCCGCGTCCGTTTCGGGAGCGAGGTCGGGCCCGGGGAGTTTCCCGATTCGGGGCGTCGGGCCGGCCGGGCGAGGACGGCGCGCAAAGGCCGCCGACTCCGAGAGTATCGGGGTTTGGGGCGATTTTGGTCACACGAAATCGGCGTCGAGTCGGATCAGCGGTCGGGCTTCCGGGCGACCAGCCAGAGGTTGCTGGCGATCAGCTTCAGCGGCCAGAGCCGTTCGAGCGCGGCGTTGAGGCGGTGGAGGGGGCGGTCGAGTCGGCGGAAGGCCCGCTGCACCGGGGGGGGGAAGCCGTAGAGCATGGTCGGCAGGACGAAGGAGTGGCCGGCGTCGACGACCTCGAAGCCGGGCGGGCGGAGCAATTCGGCGGCGGATCGGAGGGAATAGAGGCGGTCGTGGGCGTTGTGGCCGAGCAGGCGCTGGAGGGCCTCGGTGTAGCTCAGGCGGTTGGGCAGGCAGGTGAGGATGAAGGTGCCGCCGGGTCGGAGGATCCGGGAGATCTCGTAGAGGGAGGTGGCGTCGTCGTCGACGTGTTCGAGGACGCCGTTGGAGGTGATGACGTCGAAGTGGCCGTCGGGATAGGGCATGAAGACGGGGTGGTCGAGCGGCTTGTAGTAGAGGCCGCTGAACTCGTGGAAGACGTGGAAGGGCCCGGGCTCGTAGAGGTCGGCGCCGTGGAGTTCCAGGGCGTCACCGAACCGCATCCGGTAGACGCAGGAGTCGAGGGCGTGCTGGCAGCCCCATTCGAAGACCCGGCCCCGGGGGGGCAGCAGGGCGGCGACCTGGTCGAGCACCCGGAGGCGGCGGCGGAGGGCGACGTCGTTCTCGATGTGGGCGGCGGCGTAGTCGAGGTCGGCCCCGTGGACGAGGGCGGCGGAGCCCTCGCGCTTCTGGCGTCCCCAGAGGGCCCGGATGGTCCGGATCTCGGCGTCGTGGTCCCACCCCGGGCGGGGGCGATCGTCGGGCGTCTCGGTCGGGCGGACGGGACGCGCGGGGCGAGGCGGTCGGATCGAGGCCGAGACGTGAGCCATGGTGGCGGGTTCCTTCCCGGGGGGCCACGGGTCAGGCGCGGTCGGATCGATCGCCATGCGATCGCGGCCGTCCCCCCTGCTCTGTCCCCTTCTATCGCCGATCGCGGCCCGGTTGTCTAGCGAGGTCGAACCGCTCCGGCCGGCCCGGGGCGGCCGGGATCGCCTCGATCACCTCGCCGACGGGTTGCTTGCTCGCCTCGTCGAGGCAGACCAGGGGACACTTCTCGTGGTAGGTCCGGGGGTCGACGTCCAGGACATCCTCCATCTCCGCCACGAACTCGGCGTTCGCCTCCGGCGGGACTGGCTCGTCCGGGGACGCCGCACCAATCCCCATCATCCTCGCGTCGGCTGTCGCGTCGGGTCGGGCGGACGATGGGGCGGGGCCTTGGCCGCCGGAATGCCGGACCCAGGAGGGGCGTCCCGGACAAGCTCGAGGACGGCCTCGGGACTCGCGTCCCCGCGGAGTGCCCGCTCGATGATCGGTCTGATCCGGTAGTTCGCCATCGGCTCGTCGATCATATGGGAGGAGCCCTGGCCGGGCAGCTTGATGATCAGGGGGACATGCCGATCGTCCGTATCCTGGACGCCAAGGAAGTGCGCCCCGTGATCGGCCGTGATGACGATTGTCGCGTCATCGAAGCGGTCCGCATCGCGGAGGCGCTGGGTGAGTTGTCCGACGATCTGATCGACATAGAGCAGACTTCGCTCATATCCCTCCGGCTGGCTCGGTCCCAAGGTGTCGTACCCCGCATCGGCGTGGCCGAAATACGTGCCATCCGGCTTGAAGACGTAGGGCCTGTGGGGGATCGGGAAGTGGGAGAGCAGCAGGGTGTTGGACGGAGCCTGATCGAGGACCCCCAGGGTCTCGTCGAGCACGTCTTGATTCACGTCGTACCAGTGCCGGCTATTGATCGGCCGTATGAGCTTATAGTAGAGCCGCGGGCTGATCGGGTCGGTCCCGTACTGGAGGTTGCGGACGCAAACGAGGGCCATCTTCTCGATGAGCCGATCCCCCTTGCGCAGGACCGGCTGCGACACGCAATAGTCCAGCGCGTCGCCCAGGAGCTTCCGGTAGGGCAGATAATACCCGACCAGGGCCGTCTGGTAGTCCTGGTGGCGGGCCAGCTCGAAGAGGCTCGGGGACGAGGCGGCACGGGTCCAGGGCGCGGTGGGATGGTGACGGCCCTCCTGGCGATCCTGGGAGAACGTCCGCCCCGTTTCCTCCTGATGGATAATGCCGGCCATTGAGAAGAGGGTCGTGGACGCCGGAGACTCGGCCCGCCGGAAGACGAGCGAGCGGCTTGCCAGGTCGCGCAGGTTGCCGAACTCGGGCCGGATCTCGCCGTCCTGGGTCATCCGCTCGTACGACAAGCCGTCGAAGACGAAGACGAAGATCGGCTGGGCCGACCGTCCTGCCTCCCGGAAGCGAGGCCTGGGCTCCCAGGACGGGCCCCAGGATGGGAGCGTGAGGAGCTGGAGGCTGAGGATCGCGAACACGGGCGAGATGCAGAGACAGGCGTTCTTCGCATAGCGTGTCAGGCGAGACCCGGGGTGCCCGAGCGAGAAGCCGATGATCGCGGCCACGACGATCCAGGCGAGCTGGAACAAGACCGAGTTGGTATGCCTGAGGGGATCGTTGAAGGGCTCCGGGTTGTGCAACAGGAGCGGCTGGATGATCGAGAGCAGGCCGCTCGCAAGCAGCAAGAGGAGGAGGTGGTCGTAGATCCTCAGCCCTCGTGTCCACCGGAGGGCGGCCAGCAGCTCGGCGACGGCAGCCAGGACGCCTGCCACGAGGATGATGGTCAGGACGACGGCGGCGCCATCCGCTCGTTCCCAGTGCATGAAGAAGGTGCTGTTCCTGGTGAGATGGGATCCGATCTGACGGGAGAACAGGAGCGTCATCACGGAGAGGGCGACCAGGAATGCGGAGCCGAATCGTCGCAGGGCCATCGTTCAGGCCTTCTTGGTGAGGAGCATCAGCGTCCGGGGCGAGTCGGGGATCGGCTGCTCGTCGACGACCTCGAAGGCGGTGGCGAAGGCGTCTCGGCAGGCCTCGATGGTGAAGTCGTCGTGGCGGGTGCTGCGGAAGGTCATCAGGCGCCGGAACATCGGGTCGTGCGGCGGCACGAACTCGAGGATCACGTGCCGCCGCGTGAGCGCCGCGAACAGGTCGCGGATCGCCGGCAGCGGGAGGTTGCCGCTGACGTGCAGGTGATGGATCAGGGCCAGGGCCAGGACGCAGTCGGCGCCGACCCGGTCCAGGAAGCTGGGCCGCTCGCGGTTCAGGTAGCCGATCGCCGGGCTCGGGCTGCTCAGGTCGAGCACCATCGGCGTGATCGCGGCCGATTCGTTCCGGAGGCGTCGATGGAGCAGCTCCACGGCGTCGTGGTCGGCGTCGGCCGCCACGACCCGCGCGCCGCACCGGGCCGCGATCCGGCTGTAGTCGCCGGTATTACAGCCGATGTCCAGGACCGTGGCCGGGCCGATCGATCGCAGGTACCGTTCGACGGCCGCCTTCTTGGCCGCCTCGGACTGGTCGGCGTAGCTGCAGGTGGAGGTGTAATCGGACCAGGTGCTGCGGGGCCGGTAGCCGTGGGCCAGGGCCCGGACCTTGGTGCGGAGGCGTCGCAGGTTCATCAACTGCGCACGCGGGTCCGGGTTCTCCCGCTCCAGGCGGGACCGGCCGTCATTCGTCATCCGGGAGGCCCGGCGATGGAACAGCAGGGGCAGGGTCACGTCGAGCAAGTTGCGAGGGCGCCACCGCCCCAGCCGGCCGAGGCTGCGGGAAACCTGCTCGAGATCCCGGCCGCCGAGGCTGCCGACGAAATACGAGCGGAGGTCCCAGCCGTGGTGGCGGTGCAGGAGCAGCGGGAAGGTGAACATCTGCCCGAACTGGCCCAGGGCGATCCAGACGTCGAGCCGTGCCGGCCGCTCGATGGACGAGACGTCGATGAAGACCGGCCGGCCCCCCATGAACTGGACGTTGTAGGGCGTGGCGTCCTTCAGCGAGTGGCCCGCCTCGAGCAGGCGCTCCTGGAGGTCGAGCGTCAGCAGCGCGGCATCGGCGAGCATCGAGGCCGACCACTCGTAGGGATAGGTGATCGGCTCGATCAGGTCGTGTTCGACGAAGTGCTCGTAGCCCGGGTGCTCGTGGCGAAGGGTCGACAGCAGTTCGGGATCATCGACGGGACGCGTGCCGACGAGGAGTCGCTGCTCGATCAGCCGGCCGAGCACTCCCCCGTCGATTAACTCGCCGAGGATGCGATGGCAGTCCCGATCGATCGCCCGGAAGATGCGACCATCTCGGCGGAAGACATAACCGGAGGGATCGCGAAACGACGCGGCATCGCGCTGGCTGCGGCTCTCATCCATCATCATCGCCCGGGGATTATCGGGGTGGCGCAAGGGCGGTGGGGCGGGGCCGGGACTCGATCGGCTCGGGCCCGCGGTTGGGGGCGGGCCGTCGGAGAATGGCGATCGAAGGGAGCAATCGCTTCCCCGGGATCGCTCGCCCCTGGGCCCTCGATTTGATCGATGGAGACCTCGACCGGCCCCGCACCGGTTCCCATCAGCCCGGCCGGCCTGCGGGCGGGCCGGCCATGGTTAAGAAGCTGATCGCGGGATCGAGTTCCGGGGGAGGACCCCCGTGGTCGGCCGGACGATCTCCGGGAGCGGCCGATTCGCCGGGAGTCTCACGACTGCCTGGGGAGCTGATCGGACGTGCGATGCCCCACCACCCTGCCGAGGAGCTTCCGCGCCGAATTGCGGAAGAACGCGATTCCCCCGATGATACCACCGATGAGTAGCTGAAGGAGGATCGTCCCGGAGATGGGGTCGATGTACGCGAGAATGTGCATCCTGGCAGCTCCCTTCCGTTCCACTGGGGCGATGTGCCGCCCCAATGAGTAGGAGAATCAAACTAGTTCGGTTACGGAGCGGTCTTGCCTCCTGGGATCGTAGGGCAGCCCGGGGTGCGATGGTCCGGCCATCCAACAGCCATGGAATCTTCACACTATGGACACAAATGTCCGCTCCTGCAAGGGGCTGGCCAGGAGGATTGCAAAGTCGCTGATCCAAGGCATCATTGAACCGCAAGGCTTTCCGGAGCTCTCACCTCGACTGATCGCCCCGAGCCCGGATCGGGAGGTCCTCGGGCACCCCGGGCAGCAGCCGCAAGGCCGTCGGGCCAGTGTCCCGCAGCATCGCCACCCGCTCCGCCAGACCGGGGCGCGTACGCCGCCGACGATCCTCGTCCCACCAGCGATCATTGATAAAATGCAGCCCGTTCTCGACCGACGAATGGCCCCGGACCAAGTCCATCAACCGACCCGGACTCACCGCCTCGAGTGAGAGGCTGGTGACCGGGCTTTGGCCGGGCGAACCGCTAGCCTAGCGAGCGCGTCCCCCGGCCCCGGAGCAGGCCGTCGGCCCAGGCGGCGTCCTCGCGCGAGAGCGGCGGGGCCGCCTCGGCCTTGTAGTCGATCCGGCCGTATCGGCCGTTCTCGTAGGCCAGGTCGATCAGTTCCTGGAGGTCGAGCGGCACGTCGGCGTCCCCATCACGGAGGGGGATGGGGATGATCGGCAGGCGATCCCGGAGCGGGACGCGGAACACCTCGTACCGATCGCGTCGGCTGGCCCTCCAGGAGCAGATCTGGTAGGTCGTCCGGGCCCGGGCCGGGATGTGCTCGGGGCGCGATAGCAGGCCCCGCTCGCCGTCTCGGAGCAGGTCGATCTCGACGAGGTTGACGCCTCTGTCCTTGAGCTCATCCTGCGTGCGGAGGTGCAGCTCCCGGCCGGGCCCGGGCAGCTTGTTCGAGAGGCTGAGGAACTCGATCGACGTGACGAGCCGGCCCCCCGATCGGAGGTCGACGACCTGGATCGATCGGAGGTGCCGCTCCATCTCGTGGAGGTGGATCAGCACCGGTTCGGCCACGGCGAGCCCCGATTGCCCGGCGACGACCGGGGCCGTCGTCGACCGTCTCGCCTCCTCGATGATCGCGATGTCCGGCGCGACCCGGCGGTCGAAGCCGGAGGGATCTTCGATGTAGAGCCGCTCCTCGACCCGGGCCCGGAGGTCGCGGGGCAGCCGGCGCTGGAGCGCGTCTCGGGTGTATGCCGTCAAGCTGACGTGGACGTCGGTCCAGAATTGCTCGAGATACGGGTCCATGCCCGGGAAGGGGCTTTTCATCGTCGGATGGCTCCCGAAGCGAGGAGGGCCCCGCCTCGGCCATCATCTTAGCAATCGGACGACCCCCGGAGGAAGTTTGGGGCGGGACTGGCCGGGCCGGTCAGCTCTCGACGCACTCGCCCCGGGGGTAGGAGCCGAGGACTTCGAGGCGCTCGCAGCGCTTGCGGACGAGTTCGAGCGCCTTGGAGACGGGGGGATCCTCGGCGTGGCCCTCGACGTCGAGGAAGAAGAGGTAGGACGGGTCCCGGCCTGGGAGGTTCTCGGCGGAGGAGGGGAAGGACTCGATCATGGTCAAGTTCAGTCCGCCCTTCTCGAAGGGGGCGAGCACCTTGGAGAGGGCGCCGGCCTGGTTGGAGATCCGGAGCAGGAGCGTGGACTTGTCGCGCCCGGTGCGGGCCTCGGACTGCTCGGCGATGACGGCGAACCGGGTGACGTTGTAGGGCTGGTCCTCGATGTTCTCGGCGAGGATGTCGAGGCCGTAGGCGTCCCCGGCGGTCCGGCTGGCGATGGCGGCGGCGAAGGGTTCCCGCTGGGCGATCTCGGCGGCGTGGGCGGTGGAGACGACCTCGTGCAGCGTGGCCTGGGGCAGGTTCTTGCTCAGCCAGTGGCGGCACTGGGAGAGGGCCTGGGCCTTGGAGAAGACCCTGCGGACGTCGGCCCAGGGGGTCTTGCCGAGCAGGCAGTGGTGGATCCGGAGCTTCACCTCGGCCCGGATCTTCAGGCCGGAATGCCGGGTGAACATCTCCAGGGTGTCGGAGATCCGCCCGTCGGTGGAGTTCTCCAGGGGGACCAGGCCGAACTGGACGTGCCGGCGGTTGACCTCCTCGAAGACCGCGGCGATCGAGCCGACGGGGACGTGCTCCACGGCGTTGCCGAACTTGGCGATCGAGGCGAGGTGACTGTAGCTATATTTGGGCCCCAGGCAGGCGACCCGCAACGTGCGCTGGATCGACCGGGAGCCGCTCATCAGCTCCCGGAAGATGAGGCGGACGGTCTGCTCGGGGAGCGGCCCCTGGCTCTGCGAGAGGGCCCGGGCGATGACCTCCTCCTCGCGGGCGGGGGACCAGACCTCCAGGCCGTCGCGCTCCTTGACCTGGCCGATCTGGGAGGCGACCTCGGCGCGGCGGTTGAGCAAGACGACGAGTTCCTTGTCGATGCGGTCGATCTCGGCGCGGAGTCCGGCGAGGGTGGGGGCCCGTCGGGCGTCGGCACGGCCCCGGCCCGGTCGGCTCGATCCGTCGGGGCGCGGGCTGCCGGGGGGCTTCGTCGGCATCGGGGGTCTCGTCGAGGCGGGCCGTCGGCCCCGGCGGGGGGCGGGGGGGCGGGACTTAACTCAAGATGATTGAAGTGATTACAGTGATCGAGCCCGGTTGTCAAGCGAATTCGCCCCGGCCCTTCCGCCCCCGGCGGCCATCGAATACAATTCGAGTCCTGGGACACCCCGTCCCGGCCGATCGAGGCTCCTGTCATTTCGGCAGACGCCCCGAAGGCGGGTCGAGACGGATTCTGCCATTTCGGCATTCGGCGCGGGCGGGCCGCCGACGGTCCATTCGGGGCGTTTTTCCGGAACAACTTCTCTGGCGTTGGGTTATGGCGTGGCGAATTGGGGTCGTCCGGGGAGTGGTACACCGCTTGCGGTCTGATTGAAACAACTTCGGCTCGGAGGCCATGCGCCCGCCCGACGGTCGGGAGGGGAGGCGGGCGGACGGGCGAGGCCCCGAGGTCCGGCAAGGACGATCGCGGCGCGTGACGCCGGAAAGGAGCATCGACGTGGCGGAAGGCGAGAAGATCATCGGCATCGACCTGGGCACGACCAACAGCGTCGTCGCGGTGATGGAGGGCGGCGACGTGACGGTCATCGCCAACCAGGAAGGCAGCCGGATCACCCCGTCGGTGGTGGCCTTCACCAGCAAGGGGGAGACCCTGGTCGGCGAGCCGGCCAAGCGGCAGGCGATCACCAACCCGAGGGGGACGATCTACTCGATCAAGCGCTTCATGGGCCGTCGCCACAGCGAGGTCCAGGGCGAGGAGAAGATGGTCCCCTACGAGGTGACCGGCGGCCAGGGAGACTTCGTCCGGGTCCAGGCCGGCGGCAAGGACCAGACCCCCCCGGAGGTCTCGGCGCTGATCCTCCGCAAGCTGAAGGAGGCGGCCGAGAGCTACCTCGGGCACAAGATCCGCAAGGCCGTCATCACCGTGCCGGCCTACTTCAACGACAGCCAGCGCCAGGCCACCAAGGACGCCGGCCAGATCGCCGGCCTGGAGGTGGCCCGGATCATCAACGAGCCGACGGCCGCCGCGCTGGCCTACGGCCTGGACAAGAAGAAGAACGAGAAGATCGCCGTCTTCGACCTCGGCGGCGGCACCTTCGACATCTCGATCCTCGACGTCGGCGACGGCGTCTTCGAGGTGCTCTCGACCAACGGCGACACGCACCTCGGCGGCGACGACTGGGACGAGGCGCTGATCCACCACATCGCCGACCAGTTCAAGAACGAGCAGGGGATCGACCTCCGCAAGGACCAGATGGCCCTGCAGCGCCTGAAGGAGGCCGCCGAGAAGGCCAAGAAGGACCTCTCCTTCCAGTCCCAGGCCGACATCAACCTGCCGTTCATCACCGCCGACCAGAGCGGCCCGAAGCACCTGACGATGACGATCAGCCGGGCCGAGTTCGAGAAGATCACCGACAGCCTCTTCGAGCGCTGCAAGGGCCCGGTGCAGAAGGCCATGCAGGACGCCGGGCTGAAGCCCAGCGACGTCGACGAGGTGGTGCTCGTCGGCGGCTCGACCCGGATGCCCCGGATCCAGCAGATCGTCAAGGACATCTTCGGCAAGGACCCGCACAAGGGGGTCAACCCGGACGAGGTGGTGGCCGTCGGCGCCGCGATCCAGGGCGCCGTCCTCACGGGGGACGTGAAGGACCTGCTGCTGCTGGACGTCACCCCGCTGTCGCTGGGGCTGGAGACCAAGGGCGGCGTGATGACCGTCCTGGTGCCGAGGAACACGACCATCCCGACCGAGAAGAAGGAGACCTTCACCACGGCCGACGACAACCAGAGCGCCGTGACGATCAAGGTCTACCAGGGGGAGCGGCCGATGGCGGGGGACAACCGCCTGCTCGGCGAGTTCAACCTGGACGGCATCCCGCCGGCGCCGATGGGGGTCCCCCAGATCGAGGTGACCTTCAACATCGACGCCAACGGCATCCTCAACGTCTCGGCGCGCGACAAGGGGACGAGCAAGGAGCAGAAGATCACGATCCAGTCCTCCGGCGGCCTGAGCCAGGACGAGATCGAGAAGATGCGTCGCGACGCCGAGAGCCACGCCGCCGACGACAAGAAGCGCCGGGAGCTGGCCGAGGCCCGCAACGAGGCCGAGCAGCACGTGTACCGGATGGAGAAGCTGATCTCCGAGAACAAGGAGAAGCTCTCCGAAGGCGACGTGTCGGCCGTGCAGGCGGCCATCGCCAAGGTCAACGAGGTGCGCAACACCGACGACGTGGCCGCGATCCGGTCGGCGATCGACAACCTGATGCAGGCCAGCCGGGCGATGTCGGAGCACCTGTACGCCGCCTCCCAGGCCGGCCCGGGCGCCGGCGGCCCCGAGGCCAGCGGCCCCGGCCCCGAGGCCGGCGGCGACGGCCCCCAGGGCGGCGTGTCGCCCGAGGATGTCATCGACGTCGAGTTCGAAGAGAAGAAGTGACCCGATTCGGCCGGCCCCCCTCGCCGTCGAGGGGGGCGGCCGTCGGGTCGTCTCGCCGTCGGGGACCTGGGCGATGCCCGGCCCGGCGCGCCGACCGGGGCCTCCGTCCCGACGACGAACAATTGATCCGCCCGGCCCGAGCGACGAATCGCCCCGGGCCGGGCATTCGCCCCGGTCCCCGGGAGGATGGCCCATGACCCTCGACGACGCCAGGCCGGTCTACCCCCTACTCGTCCGGATCGCCCGGGAACTGGCCGAGGACGCCAAGGCCGGCCGTCGCGGCACCTGGGTGACCTACGACGACCTCTGCCGCCGCTGCGGGGAGGAGCTGGGCATCAAGGAGTCCCCGCGCACCGTCTTCGCCCGTCGGCTCCGGCCGATCCAGGCCGCCTGCGTCGAGCAGGAGAAGCCGGACCTCTCCAGCCTCATCATCCAGAAGCCCAAGCGGAGCGACTCCGGGGAGCTGCTCCGCCCCTCCGCCGTCTGGTGGGAGCTGTACGTCTCCCGGGGCGAGGCCGAATCCGAGGACGTCCGCTTCTGGTTCGACCGCTACAAGGTCGCCCGGGACCACGGGGACTGGCCCGACGAGCCGTTCTTCTGAGGCGGGGCGGGGCCCGCCGGTGCTGGCTCGCCCTGACGGGCTCTGGAGGCGAGGTCATGGCATCGTCGACCGAGGTCGCTTCGTCCCAGGCGCGGGCCCCCGAGGCTCCGTCGGGCCCCGATCGGGCGGCCGACCCGCTGGCGATGGCCGATCAGGAACAATGGTACGATCGTTCATCGATCCGGCATGACGCCCTGGTCGCGATCGAGGACCAGACCCCCGAGGATTTCGAGCGCCTCGCCCCGGAGAACGCATTCTGCGATTATATTGATGGGGTTGTGTATATACCTTCTCCCGTCTCGGATCGGCACCAGCACCTCTCCGGGTTCTTCTACCACCTGCTGGATGGCCTGAGCTGCGAGCGGCCCATCGGCGAGGTGCTCCGGGGGCCGGCAGTCCTCCGGGTCGGCGAACGCCGCAAGCTCGAGCCTGACGTCTTCGTCAGGCCGGCAGGGCCGCCCCGGCCCGATCAGCCGCCCGCCATGCTGGTCATCGAGGTCCACTCCAGATCGACCAGGGACTTCGACCTCGGGAAGAAGCTCACCATCTACCGGGACGCGGGCATCCCCGAGATTTGGCTCGTCGACGAACTCGGTCGGGATCGCTCGGTCATCGTGGAGCGGAAAGTCGGCGAGGGATATCACCGCGAGGGCGATTCCGAAGGACGTCCCTCGTCGACGGCCATCCCGGGTTTCTGGATTGAGGTCTCCTGGCTCTGGGAGTAGCCCCTACCGAGCCGTCGGGCCTGCCTCGGGCATATTCTCGCGGGAGAGGCGCCGGACGGGCCCGGCTGATCGGCGATCCCACCCATGACCGACCTCGACACCCTCATCCGACGCGCCTGGCCCGTGCTCCGGGAGGCGATCCGCATGGGGCGGACCGTGACGTACACGGAACTCGCCGGGAGGGGGGGGCCGCCCCTGAACCGGAGGCACCTGCACCGGCAATTGCTCATCCCGCTCTCGGCCCGATGCCGACGCGCCGGGCTGCCGGACCTGTCGAGCCTGGTCGTCCGCAAGGACACCGGGCAGCCCGGCGGCGGCTGGCACGCGATGGAGCCGGGCGCCGGCCCGGACCCGGACCGCGCCTGGGCCGAGGCGCTGGAGCGCTGCCTGGCGTTCGAATGGCCCCGGGAGGTCCCGCCCGCACTGCTCGGCGAAGGCGACGGCGATTGACGGCGGATCGGGGCATTTTCGGGCGAACGGGCGGCCGAGATCCGTCGTATTGCATCGGACAAGCGATTCCACAGGATTCCAAGTGAGGGGGGGCCGGGTCGACGCGGTCCCGGCCGGGAAGGGGGGATAAGATCATGGCATTCCGATTCGACAAGTTGACGCTCAAGAGCCAGGAGGCGGTGCAGAAGGCCCAGGCGATCGCCCAGGAGCGGAGCCACCAGCGGCTCATGCCCATGCACCTGCTGTCGGCCCTGCTGGACCCGGACCAGGCCGTCGTGCGGTCGATCCTGGAGCAGCTCGGCGTCAACCCGGGCCAGGTGAAGAAGGCGAGCGACCAGGGGCTCGACGCGCTGCCGAAGGTCTCCGGCGGCGAGACGACGATGAGCCCTGAGCTGGGCCAGGTCTTCGAGGCGGCCCAGGCCGAGGCCGACCGGATGAAGGACCAGTACGTCTCGGTCGAGCACCTGCTCATCGGCCTCTGCCGGGTCAGGAGCCGGGCGCAGGAGGTGCTGGAGGCGGTCGGCGTCGTCGAGCAGGACATCCTCAAGGCGTTGCGGAAGGTGCGTGGCGGCCAGGCCGTCACCGACCCGAACCCGGAGGACAAGTACCAGGCCCTGGAGCGCTACGGCCGCGACCTCGTCCAACTCGCCCGGTCGGGCAAGATCGATCCGGTGATCGGCCGGGACTCGGAGATCCGACGGGTCGTCCAGGTCCTCAGCCGGAGGACGAAGAACAACCCGGTGCTGATTGGCGAGCCGGGAGTCGGCAAGACGGCGATCGTCGAGGGATTGGCCCAGCGGATCGTCTCCGGCGACGTGCCCGAGACCCTGAGGGACCGCAAGCTCATCGCCCTCGACATGGGCGCCCTGATCGCCGGCACGAAGTACCGGGGCGAGTTCGAGGACCGGCTCAAGGCGGTGCTCAAGGAGGTCACCTCGTCGGAGGGGAAGATCATCCTCTTCATCGACGAGCTGCACCTGGTCGTCGGCGCCGGCAAGGCCGACGGCGCGATGGACGCGGCCAACCTGCTCAAGCCGGCCCTGGCCCGGGGCGAGTTGCGCTGCATTGGCGCCACCACCCTGGACGAGTACCGCCAGCACATCGAGAAGGACCCGGCACTGGAGCGTCGGTTCCAGCCGGTGTTCGTCGGCGAGCCGACGGTCGAGGACACCATCTCGATCCTCCGGGGGCTGAAGGAGCGCTACGAGGTCCACCACAAGGTGAAGATCAAGGACTCGGCGCTGGTGGCCGCGGCCAAGCTCTCCGACCGCTACATCACCGACCGCTTCCTGCCCGACAAGGCGATCGACCTGGTCGACGAGGCCGCCAGCCGGCTGTCGATGGAGCAGCAGTCGGTGCCGACCGAGATCGACGTGCTCCAGCGCAAGCTCCTGCAATTGCAACTGGCCGAGCGGATGCTCCAGGGCGAGCAGGAGGAGCACGCGCAGGATCGGCTGGCGGAGGTCGAGGACCAGATCGCCGACATCGAGCGGGAACTGCAGGACCTCCGCCGCCAGTGGGAGCTGGAGAAGTCGGGCCTGGGGGACGTGCACGGCATGCGGGAGCGGCTGGCGCAGGTCCAGGTCGAGTTCGGCCGGGCCTACGACGACCTCCGCCAGATGCAGCAGCGCGGCGAGCTGCCGGGCGAGGACCGCTACCGGGCCCTCGCCGCGCTCGACGCGGAGCGGAAGGAACTGGAGCGGCGGATCGCCGAGGCCGAGTCCCACGCCGAGGCCGACGAGCAGGCCGAGGAGGGCCGCCGGCTGCTCAAGGACGAGGTGGACGCGGAGGAGATCGCCGAGGTCGTCAGCCAGTGGACCGGCGTCCCGGTCAGCCGGATGCTGGCCACCGAGCGCGAGAAGCTGCTGAAGCTGGAGGACCACATCCACCAGCGGCTGGTCAACCAGGAGCAGGCGGTGCACGCCGTGGCCGAGGCCGTCCGACGCGCCCGGGCCGGCCTGCAGGACCCGAACCGGCCGATCGGCTCGTTCCTGTTCCTGGGCCCGACCGGCGTGGGCAAGACCGAGCTGGCCAAGGCCCTGGCCGAGTTCCTGTTCGACAGCGAGCAGGCGATGGTCCGCATCGACATGAGCGAGTACGGCGAGCGGCACAATGTCGCCCGGCTGATCGGGGCCCCTCCCGGCTATGTCGGCTACGAGGAGGGCGGTCGCCTGACGGAGGCCGTCCGGCGCCGGCCCTACTCGGTGATCCTGCTCGACGAGGTCGAGAAGGCGCATCGGGACGTGTTCAACGTCTTGCTCCAGGTGCTCGACGACGGCCGGCTGACCGACGGCCAGGGCCGGACGGTCGACTTCCGGAACACGGTCATCATCATGACCTCGAACCTGGGCAGCCAGGCGATCGCCGAACTGGCCGGGGCCGACCGCGAGGGGGAGATGCAGGCCGCCGTCAGGGAGGTGCTCCGCCGCGAGTTCCTGCCGGAGTTCCTGAACCGGATCGACGAGACGGTGATCTTCCGCCCGCTCGGGATGACCGAGCTGACGAAGATCGTCGATATCCAGCTCTCCCGACTGGAGCGATTGCTCGCCGACGCCGGCCTGTCGCTGCGGGTCACGCCCAAGGCGAAGTGGCAGCTCGCGGAGGAGGGGTTCGACCCCACCTTCGGCGCCCGACCGCTGAAGCGGGTGATCCAGAAGCGCCTGGCCAACCCGATCGCCACCGGCCTGCTCGATGGCTCGATCCCCCGGGGATCGGCCCTGCAAATCGACTGGGACGAGGACGGTGGCCGGTTCACGTTCGCGCCGGTCGAGGCCGCTGCCCCGGCCGGGGCGTGAGCCGGGCACCCGGGTGGATGAATTGAAGGCGGGGGGCGGATGGCGGAGGCGGGCCGTCGGGGGTGACCCGGGCGGCTCGACTCCGGCACCCGTCCCCCCGCCCTCTCGTGTTGCCGTGATGCCGACGGCCGGCAGGGGCCGGGGGAAGGCCGGATGATCGGCGGATTCCGCTTGACAGGAAGGATCGGTGCGGGGCACCATTGAGCACGACACCAATTCCCCGCCCCCACGAGGATCGTGGAATCCCGTCGGATCACCGCTCAATCTCATGAGTGACCGGCTCGCCCGACAGCGCTGGTGGATCACCTGCCTCTACG
Organism: Tautonia plasticadhaerens; assembly: GCF_007752535.1. Classification (GTDB taxonomy): domain Bacteria; phylum Planctomycetota; class Planctomycetia; order Isosphaerales; family Isosphaeraceae; genus Tautonia; species Tautonia plasticadhaerens. The sequence continues at coordinate 458,455 of NZ_CP036426.1, forward strand.
GCCTCGCGGTCGTGCTGGTGCAGGGATTCCACACCCATCACGCGCCCGTCGCGGTCGGCGATCCCTTCGCGGACGCAGGGGCCTGCGGGGACGAGCATCCCGAGGGGGACCCCGGACGAGGAGGCCCGGCCTTCTCGAACTGTGCCTCGGATTGCCCCTCCTGCGACTTTACCCTGACCCATCAGGCGTCGCTGGCCGATCGGGAAGTCTTGCCCGAGCCGGTCCGACTCACCCTCCCCCCCTGCTCGGCACCGACTGAGCCGGACACCGCTCCCGTCCGGCCCCGGAGTCGCGCCCCTCCCCTGGCCTGACGGGGCGATCGAGCGAGCCTCGTGTCGGCGTCTCGTCCCCGAGGCCCGACCCGGCGTGATCGATCGGCCGGGCATCCGTGCGCCCGGAGGTCCTCGTCGAGAAGTCGAGGCCGGTCGCTTGGCATCAGCCCGACTGCCGATCGATCGGTCCGCCTGACCCGGCCGCGTCCGGGGCCTCGGGAGGCATCGACTCGCCTCGGAGCGCTCCCCCCAGGTGCCCGACCGATCGGGCCCGGGTGCGACCCATCTCGGTGTCGACCCGGGCCGTCCTGGGGCACGGGCGGTGGCGTCGAGGGGCCGAGCACGACGATCGAGATCGCCCCAGCCATCACGTAGCCGTGGCCTCCTGCCGCGGCCGACGGCCGACCCGGCGCGTACCGCCGGGGTTGCGGCAGGCCAGCCATCCCAGGGATGCCCGCCCCAGGGCCGTCCCGGAATCCGCCCCGAGTCGCCTCGTCCGGGGCGATGGCGCCTCATCTCGCGATCTCATCTCATTGGGAGCATTCGGATGAAGACACGATCCCATTCGTCGGGCGGGGGCTCCCGCCCGGCGTTTACGCTGATCGAGTTGCTGGTGGTCATCGCGATCATCGGCGTGCTCATCGCCCTGCTGCTGCCCGCCGTGCAATCGGCGAGGGAGGCGGCCAGGCGGGCGCAATGCACCAACAACCTGAAGCAGATCGGCCTGGCCCTGCACAACTACGAGTCGACCCACCGCTGCTTCCCCATGAGCACCACCGCCGCCCTGCCCGGCCCCGGCGGGGCCTGCCAGAACGGCCTGGTGAGCTGGCACGCCCGGATCCTGCCGTTCCTGGAACACCGGGCGATTTCCGGGGCGATCAACTTCGACGTGGGCATGGCCGACGACTGCTCCGGCCCCCTGCTCTACTACGCGGCGACGATCGGCGCGGGGCACCCGAACGCCACGGCCGCCTCGGCGGTGATCTCGACGTACCTCTGCCCGTCCGACCCGGTCGGGCCCAGCGACGCGATGGGGTCCGCCCGGCCGGCGCCCGAGAACTACGCGGGGAACGTCGGCTGGATGCCCAACACGACCGGCTTTACCGGGTCGGGGGGCGGGCGGTCGACGCACAACGGACTGATCGGGCTGGACCGGCCGGGGGCGCCGGTGTCCTGGCACGACCCGGCGGTGTCCATGGCCGAGGTGTCCGACGGCCTGAGCACGACGGCGGCCGTGGCCGAGCGGCTGATCACCGAGGCGGCCGACCCGAGCGATTGGCGCGCCGTGGCTTCCGGCCCGATGGCGACCCAGTCGTTCTGCGGCGGCGGGACGGGGGACTCCAAGTCGCTGTCCCGTTGGCAGCGCTTCTGCAACGCGGTGTCGCTGCCGGATCCCGGCTGGTCGATCTATCACGGCCGGGCCTGGATCTCGGGGTGGGGGCACACGGCGGGGACGTACATGCACGTGATGAAGATCGGCGAGCGGAATTGCCACCTCTACGGCGGCGAGGACACCGGCGAGATCATCGTCACGCCCAGCAGCAACCACGTCGGCGGCCTGAACGTGCTGTTCGGCGACGGCAGCGTCCGGTTCGTCAAGCAGTCGGTGTCCGACCAGATCTGGTGGTCGATCGGCTCGAGGAACGGCGGCGAGGTGGTCGATGCGTCCGGCCTCTGATCCCTCCCTCCCACGGATGACGAGGGCCACGGCCCGCCTCGTCGGCGTGCTCTGGCTCGCCGCCCTGCCGGGTTGCGGGGCGGGCTCGCCGGGACGGCCCGGGGGGGAGCCGTCCCGCGAGCTGCCCGCCGCCCTCGCGGCGCTGCTCCCCCGCGATGCGGAGGTGGCCCATTACGAATCGGCCGGGGAGCCGGTGCCGTACCGCCTCTGGCTGCTCGGGGGGCCCGGCGGCGAGCTGGTCGGCTTCCCCGACGGCCTGGCCGACCTCGAGCGGCACGTGCTGCCGGGGGCGGTGCTCTCCCGGCTCATCGACGCGAACGCCCCCCGGCTGGCGCCGGGGGAGCCGAGGGGCGGCACCTGCCGCTTCTCGCACTGGACGGACGGCGACGCCGAGTACCGGCTCCGCGAGTTCGTCACGGACCGGGGCTGGTTCGCCAGCCTCGAGCAGTTCCGCAGCCCGGCAGGCCCGGGCTGATGTCCCATCAACGACGGAGAAACGTCCTCATGATGATTCGATTCGGGAGCGGGATCCGGCTCGTCGGGGCGATCGCCCTGGCCACGGTCGGGGCCCTGGTCGCGTCGGCCCCGGTCCGGGCCGAATTTTCCAGCAATCTCTTCACGTCCGGCCACGCCGACATCGGCGTCGGCTTCGAGGACGACGCGCTGTTCCTGCACTACCACTTCGAGGGCGGGGTCGTCAACGGCGTGCCCCTGGCCGACGAGGAGATCGACCCGGGAGCGGTGACGACGGTCGTGCCCGAGTCGCTCCGAGTCTCGCTCGGGGCCGGCGAGGACCTGCCGTTCCTGGGACTCGGCGCCGGGGACGAGGTGTCGATCCTCCCGCAGGTGAACACGCCCGGCGTGCCGTTCCTGGGCCTGGCGACCGAGGAGCTGCTCGACTCGGACTGGGCCGGCGGGATCGGCTTCGAGCTGCTCGGCGTCTCTGGCCCCGGCGAGATGGCCGTCTGGCAGAGCGGCCTGTTCGGGGCGACCGTCCTGTTCGACACGCTCGACGGCATCGGCCCCGACGACGCCTTCACCTTCCCCATCGGCGTGCATGACCACGCCAACTACGGCTTCACCGAGGTCGGGATCTACGACGTGACGATCCGGGTCACCGGCACCCACACCAGCCTCGGTGCGCTGGCCGACACGGCGACCTTCCGGTTCCGGGTCGAGCCGTTCTCCGCGGCGGTGGTGCCCGAGCCGGGGAGCCTGGCGATGGTCGGCCTGGGGGCGACCGCCGTCCTCGGCGCGGTGGGGTCGCGGCGTCCCCGGCCGGGTAAGGAGGTGGAGTCGGCGTAAGGGCGAGGGAGGTGGCACTCGCACAACGCCCTTACGCCGAGGCCCGCGCACGAGCGTGGAGCATCGGTGACGCGAGGGCGGCGGGGCGGTCGGCAAACCGCCCCGTCGCCGGCACTATTCTACGGCCCCCCGGCCCCCAGGCCAGGGGGCGATCCCCCTCATCGCGTCCTCGGAGCATCATGACCATGATCCCCCCTGCCCCTCGCCCCGGGAGGCGTCCCGGCTTCACCCTGATCGAATTACTCGTGGTCATCGCGATCATCGGCGTGCTGATCGCCCTGCTGCTGCCCGCCGTGCAGGCGGCGAGGGAGGCCGCGAGGAAGGCCCAGTGCATCAACAACCTGAAGCAGATCGGCCTGGGCCTGCACAATTACGAATCCAGCAACGGCACCTTCCCCCCCGGCTGGACGGCCTACTTCGAGGAGGAGCACCACGACCACCACGACGACGACCACGGGTTCCGCTTCCAGGACGACGACGAGGCCCTGGCCGGCTGGCCGGGCTGGGCCTGGGGGAGCATGATCCTCGGCCAGGTGGAACAAGGTCCCCTCTATGACGCGATCAACTTCGACCTGTCGGTCGACTACCCGCAGAACCTGACCATCCGGACCAGCCGGGTGAAGTCGTACATCTGCCCGTCGGACGACGAGGTGCCTTTGGTCCCCGTCCGCGACGAGGGGGACGCGACGACGATCACCGAGGTGAGCACGGGCAATTACATCGCCAGCAACGGGATCGGCGAGATCGGCCCGGAGGACGGCCAGGGGATTTTCTACATGAACAGCCGGACCCGGATCGCCGACATCCGGGACGGGACGAGCCAGACGCTCTGCGTGGGGGAGCGGAGCTTCAACCTCGCCCCGGTCACCTGGACCGCCCGCACCCCGCACGGCTGGAACTTCAAGACCCCCCCGAGCCGGGGGGGCGACGCGCGCTTCCAGTCGTTCCCGCACCCGGCCTTCAGCATGGTGATCGGGACGGTCGGCGTCGAGGACCCGCCCCGGACCCCCAACCACCCGAGGGCCCACCCGGAAGACTACTGGAGCCGGCACCCCGGCGGCGTGAATTTCCTGTTCGCCGACGGCTCGGTCCACTTCGTCCGCGACTCGATCGCGCAGGAGGTCTTCCTCGCCCTGGGGACCCGGAAGGGGCGTGAAGTCGTCTCGGCCGACCAGTATTGACCGGGAGGGCCGGGGTCGGGGATGCTCGATCGGCGTGAATCCGGTCGGGGCCCCGGCGTCGGCCCCCTTCGGGCGATGCGGTCGGGGGCGCGTGCGGGGGATGAGCGATCCGGGACGGATCGTCCGGGCCGAGTCCACGGCGGGCAGCCGGGCGATCTCCGCGCTCTGCTTCGCCTCGGGGGCGGCGGCCCTGATCTACGAGGTGTCGTGGTCGAGGCAGATCGGCCTGGTCCTCGGCCAGACGGCGCAGTCGGGCGGGGTGGTGCTGGCCGGCTACTTCGCGGGGATGGCCTTCGGCTACGCCCTGGCCGGGAGGATGTCCCGGAGGATCCGGCCCCTGCTGGGCTACGGCATCGCCGAGCTGGTCGCGGCCGTTTGGGCGGTGCTGTTGCCCTCGACGCTCGACGCGCTGCGGGGCCCGATGGCCGGGGGCTGGCTCGACCCCGAGGCGGCGGGGCTCCGGGTCGCCGTCCGGGCGTCGGCCTGCTTCCTGCTGCTGTTGCCGGCGACGGCGGCGCTGGGGGCCAGCCTGCCGTTCATCGCGGAGGCGCTCTCCCCGGCCCGGCGGGTGGCCGCCGGCCGGGTGGCCCGCGCCTACGCCTGGAACACCGCCGGGGCGCTGCTCGGCGTGCTGGCGGCGACGGCGGTGCTGCTGGTCGCCGTCGGGGTCCGGGGGAGCTCATACCTGGCGGCGGCGATCTCGGCGGCGTGCGGGATGGCGGCGATCGGCCTCTCGGCCGTCGGGGGGCCGGGGCCCGGGCGGGAGGAATCCGGGGCCGGCCACGTCGCCCGGGGGCGATGGCCGTGGTACGTCCTGGCGGCCGGTTCGGGGTTCGCGACGCTCGGCGTGCAGGTCCTCCACACGAGGATGTTCGCGCTGACGTTCAATAATAGTACGCATACGTTCGGTCTCGTGGTGGCGGCCTGGCTCGGGGGGCTGTCGATCGGCTCGGCGCTGTATGCGAGGGCGAGGAGGCGTTGGGAGCCGGCGACGATCGCCCCGTTGGCCGGGCTGGCGGGGGCGTCGGGCGTGGCGGGGTCGGTGCTGGTCTTCGCCGGGGTCACGGGCCTGGGGTACTTCGAGTCGGGCCCCGGGTGGTGGGCGTATCTGCTGGGCGCCTCGGGGCTGGTCGCCCTGATCGTGCTGCCGCCGGCGTCGATCCTGGGGATGCTGCTGCCCTGCTGCTGGGACGCGGTCGGGTCCGGCCCCTCGGGCGGGGGGGGCGGCTCGGTCGTCGGCCGACTGACGGCGGCCAACGCGATGGCCGCCGCGGCCGGGGCGCTGGCCGCCGGCTTCGTGCTGCTGCCGGGGGTCGGCCTGTGGGCGTCGATCGGGGTGATGGCCGGATCGGTCTGCCTCGCGTCGATGCCCGTCCTGGTCCGATCCGGGAGGCGGGGATCGGCGATCGGGCTCGGGGTGCTGGTCGCCGGCCTGATCGCGGCGGCGGTGCGGATCCCCGGGGAGATCCGGACGCTGCCCCCCGGCCGCGACCTGTCCATCGCGGCGAGCTGGGAGGGGCCGTACGGGAGGATCGAGGTGGTGGACGTGGGCTCGGGGGTGCGGGTCCTGCGCCAGGATCTTCATTACGGGCTCGGTTCGAGCGGGCCGGCGAGGCTCCGGGAATACCGGCAGGGCCTCCTCCCGTTGCTGCTGCACCCGCGCCCGGAATCGGTCCTCTTCCTGGGCCTGGGGACCGGCCTGACGGCGGCCCCCGCGACGCTGCATCCCCGGGTCCGGCGCGTTGACGTGGTGGAATTGATCCCGGAGGTCGTCGAGGCCGCCCGACGGTTCGCCGACGAGAACTTCGGCGTGGTCGATCACCCGAGCGTCGACATCCGGGTCGACGACGCGAGGCACGACCTGCTGGCGGGTGCCCACGCGTATGACGTCATCGTCTCCGACCTGTTCATCCCCTGGGAAAGCAAATCCGGATATCTGTACTCGGTGGATTTCTACGAACTCGCCCGGGGACGACTCGCCGAAGGCGGGCTGTTCTGCCAGTGGCTGCCGCTCTACCAGCTGGGACGCCCCGAGTTCGGGATGATCGCCGACGGATTCGCCCGGGTCTTCCCGCATTCGACGCTCTGGTGGGGAGGGCTGTCGGCCGAGAAGGGGATCGTGGCGCTGGTGGGGTCGGATCGGCCGCCGACGATCGACGACGCCCGGATCGAGGCCGTGCTCCCGAGGGTCCGGGGGACGCTGGACGACCCGGATCCCTTCCTCGGTTCTCCTGGGGCGTTGCGTCGGCTCCGGATCGGTGACTGGCCGGCCCCGCCGCCCGGGGCGGTCCTGAATACGGACGAGCACCCTCGGGTCGAGTTCCGGGCCCCGGCCCGGCAGCAGTCGGACCGCCTCCTGACGGGGGACCGCTTACTCTCGCTCTTCGACGAGGTCTTCCGGCGCCTCCCCGACGCCTCGACCCGGTCGGTCCCCCCGGACCGGGATCCGTCGCGATCGGCCTATCGGCGTCGGGTCTGGCAGCGGGGACGATTGATCGGTCCGGGTCGGGAGTGAGCATCCGGGCGACGCGGTCGATCGGGCCGGGGTGCGGGGCCGATGGGGATCGGCCGGGGGGGCGGAGGCGAGGGGCGGGGGCGATCCGCCGGATCGGGGAGCGTCGTCCCCGGGTTCGCGGCATTTTTGCAAACAAAGGATTTGCGAGCGTGTCCCGGTCAAGTTATGCTAACCCCGCTCGGATAGGCCGCTCTTGCCTTCTCCCGCCGGCGTGATTCTCTCCCTCGACCGACGCCCGGCGCCCCGAGCCGTCCTGCCTCTCGGACGAATCGACCAACCCAGACTCCGAGCGACGGATTCGACCCCAATTCTTGCATGCGTTCTGCCGAGGGCGAGTGTCCGGTCGCCCGTGCGCATGCCGGTTCTGCTGGCGTCGTCGTACCCCTATCCCAGGAGAGAGTAAAGACCATGACATCTCGCATTCGCCGGGGCTTCACCCTGATCGAACTGCTCGTGGTCATCGCCATCATCGGCGTGCTGATCGCCCTGCTGCTGCCCGCCGTCCAGGCCGCCCGCGAGGCCGCCCGGCGCGCCCAGTGCACCAACAACCTGAAGCAACTCGGCCTGGCCGTGCACAACTACCACGACACCTGGGGCGGCTTCCCGATGGGCGAGATGCCCGGCGGGATGTCGCCCCACGTCGGGCTGCTGCCGTTCCTGGAGCAGACACAGATTTATGACTCGTTCAACATGAACCTCGGCCAGCGCTGGATCTGGACCCAGCCGGCGACCCTGACCGTCGGCCGGACCAAGATCAGCGCCTACATCTGTCCGTCGGAAATCTACACCGAGTACGCCAGCGACATCTACCAGTTCTACGCCTCCAACTACGCCTGGAACTCCGGGACGTGGTACCCGAGGACCGGGGCCTGGGACGGGCTGTTCGGCCGCTCGTACGGGCCCAACAGCGTGCCCCCCGAGGCGACCATCGACGGCCTGCCGAACCGGCCCCTGAACAACATGACCTTCGCTTCGGCCAAGGACGGGACGAGCAACACCCTGCTCTGCGCCGAGGTGGCCAACGGGCCGCTCGTCGCGGGCGTCACCCGGACCAAGGTCTCGGATTGCTTCGAGACCGGCGGCTTCAGCAACACGTCGACGGTGCAGGAGGCCGTGACGGCCTGCAACCAGGTCGACTGGACGACCGGCCCGATCCCCTGGGGCGGATCTTGGCGGTACAAGGGCTACTCCTGGGTCGAGGGGAGCGTCTGGCGGAACTGGTTCAACTCGATCCGGACGCCGAACCAGACCTGCTGCGTCAGCCTGCCGAACCAGTGGTGGTCGATCATGAAGCCGTCCTCGTCGTACCACCCCGGCGGCGCCAACGCCGTGATGGCCGACGGCAGCGTGAAGTTCTTCAAGGAGACGGTCGCGCTGAACACCTGGATGGCCCTGAGCACCCGGACCGGCGGCGAGGTCGTCAGCGCCGACCAGTACTGATCGATCGGCCGGGCCGGTCGATCCGCCATGGATCCCCCCCCGTCCCCGACCCGAGGGGCGGGGGCGGGGACTGACCGTTTCTGTCCCACATCAATCGAGGAATCCAGTCCGACATGAGCCACATCCGACGCAACTCGCTGGGCCTGATGCTGCTGGTGATGATGGGCGCCCTCCCGATCCTCCCCGGTTGTGGGGAGGAACCCCCGCCGCCGGTCGAGACCGAAGGGATCGACTTCGAGGCGGCCGAGCAGCAGGCGACCAAGGAATATGGCGGTCAGTGAGCCGCGCCGATGCCAACGAAGGCCCGGCGCCACGGGGGCGCCGGGCCGATCGCCGGGGGGATGCGGGATGGTCCTGCCCGAGGGGGGATGGGATCCGGGACGCGGGCCATGCCGGGCGTCTCGGATGCTCCTGGCCCTGGTCGCCGGGTTGATGATCGCGGGCTGTCGGGGTGAGCCCGACGGTCCGGCCGCCGATCGGGCCGGTTCGGCCCCGGCGAACCCCCCGAGGCCCAGGCCGGACTCGGGTCCCTGGTTCGTCGACCGGGCCCCGGAGTTCGGGCTCGACGTCGTGCCCCGGAGCGGCGACCCGGAGAAGCGCTGCGTGCTCGACTCGCTGGGGGTGGGGGTCGCGGTGTTCGACTCCGACGGGGACGACGACCTCGACCTCTACGTCGCGGGCGGTAGCGAGGTGCGAGGCGGTCAGGTCCTGGGCGCCGGCGGCCCCTGGCTGTTCCGCAACGACGGCCCCGGTCGCTGGGTCGACGTGACCGAGTCGTCCGGCCTGACCCACACCGGCTGGGCCCAGGGCCCGGCCGTGGCCGACTACGACGGCGACGGCGACCTCGACCTCTTCGTCGCCCAGCACGGCCCCGACACCCTCTGGCAGAACCGAGGGGACGGGACGTTCGCCGACGTGACCGCCCGGGCCGGGATCGACGACCCCGCCTGGGGCGTCTCGGCCACCTGGGGGGACGTCGACGGGGACGGTTGGGTCGACCTTTATGTGACGAACTACCTGGTCGTCGACCCGGTCTCTCCCCCTCCCATGAACGACTACCTGGCGGGCCATCCCGTCTTCCAGGGCCCCGCCACCCTTCCCGGCCAGCCCGACCGCCTGTGGAAGAACCGAGGCGACGGCACCTTCGAGGACGCCACGGCGACATCCGGCCTCTCACGGCCGCCCAACAAGGGGATGTCGTGCCTGCTGGCCGACCTGGACGACGACGGGAATGTCGACCTCTACGTGACCAACGACACCCACGCCAACGAGCTGTTCCGGGGCCTCGGCGGCGGCCGGTTCGAGGAGATCGGCGAGGCGGCGGGTGTGGCATACAGCGCCTACGGGGTCGCCGAGGGGAGCATGGCCGTCGACCTGGCCGACCTCGACGGCGACCTGAGGCCCGACCTGGCGATCAGCAACTTCCGCCAGGAGGGGAGCCGGGTGTATGCGAACCTCGGCGATCATACGTTTGCAGACGTGTCGGGGAATCTCTCCCTCTGGGGCCTGACGGCCGGGTTCGTCGGCTGGGGCCTGGTGCTGGGCGACCTCGACTCGGACGGCTGGCCCGACCTGTTCCAGGCCAACGGCCACGTCTATCCGAATGTGCCCGACTCCCGATATGACCAGCCCCCGGTCCTCCTGAGGAACGTCGGCGGCGCGGCCTTCGAGGAGGTGACGGGCCTGTGGGGGCCCGCGATGGAGTCCTGCCGGTCGGGCCGGGCCGTCGCGTCGGGGGACCTGGACGGCGACGGCGACCTCGACCTGGTGATGACGACCATCGACGGGCCCGTCCGCGTGCTGATCGACGAGGGGACGCGGTCGAGGGCGTCGGCGTCGATCCGGCTGGTCGGCCGGCGTCCGAACACCGAGGCGCTGGGGGCCCGGGTCGAGGTGGAGGCCGGGGGCCGGGGGCAGGTCGGCCTGGTCCGCCGGGGTGGGAGCATCCTGGCCGCCCCGGACGCCGGCCTTCACTTCGGGCTCGGCGCGGCGACGGCCATCGACGCGATCCGGGTCCGCTGGCCCGACGGCTCGCTCGACCGCTTCGAAGACTGCCCCATCGACTCGAGCCTGACGATCCGACAGGATGGACCCGAGCTGGAACACCGCCCGTTCCCCGATCGGACCGAGCGACCCGAACCAACGACCCGAGGGCTTTTGGAATGAGCCAGGAACCGCACGACCCGAACGCGAAGGCGAGCGAGAATCCGTCCCCGAAGCCGCCGGAGAAGAAGTCTTCGACGGTCGTCCGAGTCGCGGTCACGGTGGGCGTGCTGGGCGTCGGCCTGCTGCTGCTCTGGACGCTGGTGGGCGAGGAGCTGTACGAGCAGGTGCAGGAGTACCGGGCGGCGGTCGTCGACCTGGACGAGTCGGCACCCGTCGGCTATCTCGGGCTGAACTACCGGAAGGAGTACAACGCCCGGCCGCCGCGGTTCCACTTCGAGGAAGACGGGAAGAAGCTGCTCTGGGCCTCGATCGGCGACGGCGAGACGCCGGACTATTACGACGTGACCGAGGCCGAATTCGATCCCCAGGTCCTCCAGGGCGGTTTCGGCAGGGACTCGATCCCGGGCGTCGACTACCCGATCCTCGAGCCGCCCGATGGAGAGGTCGCCTCCAATATCGGCCGCAAGAACGAGGTGGCCGGCGTCGAGCTGGACGAGGGACCCCGCGCCTACCCGATCGGGGCGATCCAGAAGGTCGAGGTCGTCAACGACCTCGACGGCGAGATCCCCATCGCCGTCGTCTATGCCCGGGGTCCGGACACCGTCCGCGTCTACCGCAGGGAGGTCGACGGCCAGCCCGTCACCCTGGGGACCTCCGGCTACGCGACCGGCGAGAAGGTGCCGATGCTGTACGACCGCAAGACCAAGAGCCTGTGGCTGCCCGAGGGCGACGGCGGCGCCTTGATCTGCGTCAACGGTGAGCATGTCGGCATCCGATTGGCCGAATACATGGAGGCGGAGCGGCTGCCCTGGGGGGAATGGATCGGTCGCCACCCGGACTCGCTCGTGCTCGTGGGCAACGACCGGGACAGGCCGATCCCGGCGGAGTGAGGCCCCGGGGCGGGCCCGGACCAGCCCCCGGGGCCGCCTTCTCGCGCGGGGACGCGATCGCATCCCCGGACGCGCGGGCCGCCTTGCGGCGGCCCGCGTCTTGGAAGACCTGGTGACCTGGATTCGCCGGGACGGAGTGACGCGAGCCCGGCCCGGGCGGGGACGGACCCCCCGCTGGGGGTCACTCGCCCACGGCGACGCCCCGGCGGGCGGCGGCGGGCCGGGGCTTGAAATCGGCCTTGTCGATGGAGTGGATCCGGAGCTTCTCGCTGATGCTCCGCCGGGAGAGGCCGCTGTGCTCGGCGCAGCGGTCGATCCGGCCCCGATAGCGTTCCAGGATGCCCCGGAGGTAGTGGCGCTCGATGCGATCGGTCAGCTCCCTGGTGATCTCGTGGAGCGGGCGGATGACGTCGAAGGACAGGTCGAGCGGCTCGTCCTCGTCGATGGGGGGCGAGAGGTAGGGTGGCAGGTGTTCGGCCCGGACGACGTCCCCGGGGGCGGTGATGACCAGCTGCTCGACCAGGTGCTCCAGCTCCCGGACGTTGCCCGGCCAGTCGTAGCGGGCGAGCCGGCCGATGGCCTCCCTGGAGAAGGTCTTTGCGGGATAGCCGCGCCCTCGGAGGCGGTCGAGGAAGTGGTCGACCAGCAGCGGGAGATCCTCGATCCGCTCTCGGACCGGGGGCAGGGTGACGGTGACCACGTTGAGCCGGAAGAACAGATCCTCTCGGAAGCGGCCCTCGGCGACGGCCTGCCGGAGGTCGACGTTGGTCGCGGCGAGGATCCGGGTGTTGACCTGGATCGTCTCGCTGCCGCCGACCCGCTCGAAGGTGCCGTCCTGGAGCACCCGGAGCAGCTTCGCCTGCACGCCCAGGGGCAGCTCGCCGATCTCGTCGAGGAACAGGGTGCCGTCCTCGGCCAGCTCGAAGCGCCCCTGCTTGCGGCGGTCGGCCCCGGTGAAGGCGCCCCGCTCGTGGCCGAACAGCTCGGATTCGAGCAGGGGCTCGGGCAGGGCGGCGCAGTTGACGGCCACCAGCGGGCCGGTCCGGGTGGCGTCGGCCTGGTGCAGGGCCTGGGCGACCAGTTCCTTGCCGGTGCCGGTTTCCCCGGTGATCAGCACGTTGCAGTTGGCCGAGGCGACGCGCTCCACGCGACGGAAGACCTCGCGCATGCCGAGGCTGGTGCCGAGCAGGTTGTGGAAGCCGAAGCGCTGACGGAGGCGGTCCCGGGCGTCGTTGACCTCGTCCAGGAGCGTCCGGTCGGCCAGGGCTCGCTCGACGATGACCTGGACCTGGTCCGGGTCGATGGGCTTGGTGACGAAGTCGTAGGCGCCCAGCTTCATGGCCTCGACGGCCGAGTCGATCGAGGCGTGGGCGGTCATGACGATGATGGTGACGGGCAGGTCGCGCTGGCGGATCTCCCGGATGAGATCCATGCCCTCGATCCCCTTCCCCTCGAGGTAGAGGTCGATGACGACCAGCGAGAAATTGCCGTCGACGAGGCGTTCGAGCGCCTCGGTGCCGTCGGTGACGACCTTGATGCGGCGATCGGGCCGTGCCAGCAGCAGGGAGAGTTGCTGGCAGGTCAGCTCGCTGTCGTCGACCACGAGGATGCGTCGATCCATGGCGCCTCACCCCGGTTGAGCAGGCGTCCGGGCCCCTCCTGTGCGGGCCCGGCCTCGCCGAAGGGGCACTCCGGCCGCCTCCTGGCGACGGGGGTCGGGCAGAGGCCCGTCCCCCGGCTGCGCTTCATGCGATGCGATTCCACGATGATGGGCCGTTACTCGCCCCCTGTCAAGCCGGTTCAGTTCGGTTGCATGGTTATGCGTTCACTAGGTCGTCGTCGCCCTCCCCAGGTGCCGGTCGAGGAATCGGTAGGAGCGTTCCCGGACGTCGGGCGGGAAGTCGTGCTCGTCGTCGGGGTATTCGGCGACGAGGTGCTCGGGGGCCCCGAGCAGCTCGTACACCGGCCGGGCCGATCGGATGCAGGCCCGGACGCCCTCGACCTCGAAGTTGGCGTCCCGGAGCGGCGAGTTGGTGAAGAAGGGCCGGGGGGCGAGGGCGCCGATCAACTCGGGGAAGTCGAAGGGCATCCGACCGGGGTCGGTGCCGTACTTCGATCGGATCCGGGGCATGTAGCCGGCGTGGGACCAGCCGGCGAGGTTCCCCCCGTAATAGGAGGGGAAGCTGTTGAAGCCGCACGAGGAGACGACGGCCCGGATCCGGTCGTCGAAGACCGCCAGGAAGATCGAGTTGTGGCCGCCGAGCGAGTGGCCGATGGCGCCGACCCGGCCGGCGTCGACCTCGGGCCGGCCGGCCAGCAGGTCGACGCCCCTCATGTGGTTCCAGACGCCCTTCATCGTGGCGCTGTCGTAGCCGAGGGCGTAGGGGTCGACGGCGTATTCGCCGAAATTCGGGTAGTCGGGGGCCAGCACCACGTAGCCCCGTTCGGCCAGTTCCTTGGCGCTCGAGCGGTTCGGCCGGGCCTCGATGCCGACGACCTCGTCCTTGCCCACCCGGACGGTCTGGTGCAGGCAGATCATCGCCGGGAAGCCGCCGGGGGGCGGGTCCCCCTGGGGGATCAGCAGCCAGGCCGGCACGCGGTCCCCCGGCTCGGACGCCAAGGAGACGTGGATGCGGACGTAGTTCGACTCGGCGACCGGTCCGCCGTACTCCGGATCCAGCGGGACGCGACGCTCGCCGCCGGGCATCCGCCCCATGACCTCCTGGGCATTGGCGAGGACGTGGGCGCGCCGGACGTCCCAGTCGGCGGGAGACGCGACGGGATGGTGGCCCCCCTCGCCGTCGAGGACGACCATCAGGTCGGCGTGGTCCGGGTAGCTCGGCGGCTTCGGCGAGGGGGATTGCGGGGCGATCATCGGGTTCGTGGCTCCGTTCGCGCCGGGATCGGCTCGAGTCCCCGCCCCCTCGTCCCCGAGGCGGCGGAGGGTGTGAACCGACGGCCCGCACCGGTCCGAGGCCCGGCGACCGGGGCGCCGGGCGGCGTTTCGAGTGTTCCCGACGTTGTACGACGGCGGGATCATTCGGGCAACGGGGGGGCGATTCGGGGGCGGGCCCCTAAGAACCTCGGGGCCTCGGGCGTTCTCCGGGCAGGGGTGCGGTACACTGTGGGCCGCACCCCCCCACGTCGCCGGGCCGGACCGGACCCGAGGCGTCGGGAAGGATGGGTCGTCCTCACCTCTCCCGGTCGAGTCGGTCACGGAGCGTCCGCCATGAGGATCCGGCACGGTCGAGCCCGAGCAGTCGTCGCGTTGGCCCTGGTGGTGTCGGGGGCGCTCGCCGTCCTCGCCGGCCAGGGGGGGGAGGAGCGGGGGGGCGGGGCCGACCCGGGCCCGCCCCGGGTCCCGGAGGCGGGCCTGGCGGTCGAGCCGATCGCGCCGGACCTGCCCGGCGGCGTCGTGGCGCGGCTCCAGGAGGGGAAGTACGCGGAGGCGGCCGAGGTGGTCGCCGCCTGGTCGCTCGAGGGGGAGGCCGACGGCGATCGACGATCCTATGCCGCCCTGATCCGGGGGATCGCGCTGCGGCTGGACGGGAGGGCCGACCACGCCCGCGAGGCCCTTGCCTCCGCCCTAGACGCCGACCCCGAGGGGCGATGGTCCGCCAAGCTCCGCTCCGAGCTGGCCGCCACCGAGCTGCTCGCCGATCGCCCCGAGCAGGCCGAGGCGCTGGCGAGGGCCCAGGTGGAGACGCTGCTCGACCCGTCCCGCAAGGACGAGCTGGCCGGCGTCTATGTCGCCTTCGCCGACCGGCTGCTCGAGCCGGTCGGCCCGACCGCCCGGCCCGATCCCGAGGCCGCCCACGCGCTGCTGCAACAGGCGAGTGAGCTGGCGAAGGGGGACGAACTCCGGGCCCGGATCCGCCTCCGGATGGGACGGGCCAGCCGGGAGGCGGGCGACCCCGGCCGGGCGATCTCGGAGTTCCAGTCCTACCTCGACGAATTCCCCGGGGGGGCCGACCGCCCCCGCGCCCGCCTCCTCCTCGGCGAGGCCCAGCTCGAGGCCGGCCAGCCGTTACCGGCCCGGCTGACGTGGTCCGACCTGGCCCGGGACCTCGAGGCCGAACGGGACGGGCCGGCCGACATCCGGGCCGAGGCGTTGTTCCGGATCTCGGAGACGTACGGGTTCCCCCAGCCGGGGGACGACGCGAGCCTCGACCTGGGGATCGCCGCCCTGCGACGCTACCTGGACGCCTTCCCCGCCCACGAGGACGCCGTGCGGGCCTCCTACTGGATCGGCGCCGCGAGCCTGCACCGCGGGCAGAGCCAGCGGGCGCTGGAGGCGTTCCGCGCCTTCCTCGCCGAGGAGCCCTTCCGGGCCGAGTCCGAGGCGGCGAGGCGGGACCTGGCCGAGCTTCGGATGGACGTGGCCTTCCAGGTCGGCGTGGTGCTCCGCCAGCAGGGCCGATTCGCCGAGGCGATCGAGGCGTTCCGGGGCTACCTCGCCCAGTACCCCGACGGCCCCCAGTCGGCCGACGCCCAGCGCGAGATCCTGAACACGCAACTGGTCTCGGCCGGCGAACACCTCCGGAGGGAACGCCACGACGAGGCCCGGGACGCCTGGCGCCGGTTCGTCTCCGAGAACCCGCTCGACCCGAGGGTGCCGGAGCTGCTGTTCCAGGTCGGCGAGAGTTTCGCCTCCCAGGACCGGTTCGACGAGGCGATCGCGAGCTGGGAAACCCTGATCGGCAAGTTCCCCGGCACGGAGCCGGCCGGTCACGCCCAGTTCCGCATCGGCGAGGTGCTGGAAACGGAGCGGGACCAGCCGGGGCAGGCGATCGAGCGCTTCGAGCGAGTGGCCGTCGAGCCCTGGCAATCCCGGGCCCGGCAGCGGATCGCGGTGATGGAGTCGACCGAGCTGACCGTCATCTCCCCCCGGGCGTTCCGGACGGGCGAGGTCCCGAGGCTGGAGATCACGACCCGGAACGTCGAGACGCTCACCTTCCGCTCTTACAGGCTCGATCCCGAGTCCTACTTCCGGAAGAAGCAGCGGCTCGGCGGCGTGGAGTCGCTCGACGTCGGCCTGGTGGCCCCGGATGCCGAGTGGACGGTCGAGGTGGCCGGCTATGCGAAGTACGCGCCGATCGAGCGTGCGTATGAGCTGGACCGGGTGCCCGTGCCGGGGGTCCACGTGGTGAAGGTCAGCGACGAGGAGAAGCTCCAGGCGACCACCCTGGTGGTCGGCAGTGACCTGGACGCGATCGTGAAGACGTCCCGCGACCAGTTGCTCGTCTTCGCGCAGGACATGACCGACGGCTCGGGACGGTCGGGGACCCGGGTGCTGGCGTCGGGGGGCGATGGGATCCTCCTGGAGGGGCAGGGGGGGGAGGACGGCGTCCTCCTGGCGAGCTGGCCGGAGCCGATCGAGCCGGGTTCGGGGCTGTCGTACCTGATCATCGACGGCGCCCACGTCGCCGGGACGGGGCTGGGGGTGCCGGATCGGGTGGCCCAGGGGCTCGAGGCCCGGGCGTACCTCTACACCGACCGGCCCGCCTACCGGCCGGGACAGGAGGTGGAGCTTCGAGGGGTCGTCCGGGAGGTGGTCGACGGGCGCTACGCGCACGCCCCGGGGGCGACCTACCGGCTGGAGGTGGTGGACAGCCGGGGCCGCCGGATCCTTGAGAAGTCGGTGACGCTCTCGGACTTCGGCACCTTCCATGACACCGTCCCGGTCGACTCGTCGGCCCCGGTCGGGACCTACCAGGTGCGGCTGTACCAGCCGGGCAAGGACGGCTTCTCCGGCTCGTTCGAGGTCCAGGCGTACCGGCTCCAGAAGGTGGACCTGGCCATCGACCTCCCCCGGTCCGTCTACTTCCGCGGGGAGACGGTGGAGGGGAAGGCCGTCGCCCGCTATCAGTACGGGGCGCCGCTGTCGGGGAGGCCGATCGTCGTCGACCTGCCGGACGGGCGGACGCTCTCGGGGGAGATGGACGAGGCCGGCGAATATGAATTCTCGTTCGAGACGACGGGGTTCGGCGAGGAGCAGCCGCTCCGGATCGTCGCCCAGCTCCCCCAGGAGGGCGTGGCCGCCGTCTCCTCGACGATGCTGGCCGTCCGGGCCTTCCGGGTCGACCTGTCGACCCCGAGGGACGTGTATCTCGACGGCGAGCCGTTCCGCCTGACCGCCCGGACGATCGACGCCCTCGGCGAGCCGACCGGCCAGCCGCTGGAGGTGGCGATCCTCAGGCGCGTCAGCCGACAGGGGACCATCGCGGAACTCGAGGTCGACTCGAAGGATCTGACGACCGACGGCCAGTCCGGCGAGGGGTCCGTGCCCGTCACCATCGACGACGACGAGGGGGGGACCTATGTCCTGCGCGCCTCGGCGACCGACCGCTTCGGCAACCCGATCGTCGCCGAGCGGGTGCTGACCGTCTCCGGCTCGGAGGACGCCCAGAAGCTCCGAATCCTGGCCGATTCGCTGGCCTTCAAGGTGGGCGAGCAGGCGCAGGTGAACCTCCACAACCGCTCCGGGGGGGGCCCGGCCCTGCTGACCTGGGAGGCCGATCGGATCCTCTCCTACCGGATCGTCGCGCTGGAGGAGGGCGACAACCCGGTCCGATGGGAGGCCGACGACGCCCAGTTCCCGAACGTCACCCTGGCCGCCTCCCGGATGGCCGGGACGGACTTCCACCGGGCCCAGGTCGACCTCACCCTGACTCGGGATCTCCGGGTGACGGTCGAGCCCGCCCGGGAGTCCGTCGGCCCCGGCGAGGAGGTGGAGGTGGTGATCCGGGCCGCCGACCAGCTCGGCCGGCCGGCCCGGGCGGAGGTGTCGCTGGCGCTGGTCGACCGGGCGCTCCTGCGGCTCTACGGCGACGACCTCCCCCCTATCGGCCCGTTCTTCCACGGCCAGGCCCGCACCGGCGCCTTCGCCACCGAGGCGACCAACACCTTCCGATACGCCCCGAGCACCGAGACGATCGCCGAGGCCCTGCTCGACGAGCGGGAGCGGCAGGTGCTCGCCGCGCTCACCGATGCCGACCAGGACGCCGTCCGGGAGCGGGCCGACGCCATCACGATCCCCCAGGACTTCGCGATGCCGGGCCAGGCCCAGGCGGGACAGCCCCAGGTCCCCCCCGCACCGGCAATGGCCGGGGCCATGATGGGAGAGATGGGGGGCATGGCCGGCGGCCGAGGGGGGATGGTCGAGGCGAACGAGGCCGTCCCCGCCCTCGAGGGGACCGAGTACGACGTCGGCCTCCATTTCTCCATGCCCGGTCGCGACCGGGCCGCGCTGGCCAACGATCGGCAGGAGCTGTACCGCCGCAAGGTTGCGGCGTACGAGGGGTTCGATGACGGGCCATCGGGCGCGGTGATGTTGGGCGTCGGTGCCACGGAATTCGGGGGCCTGGCGGGCGGCGCGGTCTCGGCCCCGGCGACCCGCGAGCAGTATGTCGAGACGGCCTACTGGAACCCGGCGATCGTGACGGGAGAGGACGGCACCGCCCGGGTCACGATCAAGGCCCCGACGGCCCTCTCGCGCTATCGGTTCACGGCCCGGGGCGTCACCGGGGCCGACACGCTGGCGGGCCAGACGACGGCCGACCTGATGGTGTCGCAGGACTTCTTCGTCGAGCTTCGCACGCCGAGCATGCTCACCGAGGGGGACAAGCCCCGGTTCCTCGCCCGGGTGCACCACACCGGCGTGAAGGGACGCATCGAGGTCCGCCTGGCCTCCTATGCGACCGGCAACGAGCAGGCCGACCCGAAGGTGATCGAGGTCGATCGGGACGGCGTGACCGAGGTCCTGTTCGACCCGTTCGAGGTCCCGGACGCGACCGAGGTCGAGCTCACCCTGTCCGCCCGGGCCGGTGACCGGGCCGACGAGATCCGGGCGACCGTCCCCGTCCGCCCCTGGGGGGTTCGGGCGATCGCCTCGGGCTCGGGGGCCAGCAGCGACGACGCCACGGTTTTCGTCGAGCTGCCGGGGGGGCGACGGTACGAGTCCCCCGAGATGCTGATCACCCTCTCGCCGTCGACCCGTCGACTCCTGATCGAGCTGGCGCTGGGACAGCAGGCCTGGCCCGCGGCGGACCAGCCCGATGCCGGCACGATGTTCCGCGTCTGCTTCCCGCAGCCGAGCACGGTGGCCGACCGGGCCTCGGACCTCCTCGCGGCGACGTCGGCGCTGGTCTATCTCCGCAGGGTGGGCGGAGCCGAGGCCCCGGAGGCCCCGCGGCTGACGGGCCGGATCCGGGGGCTCGTGGCCGAACTCATCTCGATGCAGAACGACGACGGCGGCTGGCCCTGGGTGCCGAGCCGGCCGAAGTCGCCGCAACCGAGCGAGCGGTTGACCTCGTCCTACGCCCTCTGGGCCCTCGACTCGGCCGAGCCGCTGGGGCTGTTGAGCGACCCGTCCGTCGCCGACCGGGCCACGGGCTGGATCGAACAGCAGTTCGCCCAGGTCGACCCCACCGACCGGGACACCCGGGCCGCCCTGCTCTTCGCGCTCAGCACCCGGGGGCGGGCCGGCTTCGAGCAGGCGAACCGGCTGAACCGGGACCGGCAGCAGCTCTCCAACCCGGCGCTCGCGTTCCTGGCGCTCACGTTCGCGAACCTCGATCGGTCGAGCCTGGCGGCCGAGGTCCTCGGCGTGCTCGGGCCGAGGTCGGAGGCCGGGGCCTCGGCCCCGGGCGGCCCGGTGCTCCGCCACTGGGAGGCCGACTCGCGTCATCCCTTCTTCCGGGGGACGGCCGAGGTCACCGCGCTGGCGAGCCTCGCCTACTCGGCGGGCCTCCCCGCCGCCCCCGAGCTGGGGCAGTCCGCCGAGTGGCTGCTGGCCCACCGGATCGGCCTCGACTGGAGGCCCCACAAGGCGAAGGGGCCGGCCCTGGCGGCGCTGGGCCGATATTTCGGCGGGGCCGACGCGGCCGAGGACGATTATCGGCTGGTCGTCACGGTGAACGACCAGGAGGTCCACCGCGCCGAGATCTCCGGCCGGTCCGAGGGGGAGGCGATCCGGGTCCCCCGCAAGGCGATCGACGGCACCGGGCGGAACCGGGTCCGGTTCGACATCGAGGGGAGGGGGACGTTCGGCTACTCGGTCACCCTCGCCGGATTCACCCGGGAGTTCGGGCCGGACCAGGACCGGCGGGACCGGTCGTTCTTCGTCGATCGGCGGGCCTACCTCGCCGCCGAGCCCGAGTTCGAGGGCCGACCGCTGCCGACGGGGTTCTCGGCGGCCGTGAACCCCCAGGCGTTCCGGAACGAGGTCTCCCAGGTCGCGCTCGGCGGCCGGGCCCGGGTGGAGGTCTCGGCCAGCCGGGTCCATCGGTCGGGCGAGCCGAGCTGGGAGCGGGACTTCCTCGTCCTGGAGGAGCCGTTGCCGGCCGGGGCCACGCTCGTCGAGGGCTCGGTGCAGACGTCCGCCTCGCACTTCGAGGTGCGGGACGGCGTCCTCACCCTGTACTTCGCCCCCGACCAGGACCCCGGCAGCTCCTCCTACGAGGTCTTCGGCCATCTGCCCGGCGACTACCGGGCCCTGCCCCCGATCCTGCGCAGCGCCTACGAGCCCGGCCGCGACCACCTGGGCATGCCGGCCGACCTGACCGTGCTCGAACCCGGCGAGGACTCCACGGACCCGTATCGGCCCACGCCCGACGAGCTGTTCGCCCGGGGCTCCGCCCTGTTCGACCGGGGGCGGTTCGCCGAGGCGGCCGAGGTCCTCGGCTCGCTCTGGGAGGGCTATTCCCTCCGGGACGACGTGGCCCGGGACGCCGCCCGGATGCTCCTGAAGGCGCACATCGCGCTGGGCAACCCCCGGCCGGTCGTCCAGTTCTTCGAGATCCTCCGGGAGCGGGCCCCAGACGAGGTGATCCCGTTCGGCGAGATCCTCGCCGTCGGCTCCTCCTACCGCGACATCGGCGAATCCGAGCGGGCCTACCTCGTCTGGAGGGCCACGGCGGAGGCGAGCTACCTGGAGGACGCCCGGGTCGGCGAGGTGCTCCGGCAACGCGGGATGCCCCTTGAGGCGGTGGCGTACCTGCTGGACCTCTGGCGCGAGTACCCCGACACCGCGTCGATCGAGAGCGACTTCTTCGGCCTCTCCCAGGTGCTCGCCGGGCTGGCCGTCGAGGCCCAGGGCGACCCGGGGATCCGGAGGACGCTGCTCGACGCCGACCTCTCGCCGCCCCGGTTGCTCCTGCAGTCGATCCGACTGATCCAGGTCTTCCTCGCGCGGTCGCCCGACAACCCGATCGCCGACGAGGCGAGCCTGGCGCTCGTCAATGCGTACCTGGATCTGGAGGACGACGAGACCGTCGTCTCGCTGGCCGAGCGGTTCGCCGGGCTCTACGGGTCGAGCGACTACCTCGACAGCTTCCGCTATTCGGAAGCCCTCGGCCGATTCCGCCTCGGGCAATACGACCGGGCGATCGCCGTGGCGGAGACGATCGCGGGCGCGACCTATCGCGACGACTCCGGCGCCGAAGTGCCCAGCCCGAACCGGTGGCAGGCCCTCTACATCCTGGGGCAGATCTACCACGCCCGACGGGACGCCCGGAAGGCCGTCTCGTACTACGAGCAGGTCGCCGACCGCTTCACCGACGCCGCCGGCGCCGTCCGGCAGCTCACCCGGGAGGAGCTGGCGCTGCCCGAGATTACCCTGATCCGCCCCTCCGACCTCCTTCGGCTCGCGGCCCACGGCGAGGAGCCGATCCTCGCCTCGCTCGGCGCCGACGCCGCCCGGCCCGCCGAGGGGCCGACCGTGCCGCTGGAGTCCCGCAACATCGAGGAGGCCGCCGTCACCGTCTACCCGGTCGACCTGATGCGTCTCTACCTCACACGGCGCAACCTGGATGACATCGCCGGCATCGACCTGGCGGGCATCTCGCCGCTGGTCGAGACGGCCGTCTCGCTGGGGGACGGCTCCGACTTCGACGCGAAGGAGACGCCCGTCCCGCTGCCGATCGAATCGGAGGGCGCGTATCTCGTCATGGTCCGAGGGGATGGACGGTACGCCTCGGGGATCGCGCTGGTCAGCCCGCTGGAGCTGGACGTGCTGGAGGAGCCCGACGCCGGCCGGGTCCGGGTGACCGTCCGCCTCGCCGAGACCGGGGAGCTGGTGCCCGGCGTGCAGGTCCGGGTGATCGGCACGGAGGACGAGCGGTTCGTGAGCGGCGAGACCGACCTGAGGGGCGTCTTCGTGGCCGACGGCATCCGGGGCCAGGTCACCGCCGTCGCCCGGCGGGATGCCGACCAGTACGCCTTCTACCGGGGCACCGGCTACGTCGGGGCCCCGCCCGAGGCACCCCGGACGCCCGAGGCGTCCCAGGTGGCCCCGGCCGAGGGGCAGGTGGAGCAGTCCCTGGAGCAGAACCTGCGCGAATTGAACCGGGCGAACCAGCTCCGGCAGATCGATCGGCTGGAGCGTCGCTACCAGGAGGGCGGCAAGGGCGTGCAGGTGGACAAGGCCTACTGATCCGCCGATCGGGCCGGCGTGCCTCGGCACGCCGGCCCGGACTTGACCCGGTCGCATCGGCATGCCATCGTTGGTCCGACTGTCGGCCCCGCGCCCCGCGTCGGGCCTCCGACCGGGATTCCCTGCCGATTGCGCGAAGGGCTCGACATGCGGCGATTCCTCCTCCCCTGGATCGGCATCCTCCTCCTGCACCAGCCCCCTCCGGTGGCCTCCCAGGGATCCCCCGATCCGGCGAGCGGAGGAACCGTGGCCGAGGACGAGAAGACGCCCGCCAGCGAGGGACCCGGGGCAGGCGAGGAGGAGGAGGAACCGGAAATCGAGCCGACCGTCACGCACCACACGCTCGAACTCGACGGGCGGACGCTCATCTATACGGCCACCGTCGGCACGCTGCCGATCAAGGACGAGCGGGGGGAGGAGACGGGGGAAGTCTTCTACGTGGCCTACACGCTCGACGGCGTGGAGGATCGGGAGTCCCGCCCGCTGATGTTCTCCTTCAACGGCGGCCCGGGCTCGTCGTCGGTCTGGCTGCACCTGGGGGCCCTCGGGCCGAAGCGGGTGCCGATGCCCGACGACGCCACCATCCCGGCCCCGCCCTACCGGCTCGTCCCCAACGAGCAGACCTGGCTGACGGAGGCGGACCTCGTCTTCGTCGACCCGATCGGCACCGGCTTCAGCCGGGCGGCCGAGCCGGAGAAGGAGGGGGGATTCTTCAACCTCCGGGGCGACATCGCCTCGGTCGGCGAATTCATCCGGCTCTTCATCACGCGCAATCGGCGGTGGACCTCGCCGCTATTCGTGGTCGGGGAGAGCTACGGGACGACCCGGGCGGCGGGGCTCTCGGAATACCTGGTCGACCGGGGGATCGCCCTCAACGGCGTGATCCTCGTCTCCTCGGTCCTCAACTTCCAGACGGTCCGATTCGGGGACGGCAACGACCTGCCCTACATCCTGTTCCTGCCGACCTACGCCGCGACCGCCCGGTTCCACGGGCGGTTGCCCGAGGCGTCGCAGGACCTGCCGCTGGCCGAGTTCCTCGACGAGGTCGAGGCCTGGGCCTCCGGCCCGTATGCGAGGGCCCTCCAGATGGGAGACCTCCTCTCGGACCGGGAGCGGGCCGACGTGCTCGATCGCCTCGCCGGCTACACCGGGCTCTCCCCGGAGTACCTGGAGGACGCCGGCCTCCGGATCGAGATCCAGCGGTTCTGCAAGGAACTCCTGCGCGACCGGGGCCGGACCGTCGGCCGGCTCGACAGCCGGTTCAAGGGGATCGACGCCTCCCCCGCCGGCGACACCCCCTCCTTCGACCCGAGCATGGCCGCCATCCGTCCCCCATATACCAGCACACTGAACCAGTACCTGAATGCCGATCTGGGATACGAGTCGGACGTGCCCTACTACATCCTTGGCGAGGGCGTCCGCGGCTGGGACTACGGCGTTTCCGGGGCCGGGGGCTACGCCGACACCGCCTCGGCCTTGCGAGACGCGCTGGCGAAGAATCCCCACATGAAGATCCTGGTCGCATCCGGGTACTATGACCTGGCCACGCCCTACGCCGCCACGGAATACACCCTGTCCCACATGGGCCTCGATCCGGAGCTGCGGGACAATTTCCGGGTCGAGGAGTACGAGTCCGGGCATATGATGTACATCCACGAGCCGTCGCTGGAGGCGTTGAAGGGGCACGTTTCGAGCTTCATCGGCGAGGCCGACGGGCTCTGAACCGCCCACCACTCATCCAGGCCAGGCCCCACCGACATGATCGCCTTCGACACCGACCGGGCCGCTCGGCTCCTCCATCGACTCGCGTTCCCCAGGGCCGTCGGGTCGAGGGGCGAGGCGCTGGCCGCTCGGCTGGTCGGGCGCGCGATGGCGAGGGCGGGCCGGCCGGTGGTCCGCGAGCGGTTCCCGGTCGGGACGGCGGCGAGGCGATTCGGCGTCCTGCCGGCGTCGATCGGGGCGATGGCACTCGTGGGGATGGGCCTGGCGGCCCTACCCGGGTGGCCGGAGATCGCCACGGCCTGCTTCCTCGCGGCCGGGTACGCGGTCAACGCCCCCTGGATCGTGGCGAGGTCGCCGGCCGAGCCGAGGCGGTCTCGGGTCTGGTCGGAGAACCTCGTCTCCTGGCCGGTCGAGGATGCCGGGGGGCCGTCCCCATCTCGCGTCGTCTTCCTGGCCCACTACGATTCGAAGTCGCAGCGGCTGCCGACCGGGGCACGCGTGGCGCTGGTCGTGTTGGCGACGAGCGGGTGCCTGGTGCTCGCGCTGATCGGGGCGGTCGAGGCCGCGGTCCCGGGCCTGATCGGCGTGGTGCCGGCGGCGGGCGGGGCGGCACTCGTCGGCGTCGCCGTGGCGGCCTTGATGTTCAACACGTCGGGGAATCGCAGCCCCGGTGCCATCGACAACGCCTCGGGGCTGGCCGTGATGCTGGAACTGGCGCGATCGTGGCGGCCCCGGGACGGCGTCCCGGTCGAGGTCGCGTTCGTGGCGACGGGGGCCGAGGAGGTCGGGCTCGACGGCGCCCGGGCGTTCCTCCGGCGGCACGAGTGGTGGCTCCGGGAGCGTCCGACGCTGTTGATCAACCTGGAGAGCGTGGGGGCGGGGGCGCGGGTCTGGCTCGCGGGATCGAACCAGGCGGTCGCGATGGCCGGGCGGGTGGCCGACCTCCTCGGCATGCCGACCGGCCGGCTCCGCGTCCTCGGCGCCGGCATGGACCACGAGCCCTTCGCCGCCGCAGGCCTCGACGCGGTGAGCCTGCTGGGGGATGTGGTTGCCAACTCGTTCGCCTTCCACACCCCCAACGACGGCGTCCGGCTGATCGATCGCGACGCCCTGGTCCGCGCCGGCTCGCTCGCCTCCCACCTGGCCCGGGCCTGGGCCGGACGCCATCGGCTCGACCCCTCGGGGGCCGACGAGGCCGGGCCCCTCGGGGTGACTCCGATCGGTGCATGACGTAGTGGTTTGGTGAGCCTGAACCTGCCGGGGGCCACGCGCAGTCCCCGGCCAACCTTCAACGGGAGCGAACCTCATGCGATCGAAACGATGGTCCCTGGCCGTGATCCTGGCGGCGATGGTCGCCGGCCCCGCATCGGCCCAGCTCTACCCCGGGCCGTTCATGAACATGGGCTGGGGAGGCTGGGGGAGCGGGGGCCGCGACCCCGGGGCCGATTACCTCCGCGGCGTCGGCTATTTCAACCGAGCCCAGGCCGACTACGACGTGAAGGAGGCCCAGGCGAGCGAACTCCGCGCCGAGGCCTTCGCCAAGTGGAACCAGGCCCTCGGCGAGGCCCGCAAGGCCAAGGAGATCCGGGACACCCAGCAGCGCGCCCGTGACGAGGTCGAGAATGCGATCCAGAATCGAGCCGCGCTGGTCGAGGCCGGCGTGCTGCTCAACCAGCGGCTCGATCACCTCGTCGAATTCCCGACCCCCGAGACCCACGACGCCCTGGCCGCGATCCCGATGACCCCCGAGGTCCTCCGCGACATCCCCTTCGAGAACGCCTCGGAGCCCATCACCGCCTGCCTCGACATCCTGACCCAGGAGGACGCCTGGCCCCCGCTGCTCAAACAGACGCCCTTCGACCAAGGGCGTCAGGCGCTGGCCTCGGCCGTCGATTCCGCCCTCGGGGAGGACCTCAGCGGGGCTCTCTCCGACGCGACCCGCTCGAAGCTC
The DNA here is from genome assembly GCF_007752535.1 of Tautonia plasticadhaerens. Lineage (GTDB taxonomy): Bacteria > Planctomycetota > Planctomycetia > Isosphaerales > Isosphaeraceae > Tautonia > Tautonia plasticadhaerens. The sequence goes on from NZ_CP036426.1 coordinate 485,009, forward strand.
GACGGCGCGCTGAACGCCCTCCGATCGGCGCTCGACGCGGAAGAATCCGGCTTCCCGCCCGCCGGGGCGAACGACGCCGACCAGTTCCTCCGGACGCTCGGCGGGATGATCCGGCTGCTCGAGGATCCCCAGGCCGGCGCGGTGATCCGCCAGATCGAGTCGTTCAAGGGCGGATCGATGGCCGACCTCGTCGGGTTCATGCACGCCTACAACCTCCGGTTCGGCCGGGCGAGGTCCGACCAGCAGCGGGCGATCTATCGCCAGCTCGACGGCCTGCTCGCCAAGGTCCCCGTCGCCCGGGAGGCCGCCGACTCCGACGCGACCGGGCCCCTCGTCGAGCACAGCAAGCTCGTCGGCGACGCCGCGAAACAGGTCTTCTCCAGCCTGAGCTGGAAGGACCTCGACGCCGCCTCCGCCGACGGCCCGTGAGCCAAGACCGGGATTGAGCGATCCCGCACGGCCATCCCGATGCCGGGTGGCCGGGGCGGGTTCCTTGCCCTGCGTCCCGGCGCATGCCGCCGGGACGCATCTGGAATCCCGTCATCCTGACCCGGGGAATCGCCCCCGTCGGCCGGGAATCCCCACCCCGGGGACGGGGGACGGTCCCCGCCTTCAGCCGTCGAGCAGCGTCCCCGCGTCCCGATCGAGCGCCGCGACGGTCCAGCGACCGTCGCGGACGCGGAGGTCGTTGACCGCGACGTATCGGATGGCGATCCGGTGGTAGTCGGCCGGCGAGAATCCGTCGACGAGCGCCGTGATGAGCACCCGGATCACCACCCCGTGCAGCACCGCCACCGCCGTGCCGCCGGGGTGCCGCCCCGCCAGGGCGACGAACGGCGGCACGACCCGATCGCGCAGCTCCCGGTAAGACTCGCCCCCCTCGTGGGAGGCGTCGAGATCCCCTTCCCCCCAGCGTCGGATGTGCAGGTCGACCCGCTCCCGGGTCTCGGCGATCGATGCGCCGGACAGGGGCCCCATGCGCCGTTCGTGCAGCTCAGGGATGACGATCGGCTCCAACCCGCAGGCCGAGGCGATCGGGCCGGCGGTCTCCCTCGCCCGCCTCATGCCCGAGCAGTACACCGCGACGGGCCCCAGGCCGCGGATCCCCCCGGCGGCCTGGAGGGCCTGGAGCTGACCCTCGGGGCCGAGCCCGATGTCCGACTCGGCGCCATGGAAGCGGTCGGGGGCGGCGGTCTGGGCGTGCCGGAGCAGCAGCACTCGGGTCGTCGGGGGGAGGGCGGGTCCGAGGGCCATGGCGGTTGGGTTTCCCGGTGGGATCGGATAGAATCGGCCCATCTCTACGGCGAGTCGGGAGGGGGCCGGTGTCGTCCCACCTCCGCATGGTCGCCCGGTATCGTACCCGGCTCCCCGTCCCTCGCCGATCCCCCCGCGTCTCGCGACGAGCGAGGTCTCTCGATGGCCGCGATGCACAAGTTCCGGACGATCCTCCTCTTCGGCATGCCCGGCAGCGGCAAGGGGACGCAAGGCGCTGTGCTCGGCCATCTCCCCGGCGTGATCCACATCTCCAGCGGCGACCTGTTCCGCAAGCTCCCCAAGCACGGCGAACTCGGCCGGGAGGTGGTCGCCTTCACCTCGAGGGGGCTGCTGGTCCCCGATGACCTGACCATCCGCATCTGGGAGCGATACGTCCAGATCCTCACCCTCCAGGAGGAGATCTACCCCGGCTGCACCACCCTGGTGCTCGACGGTCTGCCCCGCAACCACACCCAGGCCGCGATGCTCGACGACATGCTGGACGTGATCCAGATCTTCCACCTCCGCATCAGCGACATGGAACAGGCCCGGGATCGCCTGGCCGCCCGGGCCCTCCGCGAGAACCGGCTCGACGACATCAACGATGAGGTCGTCCGGCGCCGGCTCCAGGTCTACGAGCAGGAGACGGTCCAGACTCTGGAGTTCTACGACCCGTCGATCATCTTCGAGGTCAACGCCTCGCAGACCCCGCTGAAGGTGCACGCCGACATCGTGAACCGCCTTAGCAAGATGGAGACCGACCGCGACTGCCTCTCCAACCCGCCCGACGTGGCCCTGGCCGCCCAGCAGGCCGCCGAGGCCGAGGCGCATCGGCTGGCCTCCTCGGAATGACGTCGAGCGGCCGGCCCGCACCGATCCGCCTTGACCGCCCCGTCGGGCCGGGTTAAAACCCTGTCGTCCGCCGGACCGATCCGGCGTCGGCGGACCATCCCAACCGACTCGATCCGCCGCGCCGAGGGACCGGACGCGATGGCCGACGCGACACGGAAGGTCGCCTTCCTGACCCCGCTCTATTTCGACGAGGCCTCCTGCATCGGCGGAGGGGAGCGGTACGCGACAAACATGGCCACGGGCCTGGTCGAGGCCACGGGGGGCCGGTACGAGGTCGAGTTGATCTCCTACGGCGTCTCCCCGGCCCGGCGTGTGCTACGCCCCGGCGTCTCGCTCCGCGTGCTCCCCGTGGCCAGGAGGCCGAGCGACCCGCTCGACGCCGTCTCCTGGGAGCTGCCCTCGGCGATCGCCGACGCCGACCTCGTCCACGTGCACATGGCCTTCAGCCGGTCCGGGGAGTTCGGCCTGCTCGCCGCCCGGCAGCAGCGCAAGGTCGTCTGCGCCTCCGACCACGGCGGCCACTCCAGCTGGCTCGGCGCCTCGCTCGGCAGCCTGGAGCTGGCCGATCGGATCGTCGCCTACTCCTCCTTCGGCGAGTCGCTCTTCCGCACGCCCACGCCGGTGGTCGTCATCCGGGGGGGCGTCGACGCCGAACGATTCGCGCCGCCCGAGCCGAGGCCGAGGCGCGACCGGGTGCTCTACGTCGGTCGGTTGCTCGCGCACAAGGGCATCGATCGCCTGATCCGTGCCCTCCCCCAGGGGCTGCCCCTGACCGTCTGCGGCCGGCCCTACGACCCCGCCTACTTCGCCCTGCTCCGCGACCTCGCCACCGGGAAGGACGTGACGTTCGTCACCGACGCCGACGACGACGACGTCCGAGACCTCTACGCCCGGGCCTGGTGCAACGTGCTCCCCTCCGTCCACGTCGACTGCTACGGCCGGCGCTACCGGGCACCCGAGCTGATGGGCCTGACCCTCCTGGAGGCCATGAGCTGCGAGACGGTGCCCATCGCCTCCCGGGTGGCCGCGATGCCCGAATTCATCCAGCCATACCAGAGCGGATATCTGTTCGACACCCCCGACGAGCTCACCGCCCTGCTCCTCCGGCTGGCGAACGAGCCGGAGACGGTTGAGCGGATCGGCCGGGAGGCCCGACGCCAGGTCCTCAGGGCCTTCGACCTGAAGGTTGCCGGCGCGAAGCTGGCCGGTCTCTACGACGAGCTGCTCTCCGCATCGACGCTGAGCCGGGGGACGATCGCATCATGAAGATCCTCGTCCTGAGCAATTTCTATCCGCCCGAGGTGCTCGGGGGCTTCGAACTCGCCTGCGCCCAGGCCGTCGAGGCCCTCAGGCGTCGGGGGCACGAGGTGCTCGTGGTCACCGCCGCCGCCCGGGGATATTGCCCGCCCGAGCCTCACGTCCGCCGCGCGTTCTCGATCGCCGACATCTGGAACCTCGACGCGATGGCACGCCGCCCGGCGGTCGTCCAGCGGCTGATGGACGCGGAGTCTCGCCTGATCAGCTCCTTCAACGTCCGGGCGCTGGCCGAGGCGGTCGACGCGTTCCGGCCCGACGTGGCCTATGTCCACAACCTGACCGGCCTGGGCGGCCTCGGCCTGATGGCGGCGCTCGGGCACCTGGGCGTGCCCTGGGTGTGGCAACTCGGCGACTCGGTGCCCTCCTACTGCTGCTCGCTCTGGGGGGAGGTGATGCCGGCGCTGGCGGAGCGGTTCGGCGCCGAGATCCGAGGGACCTTCATCGCCGTCAGCTCCCGCCTCGTCGCGGAGATCGAGGGGCTCGGGGTCCCGTTGCGGGGCCGGGTCGAGCTGCTCCCGTACTGGATCGACGGCCGGCCGGGACCGGTTCCCCGGCGATCGGTCCGCAACGGACCGCTTCGGGTCGTCTCGGCGGGACGGCTGACGCCGTACAAGGGGGTCGACGTTCTGATCGAAGCGGCAGGGCTGGTCCGCCGGTCGCGGTGGTCGGTGGAGATCGACTTCTACGGGGCCGTCTCCGACGTGGATCCGAACCATTATCCCGCCCTGCTGCAACAGCACGGTGTGGAGGACCGGGTCCGGTTCCTCGGCCCCCTCGACCACGCCTCGTTGATCGGCCGCTACGGCGATTACGAGGCGTTCGCGTTCCCCACCTGGGAGCGCGAGCCCTTCGGGATCGGCCCGATCGAGGCCGCGGCGCATGGCGGCTGCCTGCCGATCATCTCGAGGAGCTGCGGCCTGGCCGAGTGGCTGGTGCACGGCGTCCACTGCCTGAAGGTCGAGCCGACCGCCCAGGACCTCGCCCGGGCCTTCCTCGACCTGCTGGAATGGCGCATCGATCCCGGGCCGATCGCCGGGCGAGCCCGCTCCGCCACCTGGCGCGATTTCCACGTCGACGCCCTCGCTCCCCGGATCGAGGCCCTGCTGGCCGACGCCGCCTCCTCGGCTTCGCCCTCGGCCTCCGGGTCCCCGGACGAGGTCGTCCGCCTCGCCCGCCTCGCCGAGGGGCTGGCCCAATCGATCATCGCGGAGGCCGCTTGATCCGGCCCTTCGCCCGAAGAGGCGGTTGCTCCGTATCCTGTCATCCGGCATCGGCCCGGGAGGACCGACCCACCGTGCACGACTTCGCCTTCTACAACGCCGGCATCGACGACGCGACGGGGCCGAGGCGGGTGCTCGGCCTCGCCCGTCGCGTACTCCGGCGGATCCTCCGGCCGATGTTCTTCCACCAGGAGGCGATCTACCGCGACCTCCAGGGGCAGATCGACCGGCTTTCCGCCCAGCTGCAGTCGCTCGCTTCCCGCCAGTCGGCGACCGAGGCCCTCGGGTGGGACTACGTCGCGATGGCGCGCCGCCTCGCCGCGATCGAGGACGCCCTCGCCGATCGACGACCGGAGTACCCGATCCGGATTGGCCCCGACCATCGGATCGACCCCGGAACAGGTGAGGGAATCCCCGCTCCCAACCCTGCCGCTCGCGATGCGGCCCGGATCGGGTGATCGAGTCGCGGCCTGGGCCCGTCGGTGCGTCCCCTCCGGACCGGGCCTCGACGACCTCCCGGACCCCATGGAAGACTGCGGATCGGACATGACCATCGAGACGAGCCCGTCCCGCCGCGCCGCGCGGCCCCGATTCCCTTCGGGTCGACTCCCGGATCCGCACGACCGGTCGGGCGTCGGCGCGACTCGCGGGGAACGCACCGATCGCATGGGGGAACGCACCGATCGCATGAGGGTGCTCGTCGCGATCCCGACGACGAACCAGATGTATTCCGGTATCGGCCGGGCGATCGTCGAACTGTCCCGCCGGCTGGGTCGTCGGGTGGAGTTCACCTTCGCCCTGGATGACCGCGACCCGAGGTCGCTCCGCCGGGTCTGGGAACTCGCCGAGCCGATGGGGGCGTCGATGCTCGTCGGGCCGCATCGGTTCGAGCCGGATTGCGTCGAACCCTCGAATACCCGACTGCCCGAGATCATCGAGGAGTCCCCCTGGGACGCGATCGAGCTGGTCGGGTTCGCCAACGCCGCGACGGGTCGGGCGGTGCTGCGGCACATCGACGATCGCACCGCCCTCTGCTACACGCCGCACGACCAGCCGCTCTGGACCGTGCCGATGTCTCCCGAGCAGCGGGCCAACGTGGCCGAGGTCCACCGACGCGTGATCGAGCGCGCCGACGTCGTCCTGGCGGACTCCGAGGCCGAACGCCGGTCGCTCCAGCGGCTCTCGCCGCACCGCCTGAACGGCGAGACGTTGCCGCTCGGCTGCGATTTCGAATCCTTCGACGCCGGCCCCCTCGATCGGCCCCCGCAATTACTCTTCGTGGGCGACCTGGCCGAGATCCGCAAGCGGTTCGACCGGGTGATCGACGTCTTCTCCCGGGTCCTGGAACGGCGGCCGGAGTACCGACTGGTCGTCATCGGCAACCGCAGCGCCGAGTCGGCCGACCTCATCCCCGAGGCCATCCGCACCGCGGTGGATTTGCGCGGTTACGTGAGCGAGCCCGAGTTGCGACGGGCGTACGCGTCGAGCCGATCGCTCGTTCTGCTCTCGGACGTCGAGGCGTTCGGCCTGCCGATCCTCGAGTCGCTCGCATGCGGTACGCCGGTCCTGCTCGGGCGGTTGGACACGACGGAGAGCCTGTTCGACGGGTTCCCCGGCGTCCATTTCTGCCCGCTCGACGACCCGGAGGGGACCTTCGAGGTGGCGGACCTCCTGCTGGGCGACTGGCGATCGGCGGTCGCCTCGGCGTGCGCCGACCGGCGGAGGCTGTGCGCCGAGTTCGACTGGGGCCGGCTCGCCGATCGCAAGTGGCGGGCGCTCTCGGCCGCATGGGCCAGGCGGAATGCGTCGACCGCGCTCGGTCCCCGGGGCGGCCCACCGGGCCTCGACCGGGCGGATGCGGGGGGCCGGCCATGCCGATGATCTCGTATGCCCAGAACGCGGAAGACGTCCTGCTCCGGAGGCTCTTCCCCGAGGGGAGCGATGGGTTCTACATCGACGTCGGCGCCAGCGACCCGATCCACCACTCGGTCACCAAGCACTTCTACGACCGGGGCTGGCGGGGGGTCAACATCGAGCCGATCCCGCAGATGCACCGGGCCCTCTGCGCGAATCGGCCGCGCGACGTGAACCTGAACCTCGCCGTCTCCGACCGCGACGGGGACCTGACGTTCTACCAGGCCCCCGGCGTCTTCAGCTGGTCCGCATCGAAGCAGCTGCTGGTCGAGGCCTTTCATGCCGATCCCGGCCAGGTGATCGCCTCGGAAATCCCCGTCGCCACCCTGGCGAGCCTCTGCGAACGCCATGTCGGCGGGACGAGGACGATCGACTTCCTCAAGATCGACGCGGAGGGTCATGAGGCCGAGGTCGTCCGGGGAGCCGACTGGGGCCGATGGAGGCCGAGGGCGGTCGTCATCGAGGGGGCCCATCGTCCCTGGGAGGCGACGCTGCTGGCGGGCCGATATCATCACGCGAAGTTCGACGGGATCAATCATTATTACATCAGGGACGAGGACCGCGACCTGATCCCTCGGCTCGCGTCTCCCGCCAACGTCACCGACGATTTCCTCTACTACGAGCATCTCGACCGGGAAGTGACGCTTCGCCTCGATCGGGACGCGACCCGCACCCAGCTCGACGAGGTGCACGGCCTGCTCTACGAGAGTCGACAGGAGGCGGGGCGGCTGTCCCGGGAACTGGACGAGTCACGCCGGGAGTGTCACGCGCTTCGACTCCGCCTCGCCCGGTTCGACGACCTCGGCCCGACGGCCCTCGGGGTCGCCCGACGGCTCCGACGAATCTCGGCGCGTCATCGTGGCCTCGCCAGGCTGATGAGGCCCGTCCTCGTCGGGGCGGCCGAGGTCGACGGCGGGCATCGCATCCCCACCGGAAAAGGAACGTGAACATGGCCGAGGCCCAGGCGAGACGGATCGAGCTGTTCGGTCTCGAGATCACGGGAGACGACGTGGTCCTCGACATCGGATCCGGCACGGGGGGCGACAGCCGCCTGGCGGGCTCCGTGGGCGCCGACGTGATCGCGGTCAACATCGACCCCGGCGAACTGGAGTCGCTCGGCGAGCAGATGAAGGATGTCCCGGCCCGGTCCTTCCGCCCGGTCCTGCACGATTGCGACGCCGGGCCGATCCCCCTGCCCGATGGCGTCGCGTCGGTGATCATCGCCAAGGAGGTGATGGAACACCTCGACGCGCCCGATCGATTCCTCGCCGACCTGGAACGGCTCGGCAGGCCCGGGGCCCGCTACCTCATCACCGTCCCCGACCCCGGCTCCGAGGCCCTGCTCAAGGAGGTCGCGCCGCAGCAATACTGGGAAAAGCCGTTGCATCAGCATGTCTTCGTCAGGGAACAACTCGACCGGATGCTCGGCGTCGCCGGCCTGGAGCTGGAACGCCGAGGATTCACCGGCGCCTACTGGTCGATGTTCTGGACGCTCCGGGAGCTGGTCGGCTCGCCGTACTTCCCGGGGCATCCGACGCACTCGACGCCGCCGCCCGAGATCGCGGCCTGGGACCTGATCTGGGAGTCGATCCGGTCGTCCCCGAAGGCCGCCGGGGTGATCAATCGGCTCGACGAGCTGATCCCCAAGAGCCAGATCGTGCTGGCGAAGAAGCCCAAAGCCGCTGCGGCGGCGTGACGCGGCCACCGCCGATCTGTCCCGGCCCCAGCCCATTCCCGGACCCCTGCCATGCTGGAAGCCAATGTCCCGGCCGTCCTGTCCCGCATCGCGGCGGGCCACCGGGTGCTCGACGTCGGGGGATGGGCGCGGTGCTTCAATCGGGCCGATTACGTCATCGACAAGTTCCCGTTCGAGACCCGGGGGACCCGCTACGCCGAGAAGCTCGGCCTGCCCGCGCAAGGGGGCGAGGTCGAATCCTTCTCGGCGGAGACGTGGGTCGCTCGGGATCTCTGCGACCGCGAACCCTGGCCCTTCCCGGACAAGTTCTTCGACTTCTGCACCTGTTCGCACACGCTCGAAGACATCCGAGATCCGCTCTGGGTCTGCTCCGAGATGCGTCGGGTCGCCCGGGCCGGCTACATCGAGACCCCGTCGATGGCCTTCGAGCTGACCCGGGGACGTGAGGCGGGCGTGCCGGTCGGCCTGTCGCACCATTTCTGGGTGGTCGAGGTCGACGGCCCGACGATCACCTTCCACCCGAAGCTGCATAGCCTGCACGGTGACCCCCAACTCAGCCTTCCTCCGGTCGTGGGGGCAGCCTTGCCCCCCGAGACCCAGGTGAGCTGGCTGTTCTGGGAGGGAGACTTCGTCAGCCGGGAGGGCTGGCTGCACCGCGAGCTGGTCGAGCGATTCGTCTCCGGATTCGCCCTCCCGGAGGATCTCCCGCGGGCCGATGGGGCATCTCCCGGATCCGACGCTCGCGTCTTCGAACTGACCCGGGCGAACGACGACGCCAGGGCCTTGATCTGGCAGTTGCGTGCGAGGCTCGAGGAGGCGGAGCGGCAGTGGGACGCCTCCCGGGCCTCGATCGAGGTCCTCGAAGGGCAGGTCTCCCGCGTCCTGTCCGCGTTGCACGCCGTCGCGGCGGAACGCGACGAGGCGATCGGCCAACTGGACCGGGTCGAGGGGATCGGCCCGTCGGCACTCGGGGTCGCCCGACGGCTTCACCGGATGGGGACGCGGCATCCGGGGCTTAAAGCCTTGCTGAAGCGCGTGGTCCGGGCGGCGTGAATGCGGCCCGGCCCGGCGCGCCCCCACTCGGGTCGAGCGGGGACGGGCCCGGGCCGAGGTGGGTCGACCGATGGGACCGCAGGCCGATCAGACCTGATCCGGCACGACGTAGGGGGCGCGGTAGTCGCGCCTGAGCATCGCATTGGCCTCGGAGTCGTCGACGAACGACTCGGTGGCCGGGTCGATGTGCAGCTTGCGGCCCAGTCGGAGGGCGATGTTGCCGAGGTGGCAGAAGGCGCTGGAGAGGTGGCCCTGCTCGATCTCGGCGTTGAGGGTCGAGCGGTCCCGGGTGCGCACGGCTTCGATGAAGTTGGCGTAGTGGTCGCCGCCGCCGGATCCCTTCGGGCCCGGCTCCATCTTGTGGCCGAAGTAGGTCTGCCAATCGGTGTAGCTGGTGATGGTCAGGATGCCTTCGGTGCCGAAGAAGATGTCGCCGATCTTGATGCCCATCTCGTCGTTCGAGGGGAGGCCGCGGACCTCGAATTGGAGCAAGACGTCGTCATATTCGAAGTTCACGGTCTGGGTGTTGGCCGTCTCGCCGTCGTCCTCGTAGCCGTATCGGCCGCCGGCCGACTGGACGGCCTTCGGGAACTCGTCCTTGCCGATGCCCCAGCGGGCCAGGTCCATCTGGTGGATGCCCTGGTTGCCGAGGTCGCCGTTGCCGGTGTTCCAGACCCAGTGCCAGTTGTAGTGCAGGATGTTCGGGTTGTAGACCGAGGCGTCACCCGGCTTGTGGAACTCGGCCGGGCCGGTCCAGAGGTCGTAGTCGAGCCCCTCCGGCACGGGCTGGAGCTTGCCCTGGCCGATCGACCCCCGGGGCTTGTAGCAGAGCCCCTTGGCCATGTAGACCGTCCCGAGCTTCCCGGAGCGGAGGAACTCCATCGCGTCCTGGATGCCCTTGTGGCTGCGGCACTGGGTCCCGCACTGGACGATCCGGTCGTACTTGCGGGCGGCCTCGACGAGCTGCCGGCCCTCCCACACATTGTGACTGACCGGCTTCTCCACGTAGGCATCCTTGCCGGCCTGGCAGGCCCAGATGCCCATCAGGCTGTGCCAGTGGTTCGGCGTGGCGACGGAGATGATGTTGATCTCCGGGTCGTCGAGCAACTCTCGGACGTCCCGGACGAGCCGGGGTGCCGAGCCGTCGGCCGACTCGATCGCCTTCATCGCGTTGCCGACGACGTTCTCGTCCACGTCGCAGACGGCGGTGATCCGGACCCCCTGGTCCTTCTGGCCGAGGAAGCCCCGGACGTGGTCCATGCCCCGCCCCCGGACGCCGACCACCGCGACGTTCAGCGAGTCGTTGGCGCTGGTCACTTTCCTCGACGGCCGGGGCTCGGCGGCGGCCCGGGCGGCGGGGGAGGCGCTCAGCGCGGCCATGCTGGCGGCGGAGGCCCTGAGGAAGTCTCGGCGTTGGTACGGACGCATCATTCGGGACTCCGGTCGGTTCGTGGAGAGGGTGGAATTGCGCGATGCCTTCATCAGAACGTTGGACTCCCGACGGGTCAAGCATCGAGCCCGGTCCGGTCGCTCCCCCTGACGGCTTGCGGGGCACCCCTGGAGTCCCTGGCCGCCACCATCCGGGCGACCCGGATCAGCGCGGGGCCCTTCGCGTCGTGCGATCGGCCGACCCGAACGGTGAGTCGATCCGGCCGACTTGCTGCGGCTCGGCCGACCGAATCGCGGCGGCTCAGCCCACCAGGATCGGCGGATCCGGGGCGTGCGGGTATTCGACCGGCGAATAGGCGATCGCCAGTTCGGGCGTCTCGACGCGGCGTCCCCCCCGGGACCGGGACGTGAGCATGCGGTCGAGGATGCCGGAGGTCAGGAGCGTGCGTTCGACCGGATAGGTGGGCGCCCCCGAGTGGATCATGCGCTCGATCGCCCGCAGCAGGAAGGCGAAGTGGGGGTAATGGGGCTCGTCGCGAAGCTCGATCTCGCAGGCGGTGGGTGACGAGTCTCCGGCGGCCTTGAAGGCGACGCTGAACCCGGTGGCGAAGCCCGGGAGCATGAGGACCCCGGCCCGGAACCCGTCCTCGTATTCGAACCGGATGAGCGCGGACTCTCGGCGGCCGCTCTCCCGCCAATCGGCCCCCGGTCGCGAGGGGGTGACCCGGAGTGCCGCCTCGATCAGGTCGGCCGGCACCTCGTGACCGTCGATGGCCTCCCAGAGGGCCTCACCCTCCAGGCACTCGACCCATCGGACGCCGACCTCGCCCCCCCGACGGCGTTCCACGAAGGCCTGGAGCGCCTCGATCGCGTGGTAGCCGTAGTCCTCGAGCGGCCCGTAGCCGATCGCCAGCGCCCCCTTCAGGTCGCTGCCCATCGGCACCGATACGTCGGGCTTCCGGTAGGTGACGGGCAGCGACGAGCCGGCCATCAGCGGGATGCCCCGATCCCTGGCGGTCTCGTACATGAAGAGCGCATCATCCCAGGCGGGGCCGAGGTGCTTGTCGTTGAAGACGGGGACGACCCGGCCGTGGGCCCGGAACGCATCGGCGACCTCCTCGAAGAATCGGCGACGCGGGTAGAGGCGCTGGCCCTTCGTGTTTAGGGGATAGTCGCCGTGCTCGCCGACGCAGAGGACGCCGTCGATCGCGACGGATCCTGTCCCGAGGGTAATCGCCTCCTCGATCGTCCCTACGACCGGCACCCCGTGGCGGGCGGCCAGCTCGACGCCGAAGTCGCTGGCCTCGGGCTGATCGATGAAGAGGGAGCCGAGGCGGAGGTCGGGGCCCGGGCCGCCCTCGTGCCGCCAGCCTTCGAGGATCCGGCCGACGAGGACATCGGCATGGCTGTTCGGCCGGTAGACGGTGACAACCGCCGCCACCGTCTTCGGCTCCCGGCCCGACCGGGCGGCGACTCCGAGTGTGCCCGCCCCCAGGAGCGGGATGCCGGCCATCCCGCCCAGCCAGGCCCGTCGCGAGAGCTGATCCGATCGACTCATGAACTTTCCTCTCGACCCGGGCGCCATCGCGGGTGACCGGGAGCGGACCTCAGCGTCCCTCGCTCCCGATCGGGATCTCGATCGTCAGGTCCTTGCGGAGGAACAGGCAGGTGCCGCCGGCCTGCTCGCAGACGTTGTAGAGGGCGAAGGCGTCCAGGCGGGCCGTCCCCGAGGTTGAGGGGGGGATCCGCACCTCGAAGTCGAGGTGGCGGGTCTCGCTCGACTCGGCGCCGACCCCCGGCTCGGCCTCCATCAGCGGAGTGTCGACCGTCCATCCCTCGGGCGCCGATGTCCACAATTGCAGCGGGGTCGATTCGTTGTTCCAGTACGCCGATCGAGTCGAACTCGGCCGGAAATAGACATGGACGCGGGCGGCCTCGCCGGGACGGACCCGGGGGGGGATGACCACCACCTCGGCCTCGATGAGTCTGGTCGCGTCCCGGTTGATCCGGCCGTCTGGGTCCGGATTCACCGGGGGAGCACCCTCGACGATGACTTCGCGGACCGGGGCGGCGATCTCCGAGCCCGAGGGCTCCTCCGAGAGCGCGATCGGCGTCTCCCCCCGGGCCGAGATCTCCGCCCTGGCCTGCACGACCCAGTCGTAGAACGGATACGGCTTGGCGAGCCGGGGCCCGTACTGCTCGATCCGCCTCCGCCAGACGTATTGATTCGGGTCGATCGACAGGGCCCGGCTCCAGGAGTCGACCGCCGCCTGGAAGTCGCCGTCCCTCCGGCCGGGGGACTCGTGCCGCATCCGGAGCGCGACCCCCAGGCGGAACCATGCATACTTGTCCTCCGGGTCGATCTCGATCGCCTTCCCATAGGCCTCGACGGCCTCGTCCACCCGCCCGATACCGCCCCAGATCGCCAGGGCATCACCGGCCGATCGCCAGGCGTCTGCGTCCCCCGAACCCTCGGCCGATCGGAGCAGCGCATCGGCGTCGGGCATGCCGGGGGCATGGTCGTCCTCCGAAGGGGGGCCGTCATCGGTGAAGGAGTTGTCCAGGAAGTCCTCCTCGAAGGTCTCCGGCCGAGGCCCCTGGAGTCGGACGATCCCATGCTCGTCGACCGCCCGGACGATCGGCACGGCCTCGGATTTCAGGAGGTTGATCGGATCGTGGAGGATCGGCCAGCCGAACTCCTTCCACTGCGCGAACAGCCGGCAGCGGTCGGCGTGCTGCTCCTGGGTCACGCCCAGCAGCACCAGGCGGCCGTCCTCCACCCACTGCTTAGTCCGTTCGTGCCAGACCGGCACGTGCGTGCGGCAGCCCGCTCACCACGAGGCGAACTGGATGAGCAGGACCTTCTTGCCCCGGAGGTCGGACAGGGAGACCGGCGAGCGGCCGTCGATCCTCGGCAGGGTGAAGTCGGGGTGGCGGCGGCCGACCCGCACGTCGTCGGCCCGGGCCGACGTCGAGGTGCCGAGCACCATCCCGAGGAACGTCATGGCGAGGGTCCAGATCCGCATCGTCGGTCTCCCATTCGGGTCATCCGGTTCAGTCGAAGGCCCCGGCGGCCTCGATCAGGGCGTCAGTCGTGTGGCGGTCCCGGTAGCCTTCGAGGAAGAGCTTGGCGCGGATCACGCCATCCTCGTCGAGGATGAACGTCCCGGGCCGGGGGATCCCCTCCAGCCGCCCCGTTCCCTCCTCATTGAGGACGTTGTACGCGACGATCGTCTCGCTCTCGGGGTCGGAGAGCAGCGGGAACGTGATCTCCGAACGGCCGGAGAACCGTTCGAGGATCGCCACGTCGTCATAGCTGATGCCGATCACCTGGATGCCGGCGTCTTCGATCTCTTTCAGGTCACCTTGCAGCTGGACCAGCTGCCTCTGGCAGAACGGTCACCAGTCGGCCGATCGATAGAAGACCAGGGCGACCTTCTTCCCCTCGCCGAGGAACTCGTCGAGCGAACGCCGCTCGCCCGACTGATCCGAGAGCGTGAACCTCGGGGCCTGGCTGCCGACCGCCAGGCCGGTCTCCTCCCCCTCGACGCCGGCCGGGACCGGAGCCTCGATCGGGCCCGGGGACTCGGCCGCCGGGGATGCCTCCGCATCCCGATGCTGCCCGCAGGCGCCCCCCGTGGCCACCGCCAGGATCCCCGCCAGGCCGGCGGGCACGATCCGTCCGATCATTCGAATCTCCCCTCGGATAGGTGCGAGCGGAGGGATCGTCGGCTCCCTCCGCTCAGGATAGACCGACCGGTACAGTGACGCCAGGAGTCGCCCGGCAATTCGAAGCGGGGGATCATCGACCGCCGGTCAACTCCCGGAGCAGGGCCTCGGCCCGGTAGACCGAGCCCAGCGCCTCGGCGATCACCCGGGAGTCGACCGAGACGGCCCGGGCGAGGGAGTCGTCGTAGCCGAAGTCGAGGATCAGGGAGTGGATGTTGCCGTCGAAGATCAGGCCGACCACCTCGCCGTCGCGGTCGACGACGGGGCTGCCGGAGTTGCCGCCGATGATGTCGGCCGTGGAGACGAAGTTCATGGGCGTGTCGAGGCCCAGTCGTCCGGAGTCCCTGGCCTCGATCCAGGACTCGGGGACGTGGTACGGCTCGACGTCCCCCTCCGATCGGGACTTCTCGAACAGCCCTTCGACGACGGTGTACGGCGGGATTGACTCGCCGTCCTCCTCCCAGCCCTTGACGGTGCCGAAGGCGAGCCTGAGCGTGAAGGTGGCGTCGGGATAGACGGCGTCCCCCTGCGCCCGGAAGAGGGCCTCGGCGATCCGGCCGTACTGGGCCGATTCGACGCCCTCGACCTGGTCCTCCCAGACCTTGCGGACGGCCCGGGACTCGGGGTCGACGGCCAGGGCGAGCGCGATCATCGGGTCGTCGGTCGCTTTGATGGCCTCCGGGCCGCCCTCGACGAGTTGCTTGCGGACGGAGACGTCGGCGAGCCTGGTCCCTTCGACCAGCTCCCGGGCCACCTCCTCGGGCGATCGACCCTTGAGGACGAGCTGCACGACCGGGTCGTCGGCGCCGACGGTCGCTCGCCAGTAGTCGAGCGAGTTGGCGAGCTTGGCGGCCTCGAATCGCGGGTAGATGGGGGCCTCGGAGTAGAGCGCCAGGTCCAGCGAGGCGAGGGCCGACTCCCGGTACTCCCGGAGGCGGTCCTCATTCGGCGTCTTCTGTTCGGCGACGAGGCGGGCGATGGTGCGGGCGATCTGGAAGAGGCGGGACTCGAAGGCCTGGCCGCGCTCCAGGAAGTTGTAGGCGGCGAGGTTCTCGGCCGCGACGGCCCGGGAGGCGGCGATCCTGTCCCAGGCGTCGGCGTACTCGGGGGCCTGAGCCCGGAGGGAGCGCTCGGCCTCGGCCTTCCGGGCCATGAATGCCTCGTTCTGCAAGCCTTCATGGCCGCCGAGGCGGGCCTTGCGGCTGTTCTGGTAGCCGAAGAGGTCCTCCTTGGCCTGCCGGGCCTGCTCCTCGCCGAGTGCGCCGTACTCGTTGAGGAAGGACTCCCGGTTTCGGATCAGGTCGAGCAGGAAGGGGAATCCGGTGTCACGGAAGTATTCCAGGTGCGCCATCGTGTTCAGGCGGCTGGTGCGCCCGGGATGCCCGGCGACGAAGACGAGGTCGCCGGCCTCCGAGCCGTCCGCGCTCCAGGGGAGGAAGTGCTCGGGCCGGGCGGGCTCGCCGTCCTCGTAGGCGCGGAAGAAGGCGACGTCGAGGCAGTAGCGGGGGTACTCGAAGTTGTCCTCGTCGCCGCCGAAGAAAGCGATCTCGAACTCGGGGGCGAAGACGAGCCGGACGTCGGTGTACTTCTTGTAGGTGTAGAGGTGATATTGCCCGCCTTGATAGAGCGTGACCACGTCGTTGCGCAGGCCGTTCTCCTTCGACGCCTCCTGCTCGATGGCGGCCATGGCGGAGCGTCGGGCC
The DNA here is from genome assembly GCF_007752535.1 of Tautonia plasticadhaerens. Lineage (GTDB taxonomy): Bacteria > Planctomycetota > Planctomycetia > Isosphaerales > Isosphaeraceae > Tautonia > Tautonia plasticadhaerens. The sequence goes on from NZ_CP036426.1 coordinate 501,136, forward strand.
TGGGCGGCTTCGGCGTCGGGCATGCCGTCCTCGACGGCGGCATTCACCCGGTCGGTCACGTCCGCGATGGCGACGGTGACGTTCAGCTCGAGGTCGGGCGCGGGCAGCTCGGCCTCGCGCGACCCGGCCAGGAAGCCGACGCGATAGTAGTCGGCCTCGGCGGTGCTGAGCTTCTGGAGCGTGTCGGCGGCGACGTGGTGGTTGGTCATCACCAGCCCGTCCGGGGAGACGAACGAACCGGATCCGCCGTTGTTGAAGCGGACGGCCGACGAGCGGAGGCGGGCGATCCATTCCTCGGTCGGCTCGAAGCCGTACTTCGCCTCGAGTCGCTCCAGCGGCAGGTTGTTGAAGGCCCACATGCCCTCGTCGGCGAGGAGCCTGGGTGTGGTCGTCATGAGGGTGAGCAGGCCGATCAGGGCCGTCCTTCGGATCGGGGTCATCGTCGGATCCACTCCTGCGGGGTGTCGCGTCGCGTCGATCGCGGGGCGGTCGGGCGAAGCCCGCCCGGGCGGGCTCGATTGTCTCAAGTGGGTGGGAGGGGCGCGAAGGGCGCGGGGACCGAACCCCTGCCCCGGTTCAGCGTCTCGCCGGATGCGCTCGCCGGTCGGATGCCAGGGCGAACACCACGCCGGCGCCGGCGAGCAGGAGCGTGCAGAGGGAGAGGCCGATGGCCTCGAAGTTCCTCGGGGGCTGATTCCCCGGGACGGGCCGGATCAGGTCGAGCACCAGCGACGTGACGAGGAATCGCTCATAGTTGTAGAGATAGCCGTTCAGGCTCAGCAGGAAGTACGGCCAGCCGACCGTCGCGAAGCCGATCCAGGCACGCCTCGCTCGGCCCCGCCCCAAAGCGATCCCCGGTCCCGAGGCCAGCAGCAGGCCGACCGTGGTCGAGAACAATGCGGTCGCCCAGAGTTCCGTCTGCTGGCTCAACGCCGCCAGGGCGATCGCCAGCAGGGCGAGCAGGGCCATCGACGCCGCCAGGGGGATCCGGGCCCCGGTCATCACCTTCTTCCGCCGGTGGGACTCGGACCCGAGTCGGGACGGGGCCGGCCCGGGCGAGTTGGGCAGGTCACTCATCGGGGGCCTCGTAGTGTCCCGTCGTGCCCTCCTCGACCGCCTTCGGCTCCCGGTCCTTCAGGATCACTCCCAGGCCGACGAGCACCAGCAGGGCCGCCATCACGCCGAACGCCCCGAGGCCGATCCAGGGGTTTTCGGCCCAGGGGGGTGGCGAGGGGAACCGGCCCGGCACGTCCAGCAGGTCGGCCAGGGCCGGGACGAAGGTGAGGAGGATGGTCACCAGGATGGCCGTGATCGTCCCGCCGGCGATGTAGCCGCTGGACATGAGCACGGCCGGGCTGCTGTCCGACTCCTCGGGGGACGCCCCGCGGAGCCGGTCGACCAGGCCCCGGGCCATGCCGCCGACGAAGATGGGCGCCGAGGCCGCCAGCGGCAGGTACACGCCCACCGCGAACGGCAGGGCCGGAACCCCGGCCAGTTGGAGCACCACCGCGATGAAGACGCCGATCAGCACCAGGCCCCAGGGCAGCGTATTTCCCATGATGCCGTCGATGATCGTGGCCATCAGCGTGGCCTTCGGGGCGTTGTACTTGGAGACCCGACGGCCGTCGTCGGTCTCCTGCACCCGGCCGTTGATGGCGGGGTCGACGTAGACGCGGGTCGAGTCGCCCCGCTTCGCATCCATCGGGACGAGATACTTGCCCCCCTGGATGCCGTCCCGGAGGCGCCAGACCCGATACTCGGTGCCGTCCCGGGTGGTGGTCTCGGTCAGGGTCTCGGGGTCGACGGTGATCGGCCGCTGGTACTCGGCCTTGGTGGTGTAGATCGTCCCGGCGTCGTTGAGCAGCAGCAGGGTGCCGCCGATGACCATCGCCGAGGTCAGGGCGCCGACGAGGATGGCCCACTGCTGCTTGCTCGGGGTGCCGCCGACGAGGAACCCCGTCTTCAGGTCCTGGGAGGTCGTCCCGCCGTTGGAGGCGGCGATGCAGACGACCGCCGCGATCGACAGGGCGGCGAACTGGTACTCCGGCCCGACCCAGCCCCGGAGGACGAACACCAGGCAGGTCAGCAGCAGGGTCGCCACCGTCATCCCCGAGATCGGGTTCGACGACGAGCCGATCTCCCCCGTCAGCCGCGACGACACCGTGACGAACAGGAACCCGAACAGGACGACCAGGATCGCCCCGGCGACCCGGCCGAGGGCGTCCGTCGGGATCAGGGTCGACCCGGCGATGGCCGCGACCAGGCCGATCGAGCCGAGCAGGACGAACGACAGGGGCAGGTCGCGCTCGGTCCTCGTCCGCCCGGACTTCGGCTCGCCGTCCCCCCCGGCCGACCGGCCCCGGGAGGAGAGGTCCCGGAAGGCGGAGCCGGCCGAGGCCAGGATCATCGGCAAGACCTGGAAGACGCTGATGATGCCCCCCGTCGCCACCGCCCCGGCGCCGATGTAGAGGATGTAGTCGCGCTGGATGTCGTCCGGGCCCATCTCGCCGATCGGGGCGACCGCCGGGGCGATCGCCGCCGGGGCGTCGGCCCCGAAGTAGGCGATCGTCGGCGTCAGGACCAGGGCCGAGAGCACGCCGCCGGCCACCATGATGCTGGAGATCCTCGGGCCGATGATGTAGCCGACCCCGAGCAGCGCCGGCGACACCTCCACCGCCACCACCGCCCCCTTGAAGCCGGCGATCGCCCGACTCGGGATGTCGACCCAGAGCCTCATCGCCTGCATCAGGAACTGGTACGCCGCCGCCAGGCCGAAGCCGGCGAAGACGGTCCGGGCGCTGGCTCCCCCCTGCTCCCCCACGATCAGGACCTTGGCGCAGGCCGTCCCCTCGGGATACTTCAGCTCCCGGTGCTTGCGGACGATGAACGCCCGGCGCAGCGGGATCATCATCAGGATGCCGAGCAGCCCTCCCAGCCCGGCCACGAGCATGACGTGGGCCAGTTCCATGTCGTAGCCGAGGATCAAGAGCGCCGGCATCGTCACCCCGACGCCGAAGGCGATCGACTCGCCGGCCGAGCCGGCCGTCTGCACCACGTTGTTCTCCAGGATCGTCGCCCGGCGGGTGCCGAAGGCGCCGGAGAAGGCCCGGAAGAGGGTGATCGAGAGCACGGCCACCGGGATCGAGGCCGAGACCGTCATGCCGACCCGGAGCACCAGGTAGAGCGACGAGGCGCCGAAGACGATCCCCAGCACCGCCCCGAGCAGGACGGCCGACCAGGTCAGCTCGGGCATCGAGGCCGAGTCGGGGACGTACGGCCGGACGCCGTCGCCGTCGCCGTCGGCGCCGGTCGCCCCGATCGGGGAGGACTCGGGGGGGGGCTGGACCGCCATGGGGGTGGCTCCGGGGTCGGATCGGATCAGGTACGGGGTCGCCATCCCGGTCGGGAGGGCGAGCGGCCGTCCGGCCCGGCGGGGGAGAGGTGCCGGGTGGGCCTTCCGGGCCGGAGCGAGTCTATCCGGCACCTCCCGAGGCCGGGAAGGCCTCCGGGGCGCATCGGACGCCCAAGGGGGATTCCCAAGGGCGATGGATGCGAGTACGATAACCTATCCACACGGTCATCCCGACTCGACGACGATCTGAGGTCGTGCGGGCCGGGTCGACCCCCGGGGCCTGAGCGCCCGGCTCCCTTCACCTCACCCTGATCATGAGCGCCGACGCCCATGGAGGGTACACCCGCCCCCCTCGACAAGGCCCGCCAACCGATGCCGGCGACCACCGAGATGATCCGAGGACGCAGCTACACGGCGGTCGGCGAGGCCATCGCCCGGGACGCCGAGTCGATCATCGAGGCCTGGGCCGATCGGGCCCGGGCCCAGGGGCACGGCCGGCCCGGCTCGCACCGGGCCGAGTTGCGCGACCACCTGCCCTCCTTCCTCCGCTGCCTCGGGGACGAGCTGGCCACCCCCGGGCCGCCCGACGAGGACGGCCCCCGCCGACGGGCCTCCGAGCATGGCCGGTTCCGCTGGCAGGTCGGCTGGGATCTGGCCTCGGTCGTGGTCGACTACCAGTTGCTGCAGGTCGTCCTCCTGGAGCACCTCCGGTCGACCCTGGGCCGGGACCCCAGCGCCGACGAGGTCATCGCCCTGGGGGTCCACCTCGACGACGCCGTCTCGGCCGCGGTCGTCGCCTTCGTCGAGCACCAGGAGGGGCAACTCGACCAGGCGCACCGCAGGCTCAACGAATTCCTCGGCGTGCTCGGCCACGAGCTGCGGAACCCGCTGGGCACCATCTCCGTCGCCCTGCAGCTGGCCCGGATGGGGGGCCCCGCCGACGAGGACCTGGCCGACGCCCTGGAGGTCATCGGCCGGAGCGTCGGCACCATGTCCCGGCTCATGGACGACATGCTCGACGTCGCCCGGATCACCCGGGGGGATCTGGAACTCCGCCCCGACCGGGTCCGGCTGGCGGACGTGGTCTCCGCCGCGGTCGAGGCCACCCGGCCGATCGTCGAGGAGCGGCGGCACACCCTGACGGTCTCCGGGCCTCCTCCCGAGCTGACCGTGGAGGCCGACCCGACCCGGCTCCAGCAGGTGATTGTCAACCTGCTGACCAACGCCGCCAAGTACACCCCGCCGGGGGGGGCGATCGAGCTGCTCTCCGACCGGGACGGGGCCTCGGCCGTGGTCCGGGTCCGGGACACTGGCGCCGGCATCGCCCCGGAGTTCCTCCCGCAGCTGTTCGAGCTGTTCAGCCAGGCCCCGGAGCACAACGGCAAGGGCCTCGGGATCGGCCTGGCGCTGGTCCGGTCCCTGGTCGAGCAGCACGGCGGGACGATCTCCGCCCAGAGCGACGGCCCCGGCTCGGGCAGCACCTTCGTCGTCCGCCTCCCCCTGGCCGACCCGATCGCCGGGGACGGGGGACGGGCCCCGGCCCCCCCGGCTCCCGGGATCGGGGCGACCCCCCGCCGCATCCTCATCGTCGACGACGAGCGGGACGCGGCCCGCATCCTCTCGACGTTGCTGGAGCAGGACGGCCACGCGGTCCGGGTCGCCCTCGACGGCGCCTCGGCCCTGGTCGAGGCCGCCGACGTCGCGCCGGACCTCGTCCTGCTCGATTTGGCCTTGCCCGACCTCGACGGCTCCGAGGTCGCCCGGAGGCTCCGAGACGGCCGCGCCGACGGCGCGTCGGGCCCGATGATCGTCGCCCTCACCGGCTACGGGCCCGGCCAGCGGCCCGGCGACGACCCGGCCACCGAGGGGGACGGCTTCGACCTGTTCCTGACCAAGCCCGTCGGGCCCGACGCCCTGGCCCGGGTCTTCGCCCTGCTCGACCACCAGGCCGGCGACGATTCCCGGCGGTGAGCGACCGACCGGCCGGTCTCACCGGGAGAGGCGGAGGATCCAGTCGGTCAACGTCCCGGTCCAGAGGCCCATGCAGGCGATCGCGGCGATCAGCCCCAGGGTCACCGCCAGCCTCGCCCGCAGGGCGATCATGGCCGACCGGTGCTCCACCCGCCTCAGTTCCCGGGCGAGGGCGGCCAGTTGGGCCTCCAGCGAGTCGAAGCGCTCGGTCAGCAACTCCGTAGGCATGGCGGCCTGCCCCGGGCCGTCGGAGTCCCTCGAATTCGCCGTCAGCGCGTTCCGGGTGCTGTCCCAGCGGCGTCTCCGCTCGTGCAGCGCCAGCCGCTGCAGTCGCTCGAACACCTCGGGTTCCCTGTCGTTGCTGCGCTCGGCCATCTCCGCGCGACTCCGCATGCCGGTCCGGACCTGGAGCGATCGCCCCCCCCGACAACCCTAGGTCATGCTTCCCCGGCCGTCCGCCGCTCCCTCCCCGACGGCCCGATGCCCCGGCGTCCCGAGGAGCGTCGGGGACTCGGGCCCCGATCGGCACGGCCCGCGCGAGCCGGCGGCTCGGTCCCGATCCGATTGGCTGGGAACGAGTTGGGCCGCACCCCGGGGTCGATGATGCGGCCCCAGGCCGGCGCCGGTCGGCCTCAGGGCGAGGTCGGTTCGGGTCCAGGACCTCGGGGCGAGGGGGCCGAATCGGTCGCGAATTCCGGTCCTGGATCGGGAGGGATCGCGTCGTCCCTGGTACAATGCCCGGCCGGAGGGGCGGGAGGGCGGGGCCGACCGGGCGGGATCAGGGACGAGCGGCGATGACCGGATCGGGGTCGGGGGATGAGGACGGGCTGATCCGGGCGGCCCGGGCGTTCCGGGACGGCCGGATCGATCGCCGGGCGTTGCTCGACTTCGTCGAGACCTGGGCCTCGGTCGATCCGGCCGCCGACGGTGGCGACGCCCGGGCCGGTGCCGGTGCCGGGCCCGGGCCCGACCCGAATGAGACCATCGCCCTCGATGAGACGACCGCCTTCCCCGGCGGGGTCCGGGGGCCCGACGCGGGCCCCGACGCGCCTACGCAGGGGGGCACCGGGACCCGGTTCGAGGTGCTCGACCTCCACGCCGAGGGGGGCCTGGGGTCGGTCTACCGGGCGATCGACGCGGAACTCGGGCGTGAAGTGGCCCTGAAGCAGATCCGGCCCGAGCGGGCCGACGACCCGGAGAGCCGGGCCCGTTTCGAGCGCGAGGGCACGATCACCGGCGCCCTGGAGCACCCCGGGATCGTGCCCGTCTACGGCCGGGGCCGGTTCGACGACGGCCGCCCGTTCTTCGCCATGCGGCTCGTCCGGGGGCGGAGCCTCCGCGAGGCGATCGCCGACCTCCACCGCAACGGCTCCCCCGGCCCGGCCGGTCCCCACGCCGGCTCGACGCTCCGATCGCTGGTCGGCCGGCTCGTCCAGGCGTGCCTCGCCGTCGAGTACGCCCACAGCCGGGGGGTCGTGCACCGCGACCTGAAGCCCGAGAACATCCTGCTCGGCCCCTTCGGCGAGACCCTGGTCGTCGACTGGGGCCTGGCCCGATCGGGGGCGACGGGGGCCCCGGATCCCATCGGCCCGGGGCCGACGGCCCCGCCCCCCCCGGCCGGCCGGCCGGGGCCGGATCCGGCGTCTTCCCCCGTCCATGGGGCGTCGGGCGGGCGGATCCCGGCGGGGGGGACCCCGGCCGGCCCCCCCGGCCCGGCGTCGGACCCGTCTCCCCCCCGCCCCGAGCCCGGGGGGCGGGGGACGGAGCATGACCCCCCGGCCCGGCGGGCGGCCCCGCACCCGGCCGACGACCCGACCGAGCCCGACGGCGGCACCGCGCCCTGGGCCGCGGGGCCGGGCGTGGTCGAGGCCTCCGAGGCGGATTCCTGGGCGACCCGGGCCGGGCACGTCCGGGGGACGATCGGCTACATGAGCCCCGAGCAGGCCCGGGGGGACCACCGGGCCGTCGGCCGCCGGAGCGACGTGTTCGGGCTCGGCGCCTCGCTCTATTGCCTGCTCGCCGGGCGGGCCCCCATCTCCGGGGCCGACGGGATGTACGCCTCGCTCTCCCGGGCCATCCGGGGCGAGGTCGAGCCGCCCGGGGCCCTCCGGGACGGCGTCGACCCGGACCTCGAACGCATCTGCCTCAAGGCCATCGACCCCGACCCGGCTCGCCGCTACCCGACCGCCCGGGCCCTGGCCGAGGCCCTCGACGAGTGGCTCGCCGAGGAGCGGGCCCGCACCGCCCGGGCCCTGTTCACCTCCGCCCTGGAGGCGTATGCGGCGTTGGTCACGACCGTCGAGGACCGGCTCGGCTCGCTCCCCGCCGCCCGGGAGGCCCGGGAGGAACTGCTCTCGACCGCCGTCAGCGGCCTGGAGGGGCTGATCGAGCACGCCGAGCGCGGCCAGTCGGCCGAGGTCGAGCGGGCCCTGGCCGAGGCCCACCGCCAGCTCGGCGAGATCGCCCTGCGGCTGGGCCGGTCGGCCGAGGCCCACGGGCACTTCGAGCGGAGCCTCCGCGCCTTCGAGGCGCTGGTCGGCTCGGGGCGGCCGGAGCCGGGGGACCGTCGGGGGTACTCCGTCGTCCTGGGACGGCTCGGCGACGTCAGCCGGCGGCGGGGGGACACCGCCTCGGCCCTGCGATTCTATCGCCGGGGGCTGGTGGCCGCCCGGGCGCTGGCGGCCGTCGAGACCCGAAGCGGGAGGGCCCAGCGCGGCCTGGCGATCGCCTACGGCAAGCTCGGCGACCTGGCCCGGCAGTCGGGCGACCCGGCCCGGGCCCGCACCTACATCCGACGCAGCCTCGCCATCGCCGAGTCGCTCGCCCGGCTCGCCCCCGAGGCCGGGGAGGCGACCCGGGGCGTCGCCATGGCCCTGGACAAGCTCGGCGACGTGGAGCGCCAGCTCGGCGCCCTCGACGCCGCCCTCGACTACTACCGCCGCGCCCTGTCCGTCGCCGAGTCCCTAGCCTCCTCCCGCCCCGACGACCCGGCGTCCTCCCGAGGGGTGATCATCTCCGGCAACAAGCTCGGCTCGCTGCTGCGGCTCTCCGGCGACCTCGACGGAGCGAGGGCGGCATTCGGGCGGTCGATGTCCCTCGCCGAGGCGAGGGCCGAGGCCGACCCCCAGGACGTCGACGCCCGGCGGGACCTCGCCATCTGCTGCGACCGCCTGGGCGACGTCTGCCGACGCTCAGGGGACCTCCCGGCCGCCTCGGCCCACTACGGCCGGGGCCTTTCCCTGGCCAGGTCGCTGCTCGACGCCGACCCCGACAGCGCCCAGGCCCGCCGGGGCACGGCGATCGCCCTGAACAAGCTCGGCGAGCTGCACCGGCTCTCCGGCGACCTCGACGGCGCCGCCCGGGTCCACCGAGAGGCCCTCGCCCTGATCGGGCCCCTCGCCGATTCCTCCCCCGACGACGTGCAGGTCCAGCTCGACGCGGCCCACGCCTGCCAGCGGCTGGGCGACCTCGACGCCTCCTCCGGCCGACCCGACGCCGCCCGCACCTGGTATGACCTCGCCCTGGCCCGACTCCGCCCCCTCGCCGCCCGGGGCATCCTGCCGCCGTCGTGCGAGGGGTGGATCGAGGCGCTGGAGGGGCCGATGCCCGGCGGGGGAGGCCCTCGTCCCTCGTCCTGATCGTCGCGACCGGGAGGAGCCGGGATCCCGCCCCCGGCGGCCGACGCGCCCGGACCCGTCCGACCCCGCCCGGCCCGAGGGGGCGTCGGCCGCGTGGGCGGAAGACCGATCGGGCCCCCCCGGCTTGTCGTCGAGGGCCGTCCCGAGGGCCCGGGGCGCGCCCCTTGCGTCCGCCGGGGGGCTGGCGCACCATGCGGGTCGAACCCCCCGCTCGGGGGCCATCGAGACCCCATCGGCCCTGGTGGGCCCGGCCCCGATCGCCGGCCCCCTACCCCATTGAGGATAGCTCATGAATCGTCGCAACCCGGTTGTCGCCCGGCTGGCCCTCGGCGTCCTCGTGGCCTCGGCGTGGACCGACCCGTCCGCGGCCCGGCAGGGGGATGGGGAGGACTGGGCCCGGGTGGTCGAGGACGACCGGGCCATCACCATCGAGACGGACCTGATCGAGGCGGTCATCCCCAAGAACAGCCCGAAGCACTGGATGACCGGGATCGAGAAGGGCACCTTCCTCGACAAGACCACCGGCTTCCGGGAGGCCGGCGACGGCCTGATGGTGATCGACTGGCTGATGGAGCCCGGCAGCGACGCCGAGTGGCAGGAGCAGGTCTTCGCCCCCGACGGCGACGGCGTGGGCCGGTACACCTGGTTCGAGAACGAGACCGACCCCGCCCGTCGCGAGTACGCGCTAATGGCCCACGGCAGCAGCCACCGCAAGCGGATGGTCGAGGGGCCGCAGCTCTGCCACCGGATGAAGCCGGTCGAGCCGGAGGTCATCCGGGGGGACGACTTCGTCGCGGTCCGGACGACCTACCGATTCGAGTACGCCGCCCCCGGCCGCACGCCGGGCTCGCGCTGGACGCAGCTGATCGTCTTCCCAAAGGGGGAACGGTACTTCGTCCTGATGGACCGGGTCGACAGCGTGAACGACTCCCCCGAGCTGTTCCTCCGCAACGACACGCCGGGGTGCGTCCGCCACGAGCAGGGGGACACGTTCAGCGAGATGTACCTCAGCTATCTCGGCGGGCCGGACGGGGTCCGGATCCCCTCCGGCGAGTTCTTCAACCCCTTCCCCCCCGACCTGAAGTTCGGCTACCGGCGGGACACGCACCGCGTCCCCGAGCACTTCATCCGGGCCTACCACCTCCGAGACCCCGAGACCGGCGCCGACGGCCCCTGGCTGGCGGGCCTGACTCTGGACCCGTCGGTCGTCTACGAGGCCTGGTGCAGCCAGCGACCGGGGGGGATCATCGTCATGATCGAGGAGATCCACGGCCGCCCGACGAAGGCCGGCGAATCCTTCAGCGCCGCCCACGTCGTCGGCTACTTCGACGACATCGAGGCCATGCACGAGGTCTACGACCGGTATGAGGGCCACACCGGCCTGGTCGTCGACGAGGGGGGCTGGCGGCTGGTGGGGTCGACGCCGACCCCGGGGGAGTGACGGGGGCCGGCCGGCCCGACCCCCCGGGTCAGGAGGGGGTCGGGGTGCCGTTGATCGGGGCCGGCGGTGGCCCCGATTCGGGCCCGATCCCGGGCTCAGGGTCGGGCTCGATCGGGGCGGGGGGCTCCTCGAAGAAGGCGCCGATGCGGCGGAACTTCTGGTAGCGGTGGTCGAGCAGCCGGTCGGGGGGGATCTCGGCGAGCTTGCGGAGCGACCGGGTGAGGAAGCCCTTCAGGGCGACGGCGGCCCCCCGGGGGTCGCGGTGGGCGCCGCCGGGGGGCTCCTCGACGACCTCGTCGATGATCTCGAAGCGGAGCAGGTCGCGCGAGGTCATCTTCAAGGCCTCGGCGGCGCGGTCCTTGCGCTCGGCGGTCTTCCAGAGGATGGTGGCGCAGCCTTCGGGGCTGATGACGGAATAATAGGCGTGCTCCATCATGCCGACCCGGTCGCCGATGCCGATGCCCAGGGCGCCGCCGGATCCCCCCTCGCCGATGACGACGCAGACGATCGGGGTGTCGATCTGGCTCATCGCCATCAGGTTTTCGGCGATGATGGCGGCCTGGCCCCGCTCCTCGGCCTCGATGCCGGGGTAGGCGCCGGGGGTGTCGATCAGGCAGATGATGGGCAGGCGGTGGCGTTCGGCCAGCCGCATGGCCCGGAGGGCCTTGCGATAGCCCTCGGGGTGGGCGCAGCCGAAGTTGCAGGAGGTGCGTTCGGCCAGATCCCGTCCCTTCTGGTGGCCGACGAACATGACCTTCTGCTCGCCGAGGTGGGCGAAGCCGGTGACCAGCGCCGGGTCGTCGCCGACGGCCCGGTCGCCGTGCAATTCGAGGAACTGGTCGAAGATCAGTTCCAGGTAGTCTCGGGACTGGGGCCGGAGCTGGTGCCGGGAGACCTGGACCGTCTCCCAGGGGGAGAGGTTGGCGAAGATGGCCCGCTTCAGGCCGACCAGCTCCCGGCGGACGGTGCGGATCTGGTCGGTCAGCCCGGCGGCATCGCCGCCGCCTCCGGCCTGGCGGGCCTCCAGCTCCAGCAGGCGGGCCTCCATCTCGAAGATGGGGGCCTCGAAGGGGAGGCGATACTGGTTGGCGGGCCGGGTGTTGGTGTTCGGGTTGGTGGCGGGGGGCATGGTCGGCCGCCTCCTCCTGGCGCGGGCCGTCGGCCGGGCGGGGCCGGCGCGAGTGCGGGTGGTGGCTGATGTCGGATGGTCGAGGCCGGTGGGGTCAGAAGGACATGCGGTCGGCCATCGGATCGGGGTCGTCCTTGAAGATTTTGATGCGGTTGAAGGCGGCGAGGAACTCGCGGAGGTCCTTGATCCGGTCGGCGGGCTTCTTGACGAGCATCCTCATGACGAGGTCGGAATATTCCTTGGTGATCTGCTTGTTGTGCGAGGTCGGCGGGATCGGCCGCTCCTTCATGTGCTTGTTGAGCAAGTCCATCGGCGAGTTGGCCCGGAAGGGCTGGCGGCCGGTGGCGAGCTCGTAGCAGGTGATGCCGAAGCTGTAGATGTCGGAGACGCCCGAGGGGGGCATGCGGCTGATCACGTCCGGGGAGATGTAGCTGTACGTCCCCTCCCTCGGCGGCTTGCCGGCGAACAACTTGCCCAGGCCGGTGGGGATTTTCTTGGCCAGGGCGTAGTCGATCACCCGGACCTCCCCCGACCGGTTGAGCAGGATGTTCTCCGGCTTCACGTCGCGGTGGGCCCAGCCCTTCTCGTGCATGTAGGCCAGGGCCTCGGCGGCCTGCCGGAGCACCGTGTGGGGGCGGCCGGCGGGCAGGGCGTGCTCCTGGGGCTTGCCGATGACCAGCCTCAGGGTGATCCCCGGGAAGTAGTCCATCACGAAGTACGGCGAGGGCTTGGCGTTGACGAATTCATGCACCCGGATCAGGCTCGGGTGCGTGAACATCTGGCCGAGCTTGGCCTCGAAGGCCAGGGCCCGGCGCTCCTCGCCGTCGGAGGCCCGGCTCTCCAGCAGCTCCTTCAGGGCGAACCGGCGCCCGGAGCCCTCCTGGGCCACCTCCATGATCACGGAGTTCTGCCCCATCTGGAGCACTCGGACGATGCGGTAATTGCCGATCCGGTCTTCACCGGCGGTCGCGGTTCCGGTGGCCACGGGCGCTCCTCGGGGGCGGGGCCCCGGGCCTGGGGTGGGGAGGGGCGGCCCGGGGCGAGACTGCTCGGCGCGATCCTTACGATCTTACCAAACCGGCGGCCGGGCACAACGCGCGTCGGGCCGGCCGCCGGGGCGCGGGGCCCGCTCAGATCTCCGTCCCGTCGGGGATGACCGAGAATTTCGGCACGACCACCACGCCGTCCCGGATCACGAACAGGCCGTGGTCGTCCGAGTCCTGCACCCGATCCCGGTTGAGGATCTTCACCCCCCGGCCGATCCGGGCGTTCTTGTCGATGATCGCGTTCTCGATGATCGTGTCGGAGCCGATGCCGATGTTCGGCCGCCCCTCCCGGCGGTTCTCCTGGATCCGGCGGTCCCCCTCGAACACGTCGGCCCCCATGATGTACGACTCCCGGATCGTCACGTTGTCGCCGATCTGGGAGCGCAGGCCGATGACCGACCGCTCCAGCACCGAGCCCCGGCCGATCGCCGCGCCGTCGGCGATCAGGCAGTCGCTCAGCGAGGAGCCGGCGATCTTCGACGGGGCCATGTAGCGCGGCCGGGTGAAGATGGTCTTGTTGTCGGCCGCGAAGTCGAAGGGGGCGTCCATCCGGGTCAGGTCGATGTTGGCCTTGTGGAAGGCGCCGATGGTGCCGATGTCCTCCCAGTAGCCGTCGAAGGGGTAGATCTGCACCCGGGTCTGCGGGTCGGAGATGGCGGACGGGAAGACCCCCTTGCCGAAGTCGTCGGCCTCGATCCGCGAGAGCAGGTCGACGAGCACCTTGCGGTCGAACAGGTAGATGCCCATGCTCGCCAGGTACGGGCGATTGCCGGCCCGGATGCCGCGCTGCTCCAGCCAGTCCGGGTCGGTCCGCACCGCCTCGAGGGCGTCCCGGGTCTTGGGCTTCTCGACGAAGTTGCGCACCTGGCCGTCGTGCTCGATCTGCATGATGCCGCAGGCGGTCGCCTCCTTCTCGTCCACCGGCAGGGCGGCGATGGTGGCCGCGGACTTCGTCTCGCGGTGCAGCCGGATCATGTCCCGGAAGTCCATCCGGTAGAGCTGGTCCCCGGAGAGGATCAGGATCAGGTCGCTGGGCTCGTGCTCGATGAGGCCCAGGTTCTGGCGGACCGCGTCGGCGGTCCCCTGGTACCACTCCTGGTTCTCCATCGTCTGCTGGGCCGCCAGGATCTCGACGAAGCCGCCGCCGAAGGAGTCGAACTTGTAGGTGTTGGAGATGTGCCGGTGCAGGCTCAGCGAGTTGAACTGCGTGAGCACGAACATCCGGTTCAGCCCGGAGTAGATGCAGTTGGAGATCGGGATGTCGATGAGCCGGTACTTGCCGGCGATCGGCACCGCAGGCTTGCTCCGGGAGGCGGTCAGCGGGAACAGTCGGGTGCCCCGGCCGCCGCCGAGGATGAGGCAGGTGACGCTCTCTCGGGACATGGTTCGCTCCCCTGTGGCCGGGCCGGGCCTCGCCGCTCGGGCGGGCCGGCGCGGTGAACTCGTCTCGGATGCCGACCCATGCATCCGCCGCGCCGCACGTCCAGTCAGTCGATCCGGCCGGGAGGCCCGGGACCGGCCCGTCGACCCCGGCGGGGCCCGAGGTCCGGGCCGGCGAGCCCCCCTCGGCCCGCCCCCCGGGCGGGGCCGACGGCCCTCGCCCTCGGCCCAGCTCCGCCCCGAGGCGCCCCCGCCCTCACCAGCCGAGCGACATGTTCGACTCGATCACCCGACGGGCCTGGTCCAGGTCGGTCCCGGTCTGCTGCATGTACAGGCGGACGGCATGAAGCTTATCACCCCGGGCGCTGGACAGGCACTCCCGGGCCTTCGTACACGGGTCGATCCCGCCCTCGATCCCCAGCAACCGTTTCGAGATCACCCAGGCGTCCCGGGGCCGATGCGTCACCCGGAGGACCTCCTCGCCCGGGTAATTCGACTCGGCGAAGGTCCGCGCGGCCGACTCATTGTCGACACACGCGATCATGATATGGGAAGTGGTCTCGACCTCGAAGAGAGGCATGGCGACAGCCCCCGTTCATGACGAGTCGGGCGGACGGCCGCAGGACGTGACGTGTCGGGCGGACGGCCGCGGGGCTCGACGGAAGGTGATGGGAATGGGTATTCCGCCGTCTGGCATCCTAAGAGTCGCCCCCGGGGCGGTCAAACCCCCAACGCCGGGAAATGGCGAGGGGGCGCCGGTCGTCGGGCCGGGGTCGGATGGTGGGATTCCCGAGGATCAAACCGACATCCCGGGAGGGGGCGGTCGTGCGACGGGCCCCCGGCCGTGCCTCCCGGGGGGCGGGCACCCGCTCGCGACGGGCGGCCGGTCTGCTACGATGGCGAGGATCAGGCGTCCGGCCCGGGATGCGGGGCCCTCGGGCCGGTCCGGGGTCGGCCCGGTGCCAGCAACCACCGAGGGGGAGTCGAGGATGACGGGACGCGATCGGAGGCCGATTGGCCGGACCGGGGCGCGGTGGCGAGGGCTGGCGGCGGTCGGGCTGATGTCCCTGGCGGTCGACCCTTCGGCCCTCGCCCGCCAGGACGAGGGGCGCGGGCCCCGGGGGCCGGAGGAATCCGCGGCGCAGGTGCAGCCCGACCCCGGCCTGCGCGTCGAGCTGGTCGCCGCCGAGCCCGACGTCACCAGCCCGGTGGCGATGGCCTTCGACGAGCGCGGCCGGCTCTGGGTCGTCGAGATGCGCGACTACCCCAACGGCCCCGCCGAGGGCCGGCCCCCCGAGGGCCGCATCGCCCTCCTCGACGACCCCGACGGCGACGGCCGCTTCGAACGGATCTCGACCTTCGCCGACGGCCTCCTGTTCGCCAACGGCATCCTCCCCTGGAAGGACGGCGCGGTCGTCACCGCCGCCCCCCACGTCGTCTGGCTGAGGGACACCGACGGCGACGACAGGGCCGACCGCCGCGAGGTCCTCTACGAGGGCTTCGCCGTCGAGAACCCCCAGCTCCGGGTCAGCCACCCGACGCTCGGCCTCGACGGCTGGATTTACGTCGCCAACGGCCTCCGGGGGGGCCAGGTCCGCCGCGCCGGCGACCCCGACGCCGAGCCCGTCGACCTCTCCGGCCGCGATTTCCGCTTCGACCCGATCCACGACCGCGCCGAGGCCGTCGCCGGCATGGGCCAATACGGCCTGACCTTCGACGACTGGGGCCGACGCTTCGTCTGCACCAATCGCAACCACCTCGTCCCGATCATCCTGGAAGACCGATACGCCCGCCGGAACCCGTACCTCGCCGCCCCGGATCCCGCCTCCGACAACCAGGCCGCCGGGGGCGCCGCGTCGGTCTTCCCGCTGGTCGACCAGTTCACCACCTCGTCCCTCCACATCGGCAGCTTCAGCGCCGCCTGCGGCGTGACGATCTACCGGGGCGACCTCCTCCCCGACCCCTACCGGGGCTCCGCCTTCACCTGCGAGCCCACCGGGAGCCTCGTCCACCAGGAAGTCCTCTCCCCCGACGGCGCCGGGTTCGACTGGCACCCGCCCCGAGAGGGGGTCGAGTTCCTCGCCAGCACCGACCCCTGGACCCGCCCCGTCTCCCTCGCCCACGGCCCCGACGGCGCCCTGTACGTCGTCGACATGTACCGCGCCGTCATCGAGCACCCCCAGTGGATGCCGCCGGAACTCCGGGACCGCCCCGACCTGCTCGACGGCAAGGACCGCGGCCGGATCTGGCGGATCGTCCCCGAGGATCGATCCGAGCAGCCGCGGCGCCCCGACCTGGCCTCCGCCTCGACCCCCGACCTCGTCGAGGCACTCTCCCACCCCGACGCCTGGCACCGGACCACCGCCCAGCGTCTCCTCCTCCAGAATCAGGATCCCGACGCCGTCTCCCCCCTCCGGGAGGCCGCCCGGGGCTCCGACTCCCCCCTCGCTCGGGTCCACGCCTCCTGGCTGCTCGACCACGCCGGGGACCTGGACGACGAGACCATCCTCGGCCTCCTCCGGGCCGACCACCCCCGCCTCCGGGAGCAGGGCGCCCTGCTCGCCGAGCGTCGGGTCGCCGACTCTCCCCCGCTCCAGGAGGCCCTGATCGCCCTGGCCGACGACCCCGACCCCCGGGTCCGCTTCCAGGCCGCCCTGGGGCTCGGATTCTGGGACTCCGACCGCATCCTCGACCCCCTGGCGACTATTGCCCTCCTGGGCGCCGATGACCGCTGGACTAGGGCCGCCGTCGCCAGCGCCGTCCCCGACCGGGCCGGGTCACTCGTCCTCACCCTCCTCTCCCCGGCCCACGACCTCGCCGACGATCCCGACCCCGGCCGCCTCGAACTCCTCCGGGAGCTGCTCGCCCTGGTCGGGGCCCGACGAGACCCCGACGAGTGCGCCTCCGTGCTCTCCGCCCTCTGGGCGATCGACCCGGATTCCAACCCCGATCGCTGGATCCTCGCCGGGCTCGACGGCCTCTCGGAGGGCCTCTCGCGGCGTGGCACCCGCCTCGACGCCTTCCTCGGCCAGCTCCCCGAATCCATCGCCGACCGCACGGCCGCCGCGCTCACCGGGTTCGCCGAGATCGCCGCCGACCCCGACCGCCCGGTCGAGGCCCGCACCGACGCCCTCCGGCTCCTCGCCCATGCCCCCTGGGACGTGGCCGCCCCCACCCTCTCCTCGATCCTCCTCGACGAGCCGATCCAGGACCTCCGGATCGCTTCGGCCCGCGCGCTTTCCTCCCGGACGGAGCCGGAGGTCGCCGCGATCCTGCTCGGACCCTGGCGGGCCCTCACCCCCGCCGTCCGCCGGGAGGTCGCCACCGCCCTGCTATCCCGCCCCGAGCGGGCCTCGGCGCTGCTCGACGCCCTCGACGCCGGGCTGCTCTCCCCCGGCGACCTCGACGCGACCCAGTCCCGTCGCCTGACCGACCACCGCTCCCCCGAGATCCGGGACCGGGCCCGATCCCTGCTCGCCTCCCGCCTCCCCGGCGACCGCGCCGAGGCGCTCGAACGCTACCGGGCCGCCCTCACACTCCCCGCCGACCCGCACCGGGGCCGGGAGGTCTTCCGAAGGGCCTGCGCCGCCTGCCACGTCATCGAGGGCGTCGGCACCGCCGTCGGCCCCGACGTCGGCGACACCCGCACCAAGACCAAGGAACAGCTCCTCTCCGACATCATCAACCCCAATGGGGCGATTGATGCGAATTACGTCACCTACACCGTCGCTACCGTCGACGGCCAGGTCCTCGGCGGCCTGATCGCCTCCGAGACGGCCTCCGCCCTCACCCTCCTCCGCGCCGAGGGCCAGTCCGACACCGTCCTGAAGCAGGACATCGAGGAGATGCGTTCCGACGGCATCTCCCTCATGCCCGAGGGCATCGAGAAGGACATCACCGTCGACCAGATGGCCGACCTGCTCGACTACCTCAAGGACTGGCGCTACATGGACGGCGCCGTCCCCGTGGGGGATGGGGGTTGAGCCTGATAGGATGGCGGTCGACTGCCGGCCCATTACAATCGGGGAGGGAGCCCCTGAATGTCTCAGTGCCGGGGATCGACCATTGGGAGTCGACGTCGCCGATGGGAATCACCGACTTCCTGGGGGGGAGGGGCGAGGCGATTGCCTTCGCCAGGCTCACGCGAATATGCCGGACAGACGCCGACCTGCCATTCTTCTGGCCGCATTTTCTGGGTGAGAAATGCGAGACCTTCGACTTCCTGGTGGAACTTGTCGACGCGGGGGAAAGAACGCCGTTCTTCTTCGTTCAAGTGAAGACCACACGCAAGAGCTTCACCACGACCCAGTCGCCGCCCCGGCTCCGGGTCGAGGTCGCCGAGAAAGACATCCGCCGGATGGCCTCATATCCGGCGCCGACCTACATCATCGGCGTCCAGGAAGTCGAGGAGCGAGCCTTCATCGTGTCGGTCCTCGGAACCATGTCGGACGCGATTTCGTCGATCTCGACGGCCCACGAGCTCACCGGTGAGACCCTTTGGCTGTTGTGGGACGAGGTCCGCGATTACTGGCGGGAACACGAGATGAGTCATCTGGCCTCGTCATTCCTGAACTGAGGTGACGCCGTGACGGAGGATGCAATCGCTCGGCTGATGGAGGATCGGGCACGGGCATTGGCCGCGATCATCCTGACCCGCAGGGGCGACCTGACGATCTCGGAGACCAGCCAGGAGGCCGGCCTGGATTTTCACGTCACCATCGCTCGCGAAGACAAGCCAATGCGGCTCATCTTCGGTGTCCTCATCAAGGGGATCCCCTCGCCCCTGACGATCGAACAGGCCGACCGGGTCCTCGGGCCGACGATGGGGCAGTTCCAGGGGATGAGGAAGTTCACCTACCCGGTCTGCCTGTTCTTCTTCACCCTCCGCGAGGACCAGGCGTTCTTCTCCTGGCTCGCCGAGCCGGCCCTGATCGGCGACGCCCCCAAGCTCGTCCACCATCGCGAGCCCCATTGCGTCCAACTGACCGATGAGCTCCTCGGGCGGGTCGTCGATCGGATTGTCGGCTGGTACGACGCGGTCGAGGCCGTGCTAATCGTCTAGCAGCGCCCTTCGTGTCGAGTCTCGACCGAGTCCGATCGTCCCCTCCATCGCCCGGAGCCCCACCCTCCCATGAGCGCCGCCCCGACCCCCGACCCGATCGCCCTGGCCGACCGCCTCGCCGCCCTGTACACGCCGGTCGTCGCCGACGTGCTCGACCGCATCGGCTACCGGGACCAGTGCCCCCGGGCCGACGTCCGGCCGCTGGCCCCCGACATGCGCTGCGCGGGAGTCGCCCGGACGGTGCACACGGTCGTCTCCCCGACCCTCGACCCCCCCGAGCCCTACAAGGGGGAGATGGAGGCCGTGGACGCGCTGAAGGCCGGCGACGTGATGGTCGTCTCCCGGTGCGAGTGGAGCTTCTGGGGCGAACTGCTCTCGACCGCCGCCCGGTACCGGGGCTGCCGGGGCGTCCTGATCGACGGCTTCACCCGGGACACGAAGGCGATCATGGAGATGGGCTACCCCGTCTTCTGTCGGGGCATCCACCCGGCCGACAGCCTCGGCCGGCTCGACGTCGACGCCTTCGACGTGCCCATCGAGTTCGGCGGCGTCTCCGTCCGCCCCGGCGACCTCGTCCTCGCCGACCACGACGGCATCGTCTTCGTCCCCGCCGTCGCCGCCGAGGAGGCGATCTCGAGGGCCGAGGAGAAGGTCCGGGGCGAGAACCTCGTCCGGGACAAGCTCGCCGAAGGGATGACCGTCACCGAGGCCTTCCGACGCTTCGGGGTGCTCTGATCCCGCGCCGATGCGAGTCGGTCGGCCCTCCGATCGACTGCCCCGCCCGAAAACCGCCCGATTCGAGTGACTGCCCCGCCCCGATTCCGCGATGATATAGGCATGGGACGGCCCCCTGTCCGTCCCCGGCGGTCACCTTCCTCGCCCCGGGGGAGACACGGCCGGGCCCCGTTCGTTGGAAATCCGGATGCTCGACGAGGCCGGACCCTCGGCTCGCGAGGCCGGCCCACGCGCCCGGTCGAGTCGATGCTCCTCCGGTGGCCCGGCCTCGGCGACGATGGACCGCTCGGTGTCCCGAATCCGCATCGGGTCGGGACCGGGAAGGCGCCGATCAAACCCGCCTGCCGATTTGGCGGTCGCCGCCCCGGTGCCTCGGGCCCCCTCGATCCCCGAGGCGAGGCCGGAGCCGTTCCCGAAACGGACGGGCTACCTTCGGCGTAAGTTCTTTCGGGGAAACGAGGGACCGAATGTTGCCTCCTGCTCGCTGAGGCGCACCGCCCGCCCCGGGGTCCGTCCCGGTGGATCTCGGGCGCGCATCCGCGAGGGGCGCGACTCTCGCAGGCCCGGGAAAGATTTCGGCGCCGAACGAAGCCACCTGCCGATCCGGCAGGCGGCATCCCCTCCTCCGCTCGGCCCGATTCGGGGGCCTGGCGGAGGCGCCTCGATTCCCGAAACGACGGCGGAAGGGAGGACGCAACTCCTTGCCACGAATGGGCGAATCGCCCCAGGACACCGGCACGCCGGGGCGCACCGTTCGCGTCCGAGGGGACAGAGCCCGCCCCGCCCCGGACGCTCGACTCGCGGCCGACCTCGGTTCCGCCGACGGGGACCGGTCGACCCGGAAGACCGGCTCCGATTTCCCGGAACGAACCGAACGGCGATGGCGTAACCCGTTCTCAGACAAGAATAAACCCGGTGTCGCCCCCGCTCCTCTCGGGCGCACCGGGCCGATGGGGATGGGATCGCATCCTCAAGCCCGGCCGGGCTGACTTCAGGCGTCCGGGTCGATCGGGAACATGGGCCGACGGATGCGGAGATAGGAGAAGCGTCTCGGGTCGATCGCGGTCAGGCCCGGGGTGTCGACCTCGATGATCTCCCCGGCGATCGGCCCGTAGGCGGCCTTGTAGGCGACGGCGGCCTTGGCGACGAGGATCGACCGGGAGGCCGCGTCGATGCCCAGGCTGGTGAGCTGGCCCAGGCTGAACGGGGGCGTCCGCAAGGTGTTCAGCACCAGCAGGATCGGGCCGGGCAGCTCGACCACCGCCGTCGGCCCCTGGTCGTTCAGACGGCGGCCGCCGTGCCGGGCCTGTTCTTCCACCCAGGTCCCCTCGTGCAGGGATCGGACGACCCCCGACACCGACACCGGCCCGCCGTACTCGGCGCCCCCCCGGCCTCCCACGGGCCGCTCGAAGCGGGCCCCGGGGCCGATCGCACGGGCCTCGGCGACGGCCTCGGGGTCGTGGATCACGACGACGGCGTCCCGGGCCCCCTGTCGGATCAGCTCGGAGAGCAGCAGGGTGCCGTCCCCCGGCGTCCCGCCGCCGATGTTGTCCCCCAGGTCGACCAGGACGACGGGCGATCGGTCGGAGGCGATCGCCCGGCGGACGGCCTCGGCTGCCTCGGGGCGTCGGACATCCAGCTCGTGGCGGATCTCCCACATCCGGGCGGCCAGTTCGTCGGCCACGGCCCGGGCAAGCCCGCGGTCGCCGTCGGCCACGGCGATCACCGACGGACCCATCTCCGGCACGTCGGCATACGGGAACCCGGCCATCAGGCTGACCGAGATCATCCCCGGCCGGCGCTCGGCCTGCCGGGCCATGCCGAGCAGCGACCGCATCGGCTCCCGGTCGGTCTCCTGCCCCAGCAGGTTGATGATCAGGGGGGGGCTGGCGACCTCGGTCACCGGGCGGGATTCCCCCCGGACTGCCGAGGCGACGACCCGGGCGGCGATCAGGCCCCGCTCGCGTTGGTCGACGTGGGGGTAGGTCTGATAGCCGACCAGGGCGTCGGCGTGCCGGGCCATCGCGGGGGAGACGTTGGCGTGGTAGTCCAGCGAGGCGACGATGGGGCGATCGGCCCCGATCGCCGCCCGGAGGCGTCGGAGGACCTCGCCGTCGGCGTCGGGGTGCCCGGGGGTGACCATCGCCCCGTGGAGTGCCAGCAGCAGGCCGTCGACCGGAGCCCGGCGGAGGGCGTCGATGATCCGGGTGACGACCTCGTCGAGGACCGAGTCTTCGACCGGCCCGCCCGGGGTGGCCCAGGCCATGGTGGTCGGCACCGCCTCGAGGCCGAACCGGGAGACCCCCTCCAGGAACCCGCCGACCTCGTGGTGGGCGTCTCGCCAGACGGGGAGCAGGTCCGCCCCGTCGGCCAGGCTGCCGGCCCGGAAGTCGTCCAGCCCGGTGGCCGTCCCGGAGAAGGTGTTCGACTCGTGCATCAGGCCGCCGACCGCGATCCGCATGGGGATCCACCTCCGGTTCCTCGGATTCCTGCGGGGCGTCGACTCCCGCCCGGTCGTCGGCCTCGATCGAGCCCCTATCCTCTCGGGGGAGCCCCGACCTGTCGAGGAGGCAGCGGCGGACGACGCCCGTGATCCCCATCAACGACCGACCTCCCGCTCGACGCATTCCCCCGAGAAATCGGTTCCTGACGACCCGGGGACCTGCTCCCTTGCGACCGGCCCCGTGGCCGGGCATCATCGCCGCCGGAGACCGCCCCCATGTGCATCGCCCACCCCCCCGCCGCGATCCGGATCCTGCTCGACCTGCTCGACCGCGCCTACGACCACAAGTCCTGGCACGGCCCGAACTTCAGGGGGGCGGTCCGACGCGTCTCCGCCGAGGTCGCCCGATGGGGGCCGGGCCCGGGTCGGCACTCCATCGCCGAGCAGGTCCTGCATGCCTCCTACTGGAAATACACCGTGAGGCGTCGGATCCGGGGCGACCGCCGGGGGTCGTTCGCGATCCGGGGGAGCAACTGGTTCCCCGTCGGCCCCGACCTGGACGACGAACGGTGGCGGGACCATCTCCGGTTGCTGGCGGAGGAACACCGGAGGCTGAGGCTCACCGTGGCCGAACTGACGCCCGATCGCCTGGCCGAGGTGCCCGAAGGGGGCCGGTCGGACCTCGAAGGGCTGATCTCGGGCATCGCCGCCCACGACGTCTACCACGCGGGCCAGATCCAGCTCCTGAAACGCTTGCACGCAAACTGATAAGAAGGGATGAGAGGCCCCGGCGGCCGGGACCGGCCGCCTCCTCGACCCACCCGGAGCCCGGCCGGATCAGGCCGAACCCGACCCGGACGGAGAGACTCATGCATCGACGCCGATGGCTCCAGGCCTCGACCGCCCTCGCCGCCTCTCCCCTGATGTCGCTTGCCCGGGCCGGTGCCCCACTCCGGGCCGAGGCCGGCGACGGCGAGGGGGTGATCGACCTCGGATCCCGACGCGAGCTGTTCGTCGACCGGTACCTGATCGACCGCCTCGACGGGGATGCCCGTATCGCCCTAGAGCGGCCGAGGGACGAGGGGATTGTCCACCGCTTCGACCGCCCCTACGAGGGCCCCTTCTGCGGCTACGCGACGGTCATCCACGACGGCCCCCTGTACCGCCTCTATTACCGGGGCCTGCCCCGGGCAGGGGTCGACGGTAGCGCCGCCGAGGTCACCTGCTACGCCGAGTCGACCGACGGCATCCGCTGGGACCGCCCCGAGTTGGGCTTCTTCGAGTACGACGGGAGTAAGGCGAACAACATCGTCCTCGCCGGCATGCCCCCCTTCTCGCACAACTTCTGCCCGATGCTCGACCCCCGGCCCGGCGTGCCCGGCGACCGGCGCTACAAGGCCCTCGCCGGCACCGGTAAGTCTGGTTTGCACGCCTTCGCCTCCGACGACGGCATCCGCTGGCGACGGCTCGGAGACGGCCCCGTGATCGCGCAAGGGGCGTTCGATTCCCAGAACGTCCCCCTCTGGTCGGAGCACGAGGGGAGATATCTTTGCTACTTCCGGGTCTTCGTCGACGGCGACCGCCGGATCGCCCGGACGACCTCGGAGGACTTCCTCCGCTGGACCGAGCCCGAGCTGATGTCCTACGGCGACCGGCCGGTCGAGCACCTCTACACGAACCAGACGAGCCCGTACTTCCGGGCTCCCCACCTGCTGATCGGCATTGCCGCCCGGTTCATGCCCGGCCGCCGGGTCATCTCCGCAGAGCAGGCCGAGGCGATCGGCGTCGACCCGGGCTACTTCGGCGACTGCTCCGACGCCGTCCTGATCAGCTCCCGGGGGGGCGACCACTATGATCGCACCTATATGGAAGGGTTCATCGTCCCCGGGATCGGCCCCGAGAACTGGGTCTCCCGGACGAACTACCCGGCCCTGAACGTCGTGCCGACGGGCCCGGCCGAGATGTCGGTCTACGTCAACCAGAACTACGGGCAGGCCACCGCCCACCTCCGCCGCTACTCGATGAGGCTCGACGGCTTCGCCCGGGTCCGGGCCGGGTACGACGGGGGCGAACTCGTCTCGAAGCCGTTGACCTTCGACGGCCGCCGCCTGGAGCTGAACTTCGAGACCTCCGCCGCGGGCGGGATCCGGGTCGAAGTCCGGGATCCCGAGGGGGGCCCGATCCCCGGCTATTCGCTCGCCGAGTCGGTCGAGACGATCGGAAACGAGGTCGGACGGGCCGTCTCCTGGCGGGGCGGCGAGGACGTCTCCCCGCTGGCCGGGCGGCCGGCCCGCCTGAGGTTCATGCTCAAGGACGCGAGCATCTACGCGCTCCAATTCACCTCCTGACCCGACGACGGGGGACCGACGTGGCGATCGTGGAACTGGAAATCTGCCCGCTGACCGGGGCGACCGTCGACGGCGGCTGGCCGCAGGGGCACGAGCCGCAGGAGAACCTGCACACCCTGCTCATCCTCCGAGACGACGACGGGAGGGAGGGCTACGGGAGCTGCTTCACCTCGGGATCGCTCGTGGCCGGGGCGGTGGGGTTGCTCTGGCCGATGCTCCGGGGGGAGTCGTCGGTGGAGCCGGAACGGGTCTCGGAGACGCTCCGCCAGTCCTCCTTCTGGCAAGGGCGAGGGGGGGCCGTCGAGCACGCGATCAGCGGGATCGACCTCGCCCTCTGGGATCTCATGGGCAAGGCCTGCGGCCAGCCCGTCTCCCGGCTCCTGGGGGGCGACTACCGGCGCTCGATCAAGCCGTATGGGTCGATCCTCTTCGATGAACCCGAGCCCCTCCGGCGGACCCTGTCGAGCGTGATCGATCGCGGGTTCCGGGCGATCAAGCTCGGCTGGCGGCCGTTCGGCCGCCGGGACCGGGCGTTCGACGAGCTGATCGTCAGGACGGCCCGGCAGGAGGTGGGGGACGGGGTCGAGCTGATGGTCGACGCCGGCGGCAGCGAGCAGTTCTGGCCGCACGGCACCAACTGGGCCCGGAACACCGCCGAGATGTTGGCGGACCACGGCATCACCTGGTTCGAGGAGCCCCTGCCCCCCGACGACCTGGAGGGTTACGTCGAGCTGACCCGGGTCTCCCCTGTGCCGATCGCCGGGGGTGAGGTCCTCACGCGTCGGCAGTCGTTCCGGCCCTGGATCGAGCGCCGGGCCGTCGACATCCTCCAGCCGGACTGCACCAAGAACGGCGGCCTGACCGAGTCCCGCCGGATCGCCTGGCTGGCGAGCGAGCACAACATCCAGGTCGTCCCCCACGGGTGGAACACGGCGGTCGGCCTGGCGGCCGACCTCCAGTTCTCGGCCTCGATCCCGGTGGCCCGGTACGTCGAGTACCTCACGCCCTGCGCCTACATCGAGGAGATCGCCGCCCGGCCCTTCCGGCTCGACGACCGGGGGTTCCTGGAAATCCCCTCGGGGCCGGGGCTCGGGATCGAGCTGGATGCCGATACCCTCAAGCGATTCTCGCCGGATCGGACCGTGTTCCGGTCCCAATAGTCCTTCCCGAGGAAGTCGCCGATGGCCACCCGATCCGTCGTCCTGCCCGACGACCTCGACCTCGAGACGCCCGGACGCCGCGACTACTGGGTCGCGCTGGAGCACGACACGATGTGGGGGGCCCATCTCATCCCCCTCACCGTGTTCGTCGGCCCGAGGGCCGAGCCGGGCCGGGGCCTCGTGGCCTTCGGATCCACCCACGGGAACGAATATGAGGGGCCGTCGGCGATCAAGGGGCTGCTCGGCGAGATCGACCCCGCCCGGGTGCTCGGCCGGATCGTCCTGGTCCCGGTGCTGAATGTCGAGGCGTTCCGGACCGGCACGAGGGACAGCGTCGGTGCCGACGGGGTGAACCTGAACCGGGCGTTCGTCGAGGGGGCGGGCCGGGGGGCGCCGCTCGGGGGGATCACGCACCGCATCGCCGACCTCGTCCGCCGGCAGATCTGGCCCTACGTGCATGTCGTGCTCGACCTGCATTCCGGCGGGCAGCAGATCCGGTTCGCCCCGTGTGCCAGCTTCCACCCGATCGACGACCCCGAGTTGGCCCGGTCGACCCGGGAGACGGCCCGGTGGTTCGGCACGCCGCTGGTGATGCTCTACCAGAATCGGACCCCGGGGCTGCTGACCAGCGAGGCCGAGCGCCTGGGCAAGGTCACCGTCGGCACCGAGCTGGGCTGGGGGGAGGCGGTCCTGGCCGAAGGGGTCCGCTACGGCCGCCAGGGGATCCTCGCCGCGGCGGTCCGGCACGGGCAGCTCGACGGGGAGGTGGAGCCGATCGGCCACCATGCCTCGGGGACCCAGTTCTGTGCGGCCATCGTCGACTTCGACTGCTACGTGCCGGCCCCCTTCGAGGGCCACTACGAGGAGGTCCTGCCCTGCGGCTCCCGGGTCGCGAAGGGGGTGCTCGTCGGCAGGCTGCACGACTTCGGGCGGATCGACGAGCCCGGCTGGCCCGTAGAGGCGCCAGTCGAAGGGATCGTGGTCGGTCAGGCCTGGGGGGCCCGGGTCCGCCAGGGGCAGTTCATCCTCTGCGTCGGCGTCGAGCAATCCTGGTGACGGAGGGGGTCGTAAGCCCATGATCGGAGGCAGCCCGGACCGCCCCACCAACGTCCGCTGGGGCGTCTTCGCCTTGGCCTGCGGGATGTCCTTCCTGCTGTACCTGCACCGCTACACCTGGAACATCGTCGGGCCGAAGCTGCAGGAGGAATACGGGTTCTCGAACACGCAGGCGGGGCTCCTGTTCTCGTTGTTCTACTACACCTACGCCCTCGGGCAGATCCCCAGCGGCGTGGTCGTCGACCGCTTCGGGCCGCATCGGTTCCTGTCGGCGATCGTCGTCCTCTGGTCGCTGTCGCTGGCCGCGCTGGGGCAGACGGCGATGCTCTGGCTGCTGGGGGCCTGGCGGCTCGTCTTCGGAGCGGCCCAGGCGGGCTGCTACCCCGCCCTGACCAAGGTGACCCGCAGCTGGTTCCCGGCCGGGCGCCGGACGGTCCTCCAGGGGTGGATCGCCACCACCTTCGGGAGAGGGGGCGGGGCGCTCTCGCCGATCCTCCTGGGGACGCTGCTGATGGGGGGCCTGGGCCTCTCCTGGGAGACGTCGCTGATCATCCTGGGGGGACTCGGCCTCGCCTACGGCCTGGTCTTCTTCGTCACGTTCCGAAACTCCCCCGACGAGCACCCCGGCGTGAACGAACGGGAGCGGGCGCTGATCGGCGAGGGGTCGACCGGGTCGGGGCCGAAGTCCCGCGCCGTCCTCCCGGCCGGCCGCACCTTCCGGAGCCGGAGCATGCGCTTCTTCGTGCTCCAGCAGTTCCTCGACGCCGGGTCCGACGTGGTCTTCGTCTCGCTGATCGGCACCTACTTCCTGAGGGCGAGGGGCTTCGACATCGCCCAGACCGGCTGGCTGGCGAGCCTCCCGCTCTGGGGAGGGGCGCTCGGCGGGATCGCCGGGGGCTGGCTGAACGACCGCCTGATCGCCGCGACGGGGAGCCGTCGGTGGTCCCGGAGCGGGGTCGGCTTCGTCGGCAAGCTGATCGGCTGCGTCATGCTCGCCCTGGTCGTCCGGCAGCCGGGCGGGGTGGCGGCGGCCTGGGTGCTGATGGTGGCGAAGTTCTTCAGTGACTGGAGCCAGCCGACCGTCTGGGGGACCTGCACCGACCTCGGCGGCCGCTTCAGCGCCACCGTCTTCAGCGTCATCAACACGGCCGGCACGCTCGGCGGCGTGGTGATGCCATTGGTCTTCGGCGTCGTGCTCGATGCCTTCACCACCGGGACCGGGCCCGACGTCATCTCGACCGACTGGGGCCCCCTGTTCGTGATGCTCTCGGCCATGTACCTGGGGAGCGGGCTCTGCTGGCTCCTGATCGACTGCACCCGATCGCTCGACGTCGAGGAGAAGCCGACGGCCCTCGACCCGGAATCGATCTGAACCGAAACACCGAGGTCCACCCGATGTCCCGAGCCTCGACCGAGTACCGCTACAACCGGCTCACCTGGCCGGAGATGAACGAGGCGATCGCGCGGCAGAAGCTCGTCATCCTGCCCACCGGCTCGACCGAGCAGCACGGGCACCACCTGCCCCTCGACGTGGACCTGTTCCTCTGCGAGTCGGTCTGCCAGGAGGTCGGCCGGCGGGCGCCGGACAGGGTGCTGGTGCTCCCGCCGATCCCCTACGGCCTGAACCTGCACCACATCGACTTCCCGGGCACGATCCACGTCGAGCCCGACGTCTTCATCAACTTCTGCCTGAACGTCACCAAGAGCGTCGCTTACCACGGATTCCGGAAGATCCTGGTCGTGAACGGCCACGGCTCGAACGCCCCGCTGATCGACCTGGTCGCCCGGAAGACGGTGCTGGAGACGGAGTCGCTCTGCTTCGCGACGACGTACTTCTGGTTCCTGATGGAGGCGTTCAAGGAGGTCCGGGAGTCGGAGGTGATCGCGCACGCCGACGAGTTCGAGACCTCGCTCTACCTGCACCTGGCCGGCGACCGGGTCCAGATGGACAAGGCGGTCGAGGACAACGACCGCATGGGGGAGTTCGTCAGCAGCGACAGCACCATGAACTACTTCGTCCGCTTCAACGACTACTGGGGCCGCTGGACCCAGACCGGCGTGCACGGCGACCCCACCAAGGCCACCGCCGAGAAGGGTCGGATCATCTTCGAGGCGGCGGTCGACGGCCTCGTCCGCCTGGTCGACGAGCTGCGCGACTGGCCGATCGAGCGTCGGGCCGACATGCATGCGGGACCGGTCCAGTCCCAGATCCGCTGGTAGCCGCGAATCGGCCGGATCGGGAGCGGGTGGGTCGGTCGAGGAGGTTGTGATCGGGCGTCGGGCCCCGCTATGATTAACATCCTTGGGATTCCGGTTCAACCGAGCGTCCCCGCGACATCGATTCCCTCGCCCGCCCGGGATGCCATGAGACGCGATCACCTTCCGATCCGATCCGGGATCCTCGTCCTGACGATACTCGGGGCCGGGGCTCGGGCCGAGGATCGCCCGGCCGAGGAGTTCTTCGAGGCGACGATCCGGCCGATCCTGGTCGAGAAGTGCGGGTCGTGCCACGACGACGACGGCCCGAAGGGCGGGCTTTCCCTGACCTCCCGGGGGGCGATCCTCGCCGGGGGCGACAGCGGACCTGCGGCCGAGTCGGGCGAGCCGGGGGCGAGCCTCCTGGTCGAGGTCGTCCGCTACGACTCCGAACCGAGGATGCCCCCGGGGGGCAAGCTCTCCGATGGGGAGATCGAGGCGCTGACCCGCTGGATCGAGCTCGGCCTGCCCTGGCCCGGCTCGGATGCCGGCACGCCGCCGCAGCAGGAGGGTCGCGGGGGGATGGCGGTCGATCGGGGCGACCACTGGGCCTTCCGGCCGGTCGAGGAGGTCGAGCCGCCCGGGGTCGAGGACGAGGACCGGGTCCGGACCCCTATCGATCGCTTCGTGATCTCCCGGCTGGAGGCCGAGGGGCTCGGCCTCTCGCCCGAGGCCGATCGGCGGATCCTGATCCGTCGCCTCTCCTTCGACCTGACCGGCCTGCCCCCCACCCCCGAGGACGCGGACGCCTTCGTCGCCGACGAGTCGCCCGACGCGTACGACCGGCTCGTCGATCGGCTGCTCGACTCCCCCCACCATGGCGAACATTGGGCGCGGCACTGGCTCGACGTGGCCCGGTATTCGGACACAAAAGGGTATGTGTATGCCCGTGAGGAGTCGTCCTGGGTCCACGCCCGGGCCTACCGGGACTGGGTGGTGCGTTCCCTGAACGAGGACATGCCTTACGACCGGTTCCTCCTGCTCCAGGTGGCCGCCGACCAGGCCGCCGACGAACCTGAGGACCTGGCCGCGATGGGGTTCCTGACCCTCGGCCGGCGGTTTTTGGGGGTGAAGCACGACATCATCGACGACCGGATCGACGTTGTCTCCCGGGGGATGCTCGGGCTGACCGTCGCCTGCGCCCGCTGCCACGACCATAAGTATGACCCGATCCCGACGTCCGATTACTATGCCCTCTACGGCGTCTTCCGGAACTCCGAGGAGGCGCTCGTCCCCGCCGTCGGCGAGTCGCGATGGGCCGCCGCGGATGAGGCGTTCCTGGCCGAGTTGGAGACCCGCCAGGCCGCCCTGCGGGGGCGGCTGTCGGCCGAGCGAGGGGCGGCTTCGGGCCGCGTCCGGGGACGGGTCGAGGACTACCTGCTCGCGCAGTTCTCGCCGGAGAAGTATCCCGGCGAGGCCTTCAGTCAGATCCTGACGGCGGCCGACCTGATCCCCGCTTCCGTCCATCGTTGGCGGGAGGCGATCGATCGGGGGGAGCGGCTCGGCGATCCGGTCCTGAGGGCCTGGATCGACTATGCCCGGATCCCGCCCGACGAGTTCCGGGGCCGGGCCGAGCAGGTGCATCGGTCCCTCGCAGACGCCCCGCCGTCGGTCGTCAACCCGGCCGTGGCCGCGGCCTTCCCCTCGCCGCCGGCGAGTCGCGAGGAGGTCGCCCGCCGATACGGCGCCGTGTTCCGCGACGTGATCGCATGCTGGGAGCGCCGGATCGAGGAGGCGAAGTCCGAGGGGACGCCCCCCCCCGACCGGCTCCCCGACCCCGACCTCGAGGCGATCCGGCGGCTGCTCTATGGCGAAGCGTCGCCGTGCGAGGTGCCCGACGAGGCGCTCGTGAACATCGAGTTCTTCTTCCCGACGTCGACGGTCGTCGAATTGTGGCAGCTCCAGGGGGAGGTCGACCGCTGGCTGATCCGATCGCCCGAGGCGCCGCCCCATGCGTTGATTCTGGCCGACCGCGACCCCGAGGCGATGATCGAGCCCCGAGTCTTCCGGCGGGGGAACGCGGCGAATCCCGGTGAGGTGGTGCCGAGGAGGTCCCTCCGGGTCCTCTCCGGCCCGGACGACGGGCCGTTCCGGCTCGGGAGCGGCCGGCTGGAACTGGCGAGGTCGATCGTCGACCCGACCAACCCGCTCACGGCCCGGGTGGCGGTCAATCGCGCCTGGATGCACCATTTCGGGGCGGGCCTCGTCGACTCACCAGGCGACTTCGGGACGAGGGCCGGCTCGCCGAGCCATCCCGAGCTGCTCGATTGGCTGGCCGCTCGCTTCGTGGCCGAGGGATGGAGCCTGAAGTGGCTGCATCGGGAGATCGTCCGATCGGCCACCTATCGCCAGGCGGCCGCCGGACCTGCCGACCTCGAGCGATCGGAGCGGGCAAGTCGGCTGGATCCCGAGAACCGACTCCTCTGGCGGATGCCGGTCCACCGGCTCTCGTTCGAGGAATTGCGCGACGCGCTGCTCGCCGCGTCGGGGCGGCTCGACCGGAGGATCGGCGGCCCGTCCGGGCCGCTCTTCGGCCCCTCCGAGGCGGCCCGACGCACCCTCTACGGGACGGTCGACCGTCAGGAACTTCCCACCGTCCTCCGGGTCTTCGACTTCGCCAACCCCGACCTGCTCATCCCCCAACGCTCGGCGACCTCGGTCCCGCAACAGGCCCTCTTCTTCCTGAATCACCCGTTCATGCGAACGTGTGCTCGCGCGCTGGTCGACCGGGACGAGGTGGCGAAGGCGGCGAATGACGAGGAGCGGGTGCGGAGACTCTACCGGGCCGTCTATCAGCGAGAGCCCACGCCGGCGCAGATCGGATCGGCGATCGCCCTGGTCCGGGCTTCGGCGGCGGAACCCGAGGTCGGCCCGCCGCCGACGGCCGGGGACTGGTCGTACGGTTACGGCCGGTTCGAGGAATCCTCGGGAAGGGTGACGAACTTCCGGCCGCTCCCCTTCTTCTCCGGGGAGGGCTGGCAGGGTGGGCCCTCGTGGCCCGACCCCGGACTGGGATGGGCCAGGCTGACGGCCGAGGGCGGGCATCCCGGGAATGACCGCGATCACGCCGTCATCCGGAGATGGGTGGCCCCGAGCGACGGGAGGATCCGAGTCGAGTCCACCGTGACCCACGACGTCGCCCGGGGGGACGGGATCCGGGCCTTCCTCTGCGGCGGCCGGCACGGGCTGATCCGATCGGTCGAGGTGCACGACGACCGGGCCTCGATCGGCGTCGAATCGCTGCAAGTCCGGGCCGGGGATGTGATCGACTTCGTCGTCGACCTCCGAGACGGGCTGGACAGCGATCAGTTCCGATGGGCGCCGGTCATCACCGGGCTGGGCACCGGGGGGGCGACGACCTGGGATGCCCGCGACGACTTCGCCGGGGACTCGACACCGACGCTCGGGCCCTGGGAGCAGCTGGCCCAGGTGCTGCTCATGTCCAATGAGTTCTCCTTCGTCGAATAATCGCCGATGCATCGACACGGACCGGACCATCGAGACGGGGGGCTCGCCATGGATCACCCAGGACCGGCTCGGCCGGGCCTCACGCGCCGGGAACTGCTCTCGCGTTCCGGGATGGGCCTCGGGGCGCTCGGGGCGCTCGGCGTGCTCGCCGATGCCGGGGACCTGCTCGCCTCGCCGTCCCCCGGCCGGTCGGGAGGACTGGAGCCACAGCGACCCCACTTCCCGGGCAAGGCGAAGCGGGTCATACACATCTTCCTCAACGGCGGCCCCTCGCACGTCGACACCTTCGACCCGAAGCCGGCCCTGGCGAGATACGCCGGCAGGACGCTGCCCGAGACCTTACTCACCGAGCGGAAGACCGGCTCGGCGTTCCCCTCGCCGTTCCGGTTCCGACGATACGGCGAGAGCGGCATCGAGGTCAGCGACCTGTTCGCCGAGACCGCTCGGCACATCGACGACATCGCCGTCATCCGGTCGATGTATGCCCAGGTGCCGAATCATGAGCCTTCCCTCATGCTCATGAACTGCGGGGACTCGGTGCAGTCTCGCCCCAGCGTTGGCTCCTGGGCCCTCTACGGCCTGGGGACGGAGAACCAGAACCTGCCCGGATTCATCGCCCTCTGCCCCGGCGGCTACCCGATCAAGGGGATCGAGAACTGGCAGGCCGGGTTCCTCCCCGGCGCCTACCAGGGCACCTACATCGACTCGCAGCACGAGCGGATCGATCGGTTGATCGAGAACATCGAGCACCCCCACGTCAGCACCGATGCCCAGCGTCGGCAACTCGACCTGCTCCGGACACTGAACGCCGAGCACGGCGAGGGGCTGGGCGACGACCGGCTCGACGCACGGGTCCAATCCTTCGAGCTCGCCTTCCGGATGCAGGTCGAGGCGTCGGAGGCGTTCGACCTCTCGGGCGAGCCGGCCTCGATCCGGGCGCTCTACGGCGACGGGGTCCACGGGAGGCAGACGCTGATCGCCCGGAGGCTGGTCGAACGCGGCGTCCGCTATGTCCAGCTCTGGCACGGCGCGGGCCAGCCCTGGGATAACCACGACCAGATCGAGGCCAACCACCGCAGGCTGGCCGCCGAGATCGATCGGCCCATCGCCGCGCTGCTCACCGACCTCAAGGCCCGGGGACTGCTGGAGGAGACGCTCGTGCTCTGGGGCGGGGAGTTCGGCCGGACGCCGACGGTCGAGCTGACCGCGGAGGGGAAGTCGATGCTGGGGCGGGACCACAACCACTACGGGTTCAGCGTCTGGATGGCCGGCGGCGGCGTCAAGGGCGGCACCGTCCACGGCGCGACCGACGAGTTCGGCTTCAAGGCCGAGCGGGACCCGGTCAGCGTCCATGACCTGCACGCCACGATGCTCCACCTCCTCGGGTTCGACCATGAACGTTTGACCTTCCGGTACGCCGGCCGTGACTTCCGCCTCACCGACGTGCACGGCCGGGTCCTCCGCGACGTGATCGCCTGATGACTCGACCCCCCGCCCCCTGCCCGATCAGGGCTCCCAGTCCCGGAGCCGGCCGACGAGTTCCACGACCTCCCCCCTCCGCCTCTCGAATAGGGCGAATGCGGCCAGGATCAGGATGCCGGCGATGATCCCGCTGGCGGCCCAGAGCCAGGTCTGGCGGAGGTCGACGGCGGCGTACCAGATGATCGCGAAGATCGAGAGGCCGAGGAACCCGACCCCCAGCAGCAGGAACCCCCGGACCCGGAGCGCGATGCCCGCGAAGATGCCGAGCAGCGACAGGCCCCCGAGGACCAGGGGGAGCCAGGGATCCTCGCCCACTCCGTTCAGGACCAGATCCGTCGTCGATGAGAGATAGACCGCCCCGGAGGCGGCGTACCTCATCGCCACGGACCGCCCCTCGCCCAATCGATCCCGGTTCATGAATACACCTGCAAGGATGCAGAGGGCCGGCGGCACGACCCAGAATTGCGGGTGTTCCAGCAGCCCGAACCCCTCGCGACGGCCCAGCACGGTCCAGAGGCCGGCGTTGAATGCCAACGCGGCCATCGCGCCGAATCCGGCGGAGGATCGGAGGAGCGAGAGCGTCGCGTACAGGCCGCCGGCCAGCACGAGGAAGAGGGTGTCCTCTCCCGGCCTCGGCTCGAGCCAGGACGCCCCCAGCAGCGGGAGGATCGGCAGCAGGGCCCCGGTACGCTCCAGGGGGTCGGCCAGCACGAGCCGACCCTGGCGGCGGAACACCTCTCCCAGGCCGACGCCGGCGAAGGCGATCCCGAGGACGATGACCGGCCAGTACCGGGCGAAGATGCCGGAGAACAGCCAGGGCATCGTCAGGCCCAGGTGCATCGCCAGCAGGGCGAGGAGCGCCTCGGCGCCGTAGACGTAGATCGTCCGCCGGCGCTCCGGGAGCCGGAGGGGGTCGCGCCCGGGGACGACCGCCGCCACCAGCGCGGCCGCCACGGCCCCGAGCATGGTCGCGGCCGAGGCCACCAGGGCCGGTGCCGACATCGCCACGGGCCTCCCTCCCGCCGTGGCGGCCAGCTCCGCCCCAATCACCGCGAGCATGGCGAAGCCCGCCAACCCGAGCAGCGACGGCACGAGCCGGCGCGCCGCCCGGCCCCATCGCGTCGCCCTCGGGGCGAGCGAGACCAGGCCGAGCCCGAAGCCGGCGGCGGTCGCCGTCAGGGCGACCATCGTCGCGGCGGCGCGGTCCAGCGTGGCCGTCGGCGACCCGGGGTCGATCCAGGCCCACCCCCAGGCCAACGCTCCCGCGGCCCCGAAGCCGAGGGCAGTCGCCCGAAGCAGGGAGCGACGCTCCCCCCTGGCGAGCAGGCCGATCGCCAACGCGGTCGCGAGGCCCGCCTTCGCCGCCGAGAAACGGGGGAGCATGTCCCCATTCGTCAGCGTGACGACGAACGCCAGGGCGACGATCCCCGCCGAGAGCGTGAGATTCGCAGGCACCAGCCAGCCGAGGCCGTGCTCGGGGTCGAGGTCGGCGGACGACCGCGGGACGCCCAGGCGGTCGGCGATGCGCCGGAGGGCGTCCCGGGCACTCCAAAGCGCCCCGGCGACGACCGCGTGGCAGGCCAGCACCACGGCGCCGACCCAGGCCATCATCCCCGGGTCCGGGTCGAACCCGGCGACGAGCCACCCGGCGGCACTCAGGCCCAGCAGGTACAAGCCGGCCACCTCGCCCCGGGATCGGTCATCCCAGAGGCCGACCGCCAGGGCGAGGGCGACCGAGCCGATCGCCAGCACCGCCCCGAGCCCGATCTCGGGCCCCGCCCACCCCCCCGCCGCGTCGCCGATCAGCCAGGCGGAAACCATCGACGTCAGCGCGATCATCGCCACCCAGGCGGCGACCCGGTGGAATGGCGGAAGCCTCCTAAGTCGGCCTGTGACGGGCCGGATCGCCTTCAATTCGATCCAGAGCCAGGCCGGGGCGGGGGCTGCCAGGGCGATGACGTTCAGGACCAGGAGGTTTACCGACGCCCCCCGGAGCCACCCCCCGGGGTCGTCGAACCAGCAGGACGACGCGGCCAGGTTGATCAGGACGCCCGCCAGGTAGAGGGGCCAACGGCCGGCCGACCACGCGGCGAGCGACGCCCAGAGGATCGCCGCGACGAGCAGGCCGCCGACGCCCCACCAGGGCGATTGGCCGGGGGCGGGGCCGGATGCGTTCAGGGCGTACGCCGTGACGACGAGCGTCGCCAGGGAGGACCATCGAGTGATCGCATTGTCACCCTCCGATCGGACCTCGACCCTCATGCCCCGTCGATTCCAGCCGAACAGGATGAGCCCGCCGGCGGCGACCGATTGGAGGGCCATCATCGCGTGGTACGTGCGCCAATCGCCCTGGTCCCGGGCCGCCGCCCCGAAGGCGAGCATCGCGGCGATCCCGACCACGGCGGCGCAGCCGATGTGGCCCGGCCGGATCGTCCCGGGGCGTCTCCGCAGCAGTCCCGACGCCCCGGCGGTGAGCAGGAAGGCGACCCATCCGAACGGGTCGGCGATCGCCGATCGGGGAGGCGTCGGGCCCGGCTCCAGGAACAGGTCGAGGACGCCGCCGATCAGGATCAACCCGATCAGGGAGACCGGGATCGCCACCTGAACCATCAGCGCAGGGCCCCTCGCCCCTCCCGGAACACCCGCTCGGCGACGAGCCCAAATCTCGACGCATCCCATCCAGGCGAGGGCGAACGCCGAGCCGACGATCGCGTTGAGCTGGGCGAGTCGAATCCAGAGCGTCGGGTCGCCCGGCCGGGCGGCGATCGCCCCGGAGAGAAGCCAGCCCACCGTCGCCCCGAAACCGAGCAACAGTCCGCTCGCCAGCGCGAAGCCGGCAGACCGCTCCCGGATCGCGTAGCCGACGAGGGTCAGGGCGGCGAGCACGATCGGGATCGCGTAGGATCCCGCCGGCCCGATCCGGTCGAAGAACGATCCCGGCTCCGGGCCGACCACCGGGTCTCCCGAGAGGGACGCCCCCACGACCAGGGCCGACACCGCCACGATCGCCAGTGCGCCCAGGGCAACGACCAGGCCCCCCGCCACCCGGGAGGCGCCCGTCCGTCCGCCGGGATCATCGATCCCCCCCGACCGGGCCAGGATCAGCGTCCCGGCGGTCCCCATCGCGACGAACGCGATGCCCGACCATCGCCAGGCGGTCGCGAGGTCCGGGCGAATCGGATGGGCATCGAAGGCCGCCCCGGCGACGAATCCGATCATCGACAGGAGCGGGATCGCCGCGAGCGCGACGACCAGCCCGATCGCCATCGGCCGGAGTCCCTCGGTCCGGCCGGGGCCCATTTCCCAACCGATCCGACGGGCGAGTCGGCAGAGCCTGCCTCGGGCCCAGATGGGGGCCGAGAGCGCCACCGCGCCGATCGCCCCTCCCCACCGCATCGCCGAAGCGACCGCGACATCCTCTTCCCATCGTCCCGCCGCCAGCGGCACGGTGGCCGCCGCCACCACCATCGCCCCCAGCAGATCCAGCCTCCGGAATCGTTCCCACTGGCCCGCGAGGAGCGTCGCCAGCGCCGAGGCGAGCAACAACCACGACCCGATCCCGAGTGCCGGCTCGTGGGGCAGGCCGAGGAGTTCGAACGCGGAGGAGGGTGGGACCGGCCGTCCGGTCGTCCCCGATGCGGACGCCGGGGCGTACTCCGCGGCGAAGCTCCGGGGGGAGAGTTCCTGGGCCGCCCCGGGGATCGCCCCGTAGGCCGCCAGGCCCACGAGCACGAGCACCGCCGCCCAGGTCGAATAGCGATCGAAGGTCGGCCACGGTGGCTCCATCAGGCGCCGAGACGCTTCGATCCGACCGTCCTTCGGTCGAGCCTCCCCCAGGGCCTTCGCCCCGAGCCGGACGCCTATCCATGCCAGCCCGAGCAGGGCCAGGGCGATCGACTCGGCCTGCAGGATCCTCGGGTCGAGCCAGGGCTTACGACCCTCCCCGAACCACGGCCGGCCCGAGGCCCACCCCGCCACCGCGAACCCGACCGACGCGGTCAGCGCGGCCTGGAACGCCCAGAAGAGGCGACGAGAGGCCGTGAATCCGGCGAGGAACAACCACACTGCCGACAGCCAAAGCAGGTAAACGGCCAGGTCCGAGGGCGCCGAGACCGGGACCCGCCAGGCGAGCAGGAGGGCCGCGACGGACGAGGTCAACAAAGCCGACCCGGACAGGACGCCGCGGATCGCCCCGAATTCCCCCTCGCCCGGAGCCCGTCGCGAGCGGCCCATTCGGGCCAGGCCGGCCGAGATCGTCGCGTGCCCGAGGAGGGCCGAGGACCAGGGGAGCGACAGGCCCCACGACTCGGCCTGCCGGAAGACGAACCCCTGGACCAGCGCCGCCAGTAGCAAAGCCGATCCGGCCCAGGCCAGGCCGGCCGGCTCGGGGGGAGATCCCTCGGCGTCGAACAGCGGCGTCCGGGCCGTCGCGGCCGAACCCGCGAGCGTCGCCGCCGCGAGGACGGCGTAGACCCAGGTGGCGCCGACCGGGTCCCCGGGCTGGGCGAAGCCGTGCCAGCTCACCAGCGCCAGGGAGGCGATCCCGGCCAGGCCGGCGACCAGTGAAAGGGCCCTCGCCTCCTCCCGCCGGCCGGCCCGAAGGACCGCGAGCGTCGCGCCCTGGAACAGCAACGCGATGGGCAGGAGGCCCACCCCGCTCCGGGAGGAGACGAGCGCCTCGGCCAGCCCGGTCGAGGTGGTCGTGCCCCAGGGGAGGGCGCCGATCACGCCGAGCAGGGTCACCAGGCAGCCGAGGGCCAGGCAGACGCCGCCGATCGCGATCGCCGCCGGCAGCTCGAAGGCCAGCGCGACGGCGATGAGCGCGAGCCCGTCGAACGTGGCGACGGCGACGATCCGGGCCGGTCCCGGCCAGGCACATGCGACCCCGGCGAGCATCACCATCGTCCCGGCCGAGGCGATCGCCCCCCCGGCCACCCGATGGGTCGGCAGCGTCGCGCCCGCCCGCCTCCAGATCGTCAGCCCCGCCGCGAGGGCCGGCGTCCCCGCCAGCGGCGCCAGGGACGCCCATTGCCTCAGGGTGTCCGCCGGATCCCCGAACCGGCCCAGCATCGCTCCCAGCGCGACGGCCGCCGCGAACGCGGTCGTCCCGAGGGTCCGGAGCAGGTCATCGGCCTCGGGCTCGCCCATCTCGCCGACGCGATGCGCGATGACGCCCCGGAGCGTCGCGGCGGCATGGGCCAGCAGGGGGAGCACGCCGAGCGCGATCCGCGTGGCCTCGCCCGCTCCGGGGACGGCCCATCGCCCGGCGGCGAGGAGCGCCGCCGAGGGGAGGACGACGCCGGCGGCCGTCGTCCACGGGGAGATCGAGGCCATCGATCGCCCCGATCGACCGATCAGCGCGAAGAAGGCAGCCAGGGCGATCGCCTCCCCGACGAGGAGACGGATCCCACCGGCCGAGTCCCCGCCGACCGAGATCATCGACAGCACGCCGAGCGGGACGAGCAGGGTGGCGACCAGGATCAGGCCGTGCGCCGTCGTCGGCAATCGCCATCGGCGTTCGGCGTGCAGCCCGACCGCGAAGAACGCGGCGATCACCCCGTTGGCCAGGCCGAACCGCAGGATCGGCCGCTCGGCGATCCGGTCCCAGTAGCCCAACACCAGCGCGAGCGAGCAGCCGACGATCAGGAGGCCGCCGACGAGTTCCCCCCATCGGAGGTTCCGCTCCTCCATGAACCTGCCCAGGACGCTCCCGAGGCTCGCCCGCGGGCCGGGTTCGGCCGCCTCGGGGAGGGTGCGGGGGGAAGGGCCCGCCTCCCGGGCGGCCTCGTCGGAGATCGACTGCGCGGCGAGGGCGTCCCGGGGCGCCTTCGGACGCCGGGGCTCCGGGCCCGCGGGGGAGGGCTCGGGTCGGGGGGTCGGCCGGGGGGGCGGTTGCGAGGGGGCAGCCGAGACCGCCGGATCGCGAGGCGAGACTCCCACCCGATCCCGCTCGGCGATGATCGCCTCGGCGATCCGACGGCTGATCGGCTCGGCGAGGAGCCCCGACTCCCGATATCGCTCGATCCGCTGGAGGAGTATCCCGACTGCCGCCCGGGCACGCCGGGCATCCCCCCTGGCCCTCGGCCCCGGCCAGTTGCACGCGGGACATTGGCGGACGCCGGATGCAATCGGCCAGGCCTCGCCGCAATCCGGGCACATCACCGCGTCGATTCCCCGCGGCCCATCGGGGGCCGCGAGGCCCCGGATGGCCTTGAGGGCCGCCCGGATGATCACCCAGATTCCGTGGCCGATCAGGGTGATCAGCGTCAGCACGAAGAAAAGCCCGAGCAACCCCGCCATCGCCCTCGCCTCCCGGATCCCGGCCCCGAGCCTCGGGCCCGAGTCGGCCCATCCCCGGCTCGCAGGTGCTCCGCCCTGCACGAAACCTCCCCTTCCTCGGGGGACCCCACGGATCGTACCTGCGAATCGGCGTGCCTGCCGTGCCCCTCCAGCCGAGCTCGGGGAGGATTCTCCGGGTTGGGGATGCTGGAGACGCTTGCACTCCCCGGCGGTCGGTCGCATCCTGGATCGGGCCGCGACGCGGCTCCCCGCCCCCCCCCTTTCCAGAGCCCGGGTAGGATG
Source organism: Tautonia plasticadhaerens (assembly GCF_007752535.1). Taxonomy (GTDB): domain Bacteria; phylum Planctomycetota; class Planctomycetia; order Isosphaerales; family Isosphaeraceae; genus Tautonia; species Tautonia plasticadhaerens. The sequence goes on from NZ_CP036426.1 coordinate 541,685, forward strand.
CGTCATGCGAACGTGTTGCGCGATGATCGCCCTCGGCCTCGGACTGCCGATCGGACCGGCCCGATCGGCCGAGGAGACGCGATACCTCATCATCCACGCCGACGACGCCGGGATGTGCCATTCGGTGAATCGGGCGACCATCGACGCCATGGAGCGGGGCGTCGTCTCGTCGTGCAGCATCATGATCCCCTGCCCCTGGGTGGAGGAGTTCGCCGCCTACGCCCGCGCGAACCCGGAGAAGGATTACGGGATCCATCTGACGCTCAACTCCGAGTGGGACCACTACCGCTGGGGACCGGTCGCCGGCCGCGATTGCGTGCCCAGCCTGGTCGACGACGCCGGCTACCTGCACGACAACGTCCCGGACGTGGTCCGACTGGCGAACGCGGGCGAGGTGGAACTCGAATTGAGGGCGCAGGTCGAGCGGGCCAAGCAGCTCGGCATCCCCGTCAGCCACCTCGACACCCACATGGGGGCGCTGGTGAGCCGGCCGGACCTGCTCGAGGTCTACGTCAAACTCGGCCTGGAATACGACCTGCCGATCCTGTTCGTCCGGTCCATCGACGGCCCCGTCGTCCAGGCATATCCGGCGATGCGGGAGCGGGGTCGGGAACTGCTCGCCGCCCTGGACGGTCGGAAGCTCCCCGTGCTCGACGGCCTGGCCCAGTTCTACGGCGGCGATGCCCACGACGAGCGCGTCGAGAACTACCGGGAGACGATCCGGACCCTGCCCCCGGGCGTCTCGCAGCTCATCATCCATTGCGGCTACGACGATGCGGAACTGCGTGCCATCACCGACAGCGCCGCGCGCCGGGACGGCGATCGACGCATCTTCATGGACCCCGCCATCGCCGATGAGATCGAGCGACTCGGCATCGAGGTCATCACCTGGACCCAATTCCGCGAGATGGCCGAGGCGGGCGAAGCCCCTCTTTGAGCCCCGGCCCCCTCGGCCATCCTGACAATCCCCATGCCCGGGACAACGCCCCGACGATCCGGCGGAGGAGGATTCTGCCATGCTGGTCCGGTCGATCGCGTCGGTCCTGATCCTGTTCGTGGGCGCACCCGCCGCCCCCGGTCCACCACCGGGAAGGGACGAGGGCGGGTGGAGCCGCCTGTTCAACGGCCGGGATCTCGACGGCTGGTACACGTTCCTCCAGGAGCACGGCAAGGACCGAGACCCGGACGGGATCATCGCCATCGAGGACGGCGCGATCCACCTCTATCGCGACGTGCCCGACGGCCGGGAGGTCGTCATGGGGTACATCGCGACCGAGCACGAGTACGGCGACTACCACCTGCGATGGCGGTATCGCTGGGGCGAGAAGAAGTTCGAGCCCCGGTATGCGTTGAAGCGGGACGCGGGCCTGTATTATCACCTCCTGGGAGAAGACGCGGTCTGGCCCCGGGCGCTCCAGTTCCAGGTGCAGGAGACCGACGTGGGCGACCTGCTCGCGCTCTACGGCCTCCGACTCGACACCTGGATCGACCCGGAGACCGCCGGGGAGCCGATCCCGACGTTCCTCGCGCCGGATCGGGGCGGCCGCCCCTCCGTGCTGGGCGGAGAGGGGATCGGCTACGCGAAACGGCTGCCCGGCCCGTTCGAGGTGGAGGGCTGGAACACCGCCGAGGTCGTCGCCCGGGGCGATTCGACGACCCATGTGCTCAACGGCCATGTCGTCGCCCGGGGCGATCACATCCGGCTCGTCGACCCGGACCGTCCGGGAGAGTCGAGGCCGATCTCCCGGGGCCGGATCGCCCTGGAAATCGAGGCCGCCGAGATCGAGTTCCGCGACGTCGAAATCCGGATGCTGGGCGAGGGCGACGGCCAGGCGCCCCGAACCGACGGGGGGGGATGACATGCGTTCGATCTCGATTCGGGGCGTGACCGGGGTCGCCTTCGGGTTGCTGGGGATCGCGTCGCTCTCCGGCCGACCCGCAGTCTCGGGCGAGTTGGAGGTCGGTGCGGCGTCGGCCATCTTCGAGGCGACCGACGACATGGTCATCGGCGGCAGCATCGGCCCCGGCCGGGCCCACGGCCAGGAGGGCGACCTCCGGGCGTCGGCCGTGGTGATCCGGGGGCCGGACGGGCGGAAGGCATGCCTCATCGCGTGCGACGTGCTGATGCTCGGCCGCGACATCCTCGACGAGTCCGCCCGGCGGATCGAGGAGCGGCTCGGCATCCCGACCGACCGCATCCTGATCAACGCCACGCACACGCACTCGGCCCCGACGACGGTCACCATCCATGGGTACCGGCGCGAGGAGGAGTTCGCGCGACAGGTCGGCGAGAAGGCGGTCGAGGCCGCCGTCGCGGCCGACGCCCGGCTCGCGCCGGCGGGACTCCGGTTCCGTCTCGGGGAGGAGTCGTCGGTCGGCCAGAACAGCCGGCTCCTGCTGCAAGACGGCGCGATCTACTGGGTCGGCCCCCGTGACGATGTGGTCCGTCCCACCGGGCCATTCGACCCGGAGCTCCCCGTGCTCAGCTTCGTCCGCCCCGACGGGACGCCGGAGGCCGTCCTGTTCAACCACTCGACCCATACCATCGGCACCCTCGAACCCGGGGTCCGCTCCCCCAGCTTCTACGGCCTGGCCGCCCAGCAGCTGGAACGCGAGCGGGGGGGGACCGTCCTGTTTTTCGAAGGGGCCTCCGGATCGACCCACAACCTCTCCCTCTCCGCCGCTGAGGCGCTCCATCGCATCAAGGCGGCCGTGTCCGACGCGATGGATCGGTCCCGGCCGAGGCCGGTCGATCGGGTCGCCGGGATCCGGAAGGAGATCACCCTCCGCGTCCGAGCGTTCGACGAGCAGGCGGACGACGCGGCCGTCGTCGCCTATTGCACCGGGCGGATGCCGCCGGAATGGGCCGAGAAGACGATCGGCATCTTCCGGGAGATGCGCCGAGAACTCGCGCCGCGGAAGGGGGAGGAGCTCCGGACCTGGGTCCAGGCGATCGTCCTCGGCGACATCGCCTTGGTGGGCGTCCCGGCGGAGTTCTTCACCACGCTCGGTCAGGAAATCAAGCGGCTGTCGCCCTATCGAGACACCTACGTCTTCGAACTGGCGAATGACTATGTCGGGTATGTCCCCGACGAGGCCGCTTACGACCTCGGCGGCTACCAGGTCTGGACCGGCCTGCACAGCTACCTCGAGCGGGGATCGGGGGAGGCGATCGTCTCCGCCGCAGTCGACCTGCTGCACCGGCTCCGCGAGGGCGAGGGGGGCGGCCCGTGACCCGGTCGATCGCCCTCCTTTGCCTGGCGGCGGCGATCGGGGCGGACCGGCCGCCGACGCTGGAGGAATCCCGGGCGGCGCTGAGCCTCGCTGATCCCTCGCTCACCGTCGAGCTGGTCGCCTGCGAGCCCGACGTGATGGACCCCGTCGCCATCGCCTGGGATGAATTCGGCCGGCTGTTTGTGGCCGAGATGGGCGATTACCCCGTCGGATCGGCGGGGGGGCGGATCAAGCGGATGGTCGATCACGACGGTGACGGCCAATATGAGGATGTCTCGGTGTTCGCCGAGGGGCTGCCGTACCCGAGCGGGGTGCTCCCCTGGGCGGGCGGGCTCCTCGTCACCGCCGCGCCCGACCTGCTCCACCTCAAGGACACCGACGACGACGGCCGTGCCGACACCCGGGAGGTCATCCTCACCGGCTTCGGCGAGGGCAACCAGCAGTTGCGGGTCAACAGCCCGACCTGGGGGATCGACAATCGGGTCTACCTCGCCAACGGCCGCAGTGGGGGCCTCGTCCGCCGCCCGGGCGATCCCCCGGCGTCCGCGGTCCCCATCCCCCGGAACGACCTCCGGGTCCGGCCGGAGACGGGCGAGTTCGAGCCGATCACCGGATTCAGCCAGTTCGGCCTGCCCCGGGACGACTGGGGGGATCGGTTTCCGTCGTGGAACACGGTCCCGTTGCGGCATGTCGTCCTCGACGCCGGGACTCCCGGGGGAGTGGCCGACATCCTCGACCTGGAGGACGGCGGACGCATCTTCTCCCTCGCCCCTACCCAGCAGCGGTTCAATGCCGAATCCGTCTCGTTCTTCAACGCCTCCTGCGGCCCGGTCATCGAACGCGGCGGACGGCTCGGAGACGAGTACCTCGGCGATGCCTTCGTCTGCGAGCCCCTGACCGGGGTCGTCCACCGACGGCAGCTCGATCCGGTGGGCCCGACCTATGTGGCCCGTCGAGTCGAACAGGGCCGGGAGTTCCTGGCGTCCTCGCACCGCTGGTTCCGCCCCGTCAACCTGGCCAACGGCCCCGACGGTGCGCTCTATGTGGTCGATTTCTGCAGGGCATGGGTCGAGCATCCGGACTTCGTCCCCGAGGATCGCCGCGCCTCCGTCGACTTCGCCGAGGGGCGTGACCGGGGCCGGATCTGGAGAATCGTCCCGAAGGAGCTGATCGATCGTCCCACGGCCGACCTGCCCGGGACGCATCCCACCCCCGGCCTCGTCGCCGACCTGGGCCATCCGATCGGATGGATCCGGGACACCGCCCAGCGGTTGCTGGCCGAGCGGGACGACCCTGCGTCCATCGCACCGCTCCGGGAGCTGGCACGGCAAGGTCCGGGGCCCCTTGCACGAGTCCTCGCCCTCTGGACGCTCGAGAGCCTGGGGGCCCTCGATTCCGAGACAGTCCAGCAGGCCCTCGTCGATCCGGAGCTCCGCGTCCGGGAGGCGGCGGCCCGGCTCGCATCGAAACGAGGTGACCTCGTCCCCGAATTGATCGAGCTGGCCGAGGACCCCGATGACCGCGTGCGTCTCCGGGTTGCCGGTTCGCTGGGGGGACTGACGGGCGACCCTGCGCGCCAGGCGCTGGCCCGGCTCGCGAGCATCGACGCCGGGTCGCGTTGGATGGTCGAGGCGGTAATCGTCGGGATCGGCGAGGATCCCCTCGCGTTCCTCGAATCCCTGTTCCGCCTCGATCCGGGCTGGCGAGGGGAGTCCGATCCCGACCGGGCTCGGTTCCTGACCGAGGCGGCGGAACTCGTCGGGGTCAGGGACCTCGAACCCGAGGTCGAGCGGCTGTTACGGCTCATCCCCGGCCCGCCCGGCCGCCCTGCCGGCCTCGCGTTACTGCTCGGCCTGGCCCGGGGCCAGGGCCGGGTCGAGACGCCGACGCTCGACTGGTCCGGGACGCCTCCCGAGTCGCTTCGGACGGCCCTTGAGCAGGTCGAGGAGGTCCGGGGGTCCGCCTTGAGGGCGGCGGCGGACCCCGGGAATCCGGCCTGGATCCGGGCGCTCGCGCTCGAGGCGGCGATCGCGACCCGGGTGCCCGAGGTCGGGGATCGACTCACCGGATTCCTCGGTCCCGTGATGCCACCCGAGGTGCAGGCGGTCGCGGCTCGGGGCATCGGGCGGATCGGCACGCCCGATCAGGCCTCCCTCCTGCTCGAGGGGTGGGACCGCTCTTCCCTGGCGACCCGACGGCTTCTGCTCGGGGCGCTGGCGACCCGGGCCGAGCTGGCCGGCCGCCTGCTCGAAGGCGTCGAGGACGGCACGGTCTCCCAGGCCGAGCTGGACCCGATGACCGTCGAGCTGATCCGCCTCCTGGATTCGGCGGCGCTGGATCGGAAGCTCCGGGAGATCCTCGGCGGCGGGCCCGGCACTGACCGGGATGACGTCGTCCGGCGATTCGCCCCGGCGATCGGACGGCCGGCGGACCCGCCCCGGGGCCGATCCCTCTTCTCCCAGCACTGTCGGGGTTGCCACGCCCGGGACGGCCAGGGGGCGGACCTCGGCCCCGACCTGGGCGGCCTCGTCGGCCGGCCGGCGGACGAGATCCTTCTCTCCATCCTCGACCCGAGCCGGGACGTCCCGCCCGACGGGGCCGGGGTGATCGTGGCGACCCTGGACGGGCAGGTCCGGAGCGGGCTGGTCGTCGAGGAAGGGCCCGAAATCCTCCGCCTCCGGATGCCCGAGGGGGTCGAGGAGGTCATCCCCCGGGGCGAACTCGAAGCCCTCCGCCCGACGGGTCGGTCCCTGATGCCCGAGGGGTTCGAGCGGGTGCTTTCCCCCCAGGATCTGGCCGACCTGATCGCCTACCTCCGAGGACCGTCCCGCCCCCCGGGAAGCCCCCGGTGACGGCTCGTCACTGGAGCATCCCCCGGCCCGAGAGGGTCCAGCACGCCTCGACTCGGTCTCCCCGATGGGCGAGGATGCGGTCGTGTAGCACGAACGTGAAGTCGCTGTAACCGGGGATCACGCGGACCTTGTCCCCGATCGAGAGCCGATCTCCGGGCCGGACCTCGAAGGTGGCGTGCTCGGCCGAGAGGCCGAGGAACGTGCAGCCCGGGTGATCGGGGATGACCGGCGGCGTCTTGTAGTCGCTGATCGACTTGCGCCCGAGGTCGAGGATCGCCCGATCCTCGGCCGGCCGGCCGACGACCGTCGCGAGCACCGAGATCGCCGGGAGATGGCCGACGACGCCGCAAACCTCGGTGTAATAGCGGCAGGCGAAGACGCCGCCGCCCGCCTGCAGCTCGGTCACCCCCGGGAGGTCGGCCGTGAACTGGTAGGATCCCGAACCGCCGGCCGAGACGATCCGGCAGGGAAGCCCGGCCCCCTCGACCGCGTCCTTCGCCTCGATCAGCCGGCCGATCGCCTCCCCGATCGCCCGGCGTTTCTCCTTGGGGTCCGGGATGAACAGCGTGTGCCCCTCGTAACCCATCAGGCCGTCGAAGCGCAGGCCGGATGCCCCCGCGACCCGCCGGGCCAGCTCGACCGCCGCCCCCGTCGACCGGGCCCCGTTGCGGCCCATCCCGAGATCGACGTCGACGAGGACGCCGACCTCGACGCCCGCCTCCCGGGCGGCCTCGGCCATGGGGCCGATGTGGTCCGGGTGGTCGACCGTGGCCTTCACGTCGGCCGTGCGCCGCAGGGCGGCCAGGCGGGCGACCTTGGGCGGGCCGACGACGAGGTGGGCGATCAGGATGTCGTCGATCCCGGCGGCGGCCATCACCTCCGCCTCCGAGACCTTGGCCACCGTCACGCCGATCGCCCCCGCACGCCTCAGCCGGTGGGCGATGGCCGGGCACTTGAACGCCTTCGCGTGGGGCCTCCAGGCCACCCCCCTCGACGACAGGTGCCCGGCCATCGTCCGGACGTTCGCCTCGAATGGTTCCAGATCCAGCAGCAGTGCCGGAGTGTCGAGATCGGCGATCGATCGCCCGACGGGACTCAGGATCATGGCGCCCAACCTTCGATCCGCTCATTTCCCGCGGCCCGGCCCCCCTCGATGTGGCCCCTCGACCCGGGCCCTCGATCATAGTCGAGGGTCCCCAGCCGGGCCACCGGACGCCCCCGTTTCTCGTCGCCGTCCTCGTGCGAAGCGATCGAGGGCCTGGCCTCGCCGGGGCGCGGGGGGGACAGCGACGTTGTCCTCCGGGAGTTGGGGGTCGACATCACGTGGTCGATACGACCGGATTCACCCCGGGGACGGGAGGGCACCCAGGGGCGCGGGCAACGGGTCGAGGTCGGGACTCGACACCCGGACGGTGGTCGCCCCGGCTTCACTCGATCGCGAGCAGTTCGACCTCGTAGACGAGCACCGCATTGGGAGGTACCGGTCCCCCGGCGGGGGGATCGGGGCCATAGGCGAGGTCGGGGGGGATGAACAGCTCCCACTTCGAGCCGACCTCCATGAGGAGCAACGCCTCACGCCAACCGGGGATGACGCGTTCGAGGGGAACGGAAATCACCCCGCCCATCTCCGCGGAATCCTCGATCAAGGTGCCGTCGGTCAGCGTGCCCTTGTACCTGACGAACACCGTATCCCCGGCCCGGGGGCTCGGCCCGGAGCCCTCGCGGACGACCTTGTACTGGAGCCCGCTGGGCAGCCGGGTCACGCCGGGCCTCGTGGCGTTGAGCTGCAGGAACGCCCGGCCTTCCCGGGAGAGGCGGGCGCCGACCTCCCGGATCAGCTGCTCTTGCTTGAGCATCAGTTGCTGCTGGAACGCCAGCAGGGCCTCGGAGAGCTGCTCCTCGGTGTAGGGCGGCTCCCCGCCGGAGAGCCCGTCGCGGAGGCCCCGGGCGAAGGCCTCGGGGTCGACCTCGATCCCCTGTTGCTTGCTGACGCGACCGGCGTTCAGGCCGAGGCCGTAGCTGGCCCGGGTCCGCAACTCGTCGGGGGGGACCGGGGCGGCCTCGGGTCCCTGGGGCGGTCCCCCCGCGATCGTCAGGGCCGCGGCGCAGCCGGCGAGCAGTCCGATCGATCGGCGGCTCATCGGGGCTCCTCCGGGACGGGCTGGATCCGATCGATCAGCATGGACGATTCGATCGGTTCCAGCACGTCATTCAGTTCGTTCCGCTGCTCGGAGAGGACGAAATAGAGCGTGCCGTAGAGTTCCCGCTCCTCGGGGGTCCGGGCCGGGGCGAAGCGGAGTCCGAACCGCTCCATGAAGTCGACGAGTTCGAAGACGGTCGTGCCGTGGAACCCGTCGAGCTCGGCGATCGCCACCGTGGTGGCGGCGGCCTGGAGCGTCCGGGCCGAGGTCTCCAGCTGATTCAGGAAGACCTGGGCCTGGTAGAACGCGGCCTGTTCGGCCCCCGGCTCGACCCGGGGCATCCCGGAACGGAGGGAGCGGATCGCCTCCCGGATCCCCCGGATGTCCTCCAGGCCCAGCCGGCCATGGCGGGCGAGCAGCAATGCGTCCTGGACGGCCCGGTCGTAGGCCAGTCGCCTCGACGCCAGCGGCTCCCCCCGCAGGAGGACCGGCCAGTCCTCGGGCTCCGGGAGCATCCGTCCCAGCGAGATCACCCCGCCGATGGAGGGGTAATGGTACGGGACCCCCTGGATGAGTTCGACCGGGAGGGCCTGCGCCCTCGACCGCAGGATCGACGGGGCGATGCGATAGCCGGAGAGGTCCTCGAGGATCCTGTTCAGCGCGGCACCGTCCATGATGTCCCGCTCGTTCGGCCTGGTGTTGATCCGGTCGGCGACCGCCTCCCTCCGCTCCCGGTTCCGCTCCCGCTCCGCCGCGACCTTCCTCGCGTAGCGTTCCCGGGCGACCAGGCGAGACCGATAGAGGTACTCATTCAGGGTTGCTGCCCTGGCGGTCTCCACGGCGTTGGCCTTGGCCGTCTCCAGGTTGAATTGCCCGAGCCCGCTGAAGAACTGGCCGAGCCCCGCGTTGTAGACCCCAAGCCCGCGGCCCACGTCTCCCTGCACGGTCGAGCCGGCCGCCAGCCCCATATCCGACCCGAAGCCGCCGCCTCCGAAGCCCTGGTTCCCGAAGCCGCCGCCCCCGAAGCCCTGGTTCCCGAAGCCGCCCCCGACCCCATCGAGCAGCGGCTGCGAGGCTGCCGATCCGGGCCAGGCGACCGTCGCCAGGGCAGCTACGAGGAACATCGGGACCAGATTCGATGCGATGGGCATGGGGCAACACCTCCTCCCCCGTCACCTCGACGGTGCCGGGCCCGGGGCGATCGTCTCGTCCACCGGGACCCGAGCCGGGGCGCCGATTATAGTGGGGAGGCGGGATCTCGGGCCAGCACCCAGGAGGTCCCGGGCGGGCCGGCGTGATTGGGGGACATCCGGATGAAAATCCTCGTGCGATCGGTCGCGTTGGTCTGCCTCGGCGGGGCGGCCATCCTCGTTCGCATCGAAGGCGACCGCCACCGGCATCGTTACGCCTCGCCCCGGGCACTGGCCGGTCGGGAGGCGAGGCTCGTCGCCGCGACCGGGACGGAGACCGATCGCGGCCCGGAGGTCGCCGAGGCCGGACCGGTGGGATCGACGCCCGGGGTCGGCGGGGTGCCGAGCGGGCCGATCCGCCCGGACCAGCCCGTAGCCGGGACTGAGGCCCCGGGGCGCTCCTCGGCGGTCCCCGGCCGGGACTCCCCCTCGCACGGGCCCGTGGCCCTCCCGGGCGTCCCGGCCCCGGGTCCTCCCGGCGCCTCGGTACGTGGCCCCTCGGGCCTCGCCGTCGAGACGAGGGCCGACGACGCGGCCCCGATCGTCCCGGAGGGGGCCATTCCCCTCCCCTTCGAGCCGAGGAATGCGGGGGAGGTGGCCGTGGTCAACCCGCCCGGCGACCGGCCGGAGTTCTCCTCGATCAACCCCGCCACCCTGATGAGCGACGGCGAACGGGACGCCCTCGGCCGGGCGGTCCACGCCCTGGTCCTCGAATCCCTCCTGGTTTTCCGGGGCGGCCCGCTCCAGGACCGCGTCGAGCGGCTCGCCGCGCCGCTCGTGACGTCCACGGAACGAAATGGACCCGGTATTCGGATCTTCCTGGTCGAGTCCGACGGGGTCTTCGCCTTCGCTCACGTTGGAGGATATCTCTACGTGAGCCGAGGCGTGTTCGCCCTGGCGGCGAGCGACTCGGAGTTGCAGTTCGTCGTCGGCCACGAGCTGGGGCATCTGGAACTCGGCCACTGCCTGGGAGCGGTCGATCGCAGCAAGGACGGACCGGGACCGGCCGGACGAGCGTTCTCGGGCCTCGTCGACGCGGGGTCGGTCGCCGAGGAGCGGGAGGCCGACCGCTGGGCGTACGACGCCCTCCTCGGGCTGGGGCGGTCGAGGCGGGAATGCCTCGGGTTCCTGATGCGGCTGGAGGGCTACGCCCGGTCCCGGGGGATCGGGCTGGACCCCGGTGATCCCGAGGCCAACGGGTCGCCCGGGCCCCGGGCCTTCGAGGAGGCGTATTGCCCCGCACCGGGGGTCTCCGATCGGGTCCGAAGCCTCCTGCACCGGCCGTCGGGATGAACCGATTCGTCCTCGCCTCATGCTCCGTCCCGGGATCGGAGGATGAGGGCGATGAGGCCGCAGAGGGCCACCAGCATCGTCGCCAACGCGAGCGCCGAGGCCCGGGGGCCCATGCGTTCCGTCCGGCCCGGGAAGGAATGTTCGGCCATGTCCCGGATCTCGGGCGTGGGGCCCGGACGTCGGCCGGGAAGGTCGACGGATGCGGGAGGCCTCCAGGTCGGTCGGCGCCCGGCTTCGAGCGTCAGCAGGCCCTCATAGGCCCATCGGGCGGGGATCAGGTCGGAGGCCTGCCGGATCGGCGTCGGGAGGTCGTGCCGGGGACGGAGCGAGCCGCCGAGCAGCAGGAGCGGCAGGAGGATCAGCGGCACCAGGGCGATCGCCACCTCGGTCGTCCGGCTCGCGGCCGAGATCGCCAGCCCGATCGCCACCCCGACCAGGGCCGAGAGCAGCAAGAGCCCGAACATCGGGAGCAACGGCCCCCGGAGCCCGCTCCCCGCGTGGACGACGGCCAGCAGCACCACGCTCTGCACCAGGCCGATCGCCCCGAGGACGGTGAACTTCGAGGCGAGATACGGGCCGAGTCCCAGCCCGGACATCCGCTCTCGACGATAGACCGCCCGCTCGCCGACGATCTCCCGGATCGCCCCGGAGCAGCCGAACCAGAGGGCCGAGAGGCCGAGGACGAAGGTCGTCGATCCGACCATCTTCGAGACCTCCGGCCAGGATTCCCCGGTCGTCTCGGCCGCCGCCCCCCGGCCGAACACCAGGACGATCAGGATGGCGATGACCGGGGCCTGGGTCAGCAAGGCCAGGGTGTTCCCGCGGTCGGCGGCCTTGATCGCCAGATTCCGGCATACGAGCGTGTACCACTGTGAGGCCGCGTGCCGGAGGCGATCGGCTGCCGTCGGGGGCACCCCCGGGGGCTCGGGCGGTCTCCCGGACGGGGATGAGGCGAATTCGACCGGGGGGACGGATCGGGCGAATCGGTCGGCCCAGGCGTCGGCCGGCTGCCGGGGCAGGGCGCGGAGGATCTCGTCCGACGAAGGGGGGACGCCGGGCTTCGCGTCCGGCTCGAAGAATTCGAGGGCCCCGGGGTAGGCTGGGCCGTAGTAGGCCAGCCGCCCGGGGCGGCCGGATCCGGCGTCCCGGGCGATCACGGCGAGGTCGTCCAGCAGTCGGAAGGCGTCGAGCCCGGGCTGGTGGATCGTCAGGAAGACCGTCCTCCCCTCGTCGGCCAGTCGGCGCAGGAGTCGCATGACCATCAACGCGTCCTCGGATGACAGCCCCGAGGTCGGCTCGTCCAGCATCAAGGCGGCCGGGTCGGCGAGCAGCTCGATCGCCAGGTTGACCCGCTTGCGTTGCCCCCCGCTGATCCCCCCTCCCTCGGCAGGGCCGATGGGCACGCGCTCCGTGTCCGAGAGGCCGAGCCGGCCGAGGACCGACCGGACCCGACGCTCGACCTCCGGCCCGTTCGCCCCGCCCGGCATCCGGAGCCGGCCCGAGAAGCGGAGGGCCTGGCCCACGGTCAGCTCGCGGTGGACGACATCGTCCTGGGGGACATATCCGATCCCCCGGCGGGCCCCCCCGTCGTGCTCGTGCACGTCGACGCCATTGTAGAGGACCGCCCCCCTCGACGGCCGGGTGTCGCCGACCAGAGCCCGGAGCAGGGTCGTCTTGCCCGAGCCGCTGGGGCCCATCAGGCCGACGAGCGCGGAGGGGCCGAGCCGCATCGAGACCCCGTCGATCACGGTCGAGCGGCCGAGGTCGACGCCTACGCCTCGGGCCTCCACGACGACCCGGCCGGGCGACGATCGCCGGGCCGGGTCGTGCTCGATCGACGCGGCGAACTCGCAGCTCCCCAGGCCGATCACGTCGCCGGTCCGGACCGTCACCGGCCTCCGGCCGAGCCGCCGACCGTTGAGGAAGGTGCCGTTCGAGGAGCCGAGATCCTCCAGGTAGGCCGAGCCCCCCGACCGCCAGATCCGGGCGTGGTGCTCGGAGATCGTCGGCTCGTCGAGCACCCGGTCGCAGTCCGATCCCCGGCCGAGCACCATCGCGGGCGCCGACAGGGTGAGCCGGGGGCGGTCTGCCCCGCCCGGCTCCCCGATCGGCGGCGGCCCCGAGCTTAGCAGTCGGGCGGCGGGGACGGCGAGGGACCCGAAGTAGACCACGTCGGATGCGGAGAGCGGCGCCCGGTCGATCCGGCGGCCCGGGGCATTGAGCGAGGTGCCGTTGGAGGAGCCGAGATCCTCGATCACGGCCCCTCGGCCGCCGAGGAGGATCCGGGCGTGCCGGCCGGAGACGACCGCCTCGTCGAGGACGACGTCGTTGTCCGGGTCCCTCCCGATCCGGATGACGGACCGGGCGTCGTCCTCCCTCTCGTCGACCGGCCAGGGCATGGGGACCCCCAGCCCGAGCGTGATCGCGTCGGGCATTGAGACGGGGGTGAGGCGATTGATGAGCCGGCCGTTGACGAACGTCCCGTTGGTCGAGCCCAGGTCCTCGACCCGGTAGCCGCCGCCGATCCGTTCGAGGCGGCAGTGCCGGCCGGAGACGGTCGGGCGGTCGACCACGAGGTCGCAACCGGGGTCGGCGCCGATGATCCAGGAGCGGTCGGGGGCCACCGTCTCGCCCGCCTTTCTCAGGGGATCCGCACGAGGAAGCGCTGCTCGCCGCACTGGAACTGCCCGCCCCGAATCAGGTCGATCTCCCGGATCCGGAGCCAGAGCCCGTTGAGGGACCGCTCATTGTGGATCGTCCAGCGGCCCCGGGCGTCCCGGGCGACCCGGGCGTGTCGGGGGCTGACCATCGGGTCGTCGAGCACGACCGAGCAGGCCGAGGGGTCGCGGCCGATCCACGCCTCGTCCCCCGAGATCGGGAGCCGGGGGCCGTCCCCCCCCGGGGTGAGCACGACCATCGCGGCGACCGAGGCCGGGGGGCGGCCGGGGGCGTCCCATTTCCGGGTCGCGCCGGGCCGGTCGGCCGCGGTCGACGCGGTCGAGGCCCCGGGGACTGCCGTCGAGAACCGGAGCCGGATCCCGCCGATGAGCAGCTCCTGGTCGTCCCGGAGCTGGGAATGCGAGACGCGGACGAAGGTGCCGTTGGTGCTCTGCAGGTCCCGGAGGAGCCAGCGATGCGCCCCGTCCTCGAAGGCCCTGGAGAGCTCGACGTGACGGCCGGAGATGCCTGGGTCGTGGGGGATGAGGAGGTCCCCCTCCGACCGGCCGATCACGAAGGGCGAGGAGCGGATGCGGAGGTCCTGCCCCTCCTGGTCGCCGTCGTCGAGGACCCGGAGCAGGGCGATCGGCGGCCGGATCGAGGGGCGGAAGGGACGGGTGTCGTCGCCGGGGGGCTCGGGGATCCGGGGCGGGTCGGGCGGCCCCTCGCGCCGGGTGGCGGGGGGCCGGCCGCCGAGGATCCGGGCGCGGATCTCCTCGACGGACTCCAGGGTGGTCGCGGCCCGACCCTGGCGGGGTCGGTTTCCCAGGGGATCTCCGTGGTTCATCGGGATCGCTCCCCGCCCAATTGCGTTGCCGATTCGATCGGACCGAGGCCATAATACCATCCCCGGGTGCCATGCCGGACGCGTGTCGTTGGACGGATCCGGGCGATGGTTCGCGGCGGGCCCGGCCCGGGCCGTCGACCGCTTGTGGCGGAGTGTGACGATGCCTGCGGCTCCCGGCGGCCTGGTCGGCCTGACGCTCTCGGGCGGTCGGTACGAGGTCCTCGGCCTGCTCGGCGAGGGGGGCATGGGCCAGGTCTATCGCGCCCGGGACGCGAACCTCCAGGCCGACGTGGTCATCAAGGTGCCGCACCGGGCGATGCAGGACGACCCGGAGTTCGTCCGGCGGTTCCGAGACGAGATCCGGGCGCTGGTCGCGCTGGTCCACCCGCACGTCGTCCGGATCACCGACGTCGGCTCGCACGGCGACCTCACCTTCGCGGTGATGCAGTACCTCGCCGGCGGGAGCCTCGACGGGCGATGCCGGGGCGGGCCGGACGGCCGTCGGCTGCCGCAGCCGGCCGGCGGGGTCGCCTCCTGGATGGGGCCGGTCGCCGAGGCGATCGACCACGTCCACGCCCTGGGGTACATCCACCGAGACGTGAAGCCGGCGAACATCCTGTTCGACGCCCGGGGGTATCCCTACCTCGGCGACTTCGGGGTGATCAAGGCGGCCGAGTCCGTCTCCCCCGGGGGCGGGGCCGGGCTGACCGGCACCGGCATGGTGCTCGGGACGCCCCATTACATGGCCCCCGAGCTGATCATGGGGGAGCCGATCGACGGCCGGATCGACCAGTATGCCCTGGGGATCACCGTGTACGAGGCCCTCGCCGGCCGTCGGCCGTTCGAGGCCGAGGCGGCGACCGCCGTCCTCGTCCAGCAGACCACCCATCAGCCGCCTCCCCTCCACGGCGCCCGCCCGGACCTGCCCGCCTCGACCTGCGAGGCCGTCCACCGGGCGATGGCCAAGGACCCTTCGGATCGATTCCCGACCTGTTCCGAGTTCGCCCGGGTCGTCCGGGCTTCCCTGGGCCTCGTCCCCCCGGCCGACTCGGTCCGGCCGGCCCCGGCCGGTCGGGGGCCGCTGAAGGTCTCCTGCCCCTCGTGCGGCCGTCGCCTGGCCGCCCCGTCGGAGGCGATCGGCCGGAAGGTGCGTTGCCCCTCCTGCCGCCACTCCTACGTGCTCGGCGGGGGGGGCGACGGGCCGGCCGCCCACCCCGGTCCCCCCCGGGGCGACACGATCGAGATCAGCCCCGCCTCGGCCCGGTGGACCCGCCCGGAGGGTATCGCGGGCTCCTCGCCGGCGGCGGCCCCAACCGCCGGCTTCCCGGTCGGCGACCGGGACGGGGCCGGCGAGATCGACCTGGAGGTCCCCGCCCCCCCCGGGCCCCCGGGCCGTCCGGGAGGGCGGGCTCGGGTGCTCATCGGGGCGCTCGTCGCCTCGGCCTGCGTCGCCCTCGCCGCCGGGGCCCTCGTCCTGCGACCGGGGCCCGGCCTCGCCGAGGACGACCCGGGCGGCCGGGCCTCCGTCCTCCCCGGGGTCCCGGACCCGGTCCCGGATCCGAATCCGGTGCCCCCCCTCGCCCTTCTCCCGACCGTGGAGGCCCGGCCTATCCCGTCGGGCTCCCCGGCGCAGGAGCGGGCCGGGTCGGGACCGGAGCCGGGACCGGCCGGATCGGAACCGGAGCCCCTTCCGGATCCGGAGCCGTTCCCCCCTCCTCCACCGCCGGAGTTGGCCGAGCCCCCGGCCGGGGAACCGTCCCCGGAGCCCGTCGGGGCCCCGGACCCGGGGACCGAGCCGGGGCCTCCGCCGGCCCCCGGGGTCGTCCGGGACGTGCCGATCGGACGGCTCCTCGACGTCCCCGAGTCGTTCGACGGCCTCTCGGTCATCCCGAGCGGTTACTTCCAGATCGGCCCGACGGTCCGCCGCCGCCCCGACGGGGAGTATGCGACCTACCTGGTCGCCCAGCCCGGCGGCGAGATCTGTTCCCGGGGGGGAGGTCCCGAGGGCGGGCCGGGCCCCGACTTCGTGCTCGACCCCGGGCTGGCCGACGCGCTGGCCCGGGAGCTGGCCGGTTCGGGACGGACCCCCGCCGCGTGCATCCCCAGGTTCGAGGTCCGGGAGGCGGGACGGGGCCGGTGGGTGGCCTCGATCGTCCAGCTCACGGTCGCGAGTTTCGGCAGCTTCGAATCCCTCTATTACTTCGGCGACCTGAATAACACCAATTCGATCGCGCTGAGGGACTCGGTCGACGTGGTCCTGCTCGATCGTTCCCGACGCCTCCAGGGGTCCTCCCCCGCCTCGGAGTGGGAGGGGAGGATCGGCGAGGTCGCCTCGGGCCGGGCCAAGACCCGGATGCGGCAGCGGCTCCGCGACTACTGGGCCCAACTCAAGAAGATGCAGCTCGGCGCCGGGGCCCAGCAGGCCCTCCAGCATGGGCTCATCCAGGGGCAGAGGAACCAGCAGGGATACGACAACCTGATCCAGCAGATGTTTGGCGGCCGTTGAGCCCTCCGGCCACCTCTCCGCCGTGTCCGGGGTCGGTGCGCCTCCCGGTGCGCCGGGTTGGATTGGTCGATCTGCTTTTCAATTCAGGGGTTGCGTCGGAGTTGGTGGTGTCGAAATGGGTTCGTTCCGCGCGACGCGCCGCCGGGGGTGATCGGCCCGACCCGGCAGGAGGTCGGGTTCGTTTCTGCGCCGGGCTTGGGTTCGTTTCTGCGCATGTGCCCGTGGCCGGGAGAGGGTCCGGGACGGGCTCGGTGCGCCTCGGTGCGCCTCGGTTGATTCGCCTCAATTCGTTGATTCGCCATGGGTTCGGTGAATGGGATTGGCTTCGCTCCGCGCGGCGTTGCGGAGGCAGATGGGTTCGTTTCGCGTGAACTTCGCCGGGACGAGTTGGGTTCGTTTTGCGGGAGGTTGGCGTGGCTCCGTTCGGGGAAGGTGGAGGCAGAACGAAGCGAGCGGCGGGAAGTCGATCGGGATCGGGAGGGCGGGCCGACCGGAGGAGATCGGGGTCATCCATCGACGGGTTCGGGTTGCCAAGGAGCATGCCGGGGCGACGCGGGAGGCCCGGCTCCGGGGCCTGGTCGGGGCGACGATCGGCGGTCGGGTGGGTGAGGAGGGCCCACCCCTTGTCCTAATATCATCGAGAATTCGCCCTCCGGTAGTCACTCGGACGGTCGATCGAGGGAGATTTCCCGGAGGAGCACGACCCACGCAATCGGTCGGGAGGTGGCTCCCGGGCCTCGGGTTGGCCGCGGGTTGGCCGTCGGATCTGTCGTGCAGGGAGGCCGGTCCGGCGCAAGACCCCATCGCCGGCGACAGGCGGGGGGACTCGGGCCGGGGTCGGCGATCGCTCGGGCGGTTGCCCGGCCGACCGGCGAGGGGGTATGATTCGCAAGTGTCAAACAATTCCGGGATCCCCGGACGGAGGCCCGAGATGCCCGCACCGCCCTGCCCCGGCCCGATCCGGCGACGCGAATTCCTGAGGCTCGGCACGCTGGCCCTGGGGGGGCTGGGCCTGTCCGACCTGCTCGCCGCCCGGGCGGGATCGGGGGGGGGCGACCCGGACACTTCGGTCATCCTCTTCTGGATGTGGGGAGGCCCGAGCCAGTTCGAGACGTGGGACCCCAAGCCGGATGCCCCTCTGGAGATCCGGGGGCCGTTCCGGCCGATCCCGACCGACGTGCCGGGGATGGACCTCTGCGAGCTCTTCCCGAGGCAGGCGAGGCTGGGGGACAGGATCGCGCTGGTGCGGTCGCTGCACCATTCGATGTCGGCCCACAACGACGGCTCGATCGAGCTGCTCACCGGGAAAACCCCGACCCGGCCCGACCCGACCTCGACCGCCCTCTCGGAGCACCCCGACTTCGGCATGGTGGCCAGCCGGGTGCGTGGGCATCGGCCCGACGGCATGCCCCGATACGTGGGGATCCCCCGGCAGCCGTTCATGACCCGACCGACGTACCTCGGGGTGTCGCATGGGGCGTTCGGCACGGGGGACCCGTCGGCCGAGGACTTCCGCCCCCCTGCCCTGACGCTGGCCGGGGGGCTGGACGGCAGCCGCCTGGAGGACCGAAAGTCCCTGAAGTCGCAGTTCGACCGGATGAGGAGGGGCCTGGAGGCCGGGGCCGACGAGGTCGCCTCCCCCTTCCACGACTCCGCGTTCCAGATGCTGACCAACCCGACGGTGGCCTCGGCCTTCGACCTCTCCCGGGAGGACGACCGCCTCCGAGACCGCTACGGGCGGCACCTCTGGGGGCAGGCCTGCCTGCTGGCCCGTCGGCTGGCCGAGTCGGGCTCGACGGTCATCACCATCGACGCCCTGGCCCCGACGCTCTCCGACCGGTACTTCAGCTGGGACGACCACATCAACGTGCAGACACGGTGGGACCTGGCCGACGCGATGAGGTATCGCGCCCCGTTCATGGACCAGGCCCTCTCGGCGCTGATCGAGGACGTATACGCGCGGGGCCTGGACCGCAAGGTGATGATCGTGGCCGCGGGGGAGTTCGGCCGGACCCCCCGGCTGGTCCGGGCCGACGGGCTGATCGGCCGCGACCACTGGCCGGACGCCATGACGGCCCTGCTCAGCGGGGGGGGGCTGCGGACGGGCCAGGTGGTCGGGTCGACGAACCGGAGGGGGGAATACCCGGAGGATCGGCCGCTGACCCCCCAGGACCTGCTGGCGACGATCTACCGGCACCTGGGGATCGACCCCCGCTCGGAGTTCGTGGACCGCACCGGGAGGCCGTTGCCGATCCTCCCCCACGGGGAGCCGATCCGGGAGCTTTGCTAGCCGAGCCGGCAGGCGCGTGCAGAGCGGTCGTCTCCGACCCGCTCCCCTGCGAAGGGCGGAGAGGGCGGGCGAAGCCCTGGCGAGGGGGGCTCGGACGATTCACAGGGCTGGAGTCCGACCGCCGGGATCCCTCACCCCGGCCCTCTCCCCGCTCGCGGGGAGAGGGGGACGGGATTCAACCCTCGCCTCCGTCCTCGGGGGAGAGAGTGGGCGCAGCCCGGGTGAGGGGGGCCCCGACGACTCGCGAGGAGTGGCGAATCCACGGAGGCCCGTCACCCCGGCCCTCTCCCCGTCGCGGGGAGAGGGGGACGGAGTCGATCCGTCAACCGACGAGGTGGATGGACCCGTTAGCGGTCGTCGTCCTCGGGCGGGCCGTCGTAGAACCGCCAGTCGGGCTCGAAGTCGGGCGAGAGGTCCTGGCCGGTGAGCCGGGCCCGGAGCAGCTCGATCGGGATGCTGTTCTGCCTCAGGACGGCGTCGTGGAAGGCGCGATCGGTCATGGTGCCGGACTCGACCAGCTCCCGGTGCAGGGCGCGGAGCTGGAGGCCGCCTAGGAGGTAGGCGGCCTGGTAGAGGGGGCCGTAGTTGGTGGCGACCGAGCGTCGGACCTCGGCCTCGGCGTTGGCCGGCTCGTGGCCGACGCGGTCGACGAGCAGGTCGATGCACTCCTGGGGGGTCAGCTCGCCGAGGTGGAACTTGAGCGAGAAGATGATCCGGGCGCAGCGGTGCATCCGCCAGAAGAGCATGCCGACGCGGTCCTCGGCCGACCGGGCGAAGCCGCGATCCCAGAGCAACAGCTCCCAGTAGAGGGCCCAGCCCTCCCCCCAGAACGGGGTGGAGAAGGGGCGGCGATGGGAGTTGTACCGGGCGGTCATGAACCCCTGGAGGTGGTGGCCGGGGATCACCTCGTGGTGGACCGTGGCGCGGGCGAAGTGCTCATTATTGCCGCGCATGCTCATGAGCTTCGCGTCGTGCGCCATCGAATCCGTCGGATACGAGACGATGATCGCCTCGCCGCCGAGGAAGAACGGGTTCACGAGCTGGCGCTCGGGGGACATCATCTCCATCCGCCAGGAGTCCCGGGCGAGCGGCGGGATGGTGACGAGGTCGTGCTCGTCGAGGTAGGCGATTGCCCCCAGGGCGAGGTCCCGGATGAGACGGGGCTGGTCCCCGGGGGGGACGTGGAGCCGCTTGACGTGCTCCAGGGCGGCCCGCCAGTCGTCCCCGAAGCCGAGGTCCGTTGCGGCGATTCCCATCTGCGCCTCGCACCAGGCCAGCTCCTCCTCGGCCAGGTCGATCAGCTCCTCGGGGGAATAGGAGATCATCTCGTGTTCAAGCTCGGCGAGCAGGGCGTCCCGGCCGATGGGCGTGCCGACGATCTCGCCGTCGGGGTCGCCCTCGTCGTCCTGCTCGGCCCGGCGTGATTGCCCTCCCCGGGCGTTGCGGTCCGGGGCCCCGAGCCGTGTCCGGATCTCCTCCTCGTATCGTTCGAGCGCCTCGTCGGCGACGCCGTAGGGTTGTCGCATCCACCAGGAGAAGACCGGGTCGTAGCCGTCGTAGAACTCGAACCAGCCGCGGAACGTGCGGCGGAGATCCTGGGCCGTCCCCGCGGCCCGCTCGGCGACGGGGGGCTCGACGAGGTCCTCCTCCGAGGATCGATCCTCCAGGGCCCGCAGCGCGTCGTCGACCTCCTCGGCGAGCCGGTCGACGCGACCGGCGACCTTGGCCCAGTCCATCGGTTCCAGCTCCCGGCGAGAGGCCTCCAGGTCGAGGATCGTCCGGCCGAAGGGGACGAGGGGCTCGGCCTGCTCGCGCTCCCGGGAGCGGCGTCCGAGATCCCGGAGCTGGTGGTCGAGGTGATTCCGGAACAGGAGGTAGTCGATCTGGCCGTCGGGGCCGAGGGCCTCGAAGTCGAGCGAGCCGAGGCGGGATCGCCAGCCTTCGTGGAAGCGTCGCAGGAGCGCGTCTCGTTCGGGAGACTCGTCGGGGGGGGCGGAGCGTCGGAGGCTTCCGAGGTCGTCGACGTAGCGCTCGATGGGGGCGCGGAGGGGGCTGGGGTCGTCGACCAGCTCGTCGAGGTCGACGGGCGCGGGGTCGGCGTCTGCGTCGGCCTCCAACGGCCGGGGCGAATCGACCGACGAGGCGCGTGCGACGGCGGAGTCGCCCGGGGGCTCGGCGTTGCGGTCGGGGGGCTCGACGCCGAGGAGGTGGCGGACGAAGAAGTCTTCGAGCCGGCGCTGGCCATAGCGGCCCCCCATGCCGTGCCCGGCGTTGGGGACGACGAGGTAGTCGAAGTCCTTGTCGGCCCGGATCAGGGCGTCGGCGAGGCGGAGGGTCGACTCGGGGGGGACGTTCGAGTCCAGCTCGCCGACGATCAGCAGCAGCTTGCCCCGGAGCCGGTGGGCGTGGTCGATGTTGGACGACTCGGCGTACTGGGAGCCGACCGGGTATCCCATCCACTGCTCATTCCACGAGGCCTTGTCCATCCGATTGTCGTGGCAGCCGCTCCCCGAGACGCCGACCTTGTAGAACTCCGGGTGGAAGAGCAGCGCGGCCGTCGCGTTCTGGCCGCCGGCCGAGCCGCCGTAGATGCCGACCCGGCCGAGGTCGTACCAGGGAAACTTCTCGGCGGCGGCCCGGTGCCAGGCGATCCGATCGGGGAAGCCGCCGTCCTTCAGGTCCTGCCAGCAGACGTCGTGGAAGGCCTTCGAGCGGTGCGCGGTCCCCATGCCGTCGATCTGGACGACGACGAAGCCGAGGTCCGTGAGCGGCGAGAATCGCCGGTGCTCGCTGAACGACTTCGGGACGAAGGCCCCTTGCGGGCCCGCGTAGACGTGTTCGATGACTGGGTACGATCGATCGGGGTCGAAGACCTTCGGGCGGCAGATGATGCCCCAGATGTCCGTCTTGCCGTCGCGGCCCCTGGCGACGAAGACCTCCGGGGCCTCCCAGCCGGATTCCAGCAGGGCCGAGGCGTCGGCCTCTTCCAACCGGAGGACGAGCGAGCCGTCGCAGGTCCGGCGCAGCTCGTGGACCGGGGCCATGTCGACCCGGCTGTACGTGTCGATCAGGAACCGGCGGTCGGGCGAGAACTGGACCGAGTGGTTGCCGTCCCCCTCGGTGAGGGCGACGAGCCCGGTGCCGTCGAAGTTCACCCGGTAGTGGTGCAGGAAGTAGGGGTCCTGCCCCTCGTTCATTCCGCCCGCGTGGAACCAGACCTGGCGGGCGTCCTCGTCGACGTGGTCGATGCCGCGGACGACGAATTCCCCCGAGGTGATCGGGTTCCTGACCGCGCCGGTCTCGGCGTCGATCAGCTCCAGGTGCCGCCAGCCGCTGCGTTCGGTGGCGTAGATGAGTTCATTCGACTGGTCGAGATAGGTGACGGGCCTGAGGTCGAGGGCCTCGGCGTGGGCGGTCCAGATGAAGGTTTCGGCCCGCTCGTCGATGAGGGCGCGGGCCTCGCCCGACCGGGCGTCGACCTCGATGAGGCGGAATCGCTGGTGGCCCCGGTCCACCTTCTCATAGGAGAGGCGTCGGCCGTCCTCCGACCAGCGGAGGCGGGGCCAGCCGTAGTCGAGGCGTTCGACCTCGGGCTTGATCTGCTCACACGCCTCGATGTCGAACAGGCTCAATTCGAAGGTCGTGAGTTTGTCGCCGGGCAGGTCGTAGGGCCGGGAGGTGAGCTGGGCCCGGCCGCCCTCGGGCGGGGAGGACTGGATCAGGTGGACCTCCTCGCGGTCTCCCGGCTCGATCCGGAACGCGGCCAGGGTCTTGGAGTCGGGCGACCAGGAGAGGCGGCCGTAGGAGTTCCCCTCCTCGCCGTCGGTGCTCAGTTGGATCGGCTCCCCGTCGCCCCCGAGGCGGACGAAGACGTTATGGTCTTCGACGAAGGCGACCCGGGTCTCGTCGGGCGACTCGGCCTCCTCGGGGAGGTCGCCCCCCCGGCGGCCCCCCCGTGATCGCCGCGGCTCGTGCTGGTCCCGATCCTCGCCGCGGCCTGGCCCGACGGCGTCGTCGTCGACCTGGCTGCACTCGTAGGATTCGAGGTCGCAGGACCACCACTGCTCGTCGACCTGGAATCGGATTGCGTTCGATTCCCCGAGAAAATCGAGCGTTTCGAAGGGGAGTCGTTCGGCGAGGTGCGCCGACCCGCTGGCGTCGGAGAGGGCGTCGGCGAGCCGGTCGTGGTCGAAGGCGGGGCCCCGGGTGCCCGCCGTCGCATCGACGAGGATGAACTCCTTCGAGCCGCCAGGCAGGTCGTTGCGATACCAAACCCGGTCGCCGCCGTCGATCCAGTGCGGCTCGATCCGGTCCTTGAACACCAGCCGATCGCGATCCTCCCGGCGTTGCGGCGGGACCGGGGACCAGGGATCTTCCGCCGGGAGGGCATACGTCGCGTCCCGGTCGGCGGCATCGGGAGCGAGCTGCCGGGGGGCCGAGGAGGATCCGAGGGGACCGTCGGCCCGGCTCGTCGGGGCGATTGCGGCGAGGAGGATCGCCAGCATCGGACGCCGCCAGGCCTGGCGGACGGGGCTCGGCTTCGGCATGGGGGGCTCCGGATTCGGATGCGGGGAGCGAGACCCCGGTCGACGTCGTCGCCGGCCGGGCGGGATCGGGCGGGATCGGGGCGGAGGTGGAGAGGGGGTGAGATGGTGGAGGCCCGGGGCGTGATCCGGCGGGATCACGCCCCGGGCCGATGGGGTGGGAGGGCGAATCACTCGGACGACTGGCCGACCTCGACGGTCAGGGCCATGACGAGCGGGGCCGTGTCATCCTCGCCCTTGAGCAGTTCGATCGTGTCGATCCGCGCGGTGGGGTTCCCCGGCTCGATGGCGAGGTAGCGGAGCTGCCTGCCCCGGGGCTCGAAGGCGAGGGCGGAGCCGGGGACGTCGGCTCGTCGGGCGTAGTCGGCGATGTGGACGCCGTTGCGCAGCGGGTGGTCCTCGGTCGACCCGTCGGCGTAGTGGAGGCGGACGATCATCGAGACCGACTCCTCCGCGCTGTACGGGAAGGCCCACCCGCCGACGCCGCCGAGCAGGTGGATCCGGGAGGCCGGCGCGTTGACCGGCAACGAGACGGACCGGGGCATCTCCGGCGGGATCCGGCCCTGCGGGGCGTGCAGCAGGATCGCGTTCGGGACCTGACCGTCCCGGGGGTCGACGAGCTGGAAGGGGATGCCCTCGAAGGTCTTGGTCGACCAGTCGTCGAAGACGATCCGCTCGGCCCGGGAATCCTCGTCGTAGAACATGCCCCGGGTGGTGACGACGCTGGCGGCCTTGCGGAGGTCGAGCGGCAGGTACTTGCCCGGCCGGGTGAGGAAGGCCATCAGGTCGGCGAGCTGCTCGGGGGTCGCCTGGGCCTCGAAGCCCTCGGGCATGAGCGACTTCTGCGAGGCGATGAACTCGTCGACGTCGTCCCGGAGGATCGTCTGCGACTTGCCCTCGACGTCGATCAGCTCCAGCGAGGTCCTCGTCTCCGAGGCGAGCAGGCCGCTGAGGATCCGGCCGTCGATCGTGGCGACGGTGTACTGGACATAGTTGCCCTCGACGCTCCGGCTAGGGTCGAGGATGTGGATGAGCAGCTCCTCGGCGGGATGTGCGGCCATGCCGGTGAGGTCGGGGCCGACCTTGCCCCCCTCCCCCGAGTGCACGTGGCACTTCGAGCAGAGCTGCTCGTACACCGCCTTGCCCGCGGCCGGGTCGCCGCCGGCGAGGATGACCGGGGCGAGCTGGTCGATGACGCGCTGGCGGTCGGGATTCGGCAGGCCGCCGCCGGCGGCCATCAGGGTCTTCGCCCGGTCGGCGACGGCCGGGTCGGGATGGTCGGACAGGGACCGCTTCTGGTCGAGCGCGAGCTGGCCGATGGGGATGGCGCCGGTTTCGATGCCGTCGAGCAGGGCCGTCGCCCAGTCGGCGCGGCCGAGCAGGACGCGGCGGGCCTCGTCCTGGACGCCCGGGGTGAGGGTCGCATACGCGTCGACGATCACCGATCCGACCTCGGGGGCCTCGCTCCGGGAGAGGGCCGAGACGAGGCCGGCGGCGAGGGTCGGGGGCGTCTGTGGCGTGATCAGGGACAGGAGATCCTCGGCGGCCTCGGGGT
Source organism: Tautonia plasticadhaerens (assembly GCF_007752535.1). Classification (GTDB taxonomy): domain Bacteria; phylum Planctomycetota; class Planctomycetia; order Isosphaerales; family Isosphaeraceae; genus Tautonia; species Tautonia plasticadhaerens. The sequence goes on from NZ_CP036426.1 coordinate 566,795, forward strand.
CGTCCCCCTTGAAGATGACGAGCTGTCGAGCGGCGTCGAGGCGGGCCTCCTCGGGGCGGGCCGGGTCGGAGGCGGCGTCGAGCAGGGTGTCGGCGACCTGGGCCGTGTACTGCTCGAAGCCGGGGATGCCCCAGCGATTGACCAGGCCGACGAGCTGGCCCCTGGAGTCCGGCGGCAGGTCGGCGATCAGTGCGCCGAGGGACTCGACGGCATCCCCGCCCAGCTCGGCGGGTCGGTCTTCCGGCCAGCCCCGGGCCAGGCCGGAGATGACGGCCCGGGCGACGTCCGGGGAGGCTCCGTCCAGCCTCGCCAGCAGGGTGCCGACCCGGTCGGCCGGGGCGCCCCGGGCGAAGTGCTCGGCGACGCGGTCGGTGACCTCGGCGACGATCGGGGCCGGGGGGCCGTCGAAGGCCCGGGAGGCGATCGCCTCCAGGAACGGGCCGGCGTGCCCGGCGGCGGCGGCGGTGGCCGCGTGGCCGAGCCAGCGGTCGCCGTCGAAGGAGCCGGAGGCCATCGCGTCGACGATCGCCCCGGCGGCCTCGGGCGACTCGGGCCGCCCCGAGAGGGCGAGCAAGGCCGAGAGGCGGACCTGGGGATCCTCGTCGGTCAGCAGGGAGGCCTCGAGGATCGCCCCGGTCGACTCGTCGGCGTCTTCCGGCAGGACCCTGGCGGCGTTCAGGCGGACCCCGGCCGACGGGTGCCCGAGCGCCGAGACGGCGGCGGCCGTCGCCTCGGGGACCGAGCCGTCGAGGGCCCCCAGGCCGTGGAGGGCCCAAAGGGCGTGGATCGCCCCCGGGTTCAGGCCGATGGCGTCGACCGAGCGGTCGCCGGCCAGGCCGACGAGCGCGGGGACCACGTCACGATCGCCCCGCTCGACGAGGAGGCGCTGGGCGTGCAGGCGCCAGAACATGTTGTCGTGGGCCAGCGCCGAGACGAGGCCCTCGGGGTCCTCCGGGTCGAGTTCCATCGGCTCGGCCGGCGGGGCGCCGTCGTAGACGACCCGGTAGATGCGGCCGTGGGTCTTGTCCCGGAGCGGGGTCTCGTAGGCATTCCCCCCGCCCGTCTCGAAGCCCTGGGGCGTGGGGTTGTGCTGGACGATGTAGTTGTACCAGTCGATGACCCAGACGTGCCCGTCGGGGCCGACCTCGGCCGTGATGGGGGCGGTCCACTCGTCGTCGCTGGCGAGCAGGTTCCAGCCGTAGTGCGAGGCGAAGTCGGTGCCCCTGGGCTCCAGGGTGAAGGTGGCGGCGAGGTGGCCGGTCGGCTCGGCGACGAAGGCGGTCGAGTTCCAGTAGTGGTCCGGATAGGTCCTGGCCGTGTAGAGGGCATGCCCGGCGGCGGCGGTGAAGCCGCCGTGCCAGTCGACCTGGCGGACCTGGTCGGTGACGGGGAAGAAGCGGTTGGAGTCGGCGATGTTCTCCAGGACGGTCGGCGACCAGCCCCGGACCGCCTCGTAGTAGCGGTTCGGGATCGGCAGGTACACGCTCGGGCAGCCGTTGGCGGTCGAGCCGAAGAGGAAGCCCTCCTCGCTGAAGCCGACGCCCCAGGAGTTGTTGTTCGTCGATCGGAGGAATTCCAGCTTCGACCCGTCGGGGCGGAAGCGGAAGAAGCCCTGGCCGAAGCGGTGCCGCTCGCCGCCGACCTCGCCCCGGAAGGCGGAGTAGCCGACGATCCCGTAGAGCCAGCCGTCCAGCCCGTTACGGAGGTTGCTCGGGCCGGCGTGCGTGTCGTCGGTGCCCCAGCCGGTGAAGAGGACCTCCCGGGTGTCGGCCCTGTCGTCGCCGTCGGTGTCCTTGAGGAAGAGGGTGTCGGGGGCCTGGAGGACGACCACGCCGCCGTTGGCGAAGGCGAGGCTCGTGGGGATGTTCAGTCCTTCGGCGAAGACGGTGAACTCGTCGGCGCGGCCGTCGCCGTCGGTGTCCTCGCAGATGGTGATGCGATCCCGGCCGGCGTTGTCGGCGTTCTTGACGTTGGGGTAGTCGACGCTCTCGGCGATCCAGAGGCGGCCCCGGTGGTCCCAGGCCATGCAGAGCGGCTTGGAGATCTCGGGCTCGGCGGCGACCAGCTCGGGGTGGAAGCCGCCGGGCACCACGAGGTGCCTGATCGATTCCTCGGGCCCCAGCGGCTGTTGCATCCGGGAGATCGGCTCGCCCTGGGTGCCCCAGCGCTCGCCGGGCAGGTAGTTGGGGATGGGGTCGCCGGACTCGACGTAGGAGAGGGGGGCGAGCCCCTCGGCCACCCGGGGGCGGCTGTCGAACACCTCCCCCTCGCCGGAGGCCCATCGCAGCCCGCGCTCGATCAGGTCCTGGAAGCCGGGCTCGGTCCAGGTCCGGTGGTCGTGGCCGTAGGCGGTGTAGAAGACGCGGCCCTCGCCGTGGGAGCGGACCCAGGTCCAGGGCTCCCGGCCCTCGGCGTCGGGCCGGACCTGGAGCAGGTGCTTGTCGTCGTTGTGCTTGGCGTGGACGTAGGTCTCGTCCCAGGTCCGGAAGGGCTCGAAGCCCGTCATGACGGGGTGGCTCGGGTCGACGATCTCCGTGTCGAACTCGCCGGTGCCGTGCCGGAGGAACTGGGCGCCCACCAGCTCGACGTACCTCGGCGAGTTCAGGAAGCAGAACGAGGCGCAGTGGATCGGCACGAAGCCGCCGCCCGAGGAGACGTAGTCGAGCAGCGCCTCCTCCTGCGCGGGCTCGATCGCCTCGATGTTCGCGTAGATGATGAGCGCGTCATAATTGCCGAGCGTGTCGGGGTCGAGGGCCGAGTCGAGGTCCTCGGTGTAGGTCACGTCGATCCCCCGGCCGGCCATGACGGGGATGAGCTGGGCGGCGCGCTCGGCGGGGCGGTGGTGGCCCCGGTCGCCGAGGAAGAGGACCGTGAGCGGTCCACCGGGGGCCGCCCCCGCATCGGCCGCCGGGAGGGCCCGGGGCGGCAGGACGAGTGCCGAGGCGATCAGGAAATGGCGGAGCATCTCGGATGGTTCCTCCGGAGTCGGAAGTCGAGAGGTGCGCGAGGTGGCTCGGGGCGGATCGACCCATTCTAATCGAGATCGCCCTCGATTTGCGCCAGGGCGGCCTCGGCCTGGGCGCGGACCTCCTCGCTCGGGTCGTCCCGGAGGCCATCCAGGGCGGGGATCGCATCCCGGGCCGACGGGCCGGCGAGGGGGATGAACCGGGCGGCCAGCAGCCGGACGGCCTCCTGCTCGTGCCCCAGCAGGTCGATCAGCTCGGGGACCGACCCGGGGTCCGGGCCGGTCCGCTCGAACCTGCGGAGCGATCGCTCGACCGATCGGCGGTCCTCCTCCCGGGACGCGGAGGCGATCAGGTCCGGGACGAAGATGGCCGCGTCGGGGCCGAGCCGCTGGATGGCGCGTCGGGCCGAGGAGCGGACCTCCTCGTCGTCGTCGCCGAGGGCCTTCGAGAGGGGAGGTCGGGCGGCGGAGGCGTCGGGGGCCGAGGCCCCGACGGCCAGGGCGGCGGCCTGGCGGACCCCGGGGTCCTCGTCGTCCAGGAGCGGGGAGAGGCGATCGAAGGCGGGCCGGGCGGCGCGGCCCAGCTCCGAGAGGGTCCGGGCGGCCGTGGCCCGGAGGCCCGGGGAAGGATCGGAGAGCATCGAGGCGAGCGCGGGCACGGCCTCGGAGGCGGCGCCGCCGTGGCTGGAGATCAGCTCGGCGGCGGCGAGCCGGACCGACGGATCCGAAGCCTGCAAGGCCCCGATGGCGGCGGGTAGCGCGGACCTCCCGGCCGGCCCGAGGGCGCGAAGCGCATCGAGTGCGGGACGTTGGACGCGGGGGTCGTCGTCGTCGATCAGGGCGGAGAGGTCGGCCAGGAGGCGATCGTCCCGGGGGGCGGACCGGACGAGGAACTCGAGGGCCCAGAGGCGGATCCCGGCCGACTCGTCGCCGAGCGCCTCCCGGACGGCCGGGACGGCGGATCGGGCCCGGGGGCCGAGGTCGACGAGGGCGGCGAGCACGTCGACGCGGACGTCGGGATCCCCGTCCCGGAGCGACGAGAGCAGCAGGGGGACGGCCTCCGGCGAGGCGGGGCGCATCCGGCCGAGGGCGAGGGCTGCCCCTCGACGGACCCGGGGATCGGGGTCCTCGATCGCCCGGGCGAGCGTCCCGGGGGCCGACCGGCCGACCTCGGCAAGGGCGTCGGCGATCGGGCCGACGGGGCTGTCGGCGACCCGGAGGGCGTCGACCAGGACCGGGGTCGCCTCGGGCCCGAGGGAGGTGAGCAGGTACGAGGCGACCCGGGCCGCCTCCTCGTCCCCGGAACCCAGCATCGAGGTCAGCGTCGGGACCAGGTCCGGGATCAGGCCCGGCCGGTCGGCGAGCACGCCCGCCGCCTCGAGTCGAATCCCCTCGCCGGGATCCCGGAGGAGCGTGTCGAGCAGGGCTCGGAGCTGTTCCTCCGGCAGGTCGAGCCGGCCGAGGGCGGCACCCGCTGCCGCCCGGACGCCGGGCGAGGGGTCGTCGAGGTGGTCGAGGATCGCCAATCGGACCCGGTCGTCCGGATCCTCGACCCGCCCCAGCGCCTCGACGGCCAGGGGGCGGGCGTCGTCGTTCCCCTCGGTCGCGGCCTCGATCAGCGGGCCGACGGCGTCGGGGCCGATCCGGCCGAGGGCCGTCGCGGCCTCCCGGGCGATCCGGTCGCGCTCGTCGCCGAGCAGGGGGATCAGGTCCGGGACGGCCGGCGAGGCGTCGGGTCCGATCCGGCCGAGGGCCATCGCGGCCTCGGCCCGGACGTTCTCCCGGTCCTCTCCCAGCAGCCCCCGGAGCGCCTCGACCGCGGGGGCGCCGATGGCGGCCAGCGCCAGGGCGGACCGGTAGTCCTGGTGCGTCTCCTCCCGGCGACGGCCGCCGTAGTCGGATTGCAGGGTGTGGACGAGGGCGGGGATGGCCGGCTCGGCGTTCGGGCCGAGGGCGGTGACGATGTCGAGCACGATGAGGCGGACTTGGCCGTCCTCCTCGTCCCTCAGCGATTCGATGAGGGCGGGCAGCGCGGCGACCTGGGTCTCCCGGTCGGAGGCGAAGAGGGCCTTCGCGGCGTCCCGGCGGAGGTCGACCGGGCCGTCCGGGCGTCGCAGATCCGCCATCAGCTCGGCCGCCCGGACTGTTTCCGGTGGCTCCTGGTCCGTGCCAGTCGAGGAGGGCAGCATCCAGTGGGAGAGCACGAGGAGCACCCGGAACAGTTCGGGGATTGGCACGGCCAGACTCCGCCAAGATGCGAATGCGAGGAAGACGCTCGGGTCGGATGTGAGTCGGTTCAGCGACCGGGTTGCTTGAAGATTGCCACGCCGGGCAGGTCGCCGCAAGATTCCCAGTCGTCCCGGCCCAGCTCGTCGAACCGTGATTCGAACGCGGTGGCCGTCTGGCCGCCTTCCTGCCGCAAGGCCTGCTGGGCGTCGACCACGTCGGAGAGGATCAGGACGCGATATTCCCAGCTGGGCACGACCTCGTCCGAAGCCTGGGGGGCACCACCCTGGGCGAGGCCGGAGGAGAACCAGGCCGCGACCAGGGCCGCGGCGACGACCGCGAGGGGGATGGCTCGTCTCATCGGGCTGGTCCGCGTGGAGGCGCCGCGTGCCGTGGGATGATCGCCTCGAATGGTGCGGACGCCCCGCCTGCTCCCGTTGGAGGGAAGCGGCGGGGCGAGGCTCGCGTCTCGGGGCGTGCGGGACATCCGGGAGGGCGGCTCTCGACTGGGGGCTGCTTCGCGGACCCCGGCCACCCGAAGGATCGGCGATCCCGGCGATTCGGGATCAGACCGCCAGGCCGGGGAGCGGCTCGGTGCTGTCGCCGAAGCGGTCGACGGGGACTCCGGCCTGCTGGAGCATGGTCAGCAGCAGGTTGGCCATGGGGGTCTCCTCGCGGTAGGCCAGGTGGCGGCCGGTCCGCAGCCTGCCGCCGGCGGAGCCGACAGTGACGACCGGGAGGTTGACGTGATCGTGGCGGTCGCCGTCGCTGATGCCGCTGCCGTAGAGGATCACCGCGTTATCCAGCAGGGTCGAACCGTCGGCCTCCTCGACGGTCATCATCTTCTCGACCATGTAGGCAAGGATCGAGACATGGTAGCGGTCGATCTCGCGGAGCTTGCGGTGCTTCTCCTCCTCGCCGCCGTGGTGGGAGAGCTCGTGGTGGCCGTCGGTGAAGCCGAGCCAGGGGTAGTTGCGGTCGGTGGCCTCCTTGGTGACCATGAAGCTGGCGGCCCGGGTGCTGTCGGTCTGGAAGGCCAGGACCATGAGGTCGCACATCAGGCGGAGGTGCTGGTCGAAGTCCTCGGGGATCCCCTCGGGCCGGTCGAAGCCGGTGCCGGTCAGCTCGGGGGGCGGTGCGGCGTCCTGGATGCGGCGCTCGACCTCGCGGACGCCGGTGAGGTACTGGTCCAGCTTGAGGCGGTCGGCCGAGGAGATGCGGTCGCGGACGCGGCGGGCGTCATCCAGGGCGTAGTCGAGGATGGAGCGGCGGTAGAAGTCGCGGTCGGCGACGGTGGAGCGGGCGAGGTCGGCCGCGCCGTCGGTGAAGAGGCGGTCGAAGACGAGCTTGGGGTTCATCTCGTAGGGGGCCGGCGAGGTGGCCGTCCGCCAGGAGATGTGCGTCTTGTAGGTGCCGCTGTAGCCGAAGGCGTTGCCGGAGCGGGCCGACTCGCAGCCGAGTTCCAGGCTGGGCAGGCGGGTCTCGCGGCCGACGTGCCGGGCGTAGAGCTGATCGGCCGAGACGCCGACGCGGACGTCGTCCTGGGAGCGGTAGGCCTGGGCTCCGGTCAGGAAGCTGGCGGCCCCCTGGCCGTGGCCGCAGCCCTCGTCGTCGCCGTTGACCAGCGCGGTGTTGTGGATCAGGCCGTGGTAGCAGTTCAGGTGGTCCCGGGCGAAGGAGAGCGGCCGGAGCGTCTCGGGCAGGTCGATGAGCGGTCCGTCGCGGTCGGGGAACCAGCTCGGCAGGTGGACACCGTTGGGGACGTACCAGTAGCACATCCGGACCGGGGGCCCGGCGGCGGAGGCCGAGGCGGCGTCGGCCGCCCGGGCGACCGGGGAGAGGCTCTCCATCCAGGGCAGCGCCAGGGCCGCCCCCATGCCCCGGAGCACGGCCCGCCGGTCGATCCGATTCCCCATGTCATTCTCCTTGATCAAATTCGGTTTGCGATTGATTGATTTAGAGGAATGGACCTCGATCGACCAGGGAGGGTGGTCAGGGGCCTTCGGCGGCGCCCCGGCGCTGGAATCGGTCGCTCTCGACGACCCCGTAGAGGATCGATCGGATCCGGTAGTCGTCCTCGACCAGGCGTCCCCGGATGGCCTCGACGGTCGGGTAGTCGTCGGGCACGAGCCCCCGGCCGAGGGCGTAGGTCATCAGGTGCTCGACCAGGGTCCGGGAGAACTTCTTGGCCGAGGACTCGACCAGGATCCGCCGGAGGCCCTCGGCGTCGTCGAAGGCGAGCCCGCCGGCCAGCTCGCCGGAGGCGTCGATCGGGGAGTCGCCGTCGACGTCTCGCCAGCGGCCGATCGCGTCGAAGTTCTCCAGGGCGAAGCCGAGCGGGTCCATCTGGCTGTGGCAGGAGGCGCACTCGGGGTTGGCCCGGTGCAGTTCGAGGCGTTCGCGGAGCGAGGAGGCCTCCGCGGTCCCGCCGCCCTCGTCCAGCTCGGGGACGTCGGGCGGGGGAGGAGGAGGAGGGGTGCCGAGGATCTGCTGGAGGATCCACTGGCCCCGCTTCACGGGGGAGGTCCGGTTGGGGTTCGAGGTGAGGGTCAGGACGCTCGCCTGGGTGAGCACCCCCCCCCGGGGTCGGCCTTCGAGGGAGACGCGGCGGAACTCGCCCCCCGAGACGCCGTCGATGCCGTAGTGCCGGGCGAGGGCCTCGTTGACGAAAGTGTGGTCGGAGTCGAGCAGCTCCAGGACGCTCCGGTTGTCTCGGAGCAGGTCGGCGAAGAACAGCTCGGTTTCGCGACGCATGGCGTCGCGCAGCTCGTCGTCGAAGCCGGGGAAGAGGGACTCGTCCCGGGCGACGCCGTCGAGCTGTCGGAGCTGGAGCCACTGGCCGACGAAGTTGGAGACGAAGGCGTCGGCCCGGGGGTCGTCGAGCATCCGGTCGACCTGGCTTCGGAGGTCGGCGCGGAGGGTGCCGTCCCGGGCCAGGCGGGACAGCTCGTCGTCGGGCATGCTGCTCCAGAGGAAGTACGAGAGGCGGCTGGCCAGCTCGAAGTCGTCGAGGGGGCGGTCGCCCTCGGCCTCGTCGGGCTCCACCAGGTAGAGGAACCGGGGGGAGACGAGCACGCTGGAGAGGGCGACCTGGACGGAGCGCTCGAAGCTCTCGCCGCGGTCGTGGGCGAGCCGGAAGATGTCGAGGATGCCCTCGACTTCGTCGGGCCGGCACGGCCGGCGGAAGGCCCGGGTCGCGAAGCGTTCGATGACCTGTCGGGCGGCCTCGATGCGGCCCTCGTCGCCGGGCTCGGGGTCGAGGAACAGGATCCGGCGGTGGGACTCGGGCCGCCCCCCTGCTCCGTCGGGGGCGGGGCCCCGGACGACCATCGAGTCGACGTGGAGGCCTCGGTCGTCTCCGTAGCGCTGGTCGCCGCCGTCGAGGGCGGTGATGGCCTGGGTGCCGAACACCTGGGCCTCCGACTGGCCCGGGGCGACGGAGACGTGGACCGTGTCGTCAGCCTCGGCGACGTCGAGCCAGTAGCGGTAGACCACGGTCTCGTCCTGGACCTGGGCGGCTTCGACGGCCCTGCGGTCGGAGCCGAAGCCGATCACGAGCCGGGGGGGGGGCACCGACTCGGCGACCCGGACCCGGACCAGGCTGAAGTCGGCCAGGTACCGGCCGGGCTCGAGGGCGTGCTCGAACTCGACTGCGCCGTCGAGGGGCAGCGGGTAGGTCCGCAGGCCGATCAGCTCGGCGGGGGCGAGCCCCTCGACGCTCGGGGCGACGATCGCCGCGTCGAGGGCCCGCTCGGCGGCGTCGAGGTACTTCTCGACGTGGATCGGCGAGACGTTCAGGGCCGAGCCGACGTTGTCGAAGCCGAAGCCGATCTCGTCCGGGGGGAAGGAGGCCGAGAGGCCGAGGTCGAGGCCGATCAGGTCCCGGATCGTGTTGTCGTATTCCTGGCGATTGAGCCTGCGGAGGACGACCGGCGGGGGCGCGGCCGACCCGAGCCGGGAGGCGATCACGTCCTGCTCGATCCAGGAGACGATGGCCTCCAGCTCTTCGACCATCGGCTGGGGCATGTCGGCCGGGGGCATGAGGCGGCCCTCGACGGCGTCGAGCACGCGGAGCCAGGTCTCGGCGTCCTCGACGGCGGCCTCCCGGTCGGCGTAGCGGTCGAGGACGACCTCGCCCTCGGCGTAGGCCTCGGCATGGCAGTCGATGCAGTATTGCTCCAGCATCGGGATGATGTCGGCCCGGAACGCGTCTTCCCCGCCCGCGCCGAGTGCGGGCGAGCCGGTGGCGGTGGCGAGCAGCAGGGCGATCGCCGCGAGCCGGGCGAGCCGTCGATTCCCGAGGCGGGAGTGCATGGTCGGATGGTCCTCGAACCGGTGGATGGTCTGAGCCCGGGGCGGATCGTCACCCTTCCAATGTGTCATCCCGAGCGACGGGTGTCGAGCCCCGTCGGCGGGGAGGAGGGGGCGATGCGGGGGTCGTGGCGCGCCCCGGCCCTTCTTCACTCCTTTCGGCGACGTTTCGGGCGCCTCCGGCCCGTCATCTGCTACAATAGTCACAGTAATTGTCCCCTGCGGACCCGGACCCGATCTCGTCTCACACGGCCGTGCAGGCACGACTCCGATCGTCGATCCGCCCCGGAGGGAGCATCCGGCGGGAGGCGAAGGGCACCGAATCCTCGTGTCGACCCCCCGCTCCCCGTCCCGGATGGTCCTCGGGTTCTCCCTGACGGCGGCCGTGCTGGCCGCGGCCTGCTGGGCCCTGGTGCCCCGTCCCGGGCCGGAGCCGGGGCCGGCCGGGGCAAACCCAGAGGGAGACGAGGTCGTTCAGGTCCGGAAGGCCTTCCGCCCCGTCCTGGGGGACGACGCCGGGGAGGAGACCGGGGCAGACCCGCGGGACGAGGTCCCCCCGGAGGTCCGGGAGTTCCTCGACCGGGTGCTGGATCACGCTCCCGAGGCCGGAACCGGCGTCGAGGGCTTCCGCTTCTCCCACTGGGGCCACCCGGGGCGGCCGACCCGGGCGGCGATGGGGGTCAAGTCGGTCCCGGGCCTCGACCCGGACGAGTTGATCGCCCGGGTGATGGACGTCGACGGCTACGAGGGGCGGATCGCCAACGTCCTCTCCAGCCGTTCCCGCCCGGATCCGGGGCGTCCCGAGGAGGACTCGGTCCGCTTCTCCCAGCGGATCCAGATCCCGGGGATCGCCCGGGTCCAGCAGGAAGCGGTGCTGATGGACCTGGGCACGATCGACGGCTACCGGGTCGCCTGCTGGTACCTCTTGTCGGAGGAGACGGGGGCCTTGAATCCCCGGGACGGCGCCCGGAGCGCCTTCAACGTGGGCGCCTGGCTGGCCGCGCCGGGGGTGGTCGGCTACGCGCTCAATAGCTGGCCGAGGCGAGAGGACGTGAACGCCCTCCAGTGGCTCTCGCTGACGACCGGGTCCGACGCCCTGGCAAGCCCGATCGTCGAGCGGACCATCGACGGCATGGCCCGATGGTCGCGCCCTTCGGGCCTGGCGGGGGGAGACTCGACCCCGCCGGTCACCTCGACCGCCGGGGTCGCGGCCCAGTAGCGGGCCGACGGCCCGGGATCGGTTCAATACCCCCCCGGTCGACCGACTCGCCCCCGGCGGGCGTGCCGAGGGCGCGGAGGACCTCCGGGTCGATGCGGTCCTCCGCCCGGGCGACCTCGGTCGCGTCGAGGAGGAGGACGCAGGCCAGCAGCAGGGTCGGGGCCCGGGACCTCATCGAGTTCACCTTGGGGGCGGCTGCACCGAGTCGCGGTTGCGTTCGATCGGACGGATTCCCCCGCGTCAGGCGGGGGCGTGGGCGGGTGGGGCGGGACCTCGCCGGATCGGTGGCGGCGGGCCTCCTCGACGTAATGCCGCCAGGCGTGGTCGATCCGCGCCCGCATCGACTCGCCGACGGGCCGCACCACCTTCTCGGGCATCCCCAGGACGAGCGACCCGGGCGGCACCTCCGTCCCCTCGGTCAGCAAGGCCCCGGCGCCGACGACCGAACCGGCCCCGATCGTGACGCCGTTGAGCAGGATCGCCCCCATGCCGATCAGGCAGTCGTCCTCGACGGTGCAGCCGTGGAGGATCGCCCGGTGGCCGACCGTCACCCGACGGCCGACGACGCAGGGCACGCCCGGGTCGGCGTGGAGCATCGAGAGGTCCTGGATGTTGCTCCCCTCGCCGATCTCGATCCGCTCGGCGTCTCCCCGGACCACGGAGTTGTACCAGACGCTCGCACCCGGCCCGAGCGCGACGTCTCCCAGCACGACGGCCCCGGGGGCGATGAAGGCGGAGGGGTCGATCATGCTCTGGCTCCCGTTCGCCCCGGGCCGGGGCGGGTCGTGACCGGGAGGCCCGTCGGCCGTCGCGATCCGGCGGGTCCGATGATCGCGGATGTCGGACGCCCCCGGGAGTGGTAACCTGGCGAAATCGGAGCCCGACGACCGGGGAGACGCCCCAGGCACGACGCACCCTCCCGACCCGGCGACCACCTCCCGAAGTCCGGGGGAGACTCGCCGGGCGGCCTCGAACCAGGGAGTCCGACGATGGGAGACGAGACCGAGGGGACTCCCCGGCCGGATCGGGCCGACCGGCCGAGTCCGGGCCGGGAGCCGACGGGGAGTCCGGGGGGCGATCGTCGGGCCCCCTCCGGCTCCTGGAAGGTCGACCCGATCCACCGGCTGGGCTGGATGGCCTACGTCCTCGCCCTGCTCCTGCTGCTGGGGTTGCTGCTCGCGGTGGGCCGGGTGCTGACCGGATGGATGGCCGGCTACGCCGAGACGGCCGTGACGCTGCCGGAGGAACCCTGAGCCGACCGAGGGGGGGCCGGCGGGCTCCTTGACTCGCAGTGCGGACCGGGTTTCCCGGCCCTTTGACCCGGGGGGCGGCCGGTGAGACCATTGGGGGGATTTCGCGGCGTCCGGGGCGACCCTCCCGGGCCCAGGGGCGAACGACGACCTCGCGGTTCGCCGGGCCCCACGAAACGGAGCGGGGATGACGATGGACGAGGAACCGACCAGGACCAGGCGGGTCCGGATCGTGAACGCCTACGGGTTGCACATGCGCCCGGCCTCGAAGTTCGTGGCGATCGCGAAGGACTTCCGGTCGGACATCCGGGTCGAGCACCAGGGGGCCCGGGTCGACGGCAAGAGCCTGCTGGAGATGACCTGCCTGGCCGCCGAGTGCGGCACCACGATCGGCCTGGAGGCCCGGGGGCCCGACGCCGACGAGGCCCTCGACGCCCTCGCCGGGCTGGTGGCGGCCGGGTTCCACATGACCGAGGAGGACTATGCCCCCTGACCGCTCGGGAGGCACGACTCCCCGGTCCCCGGGCGGACGAGCCCGATCGGGGGCTCGATCGAGGAGACGGCCGAGGCCGGGGTTGATGAACCGCTCCTCGGTCGTCGGGGGCGTTCTCCGGCGTCTCCTCGGCAAGCTGCCGATCGACGTTGGTCGCTTGACGGCGAGGAGGGCCGTTCGTCCAATAGTCGGGCAAATCCCCGTCGATCCGACCCCGATCCGGATGTGACCCATGACTCGAATCGCCGCCCTCGCCCTGTCCGTTTGCCTGACCGTCCCCTGCCTCGCCTCGGGGCTCCCGAGGAGCAGCCCGGAGGACCAGGGGATCCCGCCCTCGGCGATCCTGGAGTTCGTCGAGCGGGCCGAGCGGCGGATCGACGCCCTGCACAGCGTGATGGTGGTCCGCCACGGCCACGTGGTCGCCGAGGGCTGGTGGGCGCCGTATGACCCCGGCACGCCCCACGAGCTGTATTCGCTGAGCAAGAGCTTCACCTCGACGGCCGTCGGCCTGGCCGTCGCGGAGGGGAAGCTGAGCGTCGACGACCGGGTGATCGACTTCTTCCCCGACGAGGCCCCGGACGAGCCGGGGGCCAACTTGGCGGCGATGCGCGTGAGCGACCTGCTCCGGATGTCGACCGGCCACGAGTCCGAGCCGTCGCTCCGGGCGGCGGACGACTGGGCGGAGGCCTTCCTCGCGCACCCGGTCCCCTTCAAGCCGGGGACGCATTTCCTGTACAACACGGCGGCGACCTACATGCTCTCGGCGATCGTGCAGCGGGCCACCGGGGAGACGGTCCTGGACTACCTCCGCCCCCGGTTGTTCGAGCCCCTGGGGATCGACGACCCGCGCTGGGGCACCAGCCCGCAGGGGGTGACGCTCGGCGGCTACGGGCTGAGCGTCCGCACGGAGGACATCGCGAAGTTCGGCCAGCTCTACTTGAACCATGGCCGGTGGGAGGGGGAGCAGGTCGTGCCCGAGTCGTGGGTCGGGGCGGCGACCGCGCGGCAGACGTCCAACGGCAGCAACCCCGGGAGCGACTGGGACCAGGGCTACGGCTACCAGTTCTGGCGGAGCCGCCACGGCGCCTACCGGGGCGACGGGGCGTTCGGGCAGTACTGCATCGTGCTGCCCGAGCAGAAGGCGGTGATCGCCATCACCTCCGGCGTGAAGGACATGCAGGCGGTCCTGGACCTGGTCTGGGAGATGCTCCTGCCGGCGATGGGCCCCTCCCCCCTGCCCCCCGCCGAGGACGACCGGGCCGCCCTCGAAGCCCGGCTGGCCGGGCTGACGCTGGCCCCTCCCGAGGGGCCGGGCTCGAACGCGACGGCCGAGCGGGTCTCGGGGACGACGTTCGAGTTCCCCGACAACCCCAGGGGGATCGAGTCGGTCACGCTCCGCCCCGAGGGCGAGGGGACGACGCTGGCCTTCCGGGTCGACGGGGAGGAGCGGCGAATCTCCTGCGGCCACGGCTCCTGGCGGGAAGGGAGGCTCGCCTTCGAGCGCTTCCCCGAGCAGCCCGCGGCCGCCGCCGGGGCCTGGACCGGGGACGAGACCTTCACCGCGCGGATCTGCTTCGACGAGACGCCGTTCGTGGCCTCGCTCCGCCTGGAGTTCTCGGGCGAGGGACTCCTCCTCGATTCCGAGGCCAACGTCGGCTTCGGGCCGACCGGGCATCCCCGGCTCGTGGGCTCCCCGGCGGGGGGATCGGCGCCTTGAGGCGAGGCGGTTCGGCTAGCCATCCCGGGGCGAGGGAGTCAGACTAGTGGGTCGCGACCCCCGAAGGCCTGCCGGAAGAGTACCCCATGACCGACGACTCGTCCCCGAACCCCCGAGGCGGCTCGCCGAGGAGGACGCCGCCGATCCCGTTCCTGGTCCTGGCCGGCGTGGTGGTGGCCGTCACGATCCTGTTCTACCAGGTGATCCGCCCGCTGGCCTTGCCGCTGTTCCTGGCGGCGGTCATCGCCCTGCTGGCCCACCCGCTCCACGCCCGGCTGACCGACCGCCTCGGGGGGCGGGCCTCGCTCTCGGCCGGGATCATCACGCTGCTGATCCTGCTGGTCCTGGTCGGGCCCCTGGGGACCGCCGTGGGGATGGCGGTCTCGGAACTCCGATCCGTGGTGGAGCACTTCCGGGAGGGGCTGGCCGCGGGGGAGGACTGGCGGGTCCTGGTGGCCCAGGACCTCGACCCCAGGCTGGCCGATGCCATCGGGCGGGTCGAGCGGCTGATCCCCCTCGATGCCGATGAACTGCGGGAGAAGGCCCTCACGATCGGGGCCGAGGGCGGCGAGGTGCTCTACCGACGCAGCCTGGGGCTGCTGGGCAGCCTGCCCGGCCTGGTGCTGGGCCTGGTGATGTTCCTCATCGCCCTGTTCTTCTTCCTGCGGGACGGCTCGCAGATGATCCTGGGCTGGGAGGAACTGACGCCGATGAATGCCGAGCACGACCGGCTCATCCGGGGGGAATTCGCCCGGGTCTGTCGGGGGGTCGTGCTCGGTACGCTGGCGGCGGCCGTGGCGCAGGGGGTGCTGCTCGGGCTCGGGCTCTTCGCCATCGACCTGATCGCGGGGACCGGCATCGGGCGGTGGACGTTCCTCCTGTCGCTGCTGACGGTGGCCTTCTCGATGGTCCCGTTCCTCGGGGCGGCGGCGATCTGGGCGCCGACGGCCCTGCTGATGTTCTCCGAGGGGCACCCGGCGGCTGCGGTCGTCCTGGCGGTGTACGGGGCCGTGGTGGTCTCGCTGAGCGACAACCTCGTCAAGGTCCTTGTCATCGGCGAGACGGCGGGGATGCACCCGCTGCTCGTCTTCGTCAGCGTCTTCGGCGGGATCCAGCTGGTGGGATTCCTCGGGATTTTCGTCGGGCCGATCGTCGCGGCGGTGCTGTTCACGCTGCTCCGGATCCTCCGCCGGGAGATCGTGTCGCTGAATCGGCCGGCCTCGGGCCGGGGCCTCGACCGGCCCGAAGCCGGCTGAATGCCGGACCGGCCGGGGTGCGGACCTCCCGGGACGCGAGACGGACGCCGTCGGGTCCCCCCGGCACGGCCTCCCCTGCCGGGCCTTCGGTTCGATGCGAGAGTGAGATTGCGAGATCCGGGGATGGCCATTATGATCCGCCCCTCTTGAGGCGGATCGAGGCCTCGCCGGTGCCCCCACCCCCTCCCGGGCTGATCCCCTCGCCCCGGACGAGGGACGCTCACGGGGGCCGTCGTCCGGAAGGATGGGTTGGCCGGGCCATCCCCTGGAGCCCCGCTGAGGGCCAGGCCCTCGAATCGAGGCGATGGTGCGCGAACCCCGTCCGGGAGGACGCTCGGACGTGCGATCCCGCCCGACCCCCCGGAGGTCGCGGGGGGGGATGCCCGCCGCCTGGGTGGCGATCGCCCTCGCCTGCCCGGCCGCCCGGGCCCAAGGGCCCCCCGATCCGATCCCGCCGCCGGTCCCGGCGCACCCGGCCCCGACCGGGGCCGGGCCTCAGGTCTCGGTGGACCAGCTCGCCGAGCGGCTTCTCGCGATGGAGCGGCAGAACCGCGCGCTCGCCGAAGAGTTGCAGCGGACGCGGGCCGAGCACGAGGAGCAGATGCGGCTGATCCTCGACCGGCTCGACGAGGTCTCGGGTCGGTTCGTCACCGCCGAGGATCCGGCCCCGCCCCCCGACGGGGCCTCCCCACCGGGCGCAATGCCCTTCGACCCCCGGCAAGTCGAGAACCCCGTCCCCGACTACACCGAGGGCCAGTTCGCCCCCGATACCCCGGCCCCGGGCTACCCGCTGCCGAGCATCGTCGAGCCCGGTCGATCGCTCCTGAACGGCAGCTTCGGGCCCGGCTTCCGCTTCCGGACCCACGACGGCGAGTTCCGCCTCAAGGTCAACTACGAGTCCCAGGTCGAGGGCCGAGTCTGGGACCCGAGCGACCAGCAGCCGGCGAACAGCGGGATCTACCTGCCCCGCCAACGGATCTTCTTCAGCGGGAACATCACCAAGCCCATCGAGTACGAATTCGCCATCAACCGGGGGTTCGGCGGCCTCAACCTGCTGAACGCCTACCTCAACTTCCACGTCGACGACCGGTTCGAGCTGCGGATGGGCCGGTTCTTCACGCCGCTCTTCTACGACCAGTACGCGATCTCCAACTACTGGCTGATGCAGCCCGAGCGGTCGGTCTTCACCACGAACCTGTCGCTCAACCGCCAGTTCGGCGCGATGGCGTGGGGCTACCTGTTCGACAAGCGCCTCGACTACGCCGCCGGCGCCTTCAACGGCTCGAGGAACTCGTTCGAGCCGCTGACCAACGGCCTCGACTTCGTCGGCTACCTCAATGCCCGGCCGTTCCAGATGTCGGAGGCCCTGCCCGCGGCCCGGTTCCTGAACCTGGGGGCCTCGGTCGGGTTCGGCCACCAGGACCAGTCTCCCGTCCCGAGGTCCTTCCGGATCGCCGGGGGATCCCCCAGCGCCGACGTGCCCGGGCCGGCGACGGTCCCCTTCCTGATCCTCGACCCCGGCGTGGCCGAGCGGGGCGACCGGCTGATCGGCTCGGTGCACGCGGCGTACTTCCACAAGGGGCTGTCGCTGATCGGCGAGTGGCAGTACGGGTACGGCGGCTACGCGGCCCCAGGCGCGGGGTCGTCGACCCGGGTGCCGTTCTCGGGCTTCTACGCCTCCGGCGGCTACTTCCTGACCGGGGAGGAGGTCGAGCGGCGCTCCCGCCTCTACCCGCTGCGGCCCCTCATCCCGACCCGGGAGGGCGACCGCCGGGGCATCGGCGCCTGGGAGCTCACCGGCCGTGTGAGCACGCTGGAGTTGGGCCGGCAGGTCTTCGAGGCGGGCCTGGCCAACCCGGAACTCTGGTCGAACCGGGCCGTCACGACCGAGCTGGGGGCAAACTGGTACTGGAACGAGTATATGAAGGTCTACATCTTCTGGCTGCACGGCGCCTTCGCCGACCCGGTCCTGTACGCCCCGGGGCGGCTCCAGGAGACGGCCGACATGTTCTGGCTCCGGTTCCAGCTCTACTTCTGAGGCGGATCGGCCCGGACCCGCCGGGATGGGGAGTCCGGGCGCTCAGAGGCGTCCTCGCGCCCCGAGCCATCCCCCCGACCATCCCGTGTCGTGGGTCGACGGCCTCCCCGGTTGGCCAGGGATCGTCACGACCGGCGGACGGCGTGGGGAGACGCGACGGCCGATGCCCGGTCGGGGTGATTCGAGGATGGCCTGGTAGTGGGGGCGGAGGCGGAGGATCTCGAATCCGGCCCCCTGCCGTGGCCATCGAGGCACCTTCAGCGGCAACAGCGGTCGAGCAATCGACCGTGCCGGGAGGGAACTCATGACGCGACTGCTCGGAGGACGAGTCGTCCCGGAGCCTGTCGATGCGGCCAAACGCGGCGGGAGGACTTTGATGTGTGCATCATTAATGAAACTTGTGCATTTATCAATGCCTTGAAGCGTGGGGCCCCGACTCGACCCCGAGGCCATCCGTCAAACGGCGGTCTGGAGGACCCGTCGAGTCGTCCCGGCCCGCGTCTGATCCGGAGACGCGGAGATCATTGCAAATGACACATATCCTGATCCTGGAACGACATTTCACCCCCGCCATCGAACGTGACTCGGGGTCGCACGCCCATCCGATCGGGGCCCTACGCCCCGGTCAGTTCCAGATCCGACCGGGAAAGAGATGGAAATCGCCGGGTCGATGAGAGAGGATTGGCCGGCTCCGGGTCATTATTCCTTCCACGACCGGTCTCATCTACCACTGCGGTGGGGTGACGCCTCCCCGCCCTCGATTGCCCTCGTCCCTCCTCCTTGGAGCGCCCTTCATGCAACCGCCGCATTGTCCTTCCCGCCGCGAGTTCGTCCGAGTCGCCGGCCTGGCGACCGGGGCGGCCGGCCTGGTCATCTCGGGGTCCGCTCGATCGGCCGTGCCGGCGACTCGGGCACCCGACCCGGACGTCGTCCTCGCCGAATTGCTGGAGGGGAACGGACGGTTCATGAACGGGCAGACCTCGCTACTGACCCGACGACGGCCGGAGGACTTCGCCTCACTCGCCGAGGGCCAGGCCCCGACGGCGATCATCGTCGCCTGCTCCGATTCGAGGGTCGCCCCGGAACTGGTCTTCGACCAGGGCGTCGGCGACCTGTTCGTCGTCCGGGTGGCCGGCAACCACGTCACCGGGGCCGGGCCCATCGTGCAGGGGAGCATTGAGTTCGCGGTCGCCGTGCTGGGGGCGAGGTTGATCCTCGTGCTCGGCCACGACAAGTGCGGCGCGGTCGAGGGGGCCATCGCCCGCTCCGAGTCCGACGAGCCGCTGCCCGGCTCGATCGACGCTTTGGTGAAGATCATCAAGCCGGCGGTGGCCGACGCCGAGGGGAAGCCCGGCGACCGGCTCGACAATGTCATCCGGGCGAACGTCGAGCGGTGCGTCGGCAGCCTAAAGACGGCCGGGCCGATCCTGCCGGACCTGGTCGGGTCCGGGGAGTTGAAGGTCGTCGGCGGCGTCTACCGGCTGCGGTCGGGCAAGGTCGAGCTGTTCGACTGAGGATCGCCGGCTCCCCGCCCTCGCCCCCAGCCCGGCGGCGATCGATCGGCGGCCTCACGCGGCCCCCTCCCGCCGCGGCGGGGGCCGCACGCGCCCGCCCGTCACGGCGGGGGGCGGCGTGCGGCCGGGGAGGGGATTGACACGGAGATCTCGCCATGGCAGTCTCATCACGTGTCGCTGCTTGCAATTCAATGAATTCAGGGATTTTCGATCGGTGAGCACGCTTGATCGGCACGCCCTGTCGCGGTACTCGGCCGCGGTCCCGGCCCCCGTCCTGGAGGTGCTCCGCGGGATCGGCCAGGTGTTCTTCCAGGAGAATGCCCTGACGGGGGCCTGCTTCGCGCTGGGGATCGCGCTGAGCTCGCCGCCGATGGCGGTCGGGGCGGTGATCGGCTCGGCCATCGGCTGGGCGACCGCACGGGTGCTCAGGTTCGATCCCGCGGGGGTGTCCGCCGGGAGCTTCGGCTTCAATTCCGCACTGGTCGGGATCGCCACGCTGTTCTTCTTCCGTCCGGGGGCATTGAGCGTCGTCCTGCTGGCCGTCGGCTGCGTCGTTGCGGCGTGGGTCACCCGGGTCGTGCGGCGGTCCGTGCCGTTCCCGACCTACACCGGGCCGTTCATCGTCACGACCTGGGCCGTGTTTTTCCTGGGGAAGGCGATGGGGGTCGAACCGGCGGGTCCCGGCTACGGACCGCTCGTCCCGAACCTCGCGGTCGGCGCCGGCCTCGAGGCCATCTTCCACGGCATCGGCCAGGTCATGTTCCAGGCGAGCCTCTGGACGGGGATCCTCTTCCTCGTCGGGATTGCCCTCAACGACCGGGGGCACGCGGGCTGGGTGCTGGTGGCCTCGATCCTCGGGATGCTCGTGGCAGGCTACCACGTCGATGCGGCCATGAGGGCCCTCGACCCCGAGCAACTGGTCGAGCGCGACCAGTTCGAGACCATCCGGCTGGGGCTCTTCGGCTACAACGCCACCCTGGCGGCCGTCGCCTTGTCCCTCTGGCGGCGGTCGCTGATCCCTCCCCTGCTGGGCCTCCTGCTCTCGGTGCCCCTCACGGAATTCATCCCGAGGCTGGGCCTGCCGGCGCTGACGGCGCCGTTCGTCCTGGCGACCTGGATCGTCCTGGCCCTCGGCTGGCTCGACGCTCGGGTCCTGCGAGGGTCGGGCGGGCCCGCCACCGAGGCCTGATCCCGCCAACACGAGATCGGTGCCCCCCGGAACACGAGTGAACCCCCTTCCCCTTGCTGTCGGGAGACGACCGACCGATGAACCTCTCCCCCCAGGAACGCGACAAGCTGCTGATCTTCGTGGCCGCCCAGGTCGCCCGGCAACGCAAGGACCGCGGCCTGAAGCTGAACGTGCCCGAGGCGACCGCCCTGATCACGGCCGAGCTGATGGAGATGGCCCGGGACGGCAAGACCGTCGCCGAGATCATGGCCGCCGGCCGGGAGATCCTCACCCGATCCGACGTCATGGACGGCGTCCCCGAGATGGTTTCCATGATCCAGGTCGAGCCGACCTTCCCGGACGGCAGCAAGCTCGTCACCGTCCACGAGCCGATCCGCTGATCGGTCGTCCCCCGCCCCCCCCGATGGACGATCCTGGGAGAGACGCATGATCCCCGGCGAGTACCTCTTCGACGGCGACGACCTGGAGCTCAACGCGGGCCGCCCGGTCGTGACGCTGAAGGTCAATAACACCGGCGACCGGCCGGTGCAAATCGGCGCGCATTATCACTTCTTCGAGGTCAACAGGGCCCTGGTCTTCGATCGGGAGAAGGCCTACGGCATGCGGCCGGACCTGCCCAGCGGCACCTCGGTCCGGTTCGAGCCGGGCGAGGTCAAGGAGGTGAACCTCGTCCCCTACGGCGGCCGCCGGGTCGTCTACGGCTTCAACGCCCTGGTGTCGGGCCGGCTGGATGACCCGTACACCCGGACGATGAGCCTGAGGCGATGCCAGGACCAGGGCTTCGGCCATTCTGCCTCCGAGTGACACGTCGGTCGCGATTCGGGCCGATCGGCCCATCCCCGGAGACGACCTGAGATGAGCGTCCGACTCTCCCGCAAGGCGTACGCGAAGAAGTACGGCCCGACCAAGGGCGACCGCATCCGGCTGGCCGACACCGAGCTGATCGTCGAGATCGAGGACGACTCGACCGACTACGGCGAGGAGTCGATCTTCGGCGGCGGCAAGTCGATCCGGGACGGCCAGGACCAGTGCCCGCTCGAAGAACCGATGAGCCCCCGGCATTGCGACCTGGTGATCACCAACGCCGTGATCATCGACCACTGGGGGATCGTCAAGGGGGACATCGGCATCAAGGAGGGGCGGATCATCGCCGTCGGCAAGTCGGGCAACCCCCTGACCCAGTGCGGCGTCGACCCGAGGCTCGTCATCGGCCCCGGGACCGAGATCATCGCCGCCGAGGGGAAGATCGTCGTCGCCGGCGGGGTGGACACGCACATCCACTTCATCTGCCCACAGCAGATCGAGACGGCGCTGGCCTCGGGGATCACCACGCTGATCGGCGGCGGCACCGGCTCGGCCACCGGCACCTGGGCCACCACCTGCACGCCGGGCCCCTGGAACATCATGCGGATGCTCCAGGCGTTCGAGGGGCTGCCGATCAACGTCGGCATCCTGGGCAAGGGCAATGGCAGCCTGCCCAGGCCGCTGGACGACCAGATCGAGGCCGGCGCCTGCGGCCTGAAGCTGCACGAGGACTGGGGCACCACCCCCGCCGTCATCGACACCAGCCTCTCGGTGGCCGATCGCTACGACATCCAGATCGCCATCCACACCGACACCCTGAACGAATCCGGCTTCCTCGCCGATTCGGTCGCGGCCATGAAGGGCCGGGCCATCCACAGCTTCCACACCGAGGGGGCCGGCGGCGGCCACGCGCCGGACATCATCAGCATCGCCGCCCTGCCCAACGTCCTCCCGTCGAGCACCAACCCGACCCGGCCGTTCACCGTCAACACGATCGACGAACATCTCGATATGTTGATGGTCTGCCACCACCTCTCCCGGGACATCCCCGAGGACGTCGCCTTCGCCGAAAGCCGGATCCGGGCCGAGACGATCGGCGCCGAGGACGTCTTCCACGACCGCGGCATCATCAGCATGACGAGTTCCGACTCGCAGGCGATGGGCCGCATCGGCGAGGCGATCGTCCGGACCTGGCAGACCGCCCACAAGATGAAGGTGCAGCTCGGCGCGCTGGCCGGCGACTCGGCCCGCAACGACAACGAGCGCGTCAAGCGCTACGTCGCCAAGTACACCATCAACCCGGCGATCACCCACGGCATCGGCCAGCACGTCGGCAGCATCGAGGCCGGCAAGCTGGCCGACCTGGTGATCTACGAGCCCGCCTACTTCGGGGTCAAGCCGTTCCTCGTGCTCAAGGGCGGCCTGATCGTCTGCGCCCAGATGGGCGACCCGAACGCGAGCATCGCCACCCCGCAGCCGGTCTACATGAGGCCGCAATTCGCCTCGCTCGGCCGGGCCCTCTCGAAGTCGTGCCTGAGCTTCGTCTCGAAGGCGTCGCTGGAGGGCGGGATTGCGGAGCGCTACGGGCTGCAGCGCGAGCTGGTGGCGGTCGAGGGCTGCCGGGAGATCGGCAAGAAGGACATGAGGCGCAACGAAGCCACCCCCGAGATCACCGTCGACCCCGACACCTACGAGGTCCGGGTCGACGGGGAGAAGGTCGGCAGCGAGCCGCTGGCCGAGTTGCCGATGACCCAGCGGTATTTCCTGTTCTGATCCGATCCATGAACCTCGGCCTGCTCCAGATCGCCGACTCGGCCCTGCCGATCAGCGGCTACACCCACTCCTGGGGACTCGAGGCGGCCATCGCCCGGGGATCGGTCCGCGACGCGGAGTCCCTGGAGCGGTGGGCCGCCCTCTGGCTCCGCGCCGCGCTCGGGCCGCTGGAAGGGGTGCTCGTCGCCTCGTCCTGCCGCGCGACCCGGGCCGGCCGGGCGGCCGAACTCGTCCGCCTGAACGGCCTGGCCGAGGCGTCGATGGTCCCTCCCTCCCTCCGCCGGGCCAGCCGGGAGATGGGGGATCAGCTCGTGGCACTGGGGGGGACCTGGCACTGGTCCTCCCCGGGGCTGGCCTCAATCCTCGGGTCGCTCCCCGAGCGGCCCGGGGCGTGGCACCACGCCGTCGCCTTCGGCCTGCTCGGCGCCCTGGCCGGCGGCGAGGTCGACGAGGTGCTGACGGCGTATCTCCACCAGGCGGCCCTGGGGGTGATCGGGGCCGGGGTCCGGGCGATCCCCGTCGGCCACACGCACGGCCAGCAGATCCTGGCTTACCTGCACGACGAGATCCGGGGACTGGCGGGGGCGCTCCTCGACCGGGATCCCGAGACGGCCGGCGCCGGCTGCCCTTCCTACGAGATCCGATGCGATGAACAGACGCGACTCTACGCCCGCATGTTCCGGTCCTGATCCCTGGTCGGTCCTGCCCCCCCGGCCGAGCCGGAGGCGGCTGCGGCCGGGCGTGGCCTTCCACGGGAACCATGACCACCCCCACGACCACATGGGCCGACCCGGGCCCGCGCGCTACGCCGGGCCCACCCGGGAGGTCTTCACCCTCGGGGTGGCCGGGCCGGTCGGCTCGGGTAAGACGGCTCTGGTCGAGGCGCTCTGCCACGCCCTCTGGCCCGAGGTCAACCTGGCGGTCATCACCAATGACATCTACACGCACGAGGACGCCGAGTTCCTCTCCCGACGCGAGGCCCTGCCGCTGGAGCGGATCGTCGGCATCCAGACCGGCGGCTGCCCGCACACGGCCATCCGCGACGACGCCAGCGCCAACCTCAGCGCCGTCGGGAACTTCCAGCGTCAGTTCCCGGGCCTCGAACTCGTGATCATCGAGTCCGGAGGCGACAACCTCACGGCCGTCTTCTCCCGGGAGCTGGCCGACTGCTTCATCTTCGTGATCGACGTGGCCGAGGGGGACAAGATACCTCGGAAGGGGGGGCCGGGGATTTGCAACTCCGACTTGCTGGTGATCAACAAGACCGACCTGGCGCCCCACGTGGGGGCCGACCTGGAGGTGATGCGGGGGGACAGCACCCGGATGCGCGGCGAGCGTCCGTTCCTGATGGTCAGCATTCGCCAGGGGGAAGGGGTCGACCGGGTGGTCTCCTGGGTCCGCGAGCAGCTCGCCGCATCGAGCGTTCCGAACTCCTGACCCCCCCGGAGTTCCGGGGGATCGAGCCGGTCGGCCACCCCGCAGCCCGGGTCGGCGGCGCCCGGATCGAACTGATCGAGGACCGGGGGCGGACCCGCCTCGGGCGCTGCTATCAGCAGATCCCCGTGCGACTCATGCCGCCGTTCGACCTCGGGGGGGAGCCGGCGGCCCTGCTCTACCTGATCAACCTGACCGCCGGCCTCCTGGACGGGGACGGCCACTTGATCGAGCTGGTGTCGAGGGCGGGCACGCGGGCGGTCGTCACCGGCCAGGCCGCCTCCCGGGTCCATCCCGCCGTCGGCAGCTTCAGCACCCAGCAGTGGGCCGTCGAGGTGGAGGACGACGCCGTGCTCGTCGTCCTGCCCGGCCCGACGATCCCCTACCGGGGCAGCCGATACTACCAGCGGGGCCGGGTCGACCTCTCGCCGACGGGCCGGATCCTCTGGGGGGACATCTGGCTTGCCGGCCGATACGAGCGGGGGGCGGCGTCGGAGCGATTCGTCTTCGACCGGATCGTCCAGGACCTCGAATTCAGGCGATCGGGCCTCCTGCTCTACCGCGACCGATTCCGGTGGGACGGCCCATGGACCCCGGACGCGGTCGAATGGCACCTCGGCGATGCGTTGGCGACCGGCTCCCTCTATGCGTCCGGCCCGCCCCCGGCGTCGCTGCCGGAGCCGGCGCCGGGCCTGCGGAGGGCGGCCTTCCCCCTGGACGACGCGGGGTTTTGCGTCCGGTGGTGCGGCCCCCCCGCCCTCGTCACCGAGGATCTGGTCCGGACCACGTTGAGCCTGGCCGCCGAGTGGACGAGCGGCCCCGGCTCGCCCCCCTGGCTGTTGCGGTCGAGCGGGCTCGCCCCGAACCACTGGTTCTCGGCCCCCCCCGCCCGCCCGTGAGCGGGCCACCCGACGGGGCCCGGAGGGCCGCCCGTACCTGCCGGGTTCAGTATTTCACGAGGAAGCTGATGCCGCCGGTCAGCTGGCTGAAATTGCCCCCGGGGGACCCGCCACCGCCGAAGGCCGGCTCGCCGGCGAAATCGCCCCGGATCTCCGGGCGGATCTCCAGGTATCGGTTCGGGTGCCAGTTGGCGCCGAGGGTAACCTCGGCGTAATCCGTGTCGAAGCCGGTCCGCGTCCCCTCGGGGTCGCTGAACCATTCGGCCCGGAAGATGGTGTCGAGGGTCGGGGCCGCGTGATAGATCAGGATCGAGTAGAGGCCGTAGAAGGTACCGGTCCCGAGGGGCGTGTCGGCGTCCCAGCCCATGTTGTTCTGCACGATCTGGGTCAGCCTCGGGGTCCAATTCTGCTGGAGCCGCAACTCGACCATCGTGACGAAGTCGCCGTTGAGGCCGGGGGCCGCGAAGATCGCGTCGGGGCCCGCGTAGACCGAGCCGGTCAGGCGGGTCCGCCGCTCGTCGGTCAACCAGTAATTGACCTGGCCGATGTAGCAATAGGAGTCGTCGCCCCTCCTCGTGAAGAAGGTGTTGGCGCCGAGCGTCATCCCGCTCCAGACGTCGAGCCGGTCGGTGAGGCGCATGTCGGCCAGGAAGCCGGTGAAGGCGCCGTCCTGGGCGTAGAAGAACTGGTAGTCGCTGGAATAAAGCGGTCGGTATGGGGCGAGGAAGCCGTTGTAGCCGATGATCGTGTTCATGCGGCCGATCTTGAAGTTGAGGCCCCGCTCGGTCAGGATCGGCAGGTGGAACGAGAGGTAGAGGTCGCGGAAGTCGTGGCTGAAGCGGGGGTCGGGGTTGTCGCCGCCGATGCCGCCCAGCGGTTGCCCGGTCGCCGCGTTGGCCCCGGCGAAGTAGCGGACGAAGAAGCCGACGTCGAACCGGTCCTGCCGCAGGGGGCGGTCGAAGACGAGGGCGAGTTCGTTCAGCAGGAACTCGTCGCCGAATCGGTTCAGGCGCGGCTGGACGCTCAGCAGCCCGGGGCGGGTCGATGCCCCCGTGTATCCGCCCTCGACCCAGCCGAAGACGTCGACCCCCAGGGAGTCGAGCAGGCCCCCCGAGTTCAGGAAGTCGCTCAGGAGGTTGACGCCGGAGACCGGGGCGGGCCCCAGCCGGAAGAACTCGGGGGCCCCGACGATGTCCTCGGCCTGCTCGGCCGGGAGCGACTCGGACTCCAGCCCCCTCCCGGCGTCCGCCCCCGGCAGGTCGAGTTCGTCGAGCATCGGCCGCGGGATGCCCTCGTAATCGGGGAACCGCGACGCCGGATCACCCCCGTACTCGGGGAGCCGGGGCGGCGGGATATCCTGGCCGATCGCCGAGCCCGAGAGGGACGCGATGGCTACCAGGGCGGTCCCGAACCGAAAACGCCACGACATCGGCATCCTCCTCCGATGTGGGATCGCCGGGGCTGATCTCCTGTCCCGGCCTCCGAGGCCCGACCGACGGCATGACCCGGGCATGTGTCTCGCGGGTAGTATCGGCCGTCCGGGTCCTCGGCAGTGATACTTGAAGATGGGAAGCCATCCCGGGACCGGTCGAATCCCATCACGTCGAGGTCAGGCAGAATGCCGCGCTTCGAGGGCGTCCGCCGTCGGTCGGCCTGACGCGTCCTCGCCGGAGCCCGTCTCCATCGGATCCCCGGCCGTGAGCCACCAACGGGCGGCCTGGGCGGGCCCCCAATGGGCCGCGCAGCGGCATTGGCCCAGGGCACGCTCCAGGGCGTCGGCGTCCCGGAACCGGTCGTCGGGGTTCTTCTCGAGGCATTTTAGGACGAGGCGTTCCAGGTCCTCGGGGATCCCGGGGTGGATCAGAGACGGGGGGACCGCCGGGTCTCGGGCGAGCGCCACGAGGATCTCGATCATGCCGCCCTCATGGAACGGGGGCCGGCCTGTCAGGAGGTAGTAGGCCACTGCACCCAGCGAGTACAGGTCGCTGCACGCATCGAGCTCCTGGCGTACCGTCGCCTGCTCGGGCGACATGTAGAGCGGCGTCCCGAGGATCCGTCCCTCGTCGCTCAGGTCCGAGGCGCCGTTCGATGGGCCGGGAAGGACGAGGCCGAAGTCGAGGAGCTTCGCCACGTCGTCCTCGCCGCCCCGGCGCGCGACGATGATGTTCGACGGCTTGATGTCCCGGTGGACCAGGCCCACGCCGTGCGCCTCGCGCAGCGCCAGGCAGATCTGCCGGAGCAGGTAAATCGCCCTCCCCGGCGGCAGGGGGCCGTGCCGCTCGACGAGCTCTGCCAGGTTCATGCCCGGCAGGTACTCCATGACGTAGTAGTAGACCCCGTCCTCGGTCCGCCCGTAGTCGTAGATCTCGACGGTATTGGGGTGGGAGAGGGTCGCGGTGAGCCGGACTTCGCGCTCGAATCGCGCCAGGGCCTTCGCGCCGGACTCGATCCCCGGCTTGATCAGCTTCAGGGCGCAGGGCCGCTTGAGGAACTGGTGCTCGGCCAGGTAGACCTCCCCCATCCCCCCGACGCCGAGTTTCCGGAGCAGGCGATATTGCCCGACCTGCCGGGCCTCCCGGACCTCCCTCCGGAGCCGGGCGATGAGGTGGGAGCCGGACGCGGAGCCGGCGGCGAGGATCAGTAGGAGCATCGCATCGAAGCCGACGAGCACCAGCGGGCTGGTCCCTCCCCTCGGGCCCATGCCCCCCAGCCAGGCCATGGGCCCGGGGTTCCTCAGGTAAAGCGCGAGGAGCGTCGCGAACGGGAGCACGGCGATCAACCCGACGACCAGGCCGGATTTTCGCCAGTCCGACGGGGCGTAGAGCCCATGGCAGAGGACCAGGATCGCGGCGATCAGCACCCGATGATTCATCACGAACTGCGCCCGCAGCGGGTCGCCTCGCCGCGCGAAGTCGAGCATGGTCTGATACTGGGAGACGGCGAAGACGCCCGCGACCAACCCGATCATCCCCAATTCGAGGAACCGGGCTCGGGATGGCGAGAGGGGGGCCGGTCGGAGGATCAGGAGTGCGACCCCGCAGCTCGCGACGATCAGGATCGAGTAGGGGATCGCCTGGGTCGGTGCGGGGTCGCGTGCGACGAGGTATTTCCACGAGAGCATCAGCAGGGCGAGGCCCAGGGAGAGACACACCAACCCGAGCAGTCGCTGCTTCGCCGGGACATGGCGGCCGGCGGAGGACCCTGGCCCCGAGCCGGGGTGGATCGCCGCGATGGGGGTGAAGCCGCCGTCCCGCCCTCCCGGCGCCGCCCCGTTCCGCCCGATCGACTCGAGACCCGCGGGATGTCGCCCCGCCGCGTGGGGGGGCCACGTGCCCGTCCGGTCTCCCGTCCGGTCAATGGCCTCGGGGGCCGGCAGGAACCGTTCGAGCTCCGCCCGCTCATCGTGAGAGAGCAGTCGGAGCACCTCGTCCCGCAGGACGTCGTCCCCGTCGCAGGCTTGTCGGAGCCAGCCCTCCCGCGTGTCGGGGTCGAGCCGGGAGGCCGCGTCGAAGAGCTCGTCGATCCGACGCCATCGATCCGGCGTCATTGCTCGCCCCCCCGGAGTTGGAGGCCGAGCCAGGCCCGGGCGAGCCGCCAGTCTCGTTCCACGGTGACGACCGACACGCCGAGGGCGGCGGCGACCTCCGGGACAGTCAGGCCGCCGAAGTAGCGCAGGGTCATGACCTGGGCCTGGCGATCGTTCAGCTCGGCCAGCCTGCCGAGGGCTTCATGCACGGCGACCACGTCGAGCCCCTGCTCCTCGAAGTAATCCACCACGAGGTCGAGCGGCATCCGCCTCCAGTGCCCGCCGCGCCGTGCGGCCGACCTCCGCCGGGCGTGGTCGATGAGGACCTCGCGCATCGCCCTCGCGGCCGAGGCGAACAGGAAATTCCGATCCTCGGCCCGCTCGAAGACCTCCTCGCCGAGGAGCCGGATGACGGCCTCGTGCACGACGGCGGTCGGCGAGAGGGTGTGGTCGGCCCGCTCGCGACCCATCATCCGCGAGGCGACCCGCCGCAGCTCGTCATAAATCGAGTCGACGAGCTCCCCCCGGGCCCGCTCGTCCCCGCGGCGTGCCCTGTCCAGGATCGGTGTCAGCCCAATCCCCGATTCCACCTGCGTCGAGATCCGTCCGGTTGGCCCTGGCGTGGCGACCGGGTTCATTGTCCGGGGGTTCCGCCCCGGCTGCAAGCCGGAGCGTCCCCAGCCGGAGCCTCCCCTCCGGATCAAAGACCGTGGGCCGCAGAGTCGGCGTCGCTCCCGGCACCGCGCAGGTGAGCAGCCCGGGGGCGGACCTGGGGTCGGCGAAGCGATCCGCCGCGAGCAAATGCCGACCCCGACGGATCCGATGAAGGGTTACTCCCCGATTCCACGCGGGACTGTCCTGGGGCGGATGGTGGGCCGTCGGGACGGCAACGGGTTCCTGTCCGCTTCCCCGAGGCGAAGTCCCGTCCCATCCGGGTGATCGGAGGGCGCGTGATGGACGCGACCTGGAACGACCTCGCCGAGTCGATTCGAGTCCGGGCGATCGAACTCCTGGACGATCGACTGGCCGACTGCATCTCAGGCCCACAGGAACGTGGGGGGGGCCGAACTTCTCCGGCTTGCACCACTTGTTCGACCAGGTCTGCGACGCCGTGGAGGGGGGCGTCGACGCCATCGCCGAGCGGGCCGTGCAGGTCGGGGCATCGCCGAAGGCACGCCCCAAAGCGTCTCGCGCCGCAGCACACTGGCCGCAGCACACTGGTGGAGTACCCCGAAGGCGCCCGAAGGGGCCTCGACCACCTTTCCTCGACCCTGGCCGCGTCCGGGTTCGCTGCGAGGGAGGCGATCGACCAGGCGGGCGAGTTCGGCGAGCCCGACACGGCCGACCTGTTCATCGAGGTCTCGATGGGCATCGAACCCTGGCCCTGGCTCGTCGAGGCACGTCTCCAGGAGCCGCCTCGTTGACGCCGGGACGTGCGGGGGAGATCGCCCTGGACGCCGGATTCGCCTCACGCTCGAAGCCGTATCGGATTGCCGAGCCGAGTACGACCTGGGGTGGCCGCTGGCTTCCACGCGACGGCGTGCCTACCATCAAGTCCCCATCCGGAGGACCCGAAGGCGGTCCGGTCGTCGAGGTCGTGCGCTTCGTGCAGGGCGACACGGCGCCGAACCCGATCATGCGGCGCGGCCCGACCATTCGCCATCCGCCGAGAATGCCGAGATCGCACCACTCCAACATCCCGGGGCCATGGCGCGTCGTCCGGGGGCCCCGATCGACCTCGCACGGGAGAATCGACGATGAAACCCATCTGGTTCGCCGGCCTGCTGCCCCTGCTCCTGGCTTCGGCCCCCATCCAGGACGAGGGCCCGGAGCCGGCCGATTCCGTCCCCGCGTCCAGCAACATCCGAGGTGCGGAGTACCCCCGGGTCCATCCCGACCTGCGGGTGACGTTCCGCATCAAGGCGACGGACGCCCAGGAGGTCGTCTTCGGGTTCTTCGACGACCAGCGCTATCCCGCCGAGAAGGACGACGAGGGCTTCTGGACCGCCACGACCGAGCCCCAGGTGCCGGGGTTCCACTACTACCGGGTCTTCATCGACGGCGCCGAGGTCAACGACCCCTCGAGCGAGACGTTCTTCGGCACCGGCAAGATGACGAGCGGCATCGAGATCCCCGAGGAGGGCGTCGACTTCTACCTCCCCAGGGACGTGCCGCACGGCGAGGTCCGGGAGCGCTGGTACTTCTCCGAGACGACTCAGGGATGGCGGCGGATCTTCGTCTACACCCCGCCCGACTACGACGACGGCGAGTCGCGGTATCCGGTGCTGTACCTCCAGCACGGCGGCGGCGAGGACGAGCGCGGCTGGCCGGACCAGGGGCGCGTCGGCTTCATCATGGACAACCTGATCGCCGAGGGGAAGGCGAGGCCGATGCTCGTGGTCATGGAGCAGGGGTACGCGCGCCGGCCCGGCGACGCCGAGCCCGCCCGACCCCCCGGCCGCCCCGACTTCAGCCGGATGTTCTCCGCCTTCGAGGACGTGATGGTCGAGGATCTGATCCCGATGATCGACGCGACCTACCGCACGATCCCCGACCGCGAGCACCGGGCGATGGCCGGGCTGTCGATGGGCGGTATGCAGACGTTCCAGGTCACGCTGAAGCACCTCGACCTGTTCTCGTCGATCGGCGGCTTCAGCGGGGCGGGCGGGGGCTTCGGCGGTGCCGCCTTCGATCCGGAGACGGCCCACGGGGGCGTCATGGCCGATGCCGATGCGTTCAACGAGAAGGTTGACGTGCTCTGGCTCGGGATCGGCACGGAGGAGCCGGAGCGGATGTACGAGAGCGTGAAGAACTACCACGAGGCGCTGGAAGGGGCCGGGATCGACCACGTCTACTACGAGTCGCCCGGCACCTCGCACGAGTGGCAGACCTGGCGCCGCAGCCTGCGCGAGTTCGCCCCGCTCCTCTTCGGCCACGCTGCCAACGTCAACGCCAACTCCGACGCGCAGCAGGCCGACGCGCAGCAGGCCGACGCCGACGCCCCCCCGGCCGGCCGTCGGCCCGGCCGGCGTCAGCAGCCGCCCATCGTCCTGAACCCCGACGACGTGCCGGCGGTCCCCGAGCCTCCGGCCGGGATCGACGAGGAAAAGGACGTGCCGCACGGGACGCTGGAGATGATCTCCTACGAGTCGAAATCCGTCGGCACCACACGCAAGATGCAGGTCTACACGCCGCCGGGCTACACCGAGGAAACGAAGTACCCGGTGCTCTACCTGCTGCACGGCATCGGCGGCGACGAGACGGAGTGGCAACGCTTCGCCCATCCGAACCTCCTCCTCGACAACCTGATCGCCGAGGGGAAGGCCGTGCCCATGATCGTGGTCATGCCCAACGGCCGTGCCCAGGAGAACGACCGGGCCGAGGGGGACGTCTTCGCCAGCGCGCCGGCCTTCGCGGCGTTCGAGGACGACCTGCTCAACGACGTCATCCCCGCGATCGAGTCGCGTTACTCGGTCCAGGCCGACCGGGAGCATCGGGCCCTGGCCGGCCTGTCGATGGGTGGGGGCCAGGCGCTCAACTTCGGGCTGGGCCACCTCGACACCTTCGCCTGGATCGGCGGGTTCTCCTCGGCGCCCAACACGAAGCCGCCGGCCGAGCTGGTGCCCGACCCCGAGGCCGCTCGTCAGGAGTTGAAGCTCCTCTGGGTCGCCTGCGGGAGCAAGGACGGCTTGCTCCGCATCAGCCAGGGAGTGCACGCCTATCTGAAGGAGAAGGACGTCTCCCACGTCTGGCACGTGGACGGCCACGCCCACGACCCGACGGAGTGGAAGAATAACCTGTACTGGTTCGTCCAGCGGCTCTTCACCGATCGTCAATCGGAATAGAGAGGTGGGCGGGCAAGGACGCCCTCCCGATCCCCACCGACGAACGGCCCACGTTCGTTCAATGCACTCGGCCACTGATTCGTCTCCCGAGGACTGTCGGCGGCGGGGTTCCCTTCGAGCAGAATCGGCTCGATCCGCTCTCACAACTCGTCGAGGCCCCCCCAGATGGCCACCACTGGCTTGATCTCTCGACGCTTCCGTCCCACGGCAGCGTCTCCCGAGGGTGTAGACTCGTGACCTCGAGAGAACATCCCGTCGGGCTACGGGCACTCCACCGGGAACAACGAGGCGATCGACCGGTCGCGGTGGATCGCCGTCGTCCCGGCCGACGTCCCGGCTGCGTACTCCGGCAGGCCGGCCTCCCTGTTCGAGGAGTTCCCCTGCGAGGACGTTCCATCGCCCCGGAGGGTGGCCCAGGCCCGGCCCGCTGAGGCGACGCTCCGGCGCCCCCCGTCCTCGCACCCCAATCCGCAGGCCACCACCCCATCACGAGGAGACTTCGCGATGAAGACGCACGGCTCGGCCGCCTGGCAGGGCGGCATCAAGGACGGTCGGGGCGCCATCTCGACCCGCAGCGGCGCACTCGCCGAGTACCCCTACGGCTTCTCGAGCCGCTTCGAGGGGAAGCCGGGCACGAATCCCGAGGAACTGATCGGCGCGGCCCACGCCGGCTGCTTCACCATGGCCTTGTCGCTGATCCTCGGCGAGGCCGGATTGACGGCCGAGCGGATGGAGACGAGGGCCGACGTCACCCTGGACAAGGTCGACGACGGGTATGCCATCACGGCCGTCCACCTGACCCTCAAGGCCCGGATCCCCGGCGCCGACCGGGCAAAGTTCGAGGAACTGGCCGGCAAGGCGAAGGCCGGGTGCCCGGTCTCCAAGCTGCTGAAGGCCGAGATCACCCTGGAGGCGACGCTCGAGGAGTGAGGCCGGGCGACCGGGGCCGGGCGAGCACGCCCCGGTCGCGGCCGGGCGGCCCGATCCGGCGGACCCAGCCCCGGGCCCCGCGTCGTCGAGTGCGTCATCACCCCCGGCCCGGGGCCCTCGTGCCCCCGGGGCCGCCGTCCGCGAACCGGAGGATGCAGCCCAGCAGGCCCGGGAAGGTGTCCTCCAGCTCACGACGCAGGGAGACGAAGCATCTCGTCCCCTCCTTGCGGTGGACGATCACCCCCGCCAGCCGCAGGGCCTTCATGTGGTGGCTCAGGGTCGAGGCGCACACTTCGACGTCGAAGTCGCCCCAGGCCCGCTCCCCCTCCGTCCCGGCCAGGGTCGCGACGATCCGGAGACGGACCGGGTCGCTCAGCGCCCTTAGCACCCCCCCGAGGGTGAGCTCGCCGGCCTCGGGGTGCCGGAGTTGCCTCATGGGCCTCGCCTCCCTAGGATAATCGATGTTCGTCGATCTTCGAACAATCCGGCCGATCCGCCTCGACGGCGGTCGGCGCCTCGCCAGCTTCATTTTACCCCGGCCGGCCGTCGGGGCGACCCGGACCGGCTCCCGACCCCGAGGAGTGAGACGACCGATGCCCGGCCTACTCGATCCGATCGCCGTCGGCGACCTCCGACTGCCGAACCGCGTGTTTATGGCGCCGCTCACCCGATGCCGGGCGAGCGAAGGGCGGGTGCCCAACGCGCTGATGGCCGAATATTATGCCCAGCGGGCCTCGGCGGGGATGATCCTGACCGAGGCGACCGCGGTCGACCCGATGGGGGTCGGCTACCCCGACACGCCGGGGATCTGGAGCCCCGAGCAGGTCGAGGGCTGGCGGATCGTGACGGAGGCCGTCCACGCCCGGGGCGGTCGCATCCTACTCCAGCTCTGGCATGTCGGGCGGATCTCGCACCCCTCCTACCTCGGCGGCGAACTCCCGGTGGCCCCCAGTGCCATCCAGCCCGAGGGACACGTCAGCCTCCTTCGGCCGAAGCAACCGTTCCCGACGCCCCGGGCACTGGATGCGGAGGAGATCACGCGCATCGTCGAGGCCTACCGCCGGGGCGCCGAGAACGCCAGGGCCGCCGGCTTCGACGGCGTGGAGATCCACGGGGCCAACGGCTACCTGCCCGACCAGTTCCTCCAGGACGGCTCGAATCGGCGATCGGATCGTTACGGCGAGTCGGTCGAGGGCCGGGCGCGATTCCTGCTCGAGG
This sequence comes from Tautonia plasticadhaerens, assembly GCF_007752535.1. Lineage (GTDB taxonomy): Bacteria > Planctomycetota > Planctomycetia > Isosphaerales > Isosphaeraceae > Tautonia > Tautonia plasticadhaerens. The sequence goes on from NZ_CP036426.1 coordinate 601,402, forward strand.
TGACCGACGCGGCGATCTCCGAATGGGGGCCGGGGCGGGTCGGCGTCCACCTCGCCCCCCGGGGCGACATCCACTCGATGGGGGACTCCGACCCGGTCTCGACCTTCGTCCACGTCGCCCGGGAGCTGGGCCGCCGGGGGATCGCCTTCCTCTGCGCCCGGGAGGCCCTCGGCGGGGGTCGGATCGGGCCCCGATTGAAGCAGGAGTTCGGCGGCGTCTACATCGCCAACGAGCGCTTCACCCGGGAGACGGCCGGGCAGGTGCTCGCCGCCGGGGAGGCCGACGCCGTGGCCTTCGGCGTGCAGTTCATCGCCAACCCCGACCTCCCGCGCCGATTCGCCCTGGGCGCCGAATTGAACGCCCCCGACCCGTCCACCTTCTACGCGTCGGGACCGCACGGCTACACGGACTATCCCACGCTCGATGAGCGGGACGAGGCCGCTTGATCGCGACGGGCGGGCGTCACAATCCGGCCCTCCTGGGCATCAACGACGAGGAGCGTATCTGATGGAATACCGGCAACTCGGGGCCTCGGGGCTGAAGGTCCCGGCCCTGGGCCTCGGCACCGGCACCTTCGGCGGCGGCGGCGAGCTGTTCAAGGCCTGGGGCGCGACCGACGTGGCGGAGGCGACCCGGCTGGTCGACGTCTGCCTCGAGGCCGGCCTCAACCTGTTCGACTCGGCCGACATCTACTCGCAGGGCATGGCCGAGGAGATCCTCGGGCAGGCGATCAAGGGCCGACGCGACCGGGTCCTCATCTCGACCAAGGGGACGTTCCGGGCGGGGGGCGGCCCGAACGACGTCGGTTCCTCCCGGCACCACCTGATCCGGGCGGTCGAGGGGAGCCTGCGGCGGCTCGGCACCGACTTCATCGACCTCTACCAGCTCCACGGCTTCGACGCCGTCACGCCGGTGGAGGAGGTGCTCTCGACGCTCGACGGCCTGGTCCGGGCCGGCAAGATCCGTTACATCGGCTGCTCGAACTTCTCGGGCTGGCACCTGATGAAGTCGCTCGCCGTCTCGGAGAAGTACGGCTACCCACGCTACGTGGCCCACCAGGCGTATTATTCGCTGGTCGGCCGCGACTATGAATGGGAATTGATGCCGCTGGCGCTCGACCAAGGCGTCGGCGCCGTCGTCTGGAGCCCGCTGGGCTGGGGCCGCCTCACCGGCAAGATCCGCCTAGGTCAGCCGCTCCCCGAGACGAGCCGGTTGCGGAGCAAGACGGCGGTCGACATCGGCCCCCAGGTCCCGGAGGAGTACCTCTACCGCGTCGTGGACGCGCTGGATGGTGTGGCCTCGGAGACCGGGAAGACCGTCCCCCAGGTCGCCTTGAACTGGCTCCTGCGGCGCCCCTCGGTCGCGACCGTCATCGTGGGCGCCCGCAACGAGGAGCAGCTCCGGCAGAACCTCGGGGCCGTCGGCTGGGACCTCTCCCCCGAGCAGGTGGCCCGGCTCGACGCCGCCAGCGCCACCCCGCTGGCCTATCCCTACTGGCACCAGCGGGGCTTCGTCGAGCGGAACCCCGCCCCGGTGTGAGCGAAGGACCGAGGCCCGGCGATCCGGTGCGGACACGAGGGGATATCCCGAGGAGATCCCGATCGCGGGCCTCGGCCGGCCGTGAGTGAGGGATCGCCGACGAGACCGGGCCGGGCGCCTCGGTCCGGTCATTTCGAGAACCTCAAGTTGGTCTCCTGCCCTCCCCGGTCGCCTCGGGACTCGGGGGCGAGGCGGTGAGCCGCCGCGTTCTCCCGCCGGGGGAGAACCCGGGGGCGGGCGCTTGTCGATCGAGCGGGGCGGATCTTAGAATGCGATCAGACGACGAAGGAGGTCCGATGTATCGCGTCGCCCGGGAGATCGAATTCTGCTACGGACATCGACTGCTCAATTACGAGGGCAAGTGCAGGCACCTGCACGGCCACAACGGGAAGGCGGTGATCGTCCTGGGGGGTGATGCGCTCGACCATCGGGGTATGCTCATCGACTTCAGCGACATCAAGCGCCATCTCCAGGCCTGGATCGACGAGCACCTCGATCACAACATGCTGCTGCATCGGGACGACCCCATCCTCCCCGTGCTCCAGGAGCGTGGCGAGCGGGTCTTCGTGATGGACCAGAATCCGACGGCCGAGAACATCGCCCGGCTCATCTTCGAGCACGCGAAGGACGCGGGGCTGCCGATCCTCGAGGTGACCCTCTGGGAGACGCCCCGCTGTCATGCGACCTTCGGCGCGTGAACGTCGGAGGGGAGGCCGACCGACCCGGGCCATCGTCGAGGGGTGGTCGGTCGGCAGGGTCAGTGGTCGTGACCGTGGGCGGATGCGACGACCTTCGCCCGGGAGCCGGCCTCGTAGGGGAACGTGATGTCCTGGACGTACCAGGAGCGTTGACCGTCGTACTTCATCCCCTCGACCCGGAACAGGGCGAATTGCGCCTCGTCGGGGAATTGCTCGGTCCCGGGGCCGTCGAGCGTCATCAGGAGTAAGGCGAACGGGGTCACCCCGTCGAAGCCCTTGGACTCGACCCCCTCGACGTGGATGTGCTGCTCGCCGGACGCACTCAGGCGGGTGGCGATGGCCCGCAGGGCATTGAGGCGGGGGTCGGCGCCGGCCATCGGGTCCTGCTGGGCCGAGGCCTCGATCTCGGCGAGTAACTTCTCGGGCGTTGTCTGGGCCCGAGCGGAGGGGGGCTGTGCCAGCCAGAACGCCCCGGAGAGGCCCTCCTGCTGGAGGGCCTCTGCGAGCTGTTCCCCGTAGGACCGGGCCTGGCGATCGATGATGGTGCGCTGGACGACGAAGACGGTCGGGGAGGCCAGGCCGGTGATGAGGCCCAGGGCGATGCCGAGGTTGGCGGGGCCGGTGCCGGTGACGAGTTCAGGGTATCGACGGATCGAGCGGAGCGCGAGGGCACCGCTGGCGATCGCGCCGGCCGAGGCGATCAGGAAGGTCAGGCTGGCGAAGGCGACCAGGGAGATCACGCCCAGGACCAGGGCAGTCACGGACCACACGCTCAGGGCGCGATAGGTCGGCAGCTCGTTCTCGATCGGCGAGGCGGACCACGTCGGGGCCTGCGAGGGGGGGGCTTGAGGGTCGGTGGCCACGTCGGGAGGCTCCTGATTGGGCGACGATCGGCCGTCAGAGCGGGAGGGCCGAGGCAGTCGTTCGAGCCATTTAGGCTAATCGGCGGGTCGTGGGGGCGTCAAGCGAGGGGGTGGTTTGAGGGCGGACCACCTCCGGACCGGGCCGTGGAGGCGGGTCGGGTCAGGAGAGCCCGGGGATCGACGAACGATCGGGCAGCAGCGCCAGGACCCCCATGCCGATCCAGATCAGGCCGAGCACCCAGCCGGTGACGCTCGTCCACGTCCAGCTCCAGGCGACCCGGCCGGTCCGCCAGCCGCCGATCATCAGGGCGACCATGACCGGGCCGAGCACCTCGGGGCCGACCGGGGCGGCCCAGTCGAGTCCCCGGGTCCGGCCGAGGGCCAGGGCCGAGAGGTTGAACGCCCAGAGGACCAGGCCGCCGACCATCCAGATCAGTTCCCCGAGCGTCCCCTCGGCGGCCCCCCGGCGCCAGAGCAGCAGCGGCCCGACCATGGCCAGGCAGCCGGCGAGCGTGGTCAGGCTGGCCAGCAACTCCCGAGGGGGCCAGGAAAGCTCCCGACGATCGACCAGGAGCGCCAGGCCATAGCCGAAGGCGACCAGCACCAGCGCGGCGTTGAGCATCGGCGAGGCGCCGGGATGGGGGCCCGAGGCCGACGCGGCGGCCTGGGCCCGGGACGGGGCACGTTTGGTCGGCATGATTCGGACCCGGGTGCGACGAGAGGACGGGAGGGCCACCGCCGGCCCGATCCGGCGCGCGTCCCGTCCGATCGTTGCTTCGGCCGGCGTCCCGGGCGGCCTTCAGGCGCCCGGGACGGCCCCCGGTCCGGTCGGGGGGATCATTGCAGCAGGGCCGATCCGGCGGAGGCCTGGGCCTGCCCGGCGTCGCTCGGGACGGTGGTCGTGATCGGCCCGAGGGGCCGGTCGACGACCAGCCCCTCCAGGTCAACCCGGGTCGGGTCGAGGATGACCACGTCACCCTCGTCCAGCCCGTCGAGGACCTGGAGCGTGTTGATCGTGCCGGGTCGGACGTCGACGGGCCGGCGTTCGAGCCCGTCGGCCCGGGTGACGTAGCAATAGGGGGTGCCCGCCTGCTCGTAGGCGATCGCCTGGGCGGGGACCACCAGGGCGTCGGGACGCTCCTCGGTCATGATCTCGACCTCGGCCTCCATCTTGGGCATCAGGCCGGGGTGGGACTCCATCGAGATGATGGCCCGATATTCCTTCACGTCGTCCTTGATAAAGCTGTAGCGGGTCGTCCGGGGCAGCTGCTCGACCTTCTCGACGCGCCCCTGGAGCTGGACGTTGGGGAAGGCGACGACCCGGACCACGGCCGGCATCCCGGCCTGGACCCGCTCGACGATCGTCTCATTCAGGCCGACCTCGACCTGCATGTTCCCCAGGTCGGGCAGGTGGAAGAGGTCCATGTGCTCGTGGACCTCGACGCCGACGGCCAGCGGCGGGTCGTCGTCATCCGTGGCGTAGATGACGTAGCCGTCGTGCGGGGCCCGGACGGTGCAGTTGGCCAGCTGCTCCTGGTACTCCTTGAGCCGCTCGTCATTCCGCTCCGCCCGACGCCGCATGTAGGTGACGTTGGACAGCCGCTGGTCGATCTCGGTCTCCAGCGTCTGGGCCATCTTCGGGACGGTGTACTTCTCGTAGGTGGAGAGCGTCTCCCGGGCGCGGTCGAGCGCGATCTTGTCGCTCAGCAGCAGCTGCTTCTCCTGCTCGTAGCGCGCCTGGGAGATGTAGCCCAGCGGCAGCATCTCCTCCGACCAGGCCATGCGGTCGATCTGGCGCTGGTACTGCCCCTCGGCCAGCTTGATCTCGCCCTTGTACATCTGGAGCTGCTGGAGCCGGGTCCCCTCCAGGAACTCGGTCAGGGAGATCCGGGCGGTCTCCAGGTCGAGCTCGAACTGGCGCAGCTCGGACCGCTCCTGCTCGTTCTCGATGAGCTTCTGGCGGATCATCTCCTCGTACTCGGAGCCGTCCACCTTCATGAGGACGTCCCCCTTGGAGACGACCGAACCCTCGGGGATCAGCTCGATGATCATCGAACGGCCGCTGGTGCCGATCCGCTGGCCGCCGGCGCTGCGCTCCCGGATGTCCTCCAGCGCGCACTCGATCAAGGTGTTGGAGGCGCTGTTCAGCTCCCCGGTCGAGGTCACCGTCACGGAGAGGTCGGTTCGGACCACCGGGATCCGGGAAATCCCCTCGGGGATCGCCCGGGCGTCGCTGGACCACGAGGAGGAGGGCAGCAGGAACGCCGCGGCGGCCACGGCGCCGCCCATCAGCAGGGCTCCCGCGAGCCAGGAGAGGCCTCGCTTCGTTGTCCGGGTATTCATGAGACCGTTCCTCTTCTTCAGGCAAAGGGGGAGCAGGAGGGCGGGGCCGGCCGGGGCCGGCGAGGGGCAGTGGGGTGGGGGCTCGGGGCGGTTCCGGCCCCGAGCGGGGGCTCCTGGGTGTCGTCCGGTCGGTCGAGCGTCCCGAAGGCGGGAGTCATGGCGGGTCGGGCCGCGTCTCGGCGGCCCGATCGGGGCAAGCGTCGCCCTATAAGGATATCGGACGATTGCCCGCCCGTCTTCCCCCCCCCACTTCCGGGGCGAGTCCGACCGGCCTGATTGTAGAACAATCGCTGAATAAGGGCAACTTGCATACCCGGAACTCCTCGCCGGCCATTCCCGAGGGCCGGGCCCAGGTCTATAACGGGTTATAGAGATTTGAAGACCGCTCGGCCAGGATTAATCGGATGATCTCGTCGAATCCCGGGAAATACTCACCGCTGCTCGCGCTCCTCCTGCTGGCGCTGTCGCTGCTCCGGGCCGAGCCCGCCTCGGCCGGGGGGAGGACGGCGCCCGGCACGCCCGACGCCGACCGGGGGCGGCAGGCCCTGACCGCTCGGGGCTACCTGAGGCCCGAATGGGGGATGGACGTCTATCGGGCGGTCGCCGGGCTCTGGGGGGACCGGGCCCCCGACCCCGAGGCCGATCCCGGCACCTATGCCGACGCCTTCGCCGATCGCTACGGCCTCCACCCGGCCCCCTACCCCAACGACGGCCTGCCGATGGGACTCCGCAGGGCGACCGACCCGAAGTCCGGCCGGGTCGGCTTCCAGGTCGACTGCCTGGCCTGTCACGGCGGCTCGATCGGCGGGACGAGCTACGTCGGGCTGGGCAACACCCGGCTCGACATGATCGGCCTGTACCGCGACTTCTACCGCGCCGACGGCCGACCGCTATACTTCACCGGCTTCACGGTGAACACCGCCCGGGGCACGGTCAATGCCGGCCAGATGGCCGCCATCCTGATCGCCCTCCGCAGCCCCGACCTGTCCCCCCGCCTCTTCCCGGTCCTCCACGGCGCAAAGTTCGCCGAGACCGACGTCCCCGCCTGGTGGACGCTCAAGCACAAAGGCACGATGTATTACGACGGCCGGACCGACGCCCGATCGGTCCGGTCGATCATGCAGTTCATGCTCGGCGAGAAGTCGAGGGAGCAGTTCGAGGAGCTGGAGCCGACCTTCGGGGACATCCTCGCCTACCTCAAGAGCATCGAGGCCCCCGAATATCCCTTCCCGGTCGATCCCGACCTGGCCGAGCGTGGGAGGGGCGTCTTCGAGGTCAATTGCGCCCGATGCCACGGCACGTACGGCGAGGGGCGGACCTACCCGAACCGGGTGGTCGAGCTGGAGGTCATCGGCACCGACCCCGCCCGGGCCCTGGCCCCGACCGATTCCCTGGTCTCCCACTACAATAAAACCTGGTTCGCCGAGCACCACCCGGTCGACGAGGTGATGACCGGCTACCAGGCCCCCCCGCTCGACGGCGTCTGGGCGACCGCACCTTATCTGCACAACGGCTCGGTGCCGACCCTGTCCCACCTGCTCGACTCGGACACCCGCCCGGGCCGATTCCGACGCCCGCCCTCCACCGACTTCGAGCACTACGACACCGGCCGCGTCGGCTGGCGGGTCGAGGTGCTCGACCCCGTCGAGCCCGAGATCGCCCGCCGAGACCGGGATCGGTCGATCTTCGACGCCTCCCGATTCGGCCTGGGCAACCGGGGGCACACCTTCGGCGACCCGCTCACAGACGACGAGCGCCGGGCGGTCATCGAGTACCTCAAGACCCTCTGATCCCGCCCCAGGAGATCGGATGGACCGCCCGGCGGTGCCGGATGAGGCGGGCCGAATGCGGGGTCACTCGACCGGCCTCATCCGGCATCGTCTCACTCGTCCTCCGCCCGAGGCTCCGGCTGCTGGACGTCCGGCGGCACTTGCGATCGAAGCCGGTCGGCCACCTCCTCCGCCTCCCGGAGGACCCGGAGGGCATTGCCTCCGAGCACCTTCCGCACGTCTTCGTCCGAGTACCCGCGACGCAGCAATTCCCCGGTCAGGTTCGGATAGGTCGACACGTCCTCCAGCCCGACCGGCACGCTGCCGATGCCGTCGTAGTCGCCGCCGATGCCGACGTGGTCGATCCCGGCGATCTCCACGATGTGGTCGACGTGGTCGGCGACGACCGAGACTTCGCCTCGAAGCTCCTCGGCGTGCTCACCCATCCAGCCTCGCAGCGCCTCCCGGTAGGCCTCGTCGTCGTCCGGGTGCTCGGCCCGGAACCGTTCCCGGGCCTCGGCCATTTTGGCGGAGGCGTCCGGGACGATGAAGCTCGGGTAGAAGTTGACCATGACCACCCCGCCATTCTCCGGGAGGCGGCGGAGGATCGCGTCGGGGACGTTCCTCGGGTGCGGGGCGATCGCGTAGGCGCTCGAATGGCTGGCGATCACCGGCGCCTCCGAGACTCGGAGGCAGTCGTCCATCGTCTCCTCGGAGACGTGGGAGATGTCCACCAGCATCCCCAGCCGGTTCATCTCCTTCACCACCCGCTCGCCGAACGGCGAGAGCCCGCCGCTGATCGCATCGTCGGTGGCGGCGTCGGCCCAGGGGAGGCTGGAATTGTGCGTGAGCGTCATGTAGCGGACCCCCAGCCGGGCGAAGTTCCGCAGCAGCGCCAGATCCCCCTCGATCGCCACCCCGCCCTCGATCCCGATCAGCGAGGCGACCTTCCCCGAGGCGGCGATCCGCTCGACGTCTCCGGCCGTCCGGGCGATCTCGAAGGCGTCGGGATACCGCTCGGCCATCCGATAGACCAGGTCGATCTGCTGGAGGACGGTCTGAGCCGGGTCCGGGTGCTCGCTCGGGATGTACACCGACCAGAATTGGGCATCGACCCCGCCGATCCTCAGTCGGGGGATGTCCGTGTGCCCCGAGTCGAGCCGATCGGCGAGGTCGATCGCCCCGAAGGCCACGTCCCCGTCCGACCGGAGCCGCCAGGGCAGGTCGTTGTGGCCGTCGATCAGCAGGGCCCCGGCGTGGACCTCGGCGGCCCGGGACTCGGGGGAGTCGTCCCCCGGGGCCGGGGCGAAGATCGGGGTCGAGAGGATCAGGGGGGCCCAGCAGGCCATCGGGAGCGGGGGCATCGTCGGGGCTCTCCTCGGTGAGCAAGTCGGGCGAGGCCGCCCTCGGGTCCGTCTCGGGAGCCCCATTGTGGGGGGCCCGACCGCCTCGGGGCAAGCCGCCCGGTCCCCGACGCCGCGCCGGGGAGCCCGGCCCGAAAAAACGGTGACCGGGAACCGTGAATTCCTGAAGATGTGGTTGACTCCACGGATCCGAGGCATCATCCTGGTATCGCTCGATTAGGCTGCCCAACTTAGAGAAGGATCCCCGGCCGCCCGTCCTGCGGGCGTTCGGATTCGCGATCACCGTCCAACGGCATCCCCGGGGGCCTCGCCTGCGCGGCCCTTACGCTCCGGGTGCGCCGGATCGGCGGCGGATCGAGGCCCGACGAGGGGCCGTCGAGGCGGGTGGTCGTGTCCTCATCCCCGTCCGAGTTGTCGTCCGAGTGCCGATCCTCGCCCCGTGGCGTCGAGCGTCCTTCGGGCCCCTGCCGGAGCGAATTCCGATGAGCAGCGATCGCCGAAGGCGGCACCGGGCCGCGCTGCGCGGCCGACTTGATCTCGATGTGCGGAGGAATCGCGTCCGGCCCTCGATCGAGGGGCTCGAGGATCGCGTGGTGCTCTCCCCCTCCCCCCTCCCCGGCGAAGTCGCGTTGAGCGGCCCCCGGCAGGGAGCGCCCGTGCAGATCGCGAGGGACTATCTGGCCGAGCATGGCGACTCCTTCGGCCTCGGGGCGGGCGACCTCGACCGCCTAGTCGTCACCAACAACCACACGAGCACCCCCAGCGGCGTCACCTACCTGTACCTGAGGCAGGGCTTCAACGGCCTGCCGGTGGTCGACTCGGACATCAACGTCGCCGTCGACCGCCAGGGGCGGATCCTGACCATCGGCGGCCGGTTCAGCCCGCTCATCGGCAGCCTCCCCGAGGAGGGTGTCCCCGCCCCCGGGCTGTCCCCCGCGGAGGCGCTGGGCCGGGCGGTCGACGCCCTCGGCCTGGGACTCGCCGGCGACATCACCGTCGTCCGCGACGCCGAGGGGCTCGATCTCCGGGGGACATTGCTGGCCCCCGGGGCCGCCCGGGGCGAGGTCCCGGCCCGGCTGCACTACGTCGCCGGGCCCGACGGCTCCCCCCGCCTCGCCTGGAACTTCTCCGTCGACCTGCCCGACGGCAGCCACTGGTACGACGCCAGCGTCGACGCCCAGACCGGCGCGCTGCTCCGGGCCTCCGACTGGGTCGACAACCACACCTACAACGTCTTCCCCCCGCCCGCCCGCTCGCCGCAGGACGGGCCCCGCACCCTCGTCGTCGACCAGCACCTGGACGCCCCCGACGCCTCGCCCGACGGCTGGCACACCACCGACGGCCGGACCGACGGACCCGAGTTCACCGACACCCGAGGCAACAACGTCTTCGCCCAGGAAGACGCCGACAACAACAACACCGGCGGCACGCGCCCCGACGGCGGCGCCGGCCTCGTCTTCGACTTCCCCTTCGACGACACCCAGGCCCCGGCCAACTCCCAGAACGCCTCGATCGTCCAGACCTTCTTCGTCTCCAACGTCTTCCACGACGTGCTCCACCGGTACGGCTTCGACGAGGCATCCGGCAACTTCCAGCAGAACAACTTCGGCCGGGGAGGACAGGGCGGCGACGCCGTGCAGGCCGACGTCCAGGACGGATCGGGGACCGACAACGCCAATTTCGCGACCCCCCCGGACGGCACCGCCGGCCGCATGCAGATGTACATCTTCACGGGCACCAACCCCAATCGGGACGCCGGCTTCGCCAACGAGATCGTCGTCCACGAGCTGGGCCACGGCATCTCCAACCGGCTGACCGGCGGCGCGGCCAACTCCGGCGCGCTCGACCGCTTCCAGTCCCGCAGCATGGGCGAGGGCTGGAGCGACTTCTACGCCCTGATGTTCACCCAGGACGCGAACGACGGGAAGCTCGACGCCTACCCGCAGGGCGTCTACGTCGGCTATCCCAACGGCGTCCGCCGCCAGCCCTACAGCTTCGACCAGAATATTTACAATTACTCCTATTCCGACCTCGGGCTCGGCGCGGGCGAGTTCTTCCCGCACCCCAACGGCGAGATCTGGGCCGCCGCACTCTGGGACATGAACTGGCTGCTCGTCGACCGCCAGGGCTTCTCCCCCGACCTCTACGCCCCCGTCGACGTGGCCTCCCCCGAGGCCAGCTCCGGGAATCAGGTCGCCATGCTCCTGGTGACCGAGGCCCTCAAGCTCCAGCCGGCCAACCCCACCTACCTCCAGGGCCGAGACGCCATCCTCCGGGCCGACCAGGCCCTCTTCGGCGGCAGGTATGCCACCGAGATCTGGACCGCCTTCGCTCGCCGGGGCATGGGCCTCAGCGCCGTCGACACCGACCTGGGCACCCGATACGACGACGCCAGGGACTTCGACGGCATCCGCGAGGCCTTCGACATCCCCCTCTTCGTCGACGTCGCCTTCAACTCCGCCGGGCTGGCCGGACTCTACGAGAATTCCCCGCTCAACGAGGTCGTGGTCGGCACCCTGACCGACCGTTTCGGCATCTCCAACCCCGCCGATTACGGCGCCACCATCGACTGGGGCGACGGCTCCCCCGTGCGGGCGGCGACCCTCCGGCCCAACGGCGCCGGCGGGCTGGACATCATCGGCTCCCACACCTACCTCGAAGGCGGCCCTTACGAGGTCACGATCACGGCCGACCGCGACGGCTCCCTCCCCGAGGTGGCCACCTTCGACCTCCCCGTGCAGAGCTGGCCCCTGTTCGCCCAGGCCGGCAGCCCGATCGTCTCGCGGGAGGGGATTCCCCTGGAGGACGTCCCGGTCGGCTCGTTCACCGACTTCGACCCCCAGGCCAACCCGGGCTCCCACTACACCGTCACCATCGACTGGGGCGACGGCGTCCAGTCCCCCGGCGAGGTCGTCCGCCAGGCCGACGGCGGCTTCGACGTCTTCGGCAGCCACACCTACCGGGAGGGGGGCGACCGCACCTACCGCCTGATCGTCTCCGAGGCCGGCGGGCAGTCCAGCTTCGCCCTGGGGCAGGCCCGGATCGAGACCTTCCCCGTCCTCGCCACCGGCGGCTTCTCCTACACCATCCAGGAGGGGACCCCCTTCAGGGGGCCCGTCGCCCGGTTCGTCGACCTGAGCCCCCAGGTGAAGGAAGCCCGCTCCTACTCGGCGGTCATCGACTGGGGTGACGGGACCACCGGTCCTGGTACCGTGGTCTCCGACGGCGGCGGCGCGTTCACCGTCCTGGGCGAGCACACCTTCAGCCTGCCCGGCGGCCGGTCCGAGCTGCCCATCCGGGTCACCGTCTTCGAGGGGGGGGGCAACTCCGACACCGCCACGAGCACCGCCGTCGTCTCCGACGCCCCCATCAACGCCGAGGGCCGCCGACTGACCCTGGCCGAGGGCCTCTTCTCCGGCGTCGTCGCCCGCTTCGACGACTTCAACCAGCTCGGCACGGCCGGCGAGTTCACCGCCACGATCGACTGGGGGGACGGCACCACCACCCCGGGCGTGATCGAGCCCGACCCCGAGGTCGGCTTCCTCGTCCTCGGGACCCGGGACGACCTGCGGGCCGGCACCTTCACCGCCCGGATCCGGGTGGTGAGCCGGGGTGGCAGCATCGCCGAGGCCACCTCCACCCTCGTCGTCTCCGACGCCGGGTTCCTCCCCCGAGCCCAGCCGATCGCCGCCCTCGCCGGCCCCTTCTCCGGCGTCGTCGCCACCTTCGTCGACCTCAACCCCGGCGGCTCCCCCGGGGACTTCTCCGCCTCCATCTCCTGGGGGGACGGCGCCTCCTCCGCCGGCCGGATGGTCCAGCTCGAGGACGGCTCGTTCCAGGTCCTGGGGGACCACTCCTTCCCCGCCGGCACCTACGAGGTGGTCGTCACCGTGACCAGCCTGGCCACCGGCGTCCGGGCCGACGCCGCCGCGACGGCGAGGATCGGCTCCAGTCCGCTCACCGGCCTCGCCGTGCCGATCCGCGGCCTGGAGCTGGAGGACGGGCTCCACTACCTCGGCGCCGTCTACACCGAGGACCCCTTCGCCGGGGCGGGCGACTTCACCGTCGTCATCGATTGGGGGGACGGCACCACCTCCGCCGGCGAGGTGGTCGTCCACCCCCTGGGCCGGGAGTCCGGCTTCCTGGTCCGGGGCCGGCACGCCTACACTCGCTCGGGAGGGTTCCCCGTCTCGGTCGCAATCACGGGCCCCGGCGGCGTGCAGACCTCCCTCTCGACCTCCGCCGCGATGGACGTGGTCCGCATGCCCGTCATTGCGACCCTCGCGCCCGGCGGCCTGGTGAGCGGCTTCGCCGTGCCCGGATCGACGGTCATCCTGCTCGCCCAGCGGGACGGCGGCGAGCCGTTCCTGATCGCCGAGGTGCCCACCAATCCCGCCGACGGCGGCTGGACCTACGAGGTGGAGGGCCTCGGCGACGGCTCCTACGCCCTCTCCGCCGCCGCCAAGAACCGCTCCGGCGTCCAGAACAGCCCGATCGTCCCGATCGGGGGCGGCCCCCTCGTGGTCGACCGCTCCGGGCCGACCGTCCGGGACGTCTTCCTCGACCCGAGGGCCGGTCAGGTGCTCGTCACCCTGGCCGACCCCCTCAGCGGGCTGGCCCCGGCCTCGCTGCTCAGCCCGGACAACTACGCCGTCACCGACGCCATGGGCCGCGCCCTGCGGATCGTCGGCGTCGAGCTCTCCCCGCCGGGGGCCGACGGCTCCCAGGTCGTCATCCTCCGGCTCGGCAGCCGGGGCCCCCTGTCCCGGGGCGGCTACACCGTGACGATCAACGGGGCCGCCATCACCGACCGGGCCGGGAACACGCTGACCGAGTCGTTCTTCACCCCCTTCCCGCAGTTCGTCGGGGCGAGCTCGACCACCTTCGTCGCCGACATCGGCACCGACGGCACCCGGTCCACCCCGCCGATCCAGGTCATCCCCGGCGACCAGGCCCGAGGGGTCGGTGCCTTCCGACGCTTCATCGCCGCGGGCTTCCGCCGCCGCCCGATCCAGCTCTGATCCGGGGTCGTCCGGATCCGGAATCGCCCGTGGTCCATCCGCCGCGCCGTCAATCGACGGGGCGGCTGGACCCCTCACGAGGATCCGGGGCGGACGTCCCTTCCTCGGATCCCTCCGGGGGGATGGCCCGGCCGTGGGGATCGGCGTCGGGGCGGTCGAGCGCGGCGGCGAGTTCGGCGCGGAGGGCGGGCCCGATGAAATGCTCGATCCGCTCGGCGGGGTCGTGGAGGTGGTCGGCGGGCAGGTCGAAGTTCTCGTTGAGGTACGACTCCCAGAGCCGATGCGAGCGGACCAGCTCCCTCGCCTCGGCCCGGCCGGGCCCGGTGAGCCCGAGGGTGCCGGCGTCCGAGGTCCGGAGCTGCCCCCGGGCCCGCAATTGCCGGATCGCGAGCGCCCCGACCAGCCCGACGGCGGCCGTCGAGGGCCGGCGGCCGTCGAGGCCGGCGGGGTCGGCGGGGACCGGGAGGTCGGGATTCGCCTCCTCGGCGCGATAGAGCCGGGCCAGCACGTCCTCCCGGGCGATCCGCAGCGAGAGGCCCGCGCGATGGGCTGCCCGGCCGAGGAGCCCGTGACGGGGGGCGAAGGAGACGGCGAGGGCGAACTGGGCCCCGGCGACCACCGCCATCATCCCGGCGACGCTCGAATTCAGGGCGACCGCGCCCCGGTAGCCGATCGCCGCCGAGAGCACGGCCACGCCCGAGGCGACCAGCATCATCCGGGGCAGGCGGTCGGTCAGCAGGTGGGCCGTCGTGGCCGGGACGATCAGCATGGCGACGACCAGGATCGAGCCGACCGCCTCGAAGGCCGCCACCGTCACCCCGGCGACCATCGCCATCAAGGCATAATGGACCGCGGTGGCGCTGATGCCGACGGCCGTCGCCAGGGCGGGGTCGAAGGAGACGAGCTTCAGCTCCTTCCAGAGCAGGGCGACGAACCCGACCGTCAGCGCGGTCGCCAGGCCGAGCGTGCCGAGCGACCGGGGGACCTCGACGCCGAGGATCGGCCGGGAGTCGATGGCGGCCAGCTCGATCAGGCCGTAGAGTACGCAGCCGGGGTCGAGGTCCACGTCCCTGGCGGCGTTGGTGATGATGAGCACGCCGACCGCGAACAGCGAGGTGAAGACCACGCCCATGCTCGCGTCCTCCGGCACCCGGCCGAGGCTGCTGAGGAGCTGGGTGAGCAGCGCCGTGAGCATCCCGACGGCCATCGCCCCGAGCACGATCGCCGGGCCGATCAACGAACCGCTGAGGAGGAATCCGACGGCGATGCCCGGCAGGACGGCGTGGCTGATCGCGTCCCCCAGCAGGCTCAACTTGCGGAGGACGAGGTAGCAGCCGAGCACCGCGCAGGGCAGGCTCGCCAGGATGCCGAGGAGGATCGTCCAGCGGCCGATCTCGTCGCTGGCGACGAATGCCCAGGCCGTCGGCACCGCGACGGCAACGAGGCCAACGACCCAGGGGAGGATCGCCCTCGTCGCGGATTGTGCGGGAGCCGGTCGGGTCGAAACGGCGTCGATGGTGGTCATCGCGGCCCCTCCTCCGGGCCCGGGTCGGGCAATTGGCCGGCGTCCCGGAGCGCCCGCCCCAGCTCGGCGACCACGTCGGGCGGCAACACGTCGTCGACCGACTCCCGGGACAGGTCGGCCATTGCCGAGGCCTGCTCGGGGTGGTCCTGGAGGAACTGCTCCCAGAGCCGATACCCCCGGACGACCGACCGGGCGCGTCGGAGTCCGGCCTCGGTCAGGAGCAACGTCTCCCCGGGGCCGGGGGTTAACCGGATCTCGCCCCGGCCGAGCAACCGGGCGACGGCCCCGTCGAACCGGCCCGGCCCGGAGCCCCTCCCATCCGGTTCGTCGAAGCGATCGAACGGGAGGACCGTCGGCAACGAGGCTTCCGAGAATTCGTAGAGCAACCGCAGCAGCTTCCGCTCCTGCAGCTCCCTCCGGAACCGCCAGGCCGCCAGGGCGCGGCCGAGGACCCCCCTCCTGGGGGCCAGCAGCACCGAGAGCAGGAACACCGCCGAGCCGACCAGGACGATGATCGGCCCGGCGGGCATCCCGGCGTATCGGGCGCTGATCGCCGTGCCGACCAGGCCGGTGACCAGCCCGAAGGCCGAGGCCAGCGCCAGCATCGGCCCCAGGCGATCCGTCCAGAACCGGGCCGCCGCCCCGGGCAGGATCAGCAGCGCCGCCATCAGGACCACGCCCACCATCGGCAGGCCGAAGACGACGGCCAGCGCGATCAGGCCCATGAGCACGAGGTCGAGCCAGACGACCGGCCACCCCTGGACCCGGGCGAATCCGGGGTCGAAGACCGTCAATTTGAATTCCTTGTAGGCCAGGACGATGGCGGCGAGGCTGACCAGCGAGACGCCGCCGATGAGCAGGACGTCCTGCCGGATGATCCCGGCCGTCTTGCCGAGGATGTAGGAGTCGAGCCCCGCCTTGTTCCCCACGCCCGCCGTGTTCTGGACCATCCGGCTCAGGACGATCCCGAGGCCGAAGAAGACGCTCAGGACGATGCCGATGGCGGCGTCCTCCTTCACCCGGGTCCCCCGCCTCAGGCCGGAGATGACCGCCACCCCCAGGACCCCGGACGCCAGGGCCCCCGCCAGCATCGCCGGCAGGCTCCGCTCGCCGACGAGCAGGAAGGCCAGGCAGAGGCCGGGCAGGGCGGCATGCGCCAGGGCGTCCCCGGTCAGGGACCGCCCCCGGAGCACCGCGAAGCTGCCGACGAGCCCGGCGTTGGCGCCGAGCAGGCCGGTGCCCAGCAGGACGACGATCGTGTTGTAGGTGAGGCCCATCAGCGCGTCCCCCCCGGGGCCCGGTTCGGATTGACCCGCGACGCCCCCCGTGATACCAACCGGGACGCCGATCGCATCGGGGGCGAGGACCGCCGCCCTGCGCCCGGCCCGAGCCAGGGAGGGCGGGTCTGATGCTGCCGAGGATGACGTCGTACGCCGGGAACTTCGAGGACGTCCTGCTCCGCCGCGCCTTCCACGACCAGGCCGACGGCTTCTACGTCGACGTCGGCGCCTATGACCCGGTCGACGGCTCGGTCACCAAGCACTTCTACGACCTCGGCTGGCGGGGGATCAACGTCGAGCCCGACCCGGCCCCCTTCGCCCGGCTGCTCGCCGACCGGCCCGGGGACATCAACCTGAACCTCGCGCTGTCGGACCGGGAGGGGACGCTCCGCCTCTTCTCGGCCGAGGGGGCGGCGCATCCGTCGGTGGATCCGAGGATGATCACCGGCTGGTTCGGCGCCCGGCCGGAGGACGTCCGCCCGGTGGATCTGCCGGCGATCACCCTGGCCGCCCTGTGCGACCACCACGTCCCGGCCGGCCGGGCGATCGACTTCCTGAAGGTCGACGTCGAGGCCCACGAGTACGAGGTCCTCGTCGGCAACGACTGGACCCGATGGCGCCCGAGGGTGCTGGTCGTCGAGTCCTGGGAACACGAGCGCTGGGAGCCGATCCTCCGGGACGCCTCGTACCACTTCACCCTCTTCGACGGCATCAACCGCGTCTACGTCCGGGGCGAGGACGCCCACCTGATCCCCCGCTTGAGCGTCCCGGTGAATCAGACCGACAACTTCGGGCTGCACCCGTATGCCCCGTTCGAGGGGATCGGGCCGCAGGCGCTGCGGCTGGCGCGGTGGATTCACCGGAGGGCCGAGCGGAACCCCCGGCTCGCCTCGATTGCCCGGGCCTGCATCGGCCGGCTGGCGGGCTGAGTCGTCGGGAGTGGTCACTGGCTCCGCTCCAGCGCCTTCACCGCCTCCCCCGCCGCCTCCAGGATGGCCAGGCGTCCGCCGTAGGCCTTGCGGAGGTTCTCCGGGGTGAAGGTGGAGGCGGTCGGCCCCTGGGCGATGAGCCTCATGTTCAGCAGGATGACGTGGTCGAAGTACTCGGGCACGGTCCGAAGGTCGTGGTGGACGACGAAGACGGTCTTGCCGTCGGAGCGCAGGTCCCGGAGCAGCCGGAAGATGGCCGACTCGGTGGCGGCGTCGACGCCGGCCATCGGCTCGTCCATGAAGTAGACCTCGGCCCGCTGGGCGAGGGCCCGCGCGAGGAACGTCCGCTGCTGCTGCCCGCCGGAGAGCTGGCCGATCTGCCGGTCAGCCAGGTGGGCCATGCCCACCCGCTCCAGGCACTCCAGGGACCAGGCCCGCTCGGCCCTCCCCGGGCGTCGGAACCAGCCGAGCCGGCCATAGGAGCCCATCAGCACCACGTCGAGCACGGTAACGGGGAAGTCCCAGTCGACGCTCTCGCGCTGCGGGACGTAGCCGATCAGCCGTCGCTGCGATTTCGAGGGCTCGCCGAGGATCCGGACCGAACCGCTGGCCATCGGCACCAGGCCGAGGATCGCCTTGATCAGGGTGCTCTTGCCCGCGCCGTTGGGCCCCACGATCCCGGCCAGGCAGGGCCGGTCGATCGTCAGATCCACGTCCCAGAGCACCGGCTTGCGGTGGTAGGCGACGGTCACGTCGTGGACGTCGAGCACGGGGGGGACGCCGGGGTCGGGGGCCGGTCGGCCGTCGAGGTCGACGGGGGCCGCGGGGTGCTCCAGGGTCGGGCTGGTCCTCATCGCAGCGCCTCGGCGATCGTGTCCACGTTGTGCCGGACCATGCCCGGGTAGGTCCCCTCGGGGGTGCCGGCCTCCCCCATCGCGTCGGAGTACAGCTGGCCGCCGATCCGGACCCGGTGGCCCCGGGCCTCGCAGCCCTCGACCAGCGCCCGGACGTTCCGGTCGCTGACGCTCGACTCGACGAAGACGGCCGGAATGCGCCGTGCCACGAGCAGGTCGACCAGGTCGTTGATCTCCCGGACCCCGGCCTCGCTCTCGGTGCTGATCCCCTGGATGCCCCGGACTTCCACGCCATAGGCGCGGCCGAAGTAGCCGAAGGCGTCGTGGGCGGTGACCAGCAGCCTGCGACCCTCGGGGATCTCGGCGATCCGGGAGCGGACCTCCGCGTCCAGCCCGGCCAGCTCGGCACGATAGGCCTCGGCGTTCCTGGCATAATCGGCGGCCGAGGCGGGGTCGAAGTCGGTCAGGGCGTCCCGGACCACCTCGATCACCCCGGACCAGAGTGCCACGTCGAACCAGGCGTGGGGGTCGACCTGGCCGCCGACGAGGTCGATCAGCCGATCGGGCGGGATCCCCTCGGCCACGGGGACGGCCGGCTTGCTCCGGCCGAGGCGTTCGAGCACGTCCCCCATCTTCCCTTCGAGGTGCAGGCCGGAATAGAAGATTGCGTCGGCCCCGGAGAGCGCGGTGATGTCTCCGGGAGAGGGCTTGTAGAGGTGGGGATCCACCCCCGCCCCCATCAAGCTCGACACCGAGACCCGATCCCCCCCCACCCGCTCGACCACCTCGGCGACCATGCCGGTGGTGCAGACGACCCCGATGGGCCCATCCCCTCCGTAGGTCGAGGGCGATCCCCCGGATTTCGGGCCCTCCCCGCAGCCGGACGCCGTCGCGACCAGCGCGACCAGCACGACCCCGAACCGCCGGCCCCGATTGATCCCCCCCGGCCCGCACCGGCCCGATCCTCGTGCCACACTCAGAATGGCGAACGCCCCGCGCTGTTCGTGCCCCACGGCGATTGGCCCCTTTCATGCCCGGACGATCCGTACGATTGCATCTTACGGCGCGACGTTGGAAGACGCAATCCCGTTTTTTGGGCAACCAAAATTCCCTGCTCGCCCCTCCGGCGAGGCGGAGACCCCGATGCGCCGGCGAACCTTCGCGATCCTGATCCTGGGCCTGGCCCTTTCTCCCTCGGCGATCGGCTCGGGGGGCCCGGCGGGGTGGTTCCGGGCCGAGCGGGGCCGGGGCCTGTTCTCGGCGGGCAGGCCGATGCCGGGGCCAGCCGGGGCGTTGGTGTCGGATCGCGGTCGGCCCGGGGGCCTCGTGCGGGGCGGGCATCGGCCCTTCGGCTCGGTTCATGGCGGCCTGGAGACGGGGATCGGCTTCGGATACCCCGCCCCCTACCCGACCGGGGGCGGGACGGCGGTGAGCCTCCCTCGGCTGTTCCACGGGCGGTGATCGGCGATCGAGCGGTCGGCCGTCCCCCTCACTCGACTCGGGACGATGTTCAGGAGCGAACGATGATGCGATGCGACAGGATGGTCCTCGGATTGGCGGCCCTGCTGGCGGCGTCGGGTACGGCGGCGGCGCAGTCGTGGTCGGCGGGTGATGCGAGGCGCATGCACAACTTCGTGGAATACGGGGTTCCCGATCCCGGGTACGTCCCGAATGCGTATTTCGTCGACCCGCCGACCTCCCTGCCGCCGAACGCCTACGCCCGACGCGCCACCCCGGGGGGGTTGATCGAGACGGCGGCCCGACGCCTCAACCCCTTCTCGGCCCCCTCGAGGGCCTCGGACATCACCTTCGCCCCGGCCCCCTACCGCCAGGGCCCCCCCGCGGGGAGTTACCGGGTGATGCGCCCCCCTTACGGCCCCGCCGGATACCATTACTCGATGTCGGGCGCCGTCACCCCGATGGCATCGCCGACGACGACCGGGGGGGCCCTCGTGCCGGGGGTGAACTGCCCGACCTGCCCCCGCTGATCGTGCCGTCCCTCGACGGGCCTCGGCCCGGCGTCGGCCCCCTCCGACGTCGGGCCGAACGCCGGCCCGACCCGCCTCATTCACCACCGGGAGCGTGACTGCGATGACTCGACGGTTCCCCCTCGCCCTGCTCGGGGCCGGCGTCCTGCTGACGATGATCGCGGGGCCCGCGTCGGCCCAGGTCGCCGGGGGCGTCGCACCTCCCGACCCGGCCTCGGCGCCGATCTACGACCCGCCGGGCTACTACGGCATGGCCTGGGGCGTACCGAGCTTCGGCGTGCCCCGGGCCTACTCCAACTTCGCCTCGCCGTTCGGGGGCGTCGGCTATGGGTACGGCTACTCGCCCTACGCCCTGCTGCCCGGGCCGTACGGTGGTGCCCTCTGGCGTCCGGGGTTCATCGAGCCGGGCTATTTCTATGCCCAGGGGGCCTACAGCACCTATCCGATCCCCAGGGGGGCCGTCACGCCTCCTCCCGGCGTGCCGGTCGGGTATTACGCCCCGGCGTTGGGGCCGCCGATGTTCTTCCGGCCCTGAGGAGGATCGGGGTCAGGGGCACTCGGGTCGATCCGGGGAGAGGCCATCGACCGGGCGACCTCGGCCCGCGCCGAGGCCGGCGGTCGGTGCCGAGGCCGGCCGATCGGCGGTCACGCCTGGGGGGTGAAGAGGATGATCTCCACCCTCCGGTCCGGCCCGCCCGACTGCGGGTCGGCCGAGGGGATCTGGGGCCGGTGGCGGCCGAAGCCGACGGCGGCGACGGTCCGGGAGCGGAACCAGCCGGCCGAGTCGAGGCCGTGGGAGTCGACGAGGTACCGGCGGACCGCCTCGGCCTGCTGCTGGGTGAGCCGCTCGGCGAGCAGGTCGTCGAGCGCGCCGTCGGTGTAGGCGGCGACGATGACGTCGGTCTGCTTGGTCAGGTGCTCCTTGGTCCACTTGGCGACCTCGTCCAGCCTGCCCCGGCCGGGCTCGGTCAGCATCGCCCGGCCGGGCTCGAAGAGGTCCGACTCGGACAGGGTCATCGCGTAGCGGTCGGAGTTCGGCCGATAGAGGGCCAACTCGCGGTCGTCGTACCCGCGTCGGGTGAAGTACCGGGAGATGGGCCAGGTGTTCTTGATGGCGTCCAGGTTGTCCTGGAGGTCGGTCAGGGTCCGCTCGCCCCGGTCGGTGAGGCTGACGAGGCGATCGACCGGCTCGTCGTCGGTGAGCAGCCGGCCGATGGTGCCCTCTCCCCCCCGGATCGAGGAGGCGATGGCGTTGACCTCGGCCAGTCCGCGCTCGGCCTCGTCGGCGACGGCGTCGACGCGGGCCAGGGCGTCGGTGGCCTCTCGCATCAGGTCGGCCAGCTCGATGGGGGGGACGCTCCGGACGAGCCCGCCTTCGGGCAGGACCTCGGCGCCGGGGCTGCCGGGGCTGATCTCGACCACCCGGGCGCCGACGACCCCCTGGGTGACGATCCGGGCCTCGGCGTCGGTGCGGATCAACGGCCGGAGCCGGGCATCGACCCGGAGCACCAGCCGGACCGGCCTTCCCGGCTCGTCCGGGGGCTCGATCCCCTCGACGACCCCCGCGTCCACACCCTGCACGAAGACCCGGCCGCCCGGCTCCAGGCCGGCGACCGACTCGAATTCTGCCAGGAGCCGATAGGTGTCCTGCACCTGCCAGTTCTTCGAGGCGACCTGCACCGCCCCGAAGCCGGCCAGGCCGAGGATCCCCAGGCAGAAGACCCCGCTGGCCAGCGCCCTGATCGGCCCGATCTCTCGTCTCATCGCGATGCCCTCCTCGATCCGATCGGTCCCAGGGTGTCTTCGCCCCCGCCCTCCCATCCCTTGGGTCGTCCCGGCCGATTCAAAGCCGAGGTCGCACCCCCGAGACCGGACCGGGAGGCCCGGATCACGCTCCATTTATTTATTGTAGGAGACGGCCGGGGAAGACCAGTCGAGTCGTCCCCTCGTCAGCCGACCCAGCCGATCGCCGACGTCGCCCACTGGATCAGCGGCACGAGCACCACGTTGGCGGCGAAGATCAGCAGGACCGAGGCCACCACCCCCCGGGTCGCCGACCCGCCGATCGCCTCCGTCGACCGCTCCGACCGCAGCCCGACCCAGCAGCCGACGAGCCCGACGATCAGGCCGAAGATGGCCGTCTTGAGCGTCCCGGGGAGCACGTCGGCCAGCCTCAGGTAGTCCAGGCAACGCGCGCCGTAGGCCCTCGCCGAGAGCGACCCGCCGGCCAGCTCGGCCGCCAGGCCGCCAAGCAGGGCCGAGGCGTCGAGCACGACCGTCAACAGCGGCACGGCCAGGGTGCAGGCGACCACCCGGGGGGCCACCAGGCTCGGGATGGCCGGGGCGCCGAGCACCTCGGCCGCGTCCACCTCCTCGGTCAGGACCTTGGAACTCAACTCGGCCGCCAGCCCCGCGCCGAGCCGGGCCGCCACCAGGATCGCCGCCAGCATCGGGCCCGTCTCGACCAGGACCGCCGCCGCCAGCACGCTCGGCAAGGTCGCCTCGACCCCGTATCTCAGGAGCAGGCGGCGGGTCTGCAACCACGTCACCAGCCCGATGCTCAGGCCCGCGACCCCGACGATCGGCAGGCTCCCCCAGGCCACTCGCTCGAACTGCCGGAGCACGTCCCCCGGCCTCCGGACGAGGGCCAGGGGCGCCGCCAGGCACGCCCTCGCCGAGAAGTCGACGAAGCGACCCAGGTCGATCAGCATCCCGATCGGCATCGCCATCCCCCCCGGGCCGGGCCGACCCTCGAGGTCGCCCCACACCCCGATCGGACGGGGAAGGCCGCCGCCCTCGCCGGTCTTGCCCCGATCGGCGGCCCGGCCGGTTCGGCAAAATAGACTCAACCGCGCAAACCGAGTGTGATAGGCTAACTTTATTGACGGATGCCCCGTCCCCCCGGACGATCATCGGGCATCCCCCCGGACGATCGACGGTCCCCCCGGGTTTGCGAATGATGAGCGATCCGCCCCGAGACGCCTCGTGGAAGGCGATCCACCACCGGCTGGTGCCCCTGATGCGGCCGGACAACCGGACGAACATCGGGTATCTCCTGAAGGAATACGCGCTGCTCGGCCTGGTGCTGACGGCCTGCGGGCTGGCCCACGCGAGGTGGTCGGGCGGGGGGCTGCCGGGCTGGGCGTACCTGCCGATCGCGGCAGTCGGGGTCTTCGCCGTCGGGGCGATCCAGCATCGCTTCTCGGCCCTGGCGCACGACGCCAGCCACTACGCCCTGTTCCGGAATAAGCTGGCCAACGAGCTGGCCGGCGACCTGCTGCTGATGTTCCCGATTTTCGGGATGACCCAGCGGTTCCGGGCCACCCACCTGGGGCATCATCAGTACCTCAACGATCCCGAGCGCGACCCGGACATCGCCCGCCTGAACGACCCGGTGCCGCACCGGTTCCCCATGCCGAAGGGGGAGTTCGTCCGCCGGTATGTCCTGGCGGCGGCCCTCTGGCCCCCGGCGACGCTCCGCTACCTGTTCGGCCAGGCCAAGGGGGCGAACTCCAGCAGCGGGGCGGTCTCGGGATCCTTGCGGAACGTCTACCGCTTCCGGCTGGGACGGTGCCTCCGGGGGGCATACTGGCTGTCGGTCCTGACGGTCGTGCACGCCACCGGGACCTGGGCCCTGTTCTTCCTCTACTGGGTGCTCCCGGCGCTGACGATCTTCCCGATGCTGATGCAGCTCCGGGAGATCTCCCACCACAGCAACGCCCCGGGGGAGGACCGGGTCGCCGGCTCCCGGATCTTCCGGGTCCACCCGTTCTGGTCGGCCTGCGTGTTCCCGTACGGGCAGGACGACCACCTGACGCATCACCTGTTCGCCATGCTGCCCCATTACAACATGAAGGCGGCCAACCGGATCCTCCTGGAAGACCCCCGGATCCGGGACCGAGTGGTCGTCTGCCGGGGGTTCTTCTTCCGGACCCTCGGCACCGACGGTCCCTCGGTGCTCGACGTGCTGGCCCGGCGGCCCGAGCCGGGGGATCTGATCTGGGACGGCCCCCCCCGGCGGTCGGATCGGGCTGAAGCCGAAGCCGAGGCACCAGAGGCCGCCACGCTCGCCCCCGCCTCCTGACCCGCAACCGCCAACCCCCCCGGTTCGACGATGGCCCACGCCCCGATCCAGGTCGACGACCTGACCGCGATCCACTCCGAACTGCGCTCCGACCTGCTCCGGGTCGCCCTCCGGGACCGCTGGGACCGCGCCTTGATGGCCCTCGGGTGGCTGCACCTGGCGTTCTTCGCCGCGAACCAGTGGGCGGCCATGGCCCTGAACGCGAAGTGGCCCCACCTGCTGCTCTGGCCCGCCGAGGTGGCGGCGATCGTCTTCCTGCTGCGGGGGATGCTGGGCCGGGGATGGTGGCGGTCGACCCCCCTGGCCGGGGTGCTGATGCGGGTCTGGATCACCTTCCTGATCATCGACTTCAACGCCGTGACCCTCAACGCGATGACCGGCATCGACCAGTTCCGCTGGTACTTCCTCGTCTGGGCCGGGCTGAGTTCCTTCGGGTTCGCCACCACGGCCTGGCTCTGCGGCGCCTGGTTCCTGGTCCCGGCGTTCGTCATGTACTTCTGCGGGCTGGCGATGGCCCGCTGGATCGAGTGGAGCTTCCTGCTGCACGGGTTCGCCTGGTGGGCGATCCTCCAGGGGATCGGCCTCGGGCTGCTCCGGGAACGGAGGCGCCGGGAGGACGGTTTCGACGAGTTCGCCGTCGAGGGTTGAGGACCATGCCCACCCCGTCAGTCCCCGAACCCGCAGGCCCTCCCCCCCGGCTGCATGTCGTCCTGTATCAGCCGGAGATCGCGGCGAACGTGGGGGCCGTCGGCCGGACGTGCGTGGCGATCGGGGCGATGCTCTGGCTGGTCCGGCCGCTGGGGTTCCTGATCGGCGACCGCCAGTTGAAGCGGGCGGGCCTGGACTACTGGGAACACCTGCGCTGGCGGGTCGTCGACGACCTGGAGGAGATGGCCGGGTGCGTCGGCCCGGATCGCTGCTGCTGGGCCTTCAGCACCCGGGCCGAGCGGGCTTTCACCGAGGCCCAATACCGGGAGGGGGACGCCCTGGTCTTCGGCCCCGAGAGCCGTGGGCTGCCGGGGCGGCTCGTCGAGGATCGGCCGGATCGGGCCGTCCGGATCCCGATCCGGGCCGAGGCCAGGAGCCTCAACCTCTCCGTCTCGGTCGCGGTCGGTGCCTTCGAGGCGATCCGGCAGATCGAGGCCGGCTGAACGGACCGGCCGACCGGGCTCGGGGCGTTGCCCGGGGCCTCGGCGAAGGGCGACAATAGCGAGGCCCCGGCGACCGCGCCGGTCCCCGCCGCCGATATCCCACCGATCGAGGAGAACGATGCCCCGCGCCCTGCTTCGCCTGGTCGCCTCCGCCCTCGCCGCCTGGACCGTCGCCGATCGGGCCTGGGCCCAGGGCCCGGAAACCATCCGGGTCGCCACCTTCAACGCCTCGCTCAACCGCCCGGAGCCGGGGGGCCTTGTCCGGGATCTGGGCTCGACGGACGACCCCCAGGCCAGGGCGGTCGCCGAGGTCATCCGGCGGGTCCGGCCCGACGTGCTGCTCGTCAACGAGTTCGACTTCGACCCCGAAGGGAGGGCCGCCGACCTGTTCCGGCGCAACTACCTGGAGTCCCCGCGGGGAGCGACCGAGCCGCTCCGGTACGAATTCGCTTACGTCCCCGAGGTCAACACCGGCGTCCCGAGCGGCGCCGACCTGGACAGCGACGGTCGGGTCGTCGTCGAGCCCGGCTCCCGGGGCTACGGCAACGACGCGATCGGCTACGGCGAGTTCCCCGGCCAGTACGGCATGGTGGTCTACTCCCGGTTCCCGATCGAGGAGGAGGGCGTCCGATCCTTCCGGGAGGTCCTCTGGAAGGACATGCCCGGCGCCCTGCTCCCTACCCGGGAGGACGGCTCGCCCTGGTACTCACCCGAGGCGCTGGCGGTGCTGCGGCTGTCGTCGAAGACGCACGTGGACGTGCCGATCCGGATCGGGGACTCGGAGCTGCACCTGCTGGCCAGCCACCCGACGCCCCCGGCCTTCGACGGGCCGGAGCGGAGGAACGCCCGCCGCAACCACGACGAGATCCGGCTCTGGGCCGACTACCTCTCGGGGGGCCCCGCCGCCTCGTACCTCGTCCCCGGCGGGCAGGCCCCGGAACCCCCGGAGCGGTTCGTGATCCTCGGCGACCTGAACGCCGACCCGTTGGACGGTTCCAGCCTGCCCGGGGCGATCGACCGATTGCTCGACCACCCCAGGGTCGACGCCTCCTTCGTCCCCACCGGCGCCGGGGCCGCCGAGGCCGCCCGCCTCCAGGGCGGGATCAACGCCGAGCACCGGGGAGACCCGTCGCGCGACACCGCCGACTTCGACGACGACCGGGTCGGCAACCTTCGGGTCGATTACGTGCTGCCGTCCCGGGGGCTGACCGTCTCCGGAGGGGGCGTCTTCTGGCCGACGGCCGGCCCGACGGCCGATTCGGACCACCGCCTCGTCTTCCTCGACGTCGACTGGCCCTGATCGCTCACGACGCCCGAAACGACGCCGCCCCGCGCGGGGCGGGGCGGCGTCGGACGAAGGTCGGGGGTTCGGCTCACAGCTCGTGGAAATCGGCCGCCATGACCTGGACTCCGCTCTCCAGGTGCAGGCGATCGACGGCCTCCCTCGTGATGGTGAAACTCATGCTGTGCCTCGGCGCCAGGGAGAAGCCGGCGAGGACCGAAGGGACGACCTCGGGGACGAGGTCGGGGCCGGCCAGGGCCAGGCCGTTGAGCAGCAGCGGCGAGGCGTTGTCGACCCGGAGCTTGTAGACCTTCTCCCCCTTGACCAATTTGCCCTCACCCACCTGGGCGTGGACGAGCCGGCCGAGGATGCCGGTGGCCAGCTCGACGGCCAGTCCCTGGGCCTCGGCGTCGTCAGCGATCGGCAGGGAGAACTTGCCCATCGGGGTCCAGGAGCGGGCCTCGGCGTCGCTGGCGTAGACCATCACCGTCGCCTCGCGGTCCGGGGCGCCGGCCGGGGCCTCGTTGAAGCGGATCATGCAGGCGACCGCGGTCTCGTCCGGCTGATTCGGGGCCTTCAGCCCGACCTTCATGCCGAGCATCGTTGCCCCGCTGATCGCCCGGCAGAGCGATTCGGCGATGGGATCGTCGCCATCCATCTCGATGTACAGCGGGGCCCGGCCGTCCGATCCCGGCTCGATCGCCCCCCCTTTGATCCTGCGGACGAACTGCCGTGCGAGGGTCAGCTCGTGGGGGTTGGCCCAGCGTCGGGAGAGCTGGCGGATCGTCGCCCAGTCCAGCTCGTAGATCAGCTTCCACATCACCAGCTGCGCCACCGACTCGGGCGCCTTCTCCTCGGCCAGCCTGCGGAAGGCCTCCCGGACCACCGGATCGCGGCCGGCCTCCGCCTGGCCGATGTCGCCGATTTGCAACGCCTCGCCCTCGGCGGGCAGCACGGCCCGGCCGGCCACGGGCGGGGAGAGGCTGATGGCGCGGGTGCGCAGGTTCCGGGTCTGGCCGGGGGCCAGGGCGGCCGAGGGGGGGCCGGTGGGGGGGATGGACATGAAGCCGCCGCCCATGCCGCCCATGCCGCCGCCCATGCCGCCCATGCCGCCGCCCATGCCGCCCATGCCGCCGCCCATGCCGCCCATGCCGCCGCCCATACCGCCGCCCATCATGCCCATGCCGCCCATCATCAGGGAGGAGACGTCCCAGCTGTCGGTCTCGATGAGCTGCATGATCAGCATGCCCAGCATCATCATGCCCCTCGACGCCGGCATGACGCCGCCGCCACCGCGACCGCCCATGCCGCCGCCCATACCGCCGCCGCCCATGCCGCCGCCGCCCATGCCGCCGCCGCCCATGCCGCCCATGCCGCCGCCGCCCATGCCGCCCATGCCGCCGCCGCCCATGCCGCCCATGCCGCCGCCCATGCCGCCCATGCCGCCGAACTGGCCGGCGGCGCCCGAGGCGATCAGGCCGGGGGGCAGGACCACGCGGAGCGGGGCCCGGGTGTTATTGGTGACCGAGAGGGTCATGGCGCCCCCCTTGGCCCCCTCGGCCTTCAGGCCCACCCGGCCGCTGCGGAGCCCCTCGAAGAGGTCCACCAGCGGGATCTCTTCGACGTAGGAATTGGCCTCGCCGCCTTGTTCGGCGGAGGCCCGATCGACTGCCGAGGAATCGACCGCGGGGGGAGCCTCGTCCGCCGGCGGTGGTTCGTCAGACTGACCCGAGGCGAGTGGTCCGAAGACCAGGAGGCCGCCGATCAGGGCGGCCGGGAGGGAGAAATGACCTGAATTCATCGTCGTAAGGCTTTCGATGAGCGCGACGACCTGGCGCACCGGCGTCGTCGGGCCGGCCCGTACCGAGGGCCGGCCGAATCGACGAAACGCTGAGAGGCGGACGGTCAGTGATCAGCATTCTACGCGGATCGCCTTCGCTCATGGTTCTCCGCCGCGAGGCCTCGCGGCGTCCATCCGTCGAACTGGATGACGATCGCGGGCGGCCCCTTATTCGAAGGCAGTCCGGCCGGAAAGTCGAGGGGCGCCGGGACGGGGTCGGGGGTCGCGAGCGGGGCGGTGATCCGGGCCCACTCGGGATGGATCGGCGGGCATCAAGTGGGATCGAGCCGGCCGGTCACTCGGCCCCGGGGACGAAACGACGCCGCCCCGCGCGGGGCGGGGCGGCGTCCGGATGTCGTCAGTCGTCGGGTCGGGACCGGGTCGGCTCAGAGGCCGCTGAGGTCGGCGGCCAGGACCCGGATGCCGCTGTCCAGGTTCAGCCGGTCGACGGCCTCCTGGGAGATGGTGAAGCTCATGCTCCGGTGCGGGGGGAGCGAGAAGCCGGCGAGCATCGAGGGGGTGACCTCCTCGCCCAGGTCCAGGCCGCTGAGGGCCAGGCCGTTGAGCAGCAGCGGCGAGGCGTTGTCGACCCGGAGCTTGTAGGTCTGCACGTCCTTGACCTTCTTGCCCTCGGTGACCTGGGCCCGGACGAGCCGGCCGAGGATGCCGGTGGCCAGCTCGACGGCCAGTCCCTGGGCCTCGGCGTCGTCAGCGATCGGCAGGGAGAACTTGCCCATCGGGGTCCAGGAGCGGGCCTCGGCGTCGCTGGCGTAGACCATCACCGTCGCCTCGCGGTCCCGGCCGCCGGCCGGGGCCTCGTTGAAGCGGACCAGGCAGGCGACGGACGGGCCCTCGGGGGAGGCCGGGGCGTCCAGCTCCACGTCAAGGCCGAGCATGTGGGTGCCGGTCAGGGTCTCGACCAGCCGCTGGGCGGCGGGATCGTCTCCCTCGAACTCCAGGTAGAGGACCGACGGGAGGGCCGGGACCAGGTCGCCGGCGGGCCGGGTGGTCCGCTCGACGAAGTCCCGTGCGAGGGTCAGCTCGTGGGTGTTGGCCCAGCGGCGGGAGAGCTGGCGGATCGTCGCCCAGTCGAGCTTGTAGATCAGGTTCCACATCACCAGCTGCGCCACCGACTCCGGCGCCTTCTCCTCGGCCAGCCTGCGGAAGGCCTCCCGGACCACCGGGTCGCGGCCGGCCTCCGCCTGGCCGATGTCGCCGACCTGCAGCGGCTCGCCCTCGGCGGGCAGCACGGCCCGGCCGGCCACCGGGGGTGAGAGGCTGATGGCGCGGGTGCGCAGGTCGCGGGTCTGGCCGGGGGCCAGGGCCGCCGAGGGGGGTCCGGTCGGGGGGATGGACATCATGCCGCCGCCCATCATGCCGCCACCCATGCCGCCACCCATGCCGCCCATGCCGCCGCCCATGCCACCCATGCCGCCGCCCATGCCGCCCATGCCGCCGCCCATCATGCCCATGCCGCCCATCATCAGGGAGGAGACGTCCCAGCTGTCGGTCTCGATGAGCTGCATGATCAGCATGCCCAGCATCATCATGCCCATCGACGCCGGCATGACGCCGCCGCCACCGCCCATGCCGCCACCCATGCCGCCCATGCCGCCGCCGCCCATGCCGCCGCCGCCCATGCCGCCCATGCCGCCGCCGCCCATGCCGCCCATGCCGCCGCCGCCCATGCCGCCGCCCATGCCGCCCATGCCGCCGCCCATGCCGCCCATGCCGCCGAACTGGCCGGCGGCGCCCGAGGCGATCAGGCCGGGGGGCAGGACCACGCGGAGCGGGGCCCGGGTGTTATTGGTGACCGAGAGGGTCATGGCGCCCCCCTTGGCCCCCTCGGCCTTCAGGCCCACCCGGCCGCTGCGGAGCCCCTCGAAGAGGTCCACCAGCGGGATCTCGGGCTGCGCCTGTGCGTCGGCAGATGGGGACGCATGGGAGTCGGCCTCGGCGGCCGGGGCCGAGGGGGCCGCGGTGCCGGCGTCGTCGGTCTGGCCCGAAGCGATCGGCCCGAAGCCGAGGAGGCCGGCGGCCAGGGCGGCCGGGGAGAGCCAGGTCGTCATGGTCGAACGCATGGGTCGAATCCTTTTCCTCGATCGTAGGGGATGAGTGGATCGTCGAGGCCGGGGTGCGTTGCCCGAACATGCGCCCCGGCCGGGGGTTAAGCGTGGGGCCGGGCGGTCGATCACCAGCATATCACGCCGTTCTCGGCCGCTCAAATTGACCCGTTTCGGGTCACCCGGGGCTCCCGGCCCTTCGACAACAGGGACGGAGGGGTCTTCGCCGCTATTCGATGACCCGGTGCCGAATCCCGCGAACCTCCTGGGACGGGACGCGCCGTCCGGTACAATCCGCCCGAGCGGATCCCGAAGGAAGGGCCGAGGAGCCACGGGACGCTCCCCGAAGTCCGGAGCCCCTCATGCGATACGTCTCCCATCTGGCCTGCACCGTGTGCGGCGCGACCTATCCGGGCGACCGGGCGATGAACCTCTGCGAGGCCGACGGCCGGCCGGTCCGGGTGGTGCTCGACCTCGATCGCCTGAAAGCCGAGCGCGGGCCCGATCGGTTCTGGGATCCGGGCCGGAAGGATCTCTGGCGGTTCGGCGGCCTGCTGCCGCTGGACGTGACCGACCCGGACGACGCCCGGCACGTCGTCTCGCTCGGCGAGGGGGCGACGCCGAGCCTGCCCTATTCGCACCCGGTCGCCGCCCGGATCGGCTGCCGGCTGGAAGTAAAGGACGAGGGGAAGCCGCACCCCGGCTTCGGGGCCAACCCGACCCTGTCGTTCAAGGACCGGGGGATGGCCATGACCGTCTCGATGGCCCGGGCGCTCGGGCTGGGGAGGCTGGCCGTGCCGACGCAGGGGAACGCCGGGGATGCGCTGGCCACCTACGCGGTGGCGGCCGGGATCGAGGCGGTGGTGGCGATGTCCCCCGACACCGACCGGCCGGTGATGGGGAACGTCGCCGCCCTGGCCGCACTGCACCCGGGTCGGCTGACCTTCGAGCTGGTGCCGGGGACGATCATCGACTGCGGGGCGCGGATCAAGGACCACTACGTCCCGCTCGGGTACTTCAGCGTCGCCACCTTCCAGGAGCCCGGCTGGCGGACCGAGGGGAAGAAGACCCTCGGGCTGGAGATGGCCGAACCCGCCGGCGACCGCCTGGCCGATCGCCGCTGGGAGCCGCCCGACGTGATCGTCTATCCCACCGGGGGCGGGACCGGGGTGGTGGGCATGGCCAAGGGGTTCGACGAGCTGGAGGTGCTCGGGCTGATCGGCCCGGGGCGCCCCCGGTTCGTCTGCGTCCAGTCGTCGGCGACGGCCCCGCTGGTCCGGGCCTTCGAGGCCGGGGCGCCCGACATCTCCCCCGAGCCCCCGGGGCGGACGATCGCCACTGGCCTGAACGTGGCCAGGAACGTCGGCCACGTCAACGTGCTGCGGATCATCCGCCAGACCGGCGGCTGCGCGATCGCCGTGGACGACGACCGCATCCGCCGGGTCCTGCGGGAGGAGTGGCGGGAGCGACGGTTCGGCTGGTCCCCGGAGGGGGCCGCGACGCTCGCCGTCCTGGAGGAACTGGCCGATCGCCGGATCATCGGCTCCGGGGATCGCGTCGTGCTGGTCAACACCGCCTCCCCCGAGAAGTACCTGCCGACGATCCGGGACTGCTTCGACGGCGGGCTCTGATCCCGAGGTGTCGGGGAGGGGGCGGGCCGCCGGGGAGGCCGGGGTCCGCGACGAAGCGCCCGGCGTCGGGTGCCTGCCGACCTGGACCTCGCCCCGCCCGATCCCGGCCACCCCAGGTCGGATCGGACGCGATTCGACGCGATCCCGGTCGCGTTCCCCTCGGCCTCGCCGACCTCGGATCGTCGGCCAGGGGGGGCGGGACCGGGTAGTCGGGCGGAGAAACCGGGGCCGGTGCGCCAATCCCGGATTCCCCAACTCCTTCTTCCGACTGGGAATTCGAGGACGAAATGGGTTCGCTCCGCCGATCCCGAGCCGTTCCGTCGCACCCTCCCGGGAGGCGTCTCCGCCCGTCGCCCGGAGGATCCGGAACGAGGCGGTGAGGATGGGGGGCCGATCGGGCCCGGCGGGCGGGCGGTGCGCAGAGACCGAATCGCGGAACCTGTTTTCTGGTCGTGATTTCCACGATCGAAATGGGTTCGCTCCGTCGAGACCTTCGCGTCCCCGGCGGTCGGCTCGGGATGGGGTCGCCCCGAGTCCCCGGGGCGGCCGCAGGGTCGGGGGTCGAGCAGGGACCGGGTCGGGCCCGGGGGGCGGGCGGTGCGCCGACGACGAAATCCAGAATCCTTTTCTCGGATTGGAGTTGCGCCCGCGAAATGGGTTCGCTCCGAAATCGCGCCGGCAGGTCCCGTCGGGGATCCCGGCGAGGGGGGACGGTGCCCGGCAACTCGCCGATCCGGGGCGAAACGAGGCAGTCGACGGGATGGGGGCGCGAGGCGAGGCGGCATGGGTGCAGACTTCGGAGGGGTCGGGACGATGGACTCGGGACGCTGCTCCTCGGGCGATGGACCACGTCATTAAGATCGAGGGATCTGGCTCCGGCAGTCACTCGAAATTCGGGGGGCGGTCGACGAGGGGAGGGCTCGTCGCCGATCGGAGGGCTGGGGGGCGCGAGGGCCGCTGGCGGACGAGCCCCGGCCGCCCGGCCCGGCGGGCCGGCGACGCTTGGCGAGGGGGCCGCGGCCGCCGTACACTGGCTCGGTCAGTCGGACACGATCGGACGCGATCGGAGGGTCGATCGTCCGCCCCGATCGATCGGCCGATCCGGCACACCAGGAGGCAGCGGCCCGCCATGATTGGATCCCGACCGCCCCGAAGACGCCCCCGAACCCGAACCCTCGCGATCGCCGGAGCACTGCTCGCCATGACGTCCGGTCCCTCGCCCGCCGACGAGCCCCGCGACCCGATCGAGTACCCGGAGGCCCGCCGGGGGGACGTGGTCGACGACTATCACAGCACCGCCGTCGCCGACCCCTACCGCTGGATGGAGGACATCGACTCGGCCGAGACGAGGGCGTGGGTCGAGGCCCAGGTCGAGCTGTTCGAGTCGTACATCGAGGGCAACCCGGCCCGCAAACGCATCCAGGACCGGCTCACCCAGCTCTGGGATTACGAGAAATTCGGCGTCCCCTTCGAGGAAGGCGGCCGCTACTTCTACTCCTATAACAGCGGGCTGCAGAACCAGAACGTCTACTACACGACCGAGTCGCTCGGCGGCGACGCCCGGGTCCTGATCGACCCGAACACCCTGAGCGAGGACGGCACCGTGGCCCTGGCCGGGCTCTCGCCGAACAAGGAGGGGTCGAGGCTGGCCTACGCCGTCTCCGACGCCGGCTCGGACTGGATGGTCTGGAAGGTCCGGGACGTGGAGTCGGGTGAGGACCTGGACGACGTCGTCCGCTGGAGCAAGTTCTCCGGCGCCGAGTGGACCCCCAACGGCGACGGCTTCTTCTACGGCCGGTTCCCCGAGCCGAAGGAGGGTGACGACCTGAAGGCGGCCAACTACTTCGCCAAGCTCTATTACCACGAACTCGGCACCCCCCAGGAGCAGGACCGGCTCGTCTGGGAGGACCCCGAGCACAAGGACTGGCGGGCCGACGCCACCGTGACCGACGACGGCGCGTACCTGCTGTTCACGATCGGCAAGGGGACGGACGACAAGTACCGCGTCCTCTCTCGCCCGCTGGCCGACGAGGGGGCCGAGCCGACGCACCTGGTCGGCGACTTCGACGCCGATTACACCTTCATCGACAACGACGGCCCCCGGCTGTTCTTCCGGACGGACAAGGACGCGCCGCTCGGCAAGGTGATCGCCGTCGACGTGAACGACCCCGGGCCGGAGCACTGGGAGACGATCATCCCCGAGGCCGAGGAGACGCTGCTCGGCGTCAACCGGATCGGGGACAAGCTCTTCGCCCAGTACCTGAAGGACGCGAAGTCGCAGGTGAAGGTGTTCGACCTGGAGGGGACCTTCGAGCGCGAGGTGGAGTTCCCCGAGATCGGCACCGCCTCGGGCTTCGACGGCGACCGGGATTCGACCGAGACCTTCTACGCCTTCTCCTCCTTCACCCGGCCGACGACGATCTACCGCTACGACCTCGCCAGCGGCGCGAGCAGCGTCTACAAGCGGCCCGAGGTCGGCTTCGACCCCGACGACTACGCGACCGAGCAGGTCTTCTACGAGAGCAAGGACGGGACCAAGGTCCCCATGTTCCTCTCGTACAAGAAGGGGACCGAGTTCGGCCCCGAGACGCCGACCCTGCTCTACGGCTACGGCGGGTTCAACATCCCGCTGACGCCGAGCTTCAGCGTCAGCCGGCTGGTCTGGATGGAGCTGGGGGGCGTCTACGCCGTGCCGAACCTCCGGGGCGGCGGCGAGTACGGCGAGGCCTGGCACAAGGCCGGCACCAAGCAGCAGAAGCAGAACGTCTTCGACGACTTCATCGCCGCGGCCGAGTACCTGATCGGCGAGGGGAAGACCTCGACGCCGAAGCTGGCGATCCAGGGCCGCTCCAACGGCGGCCTGCTCGTCGGGGCCTGCATGACCCAGCGCCCGGACCTCTTCGGCGCGTGCCTGCCGGGCGTGGGGGTGCTGGACATGCTCCGGTTCCACACCTTCACGATCGGCTGGGCCTGGACCGACGACTACGGCTCGTCCGAGGTCCCCGGGGAGTTCGAGGCGCTCTACGCCTACTCGCCCTATCACCGACTGGAAGCGGGGACCTGCTACCCGCCGACCCTGATCGTGACCGCCGACCACGACGACCGGGTCTACCCGGCCCACAGCTTCAAGTTCGCCGCGGCGATGCAGGAGGCCCAGGGCTGCGACGAACCGATCCTGATCCGGATCGAGACGAGGGCCGGCCACGGCGCGGGCAAGCCGACGGCGAAGATCATCGAGGAGGCCGCCGACGAGATGGCCTTCGTGGTCGAGGCGATCGGGTTCCCGATGCCCGAGGGCGAGTGAGCCGGGCCCGAGCGGGGCTCGGCCTCGACGGGTCGCCGCCCGCTCGGCTTCCGCCGGGCGGCGGCGATCGACTATGATGGACGGCCGAGCGGGCCTCGCTCGATGGCCCGCACCATTCACCAGGCGTCCCGGGGGGAGTCTCCCGGGAGGATCGGAGGAGACGGACGATGGCCCTGCGACCCCGGAAGAAGTCGAAGCGACAGGCCAAGTACATCCGCTGCAAGCGGTGCGGCGGCCAGGTGCGCCGCGCGATGGGCCGATGCAAGAAGTGCAATCAGAGCCACTGAACGGACCGATCGGGGTCCGGACGCGCACCGGCCCCGGGACGCGAGCGAGGCGTCGGTCCCACCCGGAACACGGATGGGGCCGACGCCTCGCAGCGGATCGGGGAGGTCGGCGGGTCGACCGAGGGCGGGGGGCGGGCTCTCCGGGCCCCCGGGCGGGTCACTTCCGCTTGATCTTGTGGAGCGTGTGGCGGCGGAGGCGGGGGCTGTACTTCTTCAGGCCGCCCTGGAGCCCCTCGGGGATGCCGCCCTTGGTGTTGACCGAGACGCGGTAGTTCAGGTCGCCGGTCTCGGAGCACTGGAGCCAGACGTGCTCTCGACCGGCCGATTTCTTCGCCATGGGTCCTTCTCCCGCCGGCCGGGCCGGGCGGTCCTCTCCTCAAGGCTAGGGGACGAACAGGGAAGGGCGAGCGATCGGGGGATCGGGTCGCCAAGGGGGCGATTGTAATGGACGGTCGTCGGGGACCGCAACGTCAGTCAGCCGGCCCATCGGCGAGTCGGTCAGTCCGCCGGGCGGGTGCCGGGATCCTTGCCGGTGGTCGAGGCCCGGGCCAGGACGCGGACGGCCAGGTCGCCGTCGACCCTCATCTGGCAGGAGAGCCGGGTGTTGGGCGGCAGGTCGGCCTCCTGGGAGAGGCGCTGCTGCTCCAGTTCCCCCATCGGGGGGGCGTCCCCCTCCAGGACCTCGACGCGGCAGGTCGTGCACTTGGCCTGGCCGCCGCATCGGTGGAGGATGTCGACGCCGGCGTCCTCGATGCCCAGCACCAACTTCTTGCCGGACTCGATCTCGAACGCCCCGACACCCTCGACGGTCACGGTTGGCATGAAACGCTCCTTCGGTGATCGGACGACGGCCCCGGGCGTCGGGGCCGGATCGGCCCCCAGACTAACGGCGAGGGCTCGGCGCGGGCAAGCCGGGCGGCGGGGCATCGCGGGGCTGCTGGCGTCGCTGGCGATCGCCTTCCCCGCGGCCGCCGGGGAGCCCGGGCCGGCGGTCGAGGTGGTGGCGGTCCGGCCCGACGAGCAATGCCGGGCCGTGCTCTCGCTCTTCGAGGGGACCCCCTGGCCGCACCCGGCGGCGGCGCTGGTGGACTGGAAGCGGTCGGCGCCGGCGGGGGAGTTGAGGTCGCTCGGCAAGCCGCTGGAGGCGCTGATCGCGGCGTTCAACCCGCTGATGGCCCGGGAACTGGAGACGCTCGACGGCGCCCGCGTCCTGCTGGACTTCCCCCCCGCGGGGGGCGCCCGATGGGCGGTGGTGGTGCCCGAGGACGACGGCTCGATCGCCGCGTTGGCGACCGCCCTGGCCCTGACCGACGGCGAGACCCTGCCGGCCGAGGGGCCGGTGCGGGTCGATCGGCTCGGGCCGCCGGGTGCTCCCCTGATCGCCTCGGGGGCCCCGGGCGTGCCGACGGTCGTCGCCTCCGACCGGGAGGCGCTGGTCTCGGCGATCGGGCGGGGGCCGGTCGGCCGGGAGATGGACGGGGAGGATGCCGAACCGGGCTGGGTCATCCGGGTCGACCCGGGCGTCCTGGCCGACTCGGGGTCGATCGCGGCCCGTCGGGCGGGCGAAGCCTTGATCGGGCTCGGCTATGGCGGCGTCCGCGGCCGGGCGGCGCTCGGGGAGGGGGCGCTGGAGGTCGTCTTGCGGCGGCCCCGGCCGGAGGGGGACGCCGACGCCCGGGCGGCGGCCTGGGGGGCGATCGACCCCCGGTGGCTCGACCCGGTGCCGATCGACCGGGCGGCGGCGGTGGTCTCGATGGCGATCGGGCCGGGTGCGGACGCCTGGGGGGAGGTGCTGGGCGTCGCGGACCGGATCGAACGCGCCGACCCCGGCCGCTCGGGGGTGGCGCCGCTCCGGCAGCGGCTCGCCCTGCTGGCGCTGGCCCGGGGGGCCTCCCTGGAGGCCGACCTCTGGCCGCTCCTGTCGGGGGTGACGCTCTGGATCTCGGTCGACGAGCGGGGCGATCCGGACGGCGGGCTGGTCGCCCTGCACGCGACGGGGGAGTGGGCCGCGGCCCGGATCGCCGATCGCGTGGCGTCCCGGATGGTCGGGGAGCGGGGCGGGTTAATCCCGATCCGGCTGGAGACGGCGAGGCGGGGCGCCTCGGTGCTGGTGGGATGGGGGCGAGATGCCCTGGCGTCGAGCCTCTCGGCCTGGGACGACCCGCCTCGATCGGCCGGGCCGATGCTCCGGGAGGCCTGGGTGGGGGCGGCCCCCTCCCGGGTGGGGGCCGCCTGGCCGGGGCGGTTCCCCCGGCTCGGCGAGGCCGGCGGCCCGCTCCGGGAGACGCTGGCCGAGGGCCCCGCCGTCGTCTGGCTCGGCTGGTCCGGGGGCGGGACGACCCGAGACCTCGTCCGGTGGGATGGCCTGGACGACTCCGTCCGCCGCTTCCTGGGGCGGATCCCGGCCGTGCCGACGCCGGCGGGCGAGTCGCCGATCGCGGCGGGGGTGCGGCCGTGAGCGCGGGATCGGGAGGGGGATCGTCGCGGCTGGTCGACCTGGCCGTCGAGTGGCTGGACCAGTACGCCGGGGAGTCGACCGTCTTCGAGGGCGAGGCACGTCCCGGGATCCGGGATCGGCTCGGGCAGGTCGAGGGGTATCTCTCGGCGACCGAGATCGCGGTGGTCTGGTTCGGGCCCGAGGCGGGCGATCGCGCCAACCCCTGGGGAACGGCGGGCGACCGGATGGCGAGGGTCGAGGCCGAGTTCTCCGGCCGGCTGCTGGCCGGGCCCGAGGATTTCGGTCGCCTCGACGCCGAGCCGGAGGGCGGCCTGACCTGGGCCGTCGCCGGGCTAAGGGGCGTCACCGGGCTGCTCCGGACCGAGGAGGATCGGCCCCGACTCGGCGGGCTCCTCGACCGGGGCGTCCGGGCCTTCCGCCTGGAGGGCCGGGTGGAGCGCCCGCCCTCGGCGGAGGACGACCGGCCCCTCCGGGACGAGGAACGATCGGCCATCGGTGCGCTGGCGTCGCTCGCCGTCGCGAACCTAGCGGGCGCGTCGTCGCCGATGGTCGACCTGGCCGGGCTGCCGCCCCGGGCGTCGGGCGAGGCCCTCGCGTGGATCGAATCGACGGGGGCACCACTCGTCCCGATCGTCTCGCTCGGCGGCTCGGCCGGGGGGACGATCGCCGGGCTCCGGCCCGGGGACTTCGACCGGCTCCGCTCCCTCGGCGGCGTCGTCGGGCTGGGGATCGGCCGGGCGTTCCACCCGGACGCGGAGGCCCTCGGCCGGGCGATCGAGGCGATCTCGGCGCGAGGCGGCCTGGACGGGGTGGCGATCGGGACGGGGTACCTCGGCGTGGAGGAGCCGATCGCGGGCCTCGGGACGGCCGGGGAGCTGCTCGAATGGCTCGCCGGGCGGTTCGACGCCGTGACGGCCGGGGGGCTCGCGTCCGGGGCCGCGAGGGCGGGGATCGGGCGGGCGGTCTCGGGACGCTGACCGGGCCTCGGCCGCAGGCGCAATCACTCCAAGACGTGTTCCGATTCGACCCGGGAGCGACCATGCCCACGCCGACGACGGGGAACCCGATGCGGATCGCCATGTGGTCCGGGCCGAGGAACATCTCGACCGCGATGATGCGGTCGTGGGGGAATCGGGCCGACACGTCGGTCTGCGATGAGCCGCTCTACGCCCACTACCTCCGGGAGACGGGGCTGGACCACCCCGGCGCCGCCGAGGTGATCGAGCACCACGAGGACGACTGGCGGGCGGTGGTCGACTGGCTGCTCGGCCCCGTGCCGGGGGGCCGAGCGATCTTCTACCAGAAGCACATGGCCCACCACCTGCTGCCGACGATCGACCGGGGCTGGCTGGACGGGGTCACCAACGTCTTCCTGATCCGAGAACCCCGGGAGATGCTCACGTCGCTCGCCAGGGTGCTCAAGGAACCGAGGATCGAGGACACGGGCCTGCCCCAGCAGGCGGAGATCTTCGAGCGGGTCCGGGAGCGGACGGGGACGATCCCGCCGGTCGTCGACGCCAGGGACGTGCTGGACGACCCGAAGGGCGTATTGTCGAAGCTCTGCGACGTGCTCGGCGTGCCGTTCGACGAGGCGATGCTCTCCTGGCCCCCGGGGCCGAGGGAGACGGACGGCATCTGGGCGAAGCACTGGTATGACGGCGTCGAGCAGTCGACCGGCTTCCAGCCCTACCGGCCCAAGCCGGACGAGGTGCCCCCGCGGCTCCGGGGCGTGCTGGAGCGGGGGGACGAATTTTATCGGCTCTTGCATGAACACCGGATCCGACCCTGACCCGGGCCCAACCCCACGGATCGACGATGC
Source organism: Tautonia plasticadhaerens (assembly GCF_007752535.1). Classification (GTDB taxonomy): domain Bacteria; phylum Planctomycetota; class Planctomycetia; order Isosphaerales; family Isosphaeraceae; genus Tautonia; species Tautonia plasticadhaerens. The sequence goes on from NZ_CP036426.1 coordinate 641,494, forward strand.
TCCAATCGTATGACGAGCGGAACCGAGACCTGGTCATCAACATCAACGGCACGCTCTCCCACCGGGACGAGGCGGGGATCAGCCCGTTCGACTCGGCGGTCCAGGGGGGGGACGCCGTCTGGGAGGGGCTCCGGCTCTACGAGGGCCGGATCTTCAAGCTGACGGAGCACCTGGACCGGCTCCGGGGCTCGGCGCTGGCGCTGGCCTTCCCCGAGATCCCGCCCCACGAGGCGATCACGGCGGAGATCCGCCGCACGCTGGAGGCGAACGGGATGCGGGACGGGGTCCACGTCCGCCTCACCCTGACCCGGGGGGTGAAGTACACCTCGGGCATGGACCCCCGCCTGAACACGAAGGGGCCGACGCTGATCGTGCTGGCCGAATTCAAGGCGCCGGTCTACGACACCGGGGGGATCACCCTGGCCACCAGCACGATGCGGCGGCCGGGGCCCGACGTGCTGGATCCGAAGATCCACCACTGCAACCTGCTCAACTCCATCCTCGCCAAGATCCAGGCCACCGCCGCCGGGGCCGACGACGCGCTGATGCTCGACCCCCGGGGGTTCGTGGCCGAGACGAACGCCACCCACGTCTTCCTCGTCTCCGGGGGCGTGGTGCGGACCGGGCAGACCCACGCCTGCCCCGAGGGGATCACCCGGGAGACGGTGCTCGGCCTCTGCCGGTCGCTCGGCATCCCGCACGAGGTGGGGGACCTGTCGCTGACCGACGTCTACCGGGCCGACGAACTGTTCTGCACCGGGACGATGGGAGAACTGGCCCCAGTGGTGGCCGTCGACGGCCGGGCGATCGGCCCGGGGGCGGCCGGGCCGATGACCAGGCGCCTGAGCGAGTCGTTCCGGGAGCTGACGGCGCGGGAAGGCGTGCGCGTCGTCGATTGACCGGGTGTGGGGCTCCGCGGACTCGCGAGGCCCTGCGGAGAATCGAAGCCCACTCAACCCGGCCCCCTCCCCGCTCGCGGCATGGGTAGTTCCCCAAGTCGCCGGCCGAGAGCCGGTCGGAGGGGCCTCCCGATCGACGCGAATCATGGCCGGATCAGGCCCGATGTGATCCCGGAGGGAGGCGATTTTCTCGTGTCCGTGGCGAGGGAAGGTTGAGGTCCCGGGTGACGAACCCCCCTACCCCAGGGACGCCACCGAACAGGAAAATGCGGCGTGACCTCCCGGCGCAGCCCACCCTGCCGCGATCGTCTTCGCATCTTCCCAGGTTTCCAAATGTTGTGTCGCTTCACACGTCGAAGTCAATCGTTGCCGAGCACGGGCGGGGGCGCCTAGAATTCGGGGACGCGAGGGGGAGCAGCCCCGGTCTTCTCGAATGACGGGCAACGATCGAGCGAAGGGGTGCGAGATGCCGAGCGACCGGACGAGCGGGGGCATCGCCTGGGTGGTCGGCGTGGCGGCGCTCGCCTGGGCGCCCGACGGCGCCCGGGCCGACGAGCTGACGATCCGGGGCGGGGGCCGGCTCAGCGGCGAGGTCGTGCCGGTCGAGGGCATGCCCGATCAGGTCGAGGTCTACACCCCGACCAACCCCAGGCCCTACCGCTTCCGACGCGACCAGATCGTCCAGGTCGTCTCCCAGGACGGCCCGCTCGACGAATATCTCCGGCGACGCGCGGAGGTCGAGCCGACCGCCGAGGCGCACCACGCCCTCGGCCTCTGGTGCGAGGACCAGGGCCTGACCGGACCCGCCCTGGCCCAGTTCGAGCTGGCCGCCCAGTCGGACGAGGGCCACGAGGAGGCCCAGAAGAAGCTCGGACGGGTCTTCTTCGACGGCCGATGGATGACCTACGACGAGCGGAGGGAGCTGCAAGGCCTCATCCAGCACGAGGGCCGCTGGATCACCCCCGAGCAGAAGGACGACCTGGACGAGCGTGCCCGGCTCACCGAATCCCAGGAGGCCTGGGGGCGTCGCCTCGACATCCTCGTCACCAAGTTCGCGGGGGGGGAGCCCGCCGATCGGGACGAGGCCGCCGCGCAGCTCGGCGCCATCCGGGACCCCGAGGCGGTCGTCCCCCTGGTCAACCGCCTGGGCCGGGAGGGGCCCGAACTGCGGCTGATGCTCGCCCAGATCCTCGGCGTGATCGACGACCCGATGGCCGCCGCCGGCCTGGTCCACCGGGTGGTCAAGGAGGACGACGCCCAGGTGCGGCTGGCCACGCTCAACGAACTGGCCCGGTCGCAGGACCCCGACGTCGTCCCCCGGCTCATCCGGACCCTGAAGCAGGACGACCCGGAGGAGGTCGGCCGGGCGGCCTCGGCGCTGGCGGGCCTGAACGCGATCGAGGCCGTGCCGAGGCTGATCCCGGTGCTGGTGACCCCGCAGAAGCGGGTCGAGACGGTGCTCGTCCCCAGCCCGCCGGCCGGGGGCGGCATGGGCATCTCGGCCGGCTTCGGCCAGACCGGCCCCGCGTTCGGGTTCGGCGGCGGGCCGTCGATCCCCGTCCTGACCGGCCCGGCCGTCGCCCCGGGGGCGATCGCCTTCGGCGTCCAGGCCGTGCCGATCTACCAGTACGCCGCCCAGGCCAACGGGTTCGCCTTCGGCGGCGGGGGGGGCGTCACCCAGCAGGCCCCGCCGGTCCCCCGGCAGGTCGTCCGGACCTACGCCCACCGGAATGTCGAGGTGCTGGCGGCGCTGGAGCGCCTGACCGGGAAGAACTACGGCTTCGAGGTCGACGTCTGGAACCGCTGGCTCCGCAACGAGTTCCGCCTCCCCGTCCCCGAGGACCGGCCCGACCGCCTCGTGCCCCAGCCCTGATCGGTCTCCGTCGCGCGTCGACCGGACGGGGGGCATTCGCGGTCCCGGTCCTTAACCGGCGGGCGGCCCGGGCGTACACTGGGGGCATGCAGACTCCATCGGCAGAGAACGCGGCGACGGGGGCCCGTCCTCGGGTCGTGATCATCGGGGCCGGGTTCGCGGGCCTGGCGGCCATGAAGGTGCTGGGTCGCCGGGACGCGGACGTCACGGTCCTCGACCGCACGAACCACCACCTCTTCCAGCCCCTGCTCTACCAGGTCGCCACCGCGGCCCTGAACCCGGCCGATATCGCCTCGCCGATCCGGCGGATCGTCCGGCGGTCGAAGAATATCCGGGTGCTGATGGGTGAGGCCCGGTCGATCGACGTCGGGCGCCGGGTGGTCGTGCTCGACGGCGGCGAGGTCCCGTATGACTTCCTGATCGTCGCCACCGGCGCCGGCCACTCCTACTTCGGCCACGACGAGTGGGAGCGGTACGCGCCGGGGCTCAAGAGCATCGAGGACGCGCTGGAGATCCGCCGCCGCGTGCTCTCGGCCTTCGAGATCGCCGAGCGGGAGCCCGACGAGGCCCGCCGTCGGGCCTTCCTGAGCTTCGTGATCGTCGGCGCCGGGCCGACGGGGGTCGAGCTGGCGGGGACGCTCTCGGAGGTCGCCCGCAAGACCCTCGCCCGGGACTTCCGCCGGATCGACCCGGCCCACGCCCGCGTGATCCTGCTCGAAGGCGGCCCCCGGGTCCTGCTGTCCTATCCGGACGACCTCTCCGAGTCGGCCAAGCGGCAACTGGAGCGGCTCGGCGTCGAGGTCCGATTGAACAGCCTGGCGACCAACATCGACGACTCCGGCGTGGACGTCGGCGACGACCGGATCGAGGCGCGGACGGTCCTCTGGGCCGCCGGGGTGGCCGCCTCCCCGCTGGCGAGGACCCTGGGGGCCCCGCTCGACAAAGCCGGGAGGGTGGAGGTCGAGCCCGACCTGACGATCCCCGGGCACCCCGAGGTCTTCGTGGTCGGCGACCTGATGGCCGCCTCCGAGGGCGGCGAGCCCGTGCCCGGCGTCGCCCCCGCGGCGATGCAGGCCGGCCGGAGCGCCGCCCGGAACATCCTGAGGCAGATCCGGGGCAAGCCCAACGAGCCATTCCATTACGTCAACAAGGGCCTGCTCGCCACGATCGGCCGGGCCTCCGCCGTGGCCGACCTGCCCGGCCTGAAGTTCTCGGGGCTCGTCGCCTGGCTCCTCTGGCTGTTCGTCCACATCTTCTTCCTGGTCGGGTTCCGCAACCGGCTGCTGGTGATGATCCAGTGGGCCTATTCCTACTTCACCTACGACCGGGGCGCCCGGCTGATCACCACCACCTGGCACGGCCTGACCCGCTCCCGGGCCGCGGCCGCCGGGGCGATCGCCTCGGAGCCGGACCACTCCGCGAGCGCCCCCGAGCGTTGAGCCTCCCCTCCCCCGGGATCCCCCCCTCATGGACGACGACCCCCGACGCCTGATCCGCCAGGTCCGTCAGCGCCTCGAAGGGCTCTCCCGGGCCGGCGTCGATCGCCTGCCGATCGGCCCCCTGCCCGACTTCCAGGCCCGAGCGGACTCGGCCCCCCCTCCCCCCCCGACGGCCCGGCCGTCCCCCCGAACGGCCCCGGTCCCGGAGCGACGGGTCGCGGACCCGGAGCCCGCCCCGGTGGAGGCGAGCCCCCCCCCCGCACCTCCCCGACGCCCCTCGAGGCCATCGCCCGCCCCGGGCCCGGCCCCGGCGGTCGCCGGCTCGCTGTTCGACGAGGTCGGCATCCCCGACCCGGTCCTCCCCCCCGGGGAGCGGGCCGAGGCGCTCCGGGTCATCGCCGACGAGGTCGCCGCCTGCGTCCGGTGCGCCGTCCTGGCCGAGAATCGCACGAACACCGTCACCGGCGAGGGCAGCCCGACGGCCCGCCTGATGTTCGTCGGCGAGGGGCCCGGCCAGACCGAGGACGAGACCGGGCGCCCGTTCGTCGGCAAGGCGGGCCAGCTGCTCAACGACATGATCGCCAAGGGCATGGGCCTGAGGCGCGAAGACGTCTTCATCGCTAACATCATCAAGTGCCGCCCGCCCGGCAACCGGGACCCCGAGCCGGACGAGGTCCGCAACTGCATCGGCTACCTCGAACGCCAGATCGCCGTCGTCCGGCCCGAGTTCCTCTGCCTGCTCGGCAAGCCCGCCGCCCAGACCATGCTGAACACCTCGATGCCCATGGGACGCCTGCGGGGCAAGTGGCAGCGCTACAAGGGCATCCCCACGATCGCCACCTGGCACCCCGCCTACCTGCTCCGCAACCCGGCCGCGAAGCGCGAGACGTGGAGCGATCTCCAGATGCTCATGAAGGCGATGGGCATCCCCGTCCCGAAGCGGGACGGGGGCTGAGGCCGGGGGACGGAGATCGGCTCGCCCCCCCTCCCCTCCCTCAACCGACTGCCTCGGCGAGCACCTCGCCGAGGCTCCGGTCGAGGATCGCCAGCATTTCGTCGATTTGCTCTCCGGTCGTCACCAAAGGCGGGCCGAAGGCGATCCAGTTCGGGTCGAACCGGCAGAGTAGGCCGTGCTCCAGCGCCCTCCGCCCGACCTTCACCCCGAACCCGTCCGGCATCGGCTCCCTGGTGGCCGGATCCCGGACGAACTCGATCGCCTGGAACAGCCCCTTGCCCCGGATGTCGCCGATCACGCCGTGGCAGGCGGCCATCGCCTCGAACCCCGCCCGGAGCCTCGCCCCCTGGGCCCTCGCGTTGCCGCAGAGGTCCCGTTCCAGGATCTCCCGGATCACGGCGATCCCGGCCGCGCATGAGATCGGGTTCCCCTCGAACGTATGCCCCTCCACGAATCCCGGGTTCGACTCGACCGGCCCCCAGAAGGCGTCGGCGATCGGCCTCCGGCAGATCATCGCCGAGATGGGGGCATACCCGCCGCTCATCCCCTTCGCCACGCAGAGCACGTCCGGCACCACGCCGAACGTCTCGGCCGCGAACAGGTGCCCGGTCCGGCCGAACCCGGTGATGATCTCGTCGAAGATCAGCAGGATGTCGTGGCGGTCGCAGATCTCCCGGAGCATCGGCAGGTACTCGTCGGGCGGGTCGATCACCCCGCCGGTGTGGCCGATCGGCTCGACGATGATCGCCGCCACCGTCTCCGGGTCCTCCATCTCGACGACCCGGTCCACGATCGAGGCGCAGGTGAGCCCGCAGCCCGGGTACTGCTGGCCGAACGGGCACCGGTAGCAGGTCGGCGGGAAGACGTGCAGGAACCCCGGCGCCATCGGCTCGTTCACCGTCTTCCGGGACTTCAACCCCGAGGCCGACAACGCCCCCAGGGTCGACCCGTGCCACGACTGGTATCGGCTAATGACCTTGTACTTCCCGGGCGATCCGTTGAGCTTGTGGTACTGCCTCGCCAGCTTGATCGCCGCCTCGGTCACCTCCGCCCCGCCGCACTGGAACTTGACGGCGCCGAGGTCCCCCGGCGTGATCTCGGCCAGCAGGTTCGCCAGCTGCACCGCGATCGGGTTGGTCCCGTGCATCGCCGGCGAGAAGGTGAGCCGGTCGAGCTGCTCCTTGATCGCCTCGATCACCCTCCGGTTGTTGTGGCCGACCGAGGCGACATAGATGCCCGACAACGCATCCAGGTAGTGTTTCCCGTGCACGTCCCAGTACGAGACGCCGTCGGCCCGGGCCATCACCAGCGGGTGCTTCGACCACTCGGCCATCTGATCCCGGACGAAGATCTGCCGGAGGAAACGCTCCTCCACCGCCTGGGCCTCGGTGATCAGGTCGGGGACGGTCGTCGGTGCGGTCGCCATCGGGCTCATCCTCGGGGGCAGTACAGGGCGGCGGTCAGGGCGTAGAGGTGGGCGACCCGGGCGAGGTCGTCGATCGAGGCCCACTCCCCGACCGTGTGCTGGCCCCCCGCCCTCGGCCCGTGGGTGACGCAGGGGACCCCCGCCAGCGCCCAGACGCTGTTGCCGTCGTCCACGAACGGCTTCGGGCCGGTCGACAGCGGGGCGCCGGAAAGCGCCGTATACGCCCGCTGGAAGTCGGCCACCAACGGGGAAGCCACGTCCAGGGCGAACGCATCGCGGACGAGCTGGTAGTCGGCCTCGATGGTCGTCCCCGTCTCGGCGGCCAGGGCGTCGAGGACCGCCCGGAATCCGGCCTCGACCTCCCGGCGGTCCTGGCCCGGGATCCAGCGTCGGGTGCCTTCCATCCAGAAGATCGGCGGGTCCTGGTTGTAGATCTCCCCCGCATGGACCTGGCCGACGAAGACGCTCGACCTGCCGGCGACTGGGTTGACCTCCCCGGACAGCCTGGAGTCCAGCTCGCCGAGCCGGCGGATCAGCTCGGCCCCCACGGCGATCACCTTCGGGTCCCCTTGCGGCCGCATCACCTCGTGGATCGGCGGCCCCTCCCGGCGGATCGTCACCTTCCAGCAGGCCTGGCCCCGGCCCGAGACCGGCAGGCGGTCGCAGAGCGGCTCGGGGATGAGGACCGCGTCGCCGACCACGCCGTCTACCAGCAAGCGGTCGAACTGCGCCCCGAAGCCCCAGGGGGCCTCGTGCAGGTCGTGGGCGGTCAGCAGGATCGAACCCGCCTCCGGCATGCCCGCATCCCGGGCCGCCAGCATCCCCTCGACCGCCGCCGCCAGGCCCCCCTTCATGTCGCACGAGCCGCTGCCGGTGATCTGCGCTTCGTCCTTCCCGAAGGGGACGAACGGCAGGTGGACGGTGTCCAGGTGCCCGTCGAACTGGAGTGTCCTCCCCGGCGTGCCCGAGTCGAGCCGGGCCACCACCGCGGGGGACTTCGGGTGGTCGGCCTCGGGCCGATCCACGGCGAACCCCTCCGCTTCGAGCAGCCCCGACAGTGCCTCGGCGGCCCCCCCGGCCTCGCCGGTGGGGCTGTGCACCGAGATCAGCCGCCGGGCGATCGCCAGCATCCGACGCCGATCGACGCGCGTCGCGATCCGCGCCGACATCCCCTCGATTTCCCCGACCCCCGACGTGCCCATCGGCCACCCCCCGTGCTCGTCCTGCCCCAGATCGATCAGATGCGGAGGAAGATCTTCCGGTGGTACATCCAGAGCAGGACGAGCCAGAAGACGAGCAACGTCGAGGCCCGCTCCATCGCCGGCTCATACTTCTCGCCGAACGACTCGAAGACGTCCTGCCCGAGGTGCCGCTCCAGGCTGCTCCGCACGTACCCCCCCGAGACCTGCCACATGCAGTAGAGGGCGATCGGGTTCATCCCCGCCACCACCATCGGGAAGGCCCAGCGCCTCCAGCCCCGCCACTCGATGATCGCCACGAACCCGGCCAGCAGCAGCGTCACCAGCCCCGCGCTGAAGATCGCCCACGAGGGGGTCCAGATCCGCTTGATGATCGGGCAGACGCCGCTCGCCTGGATCCATAGCCCGATCAGCACGCCCAGCACGCCCGCCGCCGTCAGCCGGGCGAGCTTCGCCGTCACCGGCAGGTCCCGCCTCACCAGGCGACCGGCCTGCATGCCGAAGATCATGGTCGCCAGCGACGGCACGAAGTTGAGCGTCTGATACCCCCCCTCGCTGAACCGGAACGGCTCCTCGCGGGGGAACAGGTTCAGGAACCAGGCATCGAAGGCCGCCGCCGCGTTCGCGTTCTTCTCCCAGTGCGCGGCGAAGCCGGTCAGGTGCGGCCAGTTCTCGGGGATGCCGAGCGAGGCCCAGTCGGTGCCCGACCCCGGGATCGGGTACAGGGCGAAGGCCAGCCAGTAGCCGAACAGGATCCCGAACGCGGCGACCCACTGCGTCCTCGGCCGGGTGAAGGCCAGCAGGAACAGGAACGGATATCCCAGGCCGATCTGCGCCAGCACGTTCGTGAAGACCCAGACCGTCCGGTCGCTCCAGTTCGAGGTCAGGAAGACCGCCAGCAGGACCAACGCGGCCGACCGCCAGAGGGCGTGGGCCAGCATCGTCCCGAACCCCTGCCCCCGACCCTGCCGGTTGGCGATCGAGAACGGCAGGGCCACGCCCACCATGAACATGAAGGCCGGCTGGATCAGGTCCCAGAGGGTGCATCCCACCCAGGGGGCGTGCTCGACCTGGGAGCCGATGAACCGCCAGGTCGGGCTACCCTCGTGGTGCTCCGCGACCGCCGCCAGGCCGAGCCCGCTCGACGCCATCAGGAGCATCACCGCCCCCCGGAAGGCGTCGAGCGAGACGAGTCGGCCGGGCTTCGCCTGCTCCCGAGGATCGGCCGAAGCCTCCTGGCCCGCCCCCGCCGTCATCGCCGCGAGTCCCCGGCCGGGGCCGCCTCCCGGCGGTCCTCCACCACCGTGCCCGCCTCGATCGCGTTCGAGCCGATCCGGATCGGCCCGACCTCGGGCTCGACCAGGATGCCGACGGTCTGCGTCTGCTCGGCCCCGGTCCGGGAATCCCGGATCACGTTCCCCTCGAAGATCAGGCCCGAGGGCTCACCCCGGACCCGGATCGCGGCGGTCCCCGGCTCCCGGCCGTTGTCCTCGATCACGTTCGCCTCCAGCCGATTGCGGTGGGGCGCCATCGCCTCGTCCTCGTTCCGGAAGAAGATGCCGTTCGAGGCGTTCCGGACCACCGTGTTCCCCCTGAGCAGGTTGTCCGAGTCCTTGTGGCCGATGGAGATGCCGAACTGGCCGTTCTCCTCCAGCACGTTGTCCTCGAACGACCCGTGCCGGACCCTCCAGCAGAGGAACAGGCCGTCGGTGCCGTTCCGCCTCGCCACGTTCCCCCGGACCACCGGGCGCTGGGATCCGCTGCCGGGGTGGAGCCCCAGGTGCGTGTTCCCCTCGCTGATGCAGTCCGCCACCGTCACGTCGTTCGACTGCTGGAAGCTGATCCCGTCGCCGTGGTAGTCGCGCACCTCGCAGCCGCTGATGACCGTGCCGAACCCGCGATAGAGGTAGATCCCGGCCCCCCGGCAGCCGTTCAGGTAGGGGTTCTCCTCCTTATTCCCGTCGATGACGAGGTCCTCGACCCTCGCCCCCCGGATGTCCACGCCGCTGACGACCGGGAAGACGGTGGCCGCCCTGGCGTCGTTGGAGACCATGCAGTCGGCCATCAGCGGGGCGTCGATGGCGAAGGTGTCCCCCCGCCCCCCGGTGATCCGGCCGACCGTCGTGTGGAAGCCCCCCGAGCGGTCGTCCCAGACTGCCACCCCCATGCCGACCTCGAACCCCGACGGATTGGTGACCGTGATCTGCTGCTCGCCGAAGTCGCCGTCCATCGCCAGGGGAGACTCGGCGGCCTTCGCCTTGCGGAGGATCGTCTTCCCCCTCACCCCCCGCACCGTGACGTTGGATCGGAGGTGGAGCGAGTCCCGCATCTGGTACTCCCCCTCGCCGATCAGGACCACCCCGCCGCCGAGCCCGGCCACGTAATCGACCGCCGCCTGGAGCGCCCGGTTGTCGGCGCCGATCAGGTCGGCGTCCGACCGCCCCACGGTGATCGTCGGCAGGTCGGTCATCGCCGAGTGCATGGCGAACGGCAACTGCTGCTCGTCCCTCCCCGGCCCCTCGTCCCCGGCCCGGGCGGCCGTCGCCAGCAGGACGATCCCCAGGGCCGCCGCCACCGATGCTCCGAATCGAACCCGACGCTCGACCTGCGACATCCTCGGCATGGGAACCTCCGTTGCTGTCGTGACTGGCGTCCCGGCTCGCCTCGGCTCGGCATGGTGTCCGACCGGCCCGAGGCCCGACGCCCCGGCCGGATCGATGGCCGGCGATGCTCCTCCGCTCGGCCCCAGTATGCCCCCGCCGAGGCCCCGAAGGAAGCCGCCGGCCCGATCCCGCCCGGCGATCCCTCGACCCCTTCGACGATGGCCCCCTCCCCCCGACTGGCACGGGACGGGATTCTCGGCGGCGAATGTGACTGAAATCGGTCCGATCCACGATGGTATTAGGGAGGGGCCTTCGTCCGGGCCCCGCCGTCCCCAGCTGCGCGGAGCGGCCTCCCGTGTCCCTCGACCTGCCGACGACTCCCCGAGCCGTAGCCCTCCGATCCGGGCATCCTCCTCGATCGGCCCTCCCGGCGCCGCGCGGCCCCCGATCGACTCCGTCCCGGCCCGATCCTGGCCAGGAGGTCGACACGAGGCCCCGGCCCCGGGACGCCGCCGGGACCACCCGGGCCCCCCGGTGTGCGAAAACGGAGCGAACCCATTTCGGATTCCCGAACGCTCGAAACTGCAAGCGATTATGGCCGATGCGAGGGGCATCCCATCGGCGCACCGATCCCGGATCTCCCGCGTCCGGGCCGATGCGAGGCGAGGCGTCGGGTGGCCGGAATTGCCCGGCATGGCTCGTATCCCCTGGCCGATCGGTCTTCGGCCCCCGGGTTCGCCGGATCTCCGGTGCGCCGCGCGGAGCGAACCCATTTCAATTCGAAGAAACTCTTTCCCGTGATTGGGTTGCGGAAAATCCCCTGGGCGTGCGATTGGCGCACCGACCCGCTCCCGGCCCTCGACAGGTCCGCGCCCCCGCGCCTCGCCTACCCGACCGGCACCCGGTCGATCACCCCCGGCCGGACCGGAGCGGGCCGGCCCGGGGGGTTCGCGCGGACCGAACCCATTTCGGATCCCGGAATGTGTGCTCGATTCTCAAGTTGCGCCGAATTCCGGGGCGCACCGCGAGCGCACCGGCCCCGTCCCGGCCGGCCTCGGGGGCCCGCCGTCGGCGACCGACGCCAGATCTGGTTCGATCCGGAGGCCCCTCGGCCAGGTCGTTGCCGGGGCTTGGGTCGGGCGGCAGAATGGGCCTCGCCGTCGAGGCCGCCAGGCCGCCTGACCCCGATCGCCGAGTCCCCTGCTGAGGCATCCCCATGATCGTGCCGAACACCGCCGCCCGGCCCCTGATCCTGGCGCTGGGCCTCGTCGCCGTCAGCTCCGACGCCCGGGCCCAGGACCCGCCGACGGCCGACCTGATCGTCCACAACGGCAAGGTGGTCACGGTCGACGGCGACTTCACCATCGCCCAGGCCCTGGCCGTCTCCGAGGGCACGCTGATCCGGGTCGGCTCGGATGAGGAGGTGATGGCGACGAGGGGGCCCGAGACGGAGGTGGTCGACCTGGGGGGCAAGACGGTCGTGCCCGGCCTGATCGACTCCCACACCCACCCCACCGGCGCCTCGATGATCGAGTTCGACCACCCGATCCCCGACCTGGAGACGGTCGCCGACGTGCTCGACTACATCGCTCGACGCGCCGGGGAGGTCGGCGAAGGGAACTGGGTGGTCGTCCGCCAGGTCTTCATCACCCGGCTCCAGGAGCAGCGCTACCCGACCCGGGAGGAACTGGACCGGGTCGCCCCCCAAAACCCGGTGCTCTTCGCGACCGGCCCCGACGCCTCCCTCAACTCCCTGGCGCTGGAACTCAGCGGCATCGACAAGGACTTCGAGCCGGAGGGGCCCGGCAAGGTCGAGCGCGACCCCGAGACCGGCGAGCCGACCGGGATCCTCCGCAACCTCACCCGGTACGTCAAGGTCGAGGACCCGGGCCAATCCCCCACGGAGCAGGAGCGGGACGACCGGCTCGTCGCCCTCTTCCGGGACTACAACTCCGTCGGCCTGACCGCCGTCATCGACCGCAACGCCAGCGAAACGGACATCACGCAGTACGAGCGGCTGGAGGACGCCGACGCGCTGACCCTCCGCCTCGGGATTTCCCGGGGGGTCGGCACCTCGGGGGACCTGGGGGCGATCGAGGAGGAGATTCGGGGGGTGGCCGACCACCCGCTCTTCCGGGCGGGCCCGATGCTCCGGATCGTCGGCATCAAGATGTTCCTCGACGGCGGGATGCTCACCGGCAGCGCGTACATGAGGGAGCCCTGGGGGGTGAGCGACATCTATTCGATCGACGACCCCCACTACAAGGGGGTCCTGTTCATCCCGCCGGATCGGCTGGAGCCGATGGTCCGGGCGGCGGTCGAGTCCGGCCTCCAGTTCACGGCGCATAGCGTCGGGGACGGCGCGGTCCACGCCCTGCTCGACGCCTACGAGGCCGTGAACGAGGACACGCCGATCGCCCCCACCCGGCCCTGCATCACCCACTCGAACTTCATGAGCGCGGAGGCGATCGAGCAGGCCGCCCGCCTCGGCGTGGTGCTCGACATCCAGCCCGCCTGGCTCTACCTCGACGTCCGGACGCTGGCCGCCCAGTTCGGGTATGACCGGCTCCGCTGGTTCCAGCCGCTCAGGAGCATCTTCGAGGCGGGGGTGACGGTAGGCGGCGGCTCGGACCACATGCAGAAGGTCGGCTCGTTCCGGTCCATCAACCCCTACAACCCGTTCCTCGGCATGTGGGTCGCCATCACCCGACAGGCCCGGGGCTACGAGGGCCGGTTCCACCCCGAGGAGGCCCTCTCCCGGGAGCAGGCCCTCCGGTTCTACACGATCAACAACGCGAAGCTGCTGTTCCTGGAGGACCGGGTCGGCTCGCTGGAGGAGGGGAAGCTCGCCGACTTCGTCGTCCTGGACCGGGACCTCCTGACCTGCCCGGAGGGCGAGATCCGGGAGATCACCGTACACTCGACCTACCTGGGCGGCGAGCCGGTCTATGAGCAGGCCTCGGACTGATCTCCCGGCGTGGTCGGACGGGGCCGGGCCCGAACGGGCCCGGCCCCGGGACCGATCAGAGCCCTTCGACCCGGTAGCCCTCCCGGGGTTCCCGGCGGACGAAGCGGTTCGCCTCGTCGAGGTTGGTGACCTTCAGCGCCTCGGCGTCCCAGGCCAGGCTTGTTTCGGGGAATCGGGTGGCGAGGCAGCCGAGCAGGACCATTTCGGTGAGCGGCCCGGCGTAGGAGAAGGGGGTCGAGGTCTCGCCGTTGCCCCGGCAGGCCTCGACGAACTGGAGGTAGTGGTCGTCCCCCTCCGGCCCGGGGCGCGCGTAGTCCATGAACTTCTCGGCGGGGAGGAGCACCGGGGCGTCGATGTAGGGGGAATACAGCACGCCCTCCTCGCCGATGTAGATCGACCCCTGGTCGCTGAGTCTCCGGTCGCCGATCAGGGCGGCCACCTCCTCCGGCGGGCGTCGGTCGCCGTCGTACCAGGTGAGCGTGAAGCCGTCGACCGTCCGGGGGGAAGCGGGGAAGGTGTAGCGGACGACCGAGTCGAGGCCCCAGCTGTGCTCGTTCGGGGCGCCCCCCTCGGACCGGACCTCGGTCGGTGCGGTCAACTCCAGGGCGGAGAAGACCGGGTCGAGGATGTGGCACCCCATGTCGCCGAAGGTTCCGGTGCCGAAGTCGAGCCGCTTCCGCCAGTTGCCGGGGTGATACCAGCCGGAGATGAACGGCCGCTCCTCGGCCACGCCGAGCCAGCCGTCCCAGTCGAGGCCCTCGGGGACCGGGTCGGTGCGGTCGGGGCGGGGGGCGCGGTCCCCCCACTGCTTGCCGCTCCAGCTGTGGACCTCCCGGACCTTGCCGATCGCCCCGTCGTGCACGGTGGCGACCACCGCCTTGTGGACCGGGTGGGAGTGGATCTGGATCCCCATCTGGGAGACGATCCCCCGGTCGCTCGCGGCCTTGGTGAGCTGCCGGGCCTCGTACAGGGTCTGGGTCAGGGGCTTCTGGGTGTAGACGTGCAGGCCGCGCCGGATCGCCTCCCTGGTGATCGGGGCGTGCATGTGGTCGGGGGTCGAGACGTTGACGGAGTCGAGGTCCGCCTCGGAGTCGAGCAGCTCCCGGTAGTCCTGGTAGACCCGGACCTCGGGGAACAGGCGTTTGACCTCGGCGGTTCGGTCCAGGTCGACGTCGGCCACGGCGACGAGGCGGACGTGGGGGCTGGCCGTGAGCGACCGGATGTCGGCCAGGGCCATCCCCGAGCCGCCGAAGCTGGCGTGGTTGAGCGTCTCGCTCGGCGGGGCGACGCCCGCGCGGGCCACGAAGGGGAAGGCCAGGCCGCCGGCAATCGCCTTGAGGGCCGAGCGTCGGTTCATCTCGGGGAAGGACATGGGATCGCCCTCGGGGGGTCGGTCGTGGTCGTGATGTCCGGCGAGGCTAACCCGCCCGGGGGGGACACGCAACGCCCCTCCCGCGCGGGACGCCCCGGCCGACGACGACCCTCCCGGTCGGCCTCGGCCCCGGCCGGTCCGTGGACGGCCTCGGGCCGTTTTGTCATGTTGAACGCTCCTCCCGTCCCCACCTCGTCGCGAGCCGTCCGCCGGAGGGGCCCCGTGTCGCCCGGAATCCCAGCCCGCACCGACCGAGACCCCGTCCCGATCCCGAACGGGGAAGCCGGCACCCCCGGGGCGAGGGCGTCGGCGGGGGCGAAGGCGGAGGAACCCGGGATCGACCCGGCGGGCGACCGGCATGGGCCCGCCCCGGCCGACCCCGGCGGGCCCTCGATCCTGGCTCGCCTCCGGCACGAGACGAGATCCCATCACGAGGCGATCGAGCGGGTCGTGGACGTCGACCGACTCGGCGCCTCCCGGTCGGCCTACGTCCGATTGCTCCGCGGGTTCCTCGGCTACTACGAGCCTTTAGAGGGGCGGTTGGCCGGGCTCCCCTGGGAGGCATCGGGCCTGGATTTCCGGGAGCGGCGCAAGGCCGGATGGCTCCGCGAGGACCTGCGCTCGCTCGACCCCGACGGGCCCCCCTGCCCGACCTGCCCGGACCTCCCCGAGCCGGTCGACCTGGCCCGAGGCCTCGGCTGCCTCTACGTGGTCGAGGGGGCCACGCTCGGCGGCCGGGTCGTGCTCCGCCTGATCGGCGACCGGCTCGGGATCGGGCCGGAGTCGGGGGGCCGGTTCTACTCCGGCTACCGGGCGCGGACGGGTGCCATGTGGGCCTCCTTCGGCCGATTCGCCGAGGCCCACGTCGCCGCCCACCCCGACCGGGCCGATGCCGTCGTCGAGGCCGCTTCCGAGACCTTCGACTCCCTCCGACGCTGGCTCTCCGGGACGGGGCCCGGGCGGTGACGGCGCCCCGGCCCGTCCCGTCGGGGTCGTTCGGTCGACCGCCCCCCGTCGTCCCGACCCGTAGCGGATCCTCGTCCCCCGTCCGGATCGCCCCCGGGCCCGGACCCCGATGTCCCCGTCCGGGTCCTCCGCGCAGGTCCTTGTTCGGACGACGCTCGGGGAATCGAGGCCTCGTCTCGGGGGACCGGGGATGGTCGAGCCGACTCGGGCGGGCCCGGATCTCGATCGGCCCGCCGGCGCCGGGCGTCCTCGCCCCAGGGCCCGCCCCGCCCGAC
This sequence comes from Tautonia plasticadhaerens, assembly GCF_007752535.1. GTDB lineage: Bacteria > Planctomycetota > Planctomycetia > Isosphaerales > Isosphaeraceae > Tautonia > Tautonia plasticadhaerens. The sequence continues at coordinate 657,469 of NZ_CP036426.1, forward strand.
TCCCTCCCCGGATCGGGGGCGTCGAGGCGGACGGCGGGGGGCCGAAGACGATCCGACGCCCCGCGGGGTCGAGCCCATCCGGAGGGGGCCAGTGCCATGATCGCCCGACTCGTCTCGCTCGACGGGCACCCCGACATCCACCTCGGCCAGACCGTCGTCCTGGTCGGCCGACATGCCCACTGCGACGTCCGGCTCGACTCCTCCCGGGTCTCGCGGCGGCACTGCTGCCTCGTGCTGGAGGGGGACCACTTGGTCGTCCGGGACCTGGAGAGCACCAACGGGACCCGGGTGAACGGGGACCTCGTCTCGGTCTCCCGGATGGTCCCCGGCGACGAGCTCTCGATCGGCCTGGCCCGCTATCGCCTCGAACTCGGCCCGGAGCCCCCGGGGGCCTCTTCTGCGATCCGGCTCGACGCTCCCCCCGACCGCCCCGGGGGGGGCGACGACCCCTCGGGCCTCGGCACCTGGCTGCTCGACCGCCCGCCCGAGCCGGGACCGCCCCGACCGATCCCGGAGGAGGATGAAGGTTGATCGGGTGTCGATGCCGCGACTACGATGGCGATGGGACGGGGCCCGGCCGGGGTTCACGGCCCCCGCCCCCCGGCCCGAACCGGAAGGGATCCGCATGATGGCCGACGAACGGGACGACGCCGAGCTGGTCCTCCTCGCCTCCGGCGGAGACCACGCCGCCCTGGCCTCGCTGTTCGCCCGTCACCGGGGGAGGCTCCGGCAGGTGGTCCGGCTCCGCATGGACCGCCGGCTCCAGGGCCGGGTCGACCCCTCCGACGTGCTCCAGGAGGCGTATCTCGACCTGGCCGAGAAGCTGCCGGAGTTCGAGAAGAAGCGGGGGGCGATGCCCTTCTTCCTCTGGCTCCGCCTGGTCACGATCGAGCGCCTGCTCCGCGTCCACCGCCGGCACCTCGGCGCCGCCATGCGCGCCGCCGACCGGGAGATCTCCCTGCATCGGGGCGCCCTGCCGCACGCCAGCTCGGCCTCGCTGGCGGCGCAGCTGATGGGGAGGGTCACGTCCGTCAGCCGGGCCGCGGCCCGGGCGGAGCTGAGGGTGTTGCTGGAGGGGGTGCTGGAGCGGCTGCCCCCCTCGGACCGGGAGATCATCACGCTGCGGCACTTCGAGGAGCTGAGCAACGAGGAGGCGGCCGCGCTGCTCGGCCTGAACGCCTCGGCCGCCAGCAAGCGGTACGTCCGGGCCATGCTCCGGCTGAAGGACAGCCTGGCCGCCATCCCCGCGTTCTCGGGATCGGCCCGGGGCCTCCTCGGCTGACCGATCCCCCCCCGCCCCGACCGAACACCCCGACTTCCGGGACGCACCCATGCGACGCCCCCAGGCGGCTCCGGACGCGGACCCCGGCCTCGACCGCGACGCCCGGCCCGATGCCCCGGCCGACCCCTCGCCGTCGGACGAGGTCTTCGGGCGCGTCGACCGGCTCGCCGCCGAGTTCCTCGGGCGCCTCCGCTGCGGGGAGCGTCCCACGGTCGACGAGTACCTCGCCCGCCACCCCGACCTCGCACCGGCCATCCGGGAGTTGTTCCCGGCCCTGGTGATGGTGGAGGACCTCAAGCCCGACTCCGACGAGACGATCGGGCCCCCGGCCGGCCCCCGATCCCCGGCCGACGACCGCCCGCCCGACCGGATCGGCGACTACCGGATCCTCCGGGAAGTCGGCCGGGGGGGCATGGGGGTCGTCTACGAGGCCGAGGAGGAACGGCTCGGCCGTCGGGTCGCCCTGAAGGTGCTCGCCCCCTGGGCGGTCGCCAGCGACCACCTCCTCCGCCGCTTCCACCGCGAGGCCCGGTCGGCCGCCCAGCTGCACCACACCAACATCGTGCCCGTCCTCGGAATCGGCTCCGACGCCGGCCGGGCCTTCTACACGATGCAGTTCATCCATGGGGTCGGCCTGCACCAGGTCCTCGACGAGATCCGGGCCCTCGAAGGGAAGGGCGGGGCCGACCTCTACCCTGCCGACTCCTTCGCCGGCCCCGGCGACGTGACGGTCGTCGGCGGGTCCGCCCGTCCCCTGCTCCGCGACCCCCCCCCGCCGCTCCGCCGCCACCGGGCCCACCCGGGGCGGGTGGACCCCTCGGCGATCGACTCGGGGGCCCGGTACGCCCGGGGCGTCGCCCGGATCGGCCTGCAGGTGGCCGAGGCGCTCTCCCATGCCCACGAGCTGGGGACCTTGCACCGCGACATCAAGCCCGCCAACATCCTGCTCGACGCCCACGGCGACGCCTGGGTCACCGACTTCGGCCTGGCCAAGGCCGTCGACGACGAGGATCTGACCCGCACCGGGGACCTCGTCGGGACGCTCCGCTACATGGCCCCCGAGCGGTTCCGGGGCTCCTGCGACGCCCGGGCCGACGTCTACGGCCTCGGCCTGACCCTCTACGAGCTGCTCTCCCGGGCCCCCGCCTTCGTCGAGGCCGATCGCCACGCCCTGATGCGGCAGATCGCCCTGGCCGACCCGCCCCGCCTGGGGTCGATCACCGTCGGCGTCCCCCGGGATCTCGCGACGATCATCCACAAGGCCATCGAGAAGGATCCGGGCGACCGTTACCGGTCCGCGGCCGCCCTGGCCGACGACCTCCGGAGCTTCCTCGACGACCGGCCGATCGCGGCCCGACGGGCCGGTCCCCTCGAACGCCTCGCCCGGTGGTCCCGCCGCAACCCGGGCCTGGCCGCGCTCGGGGCGGCGGTCGCGGTCCTGCTCGTCGCCATCGCCGCCATCTCGGCGACCTCGGCCTACCGCCTCAAGGAGAGCCACGCCGAGGTCGAGCGGAGGCTCTGGGACGCCTACCTCGCCCGGGCCCGGGCCAGCCGACGCAGCGGCTCCGAGGGGCAGCGGTTCGATGCGCTCGACGCCCTCTCGAAGGCCGCCTCGCTCGACGCCTTCGTCGACCGGCGGGGAGAGCTGCGCGACGAGGCGATCGCCTGCCTCGCCCTGGCCGACCTGCGGAGGGTCGACGTACGTCGGATCCCGCGGCTCGCCTCCCGGGACCGTCGGCTCGCCTTCTCGCCCGACGGCCGCCGCGTCGCCATCGGGGACGAATCCGGCGCCGTCCGCGTCCTCGACCCCGGCCAGGGAGGCCGCCCCCCGCTCGTGATGCCCGGCCCGGGGTTGCCGGTCGTCCTGCTGGAATTCGACACTTCCGGCCGTCGCCTCGCGGCCAAGTACCAGGGCGGCGGGTCGATCCGCGTGCGGGCTTTTGACCTCGACGGCGGCGCCGTCCTGCTCGACGAGCCCGTCCCGGCCTACGACGCCGCCCTCGGCTTCGACCCCCCCGGCCGTCGGCTCGCCCTCGGGCTGGAGGACGGGACCGTCCGGATCTTCGACCTCGACGGCGGGCGTCCTCCCGCCTCGCTGCCCGGCCCCCCGGAGCCCTACGCGTTGCGGTTCGACCCGGCGGGCCGCCGGATCGCCGTCGCCAGCACGAGGAGCGGGCGATCGCTGGAGGTCCTCCGGGCCGACGGCACCGGCTCGGTCGGCCCCTGGTCGCTCCCCTACGGTGGCCAGAGCCTGGCGTGGACGCCGGACGGGGAGGGCCTCGCCGTCGGCGGCGGGTTCCGGGAACTGTACCTGCTCGACCCGGGAGACCCCGAGGCCCCCCCGCGGATCCTCCCCGGCCACAAGGGGGCAATCATCTCCGTCGACTTCTCGCACCGCGGCCACCTGCTCGCCAGCGCGAGCTGGGACGGCACCGTCCGGCTCTGGCACCCCGAGTCGGGCGAGCCGCTCGTGGTCGCCTCCTCCCCCGAGCACTGGGCCGTCCGCTTCGGCCCCGATGATCGTACCCTTTCGGGCAGCCGGGACGGCGAGTCCATCTGGAGGTGGGAGGTGGCCGACGGCGACGAGGCCCGCGGCCGGTTCCTCGACCTCGACCCCGACTCCAGGGCGTACACCGTCGACCTCTTCCCCGACGGCTCGACCTTCGCCTCGGGGGGCTCGGTCGGGGTCCGCATCTTCGACCGGGGCCTCCGGCAGGTCGCGTTGCTCCCGGCCCCGGCCCCGGCGTCGGCCGAGGTCCTCCCCGACGGCCGGTCGCTGCTCACCGGGGGCCCGTCCGGCATCCTGCGGTGGGCGATCGAACCCGACGGCGAGTCGATCGGATTCGGCCCCCCCGAGCCCTTCGGCCCGCTCCGGGGCCGGCGCGTCGGCCGCATCCGGGCCGACGGGTCGGGGAGGCGGATCGCCGCCGTGATCGTCGGGAGCCCGCCCGAGGTCGCGCTCTTCGACGCGGCCCCGGGGCCGGGGACCGACGGCGGGCTCGTCCTCATCCAGGACCACCCCCGGGTGGAGCGGATCGACCTGAACCCCGACGGTTCCCTCCTCGCCACCGGCACCTGGAAAGGGGAAGGCGTCCGGGTCTGGGACGCCTCGACCGGCGCGCCGGTCGCGGTACTCGACGTGGACGGCAGCGCCGAGGTCGCCTTCAACCCCGACGGCCGCTCCCTCCTCACCGGCTCCGGCCGGGCCTACGTCTGCTGGGGGGTCGGGACCTGGGAGCCCCGCTGGAGGGTCCCCCGTCGGGAGGCGAGCAATCAGCCCGGCAAGGTCGCCTTCGCCCCCGACGGCTCGATCGTCGCCGTCGCCCTGACCCGGACCGTCGCACGGCTGCTCGACGCCCGCACCGGGGAGGCCCTGGCGACCTTCGAGCCCCCCTCCCCCGACCACCTCTCCGAGCTGGGCCTGACCCGGGACCTCCGCTTCCTCTACGCCAAGGACCACGGCGGCGGCACCCGACGCTGGGATCTGCGGGCGATCCGGGGCCACCTCGATGCGACCGGCATCGGCTGGCCCGGATTCCCCCGCCCCTCCCCGATCGCCCCCGCCGACGTCCCGATCCCCCGGCCCCCCGACTGATCCCCGGGGCCCTCGGCGGGGAGCGGGATCGCGGAGCCGGGGGGCCGCCCCGCCCTCGATCGGACGCCTGATCGGGGGCGCAGGGCCCTCGGATCGCCGCCGTCGGTCCGGCCTACCCTGCCACCGACTTCGGCATCGGGGCGCCCGATTGCCTGTCCTCCGGGCATCGGGGGACGGGGGCCGGTCGGCATTCCCGGCGATAACGCCTTGCCGAGCGGCGAGTTCGAGGAAAGCCCTGGTCACGGTGCGCCGATTGCTTTATTGAATGGGATTGCCGGATGGTCCCCCTCGACGACCATCCCGGCCGAGCGTCACCGGCGCGGCCACCCGATCCTCGTGCGGTCGGGCAGCTCGACTCGCATCGGATCCCGACGGACAGGCCACGATGGCGATGACGCCCCAGGATGACCGGCTGTTCTCCCGGTATGGCCTGACCGGCTACGACGAGATGTTCGTCGCCCCCGGCCGGCTCCGGCCCCATTACGCGCCGCTGCACCATCGGCTCGTGTCGCTGGGGCCGGAGGAGATCGCCCACCGCCACCGGGCCGCCGACCTGATGATGCGGAACCAGGGGATCACCTTCACCGTCTACGGCCGGGAGCAGGGGGTGGAGCGGATCATCCCCTTCGACCCGGTGCCCCGGCTGATCTCGGCGCCGGAATGGGACCAGATCGAGCGCGGGCTCACCCAGCGGGTCCGGGCCCTGAACCTGTTCATCCACGACGTCTACCACGAGCGGCACATCCTGCGGGACCGCGTTGTGCCGCTGGAGCTGATCCTCGGCGCCTCGGGTTATCGCCGGGAGTGCGTCGGCCTCCGGGTGCCGAGGGACATCTACATCCACGTCTCCGGCATCGACCTGATCCGGGACGCCGAGGGCACCTTCCTCGTCCTGGAGGACAATTGTCGGACCCCCTCGGGCGTCAGCTACGTGCTGAAGAACCGGCAGGTGATGAAGCAGGTCTTCCCCCTACTCTTCGCCGCCCACAACATCCGGCCGATCGACGACTACACGACGAACCTGCTCGCGGTGCTCCGGCACATCGGCCCGCCGGGGGTCGACGAGCCGGTGGTGGCGGTGCTCACGCCGGGGGTCTACAACTCCGCCTACTTCGAGCACAGCTACCTGGCCCGACGGATGGGGGTGGAACTCGTCGAGGGGCGCGACCTGTTCTTCGACAGCGGCCAGCTCTTCATGAGGACGATCCGGGGGCCCCAGCGGGTCGACGTGCTCTACCGCCGGATCGACGACGACTTCCTCGACCCGATGACCTTCCGCTCCGACAGCCAGCTCGGCGTCCCCGGCCTGGTCGCCGCCTATCGATCGGGCCGGCTCGGCCTGGCCAACGCGATCGGCACCGGCATGGCCGACGACAAGGGGGTCTATCCCTTCGTCCCCGAGATCATCAAGTACTACCTGAAGGAGGACCCGATCCTCCCCAACGTGGAGACCTTCCGGCCCCAGATCCCCAGCCATCGCCAGCACATCCTGGAGAACCTCGAGAAGCTGGTCGTGAAGGCCGTCGACGCCTCCGGGGGGTACGGGATGCTCATCGGCCCGGCCTCGACGGCCGAGCAGCGGGAGGAGTTCGCCCGCCGCGTGACCGACAATCCCCGGGGCTACATCGCCCAGCCGACGATCTCCCTGAGCCAGCACCCCACGCTGATCGACGACCACCTCGAAGGCCGACACGTCGACCTCCGGCCGTTCGTCCTCTATGGCGAGACGATCAAGGTCCTGGCCGGTGGCCTGACCCGGGTCGCCCTGCCGCAGGGGAGCCTGGTGGTGAACAGCTCGCAGGGGGGCGGGACCAAGGACACCTGGGTGCTCCGAGGGGGGCCTCCGAAGCGACCGGAGGCGAACTGAGATGCTCAGCCGGGTGGCCGAGAACCTCTACTGGATCAGCCGGTACGTCGAGCGGGCCGAGAACGTCGCCCGACTGCTGGACGTGGGATTCCACCTGGAGCTGGACGCCGCCGGCCTCGACGGCGACGCCGCCGGCACCGACCCGGCGCCGATCGCCAGCGTCCTGTCCATCCTCGCCTGCCGGGACTCCTTCGAGCGTGCCCACGGGCCCGGGCCGCTGGACCGGGAGGCGGTGCTCCGCTTCCTGACCTTCGACCGCGCCAACAACCAGTCGATCCTCTCCATGCTCGGCCACGCCCGGGAGAACGCCCGGGCCACCCAGGAGACGATCAGCGCCGACGCCTGGCTGCAGCTCAACCGCCTGCATTTCTACGTCCGGGGCCGCAAGGCCCGCCGCCGGTTCCTCGACAGCCCCCCCCGGTTCCTCCAGGGGGTGAAGCGGGCCTGCATCCTCTTCGACGGCCTGGTGGACGGCACCTTGCCCCGGACCGAGATCTACCACTTCCTCCAGCTCGGCCGGCACCTGGAACGCGCCAGCCAGATCAGCCGGATCCTCAGCGTGAAGCTGCACGGGCTCCGGGAGGGGGGGCCGGTGGTCGAGTCCCCGCTGCGGATCGTCCACTGGTCGAGCCTGCTCTGGAGCTGCGCCGCGTACGAGGCGTACCTGAGGGATTATCACGACCGGGTCGACCCCGAGGGCGTGGTCCGCTACCTGATCCTCGACCCCGAGTTCCCCCGGTCGATCCGCTTCTGCGTGGCCCGGTGCCTGGAATCGCTGCGGGCCATCTCCAGCGGGGACGGCTACGGTTCCGAGGCCGAGCGCTGCCTGGGGCGCCTCGACAGCGAGCTGCACTACATCGCCCCGTCGGAGATCTTCGACCGGGGCCTGGGCTCGTTCCTCTCCGGCGTCCAGGACTCCTGCAACAAAATCGGCGACGAGATCCATCGCGCCTACTTCTTCACCTGACCCGACGCCACCCGGCCCGAACGGGGCCCCGGGCCTCCCCCGGGGACGACCGCCATGCTGCTGCGGATCCAGCACGAGACTCGGTTCACCTACACGGCCCCCGTGACCGAGACGGTCTTCGAGGTCCGGATGGCGCCGCAGTCGGACGAGGACCAGACGGCGCTGCGATACCGGCTCCAGACGACCCCGCAGGCCCCGGTCACCGCCTTCCACGACGGCTTCGGCAACCGGGTCGACCTGTTCAACATCGCCAAGCCCTATCACGAGCTGATCATCCGGTCGACCAGCTTCGTGCGGACCCATCGCCGCCAGGCCTCCCCGAGGCTCCTTGAAGTCTCCTGGCCGCCCTCCGGGCCTTATGACGTGGACGCGGCCGAGTTCCTGCTCCCCAGCCCGCTGGTCGACGCCAGCCCCGCGCTGGACGCCTTCCTCGGGGAACTCCCCCGCCCCACCGGCGACGCGATGAGCGACATCCTCGCCCTCGTTTCCGCCGTCCGGGACCGCTTCAAGTACGAGAAGCGGGTGACCGGCGCCCGGACCCTGCTGAGCGAGGCGCTGGAGGGCGGCAAGGGGGTCTGCCAGGACTTCGCCCACCTCTTCATCGGCGCCTGCCGGGGGCTGGGGATCCCGGCCCGGTACGTCAGCGGCTACGTGAACCACCCGGGAGAGATCGCCACCCACGCCTGGTGCCAGATCTGGGGCGGGGACGGGGTCGGCTGGTTCGACGTGGACCCGACCGCCGGCGAGTTCGCCAGCGACGACTACGTCGTCATCGCCTTCGGCCGGGACTACTCCGACGTCCCCCCCAACCGGGGGGTCTGGAAGGGGAAGGCCGAGGAGCAGATCGCCGTCACCGTCGGCGTCGAGCCGGTCGACCGCCTCCCGTTCGAGTGGAACGAGTGGACCTTCCCGGTCCCCGCCGACGGCCAGTCCCAGTACCAGCGGCAGGGCTCCCGGTCGAGCCAGATGCAGCGCCAGTCCTCCCGGGCCGCATTCCCCGACCAGCCCCGCCCCCGGGCCGAGCTGCACCAGCAGCAAGGCCAGCAGCAGTGACCGCCGCCCTACCGGCCCCCCCCGCCGCTGAGGTGCCGGGCCTCGCCCCCGGCCGACTGGCCCGGCTGCTCCGGCTTGCCCATCGGCGCGGCCAGGGCCTCGGGCCCCACCGTGTCGGTCCAGACGGTGAATCCGGAGAGCACGGCCGTCCCGAACGAGGTCGTCAGGGCGACGTCGACCGCGTCCCGACCGTGGCCCATCAGGATCCGGCCGATCCGGGGCATGTTGTGCCGGGCGTCGAAGGTGTACCAGCGGCCGCCGAGATAGGCCTCGAACCAGCCGCTGAAGTCCATCGGGTGCGGCGCCGGGGGCACGCCGATGTCCCCGAGGTAGCCGGTGGCGTACCGGGCCGGGATGTTCAGGCACCGGCAGAAGGTGATCGCCAGCTGGGTGAAGTCACGGCAGACGCCGTTGCCCTCGGTGTACACGTCCCAGGCGGTCTTGGTCGGCCGGGCGTGGTGGTAGCCGAACTCGACGTGGCGGTTCACCCAGGAGCAGACCGCCTGCACGCGGCCCCAGCCGGTCGGCGATTGGCCGAAGAGCGACCAGGCGATGTCCGACAGGCGTTCGACCTCGCAGTATCGGCTCCCCAGCAGGTAGGTCAGCACCCCCACCGGCAGGTCCTGGACGGGGATCTGCTCCGCGCCCGGCGCCTGCTCGTCCGGCGCCCCGGAGTCCTCGACGACCAGGTCGTCCCAGATCGTCAGCCGCCCCCCCGGGGCGACGATCCGCGCGCAGCGATTGCCGAACCCGTCGAGGAATCGGTCGACCGGCACCTCGGGCTCCAGCCTCATGCCGCCGGGGCGACGGACCGAACCTTCGCGCTCGGGCCTGAGCGCCAGCATCAGCAGCATCGGCGTGGGGCTGGGCACGTCGAAGACCATCTCGTACCCGGCGCGAATCAGCATCGCGAATGGACTCCCGCGGCCGAACCCCCTGGCGATGGGGCCATGCTGGCAATTTACGGTTGAACATTTGCTCTGTCAAGGGGTCCGGGCCCCTTGCCGGCGGCCCCGGCGTGTGCGATGATTCCCGGCAGGCGGCCGGGCCTCGGGAGGGTGCCGGCCGGGCGGAGGCGCGAGGGGCCGGTCGATGACGTATTGCCTGGGGATCAAGACGAGGGACGGCCTGGTGATGGCCTCCGACAGCCGGACCAACGCCGGCTTCGATCAGGTCAACGTCGCCCGCAAGATGCACACCTTCGAGGCCGAGGGGGAGCGCGTCTTCGTCCTGCTGGCCAGCGGCAGCCTCTCCTGCACCCAGTCGATCGTCACCCTGCTCGACCGCGAGTTCCGGGAGGGCCGCGGACTGGCCGCCGCCGAGACCTTCTACGACGCCGCCCGGGCCGTCGGCGAGCAAGTGCGACGCGTCGCGCTGCTCGACCGCGAGGCCCTGGAACGCGACGACTACCGCTTCAACGTCCACCTCATCCTCGGCGGCCAGATCCGCGGCCAGCCGCACGAACTCTACCTGATCTACCCCCAGGGCAACCCCCTCTGCGCCAGCGACGACTCCCCCTTCCTCCAGATCGGCGAGTGCAAGTACGGCCGCCCGATCCTGGACCGGGGCATCCGGTTCGACCGCACCACGCTGGAGGACGCCTCGCGCTACGCCCTGATCTCGATCGACTCCACCATGCGCTCCAACGTCACCGTCGGGCCGCCGATCGACCTGCTCGTCTACGCCGCCGGGGAACTCCGGGTCAGCCGGTACCGCCGCTTCAACGGCAAGGATGCCGACCTGATGGCCATCCACAGCCAGTGGGAGGCCGCGCTCCGCAAGGCCGTGCAGGAAGTCCCCGAGATCGACTTCAACCCCCCGCCCGACGACCCCTGATGCCGGCCTCGCCCCGGCCGACCCCCGCCGCAGGATCGCTCCGGGATGCACCGCACCGCACCGGGGCGGCGCGGGTCGGGCCGCTCGATCCCCGGGGGATCGGGGAATGGTCGAGCCCTTCGGCTCGGTCGACCCACGTCGCGGACGGAGCACCACGCCGATGTCGGACGGATCCAATGAGCCGGGCTCGGCCCGAGCCGGGCTCGTCGTCCTGCTGCTCGCCCTGCTGCCGGCGGCCTCGGCCCCGTGGATCGTCCCCGGCTTCGTTACGCAGGACGGCCCGGCGCACGCCTACAACGCCCACATCCTGCTCGAATCCCTCCGCCTCGGAGCCGACTCCCCCTTCGCCGCCGTCTACGAGCCCCGGTGGCGGCCCCTCCCCAACCTCGGCGGCCACCTCGGGCTGATGGGCCTGCTCGCCCTGCTCCCCCCGCGCCCGGCCGATCGGGCGATGACCACGATCTCCCTGGTCGGCTTCGCCCTGACGATCGCCTGGCTCCGATGGCGGGTGGCGGGGCGACTCGGCTTCCCGGGGGCCGCCGTGCTGTCGGCCCTGCTGGCGATCAACATGCCCTGGTTGATGGGCTTCTCGAACTTCCTGATCGGCGCGACGCTGCTGGTCCTCACCCTCGGGCTCTGGTGGGGCTGGCGGGACCGCCTCGGGCCGCCTCGCTCGGCGGCCATCGGGCTGATGCTGGTGCTCGGCTACCTGGGCCACCTCGTCAGCCTCGGGCTGACGGCCGGTGCGCTGGTCGTGCTGTCCGTCTGCTCCCCGGGGGGCGATCGGCGACGTCGGGTCGGCTGGACGGCCGTCGCCTGCCTGCCGATGATCCCGATGGCCCTCCTGTACCGATCCCTGACCGCCGAGGGGGGGGCCTTCGAGCCGTCCTGGGAGCAATCCGGCCCGATCCTCTCCCCGAGCCTCTGGGCCCGCCGCCTCTCCTGGATCGACCCCGTCGCCCTGGGACGACGCGACCTGTTCCCCCTCCGATCCGGGTGGGACGGCCCCTGGTGCCTCGCCCTCTCGCCGAGCCTCTGGCTCGGCCTCGGCCTGGCCGTCTCGGTCGGGGGGACGGTGCTCGGGGGGCGACCCACGGCCGGGAGGGATCGGCGGCCCTGGCTGGTCCTCTCGACGCTGCTGCTGGTCGGGGCGGCGGTCGGTCCGGACGGCTTCGGCGACGACCACGGCTATTTCCTCGCCCAGCGGGTCGCCCTCGTCGGCCTGGCCTGCCTCGTCCCGGCGCTGGAGCTGGACCCGAGGACCCGCCCCGGCCGGGTGGCGTCCGGCCTGATCGCCCTCGCGCTCGCCTTGCAAACCGCCTTCGTCTGGGACTACGCGGCCGAGTCGGGCCGCCGGGCCGGGGCCCTGCTGGCCTCGACCCCCGAGGTCGGTCGGGGGAACCGGGTCGGCACCCTGCTGGTCGACATCCGGGGCCGGTATCGCGCGAACCCGCTGCTGCACGCCGATAGCCTGCTGGGCGTCGGCACGGGCAACGTGATCTGGAGCAACTACGAGACGAGGCACTACTACTTCCCCGTGCAACTCCGACCCGGGGTCGACGCCCCCCCCTCGCTCGCCTTCGAGCGGATCGCGCTGCTCGACGACCCCGAGGACGCCGACGACCGGGCCGAGGCCTGGGCCGGCCTGCTCCGTTCGCACGGTGACGCGATCGACGTCGTCCTCTGCTGGGGGGACGCCCCCGGACTCGACGCCATCACCGCCTCGTGGGCCGGTTCGGGGCCGGGCTTCGAGTCGGGGTCCGTCCGGGTCTACCGCCGTCCCGGCGCCGGGGCGGGCCCCCTCCCGGCCCGCCTCCGGGGCCGATCGCCTCCACCTCCCTTTTCGCCTTCGGACCGACTGCGCCCTAGAATGGAGCGATCCGATTCGACGAGTCGACCCCGAGGAGCCGACGCATGGTCGATTGGCGACGACCGACCCGGGACCTGATCGCCCCCTTCGCCGCGTTCGTGCTGGTGGTGGCGATCCTGCCCGCCCTGGTCGGGGCCCAGGAGCCGGGTTCCCGGAGGATCGCGCCCGGGACGACCGACCCGGCCGACCTGCCGGGGCCGCTGGACGACGTGACGATCCGGCCGACGGTCCTGATCCGCAACGGCAACTCGCGGGGCAGCGGCACGATCATCGGCTCGAATGGGGGCCGCGCCCTGGTGCTGACCGCCGCGCACGTGATCGACGGCCCCGGCGACCCGGCCATCGAGCTGCATCGTTACAACCTCGGCATCGAGGGCCGCAAGCTCGGCGGGGTCTGGCCGAAGGTCTACCCCGCCCGGGTCGTGGCGACCGACGCCGACGCCGACGTGGCCGTGCTGCTGGTTCAGGGGCTGGCGAAGTTGCCCTACGTCGCCGCGCTCGACCCGGACCTGGGCCGGACGCCGCCGAGCGGCTCGTCGGTGACCTCCGTCGGCATCGACCAGGCGAGCGACCTGAACGCCTGGGACTCCAGGATCCGGGGCACCGCCCTGCTCTCCCGGAACAAGGTCGACCGCGCCGACGCCGGGACCTCGGCCGCCCCCCCCTCCCCCTTCCGGGTCGAGGGCGGGATCCGGGACACGGCGATGGACGGCCGGGAGCGTCGGCTGTTCCTGATCACCGAGCACGCCCCGATCCAGGGCCGATCCGGCGGCGGCCTCTTCTCCGAGGACGGCCGGCTGCTCGGGCTTTGCGTCGGCCGGATCGAGGTCAAGGACGCCCGGGGGGAGTCGGCCGCCATCGGCCTGTTCGCCTCGGGCAAGAGCATTCTCCGCGTGCTCGACCGGATCGACCGGGGCTCCCCCGACGCGAATTGAATTGCTGCTTTGAGCCGACCCGACCACAATACCTGCTGACGGGCCCGCCCGACGACCGGGCCGGGCCCTCCCGCTCGCTCTCTCCCCAACGACTCGGAGGCTGATCACGGTGGAGACGTCCAATCCGGTCTTCTCGGACACGATCTTCAATGACTGGGCCCGCGAGGCCACCCGCACCAACACGATGACCGTGCGCGGCACGGCCTCGAAGTGCTTCCTCGCCCTCGCCATCCTCACGGCCGCCGCCGCCTGGGTGTGGGGCCTGGGCGAGAAGGGCGGGCTGCAGGCCGTCCAGATGTGGACGATCGGCGGGGCCATCGTCGGCCTCGTCCTGGCCCTGCTGACCGCCTTCGTGACCAAACTGGCCCCGTACACCACGCCGGTCTACGCCGCGGCCGAGGGAGCGTTCCTGGGCGGCATCTCCTTCTGGTTCAACACCATGTATCCGGGCATCGCCTTCAACGCGATGGCCCTGACCTTCGCCGTGCTGTTCGTGATGCTCGCGCTCTACACCTCGCGGATCATCCCCGTCACGGAAAAGCTCCGCATGGGGATCGTCGCCGCCACGGGCGCGGTCTTCCTCGTCTACATGCTGAGCTTCGTGCTTTCGTTCTTCGGCATCTCCATGCCGCTGGTCCACGACGCCTCCCCCTGGGGGATCGGCTTCAGCGTGGTGGTCGTCGGCATCGCCGCCTTCAACCTGCTGCTCGACTTCGACTTCATCGAGCGGGGCTCCCAGGCCGGTGCCCCGAAGGCGATGGAGTGGTACGGCGCCTTCGGCCTGCTCGTCACCCTGGTCTGGCTCTATATCAGCATCCTGCGGTTGCTCGCCCAGCTCCAGAGCCGGGACTGACCCAGTCGGACGGACGATCGCCCCGTCTCCACCGAGTCCGATTCTGCTCGACGCCCGCCCTCGCCTCCCTGGCGAGGGCGGGCGTCTCCCATTCCAGGGCATCTGGCACCCTCCCGTTTTGGCCTGCCAAGATGGCAGCCGCCGGGGGGCTCCCTGCTGGGTTCGGCAGGAATCGCCCCGCGGCCCTCCCGGACCGGAAATCGCAAACCATTATGCCGAAAGGGGGATGCGTGGTCGTGATTGGCGCGGCACGCCGCTTGCCTTAGCCGCTGGCCGACGATCGGGGCGGGCGACGTCCAAGGGGGACGGTCGGCCGGCGGCCCCGACGGGTCAACCAACGACGCGTGCGAGGCTCGGGAGCAGGCCGAGCCGCGAGGAGAGCAGGTCGCGATGAACATCCAGCCGCTGGGCAATCGCGTGGTGGTCGATCGGGAAGAGGCCCAGGCGACGACCGCCGGCGGCATCGTGCTGCCGGACACGGCCAAGGACAAGCCGCAGAAGGGCAAGGTCGTCGCCGTCGGCGACGGCACCACCTCCAAGGACGGCACCAAGAAGCCGCTGACCGTCAAGGTCGGCGACACGGTCATCTTCACCAGCTACGCCGGCGACGAGTTCAAGCTCGACGGCGACCAGAAGGTCCTCCTGATGCGCGAGGATGACATCCTCGCCGTCGTCGAGGGCTGATCCCCGCCGCCCGATCGCCCCGGGGGCCGTCGCGGGGCGACCCGCCCGACGGCCCCGCCGCACCGATCCAACCCCACCCCGTCGACGGACCACCCACGTACCGAACCCGATCTTCGCCAGGAGAGCACCGTTCATGGCCGCGAAGATGATCGCCTTCGATCAGGAAGCCCGCACCGCGATGCAGCGCGGCGTTTCCAAGCTCGCCCGGGCCGTCAAGGTGACGCTCGGGCCCAAGGGCCGCAACGTCATCATCCAGAAGTCCTTCGGCTCCCCCACGGTCACCAAGGACGGCGTCACCGTCGCCAAGGAGATCGAGCTGGAGGACAAGTACGAGGACATGGGCGCGAAGATGGTCAAGGAGGTCGCCTCCAAGACCAACGACGTCGCCGGCGACGGCACCACCACCGCCACCATCCTCGCCGAGGCGATCTACAACGAGGGGCTCCGCGGCGTCGTCGCCGGCGTCAACCCGATGCTCATGAAGCGCGGGATGGACAAGGCCGTCGAGGACATCGTCGCCGAGCTCAAGGCGATGAGCACCAAGGTCTCCACCACCAAGGAGACCGAGCAGGTCGCCACCGTCGCCTCGAACTTCGACCGCGAAGTCGGCCGGATGATCGCCGAGGCCACCGAGAAGGTCGGCAAGGACGGCGTGATCACGGTCGAGGAGGGCAAGAGCCTCAAGACCGAGGTCGAGTGGGTCGAGGGCATGCAGTTCGACCGCGGGTACCTCTCCCCCTACTTCGTCACCAACCCGCAGGCGATGGAGGCCGTCCTGGAGGACGCCTACGTCCTGATCTTCGAGAAGAAGATCAGCTCGGTGAAGGACCTCGTCCCGGTCCTGGAGAAGGTGGCGCAGACCGGCAAGCCGCTGCTGATCATCGCCGAGGACCTCGAGGGCGAGGCCCTGGCCACCCTCGTCATCAACAAGCTCCGCGGCACCTTCCGCTGCGCCGCCGTGAAGGCCCCCGGCTACGGCGACCGCCGCAAGGCCATGCTCGAGGACATCGCCACCCTGACCGGCGGCAAGCCGATCTTCGAGGCGCTGGGCATCGAGCTGGAGAACGTCGCCCTGACCGACCTCGGCCAGGCGAAGAAGGTGATCGTCGACAAGGACAACACGACGATCATCGAGGGGGCCGGCACCTCCGACGCGATCCAGGGCCGCATCGAGGCCATCCGCCGCGAGATCGCCGACACCAAGAGCGACTACGACCGCGAGAAGCTGGAGGAGAGGCTGGCCAAGCTCTCCGGCGGCGTGGCCAAGGTCAACGTCGGCGCCGCGACCGAGTCGGAGATGAAGGAGAAGAAGGCCCGGGTCGAGGACGCCCTGCACGCCACCCGGGCGGCCCTGGAGGAGGGCATCCTCCCCGGCGGCGGCGTCGCCCTGCTGCGGGCCTCCCGCTCGGCCAAGCCCGGTAACCTCTCGCACGACGAGAAGACCGGCTACGACATCATCGTCCGGGCCTGCACCGCGCCGATCGCCCAGATCGCCGACAACGCCGGCCAGGACGGCGGCGTGGTCGTCTCCAAGGTGCTCGACCTCAAGGGCAACGACGGCTACGACGCCCTGAACGACGAGTACACCGACCTGGTCAAGGCCGGCATCATCGACCCGACCAAGGTCACCCGGTCGGCCCTGCAGAACGCCGCCAGCGTGGCCACCCTGCTGCTCACCTCCGACGCCCTGATCGCCGACCTGCCCAAGGACGGCGAGGGCGCCCCGGCCGGCGGCGGCATGGACGACGACATGTATTGATCGGCCGGCCGTCCGCCGGGCCGATCCTCGTCCCGGCGGACGGCGACGTCCCTGACACTCCCGATCCTTCAACGGCCGGCGGGCCCTCCCGCCGGCCGTCGTCGTTTCCGGCCCCCGGCCCCCGGTCCCCCCGAAATCAAATCCCGGAAAAAGGTGAATTGATCGGCCCCCGTCCGGGATCATAGGGGTAGGCGACCACGTCGAGTCGACCGCCGAGGGGGCCTTGCCATGTCCGGATCCGGGAACGGGGCGATCGCCGGGCCGCTCCGCATGTTGTTCGAGTCGGGGACGGCTGCGGGGGCGAGCGATGCCGAATTGCTCGATCGCTTCGTCCAGCGCGGCCCCGGCGCCGAGGGGGCCTTCTCGGCCCTGCTCGATCGCCACGGCTCGATGGTCCTGGCCGTCTGCCGGCGCTTCTCCGGGGATTCTTCCTCGGCCGACGACGCCTTCCAGGCGACCTGGCTTGAGCTGGTCCGCCGGTCGGGCTCGATCCGCCTCCGGGGATCGCTCGCCCCCTGGCTGTTCGCCGTCTCCCGCCGGATCGCCCTCCGGGCCCGGTGCCGGGCCGATCGCCTCCGCCTCGCCGGGGTCCCGGCCCCGGAGCCGGTCGCCCTCGCCTCCCCTGATGACCTCGCCGAGCGGGCCGACCTCATCCGGACCCTGCTCGACGAGATCGCCCGGCTCCCGGAGTGCTACCGGGCCCCCCTCGTCCTCTGCCACCTCGAATCACGGACGCACGACCAGGCCGCGGGCGACCTCGGTTGGCCGGTCGGCACCGTCCGCACCCGGCTCTCCCGGGGCCGCAGACTGCTCCGCGACCGCCTGGAACGCCGTGGGGTCGGCCTCTCGATCGCCGCCGCCCTCGACGGCCTCCGACGCGAGGCGATGGCCGCCGTCCCCCATGCCCTGGAAGCGACCACGAGCCGCCTCGCCTCCCTCGCGACGGCCGGGGCGATCGCCGCCGGGGCGATCCCTCCGACCGTTCTCTCCCTCCAACACGGAGTCTCCCTGATGCTCCCCCTGTCCATCGGGATGACCGCGATCGCCGGTACGCTCGTCCTGGGGATTGCCTGGGGCATCCCCGGCGAGTCTGAGGTCGACCCTCGGGTCGAAGCCCGAATAGCGACCACTCCCCTGACCCAACAGTCGACTGCCGATCGACCGGATGAGCCCCTGGAATACCCCAACTTGGAACTTTCCCCCCTCGATGACCCCGAGACGAAGCGACTCACGTTGCTGCATGCGAATCAAGAGGACCAGCTCGAACAGTTGCGACAGCAGGTCAGTCAGCTCACCGAGCAGATCTCGGCCCTCCGCGAGCAGCTCACCGGAAATCCGATGGGCCTCCCGAAGCCCGTGGCTTCCGCCGGCTCGACTGCCCCGCTGACCGAGGTCCTAGGGGCCACGGCGCAAGACCTTCCCCAAGAATCAGCGGGGGTAGAGAAACCGGTCGCTACCGACATCGAGAAGCCCGCAGTCCAAGGCGAGGACGCCCTCGCCGAGAATGCGGTTGAGCCAACACGTGCCGATATTGCCGGCCTGCTTGAACCGACGATCGAGGAGGTCGAAAGGCTGTTCGTCGAGAAGGCGTCCGAGGCGGTCGAGATCGAATCAACCATCGACGCCTGGGAACGACTCAAGGGTGTCGATTCCGGCGAGGGGACGCCGACCGAGATCGGACGGTTGCTCAACCAGACCCGGAAGAAGCTCGAAGCCCGCCTCGCTGAATTCGCAGGGGATCCCGACAAGGCCGCCTCCGAGTTGGAGCGGCTTCGATCGGAACTCAAGGACCTGCTCGCCCTGGATGTCGCCTTGGTCGGCCCCGAGGGTGAGTCGGCGCAAATGCTTGCGACGCAGTGCGTCGCACAATTCTCTGCTCAATTTCCGGACGATCCAGTCATCCAAATGGGCATGCTGGTCAACAGGCCCGGCCAGCAGCGCGTCTACCCGTTTGCCTTGCGGATCC
This sequence comes from Tautonia plasticadhaerens, assembly GCF_007752535.1. Classification (GTDB taxonomy): domain Bacteria; phylum Planctomycetota; class Planctomycetia; order Isosphaerales; family Isosphaeraceae; genus Tautonia; species Tautonia plasticadhaerens. The sequence goes on from NZ_CP036426.1 coordinate 676,136, forward strand.
AGTCGCTCTTCGCCCGGCTCGGCGTCGAAGTAGGTCCCCCCATCAATTATGGAGCGGGAGGGTTGAGGTTTGGCATGGGCGGCGGAATGAGTGGCGGTATGGGCGGCATGGGAGGCGGCTTCCAGTGAGTCGCCGGCCCGAGTTCCGGGGATTCCCTCGGGATCGCGCCCTTGATCAGCACTCGCTGATGTTCACGGCCAGGCCGCCCTCGGACGTCTCCTTGTAGCGGGAGGACATGTCGGCTCCGGTTCGTTTCATGACCCGGATGACGCGGTCGAGGGAGACGAAGTGCTGGCCGTCTCCCCGGAGGGCGAGGCGGCTGGCGTTAATCGCCTTGACGGCCCCCATGGCGTTCCGCTCGATGCAGGGGACCTGGACCAGGCCCTTGATCGGGTCACAGGTCAGGCCGAGGTTGTGCTCCATGCCGATCTCGGCCGCCTCCTCGACCTGGCGGGGATTGCCGCCGAGTACCTCGGTCAACGCCCCGGCGGCCATCGAGCAGGCGACGCCGACCTCCCCCTGGCAGCCGACCTCGGCGCCGGAGATCGAGGCGTTTCGCTTGTACAGCGAGCCGATCGCGGCGGCCGTCAGCAGGAAGCGCTCGACCTTCCCGGGGGTGGACTCGGGGCAGAAGCGGACGAAGTAGTGCAGGACCGCCGGGATGATGCCGGCGGCACCGTTGGTCGGGGCCGTGACCACACGGCCCCCGGCGGCGTTCTCCTCGTTCACGGCCAGGGCGTAGAGGTCGACCCAGTCGAGGATCGCCATCGGATCCCTCAGGGATTCTTCGGCGCGATCCCGAAGGACTCGGAGGAGCCCCGGCGCCCTCCGCTCGATCCCCAGGCCGCCCGGCAGGATGCCCTCGGCCCGGCACCCCCGGGAGACGCACTCCTGCATCGCCTCCCAGATCCGCCGGAGCCCGGCGCTCGTCTCGGTGTCGGGTCGGAAGGCCCGCTCGTTCTCCAGGGCGAGGTCGCTGATCGAGCAGCCGCGGCGGTCGGTCAGTTCCAGCAGGTCGCGGCCCGAGGCGAACGGGTACGGCACCTCGGGCTGGTCGGCCGAGTCGGAACGGTACTCCTCCCCCTGCCGGACGATGAAGCCACCGCCGATGGAAAAGTAGGTCGAGTCGTGGATCGGGTCCTCGGCGTCGCGCCCGTGATAGGCCCGGAAGCGGATGCCGTTGGGGTGGGCGTCGAGGACGATCCGGCGGTTGAAAACGAGGTCCGTTTCCTCTCGGAAGGCGATCTCATGCGAGCCGTCGAGCCGGATCCTCCCGGACTCGCGGATCTCGGCCAACCGGGTCGGGATCGAGTCCGGGTCGATGAGGTCGGGCCGCTCGCCGAGCAGGCCCATGAGCACGGCTGTGTCCGTGCCGTGGCCGAGGCCGGTCAGGGCGAGTGAGCCGTACAAGTCGACCTGAACCCGGTCGACGGCCGGGAGCAGCCTCCTCCCGGCCAGCTCACCCAGGAAGGCCCCTGCGGCCTTCATCGGGCCGACCGAGTGCGAGCTGGACGGGCCGATGCCGATCTTGAAGAGGTCGAAGACGCCGAAGTAGGGGGCGGGCGGTTCGATCGGTCGGGGATCGTTCGACATCGGGGACCTCGGAGTACGAGGGACTCGGCCGGGGCGTCGTCGATTCGAGGCAAGGGCCGTCCCGCCCCCCTGGCCTGTCAGGCGGGCGGGGCCGGGACGCCGGTTTCCTCGGCCCCCGGCGAGGGGACGGGGACCAATCGGCGTCGACCAATTGGGACGTACCTTAGCGCGACGCCCGCCAGCAGGAACGAGCCGCCGACCCAGGTCGGCCAGTCGGGGAACTCCCGGATGAAGAGAATCACCCAGATCGGATTCAGGATGGGCTCGATCAGGGCGATCAGGCTCGCCTCGGGCGCGGGCACGTGCCGGAGCCCCCGGGCGAACAGGACGTAGGGGATCGCCATCTGGATCACGCCGAAGCCGAAGAGGATCCCGGCCTGCGGGGCCGTCGGGATCGGGATCGACCCGGAGGAGGCGAGCAGCCAGGCCCCCAGCACGATGGCCCCGCCGAGGTTGTTGACCGAGCTGAGCCACATCGGGTCGAGCCCCCGGAAACTCCGAAGCCCCACGCCGACGACCGCAAACATCAGGCCGCTGCCCAGGCCCATCGCGATCCCGAGCGGGTCGTTCGGCCCCCCTCCCCCGCCGAGGATCACGATGAGGGCGATCCCGACGACCGCCACGGCGATTCCCCAGAGCGACCGGCGGTCGGGGCGTTCCCGGAGGATCAGCAGGCTCAGCGGCACGGCCCAGAACGGGGCGCTGTACTGGAGGAAGATGGCGTTGGCGGCGGTCGTCGCCTTGATCGCCCCGATGTAGAGCCCCGTCATCGCCCCGAAGCCGATCATCAGCGGCAACATCGACGGCCGGAACGTTCGGTTCCTCGGACGGACCAGCGGCAGCAACGCCAGCCCGGCGAATAGGCCGCGGTAGAAGGCGATGGAGCCGCCATCCAGGCCGGTCAGCGCCTTGGTGATCACGCCGCTGAGGCTCCAGAGCACCGCCGCGGCGACGATGCAGCGCCGGCCTGAGGCCCGGTCGGCCGGGGTCGAAGATTCGGGGGGCACGGGGCGAATCACCTGGGGAGGGTCCGGGAACGGGGCTCCGCGGGAGCCATCCTAGCGGAGCACGGTTCCTGGTTCTATTCCGGGGAGGGGATCTCAAGGCGGTGCCCCAGGGGCGCGGAGCGGATCCGGGAGTGACGTTGCAGAGGATCATCCCGAGGTCATCGCCATCCCCCGTCCACCCTCGACGCCTTCACGCTGCGTCTTCGCGACTCCACAGGAGATCCCCTCCCCCCGTTGCCCTCTCCCCGAATGGGGTCGTACAGTGGAGCGATTGGGGGCGTGCCGGTTCGAGGAGGTGGCCGTCGATGGATTTGCTCGTCGTCGGGATCATCGTCCTGATCCTCTACGCCGCCGTCCGGCTGATCTCGGCGATCGGCTCGGGGCTGTCGGGGGCGAGGTATCGGGCCTACCGGGCGCTGGCGAGCCGGTACCGGGGGCGGTACGAGCACCGGGGGCTGGTCGACCCGCCCACGGTGAGCTTCGGCCATCACGGGTCGAGCGTCCGGGTCGGCCTGGCGCCGGTGGTGGCGGGGCAGCCGTCGGTCCCCCGGACCCGGGTGGTCGCCCGTTTCGGCACCGGCCTGCCCTTCCGCCTGGAACTCTTCCCGGTCCAGCGCCCCTCCCCCAAGCAGACCCCCAGGGGGACCCGCCTCGTCCGGCTGGGCGACCCGGTCTTCGACCGGCAATACGTCGTCCGGGCCAATGACCCGGAGATCGCCCGGGAGCTGATCGACACGCAAGCCGCCCGGTCGGCGATCGAGGGGCTCCGGAAGCTGGCGCCCCCGGCGGGGATGCTGGTGTCGGTCAGCCCGGAGCGGCTACTCGTGCAGATCGACCGGAACCTGGGGCAGAGCGTCGCCTCGCTGGACGCCGCCGTCCGGGAGGCGCTGGCCCTGCACGACCTGCTCCGGCTCAGCGTCGCCGCCCGGATGGCCGAGGGGATCTCGATCGTCGACGAGCCGGCGTCCGACCCCCTGGAGGCCGGCCCGGCGACCTGCAAGGTCTGCAACGAGGCGATCGGCCCCGACGAGGACCGGGTCCTCTGCGCCTCCTGCCGCACGCCGCACCACCGGGACTGCTGGAGCTTCGTGGGGGCCTGCTCGATCTACGGCTGCCAGGGGAAGCGGTGCGTGCCGTCATGAATGGCAACGCGGGCCCTTCCCCGTCGGCCGAGCGTCCGGGTATGCTGGGAGCCTTGTCATGTGTGGTGTCCGATCCAATCCGCCGGGGGCCGATTCGGAACGCCGGTGCCTCAATAATGGCGGCCGAGCCCCGAATCGGATGCTAGAGGAGGTACCTTGCCATGTCCTACGGCGGTAATGCGGATGCCAGCGGGATCCAGGTCACGTTCCTCGATCAGACCGGGGCCAAGTCGGTCAAGGCCGTGATCGCGTACAGCGTGCCCGTGAGCCGGATCCTGCCGAACATCATCACCAAGATGAACCTGCCCACCACCGGGCCCGACGGCCAGCCGCTGAGCTACTCACTCGACCACAAGGAGGGGGGCCGCCGCCTGGCGGAGTCCCAGACCCTGGTCGAGGCGAGCGTCCAGAACGGCGACCACCTGATCGTCTATCCCGAGGTCGTCGCGGGCTGAGTCATCCCCCGAGACCCGAAGCAGGGCCGGCCCGCCGCGGCCCTCCCTTTCCTGAGACGCCCGAAGCCCGAGGCGACGCGCGATGCTCCGCAAGTCTTATGATTCGCCCCAGGCGCGCCGGCTCCGCTCCGACCGATCGGCGATGGAGCGGCTGAGCGAGGAGAGCACGATCTTCCGCTTCCGAGCCTCCGGCGACCCGACCCAGCGTTACCTGATCGAGTTCCACGGCCGAAGCCTGGCCCGGGAGCGCGGGAAGATCGTCCCGCTGGACACCCACCAGGTCGAGGTCAAGCTGGGGGCCTCCTACCCCCGGACGATGCCCGAGCTGCGCTGGCTCAGCCCGATCTACCACCCGAACATCTCGGAGATCGGCCTGGTCTGCCTCGGCGGCTACAACACCCACTGGGTCCCCAGCCTCCAGCTCGACGAACTCTGCGAGATGCTCTGGGACATGGCCCGCTTCCACAACTACGACCTCCGGAGCCCGTACAACCGGGACGCCGCGATCTGGGCCGCCAGCCAATCGAGCTTCGCCTTCCCGATGGACCCCCGGCCGCTCCGGGACCTCCGCGCCTCCAAGGGGCGGACCGATCCCGAGCCGATCCCCCTCGCGACGCCGATCGAACCGGCCTCACTCGCCCCCGACGAGCCGATCATCCTGTTCGACGCCGAGGTCTCGCTCCCCCCGCGCCGGGAGCAATCCGGCCCCCGGCCCGAGCCGCCGCCGGACGTGATCTTCATCGATTGAGCGCGGCCCGGCTTCGGGGAACGCCGTGATTCGACCCCGGCTTCGCCTCTCGTCAATGATGATCCTCGTGCTCATCTCTGCCCTCGGGCTCTGGGGCGGGCTCCTCTACTGGTCGAGGGCCCGCGACCATCTCGAGCGAGCCAACACGTTTGCCGCCTACCGTGCCAGGAACCATGCCGGGATGCTCGTCGCCGATCGTGATGTGTCCGCGGCTTCGCAGCACCTCTCGCACTTCGGCGATTCCTACTTGAGAGAGATCCTGGGTCGGCACGTTGACGAGGCGATCGAGCGGTACCGGGCCTACAGCCTGGCGTCCGAGGGTTGCACCGTGATGGAGGCGCGATATCGACGGGCGGCCCTGCGTCCGTGGATCTCGGTCCAGGAACCAAGGATTCCTCCCCATTCCGGTGGCGATGAGGGCTTCATCCCAGCGCCGCAATGACCAACGCATACGCTCGGGGTTCCCGATGGATTCTCTTCGCGACGAGGACAGCGATGTCCTCCGGATCGACGACGACGACCGCTACGGCCGGCTCCGCCTGATCTCCTGGTGGCGTCAGGACCGACTCGCGGCGGCGAAGGTGTTGGTCGTCGGCGCGGGTGCCCTGGGCAACGAGGTGATGAAGAACCTGGCGCTGCTGGGCGTCGGCACGATCGTCCTCATCGACCTGGACGAGGTCGAGCCGTCGAACCTCGCGCGATCGGTGCTGTTCCGTCGAGAGGACGGGGGGAAGTCCAAGGCGTTCGTCGCGGCGGCCCGGGCGAAGGAGCTGAACCCCGACGTCACGATCATCCCGATCCATGGGGACGTGCTCACCGACCTCGGACTCGGGCTCTTCGCCGAGATGGACGTGGTCGTCGGCTGCCTCGACAATCGGGAGGCCCGGCTCTGGGTCAACCGCCAGTGCTGGAAGGTGGGCACGCCCTGGGTCGACGCCGGGATCCAGGAGATCCAGGGGGTCGTCCGCGTCTTCGTCCCCCCGGACTCCGCCTGCTACGAGTGCGGGATGACGAGCCGGGATTATCAGCTCCTGAACTTGCGATATAGTTGCCCCCTGCTCCGCCGCGAGGACATCCAGGCCGGCAAGGTGCCCACCGCGCCGACGATCGCCTCGATGATGGCGGCGATGGAGGTGCAGGAGGCGCTCAAGTTGATCCACGGGATGCCGGTCCAGTCCGGCTGCCTCCACGTCTTCAACGGCGTCTCGAACACCTTCTACACGACGCAGCTCCCCCGCAAGGAGGACTGCCTCAGCCACGAGACGTATCCGGGGCCGATCCCGGTCGACCTGGGCAACGACGCCACGGCCGAGCAAATGTTCCACGTGGCACATCAGCACCTGTCGGGCCCGCTGTCGCTGGCCCTCGACCGGGATCTGGTGACGGCGATCGACTGGCCGCAACTCGGCCGACGGTCGGAGATCCTTCGGCCGAGGACCCGGGTCACCCTCGCCGAGGCGACCGACCCGGAGACCGGCGAGGCCGGGCGCCCCGAGCTGGTCTCGGTCGTGGACGAGGGGACCGGCCTGTCGAGGCGGACCCTGGCCGAGTTGGGGGTGCCGCCGTACGATATCGTCCGCGCCGACGGCGCCGGGGGCTCGGCGTTCCTGAGGCTGGAGGGGGATCGGGGGCGGGCCCTCCCCGGGATCTGAGTCGACCGGCGCGGCGGGGGGGCGGGCTGCAATCCCTGGTCCTCCCGACGACGGGCGGCAACCACACTCGGTCGGGCGGGGGCGACGTGAGCGGCGAGAGCGACGACATCCTGTTCGACGAGGTCACCTATCGGGAACCGCAGCGGCTCCGACGGCCCGACCGGGACCGGGGCTACGCCTGCCTCGCGTATGGCACCCCGGGGCCGGAGGACCTGGCGATCTTCATCGACCGCCAGACGGTCGACGCCATCGAGCGGCACGCCCTGAGCGACACGACGGTCGAGCTCGGGGGCATCGTCCTTGGCCGGGAGTGCGTCGACGAGGAGACGGGCAGGCCGTTCGTCTGGATCTCCGAGGCGATCGAGGCGAAGCACTTCGAGAACACGCAGGCGAGCTTCACCTACACGCACGACTCCTGGGGGGAGATCACCCGGGAACGCGACCAGTCGCACCCCGAGCTGGATATCGTCGGCTGGTATCACACGCACCCGAACTTCGGCATCTTCCTCTCCGGTCACGACGTCTTCATCCAGCAGCACTTCTTCGGCCAGCCGTTGCAGGTGGCCTATGTCGTCGACCCGATCCGCCAGACCCGGGGGTTCTTCCAGTGGCGGGCGGGGGACCTGAGGCAGGTCGAGGGCTATTACGTGGTCGCCCCGAGGCAGCACCGGATGGCGCTGGCCCGGACGGTGGACGAGCTGGAGGGAGTCCCCAATCCGGAGGCCGGGGGGGGGCTCGGGGCCCTTTCCCCCCGCCTCGAGGCGGAGCTGATCGCCATGCTGAATCGACCGCAGTCCGCCTCCTCGACCGTCGACCGGGGCCAGTCGGCCGCGGTCTTCAGCCTGTTGGGCATGGTGGTGGGGGTCCTCGGGGTGGCGCTGGCGTTGTGGATCGCCACGCTCACCGGACAGGTCCGGGAGCAGACCCGGGCGCTGACCGGCCTCCGGGCGGAACTCTACCGGGCGAATGAGGATGCCGACGTCGGGCAGGCCGCCGAGCGTGTCCGGGCCAAGGAGCAGGCTCTCGACGCCCTGCTCGGCGAAGTCCGCGTCGGGGACTCGGACGAGCGGTTCCTGGACGTCTACACCCGGCTCCACGCCGAACGCGACCGCGCCGTGGCCGAGGCGGCGCTGGTCGAGCAGGTCGGGCTCGACCTGGTCTCCAAGGATCGCCAGCTCTCCCAACTCGGTCGCCGCCTCGAGGCCCAGGGTCGCGCCCTCGCCCGCCTGGAGGAGGTCGAGGAGGAGGCCGCCCGGCTAAAAGCAGCAAATGCCCTGCTCGCGGAGCAACTCGAATTCCCGGGCCTGGAGGGCGGCGCGAGACCGGCGGCCGGGGGTGCGGGTGCCCTGCCCCGCAAGTACGCGATCGCCTGGTACTCGGCCGTCGCCGGGTGGGCCGTCGCGGTCTTGCTGGGCCTGGGGATGGTGGCCCTGGTCGCCCGGACCCTGCCGACCCCGGTGCACGAGCCCGGGCCCGCCCCTCCCCCGGGCCGGGGACACGCCCCTGATGCCCCGCACCGGATCGAATGAGCGGGGAGTCCGACGCCCTCGGCAAGGTTTGCCGAATTGGCGGTGGATGCCGGCCCGGTCGGCGGGGTAGACTACCCGGGCCGCGTCTCGGTCGAGCGGCACGAACAGGGGAACCCGCTGCGGCGGGCCGGGACCGGGGAGGCCGGGATGTCCACGACGCGGCTGTTCGCGATCGCGACGGTGATCGGGATCGGGGGAGCGGCCCTCGCCCTGGCCCAGCAAGGGCTCCCGGACGACCCGCCCTTCGACCTCGCCCCGGACCCACACGTCGAGAGCCCCTTCGGCGAGTTCCCGCTCGATGCAGGGGCCTCCCCGTCGCCCCGGGATTCCGTAGGGGACGTCGGACCTCCTCCTCCCCCGTTCCCGGTCGATCAGGCCGACCCGCCCCTGGTTGCCGATCCCGCCCCGGGGTTCGAGGTCGGGGTGCCGGATTCCCGGGCGTACATCGATCAGGGCGTCGCCCAGGCCGAGCGGGCGATCGAGGCCCTGTCGGACGAGAGGGCACGACTTCGCTCCCGGATTGAGAAGATCGAAGCGGAATTGGCCCGCTGGGAGGCTGTCAATCGAGGGCTCCTCGCGGCGAGGCAGGCTAGGCCGGCGTCGGCTCCCGACCCAGTCCTCCCCCCTTCGTCGATCGATCCGCCCGAGCTGGAGCCGCTGACGTCGAGACTCGAGGGCGTCGCCCTGCCCCCCTCGGAGGATCCGGGCCCGATCGTGCTTCCGCGCTCTGACTCGGCGGCTCATCCCCCGCGACCGGGGTTCGAGGAGGATTGACCGGGGGCCGGGCCGGTGCCGAGGCCCGGTCGGCACTACCCCCTAGCCCGATCGGGGAAACCTTGCACAATAGTCGGATTGGCCCGAAGGCCGCGGAGGGTCTCGCGGCTGCTGGTCGCCGGTCCGTGTAGGGTCCCGGCGGGGGAGCCCGTCGCGTATGCCATTCGATGCCTTGAGGTGGTTCGTCAGCCGGCGACCGGCGGTGGTCGTCGCGAGCTGGATCGTGGCGCTGGTCCTGGTCGTCGGCCTGGCCCCGAACCTCACGGAACTCGCCGCCGAGGGCCAGGCGTCGCTGCTGCCCGAGCAATCCGAGAGCGCGATCGCCGCCCGGATGCTCGAAGCCGGTTGGCCCGACCAATGGTTCGACTCGTCCGCCGTGCTCGGGGTGCACAACCCCGGGGGCATCCGGTCCGAGGACCGCGCCTTCGCGATCTCCCTGGCGGATCGGTTCCGGGCCCCCGATCGGCCCGAGGTGATCTCCAGCGTCCTCGCCGCGGACGCCGACCCGGAGGTCGCCGCCCGTCTCCTGAGCGAGGACGGCACGCTGCTGCTCACGTTCGTCGCCGTCGACGAGGCGTTCGTCAGCCCGAGCAGCCAGCAGGCCGTCGCATGGCTGGAGGCGCGTGCGGAGGAACTGGGGGAGGCGGCCCCCGCCGGGGTCTCGCTCTCCTGGAGCGGCTCGGCGGTCATCGGGCGGGACTACATGGAGAACGTCCAGGAGACGCTCGACCGCGCGGCCGTCGCCACGGTCTTCCTGCTCTTCGGCGTGCTGATGGCCGTCTACCGCTCGGCCTTCCTGGCAATGGTGCCCCTGGTGACGATCGGCGTCAGCTTGATGATCGCCCGGGGGCTGCTCGCGTGGGCCTCCCAGATGGGCTGGGAGATGTCGTCGCTGGTGGAGCTGTTCCTGGTCGTGCTGCTGTTCGGCACGGGGACCGACTTCTGCCTCCTGCTCTCCTGGCGGTTCGGTGAGAACTGGAACGCCTCGAACCCCAGGGGGGCGATCCGGTCGACGCTCGGTCGGGTGGCGGTCGCGCTGGTCACCAGCGCCTTCACCACGATCGTCGGCCTGTCGCTGATGGGCTTCACCCGCTTCAAGCTATTCTCGAGCACGGGGCCCAGCGTCGCCTTCGGCCTGGTGATCACGGTGGCGGCGGCGCTCTCGCTGACCCCCGCCCTGCTCCTCTTCCTGGCCCGATGGCGTCCGAGGGCGTTTACCGGGCTGACGAGGCCCCCGTCTGGGAATTGGGACCGGCTCGGCAGGGCGATCCTCCGACGGGCCTGGCTCGCCTGGTCGCTGACGCTCCTGCTCATGCTCCCCCCCGCCCTGCTCGGCCTCAGCCTGACGGCCCAGAACGCCTTCATCCAGGACACCGTGTCCGAGATGTCGCCTTCCACCCCCTCGGTCCGGGGCCTCTCCCTGATCGCCGAGAAGTTCGGCCCCGGTGCCACCGCGCCGATGGCCGTCGTCCTCGAGGTCGGGCCCGAGGACCCGGGGTCGGATCCGGAGGGGACTCGACCCGACTTCCGCAGCTCGGTCGGGCTGGCCACGATCGACGACATCAGCCGATTGCTGACCCACCAGCGGTCGCTCACCGAGGTCCGGTCGGCGACCCAGCCGCTCGGCTCGACCGCGCCGTTCGAACCGGCCCGGCTCTCGGCCAGGCTCGGCGCGATCGATCAGGGTTTCCAGCGTCTGGTGGAGGGGGCCGAGGAGCTGCGACAGGGCCTGAACGATGGGGCCGCCCGGATCCGGGGGGCGTTGCTGATCGGCGAGCTCGCGGGGGCCGATGTGCTCGGCCAGGGCGCCGTGCAGGCCCCGGCCCAGGGACCCGGGACTCCGGACGGGACGACGCGAGGGGACCCGGTCACTTCCGGGCTCCGGAGGGCGACGGCGGCGATGCTCGGGCAGTTCGGCGGCGTCGAGTTGCCCGCGGTCAATCCGATCGCCCCGGTGGAGGGGGATGGCCCGGTGGCCCAACTCCTCCGGGAGCTGGGGCGGGCCGCCGAGGGTGCCGGGCAGATCTCCGAGGGGGCCTCACGGGCCAGTCGGGAGATCGGCACCATCATGGAGGATCCGGTTGGCCGACGGGCGCTGGATCGCCTGCTGATCGACGAGCAGACGATCGCAGAGAATCCCGAGATCGCCCGGAGCTTCGAGGCCTACATCTCCCCCGACGGCCAGAAGGCCCGGATCGATTTGGTGCAGACCGGCCGACCGTTCTCGGTCGAGGCGCTCGATCAGGTGGAACGCCTCCGCGAGCGGCTCGGCGACTACCTCCAGGAGTACGATGAGCGCGACCCAATCCGGCCCCGAGCCCTGGTCGCCGGCCCCAATGCCGAGAGCGCCGACATCCGAGCCCTGACCCGCCATGACCAGTATCAGACCTGGATCCTCGTGCCGCTCGGCGTCTTCCTCGTGCTGGTCGGGATGCTCCGGGCCCCCCTGGCCTGCCTGAACCTGGTGGCGACGATGATCCTCACCTACGCCTTCGCGCTGGGTGTCACCCACGCGGTCTTCGTCTGGGGCCTGGGAGCGGAGGGGATCGACTGGAAGGTGCCGTACTTCCTGTTCGTGCTGCTGGTGGCGGTGGGGGTGGACTACAACGTCTTCCTGATGTCCCGGCTCCAGGAGGAGGTCAAGGCGCTCGGCCTGAAGGCCGGGATCACCAAGGCGATCGGCCAGACCGGTGGCCTGATCACCTCGGCGGCGGCGATCACCGCATGCAGCTTCGCGGCGATGATGTTCAGCCCGCTCTCGTCGCTCAGGCAACTCGGCTTCTCGCTGGTCGTCGGCATCATCACCGACGCGGCGCTGGTCCGCCCGATTCTCGTCCCCTGCGGCCAATGGCTTCTGAGCCGGGGACACGAACGACGACGCCAGAAGGCCCTGACCCGAGCCAATGCCCCCGGTACGCCGCTGCCGCAGGCCCGGGAGACGATCCTCAGCTGAGGTCGTCGGGGTCGATCGCGAGGCCGCCCGGGGTCATCCCCCCCGCCCCAGGTACTCCCCCGTCCGGGTGTCGACCCGTACCGTCGTCCCCTGGTCCAGGTGCTCGGGGACCTGCACCACATGCCCGGTGGAGAGCGTCGCCGGCTTCGTGCGGCCGGTGGCGGAATTGCCGCGGACCCCGGGGCTGGTGTCGACCACGGGGAGCTCGACGACATCCGGGATCTCGATGCCGATCGGCTGCTCGTCCACGACCAGCGCCTCCACGCCCTCCATGTTCTCGGTCATGAACGGCGACTGATCTTCCAGGCTCTCGGCGGGCAGCGAGAATTGCTCGAAGCTCCGGGAGTCCATGAAGTGGAACTGCTCGTCGTCCCGGTACAGGAACTGGATCTCCCGGCGCTCGAAGCTCGACTCGGCCAGGCTGTCGGTTCCCTTGAAGGTCTTGTCGACCCGTTGCCGGGTCTTGAGATTCCGAGCCTTGATCTTGTACAGGGTCGCGGCCCCTCGGGCCGAGGGGGTCTGGACGACGATCTGCTCGATCAGGTGGGGGAGGCCGTCGATCTCGACGACCATGCGCTTCTTGAAGTCCTTGGCGGGGATCACGGCGGCGACGCTCCGACCTCGGCCCATTCGGCACTCCGGGCGAAACGTCTCCGCCCCGGCCAGTCCGGGAGGCGGGTCGCGCCCGGGCGATCATCGTATCGGCGACCGTGCCCGCAGGTAAAGCCCGGCCGCCTCGGCTCATTGACTTCGGACTCGGGGGCCGATAGCCTCGGGGCATCCTTCCTCCGGTCAGAGACGGCATCATGCCCGAGCCCGAGCCCCCCGTAGAGGATCTGCTGGACCGTTGCCAGCGGACCGTCGGCCACCGGTTCGCCGACGTCTCCCTGCTGCGGTCGGCCCTGACGCACGCATCGGGGGCCGACCACCGCCTCGCCTCGAACGAGCGGCTGGAATTCCTCGGCGACGCCGTGCTCGGCCTGATCGTCTGCGACCTGCTCTACCGCCGCTACCCCGAGTCGCTCGAAGGGGAACTGACGCGGATCAAGTCGGTCGTCGTCTCCCGGCAGACGTGCGCCGAGTTCTCCAACATCCTCGGCTTCGACGCCCACCTGACCATGGGCAAGGGGATGACCGGCCACGGGCCCACCCCTCCTTCGGTCCTGGCGGACGTCTTCGAGAGCATCCTCGGCGCCCTGTATCTCGACGGCGGCATGCAGGCCGCCCGCGCGTTCCTCGAGCCACTGGTGCTGCCGGAGATCGTCGCCGCCGTCGAGAACCAGGCGGGGTCGAACCACAAGAGCACCTTCCAGCAGGTCGCCCAGCGAGAATTCGGGGCGACGCCGACGTACCTGCTGCTGGACGAACAGGGTCCGGATCATTCCAAGTGCTTCAAGATCGCCGCCCAGGTCGGTCCCCATCAGTTCCCCCCCGCCTGGGGCCGGAACAAGAAGGAGGCCGAGCAGCGAGCCGCGCTGAATGCCCTCCGCCAGATCTCCGGGGAGCCGATCCCCTTCGCCTCCGGCTGACGGCACTCGGAACTTGTTCGCGACCCGACCGGCCACTAGGATGACGGCTTGCCTCCCCGTCTTCGACCGGGGTGCCTCCCCCGATCCCGGTCGAGCCCTCCGGCCTCGCCGCCCCGCGATCGAGAGTCCTCCCACATGGTCCCCGACCTCGGCCTCGGGCCCGAGATCTGGCTGCTGCTGACGCTGCTCCTTTGCGTCTCGATCTTCGTCTCATTCCGGAGGCCCTGGAGCCTGCGGAACCTGGACCTCCTGCTGCTCTTCATCCTCGCCCCGGGGATCATGGCGCTGGTCGGGGGGGCGCAGCGCGCCCCGATCGTGCCCTATCTCTGGTTGTTCCTCGGCTCGGGCCTCTGGCTGCTCCGTTGCCTCCTGGATCTCGGCCTGCCGAGGCGGCCGGCCCTGGAGCCGAACCTCAATGTCCCGGGCCTCACCTGCCTCTCGGCGGGGATGATCGCCCTCATCGTGGCCGAGACGATCAACCTGCCGATCCGGGAGGGGGAGGCGAGGAACCCGGCGACCTCGGAAGACGCCGACCTCGACCGGCACGGGGCCGTCAGCGCCGTCTCCCGGGTCCCCTCCGGGGGACCGGATGAGACGTTGCCCGTCACGACCCGTCCCGGTGTCGTGCGCTGGCGGTCCACCCAGATCATCATCTCCCGGGTGCTCGCCGGGCTGGCGCATATCGGCGTCGTGGCGGGCCTGATCACGCTCGCACGTCGCCATTTCGGCCGCCCGGTCGCGGGGCTCTCGGCGGCGGCGCTGTACCTGGTGCTGCCCTACACGAGGATCGAGGCGGTCGACAGCGGACAGGTCCTCCCCGCGGCCCTGATCGTGGCGGCGTTGATCTGGCACGAGGTCCCGTCGAGGGCGGGGGCGGCCATCGGCCTCGCCGCCGGGTGGATGCCGGCCTGCGTCGGCCTGGTCCCGCTCTGGATCGGCTTCTACCGGGGCCGGCACGCTCGACATTTCGCGGCGGCCAGCCTGGGGATGGCCGGGATCAGCGTGGTGATCGGCCGGTCGGTTCCCGGCCTGAGCAAATGGGCCGAGGCGATGGGGGCCCGGGGGCTGGCCGAGGCCGGGTTGCTGCCCGGCCTGGAGCCGGCCACCACCGGCGGCCTCTGGTCGGGGATCGACCCGGTCTACCGGTTCCCGGTCCTGGTGGCCTACCTCGCGTTGGTCGTCGTCGTCTCGGTCTGGCCCTTGCAAAAGAACCTGGGGGAGCTGATCGCCCTCTCGGCGGCCGTGCTGCTGGCCAGCCAGTTCTGGTACCTGGAGAAGGGAGGGACGATGGTCCTGCTCTACCTCCCCCTGCTCTTGCTGATGATGTTCCGCCCCAATCTCAACTCAAAACGAGCCCCTCGCCCGACGCCGAGGGCATCGGAGGAGCCGGCCACCCCCCTGGCCCGCGGCTAGCCGAGGGTGACTCGAGCAGGCTCGTGTTCCACGTGAAACGGACATCACGACCCGACTCGAAGCGAACCGGGCCGCGTCGATCGGTCGGAGGATCGACGCGGCCCGGCATGATCGGGGCGACCAGATTCGAACTGGTGACCTCCTGCTCCCAAGGCAGGCGCGCTAACCAAGCTGCGCTACGCCCCGCATGGCCATGGCATCCTAGGGCCAATCGTGTCGGGGGGTCAAGACCGCCCCACCCCGCGGTCCCTCGTCGCGTCAGTCCGCGAGGTGGCAGACTCGATCGAGGAACCGGACGCAATCGACCGGTTTCCGCTGGACGTCATCGAACGTGTGTCGGAGCTCTCCGAGCTGGGAGTCGTCCAGCGACTCGGCGGTGATCAGGATCAGGCCGAGCGTGGGGAACCGGGCCCGGAGCCGGAGGCCCAGGCCCCGGCCGTCGAGCCCGGGCATGCAGAGGTCGGTGATCACCAGCCGGGGGATTCGGTCCCCGCAGAGGTCCAGCGCCTCGTCCCCGGAGCCGACCGCGACGCATCGCATCCCGGCGTCGAGCAGCAGGCACGCGATCGCCTGCCGACCGGTCGGGTCGTCGTCGACGAGCAGGATAAACGGGGGTGAGTTGCCCGAAGACGCGTCGGCGCCTTCGGGGTCGCTCAAGAGGGTCCTCATCGGCGCCACTCCCGTTGACATGAGATAGGGACTCGATGTGGACTCTGGGTTCGGGGCCCGCCGGGCCCCGGTGCCGGACCGCAAGCATCAAGAGTCAGTCGGATGGCATGCGAAGCTCGATCGAGGGGTGATCGTCGTGGACGGTGAGCGATCCCCCGTGCGAGGCCACGACTCGAGCGAGGAGCGGGAGGGCCAGGCTCTCGACCTCGTCGCACGAGAGGCGAATGAGGCGGTCATCCGCCTCGAATCGAATGACGCAGCGATCCACGTCCCGGCCCCAGCTGAGCCGGATCACCGCGGACGGCGAGCCGATCCGGGACCAGGCGGCGACCAGTCCGTCGAGGCCCTGCCCGAGCCTCATCCAGTCCCCTCGGCACCACAGGGGCTCCCCCGGCCCCTCGGCTTCGAGCCGAATCTCGCGACGGCCCAGCTCGTTCCTCCACTCGTCGAGGCGATGTCCGAGCCACTCGGAGAGGTCCCCCGGGGTCGGCGCCGGGTGCAACGGGGCGCAGAAGACCTGGAGCTGATCAAGGAGCGTCTCGATCGATCGGCATGCCTCCTCGGACCTCCCCCATTCGACGACCGGCCCGTCGGCCGAGAGGCGACGAGCCAGGTAGAGGCTCAATTTCATGCTGTTCAGCCGGTTCCGGAGTCGATGGCAGTAGCGATCCAGGCGCAACTGGATCAGGGCGATCCGGTCCGGCTCATCGACACTCCTCAGCAGCGCTCCGGCCAATCCCTCGACCTGCCCCGCTGTGCCCATCTCGCCTCCGAGTCGTCTTGATCGAGGTGCCCGCGACCTCCGGGACCATCCGAGCTTAATCACGGAGCCCCAAGCGGGGGATGCGGTCTCGCCAATGCAACCGGAATGCCGCTCGGCCTCACGGGCCCCGGCACGGCTCCAAGCGCCCGGCCCCGTCATCCCTTGTGGCGGGTGGAGCCGGGCGGGGATTTCGCGGTGGGCGGCTCGACGGGAAGCTCGCTTCTCGTTCTCCGATCGGTCCAAAGGGAAATGGGAACCCATTTACCCCGGACGAACCGGCCCCGGTCGGCGAGGCCGACCGGGGCCGGGGGGGCATCGGGCTTCGACTGGGTGCACGGTGTTCAGCCGGACCACTCGTGCTGGTGCAGGTGTTCCTCGTGGTGGTGGTGCTCCCCGGGGGGATGGTCGAGGACGGCATCCGGCGCGGGGGACCACTCGCCCCCTCGGATCATGCCGCTGATCCGCTCGAACTGGTCGCGGGTGGCGAAGTCGATGACGATCTGGCCCTTGTCTTCCCCCTTGACCTTGATCAGCACGTTCGTCTCGAACCGGGTCTTGAGGAGATCTTCCAGGTCGGAGACGTGAGGTGGACGGGCCGCGTGGGCCTGATCGACCCGGATCCGGGCCCGGCCCGGGGTGGGCTCGCCGGTCTTGACGAGCGCCTCGGTCTGCCGGACGGAGAGCTTCTCGCCGATCACCCGGCGGCACGCCTCGGCCTGCTCCGAGGGGTCCTGGATCGACAGCAGGGCCCGGGCGTGGCCGGGGCTGATCTGCTCGCTGACAACGGCGTGTTGCAGCTCTTCGGGCAGATCCAGCAACCGGAGCAGGTTCGAGAGGGTCGAACGGTCGATCCCCAGCCTCCCGGCGAGTTCCTCCTGGGTGCCGCCGTAAGAGTCGAGGTAGTTGCGGAATGCCTGGGCCTTCTCGATCGCGTTGAGGTCCTTCCGCTGGAGGTTCTCGACGATGGCCAGCTCGTTGACCCGCTGGTCGTCCAGCTCCAGGATCCGGGCCGGGACTTCGGCCAGGTGGGCCTCGACGGCGGCCCTGAGCCGACGCTCGCCGGCGATCACCTGGAATCGTTCGCCGGACGGCCGGACCAGGATCGGCTGGAGCATGCCGTGCTGGCGGAGCGAATCGGCCAGCGAGGCGATCTCGTCCGCATCGAAGATCCGCCGGGGCTGGTACGGATTCGGGTCGATCTGGTCGACGGCCAGGTGGGCCAGCTCGGCGGCCTCGAGCGAGCCGGGCTCGAAGCCCCCCTCGTCGGTCCCGAGCAGCGCGGTCAGGCCGCGGCCGAGTCGCTTGGTGTTCTTAGTCACGATCGATGACCTCCAATGTCAGCTCGACGTAGGCCCGGGCCCCCCTGGCCCGAGGCGCGTAATCGAGGACGCTCAGGCCGTGGCTGGGCGCCTCGCTGATGGACACGTCACGCGGGATCACCGTGTCGAACACGGCGTCGTCGAAGTAGCCGCGCACCTCGTTGGCGACCTCGTTGGCCAGCTCCAGCTCGGGGTCGTGCATGGTGAGCACGATGCCGCCGATCTCCAGCCGCCGATTGTCCCGGGCCTTGGTCTGGCGCGCCAGCTCGATGATCTGCGAGAGCCCCTCCATCGCGAAGTATTCGCACTGGATCGGGATGTAGACCTCGGCCGACGCCCCCAGGCTCGCCCGGGTGAGCTGCCCGAGCGACGGCGGGCAGTCGATCAGGATGTAGTCGTAGGTGGAAAGCTCGGTGGTGAGCTGCTGCCTCAGCTCCGACGCCCGCTGGCGGTTCGAGGCCGAGAGGGCGTCGGCGTCGGCCAGGCTCTGCGACCCTGGCAGGACCGAGAGCCCCTCCTGGCCGGTCATCACGACCGTCTCGGCCAGCGGCTTGCCCGCCAGCAGCGGGTGCCTCCGGGCGGGCTCGACGCCCAGGCCGCTCGTGGCGTTGCACTGCGGGTCGACGTCGATGACCAGCGCCGACCTGCCCGCCTTGGCCAGCCCGGCCGCCAGGTTGATTGCGGTGGTCGTCTTGCCGACCCCGCCCTTCTGGTTGGCCACGCTGATGATCTTGGCCACGGTCGAGGATCCTCCCGCCTACCTGGGACCGGTCGGGCGGGCTCGGACGATCGCTCGATGGGGAGGGTTCGGCGGGGTTTCGGGCGTCCGTGCCCGCTCGGCGTTCGAGAAGAGACCAACGAGGAGATGATGCCGGGGCGTGCCGATCGCGATGGATCGGGCGGGAATGTAGCCGGGCCCCCCTGCCCTGTAAAGCTCAAGTGGCTCTCGACCGGTCGTCTCCGCTCAACGACCGGCGGAGTCGCTCCGCTTCGAGGCGGAGCGCGTCGCTCATCGAGACCGGGGCGAGCGGCACCGGGTCCAGCTCCCGCATCCCCTCGGGTAGCGCGGCGACTTGCTCGGCGCGATGGGCGCGGATTACGTCGAGCCGGGGCATTCCCCTGACGAGCGACCCGTCGCGGACGACCTGGGCCAGAAGCGGCTCCCCCGGGTGCGTCTCGTCGCATCGTGCGACGAGGTCGCCGAGGAGGAGGCCCCGTTCGTCCCGACGTCGGAAGACCTGCTTGGCCAGGGGGACGCTGGCCTTGTCCTTGCTCAGCTTGATCCGGCCCTCCCCGTCGATCGCCACGAGCTTGTAGACCATGCCGATCGAGGGGGCATCCCGGCTGGTGATCACCTCGGTCCCGACCCCGAAGACGTCGATCGGCGCATCGTTCTGGACGAGGCGGGCGATGGCCCACTCGTCGAGGTCGCCGCTCGCGACGATCCGGACCCCGGCCCGATCCGAGGCGTCGAGGATCGCCCTCGCCCCCCGGGAGAGCTGCAGCAGGTCCCCGCTGTCGAGCCGGACCCCCTGAATCGGCGGCTCGATCGCCGCGGCCCGGCGGACGCCCCCCAGCGTCTCGTACGTGTCGACCAGCATCGTGGCGGTGCCGCCGAAGTGGCGGGAGAATGCCTCGAAGGCGGCGCACTCGTCGCCGAAGGACTGGACCCAGGAATGGGCCATCGTGCCGACGGCGGGGATTCCCAGCCGCCGGGCGGCCTCGACGTGACTGGTCCCGTCGAACCCCGCGATGTAAGCCGATCGGGCGGCCAGGAGCGGGGCCATCGGCCCGTGGCCGCGACGGGCGCCGAACTCCACCACGGACCGCCCCGAGGCGGCCTCGATCACCCGGGCCGCCTTCGAGGCGACCATGGTCGGGTAGGCGATCGCGTTGATCAGGAAGGTTTCGACCCATTGCGCCTGCTCGATCGGCGCTTCGACCCTGACTAGGGGCTCGCCGGGGAAGGCGACGGTCCCCTCGGGAATCGCCCAGACGTCCCCGGCGAACCGGAGCGAACGGAGGTGGTCGAACCAGCCGTCATCGATGCCGGAGAACGAGGGATGGGCCCGGAGCCAGTTGACCTGTTCCTCCGAGAACCGCAACCGGAGTAGCCCCTCGATCGCCTGCTCCAGCCCCGCGAAGACGAGGTAGGCCCGGTTCTGCGGGAGGTTGCGGACGAACAGCTCGAACGTCGCCGGGATCTCCGCCATGCCCTCGGCCGCGTAGCCGGCCATCATGGTCAGCTCGTAGAGGTCGGTCAGCGTCCCGAGCGACTCGGGGTCCGGCCAGAGCGAAACGAACGGGGCGGCGGGCATGGGACGAGCCTCCGGTCGGGTCCGATCCACTCGAATTCGACCGGCTCACCGGGCCTCAAACAACCAGAACATCCCGGTCCCCGCCAGCCCCGACCCGGGAGGAGCACGCTGGGCGAGCCCGGAATCCGCTCTCCCGAGGTGGGGCATCGAGGCGTCGTACACCTGCTCGGGCCGGGCATCGAGCAGGGCCGCGATCGATGCGGGGTATTCCGCCTCGGGCTGTGCGAGCCCCCAGGACGAGCCCTCACGCAGGGCTCCCGACCGCTCCACCCCCATCCCCGAATCGATCACGGCGAACTCCGTGACGCCCGCCGGAGTTGAGCGGAGCGATTCGAGGTCGACGTGGGTCGAGACCGGCATCCCCGACTGCAGGAGGTAGAACCGCAGCGGCGGCCGTGCATACAGGTGGAATCGGGACACCTTCGGTCCCCCCGGTGGCGCCGTCAGGCGGAGTCGCTCCGAGAGGGTCCGGATCCCGTCGCTCCGCGCGAGCGGATCCGGGAACCAACGCACCCGGTCCGGCAAGAGCCACGGGCCGATGAACGCCATTATCACCGAGGCCACTGCGGCGACCGCGAGCGGTGCCGGTCGCCGACTCACCTCCCGAGCGACATCCAGCCCTTCGGCGTCGCCGTGGAGTTGCCGCAGGATCGAGGCGATCAGCCCGCCCGAGACGACCCAACTCGCCGCGAGCGTCGGCAGCCAGAGCCTCGCGTATGGGTGGTAAAGCGGGGTCGAGGCGGCCATCGCCAGGAACCACGTGCCCGCCAACCTGGCCGAGGGGCGACGATCTGCCAGCAGCACCGGAGACCACGCCAGCGCCGCCCACCAGGTCAGGTTCGCGGGGGCGGCGGCGATCGAGGCGGCCGCCAGGGCCAGGGCGACGACCGGGCCGGGCCGGCGGAACCGCCCCCATGATCGGGTCGATCCCCCCTGCCCGATTGCCGATCCGACCCAGGCCAGGCCGATCGAGAGTGACAGCCACGACACCACACCCCGGAGCCGACCCCCCAGCGACTGGGCCTGTGCCATGTGCTGCTGCCAGTTCGGCCACCACCCCGGAATCCCATCGACGTAGCTCCGGTGATGGGCCAACAACCCCGCGTACCCGGTCGTCCGCTCGACGAAGAGGAACCAGGGTGCGTAGACGAGCGCCGCCACCGTGGCCGAGAGCAGCCCGTACCCCAGAGCCCTCGGCGCGGAAGTCCGACCGCTCCCCGGCCGGATCGCGCCCACGCCGACCGCCGTGGCCACGATCGCCCCGACCATCCAGCCGTTGTACTTGACGAGCTGCGCCAGGCCGACGAGCAGGCCGAACCACGCCGCCCGCCTCGCCCCCGGACGCTCGAGGAACCTGGCGCCTGCGATCATCCCCAGCGACCAGCTGAGCAGGAACGTCGCATCGGTCAGCCCGGTCCGGGAGAAGACGACATGGGGTCCCGCCATCGCCGCCAGGGCGGCGGTCGCGGCCCCCGCCCCGGGACCGAAGGCGTGACGCGACATCCAGGCGAGGGCGGGGATCGTGAGCACCCCGGCCAGGATCGACACCAGGATCGCCGCGGTCCCCGAGACCCCGATCGCCGCGTAGGCCAGACCGACGAGCACCGGATAGCCGGGGGGGGCGTATGGGACGAGCCCCAGGTCGATCGCCAGCAGCCCGCCCTCGGCGAAGATCCAGGTCGCCGCCTGGGCGTAGATCCCCTCGTCGAAGTGGTCGAGCCCCAGCGTCCCCAGCCCCTTGAGCCGGAGACCGGAGCCGAGGAGGGTCATGGCGAGGACCCAGATCGTCTCCCGGCCGAAGCGTCCCGAAGGCGTGACGTTCTCCATGTCTGGCATTCTATCCCGGCGGTCGGCGGGCCGCCCGCCCCAAGTTCCACGTGGAACCGTCGACGACGTCGTGCCAGAGGTCCGATCCCCGGGAACCAGCCCACCCCGTCGTGACCCGCCCCGACGCCTCGGGTCATTGACGCCCCCCGGGCGTCTTCGTACCGTGCATCGGATCGAGGCCCGAGACCGGGCGAGCCGCATCGCTCCCGATCGAGATCCCGCCCATGGTGATGGTCCGCCTCTCCAGCGACTCCCGGATGCTCGACCACGCGCCGCCGATCGGCCACCCGGAATCCCCGGAGCGGCTGGCGACCGTAATCCGGCATCTGGAGCGGACGAGCCTCCGAGACGCCTGTCCCTCCGGGACCGTCCGCGAGGCGACGGACGAGGAACTCTTCCGGGTCCACGACGTTGGATACGTCGACTCGCTCTCCCGGTTCGAGTCGGTCGGCGGGGGCCGGATCGAGTCGGATACGTGGCTCGGCCCCGGATCCCTCCTGGCGGCGAGGCTGGCCGCCGGGGCGGCCATCGAGGCCGTCTCCGCCGTGATCGACGGGCCTCAGAAGGTCGCCTTCTGTGCCGTCAGGCCGCCGGGGCACCACGCCAGGCCCGCGGCCGCGATGGGCTTCTGCCTGTTCGGGACCGTCGCCGCCGCGGCCTCGCACGCGATCGAGAGCAGGGGGCTGGGACGGGTCCTCGTCGTCGACTGGGACGTCCACCACGGCAACGGGACCCAGGAGATGTTCTACGCCGACGGCCGAGTCGCCTTCCTCTCCCTGCACCGCCATCCGTTCTATCCCGGGACGGGGATGAAGGACGAGACGGGGACCGGCCGGGGCCTGGGATGGACCAGGAACCTGCCGACCTCATACGGCACCCCCCGTCGGGAGATCCTCGATCGGTTCGTCTCCGAGTTGAATGAACTGGCCGACGTCACCCGGCCCGAACTCGTGCTCATCAGCGCGGGGTTCGACGCGCACGCCAACGACCCCGTCGGCGACCTCGGGCTCGAGACCGAAGACTTCGAGACGCTCACGCACGCCGTCCAGGAGGTCGCCGACACCCACGCCGGGGGCCGGATCGTGAGCGTCCTCGAGGGCGGCTACCACCCGGCGACCCTGTCCCAGTGCGTCGAGGCCCATCTCCGGGCGCTGGGCGCGGACACCCCCTGAATTCACCCGAGCCGAATCGACCGACCACACCCTATTGCCTGATGGACCAAGCAGACACCCCTCCCGGCCGTCGGGTCTCCTTCGTCACCTGCATCCTGCTCGCGATGGCGGCTGGCGCCCTGCTCGGCCAGTTCGCCCACGCGGCAATCGGGCCCGATCCGACGCTGGCGGAGCGCCTTGCGGGTCGATTGCCCGGATCGATCGGCCCCGGGGTACTCCACGCCTGGCAGTCGCTCGGGCGATTCACCGCGACGCTCGGATACCTCGGAAGCCTGGTGGTCGACCTGATCAAGGGGCTGGCGGGCCCCTTGCTCTTCTTCGCCGTCGTCGACGCGTTCCTCCGGACCCGGGTCCGTGGCCGGAACGCGGCGCTGATGCTCGGCATCTCGGGGATCAATGCGGCGATCGCCGTGGTGATTGGCCTGACGCTCTCGAATGTGATCCGGCCCGGCCGATTCCTCCGGCAATCCGCCGGGTTGGGGGGGCAGGGGGATGCGGCCGACCTCGAGCGCTTCGCCGTGGGCAGCCGGCCGCTCGACTTCCTCCGAGACCTGCTCGGGTTCGTTCCGACCAACCCGGTGCAGCCGTTCCTGGAGAGCTCGATCCTCTCGATCGTGATCCTGGCCGTGCTCGGGGGCATGGCACTGCGACGGGTCAAGGACGACCAGATCCGAGACGGCCTGGAGCAGTACAGGGGGGTCGAGGATGCCGTCGCCGTCCTCTATCGGGCCATCGAAGTCGCCCTCTCCTGGGTGATCGCCCTGGTGCCGCTGGCGGTCTTCGGCGTGGTCGCCCGGACCGTGGCCGAGCAGGGGTTCGAGCCGTTCCTCGGGCTCTTCGCCTACGTCGGGGTCGCGGTCCTCGGGCTGGCGATCCAGGTGGGCATCGTCTACCAGGCGTGGGTGATCCTCGCGGCGAGGATGTCAGTCCGCCAATTCTGGTCCGGGGCGAAGGAGGCGGTCGCCTATGCCCTGGGGGCGAGCAGCAGCCTGGCGACGCTCCCGGTCACGCTCCGGTGCCTCGACCGCATGGGGGCCTCGCCGACCGCCGCCCGGCTCTCGGCCTGCGTGGGGACGAATTTCAACAACGACGGCATCCTGCTCTACGAGGCGATGGCCGTCCTGTTCGTCGCGCAGGCGTATGGGCTGGACCTCTCGATCGGTCAACAGCTGGTCGCGGCGCTCTCGTGCGTCGTGGCCGGGATCGGGATCGCGGGCGTGCCGGAGGCGGGGCTGATCTCGCTCGCCCTGGTGCTCTCGACGGTCGGCCTGCCGCTGGAGTTGCTCCCGCTGCTGCTGACGGTCGACTGGGCCCTCTCTCGGTGCCGGGCGATGACCAACGTCGTCGCCGATATCCTCGTCGCCGTCCTGCTGGATCGGATCGGCGTGGAGTCCGAGGAACCGGCCACCCTCGACACCTCGACCGCCCCGCCCGAGTCGGCAAGGCTCGTGGGGCGGCCTCCCGCCACTCCCGGCGGGGACCGCCCCTGAGTATTCACGCTTCCTGGAACGACCCCGACGGGACTCGAACCCGTGTTACAGGTGTGAAAGACCTGTGTCCTAACCACTAGACGACGGGGCCGGGCTCGGCAGAACCCATTATGGGAAGATTCCCTCCCCGGTCAAGCGGTCCTGGGAATGCGGGTTTCCTAGTGCGGATCACCGCCCCGGACGCTTGAAATAGGGTCGACCGGCGCGGTATGGTCACACTCCCATCACGCGGCGCCCCCTCGAACCAGGACCGACCCACGATGAAACGCATCCTGATCCTGACCGGCGACGCCGGAGAGGCCCAGGAAATCTATTACGCCAAGTTCCGCCTCGAGGAGGAGGGCTGGCGCGTGGAGATCATCGCCCCGGAGCGTCGCAGCTTCCTCTCGGTCGTGCATGACTTCGAGCCGGGATTCGACACCTACACGGAGAAGCCCGGATACCGGGTCTCGGCCGACCTAGGGCTCGAAGAGTGCGATCCCACCGGCTACGACGGGCTGGTGCTCCCGGGAGGCCGGGCGCCGGAGTACCTCCGGAACAAACCGAAGGCGGTCGCCATCGTCGCGCACTTCCTGGAGGCCGGCAAGCCGATCGCGGCGAACTGCCACGGCCCCTTGCTCCTCTTCGCCGCCGGCTACGGCGAGGGCCGGACGTTGACCTGCTATCCCGACCTTGCCCCCGACGTCCGATCGGCGGGAGGTGAGTTCGTCGACCGGGACGTGGTCGTCTCCGGTCCAGTGGTGTCCGTACGGGGATGGTCGGACAATGGGCCCTGGATGCGAGAGTTCGTCCGTGTCCTCAAGGCGAGGTGACGCTGAGGGGAGTTGCCCCACACGGGGCGACTCAAATCAGTCGTCCTCGTAAAGCCGGGAGGCGGGCCGGTGTTCAGCCTGATTCTGGATCGCCTCGTAGACCTCTCGCCGATGGACGCTCACGTCCTTGGGCGCCTCGATCCCGAGGCGGACCTTGTCGCCTCGAATCTCGACCACCGTCACGACGATGTGGTCATTGATGATGATGCTCTCGTTCTTCTTCCGGGAAAGGACCAGCATCGCCAACCCTCATTGCGGTTCCGCGTCATGGGTGATCGTCAGTGACCGGGTTGGGATGAGCCCACGGCGCGGCTGTGATCGGGCGTTCACAGCCGGAAAGGGACAGACCCTCTCTCCGTGCCAGCTATCCGATAAACTGTAGCTGGAGGGGATGGGAAGGTCAAGCAGTTGCGCCGGATCCGCAGCCGACGCAGGTTCACACCGGGGCGTCGTCGGAGTACCGGCGGTAGAGGGCCCCCAGGCCCAGTTCGTTGATCTCCTCCTCGATTTCGTCCGGGGTCGGGTTGGCCATCCCCTCGCGAAGCTCCTGGATCAGTAACTCCAGGAACTTCGCCCGGGCCCGCTGGAGCGTCTTTCGGAACGCCTCGGGGGTGAGATGTTCGCCCGTCCGCCTCGCGAGTTCTTCGGTCAACTCGTCGATCGAGGCTTCGGGGGAGGACATTCGCAAATTCAGGACCCGGGCGTACCGGTTCTTCGGGGTGCTCGCCTCGTAGGTCTCCAACCGGGAGATCACGCGGTTGATGACGACCTCCCTCCAGACCCGGTCGTACTCCAGGTCCGGGACGTTCGGGTCGGAGAGGTCGCCGGGCGGCAGCGGCTGGAGCTTCCGACCCCGGAAGTGGTCGATGATCAGGCGGTGCAGGACGGTGCGGAGGTAGTCCCGGAAGCGGCCCTTGGAGTTGTCCGCCCCGGCCAGCTTGTGGTTGAGCAGCTTGATCCAGAATTCCTGGAGCACTTCATCGGCGAGGTTGCGGTCCCGGAGCTTGAGGCGGAGGTAGCGCTCCACGGCATCGTGATAGCGGCCGATCAGGTCCCGCATCGCCGCCTGGCCTTCAGGCCCGGGCTCGTGGGCCGATCGGACCAGACGCCAGTCGGTCTGGAGTTCGGTCAGCCGGTCGGTGGTCGCGTGGTCTGGCGTCACCGGTGGGTCGTCCTCCGAACCTTTCATCGACGCGACTCGGGTCGATCCGGGTGATGGGGGCTGCTCGACGGCGGCAGGATGGGCGTGGAGCCGGCCGGCCGGGTCGCTCGGCCCTGGTTCCACGTGGAACGGGGACCGGCCCGAGTGGCTCCCGGTCCCGCCTCAATCGGTCCCATCCCCTCCATTGGTGAGCTTACGCTACGATCGGGCCCGTGGAAACGGCCGACCGCTGCATTCAGCGCGCCCGGCAGGATTCGAACCTGCGACCAGCGGTTTAGAAGACCGCTGCTCTATCCGGCTGAGCTACGGGCGCCCCGGGAGAGAAGGGGTCGGGGTCGGGGCCGACGGGTCGGAATCGTGGCAATACGCCCGGCAGGATTCGAACCTGCGGCCTGCGGTTTAGGAAACCGCCGCTCTATCCTCCTGAGCTACGGGCGCATCGGGTCGGTGGCAGCGGTGATTGTCGCCGGGAGGGGGGCCACTGTCAACGGATTGGACCCGGGCCTCCACCTGCCGGTTCGGCACTTGACCGGGCGAGGACCCGGGCCGATGCTGTGCGGGCGGGCCCGATCGGGTCGCACGAGGGGGCAGGGGGAAGCTGGCGTGATCGCCGGCCGGAGGTGCCGATGATGGAGTCTCGCGTCGCGGTCGTCACCGGGGGGGGGCGGGGGATCGGCCGGGGGATCGTCTCGTCCCTCGCGGCCGACGGACTCGCCGTGGTCGTCAATTATCGCTCGGACGCCTCGGCCGCTGAGGAGGCGTGTCGGCTCGCCGAGTCGGCGGGTTCCCCGAAGGCGATGGCCGTTCGGGCCGATGTGGCGGACCTGGACCAGGGACGGGCCCTGATCGATCGCACCCTCGAGGCCTTCGGGCGGCTCGACCTGCTGGTCAACAACGCCGGTGTCGCACCCGATCGACGCCTCGACATTCTGGAGACCACCCCGGAGAGCTGGGACCGCGTCCTGGGGATCAACCTCCGGGGGCCATTCTTCCTCTCGCAGTACGCGGCCTCGGCCATGCTCGATCGGGCCCTCCCGGGAGGCCCGGTGCCGCCGACCATCGTCTTCGTCACCTCGATCTCCAGCGAATTCGCCAGCGTCAACCGGCCGGAATATTGCGTCTCGAAGGCGGGGATGAGCATGGTCGCCCAGCTCTTCGCGGCGCGGTTGGCGGAGCAGGGGGTCCGGGTCTACGAGGTCCGTCCGGGGATCATCGCCACCGACATGACGGCAGGGGTTCGGGAGGCGTATGATCTCCGGATCGCCGACGGGCTGAGCCCGATCCGACGATGGGGGACCCCCGAGGACGTCGGCAAGGCCGTGTCGGCGGTCGCCTCCGGCTTGCTTGGCTTTTCCACCGGCCAGGTGCTCTACGTCGACGGCGGGTTGAACCTGCGGAGGCTCTGACCCCACGGGCGTCCTTTGCTTCTCGGGGGGCATGGCCTAGAATAGTGATGGTCGACCGCGTCCGGGGCGGCGAGCCGAGCGACCTCCGTCCGTCGGTCGTCAGCGGATCCCCGCTCGCCCTGGTGTCCGGACGGGATCGGACTTCCCATGGATGAGATCATCCCGACACAGACGACCCAGACCGTCACGCGGCTGGGGAGCTATCGACTCGTCGAGCCGCTCGGCTCGGGGGGGATGAGCTCGGTCTTCCGGGCGGTCCACATCGACAGCGGGTACGAGGTCGCCCTCAAGGTCCTGCCCCGCTACCTCGCCAAGAATCCGACCCTCCTGCAGCGGTTCCTCCGAGAGGCCCAGAGTGCGGAGGCGCTGGAGCACCAGAACATCGTCTCGATCTACGATCGGGGGTCGGAGAGCGGCCGGCACTACCTGGTGCTCGAATATGTCGAGGGCTCGGACCTGCACGACCGGGTCCGCCGATTCGGCCCGATGGAAGTGCCCGAGGCGATGAGGGTCGTCCGAGAGGCGGCGCTCGGGCTCCGGTACGCCTGGAGCAAGGGGGTCGTCCACCGGGATATCAAGCCGGCCAACATCCTGATGGCCCGCGACGGCGCGGTCAAGTTGATCGACCTGGGCCTGGCCCTCCAGAGCGAGGCGGAGGACGAACGCGTCACCCGGCACGGCACGACCGTCGGCACCGTGGACTACATGGCCCCCGAGCAGGCCAGGGACAGCCGGGGGGCCAACGAGCGGAGCGACATGTACTCCCTCGGGTGCACCTCGTATTACCTCTTGACCGGCTTCCCCCCGTTCCCCGGCGGGCACATCGCCGACAAGCTCCGGCGCCACGCGACCCAGCCAGTCCCGGACGTCCGCCAGCTCCGGCCGGACGTCCCCCGGGCCGTCGCCAAGCTCATCCAGCGATTGATGGCCAAGAAGCCCGGCGACCGATTCGCCAGCTACGACGCCCTGCTCGAGGAGCTCGACCGGCTGGAGGTCGAGGACTCGGACGAGGGGACCGGCTCGTTCGAATTCGCCCTGATCGCCGACGAGGACGAGTCCGCCGACTTCGACCTCGGGGAAGGCGCCCGGCTCATCGAGGCCCCCTCGACCCGGGACGTCCCCCCGGTGGCCGATCCCCCCTTCGGGGCCGACATCCAGGCCCCGTCGACCGCCTCCTACCCCCCGACCCGGTTGCCGAGGCCGGAGCCCACGTCCCGGCCCGAGCCCGAGCCCGAGGTGAGGCTTTCGGAGCTGGCCGACCTCCTCTCGGACGAGGAAGAACCGGCCCCCCGACACCGATCGGGCCCGTCGGGCCCGGCGGGGCCTCCCCCAGAGCCGCTCCGCCGGGGTCGAGGCGCCGCGAGGCCCCGAGTTGCGGCGGACGACGCGTTCGACCCGTTCTCCGATCTCGACGAGGATCACCCCCCGGCCGGATCGGCCGCGATCGGTTCCCGGCGATCCTACGGTCAGGAGGCATCGGTCCAGGCCTGGGTGATCGGCGGGGCCGTCGTGGGCCTGGTGGTCGCCCTTCTCGGCTTCGCGATCATCAGCTTGATTCGCATGGACTGGGCCGGCGGCCCTGTCGCGGATGACGGCCCGGAGGTCCGGTCGGGGACGCTGGTCGAACCGTCCCTCGGGATCGACCGAACCGGGGGGACCGGTGACGTAGGGAGGCCGTCCATGACCCACGGCCCCCCGCTCGTCGGCTGAGCTGACGACGCCGGAGGCCGGATCCGGCGTGGATCGCCCATCCCCGGGGCGGAGGCTCCTCGTTGCCCGACCGACGATCCGCCATCCGACTGCTCGTCCCGCTGGTCCTGCCGCTTTGCGGGATCACACGGTTTGGGCTCGCCGACGAATCCACCGCGAGGCCGCCAGTCACCGTCACGGGCGCGTGCGTCCCGAGGCCGCCGGTGGTGATCCCCTACGCGCCGCGGGTCGTGCTGCTCCCCTCAACGGGCGGCCTCGTCCCCTACGCCCCCCCCATCTTCGTCACCCCGGGCCGCGGCGGACCATGGGTCACGATCCCCCCGGCGTTCCCTGCGCCGCCGGTCGTCCCCTTGCCGATCGGGGCGTCGCCGGTCCTGTTCCCCTTCCCAGCAGCCCCGATCCCGGGGGACCCGGGGCAGGGGGGGGGGATCCCGGCCGAGCGGCCCCGAGCCGGAGATGGCCCTGATCCCAGGGATGCGGGGCGGGCCGCCGAGTTGCTGACCTTCGGTGACCGGAACTTTCGGGCCGCCGACCTGCGTCGCGCCGACCGTCGCTATCGTCAGGCGATGCGCGCCGCCCCGCTCTCGGCCCCCCCGAGGGCCCGCCTCGCCCAGGTCGCCTTCGTCCGGGGCGAGTACCGGGAGGCCGCCGACCGACTCCGGGAGGCGATCGCCGCGGATCCCCGATGGCTGCTCCGCGCCCGCGACGTCCAGGCCCTCCACGCCGAACCGGCCGACTTCCACGACGCCCTCGCCTCCCTGGAGGCCCACCTCCAGGCCGAGCCCGACGACCGCGACGCCTGGCTCGTCCTCGGCACCCAATTGCTCCTGTCCGACCGGATTGACCGGGCCGCCGACGTAGTGCTCCGCCTCGACGACCGCCGGTCCGACGCCTTGCTGGCCGCGCTCCGGGAGGCCAGCGGCGTCGATCGCTGATCGAGGATCCGGCCCGACCCCGCCCGAACACCGACCGGGACGACGCCCCATGCACGCCGCCGCCCGCTACTACGCCGCCGCCTGCCAGACGGATCTCCCCTGCTCCCGATCCCGGGACGAACTTCCCGGTCGGGTCGACCGGCTCCTCGGGATGGTCGACGCCGCCGTCGTCGGCTACCGCCCCTTCTTCGACGTCCGGCTCGTCGTCTTCCCCGAGTTCTCCCACGCGGCGCCGATCTACGAGACGGCCGGGGAATTGCTCGACCGCCTCGCGGTCCCGCTCCCCAACGAGCAGACCGACCGCTATGCCTCGAAGGCGAAGCAGCATGGGGTCTACATCCAGACGGGCACCTTCCTGGAGTCCGACCCCCGGTGGCCGGGCGTCGTCTTCAACACGACCTGCCTGATCGGCCCCGACGGGCTGCTGTCGAAGTACCGGAAGGTCAATCCGTGGCTCCCCTGGGAGGTCCACGCCAGCCCCCATGACCTGCCCGGTTACGACGAGCCGCTGTTCCCCGTCGCCGAGACGGAGATCGGCCACATCGGCGCGGCGATCTGCTACGACTGGCTCTTCCCCGAATCGCTCCGGGCCCTCGCGCTGGGCGGTGCCGAGGTCCTGATCCGGGTCTCGGCGTACATGGACCCCTGGGGGGCGACCCCGCCGATGGACTGGTGGACGCTGTTCAACCGGGCCCGGGCGGTCGAGAACATGGCGTTCGTGGTCGCCTCGAACCAGGGGGCGTCGTACTCCAACTACCCGCCCTTCTCCTGGCCGGGCGGGAGCATGGTCGTCGACTTCGACGGCCGGATCCTGGCCCAGGCCGATCCCGGCCCCGGTGAGAAGATCGTGGTCGGCCCAATCGACCTGGCCGGGCTCCGGGAGGAGCGACGGCGGCGGCAGGGCCATGCGATGCTGTCCCACATCAGGAGCGAGGCGTATACTGGGCTCTACGCCCGGCCCATCTATCTTCCTCCCGGCCGGGACGCCTGATCCGCCCGTCCGCCGGCCGGTCCTCCCGATCCGGGGAAACCGCCGGCCGATCCCCCGAGGCGTCGGCATCCGCCGGACACCGACCCCGGGGCCGAACCGCCCGCAGTCGACCTCTCACTTCGGAGTCTTCCGACGATGCGGCTTCCGCGACGCGACTGCCCGCCGCTCCTCGCACTGGTCCCGCTCGCCATCCTTCTCATGCTCCCCGGGTGCGGCTGGTTCAAGGGTAAGGGCCCGGCCGTCCCCGGGGCGGACATCCCCGGAATCCTTCCTTCGCAGATGGAGCCGGTCCTGGAGGCCCACTACGCCGGCCTCGGCCACATGGAGCGCTACGAGTACGCCGACGCCGCCGCCCGTTTCCGGGAGATCCGGGAACTCGCCCCCGACTGGCAGCCGGCCAAGATCAACCTCGCCATCGCCCTGCTCAATCAGACCGGGGAGGCCATCGCCGATGACGAGTCCCAGTCCGGCGGCGCAACCGAGGCCGGGGGCGACGGCGGCCCCGACCGCTTCGAACAGGCCATCGCGCTGCTCGACGAGGTCCTCGCCGAGGAGCCCGACAACCTCCACGCCCACTACAGCAAGGCGATCATCCTGGAGCAGGTCGGCCGCTGGAAGGAGGCACACGACGAGTTCGCCGCCGTCGTGGAGGGCGACCCCTATGACGCGCATGCCCTCTATTGGTATGCCGTCACCATGCCGGATTCCTCCGGCACCGAGCGGGCCGCCCTGTTCGAGCCCGAGAAACTCGTCGAGCCGCTGGAGAGGGCCCTCGCCATCAATCCTTACCTCGTCCCGGCCCTCTACAACCTCTCACGGGTCTACGTCCGCCCTGAGGTCGGCCGACGCGAGGATTACGACCGACTGACCGACCTGAAGAATCGCCTCGACCCCCAGCGCAGCGAGCCCCCGCCCGGCATGGGAGACACCGCCGCCAAGGTCTACGGCGAGATGGGCCGATACGCCGAACTCGTCGGCCCCCCCTCCCGACGGGTCCCACCGGTGGCCGACGCCCCGCCGCCGAGGTTCTCCGAGATGCGGGTCGCCGAGGTCGAGTTCCCCGAGGGGCACCGCTGGGCCTCGAAGGGCGACTTCACCGGCCCCCTCGCCGTCGTCGGCCGTGCCCGGGACCGCTTCGGGGCCGGGGTCGCCGCCTTCGATGCCGACCGCGACGGCAAGATCGACCTCTACGCCACCGCCGCCGTCGTCGGCCCGGACGGCGTCCGGGATGCGCTCCTGCTCAACCTGGGGGATGGTCGTTTCGTCGACGCGTCCGCCGAATTCGGCCTGCCGACCGACCTCCCCAGCATCGGCGTGGCCGCCGGCGACTTCGACGCCGACTTCTTCCCCGACCTGTACCTCGCCCGGGTCGGGCCCAACCTCCTGCTCCGCAACACCGGCGAGGGCCGCTTCGAGGACCTCACCGAGGCCACCGACACGGACGGCGGCGACGCCCTCACCGTCACGGCCCGCTGGCTCGACCTCGACCTCGATGGCGACCTCGACCTGTTCGTCGTCAACCACTGCGACGTTTCCCGGTCCGAACAGGCATTCACCGACGACTCAGAGGGTGGCGCCTTCACCGTCGCTTACCGCAACGATGGGACGCCGGTCCCGGTCGACGCCGGCACGTCCCTCTCGGCCGCGCCGCTGGCGGTGGAGGGCCCCAAGGCCAACGCCGTCGCCGGCCTGGAAACCGCCTTCTCTGACTGGAGCGACGCGATCGCGCTGCACGATGCGGAGGTCCCGCACTCGGCCGTTGCGGCCCTGGACATCGATTCGGATCGGGACCTCGACCTGGTCCTCGCCGCCGACGGCCAACCCCTGCGCGTCGCGCTGAACGACCGGCTCGGGCAGTTCCACGCCGTCGACCTGCCGGCCGACAACCTCGCCGCCCGCCTGGGGGGGCTGCTCGTCGTCGACCTCGATCAGGACGGCCGACCCGACCTCGTCGGGCTGGGGGCCAACGGCGGTGCGATCGCCTGGCGGAATTCCTCGGAGGGCAGGGGGGAGGCGCTCGACCTGAAGCTGGAGCCCTGGCCGATCGACGCCAAGGGGTGGCGATCGGCCACCGTCGCCGACCTCGACCTCGACGGCCATCCCGACCTGCTCTCGACCTCCCTCGCCGACGGCGAGATCCCCGCCTGGGCCCGCAACGAGGGGGACCGCTCCTCCGCGCGTCCCCTGCCGACCGCCCCCGCAGCATCGTCGGAGGACGACCCGTCGCCGATCCTCGGCGGAGCGCTCGTCGACCTGTTCGACGAGTCGCCCTTGCCCGACGCGGTCTACGTCCGCGACGGCGCCCCGCCGATCGTCGCCGAGAATCTCGGCAACGGCCGACGCTGGCTGGGGCTCGACCTCGCCGGCCGCTGGAACATCTACCCCGAGCTGATGCGGACCAACCCGCATGGCCTGGGGACGAAGGTCTCGCTCGAAGGGGCCGACCTGTCGGTCCAGTACCACCACACCTCGACCGAGTCCGGCACGGCCCAGTCGATCACCCCGGTCGTGCTCGGCCTCGGGAGTTCCGAACTTGTCCCGCTGGTCCGCCTCAGGTGGCCCGACGGCGTGATGCAGACCGAGCTGAACCAGGCCGCCGACGTGATGGTCACGCTCGCCGAGAAGAATCGCAAGACCGGCTCCTGCCCGGTGCTTTTCACGTGGAACGGCGAGCGGTTCGCCTGCATCGGCGACATCCTCGGCGGCGGCGGCATGGGCTACCTCGTCGCCCCCGGGGTGTACAGCCAGCCCGACCGCGACGAGATGGTCCACGTCCGGGCCGATCAGCTGGCGGAGCAGGGGGGCGTCTATCGCCTCTCGATCACCGAGCCGATGGACGAGGTCTCCTACCTCGACCACCTCGTGCTCGACGTCGTCGACCGCCCGCCCGGCGTCGACGCCCACCCCGACGAGCGGTTCTCACCCGGCGGCAACCGCCCGACCGGCGAGCTGATCGCCTGGAGGGAGACGATCGCCCCGCAGGCCGCGACCGACCTGGAGGGGGACGACGTCCTGGAGACGCTTTCGGCGAACGACCGGGACACCGTCGACGACTTCAAGCGGCACGTCCGCTGGATCGGGTATGCCGATGAGCACGGGATCGTCCTCGATTTCGCCGACCGCCTCTCCCGGTTCGGGCCCGACGACTCGCTGGTCCTCTGCCTGGCCGGGTGGGTCGAGTACCCCTACTCCCAGACCAACTACGCGGCCTCGACCGCCGGCGTCGAGCTGATGCCGCCGGTCCTGGAACGCCTCCGGGACGACGGCTCGTGGGAGGTCATCGAGGCCGACCCAGGCTATCCTGCCGGGCTGCCCCGGATGACGACGCTCGACCTGACCGGCAAGCTGACCGGCGATCGCTGCGTCCTCCGGGTCCGGACGAACATGGAATGCTACTGGGATCACGCCTTCCTCGCCGTCCGGGACCCCGAGGCCGAGCGAGCGCTCCGGGTCACCTCGCTCCCCGTCTCCCGGGCGAAGCTGGGGGCGAAGGGTTACATCCGGGAGGTGTCCCCCGACGGCCGGCTCCCACTGCTCTACGACTACGAGTACGTCGACCCGGCCCCGCTGGCCCCATTCGCCGGGAGGCTGACCCGCTTCGGCGACGTGACCGAGCTGCTCACCGCCGACGACGACCGCCTCTGCCTGGTGGGCCCCGGCGACGAGTTGCGGTTCGAATTCGACGCCACCGCCCCAGGGCTCCCCGAGGCCTGGACGCGCAGCTTCGTGCTCCGCTCGATCGGCTACTGCAAGGACGCCGACCCGTTCACCGCCGGGAGCGACGCCGTCGGCCCGCTCCCCTGGAAGGACATGCCCGAATATCCGTTCGGGCCGGGCGTCGAGCGGCCCCGCGACCCGGAGTCTCAACGCGATCTCGACACCTATCAGACCCGCATCGCCGGGGGCGATTGAACGACCGATGCATCCCGTCCTCCGAGCCGGGAGCCATGAGAACCCATCCGAGCGGGAGGAGCAGCGATGGACGAGGCCGGGGGATTCTGCGGACTGATCGCGATCGTCCTCGTGCTCGTCCTCGGCTTCGTCGTGTGGACGTCCTCCCGCCCGGATCCCGACCCTGCCCCCGGGGCGGGGGCGGTCGCATCCGAGTCCCGGGGTCGGGACCGAGGCGGGCGCGACGGCCTGGGACCGCCCGCCTCCCGGTCGATCGGACCCCCGGCCATCCTCGCGATCGTCGGTGCGCTCTATGTCGGCGGACTGTTCTTTCTGCGTCCGAGGGCCCGTCGGGCGAAGCGGAACGGCGCGACGGACCAGCAGGCCGCGCTGATCGCGTTGCTCTCCTTCGCCTTCAGCCCCGTGGTGGTGCCGGTGCACCTGGCCTGGGGCGGTCTCGGGCTGCTCGGCCGAGCCCTGACCAGCGGGCCCGATTCCGGGGACAAGCCGAAGCCCCACCGGGGCGCGAACGACCTCGACTGAGGTGCCCCGAAGGGATCGGATCGCAGCGCCTGCTCCTGCGAGATCCGGCGGGACGCGCACCCCCCCGCGTTCGATGCCTCAGGATGTCGGTTCAGCCCTCATTGCTCGTCCCCTCAGCGGGAGCCGCCCGGACCTCCTCGGCCTTCCCCCGCCACTCCGGGATCGCCTCGACCAGCCGCTCGCGGGACGGCCCCGACAATTTCTTCTCCGTGTGGGGGATCAGGGCGTCGAGTTCGAGGGCCCGCTCCGCCTCGCCGGCCGCCCGATCGAACTGGTCGACGGCCGCGAGCGCCTCGGCCGCCTGAGCATGGGCGAGGGCGCTGGTGGGATTCAGCTCGGCGATCGTGTAGGCGGCATCGGCGATGATCGTCCGCAACTGGCCCTGCACCGAGGAAGGCAGGTCCCGTCTCGCGTCGAGCATCCGGGCGGCGATGTTCAACCGGGCGACTCGGACCTCCAGCGAGAGGGGACTGCGGGGCGGGGTCCGGGCCTCGGTGAGGATCTCCTCGACCCGGTTCCAGGCCGCGTCCTCCGGAGGCGCCCCCCGCCCGAGCCAGGCGAGCAACTCCAGCTCGGCCAGGGCGAGATAGGGGCGGGTGGCGTAGGCGTCGGCGGCGATGGCGCGGTCGAGCAGGCGGGCGACCTCGTCCATGTCTTCCTGCCTCGGGATATTGGGGTGGTCGGCGAGGATGGCGTCGGCCCGGTTCATGAGCGCCTGGGATCTCCAGTAGGGGGAGACCGTGCCGTAGAAGGTGCCGAGCAGGGCCGAGAGGACCGCCGCCGCCACGAAGGGGGGGAAGAGGCCCGGCAACTCCCGGAGCCTCCCGGCGGGCCGGTCGTCCCTGAGGTTGAGGCCGACCGCCGCCAGGCCCCAGAGCATGCAGGAGACCGGCGCGTAGCCGATGCCCCCGGCCGCGAGCAGGTTGACCGCGATCGCCACCACCGCGGCCCCGAAGGCGACCCCGGACGGCGGGACCCTCGCCCAGAGCGGACCGGCCAGCCCGACGGCCAGCCCCCAGCCCGCGCCGAGCACGAGCCAGCGGAGCAGGGATTCGTTGTCATCGGCGAAGAGATTCAGGTCGCCGAGCATCAGGACCGCCAGCCATCCCCCGAGCCCTCCCCAGGCCAGCAGGGAGGCGGGCCGGGGCGGGTCGGCCTCCATCGCCGGATTCGATGCCGGCTCGTCGCTCCCGCGTCGAGCCGGACCGAGCAGATTCCAGAGCACCAATCCGAGCCCGAGCACCAGCAGGAACAGTCCGGCGATCCCGGCGACGACCCAGACTTCCAGGAGGAGGTTATGCGGGTCGGCGACGTCCTCACTCGCCTCGACGAGCTTGTGCAAGCGGTACTCCGGCCGGAAGTTCCCGGGGCCGAGGCCGGCCAGCCAGGCGCCGCCGTCGGTGAGGACCCTCCAGGCGCCGACCCAGTACTCGAACCGGAACCGCAGGGACCGGGTCGCCTCCGTCAGCACCTGCCGATCGAGGTAGCCGAGGCGAAAGAGCCCGGCCGCCGCCAGGCCCCCGGCGACGATCGACCCCAGGGCCCCGCCGATGACCCCCCGCCGGCCCAGCTTCGGGCCCAGGCCGACCGCGAGGATCGCCCCACCCACCACCAGGCCGAGGAAGGCGCTCCGACTCTTGGTCAGCAGCAGCACGACGAGCAGCAGCAGCACCGGAAGCGCCGCCATCGGCAGCGAGGACCAGGTCGGTTGCGGGTTGAAGGGATCCCGATCACCCCGGAACCTTCGCGCCAGCCCCGCCAGCAGGACGCCGAGGCCCAGCACGAGCGGCCCGACGACGTAGCCCCCCAGCGAGTTCGCCAGGGCGAAGGTCGAATAGGGTTCTTTCGAGCCGACCAGCCGGTCGGCGAACAGCCGGTATTCGGGGGAGCCCGGCTCCGCCGTCACCCCTGCCAGGGCCATCACGCGCTCGGGGTTCCGCTCGTACTGCCGACGAAGCTCGGGCAGTTCGACGCCGACCTGATAGACCGCATACGCCGAGACCGCCGCCGCCGTCGCCGCGAGGATGCCGGCCAGGGCCCAGGATTCCGCCCGGGTCCTCGGCAGATTCCGGAGCAGGACGTAGGCGAGCCCCACGCCGGCCCACTGCCACGCCAGGTTGATCGCCACCCGGCGGTCCAGCGCCTGCGAGGCGCTCACCCCGACCGCCGCGATCAGCCCGACGATCGCCGCGTCGGCCCACGAGAATCGGAACCGGAGCGACCGACCGAGCATCGCCCCCGTCACCGCGAGGGTGGCGGTGGCGAGCAGGGCGAAGGTCCAAGGGAGCTGCTGCCCCGTCTCCAGCTCGGTCATCCCCTCCGCCGGCCAGTAGGCCCGGGCGACGACCAGGGCGGCGGTCAGCCCCAGCGCGATCCGGCGGATCCGTTCGCCGAGCCAGGAGGAGTCCTCCTGCCCCGAATCGACCGGGACCGACGACGATCGGGAGGTCGTGATCGGGGGGCGTCGCGTCTTGCCGGCTCGGCTGCCCATCAGCGGATTGATCCCGTGGTCGCCTCGTCGGCCGGTGCCGGTGGCGACGGGGGCCCC
The DNA here is from genome assembly GCF_007752535.1 of Tautonia plasticadhaerens. GTDB lineage: Bacteria > Planctomycetota > Planctomycetia > Isosphaerales > Isosphaeraceae > Tautonia > Tautonia plasticadhaerens. Next base: position 714,487 of record NZ_CP036426.1, read on the forward strand.
GACGCCGTCGCCTTCGGCCGCTTGATTTCCAGGATCGCCACGACGCCCAGCACGCAGAGCGTCTGCGACACCACGACCGCCGCCCCCCAGCCGTCGAGCCGGTGCAGCAGCAAGGCCCCCAGGCCCCCGGAGAGCGTCACCAGGTAGATCGTCCGCACGGCCCACGGCGGGGTCAACCCGCGTTCGATCAGCCGGTGCGAGAAGTGGCTCCGGTCCGCCTGGAAGGGACTGCGGCCCGCCCGCACGCGGATCAGGATGACCGACGCCGTGTCGTAGAGCGGCACGGCCATCACCAGCAGCGGGGCGAGCACCCCGTACGGCGAGTCACCCGAGCCCGGGTAATCCTTCGTGAAGGTGCCGACCACCGTCATCGCCCCGAGCAGGAACCCGAGGAAATTGCTCCCCGCGTCCCCCATGAAGAGCCTGGCGGGGGGGGAATTGTGCACCAGGAACCCCGCCAGGGACCCCGCCAGCACCAGCAAGACCGCGGGCACGAACAGCGCACCGACCGCCGCCTGCGCCCCGACGAACAGCAACGCGACGATCAGGCCCACCCCCGCCGACAGCCCGTCCATGTTGTCGAGGAAGTTGAACGAATTGGTCAGCCCGACCACCCAGAGGATCGTGATCCCCCACCGGATCGGGGGCCAGCCGAGCGGCCCGAACAGGGTGATCTGCGCCCCGGCCGCGACCAGCCCCGCCGCCGCCAGCACCTGCAGGGCCAGCCTCGGCTTCCAGTCGAGTCGGAAACGGTCGTCGGCCAGGCCGACGAGCATCATCCCGGTCGCCAGGCCGACGATGACCCAGAGCGAGCGGACCCGGAGCATCGACCCCTCGGCATGTTTCGACATCTCGGGGGGGAGGGGGAGCCCGGAGGCGACCCAGGCCGTCCCCAGGCCGAGCACCAGGACGAGCGCCAGCCAGATGGCGACGCCGCCCCCCATCGGGGTCGGCGCCTCGTGGGCCTTCCGTCCCCCCGGGGTGTCGATCAGCCCCACCCGAGGGGCCACCGAACGCACCACCAGGCAGAGCCCGTAGCAGAGCACCGCCCCCGCCGAGAACAGGCCGAGCCCGGCCATCGCCTCGATCACGAGTCGGCCTCCGTGCCCTCGGCCGTCGCCGATGCGCGGTCCCCTCCCTCCCGTTTCAGGCGCCGGAGGGTGAGCATCCCGTCGGCCACGCAGGCGACGAGCAGCGCCAGGAAGCCGGTGGTCACGCCGAGGAAGACCCGCCACTCGATCGGCCGGTCGGGGGGCCAGCTCGGCCGCTCCCCGCCCCGGCCGACGACGAAGATCGCCAGCGGGCCGGCAAAGGTCAGCAGGGTGAGCATCCCGAAGAGGACCATCGGCAGGGCCCGGGTCGTCGGGCCCTGCGCGGGGCCGTCCGGGGTCATGCCGATTGCCCCTGACGGGCGGCCCGCTGCTCGGCCCGCTGCGCCACCCGGCGGTCCTCGGCCTGCCGCGCGGCGATCAGCTTCTCCACCACGGCCAGGCCCGCCCCCTCGGCCGGCACGGTCGACGCCTCGGCTTCGTGCCGCCACTTCAGCTCGACCTTCCCCTCCTTCAGCCCCCGATCGCCGACGACCACCCGCAGGGGGACCCCGATCAGGTCGGCGTCCTTGAACTTGGGGCCGGGACGCTGGTCCCGGTCGTCGATCAGCACGTCGGCCCCGGCGAACTTCAGGGCCTCGGCGATCTCGCTCGCCTTGGCCATCACCTCGCCGTCCGGGTCGACCTGGAGCGGGACGATCAGCACCTCGTAGGGCGCGAGGTTCAGGGGCCAGATGATCCCGTTCTTGTCGTTCCCCGCCTCGACGGCGGAGGCGACGATCCGGTTCACGCCGATCCCGTAGCACCCCATGATGAGCGGGTGCGTCTTCCCCTCGGCGTCCTGGAACATCGCCCCCATCGCGTCGGAATACTTAGTGCCGAGCTTGAAGACGTGGCCGATCTCGATCCCGTTGCCCACCTCCAGCGTCGCCCCGCACCGGGGGCAGGGATCACCGGCCAGGGCGTTGCGGAGGTCGAGCACCCGGTCGAGCGGGAAGTCCCGGCCGGGGACGACGTCCTTCAAGTGGACGTCCTCCTTGTTCCCGCCGACGACTACCCGGGGCATGGCCGCGACCGACTGGTCCACGACCATCGGGAGCTTGAGGTCGACCGGCCCGAGGAAGCCCATCGGGGCACCGGTGGCCTTCTGGATCGCCGCCGCGTCGGCCGGCTCCAGGGTCGATGCCCCGAAGGCGCGGCGGACCTTCCCCTCATTCGCCTCGTGATCGCCCCGGACCAGGACGGCCACCGGCTTGCCGTCGGCCAGGAAGACGAGCAGCTTGCCCGTCTCCTCGGGGGAGACCTTCAGGAACGACGCGACCTCCTCGATCGTCCTCTTCCCCGGCGTCTCGACCTCCGAGGGGGGCGGTACGTCTCCCGGGGCGGGGGAGGGGTCGTCGATCGTGCCGACCTCCGCCTTCTCCACGTTCGCCGCGTAGCCGCACTTCCCGCAGTGGATGAGCTGGTCCTCCCCCGAGGGCGAGGGGACCATGAACTCGTGCGAGGCGTCGCCGCCGATCGGGCCGCTCTCGGCCTCGACCGCGACGTAGGGCAGGCCGCAGCGGTCGAAGATCCGGCAATAGGCCTCGTACATGACCTCGTAGCTGGCGTTGAGCTGCTCGACGTCGGCGCCGAAGCTGTACGCGTCCTTCATCAGGAACTCCCGGGTCCGGACGATGCCGAACCGGGGACGTGGCTCGTTGCGGAACTTCGTCTGGATCTGATAGGCCGTGATCGGCAACTGGCGATAGGAGGTGAGGAAGGCCCGGGCGAGGTCGGTGATCACCTCCTCGTGGGTCGGCCCGAGGCAGACCTTGCGGTCGCCCCCGAGGTCGAACTTGATGAGCACCTCGCCCATCGTGCCGACCCGGCCGGTCTCCTCCCAGAGCTCGATCGGGTGCATCGCCGGCATCAGCAGTTCCAGCGCCCCGGCGTCGTCCATCTCCTCCCGGACGATCCGCTCGGCCTTCTTCAGGACCCGGAGGCCCAGGGGGAGATACGTGTAGGTCCCCGCCCCGAGCTGCCGGATCATCCCGGCCCTCAGCAGCAGCACGTGGCTCGGCGCCACGGCGTCGGCCGGCGACTCCTTCTGGGTCGGGATCAGGGCGTTCGACCAGAGCACGGCTTCCTCTCCCGGTGCGATTCGTTGCGGGGCGGTGACGGGACGGAGGCCGGACCCTGTCGGTCCGGGCGTCCGGCCGCGAGCGTCGCGACGGCCCGACCGTCGCCCCGGATGTTCCCCGTGGAACGCGAGCCCGGCGGCCCGACTTAGGATCGCCGAGTCTACCAGAATGCCCCCCTCCGGAAGAAGACGTCGACGATCGGCTCACCCGGCCGATAGACTCGAAGCCCACCTCGCCCCGACGCGTCGCGACCGAGGGCGACCGTCCCGCCCCCGGGCCCCGGAGCGCCCCCCATGGCCTCGAACGAACCCGGCACCGACGCCCCCCCGCCCCCACCGGACGCCTCCTCCCAGATCCGCGAGGCGATCCTCCTCGGCGTCGTCGGGCTGGTCGCCGTCGGCGGGCTCCTCTGGTGGACGGCCCGCGAGCCCGAGCCGGAGGCCTCCGAGCTCCGGGGCGCCACCTCGGCCCACCCGGCCGGCTTCACCCGGGCGGACTTCGTCGGCGACGACGCCTGCGCCGACTGTCACCCGTCGATCGCCGTCTACCACGAGCGCAACGGCCACAGCCGGACCTTCCGCCCCGCCGCCGACCGCGCCCTTGCGCAGCAGCTCGACGGCCGGGAGGTCGTCGACTTCGAGCGGCCCGGGGTCACCTGGAGCTTCCTCCTGGAGGACGACCGCTTCGCCGTCGAGCGTCGGCAGGGGGACCGGGTCGACCGGCTGCCGATCGACTACGCCTTCGGCTCCGGCTACCACGCCACCACGTTCCTCAGCGTCCTCGACGACGACCCTCGGGACTTCACCCTCCGGGAGCACCGGCTCACCTCCTACGCCGACGGCTCGGTCCGGATCACCCCCGGCCAGGGGATGGACGAGCCCTCCCCCGGCACCGACGCGCTGGGCCGGATCCTCACCGGGGAGGACGCCTTCGACTGCATCAAGTGCCACGTCACCCTGACCTCGATGACCGACCCGGACACCGTCGACGTGCACTCGATGATCCCCACCGTCTCCTGCGAGCGTTGCCACGGCCCAGGCCGCGCGCACGTCGAGGCCGCCCGCCGGGGGGACCACCCCGACGACCTCGCCATGCCCTTCGGCCCCGGCCGCTATTCGGCCAACGACCAGATGCTCCTCTGCGGCGCCTGCCACCGTCACCCGTCGCAGGCCCCGGTCGCCGCGCTGCGTCCCGGCAATTCCGAGCTCGCCCGCTTCCAGCCCGTCGGCCTGATGCAGTCGGCCTGCTACATCGAGAGCAATGGCGCCCTGAGCTGCACCACCTGCCACGACGCCCACGACCGCCCTTCCCGCGACGCCTCCTCCTATACCGCCACCTGCCTCTCCTGCCACAAGCCGTCCCACCCCTCCCAGACGCCCTGCCCTGTCTCCCCATCCCAGGATTGCACCTCCTGCCACATGCCCCGGGTCGACGCCGGGCAGGGGATCCGGTTCGCCGACCACTGGATCCGGGTCCGGGACGATACCGAGGTCGAACCGCCCGGCGACGCCTCAAGGCCCCACTGAGCGACGGCGGGCACCGATCGGCACGTCGGCCCTCGGCAACACGAGGGCCGATTTTACTGGATCCGTGGCCTCGGCCGGATTCCAATGCGTTTCCGACGAAACGGACGAGGCCCCGGGCGTCGAGGTCGACGGCCCGGGGCGGTGTCCTGCCGGGATCCGCGCGGTGAATCCCGGCCTGCGTCGACGATCCTCTCCCAAGCAGGAGGCCCCGACGTGACTCAAGGTCGATCAACGCGGCTCCGGCCGCCCGCCTTCATCCTCATCGCCCTGCTCGCCGCCCCGGTCGTCTCCCGGGCCGAGCCGACGATCCACCCGTCCCTCGCCGGGCGGTTCCGGCTCACCACCTTCGCCTCCGGCCTGAACTTCCCGTCGAGCATGCAGCAGCTCGCCGACGGGTCGCTGCTGGTCGGCACCAGCGACCCCGCCTCGGGGGGGAGCATCTACAACTCGACCGGCTCCCTGCTCCGATTCACCGACACGAATCGGGACGGAGTGGCCGACGGCCCCGGCCAAGTCGTCGCCACCGGCCTGACCGGCACCGTGACCTCGGTCCGACAGGCGGGCGAGCTGCTCTTCGTCACCAGCTCCCGGCCGGGCCAGGAGAAGATCACCGTGATGCGGATGGGATCCTCACCCGGGGATTCCCTGACAGCGCTCGGCACCATCGACTTCGCCTTCCCGAGCAACACCCTGCACACCACCTACGCCCTGGCCGTCCGGGAGTCTTCGACCACGCCGGGCTCCTTCCAGCTCTTCTTCAACGTGGGTTCCCGGACCAACGCCGATCGGACCACCACGCCGGTCCCCGTCTCCGGCCTGATCGACGCCGACCTCAACGGCGACTCGATCTACCGGGTCACCGTCACCGATTCGGGCTCCGGGGCGCCGAGCTTCTCCGCCCCGGAGCAGATCGCCACGGGCCTCCGCAACGCCGCCGGGATCGCCTTCGACCCCCTGACCGGCGACCTCTTCTTCCAGGACAACGGCATCGACGGCCTGAGCAACTCCAATGAGCCCCACAGCGCCGACGAGCTGAACCGGATCGCCGTCGGCGACATCGGCGGGGCCATCGAGGACTTCGGCTTCCCCGACGACTTCGTCCCCTACCGCACCGGGGGCCAGGGCGGCTCGGACGATTCGCTGCTCGTCGCCTTCCAGCCGATCCCCGACCCCTCGAACGGTCTGGAGGCCGAGGGGGCAAACGAGATCGCGTTCGCCCCCGACACCTTCCGCTCGATCCTCGGCCACGGCGTCTTCATCGGCTTCCACGGCCGGTTCAACGGCGCCCCCTCGGGGGTCGACGCCGAAAACCCGCTGGTCTTCTACGACCTCGCCAGCGACAGCTACATCCACTTCATCGAGGGGAACCAGGACGGCCTCGGCCACCTCGACGGCCTGCTCGCCACCGGCGACCGCCTCTACCTCTCCGACCTCTCGACCATCGGCCCGGTGACCTTCGGAGGGGCGGGGCAGGGGGCCATCTACGTCCTCACGGCGATCATCCCCGAGCCGTCCTCGGTCGCCCTCACCGCCCTGGGCCTGGCCGGGCTCTTCGGCCTCGCCGCCCGCAGGTCCAGGCGATCTCGGCTCGGCTGAATTCAGTCACCTCTCCGGTGCATTGATCGACGGCCTCGGACCCCGAGGCCGTCGGTCGGTTCACCGATCGACGGGGGTGATCGGGGGTCCGTCCTGCCATTCGTATCGCCAGGAAACGGCCCCGTCCCGGATGTCCCGCACGGTCCGGGCGAATCCCTCGCGGACTCCCTCGTTCGGGAGGCTCCGACGATCGCCGAACCGGATGCGGTAGGCGGTCAACTCCGCCGCGTCCTGGTCAAACCGCAGGTCCGTCTCGAAGGGCTCGGGCCACAATCGGCCGGCGGTGTTCGAGTGGGAGCCCCAGGTCATCGCGTCGAAGACCCGCACCCGGCCCGGGGGGAGTCGGTACAGGTTCGCGGTGGAGAAGGTGGCCAGCCATCTCCCCTTCGAGTCCCAGTCGGGCTCGTCGCGGAGTCGATGCTCGACCTCGTTGCGGATCTTCATGCAGAGGACGGTGCTGGCCATGCAGGCGGCGTGAACGTCCTCCGCGTCGATGGCGAGACGCAGGAGCCGCATCGCGGCGGCGATCGTCTCCCGGGGGCCTGGCCTCGGATCGAGGCTCGACCTCATGATCCCCAACTGCTCCCACACGATGCGGCGCCCCACGGGTCAGTACCGGCCGGTGATCGGCTGCCGGCCGAGTTCCTTGTAGAAGTCGGCCACGTCCTCGGCCGTGTCGAGGTTCCGGATCGAGCCGTCAGGGAGGAAGACCGTGCTGCCGCCGGCGTCGGAGAAGTCGGGCCTGGCCCCTCGGTAGCCGTCGTGGGCGCCGTGCATGACCCGGGGCTGGTCGAGCATGGCGTTGACCCGGTTGGCCACGTCCCGGACGGCCGGGCTGGACCAGTCGTCGAGGATCTGCCCCTCGGAGGCCGCCACCACGAGGTTCCGGCCGGGGGCCTGGGGGTCGATCACGCCGAGGAGGTCGTAGTCCCCCACCAGGGGTTTCTTCTGCATCGGGTGGATCACCTGACCCGGCTCCAGGGGCCAGTCGGGAGGGGTGTTGAAGTCCATCCGGGTGCCGTTCGCGTTGCGGGGGACGCCGTCGGCGTCGACTACGAAGTACCCGGCCTTCCTCGCCTCGGCGATCTCGTCCCCCTGCGCGGTCACGACGCCGGTCTTCTTGCTCGTCTTGATCTTGATCTGCATCGGCTTGGGGGGGAACCCCCGCTCGATCCATCGGGTTGACAGGGGGTTGGTGTTGCGGACGGCGATGATCCGGCCGGTCTCCTGCGCGACCCGCTGGAAGACCCGGGAGTGCGAGGCGGTCATCCCTCCCAGGTGCTTCGCGGCCGAGGCGGCCGCTGCCCTCGCCCTCGGCATCCCCTTCTTCGCCCCTCTGAGCACCAGGGCCGCGAAGACCGCCACCCCGACCACCGCGATGAACCGGGCCAGGAGGCGGGCCGCCTGATCGAGGTCGGCCTCCGAGGTGGCCGAGGCGGTCAGCTCGATCGCGCCGACGAGATCCGAGGCGGCCGACCAGACCTGGACCCCGAGGAAGATCCCCCCGGCGATCAGCAGGATCGCATCCACCACGAACCCGACGCCGAAATAATGTGACCCCGCCCAGACCGCCAGCACCCCGGCCATGATCGCCAGGCTCGCCGGCGTGATCATCGCCGCGAATTCGCCCCGGATCCCCTCCGGCAGCAGCGGGACCGTCCTCGTCAGCACCTCCTGGAATCGATCCTCGATGGCCATCCGATCGACCGGATCGATCCCCCTCGACGGCCCCGGCGTGGGCGTCGTCGAGCGGTTCAGCGTCCCCTCGTCGATCAGGCACATCCGGATCGGTTCCAGCCCGATCGGCCCCGGCGTCCGCTGGCTTCCCATCTCCACCCCCGATCGATGCAGGGCCGACGACCTCCCCCCGAGGAGTCCCCCTCCCGGCTCATGGGGGCGGGGGGGAGTCGGCCAGGGCCTCGGCCAGCGCCGAGACCGCCCAGGAGGTCGCCGCCACCGAGATGAACGACGACGCGCCGTGCGGGTCGCCGTTGTCGAACGGGGTCTGGAACCCCCGGGCCCTCGTCTCGACGAACCAGGAGCCGTCCTCACACTGGGAGTCGACAAGGAAGCCCAGGCCGCGACAGTACCCCGGGTCGTCCGTCGGGAAGCCGGTCCGGGCCAGCAGCGTCAAGGCCTGGCCGGTCGCGTAGGCGTCGCTGGCCATCGCGTCGCCGTCGAGCTGCGCCCAGCCGCCGTCGGGCCGCTGGGCGTCGAGCACGGCCGAGCGGGCCGACGCGATCGCCTCCTCGTCCGCGTCGAGCAACCAGAGTCCCCAGAGTTTGGCCGCGCGGTCTTCCTGGTCCGCGGGCTCGACCTCCAGGAGCCACGCCTTCGCCTTCTCCTCCGCCTCCTTCGAGAGCGATCGGTAGAGCAGGGGGGAGAACTCCCGGATCCCGTAGGCGGCGAGGGTCGTACACATCAGATCCGACCCCTCCAGCGGCGGCCTCCCGCTGTTGCTCTGCCAGCGTCCCGCGTCGTTCTGATTCTTCAGCAGGAAGCCGACCATCGCGTCGGAGAGGGCGTCGGGCGGCCGTCCCCCTTCGAGGAAGGTCCAGAGCCCGTAGCCGACGGTCATCGAGCTGCCCCCGATCCCGGCACCCTTCTCGAGCTGCTCCCGGTGGACGGTGAAGGAGTCGGCGGAGAAGCCGACGATCTCCGCCAGCAAATCCCGGTCGATCTCCGCCCCGGCGCGATCGGCCGCGGCCATCGCCATCGCCGGGAGCGTCTGGTGGTGGCAGGAGAAGCAATCCCGATGGTCCGGGTAGTTGTCGGCCGCCTTCTGCACCAGGGCCAGTCCCCGCCCCATTGCCTCCCGGATCGCCTCCCCCGTCGGCCCGTCCTCCCCCCGGGCCGGGCCGCCGCCGACCAGGAGCATCGCACCCAGCGCCACCGGGGAGGCCCACCACCATCGACGCATCATCATCCATCCTCCTCCGGGTGCTCTGGTCCCGATCTCGCGGCCGATCCGACGACTCCTCGACTCATTCTCTCCCCGTCCAATCGACCGGGCAAGGAACGTTGGCAGGGATCGTCCCGAACCGCGACCCCGTCAAGATACCTCACCTCCGCTCCGTTCCTCTCTCCTCTTCTCCCTCTCCGCGACGCTGCGGCTCTGCGTGAGATCCGGAGCCCCCGCCCCGATTGAGCCCCATCCCCCCTGCTGGTATGGTGAACACTTCCCGCCGAGACGCGAGGTCCGCCCCCGTTGAGAGAGCCATCATGACACCGATCCGCCCCCCCATGGCCCCGGCCCTCGCGCTCACCGTCGTGCTCCTGGCCGGCCCGACTCTCCTCCGGGCCGACGACCAATCGACGGCGGTCGGCGTCCTCCCCGCCGACGCCCAGGGCCGCCCCCTCAACCTCGACTTCGAAACCGGCACCCTCGACGACTGGACCGCGGAGGGGGACGCCTTCCGGGACCAGCCGATCGAGGGGGACACCGTCTCCCCGCGCCGGGGAGACATGAAGAGCAACCACGCCGGCCGCTACTGGATCGGCACGTTCGAGCGCCTCGGCGACGAGCCCGGCGGCACGCTCACCTCCGTACCGTTCCCGATCACCCACCCCTTCGCCAGTTTCCTCGTCGCCGGGGGGGCCGACCGGGGCACCCGGGTCGAGCTGGTCCTGGCGGACTCCGGCCGGGTCATCGCCGAGGCCAACGGCGAGAACACCGAGGACCTCGGCCGGGTCGTCGTGGACCTCTCCGAACACCGGGGCGAACGCCTCCGGATCCGCCTCGTCGACCAGGTTTCCGGCGGCTGGGGCCACCTCAACTTCGACGACTTCCGGCTCCACCCCGAGCGGCCCGACCTCCCCGCCCGTGACCCACTCCCCCCCCCGACGCCTACGCCCACGCCGGGCTCTCCCCCGAGGAGTCGGCCGCCGCGATGACCGTCCCCGAGGGCTTCCGCGTCACCCTCGCCGCCGGGGAGCCCGACGTGGTCCGCCCCATCGCCATGACCCTCGACGACCGCGGCCGCGTCTGGATCCTCGAAAACCACACCTACCCCTTCAAGGCCCCCGAAGGGCAGGGCAAGGACCGCATCCTCATCTTCGAGGATGAGGACGGCGACGGCCGGTTCGACTCCCGCAAGGTCTTCACCGAAGGCCTGAACATGGCCACCGGCCTCGAATACGGCTTCGGCGGCGTCTGGGTCGGCGCCGCCCCCGAGCTGCTGTTCATCCCGGATGAAGACGGCGACGACGTCCCCGACGGCGAGCCCGTCGTCCTGCTCGACGGCTGGGGACTGGAAGACACCCACGAGACGCTCAACAGCTTCACCTGGGGCCCCGACGGCTGGCTCTACGGCTGCCACGGCGTCTTCACGCATTCGAGGGTCGGCGCGCCGGGAACCCCCGATGAGGAGCGCATCCCCATCAACGGCGGCGTCTGGCGCTACCACCCGCAGCGGCACGAGTTCGAGGTCTTCGCCGAAGGGACCAGCAACCCCTGGGGCGTCGACTTCGACGAGTACGGCAACTGCTTCATCGAGGCCTGCGTCATCCCGCACCTCTACCACATGGTCCAGGGGGGCCGCTACCAGCGCCAGGCCGGGCAGCACTTCAATCTCTACACCTATGACGACATCAAGACCATCGGCGACCACGTCCACTACCTCGGCAACAACCCCCACCGCGGCAACGACCGCTCCGACGCCGCCGGCGGCGGCCACGCCCACTCCGGCCTGATGATCTACCAGGGGGACGCCTGGCCCGAGGAGTACCGCGGCTCCCTCTTCATGAACAACATCCACGGCGCCCGGCTCAACCGAGACGTCCCCGAGCCCTCCGGTTCCGGCTTCATCGGCCGACACGCCCCGGACTTCCTCCTCGCCAACGACCGAGCCTCCCAGATCATCGCCCTCCGCCAGGGACCCGACGGCGACGCCTGGATGATCGACTGGTACGACCTCCAGCAGTGCCACGTCCCCGACGCCACCGTCCACGACAAGAGCAAGGGCCGCGTGTTCAAGGTTTCGTACGGGGACCCGAGGCCGGATGCCGTCGTCGACCTCAAATCGCTCGATCAAAACGAACTGATTACCCTCGCGGCCGGCCTCCGACCCGTTGTCAGGACGGGGGCGCTCACCTACGAGCCCCAGAACGCATGGCACAACCGGCATGCTCACCGAATTCTCCAGGAACGCGGGCTCGATGGCGAGGCCCGCGAGAAACTCGCGAAGCTTGCCTTCGATCCAATGGAATCGGGTGTGCCCAACCTCGGCGGCCCGGCTGCCAGCCACATCCTGCCCGAGACCACCCGCCTCCGGCTTCTCTGGACCCTGCACGGGACCGGCGGACTGGAAGACGAGCACGTCAAACGGGGACTCGTCAGCGATGCCGCGAGCGTCCGCGCCTGGACGATCCGCCTGGCCATGGAAGACGGCGAAGCGTCCGACGAACACCTCGCCCACTTCGCCGGACTGGCGAAGTCCGATCCGTCCCCCGTCGTCCGGCTCGCCCTCGCCTCGGCATTGCAGCGGATGCCGGCCGACTCCTCCGCCAGCTGGGCCATCCTCGAAGCCCTCACCCAGCACGCCGAGGACGCCGACGACCACAACATCCCCCTGATGCTCTGGTACGCCCTGGAGCCGAAGGCCGCCGCCGAGCCGGGCCGGGCCCTCGCCCTGGCCTCGAAGTCGCCCATCCCCCGCCTGCTGGAGTTCACCGTCCGTCGGATCGGGGCCATCGGCACCGACGAGGCGATCGCCCTGCTGGTCGATGGATTGGGGTCGGCCGAGCCGTCCGAGGCCCAGGCGACGATCCTCGGCGGCGTCAACGAGGCCCTCAAGGGCCGTCGCCAGGTCGCCATGCCGGAACGATGGCCCGCCGTCTTCCGCTCGCTACTCAACGACGGAGACGAGGTCCTCCGCTCCCAGGCCACGGCGCTCGCCCTCACCTTCGGCGACGCCTCCGCCCGGGGCGCCCTCTTCGAGGCCCTGACCGACCCCTCGGCCGACCCCTCCTTGAGGCGAGACGCGTTGGAGGCCCTTCGCAAGTCGAGGGCCGAGGGCCTGCCGGGCCAGCTCCGCCACCTGCTCGGCGACCCCGAGGTCCGGGGCGCCGCCCTCCGGGCCCTGGCCGACTTCGACGACGTCGAGACGCCCGAATCCGTCCTCGAGATCTATCCGAAACTCTCGCTGGCCGAACGCCGGGACGCCCTCAACACCCTGGCCTCCCGCCCCTATTACGCGAAGGCCCTGCTCGACGCGGTGGGGCAGGGGGGCGTCCCCGCCTCCGACCTCTCGGCCGACATCGTCCGCCAGCTCCGCAACCTCGGCGACGAGGCGGTCGACGCCCGGATCGCCGAGGTCTGGGGCACCGTCCGCGACACCCCCGCCGACCGCGCCGCCCGGATCGCCGAGTTCAAGGCCATGCTCACCTCGGCCGCGGAGGTCGAGCCCGACCTCTCGCTCGGCCGGGCCATGTTCGTGAAGACCTGCGCCCAGTGCCACCAGCTCTTCGGCCAGGGCGGCGACGTCGGACCCGAGCTGACCGGCTCGAACCGGGCCGACCTCGACTACATCCTCTCCAACGTCCTCGACCCCTCGGCCCTCATCGGCAAGGACTACCAGGCCCACCTCGTCGCCACCGCCGACGGCCGGGTCCTCACCGGCATCATCAAGGCCGAGGATCAGGACGCGATCACGCTCGTCACCGCCAACGAGACGGTCATCGTCCCGGCCGACGAGGTCGACGAGCGGGCACTGAGTGACCTGTCGATGATGCCCGACGACCTCTGGGCCAACCTCTCCGGGCACGAGGTCCGCTCCCTCGTCGCCTACCTCGCCAGCGCGTCCCAGGTGCCCGTCCTGCTCACCCGGGACACGGGCTTCATGCTCTTCAACGGCAAGGATCTGACCGGCTGGGTCGGCGACCCCGACCTGTGGGGCGTCGAGGACGGCGCGATCGTCGGCAGGACCGACGGATTGGATCACAACGAATTCCTCAAGAGTGAACTCGTCGCCGGGGACTTCCGCCTCACCCTCGACGTCAAGCTCACCCCGAACTCCGAGAACAGCGGCATCCAGTTCCGCGGCGAGGCACTCCCCGACGGCGAGGTGAAGGGCTACCAGGCCGACATGGGCGCCGGCTGGTGGGGCAAGCTCTACGAGGAACTCGGCCGGGGCCTGCTCTGGGACGAATCGGGGGAGGAACACATCAGGCCCGGCGAGTGGAACACGTATGAGATCGTCGCCCGGGGCTCGAAGATCGAGACGTCCCTGAACGGGGAGAAATGCGTCGACCTCGACGACCCCGAGGGGGCCCGTCGCGGCATCTTCGCCCTGCAACTCCACTCCGGAGGGCCGATGGAGGTCCGTTTCCGCAACATCGCCCTCGAACCGCTCGACGACCCGACCCCGGCGCCGGCCACCCCCAACACCCGCTCGTCCGACGGTCGATGAACGACCGAGCGAACCCGGCCTCTCGACATCTCCCCCCTCGGAGCCACCCCGCCGATGAACCTGCTCAGCACCTTCAAGGGCTCGATGATGGAGGGTTTCCTGCCCTCCGGCTGGGACCTCGCCAAGATCGACGCGTGTTGTTCCCACCCCCCCGGTTCCGTCACCGACCGCCAGCCGTTCTGGGCCGACGGCTTCGAGCCCGTCCCCTGCGCCTCCGTCGAGGACTTCGACGTGATGATGGGCCACGAGATCGCCCAGGCGATCCGGAGGACCCGCCAGGAGGGTAGGGAACTGGCCATGATCTTGCCCGTCGGCCCCATGGGGATGTACCGCTGGGCCGTCTATTTCCTGAAGGAGTGGGGCGTCTCGGCCGACCACTGCCACGGCTTCAACATGGACGAGTGGTCCGACGCCCAGGGCAACACCCTGCCCGCCAACGACCCGGGCGCCTTCACCAACGCGATGGAGGGGGCCTTCTACGGCCCGCTCGGCCCGGCCAGCGTCCCGAAGGATCGCCGCTGGTTCGCCACGGCGGATCGCCTCCCCGAATACGGCGACCGCATCGGCGACTTGAAGAAGAAGGGCGCGGAGCTGGTCGTCATCTTCGGCATCGGCCGGGTCTGCCACATCGCCTTCTGGGAGCCCCACTTCGCCGCCGAGTTCAACGACCTCGACGCCTGGAAGGCCCAGACCCACCGCATCGGCGCCCGGCTGCATCCCCTGACGATCGAGCAGAACGCGCTGACCAGCTTCAAGAGCCGGACGACCCTGGTGCCGGCCTTCGCCAACACGATCGGCCCCGGCCTGTTCCTCCAGGCCGACCGGATCATCGGCGGGGCCGACGGCATCCTCGGCCGGGGGATGCAGTGGCAGGGCACCAGCCTCTGGATGACCCTCCGCTACGGCCCCGACCCCTGGGTCCCCAGCTCCTTCATGCCCACGATGCCCGGCCGCCTCTTCTTCCTCAATGAGCTGGCCGGCCCCCTGGAGCCGGAGATGAACTGAGCGAGGCGGGCCCGACTCCCGATCGCCCTCGACCCGAGCTACGAAGACGCCCCCGGGCTCCCTCCGCAGGGATCCCGGGGGCGTCGCGATTTCGAGGGCCCGGAGCCCGGATTCTACCGCGTTGCCTGGGAGACACGCCTTCGGGTGGCCGGGGTGGCTGGGGTCTCGCGGACGAGACCCCGGCCACCCGAAGGTGATCGATTCAGGCGATTCCGTATTACTCCTCGCTGCCGGATTCGGCGTCCCCGGCCCGGGTGCCCCGGGAGCGGCGTTCCTGCTCCATCTGCTTATATGCCTCGTCCAGCTGCGTGCGGAAGAGGAGGTGCAGGTCGTCGTCGTCACCCTCGGTCAGGTCCTGGTCGACCTTGGTCGAGGCGAAGAAGCCGAAGCACATCTCGTCGGTCGTCCAGTCGCCGAATTTGACGTCGATCGGAGACTCGACCGACTGGTTCGGGTTGTCGGCGCTGTTGTCGTAGTGGGCGATCGCCTTCACCACCGACCCGGCGGGCAGGACGACCGGCCGTTCGAGCATGTACTGGAGCTGCCAGTTGAAGTCCCACCGGTCGATCCGGATCAGGTCGATCCGCTCCCCCGACGGGGTCTCGGCATACATGGTCATGTCGGTCCCCAGCAAGTGCATGTGCGGGGCGACGGCGCGGACCTCCACGTCGCAGGGCAGCGGCAGGGTGTCGGCCACGACCTCATATGCCCCGTCCCCGGCCGGGATCCGGAAGTCGGTGTTTCCGGCGGCCCACCAGTGCAGGGCCTTCTTGATGGGCCGGTCCTTGGGGGCCAGGTGCAGGCCGATCCTGGTCACGTCGGCCTCGGGCTTGCCGTCGGGGTGGTAGTGGACCTGCAACACGATGTCCGAGCCCTTAGGCAGGATCCGGCCGATCCCCTCGGGCAAGAAGTCGGGGTTGGCGCCCGGGGCCCAGCCGCCGAGGTCGCCCCGGATGTCGATCATCGGCCCGCCCTGGCACTCGTAGCCCTGCAACTCGTCCTCGGCGTCCTTCTTCCTCGCCTCGCCCGAAATGTCGATGTAGCCGAGCACGTGGTGGACGACCCGGGCATTGCCCGGCTTGTACTCGATGCCGATGACCTCGGCGTCCTCGGGCAACGGGTTCGGGATCACGAAGCAGCGGTGGACGTCCAGGCCCCCGGCGGGGATCTCGAACGGCTCGGGCATCTCGATGATCACGTCCGGCTCGCCGAGCGCCCAGCCCTCGGAGAACTCCGGGACGGGGGGCAGGTCGGCGGGATCCCCCTCGGGCATCCCGGCGTCGACCCAGGCCTGGAACGTCTCGATCTCGGCCTCGGTCAGGCTCCGGTCGTGCCGGAATCCCACGTCCCCGAATTCGGGGTCGGCCAGCCAGGGGGGCATCCGGCGGTCGAGCGTCACGGTCGCCAGGTCGGGCCCGTGCGTGCGGGCGTCCTCATAGGAGAGGAGCGTGAACGGCGCCACCTGGCCCGGCCGGTGGCATTCCTGGCAATTCGCCTGCAAGAGCGGGGCGACGTCCTTCGTGTAGGTCGGGGCCTCGGCCCCCTCGGCGGCATCCCCGACCGTCGTCGTCCGGTCGCCGGCCCCCTCCTCGAACCCGTCCAGGGCCAACGAGGCCAGCAAGGCACTCCGGCCCGAAGCCCCCCCCTGGCAGCAGTCGGGGAGCGCGGACGTCCCCACGACGGGGGTCGGCACCGACTCCACGTCCTCCGAGGCGTCGCATGAGGCCGAGGCCGCCTCGACTCCCAGGGTGGGACACGAGCGGGAAGACGTCGACGGGCAGGAGGCCCCGGGGACCGCCCCGCCGGTCATGCGGTCGATGCCGTCGGGGTCGATGTAGGCATAGACGGACGAGAGGCTGAGGATCGCCACGGCGCCGAAGCCGGTGCCGACGATGGGGGACCTGGTCAGGCCGAGCCGTCGAATCACGGGGGACACTCCTGGTTCCGGGGACTCCGGGGCCGCCGGCCTGCGATCAGGCAGGCCACACGCGGTCGGCCGCTCGGACGAGGGCCTCCGGTCGATCGACCGGATGAGCGGTGCGGGCGGACGCTGTTCGGTCCTGGCGTCCTCTCATTCCTTGAAATCCCGATCGCTTCAGCCGCCGGGGCCGAAATCGGGGAGGGTGCATCCGATCGCCTCTGTCCGGGGCGCACGGACCTCTTCGCCGCCCAGCAACGCGGCGATGGCGTCCTTCAGGTCGTGAGACCGGACGACCTGGCGGCGGCGCCCCAGGTCGAAGAACTGGTCGTCGATCCGCCCCCGATAGCGGATCCGCCCGGCGTCGTCGACCACGACCGCCGAGGGCACCGTCCCCACCCCCAGCTCCCGGGCGAGGCGGACGGCGCCCGATCGGCCGATCGGGAACCCCAGGGCGTACTCCTCGGCGTGGGCGGCCACCTCGGCGTCGGTCAGGTCGGCGTCGACGAACAGGCCGACGAAGCGGACCCGATCCGTGCCGAACTCCCCGGCGATGGCGTTGAGGGTCGGGCTGTACTGGTTCGAATTGGGGCAGGGGGTCCAGAGGAAGGCGATCGCCAGCACCCCGCCCTCGGGGGCCTCCAGGGTCATCGGCCTGCCGTCGACGCCGAGCACCTCGACCGCGCCCGGCAGGCGGTCGGCCGGTCGGTCATCCTCTCCCCTCGCCGGCCCGGGAAGGCCCATCAGCAAGGCGGCCAGCAAGGCCAGGGACGGTCGGTGTGTCGGAGTCACATCCATCCGGTGCGGACCTCCACCGTCTTCGGGCCGGCAGTCGTGACCATTCGAGCGAGCCCCTCGGCCCAGTTTAGCGACGCTCCCCCGCCGATCCTCGGGAAATGCCGGGGAATCCCGACATCCCGACATCCCGAAGGCCGCCTCATCGCCGCATCGGGGGGGCACCGACCCGACGCTCAGTCTCGCTCGTCGGGGGGACCCAGCTCGTGGGCCTCATGCTCGTGGGCCTCCTCCATCGCGTGGGCGTGGTCCCCCTCGCCGAAGGAGCTGACCAGCATCAGGCCCAGGCCGAGCAGGAACGCGACCGAGAGCTTGGTCCGGTCGTGGGAGTGGAAGTGCAACTCGGGCAGCAGGTCGCTCAGCGCGATGCAGAGGAACGTCCCGGCCGAGAAGGCGAGGGCCGAGGCCGTCAGGGAGGCCGAGTACGGGGCGTCGAGCAGCAGCATCCCGACCAGGAAGAGCGCCACGCCGATCGGGATCATCAGCGAGAACCCGAAGTTCACCACGTGCGCCAGCCATTGCGGCGACCGGGCCCGGAGCATCAGGCTCACGACCGTCAGCGAGTCGGCGGGCTTGTGCACCACCGTCGCCAGCAGGACCCCCCAGCTCGCGGCCCCGAAGCCCCCCCGGGTGGCATAGTCGGTCACCACCGCGCTGGCCAGCGCCACGCCGCCGATCAGGCTGTGGACCGCCAACCCCACCGCGGCCGCCGTCCAGTTCAACGTCGGCGCCTCGACCCGGGCCCGAGGGGTGCCGGTCGGCGGTGAGTGGTCGTGGTGAGGGGCGTGGTCGTGATGGTGCTCGTGGTCGTGCGGGCCTGCCGAGGCGGGGGCCTCGTGGTGGTGGAAGGCGAAGAACCGTTCCAGCAGGAAGAGGGCGGTCAGTCCCCCGGCGGCCCATCGCAGGGTGGCCGAGGAACCGGAGGCGACCGCCTCGGGCATCATGTGGAAGAAGGCGGCGCCGAGCATCGTGCCGGCGGCGAAGCTCAGGTAGAGCTGCAACCTCGTGTGCGTCAGGGTCGAGACCAGCGGCAAGAGGCCGCCGAGCAGGCTGACGACGACGACCGAGAGGCAACTGAGGGCCAGGGCGAGGGTCATGCGCGACGGGCCCTCCCTCGGGCCGATCGGTTCGAGGATCAGGGAGGCCCGGGGGTGAGCGACGGGGGGCGAGGACCACCCCTTGCCCGTCGGCGGGCGTCCGGGGATAATTGCGATTCGATCGATCCCGGCCGTCCGCGTCGGCCCGGCCCCCGCGCCCCCGCAGGGCCGGCGACTCGCGCGTCCCGACCCGAAGAGGAGGGCGGCATGGCCAAGCTCAGAGACGACGAGATTCAGGCCCGGCTGGCGTCGATCCGGGGCTGGGAGCACCTCGGAGACATGCTCGTGCGGACCTGGCAATTCGCCTCGGCCCGCCGGGCCCTGGAGTTCGTCGTCCAGGCTCGGGGGGTGAGCGACCGGATCGGGCACTACCCCGAGGTCGTCCTCGGCTTCCGCACCGTCCGGATTGAGCTGAACAGCCGTGCCGACGGGGGCCTGACCGAGAAGGACTTCGAACTCGCCGCCGAACTCAATGCCTTGCCGGACGACCGCTGAGCCCCGGGCCGGCCGCCCGCCGGGGCCAACTCAGTCCTCGGCCCCCGGGCGCTTGGGGCCCGACTGGCCGGCGGCCATCTCCTTGTAGCGGGTCTTCGGCAGGCCGTAGACCGGGTTCTCCTGGGTCCAGCGCTCATCCTCCTGGAGGATCGCCAGGCGTTCGGCCCGGGTCTGCACGTTGCGCTGACGGGTCAGGCCGCTGGCCTTCTTCAAGCTCTTGTCCATCGACATCGGGTCAGCTCCCGTCCCCCCTGCCTCCCGGGGTCGGGGGGGCACGATTTCGGACGTCCTCGCGTTCGATCCGGGCTCGAACGGGACATCATAGCAACCCCTCCCGCCCGACTTCAAGCCGAGCCGGGCCGAGCCTGGCGCCTGGCCAGGCCGAGCCGACCCGGACCCAACCCAGGAGCCTCCCCGATGCCCGACGCCTCCCGGATCGACGCCCTGCTGTCGCGGACCCTCGACGACTTCCGCCTCTCCCGGGGGGAGCGGCAGACCCTCGGCGAGCACCTCGACGCCGCCCCGGCGGACCACGACACGCTCGCCTTCTGGCGGAACCGGGCCTTCGCCCTGGCCCGGTCGGCGACGGCCTCCGGGGGCGGGCCGGAGGTGCTCGACTGGCTGGAGGGGGTCGAGAAGCTGCTGGCCCACCGCGCCTCCTCCTCCCGGGAGGAGCCCCCCGAGTCGGGGGCGTTCTTCACGCCGGGGGACTCCGGCCCCCGGGCCATCGCCGGGCTGTTCGGCCGGGCCCGGACGTCGGCCGACGTCTGCGTCTTCACCATCACCGACGACCGGATCACCTCCGCGATCCTCGACGCCCACCGCCGGGGCGTGGCCGTCCGGATCATCTCCGACGACGACAAGGCCCACGACCTCGGCTCCGACATCAAGGACCTCCGGCGCGCGGGCATCCCCCTGCACACCGACCGCGACCCCAACCACATGCACCACAAATTCGCCGTCTTCGACCGCACCGCGCTTCTGACCGGCAGCTACAACTGGACCCGGGGGGCCGCCGAGCACAACTTCGAGAATTTCGTCATCACCGCCGACCCCGTCCTCGTCTCCGCCTTCCTCCGCGAGTTCGACCGGCTCTGGAGCCTGCTTGCTTGACGACACCCAGCCGCGTCGGGCACCCTGTCCTCCTCGGTTCCGGGGCGTCCGTCCCCGGGCCGTCCCCGAGGAGGAGCGACCCATGAACCTGCCGCGTCGGCTCGGCCTGTCCGCGATCATCCTGGCGCTGATTAGCCTGCCCTCGAGGGCGGAACTGATTGTCGACCAGTCCTTCCCGCCGCCGGATCCCCCCCCCGCCGGGCAGTACTTCGGCATCAACCTCGACAACTCGGTCTTCCCCACCAGCCTCATCGGCCAGTCTTTCACCCCGACCTTCTCGGGGATCGACGCCATCGCCTTCTTCCTCCAGGACGACGAGCCGTCCGACGGCCGGGGCGGATCCTTCTTCGTCGAGCTGATGACCGGCGACCTGTCGACGATCCTGGCCACCAGCGGGACCGTGGCCCTGGGCGACGGTTTCGGCGCCGGCGCCACCTTCGACGACCCGAAGAACGTGACCGGCAGCGAGG
Source organism: Tautonia plasticadhaerens (assembly GCF_007752535.1). Taxonomy (GTDB): domain Bacteria; phylum Planctomycetota; class Planctomycetia; order Isosphaerales; family Isosphaeraceae; genus Tautonia; species Tautonia plasticadhaerens. The sequence goes on from NZ_CP036426.1 coordinate 735,083, forward strand.
CGCTGTTCGTCTTCGGCAGCACCGTGGCGTTGACCCCCGGCGAGATCTACGCGGCGGTGCTCCGGAAGGAGGAGGGCGGGCGGTTCCTGGTCCGGGGGAGGCCCACCGACGGCTACCTGGGCGGCCGCTACCTCGGCTCATCGGACCCGAACAACGACCTCTTCTTCCGGGAAGGGTCGCTGATCCGGGCCATCCCCGAGCCTCCCGGCATCCTGCTGTCCGGGCTCGGGCTGGGGGCCGTCGCCCTGGCGGTCGGCCTCTCCCGGGCCGTGCTCCGGCGTCCGGGCGAGGGGAGGGCAGGGGGGCCGACGATCTCCTGATCGGCGCCGGGTAATCGGCCGGAGGGCCGGGCCCGCTCGCCGGCCTTCCGGGCGCCCTGGGCCCAACCGAGGCGCCCGAACGATTCGAGAGGGCCCCCCCGACGGGGCCCGGAAAAGGGCGGTCCGCCGGAGCCTCGACGGGGGCCCTCCGCCCGCCTACGATGGACGTCGATCCGAGCCGACCGCCCGGCATCCGGGGCGTCCCGAGCCCCGGAAGGTCGCCCGGTCTCCGACCGTCCCATCGCCCCCCGGACCACCCCGACATCATGAGTTGCCTCGCCCCCGTCTTCCGCCGGGCGTTGGCCCCGGCCCCCACGGCGATCCTCTGCCTGGCGGTCTCCGGCTGCCAGAGCGCCGAGCCATCGATCGTCACCCCGGGACCGCAGCCGGTCTCGGTCTCCTCGCCGCTGGTCCGGCCGGTGGTCGACTTCGACGAGTACACCGGCCGGACCCGGGCCGTCGCCACGGTCGACATCCGGGCCCGGGTGCAGGGCTATCTGAAGGAGATCCGCTTCGAGGCCGGGGACCTCGTCGAGGCCGGCCAGGTCCTCTTCGTCATCGACCCCCGAGAGTACGAGGACGCCGTCGCGCTGGCCGAGGCGAGGGTCGAGCAGGCCAACGCCCAGGCCCGGCTCACCGCCGTCGAGCGCGAACGCTACCGCAGGCTCGCCCAGCGGGACGTCGGCAGCCGGCAGGACTTCGACCGGGCCGCCGCCGCCTACGACGTCTCCGTCGCCGAGGCCAAGGCCGCCGAGGCCGAACTGGACCGCGCCCGGCTGGACCTGAGCTTCACCGAGGTGAAGTCCCCGATCGTCGGGCAGGCCGGCGCCCACCTCGTCGACGTGGGCAACCTGATCACCGCCGGCCAGTCCGAGGCCAACCTGCTGACCACCGTCGTCTCGGTCGACCCCATGTTCGTCGACTTCGACGTGGACGAGCGCGCCCTGCTCCGCTACCGCAAGGACGCCTCCGACCGCCGGGGGGAGGAGGTCGACCCCGCCCGCATCCGGGAGGCCCGCATCCCCGTCGAGATGGGCCTGGCCGACGAGCCCGGCTTCCCCCACGTCGGCATCCTCGACTTCGCCGACAACCGCCTCGACCCCGCCACCGGCACCCTCCGGGCCCGGGGGGTCTTCCCCAACGCCGACCGCCTGCTCACCCCCGGCCTCTTCGCCCGGGTCCGCGTCCCGACCGGCGACCCCCGAGACGCGCTGCTGATCGCCGAGACCGCCCTCGGCTCCGACCAGGGGATCCGCTTCGCCTACGTCCTGGGGGACGGCGAACGCGTCGAGCGCCGGCTCCTGGGGCTCGGGCCGACGATCGCCGGCATGACGGTCGTCACCGAGGGGCTCTCGGCCGACGACCGCGTCCTCGTCAGCGGCATCCAGCGCGTCCGGGAGGGGGTGCAGGTCGACCCCCGGGAGGTGCCCATGCCCCTGCCCCCCGGGGCCGCCGAGGCCCTCTCCTCCGCCGCCGCCGAGGCCCCCGAGGCCCCCCCGAGCGAACTCGCCACCTCCGCCTCCAACGAGGCCGCCGGCATGGAACAACTCCCCGAGCCCGAGCCCGAGCCCGAGCCCGAGCCCGAGCCCGAGCCCGAGCCCCAACCCGACGCGGAGGCCATCGCCCCCGACGCCGGACCCGACGCCCCCCGCTGAGGATCGCCGCCGATGTTCACCGAATTCTTCATCAAGCGGCCGATCGCCGCGGCGGTGCTCTCCATCCTCACCGTCCTGCTCGGCGGCATCGCCTTGACCTCCCTGCCGGTGGCCCAGTACCCGGAGATCACCCCGCCGACGGTCTCCGTCACCACCACCTTCCCCGGCGCCGGGGCGCAGACGGTGGCCGACACGGTGGCCTCGGAGATCGAGAAGGAGGTCAACGGCGTCGAGGACATGCTCTACATGTCTTCCGTCTCCACCTCCGACGGCATGTACACCCTGAACGTCACCTTCGAGGTCGGCACCGACCTGGATAACGCCCAGGTCCTCACCCAGAACCGCGTCAGCACGGCCGAGGCCAAGCTGCCGGACGAGGTCAAGCGTAACGGCGTCACCACCAAGAAGAAGTCCCCCTCGATCACCCTCTGCGTCAACCTCGTCTCCCCCGATTCCCGCTACGACCAGCTCTACCTGAGCAACTTCGCCACCCTCCAGGTCAAGGACGAACTCGCCCGGCTGCCCGGGGTCGGCGACGTGACCTTCCTCGGCGAGCGCGAGTACAGCATGCGGGTCTGGCTCGACCCCGACCGCCTCTCGGCCCTGGACCTGACCGCCTCCGACGTCGTCGCCGCCATCCGGGAGCAGAACGTCCAGGTCGCCGCCGGCCGGCTCGGCCAGCAGCCGGCTCCCGACGACGTCGGCTTCCAGTACTCGCTCAGCACCCGGGGGCGGCTGCTGGAGGCCGAGGAGTTCGAGCGGATCATCGTCAAGACCGGCGACGACGGCCGGGTCGCCCGCCTCCGGGACGTGGCCCGGATCGAGCTGGGTGCCCGCAGCTACGACGTGGACACCTACCTCGACGGCGACCCCACCATCACCCTCGCCGTCTTCCAACTCCCCGGATCCAACGCCGTCGAGACCGCCGAGGGAATCTACGCCAAGATGGCCGAGCTGGAGGCCGGCTCCAGCTGGCCCTCCGGCCTCGACTACGAGATCGTCTACGACACGACCCAGTTCATCGAGGAGTCGATCACCAGCGTCGTCCACACGCTCATCGAGGCCTTCGTCCTGGTCTTCCTCGTCGTCCTGGTCTTCCTCCAGAACTGGAGGGCCACGATCATCCCGATGGTCGCCGTGCCGGTCTCCCTGATCGGCACCTTCATCTTCATGGCGCTGTTCGGGTTCTCGCTGAACAATCTCTCGCTGTTCGGCCTGGTGCTGGCCATCGGCATCGTGGTCGACGACGCCATCGTCGTCGTCGAGAACGTCGAGCGCAACCTCGCCCTCGGCTTCACGCCGAGGGAGGCCACCAGCCGGGCCATGACCGAGGTGATCGGGCCGATCATCGCCACCACCTTCGTCATGCTCGCCGTCTTCGTCCCCGTCGCCTTCATCAGCGGCATCTCGGGCCGGTTCTACCAGCAGTTCGCCCTGACGATTGCCGTCTCCACCGCCCTCTCGGCCTTCAACTCGCTCACCCTCAGCCCCGCCCTCTGCGCCATCCTGCTCAAGCCCCACCAGGACCACGACGGGCACGCCGCCTCCCGCTCCTGGGCCCTGCCGAGGCTCGCCTACGTCCTCTTCTTCGGCTACCTCGCCGACGCACTCCTCGGGGCCGTGATCGTCGAATCGGCCGGGCTCGACGGGGCGGGGGCCCTCGCCGCCCGGGCCGGCGTCGCCCTGGCGGGGGCGGCGGTCGGCTGGTTCGTCGGCGTCGGGCTCGACCGCCTGATCGGCGGCTTCTTCCGGGGCTTCAACCTCGTCTTCGAGGCGATCACGAAGGTCTACGGCCGGGTCGTCGGCGGGCTGATCCGCCTCTCGGCCCTCGTCCTGGTCGTCTACGTCGGCCTGCTCGGGCTGACGTATCTCGGCTTCCGGGCCGTGCCGGTCGGCTTCATCCCGTCGCAGGACAAGGGATACCTCGTCGTCAACGCGCAGCTCCCCGACGCCGCCTCGCTCGGCCGCACCGAGGCCGTCGTCTCCCGCCTCTCCGGACTCGCCCGCGAGATCCCCGGCGTGGCCCACACCATCGACATGGTCGGCTACTCGGCCCTGAACGCGACGAACCAATCCAACGTCGGCTCGATGTTCGTCGTCCTCGAACCCTTCGAGGAGCGGGCCGGCCGCCCCGAGCTCTCGGCCGACGCCGTGCTCCGCGCCTTCGCCTCGAAGACCTCCCGGGACGAGGACGCCATCGTCAGCGTCTTCGGCGCCCCCCCGGTCGAGGGCCTGGGCAGCGTCGGCGGCTTCAAGCAGATGGTGCAGGACCGCGCCGACCTCGGCCCCGAGGCCATCCAGGGGGCCGTCGCCAACCTCGTCGAGGTCGGATCGGGCCAGCCGGCGATCGCCGGCCTCTTCTCCAGCTACCGGGCCGACGTGCCCCAGTACTTCATCGACATCGACCGGGACATGGCCCGCTCGATGGGCGTCCCCCTGGACAACATCTTCGAGACGCTCCAGATCGAGCTCGGCTCGCTCTACGTCAACCAGTTCACCCGCTTCGGCCGCAACTGGCAGGTCAACGTCCAGGCCGACTCCCCCTACCGGCTCCGCCCCGACCAGATCGCGCAGCTCAAGACCCGGGGGGCCGACGGCAAGATGGTCCCGATCGGGGCCCTGGCCGGGGTCCGGGAGATCGGCGCCCCGACGATCGTCGAGCGCTACAACATGTTCCCCGCCGCCGCCATCAACGGCGCCCCCGCCCCCGGCGCCAGCTCCGGCCAGGCCGTCTCCACGATGGAGCGGCTCGCCTCCGGGGAACTCCCCCGGGGCATGGGGACCGCGTGGACCGAGCTGACCCTGCTCCAGAAGCTGGAGGGGAACACGGCGATCTTCGTCTTCCCCTTCTGCGTGCTCTGCGTCTTCCTCGTGCTCGCCTTCCAGTACGAGAGCTGGAGCCTGCCGCTGTCGATCGTCCTGATCGTGCCGATGTGCCTGCTCTGCGCCATCGGCGGGGTGTACCTGGCGGGGATGGACAACAACATCTTCACGCAGATCGGCCTGGTCGTGCTCGTCGCCCTGGCGACCAAGAACGCCATCCTCATCGTCGAGTTCGCCCGGGAGAAGGAGTCCGGCGGCCTCCCCCGCCGCGAGGCCGCCGTCGACGCCTCGATGCTCCGGCTCCGGCCGATCCTGATGACCTCCTTCGCCTTCATCCTCGGCGTGGTCCCCCTGGTCCGGGCCGTCGGCGCCGGGGCCGAGATGCGACGGGCGCTGGGGGTCGCGGTCTTCTCCGGGATGCTCGGCGTCACCGCCTTCGGCATCCTGCTGACCCCCGTCTTCTACGTCGTCATCCGGGCCCTCACCTCCGGCCAGGGCCGGGCCGCCGACCGCCCCGGCGGCGAAAACTCCCCGCCGGTCCCCGTCGGCGTGGGCGTCGCCGCCGGCAACGGCGACGACGGTCACGACGGCCTCGGGGAGACGGCTCCCCGGCCCTGAGACTCGATCGGCCGACGTCCTCGGCCCTGACGGAGGACCCTCCCCATGCCTCACGGCCCCTCGGCGTTCCTCGCGGTCCTCTCGGCCGCCATCCTTGGCCCCCCGGACGACCCGGCCGTCCGTCGCGTCCGGCCCGACCCGTCGACGGGCACCCCCGCCGCCGTGGTCGTCCCCGCCGAGACGGCCCTGCTGTTCACGTCCCAGGCCCTTGCGCCCTCGGAGCCGACCGCGAACCCGTCCCCCGACCAGCTCGCCTCGGAGGTGCTCGACCGGCTCGACTTCGCCCTCCGGGCCGTCGGCTCCGGCCTGGATCGGGCCGTCCGCCTCCACGTCGTCCTGGACGACCCCGGGCTGCTCCCCGCGCTCCGATCGACCCTGGCCGGGCGTTTCCCCGACGGGAACGGCCCCGGCCTCACCGTCGTCGTCGGCGCCCTCCCTCGCCCCTGGCTCCGGATCGCCGCCGACGCCGTGGCCACGACCGACCGGGACGCCGTCGGCCGGATCCCGCGTGCCCCCGTCTCGATCTCCGTCCTCCCCGCCGGCCCCCGGGTCTTCGTCTCCGGCCAGGCCGAGCCGGCCGACGACCTCGCCACCGCCACCCGGGAGACGCTCCTGGGCCTGGCGGAGACCCTCGATCACCTCGGGATCGGCGCCGACCAGGTCGTCCAGCTCAAGGCCTTCTACGCGCCGGGAGACTCCGCCGAGGTCGTCGAGCGTGAGGTGATCGCCTTCTTCGAGGCGTCCTTGCCCCCTCCCCTGGTCCTGGTCGAGTGGGAGAGCGACCTCCCGATCGAGATCGAGCTGGTCGCCGCCGCCCCGGGGCCGGGCGGCGACGGGCCGATCGACTACCTAGAGACGCCGAAGCTCGCCGCCTCCCCCGTCTTCAGCCGGGTGGCCCGGGTGAACCGGGGCGACCTCGTCTTCACCTCCGGGCTCCTCGGACCCGCCGACTCCGATGGCGTCGGGCAGGTGGGGGCGATCTTCGACGAACTGGCCGAGATCCTCGGCGAGGCCGGCGGCGACCTCGACCACCTCGCCAAGGCCACCTACTACGTCTCCGACGACGACGCGAGTCGGGCCCTCAACGACCTCCGGCCGCGTTACTACGACCCCGAGCGTCCCCCCGCCGCCTCGAAGGCGCAGGTGCCCGGCGTCGGCCCCCCCGATCGCTCCCTCACGCTCGACATGATCGCCGTCGTCCCGGCCCGATCTTCGCAGGATCCCTGAGCCGACAACCCGCGTTCGGCCGACAAGAGACGCCGAATCCCCCCACCCTTCCCGATCGGAGCCTCGGATGCGCATCGTCTACCTGATCCTGCTGATCCTGCTCCTCGTTGCCTTCATCGCCTTCGCGGTGGTCAACCGGCCGGCCGTCGAGGTGGCATTCCCCTTCACGGACGTCCAGGTCACCGCCCCCCTGTTCGTGGTCCTGGCGGCCGTCTACCTGCTGGGGATGCTCACGGGAGGCACGGTCATCGGCTTCCTCCGCCACTCGATCTCCCGGGCGTCGGAGCACCGCCACCACGACTGACCAGCCCGGCCCCGGAGGTCCGGACACCGCCGCGTCCGGACCCCCCGGGACCGATGATTCACTTCAAGTCTTTGTGATCCGACGTGGCGTCCGCTAGAATCATCTCCTCGACTCGAACCCCCATCTCCTCCATCTTCCCTTCTCGGAGGTCTCCTCATGATCGGTCCCGTGGCGCGTCCCCTGGGAGCGGCGATTGCCGCGATCGCCGCGCTGGCGGCCGTCGCCCGGCCGGCCTCGGCCCAGGGTGAATTCGAGCGGATGATGTGGCTGGTGCCGGAGACGGCCAACGCCATCGTCCTGGTCCGCTCCGCCGACCTCTTCGACACCCCCATCGCCCTGAAGGACGGCTGGAAGACCGACCAGGATGCGGCGGCCGGCCCGATGTCCCACCTCAACCCGGAGGCCGAGTACACGGTCTTCGCCTCCAAGGTCGACTGGGTCGGCGGCCGGGAGGCGGATTGGGAGCTGGCCCTGGTCTCGCTCTCGGCCCCGGTCACCCCCGAGCAGATCGCCGACGCGGAGGCGGGCACCGTCGACTCGGCCGACGCGATCCCCGTCGTCTGGTCCCCCCGTGAGCTGTTCTACGTCCCCTTCGGGCCGAAGCTCATCGGCATCTATTCGCCGGTCGACCGCCCCGGCGTGCTCCGATGGGCGACCGCGGCCCAGAAGCGGACCGATGTGGTCGTCTCCGACTACCTCCGCCAGGCCCAGCGCGAGTTCCAGGCCGACGAGTGCCAGTTCCTCATGGCCTTCGACCTGGCCTACCTCTCCTCCCCCCAGCAGATCAAGCCGCACGTCGCCCAGGCGACCTCGGTCGACATCAAGGTCGACGACCTCGACGCCATCGCCGAGACCCTGGCCAGCGTCCGGGGGGCGACGATCCGGATCAAGGCCGACGCCGAGCTCTACGGCTGGATGCGGATCGACTTCGACCGCTCCACCGCGCCCCTGGAGCGGATCGCCAAGCCCCTGCTCAATGAAATCCTCCAGGGCCTGGGCGCCGACATCGCCAACTTCCGCGACTGGAGCATCCTCGTCGAGGACAAGGCGATCACCTTCCGGGGCCCCGTCACCACCCGGATGGCCCGCCGGATCGCCAGCATCATCGCCCTGCCCACCAACGCCGCCGACGGCTCCCCCGCGGTCCCCGCCCCCTCCGCCGACTCCCCCACCACAGAGGGGATCGCCGTCACCGTCCCGGCGACCAAACGCTACCTCGACGACGTGCAGACCCTGCTCGACGACCTGGAGGACAAGGACGACACCCAGCGCCAGATCGCCCTCTGGTGCGACCGCTACGCCGACAAGATCGACCACCTGCCGATCCTCGGCGTCGACCCCGAGGTCGTCGACTTCGGCGCCAAGATCTCGATCACCCTGCGGAACCTCGCCGCGTCGGCCAAGGGGGTGAAGCTCAACATCGCCGCCCGGGGCACCACCGAGGCCGCCCAGGGCGGCACCGGCTTCGGCGTCGGGGCCGTCGGCTACGGGGCCTACGGCGGATACTACGGCTACGGCTACGGCATGAGTATCGAGGGCGGCACCTCCAAGGTGGCGATGAACCGCATCACCCGCCAGGAGAACATCAAGGCCATCTCCCAGCAGTCCCAGGTCTGGGCGGTGATGAAGACCGAGGAGGCCAATCTCCGTCGCACCCTCACCCAGCGCTACGGCGTCGAGTTCTAACCCCGACCCGGCACCCTCCCCCCGCCACCTCGACCGAGACGGGCCGATCCCCCCCGGGGAGATCCGGCCCGTTCTCGTCCCCGGCAGGGACGCCCGGGGGCCGGACCCCCGGCGAGGCCTAGACGACCGGCGACCGGTCCGGTCCGTCCCGGGGCGATCCCCGACCATTTCCCGGTTCGAGTGACTGCCGGTCGCCCCGATCACGATGATATAGATCGAGGCCCCCGCTCCCGCGACGCCTCGCGCCGACCGCGACGATCGGTTCCCCGATCGGTCGGCCGTCCCCGCTCCTTCTCTATCAGGCCCCCCCATTTCCCCACCCAACTCGGGTCAGCCCTCGACGGTGCGCCTGGCGCGGAGCGAACCCACTTTGCCCGCACTGCGGTCCGCGACGAAGTGCTGCAAGCCCTTTCATGGGAAAGGGATCGGCCCGAATTTCCGGCCGACGCCCTCCCGCCCCGGTCGGCGCACCGACCCGGTCCCGGACCCGCCAAGGCCCGTCGAGCCGGGCACCACCCCGATCCCCGGAGGACGACCATGCAAACGCGCCGAGGAGCGACGCAGGTCGTCCCGGCGCGATCGACGGAGCGAACCCATTTCTCGGCCGGGATTTCGAGCCAATTTGGGACGCAAGCCGATCCTCTCCAAAGAGTTCGGATGCAACCCTCCGATGCGGGCTCGGCGCACCCTTCGGCGCACCGACCGCGTCCGGCCCGCGTTTCACCCCGGCATCGCCGATCGGCCCAACGGAGCCCCGCCGCCTCGGATGTAGCCCGATCCAACCGACGGCGAACGGTCGCCGGTCGCCGTCGGCCCTCCCGGCGCAGTTCGACGGACCGAACCCATTTCCGGCCGAAATGAGGCCCGGAAAAATCGCCGCAACAGTCGTTGTTTCAAAGATATCGGTCAGGAGACTTCGCCGGCTGTCGGGCGCACCGGCAAGCGCACCGACCCGGATCCGGGTCCTTCCGGTCAGGGCCTGGCGGCGTCGCCTTGCTCGGCCTCGGTTGGCGGGCGATGGCGGTCGATCTTGGCCCGGAAGTCCCCCAGGCTCGGCCATTCGGTCGGGTCGTTCAAGTCGACCTCGGCCACGGCGACGGTCCCCCACTCAGTCGCCTGGGAGAGGACCGAGCCGGAGCGGTCGTACACCGCCGAGATCATCCAGTTGGAGGAGACGTCTTCGTAGGTGCTGCTGACCACGAAGACGTGGTTCTCGGCCGCCCTCGCCTCGGCCAGGTGCGGGTTGCAGCCCCAGACCGGCCAGGCGATCACCTCGGCGCCGTTGATGGCCAGCCGCCGGGCGACTTCCGGGAAGAACCCGTCGTAGCAGATCATCAGCCCGAGCTTGCCGAACCGGGTGTCGAAGACCGGGTACTCCGAGCCGGGCATGATCCCCGCGTCCGACTCCCCGGGCGGCAGCGTGACCTTCCGGTAGGTCCCCACCAGGTCGCCGTCCGGCCCGAGAAGGGCGGCCACGTTGTGGATCAGGTGCCCGTCCCGCTCCACCAGCCCGGCCACGATGTACAGGTCGTGTTCCTTCGCCAGCCGGCCGAAGTACTCGGTCGAGGGGCCGGGCACCGGCTCGGCAACCTCCGGGAAGGAGAGGCCGGTGCCGTAGTAGGTCAGCGTCTCCGGCAGGACCACGAGGTCGGCCCCCTGGCGGGCGGCCTCGGCGACCATCGGCGCGAACTGGGCGCGCTTCTCCCCCGGGGTCGAGCCGTCCTGGGGCCGGAGGTGGACCGTCGCCAGGCGGACCTTCCTCGGCTCGATCGGCCCGACGGGCTCGAACTCGACGCCGCTCCACTCCACCTTCCCGCCGGGGGAGGGCCAACGGAGCCTCAACTCGACGAGCGCCGAGGTGGCCCCTCCCGGGGCGAGGTAGGTGCCGGAGACCTCGGTCCAGCCCTGTTCGTCGGTCGGGCCGTCGACCGGGTGCTCGGCCTCGGCCGGGGCGTCGGTCCACTGCCGGAGGAACCCGGGGACGAGCCCCCGGTCGTTCGGGACCTTCCTCCCCTGGTCGTCCCGCCACCGGATCATGGCCACGGCGCTGATCCGGGGCACCCCCACCCCGGTGACCCTCCGGGAGGCCCGGAACCGGTAGGTCGTGCCCCCCTCGACCGGGAATGAGGCGGTCCAGGCGCCGTCGAGCCCCTCGCGATCGTCGGCCGAGATGATCAGCCGGGGGGCGTCCCCCGGGCCGCCGCCGGGCTCGGCGGCGAAGTCGGGTCGGATCTCCTCCCGTGGAGCCTCGGCACGCCAGTCGGCCCCCGGGGGAGGGGCTGACTCGTCCTGGCCGGTGGCCGTCGGGCCGAGGATCATCGCGGCCAGACCGGCGAGCAGGGCCGGGCGGCACCGGGTCCGGGATCGAGGCGGGACGTCGTACATGGGCGGGGCTCCCGCCGGCCGAGCGGCCCCGAGCCGTCTTCGGGCCGGCCCCCCGAGGCTAACCCCGGCATGCCGGCCGTCGCAAGTGGGTCCCGCGTCAGTACCGGCCCGCGGCCCGATCCCCCCCGGCCGAGAGGCGGGCATCCATCTCCCGGTAGTAGGAGTACTCCTCGGCCTGCGAGGTGGGCCCCCCGAAGCCGCCGAGCCCGATCGCCTTGCCGGTCTCCACCCCCAGGCGATCGAGCGAGCCGACCGCGACCGCCTGGAACGAGCCGACGGCCTCCCCCATCCTCGGGGAGGCGCAGTACGCCCCGAGGGCGATGCCCACGCAGGCCAGATGGACCCGAGGGTCCGCAAGCATCCCAAGGCGCATCCCCCACCTCCGATCGGTCCGGGCCGTTCGGGCCGTCGCTCCCTCTCGTCCCCCATTACGAAGGAATCGAGAAGATGGGACACCCGGCGACGCCGACATCCGCCCGGGCCGGAGGGATCCGGAGGGGGTCAGGCGGCGAGCAGGTCCGGTGAGGCCTCCCGCGAGGCGACCTCCAGGCACCGGGCGTCGGGGCGGGGCAGGCCCTCGGCGAAGGCGATCAGCAGGGCGAGGTCGGCCAGCCGATTCAGGCGCCTGGGGAGGCCATCGGCCATCAGGTGGAGCGCGGCGAGCTGGTCGGGGTCGAAGAGCGGGCGATCGGCCCCGACCGCCTCTAGCCGGCCGACGACGTAGGAGGCCGACTCGGACTCGGAGAGCGGCCCCAGGGCGTAGCGGGCCGTCAGCCGGTCGGCCAGCCCCGGCGGCAGCCGCAGCAGCAGCTCCGGGGCGCCGACGATCATCAGGCCCAGGTCGGGGGCCGTGCCGGGGTTGAGGTTCTGGAGCAGCCGGAGGGCCTCGAAGGTCGCCGGATCGTCGATCAGGTGGGCCTCGTCGACGATCAGCAGGGTGGGCCGGCCCCGCCTCGAAGGGCCGGCGAGCTGCCCCCGGAGCCGGCGGAGCGTCGCGTGCAGGCCGGGGGCGGTGGCGCTCGAGGCCCGTTCCAGGCCGTCCAGCTCGTCGGCGAGGAAGGCGAGCAGCTCCGGGGCGGGCATCGCCGGGTAGGAGAGGAGGACCGACCGACCCCCCAGCTCCCTCGCCAGGGTCGAGGCCACAACCGTCTTGCCCGACCCGGGGGGGCCGAACAGCAGGACCGGCCCCCGCCCCTGTTCCAGCCCGTACCGGAGGCGACGCCGGGCCGCCTCCCGGCTGGGGAGCGACACCGGGGCGTCGGGTCGGGAGGTCTCGGCGAAGGGCAGGGCGTTCAGGCCGAAATGGTCCTGGTACACGGCCGGCTCCGGGTCGAAAACCGAGCGGGGGCGACTCAGAGGGGAGGGAAGCCGCTCGTCCCGGGCCCCCCGCGTCGCCCGGCGTCAGACGAAGGTCTCGGCCAGGCCGAGCAGCGGGATCCCGCCGGCGTCGAGGACCTCCCGGGCCCGGAGCCGGGCCCGGTCGCCGGTCAGGGCCCGGTGGGTGACGAGCACCGCGGCGTCGACCGCCCGGTGCAGGACCGCCGCCGAGAGCCCGGCGAACAGGGGACTGCCGTCGATGAGCACCAGGTCGTATTCCCGCCGCAATCGGGCCATCAGCAGCGTCCAGCCGGGTTCCCCCAGGAACTCCCGGGGGCGTGCGACCGGCGCCCTCAGGGGGAGGACGCTGAGGTGGTCGTCGGGGGCCTCGACCACCGCCTCGGGCAGCGGCAGGCCGTCGAGCACCACGTCGTCCAACCCCGACCGGGGCTTCAGCCCGAGCAGCCGGGCGATCATCGGCCCTCCCAGGTCGCCGTCGACCAGCAGGGTCCGGCCGGGCCGCCGGGCCAGGGCCCGGGCCACGGTCAGCACCAGCGTCGTCCGGCCCTCGGCCCGATTGCAGCTGGTGAACAGCAGGACCTTGACGCCCTGCCGGTCCCGGGCCCCGATCAGCCGGTCGGCCAGCGACTCGAACCGGGGGCCATGCTCGCGCTCCAGGGCCCGGACCGTCGCCGGCCAGGTCAGCAGCGGTCCCCGATGCCCCGGGACGTGGAAGTGAGGCGCGGGGGGGAGCGTCGCCGGGTCTCGATCGTCCGAGGGGCCGTGGACGCTGCTCGGGAGCGGTCGGGGGGCGGCCGGGCCGACCGGCTCGCGTTCGTAGGCCTCGGCAAGGGCGCGATCAAGGTCGCTCATGGCTTTGCTCCTCTTCGCCATCGAGGCCGAACGCCCCGTCCCCCGGGAGGAGGTAGCCGGGGAAGGCCACCGGCATCGGCCCGGGGTCGGTCCCCGGCCTGATCGACCCGGCCGGCTCGGGGATCGGCTGCTCCAGCTCGATCGGGAAGGGATCCGGGACGCCCGGCGGCGGGCCGACCGGCCGATCGACCTCCCCGGACGGGCCCCCCCGGATCGCGAACGCCGCCGAGGCGGCCAGCGCGCCCACGACCAGGGCGACCGCGGCCACCCGGACCTCCCGCCGGAGGCGACGCCTCGGCCCGGGGGCCGAGGCCTGGCGGCGGGACGAGGGCCGGGCCCGATGCGGCCGGGAGCCCGGCAGGGTCGGGACCTCGATGAGCACCGGGGGGGGGACGGGCCTTGAGGGTCCCGGCCGGGTCGGCGCGGGCGCCTCGCGGACGAGGGTGGTTCCGAGCATCGGAGTGGTCCCGGTCGGGGGTCGTCGAGGTCGGTCCCTGGCCCGAGTCGAGGGCGAGGGCGGGTCGGCCCGGGAAGGGACCGGCCGGCCGTCTCCTGCCCCCGATGATCGTCCCGGCTCCCGGTTAAACTTGAACGACCATGCCGAGGATGCCGCCCTCCGCAGATCAACCCTGCCGATTGTGCCGGTCGTGGCGACCGAGGGCGGCTGGCCGATGCCCGATGGTGTCCCCGGGCCGGGTGGGAACGAAGACGGCCCCCGCCCGGCCGAGAGGGCGGCGGGGCGGGGGCCAGACGGGAGACGGGGGAGTCGGGGCGGGGCAGGGGCCGACCGATCAGCGGGCGAAGAGGCGGGAGAGGACCCCCCGGCGGGGGGCCGGCGCCCCGGGCAGGTTGTTCTGGAACCCGGGGATCCCCATCCCGCCCTCGCCGAACCCGGCGAAGGCCGGGCCCCTGCCGGCCTCGTACGAGCCGACGGGCCGGAACTGCGGGGGCGCCCCGGCGAATCGGCCGACCTGGCCGCCGCCGTTGGCCAGGTCGACGGCCCGGATGTTGGCCTCGGTGACGTAGGGGTTATGCCCCTGCCAGCGGCTCTCGGCCAGCTCCAGGACGTTCAGCGGGGCGAACATCCCGTCCCCCCGGACGGCGATCCAGTCGCTCTGGTACGCCTTGGACTGGTCGATCTCGCCGTCGAGCCCGTAGACGAGCGTGTACTCGTAGATCACGACCCGAGGCTTGGGGTCCCCCTCGTTGAGGTTCGCCCCGGTGTTGGCCTCGGCCTCGACCAGCAGGCGGACCGACCGCTCCCCCTTGCCGGGGATGGCGTAGTAGGTGGTCGTCACCTTGCCGACGCCCTGGTTCCAGACCTCGTTCTCCTTGCCGTTGGGCGGGAAGGCCCTCATGTTGCTGAGCAAGGCCTGGCGACGGCCGCGGATGTGCTGCTCGAACATCCGGTGGACCTGCGGGGCGAAGCGGTCGGTCACGTCGACGCCGGGACGGGGGGGGCCGCCGGGGATGTCGGTGGCGAAGTCGCCGATCCGGTGATTGAGGTGGTTCTCCCCCAGCTCCGACCACAGGGCCTTCAGCTCGTCCCGGGTCATCCCCGAGCCCGGGGCCGGGATCGGCTCGTTCAGCAGGATCGAGGCCACCGCGCCGCCGAGGCAGTGGCCCGGCCAGCGGTTAATGTCCTGGTTCTGGGCGTTGGCCGATTCCCATCCCCTCGCCCCGGAGCCGAAGAGCTGGTCGTACTTCAGCAGGGGGGAGGGGGTCTGGTAGAGCGTGCCCTCGGGCCCCCGCCAGGTCAGGTCGTCGTAGAGGTTGGGGAACCAGGTGGCGGTGTCCCCTTCCGCCGGCATCGTCTCCAGCAGACCGTTGGCGCCGGGCAGCACGATGTCCTGGCCCGGGGCAATGTAAGAGCCCGGCGTGGCGACCAGCCGGTCGTCGCCGTTGACGTACGTGGTGTCGACCCGGCCATTGCCGCCGGCCCAGGGCTCGTGGATCGAGTCCCCCTTGGTCGGCCAGTAGTAGAAATTCCAGGGGCGTCGGGCGGCCTCACCGACCTGGACGAACTTCGAGGAGACGCGATACGGCCCCTCGGCACCCTTCACGGCGAAGGTGTACCAGCCGTGCTGGTCCTGCCCGAGCTCCCCGCCGTTGGTCCGAGGGCGGCCGTCGGGGCCCATCAGGCCCTCGACGCTCCCTTCGCTGGCGGTGATCGTCAGCGAGCCGCCATAGCGGGTCGGGATGTAGACGCCATAGAAACGATCCCCCCGCTGATCCGTGAGCGCCCCCCCCAGGGGGATGGGCGTGACCCGATCCTGCGGCGCCGTCGCCGCGATGCCGGATGACGTCATCGCCAGGGCGATCAATGCCCAGCCCGCCACCCCCCCCAAACCGATGCCGATGCGCATGATGCCTCCCGTCATTCCCGTCAGATGATTGATGTCGCCCGACCACGCCCCCCGTCCCCATCCCTGCCGGACGCGCAGAGGGCGAGCGCTCCGCGGCGAGCTTTAGCCAACTGGATTTCGGCAGGCCGGGACCGGCCGGTCGACGCTATTCCCGATCGCGGGGGGGACTCGCCCGTGAATCCCCGTAAACCCCCCAAAGTCCGTCGACTTGCCATTCGACCTCGACCTACGGAAACGCTCATCCCCCGCGGATCGCGGGCCGATACCCAGGATGCGACCCCGAGAGCGGGACGGCGCGGCCGAAGGACACGGGCCAGGCCGTCGCCCGTTCCGTACCCCCGACTTCGGGATCCCGGGTGGGAGACGCCCAGGGCCCCGAGATGACCCCATGGCCGAGGCGGGCGCGATGCCCGGAGGGCCGTGGAAGGCCTCGCAAGGCCGAGGCCGAGGTCGATCCCGACTGCGACGGTCGGAGCCCGGGGGTCGGGGAATTGCTCACCGTACCCGATCGAGACGTCGGTCGGAACGATCGACCCGTATCTCCTTGCCTCGAGGATATCGCGATGACCAAGGCTTTGGTCCTGACACTTGCCCTGAGCAACGTGGGGACCGGGCACGGCGACCACCACCAGGAAATGGTGCACGCCAGTGCTCAAGTCACCCCGACCGCCCAGGCCCCCGCCAAGGTGATGCCGGCCCCGCAGGCCCCGGCCAAGGTCGCCCCGGCGCCCCAGGCCCCGGCCAAGGTGCTGCCGGCCCCGCAGGCCCCGGCCAAGGTCGCTCCCGCGCCCCAGGCCCCGGCCAAGGTGCTGCCGGCCCCGCAGGCCCCGGTGAAGGTGATGCCGGCCCCGAAGGCCCCGGCCAAGGTCGCCCCGGCGCCCCAGGCCCCGGCCAAGGTGCTGCCGGCCCCGCAGGCCCCGGTGAAGGTGATGCCGGCCCCGAAGGCCCCGGCCAAGGTCGCCCCGGCGCCCCAGGCCCCGGCCAAGGTGCTGCCGGCCCCGCAGGCCCCGGCCAAGGTCGCCCCGGCGCCCCAGGCCCCGGCCAAGGTGCTGCCGGCCCCGCAGGCCCCGGTGAAGGTCGCCCCGGCGCCCCAGGCCCCGGCCAAGGTCGCCCCGGCGCCCCAGGCCCCGGCCAAGGTGCTGCCGGCCCCGCAGGCCCCGGCCAAGGTCGCCCCGGCGCCCCAGGCCCCGGCCAAGGTGCTGCCGGCCCCGCAGGCCCCGGTGAAGGTGATGCCGGCCCCGCAGGCCCCGGTGAAGGTGCTGCCGGCCCCGCAGGCCCCGGCCAAGGTCGCCCCGGCGCCCCAGGCCCCGGCCAAGGTGCTGCCGGCCCCGCAGGCCCCGGTTAAGGTCGCTCCCGCGCCCCAGACCCCGGTGAAGGTGATGCCGGCCCCGCAGGCCCCGGTTAAGGTCGCCCCGGCCCCGCAGGCCCCGGTGAAGGCGGCCCCTCAGGTGGCTCCCGCCCCGCAGGCCCCCGGCAAGGGGTGGTGATCCTCTCGGGGTGACGCTGCGTCGCCCTGGCTCCGGGGCAGTCCCGATGAAACCGCAGGCCGAGGCCGCCCGACTGATCGGGCGGCCTCGGCCATTTTTCGTTGGAGTCGGGCCGACGGCGGCGGGCCTTCGGTCACCGAGAGCGCGGTGGGATTCCGCCCCGCCGCGTGGCCCCGGGTTCGGAGCGGTCGCCTCGATCACGAGTGCCCGACCGGTCTCGAGGCGGGATCGCATGCCTGGGATTCGCGGTCGGGGGCCGATCGGCATCTCTCATGTTCGGTCGGGGAATGTGATGGTCAATGGCTTCCATTGATGCGACGAGGTCGCCCGGGTGTCGAGGCCTCCGGCGGGTCCGGGACGGGGGAGAGTCGGCCGAGGTAGGGCCCGACGTTGGGGATGGCCGGCCCGAGGATGACCGTCAGCCCGCTCCGCTTGGCGAGCCCCTGATAGTTCACCACGCTCCGGCCCCCGACGAACACCGGCGCCCCCCGGAGCCCCGAGAGCTCCCCGAACCGCTTCCGGACGTTCCGGGAGAGCGTCATCGAGATCCCCACCGCGACGGGCTCCCAGTCGTGGATCGCCTGCTGGATCTCCCGGACCGCCAGGTCGGCGCCGAGGTAGATGGCCCGCCAGCCCGAGAGTTCCAGGGCCAGGCTCAGCATCAGCGGCCCCCCCTCGTGGCGATCCCCCTGGACGCTCAGGGCCAGGATGCTGCCCCTCGGCCTCGTATTGGATCCCTGGGCCTCGTCGACTAGGCCCGCCAGCTTGCGGAGCAGGTACATGCTGGCCAGGCGTTCCTTGGCCATCGAGCACTCGCCCCGGAAGAGCCGCTCCCCCGACTCGGTCAAGGAGGGGGAGATGACCCGGTCGACGATCTCCGGCAAGCCGAGGCCGGATGAGGCCCGGCGGTAAATCTCCTCGGCGGCGATGCAGTCGGCCCGCCCCAGGGCCGAGATCAGGCGATCCACCGGGTCGTCTCGCCCCGGGCCGTCCGGCATGCCGACCTCGGCGACGAGCCGGCCGTCCCGGGCGTCGGCGATGACCTTGCAGATCGCCTCCCCGGACCGGGAACGGCGGGCGATCTCGCGGATTAGGCGAACCTGCTCGGCCTGATAGCGCCGATGGCCGGCTTGGGTCCGGGAGGGGTCGGGGAAACCGTATCGCCGCTCCCAGACGCGCAGGGTGTGGCAGCTGACCCCGGTGAGCTTGGAGACCGCGGCGATCGAGTAGCGGGGAACGGAGAACAGTCCGGCGTCCACGATCACTCGCCTCCCCGGCTTCGGTGAAGTGGCCGGGGGCGGGGGCCGCTCGACGACCGGCCGAGTGGCCGACAGCCCCCGGACGAAGCCGTGTCAGAGCGGCGCGGCGCGCCTCGGGACGGCGACGTCACGTCCGGGAAATCGACGTTTCCATGATCTTCCCCCCTCCGGATGGCCAATGCAAGTCAACTTCCCACCCCCGGGGAATGCCCGGCGATGTTGCCGGGATGCAACATGGCGGCGGCATGGCCTAGGCTCCCTGAGGGGGAGGGCGGCTCACAGCCCCGGGCGATGGGACCTTTCGCCCGGTCCGGGGGGGAACCCCGGACCAACTCGACTCGGAGAGAGGATCACGCGATGTTCGGCGACAGCACTCAAGGGGCTCGCGAGGGCCGTCGACGGGACGCCAACGGCCTGAGGCCGACGCTCGAGGGGCTGGAACAGCGCCTGCTGCTCTACTCGACGCTCGGCGGAGAATGGGCCTACGGGAGCCGGATCACCTACAGCTTCCCGCCCGACGGCGCGAACGTCGGCGGCGTGCCGAACGCCCTCTCCCAGGCGATGGCCGGCCGGGGGATCACGGAGGCGCAGTGGAAGGCCGAGCTGCGGCGGGCCTTCGCGGTCTGGCAGTCGGCCGCCAACATCAACCTCGCCGAGGTGCCCGACTCGGGCGCCTCGCTCGGGGTGCCGGGCAACCAGCAGAACGACTCGAGGTTCGGGGACATCCGGGTCTTCGCCACGCCGCAGCAGCCGGGGGTGCTGGGCTACGCCTTCGCGCCGCCACCGATCAACGGCGGGACCAGGGCCGGGGACGTGGTGCTCAACAGCTCGGCGGCCTGGAACGTCGGCTCGACGTTCGACCTGCAGACGGTCGCCATCCACGAGGTCGGGCACGCGCTGGGCCTGGGCCATTCGAGCATCAGCACCGCGGCGATGTACGACGTCTATAACGGCCTGAAGCAGGGGATCATCAGCGACGACATCAACGGGCTGCGCTCCCTGTACGGGGCCCGGCAGCAGGACTGGCTCGACCAGTACCGCAACAACAAGGATCCCTGGAATGCCATCAACGTCTCCGGCTATCTCGACGCCTCCGGCCGGGTGACGCTGCCGAGCCTGGACGTCACCTCGAACCAGGACGACGACTGGTTCTACGTCAAGGCGCCGAGCAACGCCAGCGGGACGATGGTGATCACGATGCAGGCCAAGGATCTCAGCTCGCTGAGCCCCCGGTTCGAGGTCTACAACTCGGCCCTGCAACTGGCCGGCTGGACCGTCTCGCCGAACCCGAGCACCACCTACGGGTCGACCATCTCGCTGCAGTTCACGGGGGTGCCGGCCGGCACAGGGGTGTACATCAACGCCCGGGGCTGGAACGCCCAGAATAGCGGCGTCAACGGCATCGGCGCCTACGCCCTCCGGGTGGACTTCAGCGGCGGGCCGGTCCCGCCGGCGATCGTCTCGCCGCCGGGCACGACCGTGCCCGAGAAGCCCGACCAGGGCGGGGGCTCCATCGCTCTGGCCGCCCCGGATCCCGCGAAGGGGGGCGGATCGTGGCGGAAGGACGCCACGCCGGCTCCCTCACCGATCGGATTGTCGAAGGGTACCCGGTTCTCGACCTGGGAAACACCGGACAACAGCGACCCCTCGTACGGGACCGTCGCGTTCCGATCGCCCGACCGCCCCGGGCTCGGGCGCGTCTTCGAGCCGACGACCGCGTTCGCGGCCCCCTCCCCGTGGTTCGTGCAGGCCATCGACGCCGCGTTGGAGGAGGTGGAGGGGGACACGCCCCCGTCGAAGAACGCCCGATTGGCCAGTTGGATCGACGAGGTCATGACGGTCGAACTCCCGACCTGATCTCGGGCCCGCCCCCGAGAGGGCAGCCCGGGTGTCGGGCTCCCGGTCGGACGCGTGGTTTCTCGGCGACACCAGGACGGCGTGGACCTAGGCTTCCGAAGGCGACCCATGCGACCGGCAGCCGAACGCTTCGACGTGCTCCCGGATCGAGTCGTGCGGATTCGGGCGAGAAGGGCATTGTTCATGAAGACCAGGATCCCCGAGCGACGAACCCTGCTCCGGGCGATTCGGCCCCGGGTCGAGCCGCTGGAATGCCGGATCGCCCGATCGGGCGATCCGCTCACGTTCCCGATTCCCCCTGACTTCTCCCCGTTGAGGATGCTCTTCGGGGACACGCTGCCGACGCCGCCGGACGACTCGCTCTCGCTGCCGACGCCGCCGGACGACTTCCCCACCCTGCCGACGCCGCCGGACGACTCGCCGCCCGAACCCTCGGATCCGATCGACTTCCCCGGGCCGCCCGACCCGATCGACCCGGATTCTCCGGACGGGGGCGGAGTCGACCCGCCGACCCCGTTCCCCCCCCCGGTCGACCCGCAGCCCGGAGACGGCCCCTCGCCGACCGACCCCGGTCAGGGGCCGACGCCCCCGTCGCAACCGATCCCCAGGCCCCCCGAGCCGCCGACCTTGCCGGTCGCCGCCGTCCGTCCGGCCGACGGGGACGTGCTGGAGGCCGGGACGGTCGGGGAGATCTCGGTGACGATGGCCGAGGCCATCACCCGGGAGGGGCTCAACCCGGGCGATTTCCTGCTGGAGCGGATCCCCACCTCCGGGAAGCCCGAGCGGATCTTCGGCCTCCAACGCCCGCCCGGCTGGCGCCTGGAGGCGGGGGGGACACGCCTGGTCCTGCTGACCGGCCAGCCCCTGGCCGAGGGCCGCTATCGCCTGACCCTGATTCGGGGGAGCCGGTTCACCGGCGTCGGGGGCCGGACGATCGACTCGGTCCCGGTCGACACGGTCCTCTCGGAATTCCGGGTCGCGGCCCCGTCGAAGCCGCCGGCCCCGGTCGTCGAGGTCCCCGATCGCCCCCCGTCCGCCCCGGCCAAGCCGGTGCCCCGGCCGACCCCCGGGACTCCCTCACCGGGACGCCCCGAGCCGGCCCCGACCGGGGTGACGCTCGACCGTGCCGTCGCCATCGGGACGATCGGGCCCGAGGTCCGGGACGTCTCCGGGACGCTCGGCCCGTCCGGCGCCCCGTCCTCGGTCCGGCTCTACCGGATCGAGCTGGCGCCGGGCCACTTCTGGAGGCTCGGCCTGGAGGTCTCGGGGGACCACGCCGGGAGCCCGATGCCGACCCGGATCTCGCTGTTCGACGCCGAAGGCCGGCTGATCGACTCCGGCGCCATGACCCTGGACGGCTCGCCGGACGACCCCTTCCTCTTCGCGGGCCTGGAGCCGGGGACGTATTTCGTCGGCGTCTCCTCGGTCGATGACGAACCGGGGAACGGCGGCTATGACCCGGTGACCGGGGCCGTCGGGGTGAACCTGAGGTCCCAGCCCGGAGGCTCGTTCTCGCTCTCCCTGGTGGCCGACCCCGCCGATTCCCCGACCCGGGTCGTCGGCCTGGATCTCGACCGGCTCGACCCGGCCGACCCGGTGCCGACGGGTTTCACGATCCGCTTCGACGGCCCGGTCCGGGCCTGGGGGCCGGGCGGGGCGACCGGATCGGAGTCCTCGGGCCCGCCTGTCGAGGTCGTCGACCAGGCGGGGCGAGTCTGGCCCGCCACGGCGGTCTCCTACGACGCCCAGACCGGCGCGCTCTCGATGCTGTTCCGGGACCGGCTCCCCAGGGGCCGCTACGAGGTCCGGCTGCCGGCCTCGGGCGGCCTCGTCGACCTGGCCGGACTCTCGCCGGTGGCCGACGGGATGCCCGGCCGCGTGCTCGGCCGATTCGAGGTCACCACGGTGCCGACCGCTCGAGACCCGAACGACCTCGGCGCCCTCCTGCCCGGCCGTGCCCCTGCGGGAGAGGCGGTCGAACTGCGACTCGCCCCGGGGGCGTCGGAGGCGGTCCGGTTCGTCGTCACCTACGAGACGCAATACGAGCTGCGGCTGCTCGACCCGTCCGGCGGGGTTTCGATCGAGCTGGTCGGCCCCGACGGGCCGATCCTCCTGGATCCCCTGCCGACGGGCGTGAACGGGACCCAGGTCCAGCTCCGCCCGGGGGTCTATTCCGTCCGCCTCGTCAACCTGGGGTCGGGGCCCGCCGGGGTCTCCCTCCGGATCCGGGCGCTGGATCCCCCGAGGGATTCGGTGCCGCTGAACGGGGTCGGCCAGGGGCCGGCGCTCGGGATGAGGCTGGTCTCCCCTTCGGCGGGCCCTCGTCCCTCGAATCCGATCGAGGTCGGCGGCTCGACCACGAATCCGGGCCCCCCGGCGACCTTCCCGGACGCGCCGGGGAGCGCGGCCGGGCCGATCGGCCCGGGGGTAGATACGGGGTCGGAGGCGATCGCGATGGGAGAAGCAGGGGCCTCGATCCCCGGCGGGCCCACGCTGTCGCTCGACGTCGAGTTGCTCGGCCGGCCGACATTGCAGTCGTTGAGGGTGGCCGCGGTGAGCCCCGACGGCGCCGAGGGCCTGGCGGCGACCGCCTCGATTGGGGGGGGGCCTGAGTTGTTCCGCTCCTTCGCGATCGGCCCCGGGCAGTCTGTCGGCCTCCCCGGGGTCGACCACGGCGGGTGGGGCGGGCCGGCTTCCGGCCCGACGGCCTGGGCCGGGGCCGAACCCGGCGAGGGCGGTGCGGTCGTGCTCGGGCCTCAAGAGTCCCGGGCCCCCGGCGGTGAGTCGGCGGTCGACCTGCTCGATGCCGTGCTCGCCCTGCTGCCCCCGGCCGGGGGCCCGATCGGGGACGACCTGGCGATGCTCGACCTGGGAGTCGTCCCCGGGCCATCGGGCGGGGTCGACGAGGGGGCTCGGGAGCCCGATCCTCCCGGGGACCGGGAACCGTTGCCGATCTCGGTGGTCCAGGCCCTCAGCCTGGGAGTGGTCGTCACCTGGACCGCCAGGCGATGGTCGAGGCGCCGGATCCGGGCCGGTCGACGGACGGGGCGGCCGCCGGGCGTCGGGGGCCCCGATTCGTCGATCGCGGCGGCGAGGGACGGCGCCCTCCTCGACGGCCTGATCCGACGACACCCGGGATCGTGCGCCGGTCGCCTCAGCTGAGGGCCGGGACCCGGTACGCCCGCCGGCGGTCGAGGCAGCCGACCTGGACCGCCGAGCCGGCGACCCGGAGGCAATAGGCCGCCCGCCGTGCCAGCCACTCGGGGCGCCCGGACCGCTCGGCCAGGTCCCGGGTCGTGAACGGGTCGGGCAGGTCGTCGGGCAGCAGGGCCCGGAGGTCGGCCGGCACCCGGATCGAGGTCTCCGAGACGACCCGTCGCAGCCGACGGTCGGCGACCACATATCCCCGGCGTCCCCGGGCCGGGATCCGCTCCTCGTCGACCTCGACGGCGAGCACGACGACCTCCAGGCTCGGATGTGAGATCAGGCCGGCGAGCCCGACGAGGTGCTCGAACGCGTCGAACGGCCCTCCCCGCCTCGGGCTGGTCCGGGAGGACCGGGCCGGGCCCCCCGGGGTTTCGAGCCGGAGGATCCGGCGGGCGGAGATCACCGGCTGGGCGACGAGGACCTGATTCCCCGGCAGCAGCCGCCCGAGCTTCGGCCGGAGGGCCGACGTCGGGCCGCACTGCACCTCGACGAGCCGGCCGTCCGGGGCGATCGCGTCGACCCGGTCCCGGCCCAGTCGCACCTCGACCCAGGAGCCGTCCCCCCCGGCGAATCGACGCTTCAACTCCCGGTGGAGGCTGGATTCCATCGCCCGGCTCAGCTCGAGGGGGGGAGCGGCTCCACGCCCAAATCCCGGATCGTCAGCAGCGCCCGGAACTCCAGGCCGGCGTCGGCGAAGGCGTCGGCAGCCCCCTCGAGGCGGTCGAGCATGACGATGACCCGGGCGACCCGACATCCCATCGCCCGGGCCGCCTCGACGGCCTTGAGCGACGAGCCCCCGGTGGTCGCGACGTCGTCGAGGATCGCCACGGTCGAGCCCGGCTCCAGCGGGCCCTCGACCAGGTTCCCCGTCCCATGCCCCTTGGCTTCCTTCCGGACGAGGAACCCGCGCAGGTCGGGACGCCTCCCCGACCCGGCGACCGCCAGGGCGGCCCCCACGATGGGGTCGGCCCCCATCGTCAGGCCGCCGACCGCCGCCACCTCCGGCACCTCGTCGAGCAGCTCCAGCATCCCGGAGCCGACGAGTGCCGCCCCCTCGGCCGAGAGCGTGACCCGGCGACCGTCCACGTAATAATGCGAACTCCGCCCGCTGGCCAGCGTGAAGGTCCCCACCTTCAGGGCATCCCGCCGCAGCAGCCCGATCAGCCGATCCCGATCCCAGCCGACATCCATCCCATCGACCTCCGATCCCAGGACGAGCCGACCCGGCGGCCCTCACCCAGCCCGGGCCCAAGCATAGCCCGATCGAGGCCCCGCGACCAGCCGTCCGATCCGGCCGGGTTGTCCCATTCTCCCGGGATCGAGCGGTCGTCCCGGCCGGATCGAGGCAGGGGAGGGCGGCTGCGGAATTGACCATCGTGGCACGGTCTCGCCCAGCCCGATTGGCCGGGTCGATTCGATCAGATAATCGTTCAAATCGTTCACGGCTCGAATCGCGGGTTGTGGCCCGAGGGGGTGCGTTTTTCGCGAATTTCCCGTATGTGTCGGGAAAAATTCTTTTGGCCCTTGCCGCCGCTTCGGGATCGGTTTAGGATGAAATCGTTCAAAACGTTCATTCGAAACCGTGCAACTCGGTTGGTGCAAGTGGTCGACACGCTCCTCAAGACCCGACAGTTGGCGGGACTGCTGAACGTAAGTGTCAGCACGATCAAACGCTGGGTTGACCTGGGGGAACTCCCGGCGACGAGGACGGTGGGAGGACACCGCCTGGTGCCGTTGTCGGGGGCCTTGCGATTCGCGGCCGAGCGGGGCCTGCCGACGGACCGCCTGGAGCGGTTCCTTGCCGACTCGGCGTCGGCGACGGCGACCCCCGGGGAGGGGGCGGGTCCGGTGACCTGGGAGGACCTGGCCACTGCGTTGAAGCGGGGGCGATCGGCCGCGGCACGGAATTTGATTCTAAGGGCATACGCCTCGAGTCACGATGCTGCCGCGCTGGCCGACGATCTGATCCGCCCCTCGATGGAGTCGATCGGCCACGACTGGGAACGTCGATCGCTGGACATTTACCAGGAACACCGCGCCTCCCGAATCGTCGAGGGGGCGTTGATGGAATTGTTGCGCTCCCGGACGCCGCCCCCGGTCGGGTCCCCCGTGGCGATCGGGGCGTCGCCCCAGGGGGATCTCTACACGCTGCCGGGGCTGCTCGCGGAGCTGACCCTCCGGGAGCTCGGGTGGGACGCCGTCAACCTCGGCCCGAACCTGCCGATGGCCTCGCTCGCGAGGGCGATCCGGGTGCAGCAGCCGAAGCTCGTCTGGCTGTCGGTGTGCCACCTGGGCGACGAGTCCCTTTTCATCCAGGAATACAAGTCATTCTATGCCTCGGCTTCCAGGACGGGGGCCGCGGTGGTCCTGGGCGGGTCTGCATTGACCCCGGCTCTCCGGGCCTCGCTGGTCGCCGCGAGCTTCGGCGACCGGATGGCCCACCTGCGCGAGTTCGCCCGCCGGATCAGCCCGACGGACGCCGGATCGCCTGATACTTCATCGATGGAACGCCCCGGGACGATCGAGCCTTGAGGAGCCCTCCACGAGGGGAACGGCCATGCGACCTGCACGACAGATCGGCGAGACGGACGGATTCGCGGGCCTCGACGACGCCGCCACCCGTGTCCTGGCACCGGCCGAGGAGCGGGCCCTGCTCCGGGAGCTGGGCGAGTGCAAGGCGAAACTGGCCCGGGCCATGGCCTCCGTCCCCGGCGCCGCGCCCCCCCAGGGCGACCCGTCCGATCCGCAGGCCATGGCGGCCTACATCTCCGCGACCTGCTCGGGGGACGCTCGCCTGGAGACTCGGCTTGGCGCCGTCTTCCAGCAGTACAAGGACCTCCGCACGAGGCTGGCGCTCGCCAACCTCCGGCTGGTGGCCCACGTCGCCAAGCGGTTCCGCGACCGGGGGGTCTCCTACGGCGACCTAATGCAGGAGGGGTTTTGTGGCCTGATCGAGGCGATCGACCGCTTCAACCTCACGCATGAGACCAAGCTGGCGACTTACGCCACGTGGTGGATCCGCCAGGCGATGCAGCGGGCCGTCGCGTCGGGCGCCTACCCGGTGAAGCTCAGCCCCCGGCATCTCCGCCAGCTCGCCCAAAACCAGGAGGAGCTGGGGGGCCGGGACTCGGACGACTCCGAGGCCCCCCCGGCCCGCTCCCCCGGCGGCCACGGCCCCTCGAACGAGATGATCCGCCGGATCCATGCCGCCACCCGGCCTCCCGTCTCGCTCGACGCGACGATCGATACCGATCGCAGCTTCACCCTGCTCCAGACGATGAGCGACCCGGACGCCGACCGGACCGACGACGTCGACACCGGCGAGACGATCACGCTGCTGCTCGACGCGCTTCGGCCCCGTGAGCAGCAGGTGCTCGCCCTGCGATACGGCCTGGGAGGGGCGCAGCGGCTCTCGCTCAGCCAGGTGGGCAAGGTGCTGCAGGTCTCCAAGGAACGGGTCCGCCAGATTCAGGATCGCGCCCTGGAGAAGCTCCGCGCCGTCGCCGCCGAGCACAACCTGACGGAGGCCCTGCCGATCACCTGAGTCTCGCCCCCATCCTCCCCCCTGGCGCATTCCCGGCCATCCTCGATCAAGCCCGGCCTCTCGATGGCCGATGATCCCGGGAGGGCCCTCCCGAGATCGCCTCGACGGCGACCCGGGCGGGTCGAGATCCGGGGACGGGCGTCGGCGATGGCGATGGCAAATGGACAGGATGATCGACGGGAGCAGAAGCCTCCCCCGAAGGTGCGGCCCTCGCGGGACGGCGACCTGATCGGGCCGTTCCTGCACTTCCTGATGGCCGAATGCGGCGTGTCGCCGAACACCCTTGCGGCCTACCGAGCCGACATCACCCGATTTTCCCGCTGGCGACAGAAGCACGCCCCGGGGCCAATCGAACGGGTCGGGATCGGCACGCTGACCGGCTACGTCGACTACCTCGGCCTGCACGACCTGGCGCCGTCGAGCATCTGCCGGCACCTGGCCAGCCTCTCGACGTATTTCCGGTTCCTGATCGAGGAGGGCCGGCTGGCGGAGAACGTCGCCAAGCTGCTGATCGCCCCGAAGCTCTGGGACCGCTTGCCGACGGTCCTCGGCCCGTCGGCGGTCGAGACCCTGCTGGCGACGCCGAGCGCCGAATCGACGCTCGGCCGTCGGGACCGGGCGGCGCTGGAGACCCTCTACGCGACGGGGTGCCGGGCCTCGGAGGTCACGTCGCTGAGGCCGGGGGACATCGACTTCGAGTCGGGGACGGTGCGTTGCATCGGCAAGGGTGACCGGGAACGGGTGGTGCCGATCGGGGCCCGGGCGAGGGAGGTGGTCGGGGCGTACCTCCGCAGGGACCGCCCCCGGCTCGTCTCGCGGTGCCCGGAGACCGAGGTGGTCTTCGTCGCCCGGTCGGGGCGGCCGCTCTCCCGGACCGGGCTCTGGCGGATCGTGAAGACGCACGCCCGGTCCGCCGGCCTGCCCAGCCGGGTGAGCCCCCACACGCTCCGCCACAGCTTCGCCACCCACCTGCTGGCCGGGGGGGCGGATCTGCGGGTGGTCCAGGAGATCCTCGGGCACGCCTCGATCGGCACGACCCAGATCTACACCCGGGTCGAGATCGGCCACCTGCTCGACGTCCATGCCCGGTGCCACCCCAGGGGAGGGGGAGGGGCGAAGGCCGAGGGGAGGGGGGGGGCGTCGGGGGGGAGCCGTCCCTCTCCGGGCGATCTGGTAGACTATCCGCTCCCGGGGCCCGGGATGCCGGAGGACGATTGTGACGGATGATGGGCCTGCATGGCTCGTGGTCCGGGGCCGAGCGTCCCGAGCGATCGGCCGGGCCCTGGGATCGTACTCCTCCGCCCCGGGAGCCCCCTGAAGCCCCTCGGATCGAGCCCGAACAGGACGGCCCCCTCCATGACCGGTGCGCTGCGCTACCTCCGGATGTACGGCCAGCTGGCGAGATACACGCTGGTACGGGAGTTGTCGTTCCGGGGGAACTTCCTGGTGAAGGTCTCGGTGGAGGTGCTCTGGCTGGGCATCCTGCTGGCGTTCTACCGGGTGGTGTTCTCGAAGACGAGCATGGTGGCGGAGTGGTCGGAGCCGCAGTACCTGTTCTTCGTCGGCTGCTACTTCGCCATGAATGGGCTGCTGGAGACGCTCTTCCTGGAGAACTGCAATGAGTTCTCCGAGCTGGTCCGCAAGGGGGACCTCGACTTCCTGCTCCTCAAGCCGGTCGACGAGCAATTCCTGGTGACGTGCCGCCGGGTCGATTGGTCGACGGCGCCGAACGTGTTGATGGGAGTGGGGGTGATGATATTCTCGCTCGTCAACATGGGCTGGAGCTTCGACGCCGGCCGGCTGGGCGCGTTCTTCCTCCTCTTCGCCTGCGGGGCGTTGCTGGCCTACGCCTTCATGGTGCTGCTGACGGCCACCGGGGTCTGGCTGGTCAGGAACCAGAGCATGATGGAACTCTGGTGGCTCTTCAGCAGCCTGACGCGCTACCCGAGGGAGATCTACATGAGGGTGGCCTGGGCCGAGCCGATCGGCCAGTTCTTCACCTTCGTGGTGCCGTTCCTGCTCGTGGTGAACGTGCCGGCGCAGGCGATGGTGAAGGTGCTCGATTGGCGGATGGTCGCCTTCACGGTGGCGGCGACGGGGGTGAGCCTCTGGGTCAGCCGACGGTTCTTCCGCCGGGCGCTGCGGGCCTACCGCAGCGCCAGCAGCTGAGACGTGCCGGGCCGGGCGATCGACGGTGGGGCCAGACCGGGGGAGGGGCGACGCGTGTCGGACCGAGTGCCATGGCCGAGGGCGACCGGGCTGCTGTTCAACCTGGCGGCGACGGTGCTGATCATCGCCGGGTTGAGGGCGTCGGCCGACCTGATCGTGCCCTTCCTGCTGGCGTTGTTCCTGGCTGTGATCGTCTCGCCCTCGATCAACGACCTGGCCCGATGGGGCCTGCCGCGTTGGATGGCGGTGGGGCTGGTCACGCTGGGCGTGACGGTCATCTGCCTGCTCGGGCTGGCGTACGTCGGGGTCTCCCTCAACGAGCTGCTCTGGAGGCTGCCGGAGATCCAACGCCAGCTCAACTCGACGCGGGACGCGTTCTTCGAGTGGCTGCGAGGGCTCGGGGTCCCGGTCCCCTCGGAACGGAGCGAGGCGGTGGTCTTCGACCCGGCCTACGGCGTCCGGATGCTCGGGGGCCTGCTCTCGGGGCTGAGCAACATCTTCAGCAACGGGCTGCTGATCCTGATCACCGTGGCGTTCATCCTGCTGGAGTCGACCGGCTTCCCGGCGAAGCTCCGGGCGATCGTGGGCCCGGACAGCCAGACGATGGCCCGGATCCTGAAGATCCTGGCCGATCAGCGGCGATACATGGTCATCAAGACCTGGATCAGCATCGCCACGGGGGTGCCGGTGGCGATCGGCCTGGCGGCGATGGGGGTCGACTACGCCGCCCTCTGGGGCGTGCTCGCGTTCCTGCTGAATTACGTCCCGACCATCGGCTCGCTCATCGCGGCGATCCCGCCGATCATGGTCGCGCTGGTGCAGGACGGGCTGGGCATCGCGATCGGGGTCGCCGTTCTGTTCTTGGCCGTGAACTTCGTGATCGGGTACCTGGTGGAGCCCCCGGCGATGGGCCGAGGCCTGGGGCTGTCGACGCTGGTCGTCTGGGTCTCGCTCGTCTTCTGGGGGTGGGTGCTCGGCCCGGTGGGGATGTTCCTGTCCGTCCCGTTGACGATGGCGTTCAAGATCATGCTCGAAGGATCGGACGAGACGCGATGGCTGGCGATCCTGCTCGGTCACTCGGCCGCCGCCGAGCCGGGGGCCGGGGCGGGCGGGCCGGGCGATCCGCCGCCCCCCCCCGGCTGACAGGCACCACGAATCCCAGGACCACGACGGAGACGCTCGTCACGAGGGAGGACCGGCGCCCCTCCCCATCGGCGGGAAGTCGCCGGCCATCGCCTCGAGCATCCCGGCGATCGTGCCGTCACCGCCGCCACCGCCGTCGACGATGGCACCGAAGTCGGCGGCGATCGTGCCCGGATCGGACCAGGGCCCGCTCATCGATTCGCCGTCCCTATCCGAAGCCCGCTCCCGGGCGTCGAGCCGGTCGCGAGAGGATCGGTGCGTAAGGCCCGAGATGACCGCGAGGGGCCGATGCTGGTAGGATATCGGCGAAGGAGGGGAGGGCGTGTCGAGCACACCGAATCGGGCGGCGTTGAAGGGGATCCTCGAGCGGTGCGGACTCCGATTGTCGGAGGGGCAGTACGACCTGCTCTGGTCGTATCACCGCCTGCTCCGCGAGGCCGACGCGGAGCTGAACCTGACCCGGATCCGCAATTTCGAGAACATGGTGCTGAAGCACTACGTCGACAGCCTGCTGGTGCTCAAGCACGTCGAGCTGCCTTCGCCGCTGGTGGACATGGGCTCCGGGGCCGGGTTGCCGGGGATCCCCTTAAAGATCGCCAGGCCGGGCGTCCACATGATCCTGGCCGAGCCGAGGGGGGCACGGGCGGCGTTCCTGCGGGCGGCCTGCGAGAGGCTGGGGCTGGACGGCGCCGAGGTCCACGAGGGCAAGGTCGGGCCGCATTTCACCCGACCGGTGGAGGGGGTGATCTCCCGGGCCGTGGCGACGATCCCCGAGACGCTGGGGCGGGTGGCCTACTGCCTCCGCCCCGGCGGCCGGATGATCTTCCTGAAGGGCCCGGACTGCGACCCGGAGGTCGCCGAGGCCCGGCAGGCCCTCGGCGAGGCGTACCGGCTCTCCGGGGACTTCGCTGACCGCATCCCGGGCACCGAGCATCGTCGACGGTTCGTCGTCTTCGAGCGGCTGGATGCGCCGGTCGTCTCGGCCTCGATGCCGGAGGCCACTCCGCCCCTGGAGCGTGCCTTCTCCGGTCCGGCGAAGGAGGTGACCAGCGCCTCCAATCCCTCGTTCCGCCTGGCCAGGGAGGTGCTCAATGGCCGGGGGATCCGCAAGCACGGCCGGGCGCTGATCTCGGGGCGGCGGATCCTCTCGGAGGTCGTCGATCGATTCGCCGACCGGGTCGAGTCGTGGCTCACGGGCCCCGGGGGCGACCCTCCTCCAGAAGGGCTCGACCCGGGAGTGACCTGGCTCCGGCTGGACGCCTCGCTCTTCCGGGAGCTTGACGTCTCCGGCACGAAAGGCCCGCTCCTGCTCGCCCGGGTGCCCGAGATGCCGACCTGGTCCGAGGCCGATCCCTGGCCCGACGGCTGCACGCTGTTCGTGCCGTTCCAGGACCCGGAGAACGTCGGCGCGGTCTTGCGGTCGGCGGCGGCGTTCGGCGTCTCCCGCGTCGTGCTGCTCCGGGAGGCCGCCCATCCGTTCCACCCGAAGGCGGTCCGGGCGGCCGGACCGGCGGTCTTCCAGGTCCCGATACTCTCCGGGCCTTCGATCGACGAGTTGTCACTCGGATCGGTGCCGATGGTCCCGCTCGACGTGGACGGCCCGGCGATCGACCTCGACCCCTGGCCCGACCGCTTCGGCCTGGTGCCGGGGGTCG
The DNA here is from genome assembly GCF_007752535.1 of Tautonia plasticadhaerens. Classification (GTDB taxonomy): domain Bacteria; phylum Planctomycetota; class Planctomycetia; order Isosphaerales; family Isosphaeraceae; genus Tautonia; species Tautonia plasticadhaerens. Next base: position 766,978 of record NZ_CP036426.1, read on the forward strand.
AGGGGCCGGGGCTGCCGGGGCACTTGCGGGGTCACCCGGGTCGGCGTCGGGTGCCCATCGCGGCGGGGGTCGAGTCGCTCAACGCGGCGACCGCCTGCGCAGTGGCGCTCTTCTCCTGGAGGAGCGGGGCAGGGCGGCCGTCGGGTTCGTTGGGATGAGCGTTCGAGGATGAATCCCCCATGCCGGGACGCGAGGGCGTGACGGGGGCGATGGCCCCGTTGGCGGTGCTCGTCATCGCCGTGTCGCTCGGCTTCGCCGGACTGGTGGCGAGGCCGGGATGGCTGATCGTCGACGGGGAGCGGTCCTGGGTCGACGAGGGTGGACGGCCGGGAGCTCGGCCGATCGGCAACGACCTGACGGGCTTGTTCCTGCCGAGACACCTCTGGCAGGGCGAGCAGTGGCGGGATCGGGGACGGATCCCGCGCTGGGACCCTCGAGGATTCGCCGGCCGCCCGAACGCGGGGAACCCCCAGGCGGGGCTCTGGTATCCGCCGGCGTGGTTGGGATGGGAATGGGGTGCCCCGCAGGCCCCCGGATGGCTGACCGTCGGTCACCTGCTCTGGGCCGGGATCGGCGCGTTCTCGCTGGGGAGGGCGATCGGACTCGGCAGGACGGCGGCGACGACCTCGGGGGCGGTCCTGATGCTCAATCCGTATGTCATCGCCCAGGTCCATGAAGGGCACCTGCCGCACGTCTGGGGGTCGAGTTGGTATCCCTGGGCCTTCCTGGGGGCGGTGCTACTCCGGCGGGGGAGACGGGCGGGCTGGGTGGTCCTGCCGGGGAGCGTGGCGTCGTCCCTGCTGGCGGGGCACCCCCAGGAGGGGGTGTACCTGCTCATCGCTCTGGCGGTCTGGGCGGCCGTCGAGGCGGGTCGTGGCGTGCTGGTTCGGGTACGGACTGCCCCCAATCCGAGGGGGAAGGGCCAGATGCCGGTCGAGGCGGCGTCCGAACCGCCCGCGATGGGGGCGGGGGAGGGGAGGGATGTGTCGTCGACGGCGGTCGGAGATCCCCTGGCCGCCGTCGACGACGCTTCCCCGGGGGACGGAGTGTCGCGCGATCGTCCCCCTAACGATTCGAGCCGACACCGCCCGGACCACCTGGCGAATGCGACGAAACTGGTATTCGCGATCGTGCTTTCGATCGGCCTGGCCGGCGTGGGATGGGTTCCCGTCCTGGCATCGAGGCCTTGGGTGGCGGGCCCGCTCGGCGGGGAGGGGGGAGGGGGAGGGGGGCCGTACCACCTCTGGCCGTCGAACCTGATGCAGTTGGCCTCGCCGAGGGCGTTGGGCGGGCCCTCGGATTACATCGGCCGGGGGACGTACTGGGAGACGCTGTGCTCGATCGGCTGGGCGCCGCTGGTCCTCCTGGTCCTCGGGGTGTCAAAGAGCCCGGATCGTGGTGGGGTGCGGTTCTGGTCCGCGATGCTGGCGTTGAGCCTCCTGCATTCCTCGGGCGAGGGGCTCGGCCTCGCCGCGGCCCTCGGGGCGTTGCCGGGGATGGAGGGCGCCCGGGTGCCCGCGCGGACGCTGTTCCTGGCGGCGACGGCGGCGGCGGTCCTGGCGGGGATGGGGATCGACGCCCTCTCCCGAGGGGATCCCCGTCGGACCGCGAGGCGATACGTCGCGTCAGTCGGGCTGCTGGTGCTGGTCGTCGGGGCGGGCGTCGCCGCGGACCGGGGCCGGGGAGCGGGGGGAGATCGGAGGCCGCTCCGCCCGGCCGCTCGCTGGTCGCTGGCGTGTGCCCATCTCTCGGGGGACGGACTGCTCCTCGTCTCGGTGGTCGGGACCGGGGGGGGGCTTTTCTGGATGTGCGTGGTCCCATCACGGGGCGATCGGTCGGCGAAGGTAATCGGCCTGGTCGCGGTCGCGGAACTCGCGGCCTCGGCCGCGATGGCGCTGCCCGTCTGCCCGCCGGATCGATTCCTCGGGGCCGACGCGGTCTCCGAGGCGATCGGGCGCGTGCGGCCGCCCGAAGGCTCCCGGCTCCGGGCGAGGGACGCCTTCTATTCGGACCTGCACGCGTGGCGGGACGGCATGGAGAAGGCGAACCTCGGCGACCTGTTCCAACTCCGCCACGCGGCGGAGATCTATCGGGCCCTCTATCCGATCTTCGACGAGCCGGGTCCCCGGCTCGGCCGGGGACTCGGTCGGCGGCTCGCCCGTTCGGCGCTCGACCGGCTGGGAGTCTCCCGGATCGTCTCGGATCGGCCGCTCCGGCTGCGGGTCGGCCCGGTGATCGGGTCGGGGGTCCGGGGCCGGACCCCATTCGAGGTGATCGGCAATCCCGAGGCGATGCCCAGGGCCTATGTCGTGCCGGGGGTGGAGGTCGTCCCGGAGGCCGAGATGGTCGAGTCGCTGCCCGATTTCGATCCGAGGATGGTCGTGCTGATGTCGGACGACCCGGGATTCGGGATCGGAGGCCCCCGCCAACCGTTCACCGAGGCGGAGTACGACGGGTCCGAGCCGGATCGGGTGATCGTCCGGGTCGCGAACGGGGCACTCGGCTTCCTGGTCGTGACGGATGCCTGGATGCCGGGCTGGTCGGCGACCCTCGACGGTCGGCCGGCTCGGCTGCTGCGGGGCGATCATGCGTTCCGGGTCGTGCCGCTGCCGGTCCCCGGGTCGCATCGGGTCGTCATGACGTACCGCGCCCCGGGCCTGGCCACCGGGGCGTGGCTCTCCGCGACCTCGGCGGCGTTGATGATCGGGATGGTGGGAGGGATCGCTCGGCTGCCGGGTTCGAGTCGTCGGGGGAGGGATCGTCGTCGGGATCGACGGGCACGGCGAGCGATCCCCTGAGGCCCGGGCACGCGGTGCGGGATTCGGGCAAGGGGGAGACCAAATCGCCCCGAGGGATCGGGGGCGGGAGCCGGGGTCGGGGCCAGCCTTGGCGACGGGGGCGGCGAGGGATCAGCCGAGCGAAGGGGGGGGATCGGGGCCGGGGAGGCGGGTCACGCGGAGCTTGTGGATGCGGTGGGCCGACACGTCCACCACCTCGAAGCGGTAGCCGAGCCATTCGAGCCGCTCGCCGACGGCGGGGATTCGGCCGAGCCGGGTGATGACGAAGCCGGCGATGGTGTGGTAGTCGCCGGGGGGGAGGTCTCGGTGGGCGATGCGGTCCCGGAAGGCGTCGGTCGAGAGCATGCCGTCGACCAGCCAGGAGCCGTCGGGCCGCTCGACGGCCCGGGGCCCGGGCGGCTCACCGGGTGCGGTCAGGTCGCCGACGATCGACTCGAACAGGTCGGTCAACGTGAGCACGCCCTCGACCGAGCCGTATTCGTCGAGCACCACGGCGAAGTGCTGGCCGGTCTTCTGCAAGGCTTCCAGGACCTTGAGCCCCCGCGTCCCTTCATACAGGAAGAGGGGCATCGTCAGGCGCCCCTTCAGCTCGACGGGGTGGTGAGTCAGGCCGAGGTGCAGGAGATCCTTAACGCGGACGATCCCCAGGACGGCGTCGATCGAGCCGTCGCAGACGGGGAAGCTCGAATGCGGGCTGGCCGAAACCCTGCGCCGGATCTCCTCGGGAGGGTCGTTGACGTCGAGCCAGATGACCTCGCTCCGGGGGGTCATCAGGGCCCCGGCGCGGCGGTCGCCCAGGCGGAGGACGCCCCGGATCATGTCATGCTCGACGGGCTCGAAGATGCCGTGCTCAATCCCTTCGAGGATCATCTGCTTGACGTCCTCGTCGGTCACCGGGGGCTCGGACCCGGGTCGGACGCCGAGGGCGCGGAGGACCAGGTCGGTCGAACCCCCCATTATCCGGACGAGGGGGACCGAGAGCCGGGAGAGGAGCCGGAGCGTCGGTGCCGTCAGGCGGGCGATCCGTTCCGGCGCGGCCAGGGCGATCCGCTTGGGCACGAGCTCGCCGAGGATCAAGGTCGCGTAGGTGATCCCAACGACGACGACGGCCAGGGCGATCGGCCCGGCGGAGTCGTCCACGATCGGCAGCGGTCGGATCGCCTCGGCCAGCGGCTCGGCCAGGGTGGCACCCCCGAAGGCGCCGGCGAGGGTGCCGATCAGGGTGATGCCGATCTGCACGGTCGAGAGGAACCGATTGGGGTCGTCGGCCAGCTCCAGGGCGGCGGAGGCGCGGTGGTCGCCGGCCTTGGCCAGTTGCTCCAGCCTCCCCTTGCGGGCCGAGACGATCGCGAGCTCCGCCGTGGAGAACGCGCCGTTGGCCAGGATCAGGGCGAGCAACCCCGCCAGTTCGAACCAGGGCACGATCGACACTCCTTCAAGCCCGCCCGGTCCGGGGAGGAGGGGTCTGGGCGGGTACCGAGTCCGGGGCCGTCATGACCCCCACCCCGTTTTCGGGGAGGGGGGGAAGGGGGACGCCCGGAAGTCGCCCGGGCGTCATGCCGGGGCGCGCTCCCCAGCCCGCCGGCCCACCATCCCCCGGGGTGGTGGGCCGGGTCGAGAATCCCGACGCCGATCCTACACCCACCCCATCCGCTTCCTCACGAGCCATTCGACGCCCAGCACGCCGACGAACAGGAGCAGGAACGGCCAGTTGTCCCAGAGGCGATATTCGACCTGGGTCTCGACCCGGCTGAAGGCCTCGGGGTCGAGGGCGTTGAGGAACTCTTCGAGTTGCTCGGGCCGGAGGAACTGGCCGCCGGTCAACTCGGCGATCTGCTGCAAGAGCGCGATGTTCGCTGCGGGGTTCTCCAGTTCCAGGTCGTCCTGGAAGACGAGGAACCGGGACGAGGCCCGGCCGATCTCGGAGCCTCCCGGGCCCCGGCCGATGACCTCGACGGTGTAGACGCCCGGCTCACCCGAGGCGGCGTAGGTCCCCCGGGCGCGGTCCCCCTGGCTGAAGAGGTCGACCGGGACGGCGGCCGCATCGCCGCCGCCGCCGGCGGGGGGGGTGATGGTGGCCTCGAAGCGGGCGTCGGGGACGGGACGGCCCTGGTCGTCGATCGCGGTCGCGGTCAGCTCGACGGAGCCCCCGACGGCGACCCGGCGGCGGTCGAGCTGGAGCTCGACCTTGGATTGACCCTGGTCCTCCTGGTGGGCGAGCCAGAGGATCGCCTGCCTCCAGAATCGCCGGTGCCATTCCTGCGACTCCTCCGAGGCGCGATACCAGGGCCAGGTCTCGCCGCCGAAGGCGATCACCCGGCCCCGGCCGTCCTGGGCGACCATCAGGGGCTCCCGGGTCGGAGTCTGGGCCCAGACGACGGCCGAGGGCTTGGGGGCGCCGACGCGGCTGGCGCCGGGGATCGGCGGGAGCTTGGCCCACGCGGCGGCGCTCTCGGGGGCCGTCGAGCCGAGCTGGAGCACGAAGCCGTCGAGTGCCTGGTCATTGGGGAGGACCTGGAGCCCGCCGGCCGGCTCGATCTGGCCGTCTCCCCGCTGCATGACCGTCGGCAGGACATTGGCGAGCGGGGAGGCCCCCCAGCCGCCGTCGCCGAAGCTGTCACGGCCGCCGAGCATGATCAGGCCGGCCCCCCGGTCGACGGCCTGGGCGAGCAATTGCTGCTGGGCGACGGTCAAGAAGGTGGCGGGCACGTCGCCCAGGATGTAGACGTCATGGGCCCCTGGTGCGAAGTCCGAGTCGGGGACCGCCGGTTGTCCCCCCCGCCCCGGCCCGAGGATGACCTTCAAATTCGCCTGGATTTCCCGGGAGGCGTCGAGGGACCGGGTGACGAATTTCCCCTCCCAGATCGTCCCCGGCCCCTGGAGGTGCAGCACGTTGAGCCCACCGGGCAGGACGCTCACGAACGTGCTGAAGCTGTTGTTCGACGCGATCAGCTCCCCGTCCCGGTCGGCCACCCGGACGGTGAGCAATTGCTCCCCCGAGGCCTGGGGCGCGAACCGCATCGGGGGGGTGGTGAGCACCTCCGAGTCGGCCGGCACCCGGACGGTCGTCCTCGCCACCGGCTGGCCGAAGCCCTCGGCCATCAGCTCGACCTCCAGGTCCTGGCCGGCGAACCCCCGGACTCTCAATGAGCCCCGGACCTCCATCTCGTTCTTGACGAAGACGGCTTCGGGGGCCTGCACGCCGGTCACGGAGATGTCCCGGGAGCCCGCCCCGGCCGCGGCCGAGCCGAATCCGACGGCCGTCACCGGCACCCCCTGGGCCCGGAGGTTCTGCGCGGCCGTCAACGGGGCGACCCCCGAGTTCGAGGCGCCGTCGCCGAGGAGCACGAGCTGGGCGATCGGGGCACCGGCCTCGGCGCGGACGGCCTCCAGCAGGGCGGCCCCGTAGGCGGACTGCATCCCCTCCGGCTCGCCCATCTCGTCCGGCGGGGGGCCGGCCTGGAGGGACCGGTCGAAGCGGTAGTATTTGACCGAGAGGCCCGACTCCGGGTCGGGCTCCCCTTCGTCGCCGCCGAGGATCTCGCCGGCCCGGTCGAGCGCCCGGCGGGCCATGTCCCAACGGCTGCGGTTATTCGCCTCGTCGCCGATCTTCATGCTGGTCGAGCTGTCGACCATGAAGATCAGCGAGACGTCCTGCTTCACCCGCTGGAGCACCAGGACCGACGGCCGGACGCACGCGAGTAATGCTAGCAGGACCGCGACCATCCTCAGGCCGACGACCAGGAACTTCCGGCGGTCCGCGCTCTGGCGCAACCGCGTCCGGTACGGCCAGAGCGTCAGCGCCACCACGGCCGCCGCGGCGAGGACGACCAGGGCCCAGTTGGCGATCGGGCTGAGGCTCAGGCTGATTCGTTCGCTCATGGTCGTTGGCAGGGGACTTCGAGGGTCGACGGGGCCGGCCGGGGTGCCCGGTCGGGATCATGCGGCCGAGGCGGTGGCCGCGGCCGGCTCCCGGTGGAAGCGGTTGGCCAGGTAATTCTCGGCCGTCAGCAACAGCAGGATCAGGACCATGAGCCAGGGGAAGATCTCGCGGCCGACTCGTGCGGTCTTCTGGACACGCTCGATCTCGTCGGGGGAGTCGGCCAGGGCGAAGGTCTCGGGGTCGCCGAGCAAGCCTTCCAGTTCGTCCGCCTCCAGGACCCGGAAGTTCGCCTCCTCGGGGCGGGGGTTGATGCTGAAGCCCAGCGGGGGCCTGCCGGCGGTGGCCTCGCGGCTGGCCGGGAGGACGGTCCACTGGCCGGGGGCCTCGGGCCCCTCGATGATCAGCTCGGCGGCGTCCCGGTCCGGGTTGATCCGCTCGTTGAGGCGGTCGGTCGGCCCCTGGACGACGTAGCTCGCGGCCCGGGAGGAGGGGTCCAGCGGGAGGATGACGATCTCCCCGGCCTCGTAGTTCAGCCGGGAGCCCGAGGCCCCGGCCAGGTACGGGACGGTCCGCTGCATCAGGGCGAGGAACGACCAGCCCGCCAGGGGATTGGGGAACTCGTTCCAGGCGTCGGGGTCGTCGGGGGTCGGGCGTCGGGAGAGGGGGGTGGTCCAGACGAGGACCCGGCCGATCTCGGGGCCGTCGAAGGTGGCCTCGACCAGGGCGGGGGCCCCGTCCTGGAAGGCCAGCAGGGGGCGGACGTAGGCGGCCTCGATCGGCCGGAACGCCCGGTAGGTGAAGACGGGGGTCGTCGAGAGGTCGGCCGCGATCTCCCGGGTGAAGGGGGTGAACAGCGGGTGGGCCGGGTCGACGAGGTCGCCGAAGGCGGTGCCGCCGGCCGGGGAGACGGCCGCGCCCGGCTGGCCGGGGACGACCGACCGGGCCGCGTCGGAGGTGTAGTCGGCCGGGTCGGTGTTCTCCCCGAGGGCGAGGACGAGCCCGCCGCCGTCGCGGAGGTACTCGGCGAGTTGCCCCCAGGCGGCGGCGGGGAGGCGGGCGACGTTATTCACGATGACGCAGGCGAACTCGTCCAGGTCCCGGGGGAACCGGCCGTCGAACTGGTCGGTCGCCAGGGTCTCGACGCGGTTGGGGATGCCGGTGGCCTGGGGGTCGAGGGCCCCGGCGACGAAGGTTGCGTCGATGAACCGGGGCTCGTCGTCGGGGTCCGGGTCGTAGACCACGAGCACGTCGAAGGCGGGGCTGGACTCGAAGGTGACGAATCGGTCGTCGTCGTGGGGCAGGGGGTCGACGCCGACGAGCCGGACGGTCGCCTGGTGCAGGCCCGTTTCGAGGCTGGCCGGGGTCCGGAAGGTGACGTCGATCTGGCCGTCGGCCGGCAGATCGGCGTCCTGCTGCCCTCGCTTGGCGCCGTCGAGCTCGAACTCGACGAGCCGGGAGGCCGCCGGGCCGGCGTTGCGGATCGTGGCGACGATCTCGAAGGCGCGGCGGCCGTCGGCCTCGGGTTCGGCGGCGGGCCGGGCCTCCAGGCCGACGACGGCGGCGTTCCGGACGCCCTCGGGGGCGAGCCGGATCAGGTAGGTCGCCACGTCGCGGCCGGACCGCTCCTCGACCCGGTCCCGGCCCGGGATCGCCCGCCCGGGTTCCCAGGAGGAGCGGGCCAGGTCGGTCAGGACGTAGGCCTCCAGCCGGGGGAGGTCGCGCCGGCTCTCGGCGAGGGCCTCGAAGGCCCGTTCGAGCCCCTGGTTGAGCGGGCGATTCGCCGCCCGGAGCTCCAGCCCCTCCAGGCGATTCCGGGCCGCCGAGGGGGAGACCGGTGCCGGCACGGCGGGGACCCCGGAGTCGATCAGGAACACCTGGCTCGATTCCGGCAGCTTGCGGAGGATCTGCCCGGCGACCCGCTTGGCCTCGTCGAGCCGGGACTGGCCCTTGTCGACGTACCCCATCGACAGGCTCGTGTCGACCACCAGCGCCAGGGCGGTCGGGACCTCGCGGTCACCCAGGGGCACGCGGGCGTTCAGGGCGGGCCGGGCCAGGGCGAGGGCCATCAGCGCGACCAGGGCCATCCTCGCCAGCAAGAGCAGCCAGTTCTTGACCCTCAGCCGCTTGGTCGACCGCTGGTGCCGCTGCTGGAGCAGCCTCAGGGCGGGGAAGACGACACGCTTGGGGGTCTGCCTCATGACGAGGTGGATGATCAGCGGCACGACCGCCAGGGCCGCCCCCGCCGCCAGGCCCGCGTGGATGAGCGAGAAGTCCATCGGTGAGGTCGTCCCGGGACAAGCGGTGCGGGGGAGCCGGCTCGGTTCAGCCCTGGGTCTGCCGGTTGAGCAGGTAGCTCATCAACGCCTTGTCGAACGGCATGCCCGTGTGCAGTGGCACGTAGTCGATGCGGGCCGAGAGGCATTCCTTGCGATAGCGCCGGCGGAAGGCGGCCAGCTCCTCGAGGTAGTCGGCCCGCATGGCGTCGGCGTCCACCAGGAGCTTCTGCTTCGTTTCGTTGTCCTCCAGCTCGACCATACCGTCGAACGGGAAGGAATCCTCGGCCTCGTCGAGCACGTGGAAGACGATCACGTCATGCCCGGCGTAGCGGAGGCGGTAGAGGGCCTTGAGGATCGGGTCGGGGTCGTCCAGCAGGTCGCTGAAGAGCATGATCAAGCCGCGATGGCGGATCATCCCGGCTAGCTGGTGCAGGCTCTTGGTCACGTCGGTCACGTCCGACGGGGTGAGCCGGGCCAGCAGCGAGAGGATGTTCGTCAACTGCGTCCGCTTGCTCTTGGGGGCAAGACTCTGGCGGATCTTGGTGTCGAAGGCGACCAGGCCGACCGGATCCTGCTGGTGGATCATCAGGTAGGAGAGCGCCGCCGCCAGGCTGATGCAGTATTCGAACTTGGTCAGCTCCTGGCGATAGGTGTAGCCCATCGACCCGGAGAGGTCCATCGCCAGGTAGCCGGTGAGGTTCGTCTCCGCCTCGAACTTCTTGATGTAGAAGCGATCGGTCTTGGCGTAGACGTTCCAGTCGATGTCGCTGATGTTGTCGCCGGCTGTGTACTTCCGGTGCTCGGAGAATTCCACGGAGAAGCCGTGGAAGGGGCTGGCGTGCAGCCCCGCGATGAATCCTTCGATGATGAACTTCGCCCGCAGGTCCAGCCGCGAGACCTGTCGGATGACCTCGGGCTTCAGATACTGTTCGGCCGAGACGGCCAAGGCTCGTCCTCCGGATCGGGCCGCGTGATTCGCCCGGTTTCATTCTACCGGGTTCTGCGAGCGGAGGCCCCGTGGCTCTGGCCGATTGCGGCCGGAACACGTCGTCGAGCGGGAGGGCCGGGCCCGTCAGAAGAGTCGTCTCGTAGGCATCGCCGGGCCGAAGCAGGCGACGCCGGTCGTCGCGAGGGCCCCGGGTGGAGACGGTGACCGGTCGGGCCGGGCGGTCGACGACGGCGTATTCGCGAACCCCGAGCCTGAAGTGTTCACGACGCGTCTTCACAACATCCCGCCCATGGACCTCTCGGCCGGGGCCGACGACCTCGCACATGAGGCCCGGGGAGCAGTCGGGGATCGGGTTCGCCGGTGCGGTCGGGATGAAGTAGTCGCCGATGCGATCCGTCCCGTCGTCGACGCGGGCCCATGTTCGGGTAACTGGCTCATCGACGATCTCGGGGGGCTCGATCCGGTATCGGCTCAGTCGCTGACGCCAGGGCTTCGAGTCGTCGAGGTGGCGTTGCCCTTCGGGTGACACGACGACCAGCCTCCCGTCCTCGCGCTCGTAGGTCCAGGGCTCGACGAATTCGGCCTCGGCGAACTCGGCCGGCGTCGTCGGGGCCGAGCACGAGCGAAGGGTGTCGGGTCGCCATGATCGGGGCTCACGCGAACGTCGAGGGGATCAGGCGGCGCCGCCTCGGCGGTCGTACTTGGGGACGTCGGGCTCTCGGACCTCCTTGACGAGTCGGGTGATCAGGTCGTCGGCGTTCATCCCCTCGGCCTGGGCCTGGAAGTTGGTGCTGATGCGGTGGCGGAGCACCGGGACGGCGACCTTGCGGATGTCGTCGAGCGAGACGCTGAAGCGGCCGTCCATGGCGGCCATCGCCTTGCCGCCGAGGATCAGGTTCTGCCCGGCCCGGGGGCCGGCCCCCCAGTCGATCAGCTCCTTGACGAACGCGGGTGCGTTGGGGTCGCCCGGCCGGGTGGCCCGGACGAGCTTGGCGACGTACTTCACCGCGTAGTCGGAGATCGGGACCGAGGTGACGAGCTTCTGGAGGTTGACAATCGCCTTGGCCGAGAGCACCTTGCGCAGCTCGGGGGTCTCCCCCTTGGTCGTGGCCGAGAGGATCTTCTCCTCCTCCTCCTGGGTCGGATAGCCGACCCGGATGTCGAACATGAAGCGGTCGAGCTGGGCCTCGGGCAGGGGATAGGTGCCTTCCTGTTCGATCGGGTTCTGGGTGGCGATCACGAAGAAGGGCTCGGGCAGCTTCATCGTGTCCTGCCCCACGGTGACCTCGCGTTCCTGCATCGCCTGGAGCAGGGCCGCCTGGGTCTTGGGGGGGGTCCGGTTGATCTCGTCGGCGAGGATGATGTTCGAGAACAGCGGGCCGGGGACGAACCGGAAGGCCCGGCGGCCGGACTCGGGCTCCTCCAGGACGTTGGTGCCGGTGATGTCCGAGGGCATCAGGTCGGGGGTGAACTGGATCCGCTTGAAGCCGACGTCGAGGATCCGGGCCATCGAACTGACGATCAGGGTCTTGGCCAGCCCCGGGACGCCCACGAGCAGGCAATGCCCCCGCGTGAAGATGGCCGCGAGGATCAGCTCCAGCACCTCACGCTGGCCGATCACCGACTTGCTCAGCTCGGTGGTCATCACGTCCCGGGAGTTGCGGAACTCGTCGAGGAGCTGCGAGATGCGGTCGCCGGAGCTGGCCATGCGTCGGGGTGTCCCAGGCTTGGGGGTGGGCGTCGCCGGCGGCGATCCGACGACACGATCGCCGGGCCCGGCCGGCCTCGGAGCATTGTAGAGGCCCCTCGCGATGCGATTCAAGGACGGCACGGCTCGCCACGGCCGGTGCCCTCGACCGGGCAGCGATGCCCGGACGACGGGCTCCGACCGGGGCTTCGACGTCTCGCGTGACGGGGATGAGGACGGCGGGGACGAGGACGTCTCCTCGACGCAACTCGTTGCCGGAGCACCGGACATTGCCTCGGCCCACTTCGGCCGGGGACGCTTCATGCGAGATTCACCCCATCTCCCAACCGTCTTGGCACGACCGGTGCTATCATGCGGACAGGCCCGTCGAGGAGCCGATTCCTCGCCCGGACTTGGGGTTCGCCTTCGAGCCCTCTCAATCCGACGGCCGGGGAAGGAATCCCCCGGCCGGTCGTGGCCGAACACCCACCCTGTTTGCGCCCAGCCGGTCCGCCCCTCCCCGGACGGACGGCGGGCGGCTGCTCGCCCCCTCCCTCCCCTCGCGGGGCGAGTACGCCGGGACGGATTCCTCCCCGTGAACGATCCGCACCCCCCGAGGGTTCGGACCCTGCCCCTTCCTCCGCCCGAGATGAGTCCCCGACATGGTTCGCACCGTCCATTCCCTGATCCGGATCGCCTCGATCGTCGGGACGCTCCTGGTGATGTTCGCGATCGGCCTGGGGCGGATCTCCCCGGGCCCCGAGGGGCGATCGGTCGCCCCCGCCCTGGTGGTCGGCGTCGCCCCCCGGTTCCCCGGGCCGAAGGCCGGCGAGCTCCGCCTGCTCGACATCGCCGAGGGCGCGATCCGATCGGTCCCGATCGGGTCGTCCGACCGGATCGACCTGGCGGTCGGTTCCCCCTGGGTCGATCCCTGGGACCAGGCCCACGTCGTCGGCCGATGGGCGTCGACCGATCCCGACGGGAACCTCCGGGGGGCCGGGCTGGCCAGGCTCGCCTATCCTTCCGGCCGTATCCTGGACCAGATCTCGCTCGACCGCTGCCCGACGACCGCGCCTTGCTGGGGATCGGGTACCTCCTCCCGGGTGCTCTACGTCTCCGGGGACGGGTCGATGTACCGGTATGATTTCGAGGCGTCGGCCGGCGAGCCGGGGTACGAGGGCCAGGCCGGGTTGCACCGGGTCGAATGGGGGCCCGGCGTGGCGGGGGGGGATCAGCCGGTCCTCCTCGACATCGGCCGCCCCGAGGGGTGCCTGCCCCCCGACATGCTCCTGGCCACCGCGATCTCCCGCGTGCCCGAGGAGGGCGAGGCCCGCGGGGAACGGTCCCAGATCTGGTGGCTCCGACTCGACCCCGACGAGCGGACGATCGTCTCCTGCGGTCAGGTCACGTCGAAGGACCCCTCGGCGCGAGATGTCGGCCGTCGTCGGCCCGCCCTCGGCCGCCGGCCCGATGGGTCGCTCTGGCTGGCCTACTTGAGCTGGAACGGGATGCCGGACCGGATGACCCTACGTCTCGCCCCCGCCCGACTCGATGAACGGACTGGCGGCCCGGTCGCCGTGGGCCCCGGGATCCCGCTGGCGCGGAATTGCCTGAGCAATCCGCTGAACTTCACCGGGGGCGGCACCCGCCTCGTCTGCCTGACCTATGAGGACGAGCAGCCGACTGCCCTCCGGATCACCCTGGACGAGACCCCGTCCCCGACCGCCCTGGCCGTCGCCGGCACCTATGCGGGGTTTTGACCCGGTCCCGCGCCGCGACCCGCCGGAGATTGACCCCGCGCATGCCGGGCCCTAAACTTCGACAGTTGTCGGTGGTGTATTCCGGTCGGCGGGGCGCAGGGAGGGATTCGGCGATGCGATGTTCCTGGGGGAGAGGGGGCCGGCTCTCCGCATCGGCGGCGGTGGCGATCGCGCTGGTCGTCGGCCCGTGGGCGGCCCGGCCGGCCCGGGCCGAAGTGACCTCGGAGCAGGTCGCGCAGGCGATCGCCGATGGCATCCGCTTCCTCAAGGGGGCGCAGCTCCGCGACGGATCGTGGCCGGAGTTCAACGTCCCCCGGTACGTCACCGGGACGACCTCGCTGGCGACGCTCTCCCTGCTGACGGCGGGCGTGCCGAAGGACGATCCGTCGATCGTCGCCGCGCTCCGCTACCTGGAGCAGTTCCCGGCTCGGCAGCTCAACCAGGTCTACACCGTCTCGCTGCAGACGATGGTCTACGCCGCCGCCGACCCGGACAAGTATCGCGTCCGGCTCCGGGAGAACGTCGAATGGCTGGAGGCCGCGCAGATCCGGCCCGAGGACCGAGTCGACGGCGTCGGTGCCTGGACCTACACCGTGCAGAAGGGCCAGTCGGCCGACAACTCGAACGCCCAATACGCCCTGCTCGGCCTGAACACCGCCGCCGAGGTCGGTATCGAGGTCGATGATCGGGTCTGGGATCTGGCCCGGGAATACTGGGAGGAGGCCCAGCGGATCAGCGGCGGCTGGAGCTACACGTTGCGGGGGGACAACCGGGTCTCGGCCAGCATGACCACCGCCGGCATCTCCAGCCTGGTCATCGCCGGGCTGAGGCGGATCCAGAGTCGGGAACTCCTCGTCGGCGACGAGATCCGCAACTGCGGGGAAGGGGGCATCAACCCCAACATCCAGCGTGCTTTGGACTGGATGGGGGCCAACTTCCGCGTCGACACCAACCTCGGTCGCGGGATCACCTGGAAATACTACTATCTCTACGGCCTCGAGCGTGCCGGCCGCCTCAGCGGCCAGCGTTACTTCGGCAGTCATGACTGGTACGTCGAGGGGGCCGAGGAGCTGGTCCACCTCCAGGACAAGCTGCTCGGCTCCTGGCCCGAGAACGCCGGTGAGGACAACTCCGTCCTCACCACCAGCTTCGCCCTGCTGTTCCTGGCCAAGGGGCGGGCGCCGGTGCTCATCAATAAGCTCCGCCACGGCACCGGGGACAACTGGGACATCCATCGGGAGGGGATCCGCAACCTCGTCGACGCCATCTCGACCGACTGGCAGACGCTGCTCACCTGGCAGGTGGTCAACCCGGACTTCGCCTCGGTCGAGGGGATGCTCCAGGCCCCCATCTGCTTCCTCAACTACCACGAGCCGATCGGGCTGGGGCCCGACGGCAAGCAGAACCTCCGCTCCTACGTCGAGCAGGGCGGCTTCCTCTTCGCAGAGGCCTGCTGCGGCAGCCAGGAGCACGACCAGGGCTTCCGCGCCTTCGTCGCCGAGCTGTTCCCCCCCGCCCAAGGCTATGAGTTGAAGCCCCTGAGCGCCGACCACCCGGTCTACCGCTCCCGACACGCGTTGAGCCCCGAGAGCGCCCCCCTCTACGGCATCGACCTGGGCTGCCGGACCGTGCTGATCTACAGCCCCAGGGACCTTTCGGGCTACTGGAACTTCATGGCGAGCCAGCCGGATAATCTGGCCGTGGGGCGGGCCACCCGGATCGGCGAGAACGTGATTGACTATGCCACCGGCCGGGAGCCACCCCCCGACAAGCTCGTCCCCCGCGACGTGATCGACTTCCAGCTCGAACTCCCCCGGCGGGGCGCCTTGCAGATCGCCAAGCTTCGCCACGCCGGCGGCTGGAACGTCGCCCCGCTGGCGATCCCGAACCTGACGACCATCCTCCGGGAGCGGATCGGCTACGACGTGGTCATCAACCACCGCGAGCTCCTGCCGGCCGACCCGAACCTGATCAACTTCCCGCTGATCTACATCCACGGCAACGCCGCCTTCTCGCTCTCCGAGTCCGACGTCGAGGCCCTCCGCATGCACCTCGACCCCGGCGGCGGCACCTTCTTCGCCGACGCCGCCTGCGGCAGCCCCGCCTTCGACGCCGCCTTCCGGCGCTTCGTCGCGGAGTTGTTGCCCGGCCGAGAGCTGGAGGTCATCCCGCCCGACGACGAACTCTACACCGCCCGGGTCGGCTTCGACCTCTCCGACGTCCAGTACACCAAGGCCGCCGGGGGCGGCAAGGACCTCCCCCGGCTGGAGGGGGTCAAGGTCGACGGCCACTGGGCCGTCATCTACTCCCCCTACGACGTCGGCTGTGCCCTGGAACGCCAGCAGGGGCTCGATTGCAAGGGGTACTCGCACGAGAGCGCCATGAGGATCGCGGCCAACGTCGTCATCTATGCCACCTTGCCCTGACTCGGTACCCCCGACGGCCGAGGACCGGACGGTCATCGGCCGTCGACCATCCCCGACTCCGCCGCCAGCCGATCGACCCGGCGGATGTACGCGGCCGAGTCGAACTTGCGTCGGGTGCTCTCGTAGCTCATGGAGCGGATCTTGCCGAAGATCGGCCGGTCGGGCCAGGGACGATCGTGCCTGCCGCCGATCGCCCAGCAGATGCTGGCGTAGCCGTTCGGGTCGCGGCCGTCCATCTCGTAGCGGTCGTTCAGGTCGACGGTGACGGCGAAGGCCGTCTCCGCGTCCGGGGTCCATTCGAGGATCTTCTTGGCCCAGTACATCCTCGTGTAGTTGTGCATGCGTCCGGTGAGGACCATCTCCAGCTGTGAGGCGTTCCAGAGTGGGTCGTGCGTCCCCCCGGCCTCGAGTTGCTCGGCGGAGTAGAGGCGGGGGCGAGGGTCGTCGGCATGGTCGGCGAGCGTCCGCAGGCCCCAGTCGGGGCAGCCGGCCAACCGGTCGTACTCCGGGTTCCGCGCGACGAAGTTGCAGGCGAGGCCGCCCCGGACGATCAGCTCTTCCAGGAAGTCGTCGACGTTCTCCCTGCCGGCATCGCTCCCCATCGCTTCCAGGGCGCAGGTCAGCGGGCTGATGTGGCCGAAGTGCAAGTGGGCCGACAACTCGCTCGAGGCATAGATCGACGCCTCGTTGCGAAGTTCGGCATAGCGCGGCAACCGCTCGGAGACGAAGCGGCCGAGCCTCCGCCTCGCCTCGGCCGGGCCACCCTCGTAGCCGGGGACCTCCCCGACGCCGCCGACCCCGAGCTTCTTCAGCAGGGCGTCCGGGTCGGTATGCTCCCCCTGGGGGATCTTCCGACCCCGCCAAGAGGTCTCGGCCATCGGGGGAGGGCCGGGGGGCTTTAGGTAGTCGCCCCAGACCTTGTGGATCTTCGCCCGGATCGTCCGGGCGGCGTACTCCTGCTTCGGGAACAGGGACATGGGCACGACGACGTCGCCGTCAACGCAGCGGAACGGGATGTCGACCCGCTCGGCGACGTTCGATCGCCACCGCTGGCCCACCCGGATCGGGTTCTCGTCGCCGACGAGGATCGTCGGGGCCGCTTCCCCGCAGAGTCCGGGGATGACCTCATCGGGGGGGCCGAGCCGGAGCACGAACCTGACCCCACGCCGCGCCAGTCCCGCCTCGACTTCCGGCATCGCGTCGAGCAGGAACCGGTAGTGCCGCCGCTGGGCCCCCGGGTAGTTCGCCGTCAATCCGAAGGCGGCCAGTACCGGCAACCCCTGGGCATTGCCCAGGGCGATCGCCAGGTCGAGCGCAGGGTTGTCCTCGGCCCTCTGCGATCGCTGCATCCAGTAGATGACACATCTCCCCTCCGGAGACGGCCCGCCCTCGCGGAGGATTCGGACCCGGGGATCCGGCCTCAGCAATCCCTCGATCCCCGAGACTGATTCGCCCACCGTTTCCCGCCTCCCGGCACCGGAAGAGTGTCCCCGATTCCCGAGGTTCGATTGTAGTTCGCCGGCCAGGCGGTCGGACCCCGGTTGGGACGGACGTCGGGAGTCGGGCCGACCGGTCCCATCGCCCGACACCGAGGCCCGAGGTGCCCTGCTTATCGACCCGGGCCGATCACCTGGCCTCCGCGTTCGCGTGGTCGGGATGCCTTCATTGATTTTTCGCATCATCTTCATGAATCGGTCCCGGGAGGTGATTACACTATCACCAATGCGATCGGATCGCACCTTTGCGTATCGTCCACCAGCCCGAGCGGTCCGGCGACGTGGCCGACCACCCGTGGCGACTCACCCCGGTACCTTGCCTCCCCCCGCCGCGCAGACCGGCGGCGGGGCGCCGGGATACGAGAGACCGACCGGATCGATCCCCCTCATCCGATTGTGAACTCCGCCTCCTGCACCCCGAGGTTACGCCCCATGCGACCCCACCCGCCGGCCGGAGACGCTCGAGGCTTCACGCTGATCGAGCTGCTCGTCGTCATCGCCATCATCGGCGTGCTGATCGCCCTGCTGCTGCCCGCCGTGCAGTCGGCCCGGGAGTCCGCCCGACGGGCCCAGTGCACCAACAACCTCAAGCAGATCGGCCTGGCCCTGGCGAACTACGAGAGTTCGCTCGGCGGCTTCCCCCCCGGCCGGCTCCATCCGGACCGGACCGACTCGGCCGGCGGCCCGGTGACCTCGCAGTACTCCAGTTACGCGTCGACGCCCGGCAATTGGACCGGCAACGTCTCGGTCCACCGCCACATCCTCAATTTCATGGAGCAGGCCAACGCGTATAACGCGATGAACTTCTCCGTCCCCAACTCGAACCGGCTGACGGTCAACGGCGTGGTGAGCAACCCGAACTACACGGCCTACAACGTCGCCTTCAACACCTTCATCTGCCCGTCGGACGCCAACACCGGGCGGGTGGTCGGGGAGAATAACTACCGGTACAACTTCGGCGGCTCCTTCACCCATGGCGGGGCTTCGGACTGGAGCAACAACGCCGATCGGGGCGCCCTGGGGAATGGGGCCTTCACCTACGGCCCGTCGATCGCGTCCTCGGGGTTCAAGGACGGCCTGAGCAACACGGTCACCTTCTCCGAGCGGATCAAGGGAAGCGGCCTGGACCTCCGCTCCGCCCCGCCGACCAAAGCCGACATGATCACGTCTCCCCGCCGACAGACCGGGCCGATCTCCCTGGAAGAGCGCGACCTCCAGTTCCAGGCCTGCGCCAGCTATCTACCGGTGCCCGACACCAACGGGTTCCACTTCAATTCGATGGGCCGCTTCCTCGACGGCAGCGATTACGTCAACGGCTGGCCGACCTCGGCCTACTGCGGCTCGATCTACAACCACGTCGCCCCGCCGAACTGGAAGGGCCAGGATTGCGGCATGGCGAGCGCCATCGCCGACGTCCCCGGCGAGCACGCCATCGTCTCCGCCCGGAGCGACCACCCCGGGGGCGTCAATGTCCTACTCGGCGACGGCTCCGTCCGCTTCGTCAAGGACTCGGTGAACCTGGAGGCCTGGCGGGCCCTGGGTACCCGTAACGGCGGCGAGGTCATCAGCGCCGACCAGTTCTGACCCGCAACCTCCCGCGATGATCGCCGCCCATCGACGTCGCCCGTCGCAATCGATCCGCCGGGCGTCGTCCCATCCCTCCCGACCCCCGCTCCGCAGGACCGCGCCGATGCCTGAACGCGTCCCGACTCGATCGATCCTGCTGCTGTTCAGTCTGACCGGACTGCTCGGAGCCGGATGCGGCGGTCCCCGGGAGGTGGAGATCGCCCCCGAGGCCAACCCGACCTTCGGCGAGCACGGGGGCCCCCTCTCCGCCCTCCCCGGTGGCGGTTTTTTCGAGGTCACAACCGAGGCGGCCGGAGGGCAAGCCCGGTTGGTCGCCTACTTCTACTCCAGCGAGGCGATGGACGGCCCCCTCTCACCCCTCCCCTCCGACGTCCGGATCGACCTCGCGATGCCCGGCGGCGAGTCGACCAGCGTCACGTTGGCCGCCTCGGCTGGGGGAGGCGGGCGGGACCGGCCTGGCGTACGCTTCGCCTCCGAGCCGGGTGACTACGCCTTCGATCCCCTCGTCGGGACGCTGAACGCGACGATCGGCGGCCAGCCCGCGTCCGTCCCGTTCTCCGGCGCGCAGTCCTGATCCGGGCCGACCCTCACCCCGAAGGCCGGCCGATCCAAGCTCCATCATTCGCGGAGCCGGTGGGCGACCCGAGCCTCAGCCGACGACCCCGGGTCGCCTCGACCGATTGGCCGAGACGGTCTCCGGGTCGTTATACGGCCGCAAGGGCGGATCCCCGCGGAGCACCCTCGACACGTCCTCGGCCACCCAGGTCGCCATGTTCCTGAGGCTCTCGACCGTCTGGGCGGCGCTATGCGGGGTGAGCATCACGTCGGGGCGGCCGATCAGCGGGTGGTCCGCCGGGGGCGGCTCCTCGGCGAAGACGTCGGCCCCGTAACCCCAAAGCTTGCCGGCGTCGAGCGCCTCGGCCACCGCCCGCTCGTCGACGACAGGGCCACGGCAGGTGTTGATCAGGATGGCGTCGGGCCTCATCAGGGAGAGGGCCCGTCGGTCGATCATGCCCCGGGTGCCCTCGTCGAGCGGCACGTGCATCGTCACGTAGTCGGCCTCGAGCAACGCCGTCTCGAAGTCGACGCGGAGCGCCCCGGCGGCGTTCTCGACATCCTCGGGGGCCGGCACGATGTCGTTGTAGAGCACCCGCATCGAGAAGGCCGCATGGGCGATCCGGCCCACGACCCGACCGACGTTGCCGAAGCCGACGATGCCGATGGTCTTCTCGAAGATGTCGCGGCCCATGTGCTTGGTCCGATCCATGAACCGGCCCTCCCGCAGCGACGCCATTTGCAGGGGGAAGTGCTTGGAGAGACCGATCATGAAGGCGAAGACGTGCTCGGCCACCGCCTCCTTGTTCGCCCCCGGGGTCGAGACGACGAGGATCCCCCGCTCGGTCGCCGCGGGCACGTCGACGTGATCGACCCCCACGCCGTGCCTGCCGACCACCCGCAATCGCGGCCCGGCGGCGTCGAGCAACTCGGCGTCGATCGTCCCGTAGGTGCGCGTCACGATCGCGTCGGCCCCGGCGACCCCCTCCAGGAGCACCGCCCGGTCCAGCGAGGGGGTCATCACCACCTCGCCGGCCTCGTGGAGGAGGCGCATGCCATCCTCGTGCATGGTGGTCATCATGAAGATGCGCGGGCGGTCGGCCATGGCGTCGGATCGCTCGGAGGGTTAACAGGGTGCCGATCAGGTCGAAGTCACTACAATAGCACTGTCCGGGGCGTCCGACCATGAATCAGGACCGTCGGCGTCGGCCGGATCATGAGCAGGGCGCCCCGCCATCCCTCATCTCGATCAGTTGAGAAATGATGCTCGGTTGGATCGCGACGCGCGACGGGCTAAGATGTGGCGGATTGGTGAAGGTTGAGAATCGAGGATCGCTCCATGCGCCAGATTGGCACGCTTCCCGAGGAGCAGGCGCTCCGATTCGCCGACTACCTGCTGACCAGGGGGATCACCTCCCGAGTCGAGGAGGCAGCTGAGGGCTGCGCCATCTGGATCCATCGTGAGGAGCAGCTCGACCAGGCCCGAGACGAACTTCGGGCGTTCGAGACCGATCCCGACTCGACCCAATACGTCGACGCCCGGAAGGAGGCCGAGGCCGTCCGACGTCGCCAGCGGGAGATCGAACGAGAGCACGCCCGGAAGACGGTCAACCTCCGGGGCCGGCTCGCCCGGGGAGGGCTCCACGCCGGGCCCCTGACGCGAGGGCTGGTGATCACCTGCGTCGCCCTCTTCGTGGTCCAGTGGCTCGTCTTCCGTGACAACCTGCTCTCCCCCCTGGCGAATGCCCTCTATTTCACCGAGTGGGGCGTCACCCCCGATCGCCAGCTGGCCAACCGAGGGCTCGCCCCCCTCTTCGAGGGGCAAATCTGGCGGCTCGTCACCCCGACCCTCCTGCATGGCGGTCCGCTACATTTGTTCTTCAATATGTATATGTTAACGGTCCTCGGCGGGGTCGTCGAGAGCCGTCGAGGCACGGCGGAATTCGCGATCCTCGTGCTCACCTCCGCAGTGCTCTCGGACCTGACCCAGTTCTTCTTACCAGACATGTTCACCATCCCGACCGCCCGGTTCGGAGACGCCCCGTTCGTGGGGATGTCCGGCGTCCTCTATGGCCTCTTCGGATACGCCTGGATGCGGGGGAGGTATGACCCGGCCTCGGGCCTGATCCTCCATCCCCAGACGGTGGTCTGGCTCCTCGCCTGGCTGGTCATCTGTGCGTTCAACCTGCTCGGGCCGATCGCCAACACGGCTCACGTCGCTGGCCTGCTCGCGGGGATCGGCTTCGCCTTCGCCTCGATGTGGCGGGACGGGGTCTTTCGGTGAGAGTCCCGGCGAGTAACCGTCGCCTTGCCCTGGCGGTCGTACTGCTCGGCGTGGCGAGCCGGGCGGCGGTCATGGTTCCGCTGCTGTGGGGCCCGCCGGGCGACCCCGACAACTACCTGGTGCTGGCCCGGTCCCTGGCCGAGGGGCGCGGACTTCGAGGCTTCGACGGGCCGACCGCGTATCGGCCCCCGCTCTATCCGATCGCACTGGCTCCCGGCGTTGCGCTGCTCGGCGATACTCCCACCGCCTGGGTCGCCCTGCTTCACCTCTCGCTCGGCGGGGCGACCGTCGCCCTGACCGGCCTGGCGGCCCGTCGCTGGGGGCTCCCCGCCCGTTCTGGCTTGCTGGCGATGGTCGTCGTCGCGTTCGACCCGGTCCTCGTCGCCCAGAGCCGGGGGGTGATGACGGAGACGATGGCGGCGGCGCTCGTGGCGGGCCTCCTCGCCGCCTCCACTCCGGCGCCGACGGTCGCCTCTGCGTCCATCCTCGGCGTGGTCGGCGGACTGGCCTCGCTCTGTCGGCCGAGCCTCCTTCCGGCCGCGATCCTGATCGCTTTGGTGATGGCGGTCGGCTCACCTGGGGGGCGGCGGGCCCGGGTCGCTCGGTCCTCGGCGATGCTCGCGGCCCTGGTCGCCTCGATGGCCCCCTGGGCGATCCGCAACACGGTCGCTCTCGGGGAGCCGATCTGGACGACCACTCATGGCGGCTACACCCTGCTGCTGGCGAATAATCCAGCATACTATGATGACGTGCTCGATGGCCCGATGGACGTCTGGTCCGGGGCCAATCAGCGGAGGTGGTTCGAGGAGGTCGGCCGGAGGGGGGCGGGCCTCCCCGAGCCGGAGGCCGACCGCATGTTCCGACGCGAGGCGATCCGGGTAATCGCCGATCGCCCCGGGGACTTCGCCCGGGCGACCCTCGCCAGGCTGGGCCGGTTCTGGGCGATCGCCCCGTCCGCCGCGGTCTATCCCGGATCGCTGAGGATCGCCTCGGCGGCCTGGACCGCCCCGCTCTGGGCCCTGCTAGTCGTCGGCCTGATGCGGGGTGGGACCTGGCGATGGCCCCGGTCGTCGGCAACGGCGGTCGTGATCGCCCTGACGGTAATCCATTGCGTCTACTGGACCGACCTGAGGATGAGGGCCCCGATCGTCCCGGCGATCGCCCTGGTGGCGGCCGGTGCGTTCCGACCGGGTCACACGCCTCGACCGGCCCCGTAACCCCCAGGGCGTCCGCGCCCGATCGCCGGCCGCGGGGCATGAAGGCCGGGATCGGGCGGTCGCGGCGAGAGGCCGGGTCGCACGGGGCCGGTCGAACGGCGGGTCTCCGGCCATCCAGAAGATGTTGCGACGGCCCACCCGCTTGGTAGACTCGATCGCATCGGCCCTCGTGCCCTTGACCTCGTGCCGGCCCCCCTCGGTTCGCCGGCGCCCCGCCGATCCATGCCCAATCAGGATGTTGCGCGATGTCCGATTTCGACGCCGAGATGCTGCTCGAGCGGGCGACCCTGCTCGGCCTGATCTCCCGGGATCAGGCGAATGAGGCCCGGACCGACGCGAGGGACGGAACGGTCGACTCGATCCGCAGCTCGCTGACCCGGAAGCAATTCCTGACGAGCTGGCAGGTGGGCAAGTTGCTCAAGGGGGAGGCGGCCGGCTTCTTCTTCGGCGGCCATGAGGTCCTCTTCCACCTGGCCGAGGGGACCTTCGCCCGCGTCTACCGGGGCCGGAAGCAGGGGTCCGGAGAGCCGGTCGCGATCAAGGTCCTCCGCCAGCGCTTCACCCAGGACACCGAGTCGGTCGAGCGGTTCAACCACGAGGCCGAAGCCGGCATGAAGCTGGTCCACCAGAACATCGTCCGCATCTACGACTACGGCGCCCAGGACAACCGCCATTACATGATCATGGAGTTCGTCGAGGGCTCCAACCTCCGCGACTTCCTCCGGTTCCGGCACCGCCTGGAGCCCGCCGAGGCGATGCCGCTGATGCTCGGCCTCGCCCGGGGCCTCCAGCATTCGTTGGGCCGTGGCGTCACCCACCGCGACATCAAGCCGACCAACATCCTGATCAGCTCCAGCGGCCAGGCCAAGCTCGTCGACTTCGGCCTCGCCACCATCGAGGGCGACGAGCGCAAGCTGGCCCAGGCGCACGGCCAGCGCACCATCGATTACTCGGCCCTGGAGCGTACCTGCGGCAGCCAGAAGGGGGACCCGCGTTCCGACATCTACTTCCTCGGCTGCGTCTTCTACCAGATGCTGACCGGCCGCCTCCCCCTGCCGGAGGTCGAGGCCGACGACATGCTCGCCAAGATGCTCAAGCGCAGTTTCGGCGCCATCAAGCCGATCAGCGAGATGGACCACGCCCCCGCCGAGGCGCTCAGCCGGATCATCGAGAAGATGATGAAGATGGAGCTGGTCAAGCGGTACCAGAACATGGACGACGTGGTCCGGGACCTAGAGTCCTACTACCTCGAGATGACTGGCCAGGCGCCTCCGAAAGTCGAGTCCGAGGAGGAGCAGGAGTTCGACATCGAGCGCCTCTACATGACTCAACGCCATGAGGAATCCGCGGCCAAGGCCGCGGAGGGGTCGTCGGTCGCCGTCGGCGAAGCCCAGCTCAAGGTCGAGCAGAACGACGAGGGGGATTTCGAGCTGGGGGCCGCCGACCGCGGCCGCGAGGGGGACGTCGGCTTCGAGATCCCGGCCTTCCAGCGAAAGCGCGTCCTCTGCGTCGAGGCCCAGGACCTGATCCGGGACGCCTTCCGCAAGACGCTTTCCCGCATGGGTTATCGAGTCCTCATCGTCGGGGACGCGGGGCTCGCCGCCGAGCGATTCCGGGAAGACCCGGTCGATGCCGTCGTCTTCGACATCGATGGCCTCGGCCCGAACGCCCTAGAAGCCTTCATCGAGATGCACGACAAGGCCCACGATGACGGCCAGGAGCTGCACGCACTCGTCCTGCTCGGGCCCCGCCAGGGCAACCTCGCTTCGAAGCTCCCCAAGGACGACCGACTCGTCGTGCGGGTCAAGCCGATCAAGATGAAGGATGTCCAGGACGCCCTCAACCAGCTCGCCCCCCTCCAGGCCGGCTGACCAGGTCACGACGGTCCCCCCACGCGGAGAGGGGAGCGGGCCCGAGGGCCCGATCCTCAAGCCTCGGGGCCCTCGTCTCGACAGGGGAGGGCCCCTGTTGTGCCCGCTTCATCGGGAGTCCAGACTCCTGCCCGACCCACCGGCCACCGTCCTCGATGGGGGGCGGCTCTGCGAAACGTGGCCGACCGACCCGACTCGCTCAGGAGAGGATCTCGCGGATCGGGGAGCCGTGGTCGATGTCGAGGCGCTTGTAGCCGGGGATCTCCAGCTGCCGGGAGTCGAGCCCGAGCTGGTGGAGGACCGTGGCATGAATGTCGGTGACGTAGTGGCGGTGATCGACGGCGTGGAAGCCGAGCTCGTCGGTAGCGCCGTGGACGACGCCGCCCTTGACGCCGCCGCCGGCCATCCAGGCGGAGAAGCCGAAGGGATGGTGGTCGCGGCCGTCGCCGTTCTGAGAGCCGGGGGTCCGCCCGAACTCGGTGGCCCAGACGACGAGGGTGTCGTCGAGGAGGCCGCGGCGCTTGAGGTCCCGGATCAGGCCGGCGATCGGACGATCGACCTGGTGGCAGAGGCGTCCATGGCCCGCCCGGAGGCCGGAATGGGCGTCCCAGTCCCCGGCACCGCCGTTGGAACCGTGGAAGATCTGGACGAACCGGACGCCCCGCTCGACGAGGCGTCGGGCGGTGAGGCACTGCTGGCCGAACGTCCGGGTCTCCTCGTCGTCGAGCCCGTAGAGCTCCCGGGTGTCCGGGGACTCGGCGGCGAAGTCGACGACCTCGGGGACCGACATCTGCATCCGGAACGCGAGCTCGTAGGATTTGATCCGGGCGCGGAGCTGGGCGTCGTCGGGATACCGGACGGCGGACAGGCGATTGAGCCGGTCGATCAGCTCGAAGGACCCCTGCTGTTCCTCCCGGTAGACGTCGGTGCCGGGTGCGGCGAAGGGCAGGGGGTTCTTGGGGTCGACCTCGAGCTGGACGCCGTCGTGCTCCGGGCCGAGATAGCTGGCGCCGTGGCCGTTCATGCCGCCGCAGCAGTCGGCGATGGGCGTGCCGAGGACGACGAACTGGGGGAGTTCCTCGTTGAGCGACCCGAGCCCGTAATGGATCCACGACCCGATCGTGGGGAAGGGACCTTCGAGCGAGTGGCGGCCGGTGTGGAACTGGAGCTGGGCGCCGTGGTTGTCGTTGGTCGTCCAGAGGGAGCGGATTACCGCGAGGTCGTCGACGCATCCGCCGACGTGGGGCCACCAGTCGCTGACCTCGATGCCGCTCTCGCCCCTCGGCCTGTACCCGACCTGGAGCGGGTAGAGCTCGTGCCTGATGTGGCCGTTGGCGTCGTTGGGGACGGCGATCCGGACGTTCTTCGTGTAGGGGGAATCGAGCACGTCCCCGTGCGGTGATTCCTCGATCGTCTTCCCGGCGTGGCGGTTCAGGGCGGGCTTGGGGTCGAAGCTCTCCAGGTGGCTGGTGCCCCCGATCATGAAGAGCCAGATCACGCGCTTCGCCCTGGGGGCGAAGTGGGGGAGGCCGTCGGGGGGGGCCCAGGCCCCGGTGTCTGCGGCCCGGGAGACGCCGTCCCGGAAGAGCATCGCCCCGAGGGCGAGCCCGGTGAAGCCCATTCCCAGGTCGGCCAGGAAGGCTCGTCGGGGGATGCGAGGCGTCGGGCGGTTCATCGTCGAGGCTCCCGGGCGGGGCGAGGCGGGTCAGCGGATGGTCAGGAACTCGGAATGGTTCAGCAGCACGTGGATCAGGTTCTCCCGGGCCCGCTGTCGGGGATCGGGGGAGGGGGCGACGACGGCCTCGGGGCCGCTCTCAAACGGGGTGAGTCCGGAGGGGCCCGCCAATTGGGCCCGCTGCGCCCCCAGGAAATCCAGGCACGTGTCGCGTTCCTCGGCCTCGACGGCCCTGCCGAGGATCTGCTCGAAGGCGACGGCGAGGAACGCGTCGTCGTCCTCGGCCCCCGATTCCCCCGTGAGCCGCCCCGCCAGGATCCGGGCCTGGGCGAGGGTCAAGGGGCTATTGGAGAGGGCCAGCGCCTGCTGCGGGGCGACGCTCACGTCCCGGCGGTAGCAGGAGTTGACGTTGGCCGAGTCGAAGAGCCGGAGGAAGGTCGACCGCTTCTCCTTCGCGTGGCGGAAGTAGAGGCTCCGACGAGGGCTGGTGAGTGCGGAGACGGGGTCGAGGTCCGGGCCGCCGAGGGCGGGGTCGAGCGACCCCGCGACCCGGAGGACGTTGTCTCGGACCAGTTCAGACTCCATCCGCCTCGTGTTCATCCGCCAGAGCGACCGGTTCTCCGGGTCGATCGCCGCGTTCGGGTGATCGACCGCGGCCGAGGACTGCATCCGATAGGCGCGTGACGTGACGATCAGCCGGTGCAGGTGCTTCAGGCTCCAGCCGGACTCCATCAGCTCGACGGCGAGCCAGTCGAGCAGGTCCGGATGGGTGGGGGCCTTGCCGTTGATCCCGAAATCGAAGACGGATTCGACGAGGGGCGAGCCGAAATGCCGCATCCAGACGTGGTTGACCGCGACCCTGGCGGTCAGCGGATTGTCCCGGTCGGTGATCCATCGGGCAAGGGCGAGCCGTCTCCCCGTGCTGGTGGGGGGGCGGATCGGGGTCAGTGGGGCATAGTCCGAAGGGAGAGGGCCGTTGAGGGTATCCCCGGCCGCGTCGACCGCGGCCCGGGCGTCGGCCAGCGTCTTCTCGGCGGCCTCGATGCCCTTCAGCGGCGTCGAGTCGTCCCGGTCGATCGCGGCCCGGGCGTCGGCGAGCGCCTTCTCGGCGAGGACTCGGTCTCGCTCGGCCCCGGCGAGCGAGGCGAGTCGTTCGGCGAGCCCGGCGCGGATGGTCAGGCGATCGACGAGGCGAGCGTCGGGTCGGTCGGCGTACCGGGCCTCGTCGGCGTCCAGCCGGGCGTCGACGGCGTCCAGCTCGGCGAGGGCGGCCCGGACGCGGTGCTCGGCGAGGCGGAGCGGGGACCAGTCCTCACCCCCGGCGTCCGCTCCCTCCAGGGCCCGTGCCTGATCCAGGCCGTCCTGGGCCTCGTCCACGGCCCGCTCGGCGGCGGCGCGGGTCTCGCAGCGGATGAACCCGAGGAGGCCGGGATATGACGCCTCCTTCGGGAGGGCGACCGGCTCGATGCCCGACCACGGGCCGAACATGCCGGGGATGGATGGCGGGAGGGGGCTGTCCTCCACCGGTTGCTGCTCGTCCCCCCGAACGAAGAGGAAGGTCGGTCGGTCGGCGTGGGCGTCGAACACCCGGACGAGCCCCGCCTCCGAGGTGTCGGGCCGGCCGGGGAGCCGGTCGACCGCGACGTCGTGAGGCTCGAAGATCGCCCGGAAGCGGTAGTAGTCATCCTGAGGGATGGGGTCATATTTATGGTCGTGGCATCGGGCGCAGTTGATCGTCAGGCCGAGGAACGCCTTGCCGGTGTGCTCGACGGTGTTATCGAGCCAGATATTTCGGTTGAACTTGTACCAGTTCCGGGCCAGGAACCCGGTGGCGCGGAGCGTCTCGGGGTCCTCGGGCGCGACCTCGTCGCCGGCCAGCATCTCGAGCACCATACGGTCATAGCCGACGTCGGCATTGAGCGATTCGACGATCCAGTCCCGCCATCTCCAGATGTGGGGCTGGCTCTCGCGGACCTCATCGCCGTAGCCGTCCCAGTCGCTGTAGCGCCAGACGTCCATCCAGTGTCGCCCCCAGCGCTCGCCGAAGTGGGGGCTGTCCAGGTGACGATCGACCGCACGCTCGTAGGCGTCGGGATCCTCGTCCGAGTTGAACGCGTGCAACTCTTCCCGAGTCGGGACCAGGCCGGTGAGGTCGAGTGCGACGCGGCGGAGGAGCGTCGCGCGGTCGGCCGACGGCACCGGGGTGACCCCGAGGGACTCGTGCTCCCTTGAAAGGAAGGCGTCGATCGGATTCTCGCCCCGATTCGGGTCGACGGCGGCGGGGACATCGGGACGGACGAGGGAGCGGTAGGCCCAGTGGTCCATCGGGTCTTGCTGGGGCGCCTCGTCCTCGGGGGAGGGGGCGCCGTCGGCGATCCAGGAGCGGATGTGCCCGACCTGCTCGTCGGAGAGCGGCTCGCCCTCCGGCGGCATCCGCAGCCCTGCCTCGCCGGAGAGGACCGCGAGGAGGTAACTCCCCTCGACGTCGCCCGGCTCGACGACCGGGCCGGCGTTGCTCCCCTTGATCATCAGGGCCGCGGTGTCGAGCCGCAGCTCCGCCTCCTGCTTCAGGGCCCCGTGGCAGGAGAAGCAACGCTCGGCCAGAACCGGCTTGACGTCCCGGAGGTAGTCGACCTCCTCGGCCCGGGGGGCGGGCGCCGCCAGCCCGACCAGGATCACGGTGGCCGAGGAAATAATGGACATGAGAGCGATCTCCCGTCGCGCTGGTGCCCGACCCTCAGGTGGGTCGATCGGCCCGGCCGATGACGAGGCGTACAAACCTTTGTTTTACAGGCGATCGTCCGGGCCCACAATGCGGATCCGGGACCGGGAACCGCCCCATCCGGGTGGGCGAGGGTTCGGCATGGCCCCTCGACGGTTACAATCGGAGCGATCGGGCGACAACCCAGACTCGGCGAATGTGGGGGCGGATGACCATGATGGAGCGTACCCTGGGACGCAGCGGCCTGAGGGTCTCCCCCCTCGGCCTCGGCTGCATGGGGATGAGCGAATTCTACGACCCGGGCGCGAGGGACGACGCCGAGTCGATCCGGGTCATCCACCGCTATCTCGATTCCGGCGGGAACTTCCTCGACACCGCGGACATGTATGGCGTCGGCCGGAACGAGGAACTCGTCGGTCGCGCCATCCGGGACCGACGCGACCAGGTCGTCCTGGCGACGAAATTCGGCAACGTCCGGAGTCCGGACGGGGCCTTTCTCGGCGTCCGGGGCGACGCGGAGTATGTCCGGGCGTGCTGCGACGCCAGCCTCAAGCGGCTCGGGGTGGACGTGATCGACCTGTACTACCAGCACCGGGTCGACCCCAGGACGCCGATCGAGGAGACGGTCGGCGCGATGGCCGAGCTGGTCCACGCGGGGAAGGTCCGCTTCCTGGGCCTGTCCGAGGCGGCCCCCGCGACGATCAGGAGGGCGGCGGCGATCCACCCGATCGCCGCCCTCCAGACCGAGTACTCGCTCTGGAGTCGGGAGGCCGAGGAGTCCGTCTTGCCGACGGTCCGGGGGCTGGGCATCGGCTTCGTGGCCTACAGCCCGCTCGGCCGTGGATTCCTGACCGGCCAGTACAGGTCGATCGAGGACCTGCCGGCCGACGACTACCGGCGTCACGCTCCGAGGTTCCAGGGGGAGAACTTCCGGAAGAACCTGGACCTCGTGTCGGAGATCGGGCGGATTGCCGCCGGGAAGGGATGCTCTGCGGGACAGCTCGCGCTGGCCTGGGTACTGGCCCAGGGGGAGGACATCGTGCCGATCCCCGGCACGAAGCGGGCGAAGTATCTCGACGAGAATCTCGGGGCGGCCGGCGTACAACTGACCGCCGACGAGCGGAAGGAGATCGACTCCGTCCTGCCGATGGGGGCGGCCTCTGGGGACCGCTACCACGCCCAGGCGATGCAGGCGATCGATCGGTGAGGGGAGGGCGACCGACCGGGCGGCCTCGGCATCGGTGACCGGCCGTCCGCCCCTGGCCTCCTCCCCGCCTGATCGGCAGGGCGGCTCGCCGACGGCCGAGAACAAGACGACCCACCGAGACTTCATAAGGGGGGATCGATCCCAATCAATCTTCCCCCTTGACGTCGCACGAGTGTCGCCGAATACTGTATGAGTTCAATAGAACACCAGGACAGAGGTGCGAGGTCATGCTCCTACTCGGCCTGAGCCCGGGGGACGATCGGGCGATCTACGCCCAGATCGCCGACCGGGTGCGCTTCGCGGTGGCGGCCGGGGCGCCGAAGCCGGGGGAACTGGTGCCCTCGGTGCGAGAGCTGGCGAGGCAGCTCGTGGTGAACCCGAACACGGTGGCCCGGGCGTACCGGGAGCTGCAGGCCGAGGGGGTGCTGGAGGCGGTCCGGGGCACGGGGCTGGCGGTGACGGCCCTGGCGCCCGACCGGTGTCGGTCGAGCCGACGGGACCACGTCCGGTCGAGGCTCCGCGCGGCGATCGCCGAGGCGAGGGCCAGCGGGCTCGACCCTTCGGAGATCGAGCTGATCCTGAGGGAGGAGTGGGACGCAACCAACGGCGAGCCGACCGGGTCGGCGGCGAGTCGGGAGGGCCGGCGATGACTGGGGACGACGTGGCGATCCGGATCGAGGGGCTCGTCAAGCGGTTCCGGGGGGTGACGGCGGTCGATGGCCTGTCGCTCGACGTGCCGAGCGGGTCGATCTTCGGCCTGCTCGGGGAGAACGGCGCGGGCAAGACGACGACGCTGCAGGTGCTGCTCGGCCTGCTCGCCGCCGACGCCGGGCGCGTCGACGTGCTCGGGCTCGACCCGGGGGGGGACGGCCTGGAGGTGCGCCGGAGGGTCGGCTACGTGCCCGAGGTGCCGGCCCTCTACGACTGGATGACCCCGGCAGAGACCGGCTGGTTCGCCGCCGGGTTCCATGGGCGGTCTCCGGGCGGTCCCGCCGGCTTCGAGGCCCGCTACTCCGGCCTGATCCGGGGGTTCGGGCTCCCGCCCGACCGCAGGATCAGGGCGCTCTCGAAGGGCATGCGGGCCAAGGTCAGCCTGGCCCTCGCCCTGGCCGGCGACCCGAGGTTGCTGATCCTGGACGAGCCGACGTCGGGGCTCGACGTGATGGTCCGCCGGGAGTTCCTGGAGAGCATGGTGGACCTCGCCGGCTCGGGACGGACCGTCCTGCTGTCGAGCCACCAGCTCGCCGAGGTGGAGCGGGTGGCCAGCCACGTCGCCCTGGTCCACCGGGGCCGGCTGCTGCTGGCCGAGCCGCTCGACCGGCTCCGGGACCGCACCTTCTTGCTGGCACTGACCTTCTCGGGGGGGACCCACCCCGATTCGCCCCCGGGCCATCTGCCGATCGAGCTGATCGACGCGGCCGATGCCCCCCGTCAGGCCCACTGGCTGGTCCACGCCCGGGACTCCGCCGCCTGCGAGACGGTACGGGCGCTGCCGGGGGTCGAGTCGCTCCAGGTCGAGAGGCCGACGCTCGAGGAAATCTACATCGGTTACATGAAGGGCCGCCGGCCCGATCGGCAGGGGCAGCCGCCGGAGGCGAACGTCGCGTGAGCCGGGGTCGACCGGCGGGCGGACCCCGGCGGGTCGATCCAAGGCCCGCGGCCAGCGGACGGGAGTCGGGCCGCTCGGTCACGGGTCGACGCGGCGGGGATCGGGATCCAGGGCGACTCGGATTCATCACGTTCTCGGAGGGCGCCGGCCATGTTCGCTCGCCTGTGGTGGAAGGACGCGAGGCAGTTCGGGGCCGCCTGGGTGCTGATCGCGCTGGCGGTGGGGGCGGGCTACCTGCTCGTCGCCTGGCTGGTCGCCGAGCAGATCGTACGCGATCGGATCGACTACGGGATCGCCTTCCTGGGGACCTGCCTCTACGCGATGGCGATCTCGACGGCCGCGCTGGCCGGTGAGCGTGAGAACGGGACGCTCCGGACCCTGGACGCGATGCCGGGCCCACGGGGCCGGGTCTGGGACGCCAAGGCGTCGTTCTGCGTGGCGACGGCCATCCTGCTCGCGGTCCTGCTGCTCGGGCTCGCGGCGGTGCGGAGCGGGCCGGGGGGGATCGAGCGGGCCGGGGGGGCCTGGCCGGCGACCCTGACGGCGGCCCTGTCGCTGATCGGCGTGGGATGCTTTGTGCTGGAGGCGGTGGGGTGGGGCCTGCTCTGGTCGGCCCTGATGGGCCACGTTCTCCTTGCGGCCGTGCTGGCGGTGGGCAGCCTGGTCGTGGTCGGGCTGGCGGTCGGCACCTCGGGCGAAGTCCGCCCCGAGGGATTGGCCGGTGACGCGCCGATTCGGCTGATGATCGCCCTGGTCACGTCGGCCGTCTCGCGGGGGATCTTCCTCGCCTCCGGGCCGCCGCACCGATCGTGGTGGCCGGGGAGGGGCCGGGCGGCCCGGCGGGGCCGATCGGCCCCGGCCGACGCCCTCGCCGGGGCCGAGCCGCCGGTCCCCGGCCGATCCGGGATGCTCCGGATGGCGGCGAGCCTGGCCTGGCAGGCGGCCGTACGTCGTCGTCGGCTGCTCGGCCCTGGACTCATGCCCCGGATGGCGGCGAGCCTGGCCTGGCAGGCGGCCCGGGAAGTCCGCGAGGCCTGGCCGGCGCTCGCGCTGGTCGGGCTGGGCATCCCGCTGCTCATGCGAGGCCTCGCGGTGGGCCTCCGGGTCCGGCTCACCGACGAGGCCGGCCTGGCGATGCTCCTGAACGCGCTGGTCGCGCTGGTCGCCGGCGTGCTGGTTTTCCATCCGGAGCAGAAGGGGAGATCGTTCCGGTTCCTGGTGCACCATGGGGTCCATCCGACGATCGTCTGGCCGATCAAGCTGGTGGCCTGGATGCCGGGTTTGGCGCTGCTGTGGTCGCCCTACGTGGTGCTCTTCGCGGTCGGGGTCCTCGACCCGAGTGTCTTCGGTCCCGGCTCGTCGAGGCAGGTCTACCCGATCGTCCTGACCGGATGCTTCGCGTCGGGTTTGCTCTGCGGGATGGCGATCCGGCGCGGGATCACGGCGGCGGTGGTCGCAGTGCTGGTGGTGCTCCTCACGGGCCTGCCGATCGTCATCCTGGCGGCGATCGGCCTGATGCCGGTGTGGTGGGCCTGGGAGGTCCCCGTGGCGGTCCTCCTGGTGTCGTGGGCCTGGGCCGGACCCTGGATGCACGACCGGCCCGGCCCGGGTCGATGGCTCCGCCTGGCGGGCCTGCTCGGGCTGGCATCGGTGATTCTCGTCCCCTCCTACATCGGCTCCCGGGCCTGGGGCGTCCCCGACGCCGGCCCGCTGCCCGCCGGGCTCCGGGCCCAGCTGACGTCGTCGGGGGCGGGGGACGGCGAGGACGCGGCCCCGCTCTACCGGCAGGCCGCCCTCGGGCTGGTCGCCCCGGGGGTCGCGATGGGCTCGCCCCTGGCCGGGCCTGACGGCCTCGGCTCGGGGATGATCGCCATGATGGGCGACACATTGCCCGGGCAGGGTGAGGATGTGGACGAGGATCCGAGGCAGGCAATCGACCGGGTCGTCCGCGACGGCTGGGACCCCGAGGCGGAGGCGCCCGGGGCCTGGTTGAGGGCGAACGAGGACGTCCTGGACCTGATCCGGCGGGCGAGCACGCGTCCCGCCTGCCGGTTCCGCGACCTCGACCGATTGACCCTGTTCAATCTAGATCCGCCCTCCTCGATGGAGGCCCCCCCGAGGTTGCCGTTGGCCCGGCTCGTCGCCGTGTCCGCCCGGGAGCGGCAGCACCGTGGCGACCTCGAAGGGGCGTGGGAGGACGTGATGACGCTCCTCCGCATCGCCCGGCAGAGGGTCGAGCCGATGGACTCGTCCCGGGCGATCGCGGCGATGGACATCGAGCGGACGGGATTGGGACTCGCGATGGATTGGGCGGGAGACGAGGGCCAGACGCCCGACCGGCTCCGATCGGCCCTGGAGTCTTTCCAGGGCCTCGCGGAGCCGCCGGCCCTGGAGCTAGTGATCGCCACCGAGCAGGTGCTCGCCGAGCAGACGCTCGCCCTCCCCCGGGAGGAACTGCGGGACGAATTGGCTTGGCTCCGCGTGCCGAAACGCCCCAGCGCGGCCACGTCGGGGATGGCCTCGGCCGTCACCACTCCCTGGGAGCTGGAGCGGGCCCGCCGGGCGACCCGGACCCTCTACGCGGAGCGGCGTACCGAGGCGGAGGAGGTGCCGGTGTGGTACGGCGCCGGCCCGCAGACGCTCGGCCGACTGGATCTCCGGCGCGAGCTGTCGATCCTGGAGACGACCCCGATCGTCAACGGGCTGTTTGCCCCGATCGAGACCCTGCAGACGGCCGAAACCCGCAACGAGATATCCCGGAGGGCCCTGGTCCAGGTCCTTGCGCTAAGGTCGTGGCAGCTCGGCCACGAGGGGACGCTGCCCGATCGGCTGGAACGGCTCGTCCCCCTGGAACTCGACCGCCTGCCGGATGACCCGTACCACCCGGGGTTCCCGTTCGGCTACGTCCTCGTGGACGCTAACGCCCTCCCCCCGGGGACGACCCTTCCCGGGTCGGAGTGGGCCGGGCCGGGCGGCCTCCGGATCCGCCGGGGGGATGGGATCCTCTACAGCATCGGCCCGGACCGGGTCGACGACCTGGGCCTTGTGGCATCGAATCCCGATCGGATGAACCTGCCCGGCGACCTGGTGTTTCTCGTTCCCGGCCGAGGAGGGCCGGCGCCGTCGGGTTCCCAGGCCGGCCAGGTCGAGCCGCCCGCGCCCGGATCGGGCGACGATCAACCCCTGGACGACGCGGCCCCCCGATGACCTCGAGGGGCGGCCCGGGGACCGGCACGTCGGGCGGGCATTTACCGGGCGTCGTGGGTCGCCGGGCCCAGCAAGCGGACGCCCTGCAACCTCGTCGAGGGTGAGGAAGCGCCGTCCTCGGCGATTACCCGGGCGTCGAGCGAATCGGATCGAGGCGCCCCCGGAATTCCCGTCCGGGCCGGGCCACATGCCGCGATTGCCAATCCGGCCGTGGCAGGGGGGCGACCCCGGGTCGTTCGGAGGCCGGGACGTCGCCGAGGGCAGCCCGCCGGCAGGTGAAACCGGGGGCCCGACGCCCCTCGGTGCGGCCGGGAATCGTTGCGCCGTGGTTTTTTATGTCGCCTCGGCGGCACGGCGCCCGAATTTCGTTGACCGGCCTCCACTTCGTCGCGACTCTATGTTGAGCACGTCTGGCCGGGATGAGGCCAAGGGGCCGAATGCCCCTCCAATGTGGGAGTGACCGATGCCCCCCGAAAGTCAGCAGCACAAACTGGACCGGGTCCGCAAACCCCGGGTCCACCTGACGTACGACGTCGAGGTCGGTGGCGCGATCCAGGTCAAGGAGCTGCCCTTCGTGGTCGGCGTGCTGGCCGACCTCTCGGGCAAGCCGGAGGAGCCGCTGCCGAAGCTCAAGGACCGTTCGCTCGTCGAGGTCGACCGTGACAATTTTAATCAGGTTCTGGCCAAAATACGGCCAAGGTTGGCCTATCAGGTCGACAACCTGCTGCAGAACGACGGCACCAAGATGAACGTCGCGCTGCAATTCGCCCACATGGACGACTTCGAGCCTGAACAGGTCGTCCGCCAGGTCGAGCCCCTGCGGAAACTGCTCGAGGCCCGCAACCGGCTCGACGCCTTGCTGAGCAAGATGGACGGCAACGACAAGCTCGAGGAGCTGCTCCAGGACGTGATCGGCAACACGGAGCAGCTCAAGAAGCTCGGGGAGGAAACCGGCCGGGGCGCCTCGGGCGGCGAGGACGCCTCAACGGACGAGCCAGGGGCGGAGGGCTGATCCATGTCGACGGCCGAACAATCGCAGAACCGGGGTGCCGCGTCGACCGAGGCCCAGGCGGCCGAGGGCGGCCTGCTGGATCGGATCATCTCCGAAGGGCGGCTCGCCCGGGACGAGGAGCAGCGCGTCCTGGCACGCGATCTCATCGGCGAGTTCGTGGACCAGGTCATGGGCGGCACCATGACCGTGTCCAAGGACACGCAGGCGATGATCAACGCCCGAATCGCGCAGATCGATCAGCTGCTCTCCCGGCAACTCAACGCGGTCATGCACCATGAGGAGTTCCAGAAACTCGAGGGCTCCTGGCGCGGCCTGCACTACTTCGTCCACCAGAGCGAGACGGGCAAGGATCTGAAGATCCGGGTGCTCAACGTCTCCAAGAAGGACCTGCTCAAGGACATGGAGCGGGCGCCCGAGTTCGACCAGAGCGCCCTGTTCAAGAAGGTCTACGAGGAGGAATACGGCACCTTCGGCGGCGAGCCGGTCGGCGCCCTGATCGGCGACTACGAGTTCGGCCGGGGGCCCCAGGACGTCGCCCTGCTGGAGAAGATCGCCGGGGTGGCCGCCGCGGCGCACGCGCCGTTCATCACGGCGGCCAATGCCGAGATGTTTAACATCGACCGTTACACGCAGCTCGGCGAGCCCCGGGACCTGGCCAAGATCTTCAACTCCCCCGACTACGCGAAGTGGCGATCGTTCCGGGACTCGGAGGACTCCCGATACGTCGGCCTCTGCCTGCCCCACGTGCTGATGCGGATGCCCTACGGCCCGGAGACGACCCCCGTCGAGGCGTTCAACTTCGTCGAGGACGTGGACGGCACCGACCACTCGAAGTACCTCTGGGGCAACGCCGCCTACGCGATGGCCACGCGGCTGACCGATTCGTTCGCCAAGTTCCACTGGTGCGCCACCATCCGGGGGGTCGAGGGGGGCGGCCTGGTCAGCGGGCTGCCGACGCACACCTTCAAGACCGACCAGGG
This sequence comes from Tautonia plasticadhaerens, assembly GCF_007752535.1. GTDB lineage: Bacteria > Planctomycetota > Planctomycetia > Isosphaerales > Isosphaeraceae > Tautonia > Tautonia plasticadhaerens. The sequence goes on from NZ_CP036426.1 coordinate 804,179, forward strand.
GGACGTGGCGCTCAAGTGCCCGACCGAGATCGCCATCACCGACCGCCGCGAGAAGGAACTCTCCGACCTGGGCTTCATGCCGCTGGTCCACTGCAAGAACACCGACTACGCCGCGTTCTTCGGCGCCCAGTCGTGCCAGAAGGCCAAGCTCTACGACACCGACGCGGCCAACGCCAACGCCCGGCTGTCGACCCAGTTGCAGTACATCCTGGCCGTCTCCCGGATCGCCCACTACCTGAAGTCGATCATGCGGGACAAGGTCGGCTCGTTCATGAGCCGGGACGAGTGCGAGACGTTCCTGAACCGCTGGATCAAGCAGTACGTGACCAGCGACAGCACGGCCAACCAGGAGACCAAGGCCAAGCGGCCGCTCAACGCGGCCCGGATCGACGTGATGGACGACCCGGCGCGTCCGGGCTGCTATCGCGCCGTGGCCTTCCTCAAGCCTCACTTCCAGCTCGACGAGCTGACGGTGTCGCTCCGGCTGGTCGCCGAGCTGCCGCCCCCGGCGAAGTGACCCTGCCTCCGGCCCTCCCCGGGCGAGGGCCGGAGGCCGCAAGCTTTTCGACGACCCCCGTGTCAGCCCGATGCCGGATTCTGCGATGTAATAGTAGTGCCGGGTTGAATCGGTCACCCGGACGAAACGAGGCGGATGTCAGCCGAATCGCAAGGAAAGGGAGAACATATCAATGGCTGCAAATTATTTCCTTAAGATGACCCCCGACGTCCCGGGCGAGTCGCAGCAGGAGGGCTTCGAGAAGCAGATCGAGATCCTCAGCTTCAGCTGGGGCGTCAGCCAGTCCGGCGGCTTCTCCTTCGCGGGCGGCGGCGGCGTCGCGCAGGCCAACGTGCAGGACCTGAGCATTTCCTTCCGCCAGAACAAGTCGTCGCCCAAGCTGATGGAGGCCTGCGCCAGCGGCAAGCACTACGACGAGGCGGTGCTGACCTGCCTCCGGGCCGCGGGCGACAAGGCGGAGAAGTACCTGGAGATCACGCTCACCGATGTGATCATTTCCAGCTATCAGACCGGCGGCAGCGGCGACGACTTCCCGGTCGAGTCCATGAGCCTGAACTTCGCCAAGGTCAAGCAGGAGTTCTTCACCCAGGACGACAAGGGCGCCGCCGAATCGGCCGGCGTGGGGACCTGGGACCAGGCCAAGGCGACGACGAAGTGACCCGGAGTCCCGTCCCGGCCCCCCCCCGATCCGGCCGGGACGCGATGCCGACCGGCGGGGGGCCGACCGGCGGGGGGCCGACCGGCCGTCGCGCCCCCCGGCCCTGATCCGCTCGAGGCCCGATCACCATGGCCCGCCCCGAACCCGATCAGCCGCTGCTCCCCTCGGTCCTGGACCGGCTGATCGACCTCGAACCGGGCACCACCACCGAGGCCCGCCCGAGGGCCTCCGCCCGGCTGGAGGAGCTGAAGCGCTCCGTCAGGCGCGACCTGGAGTGGCTGCTCAACTCCCGGAGGCTGCTGGCCTCACCGCCACCCGGGGCGGAACACGCGCCCCGATCGCTGCTGAGCTTCGGGCTGCCCGACTTCTCCCACGTCAGCCTGGAGAACTCGGAGCACCGCGAGGCCCTCCGCCGCACCGTCGAGGAGGCCATCTCCCGCTTCGAGCCCCGTCTGATGGCGGTCGAGGTCACCATGCCCGAGGGGGACGCCCTCCGGCGCGGGGTCCGGTTCCGGATCGAGGGGCTGCTCCGAGTCGAGCCGAGCCCGGAGCCCGTCTCCTTCGACTCGACGCTCCGACTGCCGACCCGGGACTTCGTGGTCGAGGACTGAGCCGACGTGGACGACGAACTCCTGGCCTATTACGAGGGCGAGCTCCGCTTCCTCCGCGAGTCGGGGGCCGAATTCGCACGCCGATACCCCAAGGTCGCCGCCCGCCTCCAACTCGACCCGCACGGCACCTCCGACCCCCACGTCGAGCGCCTGCTCGAGGGCTGCGCCCTGCTGACCGCCCGGGTCCGCAAGAAGCTCGACGACGAGTACCCCGAGATCACTGCCGGGCTGCTGGAGGTGCTCTACCCGCACCTGCTCCGCCCCACGCCCCCGATGACCATCGTCCAGTTCCTGCCCGGCCCCGACCCGGCGGGCGTGGCCGGCGGGTACGAGGTCGTCGCCGGGACGGGACTGATCTCCCCCCCCGTCGAGAACTCGCCGGTCCGCTTCCGCACGGCCTACCCCGTGACGCTCTGGCCGATCGAGGTGGCCGAGGCGAAGCTCCTGACCGGCCGGGTCGACGACCCGGCCCGCCCCCCCCGCGCCACCGGCCTGCTCCGGCTGACGCTGCGAGGGGCCGGCGGCCGGCCGATCCCCGGCGGGATCGATCGCCTCCGGTTCTTCCTCGACGGAGACACGGCGCCGGTCCTGGGGATCTATGAACTCCTCTCCACCTGCGTCGTCAAGGTCGTCGCCCGGATTCGGGACCCCTCCGGCGGGGCGACCGACGTGCCCCTGCCGGACGACGCCCTCCGGGCCGTCGGATTCGGGCCGGACGAGGGGATGATCCCGTACTCCCGCCGCAGCTTCCCCGGCTACCGGCTGCTCCAGGAATTCTTCGCCTTCCCGGCGAAGTTCCACTTCGTCGACGTGATCGGCCTGGACCGCCTCGGGGGCCTCGGGCCGTCGACCTCCGTCGAGATCTTGCTGTTCCTGGAACGGGTCCCGGCGGGGCTCCCGGACGTCGAGAAGGAGAATTTCAAGCTCGGCTGCGCACCGGCCGTGAACCTGTACACCCTGACGGCCGAGCCGATCACGCTCGACCAGGCCCACCACGAGTACCGGCTGATCCCCGACGTGCACCGCCAGGGGACCACGGAGGTCTATTCCGTCGATTCCGTCCGCCTGGCTGCCTCGTACCTCCACGAGGCGGTGCCCGTCCCGCCGTTCCACGAGTCGAGGGATCCGGACCCGGAGTCTCCCTGGCGGCGGACCTCCTGGTACGCCGTCCGTCGCCCGTCGCCGAGGAGGGGGGACCTCGGGACCGAGGTCTCGCTCGTCTTCGTCCAGCCGGACTTCGAGCCGTCGAGGGAGGGGGAGGGGGTGGTCACCGCCCAGGTCACCTGTACCGACCGGGACCTGGCCGATCGCCTCCCCTTCGGCGGCGACCGCGGGGACCTGGAGATGGAGGCCCCCGGGCCGATCGGCCGGATCCGGTGCCTCCGCAAGCCGACGCCGACCCGGCGCCCCCGGCTCGGCGGCGACCTGCACTGGCGGCTGATCTCCACGCTGTCGCTCAACCACCTCTCCCTGGTCGACTCGGCCGAGGGGATCGAGGCCCTCCGGTCGGTGCTCACCCTGCACGACCCGGCCGACTCGGCCGTCTCCCGGCAGCAGATCGCCGGGATCGTCGGGCTCTCCAGCCGGCGGGTGGCCGGCCGGGTCCCCGGCGTCGGCCCGGGAGGGGCGGTCTGCCTCGGGCAGGAGGTCACCGTCGAATTCGACGAGACCCACTTCGTCGGCAGCGGGGCGTTGCTGCTGGCCAGCGTGCTGGAGCGGTTCCTCGGCTCCTACGCGACGCTCAATTCGTTCACCCGCCTGGTGGCGAGGACCCGCCAGCGCGAAGGGATCCTCAAGCGATGGCCACCCCGGGCCGGAGACCGGACGCTCCTGTAGGGCAATCGCTCTTCGGGGAGCCCTACCGGTACGAGTTCTTCCAGGCCGTCCGGCTGCTGGAGCGGCTGGATCGCGCCCGCCCCCCCGTCGGCCGCGACTCCCGGCCCGCCCGGGAGGCCGTGCGCTTCCGGGTCGCCCGCGGACTGGCCTTCCCGCCGAGCGAACTGGTCGACCTCGTCCGACCCGCCGAGGGCTCCCCCGACCCGCCGACGATGACCGTCGCCTTCCTCGGCCTGACCGGGCCGCTGGGCGTCCTCCCCTATTGCTACACCGAGCTCGTCGCCGAACGGGCCCGGGCCGGCGACCACACCCCGGCGGCGTTCTTCGACCTGTTCAACCACCGCCTCATCTCGCTGTTCTTCCGGGCCTGGGAGAAGTACCGGCCGGCCCTGGCCTTCGAGCGCGGCGAGGGCGATCCGCTGACCCGATGCCTCTTCAGCCTGATGGGACTGGGCCTGGAGCCGCTCCGTTCCCGATTCGAGACCCCCGACGGGGTGCTGCTCGCCTTCGCCGGGGCGTTCGCCCAGCGGCACCGCTCGGCGGTGATGCTGGAACGGCTGCTCTCCGACCGCTCCGGGATGCCGGTCTCGGTGCTCCAGTTCCAGGGCCGATGGCTCCGGCTCGACCCCGAGGACCGCTCGACGCTCGGCGCCTCGGGTCGCAACAACGCCCTGGGCCGGACCCTGGTGGTCGGCGACCGGGCCTGGGACGTCCGCAGCAAGTTCCGCCTCCGACTCGGCCCGCTCTCCTTCGCGCAATTCCGGGCGATGTCGCCCGAGGGCCGGGCGTTCCGATCCCTCTGTCAGATGACGAGGCTCTACGTCGATGGCGAGCTCGACTTCGACGTGCAGCTCGTCCTCCGGGCGGACGAGGTGCCCGAGTCCCGCCTCTCGGGCCGGTCGGGCACCGGCTCCCGGCTCGGCCGAGATGCCTGGCTGCGGTCCCGCCCGCTCGGCCGGGACCCCGAGGACGCCCGATTCGCCTCGACGGCCTGATCCCCGGGGCTCACCGCCGAGGCCGTCCGCCGGGGCGACGCGCCCTCATCCGGGCGGGAGCGCCACGCCGGGTGGTCGGCCGGGGGGCCCGGCACCACCCGAGACACCCCGACACGTCCAACCCGGAGCACGACCATGGGCCTCGACACCGGATCGCTGATCAAGACCCTGAACTCCACCTGCGTCGACGCCCTGCAGGGGGCCGCCGGGCTCTGCCTCTCGAAGACCAACCCCTCGGTCGAGGTCGAGCACTGGCTGCTGAAGCTCCTGGAGCGGCCCGATTCCGACCTGCCCCGGGTCTTCCGGCAGTTCGACGTGGATCCCTCCCGGCTCCAACGCGACCTGGAGCGGGCCGTCGACGGCTTCCGCACCGGGAACGACCGCACCCCCGCGCTCTCCCCCCTGATCGACGACCTGATCCGGGAGGCCTGGGTCCTGGCCTCGATCCAGTTCAAGCAGCCGAAGGTCCGCTCGGCCACCCTGCTGATGGCCCTGCGGACCGGTGACCAGCTCTCCCGGGTCGCTCGGCAAATCTCCCCCGAGCTGGAGAAGGTCGACCCCGAGGTCCTCTGGTCCGCGCTCCCCGACATCGTGGCCGGCTCGGCCGAGGACGCCGAGGCCGCGGCGGAGGCCGCCCGGGGCGGTCCGCAGCCTGGCGGCGGGGCGAAAGGCGGGGCGACCAAGACGCCGGCGCTGGACCAGTACACCGTGAACCTGACCGAGCAGGCCCGATCCGGCCGCCTCGACCCGGTCCTCGGCCGGGACGCCGAGATCCGGCAGATGGTCGACATCCTCATCCGGAGGCGACAGAACAACCCGATCCTCACGGGAGAGGCCGGGGTGGGCAAGACGGCCGTCGTCGAGGGATTCGCCCGTCGCGTGGCCGAGGGGGACGTCCCCGAGGCGCTCCGGGAGGTCGACGTGAGGACCCTCGACCTGGGCCTGCTCCAGGCCGGGGCGGGGGTGAAGGGGGAGTTCGAGAACCGCCTGAAGCAGGTGATCAACGAGGTCAAGGCGTCATCCAGGCCGATCATCCTGTTCATCGACGAGGCCCACACGATGATCGGCGCCGGCGGCCAGGCCGGGCAGAACGACGCCGCCAACCTGCTCAAGCCGGCCCTCGCCCGGGGCGAGCTGCGGACGATCGCCGCCACCACCTGGGCCGAGTACAAGAAGTACTTCGAGAAGGACGCCGCCCTGGCCCGCCGCTTCCAGGTCGTCAAGGTCGAGGAGCCGGCCGAGCCCTCGGCAGTGACGATGATGCGGGGGATCGTCGGCACCCTGGAGCGGCACCACGGCGTCCGGATCCTCGACGAGGCGGTCGACGCCGCCGTCCGCCTCTCGGCCCGATACATCACCGGGAGGCAACTGCCGGACAAGTCGGTCAGCCTGCTCGACACCGCCTGCGCCCGCGTCGCCATCGGCCAGGCCGCGACGCCCCCGGCGGTCGAGGACACGAGGCGTCGGATCGACGCCCTGCGGACCGAGCTGGCGATCCTCGATCGCGAGTCCGTCACCGGCGCCCGACACGACGACCGCATCGCCGAGTCCCGAGCCGAACTGGCCGCCGCCGAGGACCGCCTCGCCGCCCTGGAGATCCGCTGGGAGGCCGAGCGGGGCCTCGTCGCCCAAATCCGCGAGGTCCGCGATCGGATCGAGCAGCACCACGCCGAGGCGAACGACGGCAATCCGGCCAAGCTCGAGCCGCTTCGCCGGGAGCTGGACGAGCGGACGGCGGAGCTGCGGGCCCTCCAGGGCGAGGCGCCCCTGATGCAGGTCTGCGTCGATTCGCAGACCGTCGCTGAGGTCGTCGCGGGATGGACCGGGATCCCGGTCGGCAAGATGATGACCGACGAGATCAACGCCGTGCTCTCGCTCCGGGAGCGGATGGAGGAGCGGGTCGTCGGCCAGTCCCACGCATTGGAGATCATCAGCCGGCGCGTCCAGACCGCCCGCGCCGACCTGTCCGACCCGCGCAAGCCGGTCGGCGTCTTTTTGCTCGTCGGCCCCAGCGGCGTGGGCAAGACCGAGACCGCCCTCACCCTGGCCGACACCCTCTTCGGCGGCGAGCGGAGCCTTGTCGTCATCAATATGTCCGAGTATCAGGAGGCGCACACCGTCTCGAGCCTCAAGGGATCCCCGCCCGGCTACGTCGGCTACGGGGAGGGGGGCGTGCTCACCGAGGCGGTCCGCCGGAAGCCCTACAGCGTCGTGCTGCTCGACGAGGTGGAGAAGGCCCACCCCGACGTGATGGAGCTGTTCTACCAGGTCTTCGACAAGGGGATGCTCGAGGACGGCGAGGGACGCGAGATCGACTTCAAGAATACGGTCATCCTGCTGACCTCCAACGTCGGCACCGACCTGATCATGAAACTCTGCGCCGACCCCGAGACCGCCCCCGGGCCCGACGGCCTCTCCCGTTCCCTGCGCCCGGAGCTGCTGAAGGTCTTCAAGCCGGCGTTACTGGGGCGGATGGACGTCGTGCCCTACCTGCCGATCGGCGACGACGCCCTGCGGCGGATCATCCGCCTCCAGCTCGGTCGGGTCGCCTCCCGCCTCCGAGAACGCCACAAGGCGGCGTTCGAGTACGACGACCGCCTCGTCGAGCACATCGCCGGCCGCTGCACCGAGGTCGAGTCCGGCGCCCGCAACGTCGACCACATCATCAACCGCTCCCTCCTCCCCGAACTCTCCCGGGAATTCCTCGCCCGGATGGCCTCCGGCGAGGGGATTTCCCGGGTGCTCGTCTCCATCGATGACGGCGGGGAGTTCCGGTACGAGCTGTCCTGAGCCGGGGAGGGGACCTCCTGCGGGGTGGCGTGGCAGGATCCCTTCTCCCGCGCGGCCCCACCCCACGGGAGAGGTGGCTGATCCGCGGAGTCCCGTCATCCCCCGGACGACGTGGGGGGGGGCGACCATGCCGGGATCTTCAGCAGGCGCCCGAGGAGTTGGTACGCCTCCTGGCTCTGGCTGAATTGCCGGGAGAGTTGCTCGTATTCCAGATCCAGGGCCTTCATCTGGGAGAGCAGCTCGCCGTGTTCACGGCGGTTCGCCTCCAGCTTCTCGCCCAGCTCGTTCAACGCCCGGGCTCGGGGGAGGAAATCGATGAGGATCTTGCCGAACTCGGCGGCCTGGGGGGCGGGGCCGAGTTCGACGGTGGAGCCGCCGCCCGAGGAGGGGCGCCCCTCCTCGGGGATCTCGTCCGACCCGCCCGGCGTGACCGGGGCCTCGGCCGCCGCCGGGGGAGGGCCGGCCAGGATGGCGTCCAGCCGGGCATCGGGCTCGGACTCGCGCTTCTGCTTGAGGATCGGCTCCAGCAGCCGGAGGCAGTCGGCCATCGCGTCCCGGAGGTTGATCAGGCTCGGCGCGTCCCGGCCGAACCGCTCGTCGGTGTCGGCCTCGAAGGCGTCGAGCGCGAGCCGGGCGAGCCGGAGGTCGGCGACGATCTTCTCGTAGTAGCGGCGAGGGGTCGCGGCGACCTGCTTGTCGAATTGCTCGCCGGTGATCTTGCCCTGGGCCTTGAGCTTCGGCCCTCGCTCGGGGTCGTTGCGGACCTCGTTGTCGACCTTGCGGGACTCCTCGTAGCGTTGGAAGTCGTACCGCTCGTCGGCGTCGGTCAGGGGGACGGAGCGGACGGTCCGGGGCAGCACCCTCGGGTCGTTGAGCAGCAGGAACGGCCCCTCCCGGGACTCCAGGTCGCCGTCCTCGATCCTGGGGTAATAGCTGTCCCAGTACCGCCGCTGGATGCCCAGCATCAACCGGAGGCCGTCCCGGAGGCCAGCGAAGTCCTCCCTCTTGGTCAGGGCCTCGGTCAGCCAGGCGGCGATCTGGAGATCCTTGGTCTTCGACGACAGGCAGGCGATCCCCGTCTCGACGACCTTGTCCCAGTCGGCCGTCTTGGGATCGCGCTTCCACTCGCCGAGCGGGAGGTCGGGGGGGTCCTCCTTGCGAGCCTCCCGGATCACGTCGTATTCGGGTGCGTAGGAGAGATTCTGCCCCGAGGGTTGGTCCCCTTCGATCGGTGCCAGCAGCCCCCTCAGGTCGATGGTCGCCGCCGAGGCGAGCGGTTCGTTCCCCTCGAATTCGGGCTCGGGTTCCGGCTCGGGCTCGGGTTCGGGCAGCGGATCCGATTCCGGGGCGACCTCGGGCTCGAATTCGGCCTCGGGCCCGGGCCCGGGCTCGGGAATCGTGTCCGGCCGGGCGTCGGGCTCGGGCTCGTCGCTCATCGCGTCGGATCCTCGGCAAACGTCGACTCATCCGTCGGTCAGGAGGCGGGCCCGTCCGGGGAGAGTTCGGGAGGCGGGTCGAAATGCAGCTCGGCCAGTTCGGCCAGGGTGCGGTCCGCCTCGCCGACGAGGAAGACCTTCTGGCCCAGGCCCCGGACGATGCCGCCGGGCAGCTCCTCCCAATCGGTCCGCCGACCGAGGCGGATCAGCTCATCCTCCGACGAGCTGGAGGCGTGATACAGGTTCGGGAGGTGGACCTCGCCGAGCTGGCCGTCGAAGGTCGCCAGGCGGGCGGGCAGCCAGATCAGGTCGCGGAGCCGGGTCGGCGTCGAGACCTCCAGGAACTGGACGTGCTGCCAGGGGACCCAGCAATATCCCGCCGGTGCGAAGACCTCCAGGACGGGGCCGAGCAGGTCGTCGGCATCACGGATGTCGTCGAACGGGGCGGAGGGCGACCGGCCGGGGCTCGGCCGGTGCCGCTCGGCGGCCTGGTCCAGGGCGGATCGGGCCTCCTCGGGCCTCCCCTGTCGGAGCGCCTCGACCGCCTGAAGGTGGAGCAGCACCTCCTCCGTCGGCTCCAGGGCGAAGCGAGGCCGGACTCCCTCCTTGAACAGGCGGGACCGCTGGCGCTCCGACTCCAGGAGCCGGGCATACAGCCCCGCCCCGACCGCCGCCTGGGGGTCGGCGACGGTGGCGCCGAGGACGTCCAGGTGCTTCGAGGCCCGGTCCCACTGGCCGGCGAAGCCGAGCAGCTCGAAGAGGAAGATGCGGCCCTCGGCGTCGTCGGGCCGATCCTTCAGGTCGGCCGTCAGGCGGTCGATCGCCGCCCCCAGGCGTCCGTCCTCGAGCAAGTGCTTGGCGGTCATCCTCGGGCCCTCCCCGGCGGTTGGATCGGTCGGTCCCGGACTCGAGTTTCCGATTCTAGCCCATGGCGGGGGCCGTTGGGAGGAGCCGCCGCCGCTCCCCGACCGGGCGCCCGCGAAGGGCAGCCGCCCCCGGAGGGCCCGATGTTTTCTTGGACGAGGACCGAGGGGTGCCCTTATACTCGATCGAGGCGAACGAGGACGATGTCGTTGCTCGGTCCGCGATCGGGGAGATCAGGGGCTTCCGGGGGGGCGGGGGTCACCGGGCCCACGAGGCGGGCGCCGCCGGGGCCATCTCCCCGGGGACGGGTCGGGACGGGTCGCGCAGGGGGGGCGGTTTGATGAGTCTGGGTTTCGTCTGTCCGAATTGCCACAAGGTCGTCCCCGACAAGTGCTCCAGCTGCCCGGAGTGCGGCAGCTCCATCGACCCGTTCGAGACGATCCAGCGCCCGGTGCTCCGCCCCGGAGGGCTCCCGGGTCGGCCGGCCCCGCCGCAATCCCCGCCGAAGGGACCGGGCCCGTCCTACCGAGACGAGGAGCCCGAGCCGCCGAGGCGCCCCAGGGCCGAACAGCCCCCCCCCCCGAAGCCCCGCCCCAGGCCGAAACCCGACCCCAAATCCAGGCCGGAACGGCAGCCGGCCCCCGTGCCGCCCCCCCAGGCGGCGGCACCCCCGCCCCCTCCCCCACCTGCGCCCAACTACCCGCCCCCGTACGCTCCCTCGCAACCGGGGGACGTCGGGGCGAAAGGCCCCGAGCGGCCCAGGGGGATTCTCGATCGCGTCAAGGGGGCGATGGGCCTCACCCCCGGACAGGCCGACCCGGCCGGACCTCCCCAGGGTCCCCACGCCCCGGCCCCCCCCTACGGCCATCCGGGGGGCGCGGGGACGCCTCCGCAGCAGGCCCCGCCGCAGCCGCCCGGCTGGGCGAACGGGCCGTACCCCCAGGGCGTCCCGGGCGTGAATCCGGGCTCGTCCTGGCCGCAGGGCCCGGCCGGCTATGGCCCGCCCCCGGCCGGCTGGCAGCCCCCTCCCCAGGGGACGCCGGGCGCCGACCGCCCGGCTCCCGGCCATCCCGGGCCATCCGGCGGGACCCCGGCCGGGTCGTGGCCCTACGGCGGGCCTCAGGGATGGGCGCAGGGACCGCCGCCGGCCCCCTCCCCCTACGGCCATCCGGTCCCACCCCCCCCGGGGATGCAGGGCCCGGGGGACGGGGAGTTCCACACGGTCCGATACCAGGGACCGATGATCGACATCCCGAGTCGGAGGCACCAGCACGCGTTGCAGATCTTCGACCGCTCGGGGCAATGGGTCGAATGGCAGCGGATCGGCCAGGCCGGCCTGAAGATCGGTCGGGTCAAGGACACTCCCCAGCACCATGCCCTCAGCACGATGGCCGCGCGGCACCTGAAGCTCTCCTACGAGGACGGCCGGCTCGTCGCCGAGGACATGGGCTCGCTCAACGGCGTCTACCGCCTGGTCACCCGCCCCATCCCCCTGGATGATGGCCAGCGGTTCCGGGTCGGGCGGTGGTACGTGATCGAATTCCATCGGGTTGCCGAGCCCCGACAGACCGAGCCGCTCGTGGGGGAGGACGGCGAGGAGTTCTGCGCCGCCGACCTGCCGATCCTCGGCCACCTCGACTTCATCGGCAGGGACGGCCGCTCCGGCCCCCGGCACATCCTCACCAAGGGCCGGGAGCCGACGGTCCTCGGGAGGGGGGGGAGGCCCGGCTGCCCCGTCGACGTCGCCCTGCCCAATGACGACTGGATCAGCGGCATCCACGCCCAGCTTCGGCAGGACGGGGAGGACTTTTTCCTGGAAGACCTCCGCTCCCGCAACGGCACCTTCGCCCAGATGCTCCGGCCCACGCCCGTCGAGCCCAACGACGTGCTGCTGGTCGGCCAGCTCAGGCTCCGGGTGGTCGCGGTCTCGGATCCGCTCGCGCATCTCTGATCGGATCGGATCGGCCCTCGCCCCCCGGCCTCGTCGACTCCGACCTGATGACCGGCGGGGCCCCAGGATCAACGAGATCGGTCGGTCGGGCCTCGGGGCTCAGCGCCTCGGCAGCCGGAACAGGACGACGGCCCAGGTGACGGCCAGGGCGGCCAGCCCGGCGACGCCCCACCATTCCGCCCTCCGGATGATCCCCGCCCAGAGCCCCAGGCAGGCCGCCCCGGCGACCGCCCCCACCGCGATCGCCGCCCTGACGTGGCGGCGGTCCTCCTGCCGGGAACGGTCGGACCAGGCCGTCGCGACGTGGTCGGCGAGGATCCGGCCCCGAGGCCCCCGGAGCAAGCCGGCGGCGAAGGCCCGCTCGTCCTTCCCCGGGCCGGTGGCCACGAAGTAGCAGCCCCGGAAGAGGACCGGCTCCCCGCCCCGGTGCGTGGCGAGCACCGACTCCATCACGGCGCAGAACGCCTTGCGGCGTCGGAGGAACTCGTAATCGAGCGTGATCAAGTGCTCGTTGCCGCTCGCGTCGAGCGGGTCGGCGGCCAGCAGGTTGAGGATCCATTCGTGGAACCATCCAGACATCCAGATCATCGCCTTCCTCGCCAGGTCCCCGCTGAAGGGCTCCGAGCTGGGCACCGCGAAGCCGACCCGCTGGCCGAGCACCTGCGGCGTGCCGGTCGCCGCCATCCGGGCGACGAACTCGGTGAAGCCGGGCAGGTGCTCCATCGCCGTGAAGAGCAGGAAGACCGGGCATCGCAGCCCCAGGGACCGGCGGACCGCCCTCAGGTCGTCCCGGGCGGCGGTGGCGTCGGCGGTCGACTCGGGGCGGTCGACCCAGGGCATGGGCACGGCGATCGTCACGCCGCGGACCGGCGGGGCGTCCGGCCTCAGCTCCCGGAGCCCCCGGCAGACCGCCCCCAGCCGGCCCGACGCCGCGGCATCGCCCTGGCCGAACCCCGAGGCGCCGACGCAGCTCAGGAGCACCCCGTCCGAGGTGGCGAAGGCCCGGAGCGGCGATGGCCCGTCGGGGACCGTGGCGAAGACCTGGATCCCCGCCGTCTCGATCAGGGATCGCACTTCGTCCTCGTCCGGGGCGAGGAGGAGGTAATATGTCTGATCCTCGGGGACGATCCCCGCGTGCTCCAGCCTGATGGCGATCTCCCCCCAGGCGGCTTCCACGTCCGGGTACCGCTCCTCCGTCGCCGGGCCCGAGGCCCCGCCGGGTCGCCGGGAGAGCCGGACGAAGGCGACGGCCGACGCGATCGCCCCGATCAGCAGCAGGGCCATCCAGACCCAGTACCCGCCGACGAATTCCCGGGGCAGCCTCGTCGACGGCCCCCAGCCCGACGGCGGTCGCCTCCACTGGAGCACCGCGGCCAGCGCCAGCAGCCCCAGGATCGCCGGGATGATCAGGAACTGGCCCAGCCGGATGACATACGACCGGAGCTTCGGGAAGGCCAGCGCCGACAGGATCATGGCGCTCAGCACCCCGACGATCCCGGCGAGCCATTTCGAGAACAGGAGCTCGGGTAGGTTCATGGACGGATCGCGGACGGAAAGGGGGAGGGCCCGACGACGACACTCGGGCGGGGCTCAGGACCCCATGATCCCGGTGGCCGCGAGGTAACCGGCCAGGCTCACCAGCAGGGAGGCCGAGGCGAGCACCGAGACCGTCAGCAGGATCGACGGTCCCGGCAGCGGCTGCAAGGGGCCTTCGTCCCCCGCCCTGGGGACCTCGGGCAGGAAATGGTCCGGGTTGCGGGCCGACTCGGCGATCCGGTGATAGGCCCGCTCGGCCCAGGCCTGGAGTTCCCGGGGAGCGTGCCCGTGCTGGCCCCGGAAGCCCAGGGCGACGCAGAGGAAATACGTCTCCAGCGCGTCGGCGTTGGACTTCGCCTCGGCCTCCCGGGACATCTCGTAGAACCGCTCGCCCCCGAGCCGCTCCCGGTAGAAGTCCCATTCCAAAATGTGGTTCCGCCAGTCCGAGGCGTGGGACCAGCCGGAATTGATCAGGACCTCGTCGACCCAGTAGATCAGCGCGTGCCGGGCCAGCGGGAAGGCGTCGGCGGTCTCACGAGCGGAGTCGGCCCGCTGGCCGGCCGAGTCGAGCAGCGCGAGCAGCTCGGCCCGCTCGGCCTCCAGGCCCGGGTGGTCGCCCTGGGCCACGCGACGCTGGAATTCCAGGACGTGCTGGATGATCGGGCCGATGACTCGGGCGAAGGCGTCGGTCATGATCGACTCGGCTCAGACCACGAAGAGGGCGAACTGCAGGTTCGTGGTCCGCTCGGACCCCGGCATCGCCAGCGAGAGGATGCGGTCGCTCTGGAACGTCGCCTGGGCCATGTTCATGCGGATGCCCAGCGTGTTCGACTCGGAGACGTCCCGCCAGGCGGCCGCCTCCCGGTTGATCTGGAAGTAGAGCAGCCCCGCGCTCGCCGGCAGGGCCCTGGGGGGCCGTCCCACCGGCTCGACTCGCAGGCCCTGCACCCGCTGCCGGTAGTAGTGCTCGACCTTCGCCCCGCTGCCCAGCTTCATGTCCAGCTTGTCCATCAGTTCCAGGCAGGCCTGCTGGCTCAGCTCGGTCTCGACCCCCAGGTACAGCGCCTTGTCCGCGTTGGTCCAGCCGGGGTCGAGGCTGACCTCCAGCCGCTCCCCGGCCCGCTCGAAGTATCGCTTGTGGAAGGGGGCGCGGGGGAAGCTCTTCATCGCCTGGTCGATGTAGCTCATGACCGTGCGGAAGGGCATGCCCGGGGCGTCGTGGTCGTACCCGGGCATGTTGGGGGGGCGCCGGGCGTCGGTGAAGATGGCGAGCTGGCCGGCCGTCCGGCAGAGTTCCGCGTAGAGCATCAGCGGGTGCAGCCCCCGGAGGTAGCCGATCGACTCCAGGTGCGAGAACACCCCGTTGAGGGTCGCCAGCTTCAGCAAGGTCTCGGCATCGCCGGGGACCTGGCTCTCGAAGGTCACGCCCCGGTCGGCCACGAGCCCGGCGAGCTGCTCGATCGTCGCCCCCACCTGGTAGTGCAACGCCTGGAGCCTCCTCCAGAGCGGCGGCCAGCCGTCGACGGCCAGCAGGGGGGGGACGAACGTCAGATCCAGTTGCGGGGGGGCCTCGGTGTGGGACGACCGCACCACCCGGCCCAGGGGCAGCACCTCGTAGCCGGTCTGGTCCTGCCCGGAGATCAGCAGGCGGGCCCGGAGGCGTCGGACGTCGATCGGCTGCTCGTCGGCGCCGGTGTTCTCGTCCTCGTACTCGACCGTGTCGACCCAGTATCGGGGGCCGTCGGCCGTGGGCCTCGCCTCGACATTGGCCCTTCCGCGTTGCAAGGCGGGAATCGCCAGATAAAGCGTCGCCTCGCCCGTCGCAGTGAGGACCGGCTTCAGATCGACCGGATCGAGGTCGGCGTCGTGGGGGATGACCACCCGGGTGCCGTCCCGGAACCGGGCCTCGCAGGAGCGGAGCACGGCCAGGAAGTTGCCGATCGCGTCCCGGTCCAGGTCGATGGAGCGGAAGCCCCAGCCGAAGGGGTGGAACCACTCCTCCGAGGCCCGCAGGTCGGCGCGGGCCTGCCGCTCGGCCGCCTGGAAGTGCTGGGGCCGGAGGAACATCCCCTCGTGCCAGTAGACCATTCGTCCCGGCATCGTCCGCTCCGCTCCGAGCCGCCCCGGGGCGTCGTCCGCCGAACCCCGTACCGATATGTCGGACAAACCACAGGATATCCGACGAACACGATGACATGAAGGACCGGCTTTCCGGAGCCGGGATTCCCCCCGCAGGGTCCCCGAGGCCGGTTTTCCTTTGCGGGCCCCGCCGCCGCGCCCCTAGGATGAATCCGGAGGCTTGCCCGATCGACGAGTCCCCGAGGTCTTCCGACCCGGGGCCCGGGCCGATCCGGGGAGTCGACTCCGACCGAGGTCGCCGAAGCCCGAGGTGCCCGATGGCCAACACCCTGTCGCCCCCCGGTCGCCGTCCCTCCGCCCGACGCTCGAAGGTCGACCGTTCCCGCCGGATCCTCTCCGGATCGGCCGCCTCGGCCGCCACCCTGCTCCTGCTCTGGCTCCTCGCGGCCGCCTTGCTGGACCGGCACCGGGGCGGGGGGGCGGGGCTGGCCCTGGTGGTCGACGCCCCCGACTCGGTCGTCGACGTGCTGCCGACGATCGTCGCCGACGCCGGGCTCGTCTCCGGGGCGGTCGGCCTGACCGAGGGGAACGCATCGTCCGATGCGGGCGACCTGATCCGACGACTGGAGTCGATCCCGGGGGACGCCTCCTCGCCGAAGGTCGTCTTCTTGTCCGCCGTCGGCCTCTCCACGCCTGACGCCGATCGGGGGAGCGAGCCGTTCTTCCTCCCCCCGGGAGGCGACCCGGACGACCCGGCCTCGCTCGTCCCGGCCCGGGAGGTGATCGCCGCGTTGACCGACCCGGACCGCAATTCGGGCCCGACCCTGCTGATCCTCGACGCCTCCCAGGTCGACAGCGATCGGGGCACCGGCATCTTCGCCAATAGCTTCCTCCACCGCCTGGAAGACCTGATCGACGACGACGGCAACCTGCTGGTCCTGACCTCCTGCGCCCCCGGCCAGGTCAGCTGGACGGCGGACCCCCACGGCCGTTCGGTCTTCGCCGACTGCGTCGCCCGCAGCGACGCCTGGGGCCGGGGCTACGCCTCGGATCTCCACAGGGACGTCTCGTCCCGGGTCGCCGCCTGGGCCCGGCTGCATCGCGACGCCATCCAGACCCCGATCCTGCTCGGCAACGCCCGTCGCAATGATTTCGGGCTCCCCCCGCTCCGCGAGGTCCCTCCCGATCCGTCCCTGCCGGAGGTGCCCGACGAGCTGAGGGGGCGGCTCCGTGCCGCCTGGGAAGCCCACCTCAAGCTCGGCGAGTCCCTTCCCTATCGCATCTCCCCCGTGCGATGGCGGCAGTGCCGAGACGGCCTGTTGAGGGCCGATCGGCTCGTCCGGGCCGGGCGGGTCGCCGAGGCCGGGACCGCCCTGGACCGGGTCGAGGCCATCGCCGCCGCGCTCGGACGGCGACTGGAGGAGACGCCCCCGGGGCCGCTCCCCTCGTTCGCGATGCGGATCGCCCTGGCGCCCCCCGGTCGCCAGGAGGCGGTCGAACGGCAATGGGAGGAGGCGGCGCAGGTCATCCGGACCTCCTTCCGGGACGAACCGCCCCCCTCGACGGCCACCCCCGGTCCCTCGACGCCCGCCTCCCCGGCCGCGACCGGGCCGGCGACCGACTCGCCCGGGGGAGGCGAACCCGCCGAGGCCGTCGCCGTCGCCGACCGGCCCGGGGCCGCTTCGGCCGCCGGGCCGGGATCGATTTCCGACCTGCCCCCCAGCGCCGAGGGGCTGCTGGCCGCCCGATACGCCCAGTTCGTCGCGATGGGGGGCGAGGCGGACGACCTCCGCCCGATCCGCCGGGAGCGCCTGCTCCAGGCGTTCGACGTGGCCATCGCGGCCGAGCGGGTCGCCGCCTCCGACGGCCGGCTCCTGCCCTGGATCGGGCCGATCCTCGCCGAGGGCGATCGCCGGAGGCTCGAAGGCCAGGACCTCCTCTTCGCCTCCGACCCCGAGACGATCCGATCGGCCCGGGGGCCGCTCGACGAGGCGAAGGCCCGGTACGACGAGGCGGCCGCCCTGGCAGGGCCCCTGTCCGAGGCGATCGGGCTGCTCCAGCGGCTCGCCGACGAACTCCCCTATTACGGCGAGTGGGAGGCCTCCGACCCCTCCTCCTCGAGGCGAGTCGACGCGCTGCTAGCCCGAGCCGCCGAGCTGGCCGCCCTCGTCGGCTCCCCCCCCCCCGGCTGGAACGCCGGCGTGATCTCCGGGGGCACCGGCGCCACGCTCGAACGGGTCCGACAGCTCGTGAGGGCCGTCCGAGGGGAATACGACGCGCTGACCCGGGCCTTCCGCGCCCTGGTCGACCGCTCGGCCCGGCCGGGATCCTCGACCCCCTGGCGACGCCTCGACGCGATGCTCCGCGTGCCGACCATCCCCGTCGGGCCCCGGATGGCCCTGGTCGACGCCTCGCTCGCCGTCGATCGGCCGACCCTGCCCGCCCCGGAGGATTACGGCCGGTCCCCCGCCGACGCCGCGCCCGAGGCCTCCTTCTGGGACCGGGCGATCGGGCTGGCCCGACTGGAGCTGGGCCTGCTCCGCCTTTCGGGGATCGCTGTCGACGACCTCCGGGGCGACCTCGAACGGGCCGAGGCCTGGGCCAATTCCCCCGACCGCGCCTTCGACGCCATGGACGCCCTCTCCCTTGCGGTCCGGCGACACCGGGACGCGCTGCTCGATCGGAAGCGGCCCGGCGACGGCGAGCCGGTCGACCCCGGCCCGGAGCTGCTCCGGGCCGACTGGCTCGCCCGGACCCTGCCCGCCGCGACCCTGCAACGGCGATTCGACCCCGAGGACGGCCCCAGCGACCACCGATCGGCCCGGGACCGCGTCGACCACCTGGCCTGGCAGGCCCGACGACTCGCCGACGACCTGGCCCTCGACCTGGCCGGCGAGGCGCTCGACGCGGCCGGCCCCCTGGAGCGGGGGCCCTCCCGGCTGGCCGACGACCGGGCCGCCATCGACGGGCTCCGATCCCTCGCCCTCCGGGTCGAGAACCGGGACGCCGGCACCGAGCCGGGCCGCACGGCCGTCGGCCTGACCGTCTCCGGCGGCGACGGGCTGCCCGAGGGGAAGGCGGTCGTCGTGCTCAAGCACGACCCCTCCGGCAGCCTCCGGGCCCGGCCCGGCGACGAGCCCTTCCTCGACGTGCCGGTCACCGGCTCGGCCGGCCGGAGCGTCGAGATCGACTTCGCCGAGGCGACCGACGCCACCCCGACCGTCTACTATCGCGGACTCCGGTTCGAGGGGCGACCCGTCGCCATCCCCGACGTCGAGCAGGTCTCCCTGGCCATCCGCCAGCGCTTCGGCTTCGCCGTCGACCGCAACGGCGCCGAGATCACGGTCCGGGGCCGGAGGATCGAAGTCCGGGACCAGTTCCTCGAACACCCCGACAAGGGCTTCCTCCACCCCAACAGCCGGCTCGACTACCGCCTGGAGTTGACCAACCGGACCCCGGACCCCATGTCGGTGATCGTCTCCCGCCAATGGCAGGACGGCCCGAGCAAGGAAGCCCGGGTGGAACTCTCCCCCGGGGAGACGCTCCCCGAGGCGGTGGCCGACAGCATCTTCTCCAACCTCGACTTCGGTCCCAAGCAGCCGACGGGGACCCTCACCGTCCAGGTCCGGGAGGTGGGCGGGCTCGGCCGGACCCTCTGCAAGCCCAGGAGGGTCGACTTCCGGGTCCTGAAGCCCGAGGAATACATCGCCGACCCCGTGCCCCACTTCCAGTTCAAGGGGGGGCAGTATGCCCGGGTCGGATTGCTGGTGACGCACCTCGACACCGACCCGACGACCGTCCCGGCGCAGGTCACCCTGGCCATCCAGCCGCTGCTCTCCGTCGACCAGGTCCAGGCCCCCCTCTGGATCGAGCGCGGCTCGACCGCGATGTATATCTACTCGATCGTCAGGCCCGACGTCGAGTCGTTGAAATTCGAGCTGACGATCGACGGCGTCACCGACGAGCGGTTCATCAAGGAGTACACGATCCAGAAGTTGAAGGAGGCCCCCCCCGCCCCCCCGATCGACGACCCGAGGTTCCCCCGACCCTGATCCCCCGCACGAGCCTCCCCGCACGCAGGGGGGCGGCCTCGGCCACCCGGCGGCGGCGGGGTCGCCGGGGCCATGCCGTAGACGGGTGGGCCTCGCGGCGGCGCACCGGGGCCGACCCGGGGGAGGACCCGGCCGTCCGAGGGCCGAGGGTCGTCCACCAAGTCGGGGCGGGGCGAGGGATGCGGACCCCGACCCGGCGGGCCCGGGGCGGCATCGCCCGGCAGTCCGGCAACGGCCGGGGCCCTCGGGTTGCTCTCCGGACCGAACGGCCGGCCATGGGCACGGCCCCGGGGGCGTGCCCATGGCCGACGATCAGCCGATCAGCACCGTGGGCATCCCCATGACGATCACCCCGCCGTGAACGGTCATGTCCCCCATGCGGGCCGCGGGCATGCCGTTGATGAGCACGGTGAAACTGCCCAGGACGATCACGTCGGGCGGCCCGACGCAGACGGCCATGTCGGTGACGCGGGCCGCCGGCAGGCCGCCGATGAGCGTCGTGATGCCCCCGGGGGGCAGGATCGGGCCGCCGACGTGGGGCACCACGCCGGTGACCATCGGGCAGACGTGCATGTCGGTGATCCGGGCGGCGGGCATTCCCATGAGCTTACTCCCATTCGTCCCACCGCCTCGTCCGGGGCGGGGCGGGGGAGGGCGGTCGGGGTGCGGGATCGGGGCTTTGGCGCGGGTTCGGGACCGGAGGCCGCGTCGATTCCTCCCCCCAGCGGTCTTCGCGAGCCGAGGGCGGGGCGGGGCGGGGCGACACCGGGGCGGGCTGCCCCGCCGGGAGGGCGATCGGGGGCGGTCGGTCCGCGCCGTCGGCGACCGAGAACCCCAGGGCGAGGAACGCCCGGTACTTCTCGGGGGCCTTCTCCGGCTCGGATCGGACGGCGCAGAGCATCACGGCGCCGGCGACGACGTGGGCGGTCAGGTGCGGCGCGGGGGGCACGTCGGGCACATTCGGTGGGGCGATGCTTCCGCCGCCGAAGAAGGCCCCCATCGCGGCGCAACCGGCCGGGGCCTCCATCCCGGAGGCCTCCGCGGCGGCGTGGGCCGCCCGGCGATGCTCCTCGATCGGGTCGGCCGCCCAGCGCTCGGCCGCCTCCAGCGCCGAGAGGGCCTCAGGCGGCTCATCACCGGTGAGGGATTCCCGGCAGCACCGGCATGCCCACCAGACCGCCTCCCGGCGGGGCAAGGCGAGCGCCAGCAACTTGACCGCCTCGGGGAAGTGGCCGTCCCCGGCCAGCCCTCCGACCAGGACGCGGGGCGATTGGTCCGCCATCGCGTCGGCGAAGGCCTTCGACTCGGCGCTCGGCGAGGCGAGCGCGAGCAACTCGGCGGAGGCCGACGGATCGTCGAGCCGGTGAGTGGCGTCGTCCATCATCGGACCTTTCGGGGCGGCCGGCGTACGGGGCCGGGTCAGTTGATCATGGTGATGCCGCCCTTGGCGGTCAGCATCGCGGTGCCGTTGACCTGGGTCATCAGGCCCTTGACCTCGGTCATGATCGTCCCCTCGACCTTGACCATCATCCCCTTGATCGTCACGCCCATCTGATCCACCTTGATGCTGCTCTGGCCGACCTTCAGCTCGATCGACTGCATCGCTTCGGTCGAGCTCTTGCCCAGGTTCAGCTTGGTGGTCTGGTTGCCCAGCTTGATCGTCAGGGCGTCATTCCCCATGTCGATCGTCACGTCCCGGTTGCCCATCTTGACCTGGAGCGTCTCGTTCCCGGTCTCGATCGTGGCGGTCCGGTCCTTGTGCACGGTGGTCGTCTGGCTGCTGCCCGAGGCCGCCGGGTCGCCGACCTTGATGACCTGGTTGTTGAAGACGGTGGTCGACTGGCTGCCGTCGTCCGCCTGGGTCTTGCCGGCGCCGACGGTGAGATCCTGGTTGTTGAAGATCTCGACCGTCTGGTCGCCCTTGTCCTTCTTCTCGAAGCCGATCTTGTGGGTGTCGTTGTTCTCGACCACGCGGTCGAAGTCCTTCTCGGCGTGGACGTAGACCTGCTCCTCCCCCTTCTTGTCCTCGAAGCGGATCTCGTTGAAATTGTCGGGGGAGCCTTGCAGGGTGCTCCGGCTCTTGATGCCGCTCTGGGTCTTGTTGTCGGGCAGGGTGTAGGGTGGCATCTGGTCGGCGTTGTAGACGCTGCCGACGATGATCGGGCAGTCCGGATCTCCCTCCTCGAAGGCGACGATCACCTCCTGGCCGATCCGGGGGATGTGGATCCCGCCCCAGTTCTTGCCCGCCCAGATCGAGCCGACCCGGATCCAGCAGGAACTGGAGGAGTCCCTGGTCCCCTCGCGGTCCCAGTGGAACTGGGCCTTCACGCGACCATATTTATCGGTGAAGATTTCTTCCCCCGCCGGGCCGACGACGGTGGCCGTCTGCGTCCCCTGCACGATCGGCTTGGGCGTCAGGCGGCGGGGGCGGAAGGGCAGGGCGGCCGGGATGCAGGAGAAGCTGTTGCGGTAGTCCATCTCCCCGCCCGACTCCGAGCGATAGTCCCCCCCCAGCCGGGCCGAGTGCCGGACGGAGGTGATCACGTACGGCCCGTCGGCGTCGAAGTGGTCCTTGAGCGTGAACCGGTACCCGGCGCACATCGCCCGGCAGTGCCCCGAGCCCTGGATCACCAGGCCGGCGGCGGCCTCCTCCTGCATCCGGATGGCGACCGTCCGGGCGTTGTCCTCGAAGATCTTCTGGACGTCCGATGCGCGGTCGCCGCCGCCGGGGTCGACGCCGTCGAACCTCTGGGCGTACTCGCCGGGGAAATCGTAGATCTCCAGCTTCTCGTTGTTGCCGAGCTTCATCTTGTGCGTGATCGTGCCCGCCTGGACGCTGTCCATGACGAGCTTCTCGGCGTCGAGGTGCTTGCCCGGCAGCTCGAAGCAGTGGTCCCAGAGGGTGTACTTGCCCGACCGGAATTCCTGCACCTTCTCCCAGCCGTAGATGCCGTCGAGGTTGCGCTCGCCCCCCTCGGCCACCTCGAACTCGACGGTGGACCCGCCGGGGAGGTCCGGGTGCCCCTGGGGCGTGTTGATCAGCACCAGGGTGTGGCTGCCCTCCGAGTGCTCGAAGAAGTAGGAGATGCCCTCCTCCTCCATCAGCCGGCTGACGAAGTTGAAGTCGGTCTCCCGGTACTGCACGCAGTAGTCGCGCGGGTGGAAGGTCCCCTGGAGCCGGATCGAGGTCGACAGCCCGGCGAACACCTCCCGGAGGATGTCCGGCACGGACTTCTGCTGGAAGATCCGGCTGCGGGCGACCCGGGTCAGCAGCCAGAGTTCCGGGACGACCTCCATCCGGAACGAGGTGAAGTACCCGCTCCGGGCCCCCTGTCCGATCCGGCTGCAGATCCCGCTGATGGACCGTCGGCCGTCCTTCAGGGCGAGACTCGCCGTGACCTTCTGCCCCAGGAGCCGGTCGAAGGGGACCGTGGTCCCGTTCTCGGCCTCCAGTTCGAGCTGGAAGGAGAACAGTTGCGAGAGCCCCTCGACCCCCTCGATCCCGAGCAGCAGCAGCGCGTCTTCGCCGAGCGGCGTCGTCACCGACAGGAAGCGATTCGTCTGGGTGTTCGTCGCCATGACCCCTCCCGGCACCATCCGGAGCACGCCCTCGACGGCCCGCCGCACCGCCGGCGGCGCCCCATTGTTCCACGTCCCGGGCCGACGGGCAAAGGCCCAGGCGGGCCCGACCGGTCCTGCGTCCTCGGGGCTCGGCCCGCCCGCTACCCCTCTGTTCGACAATCGGGGGGGCGACGCGACACCTCGGGTCGAGCGGCGGCCGGGGCGAGGGGGGGACGATCGGCGATCGACGGGGTCAGTCCCGCCCCGGGTCGTCCTCGGCGTCGGGCGACCCGAGCGACCGATAGAGGCGGGCCAGCTCGACCAGAAGGGGTTCGAGCCGCTCGTAGTAGGCGTCCTCGCCCAGCTCGGCTTTCCGGTCACGCAGGTCGGCGATCTCGGCCTCCAGCTCGTCCCGACGGGCCCGGACCTCCGCCGGCATGTCCCGCTCGCGATCGCTCGGGATGAGGTGGAACTGGTGGGCCCGGACCCCGTCCGCTTCGGCGTCGTCGGCGGGCCGCTTCGTGGCCCGGACGCCCCGGAACCAGTCGGGGGGGGTGCCGAGGCCATCCCCGTTGTCGTCGAGCAGCGGGTGCTCGGTCGCCAGCCGGGCCTCGGTCCGATAGAACTCGGCGACCCGGGCCCCGGCCATCAGGTACGCCTCCAGCAGCGAGACCTGGTCGTCCTTGTCCAGGTCGGCCGACGGGTCGGCGATCGCCTCCGACAGGAATCCGCCGAACCGGGCGAGATTCTGCTCGTCACCGCTGCGGGTGGCGGTCACGACGACGCGGTCACCTCCCGAGAGCGCGTTGATGAACGGCCCGCTCGCCGAGGCGCAGTTGATGACCGCCGTCGGCCCCGTCGTCCCGGCGAGCCAGCCGGCCAGCTCGGCGGCCGAGACGTCCGGACCCCGGAGGTTGAACTTGGCCTCCTGGCCGTCGAAGGTGCCATGTCCGATGAACACCACCCAGAGCGGCCCGCCGGCCGACGACGACGAGGCCAGTGTCTCCCTCAAGCGGTCCCGGTCGTCCATGCCGTCCGGCTCGTCGTCGCCGATCCGGATCAGCTCGGCACCGGCGGGGGAGGCGGCGTCGGCCCAGCGATCGGCCCAGGAGCGGAACTGCTCGTCGTATTCGGGATCGCCCGGCGCGCCGATCACCACGACGACCCGGGCCTGGACCGGCCGGGGGTCGTCGGCCGGGCCGATCGCCAGGGAGCAGAGCGAGGCGAGGAGGATCGTCATCGAGGGGACTCACGAGAGGCCGTTGATGCGCCTCAGCCCCCACTCGGCGACCAGGCAGGAGAGGGCGACGAGGAAGTAGAGCGGGTGATGCCAGAGCGGCGAGGTCCACGGCTCGGTGATCGGCGCCGATCGCCGGGAGAGGCCCGAGACGAAGGCGTCGAGCCGGTCGGGGTCGACGACCTCGCCCCCGGTCCGCTCGGCGATGCGATCGGCGAAGTCGCGATCCGGATCGAGCCTGGCGAACTCGTCGGCCGACGGCTGCGCCGCCCAGCCGGCCTCCCGACGGCCCAGCTCGGCACCGTCCGGGCCGTAGGCGTTGGCGACGAAGCGATGGGGCCCGGGCTGCCGGGTGGCATACGAGGCGACGTAGGAGCCGGGCTCCCGGTCGTCGGGCTCGGCGTCGAGGGTGAGCGTGACGCCGTCGGGCGTGGCGACGGCGAGGGACACCTTCGCGTCGTCGAGGGGCCGATAGTCCGGGTCGCGGACCCGGACGGTCAGCCGGACTGCGGGGGACCCCGAGTCGTCCTCCGGGCGGACGTCCAGCTCGACCCGCTCGGGCACGTCGGCCACGAGCCATCGGACCGACTGCCGCCAGGCGCGGTCGAAGTCGTCCTCGGCCGGGTCCCGGCGTCGGAGCCCCCAGCGCCAGAGGTCGCCGATCATCAGGGCGGCCACGTGACCCCGGCCGAATTGCTGGGCCACCAGTGCGGGCCGGGCGTCGCCGCCGGGGGCGACGACCTGGGACAGCACCACGGCCCCCGGCTTCAGCCCGCCGACCCGGCTGAGGGTCCGGAAGGGCGGCATCGAGGCCAGCCGCCTCCGCTCGTCCTCCTCGGTCGTCCGGGTACGGACCCAGGGCTGGAGCCACCCCTCCCGGGTCAGCACGAGCCGGAACTCCGGGGCCTCGGCCGGGGGGGGGGCGACCCGATCGAGGTAGACCGGCAGCAGGTCGCCGATCGGGGTCCGGTCGTATCCGCCGTCGGCGAAGCCGTCCGGCCCGCCGAGCATCAGCAGGCCGCCGCCCCGGACGCTGACGAAATCGCGGACGAGTGCGCGTTGATCCGCCGAGAAGAACTCCGACTCCAGGTCGTCGACGATGACCGCGTGGTAGCGGTACAGGTCCTCGGCGGCCCTGGGGAACCCCTCGCGCAGCTCGAACTCGTCGGCCGTGTTCAGGCGGACGAGCACCGCCTCGTCGCGGCGCTCGGCCGTCTCGTCGTCCGGGTTCTCGAACCCGTCGTAGAGCGGGCTGGCCGACCGGGTCCCCTCCGCCTGGAAGTCGAACTTCGGCTGCCGCTTGGCGATCCGCAGCAGCCCGACCAGGTCGACCTGGTCGTCCCCCTGCAACGCCCGCTTGAGGAACTTGAACTCCCAGTTCGGCCGGCCGCTGACGTAGAGCACCCGGAACGGCCCGCCCCCCTGGTCGACGACCAGCAGGCGGTCGTTGTTCGCCAGGGTCTGCTCGACCGGCGATGCCCCCTCGTCCGGGCCCGACATGACCGCCTCCTCGTCCGAGGCGGCGAAGGCGCGGACGGTGTAGAACGAGACCCCGCTCCGCTCGGGCCGGAACTGGAAGCGGAAGCCCAGTGGGCGGCCCTCGCCCTCCGGCGTCGCCTCCTCCCGGGCGACCTCTTTCCCGAATTCGTCGAGCAGGACGGCCACGACCGGCTCCCGGCCGACGCCGACCGCCGAGACGTCCGCCCGGACGACCGCCGGCGCCGCGTCGAAGTTCGTCTCGCTGACCGAGACGCCCGTCACCCCCACGTCCCGGCCGGCCCTCCGCCCCCCCGGCAAGAGGGGGTAGACCGGCGGCAATCCCGACCAGTCGACCTCCCCCGAGTCCGTCCGATTGCCGTCGGTCACGAGCAGCACCCCGGCCAGCGGCAGGCCCCGGAAGCGGCGCGAGACGGCCGCCAGCGCGGTGCCGATCGCCGACCCGGCGCCGTCGAAGCGGAGGGCCTCGAAGCCGTCGACGCCCCGGAGGGTCGAATCGAATGAATAGCTACGGACGTCGAAATCCTGGCCGAGTCGGGTCCGCCACTCCGACTCGCCGAGCAGGAGATCCTGGAACTGCTCGCCACGCGATCGGCCCTCGCCCGCATCCCGGATGATCAGGCTCGCGCTATTGTCCGCGACGATGGCGAAGGCGTTCGCCCCCGGGCGGGGCCGGGTGCCGGTCAGCAGCGGTTCGAGCAGGCTGAGTGCCAGCACCGTCAGGGCGATCCCCTTGAGCAACGCCCCCGCCAGCCGCACCGGCGTCCGGGCCCTGGCCCGGCCGTAGCTCCAGAGCACGGCCAGGGTCGAGACGCCGAGCAGCCCCAGCGCCCCGGCCATCCATTCGGGGGACCCCCAGACGATCGTCGGCATCATTCACCGCTCCCGAGGCGTTCGAAGTAGCGGCGGACCCCCTCGGCGAACCGGGGGGGCACCGGATCGCGGTCGATCGGCACCAGGTCGTCGGGCGACTCCCGACGCCTCAGCTCCTCGGCCACCCGGTCGCGCAGGTCCCGGATCGGCTCGGCGACGAGGCCCTGCAGCTTCGTCCAGTCGGGCTCCCTGGCGTGCCGACGGAACTCCTCCCGGGCGGCGCGGACTCGGTCCCGGATCCGGGCGGCCTCGGCGCTCAGCTCGGGATCATCGAGCAGTTCCTCGACGTCCCGCATTCGATCGGACCACTCCCGGAACCCTCCCCCGGTGATCGGCCCGCCGGGGCCGCTCCGGCCGCCGGCCTGGAAGGGGTCGAGCAGCTGCTCCAGGCCCGGGGCGCTCCCGCCGCCTCCCTGCGAGCCGCCCCGTTGCCCGTCCTGCCCTCCCCGCGAGTCGCCCTGGCCGTCGCCCTGCTGCTGGCCGTCCTGCTGACCTCTGGGGCCTTCGTCTTCTCCCTCGGGACCCGGTTGCTGCCCGCCTTCCTGCCCGCCTTCGCCGGGCTGGGCTCCGCCCGGTTGACCGTCTCCCGGCTGCCCTTCGCCTGGCTGCTGACCCTCCGGCTGTCCTTCGCCTTGCTGACCCTGACCAGAAGGGCGTTCTCCCTGCGGCGTCTCGTCCGGCTGTCGGTCTCCCGAGTCCTGCCGACCTCCCGGGTTCCCGGGGCCCTCCTGCGGATCGTCCTGCCCTTCGGGGCCGAGCATGTCCAGCGCATCGAACGGGTCGAGGGTGGGATCGTCCGCGGAGGCCCCCGCCGTCCCTCCGGGGATCCCCGGCTCCGATGCGTCCCCCGGCTCACCCCGCCCGGCCGAGGCCGACCGCCCGATCTCCCGTCCCACCTGCTCGGAGAGGTCGTCCAGCTCGTCCTGGGCCAGGCGGAGGGCGGCGGTGTCGCCGCCGAGGACGCGGTCGGCGGCCCGATCCACCCCCTCGCTCAGCTCGTCCAGTCCTTCGGCCGCGGCCCGGGAGGCCCGGGCGGCTTCCTCGTTCACGCCGAGGCCGGCGAGCTGCTCGGCGGCCTCGATCGCCTGCGAGACGGACTGCTGGTCGGCGCGTCGGATCGCCTCGAACAGCTCCTCGGCCAGCAGGGGTTCGGTCTCCTCGGCGTCCTGGACCGTCTGCTTCATCCGTTCGACGAGTGCCTCGTACTGCTCGCGCTGCCCGGCCAGTTCCTCCCCGACCTGGTCGCCTTCGGATTCGCCCCGGAGCGACCGCCGAGAATCCCCTTCGGGGTCGGAGAGCCGCTCGGTGAGTTCGTCCTGCGACTCGGCGAGTTCTCGGGCCTGGTCGCGCATCTCGCGGAGATCCTCCTCGAAGCGGTCGGAGGTCTGCTGGCGGAGTTCCTCCCGCAGCTCGTCGAGCCCTCGGCCGGCCCGGGTGCCCTCCGTGATCGCCTGCGAGAGCTGGCCCGCCTCGAGCGCCTCGCTGGCCTGGCGGAGGTGCTCCCGACTCTGCTCGACCTGCTGCCGGGCCTCGGCCATCCGATCGCGATTCTCCTCGCGCTCCATGCGTTCCCGGAGCTCGTCGGCGTCCCGGAGCATCTGCTGCTGCTGCTCCCGGAGCCGCTTGAGCTGCCGCTCGATCTCCTCGCGCTGTTGCTCGTCCTCGGCGGCTTCCAGGGCCGATTGCAACTCCTGGAGCCGCTCGTTCAGGTCCTCCTGGCGCCGGGCGAGTTCCTGCAAGCGGTTGAGCACCTGGCGAAGCTCGCGCTGCTCCTGGGTCTGCTGGGTGAGCGACTCCTGCTGGGCCGATCGCTGCTGCTCGTAGCGGTTCTCGTCGTTGGAGAGTTCGAGTTCCTGCAACTGCCGCTGCGACGGCCCGCCCGCACCTCCGCCCCCGCCCGCCTGGCCGGGCTGGCCCTGGACGACCTGGAACTCGCGGTCCCGGAGCTTGAGCAACGCCTGATAGGCGGCCTGCTCGGACGCCAGCGCCGATTCGAGCGGGCCAGGATCCGGCCCCTCGGCCGATTCGGCCAGCCGATCGGCCGCGTCCTCCATGAAGCCGGTCGCCTGGCCCATCGCCTCGATGGAGCCCGGGTCGCGCAGCTCCCCCGCGAGTTCGCCCGCCTGCGCGATCGCCGAGCGCTGGGACTCCAGCACCACTCCCGCGTCGGCCGCGAACGAATCGGGGAGCGTCGAGGCGACCGAGGTGCGGCGGATCAGGCCCCAGGTGGCGTTGATGATCTGCTTCTGCAAGTCGGCCAGCTCCATCGCCTGCTGCGCGTTGCCGCCCTGCGGCCCCTGGCCCGGCGGCTGGCCTCCGGAGGGCTGCTCGCCCTGCCGGAAGATCTCCTCGAAGGGGCGGATCTCGGCGAAGTACATGTCACCGGACGTCCGCCGGGGCTGGCCGTCCGGGCCGACGTCCTCCGCCCAGAAGTGGTACGACGCGAGCTGGTCCGGCTCGACTCCCAGCGCCTCGAAGGCGATCAGGTGCCCCGACTCGGCCTCCTTCGAGGCGGGCTCGGGCGTCCCCAGGACGATCTCCCGCGGGTCCTTGCCCGCCAGCATCAGGGTGACGCCGTGCCGGACCAGGCCGAAGTCGTCGGTCAGCTCGGCCCCCAGGCTCAGCTCCTCGATCGGCGACACCCGGACGTCCCGGGCCGGTCGGGCGACCCGGATCTCGGCGGGCCGGTTCCGGGTGACGTTGATCGACAGCTCGGTGGGATTCTCGTTCGATCGCCCGTCGGGGTCGACCAGCTCGACCCGATAGCGCTTCGGGTCGGTGAGCGTCAATCTCGTGGCGTAGACGCCGCTGCCCTCGCCCGCCGAGGCGAGGTCGACGACCTCCTCGCCGTCCACGAGCCGGGCCGTCGCGACCTCCTTGTTGAGCCGGAACCGGAGCGTCAGCTCCGTCCCCTCCACCGCCGTGACGTGCCGGACGTCCTCGACGGTCCTGGCCGACAGGCCCGTGTATCCGGGGAACGCGAGGTCGGCGTCGACCCGGAGGACCTCCGGGTAGTCGAACACCGTGACCCGGTAGGGCTCGCTCGCGCGCCCGGCGAAGGCGACGCGGTAGGTCAGGTCGGCGTCCACCCGGTCGATCCGGGCCGCGAAGGTCGGGTCTTCCAGGCTCCGGGCCATCGGGCGGAGGGCCTCGGCGGTCTCGCCGCCCTCGACGACCAGCGTCGCCTCCCCCGGCACGGCGGCGTTGAACCGGGCCACGACCAGCAGCGAGGTGCCCCGCTCGATCTCCGCGTCACCCGGCTCGACGACCAGCCCCGAGGCGATCCGGCCCGCGTCCGCCGAGATCGCCGATCGGCCCCCCGGCGGCGTCCGCAGGGCCAGCATCAGCGCGACCACGATCAGCCCGCCGAGCGTCGCCGCGTGGGAGAGCTCCGAGGCCCAGAGTGCCCACCCCGGGACCGACTCGTCCCAGTCGTGCTCCCGACGGTGGTCGAGTACCCCTTGCAGGACCGCCTGCCTCAGGAAGGTCCGGCCCGACTCGGGAGCCTCGGCGTCCCCCTCGACCACGACGAGCAGGCCGGTCGCCAGCTCCGGGTACCGCGCCTCGATCCGCCGGGCGATCCCCCGCCGGTCCCGGGCCGACCGATACGCGACGACCGCGACGACCAGCCCGGAGGCCCCCGCCAGCCCGGCGAAGATCAGGCCCAGCCTCCAGCCGACCAGCGGCGACGCCCCCCGGCTCGACAGGGCGTCCAGGCCGATCCCGACGAGGAGCCAGGCCAGCCAGCAGGCGGCCAGGGCCCCCCAGAGGCGGACGTTCCGCAGCCGACGGGCGACCTCGTCGATCGCCTCCCTCAGTTCGCCGCTCATGACGCCACCGCCTCCGCTCGGGCCGGTCGGGGACGGGCGAACCGCCCCGCCAGCCAGGTCTCGACGATCAGGATCCCGATCGCGGCCACGACGCCCCACCGCCAGAGTTTCTGCCTGCGTTCGAGCTCGGCGTTCATCAGCTGCCGACGCGCCTCCGCCTCGTCCGCCTCGTCCGCCTCCCGGCCCGCCATCCGGACGCCCAGTTGCTCCAGGGCCGCCACCTCCAGCGGGTCGGTCCTCCCCTCGGCCGGGTCGAGGTTCACGGCGAACCGCCTCGGGCCGTCCGGCCCCTCGACGGCGTAGACGCCCGGGACCTCGGCCCCGGAGAATTCGTCGGTCCCGGCCGAGAGCACGACGTCCGAGCCCCCCGGCGTGCGGACGACCCGCTCCCCGTCCCCCTCGGGCACGGGGATGCGGTCGCCCACGGTCAGGCCCCCGGCGTCGAACTCGTCTTCGGCCCCCCGATCGAGCAGCGAGGTCATCAGCGGGACGAACTTCGACGACCGCGCGAGCTGGCTGTCCCCCGGCCCCCAGGAACTCGCCAGGACGACCAGCCGGCCCCGGCCCATCGGCCACTCGACGACGGCCGGCGTCCCGCCCTCGAACCGGGCGACGACCCTGCCGTCACCGAGGGACTCCTCGTCGATCCGCCGATAGTGCCAGAAACGGACGTTCGTGAAGTCGTTGTACTGCGGGCCGGCCATCGGGGCGAACAGGGGGTGGCCGAAGTCGATCTCGCCGAGCATCGCGTCGGGGTCGACCCGGGCCTCTTCCACGTCTCCCAGCGTCAGGCCGCCGATCGCCTCGATCGTCCCGGCATGGTCGGCCGAGGCGAGCACCCCGAGCACCGTGCCGCCGTCCCGGGCGAACCGGGAGAGCCGGGCGACCGCCTCCTCACCCGGGTCGTCGGCGACGACGACGAGCGGCACGGCCTGCTCCGTCTCGATCGCCAGGGCTTCCCCGGCCCGGACGGCCCGGACCCGGACCTCCCTCCCCGGCAGGTCCTCGAAGGCCCGGGCCACGTAATACAGGAGCGCCTCGGGGTCGTCGAGGGCGTCGTCGCCCAGGAAGAGCAACGTCTCCGGGACGACCGGGGCGTCGGCGATATAGACCACGTTGTCGAATTCGGACGGATCCCCCTCCAGGATCAACGCCCCTCCCGTCCCCCCTCCGGGCCGGGCGACCCGGACCACCCGGCTCTCCCCGGGGGGCACGGAAACGTCGGTCGGCCGCTCGTCCCCCTCGGCCCAACCGACCCGGAACCGCTCCCCGGGGGAGCCCCCCTCGTTGGAGACCCGGACCCGGATCGCGTCGTCCTGCTCGGCGTCGGCCGTGGGCACGGTCGGCGTGGCCAGGCGTTGGAGGCCGGCGTTGCCGGAGGGGTCGGACACGGTCCGGAGTTCGACCCGCACGTCGGCCGGCCACTCGACGTCGCCGATCGCGTCGAGTCGCGCCCCGCGCTGCAGGTCGCTTACGAGGACGATCCGGCGGGGGACTTCCCCGGCGAGGTCGTCCCCCCGGGCCTCGTCCTCGAAGGCGGCCACGGCGTCGAGCAGCGCCTGGCCCAGGTCGGTCGCCCTCCAGGTCGGCCTCAGCTCGTCGAGGCGGGACCGGGCGACGGCGAGGCGGCGGGACGGATCGAGCGTCCCGGATTCGTCGAAGCTCAGGAGCGGCCGGGTCGCGTCGTCGAAGGCGAGGACCGCCAGCCGGTCGCCGGGCCGGGTCTCCCCGATCGCCTCGTCGGCCAGCCGGCGGGCCCGCTCCCAGAGGTCGCCCCGCCTCATGCTCGCGCTCGTGTCCAGCAGCACCACGACCCGACGATCGGCCGCCTCCCCCGCGTCGAGCCGGGCCGCCTGCCTCAGGAAGGGCCGGCCGAAGGCCAGGGCCAGCAGCAAGAGCGCCAGCGCCCGGAGCAGCAGCAGCGGCCAGTTCTCCAGCCGGCTGCGGCGGGTGAGCTTCGGCGGCGTGGGGGAGAGGAACATCAGGGAGCTGAACGGCACCTCCCCCTTGGGCGTCCGGCGGATCAGGTGGAAGACGATCGGCGCGGCGATCGCCAGGGCACCCAGGATGTACAGGGGGGTGAGGAAGCTCATCGGCCGCCCCCCTGGCCGGATTTCCGCCGGCGGTCCGGGCGCCGGCCCCGGCGCTCACGGGCCTTGAGGAAGTCGAACAGCACCGTGTCGAGCGGCCGGTCGGTGGTCATGGGGGCGAATTCGATCCCCAGGTCGGCGCAGGCCCGCTCGACCCCGGCGGCGTGCTCGGCGAAGCGGCGGAGGTACTCGGCCCGGGCGGCGCCCGGGTCGATGTACAGCTCCCGGCCCGATTCGACGTCGTGGAACATCGCCGGGGTCTCGAAGCGGAAGTCGACCTCGGCGGGGTCGAGCACCCGGACGACGAGCAGGTCGTGCCCCCGGGCCTTCAGCGACCCGAGCCGGGTCCGGAGCAGGTCGATCGGCGCGAGCAGGTCCGAGACGAGTACGATGAGCCCCCGGCGCCGGAGCGTGGCCGCGATCTCCTCCAGCGGCCCCGCCAGGTCGGTCGCCCGGCCGGTCGGGGTGCGTTCGAGCATCGCCAGCATCCGGCGGAGCTGCCCCGGCCGGTGCCGGGGGGGCAGCACGTCGACCACCCGGTCCTCGAAGGTGATCAGCCCGACCGCGTCGCGCTGGAGCGTGAGGAAGTAGGCGATCGTCGCCGCCAGCGTCCGGGCGTATTCGGCCTTGGTCACCGGGCCCGAGCCGTAGCCCATCGACCGGCTCATGTCGAGCACGACCGAGCATCGCAGGTTCGTCTCGTCCTCGAACCGCTTGATGTAGTAGCGGTCGGACCGGGCGTAGAGCCGCCAGTCGAGGTACCTCGGGTCGTCCCCCGGGGAGTACTGGCGGTACTCGCTGAACTCGACCGAGAAGCCGTGGAACGGGCTGCGGTGCAGGCCGGTGACGAACCCCTCGACCACCACCCGGGCGCGCAGCTCCAGGCTCTTGATCCGCATCAGCGCCTGCGGGTCGATCGCCGTCTCCCCGCGACCGCGGGCGCCCGAGCCGGACGACTGGAGGCGATCGAGGGGCGTGGTCACGACTTCGGGCCCTTCACGTGTTCCAGCAGTCGGTCGATCACGGCGTCGACCGTCACCCCGTCCGCCTCGGCCCGGTAGCCGAGCAGGATCCGGTGTCGCAGGGCGGGCTTGGCCAGTGCCCGGACGTCTTCCGGGGTGACGTGGTAGCGCCCCGCCAGCAGGGCCCGGGCCTTCGCCCCCAGCACCAGGGACTGCGCCGCCCGGAGGCCGGATCCCCAGCTCACCCAGTCGTTGACGAACCCCGGGGCGCCCTCTCCCGGGCGACTCGCGGCCGAGAGCTTCACGGCGAACCGGACCACGTCCTCGGCGCAGGGGACCTTGCGGACGACCTCGTGGAACCGCAGGACGTCCGGCCCGTCGAAGATGGGCTCGATCGGTTCGGTCTTCCTCGACGTGGTCTGCTGGACGACCGCCACCTCGTCGTCCTCGGGGAGGTAGTCGACGACCACGTTGAAGAGGAAGCGGTCGAGCTGGGCCTCGGGCAGCGGGTAGGTCCCCTCCATCTCGATCGGGTTCTGGGTGGCCAGCACGAAGAAGGGCTCCTCCAGCGGGTAGCGCTCGCCGGCCGCCGTCACCTGGTGCTCCTGCATCGCTTCGAGCAGGGCGGCCTGGGTCTTGGGGGGGGTGCGGTTGATCTCGTCGGCGAGGATGACGTTGGCGAAGATCGGCCCGCGGACGAACTGCATCCGGCGGCGGCCGTCGCCGGTCTCCTCCAGGATCTCGGTGCCGGTGATGTCGGCCGGCATCAGGTCGGGGGTGAACTGGATGCGCCGGAACTTCAGGTGGAAGACCTGGGCGATGGTCCGCACGAGCAGCGTCTTGGCCAGGCCCGGCGCCCCGGTGATGAGGCAGTGACCGCCGCAGAAGAGGCCGATCAGCAGTTGATGGGTCGCCTCCCGCTGGCCGACGATGACCTTGCCCAGCTCGCGCTCGATCCGCCCCCGGCTCTCGTGGATCGCCTCGACGGCCCTGCGCTCGTCCTCGAATGCTGCGGTTTCGACGTCTGCCGACACGGTCGCTCCTTTCGAGCCCGGCGGGCCTCCCGAGGGCGCCGCTCAGTGCGTCATGGCGTAGGTCACGATGTTGATGCCCATCGGGTACGAGAGCTTCTCGGAGAATTCCCGGAAGTAGTCCGCGTCCTCCCCCTCGCGCTCCCAGCCGTCGCCGAGGTCGGTGTTGTGGCAGATGATGACCATCATCCGCCCCTGCTCGTCGAAGAGCCCCTTGTAGTGGGGCGTCTGGGTGTCGTAGCCGCGCTCCCAGGTGACGTTCGAGCCCCGCCGCCAGCCGTGGATGCTCGGCACCTGCGGCTTCTCCTCCAGGCGGTAGACGATCCGGAAGATCGGGTGGTCGACGTCCAGTTCCTGCGGCTCGAACTCGGGGAAGACCCGCTTGATCTGCTGGTAGAAGTTCTGATATTCGTAATCGCCCCAGAAATCGTCGACCATCAGGAAGCCGCCGTTGAGCAGGTAGCGGCGGAGCGACTGCACCTCGGCCTCCGAGAACATCAGCGCCCCCGGCTCGATCATGTAGAGGAAGGGGTGGTCGAACAGCTCCTCGTCGGTCAGGCGGAGGATGATCGGGTCGGGGCTGACCTTCAACGAGGTCAGTTGCTGGAGCCGGTACGGGAAGTTCAGGTCGCTGTCCGGCCAGTCGGTCGCCCAGCCGCCCCCCCATCGGCCCCGGCCGCCGTAGGAGTCGTACTGGACCCGGACGAAGGTGAAGGTGTCCTCCTTGAAATGCTCGTCGACCTCCCAGTCGGGCACCCCGGCACGGTCGTCGGGCATGACGCCGGGGTAGTAGCCCCGCCCCCCGTACCCCCGCCCCCCGTACCGCTGGGCCAGCGCGGTCCCGCCGGCGACCGCGAGCAGGGCGACCAGCGCGATCACCGTCCGGCGTCTCGACCTCATCGCGGGACCTCCCTCCGCCCTCCCGGGCGTTCGGTTCAGCGCGGTATGGCGGGCTCCCCCTCGACCAGCTCCAGCAGCAGCCGGTGCGCCTCCCGGAACCTCGGCGCCTCTTCCAGGGCCTTGAGCACCTCGCGACGGGCCTCGTCCGCCCGCCCTTCCTGCTGGAGCAGCCCGGCGAGCCGGAAGTGGATCTCCGCCGGGTCGGTCGGGTCCAGGGTCGCCAGCGCCTGATAGGCGTCGATCGCGTCGCCGGTCTCCCCCAGCCGCTCGGCCGCCCGGGCGAGGCCCCGGTGCGGGGCGGGGATCAGCGGGTTGACGGCGAGCATCGCCCGGCAGTGGTCGGCGAGGCTCGGCCAGTCTTCCTCCTCCTCGTCCAGCTCGATCAGCCGGAGCAGGGCCGACCCGGCCCCGGCGTCCCGGGAGACGAGCGACTGCAACGCCTCCCGCTCGGCCTCGGGGTCGTCCCGCTCGCGGAAGACGGCGGCCAGCAGCGCATCGGCGCTCTCCGGCCCGACGCCGTCGGGGTCGAGTCCCTTGAGCGTCGTCAGCGCCTCCTCGGCCCGCTCCCAACGTTCCTCGTCCACGAGCCGGAGCCCCAGCCTGCGCCACCCGGGGATGCTCCCCGGGTGCCCTTCCAGCCAGGCCTCCAGCGCCTCGACGTCGGCATCGGGCGGCAACTCGGGCACCTCCCAGGACGCCCCCGGGGCGGCGGCCTCGGCCTTCGATCGCGCTAAGTCGAGGAATTGCTCGTCCAGCTCCTCGAGCGATTTCCCGAAACGGTCCGGCAGTGCGTCATTGATGGGCACGCCTGCCCCCAGATCGTCCAGCAATCCCCGGATCGCCTCCAGCCCCTCCAGCCCGACCAGGAACTCGACGGCCAGGGCCGACTCGAAGTAGGCGAACTGCACGTCGAGCGGCGATTCGGGGGCGAGGAAGGCGCCGCTCAGGCCGCTCAGCGGCGTCAGGTCGTCGGCGAGGAGCTTCTCCCGGGAGTGCGGGTCGATCCGGGTGGCCCAACTCGGGTCCTCGCGCCCTTCCTCGAACACGGAGATCCCCTCGCTCAGCCAGCGGGGCATCTTGTTCTTCGACCGGGCGAGCGTGACTGAATGGCAATACTCGTGCCAGAGGACCGACTCCCAGTTCGACGGGTCCTCCCCCTGCGCCGCCGGGCTGATGGCGGTGATGACCCGGCCGAAGCAGACGCCGAGGAAGCCGTCCGCCCCCGGCAGGCCGAAGGTCCGCACGGCGAAGTCGTTCTTGCTGGGGAAGACCTCGACCACCACCGGCTCCTCGACGCTCGCCCCGTACCGCTCCCGGAGCGTCTGCCGGGCCCGGCCCAGCAGGTCGAGCACGCGATCGCCGTACAGCTCGGCCTCGTCGGGATCCATCCTCACGAGGAACCCGTCGCCTTCGAGGGTCCGGTAGCCGTCCAGCTCCCCCTTGAGCGTGACGAGGTTGTAGGCGAGCACGTTGTAGCCGTCCCGCTCGAAGACCTCATTGGCGAGGGCCCAGCCCTCCTCCTCGGCCCCCAGTCGGAGCAGGTCGGTGCAGAGCTGGATCTTCGCCGGCAGGTACTCCGGGTCCCGTTCCAGGGCCCTCCGCTGGTAGGCCGAGCCTTCGGCGAACCGATATTTCTGCGAGAGTTCCCGGCCGAGGATGTGGTCGACCTCCGGGTTCTCCTCCCAGCGGTCGAGGGCCGAGGCCCTGGCCTCGGCCTCGCCCTCGGGGTCGTTGGTCAGGTGGGCGATCACCGCGAGGAAGGCCCAGGCCTGCTGGTCCCGGGAGTTGATCTCCAGGACCCGGCCCAGCACCGCTTCGGCCTGCTCGTAAGCCTCGGCGTCGATCAGGTGATTCGCCCGCAGCAGCAGGCTGTCGGCGTGATTCGGGTTGAGCCCCAGCGCCGCCTCGATC
Organism: Tautonia plasticadhaerens; assembly: GCF_007752535.1. Taxonomy (GTDB): domain Bacteria; phylum Planctomycetota; class Planctomycetia; order Isosphaerales; family Isosphaeraceae; genus Tautonia; species Tautonia plasticadhaerens. Next base: position 841,396 of record NZ_CP036426.1, read on the forward strand.
GCCTCGGCCGACCGGGCCCGGTCCCCCTCCGAGAACGCCCGGGCGAGGAGGAACTGGTAGCGGGGGTCGTCGGCCGCCTCCTCGGGGGCCCTGGCCAGCGTCTCGGCGGCGAGCGCGTCGTCCCGCTTCTCCAGGGCCAGCTCGGCCGAGGCGAGGTAGGCGTCGACCAGGCCCGGCTCGCGGTCGATGGCCACGTCGAAGAACCGGTCGAGCACCTGCTTCGGGTCGATCCCCCGCAGCAGGAAGAACCGGCCGAGGGCCACGCGGCCCCCCGCCGTGTCGTAGCGATCGGGGAAGGTGCGGATCAGCCGCTCGATCCGGTCGAGCACCGCCGGCACCTCGCCGGCCCGCCCGGTGTAGCGGAAGACGTCCCGGGCCATCATCAGCAGCGGCAGGCTGGCAGGGAACCGCCGCAGCCCCACCTCCAGCGAGGCCAACGCGGCCTCGTCGGCCCCGGTGGCCAGCTCGGCCTCCGCCTTCAGCTGGATCCAGCGCTCTTCCCAGACGAAGCCGCCGACCGCCTCGGCGGCCATCCGGGCGGCCTCCTCGTACGAGCCGGAGCGGAGCAGGGCCTCGGCCTCGTCGAGATCCGCGGCCCCGGCCGGGACCATCCCCCAGCAGGAGCAGGCGGCGGCGAGGACGATCAGGGTCCCGGGCCGTCCCGCCCGCCCGATCTTCCCCCGTCTCGGGCCGATGGTCATCGCGATGCCCTTCCAGTCCGTCGGTGCGGCGGCATCCTTCCTAGGCGTCGCCCGCGACCGTCGTGCGCCGGGCGATCCCACGATTATGGGACGCCGGGGGGCGGATCGCCAAGGGAGCGCCCCCCGGGATTCGGGCCCGATCACCCGCCGATCCAGCGGTCGAACCACCCGAACGCCTCGTCCTGCATCGGCCGGTCGAACTTGTGGGGGCCGGGGTAGAAGGTGCCCCGGTACCGGTCGCCGGACCCCGCCTTGTCGAAGACCTCGGCGAGCATCGTGTCGGCCCGCTTCATCTCCGGGAGCGTGAAGAGGGAGTCCTCCTCGTCGTACTGCACCAGGGTCGGCCGGGGGACCCGCAGGCCCAGGATCTCCGGGTAGTCCAGGTCCGGGGGCAGCCCGGGGATGTAGATCATCCAGGTGTGCGTGAACGACTTGTCCAGCGCGTAGTCGCGCCAGGTGCTCATCATCCCCACGCAGCAGGCGCAGGCGATCCGGTCGTCGGTCCCGGCCAGGTAGACCGTCCTCAGCCCGCCTCCCGAGAGCCCGCCGCAGCCGATCCGGTCGGGGTCCACGTCCTCCCGAGAGGCGAGGTAGGCCAGCGCCCGGCGGTCCTCGGCCAGGAAGACGCCCGGCCAGGTCGTGCCCGCGCAGAAGAGGCTCTTGGCCATGATGGATTCGTGCTGGCCCGCGAACCGGTTGTAGGCGCGGATTTCCTCCTCCGACTCCGGCCGGACCTCCTCCAGCCCGTCCCGGATCCGCTCCGGCACGTCGGCCAGGCGGATCCGACGGCTGGCGAAGGCGAAGGCGTCGTGCACCAGGACGACGAAGCCCCGGCGGGCCAGCTCGTTCGCCCAGCTCAGGCCGCCGTAATACTCGTCCCGGTGCGCCCGCATGATCGGGTGCAGCTCGTCGCCGATCTGCGCCACCTTCTTCCAGCCGAAATACTTGTTCCCCCCGTGGTCGTGCAGCGCCAGCACGGCCGGGAGCCGGCCGGTCGCCCCCGCCGGCTTCAGGACGACGGCCTCCGTCGGCGGGCCGTAGGGGAGCTCCCAGTGCAGGTGCTCCACGTCCAGCCCGTCGTATTCGAACCGATGCTGGATCTCGGCCCGGGGGACGCCCCCGGCGTCGGGCTCCATCATCAGCTCGGCGACGCGACGCCGGGTCCCGAGCCGCCAGGGTTCGAGCCCCGCCGGCGCGAAGTCCGGGTTGCGGAACGAGAGTCGGGCCGGGCCCTCGCCCAACAGCGAGGCGGCCCAGGGGCCGTAGGCCCCGAGCATGTTCGGTTCCACGGTGCGGCCCTCCTCGGGTGATCGGGACGGTCGCCGTCGGAGCGGCGGCCCCGACCGTTATACACGCCGGGACGCGCCGATGCCCCCCCCGACCCGGCGTGGCCCCGATCCCCGCCCGGGCATCCCCCGGCGGATCGAGTGTGGACATCCCGGATCGGGCCGAGGAAGATCGGACCCGGGGCATCCCCTGCATCCCCGGCGCACCTGCCCACGCCCCCTCATCGCCGGATGCGAACGTCGCGAGCACATGCTCGGAGGGATCATGTGAGCCGATGCACGTCGCTCTCGTTCCAGAATGCGACCGTCAGCCTCCGGACCCTCCGGCTGGAGCCCTGGGCCCGCCACGTCATCCTGTCGCCGGGCGAGAAGGTGGAGGTGGTCGCGGAGGCCGGGCCCGAAGGGCCGGGCTTCCGCGTGGTCGAGGCAGCCGACTCGACGCTGCTCTACACCAGCGGATGCGAGCGGGCCTGGGTCATCCAGGACGGGGTCTCGCTCGAACTCCAGCCGACGTACGACACCCTTCCCCTCCCCGCCCGCCGGCCCCGGGCGGAGGACGACCCGTTGTGGGATCCGGACCTCGACCTCGCCCGATGAGCCTCCCCCCCGGTCGGTGGTCCCGCCTCGCGCAGCCGCCGATCCCCGGCCCCCCGATCAGCGCTCGTACAGCTCCAGCGGCAGGCCGTCGGGGTCGGCGAAGAAGGTGAACCGCTTGCCGGTCAGCTCGTCGAGTCGGACCGGCTCGACCGCCACCCCGCCCAACTCCAGTTCGAGCACGGCGGCGTCGAGGTCGGCCACCTCGAACGCCAGGTGCCTCAGGCCGCTCGCCTCGGGGTAGCTCGGGCGCCTCGGGGGATCGGGGAACGAGAACAGCTCGACCTGCGTCCCGTCGGGCAGCCGGAGGTCGAGCTTGTACGAGTCCCGGGCCTCCCGGTAGATCTCGGAGACGACTTCCAGGCCCAGCGTCTCGGCGTAGAACCGCCGGGACCGCGCGTAATCCGAGCAGATGATCGCGACGTGATGCGTCCGGAGCAGCCTCATCCGCCATCTCCCCCGTCGGCGACCCCCGACCCCGACCACTCCTCGAAGAGCCGGACCATCGCCTCGGGGATCCGCCTGGGCCGGTGGCTCCGGGGGTCGACGGCCACCCAGAGGGTCCGGACCTTCGTGAGCAACCGGTCGTCGCTCGGGCGGAGGATCTCGACGAACCGCTCGAAGGTCGCGCCGTCGGCCATCCCCACCCAGGTCCGCGCGACCAGCTCGTCGCCGGGCAGGGCCGGCTTGAGGTAGTCGATCTCGTGCCGCCGGGCGACCCAGAGCAGCGCCTCGGCCAGCTCACCGGTCACCACCGCCTTCCAGTGCGCGACGGCCGCGTCCTGCGCGTACCGCAGGTAGACGACGTTGTTGACGTGCCCCATGCGGTCGATGTCCCGGGGGCCGACCGTCACGGGATGCTCGAAGACCCGGGGCTCAGCCATCCGATCACTCCGAGGGTCCCGCCCGACCAGCCCGTCCCGGCGTAATCGCCGACCGTCCCATTTTACCGGCTCCGAGGCCGCCGGTGACTCCACTCGGGAGTCCTCCCGATCCAATGTGACTGAAATCCCTTCCTCCCCCGATCTTAAAAGGTGTGGGCCCGATCTCCCGGCCCGCGTGCCTCCCCCCGCGCCGAGAACCCGCACCGTGCCCGAACTCCTTCGCCCCGACTCCCCTCGCCCCCGACGATCCCCCCGACCACCCGCGGGGGGCCGGCCCGCGCGCCGAGGTCGCCCGTCCCCGGCTCCGAGCCCGGTCGGCCGTCCCGCCGCCCGACCGGCGCGTCGGGGACGCGCACCGAAGCGGAGCGAACCCATTCCCGGGCAGGACATCCTGCGACAACTGATTCACTTGAAAGGGATTGCATCGCATGGGTCGCCTCGCGGGATCAGCGCACCGTCCGCGTCCGGCCCGCAACCCGGTCGCATCCCGCCGGGGCCGCCCCCCGCCGCGTCCCCCCCCGGGGCGGCCACCGCCGCCCGGGCCCCGAGGGTGTCCGGTGCGCCGCGACGGAGCGAACCCATTTTCGAGGCGTCAGATCGCGGGCAAGTTGATTCGCCGGAACGATTTGCGTTCCGGGAAGTGCGGCACCTCGTCGGCGCACCGGCCGCGTCCCGGCCACCTCGGGGCCGTCGCTCCCCGCCCGTCGGCCGGGTCGCCCCGATGTGGCCCTTCCCCGCGGCGTCGCCGTCCCGGTGCGCCGCGCGGAGCGAACCCAATTGGGTTTCGGGATTTTCCTTTCTGGAAAACGACTTGCGTCGGATTCGCTGGGCCCCGCGGTGGCGCACCGGCCGCGTCCGGGCCCCCGATTGTTCGTCCCGCTGGTCCCGGGACGGGCGGATTTCTCCGGAACTTCTCGTGCCTCCCGGTTCGGGATCGGGCTAAGATGCCGGTCCTTCCCCACCTACCCGAGACCTCCCCCCCAGCGAGGACCGCCGGACGATGATCGACCCGAACGAGATCCGAGAGGCCGCCCGACGAGGGCGGGGCCCGACCCGCCGCCGGTTCCTCGCCTGGGCCGCCGCGCTGCCGGCCCTCCCGATGCTGGGTGGGCGGGCCGAGGGCCGGGTCCTCCGACGCCCGAGCTTCTCCGCCGACCCGTTCTCCTGCGGCGTCGCCTCCGGGGACCCGGACCCCCGGGGCGTCGTCCTCTGGACCCGGCTCGCCCCCGAGCCGTTCGAGCCGTCGGGCGGGATGGCGCCGGACCTCGTCGAGGTCTCCTGGCAGGTCGCCAACGACGAGGCGATGGCCGACGTGGTTCGCGAGGGGAAGGCCGTCGCCACCCCCCAGCTCGGCCACTCGGTCCACGCCGAGGTCGACGGCCTGGAGCCCGGCCGCTGGTACTACTACCGCTTCCGGGCCGGGGACGCCGAGAGCCCCGTCGCCCGCACCCGGACGATGCCCCGGGCCTCGGAGACTCCCGACGAACTCCGGTTCGCCTTCGCCTCCTGCCAGCACTTCGAGTCGGGCCTCTTCACCGCCTACCAGTACATGGCCCAGGACGACCTCGACCTGGTCTTCCACCTCGGCGACTACATCTACGAGGGCAAGGGCCGGGACGGCCAGGTCCGCAAGCACCTGGGGGACGAGATCCAGTCGCTCGACGACTACCGGATCCGATACGCCCTCTACCGGAGCGACCCCCACCTCCGAGCCATGCACGCCAAGTGCCCCTGGATGGTCACCTGGGACGACCACGAGTTCGACAACAACTGCGCCGGCGAGATCTCGGAGCAGGAGGAGGTCGACCCGGTCGCCTTCCTCGGACGCCGGGCCAACGCCTACCAGGCCTACTACGAGATGATGCCCCTGCGGCGCCGGTCGCTGCCCCGGGGGGCCGACATGCGGCTCTACCGCGGCCTGAACTTCGGCCGGCTCGCCGCCTTCCAGGTGCTCGACACCCGGCAGTACCGCTCCGACCAGCCCAACGACGACCGCCGCAGCCCCCTGAATGACGCCGCCCTCGACCCGAAGCAGTCGATGCTCGGCCGCCGGCAGCTCGGCTGGCTGGAGGCGAACCTCCTGGCCTCGACCGCCTCCTGGAACGTCCTTGCCCAGCAGGTGATGATGGCGATGGTCGGCTTCCGGTTGGAGGACGGCGACGGCGCCCGGGTCTACTCGATGGACCAGTGGCCCGGCTACGCCGCCGAGCGGATCAAGCTCATGGAGTTCCTCCGGGACCGCAAGGTCCCCAACCCCGTCGTCCTCACTGGCGACATCCACTCCAACTGGGCCAACGACCTCCGGGTCGACGACCGGGAGCCCGACCGGCCGGTGGTGGCCACCGAGTTCGTCGGCACCTCCATCGCCAGCGGCGGCAACGGCATGGCCACCGTCCCCGGCCTGGAGGAGCGGCTGGCCGACAATCCCGCCGTCCGCTTCTTCAACGCCCAGCGCGGCTACGTCCGCTGCACCGTCACCCCCGAGGCCTGGCGGAGCGACTACCAGGTCGTCGAGCAGGTGACCACGCCCGGCGCCCCCGTCGTGACCAAGGCCTCCTTCGTGGTCGAGTCCGGTCGCCCCGGCTGCCAGCCGGCCTGACCCGACGGTCCGAAGGTTGATGCGACCCTCCCCGGGGCCGGACTCGGCCCCGGGACCTCCCCGAGACGAGCCCCCCCATGATCCTCCTGCTCTCGATCGCCCTCGCCCTGCCTCCGGCCGATGCCGACGCCCCCGGCGCCGACCTCCGGGTGATGAGCTTCAACATCCGTTACGGCACCGCCGATGACGGCGAGAACGCCTGGCCGAACCGCAAGGACTTCCTGGTCGAGACGATCCGGGGCGTCGACCCCGACCTCCTCGGTACTCAGGAGACCCTCGGGTTCCAGCGGGACGACCTGGCCCGGGCCCTCCCCGAATACACCGTGCTCGCCGCCGGGCGGGACGACGGCAAGGAGTCCGGCGAGATGATGGCCCTCTTCTACCGGACCGACCGCTTCGAGGAACTCCGATCCGGCCACTTCTGGCTGAGCGAGACGCCGGACGAGGTCGGCAGCAAGAGCTGGGACAGTTCTCTGCCCCGGATGGTCACCTGGGCCGAGCTGCGGGACCGCAAGGCCGGCCCCGGGTCCCCCCCGATCGCCGTCTTCAACACCCACTTCGACCATCGGGGACCGCAGGCCCGGCTGGAGTCGGCCCGGCTGATCCGCCGCAAGGTCGCCGAGCTGGCCCCGAACTCTCGGGTCGTCGTCACCGGCGACTTCAACGCTGGGGAGGGGAGCGATCCCTACGAGGCCCTCTTCGACCCCGAGGCCGAGGCGCCCCCGCTGGTCGACTCCTACCGCGTCGCCCACCCCGAGCCGAGCCCCGAGGGGGAAGGCACCTTCTCCAACTTCCGGGCCGGGGCGACCACGGGCCCCCGGATCGACTGGATCGCCTGCTCCCCCGACTGGGAGGTGAAGCGGGCCGACATCGTCCCCGATTCCCGGGACGGCCGGACCCCCTCGGACCACCTCCCCGTCACCGCCATCCTGGCGCCGAAGGCCGGGGCCGACCAGGACTGACCGGCCCGGGGTCGGGTCATCGTGTGCAGGTCGGGTCCCCGACCCGATTCCAGGGCATCTTCGCCAGGAGCATCCCCATGCCGCAGGTCTCGGTGATCCCGGCGAAGACCAGCCCCGCCCCCGCGAACGCGGAGAGGCCCAGGAAGCCCGGATGCACGAACGCCCCCAACGCGGTGCCGATCACCACGAGCGCCCCGGCCGCGATCCGGACCTGCCGCTCCAGGGAGATGGCCTTCGTCCCCCGGACTACCGGCAGCCCGGCCTGCTCCCAGGCGACCGTCCCCCCTTCCACGTTCACCACGTTCGAGAACCCGGCCGACGCGAACTTCTCGCTGGCCATCCTCGCCCGGTTGCCGCTCCGGCAGATGACGTACAGCGGCTCGCCCCCGGCGGCGTCCCGCGACGCCATGACCGCCCTCGGGTCGAGCGCGTCGAGCGGCACGAGCCGGGCGGGCTCCGCGTGCACCTCCCGGAACTCGACCGGGGTCCTTACGTCGATCAGGTCCACCGGCTCGCCCCGGCGGCGAAGCCCCTCCAGCTCCCTCGGCGAGATGGTCGGAATGGTCGCAACGCTCATCGTCCCGCTCCCCGATTCGTCCCCGAGTGCCGGTCGCCCGGCCTCACGGCTTGAAGTAGGCATAACCCTCGACCTGCTGCGTCCGGATCAACTCGACCGCACCCGACGGCACCGTGCCGACGCCCGGCAGCAGGTCCTCCCGGTCGATCGACCGCTCCCTCATGGTGTTCTCGCAGGCCACGAAGCGGACGCCCCGCGCGGCGAGCGACCCGACCGCCTCGGCGTGCCCCGACCGGCCCGCCTCGACCGTGCCGATGCCGTCGCCGTGGCAGACCACCGTGATCCGCGCCCCCGGGGCCCGTTCCAGGATGTTCGCGATGTTCTTCAGGCCGCCGGCCTGACGTGCCTCGTCGGCGAAGTTGACGTGGACGACCGCCCTCAGGGGTTCCCCGTCGTCCGGCGCCTCCCCGGCGTCCGATCCCGGCCGGCCCGCGACGACGAGGACCCCGACCACCGCGACGGCCGCCCATCCGACCCTGGTCATCCGCGTCTCCTCCCCGTCCGATGCGACCCGACGGCGACGGCCCCCATCGCGGCCGGACACCGGGGACGCCAACGGCGATCCCCCCGATTCCCCCCGACGCCGCTTCCCGGGGGCCGATCCCGGTGCTAGAATCCAGTAGCCCTCTCGCCCAACTATATTACCGATCGGTTATCCAGTCAAGACATGAGCCCCGCGATCCCCGACGAGTTCCTCGGGCTGATGGCCGAGAAGTTCCGAATGCTGTCGGATCCGACCCGGCTGGCGATCCTCCGGGCCTTGATGGCCGGGGAGCGGAACGTGACCCGTGTCGTCGAGGAGACGGGGCGCAACCAGGCCAACGTCTCCAAACACCTGAAGATGCTCTCCGACGCCGGGCTGGTCGCCCGCCGCAAGGAGGGCTTGCAGGTCTTCTACCGGCTGGACGACCCGCTGGTGGAGCGGCTCTGCAAGCTCGTCTGCGAGACGATCGTGCAGGAGTCCCACGAGGAGGTGCAGCGGCACCGGAAGCTGCTGAGCGGCTACGGGAAGGCGAAGCCGTAGGCGAGGGTCCCTGCTCGACTCGACAAGCGTCGTCGCCGGGGCCATCTCGGGAGGGCCGGGACCCGGGGCCGGGCGGGGGGCGGGTCGTCGACCGCGCGGGGCGGGCGTCGGCACCCCGGGGCCGATCGGTCGGATCAGGGGGCGTCGGGGGAGGGGGGGCTGCGGAGGAATTCGACTTCCCGGCGACGTCGGGCGTCCCTCATGGGCTGGGGATCCCAGTCCAGATCCTCGTGCTCCAGCCAGGAGGCGGCCCGGTCTCGGAGGTCGCCGGGGACGGGCACGCCCAGCTCGGCATGGAGCACGACCACGCCGCAAAGGGCCAGGCGGGCCAGCTCGTCCCAGGAATCGAGGTCGTCGCCGTGCTCCTCCCGGAAGGCTTCCAGGGCGACCCGGAGGGTGTCGGCGTTGGCGAGTTGGCGGTGGATCTGCTCGGCGGGCGTGGGGTCGCGGTCGCTCATCAGGTCGTCGTAGGCCCGGCCGTGGATGCGCTCGAAGGCGGAGTCGATCGCGTCGGCGACCTCGTCGACCTCGTAGCTGCGGACGCCCCAGTGTCCCATCGGCTCGGCCCTCCCGGCGAGATGCGATCAGTCGGCCCCGGCCCCGACGAGGTCGAGGGCCTCATCCAGCGTACCGAGGTCGACGCGGAAGGGCGAGTTCACGTGACTCCGGGGCCGGCCGAGCTGGTCCAGGTCCCGGACCACCTCGGGCGTGATCTGGCCCCGGACCGCGGCGTACGAGGCGCGGGAGCAGCTCATCATGATCCGGTAGCAGTCGACCAGGTAGCCCGGCCCGAACAGCTCGACCAGTCGGATGCCCGATCGGGGCGGGGCGTCGGGCCCGGTGCCCCTGGGGTTGAATCCCAGCCAGGAGAGGCCCGCCCCGTGGATGCCGACCACCTCCCGGGCGTTGCCGAGGAGGGCCAACTGCCGATCGAACGGGAGGTCCTCGCAGTAGATCCGCTCGAACCCCCGGCGCGCCAGGTGCTCGGCGACGAGGTCCTCGTTGAGCAGCGCCCGGGCCCCCCGTCGGGCGACGAACACCCGTGGGGGCGTCGGTCCCCCGGGGTCGAGGCCCAGGCCGCCGAGGATCGTGGGGTTGTTCAGCGGGTAGTCGTAGGGGGAGTCGCATTGCACGATCCGCCCGGTCAGTTCCCGATCGGATGCGCGGTGGGGGACTCCCAGGCGGTCGAAGATCCAGCGGCCGATCGGGCTGGCGTTCTCCCGGAGGACGGCGACCACCGGGGCGTCCTCCCCCGTCCGCTCGGCGATCAGGCGGCGGGCGAGCAGCGCGGCGGTCCCCCGGAGCAGGGCATGGGCCGGGTTGGTGTCGGCTTCCCATCGGAGGTCGTAGAGCAGCGTCTCGCCGCAATCGATCGCGGGGAGCTTGCGGGCCCGCTCGTACTTCGACCGACGCTTCAGATCCCAGGGCCCTCGGATGGCCGATCGGAGCTGGCCGGCCCGGTCGGTCCGTCCCCGGGCCACCTCGACGCGGAACTCGGCCCCCTGCTTCCGCTCGGCTCGCAGGAGGATCCGCTCGATCTGGGGCTTCCAGGAGTCGACCATCCGGGTCGGGTAGCCGAAGAGGATCGACTCCGGCACGTCGATGTCGGGCAGGGGCCGGGAGAGCTGCAGTTCCATGAATCCGAAGTCGCTCCGGTGGTCGCCGCCCCCGACCCTGGCCGAGACGGTGGCTCCGATCGCGGGGCGGACCCGGTGCCGTCCCCGTCCCCATCCCCCGTCGAGTCGGCCCGGGGACCGATCGCCCGACTCATTCCGCCGCCTTGCCGACGGCCAGCAGGTAGCTCGGGCTGCTGGAGTGGAACCGGAGCCGGTCGAGCTGCTCGACCCCGCGGGAGACGTGGACGTCCCAGACCTGCACGTCCCGGGTCAGCTCCTTGAGCAGCCGGTGGGCCTCGACCAGCGCCTCGACCGAGGCCACGTTGACGACCAGCCGGCCCCCGGTCCGGAGCCGGGCGTGGGCGGCCCGGAGGATCGAGCCGACGTGCCTCCCGGTGCCGCCGACGAAGACGGCGTCCGGATCCGGCAGGTCCGCGAGGGCCTCGGGGGCCCGGCCGGCGACGGCCCGGACGTGCTCCACGCCGAACCGCTCGGCGTTGGCGGGGATCAGGGCCAGGTCGTCGGCCCTCGGCTCGACGGCGAAGACCTGGCCCTGGGTCGCCAACTGGGCCGCCTCGATCGCCACCGACCCGGAGCCGGCCCCCACGTCCCAGACGACCGAGTCGGCCCGGATGTTGAGCTGGGCCAGGGCGATCGCCCGGACCTCGGCCGTGGTCACCAGCGACCGCCTCGGCTGGTTCTGCGAGAACAACTCGTCCGGGTTGCCGAACCGGAGCCGCCCCCCGTGCCGGTCGGCGCGGAGGGCCAGGTCCGGGTCGCGGACCAGGATCAGGACGTGGAGCGGGTCGAAGTCCATCTCGGCCAGCTCGGCGAGCCCGGCCTGGGTCACCCGCTCGTCGGGGGAGCCGAGGTGCTCGCAGACGAAGGCGCGGAAGTCGTCGAGCCCGCGGTCGAGCATCGCCCGGGCCAGCCTCCGGGGCGGGCATCGGTCGCTGGAGAAGAGGCCAACCTTCTCGGCGTTGCGGATCCGGGAGACGATCGCCTCCACCGGCCGGGATCCGAGGTCGGCGAGGTAGGCGTCGTCCCAGCTCTCCTTCACCCGGGCGAAGGCCAGCTGCATGCTGCTGACATGCGGGACGATCTCGAACCGATCCTCCCCCAGGCGGTCGCACAGGTACCGGGCGATGCCGTAGAAGAGCGGGTCGCCGGTGCTGACCAGGACCGGGCGACCGGCCGAGTCCATCGCCTCCCGGACCTGGTCGACGGCCCGGCCCATGTCGCTGGAGAGGGCGACCTTCCGGCCCCCGGCCTCCTCGACCGCCTTCAGGGCCGCCGGGGCCCCGAGGATCAGATCCGCCCCGGCGACGATCACCCGGGCCGACTCGGTCAGGCCCGACAGGCCGTCGTCGCCGACCCCCAGAATCACGACCTTGCTGCTCGATTCGGCCACCGCGATCGGTCCCCTGTCCTGGAGGTGTCCGGCCACTCCGACCCGGCCCGACGGTCGGGCCGCTCTAGGGTAGGGTCCCCGGGGCGATCCCGCCAGTCGGGCCCCGCCCGGCGGATCCGACCCGACGCTCAGGGGAGCCGCCGGGTGCCCGACTGCAGGGCCTTCAACTGCCCGGGGGGCGCGGTGAAGGTCGGGGTCCGGATCGGTGTCGAGGCCAGCAGCTCGGCGGGGGAGAGGAGCCGGCCGTCGAGCGTACCGAAGCTGCAACCGGCCTCCGAGGCGATCACGGCACCGGCGGCCATGTCGTGGGCCTTCTCGCCTAGGTGGCAGACCGCGACCAGGCGGCCGCAGGACACCCAGGCCAGCTCGGCACAGCAGGAGCCGAGATCCCGCAAGCGGCCGACGACGGATCGGGGGTCGATCACCCGCAGGGCATTCGTGCCGACGCAGATGTTGTCCTGGTCGTGGAAGCCGTCGCGGTCCGGGGCGGCCCGGATCGGCTCGCCGTCCCGCCAGGCGCCCTGCCCCCGGGTGGCCCAGTAGAGCTCGCCGGCCGGGGGGATGGCGATGACGCCGAGCACCGGCTCGCCGCGGTCGATCAGGCCGATGCTGATGGCCCAGACCGGCAGGCCGTGGACGAGGTTGCCGGTGCCGTCGATCGGGTCGATCGACCAGCGACGCGGGCCGGACCCGCCGGCGTTCTCGTACTCCTCGCCGGTCAGGACGTCGTCGGGGAAGCGTTCGCCGAGGCGGTCCCGGATGAGCCGTTCGAGGTCGTGGTCCAGGTCCGTGACGTAGCTGAGGTTCTCCTTCTCCTGGGGCCGGACGTCGGCGCAGCGGCCCAGGGCGATCTCCGCTGCCTCCGAGGCGAGGGACTTCACGAACTCGAGCTCGGCGGCGTAGGGATCCGTGGCGGGCATGGCGGGACTTCATCGGGGGGAGAGAGGGGACTTTGCGAGCATCGTACGCGAAGCCCGGGAGGGGTGGCAACGCGGGGTGGTGCGACTTCAATCCCGGCCTCGGGGCCGGGGGGCGGGGGTGCATCAGGGAGTGCGGGGTTCGCCCTCCCAGACGCGATTCCTGCCGGTCGGGCAGAGGTCGAGCACCGGACAGCGCTCGCAGCGGGGGCGGGCGTGGAGGCAGCATCGCTGGCCGTGGATCATCAGGACTTCGTGGTTGTCGTAGACCTGCTGGGCGGACCAGTCGGGCGGGAGTTGATCGGCCAGGATGGCGTGGGAGGGGCCGACGGCCACGCCGGGGGGGAGCAGCCCCAGGCGGGAGGCGACCCGGTGATGGTGGCTGTCCACCGGCAGCGCGGCGACCCTGAGCCGGCTGAATAGCAGCACCGCCGCGCTGGTCTTCGGTCCGACGCCGGGGATGGATTCGAGCCAGGCCCGGGCCTCGGTCGGGGGAAGGTCTGCGAGGGCGTCCAGGTTGAGCGACCCGAGACGCGCCGAGATCGCGCGCAGGACGGCCTGGATCCGGGGCGCCTTCTGCTCGGGCCAGGTGCAGGGGGACACACAGTCCTGGATCTCGCCCGTGGGGGCATCCCTCACCGCCTCCCAGGTCGGGAAGCGTGCTCGGAGGTCGAGGTAGGCGCGGTGCGAGTCCCGGTTGCGGGTCCGGTGCGAGAGCAGGGCGGAGACCAGCTCGCTCAGCGGATCCTTCTCGCTGAAGAAGGGGACGGGGCAGCCGTAAGCCTCGCAAAGGCGGTCGTGGACCTCCCGGGCCCTGGCCCGGAGTCCCGGGGTGTTCCAGGTGCTCGCCGTCGTCTCGGATCGCGTCGCCATGCCGGTCACCTCCCCCTGGCGGAACGGCGGGGCAGGGGGCAAGGCGTGTGCCGAAGATGGGTCAGTCGAGAGCCTTCGGGTCGATGACCTTGAAGGTGTCGCCGGGCTGGGCGGGGCCGTCCAGCTCGATGATGTCCCTGGCCTTGCCCAGGCCCTTGGGCTCGAAGTGGAGCAGGCCCCGGCGGTCGGCGCAGGGGAGGCAGAGCCGCTCGTCGGCCGAGTGGACGAACAGCTCGCCGTCGGAGAGCCGGTGGTAGGCCTCCTCGCCGGGTGCGATGTTGTGGCAGAACTCGCGTTCGCTGCCGTGTTTCATGCCGACCCGCCAGCCGGGCTCCCGGAGGAAGACCCGGGGGACGTTGGGCTCGTCCTGGTCGGTCCGCTCGGGAATCGGGACGTTCGGGTCTCGGATCATCGCGGGGCCCTCGGTTTCTTCTCGGGTCGGTTGCGGGCGGGGGCGCCGGGCTCGGGGCGTGCCGGGGAGTCCGAGCGGGCCGCCCGGGACGGCTCCCGGGTGCGGTTGCCCGAGACCAGGCCGTAGATCCGCCGCCCCGCCTGCGAGACGCCCGGCAGCGGCCCGACCAGCCCGATCGGCCACAAGAGCGGCACCCTCCGTGCCACGGCGACCACCGCGTCGAAGCCCGACCGGATCCGGTCCCCCGGGCCGACGGCGTGGACCGACTCGATGCATCGGCCCTCGGTCAGCCTCGGGTCGACCGTCGCCACGTCGACCGCGGTCAAGTCGACCCACTCGACCGTCCTCGCCGGGTCCCCGGAGGCGCCGATCGCGACCGAGGCCCGGCAGAGCCCGCAGGCACCATCATAGACGACCCGGATCGGCTCGGGGTTCCGGCCCGTGGCCAGGCTCCGCAGCCACGAGCCCGAGGCGAAGGCGAGGTTGGCCACGATCATCGCGGCGGCGAACTCGTAGAGCCCCATCGTCGTCGCGATCCCCACGTGCAGCCCCATCGTCAGCCCGACGATCAGCGGCCGGAGCGTCCGAGGCCAGACGAGCACCGGGTAGAGGATTTCCAGGTACAGGGCGCCATGGGAGAAGAACATGAGCAGCATCGGCCATCGGGCCAGCCAGGTCAGGTCGATCGGCCGGAACTCGGCATAGCCGAGGAGGCTGCCGAAGGCCCAGCCTTCCCACCAGATCGGGTGCTGCAGCTTCGCCAGCCCGGCCAGGCCGTAGATCACGCAGAGGTGCAGCTGGATCAGCCGGAGGCAGAGGTTCGCCGAGACCGTCGGCCGGGGCGTGCCGTCCCCGGCCGGCCCGTCGAGCGGCCGGGCGATCCGGATCCGCCGCAGTTCCTGCCGGGCGGCCTTCCAGCGCGCGACCCACCGGTCGAGTGAAACCGCCTGCCCGCCGGAGCCTGTCGCGGCGAGGTAGAGCGTCAGCATCGAGACGACCATGTCGAATCCGAAGTGGATCACCGGCGCCCTCCGGATCGTCGAGACGACGATGATCCAGGCGAGGACGGCGGTCGGGCGGCTCCAGAGCCCGACCGCGAACATCGATAGGACGACGAGGCAGCAGATGTAGGCCGGCACCAGCAGGGCGTCGGGCACGATCGACCAGAGCGACCAGCTCCAGCGGTCCTGCTCCAGCGCCCGGAAGAAGGCGAGGGCGTCGGGGTCGGCCCAGCCCCGGGACCCGACGAATGCGTGGAGGTCGAGCCCCAGGACGGCGAAGTTCCAGAGCAGCAGCAGCCCGACCCCCAGGCGGATCAGGCCGACGGGCGTGGGGTCGGCCGGGCGGAAGAAGAAGGCGTCCCACCCCCGGGCGGCCGACCGGCCGAGGTCGGCGAGATACGAAATCGGGCCGGTGATTAGTCGTCGCACGAGTAGGCTCCGATGCGCTGGCGGTCGCCGTAGTAACGCGGGCCCTCGGCGTCGATCGCCCGGCCTTCTTGGGCGGCCTCCACCAGCTCCCGGGGGGACGGATTGAGGTGGTCCTGCAGGTAGAGGACCACCCGCGAGGCGCCCGGATTCTCGGCGCAGAGGTGCCGGGCGTAGGAGGCGGCCCATCGGCTCCGGCTGTCCCCGCCCGGATCCCGGGGGGCGCGTCGGACGTCCTCGAACAGGTGATAGGCGAGCGCCAGGTGCCGCTGGTACCGGAGGCGGGGGGCCTGGGCGCGGTCCGGGATGCGGAGCGTCTCGGTGCGGCCGTCCCCGAACTGCACGTCCGCGATCAGGATCGGCGTCGGCGGCGCCCCGGCGGTGTAGAAGCGATAGGTGTAGCCCTGGTCGACGAGCTTGTAGTACCACCGGAACCGGTCGGCGATGGCCCGCTGCAGGTCCGACGACGGCGACGCCGCCATCACCGCGGACAGGACCGCCGCCCCATGCACCAGCAGCAAGGCGGTCACCCCGGCCTTCGCCCATCCCGGCCAGCCGGGCCCCGCCTCCTCCGAATACTCCCGGGCCATCTCACCCTCCGCCACTCGGGCAACTCCCAGCAACCCCCGACGAGTTTACCCGATCCCTCCCCACGCCGGCCGCCCCGCCTCGGGTTCTTCGGGCCCAGGGGAAGACTCGGGAAGGAAGCGTTGCATCTTTCCGTGTTCGCCCGAATTCGCCATTTTCACTGAATGGAGTTGCGGGAGCATCAGGAGGGGATTAGAATTTGTAACGGCTCGTGCGACTTTTCCGGTTGGGGTTGACGCGGAAGCTGGGTAGGGCGCGTTGGCATGCGTGGTCCGATCGGCGACATCAACCCCGGCGGGCGAAACCTCCCAGGCGGCACACCTTTCGCAGACTCGCCCGGCCGGATTTTCGGACCCGACCTCGACGACTCGCAACCTCGGGAGAACAGATCGCAATGCAGGGCACCATGGTCATGCTGCTGGCGCTGAGCGGGATGGGCTGCCACCACGGCGGTCACGCCCCGGCCTATGACGCCTGCTACGATTCCTGCTATTCCTCCTGCTACGACGCCGGCTACGGCGGTGTCTCCTACGACGCCTGCTACGGCGACGCCTACGACTCCTGCTATTCGGCCTGCTACGGCGGCGGGTTCGCGATGGGCGAGTACGGCACCACCTACGACGCCTGCTATTCGAGCTGCTACGACGCGGGCTATTCCTCCTGCTACGGCGGGAAGCACCGGGGCGGCGGCTTGTTCTCGTGCCTGAAGGGCCTGTTCGGCCACAAGAGGCGCAATTCCTGCTACGATTCGTGCTACTCGGCCTGCTACGGCCCGACGTACTACGAGGCCTGCTACGACACGAGCTATTCGTCGTGCTATGGCGGCTCGGCGCCGATGGCGAATTACGGGATGCCCGTCTACGGCACCTATACCCCGGCCGTCTCGTCGCAGGCCGGCTACGCCTCGCCGCAAGGGGCGATCATCACCACGCCGGGCAAGGCCGCCCCGCAGTCCTACGGCACCACGCCGGGCAAGGCCGCCCCGCAGTCCTACGGCACCTCCCAGTCCTACGGCACCACCCAGGGGCTGGGGAACTCGACCGAGCCGGCCTACTCCGGCCAGCCCGTCGAGCAGGAGACGCCGAATGACCCCGTCCTCGAGCCCGAGCCGACCGAGGAGGAGCCCGAGGCCACCGAGGTCCCGGGATCGCTGCCGGTCGACCCGGTGACCCCGCCGGCCGCGGACGACTTCCTGCAGCCGAACACCTGATCGGCCCTATGGGCGATCCCCGGATCGGTGACGACGACGGCCCGGGGCGGCACCAGGTCCGCCTCCCGGGCCGTTCGGCTGCGCGGCTCCTGGCGGTTCGGATTTGCGGGCCGGCCGGTGGGTGGATAGATTGGGTGGCTCGCCACGGTCCCGATCGGGCCGGAGCCCCCGGTCCTCGTCCGCGCCCCGCCAGGACTCGCCGCACGATGGATTCGAATGAGCACCCCCGCCCCTCCGAGAACCCGCTCCAGGCCCTCGGCGAGCCGCCCGCAGACCCGAGGCGCCGCCTGGGATGGCTGATCCAGGCGCTCGGCGAGGCGAACAGCCGACGGCTCGGCCTGTTCGTCGTGCCCGAGGAGCTGGTCCTCTCGGTGGTCATCCCCGTCTACAATGAGAAGCGGACGATCGACGAGATCCTCCGGCGGGTGCGGGCCACGCCGATCACCACGCAGATCATCCTGATCGACGATTGCTCGACGGATGGGACCCGGGAGCTGCTCCGCCGCTGGGGCCCCGACGGCGAGGACCCCCAGCCGGACCTGACCGTCCTGTTCCACGAGCGGAATCAGGGCAAGGGGGCGGCGCTGCGGACCGGGTTCCGGCACGCCACCGGCGACCTCGTCATCGTCCAGGACGCCGACCTCGAGTATGACCCGGCCGAATACCCCCGCCTGATCGAGCCGATCGTCGACGGCCGGGCCGACGTCGTCTTCGGCTCCCGGTTCATCGGTGAGACGCACCGGGTCCACCTGTTCTGGCACGCCGTCGCCAACCAGGGGCTGACCTTCCTCTCGAACATGTTCACCAACCTGAACCTGACCGACATGGAGGTCTGCTACAAGGTCTTCCGCCGCGAGGTGATCCAAGGCATCACCCTCAAGAGTGACCGCTTCGGCTTCGAACCGGAGGTGACCGCGAAGGTCGCGCGCTTCCGGTTCCCCGACCGCGACGGCGGCCGGGGCCGCAAGTGCCGGATCTACGAGACCCCGGTCAGCTACCACGGCCGGAGTTTCGAAGAGGGGAAGCACATCCGGCCCCTCCGGGACGGCCTCCGGGCGCTCTACTGCATCATCCGGTTCGCGTTCGCGGACTGAATTTTTTCGGACCGACCGGCCCCCGGTTCCAACGATCGGCCGGGAGGACCCGTAACTAGGGATATCGGCCCCGTCGGCGGCTTGCCGGACCGAGGGCCGATCGGTACAGACCGACGCCCGCCGAGGTCGGCGGGTGCGACTTCCCGCCCGAAATCACCCGGTTCCCCCCGAGGATCGACCGCGATGAAGAACCTCCGCCTGATCGACTGGATGAAGCTGGCCCCGTTCGCCCTGGCCGCCGCCCTGCTGGCCGGCTGCGGCGCCCCCGAGGGCGAGGCCGACCTGCCCGCCGATGACACCATCGGCGCCGAGACCTCCACCGACCTCGGCCTCGAGGAGCCGGTGATCGAGGAAGAGACCATCATCGATGAGACCGTCGAGCCGGGCATCGAGGCCGCCCCCGAGGAGCCGGGCATCGAGGTCGCCCCGGAAGAGACCCCGGCCCCCTGACCCGGCTGAAGCGACGACCTCGACCGATCGGCGGCCGGGCTTCTCCGACCGTCGAGCAGAGAATCCCGAACGGCCCCGGTCCGATCGACCGGGGCCGTTTTCGATTTCCCCGGCCCTCGTGGCCGGCCCTCCCGAGGAGATCCGAACCGCAATTCGGCCGGCCCGATCGATCGGGGAGGGTTCGTCGCCTCGGCCGGGTCATCGCGGAGGATCGGGAGGAGCTGTTCGGATCCGGACGTATTTGTGACACTCGACGCAGTTGATCGTCAGCCTCACGTAGGAGAGGGTGGCCGCGTCGAGGTCCTCGGCCTCGGCCTGTTCGGCGAGCGAGGCGGTGAGGCGGCGGAACTCCTCGCTGTAGCGGCGATAGTCGTCGGTGGGAAGGCTGTACCAGACGGCCTCCTCGCTCAATTCCCGGAGCGACCGGGCCGATCCGGCGATCGGTCCGAATCGCCCCTCGGTCAGGCCGCCGAGGATGCGCTGGGCGTGGTCGAGCTTCTTCCGCATCAGGACCGATCGGTCCGTCTGGACGTCCTCCCGGCCTTGCGCGGGGAGCGGCGCGGATCCCAGGGGTGCCACCAACCACAACGCCGCGGCCAAGACGGTCGGGACGAGCGGCCCGGGGAGCCGGCGAGCCGGGGATGAGGTGGACGGGGACATGGCTCTGGGCTCCTCCCCGGTACGGCCCGGCACGTGACCGGACCCGACCCGGCGGCATCCCTGGTCATCAGCGACGCGTCGATCGGACGTACTTGTGGCACTCGACGCAATTGGTGGCCATCTGGACGTAGGCCAGCGTCGCGCCGTCGAGGTTCCCCGCCCGGGCGTCCTCGGCCATCGAATCGGCGATGCGCTGGAAATCCCGGGTGTAGGTGAGGTAGAGCGGGCCGGGGACCGTGGCCGGCTCCCACTCGGCGGCGGCGCTGAGGAGCTTCAAATCCCGGGCGTTGTCGGCGACGAGATCCATCTTCTCCAGGGCTAGGCCCTCGAGTACGTTCTTGGCGTAGTCGAGCTTCAGCCTCATCAGCTCGGCACGCTTGTCCTGGGGGACGGCCGGGGACGGGTCGACCGGGTTCGGGGGGGGCACGGCCTCGACGGCCGAGCGGGCGATCAGCAGGGCGGCCACCAGGCCTAACGTGGCCCCGAGGGCTCGAGCGGGCGGGGTCTTCATCGCGGTCTCCCCCGGATCGGTGGTCGTCGTCGGGCGTTCGAGATTCGGTCCGATCTGCACTCTATCCCCCCGGTCCGGGGAGGGGCAACGGGGCGGTCGCCGTAGTCCCCCGCAACGCGGGGCTCGCCTCGGATCGCCCGGAGCCGTCCCGGCCGGGGGGGCGATTCGGCGCCCCGTCACGCCCCTGATTTCGTTGCATGTGGTGCCGGGGCGAGATAGGTTAAATGGTGAGTTGCATCATCATCGAGGCCGACTCGAGGGCGGGTCCACACGAGAGGCCCGAGACGGCGTCCGCATCGCAACGAGAAACCGGGCGGATCGGGCGGGGTCCCGGCCTGGATCGCAGGCCGTCCGCCTCGACGTCCGCCCGAGCCACCCTGGGAGATTCACGATGAGTCGGAGAATCAGGATCGCCATCGCGGCCGCGGTGATCTCGGCGGCCGGCGTGTCGCCCGCCGCCCGGGCCCAATGGGCCTATCAACCCTACGGCTGGGGGGGCTGGGGAGGGGCCGGCTCGATCCAGGGCGACGTGGCCCAGGGGATGGGCGTCTTCGCCGCGGGCATGGGCCAGTACAACGAGCAGACGGCGGTCGCCCGGTCGATCGAGACCGACACCCGGATGCGGCTCAACGAGTACCTCTGGCGCTCGGAGCAGGTCCGCCGCCAGCAGCAGGCCGAGCAGTCGGCCGCCCAGCGGCAGCGGACCAACCAGGCGATCGGCGGCATCCAGGACAGGGTCCTGAACAATCCCGATCGCAGCGACATCGTCAGCGGGGATTCGCTCAACGCCATCCTCCACGAGCTCCGGGCCCCCAGCGTGGCCGACTCGCTGCTGGAGAATGCGGCCTCCGACTTGACCCTGACCGGCGCGCAGGTGAAGCTCATCCCGCTCCGGTTCGCCAGCAAGGGGGTGGTCATCTCCGCCCATCGACTGGCCGCCGAGAACGCCTGGCCCGCCCCGCTGCAGGCCCCGGCCTTCACCCCGCTCAGGGACAGGTACCGCGCCCTCGTCGAGGAGGCCCGGAACCTGCCCGAGGAGCAGGAAATTCCCGATGAGAAGATCGTCGAGGGCATCCAGATCGTCAACCAGATGCGCGCCCTGGCCCAGGAGCAGCTCTCGGGGCCCGAGTTCGCCGCCGCCGAGCGCTACCTGAAGGCCCAGGCCGGCCTGCTCCAGATGGCCCGGCAGCCGAACATCCGCCAGGTGCTGGAGGCCGCCTACAAGAAGGAGACCATCCCGCTGGCCAACGCCATCCTCGGGATGGACTCCTTCAACCTCAGCTTCGGGAAGGCCGACGACCCGGCCGAGCAGGAGGTCTACCTGCGGACGCTCTATCCGATGATGGCCGAGCTTCGAAGCCGGGTCGCCCAGCAGCTGGGCGGAAAGATCCCGACCGAGTTCCAGGCCAGCGTCGGCGAGGAGGCCCCGACCGGCGCCTTCGAGAAGCTGGACTGGGAGCAGCTCGGCCGCACCGCCCCCCACCCCGAGGCCCCTCATCCCGAGGAGCCCCCCGCCCCCGGTGCGCCCAACTGAGTTGCCCCGAACGATCGAGTGGGCCGGGCTCGACCCCGACGGGCCCGGCTCCTGAAGACCCTCCCCCCAGTCGAATCGGACCGGGGGAGGGCGGACGCCCCTCCCCGGTCGGCCGCAACCATCTCCTCAGTCGTCGCCGGGCCCGGCCCCCTGGGATCTCCCCTCGACGGGGCGTCCCCGGAGGCCGACGGGTCGCCCGTCGGGGATCGAGGTGCGGTCACTCTGATCCGGCGACCGGTGTCGTCGCTCGCCCCGAGGATCGATCGGCAGGCGTCCGGTCGGTCCCGGTCGTGGTGGCTTGGGAACTTGCCGATCGGCCGGCTCGGCGTTATGGTGACGGACCGATCGGCAGGTCGTCGGCCCGTTGATCCGAGCCCGGCCGCCGAGAGGTTCGGCGCCGCCGGCCGCGCGGGCCGCATCGCCTCGGCCGGACCGAAGTCGGGGATGACGCCGCCGACCCGCGTCTCGGCCGGGCGCGGGACTCGCCGTTCCGGACGATCCGATCCATCCCGACCCGACCCGACCCGACCGCGCTCCCGGGGCTCACCCCGCCAGGAGCACCGGAGAGCATCGAGCATGGCCGAGCCCCGCCTCGTCGACCTCGCCGAACTGAAGCCCCGCCTGCTGCGGACCTTCGACCACTACTCCTCCCGGTTCGGCACCCTGATCGACCACCACCCCGACTACTTCCCGATCTACACCCGGGACGGCCGCTGGCGGCACTCCGGCGAGCTCTGGACCGACTGGTGCTCCGGATTCCTCACCGGCATCATGTGGCACTGCTATCGTCGGATCCGCCACGACTGGTGGCGCGAGAAGGCCGAGCACTACTGCCGACTCATCGAGCACAAGAAGCACGACAGGGATGTCCACGACCTGGGCTTCATCTTCCTCAACTCGTACCTCCCCTGGTACGAGGTCACCGGGGACGAGGACAAGAAGCAGGTCGTCATCACCGCCGGGCAGACCCTGGCGAAGCGGTTCCGGGAGAAGGGCCAGTACCTCTGCTCGTTCATCGGGCCGGAGAGCCTGTTCATCGACATCATGATGAACGTCCCGATCATCTTCTACGCCGCCCGAGAGACCGGGGACGAGGAGCTGCTGCGGGTCGCCAGGGCCCACTGCCGGACGACCGAGCGGACGATCGTCCGCCCCGACGGCGGGACCGCCCACGAAGGCATCTTCGACACCAACACCGGCGAGTTCCTCCGCGAGAGCACCCACCAGGGGCGCTCCGGAGACTCCGACTGGACCCGGGGGCTGGCCTGGTCGCTCTACGGCTTCGGCACCGCCTATACCTACTCGAAGGACGAGGCGGACCTGGCCGTCGCCGAGCGCAACGCCGGTCACTTCATCGAGCGATGCCCCGAGGGGTTGGTCGCCCCCTGGGATTTCGACGCCCCCGAGGGGGACCGCATCGCTGACTCCTCCGCCTCCGCCATCGCCGCCTCGGGCCTCTGGCAGCTGGCCGACCTGAGCCCCGACCCCGCCCGGGCCGCCCGATACCAGGACGCCGCCCTGACGATCCTCGACGCGCTTTGCACCGAGCAGTTCGTCTCCTGGAACGACCCCCAGTGGGAGGGAGTCCTGAAGCACGGCGTCTACCACAAGGCCAAGGGCCTGGGGGTCGACGAGTCGGTCATGTGGGGCGAATTCTTCCTGCTGGAGGCGGTCAGCAAGGCGCTGACGCTCATCGACGCCGATTGACCCGGACCCCGTCCCCGGGGGTTTCGGGCCCTGCGAGGTCCGCGGCCCCGGGCCGGTCGGAGCCCCATCATGCCCTGCTCCCATGAGCCCGCCGAGGGTCACCCCCGCCCCAACGGCCACACCTCCCTGCCGCTGATCAACCCCGATCCGGAGTCGGACGACTTCGGCGACAAGCCGACGGTGTTACTCACGGGCGCCTGCGGCGGGCTCGGCCGGAAGTTGCGAGACGCCTGGGCCGGGCGATACGACCTGATCCTCATCGATCACCGGGCCGGGCCCGACGACCCGGAGGTCCTCTCCGCCGACCTCTCCGAGCAGGACGAACTCTGGATGGGCACCTTCCACGGCGCCGATGCGGTGGTCCACCTCGCGGCCAACCCCCACCCGAACGCCCGCTGGGAGGACCTCGTCGGCCCGAACCTCGACGCGACGGCCAACGTCCTGCACGCGGCCGTCCTGGGGGCCGTCGACCGGGTGGTCTTCGCCAGCTCCTCGCACACAATGTGGGGCTACCGGGACGACGGAGACGGCCCGATCTCGGAGGATCTCGCCCCCCGCCCCGACGGCCCCTATGGCGCGTCGAAGCTCGCGGGGGAGCGGCTCGGCCGGAGCTTCTCGCTCGCCTTCGAGCTGGCGTTCGTCGCCCTCCGAATCGGCTGGGTCCAGCCGGGGGAGAATCTCGCGGCCACGCTGCCGGACGACTGGGCCCGTTCCCTCTGGCTCTCGAACCGAGACCTGGTGCAGCTGGTCGAGCGTGCCCTGTGGGCCGAGGTCGACGAGGGCTTCCTCGTCGTCAACGGGATGTCGCGCAACCGCCCGGGGCGGTGGCCGATCGACCGGGCCGTCGAGGCCCTCGGTTATGAGCCGCATGACGGCGAGGATCCGGCATCGCCCTGAATCGATCCCCCTCGCTCGGAGAGCGGCGGGGATGGGGGTGGCGGGGCATCTCTGCCGATCGCCCACTTGCGACGAAGTGATCGAAGGCGGATAATCCCATGGATCACTTCTCCGACCGCTCCGCTCACCGATCGAGGGGGCGAGGGCCATGACGACCCGGATCTGGGCTCTGCTTCGAGTCGCCCTGCTGATCGGCCTCTTCGCCCCGACGATGTGGCGATCGGGTGGTAGCGATGACGTCCCGCCGGCCCCCCCCGGGCGGATCGATTCGGAGAATTCGGGAGACCAGGCTCCCCTCCTGGCGATGTTCGAGGTTGAGCCGCCGATCGTCGAGGAGGAGGAGGAGCGGGGTTCCTGGGCTCCGGGTCGTTGCGAGCCGACGTGGGCCGAACGATTCGCCGATGCCTCGGCCATGCCGTCCTTCCCGGCCGGGACTGTCGAACGGGCATGTCCCCGGTACCGCCGCCATTGCCGACCTCGATGCTGATCGCACAGGGCCGGAGCTCGCCGATCGGGTGAGCCCCTCCGTCCGACGATGGACGACACCCTCGTGCTCGGCAGGCCCCGCGGAGTCCGCGGGAGGGCCGGGCGTCCCCCGAGATCCCCCTCCCGCCCGGGACCGGGCCCGGCCTCGCATCGGAGGCATCGGGCGTGCTCCCCGAGGATCTTCCAGTTATGTCGACGATCATGCCCCCCACGGCGGCCGTCCCGGGATTGCCCGGGGCGGCCGAGAAACCCCGCAACGGACTGGCAGGACTGAAGCACTGGCGGCAGGACCTGGCCGCCGGGCTGCTCGTGTCCCTGATCTCGCTCCCGTTCTCCCTGGGGATCGCGGTCGCCTCCGGCGCGCCCCCGATCTCGGGGATCATTTCGGCGATCATCGCGGGGTTCGTCTTGCCCTTTTTGGGCGGTTCGTACGTGACCATCAGCGGACCGGCCGCGGGCCTGGCGCCCGCGCTGCTGGCGGGGATGACGGTGCTGGGCCGGGGCGACCTGGAGCGGGGATACCCGCTGCTGCTCGTGGCGATCTGCCTGACCGGGGTGGTGCAACTCGTGCTGGCTCGGCTCCGGGCCGCCCGCTTCAGCGCCCTTTTCCCGGCGGCGGTCGTCGAGGGGATGCTGGCGGCGATCGGCCTGCTGATCATCGCCAAGCAGCTCCCGATGCTGGTCGGCCAGCCGTTCGAGGCGCATGAGTTCTGGCATATTCTCGCCGAGACGCCCGAACAACTCGGCCGGATGGATCCGCGCGTCTTCGGCCTGGGGATGGCGAGTCTGTTGCTCATCTTCGTGCTGGCCGGCCTGAAGTCGCGGTGGCTCCGGCTGGTGCCGCCGCAGGTGATCGTCGTCGCCCTGGGCACCCTCGTGGGGATTGGCCTGCACCTGGAACCCCGATACCTCATCGCGATCCCCGCCAACCCGCTCTCGCACGGCCTGGTGCTGCCGGATTTCGGCGAGATGATCGCCGATCGGGCATTGTGGTCGTCCCTGGCGGTGATCGTCGTCACGCTGACCCTCATCGACGGCGTCGAGTCGCTGGCGACGATCGCCGCCATCGACAAGATCGACCCGTTCCGCCGAAAGTCCGATCCGGACCGGACGCTCCAGGCGATGGGCGTCTCGAACATCTGCTCCAGCCTGGCGGGCGGCCTGACGATCATCCCCGGCGGCGT
Organism: Tautonia plasticadhaerens; assembly: GCF_007752535.1. GTDB lineage: Bacteria > Planctomycetota > Planctomycetia > Isosphaerales > Isosphaeraceae > Tautonia > Tautonia plasticadhaerens. The sequence goes on from NZ_CP036426.1 coordinate 867,000, forward strand.
CAAGAGCACGGCCAACATCATGGGGGGCGGTCGGACGCAGTGGGCCAACTTCTACAACGCCTGCTTCCTGCTCATCTTCCTCCTCTTCGGCAGGGGCCTGATCAACGCCATCCCCTTCAGCGTGCTGGGGGCGGTGCTCATCTACACCGGCTACAAGCTCTGTCGGCCGGGCGTCTGGCGGCACATCGCCGCCATCGGCCGGGAGCAGCTTGCGCTGTTCACGATCACCGTGCTGGTGACGCTCTCGACCGACCTGCTCGTCGGCATCTTCGCCGGGATCGCGGCGAAGTTGCTGCTGAATGCCTGGTACAGCCTCGCCTCGCTCCGCACCGGATCTGGTGCCCGGCCGGTCGGCTGGGGCCGGTCGGCGTCGTCGCAACTGGCGTCGATGTTCCGCAACCCCGTGATCGGCCGTGAGGCCCGAGACGGGGAGTATCGGATCGCCTTCGGGGGGCCGCTGGTCTGCTTCAATCTCCTCCAGATCGGCCGGGAGCTGGCGAAGATCCCATCGGAAACACGCACGGTGCGGCTACACCTGACCGACGCCGTGACGCTCGTCGACCACACCGCCTGCGAGAATCTCCTGGACTTCGCCGAGGAGTACGAGCGGAGCGGCCGGGGACACGTCTCGATCCTCGGGCTGGAGGACCTCCAGCGGCAATCCGAGTTCGCTTCGTGCATGCGGATCCGGGCCCGGAAGGCGCTGGAGGATCCGGTCGATCGCCTGCTGGACCGACCCTCGACGGCCGTCGAGTTGCTTCCCCAACAGACCCGCCCCGATCTGGCCGTCCCCCCGTCGGAGCGCCGTCGAGAGGCGGAACGTGTGCTGAGCGAATTCGACCTCCCGAGGGACGAGCGTTGCACGCTCAGACCGATCGACGACCTCGCCCGCTGGAGCCTCGTCCAGGATGCCCGCCCCGACGCCAGCAAGGGCCGTTCCGGATGGCCCGACGGGGGCCGGATCTAGCGAGTCGTCCTCAGAGGGGCCGTCCCGGCCCGATCGCGTCGAGCAGGCCTTGGAGTCGGGACTCCAGCTCGACGGTGACGGCCGCGGCGGCCTTCCGGGGGCGCTCGGAGGCCGGGGAGAACGCGCCGACGTCGATCGGCTCCCCGACCCGGACGACCGCCCGCCGGGGCCCCCGGGGCCGGGGGAAGGGGGTGCCCAGCGTGTCCTGCTCCAGCTTCATGAGGACCTCGGCGACCCGCTCCAGGGTCGGGCAGTCTCGCACGTAATCGCCGGGGTAGCTGAACAGCTGGACGACCACGAACAGGTCGCCCAGGTCGTGCCGGGCCTGCTCAACCTGGCCCCGATCCGCCGCGGGGTCCGCGAGCACGTCGAGGCAGACGCGTCGCAGCTCCTTCACGCGGACCGGCATCGGGTCGGACTTCCTCCTCCCGAGCCGTCGGTCCTCGATCCCGCCGACGATGTGCTCCCGGAGGTCGGCCAGCCGGGCCGGGAGCGGGCCGGATCGGGCCGAGCCGAGGTATTCCGCCTCCTTCAAGGCCACCGCCCCCTCGGCGAAGGCGTAGATCCGGTCGACGAGCGGCTTGCCCGGCCTCGGCTGGCGTCGGAAATGGGCCTCCAGCGTGGTCATCTGGGCATCCATCGCGGGCCGGGGGTCGTGGTCGTCGAGGAACCGATACTTCAGGCCCACCGGGACGATCCACACGGTCCTGCCCGCGGCCCGCCGCTTCCTGAGCGCCGAGGAGGCGATGGCGGCCACCCCTTCCCGGATCGGGGTCAGCCGGTCCGCCATGTGGTAGATCTCCCCCTCGGGGAAGACGACCAGCGGGTTGGGGCTGCCGCCGAGCAGCTCGACCGCGGTCTTAAATGCTCGGAGGTCGGCCCCCTCGCGGTCGACCGGGAAGCAGCCGACCCGGGGCAAGACGAAGGCCGCCTTGCCCTTGAAGATCTGGTAGGCGGCCATGAAGTAGAAGGGGCGGCGGAGGGCCATGCCCAGCTCGAAGACGATGCCGGCGTCGGCGTCGTCGCAGTGGTTCGGGGCGATCAGGACGCCGTCGCCCCGCTCGATCAACGGGGAGATTCGGTCGAGGCCCTCGACGTCTCGTGCCTCGATCCGCAATCCCCGGCGGAGCATTTGCCGGAACGCGACCGCCCCGGCTCGGACCCAGAGCGGATGGACGCTCGGCGATCGGAAGCGGTAGGGGAACTCATCGGCCAGGGGCATGCGTCGCATGGCGATGTCCTCCGAGTGACCCGATCCCTCCGGATCGGATCGGACCGGGCCGTCGAGGGGGATTCTACCAGGCATTCCTCTGGGAATCGGCATCCCCGATGTGCCATCCGCCCCTCGACCGCTCCCTTCCGCCGACCCGGCCGAGGGCGTAGGATACGGCAACGGTTCGCCCCGAGCCGTCCCCGGAGGGAAGACATTCGATGAGAGCGATCCCGAGGCTCGCGCCCCCCTTCGTCCTGCTCGCCCTCCCGGTCCTGGCCCGGGCCTTCGGCCCCGCCGAGCCCCCGACCCCCCGAGCCGAGCCCTTGGAACCGATCCCCTCGACGACCTCCGCCTCGATGCCGGTGGACGCCCACTCGGCCGTACCAGCCCTGTCACGCCGGTTCGATGTGACCGTGGCCGAAGGCCTGGTCGACGAGCCGACCGACGGGCGGCTCCTCGTGATCCTCTCCCGACGTTCCCGGCCCGAGCCGAGGGACGCGATCGGCCTGCCGCTGCCGGGTTCTCCCGCCGTGCTCGGGGTCGACGCGATGGGGATCGCCCCGGGGCAGGTCGTGGCGGTCGACGCCTCGGCCGAGGGCTTCCCCGCCTCGGGGCTCGACCGCCTGCCGCCCGGCGATTACTTCGTCCAGGCGGTGCTGATGCGGAACCCCGACTTGCTGCTGATCGACGCCCCCGGCAACCTCTCCAGCGAACCGGTCCCCGTCCGCCTCGACCCGGAGGCCGACGGATCGATCGGGCTCGAACTCTCCCGGATCGAGCCTCCAGAGCAATTGCCGGGCGACACGGACCTCGTCCGCTACGTGAAGTTCCCCTCGAAGCTGCTGAGCGAGTTCCACGGCCGGCCGATCTCCCTGAGGGCCGCCGTCGTCCTGCCCCGCGACTTCGATCGGGAGGCCGATCGCCGCTACCCGCTCCGGGTCCACATCGGCGGGTTCGGGTCCCGGTACACGGCCGCCCGTCGTCGGATGGCCGAAGGGTCCTCATTCCGGCAGATGTGGCTGGCCGACGACACGCCCCGGTTCCTGATGCTCTTCCTCGACGGCGCCGGGCCGCTTGGCGACCCGTACCAGGTGAACTCGGCCAATCACGGTCCGTATGGAGACGCGATCACCCGGGAATTGATCCCCTACGTCGAGGAGGCCTTCCGGGGGATCGGCGAGGGGCATGCCCGGGTGCTCGACGGCGGTTCGACCGGGGGCTGGGTGTCGATCGCGCTCCAGGTCTTCTACCCGGATTTCTTCAATGGCTGCTGGTCGAGCTGCCCCGACAGCGTCGACTTCCGTTCGTTCCAGCTCGTGAACATTTACGAGGACCCCAACGCCTACACCTCCCCCGACGGCACCCCCCGCACCGCTTTCCGGCGCGAGGATGGCACGCCCGTCTACGCGATGCGAGAGGAGTGCCAGCTCGAGAACGCATTGGGCCTCGGTGATTCCTGGACGATGTCCGGCGGCCAGTGGGGCTCCTGGAACGCCACCTACGGCCCGAAGGGGGCCGACGGTCGGCCGGTTCCACTCTGGGATCCCGACACCGGCGCGATCGACCGGTCCGTCCTCGACCACTGGGCCCGCTACGACCTCCGCCGGATCCTGGAAGCGGACTGGGCGACCCTCGGCCCGAAGCTCCGGGGCAAGCTGCACATCTGGGTCGGCGAGGCGGACAACTTCTTCCTCGAAGACGCCGTCCACCGCCTCGACGCCTTCCTCCGGGCCGCCGACCCGCCCTTCGAGGGGACCATCGCCTATGGCGACGGCGAGGGCCACTGCTGGTCCGGCATCACCGAGGCCGAGATGATGCGACAGATGGCCGGGGCGGTCGCCTCGGGAGCATCCTGAATCGATCGAGGTCGGCGACCGGACCCGAGCCCGCCATGACGACCACCATCCGCCCCTTCCTCGAATCCGACCGCCCCATCCTCCGCGAGATGACCATCGCCGCGTTCGAGGGGGTGTCGATCGACCATAACATCGACCGCGTGCTCGGCCCGATCGCCGCCCAGGACTGGAGGATCCGCAAGGGGAGGCACGTCGACGACGACCTCGACGCCCCCGGCGGGGAGATCGCCGTGGCGGTCGAGGAGGACGGGACGGTGGTCGGCTATGTGTCGATGCGGTGCGATCGGGAGGCGCTGGTGGGGCAGATCCCGAACCTGGCCGTTTCGGCCGATCGGCGGGGGCAGGGGATCGGCCGCCTGCTGCTCGAACATGCGATCGCGCGATTCACGGAACTGGGGATGGCCGTCGCCCGGATCGAGACGCTGGAGCAGAACCCGGTCGGCCGGCACCTCTACCCGTCGGTCGGCTTCCGGGAGGTCGCCCGTCAGATCCACTTCGCCATGTCGCTATCGGTCGAGGACGGGGAGCAGGCGCCGAGATGAACACCGACGACATCGACACCCTGATCCTGGGAGGGCCGGAGGGGACCGTCCCCCGGCTCTGGATGGAGCAGATTGCCAAGCACTTCGGCGGCGTCCATGCACTGGAGGGGGTGACGGTCAAGTCGTACGCCGGGGAGGTCCACGCGATCTGCGGCGAGAACGGCGCGGGCAAGAGCACGTTGATGAAGATCCTGGCCGGCGCCATTGCCGAGTACGAGGGCCGCATCCTGTTCGACGGGAAGCCGGTCCGATTCGACGGGCCGCGCGACGCCGAGGATGCCGGGATCCGGATCATCTACCAGGAATTGAACCTCGTCCCCGAACTCTCCGTCGCCGCGAACATCTTCCTCGGCCGGGAGCGGACCAACCGGCTGGGCCTGCTGGACGACCGGGAGATGGAGCGCCTGGCCGCCGCCCTGTTCGAGCGGCTCGGCACGCCGATCCCGGTCCGGGCCCGGGTGGCCGACCTGAGGATCGGCGACCAGCAGCTCGTCGAGATCGCCAAGGCCCTGGCCTTCGACGCGGCCGTGGTCATCATGGACGAGCCGACCTCGGCCCTCTCCGACGCGGAGGTCGCCCGGCTGTTCCGGGTCATCGGCGACCTGAAGGCGTCGGGGACGATGGTGCTCTACATCTCCCACAAGATGAACGAGGTCTTCACCCTCGCCGACCGGGTCACGGTGCTCCGGGACGGCCGGTTCGTGGCCTCGGCCCCCCGTCGGGAGATCGAGCCGGGGCAGGTCGTCCGCTGGATGGTCGGCCGGGAGATTGCGACCTTCGACGTGGAGGCGAGCGAGGCCCAGGGGCCCCCGCTCCTGGAGGTCGAGGGGCTGTCGCTCCCGAGCCCGCCCGGCAGCGGCCGACCGAGCCTGAGGGACCTCCGCTTCGCCGTGAGGCCGGGGGAGGTGGTGGGGATTGCCGGGCTGCTCGGTGCCGGGCGGACCGAACTGCTCGAGTGCCTCTTCGGCGCCTCCGCCGAGCCCCCGGGCGGCACGATCCGCCTCGACGGCCGGCAGGTCCGCTTCGAAGGCCCCTCGGACGCCATCGAGGCCGGGGTCGCCCTGGTGACCGAGGACCGCAAGACCCTCGGCCTGTTCGACCAGATGACGGTGGCGGAGAACATCAGCCTCGCCCGGCTCGACGCGATGGCGACGCTGGGCGTGGTCAACCCGGCCGAGGAGCGGAGGGCGATCCGGGAGTCGATCGAGACCCTGAGGATCAAGACCCGGTCCGGCTCCGCGCCGGTGGTCAGCCTCTCCGGGGGCAATCAGCAGAAGTGCATCATCGCCCGATGGCTCTTGACCGAGCCCAGGCTGCTGCTGCTCGACGAGCCGACCCGGGGGATCGACGTGGGCGCCAAGGCCGAGATCTACGCCCTCATCCACCGGCTGGTCGAGCGGGGGATGGCGATCCTGATGACCTCCAGCGAGCTGCCGGAGCTGCTCGCCGTCAGCACCCGGATCCTCGTCCTCTGCGAGGGCCGCCTGACCGCCGAGCTCCCCCGCTCGGAGGCGACCGAGGAGCGCATCATGCACGCCGCCACGAGGTTCCTCGACCGGGCGGCGGCCTCCTGAGGGGGTCGAATCAGCGGGGGGCGTCGGGTCCCCCGGCGGGGGTCGGCTCGTCCCCCGACTCGGGCTCGGTCCCGGGGACGGGCGGATCGGCCAGGTCGATCAGCGTGGCGTCGAGCCGTTGCAGGAAGTCGACCGCCGCCTGGTAGGAGAGCGGGTCGTCGGTCGCGGCCACCCGGGAGAGGACCGGGCCGGCGAACTCGGAGAGGCGCTGACGAGCGAAGGTGACGTCGGCGACCTCGGCGTGGCCCTGGAGCTGGTACTCCTCCAGCGCGATCGTCGCCGCCTGCTCCACCTGGGTCCGTGCGGCGGGGGTCGCCGAGTCGAGGCCGGCGGGCCAGGAGAGCGTGCCGTCTTCCTCGAAGAGGGCCTTGATCCGCTCCGCCAGGGGCAACTCCTCGGGGGAGAGCCGTGAGGGGACCATCCGGGGACGCCCGGTGCTGACGTCGTACCTGGCTTGCATGCTCAGGGCCTGGCGCTGACGCTCGCGGTAGGAGGCGGCCATCTGCTGGCGTTGGAGCAGGTCGTTGGTGGTGTTCGGTCGGGCCATCCGGGCGGTGAGGATCTGGTAGCGAGGGTCGGGGGCCGCCCCCGCGGGAGGCATGGCCGGGCCGGTCCCGGCGGTGGTGAAGCCGCCCCAGCCGAACGAATACGGCCCCCAGCCGTAAGGGCCCGCGCCGCCGAAGTATCCGTAATTCCCCATCGCCCCGTAGGGCCCCGCGGCGCCGAGCTGGGCGGAGCCGGTGTCGGGCACCGCCAGGATCAGGATCGCCGCGGTCAGGGGGGCGATCATCCCCCGGGGGAGGAGTTTGCTTAAGTGCATGGTCGCGATCCTCGAAGGGGACGGATCGGAAGGTGATTAACACGCCATTGTAGGGCATCGATCGCGGATTGACCACGACTCGGCCCCGAATGCCCCTCGGGAGTCAAGCGGCAGGGGCCGGAGGCCGATAGAGGAAACCAGGTGAGATGTCAAGGCCGGCAGGACATCACCGGGAGGGACCGGCGATGAATCTCGGCCTTGATTTCGTTGCGGATCGCGTGCCCGATCGGCCGATTACCAGGTGTGTAATCGGTCCCGACTCCCGACAGGAAGCCCGGCCCGAGTCGGGTGGATTGGTTCCGGCCCGAAGGGCCGGTCGGGATCGGCGAGCAGGATGACAGCCTCGCGGGCGGTCCGGAGTCGACCGCCGCTAGACCAAGGAGGGTCGAACCGATGTCGACGTCCCGCATGGGAGGCCCGATCCGCGCCGGTCGTCGGGTGGTCTGGGCCGGGATCGCCGCCTTCGGCCTGTTCGGCGCCGTCGGGTGCCAGGTCGAATATGCCGGCATGACCTTGCCCACGGGCAAGTACCTCTTCGACGACGTCCAGTACTTCGCCGAAGGCCCGCACTTCCCGATGGCCAACACGCTGGCCGCCACCCAACGGGCCCAGATGCAGGCCCAGGGGATCGAGCCGTACGGAACCCCGCCCGCCGCGGGCCTGGCCCCGGCCGGGGGCCTGATCAATACCGTGCCCGGCCGGGGCATGATGGAGCAGATGCCCGGCGGCGGGATGAACCTCAATCCCGCCCAGGCTCAGCCGCCCATCAACGCCGAGCCGGCCGACCGCATGATGCAGCCGGAAATGGTTCCCCCGCCCGGCTTCTGAGCCCGGACCGAGGACGAAACGACGCGGACGAGGCCCGGATCGCCCCGACGATCCGGGCCTCGTCGTCGTGATCCCCGGCGGCGACTCCGCCCGACTTGGCCCTCGGCCCGGGGCCGAGTGTGCATCCGGGCCTGAGGGCCGATACCCCCGGGGGCCGGCGGGCGACGGGCGTGGCCCTCGGGCGAAGTCGCCGGGCGGCTCGCCGCCGGTGAGGAGGTCCATCGGGCGGTGGATCGGGCGAGGGCGGGTTGGGTCCCGCCATCCCCTACCCGTCAATCACGGTTTGTGACTGACGTGACAGCGGGCACACGCCTGTTGGATCTTTTGATGGGCCGCGAGGGCCGCCTTGCGATCCCTGGCCTCGACGGCCTTGGCCAGGGTCTTCGCGCAATCGAGGTATGCTTCGGTGAGCCGCTTCCAGGACGCGGGCTCTCCCCGGGGGGGGGTGTTCTTGCCCAGGTGCTCGACGTTCTCGACGTAGATCTCGCACTGCTCGACCAGCGTCCCCCAGTTCGGCTCGGCCTTGTCGAGGTTGCGCCCGATCGCCGAGGTGAGGGCCTGGGGGCCGTTGTTGAGCTTCCCCATGATCTCCTTGATCGGCGGGGGCGGCGGGTCGTCCGCCTTCCGTCCGGCGACCGGGGACGACAGGATCACCGCCCCGGCCAGGCAGGCCAGGGTCATCGCGTTGCTCGGTCGCCTCATGGCCGGTTCCTCGGGGTTCGAGGTTTGGCGCCCCGCATCGACGCGACCGGGGACCTGGTGGGACGGACTGCGGACCGATCGGGGTCGGAGCAGGGGCCAGCCAGTCGGCTCAACCGGTCGGTCCCCCCCCCGTCCCGACGGGGAAGGGACAGCCGGAGTAGGGCAGTTCGGGCGCCTCGGATGCGCCGACGTCGGCCCGGGGGAGGCCGGTCAGCTCCGAGAGCCGCGCGGCGATCTCGTCCAGGATCCCCTCCGAGTACCCCGGCCAGAGGGAAACGATCTCGCCGTCCCGATCGATCAGGGCGACGTAGGCCGAGTTCCTCGCCTCGAAGTCCCGGGCGAGTTCGAGGGAGGGATCCGCCAGCACGGGATATGGGGTGCCGTGGTCGCCGACCCATCGGGAGGCGACGGATCGGTCGCCGTCGATCACGCCGAGGAACGCGGCCCGATCGCCATAGGCGTCGTGCAATCGGGCATAGAACGGCTCGGCCGAGGTGGAGCAGGGGCAGCCGTCCTTGATGAAGACGAGGACCACGGGCCGTTCGCCGAACATCGAGGACGAAACGACCCGGTTCCCGTCCTGGTCGACCGCCCGGAAGCCCGGTGCGGGGCGGCGGGCCATCTGCTCGCTGGCCCGCGTCATCTCGGGGGTGACGAGGTGCTCCTCGTCGGCCAGGACTCCGGACACGACCATCGGCCCCCTGGGTTTCGGGTCGCCGGCCACGGACCGCCACCAGGCGAAGCCCGTCCCGAAACCGATCGCCAGCGTGCCGATCGCGATGACCTGGTCCCTCGTCGACATCCGCGCCCCCGATCTGCTGAGAATCGTACCGGTCGGCCCGATCGAGTCGCGGGCCCGGCCGACGATGGACTATTATAGGGGCGGCGTCTCGGGTCGGCCCTCCCCGGCCGAGGAACGACCTCGTCGGGTCTCCGATCTCCCAACCGTCGGATCGGGAAGGGACGCCCGGCCCTGACGTCGTCGCCGATGAGTCGGAGGCACGCCGTCCTCCCGAGATCCCGAGAGCCGAAGCCCCCATGAGCAGCCCGCCGAGCCCCCTCCCGAACTTCATCATCATCGGTGCGGCGAAGTGCGGCACCACCTATCTCGCCTCCCGCCTCAACGAGCACCCGCAGGCGTTCGCGGTCACCGTCCCCAAGGAGCCGCACTACTTCACGATGAACTTCGAACGGGGACTCGACTGGTACTCCTCCCTGTTCAAGGACGCCCGAGCCGCGAAGGCCATCGGCGAAAGCTCGCCCACGTACGCCGAGTGGGATGACGACCGGCCCGCCCGACGGATCGCCGATCTGGTCCCGGATGCCCGGATCATCTACGCGGTCCGCAACCCACTGGAGCGGATCAAGTCGCACTGGATGGAGTCGCTCATGAACACCGGCCATGAGCAGAAGCCATTCCTAGAGGCGGTGCGGTCGCAGCCCTACCTGATCAGCTCCAGCCGATACTGGAGCCAACTGCAACGCTACCGTCGATTCTTCCCGGACGACCGGATCCTGGTCCTCTTCCAGGAGGACATGAAGGCCGACTCCGCCGGGACGCTCCGCCGCTGTTGCTCCTTCCTGGGCATCGACCCGGACGCCGAGATCCCCGACCTCGAGCGGCCCGCCAACGTCAAGGAGGAACTCCGGCGTTCCACCCCGATCATGTCCGCCCTGCGCTCGACCAGTCGGAGGATGCTGGGGGAGTCGGTCACCGGTCGCATCCCCCCGGCGATCAAGGGCCGAATCTTCAAGGTCCTGGGGGCCCCGATCCCCCCCCCTCGTTACGACGAGCCGACCAGGGCCTGGGTCGTCGACCGACTCCGGGACGAGGTCGTCCCACTCCTGGAGCACTGCGGCAAGCCCGCCGACTACTGGGACCTCGGACGGATCGGCTGATCCCCGGCCCCGGCGATCCGTCGCCCGAGTGATCCGGGGCAGGGCGCCAATCAGAGCGCGTCGGCCGAGACGACCTCCCCACCGGCCCGGGTCGAGACGGCCCGCCAGGCGACCGGGTCGATCGTGTCCTTGACGAAGGCGACGTGCCCGTCGGCGAACAGGGCATTGACGCCGCCGGGGTGGAAGCTCCGGGCCGCCTTGATCGCCGGGTTGTGCGGCGGACTGGCCTGCCAGCAGTCGTGGAGCTTGGAGTTGGGGGTCAGGTAGTGGTTGTACAAGTTCGTGCGATAGTCGCCGTCCCACCAGCCGAATCCCAGGTCGAGCCGCCAGGTGGTGGGACGACCGCACGGGCCTGAGGGGTCATACCCCGCGGTCCCCGGGATGGCGTTCGGCAGCGGGGTCGAGCCGATGGCGGCGGCGAGCCGCGTGTCACTCGGCGGGGTCGAGCCGCCGGGGCCGATGAGCTGTTCGGAGGCGGCAACCGTGCCACTCAGGCCATCGCGAATGGTCGCGGCCGTCTGGGGACGACCGAGGACGAAGGCCCCGTTGGCCGGGACCTTCTGGCCCGCGTCGCCGGGGTTCGCACTATTGGGCGAGCCGTCGCCGGTGCTGAAGTGGTAGTTCGACGGGCCCGAGGTGACGCCGCCCGGCAGGGTCGTCGAGGGCCCGGCCCCGTCGCTGGGGCAGAGGAAGAACTTCACCTTCGTGGCCAGGATGGACGTGTTGACCGGGAAGATTGTCCACGGCGGTGTGCCGAGGACCGCCGCCGGCCCGGGTGCGGTGGGCCAGTCCATGTTCAGGGCGTTGAAGACGGACGCCTGTTCCAGGTAGGGCGAGAGCTGGGCCAGGACCGACCAGCGGTAGTGGAGGAGCGGGACTCCCGGATAGACCCTGGCCGGGTCGGGGTAGAGGAAGCCGACCGGGAAGCAGTTCAAGGACGAGTGGTAGTTGTGCATCGCCAACCCGATTTGCTTCAGGTTGTTCGTGCATTCGGCCCGCCGTGCCGCCTCGCGGGCGGATTGGACGGCGGGCAGCAGCAGGGCGATCAGCACGCCGATGATGGCGATCACCACCAGCAGCTCGATCAGCGTGAAGGCTCGTCTCGGGCGGGGACGTCGCATCGGGGAGCTCCGGGAGGTGGGAGGGCGATTCGAGGGAGGATCAGCGAGGATCTCGGAGCGATGCCGGGGCGCAGTCGAGGCGGCCTCCCCGTCCCCCGATCCGGCCGTGGATCGGGTACCAACGAGGAACATAAGCCGGCCGACCGTCGCATTCGCGAAGTGGGCCGGGCAATTTCGAGGCGGCTCGACGAGCACGGCCCCGGGGGGGCGACCTGGAGGCCGGGCCGGGCCGGACCGGTCCCGGACCCGGTCCGTCCCCGCGGTGCACGAACCGGGGGAAGGGCCGAGTGCCAGTGGTTGACCGGACGGCCGGAGGCCTCCGGCGGACGGGCCCCGGGGCGATCGGCATCCCGAACTTCAGGACGGACTCGCGCGGAGGATCAGGCGCGAGCGCCGAGGGTCGAGGATCTCGGAGGGTCCTCGGGGGGATCGCCCGGCAAGGCGGGCTCGAATCGGTCGGACGACCGGGGGGCGGGGAGCGAGACGGGGTCGAACTCGGGGGCGAGGAGGGTCAGCATCGCCGCCGGTCGATCCCGCTGGGAAGTCGGCGAGGTCGGCGAGTCGGAGGGTGCCCCGCAGGGCATCGGGCCGACGCAAGGGGACCGGTCGAGCGCGATCGACACCCCCGGGACGATCGCCGATGAGTCCGGCGATTGGGGAGGTCGACCCCGGCTCGGGGCTTTGGGAGGGCAGCAGCAGTTGGTCCGACAGGCGTTCCCGCAGCAGCAGGACTGACCCCGGCTCGGCGACCGAGGCTCGCCCGCCCGGCTCGCTGGAATCGGCCCGACCGACGCCAACAGCACGACGGCGACCAGCCCCGCGATCGCGGGACGGTTCGGCGTCCGGCCGGGCTTCGGGTCGCGCCGCGTCCTCATGGATGGTGGGCCTGGTCGGTTTGCAGCGATCCCATAATAGTCCCCGCGATTGTGGGGAGGGGTCGGGCACGCGTCAAGGCCCTGACATGACCCTCCGGACCGGGGCAGGGGGGGGGCCGAGGTTTTCGATCGCGTCGAGGATGTCCCGGGCGACCCGCTCGGCCGTCGTCGGGGGGGAGGGCCGGTGGACGACCGCCGATGCGGCCTGCGAGAGCATCAGGTTGATCGACGGGATCCGTTGGCCGGTCAGGTCGTCGCCGCCGGCGCGGAAGTCGGTCCGGACCGCGAGGATCGGGATGCCGAGGGCGAACGCCAGGCCGCATTCGAAGCTGGTGCCGCTATCCGGGTCGGCCCCGTCGAGCACGGCGACGAGCAGGTCGGCCGAACGGACCCCGTCGACGTCAAGCCGGAAGACCGGCTCGGCCCGGAGTTCGTCGAGATGCTGGATCTCGGACTGGGGCAGGAACACGTCGTGCCCGCCGTCGGCCAGCGCGCGGGCGATCGTCGCGTTCCAGGAGCGTTCGGCCTGGGTGAACAGGGGGCCGGCGAGGTAGATGCGCACGGGCGTTGTGCCTCCGGCGGTCGGGCGCGGTCTCGAGGGACCCGGCGACGAACCGCCCGCCCGGGTCGTGCCGATTGGGTCGATTCTACGCGAAAGGCTAAGGATCCGCCGGCGGGAGGCCGATCTGAATGGTCGAGTCGCGGCGATCGACCGGGCTCGTTCGGCAACGCCCGAACGAACGGACCGGGTCGACCGAGGGGCCTCAGGAGGGTGCCCCGCCCCGAACCGGGAGGAGTCAGCCGACTCCCGGACTCGGGCCCGCGAGGACATGGATCCTGTCCCGGAGGAGTGGACCCGATGCCCCGCCTCGAGCGATTCGCCCCGGCCCTGATCGGCCTGGCCCTGGCCGCCCCGGCGACGGCCCAATCCCAGTCACACGCGCATACCTCCCAGGATTGCGCCTACTGCAATCCCGACAGCCGATCGACCCCGATCGTCGAGGAACGGCGGGGACCTCTGGCCCGGATGATGGGCGGCGACCGCGTGATCGTACCGGCCGGGCACCACGTCCAGCATCCCGGCCGACCCACCCCGGGGCCGGTCGCGGCGTACACCGACAATCCCGGCGCGCTGCCCCCGGCCTCTCCCTGGTACGGCTCCCACGACGCCGAGGCCGGCGTCGCGGTGGTCGGCCCCGGCTACGCCCCCGCACCCGGCTACGCCCCCGTCCCCGGCATGGCCTACGGCCCGATCGCGGCCGAGGGCGAACCCATGCCCATCGGCGAGATGCGCACCAGCTTCGTCACCCCCCCTGGCTCCCCCGCCGGGATGGCCGGCCCCGCGATGCATGGCGCCGCCCCGGCACCGACCGGCTGGCAGCCCGACCCGGCCATCCAGGCCTGGCACCAGTACAAGCTCGGGGAGAGCGAGGTCCCCAGCCGCCCCGGGGCCCTGAGCAAGATGCTCGGCGTGGCGAGCGTCACCAACTGGCTCGAAGAACGACGGACCATGAAGGCGATGCGCCGGGCCTCCCGGGCCGGGATGTACAGCCCGACCATGAACCAGATGCCATCCCGGGCCATCCCGGGCCACTGATCGCCCGCCAGGCCTGGCCTGATCGGCGGAATCGCGCCCCCGCGTCGGAGGATCGGCAACCGATCCCCCGGCCGGGGGTTCGTCATTTCGCCCCTGCGGCGGGGGCCCGGCGTGGGCGTCGGCCGGTCCCGGTCCCCCCGAATCCGAGACCTGCTCGCCATCCCTCCCCCGCCGTGAGCGCCCGGGATTTCCCGACCGGCGCGACCGGAACGACCCCCCCATGGCCTGCCCCGGTATCGATTCAGCCATCCCCCGGATCGGTCCGATTCAATGGGTCGAGAGCCCGGAGGTGTCGGCGAATCCGGCCGTCCCCCTCGCGTGGACCGCGGCGGGGTCGGCCCGCCGACTCGACCCGGGCGACTCCGTCGGCAGCCGGCGACGGCCCCGCACAGGACGGCGCGGACCAGATCGCCTCGCTCGATTCCGAACCACTCCAGGAGGGAGACCGGCCATGTTGACAAGGGATTGATCATGCGTATCGGACATCGACGAGGACCGGGCCTGGCCGTCGTCCTCCTGGGCGTGCTGTCGAGCGACGCCTCGGCGGGCATCAGCGACATCGCCCCCTGGATCCACACGATCCCCCGGGTGACCTACGCCAGGGATTTGAGGACCGGCGGGATGTACTACGCCCCGCCAATCCCCTACGGCCACTACGCGAAGGATCCGGTCGGGCACCTCGTCGGCGGCGCCCAGGGTGCGGCCGGCCTCGTCACCGGCAAGCTCCACGGCCTGGGGGGGAAGCTTGGCCACGGCGGCGGCCTCGGCCACGGCGACGGCCTCGGCCACCACGGAGGATCGGACGGATCGCTCGGCCATCATGATGGCGCGGTCCTCGGTGCGGGCCACGGGCTCGGCGGCGGCCTCGGCCACGGACTTGGCGGCGGGCTCGGCGGCCTCGGCCACGGCCATGACGACGGGCTGGGCCATCATGGTGGGGTTCATGGGTCGCCCCAATACCCCCCCGTGGCGGGTGCCGGGATCGCCTGCGATCCGTCGTCCTGCGACGGCACGCATGGCGGGCTTTTCGGCGGGCACGGCCATGGCGGCGACGGCTTCGGCAATGGGGGCGGGTACGGGCATGGTGGTGGCCTCGGTCATGGAGACGGACTGGGCCATGGAGATGGGCTCGGCCACGGCGGGCTGGGCGGCAAGCTCGGCCACCTGAAGGGCCTGGGCCATGGGGCACTCGGCTACCTGCACGGCCTGCACCCGGCCAACAAGGTCCGCTACTTCGTCGGACCGGGCGGCCCGGTCCCCCTGACCCCCGGTTACGTGCCCTACATCAACGTGACCCGATCCCCTCGTGATTTCTTCGCGTTCCCGCCCTACAGCTCCCGGGCCATGGATTACTGAGCCGAGCCCGCAACCCGGCGATCGAACGTCGGGCGGCCCGACCGGAGCGTCGGGGCCGCCCGCACCGGGCACCGGATGGACCGCGGGCGTACCCTTCGCACGGAGGCGAACGGATGTCGAGTTTGCGATTGCTGGTCCCGCTCGCGGTGGCCGGGGCGACGATCTTCCTGCCGACGGCCCGGGTCTCGGCCCAGGCCGACGGCCCGGCCGTGCCGGACCTCCGGGAGCGGAGCGGCCTGCTCACCCGGATCGTGCCCATCGAGCCCCGGCTGCCGGTCGATCGGGACCGCGACGTCTTCTATAACTCCAAGTGGTTGCCCCGCCACGAGCACTCCCGGGGCCACTGGGTCAACTCGTGGAAGGATGGCGGCCTCTACGGGCGGGTGCTGCCCGGCGGCTGCACGACGTGCCGGTCCCCCTACTTCCGGGGCTCCCCCGGCCGCCAGACGGCCGGCGAGGCCTGCAAGCCCTTCAATCAAACCGAGCGCGTCTTCGGCAATCTGATCAAGCCGTTCCGACCCGTCGACACGTACTATTCCGGCGGGTGCTACGTCCCTGTCTACGACCTCGACCCGCTCGTGCCCGGCCCCGGCTGGTTCCCCTGGTGGGTGCCAGACCTGGCGAACAAGCACATCGGCGGCTGATCGACCCCCCTCCTGACGCCTCAATTCGTGTCGCCCCCATCGCGGCCCGGCCCTCCTCCCGGGGGTGCCGGGCCGCGTTGCGTCCACCGCCGGACGATCCCGATGATCGATCGCTCATCCTCGCCCCTTTGAATTCGTCCGACACCTCGGAACGGCGATTGCACCGGTGGCCCCTCGTCCCGATCGGCCTACCCGAACGGCCGACTCGGGCCGAACCCGATTCCGGTCCCGCAACCACTGCGGAGGCAGTCATGGCCGACGAACCGAACACCCGCAACGAATACACGCCCGAGCAACTCCGAGAGGCCAAGGGGAATTTCGACCCCTCGACGCTGGCCCGGGAGGGCGAACAGGCGAACCCCCAGGCCCAGGGTAAGCCCCAACCGACCGCCGAGGAACTCGCCGAGCAGCAGCGCCGGGGCGAGAAGGCGATCGATCAGGATAGCCGGACCCGCGAGGATCGGCTCGTGAACACCGGCCGTGGCCAGCACACCTCCGGACGCCTCGGCGGGAACAACTGAATCGTCCCCCCGGACGACCTGCCCGGGCTGCCCCGCCGGGCGGGCGGGCGATCTCGATCGCCGCCCGAACCCCCTCAAAACGCACCCAGGAGCGAACCGATGGCCTCCAAGAGCCCGGTGACGGAGCCCTCCCCCCCCTTCGAGCCCCAGTCCCAGGAACGACCCGGCCTCGATGCGGAGATGAACCCGAGGCCGAAGCATTCCGGCGCCGGATACCGGCCGGCCGACAAGCTCAAGGGACAGGTCGCCCTGATCACCGGGGGCGACTCGGGCATCGGCGCGGCCGTGGCCATCCTCTTCGCCCGGGAAGGGGCCGACGTGGCGATCGTCTACCTGCCCGAAGAGCAGGCCGACGCCGACCACGTCCGGGACCA
Organism: Tautonia plasticadhaerens; assembly: GCF_007752535.1. Classification (GTDB taxonomy): domain Bacteria; phylum Planctomycetota; class Planctomycetia; order Isosphaerales; family Isosphaeraceae; genus Tautonia; species Tautonia plasticadhaerens. The sequence continues at coordinate 883,889 of NZ_CP036426.1, forward strand.
CGTCGAGCAGGTCGGCCGCAAGGCCCTGCTCATCCCCGGCGACATCCAGGACTCCGGATTCTGCACGCGGGCCGTCGAGGCGACCGTCAAGGAACTCGGCAAGCTCGACATCCTCGTCAACAACGCCGCCTACATGGCCAGGCGGCAGTCGATCGAGGAGATCACCGACGAGGAGCTGGATCGGACCTTCCGGACGAACATCTACTCGTACTTCTACATGACCCGAGCCGCCCTGAAGCACCTGAAGCCCGGCGGGGCGATCATCAACACGGGGTCGGTCGCCGGCATGGACGGGTCCAAGGGGATCCCGGACTACTCGTCGTCGAAGGGGGCGATCCATTCGTTCACGAAGGCCCTGGCCCAGATGCTGGTCGAGCGCCGGATCCGGGTCAACTGCGTCGCCCCCGGGCCGGTCTGGACCCCCCTGAACGCGTCGGCCCGGGTTGAGCAGGACATGGCCGGCTACGGCAAGTCCGTGCCGATGGGCCGGCCCGGCCAGCCCGAGGAGATGGCGCCGGCCTACGTCTACTTCGCCTCGAACCCCGACAGCAGCTACGTCACCGGGGAGGTCCTCTCCCTCTACGGCGGCGTCACCCAGGCGGGTTGACGGCGGCCGATCGGGGCGGGGACGGGGGAGGGTCGAGGAGGCCGGGAGCGGGCGGTCGGCCTCGACCCCCCTGGAGCCGCCGCCCGACCCCGGACTCCCGTCCCGCCCGCCACTCCCACGAACGGAGCAGTCCACCGATGGCCCAATCACCCACCTCGAAGCCGAAGCCGAAGCGGGACGGCGAGCAGACGCGCCGGGACGAGACGATCGCGTCCTTCAAGGCTCACGTCAACATGTCCGCCTCCCAGGTCGAGGCGTGGCTCAAGACCAAGGACTCCCGCTCGGTCGGCCGCCGGAGGAGCGGGGAAGATGAGGCGGTCGGCCACAAGTCGGGGCGGAGGATCGTCGAGATCCTGCGCACGCGGAAGGCGGAGTACGGCGACGACGACTTCGCCCACATGCGCAAGGTCGTCGGCTACATCAAGCGACACCTGAAGCAGCGTCCCTCGGGCGACGTGGCCGACACGAGGTGGCGATACTCACTGATGAACTGGGGCCATGATCCGCTGAAGGATTAATTCCCCCGGAATCGACCTCGTTCGCTTGACATGAGTCGCGGCGTTGCTCTATGTTGCAGCCTCCGTCGCCGCGCACCGGCCATGCTGCGCGCCGCACCATAACCCCACGACCCGGGCGCCCGATCCGCTTCCGCCTCCGCGCCCGAGGGTCTCCGCCGTCCCCCCGCGAGTTTGCCAGGTGGTCGCTCCCATGGACACCCCGATTCAAGTCGACCTGGGCCGGATCGCGCAAGATTTGCAGATCCGGAGGATTCAGGTCGAGAGCGTCGTGCAGTTGCTCGACGAGGGCAACACCGTCCCCTTCATCACCCGGTATCGCAAGGAGCGGACCGGGAACCTGGAGGAGACGGCCATCCGCGAGATCCAGCGCCGGGTCGGGCGCCTCAGGGAGTTGGCCGAGCGCAAGGAGACGGTCCTCCGATCCATCGAAGCCCAGGGGAGATTGACCGAGGAACTGGCCGAGGCGATCCGACGCGCCGACTCTCCCCAGCGGCTGGAAGACCTGTACCTCCCCTTCAAGCCCAAGAAGAAGACCAAGGCCGGCGACGCCCGGGAGAAGGGCCTCGAGCCGCTCGCCCTCCGCATCTGGAACCGGGACGAGACGCTCACCGACCTCCGGACCGCCGCGGAGGCCTTCGTCGACCCCTCGAAGGGGGTCGATTCGGTCGACCAGGCGATCGAGGGGGTCGGCCACATCCTGGCCGAGTCGATCAGCGAGCTGGCCACGGTCCGGGATGCCATCCGTCGCGTCGTCTGGAGGCTCGGCCGGGTCGTCACCCGCAAGGCCGACAACCTGCCCGACGGCCAGGGCGTGAAGTACTCCGACTACTTCGAATACTCCGAGCCCCTCGGCCAGGTCCCCCCCCACCGCGTCCTCGCCATCAACCGGGGCGACAAGGAAGGCCCGCTGAAGGTCAAGATCGAGGTCCCCCGGGACGACCTGGAACGCACGATGCGCGCCCAGCTGCCGCTGGAGGACCACCCCCAGTCCGAGGCATTCACCAACGCGGCCTTCGACGCGCTGGACCGCCTGCTCATGCCGAGCCTGGAGCGGGAGGTCCGCCGGGAGCTGACCGAGCGGGCCGAGCTGCACGCCGTCGAGGTGTTCGCCCGCAACCTCCGCAGCCTGCTGCTGCAGCCGCCGATCTCCAAGCAGACGGTCCTCGCCGTCGATCCCGGCTTCCGGACCGGCTGCAAGGTCGCCGTGCTCGACCCCCATGGGACCGTCAAGGAGCACGGCGTCGTCTTCCTGATGCCGGCCCACCGCCGGGCCGAGGGGAAGCGGTACATCAAGGATCTCGTCGGCCGTCACGAGGTCGAGGTCATCGCCATCGGCAACGGCACCGCCAGCCGAGAGACCGAGGAGTTCGTCGTCGAAGTCCTCGAGGAAGGGACCAGGTTCCACGAGATGGCCCTCCGAGGCGAGGAGTACGTCCCGCCCCCGCCCGAGGTGCAGGACCTCCCCCCCCTGCAGGCCCCCGAGACGTTCGGCTCCGGCCTCGCCGATCCGGCGACCGGCATGACCACCGAAGCCGAGTCGACGAGCCCGCCCCCGCCCCCGGAGGCCGAACAGCCCGACAACTCCCAGGGGGTCCCGGCCGAGGGACATCCCACCGCCCCGGTGGCCGGGGACGTCCCGGAGACCCCCGGGCCCACCGCCCCCGGGCCCGACCCGGAGCTACCCCACCCCGCCCGGGAAGTCGACTCGGCACCCGACCCCTCCCCCGAGGAATCGCCCGACGCGCCCGCCGGATCGGCCGCCAACGGCGACGGGGACCATGGCCGGACCTCCCGCCCGGATGAGTCCGCCGAGGCGCTCCCCCCCCTCTCCGGAGGTGCCCCGGACGATCTCCCCCCGATCCGGGGGGGGGCACCTACCGACGACGAGTCTCGCCCCGAGCCCGACCCCCAGGATCCCCCCCCCTCAGGCCCCAAGCCCGACCTCCCCGCCGAGCCCGATCCCGGCGCCAACCCGGCCGACGAGCCGACCGGCTCCCCCGAGCACGACGCCGAGCAGCCCGGCCAGTCCTCCTACGACGTCACGCCGCCGCCCGAGGGCCCCGACGCGTCCCGGGCCATGGCCGAGCAGCCCGCCGTCGCCCAGCATCTCGACACTACTCCCCATGCCCCCGCGGCGGGCACTCCTCCCGAGGAGTCCCCGGACGAGCCGACGAGCGCTTCCTCCTCACCGTCGAGCATCGTAGCCCCCGATCCCGCCCCTGGGGCGCCGGAATTCGTGCCGGACCCCTCGGCCATCGAGGCCCCCACCGGCGCGGGCCCGGGTCCGGAGCCGTCGACCCCCGGCGAGGGGACGGCGTCCGAGGCCCCCTCGGGACCGCCGTTTGACCACGCCGACCCGGCCGAGGCCGAGGTCGCCCGGGCCGAGGCCGGGGGCGGCGAGATCGAGGCCGCACCGCTCCCGGGCGAGGCCCCGGATCCCTCCTCCTCGGCCGGCGCCACCGCCGAAGGCCAGCCCGCCGGCACCTCGGTGGTCGACCTGACCAAGCCGCCGGTCGGCTCGGGCACCAAGCCCGCCAAGGGACAGCAAACCGGCAAGAAGCAGCGCGACCGCGACCAGCGGCCCAAGCCGAAGGGCCCGCCCCCGCCGCCGATGCCCCACGCGGCCGACCCGATCCTGGCCAGGCTCTCCTACGTCATCGTGAATGAGGCGGGGGCCAGCGTCTATTCGGCCAGCCCGATCGGCAAGGAAGAGTTCCCCAGCTACGACGCCACCACGAGGGGGACGATCTCCATCGGCCGTCGGCTCCAGGATCCCCTGGCCGAATTGGTCAAGATCGAGCCCCAGAACATCGGCGTCGGCCTCTATCAACACGACGTCGGCACGAAGCAGCTCAAGGACTCGTTGGAGTCGGTCATCGAGAGCTGCGTCAATTACGTCGGCGTCGACCTGAACTCGGCCAGCGTCCCGCTGCTGAGGCACGTCTCCGGCCTGAACTCCTTGACCGCCCGTCGGTTGGTCGAGTACCGCCAGCAGCACGGCCCCTTCGTCAGGCGCGATCAGATACGGCAGATCGAGGGGGTCGGCGACGTCACCTTCACCCAGGCCGCCGGCTTCCTCAAGGTCCTCGAGGGGGAGAACCCCCTGGACCGGACCTGGGTCCACCCCGAGAGCTATCCGGCGGCCGAGTCGCTCCTGACGAGGCTCGGATTCGACCTGGGCACCCTGCTCGACCGCGAACGCCTGACCGCCCTCCAGGCCCGGCTCGGCGAACTGAGGGAGAAGCCCGAGGAGCTCGCCGAGCTCGCCAAGGAACTCGAACTCGGCGAGCCGACGCTCGTCGACATCATCGAGGCCCTCTCCCGACCCGGCCGGGATCCCCGCGAGGACCTGCCCAAGCCGGTCTTCAAGAAGGGCTTCCTCAAGCTGGAGGACCTTCAGGCCGGCATGGAGCTGCGGGGCACGGTCCTCAACGTGGTCGACTTCGGCGCCTTCGTCGACATCGGCCTGAAGGACTCCGGCCTGGTCCACATCAGCCAGCTCGCCAACCGGTACGTCAAGAGCCCGCACGACGTGGTCAGCGTCGGCGACGTGGTCACCGTCTGGGTCCTCAGCGTCGATCAAGACCGGAAGAAGGTCTCCTTGACGATGGTCCCCCCCGGCACCGAACGCCCCCGGGGCCGAGGCCATGGGCACGGAGACGGCGGCGAGGGCGAGGCCCGAGGCCAGGGCCAGGGCCGACCGCCCCGGGGCCGGGGTCGAGGCCGAGGCCCCGGCCATCCCCCGGAGGGGCAGGCCGCCCCGACCGAGGGGGCCGCACCCTCCGCCGAAGGAGGGACCACCGAGCGTCGCCCGGGCACCGGACGGATCCCCGGACCACCCCTGCGAGCCCAGCAAGGCCCTCGCGGTCGAGGCGGCCGGGGAGGCCCCGGAGGCCCTGGAGGCCCCGGAGGAGGCGGACGCGGTTTCGGCCGGGGAGGGCCCGGTGGTCGCGGGGGGCCCGGCGGCGGTCGTCCCGACCAGGCGGCCCCGCCCCCGCCCCGCCCGTCCCAGCCCCGAAAGCCCGCCCCACCCCCCGAGCCGCTCTCGCAGGACGCCATCAAGGGCTCCGTACCGCTCCGCTCCTTCGGCCAGTTGGCCCAGCTCTACAAGACGCGCACCCCGGACGACCCGGAGCAGGGAGATGAGCCCCAGCCGGCCCCGCCGCCGACGGCGACGACCACGGGCCAGTCCACCCCTCCCCCGGCCGATCCGGCTGCCCCCGAGTCGTCGACACCCCCCGACGAGTCGAAGCCGGACGCGTGAACTCCTGACGCGTCATCCCTCAGGACTCAGGCCCGTCCCGGCCCGATCGGTCCGGGGCCGGGCCTGCGTGCAGGCCGGATCCGGTCCGGACTAACCCACCTCCGCGCCCGACCTTGGCCTTCGGCCTGCAGCGCCTAGAATTCTCGGCGGCCGCTGGCCCGGCCCGATCCGCTGACGATCGACCACGCAACCGTGAGTGACCGACCCCCACCATGTGGCGTTTCGCCTGGAAAAACCTGCTCACCCGACCGTTGCGCACCACCCTGGCCCTGGTCGGACTCTCCATCCCCATCCTCGGGGTGCTGGGCCTCTACAGCGTCTCGGGGGGGCTGAAGAATCTCGTCGACGACACGCTGGAGAAGATCCAGGGGGTGGTCGTCCTCCGGGAGAATGCGCCGAGCCCGGTCTTCAGCAGCGTGGATCCCGCCTACGTCGATCGGATCGCCGCGATCCCCGGCGTCCGGGCCGTCGCGCCGGAGGTCTGGGGCATCCCCCCCACCGTCGAGGGCTCCAGCCTGATGACCAGGGCGGTCTCCGGGGAACTCGGCGGCCTGCTCAGCGGCGAGGGCGACCGGGAGCGCATGGAGCGCAGGATGCAAACCATGTTCGACGCGATCGTCCTCTCCGGGCAAGACATCCCGTCGCACATGGACCTGAACACCGCCGTCTTCGCCAACGCCATGGTCCCACCGGGGCAGGGGGGGGGGCGGTTCCTCGACGAGTCGGACATCGGCGAGAACCACATCGTCATCAGCGCCAAGATCGCCGAGAACCTCGCCTCCCCCGACGGCACCCCGAAGCGGGTGGGCGACACCCTCCGCATCGGCTCCGACCCCGAGACGGCCGACGTCTTCGAGATCATCGGCATCTACAACACCGGTTCGATGTTCCTCGACGTGGTGATGATCACGGACATCGACGTCGCCCGCCGGGTCCTCAAGGAGCGCGAGGACAAGATCTCCAACATTTACGTCGAGTCCGACGACCCTCGACGCATCAACGAGATCGCCGCCGCCATCGAGGCCGAGCTGCCCGACGTCGACGCCCGCGAGATGGACGAGCTGGCCTCGGATTTCACCCGACTGCTCGGCGACCTGGACAAGTTCCTGCTGATGATCGTCAGCCTCGCGCTGCTCGTCGGCGTCGTCGGGATCGTGAACACGATGCTCATGAGCACCACCGAGCGGTTCGCCGAGTTCGGCGTGCTCCGCACCAATGGCTGGTCCCGGGGCGACGTGCTGCTGCTGGTGACGGCCGAGAGCGCCTACCTCGGCCTTTGGGCCGGGCTGGTCGGCTGCGGGCTGTCGATGATCCTCGTCGCCATCGGCAATCAGTTCGTCGGCGGCGGCCTGAAGCTCGCGCTCGGCCCCGGCCTGATGGCCTTCGGCCTCGGGCTGTCCGTGGTCATGGGCGTCCTCGGGGGGCTCTATCCGGCCTGGCGGGCGTCTCGGCTGGTGCCGATGGACGCCATCCGCCTCGGCGCCCACTGATCTCCCCCCGATCCACACCGCCGAAGCCAGCCAGAGGCGACCCCCGATGATCGACGTCCTCGACGTGACCAAGACCTACCGCCGGGGAGAGCAGCAGGTCGACGCCCTCCGGGGGGTCACCTGCCACATCCCCCGCGGCTCCTGCGCCTTCATCGTCGGCCCGTCGGGGTCGGGCAAGAGTACCCTCCTGTACCTGCTCGGGGCCCTCGACCGCCCCGGCGGCGGCTCGATCCGCATCGAGGGTTCCGACCTCACCGCCATGTCCGAACCCGAGCTGAACGCCTACCGGCGCGACCACATCGGCTTCATCTTCCAGTCGTTCAACCTGATCAACAATCTCACGGCGATCGAGAACGTCCTCATCCCCTTCCTGCCCCGGGGCATCACCCCCGAGCAACGCGAGCGGGCCGAGCGGCTCCTGGGCGAGGTCGGCCTCGGCGACCGGACGCACCATCGCCCCCGCCAGCTCTCCGGCGGCGAGCAGCAGCGCGTCGCCATCGCCCGGGCCCTGATCAAGGACCCGGTCCTCGTCCTCGCCGACGAGCCCACCGGCGAGCTCGACTCGAAGACCGGGGACGAGATCTACCGGATCCTCCGCCGCCTCCAGGCCGAGCAATCGACGACCCTGGTCGTCGTCACCCACGACCGCCGCTTCATCCGCCCCGACGACATCGTCCTCGAGATCCAGGACGGCCTGCTCCGCACCGACGCCCAACCCCAGCCCGGCCACCTCGCCGAGGCCCGCTGACCGCCGCCGATCAGCGCGTCAGCCGGGCGATCACCCCGGCGTGCTCCGGGTATCGCCGGGTCAATTCGTCCCGATCGGCCAGCTCGAAATCGGCGAAGTCGAATCCGGGGGCCACGGTGCACCCCACCAGCGCATACTCACCCGGTCCATCCACCGTCGCCCCGAACCAACATCCCGCGGGCACCACCGCCTGGGGACGTTGCCCGGCGTCCAGGTCCAGGCCCACGCGATGCGCCCGATACGCCCCGCCGGGCTCGATCACGTGGACCGTCAGCGCCGAGCCCGCGTGGAAGTGCCAGACCTCGTCTGACTTCAGGCGGTGCAGGCTCGAGTACTCCTCGCCGGTCAGCAGGAAGTAGATCGCCGTCGACGCCGGCCGAGGGGCCCCATACCTCCCGCCGAGGATCCCCCCCTCGAGCCGATCGGCCGATCGGTACGACTCCCGGAAGTAACCCCCCTCGGGATGGGGCTGGAGGCCGAGGCGGTCGATCCAGGTGTTTGCATTTGTCATGGGTTCCTCGCAGGTTCGGATCGGGCCCGAGCCGGGCCGGGCGGCGACGCGGGCCCCGAAACCCGACGGCCCGCATTCTAACGGGCGGTCCCCCGCGACACACCCCCGGGACGACGGGGGACGGTTGCCATCCGTCGCGGGGGCCGGGACAATCGCCGGATCGAACGACCCGACGACCGCCGAGGCCCGCCCCCCATGCGACTCCCATGGATCGCCGCACTCCTGATCGGCCCGATCCTGCCGGCCGCCCCCGCCCTGGGCGACACGCCCGAGCCCTCGGTCGCCGACGTCTCCTACTACGGCGAGGCAGCCCCGGATGCCTACGCCGCGGAGCGTTGTCGGCTCGACGTCTTCCGGCCGGAGGGGGTCGACGGGTATCCGAGCGTCGTCTTCTTCCACGGCGGCGGCCTGCGCGACGGCAGTCGGCGGGCCGGCGACCTGCTCGCGGCGCGGTTCCTGCCCGAGGGGATCGGCGTGGTGGTGGCCGACTATCGCCTCTCGCCCAGGGCCGAATGCCCGGCGTACGTCGAGGACGCCGCGGCGGCCGTGGCCTGGACGCTCGATCACATCCGCGATCTCGGCGGCGATCCCGACCGCGTCTTCGTCTCCGGGCACTCCGCGGGCGGCTACCTCGCGGCGATGGTCGGACTCGACCCGCAATACCTCGTCCGCCTCGACCACGACCCCGCCGAGCTGGCCGGGTTGCTGCCGATCTCCGGGCAGATGATCACGCACTCGACGGTCCGGGCCGAGGGGGGCATTCCCGAGGATCGACCGATCATCGACGCCTTCGCCCCCGCGTTTCACGTCCGGCCCGATGCGCCGCCGATCCTCTGCCTGGCCGGCTCGGACGACCTCCCCGCTCGGGCCGAGGAGAATCTCTACTTCGTCGCCGCCCTAGAGGCCGCGGGTCACTCCCCGTCCCGCTGCCTGATCGTCGACGGCAGGGACCACGGCTCGATCTACTCCCGGATGGCCGACGCCGACGACCCGGCGGCCGAGGCCATGCTGGCCGTCATCCGGGGTCCGAATCGCTGACCCCTCGCGCAGCCGTCGGGGCGTCTTCCCGGGAGAAGAGGCACGGCTCAATCGCCCATCATCAGGACCACCTTGCCGAATCCCCGGTTCGACTCCATGTGCGATGCCGCAGCGACCACCTCGTCCAAAGGGAAGGCCCGGTCGACGACGGGCATGACCGTCCGGCGTTCCAGCCACGGGACCACCCGATCGGCGAAGCGACGCGTCGCGGCGATCTTCTCCTCGATCGGGCGGGCGCGGAGTGTCGTCCCGACGAGCCGGGCCCGCTTCGCCAGCAATTGCGATAGGTCCAGTTCCGCCTTCCTCCCGCCGAGCAGGCCCACGACCACCAGCCGGCCCTTCGTCGCAAGCGCGTCGAGGTTGGCCGACAGGTAGGGGCCGCCGACGTGGTCGATGATCGCCGGCACCCCCTCCCCCCCGGTCCGATCCAGGATGACCTTCGGGAACTCCTCGGTCGAGGTGTCGATGCCGACATCCAAGCCGTAGGCCCCGGCCCGCTCCAGCTTGCTCGCCGTCCGGGCGGTGCCGAAGGTGGGGCAGCCCATCGCCCGGGCGATCTGGAGCGCCGCCGAGCCGACCCCGCCGCCGACGGCGTGGATCAGCACCGCCTCGCCCGGCCGCAGCTCGGCCTGCAGGTCGATCGCGTCGAAGGCCGTCAGGAAGACCTCCGGCACGGCGGCGGCCTCCGCCCAGTCGAGGTTCGCCGGGATCCGGACCAGCATCCGCTCGGGGACCGAGACGTACTCCGCCAGCCCCCCGCCGCCGACGATGCCGAAGACCCGGTCGCCCGGCCGGATCGACCCGATCGCGTCGGGGCCCTTGTTCTCGACCTCGCCCGCGAATTCCAGCCCCGGGACGTCCGGGGGGCTTCCCGGGGGCGCGGGGTACATCCCCCGGGCTTGCAGCGTGTCGGCCCGGTTCAGGCCCGAGGCCCGCACCCGGACCAGCACCCGATCCCCCCTCGCCTCCGGCCGGGGGACCTCGCGGACCTCCAGGACCTCGGGGCCCCCGGGGCGGGTGATGACGACGGCTCGCATGTTCGCCTCAAAGCTTGAGATAGATTTGATTCTTCTCCAGGTGCCGCACCAGGAGGTACGTGATGGCGAACGCGACGCCGAATCCCGCCGCGGCGTACCAACCCGGGGCGTCCCTCGGGACGTACGGCGTCACCGCCGAATTCACCAGCGGGTGCAGCACATACGCCGCCAGCGCGTTCCGGCCGAAGGTCCGGAAGATCCCGAGGCGGATCGGGCCCAGGTCGCAGAGCAGCACGAACAGGGCGAATATTGCCGCCGAGAACCCGGCCGCGAAGGTCAGGTAGCTGACGGTCCCGGCCCTCTGGCTCATCGTCCAGAGGTTCGGCTCGATCCCGGGGGGGAAGAACGGCGGCGCCGCCCAGCCGGGCCGGGGCGACCCGTCGCTCGCCTCCGCCCCTCCCAGACATGACAGGCCGTAACCGGCCGCCATGAGCACCAGCGCCCAGCCGAGCAGCGGGGCCAGCGACCCCCGTGGGCCCCGGGAGGCCATCAGGTCGTAGGCGACCGAGCCGAGGATCATCGGCGTCGTCCAGCTCAGGAAGGCGAGCTGGCCGCCGTCGATCACCGGGCGGCCCATCGCCCAGTCGAAGAAGAACAGGTCCGAAAGCCACAGGTGCAGGGCCGCCGACCCCGCCGCGAACGCGAGCCTCGCGGCCGTGCCGGCGGCGATCACCGGCATGATCCACAGCGAGGCCAACGCGATGTGCGTCAGGGTCTGGAACCAGCTCCGCTGGAACGCCGTCTCGAAAAAGCCGGGGAGCCCGAGGCCCTTCAGCTCCTCCCAGGACTTCACGCCCCCGTCGAGGTGGTACACGATGAAACCGATGAGCATCAACCCCATCGACCTCGACGCGACGTGCCCGTAGGCCGACCGCCGTCCCTCGCGTCGCAGGCGCTTGAGCAGGGTCAGCCGGTATGCATACCCCACGGCGAAGAAGAACTGGGGCATGATCGTGTCGGCATAGCTGCAATACGTGTTGTGGTGATCGAGCACCGGGAGGTTGCGCGAGACCCAGTCGTAGCTCCCCAGGAAGTTCACGAGCAGCATCCCGACCACGGTGTAGCCGCGGAACTGGTCGAGCGAGGCGATCCGCCTCGACGCCGGCTCGGTACCAACCTGCACGTGCGCCGTCGCCATCCCGCGGCTCCCCCGCCCGGTCGCCGCCGGGCATCGACGATTAGCGGTCGCCCCCGGCCTCGACGGCCGGGCGGTTCCAGTAGATGCGGACGTTGTGCGAGGCCCGGCCGCCGGCGATCAGCTCCGGCCGGCCGTCGCCGTCCAGGTCGGCGGCCATCGCGTCCTCGACCGCGACCCCGCCGTCGTCGATCGCGTGCTTCGTGAAGGCGATCGGGTCCGACCCCGGCACCGGGTCGTACACGAACACGCCGGGGCCGGCGTGATTGGCCGTCCCCTCGGGATTGGGGTCACGCTGGCCGATGATCAACTCCTCCGCCGGGTCGCCGTCCAGGTTGGCCGTCCAGACGGCGTGGCCCCAGGTCAGCGGCTCGTCGATCACGCGACGCTCCCACGGCGCTTCGGCCGTTTCGGGCTCGGTGTAGACGACGACCTGGAAGCCGTGCCACGGCTCGATCGTCCCGATGTACTCGCTCCCGTCCCCGAGGCGGCCGACCTTCACCTCGCTCGCCCCCTTGTTCGGCACGGCCTCCTGGTTCCCCGATCCCAGCTTCGAGCGAGCCCATCCCCCGTCCCCCCGGTCGAGCTGGAAGACCCCCTCCCAGGAGCCGATGACCAGCTCCTCCTCGCCGTCCCCGTCCCGGTCGATCGGGTGAAAGTTGTGCGTCGCGTGCAGCCCGTCCTCGGCGACCTCGACCGGCCAGTCGTCCCCCGAGGGATCCCCCGGGATCGAGAAGACGAGGACGCGGGTCCCCGCACCCGCCCCCCAGTCCGGTCCCGACGTGCCCCTCCCCTGGAGCGGGAGCACGACCAGCTCGGGACGGCCCTCGCCGTCGATTTGCGCCCAGCGCATCCGGTGGACGGTCGGCTCGCCGCCGATCGGGATCAGCGCCCAGTCCTCCGGACCGTCCTGGCGGGCCCAGAAGAGGGTGCCGCCCGCCTGCGTGTCGGTCGGCCGCCAGTCGGCGCCGATGGCGAAGTCGAGGTCGCCGTCGCCGTCGATGTCCAGCGGGGCGAAGCAGACGTTGTCCCTGCGGGTCCCCGCCGCCTCCTGCGTGGCCCCCTTGAGGATCTCGTGCCGGGTCCAGCCGGGGCTCTCGTACCAGACGATCGCGTCCTCGGTCAGGGCGCAGACGTCCGGCCGGTCGTCGCCGTTCACGTCCGCCACGTTCACGGCATAGACCACGTTCCCGGCGTGCGGGTCGATCTCCTGCACCTCGAACGCGGGGAACGGCGCGGCCTCCTGGGACGCCGCCGGGGATGGGAGCAGGAGCACGAGGCAGGGGGAATAACGCAGGAGTCGCATGGGCGTCCTCGCGGATGTCGGTCCGTTGCGCGGGAGGGGCGCGGTGCGGGGCGAATCGGCGTCGGGCCCACCGGTCGAGCGGGAATCGGTGATGGGCGGCCGGGACGCCGGCGTCGATGTCCCTCGTCACGACCTCGCCCCGATCCTCCAGGGCGCGACTATACGGGCTCGGGTCGCCCAGGTCCACGATCCGCACCCGGCAGGCCCCCAACGGCTCGGGTCGATCGTCATCGATCCCCTCGGCCATCGCCGCACGGTTGGCCCCGTCGCCACCGCCAGCATCTCGAAGTTCCGGGCCGAATCCGGCATCGGCCCCGCGACCGGTCGGGAACAGGGGGGCGACACGCCGAGGGCCTGGGCTTCGAGGCCAAGAACGACGGCCGATCGCCCCCGGGGAAAGGATGAGGGCGTCGGCCGGAGTCGGGTCGATCGGGGGGACGGGCGGTCGGCGATCAGCCGTGCTGGTGGCCGTCCGTGGCGAGCGATCGGCAGTGCTCGGCACACTTCCGGCACTGCTCGGCGCATTCCTTCATGATCGCCTCGTCGGACTTCTCGCAGACCTCGGCGCAGGCGTCGCAGGCCTTCGCGTTCGCTTCGTGGGCGACGCCCGCCAACGAGCTGTGACGGGCCATCAGCTGGGCCGAGAGGTGGCAGAACTCCTGGCAAGCCACGGTGATCTCGTGGGCCTGCGCGTGGTACGCCGCGTCCCCCTCCCCCTTGCTGAGCTGAGTGAGGCAGTGCAGGGCGGCCTCATTGCAATACTTGGCGCAGACTTCCATGACGCTGACGCCCTCGTCATGGGCGTGAACGTCGCCTTGCGCCTGGGAGCCGGCCAGGGCGGATCGTCCGGTCACGGTGAGGGCGGCGGCCCCGAGGCCGAGGGTGCTGAGCAGATCCCGGCGTTGCATGGTGATGCTCCTTATCGTCGTCGTCGGGGGCGGGACCAGGCGTCCCGCCCCGTCGGCCGCCCGAGGCGGCCCGTGCCCTCGGGCGGGGAGGGCTCTCCCCGGTCGGGGGGACGGGGGTCGGAGGAGCAACTGTTGCGCCGGATCGGGATACCTCGGGGCGAGATATCCCGATCCGAATGAGGCGAATGCTCGCCTCCGGGCCAGGCGGCCTTCGGGCTCATCCCCTGGGCAGGAGGTTCGCCCAGAAATTCACCCCCGCATCGAGCTTCAGCTCCGCGATCGAGGCGGTGCGTCCCAGGTCGCTGCGGTACCAGGCGGCCACCTTGGCCCGGGCGGCCTCCTCGATCGACTGGATCGAGAGGATCATGGTCGGGGCGTCCCAGGACCGGCCGTTGATCTCGGCGGCGGCGGCGGCGACGGTCGCCGCGTTCGGCTCCCGGCCGAGCAGCGATCGATAGGCACCGACCACCAGCCCCTCTGCCGAGCCCCCTTGCCGTTCGAAGAACTCCGGGGAGGCCAGGATCGCCGCCCGGACCTCGTCGGGGCGGGTGCCGCCGGCGAGCATCGAGGCCCAGAAGGCGACCCCGGGATCCGCCTTCAAGTCGGCGATCGACCCGGGCCGTCCGAGGTCGCCGCGATACCAGCCGGCCACAAGCGTCCGCCTCGCCTCGTCCGACCGGAGGATCGACTCTGCCACGTCGAGCCGGGGCGATCCCGATCGCAGCCGGGCCGACCAGAAGTCCAGCCCGCCCGGCTCGACCTCCCGTCCCAGGACCAGCCGGTAGAGCGTCGAGACGTACGCCTCCGGCGTGCCCCCGGCCCGGGCGTAGAATTCGTCCGACGAGATCAGGGACGCTCGCAGTTGCTCGTCGGTCCAGGTGCCGGCGACCGGCCTCGGGGCGAGCGGGAGCGGATCGATCGATCCCGAGGCGGGAGGCGTCGGGGTCGGCTCGGGAACCGGAGTCGGCTCGGGAACCGGGGTCGGCTCGGGAACCGGAGTTGGGGTCGGAGTCGGCTCCGGTGTCGAGGGGGCGACGATCCGAGAGGCGTCGAGGAGGCCGCCGGTCGCGACGAGCCCGCCCAGGGAGGGCAACGGCCGGGTCGAGGAGACGACCCGCTGCGCGAGCTGGGCGGCCGACTCGCCGGGGAAGACCGCCGCCGCGATCGCCACCGCCCCGCTGACGTGCGGCGCCGCCATCGAGGTGCCGGTGTACGACGCGTAGCCTCCCGGCACCGTACTGACGATCCGGTCGCCCGGCGCCGCCAGGTCGACCGTCCGGGCGCCGTAGTTCGAGTAGCTCGCCAGCGCCCCGGACTGGTCGATGGCCGCCACGGTGATCGTGTGGGGGTATCGGTAATTCGACGGATAACTCGGCCGGACGTCGTTGTTCACCGCCTCGTTGCCCGAGGCCGTGACGAACACCGCGCCGAGCGAGCCGGTCGCCGGATTCGCCTGGCCGGCGGACCGGATCGCGTCATCGAGCGCCTTGGAGTAGCCCGGCCCCCCCCAGCTCGCGTTGAGGACCCGGGCCCCGTGGGACGCGGCATAGTAGATCGCGTCCACGGCGTCGGAGATGAGGCCGCTCCCCTCGGCGTCGAGGACCTTCAGCGGCATGATCGTGGCGCCGAAGGCGACGCCCGCCACCCCCTCGCCGTTGCCGGCCGTCGCGGCAATGGTCCCGGACACGTGCGTCCCGTGGCCGTTGTCGTCCCGAACGTCCGCGGAGGAGGAGACGAAGTCCCAGCCGTGGACGTCGTCGACCAGCGTGTTGCCGTCGTCGTCGATGCCGTTGCCGGGGATCTCGACCGGGTTGACCCAGATCCGGCCGGCCAGATCCGGGTGATCCAGGTCGATCCCGGTGTCCAGGACCGCCACCACCACCCCCGCCCCCGCCCCGGCCGACGCCCAGGCCTCCGGGGCGTTGATGTCCCGGTCGTCCGGGTTGTCCAGGCCCCAGAGCTGGGAGAAGTTCGGGTCGTCGGGCACCATCCGGGCGGCCGACGACCGCACCAGGGGCGCGTCCGCCTCGGCGTAGGCCACCCAGGGGCGGGCATTGAGCCAGCCGACCGCCGCGTCCCTCGCCGATCGGCTCGACAATCGCAGCAGCGAAGGGCCGTCGGGGAAGGCCTGCTCGACGTAGGCCCCGAGCGAGCGATACGCCCGTTGCACCGCGGCCGGGTCGACCCCGTCGACCGTCCGGACCAGCAGCGCGGTCGAGGCGCTCGCGAGCGCGGAGGCGCTCGGGCCCCCCGAGGTCGAGGGGGTCGAGGCGAGGACGCTGAGCAGCTCGCGGGCCTCCAGTGCCTCCACCGCCGGCGCGCAGCGCGATCGTTGAGCCGTTCTTGGCATTGGTGCGAGATCCCAGGTGTGCATCAATTGGTGTGGAGGGCCGGGGGTGGAGACCTCCCGGGTCCTCTGAAGGCCGGCGCGACGGTCGAGGAGGGCCGGGGCCCTCGGGCCGTCGCTCGACCGATGCCCGGGCACGCCGGGCGGCGGCGATCGACCGGCGAAGACGCGATCATCCGAGCCCGTAGGCCGGGTTCCGCGACTGCTCGGCAAGACAACTATAGGTTGCTTTTCGGCCGGACGCGAATCCGGGCGGGGGTGTCCCGCCGTTTTCGGCATCGCGTGGGGAGGCCGCCGGGCGGCCCCGGAGGGCAGGGCGGGTGGGATCGCGACGGACCGAGGGCGATCCCGCCCCGCCCGGTTCGACGGCCCTTCCCGCATGGGAAGGGCCGTCGCTCGGGGGGTGGCAGTGCGGTTGTCGGCGGAGTCCGATCTGCGGGCCGGAGCCCGGCCGGCGGATCAGGACGCGACCGATTCCCAGGTGCCGCCCCTGGCGCTCGAGGCGATCGCCTCGCAGAGCTGGACCTCGTGGTGGCCGTCGGCGAAGGTCGGGAAGGGCGCCGGGCCGGAGCAGCCGCCGCCGATCCAGCCGTAGAAGGACAGGGCGAGCTGCTTGAAGGCGTCGGGGAAGCCCTCGGCGTGGCCGCCCGGGTAGTGGGAGATGTCGGCGGCGGCGGGATCCATGATCGACCAGTCGCGCTCGAACGCCTCGCTCGGGCGCCCTCGGCGGCCGATCCACATCCGGTTGGGCGTCTCGCTGTCCCAGGCGATCGACCCCTCGGTGCCGGAGATCTCCAGCGACAGCCGATTCTTCCGACCGGCCTGACACTGGTTGACGTGGTAGACGCCGCGGACGCCCTCGGTCCAGTGCATGACCACGGCGCCGTAGTCCTCGGTGACGATCGTCACCGGCTCGGTCGCCCGCTCGGCCGCGGCGGAGCCGGAGTACGTCTCCGAGCCGCCGACGGGCTTGCGGCGCTCGGGGTGGAAGATCGCCAGGTCGGCCATCACCCGCTCGATCTTCAGCCCGGTGGCGAACTGGGCCAGGTCCATCCAGTGGGTGCCGATGTCGGAGATGGCCCTCAGGTTGGTGGCGTGGTCGGGCTCGACCCGCCAGTTGTAGTCGGTGGCCTGGAGCAGCCAGTCCTGGGTGTAGGAGCCGGTGATCGAGAGGATCTTGCCGAGGTCCCCGCGGGCCACCCGGGCCCTCATCTCGTGGCAGAGCGGGTAGAACCGCACGTTGTAGTTCACCGCGGCGGCCTGCTTGGGACGCTCGGCGGAGAGCTTCGCCAGGTCGCCGGTCTCGGTCGAGTTCAACGCCAGGGGCTTCTCGCAGAGCACGTGCTTGCCGGCCAGCAGCGCGGCCCGGGCCTGCTCGTAGTGGACGAAGTTCGGCGAGGCGATGTGCACCGCGCCGACCTCCGGGTCGGCCAGCATGGCGTCCAGGTCGGCGAAGACCCTGGGGATGCCCAGGCGTTCGGCCGTCTTCCTGCCCAGCTCGGGCGTCATCTCCAGCACGCCGACCACGGGCACGCCGATCCGTCGGAGGGTCTCGCAGTGGACCGGGCCGATGAAGCCGCCGCCGACGAGGGCGACCTTGGGGGGGGTGTTCAGGACGGTCGGGGCACCCATGTGTCGTCTCCATCTGGTCCGGACCGGGGGCGCGGCGGGGAGGGGCGGTCCTCCCGTCCTGGCCCGGATCGCATCATCTCGATTGAGCCGGCCCCCGGTTCGCGCGACGGACGGGCCCGAGAGGCCCGTCTCAGGAGCGGATCGCCGGGGGGCCCGGCGTACCTCGTCTCCGCAATGCCGCCCAACATAACGGACCGCCCGCCACCCGACTAGGGCCCGCCTCCGCCGTCCGGCCCCGATGCGGGGCCGTGCTGATGCTCGTGCCGGTGGGGATGATCGTGGCCGTGGCCGTGAACGTGCCCCGCCTCCCCGATCGGGCTCGCCGGTGCCAGCACGAGCCTGCCCGTCTCGACGCCCTTGGTGCCGATCAGCCCATCGGCCATCTCCCGGACCAGCCGGACCGGCCCCCGGAGCAGGATGACCTCCAGGCAACGGTCGTGGTCGAGGTGCACGTGGGTCGTCGTCAGCACGCGCTCGAAGTGCCGGTGCTGGAGGTCGTTCAACCGGTCGGAGATGCCGGCCTTGTGGTGGTCGTAGACCAGGGTCAGCACCCCCACCGTCTCGGCCTGGTCCTGGTTCACCACGTCCTGGATCAGGGCCGCGCGCATCAGCCCCCGGACCGCCTCCGACCGGTTCGGGTAGCGGTGCTCCTCCCGGTAGCGATCGAATTTCTCCAGCAGGTCGCCGCCGATGGCGACGCTGAAGCGGACGAGGGGGTCGTTCATCGGTCCTCCTGGCGCGATCCGGGGAGGGTCCGGCCGGGACTCCATCCTACCCCGGCCTCCGGGCCGATTCGAGCTGTCATTGGCCCCGGTCCCCCGGGTCGACCCCGAGGAATTCGGCCAGCGCACGGGCGAGCCGCCGGGCCACCTCCTCGTCCGACGCGACGAACAGGCGTTGCATCCCGCCCCGCCCGCCGACCCGGTAATGGAGCAGGACCGGGAACCGGATCCTCTCCGTGGCGGGGCCCGTCCCTCCCCCGGACTGCTCGACCTCCCGGGCCCATCCCACCGATCGGGGCTCGCCGATGGCCTTGCTCGTCCGGTTCTCGAGGCCGAGGAACCACCAGGAGCTGACGAGCCTCCCCTCCCGACGGTCGACGATCAGCCGGTACCGGCTCGACGCGAGGGCGACGCCCAGGGCCGACCCCGCCACGGCCGCGAACGCCCCGAGGGCCAGCAGGGCCGAGCGCTCCCTGGGCTCCCCGCTAGAGACGGCCCCCGCGACCGCCCCGGCGAGCGCCGCCAGCCCCAGCATCCCGATCACCACGCCGCACGACCGCCGGGGGCCCCGGACGAAGACCAGCCGGTCGTCGTCCGAGGCCGCCGGGTCGACCTCCATCACGGGAAGGCCGCCGCCCTCCACGTTGAAGAAGTCCATCGATCAGCCCACCGGCTCGACGTCGACCCACTCGCCGTCCTGCCGGCCGCTCCGGACGGCCGCGTCGAGGAAGGCCATCCCGGCCACGCCGTCCGCGATGCCGGGCAGGTGCATGTGGTCGGGGACCTGCTCCCCCAGCTTCGCCCGGATCTGCCACTCCAGGCAGCGGTGCAGGTTCGCCATCGCCTCGTGGAACCCCTCCGGGTGCCCCTCGGGGACCCGGATGAACGGGGTGATCGTCGAGGGGAAATAATTGTACATACCACCGAGGCGGTAGACATGCACCGGCTCTCCCGCCCGGTAGTACTTCAAGTTATTGTGATCGGTGATCGACCACTCCAGCGTCCCCTCGGTGCCGACGACCCGGAAGCCGTTGTCGTTCTGGGCGCCGATGGTCACCTGGCTGGCGGCGATGGTGGCGACCCCGCCGTTGTCCAGGTCGGCCAGCACGGTGAAGTCGTCGTCCAGCGCCCGCCCGGGCACGAAGGTCTTCAGCCGGGCCCGGACCCGGGTGGCGGTCAGGCCGGCGACGAACCGGACGAATTCATACGCATGGGTGCCGATGTCGCCGCCGCAGCCCGAGGCGCCCGACTTCGACGGGTCGACCCGCCAGGACGCCTGCTTCTGCCCCGCGGCGTCGGCCGTCGACTCCCGGCTGCCGGCCAGCCAGCCCTGGGGGTACCACGCCTCGACCTTGCGGACCTCGCCCACCTTGCCGTCGGCGACCATGTGTCGGGCCATCATCACCATCGGGAAGGCCGTGTACGTATAGGCGACCACGAACGGGACGCCCGCCGTCTTCACCGCCTGATGCAGCGTCCTCGCCTCGTCGAGGTTCATCACCAGGGGCTTCTCGCAGAGCACCCCCATGCCGGCCTCGGCCGCGGCCACGGCGGGGCCGAAGTGGGCGTCGTTGGGGGTGACGATCGTCACGTAGTCGATGCCGTCGTCCCGCTTCGCCTCCTCGGCGATCATCGACCGCCAGTCGCCGTATCCCCGCGTGAAGAACAGATCCCTGGCCGAGGCGATCGCGTCGTCGGGGTTCGACCGCAGGGCCCCGGCGGTCAGCTCGGCGGAGTTGTCGATCAGGATGCCCCGGCGATGCGGCCCCCCGAAGAAATTCGCCGGCCCGCCGCCCCCCACCATCCCCACGCGCAGCTTGCGACCCATGTTCGGCATCCCCTGTCCGGTCGGCTCGGATTCGGATCTGGATCGAGGAAGAGGCCGGGCCCGGCCGGCCCCGAGAAGGGCCAATCTAGGCCCACCCCGGGGCAACCGCAAGCCCTCGCCGACGCCGCCGGGCCGTGGCGTCGGGCCGACTCATCTGCGAGATTATGACCGGAATCGGGGACCGACGCCTCCTCGACGGGCGTGGCACGCCGGGGCGTCTCCAAGGGGGGGAGGGGAGGGTCAGCATGTCCAAGGCCTCGGCCGACGCCCGCCCGCAACTGGCGGGCATGAAGTTCCTCGTCGAGGCGTTGCTCGACGCCGAGGGCTCCGGCAAGGTCGTCCGCATCGGCGATCGAACCCAGCCCGGCCGGCGCTACGCCCTGAAGTTCATCAACCGGGAGGGGCCCGACGACGACGTCGACCTCGCCCGGGCCAAGGCCGCCTGCGAGGCGAGCGCCAAGCTCGGCCACCCGGTCCCGCTCAGGTACCACGACTTCCGCGTCAAGCGGAAGTGGGTCTGGTTCGGGCCCGGGCGGGGCGAACTGCTCATGGAGTTCGTCCCCGGCAAGGCGATCGACGCCGTGCCGGACCTCTCCCTCGACCAGCTCGTCCTGATCTTCCAGAAGGTCGCCTCCGGCCTGGCCCACATGCACCGCCGCAGCGTCCGACACGGCGACCTCGCCCCGAGGCGCATCCTGCTCACCCGAACCGGCGACGTCAAGCTGCTCGGCTACGGCCTGGCCCAGGTCCCCCCCGCGCTCCGGGAGCAGTACAAGGGGGAGCGCCGCTACATGGCCCCGGAGCAGATCCGCGGCAAGATCCTCGGCGACCGCACCGACGTCTACTCCCTCGGCGCCGTCATGTACCACCAGATGACCGGCCAACCCGCCAACGTCGGCGGCCGCTCCAAGGGGGACGTCGAGAAGATCCCCCTCCCCGCCCGGCTCAACCCGGCGATCGGCGCCTCGCTGAATAACCTTCTCGTCGGCTGCCTCCAGAGCGACCCCCCGAAGCGCCCCGAGACGATGTACGAGGTCAGCCAGCGGCTCGACGCGATCGTCACCGAGATGGGCCTGGACGACTCCCTGCTCCGGGGCGTCGCCTCGACCGCCGACTGATGCCCGGCCATTTCGTGTGACTGTCCCTCGCCGATTCCACGATCTTAATGGGAGGCGGCCCTCAGTCCGCCCCCGGGCCCGCCCCGGGCATCCTGGCAGCGATCCCCTCCCCCGATCCGAACCTCCCCAGCATGGTGCGCAGTTCTACGGAGCGAACCCATTTTGCGTTTGAAATTCCTGGCCCTGAAACGACTTCCGTTCAATGGGATTGGCGCACCGTCCGCGTCCCATCCCCGTCCTGTCCTGACAGCCGTACCCTCCGGAGTGTTGCAGGAAGTCCAGGAATCCCGGCCCGGCCCGGATCCCCCCGGAGGCGGTGCGCGATTCTACGGAGCGAACCCATTTCGATTCCGATATCCCTGATCCTGGAATGACTTCCGTCCTCGGGGCTTGGCGCACCGGCCCCGTCCCGGCCCTCGGACGATCCGTCCCTGGTCCCGTAGCAAGGCCCTGCCTCGCCCCCCGACCTGGGCCCCGGCCCTTCGACGCTCGAACCGTCCCGACTCCCTCGATTTTCGCCCAGGCCATCATGCTGACCACCCTCCTCCCCCTGATCCTCATGACCGCCCCGCAGACCCCCGCCGACGCCGGTCCGGTCCGGCTGATCTTCGACACCGACCTCGGCAACGACGTGGATGACGCGCTGGCCCTCGGCCTGATCCACGCGCTCCAGTCCCGGGGCAAGTGCGAGCTGCTGGCCGTCACCGTGACCAAGGACCACGAGCTGGCCGCCCCGCTGGTCGACGCCATCAACCATTTCTACGGCCGGGGATCGATCCCGATCGGCGTCGTCCGGGACGGTGCGACCCCCGACCAGGGCAAGTTCCTGGGCCTGGCGACCGAGATGGGACCCGGCGGCGGCCCCCGCTACCCGCACGACCTCCGCTCCGGCAATGACGCCCCGGAGGCCGTCACCCTGCTGCGACGAGTCCTGGCCGGTCAGCCCGACGGCTCGGTGGTGATCGCCCAGGTCGGCTTCTCGACGAACCTGGCCCGGCTCATCGAGTCGGCCCCCGACGATGCCTCGCCGCTCTCCGGCCGGGAGCTAGTCTCGAAGAAGGTCCGACTGCTCTCGATCATGGCCGGCGCCTTCGCCCCGGTCGACGGCCAGGAACGGTTCGGCGAGTACAACGTCGTCGAGGATCTCGATGCCGCCCGGTCCCTCGTCCAGGGCTGGCCGACGCCGATCGTCTTCAGCGGCTTCGAGGTCGGCAACGCCATCACCTATCCGGCGGCGAGCATCGAACGCGACTTCTCCTACGTCGACCGCCACCCGATCGCCGAGGCCTACCAGGGCTACGAGCCCACGCCCCACGAACGCCCGACCTGGGACCTGACCAGCGTGCTTTATGGCGTCGAGCCGGATCGGGGCTACTTCGACCTCTCTCCCCCGGGCCGGGTCGTCGTCGACGACGACGGCCACACCCGGCACCTGGCCGACCCGGAGGGGCCGCACCGCTACCTGATCGCCTCGGCGTCGCAGGTGGTCCGGGTCCGGGAGGCGTTCGCCCAGCTCGTCAGCCAGCCGCCCGATGCGAGGGAGGGCCGCTGATGGCCGGGCCAGGGCGGCGCGACCCGAGGCGCCTCCCCCCACCTCGATCAGGGCTGGCCGGGGGCGCCGAACGGCACGGCGAACCCACCGAGGTCGAACCCCCGGGCGTCGTCGTCCCACCAGTACCAGGAGCGACGGTCGAGCGAGAAGGCGATGTTCCAGGTCCCGTCCGGATTCGGCTGGGCGCCGAAGGCTAGCCAGAACGGGGAGGCGACGTCCCGGTAGAGGTGGGAGTCGAGGAACCGGGGCGCCCCGACCGAATTGGACCCGGCTCCGCCGAAGAAGACCTGCTCCCGGGACTCGAAGGCCAGGTCGCTCCGCCAGAAACGGTACGGGTTGCGGCGGTCCTGGGGCGCGTCGAGCCAGCGGTAGAGCCCCAGCCCGGTCCCACCGCTCAGTTCGAAGGAGCCGACCCGGCTGACGAACCCCCGGGCGATCCCCCCTTGCGGCGGGAAGGCCCCGCCCGGCGGGAACCCCGGGGCCACCCGGGCCTCGGGGGCCCCGGCGGCCGGGGCCTGCCGCTGGGCCTTCTGCCGGGCGACCGACCCCTCGGATCCGCCCTCGCTCGGCGAGCCGGGCTGCACGACCCCTCCCCCCTTGGTCACCTGCGCCCGGGCGCTGGCCCGGGGCGTCGGGGAGAGGAGCATCGAGGCCGACAACAGGACGAGGGCCGAGCCGGCGATCCAGGCGAGCTTGAGGGGCGTTGCGGTCGTCATCAGTGGTCACTCCGTCGGGGGGGCGGGGGAGGGGAGGGGCCGATCGGCCCGGCCGGGTCGCTCAGGCCGGTTCGCCGAGGATCGGGGGCATCGGGCTTCCCAGCGAGTCGGCGACGGCCCGGAGCAGTTCCCCCTCCTCGACGGAGACATGCCCATCGGCACCAACGACCGTGGCACAGGCCCGGAGCACGTCCCGCTTCAGCGTCGGGCTCGCCTCGGCCAGGGAGTCCAGCGCCTTGCTGATCGCCTCCAGCCCGGCCTCGGGGGACGGGCCGACGCGGGCCCCTCCCCAACCGAGCGCCCGGGCCCCCTCGTCGAAGGCCCGACGGGCCTGCTCGCCCTGATCGGGCTGGCCGACGCGGGCGATCGCGGTGAGCAGCGTGGCGGTCGGCCCCGAGATCGCCCCGGGGGTGGTGTGCCGGACCTTCGGCTCGGCCCGGCCGCCGAACTGCGGGGCGAGGTGCCGCATCAGCAACCGGAGCAGGGCGAACTCGAAGAGGCTGATCGACTGGTCGGCCTCCATCAGCATCCGGACGTTCTGCTGGAAGGCCCGGAACTGGTCGGGCGACATCTGCCGGAGGCTCGGGATCGCCAGCTCGACGATCGGCAGCCGGGCCCCGGGGTCGAGCCGGTCGACCTGCGTCAGGGCCTTCCCCGTCTCCTCGAAGACCTTCGGGTCGGCCGAGGAGGAGAGCGACCGGAGCTGGGCCTCGCGGATCCGTTCGTCCCGGTCGAGCAGCAGGGCATAGATGAGGGCCCGGGCGCTGTAAGGGTCCCGGGTCAGGCGCTGGACCGGCGTCGGCAAGGACTCCAGCAACCCGGCCGCGTAGGCGAGCCGCTGGGGGTCGACCGTGCCGATCTTCGTGATCGCCTCGACCGGGTCGAACTTCATCCGGGCCTTGCCGGTCGACTTCGGGGCCTCCGCGCCGCCCCGGTCGACCTGGGCGTGGCTGGGGGGGGCGAGCGAGACCTTGGAGAAGTCGCCGTCGAAGCCCGGGTCGATCCGCCGGATGCGGTCGGCCAGCGGGGGGTGGGTGGCCAGCATGGCCAGCCAGGCGCCCCCGACCCCGTCCCCGAAGTACATGTGGGCCGCCTCTCCCGCCTCGGGGGTCTCCAGCTTCGACCCCTCGGAGATCGCCCCGATCTTCTTCAGGGCCCCGGCGATGCCCTCCGGGTTCCGGGTGAATTGCACCGCCGAGGCGTCGGCCAGGTACTCCCGCTGCCGGGAGACGGCCGCCTGGATCAGCCTGCCGAAGAACACGCCGACGTAGCCGATCACGTACAGGGCCAGGCCGATCAGCGGGAGCGGGTTGCCCCCCTTGCGGTCGTTCGACGCCCTCATGCCCGAGTAGAGCGTCGACCGGAACAGGATCCAGCCCGTGATGCCGATCAGCAGGATGCCGAACAGCACCCCCATGAGCCGGATGTTCAGCCGCATGTCCCCGTTGAGGATGTGGCTGAACTCATGCGCCATCACCCCCTGGAGCTCGTCCCGGGAGAGTGTTTGGATGCATCCGTGGGTTACGCCGATCACCGCGTCGTCGGGCGCATAGCCGGCGGCGAAGGCATTGATGCCCCGCTCCTTCTCCAGCAGGTACACCGGGGGCACGGGGGTGCCGGAGGCGATCGCCATTTCCTCGACGACGTTCAGGACCCGGCGTTCGTCGGCGTCCCTCGTGTCGGGGTGGAGCAGCCGGCCGCCGAGGAGTTCGGCCACCGTGTGCCCGCCCCCGGCCAGCGAGGCGATCTTGAACAGGCTGCCGCCCCCCACCAGGGCCGTCGTGCCCAGGGCCACGATCCCGAGCAGGCCGGGATCCCAGAAGTCCCGGGCCCGGACGGCCTGCCCGCCCGAATCGCCGGGGCCGACGAGGGAGAAAATCAGGACGCAGGCCAGGTACACCGCCCCGATGATGGCGATCACCGCCAGGACGAAGTAGAAGACCAGCAGGCCCGTCTTGCGTCGGGCGACCTCTTGATGCTCGAAGAAATCCATGGGAGTCGGCAGCGCGCGGGGGGGAGTCGGGGAGGTGGGAGGAGGCAGGGCGGATTCGCGGGAGGCCCGAAGGTCGGGGAATCGGCGGTTCGGTCCCCCCCGACCTTCTGGCCTCCCGCGACCGGATCAGGAGAACGACACCCGGGGCGCCTCGCGCTCCTTGGGGGACTCGACCTCGAAATACTGGGCCGGGGAGAAGCCGAAGATGCCCGCGAAGATGACGGCGGGGAAGACCTCCCGGGCGTTGTTGTAGGTCATGGCGGAATCGTTGAACGCCTGCCGGGAGAAGGCGACCTTGTTCTCGGTGCTCGTCAGCTCCTCCTGGAGCGCCAGCATATTCGTGTTGGCCTTCAGGTCGGGATACGCCTCGGACAGCGCGAACAGCCGGCCGAGCACGCCGGTGCCGGCGGAGATGGAACCCAGGTCCGACTCGGCGGCGTTGAGGCGCTTCATGGCGTCCGGGTCGGCGGGGTTAGCGGCCACCTGATTGCTGGCGTTCACCGCGGCGTTCCGGGCGTTGATGACGGCCTCCAGCGTCTCCCGCTCATGGCTCATGTAGCCCTTGGCCGTCTCGACGAGGTTGGGGATCAGGTCGTACCGCCGCTTCAGCTGGACGTCGATCTGGGCGTACGCGTTCTTGTACCGGTTGCGGAGCTGGACGAGCTTGTTGTACGTCCCGATGGCCATGAAGATCAGGATGACGGCGATGACCCCGATCACGATCAGGGCGATGGCCGTCCCCCCGAGGCCACCGGCCTCCTGGGCGAAGAGCAGACTCATGGGCGGTCGTTCCTCCGGTCGGGTGTTCGGGGATCCGGGGCCTGGCGTCGGGAAGGGGCGGCGGCCTCAGGCCGGGGCGAGGTCTTCACGAGCCTAACGAGAGTTCGCCGGCAAGTCCATTTCCTCAAGTCCGACGGCGCGGGGTCCCGTCGAGCGCCTCGCTCGCGTCCCGATCGCGGTTGACCTCACGGCCCGATTCTGCCAGAACACGGCCCACCCCTTCGCTGGCCCGAGTGACCCGGGACGCCGACGGATCCAGCCTCCCGATTCCCACCCTTCGACTCGGATCCCAACTCGGCTCGGCGGCGGGCTCCCGGTGCGACTCGTCGAGGGGTGGGGATGCTCTTCAACTCGTTGGCGTTCGCCGCCTTCTTCGCCGTCGTCTTCGCCCTTTACTGGGCCCTGGGACGACGCCATCGGGCCCAGAACGCCGTGCTGCTCGCCGCCGGATATGCCTTCTACGGCTGCTGGGACTGGCGATTCCTCGGGCTGCTCGTCCTCTCGACGGTGGTCGATTACGGCTGCGGCCTCGCCGTCGCGCGGGTCGATGCCCCCCGGGCCCGGGGCCTGGTGCTCGGCCTGAGCCTGGCGGTCAACCTCGGCGTCCTGGGCTTCTTCAAGTATTGCGACTTCTTCACCGGCAGCCTCCAGGTGCTGCTCGACCGGGTCGGGGTCGAGGCGTCGCTGCCGGTCCTGGACGTCCTGCTGCCGATCGGCATCTCGTTCTACACGTTCCAGTCGATGGCCTACGTCATCGACGTCTACCGCCGACACGTCGCGCCGACGCGGGACCTGCTCCAGTTCGCCGTCTTCGTCTCGTTCTTCCCGCACCTGGTCGCCGGGCCGATCATGCAGCCGAGGACGCTGCTCCCCCAGGTCGCCCGGCCCCGGCGGTTCGACCTCGACCAGTTCTACCGGGGCGCCCACCTCATCGCCTGGGGCCTGGTGAAGAAGGTGGTGGTGGCCGACAACCTGGCGCCGATCGTCGACGACCTCTTCGGCCGCTGGGCGTCGATCGACGGCGGGCTCGCCCTGCTGGCGGTCTACGCCTTCGCCTTCCAGATCTACTGCGACTTCTCCGGCTACACCGACATGGCCCGGGGCGTGGCCCGCTGCCTCGGCTTCGAGCTGGCGTTGAACTTCAACCTGCCCTACTTCGCCGCCAGCCCCCGGGAGTTCTGGCAACGCTGGCACATCAGCCTGTCCCAGTGGCTCCGGGACTACCTCTACATCCCGCTCGGCGGCAGCCGGGGAGATCGGGCCGTCTGGGCGGGGAATGTCGTGCTGGCGGCGCTGGTCGGCTGCTTCGGGGTGGCCGGATGCCTGGCGGTCGAGGAGTGGCCGGGGTTCGCCTCCTGGCGGTCGGCGGTGCCGACGCCCGCCCCGATGCTGGCCGCCGGTTTGCTGATCGGGTGCTCGGCGATCCTGGCGATCCGGGGGCGTTCGGCCCTTACGGGACGGAACCTGATGCTGACGATGATTCTGGGGGGCCTCTGGCACGGGGCGGCCTGGACGTTCGTCGCCTGGGGTGCCTACCAGGGGATCCTGCTGGTCGGCCATCGCCTGCTGGAACCCCTGCTCGATCGACTCCGGCCGTCCGACCCGGTGCATCGGGCCTGCTGGACGGGGCTCTGCATCGTCGTGACGTTCCACCTCGTCTGCCTCGGCTGGCTCCTCTTCCGGGCCGACTCGATCGCCCAGGCGTCCGGGATGCTCGGCCTGATCCTCTCCGGCCCGACGCTCCCGCCCGCCTCCTCCCTCGTCCCGGTCCTGGCGGTCGTGCTGCCGCTCCTGCTCGTCCAGGCGGCCCAGCATGCGACGGGGGACCTTGAGATCCTGCAGCGGACGCCATGGTACGTCCGGAGCCTCGCCTACACGGCCGGCTTCTACGCGATCGTGCTCGGGGGAGAGTTCGGGGGCGGACAGTTCCTCTATTTCCAATTCTGAACCGGGCTCGATCATGTGGCGGCCGTCCTCGGGACGGTCGATCCGGCATCCCTCGGCCGTCGACAGGGCGTTTCCCATCCACCCCACTTCAGCTCCCGGAGCGACTCTGGTCATGGACTCGGCCTCCCGACGCTCCCGGCTCCCCCTCGGGCTGATCGGCGCCGCCGTGCTGGTGGCGCTGATCGAGGCGAGCCTGTCCGACCGGCCGATCGAGCACGCGACCAAGCCGGGCCTCGCCTGGGGCTTCGGGGCGACCGCCTCGGCCTCGCATCCGGGGGCGATCGGGGCCGAGGTGCTCTGCCTGGGGGACAGCTTGGTCAAGCTGGGCGTCCAGCCTCCGGTCCTCGAAGGACGCCTCGGGCTGCGGTCGTTCAACCTGGCCGTCCCGGGGGCCCCGGCGCCGGCCAGCCTGTTGCTCCTCCGCAAGGCGATCGATGCCGGGGCGAGGCCGAAGGTCGTCGTGGTCGACTTCGACGAGAACCTGCTCGCCGTCTCCCCCCGGGAGGGCCTGGAGCAATGGCCCGAGCTGCTCGACGGCCGGGGCTGGCTCGACCTGACGCTGCTCACCGGCGACCTCGACCTCGCCGCCCGGGTCGGCCTGGGGATGGCCCTCCCGTCCTGGCGAGACCGCCGGGCGATCCGAGAACAGGTGGTCGCCGCGCTGAACGACCGGGAGCGAGCGATCCTGCCCGAGCTTCGGGCGCTGAGGCGCAACTGGCTCCGCAACGGTGGTGCCCAGCTCGCCCCTCCCGGCGATCGGGTCCCCTCCGAATGGCGGCCTCCCGGCGGCGACGGCGGCCCGCCCGGCCGGCGCTGGAAGTCCCACCCGGCCAATGAGGCCGCCGTGCATCGGCTCTTCGAGCTGGCCGATCACTACGGGATCACCGTCGCCTGGCTCCTCCCGCCGACTCGCCCCGACTGGCAGTCCCGCCGAGACTCGCTCGGGATCGTCGACGCCGTGGATCGCTTCGTCGCCGAGGTCCGCTCCGGGCACCGGAACCTCGTCGTCCTCGACGCCCGGGCCTCCGGCTTCCCCGCCGAGGTCTTCCGGGATCCGACCCACCTCGACGGCCTCGGCGCCGTCGCCCTCACCGAGTCGCTGGCCGAGGCGCTCCGCCCGATGCTCGACCCTTCCGCGGGCTCCCCTCCGCCCGGCCTCGTCTCACTCCGCCCCTTCGAGCCGCCCGCGGGGCCCATCTCCCAGGAGGACATGGCCCGATCCGCCGCGATCACGGCCGCCGAGGAGACCCGACGGCGTTGATCCGAGGCGATCGGCCCGAGATCAACCCTCGCCCGGGCCGGGCCCGCTCGTCGAGTCGGGCAGGGGCGGGAACAGTTCCCCGAGTCGGCAGGAGAAGCCGGGGATGACCGCCTCGCCGAGGAGGTTTTCGTCGGCTCGGATCCGGCCGGCCGAGCCGCCTTGCCGGTAGATCACGGCCGATCGGGCGATCGGGTAGATCACCCAGAGCAGGGGGATGCCGGCGTCAAGGTAGTCGAGCAGCTTGATCTCCAGGTCCTCCGCCTCGTCGTTGGGCGAGACGATCTCGACGGCGAGATCGGGCGGAATGGTCAGGAATCCCGCGGCGATCTGGGCGGCGCTCAGGCGATCGCGGCGGACGAAGCTCAGGTCGGGCTTCCGGACGCGACGGGGGCGGTCGGGGAAATAGCGGTGCATCGTGTCCGAGGCGAGGAGATAGCCCATCCCCTCTCGTTCGATGTGATTGCCGAGGATTTGCGTGAGCCTCGTCGTCACGATGCCGGTGAGTACGCTCACGCTCCGCTCCACGAGATGTCCGTCGATGAGCTCGAAATTCGAGTCGCTGGGAAGCGAAAGCAGGTCCTCGGGCTCGTAGAGGCGGCCCGGCTCGACGATGGTCGCCATCGGTCTTGCTCCATTTCGGACACGTTGCTCGGGCCGTCCCCGCCGATTCTACCCGGAGACCTCGGCACCGTCGCTCGGGAAGACGAAGCCGTCCCGGTCGATCCGGGCCACTCGGCCCACGTCCTGCCAGCCCGGATGCCCGGCGACCAAGGCCTGGAGCCGCCCTTCGGCGTCCGGGGGCAGGGGCGTGCCATCTTCTTCGCCGACGACCCGGAGCGCCACCCCCGGCACCGACTGGCCGAACGACCCCTCCTTGTGGCCGATCTGGTGGATGATCCCCTGGTGGAAGTCGGCGGTCGAGGCGGCGAGGAGGCCGAGCGTCGGGTGTTCCAGCGAGGGGAGGGATCGGTCGATCGTCTCGAGGTCCCGTTCCCGGTCGGTCTCGGGTCGGGCCTCAAAGGCCCTCACGCCGGCCTCGAGGATCGCCCGGCGGGCACCCGGGGCGGTGACGGGGCGTTCGATCGGCGGGCCGAAGGAGACGACGACCGTCCGGCGCAGCCCCTTCGGCCACTTCCGGAAGAACCGGCCCCCGGAGTAGCTGAAGATGCTGCCCCAGAGGTTGTCCAGGTAGACCGGGACCACCGCCGCGTGCTCCCGGTTCGAGGCCATCACCTCGATCCCCCGGTAGAGCGGCCCGAGCAGGCCGTTCCGGGAGATCTGGGCCTCGGGGAAGATGGCAAGCACCTCGCCCCGGTCGAGCACCTCGTAGGCGGCCTTGAGCATGGCGCGCTGGGCCCTCGGGCCGCGATCGGGCACGGGGATCATCCCCGACCGCTGCGCCAGGGGGCCGATCACCGGGATCCCGAGATACGGGGCATAAACCAGGGCCCTCCCCCTCCTCGGCACCACGGCCGCCAGGATGAAGCCGTCGAGCCAGGAGACGTGATTGGAAATCAGCAGCACCGGGCCCGTCATCGGCAGATGCTCCCGCCCGATCACCTTCAGGCGGTACCTCGGCGAGAGCACGACCCGCACCGCACGCTGGATCGACTCGGGCCGCACCGCCGCCACCAGGAGCAGGAAGATCAGGGGGGACAGCGCGATCGCCGCCAGCCCCAGCAGGGCGAGGAGGCCCCAGCCCAGGATCTCAAGCCATTCCATCGCCGTCATCGGGGCGGTCCTTCGCGCTCGGGTCCGAATTCGAATCCAACTCCCGCGGCGCCAGCCGGCCCAGCGGCCCCGCGAGCAGCAGGGCCGGCACCGAGATCAGGCCCGCCGCGAGGAAGAGCGGCGGATACGAGCCCCCCAGCGCCACCAGGCCCCGGGCGAACAGGGATCCGCCGAGGATGTTCAGGTTCGTCACCGCCATGAACAGGGCGAAGGTCGAGGCCGCGAGCCTCGGGTCAGACGCCCCCATCGCCAGCGTCGCGAACAGCACGTCGTTCCAGCCGTTGGCCACGCCGAACAGGAAGCCGAGGGCCGTCGCCGAGGCCAGGTCCCCGGCGCCGACGAGGGCGTGGGCCGTCGTCGATCCGGCCAGCCCGACCAGCCCGCAGACGATCACCCCCCTGCGGCCGAGCATCGGCGTCGCCAGCGGCAGCAGGACCGCCCCGACCGCCCGGCCGCAGAGCCGGGCCGAGCCGAGGGCGCCCACCTCCGACTCGTCGAACCCGGTCGCGTGGTAGAAGAGGGGGAGGTTCGTCTCCACGCCCCAGCCCGGCATCGCGTAGAGCAGGCCGAAGGCGATCAGGGCCAGGCCGCCCGGCCGGACCAGGACCGACAGGGCCCGCCACTCGAATCGATCGCCGGTCCGCACGGTTCGCCGTTCCCGGAGGATCAACGCCATCGCCAGCGGGGGCAGCCCGAGCAGCGCGCAACCGATCAGGAGCCCTTCGCTCCTCCCCGGCCCGATGCCGGTCCGCTCGAGGATCCGGCCGAAGGCGAAGGTCAGCACGGTGGCCGCGAGGAACCGGGAGACCATCAAGACCGACTGCACCCGGGGCCGGTCGGCCTCCGGCGTCTCGTCGAGCACCATGCCGTCGCAACAGGTGTCGTACATCGCCAGGCCGAGCACCGTGACCAGCGCCACCGAGGCGAACGCGAGGACGTGGGCCCCGGGGTCGATCATCGCCAGGCCGACCAGCCCGAGGCACTGCAAGGCGATCCCCAGCGCGATGAACGGCCGGCGGTGCCCCATCCCCAGCAGGTCCACGCGGTCGGAGAGCGGCCCGAACAGGAACTTCAGGGCGAACGGCAGGATGATCGCGAAGGTCTGCACGTCATTGCTCGTCCCCTCGTCCAGCCCGGCGGCCTTCATGTAGAGGAGGTTGAAGTTCACCACGTAGGCGAACACCACGCCTTGAAGCGCGTAGACCGAGGCGAACAGGACGAGGTGCCTCCGGCCGACCCGATCCCGGAGCGACCCCCCGCCCGGCCCTCCCGGGCCCGGTCCCCCCCCCCTCATACCGTCCTCCCCTGCGGGGGCCCGGCCGCCTGGGGCAGGCGGCCGAGCCGGAGCCCCTCGGCGTAGAGCCGCTTGGCCTGTTCGGGAAGGTCGGAGGCCTCCGTCCGGGCGACCACCTCCTCGATCGGGTACTCCACCCGCTTCAGGAGGATCCGCCCGTCCTCGATCACCGCGTAGGCCGCCCTCGGGTCGCCGTCCCTCGGCTGGCCGACGCTCCCGGGGTTGAGAACCACCACCCCGTCGGCCACGAGGTTGAACTGCATGTGGGAGTGCCCCACGCAGACGATATCCGCCTCGATCCCGGCGACCCGACGGGCCCAGGTCTCCGGGTCCCTCATCAGGTATTCGTCGAGCGGGTCCCTCGGCGTGCCGTGGACCAGCAGGTATCGCTTGCCGTGCGCGGTCAGCCGCTGGGTCAGGGGGAGCCGCAGCAGATACCTCCGCTCGTCCACCCCGAGCTCGCTCCAGTGGCGTTGCCGGGTGAGGCCGGTCAGGTAGCGATAGCCGTGGCCGCCGCCGACCTCGATCCCCTGGGCGACGCCGTGGTCGTGGTTCCCCCGGATCGAGTGGTCGGCGTGCCGCATCGCCCACCGGACGCAGGGCAGGGGGTCGGGCCCGTAGTCGACCAGATCCCCGAGGCAGAGGCAGAGGTCGTGCGGCTCGTCGATCGCCGAGAGGGCGGCCCAGTTGGCGTGGATGTCCGAGACGACGAGGATCCTCACGCCAACCTCCTTGTCCCGGGCGGTCACCCGGACCCCGTCCGGGGCGTCGATCACGGCTCGCGAAGCCAGCGGTCCAGCCACAGTTGCAGGATCAAGAGCGTCCAGAGCGGCTTGCGATGGTCCCGCACCCCCCCCCGGTGCTCGGCCACCAGCCGGGACACCGCGTCGGGGCGCAAGAGCCCCTGGCTTCGGAGGCGATCCGGCTCCAGGAGGCGGCCGAGCAGGCCCGACAGCGGCCCGCGCAGCCACCGCGCGACCGGGATGCCGAACCCCTTCTTCGGCCTCCCGAGGATCGACGCCGGTAGCCTATCCGCGGCGGCCGCCCTGAGCAATCGTTTCCCCGTCCCCCTCGCGTACTTGTAGCGGGACGGCATCATCGCGACGAAATCGACCAGACCCGCGTCCAGGAACGGGGCCCGGACCTCCAGGCTCGTCGCCATGCTCGCGCGGTCGACCTTGGTCAGGATGTCCTCGGGGAGATAGGTGTCCTGATACAGCCGCAGCGACCGAGAGAGGCCGTCCAGCCCCGGGCCGATCGCCGACGCCCTCGCCAGGTGCTCGGCCTCCACGTCGATCGGCGGCGGCTCGGCCAGGAGGCCCGCCAGCTCCGGCCCGCTGAACGAGCCGATCCAGCGCTGGTGGGCGAGCGGCCCGGGCTCCGACGCCCCCCGGACGAACTGCTTGAGCTTGAAGTCGAGGCTGATGTTCCCGTGGTTGACCGGCAACCTGCCGACCGCCGCCCCGACCATCGCCCGCGCCGGCCCGGGCAGCGACCGGAACAGCCGGGCGGCCCGCTCGGCGGCGAACGTCGGGTAGCCGGCGAGCAGCTCGTCCGAGCCGTCCCCGCCGAGGCAGACCGTCACCTCCGACCGGGCGAACCGGCTGAGCAGGTGCGTCGGCAGGATCGAGGCGTCGCCGAACGGCTCGTCCAGCCAATCGACCACCCCGGGGAGGAGTTCCGGCACATCCGAGACGGCGAAGGTCCGCTCCCGGTGGTCGGTGCCGAGGTGCCGGGCGACCGCCCGGGCATGGCCGCTCTCGTCGAAGGTCGGGTCGTCGAAGCCGATCGAGAAGGTCCGGATCGACCCCGGCGGCTCCAGCTCCGCCAGGGCCGCCGCGACGCTCGACGAGTCGATCCCCCCCGACAGGAACACCCCGAGCGGCACGTCCGACCGGCGGTGCCGGGCCACCGACTCGCGGAACAGCCCCCAGAACCGGGCGGCCGCCTCGGGGAAGGGGGGGGCCTCGGCGTCGGGCAGGGGCGTCGGCGGCTCCCAGTAGCGTCGGACATCCGCCTCGCCCCGGTCGACCGACCATTGCAGCAGGTGCCCGGCCGGGAGCTTCGCCATCCCCCCCCAGATCGACCCCGGGGCGGGCACGTATTCGTAGAACAGGTACCGGGCCAGCCCGGCCGGGTCGAGCCGACGGGGCACGTCGGGGTGGGCCAGCAAGGCCTTCGGCTCGGAGCCGAAGACGAGTCCCCCCCGGGGAGTCACGGCGTAGAACAGCGGCTTCTGGCCCATCCGGTCCCGGGCCAGGACCAGGACCCGACGCCTCGAATCCCAGAGCGCCAGGGCGAACATGCCGTTGAGCCGCCGGACGAACTCGGGCCCCTCCTCCTCGTAGAGGTGGACCAGCGACTCGGTGTCGCAGCGGGTCCGGTAGCGATGCCCCCGGGATTCGAGCCCGGAACGCAGGTCGCGCTCGTTGTAGATCTCCCCGTTGTACGAGACCCAGACGGTCCCGTCCTCGTTGCCCATCGGCTGGGCGCCCGAGCCCGGGTCGATGATCGCCAGCAGCCGATGGCCCAGGCCGACGGGGCCGTCGACGAAGGCTCCCTCCCCGTCGGGGCCCCGGTGGGCGATGGGCCCGGTCATGCGGGCCAGCAGCGAGCGATCGGCCGCCTCGCCGTCGGGGTTGATGAAGCCGGCGATGCCGCACATGGGCAGGGCGAAATCCGGGGAGGATGATGGCCGGGCTCGGGTCGCTCGGCCGATCGGGCGTGCGAAGGGACCGACTCTTCACTGTAGCCCGGGGAAAGGGGCCGTCCAAGCGGAGGCCGGCTCAGGGCAGGATCCGGCGCCCGACGGCGGTGTTCAGGTCCAGGAGGCTGCGGCGACGTCGGACGAGTTGGTCCCGGTACTGGCGGAGCACGTCATTATACTCTCGGCGGATGGCGAGGAAGGCGATGGCGTCGATCTCGCCGCCCGCGAAGAGGCGTTGCGCGTCGTCGAGCACGCGGCGGGCGTCGGACATGACCTCGACCTGCAGCCGGGCGACGGTCCGGCCGGAGACGCGGAACTCGCGCTCGGCCTGCTCGATCTCGGCAATGATCTGGCGCTGGAGCGAGGCGAGCTCGACCCTGGTCTGCGTGACGTTGAGCTGGGCGCGGCGGACGTTCCCTTGGTTGCGGTTGAAGACGGGGACCGCGGCCGTCACTCCCAGGGCCCAGGAGGTGGCGCTTCGCCGATCGAACGCGGAATTGTCCTGGAACGTATACGGCTGGTAGAGGACGTAGATGTCCGAGAAGGCGTTGGCGCGGGCGAGGTCGACGTCGGCCCGGGCCCGGTCGATGCCTAGGCGATAGGCGAGCAGATCCGGCCGCGCCTCCAGCGCCAAGCGGATGAGTCCCTCGATCGGACCGGGCTCGGGGGCGTCGACGCGGAGACCCCCGCGGACTTCGAGTGTCGATGCCTCACCCGGGGGGATGTTCAGCAGCACGGCCAGGGTCCGGAGGGACTGATATTTCTGCTCCTCGGCGTCCTCCAGCGCGACGCGGGCGGCGGCGAGCTGGATGAGGACCCGGTCCAGCTCGGCCACGGTGGATTCGCCGCGGTCGACGAGATCCCGGGTCAGTGCGGCGGTCCGCTCCAGGCCCTCGAGGCCGGCCCGGGAGAAGCGGACGGCCTCTCGGGAGGCCAGGGCATCGACGAAGACAGTGTAGAGGTTGTCGATCTGGAGCCGGACGGCGTCCTGGAACTGGGCCTCCAGGACGCTCCTCGCGAGGCGGGCGACCCGGACGCGGGACCTCCGCTTGCCGGAGAGGTCGAGGGGCAGCGAGACGTTGACATCGTATTGGGTCGGGCCGCCGGGGCGGTCCGCCGAGTAGCCGCCGTAGGGGACGAGCTGGGTGTCGGCGTAGAAAATCGGGTTGGCCCGGAGCCCGGCGGTGAGGGTGTCGGCGTCGGCCTGGGGGAGTTCGTAGTACGAGGCAAGCAGATCGAGGTTAGCGGCGACGAGCCGTTCGATCGCCGCGTCGAGCGTCAGGCCTCCGGGGGACCCTCCGTCCTCGGAGCCGGGGAGGCCGAGCGCCCCGGACGGCGGGGAGATGGCGGTCGGGAGCTGCTCCGGGGAGGCGATGCCCTGCTCGAGTCGGGTCGGGTAGCCGAGCCCGGGCACCGAGACGGTCGAGGGGACGCGGGGGACGGACGGGCCGGGCCGCCCGGAGACGGGGAAGCCGGCCTCGCCGGGGGTCGGCTGAGGTCGACCCGGCTGGCCGGGGGCCAGGCCCAGCCGAGACCGTTCGCCGCCGATCGGGGGGGGCTGCACCGAGTCGATCTGGGGGCCCTGGCCGACGGCCGGAACCGCCCACGCCGCGAGGATGATCCCGAGCAGCGTGATGGCCGTTCGCATCGGTATGAGGGCCCCCTTGGGGTAATGACGAGGCCGAGACGCTCGCGCGATCCGGCCAATCGTGTTTATCGGCAAAGGCCCGATGAAAGGTGAGCGTCGGGGTCCGTCGGCCCTACGGCCCGAGAATTCCGATCGTCGTCCTCTGACCGGGGCGGCGGTCTCCATAAGATGGAACCGAAGGGGGGCGAGCGTCCGGCTCGACTTCGAATCCTCGATCGCCGACAAGCCGAATCGACGACGCCTCCCCGGGGTGCCTGGGCCCATGATCCGAGCCGTCATCGCGTGGAGCCTGCACAACCGGCTCATCGTCCTGCTGGGGGTCCTGGCCCTGATCGCGGCCGGGGTGCACTCGGCGCTTAACCTCAACGTCGAGGCCTATCCCGACCCGACCCCGCCGCTGGTCGAGGTGATCACGCAGCTCCCCGGGGCCAGCCCCGAGGAGATGGAGCGTCTGGTGGGCATCCCGTTGGAGACGGCCCTCAACGGGATGCCGGGCCTGGTCGACCTGCGGAGCACCTCGATCTCGGGCCTCAACGACATCAAATGCCAGTTCTCTTACGGGACCGAGTACCGGCCGGCCCGCCAGGAGGTCATCAACCGACTGGGCATAATCGACGGGCTTCCGCCGGGGGCCTCGCCGCGGCTCTCCCCCTGGAGCCCGACCGGGGAAATCGTCCGCTACACCCTGGAGGGCCCCGCTTACACGACCAACCAGCTCAAGGCGCTGCAGGACTGGACGCTGAACCGCCAGCTCAAGCAGGTGCCCGGGGTGATCGACGTGACCGGCTTCGGCGGGACGGTGAAGCAGTATCAGGTGCTCATCGATCCCCGCCTGATGCGGCAATACGGCGTGACCATGCGGCAGGTCGAGCAGGCGATCGCCGGCTCGAACGCCAATGTCGGCGGGGATCTGCTCAGCCTCGGCAGTCAGTCGCACAACGTCCGGGCGCTGGGGCTGCTCGGGGGCGGGGTCGACTCGCTCGATACGGCCGAGGTCGGCCGGGCGGTGCTGATCGAGGCGGATACGCTCCGAGATATCGCCGATGTGGTCCTCGCCACGCAACCCGACGGCACGCCGCTGTTCGTCCGGCAGGTCGCCCGCGTGATCATCGGCCACAAGCCGAGGCTCGGGGTGGTCGGCCGGGAGGAGCGGGACGACGTGGTCGAGGGGATCGTCCTGATGCGCAAGGGGGAACAGGCGCTGCCGGTGACCCGGGCCGTCCTGGCGAAGTTCGACGAGATCGAGTCGTCGGGCATCTTACCCCCCGATGTCCACATCCGCGTCTTCAACCGGCGGACCGACCTGGTCTCGGTGACGACCGAGAATGTGCTGCATAACCTGCTGGTCGGGATGGCCCTGGTGATCGTGGTGCTGTTCGTCTTCCTCGGCGACCTGACCAGCGCGGGGATCGTGGCGGCGACGATCCCGCTGGCCCTGCTGTTCGCGATCTCGGCCATCTACTGGCGGGGTGCCTCGGCCAACTTGCTTTCGATCGGCGCGGTGGATTTCGGGATCATCGTGGATAGCTCGGTGATCATCGTCGAGAACATCTACCGGCATGTCGCCGGGCACGACGCCGACCGCCGCCTCCCCGTCATCGATCGGATTAGGCACCAGAAAGAAGCTACGTCTTCCGTGGCCTGCCTCGCTTACGAGGGATCTTCACGAACCACTTCTCAAGCGACGGCAGGCGGATCACCTCGGCCTCCAACGCCTCCATCTCCTCGGGCTTCAGCCTGACCCCCTTGGCGTAGGTCGTCTCCACCAGGCTGACCACCGGGTGCTTCCGCTTCCAGGTCATCGATCGGGCGAATCCCAACACCGCCTCCACCGAGTCCAGCAGCGACCCGTTCCAGTGCATCTCCAGCACGCCCCAGCACCGCTCGATCGGGTTGTACTTGCTGTGGTACGGCGGGTAGTACGCCAACTGCACCACCAGGCGATACTTGCGGGCGAAGGCCACGATCCGCTTGAGGAACTGGCTCCGCCGGCTGTGGTTCTCCGGGCCGTTGTCCAGGTTGATCACCAGCGTCTTGACCCGCAGGAACCGCAGGCGGACGCCCTCCCACCATTGCTCCAGGCGATCGGCGATGAAGTCGCTGGTGACCTTCGACCGGGCCATGTACAGCCACAGGTCGTCGTGCTCGGGCAGGAAGATGCCGAAGGGGGTCAGCGTCGCCACGGGCTTGAAGTCGTGATCCGCCGCCTTCGTGCCGGTCCGGCTCCGGCCCCGCCGTGAGAAGGGGCCGACATGCACCGTCGCCTTGGCGTCGATCGAGAGCCGCAGGGTGCCCCTGGCCCGATCCGCCTCGGGGTTGACCGCCTTCAGTTGATCGAAGATGGCATCGGTCTGCGGGACTCTTTTTGGGGGCGGCACTTGGCCACCCTGGAGAGGCGATAGCCCAGCAGGTTCAGCTTGGTGTTGATGGTCTGCTGGGTGGGCAACTCCTCGTCGGTGTAGCCCTTCGTGGCGATCAACTGGCGTCGGACCTCGGCGGCACTGATCCGGGTGAAGAGCCCCTTGGTCTGGAACTTGGGGTCGGCCTGGCTCTGCCCGTCGGCGATGCTGCGGATGTCATCGAGGAGTCGGGGCAAGTGCTCCTCGGCGGGCTTGCGACGGCGGGCCGAGAAGGCGTCCACGCAGGTCATGCCCGAGCGGAGTTCGTGCGTGCCCTTGCGGATGGTCTCCCGGCACCAGCCGAGATGCTCCTGGGCCCAGCGTTGTCCACCCCGCCCCATCGCTGCGACGGTCTTGGCCATGAAGACTCGCTTCGGACTGCCCTTGAGGGCCTTGGCGGCATCGATGAGGACGGGGATCATCTCGGGGCTGGGCCGCATCTGCGTATCTCCTTGATCTCCTGGTGCGAAGGTCTCAGGATACGGAAGAGTTTTGTCCTTTCAATCCCCTTATCCGGGCGTCGGACGAGATCCAGCGCCCGCTCTTCTTCTCGACGTCCATCATCATATGCGCCTTCATCCCGCTCTTCGCGATGACCGGCCCGGCGGGGGCGCTCTTCGGGCCGATGGCCAACACGTATGCCTTCGCCATCGGCGGGGCGCTGCTGCTGGCGCTGACGCTGGCGCCGGTGCTCTGCTCCTTCCTCTTCCGCCCGGCGATGAGCGAAAAGGAGACGCTGGTCAACCGCCTGATGACGCGGAGCTACCTGAGGGAAGTCGGGCACGTGCTCGACCACCGCTTCGCCTTCCTCTCGGTGATGGGGGGGCTGCTGATCGGGTCGGGGGTGATGATGACGACGCTCGGCGGCGAGTTCATGCCCGAGCTGGAGGAGGGGAACCTCTGGATCCGGGCGAAGCTGCCGGCGACCATCTCCCGGGAGGAGGCGGCCCGGCTGGCCCCCCGCCTCCGCGCGGTGATCGCCGAGTCTCCGGAGGTCCGCGGGGTGATGTCCCACGTCGGCCGGCCCGACGACGGCACCGACGTGACCGGCTTCTCGAACCTGGAATTCAACGTGCCGCTGCGGCCGATGGCCGAGTGGCGGCCGGGCATGACCCGTTCCCGCCTCCAGGACGAGCTGCTGGCCCGATTCGAGGCATTCCCCGGGGTCGACTTCAGCTTCTCGCAACTGATCCGGGACAACGTCCAGGAGGCCCTCTCCGGGGTGAAGGGGGCCAACTCGGTGAAGATCTACGGCACCGACCTGGCGAAACTGGAACAGGCCGCCGAGCGGATCGTCGAGGTGCTCGGCAGGGTACCCGGGGTGCGCAGTCCCGGCCTCTTCCCGGTCGTCGGCCAGCCGAACCTGGAGATCCGCATCGACCGCCGGGCCTGCGCCCGCTACGGGATCAACGTGGCCGACGTGGAGGAGGTGGTGGCCGTGGCCATCGGCGGCCGGGCCTTCACGCAGGTCGTCGAGGGGGAGAAGCTCTTCGACATCGTCCTTCGCCTGCCCGAAGACCGCCGCTCCGACCCGTCGGCAATCGCGCGGATCCCGGTCGATGTGCCGCTGCCGGGGGGGAAGCAGGGGCGGATCCCGCTCGGCCAGCTCGTCGAGATCCGGCCGCACCAGCCGGGGGCCTCGGCGATCTATCGCGAGAACAACCGGCGGTTCGCGCCGATCAAGTTCAGCGTCGCCGGCCGGGACCTGGCCTCGACGATCGCCGAGGCCCAGCGGAAGGTCGAGGCCGCCGGGATCGTCCCGGAGGGCTACCGCCTGGAGTGGTCCGGCGAGTTCGCCCAGATGCAGGAGGCCAACGCCCGGCTGAGGTGGATCGTTCCGCTGTCGATCGCGCTGATCCTGATCCTGCTATTCACGGCGTTCAACTCGCTCGTCTATGCCCTGCTGGTGATGGTCAACGTGCTGGCCGCGACGATGGGGGGGATCTGGGCCCTGAAGCTGACGGGGACGCCGTTCTCGATCTCGGCGGCGGTCGGCTTCATCTCGGTCTTCGGCGTGGCCGTGCAGGATGGAGTGCTGATGATCACCTACTTCAATCAGATGAGGGGGGAGGGGATACCGGTGCGTGAGGCGATCCTCCGGGGGGCCGAGCTGCGGGTCCGGCCGGTGGTGATGACCTCGCTGACGGCGATCCTCGGCCTGCTGCCGGCGGCGCTGGCCACGTCGATCGGCTCGCAGGCCCAGAAGCCGCTGGCGATCGTGGTCGTCGGCGGCATGCTCGTGACGCTGCTGCTGACGCGATACCTGATGCCGGTGCTCTACAGCTTCGTGCCCGCGCCGGCCCCTGACGGCGCCCCCCCCGTCCCGGCCCCCATCGACTCCCAGGAAAGCTGATCCTCCCATGCTCCGCAAGCTACTCGTCCCCGCGTTCCTCCTGGCCATCGTCGTGACGGTGATGACGCTGGAGGGCTGGACCGCGCCACTGATCGCCGTCGTCCGGAATCGGCTGGTTGGCCACCAGGTGCCGCTCGGCCCGGGGGCCCTCTCCCCCGCGACCGGCGACTCGGCCGATGCGGTCCCCGCCGACGGTCGCGTGCGGATCGATGGACACGAGGCCCTCGCCCTGGGGCTGGCGACCGCGGTGGTGGAGCCGCTGGAGGAGCCGATCCCCCTGGAATTGACCGGCACGACCGCCTACGACCCCGACTCGATGACCCGCATCCGGCCCCGCTTCGACACCCTGGTCCGCGAGGTCTTCGTCCGGCTCGGCCAGGAAGTCGAGCAGGGGGAACCGCTCGTCGAGCTGTACAGCGCCGCACTGGCCGAGGCGAAGACCAACGCCCAGACCGCCCGGGTGGAATGGGACTATCGACGGGGGATCCGGGACAAGCGGGCGCCGCTGGCCGAGTCGGGGGCGATCTCCCAGCAGCTCTGGGCGGAGACGCAGGACCAGGAACTCAGTGCCCGGCTGGCCGACATGATCGCCCGGGACAAGCTGCTCATCTACGGCGTGACCGAGGAGCAGATCGATCGGCCCGATCGGGAAGGCGGCGCCGACAAGGCCCGAATGACCATGACCTGCCCGACCGACGGCGTGGTCATTGCCCGGAATGTGGTGCCGGGAAACCTGTACGGGCCCGAAGACGAGCTGCTGGCGATCGCCCCGCTGGATCACCTCTGGGTCTGGGCCGACGTGTACGAGCGGGATCTTCCGGTGATCCGGATCGGCCTGGATTGGGAGGTCCGCTTTCCGTTCCTTGACGAGGCGGTCAAGGGGCGCGTCGAGTACATCGCCGACGAGGTCGATCCGTCCAGCAGGGCCGTCCGGATCCGGGGCGTCTTACCCAATCCCGACCGACGCTTCAAGGCCGACATGCTGGTGCGGACGGTGATCGCCATCCCCCCCGGCGCCGGCCGGGTGGCGATCCCCCGCGAGGCGATGATCAGCATCGACGGCGGCGACTTCGCCTTCGTCCGGGTCGGGACCGCCCCCGAAACCTTCGAGCGCCATCCGATCCGGGTCGAGCGGGAGACGGCCGACCGCGTGATCCTCGAAGGCGGGCTGGAGGCCGGAGCGGTCGTGGCGACCCGGGGCGTCCTGCTGCTGGAGGAGCGCTTCGAGGATCTCCGCCTGTCCGCCGGCCAGCCGGCCGCGCGTTGAATTCGGTCGGGTCGGCGCATACGCTTGCTCTATCGCGAATTCGGGCCCGGTGCGCGCCGACGGCCCGTGGTGCCGGACGCCTGGAGACGCCCGCCGATGGCCTCGTTCGACCCGATCGACTTCGACCCCAACGCGCCCCCCCCCCGGCCCGAGACGCCCCCCGTCCGCCGGGGGTTCGTGATGGTCCTCCTGGTGCTGATGCTCGCCGCCGGGGTGGTCTACGGGATCCCGTACATGGCCCAGCAGATCGGCTACCGCTACGAGGTTGGCCGCGCCGTCGCCGCGGCCGAGGCGCTGGAGAAGCTCGACGGGGACGACCTCATCGGCCGGTCCTCGGCCCTCTTCCGCCTGGCCAGCACCCGGGTGCAGCCGGCGGTCGTGAA
The DNA here is from genome assembly GCF_007752535.1 of Tautonia plasticadhaerens. Taxonomy (GTDB): domain Bacteria; phylum Planctomycetota; class Planctomycetia; order Isosphaerales; family Isosphaeraceae; genus Tautonia; species Tautonia plasticadhaerens. The sequence goes on from NZ_CP036426.1 coordinate 927,129, forward strand.
CGTCCGGACGGAGCAGATGACCGGCCCCCCGATGGGGGACCAGGGCGGCGGGCTGGGCCAGCTGGTCCGCGGCGCCGGCTCCGGCGTGGTGATCGACAGCGAGAACGGCTTCGTCGTCACCAATCACCACGTCATCCAGGATGCCGACCAGATCATCGTCCGCCTCGGCCGCCGCGAGTTCCCGGCCCGACTGGTCGGCTCGGACGTGAAGACCGACATCGCCGTGCTCCAGGTCGAGGGCCGCCTGGCCGCCGAGGCCCCCTGGGGGGACTCCGACCTGGTCGACATCGGCGACTGGGTCCTCGCCATCGGCTCCCCCTACGAGCTGGACCGCTCCGTCACCGCCGGCATCGTCTCGGCCACCGGCCGGGGCGGCCTGATGCAATTCGGGGATCTCTACCAGGACTTCATCCAGACCGACGCCGCCATCAACCCCGGCAACTCCGGGGGCCCGCTGATCAACCTCAAGGGCGAGGTCATCGGCATCAACACCGCGATCCTCTCCGACACCGGCGGCTACCAGGGCATCGGCCTGGCGATCAGCTCCGGGCTGGCCCGCAAGATCGTCGAGCAGATCATCAAGGAGGGCCGGGTGATCCGAGGCTACCTCGGCGTGTCCATCCGCGACATCCTGCCCGAGGAGGCCAAGGCGCTCGGCCTGGAAGAACCCCGGGGCGCCCAGGTGATGGACGTCGTCCCCGGCGGCCCGGCCGACGAGGCCGGGCTCCGCCCCGGCGACGTCGTCCTGGAGATCGACGACCAGCCGGTCGACGACTCCAACGCGCTGCGGACCCGCACCATCACCCTCCCCATCGAGAAGTCCGTCCCCGTCACCATCATGCGAGGAGGCGGCCAGGAGCGGGTGGATGTGACCATCCGGGCCATGCCCGTGCTGCTGGACCTCGGCCTCCTGGTCGAGCAGGGGCTCCCCGGCGAGCTGCCGGCCGAGCTCGCCGGCCGGCTCCCGGAGGACGGACTCTACATCGTCGGGGTCATGCCCGGCAGCCCCGCCGCCCGATCCGGCCTCGACCCGCGCCGGATCCCGGGGCTGCGGATCTCGGCCGTCGGCCCCGTGCCGGTCTCCACCGTCGAGCAGCTCCACCAGATCGCCGCCGCCCAGTACGACCCCCGGGCCGGGCTCCAGTTGCAAGTCGAGGCGCTCGACGGCACCCCCCTGATGCTCAACCTCGGCGGCTCGGACCCCGACGCCGAGGGCCCCTGATCCCGTCGTGTCGGCGCGGGCGACGGTTTGCGGTCTTGTTCTCGGGCGGGGCCGTCACGCGAGGACGCGTCCCGCCGCCGAGCCCTCCCCTTGACTTGGACACCTGGGACGTGGGAGGGCCGTGTGGCCCTCACGCCACATCCTCGGGGCGTTCTTTCGCGGGCCGGGCCGGTCGGGTCGTCGGGAACGCTCCCGAGGGCCGTGTCAAGGGCCTGGCCCGGCCGCCCCGGCGAGTCGGCGGCGGCGTCCTCCGGGAGAATCGGCGTAAGTGCTAATCTTGTGCCGAGTTGGAGAGAGCCCCGGGCGTGTCGGCAGGACGGCGACCCAACTTGACCGTATTCCGGTCAGAGGTATAATTCCGCATCACCGCCGTGCAGGAGACGGCATACAACGGTCCGGCGTCCCAGCGGTACGACCTCCCCTCCCGGGGTCCGGTGCCGTGCTCGGTCGCCGTCCACACGCAACGAATCCGGGACTGCGACCTCAGCCCAGGAGCTCCCGGTGCCGCGACACTCCGAAGACACGCTCGCCGCGATCAAGGGGGCGATCGACATCGTCAGCCTCGTCGGCGAGTACCTCCCCCTGCATCGGGCCGGATCGAAGTTCAAGGCCCTCTGCCCATTCCACGACGACCACAATCCCTCGCTCGAGCTGAATCCGGAGCGCCAGTCGTACAAGTGCTGGAGCTGCGGGGCCGGCGGCGACATCTTCGACTTCGTCAAGGATTACGAGCGGGTCGAGTTCCCCGAGGCGTTGCGCATGCTGGCCGAGCGGGCCGGAGTGGCCCTGGACAATCCGAGCGGCGGCGTCGCCACCGGCGGCCCGAGCAAGAGCGACCTGCTCTCGGCCTGCGACTGGGCCGGGCGGGCGTTCCGCACCGCCCTGGTCGGCTCCGACGAGTCCCGCCGGTATCTCGAACGCCGCGGGATCTCGGCCGAGATGATCGACCGCTTCGGCATCGGCTTCGCCCCCGACCGCCGCGACTGGCTCCTGAGCCGGGGGCGCCGGGAGGGGTACGAGGGGGCGTTGCTGGAGAAGGCCGGCCTCGTCTCCCGCAGCGAGAAGGACGGCACCCTCCGGGACCGGTTCCGCGGCCGGGTCGTCTTCCCCATCCGCGACATCCGGGGCCGGGCCATCGCCTTCGGCGGCCGGATCTTGCCGGATGCGGAGAAACGGATGGCCGAGTCGGGGCTGGGCGTCGCCAAGTACCTGAACAGCCCCGAGACGCCGCTGTTCCAGAAGCGGCGGAACCTCTACGCCGTCGACCTCGCCCGGGACGCCGCCCGCAAGGAGGGCTGGGTGGCCGTCGTCGAGGGGTACACCGACGTCGTGGCCGCCCACCAGGTGAGGCTGCCGAACGTGGTCGGCACGCTCGGCACCGCCCTGGGGGACGACCACGTCCAGGCCCTCCGACGCCTGGCCGACCGCGCCGTGCTCGTCTTCGACGGCGACGAGGCCGGGCAGAAGGCCGCGGATCGCAGCCTGGAGCTGTTCCTGAACCACGAGCTGGACGTCCGGGTCCTCACCCTCCCCGGGGGGCTGGACCCCTGCGACTTCCTGCTCGGCGCGGGCAAGGACGCCTTCCTCGCCCTGGTCGAGGCGGCGTCCGACCCCCTGGACCACCTGGTCGACCGGGCCTCCTCCAGCTTCGACCTGGACGACCTCGACGGCGCCCGTCGCGCCGCCGACGCCGTGCTCGACGTGCTCGCCCGCCTGCCCGGCCCCGGCGGCCGGGCCCGGGCCGGGCTGGACCTGAAGGCCGCCAAGGCGCTGGATCGGCTGGCCCACCGGCTCCGCTTGCCGGTCGAGGCGTTGCGACGCGACCTCTCCCGGCGCCGAAAGCCCGACCGGCCCGCCCATCATCACGTACACTTAAGAAACGGTGAGGACGCGGCCGCCGCCGGCCGCGTCGGGGACGCGAGCGAGCCGCCCCCTCCCCCCGCGATCCGCCCGGGGGACCTCGACCCGCTGGACCGCGAGTTGATCGAGATCCTCTTGAACGAGCCCCAGGTCGTCGGCCAGGTGATCACCCGCGTGGAGGCCGCGTCGCTCCGGGACGCCCCGCTGCGGCGGATCCTCCAGGCCTGCTACGACCTGCACGGCGAGGGCCGGTCGGCGACCTCCTCCGAGGTGGCCGACCGGATCGAGGATCCCGCCCTCCGCGCCCTGCTCGCCTCGCTCGTCTCGCCGCTCGACCCCCGGCCGCTCTCGGAGCGGTACCGCAACGGTCGCTACGAGCCCCGGCCCTGGCGCGACCGCCTGGCCGGGCTGCTCCCCCGGCTGGCCGAGCGGGCCGGCCGGGTCCGCCTCCGGGATCTCATCGGGGCGCTGGCCGAGGTCGACCGGGCCGCCGAGCCGGAGTCCTATCGCGAGCTCTGGCGCGAGAAGATCAGGCTGGAATACGAACTCAACCGGATGGTCGCCACCAAGAAGTCGTCCGACGCGTCTTGATCGATCCGACGTCGGTTCTTCCTAGGAGAGTGTGTCGATGGAAAAGCTGGACGAGGGCTTCAAGACGCTCCTCGAGTTGGGCAAGCGCCGCGGTTTCCTCACCTACGATCAGCTCAACGACAACCTGCCCGACGAGGTCTCCAGCAGCCCGGAGAAGCTCCACGAGCTGCTCGAGCGGCTCGACGAGCTGGGGGTCGAACTGGTCAACGAGGAGGAGGCCGAGGCCCGCGTGGTCGACTCCGGCGACCTGGGCGATGACGCCGACGACGAGGTCGTCGACGACCAGGCCGAGGAGGACGACGACGACGGCGAGCTCACGCCCGAGGATCTCGACGAGATCTCGCGCCGCATCGACGACCCGGTCCGCATGTACCTCACCCAGATGGGCGAGATCCCCCTGCTGACCCGGGACCAGGAGATCAACCTCGCCAAGCGGATCGAGATCACCCGCCGCAAGTTCCGCCGCAAGGTCCTGGAGTGCGACTACGCGCTGCGCCTCGTGGTGGACGTGCTCAAGAAGGTCGACAGCGGCGAGCTGCCCTTCGACCGCACCGTCAAGGTCTCGGTCACCGAGAACCTCGAGAAGGAGCAGATCCTCCAGCGGATGAAGCCGAACCTCGCCACGCTGGACCACCTGATGGACTGCAACCTCCGCGACTTCCGCAACTACATCCGCGCCAAGGACAGCCCCGACGACGCCCGGGTCCTCCGCGTCGAGCTGGCCCGGCGCCGCCGCAAGGCCGTCACGCTGGTCGAGGAGCTATCGATCCGCACCCAGAAGGTCCAGCCGCTGATGAAGCGGCTCGAGCAGATCGCCGGCCGCATGAACGAGATCCTCCAGCAGCGGGATCTCGTCCGGGCCGGCAGGGGGAGCCAGGACGACCTGGCCAACCTCCAGAAGGAGCTCAAGGACCTGATGGTCATGACCCTGGAGACGCCCCGGAGCCTCACCAGGCGCGTCCGGAGGATGAACGACCGCTACCGCGAGTACGAGGAGGCCAAGCGCCAGCTCTCCGGCGGCAACCTCCGCCTGGTCGTCTCCATCGCCAAGAAGTACCGCAACCGGGGCCTCTCCTTCCTCGACCTCATCCAGGAGGGGAACACCGGCCTGATGCGGGCGGTCGACAAGTACGAGTACCGCCGCGGCTACAAGTTCTCGACCTACGCCACCTGGTGGATCCGCCAGGCGATCACCCGGGCCATCGCCGACCAGGCCCGCACGATCCGCATCCCAGTCCACATGATCGAGACGATGTCCAAGCTGCGGAACGTCTCCAAGAAGCTCCTCCAGGAGAAGGGCCGGGAGCCGACCATCGAGGAGATGGCCAAGGTCGCCAACATCTCCGTCGAGGAGACCCGTCGGGTGATGAAGATCAGCCGGCACCCCATCTCGCTCGACCGCCCGGTCGGCGAGAGCGAGGACAGCTACTTCGGCGACTTCATCGAGGACGAGGCCGCCGAGAGCCCGATCAACGCCGCCACCCAGGAGATGCTCAAGGAGAAGATCGACGCGGTCCTGAAGACCCTCACTTATCGGGAACGCGAGATCATCAAGCTCCGCTACGGCCTGGGAGACGGCTACACGTATACCCTCGAAGAGGTCGGCCGCATCTTCAAGGTCACCCGGGAACGGGTGAGACAGATCGAGGCCAAGGCCGTCCGCAAGCTCCAGCATCCGGTCCGAAGCCGGCAGCTGGAAGGCTTCCTGGAAAGTACCGGCTGACACCGGACACCAAACCGCCGGTCGCCCCGAGAGGCGACCGGCGGTTTTTTTGTCCCTGGAGGGATCGAACGATGGGACCGCTCCTCGCCGGCATCGCCACCCTCCGCGACCGGGCCCCGGCCGTCGCCCGATCGCCCCGGGCCTCCGCCGCCCTCGGGGGGCTCGCCGGACTTCCGGCCCTCCGGCCCGGCGCGATCGCCCCCGCCTCGATGCCCGCGATGGCGGCGGATCCTCCCCCGGTCGAGGCCGGTCCCATCGCCACCGGCCCGTCCTGTTTGCCCTTTTCCTGTTGATCGCCTGGTCGAGGCCGGTCATCCTCGGCGTCATCTCCCCGCACCGCACCCCCGACCGGAGCCCCGTCCGGAGTCCGTGAGTCGTCCGGGACGCAGTCGAATCGACGCACCTTCCCCCCAGTTCGGAGCCCAACCCCGATGCCCGCGACCGTCAACGATCTCCGCGGACTCCACGACCTTCACCGCCGCGCCAAGGCCATCCGCGATCGTCTGGAGTCCGGGCCCAAGACCCTCGCCGCCCGCCAGCGGGGCCTGGAGAAGCGTCGCCAGGCCCTCGAGGAGGCCCGGGAGGCCCTGAAGCATCGGAAGGCCGACGTCCACCGGCAGGAGATGCAGGTCCAGAGCCAGCGGACCCGGGTCGACGACCTCCGCGTGAAGCTCAACGCGGTCAAGAAGAACGAGGAATACAAGGCGATCATGAGCGAGATCGCCATGATCAACAACACGATCGCCCACCAGGAGGACGCCATCCTCGAGCTGATGCAGGGGGTCGAGACCTCCGCCGCCGAGCTCGCCGCCCAGGAGGCCGAGGCGGCCAGGTTCGCCGGGGAAGTCGAGGCCCTCCGGGTCGACGTCGAGACGAAGGCCGAGGGCCAGCGGGCCCAGCTCAAGGAGCTGGAAGGGGCCATCGCGGAGAGCGAGTCCGTCGTCCCCGAGGAGGACCGCGAGCGCTACCGCCGCACCGTCCGGGGCCAGGGGGACGACGCCTTCGCAGGGGTCGACTCCCACACCCGGGCCTGCGACGGCTGCAACCAGGTCATCACCATCCAGGCCGTCAGCGAGTTGATGAACGCCGAGCACCTCGTCTACTGCAAGACCTGCGGCCGGATCATGTACCTCGTCGAGGACTGAGGGGATTGAAAGGACAAAACTCTTCCGTATCCTGAGACCTTCGCACCAGGAGATCAAGGAGATACGCAGATGCGGCCCAGCCCCGAGATGATCCCCGTCCTCATCGATGCCGCCAAGGCCCTCAAGGGCAGTCCGAAGCGAGTCTTCATGGCCAAGACCGTCGCAGCGATGGGGCGGGGTGGACAACGCTGGGCCCAGGAGCATCTCGGCTGGTGCCGGGAGACCATCCGCAAGGGCACGCACGAACTCCGCTCGGGCATGACCTGCGTGGACGCCTTCTCGGCCCGCCGTCGCAAGCCCGCCGAGGAGCACTTGCCCCGACTCCTCGATGACATCCGCAGCATCGCCGACGGGCAGAGCCAGGCCGACCCCAAGTTCCAGACCAAGGGGCTCTTCACCCGGATCAGTGCCGCCGAGGTCCGACGCCAGTTGATCGCCACGAAGGGCTACACCGACGAGGAGTTGCCCACCCAGCAGACCATCAACACCAAGCTGAACCTGCTGGGCTATCGCCTCTCCAGGGTGGCCAAGTGCCGCCCCCAAAAAGAGTCCCGCAGACCGATGCCATCTTCGATCAACTGAAGGCGGTCAACCCCGAGGCGGATCGGGCCAGGGGCACCCTGCGGCTCTCGATCGACGCCAAGGCGACGGTGCATGTCGGCCCCTTCTCACGGCGGGGCCGGAGCCGGACCGGCACGAAGGCGGCGGATCACGACTTCAAGCCCGTGGCGACGCTGACCCCCTTCGGCATCTTCCTGCCCGAGCACGACGACCTGTGGCTGTACATGGCCCGGTCGAAGGTCACCAGCGACTTCATCGCCGATCGCCTGGAGCAATGGTGGGAGGGCGTCCGCCTGCGGTTCCTGCGGGTCAAGACGCTGGTGATCAACCTGGACAACGGCCCGGAGAACCACAGCCGGCGGAGCCAGTTCCTCAAGCGGATCGTGGCCTTCGCCCGCAAGTATCGCCTGGTGGTGCAGTTGGCGTACTACCCGCCGTACCACAGCAAGTACAACCCGATCGAGCGGTGCTGGGGCGTGCTGGAGATGCACTGGAACGGGTCGCTGCTGGACTCGGTGGAGGCGGTGTTGGGATTCGCCCGATCGATGACCTGGAAGCGGAAGCACCCGGTGGTCAGCCTGGTGGAGACGACCTACGCCAAGGGGGTCAGGCTGAAGCCCGAGGAGATGGAGGCGTTGGAGGCCGAGGTGATCCGCCTGCCGTCGCTTGAGAAGTGGTTCGTGAAGATCCCTCGTAAGCGAGGCAGGCCACGGAAGACGTAGCTTCTTTCTGGTGCCTGATCCCCGGGCACCCGGCCCTGCATCCACCAGGTTCGGGTCGGTGCCCCCCCGTGCCGGGGGGGCACCGACCCCCGTCCTCAGGGACCCGGATCCCCGGGGGCCGCCTCGACCGCCCCGATCTCCCCCGCCGACCCCGGCCCGGGCGGATGCCCGCCCTCGCCGCCCGGCAGGACGAAGAAGGCGACGGCGAGGATCGCGTAGATCATCAGCAGCATCGCCCCCTCCAGCCAGTTCGACTCGCCGTCCTCGGCCACCATCCGGGCGATGAACACCGCCAGCAGCACCGCCACGACCTCCAGGGTCGTGAACAGCAGGTCCATCGGCTCCTCGCGCAGGTAGCTGGCGAAGACCAGCACCGGGGCCACGAACAGCGCGATCTGCAGGGCCGAGCCGATCGCGATGCCGACCGACAGGTCCATCTTGTTCTTCAGCGCCACCAGGATCGCCGTCGAGTGCTCGGCCGCGTTACCGACGATCGCCACGATGATCACCCCGACGAACACCTCGCTCAGGCCGAAGGCCTGGGACGTGTGCTCGACGGCGCCGATGAGGATCTCGCTCATGATCGCCACGAACGAGGTCGCCACCAGCAGCGTCCCGACGGCCCGACTCATGCTCCAGCCGGGGCCGTGGCCGTGCAGGCTCTCGTCGGGCGAGCCTTCCTCGGCGTCGGGGTTGAACAGGTTCTGGTGCGTCTTCAGGCTGAAGACGAGGTAGAGCACGTAGGTCAGCATCAGGATGATGCAGACGCCGACGCTCAGCTCGTGCTCCAGGAACAGTCGCCGGTCCTGGCCCTCCTCCCGGGCCACCCGGAGCACCTCCGGCAGGGAATAGAAGATCGCCGGGATGAGCATGCCGAAGGCGGCCAGCACCATCATGGTCGAGCCCACGCCGGCGGCCGTCCGGTTGAATTGCAGCCGGGGCCACTTCAGGCCGCCGGCCAGCAGGCTGGCGCCCATCACGAGCAGCAGGTTGCCGATGATCGACCCGGTGATCGACGCCTTCACCACCTCGTCGTAGCCCCGGAACAGCGCGAACAGGGCGATGATCAGCTCGGCGGCGTTCCCGAAGGTGGCGTTCATCAGCCCGCCGATCCCCGGCCCGAGCTTGTGCGCCAGGTGCTCGGTCGACTCCCCCATCAGCCCGGCCAGGGGGATGATCGCCAGCCCCGCCGCGACGAACTGCCAGGTCTCCCCCACCCCGGCGACCCGCAGCGCGATGCCGATCGGCACGAAGACCAGCATCAGGTTCAGCCAGCCGACCCTCCTGGGGTCGAACCAGTCCCTCCAGTCGAACCCGCGAGAGCCGGGGTCGCCCGACCGGCCCGGGCGGGGACCGCGAGGGGAATCCGGGTTCGGCGTCACCGGGGGTGACCCCGAGGGGGCCCCCCGCCGTTGGTTGACTCGCTTCCTGGCCAATTTATAATGGCTCCCATGCGGCTCCCCGGTGGGATCCGTCGACAGCTTGGTTTCGATCCGAGACGCGAGTCCCCCACACGGCGAGGCACCCATCATGGCTGGGAACGTCCAGGAGTTTACCGACGCGACCTGGCAGTCGGAAGTCCTCGATTCGGATGTCCCCGTTGTGGTCGACTTCTGGGCCCCCTGGTGCGGCCCCTGCCGGATGCTGGCACCGACCATCGAGAAGCTCGCCGGCGAATACACCGGCCGGGTGAAGATCGGCAAGATGGATACCGACCAGAACAGCAACACCCCCAGCGGGCTCGGCATCTCCTCGATCCCCACCGTCGTCTTCTTCCAGGGCGGCAAGGAGGTCGGCCGGCTCGTGGGCGTGAACCCCGAGGCGAAGTTCAAGGCCACCCTCGCCGAGATGGGCGTCTCCTGAGCCCAGCCCCGCCGGGCGACCGTCGGTTGGTGATCGCGGATGGCCGATGCCCGACCCCGGGCCTCGGCCATCGTCGTTTCAGCGATCGGGGTCTCACCATCAGTTTATTCATCCAATCACCCCTGCTGGTCAAGATCTGCGGCGTCACCACGACCGACGACGCCCGGATGGTCGCCGAGGCCGGGGCCGACTGGATCGGCGTCAACTTCCACCCGGCCTCGAAGCGGTTCGTCCCCCCCGAGCTCGCCCCCGAGCTGGTGGCGGCGATCGCCGGCCTCGCCGAGCCGGTCGGCCTGTTTGTCGATCGCCCGGTGGCCGAGGTCGCCGAGACGCTCGATCGCGCCGGCATCCGGATCGCCCAGCTCCACGGAGACGAACCCGCCGAGGACGTCCGGGACCTCCGCCTGCTCGGCTACCGGGTCGTCCGCGCCTTCCGCCTCGGGGGTCGGGACGCGGTCGACCGCATGGCGGCCTGGCTGCGGCACGCCTCGCGGATCGGCGGGGAGCCCGAGGCCGTCCTCGTCGACGCCTTCGTCCCCGGCCAGGCCGGCGGCACCGGCCACGCGATCGCCGGGGAGGTCCTTGACGCCCTGGCCGATCGACCCCGCCCCGCCCCCGCCCGCTCGGGCCACCCGCCGGCCGATCCGGCCCCGAAGCTCATCCTCGCCGGCGGCCTGACCCCGGCGAACGTCGCCGACCTCGCGGCCAGGATCGGCCCCTGGATGGTCGACGTCGCCAGCGGGGTCGAGTCGAGCCCCGGCCTGAAGGACCCGGCCAAGGTCGCCGCGTTCGTCCGGGCGGCGCGATCTCCGTGAGGTCGACCCGATGGCGAAGATCAGGCGAGTCAGCGGCCTCCGCGTCCGTCTCGGCGGCCTCGCCCGCTCGGGCTGGCCCCCGCCCGGGGCCGCGACCCCGCCGCCGCCGACCCGGGACGTGATGCGCGACCTCCGGATCGAGCCCGACGGCCCCGGCGTCCTGCCGATCGCCGAAGCCCGAGACGGATCGACCTGCTCCGATTCCCGGGACGAGACGCCCGGCGACGCCGAGCGGGCCGCCTCGGCGTGGTTCGGCGTCGGGCCGGAGGCCTGGGGCGACGGCTGATCTCCGCCGACGAGACGTGAAGGATCCCCCTATCCGGGGACCGGCCCTCGCGGCTAGAATCAAGGACTTGCGTCTCCTCCCGGCCGTCGCGCGGGGCCGGGATCAATTTCCTCTCGTATCCCCTCCTGCTACGCGGGCGGCAACGACCCCGGCCCGACGCGCGACGGGGCGGACGGAGGCCGCCGGGCGGCCCGGACCCTTTTTCTTTTATGGTAGATCGCAACCTGCTCCGCGAGTTCGACATCTCCGACGAGGAGTTCTCCACGGCCGTCTTCACCGAGGACGGCCACGACGAGGACCCGATGGCCTCCTTCCTCGAGGAAGGCCAGGAGTATGTGCTCAACACGATCGTCCACGGCAAGGTGATCGACATCGTCGGCGACCAGGCGGTCGTCGACGTCGGCTACAAGGCCGAGGGCCTCGTCCCCCTGAACGAGTGGGACGAGCACGAGGGCCGCCCCGTGCCCGGCGACGAGGTCGAGGTCCTCCTGGAAGGGATGGACGACGACACCGGCGAGATCCTCCTCTCCCGCAGGAAGGCCCACCGCATGCGGGCCTGGGAGAACGTGATCTCCAAGCACGCCGAGGGGGACGTCGTCACCGGCCGGGTCACCAAGAAGATCAAGGGCGGCCTGCTCGTCGACATCGGCGTCAACGTCTTCCTGCCCGCCAGCCAGGTCGACATCCGACGCCCTTCGGACATCGGGGACTACCTCGATACCGAGATTCAGTGCATGATCCTCAAGATCGACGAGGGACGCCGCAACATCGTCGTCTCCCGCCGCAAGCTGATCGAGGAGCAGCGCGCCCGCCAGAAGGAGAAGCTGCTCTCGGAGATCGAGATCGGCCAGGTCCGCAAGGGCGTCGTCAAGAACATCGCCGACTTCGGCGCGTTCGTCGACCTCGGCGGCATCGACGGCCTGCTGCACATCACCGACATGTCCTGGGGCCGGATCAACCACCCCTCCGACATGGTCCGGATCGACGACACGATCGAGGTCATGGTCCTCAACGTCGACCGCGACCGCGAGAAGATCGCCCTGGGCCTGAAGCAGAAGTCCCCCAGCCCGTGGGAGAACATCGGCGAGAAGTACCCGGAGGGCTCCCGGGTCGCCGGCGAAGTCGTCAACGTCATGTCCTACGGCGCCTTCGTCAAGCTGGAGGAAGGGATCGAGGGCCTGGTCCACATCTCCGAGATGTCCTGGACCAAGCGCATCAACCACCCCAGCGAGCTCGTCCAGATCGGCGACAAGGTCGACGTCGTCGTCCTCGGCATCAACCGGGACAAGCAGGAAATCTCGCTGGGCATGAAGCAAACCCAGCCCAACCCCTGGGACCAGGTCGCCCAGAAGTACCCGCCGGGCACCATGGTCGACGGCACCGTGCGCAACCTGACCAACTACGGCGCCTTCATCGAGATCGAGGAGGGCATCGACGGGCTGCTGCACATCTCCGACATGAGCTGGACCCGCAAGATCGGCCACCCCAACGAGCTGCTCGAGAAGGGCCAGCAGGTCTCCTGCCAGGTGCTCAACGTCGACCAGGAGCGCAAGCGGATTGCCCTGGGCCTGAAGCAGCTCAAGCAGGACCCGTGGGAGACCGACATCCCCGACCGCTACCACCCCGGCGACGTGGTGGTGGGCAAGGTCACCAAGCTCACCAACTTCGGCGTCTTCGTCGAGCTGGAGCCCGGCCTCGAAGGCCTCCTGCACATCTCCGAGCTGGCCGAGCACAAGGTCGACAGCCCGGAGGAGATCGTCAACGTCGGCGACGACATCGAGGTGAAGATCCTCCGCGTCGACCGCGGCGAGCGCAAGATCGGCCTCTCCAAGAAGAAGGCCGCCTGGAGCAAGGAGGAGATCGAGGCCGAGGAGACCCAGGCCCAGGCCCCCTCCGCCGGCGCCGTCGCCGGCACCGCCCCCGCCCCCCCCAAGAAGGACAGCTCCCTCAAGGGCGGCCTCGGCGGCGGCGGACCCCTGTTCTCCATGCCCGCCGCGGAGGCCGAGGCCGCCGCGGAGCCGGAGGCCGATTCGGAGCCGGAGGCCGATTCGGGGACGGAGCAGGAGGCCGCCTCGGTGGCCGAGGCCGTCGCGGAGTCGGAGCCGGAGGCCGTCGCGGAGTTGGAGCCGGAGGCCGCCGAGGAGCCGAAGGCCGAGGCCGCTCCCGAGCCCACCGAACCCGAAACCGAGGCGGAGAAGACCGAGGGCTGAGCCTCGCCCGAGAGGGCCGGGTCCCGCAGCCAGGCGATCGCAACGGCCCCTCCCGCTCCTCGCGGGAGGGGCTTTTTTTGTCCCCTCCACGCGAGTGCTCAGGCGTCCACAACGGGCCGGATCACGGGTCCGCCGGTTGATGACGGTCACGACGGGCCGGACTCCCCCGCCACCGGACCGCTCCACGGGAGGGCCACGGGACCCTTCGACGCCCCCGGCCGTCGTCGCCCCCGGATCCGCATCGCCGGCGCAAGTCGCACGATCGCCATGACGCCGACCTTCGAGGCCCGCGACCCGGCCACAACACCCACCGAGGTCCCGAGCCTCGTCTGCGCCTGATCGGGCAGATCGGGCCGGATGCCCGGGCGCCCGTTCGACGGGCGCGACGGCCGGGGACGCAATCCGGGATGCCCCATCCCCCACAATCTCCCCCAACACGCCCACCCCACCCGGGGTGGGCTTTTTTTTTACGCCAATCGGTCTGGGTCGTCACAATCGGCAAGGACGGCACAACCTCAACTATTCTGTCTTCCCAGTCATCCCATTTTCGCAAGTCCCCTTCAAATACCTACCCCCCGTGGACGATAATCACCTTGAACCGCGAACCGGCCTTGTCAAGGCGGGCGGTCGACGGCGACGGGTCCGATGCCCTCGGGATCGGGGCGCGGTCGCAATCGGCCGGGGTCGACCGGATGAGGGGGTTCGGGGTCGTCGGAGGCGCCAGGGCGGCGTCGGGGGGGCCGGATGGGCCCTGCCGGCGTGGTCGGGGGGCCGGCGGCCCGAGGCGAGGACGAGACACCGGCCGGTGCACGCCGCACAGCACCGCACCAGGGCGACCGACGCGAGAGGGACCTTCATGGCTCGTATCCGAAGACACCGCCGAGATGTGGTCCAGAGCCCGTTGGAGACCTATCTTCGGGAGATCAACGAGGTCCGACTGCTCAGCGCCGACGAGGAGAAGGAGCTCGCCCACCGGATCGCCCGGGGGGACAAGGACGCCCGGGAGCGGATGATCCGGGCCAACCTCCGGCTGGTGGTCAACATCGCCCGGCATTACACCGGCAAGGGCCTCGCGCTGCAGGACCTGATCGAGGAGGGGAACCTCGGCCTGCTCCGCGCCGTCGAGGGATTCGACCCGTCGATGGGCACCCGGTTCAGCACCTATGCCAGCTACTGGATCAAGCAGTCGATCAAGCGGGCGCTGGTGAACACGGCCAAGCCGATCCGGATCCCCGCCTACATGGTCGAGCTGCTCTGCAAGTGGCGCCGGATGCAGGCCGAGCTCCAGGAACGGATGGGTCGGAGCCCCACCCTGGAGGAGGTCGCCAAGGCGCTGGAGCTGCCCAAGAAGAAGCTGGCGATCGTGAAGAAGGCCATCAAGGTCTACAACCTCGTCCCGCAGACCGACCAGCCCGAGAACGGCTGGAGCCTCGGCGAGATGCTCATGGACGAGCGGACCCGGGCCCCGGACGTGGAGATGCTGGAGGCCGACAACCTCAGGCTGGTGATGCACCGCCTCGACACGATGGACAAGCGAGAGGCCACGGTGCTCCGCATGCGGTTCGGCCTCAACGACGCCCCGCCGAAGACGCTCAAGGAGATCGGCGAGTCGCTCGGCCTGACCCGGGAGCGCGTCCGGCAGATCGAGAACGAGGCGCTGGGCAAGCTCTCCGCCTCCTTCATGGCCGACTGAGCCCGGCCCGTATCGAGGGCGATCGCCCGCGAAGGTCGGGAGGGCGGGGCGGCGCCCTCCGAGGCCCGGGAGGGGGCCGTCGGGCGGCTCGCCGATCCGAGGCCGTCGCGGATGCGGCCCGTCCGACCGGGGAGGGCCGTCGAGCGGTCACCCGTCCTGCGCCGTCCGCCTTCGTGCCGTGGAAAAACAGCCGGCCGGCCCCTCGCCCGGGCCGGCCGGCTGTCGTGTCGGTTCAGGTCCGCCCCGGCCTCCGCCCCGAGGGGCGGTCCGCCGAGCGGGGGGATTGGCGGGGGGCCGCACTCAGGCGGCGACGCTGCGGCGGCGATGCCGGCGGTAGAGCAGGGCGGCGCCTCCGCTGAGCAGGACGACGATCGTCGTCGGCTCGGGGATCGGGAACGGCTCGGGGGAGTTGTAGGAGCGGATGTTGCTGACCGGCTTCAGCCCCGTGAAGTCGTTCGCGAAGCTGCCCTCGAAGGTGCTCTCGATCAGGGGGGTGAACTCCATGTAGGCGGTGTCGCCGTAGTACTTGGCGAGCGCCCCCCCGGTGATGTCGATGTCGGCGTCGAAGGTGTCGAGGCCGAGCTGGGGCATGTCGGTCCCCCCCAGGTCCAACCAGCCCAGTTTCGTGGGCGTGCCGGTCAGCAGCGTGCCGTCGAAGACCTGGCCGTCGGCCTCGATCCGGCCCCGCAGCTCGTAGGTGTTCAGGGGGTCGTCGATCACCATCCCGTTACGGTCGACCACGAGCCGCAGGAATTGCGACTTGTTCGAACCGTCGGCGTGCTCGATGGGGAACGACGAGGTCTCCGACCCCGCGATCTCCCAGGGGGTGTTGTTTACGGTCAGCACGCCGCGCTCGGTGGCCTCATCGAAGTCGTATTCGATGCGGCCGTTGATGGCGGCGGCCAGGACGTCGGGGAAGGCGAGCTTCGGGTCGTTCCGGATCAGGTTCGCCTGAGCAGAGCTGCCGGACAGGGCAGTCGCCCCGGCGATCAACCCGAAGACGGCGACGTAGTGACGCATCCGGTGCATGGGAACTCCTTCGGTCCGGTGGCTCGGGGATTTCCCTCGCTTCGGACCTCAATCATTGGCGACTCACGCCGTCTCGTCCCCGTCCCGCGCCCATCCTCTGGCGCGGCTCGACGTCGGGGATCGGCGACAACTTCCGCATTCGGCGAGGCGATCCAGTCCGTTCCGCCCGGGCGGCGGCCGAAGCAGGCCCGGCGGTTCGCGCCGGGCGTCGAGGGCGGGCTGTTCGCGGGGTGTCGGCTCAAGTGGGTGAGTGCCCGACCCTCGGCTTCGGTGCCGATCGGGTCGTACTCGGGCTCTCCGGGAGGGCGTCCGCGGGTGCCGTTCGTCCGGCCCGCACTCCACCCCCCAAAGACGGGGCGAACGATACTCCCGGGCCCCTCGGCTGTCAACTCGGGATTCTTGATCGCCCCTGCCAGGTCCGGATCCCCCGATCCCCGCCCGGGTTGCCCCCCGACGTCCCGATCCCCCCGCCCCGGGAATCTCGGCCCGGCCGAGGCCCCCGGCGTGGATTCTTGTGACTGGGACGTTCCCGTTCCTCGATCATATAGGAGGAGGTCTGCCGCACCGGCCCCTCCTCCTCCCCCCCCGCGGAGCCGCCCCCGTGCCGATCGCCCTCGACTCCTCCCCGATCGATCGTCGCACCCTCCGCCCCCGGGGCGAGGTGCCTGGGACCGCCAGTAGCTCGGTGCGCTCGGCGCGGAGCGAACCCATTTCGATTCCCGCAACGGATGTCCCTGCAATGGATTCCGTCGATCGTCGTGGGGTGTCAATCGGCGCACCGCCCGCGTCCGCCCCTGCCCGACGTCCCCCGCCGCCGAGGCCCCGGGGGCCCGGCGGCCTCCGCGCCCGAGCCGCGGCAGACCTCCGGTGCGCTCTGCGCGGAGCGAACCCATTTCGGAAATCGTAACTTTTTGTGAAGAGGTTGTTTGCGGCGATTCTGTTCGATCGATTCTTGGCGCACCGACCTCGTCCCCACCCCGGACGGGCCGCCCGAGACCGGCGATCCGCCGGGGACCGGGCCGCATCGGCCCTCGGTCCCCCCTCCTGCCCGGCCCTCCCCCCGCCCCGGTAGCATGGGACTCCTGACGCCCTCACGACCCGACCCCCGGGAGCCCTCCTGATGAGTCCCGCCGACGTGGCCCGCATCCTCGACGAGATGGGCACCCTGCTGGAACTCCGGGGTGAGAACCCCTTCCGCTGCCGCGCCTACCACAACGCCGCCGACGCCATCCGGGGCCTGGGGGACGACCTCCCGGAGCGGATCGCCTCGGGCCGGCTCGCCGAGGTCCCGGGCATCGGCGAGACGATCCGGGCGAAGGTCGTCCAGCTCGTCACCACCGGGAGCGTCCCGCTCTACGACGAACTCCGGGCCGAGTTGCCCCCCGGCCTGGTGGCCCTGCTCCGGGTCCCGGGCCTGGGCCCGAAGAAGATCAAGGCCCTGCACGACGCGTTGAAGGTCGAGAGCCTGGCCGACCTCCGCCTCGCCGCCGAGTCGGGCAAGATCGCCGGGCTCAAGGGCTTCGGCGCCAAGACCGAGCAGAAGATCCTGGAGGGCCTGGGCTTCGTCGAGTCGACGGGCGACCGGATCTTGCAGAGCACCGCCCGGCGGCTCGTCTCGCCGATCCTCGGGGCCGTCCGCTCGCACCCCGGCGTCATCGAGGCCGAGGCCTGCGGCAGCCTCCGGCGACGCCTCGACACGATCGGCGACCTGGACATCCTCTTCTCCTCCGACGACCCGGCCCCGGTGCTCGACCGCTTCGTCTCGCTCCCCGAGGTGGCCTCGGTGCTCGCCCACGGCCCGACCAAGGCCAGCGTCCGGCTCGCCGGGGGGGTGCAGTGCGACCTCCGGGGCGTCTCCCCCGGGCAGTTCCCGTTCGCCTTGCACTACTTCACCGGCTCGAAGGCGCACAACATCGCCATGAGACGGCGGGCGATCGCCCGGGGGCTCCGCCTGAACGAGTACGCCCTGGAAGGCCCCGACGGCCCGATCCCCTGCGGATCGGAGGAGGAGCTGTTCCGGGCTCTCGGCCTGCACGCCATCCCCCCCGAACTCCGGGAGGACCGGGGCGAGTTCGACCGCGCCGAGGCCGGCCCGATCCCCCCGCTGGTCGAGCGGGGGGATCTCCGGGGGACCTTCCACTGCCACACCGACTGGAGCGACGGCGGCAACACCCTGGCCGAGATGGCCGAGGCCGCCCGGGATCGCGGCCTCTCCTACCTCGGCATCGCCGACCATTCCCGCTCCGCCGCCTATGCCGGGGGCCTGAGCATCGACCGGGTCCGTCGCCAGTGGGAGGCGATCGACGAGCTGAACGCGGCGATGGGCCCGGCGTTCCGGGTCTTCAAGGGGATCGAGTGCGACATCCTCGCCGACGGCTCGCTCGACTACCCCGACGACGTGCTGGAGGGCTTCGACTACGTCGTCGCCAGCGTCCATTCCTCCTTCGGCCTGCCGGCCGAGGCCATGACGGCGCGGATCGTCCGGGCCGTCCGGCACCCGCTGGTCACGATGCTCGGCCACCCGACCGGCCGGCTCCTCCTGCGGCGGGAGGCCTATGCGGTCGACCTCGGCGCGGTCATCGAGGCCGCCGCCGAGGCCGGGACGATGATCGAGATCAACGCCAGCCCCCATCGGTTGGATCTGGACGCCCCCCATGTCCGACGGGCCCGGGACCGGGGCGTGGCGATCGTCATCAACCCCGATGCGCACGCCACCGGGGGCCTCGACGACCTGGACTACGGCGTCGGCGTCGCCCGACGGGCCGGGCTCGGGGCGGCCGAGGTGTTCAACTCGTTGCCGGCCGAGGAGGCCTCCCGGGCGTTGACGAAACTCCGCACCCGGGGCTGATCGCGTCGAATCCTCTTGATGAACCGGTGAACCCCATCTTGCGGCCCGGCCGCCCCCATCTATAATGCAGAAGCTGGATTCCGGGACGCAGGACGCTCTCCCTCCCCGCGGGGACCGTGACGGTCGGTCCGCAGCCCCGCGACGACGTTGTCGCCGACCTCGGCCTCGCCGCGACGATCGGGGTCCGTCCCCGACCTCCCGGCCGTCCCCCGTCCCGACCCGGTCCGGCCTCCGCTCCGCCCCGACCCCGCTCCCTCGCCGTCGCCGCCGGTCGGGCCCGCCCGGCCCCCGATTCAAGGGATCATCGCCATGGCACTCCCCAAGTCTCCCGAGGCCGGCCGCCGCGTCTTCACGGTCGAGGAGGCCAACCAAACCCTGCCGCTGGTCCGGGCGATCGTGGCCGACATCGTCCGCCAGTGGAAGGTGGTCAGCGACCTGGAGCAGCGCCTCGCCCCGGTGCTCGACCGCCGCAAGTCGTCGAAGGCCGACGCTGACCCCTACGACGCCGAGCTGGCCAGCCGACGCGCCGAGCTCGCCGCCGAGCAGTCCACCTTCCGCGCCTACCTGCACGAGCTGGAAAAGCTGGGGGTCGAGCTCAAGGGGGCCCACAACGGCCTCTGCGACTTCCCCAGCGTGCGAGACGGCCGGGAGGTCTACCTCTGCTGGAAGCTCGGCGAGGCCGAGGTCACCCACTGGCACGAGCTGCACTCCGGCTTCTCCGGCCGCCAGCCGATCGACGCCCGGGAGCCGTCCCACGCCGGGCATCAGCCCGCCTGACCGGCGCCCCCCCGAGCCGAGGGCCGCCGAGTCCGGCCCGTCATGCCCGAACCTCCCCCGGAATCGGGGATTGGTCCGCCGCCCTCCGGGAATAGAAGGGGAAACGCATCGCGTCCCCGATCGAGGACCCGGACCATGATGAGCGCGAACGGATCGGCGGCGGCCGTCTCGGGGGAGATCCTGGACCAGACCCGGGCCCTCTTCGGCGGCGGCGTGGCCGCCGGGCTCAGCGACGCCGAGCTGCTGGAGCGGTTCGCCCGACGACGCCCCGGCGGCGTCGAGGCCGAAACGGCCTTCGGGGTGCTCGTCGCCCGACACGGGGCGATGGTGCTCGGCGTCTGCCGTCGCACGCTCCGGGACCCGATCGCCGCCGAGGACGCCTTCCAGGCCACTTTCCTCGTGCTCGCCCGCAAGGCCGGGACGATCCGGGTCGACGACTCGATCGGCCGGTGGCTCTACGGGGTCAGCCGACGGGTGGCCGCCAAGGCCCGACACCAGTCCGCCCGACGCCGGGCCGTGGAGCGGCCGATCGCCGGGCTCGCCGAGCCGTCCGGCCGGTCGTCCCCAGTCCTCGACGCCCACCGGGCCGACCTCCGGGCGGTCATCGCCGAGGAACTCGCCCGGCTCCCCGGCCCCTTCCGGGAGGCCGTCGCCCTCTGCGACCTGGAGGGCTGCACCCACGACGAGGCCGCCCGACGCCTCGGCTGGCCGGTCGGATCCGTACGCAGTCGGCTCTCCCGGGGCCGGGCCCGGCTCCGGGACCAGCTCTCCCGGCGGGGCGTCTCGCCCTCGACGCTGACCCTCGCCCCCCTGACCGCGCCGTCGCTGCCCCCGGCCTTGCTCCGGGCGACGACGACCGCGGCCCTCGCCTTCGCCTCGGCCGGCCGATCGGCGTCGCTGGCCTCCCCGGCCGCCGCCCTGGCCGTCTCGGTGCTCCGGGGGGCCGCGATCGGCTCGATCGCCCTCGGGTCGGCCGCCGTCGTCTCCGGCATCGTCCTGACCCTGGCCGCCCTCGTCGCGACGGCGCCGAAATCGCCCCCTCCGCCCCCCGCCCCGGCGGTGGTCCCGGTCGCCGTGCAAGAGGGACCGAGTCCCCTCGTCGTCCCCGTCGCCGACCACGAACTGCCCGAGGCCCGGCCCATCCCCCTGCCGGTCCGGGTCGTCGAGGCCGGGACCGGCCAGGCGATCCCGGGCGCGAGGGTCTCCGCCCAGGTCTGGCAGCCCACCGAGCCCCTCGACCTCGGCCGATCCGAGACGGACGCCCGGGGCGAGACCGTGGTGCAGTGGCCCGCCGACCTGGTCACGAGCCTGAACGTCCTGGCGAATGCCGACGGCTATGTCCCGATGCGGGCCTGGTGGCGTCGCCAGGACCTGCTCGCCGACCCCCCTTCCTCCCTGACCTTCGAGCTGGTCCGGGGCGAGGCGATCGGCGGCATCGTCGAGGACGAGCGGGGCGAGCCCATCCCGGACGCAATTGTCTATGTCTGGGTCCAGGCCAACGGCCCCGGCGACGGCCGGGCCCGCTGGTCGACGACCGACTTCCCGGTCCGGACCGACGCCCGGGGACGTTGGCAAGCCCCCTACCTCCCCCCCGGTCAGCCCGGAGACGCCAGGGTCCTCCTCCGCCTGGAGCACCCGGATTTCGTGAGCGAGCCGTCCGGCTACAGCCGAAGGCACACCGCGGATGAGTGCCGGTCGCTCGATGTGGTCGAGGTCATGCAGGACGGCGTCCCGGCCTTGGGTCGGGTCGTCGACTCCAACGGTCGGCCGGTCGTCGGCGCCCGGGTCAACCTCGCGAGGGCGGGGGGAGGCGGTGCACCCGTCAGCACCGAGACCAACGCCGACGGCCGGTTCCGCTTCGGGCACGTTTCGGCCCCTGAATCGCCGGACGCCGTCCCCCCCACACTCTGGAGGAACCTCCTCCCCGCCACGGTCGAGCGGCCGGGGTTCGCCACCACCATCGGGACCGTCAGGATCGGTCAAGGCGCACCCGAGACCGAGATCCGGCTGGCCGAGGCCCGCCCGATCGGCCTACGGGTCGTTGACCCCGAGGGCCGTCCGATCGCCGGGGCAATCGTCACACTTGATGAGCTTCGAGCCGGAGACCGGGGCCAAACCGAGTCCTCCTGGATCGACCGGACCGACGCCGAGGGCCGGATCGTCTGGCCTGATGGCCCGGCTGAGGGCGAGGTCGAGTTCCGGGTTGACCGGGAGCCGTACCTTAGCGTCCTCCGAAAATCTGCTCCCGCCGGCGCCGAGGAGGCCGAGATCGTCCTCCGGCTCCCCCCCAGGGTCTCCCTTCGCGTGCTCGACGCTTCGACCGGCGACCCGATCGACCGGTTTGAGGTGACGCCCGGGATCAGCCTCCCGCGCGGTTCGGAGTTCGACTGGTCGGTCTACGGGACGACGGACGAAGGGAGAGACGGTCAGTTCGACGCCGTCCTCGATGAACTCGCCTTCGAGCCATCCGGGGCGATCGCCCTCAAGGTCGAGGCCGAGGGCTACGCCCCGGCCGTGACCGAGAGGTTCGAGATTGCCGATGAGGTCATCGAGCGGACGGTCTCGCTGAGCCCGAGTGTCATGACGGAGGGAACCGTGTTCGGTCCGGACGGGACGCCGGTGGCGGGTGCTGAGGTGATCAAGCTCCTCGGCTCGGGATCCGTGAGCCTGGGAAACCGCTCGAATCTCCAGGCGATCCGCGACGAGTTGAGGGTCACCACTGGGTCCGACGGTCGTTTTGCCCTCGATCCCGAGGCGGAACCGTTCGGAATCGCCGTGATCGCCGACGAGGGCATGGCCCGGGTCGGCCCGGCCCGGCTGTCGGAGTCGGCCGAGGTGCGGCTGGTCCCCTGGGCTCGCCTCTCGGGCCGGTACTTCGTCGGGGAGGAGCCCCAGCCGGGCAAGACGATCACCGTCTCGGTCGACTCGACCGCCCCGGGGGCGACCCGATGGGTCCAGGACGGCTACGAGGTCACGACCGACGCCGACGGCCGATTCGAGCTCGATCGGGTCGTCCCCGGATTCGCCGTCGCCTTCTCCCCGACCGTCGGGCCGTTCTCGTTCGAGGTCGGGCCGGGCGAGGTGGCCGAGGTGGTGATCGGCGGGTCGGGCCGCCCGGTCGTCGGCCGGATCGAGGCGCCCGACGAGGAGAGCCTGCCGATCCCCCTGGACCGGGCAGGGGGCCGACTCCTGCTCGAACAGCGGGGCTTCCCCGAGCCCGAGGAACTGGCCGGGCGCTCCCAGGAGGAGCGGGTGGCCCACATCACCGCCTGGTACCAGACCCCGGAGGGGAGGGAGTGGAGGCGCAGGTATCAGGGCCACACCGTCCGGGTCGGGCCCGACGGTTCGTTCCGGATCCCGGATGTCGCCCCGGGCTCCTACACCCTCACCCTCCACCTCTCGTCCGAGTCGGGGAGCCGACTCGATGCCGAGGATCGGACCGAGATCCGGGCCACGATCGAGCGGGCGGTCGAGGTCCCCGAGGGAGACGGCCCGATCGACCTCGGCACCATCCCCCTGGAGGTCGAGACGATCCGCCACCGGACGCTGTCCGTCGGCCAGGAGGCCCCCGACTTCGAACTCCAGACGCTCGACGGTGACCCCGTCCGCCTGGCCGATCAGCGGGGCAAGGTCGTCCTGCTCCACTTCTGGGCCACCTGGTGCGGCCCCTGCCTGGAGGAGGAGCCGACGTTCGAGGCGATCTGGGAGGAATTCGGCGGGGACGACCGCTTCACCCTGATCGGCCTGAGCCTGGACGAGGAGCCCGAGGCCGCCCGGATCCACGTCGAGGCCCGGGGCTTCGGCTGGACCCAGGCGGTGCTCGGCCCCTGGGGGTCGTCGACGGTCGCCCAGGACTTCGGCGTCGAGTCGATCCCGAGGAGCGTCCTCATCGGTCCGGATGGCCGGGTGATCGCGAGTCGGCTCCGGGGGCCCGAGATCCGGGACGCCGTGGCCTCGGCACTCGCCCGATGACGGCCGGGTCCGCCGCCGTGCCGGTTGGACCTCGGCCCCCGGAGTCGCTAGACTCGCGGGGGCGTCTCGGGGAGGCGCGGGGACAGGCGGAGGCGGCATCACGATGCGTCGCGTGGTCACGATCGACGGACCGGCCGGGTCGGGCAAGAGCACGGTGGCCCGGATCGTGGCCGATCGGCTCGGCTGGCGACTGCTCGACACGGGGGCGATGTACCGCTCGGTCGCCCTGGCGGCCCTGGAGGCCGGGCTTGACCTGGCCGACGAGCGGGCCGTCGCCGCCCTGGCCGATCGGCTGACCGTCGCACTCCCGCCCGGCCGGGTCCTGCTCGACGGCCGGGACGTGACCGCCGAGATCCGGTCGGTCGAGGTGACCCGGGTCACCCGCTTCGCCGCCGACAACCCGGCCGTCCGCCGCCTGCTCGCCTGCTGGCAGCGCGACTTCGCCGCCGAGAACGACACCATCACCGAGGGCCGGGACCAGGGCACCGTCGTCTTCCCCGACGCCCCCTGCAAGTTCTTCCTCACGGCCGACCCCGCCGAGCGTGCCCGACGCCGACACGCCGAGTACCTCCGCCGGGGCGATCCGGTCGCGCTGGAGGACGTCCTCCGGGACCAGCAGGAGCGAGACGATCGGGACCAGTCCCGGGCCATCGCCCCGCTCCGGCCGGCCGACGACGCCCGGCTGGTCGACACCACGGGGAGGAGCATCGAGGACGTGGCCGCGATCGTCGAGGCCGCCGCCCGGTCCTGCCTCGCCGACCCTCCCCCCCCCGACCGGAGCCACCCGCCCCATGACCCGCCCCGACGCCCCCGCCGGCCCGTCCCGCGCCGCCGAGCCCCCCGCCCGGGACCGGTCCCTGGCCCTGGTGCTCTACTACCGGATGACCCAGCTCTCGGGGTTCACCTACTTCTCGATGACCGGGGGCATCCGGACCAGCGGCCGGGAGAACATCCCCGAGCGGGGGGCGGCGCTGCTGGTCTCCAACCACGCGAGCTTCTGGGACGTCTTCGCGCTGGGGATCTCGGTGCGTCGGCCGCTGAACTTCGTCGCCCGGTCCTCGCTGTTCACCCCGGTGCTGGGGAGGCTCATCACCTGGATGGGCTCCTTCCCGATCCAGCGGGACGGCATCGGCGTGCAGGGGTTCAAGGAGACGCTCCGGCGGCTGAAGCGGGGCGGCATCGTCACCCTCTTCCCCGAGGGGACGCGGACCCCCGACGGCCGGCTCCAGGAGCTGAAGCCCGGCATCTCCACCCTGGCGATCAAGGCGAAGGTGCCGGTGATCCCGGTGGGGATCGCCGGGACCTACGAGGCCTGGCCCCGGGACCGGAAGTTCCCGCGCCCCCACCCGATCCGGGTCCACATCGGCCCGCCGATCTCCCCCGAGGAACTCTCCTCCCGATCCCCCGAGGACGCGACCGCCCTGATCCGCGATCGCATCCAGCAGGCGATCGACGTCGCCCGCCAGGAGTTCGACCGCAGGCTCGGCCGCAGCCCGACGGCCGATTGACCCGGCCCGCATCGGATTTTCGAGTTGGCCGGATCGACCGCTTCGGATAGAGTCCGACGCCGACCGGACGGCCCGCGCTCGTCGCCGACGCTCCCCCTCGAACCTCCCCTCGACGCCCCGGACCGGATCGCAAGGCCCCCGGCCTCCACGACCGGGGGCCGATCTCCGGGCCCTTCGGGCTCGGGCGAATCCCCGCCCGAGGCCGGTCGAGCCCCGGGACGACCCTCGGCAAAGGAGCACCGCCATGCGACGAGCCTCGTCGCCCCGCCGTCCCGGCCCGGCCGGGCTCGCCTCGGCCCTCGCCGGCCTGGCCCTCTCGGCAGGATGCACTCATAACCATTACTATTACGGAGAGGCCACCCCGGCCTACGTCGTCCCCGGCGAGACCGTGATCGTCGACGAGGTCTGCGAGCTGCCCACCCGGGTCTTCTCCGACGCACAGGTCCCGTCGCTCGGCACCCGGCCCTCCTCGGTCACCCCCGCCCCCTCGGACCCCGAGGTCGTCACCAGCGCCGACTCCGGGGCCCCCCGGGTGGTGATCAGCCGGCCCAGCTCCGGCCCGATCCTCGGCGGGGGCTGGATCGCCCGGGGCGGCGGTTCGGTCCGGACCGAGGTCCAGGGCGGGGCCGACCCTTCGCTGATCCGCTGATCCCCGGCGGGACGCCGATCCCGATCCCCATGCCGCCCGCATCCCCCCGAGCTTGAAAAGCCGAGCCGACCGATGCCCCGACGACGATCATCCTTCCGAGGGGCCCGCTGCCTGGTCACCGGCGCCTCGTCCGGCATCGGTGCCGCCTTCGCCCGCCTGCTCGCCGCCGAGGGGGCCCGGGTCGTGATGACCGGCCGTTCGGCCGATCGTTTGTCCGCCGTCGCCCTCGAACTGACCGAAGCGGGGGCCGCCCCCGCCGACGTGGTCGCCGTCGCCGCCGACCTGACGGACCTGGACGACCGCCGGATGCTGCTCGACCGGGCGGCCGAACGCCTCGGCGGCGCACTGGACCTGGTGGTCAACGCCGCCGGAGTCGGCGCCTACGGCCGGTTCGAGTCGCACGAGCCGTCGGTGCTCCGGGGCCTCCTGGAGGTCAACGTCATCGCCCTGGCCGAGGTCTGCCGGGGGGTGCTGCCGATGCTCCGCCGGGGGGACCGCCCGTCGCTCCTGAATGTCGGCTCGATCGTCGCCCGCCGGGGGCTCCCGGGCAGGCCGGAATACTCGGCGAGCAAGTTCGCCGTCGCCGGACTGACCGAGGCGATCCGGGCCGAGTGGGCGATTGACGGGATCCACGTCCTGCTGCTGAACCCCGGCTTCACGACCACCGCGTTCGAGCGGAACCTCCTGGTCCACACCGCGATCTACCGCACCGAGTCCCACCGGAGCATGTCGCCCGACGCCGTCGCCCGCGCGGGACTCGATGCCGTGCTCCGGGGCCGGAACGAGGTGACGCTCACCCCCAGGGGTCGCCTGCTGCTGGCCTTCAACCGGTTCTTCCCCCGCTTCGTCGACTGGGGCTTCGGCCGATGGACACGCCGCCTCTACGCCGACGCCCCCGCGCTCGCCGCGGCCGAGTCCCGCCGGTGAGTCCGACACCGGGTTGAATGCATCCCGAATTGGGGGCGGTCCGGCGCCTTGCGGGACGGTTGCTCCTTGTTCCCGAAGGCTCAGTCGAGGCCGGGCGGTTGATCACCCACTCGGGGGTCGGCCCGTCGCGCGTCGCCCCCTCGCAGCCCCGCCGCCGGGACATCCGAGTGGATCTACCCGAGTCCACGTCGAAGACGTGCCGGCGAACCCGCCCGTGCGGCATGCCGCCCCCTCGGGAAAATGACGTTGCCGAGTCGATAACGGACCACCTATCGTGTGTCTCGTCCGAATGCGGGGAATCCGGCGACGACGCCCGAGGTGATCGTCTCGGGGTTCGGGGACGCGGCCCTCGCCGGGGATCGCCCGGCGGCGTCGGGGCGGTCCCGACCGAGGAGGAGCATCACGATGTCGGTGATCGAGGCGTGGGTCGCCCCTGGGGCAAGGCAGGGTTTGGAGCGTCGGCAGGTCGACCTCGGCCCGATCGGTGACGAGGAGGTGGAAGTCGAGGTCGAGCACTGCGGCCTCTGCCACTCCGACCTGTCGATGCTGAACGACGATTGGGGGATGACCCGGTATCCGGCCGTGCTCGGCCACGAGGTGATCGGCCGGGTGGCGGCCGTCGGGCCGGCCGCGAAGGGGATCCGGGCGGGCCAGCGGGTCGGGGTCGGCTGGAATGCCGGGAGTTGCATGCACTGCCGGCAGTGCAAGTCGGGCGACCAGCACCTCTGCGCCGAGGCCCAGCCGACGATCGTCGACCATCACGGCGGCTTCGCCAGCCGAGTCCGGGCGCACTGGGCCTGGGTCGTCCCCATCCCCGACGGCCTGCCGGCGGCGGACGCCGGGCCGCTGCTGTGCGGCGGGATCACCGTGTTCAACCCGCTGGCCCGGTACGCGAGGCCTACGAGCCGGGTCGGGGTGGTCGGCATCGGCGGGCTGGGCCACATGGGCCTGAAATTCGCCGCCGCTTACGGGTGCGAGGTGACGGCGTTCACCTCCAGCGAGCGGAAGTTCGAGGAGGCCCGCGGCTTCGGGGCCCACCATGTAGTCTCGACGCGAGACCCCAACGCCATCCGGCGGCGGGGCGGTTCGCTGGACCTGCTCATCGTC
The DNA here is from genome assembly GCF_007752535.1 of Tautonia plasticadhaerens. GTDB lineage: Bacteria > Planctomycetota > Planctomycetia > Isosphaerales > Isosphaeraceae > Tautonia > Tautonia plasticadhaerens. The sequence goes on from NZ_CP036426.1 coordinate 954,637, forward strand.
ACCACCAATGTCCAGCTCGATTGGGCCGCGTTGATCGAGACGCTCGGCCCGAACGGCCGGATGCACGTGGTCGGCGCGGTGCCCGAGCCGATCCCGGTGCCGGTGCTCGCGCTGATCTGGCGGCAGGCCAGCGTCTCGGGCTCGCCGACGGGGTCTCCGGTGGCGATCGAGACGATGCTGGACTTCGCGGCCCGGCACGGCGTCTCCCCGACGACCGAGCACCTGCCGATGAGCCGGATCAATGAGGCGTTCGAGCGGCTCCGGGCCGGCGAGGCCCGGTATCGGATCGTGCTCGACGCCGACTTCTGATCGAGGAGGGTCCGTCGGCGATCACCCCTCACGGGCCCGCCGCGTTCCCATCCTCGGGGATATCGATGCATTCGACGCGACTGCGATCGGGGAGACGCGTCCACTTGGTCGCCGCCCCGCCCCGGCCGTTCGGCGCCGGGGCGGGGGGAGGCCGGGCCCCCGTCGACCCCGTCCGGACGTCGACTCGATCACGCTCCCGAGTTCAGGGGAGCGGGGCGAAGGGACGGGGCCCACACCCCCGACATCGAGAGGCCGGTGGGACCGCGACGGGGCAAGCCGAAGGGGGCGAGTCGGCGGAACGAGCACGTCGGTGGTCGTCGATGAAAAGTGCGCGAACCGGTCGCGGGGTCATCCCGTGAACCGCCGCAGGATCAGGGTCGTGTTCTGGCCCCCGAAGCCGAAGCTGTTCGACATCGCGACGTCGACGACGTGGTCGCGCGCGGCGTGCGGGACGTAGTCGAGGTCGCAATCCTCGTCAGGCAGATCGAGGTTCACCGTCGGCGGCACCACGCCGTCGCGGATCGCCAGCAGGCACGCGATCGCCTCGACGGCCCCTCCCGCGGCGATCAGGTGGCCGGTCATGCTCTTGGTGCTTGACACGGGCACGCGTCCCGCGTGGTCCCCCAGGGCGCGTTTGAGCGCCCTCGTCTCGATCGAGTCGTTGGCCCTGGTGCTCGTGCCGTGGGCGTTGACGTAGTCGACATCCCCCGGGTCGAGCCCCGCGTCCCGAAGGGCCAGGCGCATCGAGGAGACGGCGCCTCGGCCCTCGTCGTGGGGGTCGGTCAGGCGGAACGCGTCGGCCGTCGAGGCCTGGCCCGCGACCTCGCCGCGGATGATCGCCCCCCGGGCCCTCGCGTGCTCGAGCGACTCCAGGACGAGCATCCCGCCCCCCTCGCCGAGGATGAACCCGTCGCGGTCGCGGTCGAAGGGCCGGCTCGCCCGGGCCGGATCGTCGTTCCGCGTCGACATGGCCGTCAGGAGCACGAACCCCGTCATGCCGAACGGGTGGATCATGCTGTGGACGCCGCCGGCGAGCATCACGTCGGCCGAGCCGTCGCGGATCAGTTCGGCCGCCTCGCCGATGGCCTGGGCGCCGGCCGAGCAGGCCGTGAGGCAGGAGAAATTCGGCCCGGCCGCCCCGAAGGCGGCCGCCACGTGCCCGGCCGGCGTCCCCGGATCCTGCTCGGACTCCAGGATCGGGTCGAGCCGAGACGGCCCCTCGGACGTGAACCGCCTCGTGTCGACCCGGCCGCGGTCGAGCGACCGGCGGATGAGGTCGACGAATCGGGGGAAGTCCGTCTGCCCCTCGCCCGAGCCGAGATAGACCCCGAGGCGCGACGGGTCGACTCCCGGGCCCTCGAACACGCCGGAGTCCCGCACGGCCTGCGACGCGACGGCCAGCGCGATCTTGGTGGTCAGGCCGTGGCCCTCCCACCGGGAGGCCTCGCCGCCGAGGTCCTTCGAGAGGTCGAACCCCTTGAGCTCCGCGGCGATCCGGGTCGCGAAACCGCCGGCGTCGAACCGGGTGACCGGCCCGACCCCGCCGCGCCCCTCTCGGAGCGACTCCCAGGACGTCGCCACGTCGAGGCCGACGGGCGTGACCATCCCCATCCCCGTGACGACCACCCGCCTCGATTCGCCGACCATGGGCACCTCCGTCGATGGACCGTCCCGCTTTCGATTCGAGGGGCACGCCGGGGCCCGGTTCACCAGGGCAATGATTCGCCGAGGTGGAAGAACCCGCCGCTCGGGCCGTCGTCGGGCAGGGTCGCCAGGAGCACGCTCGTCCGCCCGCCCTCCGAGACCTCCATCGGGGCCGACGGGCCGCCCATGTCCGTCTTCACCCAGCCGGGATGCGCGGAGTTCACCTTGATCGGGGTCCCCCTCAGCTCGTGGGCGAGGTGGACTGTGAAGGCGTTGAGGGCCGTCTTCGAGGCGTCGTACGCGAAGGCCTTCATGTCGAAGATGGGAGATGCCGGGTCGGAATGGAGCGTCAGCGAGCCGAGGATGCTCGACAGGTTCACGATCCGGCCGGCCGGCGCCCTGCGGAGTAGCGGCAGGAGGGCCTGCGTGAGGGCGACGACGGAGAAGACGTTGGTCTCGAAGGTCCGATGGAGGATCTCCGGCGTCACGGCCGACGTGGTGTTCACGCCCCCCGGCGCGCCGAAGTCCGCCTCGTCCAGGGCGACTCCGGCGTTGTTCACCAGGATGTCGAGCCTGCCGTGCCGGTCCTGCAGGTAGCGCACGACCTCCTGGTGATCGCCGGGCCGGTCGACATCGAACCGGATGGCCTCGACCCCCTCGATCCCCTCCCCCCGGAGTCGATCGGCGGCGGCCCGCCCCTTCGCCTCGTCCCGGCTGCCGATGAGGACGGCGATCCCCGCCTGACCGAGCCCCCGGGCCGTCTCCAGCCCGATCCCCTTGTTCGCCCCGGTGATGAACGCGACCTTGTCCCGAGTCGACATGACGTATCTCCCGAGAGGCCGGCCACGCCGCCAATCACCTTGACCGGCCGCCGTTGCCTGCATATACAAGAGATATGGGGAGCGTCAAGCGGAAGCACGTCCAGGATCGGTCGCCGATGGCGGTGCCATGTATGTGCGGGGTCCTGCGCCAGGCCTCCCGGGCGGTGACCCGGGTCTACGACGACGAGCTCCGGGGGGCCGGGCTCCGGGCGACCCAGTACACGCTGCTGCGGCTCCTCGAGCGATCGGGCGAGGTCCGGCAACGCGACCTGGGCGGCCTGGCCTCGATCGACGAGACGACGCTGACGCGTAACCTCAGGCCGCTGATGCAGGCCGGCTGGGTGTCGGCCCGGGCGGGGGAGGATCGCCGCGAGAAGCTCGTCGCGATCACCGAGGCGGGCCGGGCGAAGGTCGGGCAGGCCGGGTCGGCCTGGCAGCGGGCCCAGGACCGGTTGCGAGGCGCGCTGCCCGAAGAAACCTGGGACCTGGTCCTCCGGGCGTTGCCGTCCCTGACCGGGGCCGCGGCGGAGGCGTCGAAGTCGGGGGAGGGCACATGAGGATCCTGGTCGTCGGCGCCGGCGCGACCGGCGGATACTTCGGCGGGCGGCTGCTCGAAATCGGCCGGGACGTCACGTTCCTGGTCCGCCCCGGGAGGGCCGCCCAGCTCGCCGAGACCGGCCTGTCCATCGCGAGCCCCTCGGGGGACGCCTCGCTCCCGAATCCGCCGACCGCCCTGGCCTCGGAACTCCGAAGCCCGTACGACCTGGTGATCCTGTCCTGCAAGGCCTACGACCTGGCCGAGGCCGTCGAGGCCATCGCGCCGGCGGTGGGGCCGGAGACGGCCGTCTTGCCGCTGCTCAACGGCATGCGGCACCTCGACGCCCTCGACGCCCGCCTCGGCCCGGGCCGCGTCCTGGGAGGGTCGTGCTTCATCTCCGCCAGGCTCGACGAGTCCGGGGGCGTGGTCCACGTCAGCGACGTGGATCGCCTGGTGTTCGGCGAGCGGCCCGGCGGCCGGTCCCCCCGGCTCGAGGCGATCGCCGAGGTGATGGGCGGGGCGAAGTTCGAGGCGGTGGCGAGCGACCGGATCCAGCTGGAGATGTGGGAGAAGTGGGTCTTCCTGGCGTCCCTCGCCGGGCTCACGTGCCTGACGAGGTCGGCCGTCGGCGACGTCGTGGCCGCCGGCGGGACCGACCTGGCGGCCGGACTGCTGGAGGAGTGCCGGGCCGTCGCCGAGGCCGAGGGCTACCCGCCCCGGGTCGAGGCGATGCGGGCGGCCCTCGGCCGGCTCACCGACCCCGGCTCGACGGTGTCGGCCTCGATGCTGGGCGACCTCGAGCGGAGGGGCCGGACCGAGGCCGACCACATCCTCGGCGACCTGCTCCGGCGTCGAGGGGGGGCGGGGGGAGGCGACCGGTCCCTCCTCCGCATCGCCCTCGTCGCCGTCAAGGCCGCGGAGGCCCGAGCCGCCCGAGCGCGGGGGTAGGGGGCGATCGAGAAGGGTGCCGCGCCCCCCGTCGGACGGCTTCGAGGTGACGACCACCCTGAGGCCTCGGGCTTCGCCGACGACCCCCGGGCCGGTTCGCGATTCGACCTCCGAGGGCGGCAAGACCTCGGGCCCACCTCGCCTTGCGAGGTCGGCCGGTCTCCGGCCCGGGAGGGGGCCCAGGCGGATTCGGATCCGTCGCCCGGGCCGATCGAATCCAATGGACCTGTTGGCCCCTCCCCGGTCAACCCCTCGCCCTCGCATCGTCCCGCTACAAGGCGTCGTCCGAGACGACCTCGCCCCCCGCCCGGCTGCCGATCGCGAGCCAGACCCCGGCCGAGACGGTCTCTCTCACGAATCGGACGCTCCCGTCGCAGTGCAGCGCGTTGACGCCGCCGGGGTGCAGGCTCCGGGCGGCGACGTCGAGCGAGAGCCGGTCCCACCAGTGGTTGTTCCGGTTGCTGTGCGGCAGGCCCCCCCGGCAGTCGACCCGGCGGTCGTTGGGCGGCCGGAGGTGGTTGTACATGCTATGGCCCGGGGCGCCGTAAACCCACCGGCTCCCCCGGGTCTGCTGCAGGGCGAGCCCCGGCCCGGTGCACTGCGCCTCGCGATCGGTCAGCTCCGGGCCATTCGCCCGGTTGTCGTTGCCCCGTGTCAGCACGAACCCGTTGGTGGGGCTTGCGCCGTCCCAGGTCGAGGGCCCGCCGAGCGTGGCCTTCACCGTCTCCCCGATGCAGACCGTCTGGCTCGTCCCGTCCCGGACGTCGGCGATCGAGACGGACGAGTTCTCATAGAAGATCCCGGTCACGGGGACCCCTCCCGGGTTCCTCGGGGAGAGGGGGTAGGTCGTGCCGGAGTTCAGCGGGTAGTTGTGGACGCCGCTCTCACCCTGGAGCTTCTCGAATTCGTCGCTGGGGCAGAGCAGGGCGGCCAGCGTCAGGTTCATGATCGTCGTGTTCTCGGGGACCGACGAGCCGGTCGGCCCGTTGTCCGGACTCAGGTCGAAATTGATCGCGTTCGACGCGTTGACCTGGTCGAGCTGCGGGAGGATCTGGGCGTAGGCCGAGAAGCATCGGCCGTGGCCGTCGATCATCCCCCGCAAACGTCCCGGCGGGAACCGGCCGTGCGCATCATGGTAGGTGTGCAGCGCCAGGCCGATCTGCTTCAGGTTGTTCGCGCACTGCATCCGTCGGGCCGCCTCCCGCGCGGCCTGCACCGCCGGGAGGAGCAAGGCGACCAGGGCCCCGATGATCGCGATGACCACCAGGAGTTCGATCAGCGTGAACCCGCCCCGGAATCGCTTGATCCGCATCGACCCACCCCCGATCCTGGTCTTCCTGGGATCGCCGGCGATCGCGACCGTCTTCGTCCGCCCGGCATGATCCTGTCGAAAAGAGGTACGATCATGTCGGATCTCGGTGCGATGCACAACCGGGTCAAGGCCAGGCGCCGGGAACGGGGCTGGTCCCAGGAGGAGCTGTCCCGGAGGGCCGGCATCTCCCGGGCGGCCGTCAGCGCGGTGGAGACGGGCCGACTGGTCCCCTCGGTCTTGGCGGCGATCGGGCTGGCCGAGGCGCTCGGGGCCTCGGTGGAAGAACTCTTCGGCCGGGCCCGGCCTGCCGGGGAGGACCCTTCCTGGGCATGGCCGGCGACGACGGATCCCTGCCGATTCTGGAGGGCCGAGGTCGGCGGCCGGATCCGGCTCTACCCGGCCGAGCCGACCCCGGGGGGGGTGGTCGCCCACGACGGCGTGGCCCGGGGGGGGGCCGCCGAGGTCGACGGCGGTCGGGAGCCCGGCGAGACCCTCGTGCTCGCCTGCTGCGACCCCGCGGCGGGCCTGCTCGCGGCCGAGTACGAGAAGGCGACCGGATTCCGGCTGCTCGTACTACCCCGTTCCAGCGGCCGGGCCCTGGAACTGCTCCGGGAGGGGCTCGTCCACGCGGCGGGGCTACACCTGTCGACCCCCGAGGACCCCGACGGCAATGCCCGGGCCGTCTCCGATCGACTCGGCGAGGCCTGGGGCCTGCTCGGGGTCGCCCGATGGGAGGAGGGCCTGGCGGTGGCCGGGGGTGTCCCGGGCCGATCGGTCCGGTCGATCCTGCAGGCGGACCTGTGCTGGGTCGGGCGGGAGTCCGGCTCCGGCGCCCGCAAGTGCCTCGACCGGCTCCGGGCCGGCCGACCCGAACCGGGGCGGGTCGCCTTCGACCACCGGGGAGTCGCCGACGCGATCCGATTCGGCTGGGCCGAGGCCGGCGTCTGCCTCCGCCTCGCCGCCGAGGAGGCCGGCCTCCGGGTCCTCGGGATCCAGGTCGAAGCGTACGAGCTCTGCGTCCCGGTCCGGCTCGAACGCGATCCTCGCCTCCAGGCGTTGATCCGGGTCGTCCGCTCCGCCCCCTATCGCCGGGCGCTGGCCGCCCTTCCGGGGTACGACCCCTCGGGGGCGGGGGAATGGCGACGCGTGGAGGCGGGCGCCGCGGCCCCGGTCGAGGGGGAATCCGGTCGACCGGGACCATCGGGCTGATCGCCCGGCCCGGCCCGCCCCCGATTCCCTCGGGGCGGGCCGGGGCCCGGTCGGCTTCGTCCCGGGCAGTCGGGGGCCGGCCGCCCGACCGACGGCCGCTCACCCCGGGATCGGGCCCCGGGGCTCCGAGCCCTCCCGGTGCCGGCCGTAGTCGATGGTCACGACCGGGCCGACGGGACGGTGCGGCCCCTTCAGGAGGGCGGAGGCCGCCTGGGGGCTCGCCGAGACAGGGAAGGTCACCGGGGTGGCTCGGCCTCGACGGGCCCCCGACAGGGCCCGCACCAGCACACCGGCCGTCTCAGTGGGGAGGAAGGAGGCGCAGCCGACGAGCATGATGAGCCCGAAGGTCCACATCCCGAGGCAGGCGCCGATGCCCAGGTGCATCGCCGTGCCGGCCGCGAGCACGATCGGCCGCCAGGCCGGCTTCCAGACGAGCACGCAGAAGGAGATCTCCCAGGCGATCGTCGTGTGGGTCATCACGTTCAGGATCAGCGGGTGCCAGGCCAGCCACGTCATGTCCATCGACTGGTATTCGAGATTCGCGAAGGCCAGCCACATGGCGTCCCCGCTCCACCAGGCGGGGCCCTGGAGCTTCGAGATCCCGGCGAAGAAGTAGATCGTGCACATGTGGACCTGGATCAGCCGCCTCCCCAGGTTCGACCGGGCCGAGGGGGTCGCCGCCCCCTCTCCGCGACGCCGGGCGATCAGGCGGTCGAGCGAGACGGCCCGGCCCCCGTCGCCGATCGTCAGGTAGAGCGTCAGCATCACGTTGATCTGGTCGAGGCCGAAGAGCGCCTCGGGCACCCGATGGGCGTAGGAGATCGCCACGACCAGCGACAGCACCGAGGTCGCCCGGGTCCAGAGCCCGAGCGTGAACAGGGCGAGGATGGCCATCGAGACGCCGTGGGCCGTCCACATCCATTCCGGTTCGACCCACCACCAGAAGGAGCAGGCGAACGAGTATTCCTGGAGCGTCCGGACCAGCTCGGCGCCGAGCCAGGGGTCCTCCCCGAAGAAGTCCCCCAGCGCCAGTCCCCAGACGCCGTGCGTGTAGAGCAGCATCAGGCCGGTGAGCACCCGGAGGATACCCAGCAAGGTCGGGTCGGCCGGGGTGAACCAGAAGGCTTCCCACGCCTCGGAGCACGACCGGATCCGGGACCGGGTCTCGGCCAGGGCGAAGGTCAAAGCTCGTCGCATTGGTACACCCCCAGCTCGACGTCCTCGTAGCTCTCCGGGTGGTTCAGGCCGATCCCGTCCCGGACCATCCAGGCCGTCGGCATGTAATGGGTGACCTGGAGCAGCCGGACCCGATCGGCGCCGAACTTGGTGCCGACGTGCTTGGCGAAGGACCGGTGCCACAGCTCCCGCAACTCGGGGAAGGTGCCGGCCATGTGCTCGGAGAGCATGAAGTGGCGGTGGTAGAGCAGCCTCGGGGCGATCTCTCGGCCGGGGATCCGCCCCCGGATCACGGTGCCGTCGGCCCGCTCGGCCTCGAAGGCGAGCAACGTGCTCTCGGCCGGCTCGGGGGCGAAGAAGTGGTAGCCGTGATTCAGGTAGAGGAACTGCAAGTAGGGGTGGACCAGCTCCCACGCCGTCAGGATCAGGGGAGACGACGGCGAGACCGAGGCCGGGGCGATGATGACCGCCGAGACGTGCAGGACGAGCCAGGCGTTGACGGCCCATCGCAGCGACCGGCGCCCGATCCGTCGGGGGGGCGGGCTCGCATCAGGTCGTTCAGGGCCTCGATCCATCTCGACTTCCATTCCGAATCCCTCCATGTGCGAACGATCGGAACTTGCCCGCCAACGCCGAAGCCCGCCAGACCGCCCCGATGGGCGACGGCGGGGCCTGGAGTCGGGTCGCTCGCGTCCTCGAGCGCCGGGATCGTCGTCCATCGACGATCACCATGCCCCGGGCTCGGGGCATTCGATGGTGTCATCCCCGGGGGAGATCCCCCGGGGAGAGCGTGACCGACGGTCGGGGCAGGAGGTCGAGCCTCGGCGTCCCCGGCCGTCGGTCACGGGCCGACCTCAGTAGGAGCCGCCGCTGCTGCCGTGCGAGCCGCCGCTGGAGGCGTGCTTGAGGTGCTTGAACAGGCCGCCGCCGTGCGAGCCGCCGCTGCTTCCGCCCGAGGAGCCGCCGCTGGAGGCGTGCTTGAGGTGCTTGAACAGGCCGCCGCCGTGCGAGCCGCCGCTGCTGCCGCCCGAGGAGCCGCCGCTGGAGGCGTGCTTGAGGTGCTTGAACGCGCCGCCGCCGCTGCTTCCGCCCGAGGAGCCGTGCGAGCCGCCGCTGGAGGCGTGCTTGAGGTGCTTGAACAGGCCGCCGCCGTGCGAGCCGCCGCTGCTTCCGCCCGAGGAGCCGTGCGAGCCGCCGCTGGAGGCGTGGCCCACCTCCGAGATCAGGCCGCCGCCGTGGGAACCGCCGCTGCTCCCGTGGGAGCCGCCGCTGGAACCGTGGCTGAACAGCCCGGCCCAGGCCGCCTGGGGGAGTCCGAAGCTCAGGGCGCCCAGGCAAGCCACCGAGAAGATCGTCCGGCGAAGCATCGTCAACATCCCGAGTTCCTCCGCGCTATGCGTACCGCTGTCCGAAAGGATCCAAGCCCGACGCCCGGGCCCGAACCCGACTGCCCTCGGACGACGATCGATCCCCGAGACCACCGGTCCGGGAGACGGGTCGACGCCTCGGGGCCGGGTGACCGGCCGGGCGAATCCCCGGGCCGACCCGAAGGTCGGGCCGTCCCGGGGATCGATACGGGGGACGCTCCGCCTCCGATGCGAGGCGGAGGTCAGAACACCTTCAGGATGTTGAATCTGGGATGTCTGGGTGCCCTGCACAGCAAGAAGATACGAGGGGGTCTGCGTGGAGTCAAACGACTCGCGAGAGATTGCTGCAGAAGGGTTCAATTCAAGTCGGGCAAGGGGCAGGGGGGCGCAAAAGGCGACCCGATCGCGGCGGGCGACACAGGCCGCCGGGTCGGGTCGCGCCCGAGCCGGATGGCCTCAAGCCGGGGAGTCGCGGTGCCGAAGGGTCCGCCCCCCGGCGGCCCGGCTCAGGGGCGGAAGGCGAGGGCGAGTTCCTCCGGGACCGGGCGGCTCGACCGGGATGACGGGTCGATCGTCACGAGGGTGACGACGGCATCGGCCGCGACCTCGCCCCCGGGCTTCCGGATCTCCTGGCGGAGGGCGAAGCTGGTCCGGCCGATCCGCTCCGGCCGGGTGAGGATCGTCAGGGCCTCGCCTTGTCGGCACTCGCGGCGGAAGTCCAGGTTGAGGTTCACGGTGACGGTGACCGCCCCGAGCCCCAGCAGGCGCTCGTAGGGCAGCCCGAGCCGCTCGTACCAGTCCTCCCGGCCCCACTCGAGGTACTCGACATACTTGGCGTTGTTCACGTGGCCGTTGACGTCGATTTCCGTCGGCCGGACGACGATCTCGATCGAGGTCTCCATCGCGGACCCTCATTTCGGGGTGGGACCGTTCGCGAGGCGGGGTCAGTCCTGGTCCTCCGCCTCCTCCTGCCGCTCGGAGAACTCCGCGAAGGCCCCCTCCAGGGGCGGACGCCTGAGGTGGTCGCCGGTCGCCCGCTGGAAGGCATTGGAGGCGGCCAGCAGGGTCGACTCGTCGTAGAGCCTCCCCGTGAAGGTGATCGAGCCGGGGCCATGCCGGCCGTCGACCTCCCGGGTGCCGAAGGGGAGCACGGCGGTGGGGTGGCCGGTGAGGTTCGTGAGCGCCAGGTCCTGCGCCTCGCAGACGTAGAGGTCGATCGTCTCCATCAGCTCGGCCATCCGCCTCATCAGCAGGGTCCGCACCCGGGAGGCGCGGAGGTATTCGACCGCCGGCACGAACTGGCCCCGGCGGAAGGTGACGGGCCAGGAGTTGAGCCCCTCGGTGACGTGTCCCCTCGTCAACTCGTCGAAGACGGCGGCCGCCTCGGTGCCGAGCATCATCGTGACGGCCCCGGTCGGCAGGTCGCCCGGCAGCTCGATGGACACCAGCTCGACCCCCAGGCCGCGCAGGACCACCAGCTCCAGCCGCTCCTCGACCGGCCTCTCGGGGTCGTCGAGGTAGCCGACCCGGAGCGATCGCAGGTCGACGGGGGAGGGCCAGTCGAAGGGCTGGTCGACGGCGGCGGGGTCGAACCCGTCGGCGCCGTGGATGGCGTCGAGGACCAGGGCGCAGTCCTCCAGCGACCGGGCGATCGGGCCGAGCTTGTCCATCGACCAGCTCAGCGGCATGCAGCCGTGCCGGCTGACCCGGCCGAAGGTCGGCCTCAGGCCCGAGGCCCCGCAGGCCCGGCAGGGGGAGACGATGCTGCCGAGCGTCTCGCTGCCGATCGCGAAGCCGACCAGCCCCGCCGCCGTCGCCGACGCCGAGCCGGCCGACGACCCGCTCGAACCCCGCCTCGGGTCCCAGGGGCTGTTGGTCCGCCCGCCGAACCACCGATCCCCCATCGCCAGGGCGCCCAGCGAGAGCTTGGCCACCAGCACGGCGCCCGCGTCCTCCAGCCTCCGGGCGACGGTCGCCTTCTCGTCGATCACCTGGTCCTTGAAGGGGGTCGCCCCCCAGGAGGTCGGGTATCCCGGGTAGGCGATCAGGTCCTTCGCCCCCCAGGGGATGCCGTGCAGGGGGCCCCGGTAGATCCCGGCGGCCAGCTCGGCGTCGGCCTTCCTCGCTTGCTCCCGGGCGACCTCCTCGGTGAGGTTGACCACGCACTTGAGCATCGGATCATATTTCTTGAGCCGTCCCAGGTACAGCTCGGTCAACTCGATCGAGGTGACCGCCCGGGCCCGGACCAGCGCCGACAGCTCCGAGACCGGCAGGAACGCCAGTTCCTCGTCCGACCCCGGCCGCTCCATCGCGTGCCACTCGGTCGGCGTCGCCCGCCCCCGACGGACCTCCCCGGAGGGCTGAAGCCCCGGGCTCGGCACGAAGGAGAGGGCGGGGGGGACGTCGTAGCCGACCTCCACGGCTCGCAACTCCCGGAACTCCTCCAGGGAGCGTTCGACGGCCTTCGCCGTGCTCTCGCGCTCCTCCTCGGTGAGTTCCAGCCCGGCGATCCACTCGGCCTGCGCCAGCCGATCGGGCGTGACCCCGCCTTCCTCGTCGGCCCGGCTCGCGACCGCCCTCCGGAACGTGGCGGAGCCGATCCCCAGGGCCCCCAGCGCCTTCAGGACCGCCCTCCGGCGGAGGGCACCCGGGCGGCCCGAGCCCCCGGGATCGCCGTTCGTCTCGGTCTCGGGGATGTTCATGGTCGCTCGGTGATCGGCTCGGGGGGTGGTGTGGCGGAAGACGGGTCGCAGTCTATCACGCCGATCCCGCCTCGCGGAGGGCCCACCGCCTCCCGGACGTTCGGCGATCAGAGGCCCCGGAGGAACGCGACCAGGTCGGCCAGGTCCCCCGCGGCCATCGGCTCGTCGAGCGGGTGCCCGAACCGCCCGAAGACCTCCGCCAGCGACCCCGCCCTCCCGTCGTGGAAGAACGACCGACGCCGGCCGACCCCCCGCAGCGACGGCGGGTTGAACGTCGAGTGCCCGCGTTCGTCCTCCAGGCCCACGTCATAGGCCGCGGGGGTCGTGAAGGCCGACGGCTCGTGGCATCGGGCGCACCGCAGTCGGCGGAAGGTGGCCGCCCCCCGGGCGACCGCCTCCTCGTCTCCATGCGACTCCAAGGCAGGGGGGGGCGGGAGCGACCGGAGATAGGCCTCGATCGCCTCGACCTGGTCGTCGTAGAGCGGGTAGCCTCGCATCGTCGAGGCCACCGACTTGCGGATCTGGTCCCCGAGCGTCGCCATCCCCCCGTCCCATGCCCAGGGGCCCGTCTCGCCGACGCCGAAGAGCGAGGGCGTCCGCTTCGGGGTCCCGTACGAGTCGTCTCCCAGCGTGTCGACGAGGCGTCCGTTGGCGTGCCCGTCGGCATGGCAACTGTGGCAGCTCATCCAGCCGTCGTGCGACAGCCGGGCGTCGTGGAACAGCTCCCGGCCGCGCCGAATCGCGTCCGGCTCCGGGGTCGGCCCCAGGGGCCCCCCGCGACCCAGCGACGACACCGAGTCCCCGACCCGGCCCCCGCCCGGGGCCTCCGCCAGCGCCACCGGACGCCCCGCCGACCCCCGACCGATCGACCGGCGACCTCGCCACGCCCCCAGCGCCACCGCGATCCGCCCGTCGGCCAGGGGGAGCACCCCGTTGGGGTCGGCCCCGCCGTCGCCGACGTCCCCAGGTGGTAGAGCCTCCCCCGCCGGGCCAGGTCCCCGAGCGGGTCGAGCACGGCGGACATCGGCAGGGCCGTCAGGTTGCTGGTGATGAAGGCGGCCCAGTGTCGTTCTGGTCGGTCCTCGCCCCCGGTTGAGCGTCTGGTGGGCGACCAGCAGCCGGCCGTCCTTGCTCGTCGAGAGCCCCCGGATGTTGTGCGCGTCCAGCTCCCGGGTCGATTCCAGGGCCAGGCCCGGCCCGTCGACCGCCAGGCCGCCCCGAACGCGTCGGCCACGACGCCCCCCCCGCCGATCGCCGCCCTCGCTCGAACGGCAGCACCACCGAGCGGGGCTCCCCCCCCTCGGCCTCTCCCAGTTCGACCACCGACAGCCTCCTCGGCCAGAGCGAGGCGACGAACGCCAGCCTCCCCCCCGGGTCGATCGCCACCCCCACCGGGGACGAGGGGACCTCGATCCCCCCCACGACCACGACCTCCGGGCCTCGGACCCTCACCAGGTCGAGCCTCCCCGAGCCCTCGTCGGCCGAGAGCAGCAGGCCCCGGCCCGGCACCGCCTCCAGGTCGGCCGGCATGGCGCCGACGGCGGCCTCCGCCGAGACCGAGCGCCGATGCGTGTCGATGACCGAGATGGTCCCGCCCGCCCGGTTGGCGACGTAGAGCCATGCCCCGTCGTCGGAACAGGCCAGCGCCACCGGCTCCCGCCATCGCCGATCCGGCTTGGGGGCCTCTCCAACCCTCCGGACGCCCAGGGGCCGGGGCCGAAGGCGAGCAGGGCGGTCGTGGCGATCGCGGCCCTCGACGCGATCGATCGGGATCGGCGGTCGCTCATTCGGTCGGGCTCCGGTTGCGGGGAGGGGCCACGATCTCGGGGCGTGATGCCGCATTCTACCGGGATCGACCCCTCCGCACAGGACTCCGGCCGGGCGTCGGCCGATTGCGTCCCGGGGGCCGATGGGCCACCATTGGAGGGTCCCGGCGCCTCTCCACGCCGCCCGCCACGATTCCCCGAGAGACGTCCCATGTCCCGAATCGCTCCCCCGCTGACCGTCCTCGCCGTCGCCCTGCTGCTCGCCCCCCCGGCCCGGGGGGACACGACCCTCGACGCCCGGCTGGAGCCCTGATCCGGTCGCACCAGGCAAGGTCTCCGTCGCCGTCGAGCACCTGGAGACCGGCGAGTCTTTCCGGGAAGACGCCGACCGCCCATGCCACGGCCAGCCTCATCAAGTCCCGGTCATGGTCGAGGCCTACCGGCAGGCCGAGCAGGAGGGGCTCGACCTCGGGCAGATGGTGACGCTGGAGGAAGACGACAAGGTCCGGGCTCGGGCGTCCTCACCTACCATTCTCGAAGGCGCCACGTTCCCCCTCCGCGACGCGATCCGGCTGATGATCGCCTACTCGGACAACACGGCGACGAACCTCGTCCTCGACGCCGTCGGCATCCCCTCCACCGCCGCCACGATGGAGGAACTCGGCCTGCCGAACAGCAAGATCCACTCCAAGGTCTACCGCCGGGAGACCTCGGCGTTCCCCGAGCGGAGCGCCGAGTTCGGCTCGGCTCGACCAACGCCGACGAGATGATCGCCCTGCTCAAGAAGCTCCACGCGAAGGAGCTGGTGAGCGAGGACGCCTCCGACGCGATGTACGAGCACCTGCTCAATTGCCAGGACGAATCGCTGTTCAAGCGACACCTCCCCGAGGGGACGAAGGTCGCCCACAAGACCGGGGCCGTCAACCAGTCCCGGACCTCGGCCGGGATCATCGAGACCCCCGGCGGCCCGGTCGCCCTCTGCGTCCTGACCAGCGAGAACGAGGACACGCGCTGGTCCAAGGACAACGCCGCCGAGCTGCTCATCGCCGAGGTCGCCCGGAGGTCTACAATCACTTCAACGTGCTCCCGACCGGCGACGACGAGGCCGACCCCCGGCCCCCGGAGGGCTGGAGTTCGGCAGCGACGGCCCGGCCGTCGAGTCGCTCCAGCGTCGGCTCAATGCTTCGCTCGACCCCTCCCCGGGGCTCGCCGTCGACGGCGAATTCGGCCCCGCCACCCAGGCCACCGTCCTCCGCTTCCAGCACGAAAAGGGCCTGCCCGAGACCGGGGACGCCGACCCGAGGACCCTCGACGCCCTCGGCCCCGAGCCCGAGGGCGAGCCCGAGGTCCCCGATCCCGACGAGATCAACGCCCGGGTCGACGAGCGGGAACCCGCCGACCCGATCGACGGCCCCCCCTTCGTCACCGCCAAGGCCTGGGCGATCGTGGATGCCGACACCGGAGAACTCGTGGCCGGTCAGGACGAGGACGCCCCGCTCGACATGGCCAGCACCACCAAGATCATGACGGCGCTGGTCGTCCTCCGGCTGGCCGGGGAGGACCCGGGCGTGCTCGACGAGGTCGTCACCTTCTCCCCCCGGGCCGACCGCACCGTCGGCTCCACCTCCGGCGTCCGGGCCGGCGAGCGGGTGGCGGTCCGGGAGCTGCTCTACGGCCTGCTGCTCCCCTCCGGCAACGACGCCTCGGTCGCCCTGGCCGAGCACTTCGGCGCCCGGCTCGGGCCCCCCGAGGACGCCCCCGAGGAGACCGACCCGCTCCCCCGGTTCGTCGCCGCCATGAACCGGCTCGCCGCCGAGCTGGGGCTGCCGGACACCCGGTTCGCCAACCCCCACGGCCTGACCGCCCCCGGCCACCACGCCAGCGCCCTCGACCTCGCCCGCCTGGCGATCGCCGCGCTGGAGGACGAGACCTTCGCGTCGATCGTCTCCACCCGGAGGCGGGGCTGCACCGTCTACGACGCCGAGGACTCCCCCCGGAACGTCGCCTGGTCGAACACCAACCGCCTGCTCCCCACCGAGGGCTACGACGGCGTGAAGACCGGCACCACCTCCGCCGCCGGCGCCTGCCTCGTCTCCCGGGGACCCGGGGAGACGACTCGGTGATCGTCGTCGTGCTCGGCGCCTCCTCGTCCGAGGCCCGGTACGCCGACGCCCGCAACCTCTACCGGTTCGCCTGGACGACCCTCGGCCACGAGGCCGATTCCACCGCCCAGGCCGCGGGGTCGGGGGAGTAACCCGACGCCGCACGGCGCCAATTCGGGAGGGGCCCGCCCGACACGAGTCCCTCCCTCCAACAGCGGGCCCACCGATCCCGAGGTCGGGCGGGTCGCCGATCCGAGGGCCCGGGGGGGGATTCCCGTGGAGCGGACAACCGGGCAATTCCCCGATCGGCCCCTCGGGCGTCCGGCCCGCCTCCGGATCGGCCTGCGGGGACTGCTCATCACCGTGCTCGTCCTCGGGTCGTCCTCGGGGCGGTCGCGAGGCAAACCCATCGGGCCGCCCGGTCCGCCCGGACGCTGGCCGAGCTGCGGGGGGACGGCGTCCTCCCATTCAGTTCGACCCGACCTGGCTCGGCGGCTGGGCCGGACTCCTCCCCCAGCGAGCCAGGAATGAGTTGTACGCGTCCCACGGCGATCGGTACCTGGCCTTCGTCGGCCGGCCCTCGCGGTTCTCGGCCGTCCTGATCCGTAGGGAACGGCTCGACGGGATCCTCTCGCGGTTGTCCCGCTTCGAGGGGATCCGTTCCCTGAACGTGCCCTCGGGGCTGAGCGAGGCCGAGCTGGGCCGGATCCGATCGGCACTGCCCGGGGCGGAGGTAGTCGTCGATCCTCGATTCGATGCCGGCCGGGACTCGATCCGCATCTACGGGCCGACCCAGGCAAACTGATCGAACCCCGCCGTATTGGGGGCCTGTCAGGAGGAGGAAAGACGATGGATGACAAAGACAATGGATGACAATGACCTCGACCACCACCTGGCCCGGGGCCGCTATGGCGGCCCCGCCGTGCAGTTCGTCCGGGGCGAGGAGGATTCACTCCTGCTTTGGTACGGCACATTCGACGTGATCCTGAGGGCCCTTCACGACCTCTGGTGGCGAGACCGCAAGGTCGGCCGCCTCCGCCTCGTGGCCGATTGGATCGGCGACCGGGGGCTGTTCGACCCGGACGCCGGATCCTCCGTCCTGGACGACCCGGAGGCGACGGTGGTCGCGCTGGGGCTCGCCCGGGACCGCTTGGCCCGCACCGGCATCGGGGAAGGCGACGAGGCCGACGAGGCCCTCGCCGCGCTGATCCGGTTCGTCGCCGAGGCCGTCGAGGGGGACCTCCGGGTCCGGGTCGAGCGTGCCGGGGTCGGCACGACCGAGGCGTAACCGCGCCGCTCAGACGCCCGCGGCCGTCGCCGAGTGGGCGAAGGACGCGGAGGCGTCGGGGATCGACAGGTCGGCCGGGCTGAGCGACGGCCTCGACCACGTCGGCAGGTCGCAGAGCCCCCCGCCGCAGTACGAGTGATGCCAGAGCTGGGTGGCGATCACCATCGTCAGGCTCAGGTCCATGCCCCCCTGCCTCGGGGTGACCCGGGGGAACCACTTCCGCCGGGCGGCCTCCGCCGCCACAGCCTCGGGGTCGAAGAACCCGGTGCGGGAGAGCGACTCGGGGCTCAGGAGCTGGTCGACCCAGCCCGGGCGGTGCGGCCCGAGGAAGGTCCGGGACAGGCTGGCCCGGAACATCTCCTTGGGACGGGACGCCACCTTCTCGCCGATCGGCCTCGGCAGGACCCGGCGGGCGACCTCCCGGAGCAGCCACTTGTCCACCCGGCCCCGCAGCTTGTACTCCGGGGCCAGCTCGGCGCAGAAGGAGACCACCTCCTCGTCGAGCAGCGGGTATCGGGTCTCGACCGAGGCGTTCATGGCCACGCGGTCCCCCTTGCCCGCCAGCAACAGGCCGGGGAGCATGACCTTGTAGCCGAGGTAGAGCGACTGGTTGAGCGCGTCCCAGCGGTCGAACCTGGGGTGGGCGATCCCCATGTCGGCGCCGTAGGCGTCGTAGCCGTCGAGCCGGGCCCACATCGACTCGGAATAGACCCGGCAGCGCGACTGGCCGAGCATGTCGTACAGCTCTTGCTGGGCCACCCGGGCCCCCCGGACCGGGAACCTCGGGTTCCGCCCCCGGGGGTCCCGGGAGATGCGGTCGAGGAACCATTCCCGGCCGATCCGGGGCAGCGTCTCCCCCCATCTCGCCTTGAAGCGGTCCCGGACGGCGTGCATCCGGTGCCAGGGGTAGCCGGCCATCGCCTCGTCGGCCCCCTCCCCGGTGAGCGCGACCTTGTAGCCGGACGAGTGGACCGATTGCGCCAGCCGCAGCAGGGTGGCGCAGGCGGTGTCCATCACCGGCATCTCGGCGGCGAGGATCAGCTCGGGGAAGGCGTCGGCGATCCGGGACTTGGACATCTCCACCAGCGTCAGGGGGGAGCCCAGCCCGTCGGCCGCCTCGGTCGCCTTGGAGCGTTCGTCGGGGCCGGCGCGGTCCAGCGCCACCGAGTACGAGGGCAGGGGGGAGCCCCGCTCCTGCCCCGCCAGGCCGAGCACAATCGCCGAGTCGAGCCCCCCGCTGATGTAGCTGACCACCGGCACGTCCCCCCGGAGTCGTCGGCGGACCGCGCCGCGGAGGATCCCCTCGAACTCGCCGATCAGGGCGTCCGGGTCGGCCTCCCGGCGGCCTCGCCCGGCGTCGGGGAAGTCGAGGTCCCAGTAGGTGACCTCGCGCCTGTGTCCCGAGTCCGCGTCGACCCGGAGGAAATGCCCCGGGGGCAGCAAGTCCACCCCCCGGAAGCAGGTCCGGCGGACGCTCCCGGAGAAGGTGTTGAAGAAGTAATCGAGGCCCCTCGGATCCGGTTCCGGGTCGACCAGGCCCGAGGCGAGCAGCGCCTTGATCTCCGAGGCCCAGAGCAGCCAGCCGTCCCGCTCGGCGGTGAACAGTGGGCAGATGCCGACCCGGTCCCGGGCCAGGTGCAGGGTCCGGGCGTTGCGGTCCCAGAGCGAGACGGCGAACTGGCCCCGGGCGGCCCGGAAGGCCCCCTCGCCGTAGTCCTCGAACAGGTGGACCCAGATCTCGGTGTCGCACCGGGTCGACAGCCGATGCCCCTGCGCGATCAGCTCCCGGCGCAGGTGGTCATCCTCGTACAGCTCGCCGTTGAAGGCGACCCAGATGGAGCCGTCCTCGTTGGTCATCGGCTGGAAGCCGCCGGCGAGGTCGACGATCGACAGCCGCCTCGCCCCCAGGAACACGCCGGGCTCCCGGTGGATCCCCTCGGCGTCGGGGCCCCGGTGGGCGATCGCCCGGGTCATGGCCACGGCCCGATCCATCGGGAACATCCTGCGTCCGGTCAGGTCCAAGGCGCCGGCGATGCCACACATGATGGGTTGCGCTCCTCGGAGTCGCCCGATGGGGATGACGACGGTGCCCACTCGATTCGGGCGGGCGTCCCGATGACAGGGAGCCCGCGTCTCCGGCCGGGCCGACTGGGGCGTCTCGTTCGAATCGGCAATTTCCGTGAATGGTATCATATGCGGGGGGATCGGGGTCGGACGGGCGGGGGCAGTCCGTGCCGGTTGCGCCGGATTTGCCGATGGTGGGGATTGCTCTGTTGGGCCTCGGCGGCCGGCGAGCGATCCGCCCGGACTTGACCGCCCCGCCGAGATTGCTTAAGGTCCGCCGCCCGTCGGTCGACCGCACCGCATCGGTCCGCCCTGTTCGAGGGCGGATCCCCTCCTCGCATCACCTCCCGAGGCGGCGTCTCGACGGCGATTCGACCGGATTTCAGGAGCGGATCGGCCGCGCCCCATCCCAGGACGGGGGGGCCCAGGCCGATCGGACCCGGCCGCCCGTCGTCGGGGTCCGGGCGCTCGAGGCTGTACGGGCAAGGAGGCCAGGCGATGCGACGCGGCGATCGACGAGCGGGGCCGGGTGCCGCCCCGGCCGGGGCGGGCGTCTCGGCGTGGCTGGGGGCCGTGATCCTGATGATCGCCGCCCCGGCGGCGGCCCTCGGCCAGTCGGAGGCGGACAAGAAGGTCGCCGACATCGCCGAGCCCCTCGGCTTCGGCCAGAAGACCGTCGAGGGCGTGGGACTGGTCATCGGCCTGGCCGGGACCGGATCCGAGCCCCGGCCCTCGGGGTATCGCGAGAAGCTCGAGGCCGAGATCAAGCGGAACCCCGAGCTGGACGTCCAGACCATCCTCGCCGACCCCTTCCTGCGGACCTCGCTCGTGGTGGTCCGGGCCAGCATCACCGCCGGGGTCACGCCCGAGGACGAGCTGAACGTGGAGCTGCTGCTCCCCGCCGACAGCGAGACGACCAGCCTGGCGGGCGGCTTCCTCATGGGCACCTGGCTGCATGAGGTCGGCATCGCCTCGGGGGGCCAGCTCGATGGCAAGCCCTGGGTCTACGCGTATGGACCGGTCCTCACCGGATCCGCCGCCGACCCGGAGGATCTGAAGACCGGCCGGGTGCTCGGCGGCGGCCGGATCAAGCAGGCGATCCCCTACGTCCTGGTCATCGGCGAGCGCTTCCGGAGCGGCGCCGTCGCAAAGCAGCTCCAGGATCTCCTCAATAATCGCTTCCAGTACCGCGACGGCCGCTTCAAGAAGGGGGTGGCGACGGCGAAGACGGACAACACCCTCGTCCTGAACGTGCCGGACCGCTACCACCACAATCAGCTCCGCTACCTCCAGGTGCTCTCCCAGGTCAGGCTGGCCCAGACGCCCGAGCTGCTCCAGCAGCGGCTCGACCGGTGGGGCGAGGAGCTGCTCGTCCCGGAGACCGCGGGCGCGGCGGCCCTGAAGCTGGAGGCCCTCGGCGGCAACGCCTCGCCGACCCTGGCGAAGGCGCTCACCAGCGACCATCCCCAGGTCCGCTTCTTCGCCGCCGAGGCGCTGGCCTACCTCGACGACCCCGCCGGATCCGAGGAGCTGGCGAAGGTCATCGTCGAGCGGCCCGAGTTCCGCACGATCGCCCTGGCCGCCCTGGCGGCGATGGACCAGCCCAGCGGCATCCTCCGGCTCCGGGAGCTGATGGACGGCACCGACCCGGTCGTCCGCTACGGCGCCTTCAACGCCCTCCGGGCCGCCGACCCCGGCGACCCCTCCCTCGGCCGGATCCGCGTCCTCGGCCTGCTGGAGGAGCGCAACCGGCCCGACCCCGAGGACGAGATGTCCCTCCGGTTCGGCGAGGAGGCCCCGATCGCCTCGACCGAGCCGCCCCGGGAGGACCCCTTCGAGCTGTACGTGGTCCGCTCCGAGGGCCCGCCGATGATCCACGTCAGCCGGTCCCGGCGCCGGGAGATCGTCCTCTTCGGGCGGGGCCACGCGCTGCTGACCCCCGTCGTGCTCGGCGGCACCGGCCCGATCCTGCTGAATGCCTCCGCCGACGACCCCCGGATCGAGATCTCCCGGATCGACCTGACCGGCGCCCCCCCCCAGGTGCTCACCTCCTCGACCGACCTGGTGGAAGTGATCCGGACCGTCTCCGCCCTCGGGGCGACGTACCCGCAGATCATCTCCGTCCTGGAGGGGGCCGGCAAGCAGGCCAACCTGGAGGCCGACTTCCTCGTCGACGCCGTCCCCTCCGACGTCGAGCAGTACGACCGGGCCCTGCTGACCGGCGAGGACGTCACCAAGGCGGACGACGCCGTCTCCCCCGCCTCCTTCGAGCCCGAGGGGGCCGACGAGGACCCGGGGCGGTCCCGGGGTTTCCGCCTACTCAAGCGTCTCCTGCCCCGGAACAGGCCGGCCGACGAGGCCAGCCCGGCACCGCTCGATGAGGCCGTCGAGTCGACCGGCCTGGAGGCCGAGCTGCAAGTCGAGGCGCCGAAGCGACCGGGCCTGATCTCGAGGCTCCGCGATCGCTCCAGGGGCGTCGAGCCGTAACCGACTGGATCGGCTTGATCCTGCGATCACGACCCCCCATCCCCGCCGGCCCGGGCGACCGCCCGGGCCGTCTCTGCTCGGTCACATCCACCCTCCGGATCGCGTCGCGGACCCCGCCCACGTCTCCTTTGCGGGGCTTGTGTCGCAACCCTCCCTAAAGTCGCCGGCCGCGCCGATCGAAAATTAGTCTTGACGGTCAGGTCCGCTACCGCAAGGAGGCGAGCGAACCCCCTCCGGGTGACCTGAACCGGGCGGCCCGACGACGCGGAGTCGGCGGGTCGGCCCCGATCGGTGGAGCCGGGTCGGCGTCCGATACGGACGACCGGGCCGGCTCCGGCCGAGCGGGGCGATCGGTCCCTGCGATCCAAGGATGGTGACGGACGGAACGATCGGTCGCGTGCCGAAGCCCGCTCGCCCCGGGCCAGGCCGGCGAGTCGGGAGGGGTCACCCCTCCCGGCCCGCACCGCGACCCGATCCGCCGACCCCGGCCCTCGCGGCCGGGGACCGGCGACGCTCCCCGTCCGCGCCGGATCGAGGCCGCCCGGCATCCGGGAGGGGAATCGGACACCTCCGAGGTCTCTCACGTACTCCGATCCGAGTGGAGTCCTCGAATTATGAAGAAGGTTTATACTACCGGCCAGGTCGCCAAGATCTGCAAGGTCGCGCCCCGGACGGTCAGCAAGTGGTTCGATTCTGGCCGTTTGCGCGGCTACCGCATCCCCGGATCGCAGGACCGCCGCATCCCGCGCGATAACCTGCTCCGGTTCCTCAAAGAATACGGGATGCCCCTCGGCGAGCTCGAAGCCGAGGTCTACAACAAAGTCCTGGTCGTGGGCGCCGACGGGCCGCTCCAGGCCATGCTCCGGGAGCACCTCCGGGAGACCGACGACTTCCGCCTGGAAGTCGCCGCCTCCGGCTTCGAGGCCGGCATCCGTGCCGAGAGCTTCCACCCGGACTGCATCGTCATCGACATGGCCATCGGCCGCATCGAGGCCGGCCAGATCGCCCAGAACCTCAAGCGGAGCGAGGACCACGCCACCACGATCCTCATCGCCCTCACCAGCGACGAGCCGGGCGAGGAGATCTACCGCCTCGGGTTCAACGACGGCTTCAAGAAGCCCTTCGACGGCGCCCTGCTCGCCGAACGCGTCAAGCGCCTCATCGCCCAGAAGAAGAACGAGGACTGATCCCCGATCCTCCCTCGCGACCCCCCGGGCCCCCCGGGGTCGACCCGGCTCGAGCCGCCGGGACGACCCCGGGGGGCCCGTTCCCGTCCGGTTTTCCACCCGGGGTGCTGCACCCCCCGGCCCGGGCCCCGTATGATGCACCCGACGCCGACGCCCGCCCCTCGCCCCCGCCCCGGACCGGCCTGATCGATGCCCGATCCGCCCCCAACGCACCCGAGACCCGGCCCCTGGCCCTGGATCCTCGGCGCGATCGCCGGGCTCTCGGTCCTGCTCACGCTCGCCGACCCGGGCATCACCAGCGACGAGCCGATCGACGTGAAGGTCGGCCGCAACTACCTCCGGCAGGCTTCCCGGCTCGTCGACCAGGTCGGCCGACGGGGGATCGGGTCGATCGACCGGGCCGACCTCGACGCCTTCTTCGCCGACAACGCCCAGCACCCCCCGCTCGGCCGATGGCTGCTCGGCCTGGCCTCGACGGCCTTCGAGCCGCTGGAGGGCCTGCTCGGGGGCCCCGACCCCCTCTCGGTCCACCCGGCCCGGGTCGCGCCGATGCTGGCCTTCGCCCTCCTCGTCGGCCTGGTCTCCGCCGAGGCGGGGAGGCGGGCCGGTCGCCCCGCCTCGGTCGTCGCCGGCCTGGCGCTGCTGCTCATGCCCCGCGTGTTCGCCCACGCTCACCTGGCCACGCTGGACACGTTCCTCGCCCTGACCTGGACGCTCGCCCTGCTCTCGGCGGCCCGGGCGATCGAGTCGCGGCGTCCGGTCGTCGGCCTGGCCCTGGCCGGGGCGGCCTGGGGGCTGGCGATGCTGACCAAGATCCACGGCTGGCTCCTGCCCCCGCTGGTGCTCGGCTACGCCCTCGCCACATTGCCGACCCGCAAGGCGATCGCCGGCGTCTCGCTCTGGGGGCTCGTCGGCCTGCTCGTGCTCGCCGTCGGCTGGCCCTGGCTCTGGTTCGACCCGGCCGAACGGCTCTCCCGGTTCCTCTCCACCAGCGTCGACCGCCAGCCGATCCGGGTCCTCTACCTCGGTCGGGTGACGGATGACGTCGACGTGCCCTGGCACTACCCCTGGGCCTACTTCGCGCTGACGGTGCCGGTCGGGCTGCTCGGGATCGGGCTGGTGGGGGCGGCCCGGGGGTGCCGGGGGTGGCGATCGGACCGGTTCCCGATCCTGCTGCTGGCCTCGATCGGCCTGTTCCTCGCCCTGTTCAGCACCCGGGCCCCGGTCTACGACGGCGAGCGCCTCTTCCTGCTCGTCTTCCCGAGCTGGGCCCTCCTCGTCGGCCTGGGGTTCGGCGCGGCCTGGGAGGCATCGGGGCCCCGGCGGTGGCCCCGGGCCCTGCTGGTCGCGCTGGTCGCGGGGCAGGGGGTGGGCGTGGTCCGGATGCACCCCTTCCAGTTGAGCTACTACAACGCGATCGCCGGCGGCCTGGCCGGGGCCGAGCGGCTCGACCTGGAGCTGACCTACTGGGGGGACGCCGTCGACCCGGTCCTGCTCGAGAAGGTCGACCGCCTCGTCCCCCCCGGCTCCGAGGTCGCCCTGGCGCCGACCTTCCACCACCTCCACCCGATCGCCCTGATGACCCCCGGGCTCTTCGAGGACTCGGTCACCCTCGCCCCCGAGCAGGCCCTCGGCCGCTCCCCCTGGCTGGTCGTCTTCCGGCGCTCCGCCTACTGGTCCCCCGAAGTCCGGGCCGCGGTCCGGGGCGGCCGCCCCCTGGCCGAGCGGTCGAGGGACGGCGTCTGGCTGTCCCGGCTCTACCGCGTCGGGCCGGCCGAGGGGCGGTCCCCGCCTGCCACTCCCGAAGATTCGTTCAGAACGAATTGAACTCTGGAGGGGATCCGTCTACAATCCCGACGTTGAAAAGGAGGAACGACCCGACCCGGCCTCTTCCCCGAAGACGAGCCGCCCGGGCCGGTTCGAGTCCGTCGGAGGTCCGAGGCATGTCCGGATTGACGCATTTCGACGATTCGGGCGCCAGCCGGATGGTCGACGTCTCCGGCAAGCCCGAGACCGCCCGGTCGGCCACCGCCAGCGGGCTGGTCCGGATGCTCCCGGAGACCCGGGCGATGATCCTCGATCGCCGGGCCGCCAAGGGGGACGTCTTCGAAGTCGCCCGACTGGCCGGGATCCTCGCCGCCAAGCGGACGGGGGAACTGGTCCCGCTCTGCCATCCCCTGGGCCTCGACGCCGTGGAGGTCCGCTTCGAGCCGGTCGGGGACGACGCGATCCGGGTCGAGGCCACCGCCCGGCTGTTCGGCCGGACCGGGGTGGAGATGGAAGCGATGACGGCCGTCTCGGTCGCCGCCCTGACGATCTACGACATGTGCAAGGCGGTCGACCGGGCCATGGTCATCGATCGGATCGTCCTGGAGTCGAAGTCCGGCGGCCGGAGCGGCACCTACCGCCGGGAGGCCCCCTGATCCCCCGGTGCAGGGGCCCCGGGCCGGCCCGCCCCCCCGCCCCGCCCGAATCGATCGATCCGATCCCCTCGGGGGCCGCTCCCCCGCTCGAGCCG
This sequence comes from Tautonia plasticadhaerens, assembly GCF_007752535.1. GTDB lineage: Bacteria > Planctomycetota > Planctomycetia > Isosphaerales > Isosphaeraceae > Tautonia > Tautonia plasticadhaerens. The sequence goes on from NZ_CP036426.1 coordinate 980,075, forward strand.
ACGGAACCCGAGCCGATGGTCGAAGCCAATACCCTCTCGAGAGACCCGGGCGTCGGCCCGGCCCACCCCGGCGCCTCCTCCTGGGTCGGCCCCGACGAGCTGGCCCGGCGCCTCCGGGACGCCTACGCCCCCATCGCCCCCCACCTGGCCGAGGCCGAGCGGGTCTTCCGGGAGGAGCTGGGCAGCCGGAGCGACTACGTCCAGCGGCTGGTGGACCACTCGGCCCGGTTCCGGGGCAAGCAGCTCCGCCCGGCTTTGGTGCTGCTCACCGCCCAGGCCTGCGGCGGCATCCGGCCGGCCCACCCGGTGGTGGCCGCCGTGGTCGAGATGATCCACACGGCCACGCTCGTCCACGACGACATCCTCGACGAGGCCGACGTCCGGCGGCACGCCGCGACGATCAACGCCGAATGGGGCAACGAGGCCGCCGTCCTGCTGGGCGACTACCTCTTCACCCACGCCTTCCACCTGGCCGCCTCGCTCGAATCCGCCTACGCCTGCCGGGTCATCGGCCACGCCACCAACCTCGTCTGCGAGGGCGAGCTGCAGCAGATCCACCACCGGGGCGACCTCGACCTCGACGAGCCCGCCTATTACGAGATCGTCCGGGGCAAGACCGCCGAGCTGACCGCCGTCTCCTGCCGGCTGGGCGCCCACTACGCCGGCTCCGGCCCCGAGGCCTGCGAGGCCTTCGACCGCTTCGGCCGGGACCTCGGGGTCGCCTTCCAGATCGCCGACGACCTGCTGGACCTCTACGGCGAGGAGGCGGCCACCGGCAAGACCCTGGGCACCGACCTGGAGAAGCAGAAGCTCACCCTGCCGGTGATCCACCTGCTCCGCTCCGCGTCCCCCGGCGAGGCCGACCGCCTCCGCAGCCTCATCTGCTCCCCGTCCCCCGAGACCCGACGCGCCCTCCGCCCCCTGCTCGAATCCTCCGGGGCCCTGGACTACGCCTGGAGGAGGGCCCGGGGGTTCATCGACTCGGCCCGGGCCGAGCTGGGCATCCTCCCGCCCTCCCCGGCCCGGGATACGCTCGCCGGGCTCGCCCAGCTCGTCGTCCGACGCTGCTACTGACCGCCCCACCCGGGCCCGAGCCGCGCCCCGATCGCCTCCCGCTCCCAAGTCCGGGAGGCCCGCCCCCGAATTTTTCCCGGTTTCCCGAGGCCACGACGGGGGCGGGGGACGCTACTTTACTCCAGAGCCCCATGCGTGCAGCCCCGGCCCGATCCCCGTCGGGCGAGGTTCGGCCCTCGCATCCGACGCGCCCGATCAGGCTGGATGCCGCCTCATCTCCCCGAAGATGCCCTCCTCCGGCGACCTCGACGTGCCGGTCGCCGACGGTCCCGGGTCGGGCGTCTCGATGTCCCGAACGGGCTCGCGTCGCAGGACGCGAGACTTCAAGTCGATGCCGCACATCAACACCGAGACCATCCGTACCCCGGCCGAGCCGGGGGATGACACGATCCGGGCGCTCGTGCCGACCGCGGGCCGGCCCTCCCCCCGCCTCCGGGCCCGGACGTTCGATCGGGCCCCCGGCCCCGGACGGGACGGACGACCCTTGCGCCTCGACGAGAAGATCTACCGGCGGATGCTCCAGCTCGGGATGTCCCAGCAGGCGCTGGCCCAGAAGTCCGGGGTCAGCGACTCCGAGATCTCCCGGCTGCTCAACGGCCAGTCCAAGCGCCCCGGCCTGCACAACATCCTCCGGCTGGCCCGGGCGCTGGAGGTCTCGCTCGACTTCCTGGCCGACGACCAGCTGGGCTCCGACCCCCGATCGGCCGTCGACTCCCTCTCCGGGGACGACCGCGAGTTGCTCGATCGCGCCCGGTCCATCGGCCACCGGGAAGTCGCGATGCTCCTCGACGCGACCCGGGTGCTCGGCTTCGAGGTGGCGATCCGACGCCTCTACGGGATCGACCACCGCCCCGAGCCCGATGACCCCTCCAAGGACCCGGCCCGCGCCTGATCGCCGGGAGGCCCCGGGCGGGCGGCCGGGGGCGGCAGCAGGGCGGCCACCTGGTCGCTCCGGACCGGCTTGAACAGGACGTGGTCGAACCAGGAGAGGGCCGCCTCCTCCCCCGGGCTCCCCGCCGACCCGCTGACGCCGATGAGCATCGGCCGCACGTCCGCGTGGTCCCGGCGGATCAGGCGGGCCAGCGCGTCCCCCTTCATCGCCGGCATCTGCAGGTCGATCAGGACCACCTCGGGGCGGAGGTCCCGGATCATCTCCAGGGCCTCGTGGACGTCCGGGGTGACCCGGACGTCCCAGCCCCGGCGGCTGATCAGCCGCCCCAGGACCTCGACCGTCGCCGGGTGGTCGTCGATCATCAGCAGACGCCTCCTCGGCTCGCCGGCCTGTTCCCCCGCCGCCGGATCGGGGCCGGCCCCCCGTGTCGCCCCCGACCGACCGTCGAGCGACCTTGGCAGCAGGAGCAGGAAGGGCGTCCTCGACTCCAGCCGGGCGCCGATCCGGTCCGACAGCATCGAGGCCAGGATCAGGTCCAGGTCCGCCGATCGCAGCATCGAGGGCGAGCCCCCGGCCCCCTGGGGCACCGCCCGGATCGCCAGCTCGATGCCGTCCCGGTAGTCCCGGGTCTCGACCCGGAGTTCCTGGCACCCCGGATTCGAGCCCCTCACGAAATTCAGGCCGTGCCGGACCAGTTGCTCCAGCCGCCTCGGGCTGACCCGGAGCCAGTGCCGATCGGGCCGATGGGCCCGGGAGATGCTCGGAGTCCCCCCGCCGGCGTCCTCCCGGGCCCGCTCGATCGCCCGGTCCAGCGACGCCCCCAGCTCGGCCATCCCGCTGCCGACCTCGATCGAGTCCGCCCCGAGCCGGGAGGCCTCCGAATAATCGTTCAGCAGCGACTCCATCCGGCGGCACTGGCGGTCCAGGTACTCGATCGCCCGGCGCTGGCTGAGCACCCCCTCCCCCGAGCACTGGAAGCTCAGCACCTCGATGGCATTGCGGATCCCCCCCAGTTCGTCCTTCAGGGTGCCGCCGATCACCCCCACGAGCCCGGCCATCCGCCGCAGGTCCGATTCCCGGGTGAGGGCCGCCGACCGCTCCAGCGCCCGGCGGATCGCCCGGCCGAGCCCCTCGCCGCTCCCGCGATGCACCACGGCGAAGGCCCCGGCGCGCCGGAGTCGCTCCGCCTCACGGTCGTCCTTCACCGCGCTGAGCACGACCACCGGCACCGTCCCGGCCAGGGTCAATCGGGGCAGCCAGCGCATCGCGTCCACCTCGGGAGGGCCGTGCGCCAGCACGATCGCGTCGGTCCGGGCCGGGACGACCTCGGCCGGCACCTCCTCGCTCAGCTGGCAGACCTCGACCCCCCCACCGCCGACCCCGTCCAGTCCCCGAATCGCCTCCACGTCCTCGGTCGTGATCCCAAGGACTGCCAGGCGAGGCGGGACGGACATGGGCATCACTCCATGATCAATTGGTGGAGACGATGATCCTGCCCTCGGTCCCCAACGAACTATATCCGTGAGGCGATCTCTGGCAAGCGAGGCAATCTGAAAAGTTTCTTTATTAGGCCGAAACGGGCGGATAATGTTGGTCGGCGACGGGGCCCCGTCACGTCGACGCGGCCCCGTCGCCGAATCGGACGAGCCGGCAGCGGAGTGTCCAATGCCCGATCCGGGCCGTGGGTCGGCGTCCCCGGGCAGATCCTTCGCCGGGGGACGAGGGGCGGAGACCCCGGGGGCGAGGGGGGCGGATCGGCGGGGGGCGGCCGCCGGCCTGGGTGCCCCGCCGATCCGATGTCCCCGACAGGCGGGTCGGCCTGGGGTTCAGAATTCCTTCCGGTGCCGACTGGAGGGGATCCGGAGGGCCTTGCGGTATTTGGTCACGGTCCTCCGGGCGACGGTGAGCCCTTGCCGCCCGAGTTCGTCGACGATTTCCTCGTCGGAGAGCGGCTTGCTCTTGTCTTCCTTGCTGATGATCTCGGTCAGTTTTTGCTTGATGGTGTCCCAGGCCACTTCCTCGCCGTCGGCGCTCACGGTGCCGCCGCCGAAGAAGCGTTTCAGGGCGAAGATGCCCCGGGGGGTCTGGACCCATTTGTCGTCGACCGCCCGGCTGACGGTGGTGACGTGGACGCCGACGAGGTCGGCGATCTGCTGCATCTTCAGGGGCTGGATCGCCTCGGGCCCCTTGTCGAGGAAGTCGCGCTGGTGGGCGATGATCGCCTTGGCCACCTTCAGCAGGGTGTTCCGGCGCTGCTCGATCGACTCGATCAGCCAGCGGGCCGACTGGATCTTCTTCTGGATGAAGGCCCGGGCGTCGGGGTCGCCGTTGCGGTCCTTGAGCATCCGCTGGTAGCGTCGGGAGATGCTCAGCTGGGGGGTGTGCTCGTCGACCAGGCGGACCTGGTACTCCCCGTGCTCGTCGGGCTCGACGATCAGGTCGGGGACGACGTACTGGGCGGTCTCGGGGTTGAACCGGGCGCCGGGCTTGGGATTGAGCCTGCGGAGCTGGTCGAGCCCCTCCTTGATCTCGGCCAGGGAGAGGCCGGCCTTCTTCTCGATCGTCGGCAGGCGGTTCTGCTGGATGTCGTCGAGGTGGTCGCTGATGAGCACCCGGAGGACCTCGACGCAGGGGGTCTCCGGCGTCAGTTGCAGCAGCAGGCACTCGCGGAGGTCCCGGGCGCAGATGCCGGGCGGGTCCAGCTTCTGAACCAGCCGCAACGCCCGCTCGGCCTCCTCGAACGTCACCGAGCCGGCCGACATCCGCACCAGGTCCGGGATATCCAGGCCCGTCAGGTAGCCGTTCTCGTCGAGGTTGGAGATGATGTAATCGGCCACCGCCCGGACCTGCGGCGGCAGGTCCGGGAAGGAGAGCTGCTCGCTGAGATAGTCGTGCAGCGAGGGAGGTCGGGACGCCATGTTTTGCATGGCGTCATGCTTGCGATCCGATTCCTCGACGAGGGCGGCGCGGCTGGGGCGGTGCATCTCCCCGGAGGTGTCCCAGTTGTCCCAGTCGTCGAAGACTTCGGTCTCGTCGACCTTCTCCTCCTGCTCGGCGGGCGCCTCCTCGGCCTGCCCCTCAGGGGCGACGGACTCGCGGAGGTCCTCGAGCAGCGGGTTCTCGATCAGCTCCTGGTCGATCCGCTCCTGTAATGCCAGCCAGGGCAATTGCAGGATTTCCATCGACTGGATCATGCGGGGCGCCATGCGCATCCGCATGTCGGTCCGCATTTGTTGCGAGGTGTCGAGCCGCATAAGACTCTAGCTTCCGCTCGGGGACCCGAAGGCGTATCGCCCCTGAAGGCTTCCTGGCCGGGCCGGGCCATCGGTCGGGGAGACCGGCCCGGTCGGGGCCATCGGCCAGCCGCCGTCCTCCGGGACGATCGGCAGCCGTGACGGACGATCCGCAAAAATCATACCACGATCGCGGTGACCTGACGAGGGGGGCACCCCGGAAATCGCCCGGGACGCGGCGGGGGCTCAGACGCGCCGGCGGCCCTGGAGGGCGTCGGCCAGCATCTCCTTGTTGGCGAACTCCAGCGAGCCGCCCGAGGCCAGGCCCCGGGCGAGCCGGGTGATCGGAACCCCGGCGTCGGCCAGGCGATCGGCCACGAGGCGGGCTGTGGCGTCGCCCTCCAGCGTCGGGTTGGTGGCCAGGATCACCTCGCGGACCCCGCCCTCCCGGACCCGGGCGTCCAGCTTCGGCAGGTTGAGCTGGTCCTCGAACACCCCGTTCAGCGGCGCGAGCCGGCCGAGCAGGACGTGGTAGAGCCCGTTGTAAGACCCGGCCTTCTCGATCGCCATCAGGTCCCGGGATTGCTCGACGACGCAGATCAGGCCCGGGTCGCGCCGGGGGTCCCGGCAGAAGGCGCAGCGATCCTGCCCGGCCTCGGTCAGGTGGGCGCAGACTTCGCAGTGGCGGATCTGGTCCTTCGCGGCCCGGATCGCCTCGGCCAGCTCGATCGCCTCCTCGGGGGGGCAGCGGAGCAGGTGGTGGGCCAGCCGCTCGGCGCTCTTGGCGCCGATGCCCGGCAACCTCCCCAGGGCCCGGACGAGCCGGTCGACGGTCCCCGAGGCCCCCGATGCGACCGAGACCGGGGTCGGCCCGGGCTCGCCGGCCTCGGCCCGGGTCACGGGCGGCCTCCCCCGGGGAACAGGGAATCGAGGCCCGGCATGTCCAGCCCCATCCCCCCGGTCATCGCCCGGGCGGCCTCCTCCCGGGCCCGGCCCATCGCCTGGTTGACGGCCGCGGTCACGAGGTCTTCCATGAGCTCCACGTCACCCCCGGCGGCGAGCTTCGGGTCGATCCGCACGGAGATCAGCTCCAGGCGGCCGTTGACGACCGCCTTGACCGACCCGCCGGCCTCCCCCTCCACCCGGAGCCCGCCGAGCTGCTCGGCGGCCTGTTCCATCTGCTCTCGGATCTTGCCGGCGTTCTTCATCAGGTCGGCGAGGTTGCCCAGGTTTCCGAACACGGCGGGGACCCCCATCGGCGTTGGCTCGGGAAGCGGTCGGTGCGACCGTCGGACACGATCACGATCGATCAGTCGTCGGCCTCGGCCCCCGGGCCCCCCCCGGCGGGAGGCTCGGCCTCGGGTTCGGCCTCGGCCTCGACGCGGCGGAGCTGGGCCTCGAACCGGGAGACGAGCTGCCGGGCGAGGTCGTCGTCGAGCACGGCCCGATGGGCCGTCGAGCCCGGCCCGGCGGCGGCCGGGGGGCCGGCGGAGGGGGAGGCGGCCTCGCGGTCGAACCGGATCGAGACGCCGTGCCCGAGCGCCTCGGAGAGATGCGACTCGATCCTCGACCGTAATTCCGGCGCCTCGCACTTGTCGGCCATGTAGTTATAGGCCGAGGGCACCGGGACGACCACGACCCCCGCCCCGTTCTCGACCGTCGGCTCCAGTTTCCGGAACTGGGCCGGCAGCTTCAGCTCCTCGGCGCGGTCCCCCAAGCGCTGCCAGGCCGACCGGATCCGCTCCAGGGTCGACCCCGAGTGGTGCTCCCCCGGGGCGGGGGGGCCGTCGACCGGGGCCGAACGGTGGGGCTCGCCGACGCCGACCCCGTTGCGCTCGACCGGAGGGCGTGGCCGCTCCAGTTGTGTCGAAGGCGCGGGCGGGCGTGCCGCGATCACGGGCTCAATGGGCTCAACGGGCTTTTTTTTTACACCGTCCGTCCCGGGGGACGGTGCCCCGGCCTCCGCCTCGGAGAGCCTGGCGATCACCTCGCGAAGCTCGGCCAGGTCCTCCAGCCGGGAAACCCGGCAGAATGCCAGCTCGACGAGCAGTCTCGTGTGCGGGCTGCCCCGGAGCCTCCCCCTCGTCTCGGCGAGGATTTGCTGCGCGGCGAGCACCGAATCGAGCGACCAGCGCCCGGCCAGGCCCTGCAATCGCTCCACCTGCCCGGGGAGGGCGGCCAGGGCCGGGATGTCGGCCCCGGCGGCCAGGACCATCACGTCCCGGACGAACTCGATCGCCGAATTGAGCACGTCCGTCGGCTGGACGCCGTCGTCGACCGCCCGGTCCAGGATCCGGAGCGCCTCGGCCGCGTCCCGGTCGGCCATCGCGTCGAGCAGGTCGAGCACCCGGTCGTCCCCGGCGATCCCGAGCAGCTCGTGGACTCGGTCGGCCGTCAGCCGACCCCCCCCCGCCGAGAGCAGCTGTTCGAGCAGAGACTGCGCGTCCCGCATCGAGCCGGACGCCCGTCGGGCGACGACGTGCAGCCCCTCGCGGTCGGCCTCCACCCCCTCCCGCTCGCAGATGGTCACCAGCTGGTCGACGATCCGATCCGGACCGATCCCGGCGAAGTCGAACCGCTGGCAGCGCGAGAGGACCGTGATCGGGATCTTGTTCGGCTCGGTCGTGGCGAAGACGAACTTGACGTGGCTCGGCGGCTCCTCCAGCGTCTTCAACAGGGCGTTGAAGGCGCTGGTCGAGAGCATGTGCACTTCGTCGATGTAATAAATCTTGTACCGCGACCGGGCCGGTCGCAGCCCGGCCCCCTGGCGGAGCTCCCGGACCGCCTCCACGCCGTTGTTGCTGGCACCGTCGATCTCGATGACGTCGAGATCCTCCCCCGAGGCGATCTTCCGGCAGGTGTCGCACTCGTTGCAGGGCGTCTCGGTCGGCCCGCCGCGTTCGCAGTTCAGCGCCTTGGAGAAGATCCGGGCCATCGAGGTCTTGCCGACCCCCCGGGTGCCGCTGAACACATAGGCCTGCGCCACGCGGTCCATCCGGATCGCGTTCCGCAACGCCCGGACGACGTGGTCCTGGCCGACGACGTCCTCGAACCGCTGGGGGCGGTAGCGTCGGGCGACGACCGTGTAGGCCTCGACCGACCCCCGGGGGGGCTTGGCCCCGGCGGTCGGGGTCGGGAGGCCCGTCTCGATGGGCTCGCTCGAATCGGTCCGGGCCACGGGAGGCGCTCCGTCGTGCCGTGGGGACCAGCCGGGGCGGGGGGGCGGTCGGCCCGCCCCCTGACGTCGACCCGATCCGAATCCGAATCCACCCGGCCTGGGCCGGACTCGGGCCGACCCCAGGTCGGGTCCGACCGCCCCGCTGCGATGCGAGGCGGTCCGGCCCGAGGGGGGCCGGGAGAGCCGGGGAGGTGCTCCCGGGCACATGAAGGACGCGCTTATGGCTGCTGCGTTCCCGCCCTGACCAGGTTCACGCGCCTCCATTGCCCGGGTCCCCCCCGACTCACCCGGGCCCCCTCGGGGCTTCGGGATCGCCGGAGGCATGTCGGGCCCGGCAGGAGGGTCCCATTATGCCGGGGCGGCCCCCGCCCCGCAAGGCGAGGCAGCCCCGGCGTCTGGGCGTCACTCTATCCTTACGTTCACCGCCTGGCAAGGGCCCTCCCGCCTCGGGGGACGGGGGAGGGGCCTCAGGACCCCAGGGACTCTTTCAGCGTCCGGACCTCCGCCGAGAGCGCCTCCAGCGAGGACCGGAGCGTCTCCACCTCGTCCCGCAACGCCGCCACCTCGGCCGCCCATCCGGGAGGGCCCTCCCCCCGCGGGGGGGAGGGCCGGGGGGACCGGGGCTCGTCCTCGGCCGGCGGCCCGGCGTGGAGGACCTCCTGGCGCTCCCGCTCCAGCTCCTCCGGCGGGCAGAGCCCGTGCGTCACCACCACCCCCCGCTTCTGGCCCGGCGGCGAGAGGACCACGACCAGGTCCCGGGCGGCCAGGAAATCGAGGACCTCCTGCAACTCGTCCAGGTCCCGGAGCGTGTTCGGCTTGCCTTCCCGGATCTGGCTCTCCTTGGCGCTGACCATTCGGGCCGCCCGCCCTCGCAGCTCTCCCACGGTCTGGGGGCCCCGCAGCAGCAGCTCGGCGAGCACGGCCATGGCGACGGCCTGGCCCTTCAGGTCGAGCCACTCGTAGAGGTTGTGCTTCCACTTCTCGACCCGGCCGCTCCCCTCGACCTGGATCGCCGCCCCCTTCTTCCTCAGGGAGATGAGCGTCTGCTCGACGTCGTCGGCGTCGTAGGACGACACCGGGTCGCGGTTGGACTTCTGGTTGCTGCCGGTCACCAGCGCCGAGATCGACATCGGATAGGCGTCCGGCGTCGTCTTCTGCTTCTCGACCAGGACGCCCAGCACCCGACGCTCCCGGGCAGACAGGGGGCCCCATCGCCGCTCCGCGATCCCTTCGCTCATCGCTCGCCTCGGTCCGACCGCCTCGAAATGGGGGGAACCGGTCCATTCTCCCGGCTCCCGGCCGGGTCGGCAATGCCGGGCCGGCCGGAGGTGCCGACCGGGGAGGATGCGGATTCCACAATTATTTTCCTGGATCCCGGATCCGGGGGACGATACGTTGGCCTGGTCATCCCCTCATCTGCTGGTCTCAGCGATCTCCAGGGTCTCGTCTCGCCCTGCCCCCGTCGGAACGGCGCCGGGGCGTCGGGGCGACCGGTCGTGCACTTCCGCCCGGGGGGATGACGATCGCCTGATCCCGACGAACGCGGCCCGCCCCGGGGCTTCGGGGGGCCGCACCCCCAGGAGCGTCCCGATGCCGACGGGTCCCGAGTCCCCTCGCGCGGCGATCGCCTCGCACCGCGCCCTCGCGTTCGCGTTGCTCTCCGCCCTGGTCGCGGCCGGCTGCGGCGGCACCAGGGCGGGCGACACGGTCGAGGTCGAGGCCGAGCAGCAACGAGAAATGAACAAGCTCCTGACCGACGACTACAACCAGATGTACCGCGAGCGGTACACCGGCGGTCAGGACACACCCAAGTGAACGAAACCGATCCGGAAACGCACGGACGAGTGGGGGTGGTGCGGCCGGGGTCCGTGCGGCCTCCCCCTCCCTACCCTCGATCGTGAGGACTCCGAGCAATCCGGCCTGAGCCGTCGGCCTGGGGCTCCCCTTCCCCCCGGGTGCTTCGGCGATTCCCCCAGTCCCGGTGTTCTCTTCCCGTCCGGAGGTTTGCCATGACGCGACGGATGTCCCGAGGCTTCACGCTGATCGAGCTGCTGGTAGTAATCGCCATCATCGGCGTGCTGATCGCGCTGCTGCTGCCCGCGGTGCAGAGCGCCCGGGAGGCGGCGAGGCGGGCCCAGTGCAGCAACAACCTCAAGCAGATCGGCCTGGCCCTGCACAACTATCACTCCTCCCACAACACCTTCCCGATCGGATCGGTCATCGCCTCGTCGCGATACAGCATCACCGACCCGCAATACTCCATCTGGACCTCCTGGAGCGCCCACGCCCTGCTGTCGCCGTTCCTGGAGCAGACCAACGTCGGCAACGCGACCAACTTCGACTTCGGCCCGCTCGTCCAGGTCAACGACGACACCTTCGAGCCCACCGGCCCGAACCTGCCGACGGTCGTCAACATGCTCGTCTCCTCGTTCGTCTGCCCCTCGGACCCCAACGTCGGCACCCAGAACATCAACAACTACGCCGCCAGCTACGGGGCCACCACCACCAACCTCTACTCCTGGTCCGACAGCCCGCCCTCGGGCAGCTTCGCCCCCAATCACCAGAACCCGACCGGCTCCTCCGGCCTGTTCACCTTCGGCATGTCCTACGGAATCGCCGCCGCCCGGGACGGCACCAGCAACACCATCGCCTTCGCCGAGCAGCTCGTCGGCGACGGCGGCTCCTACATCCAGGGCTCCGGCTCGCCGCAGCGCTACCGGGGCAACATGATGATCGGCGCCTCGGGCCAGCCCGACGGCTCCGCCCAGCTCAACGCCTTCACCAACCCCGTCGCCGTGATCGCGGCCGTCCAGGCCTGCCGCCAGCAGTTCCAGGACCCGGGCCGGACCACCGGCATCAACGATTATCGCGGCTATCGCTGGGCCATGGGGCTGGTCGGCTTCACCATGTTCAACACCGTCCAGACCCCCAACGACGTCTTCAACGGCTGCCGGTTCGACGACCGCACCAACGTCCTGCCCGACCACAGCATCATCGCCGGCGCCAGCAGCGCCCACCCCGGGGGCGTCAACGTCATGCTCGGCGACGGCTCCGTCCGCTTCATCAAGGACACGATCCAGCAGCGCACCTGGTGGGCCCTGGGCACCCGCAACGGTGGCGAGGTCGTCAGCGCCGACCAGTACTGAACCGTCCCCACTCCAATCCAACCCTCCCCTCCCGGGGCCCGTCTCGCCCCCGGGAGGACCCGCACCGCCTCGGTCCGGGTGGCGGCGAGGATCCGGGATCGTCCCCGAACGCCTCGCCCAAGCCCGTCCGAGGCCCCCCGTCAGCCCGAGGTCGGTCCCCCCGCCTTCGAGGGCCTCGGCCGATCCCCCGAGGAGAGCGTCGCCGCCGACAGCAGGGCGACGCCCAGGGCCACCGACAGGCAGGCGACCAGCCTCACCAGCCGGTCCTCCGACAGCGGCACGGCCGAGTTCGCCCTCGGCATCGCCATCGCCGAGATCAGCTCATACGCCCCGGCCCCGAGCACCGCCCCGATCAGGCCGCCGACGACCCCGTTGATCGCCCCCCGACGCCCCCCTCGCGAGAGCCCCAGCGCCAGGCCCCCGGCCACGCCGACCCCGATCCAGACCGCGCCGTGGAAGAGCATCGGCATGACCAGGTTCACGTCCCGGGGGTCGAGCCCGCCGAGGTAGTCCAGGTGCCTCGGCACCACCACGGCTGCCAGCACCGAGGGGGCCGCCGCGCCCACCGCCGCCCCGATCGCCGCCGATCGGGCCGCCACCCCGGTCGACCCCCGGAGCATCCCCCCGGCCGCCCCCATCGCCAGGCCGAGCAGCGCCCCGAGCCCGCCGTAGACCGCCGCCGAGTTGGCGACGTCGGTCCTCCGCTTCGACTCGGGCACGGCCACCTCCAGGGGGCCGGCCATGGTCACCACCCGCCTCGTCTCGGGCCGGAACGCCCGATGGGTCGCCTCCGACGCCCCCCAGGCCGCCAACCCGGCCACCAACCCCGCCCCCAGCGCCGCACCGAGCAGCATCCCGCCGCCCGGGGGACGGGGGGCCGCACCCCCCACCGAGCCCGAATCGCCTTCGGGCCGCCCGCCCTGATCGAGCGCCATCAGTCTGTCTCCCGTTTCGAGTGCGACGTGACGGCCGGATCGGGAATCACCGGCCGCCGATATCGTACCCGCGTCCTGCCGCCCCCCGCGAGCGTCCCGAGGGCCGTCCGGCCGCGATTTCCCGGAATTGATGACTGGAACCCGGCCCGGACACGATGATATTGATGTCCCGACCCGACCGACCCCGGGCCCCGGCCGCCCCGCGTCGACCCCTCGGGGTCGGCCCCGTCGGCTTCGCCCGGGATTCGGCCTCGGGCGGGCCTCCCGGATTCGTGCCCCCCTCGGCGTCGAGGCGAGGGGTCGATCCGGCCGGCCCGGCGGCGATCGGCCCCGCTCTTTCTCAATCGAGCCTGCGAGCGGAGACCGGCATCCTGCCCCCGTTAGTCGCGCCGGACTCGCCCCCGATCCTCCCTGGGGTCGATACGGAGCGAACCCATTTCGGGCCTCGGGCGATCGACTCGATTCGGTCGAAACGGTCCATGGAGAAAGGGTTTGCGGAGGACGAACTCTCGGCCAGGTCGGGACCCGGTTCGGCGCACCGACCCGTTCCCGGCCGGCGTCGGCCCGTCAGGTCCCGGCGCCGAGACTGGCCCTCGGCGACGACGATCGTCTCCGCCGATCCGGCGGGAGGGGCCGAAAGCCTTCGCCCCGGGGCCCTGGCCATCAATCGGGTGCGCCGCGACGGAGCGAACCCATTTCGGGCGCCGGGGTGGCCCGGAGTTTTTGGCACAAAGTCCTGCGATTTTTGAGGTTGCGACGATTGTTCGTGGTGGGCGGCCCCGGGGCCGTTTGGCGCACCGGTCCCGATCCGGTCCCGCCCGGGCCGGCGACGCCGCCCCGCCGAGGGTGGGGAGGCCGGGTGAGCGATCCCTCGGTCGACGCGGGTCAGGGTCGGCGGGAGATCGGCATCGCCGGGGGTTGGCCCGGGTGATAAGATGACATGTCCGCCGCCTCGATCACGGCACCGAGCCTGGCCGGCGTCCTGCCGGCCGGCCCCGGGGGCCGCCCGACGAATCCCGATATCCCCGTTGAGGAGGGGGCAAGCGATGGCCCGACGTCGGACCGCCGAGGCCCTCCCCGTCCCCCACGGCGACCTCCCGGTCGTCGAGCGGACGCTCCCCAACGGCCTCCGGGCGCTGATCCTGCCCCGGCCGAGGGCGGCGGTGGTCGTCTGCGACCTGTATTACCCGGTCGGCTCGGTCGACGAGCCCGAGGGGAAGACGGGGCTGGCCCACTTCGTCGAGCACATGCTCTTCAAGGGGACCAGGCGGTTCCCCAAGGGGCAGCTCGACCGCCTCACCTTCGTCAGCGCCGGCGAGGTCAACGCTGAGACCGACGAGGACTGCACCCACTACTGGTTCCGGTTCCCCCGGGATCGCTGGGAGCTGGCCCTCGACCTCGAGGCCGACCGCATGAGGGGCGCCCTGTTTGACCCCTCGGAGGTGGAGTCGGAGCGTCGGGTGATCGACGAGGAGCGGGCCCGGGAGCTAGACTCCCCCACCGGCCGGCTCGACGAGCAGTTCCTCCTGAACTGTTACACCGCCCACCCCTACCGCAACCCGATCCTCGGCTGGCCCGAGCACCTGGACTCGATCACCGTCGACGACCTGAAGTCGTTCTACGACACGCACTACCGTCCCGACGGCGCCGTGCTGGTGCTGGCCGGGGACCTCGACCCGGATGCGGCCTTCGACGCCGTCTCCGCCCGATTCGGCCCGATCCGGCCCGGCCGGGGGGCCCGCCGGCATCCCTCGACGGTCGAGCCCCCGCAGCGGGAGGCCCGGCGGTTCGAGCTGAAGGAGCCCGACGCGATCGCCCGGGGCCTGATCGGCTGGCACAGCGTCGCCCGGGGTCATGCCGACTCCCCGGCCCTCGGCGTGACGGCCGACCTGCTTAGCTGCGGCCGACGCTCCCGGCTCTGGGACGCCCTGGTCGAGCGCGGGAGGCTGGCGACCTACGTCGACGCCCTGCACGAGCCCTCCCACCTGGCCGGACAGATGATGGTCCAGGTCGAGGCCGTGCCCGGGGTCGACCCGAGGCGGATCGAGGCCGCCGTCCGCAAGGAGCTGGACCGCCTCGCCGCCGAGGGGCCGACCTCCGAGGAACTGCTCCGCTCCCGTCGTCGCCTGGAGGCCGCCTGGCGATGGCAGCAGGACGACCTGCCCGGCCTGGCCGGGGGCCTCGGCGTGACCGCCCTCTGGGGCCGCTGGACCGACTGGCCGGACGAGCACCGGGCCGCCCTGTCGGTGTCGGCCGACGACGTCCGGCGGGTCGCGTCGGCCTACCTCTGCGCCGAGGGCTCGACGGTCGGCTGGGCGCTGCCCCGGAACGGCCGGGCGACCGTCTCGCTGATGCCGGCGACGGCCGCCAATCCGGCCCCGAGCCCACAGCTTTCCCCGGCCCGGACCGCCGCCGCCTCGTCGGCCATGCCGACCGCCTCCCCCCGCTCGTCCGCCCCGACCCTGCCGGACTACCGGCCGAGGTCCCGGGTGCTGGACAACGGCCTCCGGGTGATCACCGAGCGCCATCCCGGCGCCGGGGTCGTCGCCCTCGAACTCTTCGTCGACGCCGATTCGACCCGGGAGGCCGTGCCCGGCGCCGCCTACCTCACCGGCCGGCTGCTGGAGGAGGGGACCGGACGGCGGTCGGCCGAGGAGCTGGCCGAGGCGGTCGAGGACGTGGGCGCCGTGCTCGACGCGGGCTCCACCGGGGCCTCGTTGGAGATCCGGGCCGAGGACCTGGCCCTGGGGATCGAGGTCCTGGCCGACCTGGTCCGCCGCCCCACCTTCCCCGGGGACGCCGTCTCCTGGGCCAAGCGGCGGACCGTCGCCGAGCTGCGGGGGGACCGGGACGACCCGGCCTTCCGCGCCGACCTGCTGTTCCGGGGCCTCGTCTACGGCGACCACCCCTACGCCCGGGACTCCCGGGGGACCCCCCGACAGCTCTCCGGCCTGACCCGGGACGACGTGGTGGCGCACCACCGCCGCTACTTCGCCCCGGACAACGCCGTGCTCGTCGCCGTCGGCGACTACGAGCCCCGGGCCCTCCGCACCCTGCTGGCCCGGCACTTCGGCGACTGGAGGCCGGTCGGCCGCCCCGCCCCCCCCGTGCCGATGCCCCGCCGGTCGAGCCGGCCGAGGACCCGGCGGGTCGACCACCCGGGGGAGCAGGTCCACCTGATGATCGGGCACCTGGGCGTGGAGCGTCGGCACCCGGACTTCGAGGCCCTGGCGGTGCTCGACCACGTCTTCGGCTCGGGCCCGGGCTTCACCGACCGCCTCAGCGCCTCGCTCCGGGACGACCTGGGCCTGGCCTACAGCGTCTCCGGCGGCATGACCGACTCGGCCGACCGCGCCGCCGGGGTCTTCCGGGTCTACGTCGGCACCGGACCGGACGAGGCGGAGCTCGCCGTCTCGGCGGTGCTCGACCAGATCCGGGCCCTGCACCGGGGCGACTTCGGCGACGAGGAGGTGGCCCAGGCGGTCCACTACCTCCGGGGCTCCTGGGTCTTCGACTACCAGACCGTCAGCCAGCGGTCCGACCGCCTGGTCGACCTCGCCTACTACGGGCTGCCGCTGGACGACCCGATCCGGATGCCGGCCCGGCTCGCCCGGCTGTCGCCGTCGGACATCCGCCGGGTCGCCCGCCGCCACATCGACCCGACCGCCCTCGTCCGGGTCGAGTACGGGCCGCTCCGGGGCCGGGCCCGCCGCCGGTCCGCCCGGCCCGAGTGCGCCTGATCCGGCGGGGCCGGCCGGGCGCCGGCCCGGTCAGGGGGTCGTGATCTCCGTCAGCTCGATGGTCGTCGTCTTCTTCGCCGCGTCGACCCGGGTGACGGCCTTGAGGAGCTGTCCGGGGGCCTCGTCGGAGTACCAGGTCCGGGTGATCGCCCGGCCGGCTTCGGTCTGGTCCTTGGTCTCGTACCACCGGGCCTCGAAGGTGCGGCCCGCCAGTTCGAGCGTCTCCGACCCCTCGGCCAGGGGGTTGATGGGCTTGCCGATGTCCTCCTTCGTCATCCCGGCGGGCAGCGGGAACCAGCGTCGGTGGCGCAGCTTCAGGGTCGACTCCTCGGCCGAGTCCCCCGCCCCGGCCCGATGGACCTGCTCGACGACCGCCTGGGAGTCGTCGATCGACACCAGCCGCTGGGTCGTCGTCGACTCCAGCCTGCTCCCCTGGGACTCGGTCACCGTCCGGAGCGTCAGGGTGGTGCCCGGCTCGAACTCCGACCAACTCGAATAGATCGGGGCCTCGACCATCTGCCCCCCCGCGGCGGGGGCGATCAGGGCGAGGGTGAGGGCGGCGGTCGCGGCGATCGGGCGGGTCATCTCGGGGGCTCCTGTCCTCGGGGCTCGTCTCGGCCCGATCGCGTCCGATCGGGCACGACACGGTAACGGAACGGGGAGCGTTTCCCAAAGGACTTCATCCGGATTTCATCATGCCAGCGATCCTTTGGGCATTGCGTGGTTGGGCGAGGGTGGCAAGGTTCATGGGGGTTTAATCGTTCCGACATATCACCGCTACGCGATCGGGGACAATACGGACTCTCCCACCCGACCGTCCCTCCGTCCCACACCGAACCCGATCCCCGGAGACGCCATCGTGACCTCCCCGACCCGGTCCCCCCGAATCCGCCGGGCCTTCACGCTGATCGAGCTGCTGGTAGTAATCGCCATCATCGGCGTGCTCATCGCCCTGCTGCTGCCCGCGGTGCAGAGCGCCCGGGAGGCCGCCCGCCGGGCCCAGTGCACCAACAACCTCAAGCAGATCGGCCTGGGGTTCATGAACTTCGAGAGCGCCAACGGCCACCTGCCCCAGGGGGCGCACGACGGCCACCCGCAGGCCGTCACGGCGAGCGGCGCCCCGTCCCCCTCCGGCTACAACTACGACGAGCAGCCCCCCTCCTACGGCGGGACGACCTGCTGCAACGCCGCCACCCCGGAGGGCTGGAATCACTTCTTCCACATCCTGCCGTTCATGGAGCAGCAGCAGACCTACGACCTGGCCAATTTCGACCTCCCGCCCATCTGGCCGACCAACACCCGACCGGCCGACTACAACAACGGCGAGAACGACGTCGCCCGGGTCTCGATCGCCATCTACAACTGCCCGACCCGTCGCCCGCTGGAGCGCTACGGCAACGACCCCGTCACCGCGACCACCCGGAACGACTACGCCGGATGCGCGGGCTTCTACCACGGCGAGTATTACGAGTGCCGGACCAGCGTCTTCATCCCCCCCCCGCCCAACGGCATCGAGGACCCCGCCAACTACGCCGACGAGCGGGCCAACCTCAACCACGGCAACACGGGCAAGCGCAAGGGCGCGATCGTCTGGAGCGGCCGGGGCGCCACCCGCAAGCTGGCCGACTTCCGGGACGGGACCTCGAACTCGATCCTCGTCTCCGAGAAGAGCCTTCCCCTGGACCGGTTCGGCGCCGACGGCGGCGACAACGAGAGGTGGAACAACGCCGGCTGGGATGAAGACAACATCCGCTACCACTTCGTCCCCATCCCCGACTCGCAGGCCCCGTCCTTCAACGGCCAGTGCTCGACCCCGCCCTCGCCGACCACCGGCGGCACGCTCTGGCGGCGGATGTTCGGCAGCTCGCACCCCGGCGGCCTGAACGTCCTGCTCGGCGACGGCTCCGTCCGGTTCGTCAAGTTCACGATCGACCCGTCGGCCTTCCGCCGGCTGGCCGTGATCGACGACGGCGAGCCGATGAGCGCCGACCAGTACTGAGCACGACCCGCCCCGGGACCGAACGAACCGATCGAGGGGAATCCATGCGAATACTGATGAAGGTCGCCCTGCTGTCCGGCCTCGCGGCCGCCTCCGCCGGCTGCGGCGGTGCCGAGGAGCCGATCACCGACCCGTCCCAACTGCCCCCGCTGACCGAGGAGCAGGAGGCGGAGATCCAGGCCCGAGACGCCGAGATCGCGGACGAGGAGCAGCAGGGTGGGGTCGTCCCCCCCGGCTGATCCGGTCCGGGTGAGAGTCAGGACACGCCGGGCCCGGCATCGGTCCGCCGACCGATGCCGGGCCGGCCCGCCTCCCGGCCGCCTCAACCGGCGCCGGGGAAGGCGACCGTCCCATCCACCGACACCCCGTCCCCTCCGCGGTCGACGACGATCGCGGCCTCGCCCCCCGAGACCACGTTGCCCCGGATCGAGACCCCGGGGCAGCGTCCCCTCAGGCGGATCGCCTCGGTCATGGAGGGCTCCGGCCTCCGGTCGATCACGGTGCAGCCCTCGACGATCGCCCCCCGGACGCCGTCCAGCTCGACGCCCCTCGCCGTCGGGTCGAGCACCTGGCAATGGCCGATGGTGACCGCCTCCGAGTCCCGGACCGCGATCGCGGCCCCGCGATCGGGCCGTCCCGACCGGACCCCTTCGAGGATCAGGCCGGTCATCGACACCGCCGAGGAGCGGCGGACGACGATCCCGTCGCGATAGGACCCCCGGTAGTCGGGGTTGTGGTCGATCGTGTTCGCCCCGAGGTTGATGATCCGGCATCCGTCGATGTCGACCGAGTGCCGCTCGGCCGACGCGAACGAGTTGCCGGAGACGGCCACCGCCCGGCATCGCCGGAGCCAGAGGTTCCGCTCCTGGTCCTGGAGCACGTTGCCGACGATCGTCCAGAGGCCGGCCCCCGCCGCGTCGTCCCGCTCGGGGCCCTCGATCCGGACGTTCGACCCGTCGGGGCTGGGCTTGGCCTGGATCGTGTTCGAGGCGATCGTCCCCTCCCGGACCGTCCCCTCTCGGGCGTCGATCCAGACGTCGGCCGAGTCGGGGTCCCCCTCCCGGTCGGCGTCGTTGTACTCGATGTCGTTGCCGGTGATCTGGAGGTTGCGGACCTCGCTCCGGGCGACCTTGATGCCCGCATGCCGCTGATAGCTGATGTGGCAGGCCGAGATGATCGCCTGGTGCAGGTTCACCCCGTCGAAGTAGACGCCGATCGCCGGGCCCCGGCCGTCGTAGATGTGGCAGGCGTCGAGCAGGAGGTTCCGGTTCCTCCGGGTCAGGTGCACGCCGATGAGGCACTGACGGATGTGGATGCCCTGGAGGGTGGCCTGGACCGTGCCCGTCAGCTCGACCCCGACGGCGCCGTCGTGCTCGCCGAAGATCTCGATCCCGGAGACGGTCGGCATCCGCTCCCGGGTCGCCACCGAGGGGGTCTGCGATCCCGGGTCGGCCGTCCCCTCGTGGGAGCCGACGACCCGGAACGCGGGCCCCTCGCCCCTCATCACCACCCGGGCGGTGCCGTCCCCCCTGATCGAAATCGGGCCGGAGCGGGAGAGGTCGACCTCGACCGGGCTCGAGAGGAGATAGGTGCCCCGGTCGAACGCGATCGAGCCGTCCCCGGCCTCGACCGCGTGGCGGATCGCCTCGGTGTCGTCGGTCGAGCCGTCTCCGGCGGCGCCAAAATCTCGGACGGATGCCATGGGAATGGATCCTCGTGGTCGTCGGCGGTCGGGTCGCGACGGACCCTCCGTTCAGTCTCCCCTCACCCGGCCGAGGCCGAACTGGTCGCCGGCCCGGACGGGCTCGTCCCCCTCGAACTGGACCTCGACCACCTTCTCGCTCATGACGGGGTTGCCGTGCTCGTCGGCGAGGGTGGCGATGATCTCGCGCGAGGCGACGTCGATCACGTCGCCGGTCGAGGGCCAGGCGAGGGTGCCGTCGAGGCTGAAGGTGATCCAGCCGGGCTCCTCCCGGACGGCGATGCTCCCGGCCTGCTCGGGCGGGAACGTGGTGTTGTCGAAGATATGGACCCGCTGATTCGTCGCGTCCATCACCCAGACCTCCGACTCGTCCGGCGTGAGGCCGATGCCGTGGCTGGGGCAGCCGTGGCGCTTGACCGGGCCCTTCTCGAAGCCCCGGACCTCGACCCGGGCGAGCTTCTCGCCGGTGGCGAGGTCGCCGACCTCGAAGCCGAGCAGGTCGTTCACGCAGACGTAGCATCGCGTCTGGGAGCCGTCGACCGTGAACGGGCGGATCGATGCGGCGAAGGGGCCGACGGTCCCGGCGATGGTGTGCGTCGAGGTGTCCGCGACGGTCAGCAGCGGCGACCGCAGCCCGGCGAGGTAGGCGAAGCGGCCGTCCGGGCCGTAGACCGTGTTGTGGGCGCCGGAGTCGGGGACGATCCTGGCGATCACGTCGCCGGTCATCGCGTCGACCACGTGCCAGTGCTCCTTCTCGAACGACGGGAGGTAGATCGTCTTCCCGTCGGGGGAGAGGGACATGCGGTCGCAGCCCCCCTCGTAGGCCTTCTCCCAGAGCAGTTCGTCGGTCTCCAGGTCGAGGCACATGAGCGTCTCGATCGTGCTGATGTAGACGCGGTCGGTCTCGGCGCTGGCGCAGATGCCCTTGACGTTGATCGGCGACCCGTCGTCGTCCAGGCCCCCGGTCGGGATGCGTCGGAGGAGGCGATGGCCGTCGTCGACGTCGAAGACGAGCAGGCCGTGGCCGCCGTACTCGAGGTAGTTGCGGATGCCCGGTGCGGCGACGTAGAGGAGCCTCCGGGTGCCCTCGGCCGCCGGGTCGTCGGCGAGGGCGGGGAGGGGGACCATCACGGCGAGGATGGAGAGCAAGGCGCGTCGGGTCGGGTCGGGCATCGACATGGGCCCCTCCGTCGTTCGGCTCGGGTCTCCGGGGACGGGCGACCCCAGGCGCCCGGTCCCGACGATCGGCCAGGCTACAGCGCGTCGTGGGGCGGGGCAACGAGCCGCCGTCGGCGGGGCTGGCCCCGGGACGTAGGGCTGTGGGACGGACGGCGGGAGCACGGGAGGAGGGGGACGGGCGCCCGGACCGGCTCTACGTAGACGCTCCTCGGGGCCCGTCGGGCGCGTCCCGGGCCGGTCCGATCGGCCGACGGGACCCGGAAGTCGCCTTGCCGTGACGGCGGGTGCGTGTATCCTCCGAGGGCCCCGAACCCGGTCCGGGGCGTCCCCGGAGGGGGGAGCGCCGGCCGGGTCCCGCCCAGGATCTCGCTGGGGAGTCACGGAGGATGAACTCGATGAACCGACCGAATCCCGCCCCGCCCCGCCTCGCCCTGGCCTCCGGGCTGCTGGCGACGCTATCCCTCACCCTGTCCGGCTGCGGCTCGGGCCCGGCCGACCCGGCCTCGACCGCCGGGTCGGCCCCGGCCCCCGCGCCGTCGCCGGCCGTCACCGAGACGAAGGCCGCCCCCGCCCCGACGCCCTCGCCGTTCCCGCTCGACGACTCCCTGGCCCCGGCCGGGTTCGAGCGGACCCCGCTGACCCCCCCGCCCCTGCCCGAAATCCCCATGCCCCCCGATCCCGCCGCGCTCGCCGGCGAGCTGAGGGGTGACGTGGAGCAGGCCGCCGGCGAGGTCGTCGGCGGCGTCCACCAGACGATCGAGGGGCTCGCGGGCGATGCTGCGGGGGCCGCCTCGGGGGTCCGGGACGGCGTCGACTCGACCGTCGGCGAGGTCCGGGCCGGCGTCCAGGAGACGATCGGCGAGGTCAAGGGCGGCGCCCTCGAGGTGGCCGGCGAGCTTCGGGGAGAGGTGGACGCCGTCATCGACGAGGCCAGGGGCGAGGTCGACGCGACGATCGACGAGGCCAAGCAGGGGGTCCGCCAGGCCGTCGACGGCGTGAAGGGCCAGGTCGGTCTGGCGGTCGACGGGGCCAAGCAGGGGGTCCGGGAGGCGGTCGGCGAGGTCAAGGGCCGGGTGGTCGAGGAGGCCGGCCGGGCCAAGGAAGACCTCAAGAACTCGGCCAAGCAGTTCACCGGCCAGCTCTTCAACGACCTCATCGGCCCGGCCGACCTGCCGCCCCCCCGCCCCGAGGCGACCCCGGCACCGGCCCCCCCGACGCCCCCCCAGCCCTGATCTCCCGGCGGACGACTCCCCGTCCTCCCGAATCGAATCCCCGGGAGGGTCGACGGCGAGTACGTCCGCCCCTCCAACCGAGGCTCCGGGCGCGGGTGAGGGGGGCGGGCGATTCCGCCCCTCCTCGACTCGCCCTCGGCCCTTCGAAGCGCGGCCGGAGGGCCGTGCCCGACGGCCCGACATCCCCCCTCCGGTACAATACCTGCACATCCTCGCGACCCCCTGCCGTCCTCCCCCGTCCCGGGCGGCCAACCGCGTCCCAGGAGCCGGTGCCGTGTCGAATCCGCCCCAGAGCCCCCGACCCGGGGGAAGGTGCCGCCTGCGATGGATCGCGGCGGGCCTGCTCGTCGTGGTCGTCTTCGTCGTCGCCGCCGGGGTCGCCGGCCTGCCCTGGCTGATCGGCGTGCCGGCGGTGCGCCGGGCGGTCGTCTCCCAGGTCAATCGGATGTACGCGCCGACGGTGATCGAGCTGGACGGCGCGTCCGCCTCCTGGACGGGCCCGGTCCGGCTCTCGGGCGTCGTGCTCCGGGACGGCAACGGCAAGGCCGTCGTCTCCAGCCCGACGGCCACCCTCGACCGGTCGCTCTGGCAACTGCTCACCATCCGGCCCGACTACGGGACGCTCACCCTGCACGGGGCGACCGTCGACATCGAGCGCCGGGCCGACGGCTCGATCGACTTGGCCGAAGCCCTCGCCCCGATCCTCGAAGGGGACGAGGACGAGGAACCGGACGACGGCGGCCCCGAGACGCAATTCACCCTGGCGATCGACGGCGGCACCCTGCTCCTCACCAGCCCCGAACTGGCTTCGCCGATCACCGCCGAACGGCTGGACATGACGCTCCATTGCACCCCTTCGCCGTTGAGCTGGGAGATCGCGCTCGCCAATCCCGACGCCCAGACCCTGGGCATCTCGGGCCGCTACGGCTCGGAGGAGGATCCGGAATCGAGCGAGATCGTCGTCGACATCGCCGGTGAGGGCTGGCCGCTGTCGGTGGCCCAGGCGGGCGTCGAGGCGGACCTGGTCTTCGGCGGGGCGGTCGCCCTGCGGATCGACGGCGACGCGATCGGCTCGGCGGGGGACGCGGTCCTGACGGCGGTCGAGGTCGGGGGCCCGGCCCTGAAGGGAGACCGGCCTCGGTTCGACCGGATCGAGGCGGGCTGGGACGTCGAGCTGGCCGGCTCGGGGGTCGCCGCCCGGAGGCTCGACCTCGACTCCCCGGTGGCGACCGTCGGCCTGGCCCCGGATGCCCCCGAGGGGGCGTCGAGGTGGGTCGGCCGGGTCGACCTGGCCGCCCTGGCGGGGCAGCTGCCGAACACGATCGCCCTGCGAGACGGGATGTCGCTGGAACGCGGCTCGGCCGAGTTCGAGGCCACGGTGGGGCCGGAGTCGGGGTCCGGCACCCCGATCCTCGCCTCCGCCCGGCTGGCCGACCTGGCCGCGAGGAACGGCGACCAGCTCGTGACGATGGACGCCCCCGTCACGCTCTCGGCCGAGCTGGCCCGGGGCGAGGGGTCGGCCGTCTCGGTCTCGAAGGCGGCGATCGAGTCGGCGTTCCTCCGGGCCGAGGGGCAGGGGGACCTGGACCGGGGGGTGACGCTCTCCGGCGCGGTCGACCTCGCTGCGCTGGATGCCCAGCTCCGCAAATGGGTCGACCTGGGGGAGGTCGCCCTCTCCGGATCCGGCCGATTCGGGGGCGATTACCGCCGGGAGGAGGGGGGGGCCGCCTTCACGGCCCGGCTGGCGATCGAGGGGAGCGGGCTCCGGGTGCTCGGGATCACCGAGGGGCCGATCGCCCGGGAATCGGCCCGGCTCGACCTCATCGTCCAGGGCCCGGCCGCGCCGCCGGGGGTGCCGTCCGGCTGGACGAGGGTCCACGCCTCGGCGAAGTCGGAGGGGGCCGAGGCGGTGGTCGAGGCCTCGCCGGTCGCCGACGCGCTCGCCCTGAAGGGCCGGGTCAGCCTGCCCCCGGCCGCCCCGGTCGAGGGCGAGCCCGCCCCCGGGCCGATGAGCCTCGCCTTCGACGCCGCCTACCGATCGGCCGAGGACCGGCTCGACCTGGCCTCGGTCGAGGCGTCGCACGACCTGGGACGCGTCCGGGCCTCCGGCCGGATCGAGGGGGTCTCCGGCCCCCGGGTCGCCGACCTGACCGGCTCGGCCGAGCCGAATTGGGAGGCGATCAGCGCGATCGTGGCCGAGTCGACCGAGCCCCAGGCCCGGCTCTCCGGCACCCCCCGGGTCTTCCGGCTCAGCGGGCCGCTCTCGGGGGGCTCGACCTCGGAGATCCTCGCCGGGATCGACGCCGAGCTGGGCGTCGACCTGGTCGGCGCGGTCGTCTTCGGCATGGACCTCGGGCCGACGCCGGTGCTCGTCCGGCTCGCCCGGGGGGACGTCCAGATCAACCCGATCGACACGTCGCTGAACGGCGGCCGGGTCGTCCTGACGCCCGACGTGCTCTTGCTTGAAGACGGGTCGATGGTCCTGACCCTCGGGGACGGCTCCGGGGTCGACGGGGTGGAGATCACCGACGACGTCTCGAAGCGGGTGCTCGCCTACATCGCCCCGGTCCTGCGGGAGGCGACGGAGGTCAACGGCCGGGTCTCGGCGCGGATCAATCGCCTGAGCGTGCCGCTGGCGGGCCCGGCGGCGGGCCCGGGGGGGATGCCGATCGACCTGGCGTCCCGGGTCGCCTTCCAGGGGGTGACCTACGGCCCGGGGCCGATGATGCGGAACATCCTGGGGATGTCGGGCCTGGCCCCCGATCGGGTGCCGAACCTGACGATCGACCAGGTGGTGGACGTCGCCATCGCCGAGGGACGGGTCCACCAGACGGGGCTGGAGATCACCGCGGCCGAGGGGGTGGCCATGCAACTGGAGGGCTCCGTCGGCCTGGACCAGACGCTGGCCCTCCGCGTCGGCGTGCCGCTGAGCGACCGCCTGCTCGGCGGCCAGGAGGTGCTGTCCGACGTGCTCGGCGGCACCCGGGTCGGCGTGCCGATCGGCGGCACCCTGAGCCAGCCCCAGCTCGACCGCGAGGCGTTCCGCGTGGGCCTCCGGCAGCAGGGGGGCCGGCTGCTCGGCCGAGGGGCGGCCGTGGGGGCCGGGCAGTTGCTCCGGATGCTGGAGGACGACCCGCAGGCCGGCGAATCGGGCGGGACGGACGGGCCGGCCCCGGTCGCCCCACCGGCGGAGGAGCTGCTCAAGGGCCTCGGCCGTGGCCTGCTCCGGGACGCGATCGGCGGCGGCCAGCCCGGGCAAGGCGGGAACCCCTGAGCGGGGCTGAAACGCGAACGCCCCCGGCGGGGCTTGGCCCGCCGGGGGCGTCTCGATGCGCGGTCAAGTCCGATCGGGACCGGGGGGCCGGCCCGGGCTCACTCGTTGTCCCCCTCGCCCTGGAGGTGGGCCTCGAAGAACCAGAGCCGCTTGTCGACCAGCCGGCTGATCTCGGTGAACAGGTCGGCGGTGTCCTTGTCGCCGATTTCCTCGGACGAGTCGATCGCGGCCCGGACGCTGTTGGCGAAGTGGCCGATGCGCTCGACGATCGTCTCGACGTGATCCATGCCGTCGATGACATCCGTCGGGTACTCGGGGAGGGTCGTGGACTCGGCGGCCATGCGGACCGTGCCGGTGACGTAGCCTCCCAGGGCGGTCACGCGCTCGCCGAGCTCGTCGATGAACGCGATGATCTCGCCGGAGAACGCGTCGGTCAGCTCGTGGATCGAGAGGAAGTGACGCCCCTTGACGTTCCAGTGCACCTGCTTGACCTGGGTGTAGAGGTCGAGCGCGTCGGCGACGTGCTGGTTGAGCAGCGTCATCAGCTTCTCGCGGCGGTCGGCGGGGAGGTCGACCCGGGTCCGGAACATTCGCGACTTCTGCTTGGTCGCCATGAGTCTTCTCCGAAGGGGGGCGGCAGCGGGATGGGGCCGGGCCGCCGGGGTCCGATTCACATCCGACCGGGCGGTCTCGCGGTCGATTTTAGGTCGAGGCCGGTCCGTCGGCCAGCGGCGTCTGCCGGTCGGGCTCGATGTCATAATAAAGTGATGCAAGGGGCGTGCCGCGGCCGGGACGGTGGCCGGGCTGCCTCGCGGCGAGAGATGCCGATCCGCCCACGCTGTCACAGCTTACGGCGACGAGGCGCCGCTTGACACCGGAGTCGGCGATCCCCTAGGATGTCGCCTTCTCGCCGCCCGAGGCGGTCAAGAGCCGCGGGACCGTGCCGCGGAACCGATCACCCCTGCGCCGCGCCGGATGCCCGGCCGCGTCCGAGGAATCTGAAGGGAGTTCACCACCGATGCGGATCGTGCTGGACGCGATGGGGGGCGACCACGCCCCCGGGCCGATCGTCGAGGGTGCCGTCGAGGCGGTCCGGGGGGAACCCGGCCTGAGCGTCGTCCTGGTCGGCGACCAGCCCCGGGTCGAGGCCGAGTTGGGCCGCTTCCCCGACGCGCCGAGGGACCGACTGCCGGTCGTCCACGCCGCCGAGGTCGTCGGCATGGAGGAGAAGCCGGTCGAGGCGTTGCGCCGGAAGCGGGACAACTCGATCTCCCGGAGCTGGGCCCTGATGGCCGCCGGGGAGGTCAGCGGGATCGTCTCGGCCGGCAGCACCGGCGCGATGGTCGCCTCGGCCCTCTTCAACGCCAAGATGTTCTTGCCCGGCGTCCGGCGCCCCGGGATCGCCGCGATCTTCCCCTCGCACCAGGGGCCGGTGGTGATCGTCGACGTCGGCGCCAACATGAACGCCCGCCCCGAGGACCTGTACCAGTACGGCCTGATGGGGGCCGTCTATGCCGAGCAGATCCTCGGCGTCGATCAACCCCGGATCGGCATCCTCAACGTCGGCAGCGAGGAAGCCAAGGGGACCGACCTGACCCGATCCGCCGCCGCCCTGTTCCGGGCGGGGCCGATCCACGGCCGGTTCATCGGCAACGTCGAGGGCCGGGACATCTACGAGGGCCACGCCCGGGTCGTGGTCTGCGAGGGGTTCGTGGGCAATGTCCTGCTGAAGGCCGGGGAGGGGGCCGTCGAGTTCCTCTTCGCCGAGCTGAAGCAGGAGATGGCCCGCCTCTTGCCCGAGATCCCCGAGGAGGCCGGGGGCAAGCTCATCGCCTCGCTCCGGGGCCTGAAGCGACGCTACGAGTACCACGAATACGGCGGCGGCCCCCTGCTGGGCATCCGGGGCTCCTGCATCATCTGCCACGGCTCCAGCGACGCCCGGGCCATCAAGAACGCCTTGAGGGTCGCCTCGACGCTCGCCACCGACCGCGTCAACGACCAGATCATCCGGGACCTGGAGGCCGCCCCCAAGGTCGAGGAGGTGGTGCTTCCGAAGGCCGAGGACGCTTCGCAGGCGAAGCCCGAGCAGCCATAAGATGGGGGGAGGGACGCCCCGCCGATCGAATCGAGGACGGCGTCTCCCTTTCACCTTCGTTCGAAGGGGATCTCCATGTCGAGGCCATCGACGGGGGCCGATGCCCCGAGTGCGGCCGAACGGGCCGCGATGCACGAGCACTATCGAAACGGAGGCGAGGCACGACGGATGGCTCCCCACGTCGTCTACCCCGAGGCCTCCTGCCCCCATCCCGACTGCAATCACCCGTTGCAGGCGATCGACTTCCGCCTCGAGGATTACGGCAAGGCGGTCCACGATCCCCTCGTCACCGCCTGGTGGGCGGACACCGGGTTCGCCGGGCGCTGCCCATCCTGCGGGGGGTGGATTCACTTCACCATCCTCGGCAAGCGGGCGATCCCGGCGGAGGACGCCGCCCGACTCCCGAACTTGCCCGACGACTGGCACTCGAACGCGACGATCCTCTGATCCGAGCTGATCCCGGAGCGAGCATGAGCAAGGTCGCCTTCCTCTTCCCCGGCCAGGGCGCCCAGGCCGTCGGCATGGGCAAGGAGCTGTACGAGCAGGTCCCGGCGGCCCGGGAGCTGTTCGATCGGGCCGATTCGGCCCTGGGGATCCCGCTGTCGAGGCTCTGCTTCGAGGGGCCCACCGAGGCGCTGGAGGCGACCGACGTCAGCCAGCCGGCCATCTACGTCGCCAGCCTCGCGGCCCTCGAAGACCTGAAGGCGAGGGAGCCCGACCTCGTCTCCTCCGCCGCCGGGGCGGCCGGGCTGAGCCTGGGAGAGTACACCGCACTCACCTTCGCCGGGGCGGTCGGCTTCGAGGACGGCCTCCGGATCGTCCGACGCCGGGGGGAGGCGATGCAGGCCGCCGCCCTCGCCACCCCCAGCGGCATGACCAGCGTGCTCGGCCTGGATGAGGCCAAGGTCGATGAGCTGATCGCGCGTGTCGCCTCCTCCGGCGGCGGGACGATCCGGAAGGCGAACATGCTCTGCCCCGGGAACATCGTCGTCTCGGGAGGTAGGGAGGCCCTGGGATACGTCGAGCCGATCGCCACCGAGCTGGGGGCGATGAAGGTCATCCCCCTGGCCGTCGCCGGCGCCTTCCACACCGACCTGATGAAGCCGGCCGATGAGCAGCTCGCCGAGGTCCTCGCGGCCAGCGACCTGAAGCCGCCTCGCATCCCCGTCTACTCCAACGTCTCGGGGGCCCCGCACGGCGACGACCTCGACGAGATCCGCGAGGCGCTGGCGATCCAGGTCACCCGGGGGGTGCTCTGGGAGGCCTCGATGCGGCGGATGATGGCCGACGGCTTCGACACCTTCTATGAGATCGGCCCCGGCCGGGTCCTGACCGGACTGCTCAGGCGGATCGACCGCAAGACCCCCTGCACCAGCGTCCCGGCCCGGTAGGCCGCTCCCCGGCCCGGAGGAAGGCTCCCGATGAGCACGTCCCGCATCCGCCGACGGATCCGGCTCGGCAAGCACTCAAACGGCATGATCATGACGCCGGAGGAGTTCGACGCCGTCACCGAGGTCGACGAGCGTTATGTCTACGAGCTGATCCATGGAGTCCTCATCGTGAGCCCCCCGCCCGGCGAAGGCGAACGCGACCCGAATGGAGAGCTCGAATACCTCCTCAGGAGGCACAAGGAGGACCATCCCCAGGGCTCGCTCCTCGACAAGACCCTCTCGGAGCAGTACGTCCATCTCCCGGACAGCCGACGCCGGGCCGATCGCGTCCTCTGGATCGGCCTCGGCCGGGTCCCGGACCCGGCGAAGGACGTGCCGACGATCGTCGTCGAGTTCGTCTCGAAGCGGAAGCGGGACCGGGTCCGGGACTTCGAGGAGAAGCGTCGGGAGTACCTCGACCTCGGCGTGCACGAATACTGGATCATCGATCGCTTCTCCCGGTCGATGACCGTCGTCCGTCGCACCCCGGCCGGGCCCGAAGAGGTGGTCGTGCCCGAGTCGGGCACCTACCAGAGCCCCTCGCTGCCCGGCTTCGAGCTGCCCCTGTCCCGGCTGCTCTCCCTGGCCGATCACTGGGGGGAGGGTGGCCGTCCCCGACCGCCCCGCTGACTTCCCGTCCGGGGTCGTCGAGGAGTCCGGACCGGTGAGACCTCGGGCAGTCGAGCCCCGGGGACGATTCCTCGGGCTCCTCGCCCCCGATCCGATCTCGCCAGGGCCGTGACGCTCGCCGGCCTGGGGGACGCCATGGACTCCCCACGCCTGCCGGGGATCGCCGAGCGGACCCGAGTCGAGCGGCGGGCATGGGCGACCTGATCGGGCCCCGCTCCGTCGATCACCGGGCCGCCGAGACGCCGATCGAGGCCCCTCGGGTGCACTCCGGACCCCGCCCGGATTGACCTTGATCCGCCCGGCCCGGCCCGATTATAACCGCCCGAATTCCCCCCGAACTCGGCCCGGGTTTCCCGCCCGAGGGTCGGGCACCGCCGCGTTGAAGGACGCATCCATCATGGCCGCCGACGTTCCCACTCCAACCGGTTGCAGGGTCGACTTGACGGGGCAGGTCGCCCTGGTGACGGGGGCCTCCCGGGGCATCGGCCGTGCGATCGCCGAGCGGCTGGCGTCCTGCGGTGCCTCGGTCGCCGCCGTGGCCCGGTCGGCCGACGGGCTGCAGGAGACGATCGGGGCCATCCGGGCCGCCGGGGGGACCGCAGAGGCCTTCGCCGGCAGCGTGGCCTCCTCCGAGGAGGTCAATCGGATCGTCGGCGAGGTGGAGGCGAAATTCGAGAAGGTGCACGTCCTGGTCAACAATGCCGGGATCACCCGAGACGGCCTGATGCTCCGCATGGAGGACGAGGCCTTCCGGGAGGTGCTGGAGACCAACCTCCTCGGCGCCTTCTATTTCACCCGGGCCGTCGGCGCGCTGATGATGCGGCAGCGGTACGGCAGGATCGTGAACATCTCCAGCGTCGCCGGCCTGATGGGCAACCCGGGGCAGGCGAACTATTCGGCCAGCAAGGCGGGGCTGATCGGCTTCACGCGGACCGTGGCCCGGGAGCTGGCCAGCCGGAACATCACGGTCAACGCCGTGGCCCCGGGGTTCGTCGAGACGGACATGACCGGCGTGTTGCCCGACAAGATCAAGGAGGCGGTGAAGGAGCACGTGCCGATGAAGAAATTCGGCCAGGTCGAGGACATCGCCGACCTGGTCTGTTACCTGTCGGGCCCCGGGGCCCGCTACTTGACCGGCCAGGTGGTCGCCGTCGACGGCGGCATGACCGCCTGAGGCCGGACGGCCGATCGCGCCGATGACAAACCCAGGCCGAGACTTGCGCCTCGGGCCCGCGGGGGCCCGGGTAGTGTAGACAATTCGGGGGCGTCCTGATAAGGTGTTGCCCTCGGGACCATCGATCCGGATCCGGCCGTCCCGGCCCCGACCGCCGGTCGAGGGCCGGGGAGGAACGTCGGGCCATCGGGCCCGATCGGGGCGTTGCAGGACATCCGCCCCGATCGACCCGATCCCGACCGCCGGGCCCCGCCGATCGTCCCCCTCGCACTCATACCAGACCGCATCCCCACCCGCCGGCAGCCGTGCCGCCGCCATCCGTCCAGGGAAGGACGCGGGCCGGCCGATGCTTGCCCCCGAGACCAAGGAGGTCCGCCCGTGTCGATCGAAGAACGCGTGGTCGAGATCGTCAGCGAGCAGATGGGCGTCGCCAAGGACCAGATCTCGCGCGAGACCGAGTTCATCAAGGACCTCGGCGCCGACTCGCTGGACACCGTCGAGCTCGTCATGGAGTTCGAGGAGGAGTTCGACATCCAGATCCCCGACGAGGAAGCCGAGAAGATCCAGACCGTCGGGCAGGCGGTCGATTACATCACCGAACATAGCAAGTGACCGGCCCGAATCCGGCCCGCACCCCGACGGGCCGGCCCCCACGCCGACCCCCGACTTAACCGAACCCCTCGCCCATCGCGAGCCCCGGGAGCACCGGCGGCCCCCCCTCGACCGCCGCCGGCCCGCCGGGCCGAATCGAGATCGATCGTCATGTCGCGTCGCGTCTTCATTACGGGCATCGGTGTGGTCACCGGCCTGGGCGAGACCCTCAAGGACTTCTGGTCCGGCCTGCTGGAGGGCCGCAGCGGGGTCGGCCCGCTGACGCTCTTCGACACCTCCCCGTTCAAGGTCCACTTCGGCGGCCAGGTCCGGGACTGGGATGCCGACGCCCGGTTCGGCCACAAGGAGGCCCGCCGGATCGATCGGTTCGCGCAGTTCGCCCTGGTGGCCGCCGAGTCGGCCGTGAAGGACGCCGGGCTCGACCTCGTCGCCGCGCCCCCCGTGCCGCCGGAACGCTTCGGCGTCTACATCGGCTCGGGCATCGGCGGCCTCAACGAGTTCGAGGAGCAGCATCGCAACCTGATCGACAAGGGCCCCCGACAGATCAGCGCCTTCACCATCCCCAAGCTGATGGTCAACGCCGCCAGCGGCCAGATCTCGATCAAATACGGCCTGAAAGGCCCCACCTCGGCCGTCGCGACCGCCTGCGCCAGCGCCGCCAACGCGATCGGCGACGCCTTCAAGGCCATCCAGGCCGGCTGGGCCGACGCCATGGTCACCGGCGGCTCCGAGGCCGCGATCACCCACATGGGCCTCGGCGGCTTCGCCTCCATGCGGGCCCTCTCCACCCGCAACGACGACCCCCAACGTGCCAGCCGCCCGTTCGACAAGGACCGGGACGGCTTCGTCCTCGCGGAGGGGGCCGGCGTCCTGATCATCGAGGCCGAGGAGGTCGCCCGGGCCCGGGGGGCCCGGGTCTACGCCGAATTGCTCGGCTACGGCATGTCGGCCGACGGCTCCCACATCACCGCCCCCGACGAGGAAGGCCGGGGCGCCGAGCGCGCCATGCGGATGTGCCTGCAGGACGCCCGCTGCAACCCCGATCAGGTCGGCTACATCAACGCCCACGGGACCAGCACCGGCCTCGGCGACCTGGCCGAGACCAAGGCCATGAAGACGATCTTCGGCGACCACGCCAAGCACGGGCTGATGGTCTCCAGCACCAAGAGCCACCTCGGCCACCTGCTCGGCGCCTCCGGCGGGGTGGAGCTGGTCGCCTCCTGCCTGGCGATCCATCGGGGCGTCCTGCCGCCGACGATCAACCTGGACGAGCCCGGCGAGGGGTGCGACCTGGACTACATCCCCCACACG
Organism: Tautonia plasticadhaerens; assembly: GCF_007752535.1. Taxonomy (GTDB): domain Bacteria; phylum Planctomycetota; class Planctomycetia; order Isosphaerales; family Isosphaeraceae; genus Tautonia; species Tautonia plasticadhaerens. Next base: position 1,012,911 of record NZ_CP036426.1, read on the forward strand.
GCCCGGGAGGTCCGGGTCGACCGGGTCATGTCCAACAGCTTCGGCTTCGGCGGCCACAACGCCAGCCTGCTGATCGGCCGGCCCTGACCCGTTGGGTTCGGGGCGGCCCCGGCCGATCGACCGGCAGCCCGATCGGGGCCCCTCCCATGATCCTCTCCCGACGCGACGCCCTGCGATCCCTGCTCGCCCCGGCCCTGCTCGGCGTTACGCCCGGGCCGGGGCGTCCCGAGGCGCCGACGGTCCTGCTCCGGTCCGGGTGGCAGACCGAGAACATCGGCGACATCGCCCACACCCCCGGCCTGCTCGCCCTGCTGGAGCGGCACTGGCCCGAGGCCGACGTCATCCTCTGGCCCGGCCGGCTCGACCGGGACGTCGAGCCGATGCTCCGTCGCCGGTTCCCCCGGCTCCGGCTGGTCCGGGAACAGCTCGTGGGGGAGCCCAGGGTCGACGACCCGACGCTCGACGAGGCGATCGCCCGGGCCGACCTGCTGATCCACGGCTCCGGCCCCTCGATCGTCGGCGCGGCCGCGATCCGACGCTGGCGGGACGCCTCCGAGAAGCCCTTCGGCCTGTTCGGCGTCACGATCAGTGCCATCGACGACGATGCCCGGGACCTGATCGCCGCCGCCTCGTTCGTCTTCACCCGGGAGACCCGGTCGCTCGACCTCGTCCGGGACGCCGGCCTCGACGGCACCCACGTCCGGTTCGTGCCCGACGCCACCTTCGCCCTCGACCTCCGGGACGAGTCGGCGGCCGATCGCCTGCTGGGCGAGCACGGGTTGGAGCCCGGCCGGTTCGCCTGCGTCGTCCCCCGATTGCGTTACACGCCCTACTGGGAGATCCGTCCCGGCTCGGTCTCCGAAGACCGGATCCGGGAGCGGACGGCCGTCAACGCGCAGTTCGCCGAGCAGGACCACGCCAAGCTCCGGGAGGCCGTCGTGGCCTGGGTGCGGGGGACGGGGGGCAAGGTGCTGATCGCCCCGGAGATGACCTACCAGGTCGACATCATCCGCCCCCTCGTCTTCGACCCTCTTCCCGACGACGTGAAGCCGAACGTCGTCCCCCTCGACCGCTTCTGGCTGACCGACGAGGCGGCCTCGGTCTACCGGCGGGCGGCCGCGGTGGTGAGCATGGAGTGCCATTCGCCGATCATCGCCCTGGCCGGCGGCACCCCGGCCCTCTACGTCCGCCAGCCGACGGACACCTGGAAGGGCCGGATGTACCCGGACCTCGGGCTCGGCGACTGGCTCGTCGAGGTCGACGACGCGACCGGCGCCGACCTCTCCACCAGGCTTCTCGCCTTCCACGAGGATCCCGATGCCGCCCGGGGCCGTCGGGACCTGGCGATTGCCCGGGCCTCCGACCTGTTCCGCCTGGGGATCTCCTCGGCCCGGGGGGCGATCCGGGCCGGTTGATCGGCCGGCGGGTTCGGGTTCGCCGGGGGGCGTCCGTTGGAGGCCCGATCAGTCCGGCGGGCGGTAGGATCGGCGACGGCCGAGGAGCGAGCCGACGGCGTGTCTGGCCCGGTGGGCGGCCCGGTCGATCGCCGGGGCCAGTCCCGCCTCGGTGGCGTCCACCACCACCGGCTCCGCGGCCGGCAAGTTCACCACGACCCGGCATCGCAGGTCCTGGCCGCCCCGTGGGCCGTTCTGGTCCGACAGGAAGACGGTGACGCGATCGATCCGCCGGGAGAATCGGTCGAGCGCGAAGCCGAGTCGACGCTCGATGTGGTCCCGGGCCTTCGCGTCGAGCGGGGTCCTGTCGTGGCGGATCTCCAGCTGCATGGCACCCTCCGATCGGCGTGGCGGTCGAGGCCGGGCCTCGGCCCGACGACGATCGCGGCGGGCCTCGGTCCTCGGGTTCGGGTCAGCAGAAGCGTAGGTCGGCCGTCCCCCGGCGTGCCTCCCCGGCAACATCCGCCCCGCCGGACGCCCGACCTCCGGGGACGCCCGGATCGGCCTCCCGGCCCCCGGCCCGAATCGCGTGGCGACCTCCTCCCGAGGTTGACCCCGAGGAGTCGCCCTGGAGGTTCACTGATTGACCTCGGATGTCGAGGTGGCATCCCAGCCCATTGGCGCGGTCGATCTGGGGCGCCCCTGGAGATCCTGGGAGCGGGCGGCCGTCGAAGCTCAGCGATCGGGGCCGCGGTCGGCCTGACGACCCTTGCCGAACAGCGACCGCAATTGCCCGCCGGCTTCCTTGATCGCTCGCAAATCGTTGGCGCGGTCGATCCTGCCCCGGAGCCGGCGGGTGAGCGGGTGGTCGGGCTCCAACTCGACGAGGGAGGCGTAGTACCGCTCGGCGACCTCGATCCTGTCGAGGGCGACGAAGTAGGCCCCGACGATGCTGGAGAACGCGACGAACTCGGAGACGTGGAAGGTGCGACGGTCCGGGTACAGCAGCTTGAGGTCGAACTTGTGGTCGAGGACCTCGGCGAACTCGTCGAGCCGGCCTTCGTTCAGGCAGATCTCGATGTTCCAGCCATAATGCCCTCCAAGAGCGCGATGGGGCGGCCCGGCTCGCCCTGAGCCGGGCCGCCCTCACTCTACCGTCCCGGGCGCGGCCTCGGTCTGGTCAGTTCGGCAAGCCGCCCCTTGTTCGCCCACGTCCGCGGCAGCCGGCGGAGCTCGCGCAGCCGCCGCAGCTCGGACCCGTCGGCCCAGATCACGTGGTGGCCCTGGGCGTCGCGATGCGCCGTCAACCACCCGACCCGCACCCATCGCCGCACCGTGTCTCGCGACACCCCCAGCCGACGCGCCAGCGACGACGGCCGGTATTCGTCGCGGCCGAGGCCGGCCGGGCTGCCGAAGGGCGTGCGGGCCAGCCCCAGGTGCCAGAGCAGCCGTTGCACCATCCCCCGCGTGAACCGCTCGGCCCGCTTCGGGGGACGGAACCCCTCGACGTTGAGCCGCTCGGCCATCGCCGCCGGGCTGAGCCGCTCGGCGCGCCATCCCCGCAGTCGCTCGACCAGTCGGGGGTAGTCGGCCAGGAGGTCGTACCGCTTCACCGGCCGGGACATGGCGTGCGACTCGGTCATGCCGCCGGACCAGTGGAGCGTCACATCGACCCGCTCGCTCGCCTTGTCCACGGTGACGGACACGTGGTCAATCAGGAGTCGGGCGATCCGCTGCCGCTCGGCGGGCGTCGTCGTCGTCGCCTGCCACACCGCCGGCAAGTCGCCGGCCAGCGACCGGATCGTCCGCTCGTCGTCCGGTGAGAGCCGACCGGGGGCCGACCCCCGCCACCGCTCGTGCTCGTCCTCGAGGCGCCGCTGCGCCCTCAACGCCTCCTCCCAGCGCCGCTCCAACTCGCGGCCGACCAGGCGATTCTCCGGCTCGCAGGCCTGGTACTGCCGGGCCGCGCGGTCGGCCTCGCAGCCGGCGCGTTCGAGGCGGAGCCGCCAGTGCCGGGCCAGCTCGGACCGCTCGCGCTCGACCTCGGCCACCGCCGCCAAGCTCGCCTCCAGCGCCGCCGGCTCCACCGCCGCCAGGACCCGGCCGGCGACCAGCCCGTCGAGCGCCGGCCCGGAGAGGCTCTGGCAGATCGGCTCGGCGTGGTCGGCCGCCCCGCGGGCACAGGTGTAGCTGTACCGGCCCGTCGCCCCCGAGTACCGCACGAGCATCCGCCGGCCGCACCGCCCGCACCGCAGGAGTCCGGCCAGCAGCGAGGCCCCCTGCCGCGGCGCGCCGGGGCGGTCCCGGCGGGCCCGGTTGGCCTCCAGCCGCTCCTGGTTGTCACAGAACCGCTCCCAGGTGATGTAGGCCGGCAGCCGGTCGCGGATCAGCACCAGGCACTCCTCCGGGCGGCGGACCAGCTTGCCGGTGTCGGGCCGCCCGGGCCGCTTGCGCCGCGGGTCGACCTCCCGGTGGCCGAACCGGTAGGCACCGGCGTAGGCCGGGTGGTGCAGGACGTTCGACAGCGTCGGGCGGTTCGGCCGCCGCCACTCCAACCCGCCGCGGTTGGGGCCGTGGCGGGGTCGGATCGGGATGCGGACCCCGTGGTGGACCAGGTAGCGGAGCAGGCCGTGCAGGGTACCCTCGCGGTCGAACCGGTCGAAGATCAGCCGCACGGTCGCCTGGACCTGCTCGTCGGGGTCGATCGCCCACTCGCCCGAGGCGAGGCGTACGTAGCCCAGCGGCGGGGAGCCCATCGGCTCGCCCCGGCGGGCCTTGTTGAGCCGGCCCTGGCACATCCGCTCCTTGATGACATGAAGTTCTGCCTCGTTCAACATGCCGTGCAGGCCCAGCAGGAGCCTGTCGTTGTGGTCGGCCGGGTCGTAGACGGCGTCGGCGTCGGCCAGGAGCACGCGGAAGCGGGCGCAGAGCTCGAGCAGCTGGTGCCAGTCGCGGTTGGACCGGGCCAGCCGGCTCATCTCCAGGCCGAGGATCAGCCCGACGTTGTCGAGCGCCACCTCGGCCAGCAGCCGCTGGAACCCGGGCCGGCCCTCGATCGACTGGCCGCTCTTGCCCAGGTCGTCGTCGATCGTGGTGACGCGGTCCCGTGGCCACCCGAGGGCGACGGCGCGGTCGGCCAGGGCGTACTGCCGGTCGGTGGACTCGCGGTGGTCGAGCACCTGCTGGGGTGTGGATTGGCGGACGTAGACGAAGGCCGCCCGGTCGAGATGCCAGGGCCGGAGCTTGGGCGAGCGGGTTGCGTCACTCATGGCCGGCCTCCTCGCTTCGGGTGGCCGCCAGGAGCCTGGCGAGGAGTTGGCCGAGCAGGTCGCGGAGCTGTCGCTGCCGGTCGGCCGGCAGGCGGGCCCAGATCGTCGGTGCGACCGTCGGCGGTGGGCAGGGCGCCGTCGTCAGGCGCGGGGGGGAGCGTTGTGACGGGGGGCGACGGACATGCGATGTCTCCCGATGCCGAGGTCAGGTGATGTCGGCACCACGCCGCCAGCTCAAGCAGCGCGGCGGCGCTGATCGTAACCGCCGCCGGGGGTGCTGCACCACCGGTCGCTTGAGGTGCAGTCTGCTTGGCACGTCTCGGCGTAGTTCAGGCGGGCGAAGAGGTAATCGGGGTGCCTCCGGAGGTTCTCCCGGATCGTCTCCTCGGCCTTGGCGTCCTGTCGAGTGAGCGAGTAGGCCACCGCGAGGTAGTTGTACAGGACCCTGACATCGGGATATCGCCCGATCAGGTCGATGAGGTCCGGGATCGCTTCGCGGGGGCGGGACTGCGAGCCCTCGTGGAGTCGCTGGATCTGCTCCCGGACGACGCCCGGGAGGCGGTCCTGCTCCGGGTCGTCGATCGGCTCATAGGTGATGTCGTATTCCAGGAGCAGCACGACCTGGGGATCGCGCCGCGTCCTGGGAGCCACCTTCTTCGGCTTCTTTCGACGCTTGGCCATGGGGATCACGACCCTCCTCGTCGGCAGGAGTTCGCGGCGAGCGATCAGTAGGCGTGCTTCTCCCCCTCGGACTCCGGGGTCACGGCCTCGGGGGGCGAGGGGGCGGCGGCCTGCCGGATCACCCGGCCGTCGACCTCGGCCCGGAGTCGGGCCACGGCCTCGGCGAGCGGCATGCTGCCGAGGTTGCCGTCGATCCGGTCCCGGAAGGCGACGGTGCCGGCCTCGACCTCGTTGGCGCCGACCACGAGCATGGCCGGGATCTTCTCGAGCTGGGCGTCCCGGATCCGTGCGTTGACCTTCTCCGGGCGACGGTCGACCGAGGTCCTCAGGCCGGCGGCCTTCAGCTCTTCGAGGACGCGGTCGGCGTAGTCGACGAACTTGTCGGAGATCGGCAGGACGCGGACCTGCTCCGGGGCCAGCCAGAGCGGGAAGGCGCCGGCGAAGTGCTCGATGAGGATGCCCATGAAGCGTTCCATCGAGCCGAACGGGGCCCGGTGGATCATCACCGGGCGGTGGGGCGTGTTGTCGGCCCCGGTGTATTCCAGCTCGAAGCGTTCGGGGAGGACGTAGTCGAGTTGCACGGTGCCGAGCTGCCACTGGCGGCCGAGGCAGTCCCGGACGACGAAGTCGGCCTTCGGGCCGTAGAAGGCGGCCTCGCCGGCGGCCTCCTCGTACCGGAGGCCCATCTCGTCGAGCACGGAGCGGATGTCGGCCTCGGCCCGCTCCCAGACGTCGAAGTCGGCGCCCTTGAACTTCGGGTCGTCCCGGTCGCTCTTGGAGAGCCGAACCCGGTAGTCATGCAGCCCGAGGCTGCCGAGCACGTACTGGGTCAGCTCCATCGTGGCCCGGAATTCGCCCCGGACCTGGTCTGGCGTGCAGAACAGGTGGGCGTCGTCCTGGGTGAACCCCCGGACCCGGGTCAGGCCGGCGAGCTGCCCCGACTGCTCATACCGGTAGACGGTGCCGAACTCAGCCAGGCGGACGGGGAGGTCGCGATAGCTGCGGGGCTGGGCGGCGTAGATCTGGATGTGGTGTGGGCAGTTCATCGGCTTGAGGAGGTACTGATCTTGTTGGACTAACCAGCCATCGAGAAATTCATATCGTCTCCTCAATTCGAAAACCTTGCTGATCGGTCCAGTATGGTATCTTTCAAATGGAAAGTCCGGATGCTTTAATGCCTCAGCTCTGAACTCTTCGTCGAGCTTTTCTGCATGTGCGAGGATGTTTTCCTCTCTCTTCATATCCTCCGATTCAACGCCCATCGGGAGGTCACGAAATTTAACGTCAAGCCTGTCTCTGTTCAGTTCTGCCCACGGAGCCAATGGGTGAGCATAAAATGGGGGAAATTGTGAGTCTCGGTAGTAAGGGTAATGGCCACTCGTTTCGTAGAGTTCGATCTTCCCGATGTGAGGCGTGTAGACCGGCTCATAGCCTCGCTTGAGCAATTCGTCCTTCAGGAACTGCTCCAGGATCCCCCGGACGATCGCCCCCTTGGGCATCCAGAGGATCAGGCCCGAGCCGACCCTCTCGGAGATGGTGAAGAGATTCAGCTCCTTGCCGATCTTGCGGTGATCGCGCTTCTTGGCCTCCTCGATCTGGGTGAGGTAGGCGTCCAGGTCCTTCCTGTCGAAGAAGGCGGTGCCGTAGAGGCGTTGGAGCATCGGGCCGTCGGTCCGGCCCTTCCAGTAGGCCGCGGCGATCGAGAGCAGCTTGAACGCGCCGACCTTCCCCGCGTGGGGGATGTGGGGCCCCCGGCAGAGGTCGACGAACTCCCCCTGGCGGTAGAAGGAGAGGATGCCGAACTTGTGCAGTTCCTGGTCGATGTGCTCGACCTTGAGTTGCTGGCCCAGGTCCTCGCAGAACTGGCGGGCGTCGTCGGCGGGGAGGGTGAAGCGCTCGAAGGGCTCGGCCGAGGCGACGATCTTCTGCATCTCGGCCTCGATGGCCGGGAAGTCGTCCTCGGAGATGGTCCGAGAGCCGGGCAGGTCGATGTCGTAGTAGAAGCCGGTGGCGGTGGTCGGGCCGAAGGCGAGCCGGGCGTCGGGGAACAGGCGGAGCACGGCGCGGGCCATCACGTGGGCGGTCGAGTGCCGGAGCACGTCGATCGCCTCGGCGTCCCTGGGGGTCAGGACCCGGAAGGCGATCGGTGCCCCGGTGCCGTCCTCCAGCGGTCGGTCGAGGTCGACGACCGTCCCGTCGGCCACGGCGGCGACGGCGGCCTCGGCCAGCCGCTTGCCGATCGAGGCGGCGACGTCCCTCGGCCGCACGCCCTCGGGGAACTCCTTGACCGAACCGTCCGGCAACTGGATCTGGACCATCGGGATGCGCGCCCGGCCCGTCCGGGCCGGCCCTTCTGGGGCGACGCCCCGCCCCCTCCGACCCACGATGCCGGCACGGGGCGGCCTCGCCCACTCGGATCGAGACTGTCCGACCCGTAGCCTAGCACGACGGTTCGGGCGCCGTCCACCGGAGCGACGAGCCGCCCCTCGGGCCGGGTTCAGCGGACATTCGGGGAGCCGGACCCGGCCGCCTCGCGGTCCTTCCCGTTCGCGTCCCAGGCGGTGAGCACGAGGAACCCCCCGCGCTCCACCCGGAAGTGCTCATCCTGGAGCACCCGGCCGTCTCGCTCCACCCGGAGGCGGTGGCCGCCGGGCGACAGTTCGCGGACGATCGGCTCGTATCGCCGACCCTCCACCCGGAACGACTCGCCGCCGAAGATCACCTCGACGTCGGGCTCGACGACGTGGAGGACCACCTCGCCGCTCGTGCCCTTGGAATGGGCCACGATCGAGGAGAGCATCGTCATGCCGAGCACGCCGGCCGCGACGGACTGGGCCGCCTGACCCAGGATGGGGGACTTGGCGAACACGAGCAGGAGGGGCCGGACGAACATGGTTCCGAGGCTCCGGGGGTGGGCAGGAGTGGCCGACGACGCCCGGGAGGTCGACGGCCCGATCCGGGGGGGAGAGCAGGCAGAAGAGATTGGTTTATCTCATTCGAGCATGGGTGTCCAGATCCCCGAGAGGTCTCCCGGCGGGATCGGACCCCCCCGGGCCGCCGACCGGGGCGGGCATGCGGCGCGACGGGGCGGCGGGAGGCGGTCGGGGCCCTCGGGGGCCGCCGACCGGGGGGGACGCCTGCTCAGGCCGCAAGGGTTGCCCCGCCTCCCGGGTCGGTGCCGACCGTCACGAGCGGCGCCCCGGGCTCCCGGGGCGTCCCGAGTCGGTTCGGGAGCCGGCCCGGGCGGGCCGATGATTGGCAGGCGACAGGATGTTCCGTCCCCGGGCCCGCGAGGATCGCTCGCCCGCCCCGGGACCTGGTCAATCGGAGGAGCGCCGACCCATGGGCTTCCTGAACGGGCGCGTCAGCTACATGCGATTCCGGGTCAGCGGCGATGCGCCGCTGCCGTTCGACGAGGAGACCCTGGAGAAGGCCTCCGCCCACGGCATCGGCCGGCACGGCGACGCCGACCCGACCGACGGCGTCCACTTCGGCTGGTCGGGCGGCAACCACGTGCTCGACATGACCTTCGAGCCGGGCAAGAACGTCGTCAACGACGCCCTGCACCTGGGACTGAGGATCGACGCCGACAAGATCCCCGGCGACCTGCTCAAGGCCTACACCCAGATCGAGCTGGACGCCCGGGCCGCGCAGAACCCCAGCGGCAGGCCCACCAAGGCCCAGCGCGAGGAGGCCAAGGAGGCCGCCAAGGTCCGGGCCGAGGCCGAGGCCGCCGACGGCCGCTATCGACGCCGCAAGATGCACCCGATGCTCTGGGACGGCCGGACCAACACCCTCTACGCCGGCGCCGCCTCCAACGCCGTGCTCGACCGCCTCCTCCCGCTCTTCCGGGAGACGTTCGACCGCACCCTCGAGCCGGTCACCGCCGGGGTGCTCGCCGCCTCCATCGCCGCCGAGATGGGCCGCGACGACGCCATCTACGACGCCGTCCCGCTCGCCCTCTTCGGCGACGGGGACTCGGCCCTCTATTCCTCGATCGCCTGGGCCGAGGCCGACCCCACCAGCCGGGACTACTGGGGCAACGAGTTCCTCCTCTGGCTCTGGCACACGCTCCAGAACGAGGGGGACGTGCTCACCCTGGCCGACGGCTCCGAGTGCTCGGTCATGATCTCCAAGACCCTGCAGCTCGACTGCCCCCGGGGCGAGACCGGCCGGGACAGCCTCTCCTACGAGGGCCCGACCCGCATGCCCGAGGCCCTCCGCGCCCTCCAGTCCGGCAAGCTCCCCCGCAAGGCCGGCCTGCTGATCGAACGCCAGGGGTCCACCTACGAGCTGACGATCCAGGCCGAGACGATGGCCGTCTCCGGCGCGGCCCTGCCCAAGGAAGACGGCGTCTCGGGCCGGGAGGCGCACGAAGGCCGGATCGACTACCTCCGGCACCTCACCGAGACCGTGGACCTGCTCTACGGCAGCTACGTCCGTCGCCGCCTCGACGCGAGCTGGACCGGCGAACTCGGCCGGATCCGCGACTGGCTCCGCGCCGCCTGATCCCCCCGCGATGTCCCCCGGGGGGAGGGCGATGGCCCTCCCCCCGGGGGGACTGCGATCAGTCGCCCGCCGCCTCCATGCCCAGCGACCGCCGGACCAGTTCCGGCAGGTACTTGACCGGCAGGGTGCCGTGGGAAAGCGCGGCCTCGTGGTAGCGGCCGAGGTCGAATTCGTCCCCCTGCTCGAGCTGGATGTCCCGGCGGAGGCGGTGGAAGGCGACGCGGCCCACGAAGTAGGTCGAGAGCTGCGCCGAGGATTGCTTGGAGCGGATGACCTTCCCGACCGCTTCTCCCTCGGTCTGGAAGGCGCGGTCCATGAGGAGGTCCAGGGCCTCGTCGTCGGTCATGTCGCCGGCGTGCATCTCGTGGTCGAGGATCGCGTTGACCACGGCCCTCAGGTAGAACTTGAGCTGCTGGAGGCGCAACTTCGGGTCGCCCTCGCCGAAGCCCTCGTCGAGCATCATCCGCTCGGTGTAGACCGCCCACCCCTCGGCGAAGGTGCCGGAGGAGAGGACCTTGCGGATCAGCGACGGGCATCGGTTCGCGTATTCGAGCTGGACGTAGTGGCCCGGGTAGGCCTCGTGGATCGTCAGGATCCGGAGCATCCTCGCGTTGTACTCGCGGAGGAAGCTGTCGACCCGGCCCTCGTCCCAGTCGCCCGGGGGCGGGCTGATGGCGTACTCGCTGCCGCCCCCCGGGTCGAGCGGGGGGGCGGGGTTGAGGTAGGCGACCGAGTTGCCCCTCATGAACTCGGGCATCTCGATGATCGCGCAGCGGTCGGGCTCCGGCAGTTCGAGGACGCCCCGCTCGGCGATGAACGCCTTGATCGCGTCGACGGTGGCGGTCGCGTCCTCGACCAGGCCCTCGGGGGTGCCGTGCTCCTCGCCGATCCGCCCCAGCACGCGGCGGATCATCGCCCGGCGGCCCCGCTCGTCGTCGGGGGGGATGACCTCGCCCGGGAATAGGCCGGACCAGATCTGCCGGGAGAGGACGGCCATCTCGGCCTCGACCTGCTCGGCCTCGGCCCTCGCCTCGTCGAGGATCTCGGCGGCGGTCAGGCCGGAGTCCAGCTCCCGCCCCACCTTCTCGGCGAACAGCTCGGGCCCGATCCGCCAGCCCTCCCCGGCCTCGGGCAGCAGCTCGCCCTCCAGGAATTCCAGGTAGCCCCGCAACGCCTCGACGGCGGCCCCGGCGGCCTCGGCCAGCTCCCCCTCCCCCCGGGGGCGATCGGCGAGCAGGAAGACCTCGTCGGTGTAGAAGCCGATCGCCCCCCTGGTCTGGAGGATCGCCGTCTCGACCTTCACGCGGGGCGTCTCCCCGGCCGAGAGCGTGGCCTTCGCCGTCTCGACGACCCGGGGCACCTGCCCGATCCGGGCGATCGCGTTGGCCAGGTTCGTCGCCTTCGGCAGGGTCGACTGCGTGAGCAGCAGGTACACCCCCTCGGTCGTGTAGCCGACGTAGACGCGGGGGTCCTCGACGAACGGGTCGAAGTGCTCGGCGAGCCAGAGGGCGGAGTCGAGGTGGTGGCGGAAGATCTCGTAATCGACCTGCCCGTCCCGGGAGAGGGCGTCGTAGTCGACCCGGCGGGGCAGGTCGTCCAGGAATGCGCGGTCGCGACCGACCCAGCCGGCCCGGGCCTCGGGCGAGAGGTCGTCGAGCCGGTCGTCGAAGCGGTGGTCGCCCAGCCGGGTGGCCGAGAGGGGCTCGTCGGCGAACCAGGCGTCGAGGTACTCCCGGAAGTAGGCGTCGAGCCGGTCGTCCTCCCGCTCGACGGCCGGCGAGGGGGTCGGCAAGAGGGCCATCGTGGCAAGGAGGGTCCAGGCGGTTCGCGAGGTCATCGTCGCGTCGCTCCTCGGTGTCGTTCGGCCGATCGACCCGGTCGACCGGGTGGCCCCGGATCCTACCCCGCCGGGCTCCCCGACAGAAGACGCGGATCACCGGCGTCGGCCCCGGGGGGCGGGCCGAAGAACAGCCGCAAGGTCGGCTCCATCGCGTCGGCCCAGGCCCCGTAGCCCTCGGTCGAGAGGTGCAGCAGATCCGGCTGCATCGAGCGGACGACTCGGCCGTCCTCGTCGAGCAGGCGGTGGCCGAAGTCGAGGAAGGCGACGCGGGGGCGGGCGTCGATCGGGGCGAGCAGGCGGTTGATCTCGGCGATGCGCGGGTCGGGCACGTCCGAGATGGCCGGCTGGCCGTGGCCGAGGGTCGTCCCCCGGGGCAGCATGCCGATCACGAGGATGACCGAGTCCGGGCTGCGGCGGCGGATCTCGTCGACCAGGGCGACGACCCCCTCGGCGATCGCCTCGGGCGCGTCGAGGCCGATGTTGTTCGTCCCCGCGAGCAGCACGACCAGCTCCGGCCTCAGCCCGGCGAGCCCGCCGTGGCGGAGCCGCCAGAGCAGGTGCTCGACGTGGTCGCCGTCCATGCCGAAGTTCACGGCGCCTCGGGAGTCGAGGCGTCGCCGGCGGAGCCGATCGAGCGCCGAGTCTTCGCCGTCGAGGGCCGGGCCGAGCCAGCCCCGGGTGATCGAGTCGCCGAGCAGGAGCAGGGGGGCCGGCCCCGCCATCGCCCGGGAGACGTGCCGGGCGTGCCGGCCGACCCATTCGTCCAGGTGCGCCCTCGGCGCGGCGATCGTCGGACCGCGACGGTCCGGGTCCGGGCCGGCGACCCGGGACAGGACCGCCGACGCGACCGCCGTCATCAACAGGACGACCGACGCGACGATCGCGGACAGGCGGGCGACCGGATGGCGAGGGGGGCGGATCACGGCTCGTCTTGCGCGGTTGGGCCGCCGGGAGACGGCTCGGGGTGGTGCTCCGGGAGGACGGCCATCGTACCATCTCCGGCCGGCACGTCACGGGCCGATCCCTCCTCACGCCGGTCGACCGGCCGCGAGGGCACGCGGGTCCAGCGGGCCTTCAGGCGCAGGAAGGGCCGCTCGATGCCGTAGTACGAGGCCGCCGCCAGGCCGATCGTGGCCGCAGGGCCCATCAGGGCGGCCACCGTCCCCAGCTCGGGAGAACGGGGCAGCGCCCGGGATGCCCAGGAGACCAGCCCCAGGGCGATCTCGTGATAGAGATAGAGCCCGTAGCTGACCCGGCCGAGCCAGACCATCGTCGGCCTGGCCAGGAACCCCGAGGTCCGGTCGCGGCCCGACGCCGCCCATGCGACCAGCGCGACCGCCCAGGCCCACACCAGGACGTCGTCGGCCGCCCGTCGCCAGGGCGCCTCGGCGTAGCCGAGCGTGATCGAGTAGATGGCGGCCCCCCCGCCGACCACCGCGAGCCTCGTCCCCCAGAGCGACGCCGGCCCCGCCCCCGACCGCCCCCGCGCCAGCAGCGCCAGCATCACGCCCGCGAGCAACGTGTCCAGGTTCGCGAGCGTGTTGTACCGCAGGGCGGCCCCCCGATACCCGGCGTCGGCGAGCGCGTACCGGCAGGCGATCGCCGCCGCCATCAGCCCGGCGACCAGCGCGACCCGCCACCGCCCCCCCGACCAGGCCACGATCAGGGGCACGACGAGGTAGAATTGCTCCTCGACGCAGACGCTCCAGAGCACCGAGATCGAGTCCGAGGGCACCGGCCCCCCGTTCGCCAGCGACCAGTTCCCCAGGAACGCCAGGAACGCCGGCAGCCGGTCGGCCGCGAGCCGTCTCCAGGGGCCCGGGTCGATCCCGACGGCCGCCCTCGCCAGCGGCGTGAGGACGAAGCAGATCAGCACGACGAGGTAATACAGCGGCCAGATCCGCAGGATTCGCCGGATCCAGAACGACCGCAGGTCCACCCGGCCGAATCGCTCCCGCTCGCGGAGCAGCAGCGTCGTGATCAGGTACCCGCTGAGCACGAAGAAGATGTTGACGCCGATCCAGCCGTTCTCCCGCAGCGGCGAGACGAGCGACCGCATCCGGAAGGAGATCTCGGGCAGCCCGGCGAGCCTGAGGATCGGGTCGACGAGCAGGGCCAGCGGCAACGCCAATGCTTGCGAGAGCCGTTCGAGCAGGTCCAATTCCCGGTCGTGGAAGCAGTAGACCAGCGCGATCGCCACGGCCCGGAGCCCGTCGAGCCCGGGGTAATAGACGCGATCACCTCCGGTCCCGACCCCCGACCGGGCGGCCGGCGAGGCCCACCTCGGGTCGGGGGGCGTCGGGGCCCCTCCGGTCGTCGATCCCGCGTTCCCCGACATGGCGCCCCCGTCACCCCGGGCGTCGGCCTCCCCCGTCGAACCGACCCGGACCGTAACACGCCCCGGCCGCGGGAGGAACCCGGTCGCCTCCCCTCGGGCGGTCGATCTCCGGGTCGATCGCCCGGGGATCGGCCCGGTCCCCGGCCGGCTCGGCTCGACGCCCGGCCGCGGGACGGTACGATGGCCGATCGTCGAGGATCGGGGGTCGGGCCGGGCGCGAGGGGCGAGGTCGCAACGATGGGGAACTTCCGCCAGCACGTCGGCTTCGCCGGCTTCCTCGGCGTCTTCTACGCCTGGGGGGCGGCGGTGGTAATGGGCCTGCACTGGGTCTACGGCTCGGTGGCGGCGCTGCTGGTCACGGTCGCCGGGCTGCTGCCGGATCTCGACTCCGACAGCTCGGTGCAGCTCCGGGGCTTCAGCGGGCTGCTCGGCGTGCTGGCGGCGGTGGCCGTCTGGCAGGACCTCGACGACTCGTCGATCATCGTCCCCTTCGAGCTGCACCTCTGGGCGGCGATCGTCTCCTACGTGCTCGTCCGCCACTTCCTGAGGCGGTCCCTGGCGTACCTGACCGTCCACCGGGGGATGAACCACAGCATCCCGACCGCGGGGATCTGGGGGGCGATCGCCTACCTCGGCTACCCGTCCGACTCCCACCTGATCCGCCTGCTGATGGCCGTCGCCGTGATCCTCGGGTTCCTCTCCCACCTGGCCCTGGACGAGTGGTGCAGCGTCGACCTCGCCGGCCGCCGGGTGAACCGGGCGTTCGGCACGGCCCTGAAATTCGGGTCGAAGTCGGTCGGGGCGACGATGGTGACGTACCTGCTGCTCGCCCTGCTCTGCTGGTGGGTGACCGCCGTCTGGCCCGCCGACCCGCTCTCCGGCCGGCTGCCGACGCCGGTCATCCGATGGCCCGACGGGGTCGAGGACCCGGCCGACCTCGGGCGGTGAGGCGGACCCGGCCTCGACCGTCGCGCCGTGGGGCCGTCGTCGCCTCGGCCCGGATGCGGGTCGCCCCCACGCCTCTCTCGTCGAGCGGCCCCCGTCCGTCACGCCGGGGACGGGCCCCGGGCCGCGGCCCTCGATCGATCGGGGTTCACTCCGCCGACCCCGTGCCGGCCATCCCCGGGGTCGGCCCGGGGGGCGTCGGGCCGTTGGTCAGGGACCTCGAGATCGCGACCAGCAGGCGCAGCTCGGGGCGGTCGGAGGACCACGACGAGGCGTGGTCGAGGTCCGCCCTCGCGGCCGAGACGAGGCCGAGGCGGCGATGGAGCCGGGCCCGGTGCAGCGAAATCCTCGGATCTTGCGGATCCCGGTCCAGGGCCTCGGTGAGCGACCGGACCGCCAGGTCCGCCCGGCCGAGTGCGGCCAGGGCGACGGCCCGCGCCCGGTGCAGCGCGGCGTCGTCGGCGCCGATCGCCTGGGAGCGGTTCAGCTCGGCCAGGGCGTCGGCCGGGCGTCCCGCCTCGGCGAGCACCAGGCCCCGGAGCGTCCTCGCGTCCGCGTCGTCGGGCCGGAGCGCGAGGGCGGCGTCCAGGTCGATCAGGGCGCCGTCGAGGTCGCCGGATCGGTGGCGGATCCGGGCCCGGACGAGGCGGGGCAGCGAGGCGTCGGGGGCGACGAGCACCGCGTCGGTCGCCCCGTCCTCGGCCGGGGCCGACTCGCCCAGCGCCGAGAGCAGGACCGCCCGGGTGAGCATCCTCGGCACGGGGGAGGGCTCGGGCTCGGGGGGGGGCTCGGCCATCGCCCCGACGGCGTGCCGGAGGTCGGCGACGAGACCGGGGCCGGGTGCGGGGAGCAGGTCGATCGCCGAGGGGTCGTCCAGCCGGAGGGAGCCCCCGGGGCGGGTCGCCAGCGTCGCCCGGAGCCGCAGCCGCTCGCCGGCCGGCGACGGCGAACGGCCCATCGCCTCGTCCGCGTCGGCCAGGGCGAGCTCGGCCCGGCCCGCCTCCAGTCGGCACCGCGCCCTCAGGTCGAAGGCCTCGGCGGCCGAGGAGGCCGGCAGCGACCGGGGGCGGCCCTCGGGCCCGAGGCGTCCGTCCCGGTCGGCGGCGATGAGCAGGTCGGCATCCGCCTCCGCGGCCCGGACGTCCCCCAGGGCGAGCGCCAGCAGGGCCCGGCCCAATCGGGCCTCGCGGTGGCCGGGGTCGTCGAGCAGCAGGTCGTTGTAGGCCAGCAGGGCGAGATCCGGCCGGCCGGCCTCGGCGTCGAGCCGGGCCAGGTCGAGCCGGGCGGCCCGCGAGAACCGGGAGCCGCCGGCCGCCGCCATCGCCGACTCGCCGCCGAGCCCGGCGGCGGCCGAGGCGAACGCCGAGCCCGGCGAGGCCGCCGAGATGACCGCCAGGCGGGCCGCGACCCCGGCCACCGACCGGCCGGGGGCCGACGGGCCGAGCACCGCCTCGAAGGCGTCCCTCGCCCCGGCCCGGTCGCCCCGCTCCAGCAGGACGAGCCCCAGGTTCAGGTCGATCCGGTCCCGGAGCCGGTCGCGATCCCGTTCCAGGACCCGGGCGGCGGCGGCCCGGAGGTCCCCCAGCGCCTCGGCCGAATCCCCCGTGGCCCGGTTCGCCAGCGCCCGGTTGAACAGCGCCCAGGGCGAGCCCGGCTTCAGGGCCACCGCCGCGTCGGCGTGCCGCAGGGCGTCGGAATGCCGGCCCGACTCCAGGGCGAAGGTCGCCAGGTAGAACCGGGGCCAGTACGAGTCGGGCCTCCCCCGGGCCGCGGCCTCGAGCGAGGCGAGCGCCCGGGCCGCGTCGGCCGGATCCCCCGTCTCCTGGAACCGGGAGGCGTGGGCAATCCCCCACAGGAATGCCGCCTCGGCCAGGTACCTCGGCCGGTCGGCCTCCGGCACGACCGCCCCCTCGGCCGGCCCGATCGCGGGGCTGGTGACGCCCAACTCCTCGCAGAGCGCGTCCCAGGGGCCCCGCCTCGGGTCGTCCCCCGGCATCGCCCGGACGGCCCGATCCCGGAGGTCGGCGACCCCGGACGCGATCCCCCCCCTCGGCCCCGGCCCCGGCCCGGTCAGCCGGAGGTGGACCGCCCTCAGGAAGAGCAGTTCGGGGACCTCGTCGAGCAGCCGGCGGCGGTGGTCCCCCTCCAGCCGGTCGAAGTCGGGGTTGGCGGCCCAGTCGACCGTCTTGAACACGCCGAAGTCGCCGAGCGCCTCCCGCAGCGCGTCCCCCGGCGGGCGTTCGGGCTCGACGAAACCGAAGAGGCGGTAGCGGAGCCATTCCGCCTCGGCGAAGAACTCCCCGACGAGCAGCTCCAGGGCGTAGGTGTGCGTCGCCCAGAGGCGCTTCTCCTCGGCCTCCCAGTACAGCGGGGCCAGCGACGGGTGGCGGGCGGCGGCGGTCTTGGCGAACAGATAACCCTGGATCGCCTGCTCCAGCTTGCCGGCCTCCACGTTCACGTCGGCCTGGTCGATGTTCCGGCGGACCTCCCCCTCGGCCTCGACCCGCCTGACCCGGGCGTCGTGCAGGGTCGCCACCAGGATCGACCCGGCCACCACCGCGGGCGCCGCCACGGCGAACCTCCAGCGGTTCCGGCGCACCCACCGCAGCGACCGGCTGGCGATCGGCTCCTTCGCCACCCGGAGCGGGCCGTCGTCGGCCACGGCGAGCAGGTCGGCGGCCAGCTCGGCGGCCGACTGGTAGCGCCGAGCCGGGTCCGGCTCCAGGCTCTTGCGGATGACCGCCTCCAGCGCCGGGGAGACGGCCCGGCCCCCCCGTCGCAGCGGCGGGGGGCCGTCCCGGCGCTGCTGGGCGGTCTGCAGGAGGGCCTCGGCCACCGACCTCGCCTTGCGGACGACCGGGAAGGGGCGGTCCCCGGCGATCGCCTCGAACAGGACGACCCCCATCGCGAACAGGTCCGCCCGGGCGTCGACGCCCGAGTCGATCCCGTCGGCCAGCGCCTCGATGTGCTCCGGGGCCATGTAGGCGAGCGTCCCGCCGAGGGTCTCCGCCTCCTCGCCCGAGCCCTCGATCCTCGGGCCCATCGCCAGGTTGAAGTCCAGCAGCATCGGCAGGCCGTCGCCGGTGACGAGCACGTTGGAGGGCTTCACGTCCCGGTGCAACACCCCGCGGTCGTGCGCGTGCTGCAACGCCTCGGCCAGCCGGGCGCCCCACCAGGCGATCGCCCCCGAGAATGACCGGCCCGCCATCGCCCTCCGCGCCGAGGTCGACGGCCGGGGCAGCCCCACCTCGGGGGGCTCCAGCCGGTCGAGCACGTCCAGCAGCTCCCCCCCCGATCGCGCGGAGGCCGTCGCCGGGTCGGCCAGCACGGCGGCCAGGGTCAGGCGGCCGAAGTAGGGCATGCAGAGCAGGTGCAGGCCCGAGACCGGGTCGACCCGGTAGCTGTGGACCGGGACGATGTGCGTGTGCTGCAGGCGAGCGAGGGTCTGCGGCTCCCTCGACCCCGCCGTCGCCACCTTCAACGCCACCGGCCGGTCGGCCAGCAGCCGCTCCTGGGCGAGGTAGACCCGGGCGAAGGAGCCCCGGCCCAGCTCCTCGATCAGCCGGAAGCCGCCGATCGTCTCCCCCGCCTCCGGGAACGAGGACAGATCGGGGTCCGGGTCGTCGCCGGCCCTCCTCGTCCGGGGCTGGCCGCCGGTGGTCATCGTGGCGCCGATCGAGCCGAGCGTCGGCGCGTTCGGGCCGCCGACCAGCGCGTGGATGTCGAACACCCGGCGGAGCCTCGGCGCCAGCTCGGGGAAGCGACGCTCGTACTCCAGCGGGTCGGCGGCGGCCCCGGCCTCCTCCTTCAGGCAGAACTCCTCGTAGAGCAGGCCGACGACCACCTCGGGGTCGAGCCCGGGGTAGCGCAGGCGGTATTGCTCCACCGACGGCTCCTGGCCGTCGTCCCATCGCAGGCCGAGGTCGGCCCGGAGCAGGGCGAGCCAGGCGCCGGGGCGCTCCTCCTCGGCGTCGGGCAGATACGAGGCGGGGTCGGGCCGGGCGCCGAGCTTCGAGCGCCTCCAGTCCTCCTCGAAGCGGCGGGCGAGCCGGGCGGCGGCGGGGGACGAGGCGTCGTCCCAGGTCCGGCCCGAGGTGCTGGCCAGGCTGGTCGGGGTGCTGGAGGGCTCGGTCATGCGTCGATCCGGCCGTCACGTTCCGGGGAGGGTCCCGTCCGCCGATCCCCCGTCGGGGTCCGCCTCGTCCGAGGAGCCGAACCCCGGGCCGAGGGGCTCGAGTCGACGGCGGAGGTCCTCGATGACCCGCTGCACGGTCCGCTCGCTGATCCCGAGCTTCTCGCCGACATCCCGGCTGGACAGGCCCTGGGCCTTCAGCTCGACGATCGCCCGGCGGTCGTCGGGCATCAGCTCCGTCAACCGGGCCAGGACCTCATGCGCCTGGGCCACCTCGCTCGGGGTGTCCTCGTTGCCGGCGACGTCCCGGGGCCGCTGGCCGTCGACCCAGAGCGGCTCCTCCCGGTGCATGTCCTGCTTCTGGCTCCCGGCCCGGCGATACTCGTCGATCACCTTGTTCTTCGCGGCCCGGGCCAGGAAGGCGACAAGGTGCCGGGAATCCTCGAAATCCGAGGGGCCGTCCCCCCCCCTCATCCGCCGGAAGAAGCTGCCCCAGACGCTCTGGAGGAAGTCCAGCGAGTCGAACCGCGACCGCAGGAGCCTCGGCAACTGCCGCCGGACCACCAGCCGGACCTCGGCCTCGTACCGGCCCAGCAGCTCCCGGGCGGCCACCTCGTCGCCGGCCCGGATGCGGCCCAGGAACTGGCGCAATTCCTCGCCGTCGTCGGGCCTTGCGCCCGGACCGTCAGTCGCCATGGTCGCTGCCCTCCGCCTCCGGCCCGCCCGAGCGGTCCCCTTGCGCCAAAGCCTAACCAGCCTCCCCCCCCTTGGCAAGCAATCCCGACCCCTCCCCCCGATTCCCGGGGAATTCATTTGCCCCCTCGGCCATGCGCCGGTATTACCTTTTTGTGCTACTTCCTACGCCGCCCGGCCATTCTCACCAGGAGCATCGACATCATGACTCGGGGACGAGCGATCAGGGGCATCGGGGCGATCGTCGCGGCGGCGACGCTGTCGGGGGCGGTCGGCCGGGCGACGGCGCACGAGATCAAGGTCCTGGCCGGCCGGCTCGTCACCGAGCCGGGCACCCGGGACACCGTCTACCTCTCCTGGGGGCACATCCTGCCCGTCGACATGCCGGTCGACGCCGAGGCGATCAAGGACTACCGCCTGCACACCCCCTCCGGCTCGGTCAGCTACCTGGCGACCGAGGGCTACTCCCTGCACGCCAACGAGGTCACCGTCGAGGAGGAGGGGCTCTACACCGCCGAGGTGACCCGGCACCCCTCCCTCTACACGGTCGTCGTCGACGAGCACGGCCAGCACCGCCACCTGGGCGCCTCGAAGGCCGAGGCCCGGGCCCAGGTCCAGGACGGGACGATCGACTACTCCGCTCGGAGCCACCAGTTCGCCAAGGCGATGCTCATCTCCGGCCACGACCTCGGCCACGGGCACTCTCACGAACAGGCTTCGCCTTCCGCGGGGGAGCCGGCCACGAAGGTCCTCGGCCACGACTTCGAGATCGTCCCGCTCGACGGCCCCGAGGCCTGGACCGCCGGCGCCGACCTCCGGGTGCAGGTCCTCTTCCAGGGCGAGCCCGCCGCCCGCCAGGACGTCTTCGCCCGGTTCATCGGCTTCAAGCCCGACCAGGCCTGGTGCTTCGCCATCCCGACCGACAACGAGGGGATCGCCTCGATCCGGGTCGACCGCCCCGGCACCTGGATCATCCGGGCCCAGAAAATCCTCCCCGCCGCCGTCGAGGACCGCGAGCAGTTCGACGTCGAGTCCTTCACCGCGACTGTCGCCCTCGAAGTCCTGCCCTGACCACCCCGCCGGGAGCCCCACCCATGACCCACGCTCGACGCGGCTTCACCCTGATCGAGTTGCTGGTGGTGATCGCGATCATCGGTGTGCTGATCGCCCTGCTGCTGCCCGCCGTCCAGGCCGCCCGGGAGGCGGCCCGCCGGGCCCAGTGCACCAACAACCTGAAGCAGCTCGGCATCGCGCTGCACAACTACCACGACACGCTCGGCTGCTTCCCGATCGGCTACACCATCTACGCGTCTCCCTGGCCGGGCGACCCCACCGTGCCCGGCGGCCACGCCAAGTGGGGGGCCCTGGCGCTGTTGACCCCCTTCCTAGAGCAATCGGCCGTCCACAATGCGCTGAACTTCAGCTTCCCGATCATCGGCGGCCCGGCCCAGGACTACGCCGTCTTCGCCGAGAACCTGACGGCCCTCTCGACCAAGGTCGGCCTCTTCCACTGCCCGAGCGACGGCATCGAACAACCCGCCCCGCCCGTCTTCGGGGCGAACTACGTGGCGACCGTCGGGACGGGCGTCGAGGTCCCGGCCAACGGCTATGAGCGCCTCGACGGCACCTTCTACGTCAACTCCTCGACCAGCATCGCCGACCTGAGGGATGGCACCAGCAACACCGTCGTCCTGTCCGAGAGCCTGCTCGGCCCCGGCGGCCCCTACAACATCCCCGCCTCGGAGATGAGCGACGACCCTCGCCGCTACATCCGCCACGTCGACACGCTGACCGAGGCCGACTGCCTCGCCGCCGTGAACCTCCACCCCGTCAAGCGGAGCAACTGGGCCGACGGCGACGGCAACGCCGGCACCTACGCCCACTTCTACCCCCCCAACCGCCCCGAGCCCAGCTGCAACCGCCACTCCGTCGGCTGGTCCGACGCTAGCAGCAACCACCCCGGCGGCGTCAACGCCCTGCTCGGCGACGGCTCCGTCCGCTACCTCAAGGACACCGTCGCCCTGGAAACCTGGAGGGCCCTCTCCACCCGCAAGGGGGGCGAGGTCGTCTCCGCCGACAGACTCTGACACCGGCTCGCCCGCTTGAGCGACTGTTCGAGCGACCGTTGGGATCGTTGGGGGGGCGGTCCCCCGCCGACAAGACGTGGCCCCACTCGCCCCCATATCGTTCGACACGCCCCTTGCCATCCCGCAATAAGGTGACAAATAGGTTCTCGCAAACGCCGCCCTTCGTCCTTCGAGAGGCAGGCTGGCCCTGGATCGGCTCAACACCTGGCGGTTGGAGTAGACGCTACCTGGCGGAGGCTAAGTCCGTGATTGGACCGGATGGCCTCGACGACTGATCCCCATCCCCAAATTCGCTCGTCGCCGGCGTGACTACCCGGTACGGTATCGGTTGGTGTTCCCCATCACCCATCACCAGGGCGTTGCCCGAGGGACCCGAAGATGCGTACCCTGCTCCTCCTTGCCGTCGTCCTCCTGGGGGGGCCCGAGTCGGGCTCCGTTCAGCACAGCGGCCCCTACCAGTCCATGACGCCCTTCGATGATGACCCGCGATCGGGCGGTATGAAGGTCCGGGTCGGCAATGGAGTCGAGGGCGACTATGGGCGTCGCGCCTTCATGCCCGACCGCGCCGGCAACATCGAGCTGGCCGTGCAGTATCAGGTCAAGCTGCCCGACCGCTACGGGCCAGGCGGGGAGGTCTACCGACTGATCGTCCAGGCCGTCCGGGTCCCTGTCGAGGAAGGCGACCAATGGGAGTTCGACTTCGAATTCCCGTTCGAGCCGTTCCGCGTCGGCGCGGGCGAGCACGTCAACGAAGTCGTGGCGGTCAAGGTGCCCTGCCCACCCGCGGAGGATGGGGGCGCGGTGCGCGTCATCGTCGAGGAGTTGCAGTCCGATGGCAAATGGGAGTCGCGATCGGTCGATACCGTCAACCTGATGCCCCTCTGAAGATTCACCGTCTCGACCCACACGCCCCGGCCACAACCCCGTCCGGGGCTGTCGGGGCCGGTCAACGGCGGCGGTGCCATGTAGCGTATACTCCAAACGGCCTCCCGGCGGTGTGGCTGGGGTCTCGCGTAGCGAGCCCTCAGGCCCTGGGGCCTCCCGACCGGGGTCGACACGACGGCGACCGCCCCGCCCTCCAATCGTCAGGCTCCCGGGATCTCTGGCATCAGGTGCCATCCCCCGAGAACAGCCGCTCGTGGAACCGCCGCAGCGCCTCCTCGGGCGATTCGAACCGCATCGGCTCCGGGCCCGCCGCGTCGATCCAGGCGGCGGTGAAGGGGGAGGGGCCGTCGAGGACCCGGAAGCGGACGACCGGCCGGGAGCGGAGCCACTCCAGCGCCTTCGGGGCGTCGAGCAGGTCGTCGAGCACCTCCCGCCTCGTCTCCTTCAGCAGGGGATGGCCGGGGCAGGCGGCCTTGACCAGCGGGTAGAGCCTCCGGCTGACCCAGAGCAGGCCGCCGACCCGGGTGCGGCCCCCCTCGGGGCGTCGCAGGACCATCAACGCCGTCGCCGCGACGTGGCGGAACCGCCTCGCGGGCAGGTTGCCGCGGTCGACCCCGGCGAGCACGTCCTCCTCGAACCCGTCGGGGGAGAGCAGGGGGGGGATGTCCTCGGCGTCCAGTTGCGCCTCGATCGGGAGCCGGATCTGCCAGCCGAGGTCGGCGACGACCAGCCCCAGGTCCCGGCCGAATCGCCGGCCCAAACGGGCCGAGACCGCCCGCCCGGCCGCCTCGCAGGCCGACCGGCCGAGCGGGGCGTGGAAGGTGTAGCTGAGCCCGTCCTCAAGGGGCGACTCCTCGACCAGCACCGACCCCGGCCTGGGCACCTCGCTCAACCGCTCCTGGGCCGAGAACAGGGCTTCGAGCACGCCGATCGCCTGGGGCTCCAGCCCGTACTCGTCGACCAGCCAGGCCCGGAGCGCCGAGGGCCCCTCGTCGAGCAGCGTCGCGGCCCGGTAGCGGAAGGCGGCGAGATCCGAGGCGAGTTCCGAGGAGAGCCCCTGGCGGTCGCTCGTCCAGCGGGGGAGGTCGGGCTCCCCCCCCGAGAACCGGGCATGGACCACCAGGTTGTCGAGCCGGTCGAACTCCAGGGCCCGGCCGTCGAGCACGAAGCGGTCCCCCCGCTGGAGGCGTTCGGCGTAGTTCCCCTCCAGGGTGCCGATCGACTCGTCCTCCACGAGGACCCTGACGGATTCCTCCGACGTGATCGTCCCCACGTTGGACCGGAACCAGCGGATGATCCGGGTGTTCTTGACCCCGAACAGCCCCCCCTTCTTCCAGAACCGGGGCGAGGTCCATTGCGGGGTCGCCCCCGGCTCCGGCTCCCAGGCGCCGGGGGGTGAGGGCAGTTCCCCCGCCAGGAAGTTGAGGCAGGCGTCGAAGTCGGGCCGGGTCAGGTGCTCCATCGGCCCCGCCTTACGGACGAGGTCGATCGCCTCGTCGCCCGAACACTCGCCGACGCAGGCCATGCCGATCAACTGCTGGCAGAGCACGTCTAGCGGCGCGGAGGTCATCCGCAAGGGTTCGACCCTCCCCTCCCGCGCCGCCTTCGCCGTCACGGCCGCTCCCGCCAGCTCGGCGGCGGTGGCGGCGAGCATCAGGCCCCTCGTCCGGGCCCCGACCCGGTGCCCGGCCCTCCCCACCCGCTGCAGGCACCTGGAGGCGCTGCCCGGCAGGCCGACCAGCACCGCCAGGTCGGCCGTGCCGATGTCGACCCCCAGTTCCAGGCTCGTGCTGGTGACGACCGCCCGCAGTTCCCCCGCCTTCAAGGCCGCCTCGACGGCCCGCCGCCGGTCGGCGTCGAGCGCCGAGTGGTGCGCCGCCACGGCGTCCTCGCCCAGGTCCCCCTTCAGGTCGTGCGTGATCCGCTCGGTGAAGGCCCGGGTGTTGGCGAAGACGACGGTGGTCCGGTTCCCCGCCGCCTCCTCGCGGAGCCTCCGGAGCAGTCGCCGATACGTCAGGCCCCGGTGCGGGCCCTCGTCGGGCTCCAGGAGCGACTCGACCTCGATGACCGGCCCCGCCTTGCCGTCCGGCCGGGGGGCCTCGATGACCCGGCACTCCCGGGTCGGACCGACCAGGAACCGGGCGACGGGCCCGGGCGGCTTGCAGGTCGCCGAGAGCCCCACCCGGCCCGGGTCGCGCTCGGCCTGCGCCGCCAGCCGCTCGAGCGAGACGGCCAGGTCCGCACCCCGCTTCGACGGCACGAGCGCATGGACCTCGTCGACGATCAGGTGCCCCACCGGCCGCCAGATCCTGCCCCAGGTCTTCTGGCTCAGGAGTAACGACAGGCTTTCGGGCGTCGTGATCAGCAGGTGCGGCGGGTTCTCCCGGAGCTTGCGGCGGAAGTGGCCCGAGGTGTCCCCCGTGCGGACCCCGATCGTCACCGGGCTGGTCGCCAGCCCCAGTTCGTGCCGGATGGCCTCGAGCGGCTCCAGCAGGTTCCGCTCGATGTCGTAGCCGAGGCTCCTCAGCGGCGAGACGTAGACGCACCGCAGGCCGGGTGCGAGCCCCCCGGACTCGTGCTCCCGGTAGAGCTGGTCGATGAGGGCGAGGAACGCCGCCAGCGTCTTCCCCGTGCCGGTCGGGGAGACGAGCAGGACGTTCTCCCCCGAGTCGATCGCCGGCCAGGCCAGCGCCTGGGCCGGGGTCGGACCGCCGGGGAAGGCCCGGGCGAACCAGGCCCGCACCGGGGCCGATCGGATCGCGGGCGCCGCCCCGACTCCCCCCGTCGCCGGGTTCGCTCGGGCCGATCGGGGGCGTCCGGAGGCGTCGTCTCGGGGCATCCGATTCCCAATCCGGGGCGCGGCCCCCTCCCCGTCGGCTCGCCTCGCACCGATCCCGGTCGGGTCGGGTCGGGTCGCGTCAGCATTCTATTCCCGCCCGCCGATCTCGTCGAGCCGGCGGACGACTCGTCGGGAAGTGGTGCGTGGGTGATTGTGTGGGTGTTCGGGCGGCTCGTGTGACTAAGGTTGCCGATTCTCTCGATGATATCGGAGGGGGGCCGTCCCCGATCCCGATGCCCCGGGGATCGTCGTCTCGGCCGGGACGGGGGGCGCAGGTCGGATCCGGAGGGCGTTCGCGGAGCGAACCCAATTGGGTTGGCGGAACTCATGAATTCGAAACGGGTTTCTGCGAATGAGGAGGGGCGTCGATTGGCGCACCGGCCCGGGATTCGCCCGGCCACCGGCCCGGAGTCCGGCCGGGTTGCCCGGGGCCTGCGCCTCCCGAGCTGGCGTCGGGCCGCGGGGCGATCGGATCGGCCTTGGCGTCGGATTCCGGGGATTTCCCGGGACCGACGCGCAACGACCGGGCCCCTCGGGCGATCAGACAGTGGGCGTACCTCATGAGGCCCGGGCTCCGGGGCCGGGGGTCGGGCCGGTCGGCCCCTCGACTCCTCGGGAGCTCTCGGAGGGCTCGGCCGGGCCCGGCCGGACGGGGGGGCGGGGCCGGATTCGCGGAGCGAACCCAATTGAGGTTGCGCAACTCGTTTCATGCCAAATGATTCCAGACGATGGCTCCCCCCCTCATCAGGCGCACCGACCGGCGCACCGCCCCTTGCCCGGCCGTCGAGCCCCATCCGGCTTGGCGGGGGGGGACGAGGCCCCGCCGTCCTCGGGCGGATCGAATCGGGGGGCCGCTCGCGTCGTCCCTCAAGGTGGGAGGGCGTCCGATTCGGGACACGGTCGACCCGGGCCCGGGTCGACCGGGGAGGATCGGAGGCCAGGGCCGAACCCCTGGTCCGGGATCGGGATCGGGAAATGGGAGGGCCGTCCGTGTCGTCGGACTGACCGCGGTTGCGATTACATGGGGAGCAGTCGGTCTCGGGGCCGCCGGGGGTGATGGGATGTCGCCCCCGGTCGGCCGGACTCCTCGGGGATCGGACTGCCGCCACGCCGACGATCGGTCTGGAGAGGCCCAGGGATCGAGGGACTCGACCGTCATGAGTGTCGCCTGCCGAGCGCCGAGACTATCCCACGCCCGTCGACGCCTCCCCCGCCTCGAATCGCTGGAGGGCCGGGCCCTGCTGGCGACGACCCCCGTCGGGCCTGGCCTGGGGTTCCCCCCCCCGGCGACGGAGGTCGCCCTGCATCCGCAGCCGGAAGGGGGCGGGCCGTTCGCCGAGTCGGGTGCGAGCTCGGGGCTGGCCCAGGACGCGACGGAGCGGCCGACGCCTTGGCGGATCTCGACGGCCTTCCCCTGGCGGGTCGCCGCGTGGCGGCTCCCGGAACTGGAGCGTCCCCCGGCGGCCCCGCTCCTCCTCGAGCCGGGAGGGCCCCGGGCGGGCATCGACTCGGCCGTGATGTTCCCCAGGCTCCGTGAGCTCCGGCTCGAGGGTCACGTCGCCCCCGGCGAGGGGATCGACTTCTTCGGCCTGGAGATCGGCCCCGGCACGCGATCCTTCGACGTCTCCTACCTCCGCCTGGAGGACGAGGCGTGGGGGGGGCCGGTCCGGGTCTGGCTGCTCGACGCCGGGGGGAACGTCATCGACTCCTGGACGCTGGATCCCTCGTTCGACGGCCTCGAGCTCCAGATGCTCGCCCTCGTCAGGCCCGACCCGACCGTGATCTACTTCGGGATCGAGGCGGCCTGGGGCGAGGGCAGTGGCGCGGGGGGGGCCGGCTACGCGCTGGAGATCCGCCGGGGCGGCGGCATGGGAGCCAGCCCGTTCGTGTTCCCCACCTCGAGCCCGATCTCGACCGGGCCCCCCTCGACGGGCGGGGATTCCCCGGGCGGGTTCGCCGAGGGTGCCGACCCCGGGGCGTCCCTGGGCCAGGGGCTCCCGGGGGCCGTCGCCGGTCCCTCGATCGGGTTCGGGCCGCCCGACGCCTCGGGGGGAGGCTCGGGGTCCTCGTTCCTCGAGGTCGTCGCCCCGGGCGCGATCGGCCTGGGACGGGGCGTCCCCCGACCGCTGCCGACCCAGGCGGCGGCCTCGGCGGGCGGGCTGCTGGCCGCCGGCCCGGACGTGCGGGGCGACTCCGGATCTCCCGCCCGGGTGACCCGGTTCGACGACTTCGCCGACCCCATCCTGCTGGCCGTCGAGCCGGTCTTGCCGGCCGACCCCGAGGGGACCGAGGGGGGGGGGCCCTCGGGGACTCCCCGACGCGGGGTGCCGGCGAGCGGCGCCGGGCGGGAGGCCTCGGGGATCGCCATGGCCTCCCCGACGGCCACGCCCCCGATCCGCCTGGCCGGGGTCGGCGGCGGGAGCCTCCCCCTGCTCGTGGCCGGGCTCAGGCTCGCCTGGGGCGGGCCGGTGGCCTCGGCTCCCGGGCTCGGGCCCGACGCGCCGGCGGAGGTCGCCGAGGAGCTGGCCTCGATCGCGGCGATCCCGCCCCTGGGCCCGATCGAGCCGAGGTCGCCGGCCCTCCCCCCCGTGCCGAGGACCGACCCGGAGGCCGAGCCGACCCGCCCCCGGGTCCTCCGGACGGCCCTGATCGGGGCCGCGGCGCTGGCCGTCGGGCTGATCCTGCCGGACCTCGCCGCCGACCGGCCATGCCTCCGGCACCGGCGGGCCCGGCCGCTCCGCCCCTGGCGGCGACTCACCCGGTCGTGACCTCGAGGGGGCCCCGGGGGCGGCGAGGGGTGAAGGGTTCCCGATCGGGGATCGGCTCAACAGGGGACGCCCCAGGCCGTATAATGCCGCCGACTCGACGAGCCTCCGGGGGCGATCGACCCGCCCCGAGGCCCCGCTTCCCGATCGAATCGGATCGGATCCCCCGCCACGGAGGCTGTCCCCATGTCCGACCTCGCCCGACGCTCCCCGGCGCCGGCCGCCCTGGCGCTGGGCCTCGCCCTGGGCCTGGCCCCGGCCCCCCTCGCGATCGGCCAGGCCCCGCCCTCGCCGCCCCGGTCCCCGGCCCCGGCCGCCCCCCCGGCCAACGACCCCGTCGTCGCCACCTTCGAGGGGGGGACGATCACCAAGTCCGAGGTGCTCGACTTCCTCGGCCAGTACGCCATCCAGCCCGACCGCCAGGGGGAGGTGTACGAGCAGGCCGTCAATGCGCTGGTCAATCAGGAACTGCTGGCCTCCTTCCTCCAGCAGCAGAACGTCGCCGTGACCGGCCCGGAGCTGGACGCCGAGGTCGCCAAGCTCTCCGAGCAGCTCCAGCAGTCCGGCCAGGGGACGCTCAACAGCCTGCTCGCCGAGATGGGGCTGACGGAGATGGAGCTGAAGGAGCGGATGATGACCGGCCTCCGCTGGTCGAAGTACCTCCAGTCCCGCGCCGACGAGGCCACGCTCCGCTCCTACTTCGAGCAGAACAAGGACCTGTTCACGGGCACCGCCGTGAAGGCCAGCCACATCCTCGCCCGGGTCGAGCCCGACGCCTCCGAGGGGCAAAAGGAGGAGGCCCGGCAGAAGCTCGCTGAGCTTAAGAAGAAGATCGACGCGGGGGAGCTGGACTTCGCCGTCGCCGCCGACCAGTACTCCGAGGATCCCAGCAACCAGGAAGCCCCCGACGGCGGGAATATCGGCTACTTCGGCAAGCGAGGCCAGGTCATCGACGCGTTCGCCGACGCCGCCTTCGCACTCGAGGTCGGGGAGGTCTCCGACCCGGTCGAGACCGACTACGGCTACCACCTGATCAAGGTCACCGACCGCCGGGAGGGCCAGGAGGTCACCTTCGAGCAGATCCGGGAGGCCGTCCTGAGCACCTACGGCGACGAGATCCAGGAGCAGCTTCTCGACCAGGCCCGGGCCTCGGCCAAGCTCGACATCAAGCCGATGCCCGAGGATTTCTTCCCCGCCGTCCCGACGACCACTCCCGGATCGACCCTCGCCCCGGCCCCCGCCGCGGCCCCCGCAGGGCCCGGACGCTGAACCGAGACGCGGCCGGGGCGTCCGCCCCGGCCGACCGGTCCCCTCCGCGCCCGGGTCGATCCGGGATCAGTCGGACTGCGACCCGAGCCAGGCCAGGGTGTCGGCCATCTGCTGGTCGGAGAGGACGAATCGGAAGCCGGGCATCCGACGACGGCCGTCGTGCAGGATCTCGGCGTACTCGGCGGGCCGCTGCAGGACTGGCCGGGCGATGAGGTTCTGCCCCAGCTCTCCCCCCCGGGCGTCGGGCCCGTGGCAGGTGGCGCAGTGCTCGGCGATCAGCGAGGCGCCCCGATCGGGGTCGCCCTCGGGGAGGGCGTCGGCCTCGGGCTCCGGGAGGGTCGGGAGCCGGGCGGCGTCCAGGGCCAGCATCGGGGGGGGCGGGGCCTCGCCGTCGGTCGGGAAGGAGGAGACGAGGTAGCCGACCAGCCCGTCTTTTTCCTCCGGGGGGACCGGCGCCCCCCAGCCGATCATCTTGTCGACCTCGGCGGCCCACTGCTCGGGCGTCAGCCGGAGGGACTCGACCATCCCGGCCGAGTGGCACATCAGGCAGTTATTCTCGAACGACCGGCGGCCCAGCTCCAGGGCGAAGACCCGCTCGTCGTCGGCCTGGTCCCGGACCCCCGCACCCCCCGGGGCCGGGGACGACGCCAGGGCCAGGGCCGCCAGGGCGAGGCCGAACACGGGCAAGGCGATTCGGGGCTGCATCATCGTCTCTTCTCGGTCCGATCCTCGGGCGGAGGGGTGAGGGACTCAGTCCCCGGCTCAGGAGACCTCGACGTCGACCTGCTCGATCGCGTTCCAGAGGTAGCCGCTCTTGTTCCAGGGGCTCTGATCGGGCTGCGTCTGGCCCTGGGAGTCGGTAGCCCGGGATCGGATGGTGTGCGAGCCGGCGGGGGCGTCCCAGGACATCGACCAGGTCCGCCACGAGCCCTCGACGTCCGGCCCCCCGAGCGCGGCGGGCCGCCAGGGGCCGCCGTCGATCGACACCTCCACCGACTCCACCCGCCCCGGCCCGGTCCAGGCCACTCCGGAGACCTCGACGGGACCGGCTCCCAGCCGGAGGCCGTCTCCCGGGGCGGTGATGAGTGACTTCACGTTCATCGCCGTCACCGGGATGAGCTCGGCGTCCTGATCCTCGATCAGGGAGCCCGGGGGCGCCTGCTCCCGGGGGATCCGGTAGCCGGTCTGCTGGTAGAAGCCGGGCGCCTCCTCCTCGCTCGCGGTGATCTCCCGGAGCCACTTCACCGAGTGATTCGCCGTCCAGCAGGGGACGACCAGCCGGATCGGCCCCCCGTGCAGGCCGGGCAGGGGCTCTCCGTTCATCCGGGTGGCGAGCAGGGTGGTCGGGTCGATCGCCTTCTCCCTGGGCAGGCTCCTCAGGAACGCGGGCGTCTTCGGGTGCGGCGGCAGGTCGGCCCCGAGGAGGTGGAGATGCCGCACGCCCTCCTGCAAGCCGGCCTCCTCCAGCACGTCGACCAGCCGGACCCCGCCCCACTCCGCGTTGCCGACCGCACCCCTGGCCCAGCCGATCCCCGGGATGTTCGGCCGGAAGAGGCCCCGGCCGTTGCCCGCGCACTGGAGGACCGCCGGCAGGGTGACCTGTTCCATGGCGTCGAGGTCGGCCAGTGACAGCGCGATCGGCCGGTCGACCAGCCCCCCGATCGACACCGTCCACCGATCCGAGACGGCCGCCGGCGCCCCGAAATGGCTGCGGACGAAGAACAAGTCATTCGGGGTGATCCAGCCCCCCAGGCTCGTCGGCGGGGTCTCGGCGTCGAGCGGGACGAGGTTCCGGATGATCAGGGCCCGATCGTCGACGGCCGGCTCGTCCCCCCGGGCGACCCGGTCGAATCGGGGGCCGGCCCAGACGCCGAACCCGGCCGCCGCCCCGCCGACGATGGCCCGTCGGAGCGCTTCCCGTCTCGTGGTCTCCGGGGCGTCCCCCCTGGAATCGTTCATCATCGCAGTTCCTCCGGGCGGGGCAGTCCTGGCGAGCGCCCCATTCTACCCCGGCTCGGACGCCGGGGCCAAACCGCGAGGGCCCCCGATCAGAGGTCCGACAGGTCGAGCCTGCCCTGCTCCCGGAGCGAGGCGAAACGCCGGTAGGTCTCGCCGATGCCCTGCTCCAGGGTGGTCCGGGGCAGGGGGCCGAGCCGGGCCTGGAGCCGGGAGTCGTCCAGGCTCGGGGCGATCGGGAGCTGGTTCGAGCCGTGGGAGACGCGCCCCTTCGCATCGGGCACGACGGCCTCGAAGGCGGAGACGAACGCCTCGATCGGCACCACGTCGCCCCGGACGTTGAAGGCGTCGGCCCCCTCGAAGGGGGCCTCCAGGGCCCGGACGAAGGCGGCGGCCACGTCGCCGACGTACTGCAAGTCCTGGAGGCCGCCGTAGCTGATCGCGTAGTCCCGGCCGGCGGCGACGGCCTTGATCGCCTTGGTCGGCTCGCTCGTCATGCCGAAGTCCCGCCCGACGCCGTAGACGGTCCAGGGCCGGAGCGAGACGCTGCTCACCCCGTGGTCGAGCCAGTAGACCTGGGCGTTCAGCTCGTTGCAGACCTTGAAGGCGCCATAATGGGTCATCGGGGCCAGGCGGACCTCGTCCCCCAGCGCCTCGCCCCCCGGCTCCCCGGGGCCGTGCACCGCGGCGGAGCTGGCCAGCACGACGCGGTCGACCTGCCCCTTCAGCGCCCGGGCCGCCTCGAAGGCGGCGAGGGTGCCGACGACGTTGACCATCGCCCCCTTGATCGGGTCGGCCCGGCAGAGCGGGACCTGCAGCGCCGCCAGGTGCAGGAGGTGGGTCGCCCCGGCCTCCTCGGCGGCCCGGAGTACCGCGCCCGGGTCGGTCACGTCCCCCGGGATGAACCGGACCCGGTCGATCTGATCGGGCCCGAGCAGCAGCTCCAGCCGGTGGGTGTCCCGCTTCAGGTCGAGGATCGACACCTCGTGCTCGCCCTCGATCAGCTGCGTCGCCACCCAGGACCCGATGCAGCCGTAACCGCCCGTCATCAGCACGCGCACGACGTCGCTCCCGGCCCTCGGGCCGCCTGCCCCTCGCTCGCCGATCGACCCGAGCGGCCGACCGTCCGATGCCCCGAAGTCTACCCCCGCCCGACGGCCGTGCCCAGCGCCCGGCCCGGGGAATGCAGGGGAGGCACGGGCCCCGGACGGGGATCGACCGCCGGCCGACGGGTCGTCCGGCCGTCCCGAGGTGACTCGGGGCGATCGAGGCCGTAGGGTAGTAGGTCTGCGACGCCGCACCGACCGAAGAGGGCCGCCATGCCAGCGTTCCCGATCTCGTTCCAGTGGGAACACGTCCTGCTGTGGCTCCTGAGCCTCGCCGTGAGCGTCTCGGCCACCTTGCACGTCCTGCTCCACAAGAAGGACACCCGGGCGGCGATCGGCTGGATCGGGCTGATCTGGCTGTCCCCGTTCGTGGGGACGGTGGTCTACGTGCTGCTCGGGATCAACCGGATCGAGCGGAAGGCCCGGGCCCTGAGGCGCGACCGGCCCCCGGTGAACAAGCTCGACCCGGACGAGGAGGGCTCCGAGCGCCTGCTCCGGACCCTCGGGCCGGAGCGGGCCTACCTGGCCACCCTGGGGCGGCTCGGCGGCGAGGAGACGGGGCGCCGCCTGCTGGGGGGGAACCGGGTCGAGCCGCTCGACGGCGGCGACGAGGCCTACCCGAAGATGGTCGAGGCGATCGACGCGGCCCGGCGGTCGGTCACCATGCTCACCTACATCTTCCGGCACGACCAGGCCGGCACCCCCGTGGCCGACGCCCTGACCCGGGCCCGGGAGCGGGGGGTGGAGATCCGGGTGCTGGTCGACGCCCTCGGCTCGGTCCACGAGGGGGCCCCGATCATCGAGCACCTCCGGCAGCTCAAGCTGGCCGTCGAGCTGTTCATCCCCACCACCCGGCCCGGCTGGATGCGATACGCCAACCTCCGCAACCACCGCAAGGTCATGGTCGTCGACGGCCTGGTCGGCTTCACCGGCGGGATGAACGTCCTGGACGACTTCCTCGGGCCGGGCCGGGACGGCGAGGCCGGGGGGAAGGGGTGCCGCGACCTGCACTTCCGGGTCGAGGGGCCGCTCGTCACCACGCTCCAGCAGGCCTTCGCCGACGACTGGGCGTTCACCACCGGGGAGGTCCTCGACGGCGACCCCTGGTTCGTCCCCGACCCCCAGCCCCGGGCCGGGGAGACCATCGGCCGGATCGTCGTCGACGGCCCGGACATCGACTCCGACCCGCTGGCCGCCGTCTTCTTCGGGGCGCTCGCGGTCGCCCGGGAGTCGGCCACGATCATCACCCCCTACTTCATCCCCGACTCCCCGCTCTCCGCCGCCCTGGCCTCCGCGGCCCGGCGCGGGGTGCGGGTGGACATCATCCTGCCCCGGGAGAACAACCACCGGTTCGTGAAGTGGGCCGGCATCCCGTTGCTGGAGCCGCTGCTGGAGGCCGGCTGCCGGGTCTGGCTGACCGAGCCCCCCTTCGATCACACCAAGCTGATGGTCGTCGACGACGCCTGGGCCTTCTTCGGCTCGGCCAACTGGGACCCCCGCAGCCTCGTCCTGAACTTCGAGCTGAACGTCGAGTGCTACGACCCCGGCCTCGCCTCCCGGCTCTCCGAGCTGGCCGGGTGCCGGATGCGGGGCGCCCTGCGACTGACGCTCGACGAGGTCCGCGACCGGCCGCTCGCCCTCAAGCTGCGGGACAGCCTCGCCCGCCTCTTCTCGCCCTACCTCTGACGACCGGTCCGGGGGGCGCGAGTGCCCGGCGATCGGGCCGGGGCCCCCGCCGGCACCGTCCCCCCTCCTGTTGTCGCCCCGGTGGGGTGGCGCTATGATTGACGAACCGATCGGCCCGCCCCCGTGTCACCGCGGCGGCGGGTCGATTTCTTGGATCGGGCGGGGTCGGGACGCGAGCCGAGGGGGAGGGCGCCGTTGGCAATCCGGGCGACGATGGGAGGCGGGGTGGTGTTCCTGGCGGCGTTGACGATGGCACACCTGGTGGTGGATGCCTTCGCCGCCTCGGTCCACCCGCTCTGGCCCGACCTGCAGGATCGGCTCGGCGGCGGCCCGGGGATGATCCAGGCGGCGTTCCTGCTCTGGAGCCTGACGACCTCGGCCAGCCAGCTCGTCTTCGGCTACCTGGGGGACCGGCATCGGGGGGAGTGGATGCTCTGGGCCGGGCCGATGGTGGGGATCGCCTGCATGGGGGCCGTGGGCCTGGCCGGGTCGCTGCCCGCCCTGGGGGGCCTGCTGGTGCTCGGGGGGCTCGGGGTGGCCGCGTTCCACCCCGAGGCGGCGGCCGCCGCCGGCCAGGCGATGCCCGATTCCCGGAGCCGGGCCATGTCCCTCTTCGCCACCGGGGGTTTCCTCGGCCAGTCGCTCGGCCCGCTCGGCAGCGGCTGGCTCTCGGAGCACCGCGGCCTGCCGTCCCTGGCCTGGAATATCCTCTGGGGGATCGCCCTGGTGGCGATGCTCCTGCCCTGGCTGCGCCCGGCCTCGGGGGCCTCGGGGGGCGTCCGGCCCTCCCGGGGGGCGGCGCTGCCGGAATTGCTCCGGGCCAGCGGGGGGAGGCTCGGCACGCTGATGGGGGTCGGCATCCTGCGGACCCTGCCCGCGGCGGGGGCGCCGATCGCCCTGGCCTTCCTGCTGGAGGCCCGGGGGGTCGGCAACTCCCGGATCGGCCTGGTCCAGTCCGCCTTCTTCGGCGGGATCGGCCTCGGCGGGCTCGCCTGCGCCGCCCTGGTGAGTACGAGGCGGGAACGCCGGGTGCTCTGGCTCCTGCCAATGCTGGCCGCCCCGCTGCTGGCCGCCTGCCCGGTCGTGGTCGGGGCCGGGATGGTGGCGGTGTCGGGGGCCCTGGGGCTGGTCGTCGGGCTCGGGCTGCCCGTGTATATCAGCTACGGCCAGCAGCTCGTGCCCGAGGGGCCGAGGGTGGCCAGCTCGATCACGATGGGGGTGACCTGGGGCCTGGGGGGTGTCCTGGTCGCCGCGATCATGGCCGCCTCGGATCGCCTCGGGCAGCCGGACCTCGCCTTCGGCGCCTTCGCCCTCGCCTCCCTGCTCGCGGGGGTCGCCTGCCTCCGCCTCCCCGAGCCCGGCCGACGGCCGGCCCCCGGGACCGACCC
Organism: Tautonia plasticadhaerens; assembly: GCF_007752535.1. Classification (GTDB taxonomy): domain Bacteria; phylum Planctomycetota; class Planctomycetia; order Isosphaerales; family Isosphaeraceae; genus Tautonia; species Tautonia plasticadhaerens. Next base: position 1,048,693 of record NZ_CP036426.1, read on the forward strand.
CGGGCCGGGCCCCTCCCCGAAGCCGGTCCCCGTCGGAGAGGCCGCGACCCGACCCCCGATCCCCTCGCCCCCCGCCCTCCCATGAGCCTCGAAGAAGCCCGTCGCCGATCCGCCGAAGGCCCGCCCGTCGGGCTCGTCACCCTGGTCGGCGCCGGGCCCGGCGACCCCGGCCTGCTGACCCGGGCCGGGGCCGAGGCGCTCGGCCGGGCCGACGCGGTCGTCTACGACCAGCTCGTCCAGTCCCGGCTGCTGGACCTCGCCCGGCCCGGGGCCGATCGCATCTTCGCCGGCAAGAGCCGGGGCAAGTGCCCGGTCCCCCAGGGCGAGATCAACGCCCTGCTGGTCCGCCTCGCGAGGGAGGGGAAGGCGGTGGTCCGGCTCAAGGGGGGGGACCCCTACGTCTTCGGCCGGGGGGCGGAGGAGGCCGAGTACCTGCACGACGCCGGCGTGCCGTTCCGGATCGTTCCGGGGGTGACGGCCGGGGTCGGCGCCACCTCGTATGCCGGGATCCCCGTCACCCACCGGGAGGCCACCTCGGCCGTCGCCTTCGTCACCGGCCACAACGAGCCGGGCGACCCGGCCGACCGCCTCGACTGGCCCGCCCTCGCCCGGTTCCCCGGCACGCTGGTCTTCTACATGGGCTTCCGGCACCTGGGGTCGATCTGCTCGACCCTGGTCGGGCTGGGCAAGCCCCCGGGGACGCCCGCCGCGCTCGTCTGCTCCGGGTCGACCGCCTCCCAGCGGACGGTCTCCGGTCGCCTCGCCGACCTGCCCGACCGGGTGGAGAACGAGGGGGACCGCCTCGGGGCCCCGGCGCTGCTCGTGGTCGGGGACGTGGTGGCCCGTCGCGACCGACTCCGCTGGTTCGAGCGGCTCCCCCTGTTCGGCCGGGTCGTCCTGCTCATCCGGCCGATCGGCGAGTCGGACCGGTCGGCCGCCGACCTGGAGCGACTCGGGGCCGAGGTGCTGGTGGCCCCCACCGTCCAAATCCTCCCGGTCGGGGACGCCGGGCCGATGGACTCGGCCATCGCCCGGCTCGACTCCTTCGACTGGCTGGTCTTCACCTCGGGCAACGGCGTCTCCGCCTTCCTCGACCGGATCGAGGCGCTGGGCCGGGACCTCCGGGCGCTGGGCCACCTGAAGCTCGCCGCGATCGGGCCCGGGACCGCCGAGGTCCTGGGCCGATCCCGGCTGAGGGCCGACCTCATCCCGGCATCCTTCCGGTCAGAAGGGCTGGCCGAGGCGCTCCGGCCCCTCGTCGCCGGCCGTCGGGTCCTGCTGGCCAGGGCCGACCGGGGCCGGGACCTCCTGAGGGAGGAACTGGGGGAGGTCGCCGAGGTCGAGCAGGTCGCGGCCTACCGCAACGCCGACGCCGAGGCCCTGCCGAAGACAGTCGTCGACCGGCTGGAGCGCGGGGAGGTCGACTGGATCACGCTGACCAGCTCGGCCATCGCCTCGAGGCTCCACGGCCTGCTCCCGGATCGTGCCCGGCAGCTCGTCTCATCGGGTTCGATCCGGCTGGCGAGCATCAGCCCCGTGACGAGCGAGGCCGCCCGGAGCCTGGGCTGGCCGGTGGCCGCCGAGGCGAGCGAGCATACCTGGCCCGGTCTGGTCCGGGCCCTGCTCGACGAGGCGTCGGCGACCAAGGACGCCGAAGGGTCCTGACGCCCCGGCCGCTCGCCTCAGCGTGCCTCCTGGCCCTCCCGCGCCTCGTCCCCCTCCCCCGGGTCGGCGAAATGGAGCAGGTAGGTGACGTCGTCGAGCACCTCATAGATCGGCGGGTCGCCGTTGATCGGGTTGCTCGGGACGGCGGGCAGAACCCCGGGGACGAGGTCGTCCAGCCGATCGGGGAGGGCGTCGTCCCGGAGCCGGTAGCCCCGGATCGCCAGCTCGATCGCCAGCAGTCTTCGCCGGGCGGCGACCCGATCGAGGGCCGTTCGGATCGAGTCCTGGGCGGGTCGGGCCAGGGCCCGCAACTGGCTCCGGACCCCGGGGATCAGCGCCCTGCTGAACCGGATGTTCCGGGGCATCGACGCCTCCGACCAGCCGGCTTCCAGGGCCAGGACCTCTTCGATCGGGGGGCTCGACCGGTCGAGTTCGAGCAGGTCCCGGGCCGCCTCGCGGCACTGTGCCTCGTCCAGTTGCTCCAGGCCGAGTCGGAGCCCTTCGAGGCCCACGCCCTCCTCGATCGCGACGCCGGTCAGGGCGTGCAGGAGGAGTCCGTTGCGGGTCGCCTTGCGGGCGAACCGGATCGCGTCGATCGACCTCCGGCTCGCGTCCCCGGCCCGGCCCTCGGCCAGGGCGACCCGGGCGTCGGCCAGCATCAGCCGGCCGAGCGTCCGGAGCGGGCCGAGGTCCTCCATCGAGGCCTGGAGGTCGGCCTGGGTGTAGGTCAGCGGCACCCCGCTCGGCAGGTCGAGGGCGTGGTCGGCGAGGTCGAGCGCCTCCCGGTTGTCGGCAACCCAGACGCGGAGCGGGTCGATGTCGGCGTCGAGAATGTTGCCGCCGTCGGGGCCCAGGCCCTCGATCATCCGGGAGGCCCGGACCAGGGCGTCATGGCCGTTCGGGGAGGGGATGGGGGGCGGCCGGAACGCGGGGGGGCCGGGGCGGGATCGGGAGAGGATGAGGATGGCGACGAGGCCGACCACCGAGAGGGCCGCCAGGGCCCACCGGATCCGCCTCCTCGGCCGCGTCGAGGCCGTCGGGTTCGACATCTCGAAGATTCCCACCGGGTCCGGACCGGGGCGGTTCGAGGGCCCGAGGGTGATTCGTCGGTCGAGGTGGGATCTTCCCGGGGATCGGGACGGGGGGGAGGGGGCCGGCGGTCACTTCAATTCCCGGTACGTCTCCACGCCCTGCCAGATCACGAACGCGGCGCCCAGGACGAACAGGATATCCAGGGCGATATACCGTCCGAAGATCCCCAGGATCAGGTCCAGCAGGAACAGCAAGGCCACCAGCCCCGCGACGATCATCGACGCGAAGCAGAGGATCTTCTCGGTCTCCATGAGTGAGGCGCTCCGGGCGAACGACGGACGGGAGGTGAGTCCTCCACGACTCTACCACACGCGGCGAGGCGGCGAGGGCCCTCATCATGCCCTCGAATCGGGCACCGATCAAGCCGGCGATCCCCGGCGGCGTTGCCCCGGGCCGACACGCCGTCAGGGGGCCGGATTCTCGCCGTCGAGCCCCCGGATCTCGATCCGACGAGGCCGGGCCCGCTCGGCCTTGGGCATCAGCAGCCGGAGCACGCCCGACTTCAGCTCGGCCGAGATCCGGGACCGGTCCACCTCGTCGCTGAGGATGAAGGTGCGCTGGAAGGCACCCGGGGGGAACTCCTCCAGCATCGGCTCGGACCCCTCGGGCACCGGGAGGGACCCCCGGGCCCGGAGGGTCAGCAGGTTGTCCTCCAGCTCGATGGCGACCGAGTCCTCGGCCACCCCGGGCAGGTCGGCCAGCAGGATCAGGCCGTCGGGCTCCTCGAAGATGTCGATCGGCGGGGTCCGGGGCGCCGCCGGGGGCGACGGCCTCCCCGGACCGGCCGGGGGTGCGGGGCCGTCGGCGGCGGGGTCCGGGTCGGCCCGGCCGACGGACACCGGGATCGCTCGATTCGGGGAGGACATGTTCGGGCCTCGGCTCAGGGGGTCGGATCGGGCTCTCCCGTCAGGAGGGCGTGGACACGGCGATCTGCCGGGGGCGGGCCTCGGCGTCCTTGGGCAGGGTCACGGTCAGGATCCCGAGGGAGAAGCTGGCCACGACCCCGGTGCCGTCGACCCGCTCCGGGAGCGTGATCGACCGCGACCAGCGCCCGAATGCCCGCTCCTGCCTCCGGTAGCGGTCCTCCGAGACGCCCTCCGGCCGCGTCCGCTCCCCCCGGAGGGTCAGCGTCTCGCCGGCGATCGACAGCTCGATCTCGCGGACCGAGACGCCCGGCAGCTCGGCGGCCAGGACGAAACGGTCCCCCGCGTCGTACAGGTTGATCGCCGGGAACGGCCGGGGCAGCCGCACGCCGATCGTCTCGATGTTCCCCAGCAGCCGACCCACCTCCCGCCGGATCTCGCGGAACGGATCCCACTGCCCCTGCCAGTGCAGACCGCCCATGCAGGCCTCTCCGCCATCGAGCCCGTGATTCGATTCCGCGCACGTCGATGGAAGGGCGGGACGCACATCGGATGCCGGGGCCGGAGGGAACCCCCCGCCGTGCCGGGATTGTCGGCGCAAACCTCGCGTAAATCCCGGTTTGCGCCGTGATGGATTGGGCGCGCCGCGGACCAGGATCGCCGGAGGTGCGCCGGGTCCTGCAAGAATGGCAGGAGTCCGCGGGCCCACTCGGCAGGCCGGGGCCGGGGTGCCAGATCGGCAGGGGTCCCGGGTCGAGGCCGCCCTCGCGTCCCGGGAGTCGGGCGGCCGACCCGGGGCCCGGTCAGCTCCGGTCCTCGGCCGGGGGTTCCCCCTTAAGGGCACGGTCGGCGATGTCGTGCCGGAACCAGCCCCCGGTGAACCGGATGGCGGAGGCGGCCCGATAGGCGCGGTCCCGGGCCTCGGCGAAGTCCTCGCCGATCGCCGTCACGTTCAGGACCCGGCCGCCATCGGTGATGATCCGGGGCCCCTGGGGCTCGTTCCGGGTGGCCGTGCCGGCGTGGAAGACCTTGACCCCCTCCATCGCACCGGCCTCATCCAGCCCGTTGATCGGCCGGCCGCGCTCGTAGGCCCCGGGGTAGCCCTCGGAGGCCATGACCACGGTGACGGCGGGGCGGGGATCCCAGTCCAGGGCGACCGAGTCGAGCCGCTCGTCGACCACCGCCTCCAGGGCGTCGACCAGGTCGGACCGCAGCCGCATCAGGATCGCCTGGATCTCGGGGTCGCCGAACCGGACGTTGAACTCCAGGACCTTCGGCCCCTGGTGCGTGAGCATGATCCCCGCGTACAGGACGCCCCGGAAGGCGCGCCGGGAACGCTTCATGGCGTGGACGATCGGCACCAGGATCTCGCGCTCGACCTCCGCCATCAGTTCGGGGGTGAGCACCCGGGCGGGGGAGTAGGCGCCCATGCCCCCGGTGTTGGGGCCCTCGTCGCCGTCGAAGGCCCGCTTGTGGTCCTGGCTCGATTCCAGGGGGATGATCGTCCGGCCGTCGGTCAGGGCCAGGACGCTGGCCTCGACGCCGTCGAGCCGCTCCTCGATCAACACCCGGTCGCCGGCCCGGCCGTGGAGCCGTCGGACCATGATCTCGTCGATCGCCTCCAGCGCCTCGCCGAGGTCCTTGCAGACCGCCACCCCCTTGCCCGCCGCCAGCCCGTCGGCCTTGATGACCAGGCCGATCGGCCGGGTGAGGACGTAGCGCCGGGCCTCCTCGATCGTCTTGAACGAGCGCCGCTTGCCCCGCTCGTCGACCTCGACCTCGGCTTGGCCGGGGACGAGCACCTCCCGGGGGTCCAGGATCGCCTCGATCGCCTCGATCGCCTCGGCGGCGGTTCGGCAATGCTGGGTCCCCCGGACCGGGGACCGGCCCCGGGGGCGGAGGGTCAGGGCCACCTCCCGGGAGAGGATGAACTGCTCGGCGTCGGGGGCCCCCCGGAAGACCCGGAACTCGGCGGTGGGGATGCCCGCCTGCCGCATGACCTCCTTGGCGAAGATCTTGCTCCCCTCCAGCTCGGCGGCGAGCTTGCTCGGCCCGAAGACCCGCAGCCCCTCGCGCTGGAAGGCGTCGACGATCCCGTTGACCAGCGGCTCCTCGGGGCCGACCACCGTCAGGCCGACGTCCCGGCTCTTGGCGAACCGGACGAGTTCCCTCGTGTCCTTGGGGTCGATCGCCACGTTCTCGGCGTCCCGGGAGGTCCCGGCGTTGCCCGGGGCGCAGTAGATCGTCTTCACCCGGGGGGACTGCCCCAGCTTCCAGCAGAGCGCGTGCTCGCGCCCCCCCCTGCCGATGACCAGCACGTTCACGGATCGACTCCTCGATGCTCCCCGGATCGGCCCGCCGCCGGGCCCGGCCTTCCTCACTGTTGGATCGCTCATTCTAACCAACCGGCGGCCGGTCTCGCGGCGCATTCTTCGGGGAGGCGTCAAACGGACCGGGGAGGGATCCGGATCTCTCGCGGCGGCGCGGGGTCGCGGAGAGGAGGAGCGGGATTCTCCCCGACCCCGCGCCGCCGGGGGGAGATCCGCCGTCCCCCGATTGGCCCCGCATCATTCGATTCGCTAAACTGTTCCATCCCGCCGCGCCACGGCCCCCGAGGGGCCGGAGGCGGGGCGAAGTCGCCAGAGAGGAGCGTAGGATCGTGAAGCGCGTCGCCGTCGTCGGGGCCACCGGGGCCGTGGGAGAGCGGATGGTCCGCCTGCTGGAGGAGCGCGCCTTCCCGGTCGGCTCGATCAAATTCCTGGCCTCGGCGCGGGGCGCCGGCGAGGACCGGGTGGTCCGGTTCCGGGGGGAAGACGTCCCGGTCGAGCCGGTGAGCGAGGAGGCGTTCCGGGGCGTCGAGATCGTCCTGTCGAGCACCCCGGCCTCGGTCTCGAAGCAGTGGAGCCCGGTCGCCGCCGCCGCCGGGGCCGTGGTGATCGACAATTCCAGCGCCTTCCGGATGGACCCCGAGGTCCCGCTGGTCGTCCCCGAGGTCAACGCCCACGACATCCCGAGGCACCGGGGGATCATCGCCAACCCCAACTGCTCGACCATCCAGATGGTCGTCGCCCTGAAGCCGATCCACGACGCGGCGACGATCCGGCGGGTGATCGTCAGCACGTATCAATCGGTCTCCGGCGCCGGGCAGAAGGGGCTGGTGGAGCTGGAGGAGCAGCTCGAGGCGCTGGTCCACCGGAGGGACTGGCCCGCCCCCTCCAAGTTCTCCCACCCGATCGCCGGCAACTGCCTGCCCCAGATCGACGCCTTCCTCCCCGACGGCTACACCAAGGAGGAGCGGAAGATGATCGACGAGACCCGGAAGATCATGGGGAGCGAGGCCATCGAGGTCGTCCCCACCTGCGTCCGGGTCCCGGTGCCGTACTCGCACAGCGAGTCGATCCTCGTCGAGACCGACCGGCCCCTGTCGGCGGACGAGGCCCGGTCCCTCTGGGCGAGTGCGCCCGGCGTGACCGTGGTCGACGACCCCGAGCACGGCCGATACCCCCTGGCCGCCGACGCCGAGGGGCATGATGATGTGTTCGTCGGCCGGATCCGGCGCGACCCGTACCGCCCGAACGCCCTGCTGTTCTGGTGCGTCAGCGACAACCTCCGCAAGGGGGCCGCGACCAACGCCGTGCAGATCGCCGAGGAGCTGGTCAAGCTGGAGGTCGGCACCCGGGGCTGAGCCGATCCGACCGTCCGATCGCCCTCCCCCCGACGCCGCCATCGGCCCGATGCGGAACCTCAAGCTGACGATCTGCTACGACGGCTCCGACTTCCACGGCTGGCAGCGCCAGCCCGGCCTGCCGACCGTGCAGGAGGCGCTGGAATCGGCCGTCGAGCAGATCACCGGCGAGCGGCCGGACGCCACGGCCAGCGGCCGGACCGACGCGGGGGTCCATGCCCTCGGCCAGGTGGTGAACTTCTACACGGCGTCGAAGCTGGGCCCCGGCGTGCTCCTCCGGGGCATCAACGCCAAGCTGCCGAGGTCCGTCCGGGTTCTGGAGGCCGAGGAGGTGCCCCAGGCCTTCCACGCGACGCTCGACGCCAGGAGTAAGCGGTACCGATACGTCATCGACAACGCCCCCATCCCCGACCCCTTCCGCCTCCGCTACTGCTGGCACGTCGGCACCGGGCTCGACGAGGAGCGGATGCACCGGGCCTCGCAGGCGCTGAAGGGCCGGCACGACTTCCGGAGCTTCGAGACGGAGTGGCCGAACCGGACGAGCAGCGTCCGGACGATCTTCGACATCGGGGTGGCCCGAGACGGCCCGGTCGTGACGCTCGAGGTGGAGGCCGACGGGTTCCTCTATAACATGGTCCGGTCGATCACGGGGACGCTCGTGCTAATCGGCGGCGGCCGTCGCCCCGAGTCGTTCGCCGCCGAGGCCCTGGCCGCCCAGAGCCGTAAGGACGCCGGGCCGACCGCACCTCCGCAGGGGTTGTTCCTGCGATACGTCCGGTACGACCGCACCTCCGCAGGGGTTGTTCCTGCGATACGTCCGGTACGACCGGGCGCCCGCCCCGATCCCCCCCGTCGAGGAGGGCCGCTGACGCCCGGAGCCCCATGAAGATCGTCCACGTGATCACCCGACTGATCCTCGGCGGCGCCCAGGAGAACACCTTGCTGACGGTCGAGGGGCTGCACCACCGCCACCGAGACGACGTCACCCTGATCACCGGCCCCGCCGAGGGGCCCGAGGGGGACCTCTTCGACCGGGCCGAACGGGGCGGGCTGAAGGTCGAATTGATGCCGGAACTGGTCCGGGCCATCCGGCCGTCGACGGATTTGAAGGCGTATCGGCTGCTCCGCCAGGCGTTCCGGAGGCTCCGGCCCGACGTCGTCCACACGCACAGCTCCAAGGCCGGGATCGTCGGCCGGGCGGCGGCCTGGGACGAGCGGGTGCCCCTGGTCGTCCACACGATCCACGGCCTGCCGTTCGGCCCCTCGGAAAAACCCTGGCGGAACCGGCTCTACGTCGGCCTGGAGCGCTGGGCCGCCCGCCGTTGCCACGCGATCGTCAGCGTCTGCGACGCCATGACCGAGCAGGCGCTCGCCGCGGGCGTCGGCCTTCCCGAGCAGTACGAGACGATCTACAGCGGCATGGAGGTCGGGCCGTTCCTCGACCCCCCCCGGCCCCGGTCCGAGGTCCGCCGGGAGCTGGGCCTGCCCGACGACGCCGTCGCCTTCGCCACCGTCGCCCGGCTGTTCGAGCGGAAGGGGCACGAGGACCTCCTGGGCATCGCGCCGGGGGTCCTGGAGGCGAATCCGAAGGTGCGGTTCGTCTGGATCGGCAGCGGCATCCTCCGGGACCGGCTGGAGGCCGAGGCCGACCGGCTCGGCGTCCGGGACGCGATCACCTTCACCGGGCTGGTGCCGCCGGGTCGGATCCCGGAACTGCTGAATGCCTGCGACGCGGTCCTGCACCCGAGCTACCGGGAAGGGCTCGCCCGGGTCCTGCCCCAGGGCCTGATCGTCGGCCGCCCGGCGATCAGCTACGACGTGGACGGGGCGAGGGAGGTGGTCACTCCCGAGACGGGCATCCTCGTCCCGTTCCTCGACCGCGGGGCCCTGGCCGACGCGATCCTCGACCTGGCCGGCAACGACGACCGGCGCCGGGCCCTCGGTCGGGAGGGCCGACGCCGGTTCGCCGATCGGTTCCGGCACGAGGTCATGGTCGACCGGATCCGGTCACTCTACGAGCGTCGGCTCGGCTCCCCGGCCCTCGACGCGACGGCCCCGGGCGACGCTCGGGGCGGGGCCGCCGTCGGGTGAGATCGAGCCGGGTTTCGGCCGGATCACGGCGAGGGTCAGCTCCTCGTTCTTGAACCGCTCGATGTTGAAGCCGCGGATCGTGCCGCGCTCCTCCACCTCCAGCCGGGGGTGCTGCCGGAGCGCCTCGACCTCGACCGGCAGGAGTGCCGAGACGAGCGGCCCCTCCCGGCGGGCCATCAGGTCGGCCCCGGCCCGGCCGAGCAACTCGGGGACGGGGTGGCCGATCGAGTAGACGATCCCCGGCGGCTTGAACGAGGCCAGCACCGGCACCGCCCCCTCCTCCCGCTCGACCTCGTCGAGGGCCGCCGCCACCTTCTGGGGCAGGCGATAGGGCTCGACGCTCGGCAGGAACGCCGCCCCGAAGATCAACAGCGCCGCCGCCCACGACCCGACCAGGGCCGAGGCCGCCCGCTCCGCCGACCCGCCCCGGAGGCGTTCCACGGCGTAGAACGTCCCGACCCCCACCACGGCCGAGAACGCCAGGCACGACCACCGCAATCCGCCCGGGAACGCCACCGCCCCCGCCAGCGAGCCGACCGTGAGCGCCACCCCCAGCCCGGCCAGCAGGCCGAGCGAGGTGCCGCCCAGCGTCCAGCGCCGGAGGTTCACCTCCGACCTCGACAGCGCCACCACCAGCCAGCCCACCACAAGGGCGCAGGCCGGGTAGGCCGGCAGGTAATAATGGATGATCTTGGTCCGGGCCACCTCCAGCAGCAGGAGTGGCCCGACGATCCACCCCAGCACGAAGGCCGCGGCCATCGACGCCTTCCGACGCCTCCAGAGCCCCGCGATCCCCGCCGGCAGCAGGGCCGACCACGGGTAGAGCAGCGGGATCGTCAGGGCGACGTAGTAGCCCGGGAACCCGCCGTGGGTCTCGATCGACTCGGTCGCCCGCTTGATGACGTGGTAGCCCCAGGCGACGCTGAAGAACGCCCCCTCGCTGGCGATCCCGATGGCGACGTACCAGGGCAGGGCGATCGCCAGGAACAGCAGCACCCCCCAGTTGCTCGCCAGCCATCGCCCGGCGACCCGGGCCGTCAGCTCGACCGCCGTGATCGCCGAGGAGAACAGCCCGGCGATCCCCCCCCGGGCGATCGCCTCCCGGAAGCGGAGCCCCTCGTCCAGGCCCGAGGCGTCGGGCCAGAGCGGGGCGAGCAGGCGTCGGTAGCCGAGCGTCGGCCCGCCGAACCACCAGGTCAGGCCCGAGGCGGCCACGATCAACGCCGGGCCGACCGGCCCCTTGGTCAGCACCGAGAGGGCCATGCAACTCCAGAAGGCGGCCGTCGCCAGCCGGCTGGGCTTCTGCGACAGCTCCCAGATCGCCCACTGGGCGCCGACGAACCAGACGAGCAGGGTCGCGTCGGTGGTCGCCAGCTTCGACTCGGCCACCATGATCGGCGCCGTGGCCAGGGCCAGCGCCGCCCACCTCCCCTCCTTCGGGCCGAACAGGCGACGGCCGAGGGCCCAGGTCATCAGGCAGACGCCCATGCCCGCGACGGAGGAGACCAGCCGGGCGCCGAACGGGTTGTCGCCGCCCAGGGCGGTGCCGGCGAGCATGAGCCAGTAGATGAGCACCGGCTTGTGGTAGCGGGGCTCGGCGTTGAACGTGGGGTTGATCAGGTCCCCGCTCTGGCGCATCTCCCGGGTGCAGCCGGCGTACCTCGGCTCGTCCCGGTCCCAGAGGCTGGCCCGGCCGTTGCCGGCGAGGTTCAGCGACAGGGCCAGCAGGCCGATCAGGGCGGCCTCTCGCCAGGGGAGGCGGCGACCGGCGGCCTCGGCCGGGTCGGCGCCCGTCATCGCGGTGTCGGTGGTCGGATCGGGCGCGTCCAAAGGCTCCCTCCCTCGGAGTCGCGGCGGATCGGGTCGGCGGTTGCGTCCTTGCAAGAGCGGGGATCCCCCCGCCCGCCCGTCCCCGAGCGGCGAGTCGTCTCGACCCGGCCGGTCGGCATGGCCTCGGCCTCTCTATAATCGATCGGCCCGATCCTGTTGAGCCCGTTTCCCGAGATCCCCGATCGACCCGACGCCCGAGGGGGCCGACCGCCATGTCCGTCGCCGAGACCGAGGCCGAGGCCCTGCTCCGCCACGGCGCCCTGTATCCGATCCGCCAGGGGCTCCTCCCGGTCGACGGCGGTCCGCTCGCCTTCGTCGGGATCAAGCACGGCGCCGCCTCGATCTACCTCGGGGACGAGCCGAGCTACCATTTCGACCTCGAAGGCCGGTGGCATCGCTGCTACTCCTCGCCGAGCCACTACCTCCGGCGCCTCGACGGCTCGACCCAGGCGATCGACCGCCCCCGGGTCGGCCGGAACATGAGGCTCGACCGCCGGACGCTCGACCCGTCCGAGGCCGATCGGCTCGACGCGTCGATCCGGGCCATGGCGCTGGGCCTCGCCGACCGGATCGCGTCCGGTTCGGTCACGCTCGTCGACCCTCCCCCTCCGGCCCGGCCGATCGGCGCCGACGGCCTCCGGACGCTCCTCGGTCGCGTCTCGGCCTGGGACGCGTCCGCCTGGGCCGAACACCGGCGCCGATATCGCTCCACTTATGGCCCGAACCCGTTCCTCCCACCCGACGGCCTCGACGCCCTGGTGCTCCAGGCCACCGTCGGCCCCCCGGCTGGCGGGGGTCCGGTGCACCGGAACCCAGAGGCGTTCGAACGCCATTGCCGGGACGTGGCCGGGCTGCTCGGCATGGGGGTCGTGCCCTATCGGTCGCTGTTCCTCGCCGGGCCGGATTCCCTGAGGAGGCCGGCCGATGAGGTCGAGGCGTCCCTCCGGATCGCCCGGGCCGTCTTCCCCCTCGCCGAGGGTCCCGCCCCCCCTCGCCGCTCCGACCTGCCGGTCGAACGCCCCCATCGGGAGGGGATCCACGCCTTCGTCGGCCGGTCGAGCGGGCCGATCCCTGGGCCCGAAGACTGGGGGCGGTTCCGGGCGCTGGGGCTCCGTCGCGTTGCGGTCGGCATCGAGGCCGGGGACGACCCCGGGTCGGACGACACCACCACCCCCCCGGAGGATGTGGGCCCGATCGCTTCCGGGGCGAAGGGGGCGGGGATCGCCGTCAGCGTGGTGACCTGGATTGGCCCCGACGGGATCCCCGACCGGGACGGGTCGACCGCCTCGGCGATCGCCCTGGTCCGGTCGCTTGGGCTCGGCAAGGGGGACCACGTCTACCTCGTCGGCGGCGAGGAGCGTCCCGGGGCCCCCCCCGATCGCAGGGCCGCCGGCCGGGGATCGGCTCGGGAGGCAGAGCTGATGGAGGGCCTGATCTCGCTCCGACGATCCGACGGGGTCAAGGTACTGCCATATCTCGTCTCCAAGCAGGGATTCTGAAGGCGGGGGATGGCCCCCTCCCGGTGGCAATCGCCGGCGGCTCAGTGGCCGAGCGACTTGCGAATCCTGCCGCGCATCGACGACAACCAGTCGAGGACGTTCGGCGATCCGACGACATGGACATCCGAATAATATTTCCGCCGCAGTCGGTCGTCCTGGCCGAAGTCGACGGCGATGAGCCCGGTCTCCGTGAGCCAAACTGCCTGCGTGCCGTCCATCGAGTCGTCGGAGAAGAACTCACGTTCCGGTTCCCCGGGTTTGATCTCCGAGGAGACCCGTCGGCCGCCCCCCTTCGGCACCCAGACGATGGCGCGGTGGACCTCGTTCCGAGCCGGCCCCCGGAGCAGTTGCTCCGTCTCCGATCGGGTCATACCCGGCCGGAGTCCCCCGAACTCCTTCCGCGAGACCCCTCGATCGGACGTGAACACGGCGAGGATCCCCGCAACGATCGCGACCATCGCGAGCAGGGATCGCAAGGAGAATCGCCGGGACACCATGAGGAAGGTCCTCCTCGGTCGGGTTCGGGCACGGCGATCCCCGCGAGGCGTCTCGCCGACACACTCGGGCCATCCTCCGTTATTCGAAGGGCGTCACGAACCCTTGTCCGGGTCGCGGGCGGACGATCCGCGGCCCTGCCGCCAATCGAGGTCGCCCCGCCCTTCCTCCCCCGCCCCGGCCCCGAGGGGGATGGGCTCCTCGTCGGGCGCCTCGGTCGGTGCGGGGGGAGGGGCGGAGGCGGGCGCATCGGCGGCGGCGGAGAGGTGCTGCCCGGTGGGGTCGGCCATCCCCTCGGGCCAGATGTGGAAGCCGCCCTTCCAGAGGGGGGGGATCTCCCAGGTGCCCCAGATGCCCCGGCCCTCGTTGAAGCCCTGGTAGAAGACGTCGTGGCGGCCGACGTACTTCTTGGTCCAGTGGCACTTGCCGTCGTCGACGCTGTAGCGTCCCTTGACGAGGAACAGGCCGACCCGGTCCCGCCCCTCCCCGGCGAGGGTGCCCTCGCGGAAGGTGAGGTGCAGCTCCATCCAGTGCTTGCCGGGGACTTCCTTCTGGAGGAAGAATCCGGTCCAGGGGCCGGAGGGGAACCTCGGGTCGGATTCGTTCGGGGTCTCGGGGGCGGGCGCATCGCTCTTCACGCCGAACTCCATTCGGTGGCGTCGCTTCGGGAGCGTGTCTGGGAAACGCGACCGATCCTAACCTCCCGGCCGGCCCGCCGCACCCCGAATCCGGGGAGGTCGGGGTCGGCCCGGTCGACGGCGGCCGGGTCGGGGTAGAATGGGGAGAATCGCGTCGGGACGGGACGAACTCCGAGCTGATCCGGGTGGCAGGCAACGCATGGCTCGATCGCGCTACATCGTCGGCATCGACCTGGGGACGACCAACTGCGCCGTCTCGTACGTCGACACCAGGGGGAGGGCCCGGCCCCCGGCCGACATCCGGGCATTCCCGGTGCCGCAGCTCGTCTCGCCGGGGGAATCGGCCCCGAGGCCGATGCTGCCGTCGTTCCTCTACCTGCCGGCCGGGCCGGAATTGCCGCCGGGGGCGTCGAGCCTGCCCTGGGACGCGTCGGCCTCCCGGATCGTCGGCGAGTTCGCCCGGTCCCAGGGGGCCCGGGTTCCGGGCCGGCTGGTCGCCAGCGCCAAGAGCTGGCTCTGCCACCCCGGGGTCGACCGGGAGGCGGGCATCCTCCCCTGGGGGGCCCCGGACGACGTCCCCCGGCTCTCCCCGGTCGAGGCGTCGGCCGCCCTGATCGGCCACATCCGGGACGCCTGGAACCACCAGGTCGCGAAGGGGGACGAGGCGTCGCGGCTCGAAGCCCAGGAGATCGTCCTCACCGTCCCCGCCTCCTTCGACGAGGCGGCCCGGGAGCTGACCGTCGAGGCGGCGAAGAAGGCCGGGCTGGCGCACCTGACCCTCCTCGAGGAGCCCCAGGCCGCCTTCTACTGCTGGATCGTCACCCACCAGGAGGGCTGGCAGACCCAGGTGAGGGCGGGCGAGCTGATCCTCGTCTGCGACATCGGCGGCGGCACCACCGACTTCAGCCTCATCACCGTGATCGAGTCCCCCACCGGCCCCGGGTTCCGCCGGGTGGCGGTGGGGGACCACCTGCTGCTCGGCGGCGACAACATCGACCTCGCCCTGGCTCACCTCGTCGAGGGGAAGCTCGGCGGCGCCCGGCTCGACGCCGAGCAGTGGAGCGCCCTCCGCTTCTCCTGCCGGTCGGCCAAGGAGCAATTGCTGGCCGAGGCCGGCCCCGAGCGGGTCGCGGTGACGATCCCCGGCCGGGGCTCCCGGGTGATCGGCGGCAGCCTGAAGTCGGAGCTGACCCGGGAGGAGGTGCGCCGGGTCGCCATCGACGGCTTCTTCCCGGTCGTCGACCGCGCCTCCGATCCGGAGAAGTCCGGCAAGCTCGGCTTCCAGGAGTTCGGCCTGCCCTTCGTCAGCGACCCGGCGATCCCGAAGCACCTCGCCGCGTTCCTCCGGCGCCACCGGGCCGAGGCGATCCTCCCCGAGGGGCACCGGCCCGACGCCGACGCCCGACCCGCCCGCCCCGACGCCATCCTCTTCAACGGCGGCGCCCTCACCCCGGAGGTCGTCCGGCGTCGGGTCGTCGAGGTCGTCACCTCCTGGTTCCCCGACGAGCCCGACGGGGCCTACGCCCCCCGGGTCCTCTCCAACCAGTCCCTGGACCTGGCCGTGGCCCACGGGGCGGCCTACTACGGCGTGGTCCGGCGGGGCGGCGGCATCCGGATCGGCGGCGGCACGGCCCGGTCCTTCTACATCGGCCTCCAGGCCGGGGACGGCGACGGCGCGACCCCCTGGCTCTGCACCGTCCCCCGGGACGCCCAGGAGGGGGACGAGTTCCACATCGAGGACCGCGCCTTCGAGCTGACCGTCGACCGCCCGGTCCTGTTCCCGATCGCCAGCAGCTCCGTCCGGCCCCAGGACCGGCCCGGCGACCTCGTGCCCGACGACCCGAACTCCCTGCTCGGCCTCCCCCCGCTGTCGAGCGTGATGCGGGTCGGCCGCAAGGCGAAGGCCGAGCAGGTGCCCGTCTCGCTGGCCGCCCGGGTGACGGAGGTCGGCACGCTGGAATTGTGGTGCCGGTCCCGGGCCGACGACCGCCGCTGGCGGCTCCAGCTCCAGTTCCGCAACCCCTCGGCCCCCGGCGCCTCGCCGGGCCCCCGGGACGGGGCCGTGGATGGGGCCGGGGCCGGGCAGGACGTGCTCGAACAGTCGCTCGTCGACGCCGCGGTCGGGGCCGTCCGGTCCGCCTTCGCCGAGCCCGACCCCCAGGCCGAGGGCGGGGCCGCCCGGCTGGTGAAGCGGCTCGAAGACCTGCTCGAACTCCCCCGGGACGACTGGCCCCCCTCGGCCCTCCGCGCCCTCTGGGAGCCGCTCCGGGAGTCGGCCGACGACCGGAAGCGGTCCCCCCGCCACGAGCAGCGCTGGCTGAACCTCGCCGGCTATTGCCTCCGCCCCGGGGTCGGCTTCCCGATGGACCCGGTCCGGATCAAGGCCCTCTGGCCGACCTCCCACCAGGGAATCCAGCACACCAGGGACGTCCAGTGCTGGGTCGAGTGGTGGGTGCTCTGGCGTCGGGTCGCCGCCGGCCTGAACCGGGCGCATCACGACGAGATCTACCGCCGACTCGCCCCGTTCCTGCTGCCCGGCAAGGGCGGCATCGGCCCGGCCTCCAAGAAGCTCAACCGCCCGAAGCCCGAGGGCCACGAGTTGGCCGAGATGTGGCGCTGCGCCGCGGCGCTGGAGCGGCTGGAGCCGTCGCAGAAGGTCGGGCTCGGCGACGTGCTGGCGAAGGTCGTCGGCCGCCCCCAGGCGCCCCGGTCGTCGATTTGGTGCCTCGGCCGCCTCGGGGCCCGGGTCCCCCTCTACGGCCCGGCGAATTCGGCCGTCTCCCGGGAGGTGGCCGAACGCTGGGCCGCCGCCCTGCTGGCCGTCGAACCCTCGACCGCCCGGGAGGCCGAGGATCTGACCTTCGCCCTCTCCCAGCTCGGCCGGGTCTCGGCCGACCGCACGAGGGACCTGGACGACTCGACCCGGGCCGCGGTGCTCGACCGCCTCGCCGCCCTCGGCGCCGACGAGGAGGAGACGGCCCCGGTCCGGGAGTTCCGGGAGCTGCGGTCGAAGGCCCAGGGAGTGGCCCTCGGCGACGCCCTTCCCGTGGGACTGAGGCTGGTGGGGGACGAGTCGGGCCCGGCCTGAGGGATGCAGGGAGGGACCTCTCGTGGGGCTTCGGGACCGAGGGGGCGAGGAGGAGGGTCGGGAGGCGGGATCGATCGGGACCGTCTCCTCCGGCCTTCATCTCCCCTGCGTCTCCGCGCCGCCGCGTGAACGCCCCTCCCCGTCGCCGATCCGCATGGGCGATCCGGGCGGATTTCCCTACAATAGCCGGGCTCAGCAGCCGGGCTCAGCCACCCGGCCTGTCGCCGATCATCGAGGGAGCGATGCCCGACGTCCCCGCCCGATCGACCGCCGCCGAGCCCCGAGGCCTGACGGACCTGACCCGGCTGATCCAGCGCTCCGACGGGTTCTCCGAGGTGCTCGCCGCCCTGAAGAACGGCAGGGGGGCGACCATCGACGGCGCCTGGGGGTCGGCCGCGCCGCTGGCTTCCGCCGCGCTGTCCTGGCACGCGTCGGGCTCGCTGCTGGTGGTCATCCCCCACGTCGGGGACGTGGACGACTTCGCCGGCGACCTGGCCGCCTTCGCCGGCGTCCCGGTCGAGACCCTCCCCGCCTGGGATCGCCCCCCGGGCGAGTCGAAGCCCGGCGACGAGATCCTCGCCCGGCGGCTCCGGGTCGCCCGCCGGTTCCTCGACGACCCGCCCCGGATCGTCGCCGCCTCGATGCAGGCGCTGATGCAGCCGGTCCCAACCCCGGCCGCGTTGGGGCGGGCCTCCCGGGTGGTGACCGTCGGCGAGGCGGTGGCGGTGGAGGGGCTGATCGCCTGGCTCGGCGGCCGGGGCATGGCCCGGGTCGAGGTGGTGGAGGTGGCCGGCGAGTTCAGCCTCAGGGGCGGCATCCTCGACGTGTTCCCGCCCGACCGGCCGGAACCGGTCCGGATCGAGTTCTTCGGGGACGACGTGGAGTCGATCCGGCCGTTCGACCCCGAGTCGCAGCGTTCGCTCGGGGCCCTGGAGTCGGTCTCCCTGACCACCCCCTCGGCGATCGCCGACCACGCGCCGGACGCCCTCGGCCACCTGGCCGACTACCTGCCCGGGGGGAGCTGGGTGGCGCTGGTCGAGCCGGAGGACCTGAAGGAGCAGGGGGGGCACTACCTGGCCCGGGTCGAGCGCCGACGGGGCCTGTTCACCGTCGAGGGGACGTTCCGGCGCCTGACCGAGCGGCCCTCGATCGCGCTGTCGGCCGTCGCCTCGGCCAGCCTGGAGACGACCTGCCGGCTGCGGGTGGAGAGCGTCGAGCGGTTCAGCGGCGAGCTGTCGAAGGTGAAGGCCGAGCTGGATTCCGCCTCGGCCGGGCACCGGGTCCTGATCGCCTGCCACAACGCCGCCGAGATCGAGCGGCTGGGCGAAGTCTTCGCCGGCACCGACCTCGTCCGCGAGGGGAGGCTGGAGTTGACGACCGGCCGGGTGCGATCCGGCTTCCACCTGATCGACGCCGGCCTGCTCGTGATCGGCGACCACGAGCTGTTCGACCGCACCGAGGTCCGACGCTCCACGGGCCGCCGCCGCTACGAGACCCGGGCGATCGACAGCTTCCTTGACCTCAACGAGGGGGACCTCGTCGTCCACATCAACCACGGGATCGCCCGATATCGCGGGCTGCAGCTGGTCGACAAGGAGAAGGGGCTCGGCTACGCCGAGGAGCAGCTCGTCCTCGAATTCGCCGAGGGGACGAAGCTGTATATCCCGGTCGCCAAGATCGATCTGGTCCAGAAGTACGTCGGCGGCGGCAAGGCGGACCCGCCGCTCTCGAAGATCGGCTCGTCCTCGTGGGAGAAGCGGAAGAAGCGGGTCGCCGAGGCGGTGGTCGACCTGGCGCAGGACCTGATCGACCTGCAGGCCCAGCGCGCCAGCAAGCCCGGCATCGCCTTCCCCGAGGGCGACTCGCACTGGCTCACCGAGTTCGAGGCCGCCTTCCCCTACCAGGAGACGCCCGACCAGCTCTCGGCGATCGAGTCGATCAAGCGGGACATGGCCCAGCCCCGGCCGATGGACCGCCTGATCTGCGGGGACGTCGGCTACGGCAAGACCGAGGTCGCCATGCGGGCCGCCTTCAAGGCCGCCGACGCCGGCAAGCAGGTGGCCGTCCTGGTGCCGACCACGGTGCTCGCCGAGCAGCACCACCGCACCTTCACCCGGCGGATGGCCGAGTTCCCGTTCCGGATCGAGGTCGTCAACCGCTTCCGCCCCCGGGGGGAGATCAGGCAGGTCCTCAAGGACGCCGCCGCCGGCACGGTCGACATCCTGATCGGCACCCACCGGCTCGTGCAGAAGGACGTGGCCTTCAAGGACCTGGGGCTGATCGTCATCGACGAGGAGCAGCGCTTCGGGGTCGAGGACAAGGAGTGGCTCAAGTCGCTCCGGGCCACGGTGGACATCCTCACCCTCTCGGCCACGCCGATCCCCCGGACCCTGCACATGGCGCTGCTCGGCATCCGGGACATCTCCAACCTGGAGACGCCCCCGCCGGATCGCAAGGCGATCGAGACCCGGATCACCCGATGGGACGACCGGATGATACGCCAGGCGATCCAGCGGGAGCTGAATCGCGACGGCCAGATCTACTTCGTCCACAACAAGGTGTTCGACATCCAGTCGGTCGCCGACCGCATCCAGGCGCTGGTGCCCGAGGCGAGGATCCTCGTCGGCCACGGCCAGATGACCGGGGAGCAGCTGGAGAAGGCGATGATGAGCTTCGTCCGCCACGAGGCCGACATCCTCGTGGCGACGACGATCATCGAGAGCGGCCTGGACATCCCCAACGCCAACACCATCTTCATCCACGAGGCCGACCGCTACGGCCTGGCCGACCTGCACCAGCTCCGGGGCCGGGTCGGGCGCTTCAAGCACCGGGCCTATGCGTACATGATCCTGGAGGAGAGCAAGGCGGTCACCCCGAACGCCGTGCGGCGGCTCAAGGCGATCGAGGAGTTCACCGACCTGGGCGCCGGGTTCAAGATCGCCCTGCGGGACCTGGAGATCCGGGGGGCCGGGAACATCCTGGGGGCGGAGCAGTCGGGGCACATCGAGGCGGTCGGCTATGAGCTGTACTGCTCGCTCCTGGAGGGGGCGGTGCGCTCCCTGACCGGCAAGGGGGAACGCCCTCGGTACGACTGCTCGATCGAGCTGTCCTGGAGGGCCTACCTGCCGGCCGACTACGTCCCGTCCCACAAGCTGAAGGTGGAGCTCTACCGCCGGGCCGGCCGGCTCCGGAGCCCGGAACGGCTGGCAGACTTCCGCCGGGAGCTGGCCGACCGCTTCGGCCCGCTGCCGCCCCCCGCCGATCACCTGCTGGCCGAGGCCGAGCTCCGGATCCTGGCCGAGCACTGGATGGTGCCCCGGCTGCACGTCGAGGACGAGTTCCTCGTGCTGACCTACCGCAACGCCCGTCGCATCGAGGCCCTGGCCCGGCTGCACCCCGCCGGGGCCGTCCGGGTCGTCGACGACAAGACGGCGTACGTCCCGCTCGACGAGGACCGGTCCCCCGACGCCATCGCCCGACTCGCCCGGGGCCTGCTCAGCCCCCCGAAACCCTCCCCCGCCCCGGCCGAGGGCGAGGCGAAGCCCGATCCCCCGGCGAAGGCCCCCGCGCCCGGGCCGACTCCCGACCGGGCCGTGCCGGTGAGCCGCGGGCTCGCGGGACGGTCCGGGCGCCGCCGGCCCTGACCGCCCCTCGGGACGGCCGGCCCGAGTTCTCGGCGAACCGACGCCCCCGGGCCCGTGTCCGGCCGTCGAGGGGGACGCGATCCCGACGGCGAGGAGCCCGAGCCATGGCCTCCGACAAGAAGCGAAGGAAGCAGCACGCGGTCGCCCGGAAGCTCGACGGCGGCAAGCCCGCCGCCGCCGCCGACGGCGACCGACGCCACAAGCACTTCGGCCCGATGGCGAGGCAGGTCCAGCAGCGGAAGCGGGCGGTCCGGGAGTGGACCCTCGACGACGGCCCGCCGCCGGGGGCATGATCGCGACCCGGCGGGCAGGACACGCTTGACCTGGCGGGTCCGGCTCGATATGGTACCGGCTCGGCCCCGTCTCGGGGCCGAGGTTCGCCCGTCGAGCCCGCCGAGAGGCGGGCACGGATGTCGACGGGCGACCCCCGAACCACACGGACGGTTCGGGGACGAGATTCAAGGAGGAGACGACGATGCCGACGCACGACCGTCGGGACGCCGCGGGGCGTCGGGCCGGTTCCCGGGGCCCGAAGATCCTGCGGTTCGAACCCCTGGAAGGGCGACAGCTGCTCTCCGCCTCGGCCGAGGCCGTCGCGGCCGGCGCCAAGGCGCCGGACCTCGTCGCCGTCTCCTTCCGGTCCGAGCCCTACGGCGACTGGGGGCAGGAGCTGAAGCTCAGCGGCACCCTGCGGAACCAGGGGACCGCCGACGCCGACACCCCCTTCAAGGTCGACGTGTACGTCTCCACCGCCGCCGACCGCTCCACCGGCGCGGTCAAGATGGGCTCGATCGCCTTCGACGGCCTGGAGGCCGGGGCGGACGAGGCCTTCGAGGCCGTGCTCGACCTGCCGCCCACGGCCGTCCCCCGGGTCGGCGCCGACAACGCCGTCCACATCGGCCTGGTGGTCGACGCCGGCAACGCGGTCGCCGAACTGGACACGGCGAACAACCTGGACCGGGGGGTCGGGGTCGACTCGGCGGTCGTCATCGTCGTCCCCCACCAGCCGGCCAGCCTGGCCATCCGCTCGGTCCGGTTCGACCAGAACACCCTCGCCTGGGGGGACTCGGTCCGGGTGACCGCCCGGGTCGAGAACACCCTGGGGGGGCCGGCCGAGGCCTCGACCGCCCGGGTCGTGCTCACGCCGCCGGGGGTGGCGGTGGGGTCGGGCCAGGAGGTCACCCTGGTCGGCGACCTGGAGGTGCCGGAGCTGCTGCCGTACCAGTCGGTCGACGTGACCGCCGTGGTCCGGCTGCCCGGGGGGGCGCCCAAGGACTTCCCGGCCGCCGGGGGGTACATCGCCCGGGTGGTCGCCGACGCCGACCACGACGTCACCCCCGCCCTGACCGCCCAGCCCCCCCAGGGCCGGGCCGTGGACTGGGAGGTCCTGGCGATCTCCCCCGACCCCGCCGCCGAGCCGGCCGACCCGGCCGCGCCCCGGCCCGACCTCGCCCCCGCCGACGTGCTGACCCCGGGGGCCACCCTCACCTGGGGCGGCACCTTCCAGGTCTCCTCCCAGATCACCAACCAGGGCCAGGCCGCCTCCGGGCCGATCAAGATCCGCTACCTCCTCGGCGGGCCCAACGGCGAGCTGACCAGCGCCCTGGTCCTGGGCCACGGGGAACTCCCCGAGGGGATCGCCGCCGGGGCCTCGACCACCGTCACCCAGCAGCTGAAGCTGCCCGGCAAGCTGCCGTTCGGCCTCCAGCTGGGCAACGGCCTCGGCCGGGTCATCGTCCAGGTCGACCCCGAGAACACGATCGACGAGGCCGACGAGGCCGACAACCTCTACGCCTCGGCCCCGATGACCCTGGCCCTGCCGACCC
Source organism: Tautonia plasticadhaerens (assembly GCF_007752535.1). GTDB lineage: Bacteria > Planctomycetota > Planctomycetia > Isosphaerales > Isosphaeraceae > Tautonia > Tautonia plasticadhaerens. The sequence goes on from NZ_CP036426.1 coordinate 1,071,109, forward strand.
CCGTCGGCCCCGACTCCCCGTACTCCCCCGGGACCCCGACGGACCCCGATCCTTCCCCCTCGCCGCAACCGACCCCGAACCCGAGGCCCCCCGTCGTCGGCCGGCCCGACCAGCAGCAGCGGATCCAGCTCTACCGGGCCCGCCTCCAGGCCTTCCGGCAACTGCTCGAGCAGCGCCGGCAGGCCCAGCTCGACCGGACCCCCGGCCGGCCCTCGCCGTTCCCGAATCGCCCCGGGGGCTTCCCCGGCAACAGCGGCTGATCCCCCCCGGATGCCCGGGCGGGGCCTCCCCGGAGGTCCCCGCCCGGCACCGACGCCCGGAGGCCTTGCCAGGACGACCGGGCTTGCCAGGCATCGTGCAGACCCTCCAGACGAACTGACCCCATTCTCCGCCACGCCCGCAGATTGTGCATGTCCGAGATGGTCGGAACTCGCCTCCCGGAAACGGGGTTATGAACTGGGCAAAATGTTGAAGCACGGCAATTTCCTGGCTATGCTTTGCGGAGGAGTGAGCCGCCCGAAATCGCGACCGGGGGCGTCGGTCCGAGTTGATCGCCTGGACAGGCCGGACGACGCAGGCCGGGACCCTTCCTGAGACGTGATGCACCCGCCGAGAGGACCCCGCGCCATGCACCACGAACACCGGACGCCCGGCCCGATCGAGAAGCTGATCGGCAGCGGCCCGGACCCCTCGCTCGACGCGACGTTCGTGCCGCACCGCTATGAGCCCAATTATGCCTATCCCCTGCTGGTCCTGCTGCACGGCCGGGGCGGGGACGAGCAGCAGCTCGTCGACGCGATGCCGACGATGAGCTGGCGGAACTACGTCGGGCTCGGCCTCCGGGGGCCCGAGCCCCTGACCCGGGGCGGCCAGCCGAGCGGCTTCGACTGGGGCCCCATGTTCCGCCACCCGAGGCGGCGGCCCGGCCCCCAGTGGGACGAGGTCGACCCCGCCGAGGTCGTCTCCCGGGTGTTGACCTACGGCCTGGCCGACCCGTACGACGCCATCGAGGACGCCCTGTTCTCGGCCGTCCGGCGCACCCGGAGGGCCCTGCACGTCCACTCCGAGCGGATCTTCCTGGTCGGCATCGGCGAGGGGGCGGCCCTGGCCTACCGGATCGGCCTGTCGAACCCCGACCGGTTCGCCGGGGTCGTGGCCCTCAACGGCTGGATCCCCCGGGGGTTCCGCCCCCTGAGGCGCTGGGAGGACTGCCGGTCGCTCCGGGTCCTGGCCCTGCAGAGCCTCTGGAACGCCCGGTCGCCGATCGAGGACGCCCGCAAGGACGTGGCCCTGCTGCGGAACGCCGGGATCCGGGTCACCTCCCGGGCCTACGAGTCGGCGCGGTCGATCACCCCGGCGATGCTCTCGGACGTCGACTCCTGGCTCATCGACCAGTGCACGGCCGACCTCCCCTGACCCGGCCCCGGGGCCCGGCCCGCACGGGGCCGGGGTCGGGAGCGGCCCGCATGGGGCCGGGGTCGGGCGCAGGCCGCCCGGCCTCGGCGATTGCATCGGGCGATCTCCGTTCGGGTTGAGGACGGGCATCGGCGCGGGGACCTCGGGTGATTGGGGAGGGGGCGACGGGGCCCCCGTCGGGCGGCTTCGATCGGGACGCCCAGGCTCGTCGCCGTCGCGTGACCGGGGCGGTTCCGGACGCCGGGCGCGTGCCCAGGAGGGCGGCAGGGTGTCCGGGGTCCGCGCCTCGGCCCCCGACCTCCGACGCCCTTCGATCCCGGGGCCGCGGCGCGGACCCCGGCCAGCCCAATCCCGGTCCATTCTCGTCATTTCACTCGGCCCTGGTTGTGCTCCGGCTGGCCCGGCGCGGGGAGTCTCCCGGCCCGAGGGTCGGGGGGGGCGTCGGGGCCGGATCCGGCCCGGGGCTGGGGATCGGAGATCGGGGCGAGGGGCCGGGGTCTCCGCGTCCTCGGGTCAGCCGGCGCGGGTCTCGGGCGGTCGGGAGGGGCCCGAGACGGGGTCGGTGCGCCGATCGCCGCCGGGGGAGCCCTGGGCAGATCTTGTGTCGAAATCGTTCCGGGGCAATGGGTTGCGATTCGGGTTCGACGCGGTTCCGGCGGGCGAAATGGGTTCGCTCCGCGCCGAGGTGGTCGAACCCCGGGGCGGACTCCCGGCCGGGGCCGATTCGAGTCGGTCGTCGGCGGGCCCCTCGGGCCCGGCCGGGGTCGCCGAGTCGGTGGCGGGGGCCGCGACGGTCGGGTCGGGGGCCTCGACCCGGTCGATCGGCCCGGCCTGGGAGGCGATCGGGACCTCCCGGATCCGCTCGAAGCCCGGCGGAGCCGGGTCGGCGTCGACCTCGCACCACCAGCCGCCACCGACCGGGGCCCGGGGGATGCTGCTATGACGGGCCTCCTTCGACAGCTCCAGCAGCTCCCGGCGCCGACGGTCCCGCAGGTTCAGGAACAGCCGGACGGCGGCGTTCGCCGCGCGGTCGGCCGCCACCTCGTAGCGGTGCATCAACTGGCCCTCGCCCGACGGGTCGGCCGCCGCGGCCTGCAGCGCGACGGCCCGGCCCTCGGGCCCCTCCACCTCCTCCCACGACTCGGCCCGCAGCCCTTCGAGCCGGTGCACCTGCTCGGCGACGAACCGAGACAGGGTGGCCCGGGCGTGGCTCGGGTCGGTGGGCAGCGATCCCTCGGCCTCCAGCCGGGGCAGCGCCGTCACCTGCGTCGGCGAGGCGGCGGCGGCCAGGATCCAGAGCCGTCGGATCTCCCGATTCGCGTCGGGGCCGGGCAGGTACTCCGGGAAGCCGAGCAGCGCCTGGGCCTTCAGCACCGTCCGCTGGTCCCAGCCCTGGCCCAGTTGCAGCGGGGCGTCCAGCGCCTGCCACCGGCGGATCAGCCAGTCGCAGCCGAAGGCGGTGCCTTCGAGGTCGAGCACCGTGTTGCTGGGATCCCGGGCCAGGTCCTGGGCCTTGCGGCGGGCCCGGGCCTGGCGCCGCTTCTCCCAGCCGGCCAGGGCCTTCAGCGCGGCCTCGCGGCGGGTCTGCTCGCGGGCGCGTTCGATCCGCTCCAGCTTCACCGAGCAGGCGGCGGCGCGTCGGGCCAGGTGCCGCTCGACGACGTTGGCCGGGCCCATCTCCCGGTCCCAGCGGGCCATCTGGGCGTCGAAGGCGGCGCGGTCCTCCTCGGGGACGACGACCTGGGCGGCCAGCCCGTGGACCAGTCCGTTGCGGCGGCTGCGGAGCTTACCCTCGGCCGTCCTGGGGCCGGTGGAGCGGAGGGCGTTGCGGCGGTTGGCCGAGATCTGCTTCTGCGACGGCGTCGTCATGGGGATGTCTCAAGGGTGCCCGGGCAGTGAATCGGCCCGGCCGGGCCGGGGGGGGACCGCCTCGTCCCACCCGATCGGCATCGGCCGTACACCCTTAAGATCAGGGAACCGGGCCCCGGCAGTCACTTTTTCCGCCGGGAGGGGCGAGAATCCCCCTCGGGCCGACGTGGGATCGGTCGGGTGGCCGGGGCAAAGCGCAGCGTGCCCCGGTGTCGCGGGCCCCCGGATCCGGGGCACGCTGCGCTTTGTCCCGGCCACCCGCCGAGATCAGAGGGCGCCGAACCGGGTGGTTGCGACCCGGCCCGGAGAGGCTCCGCACCCGCTCCGGGCCGAGATGAGCCGAGCAGCGGGGCTCGCATCACGCTTGTTTGGGGTCAAGTGCTCCGTCGGCGCTGTCGTATTACAGGACATGGCTAATTTGAAGAAGAGCGATCGAACCATTCGTTTATCGTCCATAAATAAGAATATATCTGTCTTCGTATTTCGCAGCATTTACCAGCTTTTTGATTGCCTCGTGTGCCTCCCCGGGCAGTTCGGCCTCTACAGATTTCGACCCGAGGGTAAGTTTGTATCTAATCTCATTTCCATTTGCAATGCGGCGGAACAACGGGCTAAACGCCTGCTTCCTCTTCCCGGAAGGGAAAGAATATGCGTGGGAAACACTTTGTGTATTAATGACCTCTTCTAAAAAATTCATCTCAATTTTTCCATCGATTGAAAAATGCAAAGAACAATCTGGGGGATAACCTTTGGAAGGGTCGACTGCAAACACGAGCCAGCTCCAGCTTGTTCCCATGAAGCTGCTTATGTTTTTCACCGTGAGACTCATATGCACTCCGTCGGTTAGCCTTATGTGATCAACTTGAAATTGAGACTCCCATTCTTCCTTCTCATCGAAGACCGATATTGGCTCTTGTCTCTCCACTTCCTTGAAGACAACAGGACTTCGCCAAAGTGCAGCGTCGTCACCTGAGATAGTTCCGCCAAGGAAAACGGCTAGCTCCGACCGAAGCACATCGAACTTACTTTGCTCTGCTTCTCTGGCCCTTCGCTCTTCGGCAGCGATCAGCCTAGCCTCGTTGGTCTTCCTGATCTGCTCACGTTCTTTTTCTGCGTCTGGCAGTGCTTGCAGCAGTGTTTCCACCCAACGATTTCGCAAAACCGGATGGGTAATTTCGGCATCACCAAAACTCCAGTTGAATTCGTTTCTGAATATTTCAAAACTGCTGTCATCTAATCCGAGCAGGAGTGTCAGGGCTACGTCTTGTGATGTTGCCAACTCAATATCTCTTTTCAGAAGTTCTGCGTCCCCTCTCATCGTTCCGTTGGCTTGGCTCAAATATCTTTCCAGTATGTCACTTGCAGTCTGCAACTGGCCTTCGTCGAGTGCCTTGTTCGCTTCTCTAAGCGTGTTGTCAGCCTCATCGTCTGCTCTTCGCTTTTGAATGCTGACAAGCTCGGCTTTTACAGAAGACTTGTCACGTAGATCCTCATCTCCTAAGGATGCAGTAAGCAGTTGCTCGACTTCGCTGTCGCTTAGATTTCCCTCTCCATGGAGCCAAGCCTGTGCAGTCGCCACGGCCTCGTTTGCCGTCTCGTTTGCCTGTCTAGCCCTTTCATTCTCTTTTGATCTGTAGTAAACATGCAGAAAACCTACAGATATTATTCCGGCAAGAATTGGAAGAGAATACACAAATGTCATGAAAGCACGACTAGAATATTCGGTCGATGCAATCTCAATAGGAACTGGAGTAATCTCGGTGGGAATCGATGAACAGTCTGGGGCATTTGCGTTTTCAAACAACCCTTTAATTCTTTTGGCAGCAAACCACTCCCCAGATTCTCCCATTCTAACCTTTGTACCCGGGGTGAGCCGCCCATACTTGGCAGCATCTCGCATCTGGGATGCGCTAAGAGGATCAATAATGCCTTTGCGTTCTAAAATAAACCATTCCACCGCCATGATACACCTCGCTTGGTCGAGCACCAAAACCATGAGACATGACATGGGATAAGTCATGGAAATCAAGGAGTCAAGGCTTTTGGTGGTTGGGCCGAAACAATTATACCAAGGATGATAGCCGCCATGGGATTGCCGGCGGGTGGCACTGGTGGCCGGTTCTGGGTGCCACTGGCGGGCAAGCCGCCAGTGGCACCCGATCGGAGCGTACGCCGCCTAACCGCTCTCATGGCCTCTTCTGTCAAGAGCGCACCTTCGACGGGCCGGCGGGTGGCACTGGTGGCTTGCCCACCAGTGATCTCCTCGGAGGGCTCTCAGCCTGACCACTGGTGGGCAAGCCACCAGTGCCACCCGCCCGGTGGTGTCGGTGGCGTCGCCCGATGGCACAATGCCGGGACCATGTATTTCGAGGTCGTCGGCGAGATCACGGACGTCGAGACCATCGCCGCCGGCCCGTCGATCCGCGAGTTGCCGCGCCTGCGGCGTGCCTACAGTTCCGGGCGGTGGCAGGAGCGCAAGGGCCTCGCGCGCGTGCACCTCGATGATGGCTCCATCCACCACGCCGAAGTCCACTGGTACGAGGCGCACGGCGTCGGCCGCGTGGAGCTGAATATCAAGCGATTCCTGGACGACTCGCCATGACCTCCATCACGCCGAACGGGACGTTCCTCCTGTGCATCCGGAACGACGGTTATCCCGCGTCGCTGGAAGTCCGCAAGGTCTATCGGTCGCTCCCCGACCCAGCCGCGGCGTCGCGGGGCTTCGTCCGCGTGATCGACGAATCGGAGGACGACTACCTCTACCCGTCCGAGTGCTTCGTGGCGGTCGAGCTGCCGGAGGCCGCGTCCCGTGTGTTCGCGCGGGCCGACGGCTAGCCTCGCGCTGCCGCGGACCCGGCCCGCCGCGGCATCGGTCCGGCCTCTCTCCCGGGGGTGGGACATGAGACGTCATCAGGTTTCGATCGCCCGGCTGATGCTCGTCATCGCCTTCGCGGCGATCGGCACGCTGGTCGCACGCGGCCTCCTCTCCGGCGACGAGGCGGCGAGGGCGACGGCTTACCCGTTCGCCCTCATCGTCCCTGCTGCCGGGCTGGGGGCCGATCGGGCCCTCTACGGGAATCCCCGGCTCCGCCCGTTCTGGGTCGGGTTCGTCGCCGCGGGCCTCTTGACTGCGTTGAGCTACTGGCCCGGACTGCCGCTCGTCGGACGGATCGGGGCGGATCGGCTCTGGGAGGGGTACGTCAACGGGGTCAGCGGCCTCCTCTGGGAGACGCCCGGGATGAGATTCCTGTACGCGAGCCGGGGCTGGCATTTCGTGGCGGGCTCGGTCATGTTCTTCCTGCCGCAGGCGATCCTGGGGCTGGTCGCGGGGTCGCTGGCCCTGGGCCTGGGCCCTCGGCGTCCCGCATGCCCGGGCCAATCGACGGAACCCGCCTGACCGCGCCGAGGACGAAGGGGATGCCGTGCTCGGCGCAGGTGTCGGCGAGCCGGTACCAGGAGAAGGTGCACTCGCAGGCGACGACCAGGCCGTCGCGGTGCGGGGCGTCGGCGTCGAGGAAGGCGTCGGGATTGGCGGGGATGTCGCGGTGCAGCAGGGTGCGGCCGTCGGGGTCGAGGATGCACAGGTACATGGTCCTGGCGTGGAGGTCGACGCCGCAGTAGGCTCGGTGCTGCCCCTGGTAGGGTCTCATCGTGGTGCTCCTCCGGGTGGTGGCGCCCGCGCGGTCGCCGCTCCATTCTGCGGCCCGGCTCGGTCGCAGGCGTCGCGGAGGCCATGATGAGCCTCCGCGCGATGCAGCGGACCCGGCCCGCCGCGGCGCCCTCCGGTAAAATCGAAGGTCACTCTCGGCGGTCCGGTCCGCTGAGCTTGGTCGTTAGGCGGCGGAGGTGGGGGTTGCAAACGGGCATCGGGCGCAGACTTCGAGGCGGTCGTTCCGGTGCTGCGAGCGCCGTCGGACTGCTCGCGGTCGTGCTCGACCTCTGGCTGGCCTGGCTCAACCGCTACCCCGAGAGCATCGAAGGTCGTTGGGCGGCCGGCCTCACCGCCCTCGCGGCCCTCACCTGGCTCTCCGACGGCGATCTCCCGACGCTTGGGCTGGTTCCCCCGGCGGGCGGTTGGCGGCGGTGGGCCGGCCTCGCGGCCCTGCTCGGCGTCGTGGCCGCCGCGTGCATGGGCGCGGCGGCCGGGCTCTGGGTGGCGGCGGGTTGGCGGCTTCCGGTCCAGGCGGTCGCGCCGTCGCAGGTCGGGCCGGCCTTGCTGCGGATGTGCGTGTTCGCCCCCCTGCTGGAGGAGTCTCTGTACCGGGTCGCGCTGTGCGTCCCGCTGGCGAGGGCGGTCGGGCCGTGGGCGGCGGTGACGGCGAGTGCGGCTGCCTTCGGGCTGCTGCACGTTGCGTACGGTCATCCCAGCCCGGAGAATCTCCTCGGAGGGTTCTTCCTGGCGTGGGCGTACCTGCGGAGCGGCTCGGTCTTCGTCCCGGTGGCCCTCCACGCGATCGGCAACCTCCTCATCTTGATCGGGCAGGTCGGCGTCTGGTACTGGGCCGAAGCCCTCGCCTCCCCATGAACTGTCGGGGGAGGCCCTCCCGTTCGCCGATGCGTTGATCGATCCACGCCGCCCCGGGGACGCACCATCCCCTTACCCCGGCCAGCGGGGAGGGGGCGATGCGGCTCGGCGTCGAGCACGGCTTCGGGCGGGTCGAGGGGCGCGACCGCCGGCAAGGGCCGATCAGCCGTCGACGGTCGCCGGCAGCGACACCAGCGCGTCGCCCGGCGCCGTCGCCCTGCGGCGCAGCGTCCGCTGCTGGTCCGAACGCATCCGCGCCTCGTACGCCTGCAGCTCCGGACGCACGTACTCGGCCCCGTACTTGAGCATCCGATAGACCCGCCGCGTCAGCGTGTGCGCCGTCGCCGTGATCGCCCCCTAGCCGGCCCGCCGGGAGCCCCCCGTCGGGCTGGGCCGGGGATCGACCGTCCGGGGGAGATCACCTCCCGGCCGGTCCCCGGGATCGCCGCGCGACGTCGAGGGCGGGACGCCGGTCGATTTCGTGCCCGGTCCGCTCGACGTTCCCCGCGTCGTCCACGGCGTGGGCGCTGAGCGTCGCGTCCTCCCGGGCGGTCTCGGGGAGGACGACCTCCCAGGCCGAGAGGTCGTCGCCGATCGGGCTGGCCTCGTTCCCGTTGACGAGCACCCGGGCGATCCGGCCGTTGTCCGCGGTGACGCCCTGCACCCGGAGGCCCCCCGAGGGTAGCTCGGCCACCCGGGTGATGGCCGTCGCGGGCGGCAGGTCGTCGACCGGGCGGAGGTTGGCCAGGCCGTCGTCCTTGCCCGCCCGGCCGGGGCGGGGGAAGAAGACGGCCGCCGTCCCGATCCCGGAGAGCGACAGCCCCCGGTACTCGTGGCGGTCGGTCACGCAGCGCCAGATCCCGTACTCGGAGTCGTGGATGTCCATCCCCTCGACCAGCACGCTCGGCGAGCCCGCGTGGAAGGCCCAGTGGGTGTTCCAGGCGCGGAAGTCCCGGATGACGAACGGGTGGCGGCCATCCGGCCCGACGCCGTCGACGTCCTCGATCGCCAGCTCCCGGGGCGCGGGATAGCCCGGCACGGCCCCGCTGCTGAATCCCCCCAGGTTCAGGCCGAAGAACCGCTGGCAGTGGGCCTCGTTGCCCTCGAACCGCAGGAACGGCAGCGTGCGGACGTCGACCTCCGCCCGGGAGCCGTCCGGCCGGAGCACGGGCAGGACCGGGTCGAACCGCTCCGAGGCGAAGACCTCGAAGCGGAACCCGTCCTGGTCGCACTCGGCGGCGACGTTGCGGGTGAAGCTGTTGAGGCTGTTCGACCACCAGAAGCCCGAGCCGAGGTTGCCGTCGAAGGGCAGGACTTGGTCGGGCAGCGGCTCGCCCCGCAGGGCCATCACGGCGAGGTTGCGGTCGAAGACGTTGCGCGTCTCCGTGCCGTCCTCCAGGAAGAAGCCGTGGCCGATGGACTTGTAGCCGACGCAGTCGCGGACGACGAGGTAGTCGGTCCCGTGGACGGTGATCCAGCGGTTGTGGCTGTCCCAGATCGAGGCGCCGATGACGGAGGAGCCGCGCATCGTGTCGCCGAGCAGGTGGAAGTGCAGGCTGTAGCGGCCCAGCACCCCGCGCTTGCCCAGGTGGCGGAACTCGGCGTAGCTGATCGACCCGGCCGAGTGGCGGTGGTACATCGTGTGGCCCCGGACGCCGTCCGGGTCGGCCGACTCGACGACGACGTTGCGGCTGAGGTTGGCCAGCTCGGCGCGGTAGTCGCCCTCGGCGTGGTGCTCCATCTCCAGCGGGCGGTCGAGCCCGATCGGGAGGTCGCCCGAGTCGTCGTGCCGCCGGCCGATCTCGGACACGAGGCGCTCCTCGGTGGCCGGCCGCTCGGCGACGCTGGTGGTCCGCCTCTGGCCGTTGCGGGCGAACTGCCGGGTCGTGCCGGTGACGATCACCCGGTCGCCGGGCCGCCACCCCTGGACGTCGGCCGCCGGCACGACGACCGTCGCCTCGCCCGGGCCGGCGGGCTTCGAGAGCTTGGTCCAGGTGCGCGGCATGGGGGCGCCGTGGAACTCCATGCGGCCGCCGCAGCAGACGATCGCCGGGAAGGACTCGGGGTCCAGGCCCTCGACGGGGGTCAGGCGGATCGTGGCCGAGTGCCCGGCCGGGATCGGCCGCTCGGGGGTGCCGACCAGCAGCGCCGGCCGGGGGCCCTCGGCGCCCTCGCGGGCGACGGACATGGCGCAGTGGAATCCTTCCTCCGAGACGGCGTCGCCCGCCTTGATCCGGATCAGGCCGACGTCGAGCCGGGTGTCCCGGTCGTCGGCGAATCGGAGCGTCCCCGAGACGTGGACCGAGCGGATGACCTCCGGGGAGGAGACGTCGTAGGAGACGTCGTGCCCCGTGCGGATGAGCACGATCGCGCCCTCGCCCGGGGGTCGGCCTCCCTCCCAGGTCGACGGGTCGGACCACGCCCCGCTGCGGATCGACCGGATCGGCTCCGGCGGCCCCCCGGCCGCCCGGGCCCCCGTCGAGAGGCAGGGGGACCACGACACCGCCGCGACGGCCAGCGCGATCGGCGCCGACCGGATGAGAATCGACTTCGCCTGCTGCACGCGTCCGCTCTCCTGGTCGATGGCCGGGGGCCGTCGCGGCCGCCCGGATCCGAGGTCCTTGCTTGATGCCCGTCACCGGCCCGATTGACGCCGAGATCAGCCCCCGGGTCCCGCCATGCCGTCGACGTCGGGGGCCGTCGGCGGCTGCCTCCGCGTCGGTGCCCGGGGGGCGTCCTCGACCCGGAACGGCTCCAGCTCGGTCGGCCCCTCCGGGATCGTCACCTCGAGGCCGGAGGCCGCCGGGTCGGCGTGCCGGCCGCCGAGCAGGTCATTCGGCGGGGTCGGCCCCGGGGGCACGTCGGGCCAGAACAGGGTGGCGACGTATCGCCCGGCCGGGGCGCCGTCGCCCGGCTCGAACGTACCCAACTCGAAGGAGCCGTCGGGCCCGGTCGTCCCCCTCGGCCGGAGGGAGTCGAGGTCGCCGGGCCGGTCGGCCGGGTGGAGCACCACCTGGACCCCCTCGGCCGGCTCTCCCCCGACCTCGACCCGCCCCTCGGCCCGGTAGAGCGGGACGCGTCCGTCGTCGCCGCAGGCCGGCAGCATGAGCAGGAGGACGGCCGGGGCGGCGAGGGTCGCCGCCCCGGCCCGCCGGCGGCCGGTCCGGGGGCCGCCGGCCGGGTGTCGCGGATCCGCGACCCCCTCGGCCTCAGAGTTGGTCGGCACTGATGACCTCCCCCTCGGCCCGGCTGACGTAACTCTTGATGACCGACTTGGCGGCGGTCTCCTTGATGAAGCGGACCGAGCCGTCGCAGGCGAGCATGTTCACCCCGCCGGGGTGGAACGAGTAGACGGCGTTCCAGCCGTTGTGGCAGTTGATGACGCAGGGGCCGTCGTACTCGTACTCGCCGCCGATGAAGCTGACGATCCGCATGTTCATGAACCCGGCCCAGGCGCCGTGGCTGAACCAGGCGGTCGTCGGGTCGTTGGGGCGGACGAGCCGGTTCTCCACGTAGTAGTCGGGCTTGCCGGCGCACTCGTAGGCGAGCATCGTGTTCGACAGGCCGTCCCGGATCCTGGCGAACGGCGTGTGTTTGCTCGAGTCGAGCGCCCCGTTGTGCTCGATGCGGGGGTCGGTGTACCAGGGGTCGACGTAGGAGCGGGCGGTGAAGTAGTCGCCCGGCGCGGCCGAGAGCTGCGGGTCGGGCGTCCCGCTGTTGCCGGAGAAGCGCACGACGCCCGGGACCGTCGTGCCCGAGTCCGGGGTCGACGGACAGAGGTAGACCGACATCACGGTGCGGACGGCGGTCTGGTTGGGGTCCATGTGGAAGCCCCAGTCGAAGTTGTAGGCGTGGTAGACCTGGGGCTGCTCGATGAAGCCGAGGATCTGCACGCCCCAGCCGCCGAATTGCTCCAGGTTCGGTTGGCGGGCCGCCGGCGGGAAGCTGCCGCTCGGGCCCTTGGCGAAGGCCGTGGGGGGCAGGCCGCCGTGGGTGTCGGCGTAGTTGTGCATCGCGATGCCGATCTGCTTCAGGTTGTTCGTGCACTGGGCGCGTCTCGCGGCCTCTCGGGCGCTCTGGACGGCCGGCAGGAGCAGGGCGATGAGGACGCCGATGATGGCGATCACGACGAGCAACTCGATCAGCGTGAAGCCCCGGGATCGGCTCCGGGGCCCGTGGGGGCCGGGCATGTCTGGCTCCTTCGGCGGGGGCGGGCGGCGGTCGGCCGGGGACGGGGTCGCCCGGCCGGGGCGGGGACTGGACTGACTCAGGGAAGGACCACCCTAGCAGCACTGAGACTCAGTTTCAACTCGTCCCGGGCCCGGGCGGGGAGTGTCGCCTCGGATCGGCCCGGTTCGCGGTCGGCGGCGGGGTGGCACCGGCGGGCGATGGCTGCTACGGTTCGGGTGCCGGTGGGTGAGGGCCCGGATCCTGCGGTCCGGGCCGTCGCCGGCGGGGCCCGGGGTCCGGCCGAGGACCGGCGCGAGATCCGATCCCTCGGGGGAGTTGCCGATGTCGCAGGAGAGCAACCCGGGCGCCTCGGTCCGCACCGAGCGGGTCGTCTCGGCCCGACCGGGCGCGGTCTTCGCCGCGTTCCAGGAACCAGACCGGCTCGCCCGGTGGTGGGGCCCGAAGGACTTCTCGAACACGTTCGAGCGGTTCGAGTTCGAGGAGGGCGGGCGTTGGGCCTTCGTCATGCACGGCCCGAACGGCGCCGACTACCCCAACGAGTGCGTCTTCCGGGAGATCCGGACCGAGTCCAGGATCGTGATTGAGCACGTCGTCAAACCGTGGTACATGCTCACCGTGACGCTGACCGGCCGGGGCGACCAGACCCATCTGGAGTGGGTCCAGGAGTTCGAGGGCCCCGAGGTCGCCTCGAGGATGCGAACCCTGGTCGGGGCCGCGAACGAGCAGGTGCTCGACCGGCTCCAGGCGCTGCTGGCGGGCGAACACCCCTGAGGCCGGACCTCGCCCCGGCCGCCCGCCGGGGCGTTCTGCCGGGTTTCGAGAACACGGAGGGGACGTCGGACCATGACACTCGACGAATCGCTCGCGCGGCTCGAGGCGCTCGGCAACGAAAGGATGCGGGCGCAGAACACCAGGCATGGGGCGGGGGACAACCAGTTCGGCGTCCGGCTCGGCGACATCCGGACGCTCGCCAAGCAGATCAAGGCCGACCAGGGGCTGGCCCTCGCCCTCTGGGAGACCGGGAACGTCGACGCCCGGCTGCTGGCCATCCTCCTGATCTCGCCGAAGACGCTCTCGCGCGGCGAGATGGACCGGATGGTGCGGTCCCTCGACTTCGCGCAGGTGGCGGACTGGCTCATCTCCTCTGTCGTCAAGAAGCATCCCGACAAGGAATCGCTTCGACAGGAGTGGATGGCCGATGCGGATCCCTGGGCCGCCCGGGCGGGGTGGGCCCTCACCTCCGAGCGGATCTCCAGGAGCCCGGACGGGCTCGACCTGGGGGCGCTGCTGGGCCGCATCGAGCGGGAGATGGGGGGGGCCGCCCCGCAGGTGCAGTGGACGATGAACTTCTGCCTGGCCGGGATCGGCATCCATTTCCCGGAGCATCGCCGCCGCGCCCTCGCCATCGGCGAGGCCCTGGGGATCTACCGCGACTACCCCGTCTCCAAGGGGTGCACTTCCCCCTTCGCCCCGATCTGGATCAACGAGATGGTGGCGCGGCAGGGGTGAACACCGGGATGATGAACCGTTGCGTCGAGCCGTAGACACGGCGTCGGGGCGGGGCCGGCCCGTCCCGTGCTCCGGTCGCCACCGCGAGAGGGATCGGTTTGCGCTGCGGCCGCATCGTGGGCCGGTTATGATGGGGGGACCGGCTTTCGATCGGAGGTGACCCCATGTCCCTGACCATCGACGTCGATCTCCCGGCTGATCTGGACCGGCTGCGACTCCCGGCGGCCGTGGCCTCCCGGCTCCGGAGCCTGCTGGACCGCCAGGATGCCGGTCATCCCCTGACCGCCGAGGAACGGGCCGAGGCCGAGGGGCTGGTGGACCTGGCCGACCTGCTGACGCTCCTTCGCCTGCGGGCCGAGCGGGCGGGGTCGTGAGCGACATCCCGACTGCGCTCCGCGATGAGGTCGTTCTGAGGGCCGGTCATCGGTGCGAGTACTGCGGTCTTTCGCAGGTCGGTCAGGAGGCGGCGTTCCACGTCGATCACGTCGTGCCTCGGGTCGCCGGCGGCCCGACCGCGCCGGACAACCTCGCCCTGGCGTGCGTGTCGTGCTCACTGCGAAAGGGGGCTCGGCGATCCGCACCCGATCCCGAGACGGGGGAGGACGTGTTGCTGTATAGCCCTCGGAGTCAGGTCTGGGTCGACCACTTCCGATGGCAAGGGGCGGTGGTCGTGCCGCTGACGACGACGGGGAGGGCGACCGTGGCCGCGTTGGCGATGAACCGCCCGATGGCGGTCGCCATCCGTCGGGAGGAAGCCGAGCGAGGTCGCCATCCGCCGCCTTGAGGAGGGGCAGGGTGTCATGGGCGGTTCACGGGTACTGATGCCCGGATCCCGGTTGAATCGGCTCGTGCTCCGGCTCGACCCGGCGCCGGTGGCGCGGTCCTGATCGGGGATTCCCGCTCGCCGGTGCCGCCCGTCTGAGGGGTTACGGGGACGTTCGCCGTCATCCCTGGTTTCGTCGAACGGCCCCGAATCGATCAGGGGTTCTCCCGGGAGAGGTCCCGGGCGGTCCGGGCGAGTTCGAGGAACTCGGCGCGGTAGCCGCCGGGGTCGAATTCGAGGCCGGCCTGGGCCAGTTCGAGGACGGCGTCGTGGGAGACGTCGCCGACGTGGGGGGAGCCCCTCAGGAGCATGCCAAAGGCGGCGACGGCGGAGGCGAACTTGAAGTCGGGGGAGGCGTCGGTGTAGTCGAGGCCGGCGTCGACGACCGGCAGCTCGACCAGGGTGGAGTCGTCGCCGTCGGGGGCCTTGTAGCGGAGGTTCACCGTGAGCAGCTCGTCGCTGGCGACGTGCCCTGCGGCGGGGTCGGGGGGGGAGATGTACCGGGACTCGGAGGGGGCGGGGAGGTCCTCGGTGAGCTGGGCGGGGGGGATCAGCTCGTAAAGGGCGGTGACGGAGTGGCCGGCGCCGATCTCGCCGGCGTCCTTGGCGTCGTCCTCGAAGTCCCGGGCCTCCAGCATCCGGTTCTCGTAGCCGATCAGGCGATAGGCGCCCACCTGTGCGGGATTGAAATCGACCTGGATCTTCACGTCCTTGGCGATGGTGACGAGCGTGCCCCCCATCTGCTCGACCAGGACCTTCTCGGCCTCGGCGAGCGAGTCGATGTAGGCGTAGTTGCCGTTGCCGCGGTCGGCCAGGGCCTCCATCTTCGAGTCCTGGAGGTTGCCGGTGCCGAAACCGAGGACGGAGAGGAACACGCCGGTCTTCGCCTTCTCCTCGATCATCCGGGTGAGCTGGCCCTCGTCGCTGACGCCGACGTTGAAGTCGCCGTCGGTGCAGAGGATCACCCGGTTGATCCCCCCCTCGATGAAGTTCTCGTTGGCGACCTGATACGCGAGCTGGATGCCGGCGCCCCCGGCGGTGGAGCCCCCGGCCTGGAGCGACTCCAGCGCGGCCAGGATCGTCTCCTTCCGGTCGCAGGGGGTGGAGGGCAGGGCGAGGCCCTCGGAGGAGGCATAGACGACGATCGCCACGCGGTCGTTCTCCCCCAGCTCGTCGACGAGCAGCCGCATGGCCCGCTTCAGGAGCGGGAGCTTGTCGGGGGAGTCCATCGAGCCGGAGACGTCGAGCAGGAAGACGAGGTTGCTCGTCGCCCGGGCATCGCGCTCGACCTCGCGGCCCTTGACGCCGATCCGGGCGAGGCGGTGGTCGGCGTCCCAGGGGCACCGGGTGACCTCGACCTCGACCGAGAAGGGATGCGGGTCGCCCTCGGAGGGGGCCTGCAAGTCGTAGACGAAGTAGTTGATCAGCTCCTCGATCCGGACGGCGTCGGGCGGGGGCAGCATGCGCTGGGACGCGAGGAAGCGGCGGACGTTGGCGTAGGAGGCGGTGTCGACGTCGACGGAGAAGGTCGAGAGGGGCTCCTCGGCGGCCCGGATGAAGGGGTTGTCGTCGATCCGGGCGTAGGACTCGGTGTTGTGCTCGGGCGGGGCGACCGGGCCGTTCATGCCCATCATGCCCGAGCCCATCATGCCGCCGGCCTGGGCGTCGCCGGCCATGCCCATCATTCCCATGCCTCCCATGCCGCCGGCCATCCCTGGCATGATCTCGCCCACCCCCTGCTGGAAGGCGAACTGGGCCCGAGCCGCCTTCGGGGAGGAGGACGCGGCGGCCTCGGAGGTGGGCTCGATAGAGGAGTCGGCCGAGACGACGGCCAGGGATTCCGCCTCGGACTCGGTGACCTGCGCCGCCCGGGGCGGGCCCGCCTGCTCGGCACAACCCGACGCCAAGAGTCCGATCATCAGGCCGAGGGCCGGCATCGCCGAGAACCTGGGGACGGACCGTCCCCCTGCGCCCGGGACCGGGCGGTTCGAGGTGTGTCGCACGGGATTCTCTCCAAGAACAGGAGCGTGAGGAGGGGCGCCGGTTCGACCGGCCCCGCTGCCTTAGACTACGATCGGCCCGCCGAGTTCATTGGGGAATCTCGGGAATTCCCGTCCCTCGGGTGCCGGCCCACCCGGGAGGCCCGGGGCGCCAGACGTCCCGTCGGGGGGCCATCGGGAAAATGTGTCGAATTCGCCGGCAGCATTCGTCGTCTGCGACGCGGGGGAATGGGTGAATTTCCCCCCGGATCGCCCCAGAGGAGCCCGCCATGATCGCCTCGCGTCCAGGATTGTTCGCCCTGGCCCTGTCGGCCGCCGTCTCGGCGGTCGCCCCGGCGTCCCGGGCCCAGGTCACCACCGGGGCCGACCGCTACATGGGGTCGACCCAGGCCTCGCTCGGCCGGGCCTCGGCGATGGGCTCGAACTTCGTCACCCCGGGCGCCGGGAGCGGCTCGGCGATGATCGGCGCCGCGAACCAGTCCTTCGACCGGACGAACGCCGCGATGCGGTCGATGCTCACCAACCGGGCGGCGACCGTCCGGGGCCTGGGGCAGGCGGCGGTCTATCGGACCCCGGACAACCTGTACGGCGTCTACTGGCAGATGCACTACGCGAACCAGGCCCGCCTGGTCGCCGTCGGTTCGAGCGGCCCGTTCGGCATGACCCCCGCCGCCGCCCGGGCGATGATGGAGGCCAACGCCCGGAGGCAGCTCCAGATGGAGGTCCGGGGCGAGCAGCTCCGGCGTCGGATGGACCTGTACAACCCGGAATTGCCGCCCGACCCGGGCATCTTCACCCCGGACACGATCCTCAACGACGTGCCCGGGGCCGACCTGATCCGGCGCGACCGCGAACGCCAGGCCGACGAGCTTCGGGCCCGCCTCGGGGGGACGGAGCGGCCCCGAGCCCGGGGCGATCGCCCCCGGGACTGAACCGGGCCGATCCGCCGGGTGGGGGGCTCGACGGCCGCTGGACGCCTGTCTACAATCCGCCCGGCGGCCGAGGGCGACCGGGCGGACCGGTTTGTGCCCGATGACGATCGATCGCGTCGGGCCGCCCTTTCGCTTCAAGGACG
Source organism: Tautonia plasticadhaerens (assembly GCF_007752535.1). GTDB lineage: Bacteria > Planctomycetota > Planctomycetia > Isosphaerales > Isosphaeraceae > Tautonia > Tautonia plasticadhaerens. Next base: position 1,088,517 of record NZ_CP036426.1, read on the forward strand.
AAGGGGGCGGGGATGCCGACCGCGTCGCCGGGGCCGGCCGCGTTGCTCGACGTGGGGACGATCTACCACGAGCCGGCGGTGCCCGACCACCCCCGGGGCCGGGAGATCCTGGGTCGTTTCCCCCACGCCCGACGCGAGGTGGTCCGCTCGCACTGGAACATCCCCGGCCTGCACGGCAACGAGGGGAAGGCCGAGGACTGGCTGCGGACCAAGAAGACGACCCTGGTGCTGGGCCTCCGCAAGGGGATGGAGATCCGCCCCAACGGCCGGTCGGCCGACTTCATCGCGCCGGGGGCCTCCAACGGCTGCGCGATGGCCTGCTCGTACTGCTACGTGCCGAGGCGAAAGGGATACGCGAACCCGATCACCACGTTCGTGAACGTGGACGCCATCGCCGCCGCGATCCGTCGGCACGCCGACCGGCTCGGCAGGAAGGAGGCGCCGAACCAGGTGGACCCCTGGTTCTGGGTCTACGACGTCGGCGAGAACGGGGACTGCTCGGTCGACGCGGCGATCTCGGACAACGTCCGGGACCTGGTTGCCCTGTTCCGGGACCTGCCGAACGCCAAGGCGTCGTTCGCCACCAAGTCGGTCAACCGAGAGCTGCTCGACTACGACCCGAGGGGCAAGACCCGGGTCCGGTTCAGCCTGATGCCCCCGGTGGTGGCGAAGCTGCTCGACGTGAGGACCTCGACGATCGCCGAGCGGATCGCCGCCATCGACGACTTCGTGGCCGCCGGGTACGAGGTGCACCTGAACCTCAGCCCGGTGGTCTACTACGAGGGGTGGCTCGACGACTACCGGGAACTCTTCTCGGACGTGGACGCGAGGATCGGATCGAAGGCCCGGCGGCAGCTCCGCGCCGAGATCATCTTCCTGACCCACAACGACCGCCTGCACGAGGTGAACCTGCGCTGGCACCCGAGGGCGGAGGAACTGCTCTGGGTGCCGGACCTCCAGGAGTCGAAGGTGTCGGAGACCGGGGGGACGAACGTCCGGTACCGCCGGGGCCTGAAGCGGCAACTCGTCGCCGAGTTCGAGGCGCTCCTGCGCGAGACGCTGCCCTATTGCGGCATCCGATACGCGTTCTGATCGCAGCCGGCCCGGCGGCGCTCACGGGCCGTCCGGGTCGATCATCGCCGGCTTCCTCGGGCCGGGCGCGGCGGGGGACTCCCGGCGGACCCGGACCGGGCAATGTTCGACCGAGGCGCAGGGCCAGAGGAACTCGCCGACGATCACGATCATCTCCCGGGTCGCCCCGGCCTCGTCCCGGACGACGACCCGGTAGGCGTTCTGCGCATTGCTGACCGACATCGAGAGCCGGATCAGCCAGAGGCTCCGCATCGAGACGAGGCGGTAGCCCTCCTCCGCCGCCCAGCGTCGGACCGCCGCCGGGGCCACGTACCAGGAGAAGCGGAGGGAGAGGACGAGGGTGCCCGCCACGAGCAGGAAGAAGGCGAACCCGAAGACGGATTGGGCGGCGTGCAGCATCGCATGATCCCCGATCTCGGGTCGACCGCGGGGGAGGCCGGCCACCCCGGCGGCTCGGGGCATGCGATCGGGCCGGGCCTCGCGGTTCCAGGCACGTTCGCGGGCGGGCCCGCCTTATTGCGGGGATTCGGGACGCGACCCGGGCGACCCGGGATCACCCCAGCAGCCAGAGGGGGCAGTCCCGGCGGACGGCCTCGTTGGCGGCCAGGCCGAGCCGGGCGAAGGTGAGGACCTCGGGGGGCTCGGAGACGGGGCCGTCGACGGGGTCCTCGGCGACCCGGAGCAGGTCGAGCAGGGCGGTGTCGTCGAGGGGGAGTTCCCACCGGGCGGCCAGGGAGGCCAGCTCGCTTCGGAGGCCCGGAAGGCTGGCGCATCGGAGCGGGCCGCCGACGGAGAGCGGCAGCGTGACGGCCCGGACGTGGGCGGGCAGGAAGACGCCGGTCCCCTCGCCGACGACGGCCGAGAGGTTCGGCACGGCGTCCTCCCCCAGCTCCTCGGCGGCCCGGCGCCGGAGTTCCACGAGGTCGTCGGGGGGCAGCTCGCCGAAGCGTCGGGCGGCGACGCCCTCCCACTCCCCCTCGGCGCCGAAGGCGCGGTCGATCACGCGGGCCACCTCGATCCCGACCCGGTCCGCGAAGGTCCCCTTCGCACCACCGATCGCCACGGAGAGCGTCATTGGGGGTCTCCTCCGGCCGGTTCGTGACGGCCGGACGATGGAAGCCTATCGGAGCCTGGAACTGCACGGTGAGGGGACGACGGTGAGGAGGCGGGGCGTTCCCGCTCGGTCATCGGCCCCGGGCGGCCTCGGGGGCTGGGCCGGGCCGACGATCGTACCAGTATCGCACGGCGGGCGTCGACACGCCCGGGCCTTCCCGGCCGATTTCCCCGGGGGGGGGATTCGGCCCCGGCCCTCCCCCCTCGCCGACGACCTCGGCGTGGAGGTAGCCCCGGTCCTGGAGGGCGGGTCCGACGGGTCCGGAGTCGATCCGGAACGAGCCCCGGATCGGCCCCTCGGCGTCGAGGACCAGCCGGGCCCGCTCCCGGTAGGGCATCGGCCGCTCGTTGGCCAGGACCGGCCCGTCGGGGTCGTCCCGCCGGCCCTCGACCGGCTCCACGAACCGGCCGAGCGGCAGGTCGACGGCGGCCCCCTCCGGGTCGTCCCCCTCCCAGGCGATCCGGAGCCGGGCGGCCCTCCAGGCGGGTCCCGGGGAGTCGGGGTCGGGGACCCATCGGAATCGTTTGATGACCCGGGGGCCGGCGGGAAGGGCGAAGACGGCTCGGCTCCGGCCGATCAGGTCGACCTCGAACCGGGCGTGGATGACCTCGACCTCCGGCGCCCCCCGCTGGGGAGGGGGCGGGGGCGTCGGGCCGATCGCGATGGCGAGCGACAGGACCAGGGACATCGCGGATCCTCGACCCGATCGGGCACGGGTGGCCGGCGGGGCTCGCCGCTGGTGAAGAGGGGGGCTGGCGTCGGCCTGGGGGGGGCCTTATCCTGCTCAGACGCCTCCGGGGCGGACCCGCTTGAGGATGCCCCCGGGCGGCCCGTCCTGTCAAGTCGCCTCGGCCCGGAGCAAGCGCCCTGATGCATCGAAACCCGCCGGCCGCGTCGCCCCGCCTCCCCCTCCTGCTCGCCGCCGTCCCGCTGGCCGCCCTGATTTCGGGCCCGGGCCCGACGGCGGCCGCCCCCCCGGGCGACGACCGGCCCCCCGGCGTCCTGCCGTCCCGGGCGGGCTCGCTGGCCGAGGCCGAGGAAACGGCCCTGGCCGTGCCCAACCCCGACTCGGCCCGGGGCCTGCTCCGGAGGCTGACCGAGGAGCCCCACGTCGCCGGGACCGAGGCGGGCTACGAGACGGCCGTGTTCGTCCGGGACAAACTCCGGGAGTGGGGCTGGGAGGCCGAGTTCGCCGAGTACAAGGTGCTCCTGAACGAGCCCGACGGCCTCCCCTCGGTGACGATCGTCCGCCCGGAACGGGTCGAGCTGAAGGTGACCGAGGACCCATACACGCCGGACAAGGACTCGGCCAGCCCCGAAGCCTGGCCCGCCTTCCACGGCTACGGGGTCTCGGGGGACGTGACCGGGCAGGTCGTCTATGCGAACTACGGGACGGTCGACGACTTCGACACGCTCGACGAGGTCGGCGTCGACGTGGCCGGGAAGCTGGTGCTGGCCCGGTACGGGGGCATCTTCCGGGGCCTGAAGGTCCTGAACTCCCAGCGTCGGGGGGCGATCGGCGTCCTGCTCTACTCCGACCCGGCCGACGACGGCTATGCCCGGGGCGACGTCTACCCGAGGGGCCCGTTCCGGCCCCCCTCGGCCATCCAGCGGGGGAGCGTGCAGTTCCTGTCGCTCGGGCCGGGCGACCCCTCGACCCCGGACGGGCCGTCAGTGGCGGGGGCCGAGCGGCTGCCGTTCCACCCGACCCTGGGTTTCCCCTCGGGGAGCCTGGACCTCCCCGAGGGGTTCGAGCCACAAGGGGAGGGGGCGGGGTTCCTGCGAGGAAGTCTCCTGAATCAGGTCGCCGGGGAGAGGCTCGACCGGAGCGGCATCGACCCGAACGAGGATCTCGGGACGCTGGTCGCCCGATTCGACGTCGACCGCTGGGAGGAGCAGACCGGCCTGGACCGGGACGAGTACTTCGCCGCCATCCCGTCGCTGCCGATCAGCTACGAGGCGGCGGAGCCGATCCTCCGGGGGGTCGCCGGGCCGGAGGTCCCCGAGGGCTGGCAGGGGGGCCTGCCGCTCGCCTATCACGCGGGGCCTGGGCCGATTGAGGTGAACCTGAAGGTCGGGACGAGGTACCAGATCAAGACGATCCAGAACGTCATCGCCACGCTCAAGGGGGAGGCCGAGCCCGACCGCTGGGTGCTGGTGGGGAACCACCGGGACGCCTGGACCTACGGCGCGGTCGACCCGAGCAGCGGGTCGGTGGCCACGATGGAGGCGTGCCGGGCGATCGGGGAGGCGTACAGGGGCGGATGGCGCCCGAGGCGTACGCTCGTGTACGCGAGCTGGGACGCCGAGGAATACGGCCTGGTCGGCTCGACCGAATGGGCCGACGAGCACGCCGGGGAGCTGGACGAGAAGGCCCTGATGGTCCTGAACGTGGACTCGGCCGTCTCGGGGCCGGATCTGGACGTCGAGGGGATCCCGTCGCTGCGGGACCTGCTGCTCGACGCCGCCGAGGACGTGGTCGACCCGGACTCGGGCACTTCGATGCGGGAGGTCTGGGAGGACCGGAAGCGGTCGGAGTGGGCGAAGTCCGTCCGGCTGGAGCTGCCGGGGCTGGCCGAGGCGGGGAGCGAGCCCGAGTTGCCGGGGTACTCGCCGATACTGGGCCCCTTGGGCTCGGGGTCGGACTACACGGCGTTCGTCGACCACCTGGGGATCCCGGCCCTGAACGTCGACTTCGGCGGGCGGTACGGGGTCTATCACTCGATCTACGACGATTACTTCTGGATGGAGAACTTCGGCGACCCGGGCTTCACCCGGCACACCGCCGCGGCCCGGCTCTACACGCTGATCCTGATGCGGGCGGCCGGCGCCGACGTGGCCCCGCTCACCTTCACCCCCTACGGCGAGGCCCTGGCGCAATACCTGGATGACCTCCGGGTCACGGTCGCCCGCAAGGCGATCGCCCCGGACGGCGAGGAGGCCGCGGTCCGGTTCGAGGGGCTGGCCGAGCTGGCCTCGGCCGTGCTCGACTTCCGGGAGCAGGCGGAGGCGCTCGACGAGGCGACCGCCGCCCTGGCCGACCGGGAGGAGGTGGCCGACGGGACGCTGCCCGGGGTGAACGACGCGCTGATGCGGGTCGAGCGGGCCTTCCTGATCGACGAGGGCCTGCCCGACCGCCCCTTCTTCAGGCACTCGGTCTACGCCCCCGGCCTGACGACCGGCTACGCGAGCTGGCCGATGCCGGGGATCCGGCAGGCGATCGAGGAGGAAGACCAGGAACTCTTGAATGAGCAGTTGCCGGTCCTCGTCGATCGGATCGCCGCCGCAACCGGGGCGATGGCCGAGGCCGAGCGGCTGGCGAAGGGCGGTGACGAATGAACGATCGCGACGATCCCGACGGGGCGATCCCCGCCGATCCGGCCCTGCTGCCGACCAACTCCCGGACGACCCTGCCGAGGGTGCTGGGGCCGGTGACGGCCTTCAGCGCGATCGTCGGCTCGGTGATCGGCTCGGGCATCTTCATCGTGCCGGCGAGGGTGGCGGAGGCGGTGCCGGCGGTCGGGGTGATCGGCCTGATCTGGATCCTGGGGGGGGTGTTCAGCCTGGCCGGGGCGCTGACGGTGGCCGAGCTGGGGGCGATGCTGCCGCAGGCGGGGGGGCCGTACGTCTACCTGAAGGAGGCGTTCGGCAAGCTCGTCGGGTTCCTGTTCGGCTGGACGGAGTTCCTGGTGATCCGGTCGGGGTCGGTCGCGGCCCTGGCGGCGGGGTTCGCCCTGTACTTCGGCGAGGTCGTGCCGCCGCCGTGGGACATCCCCCGGGCCGCCTGGGAGGCGGGGGTGGCGATCTCGGCGATGACGACGCTGGCGGCGTTGAACGTGATCGGGGCCCGGGTGGGGGGCGGGGTGCAGGTCTTCGGCACGGTGCTGAAGGTGGGGACGATGGCGGCGATGATCCTGCTGCCCCTGCCGTTCGTGCTGGGGGCCGCCCGGGTCGAGAACCTGAATCCGGTCTGGCCGGGGGACGTCAATGCGGCCCTCGGCCGGGCGATGCTGGCGGCGATGGTGGGGGTGCTCTGGACGTACGACGGCTGGATCAACATCACCGCGCTCGCCGAGGAGATCAAGGATCCCGGCCGGAACATCCCGAGGGCGGCGATCCTGGGGACCCTGACGCTGATCGCCCTCTACCTCGGGGTGACCCTCTCGTACCACCTGGTCCTGCCGATCTCGGACGTGGCCATGCCCCCCGGGGGGAGGAACGTGGCGGGGGCGTACTTCGTGGCGTTGCTCGGGGCGCCGGGGGCGTGGGTGATCGCCCTGGTGGTGATGTTCTCGATCTTCATCGCCCTGAACGGCAACGCCCTCTCGGGCCCGAGGGCCTACTTCGCGATGGCCCGGGACGGCCTGCTGCCGCACTTCCTGAGCCGGGTGCATCCCCGGTTCCGGACCCCCGCGGCGGCGATCGTCACCCAGACGGCCTGGGCCGCCCTGCTGACGGTGGCGGGGGCCACGTTCCTGCTGATCCCGGCCCCGGGCTCGGGGGGCGTCCTGCCGGGCTGGGCGCGGGAGGCCTGGGCGAAGCTGAACGAGACGCCCCTGTATGACGTGCTGTTCTCGTTCGTGATCTTCGGGGCGACGTTCATGTACGCGCTGACGGTCGCCTCGGTGTTCATCCTCCGGAGGACCCGGCCCGACCTGCACCGGCCCTACCGGACGTGGGGGTACCCGGTCACGCCGATCGTCTACCTCGCGGCGGCGGGGCTCTTGCTGGCGAACATGCTCCGGGAGACGTTCGCCGAGTCGGTCGTCGGGCTGGGGATCATCCTGGCCGGCGTGCCGGCCTACTACGCGATGCGCCGGCGGTCGACGTCGGCGTGAGTGACGGACGACCCATCAACTCCCATCGTCGAGGCCCCCATGATCCTCTCCCTCGTGCTGCTCACGTCACTGGCCGCCGACCCGATCACGCCGAGCCAACTCCGGGAGGCGCTCAAATCGCCCCCGAAGGGCGAGGTGGCGATGACGCTGGCCGATCGCATCCGGGAGAGCCTGCCCGAGGGGGCCGACCCGGCGCGGGGCGCCCACCTCGCCGAGGAGGGGCTAGTGAAGCGTCACTCGTTAATCTTCGGGTAGAGGTGCCTCAGCTTGATCCGGGCGTCCTCGGTGGTGAAGTGCCACTCGACGCCCACCTGTTTGGCGTTCCGGCGCTCGCCCCAGGCGCCGGCCTCCCCGGCCACCTCGTCCTGCACCGCGATGCGCCGGTCCAGGCACTGCCGCGTCAACACCGACAGCTCGATCTCGGCGACGTTCAGCCAGCTGCCGTGCTTCGGCGTGTGCACCAGCTCCAGTCGCCGCGCCAACCGCAAGGCCTCGGCCGGCTCGAACGCCTTGTACAGCGACGCCAGCGAATGGGTCACGAGGTTGTCGCAGACCAGCGTGATCCGCTCGGCCTCGGCGTGGCGCGGGTCGTCCACCAGCCGCTGCACCCGGTGGGCCCAGTCCACGGCCGTCTTCGCCTCGGTCACGCGCACGTCGCGCCAGCCGGCCAGCGGCTCGACGAACATCCACACCGTGCAGGTCCCCTCGCGGACATACTCGTAGTCGACCCGGGCCGGGCGTCCGGGCGCCGCCGGCGATGGCCGCCGCGCCTCGGCGATCAGCTGCTTGGGCTGTTCGTCCATGCAGACGACGGGGCGCCTCGGATCATACGGGCGCCGGTAGGCCTCCAGGACCTGCTCCATCTGGCAGACGAAGGCCGCGTCCTGCTCCGGCGGGATGCACCACATCCGCCTGAGCCACGGCTTCAGCGCGCTTTTTTCAAAGAGCGGCGGACGGTCTCGTGCGAGACCGCCGCGACGACCTCCAACTCCACCAGGCGCTCGGCCAGCAGCCGGAGCGACCAGCGGGCCAGGCCCCTGGGCGGCTGCGAGCAGGCCAGGGCCGTCAACCGCGCCTCGTTCTCGCCGCCGAGTTTGGGGACCGCCGACGGGGTCCGCGGCCTGCGCTGCAGCAGCGCCATCGGCCCGTGCTCGACGGCCCGCTTGCGCCACGACTCCAGGCTGCGGGTCGTGACGCCGAACGCCTCGGCGATCTTCGCGTCGGGCCAGGCCGGCCCGTCGGGCCCCTGGTCGCACTTGAGCAGGGCCTGAGCCCGCTGCACCTTCCAGCCGGCGATGTTGCCCTTGCGGACCAGGCGAGCCAGCTCGGCCCGCTCTTCGGCCGTCAGCTTCAGGACGTACTTCTTTGCCATGGCAACCCCCCCGGCGAGCCACGATGCGGCCGGACAAGGGGGGTCATTTTACCCGAAAATCAGCGAGTGACGCTTCACTAGTGGCGTTCGTCGTCGAGGCGCCGGCCGACGCCGACCCGGCCCCGAGGCTGGAGGGGATGGTGACGAGGCAGCAGGGGAGGGACCTGACGCCGATCGGCGACTCGGGGCTCTGGGCGACGGTGCTGGAGGTGCCGAACGATCAGAAATTCAACTATGAATTCTCCAGCGGCCGGGGCCGGGGTCGGGGGCGGATCGGCGGGGGGACGGTCGAGATGCCGGGCTGGGCCCCTCCGCCGGAGTCGGCCGAGCGGCCGGGGCAGGCCTACGGGGAGTTCCGCCCGTTCGACTTCCGGAGCGAGGTGTTCGGGAACGACCGCACGGGCTGGAGCTACGTCCCGGCGGCGTACGACGGCTCGGGGCCGGCGGCCTTGATGGTCTTCCAGGACGGGGACGCCTACCGGCGCGAACACGTCGGCACGGTGGTCGAGAACCTGATCGCCGACGGCGACATGCCGGTCACGATCCTCGCCCTGCTGAACCCGGGGGTCAACGACGACGGGTCGAGCAACCGGAGCGTCGAGTACGACACGATGAGCGACCGCTACGCGACGTTCCTGGCCGAGGAGGTGATGCCCCGGCTCGAATCCGAGTTCGACCTGCGGGACGACCCTTCGTCGCGGGCGATCGGCGGCGCCTCGTCGGGGGGGATCTGCGCCTTCACCGTCGCCTGGGAGCGGCCGGACCTGTTCGCCCGGGTCTGCTCCCACATCGGCAGCTTCACGGACATCCGGGGGGGCGGGAGCTACCCGGGGGTCGTCCGGGAGTCGGACAAGAAGCCGATCGCGAAGGTCGTCCTGCACGACGGGCGCAACGACCTGATCAACCGGTTCGGCGACTGGTGGGAGGCGAACAACCGGATGCACCAGGCGCTCTCCGAATCGGGATATGAAGTGGAGTTCGTCACGGATGAGAGCTTCCACGGCTACCAGGCGGCGGGCCGGGTGCTGCCGGAGACGCTCCGGATGACCTGGGAGGGTTGGGACGACTGAGGGCGGATCTCGCCCGGCCCGGGAGGCGGAGCGTCGGGGTGGCCGGGGTCGGGCGGCGCGGCCCCCGGTGGGGAGGCGATCGGGGCCGGGGGCCGCGCCGCCCGACCCCGGCCGGCCGGGCCCGGGCCCCCGGGCCGCGGCCATCCCCCGAATCGCCCTTGTGCGGTCGGGGCGAATCGCTATGGTGTGGGTCGAGATGATGGGGCGACCCCGCGCGGCGTTGAGTGCCGAGCGGTGCGGAGGGTCGGGGTGCCCAGGAACCCGGTCGCGACCGGGGCGGAAGCCGGCAAGGAGGCCCCTGGCATGGATCGCCGCACGGCCTTGTTCGGGACGATGATGCTCGGCGGCCTGCTCGGCCGGTCGGCCCGGGGGCAGGATCGCCGATCGGGCTTCCGGCCGGCGCAGGAGACGCTGGGGGAGCCGGCGCTGGAGCCGGACCTGGGGATCGGGGCCGACCCGATCGCCCCCGACCCCGGCGGCGGGGCGGCCTCGGGGGCGGACCCGGCGGAGGACGTGCCGTTCGTCCCGCCGTCGCAGATCACGCAGGACGGGCTGGGCTGGGGGATCTTCAACATCGCCCCGTACACGGCCCTGCCCCACTCGAGGGACACGGCCCGGCCCGAGGCGGCGCTGGTGGAGTGGATCTTCCGGTTCACGGGGTCGGGGATCTGGCACGGCGAGGACCTGTCGGTGCTCAGCGTCACGCCGAAGCAGCTCCGGGCCTTCCACCGGGAGGAGGTGCTCGGCCGGGTCAACGAGGTCTACAAGCGGTTCGTCGACGCCTGGTTCGACGTGCTGACGCTGCGGGTCCGGATCGTCGCCGCGACCGACCTGAGGTGGCGCTACGACCTGTTCTCCCGGCTCGACTCGGTGAAGCTGGGGGAGGACGGGAGGGGCGGGCCGCAGGGCCAGCACGCCTGGCTGGTGGAGCCGAGCACCACCGAGCGGCTGATGGCGACGATGTCCCTGAGCCAGTCGTTCCGGGTGATCGAGGAGCGGAAGGAGCCGATCGTCAACGGCCAGACCCTGGCCATGAAGACCGGCCTGAAGGACCCGATCACCTACCGGGGCGGCCTGGACCGGTCGAGCAAGGTCCAGATCGGCTTCGAGCCGACCGTGGAGGCCGTGGAGGAGGGGGTGGTGCTGCGGGCCAGCCCGCTGCTGAGGGAGGACGGCACCTCGGTCGACCTGGCGGTGGACCTGGGCGCGACGGTCGTCCGCCGCAAGCACCCGACCCGGGTGATCGTGCCCCGGCAGATCGGCCCGGCGGAGATGGACATCGAGGTCCCCGAGGTCGCCCACACGAGGCTCAACCAGACGATCCCCGCCTGGCCGCTGGACAAGACCCTGATCCTCTCCGCGGGGATCTTGCCGGGCATCTTCCTGAACAAGGGGGGCCCGCTGAACCTGGGCCTCGGCGGGCCGAGCCAGACGGAGCTGCTCGTGGTGCTCGACCTGCAGAGCAACCTGGAATCGGCCCGGAGGAGGCGCGACCGGGGCTGATCGGCGTCCGATCGGGGGGGACGGGGGGTCAGGCCCCTCGGCCGGCGAGTGCCGCCCGGAGCGGGCCGAGCGGGCCGAAGTCGAGCAGCTCTCGGCCCGACCCGGCGAAGCAGCGGAGCGACGCCCGCCGCAGGGCGGGGGGCAACGCCGCGGTGCCGACGTCGAGCCCGGCGGCGTTGGGGGAGAAGGCGGGCAGGGCGATCGTCCGGTCGTCGACGAGGAAGCAGGGGGCCGTCACCCCCCCGGCCCGCAAGGCCGGGTGGTGGTGGCCGAAGACGGCCCGATCGGCCCGGATCGGCCGGTGCCCGTGGGAGACGGTCCATCCGCCGAGCCGGATCGACTCCGGCAGGGCGGGGAGGCGCCGGGGGTCGTGGTTCCCGGCGATCAGGACCAGCTCGACCCCCCGATCGGCCAGCCGTCGGCGGAGGCGTTCCGCGTCCCGGGCGGACCTCGGGCAGGGCGAGGCGGACTCGGTGAGGTCCCCGGCCACGACGAGCCGGTCGACGGCGACCCGGCCGAGCAGGCGGTCGAGCTTGGCCAGCGTCTCCCCCAGCGAGTGGGACGGCACCACGTCCCCGCCGGCGGCCCGGGCCCACTCGTAGCCGAGGTGGACGTCGGCCACCACGGCGACCCGCCCCCCGTCCGACTCGAAGACGGCGGCCCCCTCGGGGGCCAGCCGCCAGCCCGGGGGGCCGTCGATCATCCCGTCCTCGCCCGGTCCCGCCGCCATCGCCCGGCCCTCGACGTGCCAATCCCTCGGCGTCCCAGGGTAGCCGGGGCGGCCCGGGTCGGGGAAGGGGGCCGGCACGCCCGGAATATCCCGAGGCCCGGGACGAAGACCCCCCGGGCCGATCCCCCGGGGGGTGGCCCCTTCGCTCCGATCCACGCCGAGTCACACCGGGGGGGGAGGACCATGACGAGGATCCTGATCGCCGTGGCGATGGTCGGGATGTCCGGCCCGATCGCCGAGGACCCGGGGCCGCCCCCGGGCGTCGGCCACTGGGTCGGGCCCCTGCGGATCGGCCCGGCGGAGTTGTCGATGGTGCTGCACGTCGAGCAGGGGGAGGACGGCGCCCTGTCGGCCACCCTCGACAGCCCGGACCAGGGGTCCTTCGGCCTGGAGGTGGCCTCGATCTCGGTGCAGGGCCGCACGCTCCGGTTCGAGATCCCGACGCTCGACGCCCGGTTCGAGGGGACGCTCTCCGAGGACGGCACGACCCTCTCCGGCACCTTCACCCAGCGGGGCCAGGGGTTCCCGCTGACGATGACCCGGACCGCCGAGGAGGATCTGCCCCGCCCCGTCGACCCGCCGGAGGTGCTGCTCGGCATCTGGGAGGGGCCGATCGAGCTTCCCCTGGGCCAGACGCTCCGGGTCGCGCTCCGGGTCGAGCCGGACGAGGGCCGGCCGGGGATGCGGACGATCGCCTTCGACAGCCTCGACCAGGACGTGAGGGGGATCCCGGTCACGGCGGTCGAGGTCGACGGGGAGACGGTCCGGTTCGAGGTGAAGTCGATCGGCGGGACGTTCGAGGGGACCTTCGACGAGGAGAGGTCGAGCATCTCCGGCACGTGGTCGCAGTCGATCATGACGATGCCGCTGACGCTGGAGAAGGTCGAGGAACTTTCGACCCGGGTCCGGCCCCAGCAGCCGGAGCCGCCCTTCCCGTACGGGGTGGAGGAGCTGACGTTCGAGAATCCCGAGGCGGGGATCACCCTGGCCGGGACCCTGACCATCCCCGAGGGGGACGGGCCGTTCCCGGCCGCCGTGATGGTCAGCGGCTCGGGGCCCCAGGACCGGGACGAGACGCTGCTGGGGCACAAGCCGTTCTGGGTCATCGCCGACCACCTGGCCCGGGAGGGGGTCGCCGTGCTCCGGTTCGACGACCGGGGCGTGGGGGGGTCGGGCGGCGACTTCGAGTCGGCCACCTCCGAGGACTTCGCCACCGACGCCCTGGCGGCCGTCCGGTTCCTGAGGGGCCGCCCGGGGGTCGACGGCGAGGCCGTCGGCATCATCGGCCACAGCGAGGGGGGGATCGTCGGCCCGATTGCCGCGACGAGGGCCCCCGGGGAGGTGGACTTCCTCGTCCTGCTGGCCGGGACGGGGGTGACCGGCAAGGAGATCGTCCTGAGGCAGGCCGACCTGATCGTCCGGGCCTCCGGCGTCCCGGAATCGGCGTCGAAGGCTCAGGTGGACGCGCTGGGGCGGATGATCGCGCTGGTCGAATCCGGCCGGGAGGGCGGGGACGAGGAGGAGGAACTCCGGGAGACCGTCGCCGGCGCCCTGGACGCCCTCGATCCGGGGCAACGCGAGGCCCTGGAGGAGACGCAGGGGGGGCTGGCCGAGGCCGCGTCCCGGGCCGGGGACCAGTTGCGGAGCCCCTGGTTCCGCTTCTTCCTGTCGTACGACCCGGCGCCGACGCTGGGGGCGGTCGACTGCCCGGTGCTCGCCATCTTCGGGGGGAAAGACATGCAGGTCGACCCCGAGCAGAACGCCCCGAGGGTGGAGGCCGCCCTGGAGGAGGCGGGGGACGACCGGTCGTCGGTCGAGGTCCTGCCGGGCCTGAACCACCTCTTCCAGCACGCCGAGACCGGCGCCCCCCTGGAGTACGGCGGCATCGAGGAGACCTTCGCCCCCGAGGCGCTCGCCCGCATCTCGGGCTGGATTCGGGGGGTGACCGGGAGGGAGTGATCCGGGATCGCGTCGAACCCGGGCCATCCCCGACCACGCCGAAGGCCGGTGATCGAGGCGATCCGGCAGGGACCCCGTCCCCGGGGGTCGAGGAAGACGACCCGGGCCCGGACGACCGGGCGGCTTCGGGCTGCCCGGAGTCAGTCGCCGGCGGGGGTGATCGCCTCGGCGATGGCATTGAGGTTGCCCTGCCAGAAGGCATTGCTGGCGCCGCCGAGGGCGCCGATGCCGGCGATCGTGACGAGGATCAGCATGGCGAGCATGACGCCGTACTCGACCGCCGTCGCCCCCGACTCGTCCGCCGCGATCCTGCGCATCCAGGGGGGGATCATCGGCAGGGCCCTTTCGCGAGGGGAGGGGGAGGGAGCGGGTCGACCCGGACCCACGGGCCGATCGACTCGCGGGGTCCTCCGCGGAGAACCCTAGGTCGGGAATCGGGGTGCGCCAATCCGACCGGATCCGGTCCCTCCGGGGGGGCGATCAGGGGCCGTCCCCCAGCCAGCGATCGGCGAGGGCGCGGAACATGGGGTCGAGGTCGACGTTGCCCCCGGTGAGGATGACGCCGACGCGACGGCCCTCGACCCCCGGGACCCTCCCGACCAGCAGGGCGGCGACCGGGACGGCGCAGGAAGGCTCGACGATCAGGTTCATCCGCTCCCAGACGAACCGCATCGCCTCCAGGATCTCCGGCTCCTCGGCGGTGACGATCCGCTCCAGGTGCCGGGAGAGCACGGCGAAGGTCCGGGGGCCGAGGGAAGTCCGGAGGCCGTCGGCCACGGTCTTCGGGTCGTCGGAGGGGAGGATCGAGCCGACCTGCAGCGACCGCCGGGCGTCGTCGGCCCGGCCCGGCTCGGCCCCGACGAGCCGGGCCTCGGGCATCGCCCCCGAGGCGGCCAGGCAGGTGCCGGCCATCAGGCCGCCGCCGCCGACGGGGGCCATGATCGCGTCGAGCGGCCCGGCCTGCTCGATCAGCTCCAGCGCCGCGGTGCCAGCCCCTGCGATCACCCTCCAGTCATTGAAGGGGTGGACGAGGACGTAGCCGTGCTCCTCGACCAGGCGGTCGACGGTGCGCTCCCGGTCCTCGACCGTCGGCTCGCAGGGGACGACCCGGGCGCCGTAGCCCTCGGTGGCGGCCCGCTTCACCGCCGGGGCGGTGCGGGGCATGACGACGCAGGCCGGGACGCCGGCGAGCCGCCCGGCCAGCGCGAGCGCCTGGGCGTGGTTGCCCGAGGAGTGGGTGACGACCCCCCGCCGCCGCTCCTCCTCGGAGAGCTGGAGCACGGCGTTCATCGCCCCCCGGAACTTGAAGGCGCCGACGCGCTGGAGGTTCTCGCACTTGAGGAAGACCGACGCCCCGGCCCGCCGGTCGATCGCCGAGCAGGTCATGACCGGGGTGCGGTGCGCCCAGGGTTCGAGCCGCCGGGCCGCCTCCCGGACGTCCTCGATGCCGATGGGGATCTCAGGCGGGTGATCGCTCACGTCCACGTCTCCGATGCGAGGGCCGGGAGGCCGACCGGTCCCAGGCCGCCGGCCTCGGGAGCACCCCGGGGCAGTTGGTTCGATCGGGTCGGCCGTCTCGGCTCAATTGTAAGGGAGTTAGGGAGGGGCCCGGAACCGACGTCGATCGTCCGGGTCGGGACGGCCGGCGTCGGGCTGGCGCCGGTCCGCCTTCGACGACGGGGCCGGGCCGGCAGACGGGTCGGGTCGCTGGGGCCGGGAGGCGGGGGGCCGGCGAGGCCCCTCGGGCCGTCTCAGGGCCGTTCCCGACCGCCGGGCGGGCCCCGCGGGGCCCGCCCGGCGGCACTGCCCGCTAGGCACGGGAGACGCCGAGTTGCTATAAGTCCTCCGCGATGACGCATTGATACGGCCGGGAAGCCCCGGACGGCGACCCGGCCGATCGACCCATTCCAATAGCTGGTGGAGGAGTACACCGATGAGTTTGAATCGCATTTGGGGCGCGGTGCGGCCGGTCGCGACCGCGATGATCGCGCTCGGGCTCGTGGCCGCGGAAGCCGGGGCCGGGACGACGATCTACGCCTTCGGCGACAGCCTGATGGACACCGGCAACGTCCTGGAGCGCTCGGGGGGGACGGTCCCGACGCCGCCCTACGCCGGCGGCCGGTTCACCAACGGCCCGGTCTTCGTCGAGGTGCTCGCCGATCAGCTCGGCCTGGCCAGGCCGACCCCCTCGCTGCTGGGGGGGACGAACTACGCCTACGGAGGCGCCCGCACGGGGGACGGGGCGGGTCCCGTCTTCTTCCGGGGAGAACTGGTGCCGGTCTTGGCCGACAATGTCGGGATGCAGGTCGACACCTTCATCCTGGGGGGTGGCTCGCTCGACGCGGATGACCTGGTGGTCATCAACGGCGGGGGCAACGACATCCTCAGCGTGTTGCTGGGGGTGACGCCCGACCCGGTGGGCTGGGCCGGCGAGCTCGTCTCGTCGATCGCGGAGCTGGCCGGCGTCGGCGGCAGCCGCTTCGTGGTCGCCAACCTGCCTCCCCTCGGCCTGACGCCGCTGCTGCGATCGCTGGGCGGGGACCTTCCCGGGACGTTCAACCTGCTCTCGAGCGTGTTCAACCAGGCGCTC
This sequence comes from Tautonia plasticadhaerens, assembly GCF_007752535.1. Classification (GTDB taxonomy): domain Bacteria; phylum Planctomycetota; class Planctomycetia; order Isosphaerales; family Isosphaeraceae; genus Tautonia; species Tautonia plasticadhaerens. Next base: position 1,104,785 of record NZ_CP036426.1, read on the forward strand.
GACGCCGGGCTCGACGCCCTGGAGGCGAGCCTCGGCCTGGAGATCTTCCGGCTCGACGTGGAGGGGATCACCGCGGCGAGCGTCGCCGACCCCGGCCGCTTCGGGCTCTCGAACGCGACGGATGCGGCCTTCCCGATCGGCGGCGACGTGGTCGCGAACCCGGACGAGTACCTGTTCTGGGACGACGTCCATCCCACGGCGGCCGGGCACCGGCTAGTGGGGGTCGCCGCGGCGCAGCTGGTGATCCCCGAGCCGTCGAGCCTGGCCCTCTCGGCCCTCGGCGCCGCCTCCGGCCTGCTGGCCGTCGCCGCCCGACGACGCCGGGCGGCCTGATCCCCCCGGCCGGCGGCGGGGCGACCCCCCCCGAGTCCCCGGGGAGGGCCGCCCCCGGGGCTCTCACGATTCGGAGGCGTTCGGGGAGTCCCTCCCGACGAGGACGGGCCGATTCCGAGTCCCTCGGGAGGGTCGGCATCGGGAATTGGGGGGCGGAGGCCCCTCCGACACGGCTTCCCGTGGGGAGGAGGCTCCGCCCCCCGACCCCTCCGGATTGCGTGCGGGTGCCGTCGGAGCGGACGGCAGCCCGCGAGGGTTGGGGTTACCCGGTCGTCACTCGATTTCGAGCAGGCGACGGAACTCGGCGAGCGTGCGGAGGGGCTCCAGGTCCGGGTCGGATCGGGCGAAGGCGGGGGGGAACCCGGCGTCGAGGGCGCGTCGGAGCAGCGAGAGGGCGTCTTCGAGCAGGCCGGGCTCGTCGGCCGACCGGGAGAGGACGCAGAGGGCGGCGGAGGCGTTGTAGAGGCGCTGGGGTGTGGGGGAGTGCCTCAGGACGTCGACGTCGGCCCGGCAGGACCGGAGGCCGAGCCGGGCGCGGACCAGGGCCCGGAGCTGCACGGCGTCGATCAGGCCCGGCTCGGCGTCGAGGGCCTCGTCGAGGTGGCCGAGCGCGGCCTCGGGGTCGTCGGCCCGGAGGGCGTGGGCCATGCCCAGGTGGGCCCGGGCCATCCGGGGGGAGGTCGACAGGGCCCTCCCGAAGTCGAGCCGGGCGGAGTCGGGGTCGTCGGCCAGCCGGACGAAGCCCCGGGCGACGAGGATGGTGGGGTCGTCGGGGCGGTCCTCCAGGGCGACGGCGAAGCGGCGCTCGGCCTCGTCCCGGCGGCCGGAACGGGCCAGGGCCTCCCCCCAGGCGGCGAGCAGGGCGGGATCCCGACGGCCGTTGCGGTTGACGGCGTATTCGAGGTCGGCGGCGGCGCGTCGGGGCTCGTCCAGCTCCAGGCTGGCCAGGGCCCGGTTGATCCGGGCGGTGACGAGGTCGGGATCCAGGGCCACGGCCCGGTCGTAGGCGCGTCGGGCCTCGGCCACCCGGCCGTCGAGGGCGAGGGCCAGGCCCCGGTTGGCGTGGGCCCAGGCCGAGTCGGGGTCGAGCAGGGTGCAGGCGGCGAAGTCGGAAGATGCGGCGGCGTACCGGCCCTGGTCGAAGTGGCAGAGGCCCAGCGCGAACCAGGACCAGAAGCGCCTCGGGTCCAGGCCGATCGCGGTGTCCAACTGCGGCTCGGCGCGGTCGGGGCGGCCGGCGGCGAGGGCGGCGGTGCCCCGGAGGTAATAGTCCCGGGCGGTCTCCGGGGGCAGCTCGGCGGCCCGCTCGCGGTCCCGGGCCGCCCGGTCGGCCAGGCCGAGGGCGGCGGCGTAGGAGGCACGCTCGGCATAGAGGGTGGAGGGGGGGCGGGGGTCGATCCGTTCGGCCAGGCCGAGTCGTTCGACCGCCCGGGCCAGGGCCCGCGCGTATCGCCCTTCGGGCCCGTCCCGGGCGGAGAGCACGGAGGCCCGGGCCTCCAGCATGAGCAGCTCGGCGAGCTGCTCGGCCAGGAGCAGGCGGTCGGTGGGGTCGAGGTGCCGGGCGATCGGCCCCTCGGCCCAGCGGTCGCCGAGGCGGTCCATCTGGAAGCGGTCGAGGGTCTCCCGGGCCCGGGAGAGGCCGTGCAGGAGCTGATTCTCGGCGTCGTGGTCGAGGTCCGAGGCGGTGTTGAGCAGGAGCTGGCATTGGGTGAAGTCGGCCTCGAAGTCCCGGAGGGCCAGGCGGGCGGCATCGGCCTGCCAGCGGCCCCGGACGCCCGCCAGCACCCCGGCGATGGCGACCAGCAGGACGAGGGCGACCAGGGCGACGGAGGTCGAGCTGCGGAGCTGGGGGTTGCGGCGGAGGAATTTCGCCGCCTGCTCACGGAGGCTCGGCTCGGGGGCGTACTTGAGCGGGAGGTCCTCCAGGAAGCGGCGGAGGTCCTCGGCGAAGTCGCCGGCCGCCTGGTAGCGCCGCCAGGGCTCCGGGTCGAGGCACTTGCGGAGGATCGCCTCCAGGCTCCAGGGGATCTCGGGGTTGGTCAGCCGGGCCGACGGGGGACCGGCCCGGCGCTCGGCGATCATGTCGTCGAGGACGTGGGCCATCGGCGGGCCGTCGGGTGGGTCCCGGAACGGGTGGTGCCCGGCGACCATCTCGAAGAGGATCAGGCCGAGCGAATAGAGGTCGGAGCGCTCGTCGACGGCGTGGGAGGGGGTGGTCCCCCTCGGGTGGAAGGCGTCGAGGTGCTCCGGGGCCATGTACGGCAGGGTGCCGCCGACCCGGGCCCGGCTGCCGGCCTCGCCGGGCTCGGAGACCACCGAGAGGTTGAAGTCCAGGATCATCGGCATGCCGTCGGCCGTGATCAGGATGTTCGACGGCTTGAGATCCCGGTGCAGCAGCCCCCGGGAGTGGGCGTGCTCCAGCCCCTCGGCCAGCCGGGCGGCGATCCAGGCCGAGGCCTGGATGGAGCTGGCCCGCTTGAGGAAGACCCGGGCGGGCTGGGCGTGCTCGGCGTCGGGGTCGTCGGGGCCGTGCTCCTCGACGCCGATGCCCCAGTCGGCCAGCCGCGCCCAGTAGCGTGCCAGGACCGATCGGACCTTCGAGGGGGAGGCCCCGCCGGCGCCGTCCCGGCCGGGGTCGTCGGCCTCGGCCGAGGACCTCGGGCCCTCCCGACGCTCGGCGCGGACGGTCCCCGAGGGGTTGCCGGGGAGGGAGGGCGGGGGGCCCCCGACCTGGTCCAGCGCATGGACGAGGCTCCCCCCGGTGGCGACCGAGGCGGCCCGGGCCTCGGCCCCGGCGGCCTCCAGCACCTGGGCGAGGTTGGCGCCGCCGAGGTACGGCATGCAGATCAGGTGCAGGCCGGTGCTCGGGTCCTCGTGGACCGAGTGGATCGGCACGATGTGGGCGTGCTGGAGCCGGGCGAGCAGCTGCGACTCGTCGGCGACCGGCTGCGAGGAGGCCTTCAGCGCGACCATCCGGCTGGCCAGGGCGAGCTGCTCGGCCAGGTAGACGCGGGCGAAGGCGCCCCGGCCCAGCTCCCGGAGGATCCGGAAGTCGTCGAGCCGCTCGCCGGGCCCGGGGAATCTCGGGCCGGACTTCGGGGGCGCCCGCCGGGCGATCGGGCCGACGTGGGGCCCGGGGGGCTCGCTCTCGAAGAGGTTGAGCGAGAAGTCCAGGGCGTCGGACGGGTCGATCGGCGTCGGCCCCGGGCCGGCCGGGACCGGGGACTCCCGGGTCGGGGGGGCGGGCCCGGGGCCCGGGTCCGGGGGCTTCGAGGCGCCGGGCTCGAGCCTCAGGTCCCAGAACCGGGCGAGGTCGAGGTCCGAACGGTCGTCTCGGGAGCCCGGCGTCCGATCGGTCATCGCCTCGCCTCGCCCTGCCTCACCACGAATCGGTTCGAATCGAACCGATTCGACGCGGTCGGCCGGGCCCGGCCCGGCCCGGACCTCCCCCTCTTCGGCGGCCCCGGGGTCGCCTCCTGCGGGGAGCATAGGGCGCGAATGCCCTGGGGAGGCCGCGAGATCGCGGTAAGGCGGCGGTGGTGCCGGTTATAGCATCCTGGGGTCGGTTAAAATAACCGACTCGACGCCGGATTCCGGTTGCCCCGTCCGTCGGGGCGCTCTAGCGTTCGCTTGGGCCGCCCCGATCGGTCGGGGGAGCGCCCCGGGTGGTCGGGCCCGGCCCGAGCACGGACAACCGGGAGGATCCATGCATACCGGCAGCACGATCGAGCCGTCCGCTCCGAGTCTCGAGCCCGGGCCGGTCTCGGCAGAGCGGGAGGAGCTGTCGAGGCGTCGGGCCAGGGCGTTGAGCCTGGAGTTCACGGCGCCGGTGGGCCTGCTGGAGACGGACCGCGACGGCGAGGCCCGGTGGGCGGCCCGGGTCGGGGACGAGTCGATCCGTTGGCCGAGGCCGGAGCGGGCCGACCGGGTGGCGGGCGAGGGGGGGGGCGACCCGGGGGGGGCGGCCCTCTGGTACGCCGGCCCTCCGGAGGAGCACCTCTGGCTGATCCTTCGGATGCCGCCCCAGGGGGGGCGGCCGGGGGTGGCGTCGACGACCGCGTGGGTCGGGTTCGCGGCCCCGGGCGTCAAGTCGAGGCCCCCGGGGCGGGCGTGGGGGCCGTCGGTGCCCCCGCAGGCGCTCCTGGCCTGGGGACGCGAGGTGGTCGGCCGGCTCGCCGGGGACGCCGGGTCTCCGGGCCCGGGGGGCGACCGCAGTCGGGTCCGGCTGCCGGACCGGCTGACCCGGGAGATGCACGTCTCCGACCCGCCGGGCCGGTTCCAGAGGCTGGCGGTGCAGTCGCTCCGGGACGCGATGGCGGTGGCGGCGGTGGCGTGGGTGCCCAGGAGCCGTCGGGACCCGGTGGTGATGGTCGGCGCGATCGAGGGGCTCGGGCCCGAGGCGGTCCGACTGCTGCTGCCGGACCGGATGGAGGCGGACGCCGGGGGCTGGGACGATCGACCCTTCCAGGGGGTCGTCGGGGTAGAGCACGCGCTGGCGGTCTCCAGCGACACCGAGGGGGCCCCCGGCTGGCTCGTGGCGATCAACCCGATGGACGGCCGACCCTTCGGCCGGGACGAGGCGGACCTGCTCCGGCCGGTCGCCAGCCTGATCTCGGCCCAGCGGAGCAACGCCCGGCACTACGCCGAGCTGAAGGAGCTGCTCTTCGGCGTGATCCGGTCGCTGACGGCGGCGATCGACGCCAAGGACCCCTACACGCTCGGCCACTCCGAGCGGGTGGGGAGGATCGCCGTGGAGCTGGGGGAGGAACTCGGCGTCTCGGCCAACGAGCGGGGGGACCTGTACCTCTGCGGCCTGCTGCACGACGTGGGGAAGATCGGCGTCTCCGACGCGGTGCTCCAGAAGCCGGGCCCGCTGACGGGCGAGGAATTCGACGAGATCCGGCAGCACGTGAGGATCGGCGTCCAGATCCTCTCCGACCTGAAGAAGCTCAACCACCTGCTGCCGGGAGTGGCCCACCACCACGAGAACTTCGACGGCTCCGGCTACCCCGACGGCCTGGCCGGCGAGGCGATCCCGAGGATCGCCCGGATCCTGGCCGTTGCCGACGCCTTCGACGCCATGTCCAGCACCCGTCCCTACCGCCGTCGCCTCGCCGCCGAGCAGATCGACCGGATCTTCCGGGACGGCTCGGGCGTGCAGTGGGACCCGGCCGTCGTTGACGCCCTGTTCGCCTGCCGGCCCCGGGTCGAGCGGATCCGGCAGAAGGGGCTGGGGGACAGCGTGATGCAGGTGGTCGACGACACCGTCGGCCGGGCCCACTGCGCCTCGATCTCCCGGGCCCCGGCCGTCGCCGGCTGACCCGGGTCAGGGCGCCTCGGGGGCGGGGGGCAGGCCCTTGAGCTTCAGGCGGAGCCGATCGGCGAGCTCCTCCAGGGCGTCCCGGCGGAATCGGGCCTCGACCTCGGGGCTCCGGTCGGTGGCCAGGGCGAGTCGGCTGCCCTCCATCGCGGCGAGGCCGGGCAGCGGGACCCGGGTCCGGGCCTCGACGTGCTCGGCCCAGGCGTCCGAGCCGAGGCGGTCGAGCGCCAGGTCGACGGCGAAGCAGGTCGTGCGGTTGGGGGAGTGCTGGTAGCGGGCCCCCTCCCGCTCGACGATCGTCGCCCCGAGCCGGAAGGGGGGAGTGCCCGCCAGCCCGGCGATCGTCGAGTCGTCCGGGAGCAGCAGGTAGCCCCTGTCGGCCAGCCCCCGGGCCAGGATCGCGGCCACCTCGCCCTCGATCGGGCCGCCCGACGGGGCCGAGGGGGCCACTCGGACGACGATCGGGCCGACCCGGGCCCCCTTGAGTTCGATCAACGCGGCGGCGAACGACCGGACGCGGTCCCGGGCGCCCTCGGCCACGCCCCTCGGCAGGCGGTCGAGCCCGTCGTCGACCCGGCCGGCCTCGGCCAGCGCCTCGGCCGACCGGCCGGAGGCCCGCGCCCGGTCGGCCTGCTCGAGGCGGCAGTCGGCCCATCGATCGGCGGCCGAGGTCAACGCCCGGGAGGCCGGGCCGGCGAGGTCGGCCAGCGCGGGGTCGGCCATGACGCGATCGAACAGCGCCTTCGCCTCGTCGAGGGCCAGGTCGGGGGGGAGCCCGGGGAGCGTCGCCAGCCGGGATTCCGCGGCGAGCCTGGCCTGCTCGTCCCGGCGCACGACCAGGGCCGAGCGGCCCCCGGGGGGCTCCAGGCCGTGCCGGAGGGCGATCGAACTCGCCCGCTCCAGCAGGAGCAAGGCGGAGGCCGGGTCTCCCCCCCGTTCGGCCTCCCCGGCCTCGGCCAGGGCCCCGGCGAGCTCGGCCCGCCGCGCGGACCGGATGGAGGACTCCCACCATTGCCAGGCGACCAGCGGCCCGGCGACGACGGCCAGGACGGTCGCGGCCAGGGGCAGCCAGGCCCTCCATCGGGGGAGTCTCCGACGCCGCATGCCGAATCGCCGGGGGAAGAACGGGACCTCGGCCAGCGTGCCGCAATGGCCGCACCGGACCCGGCGGCCGGGAGAGGTCCGGCCCAGGTCGATCCTCCGGCCGCATTCCGGGCACCCGAATGCCAGCGAACTTCCCATCCGATCGACTCCCGCCCCATCCGGGCCCGGTTCGTTCGATCCCCGATCCGCAGCGCAGGCGGTCCCTCCTGGACGACCGAGATGTCGACGCCCCGACCGGACACCCCGTCCGCCTCCACGGGCGGCCCCGCCGACTCCGTCGTCGCAAGGGGCGGGGGGAACGGTCCGGGGAAGTGCGACATGGGTCAGACACGACCCAACGAGCCATCATACGATGGAATGGCGACAACGGCCCGGTGCTCGTGCCCGGAAGTCGGCGAGGATTGCGGAATTGACCCGGCTGACGGCCTCGCGGGCCCGACCCCCGGAGGCCGGGCATCCGAAGATCGAGTCCGGCCTCCCGGGAGACCGGGGCGGGCCGCGTCCCGTCCCGTCGGGGCTCAGGACCCGGCAGCCTCGCCCTCTTCGGGGGGATCGTCGACGATCCGGACGTGCAGGCGGAGGGCCTCGATCAGCCGGGAGAAGCTCTCGGCCGAGAGGGACTCGGGGGCCCGGACCCGGACGACCTTGCCGGAGTCGACGCCCCAGAGGCGGAGGTCGAACCGGACGCCGTCGGGGGGATCCGGCGGGGACCGTCGGGCGGCCGGGGCGGTCGGGGGCTCCGGGGCCGGGGTCGGGGTCGGAGGGGGAGGGGCGGTGAGGGGCCCGGGGGCCCCTCCGGGCCGGAGGAAGCCGTCGTCGGCGAGCACGCCGGCGAACCTCGAGGTCTCGACGAAGCTCTCGGCGGCGATCAGCTTGGCCGAGGCGGTGATCTGGTAGCTGTGGTAGAGCAGGTTCGCCAGGCGCTCGGGATCGGGGACCCGGCGGTCGGCCAGCCGGACGAGCAGGTCGGCGTAGAGCGGGGAGGCCTTCATCGCCTCCCGATGCAGCCGGGGGAGGTCCGCGGGGTCGACCGGGTGCAGGATGGACCGGGCCAGGGGCGTGATCCGGTAGGAGGAGCCCTCCAGCGCCACCAGGCCGAACTGCCGGGCGGCGCTGAGGCGGGAGGAGAAGGTGCGGGTCTTGATGCTCTCGAAGCCCATCGAGGCGGCGATCGCCTCGGCCGAGGTCCCGTCGAGGCCGTGGTCGTCGATGAACCGGGCCAGCTCGATGGCCTCGGGCAGCGGGGCCCCGGGGTACCGGGCGCTGCGCTCGCGACGGCCCCGGGCGGGGACGTCGTCGGGTTCGGTCGGGTTGCTGTCGCTCACGGGGCCCCCCCGATCGCCTCTCGACGGGCGAGCGTCACCGCCGCCGAGAGCACCGCGGCGAGGAAGAAGAGGACGGCGGCGATCCAGGGCGCGTCGCTCCCCGACGCCACCCCCGCGACCGCCAGGCCCGCCGAGAGCAGCAGCAACAGCCGCCAGGGGCGGAGCCGGACGCCCAGGCGGAGGATCATCTCCAGGATCCGGCAGCCGTCCCGGAGGGCCCGGAGCTTGCTCGACGAGCCGGGGATCCGGGGCCGGTACGGCACCGGCGCCTCGACGACGCGGAGCCCCCGACCGATGGCCTCGCCGGCCAGTTCGGTCTCGATCTCGAAGCCGGAGGAACTCAGCCGCATCGCCCGCATCGCCGATCGGCCGAAGACGCGGTAGCCGGAGAGCAGGTCGGAGGTCCCCGGGCCGACGAGGACGCGGAACGCCAGGCCGATGAACGCGTTGCCCACCCCCCGGATCGGCGACATGGCCTTCGAGCCCGGCCCGCCCTCGGGGCGACGGACGCCGACGGCCAGGTCGGCCCGGCCTTCGAGCACCGGGGAGAGCAGCGGGCCGACGGCCGAGGCGGGATAGGTCCCGTCCCCGTCGATCATGACCACGGCGTCCCGGTCGGCCAGCTCGGCGAACATCCGGCGGACGACGTGCCCCTTGCCCTGCTCGGGGACGGGCACGACCCGGGCCCCCCGGCCGGAGGCGATGGGGCCGCTGCCGTCGGTGGAGTTGTTGTCGAAGACGACGACCTCGGCCCCCGGCAGGCCCCCCCGCCACTCGTCGACCACGGCGCCGATGGCGGCCGCCTCGTTGAAGCAGGGGATGGCGACGGCCACGGCCGGGCCCGGGGTTGGGGCGGGATCGCTCAGGTCTTCCATCGGGCTCGCCGGGCGTTCGGGCTGCGCCCCTCGACCGGGAGACGCGACCCCGCCATTGTCCCGACAACCGGCCGTCGAGGCAACGAGGGCCCGCCCCCGAGTCGGGCCGACGGGGGAGTCAACCGGGCCGGGCCGCCTCGGGGGAGTCGGCTCCGCTTGCCGGATCGGCCGGGATCTGCTACGAAGCCGGCCCGGACATGCCCGGAGATGCCCGGATCCACCCGGGTGGCCGGGCATCGGCCGGGGGACGCGGGGGGTCGTACTCGTGGAAGGCGATCGGGACGACGTGCGGTTCTCCGGCGACCTGACCGACCCCTGGGTCCGGGCCCTGCTCTCGGCGATGCCGGTCGGGACCGAGATCCTCGACGGGCCCGAGCTGCCGGGAGTCCGGCCGGGGGGCGACCGCCCCGGCGTGGTGGTGCTGCACCGGCCGAACCTGGGGGCGGCCGAGGCCGACCGGCTCCGGGCCTGGCGGGCCGGCGGGAACGGGCCGAGGGTGGTGCTGGTCGCCGGCCGACACGTGAGGTATCACCACCTGATGGCGTGGTCGGGGCTGGTCGACGCCGTGCTGCCCGAGGCGACCGCCCGCGAGACGATCGCCCGGCACCTCCGGCCCGACGCCCCCCGACGGCGAGACGGGGGGGGGGGGCAGGTGGCGATCGCCAGCGGTCAGGACGAGCTGGCCCGGATGCTGGGGGAGGTGCTCGACTCGGCCGGGTACGCCACGGCCCGACGCCGAGACGACCCGGTCTCGGGGGACGAGCCCTGGGTGGTCTGGGACGTGCCCGTCCTGGAGCCGGGGTGGTCCGACCGGCTCGCCGGGGCCGCCCAGCGCCGGGGGGTGGTCGCGCTGCTGGGCATGGCCGATCGGGAGCTGGTCGCCGAGGCCAGGCGATGCGGCGCCGTCGCCTGCCTGGACCTGCCCTGCGACCCCGACGACCTCGTCTTCGTGCTCGACCGCCTCACCTCCCGGGCCCGGGACGCCGGGCCTTCCCGGTCGAGGAGCAGGCCTCACGGGCCCCAGGGACACCGTCCCCGGTCGCTGCCGGGAGGGGCCCGGACGGGGACCCGGCGGACGGATGCCGGGCGATGAGGGGAGGCAAATGGCCGGGGCCGGGACCGGCCTCCGCAGAGGCATGGGGTGGCGGGGGGGAGGTGAGTCCGGTAGGCTCGGCGGGGCGATCGGCGGCGTGACCCGGGGCGGAGGCGTGGTCGACCGATCGTCCCGGCCCGACCCCCGAGATCCGCCGCGCGGAGGCCTCGCCCGATGACCCCGTCCTTCTCCAGACGAACCCTGATTGGGGCCTCGACGGCCCTGGGAATGATCGCCCGGCCCGGCCGGGTCCGGGGCTCGACCCCGAATGCGAAGCCGGCGGTGCTCGGCGGCGAGCCGGTCCGGAAGAAGGCGTTCCCGGGCTGGCCGATCGTCGGCGACGAGGACGTGTCGGCGCTGGTCGACGTGCTGAGGTCGGGGGCCTGGTACCGGGGCAGCGGCGACCGCGTCCGGCGGTTCGAGGCCGAGTGGGCCGACCGGCTGGGGGTGTCGCACTGCGTGGCGACCGCCAACGGGACGAGCGCCCTCATCACGGCGATGAACGCCCTGGAGGTGGGGCCGGGGGACGAGGTGATCGTCCCGCCGTATACCTTCGTGGCGACGGTCAACGCGGTCCTCATCCAGCACGCCCTGCCGGTCTTCGTGGACGTGGACCCGGAGACCTCCCAGATCGACGCCTCGAAGATCGCGGGGGCGATCACCGACCGGACCCGGGCGATCGTGCCGGTTCACATCGGCGGCAACCCGGCCGACCTGGACGCCGTGATGGCGGTCGCCCGGGATCGCGGGATCCCGGTGGTGGAGGACGCCTGCCAGGCCCACCTGGCCGAGTGGCGGGGGAAGAAGGTGGGGACGATCGGCGACCTCGGCTGCTTCTCCTTCCAGAACAGCAAGAACCTGACCTCGGGCGAGGGGGGCGCGGTGCTGACCGACGACGCCCGCCTGCACGCCGAGTGCCTGAGCTTCCAGAACAACGGCCGTTCCGAAGGGGACATGCCCGGCACCTTCGGCCGCAACGGGGCGAACCTGAGGCTGACGGAGTTCCAGGGGGCCTTGCTCTCGACCCAGCTGACGAGGCTGGAGTCGCAGGCCCGCACCCGGGAGCAGAACGCGGCGTCCCTGTCGGCACTCCTCGACGAGATCCCCGGCGTCACCCCGGCCCGGATGCACGAGGGGACGACCCGGAACGCATATCACCTCTACATGTTCCGCTACGACCCGGCGGAGTTCGCCGGGCTGCCGCGCTCCGGGTTCCTGAAGGCGATGGCGGCGGAAGGGATCCCCGCCTCGGGCGGCTACTCGCCGCTGTACCGGGAGCCGTTCCTGAGGCGGACGCTCGAATCGAGGGCCTTCCGGGCCTCCTTCCCGTCCAGCACGCTGGCGGAATACGAGGAGCGCCTCGACCTGCCGGGCAACGAGCGGCTCTGCGAGGAGGCGGTCTGGCTCACCCAGTCGATGCTGCTCGGCACCCGGCAGGACATGGAGCAGGTCGCCGAGGCGATCCGCAAGATCCGGGCGCATGCATCGGAGATCGCCAAGGCCTGAGCCGGGAGGGCCCCCCTCGCCCGACGGCGACCCGGGGCGATCCGTTGCGGGGGACGACGACGGGCCGCGTCCCGGGGGGGACGAGGCCCGGCTGGGGAGGTGGAGGCATCCTCGACGATCGCCGATCGGTCAGGCGGTCGGGGAGTACTGGGCGCCCCTGAGCGAGTCGAGCAGGGACTTGGCGGCCTTGATCCCGTCGGCCTCGGAGAGGCGGCTGCCCTCGTACTCGATGCCGACGAAGCCGTCGTAGCCGGCGTCGGTGACGATCTTCATGATGCGGGGGAAGTCGAGGTAGGCCTCGCCGCCGCCCTCCCCGAAGTCGTAGCACTTGGCCGAGACGCCCTTGGCGTAGGGCATCAGGCGGGCGATGGCGTCGTAGATGTCGATGGCGTAGACGTGCTCGTCGCGGGGCCCGTTGGTGGCGAAGTTGCCGAAGTCGGGCAGGGTGCCGAAGTTGTCCATGCCCACCCCCTTGATCAGGGCGATCAGGGCGTCGGGGTCGCTGGAGGGGCCGCCGTGGTTCTCGCAGATGATGTTGATGCCCCGGGACTTGCCGTACTCGGCCAGGGCGGAGCAGCCGTCGGCGGCGGCGGCCACGTCGGTGGCGCTGTAGTTGTCGCCGGTGTTCACCCGGATCGAGTGGCAGCCGAGGGCCTCGGCGGCGTCGACCCACTTCTTGTGGTCCTCGACGGACTGGTTGCGCTTGGCGGTGTCGGCGTCGGAGAGGGATCCCTCGCCGTCGATCATGATGAGCAGGCAGGCGACGCCCTGGTCGGCGGCCGCCTTCTTCAGCTCGGCCAGGTAGGAGTCGTCCCGGGCCTTGTCCTTGAAGAACTGGTTGACGAACTCGACCCCCTCGATGCCGAACTCCTCCCGGGCGTCCCGGGGGAAGCCGAGGTTGGCCTTGGCGGGGTCGCCGCTCTCGAAGTAGCGCTTGTGGAGCGACCACTCGGCCAGGGAGATCTTGTAGTCGCCGATCTTGCCCGCCGTCGGCGATCCGGAGACGTCCTGCGAGGCGAGCAGCAGGCCGGGCCGGAGGCCGAGGCCGAGGCCGAGGGCGGCGCCTCCGGCGAGGGTGCCTCGGAGGAGGTCGCGGCGGGAGAGGATGCGGTCGGTCATCGGGGATGGCTCCGGATGGTTGGCGGTGAGGGCGCGATCGCCCTCAATGGGCCGAGTCTAGCGCCGGAGGGGGCGGCGGTCAATCGGCCGGGGAGGCCGCCAATCCGGGGGTGCCACCCCTCGTCTTCGCCGGTCAGGCCGGGGCGGGGGACTGCCTCGCAAGGGCCCGTCGGACAACCCCGACGATCGCCTCTCCCGTCAGGATGAGGAGGATGCTCGCCCCGACGACCGGCAGCAGGAGCGAGAGGGCCGCGATCGCGGCGACCAGCCCTCGGGGCACCGGCCGGTCGGGCCGCCTGGGGAAGCCGGCCCGGCCGGCCGGCCGCCGGATCCACCACATCCAGAGGCCCGTGACCGGCATCGCCGCCAGCACGAGGCAGGCGACGAGCCAGATCACCTTGGTCGTCGGCCCGAGCACGCTGCCGACGTGGAGCGGGTAGGCCCAGCCGTGCCACCAGTAGCGCTCGTCCTCCGCCAGCGTCGAATGCGACACCATCCGGCCGTCGCGGCGGTCCAGCTCGAACCGGGCGGAGACGAACGGGCCGTACGAGTTGTCGTAGTCGTTGCCGGCCGAGAGGGAGAAGGTCCGCGAACCCGGCTCGGGGAGGGTGATGAACAGGTTGCGGTCGGGGTATCGTGCCCGGGCCAGGGCCTCGATCCGATCCAGTGACAGCGCCGGCATGGGCGTCGGATCCGGGTCGCCCCGGACCGCCGCCGACGTCGAGGGCGTGCCGCCGCCCGACGCCTCGGGGCGACCTCGGGTCGCCCGGTGGAAGGCCTCTCCCCAGACGAGGCAGTAGAAAAGCCCCGAGACGGCGATGACCGCGACCGGCGCCAGCAGGTAGAACCCGAGGACCGTGTGCAGGTCGCGCAGAACCGTGTAGGGCTTCGCGCGAAACCTTGCCCACCAGACGCCGGCCGGACCGCCTCCCCGTCGGGGCCACCAGAGGTAGAGGCCCGTCGCCAGCAGGAGGATCGTCCAGCCGACCGTCAGCTCGACGACCAGCCGTCCCGGCCAGCCGGCGAGCAGCTCGCGGTGGATCTTCAGGACGGTCGTGAAGAAGGCCTCGGTCCAGCCTGGCCGATCGGGGTCGATCGCCCCGAGCGGCCGGGCCCGAAAGGGGTCGACGTGGACCGCTAGGGCCCCCCGTCCCTCGCCGAGCCGGACGACCGACGATCGCCCGGGATCGGCCGGCAGCTCGATCGAGGCCGGCGGCCGTCCCGGGAAGGCCTCGACCGCGGCGTCGACCTGGGCCTGGGCTCCCGCACGTTCTCCGGCAGGGGCGACGAACCGGAGGTCGGCGTGGGCGAGGTTCTCGATCTCCGAGCGGAAGATGTACAGGGCGCCGGTGATCGTCACGACGAGCAGGGTCGGCGCCACGAGGATCCCGGCGTAGAAGTGCCAGCGCCAGATCATCCGGTAGAGGCTCCCCGACGGGGCCGCGACCCGCTTCGGCAGGGTCGACGGCCGGCGGGCCTGCCCGGCCGACGGCCGGGTCGCCTCGGGGGTCATGGGGGCGGGGTTCACGAGGAGGTCCCGGCAGTGGGTGGGGTGGTCCGTTCATCGATGGTCTCCCTCCCGAGGCCGAGCCGCGGGAGGGCGGGTCGTCAGGGGAGGGGCTGCCTGGGGGTCGCGTCGGCGACGCCGAGCATCTCCGGCCCGGCGGCCCGGCCCGGCTTCGGGCCCGGCGGGGCAACCGACGAGTCGGTCAGCTCGATCGGCGGCAAGGCGTTCTCGCCCTCGTCGATGGTGACCTTCCAGCTCGACCGGCCGGGGTCGGCGTATCGGAATCCCAGGCGGTCCGTCATGGAAGGCACGGTGGGGTCGTCCGGCCAGGTGACCGTGACGGCGTACTCGCCGGCGGGTGCGCCGTCGCCTGCCTCGTAGGTCGTCAGCGCGAACGTGCCGTCCTCGGCCACCAGGCCCCACGGCCGGGAGTTCCGCTCGTCCGGCGCCGGGCCGACCGGGTGGAGCTGCACGAGCGCCCCGGCCGGGGCCTGGCCGTTGACCGAGATCCGGCCCGAGGCCGGGTGGGTGTCGGCCTCCCAGCCCCGGCCGCAGCCGGGGGCCGTCAGGGCGATCAGCAGGGCGGGGAGGGCGATCGGGAATCGAGTGGGGTGCCGCATGGGAGTCGTCGCTCGGGCCTGGGGGGAAGGGGCCGTGGTCGGCGTGGGGAGGGTCAGAACTCGCCGGGGATCTCGCCGCCGTCTCGCGAGCTGAGGGCGCCGATCACCTCCAGCGAGACCTGCTGCCTGACGAACCGGACGGAGCCGTCCCCCATCCCCATGCTCATTCCGCCGGGGTGGAACGAGTAGGCCGCCCCGTACCAATTGCTGACGTTGATCACCGAGGAGCCGACGAACCAGACGACGTTCGGCGGACCACCAGCCTGGTCGAGCGAGATGAACACGGGGAAGAACCAGCCGCCGTTGGATCGGCCGGCCCAGGCCTCGGTGATCGTGCCCCAGGGGGCGGCGCCGTAGTAGTCCCAGGTCTGGCCGCCGGGCTCCATCACGCCGTGGACGTACCAGCGGGCCCGGCCGGCCGACTCGTACAGGAGGCACGTGTTCGAGAGCCCGTCCCGGAACTGGGAGAAGCGGGCGTACTGGCCCAGCTCGAAGGCGGCGTGGTGCTGGCTCCAGTTGGTGGCGCTCCGGGGCACGGTGTAGGCGCTCGGCGAGAAACCGGCGGCCGACAGCTCCCCCGAATGCGGGTCGGACGGGCAGGTCAGCACGTCCAGCCGGGAGGCGGTCACGGTCGTGTTGCTCGCATGGTCCCAGACCACGTCGAAGTTGTACGAGTCGGCCAGGCTGGCCTGCTCGACGAACGGGAGGATCGAGACGAACGGGGCCGCCGCGCCCTCCACCCGGACGCCGGGAAGCGTCCCGAACGCGTCGTGATAGCCGTGCATCGCCAGGCCGAGCTGCTTGAGGTTGTTGGTGCACTGGGCGCGTCGGGCCGCCTCCCGGGCGGCCTGCACCGCCGGCAAGAGCAGGGCGATCAGCACCCCGATGATCGCGATGACGACCAGCAGCTCGATCAGCGTGAAGCCACGCTCGTCGACTCGATTCCGCATGAGACCCTCCCCTCCCGGGTGTCGAACTGCGTCGGCGGCCGGCATTGGCCGCCGGGACTGACTCTCTGTATTGATTGGGATTGAGATTCAGTCTCAATTGATTGGATAGAGAGTATGTCAGAGACAGGACCCCGGAAGCAAGGGGGTGTTACCCGACCTGGCCCGGAATCGGCGGCCGATCTGCTGTTGCCCGGGCCCGGACCTCGCGAGGGACGCGCAACAAACCGCCCCCGACGAGGCCAATCGCCCTCCACGCCCGCCCGAAGGCCTGATCACGGGATTGGCCGGGAAGCCGGCCCTTTCGTGACCGACCGGGGAAAGGTGCGACGAGCCCCGTTGGGCGACGGCCGGCGATTCCGGGGCACGTTGCGAACCGCGCCGGCGACCGTCGGCGATCTGCTCCCGTGACATCGGGGCGGCTTCGCGGTCTAATCGGGAGGTCGGCGCCCGGCCGTTGGGCGTCGCCGGAGACTTCTCGACTCGCGACCGCACCGCGGAGACCCCACCGTGACCTCCCCCACCGCCGCCGCGGCCCTGGCCGCCCTGCTGCTCGCCCCCTCGGCCTCAGCCCAGGACGACCGCCCGATCAACACCCCTCCCGAGGGCTTCACCGCCCTGTTCAACGGCGAGGATCTCTCGAACTGGAAGGCCGACGGCGATGTCGCCGAGCACTGGACGGTGGTGGACGGCGTCCTCCACTACGACGGCAAGGGCGAGAGCCTCGTCACGGCGAAGGACTACGGCGACTTCGAGCTGTTCGTCGACTGGAAGACCGGCCCCGAGGCCGACTCGGGGATCTACCTCCGGGGCAAGCCCCAGGTCCAGATCTGGGACCGCCCCGACGTCGGCTCCGGCGGCCTGTTCAACAACAAGGTCGGCGAGAGCAACCCCCTGACCGTGGCCGACAACCCGATCGGCGAGTGGAATACCTTCCACATCATCATGGAGGGGGAGAAGGTCACGGTTTTCCTCAACGGCGAGAAGGTCGTCGACGACGTGGTGCTGGAGAACTGGCCCGACTACGAGGGCCCCATCCCGGCGACCGGGACCATCGAGCTGCAGCACCACGGCAACCCGCTGGAGTTCCGGAACATCTACATCAAGGAACTCGACTGAATTCGGCATCTCCGGCCGGTCCCCCGGGGCGGGCGCCTCGCCCGCCCCGGGAGGCCGGCGGGCCGAGGGAATCCGAGGGGCACGATGCAATACCGGACGTTCGGGAGGACCGGGTGGTCCGTCTCCGAGATCGGCTACGGGATGTGGGGCATGGGGGGCTGGACCGGCTCCGACGACGACGAGTCGATGGCCAGCCTGCACCGCGCCGTGGAGCTCGGCTGCAACTTCTTCGACACCGCCTGGGGCTACGGCGAGGGGCACAGCGAGGGGCTGCTCGGGCGACTGGTGAAGGACCACCCCGACCGGCCGCTCTACGTCGCCACCAAGCTGCCGCCGAAGAACTTCACCTGGCCCTCCCGCCGCGAATTCACCCTCGACGACTGCTTCCCGCCCGACCACATCCGGGAATACGCCGAGAAGTGCCTGGGCAACCTCGGCCTGCCGCACATCGACCTGCTCCAGTTCCACGTCTGGGAGGACTCCTGGGCGAAGGACGAGCGCTGGCAGCGCACGATGGACGACCTGAAGCGCGAGGGCCTGGTCAAGGCGGTCGGCATCAGCGTCAATCGGTGGGAGCCCTGGAACGGGCTCGAGGCGATCCGGACCTGGATGATCGACGCGGTCCAGGTGATCTATAACATCTTCGACCAGGCCCCCGAGGACGAGCTGTTCCCCCTCTGCCGGGAGCGGGACGTCGCCGTCATCGCCCGGGTCCCGTTCGACGAGGGGACGCTGGCCGGGGCGATCACCCGGGATTCCCGGTGGCCCGAGGGGGACTGGCGGAACACCTACTTCGTGCCCGAGAACCTGGAGGCCAGCGTCGATCGGGCCGATCGGATCCGCCCCGTGGTGCCGGAGGGGATGACGATGCCCGAGCTGGCCCTCCGGTGGATCCTCGCCGAGCCGACCGTCTCGACGATCATCCCCGGCATGAGGAAGCTCCGACACGTGGAGGCGAACGCCGCCGCCAGCGACGGCCGCCCGTTCGACCCGGCCTTGCACGCCGAGCTGCGCACGCACCGGTGGGACCGCTCGCCGACGGCGTGGTCGCAGTAGGAGAGGGGGAAGGCCGTCTCGAATCGGGAGGCGTACGCCGATGAGTTGGACCGAGGTGGGGATCGCCGTCGCCACTCTGGCCTTCGGCGTGGCGATCGGGATGCTCGTCGGGCTGAGCCGCAGCCCGGTGGTGGGCGTCGTCCTGCCGATCCTCTTCAGCATCATCGGGGGGACCGGCGGGTTCTACTTCTCCAGGGTCAACCTCGGCACCATCGCCGGCCGGAGGGCGGCCCGGTTGGCGTCGGTGGCGGTCTTCCTGCTGTCGGTGGGCACGCTCGTCGGCGTCTGGTCGGGGATCGAGGTGCGGGCGAGGCCCCGCCCCTGGAGCCTGGTCTCCGACGGGCCCGACGCCCTCTTCCCGACCGGCGACCTGGCGTCGGGCGAGGCGATCGAGTGGGTCCTGCTGGACGCGAAGCTGAAGCTGATGGGGCTCGGGACGTCGGAACGACGCGAGATCATCGCCCGGATCCGCCCCGGAGTGGAGCCGGTCGGGCCCGATGAGTTCCGGGGTCGGGTCGCCTCGTTGCTGAAGCGGTTCGAGGCGATCATCCCGGCCGAGGGCGTCGTCAACCTGCGGACGGAATGGACGGACGTGGCCGATCAACTCCGGTCGATCCGGCAGATCCTGCTGTCGTCGGCGGGGGACGTCCGCCCCGAGGTCTTCAAGCCGATCCTCGATGCGACCCGATCCCAGCTGCGGTTTCTCCGGGACGACGACGACGACAAGGCCTACATCGCCGCGAACCCCGAGGTCGAGGCCTCGCTCGAGGCGTTCCAGGTCGGTGTCCTGGACCTCTATCGAGCCGTCGAGGGCTCGGTGTCGGCCGCGAAGCTCGCGAACGAGCGGCTCGACGCGTTCCTCGCCGGCGACTCGTCCGGGGAGCCCGGCAGCCTCCAGTTCGCCCGGGAGCTCGCGGGCGGCCCGGAGGGGCCATTCCCGGGGGGATGACCCTCGGATCGGGGTGACGCCCGGCGCCGGAGATCGGGGACCCGGAACTCGGATCAGGGAAGTGATGCCCGACTCGCTCCCCCCGCGCCAGCGGATCGCCCTGGCGGCGCTGCTGCTGGCGACCTTCGGCCTGAGGGCCTGGGGGGCCGACCAGCCGATCGTCGAGAACTACGTCGGCCGCCAGGTGCCGACGGCGATGGTGGCCCGGAACCTCCAGCGGGGCTCGGGGTTCCTCCGGCCTCGGCTCGACACGGGGCCGTTCCCGAACCTGTTCCTGGTCGAGCCGCCGATCTACGCCTCGGCCGTCGCCGGGTTGGGCGGGGCGACGGGCTGGCCGATCGGCGTGTCGGGTCGCCTGGTGTCGGCGCTGGCGACGACCCTCGGCGCCTGGGGGCTGTTCGGCCTGGTCCGGCGGAGGGAAGGGGGAACGGTCTCCCTGCTGGCGGTCGGCGTCTTCGCGACGATGCCGGTGATGCTCCGCTACGGCCGGGCGGTGCAGCCGGACGCGATGATGATCGGCACCCAGCTCGCCGCGATGCGATGCTGGGACGCCTTCGCCTCGGGGAGGGGGAGGGGATGGCTCGCCTCGGGCTGGCTCCTGCTGGCGACGAGCCTGGCGCTGAAGGTGACCTCGGCGTTCGTCCTCGTGCCGCTGGCGCTGGCGATCCTCGGGGTCGGCAGGAAGGGGCTGATCGTCCTGTCCGCGTCGGCGATCGTCCCGGCGCTGCTCTGGTACCTGCACGCGGCGGGGGTGCTGGCGGAGGGGGAGGGGTCGAGGGCGTCGCTGGACAACGGGCGGATCTGGCTGTCGGCGCTGGTGCCGTCGGCCCTGCTGGAATCCGAGACGTATCGGCCGGCGGCGAGGTATCTTCTGGTCCGGGCCTTCACCCCGATCGGGCTGGTGCTGGCGGTGATCGGGTTGTCGAGGGGGCCGGTCGATCGGCTCTGGTGGATCTGGTTCGCGTCGGCCGGGCTCTCGCTGGTGGCCTTGGCGGGGAAGTGGCATCACGAATACTATTGGATGGTGCTGGCGCCGGTCTTTAGCGTCGGGATCGCCCGGGCGCTGGCGGCGATCCTCGCCCGGGGTCGGGGAGGGCCCCGGACGGCCGGGGCGGCCGGGGCGGCGTTGCTGGCGATGTCGGCGGCGGTCTCGGGCTCGACCTGGCGGACGCCGGTCGAGTGGCGAGGGCTGGCGGAGGCGGCCGAGGCCGTCCGTCGGGTCGTCCCGGAGGGGGCGCTCGTGGTGGCCCCCGAGGCGCTGCTGTACTCGGCCGACCGGCGGGGGTGCCGGCTGGAACTCCCCCCCGAGGCCGCCCGCAGGGCCGCCGGCGAGTGGGGCGGCCGGCTCGACGCCCCGGCCGACCCCCTGGCGCTGGTCGAATTCTACCGGGCCCGGGGCGCCTCCTTCCTCGCCGGCCCCGGGGCCGGGGCCGGGGCGGACCCCGACCCCCGACGGGCCGCGTTCTTCCGGGCGGCCCGGGCACGATACCGAGTGCGGGTCGACCGGCCCGGCGCCTTCGTCGCCGAGCTGGTCCCGGGCCCGGATCCCGACGACGGAGCCTCCCCCCATGTCGACCGACGCCCCCCGTAAGCCCGAGCCCGACGAGGGCCCCGTCACCCCGCCGATGCTCTCGACCTGGAAGCGGGCGGGACGACGGATCTCGGCGCTCACCGCCTACGACTTCACGATGGCCCGCCTGCTCGACCAGGCCGGGATCGACCTCTTGCTGGTCGGCGACTCGATGGGGACCGTGGTGCAGGGGCACCCGACGACGCTCAAGGTGACGCTCGACCAGATGATCTACCACGCCGAGCAGGTCGCCCGGGGGGCGAGCCGGGCCCTGGTCGTCGGGGATCTGCCGTTCGGGACCTACCACGAGTCGATCGGGCAGGCCGTGCGGTCGTCCTGCCGCCTCTTGAAGGAGACGGACTGCCAGGCGGTGAAGCTGGAGGGGGGCCGCCGGATGGCCGGGACGATCCGGGCGCTCGTCGAGGCCGACGTGCCGGTGATGGGCCACGTCGGCCTGACCCCGCAGTCGGTCCGCCACCTCGGCGGCTACAAGGTCCAGCGAGACGCCGACGCCTTGCTGGCCGACGCGGCCGCCGTGGCCGAGGCCGGGGCCTTCGCGCTGGTCCTGGAGTGCATCCCGTCGGAGGTCGCCTCCCGGATCACGGCGGAGGTGCCGATCCCCACGATCGGCATCGGCGCCGGCCCCGCGTGCGACGGCCAGGTGATCGTCACCCCCGACCTGCTCGGCCTGTTCGAGGGCTTCCGGCCGAGGTTCGTCCGCCGCTACGCCGAACTCGGCCGGATCACCAGGGAGGCCGCATCGCGGTACGCCGAGGATGTCCGGGCCGGGGACTTCCCCGGGCCGTCCGAGAGCTATTCGTGAGCCGGCGGGCCCGTCCGAGTCGATCTCGCCGGGGCGGCCCGACCCCGGTCGGGCACCCGGCGATCCGTCGACCTCTCGGCCGCCGTCGAATCCCGCGTGATGGGGCGGCTGCGGCGCCGTACCCCGGCGGGATCGGATCGGCGCCCACCGAGTTGACCACGCCTCGCGGCCGGGTTAGGGTCGGACCCGGCCCGGTGAGGATCCCGGGCACCTTGCCGGGCGCCCTAGAATGGACGCGTCCCGCAGCCGAGCCAGGAACGCGCCGATGCCCCGAACGACCCCGAGCCTGAAGATCCCGCGCATCGACTGTTCGAAAGATGACGCCGTCGGGGCGATCGCCGGGCTCCGGGCCAAGCTCAGCCCGGGCGGGGACGTCGTCAGCCCCCGGGGGAGGGAGCGGACGGTCGCCGTCTTCGGCGAGGCCCTGACGCCGCTCCAGGTCGTCGACCGCATCCTCGCCGACGTCCGGGAGCGGGGGCTCGACGCGGTGCTCGACTACACCGCCAGGCTCGACGGCACGCAGCTCGACCGCTCGACCGTCACCGTCTCCCGGGAGGAGATGGCCGAGGCGTACCGCCAGGCCGACCGCTCGTACCTGAAGACGGTCAAACGGGTCCGGGACAACATCCTCGCCTTCCAGTCGGGCATCCTGCTGCGGGACGCGACTATGAGGCCGTCGCCGGGGGTCGAGCTGACGCTCCGGTACCGGCCGATGCGTCGGGTCGGCGTCTGCGTGCCGGGGGGGGCGGCGGCCTACCCGTCCTCGCTGCTGATGACGGTCGTCCCGGCGCAGGCCGCGGGGGTGGAGGAGATCGCCGTGGTGGTGCCCCCCACCGAATTCGGCGGGTACAACGCGGACCTGCTGGCCGCCTGCCACCTGCTGGGCGTGACGGAGGTCCACCGGATCGGCGGCGCCCAGGCGGTCGGGGCGCTGGCCTACGGGGTGGAGGGGATCCCCCAGGTCGACAAGATCGTCGGCCCCGGCAACCTGTTCGTCGCCCTGGCCAAGCAGAAGGTCTACGGCGAGGTCGACATCGACAGCATCGCCGGCCCCAGCGAGGTCGTCCTGGTCGCCGACTGGACGGCCGAGCCCTCCTTCGTGGCCGCCGACCTCATCAGCCAGGCCGAGCACTCCCCCGGCTCGGCCATCCTGATCACCTGGGAACCCGACCTGATCGACCGCGTGGCCGAGGCCCTCGAATTCCAGCTCGCCCGCCTGAGCCGGGGGGACCTCGCCCGGGACAGCCTGGAGCAGTTCGGCGCCCTGATCCTGGTCCGGGACGAGGACGAGGCCGTCGAGCTGATCAACCGGTTCGCGCCGGAACACCTGCACGTCTCCACGACCGACGCCCACCGCCTGGCGGCCCGCCTGACCGACGCCGGGGCCATCTTCCTCGGCCACCTGACCCCCGTCGCCGTCGGCGACTACGCGGCGGGGCCCTCCCACGTCCTGCCCACCGGGGGCACGGCCCGGTGGGCGTCGGGCCTGTGCTCGAACGACTTCTTGAAGCGGTCGAGCCTCATCCACGTCGACCGGGTCGGCCTGGAACGCCTCGCCCCGGACGTCCGCCTGCTGGCCGACAAGGAGGGGCTGACGGGGCACCGCTACAGCGTCGACGTGCGGCTGGAGGAGCAGGACGGGGCGTCCTGAGGCCGAGCGTTCGGTCGTCGTCCTTCTCGAAATGCCCTCGGGCGGTTCTTCGATTCGACGCGAGGTCACCCTACGATGGGCCTCGCGACGATCGTCGGGTCGTCGCCCCCCGAACCGCCGAGCATCGAGGAGTCCGAACCATGAGTCGAGCCCATTGGCCGAGGGTGGTGGCCGTCGTCGTCGCCCTGATCGGGGCCGTCGCCTCGCCCCCCCGGGCGTCGCGGGCGCACGACGGGCCGCATGACCACGACCACGGCCACGCACACGAGCCCGACGCCCCCGCCGTGTCGAGGTACCCGACCGGCCTGATCCTGCCGGAGATCGAGGGGCCCCGGCCCTGGTCCGAGGCGCCCCACCTCAACGACCCGGACCGCTTCCACATCGCCATCATGACCGACCGCACGGGAGGCCACCGCCCCGGCATCTGGGAGCTGGGGGTCGAGAAGGTCAACCTGCTGAGGCCGGAGTTCGTCGTCAGCGTCGGCGACCTGATCGAGGGCTACACCGAGGACGAGTCCGAGATCGGGCGCCAGTGGGACGAGTTCCTCGGCTTCATCGATCGCATGGAGATGAAGTTCTTCTTCGTCCCCGGGAATCACGACCTGACCAACCCGCTCATGCACCGGATCTGGCGGGAGCACTTCGGCCGGGAGTGGTACTCGTTCGACTACAAGGGCGTCCACTTCGTGGCGATCAACTCCGAGGACCCGCAGCAGCACATCGGCGAGGAGCAACTCGCCTGGCTGGAGGAGGACCTCGCCGCCAATGCCGACGCCCGGTGGACCCTGCTGTTCTTCCACAAGCCGCTCTGGACCTACGCCGAGCGCGAGATGGCCGCCGGCAACCCAGACCCGACCAACTGGAAGCGGGTGGAGGCCATGCTGGGAGACCGGCCGCACACCGTCTTCTCCGGGCACGTCCACCACTACGTGCAATATGATCGCAACGGCATGAATTACTACCACCTCGCCACCACCGGCGGCGGCACCCGGCTGCGGGGGATCCCCTACGGCGAATTCGACCACGTCACCTGGCTGACGATGGAGGCCGACGGCCCCCGGGTCACGCACCTGCTGCTCGACGGCGTTCTCGCCCCCGACGCGGTCACCGAGCAGGGGATCGGCCGATTCCGCGAATTCCTGACCGCGTCGTCCGTGCAGGTCGCGCCGATCCTGCTCACCGAGGGGGAGGGGCTGGCCGAGGGGCGCATCGACGTCCGCCTGGCGAACGAGTTCGACGCGCCCGTCTCCGTCAGCGGGAGCATCGAGGGCCTCCCCCTCCGGGGGCTGACCGTCGACCCGGCCACGCTCGACCTGGCCGCCGGGCCCGGCGAGACGGCCGAGCTGGCCGTCCGCGTCGCCTTCGCCGAGCCCATCCCCTTCGAGGCCCTGGCCGGGACCGTCTTCACCGCGACGATCACCAGCGAAGGCGAGGGCGGCGAGGCCCCGCTGAAGGCCGAGCAGAGCGTCCCGGTGGTGATCGACCGCGGCTTCGAACTGGCCCCCGCCGCCCGGGACATCGCCCTCGACGGCCGGCTCGACGACTGGGGCGAGCTGCGGAACATGCTGCCCGAGGTGCCGGTCGTCCTGGGGGACTCCGAGTCGTGGAACGGCCCCGGTGACGCCGACCTCTCCTTCGACGTGGCGCTCGGGGAGGAGACGCTCTACCTCGCCGCCCGGATCCGGGACGAGGCGGTCGTCCCCGGCGAGGACGCCTTCGAGGTGTTCTGGGATCCCCGCCCGATGGATCGTCGGATGTCCGACCCCCGATACGCTCGGGGCGGTCATCGGTTCCGGATCCCCGCCCCGGCCGACGGCGAGCCGGCCGAAGGGCTGGAGGTGAGGGACCGCGGGGGAGAGCCGACCGGCGGGGGGGCCCGGGCCGTCGCCCGGAGGGTCGAGGGCGGTTATGAGGTCGAGCTGGCCCTGCTGCGCTCGGCCCTGGCCGAGGCGCACGAGGGGACCGACTCCGACTGGTCGACCTTCCAGCTCTCGGCCGTCGTCTCCGACGTCGACGAGCCGGGCGGCGAGCCGGCCCGGGTGCTCTGGCGAGGCACCCCGGACGTCGACACCTCCAACGCCCGGTTCGGCCACTTCGTCCGGACCCCCCCGGCCGATCCCGGCGAGGGCCGCTGAGGCGTCCGGGGATGAGGCCGGGGGCGACGCCGCCCCCGGCCGATCCGATCGCGGGAGATCCTTCCACTCGCGCCGGTGGGGTCGTAGGCTGAGGGGGCCCGGGATCATCCGATCCGACCGCCCCCGGGGCGGGATCCCGGGCTGCCTCGGCCGGGCCGGTCGTGCGGCCCTGAGGACCCGAAGGGCAGGGCGTCGCCACCCCGATCCCCCGGCAGCGATCATGATCGACCCCCGCAACTCCGCCGTCGGCCCGGGACGCCACTCAAGGCACCCGGCCGTCCTGTTCGCCGTCGTCCTCGGCTGGGGGGGCACCTCGATCGAGTCGAGGGCGACCGACGACTTCGAGCGGGAGGTCGCCCCGGTGCTCCTGTCCCGTTGCGTCGAGTGCCACAACCCCGGAGAACGCTCCGGCGGGCTCGACCTGACCACCCGGGAGGGCCTGGTCGCCGGGGGCGTCACCGGGCCGGTCGTCGAGCCGGGTGACGCCGACGGGAGTTACCTGCTCGCCCGCGTCGACGACGGCGAGATGCCCCACCCGGAGCAGGGGCAACCGCGGCCCCTGTCGGCGGAGGAGGTGGGTCAGCTTCGACGGTGGATCGAGGCGGGGGCCGGATGGCCGGAGGGCCGGACGCTCGACCGCTTCGAACGCACCACCGATTCCCGGGCCGGTCGGGACTGGTGGTCGCTCCGGCCCATCGAGCGGCCCGGGATCCCCGCGGTCCGGGGCCTCGATCGCGTCTCGACACCCGTCGATTCCTTCATCCTCGAGCGGCTCGAGGCGAACGGCTGGGAGCCGTCGCCGAGGGCCGATCGGCGGACCCTGATCCGGCGTGTCTCGGTCGACCTGGTCGGATTGCCCCCGAGCTTCGAGCAGGTCGAGGCGTTCGCGGCCGACGACCGGCCGGACGCCTATGAACGCCTGGTCGACAGGCTCCTCGCCTCCCCGCATTACGGCGAGCGTTGGGGCCGGCACTGGCTCGACGTGGCCCGGTACGCCGAGACCTCCGGGTACGAGCGCGACCAGCTCCGCCCCGACGCCTGGAAGTACCGCGACTGGGTGGTCGACGCCTTCAACGACGACCTCCCCTTCGATCGGTTCGTCCTGGAGCAGCTCGCGGGCGACGAGCTGCCCGACCGGTCGGAACGCACGGCGATCGCGACCGGATTCCTCCGCCTGGGGACCTGGAACGACGAGCCGAACGACCCGGACGAATACACCTATGAGCGGCTCGAGGACCTCGTCCACGCCTCGAGCACCGCGTTCCTCGGGATGACGGTCAAGTGCGCCCGGTGCCACGACCACAAGTTCGACCCGATCCGCCAGGAGGACTATTACCGGGTCGCCGCCGCCTTCTGGGCCGGCTTCGTCACCCCCGGTCCCCGGGAATTGCTGGGTGGCCCTCCCGCGGAGGCGATCGGCTACGAGGGCGTCCTGGGATGGACCGATCGGGACCGGACGCCCCCTCCCTTCTTCCTGCTGCGGAAGGGGGATCCGGGGCGGCCGGGGCCGGAGGTGGGCGCGGGGCCGCCGTCGATGGTCGAGTGGCTCGATCGGCCCTTCCGGGATCCGCCCGAGGGGGCCAGGACCTCGCATCGTCGCCTGCAACTGGCCCGATGGATCGTCGACCCGGCCAACCCGCTGACGGCCCGGGTCTGGGCGAACCGGATCTGGCAGCACCATTTCGGGGAGGGGATCGTCCGCTCCCCCGACAACTTCGGCTTCACCGGCGAGCCGCCCACGCACCCCGAGCTGCTCGACTGGCTCGCCTCCGAGCTGATCGAGGGGGGATGGAGCACCAAGCGTCTCCACCGGTTGATCGTGCTGTCGAGGACGTATCAGCAGGCCTCCGCCCCCGAAGGGCGAGTGGCATGCCGGGACGCGGACCCGTCGAACCGGTCCTGGTGGCGGGCGGATCGTCGCCGCCTGGATGCGGAGTCGCTGCGTGATGCGCTGCTGTTGGCCGGGGGCCGGCTCGAACGCCATCGACTCGGTGGGCCGAGCTTCGCCCCGGAGATCGCGGGAGAGGCGTTGGAGGGGCTGTCGATGAAGGGGGGGGCCTATCAGGCGTCCCCGGCGGAGGAACAGCGGCGGAGGAGCGTCTACATCCTCGCCAAGCGCGGCCTGCTCCACCCGCTGATGACGACCTTCGACTTCATGGACACCACGCTCCCCTGCGGCCGCCGGGACGTGACGCTCGTCCCCCCCCAGGCGCTGACCCTGCTCAACAACGCCTTCGTCCACGAGCAGAGCACCGCCGCGGCGAGGGGCGTCCTCGCCGACGATGGCGGGACCGAGGGGCGGATCCGGGGGGCATGGCGACGGATCCTCGCCCGGGATCCCCGGGATTCCGAGGTCGAACTCGCCCGGGAGCACCTCCGACGCCGACGAGATCGGCCCGACGGCCCGGATGCCGAGCTGTGGGCGATGGCCTCGCTCTGCCACGTCCTGATGAATACGAACGAGTTCCTCTACGTGGATTGACGGGGAGGGGGGAGCGATGTCGACTCGGCCGGGGCGAGGCGAGGGATATCCGTGCGGGACGTCACGCCGCGAGTTCGTCTGGGAGATGGGCGCGGGCTTCGCCGGACTGGCGTTGACCTCGCTCCTCGCCCGGGACGGGTTCTTCTCCCGCCACCTCCGGGCGGCCGACCGCCCCGGGCCCACCCCTGGCCCGCTGGCCCCCCGTCCTCCCCACTCCGAGCCGAGGGCCCGGAGCGTCATCTTCCTGATGATGAACGGCGGGCCGAGCCAGGTCGACACGTTCGATCACAAGCCCGCCCTGGCGCGATACGCCGGCCTGCCCCTGCCCCCGGACAAGACGTATATCAACTCCGGGGGCCGGAAGGTCGGCTTCCTCACCCCGGCCTTCCGCCCGTTCCGGCCGGGGGGGCTGAGCGGCCTGATGATCTCCGACTACTTCCCGATGGTCCGGGAACATGCCGACGAGCTGGCCGTGATCCGCTCCTGCCACACGGACAGCCACGCCCACGGGTCGGCGCTCGTCGCGATGAATACCGGGAAGACGATCATCGGCCGACCCTCGCTGGGGAGCTGGGCCGTCTACGGCCTCGGGACCGAGAACCAGGATCTCCCCGGCTACGTCGTCATGCTCGATCGCCGGGGGGGGCCCATCAGCGGCCAGCCGAACTGGTCGAGCGGGTTCATGTCGGCCACCTACTCCGGCACGCTGTTCCGGCCGTCGGGCGATCCGATCCTCGACCTCCGGGGGCCCGATCACCTCGACCGCCAGGCCCAACGCGATCAGCTCGACCTGCTCGCCGCGCTGAACCAGCAGCACCTCGACGCCCGCCCGGGAGGGGCGGAACTGGCCTCGAGGATCGACAGCTACGAGCTCGCCTACCGGATGCAGGCCGCAACCCCGGAGGCGGTATACCTCTCCGGTGAGGCCCCGCGGACCCTCCGGGAGTACGGGATCGGCGTCGAGCCGACCGACGAATTCGGGCGCAATTGCCTGATCGCCCGGCGATTGGTCGAGCGCGGGGTCCGGTTCGTCCAGCTCTACTCCGGCGGCGGCCATCTGGAGGACACCTGGGACGCCCACGCCGGCATCGAGTCGAACCACGGCAAGCACGCCGCCGAGGTCGACCGGCCGATCGCCGCCCTGCTGGCCGACCTGAAACGTCGGGGCCTGCTCGGCGAGACGCTCGTGATCTGGGGCGGCGAGTTCGGTCGCATGCCCTTCAGCGAGGGCCGGGGGGAGCCGGGCCGCAACCACAACCCCTACGGGTTCACCATGTGGCTGGCCGGCGGCGGCGTGAGGGGGGGGACCGCCTACGGCCAGACCGACGAGTTCGGCTTCGAGGCCGTCGAGGATCGCGTCCACATCCACGACCTGCACGCGACGATCCTCCACCTGCTCGGCCTCGACCACGAGCTGCTGACCTATTTCCACCAGGGCCGGGACGAGTCCCTGACCGACGTGTTCGGCCGGGTCGTCCCCGGCATCCTCGCCTGATCGGCACGCCGGGGCCGATCCGGGGGACGCTCGGATCGCGGCCCTTGGGGATCGCGCCCCGGAGTCTCGCCTCGGTGGCGCCCCGACGGGGGGCCGCGTTCGTTCGAGGTGCCCCGAGGCGTCGGGGAGCCCGCCGGCATGCCCGCGAATCCGGTTGGTCACTCCGGGATGAGGCCACCCTGGGCAAGATCGGCTGGCCTTGCGGAGATCGGCGGTCGGGGCTAGAACTCGGGTCGCGGGGGAGCCGTCCGACCGAGCCCGGAGGCTGGGATGCCGACCGACCGTGACCGGTACCGACTCGCGATCGGCGTCGTCGTGCCGCTGGCCCTGGCCTCGGCGCTGCTGTCCCCGGCCCTCGGGACCGGCTACCTGGCCGATGACGTGGTCAGCTCGCTGGTGCCGGGCATGATGCGGGCCACCGGGGAGGACTTCGCCGACCGGACCGTCGGGGCGATCCGGGGCTCGATCCGGGAGGGGAGGTTCTATCCGCTGGTCTGGTTGCAGTACAACGCCGCCTTCTGCCTGTTCCGGGACGTGGCCTCATATAAGTGGTTCATCGTGATCGGCTGCCTGGCCGACCTGGCGTTGCTGATGGCGGTGGTCCGGCGGCTCGGCGGCGACTGGCGGTCGGCGAGCCTGTCGGCGACGACGACGGCCCTTCTCTTCCAGTTCCGGACCTTCTTCGACCCGATCCTCTCCTTCCACGGGCTGCTCCAGGTGGTGACGGCCCTGCTGCTCGGGTCGCTGCTGGCGCTCGACCTCGCCCTGAGGGGCAGGGGGAGGGCCTGGCTGGCCGCCTCGGCGGCGCTGTACCTGGCGTGCCTGCTGCTGTACGAGGTGACCTACCCCCTGTTCCTGCTCCACGCCGCCCTGGTCGCGTCGAGCCGACCGGGGTGGCGTGCTCGGATCCTCGGCGTGCTGCCGTTCGCGCTGATGGCCTTCCTGTGTGCCTCGGCGTCGGTGCTGGTGCGGAAGCTCCATCCGGGTGACTCGTATATCCATGCGATGAACTTCGGCCCGTCGGCGGTCGCCCTGGCGCTGGCCCGGCAGACTTCGGCCGCGATGCCGCTGAGCGCCTTCCTCGCCGACCCGGCCGGGCTCTTCGGGGGGCTCCGGGGCCCGTCGGCGGTCGCCCGATGGCTGGCCAGGGACGACGTGCTGGCGGTGGCCGCCCTGGGGACGGTCGCCGCGGCGATCGGCCTGAGGCCGAGCCCGGGTCCGGTCGGGGGGGGGGGCGGGCGACGTGGGGGGTGGACGCTGGCCGCGCTGGGCGGGCTGCTCGGGATCCTGCCGGGCGTGATGATCGCCATCAGCGGTCGGTATCAGGGCGAGGTCGAGTTCGGCAAGGGATACCTGCCGGTCTACCTCCAGTGCTTCGGGGTCGGCCTGCTGTCGGCGACGGGGCTCCGGGCCGTGATCGCCCGGCCGGGGAGGGCCCGCTGGGCGGTGGCGGTCGCCGCGTCGGCGTTCGGCCTGGTGGCGGGGCTGACCTACCGATCGAATGCGGAGGTGGCGATCAGCCTGAACGCCCCCCCCGGCACCCGGGCGTACAACCTCGTCGCGGCGGGCATGTGCGGCGAGGGCCACTTCCCCCGGGTCAACATCGAGGCCGCCCTGCGTGCCGGCCTGATGGAGGAGATCCCGGAGGGGGCCACCCTGCTGATGACGAATGCCTACCTCAACTGGCACGACGAGCCATTCGGCAGGTTCTTCTACGCCATGCATCTCGATCGGGGCTCTCTCGCCGTCCGGGAACGATCGGCGGGCGTCGACCTCCCGGCCGACGGGGCGTTCGTGGTCCGAGACGCCTGCCTGGGGCGCGAGTCCGGCTATGTGCTGCTCTGGAGGGTCGGGCCGGACGGGACCCGATCGGGCCCGACCCGGTTGTTCGTCCGGCACCCGGGGGTCGGCCCGGAAGGCGGCTCGGGGCGGTTCGCGGTCGTCGAGACGCCGGCCGGCACCGTAACGCCCCCCCCGCCGACGCCGGGGGACGAGCTGCCGACCCTCCGATCGGGGGAGGGCTGGGTGCTCTGCGAACTCGGATCCGAATTCGACCCCGACGAGGTCCGGGTCGCCTTGGATCGCCGGACCGT
The DNA here is from genome assembly GCF_007752535.1 of Tautonia plasticadhaerens. Classification (GTDB taxonomy): domain Bacteria; phylum Planctomycetota; class Planctomycetia; order Isosphaerales; family Isosphaeraceae; genus Tautonia; species Tautonia plasticadhaerens. The sequence continues at coordinate 1,135,907 of NZ_CP036426.1, forward strand.
CGCGGCCTCACGCTCGATCGCCCCGGCCGGGGGGGGTGACGGGGGCGGTACGGCGGGAGACTGAACCTCGTCGAGTCCGGGGGGCTCCGGATTGGTGCGGGGTGGTCGGCCGACCTCGCGGCCGGGCCGGGCCCGCGCGTATAATCATCGGTCGAGGGCCGGGCACCGAGTCACGGCCCCGGCCCCGCCCCGAGACCCTCCCCCGGACGAACATGACCGCGACGATTCGACCCGCTCGAGCCGAGGATTCCGAGACGATCGCCCGGCTGATCCGGGAACTGGCCGACTACGAACGCTTGCTCGACCAGGCCCGGGCCGGCGGCGAGGAGATCCGCCGCTCCCTGTTCGGCCCCCGGCCCTTCGCCGAGGCGCTGATCGCCGAATGGGACGGCGGACCGATCGGCTTCGCCCTCTTCTTCCACACCTTCTCGACCTTCCGCGGCCAGCCGGGGGTGCATCTCGAGGACCTGTTCGTCCGGCCGACCCACCGGGGGCGGGGGATCGGCAAGGCGCTGCTCGCCTCCGTGGCGAGGCTGGCCGTCGATCGCGGCTGCGGCCGGCTGGAATGGTCCGTGCTCGACTGGAACGAACCCGCGATCGGCTTCTACCGGTCGCTCGGCGCCCGGCCGATGGACGACTGGACGGTCTACCGGGTCGACGACGGGCCGCTCCTCAGGCTGGCGGAATTCGCCCCCGAGGATCGCGGCGGATGACCACGGCCGGTCGGCCGTCGTCCCCGGGGCGGCCCGTCTCGGCCCCCCCCATGCCCCGGCACGGGCCGCCCGGGGGCCGTCGCCCCTCCTCATTCCCCGACTCCTGCCCGGCCCCGGACCCCGACCGGCGGCCGAGACCCCGCACCCGTTCGACCGCGAGGGCAATCGAAGGATGAGCACGCCCCCCCTGCTTCCCCACGTCGAACGCATGACCGGCTACGTCCCGGGAGAGCAGCCCCGTGACCCGGCCCGGATCATCAAGCTGAACACGAATGAAAACCCGTATCCGCCCTCGGCGAAGGTCGCCGAGGCGATCGGGGCGGCCCTGGGAGACGGGAGGCTGAGGCTCTACCCCGACCCCACCGCCCTGAGGTTCCGGGAGGCGGTCGCGAGGCGGCACGGCGTCTCCCCTGAGATGGTCCTCGCCGGGAATGGCTCGGACGACTGCCTGACGATCCTGACCCGGGCCTTCGTGGGGCCGGGGGACGTGCTCGCGTACCCGACGCCCAGCTACGTCCTCTATCGCACCCTCGCGGAGATCCAGGGGGCCCGGGCCGTGGAGGTCCTGTTCCGGCCCGACTGGACAATCGACCCCGACGACCTCGCCGCCTCGGGCGCCAGGCTCGCCTTCCTGGCGAATCCGAACAGCCCGTCCGGCACGGCGATCCCGCCGGGGGCCGTGGCCGAGCTCGCCCGCCGGATCGACTGCCCGCTCGTGGTCGACGAGGCCTATGGCGACTTCGCGGGGGAGGATTGCATCCGGCTCGTCTCGGAGCTGGAGAACGTGGTCGTCACCCGGACCTTGAGCAAGGGCCTGAGCCTCGCCGGCCTCCGGATCGGCTATCTGATCGCCCGGCCGGGGCTGATCGACGGCCTGCTCAAGGTGAAGGACTCGTACAACTGCGACATGCTCAGCCTGCTCGGCGGCTCGGCGGCCCTGGACGACGAGGACTACACCCGATCCGTCCGCGATCGGATCCTCGCGACCCGGGCCCGCCTGGCCGAGGCGGCCCGGTCGCTCGGCTACACCGTGCCGGAGAGCCACGCCAACTTCGTCTGGTGCGAGGGGGGCCCCCCGGCGGAGGAGATCTACGAATCGCTGAAGGGGCGAGATATCCTGGTCCGGCTGATGCGATATCCCGGCCGCCCCGCGGGCCTGCGGATCACCGTGGGGACCGACGAGCAGATCGACCGCCTTTTGGACGCGATGCGGGAGATCGTCGGAGGACGGTGACGGCCCCCCCGTCACGTCGACCCCGCCGTCCTCCCCGTTTGCACCCGCCCCGGGGGATGCGGGATCGGGGCCGGTGTCCCGTCCGGCCCCGATCCCCCGGAGGCGTCCCGGGCTCAGAACTCGTTGTCATCGAGCACCTCGCCGTCGGCCCGATGGCCGAGGTACTGGAAGATGGTCGGCTTGATGGTGCTCTTGATGAAGCGGACCGAGCCGTCGCCGAAGGCGAAGTTCGCACCCCCCGGGTGGCTGCTGCTGAAATTCCCGACATAGAGCGAGGCCGGGGGGATGGGGGCGTCCGGGTCGATCGGGGCCGGGGTCGCCTCCCCCTCCAGCCCCGCATCGCCGAGCGGGACGACCCCCGGGCCGCCCGCCCCGTTGGGCGGGCCCCCGGTGTTCCGGAGCGTCGCCCGGGTCCCTGAGGCCCAACCGAGCGGGGGTGGCGTCGCGGGGGAGACCCGATACTCGCCGATGAAAATGGTGTTCGAGGTCCCGTCCGGGATGTCGTCGGGGCGGATGGCGCTGTTGAGGAAGAAGACGCCGTGGTTATCGTCGTCGATCGGCGCCTCGACGTCGTGGTGGCATCCGGCATAGTCCGACTGCCCCAGGCCGCCCGGGAACCGGGAATTGGACGGGCAGACGTAGAGGTTGTTGGTCACGCTCCGGATCGTGTCGTTGGCCGGGGCATAGAGGCCGGTGTCGAAGTTCAACTTGTTGAAGGCGTTCCGCTCCTCCACGAACGGCAGGATCTGGGTGATCCAGCCGTAGTGGAGCCCGATCGGCAGGTCGGGCACCGGGCCGGTCCCGGGGTCGTCGACGACCCCGGGCGGCAGGACTTCGTGGGCCGAGGCGTAGTTCTGCACCGCCAGGGTCAATTGCGTCAGGTTGTTCACGCATTGCACCCGCCTCGCGGCCTCGCGGGCGCTCTGCACGGCGGGCAGCAGCAGGGCGATCAGCACGCCGATGATCGCGATGACCACCAGCAGCTCGATCAGCGTGAAGCCCGTCGTTGATCGATGTCGCGTCCTCATGAATCCCCCCCTCCGATGCCGGCGATCGGCCGGACCTGGAAGACCTTCGTGCGTCGTACGCGACGGCTCGGGTCGCCGTCGCTCGGGTAGTCGGCCCGGACCCGGACGACCCGAGGTCCCGAGGCTCCCCCTTCGCCTCGCTCGACCTCGATCACCACCGAGCCCGCACGGCCCCCGAGGGCCTCGGCCGGGAGGTCCCAGGTCTCCCCCCCGTAATCCGGGTCCCGGGACACCCGGAGGGCGGCCCGTTCCAGGCCGGCCTCGACTAGCCAGTCGGCCTGGGCACGCCGGGCGACGGCATCGAGCCCCGCCGCCCGGGAGGCGCCGAGCCGGAGCAGCCCGGCCACGACCATCGCGATCAGGCTCAGGCAGACCAGGGCCACCAGGGCAGCCCCCCCCCGCCGACGATCGGATCGATGTCGCCTCATGAGTCGTCCCCCTCGAAGCGGCGGTCCCGGCCCAGGGTCGCCTCGATCCGGAGGAGCCGACGGCCCGCCCCCTCCGTCTTCGGGGCCTTCGGGCTGTCGAGTTCGAGTGCCACCCGTCGCGACGGCCCGTCGCCGAGGACCTCCCACCGGGCCGTCGTGCCGGGGAGGAGCCGGTATCGTTCGAGCCGGTCGGCACCCTCGCCGTCGCGTCGGACCCGGATCAGGTCGTCCCCCTCGGACCGGTACGAAATGGATCGACCCCCGGGGCCGAGCAGTTGCAGTGCGTCCGAGGGGCCCTCGGGGGCGAGGCCGAGGTCGCCGGAGGAGCGGACGTCGGCCCGGAGGTCGGCCGCGAGCCGCCCCTCGGCGATCGAGGCGGTCAGCTCGTCCCGGCCGAGTCGGTCGAGGCGGAACACCAGCGTGATCACCGTCGCGGTCGTGGCCAGCAGCACGGACGACACGGTCATCGCGGCGAGGACCTCGATGAGCGTGGTCATCCCGCGACGGCGTCGGGAAGGGGGGCATCGCCCGGTGATCATCGGTCGCCCTCCCCCGGGTCGGTCGGGGTCGGCGCGACCCAGGTGGTCAATCGTTCCGGCGCCGCCGCCTCCCCGGCGCGGCCTCGATAGCGGACGATCACGGTGATCCGCTCCAGTTCCACGCCGTCGAGCGACTCGACTCGGCGATCGACCTCGACCGAGCCGTCGGGCAGGGACGCCCCGGCCCCGGGGGAGAGGGATGGAGGCGACGGATCCCCGGAGGTGAGGCGGTCGAGCAGGTTCTCGGCCTCTCGAAGGGCGACGGCCCGGCGGTCGAGCGCGAGGCGTTGGCGGGCGACCCACGAGAGGGCCTTGACGGTCGTGCCCAGGGCCACGACCAGCAGGAGGACGGCGACCGTCCCCTCGATGAGGCCGAAGCCCCGGCGAGGCACCCGTCGGGCGGGGGCCGGGATCGGCGGTCGTCGCCCGATCATGATGCGAGGCTCCGGATGAGCGTGACGAGCGGCAGGAAGAAGCCGAGGGCGATCAGCACGACCGGCACGGCGACGGCCATCACCGCGATCGGGAACAGGAACTGGGTCCAGGCGAGCAGCCGGCGGCCGGAGCGGCGGTCCAGGCCGTCGGCCAGCTCGCCGAGGGCCCAGGAGAGGTTGCCGGCCCTCCCGGCGGCATCCAGCACGGCGGCGTCGGTGCGACGGATCAGGCCGACCGCGGAGAGCGAACGCGCCCACGGCTCTCCCCGGTCGACCCGGGCCCCCGCCTTCCGGACCCTGCGCCGGACGAGCCGGCTGGGGTGGGCCGAGGCGACCCGTGCGAGCGCCTCGGGCATCGGCCGGCCGAGCGAGACCTCGCCGCAGAGGGCCCGAAGTACGGTCGCACCGTGCCGCTTGAGCAGGAGCCGGTCGACCGGCCAGAGGCCCCACTCGATCGGGTCGAGGAAGGCGAGTGTCAGCATCGGCATCGCCACCAGTTGCAGCAGCACGACGGCGAGATAGAGGGGCCCTACGGGGATCGGCAGCGAGCCGAGGCCTGAGAAGACCCAGCGGCTCACCGCCGGGAGGGGGACGCCGAAGTCGATGAAGATCGCCTCCAGTTGCGGCGCGACCCAGTAGAGCAGGAACCCGGCGACCAGCTGGACGACGACGATCGTCCAGGCGAGGTAGGCCAGCCGCATCGCCATCGACGAGTGGAACGGCCGCCACTCGGCCCGGCGTCTGGTCAGCTCGCGCAGGGCGGCCCCCAGGCGGGGACCGTCCCACCCCATGCGGAGGAAGATCAGCCCCGATCGGGGGAAGGCGCCCGGTATCCGGGTGAAGGCCTCGGCCAGCGGCATGCCCTGCTCCATCAGCCGGACGATCGCCAGGGACTTCGCCCTCATCTTCCCGCCACCGAGGGCCCCGCAAGCCTCGATGCCCGCCTCCAGGGGGAGGCCGCGTTCGACGGCGCCGGCGACCACCCAGAGCATCGGCTCCATCCTCGCCGACCGCCCCCGGACGGCCAGGGCGATCGCCCCGGCGATCGCGGCGAGGACGAAGATGATCAGGAGGAAGATGATGAAACCCAGCCCGGTCATGGCCGCCAGCCGGGCCACGATGGCGGCCGCCGCTACGAACACCATCGTGGCCCTCAGGCCGAAGCGCCCCCGGGCCGGCAGGGGACGGCCCGGGACCGGGGGCGCCTTCTCGGGCCCCGACTCGTCCTGCGACGTCGCGTTAATCACGGGATCACCAGAAGAGGAACGGCCCGCCGGAGAGCTGGGAGATCAGCTTCACCAACGGGAGGTGGAGGCCCAGCACGATCAGGATCACGCCGAACAGCACGAGCGACACCGCCACGGCGGTGGCGAAGATGCCCACGAGGACCGCCTGGGAGCGGTCCCGGGCCCGGTAGATCTCGGCCGCCATCCGGAGCGCCCCGGGCAGATCGCCGTTGGCCTCCGACCAGGCCAGCAGCCGGTCGAAGCCCCGGGGAAAGAGGCGGAACTGCCGGCTGGCCTCGGCCAGCGACCGCCCACGCTCGACCTCCCAGGCCGCCCCGGAGCAGGCGACGATCAGGTCCGAGTCCCGCACCCCCTTGCTCGAGAGCCGAAGCGCCTCCGGCATCGGCAACCGGCACTCGACCAGCAGGGCCAGCAGGCCGGCGAACTCGGCCATCGCCGCGTTCCGCCAGAGCGACCCGATCACCGGGATGCCGCTGGCGACCCGCCTCCGGTTGCTCCTCGTGCTGCCCAGCGCGGCCAGCCAGATCATCACGCCCGCCAGGGCGATCGCCGCCGGGATCGCCCACCCGGCCCGGGTCAGCACCTCGGAGGCGCCCACCAGCCAGATGCTCAGCAGGGGGAGGTCGACGCCGAAGTCGCGGTAGATCGCCGCGTAATCCTCGATGACGAAGATGGCGATCAGCTGGAACACCCCGAAGAAGACGCAAAGCAGCAGGGTCGGGTAGCTGAGACGGATCAGCATTCGTCTGTACATTTCGGCGCTGATCCGATCGAATCGATTCGCCTCCGAGAGCACCTCGGCGACCCGCCCCGAGCGCTCGGCGGCCCGGGCGATGCCCACGAGGTGGTCGGGGATCGCGCCCCCGTCCCCCTCCAGGGCCTTGCCGAGCGTCTCCCCATCCTCGACCCGATCGGCGAGCCGGAGCAGCCCGCGACGGACCCGGGCCGATTCCGCCTCCTCGGCCAGCGCCCGCAACGCGGTCGGCAGCGCGAGGCCCCCCGAGGCGGCCCCGCCGATCAGCCGGGCGAACTCGGCCGCGTCGCGGTCGTTTATGCTTGGGGCTCGATCCGACCGCTCCCGCGCGACGGCCCCGGTCGGGGGCGGTCGGTCGGGCGACCGGCCGGCGTCGGCGGGGTGGTCGGACATCCGTCGGGCTCCAGGAGGGATTGGGTCGAGCTGCGGCGGCATCCGCCCGAGGTCCGATCCCGGGGCGCGTCCCCGAGCGGTTCAGAGCGAGACGCCCCGGAGGAGCTGCGAGAACGGGACGAACAGGGTCAGGCCGTAGAGCAGGACCGCCCCCCCGCCGAGGACGACGAGCAGCGCCGTGGGGACGACCAGCCGGATGAGGTCGGCCCGCGCGGCCGCCCGCTCCCGGTAGGTCCGGGCGGCCAATCGGAGCGACTCGGGGAGGTCTCCCCGGGCATGCCCGCCCAGCAGCGCCCAGCGGAGCATCGGCGGGAAAGACCGTCCCAACTCGGGGGGCGGGGCAGTCCCCGGGGATCCCCCGAGACGGGCGGACTCGGCGGCGTGATCGGCGAGCGCCCGGAGGCGTTCGTCGCCGACGGCCCGGGAGGCGAGCGACAGGGCGTCGGGCAGGGGGACCCGGTTCTCGATCAGGATCGCCAGCAACTCGGCGAGCATCCCGCCCCGGGCCTGGTCGACCAGCCCTCGCATGCCGGGGATCCACCGGATGGGGCCGAACTCGCCGATCATCGAGGCCCGGCCCGATCGAACCCAGGCGACGAACCCGAGCGCGATGACCCCCATCGCGATCGGACCCCAGATCGCCGCCGACTCGCCCAGCCGGGCGAGCCGGGCCGCCGCCCCGGGCGGCGCCCCGAGGGAGGCGAACGCCTCGTCGATCCCGGGGGCCAGCACCACCACGAAGGTGAGGAACAGGCCGAAGGCGAACACCAGGACGATCGCCGGGTAGATCAGCGCCAGGCCGATCGCCCTCCTCAGGTCGGCGAGCGACCGGGCGAAGGTGGACAGCCCTTCCAGCGCCGCCGGCAGCCGTCCGGACCGGATCCCGGCGGCGACCGCCGCGCGATACAGCTCCGGCAGTCCCCCCGCTTCGGCCTCCAGCGCCTCCCCCAGTGAGCAACCCTCGGCCTCCATCCGCCGGCCGACCGCATCGGCCACCTTCCCGAGCCGCCCCCTCAGGTCGCGCCCGGTCCCCACCAGCCCCCGCTCCAGCGGAACCCCGGCGCGGACGAGCGCGGCGATCTCGTCGTTCAACGCGATGAGGTCTTCCAACGCCAGTCGACCCGCCCCGCCCCCGATCGCCATCGTCGGTGATGCTCCGGCTCACGCCCCCCGAACGTCATCGCAGGGATTCTACGACAAGTGTCACAGGATGTCGAGGGGGGAGTCACCGGGGCCGAGAATTCGCGTCGCCGCCTTCGGTTATCGCCTCGACTCGGGGATCCGACGCCGGTCCTTCGGGGGCCGGGTGGTGAACGAGCCCGAAGACGCGACGGATCTCGGCGGGGCTGGTCAGGCCGGACGAGGCGAAGGATCGGGCGTGGTCCCAGAGCGGGACCATCCCGGAGGCGACGGCGGCCGACTCGATCCGGTCCACGTCGGCCCGCGAGAGCACGGCGCGGGCGACGGGACCCCGGCCGGGGACGAGGAGCTCGGCCACCGGGGTGCGGCCGAGGTATCCGGCCCCCCGGCATCGGTCGCACCCCACGGGGGCCCGGCAACGTCCGACCGGCAGGCCGAGCAGGGCGGGGTCGTCGGCCGAGCGGATCGGCCGGGCGCAGGAGTCGCAGAGCAGTCGGACGAGGCGCTGGGAGAGGATGGCCCGGACGCCGCTCCGGAGCAGATACGGCTCGATCCCCATGTCGGAGAGGCGGCCGACGGCCCCGGCGGCGGAGCCGGCGTGGAAGGTGGTCAGCACGAGGTGGCCGGTCAGGGCGGCCTGGAAGGCGACCTCGGCGGTGGCGGGGTCCCGGATCTCGCCGACGGCGATCACCTCCGGGTCCTGGCGCAGCAGGGACCGCAGGCCCGATTCCAGCGAGAACCCGGCCGACGGGTTGACCTGGGACTGGACGACCCCCGGCACGGCGGCCTCGATCGGGTCTTCCAGGGTGGCGATGCAGCGGTGGCCCCCGGAGCTGGAGGCCAGGGCGTGGAGGGAGGCATAGAGCGTCGTCGTCTTGCCGCTGCCGGCCGGGCCGCAGAGGACGATCAGGCCGGAGGCCTCGGCCAGTGCGACCCGGAGGGGATCGAGGAGGCCGGGGCCGAGGCCGAGGTCGTCGAGGTCGAGCAGGCGGCCGGGGTCGGCGAAGAGGCGGACGACGGCCCGCTCGCCGTGGAGCGTGGGGAAGGTGCTGACCCGGGTCTCGGGCCGGCCGGGGGAGGACCGGATGCGGCCCTCCTGGGGCACGTCGGTGCGGTAGGTGAGCAGGTCGGCCAGCACCTTCAGGCGGGCCACCACGTTGGGGGCCAGCTCCCCGGGCAGGACCGCGAGGGGCTGGAGGACGCCGTCGATCCGGCATCGGGCGGCGAGCCCCTCGGGCCCGGGCTGGAGGTGCAGGTCGCTCGCCCCCGCTCGCCGGGAGGCGTCCAGGAGCAGGTCGACCGCCTCCGTCGCGAAGCGGGGGGAGGCGGGGTCGAGCCGGGCCAGGGCCGGGGCCGGGTCGGGGCCGGGCGGGTCGGGTGGCATCGAGTCGATCAGCCGTGCGCCTCGGTGATGATGTGGCGAGCGCCTCCCTGCTTCTCCTCCAGCGCCTCGATCCGGGCGGAGAGGGCGGCGACCTTCGCCGAGAGCGCGGCCACGTCCTCGGCCCGGCCGATGCCGAGCCGCTGGGTGACCATCTCGACGCGTTGGTCGATCTGCTTCTGCAGATCCTCCTGCGCCGAGGCGGCCCGCTTCTCCAGCTCGGCCTGGAACTTGGCGGCCTCGGCCTCGGACAGGTCGGCCTGCCGGGAGACCTCCTTGGCCAGCTCCTCGACCTTGTCCCGGGTCATCGAGGCGAGTCCGACGCCGGTGAACATGGCCCGCTTGATGAGCTCGAACATGCGAAGATCCTTTCCGTTCGGTTCGGTGCGACCGCCCGGTCGTCGGCGGGTCGGGCCGTGGCCGGGGCGGTCCGTGTCGGCCCGGCTCAGTCGGCCAGGGCCTCGTAAGTGATCCGGAGGACGTCTTGCGAGAGGCCGGCGCCCTCGGAGGGGTACTTCTGGGAGAACACGACGCCGACAAGCTCATTCCGGGGGTCGACCCAGAAATACGTGTTGAAGAAGCCTCCCCAGGAATAGGAACCGACCGCCCAGGGGGCTTCGCCCTCCCTGGTGGCGACGCCGAAGCCGAAGCCGAAGCCCCGGCCGTGGCCCCAGTCCGGGGGCTCCAGGTCGCCGACCTGGTCGGTGGTCATCGCCGCGACCGTGCCGGGCTCGAGCACGCGGACGCCATCCAGCTCCCCCTCGTTCAGGAGCATCTGGAGGAACCGGGCGTAGTCCCCCAGGGTCGAGACGAGCCCCGCGCCGCCGGAATAATAGGCCCCGTCGTCCCAGGTGGGGTAGGACGCCGAGTAGACGAGCGGCCCGTGCTGCTCGGGACGGGAGTCGAGCGGTCGGATGCCGCCGTCCTCGTCCGGCTCGTAGACGGCGGCGAGGCGATCGCGCTTCTCCTCGGGGAGGACGAAGTAGGTGTCGTCCATGCCCAGGGGGTCGAAGATCCGGGAGCGGAAGAACGTGTCGAGCGACTGGCCCGAGGCGACCTCGACCACCCGGCCGAGCACGTCGGTCGACAGGCTGTATTCCCAGGCCGTCCCGGGGTGGTGCAGCAGGGGGACCTGGGCGATCCGCCAGGCGTTGTCGCCGATCGAGCCGGGGGTCTCGGAGAGCCCGTCGGAGACCCCCGCCCGGGCGTACATCTCGGCCAGGTGCGGCTTGCCGGCGAATCGGTAGGAGAGGCCCGAGGTGTGCGTCAGCAATTGCCTGATCGTGATCTCCCCCTCGGCCGGGGCGATCTCGAAGGGGGGCGTGTCCTCGGAGGATTCGCCCTCGTCCTTGACCTTGATCACGGTGAGGTGGGCGAACTCGGGCAGGTACTTCGAGAGGGGGTCATCCAGGGCGATCTTGCCGTCGTCGACGAGGATCATGGCCGCCGCCGAGGTGATCGGCTTGGTCATCGAGGCGATCCGGACGATCGTGTCCTCGGCCATGGGCCGCCCGGCTTCCCGATCGGCCAGGCCGACGGAAACCTGATACGCCCGCCGCCCGTTCCGGGCGATGAGCGCCGACCCGCCGGCGAGCTGGCCGTCATCGACCAGCCGCCGGATCGCCTGCTCGATCCCGTCGAGCGACTCGGGATCGAACCCGAGTTGCTTGGGATCCCCCATGGGCAGGCCGTCGGCCGCCCGAGTCGGCTCGGGGATGAGCATGGTCGAGGCGACCAGGGTCAACAGGGCGAGGCATCGGGTCATGATCGATCCCCGGGCAGGGCGACCGGCCGGATCGTGTCCGGCCGGGAGGCGATTCCAGTCGATCCCCATTGTCCCAATTCGGGGGACGAGAAGCGAGGGAGTGCCGTGCCCGCTCGCGTCCGGCGCTCCCGCCACGCCGGCGTGCCGAGCCCCGGGCGATCGGGCCCAAGGCCGGCGTCCCATTCTCGCCGCGACTGCCGTAAAATGCGGTCAATCGCCCCGATCCCCCGTCCCCGAGGACCGTCCCCTATGGAGCGACCCGAAGCCCCAACGCCCCCGACCCCGGGGGTCCCGGCCGACGTCTCCGACGGCGGATTCTGGGAGCTGCTGGGCATGGTCCCCCTCCCCCCCGCCCGGCCGGGGGGGCCGGGGAGGGTGTCGCTCCGGGTGGGGGAGCAACACCTGAGGAGCCTCGGCCTGATGCACGGCGGCGTCGCGGCGGCCATGCTCGATTCGTTCATGGGGCGGGCCGCCTTCACCGGCTCCCCGGCCGGTCACCACCTCGTGACGGTCCAGCTCAACGTCCACTTCATCCGACCCGCCCGGGTCGGCGACACCCTGATCGCCGACGGCGAGATCCAGCACAACGGGCGACGTTCGGCGGTCGTCCGGTCCGAACTCCGCACCGACCGAGGCGCCCTCATCGCCACCGGCTCCGGGACCTTCATGCACCTGCCCACCGGCGACGGGAGCGTCGGCCCGGATCGCTCCGGTGGGGGAGGGAGCCGATGAGGGGTTGATGAGCCGGGGGCGGGGGCCGATCCCCGGCTCGATCCGTCATCCGGCATGCCCCTCCCCGATCACACGTCCAGCCCGATGGCCCTCATCAGCTCCAGGGCGTTGCTCTTGCGGACCACCCCCGGCCTCATGACGTAGTCGAACCGGATTTGCCCGTCTTCGAGGTGGTCCTCGAAGTGGACGTTGGCGGCGGGGTGGCCGAGCCCGACGACGATCTCGGCGAGGGCGAGGTCGTGCGTCGTCACCAGGCCGATCGAGCCGCGGTCGAGCAGGCCCTTGACCACCCCCTCGGCGCCCGACCGGCGGTCGTGCGAGTTGGTGCCGTGCAGGATCTCGTCCAGCAGGAAGAGCAGGGGGGGGGGCGAGGCGGCGAGGTCGACGAGCGTCCGGAGCCGGGTGATCTCCGCATAGAACCGCGACCGGCCCGCCTGGAGCGAGTCCTGCACCCGGAGCGTGGCCCCGAGCTGGAGCGGCGAGAGCCGGAGCGAATCGGCCCGGACCGGGGCCCCGGCCAGGGCGAGCACGACGTTCACCCCGACCGATCGCAACATCGTGCTCTTGCCCGACATGTTCGACCCGCTGACCAGCAGCACCCTCGGCCCGTCGGGCCCGCCGAGGGTGACGTCGTTGCGCACCACCTGGTGCGCGGGGATCAGCGGATGCCCGATCGATCTCGCGTCGAGCAGCGGGCCTCCCGCCTCCGGGACGAGTTCCGGGAGCCGGTCGTCGGGGCGCTCGAATGCGTACGAGGCCAGGGCGCAGAGCGCCTCGAACTGGCCGACGGCGTCGAGCCAGCGCCCGATGGACGGGCCCGATCGACCTCGCCATCGCTCCACGGCCAGGCCCAGGTGCACGGTCCAGAGCGTCAGGAACGCGATCGGGGCGAACAGCTGGTTGCGGCGGAAGTCCAGCAGGGTCACCAGCCGGGCCAGCCGGGCGATCCTCCTCGACGGCGCCTCGCCGTCCTGGCCGCCCAGCGCCCGGACCGCCAGCAGGCGGGGGGACGTGAACGGCTCCCGCTCCAGCCGCCCCAGCAGTGATTCGAGCAGGCGGAGCTCGTCGGCCCGCTCGTCGATGGCGCCGATCGACCGGGCGAGATCCCGGCGGACGAGCCGGTTGACCAGCAGGGTCGCGGCCACCGTCGCCAGGATCGGCACCGGGCCGTAGCCGAGGATCCATCCCCCCAGGGCGACGAGGTTCAGGGCCGCCAGGGCCGTCACCACGCCCCGGATCGCCGGAGAGGTGAAGGCCGGTGGGGCCTCCCCCCAGGCGATCAGGGCGTCGGGATGGAGGCCGCGCTCGATGTCGTCCCCGAGCAGTGCGATGTCCTCCCGGAGGTCGAGCCGGTCCCGCAGCTCGGCGACCGCCCCGTGCCTAGCCCGGACCTCGTCCGGGGACGCCGGCCGGAGCAGCCAGGCGGCGAGGGTGGCCGTGCCGGAGCCGGTGCGGGCGGTGCAGAGCCGCTCGAAGACCGAGCCGGTGCCGAAGAGGTCGAGGTCGGCGTCGAAGGGGTGGTCGGGCGTGAGGAAGCGGCCCCCGGAGTCCCCCCGGCCGGCCCATCGGTCTTCCATCCGGTCCAGCCCGGCCTCGTAGAAGGCGACCCGGCGTCCGGCCCTCCGGAGGACCCGGCCGACGGCATCGTAGGCCACCACCAGCCCGGCGAAGACCACCGCCGGGGCGATCAGCCACCAGCCCGACATCCACCCCAGGCCGAAGGCCAACCCGGTGATCGCCAGCGCGACGGCCGAGACGCCGAGCCTCGCGTCGGCGATCGCCCGATGCCGGGCCGACAGAAGATCAGCCTCGGAGCGCCGGGCGTCTCGCCGTCGGAGGTATTCCGCCTTGGGATCGGGCGCGTCGGGGAGGGATTCGGCCGGGGGGAGGGCCTCGGTCTCGGTGGAGTCGGGACGATCGGACAAGATGCGGACTCCGTTGATGCGTTCCCGGCGTGCGGGGAAGCCTCGGCCCAGGTGGGAGGGGAGGACAGGGGGCCCCGCTCCCCCCCGTCCCCAGGATCATAGCAGGCAACCGGCCCGATCGGGATGCCGTCCCGCCGATGCGAGCTGGGGAGGCCGGGGTCGGATCGCATCCGACTCGTGGCGGGCCGACTGCCTCGGCAAGGCAGGGCGCCGCGACGCGTTGTTCGCCGACGGGCTCGGCCGGCAGTCGACCCGCCTCGCCACGGCCCACATGGGCATGATGGGTCGCCCTTCCTCCCGGACGCACGACGGCTGCCGGTGTCTGCGTTATTCGCAGATGATGGCGTTCAACCCCCGAATCCCGGGATGCCGCCTCCCACCACGATGCCTCGCCGGTCGCGGGCCGGGGCCGAGACCCTCGACTGCCGGGCCGGTGCCGGGTCCGCCCGGCCGCATCGTCGGCCACGACCGCTTCAAGGCCATCGGCCTCCCCTCGATCGAGTGTCACTCGATCCGCAATCCTAATCTGACAGCCCGAAGCTGTTCGCTGTCTTCGGTCGGCCATTCCGTACCAGGGCGGGGGCGACGCCTCGCCCGGCCGGCAAGCCGGATTGACGAGTGTGAATCCGGGCTCGATCCCGGGTGCGTCGTGCCAGGGTCCTCGGGGCCGCTCCGGGCGTTCGAACCGCATCGGAGGCACCTCCCCTTGCCCGGATGGGGGCGTTGCGACATTGAGGTCGCGGATGCCTACCGACGATTCGTCGTTCGTCAAGGGCGGGTGATGCCGGATTGCCCCGAGACGACGCGAAATCAACACGACATGCGCTTGATCGATCGTCGACGAAGCCCCAGGACAACGTGTCGTTTATAAAACGCATCCATGACGTGAGGGTGCCCTTTACTAGTCGATTTGCTGCCGGTCATTGTTCATGGGAGACGTGATCGTGTTCCACCGTCGTCGCTGGAACATCGGATGGACGATTTGAACTATTTGGGGAGGTTCGTCGTGGGACAACGCCAGGATCGTTCTGTTCGCCCCGATCGACGATGTCTGGTGCGGAGCAGCCGGCCTTCCTGCGAGCGATTGGAACCGAGGGAATTGCTCTCGCAGGTCGTCTTCGACGGCGAGGTGCTGAGCGTCACGGGGAACGACGCCCCGAACCTGGTGCTGGCCTTCCCGATCCTCGGCTCGACGGTGGTGGTCGTCGATGACGCCACGTTCCGGATCCCGGTCGAGCCGGACGCAATCCGACTGATCGTCGTCGAGGCGGGCGGGGGGGACGACTACCTGGACTTCTCCGCCCTGTCGGGCTTCCAGGGCATGACCGTGCTGGACGGCGGCGGCGGCCTCGACACGATCCTCGGCAGCTCGGGGGCCGATTCGATCCGAGGGGGCTCGGGCGACGATTATCTGGTCGGCGGATTCGGGCCGGACACGATCGACGGGGGGGACGGCCAAGACCTCCTGGACGGTGGCGACGGCCTGCTCGCCGACGCGACGCTCGTCGGGGGCGACGACCGGCTCATCGGTGGTGCGGGCGACGACACGATCACCGGCGGGTCCGGCGACGACACGATCGACGCGGGGCCTGGAGACAACCTCGTCGATGCCGGCGTGGGCGTCACGATCGGGGGGGTGCTGATCGGGGCGGCGGACTCGATCTCCTCCGGGGACGGCGACGACACGATCGTCTCCCACGACGGCGACGACACGATCGAGGCCGGTGGCGGGCGGAATGTGGTCGACGCCGGCGCGGGGGATGATCGCGTCACGACCGGATCGGGGATCGACTCGGTCGACGCGGGGACGGGCCGGAACTGGGTCTCGGCGGGAGCCGGTCCCGACACCCTGGTGGCCGGGCCCGGCGACGACACGCTCCTCGGCGGCGGCGGCGACGACCGGATCGAGGCGGGCGACGGTCGGAACCTGGTCGACGCGGGAGACGGCCGGAACACGGTCGTCGCCGGGTCCGGCGACGACACCATCTCCGCCGGGGCCGATGACGACACGATCGAATCGGGCGGCGGCCGGGACCTGGTCGACGCGGGAGACGGCCGCAACCGGCTCCGCGCCGGGGCCGGCCACGACACGATCCGCTCCGGCGCCGGCCGGGACGACATCGACGCCGGCGAGGGCGACGACCTGATCGAGTCCGGTGGCGACGGTGACCTGATCCTCGGCGGCGGTGGCCACGACACGATCCGGCCGGGAGACGGCGACGACTCGGTCTCGGCCGGGTCCGGAGACGACCTCGTGGAGGGCGGGGCGGGGGCCGACACCATCGATGGCGGCGAGGGCAACGACCTGATCGACGGCGGCGAGGGCACCGACGTGCTCCTCGGCCGCCCGGGCGACGACACCCTGATCGGCGGAGCGGGTGCCGACTTCCTCGACGGCGACGATGGCGCCGACATCCTCCTCGGCGGCGACGGCCCCGACACGATCAACGGCGGCGGCGGTCCCGACCTGATCATCGGCGGCGACGGCGCGGATTCGATCGTCGCCGGCACGTCGCTCGAGTTCGACGGGGAGACGATCGTCGGCGGCATCGGTAACGATACGATCGTCTCGGGGGGCGGGCCCGACTCGATCGAGGCCGGCGAGGGAGACGACCACGTCGATGCCGGCCCCGGCCCGGACCTCGTCGATGGCGGTGAGGGGAATGACCGGCTCGAGGGCGGTGCCGGCAATGACGCGGTCTTCGGACGTGATGGCAACGACTCCCTGTCGGGCGGCGATGGTCGGGACGAACTCTCGGGCGGCGAGGGGGTCGACCTCCTGCTGGGCGGCACCGGGAACGACCGGATCGACGGCGGCCCCGGCTACGATTTCCTGGAGGGCGGGAGCGGCTTCGACACGATCGTCGCCGGTGACGGCCGCGACACGGTGAACAACGGGAGCCTCGACGACCTGATCGAGTTCGTCCCCCCCTTCGATCCTGTTTTGCTCGGGAGCTATCAAGGCCTCGGGTGGGACCTGCCGCCGGGTGTCGATGTCTTCCCGCCGGCGCCGCCTTCGGCCGTCGGACTGCTGCCCGAGGATGACACAGGGGCCCCGGGAGACGGGATCACACGGGTCCTCCGGCCTCGACTGACCGGCTTCGCCGAACCCGGATCGACCGTCGAGTTGTTCGACGCACTCGGGCATCCGCTGGCGACGTCGAGGACGGGAGTGGATGGCCGGTTCCACATCCAATTCCCCGAAGATCTTGCCGAGGGTATGACGAAGGCGCTCCTCAGGGTCCGCGACCCGGCCGGCAACGTGGGCCAGGCCTCGGCAATCGCCCTCGTCGTGGACAGGACTCCCCCGCCGGCGGCGAGGGTCCCGGTGCTGCGGGGGTCCGACGACGGGGTGACGCGGGTGCGGGCGCCGTCGTTCGAGGTGGGCGGGGTGGAGCCGGGCGCGGAGGTGCAGCTGCTGCGGGACGGGGTGGTGGTGGCGCGTCGGTCGGGCCCGGGCGTGCTGAGCGACCCCGGCGTGCCGGGCGACGGGGCGTACCGCTACGCGGCGCGCCAGGTGGACGCGGCCGGCAACCTCGGCCCGGCCGGGCCGGGGCTGACGGTGGTGGTGGACGCGACGCCGCCGGCGGCGGCGGGGGCGCCGGTGCTGCGGCCGTCGGACGACACGGGGGTGCGGGGCGACGGGGTGACGCGGGTGCGGGCGCCGTCGTTCGAGGTGGGCGGGGTGGAGCCGGGCGCGGAGGTGCAGCTGCTGCGGGACGGGGTGGTGGTGGCGCGTCGGTCGGGCCCGGGCGTGCTGAGCGACCCCGGCGTGCCGGGCGACGGGGCGTACCGCTACGCGGCGCGCCAGGTGGACGCGGCCGGCAACCTCGGCCCGGCCGGGCCGGGGCTGACGGTGGTGGTGGACGCGACGCCGCCGGCGGCGGCGGGGGCGCCGGTGCTGCGGCCGTCGGACGACACGGGGGTGCGGGGCGACGGGGTGACGCGGGTGCGGGCGCCGTCGTTCGAGGTGGGCGGGGTGGAGCCGGGCGCGGAGGTGCAGCTGCTGCGGGACGGGGTGGTGGTGGCGCGTCGGTCGGGCCCGGGCGTGCTGAGCGACCCCGGCGTGCCGGGCGACGGGGCGTACCGCTACGCGGCGCGCCAGGTGGACGCGGCCGGCAACCTCGGCCCGGCCGGGCCGGGGCTGACGGTGGTGGTGGACGCGACGCCGCCGGCGGCGGCGGGGGCGCCGGTGCTGCGGCCGTCGGACGACACGGGGGTGCGGGGCGACGGGGTGACGCGGGTGCGGGCGCCGTCGTTCGAGGTGGGCGGGGTGGAGCCGGGCGCGGAGGTGCAGCTGCTGCGGGACGGGGTGGTGGTGGCGCGTCGGTCGGGCCCGGGCGTGCTGAGCGACCCCGGCGTGCCGGGCGACGGGGCGTACCGCTACGCGGCGCGCCAGGTGGACGCGGCCGGCAACCTCGGCCCGGCCGGGCCGGGGCTGACGGTGGTGGTGGACGCGACGCCGCCGGCGGCGGCGGGGGCGCCGGTGCTGCGGCCGTCGGACGACACGGGGGTGCGGGGCGACGGGGTGACGCGGGTGCGGGCGCCGTCGTTCGAGGTGGGCGGGGTGGAGCCGGGCGCGGAGGTGCAGCTGCTGCGGGACGGGGTGGTGGTGGCGCGTCGGTCGGGCCCGGGCGTGCTGAGCGACCCCGGCGTGCCGGGCGACGGGGCGTACCGCTACGCGGCGCGCCAGGTGGACGCGGCCGGCAACGCGGGCCCGGCCGGCGGTTCGGTGACGGTGGTGGTGGACAATTCGGTCCGGACTCCGACTCCGAGGTTGCTCGATGCGGACGATACCGGCGTCGTGGGAGACCATCGCACGGCGATCCGACGGCCGCGGATCGTCGGGATCACGGATCCCGGGGCGATGGTCGAGCTGCTCGATTCCTCGGGGGCGGTCGTCGAGGTCGTCGAGGCGGCGGCGGACGGTTCGTTCGTGGTGAGCCCGCCGGCCCTCCCGCCCGGCCCGGCCCGCTTCTCGGTGCGGGCCCGGGATGCAGCGGGCAACGTGGCGGTCGGACCGGCCATCAAGCTCCGGATCCTCGGCACACCCGGCGACCACGACGGCAACGGGGTGGCGGATCTGGCGGTGTTCCGGCCGGCGACGGGGGAGTGGCTGGTGGCGTTGAAGGACGGGACCGGGGCCACGCTGGGGGTGCGGGTGGAGCGGTTCGGCGACACGCAGCTGAGGGACGTGCCGGCGCCGGCCGACTACGACGGCAACGGGGTGGCGGACCTGGCGGTGTTCCGGCCGGCGACGGGGGAGTGGCTGGTGGCGTTGAAGGACGGGACCGGGGCCACGCTGGGGGTGCGGGTGGAGCGGTTCGGCGACACGCAGCTGAGGGACGTGCCGGCGCCGGCCGACTACGACGGCAACGGGGTGGCGGACCTGGCGGTGTTCCGGCCGGCGACGGGGGAGTGGCTGGTGGCGTTGAAGGACGGGACCGGGGCCACGCTGGGGGTGCGGGTGGAGCGGTTCGGCGACACGCAGCTGAGGGACGTGCCGGCGCCGGCCGACTACGACGGCAACGGGGTGGCGGACCTGGCGGTGTTCCGGCCGGCGACGGGGGAGTGGCTGGTGGCGTTGAAGGACGGGACCGGGGCCACGCTGGGGGTGCGGGTGGAGCGGTTCGGCGACACGCAGCTGAGGGACGTGCCGGCGCCGGCCGACTACGACGGCAACGGGGTGGCGGACCTGGCGGTCCTCCGCCCGACCAGCGATCAATTCCTCGTTTTGCAGAAGGATCCGGACGGCGTCACCATCGGCTCGCAAATCTCCCAGGCCAGGGTCGATGGCTGGGGCCGGATCCCCGTCGAGATCCCGACCGGGAGCCTCGCCGCCCTCGGCGTGGTCGGTGACTCGGGGGGAGGGACCGGGTCGGCCCGATTCACCGCCGGGACCTCGGTCGGCTCGACAGACGTCGCTCGGGGGGAGGTCCTCGGGAGCGGGGCCGTCCGGGCGACCGAACAACCGATCATCGCGCAGGGAGGCCGGCATGATCGATCTCCGGGGCCCCGGCTCCCGGCCCCCGGACCGGCGTCGACTCGGGCCGCCCTCCGGGGTAGCCCGGTTCGATTCTCGCGTCCGGCCTCCCTCTCCGCGTCTGCAATCCGGCACGGGGGCAGGGGAGTGGACCGCGTTCGGCTGATCGACGAGGCGATCGCGAGTCGGCTCCGGTTCGCCGACGAACTCGCGATGGCCCTCACGTCCGATCGGCTCCCGATCGCGGCGAATCCGTTCCGGAGCCGGCCGTAGGTCGCCGCGCAGCCGGCCTCGGGCAGCATGGCCCGCCGAATCCGGGCGGGCCTCCCGGGCACTGTCACGAGCCGTTGCCGGTGGCGTCGTCGAATCGAACGACGCTGGCGTCGCTCGGAGTTGGCCGTTCCTCGAGGCACGGCTCGGCCTGGCCGGATGATACACCGGCTGGTGTGTTGAGCATCGTCAAGGGCCGCGAGGGCAAATCCGCACGCCCCTGCGGCCGGAGCGTCCGTCCCACGCCACCGGCATCATCTGGACCGTGGCCAGAGCCCGGATCGTCCGAGGATCGATCCGGGCGTCGCTCGAGAATCCGCTGGGGGGATCGCCTTGGCCGCGTCACCCCTGATACCTGCCGGGTGACCGGACATCCGGTCATCCCTCCGGCTCGGCCGAGGCCTCGACCGCCGACGGCACGGTCCCGGGCCGTGCCACCCTGAGATAGCCGGAGATGCCCACGATCACGAACCCGAGGGCCACGGTGATGACCAACCATCGCCGGTTGTCCCGGCGCATGCCCTCGAAGGCCTTCGACCGACCGGCGAGTGCCGAGGCCAGGAAGAAGACGACGAACGCCAGCAGCATCTTCAGGCCCATGAGGCCGTGGTAGAGCCCGTCTCCCCGGTGTCGGGGGAGGGCGACGGCGACGTAATTGTAGAGCCCGCTCAGCAGGAACAGGGCGATGCCGACGGAGACCACCTTGCGCCAGGTCCCCATCAGTCGCCCGCGGAACGCCTCGTGCTCGGCATCGGGCAACCCGGAGGCGGCCGGGATGAGCACGAAGCGGAGGAAGACGCTCCCGCCCAGGATGACGATGGCGGTCGCCACGTGGGTCCAGCGGGAAACGAGGTCGATCGGCAGCGATTCAATCATCGACGAGGGCTCCGGGGACATCGTCCTCGAGCAGCAGGGTGACCCTCCCGATCGCCGGCGTCTCGCCGGTCATCGGCGGGCCTCGTACGCGTTCCGCGCCCGGCGGACGTCATCTCCCCCGGGACATGGGGCCAATCTAGGGTGGCGTCGGCTCGTCGTCAACGGTCGCGACGTGACGACAGGACGATTGCGAGGCCCGATGCGGAGGCGTATGCGATACCCCGCCCGCGTTGCAAGCGGCTCGACGTGATCGCCATCCGGTTTCGGGCCGTGCCTCAGGGCGTTCGACCGTCCTCCGCGGCCTCGCCGATTCGTCCTCGATGGATGCCCGGAGTATCCCGACCTGGTCCAGAGTCGGGATAATGCACCGGAACAGCGTCCGACGGCGCCGACTCGAGGATCGGGCATCCTCCCGGGACCGCGACAGCCGCTTGGCCCGCCCCTCGTGGGTGTTCGTCCGCACCCGGCGGGCCGCCGGCCCCTTCGAGTCCGAAGGTTGGCCTGGATTTCCCCTCCTCACGGAGCCGATCGCTCGCTTTGACCGGCTCCGGCACCACGTCGGAGGCCGACTACCGCATGAGAGGCTTCTCGGGAATCGCCGCAGGTGATCGGCATCGTTCCGGTCGATTTGGGCGAAGGCCAGAGGCAGGTCGGCCCTCGGGGCAGTGGCCAGCAGCATCATGCAGCGTCCCTGGTGCCGGTGGGCGGTGCGGTGCGTGCCGCCCACCGGCCCGATCGACCCGGAAACCAAGGGTGTCGGTCGGCGGTGAGGATGGCCGGCCGCCGAGGGCTCATCCATCTCGCTCCGTCGTCGCGCCGCCAAGTTGGCCCAGTGCCGCGACGAAGGAGCCGACCGAGGGGAACCGGTCTTCCGGGCGCTTGGCCAGGCAGCGCAGGCACGCGGACTCCACCGGCTCGGGGATGTCGGGACGGAGGCGACGCGGGGCGGGAGGCGGCTCGGCGAGGATCCGTCGCAGGGACTGCCCGCGGGGGGAGGCCGGGAATGGTGGCGAGCCGACGAGCAATTCGTAGAGCACCGCCCCGAGGGCGTACACGTCGGCCGCCGGCCCGACGGCGCCGAAACGGGTGTCGAGCTCCTCCGGGGCGAGATAAGGCAGCCGGCCGGCCAGCGGGAGCGGGTCGTCGGCCTGATGCTCGCCCATGATCCGAGACAGGCCGAAATCGGCGAGCTTCGGAACGATCCCCGTGCCGACGGCGACGCCCAGCCCACCGCCGGCCTCCGCGGCGTCGGCCGGGACGAGGATGATGTTGTGCGGGGCGACGTCCCGGTGCAGCACCCCGCGATCGTGGGCGTGCTGCAAGCCCGCGCCGACGGCCGCGACGATGGCAGCGGCCTCGGCCGGAGCGACCCGAGGGCCGGCCCGTCCCACCCGATCGGCCAGCGTCGGGCCCGGGTAGTACGCGTAGCAGATGTAGTAGAGCGGGCCGATCGCCCCGGCTTCCAGGACCCGGACGAGATTCGGGTGGTCGAGCATCGAGACCACTCTCGCCTCGAGCAGGAACTGGTTGAGCAACTCGTCCTCGACCAGGAGTTCCGGCCGCGGCAGCTTCAGCGCCATCGGCGGGCCGTCCCCCTCGCGAACGAGCAGGACCACCCCGAATCCCCCTCGGCCGAGTTCGCGGAGGATCAGGAACTGTCCGAGCGACCGGGGCAGGGTCCATGACTCCGCGGGGCCGGCCGACTCGGATGCCGAGTTCCGACGGTCCAACCAACCGGGACGCCGCCGCTCGAGCCACTGGAGGGCATAGCTGGCCCTTCGAATTTGCTCGTCCAGGTCTTCCGTGGAGGCGGTGCGGCTCGGTGGCCGACTGAGGCGCAAGCAGCCCCTCAGCCACTCCCTGAGGTGGCGTGTGGGTGTGGGTGTCTGGACCATCGAAGCCTCCGCCCGCCGCCGGATGGCGAGAGTCACCGTGCCGCTTTCTGGGCGTACGCCTGCTCAGCCTCGAGCAGTTTCGAGAGCCGGTCGACGGCACGCCACCAGAGCATGCGCGCCGCATCCGCCGTGCGGCCGGTGACCATGGCGATCTCCTCGAAGGTCATCTCCTCCCAGTGCCGGAGCAGGAGCACCTCGCGGTAGTGGCTCGGGAGCTTGCCGAGGTAGCTGCCGATGTCCTGTTCCAGCTCGTGGCGGATGGCCACGACGCTGGGGCTCTCGCCACCGTCCGGCGGGTCCCCCCCGTGGTCGACGATCTCCTCGATCGGGACCTCGCGTGAGGCCCGACGCTTGGCGGAACTGCGATAGCTCCTCGCGAAGTTCGACAGGTGGTTCTTGAGGATCCGGCGGATCCAGGCGTAGAACTCCGCCTCGGATTCCCCTCGGAACCGCTCGAACCCGCCGTAGGCCTCGATGATCGTCTCCTGCACCAGGTCCGATGCCCCGGCCTTCGATCGCAGCTGCTCCTCCATCTCGCGATTGGCGATGAGCAGCAGGTAATCGCGGCAAAGCTCGAAGAGCTGGGACCGCGATTGCGTGCAGCCCCGCCGCGCCTCGGCGACCAGGGCACCGAGCGTCCCGGCCTCACTTCGGTTCGGCTTCATGTGCATCAAAAATTACCCCTTCTTCGATTTATTCAAACAGGGGATAAATGTTAAATGTGATAATCAGGTGGCCAAACGTCCTGGGACCGCGTCGCGCCCAGACGTGACCGATCGAGGTATCCCCGCATGTTCAAACGTGATTGATCGCTTCGGCGGGAAGGTTGGCCGATCGCTGCCGCCATCGCCCCCGAGCCGTGACCTCCGGACGCACTCGCAGAATCCGGGAATCGACTTCGCACGGGGGAGTGTCGTCGTGATCCGCTCCATCATGGGACGTCAGGTCCCGGAGGCACAGCTCAGCCATCAGGAGAATCCTTTTTCAATCACCGGCGGGCACGACCCGGCATCGGATCTCTTATCCGCGATCTGAGGGGATGGCATGACAGGGTGCTCTCACCGGACGGAGTTGTCAAACCAAAATGATCAAGCTGGGGAGTTTTCTAAACATGGTACGCATGCCGATGGATAGTATTTGTAAGCGGTGCGCTAATCGGGCGACGCCAAGTAATGGCTGGGAATCCGGAACAGGCGGCAATTTCCGGGTCGACTCGCACTCAACCGCGGGCTGCCCGAGCCAGGGGATTCACGAGACCGTGACGAATTCGGGAATGATCGGGCAGGCAGGGCCGCCGCGGGCCGGAGGCACTTCGCCGACGAATCCGGGTGGCGAGCGGGGTCGACCTCGCCACGGGGTCGATTCGCAGACGTCGCCCTCGCCGCCACTCTTTCCGAGAGTGACCGCCGACAGGGCCCTCGGGCGACGACGTTCGGAAGATCCCACACGTGCGTGTTTCAATGTTCGCTAGGCCATTCGCATTAGATGAAACACGCACGCAACCACCATCGAAATCATGATTGTGTGGTGCTAATCGACGAGTTCGTCCGGAGCGGCCGAAAAGTAGAGTCATGCATGCGTGGTCTAGAATAATCTTCGATTCTCGCGGCCTGGTTCGTTCGCTAGCAACCAGCCAAGGGGACTAGGAGTCTTGGAGCAGTGGTGCTCCAACACGGCCCCCAACCTCAACGACTGAGGCCCCTCTCCTGGTGACAAGGGTGAGGGGAGAGTCGAGTCAATGCCCGTGAGCGGTTGCGGCCCAACTGATTGCAGAGCTTCTCAACTGCCGACACCGCGTGTCGAGCGTTCGCGGCCGGGCGACGCATCGGCACGCCGGTCCTTCGGGGAATTCTTCCGAGACCACCATGATCGATGATTCATCCAGAGGATCTGCAACCAGGTGATCCAAGGTGATCGCCGTCCCGCGAATGGCGGGGCGCCGCGATCGCCCGCTTCCGCCTCGCCCCGGTGCCGCGACCGGCGGCGGGGCACACCGCTGGGGTGCCCCCGGTGGCCTTCTCCGTCGCGCTATCCAGACCGGTGATCGGTCCTTCCAGGAGTAATGCATCATGTCCCTGAATTTCGATAACTTCCGTGGCCTGGGTCGTCGGCGTGAGTCCCTGCGTGCCAAGCGACGCCGCTCCGCCCTGGGGACCGAACTCAAGCCGATGGCCGACGTGCTCGAGCAGCGCCGGCTGATGGCGGTCGAGATCATCCCGCTGGGGGGGGGTGGCTTCAAGGTCGTGGGTGACAACGGGGATAACCTGCTGTTCCTCCTGGACACCCCCTTCGGCACCCAGTTCGTGACCGACTCCGGCGCCCCGATCATCAACGGCGTCACCTCCCTCCAGGTGGAGATGAACGGCGGGAACGACTACGTCGACATGTCGTTCACCAAGCTGAACATCCCGACCACCATCCTCGGCGGCGCCGGCGATGACATCCTTATCGGCGTGAACAGCGTCACCAAGACCGACGTGATCAACGGCGGGGACGGCAACGACTCGATCGACAGCGGCTTGGGCAATGACTCGATCGTCGGCGGTGCCGGCAAGGACACCCTCCTCGGCGGGCCCGTCCAGTTCACCGACGACCCGAAGGTGATGGACGAGGTCCTCGGCGGCAACGACACCATCGATGGCGGCAACGGCGACGACCTGATCGACGCCGGGTCGGGCAACGACCTCGTCCTCGGCGGCTCCGGGAACGACACGATTGACGCCGGCTTCGGCAAGGTCGACACCTTCCCGCCTGCCCCCAGCAGCCGGATCGTCGGCGGCGATGACACCGTCTTCGCCGGCACCGGCGACGACACCGTCAACGCCCGGGACGGCAACGACCTGGTCACCGGCGATGACGGGAATGACACGATCGACGGCGGGGACGGCAACGACACGCTGCTCGGCGGCAACGGCAATGACGTGCTGATGGCCGGCTCGGGGAACAATAACGTCAACGCGGGCTCAGGGAACAACGTCGTCACGGCCGGCAACGGCAACGACACCGTGACCTCGGGCGCCGGCAACGACGCCATCATGGTCGGCGACGGCGACAATGTCGTCACCGATGCCGGCGGCAACAACACGATCACCACCGGCATCGGTGCCGACAGCATCACGGTCACCGGCGATGGGGACAACTCGGTCACCAGCGGCGCCGGCAACGACACCGTCACCCTCCAGGGCGTCGGCAACGACACCGTCAATGCCGGGGCCGGGGATGACGAGGTGTCCACGGGCGCCGGGGCCGACTCGGTCGACGGTGGTGCCGGGGATGACTTCCTCGACGCCGGCAGCAGCGACAGCAGCAACGACACCGTCGTCGGCGGCGCCGGCAACGACACGATCCTCGCCGGCAACGGCCAGAACGTCGTCAGCGGCGGCGACGGCGACGACGACATCACGACCGGGTCCGACGAGGATAGCATCGACGCCGGCAACGGCAACGACACGGTCCTCGCGGGCGACGGCAGCGACACCGTCAGCGGCGGTGCCGGCGACGACATCATCATCTCCAGCAACGGTGACGCCTCCGCGGACGTCGTCGATGCCGGCTCCGGTGCCGACTTCGTGATCGGCAGCGGCGGCGCCGACTCCCTCAACGGCGGCTCCGGCAACGACACGATCTTCGGCCTCGACGGCGCCGATTCGATCGTCGGCGGCTCCGCCCTCGACAACGACACGGACGAGCTGTTCGGCGACGACGGCAACGACACCCTGGTCGGGTCCGGCGGCGCCGACTTCATCTCCGGCGGCACCGGCCATGACAGCGTCACCGGCAACGCCGGCAACGACGTGATCCTGGGCGAAGCCGGCAACGACACGGTCCAGGGCAACGACGGCGACGACGAGATTCTCGGCGGCACCGGCAACGACGAGCTGTTCGGCAACAACGGCCGCGACTACGTCGACGGCGAGGATGGGAATGACACCCTGGGCGGCGGCAATGCCACCGGCACCGGCGGATTCTTCGACACGATTCGGGGCGGTGCGGGCAACGACTCCATCTACGGCGGCATCCTCTCCGAGCTGGTCGTCGGTGTCGGCTTCGACACCGTGCGGGGTGCCATCATGCCGATCCTCGACTTCGAGGGCCCGGACCCGGTGACGTTCATCTGAGCCTTCGTGTGACCCAGTGACGAAGGCGGACCAAGCCCCCTCCGGCGGCACGCCGCCGGAGGGGGCCGTTGTTATTCCCGCGATCGGCTGCTGTGGAGGCACCAGTGCGGAAGGGGGGCTCCCCGCTCCCTCGCCCGGTGCGGACCGACCCCGATGGTTCTCGGTCCCGATGGCTCGGCCCGATGTTTCTTCAGGTTCCGTGTTCATGTCCTGGTCGTTGTCTTGATTTGAACGCCCCGGATGCCGGTGTCTGCGGTGCCGGGGAGAACGATCCCGCTCTCCGAGACCTCGACCCCGATCGAATCTCGACCTCTGATGGAACGCCTCGGCCCCGGAGCCGCACGAGGCCAGGCCGGATCTCGATCGAGTCGCGAGTCGTCGAGGCCGGAAGGCGGTCGTGAGGCGGACCACGTCTACGTGGTGTGAAGGGCGACATTGATTTCTCACGAGCGGTCGTCCCGGGCGTACGTCTGTCACCCCTCCCGGGGCATCGCCATCCTCCCCCGAGCATTTCATCACGCGGTAGACCAACCGTGACAGGAGCGACGCGATGACACTTCGGTTGATGACTCCGACTCCGGGCCGATTTCGCCGGGGCCGACGGCCGGCCCGAACTGGCGGCAATTTGGTTGGGGTTTCGCTCTGGGCTCGGGTGGATGAACTCGAGTGCCGCGCCCTCCTGTCCACGATCTCGGGCCACGTGTACGACGACCTCGACGGCGACGGCAGCCGGGACGCCGGCGAGCCCGGGCTGTCGGGCGTGACCGTCTACCTCGACCAGAACCTCAACGGGTCACTCGATCCGGGGGAGTCGAGCAGGGTCAGCGACGGCAGCGGCTCCTACCGCTTCGACCTCAGCCCGGGCGCCTATTTCGTCCGTCAGGTCGCCCCGCCGGGCCGGAACCAGACCGAGCCGGTTGGGGGCTTCCACTACGTCTCACTCTCGGGCGCGCAGGATGTCGTCCGAAACTTCGGGAACCAATCGATCGAAGTGGGCAAGGCACCGATCATGGGCCGGGCCTATCACGACCTGGATTCCGACGGCGTGAAAGATGCCAACGAGCCGGGCCTGGCCGGGTGGACCGTCTTCGCCGATCTCGACAACAACGCGATGCCGAGCCCGGGCGAGCCCTCCGCGACCACCGATGCTGAGGGCAATTACCGGATGCTGGTCGATCCCGGTCGCGTCTACCAGATCCGCGAGGACGTCCCAACCGGCTGGGCCCTGACCGCGCCGCCGGTCGGCTACCACATCGTCCCGGTCTTCTCGACCCGGCCCGTCCTCGGCCGCGACTTCGGGAACATCCAGGTCGGCGGCGGTGACGACGAGGGGGTGCTCAACGGTCAGGTCTATGACGACCAGGACGGCGATGGCGTGAAGGACGCCGGCGAGTCCGGCCTGGCCGGCTGGACCGTCTACCTGGACCAGGACGAGGACGGCGTGCTCGACCCGGGCGAACAGAGCATGCTCAGCAATGCGTCCGGCAACTACAGCTTCACGGTCGAGCCGGGCTCGTATCAGATCCGCGAGGTCGTGATGCCGAATTGGCAGCAGACGGCGCCGGTCGGCGGCGTCCACGAGGTCACGGTGGCCGCCGACCAGACCATCTCCGGACTCGACTTCGGCAATAAGCTCGCTGCCGGTGGGTCGATCTCGGGCACTGTCTTCCAGGACATCGAGAACCTGACGACCCGGGATCCCGGCGAGCCGGGACTGTCGGGGTGGACCGTCTACGCCGACCTGAACAACAATTCCCTGCTCGACTCCGGCGAGCCCAGCGTGCTCTCCGGCGCCAACGGCCTCTACAGCCTCCCCCTCGAGCCGGGCACCTATCGGCTCCGAGAGATCTTGATGACCGGATGGATCCAGACCACCCCGACGCGGAGGTTCTACGACGTGGCGCTGGGCCCCGGCCAGTCGGTCACCGGCCGCGATTTCGGCAATTTCAGCCTCGGGAACCGAACCAGTTCGGTCGCCCCCCCGGGATCCGGGGCGGGGGTGCTCGGTTTCTCCGCGGCCGGTTCGATCCCCTCCGAAGAGTTCGACACCCCCGCTCCTCATGCCGAGCAAGGAGGCTCGCCCGACCTCGCGCTCCTCGACGTCGCGATCGCGGACGCCGACGCCTCCGGCGTCGTCCTCCAGGCCCAATCCCCGTCCCGCCTCCGCCCCGAGAGCACTGTTCGCCTCGGGGTCGCAGCGGACGCACCGTCGAAGGCCGATTCGCCCGGCGTCCGCAATTCGATCCGGCTTCTCCTGTAACGCGGCCCTCACCGAACCCCAGTCGATGAGGGCCGCATTCCGAGGTCCCCTCCCGGCGTGAGCGGCCGGATTTCGCGTCAGGACGATCCCGGGCGCCGGCTTCGGCCGGCGCCCGGGATCGCGTCGACCTCGCACCCGATCCGGGGAGGGCGTCGTGGACTGGGACGGCCTCCCCCGGCCCCATGCGCACCGAACCCCGCATGGTCCCTCCCCAGGTGCCCGGATCCCGCGTCGATGCCGATGCCACCGAACGGGCCCCAGGGAGCTTTTGTTGCGGTCCTCCTCCTGAACATCCATTCGTCGTCGAGGGGGCGGACCCCGATCGGCGGGACCGGAACGGGGGGATGGCACCTCCTTTGTGCCTGATCCCTCCATCCGGGGATCGAACTGTCGATGGGTCGTATCCGCCGGGCGATCCTTCGTCGGACTCCGGACATCTCCTGATGCCCTGGAGAAACACGGAGGAGTCGCGATTGTGGGAGAAGATTGACATGCATAAGATCGCACGATAGCCTTGAGAACCTAGTGTTTGCGTTGCGATTTTCCGAACCCACCCGGGCGAAGTGGCTCGGTCCCTGGGTACGTTGCTGAAGTCGACTCCGTCCAGTTGGCCGCGGGACCGGGATCCGATCCGATGCATGTCCTGTTCGTGCACCAGAATTTCCCTGCGCAATTCGGACACGTGGCGCGATACCTGATTCGCGAGCACGGATTCCGCTGTACCTTTGCCTCGGAGAAGCCGCCCGGGATCACCGGCGGGATCCGACGGATCCAGTACGTCCCGAAGCTTCGCGCGACGCCGGACACCCTCTACCTGACCCGGAGCTTCGAGAACGGAGTCGGCCATGCCCTGGGTGTCTACGCCGCCTGCAAGCAGCAGCTGAAGGAGCCGCCCGACCTGATCGTCGGCCACAGCGGTTTCGGCTCGACGATGTTCCTCCGCGAGCTGTTCGACTGCCCGATCATTAATTACTTCGAATATTTCTACAGATCTCGCAATAGCGACGTCGACTTCCGGCCTGAATTCCCGATTGCCGAGGTCGACCGGCTGCGAATCTCCCCTCGAAACGCCATGTTCCTGCTCGACCTGGAGAATTGCGACGCGGGGTACAGCCCCACGCACTGGCAAAAGAGCACACTCCCGGCGAGCTACGGCGACAAGGTGGAGGTCATCTTCGACGGCATCGAGCGCGAGGTCTGGCACCGCCACGAGGGGGTGAAGCGAGCCGTCGGCGATCGGGCGATCGGCCCGGAGACGAGGATCGTCACGTACGTTTCTCGCGGGTTCGAATCGATGCGCGGCTTCGATATTTTCATGAAGGTGGCCAAACGGATCTACAAGTCGATACCCGATGTCCTGTTCGTCGTCGCCGGGGTCGACCGGGTGGCCTACGGGGGCGACCTGAAGTACATCAAGGAGAAGTCGTTCCGGGAGCATGTCCTGAAGCAAGATGACTACGACATGTCGAAGTTCCTCTTCACGGGCCTGGTGCCTCCCCCTCAGCTGGCCCAACTCCTGTCGATCAGCGACCTGCACCTGTACCTGACGGTGCCCTTCGTCCTCTCGTGGTCGCTCTTCAACGCCATGGCCTGCGGCGCCACCGTGGTCGCATCGGACACGGAGCCGGTACGCGAGCTGATCCGCCACGGCGAGAATGGCCTGCTGGCCGACTTCTACGACGTCGAGGGGCTGGCCGATCTCGGCCTGCGGGTGCTCCGCGATCCGGCGGCCCATCGGCCTCTGGGCGAGGCGGGCGAGGAGCTGATCGCCACGCGATACAGCCTCGACGTGACGCTGCCGCGGATGCTCGACCTCTATCGGCGCGTCGCCAGGGGGCCGGAGACCCCCAGGACGGTGGCGACGGCCCCGGCCCCCCGCGGTGACCGCCTTCGCCTGGTCGGGGGCGAGTGAAATCAGGCCGGTCGGCGAACGCGGCGAGACGCCCGAGGTTGCGAGGAGAGCGAGACGATGAGCCGTACGCTGAGCAAGCCTGGCCAGGACGAGCCCGTCCCGCTGCTGCAGGACCACAACCTGCTCGAGCGGGCGGTCCTCGCCCATCCCTTCTTCAATACCATCCCCAAGGGCGAGGTCCGCTTCCTCGCCGTCCCGGCGATGCTCGGACGCTACATGGAGCGGCTCTCGGCGTTGTTCGAGTCGCTCGGACACGCCTTCTCGGAGGCGGAACTGCTCCAGCTCCGCGAGAAGCTGGGGGCCCGGCTCGAGCGGGCCTTCCTCCAGCGTGCGAACTCCTATGTGACCCTCGCGTACGAGCCGGTCGACCCGCCCAGGCGGGGACTCAAATGCTCGTTCCGCTCCACATCGGTGGCGTCCGAACAGCATTACGAGTCCTGGGTCAAGCACCGGAAGCCGCCGCTGTTCGGGTCCCATCCCGACGCCCGGGTCATGGCGGTGGCGGGGGGGATCCGCCCGCCAGCCCGGATCCTCGACATCGGCGCCGGCACCGGCCGCAACTCGCTCCCGCTCGCCCGACTCGGCCACGTCGTCGATGCGGTCGAGCCGACCTCGTCATTCGTCGGTCAGATCCGCGCGTCGGCCGGTGCGGAGGGGCTGTCGGTGGAGGTCCATCAGGGCGACGTCCTCGACCCGGCCTTGCCGCTGGGGGCCGCCTCGTACCGGCTGGCGATCGCCTCCGAGGTGGTCACCTCCCACTTCCGGAGCGTGGCCGAATTGCGGGCGCTCTTCAGCCGAATGGCCGAGCTGATCGCCCCCGGGGGGCTGCTGCTGTTCGACGTGTTCCTGGCCCGGGGCGACTACGAGCCCGAGCCGCTGGTCCGGCAGATGTCGCAGGTGGTCTGGACCAACCTGTTCACGAGGGCCGAGCTGGGCGAGGCCCTCCGGGGGCTGCCCTTCAAGACGATCTCCGAGACGCCCGAGTACGAATACGAGCGGGCCAACCTCCCCCCCGAGGCCTGGCCGCCGACCGGATGGTACCCGTCGTGGGCCCAGGGGCGTGACCTCTTCCGGGTCGCCAACGGCGGCCTGCCGATCGAACTGATGTGGATCCTCTGCCATCGCCACTGACCGGATCCGCGGCGGCCAGCCTCGTCGCGGCGTGGCGATGCGGGCGAGGGCACCCCGGACCGACCCGCATGGAGCTGAACGAGCATGGCGTCCGAGCACGACACGATCGGCCTCTACTATGCCCAGGACGGGTACGTCGAGCCCTCCAGGTCCGGCCGGTCCAGGGGGGCCGCCCCGAACAAGGCGGCCGAGGGCGCCGCCGGGCTGATGGGCCGACACGTCGCCGGCAAGGAATTCCTCGATGCCTTCTTCCGGTTCGGCAGGTGGTCGAAGCTCGTCGCCCTGGTCCCCGACGAGCCCAGTGCCCGGGCCATCCGCTCCTACGGCGACTCCCAGTCGAAGGACCTGATGGAGTTCCGCTCGGTCGACGTGGTTGAACTGTCCAGGCAACGCGAGGGGTTCCTGGACGCGCCCCCGGCGCCGGTGGTCCACTTCCCCGCGCCGCCGATGCCCGTCTATGCCTGGGCGCGGCAGCGGTCGGGCCCGGCGTCCTTCTGCATGACCGGCGTCACGCACACGCTGGCGTCGCTCGGCGGGCTGCACTCGCTGAACACGATGGTCACGGCGCCGTTCGAGCCGCACGACGCGCTCATCTGCACCTCCCGGGCCGTGGCCACGATGGTCCGGGCCGTGACCGGCACCTATTGCGACTACCTGCGAGACCGGTTCGGCGGGACGCCGAGGCTGTTGCCCCGCCTGGAGACGATCCCGCTGGGGGTCGACACCGAGGCGTATCGCCCGGCCCTCCCGGAGGAGCGGGCGCTGGTCCGGCAGACCCTGGGGATCGACGACGAGGAGGTCGTCGTCCTGTTCGTCGGCCGATTATCCTTCCACGCCAAGGCCAACCCCTACGCGATGTACCGGGCGCTCGCGAGGGCGGCCCGGGATACGGGCCGCAAGGTGCATCTGCTGCTCTCGGGATGGGCGTCGAACGAGCTGATCCACAAGGCCTTCCAGGACGGGGCCCGCGTCTTCGCGCCGAACCTCCGGGTGACGATCGTCGACGGGACCAGGCCGGAATACCGTCGCGCCGTGTGGGACGCGGCCGACCTCTACACCTCGCTGTCGGACAACATCCAGGAGACCTTCGGGCTGACGATCACCGAGGCGATGGCCTGCGGGCTGCCGGTGGTCGCCTCCGACTGGGACGGCTACCGCGACCAGGTCCTCGACGGCGAGTCCGGTTACCTCGTGCCGACCCGGATGGTCCGCGACTCGCTCCCGGACGCGACGCTCCGGCTGGTCCTGGGCGAGGTGAACTATGACCACTTCCTGGGCGAGTGCAGCCAGGCCGTCGCCGTCGACATCGACGCGGCGACCGTCGCCTATTCACGCCTGATCGCCGACGAGGAGCTGAGACGCCGGCAGGGGAGGGCCGGGCGGAAGCACGCCCTGGAGTCCTTCACCTGGTCGAAGGTCATCGCGGCCTACGAGGCGCTCTGGGCCGACCTCGACGAGGAACGCCGCGCGGCCGCGTCCCGAGGCCGAGAAAGCGCCGGGCCGGCGGCGACCCCGTCCTGCTACCCCCCGATCGAGCGTTCCTTCGCCTGCTACCCGACCGAACTGCTCGGCGACGACCGGGAACTCGTGGCCGACGATCATGCGGGAGAGCGCCTGGACTGGCTGATCAAGCTCCCGATCACGAACCTCGCCGGGCGCCGCCGCTGCGTGGACCCCGAGCCGCTCAAGGCCACGCTCAGGTCGGCCGGCGAACCGCGTTCCCTCGCGACGCTCGACGAGGAGCTTGGCCGGGCCGGGGTGGTCGCCGCGAAGCGGCGCCCGACGATCGCCTGGATGCTCAAGTACGGCTTGCTGCGACCGGCCCGGCCGCTCCCGGCCGGCGCGACGGGCGGCCCGGCGGCCGGCGTGGCCGCCGATTGATCGGACCCGCATCCGAGGCCCGGCCGACCGTCGGCCGGGCCCGTCACCGACCCTCGAGGCGCCCCCCGATGTATCCCTTCTGGCCGACGCTCATCAAGCCGCTGATGATGGCGGCGGATCCGAGGACGATCGTCGAGGTCGGCTCCGAGGCCGGGAAGAACACGTCCAATCTCCTCGAATACTGCCGAGAGCGGGACGCGGTCCTGCACGCGATCGACCCGGCCCCCAAGTTCGACGTCGGCCGCTGGCAGCAGCAGCACGTCGGCCGACTCACCGTCCACCGCGGCCTCAGCCTCGAGATCCTGCCCCGGCTCAGCCACTACGATTGCGTCTTCCTCGACGGCGATCACAACTGGTACACCGTCCGGGAGGAGTTGCGGATCATCGATGAGACGGCGGCCCGCACCGGCCGACTGCTCCCCCTCGTCTTCTTGCACGACATGGGCTGGCCCTACGCGCGTCGCGACCTCTACTACAATCCGGCCTCCATCCCCGAGGCGCACCGCCAGCCGTATCGCCGCAAGGGGATCGCCCCTGGCGCCTCGGCGCTGGCCGAACGTGGCGGCCACAACGCCGACCTCTGCAATGCCGAGCACGAGGGAGGCCCGCGCAACGGGGTACTGACGGCCGTCGAGGACTACGTGAAGGAGGCGGCCCGCCCGCTCAGGCTCGTCGTCATCCCCGGCTTCAGCGGGCTCGGCATCCTCTTCGACCCGGACCGCTTCGCGCAGACCCCGGCCTTCACGAAGCTCATCCAGAACTTCTCGCTCTCGCCCCTGCTCGCCCGGTACATCGAGACCCTCGAGCGGAGCCGGATCGCCTTGATGGTGCGGCCGGCACCGCAGCCCCCGCCGCCCGCCCCGCGCTGACGTAGGGCCCGGCGCGGCGGGGGCTGCCCTCGGCCTCGCCTCGGGCCGTGGTCGGCGTCTCGATCGGCGGCAACGCCCGAGTCACGGCCCGGGGTGACCTCCGCCGCGCCGACCGGCCTGGGAGGCAACCGGAGGGGTCCGGTTCCCTCTCGGACAAGGCCCCGCGGGTCGAGGTGTTCGGCCGGGTCGACTCAGCGGACGATCGGATAGAACCGTGAGAGGACCCCGGGGGAGACTCCCGAGGCCGCCGCGGCGGTGAGGGACCAGTTGCGCAGGGACTGGCCGAGGATGCCGTGCCGCCTCCAGCGCCGGGGGGAGACGTAGATCCGCTCCGGCAGCAGGGCGATCCGCCCCAGGCTCCGGAGCCGGAGGGCCAGGTAGACGTCGTCCATGAGCGGCACCTCGGGGAAGCCGCCGACCCGGTCGAAGGCCCACCTCGGCACGAAAACCCCCTGGTCGCCGTAGGGGAGCCCCGCCAGCCCGGCCCGGAGGTGGGCGGCGGCGTCGATGGTCCGGAAGGGAAGGTCCGGCGCGTCGACGCGCATCCGGAAGCAGCCGCCGGG
The DNA here is from genome assembly GCF_007752535.1 of Tautonia plasticadhaerens. GTDB lineage: Bacteria > Planctomycetota > Planctomycetia > Isosphaerales > Isosphaeraceae > Tautonia > Tautonia plasticadhaerens. The sequence continues at coordinate 1,171,378 of NZ_CP036426.1, forward strand.
GACCTTCGGACATCGCCCGACGAACCGACGGAGCCGGGAGACCGATCCGGCCTCCAGCCGGCAGTCGGCGTGAAGGAAGAGGAGGACGTCCCCCCCGGCCTGCGACGCCCCCCGGTTTTGCTGCACGCCCCGCCCCCGGGGGGAGCGGACGACCCGGGCGCCCGAGGCCTGGGCCAGGTCGGCGGTGCCGTCCGCGCTGTCGCCGTCGGCGACGATCACCTCGTCGGCCCCCTGGGAGGCGAGGTGATCGAGGCAGGTGGCGATCGTGGCGGCCTCCTCGAGCGTCGGGATGATCACCGAGACCGAGACCCGGGGGGAGGACATCAGCGGTGCAGGTCGTAGAGGTCCCGGGGGGAGTCGTGGAGGACCTGGGTGAGCAGCTCGGGCAGGTCCTCCTCCCGGGCGAAGCCCGCCTCGACCTGCCTGGCCAGGGCCGAGGCGATCGCCCGCTTCACCACCTGGAGCTTGCCGTAGGCCCACTCGACGGAGTAGGCGTCGCTCAGGTAGGCGCAGAACTTGGTCATCGGCACCACCTGGGACCGCAGCGAGAAGTGCCGCTCGATCAGGGAGGGGAAGAAGGTATGCCACCAGTATCCCGAGGTGTAGACGTTCGGGAACTGCCGGGCGAGCACGACGACCTCCTGCGAGAGGACGTCGGAGGCCATCATCAGGTCGAAACGGGCGTTCCCGAATTGGTGGAAGGCGCGGGCCATCTCGCTGGTCCACTCGGGCTGGAAGCGGGGGATGCTCTTGCCGTCGCAGATGAAGTACTCGGCCCCGACGGCGATCTGGACCGCCTTCCCGTGCTGGTGGTGCCACTCCAGCAGCGACCAGGTGACGAAGTGAGTGATGGCGTCGATCTCCTGCTCGGAGATCGTCGCGTCGTCGGCCGCCTTGGAGAGGGCGAGCCGGACCTGGGGCTCGTCGGGCTTTCGGAATCGCTGCTCGATCGGGATGAAGGTGTTGGTGAATCGGACCGGGCCGGTCACGGTCCGGTCGAGCCAGTCGAAGAGGCCCTGCTTGAGCGCCTCGGCGGTGCCGGGACGGTCCCCCAGCACCTGGAAGAGGGCCTCGACGTATTCCTGCTTGACGTGCCGGCCGGTGAAGAACGGCTCCAGATCGGTGGCGACCCCGGGGCAGAACAGGTAGTGGGCGTCGAGCATGAACAGGGCGTCGGCCGCGGCCGGGCTGGACGCCTCGCCCCGGTTACCCAGGCTGGTGACGAAGGTACGGATGTTGCAGCGGTCGCGGAGCACGTGAGACGGCCACTCGGGGTCGGACCCCTTCGAGGCCACCCGGTCGAGCAGGGCCCGGTAGTTCGACTCGGTCACCGCCGGCTCGTCGAAGTCGTAGAGGTCCCAGAGGATGCGATGGACGCACCAGGACATCGCCGTGTTCCGCATCCGGGCCAGGTACGGGATCGTCCGCCGGATGCGTTCGTCGACCGGCAAGCTCGGGTCGAGATCCGACCTCGGCATGCCCACGGCGATCAGCTCGGTCTGGACCCAGTGGTAGCCGAGCAAGGCGGCAAGATCCGGCGCCGAGGGGCGGTCGCAATGGATGTGCGTATGGGGGTCGATGATCGGGGTCGCGTCGATGAGGCGCTCGATCGACTGGGCCAGGCCCGGCATCGTGGTGAACATGGGGGGCGGGTCCGATCGTGGCGTTGGGGGGGCCTCGCGGCGGGGCGGGAAGGGCAGCATTCTCGGCCCCGCCGGGGCGTCTGTCAACGAACCCCCGATGCGCCTGACGGGCCGGCGATGCCGACCGTGGACCGATCCGGTATAATGCAGTCGGGACTCTCCGAGCGCCACCCCAAGGACCCGGACCCCTTGGCCGCCGAACCGGGAGATTCTATGCGGCGCGACATCGACGAGGCCCTCAAGGGCTGGCCCTACGATCCGGAGCTCGACGAGGTCGAGGCCCGGGAGATCCGCGCCCGGGACGGCCGGACGGTGGTCCAACTCCGGATCGACCTGGGACTCTTGCAGATGGAGCTCGACGACCGGCCCGACGGGGCCCGGCCCCGGGGCTTCGCCACCTATCTCGATTACCTCAGGCATCGTTCCCGGATCCGCCGGAGGCGGCGGAATGACCCGGTCGACTCCGGCCCGTCCGGCTGGACGATGTCGCCGGAACACTGCTCCGAGGCCGACCGGGAGCTGGTCCAGTTCTATCACCGCCGGGTCGCCATGCTCTCGTTGCAGCACTACGACCGGGCCTTGCGGGACGCCGACCACAGCCTCGCGCTGATGGACTTCATCGCCGACTTCGGCCCGACGGCCGAGTACGTCGACCGCCACGAGCGGCTCCGGGGCGGCATCCTCTTCGACCGCACCCAGGCCGCCGCGGCGATGGCCCTGGAGCGGACCAGCCCCGAGGAGGCGATCGACGCCATCCGGGACGGGATCGGCCGCCTGGAGCGGCACTCCCAGGACCACCTCGACGCCGACGACCCGGGGCGCCTCGAGTTCCTCGCCGAACCCGAGCAGCCGGAGACCTCGGCGATCGCCTACGTCGAGCGGCTCCGGAGGCTGGAGAAGGAAGTCCGGCACCATTTCGAGGTCCCGAAGACCCTCCGCGAACAGCTCGACGAGGCCGTCGAGCACGAGGACTACGAGCGGGCCGCCCGGCTCCGGGACCAGATCAACTCCCGGGCCGGCGGTTGACCCCGATCGGATGGCCCTCCCCCGCTCTCCCCCCGCCCGGTGAGGGGGAGGGGGCCTCGGACGCCGCGACCCGGCCCCGGACGCCACCCGCCCGATCCGGCCTCCGTCGGCCCGATCCCCCGGCGACGGGGGAGCCGCTCGGGTCGCCCCGACGAGGCGACCCCGCCCCCCATCCCGGAGCGCGACGGGCGGCGATCCATCCCGGTCGAGGGGGCCTCAATGCCCGCCCCCGATCGGCCAGGCGACCTCGGAGGCCGGGACGATCGGCCCCTCGACGCAGACCCGTCGGAGGTCGGTCGAGCCGTCGGCCTGGCGGATCGGCACCACGCAGCTGAAGCAGGCGCCGAAGCCGCACGCCATCTGGTTCTCCAGGGAGACGTCGCAGGGGATCCCCTCCCGGTCGGCGATCTCGGCCAGGGCGCCCAGCATCGGCGGCGGGCCGCAGCCGACTAATTTCGAGGGGCGGGGGCCCCGGCGGAGCCGGCCTTCGAGCAGCCCGGTCACCAGCCCGTGGTGGCCGGCCGAGCCGTCGTCGGTGGCGAGCCGGACGGCGATCCCGGCGGCCTCGAACGCCTCGATCTCGGCGGCGAGGTCGGCCGAGCGGACCCCGTAGAGCAGCTCGGCCGAGGAGGCGGGCGAGCCGGAATGATCGACGGCCGGAGTCCCGTATGATTGCCGCCCCGTCCACCATCGGCCGAGGGCGAGGAACGGGGTCTGGCCGATCCCCCCGGCGACGAAGGTGACCGGGCCGCCGTCCCCGGGGGGGGGGCCGAAGCCGTTGCCGAGCGGCCCCCAGGCCTCGACCCGGTCGCCCGGGCGGCGTCCGGCCAGGGCGGCGGTCCCCCGACCGAGGACGAGGTAGACCACGTCGATCGCCTCGGGCGTCCCCGAGGGGCCGGGCACCGTGTCGTACAGGGCGAAGGGGCGGCCGAAGAAGGGGTCGGTCGACCCGGGGCGGGTCGGCCGGATCATGAGGAACTGGCCGGGCAGGATGGCCCGGGCCATCTCCGGGGCGAGCAAGCGGATCCGGTAGGTGTCCCGGGCGACCCGGACGTTCTCGACGACCTTGACCGATCGGTGGCTCGCGCTCGGCGGGGCGTCGGCAATCATCGGTCGGGATCTCCGGGCGATCGGGGGAACGCGGCGGCCTGGGTTCACCGACCGGGCGGGCCGAGGACCGGGGCGGGCCCCCGGCCGTCGGCCCCGGTCCTCGATCGGCGTCCGTCGATCATTCGTCGTCCGACCGCTTGGACCGCCTGGACTTGGGCAGCGGCTTCGGCCGTCGCTTGATGACGGGCCCGGGGGGCTTGGGGACGGGGCCTCCCCGCGAGGGCCGACGGCCCCGGCCGCCGGGCGGAGGGGGGCCGCCGCCCTGGAGGGCGGGGCCGCCGCCCGCGCCGGCCGACTTGCGACGGGGGGGGCCGCCGGGGCCGGACGGGCCCCGGCCACGCCCTCCGGGGCCGCCGCCGTTGCCGTTGCCGGGTCCGCCGCCGGCCCGGGGGCGGCCGGCGGGCCTCCGGGGGGGGCCTCCGGGGGTGGGGCCGGTCGGCAGGCCGGCGGGGCGTCGGGCCCGTCCGGCCGGGGGCGGCGGGCCGTCGCCGCCGTCCCGGCCGACGGGGGAGATCGGCGGGACCAGGACCTCGTCGGCACCGTCGTCGACCGGGCGTCGGGGGGGGCGGCGGCCGGCGGGGCCGACCGGCGGGGGGGAGGAGGCGCCGACGGGCCCTCGCCCCGGGGCCCCGCCGGGGCGTCGGCCGCCCTGGCCCTGCGGCGGGCCCTGGTCCCGGCCGAACCGGGGGCCGGCGGGGCGCCGGCCCCGGGGGGCGTCGGCCCCGCCGACGAGGTGGCCCATGCCGGACCGGGGTCCCGCGGGCGCGGGCCCCGAGGCGTCCCGCCCCCGGGACCGCCGGGGGGTGGGCTCCCGGCGGTCCTGGCGACGGGAGGAGAGGGATTCCCCGTCGGCCGCCCGGCGGAGCAGGCTGACCTCCTCGGGGTCCAGGTGGCGCCACTGGCCGGCGGCGAGCCCCTTGAGGGTGACCGGCCCGACGGCGATCCGGGTCAGGCGCATGACCTTGTGGCCGAGCTTGGCGAGCATCCGCCGCACTTCCCGGTTCTTCCCCTCGGCCAGCGTCAACTCGATCATCGTCGCCTCGCCGTGGTGCGACTTCTCGTTGACGAACCGGGCGTCCCGGGCCCGGGCCTTCCCCTCGGAGAGCCAGACCCCTTCCACCAGCTTGTCCAGCACCTCGGGCCCCGGCTTGCCGGCGACCAGCACCCGGTAGACCTTCTCCACGCCGTAGCGCGGGTGGGCCAGGCGGTTGGCCAGCTCGCCGTCATTGGTCAGCAGGATCAGGCCGGTGCTGTCCTCGTCGAGCCGCCCGATCGGGTAGACGCGCTGGGGGAGGTCGGGCACCAAGTCGATCACCCGGGGGCGGCCGGCGGGGTCGGCGTTGGAGGAGATGAACCCCTTGGGCTTGTAGACGGCGACGTAGACGACCTTCTCCTGCCTGACCCGCTCGCCGTCGACGGTGATGGCCACCCGGTTGGGGTCGACCTTCGTGGCCAGGTCCCGGACGACCTGGCCGTCGACGGTGACCCGGCCCTGGAGGATCAGCTCCTCGACCGCCCGTCGCGAGCCGTGGCCGGCGGCGGCGAGGATCTTGTTCAGCCGCTCGGCGCCAGCCTGTTCGGGAGACCGGGGGAGTGCGGGTCGGCCCGGGGCGTGGGGCCGCCGGGGGCCGGTGCCCGGCCGGCCGGCCGGCTTCGGGCCCCCGGCGTTCGACTGGAAGGGCCGGGGGGGGCCCCCGGATCGGGGGCGGCCACCCGGCGTGCCGCCCTGGAAGGGGCGGGGGCCGTCGGAGCCGGCGCGTCGGGGAGGCGGGCCACCGCCTCGGCGGGGTGGGCGTTGGGCCATGGGATCACTTCCTGCGTCGGCGGACGCGAAGGGAGGGGACGGATTGACGCGGGGCGCCGCCGAATCGGGGACGGGTCGGCGTGTCGTCGATCGTGGGTCTGGACGTCGGACCTTCGAGTATACGATCGCCGGGGCGTCCGGTTCCAGGGATCGATCGGGAATCGGGGAGGCCGATCTGCCGGTCGCGGGGGGGCCGGCCTCCCCGCGTCGGCGTCCCGGCCGAACCGACCCTCGACCTGAGTTCGATCGGCCGACGCCCGCCTCCGGGCGTCACGGGAGGATTCCCGGGCGGGAAGCGGCCGGTGCGCCGACGTGCGGGACGGGGGTCGAGGCGCAAGTTGTTTTGTAATCGTGTGTTGGAGACTCGGAGTCGGGGCGAAATGGGTTCGCTCCGACGCGGCGCACCGGCCCGATCGGGCCGCCGCCCCCGGCCGGGGACGCCCGAGCCGGGGGGATGGCCTCGCCGATCGGGGGGCGGTCGCATCGGGTGCAAGTCGGCACCGGCTCGGGGTCGGAATCGGCCCGGGAGGCGGTCGGTGCGCCGGAGGCGAATCGGGGTCGATTCCTGGAAACTGTTTTCTTGGAATGAGTTGCGATAAATGGTGGCGGGCAAAATGGGTTCGCTCCGCACAGGGCTTCCAGGCAGGCACCCGAACCGGGGGACGCGAGTCGGGGCCGGAACCTTCGGGGAAAGGGGGATCGGGCGGGGGCGCGGTCAGTGCGCAAGGATCCCGAAGGAAGCGATCTTTGTAACCTGTTTGTTCGTTGGTGCTTGTGTTGCGAGGTCGTGTCGGAAATGGGTTCGCTCCGTCTCGGCGCACCGGGTACCCCGGCCGTGCTCGCCGGCATGGGACGGGTCGGACCGCGGGGGGAGAGGGCTCTCGCCCGCCGATCGGGCCCGGGTCGAGCCGGGGCCTCGAACGGCCGGTCGGGGGTCGATCGGGAGGGGAGGCGGTGCGGGAGGAGCATCGAGGTCGTCACGGGGGTCGGGTCGAGTCGAGTCGGGTCGGGTCGGTCGAGGAGCGGTCCGGGTCGGGGGTGGACGCGGTCGCCCTCCCACTCATAAAGATCGTGAGCCGGGGCGATTTCAGTCATCGAATCCGCCGATCGGCATCCGAGGAGGCCGGGGGTGCCGGGCCGCCCGGGGGACCGTTCGGTTGAATCCGGGGGGGGCGGTTGCTATGACGAGAGGGGTCGGCCGCGCCCCCGAGACGCGTCGGGGGGCGGCCGGTCGACCGGCCGGGACCGGGAGGGACCGCCGGATCGGGTCGCCCCGCATGCCTTGATTCGCACCCCAAGGGAGTCGACTTCCATGACGCGATCCATCGGACGGGCGCTCGTCGCCGCCGGCCTGGCCCTGGCGTTTGCCCTGCCGGCCTCGGCCCAGGACGAGATGCCGAAGGTCGGCGATCAGGCGCCCGAGTTCACCATGACGGGCTCCGACGGCAAGGACTACTCGCTCTCCGACTTCAAGGGGGAGAAGGCCGTGGTCCTCGCCTGGTTCCCCAAGGCGTTCACCGGCGGCTGCACAAAGCAATGCACGGCCTACGCCCAGCAGGGGGACCTGCTGAAGGACCTGAACGTCGCCTACTTCACCGCCAGCACCGACACGGTGGAGGACAACACGAAGTTCGCCGAGTCGGTGGGGGCCGACTACCCGATCCTCAGCGACCCGGGCGGCGAGGTCGCCAAGAAGTACGGCGTGATGATGCCCGACCGTCCGCTGGCCAAGCGGGTGACCTTCTACATCGACAAGGAGGGGATCGTCCGGGGCATCGACACGATGATCGTCACCGAGGACGCCGGCGCCGAGACGGCCGAGATGCTCAAGGAGCTGGGCCTGACCGAGTGACGGGTCCGTCCGTCGTGTTGGTGGGCGGATCGACTCCGTCCCCCTCTCCCCGCGAGCGGGGAGAGGGCCGGGGTGAGGGGTCCCGGCGTTCGATCCCGAGCGTTGCGTGTCAGCCGACCCCCCTCACCCGGCCTCCGGCCACCCTCTCCCCCGAGGACGGGGGCGAGGGCCGGAGAGGGTCGCCCGCGTCAGGCATCTTCCTGGGTGAGCCCGGGCCGGAATGGGTGGCGTCGGGATACGGGGGCGATCCGGCCGCCGAGGGTTCGCCGCCGATCCGTCCCCGGGTTGCGATCCAGGCGGTTTCGGGATAGGTTTGAACGGATGTTGGAGATTCGCCCCGGTGGGGTTCGGCCGGGGAATTCGAGGCCCGGGTGACGCCTTCGGCGGGGCGGTGGCATGGCGCGCGAGGCGATCGGCTGCGAGGCGATGCGGACGGGGCTGGCCCGGTCTCGCCGGGAATTCCTCCGGGCGGGGGGGCTCGGCCTGCTGGGCCTGAACCTGCCGACCTTGCTCGACGCGAGGGCGAGGACGAGGGCGTCGGCATTGCCCGTCGGGCCCGAGAGCTTCGGCAAGGCGAAGGCGGTCATCCTGCTCTTCATGTGGGGAGGACCCGCGCAGCAGGAAACCTGGGACCTGAAACCCGAGGCCCCGGAGCAGGTCCGGGGGGAGTTCCGGCCGATCGAGACGAACGTGCCGGGGCTGATGATCTCCGAGCACTTCCCGAACCTGGCGAAGCGGGCCGACAAGCTCGCGGTGATCCGGTCGGTCCACCACAAGGACGTGAACCACACGACCGCGACGCATGAACTGCTGACCGGGCACCCGATCCCCCGGGCCGGGGGCGGGCTGTTCTCCGAGGACTGGCCGCATTACGGGGCGGTGCTGGAGCAGATCGACCACTTCGGCAGGCGGTCGCCCCTGCCGCCCTATGTCCAGTTCATGCCGGTGAGCACCGACGGCGCCCCCCGGTTCGTGGAGCAGAGCCACGGCCAGGGGGCCGGCTGGCTCGGACCGGCGCTCAACCCGTTCTCGATCGACCACGACCCGAGCCTGCCGACCTACGACGTCGGCGACTTCCGCCTGCCGGCCGAGGTCGGCCCCACCCGACGGGACGTGCGCGAGGGGCTCTTGCAGGTCGTCGAGCGGCAGGCCCGGCACCTGGAGCAATCTCCCCAGGTCGACGCGATGGCCTCGCACTACGAGCGGGCCCACGCGCTCCTGACCGACCCGAAGGCGATGAAGGCGTTCGACCTGTCGGGGGAGGACCCCCGCCTCCGGGAGCGCTACGGGATGCACGCCCACGGCCAGGCGGTCCTCCAGGCGAGGCGGCTGGTCGAGGCCGGCGTGCCCCTGACGACGGTCTTCTGGCAGAACGACGGGATCACCAACGTCAGCGTCTACTGGGACACGCACAACCGCAACTTCATCGACCTGAAGGACCGGCTCATGCCGCCGGCCGACCAGGCGTTCTCCGCCCTGCTGGATGACCTGGAAGCACGCGGCCTGCTCGACGAAACACTCGTCGTCTGGACCGGGGAGTTCGGCCGGACGCCGAAGGTGGGGCAATCGGTCGTCGGCGGCGCCGGCGCCGGCCGCGACGGCCGGGACCACTGGGCGCACTGCTTCAGCACGGTCCTCGCCGGGGCCGGCATTCGGGGAGGCACCGTCTACGGCGCCTCGGACCGTTGGGCCGCCTACCCGGCCCGCGACCCCGTGACCCCGGCGGACATCGCGGCGACGATCTACCATTGCCTCGGCGTCGATCCCGACCTGGAGCTGGTGGACACGCTGGGCAGGCCACTCCGGCTGTGCAACGGGACGCCGATCGGGGGCGTGCTGGGGTGATCGGGGGCCGTCGGGCGGGTATCCGGGATCGAGGCCGCATCGGCGGGTCGCCCGATCGGTGAATCCGGCGTCGCTGGGGCCTGGCCATGCTGATCCGTATCTCCTGCCCGTCCTGCGGCGACGACGGCGACGACGCCGTCACGGCGGAGGGAAACGGATTGGCGTGCCCGAGGTGCGGGGCGAGGCTGGTCCTGTCGCCCCTCGACCCCGAGGAGGCCGCGCTCTCCTGGGTCGGTTCGACGGGCGAGGCCGGCGGGCCGACGCCCGAGGGGCCCATCGACGCGTGCGTCTCGTGCAACTATGAGGGGACGATGCTCGACGACGGCTCGCTCGGGTATCCGGTCTGCCCGGAGTGCGGGGCGTCGCAGCGGGATCGGAAGATCGGCAAACAACGCCGCGTCCCCTGCCCCGAGTGCGGTCGGCCGATCGAAGCCGAGCGGGGCAAGTCGGTCGTCTGCCCGCACTGCCAGACCTTCCTCGGGTGCCTCATCCCCGAGCGTCCAGGGAAGCGGTGGTGGCGTCGATCGCGGTGAGGGCGCATGGACCGGCGCGGTGGGCAGGGGCACGTGACGATGCGGCCCTCGTTGGCAGGGTGCTTGGGGTCGTACCGACCCCAGTTCGTACGCCGAAGCTTCGTGACCGAGGTCGGCACAACCCCATCTACCCGTCTTCATAGCGAACCCTGACAAATAGGGTTTTAGTCGACCATGGTCACGGCTGGCCATGAGACGGAGGGAATCGACACCAGCGAGTCTGCATGACGATTGCAGTAGACCTATAGCGTCAGGGTCGCCGACCACGCCACCGCCGCCCGGCCATGCTGAGCAGGACGGCCCAGCGGTCCGTGACTTGCCCGGTCCGGCTTGCTATGATCGACGCGATCGGGATGTGGCGGTTGATATGCCGGAGGGCTGGGCCGATGCACGATGGGACGAGCGGGCGGCGCTTCACGATCCTGGACGCCCTCGTCCTCGTCGCCGCCACGGCGTTCGGCCTTGCCCTCATGAGGGAGACGAAGGGCCTGCCCCCTGGTCGCGTCTCGGCCACCCAGGGGGCCATCGATCTGGCCGTCGTCTATGCGATTTATTACAGCAGTTCCATGCTGATCGTCTGGTCGCTGGCCGCTGTCGCACAGGCCGAGCGGCGTCCTCGGCCCCCGCTCGGCGACCTGCTCCGGTCCCCCGGCTTTATCGCCGTCGCCTCCGCCCTGCTGGGGGTCGCCGTCGTGGCCCTTCCCTCGGCCGGGCTATCGGTCCTCCGGCCGAGCACGCCGGGCGGCACCTTCCCGCTCGCACTGAGCCGGAGACTCTCCACCGATGTCGGGCACTTCGTGATCGGGGCGGCCCTGCCCATGGCGTTCTACGGCCGGTGGCTCCCGCGACGCACCTGGGTCGATCGACTCGGCTGGGCCGTCGGCCTGCTCTGGGTCGCCTTGCTGCTTCTCTATTGGGCCCGATCCTACGTGTCGCTCCTCTTCTGACGGCCGCTGGGTGGCCCGGACAACGTGTTGTCCGAGCGGCGAAGCCGCAAGAGGCTATCGAAAGAGTCTTGCTTGAGCCGGGCCGGCCGGGGCGGTCACCGGCCCCTCTTGTCGCTGCGCGACCCGGACAACACGTTGTTCGGGCCACCCACCCGCGGCATCGGGACGTCCTCGATAGATCTGTCGGTCCTGTTCTCCTCCCCGATGACCGATGACGAACCGGCATCGCCGCCAAGATCGCGGCACTCGGGGAGGTACTGTGACCGGGATCGGCACGATCCCAGCCACCCAACGCCGTCCGAGGACGTGTATTTCATCGTGCGGGAGCACGGTCATTTCGACCGAGATTCCTCCAGCTCGATGAGGATGGAACTCAAGGGATCATCAAGGTCGAGGATTGCGTCTACGCTTCGGGTTGGGCCCCGAATGACGTCCATCTCCTCCGCGTCGATCGAGCGACAGGGGAGTGGCGGCTCGGATCCCAGGGTAGACCACGGCTTCCTTGTCGCGACGGCGTACCTCGCCCTCATGAGGGCGTAGTGTTCGGCACAGGCCCGATCCCAGGAGGGATCATCCCCTTCGCCCCTGGCGAGTTTCCAGAGGAATTCCCGCTCAAGATTGGCGTAGGAGCAGGCCCGGTTGTGATATTCAGCGAAACGCCAGATCGACAAGATGACGGCGAATGCCGCCACGCCGACGAGCGCCCGAGGCTCCCTGACCGCGAACGCGAAACCCGCAACGGCGGCCATCAGGTGCCACAGGCGGAAGTTCAGGCTCAAGGGCCGCATCTCGGTCCCTCCGAAGTGTTGCCGGTGTGATTGATGGCCGGGACTCGGGGGCGTTCGAGGATTGATGAAGTGGAGGGGAGGCTGATGTGAGAGCAGCGCCTGGGGGCGTGCAGACCCCCTCACCCCGGCCCTCTCCCCTGTATAGACCGGGGACATGGGTGGCGCGCGTTCGGGGACATGGGTAACGGGTCAATCCGGTGGATTCTGCACTCGGAGGTCGGCCTGGGCAACCCGATGCACCCCGAGATACACCCCGTAGACCCCGTCCTCGGCCGTCGGGCGGACCGCCACCCGCTCGCCGCCGAAGGCCTTGCCCAGGTCGACCGGCCGGCCGCGGAAGCTGATGGCCCCGTCGCGGGCCACCTTGCGGACCGCGTCGCCGGGGCCGTACTCCCACTCGGGCAACGCCTCGGGGAACGGCCGCGGGCTGGGCCGGTCGCGGCTGGCCGGCACCACCAGGCCCAACGCCTCGTGCGGCCGCTCGTGGTTGTACACCGCGCGCCACGGGTCGAACCGCCGCTGGCAGTCGGCCAGGTCGGCGAAGGCCCGGCGGCCGATCACCTCGGCCTTGAGCGTGCGGTGGAACCGCTCGTCCTTGCCCTGGGTCTGCGGGTGTGCCGGCCGGCCGTGGCCCACCCCGACACCCAGCCGCAGCAGCCAGACGGCCAGGGCCGTGTACCGCTGCCCCAGGCCGGCGGTGCCCCAGGGCGGGCCGTTGTCGCAGAGCACCCGCTCGGGCAGGCCGTAGCGGCGGAACAGGTCCGTCAGGTGGCCGCGCACCGTCGTCGCCCGCTCGTCGCCGCAGGCCTCCAAGGCCAGGGCGAAGCGGGAGTGGTCGTCCAGGACCGTCAGCGGGTGGCAGCGGCCACAGGCGGTGGCGAAGTGCCCCTTGAAGTCCATCTGCCGGAGCCGGTTGGGGGCATCGTGCTCGAAGCGGACCGAGGGCCGGTGGGCGGCGGCGGCGGCCGGGTCGAGCCGGCCGTGGCGGCGGAGGATGGCGGTGATGGTGCTGGCCGCCGGCACGTCGGTGACGCCCAGGGCGACCAGCCGGGCGCGGAGCTTGCGGCCGCCCCAGGCCGGGTGGGCGTCGCGCAGGCGGAGCACCTCGGCCTCGAGCGGCTCGGGGCAGCGGCCCGGCGAGCGGGCCGGGCGCCGGGGTCGGTCGGCCAGGGCGTCGGCCCCGCCGGCCCGATGGCGTGCGATCCACTTGTAGGCGGTCTTGGGGCTGATGCCGTAGCGGCGGCACAGCTCGCGGACGTTGGCCCCCTCGGCGGCGGCCAGGGCGACGAACTCCGTGCGCAGGGACATGAGCGACGCCTCGTTCCATGGCATGGCGAGCCTCCGTGAGAGAGGCCGCCATGATGCCTCGAAGCGTTACCCATGTCTCCGAACACCTGTTACCCATGTCCCCGGTCCATACATCCCCCCGGGGACGGGGGGAGAGGGAGGCGGAGGGGCGATCATTCGGCGGCGGGGGGGGCGAGGGTGACGGTGGCTCCGGCGCCTTCGGCGAAGGCGAGGGGGACGGTCCAGGAGTATTGCTTGAGGGTGCAGAAGCCGCCCTCCTCGGCGCAGGCGAAGATGGAGGCGGAGACCTTCAGGGTCAGCGTGTCTCCGGCGCCGAAGGGCTTCGAGAGGGGGACGGGGAGGGTGAGGGCGTCCCCGGTGGGGAGGGTGGTGGAGCCGGTGGGGGAGACCTCCGGGCCGAGGGCGTCGGGGGAGTCGGGGGCCTCGATCAGGGTGAGGACGGGGGAGTCGGGCTGGAGCTTGAAGCCGGGGATCTCCAGGGAGAGATCCACGGTCAGGGCGTCTCCGGGGGCGACCTCCGTCATGGGGAGTTCGATCGGGGTGGCGTTGGCGAAGGTCGGCTTCTTCTTCGGGGGCTTCGGGGGGCTGACGCCGTCGAGGGAGAGGGTGCGGACCTGCTTCGCGTCGAGGTCGAAGGCCCGGACGAGGTGGTTGTTGGAGTCGGCGATGTAGAGGGTGTCCCCGGCCAGGGAGATGCCGCCGGGCTGGTAGAAGCTGGGGGAGGCGTCCGAGGAACCGGCCTCCCCGGTGCCGACCAAGGTCTCGACCCGGCGGGCCTCGGGGTCGCAGACCTTGATCTTGTTGTTGTAGGTGTCGGCGATGTAGAGCCGGTCGTCGCCATAGGCCAGGCCGAGGCAGTGCTGGAGGCGGACGGCGTCGCCGACGCCGTCGAGGTCGCCGAACTCGAAGAGGCCTTGGCCGACGACCGTGCCGACCTGCGGGGCCTGCTCGCCGGAGAGGGAGACGCGGCGGATGCCGGAGACTTCCGAGTCGGCCACGTAGACGTAGGTGCCGTCGGTCGCCAGGCCGGAGGGCTGGGCGAAGGCGGCATCGCCATACGAGCCGTCGATGATGTCCTCGCGACCGGAGCCGGCCCAGACGGAGACGAGGTTCGACTCCAGGTCGATCTTCCAGAGCTGGTGCGGCCCGGCCATGGCGATGATCAGCTCGGAGGTCCCGGGGACGGGGAGGAGGTCCCAGGGGCTGTTCAGGCCCTCGGCCTGGTTGCTGCCCTGGAACGAGCCGTTGCGGCGGTAGGACTGGGTGCCGTTGCCGGCGATCGTCTCCACGGTCCTCGCCGAGAGGTCGACGCGGCGGATGGCGTGGTTCTCGGTGTCGGTGACGTACAGGGCGTCGCCGACCAGGCAGAAGCCCTGGGGGCGGTCGAACTGGGCCTGGTCGAAGGGGCCGTCCTTGAAGCCCCGGATGCCGGTGCCGATGGTGGCCTGGCCGGCGCCGTCGAGGTCGGTGACGACGACCCGGTGGTGGCCGGTGTCGGCGATGAAGAGGCGGTTGTTGGGGGCGTCGGCCAGGACCTTGCCGGGGAAGAGCAGGGGGCCGTCGGAGGGGCGGTCGCTCTCGGCGTAGACGACGAAGGGGGTCTCGTCGAGTTCCCCGTTGGCTTTGTGCTCCTCGACGAGCTTGCCGATGAAGGCGTCGAGGGTGTCGTAGTTCCCCTCGCCGCTGACGGAGCCCCGGAAGTTGCCCTTGGCGTCGATGACGGCGAGCGTGGGCCAGGAGCGGACGCCGAACCGGCGCCAGATGGTCATCTCGGCATCATTCACGACCGGGTGCTTGACGCCGTACTCGCGGACCTTCTTGCGGATGTTCTCGGTGTCGCGCTCGGCCGGGAACTTGGGGGAGTGGACGCCGATGACGACCAGCTCGTCGGCATATTTCCGCTCCAGCTTCTCCAGGTCGGGGATGATGTGGTGGCAGTTGATGCAGCAATACGTCCAGAAGTCGAGCAGGACGACCTTGCCGATGAGGTCCTGGGAGCGGATCGGCTGGGCGGAGTTGAGCCAGGCGATCCCCCCCTCGAAGAGGTCCTGCGTGGCGCCGACGCCCTCCTGGCCCTTGAAGGAGGCGGGTACGACCATGTTCATCCTCGCGAAGGGGTCGGCGGGGGCGGGCTCGGCCCCGGTCCGGGCCAGCCAGGCCATGCCGGCGGCGACGGCGAGCAGGGCGATCGACGCGGCGAGGATCGGGGCCGCCCTTCGTGGGGAACTCGGGGTGGTCATCGGCGTGCGGCCTCTCGGGTTCGGGGTGGGGATCGGGTGGTGGGGGACGCCGTCGGGCCCGGGTCGGTCGGGCGGGGCGTCGGCGGCGCACATCGGGGTCATTGTAGCCGGAGTCGGGGGGATCGGGCATCGCCGGGCCGGGCCGACGCTGGCCCGACGGCGGGGGCGTCGATATACTCGATCTCTTCCCGGATCCGGACCCGTCCCGGCCGAAACGCGGGGTCCCGCCTCGATCGCCCATCTCCCCGAGGTTCCCCAGACATGGATCGTTCGCTCGTCTGCACGCCGGCCAAGGATCGGGACCCCTTCGGGGAGATGAAGATCTTCGGCGGGTCGGCCAGCGGGGGGCTGGCGAGGGCGATCTGCCGGCACCTGGGGGTCTCGCTCGCCAAGTCGGAGACGAAGATCTTCAGCGAGGGGAACATCTTCGTCCGGGTCCTGGAGAACGTCCGGGGCCGCGACGTCTTCATCGTCCAGGGGACCGAGCAGCCGGTCAACGACAACCTGATGGAGCTGCTCTTCTGGATCGACGCCTTCAAGCGGGCCAGCGCCACGCAGGTGACGGCGGTCATCCCCTTCTTCTCCTACGCCAAGGGGGACAAGAAGGACGAGCCGAGGGTGTCGATCCGGGCCCGGGTGATCGCCGACGCCCTGGAGGCCGTGGGGGCCGACCGGGTCCTGACGATGGACCTGCACAGCCCCCAGATCCAGGGCTTCTTCAAGATCCCGGTCGACCACCTCTACGCCGGGCCGGTGCTGACGGCCTACTTCCGCAAGCAGCACATCCCGAACCTGGTGGTCGCGGCCCCCGACGTGGGGTTCGCCAAGACGGCCCAGCGCTACGCCGACCTGATGAAGGCGCCGCTGATCATCGGCAACAAGACCCGCCCCGACCACGAGGAGCGGGCCGAGATCCTCGACGTGATCGGCGACGTGAGGGGCAAGAACGTCCTGATCGTCGACGACTTCACCATCTCCGGCGGCACCCTGATCGAGATGGCCCACGCCTGCAAGAGCCGGGGGGCGAAGGACATCTACGCCTGCGTCTCGCACGGGGTCTTCTCCAAGGGCTCGGCGACCAAGGTGAGCGCCAGCCCGATCAAGGAGCTGGTGCTGACGGACACCATCGGCAAGTGGCCCGAGCCGCTGGCGGAGAACTGCCGGAGGATCAGCGTCAGCCGGCTGTTCGCCGAGGCGATCATCTCCATCCACCAGCGCGAGAGCGTCAGCCGCCTGTTCGACACCGAGGTCGAGCCGGAGTTGATCGAGGAGTGCGCCGACGACGAGCCGGAGCCCCCCGTCTGGGCTCGTTGACTCTCCCTGGACGCCTGCCTAGCATGACCGAGGGACCTTCTCGCCCGGACCCCTCCCCGGACGACCCGCCCCCCGAGCGCCCCCGCACCGCCGATCCGGCCCCGAGGACGACCCACCGATGGCATCCGATCGACCCCAGACCCTGGGAGAGCTGAAGCAGGCCGGCCACCGCCTCGAATCGGTCAAGGACGAGATGCGCCGCAACCTGATCGCCCTGATCCGACGCGGCGAGCCGCTGTTCCCGGAGATCCTCGGCTACGAGGAGACGGTGGTCCCCCAGGTCCAGAACGCCATCCTCTCGAAGCACGACATGCTCTTCCTCGGCACCCGGGGCCAGGCCAAGACCCGGATGCTCCGCCAGCTCGTCCGGCTGCTCGATGACGCCATCCCGGTCGTCGACGGCTCCGAGGTGCTCGACCACCCGTACCACCCCGTCAGCCGGGAGGCCCGGGACAAGCTGGAGGCGATGGGGGACGACACCCCGATCGCCTGGGTCGGCCGCGACCAGCGCTACCAGGAGAAGCTCGCCACCCCCGACGTGACCATCGCCGACCTGATCGGCGAGATCGACATGATCAAGCACGCCGAGGGGCGGTACCTCTCCAGCGAGCTGACGATGCACTTCGGCCTGATCCCGCGGACCAACCGCGGGATCTTCTGCATGAACGAGCTGCCGGACCTCTCCCCCAAGATCCAGGTCGGCCTGTTCAACGTGCTGGAGGAGCGGGACGTCCAGATCCGGGGCTACCCCGTCCGCCTGGAGCTGGACCTCTGCATGGTCTTCTCCGCCAACCCGGAGGACTACACGAACCGGGGCCGGATCGTCACCCCGCTGAAGGACCGGATCGGCTCGGTGGTCCGCACCCACTACCCGACGACCCGGGAGGTCGGCGTCTCGATCAACGACCAGAACGCCTGGGTCGATCGGGAGGGGGAGCGGGTCGCGGTGCCCTTCTTCGTGAAGGAGGTGGTCGAGGAGGCGGCGCGGCTGGCCCGGACGTCGTCGCACGTGAACCAGGCGTCGGGCGTGTCGGTGCGGATGTCGATCGCCAACCTGGAGAACGTCGTCTCGAATGCCGAGCGGCGGGCGCTGGTGAATGACGAGCCCTGGGTGGTGCCCCGGGTCGGGGACCTGGCGCACGTCGTCCCCAGCACCCGGGGGAAGATCGAGCTGACGATGGCCGAGGACGACGGCTCGGAGGACGTGCTCATCCACCGGATCGTCGGCGAGGCGGTCAAGAACGTCTTCTCCGAGCGCTTCAACCCGAAGGAGTTCCGCCAGGCCGTCGAGTACTTCGACAACGGCGGCGGCGTCGAGCTGGGGGACACGGTCCCCACCCGGGAATTGCTCAAGCGGATCGAGAAGATCCCGGGCCTGCTGAAGAAGGCCGAGGACCTGGCCAGGGACTCGCTCCCCTCGCTCTCCGACCCCGACCTGCACCACGCCGCGATGGCCTCGGCCGCCGAGTTCATCCTGGAAGGGCTCCACGTGCACAACCGCTTGAACAAGAACGTGAAGGCGGGGGTGTCGTCGTACGAGCGCTGAGCCGGATCGCCCTCAACCGAGAGACCCATGCCGAAGTACGAATACTCCAAGTGGGACGGGTCGCAGAAATTCTCGCCGCAGTCGGCCGAGAAGGCGTTCGACCAGTTGAGCGAATACCTGTTGCATTACGGGGACCAGGTGCTCCGGCAGCTCGACCGGTTCGACGACGACGACGACCCGGAGGTCGTCGAGCTGCTCCAGCAGGAGGGGCTGATCGAGCGGGACGGGGAGGGGAAGTTCGTCGTCTCCCCCAAGGGGGTGAGGCGGATCCAGCAGAACGCGCTGACGGACCTGTTCCAGACGTTCAACCGGGACGCGATCGGCAAGCACGACTCGCCGCACAAGGGCTCGGGCGCGGTCCGGCACGAGGACTCCCGGCCGTACGTCTACGGGGACTCGCTGGCGAACCTGAACCTGCACGAGACGATCAAGAACGCCTACGTCCGGCAGGGGGGCGGGGTGCCGATCGGCGTCGAGCGGGATGACTGGGTCGTCTACGAGACGGAGCACCAGACCCGGGCCGCCACGGTCGTGCTGATCGACATGAGCGGGTCGATGGGCCGGTACGGCAAGTACGGGATGACCAAGAAGGTGGCGCTGGCCCTGCAAGGGATGGTCCGGGCGCAGTACCCGACCGACTCGATCGAGATGGTCGGCTTCTACACCCTGGCCAGCAAGTTGACCGAGCGGCAACTGATCAATTCGGCCCCCAAGCCGGTCGGCCTGTTCGACCCGAGGGTCAACCTGAGGATCAGCCTGGACAAGCCCTTGCCCAGGCAGGTGCAGCACTTCACCAACATCGACGCCGGCCTGAAGCTGGCCCGGAACCTGCTGAAGAAGCAGGGGGCCGAAAACAAGCAGATCATCGTCATCACCGACGGCGAGCCGACCGCGCACATCGAGGGCCGGGAGGCGGTGCTGATCTACCCGCCGGCGGAGAAGACGGCGATGGCCACGCTGGCCGAGGCGAAGCGGTGCGCGACGGCCGGGATCCGGGTTTCCTCGTTCGCCCTGATCGAGGATTATTTCTATCTCGGCCTGGTCAACTTCGTCGAGGAGATGGCGCGGGTGACCCAGGGCGTGGCGGCCTACTGCTCGGCCGACGACCTGGGCAAATATGTGTTCGATAGTTTCGTCGGCGGCCGCCGGCAGCGGAAGATGAGCCGCTGACGCCTCCTGAGGAGTCGTTCGATGGCCCGGATGCGGACGAGGACGAGGACCAGGGAGCGGATCGCCTCCGGCCTGGAGGCCCGTCGTACGTTGGCGGGGCGGCTCCGGGAGTTCCGGAAGGCCAAATTCGGGGACCAGGGCGGGCCGGAGATGGCCCGTTTACTCGGGCTCCCGGCCCGGACGTATTACAACTACGAGACCGGGGTGACGATCCCGGCCGAGGTGCTGCTCGCGCTCGTCGATCGGACCGACGTCTCGCCGATCTGGCTGCTCGCCGGGGAAGGGCCGATGACCCGGTCGGGCTCCTGAGCCGGGCCCGGGTTTGGCACGGGATGTGATGGGATCGGGGCGAAGGTTTCGATTCCCGGGGGGATCGTCCCGGCCGGAGTCGGCCGGGCCGCCCCGGGTCGTCCCTGAGACCCGAGGACCGATCGATGATGAGCACGAACAAGTGGTGGCTCGGCCTGGGCACGGCCTTGGTGCTCGGCCTGGCCCCGATGATCGGCTGCGAGAGCGAGACCGAGGTCGTCACCCCCGACGGGGGGACCATGGAGGTCGAGGAGGACGGCGACCGGGAGTATGAGAGCCCGACCGGCACCGAGACCGAGATCGAGCGCCAGGGCGATACGATCGAGGTCGAGCAGGAGCCGGCCGGCGGCCTGTGACGATCCAGGACGAGGTCCGAGGCCGGGGCAAGCCCCCGGCCTCGGCCCCGGCCCCGGACGATCCGGAGATCAGGTGAACAGATTGGGCCGGGGGTTGGCCACCGGGGCCCGGATGTAGCCGGAATCCTCGGGTGCCCGGTAGTCGATCCCGGCGAGGTCGGGCGTCTCGATGCGGGACCCGCCCCGGATCCGGCTCTCCAAGGCCGCATCCAGCACTCCTCCGGTGAGCTGCGTCCGTTCGACGGGGTAGGGGGGCCGGCCGGTGAGGAAGAAGTCCTCGATGCGGAGGACCAGCGGCGTGAAGAAGTCGGCCCCCGGGGGGGCGGGCAAGTAGACCAGCGTGGAGACGTCGACGGGATTGCCGTCGTCGCCGACCACCCTGGCGGCGATGCTGGTGTCGTCGACGTGGCCGTTCAGGATGAGGACGGTGCCGGTGAAGCCGTCGGCGTACTCGACGAGGAAGGCGACCGGCTGGAGGAAGGTCGGCCGGCCGGCCGGGTGGACGAAGTCGAGGGTGTTCTGCCTCACGTCGCCGGGGTTCTGGGTGTGGTTCCGGCTGAGGGCCTCGTCGAGCCGCTCCCAGGACCATCGGCCCGAGTCTCCCGCCTCCCAGACGGCGTCCCCTTCGAGGTAGGTGACGGCGACGACCCCCTGCGGATTGCCGCCGAGATCCCGGCGCTCGACCATGCACTGGAGCGTCTCCAGGGCGTGGAAGCCGAAGATCTCGATCTCGCCCCGGGAGGCGACGAGGGCATCTTCCCATTTCCGGCCGAGCGGCACCTCCAGGTGGGGCAGCCGCCAGGTGACCGGCAGGCTGGAGCCGGCCATCAGCGGGGCGCCGACCTCCCGGGCCGCGGCGACCATCGCGGCCGCCTCGGCGCGGTCGTAGGAGAGGTGCTTGTCGATGAAGACGGGCACGCCCCTGCCGGAGCGCCGGAAGACCTCCATGACCTGGCGGAAGTACTCGCCCCGGGGGTAGAGCTTCTGGAGCTTCTCGTTGAGGGGGTAGTCGCCGTGCTCGGCGATGAGCAGGACGGCGTCGACGGCGAGTTCCCCGGTGCCGAGGGTGAGGGCGTCCTCGACGGTCGGGCTGACCCGGACCTTGTATTGCTCGGCCTTCTCCCGGCCGAGGTCCTCGATCGAGGCCGGGGCGGCACCCTCGGGGAATTGCTCGGTGTAGAGGCTGACGACGTCTACCCCGGGCCGGTAGAACCCCCGATCGTCGTGCAGGACGAAGCCGTCGAGGAACCGGCCGACGATGTGGTAGGCGTGGGAGAGGTAGTAATACGTCGACGCCAGGGCCGCCACCCTCGGCCGGCCCGGGCGAGGCTCGGGATCCGGGCCCCCGAGGGCGTGGGGGATGGCCGAGGGGCTCGGGCGGTCGGCCTGGGCGTTCGCGGCGCCCGGGAGGACCATCGAGAGTCCGGCGGCGTTGAGGAAGTTGCGGCGGGTCAGGTCGTCGGGCATCGCGGGCGCGCTCCGGGGGGTCGGATCGGGGTCGCCGGGGGAATGCCCTCGACGATCGGCGTTCGTCGGGCCTCCGTCAAGCGTTCGGCGTTCTCCGGAGAGCGGGTCGGGGGGACGCGGAGCCCGGAGCATCGTCCGATCCCCCCTCACCCGGCCTCCGGCCACCCTCTCCCCCGAGGACGGGGGCGAGGGTCGGAGTCATTCCCCCTCTCCCCGCGAGCGGGGAGAGGGCCGGGGTGAGGGGGCCGTGCGTCCGGATCAAGCCCGGTGAATCGTCCGATCCCCCCTCACCCGGGCTTCGCCCACCCTCTCCCTCGCGGACGGGGGCGAGGGCCGGAGATGCGGATCAGTGCAGTCGGAGGGCGACGCCGTCATCGTTGGGGAGGACCCGGCCGACGACCGCGGCGGCCAGCGTATCGCGGGCCTTGAGTTCGAGGAGCAGGGCGTCGAGGCGGTCGGGGTCGACGGCGATGAGCAGGCCGCCGGAGGTCTGGGCGTCGAGGGCGAATTCGAGGCGGAGGGGGTCTGCGGAGGGGGAGAGGTCCCAGTGGGGGCTGACGAAGGAGCGATTGGTCGCGCTGGCCCGGGTGAAGTTGCGGGGGACGGCCAGGGCCTCGGCCCCCGCGATTAGGGGGAGCGCGGCGAGGTCCAGCTCGATCGTCGCTCCGGAGCCCCGGGCCATCTCCAGGGCGTGGCCGGCGAGGCCGAAGCCGGTGACGTCGGTCAGGGCGTGGCAGCCCCCGGAGGCGAGCAGGGCGTCCCGGGCGTCGGCGTTGAGGCGGACCATACCCTCGACGGCGCGATCGAGCACCGCGGCGGGGCAGCGTCGCTTCTTGGCGGCGGTGGTGACGAAGCCGGTCCCGAGGGGCTTGGTGAGCACGAGCCGGTCGCCGGGGCGGGCGCCGGCGTTGGTCAGCAATTCGTCGGGGTGGACGAGGCCGGTCACGCTCAGGCCGAACTTGATCTCGGCGTCCCGGACGGTGTGGCCGCCCAGGACCGAGGCCCCGGCCGACGCCACCCGCTCGGCGGCGCCGGCGATGATCCGGCCGAGGATCTCCAGGGGGAGGCGGTCGTCGGGGAAGGCGGCGATGTTCAGGGCCGTCAGGGGGCGGCCGTTCATGGCGTAGACGTCGGAGAGGGCGTTGGCGGCGGCGATCCGGCCGAAGGTGTAGGGGTCGTCGACGACGGGCGGGAAGAAGTCGACCGTCTGGACCAGGGCGAGGTCGGGCGCGATGCGATAGACCCCCGCGTCGTCGCTGGTCTCGGTGGCGACGAGCAGGTCGGCGGGGCGCCCGGGCCCGGTGGTGGTGGTCAAGCCGCGCAGGACCTGCGCGATCCCCTCGGGGGGGAGCTTGCCCGCTCACCCGGCGCAGTTGGCGTAGTCGGTCAGTCGCTTGCGTCGTCCGAACATCGGTCGGGGGGCCTCCGGGGCCGGGCGTCCTCGCCGGCCCGAGCGTCGGGGGCGGGACGCGGCTCGACCGGCGTCGGAGCCCCGCCGGCCTCAGCCGTCGAGCAGGGTGCCGACCTCGTCGAGGAGCGTCCCCTCGTCGGGGAATTCGCCGGTCTGGAGCTTGGAATAGAGGAGTCGCTTGCCGGCGGTCAGCTCGAAGCAGCCTCCCTTGGAGGGGACGAGCGTCAGCCGGCCGATCTTCCGCTTGAAGCGGTCCAGGAGCTTCGCCGTCAGACTGACGGCCTGGGGCTCGTAGCCTCAGAGGGCGCAGTATTCGAGGGTCAATTCCATCTCGATCCTCCTGGGGTTCGGGGTCGGGGGGGATGCGGCGCGATCACGGACGGCCGGGGCGTCGGGCCAGGAGCCGGCGACGGGCCGGGGGGGGATCGGGGGAGGGATCCGGGGCGGTCGCGGAGTCGTCGAGCGGGTAGGCGAGGCTCATCAGCTCGGCCCAGTGCCTCAGGGGGTGGAGGTGCTGGAAGACGAGCTTGACGCTGACGGTGATGGGGATGGCCAGGATCAGGCCCATCAGGCCCCAGAGGAACCCCCAGAACATGCAGGCGATCAGGACGGTCGTGCCGTTGAGGTCGAGCGACCGGCCCATGACGTAGGGCATGACGAGGTAGCCCTCGACGGTCACGATGGCCAGGAAGATGGCGGTGACGATCAGGCAGTCGGCGATCGACCCCCGCTGGGCGAGCGTCACGAGCACGGCCATCGCCCCGGCGGCGACGTTGCCGATGTAGGGGATGTAGTTCGTCAGGCCGGCGAAGAGGCCCAGCGGCACGGCGAAGTCGATCCCCAGCAGCAGCATGGCGACGGCCGTCGCCGCCCCGAGCCCGATGTTCAGCACCGTCCGCGCGAGCAGGTAGGCCCGGATCTTCCGGGTCACGTTCTTGAGCGTCCGCTCCATCGCCTTCGACTCGCCGGACTCGACCGTGATCAGGTGGACCAGCCTCGGGACGATCAGGTCCCCTTCGACCAGCAGGAAGAGGACGAGGAAGAGGACCACGACCCCGTGGCCGACCCAGGCGGTCAGGTCGGTCAGGCGATAATTCAGGGAGTTGAGCAGGCGCTCGCTGTTGGTGTCGCCGAGGATGCTGATCGTGCCCGGCTCGGGGAGGATGTTGGCGAGGTAGGGGTGGTCTCGGATGGCGTCGTTGGTCAGGTGGCTGAGCTTCGAGGCGAGCCGCTCCACGTCGGTCGGGAACGTCTTGGCCGCCTGCACGAGGCTCTCGGCCGTCAGGCTCGCGGTGTAGAGCCCGGCCACCGCCATCAGGACGAACAGGATGACCGCCGCCCCGAACGGGCCGACCGGCAGCAGCCTCCGGAGCAGGTGGGTGGCGGGGGAGAGCAGGCTGGCCAGCAGGATCGACAGGGCGATCGGGATCAGGATCGGCTTGAGCAGGTAGAGCGCCGCGACGATGCCGAGCGTGGCGAGGACCGTCAGCTGCGGGCTGTTCGATCGCGCTGTCTCGTCCATCCGGCCCTCGCCCCGCGATCCGCCCCGATCGATCGACCTCACGCCCGCCCTGCCGTCCAATCTTCGGGGACCCGGGCCGGGATGACAAGGGGAGGGGCCGGTCGGGGGCCCCGGCGAGGGATCGGGGCGGGGCGCTCAAGGATCGGCCCCGGCGTGTCGATCCTATCCGGGCACGCCGGGGAGCGGCGTTTCGCCCGCCATCGGACGACCAGGAGGGTCGGCATGGGGACAGGCCTGAACCGCGTCCGGCCCCCGGGACGGGCCGCACCGATCGCCCTGGGGATCGCGCTGGCGATGCTCGTCGGCTGCCGGGGGGCGGGGGAGTACACCGACTCGATCGCCCCGCTCTGGTGGCGTCAGAACCCCTGGGGGCCGGAGGCCGAGGCCGCCCGACACTCCGGCACGCTCCCCCGGGTGCCCTATCACCCGGACATGGCCGCCTGGGAGGCGTTCGCCCGGGACCACCTCCGCACCGGGGACATCCTCTTCCGGGAGGCCGACGCCCGGGTCCTGGGCGGGCTCTTCCCCTTCTCCCGGGTGGCGGGGGCCATCGCCGATTGCCGGTACACGCACACGGGCATCCTCGCGTGGGAGCGCGGCGAGCCGGTCGTCTACGACACGAGCATGGGGGGGGCCCGTCGCCAGCCTCTGGGGGTCTGGGTCCTCGACAACGTCGGCCACCTGGGCATCAAGCGGCCGCGCCCCGAGCACCAGCACGTCGTCCCCGGGGTGATCGCTTTCTGCCGATCGGTCTACGAGCGGCAGGTCCCCTTCGACGCGAAGCTGGAGCTGGGGGACTCGCACTTCTACTGCGCCGAGATGACCAGCCGGGCCTTCGAGCACGCCGGCCTCCCCCTGGCCCGGCCGATCCGGATGGGGGACCTGCCCGCGATCGGCGAGCACCGGGCGGTCTTCCTGCTGGCCCGGCTGCTCGCCTCCTTCCACCCGGATCAGCGGATGTACGCGCCGGGGAACGACCGGTTCGGGCTCTGGTCGAGCCCGGAGCTGGTCCCGGTCTACGTCGCCGAGGACGGGACCCGGCCGGATCCGGGGGGCCTGGTCGCCTGGCCCTCGGCGCAGGGGTTCCCGGTCGGGGGGGCGGGATGGCAATCCGGGGCGGATTTCGGGGCGGCGCCGGTCCCGGCCCGATAGAATCGAGATCCGGCAGGCGCCCCGGGCGGGCCCCGGGGGCGAGGGGGCGATCCCCGATCCGGAGGCGAGCACCGTGTCGACCCGAGCGTCCCGAGCGTTGACGGATACCGACGAATTCCTCCCCTTCGGTCGGCTGGTCGACCTGCACTACGAGGCCGAGCCCCGGCAACTCGTCCGGGCCGAGTTCGCGGCCCGGACCGACGTGGGGAAGGTCCGGGAGGTGAACGAGGACCAGTACCTCGTGGTCCGGAGGAGGCGGGAGCGGGACCTGGTCTGTTCGAGCGTGCCGGTGGAGTTGCTGATCGACCAGCGTCAGCACGCGTATACGGCGGCCGTGGCCGACGGCATCGGCGGCCACCGCTTCGGCGACCTGGCCAGCCTTCTGGCGGTGCGGGTCGGCTGGGAGCTGGGCGCCAACGAGATCAAGTGGACCATCAAGACCAACCCGAAGGAGGTGGATGACCTGAAGCAGAAGGCCACCATCTTCATGCAGCTGATCCACCGCGCCCTGAAGGACGAGGCCCGGGACAACCCCCGGCTCCACGGCATGGGGACGACGCTGACGCTGTGCCAGTCCGTCGGCCCGTCGCTGTTCGTGGTCCACGTCGGCGATTCGAGGGCCTACCTCCACCGCGACGGCACGATCCGCCGCCTGACCCGGGACCACACCCTCGCCCAGCTGATGATCGACCTGGGGGAGATCGACCCCGACTCCCCGGAAGTCCGCCGCGTCCAGCACGTGCTGAGCAATGCGCTCGGCGTGGGGGACGGGGACGTCTTCGTCGAGTTCTCCCACCACGAAGTGGCCGACGGCGATCGGCTGCTGCTCTGCACCGACGGCCTCTCCGACCTCGTCCCCGACGCCGAGCTGGGCCGGATCCTCGACGCCCACCCCCGGCCCGAGGACGCCTGCAAGGTCCTCGTCGACCTGGCGCTCGCCCGGGGAGGGCGGGACAACATCACCGTGGTCGTCGGGCGATACGAGTTCGAGCCGGACGCGGTCGAGCCCTGACCCGGTTGGGATGGCCCGGGCGAACGATCCCAGGCGAAGCGGGGCGGGTGCCCGGCCCCGGACCCCGCCCCGGGGCCCCCGGCCTTCGACCGGCGGTTCGACCCGGGGTCAGAAGGCGAAGGGCCCTTCGCAGATGCTCTGAGTGGCGGGCCGACGGCCGGAGGGGACCTCCCGGTCTCGGAGGTCGGGGGCGAGGGAATCGGGGTCGCCGGGGCGCCCGAGGGCGAACATGGCGGCCACGGCGAACTCGTCGGGGACGCGCAACGCCGTCCTCGCCTCCTGGAAGTCGAAGCCGGCCATGCCGTGCACGACCAGGCCCATCGAGGCCCCCTGCAGCGCCAGGTTCTGCCAGGCGGCCCCGGCGTCGTAGAGGTGGACCGGGTTCGGGGCCCCCGTGTTCGAGAAGGACGTGTGCGCCAGCACGACCACGAGCACGGCGGCCCGTTCGCACCAGGACTGGTTGCCGGCGGCGAGCAGGCCGAAGAAGGTCGGCCAGTGTTCCGAGCCGTTGCGGGCGAAGAGGAACCGCCACTCCTGCTCGTTCCGGGTGGAGGGGGCCCATCGGGCGGCCTCGAAGAGGCGCATCAGCTCGGCGTCGGTGACCGGCTCGCCGCTCATCGCGCGGGGGGACCAGCGCTTCAGGAACAGGGGCTCGATCGGGTGGTCGGCCTTGCGGACGGTCAGAGGGTTGGGATGCTGCCCCATGGGCGGGTGGTCCCTGCGGGTCGTTCGGTCGGGTTCGAGGGCGGGCGACGGCGCCCCGCCCCTCCGGATCATTCCCCGGCGTCGTCGAGCGGCCAGGGCCCTCGGGAGGCCCGGGCGAGGGCGGCGACCTCCTCGGGGGAGATCGCCCGATCATACACGACCACCTCGTCGAGCTTCCCTTCCAGCCCGGCGAACCCGTCGGTCCGCCCGCCGAAGTTGAGCGAGTTGCCCACGGGCGGCCGGGTCACGGGGAGCTCGGCGTCGATTTCCGGCTCCGTCTCCCCGTCCAGGTAGACGAGGACCCGGGTCCCTTCGCGGACCAGGACGACGTGGCACCATCGCCTGACCGGCAACTCGGTGCGGCCGGCCCGGATCGCTCCCGCCTCGTCCCCGTTGAAGACGAAGAGTCGACCCGGCGGGACGTCGGGGTGGGTGCCGCCGATGCCGAGGTGGTCTCCGAGGGCTTCGGGATCCCCCTCGGGCCCGACCGAGGCGAGGTAGCCGGTCACGGCCCGGGCGTCGTGCGGCAGTCCGTTCCAGAACCCGAACGCGACGCTGTACGAGTCGCCAGGCCCGATCGGGCCGGCGACCAGCCGACCCCCGGCGCAGTGGATTGCCCGGTTGGGGCCGTCGCCGTCGCCGGAGAAGGCGGGGCCCTCGGGCCCCGGCAGGGCCAGGGCGATCCCCGGCTCATAACGGGCGGGGGGGCCGCCGAGGAGGTCGGCAGCCTCTCCCCCCTGCATCTCGTCGAGGCGGAAATGAGTCCGGGGCCGGGTCGCGACCACCGCCTCGGCGAAGCTGCCGGATTGGGGCCGGATCGGCCTCCGGGGCTTGCCCGAGACCTGTTCCAGGAGGCCGAGCACCGCCTCGACGATCCTCGGCTCGGCCTGCACCTCCAGCCCCGCCGTCCGGGCGGGCCAGGTGGTGTAGCCCCCCAGGGCGTGCTGCTCGGGGGGCGGGATGTACCCCTCGGCGCCGTTGGCCAGCTCGAAGTTGACCGTCGTCGGCAGGGGACTGCTCGCCTTGAGCTTCAGGCCGGTGAGGCCGTAGACCTCGTTCGGCATGGCCGTGATGCCGAGGTCGCCGATCCGGACGGCCTGGAGGATCAGCTCGCGCTCGGGGGCGTCGAGCAGGTGGAATTGCTCCAGCGCGTAGACCTCGGGGATCGACCGGGGAGCCTCCCCTTCGATCCGGTCCCGGGTCGCTCGGGCCCACTCCCGGCGACGATCGTCGGGCAAGCGCCGGCCTAGTATAAGCCTGGCCTCGGCCATCGCGAGGGAGGGATCGTCTCGGTACTCGATCGACTCGAAGGCCTCGGAGGCGACCCGGGCGACGGCCTCGGCGTACGAGTCGACGTCCCGGTCGGGGGCCGGGGCGCCGTAGTCCATCCACATGAGATCGCCGCTCGTCCCCTGGGACATGGAGACGACCACGTCCTCTCCCCCGCCGATGCGGTCGGCCAGGGCCCGGGAGAAGCGGCCGAAGTAGTCGGCCGAGACGGCGTCGGTGCCGTAGTAGTGCATCGAGTAGTTGGCGAGCACGCCGAGGGGGCGGCCGTCGATCGACCGCAGGGCGATGACCGACAGCCCGGTGTCGGCCGGGCCGGAGGGGGCGATGGCGTCGGGGTTCTCGTGGCCGGGGTGCATGTTGGCCCGGACGGTCCGGCCGCCGAAGGGGTCGGTGAGCATCCGGTCGGATCGATAGATCCAGCGCCGGCAATGGGTGTGATCGGGGTCGTCGACCACCGTCCAGCCGACCTCGGCCGGTTCGAGGCGACCGGCGGCGGCGACGATCGCCGAGGCGATCTTGTCGGGGAGGGACTCGGCGTAACCCGGGTCGACCGGGCAGCCGAGGCATCCCATCGCCGCGGGGGCCGAGTGGGTGTGCGTCGCCGAGACGAGCATCCGGTCGGTGGGGATGCCGGCCCGGCCCGAGGCGAGCTGCTTGGCCCGGTCGATCAGGTCCCGGGGCATCATGCAGGTGTCGACGACGCAGAGGGCGAGGCGCGTCTGGCCGTCGTCGAGCACGAACGCGCGGGCGAACAGCGGGTCGAGGACCGAGTCCGCGTCCCGACGGAGGAAGCCGCCGTTGACGACGGCCGGGAGGTCGGGCGGGGAGACGTCGACGGCGGCGGCCCCGGCCCGGAACTCGCCCGCCCGGGCCTGGGCGGGGATGGCGAGCGCGAGCGGGCCGGCGAGGACGAGCGACAGGAGTCGGGATGGCGTCGACATCAGTTCCCTCGGTTCGATCGGGGTCAGCCGGCGATGCCAGGTCGGGCGGCTGGGATTTCGCCGGGGACCTCGGCGAAGCGGTCGAGGCAGCGGCGGAGTTCGGGGGCGAGGGCCTCGAACCGCTCGGTTTCGAGGGTGAACTTCACCTCATACTCGAAACGGTCCCCCTTGAACCGGCGTTCGAGCACGGTCATCGAGAACGGCCCCCGATCGGTGCGGGCGACCGTCTCGACCGCCCGGCCGGCGCCGGGCTGGTCGATCACCTCGCAGGAGAGGACCTCGCAGCCCGGCTCCTCCTGTCTGAGCAGGTCGGGCAGGTCCTCGGCGAGGCGGTCGGGGTCGAACCGGCCGGAGGGCCGGGCGATGACGAGGAAGTTGTCAGACCAGATGCCATGCGCCGGGCCGTTGGCGAAGAGCAGGGCAAGCTGGCTCGGCGCCAGGGCGGGGGCCCAGCCCTCGGGCAGGTCGACGGCGAACTTGAACTCGTCCTGGACCCAGCGGTTGGCCTCGGGGTCCTCGACCGGGGTGGCCCCGGTGTCGGGCCCGGAGAAGTCGGCGCCGTCGACCATGGCGTCGAAGGCGTCCATCAGGGCGTCGTAGCCGGGGTCCTCGGCGTCGGCATTGACCTTGAAGACGTACATCTGCCGATGGGAGAGCCGCCGGATCGTCGTCTCCCGCCAGGTGCCGCCGAAGGGGGGGCGGAACTCGGTGACGGTGACCAGCCTCGGCTCGCCGTCCTCCCGCTCGACGAGCTCGTTGCGGACCAGTTCGCCGGGGATCCGGCCGCGCTCGGCGTTGCCGTCGATCCGGGTGCGGTACTCGTCGAGCGACTCCGGGGCCAGGCCTAGCTCGCAACCGACGGCGGCGGGGCGCCCGGGGTCCTGCTGGGGGACCCTGGCGACGAAGATCAGGTCGTCTCGCTCGGAGAGGACGACCTCCCATCGTCCCGAGATCGGGCAGGACAGCCCGTACTTCTCCGACGCGAAGGAGGCCCCGGCCGGCGGCTCGGCCTCCTGCGCCGTCGCCGACCAGGCCAATGCCAGTGCGGTCGCCAGGATCGCGTCCCGTCTCCCCATCTCGTCCCCCCCCTCCGGGCGTCCGAGGGCCTGCGTGAGGGATTCCCCTCGCCCTCACATCTCCCTGATGAAATCGGCCGCATACGAGCGCACGTGCTTGCCGTTGAGGACGTGGAACGTCCGGAGTCGTTCGAGCAGTTGGCCGCTGAACTTCCTCAGCGGCAGGTGGACGAGCTTCCGGCCGTGACGGCGGGCCAGGCGTCGCCACGAGGCGGGCGGCGGCTTGGGGCAGACCAGGGCGACGTGCCGCTCCTTCGAGTGCAGCAGGGCGCCGCCGATCAGTCGTTCCTCCAACGTGTCGAGCCTCCGGAGCCGGGGGTCCTCCCAGATGTCGGGGATGAGCCGGGGCGGGTAGAGGAACAGGGCGCCGCCGTACTCGGCCTGGGCGATGCCGGGGCCGACGAGGTTCTGCATCGGGTCGGTGGCGAAGAAGGCGAGGGTGGACTCTTCCGCATGCTCGGCGAACCACGTCGCGCGATGGACATACACCTTCGGGTCGGCCGGCACGTCGAAGAGGAAGACGACGGCGTCGATCGAGCCCCGGCTGGGGGGGATGACCTTGACGTAGAGGTCCCCCTTGTGCCAGTTCCGGAGGGTCTCCCGGATGTCGATGCCGTCCCGGACGCTGGTGGTGAACTTCTCGGACCGGGCGAGGTCGGCCCCGAGGATGGCCCGGGCCTGGTCGGCGACGTGGCGCTGGAAGCTCTCGATCCGCTGGTCCTCGGGGGGATAGGAGCACATCCCGTAGGGGTCCCAGCGCTGCTTCCACTTCTTCTGGTCAGGCTCGGGGGGGCGGGGGCGCAGCTCGCAGGACCGCCAGGCGATCGCCTGGCCGGGCAGCCGGCTGGTCATGGCAGCGGTGCCCCAGGAGGGGACCTCGGCGCGGCCGTCCCCCATGCGGAGCGGGGGCTCGTCCCACCACCAGGGCCGTTCGCCGCGGTCGAAGGCCTCGTGGTAGGGGTACTCGCGGGCCGTCTCGCCGAGTGCCAGCGCGAGGTCGTCCCCGGCCGTCTGCTTGGCGGCCATGACGAGCGAGTAGAGGTCGGGCGTCAGCCTCCGCTCGACGAGCGACAGGTTGCGGACGTACCGGAAGTAGACCGAGAGCAGTTGCGGCGTGATCCGCCTGGCGACCTTGGGCCGGTCCTTGCGGAGGCGCTCCCGGGAGGCGAGGAGCATCTCCTTGACGCCGTCGACGGAGAGGTTGTCGTCCGGGGTCAGCTCGCGTCGGCCTCGCTCGTAGAGGCCGGTGATGTAGGGCAGCTCGCCGAGCAGGAAGATCAGGGTCTTCGGGTCGACACGGCAGGTCCGCATCTGGGGGAGGAACCATTCCGGCTCGGGCGCCTCGGCCCGGCGTTGGTAGGCGTCCCGGACCCAGGGCCAATCCGTGATCGAGCAGACGAACAGGATCGACTCATGCCGATCTTCGAGTTCCCGCAGCCGGTTCGCCATCCAGGCGTGCCGACGGGCCTGGGAGCCCTCCGGGTCGGGCGGTGGGAGCCCCGGGAGGATGGCGGAGGCGAAGCCCTCGACCCGCACGCGCTTCAACGCGTAGGGATCGGGGTAATACCCCGTGCGGCCCTCGAAGCGGGGGGATTCGAGGTCGACGAAGGCCCGGGCGATGCGCTCCCCCATCGCGGTCCGGATGGCGGCGACGACCGGCTGGCAGGGGTCGACGGGGACGTAGGTGAAGCCGTCGGTCTCGCCCTCGGCGTCGCGCTGGAGGACGACCGAGATCGACGGCAGGGCGTCGACGGCCTCCTCGACGTCCCCCCGGAACGAGGGGGGCAGCGGCACGGCCAGGCAGTCGTAGGGGTGGGCCAGCAACTCCTCCCGGGCCCGGATGGCGCAGTCGCCCGAGCCGTGGATGATCGGCAGGGCCCGGATCTTCGGGCCGATGGCGAGGACTTCGGTGCGATCCGACGGTTCGGGGGGCATGTGCGGGATGCCTTGTCTCGGGAGCGGGTCGAGGTCTCGGGGATTACTCCCGGAACGGCCAGACGATCGACGGGGCCATCGCCAGCCAGGCGAGGCCCACGGCACGCCCGGTACGATCGACCCAGGAACGTTCCGGCCTCCACCCCCGGCCGATCGCCAGGGCAAGCCAGGCGAGGGTCACCATCGCGGGGACGACCCAGGCCGGCGCGAACCTCCCGGCGTAGGCCCAACCCGCCGGGATGAGGAGCATGCCGAGGCCTGCGGCGACCGTCGCGATGAATCCGGGCTGGCAGAGCAACTCGCGTCGATCCGGGCGGGGAGGTCGCAAGCGGATGAGGACCATCGCGAAGGTTGACGGGATCAGGATCGTCCCGAGGACCAGGGCCATCTCCGCTGCCATCGACTCGATCAATCGCCCGGGTCCAAACGAGCGGTGACGAAGATCCACCCACCAGAGCCGCGACGTCG
Source organism: Tautonia plasticadhaerens (assembly GCF_007752535.1). GTDB lineage: Bacteria > Planctomycetota > Planctomycetia > Isosphaerales > Isosphaeraceae > Tautonia > Tautonia plasticadhaerens. Next base: position 1,204,148 of record NZ_CP036426.1, read on the forward strand.
GCTCGAACCCCCCGGCGCATTCCAGCAGGTAGGAGGCATCCGCGATGAGACCACGCGAGTCGTTCGTGAGCCCAAGCAGGATCGGAAAGGCGGACGCGGCGAGCAGGATGAGCAGGTCGACCAGCCGGAGCCCTCGTCGGGCCGGAGGTTCGGGCGGAGCAGGCGACTTCTCGTGGGCGTCCCGGGTCATCGCGTCACCTCGATCCGAAGCGGTCACTCGGACAGGATTCCTCTCGGTTCGAGGACGAAGCCCGGCAGCACGTCGCCGCCATCGACTCGCTCGGGCTTCGTCAGCGTCTCCGGCTCCCGGCCGGGGCGGTAGATCTCGACGGTGCCGTCGAGCGGGTCGATCAACCAGCCGAGGCGGGCGCCATTGGCGAGGTACTCGGCCATCTTCTCGCGGAGCTTCCGCTTCGAGTCCGAGGGCGAGCGCAGCTCGGCCACGAAGTCGGGGCAGATCGGCGCGAACCGCTGTCGCTGTTCCGGCGTCAGGGCGAGCCAGCGGTCCCGGGCGATCCAGGATGCGTCCGGGCCCTTCGTCGCCCCGCTGGGGAGCTTGAACCCGGCCGAGGAGTCGAAGACGAAGCCGAGCCCCCGGCCGATCGTCTTGGACCAGTGGATGAGCTGATACGTCAGCTCGGCGTTGCGGTAGCCCGAATCGCTCCCGGCCGGGTACATGATCTCCAGGTCTCCCTCGGCGGTCCGCTCCAGCCGAAGTTCCGGGTTGGCGGCGCAGATCTTCCAGAACAGCTCGTCGGTCAGCTCGACCTCGGGGGCGAAGCAGAGCGTCAGGGGAGAGGGATTCATCAGCGGCAGGTCGCCGTCGAGCCTCGGATACCTTCGGGGGTCGGGGGCATCGACGGGATCAGGCGGATGATAGTGTCGGATCGAGTGCGATCGGGCCTCAGTAGGCATCGTCGTCGTCCTCCTCGTCGTCGTCGAGCTCGTCGGCGTCGGGGTGGAGGGGGTCGTCGGGGGAGAAGAAGAGGTCGCCGAGGCCCATGGGGGTGTGCTGGCCGCCGAGGGCCCGGCGGCGGCGCTGGGCCATCGATTCGAGGTCGGCGGCCTCCTCGCCGAGGACGCAGAGGATCGATTCGGCCCAGGCGCGGTCCCGGCCGAGGGGGTGGTCGGGGTCCTGGGCCATCCGCTTGATGGCGAAGCGGAGGATGTTGATGCCGTCGCGGGGGGAGAAGTCGAGCCGCAGCTCGTGGGCCTTCTGGAGGAAGTCGACGGTCAGCTCCAGGAGTTCCGACGGGGCGAAGGGGAGGTGGTACTTGAGGATGGCCAGCTCGTCGTCCCGCTCGGGGAAGCCGAGGGCGAGCTGGGGCTGGAGCCGGCTGAGGATGTAGTCGGGGACCTCGTAGGTGGACTCGTCCTCGTTCATGGTGACGCAGCAGCGGAATTCGGGGTGCGCCTTGATGGTGATCCCGGCGATGATGGACTCGACGTAGCGACGGTGGTCGAGCAGGGGGGCGAGGCTCGCCCACGACTTCTCGTTCATCCGGTTCCCCTCGTCGAGCACGCAGACGCCGCCGACGATCATCGCCGTGACCAGGGGAGAGGCGTGGTAGGCGATCTTCCCCTGCTCGGAGAGCACCGGGGTGACGAGCAAATCCTCGGGGCGGGTGTCGGCCGTGCACTGGTTGATGTAGAGCGCCTGCTTGCGGAGCTGGGCCGCGGCCATGGCCAGGGTGGTCTTGCCGATCCCGGGCGGGCCGACGAGGCGGGGGGCGAGGGGCAGGTCCCTCGGGTCGACCACCAGCCAGCAGGCCGAGAGCTGGCGGAGGATCTCGTCCTGGCCGATCCACCCCTGCTCGGTCGAGTCGGGGGTGCTCAGGTGCAGGGTCACGCCGCCGATCTCGACCGTCTTGGCCTGCTGGGCTGATGCCGCCATGCGCCGGTGGTCCTCACGCGGTCGGTGGTTGCGGTTCGGTTCGATCTGGTGTCGTGCAGTCTAACGGAGCGGACCCCGACGGGGCGAGCGCCGGGAGGGGAACGCTCGAACGAGGATGCATGCCCGAAGCGGGGAAGTCCGGCGCGCCGCCCTCCGGATCCCCAGACCGACCCGCCCCCCGGAGGGGCGATCAGATCCCGATCTGGGCGAGGAGGTCGAGGAACCGGCGGACGACCTGGGTGGCGAAGGGGGCCTCGGCCTCGGCGTGGGCGGCGGCCTCGTCGAGCCTCGCCCGGGTGGAGGAGAGCAGCCCCTCGTCCCGACGCTCGTGCAGGGCCCGGGCCAGGGCCGAGGCGCTGGACGCCAGGTGGGCCGCCGTCTCGGGGGGGGCGGCCGGGTCGAGCGCCTGGCCGAGCTCGTCGATCAGCTCGGCCAGTCGGGCACGCTCCTCGGGGTCGAGGTGGTGGGCGTCTCGGAGCAATCGGGCCGACTCGACGAGGTCGGTGCGGAGCCGGGCCAGGTGCTCGGGGTCGGCGGGCGGGGGCGTGGCCTGGGACATCGGGGGTGGATCCTCGGGGGTCGGGCGAGTGGGCGGCGACGCGGCCCCGGTCGGGGGGGCGACGCGCCAGGTCTCCCCATTATCGCCCGTCCCGGGCGATTCTGTACCCCCGGCCGATCGATCATCGGCCCGGGTTCTCGTACCAGACGACTCCGAGGTCGTCGCGCTCCTCGCAGGTCAGCGCGTCGAGGTCGCCGTCGCCGTCGAGGTCGATCAGCCGGACGAGGTCGAACTTCGTCCCCTCCCGGGTCCCGCTGATCGGGCGCAGCGACCAGGGGGCCTCGGGACCTGGCCCGGCCCGGGCCAGGGAGAAGACTCCGTGCTTGCCGGAGGCGTCCTCGGTGGAGACGACCAGCTCGGGCCGGCCGTCGCCGTCGAGGTCCCCGGCGGCGACGGACTTCCCGGTGCCGGCCTCGGGGCCGAGGGGGAGCACCGTCTCGTCCCAGCCGTCGGGGGAACGACGGTAGATCAGGATGCCCCGGTCGGGCGCGGCGACGAGGATCTCGGCGGTGCCGTCGCCGTCGAGGTCGGCGAGGTCGAGGAACATCACCTCGGCGTCGGACCCGCCGACCGGCCGCTCGGCCCACGAGGGCCCGGCGTCCCCGTCCCGCCGCTCCAGCCAAAAGACGCCCCGACGGGGGCCCTTGCGGTCGGAGCAGAGGAGGTCGAGGTCGCCGTCCTCGTCGAGGTCGACCGGGAGGATCGACATGACCCAGCCGGCGGATCGGATCGGGTGCCATCGCCAGTCGTCGAGGTCCCTCGGGTCGGCGGGGGCTTCGAGCCAGCCGATCGAGGCACCGGCCCCCTTGCCGCCGAGCGCGAGGTCGACCCCGTGCCGGCCGTCGACCTGCATCGGGGCGCACCACATCCACATCTGGAGGCCGACGGTCGCCGGGATCGGCGCCGAGGCCCAGGCGTCGGGGTCGAGCACGCGACCCGCGCCGCCGGGGTTCCAGTGGACGGAGACGGTCCGGGCCTCCCCCTCGGCGCAGCTGACGAGGTCGGGGGCGTCGTCGCCGTCGAGGTCGACGATCACGGCGTCCTCGGGGCTCGGCACCCGGCCGACGGCCACCGAGGGCCAGGGCGACTTCGAGCGATCGGGGCCGGGGTTGAAGCAGGCCCGGATCTCGCCCCCTTCCTCCCAAGCGGTGGCGAGGTCGGGGAGGCCGTCGCCGTCGAGGTCGGCGAGGCGGACGCCGTCGGCGCCCCGGGAGGAGGCGTCGATCGCGTGCCTCTCCCAGGGGGCGGGGTCGCCCTCCCGGGGAGGCCCCGTGGGGGGAACGGCCCACAGGACCAGCGAGGCGAGGATCGGAGACATCATCGCGGTTCGGGCCCCGCCCGGGGGTCGATCGTCCCGTCGCCCCGATCGGGAGCGGGCCGGGGTCGATCGCCCGGCCCGATGCGACGATCCTACCCCGGGAGGCGGACCGGCTCGACGGGGAACCCCGGGTCGACCCGGCTCGGCCCCACGATCAGGCCGGTTGCAGGATCGGGGCCGAGACGGTCGAGCACCCTGCGCCACGCTCCACGTCCGTCAGCAGTTCCTCCCGGAGGATCGCCCGGCCGTCGGGGGCCTCGATGCCGACCCGGACGGTGTTGCGGTCGATCCGGATGATGGTGACCCGGACGTCGTCGCCGATCTGGAGCCGCTGCCCCGATTTCCTGCTCAGGACCAGCATGGCGGCCTCCTTCCCTGGGAGTGCGGGGGTGATCGTGCCGGTTTCCAACCGAGGGCGTCCTGCCCGACCCGGGGAAATGCAGCCCCCGTGCCGAATCCCCGCGCGACGCCGAGGTTTCAACCCGTCGGCGGGACGCAACTCCCCAGTTCGCAGCGACTAGGGCGATTCCGCCGGGCGAGCGGACGCGGTGCCGACCCGGCTGTCGTTCCGGGAGGGGTGGGAAGTTCCGATCACGCGGTGCGGGGCGGCCGGCCGATCGTGTAAGGTTTACCGCCTGGGATGTCGGGCCGGGGGAGGGTGGGGGATTGGACGTGTCGAGCGACTCTCGGTGGGCATGGTCGGGGGGGGCTGCGGCGGTCTGCGTCCTGCTGGTCGGCTGGCTCTGGCCGATCGGGGTCGGCGGGGCGATGCCGGTCGGGGGGGACGTGACCTCGTTCCAGATCGGGCTGATGGCGGTGCTCGACGAGGCGCTGGCCGAGGGACGCCTGCCGCTCTGGAACGACCGCTGGGGGTTCGGCTTCCCGGGCGTGGCCGAGAGCCAGATGGGGGTCTACTACCCTCCCCACGCGACGCTCTACGGGCTCCTCGGAGTGGAGGCCGCGTACACGGCGAGCATGGTCTTGCACGTCCTCTGGGGGGGCCTCGGGGCCCGATGGGCGGCCCGGAGGTTCGGGGCGTCGGAGGCCGGCGCGGTGCTCTCCGGGGTGTCCTGGGGGGCCTCGGGCTTCTTCCTGATCCACCTGCCGCACCAGTGGGCCTACACCGTGGGGAGCTGGACCCCCTGGGCCTGGGGCCTGGGCTGGTCGATCCTCTCGGGATCGTCCGGCAGGAAGGCCCCCTGGCTGCTGTCCGCGGTCCTGGCGGTGCAGATCCTGCCGGGGCATTTCCAGCTGGCGTTCTGCACCCAGGTCGGCCTGCTGGCGATGGCGGCGGGCTCGGTGCTGTCGGGGGTGGGCGGGCGTCGGGCCGCGATGAGGCGGTCGGCCCTGGTGGCCCTCCCGATGGCGGGGGCGTTCCTGCTGGCCTCGGCCCAGGTGGTTCCGACCTTCCAGCTCGCCCGCCTGGCCGAGACCCAGCGCGATTACGAGTACCTCTCCGGCTTCGCCTCCACGCCGCTGCACCTGGTCAGCCTGGTGGCTCCGGAACTCTTCCATCGGTCTCCCCTCTGGAGGCCGATCGCCTGGGACCCCTTCCACACCTCCCCCGAGGAGAACCTGGTCTACGTCGGCCTCGTGCCGCTGTTCCTCGCCCTCGGGGCGATCGCCCGGCCTGGCCCGTCGGCCGGGGCGGTGCGGGTGCTGGTCGTGGTGCTGGCGGCGGGGCTGGTGCTGGGCCTGGGTCCGTACGTGCCGGGCTTCGTCGCCTACTCCCGATGGCCGGGCTTCTCGTTCTTCCGGGGGCCGGCGCGGTGGGGGATCGTGGCGACGCTGGCGCTCTCGATCCTGGCCGGGCTCGGCTTCGACGCGGTCCGGAGGGGGGATTGGAGACGCCCCGGGATCAGCTTGGTGATGTTCGTCTTCGGGGCCGGGGCCTGGATCGGGCTGGTGCTCGGGCTCTTCGAGCTGGCGATCCGGGCGGGCGATCGCCCCGTCGATTCGGGGATAATCACGGCCTATCAGCTCGCCCTCGACGCCAGGCCCTGGGACGACGGGGTCACCGTGGTCGATCTGCTGGGTGAGGCCAGGCGTCCCCGCAACGACCTCCACATGGTCGCGGACCAGGAGAACGCCGGCCTCCCCTTGCCCTCGGCGACCCCCCTGCGATTCGACCGGGATCGGGTGGGAATCTACCGGGCCGAGCTCTCGACGACCGCCGGGCTGATGCTGGCGGCGGTCGGCCTGGCCCTCCTGTCGGGCCGCCGGGGTGCCTTCTCGGCCGGGCTGCTCGCCCTGGCGGTGGTCGACCTCGGCCTCCTGGCCCGTCGCCGGCCGATCGACGAGGCGCCGATCCGCCCCCTGGCCGAACAGAGCGCCGTGCTCGGGGCGCTCTCGAGGATGCCCGTGGGGACCCGGACGATCGACCCGATGCAGAACCTGGCGATGGTCGCCGGCGTTTCGCCGGTCCTGAGCTACCGGACGCTCGATCTCCCCGTCCAGCCCGGCCTGTCGGCGATCGCGCAGGTTCTCCCCCGGGACGCCCCCGAGGCGGGGACGGTGCTCGACGCCCAGCGGGCGCTCGGGGCCCGGGGCCGGGTGATCGGCCCGATCAGCCCCGGGATGGTCCCGGGCGGGATCGACGCCCTCGCGGATCGGTTCGACGAGACCGGCAGGCTGGAGTCGGTGGAGGTCGTCGACGACCCGGCCCTGACGGGGTGGATGCTGGGGACTCGATTCTCGAAGCTCCCGGCCGGCCGGGCCGTGCGCTTCCTGCTCCTCGACGCCGGACCGACCCCGAGGGCCTGGTTCCTCCCCTCCGATCTCGCCGACGCCGGGCGGCTCCGGGCGTCCCGAGGCGAGCCGGGGGAGCTGCTCGACTTGCTGGCCGACGCCCGGCCGCTCGTCCTCCGCTCCCGATCTCCCGAGCACCTGGAACTCGACATGGACGCCGAGGGCCCGGGGACCGTGGCCGTGGCCCAGCTCGATTACCCGGAGTGGCATGCCTCGTGGGTCGACCCGGCCGGTGACGCGAACCCGATGGCGATCGACCGGGTCCTCGGGGGGTGGCAGGGGGTGCGAGTGCAGGGGCCGGGACGCCGGACGCTCCGGCTCGACTACGAGGGCCGGGCCGAGCGATGGGGGCTGGTCATCTCGGCGGTCTCCTGGTCAGCATGGGGTCTGGGGCTCGCACTCTCTGCCCGTCGGGGCCGCCGGTCGCCGCGGGCCGGAGCACCGGCCTGAAACATGCCGGGTGCCGGGCCCACCTGGCCGGGGCGGGGCGATCCGCGGATCTCAATCGCGAGAGCGGGATCACTCCGGAGCCTGATTTCCCCGGCCGTGGAATCCGCGATTCGCCATCCAGACTCCTCCCGCCGAACCCCCGCGAGGGACCTTCTCCGATGACCGACGTCGCGATCGTAGGCGCCTCGGGCTACACGGCCCGGGAACTGGTCCAGCTCCTCCTGCGGCATCCGGGGGCCCGGATCCGGGTGGCGACCTCCCGGCAGGACGACGCGCCGAGGCTCGACGCGATGCACCCGTCCCTGGCCGGCCGGATCGACCTGGCCTGCCGGCCGTTCGACGCCGACCTGGTGGCCGAGTCGGCCCGGGTCGCCTTCCTCGCCCTGCCGCACGGGGCGAGCATGGCGGTGACGCCGGAGCTGCGGTCCCGGGGGGTCCGGGTGATCGACCTGAGCGCCGACTACCGCCTGAGCGACCCGAAGGTCTACGCCGACTGGTATGATCACCCGCACACCGACCCTTCCGGGCTCGACGAGGCGGTCTACGGGCTGCCGGAGCTGTTCCGCGAGGCGATCCCGCCGTCGGGGCTGATCGCCAACCCCGGCTGCTACACCTCGACCTCGATCCTCGCCCTGGCCCCCCTGGTGTCGAGGGACCTGATCGGGCGGTCGGGGATCATCATCGACGCCAAGAGCGGCGTCTCGGGGGCGGGGCGGTCGCCGAAGCTGACGACGCACTACCCGGAGTGCAACGAGAGCCTCTCCGCCTACGGCGTGGGACGCCATCGGCACACCCCGGAGATCGAGCAGGTGCTCGGCGAGGTCGGCCGGGAGACCGGAGGGGGGGCGCCGGTCGAGGTGATCTTCACGCCGCATCTCGTGCCGATGGACCGGGGGATCCTGGCCACCGTCTACGCCGAGCCGAAGGGCCCCGTCACCGAGCACGACCTGATGGAGCTGTATCGGGAGTTCTACAAGGCCTGTCCCTTCGTCCGGGTGGTCGGCCGACTCCCCTCCACGAAGGACTCGGCCTACTCGAACTTCTGCGACCTGACCGTCCGGGTCGTCCGGGGCCGGATCCTCGTCATCGCCTGCCTCGACAACCTGCTGAAGGGGGCCGCCGGGGTGGCCGTGCAGAACTTCAACCTGATGACCGGCCACGAGGAGACGACCGCGCTGTTCTGATCCCTCGGGACGGCCGAGGCCGGCGGTCGGCGGTCGACCTCGCCAAGTTGTTCTTGATATGCTGGGGATGCGGACCATTCCCCGGCGCCGGGATGTCCTCGGGGTCGGGGAATGGTCGATCCGGGGGAGGCGCAACCGATGAGGTGGACACGAATCCGCGCCGGACTGCTCGGGGCGTGCTGCCTGGCCGTCGTCGGGATCGGGTCGAGCGGGGACGCCGTGGAGGCGAGGCACCAGGACGAACCCCCCGGCGACCGGGCACTCGGCCTGTTCATGCAGGCCAAGCTCGACCACGCCAAGGACGTGCTCGAAGGGCTGACCACGGGGGACTTCACCCGGGTCGTCCGGGGGGCCCAGGCCCTCCGAGAGCTGACCGAGGACGAACTCTGGCGCGTGAATCCGAACATCAATTACGTGCGGTACACCGAGGAGTTCGCCCGCCTGGCCGACGCCCTGGAGGCCGAGGGCCAGTCCCAGGACATCGACGGGGCGACCCTGAACTTCGTGAACCTGACAATCAACTGCGTCAACTGCCACACGTTCGTCCGGGACGAGCGGGTTACCCTGGTGGATCCGGACGCCCTGATCCGCTGACCCCGGGCCCCCGGATCAGGACCCGAGCGGCCCCTCGGCGATGAACGGGAGCGTGGCGAGGCCGGCGACGTAGATCAGGAGCATCAGCACGCTCTCGAAGCCGATGTTCGCCGGCCCGTGACGCTCCCGGGAGACCAGCCCGAGCACGAGGATGACGTTCAGGAGGATCGTGATCCCGAGCAGGAAGACCTCGCGCCGGCCGATCCCCGGGGCGTGGAAGATCGAGCCGCCGAGGAAGGCGAGGTCGGCGGCGACGACGAAGACGACGTCGAAGACGTTGCCGCCGACGATGTCCGCGACCGCCAGCGTCAGGGCGCCGATCCGGACGGCCGAGACGGTGGTGATCAGCTCCGGGATCGAGGTGGCGACGGCCGTGAAGAGGCCCCCCATCAAGACCTCCGGGATGCCCGCCCGCTCGCCGAAGTGGCCGGCGGCCCTGGCGATCGCGAAGCCGCAGAGGCCGATGACGGCCGCGCAGGCGAGGAAGTCGAGGATCATCGGGCCCAGGGGCTCGTCCCCGGCCCCCGGCTCGGGGAGGTCGACCACCGTCTCCTCGGTGCGCTCGGGCCGCCACATCGGCTCCCGTCCGCCCCGGAAGGCGAGCCGGAAGCCGAGCAACGTCGCCGCCAGCAGCACGGGGGTGATCGGGCTGACGTGGAGGACCGAGACGGGGGGGGACGCGACGCCGATCAGCACCAGGGTCAGCAGCATCAGCAGGACGATCACCTGCAAGACGTTGGCGATCGAGGCGGCGGCGTGCTCCAGGTTCGCCTTGCGGTGGAAGACGTCGGCGACGGCGAGGAAGGCCGTCTGCGCGGCGATCCCGCCGACGGCGTTGCTCAGGGCCAGGGCCGCCCGGCCGTCGATCGCGGCGGTGATCGAGGCGACCAGGCCCGGCAGCGAGGTGAACATGCCGAGCAGCAGCGTGCCCGCCATCGCCTCGCCGATGCCGGTGCGGTCGGCGAGCCGGTCCCCCAGCCTCGCCAGCCGGGAGCCCGCCAGGGCGATCACCGCCGCCGCCGCGAGGAAGACCGCCACGTCGGCCCAGGGGGGCCAGGTTGATCCGGACACGCGACTCCCCTTCCGAGCGGCCCCCGAGCGGCCCGCCTCGACGCCCGAGGCGGGCCTGGGGATCCCGAGGGGTGTGCAGATCGGATGCCTCAGCCGCCGAAGAGCTTGGCGTCGCCGTCCCCCAGTCCCCCCTTGAGCGGGACCTTGCGTTCCTTCTTCGGCTTCGGCGGCTCGTCCCCCTCGGGCTCGTCTTCGTCGGCGACGACCGGCTCGTCCTTGGCGGTGGGCTTGATGGAGAGGCTCATCCGCTTGGCCTCGGCGTCGATGTCGAGGATCCGGGCGTCGACCTCCTGGCCCTCCTGGACGACGTCCTTGACGCGACGGACCCGGCCGGCCCCCAGCTCGGAGATGTGGATCAGGCCCTCGACGCCGGGCTCGACCTCGACGAAGGCGCCGAACTCCATCAGCTTGACGACCTTGCCCTTGATCACCTGGCCCCGGCCGTAGCGGTGTTCGACGGTGTCCCAGGGGCTCGGCGCCAGCTGCTTCAGGCCCAGGCCGACCCGGTCCTTCTCGCGCTCGAGCTTGAGGACCTTGACCTCGACCTCGTCGCCGACCTTGACCACGTCCTCGACCTTCACGCCCCGGCTCCAGGCGAGGTCCGAGACGTGGACCAGGCCGTCGACGCCGCCGAGGTCGACGAAGGCGCCGAACTCCTTGATCGAGCGGACGGTGCCGGTGCGGATCTGGCCCTCCTCCAGCTCGGCCCAGGTCTTCTCGCGCAGCTCGGCCCGCTGCTGCTCCAGCAGGGCCTTGCGGGAGACCACCAGGTTCTTCTCCCGGGCGTTGGCCTCGGTGACGACGGCCTGGAAGCGCTGGTTGACGTAGGCCTCGGGGTCGGCGACGTAGCCCAGCTCGATCTGGCCGACGGGCAGGAAGCCGCGCATGCCGTCGACCTCGACCTCCAGGCCGCCCTTGATGGCCTTGGTGACCCGGGCCTCGACGACCATGCCGCGCTGGACGCTCTCCCAGTCGGCCTCGACGGCGGAGCCCTTGAGGTTCAGCCGGGTGAGGCCGGCGGTGGGGTCGTAGCGGTCGACCATCACCTCGATGGTGTCGCCGACGTTGGGGATGGGCGACTTGGCCCCGAACTGGGAGATGGGGAGGAAGCCCTCGCTCTTGGTGCCGAGGTCGACGATCAGCTCGTTCTCCCGGACCCGGACGACGGTCCCGGTCTTCGTGCCCTTCTGGGGCGGTCCCCCGCCCCGGGCCCCGGGGCCCCCGACGCCGGCCGGGGCCTGCTCGGGGCGGCCCCGGCGTTGGGAGGATCCGGGGACGGAGTCGGGGTCGAAGCCCTCGAGGGCCTGCTCCAGCTCGGCCTCGAGTTCGTCGTCCCAGTGTCGCTTGAGGTCGACCTCGGGCGACACCTCCCGGCCGGTGGCCGAGTCGAGGGCCCGGTTGATCTCCTCGTCGAGCGGGTGGCGGTCCGGCTCGGGAGAGTGGCCCTGGCCCGGTCGGGGGCGGGAAGAGCCGGTGGGCGGTTCGTGCAGGTTCCTGGTTTCGTCGGACATGGCCTGACCCCGTGCGAGAGGGTCCTCGGGTCGGGTGCGATGGATCAGCTCGGCTCAGCTCGGTGCGGCTCAGCTCGACGGGAGTCGATTCTACGGGATCCGCCCCGGGTCGGTCTGCGGATCGAGGGCGGATGTTCGGGGACGGATGGTGGATGGGGAGTCGAAGGGGGCGGGACCGGGGCCGGATCGGCCCTCCGTCGGCGTTCAGCCGTCGTCCGACAGCTCCAGGGTCGCCCAGAGGCTGGGATCCTCGCCGACGGGGAACTCCCGGCCGACGGTAAGGTGCTGGTCGCCCCGGTCGGGGTCGGTCACCCGATAGCAGAATCCGAGCCGGCGGTTGGTCTCGGGGTCGAAGCCGTGCAGGACCGAGGCCGGCAGGAACAGCTCCAGCCGATAGCCGGTCCGGGTCCGCTCGGCCGTCGACCGGATCGGCCCCGGGTCGGCGGTCGGTGCGTCGGCGGTGGCCCGGGCGATCTTCGCCTGGCGGACGGCCGCGTCGAGCGCCTTCCCCTTCCCCGGGACGACCGAGGCGATGAACCGGTGGCAGTGCCGGCTGGCCCGGTGGATGTCCCGGGTGTCCCGGGTGTCGACCCAGAGCTGGACCCCGTCGGAGTCCTCGGGGCGGTCGGGGGCGTGCAGGAGCGTGCCCGGCTTGCCCGTCACCTCGACGGACACCGCCAGCCCCTCCGGGTTCCAGGCGGCCCGGACCTCGGCCCAGGGGGCCCGGCCGTCGATCAGGCCGAAGCAGGGCAGGGCGCAGGACTCGGGCAGCCCGAGCAGCCTGCCCTTGCCCCCCCGGGGGATCCCGTCGACCCGGGGGCATCGCATGGAGGGCCGGAAGTAGAAGCTCGGCGGGATCAGCGGCGGCGAGGGGGCGGGCGAGGACATGGGCTCGACCTCCGTTGTCGGCTCCCCGGGATCGGCGATCGGATCGGGGCCGGGGCGCGATGCTGGCCTGGCACCTTAGCGGGACGGGTCGTCCCCGGCAACGGGCCCGGGGCGGATCCGGGCCAGCAGGTTGACCATCTCGATCGCCGCCATCGCCGCCTCGGCCCCCTTGTTTCCGGCCTTGAGGCCGGACCGGTTGAGGGCCTGCTCGACGGTGTCGGTCGTCAGGATGCCGAAGATCACCGGCACCCCGGTCGACAGGCCCGCCGACATGACGCCGCTCGCGGCCTGCCCGGCGACGTGGTCGTAGTGCCCCGTCTCCCCCCGGATGACGCAGCCGAGGGTGATCACGGAGGCATACCGGCCGGTCTCGGCCATCGCCCGGGCGACGACGGGGACCTCGAACGAGCCGGGCACCCAGGCCACGTCGACCCGGTCCTCGGGCACCCCGAGCCTCGTGAAGGCGTCCCGGCAGCCGGAGAGCAGCGCCTCGGTGACCATCGAATTGAACCGGGAGCAGACGACCGCGAAGCGGCCGGTCGGGGGGGAGAAGTCGCCTTCGAGGGTGGGCATCGGGGTGGGCCGAGGGCTGAGGACCGGAGGCCGGGCGGGCAGGGCGGGGCCCGCCCGGCCATCGGTCGGGGGGAGGGCGGGTCAGGTCAGGTGAGGTTCATGGTGTTGAGGAAGTCGACGTTGGTCTTCGACTTCTTCATGCGGCCGACGAGCAGCTCCATGGCCTCGACCGGGTTCATGTCGTTGAGCACCCGGCGGAGCAGCCAGACGCGGTGCAGCTCGTCGCCCGGCATGAGGTTCTCCTCGCGTCGGGTGCCGGAGCGGTTCACGTCGATGGCCGGCCAGATGCGGCGGTCGACCAGGCGGCGGTCGAGGTGCAGCTCCATGTTGCCGGTGCCCTTGAACTCCTCGAAGATCACCTCGTCCATCCGGCTGCCGGTGTCGACCAGGGCGGTGGCCAGGATCGTCAGGCTGCCCCCCTCCTCGATCTTCCGGGCGGCGCCGAAGAACCGCTTGGGCTTCTGGAGGGCCCCGGCGTCGATGCCGCCGGTGAGGATCTTGCCCGAGTGCGGGGCCTCGGTGTTGTAGGCCCGGGCCAGGCGGGTGATCGAGTCGAGCAGGATGACCACGTCCTTGCCGTACTCGACCATCCGCTTGGCCTTCTCGATGACCATCTCGGCCACCTGGATGTGCCGGGAGGCCGGCTCGTCGAAGGTGGAGCTGATGACCTCGGCCGTCACGCCGTGGACGGATCGCTCCATCTCCGTGACCTCCTCGGGCCGCTCGTCGATGAGCAGGACCATCAGGTAGGCCTCGGGGTGGTTCACCAGGACGCTGTTGGCGACCTTCTGGAGCAGGATCGTCTTGCCCGTCCGGGGGGGGGCGACGATCAGCCCTCGCTGGCCGAAGCCGATCGGGCTGACGAGGTCGACCACCCTCATGTTCACCTCGTCGGCGGTCGTCTCCAGCTTGATCCGGGAGAGCGGGTGCAGCGGGGTCAGGTCGTCGAAGGAGACCTTCTCGGAGAGGATGTCGGGATCCTCGTAGTTGATCGCCTCGACGCGGAGCAGGGCGAAGTAGCGCTCGTTCTCCTTCGGCGGCCGGATCTGGCCGGCGACGATGGCGCCGGTCTTCAGGCCGAAGCGGCGGATCTGGCTCGGGCTGACGTAGATGTCGTCGGGGCAGGGGAGGTAGTTGTAGTCGGGGCTCCGGAGGAAGCCGAAGCCGTCGGGGAGGACCTCCAGGGTGCCCTCGCCGTACATCAGGCCGTTCTGCTTGACCCGCTCCTTGAGGATCTTGAAGATCAGGTCCTGCTTCTTCAGGCCGGTGTACTCGGCGACGCCCTCGCGCTTGGCGGTGCTGATGAGCTGCGGCATGGTCATCTTCTGCAGCTCGGTCAGGTGGATCTCGCCGCGCTTGATGTCCTCGTAGCGCTCATTGACTTCGACGTCGCCGGGGAAGGCGTCGGGCTCCTCGTCGGGGAAGTCGTCGTCGGCGTCGTCCCGTTCCCCGGCGTGGGCGAAGGCGGCGAGGTCGGCGTCATCCTGGTCCTGGGCCCCGTCCCCGTCCTGTCCCCGGTCCCGGGAGTTGGTGCGGGGGACGAGCTCGTCGAGGTCGTGCGAATCCTCCACGTCGAGCCCCTGGCCGAAGGTCCGGCCGGCGTCGTCGCCGTCGACCTCGGCCTCGGTGCGGGGGCGATCGGAGGCCCGGGCGTCCTGGCCGCGTCGGAGGCGCTCCCGGAGCGACGGGGGGGGGGCCGAGTTGCCGTCGCGGTCCCGCTCCCGGTAGGTCTCGCGATAGCGGACCGGGTCGCGGGCCGGCTCGCGTCGGGCGGGGGCCGGCGACGAGGCGTTGGGCTCGGCGGCCTCGGGGCCGAGCGGCTCGGCGTCGATCGGGGAGGGGGCGGCCGGCTCGGCCTGCGACGACTTGCGGGAGCGGGGGGAGGGGGACGTGCTTTGCTCCCGGCGACGTGTGTCGTTGGCCATGTGGTCGATCTCCTGGACTTGGTCGGCCGGGCGGCGAGGGGCCGTCGGCCGAGACAATTGGGGTGTGATCAGGTGGGGGGTGTCGCTGGGGGCCGGAGACGCGATGCGGGGCTCTCGGCTGAGGTCTCGGGGACGATCGGTCAGTCGGTCGGTCGGGTTCGGCCCCGAGGCGGAGCGATCGCGGAGCCCCTCTCCCGGCCGGTCGCCGGGTCCTCGGGTCATCGCGACCGACGGCCCCGGGGCCGGGCCCGGGGGGCCTCGGGGCGGGGGGATCGTTGCCGGGGGCCGGGCCGATCGGCGTCGCCCGCCGCCGGGGCGCCTCGGGGCGGCGGGCCCTCCCGGTCGTCCGACGAGGGCTGCCAGGCGGGCCGGCGGGTCAGGCGTCCCCAGAGGGATTCGATACGTTTCTCCAGGGCGTCGGGGGTCGAGTCGTTGGGGAGCACGTGGTCGGCCCGCTCCCGCTTGCGGGCCGGCGGCAACTGGGCCTGCTCCCGCTTCGAGAGTTGCTCGGCCGACCAGCCCCGAGAGGCGGCCAGCCGGGCCAGCCGGGCGGCGGGCGGCGCCTCGACGAAGACCACGGCATCGCAGAGGTCGTCCCAGCCGGCCTCCAGCAGGATCGCGGCGTCGAGCACCACCATCGGCGCCTCCTGCCGCCGGGCGACCCGGTTGATGGCCTTCTCGAAGGTCTTCCGCATCCGGGGGTGGAGGATCCGCTCCAGCGCCTTCAGCGAGGTCGGCTCGTCGAAGACGATCCGGCCGAGGGCCTCGCGGTCGACCCGTCGGGGGCCCCCCTCGGGGGGCTCGGGGGCGAGGACGTCGTCCCCGAACCGGGCGACGACCTCGTCCCGGGCCGGCCGCTGGTCGAGCAGGGCGTGCCCGATGGCGTCGGCGTCCAGGACGGTCGCCCCCTTGGCCGCCAGGGCGGAGGCCGCCAGGCTCTTGCCCGAACCGATCCCGCCGATCAGTCCGACGACCGGCACCGGGCCGTTCTTCCACGGGCCGGGGGGGCGGCGCTGTCCGGAGGGGCGTCGGGCGTAACGGGCCATGGGTGTCGGACTCGTCTTCGGAGCGAGGGGTTTGGCGGTGCCGGCCGATCGGCCAGCGGCGGGGGCGCGGCGAGCACTACGTCGGCTCGGCCTGGTCGGATCGACTCGGGAGCGGGAGCGGCCCGGGGGTGCGTCTCGGGGTGGGTCCGTGTGAGGGCCCGCGCCAGGGCGGTGGGCCGTCCGCACGACGGGACGGCCAGGGAAGAAGATGAGCGAGACGACCGATCGGGATGGCTCCGATCCCGTTCGGTCGGGTTCGGCGAGCGATGTTCGGGGTCGAACGTCGGCCCCCTCGGGCCGATCCCCGCGATCGAGCGAATCCATCGCGGGAGGGAGATTCGGAGGCGGGAGGGGGGCCGGGGTGGCGCGAACGCGTGGAGACCTGCGAACACTCGATTCAGATATACTCGATCTCCCGGCTCCGATCAACGGGATTCCCCCGGGCCTGGGCGTTTCGCCGATGCGGCGGGCCGGGACCCCGGGGACTGCGACGTTCAGGTCATCGGGGAGACGTCCAGCCAGTTCGGGCCGGCCGCCAGGTCGACCCGGAGCGGCACGTCGAGCGTCAGCGCGGTGGTCATCGCCTCCCGGACCATCGAGGCCAGCTCGGGCAGCTCGTCCGGCGGGGCTTCGAAGACGAGTTCGTCGTGGATCTGCAGCAGCATCCGGGCCCGGGAGCCTCCGCCCCGGAGGCGGCGGTCGACCTGGAGCATCGCCCGCTTGATCAGGTCGGCGGCCGAGCCCTGGATCGCCGTGTTCACCGCCGTCCGCTCGGCCAGGTTCCGCACCCGGCCGGTGGTGTTCTTGATGCCGTCGATCGCCCGGCGACGGCCGAGGATCGTCCCCACCCGGCCGGCGGCCTTGGCCCGCTCCAGCGTCTCGGTGATGAACCGGTCCACCCCCTCGTATTGCCGGAAGTAGGCGTCGATGAATTCCGAGGCGTCGGCCTGGGAGATCCCCAGCCTCCCGGACAGGCCGAAGGCGCTGAGGCCGTAGATGACGCCGAAGTTCACCGTCTTGGCCATCCGGCGCTGGTCCCTCGTCACCTCGGCCTCGGGGACGCCGAAGATCCGGGAGGCGACCACGGCGTGGATGTCCCGGTCCTCGGCGAAGGCCCGGACCAGCTCCGGATCCTTCGAATAATGGGCGAGGATCCGCAGCTCGATCTGCGAGTAGTCGGCCGTCAGCAGGGACCAGCCCGGCTCCCCGGCGACGAACGCCTGGCGGATCTGGCGGCCGTCCTCGGTGCGGACCGGGATGTTCTGGAGGTTGGGGTCCGACGAGCTGAGCCGGCCGGTGGCGGCGACCACCTGGTTGAACGAGGCGTGGATCCGGCCGTCGGGGTGGACCAGCCCCGGCAGGGCGTCGAGGTAGGTCCCCTTGAGCTTGTCGAGCTGGCGGTGCTGGACGATCAGCCGGGGCAGCGGGTGCGCGTTGGAGAGGGCCTCGAGCACCTCGGCGTCGGTGCTCGGCTCGCCGCCGGGGGTCTTCTTGGTCGGCTTGAGCTTCAACTCGTCGAAGAGGACCTGGCGGAGCTGGGGCGCCGAGCCGATGTTGAACTCCCGGCCCGCGTGCTCGTAGATCTCCCCCTTGATCGCCTCCAGTCGCCCGGCGAACTCGGCCGAGAGCTGGCGGAGCCGGGGCACGTCCACGGCGACCCCGGTCGCCTCCATCCGGGCGAGCACGGGGATCAGGGGCCGTTCCAGCTCCGCGTAGAGATCCCAGAGCCCCTCCTCCCGGACCCTCGGGCCCAGGATGGCGTCGAGCCGCCAGGCGGCGTCGGCGTCCTCTCCCGCGTAGGCGGTCACCCGATCGACGGCGACGGTGTCGATGGTCGTCTGGTTCTTCCCCTTCCCGATCAGGCTGGAGATCGGGATCATCGTGTGGTCGAGCAGGCGACGGGACAGCTCGTCGAGGTTGTGGTTCCGCTCGCCGCTCTCCAGCAGGTAGCTCAGGACCATCGTGTCGGTGATCGAGGGCGACAGCTCCACGCCCAGCCGGCCGAGCACGAGCATGTCGTACTTGAGGTTCTGGCCGACGATCTCCCGGCCCGGGTCGGCCAGGATGGGCCTGAGCGCCTCGATCGTCGCCCGCTCGTCCAGGGTCGTGCTCCCCTCGGGGCCCCGGACGGGGAGGTAGTACGCCTCGCCGGCCTCCCAGGAGAAGGACATCCCGACGAGCTCGGCCCGGAGCGGGTCCAGCGCCGTCGTCTCGGTGTCGAAGCTGAACCGGGCCCGTGCCCGGAGGCGGTCGAGGAAGGCGTCGAACTTCTCGGGGGTGTCGACGGCCTGGTACCGGTCCACCGGCCAGACGTCCTCCGGCGGCTTGGCGTCGTCGGCCCCCAGCTCGTCGAGGAAGCGGTGGAACCCGCACTCCACGCACAGGGACTTCAGCGCCGCGTGGTCGATGCCGCCCCGGCGGAGGTCGTCCCAGTCGAAGGCGATGGGCAGGTCGGTCCGCAGGGCGATCAGTTCCCGGGCGCGTCGGGCGGTGTCGGCGTGGGTGTAGAGGTTCTCCTTGCGCTTGGCGCCGGAGACCTTGGCGACGTTGTCGAGCAGGGCGTTGAGCGAGCCGAACTGGTTGAGCAGCTGGGCCGCCGTCTTCGTCCCGATGCCGGGGACGCCGGGGACGTTGTCGACGGCGTCCCCGGTCAGGGAGAGCAGGTCGACGACCTGTTCGGGGGTGATGTCCCAGTCGGACTTCAGGCCGGCGGCGTCGAGCACGGCCTGCTTGCGGAGGTTGTAGATGAAGACGTGGTCGCCCAGCAGCTGGCGGGCGTCCTTGTCGGAGGTGCAGATGTAGACGTCCATGCCCCGTTCGACCCCGAGCCGGGAGACGGTGGCGATCACGTCGTCGGCCTCGGCCCCCTTGAATTCCAGGACCGGGATGCGGAAGCCCTCGAAGACGCGCCTGATCACGGGGATCTGGGGCTGGAGGTCGTCGGGCATGGCGGCCCGGTTGGCCTTGTAGTCCTCGAAGAGGTCGGAGCGGAAGACCCGGCCCGCGCCGTCGAAGGCGGCGGCGACGGAGTGGGGCTGGCGGTCCCTCAGCAGGTTGAGCACGTCCCGGAAGATGCCGAACGCGGCGTTGGTCGGCTGCCCCGCCGGCCCGGTCATCTGGGGGATGGCGTGGAAGACCTGATAGATGATCGAATACGCATCGAGCAGGTAGAGCGACGGGCGGTCGTTCATCGCGTCGGGGCGGGGTGGGGTGAGGAGGGAAGCGACGGGATCGCCGAGGGGGATTGGTCGGCCGGTCGACTATCGCCCGGCGTCGGGGCCGTGTCAAGCGGGAGGGCGACTCGGGGCGAGGCGAGGCGAGCGAGGCGGGGGGATGGGGGGCGGGCGCCGGCCCCTATCCCGCGCCGTATTCCCTCGTCATCCCCCGGGACTCCGAGGAGGTCCTCCCGGGGCATGTCCTCGCGTCCCTCGCGCTGCCCTCGTACAATCCTGCTCGACCCGCCTCGAACCGCCCCGAAGGAGGAGTCCCCGTCATGCGCCCGACGAGCCCGATCCCGGCGTCGATGCTCCTGCTCGCCCTGACCTCGATGGGCGCCGACGCGGCCCAGGAGGGGCCGCCGATCACCCGGGAGGCGACCTGCCGTCGGGTCGAGACGGCCCCGGTGATCGACGGGGAGTTGGACGACCCCGCCTGGGAGGCCGCCGCCGACGACGCCGTCACCGACTTCGCCGCCTTCTGGGCCGGGGAGCCGCGCGAGGGGACCCGGGCGGTGCTCGTCTGGGACGACGACGCCCTCTATTTCTCCGCCACCATGACCGACGCCGAGCTGCGCGCCTTCGGCACCGAGCGGAACGACCGGCTCTGGCTGGGAGACGTCTTCGAGCTGTTCTTCAAGCCCTCGGAGGATGACCCGCGCTACTACGAGTTCCAGGCCAACCCCCGCTCGGTCATCCTGGAGCTGGCGTTCCCCCGCCGGGGATTCGACTTCGAAGAGCTGGCCGCCCGGCCGACGATGGGGTTCGAGGCGGTGGCGGTCGTCGACGGGACGCTCGACCAGCCCGGGGACGCCGACCGCTCCTGGCGGGTCGAGGGCCGCATCCCCTGGACCCTCGTCGAGCCGACCGGCGGCCGGCCCGAGGAGGGGGACGTGTGGCGATTCGCCCTCTGCCGGTACGATTACGGCCCGGAGGGGACCGAGCCCCTGCTGTTCAGCTCCGCCCCGCTGACCCGGCCGAGCTTCCACCAGTACGAGGACTACGGCCGGCTCCGGTTCGCCGGCCCGGCCGAGTGAGCGGCGGGTCGGGGCGGGGCCTCGGGGGGCACGCCGTCGGCCCGCCCCCCGGCCCGGTCCGGGGGGGATCAGGTGAAGGGGATCGAGTCGACGAAGGTGTCACCGAGCTTCTCGAAGTAGCTCTTGTTCTGATCCTCGATGAAATCCCGGACCTGGGAGACGTAGCGAATGTCCTCGGCCGAGGCCTCCCCCCGGGCGAAGCGGTCGGTGGCGTCGTGGTAGCGCTGGCGACGCTCGACGAAGCGGAGCCGGGCGGGCTGGGGCCGGGCGGCGTGGTCCGCCTGCGAGGCGGCCGGCTGGAACCCGGCCGAGACGAGGGCCGCCCGGGACGCGGAGGGCTGCGAGACGGCCATCCGCTGCTCGACGCCGACGAGCCACCCGCCGGTCCGGGCGTCGGAGACGTCCACCCGGACCCAGGTCATGCCGGAGGTCCCGGGTCCGTAGGCGTGCGCCCCGCGGACGTAGAAGCCGCCCCAGGGGCTCGGCTGGATGACGCCGGGTGAGGCCTGGCCGTCCCCCCAGTCGATCGTCGCCGAGAGCTGGTCGGCCGGGATCCGCGTATTGGCGATGAATGAGGCCACCGCCCCCTCGAACGGCTGGCCCGACCAGGCCCGGAGCGTCGGCAGCGGGGTGTGCCGGAAGACGACCGGCGCGGACGAGGCCGATGGCCCCGGGACGGGGCTCGACACCGCGGCGCTGGCCATGGGGGGGGCGTTGGAGAGCAGTTGCCTGGCCTCCAACCCCTCCAGGCTCGGCCGTCGTCGTCGATCGGGCGTGTGGCGTCGGCGGTCGGATGCGGGGACGGACGCGGGAGCCGGGGGGACGACGGCGGGGTGGTCGTCCCGGTTCCTCCGAAACATGGAAGCTCCCTTCCTGCCTCCCCCAGGGGCGATCGTCCACCCCGGGGCGAACCGGCGGCCCGGCCGGCCCCCCCGACCGGGGGGCTCGCGGCGCGACCTGCCTCGCTTCCTTGGTTCGGCACGACCGGCCGGATCACTTCAATCGATCCGTCGGGGAGGACGGGGGCAAGTCGTCGTCCGTCCCCGGCGTCGTCGGACGCCGCCCCGGGCCGAGGTTAGAAGGAGTTGATGAGCATCGGCTCGCGATCGGCCGTGGCTCCCTCGGTCCCCTTCGTCGCTCCTCGGAGCGACCTTGCCAGCGTGTAGGCGTGGTAGTGCATGGTGATGTGCAGCAAGTAGGTCACGGCCATGCCGGGGTTCTGCCGCTTCTTCAGATAGCGCCACATCCGGCGGCGATACTCGCGTCGCAGGGCGGGGTCGGGCACCGAGGTCATCAGGCGGATGAACAGGCCGATCGACTGGAGCAGCCACATCAACTCGGTCTTGGCCCGCAGGTGGGGGCGCGTGCGCCACCATCGGAGTCGACCCCGGCCGATGTTGAGATTCCCCTTGAGGAACAGGTCCTCCATCCGCTCGAAGTAGGCCTCGGGCTCGTACAGCTCATTCATCACCCGGACATAGCCGTCTCGCAGCTCCTGCCGGGAGAGCTTGAGCGGGATGACGTTGGTGCCGTAGGCCGGCCGGTCGTCGAGGTCGAGTCGGCCCTCGGCGAGTAGCCGATCGTAGAGCGGTGTCTTGGGGATCGCGTGCAGCATGCCGGTCATCGAGGTGGTGATCCGGGCCTCGTGCAGGAACTGCCGCTGGGCGTCGAAGATGGTCTCGTCGTCGCTGTCGAAGCCCATGATCATCCCGCACCAGACGCCCATCCCGGCGTCCTGGATGCGGTGAATCTTCTCGATCATGGTCCCCCCCTTGCGGAGGTTCTGGAGCTTCTTCGTCTCCCTGAGCGCCTCCTCGTTGGGGGTCTCGATGCCGACGAAGACGAACGTGATGTTGGCCTCGACCATCAGGTCCATCAGCTCGGCGTCATCCGCCAGGTCGAGCGAGGCCTCGGTGAAGAAGGTGAGCGGGTAGGCGTTGGCCTGTTGCCAGTCGACGACCGCCTGGAGGATCGGCTTGATCCCCTTCTTGTTGCCGATGAGGTTGTCGTCGACGACGAAGACGACCTTCAGGCCCGAACGACGGACGGCCTCCAGCTCGGCGATGACCTGCTCGGCGGTCTTGATCCGGGGGCGACGGCCGAACGTGACGATGATGTCGCAGAACTCGCACTGGAACGGGCAGCCGCGCGAGAACTGGACCGAGCCGAAGGCGTAGCGGTCCGACTTCATCAGGTCGAACCGGGGCGTCGGCACCGTCGACATGTCCGTCTTCTCGGACTGCTCGTAGCGGTACTGGTGCAGCCCCTGGGGCCAGGCCTCCAGGAATTGCGGCCAGGTCTGCTCGGCCTCGCCGACGAAGATCACGTCGGCCAGCCCCTCGAAGTAGTCCTCCTGGACGGTGACGTATGGCCCGCCGACGGCCGTGAAGCAGCCCCGCTTCTTCAGCTCGGTGAGGATCTGGGTCATGCGGAACCGCTGGACGCTCATCCCGGTCAGGCCGACGAGATCGGCCCGGGCACAGCGGTCGAAGTCGATCGGCTCGACATTCTCGTCGACCACCGTGACCGAGTGCCCTTCCGGCGTCAGGGCCGCCAGCAGCGGCAGGGCGGCGACCGGGAGGTTGGCCTTCTTGCCCATCAGGGGCAACGCGTGCTCCAGGCCCCAGTAGGAGATCTCGAACTTCGGATTGATCAGGACGATATCGGCCATGGACCCTCCAGGAGCGCGACTGCCGAGGCGACGGCCGTCTTGACCGGCGGCAAGTCGCCACATCATAGGCGGATCCGCCGAATCATGCTGCGCCCTTACGGCGGAAATGCCCGATCCGCGATCGATCGGGCCGGCCACACTTACGCAAGTCCCGGGCCGTGGCCGGGCTTCACGCCCCTGCTATGATTGCGGGGCGAGACCGGGCCGGGGCCGGGGCCGGGCCCGGTCGACCGAGGGCGAGGGGGAGCAATTGGGGCGACGACTGGCGATCATGATGGCCCTGCTGTACGCCGTGCAGGGCACCTGGTATCCGATGCTGGCGGTCCACCTGAAGGACCTCGGCATCTCCGGCGAGGCCCGGGGCTGGATCTTCGCCACGTTCGCCCTCGGCAGCGTCCTGGCCCCGATCGGCGCCGGCCAGCTGGCCGACCGCCGCCTCGCCGCCGACCGCCTGATGTGCGTCATCTACGCCGTCGCCGCCGGGCTGCTGGGCGTGATGGCCTCGGGGCGGGTCGAGGGGGCCTGGCCGATCTTCGTCCTGTTCCTGGTCTACTGGCTGGTCGTGGCGCCCGCCTCGGGCCTGGGCAACGCCATTGCGTTGCGCAACCTCCCCCGGCCCCGGGAGCAGTTCGGCGGGGTGAGGCTCTGGGGGACGGTCGGCTGGATGGTCGCCGGCTGGATGGTGGCGCAGGCGATGGCGATCACCGGCTCCGACGGCCCCCGACGGGGCGCCTCGGAGGCGTTCGCCGTCGGCGCGGTGCTGGCGGCCCTGCTCGCCGGGTTCTGCCTCCGACTGCCGCGGACGCCCCCGCTGGCCGCCGTCGGCCCGGGCCCGGGCTGGGCCGAGGCGGTCGCCGACGCCTCCTCGCTGCTCCGCCGGCCGATCGTGGCGCTGTACCTCGTCACCGCCTTCGGGGTGACGCTGACGCTCCCCTACATGTTCCAGGTCCAGCCGCCCTACCTGGAGCAGATCGGCCTGCCCAGGCGCTGGATCGCCCCGGCGATGACGCTGGGCCAGGTGCCGGAGATCTTCGCCCTCTGGGCCCTGCCCTGGATGTTCCGGAGGCTGGGTGACCGGGGGACCCTGGCCCTCGGGATCGCCTCCTGGGTCGTCCGCTACGGCAGCCTGGCGGCGGATCCCCCGCTCTGGCTGGCGATCGCGGGGATCCCGCTGCACGGCATCGGCATCGCCTGCTTCACCGTCGCCGGCCAGATGTTCCTCGACTCGCAGGCGCCCTCGCATCGCCGGGCGGGGGCCCAGGGCCTGCACACGGTGATCACCGCCGGGGCCGGCGCCCTGCTCGGCAACCTCCTGGCCGGGGCGGTGGTCGGCCGGCTGGGTGACACCGCCGGGGTCTTCGTGGTGCCCTTCGCCGTCAACGCGATCCTGCTGGTCGGCTGGGTCGGCCTGGCCCGCCGGTCGTCCCTCGGCGGCCGGGCGGTCGACGACCATGCGGGCCGGGCCGGCGCGGGGGTCGCGACCGGGTCGGTCCCGGAATGAGTCGCCGGACGGACCCCACCCGACGGGATGCGTCGTGAGGTGAGGCGACGCAATCGACGGGGGGATCGGATCGCATCGCATCGACCTTCGCCCCGGGATCAGGCGTCGTTGGTCGCCTCCTCCGAGGCGGGCGGGGCGTCCTCGCCCGCCGGGGAGGCGGAGGCGGAGGGTGCGGGCTTCGACTCGTCCCGCCTCCTCGCACGCTTCTCCCGGGGGCGATCCCGGGCGACGGCATCGAGGGACCGGGCGTCGCTGAGCATCTCGAACTGGCTGATGAGCAGGCAGAGGAAATGGAGCCGGGAGCCGTGCACCTCCAGGAATTCGTTCACCTGGAAGCCGCCCTCGGAGAATTCCTCATCCATCGAGAGCACGGTGTCGGCCATCTGGTCGAGGATCGACTCGCGGGCCCGGTTCAGGACCTCGATGGCCGCGCGAAGCCTGTCGGGAGATCTGGCCGGTCGGGGCATGATACCGCCTGGCGTTCGATCCGAAGGGGGAGTCAGGTCCTCGGCGTCACCCCCCGACGGCCGGGGCCGTCGCGTCCGGGGTCGTGGTCGGGGCCGAGGGCCGGCCCCACCGGCAGGCCAGCCAGTGGGCGAACCGGGCGTCGAGCCAGCGACGGTCGATCCCCCACCTCTGGCGGCTGATGAAGCCGAGGTGTCCTCCCCGAGGAGCAACTTCCAGGCGGATTTGGGACGGGAAATCCACGGAAAAAAACGGATCGGCCGGGATGAAGGGGTCGTCCAGGGCGTGGACGACCAGCCCCGGCACCCGGATCGCCGGGATGATCGGCCTGGCGCTGGCACGCCGGTAGTAGTCCTGGGCGCCGTCGAAGCCGTTGCGGGGGGCGGTGTAGCATTGGTCGAAGTCGACCATCGACCGCACCCGGGCCAGGTCGACCGGCCCGAGGTCGGGCACCACGTCGTGGAGCCGCTTGATGTCGGCCACCAGCTGCCGGACGAAGTAGCGGTCGTAGAGCGACAGCGGGAAGCGTTTCATGCGCTCGCAGCAGAGCGCCAGGTCGATCGGCGGGTTGGCCGCGAGCACGCAATCGAGGTTCGGCACCGGGCGGTCGGACGCCTCGCCGGCCAGCTTCAGGACGATGTTCCCCCCCAGCGAGAGCCCGACCAGGCCGATCGGCGCCTCGGGGTATCGGCGGGCCAGCCGCTCGGCGACGGCCCGGATGTCGTCGCTCCTGCCGCCGTGGTAGATGCCCTTCGACAGCCCGAGCCCCGAGCCGGCGCTGCGGAGGTTCACCCGGACCACCCGGAGCCCGGCTCGGAGCAGCCGGTCGGTGAACCGGACCTGGTAGTCGCTCTCGGCGTGCCCGGCCAGCCCGTGCACCAGGACCACGATCGGGCGATCGCTCGGGCAGTCGGCCGGGGCGCTCTCCAGCAGGACGAGCCGGTCGCCGTCCTCCAGCTCCAGCTCGGAACGGCCGATCGGTAGCAGGACGGGCTTCCCCCGGGCCAGGAACCCGACGAGCGTCTGCGCGTGCCCGCTGCGGAAGAGCGGGTGCGGCTCGAAAGCAGGGAAGTCGTCGGCGAGGTCGAGGGCGGGCGCGTCGGCTTCGGTCATGGTGGGGCGGGTCGGGGCCTGTGGGAGGGGGGAAGGTGGAGTCGACGTTCGAAACGCGAGCCCGGCGCCGGTGGCGTCCCGGGAGGCCCCTCGGCCGGGCGACCGGGGGGCGGCACTGCCCGTCGATCGCCCTCAATCCGGGGGCGAGACGCTCCGGATGCGGTGGTTGTTCGTGTCGCCGATGACGATCTCCCCGGCGGGGCCGACGGCCACGCCGTGGGGCCGGTCGAGCTGCGCCTCGGTGGCGGGGCCGCCGTCGCCCCCCCCGCCGGCGACGCCGCTGCCCGCGACGGTGGTGACCCGCCCGGAGTCGAGGTCGAGGCGGCGGATGACGTGGTTCTCGGTGTCGACGATGAAAAGCTCGCCGTCGCCGAGGGCCATCTCCTTGGGGCCGTCGAAGGTGGCGGAGGCGGCCGGGCCGCCGTCCCCGGAATATCCCTTGCGGCCCGTCCCGGCCAGGGTCCGGATGAGCCCGGAAGTCGGGTCGACGGCCCGGAGCGTGTTGCCGTTGCGTTCGAGGATGTAGAGCGTCCCATCCGGCCCGACCTCGACGGCCCTCGGCCCGTGCAGGCCGGCGGAGGGGGCGGGTCCCCCGTCCCCGTCGTGCCTCGCCTCACCGGTCCCGGAGGCGGTGCGGATGGCCCCCGTCTCCAGGTCGACGGCCCGGACGCGGTGGCCGGAGACGTCGGCGATGTAGAGCGTCTGCCGCTCCGGGTCCAGCGCCACCCCGTTCGGCTCGACCAGCCCGGCGATCGCCGCCGGGCCCCCGTCCCCGGAGGATGACTCCGAGCCGTTGCCCGCGACGGTCGAGATGACCCCCGAGGCGTCCACCTTGCGGACCCTCCGATTCAGCCGGTCGGCGAAATAGAGGTTCCCTTGCCGGTCGAGGCAGACACCGTAGGGCTCGTCCATGGTCGCCTCGGTCGCCGGGCCGCCGTCCCCCGAGAACCCCTTCCGACCGCTGCCGGCGAGGGTGGTGATGACGCCGGTCTCCGCGTCCACCTTCCGGATCCGGTGGTTGAAGGTGTCGGAGAGGTAGAGGTTGCCGTCCCGGTCGAAGGCCACGTCGAAGGGCTGGTCGAGCCGGGCCTCGCTGGCGGGGCCGCCGTCCCCGGAGAACCCCTGCCGGCCCGAGCCGACGGGGCTGGAAATGGTCGGCGTCTGGGGGGGATCGGCCGGGAACAGGACGAGGGCGAGCAGCGTCGACACCATGGCGGGGCACCCTCGTCGGGATCGGGGTCGGGAGAGGCAGGCGGGCCAATCGGGGTTGGAGGAACATTCTGGCCGATCCGGCCGCCCCGGGGAAGGCGAGGCCTCCCGGATTCGACCGAGGGCCGGGCGGTCGGGTCGATTGGGGGGCCGTGCTCGTCCCACGACGGCCCCGGGCTTCGGTCGACGAGTCGGGTGCGGGGATGGTCGAGCACCGACCCGGGAGGGAGGCGGCGCCCGGCGACGGTCGGGTCCGACGCTCAAATCGTCTCACCGAAGGAGTCGAGCCAGAACGGCTCCGGCGGATCCGGCCAATCGCCGAGCCCCTCGATCGGCAGGAGGTCGGCCACCTCGGCACCCGCCACATCCAGGGGGAACGAGCGCTCGATCGCCAGGTCGTCGGCCGAGAGGCGGTGGATGGTGCAGCGACCATCCGCCGAGGAGGCGGCGAACACCGAGCCGTCGAGCACGCAGAGGCCCCGGGCGAGGCCGTCGACGCCGGCCGATCGGGTCGGGATGAAGTCCTCCCCGAGCAGGTGGACGGCGCCGAACCGGCCGGCGGCGTAGCAGAGCGAGCCGCCGACCTCGGCCAGCGATTGCGGGTCCTGGAGGGCCCGGGCGGCGACGAAGTCCCGGGTGACGTTGAAGAGGAAGGCGTCGAAGCTGGCCCGGTCGGTGGCCGAGGCGAACAACTCCCCGCCGCGCAAGGCGAGGGCGTGCAGGATCGGATCGGCCAGTCCCTCGACCGCGATCCGGGGGCGCCAGGTGAAGCGGTCGAACGGGTCGACTCGGTCCCCGAGGGTCCGGAAGGCGACGACCTCCCCGGTGCCGGAGGAGACGACGTAGAGCGAGCCGTCGAGGACGTAGAGCCCCGTTAGGTCGGCCAGGCCGTCCAGGCGGTACCGGGCCTCGACCGCCAGGTCGGAGGCCCGGAGGCAGAGCAGCGAGGGCTCCGACTCGCCGAGGTGGCGGAACGGCGCGGTCGTCGCGTAGAGCGTCCGGCCGGCCTGGGCCAGCCCGCCGAGGCCGTCGCAGCGCCCGCCGCCGGCGGGCAACTCCAGGGCGACCCGGGCCCGCCCGGATCGGACGTCGAGCAGGCCGAGGGCGGCCCGAGAGGGGTGGCGGACGCTCCGGAAGCTGACGAGCAGGTGCATCGGCGATTCAAGCCGCGATCGAGGCGGCCCGCCCTGGGGATCGGGTCAGCTCACCCGGCCGTCTCGTACCGGGGGAGGCGATCGGGGGGGACGTCATTCAGGGGCATACCGGCCGCGTCCTTGCCCGAGAGGGTCGGCGACTCGACCGGCCAGGAGATTCCCAGCGCCGGGTCGTCCCAGCGGATTGTCCCCTCCTGCGTCGGCGCATAGTACGAGGTGCACTTGTAGCAGAACAGGGCGTCGTCCCCGGTGACGGCGAAGCCGTGGGCGAATCCGGGGGGGATCCAGAACTGCCGCTTGTTTGCGGCCGAGAGGGTGACGCCGGCCCACTTGCCGAAGGTCGGCGAGCCGGCCCGGATGTCGACCGCCACGTCGAAGACCTCCCCCTTCAGCACGCTGACCAGCTTCCCCTGGGCGTCGGGGTGCTGGTAGTGCAGGCCCCGGAGCACCCCTCGGGCGGAATAGGACAGGTTGTCCTGCACCCAGGGGCCGGGAATGCCCAGCTCGTCGTACCGGGCCTGGTTCCAGGTCTCGAAGAAGAAACCGCGGTCGTCGCCGAAGACCTTCGGCTCCAGGATCAGGACGCCGGGCAGGTCGGCCTCGATCACGTTCATGGCAGGGGCTCGCGCTCGACGAGGTCCAGCAGGTACTGGCCATACTCGTTCCTCAGGCCGGAGGCCAGCTCCCGGACGCGGTCGGCGTCGATGTAGCCCATCCGGTAGGCGACCTCCTCGACGCAGGCGACCTTCCACCCCTGCCGCTGCTCGATGACCCGGATGAAGTCCGACGCCTGGGCGAGCGACTCATGCGTGCCGGTGTCGAGCCAGGCGATGCCCCGGCCCATGACCTCGACCCGGAGTCCGCCGCGCCGGAGGTATTCGAGGTTGGCGTCGGTGATCTCCAGCTCCCCCCGGGGGGAGGGCTCCAGGTTGGCGGCGATGTCGAGGATCTGGTTGTCGTAGAAGTACAGGCCGACGACCGCGTAGTTGGACTTCGGCTGCTTCGGCTTCTCCTCGATGCTGATCGCCCGGCGGTCGCCGTCGAACTCGACGACGCCGTAGCGCTCGGGGTCGTTGACGTGGTAGCCGAAGACGGTCGCCCCCTCGGGCTGGTTCGAGGCCCGCTGGAGCATCTCCGGGAAGCCGTGGCCGTAGAAGAGGTTGTCCCCCAGCACCAGGGCCGAGGGGCGGTCGCCGATGAACGTCCGGCCGATGATGAAGGCCTGGGCCAGCCCCTCGGGCCGGGGCTGCTCGGCGTATTCGAGGCGGAGTCCCCACTGGGAGCCGTCGCCGAGCAGGTCGCGGTATCGGGGCAGGTCGGTCGGCGTGGAGATCAGCAGGATCTCCCGGATCCCGGAGAGCATCAGGGTGCTCAGGGGATAGTAGATCATCGGCTTGTCGTAGACCGGCAGCAGCTGCTTGCTGGTCACCCGGGTCAGCGGGTAGAGCCGGGTCCCCATCCCCCCGGCGAGGATGATGCCGCGTCGGTCGTTGCCGCCGGTGCTGGTGCTGCTGCTGCTCGTGCTCATGCCGGCTGGTGCTCCCGCTTCAGGCCGAGCCGGTCGCGGTAGGCGCCCGAGGAGACGCGCTCGCACCACCCGGTGTTGGCCAGGTACCACTCGACCGTCCGCCGGAGGCCCGTCTCGAACGTCTCGGTCGGCGTCCAGCCCAGCTCCCGGCCGATCTTGGAGGCGTCGATGGCGTACCGCCGGTCGTGGCCGGGGCGGTCGGTGACGGAGGTGATCAGCGATTCGTGCGGCCGGTGCGGGGAGTCCGTCGCCAGCTCGTCCAGCAGGGCGCAGATCGCGTGGACGACCTCCAGGTTGGTCTTCTCGTTGTGGCCGCCGACGTTGTACGTCTCGCCGGGCTCGCCCTTCTCCAGGACGAGGCGGAGGGCCCGCGCGTGGTCGTCGACGTAGAGCCAGTCCCGGACGTTGTCCCCCTTGCCGTAGATCGGCAGCGGCTTGCCGGCCAGGGCGTTGAGGATCATCACCGGGATCAGCTTCTCGGGGAACTGGTACGGCCCGTAGTTGTTCGAGCAGTTGGTGATGAGCGTCGGCAGGCCGTAGGTGTGGTGCCAGGCCCGGACCAGGTGGTCGCTGCTCGCCTTGCTGGCCGAGTAGGGGGAGTTGGGCGAATAGGGGGTCGTCTCGGTGAAGAACCCCTCGGCGCCGAGCGAGCCGAAGACCTCGTCCGTGGAGATGTGCAGGAACCGGAAGCGGCCCTTCGCGTCGTCGTCGAGCGACCGCCAGTAGGCCAGGGTCGCCTCCAGCAGGCAGAAGGTGCCGGTGATGTTCGTCCGGATGAAGTCGGCCGGGCCGTCGATGGAGCGGTCGACGTGGGACTCGGCGGCCAGGTGCATGACGGCGTCGGGCCGGTACTGCTCGAAGAGTCGCTTGACCCCGCCCGAGTCGCAAACGTCGACCCGCTCGAAGTGGTGTCGGGGGTCGTCCAGGGCCTTGCCGAGGGAGTCCAGGTTGCCGGCGTAGGTCAGCGCGTCGACGTTGACGACCTCGGCGTCCGTCTCGGCCACGAGCTGGCGCACCAGGGCCGAGCCGATGAATCCGGCTCCGCCGGTCACAAGGATCCTCATCCGGGCGGGCCCTCCGAGGGGGTCATGCGGTTCGATCGGCCGGGGGATCCCCCCGGGTCGAGGGCATTCTGACAGATCGACCCCCGTGAAGACAACCCTACGACGGACCCCCACCGAGGTGACCCGGCCGGCCCCGTGCCGGGAGGCGGGCCGCCCTCGCGGAGGCGCAGGGCGTCACCCCGCCCCCGACGACGGCGGGCGGGCGGGGAGCAGGCAGCAATTGATCGGGCAGACGTCGTGGCTCGGGCCGAACCGGCCGACCGCCCGGCGCTCGGGCGAGGCCGTCACCCGCTCCCGGATCAGCTCGGCCAGCATCGAGACGAACCTCGGGTGCGTCCCCACCGAGGCCGAGCGGACCATGTTCAGGCCGATCCGGGAGCAGGCGTCCTTCGCCTCCTCGTCGAGGTCGAAGATCACCTCCATGTGGTCGCTGATGAAGCCGATCGGGTGGACGACCGCGTCCGTCGCCCCCTCGGCTCGGATCACCTCCAGGTGGTCGACGACGTCGGGCCCAAGCCAGGGGTCCTGGGGGCGGCCGCTCCGGCTCTGGTAGACCAGCGACCAGCGACCCTCGGGGATCCCCAACTCCTCGGCGACCAGCCGGCAGGTCTCCGTGAGCTGGGTGACGTAGTTGCAGTTCCTCGACATCGACTCCGGGATGCTGTGCGCCGTGAAGGCGACCCGGGCCGAGTCGCGGCGGTCGGCGGGGATTCGGCCGAGGGCGTCCCCGACCCGCTCGGCGTTGACGGCGATCCAGTCCGGGTGGTTGTACCAGACCCGCATCTTGTTGATCAGCGGGGCCCGGTCGTCTCCGAGTCCCCCCAGTGCGGACTGCAGGTTCTCCCGATACTGTCGGCATCCCGAATAGGAGCTGTACGACGAGGTGACGACGGCCAGGGCCCGCCGGATGCCGTCGTCGGCCATCTGCCTGATCGTGTCGGGGAGCATCGGGTGCCAGTTCCGGTTGCCCCAGTAGATCGGCAGGTCGACGCCGACCTCCTTCAGGGCGGGGCGGAGGGCGTCGATCAGCTCCCGGCACTGCCGGTTGATCGGGCTGACGCCGCCGAAGTGCCGGTAGTGCTCGGCGACCTCCAGCAGCCGCTCCCGGGGGACGGGCTTGCCCCTCAGGACGTTCTCCAGGAACGGGATCACGTCGTCCGGGCCCTCCGGGCCGCCGAAGCTGACGAGGAGCACGGCGTCGAACGGCAGGTCCTCGACCGGGGGGCCGGCGACGGCGGGGGTGGGGTCGGTGGCGGTCGGTGCGTGGCTCATGGTGGGACCGGTTGCTCGGGCTCGGCTCGCGAGGCGGGGGGAATCTAGCCGATGTTCTAGGACCGGGCCGGGCGAGATCAAGATGCCCGGCCCGCTCGGGTCGGCCGGGTCGAGTCGATGGGCCCGGCATGCGGGCTCCGGCGGCCCCGGGAGGATCCCGGCCACGGACGGACGGGGCCCGAGGGCAGGGAGGTCTCGATGCGACGACGGCCCCGACACCGACCCCCGGCGATCGCGATCGCCGCGATCGCCACCGCCCTCTCGGTCGCGGCCGGACCCGGCTGCCGGGCTCCCGAGCGGCCCCCCCACCGGCCGACGGCCCCGGGGCCCTGGTTGCCGGGGCAGGTCGACCGGACGGCCTGGTCGGCTGGCCCCTGGGGACGCTGGGCCGCGACGACCCTGGCCGACGGCGACCTGGTGTTCCGGCACGGCCGGGACTCCTGGGGCCCCCAGTGCATCTCCGAGCTGGCCGCGGCGGTGGCCGACAGCCCGTTCTCCCACGTCGGCCTGTATGCCTCGGAGGGGGGCGAGCCGGTCGTCTACGACGCCCGGATGGGGGGCGTCCGCCGGGTCCCCTTCGACGCCTGGATGGCCGAGGTCCGGGGCGCCTTCGGCGTCCGTCGGGTCCGGCCGGAGGACCGGGGCCGGATCCCGGCCGCCCTGGCCTTCTGCCGGTCGGCCTTCGAATCCGGCGCCCGGTATGACTTCGTCATGAGGATCGGCGGCGACCGCTTCTACTGCGGCGAGTTCGTGGAGCGGGCCTACCGGTCGGCCGGCCTGGCGCTGTCGGAGCCGATCCGGCTGGCCGACCTCCCCCGGCTCGACGAGTTCCCGGCGGCGGCCTTCGTCGTCCGGTGCCTGGCCGGGATCGAGCCGGATCGGCCGATCGTCGCCGTCGGCAGCCCCTCGTTCGGCCTCTGGGCGAGCCCGGCGACGGTCCCGGTCTTCGCCACCCCCGACGGCACCGTCCCTCCCCTCGGCGCCTGATCGGTCGGGGAGGGCCGCGCCCTTGCGAGAGCGACCGCTCCATTCTATCTTGCAGCCGAGCGCATCCGGCCCCGCCGTCGAGGCATCGGCGAGGGCCGCCCGATCAACCAGAGGCGACCGACCATGGCAACCACCAAGACGATCACCGACCGCCCCATCCGGGTGGCGATCATCGGCCTCGGCTTCGGCGCCGAGTTCATCCCGATCTACCAGAAGCACCCCGGCGCCGACATGCACGCCATCTGCCGCCGCAACCCGGCGGGGCTGGACGAGTGCGGCGACCGCTTCAAGATCACCAAGCGCTACACCAGCTACGAGGAACTGCTGGCCGACCCCGAGGTCGACGCCGTCCACATCAACAGCCCGATCCCCGACCACGCCCCGCAGTCGATCGCCGCCCTGAAGGCCGGCAAGCACGTCGCCTGCACGGTGCCGATGGGGACCTCGGTCGACGAGTGCCGCCGGATCGTCGAGGCCCAGCGCGAGAGCGGCACCGTCTACATGATGATGGAGACGGTCGTCTACAGCCGCGAATACCTTTTTGTGAAAGAGCTTTACGACAAGGGGGAGCTTGGCCGGTTGCAGTTCCTCCGAGGTTCCCACCAGCAGGACATGGACGGCTGGCCCGACTACTGGCCGGGCCTGCCGCCGATGTGGTACGCCACCCACTGCGTGAGCCCCTGCCTGGCGATCCTCGGCAAGCACGCCGAGGCGGTCTCCTGCTACGGCTCGGGCCGGATCCGCGAGGAGCTGATCCCCCAGTACGGCTCCCCCTTCGCCGTCGAGACGGCCACCTTCTCGATCCGGGACTCCGACGTCAGCGCCGAGGTGACCCGCAGCCTCTTCGACACCGCCCGCCAGTACCGGGAGAGCTTCGACGCCTACGGCTCGAAGAAGTCGTTCGAGTGGCAGCAGGTCGAGGATGAAGAACCGGTCATCCACACCAAGAGCACCGAGGCGAACCCCGTCCCCGAGCCCGAGATCCCGAAGCGGGTCAAGGTGCCCGACTTCGCCCACCTGCTGCCCGAACCGATCCAGGCCTTCACCACCCGGGGGGTTTACGGCGGCGAGGGGGACGAGCACCTCTCCTTCACCCAGGGGGCCGGCCACGGCGGCAGCCACCCCCACCTGGCCCACGCCTTCCTGATGGCGATCAAGGGGGAACGCCCCGCCTTGCCCGACGCCGAGACCTCGGCCAACTGGACGATGGTCGGCCTCTGCGCCCACGAGTCGGCCCAGAAGGGGGGCCAGCAGGTGAAGATCCCGACCTTCTGACGCCAGGTCCGGCGTCCGACACTCGCCCCCGCCTGCGTGGGAGCGGATGGCCGGAGGCCGGGTGAGGGGGGATCGGATGACGAGCAAGCGCCCGTGTCCCACGCACCGACCCCTCACCCCAACCCTCTCACCGCAAGCGGGGAGAGGGGGCAAGACTCCGACCCTCGCCCCCGTCTTTGGGGGGGAGGATGGCCGGAGGCTGGGTGAGGGGGGCCCGGACGACGCGCCAGTCGCCGCGGCCTCCCGAAGGCCCCTCTCCCCGGCCCGCTCCCCGCAAGCGGGGAGCCAGGGAGGGATGCGTTCGCCTCGCCCCGGGATGCCCGGGGGCGGGCCGTCTTCGGCCCGGCGGAGCCAGTCGGGATTCGGGCCGGTGCGCGCGGCGATGAACCGAGATTCCTCGTCCCGGAAATGACTTGCGGCGACCAAATGGCTTCGCTCGGCCGAATTGCGCACCCGGCATTGGCTTCGTCTCGCGCCGAAGTGGGGGCGTCCGGGGAGGGGACCGGATCCGGAAATCCGAGGACCGGGGAGAGGCCCCGGACGGGACCCGGGCGCCGGTCGGTGCGCCCGGGTTTGATCCAGGAGTTCGAGACGCAGCAACGACTTGCGGCGACCAAATGGCTTCGCTCCGCTTCGGCGCACCGGCTCGGACCGTGCGAAGGTCATCCGGGAGGGATGCGACCCTCGGACGCGACCCGGGGGGGCGGGGGCGGCGACCCTCCCTCGGGGACAGGACCGGGCCGGGCCCGGGTCGGTGCGCCGACGACCCGTCGATGATTCCTCGACCAGACAAGGACTTGCGTCGAGCAATTGGCTTCGCTCCGCATCGGCGCACCGCCCGGGATCGGCCGAGACCCGCGTTGCTCCGAACCTTGAAGTGCGAGCGCCCCGGGACGTTGAGGGAGTGACTGCCGAAATGGCAGGTGGGTTCGTTCGGCGCCGGGCGTCTCGCGCCGTCTCCAGTCGCCGGGATCTCGGCGGGCCTCCCGGGGCGCATGGCCCGGCGGCCGACCGAGGCACAGGGAATCGCCCGGCCGGGCGGGGGCGTCGGGGGATCGCGATCGGGTCCGGTGACATCATGGGAGCAGTTAGGGGAGGTCGGGCAGCAGGACATTCGGGACGGTCGAGGGCCACGGTTGGAGCCGTTCCCCCAACGTAATGATCGTGAGCAAGGGGATCGGCAGTCACAAAAAGAGGACCCCGGCCGGCCCGGTCGGGGGAGACCGGGTCGGCCGGGGTTGCTGGAGGCGGGAGCCTGGGGTCGAGAGCCCCAGTCCTGCCCCCCGGCTGCCCCCCTGGGAGGCCCGGGTCGGGGGCGGCCGGATCAGGGCTCCTCGTCGGCGAGGGACTCGACCAGGCGGGTGAGGCGGTCGAGCCTCGCCTCGAACTCGTCGAGGAGCGGGTCGGATCCCTCGGCGATCGGCGGCGTCGGGTCTGCCAGTCGTCCGGCCCTGCGTTCGATCCGATCGAGTTCGGCTTCGAGGGCCCGGACGTCGCCGCGTTCCTCCTCCATTTGGGCTCCTGCCTTGAGATAAGACTCCCGGAGTTGATCGACCTCGAAGGCCAGCCGATCGAGGTCGTCCCGAGAGGATGCCTGGTCGTCCCGGGCGGATCGCCGGAGCGCCTGGTACTCGGTCAGTCGTTCCCGGTACAGTTCGCCGAGGACCTCGGCCTCGATCGCGGACGCCTCGGCCTTCGGCCGTTGCTGGGAGAGGTCGCGGACGAGAACAATCCGCTCGCGTTCGAGCTCCTCTCGCTCGGCGAGGATCTGATCCGGACTCGGCGGGGAGGCCGGGGTGGATCCCGAGCCCGGGTCGGCCCCCGACGGGGTTCCGGCCGATCGACCGGTGTCGGGGGCAACCCCGGTCACGACGCCGTTGGGAGGGGGAGCGAATCCATAGGAATCGGTAGGTTCGGGGGCGGCGGCGGTCGGGGCCGGGAGCGGCCCGGGTGAGCGTTCGTAGACCTCGAGATTCATGCCCGGGATCAGCAGTTCGTCGAATCGGGAGGGGCGGCCGAACCTGGACGAGAACATCTGGAGGGTGTCCCCGTTGACCAGGTAGATTCCCTGGGCTGCGACGACCTTCCGGCGATCGGCAAGGAGTTCGTCGAGGGACAGGTAATCGAAGTGGCCCGAGTTGCCGTCCCCCAGGAACATCGCGAGGGTCCGACCCCTCACGACAGAGCCGTCGGGGCCGGGGGTGACGACGCTCTTGCAGAGGATCGGCACGCCGAGGGGCTCGACCTCCGAGAGTAGCCCCGGGTCCGCGAGGCTCAGTTCCAGCGTGGCGGACGCCCCTTCCGGGGTGGGGATGTGGTTGGCCGAGGTCCGCCGCCAGGTCCCGAGCACAGAGGCGACGGGGTGGTCGGGGGCCGGGCTCGCAGCGGCCTCAGGCGGCGGGGAGGCCGGGGTCGTATTCGCCCCCAGGTGAGGGGTTGAGGGCGTCTCGGGGTCCCGACCGGGGTCGGGGTCGTCCCCGGCCACACCCCCGTCGATGCGTTCGTAGACGTAGAGCCTCGTATGATCCCGCCGCTCGAAGTCCGAGGGGCGATCGAGGCCCAGGTGCAGCATCAGGCGGTCCCCTTCGAGGCGATAGATGCCGCGTTCGATGTCGCGGAGTGCACCGTCGCCGGAGGCCAGGGCACGGATCGGCAGGGAATCCCAGTGGGCGGGCTCGAGCGACGGATCCCAGCGGGCGGGATCGAGCGTCGGATCGACCAGGGCGATCTTCTCGATCAGCCGATCCGTGCCGTCGGCCTCGTGGAGCAGGGTGCTGACGACGACGGGGGTTCCGTCGGTGTCGACGAGCCCGGCCAGCCTAGGGTCGGCGGCGCGGATCCCGATGATCGGGTCGAACTTGGCCATATCGGGGTCGCCCTCGGCGGAGACCAGTCGCCAGCCCCCGATCAGCGGTGCGATCGAGTCCTCCGGGGGTAAGGGCGATGCGTCGATGGCGTCGAGATTGGACGCCGCCGACGGTGTGGGCGACGGCGTCTCGGGCTCCCGACCGGAGTCGGGGACGATTCCGACCACCCCGTCGTCGGGGGGTTCGTCAGGGATCCGTTCGTAGACGATCCGCATCGCGTTCCCATCCTGGTCGAATCCGGCCGGGCGGGTGCCGTCGGTGCTGGAGAGGATGGTCAGCTCGTCCTCTTCGATCCGGTAGATGGCGGGCACGGGATTCAGGCGAGCGTCCGGGGAGGAGTAGAGATAGTCCCAGGTCGACGGGTCGTCGGTCGGGTCGACGAGGGCGTTGAAGCGGTTGATGTGCATCTCGTCGAGGTCGTTCCGGCGTCGAACGGGTTCGGCCATCTCCCGGAAATCGGTCGTGTCCGTGCAGAGGAGGAAGCCCTTCGAGTCGCCTTCGAGCAGGTCCATCACCTGGATCTTGAGTCGCGCTGGGCCGACCTCGCGTGACCCGTTCACGGCGACGAGCAGCCAGGAGCCGGCGAGCGACGAGAGGGCATCAAGATCCCTGGGCTGGGTTTGTTCTGCCCCCGGCGGAGAGGGCAAGGGTGTCTCAAGTGTGCCCCTGGGGGCGTCGGCCTCCGGAGCCTCCCGGTCACTGGCCCGGGGTTGGCCGGTGTATGCGGTGACGGCGCCGGCGAGCAGGATGATCGGCGCGAGGGCGGTCAGGGGGCCGAGGATCCAGGTCTTGAGCAGCATCAGGCTGAGTACTCCGTTGGTCAGGCCGAGGACGCCCGCCGGGACCGTCCCGGCGGCGAGGACCCCGCCGGCCGCGAAGGCGGCGGCTGATCGGGCGGTGCGGGAGACGAGGGCGGGGGGGAGGAGGGCGGCGTCGAGGGGGGAGGGGAGGAGCAGGGTCGACATGCCGGCGGGGGCCAGGCCGAGGCGGGAGAGGCGGCGGCGGAGGAGCGAGCGGGCCCGGGACTGGCGGCCCTTGACGGTGCCGAGAGGCCAGTCGAGCTGGGAGGCGGCCTCGGCGTGGGAGCGGCCTTCGAGGTCGCAGAGGAGGATGACGAGGCGGTAGTTGCGCGGGAGGCGGTCGATCGCGGCGTGGATGGCGAGGCGGTCGGGGTGGGGACGGCGGTCGGGGGCGGGGGCCGTGTCGAGGGATTCGGTGGCGAGGCGTTCGACATGCCGGCGTCGGGAGGCGGACTTGCCGAGCCGGGTGCAGACGCGTCGGGCGGTGCGGTGCAGCCAGGGGCCGAGGTGTTCGGGGTTGCGGATCGTCGAGGCGCGTCGGGCGAGGACGAGGAAGGTGGCCTGGAAGGCGTCCTCGGCGTCGTTCGGGTCGGCGAGGAGGGATCGGCAGGTGCGGAGGACCATCGGGCCGTGCCGGGAGACGAGGGCCTCGAAGGCGAGGTCGTCCCGGGATTCGAGGAAGCGGCCGAGGAGCTGGGCCTCGGAGAGCCCGTTGACGGTGCCACGCCGGAAGAGCAGGTCGAGCTGCCGGGCGGGTCCCGAGGCGGGGGCGTCGGCGGGCATGGGGGCGATCCTCCGGCGTGGGGATGGCGTCGGGCGTCGGTCAGTCAGTCGGTCGGTCGGTTGTTCGGTCGGTCCATCCATCCGTCCGGAGGAGAGAGCCGGGGAGGACGCCGATCGGTTACGCCATTCTGGGGGGGAGGCGGAGGGCCTGGCGAGGGTCGGATTGCCGGGGGGGACGGCGCGGGGTATCGTGAGGCGCCCGATCCGGGCGAGATCGGGCGCGGTCCCGACGGATCGGAAGGGAGCGAGGCGCCCCATGCGACTCTGCCGATTTTCGCTCGACGACGACGTGCCACTGACCGGCTTCTACCGGGACGATCGCGTGGTGCCGATCGACCAGGCGATCGAGGCCTTCACCGAGGCGATGCAGCTGGAGCTGCTGATCCTCGACACCGACGACCCGCTCGGCCTGCTGCCGCCGAACGGGGCGTCGCACCACGCCGCCTGGGAGCTGGCCCGCTGGGTGGACGGGCTGGGGGGCGAGGCGCTGGACGAGCTGGCCATCCCGGTCGAGGACGTGCTGCTGCTGCCGCCGATCGAGCGGCCGGGCAAGATCCTGATGCTCGCGCGGAACTACCCCGAGCACAGCGTCGAGGTGGGGGACATCGCGGCCGAACGCGCCGAGACGTTCCCGTACGTCTTCATGAAGCCGATCACCACCATGGTCGGCGCCCGGGACGAGGTGGTCATCCCCGGGATCTCCCCCGACGGGATCGACTGGGAGGTGGAGCTGGGGGTGGTGATCGGCGCGGCCTGCAAGGGCGTTTCGGAGGAGGACGCCCTGAAGTACGTGGCCGGCTACACGGTCATCAACGACGTGAGCGACCGGGGCTTCCGGCCCAACCCCTCCCGCAAGAAGCGGGAGCGGGACGCCTTCTTCGACTGGCTGCACGGCAAGTGGCACGACACCTTCTGCCCGATCGGCCCCTGCATCCGGTCGAGCGACTCGCTGCCGAACCCGCAGGCCCTGCGATTACGGCTGTCGGTCGACGACGAGCCGATGCAGGACGGGAGCACGTCGCAGATGATCTTCCCCGTGGCGGCGATCGTCAGCTTCGTCAGCTCGATCGTCACCCTGGAGCCGGGGGACGTCATCGGCACCGGCACCCCCGGCGGCACCGGCAAGGGCCGGGGCCGGTTCCTGAAGCCGGGCGAGGTGATGACGGCGGAGATCGACGGGATCGGCCGGCTGGTCAACCCGGTGGTGGCGGAGCAGGAGTGAGCCGATCCGCCGGGCGGGCCAGGCTGGGCAGGCTATGATTCGGGGGGTAGAGTCCCGTCGAATGAGGAGGTAATCCGATGGCCATCGCTCCCTCCGTCTCGAATGAACCCGACGCGGAAGAACTCCTTCGCTCCGTCGAAGAAGGTCGCTTCGAACTGGTCGACGGCGAGTTGAAGGAGAAGACCCCGATGGGGGCGGAAGCGAACCTGCTGGCGCTCGACCTGCTCTTCCGCCTGACCGATCATGCCCGTCGTGATCGTCTCGGCCTGGTCCTCGGGATCGAGACGGGCTTCCAGATCTTCCCGCACGAGCCGAGGCGTGTCCGGTACCCCGATGGGGCCTTCGTCCGGGCGGAGAAGCTGGCCGGTCAGAGACCGCCCAGGGGCCTCGTAAAGGTCGCCCCCGAGCTGGTCATCGAGGTGGTGTCGCCGAACGACCTGGCCGAGGAGGTCAACGCCAGGCTCTCGGACTACCTGCGGGCGGGCGTGCCGCTGCTCTGGCTCCTCTACCCGCTCACCCGACAGGCGCAGGTCTTCCGGGCGGATGGGACGGCCAACTGGATTGGGCCGGACGGAGTCCTCGACGGTGAGGATGTCCTGCCGGGCTTCTCCTGTTCGCTCCGCGAGCTGTTCTCGGTCATCGACCCCGAGCCGACCGCCTGACGACCCCGCTTCAGCTCCCCGCCGGATCGTAGAGCAGGGGGAAGAACGGCCCGTCCATCGGCCGGCCCTTGGGGATGGGGGGGACGCCCTCGAGGAGGGTGGCGTCGGAGTCGGAGCGGACGCCGTCTCGGAAGGCGTTGATGACGGTGGCGCGCCGGGGGCGGTCGGTCCGGTTGGCGAACGAGCCGTGGACCATCAAGGGGTGGTGGAAGGTGGCCTCCCCGGCCTTCAGCTCGACGGCGACGGGTTCCTGGAACATGGCCCACTGCTCGTCGTCGAGCGCCTCCCGGATCCCGTCCATGTCGCCGGCAAGCTCGGTGATCGGGAGCAGGGGCCAGCGGTGGCTGCCGGGGACGTAGTGGACGCAGCCGTTGTCGATCGTGCTGTCGTCCAGGCCGATCCAGCAGGTCAGGTGTGCCATGGGGACGGTGCGGGTCCAGTAGGAGTAGTCCTGGTGCCAGGCCACCACGCCGCCGTGCTTCGCGGGCTTGCAGAAGAGCTGGTCGTGCCAGAACCGGACGGCACCGCCGAGCAGCTGCGAGGCGGGGACGGCGAAGGCCGGGTTCCAGAGGATGTCGTGGAAGCCGGGCTTGATCCGCCAGGCCCCCAGGGCGTGGAAGAGGACCCGGTCGGGGTCGGCCGACTCGTTGGAGTGGTATTCGTACCAGAGTTCCCGGCCGGGGTGGTCGGGGTCGAACCACTCGGCCAGCTCGG
Source organism: Tautonia plasticadhaerens (assembly GCF_007752535.1). Taxonomy (GTDB): domain Bacteria; phylum Planctomycetota; class Planctomycetia; order Isosphaerales; family Isosphaeraceae; genus Tautonia; species Tautonia plasticadhaerens. Next base: position 1,245,448 of record NZ_CP036426.1, read on the forward strand.
CGCGGAGGGCCTCGACCTGGTCATCGTCGAGGATCCGGACGCCGGGGAGGTAGCCGTTCTCCTCGAAGAACCGGACCTGGTCGTCGGAGAGGCGGAAGCGGTCGGGGTCCTCGGCCAGGTTCCTCGAGAACAGCGAACCGACGGGCCGGGAGGCCCGGGAGAGGTCGGTGACGGTGGCCATGGTCGGGCTCGGCGTTCGCGTTCGGGTTCGTTCCGGGTCGATCCCGCCATTGGAGCACGGCCGAGCGGGGCCGTTCAAGGGGGGGGCGGGGCGGTGGAGGTCGGTTGCATCGCCCGGCGGCCCGGGCCAGAATCAGCCCCGGGGCGCCGCCGGCGAGACCCTCGCGTCGAGGGGCGTCGCGGTCTCGACGCCCGGATCGGATGGGGCTGCGATGAACCTGCTGGGAATCCTGATCGGCTCGATCGCCGCGACGGCCCCCCAGGCCGACGGGCCCGCCCCGGGGAGGCCCCGGCTGGTCGTGCTGACGGACATCGGCGGCGACCCGGACGACATGCAGTCGATGCGTCGGCTGATGCTCTATGCCAACGAGTTCGAGGTCGTCGGGCTGGTCGCCTCGGCGAGCGGGACCCCCGGGGAGGTGGGCCGGGCGGTCACCCGGCCGGACCTGATCCGCGAGATCATCGACGATTACGAGCAGGTCGTGGCCAACCTCCGGCTCCATGCCGACGGCTACCCCGACCCCGACGCCCTCCGCGCCGTCGTCCGCGGCGGGGATCCGGAGCGGGGCGTGTCGAACGTCGGCGAGGGGCGGTCGACCGGGGGCTCCGAGCTGATCGCCGGGGCCGTCGAGGCCTCGGGGCGTCCGCTGCACGTCGCCATCTGGGGAGGGGCGCACGACCTGGCCCAGGCGCTGCATGACCTCCGGTCCCGCCACCCCGCCGATCGGCTGGAGGAGTTGCTCGGCCGAGTGCGCGTCTATGCGATTGCCGACCAGGACAAGTGGGATTCCCGGGTGCAGGGGACCGGCGAGTGGATCCGGGAGAACTTCCCCGGGCTCCGGTACGTCGAGAGCGGCCCGCCCGGGTCGGACCGCTTCTCGGCCGCCTTCCGGGGCATGTACCAGAACGACTCGAAGGGCCGGGACGGGCCGACCCTGCCGCTGGTGACCGACGAGGTGGCGAGGCTCGGCCAGGCCGACTGGGTCGGGCGGAACGTCCGGGACGGTCACGGGCCGATCGGGGCGGACTACCCGATCGTCGGCCAGAATCCGGGCACCGAGCGGAACACCCGGGGGCTGAAGGAGGGGGACACGCCCTCCTGGTTCTTCGTGCTCTCCAACGGCCTGGGAGACCCTGCCGAGCCGACCTTCGGCGGCTGGGGGGGCCGGTTCCGGCACGACGAGGGGGGCCACTTCGTCGACGCCGAGGACGAGCACCCGAACGGCGAGGGCGACGCCGGGCTCCGGCGGAAGTGGACCGTCGCCCGGTGGCGACGGGCCTATCAGCACGACTTCGCCGCGAGGCTGGACTGGTGCGTCTCGACCCGCGACCGGGCCAATCACGCCCCGGTCGCGGCGGTCGACGGCGAGGACGGGCGAGGGTTCGTGGTCCGGGAGGCGTCCCCCGGTTCGACGGTCAGCCTCGACGCGAGCGGCTCGACCGACCCGGACGGGGACCCGATCACCTACCGATGGTGGATCTACCGGGAGCCGTCGGATCCGGATTCGGAGGCGATGATCTCGGGGGAGGACGGGCCGAGGGCCCTCGTCTCGATCCCGGAGGGGGCGACCGGGGGGACGGTCCACGTGATCCTGGAGGTCGAGGACGGCGGCGAGCCGAGCCTGGTCGGCTACCGCCGCGTGCTCGTCCGCGTCGGGCCGGGCCGCTGACCATCAAGGGACCCGAGAAGGGATGGCCGATCGACTCATGAACGAGTACGCAGCACCCCTCGATCAGCTCCTCCGCCTGGGCGAGGTCGACTTCGGCGCCCCCTGGCGGGACTACCGCTCGCTCGGGGTCGGCCCCGAGCACCTGCCGGACCTGATCCGGATGGCGACCGACGCCGAGCTCGTCGCGATGGCCGACGAGGAGGACGCCGACGAGGCGACGGCCTGGGCCCCGGAGCACGCCCTGCGGGCGATCGGCCAGCTCGGGGCCGTCGAGGCGACCGGGCCGGTGCTCGACGGCCTGGACCGGCTCAGGGACATCCACGACGCCTGGGTCGAGGACCTCGGGGACGTCCTGGCCGCGCTCGGGCCGGGCGTCCTGCCCGTCTGCGAGGCCTACCTGAAGGACGACTCCCGGGAGGAGATGTGCCGCTACGTCGTCGCCGAGGCGTTCCGGAAGATCGCCGGCGCGCACCCGGGGGAGCGGGGCCGATGCATCGAGATCCTGAGCGGCCAGCTCGACCGGCACGACCCCTCGGTCCGGACGCTCAACGGGTTCCTCGTCGGCACCCTGCTCGACCTGGAAGCCGTCGAGGCCGCGCCCTCGATCGAGGCGGCGTTCGCCGCGAACTGCGTCGACGAGACGATCGCCGGCGACTGGCCGAACGTCCGCTACGACCTGGGCCTGGGGCCGATCCCCGAGCCCCGGAGGGTCGTCGAGCGTCGGATCGCCGAGCGGGAACACGGGCATCTGCCCGGTCACGGCCGACCCGACCTGAGGAATCTCAAGAAGCGGCAGAAGCAGGCCCGCAAGTCCCAGCGGAAGCGGAAGTGATGCCGAGGAGGGGCGGACGGACCCCGTCCCTCGCCGATCGAGTTCCCCGAGCCGGCCGAGCTGTCCATGCCTCCGATCACCTCCCCGAGAGTGGCCCTCCTGCTCGACGCCTCGCTGGGCGTCCCGCCCGGGGAGGTCGCCGGCCGGGTCGTCGAGGACGGACTACCCGGAGACCGGCCGCCGAACATCGGCTGAATCTGGGCCGACAACCTGGCCTACCGGGATCTCGGCTGCTTCGGCAGCCCCTCGAACCGGACCCCGGCGATCGACGGCCTGGCGAGGGACGGGGTCCGGCTGACGCAGTACTGCGTGGCCCACGTGGACTGCTCGCCGTCGAGGGCCGGGCTCCTGACCGGGAGGCAGCCGTGGCGGAGCGGCATCGTCGACGTGCTCCGGTCGGACTCGCCGATCGGCCTCCCGGGAGAGGAGATCACGATGGCCGAGGCGCTCCGGGGCCTCGGCTACGCGACCATGGCCATCGGCAAGTGGCACCTGGGCGACCGGCCCGAGTCCCTGCCGACGAACCACGGCTTCGACGGCAACCTCGGCCTGCCCTACTCGATGGACATGGCGCCGACGATCCTGATCCGGGACGAGGAGATCGTCGAGGAACTGCCCGGTGATGCGGTGGCCGACCTCACCGGTCGCTACACCGACGAGGCGACCCGGTTCCTGGAGGAGGACCGCGAGGGCCCGTTCTTCCTCTACCTCTCCCACACCCTGCCGCATCCTCCCCTGAACATCCCCGGCCGGTTCCGGGGGGACGGGAGGCCGGCCTACAACGACGCGATCGAGTACCTCGACGCCGAGAACGGGAGGCTGCTGGGGGCGATCGACCGCCTCGGCCTGGCCGACTCCACGCTGATCGTCTTCACCTCCGACAACGGCCCGATGGCCGCCGAGGGGGACGCCGGGCCCCTCCGGGGCCGCATCCGGGACTCGTACGAGGGGGGCCTCCGCGTCCCGTTCGTGGCGAGGTTCCCCGGCCGGATCCCTCCCGGCCGGGTGGTGGACGAGCCGGTCGTCGCCTTCGACCTGTTCCCGACGCTCGTCACCCTGGCCGGCGGGACCCCGCCCGACGACCGTGAGCTGGACGGGCAGGACGTCTGGTCGCTGCTCGACGGATCGGGGACGGTGGATCGGACGAGCCCGTTCGTCTGGGCCTACGACGACGAGGTGACGGCCGTCCGGTCGGGCCGCTGGAAGCTGCTCCTGGGCAATCAGGACGTCCGGTTCCCCTCGGCGATGCGGTTCGACGTCGAGGCCGACCCGGGAGAGGCGAACGACCTGGCGGCGGATCACCCGGACGTCGTCGCCGGGCTCCGGGGGTTCGCCGAGGAGTACGAGCGGCAACTGCCGGTCGTCTGGACCCTGCGCTAAAACGCCCGGGATCCGGCCAAGGCGGGCGGGGGAGTGCGGAAGGAGTGATCCGGGGGCCGGCCAGCCGGGGACCGGCTCAGCCGACGAGCCAGCGGCCGTCTTCCATCACGAGGGAGCCGTCGGCGGTGATCCGGCCGCCCCGGCGGAGGTCGAGGATGAGATCCCAGTGGAGGGCGGAGGTGTTCACGCCGCCGGTCTCGGGGTAGCTCTGGCCGAGGGCGAGGTGGACGGTGCCGCCGATCTTCTCGTCGAAGAGGATGCTGCCGGTGAAGCGGTCGATGCCGGGGTTCAGGCCCAGGCCGATCTCGCCGAGGAGGCGGGCGCCGTCATCGAGGTCGAGCATCGAGTGCAGGTAGGCCTCCTCGGAGTCGGCGGAGGCCCGGACGACCCGGCCGCCCTCGAATTCGAGGGCGATGCCGGAGACCTCCCGGCCCCCCCGGCAGACGGGGAAGCTGCACCGCAGGCGGCCCCGGGCGGAGTCCTCGACGGGGCCGGTGAAGATCTCCCCGGAGGGCATGTTGCGGCGGCCGTCGGAGTTGATCCAGGTCCTCCCGGCGACCGAGAGGCGGAGGTCGGTTTCCGGCCCTTCGATGTGGAGATCCGAGACGCCCGACATGAACTCGACGAGCCCGGCCTGGCTACGGCCGAGGTCGACCCAGGCGGCGACCGGATCGTCCCGGTCGAGGAACAGGGCCCGGCCGACGAACGCCTCGTACTCGGCCAGGCTCATCCCGGCGTCTTCGGCATAGGCCGGGGTCGGGAACTGGGTGAGCACCCAGCGCCGTTTCATCGCCTCGCGTCGGAGCGGGGCCCGGGTGCGGTCGACGGCGGCCTGACGCCTCGGGTCGACCCGGCTCATCGCCTTCGTGTCGTGCTCGGCGGCGATCCGGATCCGGGCGTCGACCGCCTGGGCCTCGTAGAGCGAGAGCGGGGGGAGGTAGGAGAGCATCGCCTCGGGGGCGTGCTCGACGAAGTATTCGGCGAGGCCCGGCAGGTCGAGCCGGACGACCGGGTAGGCCCCCCGCCGGACGATCGCCCGGTAGCAGGCCTCGACCAGGGGGCGGCCCTCCAGCTCCGAACCCAGGGCGATCACCTCGCCGGGCTTCACCCCGAGGCAGTAATCGCAGAGCAGGTCGGCCCATCGGCGGAGCTGGTCGTCGGTCATGGCGGGGGACTCGGGTCGGTTACGGGGGGGGCGAAATGCCTCGTGCGGGGGACGCCGGGGGGAGGGGGCCGGCACCCCGGCCGAAGGCCGCCTTGGGAGAGGCAACCCCGACGCCCTGCTCGGCCAGGTGCAGGCGGAGGATGCGGGCGACCTCGGCGGCGACCTCGGGCCTCCGGAGCGAGACGTGACCGCCGGGGACGATCACCTCGGAGTCGACCTCGTCGAGGTGGGAACTCTCGTACCGCACGATGCCGTCGGTGTCGAGGTGGTGGTGCGGGGTGCCGAGCTGGGGGATGATCGAGTGGCGGCGGACGTCCGGGGCGATCGGGATCCGGTTCAGGGCGTCGAGGATCGGGCTGTCCCAGGCCAGGCCCCCCACCGCGCCGACCGGCACCCGACGCAGGTCGGGGACGAGCACCTCCTTCCCGTTGAGCCGGACCACCTCGCCGATCGGCCCGGCCAGCTCGCCTTGCCGACGGTCGGTGAGCAGGTACTCCTTGAGCCGGGCCGTCGCCGCCGCCGGCCCCTTCGAGCCGTGATGCGGCGTGGCGATGAAGACCAGGCGCCCGACCGACGGGACCCGTCGGGTGAGGAAGGCGTCGACCAGCTCGGCCCGGGTCTCGGGGGGGCAGCGGATCGCCTCGGGCCTCCGGCTGAAGGTCGAGTCCCACAGGGTCCAGCCGCCGTCCTGGGCGGCGGCCTTGGCGATGAGGCCCCCCTGGCTCTGGCCGACTAGGACCATGCGGTCCAGCGCCGGGTCGAGGCCCGAGGGGTCGAGCGCCCATCGCGTCCGGGTCAGGCATGACCGGAACCGCGCCGCCGAGAGCGGCAGGGCGACGCAGGAATCATAGGAGAAGGTCCAGAACTGATAGCGGGTCGCCAGGACCGGGTCGTCCTTGATCCGGTCGATCATCGGCCCCCAGGTCCGGGCGGTCGAGCCCATCCCGTGGATCAGGACCACCGGGATCGCCCCGGGCCGGTAGGGGTCCCTCAGGGTGAGCGTCGGCTCGGCCCCCCGGCTCTGGGGATGCCAGCCGGCCCCGACACGGTCGCCCGAGAGGGACAGGGCGGCGATCGTCGCCAGCACGAAGGGCACGCTCGGGGCCCTCGGTGCCCGCCCCCGGGATACCGGGACTCGGGGCGGGCGACTGTGGGGGCGAGGGCCGGGGTTCGCACCCGGGCTGCGGGTCGTGCCGATCGCTCGGGTCCTCATGAGTCACGACGCCGACCGAGGTCGGCCGCACCGGCGCCCGGAGGCCGGGGAGGGGCGGCGGGGCGCCTGGCGGTGCGACCGACCGGGGAGGAGTCCATCGCGGGAGGAGTCTCGGTTGCGTGCCTGGGTGGGTGGGTTTCGGGCCGCCGACGCGGGAGAGGTCGGGCCGATCGCGGTCATCGGGCCGCGATCGCGGTGGCCGGCCGGGTCTCGTCCTCGGTCCCCCGCTCGCCGGCCCGGGTCGGGGCCTCGCGGACGAGGCCCAGGCCGCCCGACGCCCCGGACGGGCGGGATCCGCCCGGTCTCGGTCGGTGAGGGGGAGTCGGGGTGGATGCGCGTCGTCGATGCTTGATCGTGCCCCACGATCGGGGCCGGTCAAGCGATCGAGGGGTCCGAGGCAGGGGGTCCCCGCCGCGGATGCGCCCCGTCCTCTAGGACCGGCACGGATCGGCGGGCCGGACCCGGGGATCGGCCCGCGTCGTCAGGGGGGGAGGTCGGCCGGATCGGCGAGCCCGGGGCCCCGGCTCCCGGCCGGGGCCCCGGGTCGGCTTGATTCGGGGGAGGTCCCCTTACAATGATGGGGGCCTTACGAGGGGACCGGGACAGGGAGGGTGCATCGTCGCCATGCCGATCGTCGAGGCGGAGGGGCTGACCAAGACCTATCGGGTCTTCCAGAAGCGGGACGGCCTGGTCGGCGCCGTCCGGGGGCTGTTCCATCGGGAATATCGGGAAGTCCGGGCGGTCGAGGGGATCCGCTTCTCGATCGAGCCGGGGGAGATGGTCGCGTTCCTGGGCCCGAACGGGGCGGGGAAGACGACGACGTTGAAGATGCTCTCGGGGCTGATCTACCCGTCGGGGGGGACCACCACGGTGCTCGGCTACACGCCGTCGGACCGGGTGGACGCCTTCCGCCGCCAGTTCGCGCTGGTGATGGGCCAGAAGAACCAGCTCTGGTGGGACCTGCCCGCGCAGGACAGCTTCGAGCTGCACCGGGAGATTTATCAGCTCCCCCGGGATGAGTACCGGGAGACGCTCGACGAGCTGACGACGCTGCTCGACGTGGCCGCGCTGACCCGGCAGCCGGTCCGGGAGCTGTCGCTGGGCGAGCGGATGAAGATGGAGCTGATCGCGGCGCTCTTGCACCGCCCCCGGCTGCTCCTGCTGGACGAGCCGACGATCGGCCTGGACGTGGTCGCGCAGGTGACGATCCAGAAGTGCCTGAAGGAGTACCACGCCCGACGGGGGATGACGATGCTGCTGACCTCGCACTACATGAGGGACGTGGAGGCGCTCTGCGACCGGGTGCTGGTGATCAACCACGGCCACCTGATCTACGACGGCGACCTGGCGGGGCTGTCGAACCGGTTCGGGCAGACGAAGCTGATCAAGCTCGAATTCGCCGAGGGGGAGGCGCCCTCGGACCTCGCCCGGTTCGGCGACGTGGAGCGGGCGGAGGGGGGGGAGGCGGAGATCCGGGTCGAGCGGTCGAAGGTGGCCGAGGTGCTCGGCGCGATCCTCGACGCCTACCGCCTGGCCGACGTGGTGGTGCAGGATCCCCCCCTGGAGCAGGTGATCGCCCGGGTCTTCCAGGAGTCGAAGTCCCCGTCCCTGGGGGGGGCCGACCATGACGCCGCCTGAGGCCGACGCCCCCTCCCGGGCCGCCGTCGAGGCCGACTGGCCCGCCGGCGGCGTCCCCTCCCCCGGGCCGTCGCGTCCCGGGGGCGGCCCGCTCGCGCCGCCGGGCCGAGGGTTCGGGCCGATGCTGAGGAAGTACGCGATGATCTATCGCGTCTCGCTCGCCGACCGGATGACCTACCGGGCCGATTTCCTGATCACCACGATCTTCCGGTTTTTGCCGACCTTGACGACGATCCTCCTCTGGAGCGCGATCTACGACGGCGCCGGGCAGGAGACGCTGGCGGGCTTCTCGTACGAGCAGGCGATCTGCTACCTGCTGATCGTGAACATCAGCCGGATGTTCAGCAGCATGCCGGGCCTGGCGGGGGGGATCGCCGGCGAGGTGAGGGACGGGACGCTCAAGAAGTACCTGATCCAGCCGCTGGACCTGATCGGGTATTTGCTCTCGTACCGGATGGCGCACAAGAGCGCGTACATCATCGGCACGGCCCTGCCGTACGCGATGCTGTTCGGCATCTGCTACAAGTTCTTCATCGGCAACGTGCCGACGGACCCGATGGTGTGGGCGGCGTACGTCGCCTCGCTGGTGATGGCGTTCCTGATCGGGTTCTTCTTCGAGGCGAGCGTGGGGATGGTGGGGTTCTGGTTCCTGGAGATCACGTCGATCCTCTGGGTGGTGATGACCCTGAACTTCTTCATCTCCGGCCAGATGCTGCCCCTGGACTTCCTCCCCCCGTTCTGGGCGGGCCTCCTGAAGCTCCTGCCGTTCCAGTACATGGCCTATTTCCCGGCGGTCGTCTTCCTGGAGAAGGTCCAGGGGGCCGAGCTGGCGTGGGGCCTGGCGCTGGAAGTGTTCTGGGTGGTGTTCTTCGTGGTGCTTTGCCGGTGGTTGTACACGAGGGGCCTGAAGCAGTACGGGGCCTACGGTGGGTAGCGGTGCCTGATCTTCCGAGAGCGGGCGGAGGCCGAACGATCATGCCCCGGTCTGCCGTGCTTGACGAGATCCGGCGACTCGACCCGGTGGCGGACTGCCAGCGGATCGTCCACCTGAGCACCACGCACGACTTCTCGTTCGACACGACCAGGTCGCTGGAATTCGCCCTGTTCCGGACGTATTGCGTGCCGAGCATCTCCGGCCTGCTGGACCGGACCGGAGAGTTCCGGGCCCGGCCCCAGAAGCGGTACGACGACACGGACATCATCGTCAGCACCCTGCTGGAACACGGCTACGAGGGCGACCGCGGCCGGGACGCGATCCGGACGATGAACGGCATGCACCGCCGCTTCGACATCGACAACCGCGACTTTCTCTACGTCCTCTCCACCTTCGTCTTCGAGCCGATCCGCTGGAACGCCCGGTTCGGCTGGCGGCCGATGATCGAGGTCGAGCGGCTGGCCCTCTTCCACTTCTGGGGGGAGGTGGGGAGGCGGATGGGGATCCGGGACATCCCCGGGGCGTATGACGCCTTTGATCGCCTCAACCTCGACTTCGAGCGGGAGCATTTCCGATTCGCCTCGTCGAATGCGACGATCGGCCGGGCCACGCTCGACCTCTTCCTGGGCTGGTACCCGAGGCCGCTCCGGCCCCTCGTCCGTCCGGCGATGTACGCGTTGATGGACGAGCCGATCCTGGAGGCCTTCGGCTTCCCGAGGCCGTCTCGGGCGACTCGGTCGATGGTCCAGGCGGGGCTCGCGATGCGGGCGAGGCTGCTCCGGCTCATGCCGCCGAGGCGACGGCCGTACCTCCGGACCGAGCACCACCGGCCGAGGAGCTATCCCCGGGGGTATCGGATGGCCGACCTCGGGCCGCCCCCGGGTCCTGACGGTGTGGAAGCCGGATCCGCGGGCCCGCCCGGACCTTCGGGGCGAGGCCCCGCCTGATCGAGGCGACACCCCCGCCGAGGGCCGAGCACCATCCCCTGACCCCCCCGAGGAGCGATCGATGTCCCGACGGTCATTACGTCCATTCCTGATCCTTCTCGCGGTGGGTATGCCCTTGCCGGCGGGGGCGCTGGATGTCGGCCCCTATGATGTGGTGATCCGAAACGGCCTGGTCGTGGATGGCACCGGGAACGCCTGGTTCCTCGGCGATGTGGCGATCCGAGGTGATCGGATCGCCGAGATCACCCCCGCGGGGATGCTCGACGAAGCGGACGCGGAGGAGACGATCGACGCCTCGGGGAAGGTCGTCTGCCCGGGGTTCATCGACATTCAAAGTCATTCGAGAGAGCAATTGCTCTCGGGTGACGGTCGCGTGGTCGGCAAGGTCACGCAGGGCGTGACCACGGAGATCATGGGGGAGGGGACTTCGAACGCCCCTTCGAGTGATCCGGAGGAGTTCGACGTCCCCGGCGGGTTCGACCGCTGGCTCAGGGCGATGGATTCTCACGGCGTGTCGGTGAACTTGGGGTCGTTCGTCGGCTCGGGGACAGTGCGGAGCTACGTCAAGGGGATGGCCCAGGGCCCTCCGACCCCCGAGGAGCTGGAGCAAATGCGCGGGCTCGTCCGGGACGCGATGGAGGGCGGGGCGTTCGGTTTGGCGTCGGCGTTGATCTACCCCCCGGACTCCTTCGTCGCCACGGAGGACCTGATCGAGCTGTCGAAGGCGATGGCGCCCTATGGGGGCCTCTACATCACGCACCTGCGGTCGGAGGCGGATCGGCTGCTGGAGGCGATCGACGAGGCGATCCGGATCGGCCGGGAGGGGGGCGTGCCGGTGGAGATCTACCACCTGAAGGCCGCCGGGGAGCGGAACTGGCCGAAGGCGATCCAGGCCATCCGGAAGATCGACTCCGCGAGGGCCGAGGGGCTGGACGTCGGCGCCGACATGTATCCCTACACCGCCGGCAGCACGGGGCTGACCGCGGCCCTGCCCCCCTGGGCGTCGGCCGACGGGAAGCTCTACGAGAACCTGGCCGACCCCGAGACGCGGTCGGAGATCAGGGCGGAAGTGCTGGACCCGACCACCGACTGGGAGAACCTCGCCGGGCTGTCCGGGCCGGAGAACGTGATCGTGCTCGGCTTGACGAAGCCGGAGACGAAGCAGTACGTCGGCAAAAGACTGTCCGAGATCGCCGGGGGCCGGGGCACGGACTGGGTCGACGCGGCGATCGACCTGCTGCTCGCCGAGCGGCAGCGGATCGGCACGATCTACGTCATGATGAGCGAGGAGAACGTCGCGCTGCAGATGAAGCAGCCCTGGATGAAGTTCGGCACGGACGCCGGGGGCCACGACCCGGAGAAGGCGGGCGGGCTGGTGCACCCGAGGTCGTACGGCACCTACCCCCGGATCCTGGGCAAGTACGTCCGGGAGGAGGGGGTCATCCCGCTGGAGGAGGCGATCCGCAAGATGACCTCGGCGGTGGCCGATCGGCTGTCGATCCGGGATCGGGGGCTGCTCCGGGAGGGGATGTATGCCGACGTGGTCGTCTTCGACCCGGAGACGATCGCCGACCGGGCGACGTACGAGGACCCGCATCGCCTGTCGGTCGGCATCGAACACGTCTTCGTGAACGGCGAGGCGGTGGTGAGGGAGGGCGCCCACACCGGGGCGAAGCCGGGGAGGGTCGTCCGGGGTCCGGGTTATCGGGGGGAGTGAGCTTCGAGCTGCTCGGCGAGGCGGTCGAAGGTGGACGTCGGCCCCTCGGAGTCGAAGAGGAAGCGGGTCGGCAGGCCGACGACGCGGCGGGCGCCGAGACGGATCAGCTCCCGGTGGTACGACGTGAGCCGGCCGGCGGCGACGAGGGCCGTGACCCGCCAGCAGGACCGGCCTCGCTCGTCCCAGACCTCTCCCCGGACGACGTGCTGGGCGCCCCGCTGGGCCAGGAACGCGGCGACGGCCGCGGCCTGGTACCCCTCCTCCGGGCCCCCGGCGACCTCGAGCAACAACCGGCCGTCGGAGGCCCGGACGCCGTCGAGGCCGTCGAGCAGGAGGGCGAGGGGGCCGGAGTCTCCTTCAGCGATCAGTGCCTTCAGGCTCGGGGCGTGGCCGATGAGGCTGGCGGCCGATTCGAGGACCTTGCCCCCCTCGATCTCCCGGAGGCGGTTGTCCTTCAGGGTCGTGCCGGAGCTGGTGAGGTCGACGATGATGTCGGCGATGCCGAGGGTGGGGTGCAGCTCCAGGGCCCCCTCGGAGTGGATGATCTGGTAGTGGTAGATGCCCCAGCGGCGGAAGTGGGCCTGGGTCAGCGCGCCGTACTTGGTCGAGACGCGGAACGCCTTCCCGGCGGCCTTGAACTCGGTCGTCAGGTCGACCAGGTCGAGGACGTGGGTCACGTCGATCCAGCTCTCGGGCACGGCCACCACGAGCCGGCAGCCGCCGTAGCCGAGGTCGGGCTCGACGACGACGGCGTCGGTCGCCTCGGCCTGGTGCTCGGCGAAGACGTCCATGCCGGTCACGCCCAGAGCGCACCGCCCCTCCTGCACCTGGACGACGATGTCCGTCGGCCTCATGAAGACGACGTGGAAGCGCGGGTGGCCGCCGATCGTCGCCTCGTACTGGCGGTCGCTGGCGCGTCGGACCTTGTAGCCGGCGGCCTTGAGCAGCTCGACGGCCCCCTCGTACAGGTGGCCCTTCGAGGGCAGGGCGATCCGGATGGGGTCGATGTTTGGTGGAGTCATGAGTGGGGCGGGGATGGGGCGGGAGCGGATCAGTCAGGTGAAGGCAACAAGGTCGAGAGCTTCAACGCGACCTCATCGAGCGTTTCCGGGGGGATGCGGCAGGCGAATTCGGCCCGTCGGGTCCTCCAGTCGATGCTCTTCAGCTGATCGACGAGGATGACCCCGGAGATGGCGAGCCCCGGCGGCAAGGGGACCTCGAAGGGATAGCCCTTCACCCGAGAGGTGATCGGGCAGAACAGCCCGAGACCGACCCGTACGTTGTACGATGCAGGCGAGAGCGTCAGGGCGGGGCGTCGACCGGCCTGTTCCCGGCCTGATTGTGGGGAGAAGTCGACCCAAACGACGTCCCCCCGATCGGGGACGAGAGACGGATCGCCTGGGCTCACCAAACTTCCTCCCCGGTCGGGGGTCCGGTGTCGAAGGCGTCGTGGCGGTTCTCGGCGGTGATTTGATCGAGGAGGTCTTCGAGCCGATACCGCCGGGTCGGTCGGACCACGAGGGCACCGTCTCGGATCGAGACCTCGACCGATGTCCCCTCCTCGAGGCCGGCCTCCCGGGCGATGGACTCGGGGATGGGCACGCCGAGCCCCTCTCCAAGCTTCTGGATCGTGGATAGCATCGCCGTCTCGCCTCCGAGCAGATTCAGCCCTCGCGGAGCCCCTCGATGGCATGATACAGCCGCTCGACGCCGAAGGCGAACCCGACGCCGTGGGGGTCTCGGTCGGAGCCGAGGACGGTGGCGAGGCCGTCGTATCGTCCGCCGTGGCAGATGCCGAGGGGGCCGGAGGGGGTGGAGACGGACAGCTCGAAGATCATTTGCGAGTAGAAGCCGATGCCGTGGCCGAAGCCGAGGTCCAACTCGACGCGCTCCGGGGGGATGCCCCGCGCCTCGAGCTGGCGGAGCATCTCCAGGAACCCCCGGATCGTGCCGGGGGCCAGGGCGGCGAAGCCCTGTTCGAGCCCCTGGAGCACCTCGACGGCGGGCCCCCGGAGGTCGGCCAGCTCGTGGACCCGGGCGCGGACCCGGCCGAGGGCGTCCCCCAGGGAGTGGCCCAGGGCCCATTTCCTGCGCAGGCGGTTGATGATCTCATGGCCGGTCCGGCGGCCGGTGACCCGGGGGACGAGGTGGCGGAAGAGGCGGTCGACGCCGGGGTCGTCGGCCCGGTCGATGGCCGGGAGGACCGCCTCGGCCTGCTGCTCGGCGTCGCCGTGCAGCCAGCCGGCCAGCCGGTCGAGGGCGGTCTCCAGGGCCCGGACGTTGCGGCCCTCGGAGGCGGCGTCGCTGAGGTGCTCGACCAGGCTCGACACGGCGGCCGAGGGGAGGCCGGAGCGCTCCAGCAGCTCGACGATCAGGCCGGTGTGCCCGACCCGGATCGAGGCGTCGGGGATGCCCGCGGCGGCGGCGGAGTCGAGGGCGAGGGCGATCACCTCCGCGTCGGCTTCGGGGCCGGGTGCGCCGAGCAGCTCGACGCCCGCCTGGGTGAACTCGCGGTACCGGGTCGGCCCGGGTTCGCGCTCATAGCGGAAGACGGGGCCGGAGGAGCACACGCGCCAGGGCAGCTCGGGGGCCTCCGGGGTGTCGATGAACGCCCGGACGATGCTGGCGGTCAGCTCGGGGCGGAGGCAGAGGCGGGCCGGGCCGTCGGCGACCTCGAACAGCTTGGAGACGATCGCGGCGCCGCTCTTGCGCTCGTGCAGCTCGGTCCCTTCGAGGATCGGCGTCTTGACGGGCCGGAAGCCTGAGGCGGCGAAGCGATCCATGAGGGACCGCTCCAGCGAGGCGATGGCGGCGTAGTCGTCGGGCAGCCAGTCCCGGGTGCCCCGGACCTGGGGGATGGGGGCCTCGCGTTGCGTCGGGGTGCCGGGGGGGGGATCGGTCATGGTGGGGGGGAGGTCGGGTGGCGGCGGGGTGGGGGCGGTGTCCGAGATCGGCGTCGAGGGGCGGTCGGCTCAGTCGGCCGACGGCCGGGAGCCCAGCAGCCCGAGGGCGCTCTGGACCGAGTCTTCCAGGGTCGAGAGGGCGAGGCCCTTATCCTCCTGGCGGGTGGCGAGGACGCGGAGGTTGAAGACCTCGGCCTGCTCCTCGTCGGGGCCGACAATCACGGCGACGGCGTGCCCCCGGGTCGAGCCGTAGCCCATCTGCTTGCCCACGGAGATCGGCTCGGGATAGACCTCGGCGCCGATGCCGGAGGCCCGCAGGCGGGCGGCGATCCTGACGGGGGTGGTGGGGGAGACGCCGGGGAAGTAGGCGACCAGCACCGGGGCGGTGGTGGCCGAGGAGGGGAGCCGGCCGGCCTCCTCCATCAGGGCGAGCAGGCGGTCGAGGCCGATCGAGGCGCCGACCCCGGGGAGGCGACGCTTGATATAAAGGCTCGCCAGGTCGTCGTAGCGGCCCCCGGAGCTGATGGAGCCGAAGCGTTCCCAGCCGTCGACGGTCGTCTCGAAGACGATGCCGGTGTAGTAGTCCAGCCCCCGGGCGAGGCCGAGGTCGAGCTTCAGGCGGTCCTGGGGGACGCCGGCGGCGTCGAGCAGGTCGAGCACGGTCCGGAGGTTGGCGATCCCCTCCCGGGCCGTCTCGTGGGGGCCGAGGCGGGACTCGGCCATCGAGAGGACGGCGTCGCCGGGACCCTTGCCCTGCTCGACGAGGTCGAGGAGCCGGGCCGCGTCGGCCTCGGGCATGGTCGGCCCCTCGGGGACGCCTCCCGGTTCAACCGCCCTGGGGTGGGAGGTCAGTTCCTTGAGGACGCCGTCACGGCCGACCTTGCCGAGCTTGTCCAGGGCGCGGAGGACGGCGGCCTTGCGGTCGATCACGCCGAAGGAGTCGAGCAGGCCGTCGAGGATCTTGCGGTTATTCAGGTGGATCGAGAACGCGGGGACGTCGATCGCCGCCAGGGCGTCGTGGATGAGCTGGGCGGTCTCGGCGTCGGAGACGGGGCTCTCGGTGCCGACGGTGTCGAAGTCGCATTGGGTGAATTCGCGGAAGCGGCCCTTGGCGGGCCGCTCGCCGCGGAAGACCGAGCCGATGGCGTAGCGCTTGAAGGGCGTCCCGAGCTGGTCGACGTGCTTCGCCACGAACCGGGCCAGCGGGACGGTCAGGTCGAACCGGAGGGCCAGCTCGCCGGGGGTGCCCCCCTTATTGGTCACCTCGAAGATCTGGCGAAGGACCTCGTCGGAGCCGGCCCCCTTGCCGGTGAGGACCTCGAGGCGCTCGATGTGGGGGGTCTCGATCGGCACGAAGCCGAACGAGGAGAACGTCGAGCGCAGGGCCTCGAGCATCCGCTCCCGGGGGATCATGGCCGACGGGGGGATGTCCCTCAGCCCGCTGGCCACGCGGGGGTCGATCATCGGTCGCGGATCCTCCGAGAGCGTGCCGGTCCGGGTTCGATCGCGACGGCCGGGGGCTCGGTCCCCTCCGGGGGGCGTCGCGCGATCTCTGAGTGGGAAGGCCATTGTAGCAACCGGCGTCCGGGTTGCCCAACGGCCATCGGCCCCGGGCCGCCCCGCGCCGGATCTCCGGATCTAGTGCGGCTTCACCCTGGCCGGGGGAGACGCGGGGGGATCGACTGGGGTTCCGTGGCGTGATCGGATCGGTTCTAATGAACATGATCGGGCGGCCGGGTGGGAGGCGTTCCATGCGCCCGGCCCCGGCCGCCCGGGTTGCTCCCCATCCCCGCCGTCGAGCCTCGCACCCCGGGATCGTCGATGCCCCCGCAGTACATCTTCTCCATCGAGCGGCTGTCGAAGAACCACGGCAAAAAGGAAGTCCTCAAGGACATCACCCTGATGTTCTACCCGGGGGCCAAGATCGGCGTCCTCGGTCCCAATGGCGCGGGGAAGAGCACGCTCCTGCGGATCATGGCCGGCGAGGAGAAGGAGTTCCTCGGCGCCGCGAAGCCCGCCCCGGGGGCGACGATCGGCTTCGTGCCCCAGGAGCCGCGGCTCAACCCCGAGAAGGACGTGAGGGGGAACGTCGAGGAGGCGGTCGGCCCGGTCCGGGCCCTGCTGAAGCGGTTCGACGAGATCAACGCCCGGCTCGCCGAGGGGCCCGACGCCGACGAGATGGACGCGCTGCTCGCCGAGCAGGCCGACGTGCAGGACGGCATCGAGGCCGCCGACGGCTGGGAGCTGGAGCGTCGGCTCGAGATCGCCATGGACGCCATGAGGCTCCCCCCCGGCGACGCCGACGTCTCCACGCTCTCCGGCGGCGAACGGCGACGGGTGGCGCTCTGCAAGATCCTGCTCCAGCGCCCCGACATCCTGCTGCTGGACGAGCCGACCAACCACCTCGACGCCGACAGCGTGGCCTGGCTGGAGCGGCACCTCCAGGAATACCCGGGCATGATCGTGGCCGTCACCCACGATCGTTACTTCCTGGACAACGTCGCCCAATGGATCCTCGAGCTCGACCGGGGCCGGGGCATCCCCTTCGAGGGGAACTACACCGGCTGGCTGGAGCAGAAGCAGGCCCGGCTGGAGAAGGAGGAGAAGGCCGACCGCTTCCGCAAGAAGACCCTCGAACGGGAACTGGAGTGGATCCGGATGGCACCCCGGGCCCGGGTGGCCAAGAACCGGGCCCGCATCCAGCGCTACGAGCAGCTCGCCGCCGAGGAGGCCGACCGCCGGGACGAGCCGGTGACCATCCAGATCCCCCCCGGCCCCCACCTGGGGGACCTCGTCGTCGAGGCCGAGAACGTCTCCAAGGCGTTCGGCGACAACATCCTCTTCGAGAACATGAACTTCCGGCTGCCCCCCGGCGGCATCGTCGGCGTGATCGGGGCCAACGGCGCCGGCAAGACGACCATGTTCCGGATGATCGTCGGCCAGGAGGCACCCGACTCGGGCATCCTCCGGGTCGGCGACACGGTGAAGCTCTCCTACGTCGACCAGAATCGGGACGCGCTGGACCCCGACAAGACGATCTTCCAGGAGATCAGCGGCGGGCTCGACCAGATCGAGCTGGGCAAGCGGAAGGTCCCCTCCCGGGCCTACGTCTCCTGGTTCAACTTCCGGGGGCCGGACCAGGAGAAGAAGGTCGGCAAGCTCTCCGGGGGCGAGCGGAACCGGGTCCACCTGGCCAAGCTGCTCACGACCGGCGGCAACCTGCTGCTGCTGGACGAGCCGTCGAACGACCTGGACGTGGACACGCTCCGCGCCCTGGAGGACGCCCTGCTGGACTTCTCCGGCTGCGCGGTCGTCATCAGCCACGACCGCTGGTTCCTCGACCGGATCGCCACCCACATCCTCGCCTTCGAGGGGGAGAGCCGGGTGGTCTGGTGCGACGGCAACTTCGACACGTACCTGACCCAGCGTCGGGAGCGGCTCGGCATCGAGGCCGACCAGCCCCACCGGATCAAGTACAAGAACCTGGTCCGGGGTTGAACCCTCCCGGGGGCGGGAACGGGTGCCGACGGCCTCCGAGGCCGTCGGCTCGTCGATCGCTGGTCGAGTGTGTATAACAGGACGGGGGAGCTGGGTCGAGTTTCCGGGGCGAGTCCCGGGTCGGCCCCGGGCCGAACCCGACCCGTTGACGCCTCGATCTCCGCCGAGACCGACACCGTGACCGCTCCCCGAGACGCCGACGCCCCGGAGCTTGCCGGCCGGTCGCCCGATCCTCCCGGCCTCGAGATCGGCTGGACGCCGTCGCTGTTCCGGCGCCGGGCCGGGCGGGGGCCCGGATTGGTCGCCGTCGAGGGCCCTTCGGGCTCCGTCTCGTACGGGGACCTCGACCGGGTGACCGATCGCTGGGCATCGGTCCTGAGTGGAGAGGGCGTCGGGCCGGGCGTCCTCGTCGCCCTGACCATGCCGAGGTCGGTCGAGGCCGTGGCCGCGATGCTGGCCGTGATGAAGGCCGGGGGCGCGTTCCTGCCGATCGACCCGGATTATCCCACCGCCCGGGTCGCCTTCTTGCTGAAGGATTCCGCCTCGCCGGTCGTCCTGTCGACCGACTCGCTCGCCCCCGGGCTGCCGGTGACGGGGGCCCGGGTGCTGACGATCCGCGAGATCGACCGCGGGTCCGATGACCCCGGGACGGCCCCGCCCCCCGAGGGCGATCCCGGGGACCCGGCCTACGCGATCTACACCTCGGGGTCGACCGGCCGGCCGAAGGCGGCGTTGATCTCCCATCGGGGGATCGGCCCCTTGGCGAGGTCACAGGCCGAGGCGTTCGGGATCGGGCCGGGGACGCGGGTCTTGCAGTTCGCCTCGCTCGGATTCGACGCCTCGATCAGCGAGATCCTCGTCACGCTGCTCTCCGGGGGGACGGTGTGCGTCTCGGAGGCGTCGGGCCTCGTGCCGGGCCCGGCGCTGTCGGGGACGCTCCGGAGGCGGTCGATCCACGTCGCCACGCTGCCGCCGACGGTGCTCGGGCTGCTGCCGGAGGGCCCGTATCCGGACCTCCGGACCCTCGTGGTGGCCGGGGAGGCGTGCCCGGCGGGGCTGGCGTCTCGATGGTCGGTCGGCCGCAAGTTCATCAACGCCTACGGCCCGACCGAGGCGACCGTCTGCGTCTCGCTGCACGTCTGCCCGGGAGGTGCCCAGCCGGCGCCGCCGATCGGTCGGCCGTTGCCCCACGTGGAGGCCCTCGTGCTCGACGAGGCCGGGGATCCCGTCCCGGACGAAACGCCCGGCGAGCTGGCGATCGGCGGGCCGGGGCTCGCCCTCGGCTACCTGCACCGACCCGGCCTGACCGCCGAGCGCTTCCCCCCCCATCCGACGGCGACCGACCCCGAGACCCGGGTCTACCGGACCGGCGACCGGGTGATCCGGAGGGCGGACGGCGTGCTGGAATTCCTGGGTCGGGTCGACGACCAGGTGAAGATCCGCGGGGTCCGGATCGAGCCCGGCGAGGTCCGGGGGGCGATCGAGGCCATCGAGGGGGTCCGGGCCGCGGCCGTCCTGGCCGAGGGGGAGGGGAGGGACCGCCACCTGGCCGCCTTCGTTGTCCCGGGGAGGGGGAGCGGCCTCTCGGTCGATCGGATCCGCGAGGACCTCCGGGATCGGCTGCCGATCCACCTGCTCCCCCCCCGGATCACCCTCGTCGACCGGCTGCCGACCACCCCCCACGGCAAGCTCGACCGGGCCGCCCTGGCCGGGCTGGATCCCCGGCGGGTGCAGGGGACCTCGACGGCCCCGCCCCGCACCCCGCCTCGGGACGCTCCGGAGCTGGAGGTGGCCCGGGCCTGGGAGGAGCTGTTCGGCCGGGAGGTCGGCGTGGACGACGACTTCTTCGCGCTCGGGGGCGATTCGCTCTCGGCGATGGATCTCCTCGCCCGGATCGCCCGGCGATGCGGCGAGGCGCTGCCGATCGCCGCCCTGCTGGACGACCCGACCGTCGCCGGGTTGGCCTCGGCCCTGGCCGAACGTCGGGGGCCTGGGGGGTGGTCCCCGCTGGTGCCGATCCGGGCCGAGGGGAGCCGGCATCCCCTGTACTGCGTCCACCCGGGCGGCGGGAACGTCCTCTGTTACGTCGAACTGGCCAGGGCGCTCGGGCCGGCCCAGCCGCTGTTCGGCCTGCAGGCGCCCGGGGTCGACGAGGGGAGGGCGCCGCTGACCTCGGTCGAGGCGATGGCGGACGAGTACCTCGACGCCATCCGATCGGCCCGGCCGTCCGGACCGATCCGGCTCTGCGGCTGGTCATTCGGCGGCGTGGTCGCCTTCGAGATGGCCCGGAAGCTGGCCGAGGAGGGCCGGCCGGTCGACCGCCTGGTGCTGCTCGACGCCGGGTTCCTCTATTCGTTCGCGATCCTCCGCGGCCTGATCCCCAGCGAACAGCCGCTCGTCCGGTTCCTCGGCGCGAAGAGGGACGCGATCTTCCCCGAGTTCCGGAGGCATGCGGGGCGGTCCCAGGTCGTCCCCCCGGGGGCCTCGGAGGCCCTGACCCGCCGCGTCTTCGAGGTCTTCATGGCCAACGTCGAGGCGCTCTACGCCTATCGCCCCGCCCCCTACCGCGGGGGGGCGATCACCCTGATGATGGCCGAGGAGCCGTTCGCCGACCGCCGGAGGGACCCTGTCGACGAGTGGCGTCGGCTCTGCGACGACCTGGACGTCGTCCCCGTGCCCGGCAATCACCTGACGATGCTCCGGCCGCCGCACGTCGGGGCGCTGGCCGACCGGCTCGGGGAGCGGCTCCGACGGGCCCCGGTCGGGGGACGATCGCATGGCTGACGACGCCCCCCCCGGCGGCTTCGACCGGGCCGCCTGGTTCTACGAGCCCCTCGCGCGGATCTACTCCCTGGGGAAGATCGAGGCGGCCAAGGCGTCGCAACTCGGACTGATGAACCCGGGCGACCGCGTGCTCTACGTCGGGGTCGGGGCGGGGGAGGACGCCGTGCTCGCGGCCCGAGTGGGGGCGGACCTGACGTGCATCGACCTGTCGGGCCGGATGCTCGCCAGGGCCCGGACGAAGTTCGAGCGGGCCGGGTTGCGGGGCGAATTCATCCGGGGGGACGTGTTCGAACATGACCGCATCGGCCATTACGACGTGGTCGCGGCGAACTTCTTCCTCAATTGCTTCGAGCGGGGCCCGATGCGGAGGATGCTCCGCCACCTCTCCGGCCTGGTCCGGCCGGGGGGCCGGCTGCTGATCGCCGACGTGGCCGCACCCTCGGGCAATCGGCTCCAGCGGCAACTCCACCGGGGGTACAACGGGGTGGGCCTCGCGCTTTACTGGGCGATGGGGCTCGTCCCGCTGCACCCGATCCACGACTATCGCCGGTACTTCGGCGAGGCCGGCCTCCGCTGCATCCGGGTCCGGGACTTCCGGGTGCTCCCGTTCGGCCCGGTCAGCTTCCAGGCGATCGAGGCCCAGCGGCTGGCCGATCCCGAGGGCTGAACGGCAGGCCACCGGCGGCCGATCAGCCCTCGCCGATCGTGATGACCACCTTGCCCACCAGCGTCCCCGCCCCCCCGACGGTGTTGTCCTCCAGGAACTGCTCGGCCTGGGCCGCCTGGTCGAGCGGGAAGGTACGGCCGACACTGGGGCGGAGGAGCCCCTGAGACAGCCATCGGGCCATGTCCTCCGCACAGATCAACTGCTCATCGGCCGAGTAATTGAACATGGCGAAGCCAAAGATCGAGCAGTTGCGCGGGTAGAACGAGCCGAGGGGGAGGGTGGGGGTGGCGTCCCGCCCGGCCATGAGCACGAGGCGGCCCCGCTTGCGGAGCAGCGGGACGATGGTCATGAGGTCGGGGTCGCGCTGGGTCTCGTACCAGACGTCGATCCCCTCCTCGGACCACTCGCGGAGCCGGGCGGGGACGTCGTCCTCCTTGTAGTTGAGGACGAGGTCGGCGCCGAGCCTCCGGCAGAGGTCGAGGCTGGCGGGCTGGCCGGCGGTGGTGGCCACCCGGGCGCCGACGGCCTTGGCCATCTGGACGACCATCGAGCCGACGCCCCCGCCGCCGCCGGCGACGTAGACCGACTCGCCGGGCCCGAGGCGGGCGCGGTCGAACAGCCCGAGGTGGGCGGTGAGGCCGACCATGGCGATCGAGGCGGCCTCGGGGTCGGACAGGCCGGGGGGGGTGGGGTGGAGCCAGCCCTCGTCGGTGCAGGCGAACTCGGCGGCCGAGCCCTGGCGGCCGAGGATGCCCTGGTTCGAGCCCCAGGCGCGGTCCCCGGGTCGGAATCGGGTCACGCCGGGGCCGACCTCCTCGACCGTGCCGGCCACGTCGGTGCCGACGACGTAGGGGAAGCTCATCGGCATGGCGACCCGGCCCGATCGGAGGTACAGGTCGATCGGGTTGATCGCCGCGGCGCCGACGCGGAGGAGCACCTGGCCGGGGCCCGGCCTGGGGGTCGGCAGTTCGCCGACGAGGATCTCCGAGGCGTCGCCGTGGGCCTCGATGTAGGCGGCTCGCATGGGATCGGCTCCCGGGGCTGATCGGGTCGGGTCGGGTCGGATCGATCGGGCCGGGCCCCGGGAGGTCAACCGGGGCGCCCGAATGAGTCGACCGATCGGCGGGTCAGCGCTCCATCAATCGACGTTGACCTGAATCTCGTCCCCGACGACGCGGACCGGGAAGGTCGGCACCCGGGACCGGGAGCCGTCGAGGTGCCGGCCGTCCTCGAGGCTGAAGCGCCAGCCGTGCCAGGTGCAGGTGACGGACTTGTCGAAGAGGACCCCGTCGCTGAGCGGGGCCCCCTGGTGCGGGCAATAGTCCTCGATCGCGTAGTATCGGCCCCCTTCGAGGAAGACGGCGACCATGACGCCGTCGACGTCGAAGGCGCGGCCGGCGCCCTCGGGGATCTCGCCGACCCTGGCGATCGTGTGGAATTGCTCTGTTTCGGACGACACCGGCTGCCTCCGGTCCGGACGACTCGGGGAAGGGCTCGCGAGGCTCCGCCGGGGGACGGATTCGAGGAACCGGGGCCTCGGCCCGACACACCCCCATCATAGCGAGGCGGGCCGTCGGGGAAAAACCCTCGGGCGATCGGGCGGTCCCGTCGGGAGGGTCGGGCGTCGCCTCGGCGTCGAGGGAGATCCCGCCCGGGTCGGGCGATCCGGGAATGACCGGGACGCATCCATGTGTCCCGGTCGGCCGAGGCGCGGAGGCCGGCAGGCCCCCGGCCGCGGTCGTGCGATGCGGCGGTCGATCGAGCGGCGGGGCCGGCTCAGTACGCGTTGAAGGTCCAGTAGGCCCCCATGCCCGCGATGCCGATCACCCGGATCGACGGGTCGAGCAGGGCGGCGGCGTGGGCGGGGGAGGCGAGCCACTGGGAGCCGATGCTGCCGGCCGAGCCCATGGCGCTGTTCTGCCGGCGGGCCGGGCCCATGACGTGGTGGCCCATCCCCTGGCTGTTCTGCTGGGCGTTGTTCGCGTTCGCCCAGGCGGAGAGGTTCGCGTCGTAGGAAACCGCCGACAGGCCGTACTGGGCCCGGACGCCGTTGAGCCAGGCGGTGAAGCCGTAGGGGTCGCCGTAGGCGGTCGCCGGTTGGGCGGCGGCCGGCTGTGCGGGGGCGACCGCCGGCTGCGCGGGGGCGGCGGCGGCGGGCTGGGCATAGGTCGGTTGGGCGTAGGTCGGCTGCGCGGCCGGCTGGCCGGTCCAGTAGGTCACGGCGGCGTTGACGGGGTTCTGCACCATCCGGTAGCCGCCCGGGGCGACCGGGTACTGGTACTGGTACCGCGGGGCGTAGGTCGGCTGGGCGGCCTGGACCTGGACGGGCTGTTGCGCGACCCGGACGGCACCTTCGAGCAGGCCCCGGAGCTCGGCGTCGCCGGACCGGAGGGCCGGAGTCTCATCGGGTACGACCGGGCCGTCGGGGGCGGTCGCCCGGATCAAGACCGTCATCAGGCCCCAGAGCGGGTCGGTCGATTCGGCGGCGATGGCGGGGCGGGCGGCGGGCGCCGAGACGACGAGCGTCAGGGCGAGGAGGATGAAGGATCGGGCGGGGACGCGGGTCGTGGTGCGATTCATCGGGGGTCGAATCTCTCGGGCCTCCGTACTTCGCCGCGACTGCGGGACATTCCCTGCGCTCACGTCTGGTTCATCGGGGCGGGCCGGTCGGCTCGCGGCGGCCCGCCACCTCGTCACGGCGATCCGAAGAGGATGGCCGGGCGCGCCCCCGGCATGCAAGGGCAATTGTGCCCTTTCCTTTAAATTCGCTTTCTTTAGACGTGATGATAAAACAGGCACGAGTCGGGGCAGGCGGGGAGGGGGCAAGGCCCGTCAATTCGCGATGTCGGAATGTGAATAGGGCAAAGTTCGCGAACTTGATCGGGGCGTCTCCCGTTGATTTTCCCACGCCCCTCGAGTCCCCCGCGCGGCCCGACCGGGCCGCGCGGGGGGGCGGGGGATGCGGGGATCAGGCGCGGGTGACCTCCCAGCCCCGGCGGTATTCCGTCTGGATGAACTGGTTCGCCTCGGGGTAGTTGGTGATCTTCAGCCCGGGGCCGTCCCATTCCAGGCGCTGGCCGGTGCGGATGGCGACGTTGCCGAGCAGGAATGCCTCGGTCAGCAGGCTGGCGGTGTCGAAGTTCGAGTAGGCGATCTCGGGCTTGCCCTCGGTGATGGCCCTGACCCACTCGTCCTTCATCCCCTGGTCGCCCTTGTTGTTGGAGGGCAGACGCTCGGGGGTATCGAGGTTCTTGCCCTCGGCCAGCGCCTCGGGGTGGAGGCGGAACTTGGCGCCGTAGTCATTCGGAGAGTAGAGGATGCCCTCGTCGCCGACGAGGATCGAGCCGCTGCCGGGCAGCCGCTCGCCGCCGGAGAGGATCTTGGCCTGGAGCTCCTCCGGCGGCAGGACGAGCTCGCCATCCTGCCGACCCTCGTACCAGGTGAGGGTGGCCGGCGGCATGTCCTCGCGGGCGGGGAACTCGATGGTGACCCGGGCCCAGGCCGGGTAGGTCTCGGGATTGACCTCGGCGCTCTCGGCCGAGACGGCGGTGGGGTGGGCCAGCTTCAGGGCACGGAAGGCCATGTTGGCGGTGTGGCAGGCCATGTCGCCAATGGCGCCGGTGCCGTAGTCCCACCAGCCTCGCCAGTTGAACGGGTGGTAGACCTCGGCGACGTAGGGCCGCAGCGGGGCGCCGCCGATGAACTGGTCCCAGTGGATCTCCTTCGGCCAGGGGTCGGCCGTGTCGGGCCGGGAGGTGATGTCGGGGGCCTGCGGCCAGACGGGCCGGTTGGTCCAGACGTGGACCTCGCGGACCGGGCCGATGATGCCGCCCTGGACCAGCTCGACGGCCCGCCGGAGGCCGTCCTCGGCCGAGCCCTGGTTGCCCATCTGGGTGCAGACGCCGTGCTGCTTCGCGGCTTCCTTGAGGACCCGGGCCTCGAAGACCGTCTGGGTGAGCGGCTTCTGCGTGTAGCAGTGCTTGCCCATGCGGATGGCCATCAGCGAGGCCAGGGCGTGGGTGTGGTCGGGGGTGGAGACGGTGACGGCGTCGATCTCCTTGCCCATCTCGTCGAGCAGGGCGCGGAAGTCGGTGTAGACCTTGGCCGAGGGCCACTTCTCGGCCTTCGGGGCGATCCGCCCCTCGTCGATGTCGCAGATCGCCACGACCTCGCCGAGGTTGCCCACGTGGTCGATGTCGCTGGATCCCTTGCCGCCGACCCCGATGCCGGCGAAGCGGAGGGTCTCGTTCGGCTTGCGTCCCATCCGGGCGGCCGAGTAGGCCGGGGCGGAGTAGAAGTAGCCGAGGGTGGCGGCCCCGGTGCCGAGGAATCCGCGGCGGTTGACGTTCGTTCTCATCGGGAGAGCGCTCCTTCGAGTGGCTTGGCAACCGGGGCAGGGCCCGGACATTGCCAGCGTAGTGACCGGGCGCCCCGCCGACAACGGCCCACCGGCCGCCCGCCTCGACCGGGCGAAACGCTGGACAGCGGGCCCCGGGAGCACTAGAACGGGGGGCGACGGATCGCCTCACACCCGCCCTCCCCGATCGCCCGCTTGAGGCCGCCCCCCATGACCTGCCGCTTCCTGCTCGCCGCGCTCGCGATGGCCGTCCTCCCGGGGGCCCGGGCCCAGGAGATCCCGGGCGCGACGCCGGAACTCAACCGCTCGTTCCAGGAGCCCGACGTAGGCCAATATGTCGAACGGTTCGAGAGCGAGTCGCGGGAGGTCTTCACCCGCCGGAGGGAGGTGGTGGCGGCGCTGGGGCTCCGGCCGGGGATGGACGTGGCCGACATCGGCGCCGGGACGGGCCTGTACGCGATCCCGATCGCCGAGGCGGTCGGGCCCGAGGGGGCGGTATTCGCCGTCGACATCGCGCCGAACTTCCTCCGACACATCGCCGAGCGGTCGAGCAAGGCGGGCCTCTTGAACGTCTGCACCGTGCTCGGCACCCAGGACTCTCCCCAGTTGCCGCCCGGCTCGGTCGACCTCGCGTTCATCTGCGACACCTACCACCACTTCGAGGACCCGGCCGCCATGCTCGGGGCGATCCGACGGGCCCTGCGGCCGGGGGGCCGGCTGGTGGTGATCGAATTCGACCGCCGGGAGGGGGTCAGCTCCGAATTCATCCTGGAACACGTCCGGGCGGATGCGTCGACCTTCATCGAGGAGATCTCGGACTCGGGCTTCAGCGTCATCGAGCTGGACGGGGTCCCCCGGCCGGAGCTGGAGGAGAACTTCTTCGCGATGTTCGTCCGCACGCCCGAACCCGGCGATCCTCCCCTGGAACTGCTCCCGGAACCGGGAGAGCGGGATCGCCCGGTCCCGCCTCGTCCCGGGGCGGATCGGTGATGGCCGGACGCGACGAGAATCCCTTCACGGCCCCCCTCGAGCCCGGGGGCGCCCCGAGGGACGGGGGGGGGGCGGGTGGGCCGGATGTGAGGGACCGTCCCGACGCGGCCCGGGAGCTTCCCGCCTCCTTCGGCCTGGCGACGTCGACGTTCGTTGTCGTGGCCAGCATGGTCGGGACGGGGGTGCTGACGACCTCGGGGTTCACCGTCTTCTTCGTCGGCAGCAACGCCTGGATGCTGGCCCTCTGGGTGGTGGGGGCGGTGATCGCAGCCTGCGGCGCCCTGACGCTGGCGGAGCTGGCGGCGGCGATCCCCCGATCGGGGGGCGATTATGTGTTCCTGTATGAGGCGTACGGGCCGCTCGCGGCGTTCCTCTCGGGGTGGGTGTCGTTCCTGATCGGCTTCGGCGCCCCGATCGCCGCCTCGGCGTTCGCGGCCGGGGAGTACCTGCTCCGGCCGTTCGACCTCGACGGGCCGACCGGCCTGCTCGCCCGGCGGGGGCTGGCGACGGCGTTGATCCTCCTCTTCGGGCACATCCACGGCAGGAGCCGATCCGGCTCGGTCAACGTCCAGGGCGTCTCGACCGTGCTCAAGTTCGGCCTCCTGGCGGCGCTGGCCGTGGCGGGGTTGGCCGCGGGGTGGGGGCGTTGGGAGAACCTGGCCGACGCGCCCCCCGTCGACTCGATCGACCGCCCGCTCCTGCTGGCCGCCCTCTCGTCGCTGGTCTATGTGTATTACGCCTACACGGGGTGGAACGGGGCCGCCTACCTCGCGGGGGAGGTGGCGGATCCGAGGCGGACGATGCCGAGGGCGATCTTCGTGGGCACCGGGCTGGTGGTCGTGCTCTACCTGGCGATGAACACGTTCTACGCCCTGGCGCTGACCCCGGGCGACCTGCGGGGCGTGGTCGCCCGGGCGGAGGAGGCGGGCGACCCGGACCCGCTGAACGCGCTGACGCCGATCGCCGAGATCGCCTCGGCCCGACTCTTCGGGGCTCGGGTGGCCTCGGGCCTCTCCATCGTCATCGGCCTGACGCTGCTCGCCTCGCTCAGCGCCTTCATCCTCACCGGCCCGAGGGTCGCCTATGCGATGGCCGGGGCCGGCCAGTTCCCGGCGATCGCCGGCCGCCTCTCGGGCCCGTCGAGGACCCCGACCGCGGCCACGGCGATGCAGATCGCCTGGTCCCTGGTGCTGCTCTGGACCGGGTCGTTCGAGGGGATCGTGGTCTATGCCGGGGTCGGGCTGGCCCTCTTCTCCATGCTCACCATCAGCGCCGTCTATGCCCTGCGGATCCGGCGGCCGGACCTCCCCCGGCCCTTCCGGACGCCCGGCTACCCCGTCGTGCCGGCGGTCTACCTGGCGTCGACCCTCGCCTTGACGGTCGCCACCTGCCTAGAGCGGCGGGGCGCGGCGCTGGCCTCGCTGGCCAGCATCGCCCTCGGCGTGCCGTTCTACTACGGGTGGCGGTGGTCCTCGAACCGGAGGGCCGGGCGATGAGGAGGAGGACCCCGGTCATGGGGCTCATCCTCCTCGGCGTCCTGCCGCGGATCGCCGCGCCGGCCGGGGCCGTCGCGACGCCGGCAACCCCGATTCGGCCATGAATCGCCGGCTCGAGTCGCTCGCCCGGGCGGTGCAGCCCCCGGGAGGGTGAATCGGATCACCTCAACCGACCCATCATGGCACCAGGCCGATATACAACCCGATGAGGAACGCCCAGCCGGCCGCGATGCCGACGCCGAGCGCGATCCAGCGTCCCGACTGGTCCTTCCCCTTCCGGCAAGTCCGATTCGACATCGTCTTCATCCCGTCTCGCATCGCTCGCGTACGATCCCGGGACCGATCCCGGATCGGGGGCGAGCCTCGGCGGGTACTTCGGGGTTCGCCGCCGATTCTTGACCCCGACGACGCGGTATCCCCGAATCGCTTCGGGGAGGACGGGTCACGGGGGGCCGGGGGCCGGGGGGAGGACGGGGCTGGGGAGCGGCCTGCGGTCGAGCCCGGCGAGCAGGTTCTCGACCGAGATCTCGGCCATCCGGCGTCGGGTCCGGTCCGTCGCGCTGCCGAGATGGGGGGTAATGACCAGGTTGTCCAGCCCGAGCAGGCCGTGGCCCCGGGGGAGCGGCTCGGGATCGGTCACGTCGAGGCCCGCGGCGGCGATCGTCCCGCCCCGGAGCGCGGCCAGGAGGTCGTCCGTCACGACGACCGGGCCCCGGGACACGTTGACCAGCACCGCCGACGGCTTCATGAGGGACAGGGCCCGGGCGCCGATCAGCCCCCGGGTCTGGTCGGTGAGCGGGACGCAGAGCACGACGAAGTCGCTCCGGGAGAGCAGTTCCTCGAAACCGGCGTGGCGGAGGCCGAGCGCCGACTCGACCTCGGGCCGGGGGTTGCGATTGTGGTAGAGGACGTCCATCTCGAACCCGAGGGCGCGACGGGCCACCTTCTCGCCGATCCGGCCCATGCCGAGGATGCCGAGGGTCGAACCGTGGACCTCCAGGCCGAGCATGTGGCCCGGGTCGTACCGCGTGAACCCGTCGGATCGGGCGTAACGGTCCCCCTCGGCGAGTCGTCGGGCGGCGGCGAGTAGCAGGGCGAAGGCCAGGTCGGCCGTGGCGCCGTCGAGCACGCCGGGCGTATTCCCCACGGGGATCCCCCGGTCGAGGGCCGCCGCCACGTCGATGTGATCGACGCCGACGCCGTAGTTGCTGACCACGAGGAGCCCGGGGAGCCGATCGAGCATGGCGTCATCGACGGTCGGGTGCCCGTAGGTGTAGACTCCATCGACGGTCCCGGGTTCGGCCGGTTCGGCCTCCCACGGCAGGAGTTCGACCCGTCCGTCCAGCAGCCCGAGGACGGTCGGGTCGAGCGGGCCATCGGCGATGACGCGGGGCAAGGGTCGTTGGGCATCCATCGGCGGCGATCGTGCGAGGAGCGGGGCGGGGTTGATCGGTCCGGCCGGAGTCATCATCCTGGCCGATCCGACAGGACGCAACCGGAGGGCGGCAGATGCGGATCGATCTGGGGGGCGAGGTCGCGATGGTCTTCGGCGCGGCCCGGGGCATCGGCCGGGCGATCGCCGAGGGCTTCAGCGAGGCGGGGGCGACGGTCGCCTATGTCGACCGGAGCCCGACCGTCGGCTTCGTGGCCGGCCAGTACCGCCGCCACTCCGGCCGGAAGACTGCCGCCTTCGTGGCCGACGTGACCGACGCCGAGCTGATGAGGCAGGTCGCCGACGACGCCTTCCGCGACCTCGGCCGCGTCGACCATTTGGTCTATGCCGCGGCGGTCGGATCGGGCAAGTTCGGGATGCCCTTCTGGAACCTCGAACCGGGGGACTGGGACCGGGTGCTCCGGGTGAACCTGCTGGGCGCCGTCCACGTCGCCCACGCCTTCGGCCCCCTGCTGGCCGAGGCCGGTCGGGGTAGCATGACGATGATCGGCTCGGTCTCCGGGCAGATCGGCTCGCAGACCGATCCGCCCTACAGCGCCTCGAAGGCGGCGCTCATCAACTTCGCCCAGTGCGCGGCGAGGGACCTGGCCCCGAGCGGCGTCCGGGTGAACACGATCAACCCGGGGATGGTCGACACCCCGCTCAACCGATCGGTCTACGAGGCGTGGGCGGCCACGCAACCGAGGGCGAGTCGGCAGGGCTGGGAGGACTGGTCCTCGGAGAAAATCCGCCGCCTCGTGCCCCTGGGCCGCTGGCAGGAACCCGAGGACATCGCCTCGATGGCCGTCTTCCTCGCCTCGCCGATGGCCCGGAACGTGACCGGCCAGACGATCAACGTCGACGGCGGGTATGTGATGCACTGGTGATCCGGGGCAGGGGCCGTGCTCGGGGACGAGGAGGGGGCCCGGTCCGGTCCCCCTCCGGCCGAATCCTCGAGGGCGATCCGCACCCCCTCGGTGCGTCAGGGCTCGACGACCCGCCCGTCCGCCGGATCCCCCAGGGCCCCGAGGTCCAGCTCGGTGTCGGTCAGGACGTTCCCGTCGAAGCGGACCCGGCTCACCTCGCCCCGGAGCTCGACCGCCTTCGGCCCGACCCCGGCGAAGAGGTTGCCGCTGAGGGCGATGTCGCGGGTGCCGTCGAGCAGGACGCCGCCGGCCTCCCGGTCGCCTTCGAGCCGTCGCTCCCCCTCCTCGCCGATCGTGCTGTCGGCGAAGCTGTTGCCCGTGACCGCGACCCGCCCGCTCCTCGGCCCGATCGCCAGGGCGTGCCGCTTGACGATCGGGAACGCGTTGGCCGAGACGGCGACGCCGTGGGCGTCCCTCAGGTCGATGCCGTCGGTGAACTCGTGCGCGATCACGTTGGCACTCAACGCGATCCCGTAGCAGTCCCGGTCGAGGATGATCGCCGTGCCCTGGCACTCCTCGATCATGTTCCCCGAGACGACGGAGCCGTACGTGTTCTCGATCACCACGCCGTTGCCGAGGTGGTCGTCCAGGCAGTTGCCGGTCATGCAGAGGTTGAAGCCGTCGGTGCACCGCACGGCGTCGACGTTCTCCTCGAACTGGTTGGCCGAGACGACGATGTCGTGGCAGGCCATCAGGTTGAGGCCGGTGCCCCCGTTGTAGGTGATCAGGGAATTGCAGATGCGGGGGTCTTCATAGCAATTGTCCAGCACGATCCCGTCCCCGCCGTGCTCGCTGACGGTGACGCCGTCGATGAACAGCTCGTTGACGCCACGGGCCACGATGCCGTGGCCGCTCCGATCGTTGCCGGTCAGCCGGAAGTTCGACAGTCGGATCCGCCAGATCCGGGAGCGCCCGTCCTCCTCGTAATCCCGGGCTGCCGCGAGGAGGGCCGGTCCCTCGTCGGCGTTGGAATTCTTGATGTGCGTGGCCGTTCCGGCCCCCTCGAGACTGGCGTCCTCGGAGGTGATCCGCAGGGGTTCGTCGATCTCGAACGTGCCGGCGGGCAGGCGGACGAGCCCGCCCTCGGGCGGCAGCGCGTCGATCGCGGCCTGGAGGCTGGGGAAGTCGATCGCCTCGATCGTCGGCCTCGCGCCGGGCAGCCCTCCCCGGCCCTGCTGGGCGAGGCCCGGGCCGGGGCCGACGGCCACCCAGGCGATCGCGGCGAGGGCGGGGGGGAGGAGGATCAGGAGGGTTCGTCGCATCGGAATCTACCGTGAGTTCAGGCGAGGATCGGGTGGATGACGTGACCGTGCACGTCCGTCAGGCGGCGGTCGATGCCGTCGTGCCGCACGGTGAGCCTCGTGTGATCGATGCCCAGCAGGTGCAAGACGGTGGCGTGGACGTCGTAGCCGTGGGTCACGTGTTCGGCCGCCTTGTACGACCACTCGTCGCTGGCCCCGTGGGTCACGCCGCCCTTGATCCCTCCGCCGGCCAGCCAGGAGGTGAACGTGAACGGGTTGTGGTCGCGACCCTTGCTCCCCTGCGAGCAGGGCATCCGGCCGAACTCGGTCGTCCAGAGGACGATGGTGTCGTCGAGCAGCCCCCGGGCCCTCAGGTCCTTGATCAGGGCGGCGGCGGGCCGGTCCATGCTCGTGCCCATCTCGCCGTGGTCCCGGGCGAGGTCCTCGTGCGAGTCCCAGTTGCGGCGCGGGAAGCCGTTGTCGGCGCCGCTCCAGAGCTGGACGAACCGCACGCCCCGCTCCAGCAGGCGGCGGGCGATCAGGCAATTGCGGCCGAAGTCGGCGGTGATCTCCCGGTCGAGGCCGTAGAGGGCCTTCGTCGCCTCCGTCTCGCCCGACAGGTCGAGCACCTCCGGCGCGCTCAGCTGCAGCCGGGCCGCCAGTTCGTAGGAGGCGATCCTGGCGTCGAGCCGGGAGTCACCCGGCCGTTCCGAGGCGTGTCGGCGGTTCAACCGGGCCAGCAGGTCCCGCCCCTCGGCCTCGGCCGAATCGGTCAGGAACGGCTCGTCGGGCGGGAACAGGTCGCGGATGGGGCGGGGGTCGGCGGGCCGGATCGTCGTGCCCTGGTGCTCGGCCGGCAGGAAACCGGCCCCCCAGTTCGCGGGGCCGTTTGGGGCGTAGCCCCGGGAGTCGGGCAGGACGACGAAGGTCGGCAGGTTCTCATTCAAGGAGCCGAGCCCGTAGGAGGCCCACGACCCGACGCTGGGGAAGCCCGGCATCACGAACCCGGTCGCCTGGAGGAACGTGGCCGGGCCGTGGACGTTCGAGGTCGACACCATGGCCGGAAGGAAGGCGATCTCGTCGACGCAGGTCGCCAGGTGGGGGAGCAAGTCGCTGACCCAGGCGCCGCATTCGCCGTGTTGCCGCCACGGCCAGGGGCTCGCCATGACGGCCCCGGGGTCGCTCTGGAACAGCTCGACCGCGCCGCCCGGGTCGAACGGCGTGCCGTCCTTCGCGATCAGCAGCGGCTTGTAGTCGAAGGTGTCGCACTGGCTGGCGGCGCCGGACATGAAGAGCTGCACGACGCGCTTCGCCTTCGCTGGGTGGTGCAGCCCGCCGTCGAAGTCGCCCTTCGGAAGAGTCGCGGCCCCATCTTCGGCCCGCAGGCCCTCGACGCCCAGCATGTGGGCCAGGGCGATCCCTCCCAGTCCCCCCCCCGCCCGCCAGAGCATTTCGCGGCGATCCATCATCCCGAGATCCTCCGAAGTCGATGCGATCAAGGAGAGACGAGGAGGCCGACGACGACGCCGAGGCAGAGCAGGCCGAGGGTCCCGGCCACGAGGACGTCCCAGGGCGGCGGGACGTAGAAGGCGGCGATCCCCGCCAGCAGCGCGACCAGCCCGAGGAAGGCGAAGAAGGTCACCTCCGGGAAGGAGACCCACGCGGCGAAGTCGACCGCGAACAGTCCGACCACGACCAGGAGTTCCCGAACCGTCGCCGGTCGTTTCCGGGCCCGATCCCCGAGCATGGTCCGATCCCCGAATCGGCGAGGGAGGTCAATCGACGAAGGCGAACTCGTTGAGGTTCAGGACCAGTCGGCATGCCGCCTCGAGCCCGTGCTCCCCGGCGTAGTTCGCCAGCGCCGAACGCTCCTCCTCGCCCGGGGATCGGCCGAGGGCCAGGCGATAGGCGGCATCGATCCGCCCCCCGGTGCCCCGGGCCATCCCCGAGATCCGGGCGGCGAGGTCCTTGGCCCGGGCGATCATGAACGGGTCGTTGAGCAGGGCGAGCGACTGGAGCGCGGTGATCGTCTCGTTGCGCACCGGGACGTTGATGTTCGGGTCGGCGCCGTCGAGGCACTCGAGGAACGGGTCGGGGACGCTGCGGACGGCGAAGCGGTAGATCGCCCGCCGTCGGCCCTCCGGCGGGTCGATCCAGGCGGGGTCGTCATGGTCGTAGATCGGCGAGTGATCGTCCTCGAAGCGGAAGAGGGCGAAGCCGGGACCCCCCATCGACTCGTCGAGCGCGCCGGAGACGAACAGGGCGGCGTCCCGGATTTCCTCCGCCTCCAGGCGACGGCGATTCTGCCGCCAGAGGAGGCGATTGCCGGAGTCGACCCGGGCATCGGCCGCGTCGTGCCGGGACGATTGCCGGTACGTGCCGCTGGTGACGATCAGCCGGTCCAGCTCCTTGAGCGAACCGCCCGAGTCCCGGAACTCGACGGCGAGCCAGTCGAGCAACTCCGGGTGCGAGGGCGTCGACCCGTTGCGGCCGAAGTCGCTGGGGGTGTCCACCAGGCCGACGCCGAACCGGTCCTGCCAGGCCCGGTTGACGATCGACCGCCAGGTGAGCGGGTTGTCCGGGTGGGCGATCCACTCGGCCAGTGCGGCGCGGCGGGCACCCTCGTCCTCGGTTTCGTCGAAGTCCGGGTCGGGCCCGGGCACGCGGGAGAGGGCGCCGGGCCCGACCTCCTCCCCCGGCTGGGTGACGTCCCCGCGTGCCAGCAGGTGGATGGGGCGGGGGGCGCGGGGCGAGGCGGCGTAGACCAGCGACGGCCCGGGCAACGCGTCGATCGACCGGTCGAGCTCGGCGAGTTCGTCCTCGGCCTTTCCCACCTCGGCGATCGTGTCGGGGTCGACCCTGGAGGCCAGGATCGACCGCCAGCGCGAGGCGTGGTCCCGTCGGGCCGATTGGAGCAACGTCGCCCGGCGATCGATCGCCGAGAGGGTCTCCGGGTCGTCCGGGTCCGCGAGCCGGGTCCGGCTGTCGAAGCCGTCCACCAGATGCGACCGCCCCCATCGGCCGGCCTCGATCGAATCGAGCGACGAGACGGCGGCCCCCCCGGCGACCTCCTCCCCGCCGGAGATCACGAGCAATTCGCCGAGCGCGAACGCGTAGTCGTCCCGGCGTTCCCGGAGCCTCGTCGCGGTGACCCTGACGTACCGTGCCGTTCGGGCGATCCCGTCTTCGGGGGCGATCCGCACCGGGACGTCGCCGGGATTCTCGAACGACCCGCTCGCGTGATCGACGAGCCGATCGGCGTGCCGGAATTCGGGGTCGTCCTCCGAGACCTCGACCCGGAACCCGGCGGGGAAGCCGAATCCCGGCGTGTCCGGGAAGTCGACCGGCCGTGCGGGGATCAGGTAGATCGCAGAGACCGGGACGGCGCGCCCGAGGTCGACCTGGACCCATTTGGTCGTGTCCGGGGTCGTCGCGATGGCGGAGTGATACCCATTGGTCGGGCTCGCCTCGCCGAGGCCCGGGCGGGGGAGCTCGTCGATTTCGAGCAGTCGGGAGGCCAGCTCGGCGACGATCCGGGCCCGATCGGCCCGGGTCCGCTCGTCGATCCGCCGGTTCAGCGTGTCCAGCCGGGCGGCGACCTCGGCGCGGCGTCGCTCGAGTCCCCCCCGACGCTTCGCCGCCTCGACCGACTCGAACGGCCGATCGCCGCGTTCCACGCCCGAGAAGACGGCCTGGAGGCGGTAGTAATCTTGCTGGGGGATCGGGTCGAATTTGTGGTCGTGGCACCGGGCGCAGTGGACGGTGAGGCTGACGAAGGTGGACATGGCGTTGGCGAGCATGTCGTCCCGGTCGATCAGCCGGGTCTTTTGCTTGTCGACGGTCCCCTCGCGCAGCTCGACGTGGCCGACGAAGTCCCAGGGCCCGGCGGCGATGAAGCCGGTGGCGATCACGCCGTCGGGGTCGCCGGGGTCGAGGACGTCGCCGGCGATCTGCTGGCGGACGAATCGCCCGTAGGGGATGTCCTCGTTGAACGACCGGATGACGTAATCGCGGTACGGCCAGGCGTGGGGCCGGCGCTTGTCCTTGTCGTAGCCGTGGGTGTCGGCGAAGTGGACGAGGTCGAGCCAGCGTCGGGCCTTGCGCTCGCCGTATCTCGGGGAGGCCAGGAGCCGGTCGACGAGCCGCTCGAAGGCCCCGGGCCCTCGATCGTCGAGGAAGGCGTCGACCTCCCCCGGGGTCGGCGGTAGTCCGGTCAGGTCGTAGGTCGCGCGGCGGATCAGGGTGCGGCGGTCCGCCTCGGGGCCGGCCGTCAGGCCGTCCTCGTCGAGTCGGCTGAGGATGAAGGCGTCGATCGGATTGCGGACGAGGGTCGGGTCCCGGGGCTCGGGAACTTCGGGCCGGGCCGGGGGGGCGAGCGACCACCAATCGTCGTCGAAGCGGCGATCCCGGAGCGAGGTCCCCGCCGGCCAGGGGGCCCCGTCCAGGACCCATCGGCGGATCGCATCCACCTCGCCGGGCCCCAGGGGATCCCCCTCGGGGGGCATCCGCGGTTCATCGCCCGAGATGGCGTCGAGCAGGGGGCTGAAGGCCGGGGCCTCGGCGTCGAAGGCGGGGCCGTGGATGTCCCCCCCGGCGAGGAGGCCCGACCGGGTCTCGAGCGAGAATCCCCCTTCGGGCCGATCGCCGCCGTGGCAGGACAGGCATCGGGACTCGAGGATCGGCGCGACCCGATCCCGGAACGGGTCGTCCGCCCCCCCCGGCGTGGCCAGTGCGAGCAGCAGCAGCGGCCCGGCGATCATGACTTCAGGCCCCCGGATCGTGACGAACACCCGATCATCGGCACACGACCGACCGTAACCGAGCCGGGTCCGCCACGCAACCGACCCAGGATCGCCCCCGCGTGCGCATCGCCCCACGGGGGCGGATCGACTAGGATACCGTGGGAGGAGTCCCCCGAGGGATCGCCCGGAGGATCGAAGGATGTCGACCCCCGACGACGCCGCCATCACCCCGGCGCACGACGTGCTCCGCTCGACTCGGAGCGACCTCGAACCGATCTTCTCGCCCAGGACCGTCGCGGTGGTCGGCGCGACCGAGGCGGCGGGGAGCGTCGGCCGGACGGTCCTCTGGAACCTGCTGAGCAGCCCCTTCGGCGGCACGGTCTATCCGGTCAACCCGGGGCGGCCGAACGTGCTCGGGGTCAAGGCGTATCCGACCGTCTCGAGCCTCCCCGAGCCGGTGGACCTCGCGGTCATCGCCACGCCGGCGGCGACGGTCCCGGGGGTCGTCGGGGAGTGCGTCGACGCGGGGGTGAAGGGGGCGATCGTCGTCTCGGCCGGCTTCAAGGAGGTCGGGCCGGAGGGGGCGGATCTGGAGCGCCGGGCCCTGGAGCAGGCGAGGCGGGGCCGGATGCGGATCGTCGGGCCGAACTGCCTGGGGGTGATGAACCCGACCACCGGCCTCAACGCCACCTTCGCCGCGGCGATGGCCCGTCCCGGGAACGTGGCCTTCCTGAGCCAGAGCGGGGCGCTCTGCACGGCGGTGCTCGACTGGAGCTTCCAGGACCAGGTGGGGTTCAGCGCCTTCGTCTCGATCGGCTCGATGCTCGACGTCGGCTGGGGTGACCTGATCGACTACCTGGGGGACGACCCGAGGACCCGGGCGATCGTCATCTACATGGAGTCGATCGGCGATGCGCGCCACTTCCTCTCGGCGGCCCGGGAGGTGGCCATGAGCAAGCCGATCATCGTCATCAAGGCCGGCCGGACGGCCGCCGCCGCCGCCGCCGCCGCCTCGCACACCGGGGGCCTGACCGGCAGCGACGAGGTGCTCGACGCCGCGTTCCGGCGCTGCGGCGTCCTGCGAGTGGAGACGATCGCCCACATCTTCAACATGGCCGAGGTGCTCGCCAAGCAGCCCCGGCCCCGGGGCCCCCGGCTGGCGATCCTGACCAACGCCGGGGGGCCGGGTGTGCTGGCGACCGACTCGCTGATCCAGTTCGGGGGCTCGCTCGCCGAACTCTCGCCGGAGACGATCGCGGAATTGGACGGGTTCCTCCCCGACGCCTGGAGCCGCGGCAACCCGGTCGACATCCTCGGCGACGCCGACCCCGACCGCTTCGCCAGGGCGGTCGAGGTCGTCTCGAAGGATCGCAACAGCGACGGGCTGCTTGTGGTCCTCACGCCCCAGGCCATGACCGACCCGACCCGGACGGCCGATCAGCTGAAGATGCACGCGAAGCTCGGCCACAAGCCGATCCTCGCCAGTTGGATGGGCGGCACCCACGTGGCGGCGGGGGTCGACATCCTCAACCGCTCCGGCATCCCGACCTTCACCTACCCCGACACCGCCGCCCGCGCCTTCGCCGCCATGTGGCGCTACAGCGACGCCCTCCGGGGCATCTACGAGACCCCCGCCGAGACCGAGCACGACGGCGAGAGGGGCGTCGATCGCGCCTCGGCCGAGGAGATCGTGAGGGCCGCCCGGAGCTCGGGCCGAACAATCCTGAACGAATACGAGTCGAAGCGGCTGCTCGCCGCCTATGGCATCCCCACGGTGGAGACCGTGGTGGCGACGGATGAGAAGGCCGCGGCGGAGGCGAGCGGCCGGATCGGCTACCCGGTGGTCCTCAAGCTGCACTCCGACGCGATCGCCCACAAGACCGACGTCGGCGGGGTGGTCCTCAACCTGGCCGACGCCGCCGCCGTCCGGGCCGCCTTCCGGTCGATCCGGGAGTCGGCCTCGAAGGCCGGAGTCCCCGGCGACTTCCGGGGCGTGACCGTCCAGCCGATGGTCCGGCCGCCGGACGGGTACGAGCTGATCGTCGGCAGCAGCATCGACCCCCAGTTCGGCCCCGTCCTGCTGTTCGGCACCGGGGGGTCGCTCGTCGAGGTCTTCCGGGATCGCGCCCTCGCCCTGCCGCCGCTGAACACGACGCTGGCCCGGAGGATGATGGAACGGACCCGCATCCTCTCGGCACTGAAGGGGGTCCGGGGCCGGCCGCCGGTCGACCTGGGGGCCCTGGAACGGCTGCTCGTCCGATTCAGCCAGCTGGTCGTCGAGCAGCGGTGGATCCGGGAGATCGACATCAACCCGCTGCTGGCGTCGCACTCGGGGCTGCTCGCGCTGGACGCCCGGGTGATCGTCCATGGGCTGGACGCCCGGGCCGAGGATCTCCCCCGGCCGGCGATCCGCCCCTATCCGTCCCAGTATGTCGAGCCCTTCACGCTCCGAGACGGGACCCGGACGACCATCCGGCCGATCCGGCCCGAGGACGAGCCGCTGCTGATCGCCTTCCACGAGACGCTCTCGGAGCGGAGCGTCTATTCCAGGTACTTCCAGGCGATGAAGCTCAGCACCCGGGTCGCCCACGATCGGCTGACCCGGATCTGCTTCATCGATTACGACCGGGAGATGGCGCTTGTCGTCTCCCGGCGCCCCACCGAGCCGGGGCGTCATGAGATCCTGGCCGTCGGCCGGCTCAGCCGCATCCACGGCGCCGACGCGGCCGAGTTCGCCCTGCTGGTCGCCGACCCGTACCAGGGCCAGGGGCTCGGCGTCGAGCTGCTCCGACGCCTGCTCCGGATCGCCCGGGACGAGGGGCTCCGCCTCGTCACCGCCGAGATGCTCCGCAACAACCGCCCGATGCAGCGCGTCTGCGAGGCGCTCGGCTTCCGGCTCCGCTACGACCCCGACGACGAGGTCGTCCACGCCGAGATCGAACTCTGAGCGGCCCGACTCAGGACACCAGGGGCCTCGGCCGGGAGACGATCTGGAGCCGATTCCCCTCCGGATCCCGGAAGAATGCCGTGGTCATCGCCTCGTTGTCGACGGCGGTTTCCTGCTCGAAGACGACGCCCCGGGCCTCCAGGTCGGTCCGGGCGGCGGCGACGTCCTCGACGATGAAGGCGATGTGGCAGATCCACCTCGTGTCGGCGCCGGGGACCCCCTCCGGCCTGCCGATCAGCTCGACGGCCACGCCGGCGTCGTCGGCCAGGAAGTAGCCGGGGGGGCTGGCCTTGCTGTTGTCGAGGACCACGCGGAGGCCAAAGGCATCGGCATAGAAGTCCTTCAGGGCGTGCGGGTCGGCGGCGAAGAGGGCGACGTGCTCGATGCAGGCCATGAGGGGCATCCTCGTTGAGTGATGAGGGGGCTTCCGGTGGCGGATCGCGGAGGGCGGCATGCGGAGTCCCGAGGCCCACGTGCCGGGCCGCTCGGGCACGCGATCGGCACGTCATCCGTCCCGGGCGAACCGGTCTCCGCCGCCCGGGTTCGACCTCCCGGGATGCGAGGTCCGGCGTCGGCTCAGGCCGGCCGGAGTTTCGTCCTCGCCTTCGACTTCGGCCCGGGGGCGGCGTCGGCGATCAATCCCTCGATGACCGACCAGTGCTCGGGTCCGACCGGCTGGATCGACAGGCGGCTCCCCTTCCGGAGCAGCTCCAGGCCGTCGAGCCGGGGCTCGGCTCGGAGGCGGGGGAGGTCGAGGGGAGGGTCGATCGGCCGGACGGCCCGGATGGTAACCTGGAACCAGGTCGGGTCGTCGGGGTCGCTCTTGGGGTCGTAGTGGTCGGCCTCGGGGTCGAAGGCGGTGGGGTCGGGGTGGGCCTCCCGGACGACCTCGGCGATGCCGGCGATGCCGGGCGGTTTGGCGTTGGAATGGTAGTACAACACGAGGTCGCCACGCCTGACCTGGTCGCGCAGGAAGTTGCGTGCCTGATAGTTGCGGATCCCGTCCCAGCCGGTCGAACGCTCGGGGGAGGCCATCAGGTCGTCGAAGGAGAAGCAATCCGGCTCGGACTTGAACAGCCAGTAGGCCATCGCGCTGGATCCCCGATCGTCCCGGTCCATTCCGCCCTCGCCGACCTTCCCGGCGAGGAAGGCCGGTAGCCTACCATGCGGCGAGCCTTGGCGGGAGTCCAGGAGCAGTGGGGATGCAAGTCCACAGGCGGGGCGGGGACCGTGATTCAGGCCCGATCGTCCCGAGACGATTCGCCCCGGTCGTCGACCGGGGGGCTTCGGAGCCACTCGTCCAGCTCCTCGGGGCTGATCTGGTCGGTTGGAGGGGCGTGGAAACGGCGTTTGGAGCCGGCCCCGAAGAGGGAGCGGGCGGTGGTGGCGGTGCGGACGAACAGATAGACCACCAGCAATGCGACCGGCGCCAGCATCCAGAGCGGCCGGGAGCCGCCGAGGGCCGGTGGCGGGGGGACCGCGTCGGACTCGTCGGGGAGGTACTCGATGCGGCCGATGAGCATCGGGGCCTTGCGGAGCTTATCCCCTGCCTTGTAGGCGAGCAGCTTGAAGAAGTAGCCGTGGAAGATGACGAAGGCGTTCACGTCGTCCCCCGCGGGCAGGCCCTCGGGGGGATCCTCGAAGACGAGCACATAGGGGAATCCCCGGCTGTCTCCGGTGAAGGTCCAGGCCTCGTAGACCCTCCCTCCCGGGGCGAGCGCCCCGGGGAGATCCTCCTGACGTAGGATCAGCCGGGCGGTCCCCTGGAGTCGGATGGGGAGCCCTCGGTAGCGCTCGGGACGCGTGAGCAATTCGGAGAAGACAACGTCGCCCCGCGCCCGGTCCCGGAGTTCGTCCGGGGGTGTCCGGCGGACCCGATCGAGCAACTCGGCATAGGCGGCCGTCTCGGAGAACCGGATCGGCGTCTCGTCCCGGACGGCCCGGAGGGCCGGCGAATCGTCGGGAGGGGGCAGGGGGGAGAGTTCCCCCACACCCCGACCGCCACGCTCCCCGGCGGGTGGGTCGGCGTCCCGACGGCGGGCCTGGGCGATGATCACGATCGTCAGGATCGCCAGCGTCACGAGCGGGACCAGCCGAGCCCGGGCGAGGGGCCGTCGGCCGGTGGCCGGGCCGTCGCGGTCGAGGGGGTCGGGTTGGCTCATCGGCTCCCTCTCGGGCGGGGTCGTCAGCGCATCTGGGTGAAGTTGACCTTGCTCAGGCCAAGGTCGGCGAAGAGGTTGAGGACCTCGACGAGGTGTTCCCAGTGGAGATCCTCGTGGGCCCGGATCAGGGCCTCGTCGAAGCCGTAATCCGGATCGGCGAGCAGGGCCTCCAGCCGGGCCTCCAGCGCCGGCAGATCCTCGAACCGCAACTCCTCCAGCTCGATCCCCGTCAGCTCCCCGGTGCGGTTGGAGAGCAAGGTGACCTGGAATGACCGGATCGCCGGGGGCTCGTCGGAGGGGCTGTCCTCGGGGGGCGGCTCGGGCTCAGGCTGGGCCTGGGGGGTGGTCGGGAGCAGGTTCAGGTCGAACTGGAGCTCCAGCGGCGCGGGCTTGAAGGTCAGGATGAAGAAGGTCAGCAACTGGAACGCCACGTCGAGCATCGGCGTCAGGGGCACTTCGACTTCGGTGGCTTGGCGGCGTCGGGGCATCGTCGGGGCCGCTCCGGGGGGCCAGGGAAAGGGCCGGGCACTGTTCGGCGGTCGGCGCGCCGAGGACGGCTATCGGGCCGGGGCGCTGAGCGCCCGGAGGTCGAACCGGGTGAAGCCGACCTCCTGGCAGGCCCGGATCAGGGCGAAGACGTCGCGGAACGGGGTGGCGCGGTCGGCCCGGAGGATGACGGTCGTCGGCAAGGGCTCCCCGGCCGAGAGTGAGACGCCGGCGGCCTCGGTGTTCAGCCGGGTGAGGTCGGCCTGGAAGCGGATCTCCTTCACCGCCTCGCCGGTGTCCAGCGCCCGGTTGTTGAAGAGGAGGCGGCCCTCGGGGTCGATGTTCAGGACGAGCTTGTCCTCGGTGGCGTCGACGATCGGCCGGGCCGAACCGGCGACCGGGAGCCGGACGCGCTGGTCGTATACTTCCTGGTTGAAGTTGGAGACCATGATGAAGAAGGTCATCAGCTGGAAGACGACGTCGAGCAGGGGCGTCAGGTCCGGCTGATATTTCACGTCGTGCAGGACGGGACGGGCCATGGACGCTCCTCCTGTCGGGGCCTTCGCTCGCTCGCTAGTCGGGGCGGGGCCGGGTCAGGAGGCGGTCCGGGTGACGCCCTGCTGCTGCTTGGCGGCCGCCCAGAAGGCGTTGATCGTGCGGTCGGCGATCTTGGTCGTCTCGGTGGCGATGAAGACGATCCGGTTGCGGAAGAAGGCGAAGAAGAAGATCGCCGGGACGGAGACGATCAGCCCCTCGAAGGTCGTCACCAGCGCCAGCGAGATATTCCCGGCGAGCTTGGTGGGGTCGACCTGCACGCCCTCGACCGTCGCCAGGTCCTGGAAGGCCAGGATCATGCCGAGCACCGTGCCGAGCAGGCCGAGCATCGGGGCGATGGTGCCGATGGTGCCGAGGTAGCTGTTCTTCGACTCCATGTCGACGACCACCTCCTCGGCCGTGGCGTTCATCGCCTCCTTGGCCTCGGTCCGGCCGTTGGGCATGTTGGCCACCCCGGTGCGGACGAGCCGGGCGAGGAACGAGTTGTCCTCCCGGCAGGCGTCGTAGGCCTCCTGGAATTTCTTCTCCCGGATCGCGGCGTCGAGGATGTCGACGAGCTGGGGAGGGACGGCCTCCTTGAGCCGGAACTCCAGGAACAGGCGGATGATCATGGCCACCATGAAGATCGACAGGAAGATGATCAGCAGGCCGATCAGTCCGGACGACTCGATGAACCATTGCAGGCCAGATTTCGTCCGGGTGGGCGTCGCGGCGGTCGTCGAGGCGTCCGAGTCGGCCGGCAGGGCCTCGCGTTCGGGTTCCGGCTCGGGAACGGGGGCGGCCTCGGGGGCGGGGGCCTCCTCCGGCTCCGGGGGGGGCGGGAGGTCCTGCGCCGCGGCGGATGCCGGGGCCAGGAGCAGGGTCGCCGTCGCCACGATCGGTATGACCATCCAGGCCGCCAACAGGAATCGGGGAAGGAGACTGCCCCTCGGGGCGGAGATCGGGGTCGGCATCGATTGCAGTCTCCGTCGGCGGTCGTGTCGGAGTCGACGTCGGG
Organism: Tautonia plasticadhaerens; assembly: GCF_007752535.1. Taxonomy (GTDB): domain Bacteria; phylum Planctomycetota; class Planctomycetia; order Isosphaerales; family Isosphaeraceae; genus Tautonia; species Tautonia plasticadhaerens. The sequence goes on from NZ_CP036426.1 coordinate 1,289,307, forward strand.
ATCGGTTCGGGTCGGCAGACGCCCAATTGCCGGGCGTCCGATGGGGAGGAGGACGCACCTTCGACCCGCCCGGCTGAGGAAGGTCGGCCGGTCGTCATGTCGCCATGTAAGGGTGCCCAAGGGGATTCTCGGATGCCCGGCGCGAGCTGTCAACCGCCGCCCCGGCTTCCCCCTCCTCGCCGCCGGCGGTTCGAACGGGAGGGTCGGGCTGGGGCCCTTCGTCCCGGACCGCCTTCGCCCGACGACCGGGCTCGGACCGCCGGAGGGTCAGACTGGGCTTCACCCCACCCGCCTCGGCATGTCGGGACGGGCCGGGGGGCCGGGTCCCGGGGGTCGACCGCTGCGGAGGCCGACCCGACCGGGCGGGGCGCACGTCGGTTCGAGGCGTCCGACGCCGATCCTCCCGGGGCTCGGCCGGATCCTCCCGGGCGGATCCCGGGGAGGTACCCGGGGCGTCCGCGTCGCCGACCGGGGATCATCGGGGATCGGGCGGCCCATCCTGGTCCGGCGTGGGGCGGCCGACCGGTTCGATCGAGGGGCCGAGGATGCTGAGGTCGAGCGGCTCGTCGGGCTCGAGCACGATGGTCCGGCCGACCCCGGGGAGGACCTCCCGCAGGGCATCCCGATAGAGCCGGCTCACGGAGAGCGGCCGGGATCGTCGCAGTTCGTCGAGGATCGCCCGGAAGCCGTCGGCCTTGGCCCCGGCCAGCGAGACGGCCCGATCGGCGACGGCATGGGCCCGCTCGACCTCGGCGTCGGCCTCCGACTCGGCGGCCAGGAGGACGCGATCGGCGTGGCCTCGGGCCGCCCGGATCCGGGTCTCGGCCTCGCTCCGGGCCGACTGGGCGGCGGCGAAATCGGGGCGGACCTCGTCGGGGGGGCGGGCGTCGGTCAAGCTCACGCCGAGGATCGCCAGGCCGAGCCCGAGCCGATCCGACTTGTCGGCCAGGTCGGTCGCCATCTCCTCAGCCACCGTGACCCGCCCCGCTCGCATCGCCTCATCGATCCCGAGGCGCGAGAGGGCCCGGCTCAGGGCCGATTCCCCCAGGCCGAGGATCGTCGCGTCGAGCCGATCGGCCGCCAGCACGAAGGCGACCGGATCCGAGACGCGATACTGCACGACGGCCTCGGCCCGGATCAGGTTCAGGTCCCCGGTGAGGAACTCCCCGGCACCGGGCGCCTGACCCGCCCCGGGGACCGTCGCCAGTCCGACGACCAGGCGACGGACCTCGTCGGTGCGGACCCGATCGACCCGGTCGATCCCCAGCGGGGCGACCCAGTGCAGGCCGGGGCCCAGCGGGCCGGGATCGGCCCTCCCCAGCCGCCGGACCACGACCGCCTCTCCCGGCTCGACCGCCACGAATCCCGTCGCCAGGGCCGCCGCCGCCCCGGCGATCGAGAGCCCCAGGACCGCCCTCGCGAAGCGACTCATCACTCGTCCCCTCCGCCCGGGGACGACCCGGGCGCTTCGGCCGCCGACGGCGATCCGGCCATCGGGGTCGGCGACGCCGCGGCGGGTGGCTCCAGGACGCCCGGCCCGGGCCCCTCGTGCAGCAACCTCAGCAGCGGGCTCTCGGCCGAGAGCACGACCGTCGCCCGGCCGTCGAGCAGGGCCCGATAGGTCTCCAGGGTCCGGAGGAACTCGGCGAATCCGGGGTCGACCGCGTGTGCCTCGTTCAACAACCGGGTCGCCTCCGCCTCGCCGGTGGCCCGGATGCGTTCGGCCTCGGCGTCGGCCTCGGCGAGGATGGCCTCGCGCTCGCGGTCGGCCCTGCTGGTGATGGTGCGATACTGCGCCTCGCCGTCGGCCCTCAGTTGCGCCGCCACCTGTCGTCGCTCGCTCCGGATCAGGTCGAAAACCGCCGGCCGCACCTCCAGCGGGTGATTGAAGCGGCGGAGCCGCACGTCCACGACCTCCACCCCCAGCTCCCGGCGGGCGGGGGAGTCGACCGCGAGCCGGATCTCGGCCGTGAGGTCGTCGAGCGACCAGACGTCCGGGTCGGTCGACGCCAGGCTTGCCAGCTCCCGACGGCCGATCGCGTCGCTCAGGGCCGAGGCGACCCGCTCCTCCAGCCTCGCCTCGGCCGCCGCCCCGGAGCCGGCGGCGCGGAGGAAGGCGACCGGGTCGGCCACCTTCCAGGCCACGAAGCCGGCGACCTCCAGGTTCTTCTTGTCCCCGGTGATGACCTCCCTGGGCGCCGCGTCGAACGACCGCAATCGACGGTCGATCGCCCACGATCCCTGCCAGGGCCACCGGGGATGAGGCCCCGCCTCCCCGGGTTCGTCCCCGTAGAGCGCGACCGGGCGGCCGAAGCTGGTCACCAGGACGAACTGCGTCTCGTCGGCCACGACGATCGACCTTGCCGCGATCGCGAGGCCGACGACGAGGAGCAGGACGACAACGGCCAGGATGGTGCTTCGACGCATCGGTCGTGTTCTCGGTCTCGGTCTCGGGGCGGGTTGTCAGGGCGGAGATCGGGGAGGGGCTCAGCCCTCGGCCTCGGGGAGGGACGTGGATCAGTCCGGGCCCGAGGCCGACGGGGGCGCGAGGCCGCCCGGGGCGAGCAGCGGGGCCAGGCCGCCCGGCGAGTCGCCCAGGATCAGGTGGCGGCGGCGATCGGGGCGGGGGCGGTCGAGGATCAGCTTGGGCCTGCCGGCGACGGCGGCCTCCACCGCGTCGGCGTAAAGCCGGTGATCGGTGGTCGCCGGGGAGGAGGACCGGGCCGAGTGCATCGCGAGGAAGGCGTCGGCCCGCGAGGAGGCGTCGGCGAGGTCGGCCCGGCGACCCGCCTCGGCGGCGGCGAGGGCCTCGGCGGCGATCCCCCGGGCCTCGGCCAGGCGTTCGGCCCGGTACGATCGGGCCTCGTTCACGCGGGCCTCGGCGTCCCGCCCGGCCCGGGACACGTCCCGGTAGGCGTCCACCACCATGAGGGGCGGATGGGCATCGCGGAACGAGAGGCCCATCACCTCCACCCCGAGCCCTAGCGCGGCGGCCCGACCTCGAAGGGCCTCGGTCGCCTCCCGCTCCGCCTCGCCCCGGGAGGCGGTCAGGAGCTCGTCCAGGGGGCGCCGGCCGACGACGTCCCGGACGCTCGACTCGGCCAGCGAGCGGAGCAGCTCCTCGGACCCCGCCACCCGGTAGGCGAAGGCCCTCAGCTCGTCGACCGATCGGCCGAGGCGATACTGGACCGTCGCCATCAGCTCGACGAGGCGGCCGTCGCCGGTCATGACCAGCGCCTCCTCGGCGGAGAGCGCATCGAGCCGGTCATGCCCGCTCTCCCATCGGAATCCCGACTCGTCGAGCCCGACGCCGACCGGCCGGAAGCCGACGGAGACGCCGCGGACCCGGTCGGGCTCCAGGAGGTCGACCCGTTCGATCGGCCGGGGCCACCTCAGGTGCAGGCCCGGCCCGAGGGCGGCCTCGAACCGCCCGAGCCTGCGGACCAGGCCGACCTCGCCCGGCCCGATCGCCGTCAGGCCCGAACCCGAATAGGCGACCACCCCGGCCCCCAACGCCCCCGCCAGCAGCACCCGCCATCGCCCGGCGAGCCGATCGAGCGCCGATCCCGGGTCGAGCCGGTCGTCCCAAGCGTCCACCGCTCGGCCGATCGCCCGGATTTGGCGGAAGGGCGTGGCCTCGTGCCAGTCGCCGAAGGCCAGCAGCCGCATTGCGTTGAGCAGGACGAGCAGCGAGCCCGCCTGGTGCAGGATCGCCGCCGCCACCGGGCCCAGGATCCCCGCGAACGCCAGGCCGATGGCCGCCGCGTTCAGGCCGAAGGCGAAGATGAGGATGTTCTGGCGGATGACCCGCACCGTGGCCCGGGAGAGCTTCACGAGGTCGGGCAGCACGAGCAGCGGCTCGCCCATCAGGATGAGGTCGCCGGCCTCGGCCGCGAGGTCGGCGCCCGGGCCGCCGAGGGCGATCCCCACGTCGGCGGCGGCCAGGGCGGGGGCGTCGTTGATGCCGTCGCCGACCATGGCCACCCGGCGCCCCTCGGCCTGCCGCTCCCGGATCCAGGCGGCCTTGTCGGCCGGGAGCAGCTCCGCCCCGACCTCCTTGATGTGGACCCGCTTCGCCACCACCCCGGCCGCCGGGCGACGGTCGCCGGTCAGCAGGGCGACGGTCGAGAACCGGAGGTGCTTCAGGTCGTGGACGACGTCATGGGCCTCGGGGCGGACCGCGTCCCGGGCGCCGATCAGGCCGACGACCCGGCCGTCCTCGGCCACGAGCAGCGGCGTCTCCCCCGCCGCGTCCAGTCGGCCGAGCCGTTCGTCGACCCCCGGCCCGATCTCCACGCCGCGCTCGGCCATCAACCGGCGGTTTCCGACCAGGACCGTCCGATCCGAGTCGGGGAACCTGGCCTCGACGCCGGCCCCCGGCATCGCCGAGGCCTCGGCGACCTCGGGGATGGCGAGCCCCTTCGCCTCGGCCGCCCGGACGACCGCCTCGGCCAGCGGGTGCCGGCCGCCGCGCTCGGCCGATGCGGCGAGGAGCAGGACGTCCTCGGGCGCCCTCCCGTCGAGGGCCTCGATCGTCGACAACTCCGGGCGGCCGAGGGTGAGCGTGCCGGTCTTGTCGAAGGCGATCGCGTCGCAACGGGCCAGCCGCTCGAGGGCGATGCCCCCCTTGATGACGACGCCGTGGCGGGCCAGCCAGGCCATGCTCGCCATCACGGCCGCCGGGGTCGCCAGGATGAGGGCGCACGGGCAGGCGACCACCAGGACCGCCACCGCCCGCTCTCCCGTGTCCGACCAGCCCAGCAGCAGCCCGGCGAGCACCGTCAGGCCCGCCGCCCCGAAGACGACCGGGAGGAAGTAGCGGGCCAGGCGATCGGCCGTCTTGTGCAGCGGCGCCTTGCGGCGCTGGGCGTCGGCCACCAGCATGAGCACCTGGCCGAAGGTCGATTGGTGCCCGACCCGGTCGGCCCGCACCTCGATCTTGCCGAACTGGTTGATCGTGCCGGTGAAGACGTCCTCGCCCGGCCCCCGATCGACCGGGATCGACTCGCCGGTCAGGGCGGACTGGTCGATCGAGCTCCTCCCCGAGAGGATCGCCCCGTCGACCGGGATCCGCTCGCCGGCCGCGACCACGACGACCTCGCCCGGACGGACCTCATGCGGGGGGACCTCGACGAGGCCCCCGTCCCGCTTCACCCGGGCGACCCGGGGGGCCTGGTCGAACAGCCTCCGGATCGACCGCATCGCCCGGTCGGCGGTGAGGGCCTCCAGCACCTCGCCGACCATGGCGATGAAGACCACCTCGGCCGCCACGAACGGCTCCCGGAGCGCCAGGGCCGCCAGGGCCGCCACCGCCAGGGCCACGTCCGCCCCCACCCGGCCCTTCGCCAGGGCCTCCAGCGCCTGATAGACGATCCTCAGGGCCCCGATCAGCGCCGCCACCCAGACCGGCGACACGCCGAGGGGGGCCCGCCAGGCCGACGGTGCGAGGGAGGAGAGCAGCAGGTCCAGCCCGATCAGGGTGCCCAGCAATCCGGTGAACGCGTAGAGCCGGCGGTGTTCGTCCCGGTGAGCCCGATCATGTTCGTCGTGCGTCCCGGCCGCCTCGAAGGCGTGGGCGCGCAGGTGCTGCATGTCGTCCGGGTGGTATTCGCGATGCACCTTGGCACGCCCCCACGTTCGAGAAGCTCGCCCGACCCGGGGGCCGGACCCGCGATCCAACGTGCCGAGAACCCGGCCCGAGGTCAAGGATCCCTCGGTTCGCCGGTCGAGGCGACGGGCTCCCCGCCGAGCCCGGGATGCCATAGGATTGGGGACCCCGCCCCCACCTTCCCTCGACGATCCCGATCATGCCCACCGACCCACCGCCCCCGATTTCGGCCGTCGCCTTCGACATGGACGGCCTGATCTTCGACACCGAGGCGCTCTTCTTCCGCGTCGCCGGCGAGCTGCTGGCGGCGAGGGGCAAGGCGTTCACGTCCGAGATGATGACCGCGATGATCGGCCGGCCGGCGGCGGTGACGGGCCCGACGCTGGTGGCGATGGCCGGGCTGGACGAGCCGCCCGAGGCGATCATGGCCGAGGCCCGCCGCCGCTTCGACGCCCTGGTCGACACGGCCATCCACCCCATGCCGGGCCTCTTCTCCCTGCTCGGCCGCCTGGAGGAGCAGGGCATCCCCCGGGCCGTGGCCACCTCGACCCGGCGGGCCTATGCCCTCCGCCTGCTCGGAAACCATGGCCTCATCGAGCACTTCGCCTTCGTCCTCGGCGGCGACGAGGTGACCCGCGGTAAACCGGATCCGGAAATTTACGAGACCGCAGCCTCGCGGCTCGGCGTCGACCCATCGACCTTGCTCGTGCTCGAAGACAGCCCGGCCGGCGTCGCCTCGGCCCGCGCCGCCGGGGCGTATGTGGTCGCCATCCCCCACGACCACAGCCCCGCCCCCGGACTCGCCGCCGCCCACCTCCTGGCCGACCGCCTCGACGACCCCCGCGTGCTCGCCCTCCTCGACGGATAATCCGATACGACGCCTGCGTGGCATGGGTGACTGAGCGTTAGAATCGTCGTAATTGAAATCGGGGCGAGATACCCGAGCTGCACAATTGCTGCCTCCGCTTGCACCATGGCGGAGTCCGCTATGCAATCAAGTAGGACCGGAACGTCACGAAGTCGATCGAGGAGACTGAGATCGCCCGAAACGTCGAGTTGGTCTGGGGCCGCGTCCGGGAGATGCTGGGAGAGCCGGCGCCGGCCATCCAGAGGCCGAGATCTGGCCGGCCAAATCGCGGGATCTGCCTGACAAGGAGCCCAGGCCCTTGGAGTGCGACCTGGAGTCGCCCACTTACATGGACTCGCACCCGCACCGGCGCAGCCCGGTGATCAGGGCACGAGGTGGAGCCCGACGGGCCAGGTGTCCTCGCCGCCGACGTAGGGCGAGAGGGCCGGGTCCTCGGACCAGAGGATGGCGTAGCTCATCTGGCGGTTCGTGACGTCGTCGTTGTCGGTGATCGCGATATTCATCAGAAGAAGTGCGCCCGGCGCCGCCGGGGCGGACTCCGGCCCGTCCCGCGTATCGATCAGGTCCAGCGGGATCTCGAACTCGATGACGTAGCCGTCCTCGGTCGTGCTCGCCCCGGCGGTCCAATCGTCGTTGGTGAACTCGGGAGTCCCGGTGTACTGATTGCCTGCGGTGTCGGCGAGGAGCTGGAAACCTTCTCGCGAGCCGAAGTCCGCGCCACCCGAGGGGGGACTCGCTGGGCCGAAGTTGTGATCATTCGCCGTCAAGTCGCCGTTGATGAAGACCTCCACATGGTCGTTGCTCTGTACGGGGTCGAGCGCCTGCGGGTCGGCGACGAGGAACGAGTCGCGGACCTGGACGGCCAGGAACAGCGACGCATCAGAATACGCGGCCATGATGCGGAAACTCAGGTCATCGCGGGCCTTGCCACGCGGGTCGAGCCAACGATACATCCGACCCGGGTTGCGATCGTCGTCAAAGGACACGTCGAGCGCCGGGCCGTACTCCTCGGGGCCGATCGTCCCGTCGGCGACGGGCGATTCGGGCCGGTACGGCGCCTCGATCGTCACCGGGACCGACGGCGGGCCGGACGGGTCGTCCGGCTTCCCCGGACCGTGCAGTTTGCCGAGCACCGCTCGGGCTCTCGCCAGTTCCATCCCGAGCGACTGGGTGAGTAGCGGATCGGTCGGGGTGTCGCCCGTCGATTCCAGTCGGCGCCGGGCGGTCGCGATCACTTCGTCGAGGATCGCGCGGGCCTCGTCCGCACTGCCGTGGTTCCGGTAGAGCAGGGCCAGGGCATTCTGATACCAGAGCATGTCCGAGTCATCCGACCCCAGCGACGCCCGGCAACGCTCCAGCACCTCGTCGGCGAACGCACGGCCTTCCTCGAAGTCACCACGATCGAAGTGCCGCTTCAGGCGGGTGAGGATCGCCAGCTTCGTCTCATTTCTCCCGAAGCCGAGGGTGCGGGTGCGGGACTCGATCACCTGATCGAGCCGGGCGTCGGCCGGCTCGTGCAAGCCCCGCTCCTCCATCAGCTCGGAGAGCGCCAGAGTCGTCGCAATCGTCTGGGCGTGGTCGGCCCTGAGGGTGCGGGAGAGTCCGGCGGCCGCCTCCTCGTAGAGACGCTGAGCCTCCTCCAGCTCATCCCGAGCTTGGTGCACCCCGGCGAGTATGTTGATCCATTCGTAGGTCCGTTGATCGTCCAGTCCGAGTTCGCGACGGGCTCGCTGCTGCGTGTCCTCGGCGAGGGCGAGGGCCTGATCATCCCGATCGTGCTCCCTCAGGAAAGAAAAGAGGATGCTGATCGCTTCGTGTGTCGTCGGGTCGGCGAACCCGAGCGAGCGGAGGCAGTCGTCGCGGCCCCGCTCGAGGAGGGCCTCGGCCTCGTCCGTCTTGCCGTGCTCGGCCATCAATCGCGCGAGCCGATTCGCCGTACGGATCGTTTCTGAGCGATCGGGGCCGCGGGAACGCTCGGCCTCCAGGGCATCTGTGAGGAGGCGCTCGGCCTTCTCCGGGTCGCCCTGCGCCTCGGCGATGCCGGCGAGGACGCCGAGTGTGCTGATCGTGTCGCGGTGGTCCGGCCCGAGGGCGCGGCGGCGACCGGCGAGCACTCGGTCGTAGAGCACCCGAGCCTCCTCCAGATCACCCCGGCGGCGGTGCTGGTCGGCGAGGTAGGTGGTCCAGAAGAGGGTCTCCGGGTCCTCCGGCCCCTTCTCGCGGCGGGCCCGCGCGATCTGCTTCTCGAAGAACGCGCGATCCTCCTCGAAGTTCTCCAGGTGGTTCAGGTACGCCTGGATCGAATCCCGGGTCATGTGATGGTCGTAGCCGAGGATGCGGAGGCGGCTCTCCATCGCCTCCTTGAGGAGGGCGGCGGCCTCCTCGCGATGGCCGAGTTGGTCGAGGGTGATGGCGAGGTTCTGCATCGTGAGCGGCGTGCCCGGATGATTCGGTCGAATCCGTCGCTCCACCTCGACGGCCGCCGCGTAGAGGTCGCGAGCCTCCCGGATTCTGCCGAGGCTCCGGTACACGTTGGCGAGGTTGTTCATCGTCACCAACGTGCCGGGGTCCTCCGGATCGAGCGTCCGCCGCTTGATCTCCAGGGCCTCCTCGTGCAGGGCGAGGGCCTCCCCGAACCTGCCGAGCACGTAGTAGGCCGCCGCGAGCCCATTCATCACGTTGAGCGTGTTCTCGTGCTCGGGACCGTACTCGCGTCGACAGATCTCGAGGAGATCCTCAAAGTGTTCCTGTGCCTTGGCGTTCTGGCCCTGACGGAACAGTACCCAGCCGAAGCGGAATGACGACTCGCACGTCGTGAGATGCTCGGCGCCGAGGTGTTCGGTCCGGAGTTCGACCGCGCGGGCCAGATGATTCTCGGCCTCCTCGTATTGCCCGAGCCCCTCGAAGGTCTGACCGAGCGTGTGGCGGATCGACGCCTCGATCAGCGGCTGATCGGCGAACTGCGCGCCGACCCGCTCGGCGGCCCGTTCGAGGACGTCTGACACCGTGACCGTCTCGCCCTGGGCCTGTTCCGGCGAGGGGGAGGCGAGCATGTCGTTGACCAGGAAATCGACCACTGCCCGGGCCTCGGTCGCCCGGAGATCGGCCAGAGCCCGTGCCTCCTCGGCCTCGGCGGCGCGGCGGTTGGCCAGGTCGGCGGCCTGGTCGGCGCGCTCGGCTTGCTGGTCGGCGCGGAGGCTGGCGGCGACGGCCTTCAGGCGGGTCGACCGCTCGGCGGCCGCCAACGTGTTGAAGCGGTAGGCCGCAGCCACCGAGCCGGCCGCAACCCCCATCAGCAGCAAGGTGATGATCCCCAGCAGGCTCGCCACGGCCGGGTTGCGCCGGCACCATCGCCAGGCCACGCCGGCGATGCTCAGGGGCCGGGCCTTGATCGGGCGATCCTCCAGATACCGCTCCAGGTCCGCCGCCAACTCCGCGGCCGTCTGGTAGCGGTCGGCCGGCTGCTTCGCCATCGCCTTGTGCACGATGGTCGCCAGGTCTCGCCGGATTGTCGGATCGACCCGCGTCAGCCGGGGAGGGTCGGTACGGGTGATCGAGTCGACCAGTCGGCCGCGGTCGGACTCGCCGAAGGCGGGGCGCAGCGTGAGCAGTTCGTAAAGGGTTAGGCCCAGCGCGTAGAGGTCGCTGCGGTGGTCGGCTTGGCCGTGGAGGCGCTCGGGGGCCATATAGCGCAACGTGCCGACGAGGTCGCCGGTGTGGGTCAGGTCGTCCTGGCCGGCGGACTTGGCCAGGCCGAAGTCGGTGACCCAGATGGCGCCGCGGATGTCGAGCAGTAGGTTCGAAGGCTTGATGTCGCGGTGGGTGATTCCTTGCTCCGCGGCGTGCGCCAGCGCCTCGGCGACCTGGATGCCGAGCCGAGCCACCCGACGAGAGTATGACCGTCTCGCGTGCCCTGCCGTCCCCGAGCCTACCAGCAGGCTCGAATCCGCCACCGAGCCGCCCGAGGTGGTCGCCGAGCCCGGGTCGTGGGCGGCCTCCGTGCTGGCCGTCGGCGTCACATCGCCCGCCTCCGGGACCGCCGCCGCGGTGAAGCGGCCGGTCCAGAGCGACCGGGCGACCTCGGCCGCCGAGGGGGGCGCGGCCGCCGAAGTCGGCACGGTTGCGTCGCGATCCATGGCGTGGAGGGGCGCGGCCTTTCGCAGCCGCCTCAGCTCGAGGAGCACTTCGTCGAGCGACTGGCCCTGGATGTACTGCATGACGTAGTAGTACGTCCCGGCTTCCTCGCCGACGCCGAAGACGGGCACGATGTTCGTGTGGTGCAGCCGGGCGGCGGCACGGGCCTCGCGCTCGAAGCGGCGGACCTGCACCGGGTCGCGCAGGGCGTGCGGCGGCAGGACCTTCAGGGCGACGTGGCGGCCGAGCGACTCCTGCTCGGCCTCGTAGACGACGCCCATGCCCCCGCGGCCGATCTCGCGGAGGATCCGGTAGTCGCCCAGTTGCTCCAGCGGCGCGTCCCGGCGAGACGGCGCCGGGCCTGTGGGGTCGCCGGCCAGCGACTCGTCGGCGATGGCGATCTGCTCCATCATCGCCATGGCGGGGAAGACCTCGCGGATCTCCCCGGCCAGCTCGGGGTGCCGGTCGATGTATTCCTGCAGCGACGGCCGCTGGCCCCCGCGGTAGCGGTCGAGGAACTCCTCGGCCAGCCGGAGCACGATCTCGGAGCGCGATCCCGACGTCGACATCAGGCCCTCCCTCCTCCGGCGCCATCGCCCATCGAGGTCGGCGGTCGATGGCTCCCTGGAGCCTTCCGGACTGAGCCTCAGAACGCCTCGAAGCCGGGGTTGCGGGAGAGGATCCCCCGCAACCGCTTGATCGCCCGCAGGTAGCGGCTGCCCGCCCCGGCCCTGGACAGCCCCAGCGCCTCGGCGATCTCGGAGGTGCTGAGCTGCTCGAAGTGCTTCAGTGCGAGCACCTCGCGGTCGATCGGGTCCATGCTGTTGAGCGCCTCCTGCACCAGCAGGCGCGTCTCGGCCTTGATGGCCGCCTGCGACGGCGTGGTCAGCGAGCCCAGGAGCTGGGCCGCCAGCGAAACCGAATCGGCCGGGGGCAGGCCCCCGCGGTGCAGGGTGACCTCGCGGTCGGCGTCGCGCAGCTGCGTCCCGAGGTGGCGGCGATGGACTTCGGTTAGCTTCAACCCCGTCAGGTGTCGCAGCCAGAGGAAAAACGGCAGCACAGGCCCCTGGAGGTACTCGTCCAGCCGACGCGCGACTTCAAGGTACGCCTCCTGGAGGACATCCGAGTCGCCGACGCGGCCCGCGAGGCGGCGGCTGAGGCGTAGGCGCACCATCCGCTTAAGCCGATCGTGGTGCCGTGCGAGCAAGACGCGGAGCGCCTCCTGGTCGCCATCGGCGGCCTGGTGCAACAGATCGGTGACCTCGCTGGAATCTCCCGTCATGATACCGCTCATAACCTGTTAAGTGCGTCCGCGGGACGATTGTCTCCATCGGGCATGGGCTTTCTTCATTTTTTTTCTCCTGGGATGCCGCCCCGGCAGTGCGGGACGATCCGATGTCGATGGCACGCGACACGACCAGTCGGTCTCATCACGCGAACGCCGCGGCCGGCGAGGTCGTGGCGGGTTGGACCTGAAGCGGCGGCCGATCACCGCCCCGCTCGAAGCGCCACTGCTCGTCGCCAGGTCGATCGAGTTCCCCGAGAGCCTCGCGTAGTCCTTGAGACGGCAGGGGAGGCCCGGACCCGGGGTGCGTGCTACTCGGTGGCCTGCGATCCGCTCGGCGTCCGACTCGGCAGTGTGGCCCGGCTGTGTTTCCATCGTATCCCTACCGTGTGCCCCCCTCTATCAACTGGTCGGCCTCGACGTTGCCCCGGCCGAGCAGCTTAGGCGCACTGGGTCGTCACCCGGTACACCCTGGTCAACGGGACCGCGAGCGGCCCGCCCGTAGTGACGGAAGAACGACCCGGAGATCTACACGGACGGCGGCCGCCCGGTTCGGGGTCGAACCGGGTGGGATGCTGGTCCTGGAGGACAGCCCTGCCGGGGTCGCCTCGGCCCGGGCCTCGGGGGCGTTCGTCGTGGGGATCCCGCACGACCAGAGCCCGGCCGCCGGCCTCTCGGCCGCCAATCGGCTGGCCGTTCGGCTCGACGACCCCGGGCTGCTCGCCCTGCTCGGGGGGGAGGGCGTCTCGTTTGTAGGTGGAATCAGTTCGGTGTGGGGCACCAGAAGGCGTCCCACTGCCGATCTCCGCTCTTGAACAACGCCCGCAAGTGGCTCAGGGCGTCGGCCCCGTCGGCGCCCCACCTCATCCCCGAGCCCTTCATCCGCTGCCCGATGACCGTCTTGCACGCCGCCTCCACCGGCCCCGAGCCGATCGCCCAACCCTTGGCCACGTAGCCCGGGTAGTCCATGCGGTGCGCCTGGTTGGTGAAGTACCGCACCACCTCCGCTCGTGCTTCCTTCGCCGCGTGGCCGCGCACCTCCAGGCCTCGCAACGCCTCGAGTACGGTCGGGCCGCCCTCGTATTTCAGCCGGTGGCACCAGTCGCCCAGCCAGCCCTCCCGCGCTTCGTCGTCGCCCGGGAACAGGGCGCGGGCCAGGCCCCCCAGGTATTCGGCGGCGTGGTAGAAGTCGAGGATCACCGCCTCGACCCTCCCGAAGTTGGCACGCGCCCAGCCCTCCAGCCCGCTGCCCCCGTCGGTCAGCGCGATCCACCGCTCGGCCCGGTCCATCCCCACCTGCGCCGCCTGCCGCCGGAGCGGCTCGCCCAGGGGGGCCACGCCGCACAGCCCCGCCACGTAGCGGGCCCGGAACCGGGGCGGCGGGCCGTCGGGCCGCGCCCGGCGGGCGGACACCTCGGGGACCGGGTTGTAGACCATCGCCACGGTGGCCATCCGCCCCTCGGCCGACGACCCGCCCTCGCCCTGCTGCCCGACCCCGGTCGCGTCCGCCGCCACGTACGCGCAGGTCTTGCCCTCGGCGTCCTTGTGCCAGTGCCAGGCGCGGGCCCCGCCGAAGACCTCCCCGGCGGCCAGCCGCCGGCCGACCTCGGCCCCGGCCGCCTCGGCGGCCCGCTCGACCGTCGACTCGGCCAGGCGCAGCCCGGCCATCTTCGGCAAGGTCACCTCGGCCGCCTCGGCGAACGCCGAGAGCGCCCCGGCCAGGCAGGCGACCTCGTAGGCCGCCGGGGTCAGCGCCGCCTCGGGCACCCGCATCACGGCGTCGCCGGGGGCGAAGCCGCCGTGGCAGTGGGGGCAGTGGTAGTACGCCCGGGTGACCCGTACCGCCCCGAGCAGGCTGACCACCCGGCGGGGACGGTGGCCCATGAACTTGGCCGGCTCGAGGCAGGTCGGGCAGCTCACGCTCGACCCCCGGTACCCCCCTTTTTCCGCCCGTCGAGGGCGGCCTGAATCGCCTTGGCCCCGGTCTTGTGGACGAGGTCGCGGACCTCGTGCTCGGTCTGCCCGAAGAGTCGGTCGTCGCCCCGCGAGGCGAGGAGCTGGGCGATCCGCCAATGGTCCTCCTCGGAGGCGGCGTGGAGGGCCTGGTAGATCCGCTCGGCGTCGGCGGCCTGCTCCGGGGTCAGGCCCGAATCGGGGGTGCGCATGGCGGGATGTCCGTGCGAGGTTGTGGGTGAAATCCGTCGATCCCATCAGCCACCCCTGTTGTACGGGATTTCCCACCTACTTTCGAGACGCCCACCCTGCTCGGGGGATGAACCGGGCAGGGGACTTGCGAGGAACGACGGTGCTCGTCATAATCGCGGGATGCGCGGCCCTCGCGGGCGGCGTTTTTTTCGTTTGATGCGCGATTCGTCGCGATTGAACGAATCGAACTTGCACAGACGACGACCCCCCAAGAACCTCGCGAAGCTCCCGATCCGGTTCGCCCCGGCCCGCACCGCGCGTCGCGGGATGTCCGGGCGGGCCCGGCGACGGAGGGACGGACACCTACTCATGGCCGAAGCGGTTACCATCCAGGTCGAGCCGCGCGACCCGGCGAAGAACAAGGGCACCGGCAGCCGAGCCTCGAAGCGGCTGAGGGCAGACGGTCGCGTCCCGGCGATCATCTACGGGCACAAGCAGGATCCCGTGCCCATCTCGCTGTCGAACGACGACGTGGCGATGATGCTGAAGAAGTCGGTCCACCTCGCCCAGCTCTCCTGGGAAGGCAAGTCCGAGATGGCCGTCGTCCGGGACGTGCAGTGGGACCACCTGGGCAAGGACATCATCCACCTGGACTTCCTCCGGGTCAGCGCCGGCGAGACGGTCGAGGCCGAGGTCGCGCTGGAGATGCACGGCGAGCCGGTCGGCCTGGCCCTCGGCGGCCGCCTGGAGCAGCTCGTCCGCAGCCTGAAGATCAAGGCCAAGCCCGACGCCATCCCCAAGTCGCTCACCCTGGAGGTGGGGGGCCTGAACGTCGGGGACGCGATCCTCGTCCGGGACCTCAAGGGGCTGATGCCCGATGGGGTGACGACCGAGGCCGAGGAGAGCGTCATGCTCGTCCACGTCGTCGAGAAGAAGGCCGGATCGGCCGCCGACACCGGCGACGAAGGGGCCGAGGGCGGCGGCGAGGCCGAAGGGGCGAAGTCGGAGGCGTGACGGTCCAGGCACGCCGGGAGTCCGGATCCGGGGCAGCGGTTCGATGAGCGGTCGGAAGTTGATCGTCGGCCTGGGGAATCCGGGCCCCAAGTACGACGGGACCCGGCATAACGTCGGTTTCGAGGTGGTCGACCGGCTGGCCTCCGGGCCCGGCGGCTCCGCCGCCTCGAAGAAGTTCGACGGGCTGCTCGCCGAGGCCGAGCTCGACTTCCGACGCGTCCTGCTGCTGAAGCCCCAGACGTACATGAACCTCAGCGGCCGGAGCGTCCGGCAGGCCGTCCAGTTCTACAAGATCGAGCCCGCCGAGGACCTCCTGGTCGTCTGCGACGACATCAGCCTGCCGCTGGGCAAGCTCCGCATCCGCCCGAAAGGCTCCGACGGGGGCCAGAAGGGGTTGCGGGACATCATCGCCCAGCTCGGCACCCAGGACTTCCCTCGCCTGCGGATCGGCGTCGGCGATCCCGGCCCGATCGACGCCGCGGACTACGTCCTCGGCCGGTGGCGGAACACCGAGCGTCCCGTCATCGACGATGCCTTGATCTCGGCCACCCAGGCCGTCGCCGTCTGGGTCTCGCAGGGGTTGGAGTCGGCCATGAATCGGTTCAACGCGGCCGCGGGGGGATAGGACCCGCATCCGGCCGCCCGCAGTCGGGTTCGAACGGGTCGCCGGCGATCGGCCGGCTCCCCGACGTCTCTCAGGTTCGATCGAGATCACCCAGGAGGGCCCGAGCACCGTTTCCCCGAAGGGAGGGGAGACGGGCCGAGGCGTCCCCGGCGGTCGGAGGCCAGCCCGGCCCCGATCGCCCGGAACGACGGACGCCGAGGCTCCACGGGCCCCATGTCACGAGGAGGCCACCGTGCCGGTCAACACGTACGAGGGGATGTTCCTGCTGGACAGCACCAAGGTCACCGGCTCGTGGGAGGAGGCCGAGACCCACGTCCACGACCTGCTCCGCAAGCACGAGTCGGAGATCGTCGCCAGCCGGCAGTGGGACGACCGCAGGCTCGCCTACCCGGTCGGGCCCCACAAGAAGGGGGCGTACCTGCTCACGTACTTCCGGGTCGACGGCAGCAAGCTCCAGGAACTGGTCGGCGACCTGCACCTGGACGAGATGGTGGTCCGGGAGCTGATCCTCAAGGTCCACCCGAAGCTGGCCGATCACCTCGTCACGCAGGCGATGTCCTTCACGCCGACCGACGAGGGCGGCCCCTCCGACGACGACGACCGCCGCGACCGCCGCGACCGGGACCGGGACCGGGACCGGGGCGATCGCCGGGGCCGGGACCGCGATCGCGACCGGGACTGACCGGGCCCCGAGGCCCATCTCGATTCGTTTTCTCGGCTTGAGTCCGGACCCGGCGTGTGGTACGGTTCCATCAAGGTGACAGCCGTTTAGTGTCGCGACCCTTCATCCGACCACCATCCGCCGAGACCGGCCGAGCCGGGGCCGGGGAGGTCCGTTCCGATGGCCGACTTGAACAAGGTGTTCCTGATCGGGCGCCTGACCCACGATCCGGAGCTGCGCTACACCCCCAGCGGCGCCCCGGTCAGCGACCTCCGACTCGCCACCAGCCGCGTCTTCACGACCAAGGAGGGGGATCGTCGCGAGGACACGCTCTACATCGACGTCTCCGTCTGGAACCGGCAGGCCGAGAATTGCTGCCAGTACCTGAAGAAGGGCAGCCAGATCCACGTGGAGGGCCACCTCCGCATGGATTCCTGGGAGGACCGGAACTCCGGAGAGAAGCGGACCAAGATCCGGGTCGAAGGGGAGCGCATCCAGTTCCTCGACACGCGTCGGGGCGGCGACGACCAGGGCGGCGGCCCCCCCCGAAGCGACGTCGAGTATGACGAGCCCCCGGCCCGCCGCGCCCCCTCCGGCGGCGGCGGCGGGGAGCCCCGTGGCGGCGCCAACGGCTCCGGGCCTCGTCCCTATGCCCCGCCTCCCCGGCGTCCGGCCGCCGGGAGTGAGGAGCCGGCCGACGAGGATATCCCGTTCTAATCCCTTTCCACAAGGCACGTTCAGGCGAACGTAAGGCTCGACCCGCCGACGGCGCGGGCCCCGCGCCGACCGTCGAGACGAGGACGCGACACCATGGCCAAGACCCCGACCAAGAGCAAGAGCAAGCAGGCCAAGTCGGCCGCCAAGGCCGCCCGGGCCCTGGCGCACGCCCAGACCCAGAGCCAGGCCGCCCAGGAAATCCTCGGCGCCACCCGGCGGCCCGGGTGGGAGCGTCGGCACAACCACCCGACCCGGCCGAAGAACGGCTTCATGCATATCCTGCTGACCAGCAAGGTCGCCAAGCTCGGCGACCCCGGCGACCTGGTCAAGGTCAAGCCCGGCTACGCCCGGAACTTCCTGCTGCCCCAGGGGCTGGCCACCTTCGCCACCCCGCACAACCTGCGGATCGTCGAGAAGCACCGGGCCCGCCTCAAGGCGCTGGAAGAGGCCAAGCGGTCCGACCTCCAGAGCCTCGCCGCCCAGCTCTCCCAGCGGTCCATCACCATCGAGGCCAATGCCAACGAGGAGGGGCACCTCTACGGCTCGGTCAACTCCCAGCAGATCGCCTCGGCCCTGGCGACCGACGGCTTCCAGGTCGACCCCGAGAACGTCCGGATCGAGGGCCCGCTGCGGGAGCTCGGCTTCTACAGCATCCCGATCCACCTGGGCATGGAGATCACCGGAGAGGTCAAGCTCTGGGTGGTGCCGACGCACATCGAGGAGGACCAGGGCTGATCGTCCTGCCGTGCCGATCGTGGCGGACTTGAGGGCCGGGGGGGTCGGATTCACCCCCCGGCCCCGGATCGATTCGCCCCCGATCCCCGCGCCGGCCGATCGATTCCGGTAGAGTCGGCCGGCCGCATCGCAGCCATCCGGACGTCCGAACGGCCAGGGACTCGGCCCCGCGGCGATCGCCCGCTCCGGCCCGGTCCGCGTCGTGACGGCCTGGCCATTCGCCGCCAGCGATCGGTCGGAGCTGCTCGACGATGTCCCCCTATGCAAACGGCAATAGCAACGGGAACGGGAACGGCCACGGCAAGGGCCACGGGCAGCATCGCCATTCGGCGACCGCCTCGGGCCCCCCGGATGATCGCCTCCCCCCCCAGAACCTCGAGGCCGAGCGCGGCGTGCTCGGCTCGATTTTGCTGGACAACGAGGTCCTGCACGAGGTCGTCCCGCTGCTGCAACCCCCGGACTTCTACCGGGACGCCCACCAGGTCGTCTACACGGTCGTCCGGGAACTGTACGACAAGGGCCAGCCGGTCGACACCCTGCTGCTCGCCGAGGAGCTCCAGCGCCGGGAGCAATACGACCGACTCGGCGGCGACGAGCTGATCGGTTCCATCATCAACAGCGTCCCGCATGCCGCCAACGCGCTGCACTACGCGGTGATCGTCCGGGAGAAGTCCGTGCTCCGCCGCCTGATCGGCGGCGCCCACGAGATCCTCAAGGACAGCTACGACAGCCTCAAGTCCGCCGACGAGGTGCTCCAGACCGCCGAGCGCCAGATCTTCCGGATCGCCGAGGAGCAGGCCAGCGGCGAGACGGTCGACCTGCAGGACATCGTCACCGAGGCGATGGACCGCATCGCCCTGCGGTCCGAGTCCCGACACCCGATCACCGGTATCTCCAGCGGCCTGCTCGACCTGGACGACGTGACCACGGGCTTCCAGGGCTCGCAACTGGTCATCCTGGCGGCCCGCCCGAGCATGGGCAAGACGGCGCTAGCGCTGAACATCTGCGAGCACGTCGCGATGTCCCAGCACAAGGCCGTCCTGTTCGTCTCCCTGGAAATGGGCAAGCTGGAGATCGCCGACCGGATGCTGGGCGCCCGGGCGAAGGTCGACGGCCACAAGCTCCGGACCGGTCAGGGGCTCGGCCAGCGCGACATGACCATGTTGGGCCGGGCCTACGACGAGCTCCGGGGCGGCGCCCCCGTGCTGATCGACGACACGCCGACCCGCAACATGCTCCAGATCACGGCGAACGCCCGCCGGATCAAGCTCCGACAGGCCAAGACCACCCAGGACCTCGGCCTGATCATCGTCGACTACATCCAGCTCATCGAGCCCGATTCGGGCGAGAACCGCGACAGCCGACAGGAGCAGATCGCCAAGATCAGCCGGCGGCTGAAGACCCTCGCCCGGGAGCTGAACGTCCCCGTCATCGCCCTCTCCCAGCTCAATCGAGGCGTCGAGAACCGCGAGGACCGTCGCCCCCGGATGGCCGACCTCCGCGAGTCGGGCGCCATCGAGCAGGACGCCGACATGGTCCTGCTCCTGCACCGCCCCGAGTATTACGACCCCAATGACCAGCCCGGCGTCGCCGAGCTGATCGTCGCCAAGAACCGGAACGGCCGCACCGACACGATCAAGATGACCTTCCTCCGCAACTTCATGAAGTTCGAGAACCTCGCCGCCATCGCCGACGGCCCGATCGACGCCGGGACGTTCTGAACCCCGGGTTCCCCGGCCGACTCGGTCAGCCGCCGCCGTAGGCGCTATGCTTGCGGCGGCGGCTGGAGGTGAATTCCTCGACGGTCCCCCTCGTGATCACCTCGTAGAGGGTCGCCTCCTTGTCGCCCCGCTTGCGGAGGATCCGGCCGAGCCGCTGGACGTGCTCCCGGACCGAGCCGGTGCCCGAGAGGATGATCGCCACGTTCGCCTCGGGCACGTTCACCCCCTCGTTCAGCACCCGGCTGGTGGCGACGATCGGGAACCGGCCGTCGTTGAACCGCAGGAGCACCTCGCGGCGCTCCTTGGTCTTCGTCTGGTGGGTGATGACCGGCACGAGGAATCGCCGGGCGATCTGGTAGACCGTCGCGTTGTCGTGCGTGAAGATGATGATCCGGTCGCCGTGGTGGTGGTCGAGCAGCCTCCCCAGCAGCTGGAGCTTCGCCGGGGCGGCCAGGGCGAGCTCACGCTGCTCCCGGTACGCCTGGTAGGCGGTGCGGCCCTCGGTGGAGCGGAAGGCGAGCCGGAGGAACTGGCCCCAGGCGTCGGGGCGTCGGAAGTCGATGCCGTGGTCCCGGGTGAAGTTGCGATAGACCTCGCGGCACGATTCGTAGCGGAACTGCTCCTCCTCGCTCAGGGTGACGTATTGCGTCTCGACCCGGTAATCGGCCAGGAACTGGCCGCGGAGCTGGGTGATCTCCTTGCGGTAGACGATCGGGCCGATCAGCCGGTCGAGCTGCTCGTGGGCGTTGTCGGCCCGCTCGGGGGTGGCGGTCAGCCCGAGGCGGAACGGGGCGATGGAGCAGGTCGAGGCCAGCCCGTAGGTCGGGCCGGGCAGGTGGTGGCACTCGTCGAAGACGAGCAGGCCGAACTTGTCGCCCAGCCGGGCCATGTTCATGTAGGCGGAATCGTAGGTCGTCACCGTCAGCGGCTTGACCTCGTAGTAGCCGCCGCCGAGCAGGCCGACCTCCACGTCGAAGCAGAGCGTCAGCTCGTCGAACCACTGGTTCATCAGGTCGATCGTCGGCGTGACCACCAGCGTGGGGCGCTGGGCCGCGTTGATGGCGAGGTTCGCCATGTGGGTCTTGCCCGTGCCGGTCGGCAGCACGACCACCCCCCGCATCCCGCCCGCTGACCACGCCTCCAGGGCCTCGGTCTGGTGCGGGAACGCCGGCTTGTCGACCCGGATGTCCCACGGGGTCTTGCCCTGGTAGTCCCGGGCCCGGTCGTCGTAGGGGATGCCGTGGTCGCGCAGGTGCTGGACGATCTCCCGGTACCAGATCGCCGGTGCCCGGTAGATCCCCCGCCGTCTCGAGTCGAACTGGAGGCCGGGGATCCCCCGGGAGTCGTGCTCGGGCAGGCCCTCGACGACGATCGTCCCCTCCTCGAAGGTGAGGGCGAGCCGGTTCGGATCGGTCGTCGCCGCCGGTTCGGCACTCATGCCGGGCCTCCCGGATCGCCGCCACTCGGCCCGTGTCTGAGCCATCGCGAGGCCTTGCCGACCGGCAGCAGGAATCCGCGGACGACGGGGGCTCCGTCGCGGATGCTGTCGTCGACCACCTTCGGGGTCCTGGTCATCATTTCGCTCCCCGTTTCGCGAGGGTCATGCGTCGCCGGGCCATCCCCTGAGCCAGCCGAAGACCTCGGCGACCGGCAGCCGGAGGTCGGGGAGGACGGGGGCCCCGTCGAGGACGTCTCCGGTCGAGAGCCGGACGGCCTCGAGGCCGGGTCGATAGACGTCGATCGAGCGACGTCCCGGATGGACGAGCCAGCCGAGCGGGCAGCCGTGGGCCGTCGAGTGGACCAGCTTGTCGTGGGCGTCGCTCGTCGACTGCCGGGGCGAGATGATCTCGATGTGGAGATCAGGCGGCCGGTCGACCTGCCCGGCCGGCTCGCCGTCGGAGTCGAAGGTGACGTGCTCACGCAACATGAACGCGACGTCGGGGATGATCGACCGCCCGTCGAAGGTGCATCGGAGTTCAGGGATCGCCTCGCCCCGGTGGCCGGCGGCCCCGTCGAGCCGGTAGAGGAACTGCTTGGTCAGCCGACCGTGCTTATACTGGGGCGACACCTTGGGCACGATCCTCCCATCGATGTATTCCAGGTACGGACGCCGGTCGATCTCGGGGAGTTCGAGGAACTCGTCGAGAGCGAGGCCGTCGCTCGCCTTCGGGATGCTCGACATGGCGTCACGCCTCCAGGTCGGGGCTCGGGTCCCCATGGAAAGGATACCGCGCCAACGGGCGCCACGGCCCCCCGAGGTAGGCCCAGAGCCGCAGCGAATCCCCCATCCCTGTCCAGGGCTCGAACTCGTCCCGGTAGGCGGCGAGGCCGACTCGGGCGGCGGTGCGGTCGGCCTTGTTCATCAGGGTGACGTGGGGGCGGAAGGTCTGCCGGTCTTGGGGGGAGAGCCAGGGGGAGAAGGCGTCGTCCAGCCGGCGGTGCAGGGGGGCCAGGCCGGGCACGTCGAGCCCGAGGGCGAAGCCCGAACCGAGGGGAACGACCTTCGAGAACCGCAAGGCGATCGGCGGCCGGGCCCCGGCCGCCTCTCCCAGTTCGGCGGAGACGGCGTCGAGTTCTTCCGGCGGGAGCGCGTGGAACAGCGACAGGTGCGCGGGGATGAGGTTCCGATCCGTGGGGAAGAAGCGGCGTCGGAGGCCGTCGAGCCGGTCGAAGGTCTCCGCGTCGAATCCGAGGGTGACGATCAGGGGGGTGGTCGGTCGGGGCTCGAACAGGGGATCGGCCTCCCAGGCGCCGGGGGGAGGGCGGGCCGCCGGGGCTCCCTCGCCCCGCTGGACATCCATATCCCGAGCCTATCGCATGGTCCGGCCCGGGGCCAGGGGGCCGGCCCGTGCGATCGGTGCGTCCTCAGCCGTGGCCGTAGCCGCGGTCGAAGGCGTCGATGCTGCGGATGTGGTCGGTGTAGACGGTCCGGAAGGTGTCCTGGTCGACCGACCAGCGGGGGTCGTCGACGGTGTGGCGGTGGCAGTGCTCCTCGATCAGGCGGTGGAGGAACTTGAAGAGCTGCCGGGGGGTGCGGAGGTGGCCCAATGCGTCCTTCAGGGCGTCGTCGGCAACGGCCTCGTCGACAAACTGGCGGAGGCGGGGGCCGCCATCGGTGCGCTCGCCGTCACCGTCGCCGTCGGGGGTGCAGGCGCGGAGGCGGTCGGTCGCCAGGTCGTAGAGCGACGGTCCGGTCCAGCGCAACGGCTTGATCATGTTCAGCTTGTCGGGCCGGGCGCGGTCGTAGAAGTCCTTGTCCATCTTGTCCAGGTAGTAGGCCAGCTCGATCGGCAGCAGGAGCTTCAGGCCGATCCCCTGGTGTCGGAGGAACTTGTGGTCGAGCAGCGGCCAGACCAGGGCCTTCATCTTCCTCGGATCGCCCTCGATCGCCTGGGGCTCGTCGACGCGGTCGACCAGCACGATGATCCCGCCGTAGCCGAGGTCTTTGAGCACCCCCTGGAACTTCCGGAGCAGTTCGAACCGCTCTTCACCTTCCCCACCCTTCGAGGCGGTCGGCATCGGCTGGCCGGCCAGCTCGGTCGGCCGGAACCAGAGCAGCTCCCAGCGCAGGGCGCCGGGATCCCGGCTCAGGACCCGGAGGGCCTTGCGGATGTCCCGGGCCCGCAGTTCGGCCCGGAGCAGCCGCCAGCCCCAGTAGAGCCAGCCGATCGCCACGATGCCGACCAGCCAGGGGGTGATCGACCAGTCCCGGAGGGCGCCGAAGGACGCCAGCAGCGCCGCGACGATCACCGTCACCCCGACGCCGATCTGGAGGTCCCGGCGGCTCCAGAGCGGGCGGAATCCGGATCGGCGTCGCAGGCGGTCCCAGCGGCGGTCGATCGGCTCACCGGTCGAGGCGTCGTAGAGCGCGGCCAGCAGCAGCAGGTCCCGGCGACGGTCCAGAGAGAGACGGGTCAGATCCGCCTTCTCCTCGGTCAGGCGGTCGACCAGCTGGGTGACCCCGAGCGAGAGAATCGCGTCCATGTGATCGTGCAGCTTCCACCGGGAGAGGGCCGAGGCGGTGTCCCGGGCCTTCAAGGCGGTGCGGAAGTGGTCGAGGAAGGGGTTGAATTCGTCGTAGGAGATGACGAGGACGCGGGAGTCGGGGTGGTCGGCGTTGTACCCTTCCAGCTCGGCGATGGCCTGGAGCCTCATGGCGGTCTTGCCGCTGCCCTTCTCGCCGAAGACCAGGGCGGTGGAGGGCTCGGCCGGGCTGCCGAAGAACTTGTCCCAGGCCGGGTGGTGGATCGTCCAGAGGCAGCCCCGCTTGAAGACCGTGTCGGTCTGGGCGTCCTCCTCGCTGAAGGGGTTACCGACGATCCCGTAGTGCTTGAGGAACTGGTCCGTCTTCATCTGATCGCCACGTCCTTGGGACGGAGGGTCGGAGATCGGCGGGGTCGCCTTCGAGTCCCGGCTCGGGCCTATGGTGATACCCGAACCCGGGCCGGCGACGCAATCTCAGCAGGGTCGGCCGCCGGGCGAGGTCGCCGGGCCGGCCCCTCGACGTTATCATGCTCACGAGGCGGATTTCCGGCACCGAGGGGCGTCGGCCCGGCTCGCCCCGAGGCCTGGTGGGGATGGCTCGCATGGGAATCGGAGGCGTCCGGGGCCGGGTCGTCCCGTTATTGCTGGTCGTGCTCTCGGGGGTCATCCTCCCCGGTTGCCGGGGCCCGTCGGCCGACGGGCCGCCCCCCGAGCTGCACGTGGCCGCGGCCAGCGACCTGTTCGGGGCGATGCCCGAGCTGGCCGACGCCTTCGAGCGGAGGACGGGGGTCCGGGTCGTCCCGGTGCTCGGGTCCTCGGGACAGCTGGCCCGCCAGATCGAGCAGGGGGCGCCTTACGACCTGTTCCTCTCCGCCAACCTCGACTACGCCCGACGCCTGGCCGACTCCGGGGCGATCGACCCGGCGACGGTCCGGCCCTACGCCGTCGGGCCCCTGGTCCTGGCCTTCCCGGCCACGGCCGGTACGGGGCGCTCGGGGTTGGGCGCCCTGGCCGACCCCGAGGTCCGCAGCATCGCCCTGGCCAACCCCGACCATGCCCCGTATGGGAAGGCGGGGAAGCAGGTGCTGGAGCGATCGGGGCTCTGGGACTCCCTGGAGTCGAAGGTGGTGTACGGGCAGTCGATCCGGGTCGCCTGCCGGTTCGTGGAGTCCGGGCAGGCCGACGCCGGGCTGATCGCCCGCTCCCTGGCCGACACCCCCGGGATCCGCTGGGAACCGATCGACCCCGCCCTGCACGACCCGATCGAGCAGTACCTCGGCGTCGTCGCCGCGAGCGACCGCCGGCAGACGGCCCTCGCCTTCTGCGAATTGCTCCTCGGCGAGGAGGGCCGGGCGATCCTCCGGCGGTTCGGTTTCGAGGGGCTCGCGGGCGGGGACCGATCGGCGAGCGGGGGGTGATCGTCGATGGTTGGGATCCGATGCCGGACGGCCGGAGACGGGGTGGCGGCTCGCTGCGGATCGAGTCGGGGACGCGGCGGGAGCCGTTGCGTGGAGGCGACGCCCCGCCGTGATCGGCCGCCGTCGATCCGCCGAGGGCGACCCGGGGACATCAGGCAGGGAGCCCGGGGATCGGGGGCGGGGCGTTGACCGAGGACCTGATCGAGCAATTCGGCTACCTCGGCATCGTCCTGCTGTTGGTGCTCGGCGGCCTGGGACTGCCGGTCCCCGAGGAGGCGCCGATCATCCTGGCGGCGATCCTCACCAGGAAAGGTGCGATGTGGGGGCCGATGGCCTTCGGGGCCTGCGTCGTGGGGGTGCTGCTGGGCGACTTCGTCGTCTATGGGCTCGGGTACGTCTACGGGGAACGCGTCCTCGCCTTCCGGCTGACCCGGAAGCTCTTGACCCGGGCGAGGGAGGCGCAGATCAAGGGCTATTTCCAGAGGCATGGCCTGAAGATCCTGATCGTCGGCCGGTTCGCGGTCGGCTTCCGGACGGCCGCCTACCTGACGGCGGGGATCCTGAGGCATCCCCCGCTGAAGCTCCTGATGACGGACCTCTTCGCCGTGATGCTCAGCACCCCGCTGATGTTCGGCCTGGGCTATTTCTTCGCCCGGCAGATCGAGGAGGGGATCCGGGAGGTGCAGCACTCCCTCGCGTTGGTCGCCGCCGGGGCGCTGGTCCTCCTGCTGTTGGTCCGATCGGAGCGGGCCCGCCGCCGCGGGGGGAGGCCCGTCGGCCCTCCCGTGCTCGAGGGGGACGAGGCCCCGCTGCCCCCCGCGGACGTCGCCCCGGCCCGGCCCTCCTCCCCGGCAGCCCCCCAGGTCCCTCGGCCCGGCCCCGGATCGGCCGGTGCAGGAGAGTCCCGCCTCCCGGCCGATCCGCCGGCAAACACCCCGGGCCCGACCGCCGGGGCGGGGCCGTCCGGACCCCCGATTTCCCCCGACTTGCCGCGCGGGTCTCCCGGACCGCCCGGCCGATGAGGCCCGTCCCTGACCAGGAGCGGCGGCCCGAAATCGCCGGGATCGCTCCGGGATCGGGCGGAACCCGGGCCGGCGGTCCCGATCGCTCCTGTCCCCCCGACGCCGACGGGGCGGACGGCGGGCCGATCCGGGGACCTGATCCCGGCCCGGTTCGAGAAACCGGCCGGGGGTGGGCAGCGTCGCCTCCAGTTCGTATGATCGGGTTCCCGGGTCGGGCCGAGGCCCCAGGGGCCTCGCGACGCAGGGCCGGTCGGCCCGCACCGATCCCCGGATGCCATCGCGATCCGGCGGCCCTGTCAGGGCCGGGGCGTCGTCGCGTCGGGTCGAGGGCGACCCGGGTATCCGTCGGGCCGGTGATTGGGCGCCCCAGGTTCCCGATCCCTCCCCGACCGCCGGGAGCGTAGGCAATCCCCTCCCGAGGCCCCCGGGGCGCGGGAATGCGGTCCCGATCGGCCGGACCGGCCCTCCTCGGCGAGGTCCCGGCCACCGCCATCGGGCACGAGCCCGGCCGTCGGTGAACGGAGCCGCCCGGGGCGGCTCGAGGACCGGGGCCGACGCGCCCGTCCGGGGCGACGACGGCGTCATTTTACGAAATCGTATTGGAATCCGTTCGAATCCGAGGGCATCCGGCCGGGCCGCCCCATGCGCCCGGCGGGCCGCCCACCCATCGCGACCGAGGACCATCGATCGATGCGAACCCAGCCCCGCTACCGGATCCAGTTCCCCGTCAACGAGGTCGACCACCTGGACCAGGACGAGACGTACTTCTACCTCGTCGAGTCGGGCGATCGGAAGAAGATCCGCTTCCACGACTACGGGGCGATCTACGAGCGGCCGGGCCTGTACGAGCAGCTCTTCTACGACCGGCTCAAGTGCCAGTCGCCGGCCAAGGTGGCCAGCGTCCTCCGGGCCTCGACCCAGCAGGCGGGGGTGAACTTCTCGGAACTCCGCGTGCTCGACTTCGGGGCCGGCAACGGGATGATGGCCGAGGAACTGAGCAACCACGGCGTGGCCCGGCTGGTCGGCGTGGACATCATCGAATCGGCGCGGCTGGCCGCCGAGCGCGACCGGCCCCAGGTCTACGACGGCTACTACGTCCAGGACTTCACCGAGCTGGACGACGCCCGCCGCAAGGAGATCGGCGAGTGGTCCTTCGACTGCCTGGTCACCGTCGCCGCCCTGGGCTTCGGCGACGTGCCCCCCAGGGCATTCGTCGAGGCGTTCAACATGGTCCAGGACGACGGCTGGCTCGCCTTCAACATCAAGGAGACCTTCCTGGACAAGTCCGACCGTTCCGGCTTCTCCAGCCTGATCCGGGGGATGATCCTCTCCAATTACATCGAGCTGTACTTCCTTGAGCGATACCGCCACCGCTTCTCGATCGAGGGCAAGCCGCTGCCCTACCTCGCCATCGGTGCCCGCAAGCGCCGGGACCTGCCCATGGACCTCGTCGGCGAGGTCAGGGCCTGATCCGGGACGGGGTCGGGGCGGGGGCCGCACCCCGTTCCGGCCCCGCCGGGCATGCGATATCCTGGTCGCCTCGGGCCTCGTCACCGATCCCCCCCGACCAGGAGTCCGACGATGCGACTTCGCACCCTCGCCCTCGCCGCGGTCGTGCTCTCGGCCGTCCCCGCCGTCGCCCAGGACCGGGCCACCCGGGTCCGGGGCGACCGGGACACGTTCGCCGAGTCCCTCACCTGGATCTACAACGACCTCGGAGAGGGGATGGCCGCCGCCCGGGAGCAGGACAAGCCGCTGATGGCGGTGGTGCGCTGCATCCCCTGCGAGGCCTGCCAGGAGTTCGACGACGACGTCGCCCGCCGGGACCCCGTCATCCGGGACCTGATGGACCGCTTCGTCTGCGTCCGGCTGGTGCAGGCGAACACGCTCGACCTCTCCACGTTCCAGTACGACTACGACCAGTCGATGGCGATCGTCTTCCTCCACCCCGACGGCACCATCCTCGGCCGCTTCGGGACCCGGTCCGAGCGGCACGAGACGGAGGACATCTCCCTGCTCGGCCTCCGGGCCGCGATGGAGGAGACGCTCCGCCTGTTCGCTTCCTACGACGACGTCCGCCCCTCGCTCCGGGGCAAGCAGCCCGGGCCGGCCGAGTACGCCACCCCGCTGGAATACCCGTCCATCGCCGGCCGCTACGGCGAGACGCTCGACTACGAGGGGGAGGTGGTCGAGTCCTGCCTCCACTGTCACCAGGTCCGGGAAGCCGAGCGCCTCGTCTATCGGGACGCCGGTGAGCCGATCCCCGACGAGGTCCTCTTCCCGTACCCCGACCCCACGGCACTCGGCCTCAAGCTCGATCCCGAGTCGCTCGTCGTCGTCGAGGAAGTCGCCCCCGGCTCCCCGGCCGACGAGGCGGGCATCGCCGTCGGCGACCGGCTCGCCTCGGTCGAGGGCCAGCCCCTCGTCTCGACGGCCGACCTCCAGTGGATCCTGCACCAGACCCCATCCGGCCCCGCTGAGCTGGAGGCCGAGGTCGGGCGCGGCGACGGACGGGTCGCCACCACCCTGGGACTCCCCGACGATTGGAGGCGATCGGGCAACATCTCCTGGCGCGTCTCCACCTGGGATCTCCGCCGCCAGGCCTTCGGCGGAATGAAGCTCAGCGACCTGGACGACGAACGTCGAGACGAGCTGGGCCTCGGCGAGGATTCGATGGCCCTGCACGCCGACCACGTCGGCCAGTACGGCGAGCACGCCGTCGCCAAGCGGGCCGGCCTGGAGATCGGCGACGTCCTCCTCGCCTTCGACGGGCAGGAAGGCCGGATGACGGAGTCCGAGTTGCTCGCCCACGTCCTCCGGAATCGAAGCCCGGGCGATCATATCGACCTCCGCGTCCGGAAGGCCGACGGGTCGGTCGAGGACGCCCGGATCCGGCTCCCCTGAGCCACCCGCAACTGGCCTGTTCAGCCCGGGACGGAATGGCTAAAGTCCCGAGGCAAGGCCGCCGAGGGCCGATTCGCCAACCGGCCTTGCCGATTGTCCGGGTCGGATCGACGCGTCCTGTCGACGTCCGCCGATCCGGCGTCGAGTCCGGTCACGGATTGACCGAAAGAACCGAGTGAGAGCTTCGATCCGGCCCGACTGGGATCGATCCGCTCGGTCAGGGCCTGGGAGGGCCGACTCGTGCAATTGCGTGCCGCGGCGATCCAGATGCGCTCCACCCCGGGGGACGTGCCCGGCAATCTCGACCGGGCCGACGCCTCCCTCGCCCGATGCCGGGACGAGGGGGTGGATCTGGCCGTGCTCCCGGAGATGTTCAACACCGGCTACTGCTCCCGGGGGAACTACCACCCCATCGCCGAGGACGGCCGGGGCCGCACCCTCTCCCACCTCGTCGACCGTAGCCGGCGCTGGGGCATCCACGTCGCGGCCGGCTACGTCGAGCACCACGCGGGGCACCTCTACGACTCCCTCGCCTTCTGCTCCCCCGACGGGGGGCTGGAGGTGTACCGCAAGCGACACCTCGTGTTCTGGGAGTGCGCCCGGTTCCGTCGAGGCCGGGATCCGCTGGTGGTGTCGACCCCCTGGGGCCGGGTCGGGTTCGCCATCTGCGCGGACATGATCTATCGCCGGGTCTGGCTCGACTACAAGGGCCGGATCGACCTGGCCGTGGTCGCCGCCGCCTGGCCCGACTTCGCCGACCGCCGCTCCGGCCGGCCTCACTGGCTCTACGGGGGACTCGGCCCGCTCTCGGGGGAGATCCCCCGGCTGGTCGCCCAGGATCTCGGCATCGCGGTCGTCTTCGCCAACCAGTGCGGCGAGACCGAGAGCAAGTTGCCGATGATGCCCCGGATCGTCGACCGCTTCGCCGGCCGCAGCTCGCTCTGCGACGGCCGGCGCAGCCTCCCCGTCCGGGCCGGGACGGAAGAGGAGGTGGTCCTCGCCTCGCTGACCATCCCGTCCCGGCCCTCCACCGCAGCATCGAAACCCGATCGAGGAGCGTCGCCGTGCCGTTCTACGTCCCTCTCGGAATCCGCGGGCTGGTCCTCCACCTCGGCGGCCTGACGACTCGCCGGTTCGGCGCGTTGGTATACTGGGTTCGGACCCGCCGGCGGCCCGAATTGGCCCCGGTGCTCGTGTCTCGCGATTCGTGACCGGTCGACGCCCCCGTACCGACCCGCTCCCCCCCGTCCCGAATCGGCCCCCGGACCCTGCATCCCCCCGACGGGAGGACGTCCCCCATGTGCGGTATCGCCGGAGCGCTCGACCTTCGCGCCCAACGCCCCTTCCCCGAGGCCCGGCTCCGGGCGATGACCGACGCGATCGCCCACCGGGGCCCCGACGACGAGCACGTCCACCTCGAACCGGGGCTCGCCCTCGGCGCCCGTCGACTCTCGATCGTCGACCTCTCCGGCGGCCGACAGCCCCTCTGCAACGAGGACCGCACCGTCTGGGTCGCCTTCAACGGCGAGCTGTTCGAATATCCCGCGCTGTATCGCGAGATCCTCGACCGCGGCCATCGCCCCGCCACCCGGTGCGACACCGAACTCTGGGTCCACCTCTATGAGGACTTCGGCGAGGGCATGTTCGCCAAGGCCAAGGGCCAGTTCGCCGTCTCCCTCTGGGACCGCAAGACCCGCACCCTGATCCTCGGCCGGGACCGCCCGGGGATCGCCCCGCTCTATTACGCCGAGCGCGACGGCTGGCTGCTCTGGGGCTCCGAGGTCAAGGCGCTGCTGCGATCCGGCCTGGTGGACGCCGTCCCCGACCCCAAGGGCGTCGATCACCTCTTCACCTTCTTCTGCGCCGGCACGACCCGCACCTTCTTCGACGGCGTCAAGTCGATCCCCCCCGGCCATTACCTCCTCGCCCGGGACGGCCGGGTCGAGCTGAAGAAGTACTGGGACCTCGACTTCCCCGACGCCGGCGACGAGATCCGGCGCGACGACCCGACCCCCCTGGTCGACGAGCTGGAGGGACTGCTCCGCCAGTCCGTCGAGCGTCGCCTGCGGGGCGACGTGCCGGTGGTCAGCTACATCAGCGGCGGCCTGGATTCGACGGTGGTGCTCGGCCTCAGCTCCCGGCACCGGGGCGAGGCGGTGCCCTCGTTCACGATCGGCCTCGACCGCGCCGGGCCCGACGAGCGCACGCAGTCGACCGAGGCGGCCCATGCCCTCGGCTCCCAACTGACGACCGTGATCATGGACCGGGCGATGATCGCCGAGGCCTACCCCGAACTCGTCGTCGCGGCCGAGGGCCCCGTCTTCGACACCTCCTGCGCCTGCCTGATGCGGCTCGCCTCCGCGGTCCACCGCGAGGGCTACAAGGTCGCGCTCACGGGGGAGGGGGCCGACGAGGCCTTCGCCGGCTACGCCTGGTTCAAGTTCCAGCAGATGCGGGACCGGAACTTCCGGCGCTTCGGCCGGGGACCCATGAATTTCGGCCGGGAGTTGATGTTCCGCGTCCTCGGCGGCAAGGACGCTCGACGCCCCCCCGCCGTCGAAGGCATGAACGGCACCCGCCCGATCCAGCAGGACATGTTCGAGGCCATCTCCCAGGCCTCCCGCCTCGTCTTCTCCCGCGAGATGTGGGACCGACTCGGCGACCACCACCCCTTCGACGACCTCGACCTGACCAACCCGGACATGAAGCGCTGGGCCCCGCTCAACCAGTCGCTCTACGTCGGCTACAAGGTCATGCTCGCCGGGCTCCTGATGATCCCCAAGGGTGATCGCATCACGATGCATTCCTCGGTCGAGGGCCGCTATCCGTTCCTCGACGAGGACGTGATCGAGTTCGCCTCCCGGGTCGCCCCCGAGTACAAGCTGCGGGGCCGGACCGAGAAATGGCTGCTCCGCAAGGTGGCCGAGCGGACCCTGCCCCCCAAAATCGCCAATCGGCCGAAGACGATGTTCCGGGCCTCCTTCGCCCCCACCTTCCTCGGGCCCCACCGGCCTGCCTGGGTCGACCAGCTCCTCAGCCCCGAGTCGCTCCGGGCGACCGGCTACTTCGACCCGGTCGCCGTGGCCCGGGAGCGTTCGCTCCAGGTCCGGCTGCCCCGGATCACCCCCCGCCGCCTGATCATGCAGATCGGCCTGACCTCGGTCGTCTCCACCCAGCTTTGGCACCACCTCTACTGCGGCGGCGGCCTCTGCGAGCTGCCCACCTGGGATTCCCCCGGCTTCGCCGGCAATCGCACCCCGGGGCATTACAAGATCCGGACGCAAGGCGATGCCCCGCTTCCCATCGCGGTCTGATCGACGGCCGGTCCCCGGCCGCCGGGACTTGCACCACAATCGCGGGATCGATCCATGCGGGCCGTCCTCCAGCGCGTCTCTCGGGCTTCCGTCGAGGTCGACGGCCGGGTCGTCGGCCGGATTGATCGCGGCTGGCTGGTCTTGCTCGGGGTCGGCAAGGGGGATTCCGAATCCGACTCCGAATGGCTGGCCGGGAAGGTCGCCGGGCTCCGGGCCTTCGAGGACGACCAGGGCAAGATGAACCTGGCCGTCGGTGAGGTCGGCGGCGGGGTCCTCGTCGTCAGCCAGTTCACCCTGCTCGGCGACTGCCGCAAGGGACGCCGCCCCGGCTTCGACGCCGCCGCCGACCTCGCCGACGCCGAACGCCTGTATGATCACTTCTGCGGCCGGATCGCCTCACTCGGCGTCCCGACGAGGACCGGGACCTTCCGCGCCTCGATGCAGGTCGAACTGGTCAACGACGGCCCCGTCACGCTCCTCCTCGACAGCTCGAAGGCGTTCTGATCGGCCTGACGGGCGATAGAATGGACGGAAGCCGGAGACACCGATCCTCGGGAGGTCCGACATGGCCACCGCGACCGAGATCCGCCCCGACCTGCTGACCGCCGATCCCGACGGCCCGATCCCCGCCGATACCTCGGGCCCGATGACGACCGAGGAGATGCTCGAGCTGCCCGAGGGCGAGGTCCACCGCGAGCTCTACCTCGGAGCGTTGAGGGAACGGCCGATGACGACGAGGAACGTCCCGCACAGCTTCCTGAATGCCCGAATCGGGCAGCTCATCTTGAATTGGGTCGAGGCCCAGCCCGAGCCTCGAGGCCTCGTGCTCGGCGGCGAGGCCCGTGTCCGCATCCGGAAGGATCCGGACACGACCGTCGGGATCGACCTCGCGTACCTCTCCCCGGAGCTGGCCGCCCAGACCCCCGAAGGGGCGAAGTATGTCGACGGCCCGCCGACGCTGGCCGTCGAGATCCTTTCCCCCTCGGACACCTACGGCGAGCTGTCCGAGAAGGTCCGGGCCTACCTCGACGCCGGGGTCCCGCTCGTCTGGGTCGTCGATCCGAGCTTCCGGACGATCGTCGTCTACCGCCCCGACGCGCACCCGAGGATGCTCAACGTCGATGACGCGATCGACGACGAGCCGCTCCTGCCGGGGTTCCGGGCCGAGGTGGCCCGGATCTTCCGGAGGTAGCGGTCCGCGGCGACACCGCCATCAGGACCTCGGATCCCGGGGCGGGATGATGCTGGGCAACTCCATCCGGCGGCCGCCGCCGGGGCCCTTGAGCATCTGGTGCTGGGCCTGCGTCTTCTGGCCGAGCCCGTGGATGGTGATGAAGCCCAGCGCGGCGGTGGCGTCGTACTGGTCACCTTCCTCGTAGGTCGCCAGTTCGTGCCGGTAGAGACTGTGCTCGCTCTTGCGGCCGACGATCGACGCCATCCCCTTGAATAGCTTGATCCGGGCCACGCCCGAGACGTACTGCTGGTTCGAGGCGACGAACGCCATCAGGTCCTGGTGCAGGGCGCTGAACCAAAGTCCGTTGTAGATCAGGTCGGCATACGTCTGGCTGACCTGGGTCTTGAACCGGAGCGCCTCCTTGGAGAGCGTCAGGAACTCGATCTCCCGGTGCGCCTCGTGCAGCACCTGGGCCGCCGGGGCCTCGTAGATCTCCCGGGACTTGATCCCCACCAGCCGGTTTTCGATGTGGTCGATCCGCCCCACGCCGTGCTTGCCGGCGATCTGATTCAATTTCTCGATCAGCGGGGCGCCATCGGTCTCGACCCCGTTGAGCGCCACGGGCCGGCCCTGCTCGAAGGTGAGCTCCACCACTTCCGGCTCGTCCGGCGCGTCCTTCGGATCGACGCTCCACTGGAACGTCTCCGGGGGCGGCTCGACCCAGGGGTCTTCGAGGATCCCGGCCTCGATGGAGCGGCCCCAGAGGTTCTGGTCGGTGCTGAAGATCTTCTCCTTCGTGGCCTCGACCTCGATGCCGTGGTCGGCGGCATACTTCAGCTCCTCGGTCCTCGTCCACTTCCACTCGCGCACCGGGGCGATGATCTTCAGGTCCGGGGCGAGCGTCTGGAAGGTCACGTCGAAGCGGACCTGGTCGTTCCCCTTCCCCGTGCAGCCGTGGGCGACGGCCACCGCGCCGTGGTCCCGGGCCACCTGGATCATCCGCTGGGCGATCAGCGGGCGGCCCAGCGCCGTGGCCAGCGGGTACTTCCCCTCATACAGGGCCCCGGCCATGAGCGAGGGGAAGGCGAAGTAGTCGACGAACAGGTTCCGCACGTCCTCGGCGATCGCCTCGACGGCCCCGGTTCGGAGCGCCTTCTCCCGGATCGCCTCGATGTCCTGCCCCTGGCCGAGGTCGCAGGTGTAGGCGATCACATCCAGGCCATACGTCTCGTCGATCCACTTGACGGCCACCGAGGTGTCGAGGCCGCCGCTGTAGGCGAGCACAACCTTGTCGCGTGCCACGTGCGAGGTTCCCGGAGCTTGAGGGGCGATTGGAGCGTCCGTACGGGTCGATGAGGGTCGGGGGGCCGGCGGCCTGCGGCCCCGGGGGGCCGGCTCAGGTCCTCGGGGCGCCCGCCGCGGGGCGGGCCCGGTCGAGGTCGAAGGCCCGGCCGAGTGCGTCGAGGCCCTCCCGGCCGCGGTCGAGGTCGGTGAGGACGTTGACCCGGACCTCGCTCGTGTTGATGAGGGCGATGTTGATGCCCGCATCGGCCAGGGCGCCGAACATCCGGGTGGCCACGCCGGTGTGCGTCCTCATGCCGATGCCGACGACGGAGAGCTTGGCCATGCCCGGCTCGACCAGCACGTCGCCCGGGTCCCCCACCGCCGCCGAGGCCGCCGAGGCGGCGCGGTCGGCGTCCTCCCGGGGGACGGTGATCGAGAGCCGGGTGTCGCCCTCGGTGGTCCGGACGTTCTGGACGATCATGTCCACGTTCACGCCCGCCTCGGCGATCGACCGGAAGGCCTTGCTCGCGTAGCCGGGCCGGTCGGGGACGTTGAGCAGGGTGACCCGGGCCTGGTGTTCGTCCAGCTCGACGCCCGAGACGACGAGGTCTTCCATGCCGCCGAGCCCGCCCACCAGCGACCCCGCCTCGGGCCCGGCGAGCGGGTTGCGGTCGGCCGGCCTTCGCCGAGGTGGGGCGAATTCCCGGCGGTCGTCCAGCCGGGGCCGCTCAAGCTCGAAGGCGCGGTGGACGGCCCGGAGCGCGTCGGCCGCCGAGGAACGATCCACGAGCACGCTGATCTTGATCTCGCTGGTCGTGATCATCTGGATGTTCACGCCGGCCCCGCCCAGGGCCTCGAACATCGCCTGGGCCACGCCGGTGTGCACACGCATCCCCAGGCCGACGACCGAGACCTTGGCGACCTCCGGGTCGTGGGTCACCCCCCCGGCGCCGATCTCCCGGGCGGCGTGCTCGGCCACCATCAGCGTCTCGGCCAGGTCCCCGCCGCTCACGGTGAAGCTGACCTCGGTCCGGCCCCGGGTGGCCACGTTCTGGACGATCATGTCCACGACGATGTTCTTCTCGGCGATCCTCCGGAACAGGGCATGGACCACGCCGGGCCGGTCGGGCACGCCGAGCACCGTCACCCTCGCCTCGTCCTTCGCCAGCGCGGCCCCGGTGACGCTGGCGCCGAGCAGCCGGGCGTCCTCCTCGGCGACGATCCAGGTGCCCTCGGCGTCGGCGAAGGAGCTGCGGACGTGGATCGGGACGCCGAACTTCTTGGCGAATTCGACGGACCGTGAGTGCATCACCCCGGCACCGAGGCTGGCCAGCTCCAGCATCTCGTCGTAGCTGATCCGGTCGATCTTCCTCGCCTCGGCGACGATCCGGGGGTCGGTCGTGTAGACGCCGTCCACGTCGGTGTAGATCTCGCAGGCGTCGGCCCCGAGCACGGCGGCCAGGGCCACGGCGGTCGTGTCCGACCCCCCCCGGCCGAGCGTCGTGATGTTGTAGTGCTCGTCCACCCCCTGGAAGCCGGCGACGATGACCACCTGGCCGTCGTCGAGCGCCTGCTGGATCCGCTCGGTCGAGATGTTGCGGATGCGGGCCTTGGTGTGGAAGCTGTCGGTGACGATGCCGATCTGGGCCCCGGTGAAGCTGATCGCCGGCACGCCGAGCCCCTGGATCGCCATCGCCATCAGGGCCACGCTCACCTGCTCCCCCGTGGCGAGGAGCATGTCCATCTCCCTCGCCGGGGGCCGCTCGGTGATCTCCCGGGCCAGGCCGATCAGCTCGTCGGTGGTGTGGCCCCGCGCCGAGACGACCACGATCACCTGCTTCCCCTCGCGATGGGCCCGGATCGCCCGTCGGGCGGCGGAGAGGATCTTGTCGGCGTCGGCGACGCTCGTGCCGCCGAACTTCTGGACCACGAGGGGCAACGCAGGATCTCCTTGACTCGGCTCGGCTCGGTCGGGTCGCGGGTGAAGGGTCGAGGGGCGCGGGGCGGGGTCGGTCCGCCTGGCCGGGGGGCGAACGTCCCAGGATGCCAGATCGAGGCCGGAGAATCCAGATCGGTCGATCCCCGATCGTCCGGGGGGATCCCGGTCGCCTCGCCGCCTCCGGCCGATCGACGACCGCCGCTTGCCCCGGCGGGGGACGCCGGGGCTCCTCGGATCCCCGGTCCCCGCCCCGATCCCGCTTCGCCGCCGGGACGGGGCGGGTGCTTGGCCCCCCCATCTCGAGGATCCCGGAGGCCCGCCCCGTCTCCGAGTCGACCCGGTCGCCCTCCGGGCGCCTCAGCCGGCGACCGGATACCGTCGGAGGATGGCGTCGAGCCCGTCGATCATCCCCGGCAGGTACGACTGGTCCAGCAGCAGGACGAACCTCAGGCGGTTGTCGATGGCCGGGTCGTCCGTCGCCTCGCACCGGGCGACCAGCCCGCCCCGGCCGTCTCCCGAGACGGCCACGCGGAGCCAGCCATCGGTGCAGTCGAGCACGGCCTCGCCCCGGAGTTCGTCGTGCAGCGTCGCCAGCCGGGACCGGAACCCGGCCAGCTCTTCGGCGCGGAGGAACGCGCGGAAGCGGCCCGAGAAGCCCCCGGCGGCGATCACGACCTCGGTGACGAGCCAGTCGTCCCCGGACTCGCCGGGGCGGTCCAGCTCGGCCGGCCTCAGCAGGAGGTGGGCACCCCGGCGGTCTCCCATCAGGAATTCGATCGGTTGGTGATCCATCTCGTCCCGGCTCCCGGTCGGCTCGAACGCGGCCCCGGCCGCCACGGCGACGGCAGGGGGACCCTCCCGGACACGGCCCGAAGTCCGGAGGTTCGCCGGCCCGAACACGGCCGGCAGCCGGCCCGGGTTTCATTCGACGGATCGCCCTCGGCACCGGCTCGGAGGCGAACTCCCGCATGACCCGACTGATCCGCCGGCGGGACCTGCCGGAAACCGCCTCGCTTTGGCTCATCGCTTGAGGACGTGATCGCCCATCAACTGCCATCCCCGCTCCAGGAACGGCCCCCCGGCCTCCATGGCGCTGATCTCGTCGTACGGCTTGCCCGAGCCGGACAGGCCGGTGCCGCAGAGGGCCCAGGGGACCGGCGCCCGGTCGTGGGCCCGGGTCCGGATCAGCGTGGAGTGGTCGGGGGAGACGAGCAAGCGGTACTCGCCGTACGATTCGAGCGCCTCGCGGATCGGCCCGACGATCTCGCGGTCGATCCGCTCCAGCGCCTCCACCTTGGCGTCGGCCCGGCCCTCGTGGCTGGCCTCGTCGGGGGCCTCCACGTGGACGCAGACGAGGTCGTGGTCGCGCAACGCCTCCACGCCGTACCGGCCCTTGGCGGCGTAGTCGGTGTCCAGGTAGCCGGTGGCGCCGGGCACGTCGACCCGGGCCCACCCGGCCAGCATCCCCGTCCCCCTCACGAGGTCGACGGCCGAGAGGATCGCCCCGCGCTTGCCGTGCAACTCGGCGAAGGTGGGCACCCGGGGCGCCTTGCCCTGGCCCCAGAGCCAGATCGCGTTGGCCGGCAGCTTGCCCGCGGCCACCCGGGCCCGATTCACGGCGTGGTCCTGGATCACGGAG
The DNA here is from genome assembly GCF_007752535.1 of Tautonia plasticadhaerens. Taxonomy (GTDB): domain Bacteria; phylum Planctomycetota; class Planctomycetia; order Isosphaerales; family Isosphaeraceae; genus Tautonia; species Tautonia plasticadhaerens. The sequence goes on from NZ_CP036426.1 coordinate 1,327,498, forward strand.
GCGCCCGCCTCCATCAGGCGACGGAGCAGCTCCGAGCCGGTCCCCCGGGGCAGGTGGTCGGCGGCGAGCTGGTCGGGCACGTCGTGCGGGGGCGTGGTCGTCGTGTCGTCGCCGAAGGGGGGGGGCGACCCGGGCCTCCCCCGGTAGATCATCGCGTTGCGGTAGCTGACGCCGGGGAAGAACTCGACCTCGTGCCCGTCGGCGTGCACGTTCGCCCTCAGCGCGGCGACCAGCTCGGCCCCCTCCTCGCTGGAGACGTGCCCGGCGGTGAAGTCGGTCATCCGGCCGTCGAGGATCGTCATCAGGTTGCAGCGCACGGCCCAGTCGTCGGGGCCCAGCGCGATCCCCATCGCCACCACCTCCAGCGGGGCCCGGCCGGTGTAGTACCGCTCCGGGTCGTAGCCGAAGAGGCTCAGCGTCGCGACGTCGCTGGCCGGCAGGAAGCGGTCGGGCACGTTCCGGGACCTCCCGAGCACCCCGTCCCGGGCCACCCGGTCCATCTCCGGGGTCCGGGCGGCCTGCAAGGGCGTCAGGTCGCCGAGCGAGCCCTGCGGCTCGTCGGCCGCGCCGTCGGGGATGACGATGGCGATCTTCATAATCGTCTCCTCCCGTCCCCCGATGCGGGGGGCGGGTCGCTTCGATTGGCCCCCGGACCCGGCGCGACCGGCCCGGAAGGGACACCGAACACCCTACCAGCGCTCACCCCCCGCACCAAGCGGACGGTCGCCGGGCCGGGCCCGGCCGATCGCCTCCTGACGGTCGGCGAAGCGGTGAGGGGGGGGGAACGGTCATTCGGCGCCTCGACGGCGAGGGGCGGGCGAGGGGAATCGGACTCGGTCTCCCGAATCCGGGCGCACCTCCTCCCGTCTCGGAGACGCCGAGCGCGATCCCCTCCCCAGCCGATACCGGGCCGCCCCGGCGACCGCTACAATCCGATCCGGTCAATCATGGGCAAGGGGGCCGACATCCCCGGGGCTCGCCGATCGCCGAGTGGGGCGGGGAGGCGGGATGCCCGATCGGCCCGGCGTCGAGGACGGCACCGCGATGGGCAATGACCCGCTCTTACTCGGCCTGGACGTCGGCACGCAGAGCATCCGGGCGGCGCTGGTCGACCCGGCCGGCCGGACCCTTTCCTACGGCGTCGCCCCCCTGGAGACGACCTACCCCCGCCCCTCCTGGGCCGAGCAGGACCCGGCCCAGTGGTGGGCCTCCGCCCGGGTGGCGGTCGGCAAGGCGATGGAGTCGGCCGGCGTCGGGCCGGACCGGGTCGTCGGCATCGGCCTCGACTGCACCGCCTGCACCGTGGTCGCCTGCCGCATCGACGGCACCCCGATCCGGCCGGCCCTGCTCTGGATGGACCAGCGTTCCCACCGGGAGGCCGAGGCGATCGGCGTCACCGGGGATCCCGCCCTGAAGTACGTCTCCGGCCGGGTCTCCCCCGAGTGGATGCTCCCCAAGGCCCTCTGGCTGAAGCGGCACGAGCCGGGGGCCTACGACGAGGCCGACCGCATCGTCGAGTGCACCAACTGGTTCATGTTCACCCTGACGGGGGAGTGGACCCTCTCCCTGAACCACTGCGCCGTCAAGTGGAACTACGCCAGACCCGAGGGCGGCTGGCCGACCGCCCTGATCCACGCGGTCGGCCTCGACGACCTGCTCGGCAAGTGGCCCGACCGCATCGAGCCGCTGGGGCAGGGGGGGGCGACGCTCTGCAAGGCGGCCGCGGAGCAACTCGGGCTGAAGTCGGGGACGCCCGTCGCCCAGGGGGGGATCGACGCCTACCTCGGCATGATCGGCATGGGGGCCACGTCCGCAGGGGACGTGGCCGTGATCGTCGGGTCCAGCACCTGCCACCTCGCGCAGTCCCGGGGCGGGGTGTTCGGCTCCGGCGCCGCGGGCTGCTACCCGGACGCCACGGTCGAGGGGCTCTACACCCTGGAGGCCGGCCAGACCGCCACCGGGTCGATCCTCGACTGGTACCGCCGCCACTTCTCCGGCGACCAGCGACGTGAGGCCGAGGCCCGGGGCGTGAACGCCTACGAGATCCTCGACGAGCAGGCCGAGGCCGTCCCCCCGGGCTCCGAGGGCCTGGTCGTCCGCGACGACTGGCAGGGGAACCGCTCCCCCTACAAGGACCCGAAGGCCCGGGGGGCGATCGTCGGCCTCTCGCTCGCCCACGGCCCCGGCCACCTCTTCCGGGCCCTCTACGAGGCCACCGCCTGCGGCACCCGGCACATCCTGGAGGACGCCTCGCAGCACGGGCTCGACGTCTCCCGGATCATCGTCGGCGGCGGGGGGGCGAAGTCCCGCCTCTGGATGCAGATCCACGCCGACGTGCTCCAGCGGCCGATCCACCTGCCCCGGGAGACCGAGTCCTGCGCCCTCGGCTCGGCCATGACCGCCGCCGTCGCCGCCGGCCTCTTCGCCGACCTCGACGCCGCCGCCCGGGAGATGGTCGCGCTGGAACGCATCGTCGAGCCCGACCGGCGGAACCAGGGCGTCTACGACGACCTGTTCGCCCGCTACGCCCGCCTTTACGTCGCCCTCCGCGACGGCCGCGTCGTCGACCCGCTGGCCGACTGATCGGTCGCTACCTCCAGGGGCCCGCCCGTCGGGCCCCGGAGAATTGACTTGATCTCGCCACGCGTCCCACTACGATAAAACCAGAACGAAAGAACCCAAACTCAGCGAACCCGGGGGCGATGATCCGATGGCCAGGCCGTCGAAGGAGCTGACTGAGCGGGAACTGGAGGTGTTGCACGCCTTCTGGCACCTCGGCGAGGCCGGGGTGGCCGAGGCCCGGGAGGAGTTGATCCGGAGGGAACAAGGGACCCCGGCCTATACGACGGTCGCCACCCTGGTCCGGATCCTGGCCGAGAAGGGGTTCCTGCGCCAGGTGAACGAGGATCGGCCCTTCCGGTATCAGCCCGCCCGGACCTACGAGGAGGTTTCCCGACGCCTGCTCGATCAGGTGGTCGAGCACGTCTTCCGGGGATCCCGGGAGCATTTGCTGATGCGTCTCGTCGAACGGCGAGCCCTCTCGGCCCGGGAGCGGGCCATCCTGGAACGGACCCTGGACGAGGAGGCCGAGGGATGAGCGACCCCTGGACCTGGCCGCTCTCCTGGATCCTCCGGGGGCTGGCGCTGGCCCTCGTCACCGCGGCCTGCTACCCGATCGCCCGTCGCGCCGGCCCGACTTCGGGGGTGACCGCGTCGGCCAGCGGCCTGGTCCTCCTCGCGGTGCTCCCCTTCCTGCTGCTGCTTCCCGGGCCCCGATGGGAGGTGCCGATCGGATCGGCCCTGGCCGACCTCGGGATCGATCGCATCGCCGAACCCGCCGCCGGAGATCGCAAGGCGGCCATCGCCGGGCGCGCCGAGGGACTTGCGTTCGACCCCGCTCCGCCCCCCGACGAGTCGACCTCGCCCCCCCCTGGCCGACGGCCGACGCTTTCGGAGGCTCGACGACCGGGGCCCGGGGCCGATCCGGCCCCCTCCCCGCCGGCACCGATCGCGGCCCGAACGAACCGGCAAGGGGCCTGGACATCGGGGATCGCCGTGGCGCTGGCGACCCTGGTGGTGATCGGCGTGTCGAGGCTCGCCCTCGGGCTCGGGGCGGTCGCCCGACTCCGATCGGCGGGCCAAACCGTCCGTGACCCGTCGATCGACACGCTCCTGGACCTGCTCCGGGCCGAGCTGTCGATCACCCGGCCGGTCGAGGTCCGGGAGGCCCCGGGACTGGGCCCACCCGCGACGATCGGCTGGCGAAGGCCGGTCTTGCTGCTGCCCGACGACTGGCGATCGTGGGAGCAGGGGGAGTTGCGGGTGGTCCTCGCCCACGAGCTGGCGCACATCCATCGGGCCGATTTCCCGGTCGCCCTGCTCGCCCAGCTCGGCGTGGCGCTCCACCCCTGGAACCCGATGGCCTACTGGCTGGCGAGTCGGCTCCGGCTCGACCAGGAACTCGCCGCCGACGCGACCGCCGCCCGGCTCTCGGGGGGCCGTCGCCCGTACCTGGCCTGCCTCGCCCGGCTCGCCCTCCGCCGAGACGACCTCGCCTCGGGTTGGGCCGCCCGGGCCTTCCTCCCGGTCCGAGGGACCCTCGTCAGGAGAATCGAAATGCTCCGATGTGAACGTTCGCCCGATCGAGACGGCCCCTCTCGGGCGTTCCGGGGCGTCACGATCGCCTCGATCACCGGCCTGGCCCTCCTCTGCGCCGGCCTCCGGGCCCCCGAAACGGCCGAGGCCCGCCCGCAAGGCGACCCCGCCCCCGAGGCCGCTCCGCTCGGCGACGACGGCTTCGACCTCTCCCCCGTGCCGGCCGACGCGACCTTGGTCGCGGCGATCCGCCCGGCGCGGCTTGCGACCCATCCCGAGATTCGGGACCTGATCGACGAGTTCGACCCGCTCGGCGACCTCCTCGGCGGGATCGACCTGCGCGTCCCTGGCCTCCAACAGGTGACGGTCGTCGAGCTGCGAAGCCTGGAGGCTCGAGTCAGGGGTGGTCCGACCCTGGTCGTCCCCGATCTGATCATCCTCCGCACCGTCGACCCCGTCGGGGATGAGCTGATCGGCTCCATCCTCGAGGACGCCGAGGCCGTCTCCTACCTCGGGACCAGGTACCACCGGGCCCGAGGCGCGTCACGCTCGGCCCTCCGGTTCGATGACCGGACGTTGATCCTCGCCCAGAAGGAGCAGGCGATCCGCAATGTGATCGCCGGGAGGGACCGGCCCGGGGGCACGCCCCTCTGGCGAGACGCGGCCGATCGGGTCGACGACGGCCAGATCCTCCTCGCCTTCGAGACCACCTGGTTGTCCCAACTCCTGGGACCCGACGGCACCCGAGGGGACCTCATGCCGTTCGGGCTGGCGGCCATGTCCGGGCCGATGTTCGACCGTGCCTCGGCCTACGCGATCAGCCTCGACCTGCTGGATGGGATGTCGATCGGCGGCGTCGCCCTCTGCGTCGACGAGGAGGGCGCGGCGCGGGTCTCGGAGACCGCCACCGCCCTGAAGACGCTCGCCCGCAACGCCCTCGGGAACATCCGTGGCGCCGCGAACGACGACCCCGAGCTCGAATCGGTCCTCGCGGTCAAGAGCGAGGTCGAGACCCTTCTCGGCGCCGCTATTATCGAGGCCGAGGGCTCGACCGTCCGCCTCCAGGCCGAGTCCGACCAGGACCTCGGCGCGTTCCTCGCACTGGCGACGGGACCGATTAACGCCGCCCGCATCGCCGATCGTCGCTCGCAGGCGACGAATAACCTGAAGCGGATCGGCCTGGCCCTGCACAACTACCACGACATCAACGATTCGTTCCCCCCGCCGATACTCTTCTCCGAAGACGGCTTCCCGTATAGCTGGCGCGTGGCGATCCTCCCCTTCCTGGAGCAGACCGAGGGGCCGGCGCTCTTCGAGTCGTACCACTTCGACGAGCCCTGGGACGGCCCGAACAACCGAGCATTGCTGGAACGGATGCCTGACGTCTTCCGAGTGCCCGGTGCCGACAGCGAACCGACCCACGCCGACTACTTCGCCCTGGTCGGCGAGCGGACTCTCATGGGAGAACCCGGCAAGGGGACAAAATTCGCCGAGATCCGCGACGGCAGCTCGTATACGTTCATGATCGTCGAGTCGAAGCGGGCTGTCCCCTGGACCAGGCCGGAGGACATCCCGTTCGAGATTGACCTGTCCGACCCGAATGCCCCCGCCCCGGAACTCGGCGGCTTCTGGCCGAACGGCTTCCAGGTCGTCTTCGGCGACGGTTCGGTCCGGTTCATCAGCCGGACGATCGACCCGACGGTGTTGAAGGCCCTCTGCACCCGAGACGGCGGCGAGTTGTTCTCCTCGGACCGGTACTGACGCCTCCGGGCGGCCGAGGGGCCGTCCCATGTGTCAGTCCGAAGTTCGTCGAATCCGCTCGACGGCCCATCGCAGGGCGTCGAGCGCCTCCGGGTCGGTCATGTTATGGTCGACCCCGACGACGACCAGCGACTCGGCCGGCAACCCGCTCCGGCGGACGAGTTCCCGGGAGTCCTCGATCGCGATGACCTCGTCCCTCTCGGAATGGAGGAGGACGGTCCGATCGGTCGCCCGGACGTCGTCCTGATCGCCCCAACGCCTCCAGGCCGGGGCGATCAGGACGACGGGGACCTCGCCGGTCGGCACCGCCAGCGCGACCGCACCCCCTCGGCTGGAGCCGACGACCACGTCCGGCGATTCGGCCTCGAACGCCTCCCGGGCGCGTCGGACCGACTCGGGGAAGTCCTCGTCCGGCAGGTGCGGGTTGATGACCTCGACGCCGATCGAGCGGAGGAAGGTCGGCTTCACCCCGCCGGGCCTGGAGTGCAGGCCATGCAGGTAGAGGACCCGGGTCATCGCTCCCCGGCCTCGACGGGCAGGTCAAGCCGGGGGCCCCACTCGTTCCAGGAGCCGTCATAGACGGCGACGTCCGGGAAGCCGAGCCGGTGGAGCTGGAAGGCGATCACGGTGGCCGCCACGCCGCCGTTGCAGTAGGAGACGACGGGGCGATCGGGGTCCAGCCCGGCGGCGGACAGCCGTCCCCGGACCTCGTCCGGATCGAGGAAGCCGCCCCCCTCGGCGAAGAACAGCTCCCGGGGGAGGTTGACCGCCCCGGGGACGTGCCCCCCCCGGGGGCCCCGACGCCTCGCGCCGGTGAACTGGCCGGCGTCCCGCGCGTCGAGGATCTGGGCCGGGCCCCCGAGCATCGCCAGCAGCTCGGCCGCCGAGACCCACATCCGCTCCCTCGGCCTCGCGGTGAAGCTCCTGGGCTCGACCGTCGAGGGGCCTTCCTCGACCGGCCTCCCCTCCTCGACCCATCGATTGAAGCCGCCGTCGAGCACGCTCACCGCGTTGTGCCCCATCGACCGCAGGGCCCACCAGAGCCGGGTGGCGAACTGGCCCCCCATGTGGTCGACGGCGATGACGTGGGTGTCGTCACCCACCCCCCTCGCCCCCATGGCCGCGGCGAACAATTCGGGGGGGGCGACCTGGGCCGGGACCGGGTCGCCCGGGTCGATGATGTCCTTCGTCCAGTCGACGAAGGCGGCCCCCGGGATGTGGCCGGCCTCGAATTCCTCGGGCGCCCCCCGATAGGTCGCCTCCTCCTCGCCCGGCCCGACGGGCCGGGTGCTGACGTACCCCCGGATGTCCAGGACCCGGATCGCCGGGTCGTCCAGGTGCTCGGCGAGCCAATCGGTCGAGACGAGGGGCTGGTCGGTGGTCATCGGGCGGTTCCTCTCGGCGGGGGCTCCTCCGGATACGGGCCGGGCTCGATCGCCCGGCGGGGAGGGACTAGGATAATCCCCGATCGCTCGAATTCCAGGGTATCGCGCCCCGCCCCCGGGGACGAGGAGCCGACATTGAGAGCCGCCGTCTTCGACCGCTTCGGCGAGCCCGCCGAGGTCCTGCGCGTCGCCGAGGTCCCGACGCCCGAGCCCGGCCCGAACCAGGTCCGGGTCCGGATGATCGCCAGCCCGATCAACCCGTCGGACCTGCTCTACGCCAGGGGACGCTACTCGATCATCCCCGAGACGCCCGCCTCCCCCGGGTTCGAGGGGGTCGGCCGGGTCGACGCCGCCGGGCCCGGCCTCTACGGCAAGGCCCTCGTCGGCCGCCGGGTGGCGGTCATCAACGGGGACGGCGGCAACTGGGCCGAGTCGGTCGTGATCCCCGCCATGCAGGCCATCCCGGTCCCCTCCTCGATCCCCGACGAGCAGGTCGCCTCCTTCTTCGTGAACCCGGCGACCGTGCTGGCGATGGCCCGGCACGAGCTGGCGGTGCCGAAGGGGGCCTGGCTGCTCCAGTCGGCGGCGAACTCCGAGCTGGGGAAGATGATGATCCGGCTCGGCAGGCATGACGGGTTCAAGACCCTCAACGTCGTCCGACGCCCCGAGGCCGTCGAGGAGCTGAAGGCCCTGGGCGCCGACGCCGTCATCGTCACCGAAGACGGGCCGATCCCCGAGCAGGTCCGGCGCGTGACCGGCCCCGAGGGCGTCCGCCACGCGATCGACCCGGTCGGCGGCGAGATCGGCACCGGGGTCTTCGAGGCGCTGGGACCCTCGGGGACGCTCCTGGCCTACGGCTCGCTCACCGGGGAGCCGATCCGGGTGGACACCCGGCTGATGATCTCCGGCCGCCGGTCCCTGCGGGGGTTCTGGCTCGGCCATTTCATGAGGTCCCGGAGCAAGGCGGCGGCGCTGCCGCTGTTCGTGCAGGTCGGCCGGTTGATCCGGGGCGGCGTCCTGAGCACCACCGTCGGCCCCAGCTACACGCTCGACCGGCTGGCCGAGGCCGTCCGGGTCGCCGAGCAGCCCGGCAGGCCGGGCAAGGTCCTCCTGAACCTCCGCGGTTGATCCCCGGGGGGGGAATGACCGGCCGGGGTCGCCCAGAACGAACTCGCTGGTGGTGTTTTCGGGTTTTTTTGTCGCCGGTCGAACCCCCGACCGGTAAAATGCATAACCAACGTACCAGTCCGCCGCTTCGAATGCCCTCCACCATCGACCGCCGCTCCGGCCCCCGGAGTGGGCCGAGCCGTTACACCCCGGCCGAATCGTGCCTCGATTTCGGACCGTCGTGCCCCGATCGGGTCGAATCCCGATCGGCCTGCTGCTTGGCTTGCCCTGACCCGCCGGACGGCCTAGATTGCATTCGAAACGCGACCGAGTGGCCGGGGCCCGTTCCTCGCGAGCGTCCCTCCCGGTCTCCGGACCGATCCGCAGACTCGAGCATCGAGAGCAAGCCCCGGCGGGACCCGCCGGCGACGGTCTCGTCACCCCGGCATCATCGCCGGGGGGGCGGTGCCCCGCCCCGAGGTCCGGCCGGGCGGGGAATTGAAGTACGATGACAGCCTCGCAAACATCGGGGACCCAGGACTGGCGAGCGATCGCCCAACTCAGTTCGGGGGGGGAACGCCTGCTCTGCGTCGGGGAGAGCTCCTCGCAGGTCCGCGCCGCCTACGTCGGCGCCTGGGGTGAGGTGATCCGGGACGAGGATCGGCCCACCGTCCAGACGATCTCCCTGCAGAAATGGATCGGCCAGGTCTGGGCCGGCACCTGGGAGCACCAGCAGACCCTGGACGTCCCCGCCACCCCCCGCAAGGAGAAGGCCGAGGCCAACGGCGACGGCGACGGCGACGGCGGCTCCCTTGGCGACGCCAACGGCGACGGCGACGGCAACACCAACGGGAACGGCCACGCCAACGGCACCGCCGCGGAGATCGCCGAGGCCTGAGCCGACGCCCTCCCCCCGACCCCGACCCCGACCCCGGCGGCCTCCCGGCCGCCGTCCCCGAGGAATCCCCGGACCCCGTTCCGGGGATTTTTCGTTGGGACGGTCTCACGGGCACCGCATCGGGTCCGACTCCCTCCGGCTGGCCCAGGCCTCCAGGCCCGGGAAGGCCGCGCCGATCCGATCGGCCAGCATCTCGACCGCCGGCCGTTCCGTGGCGTGGTGGCCGGCGACGATCATCCCCATGCCCGCCGCCTCCGCCTCCAGGGCCCGGTGGAACCTGGCCTCCCCGGTCAGGAAGGCGTCCGCCCCGGCCTCCGAGGCGTCCCGGACGAAGTCGTCCGCCCCCCCGCAGGCCACCGCCACTCGCTCGACCCGCCGATCCGGCTCCCCCACGAACTGGAGCCCCGGCGCCGGGAGGCGGTCTCGCACGATCCCGGCCAGCCGCCGCAGGGTGGTCGGCTCCGGGAGCCGGCCGATCCGGCCCACGCCGGCCGATTCGTCGCGGAGGATCGTCGGGTACGCGTCGATCGCCGGCTCCTCGTACGAGTGCGCCCTCCTGACCGCGTCGAGCACCATCGGTAGCCGGGCCGTCGGGCAGACGAACTCGATCCGCTGCTCCGGGGCCACCTCGCGCCTCCCGGCCCGGCCGACCGTCGGGTTCGTCCCCTCCAGCCCGAGGAACGTGCCGGATCCCTCCAGGGTGTACGAGCACTCGGCGTAATCGCCGATCCTCCCCGCCCCCGCCTCGAAGGCGGCCGACAGCACCGCCTCCCGGTCGGCCTCCGGGGCGAAGACGACCACCTTGCACCCCTGCCGGTCCGGGGCCGGCTTCAGGGGCCCGACCCCGACGAGTCCCAGGGCCTCGCAGAGGAAATCATTGATCCCCCCCCTCGTGTTGTCGAACGCCGTGTGGGGGCTGTAGAGCGCCACCCCCGCCCTCGCCAGCGGCCAGAGGAACCCGTCCGCCCGGTCCGCCCGGAGCGACTGCACCGGCTTGAACCAGATCGGGTGGTGGCTGACGATCAGCTGCGCCCCCCCGTCCACCGCCTCCGAGGCGCTCCTCGGGGTGACGGTCAGGCACGTCATCACCTTCTCGACGGTCGCCGCCGGATCCCCCAGCAGGAGGCCGACGTTGTCCCAGTCCTCCGCCAGCCGGGTCGGGGCGAATCCCTCCATCCAGGAGGCGAGGTCGGCCACGGTCGTCATCGGGCGTCCTCCGATCGGAGCCAGGCGTGCAGGTCGTCCATCAGCCGTCGGGTGACGGGCCCGGGGTGGATGTAACAGATCGGTTCCGCCAGTCCCGTCCCGAGCGGCCCGAGCTGGACGACCGGGATGATCCCGCGTACGGCATTGGTCAGGAAGCACTCGTCGGCCCGCCGGAAGTCGTCGAGCGTCACGAGCGTGCCCGGATCGACGGATAACCCCATCGCCGCCGCCCGTTCGAGGACGACGGACCTCATGATCCCGGGCAGCATCGGCCGCGGTCGACCGTCCTCGCCGTGATCGTCGGGCGAGACGAGCCGGCCCCCCTCGACCAAAAACACATTGGTCCGGCTCCCCTCCAGGATCGCCCCGGACCCGAGTCGGGAGAGGTTCTCATCATAGCCGAGCCCCCGGGCCTCCTCGAACGCGAGCCGGCGAGACCAGTAGTTCAGCGCCTTCGACCGCAAGAGCCGGTCGTCCTCGGCGGGGAACCAGGTCGCGCAGGCCCTCGCGCCGGGCCGGCCCGGTGGGGGCGGCAGTGGACGACTCCTCATCCAGATCCTCCCCGGCCTCCCGTCGTCGAAGCCTCCTGAGAGCGTGATCCGGAGCGTGCGATCGTCGAGGCTCCCTCCCTCCCCGAGGAGGGACCGCACCGCGGCCTCGTCCGGCAGGTCGCCCTCGTCGAACGGGATCCCCAGCTCCCGGGCCGATCGGCGCAACCGGCCCAGGTGCCGTTGCAGCAGGGTCGGCCGGCCGTCCCAGGTCCGGAGCGTCTCGAAGAGGCCGAGCCCGTGCTCGAACGCCCGGTCCAGCACGCTGATCGCCGGCGCCTCGTCGGGGACGACCTCCCCCCGGACCCAGATCATGCCCGGCCCTCCAGCACGTCCCGCATCGCCCGGCCCTTGTGCATCGTCTCCTCGAATTCGAGCTGCGGGTCGCTGTCGGCCACGATCCCGCCGCCGACCTGGTAGCGGACCCGGGGGCCCTCGACCACCATCGTCCGGATCGCGATGTTGAACGCGGCGTTTCCCCCCGCGCCGAAGTAGCCGATCGCCCCGGTATAGACCCCCCGACGGCTCGGCTCCAGCTCGTCGATGATTTCCATCGCCCGGATCTTCGGCGCCCCGGTGATCGACCCCCCCGGGAAGACGGCCCGGACCACCTCGATCGGCCCGACCCCCGGCCTCAGCCTCCCCTCGATCGTGGCGACCTGGTGGTGCACCGTCTCGAAGCTCTCGATCACCGACGGCTCCGTCACCCGGACCGACCCGAAGGCGCAGACCCTCCCCAGGTCGTTCCGCTCCAGGTCGACGATCATCGCCAGCTCGGCCCGGTCCTTAGGGCTGTCGACCAGCTCGGCCCGCATCGCCCGGTCCTCCTCCGGGGTCGCCCCCCGGGGCCTCGTCCCCTTGATCGGCCGGGTGATGATGTGATCTCCCCGGGTCCGGTAGAACAGCTCCGGGCTGGAGCTGACCACCGCCCGGCCCTCCCCGAACCGCAGGTAGGCCGAGTACGGCGAGGGGCTCCGATGCCGGAGCCTCCGGTACAGGTCCAGGGGCTCGGGCCGGCCGATCGCCGTGAAGCGCTGGGAGATGTTCGCCTGGAAGATGTCGCCCGCGTGGATGTAGTCGACCGCCCGGCGGACCGCCCCACGGTACCCCTCCGGCGAAAAATTGCTGGTCGGCGGGGCCTCGAATCCCGACCTCGGCAGGCTCCTGGGCGGCCGTCGCAGCGCCTCCAGCCAGGACCTCACGCGATAATCGACCCGGTCGGCCGACTCCCCGAGGACGTTCGTCACCCAGAGCTTCGCCTCGCCCGACCGGTGGTCGACGGCCACGAACGTGTCGTAGAGCCCGAACGCCAGGTCGGGGACCGCGTCCTCCTTCGGGGCCTTCCGGGGGACCCGCTCGATCCATCGGGCCAGGTCGTAGCCGAGGTACCCGATCAGGCCCCCCAGGAACGGCGGGCGATCGCCCCCACCCGGGCCCTCCTCGACCGGCCGACCCAACCCGAGCCGGTCGACCAGTCGGTCCAGCCCGACCAGCGGGTCTCCCCGGCCGAACTCCCAACGCTCCGGGAAGATTGCCTGCCGCTCCTCGTCCATCCCCCGGTACGCGAACCGCCATCGGTCCATCGTCAGAAACGGCACGTCGAACATCCCGGCCGGACGGGCGGCGAGGATGCTCCAACGCCCGGCGTCGCCGAAGCCGGGGCCCCCTTCGAGCAAGGCCGCGCCGGGCATCTCGCCGACCCGCATCGCGAGCCGATCGGCGGGCAGGTCGATCGGGATCACGATCGGCGGTTCGAACGCGGGGCGATCGGGCTCGGGCACGTCGGGGGCTCGATGCGGGGCGGGGGCGGGGCCGAGGGGGATCTCCCCGCGGCGGGGCGGCTCGAAATCGGGGGCCACCGCGGTACAATCCATCAGACCAGAGCCGACCCCCCCGCGCCAATTCCGACCGACCCGAGCCCCCCGCCATGATCCGTTCCCCCCTGGGCCTCCGACTGCTGCCCGACCCCGACCGCCCCGTCAAGGACCAGCTCCGGGAGGCCGCCCGGCTGGGGGCCCGGGGCGTCGTCCTCGACGCCAGCGGGGACCTGAACCCGTCCCGGCTCTCCGACACCGGCCGCCGGGACCTCCGCCACACCCTCCGCTCCGTCGAGCTGTCGCTGATCGCCCTGTCGCTCCCCACCCGACGCCCCTTCGACACCGAAGACCAGCTCGACGACCGCCTCGCCAGGGCCTCCGCCGCCTTCACCCTCGCCTTCGAGCTGGGCGCGAAGCTCGTCCTGGCCCGGGTCGGGGCCGTCCCCCCCGAGGCCGACGCCCCCCGCCGGGCCGTCTTCTCCCACGCCCTGTCCGAACTGTCCGTCCGGGCCGACCACCGGGGCGTCAGGCTCGCCGTCGAGACCGGATCCGAGTCCGGCGCCGACCTCCAATCCTTCCTCGACGCCATCGACCATCCCGGCCTCGCCGCCAGCGTCGACCCCGGCGCCCTGCTCCGGCTCGGTCACGACCCGATCGAGGCCACCCGGGCCCTCGGCCCCCACGTCGCCCACGCCTATGCCCGAGACGCCACCGCCTCGGCCATCGACGAGGGGCCCGTCTCCGCCCATCCCCGCGGGTTCGGCTTCGCCCCCGGCGTCCTCGACTGGGAGGAGTACCTCGGCGCCCTCGAGGAGATCAACTACGCCGGATTCCTCACCATCTGGCCCGACCCCCGGCGGCCGATCGGCCCCCAGTTCTCGGCCCTCGCCGACCGCTTCGCCCGGTTCTGATCCGGAGCCCGGGACGGTTTCCCCGGCCCCGGGCACCCGATTCGCACCACCCCCCGTGGTCGGGCGCACCCCCCGACGGTGCGCGATCTCGGCCCCGGGAGGGGTCGACGTGATGCGATCCCGCATCGACCGGACGGCCCCGGCCGGGCCCGCCCCGGCGAGGTCGGCCGTCGTCGCGCACGCCGGACGACCCGGCCTCCGCGGCCGGCCGGTCGCGGGGGGCTCCGACCTCGCGCCTCCGGTCCGGCTCGCCGAGTCGTCCCGCCCGTCCCGGGCCGGGGGTGCATCGGCTCCCCGGGCGACCGCCCGGCCGCCCCCGCACCCCCGGCCCGCCCCCGGATCGAGCCAAGGAGACCCCGGAGTGAATGCGGCAACCCGGACTGCCTCCCGCTTCTTCAAGCGACACCCCAGGGTCGGGGCCCGGCCCGGCACGCTGGTCATCCCGGACGACGCCCCGCCGACGACCATCCGGATGGTCGAAGACTCCGGCGCCGAGATCCGGGAGCATGAAGTCCGGGACCTCGAGACGCTCCGGCGGGCGTTCGACGGCGGCACCACCACCTGGATCGACGTGCAGGGCTTCGGCGACCGCGACCGGATCGACGCGATCGGCTCGACCTTCGGGCTGCACCCGCTGCTGCTCGAAGACGTGGTGAACGTGCCCCAGCGGCCCAAGGTCGAGTCCTACGGGGATCAGGTCCTGATCATCGTCCGGATGATCCCGGTCGACATCGCGGAGCGTGCCGAGCCGGAGCAACTGAGCCTGGTCCTCGGGCCGCACTACGTGCTCACCTTCCAGGAGCGGCACGGCCACCTGCTGGCCCCGATCCGACGGCGGATCCGATCCCGCAAGGGGGCCCCGTCCGGCATGGGGGCCGATTACCTCGCCTACGCCCTCGTGGACACGGTCGTCGACGCCTACTACCCCGCCCTGGAGCGGATCGGCGAGCGCCTGGAGGACCTCGAGACCGAGGTCATCGAGCGCCCGACCCCCGAGGTGCTCGGCCGGCTCCACCACCTGAAGAATCGGCTGGTCGACCTCAGGCGCGGCATCTGGCCCCAGCGGGAGGCCCTCAACGCCCTGGTCCGGGGCGACTTCCCGGCGATCACCGACCCCGTCCGCATCTACCTCCGGGACACCCACGACCACTGCGTGCAGACCTCCGAGGTCGCCGAGATGTACCGGGAGATGGTCTCCGGCCTGATGAACACGTACCTCTCCTCCGTCGCCAACCGGACCAACGACGTGATGAAGGTGCTGACCATCGTCGCCACGATCTTCATCCCGCTGAGCTTCCTCGCCGGCGTCTACGGCATGAACTTCGAGCACATGCCCGAATTGCACTCCCGGTGGGCCTACCCCACCCTCTGGGCCCTCATGGTCGGCGTGGCCGGCGGCATGCTCGCCTTCTTCTGGCGCAAGGGGTGGATCGGCCCCGGCGGGTGACCGCCCCACCCGCGTTCGGCGCCCCCGTTCGTCCTCGCCGACTCCCTCCCCGGACGATGCATCCGGCGAGATCCTGCCCAGATCGGGCGTTCCCGGCCCGATCCCCCGCATTCGGGAAAGCCGGGGGCCGGGTGGGGTGGGATCGGTGGACGCGCAACGCGTTGCGCGCCATCGCCGACCCCGCACCCCGGCCCTCTCCCCGCTCGCGGGGAGAGGGGGCTCCGGACCCTCGCCCCCGTTGGCGGGGGAGAGGGTGGGCGCAGCCCGAGTGAGGGGGGATCGGACGATCCGCCGGGCTTGGGTCCGAACTCCGGGACCCTCGCCCCGGCATGCGCCCCGGGATCGGGGGACGAGGGACGGGACCGATCGGGTAAGAGGAAGGCGGATGGACAACCGAAAGATCCTGTGATTGCCGATCGCCCCGACCTCGATAGTAATGTCGGGGGACGACGACATCCTCGCCGTCCCCCGTCCGTCGATCGACCGCCCGGCCTCGACTCGTCCCCCTCTTTGGCAATCCGAGCAGCACCGTCCCATCGAGGCCCCTCGACGGCCGGGGCCGCCGATCCCGACCCGCCCGCCGGGATCGGCAGGCCCGAAGCGTGCGGGAGTCGACCCGACCTCCGGGTCGAGGGAGGACCCCCGGCCCTGTCGAACCGGCTCCTCCCCGGAGGGGCCGGGACCCCCGATCTGGCCGAGACCGCCCGGCGCGAAACGAACCCATCCTCGCCGGGGAGTTTGCGGAGCGAACCCATTCTCGATCGCCGAGACGGTTTCCCGTTCAGGGTTTAGGTCGTTGGCCCGGGGCGCACCGGGGCGCACCAGCCCACGCCCGGACCACTCCGAAGGGCGTACGACGCCCTCCGACCGCCCCGCGACCGCCCCCCGGCTCGACGACCCCGCCCCGGCGGTCGAGTCGCGCGAAACGAAGCCGATCGGGCGCGACGTTCGCGCGGAGCGAACCCAATTGACATCGCGGTAAACCCGTTGAGGAAAGACGTTGCATCAGGTCGTACCGGGTAAGCGAGGCGCACCGGCCCGCTCGGCCTCGACTGGGATTCGGGAGGGAGATCGACCGGGGCCGGCAACACGTGAACTCGGGCGCAACGAACCCATTCCCCCGGAGCCGTTGCGCGGAGCGAACCCAATTCGATCCTCCGAACGTTGAGTTCCAGTTTTGACTTATGGCCGATTGAGGCGGCGCATTGATGGCGCACCGGCCGGTGCGGCGCGGCGCATCGGCCCCTCCCGTTCTGGTATGATCCGACGACCCGGCACCCCCGGCACGTTTCCCCCAGGCCCCGACCGAGCAAGGCGACTGCGAGATGGTCAACGACGACGAACCCCGCCCCGACCGGCCGATCCCCGAGCCGACCGCCCCCGACGGCCCGCCCGGAGGGCCGGGGCCGGAGGCCGCCGTCGAGCCGTCCCCGGACCCCGAGCCCGCAGAGGCGACGAGCGAGCAGGAGGCCCCCGCCCCCGAGGGGCCGGTCGGCCCGAGGCGTCGGGTCGTGGTGATGATCGCCGACAGCGGCCGGAGGCCGGAGGAGCCGATCGACGAGGCCGAGGCCGCCATCGTCTGGGCGGCCGTCTCGGCGGCCTGGCACCCGGCGGTCCTCTCCCGATGCGACGCGACCCCGGAGGTCGAGGACGTCGACGCCCCGGGCGTCCCCCGGGAGGGCGAGGTCCGGCTGATCGCAGGCCGGGGGGTCGGCCACCTGAACTACGAGTACCGGGACCAGGGTTCCGAGGTCGGCGTCCCCGTCCTGATGATCGAGGCCGGCGAGTCCGACCGGGAGGGACTGGCCCGCCTGATCCTGGAGGCGATCGAACCCGGCGCCGACCCGGGCCCCGCCGACGACCCGACCGTCGGCGACTTCTACGCCCTGGGGGCCTCCCGGTGGTGGGTCCGGGACCTGACGATCGGCATGGAGCACGTCGACGTGCTCGACGCCGAGGCCCTCGGCCGGGAGGCGATCGGCGGCGCGAAGGCCTGGGCCTCGGGGGACGCCAAGGGGGCCGTCAACCGGCTCCGGGCCTCCTTCGAGCTGCTGACCGAGGCGAGGGAGCGGATCTACCCGGTCGACTCCTTCCTCGTCGACCTGCACCTGCTCGACGGCTCCTCCCCCGCCGAGGCCCTCGACGACGCCCTGGAGGCCAGGGCCCCCTTCACCCTGATCGCCCCGGCCCAGGCGATCGAGGCGATGGCCGGGAAGAACCCCGAGGCGATGGCCCGCCTCCGGTCGGCGATCGACGAGGGCTGGGCCGACGTGGCCGGCGGCCCGTTCGCCGAGACGGGGGAGTCGCTCCGCCCGGTCGAGACGATCCTCTGGCAATTCCGGCAGGGCTCGGCCACCTACCGGAAACACCTGGACGACCGGACGGTCGAGACCCTGGCCGGGCGCCGGTTCGCCCTCTACCCGATGCGGCCCCAGGTCGCCAAGCGGTTCGGCTTCCGCTACGGCCTGCACCTGGCCTTCGACGACGGCACCTTCCCGATCATCCGGGAGTCGAAGCGGCTCTGGGAGTCTCCCGAGGGGGCGAACCTGGAGTCGCTGACCCGTCCCCCGCTGGCGGCGGACAAGGATGCCACGGCGTTGACCCTCGCCTGGGAACTGGCGAAGTCGATGCGGGACGACCACACGGCCACGCTCGGCCTGGTCCACTGGCCGGATCGGGTCGCCGACTGGTTCCGGGACATCCGGAGGGTGGCGGGGTACTCCCCCGTCCTCGCCCGGTGGGCCACCCTGGGGGACTACTTCCACCTGACCGACCGCCCCTATGAGGTCCTCCGGCCGAAGCTGGACCAGTACGTCACCCCGTACCTGGAGCAGGCCGTCTCCCGGGGGGACCCGAGCCCGATCGGCCGTCGGGCCCGCCACGCCCGGCTCCGTGCCCGTCTCGACCTGGCCGACGGGCTCCGGTCCCTCGCCGCCGCCCTGGACTTCGTCGGGGAGCCGATCCCCGACGAGGAAGGCCCCCGCCCCGCCGGCTCGTCCGCCTTCGACGAGGCCGGTCGCCTGCTGGAGACGGGCATGCTCGACGAGGCGGAGGCGGCCATCGCCGCCCTCGAATCCCGATGGGCGGGCGAGGCGGGCCGCCGGGTCGTCCCGGCGACCGAAGAGGGGAACGGGGCCTCGGCGGGGCAGGGGGCGGGGGACCTGGTCCTCAACCCGATGTCGATCCCGAGGAGGGTCTCCGTGGTCCTGCCCGAGGCGTCGGGCCCGGTCCCCTCCGAGGGGCCGGTCCGGGTCTCCCAGTTCACGGCCGAGGGGACCGAGGCGGTCGTCACCCTCGCCGGGTTCGGCTTCGCCTGGATCCCCCGCGACCGACCCGGGATCCGGGAGGCCCCGGCGGGCCCCTCGGAGACCGTCCAGGCCCGGGGCCGGGTCCTCCGCAACGAGATGCTCCGGGCCGAGGTCGACGAGTCGACCGGAGGCCTCCGCGCCGTGATGGCCGCCGGCGAGGACGAGCCCCGGTTGGCCCAGCAACTGGTCATCGCCGGGGTCAGCGTGACGGACAAGAAGGGCCAGGTCCGCCACAGCCGGATGAAGGCGACCGGGTACGAGGTCGAGTACGGCGGCCCGGCCCTGGTGCAGGCGGTGTCGACCGGCCAGATCCTCCACCCGACCGAGGACCGCCCCCTGGCCGGGTTCCGCCAGCGGTTCCGCCTCTGGAGCGGCCGTCCGGTGCTGGAGCTGGAGGTCGAACTGACCGAGCTGGATGAGGCCTGGCTCGGGTCGATCGCCGACGGCCCGGCCTGGTCGCGGTACCTGGCCTGCCGCTGGGCCTGGCCCGACGGCAACGCGACCCTCCGCCGCTCCTCGCTCCTGGGCCTGGAGGCGACGACGGCCGACCGCCCCGAGACGGCCGAGGTGCTGGACGTCACCGCCCGCCGCCAGCGGACGGCCCTGCTGTTCGGCGGCCTGGCGCACCACCAGCGGCACGGGACGAGGATGCTGGACACCCTGCTGGTGGCCGGCAAGGAATCGGAGCGGTCCTTCCGGCTGGGCGTCGCCCTGGACCTGGAGCACCCGTTCCAGGCCGCGCTGGACCTGCTCGCCCCGCCGGCCGTCGTGCCGACCGCCGGGGGCCCTCCCCGGTCCGGGCCGACCGGCTGGTTCTTCCACCTCGACGCGAAGTCGGTGGCCGTCACCCGGGTCGAGCCGGTGGTGATCGACGGCGAGGGCCGGGGGCTGGCCTTCCACCTTCTGGAGACGGGAGGCAGGTCGGTCCGCTGCAAGCTCCGCCTGTTCCGGGAGCCGGTCTCGGCCCGCCAGACCGACTTCAACGACGAGCGGATCGTGGAGCTGTCGGTGACCGGGGACGCGGTCCAGCTCGACCTGACCCCCCACGAGCTGGCGAGGGTGGTCGTCACCCTGGCTTGACGGGATCCGGAGGAAATTGATGATGCTCGGGCCCTCGCATCCGGGCTCGGACCGGCGGGACCTCGCCGGCCGACGTTTCGGACCGGGTCGGGCCCGGGACTCCGGCGCCGATCGGCCGGGGGATCCGACTGGCCGGGCCGCCCCCCCGGCCGCATCTCGTCTTTCACCGAGGCAAGGAGGCCCGGCTTATGGCCCGCGTCCTGATCCTGGCGACGCTCTCCGCCCTGCTGGCGACCGTCCCCGTCGGGCCCCTCGGGGCCGAGCAGGGCCCCGCACCGACCCCCGACCAGACCGGCGGGGAGTCACCGCCCCCGACTCCGCCCTCCCCGCCGCCGGCTCCCCCCGCGGCGGCCTCGACCAGGGACGCCGAGCAGATCGCCAAGCTCTCCTCCTCGATCGCCGAGGACACCAGGAGGCTCGACGCCCTGAAGGCCGAACTCGACGGGGTCAAGGCGGAGGTCGACCGGGCCAACGCCGACTTCACCGAGGTCGAACAGACGCGGCGGGCACTGGCCGAGGAGCTGGAACGACTCCGGGAGGAGCAGCAGCCCTCGGCGGACCGCCAGTCGGAACTCGACGGCCTGGACAAGACCCTGGCCCTCGCCGCCGAGCGCCGGGAGCTGGCCGCCACCGACCTGAAGAACGTCACCGAGCAGATCGTCACGCTGGAGACCAAGCTCCGCCAGAGCGACCAGGCCCTGAAGAAGCTCCTGGGGTCGGGCGAGGCGCCCCCCGTCGCCGTCGAGCCCCCGGCCGCGCCTCCCGCTCCCGCCCCGACCACCCCGGCGGCACCCGAGCCTGCCGGCACGGCCGCCCCCCCCGCCCCCGCCCCCGCCCCGGCCGTCGTCGCCGCCCCCTCGGCCCCCGCCCCGGAGGCCCCCGCGCCGGAGGCCGAGCCCGCCGAGGAGTCGGGCCCCTCCCCGATGGGCATCCCCGGGCTCGGCTCGATCCCGAAGCCCGCGGCGGGGACCCCGGCCTCGGCCGGCTTCGGCCCGGACCCCGACGACCCGAAGCTCAAGAAGGCCCGGGAGGACGCCCAGGGGCTCGCCGCCGTCCTGGAGCGATCCGAGCGCGACGTGGTCGAGCTGACCGAACGACTCCGCACCATCGACGAGCAGCTCCGCAACGAGGAACAGGCCCGCGACACCGCCCAGCGGATCATCGACAACGCCGAGGCCAGCGGCGCCGAGCTGGCACGGGGATTCCAGGAGAAGCTCTTCGGCCGGGCCCCCCCCGAGGAACTCCGGGAGATCCAGGCCAAGATCCGGGACAACGAGAAGCGGCTGATCCAGGCCCGGCTGGAGTCCCGGGAGCACGGCGACGAGATCATCCGGCTCCAGGCCGAGCGCGGCGAGCTGGCCGGCCAGTTGCAGCTCGCCCGGTGGCAGGCCGAGTCGGCCCGGTCGCAGCTCAATGAGGCGCAATCGGCCCTCGAGCGCATGGAGAACCCCTTCTCGCCGGAGAACATCCTCGGCTGGCTGCTCAATCACGGCGTGAAGGTCGTGGTGATCATCCTGGGGATGGTGCTGCTCCGCTGGGGTTCGGGGCTGCTCAGCCGTCGGATCGTCACCCTGCTCAGCTCCCGGAGCCAGCGGGGCACGACGGCCGAGAAGGAGCATCGGATCTCCACCCTGGTCGGCGTCTTCGACAACGCCGCCTCGGTGGCGATCGTCATCGGCGGCTTCCTGATGGTCTTCCAGGAGGTCGGCGTGCCGGTCGGCCCGCTGCTGGGCGGTGCGGCGGTCTTCGGCCTGGCGGTGGCCTTCGGCGCCCAGAACCTGATCCGGGACTACTTCTACGGGTTCGTCATCCTGCTGGAGAACCAGTACAAGCTCAATGACGTGATCAAGATCCGCGACATCGCCGGCCAGGTCGAGGCGATCACCCTCCGCGTCACCGTCCTCCGGGACCTGGAGGGCTGCGTCCACTTCGTCCCCAACGGCGAGATCACCCAGGTCACGAACATGACGCACGGCTGGTCCCGCGCCCTGTTCGACATCGGGGTCGCCTACAAGGAGAACGTCGACCGG
Organism: Tautonia plasticadhaerens; assembly: GCF_007752535.1. Lineage (GTDB taxonomy): Bacteria > Planctomycetota > Planctomycetia > Isosphaerales > Isosphaeraceae > Tautonia > Tautonia plasticadhaerens. The sequence continues at coordinate 1,349,091 of NZ_CP036426.1, forward strand.
GTGATGGAAGTGATCATGGAGGTCGGCAAGGAGCTGCGCAAGGACCCGATGTTCCGGATGCTGATCCTGGAAGATCCGACCATGCTTGGCGTCGACTCGTTCGCCGACTCGGCCGTGCAGATCAAGTTCTTCATCAAGACCCGGCCCTTGCAGCAATGGGCCGTCAAGCGGGAGCTGCTCCGGAGGCTGAAGAACCGGTTCGACGAGCTGGGGATCGAGATCCCCTTCCCGCACCGGACGGTCTATCACCGGGGAGACGAGGGGCGGGCCTCCCAGCTCCTGACCGAGCCCCACGTGTCCGACGACGAGGTCATCGTCGCCGGCCGTGCGGGACCCGGGGCCTCGATGGGCCGATGACGGCACCGGTCGGCCCCGCCCCGGGGCGTGTGCGCCGGGGCGGGGGTCGCGTACAATGCCGATCGGTCGGGCTCGGCCGTCGAGGACGGGCCGCCCCCGACCCGACTCGATTCGACTCGACCCGGGCCGACGGCATCGAGCCGAACCGTACCGACTCCGACGTCCACCAGGGAGACCGCACCGTGAACCGCCCGATCCGACGGACGATCGCCGCCCTCGGCCTGATCCTGGCCGTCACCCCGGCCCTCGACGCGCAGGAGCCGAAGCGTCAGGAGACCCAGGCCGTCAAGGCCGGTGACCTGACGTTCGAGGTCCCGGCCTCGTGGAAGGTCAACCGGCCTTCCAGCCAGATGCGGCTGACCGAGATCGAGGTCCCGCCGGCCGAGGGGGACGAGAAGCCCGCCGAACTCGTCCTGTTCGCCTTCCCCGGCGGGGCCGGCACCGTGGCGATGAACGTCGACCGCTGGAAGCGGCAGTTCGTCGACGAGTCCGGCGGCAACCCCGAGGTCGAGACCGAGATCCTCGAGTCGGGGGACGCCGAGATCACCGTGGTCCGGACCTCCGGCCGCTACGTCACCCAGATCCCCGAGCCGATGGACGAGCCGGGGTATCGGCTGCTCGGGGGCATCTACCCGACCGCCCGGATCGGCTATTTCTTCAAGCTCGTCGGCCCGGACGCGACCGTCCGGGAGGCCGAGCCGGCCTTCCGGGCCATGCTCGAATCGATGAAGCCGGCGGGATGACCGGGACGAGGCCGGCCCCCGGGCGGGGGCCGGCCGTCGCCGCCCGGATCAGGCGGGGAACAGGTCTTCGAGCTTCGGGTGCTTGCGGCTGAGGACCACGAGCAGGTCGTCGGCCCGGGTCGGCCCCGCCTCCTCGCCGATGGGGTTGATCATCATCTCCTCCTCGCGCTGGACGCCGATCAGGACGCAACCCCTCGGGTCCCCCCTGGCGGTCCGGGCGAACAGGACGGAGAGCTCCTCGAACCCCTTGCCGACGAGGGCCTCGGGGACGGGCACGACGTAGAGCTCGTTGTTGTCCTTGCGGACCGTCAGCAGCTCCTGATAGACCCGGATCATGCCGTGGAAGAGCGAGGCCCGGGCCAGCAGCCTCAGCCCGATGTCGTGGGCCGAGACGACCTCGTCGGCCCCGGCCTTGCGCAGGTGGATCCGGTTCCCCGGGTTGAGGCACTCGGCCACGACGTTCGGCTGGTCGTCCCCCTTGCAGATGTTGCGGATCGAGACGCAGGTGAGGATCGTCTTGCCGTCGGCGTGCTTGCCCTCCCTCGAGTCGACGAGGACGACGACCGAATAGGCCCGGGCCACGCCGGCGCGGCGGAGGGCCACCTCGCTGGTCGGGTCTCCCTTGACGATGTAGACGTCGGTGAAGGCCGTCTCGTCGGCCTTGTCGGGCAGCTCGATCTCGTCGGGCTGGTCGTGGATGATGACGATCGGTCGCCAGTCGGTGACGATCCGGCTGTGGACCTGCCGGATCAGCTCGGACCCGCGGGTCGCCCAATTGCACAGGACGATGTGATTATCCATTGCCGTTGAGTCCACTTCCCTCCTCCGCAAGTAACGCTCGATGAGGATCGAGGCGACGCTGGCGGTGAACAGCCCGACCAGGCCGACCCCGACCCCTTGCAGGAGCATGACGATCAGGCGGCCGGCCCAGGTCCCCGGGGGCTCGTCCGGGCCGCTGAACAGGAGGATCCAGACGCTCCAGAGCGCCTCGGGGAAACTGGCGAAGTCCGGGTTGGTCTTCCCCTCGACCGCGAGCAGGCCGACGGCGCCCAGCACCCAGATCAGCAGCGTCATGCCGACGATCCGGGAGACCTGGTGACGATTCCAGCTCGTCAGCGCCTTGAGCAGGCGGGCCTTCAGCGAGCGTTTCTTCCGCGATCGCCGGCCGATCGGCCGGCCGAACGCGATCGCCTGTCGGATTCGGGTCATGGTCCGGCCTCACTGACGGGCCGGGGCCGCATCCCGGCGGTGGGTCCATCCCGGGGGACCTCGGTCGAGGGGGCCGGGGGCGGGGGGGCCTCGGGGCGCTCGGGCCGTCCCGGCGGTCGGGCGACCCGGCCGGGGCCATCAACGCGGCACCAGCCGGGTCCGGGCAAGGCGGTCGTGCAGCATCCGGCCGGGGAAGGCGAGCTCATGGGCCATGTCGATCAGCACCCAGGTACCCGGGAGGGCCCAGACCGCCCAGAGGAGCCAGGCCGGGGTCCCCCAGGCCGCCCCGGTGCGCACGAAGATGGCGACGAGCCCGAGCCCCATGAGGGGCGCCCAGATGACCAGTTCCCGCACGGCGCAGTGCGGGCGGGACGGGGGCATGCCGTCGTCCCGGACGAGCACGGCCCCCAGGAAGCTGGAGGTCCACCGGCATCGGGAGACGGCCGCCATCGCCGGCCAGAGGATCAGGGAGAGGCACGCGAACTGGATCGCCTCGACTCGGGCCTGGGAGATCCCCGAGGCGTCGTGCATCCGCTCGCCGAACCCGGCGGCGTGGATCATCCCCAGCAGCAGCGTCGTGCCCGCCAGCCTGAGGGGGATCGAGGCCACGAAGGTGGAGAGGCGGTTGACCCGGGCCATGAAGGTCAGCTCGTCGGGCTCGGAGGCCAGCCCCCGGAGCCGGTCCCGGGCCTCGACGAGGCGGTCGTACCGGGGACCCGGGCCGGCGAGCCGGTCCAGCAACTCCCGGGCCTGGGCGGGGACCGGGGCCCGGATGGCGGAGGTGGCGTCGGACGACCGGCGGCGTCCCCCTTCGAGGGCCAGGGCGGCCACCCTCGCCAGCAGCGTCAGGGACCGTCGGTCGCCGTCGACCCTGGGTTGATCGGGGGGGTGCCCGGCCCGGGGGGCCGGCCCGCCGAGCGGGTCGACGAGTTGGACGGATCCGTCCGGCTCGACCCAGACCTGCTCCGGGTCCAGGGAGGCCGGCAGGGTGCCGTCGGCCATCGAGGAGGAAAGCTCCTCGGCCAGTTCGGAGAGGATCGGGCGGGCCTCCGACCAGGGCAGGCCCTCCGGCCCGGCCACGTCGGCGATCGGGGCCCCGGCGGGGGCGGTGTAGGCGTCCCATCGCCCCTCGGGGGTCTCCCCGCCGGAAATCCAGCGCGAGCGGGTCGGCCGGTTCAGCTCCCGACGGGCGGTGTCGGGTTGTTCGGAGCGGTCGGCGGACATCACGACCCAGACCTCCCGGCCGAGCCCGGAGTCCTCCGCGGCCAGGACCCGACGGCCGGACTCCCAGCGCACGGCGCCCCGGATCCGGTAGGGGCCGACGTGGTCGAGCACCCCGGGGGGGCGCCGGATGATGCTGCTGTCCCGGGCCGACCGGCGTCGGGCCGAGGGTTCCCGACGTCGGGCGGCCCGGGGGAGCCGGACGGTCCGGGTCCGGCTGAGGAATTCGTGCATGCCCCGATAGCCGTTCCGCCTCCGCATCGGCCCGAGGACGATCGCCAGGCCGAGGGCCGGGAGCAGGACGTTGGCCAGGGCGAAGCCGAGCGACTCGCGCCCCCAATCCAGGATCCGGTCTCCCCAGATCTGCTCCATGATCGTCGTCACCAGACTCCAGGGCAGCAGGGCGATGCCGTAGAACGCCAGGGCCCGGACCGAGGCCAGGGGGATCCCGGGCTCGGCCCTCCGGTCGTCCCGGAAGACGCGGAGCCGGAGCAGTCGCTTGCCGACCGCGGCGCCGAGCAGCCCTTCCAGCGGGCCGAAGTAGGCGACCCAGGAGACGAGGTCGGACAGCATCATCCCCCAGAGCTCCCCCAGCAGCGGGCGGAAGGCCAGCAGGTGGAGGGCGGCCCAGAGCAGGCCGATGCAGGCGGCGTCGACGGCGAAGGCGGCGACCCGGGGGGCGAGGCCGGCGTCGGGGATCGGGTGCGGGGCGAAGGGGAGCAGGGCGTCCCGGAACTCGGAGAGGCTCCTCCAGCGGCGGTCTCGGTCACGCTCCAGGCCGCGGAGGACGGCCGATTCGAGCCCGGCGGGGGCGTCGGGCCGTCGTTCCCGGAGCGGCCGAGGGGCCTCGGAGACGATCCGGGCCAGGGCCGCGGTGGCGTCCTTGGCCTCGAAGGGGGGATGCCCGGTCAGCAGGAAGTGCAGGGTGGCGGCGACCGAGTAGATGTCGGTCCGCTCGTCGACCGGCTCTCCCTTGACCTGCTCGGCCGAGGCGTAGAGCGGCGTGCCGATGAACGAGCCGGTCCGGGTCAGGCTGGTGTCGGCGGCCAGCGATTTCGAGAGGCCGAAGTCGCCGACCTTGACCCGCCCGTCGGCCTCCAGGAAGCAATTCGAGGGCTTCACGTCCCGATGGATCACCCCGAGGCGGTGGGCGGCGATCAGGCCGTCGATCACGTCGAGGATGCGGAGGACGGCCTCCTCGACCGGCAGCGGCCCGACCGAGTCGACCAGCCCCTGGAGGGTCTGGCCGGTCATCAGCTCCATGACGATATAGGGCCGGCCGTCGACCTCGTCGGCCGCCAGCACGAAGACGCATCGAGGGTGGCTGATGGTGGCGGCCAGTCGCCCTTCCTGGCGGAAGCGGTCGATCGACTCCCGGCCGGCGCCGATCCGGTCGGAGAGGACCTTGACGGCGACCTTCCGGCCGTGGACCTCGTCCTCGGCCTCGAAGACGGCCCCCATGCCCCCGTCGCCGATCCGACGGACGAGGCGGTAGCCGGCCAGCCGGTCGGGGATGGACGCCCCGGGGCCGATCGACGGGCCGACGACGGTCAGCCCGGCCTCGGGGGCGGGGGAGTACTCGATCGTCGCCTCCAGGGCGCTGCCGTCGAGCGGCTGGCCGCAATAGGCGCAGAACCTCGGACGATCCCCGGAAAAGTCCAGGTTGCGACCGCATTTGCGACAGGACGCCGACGCCATCTCCTCGCTCACCTCCGCTGGACCGGATCCGGATCCCGGGGACGAGCGGTCGGCCGCCGCCGATCCGTTCCGGGTGGAAGGGGATCCATGCCGCATGCAAAGCCCGCGCCGATCCGGTGTCGGGCGGCGGGCGCCCCGGGGTGTTCAGCCCCCCGGGGCGGGGCTATCCTGGTGGTCGGCGACTCCCCATCGATCCGGAGGAGGCGCCGACCCTCGGAGGCCGTCCCGCCATGCCATTCTCCTCGATCACCTGCGCCCGATGCACGGGGGAGAACCACTCCTCGGCCCGATTTTGCGACAGTTGCGGGCTCCCGCTCGGGGCCGTCGAGCCCGACGCCGAGGCCGCCCAGGAGGCGCTGGGGCCGTACGAGATCCCCGACCCGGCCGACCCCGATACGTCCCGGGTGATCCGGGAGTTCGTCTCCCAGGCCGAATATGAGGCCCATCCGGCCGGGCACGGCTACCGGCTGGTGGTGCCGATGCCGCCGGATCGCCGCCAGGCGGTCTACGTCGGCTACGTCGGCACCGACCGGGACGACCGGCCGATCATCTCGCTCGTCTCGGTCTGCGGCACGGCCAACCAGCGGGACGGGAGGGACCTGCTGAAGCTCAACGCCGTGACCGTCGAGGGGCACTTCGCCATCAAGGTCCTCCGGGGGGAGGAGTACTACGTCGTCATCCGCAACCTGACCCCGGAGGCCGCCTTCGAGGCCGATGCCCCCGCGATCGTCCGCCGGATCGCCGAGCTGGCCGACGGGCTCGAGGATCGCCTCTCCCGGGGTCGAGACCTGTTCTGACCCCCCGGTCCCCGGCCCGAAGACCCGGTCGGCGCGATAGATGGCGATCGTGCCGTCGTCGGTCAGCCGGACGGGGGCGACCCCGACCAGGGCATCGAAGTAGCCCTCCGGGCCCCAGGGGCCGTGTTGCAGCGAGGCCGAGACGGCGACGAACCGCGTCCGGGCCGAGAAGCGGCCGGGCAGCCCGGGATGGTCGGCCCCGGCGTCGACCACCAGTCGGGTGCCCGACACGCCGTAGTGGCCCGGGTCGGTGTCGCCGAAGTAGTAGAGGGTCAGATCCCGATAGCCCGGCTCGGCTCGCTGGAGCCGGGCCAGCTCCCGTGCCCCCTGGCCCCAATCGAGGTTCGAGTCGGCCAGCACCCGGCGGCCGCCCCGGGGCCCGCCCGCCAGGGCGTTGAAGTACGACAGCTCATGGGGGTGGACGCCCGCCACGGCCGACGCCATCCCGATCAGGCCGATCGCCGAGAGCACCCGGGCCGCCCTCGGCCCCTCGGCGAGCCGGGAGACCCAGACGATCGCCATCGGGGCGACCGGCAGCAGATAGCGCAGGCCGAAGTTCCGACGGGAGCCGAGGGCGGTCAGGGCCAGCATCGCGACGATCGTCGTCGCCATCAGCACCTCATCGCTCGAAGGCCGCCGCCATCCCCGGTCCCGGAGCGACCGGAGGCCGATCGCCGCCCGCCCCCCGGCCAGCAGCCAGAAGGCGACCGGGACCTTCACCGCCATCGCGACGAGGTAGTAGTACCACCAGCCCTCCGTCCGACGCTCGCCGAGCAGGTAGCTCGGGCCTCCGGAGCGCTGGTGGATCGCCTGGATCGCGAAGGCCACCCAGTCCTGCGGCCAGTCCGACTCGGCGGCCGAGGCGAGCAGGCCGTCGATCGTCGGGCCGAAGCGGCCGACCAGGGCCGGATGGGACTCGCCGACCCGGGCCGAGGGGGTCATCGTCTCCATCCCGGTGACGAGGAGGTTCGTCGCCACCATCACGAGGCCGAAGGCGGCCATCCCCGAGGAGACCCGGACGACCAGCCCCAGGGGGCGGCGATCCCCCCGGAGCAGGCGGTCGGTCAGCCAGGCGAGCGCGAGGATCGGCGGCAGCACGACGGCGGTGAACTTGCAGGAGAAGGCCAGGCCCGCCGCCGCCGAGGCGCCGAGGAACGCCCCCCGACGGCCCGTCTCCAGGAACCGGGCGAACAGCAGGCTCGACGCCGTCCAGCAGGCGAGCAGCGGCAATTCCATGGTGATCAACCCGCCGTGCGCCAGCAGGTTCGGGCTGACCGCGAAGAGCAGGGCGGCCATCGCCGAGGCGCGGGGGCCGTACGCCCTCCGGGCCCAGATCGAGGTGATCGCCAGGGCGGTCGCCCAGAGCCAGAGGGCGCCGACCCGGACGATGGGCAGCAGGGTCGCCTGGTGGGCGATCGGGTCGTCGAGGAGGTGGCCCCGCCCGAGGCGGTCGAGGATCCAGAACGTGGTCGCCTGCTGGAGCTTCAGGAAGGTCATCGGCGACCCCATCCGGCCGATCGTCTCTTGCTGGCCGGTCCGCCACCACTCGGCGGCCAGCCGGAGGTAGGCCACCTCGTCGTAGGTCGCCGAGCTGCGAGCGGCCGAGTCGACCATCAGGGCGAGGCCGAGCGCCCATGACACCAGCACGGCGATCGGCCAGAGCCGTCGCCACCGATCCGGGGGGGGGGCGGGGTTCGAGATCGGGTCGGCGTCCATACCGGGTCCATCCTCGGGGGAGCATCCGTGCCCGGAGGGGGCCCACCCCTCCTCGGGGTCACAGCTCGAAGGTGAGGCCGCCCGCGTCCAGCCTGGCGAGTTCCTCCGGCCCCGGGGCCAGCGACTGCTCGCCTCGGACCAGGCGGAGGAAGTGGTCGATCATCAACTCGGTCGGCGGGCCGTCGGGGAGGGACTCCTCGACCTCCCTCGAGCCGTCGGACCAGCGGAGCCGCCCCCGCGAGTCGATCCGGGCCCACCCCCGATCGGCCTCGACGGCCAGGCTCGCCGAGGGCCGATCCCCGCCCCCGGCGACGAGCGTCAGGCGACTGCTGGCCCCTCCGGGGGATTGGAGCTCGACGACGCGGAGGGCCTGGCCGTCCCGGTCGACTTTCCGGGAGAGTCGCGCGGGGCCCGGCCCGTCCTGGAACAGGGAGCCGCACCAGTCGACCATCCCGATCGCCAGGTCGGAGACCTCCGGGTCGGCCGAAGGTCCCCGGGCCCGGGCCCGGGCCCGGGCCCGGCGGGCCGGGCCGAGTTCGGTGGCCAGCAGCTCCCGGAGCCTCAGCGTCTCGGCCGAGAAGCGGCGAGGCAGCTCGATCATGACCGGCGTCCCCGCCCGGGACGACGGCCTCCGGGCCAGTTCATCCAGCGCCGCCCTCGGGCCGAAGGCGCAGAAGACCGGCTTGTCCCGGTCCAACGCCGCCCCGAGGGGCCAGGCGCCGAACCAGGGGTCGTCGAGCACCAGGACCGCATCCACGTCCGGCCGGTCGATCAACGCGGTGACCCCCTCGACCGCGTCGCATCGGAGCCGATCCGCCTCCGCCTCGGAGCGGTGGACGACCGGGTCGCAGACCGCGACCACCCGGGCCCCGACGCCGGGGCGAGTCATCGGCGACCGATAGCGGTCGGCCCAGGCCCGGCCCAGGCCGACCACCCCGACCCGAACGATCTTCGCCGTCTCCGAGCGACTCAACCCGGCCCCCTCCTCGACGCCCGACGCCATCGGATCGCCGATTATGGCCTCAGTGGCCGAGTTCGCCTAGGCGGACCCGACGCCAAACGGTCGAACACTTGTTGGAAAACCGGCGGTCGCGGCCGGGAAAGCTGATTGCTGGCCGGGGGGAGATCCGATAGGATCGGGTTACGCTCCGATCGCCGGTTCGCGCGAACGACGACGGGCTCGCCGTCGTAGAGAATGGGGACATCGGGCCCGGGCCGGTCCGCCCCGCCCGAGGACCCGGCGAGCGCCGGAGCGACGACGACCCGCCCGATCGATCCCGCCTCGACCGCCCCCCCTCGTTTCGCCCGCCGAACGTCGTGCGCCCACCCGCCGAGCCAGGCACCGAGAGCCAGGTGACGAGATCATGGCAACCGTCTCCAAGAAGCCGTCGTCCCCGAACCCGAAGCCCTCGGGAAGCCGTCGGGACGGAGAGGATCGCGCCGACGAGGGGCCGATCCTGCGGGCCTTCAACGCGGCCTACCGGTTCCTCGCGTCGCTGAAACTGGCGGTCCTCAGCCTCTCGACGCTGGTGATCGTTCTGTTCATCGGCATGATCTACGAGCGGAACTACGGCAACGCCGCCTTGCAGCAGTATTTCTACCGGACCTGGTGGTTCGGCCTCCTGCTGGCGGTGCTGGGGATCAACATCCTCTGCGCCGCGACGATCCGGTTCCCCTGGAAGAGGCGCCAGACGGGGTTCGTCGTCACTCACGCCGGCCTGATCGTGGTGCTCGTCGGCTCCTGGTTCAGCTTCCAGGCCGGCGACGAGGGGCAGGTGGCGATGGCCGAGGGGGACACATCCGCCTCGCTCGTCCGCATGAACGACTACGCCCTGCGGGTCCGGGCGGTCGATTCGGCCGCCGTCGGTGAGGCCGATGCGACCCTCCGCGAACTCTTCGCCGAGGTCGCCGGCGGGCATGAGCACGGCGAGGATCACCAGGCAGGCGATCCCCAGGATGCCGCGATCCACGACCTGCAGGATCGCATCGTGTCGGCGGTCGAGGGCGGGGCTCCTTCGCCGTCCGCCCTCCGGGGCCTCGCGTCGCACCCGGCCGTGCCGGCGGAATTCCGGGACCGGCTGGGCCGGCTTTCCGCCGAGATGTCGGGGGAATCCTACTCCTTCCCGTTCTTCCCCGGCCCGAGGGAGTGGCCCCGGGAACGGACCGAGACCTTGACCCGGCCGGGGGACGAGTTCCAGCTCGAGGTCACCGCCTTCCTGCCCTCGTCCCGGGGGAAGCGGATCGTCGAGGAGGTGCCCTTCGGCGGCAACCCGATGATCAAGATCGCGATGGAACTGACCCCGCCGAACGCGCTCAGCCCGATGGACCCGCTGGAGGATCCGTTCATCGAGGACGATCGCCGGTGGATTGCCGCGGACGAGCTGTTCAAGCGGTCGGTCACGTCGATCGGCCCCGCGCGGTTGGTCTTCCAGCACGTCCCCGGCGGGATCCGGGGCAAGGAGGCGGCCAACGACTTCCTCGGCCTCCCCGAGAAGGGGACGGTCGAGTCGGCCCGACTCCATTATGAAGACAGCAAGGGCCGGACCCGGACCGCCGTCTTTTTCCCCGCCAACGAGACCTGGTCCATGCCCGACGGCTCGACCGTCCAGGGGCGTACCGCCACGCTGACCGACAGCGACCTGACGGCGACCTACAACCTCTCGGGCGCGCTCAACGACGAGGGGATCTTCGACCGCCTCCGCTCGACCCGGTTCGACGTCAAGCCGAGGGGAGGCGAGGCCCCCCCCAGGCCGATCACGCTGGGCAGCTTCCTGCTGGCGATCGTCGAGAACACGAAGGACGAGCAGATGCCCCTGGCCGAGTTCTCGGTCAGGAGGTCCGACGGCCCGGAGGTCATCCACTGGGCCGTGCCGATCCCCAACGCCGCCCTGCCGCCGATGAGTTTCACGGCGACCGACCGCCCCGGCCTCTACGAGCCGGCCGGGACCCTGGTGCGGATTTCCTACTATCGGCCCCTGGAGTTCGACGCCGGGATGCAGGGACTCAAGGGCTCGGTCGAGGTGCTCGGCGTCGGGGACGACCAGCTGTTCTTCCGCACGGTCAACGCCGAGGGGATCCAGAACCAGGGGGAGCTGGAGCTCCGAGAGAAGGTCGACGCCTTCGGCGGCGAGAACCGGGCGATGCAGGCGGCCTTCTCGGTCGACGAATTCCACGACTCGGCGGTCCCCAAATTCACCTATGTGTATCAGGAACTGCCCGTCAATCAGGCCGGGCAGGGCATCCCGGCGGCCCGGGTGAAGCTGACCCGTCGGGGGAAGAGCGAGGAGCGCTGGGTCCGGCTCTCGACCACGACCACCCTCGCCCCCAACGCGAGGGCCATCGAGACGTTCCCGCTCGGCGATGAGATCTACACCATCTCCTACGACGTGGATCGGGGCGACTTGCCGTTCTCGCTTCGGCTCATCGACTTCCGCCGTCGGTTCGATCCCGGAACCCGACAGCCGAGCCACTACGAGAGCGACGTGCTCCTCTACGATGAGGAGCAGGGGATCGAGGGGGAGAAGGTCACCATCTCGATGAACGAGCCGCTCTCGCACCGGGGATACACCTTCTACCAGTCGAGCTTCAACCCGCCGACCGATGCGAGCGGCGAATTCGTGTCGGTGTTCCAGGTGCGCTACGACCCCACCTGGCAGATCATCTACGGCGGGTGCCTGCTGGTGGTCATCGGCACCTTCCTCCAGTTCTACATGAGGGCCGGGCTGTTCACCGACGGCGGCCGGCTCGAACGCGAGCGAGAGGCCCGCAAGCGGGGAGAGTCCCCGGACCTGGGAGCCCCTCCCGCGGGCCAGGACGAACCGTGATGTGATCACCCCCCCGGGATCGTCTCGAGCGGCCCCGGCCGACCCTCCCCCCCCTCGGCAGCCGCGCCGCCCTCGGCGGCCCCCTCGCCCCGGGGCGACGGACCCGCGCTCCTCACCGAAGAAAGGCGACCGGACCATGAGCACCCTCCGCGTATCCGCGAGGTTCGGCATCGGCCTGGCGATGGCCCTGGCGGCCCTGGCGGCCCCGGGCCGGTCCCGGGCCGACTCCGAGGCGAAGACCACCCCGCCCGGCCCCGAGGAGTCGGCCTACCGGGCCCTCTCCCGGGCCGTCCTCATGCACGAGGGACGACCCAAGCCGTACGACACCGTCGCCCGGCAGGAGGTGAAGGCCATCACCGGCCGACAGGCCTTCTCCCCGATCGGCCCCGACGGCGAGGAAGGGCCCGCGTGGGGCCCCGTCGCCGCCCTGTTCAGCTGGAAGAACGCCCCGGACTACTGGGACGACCAGCGGTTCATCCTCGCCGAATACCTCCCGCTCCGCCGGATGCTGCTCTCCGGCCCGATCGAGTCGCTCCTGGGGGCGATCGCCGCCGACCCCGAGGTGTCCGAGGATCTCAGGTCGACGTCCCGGTCCATCCTCGACCGTCATGAGCAGGCCGACGGCCCCGACGCCCTCGTCTCCGCCGACGAGTTGAAGGGGATCGCCCGGGACCCCGGCCTCCCCGACCGGCTCCAGGATCAGGTCGAGGCGATGGCCCATCGCATCGACGGCCACGAGAAATTCCTCACGCCGAGGGAGTTGGAGGAGTCCAACGTACGTGTCGGCGGCCGCCAGGTGACGCTCCGGCAATGGTACATGGACGTCGCCATGAGGTCCCGGCGAGACCCGGCCACGGGCGTCCCCCCGGCCCAGACCCCGCTGGAGAAGAAGTTCGGCGAGGTCTTCAACCGCCTGACCCGGTATCAGGCCATCCGGGGCGACCACGGCTCGGGGATGCTCGGCGCCGAGGTTGAGGTCGACCGCATGATCCCCCGGCCCGCCAATGAGCGGTACGTCGAATACCTGGGGGCGACCCGGGAGAAGTACGACGCGTTCGTCGAGGAGAACAAGGAGACGCTCAACCTCCCGCGGATCGACCGCGTCAAGCGAGACATGCGGGACGTGAAGCTGATCCAGCTGGAGACGCCCGGGGGTCAGGAATACCCGCTCGACCAGTTCGTCGCCATCCTCGCCGACGTGCCCGGGGCCGACTTCAACCCGGTCGAGCGCGACGCCCTGGCCACGCTGGCCGAGTTCTACAGCGAACTCCAGGCCGACGACCGCAAGATGCCCGGCGCCGACGCGGATGCCGACGAGCAGCTGATCACCTGGCTCGCCTCCGACGCCGACTGGGCGCCGATGGGACTGATCCTCGACGCCGACGCCGACGAGCTGGCCGAGGCCGGCTACGACCGCGACCGGGTGGTCGCCTTCCGGGACGCCCTCGCAGAGGCCCAAGCGGCCGAGGTCGAAGAACCCGGCTCGCTGATCGAGGCCCAGGCCGAGGCGGTCGTCTCCTCGGCCCGAGCGCTAGCCGACGGGGTCAACCGATACCCGAGCGTGACCGAGGTCGATCGCGAGGTCCACTACAACACCTTCGCCCCCTTCTACAAGGCCCCCACCTACTACGGCCTCGGCTTCGCCCTGCTCGGGCTCTGCCTGATGATCGGCACGATCGGCGGCGGGGCCTCGGGGATGATCCGAAAGGTGCTCTACGGCCTCGGGCTGCTCGGGCTCGTCGGCGGTATCGGGCTGGAGGTCTATGGGTTCGCGCTGCGGATCCTGATCTCGGGCTGGGCCCCGGTGACCAACCTCTACGAGACGGTGATCTGGGTCGCCCTGATCGCCGCGGTGATCGGCTTGACGCTGGAGGCGGTCTACCGTCGCGTCTACCCGGCGGCGGCGGCGGCGGGCGTGGCGATGTTCTGCACGATCATCGCCGCCAACGCCCAGAGCGTGCTCAACCCGAATATCGAGGCGCTCAACCCGATCCTCCGCAGCAACTACTGGCTGACGATCCACGTCATCACGATCGTCTCCAGCTATGCGGCCTTCGCCCTGGCCCTGGGCCTGGGCCTGATCGGGACCTGGTTCTACCTGACGGCCCCGTATCGACGGGACGTGGGCGTGAACGAACTGGCCCGGCCGCTGGCGGCGGTGCCGGTGCTCGCCGGCCTGGGGGCGGTGGGCATCTACGGCTCCTACAACGCCGGGGTCTCGGGCACGACCGAGCTGATCCGGCTCTGGGGACTGGGGATGACCGCCAGCGACCTCTTGTTCTTCGGGGGCTGGGCGCTCGCCTCGGCGGGGATCGCCGTGTTCGTGATGGTCGTCAGCGGCCTGCTCGGCGAGTTCCTCGCCCGGCTGACGTTGAGGAACCAGCTCGGCCCGGTTGAGCAGTCGGCCGAGGTGACGCCCGACGGCGCGGCCTCCGCGACGGCCGACTCGGCCTCCTCCGCCGGGGGAGGCACGGCGACGATCGCCCGGCCGAGCATCGCCGAGATCAAGGCCCGGATCGCCGAGGGCCGAGGCGGCACGGGCGATTCCCCCCGAGTGCGGGCCATGCGGGAGAGGGCCGAGCAGGTCAAGCCGGTCGCCAGCTTCGTGTACCGGGCGTTGCAGGTCGGCGTGCTGCTGGTCGCCGCCGGCACGATCCTCGGCGGGGTCTGGGCCGACTACTCCTGGGGCCGCTTCTGGGGCTGGGATCCCAAGGAGGTCTCGGCGCTGATCACCCTGCTCGTGTACCTGATCCCGCTACACGGCCGGTTCGCCGGCTGGATCAACAGCTTCGGGATGACGATGGCAGCGGTCCTCTGCTTCAATTCCGTGTTGATGGCCTGGTACGGCGTCAATTTCCTGCTCGGCGTCGGGCTGCACAGCTACGGCTTCGCCGAGGGCGGCAACCAGGGGGCGGTCCTGCTCTCCGCCCTGGTCGTCAGCTCGTTGAGCTTCGGCGCCATCTGGCGGCGATCGCTCGCCAAGAAGGACCTCCCCCAGACCGCAACGGCCTGACGCCGTCGCGATCGGGATGGATCGACGACCTGGCCCGCCTGCCCGCCCGAGACTCCGGGACGGGCAGGCGGGCCGTTTCGTTTCCCGGGGCGTCGTGCCTCGGTATCATGTCGGCCTGACCGTGTTCGACCGAGCCGCCAGGAGTCCGCCGATCGTGCCCGAGTCCTCGACCGCCCCGATCGTCCTGGTCAGCGCGGTGGGCCTGACCCGCACGCTCTTGCCGATGGCCCCGCGTCTCTCGGCGCTGGCCGGGCGGGGGTGGAGCCGTCCCGTGCTCGACTGCGAGCCCGCCGTCACCTGCTCGGCCCAGGCGACGCTGCTGACCGGCCGCCCTCCCCGCGATCACGGCATCGTCGGCAACGGTTGGCTGTTCCGGGACACGAGGGAGATCCGCTTCTGGCAGCAGTCGAACGCCCTGATCCAGTCCGAGCCGCTGTACGAGACGGCCCGACGTCGGGCGGCCGATCGGGGCCGATCGCTCCGGGTGGCCAAGCTGTTCTGGTGGTACAACCAGGGGGCCGAGGTCGACCTGAGCGTGACGCCGAAGCCCCTCTATGGCGCCGACGGCGGCAAGGTGTTCGGCATCTGGGGATCGCCCCCCGAGTTGCCCGCCCGGCTGGAGCGATTGATCGGCCCGTTCCCCTTCCCCTCGTTCTGGGGCCCGATGGCGGGGCTGCCCGCGACCCGATGGATTGCCCGATGTGCCGCCGAGGTGCTCTCGGCCGATCGGCCGGATCTGACGCTGGTCTACCTGCCCCACCTCGACTACGAGCCGCAGCGGCTCGGCCCCTCCGGCTGCGACATGGCCCGGCTCGTCGGCGAGCTGGACGAGGCGGCGGCCCCGCTGCTCGACGCCGCGAAGGCCGTCGGCGCCCGGGTCTGGGTCTTCGGCGAGTACGGCCACAGTGACGTGGTTCGGCCGGTGCTGCCGAACCGGGCCCTCCGCGACGCCGGGATGCTGGCCGTCCGCCCCGGGCCGTACGGGGACCAACTGGAGACCTTCCAGGGCCGGGCGTTCGCCGTCTGCGACCACCAACATGCACACGTCTACGTCCAACGGGCCGAGGATCTCCGCGAGGTCCGGGACCTGCTCGTCGCGTTGCCCGGGGTCGATCGGGCGTTCATCGGCGAGGAGCGGGCGGAGATCGGGCTCGACCACTCCCGTTCCGGGGAGATCGTCCTCCGGGCCGCTTCCGATGCCTGGTTCGCCTATCCGTTCTGGCTCGACGACGCCCAGGCGCCCGACTACGCCCGGACCGTGGACATCCACCGCAAGCCCGGCTACGACCCCTGCGAGCTGTTCTTCGACCCCAGTCTCACCGCCCCCAAGATCAGGGCCATGCGACGGCTCATCCAGAAGAAGCTCGGCTTCCGGACGTTGATGGATCTGATCCCGCTCGATCCGTCGATCGTGCGGGGAAGCCACGGGTGCCCGAGCGAGTCGGACGACGACCGTCCCGTCCTCATCGGCGACGGCCCCGCCCCCCCCCCGAACGGGCCGTGGCGATGACCGGCATCCGTGACCTGATCCTCTCGGCGATCGGCCTGGATGATTGACCAATCCGGCAGGGTCAGCGTGCCGGGCGGACCCGAATGGAGAAAGCCTCGGCCGGATTGGAGACCGTCAGACGTGTTCGCTCGCCCTCCGAGAAGCCGGCGTCTTGCAAGGCGGGCAGGAACTGTTCGAAGAGGGTGTCGTAGGGCCGGAACGGTCCTCCTCCCGGCTCGCCGACCTGATACCAGCCCGCGTCGTGGGACAGCAGGACTCGACCCAGTTGTCCGCGATCCTTCATCCGTCGGACGAACGAGACGTGTTCCTCGATGCTCGACGGCCCGATGGCGTCGAACTCGATCCAGGCACCGAGGCCGGCCGCCTCGGCGTGGAGGTCGGCGTCCTTTTCGTTCTGGGCGTGGACCCAGATGAACGCCGAGGGGTCGACCCCTTCGGCCCGAAGGATTTCGATGCCCTCCCTCGCGGCTCGACCGTCACCGCAGTGGCACGCGATCACCAGGCCGGTCCGGAGGTGCGTCCTCGCGGTGGCCCGCACGAGCTTCCGGCTGAGTCCCGGGAGGGGGCCGGCATCCACACCAATCTTGATGAATCCCGGCTTGATCCCCGATCCGGCGATCCCGCGTTCCCATTCCTCGGCCCATCGTTCGGCCAGTCGTTCGGCCGACTCGTCGCGGGCGTGGTCGGGAAGATGCTTGCCGCCTGCGGCGTTGTAATACCCGGTGTTCGTGAGGATGTGGAGGCCGGTCGCCTGGGACAGCCTGGCCAGCAGGGATGGGTCGCGGCCGAGGTATGCCGGCGTGCAGTCGCAGAGTGCGTCACAGCCGAGCCCCCGGATGACCTCCAGGTGGGGGAGGACGACGTCGACCACCTCCTCTTCGTCGTATCGCTCAGGCGACACGATCGCCGGATTGGCGGTGTCGAGGATGATGTGCTCGTGGGGGAGCGTCGTGCCCAGGTCGGCCGGGTTGATCGGGCCGAGCACGGTCATGACCATCGGAGGGGCCTCGGCCTCGGCCGGCTCCCAAGTCAGGAGGGGCAGCGAGGCCGAGGCGGTGGTGGCCCGGAGCCATTCGCGACGGTTCATGGGGACCTCGGTGGGAGGCCGATTTCGGGGCTCAGCCCATGCCGAAGCAACGGTCCATCCGGGTGGCCACGTCCTCGAGGTAGTCGGCGTCGCCGCCTCGCAGTTCGGCCGTGGCCCAGCCCCGATAGCCGATCTCGTCGATCGCCTGGACGACGGCCGGCCAATCGACCGAGCCCTCGCCGAGCGGGACGTTGAAGCCCTTGGCCAGGCCCTCGTTCATCTGGATGTCCCGGCTGTACTCCTTGACGTCGAGCTTGACGATCCGGTCGCCGAGGATTCGGACCCATTGCTCGGGCCAGCCGAAGCGGACGACGTTGCCGATATCGAAGTAGGCGCCGACGCGATCACTCTCGAACTCGTCGATGTAACGGGCGAACTCCAGCGGGCTGAGCAGGAAATTATTCCAGACGTTCTCGAAGGCGACGGTGATGCCCAATTCCTCGGCCTTCGGCAGCAGCGAGCGGACTTCGGCCTGGGAGCGGTCGTAGGCGTCGGCGTAGGAGATCGACTCGTTCACGACGGCCGGGACGAGCAGGACGGTCGTCCCGCCGTAGGCCTTGCAGTCTTCCAGAGCGGTCGTCATGCCGGAGACGGTCTTCGCGCGGACCTCGGGATCGGGGTGGGAGAGCGGGCTGGACCAGTGCGTCGAGCAGACGCAGCCGTGGATGATCAGTCCGGATTCGTCCCGGGCGCGGATCACCTCTTCACGCGGCAGGTCGTTCGGGCTGTCCATGTCGACGCCGTCGAAGCCGCACACCTTGATCAGCTTGAACCGCTCGACCAGCGGCAGGTCTCGGGGCGCCATGCCGATCTTGATCGCCTTGCGGATCGGGGGGCCGGCGGTGGTCTCCTGCGCGGCCAGGGAGGCCGAGGGCCGGATGCCGGAGGCCAGCGAGGCGGCCAGGCCGAGGCCGGACGAGCGGAGGAACGAGCGTCGGTTGGTCATTGGCGGTGGGCTCCGGGTCCCGGTTCGGTCGGGGGATCTGTTCACCTGGATCAGTGGCCCAGCTCGGCGAGCCGGGCCTCGAGCAGCTCGACGACGAGGGCGGGGTCGGCCTTGCCCTGGGTCTGCTTCATCACCTGGCCCCGGAGCCAGCCCTTCACGGCCTCGGGCTTCTTCTTCCCCCCGGCGAGGTCTTCGAGCGCCTTGGGATTGGCCTCGATCGTCGAGGCGACGACCGCGGCCAGTTCGTCCTTGTCGCCGATGAGCCCGTACCCGCCCTCGGCAATAATCGCATCGGCGGGCTTGCCGGTGTCGATCATCCGGGAGAGCACCTCTCGCCCTTGATTCGTGTTCAGCTCCTTGCGCTTGACCCGCTTGATGAGGTCGGAGAGCGCCTCGGGGCCCACGGGGAAGTCGGCCAGGGCGAGCTTCTTCTCCTTGATCTCGCGGAGGACGTCCTGCTGGATCCAGTTGCTCGCCAGTTTCGCCTCGCCGGCCTCCCGGGCGACGGCGTCGAAGTAGTCGGCCACGTCCTGGCCCTGCTCGACGAGGACGTTGGCGTCGTAGGCCGAGAGGCCGTACTCCGACTCGAACCGCGATCGGCGGGCCATGGGAAGCTCGCCGATTTCCGCGCGGAGCCGGGCGATCCAGGCGTCGTCGACCTCGACGGGGACGAGGTCCGGCTCGGGGAAGTAGCGGTAGTCGGCGGCGGTCTCCTTCTCCCGCTGGACCTTCGTCTCGCCGGCGGCGTCGCTCCAGCCTCGCGTCTGCTTGGGGGCGTCCTCGATGGTGAGGCCTGTCTCCTCCCAGTCCTTGAACTGCCGCTCGACCTCGTAGTGCAGCGCCTTCTCGACGGCGCTGAAGCTGTTCATGTTCTTGATCTCGACGATCGGCGTGGCGACCGTCCTGCCGTCAGCGGTGCGGATGTGGAGATTCACGTTGGCGTCGCACCGGAGGCTCCCCTCCTGCATCTCGCAATCGGAGACGCCGAGGTAGCGGAGCGTCAGCCGCAGCTCCTCCAGGCAGCCCCTGGCGTCGGCCGGGTCGCGGAGGTCGGGCTCGGTGACGATCTCCAGGAGCGGGACTCCGGCGCGGTTGAGGTCCACCTCGGACATCCCGCCGGCGGCGTGGATCATCTTGCCGGTGTCCTCCTCCAGGTGGATGCGCGTCAGTCGGACGTCGCCGCCCCCGCCGCCGTCCTTGCGGGCCGGGATCGGCAGCCCGCCTCCGGTGCTGAAGGGGAGGTCATACTGGCTGATCTGGTAGTTCTTGGGCAGGTCGGGGTAGTAGTAGTTCTTGCGATCCCACTTCGTGAAGCGGGCGACCTCCGCGCCGAACGCCAGCGCCGTCTTCAGGGCCAGGTTGAACGCCTTGCCGTTCATGACCGGCAGCGTGCCCGGCAGGCCGAGCGAGACCGGGTCGGTCTGGGTGTTCGGAGGGAGGCCGAACTCGGTGCCGCAACCGGAGAACATCTTGCTCTCGGTCTGCAGCTGGACATGAATCTCGAGGCCGATGATGATGTCGTAGTCCATGGAAGTCGCGGTGGCGTCCATCGGTCCTCGGCTCAGTCCAGCGTCGGTCGCTTGGTGTTCCAGTCGGTGGCACGCTCGAAGGTCCGGGCGGCGCGGAGGAGGGTCTCCTCGGCGAAGGCGGGGGCCTGGAGCTGGATGCCGATCGGCAGGCCGGACTTGGTCAGGCCGCCCGGGAGGCTGATCCCGGGGATGCCGGCGAGGTTGGCCGGGCCGGTGTAGACGTCGAGCAGGTACATCGCCAGCGGGTCGCTGATCTTCTCCCCGACCTTGAAGGCGGGGACCGGGCTGGTCGGGCCGAGGATCACGTCGACGTCACGGAATGCACGGTCGTAGTCGTCACGGATCAGGCGGCGGACCTTCAACGCCCGGACATAATATTGATCGGCGTACCCGGCGGAGAGGACGAACGTGCCGAGCATGATCCGTCGGGTCACCTCGGGTCCGAACCCTTCGGCCCGGGAGGCCATCATCATGCGGATCAGGGCGGGGAGATCCTTCTCGACCTCGGACTTCGGTCCGAAGTCCTCGGCTCGGTGGCCGAAGATGGTCCCGTCATATCGGGCGAGGTTGCTGGAGGCCTCTGCCGGGGCAACGATGTAATAGGCGGGGATGGCCTGCGTGGTGTTGGGGAGGGAGATCTTGGAGACGGTCGCCCCTTCGGACTCGAAAATCCGGGAGGCCTCCCGGACGGCCGACTCGATCTCCGGGTCCAGGCCTTCGCCGAAGAATTCCCGGGCGATGCCGACCCGGAGCGGGCGTTCGCCCTTCGACTCGATGGCGGTGAGGTAATCGGGCACCGGGAGGTCGACGCTGGTCGCGTCCCTCGGATCCTGCCCGGCGATGACCGAGAGGACCCGGGCGACGTCGGCCACTTCGCGACCGAACGGGCCGATCTGGTCGAGCGAGCTGGCGAAGGCGACGAGGCCGTAGCGGCTGACCCGCCCATACGTGGGCTTCAGGCCAACAGTGCCCGTCAACGCCGCGGGCTGCCGGATCGAGCCGCCGGTGTCGCTCCCCAATGCCGTCGGGGCGAGCGAGGCGGCCACGGCCGAGGCGGCCCCGCCGGAGGAGCCGCCCGGCGACCGGTCGGTGTCCCAGGGGTTGCGGGCCGGGCCGTAGGCACTGGTCTCGTTGGACGAGCCCATCGCGAACTCGTCCATGTTCAGGCGGCCGAGCAGGATGGCGTCGGCCTCCCGGAGCTTGCCGATCACGGCGGCGTCGAACGGCGGCCGGTAGTTCGAGAGCATCCGGCTGCAGCAGGTGGTCGGCTCCCCCCGGCGACAGATATTGTCTTTGATGGCGATCGGCACGCCGGCGAGTGGGCCGAGCGGCTCGCCGGACCTACGGCGGGCGTCGATCGCCCGGGCCTGCTCCAGGGCGGGCTCGGGGTCGAAGTCGAGCAAGGCATTGAGCCGGGCGTTGTAGGCGACGACGCGATCGACGAAGCCCCGAACGGCCTCCTCGCTCGAGAAGGAGCCCGAGGAATAGCCGTCCAGCAAGCCGGAAATCGTCGCGCCCAGCGGGTCCATGAAGGCGGTCGTCCTCTCAGGTGCGGTCTCGGGGGGATCGGGGAAGCCGTCGTGCGGACCTCCCGTCGGCTCACTGGAGCACGGCGGGCACGAGGAATGCCTCGTGGTTTCGCCTCGGGGCGTTGGACAGCGCCTCTTCCCGGGGGAGGGGGTCGGTCCGACGGTCCTCCCGGAAGACGTTCCGGACCTCGACCCCGTGGGCCAGCGGTTCCACACCGGAGACGTCGACCTGCTGGAGCTGCTCGACGTAATGGATGATTTCGTTGATCTGATCGGTGTAGGTTTCCAGCTCCTCCGGACCGATGCGGAGGCGGGCAAGCAGGGCGACCTTGGCGATCTCCTCGGCACTGAGGTTCATCAGAAAGGGCTCCAGTCCGATCCGTTGCATGCCGTCGAACGCGGGCCTAGCGTCTGGGTCGTGATCGCTTCCCGAGTAGTCCGCCGGCCCGGACGCGGCCACTATACGGGACACGATCCTCCGGCTTCAAGGTTCACGGGCTCCCTCGCGCCGACCCGGGCCGATTTGACCGGTCGTTCGGCCGTCGCTAGCATCGGTCGGAGAGGCATCGGGGCCCCGGGAGCGGGCCGGGCTCGGGTCGGGGCCCCCGGGGCGATTTCCTTCGATGAGCGGAGCAATCATGCAGGGTCCGGTGGCAATCATCCTGGCGGCCGGTCAGGGGAAGCGGATGCGGTCGGATCGGGCCAAGGTCCTGCACGAGGTCTGCGGCCAGCCGATGATCCGATACGTCGTCGACGCGGCCCGGGGAGCGGGGGCGAAGTCGATCATCGTCGTGGTCGGCTTCGGCGCCGATCAGGTCCGGACCGCCCTCGCCGACGAGCCCGACGTCCATTTCGTGACCCAGCATCGGCAACTCGGCACCGGAGACGCGGTGATCGCCTGCCGCCCGCTTCTGGACGGCTATCGGGGGCCGGCCCTCGTGCTCGTCGGGGACGAGCCACTGCTGAGGGCCGGTCCGCTCGGCGACCTGCTCCAGCGTCAGCAGTTCGAGCAGCTCGATTGCCTGATGGGCACCGCCGTCGTGCCCGACCCCTCCGGATTCGGCCGCATCCTCCGGGACTCCGCCGGGCGGTTCCTGCGGATCGTCGAGCAGCGGGACTGCACCCCCGAAGAAGCCGCGATCCGGGAGATCAACCCGAGCTGCTACGTCTTCGAGCTGCCGATCCTCTGGGATGCGCTCGGCCGCCTCGACACGTCCAACGCCCAGGGCGAATATTACTTGACCGACGCCCCCGAATTGCTCATCCAGATGGACCGGAGCGTCTCAGCCGTGCCGGTGCTCGACGCCGAGGACGTGCTCGGCGTGAACACCAGGGAGCACCTGGCCGAGGCCCACGTCGTGATGCAGCGACGGATCCAGTCCAGGCTGATGGACGATGGGGTCAGCATCGTCGACCCCAGGAACACCTCGATCGACGGCCGCGCGGAAATCGGCCCCGAGACGACGATCTACCCCTTCACGGTCATCAGCGGCCGGGTGAGGATCGGCCGGGGATGCAGGGTCGGGCCGTTCTCGCATCTGAGGGACGGCACCGTGCTGGAGGACGGCGCGGAGGCGGGCGCGTTCGTCGAGGTGAGCCAATCGACCCTCGAGCCCGGCTCCCGGGCCAGACACCTGGCCTACCTGGGGAACGCGCGGGTCGGCGAGGGTGCGAACATCGGCGCCGGCACGATCACGGCGAACTTCGACGGGCGGGTCAAGGCGCAGACCCTGATCGAGCCCGGTGCCTTCATCGGCTCCGGTGCGGTCCTGATCGCCCCGGTCACCATCGGCCGGGGGGCGACGGTCGGCGCCGGGGCGGTCGTACCCAAGGGGAAGGACGTGGCACCCGGCCAGACCGTGGTCGGCGTCCCGGCCCGGCCGATCGGGGAGTCGGAATAGCGCGTCCTGCCCGGTCGGCGATCCCGGGTGGTCCCGGGCCCGGCATCATCCCTCGCCCGGTTTCGCCGGCATGAGGACCGGCATGCCGCTTGCAATTCTCGATCGCGAATTCCCGTCCCGATGCGCGAGGAGAACGACATGGCCACGGAGCGAACCCGAAACGAGGACGTCCGGAGGCTCGGCGAGCTGATCGCCGACCTCGGCGTCGCGATGATGACGACGGTCGAGCCGGATGGCACTCTCCGGAGCCGACCGATGCAGACTCACGTGGACGGCGAGTTCGACGGGACCCTCTGGTTCTTCACCCGAGAGCACTCGACCAAGGTCTTCGACATCGGTCGGGATCGGCACGTGAACCTGGGCTTCGCCTGCCCGAAGTCCGAGAAGTACGTTTCCATCGCCGGCAAGGCCCGCCTCGTGCAGGATCGCCAGCGGGCCGAGCGGATGTGGACCCCGGCCTACGAGGCGTGGTTCCCGAAGGGGCTGGATGATCCCGAGTTGGCCCTGATCCGGGTCGAGGCCGACAAGGGGGAGTTCTGGGATACCGCCCCCGGCGCGGTCGTCCACGCCGTCGGCTATCTCAAGGCGAAGTTGACGGGCGAGTCGCACAAGCCGGCCGATCACGAGAAAGTCGACCTTTGACCCGACAGGCCATGATCGTTGGCCGGATCATCCGTCGCGACGACGGGCTCGGATGACCCTGGGGTGTCCGGCGCCGTCCCGGACGGTGGGTGCCGGTTCCAACTCGGGAAAGGACCCGAGCAGATCCCGGACGGGCTGCTCCTGATCCGATCCGATTTCCAGGATGAGGTGGCCCCCCGGCTTCAGCAGGGGTGCCGCCTGCTCGATCAGCCGGGAGACGACCCGGAGGCCGTCCTCGCCGCCATCGAGGGCGAGGTGCGGCTCGAACTCGCGGACACCGGCGTCGAGGGTCGGGATCACGCCCGTCGGGATATACGGCGGGTTCGAGATGATCACGTCGAACGGGCCTCGGTCGGCCACCGGGGCGAGGAGATCCCCCTCGACGAACTCGACGCGATCGGAGAGGCGGTGTCGCTCGGCGTTGGACCGGGCGACGGCCAGGGCGTCCGGGCTGAGATCGATGGCCACCAGCCGGGCGTCGATCCGCTGGTGGGCGACCGCCAACGCGATCGCCCCGGAGCCGGTGCCGACGTCGACCACCAGGGGCTCGGCCCGGCCCTTGAGTACATCGAGGCACTCGACCACCGCGAACTCGGTGTCGGGACGGGGGATCAGGACGCCAGGGGAGACGGACAGGGGCAGGGAGAAGAACTCCTTGCGGCCGACGAGGTAGGCGACCGGCGACCCTTCGGCCCGCTTCCGGATCAGCTCACGGTAGGAGGCACGGTCGGTGGATCCCACTTCCTGGGCGTATTGCGTGTAGAGCTTAACGCGGTCGGTCTGCAGGACGTGGGAGAGCAGCACCTCGGCATCGAGCCGGGGGCTCTCGGACCCCTTGTCACGGAGGTAGGACTGCGTCCAGTTCAGGAGCCTGAGGATCGTCCAGGGCTCGTCTCGGTCGGGCACAGGTTCAGAGCTCCCCGAGTTGCTCTCGGCGGTCGTGGTGGATCATCGCGTCGGTGAGGGGGTCGAGGTCGCCGAGGATGATCCGGTCGAGGCTGTAGAGCGTCAGGTTGATCCGGTGATCCGTCACCCGGTTCTGCGGGAAGTTGTAGGTCCGGATGCGCTGGGATCGGTCGCCGGAGCCGATCAGGGTCCGACGCTGCTCGGCCCGCTCGGCGGCGGCGGCCTCCTGCATCCGGTCGAACAGCCGGGAGCGAAGCAACCGGAGGGCCTTGGCCCGATTCTTGTGCTGGCTTCGTTCGTCGCGGCAGACCACGACGATGCCGCTGGGCCGGTGGGTCAGCCGGACGGCACTCTCGGTCTTGTTCTGGTGCTGGCCACCCGGGCCCCCGGCACGCATCACGTCGGTTTCGATGTCCTCTGATCGGATGTCGACCTCGACCTCTTCCGGCTCCGGCAGGACGGCGACGGTGGCGGCCGAGGTATGGATCCGCCCCTGGGCCTCGGTCTCCGGCACCCGCTGGACCCGGTGGCCGCCGCTCTCGAACTGGAGGTGGCGGAAGGCCCCGTCGCCGTTGATGGCGAAACTGACCTCTTTCGCACCGCCCAGCTCGGTCGGGGTCAGATCCAGGACCTCGAAGGACCAGCGCTTGGACTCGCAGTACCGGCGGTACATTTCGAGGAGATCCCTGGCGAAGAGGGCCGCCTCGTCGCCGCCGGTGCCGGCCCGAATCTCCATGATGAGACCCGACCGGTCGGCCCCGGCCGCCCGGTCGTACAGCAGGTTCCGGAGGGTCTCGGCCAGCTCCTCGCGGCGAGCGCGGAGCGCTTCCAGCTCGGCCTCGGCGTAGGCCCTCATGTCGGGGTCGGACTCCTCGACCGCCATCGCCTCGGCCTCGGCGATCTGCTGCCCGAGATCGAGGTAACGCCCGTAGGGGACGGCCGATTTCGCCAGGGTCCCTCGTTCCTTCGCCAAAGCCGAGACCCGTACGGGGTCCGACGACACGTGCGGGTCGAGCAGGGCCGAGTCGACCTCGAGGAACCGGCGGTAGTCGGACTGGAGTTTCTCGAACACGCGGGAGAGTCGGCAGGAGGCCGTGGCCCGTAGGCAGGGGAGGAATCAGGGGACAATCCGAAATTCACCGGTCGATCGGTCCGGCGATCGGCAACCGTGGGGGGTCGAGGCCCGGTCGACCGCATCGGCCCGACCCGCGGCCCCCGGCGCGAAGCCGATGACCCCGGACGGCCGACGGCCCGCCCTCCGGGCCCCTGGACGCACGGGGGAGGGCCGGGCTCGACGGCCGCGGTGGTGGGCCGAGGGCGGTCAGGCCTCGGCGTCCTCGGGCTCTTCCTTCTTCTTGGCCTTGCCGTACTTGCCCTGGAACTTGCGATTGAACTTGTCGACCCGGCCGGCGGCGTCCACGAATTTCGTCTTGCCGGTGTAGAACGGGTGAGAGGCGCTGGAGACGTCGACCGTGACCAGCGGGTACTCGACGCCGTCCTTGGTGACCTTCTGGTTGGTCTTGATGGTCGATCGAGTGATGATTTCGAACCCGCTCGAGGCGTCGTGGAAGACGACCGGGCGGTAGTTGGGGTGGATGCCTTCTTTCATCGTGCTCAGGTCCGGCCGGGTAGGGAACGATCGGCGGCCCCCGGCGCACCGGGCGCGAAGGGGCCGTCTCGGGGTTCAGATTCCGTCATCATATCGCCGCGAGGCCCTATTGGGGAGGGGGTTCGCCCGCCGGGTGGGCGGCGCCTCGGCGAGATCGGGTTACTCGGACGGCTCGACCACCCCCGCGGGCTCGACGCCGAGGAGCTCGGCGACCTTGGTCTCGACCATGTCGTAGGTGAACTGGTTCTCCGGATCGTCGTAGGTGAAGCGGGCGACTTCATTCCCTTCGGCATCGTAGAGGAAGACGGCGGGGATGGTGGTGATGTTGAACGCCTCGAACGATTCGCCGAGCAGTTGGCCGTGGCGGAGGTTCTCGACCCGGGAGACGTCCAGCCCGGCCAGGAACTTCTTGGCCTCGGCGATCTGGGCCTGGTCAATGTCCTCGACCTCGGTGCCGGAATCGAAGGACAGGGCGATGACCTTCAGCCCCCGATCGGCGTACGCGCCGGCCATGTCGATCACGTGGGGGAAGTTCTCCTTGCACGGGTCGCACCAGCTGGCCCAGCAGTCGACGAGGGTCACCTTGGAGTCATTCTCCGCGATCCGAGCGAGGAGCTCATCGTGGGTCACGGCCGGCAGTTCGTCGTCTTCGGGCACGGCCCGTCCCGAGTCCTCGCCGGCCGACGCGGCGTCGCTCGCCCCCGGTTCGGTCGTCGGCACGGGGAGCGGATCGGGTTCGAGCCCAGGCTCCGCGGGCGGTTCGACGAAGGGCTCATCGTCCCCCTCGATCACGGTCGCCTCCGATTCGATCGGGGTATCACCCTGAGTGGCGTCAGGGAACTCGGGGCTGAGCACCTCTTCGGGTGTGCCCTCGATTTCTTCTCCGGCTTGGTCGGCGCAGCCGATCAGGCCCAGGCCGCCGGCCGCGAGGGCCGCGAGCAACCAGGAGGTCAAGGCGGGGGCGGGACGGATCATGGTCGGTCCTCCGGGGATGGACGGCGAGTGTCTCGGGGTGGGTCTTGGAGGGGGGCGTTCGGGGTCGTCGATCGGAGGGCCCACGCCCCACGGTCGACCGGGAGGCGGAAACGAACGACGCCCGCCGCCGGGGATGGTCCGACGACGGGCGGCGGGTGATCAGTCGAATCGATGAACGCCCGATCCGCGGGTTGGAAGCGGATCGGGAGCGTTCAACCGGCTCACTTGCGGCGGTACTGGACACCGCAGCCGATGGCCGGGGTCTCCTTGGTCTCGATCTCCTCGCCCGCCAGCAGGGCGTCGACGGCCTCGGCGACGTAGTTGGTGTCGCTGGGCTCGACCTTCAGCGGGTTCTTGTACATGGCACCCATGTAGCGGATGGTGCGGTCCTTGTCGAGGACGAAGAACTCGGGGGTCTTGGTCGAGCCGTACGCCCGGCCGATCTCCTGGGTCTCGTCGTAGCCGTAGACGTACTGCGAGTTCTTGTTCTTGACCCACTCCTTGATCTGGGGCAGCTTGTCGGCCTCGTTCTCGTTGACGCTGACGCCGACGAGCTTGACGCTCTTGCCCTCGTAGTTGTCCACGAAATCGTTGAGGTGGTCCTCGATGGCGACGACGTACGGGCAGTGATTGCCGAGGAAGACCAGGACGACGACTTCCTCCTCGATGTCGCTCAGCGAGATCGAGGCGTCCTGGCCCTTGTCGGTGGCGGGGATGCCCGAGAAGTCGGGGGCCTTCTGCCCGATGTTGACCGTCTTATTGTACTCGCCGGCCACGGCCGGGACGGCCAGGGCCAGGGCGACGAGGCTGGAGACGAACGTTCGCATCGGTGCAAGCTCCTCTGGGGGAAGTTCAGGGGATCGGGGCCGGTCCGGGTCGCGATCGCTGCAGCTGCGGTGGTTGGTGGGACGACCCGGGCCTGGAGGCGTGAGGCACGACACCTAATTCATCCATCGGGGCCGGCCCATCCCGCCGGCCCCGGTGGTTCCGCTCCGTCGGTCGCGACCCGTTATGGGCCGCCTGGAGGTTCGCTCGGTGATTTAGGAGCGACGACCCGGCTCGGGTCGGCCCGCGTTTCTTGAAAAGCCGGGGGCCGGGTCGTCCTCTCGGGTCGAGCGACAGACTAGCCGTCGCCCTTCGACCGAGTCAACCGCCTAGCGACGACCGATCGGCCTTGATCGAAGCTACGTCCAACGGCCCCGAGTTGTTCGACCGGGGAGGGATTTTTTGAATGTTCGAGCACGCATTCAAGCGGTCTCGCGGTGGCGGGGCAGCCGGATGGTGAAGGTGCTGCCGACGCCGAGCTGACTCTCGACTCCCACCTCGCCGCCGAGCGACTGGGCCAGGTGCTTGACGATCGCGAGGCCCAGGCCGGTGCCGCCGAGCGATCGGCTGCGAGCCTTGTCGACCCGGTAGAACCGCTCGAAGATGCGCGGGATGTCGTCCCGGGGGATGCCGGGGCCGGAGTCGGCCACGTCCAGGCGGACTCGCTGGTCGTCGGTCCGGGCGGCGATCCGGATCGAGGCCCCCTCGGGGGAATATTTGATGGCATTGTCGATCAGGTTGTCGAGGATCTGCCGGATCGCCTCCTCGGCCGCCCGCACCCGGACGGAATCGTCCAGGGCGTCGCACTCGGCGATCAGCCGTTGCTCCCTGGCTCGGGCCCTGGGCTCGTGGTCCGAGACGCAGGCCCGGACGATCGGTCCCAGCGCCATCGGTTCCAGCAGGAAGGGCGCGTCGCTCGACTCCAGCCGGGCGAGGCGGAGCATGTCCTGGACGAGGTTGTCCAGGCGATCCACCTGCTCGTCGATCTGATTGAGCAGGATTACGTTGACCGAGTCGTCGTGCAGGCCCCAGTCCAGCAGGGTCTCGGTGTTGACCTTGATGCTCGCAAGCGGGGTCTTCAGCTCGTGGGAGGCGTTGGCGACGAAGTCCTGCCTCATCCGTTCCAGCCGACGCAGGTCCGTCACGTCGTGGAAGACGAGCACGGCCCCCGGGGGAGGAAAACCGGGAAGGGGGGTGCCGTGCACGGCGATGGTACGCTCCTGATCGGGGGCGAGCGGGTTTCGGCCGGGGAGCGACAGCTCGGCCCGATAGGCACCCCGTCCGGCGAGCGTGGCCTCGACGGCCATCTGGATCTGGGGGCTCCGGACCAGCTCGATGACCAGTCGCCCGTCGGCGCCGCCGGCGAGGCGGAACATCCGCTGGGCGGCGGGATTGGCGAAGAGGATCCGCTGGCGGGCGTCGACGGCGAGCACACCTTCCGCCATGCCGCTGAGCACGGCGTCGAGCTTGCGGCGGTCGTCCTCCAGGCGGGCGATCCTCGACTCGATGTCGGGCACCGCCTCGTTGATCCGATCGGCCAGCCGGGAGGACGGCCCCCCGACCCTGCCCCTGAGCCGGCGGACGGGCCGCCCCCGGGCCAGCGCCTCGACCTCGCGGCCGAGTTCCTCGAGCGCCCTCTTACCCCGGAGCCAGAAGAAGGAGGCGATCGCCATCGGGACGAGCACGAGGAACAGGACGCAGGCAAGTGTCAGCGGAGTCCATCCCTCGGCCATCGCTCTCCTCGTCCCCCGGTCGGGCCGCGGCTCTCCGCCGCCCTATCGCGTGTTTGGCCTGGAGCTTGCACCTGATCCGATCATCGGGCAACCGCGACGACGATGCAACCGACTCGCATCCCGGGGCCGAACCGGCCGGAGGACTCATGCCCGATCGTTCGGCCCCGACGCACCGATCGAGGAACACCCGCATGATTCTCCACCCGAATTGGCTCGGCGTCCTCGCCCCGAGCCTGCTCGCCCTGGCCCTGGCCGGCCCGGTTGCCGCCTCGCAGATCCGGGCCGCAGCCGTGGCCTCCTCGGCGACTGTGTTCGCCCGGGACGACGACCGCGGAGACGATTTCGAGGACCTTGGCGACCGCCGAGAAGAGGCTCTCGAAGACCTCGCCGATCGCCGGGAACGCCACCTGGGGGACCGTCTTACTCATTCCCAGCACCGCTACCCGCGCCATCGGGCATTCCGCCCCCCCTTCGGCATGCCCCCGACCCATGTCGATCCCCTTCCGCCTCTCGGCTACGGGGCCTACGGGTACGGAGGACCGGTTCCCCCCTATCCCATCCCCGCCCATCCTGGGCCCTGGGGTCCGATCGGCTACGGGCCTGTGTACGGCGGCGGTGTCCCATACGGGTACGGGTTCGGTCCGAGGGGGGGACTCGATATCCCCTTCGGATTCGGTCTCGGTGGGCTCTCCATCCGCTGGTGATTCGCCTATAGTCGGGCCGGGATGTGACGCGGTCGGGCCGGGATGCGATCAGGCGTCCCGGCCGACCGAGGGGACGATCCGGTCGCCAGGCGCGAGCCGTCGGGTCGCCTCGGGAAACCCATCTTTGAGGGGGGTGACCCGTCGGATGGAGTCGACCCGGAAGTAGGCCGAATCGCCGTAGGCGAGGTCCTCGTCGAGCCGCTCGACCTCGCCGTCCTCGTACATCCAGAAGACCCCTTCGAGGCGGAAGTACCCGCCCAACCGGCCCTTGAGGAGCGTCTCGAGCGACGCCCGGTCGGTCCTCCCGAAGTATTCCGAGCTGCCGCCGGCCTCGAGGTCGACGAAGTCGATCGCGACCCAGACCGACTCTCCCGGGTCCTGGTGGGGCCGGGCGCCCGGCTCGGGGGGCTCCGCACCGCCGTCAAGTGGGGCGGTGACCCGAATCGGCTCGTCCTCCCGGAGGAGCCCCAGGGCGAGGGCGATCACCGTCGGGATCACCAGGAAGACCGAGACCAATCCGATGCGACGCATGAGCCCTTGACCCCGACCTGGCCGAGCCGATCCCTCCCGCCCAACGGCACCGATCCTACCCTCGACCCTCCGGGACCTCAACGCCGGGTGGTTCGTCGGGGTGAGGACGCCTATGATGGATCGAGGGGCGACGCCGTCGCCCGGAGCGGGGACGCAGGAGCGAGCGGGTCCATGGGGGATCATTTTTCCAAGGTCGAGGACGCGATCAAGGCGATCGCCGAAGGCCGGGCCGTGATCGTGGTGGACGCCGAGGACCGCGAAAACGAGGGAGACTTCGTGGCCGCGGCCGAGACGATCACCCCCGAACTCGTCGAATTCATGATCACCGAGGGCCGGGGACTGCTCTGCGTCCCCATCATGCCCGACCTGGCCGAGCGGCTGGGCCTGCATCCGGTCGTCGAGTTGAACACGGCCCCCCACAAGACCCCATTCCTCATCCAGGTCGACCACAAGAGCTGCCAGACCGGCATCACCGCCGCCGAGCGAGCCCTGACGATCCGGGCGATGGTCGACCCGGACGCCAGGGCGTCGGACTTCGTCCGGCCCGGCCACGTCCCGCCGCTGCTCGCCCGGGTCGGCGGGGTGCTCCGCCGGGCCGGCCACACCGAGGCGACCGTCGACCTCGCCCGGCTCGCCGGCCTCGCCCCGGCGGGCGTCCTGATCGAGATCCTCGACGGGACGGGTCGGGCCAGCCGGGAGAAGCTGCACGAGATCGCCCGGCGGTTCGACCTGCCGATCGTCTCGATCGAGGAATTGATCCGGTATCGCCGACGCCTGGAAAAGCTCGTCCACCGGGAGGCCGAGGCAAACCTCCCAACCAAGTACGGCGAGGCCCGGATCATCGGTTACGGCGTCGATCACGAGCCGGGGAACACCCCGGTGGTCATCGCCTTCGGCGACCTCAAGGGCGTCGAGGCGCCCCTCGTCCGGCTGCATTCGTCCTGCTTCACCGGCGACCTCCTCGCCTCGCTCCGTTGCGATTGCGGGGACCAACTCCACATGGCATTGGAGCAGATCTCCGAAGAGGGGACCGGGGCGTTGATCTATCTGCCTCAGGAGGGCAGGGGGATCGGCCTGATCCACAAGCTCAAGGCGTACGCCTTGCAGGACCAGGGGATGGACACCGTCGATGCGAACATCGCCCTCGGCTTCCGGGCCGACATGAGGGATTACGGCATCGGGCTGCAAATCCTCCAGGATCTCGGCCTCTCGAAGGTCCGGCTGCTGACGAACAACCCGAAGAAGGTGGACGCGTTCGTCATCAGCGGCTATGGGCTCGAGGTCGTCGACCAGGTCCCGATCATCGCCCCGGACGAGACCGCCCGACGGCGTTACCTCGACGCCAAGCGGGACCGGATGGGGCATCTGCTGCCCCTGCACGCCGACTCGCCGGGCGGCCTCGGGCCCCGGCCGGACTGACGTCCCCTTCCCGGTCGCGGGCCGATCGATCCGGCATCTCCCGACGGCGGGGTCGGATCGGCCTGGAACCCCCGGAAGTGGGGCGGGTACCATCTCGGGGCCGAATGAGGAGCCGGGACCCGGAGGATGGGCCCGGCTGATCGACCGCCCCGGAAGGGAGTCTCGCCGTGCGTAGATCATCCGCCTCCGTCTCGGCCCTGGTCGCGGCCCTCGCGATTGCGCCGGCCGCCGAGTCACGGCAGGGGCCGAATCTCGACCCTGGCCATACCCTGCTTGCCCGCGTCGCCGAGGCCTACAAGGCACTCCCGGGATACGTCGACGAGGGATCCGTCAGGCTCTCGTTCCTCGTCGCTGGCGACGACAAGACGCAGGTCGTCCCCCGGCCCTTCGCCTTCGCCCGGCCCGACCGCCTGGCGATCTCGTCGGAGCCGGCGTCGTTCCATCTCGATGGCGATCGTCAGGTCTCGGCGATCGCGGGCCGCTACCTCGTCTCCGACCCCCCCGAGTCGCTCTCCGATGAGACCCTCGCCCGGGATCCGGCAGCCTCCTACATCTTCGGCGGCCTCCCCGGCATCCCGTCGATGACCCTCTTCCGGCTGCTCACCTCGGAGGACCCATACCAGGCCATCCTGCAGGGGGTGGAGCGCCTGGAGCGGGAGCCGGAGCGTGCCGTCGACGGCATCGAGTGCCGGTCCCTCCGGATCGTCCCCTTCTCCGGCCCGGTCGTCCGACTGCTGATCGACCCGCAAACCTTCCTGGTCCGACGCATCGAGATCGTCCCGGCCCCCGGAGAATTGCCCGACGACATCCAGATCAAGGAGATCTCCTGGTCGCCGGGGACCATCATCTCCGACGTGCCCCCGGACTCCCGCTTCACCTATGCGGCACCGGAGGACGCCCGGGAGGTCGAGAGCCTCGCTGCGTTGATGGCCGGGCCCGACGGCGAGGAGCCCGGGGCCGGGCTCCTCGGCCGCCCGGCCCCACAATTCTCGCTGGAACTGCTCGCCGAGGATGACCAGGTCGAGCGCATTTCCAACACGGATCTCGAGGGGAACGTCGTCCTGATCGACGTCTGGGCGACCTGGTGTGTACCTTGCCAGCCCGAGCTACGGGCCATCGACCAGTTGCTCGACCGCTATGCCTCCGGGTCCGGTCCGGCCGCCGATCGCCTCCGCGTGATCTCCCTGAACATCGACTCTCCCCCACGACCGGATGAGGAACCCCCGGCAGAAACCGAGGAGGATGGGGAGTCCCCCGGGGACGCGGCGGTCGATCCCGTCGCCGAGATCCGGTCGAGGGTGGAGGAGCACCTCACCTCTGCCGGGCTGTCGCTCGACCGACCTCCTATCGGCCGGGTGGCGATCGACCCGGGCGGGGAGGCGACGGAAGCCCTCGACATCCAGGCCATCCCCATGCTCGTGCTGATCGACCCCGAGGGCATCGTCCGGGCCGTCCACGTCGGTGCCCCCGCCCGGGTTGTCCGGGAATTGGCCTCGAAGATCGACGCCCTGCTCGCGACCCCGCAGGGGAATGGCCCCGGTCGCAGCGACGAGTGAACCAGGTCGGAGGGGACCGGGGCGGGGCGTCCTTGAGGGCGTTCGGCCCATGTCGGATGATCGAGATCGACGGGACATCGGCCTCGGGATGCCGAGCCCGAACCGCGATCGGCTCGATGCCCTCCGGATCATCTCCCGGCATTGACCCCCCGTCGTCCGTCCCCGGGGATCGTCGAACGATCTCCGCCGACGGTCTCCCCCCATCCGCCCAGGAGGCCGCTCCGTGAGCCCGACGCTCCTCCTCGCCGCGAGCCTGGTCCTCGGACCGATCCCGACGACGATCGATGAGGCCGCCCGGGCCCTGCTCGATCGCGTCTCCGAGGCGTATCAGGCCCTCGATCATTATCACGACCAGGGCGGTCGCACCGTCGCCTTCGTGCTCGACGGGGAACGGATCGAACGGGCCGACCCGTTCCGACTGGATTATTCCCGGCCCGATCGGTTCGCCGTCCAGGCCCCGGGTTCTCGGGTCGCGAGCGACGGGGACACGATGCTCACGGTGGTCACGCCGGCCGGTCATTATGAGTCGATCG
Source organism: Tautonia plasticadhaerens (assembly GCF_007752535.1). Lineage (GTDB taxonomy): Bacteria > Planctomycetota > Planctomycetia > Isosphaerales > Isosphaeraceae > Tautonia > Tautonia plasticadhaerens. Next base: position 1,383,604 of record NZ_CP036426.1, read on the forward strand.
TGGCGCCGGGCGAGGCGAGCGTCGACCTGTTGGCCTCATCCGCCGTCGGCTCCGAGATCCTGGGGGATCCGCTCGGGCCTCCGCTGACGTTGATCCTCGGCCTCCTGACCGGGGAGGAGCCCGGCCGATCGATCCCCGCGGATCCCGTGGGGATCGCCCTCGAAGGCGACCGGGACTGGCGGGGGGCTCCCGTCCGGGTGCTCAGGGTCCCCCTGATCGGCAAGCCCGATTGGCGCCTCTTCATCGATCCCGATTCGGAGCTGATCGTCGGCGCCGAGGCGGTCGTGTCCCCCGAGACGCTGGGCGAATTCGCGCCCCCAGGGGTGTCGCTCGATGGCCTCGAGGTCACCTGGGACGCCGGCACGATCCGCCCCGAGGCCCCCGGAGAAGGGGACGATCCGTTCTCGACCGAGCCCCCGCCGGGGATGGTGGCGCTCGGCCCGTTGCTCGACCCCGAGTCGAGGGCCCGCGAGGAGGGCGCCCGTCTCGCCGCCGACCCCCGAGTCGGTCAGCCCGCCCCGCAGTTCACCGCGTCGCTGCTCGACGACGACGGGATCGGCGAGGTGATCCGGGCCGTCGACCTCGAGGGCAAGGTCGTCCTCATCGACTTCTGGGCGACGTGGTGCGGCCCGTGCCTGAAAGAACTCCCCGAGGTCGCCGCGCTGATCGACGCATACGCCGGCACCGCAGCGGCCGAGGAGCTCCGGGTCCTCTGCGTCAGCATCGACGAGGCGAGCGACGACGACCCGGAGCTCCTCGCAAAGGACCTCCTCACGTTCCTCGATCGGAACGAGTTGTCGCTCCGAACGTCCCCGATCGCTTCGGTCGCGATCGACCCCGACGGCTCGATGGCGAGGGCGTTCGGCGTTCGGTCGATTCCCACCGCCATGCTGATCGACCGGGAGGGAGTCGTCCGGGCCGTGATCACCGGATATGATCCTCAGTTCCGTCGCAAGATGGGCGGGCAGATCGACCAACTCCTCAAGGGAGCTCCCGACGAGGGCCCGCCTCGCTGACGGGTGATTTCCGGCCTGATCAAGCACATCCCTGGTGAACCCGATCGAACCCCGTGGTAGGCTCTGCCCGACTCCGACGATCGTCCGGATTCACATCCAGTTTCATCCGACGAGGAGCGTGATGCTCAGCCCGAAGGTCGAACTGCGCACCGAGCAAGGGATCCTGTACGCGGAATTCTGGGACTGCCTGCGGCTCGATCCCGCCCCGGTGAAGGATCTGCTCTCGAAATACAAGACCGCCGCGGCGGAGGGTTCGCGCCCGGACCTGATCATCGACTTCTCGGGGGTCACCTTCGCTGGTTCCGCGGCACTCAGCGGCTTCGTCAATCTCCAACGTACATGTCGCCAGAACGGAGGTCGGATCCTCCTCTGCAACCTGGAGCCGACCGTCTCGGAGGCCTTCCGCCTCAGCCGGCTCGACAGCATGTTCAGCTTCGTCGCGGACCCCCCGGCCGCCTTCCAGGCTCTCGATGCCTGAGGGCCGGGAGGCGTGTCGGGATCGATCTGCCCCCATCAAAACTCGACGTGCCCGAGGACGTAGAACAGCAGCCCCCCGGCGATGACCACGCCGATCGGCATGAGGACGACTGCCAGATCGGGCATCGCGGTCGCGACTCCCTGGTTGACCAGCAGCGTACCGAATGCGCCACTGAGCCACTCCTCATCCCGGCGGTTCCCGGAGCACCGCGCCAGGATGGCCCCGGAGATCATTCCCGACGCCAGGAGGGCATTGAAGAACAACGCAGCGGCCCGATTCCATTCGGGGCCGGACTCCGCCCGCTCCATCTCCCCCCAGGGCCCGAGCAGGAGTGCTGCGGCGAACGTCAGGAGCGTGATGTCGAGGATCTGGATCCGAAACGGACTGGCTTTGGGCATGGTCGGGTCGAGCTCGATCGGCCGATCGGATCACACCGATGGGGCGTTCAATTCTCACGATCAGGACGCGATTGGAGGGTCGGGTACGGCATCGGACGTTGATCGACCGCGGAGGAAGAGCGTCCAGAGATCCGGAGTTCCGTCCACCTCGGGAGGTGGTTCGTCGGGGCCTCGATCGGAGAGCCAGCCTTCCCACCGATCGAGATGCTCGCCCCCGAGGAACGCATCGATCGGGACGCTCCGACCCTGTCTCGCCTGCATCGCGGCGTGCCGGATGATCTCGTCGAGTTCCAGGCCACGGATCGCCGCCGCCTCGGCCGCGCTGAAGCCGCGGTCCAACAAACGGCAGGTCCATTCCTCATGGGGGATTGCGGAGATGTCCTCGGCCGAGCCTGCGAAGAGATCCGACGGCTCGACGGCAAATCCGACGGGGTTGGTCGAGGCCGATTGATCGGCCTGATAGGGCATGGGAGGCGTCGGATCCGGGTGAGCCGCCGAGGCGATGGCCTCCAGGAGCGCGGTACCGTAACGCTCGAGTTTCGCTTTGCCGAAACCCTTGATCGCCGCCAATTCCTGGGGCGTTCGAGGCCGTTCTTCTACGAGGGTCTTCAACATCGAATCGTGGAAGACGCAGTAAGCCGGGACGTTCGAAGCCTGCGCCCAGGTCCTCCTGAGCACCCGGAGTCGTTCCCAGAGCGGGTCGGTCTTCAAGCCCTCGTCTATTTCGACCCCAGGGGGATTCTCGGGTGAAGAAGGGGCAGGCAGGCGCGCCACCCCGCGACCCACCTGCTCAGGGCCGGGTGGAGGAACCGTCCCCGTCGACGGGGATTTCCGGGAGACCCGGGGGAGGCCGCCGTGACGGACCTTGAACGCGAGTTCCTGCGGGAGCCCCGGCAGGATGACGCCGTCTCCGGACTCACCTCGCGCCCGGAGGTAGGACCAACCCGAATCGCTCAGCGTGACAACAGGTTTGAACCGATCGACCTCGTCCACGCGAATCAGGCCGATTTCGGTCAGCGCGTCGATCAGCAGGGCAATCTCCTGCTGCTTGAACTCCGAGAGGACGCCGAAGGTGCTCAGGCGGTCCAACCTGAAGCGTCCCATCTTCTCGGACGCGGATCCGGTCAACATCTGGGCGACGACATTCTTCCCGAAGCGGCCCCTGGTCCGGGCGACTCCCGAGAGAATCTTGAGGACCACCTCGCGGCTCGCCGGCGTGTCGATCGGGCAACGCTCGGATTCGGCCTCCGCTTCTCCCCCCGTGCATCGGTCGCATCTCCCGCAATTGCCCGCGAGTGGGTCTCCGAAGTAGCCGAGGATCATGGCGCGTCGGCAGCGTCGGGCCTCGGCGTAGCGGATCATCCGATCGAGCTTCTCGTACTCCGCCTCCTTGCGAGCTTCCAGCGCGGAGAAGTCGACCTCCAGTTCGTTGGATCGGCGGTCGCGATCGAGAACCCGGAGTGCGTTGCCTCGGAAGGGGGGGACGTAGGTGATGGGCAATTCAGCAGAGAGGTGCTTGATCGCCCGGGTGAAGGCCATGCGATCGATGCCCATGCCCGAGGCGAACTCATCAGGATGGAAGTAGACCGGCTCGCCCAGTCGACGGTCGCAGAGGCTCTCCAACCCGAGAATCACCAGCCGTTGCACGTGGGCCTGAGACCCGACCCGATCGGCCAGTGGGGGCTCGTCGGGCTCCCGGTCGATCCGGATGATCGCCATATTCTCCCTGGGGCTGAACCGCTCAAGGGCCCCGGCCCCCTCGAGGATCTTCAAGGCGGAGCCGACGGCCGACTCGCTCAGATCGAGGCCGACCGCCTCCTTGATCTCCGATTGGGTGAGCTCGATCGGGTCGGCGTCGATCCTTCGCAAATGCTCGTAGACCTGGAAGACGACCTCACGGGGCGGATACTCGCTTTCGATGAACAATTGCTGGAGCTTGCGGTCTCCCGGCGCGTAGAGCAGCAGGCAGTCGGCGGGCTGGCCGTCCCTGCCGGCTCGACCGGCCTCCTGGTAGTAGGCTTCCAACGTGCCCGGGATGTTGAAATGGACGACCGCTCGGATGTCCGGCTTGTCCACCCCCATCCCGAAGGCATTCGTGGCGACGATCACGTCGACGTCTCCGCCCATGAACGCCTCTTGCGCGGAGTGCCGCTGCGCTCGTTCGAGGCCGGCGTGGTAGGAGACGACCGATCGCCGGACATCCTGACGGATGAACTCGGCGATCGTCTCGCATCGCTTCCGGCTGGAGGTGTAAACCACGATCGAGCCGCTGGTCCTCCTCAGGAGCCGGGCGAGCTCCTCGCACTTGTCGGCGTCCCGCCGGGTGTCGATGACGGCATAGGAGAGGTTTGGCCGGTCGAATCCGGTGATGAACTGGGCCGGCTCTCTCAGGTCGAGCTGCGCGGCGATGTCCCGGCGGACGAGGTCGGTCGCCGTGGCGGTCAGCGCGATGCAGGGGGGCATCCCCAGCTTGCGGCGGGCAAGGCCGAGGCGGGCATAATCGGGGCGGAAGTCGTGACCCCACTCGCTGATGCAGTGGGCTTCGTCGACCGCGAACAGGGCCGGTCGGAGCCGGGCCATCGTCTCGACGAATCGGTGGCTCCGGAATCGCTCAGGGGCGACGTAGAGGAGGTCGTAACGCCCGGCCTCGGCCTCCATCAGCCGGACACGCTGCTCGTCGGGGCCCAGGGTGCTATTAATCAGGGTCGCGCTGAGGCCCCGGGCCTGAAGGGAGTCGACCTGGTCCTTCATCAGCGCGATCAGCGGGCTGACGACCAGCGTCAGGCCCTCCATCAGCAACGCCGGGAGCTGATAGCAGAGGCTCTTGCCGCCGCCGGTGGGCATCACGCAGAGCACGTCCCGGCCGCCGAGGACCGCGTCGATCACCTCGCGCTGGCCGGGGCGGAACCGCTCCAGGCCGAATCGCTCGTGCAGAATTCGTTCCGGATCGGACGTGTGCTCCGACACGCTCATCGCCGTCTCACCTTCGTCCGTGGATCGTCAAGGCTCCCATTATAGGGTGGAACGTCGGGCGTGTGCGACCTCGGGTGTCGGTGATTCGGGCGGGATCCGTCCGCCTGCCGCCGGTCGGGACGAAGAACGGCCGGGCCGGCGGCCGACGCGTGAGCGTCGACCACCAGGGCCCGGCCGTTCGGCCATTCGATCGTCCGGTCAATCGGAGATCAGTTGTCCTGCTGCTGGTTGAGCTGCTGCTCGACCAGGGGGACGATGCCCTTCTCGATCACCGGGCCGACCTCGCTCGGCACGAAGCCGGTGAACCGGAGGCCGTCCGGCTCGGCGACTACGGCTAGGCCGACCATCGCCGGCTGCTCGGGCATCTCCTGCCCGGCCCGGAGATCCTGGTCGCCGGTGGCCTGACGGGCCTCGGCCAGCACCTGGCGGGTGCCGGTCTGCATGTCGACCATGTAGAGGCTCCGGACCCGGTCCGGCAGCTGGGCGCGGACCTTCTTGAAGGACTCGGTCTGGCCGATGCCCTGGTCGTCGGCGAGGTAGGCGTCCAGCTGCTTCTGGGCGTCCTCCCAGTTGGCGGCCAGCAGGTTCACGACCTGCTCTCCGTTGGAGCCGACCCAGACGGTGGTGGACTCGCCGACGACCTTGCGGAGCACCTCGACGGCCTCCTCGCGGTCGATCGGCTTCTGCTGCTGCTCGCCCTGCTGGCCCTCGGCGGCCTCGGGCTGGAGCTTCTTGGCCTCGGCCTCGACCTCCTTGGTGAAGGCGTCGAAGTCGTAGGCGGCCGTGATCTTGTCGAACGAGTAGCCCTGGTAGTCCTGGGCGCCCTGCTCGATGTTCAGCTCCTTGATGAGCGCGAAGTCCTTGCCCTTGACCGCGGCGACGGCCGACCGGACGGCCTCGACGACGGATTCGGAGTTCTCGGCCTTCATCACGCTCAGGCCGGTGCGGGTCTCTCCCAGGCCGAGGGTGGCGATGTAGGTCGCCTTGCCGGCGGCCCGGAACTGCTCCTGGGCCTTCTGGAACTCGGGTGACTCCATGACCTTGGCGATCTCGGGCAGGTACTCCCGGACCTCGTTCGCACCGGGGATCAACTCCCAGTTGATCGCCTCGGGGTCGAAGACGTCGAACGAGTAGTAGGCGTTGCCGCGAGGGAGCGTGGCCAGCTCCTCGGCCGGGGAGTCGCCGGCCTCGGCCATGCGGCGGATCGGCTCATAATCCTCGTTCATCGCCAGCTTGCCGGAGATGGTCAGGCCCTGCTCGGCGAAGGTGGCATGGGAGGCGACGGCCCGGGCGTTCTTGGCGGCCTTGAACAGCTGCTGGGTGGCGAACTGGGCCTGCTCGGTGAAGTCGGCGCCCTGCTCGGCGGCGCGGTCGGTCTGCGCCTTCAGGAAGTTCTGGGCCTGGTCGATCTCGTCGCCGTAGGTCTCTGTGATCGCGGCCAGGTCGACATACATGCCGATGTCGCCGTCGAGGAAGTAGGAGCGCAGGCCCTCGTCGATGGTCTGGGCCAGCGTCTGCTGCGGCGCCGAGGAGACCTTGCGGATCAGGTCCTCGTGCTGGCTGATCGCAGCGAAGCCCTGCTTGTTGACGGCATAGACCGTCTCGCCGTTGGCGGCGGTGATGGAGTCGACGCCCTGATCGGTCTGCTTCTGGGCGTCCTCCTTGCCGGCGATCGCCGAGAGGGCCTGGTCGTAATCGCTCGTCGCGAAGACGGCGATGGCCCTCGGCTTGACCTGCAACTGGCCGCCCTGGAGGCTGATCTGCTGGCCGAGCTGTCCCGGCGGGACCACGTCGATCAGCAGCAGCGCGGGCGCCTCGCCCTGGCCGGCGCCGAGGCTCCGTGTGAACTCGGAGACCGTCGCCTGGATCTGCGAGCCGACCTGTTCGGCCGCCTCCGGGCTCATGGCGCGGAGCATGGTGACGAAGTTGTCCGTCGCCTGCCCGATGCCGCCGATCCGGACGATGATCGGCAGGTCTCCCGGCAGCTGGTCGAGCCACTGGGCTTCGACCGCCTGGCTTCCACCTTGCGCGGCCCGCTGGGCCTGCTGGGCGGCCGCGTTCGAAGGCGCCAGGCCGACGGCCAGGGCCAGGGTCATCGTGATTGGTAGGAGCGCCGTTCGAATCATGCGTTTCCTCCTCATAAATCAAGGATCCGGGCGGGCATACCGTCGACGGCTCGGCCTCCGTTGCCCTCGCCATCCCGGCGTTGGGACCACGGGACCAGCCCGCCCCTCGGATGAGAGACAACTGCATGTCCGGTGCCAGCCCCTGGGGGTTCCCGGAGATCGCCGGGCGGGATGAGCCACTCCTCGGCGATCGATCGACACAAATCCAGAAATGGACCAATGAAACGCGATCGGGCGTGAGGCCGGCATGTGGCCCTCGACTCGATCCGATCCCACGCCGATCCCCGAATGTCGGTCGGAATCGCCGGGGGTCTGGTTTGGGCTTGAGCGAACCGATCAAGCACGGCCCGCGTCGGCCGCCGGCTCACTGCCGCCCCGAATTCCTGGAGCTTGGTCCTCGCGGGTCGTCATCCCGGGAGATTCGGCTGTTGCTGATTTGCCAATAATCAACACCATGCAGTCGAGAAGTCCGCTCGATCGAGAGCGTCGAACTGATCGAGGCTCCCCTTCATCTCCTAGAGACGATCCCGAGGATCGAGCCCGTCGGGCGATCAGGCTCCCGACCCTTGGGACATGGGAATCCTGCGCGGAAGGATCGGCGATCCGGCTCCGATTGCCTTCAGCCCTTGATGACGCCGACCGGCCGCAGGCGGGCGACCTTCTTGGAAATCCCGACCGAGTCAACGACCTCGACGACCTGATCGACGTCCTTGTAGGCAGCCGGTTGCTCCTCCGCGAGCCCCTTGTGGCCCCGGGCCCGGGCGATGATGCCCATCGCGTCGAGTTCCTTGTCGATCCTCCGTCCATCGGCGAGCTTGATGGCGGCCGTCCGACTCATCATCCTCCCGGCGCCGTGGCAACTCGAACCGAACGACTGGGCCATGCTCCCCGCCTGGCCTGCGAGGACCCAACTCGCCGTACCCATGCTGCCGGGGATGATCACAGGCTGGCCGATCTCATGGTACTTCCGGGGGATCTCCGGGTGCCCCGGCGGGAAGGCACGGGTCGCCCCCTTTCGGTGGACACAGAGTGACTTGCGCAGGTCGTCCCCCACGTCGTGGTCCTCGAACTTGGCGATGTTGTGGGCCACATCGTAGACGAGATCCAGCCCCAGGGCCGCCCACGACTCTCCGAAGATCCGCTCGAAGACGAGGCGGGCTTGATGGGTGAGCAATTGCCGGTTGCACCACGCGTAATTCGCCGCCGCTCGCATCGCCCCGAGGTACGATTGCCCCTCGGGACTCAGGACCGGGGCGCAGGCGAGTTGCCGGTCGGGGAGGGTGAACCCGTACTTCTGAGGGGCGTCGCGGAACATCGCCAGGTGGTCGTCGCAGACCTGATAACCGAGGCCTCGGGATCCGGAGTGGATCAAGAGGGTGACCATCCCCTCACGCAGGCCCATGACTCCCGCCGCCTGATCGTCGATCACACGGTCGACGACCTGGACCTCTAGGAAGTGGTTCCCGGAGCCGAGCGTTCCGCACTGGTCGGCCCCCCGGGCGAAGGCTCGGGGACTCACGAGGTCGGGCCTGGCATCGTCGAGTCGGCCTCCGGCCTCGGTGAATTCGAGGTCCCGAGGAGCCCCCCACCCGCGATCGACGACGTAACTCGACCCTTTCGACATCAGTTCGGACAGCTCGTCGGGCCGGAACGAGTAACGGCCGGACTGACCGACTCCGGTCGGGATGTCCCGGTACAGCTGGTCGACCAGTCGCTTGATGTGCGGCCTCGCGTCGTCCCAGGAGAGATCCGAGCGGAGCAGGCGGACCCCACAGTTGATGTCGTAGCCGACCCCGCCCGGGGAGATGACCCCCCCCTGCTCGGGGTCGGTCGCGGCCACGCCGCCGATGGCGAAGCCGTAACCCCAGTGGATGTCCGGCATCGCCAGGCTGGCGCGCTGGATCCCGGGAAGGGTCGCCACGTTGGCGACCTGCTCGGGCCCCTGGTCCCTGCGGATTTGCTCGATCAGCGTGTCGTCGGCGAAGATCAATCCGTCGACCCGCATGTCCTCCCGATAGCTCCTGGGGATCTTCCACTGGCAGGGCCCGACCTTCTCGAGCGGGCCGGTGTAGGCTCCGGGCATCGGCCTGGTCCTCGCATGGTGTGTCGGATTTCGAGTGGTCCCCCGATCCCGGGTCGACGCGGATCGGTCGCTGCAATTCCCGATCCGCCTCCGCTGGACACCGCTCGTTCGGGTAGCGTTCGGGAGTCGTCGAGGGGATGGGGGCCAGCGACGATCAAGAGACATTGGTCGAGGCACCGAGCGCGTGGACGGGGCCCGGGCTTCCGGACATCAACGGACGACGTCCGTCCTCACTCCCGGTCGACCCGCTTCAGCTCATCGAGCGGCAGCCGGACGGCATGACCGGGAGACTCGGCCGTCTCCTCGTTGACCCAGAACATTGCCCCGTCTTTCGTGAAGAACCCGTTGTCCTGGCCGAACCCGAGGACGATGGGCAGGATCGCGTCCGGGTCCCCGGCCTTGCCGGAACGGAGGACATTCGACCAGCCTCGTTCCAGGTCGGCAAACGCATAGGCGCCGTAGGATTCCTCGTCCGAGAAGACGAGGTCGTTGGCGATGCCGTCGCCGTCGAGGTCGAGGAAACGGAGGCCGGAGTCGAGTCGCTGGAGGCCGATCGTCCAGGCGCCTGGAGGGAGGCCGAAGGGGAGCTTCTCCCAGGACGATCCCCCCTCGCTCCAGCGGTAGACGCCATTGACCTCGCTCAGTCCCCGGTCCCGATTGGCGAGGATCGCCTCGCATCGGCCGTCGCCGTCGAGGTCCCGGAATCGGACGCCGCCGATGTCCACCGGCAAACCCCTGATCCGATCGTCGGCCAGGGCCCAACGGTCGCGGTCGAAGACCCAGCAGTGCTTCACCGGGCCTTCACCGCCGATCATCGCCGGTGGGCCCCCCGGATCGAGTACGGCGAACCGGACGGATGTCGGCCGCTCGGCGCCTTCGTGCATGATCAGGCTTGTCGGCAGGGGCCTTAGTTCCCATCGACGCCCGGCCGGCCTCCAGAGCTTCGTCAGCCTCGGGCCGCCGTCGCCGAGCAGGACGTCCAGGAACCCGTCTCCGTCCAGGTCGATGAGCCTCACGCCATTGTCCCGGCCGAATCGGTCCCGCACCGACTGGCCGCCGAGCAGATTCGCGTCGATCCGGGCCTGGGCCTCGCCGAAGTTCAGGAATCGGACGCGATTCCCATAGGTCCTCGAGGCGTATTGGATGAACTCCACCACCTGTTCGGGAGCGATCCACCCGTGCGGATGGAACACCATCGTGAAGACCCCCTGCTTGATCACGGCGGCGTCGAGGGCCCTGGTCCAGTCCTCGATCGTCTTGGCGTTGTTCTCGCCGAGGAGGTTCTGCGCCTCCCAGTCGCTCGGCACCATGCACGGGAATTCCCAGCAGAGACGGTTGATCAGGTACGGGTACGGGTAGTCCTCGACCCAGTTGATGAACGTGTCGTCCGGCAGGTATTTCCGGAACCTCGGCGTGCCGTCCGGGTCGACGACCAGCCCCCGGGGCAGGTCGGGGTCGTCGGGCGTCAGCACGACGCAGACGGACGAATCGATGGTCAAGAAGTGCTGCGCCTCGCTCCGCCCCTCGAAGAGTTCGCGGTAGAACCGGGGGCTTGGCGAATTGATCGAGTCGCAGCAGGGCATCCGGAAGGCGACCGGCAGGTTGCCCGGGATGCGGTGCATGAGGTCGACGCAGCCGTGGTAGGTCTTCGAGGCCGGCCCGATGTCCCCTCCGTCGAGCAACGGGCAGGGATGGTCGAGGGTATGGACCTCCATCGACACCCCCTCGGCAAGCCACTCGGCCACCTGGGGACTCTCCGGGTCGACCCGGTTGGTCATGATGCTCACCGGCGCCCGACCGTCCTCGATCTGCTTGAGCGAGTCGAGGATGGGCCGGAGGTAGCCCTCGTACTTCGGGATGTTGTCGCTGAGGTCGTCGATCGCCAGGATCACGACCGCGTCGACCCCATCCTCGCCGACCCACTGGGGCGTCGTCAGCTTCGGGAAGTGCCGGCCGACCGAATAGGGCCCGGACTGGTCGAGGTAGGTGAGGCGGTTCGCCGTCGCCGCCCGATCGGCCGTCGCGTCGGGTTCCCCTTGCGGCAGGGACAGGATCAGGGTGGGTAGGATCGCAGCGGTCCACATCGGCGGGTCCTCGGCGGGTGGGATGGTCGGGGCCGGAGCGAGGGTCGGGCTGGCAAGGGTGCCGGATCGCACCATCCTAACCCACTTGCACCGATCGCCCTAGCGATCGGACCGTCTCCCCCGTCGACCGATCCTGGACCCGGACCGGAGCCTCGGCGACAATGGTCTTGCCGTGCGGAGCCTGGCCGGGGATGAGGCCGGTACTCGTGACCCCGAGTCCTCGAGCCTCCCCATTACGGAGCGAGCGTCATCGGGCCGTCATGTCCCGGCTGGACGCGGCTCCCCTCCGAAGGGGTCGATCCTCCTGAGGGTCCCGCGACTCGGCCGGAGGGAAGCCAGCAGGCCGATGACCGAGTCGCCCTCTCGATCCCCGCTGGGGTCTTCTCTCGGCGATCGGAATTCCGACGAGTGGGAGAGGCCGTCCTAGCGGCGATCGGACCACGGTGTCGGGTCGTCCGATCTCGTGAACCCTCGCTGGACGACGGGCCTACGTCGGGGGCACGCCGACCATCGATCGACCGACGTCAACCTCCGACACCTTGCAGGACGCCCCCTTGCTCGATTCGACGGTGGATCACATGCGACCTCCGGTGCTGGAGGCCCGGGCCCTGACCCTCCAGTATTCGGGAGGGGGAGGGGTGCAGGCGATCGACCTCATGGTCGCGGAGGGGGAGCGGGTGTCCGTCCTCGGGCCTTCGGGGTCGGGGAAGACGACGTTACTTAGACTCATTGCCGGATTGGAACGGCCAGAGTCGGGAGAGATCTGGCTCGACGGTCGATCGGCGATCGACTTGGCCCCACGACATCGGGGGCTGGCGATGGTCTTCCAGGAACAACCGCCATATCCGCATCTCGATGTGGAGCGGAACCTCGGATTCGGCCTCCGGGCGCGGGGCCGAGCCGGATCGGAGTCGAGGGATCGGATCCGTCGAGTTGCCGCCAGCCTCGGGATCGAGTCGATGCTCCCTCGGAGACCGGCCGAGCTCTCGGGAGGGGAACGCCGCAGGGTGGTCCTCGGCCGTGCGATGGCGACCAGTCGGCGGCTGGTGTTACTGGACGAGCCATTTTCGGCGCTCGATCCGCCCCTCCGAGCCTCGATCCGGAGTGACCTGATCGCGTTGCACGACCGCCAGGGGGGGGCGATCGTCCTCGTCACCCACGACCAGGCCGAGGCGATGGCGTTCGGCCACCGGCTCGCGATCATCCGGGACGGGTCGCTCATCCAGGTCGGGGCGCCGGCGGAGGTCTATCGCCGACCGGCCCACCGGTTCGTGGCCGAGTTCCTCGGCGATCCGGGGGCGAGCGTGTTGCGTTGCGGAATCCGGGTCGGACCGGAATCGGCCCGGATCGATGGCCTGGTTCCGGGTGCCTCCTGGGCGGTGCCCCGGGGCGTGGGCTGGGTCGAGGCGATGGCCGGACGGAACCTGGGAGAGGTGGACCTCGCCCTGCGTCCCGAGCAGGTCGTTCGGCTCGTCCCCGACCGGTCGAGCCGCCTGACCGAGGCCCCGACGGTCGTCGCCCGGGTCGATCGTGTCGAGTCGAGAGGGCCGACCAGGCTGGTCATTGCCCGGTTCGGCCAGCATCGGGTCCGATTTTGGACTGAGGAGGTATCAGGACCCGATCCGGGTGATCGCGTCCCGATCCGGTTGGATCTTCAAACGGCCTGCTGGTTCGATCCGGTGACCGGGGAGGCGATCAATCCTTCGCGAGATGGAGCGACCGATCAGGGTTGAGAGGTGCCCCCAGGCGCGATGCCCTCGGAGAAGCCGCGGAGCATCACCGAGTCCGGGACCGCCTGCTTCGAGAAGTAGGGGTTCTCGATGGTTTCTCCGGAGGCGGGGACCTCTGCAGGTGTGGCCTCGGGGGGGAGGGTGCCGAGGCGGACTCCGACTCGGTCGAGGACGGCCTTGGCCAGCCGCTCGTCGCCGAAGAGCCCGACTCGGACTCGGGCCTCCGTCGCGGCCCCCCGGTCGACGAGACTCAGGTCGACGCGTCGGCCGTCCGAGGCCCGGCCCCGGACCAGGGTCTGTTCCGAATCGGCCTCGATCAGGCCGACCCGGATGATGTCCAGGTCGGTCATCGCCTCGCTCAGCGCACCCTCGACCTCCGGCCGGGGACTGGCGAAGCCTTGAGAAGCGGTCCCCGAGGCGTAGGCATACGTGGGCACGACCAACGACGGACCCCCGCTGCCGATCGGCCCCAGGGACCGGCAGCCGATCAGCCCGAGCGGGGCGATCGCCACTACGACGATCCGCATGATTCGCCTCGCCGTCATGGTACTCCCCCATGGCCCTTGGTCCGATCCGGCAACCTCCGCTCCCGGGTCTCGGCGGCAGGCTAGCCGACTCGCCCTCGGCGGTCAATGCGGGTCGGCATGAACCATCACCCGGGGTAGACTGCCCGCCCGCGCCGGATTCGAAGAGGTTCCCGGCCCAGCGGACGCCTCGCCGTGGGTGGCGGTGGAATCCATTTGGGGGCGAGCATCGAGCATGCTCCACCCGATCGTGAGGACATCGACTGGCGCGGAATTCCTTCGGGCTCGTATGCCCCCCTTGGACCCTGGGGATGAAGAATGGATTGCCGTTGACACACGCGTACGCACGTTCTATCTTCAGTGACCGTTTGCCAGGGGTTTGGCTCGGCCGAGGAAGACGAGGGGTTTGCTCGATGCGTCGCGATCGCCGGGGCCGTCTCCGCCGACCCGATCAGGACCGGGGGCTTCGATCGATGCACCCGACCTTGCCCGACTGCTGGGAGAGCCGGGCGCTTCGCGTGGCGATGTCGGAGGAGGACTGGACTCGCCTGGAATCCCTGATCCTCCGAGTCGCGGCCGATCAGCCGACCCGAGCCCGAGCCCTCGGGGCCGCCCTGTCGTACCTGATGCGGGAGGAGTCCGCCGCCCCACCCGAGTCGGGCCCCCTGGACTGGCTCGACTGGGAACTTCGCAAGACACTGCATGCCTTGCGATCCCTCCGCCCTGGTGCCTGAACCTCGCCTCTGGCCCCCGACAACCATCGCTCGTCGCGCGGCACCGATCGACTCGGAGTCGTACGGTCTCCGCATCCGCCTCGTATTTTCGCCCGGGGCCCATCCCCGACCGTTCTTCGTAAACCCACCCAGGAGAAATCCGTGGCGACCACAACGCCTTCGCACGACGTCAAGGACCTTGCCCTCGCAAAGGCCGGCTACAAGCGCATCTTGTGGGCCGACCGTGACATGCCCGTGCTCTCGACCATCCGGGAGCGGTTCACCCAGGAGCAGCCGCTCAAGGGGCTCCGGATGTCGGCCTGCCTCCACGTGACGGCGGAGACCGCGAATCTCGCCCGCACGCTCAAGGCGGGTGGCGCCGACCTGGTCCTGATCGCCTCCAATCCGCTCTCCACCCAGGATGACGTCTCCGCCAGCCTCGTCGAGGACTTCGGCATCTCCGTCCACGCTATCAAGGGCGAGGACGAGACGAGCTACTACAAGCACATCGCCGCCGCGCTGGCCCACACGCCTAATGTAACGATGGACGACGGCGCCGATCTCGTCAGCGCCATGATCTTCATCGCCCTGAACAGGCTCGACGACCTCCACCCCGAGGTCCGGAACTGGGCCTCCACCCTCTCCCCGGAGCAGCGGGCCGGCATCGCCCAGAACGTCGTCGCCAGCATGGAGGAGACGACCACCGGAGTCATCCGGCTCCGGGCGATGGAGAAGGACGGGGTGCTGAAGCTGCCCGTCATCGCCGTGAATGACGCCCAGACGAAGCACTTCTTCGACAACCGCTACGGCACCGGCCAGAGCACGATCGACGGCGTCATCCGCGCCACCGACATGCTTATCGCCGGCAAGAAGATCGTCGTCTGCGGCTACGGCTGGTGCGGCAAGGGGGTCGCCCTGCGGGCCCGGGGCATGGGCGGTCAGGTGATCATCACCGAGATCGACCCGATCCGCGCCCTGGAAGCCGCCATGGACGGCTTCGACGTCATGCCGATCGCCACCGCCGCCAAGGTCGGCGACCTGTTCATCACGGTCACCGGCAACATCCACGTGATCCGGGATGAGCACTTCGCCGCCATGAAGGACGGCGCCATGATCTGCAACTCCGGGCACTTCAACGTGGAGCTCCAGCTCGACGGGCTGGCCAAGCTGGCCAAGGACGTCACCAAGGGGATCCACCCGTTCGTCGACGAGTACGCGATGCCCAGCGGCAACCGGCTCTACGTCCTCGGCGAGGGCCGGCTGATCAACCTGGCCGCCGCGCACGGCCACCCGGCGAGCGTGATGGACATGAGCTTCGCCGCCCAGGCCCTGGCAACCGAGTGGAGCCTGAAGAATCAGGGCAAGCTCGAGCACAAGGTGTATAACGTCCCAGTCGCCGTCGACGAGTACGTCGCCAAGCTCAAGCTCCAGACGATGGGCATCGCCATCGAC
Organism: Tautonia plasticadhaerens; assembly: GCF_007752535.1. GTDB lineage: Bacteria > Planctomycetota > Planctomycetia > Isosphaerales > Isosphaeraceae > Tautonia > Tautonia plasticadhaerens. The sequence continues at coordinate 1,399,181 of NZ_CP036426.1, forward strand.
GAGCTGACCGCCGAGCAGACCAAGTACCTCAATAGCTGGGAACAGGGCACCTGATCCCGATCCGCGCCGCTCGCCGCCTCCCTCGCCCGGACATGGGCAGGGAGGTGGGGACGCCGGGAAGGGAGTCGTGCTGGGCACCGTTGAATCGCCTGGCATGCTCTTGCGACCTCGCCCCTTCGAGCTGTCCCTATCCCTTCGGAAGCTGATTTTCGATCCCCTTCCCACTCGTCCGCCGGCGATTCCCTGAGGGCCGGGGGCTCGCTCCCGAACCGTCGAGGTCCGATCGCGCCCATTTCCCCCTCCCCTCGACCTCCAACCGCCCAGGCACCATGCCCGAGATCCGCCCCTTTCGCGGCGTCCGCTACGACCTCGCCCGGGTCGGCGACCTCTCCGAAGTCGTCGCCCCGCCCTACGACGTCGTCGGCCCCGACCTCCAGGCCGGGCTCCTCGATCGCAGCCCGCACAATGTCATCCGACTGGAGCTCGGCCTTGATGAGCCGGGCGATGACGAGGCGAGCAACCGATACACCCGGGCCGCCAGGCTCCTGAAGGACTGGCGCCGGGAGGGGGTGCTCGCGGACGAATCGAACCCGGCGCTCTATGTCTATCACCAGTCCTTCCGTGTCGAGGGGAAGGAATACACCCGGAAGGGCTTCCTCGCGCGGGTCCGGCTCGAGCCGTTCGGCCGGGGCAAGATTTACCCACATGAGGAGACGATGTCCGGCCCGAAGGCCGACCGCCTGAAGCTCTACGAGGCGACCGGCTTCAACCTCAGCCCCGTCTTCGGGCTGTACCCCGACCCGACCAACCACGCGCTCGGGGCCGTCGAGGCCGGCATCCGGGACCGTACTCCCCTGACGGTCACCGACCACCTGGGGGTCGAGAATCGGCTCTGGCCCGTCACCGAAGTCGAGGCGCTCGCCGCGGTCCAGGGACTGATGGCCGACAAGCCGGTCTTCATCGCCGACGGACACCATCGCTACGAGACGGCCGTCCGGTACCGGGACGATCGCGCGGCCTCGGGTCAGTTGTCCGGCCCCGACGACCCCGCAAATTTCTGCCTGATGATGCTCGTCTCCATGGGCGACCCCGGCCTCCAGATCCTCCCCACTCACCGACTCGCCTCCGGCTACCCGGGACTCTCCACGGCGACCCTGGCCGAGCGGCTCGCCCCCGAGTTCGACCTGGAGGACTTCGGCGAGGGCCCCTCAGGATGCCTCGCCTGCTGGCAGGAGATGGAACTCGACGGCGCCCAGAATGTCCTCGGCTTCGGCACCGTCGACGACGGCCGATGGACGCTCGCCCGGCTCCGATCCGACGCCACGATGGGCACCTTGGTCCCGGAGCACTCGGACGACTGGCGGAGCCTCGGGGTCAGCATCCTCCAGGAACTCGTCTACAAGAAGCTCCTCGCCGATCTCGGGACGCCGGAGCGAATTTACGTCCACCTCCTCGACGAGGTGACGGAAGCCGTCGCGTCCCGATCATGCGACCTCGCATGCCTCGTCCCCCCGGCCGGCATGGAGCACGTGGAGGTGATCGCCTCGAATCTCGAAAAGATGCCCCCCAAGAGCACCTACTTCTATCCGAAGCTGCTCACCGGGCTCGTCCTCAACCCGATCCGCTGATCAACCCTCCCCGCTCGTTCCGTGCGTCCGGCCGGACCGGAGGGTAGACTCGTGCTCCCCGAGCCTCCCGGGCCCTGACCATTCGTAGGCCCGGTCGGGCCCGACCCGGAGGACGAGATGCGAATGATTTGCCGCCTGATCATCGTGGCGCTGCCCCTCATCCTGCAGCCCTCCGCGTCTCTGGGAGCGGAGGGGCGACTCGACATCGTCGTCTTCCTCGCCGACGACCTCAGCCTGGTCGACTGCTCTCCCTTCGGCGGCGAGGACATCCGCACGCCGAACATGGAGCGGCTCGCCGCCGAAGGGATCACGTTCACTCGGGCGTTCGTCAGCTCCCCGAGCTGCGCCCCGAGCCGGGCCTCGTTGCTGACCGGGCTCGACCCGATGCGAAACGGGGCCATGCTCAATCACAGCCGACCACGGCCCGAGCTGCAGACCTGGCCGGACTTTTTCCGCGCCCTCGGATACGAGACCGTCGCCATCGGCAAGACGGCCCACTACGCCCAGGTCACCGACTACGGCTTCGACTACACCAGCCACTATCGATACCACGAGGACGACTGCGTCGCCGCGGCCCTCTCCTGGCTCGAGGATCGCAATACCGAACCGGGGCGTCGTCCTCTCTGCCTGATCGTCGGCACCAACTGGCCCCACGTCCCCTGGCCGGTCGAGACGCCCTATTCCCTGGGCGAAATGACGATCCCCCCCGTCCACCTCGACCTCCCCGCCACCCGACAGGCTCGGGCCCGGTACGCGGCGGCCGTCTCCCGGGCGGATCGAGATCTCGGGCTCATCTACGATTCGGCGAGTCGTCACCTCGGCCCCGAGACCCTTTTCCTGTTCACCAGCGACCACGGCGCCCAATTCCCCTTCGGCAAGTGGAATCTCTATGACTACGGCGTCCGGACCCCCCTCATCGTCGCCTGGCCCGGTCGGGTCGAGCCGGGCTCGAGGACCGAGGCGATGGTCGGCTGGATCGACCTCCTCCCCACTCTGCTCGACGCCGCCGGTGGCTCTCCCCCCGCCGACCTGAGCGGCCGGTCATTCCTCGAGGTTCTCCTCGGCACTCGAGACGAACACCGGGACCACATCTTCCTCACCCACAGCGGTGACGGGACGATGAATCGGTACCCGATGCGGTCCGTCCGGACGGGGAGATGGAAATACATCCGAAATCTCGACCCCGATTCCGAGCATCACACCCACATCGACCAGGGCGGCGGTGATCGGATTGGCAACCTGGACTGGGAGGCATGGGAGCAGGCCGCGAAGGTCGACCCCGCCGCCGAGGCGATCGTCGGCCGCTACCACCGCCGGCCCCCCGAGGAGTTGTACGACCTGGAGGCCGACCCCTGGGAGCAGCGGAATCTCGCCGAGGAGACCGCCCTCGCCGGGATCCTGGATTCGCTCCGGGCCGATCTCGATGCCTGGATGGCCGACCAGGGAGATGAAGGACTCGCCACCGAGCGTTCGATCCAGAGTGTCGGCGCACGGGGGAGGGCCGCTCGATGATCGTCCCCATCTTGGCCTGTTGGACCCTGGCCTGGCTCCCCCCGACGGATCAGCCCGACGTGATCGTCGTCCTCGCCGATGACCTCGGCCCGGGGGACCTCTCCGGGTTCGGCGGCACGGGGTTCAACACCCCGAACCTCGACCGGATGGCGGAGGAGGGGATCCGGTTCCGCCGCTATTACGCGGCCTCGCCGATCTGCTCCCCGTCGCGTTGCGGGATCCTCACCGGCCAGTACCCCGGGCGCTGGCGGATCACGAGCTTCCTCCAGACCCGGGCCGGGAACCGGGCCTGCGAGCAGGCGGATTACCTCGACCCCGAGGCCCCCTCGCTCCCCCGAATCCTCCGAGCTGCCGGGTACGCGACCGCCCATGTCGGCAAGTGGCACCTGGGAGGCGGCAGGGACGTGGACGACCCCCCGCCCTTCTCGAGCTACGGCTACGATCTCGGCCTGGGCACGTGGGAGAGCCCCTCGCCGCACCCGGACCTCACGGCAAGGGACTGGATCTGGTCGGCCATCGACCCGGTGAAGCGATGGGACCGGACCTCGTGGATGGTCGACCAGACCCTCCAGTTCCTGGGGGACCACCCCGACCGCCCTTGCTTCGTCAACCTCTGGCTCGATGACCCCCACACCCCCTGGGTCCCCTCCGTCGATGACCAGCGAATTCGGCCCGGAGGCCGGGCCTCCGGAAAGGGAGACACGCCCGAACGGCTCCGGGGCGTGATGGCCGAGTTGGACCGTCAGGTCGGTCGACTGCTCGACGCCCTCCGCGCTCGGGAGTCGTCGCGGCCCGTGCTTGTCCTGTTCCTGTCCGACAACGGCCCCCTGCCGACGTTCGAGCGCAGCAGGACCGTCGGGCTCCTGGGCAGCAAGCTCAGCCTCTTCGAGGGGGGAATCCGCGTCCCGATGATCGCCTGGGGGCCGGGCTTCATCCCGGCCGGCCGGACCAATGAGGACACCGTCCTGTCCGCGATCGACCTCCTCCCGACCTTGTGCCGGCTTTGCGGTGCCGAACTCCCGCCGGGATTCGAACCCGACGGCGAGGACCTCAGTCCCGCACTCCGGGGAGAACTCCCCCATCGGTCCCTCCCGATCTTCTGGGAGTATGGCCGGAACGACGAATCTTTCGCCTATCCGAGGGGAGAACACCGCTCCCCCGACCTCGCCGTGCTCGACGGAGGATGGAAGCTGCTGATCGACGACGACGGCAGCCGGCCACTCCTGTACGACCTCCTGCTGGACCCGACCGAGTCGAGGGACCTCGGCCCCGCCGAACCGGAGATCCGGGACCGACTCTCCGAGATGGTCCTGGACTGGAGGAGGTCGCTCCCCTGATCCGCCCTCCGGGCGGATCAGGGGAACAACAACACCGGCGCGATCGGAGGTCGGATCGACCCGGTCAGAAGCCCGGTTCCCCGATTAGACGGAGGACGTGTTCCATCCTCGCTCCCCGAAACAGGTCGATCTCGGCCGGCTGGTAATGGTCCCGGCTGGAATACCGATACGGGTCCCCCGCGAGGATGCCCCCGAGTGATCGCTGCACGACGTATGAGCCGACACGGCCCAGGTGGCCGAGGGGCTCGGCCTCGTGGAGGATGTATTCGAACAAGTCCGTGTCGCCGTCCGCCTCGGGGTCGTAGGGCCGACCCTCGATCAGGGCCAGGACTTCCTCGCCCGAGGGGAGCCGCTGTTCCCTCCCCCTCATGAGATTCGTCTCGATCAGGTCGAGCCTCAGGACGCCGTCGACCACGGTCCCCGATCCGATGTTCGGCGAGTCCCCGCCGATCAGGTGGCCGGCCTCGGGATCGGTCGGCGAGAGCGGGATGAACAGGGTCCGCATGGTCTCGGAGACCTTCGCGTCGAAGGCCGCCGCCGGCTGGGCGTCCGGGCCGAAGAGCAATCGCAACGGCACCCCTTCGGTCGACCTCAGGCGGTCGTCGACCGGGGCCATGGTCGTGCCCGAGTCGTCCACGACGATCTGGTTCGGCACCAGCGTGTGCCCGAGACGCCAGACCGCCCCCGAGAACTCGACCGGCATGTTCGCGATCGGCGGGCCGGAGTCGTCCAGCGGGGCACCCACGATCAGCGGGGCCAACTGATTGGAGACGATCCCCTGGTAGACGCCGATCACCAGGTCACGCACGCGTCCGAACAGAATTTCCTTCTGCCAATCGGTCAGGTCTCCCGGGTCGGCATCCCCCAGGTGGGCCGTCATCAGGGTGTTGTGGAATTTCTGGAAGGCCAGGTGGATCCGGGCGATCTGCCCGTTGTCGTCGTTGCGCTCGTCGCCGATCACCGCGACGCCCCGGCCGTCCCGGAGAACGTCCTCCCCGCCCTCTCCCAGCAGGAAGGACAACCCGTCAGGCGAATAGAACCGAGGATCGCGCGCCGGGCCGCCCCCATAGACCGAATCCAGGTCGAGCGCCGGGGTCCTCCTGTTCACCGGCGAGTCCGGCTCGCCCGGCCCCTGGCCGACGACATCGAGCAGGGTCACATCGTGATCGACGAACTGGCCGAGGAAGACGATCCCCAGCGGGATGGAAGGGGACATCGCCGGGTCGGCCGGATCCTCGGCCATGATCTCGGAGAGTTGCCGGGGATCCGTCCTGGAGCCGGGGTCGGCCATCGAGGGCGAGACGAGGCGCTCGAAGGGTTGGTTCCCGGGGGTCGGGCTGCCGAGGAACGGGCGGTGTTCGGGGCCTCCGGGCATGCCGACGATCGTCATCGGCCTCATGCCAAAAGGCCGGCGGAGGACCAGATTGAAGTCCATCCGGTCGGCGCCCATCCCCGACTCGACTTGCATGGTGAATTGCCCATCGCGGCCCGACCTGGCGTATTGGTCATATCGGCCGTCCAGGTCCGAATCCATCCCGACCACCATGTGCGGGATTGTCCGACCGACGACGACGACGCCCTCCATGGGGGCGATCCCGTCCCGGGGGTCGCCCAGGCTCGTCCTCGGCGACAGCGAGACGTCGATCGGCGCCAGGCGGCCTCGGGTCTGGACCATGGGTACGTCGATCCCGGGCATGGGCGCGAGCAGCTCGCGCGGCTCGAACGCCTCCAGGGTCGGCCGCCTCCGTGATCGACGACGCGGTTCCCTGCCGGAGTGATGATGTTCATTCACGTGGAGATTCCTTGTCCCGGTCTCGGGACCGGGGGCATGTCGACCGATCATTGCGGTCGATTTCAACGAGGTCTGGAGGGTGGCGCGGTGCGAATCTGGGGGGGAGCGGCTTGGGGAATTCTCCGCTCAAGTGGCCGCAGGGGACCTCGTCCGGCCACATTTCGATAGAGTTTACACGATGACATCTGGCCACGGTGGCAGATGCAAGGTTTTCCCCGGGGTGTTGCCGGAAGTCGACATCACGATCGGTGAAGATGGCATTGTTATTTTGGGGTGCTCGTCCGTGCGCGGTCCATTTCTCGCTTGAAATGGCCGGGGGACCATCGACCCATGAACCAATCGAACGGCCTGGGGAGCAGCCGATGAGCCTCGACGACCCAGCGAGCCGACCTCCCGGGGAAATGGAACGTCGACCGCCGATCGAGCCCTCGGACGATCGACTTCGCGACCCGGGCGGTCGGCTCGGCGAGGGGAGCCCGGCGGGGAGCATCCCCGGGCCGTTCCCCCAGGGCGACGGCGTGGAACTCGCTCTCCGTCCGATTCGGGCAACTCGCCCAGACTCGCACACCCGAGCCCCGGAGCTCGTAGCTGAGGCTCTGGACCAGACCATTGACCGCATGCTTGCTCGACGCATATGCAGCCGAGTAGGGCAGACCGACGAACCCGAGGACCGAGGACACGAACAGTACCTGGCCGCTTCCCCTTGCCCTCATCGGCCCGATCGCCCGCCGGGCCAGGTCCATCGGGGCGATGAGGTTGACCTCGACGATCGCCCTGAGGGTCTCGGCGGTCTCCTCCTCGAAGGCTCCGTAATGGCCGATTCCGGCATTATTCACCAGAAGGTCCGGCCCGCCCTGGAAGGCGACCATCGATCGGCCCCAGAGGTGTGCGCGGAACCCTTCGTCCGCCAGGTCCCCCGGCTCGATGAGGACCATCCCCGGTGGGAGTTCGGCCCGGAGCGATTCCAGGCGATCCTCTCGCCTCGCCGTCGCCAGGACGGTCAGGCTCCGGTCCAGGACCAGTCGCCGGACCAATTCCCGGCCGATGCCGGCCGATGCCCCCGTGACGAGGGCCGTCTTGAGTGTCATCTTCGCCGTCCTCGATGCTCGGCCGGTGGGGGCGGGGCCTCGTGACACCTCGCGGCATGCTACCAGGACGGGGGGCTCACCCCCCGGCGAATCCACCGAACCAAGGGACGACGGGGCGTGTCCGGCTCGCCGGGCCGGGGCCCGTCGCGAAGCCGGATCGCCACCTCGATGGTTGTGCTCCGGGCGCTCGATTTCGTAGGATGATGCGTTCACCATACGCCGTCGAAGACCGGCCCTCGCCCCCGGGCCGATCCGGATCATCGACCTTGACTTGTGACCAGACGAGGCACGCCGTGGCCACGATCACCGAGACCGAGCCGCAGACCCGACAGAATCCGATGACCGGGGCCGAGGCCCTGGTCGAGTCGCTCTCCCGGCACGGCGTCAAGGTCGTCTTCGCCTACCCCGGCGGCGCCAGCATGCCGATGCACCAGGCGTTGACGCGCTACCGGGACACCATCCGCACGATCCTCCCCCGCCACGAGCAGGGCGGGATTTTTGCGGCCGAAGGATACGCCCGGGTCACCGGCGAGCCAGGCGTGGTCATGGCCACCTCAGGCCCCGGCGCGCTGAACCTGGTCACCGGCCTGGCCGACGCCAAGATGGACAGCCTCCCCCTGGTCGCCATCACCGGCCAGGTCCCCTCCGGCGTGATCGGGACCGACGCGTTCCAGGAGACGCCGATGGTCGAGGTCAGCCGGGCGATCACCAAGCATCACTACCTCGTCCAGTCGGCCCGTGACATCCCCCGGATCGTCAAGGAGGCCTTCCATATCGCGAAGACCGGCCGGCCCGGTCCGGTGCTCATCGACGTGCCGAAGGACATCCAGAACACCGTCATCCGCGACCCCGACTTCGACCCTCCGATGAATCTGCCCGGTTACCACCTCCCCCCCCCCCCGATGCGGGGCGGCTCCGGGAGGTCGTCCAGGCGATCCGGGCCAGTCGCAAGCCGATCATCTACTGCGGCGGGGGCGTCATCGCCTCCGGGGCCGCGGAGGAGCTCCGCGAGTTCGCCGCCAAGGCCGGCATCCCGGTGGCGATGACCCTGCAAGGGCTTGGGTCGGTCCCCAGTGACCATTACCTGTCGCTCGGCATGCTCGGCATGCACGGCACCGTCTACTCCAACTACGCGATCAACGAGGCCGACCTCCTGCTGGCGTTCGGCGTCCGGTTCGACGATCGGGTCACCGGGAAGCTCTCCGAATTCGCCAAGCATGGCCAGATCGTCCATATCGACATCGACGCGTCGGAAATCAATAAGAACAAGTTCGCCCACATCCCCGTCCACGCCAACGTCAAGGAGGCCTTGGCCGCCCTGACGCCGATCGTCGAGCCCGGCGATTGGAGGGACTGGCACCGTCAGGTCGACGCATGGCGTGCCGCCGACCCGATGACCTACCCCGACCGCGATGATGCGATCCTCCCCCAACATGTCATCGACGAGTTCTCCAAGCTCACCGACGGCGAATTCCTCATGTCCACCGGCGTCGGCCAGCACCAGATGTGGGCCGCCCAGTGGACTCGGTTCAAGCACCCGAGGAGTTGGGTCACGTCCGGCGGCCTGGGCTCGATGGGATTCGGGCTGCCCGCCGCGATGGGCATGCAAGCCGCTTTCCCCGACAAGCTGGTGGTCGACATTGACGGCGACGGCTCCTTCGTCATGAACATCCAGGAATTGGCCACCGTCCATTGCGAGAAGCTGCCGGTGAAGGTGATCGTGCTGAACAACCAGCACTTGGGGATGGTGGTCCAGTGGGAGGACCGCTTCTTCGCCGGCAATCGAGCCCACACCTACCTCGGTCCCATCGACCACCCCGAGGCCGTCGGCAAGGGGGCGGGCGAGCTCCCCGAGATCACCTACCCCGACCTCGTCACGGTGGCTCGGGGATTCGGCGTCGCCGCCCGTCAGGTCCGCCGCAAGGCGGAACTGGTCGATGCCCTCAAGGAGATGATCGCCCAACCCGGCCCCTTCGTCCTCGACGTGCTCGTGCCCTACCAGGAGCACGTCCTGCCGATGATCCCGGCGGGCGCGACGGTCAAGGAAATCATCAAGAATTGAAGCATCGCCGGCCCGGTCGATGACCACCAGCAGCGGCCCGCCCGACGGTCGGTGCTGGTGGGCCTTGATCGGGCCTACGCGACGGCCATCCGCCTCGTCGCGGATCAGCCCGAGGCGTGCACGTCGGCCGTCGAGGTCGTGCCGGACGCAAGGCCTCGTGAGCAGGCCTGCGAGGTCCGGGGAGCGGGATCGGTACGGTCCCCATCCGAGGGCCGACGCCCCGGGACCGGGAGTCCAGCCGGAGAGAGCCCGTCGGGCCTTCCGGGCGGCGGCCCCGCGTCGCTCGGAGGGCGATTGAGATCCGGCCGAATACCCGACGAAGTCGGTTCGAATTCGCCGGCTCTTCCGCATGTTAGGGTTAAGTGACCGGTGCGTGCCGCCCGGGCCGGTCGGGACGAGAGGGGTCGAATCCTCGCGGCCCCGACATTGGGGCGGCTTACGCCGGTGAGGCCTGCTTGTCTGAACCGGCCCATCCGGGCGACGCCCGGGCCCCCCTCCAGAGGTGTCCGTGTCTCGGGACGGACCCAAACCGAGGGATGCTCCGCACTCGCTCGACCTCCGTCTGCGCGCGACGACGGCCGGCGTCGGAGGTGATCCCCCGGCGACGGCCGTCGCCAGCCCTGGGCCAACCGATGGGGACCCGCCCCTCAGTTGGCCCAGGCGGGCTCCTCGAGCAGTAATCCGTACTTCTTCATTTTCTTGTAGAGCGTCGTCCGGTTGATGTCGAGCACCCGGGCAGTCTCCTGGCGATTCCAGCCGAGGGCCTCGAGTGCCTCGAGGATGATCCGCTTCTCCGGCTCCTCGAGCGCCTCCTTCAGCGGGCGGATCTGCCCGGCCGCCCGGCTGCGGTCGACGGCAGGGCGGGGGCTCATCGCCCCGGGGCCGGTGGCGGCGAGCCCGAGATCGGCCGGCTCGACCTGCCTACCGCGGCAGACCAGCACCGCCCGCTCGACCGCGGCTTCCAGTTCCTGGACGTTGCCTGGCCAGTGGTAGCGACGAAGCAGCAGGAGGGCCTCCGGGCTGAAGCCGCTGACCGGCCGGTCGAACCGCTGGGCGGCCCGGAAACGGAAGTGCTCGGCCAGTCGGTCGATGTCGGCACCCCGATGTCGGAGCGGGGGGATTTTGAGCGTGACGACGCTGATCCGGAAGTAGAGGTCCTGGCGAAAGCCGCCCCGGTCGACCAGCTCCAGCAGCTCTTCCCGGGTCCCCAGGACGAGCCGGACGTCGGCCCGCTCCGGGCGGACCGATCCGATCGGCTCATACTCGCCGTCCCGGAGCAGTCGGAGCAGCTTGGACTGGAGCTCCGGGGCCAGGGCCGCCACATCATCGATGTAGATCGTGCCGCCCCGCGCCCGCTCGACCTCACCGGGGACGGCCGGGCCGACCATCAAACGTTCCCCGAAGATGGTCCGCTCGATCTCGGCGGCGGATTCCCCCAGGCATCGGACCTCGACGAAGGGCCCGAGTCCCCGGGGGCTCTGCCGATGGAGGGTTCGCGCCACCAGGCTCTTGCCCGTCCCAGGCTCGCCCTGGATCAGCACCGGGGCCCGGGTCTGGGCGATCGACTCGGCCAGCTCGATCGCCTGGCGGAGGCTCTCGTCCTCCCCGATCAGGACCGCCCCCTCGCCGCTTCGCTGCGGGACGGGCCATCCCGACCGGGCCGGCGGCCCTCCGCCGTCGACCACAGTCCAACCGTGACCGACGGAGGGATCCTCGGCCCTCGATCTCGGGTACGATTGCGAGGGGCCCGATCCGTTGACCGACCCGTGACCGAGGGGGACGGCCGTCGATGACGCGGGGGAGGGCCGAGGGGCCAGGTCGCTCCTCCCCAGCACCTGGGCGACCGCTGCCCGGAGTTGCGTGGCGGGCAGCGGGAACCGCAACACGGCGTCGGCGCCCCGCTGGCGGGCCTCCCGGGTCCGCTCGGCGTCTCCGACCGAGAAGAGCAGGACCACGGGCAATGCGGGGAACTTCCGCTTGACGTAGTGCAACAGCTCGAGGGCGTCGGGGTCGTCCGGATCGACCCCGGCGATGATCAAGTCGACCTCGCCCCGCTCGAGGCGGCGGACGGCCGCCCGGTCGTTGTTGGCCTCCTCCAGCTGCACGCAGAGCGTCTGGAGCATCGAGGTCATCAGCATGCAGGCCGACGAGTCGGGGTGCACGATCAGGATGCGTGTTTCTTTCATGGAAGCGTCTCGATGCAAGGCCACCGCCAGCTCCGGCGGGGCTCCAGCGTCCTCCGCAATGGCCGAAGCCCTTCGGCCGGCTCGAACCGGGCACGACGCGTCAGTCAGCGAGGCAATCGATCCGGGCCGCGACGGCGCGGCGGGGGAGGCCCGGGGGCACGATGACCCCGTCGGCGGGGTTGACAGGGGCCGGCCCCGAACTGGGGCGGCGACAACGGGGACCGCGATTCATCCGTACCAGGCGGTCCAAGGCCGGGGGACAGGGTAAGGGAGGGAGAAAGGGGATCCGACGCGGTCCCGGGCGTCAAGGGGGGCCGGCGAGGGGGATGGGGGGAACCTAGGCACGAGGGTGGCTTCGACGATACGCCTCGATCAGCCGTTCCCGGGAGACGTGCGTGTAGACCTGTGTCGTGGTGAGGCGACGATGGCCCAGCAGTTCCTGAACGCTCCTGAGGTCCGCCCCGCGATCGAGCAGGTGCGTCGCGAAGCTGTGACGAAGGGCGTGCGGGCTGGCCCTGGGGTCCAGCCCCATCGCCAACAACCTGATTCGGAACAATCGGTCGACGCTCCGGGTCGAGAGCCTCCGCCCGTACCGATTGAGAAAGATCGCCGGCTCGTCGGCACGGGCCGGTCGCCGGGCGCCCAGCCATCGGGCGAGCCAGCCGACCGCCTCCGGCCCGATCGGCGCCAGCCGCTCGCGGCGTCCCTTGCCCCGGACCCGGACGGCTCCGCGTTCGGCGTCGAGGTCGTCGAGATCCAGGCCGACCAACTCGGCGACCCGGAGTCCACCCCCGTAGAGCGTCTCGAACATCGCCCGGTCTCGAATTTCGAGCGGCGAACCGGCCGGGATCGAGTCCAGTAGCGTAATCACGTCCTCGACCCGGAGCGCCCTCGGCAGCCTCCTGGGTTGCTTGGGATTGCGGAGTCCGGTTGTCGGGTCGACCGGGACCGAGCCCTGCCGGCGGTGATACTTGAAGAACGACCGAAGGCTCGCCAGCCGCCGGGAGATCGTCCCCGACGCGTAACCTCGACCCGCCAGCCAGACCGAGAAGGCTCGGAGCCGCTTCGGGTCGACCGCCATCGGATCCGGATCGGGCTTCCCCCCGGAGGACTCGCGCAAGAACTCCAGGAAAACCGAGAGATCCCCCTGGTAACCCCGGAGCGTGTGCTCCGATGCCCCTCGCTCTCGCTTCAGGTGCTCCAGGAACGCGGCAACGGCCGGGTGCCTCATCGCTGCTGACTCCTCGGGCGAGGGCCGACCACCCCGGGCGTCGGCCGCCCGATTCCTCGAGCATACCGCCCACCGATTCTGATCGGCTTCTCGTCGGCCTCGACGACAGTCCGCACCCCCCGGCCGCTCCCCTCCCGGGATCCGATGCCGGGCTCATGTGCCCGAATGCCACCGTTCGACTCACAGGGGGGGGCGTCATTGCGTAATTAAGCTCATAAAGGGTCGGCGAAGCGTATCTAGCGTACGAGACATCATGACCCGACTCACGATACCCATTCTACTAGGCACACGACCTTACGAGGGGGTCACCGGGTTGTGACCGAGGAGTGGTTTACCTCGACCGAGCCATCAGGACCCGACCGTCCGAGAGGATGGTCGGGTCCTGATGACTCGGGGAACTCTCCAGTAGAATTCGAATCTCCCCGCCGACCGAAGTCGATGGACGATCGGTGAATCCTAAGTCACGGTTCGGAATCGACGATGGATGAGCGAGTGCGAAACCCGGAGGAGAGTCGCTCGGGCAGGGGCGGGTCCGGACCGGGGCCATTGTCGAGGTGGTCGAGTTGCCGGTCGCGACCGGGCGTGTTACCCTCGGGCGATCCGAGTCGAGATCCGGGGAGGAGATCGCGATGGCACCCGAGGGCGAGGGAGAGACCCTGACCCATCGCTTGATCCTCCCGAGAGACGCGAACCACCACGGCACCCTCTATGCCGGGGTGCTGCTCTCGCTGGCGTTGGAGGCGGCGTATGCGACCGGTTACCGGGTGCTGGGAGACTCGGCGAATCTCGTGCTGAAGCGGGTACTGGACCTGCGATGCTACGAGCCCGTCCCGGTCGGCCGGGTCGTCGAGCTCAGGGGCCGGGAAGTGAATCGGACCCGGGCCCAGGTCGTCATCGCGCTGCGGGGCGTCCCGCTCTCGGGGCGGTCGGCCGACTGGATGGACGGCCTGATGCAGTTCGTCCAGGTCGACCTTCGGGGACGCCCCTTGCCGATCGCCGAAGACGCGTCGCCGAGCATCGGACCCTTCCCCCCCGGCTGGCTGGAGATCCGAAGGCGGGCCGAGCGACTGCTCACCGTCCGGGTCCGCAGGGATGCGGCGGACGGTTGAATCGACCGCGGGCAGGACCGGCCTATTCGGCGGCGGTGGCGAACGGGTCGTCGTCGCCCGACTCCTCGGCACCCTTCATCGGCAACTCGACGGTGAACCTCGACCCCACCCCCGGCGTTGAGTCCACCACGATCCGGCCGCCGTGCTCACGGACGATCTTGTCCGAGACTGGCAATCCGAGGCCGGTGCCCCGGGAGCCCTTGGTCGAGGCGAAGACCTCGAAGATCGTCGCCTGCTCGGGCTCGGGGATGCCGATCCCATTATCCTCGACGACGACCAAGGCGGTCTGTGCATCGGCGTCGAATCGGTTCGAGATGATGACCCTGGGATCAGGCCTCCCCTCGGCGGCGTCGAGGGCGTTGGTCACGATGTTCAGGATCGCCCGGTGGATGCCGTCCGGGTCGAAGTGGAGCGTCGTCGCGTCGGCCGCCGGCCGCCATTCCAGGGACACCGACAACTCGGCGGCCCTCGCCTGCATCAGCTCGACCACGTCGCCGACCACTTCGTTCAGGTCGCTCGGCTCCAGGGCAGGCTCACGGTCCTTGGAGAAGGAAAGCATGTCCATCACGAGGTTATAGATCTTCGCCTGATTCTTCTCGACGATCCCCCAGCCCCGGCGGGTGATCGTCTCGTCTTTCTGATCGAGCCCCATCTCGACAAGGTAACTCCCGCCCTTGATCCCCTGCATGATGTTCTTGATGTGGTGGCTCAGCGTGGCGATCGTCTGGCCCACGGCGGCGAGCCGTTCGGCCTCCACCTTGTCCCGGTAGAAGTTGGTGCTCTCGATCGCCAGGCCGGCCTGGTGACCGATGGCGACCATCAGCATCAGGTGCTCCTGCGTGAATTTCCCCTTGGGTCGTCCCCGATCGGGGCCCTCGACCTCGACCTCTCGGGAGCCTCGGACGTCGGCATAGAGCACGCCGAGGGTGGTATGCCTCCCCTGGACCGGCACGCAGATCGCCTCGCGGATCCCATAGTCGACGATCGACTGCGAGGGCCCGAACCGGCGGTCGACGGGAGCATCGAGGGTGATCACCCCCTGGCCCTCGGTCAGGACGTGGTCGACGATCGACCGGGAGATTCGCATGCGTTCCTCCGGGTCATCGGCCGGCCCTCGCCACCGGACGGCCTTCGGCTCGAGCGCCCCCCCCGGGTCGAGGAGCAGGATCGCGCCCCGGTCGGCCCCGATCGATTCGAAGACGAGCTGGAGGATCTGGGGCAGCAGGGCATCGGGATCGAGCACGTGGCTGATCGCCCGCGTCGCCTGATACATCACCGAGAGGTTGGCCAGCCGGACCTTCAGCCACTCCCCGGCCGACTCCGGTGCGCCGAGCATCGGTTGGCCATGCCCGACCGGCAGGCTCCGGACGATCTCCGATCGATCCTCGGCGCGGGCGAGGGCGAGGAGGTCGACCCGGTCGGTCAGGTCGTCCTTGGCGGCCGGGCTGGAGTCGAAGAGGAGCACGGTCGAGCCAATCTGGACCCGATCGCCGGGCCTGAGCGTGGCCTGATCGACGAGCAGGCCATTCACGAAAGTCCCGTTGGCCGAGCCGAGGTCGACGAGCCGGAAAACCGCATCCCCCTCGGGCCGGACCTCGGCATGGCGGCGAGAGACCTCGCTGTCATGCAGGCGGATCGGACTTGAGCGTTCCCTGCCCAGGGCGGTCGGTCGGTCTGAGAGCGAGAACCGCCTGCCCCGATCGGCCCCCTGGACGACGAGCAACGAGGCCACGGTGATCCTCTCCCAGGGCTCGGGCGGGACCGACCGGGCCTCCCGGCCACCTGCCCAGGGGTCAGGCTATCCCGCCGTCCTCATGGCCGTCAACCCGGCCGGAGGGCGTCGGAGTCCCGTCGGCGTCGATCGACTTGTCGCGGACAGGTCCCCGGATTCTAATTGGGGAGGCCGCCGGAACGTTCCCGGCTGATCGGGCTGCCGATCCCGTTGCGTTGCCCCCGACCGATCCCCCACGAGGTCTCTCCCCGATGGAGTGCCCCCCGATCGCCCGAGTCCGTCAGTCGATTCCGCAATCCCGCGTCGAGGACGTCCCCGGCACGGTCCGCCGCCGGATCCGGGAGAGCCGGATCGCCGATCGGGTCCTGGTGGGGGGGAGGGTGGCCGTCGGGGTCGGCAGCCGGGGGATCGCCGCGATCCCGGCCATCGCCCGGGCCGCTGTCGACGAGCTGAGGGCGATGGGCTTCCGCCCGTTCATCGTCTCGGCGATGGGGAGCCACGGCGGCGCGACCGCGGAGGGTCAGCGCGAACTGCTCGCCGGCTACGGCATCACCCCGGAACGCATGGGGGTCGAGGTCCGTACCGAGATGGATGCCGTCGTGCTCGGCACCAGCCCCGTCGGGCTGCCCATCTACTTCGACCGGAATGCCTACGAAGCCGACGGGATCGTCCTGCTCAACCGGGTGAAGCCGCACACCGACTTCACCTCCGAGTACGAGTCCGGCATCCTGAAGATGATGGTCATCGGCCTGGGCAAGCGCGAGGGGGCCTCCCAGATCCACACGCTCGGCCTCGTCGGGATGCGGGAGGTCCTGCCCGCCGTCGGCAAATTCCTGGTCGAGCACACGAAGTTCGCCCTCGGCCTGGCGATCCTGGAGAACGCCGAGGAGCAGCCCGCGGAGATCATCGCCGTCGAGCCCGACACCATCCTGGATGTCGAGCCCGTCCTGCTCCGGCGCGCCAGGGAGATCATGGGCAGACTGCCGTTCGACCAGATCGACGTCCTCGTCGTCGGCGAGATCGGCAAGAACTACTCCGGAGCGGGCATGGATCCTAACGTCATCGGCCGCCTGATGGTCGAGACCATGCCCGACTTCGAGCGCCCGAAGGTCACCCGGCTCGCCGTCCTGGACGTCTCCGAGGAGAGCCACGGCAACATCGTCGGCATCGGCTTCGCCGACCTGGCGACGGAGCGGATCGTCGAGAAAATGGATCCCGAACCGTTCCGGATCAACGTCTTGACCTCGTGCTTCCTGGAGCGTGCCCGGATCCCGATCACCCTGCCCACCGACCGGGACGTCCTCCGAGTCAGCCTCGAGACTTGCTGGCGCATCCGCCCCGAAGAGGCGCGGCTCGTCCTGATCCCGAACACCCTGGAGGTGGACACTCTCTGGGTCTCCCCGGCGATGAAGGCCGACGTCGAGTCCCACCCCCATCTCGAATTCGAGACCGAATTCCTGGAGGTCCCCTTCGACCCCTCCGGCTCGATTGATCAGGAGCAGCTCTTCCCGAGATCCGTCCGAGGCCGACGTGCCTCCGGCGCCTACGGTGGCCACTGATCCTGGCCGAGCGATCGAAGGGTGGGGGAGGGAGCCCCGGGCTATTCGATCGTCTTGATGAATTCGATCAACGCCCGCCGTTCCTCTCCCAGAAAGTCTCGGTACGCTCCGTCCTGCCCGGTGGTTTGCGTGAACCGGGGGCCGGAGTGGCCTAGGTTCGAGTTGCCAGCCAGGTGTGACCCGTCGGACTGCTCGGATCGGAATTCGAAGCGTCTCTGCCCTGGCCCGGTCTCGAACCCGACCCGGACCGGGTCGAAGCGACGGCTGCCGAGGTAGAACGAATCGACCCGGTCCTCCTCCGGGAGGAGCATCTGCTCCAGGTTCGGGACCGAGCCGTTGTGGAGGTAGGGGGCGGTGGCCCAGGCCCCATCCAGCGGGCGAGATTTATAGCCCCGACCGCCGAGCGGGGGCGCGCCGGCCGCGCGCCGGAATCCCCCGAGCTGCGCCAGCCTCCTCTGGAATTCTTCGGAGCCTGGCGTGAGCCCCTGTTCCGCCAGCGTCCGACCGATGACCTGCCGGACGACCGCCTGCAGGAGTGCGGGGCGTGGAACCTGGTCGTCCCGACCGGCACTGACCAGGTCCGCCAGCGAGTCGGCGGACGATTTCGCCCCGAAGTTCATCAGAAACTTCGGGTCGGTTCTCAATACCTCGAGCGGGGTGGCGACGACCCGGATGACGTTCGGGTCCAGCTCGCTAGCGACGTCCAGGTTCTGGGGGAACCGCCCGTCCGGGTCCCTCAAGGCGTGACACGCCACGCAATTCGACCGATACAGCTTCTCCCCCCTGGCGGCGAGCCCTGGATCGATGGTGTAGGGTCCTCCCAGGTGCTCCGGCCACCTCGGTGATCGCAACCCCTTGACCCACTCCTCCAGCTCATGGAGCTGGTCGAGCCGGACCGAGGAGGTGAACCGATCCGGTCCGGGGGCGAACCGGGCCTGCGCGAAGACGCCGAGCACCTCGCCGACGTTCCTCCCGAGCGGGTTGCCCGCCGAGGCGGCTCATCAACCCGGAGGGCGGGGCTTCACCGCTCCGCCGCGCAGGCCCGGGGGGAGTTCGACTTCGGGGTCGAGCAGCGAAGGGATCGGGGCCGGGGGACCGGTTGCCCGGAGGACTGGGAGGGGGGTCACGATCCGATCGGGCACCTCCTCCCCGGCGTCGAGGTCGAGGACGGTCCGGACGGCATAAATGCCCAGCACCTGCTCGTCGGCGAAGGCGACGGCCGACACGAAATCGGACTTCACGAATTCGAGCTGGTTCGAGTTGATCACGAATCCGGCGATGACGAACCGGTCCGCATCGGTCCCCTCGTTCCTGACGGAGAGCGCGGAGATCAGGCTCGCGTCGTCGCCGGCCAGCACCATCGACAGCCCCGGATGGGAGGCCCGAAGCCCCCGGATCGCTTCGGTCCTGGCCGGCTCGTCGGTCGGCGCCGCGAACGGTTCATCCCCGATCAGCTCGATCCCCGCCTCTCTCGCCGCTTCGAACAGGACGCCAGCCCGCTGATTCGCCTCGGGGAAGTCCGGGATGAACGCGACCAGTGCCGGCCCCGAGGCCGGCTTGCCGAGCTTCGACGCGTCCTCGACCGCCGCCGCCACCAGCTCCCCCGCCGCCGTCCCCAGTTCCCCCCGGACGACCGCCGGCACCGGATCCCCCTCGATCGTCGAGGGCTCCAGCAGGGTGACGACGGCCACGCCCCTGACTCTTGCCTCGGCCGATGCCGAGCCGAGCCCTCCGCCCTCGTCAGAAACGACGATCAATGCGGAACCCCCTTCCCGGATCGACCTCAGCAGGAGGTCCGCAACCCGTTCACCTTCGGCCGGGATCCGAGACGAGAAGACGACGCCCAATCGGGCCGACTCCCGTCGGGCGGCCTCCTCCCAGATCTCGTGCCGGGGATCCGACTCCGATGGCAGGATCATCGTGATTCGTCTCGCCCCGACCGACGCCGCCGGGGGGCCCACCAGGTCGGCCAGCGACGCGACCTCCTGATCTCCGCCGGGGGCCTTCTCTGCCGGACCCGACTCGCCACAACCGACGAGCAACATCAGCGAAATCGCCAGCCCGGCGGGGATCGTCACGACGGATCGGGTCATCGGTGTCCGCGCCTCCGACAGGCTGGGTTCGGGCGACCCACCGGTGACTGCCGGTCGGGGGCACCTTCGTCCCGGACCCGGTGGCGGGCCGCCTGGGTGGGCCGATTATACGGCGAATCCCCGGACCCCGTCGCGGTCGTCATGGGTCAACCGCGGGTCGCCACGATCAGGATGAGGAGCCCGGCCAGCCAGAGGATCAGGCTCAGGCCGACCGTCGCCAACAGCCGCATCAGGCCCCGTCGGCCGATCCTCGGGTTGGAGCGGGTGAGGATCGACCGGGGGATCGGGTCGAGGACCCGGTCGACGACGACGAAGGCCGGGACGAGCATCATCACGAACAGCAAGAAGAAGGCACCGATCGAGGCCGTCGTCACGATCGATCGCAGGACCCCCAGGATCACCCCGACCGCGGCCACCGCCGCCATGATCGATCCGATCCGGAACTGCCTCGAACCGGGCCGGAAGACTTCGGGACGCTCGAACGGGGTGTCCGGCAGCTCGGAGACGAGCCACCAGAGCAACCCCTGCACGGCCAGCGCGTGTCCGATCCTCCCTCCCCGGATCAGCCGGGGGATTTCCCGGACCGGGACGAGCTCCACGCGCAACTCCTCTCCCGCGTCGCATTCGGGCTCGGCCACCCGACGGACGTCGGTGATCATGATGGTCGTGATCCGGGAGGTCAGGAGCGAGGGGCAGGACCAGACGGTCCCGATCAGGACCGGCTCATTCCCCGCGTAACCGGTTTCTTCCAGCAATTCGCGGGCGCCGGCCTCCATCGGGTCCTCGCCGGGGTCGAGCAGGCCCCCGGGTGTCTCCAGGCTGTCCTGCGCCGAACCGGCCCGGAACTGCTCGACCAGGAGGATTCGGCGGTCGGGAGTCAGGGCGATCACGTTGACCGCGTCGGCCAGGTGGATGACGTAATAGTCGTGAGATTCGCCCGACGACCGTGACCGATAACGCTCCCGCCTCAGGCGAAACAGCCAGTTCTCCTCGATCGAGGTGTCTCCCTCCGGCTCCCGGGCCCAGGACGCGGGCCGCTGGGATCGTGCCGAGGGGGGCGGGGAAGGGTCTGGCAAAGGAGGCATGGTCGGGTCCCATCGGGTGAGAGGGACACGATCGCCCATCCGAGGCGGACTGGCAAGGGAGCGGCTCAGGCCAGCAGCACCCCGTCGATGAGCGCGGCGACCCCGTCGTCCTCGAAACCGGGGGCGACCAGGTCGGCCGCCTCGCGGACGACCTCCGGGGCTTGCCCCATCGCCACGCCGAGCCCGGCCCCCCGGATCATGGGCAGGTCGTTCACGTCGTCCCCGACGGCGACGATCTGATCCGGCCCGATCCCCCAACGCTCCGCCAGGTGTAACACGGCCGACCACTTGCTCGCCTCGGTATCGAGCACCTCGCACATCACCCCCCGATAGGCCGAGGTGTGCAGGACGAAGGTCCGCAGGCGCCCGGGGGCAGCGAGCAGCAGCAACGCCTCGATTTCCAGCATCGCGTCCCGTTCCCCGACGGCGAACAGGTGGAAGTGCGAGCCCCGTTCCGGCCGGTCCATCCAGTCCGGATCGACCAGGGCGTATTGCCCGTTCCGCTCCACGTAGTCGTCGAACAGGTGCCGGCCGGTGGGACGAGCGGGGATGAGGAAGTCGGGGGGCGTTTCCTCGTGGTCGACGATCGAGACGGCCGGCTCGCCCCGTGAGCGGAGCACGTCGAGCACGGCGACCATCAGCTCACCCCCGAGGTCGGCCCGCCACAGCGTCCGGTGGGTGCCCGGGTCCTTGACCAGCGCCCCCGAGTTGCACACCAACGGCGCGTCCAGGCCGAGTTGACGGGCCACCGGTCGAGCCCTCCGGTAGCGTCTCCCCGTGCAGAGGACCGGCCGGATTCCCGCCGCCGACGCCCGGGCGACCGCCGCCGCGGTGGCCGGACGCACCAGGCCGTCCCGGCCGATCAGCGTCCCATCCACGTCGAGCGCGAGCAGCTTATACGAGGGCATTCCTGACTCTACTCTCGGATCGTTCGTCGAGCGTCCGGGGACCCACATGGTAGGCGGACCGCCCCCGCTCGGCAATCAAGCCCGGCGCCCCGTCTCCCCCGGTCTCCCGATGCGATAGAATGGGCCCGACGCGATCGAGACCCGTCGGCCGAACCGCCGGAGCCCCGCCATGACCCCCGCGATCCTTCTGCTGGCGACCCTGCCCAGCGCGTCCATACCCGTGCAGGATCCCGGCCTCTTCGACCGGGAGAACCTCGTCGCCTGGTGCATCGTCCCGTTCGACGCCTCCCATCGAGGCCCCCGGGAGCGGGCCGAGATGCTGCAACGGCTCGGGATTCGGCGACTCGCCTACGACTGGAGGGCGGAACACCTGCCAAGCTTCGACGAGGAGCTGGATGCCCTGCAGCGGCACGGGATCGAGCTGACGGCACTCTGGTTCCCGACCTCCCTCGACGAGGACGCGCGATTCCTGCTCGACCGGCTCTCCGCCCGTGGCCTGACGCCCCAGCTCTGGGTCACCGGTGGTGGCGCCCCGACCCCCTCACCGGAGGAGCGGTCGGCCCGGGTCGCCGAGGAGGCGGCCCGCATCCGTCCGATCGCCGAGGCCGCCGCGAAGATCGGCAGCGAGGTCGCGCTTTACAACCACGGCGGCTGGTTCGGCGAGCCCGAGAACCAGGTCGCCGTCATCGAGGCCCTCGGGATGCCCAACGTCGGCCTCGTCTACAACCTCCACCACGGCCACTCCCACCTCGACCGGTTCCCCGAGTTGCTCGAATTCATGAAGCCCCGCCTGCTCGCCCTGAACCTCAATGGCATGGATCCGGGCGGCGAGGCCGAGGGACGTAAGATCCTGGTCATCGGCCAGGGCGAGGAGGACGCCCGGCTCCTCCGGGTAATCCGGGAGAGCGGCTGGCACGGCCCCGTCGGCATCCTCGACCACGTCCCCGAGGCCGACGCCGAGACCCAGCTCAGGGCGAACCTCGACGGCCTTCGGCGGACGCTCGGTCCTCCGTCCCCTTGACGAAATCCCTCACCAATCCTTACGTTGGATCGATCCGCCGAGGAGCCGTTCCCACCCCCTCGCCCGGCCCTGTCCCTCCCGAACCGACCCTCTCCAAGACGCGATCGCCGATGAGTTCCACCCCGCCGATCAAAGGCACGTTCAATTTCGTCAGCCTCGGCTGCCCGAAGAACACCGTCGATTCCGAGCGGATGCTCGGCCTGCTGGCCCAGGATGGCTATGTGCCGGTCCAGAACCCCGACGGGGCGGATCTGGTCATCGTCAACACCTGCGGCTTCATCGACGCCGCCCGCGACGAGAGCCTCTCCGTCATCCGGGAGATGATCGACCGCAAGCGGGCCGGGCAGATCCGGGGCGTGGTCGTCGCCGGATGCCTGGCCGAGCGGCAAAAGGATCTGCTGCTCGAGGAGGTCCCCGAGGTCGACCAGGTCATCGGCGTGTTCGGCAGGGAGGAAGTCGTCAGGGCGGCCGACCGCATCCTCGGCGGTTTGGACGAGCAGCGCACCATCTTCAACCCCGCACCGATCCGGGCCCTTGAGGACACGGCCCGCCTCCGAATCACCCCCCGGCACCTCGCCTACCTGAAGGTCTCCGAGGGGTGCAGCCGCTTCTGCACCTTCTGCGCGATCCCCTACATGAGGGGGAAGCACGTCACCAAGTCGATCGAGTCGGTCGTCGCCGAGGCCCGGGAGCTGGCCGCCGACGGCGTCGTCGAGCTGAATCTCGTCGCCCAGGACATGACCTATTACGGCGTCGACCTCTACGGCCGCCCCCGGCTGGCCGAGCTGCTCCGGGAGCTGGATCGCGTCGACGGGATCCGCTGGATTCGCATCCTCTACAACTACCCGAACTACTTCACCGACGAGCTGTACGAGGCGCTCTCCGGCTGCGAGAAGGTCATCCCGTATCTCGACATGCCGCTCCAGCATATCAACGATCGCCTCCTCAAGATGATGAACCGGCGCCACACCCGGGCCGAGACGGAGGAGATCATCCGACGGCTCCGCCGGGCGATGCCGGGGCTCGTGCTCCGCACGACGTTCATCGTCGGCTTCCCCGGCGAGACGGAAGCGGAATTCGAGGAACTCCTCGATTACGTCAAGGAGACGAGGTTCGAGCGGCTCGGCGTCTTCCCCTACTCGTTCGAGCCCGACACCCCCGCCGCCAAGCTCCCGGGCCACATCGACGAGGACGTCCGAACGGAGCGTCGGGACCGCGTGATGGAGGCGCAACAACCGATCGCCTTCGGGTTCAACGCCTCGCTCGTCGGCCGAACGGTCGAGGTCCTGATCGACGCCCCGGCGCCGGCGGAGCTGGGGCCGGGGGTCTGGGCCGGTCGATCCCACGCGGACGCCCCGGACGTCGACGGGCTCGTCTTCGTCCGGGACCGCGACCTCAGGCCGGGGGATCTCGTGCCGTGCGAGATCCTCTCCTCCGAGGGGTATGACTTGACGGCCCGGCCGGTGAAGGGGGTTTCCCCGAGGCGGAGGATCCGCGCTAGGCCGAAGCCCAGGAAGGCCCCGCCTGCCTCCCCGTTCACGATCTTGCCTGGCTGATCGGTCATCTCGAGGCCCGGGGTTTGCTTCTCCCGGTTCCCGATCGACCGAGGGCGTCGGCCTGCGGGCCGGGCCGACCGTTCCGCGACACCGAGGAGGGGCTCGTCATGAGCGTCGAGGCCGGTCCGAGCACGGCGAAGAAGACGGTGGGGATCGTCAACATCCCGAACGCCCTGAGCGTGGCCCGGCTGTTCCTCGGGGCGGCGGCCCTCTGGCTGATCGAGGCCGATCGGTACGGATGGGCGCTCGTCGTCTTCCTGATCGCCGCGATCACCGACACGCTCGACGGCTACGTCGCCCGACTGCTCGACCAGGCGACCGCCTTCGGCCGGCAGCTCGACCCGATGATCGACAAGCTGCTGATCGCCTCCGTCCTAATCTTCCTGGTCGCCGAGCCGGAGTCCGGGGTCTCGGCCTGGATGGCCTCGGTGATCGTGATCCGAGAGCTGGTGATCCAGTGGCTCCGGAGCATGATGGAGGGCAGGGGGGTGGCCTTCGGTTCGAAATGGGCAGGCAAGATGAAGACCGTGCTCCAATGCGCCGCGATCGTCGCCTCACTGCTCGCCCTGTCGCTGGGGACCGGGGCGCCGGGTTGGGTGTCGATCGCCCGGGATGGACTGCTCTGGGCGGCCGTGCTGCTGACGATCTATAGTGGGATCGAGTACTTCGTGGCGGCGGCTCCCCGGCTCCGAGAGGGCCGTCCTGCGTCCTGATCGGCCGCCGGAGCGAACCGGCCACCCCCCCCGAGTCGACCCGCCCCATGAGCCCGACCGAAGCCCTGACCCTGGCCGTCCTCCAGGGGCTGACGGAATTCCTGCCGGTCTCCAGCAGTGGCCACCTCGCCATCGCCTCCGCGCTCTTCCGATCGATCGGCGCCGTGGAGTCCGGGCCCGACGGCCTGTTCTTCGCCGTGATGCTCCATGTCGGGACGCTCGCGGCCATCCTGGTCTACTACCGACGCGACGCCCGGGCGGATGCCCGGCAGCTGATCTCGGGGGGCCCCGGCCGGTCGAAGGTCGTCCGTAACGGGTTCCTCGCGGTCGTGGCGACCCTCCCGGCGGTCGTCGTGGGGCTCACGCTGAAGGACTCGGTCGACGAGGCATTCCAGAGCGTCCTCGTCCCGGGCTACTCCTTCCTCATCACCGCGGCCCTCCTCTTGGCGACCTCCCGGATCGGGGAGGGGACCAAGGGCCCCTCGCAGACGACCTGGAGGGACGCCCTGCTGGTCGGCCTGGCACAAGCCGTCGCGATCACGCCCGGGATCAGCCGGAGCGGCTCGACGATCGCCGCGGGCCTCGCCCTCGGCTTCTCCCGGTCCTGGGCCGTCGGCTTCAGCCTGCTGATGGCCGTCCCGGCGATCCTCGGCGCGGCCGTCCTGGAGGTCAGGGATCTCGACGGACGATCCCTCACCCCGGTGGCCATCGCCCTGACCGCCGCCTCGACGGCCCTCTCGGGCCTGGTCGGGTACGGGGCGATCGTCTGGCTGGTGCGGATTGTCCGATCGGGTCGCCTCTGGTATTTTTCTGTATACCTGGTGTTGCTCTCGGCCGCGGTGCTCGGCACCTCGAGCCTGGGCGTTTGGTCAGGATCGGGGACGGAATCGGGGGGGACGACCGTTGGGCAAGGCCGCCGATCGGAGACTCTGGACGGGCCCCCCGGGGTCGAGCTGGATCGATCGGGCGAGATCGGACCGGGGCGGGGCGACCTGGATCACGGCGACGCCGCTGGCCCGCGATCGACTGGCCCGCCGCCTGGCACTCTCGGGGGCTCGCCCCGCCCGATCGTCCGGTGATCGCGTCGTCTGCTGGGACGATTTCTGGGGGGATCTCGGCGCGGGCCTGGCCGATCCCTTCCGGTGCCTGTCCCCGGCCGGGGCGAGGGCCGCGCTCCGGGAGGCGATCAACCGGGCCCGTTCGGCCGGCGAATTGACCGTCTCCGCCTCGGTCGCCGACTCCTCGGGCTTTCGCCGTCGTGTCGCCCGCCGCATCTCGCCCTGGATGGCCGCCGGCCGTGCCCCCGACGACCTGCCGTCGCCGAGCGGGGCCGTCGAGGCCGAGCTTCGGCGCATCTATCGGCGCTATCAGGAGGTGCTCGCCGCCCTCCGGGCCGTCGATGACGCAGGCCTCCGGGCGTACGGCTCGGCCGTCTTCAGCCTCATGAAGGAACTCCCGCCGGCCTGGGGCCGGGCCGACCGCCTCATCCTGGTCGAGCCCCCGACCGAGGATCGCCCGGTCCGCCTGGCGATCGACGCGATGAACCGCTCGGTCCCGCAGGTCGGCGTCGTCCTCACCTTCGACGGCGACCCGAGCCGCGCCGAGGCGGACGCCCCGGCCGCCCGGTTCCGCGAGCGTCTCCTTTCCTGGGGCTTTTTGGAAGAACGTATCGAGCCCCCCGACGACCGACCCGCCGGTCTAGTCTCCCTGGGCCGCGCGCTGTTCCGCGACGACGCCTCGGGCGACGGTCGGGTCGACCGGGTCGACCGTCCCGAGGGGATTGCCCTCCGGGGGGCGTCGACCGGGGACGGCCTGGCCCGGGTGGCGGCGAACTGGGCCCGGGGCCTCCTGGACGACGGGGAGCCGCCCGAGGAGCTGCTGATCCTCGTCCGGACCTGGGACGACCAGTCGGACGCCATGCTCGAGACGCTCCGGGCCTGGGGGATGCCCGTCTCCTCGGGGAAGGGGAGGCCCGTGTCCTCCGACGCCGCGTCGCAGGCCCTCCGCCTCGCGATGCGGGTGCCGGTCGAGGACTGGGACGCCGACCTGCTCGGCCGGCTCCTCCGCAATGGCCGGCTCCGGCCCGACTGGGACGAGGCGAGGGCCCATCCCCTGGCGCTGCCCGCCACCGCCGCCGCGATCCGGGAGTCCCGCGTCTTCCGGGGACGCGAGGCGATCGCCGAGGCACTCGGCCGCATGGCCGCCACCGAGCGTCAGGAGCCCGACTCCGAGGGCAAGCCGGACTACCTCCGACGCCACCGCCAGCGGCGGTCCTGGCTCGCCGGCCTGGCCGAGCCGGTCTACCGCCGCCTCTCCGCGCTGATCGAGTCGGTCGCACGGCCCGGCCCCTGGTCGACCCAGGTCGACCGGCTCGGCCGATTGGCGACGGGCCTCGGCCTCGACCCCGACGCCGAGGACGCCCTCGGCCACCTCTTCGCCGCGCTCGACGATCACGCGTTGGTGGTCGGAGGGGTCGGCCTCGGCAAGGAACCCTGGACCTGGGCCCGATTCGTCGACGAGGTCGAGTCGATCCTCCGGGAACTCCCCCCGCCCGACTCCCGGATCGTCGGCGCGATCCGGATGGCCACCGTCGATGAGGCCTCCGGCGCGATCGCCCGGCACGTCCTCCTCGCCAACCTCGCCGAGGGCAGCTTCCCCGCCAGGTCCTTCGTCGGCCCCACCGCCGACCCGGATGACCAGGCCCTCGACGAGTCGGAGTCCGACGAGGAGGATGTCGAGCCGGGGGACGAGGAGGGCCCGGGGGCCTTCCCCGAACGGCCGACGATCACGTCCCGCCCTCCCGGTCAGCTCCGCCTTCCCTTCGACGGCTCCCCGATCGCCTCGTCGACCACCACCCCCTTCGGACGGGAGATGGCCCGATTCCTCCGGGTCGTCGGCTCCGCGGAACGGAGCCTGACCCTCTCCTACCCGACGGCGAACGAGAAGGGGGTCGAGCAGCTCGCCGCCGGTTTCCTCGTCGAGGTGGAGGCCCTGCTCGATCCCGACGTCGCCGGCCAGGTCGTGCACGTCGACCGCTCGCTCGACCCCGCCCTCCGCCGGACGAAGCCCCTTTCCCCCCTCGAACATCGGGTCCGGGCGATGTCCCGGGCGGCGATCGAGGACTTCAGCGACCTCGCCTCCCTGGCCGGGGCCGCCGGGCATCGAGCCGCCCTGCGTGATTCGGCCGAGGCCTTGCTGGTCAACGAGAGGCGGTCCCGCCAGCCATCCTGGAGGCGAATCCGCCGGCCGATCTCCCGCTTCGAAGGCATGCTCCGGGACCCCCGGATCGCCGCCCGCCTGGCGACCGATTTCGGACCCTCGTACGCCTTCAGCGCCAGTCAGCTCGAATCGCTCGCCTTCTGCCCGTTCCAGTTCTTCGCCCGGTACGTGCTGAGGCTCGATCCGATCGAGGAGCGGGACGAGCTGGAGGAAGACCGGACCGCGGGCGGCAGCCGGATGCACGCCGCGCTCGAGGCGTTGCACCTCACCCTCCGGGACGACCCTCCCCCCCCGGAGGTCTCGCTGGACGAGGCGGTCGCCGACGCCATCGAACGGGCCGTCCGGGACCAGATCGACCGCGAGGCGACGCCATCCTCGGACGTCGGCCGGGCCCTCAGGGCGATCGAAGCCGAGCGGATGGTCCGGGTCGGGAAGACCTATGCGGATCAGTTCCGACGCTATGCCGAGGCCCACGGCTCGGGCCTCGTCCCCTTCGGCTTCGAGTATCGGTTCGGGGGCGAGGGCGAGGACGCCAGCCCGGCCTTGATCCTCGGCGAGGGAGAGCGACTGGTCCGGCTCCAGGGGATGATCGACCGGATCGACGTCGCCGAGCATCCGTCCGGGACGCTCTTCCGGGTCATCGACTACAAGACCGGATCGGTCCCCTCTCGGGGCAAGCTGTTCAAGGGACTCGCCCTGCAGCTCCCCCTCTACGCGATGGCGGTCGAACGCTCGCTCCCGGCCGAGCGGAACCCCCGGGCGATCGACGCCGGCTATTGGGCCCTGCGCGGTAAGGGCTACTCACCCTTGGTCACGATGGCCGAGTACCGGGACGGCGACCTCTACCCGAAGGACGGCTGGAAGCCCGGCCCCGATCGGATCGTCGCCTTCGTGCTCGAACTGGTCGACAGCCTCCGGGGCGGGATGCTGCCCGTCCATCCCGCCGAGACGGACTGCGACCGCACCTGCGACTACCGCACCGTCTGTCGGCTCCGCCAGGTCCGCCAGGCCCGCAAGGACTGGCCCGAGGCCCCGAGCATGGACGAGCCCGCCTCGCAGGGCGAGGAGCATTTCTGATGAGCACCCCGGGTTCCCCCGAACCCCCGACGAGCCTCCCGCCCTCCCCGCCGACGGACGAACAGCGGAGGGCCCTGGAGGCGACCGTCAGCGTCGCGCTCAGCTCGGGCGCAGGATGCGGGAAAACCCGGGTCCTCACCGACCGGTTCGTGCTCGCGCTGGAGCGGCGGACGCCGCTCGACCGGATCGTCGCCGTGACCTTTACGGAGAAGGCCGCCTCGGAAATGCGCGACCGCATCCGGAAGGAATGCCGACGCCGGATCGCCTCGGCCACCGGGGCCGACGCCGCCTACTGGCGTCGCGTCCTCAGGGGCCTGGAGGCGGGCCGGATCGGCACCTTCCACGGCTTCTGCCTCGACCTGCTGAAGCGATTCGCCGTCCAGGCCGGCCTGCCCCCCGATTTCGCCGTGCTGGAGGAGTCGCTCGCGCCGACCCTCCGGGACGAGTCCCTGCGATCCTGCTTCCGCCGCTGGCTGGCCGGGGAGAACGAAGACCTCGTCATGCTGGCCGTCGAGCTGGGCCTGGATGCCGTCCGGGAGGGGCTCCGGTCGCTCCTGCTCGGTCGGACCCTCGCCGAGCCCGGCCGATGGGCCGAGCTGAGGCCGGAAGATTTGATGGCGCACTGGCTCGATGCCTGGCACTCGGAGGGCCGGCCGGCCGTGCTCCGCCGGTTCGTCGACGACGCCGGGCCGCTGCTCGAACTGCTCGAGGCCCACCCGTGTGAGCACCCCGTCGGGGCCGAGCGGCGGTCGGTCCTCCTCTGCGAGATCCCGCTGCTCCCCGAGGCGCCACACCCCGACCTCTCGTTCGAGACCATCAAGGAACACGCCGCCGTCGCCGGGGGCGGGACGGGCAGGCACTGGCCGTCGATCGACGTGTACAACGCCGTCCGCGATCATTACAAGAAGATCCGGGACGCGGTCGACCGCTCCCGGAAGGCCCTCCTCTGGGACGAGGCGTTGACCCGGCGCTCGGCCGAGCTGGGCGTCCGCTTCGCCCGGCTGGCGAGGGAGGCGTTGGAGGAGGTCGATGCCCTGAAGCGTCGCAGGGAGTTCGCCGACTTCGACGACCTGCTCGGCCGCACCCGGTCCCTTCTGTCGGAGGGGGGGGACGGCCTGCTGGATGGCCTCCGGGGCGAGATCGCCCTGCTCCTCGTCGACGAGTTCCAGGACACCGACCCCGTCCAAGGGGCCATCGTCGAGGCGATCGCGGGCGACGACCCCTCCTCGGCCCGGCTCTTCCTGGTCGGCGACTCGAAGCAGTCGATCTACCGATTCCGGGGGGCCGAACCGAAGATCTTCGACCGCTTCCGGTCCGGACTGCTCGACGGCGGGAGGCTGTCGCTCACCGGGAACTTCCGCAGCGTCCCGGGCGTGATCGACTTCGTCAACGCCCTCTTCGGCGACCTCTACGCCGACCCGTCCGAGGCCCTCCGCGCCGAGCGGGACGTGCCGACCGACCCGGATCGGCCGCCGGCCGTCGAGTTCCTCTGGGCGTATGAACCGGAGTCCTCCGGCCGGTCCAAGGCCTCCAATCGGCGCGTCGAGGCCGGCTGGATCGCCCGACTGATCGCCGATCGACTGGACCGGGGCTGGCCGATCCAGGATCCGAAATCCGGCGCCTGGCGCGACGCGGCACCCCCCGACGTCGCCATCCTCTTCCGTGCGCTGACCACCGTGGGGGTGTATGAGGAGGCCCTGGCGAACGAGGGGCTGGATTACCACACGGTCGACGGATCGGCCTTCTTCGCCCAGCAGGAAGTGCTCGACGTGGTCAACCTGCTCGCGGCGATCGAGGATCCGTTCGACCCGCTCTCGCTCGCGGCGGCGCTGCGGAGCCCCGTGTTCGGCCTCAGCGACGAGGGGCTCTACTGGCTCGCCAACGCCCGGCCGGACGACCGGCCGTCGGACCTGCTCCAGAATCTCCGCCGATCCGACCCGGTCCCGGAGCTCTCACGCGGCGATCGCCGCCGGGCGATCCGAGCCCGGGACCGGCTGGAGCGCTGGAGGGCCCTGAAGGACCGGGCGCCGATCGCCACGCTGCTGGATCGCGTGCTCGACGAATCCGGCTTCGAGGCGGCCATCGCGGCCGAACCCCTGGGGGACCGCAAGCGGGCCAACGTCCGCAAGGTCGTCCGGCTCGCCGGCGACTACGATCGGGGCGGCTATCCCCTGGCCGACTTCGTCGCCCGACTCCGGGCCGACCTCCGCCAGCTCGCCCGGGAGGACCAGGCCGCCACCAATACCGAGCAGGGGGATGCCGTCCGCCTGATGACCATCCACCGGGCTAAGGGCCTGGAATTCCCGATCGTCATCGTCCCGGACCTCGACCGGGGCAGCCCCCCGACGTCGAGGTCGGTCGTCGTCCACGACCGCTTCGGCCCGATCGTCCGGATTGCCCCCGAGCCGGGCGAGGAACCGACGAACCCCGGGTCGGAGGAGGACCCGAAAGGACTCGGCGATCTGCTCCACCGGGCCTCCGAGGAGCGGGAAGAGCGGGCCGAGGCGGACCGCCTCTTCTACGTCGCGGCGACGAGGGCGGTCAGCCGGCTCATCCTCTCGAACGGGCTGGACCGGCCGATGCTGCTCGGCCCCCCCGGCCGGGAACCGCCGGGCCAGAAATTCTACCGGCCGCTCGCCCCGGCGATGGAGCGGATCCATGCCCGGTTCGACCTGGCCTCGGGGAGCCTCAAGGCGACCCTCCCCGCCGGCTGGCCCGAGCCGAGGGTCTCGGTCATCGCCCGGTCCCCCGAGCGGCAGTCCCCCCGAGGGGGGCCGATCCGACCGCGGGCCGACCGGCTCTCGATCGTCCGAGCGATCGGCCGCGCCCGCCCCGGCTCCTCGCCCGACCGGGTCCCGGCCCCCGCCAGGCCGACCTGGATCGAGCATGAGCTGGAGGACGGGCTCGCGCCGTTTGCGGCTCGGGTCCATCGCCTGGTGCTCGCGGTGCTCTGCGACCCCGACGCGGCCTGGTCGAGCGACCTCGCCCTCGCGATCGATCGCGCGGCCCGCGCCACGATCCCGGCCTCACCGCCCCGGGTCGTCGAGGCGGCCCGATATCTGATCGACCCCTGGCTCGGCGGCGACCTGGCCCGTCGGGTCGGGTCGGCCGAGGAACGCCGGGGCCAGATCCGGTGGACCGTGACCGGGGAAGGGGACGGCCCAGATTCGGCCGGGGTCGTCCACCGGGGTCGGCTCGACCTCGCCTTCCGCGAGGGGAAGACCTGGCGGCTGGTGAGTTGGGAGCACCCGGCGTCGCCCTCCGGGGTCTCGGAACGCCGCCTCGTGCTCTCGATCCGGGCCGCACCGGGCCTGGGCCTGGGGAGGATCGGCGCGGCCTGGCTCGTGTCGCTCGGCGGGGGCCCGATCGAGCAGGCACTCGACGTCCGCCGGGTCTCCCGTACAATCCCCGTCGAGACCCCTCCCACCCCCCCCCGAACCCGATCCCGACCCGCCCGAAGGCCGTCGGCCGGGACGCGTCCCACCGAGGACCCCGATGACCGCTCCTGACCGCAAGGACGACCTGGAACTCGCGCTCCGCCTCGCCGATCACGCCGCCGAGGCGATCCTGCCCAAGTTCCGCCGGTGTGCCGTCGAGTGGAAGGCCGACGGCACCGAGGTCACCGCCGCCGACCGCGCCGCCGAGGAGATCATCCGCGAGCTACTCGAACGCGAACGCCCCGACGACGGAGTGCTCGGCGAGGAGTTCGGCGAGCGGGCCTCGAGGCCGGGAAATCATCGTCGATGGGTGCTCGACCCGATCGACGGGACCGCCGCCTTCGCGCTCGGCCTGCCGACCTTCGGCACCCTGATCGCCCTGCTGGAGGAAGACGAGCCCGTCCTCGGCGTGATCCAGCTCCCCGCGATTGGCGAGACGACCTACGCCGCGACCGGCCTCGGCTGCTGGTGGCGCCCGACCCCCGGGGAACCGGCGGAGCGAGTCCGGGTCGCCGACCCCGCCCCGCTGTCCCAGGCCTATGCCTCGACGACCAACCCCCGTTCCAGCGACATCATCTGCGCCCCCGGCCATGTCCCCTACCGGCTCGGGCTCCTGATCCGATCGGTCAAGAAGTTCCGATTCGTGGGCGACTGCGTCCAGTTCGCGCTGGTCTGTCGGGGTCGCCTGAACGTCGCCTTCGACTCGGTCATGGCCCCCTGGGACATCGCCGCGCTGGTCCCCTGCGTCGAGGAGGCCGGCGGCGTCGCCTCCTCGCTGGACGGCTCCCGGGACCGCATCGCCTTCAATCGGAGCCTCGTGACCAGCAGCGATCCGGCCCTGCACGCCGAGGTGCTCCGGACCCTGAATCCGGACGAATCGGGCCGATGACCGAGGACGGAGGCCTGATCGATGTCGGGGGCCTCGCCCCCGCCCCTCGTACGGCTCCGCCCCCTGCCGGGGTCTCGATTCGATCCGACTCATCGGCGATCGGCGGTCCTCCCGCTCCGCTTTCTTACTGGACCCGTACCGCCTCGCCGGATCGGCTCGCGATGCCCCCGGGGGACGCGGAGGCGGTCGCCTCACGGCGGGAGTGGGAGAGCCATCGGGCGTGGAGGTCGTCGAAGTCCTCGAATCCGTAAACCTTCCGCAACGCGGCCTCGGCCCCGATGTTGTGGGTTTCGCGGAGGTACGCCACCAGCCTGCCCGGCGAATCGAGCTGGATCAGGTAGCGGGCCAGCGAGGCGCTCTGGGCCATGAAGAGGTCCCAGTAGCGGCCGTCGGGCATGGAGGCGGTCATCAGTTGGCCAGTCAGGAAGACCTTGCCCGAGGCGATCGGCCCATCCAGGACCGCCAGGCGGCCTGCCTGGGCCCCGTTCGGTTCGGCGAGCACGGCGATCCCCTCGTCGGCCCACCGGGGGATCTGGCGGGTCGGGAACAGGTCGGCCAGCACGACGTGAGCGACCTCGTGCGGCACGACCGACTCGACCAGGTCGCCGTGGTCGGCCCGGAGATTGATGCGACGGGCCACCACCCGGCCCCCGCTCAGCCCCATCGTCGAGAACCCCGGCGAGTCCCCCTCCTGGCCGGTCATGCGGGTGAAGATCGTCGCGTCAGGGTAGACGTACAGGTCGCATCGCGGCGACCACGGGGCGTCCGCTTCGGACCCGTCCCAGTAACGCAGCAACTCGGTCCTCGACCGCTCGGCACTCCGGGCAATCCCGTCGGCCAGCTCGGCATCGGCGTGGAAGATCCGGAAGTTCTCCGTCTCCATCACCTTCCAGGAGCCGACTTCCGCGGCCGACTCGATGACCCCGGCGGGTCCCTCCGAGTCGGACTGCCCCCGGACGATGAAGCCGCTCGGCCTGGCTCCCGCGACGCCGGATCGCTCGGCGGCCAATCGGCGGAGGTATTCGCTGAACCAGATCTCGGGGGGGGTGAGGGCCCGGATCTCCCGGATCTCGGCGTGGATGCTCGCCCACTCCTCCGGGCTCGACGGCTGGGAGTTGATCTTCCTCGCCACGGCGATGAACCGGCAGTAGGCCCAGACCGGCCGATGGGCCTCGGGGAGCTGGTCCCTCGCCGCCAGCCCTTCGTAGATCCGGCCGGCCTCGTCGTATTCCTGCTCCAGAAACTTGGAGTCGGCGGCGCGGAGCACCTCGGCCCACGACGGTGGGTCGGCCGACTCCGGTTCCTCGATCGGGGCCGGGGCCGGGACGACCGGCGCTCCTGGAGGCTCCGTCCCGCCAGGGATGTCCGAGGCCGGGGCGACCGCCTCATCGGTCGGGGGCCTGACCGTCGAGTCGTCGCCCTCGCGGGGCTGGTCGGAGGGGGGCGAGGCCGGAGCGTCGAGCGCAGGAGGCTCGGGAGGTGAGGGCGCGGGCAGGGGATCCGGCCCTTGCGGGGCCGTCGGCGGCGAGCCGGCCGGGGTGGGCACCTTGGGGGCAGGGGTCGGCCCGTCGCCGACCGGCGTCACGCCGGCCGATCCGCGGGGCCGGTCGATGATCTGCAGGTTCTCCCGGTACGACCGGGCGCGTCGGGCGTCGCCGGCCGCCTCGGCCTGGGAGGCGGCCCGCTGGTAGGCGAGGCGGAGTTCCCCCAGCACGGCGGGCCGATCGCCCGCGGAGGCCGCCAGCAATGCCGATTCGAGCAGGGAGACGGCGGCCGGCCCGTCTCCCCGTCCGAGGGCGTCGCGGCCGGCCTGGAGATTGTCCGAGGCGTCGTCGGCTCGGGCCTCGGTAACGACGTGGGTAAGGGTCAACAACGCCGCGACCATCAGGGCCGCGGGCGAGGCGGGGCTCCGGTGCATGACGGTCCGTGTCCTCGGTAGATGGCCGACCCGTATCGGACGGATCCGCCCCGGAGGGGGGCGTGCTCGTCCGGCCGCTCGATCGCGTCGAATCGTCGAGGAGGTGGGCTCAAGGGTGCGTCGACGGGCCGAGGGGCCGGGTTCCGTCGCGTCGGGTCGACCCTGCGTCCTTGGGGTCGTTCTCGCCGAGTCGGGGCATCGCTCGCGTCGCCGGGCAACGACGGTCAGACACGGTGCGGTGCTCGTCCTGTGGGCAATCCGGCCCGGAGTATGTCCGCGGGCCCGGCATCGGTCAAGCCGAACCGGGCGCCGAGGGCGATCGGATCGCGACCGGCCCGGTCGACCCGCGAACCGTGCGGAGGATGAACCGGGGATGAATCCCCGGGGTGCTGCATTTCGACCGGCGGGAGGGCGTCTCCGGGACGTCGTGCGGCGTGCCTACCCCGCCCCGAGAATCCCCGCCTCGACTTGCTATAATGGCTCGTCCTCGCCCCGATGCGACCGAGGGGCGACGCGATCGACTCCCGAGGGGCAGCGAACGATGCGGATCATCGCCGGAATCCGGCGCGGGCACACGATCCAGGGGCCGGGCGGCTCGCATCGCACCCGGCCGACGAGCGACATGGTGCGCGAGTCGATCTTCAACATCATCGGGCCGGAGGTCGAGGGTCGTCCGGTGATCGACCTGTTCGCCGGCACCGGGGCACTCGGCCTCGAGGCGTTGAGCAGGGGGGCGACCTCGGCCACCTTTGTCGAGAAGAAGGGCCAGAACGCCGCGCTGATCCGCAAGAACCTGGCGCATTTGCGGTTCGAGGGGCTCGGCGAGGTGGTCGTCGCCAACGCGTATGCCTGGGCGAGCCAGCTCGAATTGCCGATCGAAGACGGGGCGGTGGTCGTCTTCATCGACCCCCCGTATCGGGACTATGAGCAACAGGCCGGCAAGCTCCGGGCGATGTTCGACTCCCTGGTCGGCCGCCTGCCGGTCGGCTCGTCGATCGTCGCCGAGGCGGGCGTCGAGCCCGGTCCTCACCTGCTCCCCGACCTCGACCGGTGGGATCTGCGGCGCTACGGCGGGACCCACGTCGCCATCCGGACGCTCGACGCCCCGGCCGGGGAGGCCTGATCGTGGGGGAGAACGACCTGGTACCCTCGGCGACCGACGATCCCAGGCGATCGTTCGCCCTCGACGTCGTCCGACGCCTGCAAGAGTCCGGGCACCGGGCGCTCTGGGCCGGCGGGTGCGTGCGGGATCTCCTGATCGGCCTGGAGCCGAGCGACTACGACGTCGCCACCGACGCCCCCCCCGAGCGGGTCATGCAGCTGTTCCGCCGCACCGTGCCGGTGGGGATCAATTTCGGCGTCGTCCGGGTCCTCGGCCCGCGGCCGGCCGGCGAGGTGGAGGTGGCCACCTTCCGGAGCGACGGCGCCTATCTCGACGGCCGACGGCCCGAGACCGTCGCCTACAGCAGCCCCGAGGAGGACGCCTCCCGTCGCGATTTCACGATCAACGGCATGTTCCTGGACCCCATCCGGGGCGACGTGATCGACTTCGTCGGCGGGAGGCTTGACCTCCAGGCCGGCCTGCTTCGCGCCATCGGTGACCCGGCCGCGCGGTTCGCCGAGGACAAGCTCCGACTCGTCCGGGCCGTCCGATTCGCCTCCCGATTCGGCCTCCGGATCGAGGCCGAGACGAGTCGGGCCCTGGGGGCGATGGCACCGCAGGTCACCGTGGTGGCCGCCGAGCGGATCGCCCAGGAACTGCGGAAGATGCTCGCCCACCCGAGCCGGGCGGCGGCGATGCGAGTCCTGATGGAGGCCGGCCTCGTCGCCGAGATCCTGCCCGAGCTGGTCCCCCTGGTCGGCCGGCCCGCCGGGCTGGTCTCCCGACCGGGAGACGACCTCTGGGACCATACCCTCGGGGTGCTCGACGCCCTGCCGCACGACCTCTCGTTCCCGCTCGGCCTGGCGGCCTTGCTGCACGAGTCCGGCACGGCGGCGGGTGGTCCCGGTGAGCCCGACGCGGTCGATCGGGTCGCCGATCGCCTGAAGCTGGCCAACGCCGAGCGCGAACGGGCCTCCTGGCTCGTTCGTCGCCACCGGGACCTGAGGGAGCCGGGGTCTTTGCCGACCGCACGGCTGAAGCGGCTCCTGGCCGAGCCGGGGATCGGGGACCTCTTGACGCTCCACAGGGCGGATGCGGTGGCGGCCGGGGATCCGGCCGATCACGTCGATGACTGCGAGCGATATCTCCGGGACGAGCCCGACGGCCCGATCCGGCCCGATCCCCTGCTCACCGGCAAGGAGCTGAAGCAGATCGGTTTGCCCCCGGGGCCGGCGTTCAAGGCGTGGCTCGATCGGGCGTACGACGCCCAGCTCGAGGGCAAGATCGCCGACCGCGACCAGGCGATCGCATGGGTCTTGCGGCAGTCCGCCCCGGGGATCCCGCCCCAGGCCTGAGGCCGCTTACCCGTCCTCCCGCCCGCCCGCCGCGACCCGGCCGGGGGCGACGATCGGCACGCCGATGATCCGCCCATGGTACACCATCGAGCGGTCGACGAACCCCTGGGTGTCGAAGACAGTCTGGCGGCGGTGGAGCCGCTGGGCCTTCCCGACGATGACCAGGCGGTCTCCGGGGCGGACCGGGCCACGGAACCGGACGTCCTCGAGTCCGCCGAAGCCGAGGAATCCGTCGGGGACGAGTCGGACGGCCTGGCAGTAGTAGCTGCAAAGCTGCGCGGCCACCTCGCAGATCAGGACGCCAGGCATCAGGGGGTAGCCGGGGATGTGCCCCCTGGTCCAGAACTCGTTCTCGTCCAGGTCCTTGTAGCCGACGATCAGGTGTTCATCGGTGTCGACGTGGACGATCGCCGAGAGCTGCTCCATCTCGAATCGCTGGGGATTGAAGCGCCGGATCTGCTCCTGATCGGCGACGATTCGCTCCAGGTCGATCTCGCTGGGCGGAATGATTGCGACGGGTGGCATGACGCTCGGTCCCCTCCGGGAGCCGCCTCGCGACCTCGGGAAGGCGGGGCACCGGCGAGGTCCTCCGGCCCGGTCGGCTCGGCATCCGTGTCTGGTCCCCCCCTCGGGGGCGGTTGACCATCGTATGATGACGACCACCCCGGCGGCAAACAAGTCATTTCCCGGGGCGTACCGCCGGCCCCCCGGGCCCATTCGGACCCCGGCGGGGTCACGCGCTCGGAGGGCCTCGGCCCCCGGCCGCCCAATCGATCCGGGGCCGATCCCCGCACCCCGGTCAGTCCTCGACGCCCAGCCGGACGCTCGGCGGTGAGACGACGAGCAGGCGGTCGATGGCCTCCATCGCGGCGTCGAGGTCGGCCTCGGAGGCGAGGTGGGTCATCATCACCAGGGGGACGGGGGCGTCGGGTTGGTCGTCCTCGCCGGGGTCATGCTGGATGACGCTGGCGATGCTGACCCCATGACGGCCGAGCACCTGGGCGATCGACCCGAGCACCCCCGGGCGGTCCGCGATCGAGAACCGCAGGTAGGATCGCCTCCGGACGTCCCGGGGGGAACAGAGCCTGGGCTCCGGGGCCCCTCCGGGCCAGAGGTCCAGCGACCGGGCCGTCAGCGCGGCCCGGCCGACGATGACGTCGATGAGATCTCCAATCACCGCCGAGGCCGTCGGCCCCGCTCCGGCACCTTGGCCGGAGATCAGGGTCGCCCCGACCGGCTCGCCCACGGTCCGGATCGCGTTGTCGGGCCCCGTGACCTCGGCCAGCGGCGACCCCCGACGGACGAGCCGGGGGGCGACCCGCAATTCCAGCCCCGCCTCGCCGTGGTCCCTGGCCACCGCGAGCAGCTTGACCGTGTATCCCAGCTCGGCGGCGTACTGGATGTCGGCCGATTGCAGGGTGTCGATCCCCTGCCTCGGGATCAGGGCGGTCGTCACGGAGGCACCGAAGGCGAGCTGGACCAGGATGGCGAGCTTGTGGGCCGTGTCGGTCCCGTCCACGTCGAGCGCCGGGTCGGCCTCGGCGTAGCCGAGCGACTGGGCCTGCCGAAGCGCCTCGTCGTAGGACAGGCCCGATCGGGTCATGTTCGAGAGGATGAAGTTGCAGGTCCCATTGAGGATCGCCGCCAGGAAACGGAACCGATTGCCCGCCAGGCCGACGCCCAGCGACTGGATGATCGGGATGCCGCCGCCGACGGCCCCCTCGAAGGCGACCGCCCGGCCCGATCGCCGGGCGGCGTCGAAGATCTCGGCCCCGTGCTCGGCCAGCAGCGCCTTGTTGGCCGTCACCACGTCCTTGCCCGCCCTCAGGGCCGCGAGCACGGCCGTCCGCGCCGGCTCGATGCCGCCCATCAGCTCGACGACGACGTCGACCTCGGGGGCCCCGGCCACCTCGACCGGGTCGGTCGAGAGCCGGTCGATCGGGAGGTCGAGGGACCGGCCCTTGTGCGGGTCGCGGACGGCCACCTTTCGCAGGACCACCCAGCGACCGACCCTGCGGGCGAACGCCCCCTCCCGATCCATGACCAGGCGGGCCACCTCGGCCCCGACGGTCCCCAGGCCGAGCAGGCCGATGGCGACGGGTTGCATCGATCCTCCGTGGCAGCGACGAACGGGAAGCCGGGCGGGACGGCTTCGCTCAATACAATACAATTGTCCGCGGACGCCCCGATCCGGCGGGGACGCGTCCGACGAACGGCGGCCCATTGGGCTCGGGTCCCGTCGCCGGTCGTCGGACGTCCCGAGGGTGACTCAGTCCATCGGTTTGATCCGGATGTTCCGGAACTGCACGAGGCTGGGAGGGCCGGTATACTTGCCGTCCCGATAGCCGCCGTGGTGTTGCAACTGGAGATTGCCCCGCTCGGGGATGCCGGGGAGCTGGGCGTCCTCGATCACGGTCACGTCGTTGAGGACGACGGTCAGCCGGTCCCCCTCCATCGTGATCCGGAAGGCGTTCCACTCGCCCACGGGCTTGTCGGCCTGCGTCCTGGGGGTCACCCCCGATCGGACCTCGGTCGGCAGCGAGGCGTCCATCCGATAGCCGTACACCTCCCCGGAGCCGATCGGCCAGCACCAGATGTTCACCTGGCTCTTGCTCGATCCGCGCACGTAGACCCCCGAATCGCTGTCCGGCAGCGCGAGCTTCAGGGGCTCGCCGTCCACCCCCCGGGCGTGGGTGCCGTCGGGCAGCACGTACGGGACGTTCGGGTTGGTGAACGGGGTCTCCTTGATCCGCCACTCGAACTCCAGCACGAAATTCCCGAACTCCTCCCTGGTGACGAGGTTCTTGTCGCCCGAGGCCTCGCTCCTGGCGTCGTAGTCGATGACCGGGCCGCCGTCGACGGTCTCCACCTTCCAGTGGCCGTTGTCCCCCTCGGGGATGGCCCACTGGTCGAGGCTGCCGTCCTTGAACAGCCAGGTCCAGCCCTCGTCCTGGGCCGAGGCCGCCGGCCCGGCGACGAGGGCCAGGCATGCCAGGAGGGCGGTCGGTGCGGTGCGGAGCGTCATCGGTTCGATCCTCGGATGGGGGGCGTCTCGGTCTCGGGCCGCGATCGTCTCATTCGGCCCCGGGAAGGGTCACGCTAGCGGGCGACCCCCGCGTCGTCAATCGGCCGGCGGCGGGTGAATCCCTGGCGATCATGCCGGTCGCGACGACTGGACAGGCGCCGGCTTGTACGGAAGTCCATCGACACGATGAGCTTGAGGATGTAAACTTGGGGATATTGCCAGATCGTCGCGGACCGCGACCATTCGCCCGCGACAACGCCACGTCGGATCGGAGGGAGGCGTCGATGGGACCGGCCGAGATCATCGCGAGCCTCAAGGAACTCTGCGAAGAAGACGGGCCGAAGATCCGGACCGAGACGATCGTCGAGTGGATCGACCGCCACGGCGGGTTCGAGACCGAGGCCGAGCTGATCGCCTTCGCCAAGAAGATGAAGGCCCGGCAGTACGCCCGGCAGCTCACCTACGAGGACGAGGAAACCGGCCTGAAGGTCAAGCGCCTCTGGAGTTTCCGGGATCCGGCGACCGGCGACCGCTATTACAACGACATCCTACAGCTCCCCGAGGAGCGTCGCCGCCGGCTGGTCCGGGAGTACGCCCACTTCCTCGAGCAGCTGAAGTCCGTCCGGCGTGCCATGTCGGACTATTTCGCCGGCCAGGAATTCTTCCCCTTCTATGTCGGCGCGGAGGCCGACGGGGAATCGATCGAGGAGTAGCGTCCGGGGGACCGCCGGGCGAGGCCGGGCCCGCCCGACGGCCGAGGGTCCTCCCCGATCAATTCGAACCCGGGTCGGGCCGGTCCTTCTTGGCCACCGTGCTGGTCCGCAGGTAGAAGGTCTTGGACAACTCGGGGACCGTCTCCTCATCGGGTTGCGGGAGGAGACGGACGCTCCGCTTGAACGTCTGGGGCTCGCCCTCGGGATCGATCAAAACGATGGCGAGGGCGCAATCGCGGTCGGAACTCAGGCTGCGGGCCTCGAGGCTGATCTCGTCCAGCTGGACGGGACCGCCCTGACCTTCGTGCACCTCCCGGACGACCGGCGTGAACCGGCTGCCGGGGTGGGCCGGCTTGACCTGGACCTTCCATCCCGGGGCGACGCCGGAAATCTGCAGATCCAGCTTGACCGTGTTCTTCACCGCGACCGGGTCGGGCTTCGGCGTTGGGTCGTCGGCACGGACCGTGGCGGTCGGGACGAGCAGGGCGAGCAGGGCGGCGAGCATCCGGGGGCGTGCGGCGATCGGCATCGGGACCGGCTCCTTCCCATCCTTGGTCGGGGGTCGGCGCCTCCGGGCAGGGCCGGGGATGGCGCCGACCGATCGGGTGAGACTCCATCCTTGGAGCGCCGCGCGTCGGTTCGGGGGAGGGAAGTCGCTGGGATCGGGCCGGAGCACCCGAGGTCCTCGGTGATGCTCCGGGCCGGCGCGGATCGTCGACGGGTGAGCGGGCAATCTACCCCGGATGCTCCCGGTCGGCAAGGCCGACCGGCCTCCGTTCAGGTCGTACGCCCGCCGTCGACGACCAGGATCTGGCCGGTCGTCAGCGTGGCCCGATCGGCGAGGTAGACGATCGCCTCGGCGATCTCGTCCGGCGAGGCGGGGCGCTTCAGGGGGGTCATCGCCATCGCCTGCTCGACCATGTCCTGGTGGTCGGCCAGCCATCGGGTCTGCACCGGGCCCGGCGCGACGGCGTTGACCCGGACCTCCGGGGCGAACGCCCTGGCCAGGCTTTTGGTCAGGGTGATGACCGCCCCCTTGCTCGCCGCGTAGGGGATCGAGCTGCCCGAGCCCGCGATCCCGGCGACCGAGGCCACGTTCACGATCGACCCCCCCCGGGCCTTCAGGTGCGGCATGGCCGCCCGGCACGCGTAGAAGGTCCCCTTCACGTTGAGCTGGAGGATCGAGTCCCAGACCTCCTCCGTCAACGCATCCAGGTCGGTGTGCGGCACGAAATGCGTCGTCGCCGCATTGTTGACCAGCGCGTCGAGCCCGCCGAAGGCCGAGGTCGCCTCCTCGACGAGCCGTCGGACCTCGCCGTCGACGCCCGCGTCGGCCCGGACCAGCCGGGTGTCGGTCCCACGGGACCGGACCCCCTCGGCGGTCTCCTCGGCGTCGGTTCGGGATTTCGAGTAGTTGACCACCACGTCGTAACCCCGCTCGGCGAAGAGCCAGGCTGCGGCCCGGCCGATTCCCGTGGCCGACCCCGAGACCAGCGCCACCTTCCGTCTCGACATCACGCGTCCCCTCCGATGCAATCGATCCGGGCGTGCCCCGCGGCCGGTCGATCGGCCCGGGGGGCGGTTTGTGGTACTCTAGACCGATCGCGGCCCGCGGATCCACCGTGCGACGCCCGGCCGCATCGAAACCCCCCGAGCCCCCCCGCGGCCCGACGTATCATGAATCGCATCGATGCCCTCTTCGCCCGACTCCGATCCGAGGACCGCCGGGCCCTGATGCCCTTCCTCACCGCCGGGGACCCCGACCTGGAGACGACCTCGGCGCTGATCCGGGAGGCCTTCCGCCGGGGGGCGCACATGATCGAGGTCGGCATCCCCTATTCCGACCCCATCGCCGACGGCCCCGTCATCGCCGCCAGCTATCAGCGGGCCCTCGACCGCGGGATC
The DNA here is from genome assembly GCF_007752535.1 of Tautonia plasticadhaerens. Lineage (GTDB taxonomy): Bacteria > Planctomycetota > Planctomycetia > Isosphaerales > Isosphaeraceae > Tautonia > Tautonia plasticadhaerens. The sequence continues at coordinate 1,442,433 of NZ_CP036426.1, forward strand.
AGGCTCGGCCCGATCTTCGACGCGATCGGCTCGCTCCGAGGGGGCGAGGGCGGGCCGGCCGTCGATGGCCCGATGGTCACCATGTCCTCCTATGCGATTATCCTCCGGCGCGGCCCCCGGCGTTACCTCGACGAGGCGAAGGCCGCCGGCGTCGACGGCCTGATCGTGCCCGACCTGCCCGTCGAGGAGGCCGGGCCGCTGGCCGAGCTGGTCGCCGAGCGGGATCTCCGCCTGATCCAGCTCATCACCCCCCGCACCCCCCGGGACCGCGCCGCCGCCATCGCCCGGACGACCACCGGCTTCATCTACTACGTCTCCGTCGCCGGGATCACCGGCGAGCGCACCGAGCTGCCGACCGACCTGGCCGACGCCGTCGGCTGGCTCCGGTCGCAGACCGACCTCCCCATCTGCATCGGCTTCGGCATCAGCCGCCCCGAGCACATCCGCGCCCTCGCCCCGGTCGCCGACGGCCTGATCGTCGGCAGCGCCATCGTCCGTCGGCTCGACGACGGAGACGGCCAGGGCCGGGAGGGGCTGGTCGATCGGATCGGGGCGTTCATCGGCGAACTGGCGGGGGCGTTGCCTTCCTGAGGCCCCCAGGTGGACGGGGCGGGGCGGGGCAGGCCCGCGCCCGCCCTCGTCAGAGGTCGGCCGGGAAGTCGACGGGGGACTGCCGTCGCATGGCCTCGTCGCCGATGAGGATGGTCGCGGCGTTGACCAGCCCGACCCGGGCGTCGCAGGGCGTGGCGGGGTCGCCCCGGAGGATGCAGTCGAGGAACGAGACGAGCGAGTCCCGGGTGTCGTCGCCGGTGGCGTCGATCTCGAACGGCTTGCCCCGATGGGCCCAGGGGTCGTTGGAGAGCTTGAGGGTCTTCCCGGCGGTCAGCACCGCGGCGTCCCGATCGGCCGACCCGGGTTCGCCGCCCCGCCCCCAATCGGCCTCGCCCGGGTCGGCTTCCCGGTAGAACAGGCCCTTGTTCGGTGTGAGGAAGAGCGTGCCTCGGTCTCCCATGATCAGTTCCGAGGCCCCCTCGTAGGCGTTCGACTGGTGCGACGCATAATGGACCCGCACCGTGTAGGGTCGATCGGCCCCGTCCCGGGGCAGGGGGGGGGCGGGTGGCCGGTCGGGCGCGACCTCGTATTCGTAGATGCACGAGACGTTGTCGAACACCTCACGGCCGTCCCTCCAGTGGTCGATCCCGCCGGTGCCGATCGCCCGGGTCGGCGGGACCCCCAGCAGCCGGGTCGCCACGTCGAGCTGGTGGCTGGCCAGCTCGGCCATCAGCCCGCGAGAAGTCTCCCGGTAGAGCCTCCAGTTGAGGCGGCGCTCCAGGGCGGGCCGATCGGGGTGGTCCCGGGGCACGGGGAGCGGACGCCTCCAGGAATTGTTGCGCGTCCACTGGGCCTTGATCGAGACGACCCGGCCGAGCATCCCGGCCCGGACCATCGCCTCCGCCTGGGCGTAGATCGCGTTCGAGCGCCGCTGGAGCCCGACCTGGAAGACGGCCCCCCGGGCCTCGACCTCACCCGCCAGCGTCTTCGCCTCCTCCACCGACCCGCACATCGTCTTCTCGCAGAACACGGCGCACCCGGCCCCGACGGCGAGCATCGCCATGGGGAAGTGCCGGAACAGCGGGGTGGCGATGACGACGGCATCGGGTCGGGTCCGGTCGAGCATCCGCTCGAAATCCCGGAACGGCTCGACCCGGGCCCCGGCGTAGTGGAGGCCTCGATCCAGGTGCGGCCCGTAGTCGTCGCAGACGGCGACGATCCGGGCCGACTCGATCGTCGAGAGCGCCCGGATCAGGTCCGACCCCCGGGCCCCGGTGCCGACGACCGCGACCCGGGCCGGCCCCCCCGCGGTCGTCCCGGACGGCCCGGCGGTCGCCGGACTCGTCGCCCCGCCGAGCATCAGGGCCGCCGATCCGGCTAGGAATCGGCGTCGGTCGGGCGGGTTCGGCATCATCGGATCCGCTCCAGGGTTGGGGCCCACCATTCGACGACGGTCGTCCCGTCCACCTGCTCGATCCAGGCAACCCGGGGGGCGGGTCGCCCGGCCGCCGTCCCGGAGACGAATTCTCGGGCTCGTTCGCGGCCCATGACGAGCAGGGCGGTCGAGAGGACCTCGGCCTCGGTCGCCGTGTCGGCGATCACGGCGCAGGCGGCGGGCCGTTCCAGGGGACTGCCGGTCACCGGATCGAGGAGGTCGGATCGGCCGGATCCCGGCCCGAAGACGGCCGAGCACGACAGGGCGCGATCGGTCAACACGAACCGATCGACCGTCGCCATCGCCGGGGGTTCGGCGAACGGATCACGGAGCGCGACGACCCAGGGCCGCCCCCCTGCGTTCGAGCCCAAACCCCGTGCCGAGCTCGTCCCGACCTGGAGCATCGCGGCGACCCCGTAGGATGCGACCCGATCGGCGGCCCGGTCCACGGCGTACCCCTTCCCGTAGGCCCCCAGGTCGATCCGGGCCCCCGGGGCTCCGAATCGGACCGCCCGGCGACCCGCCTCGATCCGGAGATCCTCCAGGATCCGTCCCGTCGGAGCGCAGGGGTCGAAGGCACCCCCGGTGCGTCGGCTCCAGTCCAGGCAGTCTCGGAGGACGTCGAACAGTTCCACGTCGACGAGGACGGGCCCGACCGCGGCGTCCCGGTTCAGCCTGGCGACCTCAGCGGCCGGATCGTGGCGGCTCAGGAGCCGCTCGACCCGCCCGACCTCCTCCAGGGCCTCGGAGGCGACGGCGTCGAGGTGCTCGGGGTCGTCCCCGGAGAGGATCAGCTCGAAGGTCGAGGCCATCGCCGGCCGGGAGCGGTGCAGGACGGGCATGGGGCGGTCCCGGGAGGGGGGATCGACCGGGGAGTGCGCCTCGACGCAGGGGCGAGGTCCGGACGGCGGGGGACCGGGACGCCTCCCGTGTCCCGATTCGTGCCCCGGCCTCACGTCCCCCGAGGGTGCCTGCTGGACGCCCCGGAGGGCGGGGCCCCGGGCGTCTGTCTCAGGCGTAGCACCGGATCTCGTAGAGGCGGGCGGTGTCCTCGCCGTTGGTGGCCGAGACGTGCACGCGGAGCGACTTCGCCCGGATCGGGTCGAAGGCGTGTCGCCGGAGCCGTTGATGATTGCCGGAGACCCTGGCGAGTTCGACCTCCCGGCCGTCCTCCAGGCGGGCGATCAACGCGTAGTCCCGCACCGTCTCCGGCTGGGGGGCCCGGATCATGTGGCTGTTGTGCGAGTCGGACGAGGTGAGGGTCAGCTCCCGGTGGAAGCCGGTGTCGAAGGTGAGCTGGACCCGGGAGAGTTCCTGCGGCGCGTCCCAGTCCAGTTCGACCCAGGCCCCGTCGGCGGAGAGGGGGGCGATCCAGCGGTTGTCCATCTCCCCTTCCATGTCCCGGACCAGGCCGTTGGTCACGTTCTCCGGCCTCGACGACTCATACGCCCCCGACGCCGACACCCGGGCCGACCGGGCCAGGTCCGCCGGGTCCTCGTTCCGGACCCCCTTGATCGTCTGGTCGTCGCGGAGCAGGGCCTGTTGCAGCCCGAAGACCGCCCGATCGTCGCCGACGAGCTGCCGGGGGGTGATGCCGTCCCTCACGCAGAGGGCGGCGGCGGTCCCCGCGGCCTGGCCCATGACGGCGCAGGTGGCCATCACCCGGGTCGAGGTGAAGGCGACGTGGCTGCAACTGGCGTTTCGGCCGGCGATGAACAGGTTCTCGACGTCCTTCGAATAGAGAGACCGCAGCGGGATGTTGTAGACCTCGGGGAGCTTGATGCTCACGAACGGGGGCTGCTCGATCGCGTCGAAGCCGCCGGGGGGGTGCTCGTCGAGCCCCCAGCCGCCGATGGCGACGGCGTCGTTCGGCTCGCCGTTCAGGCCCATCAGGTCGTGCTGGGTGAGGACGTGGTCCCCCTCCACCCGCCGGCTCTCCCGCTTGCCGGGCACCATGCCGACCCAGTCCATCGCCCAGGTCTCGGCCCCGGGGAACTTGCCGCTGTTCTTCACGTAGTCCCAGACCCCGGTGACGATCGAGAGCAGCTCGAACCGGATCCGCTCGTTGTCCCGTATCGTGTCCGTGATGCCCCCCCACTCGATCCACCAGTAGCCGTATTCCCAGGACGAGATCGGGCGGAATCTCAGGTGGGACTCGTCGATCTTCCTCGCCCAGCTCGGCGGGGCGTAGGGCATCGGCGTGCCGAAATCCCGGGCCGTGAACAGGACGGAGGAGCCGAGCGTCTCCCGGGTCGGCTCCTCCCACGCGAGCGGCTCGTTGAACTCGGCCCGGGACTCGTGGCCCCACCGGATCGTCGCCCCGGCCTCCAGGGCGAGGCGGCTGTCCCCGGTGCAGTCGGCGTAGGTCTTCGACGAGATCCGGTAGAGGTGCTCCGTCTTGTCGCACCGCGCCATCACCCGGTCGATCCGCCCGCCCTGCACGTCGGCGGCGAAGACGACGGTGTCGAGCAGCAGGGTGACGTTCGGCTCGCTGACGAGCTTGTCGTAGAGCAGCAGGTCCCAGAGTTCCCAGCAACGCTGGGGGTTGTTGGCGGCGTCGTCGAGTCGGAGTTCCTCGATGATGCCGCCCTCCCTCCAGCCGGGGCGGCCCCGATGGTTGTTCGCCCCGACGACGTGCATCTTCACCTCGCTGCTGGAGTTGCCCCCCAACCTCGAGCGGTCCTGGCAGAGCACGACCCTCGCCCCGTTCCGGGCCGCGGCCAGGGCGGCGCAGACGCCGCTCGGCCCCCCCCCGGCGACGAGTAGGTCGCACTCCAGGTCGACGAGCGTCATGTGCGGCTCGCCCTCGAAGCGTCGGGCGGCCAGGCCCGGCTCCATCGGCGAGATCGCCTCGAACCCGGCCCGGATGTCGGGCAGGTCGGGGGCCGAGTCGGCCCCCGAGGCCGGCCTCGACCCCTCGGCGAGGACGTAGACCGAGTAGGTCGACAGCCCGGCGGCGGCGGCCAGGAAGTCGCGTCGGCTGGCCCGGTTCGATCGGCTCATCGTGCTCCGCGCCGAGTCCGGCGCGCCCCGGTAGACCGGGCGCAGCCGAAGACGCGAGGCCGCGCCACCCCTCCCCCGACTCTACCCGAGGCGCCGGGCCTCGGGCAACCGGCGGGGTCGTGGGGAGCGGACACGGGCGAGTCCGATCGGCGGATCACGCGGTGGCAGCAGGGGCGGAGAGTCGGGCCTGGATGACTCCCCGATAGGCGTTCGGGTCGGTCCCCTTCGGGGAGGCGATGCCGATGCCGACGCAGGCGCCGATGGGGACGATCCGGACGATGTTCCGCTCCTGATCCCCCAGGAGGGCGACCCGGGTCGGTCCCATCACCGACGTATTGTCCCAGTGGCATCGGCAGGCGCTGCCGTCGGGGAGGAACAGCATCACCTCCGGCATGCCGGCGTCTCGGAGCTGCTCCCAGAGCCCGATGATCAGGTCGCCCATGCGAGACTCCCGAGGTCCGGAGGGGGCGGGGCGAGCCTCCCGGGTCGACCGGGCCGGCGTACGTCCATCGAGGGGAGTCTAGGACATCCTCGCCCCGAGCCGGTCTCAGGGCGGGGGGGTATTGTAGCGGGGGCCTTCCCCGGTGAGCAGCCAGTGCGGGTCGGCCCCGGTGAGTTCGAGGAAGCGGAGCATCACGTCGGCGGGCATGACCGAACCGCGCTCGTAGTCGGACCAGACCCGGAAGGGCAGTTCGAGGGCGGACGCCAGCAAGGGGCCGCCGTGCTCGCCGTAGAGCTCCCGACGGACCTCCCGGACGCGGTCGGCCAATTCATTGCGGATCTCCAACCACTCGTCCGAAGAGTCGGGACGATTCATCTCGGTCTCGGCCTGCCGACCGTCCGTTTCGTTGGGGTCTGGGAGGGATTGTGAGGATGACCTGCTATTTTAGTCCGAGGGCCACCCGGGGTCCAGGGTACCCGGCATCCCCGGCGTCCCCCCGTCGGCCTTGCCGCCGGGCCCCGGGACGGTGGGACCGGATCGAAGAAAAACCGATCCCCGGGATCTTTTCTTGTCGTCGCCCGGGCCGGATTCCGGTGTCGGTTTGGCGAGAGAGATTCCGCCCGGAATCCGAGCGTTGCGAAGAAGCAGCCGGGATCGGGTCCGGGTCGGTACTCGCCCTCAACCGCAGGCGAGGGAACCGTGCTGACGACACCACTCTCTACCCGATGCCTGGCGGATCGGATACGCCGGGCCTACCTGCGACGACACCCCTGGTGGACGGGAGGGGGACCCGACGCGCCGGTATGGCACCGATCGGCCCTGGGACTGATCCAGGCGCACTCGGCGGACCCCCGGCTACCGATCGACCCCGAATTATTCGTCGCCTCCCAGCCGATCTTCGACTCCCTGGTCGACCCTTGGGGGGACCTGGTGGCCCCCGAGGCGGTCGCTCGCTACCGCCGTCGGGTGTCCCGGATCGTCCGTCGCCTCCGCGACGAGCTACGCCGGGAACTCCGCCTGATGCGGCGGCGATCCCTGAAGGGGCAAGCGATGGAACACCAGGTCGCCCTCGGGGGCCGGGGGCTCTCACCGCTGGGGCGCTATGTCGCGGCGCAGCGGATCGGCCGCGGCGACCTGGCCGAGACCCTCCGGGGAGAGGCGCTGCGTCAGCACTTGGGCTGCCCCCTCTATCGGCTCGCCTGTCGGGGTCTGCTCTCCGAAGGTGGGTATCCCGAGGCCGGGCCCTCGGCCGCGCTGAGCCTCCCCTTGCCCTTGCACGTGGCCGTCGGATGGAACTGAGGCGACCAGGGTCCGAACTCTGAGCGACGTCGCTCGGCCGACCCGGCCCCCGATCGCGGACGATCCCGGCCCCCCTCCGTCCCGCGCCTTCCTCGCGACCCATGTGTTGCGACAATGCGACTCGGACGCGCGGAATTTCCCTTTTCTTTCTGCACGTCGTTGTGGCACCATGATTAATAGACTGGCCCGGGTGAGGGCGGTCGGGCCAATGCCGGTTGCCGGGCGATCCATGGCTTCGCCGTCCGCCCTCCCCCACGACGAAGATCCCGCCGGGAGCGTCAACATGCAAAGTTCGTCGGGAGGGTCGTTCGACGGGTTGTTCGCCAAGGCGCAATCAGGAGACCAGGACGCCTGGGAGGAGTTGTTCAATGAGTGCTATCCCAAGGTCGTCCGGGTCGTCCGGAGACGCCTGAACCAGCCGATGCGTTCACTCTACGACTCCGCCGACTTCGCCAGCGACGTCTGGCGCAGCTTGCTGGCGAAATCCGACCGTTTCGACTTCCCGACGATCGCCGCGCTGATGGCCTTCCTGGAGAAGGCGGCCACGCAGAAGGTGATCGACGAGCATCGCCGTCTGCACTCCCTCAAACGTGATCAGCGGCGGACGACCAGCCTCGACGCCGGGCTGGACGGGTTCGGTGCCGGGTTCCCGCTGGCCTCCGCCGACCCGACCCCCAGCCAGCACGCCGTGGCCAATGAGGGCTGGCAGCGGGCCAACGAACGGCTCGACGAGACGCACCGCCGCGTCCTGGAGATGGCCCGTCAGGGGTACACCACCCGGGAGATCGCCGACGCGGTCGAGTGGTCCGTCCGCAAGGTCCAGCGCGAGCTGAAGGAGATGGGCGAGTCCTGGCTGTCGGACAAGGGGAGGCTCCCATGATCGTTGCGTCCCCCGGCCTGGCGACCGGCGCGGAGCTGCGCCCCGACGGCCGAACGGACGACCTCCGCGAGCGCTGGCGAAGACTCGGCGGTTCGCCCTCGGCCCTCGCCGACCTGGTCAAGTCCGAGTTGCGACGACGCTTCTCGGAGGGACGCCGCCCGGCGGTCGCCGATTTCCTCGATGCCCTGCCGGAGCTGCGTGAAGACTCCGAACGGATGCTTAGCCTCATTTATGAGGAGTTCTGCCTCCGCGAGGAAGCCGGGGAGGCCCCCAGCCCCGACTCGTTCTGCGAGCGCTACGCCCCCTGGCGCGACTCGCTCGCCTCGCAACTGAATTATCACCGCATGCTCAGCCAGGCGGTCGGGGTCCTGCCCGGCACGCCTCCCCGATTCCCGGAGCCGGGGGAGCACTTCCTCCGCTATCGCCTGCGATCGGTCCTCGGCCAGGGGGGGGCCGCCCGCGTCTTCCTCGCCGATGACGAGGATCTCGGCGGCAGGCCCAGCGCCCTGAAGGTCTCGCCCGACCGGGGCGAGGAGCCGTCGATCATGGGGCGATTGCAGCACCCGCACATCATGCCGGTGCACAACGTCGTCCGGGACCCCGAGTCCGGCCTCCGGGGGCTTTGCATGCCCTATCACCCCGGCAGGCCGCTGGACCAGGTGATCCGGCGGATGGAGAACATCCCCGCTCCGGCCCGATCCCCCCGCACACTGCTCGACGCCGCCGCCCCCGAAGACCTCGCGGCGCGGGTCGAGGGTCCCGGCTGGCAGGGCTTCCCGCGCCGGGGCACGTACCCCGAGGCCTGCGCCTGGCTCGCCCTGACCCTGGCCGATGCCCTAGCCCACTCCCACGCCCTGGGAATCCTCCACCGAGACGTCAAGCCGGCCAACGTCCTGCTGTCGTCGGTCGATGGCCCTCAACTGCTCGACTTCAACCTCGCCCACGACCCCCACGCCCCCGAACGTGCCGAGAGCGCCCTCCGGGGCGGCACGCTCCCCTACATGGCCCCCGAGCAACTCGAGGCCTTCCGAGACCCCGACCGCTGGGACCTCGTCGGCCCCCCCGCGGAATGCTACGCCCTCGGCCTGGTCCTCCGCGAACTGCTGACGGGGAGACGCCCCGAGGCCCCGGGCGCCGAGGTCCCCCTCCCCCGGGCCATCAACGACCTGCTCGCCATGAGGGCCGAGGGCTGGCCCCCCGCCCGCCGCCGGAATCCCGAGGTCCCCCACGCGCTCGAGGCGATCCTCTCCCGCTGCATCGCCCACGACCCGTCCGCCCGCTACGCCTCGGCCTCCGATCTCGCCGAGGACATCCACGCCTTCCTCCGGCACCGCCCCCTGGCCCATGCCCGCAACCCCAACCGCCGGGAACGCGCCTGGAACTGGTACCTCCGCAACCGATTCGGCATCGCCGGGCTGGGACTGCTCGCCGTCGTCCCCGCGATCGCGCACCTGTCGACCCGGGAGACGGCCAAGCACGCCCCGACCTACGTGACCCACGGGAAGATCAAGACCGTCCAGGCCGCCGAGGCTTCGACCACGCCCCGGGCCCGGGCCGCCCTCCTCGCCGAGGCGAAGCGCGACTTCACCCGGGCCCTCGAACTCGACCCCACCCACCCCCGGGCGACGTTCGGCCTCGGCGTCGTCTCCACCAGGGAGGGGGACTTCCCCCGGGCCGTCGACCGGCTCTCCCGTGCCATCGAGCTGGCCGAGGGGGACCACGCCTTCAGGCCGCCGACCCTCGGCCGGGTCGCCGGCTTCTGGCTCGACGCCGCCGCCGACCTCGCCGAGGGCCCGGCGGGCCCCGTCCGCCTGGTCCCCGAGGCCGCCCAGCTGACCCGGGGGGAACGACGGGTGCACCTCGCGACAATCGCCGAAATGTACACGTGCCGCGCCGAGGCCATCCTCCGCCAGTATCCCCCGAACCTGCCCCAGGATGCGACGGCCCTCCGGTCGGCCCGGGCGGATCTCGAACACGCGGAACGACTCCTCTCCATCCGGCCGTTCTCCATCGAGGGGATGGTCCGGCGCGCGGAACGGGAGATCCTCCGGGATCGGATCCGTTACTGGAGTGCCCGGGAGCGGATGGGTCGCGCCCTCCTCGTCCCCGACGCGATGGACCGCCGCCTCCTGGAGCAGGCCAAGGACCTGCTGGAGCCGGTCGTCCAATCCGGGACCCTGGATCAGTTGGAATACTATGGGGTTCGTGGCTTCCACAGGAACCTCGACCGCCTCCTCGGCGGATCGGCGGATCGGCGCCGCGACGACTCCTGACGACCGAGTCGGGAACGCCCCCCCCGATTCATGCGATCAAATGTCCATCGGCCCCGTCGCACAGACCTCGTCGAACGTCAGCAACGCATCGATCAGCTGCTGGTCGGCCGGGATCGTGTCCGCCGGCGGCGCCTCGACCGGGGGGATCTGCAGCGGGGGCACCGTTCCGACCGGGGCGATCCGGCTCGCGAGGCAGTCGACCACGGGGACGAATCGGCGGGGACGGCTGCGACGGGTCGCGAACATGGGAAGGCTCCTCCGCCGACGATCGTAAATAGTCAGGAATGAAAATGTGGTGTTGTGTCGCTGATTGCGCAGCCGCGCCTGCGACGGCCCCGAGGGCGGCCCAGGACGAGATGGCGCGGCCAGCCCTCTCGGGCCCGCCGGGCGACACGGTCGGGATTCGCTCAGGAGACAGGCCCGTGGGAGGGGCCTCCGAGTGCTTCATCGCTCTTGGGGAGGCGGATGCTCGCGTCTCCAGCATTTCGACCGGATTCCCCGGGGCGATGCGACACGCCAATTATCGGAAATCGGCGACGGCGCCTGAAACGCCGGTCGATCATCCCATCGCCAGGCCGGCCATCGTCAGCACGATCAGCGCGTGGGCCGACCAGCTGACGGTCCGGGCCCAGTTGGTCCGGACCAGCCTGCGGTGCGCCCCCGCGTCGAATCCCGACGCGAGCCTCCGGTGCAGCGGCACTTGCACCGCCGCCGTCGAGATCCAGGCGAGCGTGGCTGCCGACAGCCCGGCGACGGCCAGCCAGCCGGGGCAGCCCTGCGGCGGATCGACGACCAGCCAGGCGGCCGAGGCCAGCTCGCCGATCATCGCCGGGCCCACGACCGGACCGGTCCGCCTCACGTGCTCGGCGTGATACCTCCCGAATGACCCAGGCCCGACCTCGCCCAGCAGCGGGTAATGCACGACCTGCACGAACCAGATCAGCCCCGCCATGGACAGGGTCGAGCCGAGGCAGAGCAACAGGGCCAGGGTCGACATCGGCGTGACTCGGCTTCCGCGGGAGGCGACGCGAGAGGGACCGACTCATCCATCGAGCCGCATGGGGAGTTCGACGCGGTGACATGCTTTTGTACACAGTAATTAAGCATTCTAAACGGACATGCCCCGTCCGACAAGAACCGGTCCCTCCGTCCTGGACGGCAGTCCAGACGGAGGCTACGATCCGGGTCGATCGCCCCGCCGGCTCGGGAGGCCCCCCGCCCGCCTCCCGACCTCGAGGGGGAGGCCCGGGGCCGGACGTCCCGCGTCCGCCCACCACCGACCGCCGCCCCGACCCCGCCGAGGAATCGCCATGCCCCGCCGGTCGCCCCCGAGAGAGCTGCTGGCGGTGATCGCCGCCCTCGTCAGGCGCGACCCGAGGTGGTTGATCGTCGTGGTGCTGGTCGCAATGGTGCTGCTCTACCTCGATCGGCGGCAGGCACCCCGCGACCTCGGCCCCGCCCCGGAGCCTCCGGGGGAGGGCTACCTCTTCTGCTCCTGGAACGTCGAGAACCTCTTCGACGACGCCGACGACCCGAGGAATCACGACCCCCTCGACGCCTGGTTCGCCGCCGATCCCGAGGCCTTGCGGCTCAAACTCGACCTGCTCGCCGAGACGCTGATCCCCCTCGACGGCGGCCGGGGGCCCGACGTCCTCGCCCTGATCGAGGTCGAGAATCGCCGGGCGGTCGAGCTGCTCCTTGGCGCCCTCAACGCCCGGCTGCCGACCGAGTGGCACTACACCCGGATCGTCCACGACGACAACATCTCAGGCCGCCGAATCGAGCCCGCGCTGATCACCCGACTGCCGGTCGACGACCGGTCGACGCTCGTCGTCGACGATCGGCGCATGATCCGGGCCCGCCTCGTCGTCGACGACCGGCCCCTCGACGTGATCGTCGCCCACTGGACCAGCCGGGTGACCGACCGGGAGGGCCCGAAGCGACTCGCCTACGCCCGGGCCATGTACGACACCTATCTCGGCATCGAGCGTAATACCGACGGCCTCGCCGACGTCCTGCTCTGCGGCGACTTCAACGATGGGCCCGACGACGAATCCGTCCGGCTCGGCCTCCGGGCCACGGGGGACCGCCCGGCCGTCTCCTCATCGGCGGGGGGCGGCCAGCCGAGGCTCTACAACCTGATGGCCGGTCGGGATCCGGAGGACTTCGGCACCTATCGATACCGGGGGCGCTGGCAGATCCTCGACCACCTCGTCGCCTCCCCCGGCCTGCTCGACCCGGACGGCTGGGCGATCCTCCCCGACTCGCTCCGGGTCGTGTCCACCATCGACATCCGGGATTCCCGGGACGGGCCGCTCCGATTCGGCAATCCCGACAACCAGAACCCCCGAGGGCCCTCGGACCACTTCGCCGTCACGGTCCGACTCAGGCCGCCCGGTTCCGCCGGTCAGGGTCAGGGTCAGGGTCAGGAGGCCGGAGGCGTCGTCCTCCCCGAATGAACCGGCCCCGACCCGCCGGGCCTCGGGATTCCCGGGACTCGATCCGAGGATTGCTCACGTCCGAGTCCGTGAACGAACGCGACCGGAGCGACGATCGTCGACGCCCCGAGATCGCGTGACGGCTCCGGCACCGCCCCGATTGCCGGAGCCATCCCCGATTTCGAGCGATGCGGGATCCGACCCGGGGGAAACGGCCGGCGGGCGGGGCCGCCCCCGACATGTTGATGTCGGGGGCGGCCCCGCCCGCCGTTGGGAGCGCCAGGGCGGCGAGGGCCGTCCTCGCTCACCGGGTCGCGGTCTCGACGCCCTCGGCGAGCTCCGGACGCCCCCGGGACGAGTCGGGCCGCCGGACACGGGAGACGACCGTCTGGAACCGGCCCCGGGTCTCCTCGGGGAGATGCGCCTGGGAGGCGATCACCTGGTCGGCCCAGTCCGGGTACGTCTCGACGAGCCTCCCCATCAGCGAGACGAACCAGCCGGCCTCCTGGAGTTGGTCGACCAGCAGGCGCTCGATCAGCGGCCGGAAGGTCTTGGCGACCGCCCGCCAGCCCCGGGAGTCGACCTTCACGTACGCCTCAACCTCGTGCTGGATCCAGGGCGACCCGCCGGCCTCCTTGTAGTAGTTCGTGTGCACGATCAGCACGATCCGACCCTCGAGGTGGGCCGAGCCCCGGGGGCTGCGGTACTCCATCTCGCAGAGCAGGACGTGCAACTGGGGAGACCGCAACACGAAGCTCCAGGTCGCCGTCGTCCCGTTGCCGTCGGTCCCCTGATAGAGTCCCGGGGCGATGATGGAGAGCTTCGCCGGGCTCTGGCTCAGATCCTGCCACAATGCCAGCGTTAATGCCGGCTCGTTCAAGAGGCTCAGGTAGAGTTGGGGGTCGCAGGGGAACGTCTCGGGCTCCCCCTTGTGGTGGAAGCTATGCTCCGAGACCACCTCCGAGACCTCCGCCCTCGCCTCGGGGGCGACGAGGTGCATCGGCAAGACCTCGGCCGGCTCGAGTTTCCGGCCGAGCAGCCCCCCGGAGGGGGCCGGGCCGGCCCCCCCCGCGCCAATCATCACCCCCAGGGCCACGATTGCGGCCGACAGCACCCGGCCCGCTCCTCGCGTGATCATGGTCCTCGCTCCCAACCGGCCCCGATCCCAGGCCCCGGCCGACCGCCGGGCCGGCCGGGCCGTCGCATCCCTGCGGTCCGTTCGCCGGTCGGCATCCCCCCGACCGGCCTTGCTACTGATCGGCGCCCCTCATCCCTAAACTGACGAAAAAACACCCGTCCCGAGAACTTCGGGGTGATTGGTAGTCCTGGAGGGATGGGCAATTTTCCTCCCGTTGAAGCTGGGCTTGTGGACCCCGGGGGGTGGGCTAAGATGACCGGCCCGCCCCGAGGGGGGGCGTGGGATCGGTCGAACATCGAGCCGGACGAGGCAGGGAGGCGACCATGGCGCTGGGACGCGGGGCTCGGCTGGGTCTGGGGATCTTCGGCGTGGCGGGGCTCCTGGCCGCCGGGGTGCTCGCCCTGGTGATGGCCCCCGGTGGGCCCGCCGGGCGGGGCGACGACGCGGATGTCGGGGGGGCCGGGGCGGCCTCGGCCGGGGCCCAGGAGGGTCGGCCGGTGCCGGGCTTCTCCGGCCGGGCCGCGCTGCTGGCCGGGGGTGACGCCGAGGCCCTGGCGGGGGCGTCGGCCGAGGTCGCCCCGGCGGTCGAGGCGGACGGGGAGGTGCCGGCGGCCCCGGCGTCGCTCTCCGACGCGGAACTGGCCACCTGGCTCGACGACCTCGCCGGGATCGGTGCGGGGTTCTCCCGGTTCGGCCCGGTCGACCGGGCCCGGGTGATCGCGACCGTCGGCACGGTCCTCGACCGCCTCGCGGTCGAACCGGCGCCGGCGCGGTGGATCGAGACGCTTTCGCCCAGCGCCGAGGTGCTCACCGTCGGCCTGGCCGACGCCTCCCCGGCCGTCCGGGCGGGGGCGGCCGAGGTGCTCGGCCGGGCCTGGGACTGGCAGCCCGGCTGCTCCACCTGGCCCGACGCCGACCGGGCCGTCGCCTCCTGGAAGAATCGGCTGCACACGCCGATGGTCGCCTTGCTGGACGACCCCGAGCCCGGCGTCCGCCTCTCCGCGGTCCTCGCGCTCGGCCGCCTGCCGATCGACGCGATGGCCCAGCCCGCGACCGCGCTGCTGGACGACCCCGTCCCGGCCGTCCGCGTGCAGTTGCTCAACAGCTTCGCCCACCGCCGGGACCTGATGACCGACGAGGCGATCCTGCCGTTGCTCTTCGACCCCGAATCGGCCGTCGCCCTCGCCGCCCAGATCGTCCTCCGGGCCCGGGGGCTGGACGACGACCAGATCTCCTTGGCCAAGCTCCTCTTCCACCCCCGGGCCGAGATTCGGGCCTCGGCGATCGCCATGGTCGAGGCCCGGGAGGACATCGACCCGATCGTCTGGCTCCTCCGCCTCTCCCGGGACGAGGACGAGGCGGTCCGGTCCCAGGCGCTCGACGCCCTCAGCCGACGGACCTCCCCCGATGCGCGACGCCGGCTCGCCGAGATGGCCGACTCCGACCCCTCGGAATCGATCCGGGACGCGGCCCGGCGGGCCCTCGACGAGCTGACCGCCGACCTCCCGCCGCTGCCCTCGTCCTCCGGGACCTCGATCCGGGCCAACTGATCCCCCGGGTCGCCCCGAGCCGCATCCTCGCGGATCGGCGGGCGGGGCCGCCTCCGACGCGATCGCGCGGGAGGCGGCCCCGCCCCTCGCCGTCCGAGATCCCCCGACATCAGAAGAAGATCGCCACGCGGGTCCAGAACGTGTTGAAGTGCGAGATGGGGTTGGTCCGGACGCCGTCGGTCTGCATGTCGGAGGAGACTGGCCAGGGGATCGCCTTGTTGAATTCGTCGTTGACCCAGTCGAAACTGACCCGGACGTACTTGTTCGGCCACCAGTTGATGCCGGCCATCGTCTCGTCGAGCCGGGTGGCCCAGATGGGCCGGGCGAAGCCCCGCCGGACGTCCTCGTTGCCGATGTTCAGGTGGGTGAACTGGAAGGCGACCTCCCAGGCCCCGGGCCCGTACTCGCCCTCCGAGGGGTTGAACGGGCGATTCGGGATGATCGTCGGGAAGCCTCCGGTGCCGTCGCCGGTGTATTCCTCGCCGGTCAGGAAGTAGGAGCCGGTGACGTAGAAGCCGTGCTGGATCGACGTCCCCCGCGCCAGCGGCGAGGCCAGCTCCCGGCTCTGATAGACGTATTCGCCCAGCACGCTCAGCCGTCCGTAGCGGAAGAAGTGGGGCGCGACCCGGACCCGCTCGCCGAGGGCCCGCACGTCGTCCTCGTAGATGAAGAAGGGCACGCCGCTGGCGGTGACGAACCGCTGGTTGAGGTTCGGCGTGCCGGCCCCGGCGATGAACGTCGGCACGTCCACCTCGTTGAGCATGTAATTCTGCCAGCCGACCTGAGTGCTCACCCCGAAGCCCAGGTCCTGAAGCCAGGAGATCCCCGACGGTTTGAAGGGCGTGAGCGTCAGCGAGCCGACGAAGTCGAGGTTGTCGTCCAGGTCGAAGTAGCTGTCCGGGACGCCGGTGAAGACGCCCGCCTGGTACTGGATCCGGTTCTCCGACAGCTTCCCCCAGGCCATCAGGCCCGTCTCCCGCTGGGCCGAGAACTGGACGAGCGGCGAGTAGGTGACCGCCGGGACCAGCATCGGGAAGGTCGCGTAATCCTGGTAATAGAACGGCGCCAGGAAGCGGCCGAATTTGAGCATGAACCGGTCGTCGTAGTGCACGTTGACGATCGCGTCCAGCAGGTTGAACCCGCCGAGGCTGCTCTGCTCGGAGACCTGGAATTCCCAGTTCTTGGTGACGTTCCCGTAGAGGTACAGCCGCTGGAAGGGGATGGTGAAGTTCTTCTGCTCGGTGGGCGCATTCTGGACGTCGTAGAACGTGCCGTCGGCGGTGACGATGTTCTGGACGTTGAGGACGAACTCCCCGTCCTCGTCCGAGAACTTGAAGAAACCGCCCGCGAAGTTGTACTTGTATTCCGCCGTGATCCGCTCCCCGAGGGGCTGCCGCTGTCCGACACGCTGTCCCCGGCCGACGCTCCCCTGGCCGGCGCCCGTCCCCGAGGTGCCGCCGGAATTCGGCCCGGCGCCTCCCCCACCCCCCGCGGAGAAGGTCCCCTCGCCGCCCGAATTCGAGTATCCCGCCGTCGGACTGTCCCCCCCGGCCGACCCCCCATCGCCCGACCCCGAGGAGGAGGGCGACGAGGACGACCCGCCCGACCGGTCGCCCTCGTAGAGCGAACCGAGCGAGCGGCCCGCGGTTTCCCCTTGTAGGGACCCCGGTCCGAGGCGAATCGAATCCAGCTCGGTCTCCAGTTCCGAGACCCGTTGCCGGAGCTGCCGGACCTCGCCGACTTCCCGCTCCAGCTGTTCGAGCCGGCGGAGCAGGGCCTCCTCGGCCGGGACGGTCCCGTCGTCGGGGATCGCCGGGGGAGGCCCGGCCCCATCGGCCGGCGGGGGAGGGACGATGGCCGATGGGGTGGGGGGGGCGGAGTCCGGTCCCTGCGCCCTCGAGGACGGGCAACGGATCGTCCCGAGCGCGATGAGCGCCAACACCATCGTCGCCGACCGACTCGGCATTCGCCCCTCCTGGACCGGTTTCGGGCGACGAGGCCTCCACGGGGAAGGGGCCTACCGTTCGCCCGACTGACGGGAATCTTTTCTCCTCAAGACTTCGGATCGGTTGGTCGCCCCGCATGAGCAATCCCGAGAATCGGCATCTTCCGAAGGCAGAATCGGTCGATACTCGATCTCGGACAGGGTCGTCGGAGGTGAGCCAGACCTCGAATTACTGGAGGTAATCATGATCGGACGGCATCCGGCCTGGATGCTGGTCGCGTGTCTCGTACTCTGCCCGGTCTCGTCCGCGTCGGCCCGACAGGGGCCCGAGGGACGACCGGAGGGCGTCGGCAGGTCGCCGGACTTCGGGGAATTCTCGGCGACCTCGACGGCGTCGTCGCCCCCGCCTCCCGGCCATCCCGGTCCGTGGGGCCGGTCCCCGAGGCCGGGAGGGCTGCTCGAACGGCTCGGCGCTCCGCTTTCCCACGTCGAGGACGACGACGGCCGGATCAACACCGACCGGCCCAGCTTCACCCCCTCGAACGCGACCGTCCCGGCGGGGAGGTTGCAGGTCGAGTCGGGCTATACGTTCTCGCACGACCTCACGCGAACGTCCCGGAACGATGAGCACCTGTTCCCGGAGCTTGCCGTCCGCCTCGGTCTGAAGGACTGGCTCGAGCTGCGGACCTTCTGGGCCGGGCAGACCTATTCCCGGACCAACCGGAGGGCCGACGGTGCGCTGCTCTCCCGGAACGACGGCCCGACGAACTTCCTGGCCGGCTTCAAGTGGAAGCTCTCGGATCAGGACCGCTGGATCCCCGAGGCGGCCCTGATCACCGACCTGGCCATCCCCACCAGCGGCACCTCACCGAACTCCTCCGACGGGATCGAGCCGGTCCTCTTCCTGCTCTACGGCTGGAAGCTCACCGACCGCTTCACCCTGGCCGGCAGCACGGGACTGACCACCGTCTTCGACCGGGGGGTCGCCGACGCCCCCCTCGACGACGCGTTCGAGCAGTTCTCCCAGTCCCTCATCGGCTTCCTCTCGGTCCGGGAACGCGTCACCCTGTTCTCCGAGTGGTTCGTCCTGGCGCGGACCAACTCGGCGGTGAAGCTCCCGCAACACTTCATGGACGGCGGGATCCTCTACCAGCCGACGCCGAACATCCAGCTCGACCTGCGGGCGGGATTCGGGCTCGGGGACCACCCGACCGATTTCTTCGCCGGCGCGGGGCTCTCCTTCCGCTACTGAGGAGCTTCCGGGGCCGGCTCAGGGGGCCGAGCCGGACGCCGAGGGCAGGTAGGGGCTCCCGGGGTACTCTTGCCGGAGGCGATCGACGACCTGGCCGGCCCGCTCCGTCTGATTCAGGACCCGCCACAACTGCGCGATCGCGGCCAACGCCCGGGCGTGTTCCTCGGGCTGGGAGGGATAGAGGATGTCGGTGTTCAGGTAGGCGAAGAGGGCATCCCTCGGCTTCCCGGCGGCCCGCAGGCAATCGCCGAGCGTGTTGTAGGCCGGCGCCAGGGTCCCCGAGTCCTCCGGTTCGGCCGCGTCGATCACGGCGCGGACGGCCCGCTCGGCCTCCTCGAATCGGCTCAGATCGGCCAGCGCCTCGGCCCGGGCGAGCGTCGCCTGGAGGCGGGCCGCGCCCCCCTCGGGGAGCCGGCCGATCAGGGCGTCCAGGTCCCGGATCGCCTGCTCCGACTGCCCCTGCTCCACCCTCACCCGGGACTTCGTCACCGCGGCCCGGTCCCTCGCCCAGGGGAGCTTCGAGAGTTCCTCCAGGGTCGCCTCGGCGGCGTCGAACTCGTCCGCGTCGAGCTGGAGCCTCGCCAGCAGCATCAGGGCCGGGCCGACGTGCCGGCTGCCCGACAGCTCGGCGGTGATCCCCCGCAACGCCTCGACCGCCGCATCCCGCTTCGACGGGTCGGCCTGGGCGACCCGGGCGAGCATGGCGGCGCGTCGGAAGCGGGAGTCCTGGACGACCAGCGGGTTGGTCGACTCCCCGGCGGCCTTCTGGTAGAGGTCGGCGGCCCGGGCGAGGTCGCCGTTGTTCTCCTGGAGCCGGGCCTGGGAGTAGCTGACGCCGGCCCCGTCGTAATCGACCCCGGCCACCTGGTCGAGCGGCACGTCCCTGCCTTCGATCCGGACCAGTTCCGGCGTCTCGCGCTCGACCTTGCCCCGGATCAGGCCCCCGGGCGCCGACACGGTCGAGCCGGGGACCAGCGCCACCTCGTCGGCCGCGGCCGGTCCGGCGACGGCCAGGACCGCTAAAAAGGATCGAAATAATCTCATTCGTCGCTCCGCCCTCGAAGACCCGGGTTCCCGTCGCAATCCGCCGCGGTCAGCCGCCGACGCGGCCGAGCAGTTGCTCGTACTTTCCCTTCAACTCGTCCGAGCCGAGCGACCTGGACAGGGCCATCACGCTCTTGAGCGTCTTCCTGGCCGAGTCGGGGTTGCCCTTGCCGTACTGGCAGAGGGCGACGTGATACCAGCACTCGTAATACTCGGGGGGCCGGGGCCGAGACGCCTCCAGCTTCTTCGCCAGATCCTGCCAGTAGCGGATGGCGACGTTCCAGTAACCAGGCTCCTCGGTCGCCCAGTCCTCCAGGATCTGGCACTGTTCGATGAGGAAGTCGAGGGCCCGGGGGTTCTCCGCGATCAGCTTCGCCGTCTCGGCCCAGGCCTCCTTGAATTGCTTCGCCTGCCGGTGCGCCGCCGAGAGCTTCAGCCGGGTCCTCAGGATCCGGTCGTGGTCGGGGAACTCTTCCAGCACCCGGTTGAAGATCTCGGCCGCGCGATCGGGCCGTTCCAGCGTGAGCATCTGCTCGCCCGCCCACTGCAGCGACTCGAACGACTGCCCCGACTGGCTCCCCACCAGCGCATCCAGGAATTGCCGGAAGGCGTCCCGACTCGACCGGAGCCGGGCCAGGTCGCCCGCCTCCCTCTGTCGTCCCATCTCCGCCTCCAGCAACCGGCCGAGCCCGAAGAACAGCTGCGTGAGCGACTCCCCGGTGCTGACGGATTCGAGCGCCTGCATGTCGGCGATCGCCTCGCCCGTCTCCCCGCCGGCGATGTGCCCCTGAAGCCGGAGCTTCAGCAGCCTGCCGTAGAGATCCCGGGTCGCCTCGCCCGGCGACGAGAGGGAGGCCAGCGCCTCGGCGTGCGGCCCGATGACCTTTAGCGCCTCGGCGGGCCTCCCCTCGGCCAGGTGGATCTCTGCCAGGTCCCCCGCGTTGCGGAGCCGTTCCGGGTCGGTCGCCGGCACCCGGGCCTCGACCCGTGCCTCATAGGCCGCGACCAGCAGTTCGAGCGCCCGGGCCGACTCGGCCTCGGCCTCGGCGGGCACGGCCCCGTCCCCGGCGTCCTTCCGCAATCGCAGACTGCGACGCCAGTGGGCCGCGGCGGCCTTGCTCTTCGCGTCCAGGGCGTGCGCGGGCGTCGTCACCGACTCGAACGCCTCGGCCGCCTCCTCGTAGCGCCCCTGGCCCAGCGCGATGTCCCCCCGGAGGATCCGGGCCACGTCGGCCTGCGGCGCATCCGGCCAGGTGGAGACCGTGTAGTCGGCCAGGTCCTCGAGCCGCCGGAGGTCCTGCTCCCTCCCCGGCCCGTCGACCCGCTCGTACGACATCGCCAGCGCCCCCATGCCCAGCTCGGCGGCCGGCCTCGACGAATCCCAGTCGGGATAGCGGCGGGCGAGAAAGTCGGCCAGCACGGCGGCCTCAAGGTAGCGGTCGGCCGAGTAGAGGGCGAAGGCGAGCAGGTAGCGGGCCTCGTTGGCCCGCTCGGGATCCCGACCCGGGTCGGCCTTCCCTGCGGCCGCCCGGAGCAGGGCGATCGCGTTCCCCCAGGAGCGGAGCCCCATCTCCTCCCGCGCCCGCTCCATCGCCTGGTCGAAGCTCAGGCCGGCGAGCGTCCGGGCGTCGATCGACGTGTCCGGCCGATACTTCTTCAGCAGTGCGACCGCGTCCGCCTTGTACGGGGAGGCGTAGCGGACGACCTGGCCAAGCTGCTCGACGACGTCCCGCACCAGGGCGTCCCGGTTGGCCAGCGCCGCCGGCTCCTCCATCTCCAGTTGCCGGTCGATGTTCCGGGCCAGTTCCAGCTGGACGCCCAGGCGCTCGTAGGCCCCCCCCCGCCCCCGGGTGAAGGAGAGCCACTCCCGGGCGAGCCGCTCGGCCAGCGGGTACTGCTCCCGCTTCCTCGTGGCGATGACCCGGAAGAAGGCGACCTGGCGCTGGAGTTCGCGCAATCGGGGGTCCGTATGATCGAGCAACTCGTTGTAGATGCCCATCGCCGGGCCGATCTCCCCCTTCTCCTCCAGGCTCTTGCCCTGCCACATCCGGGCGGCGAATCCGGCCATCCAGGTCCGGTAGTCGTTGTGGATGGTGCCGAATCGCCCGATCGCCTGGTCGAGCAGCTCGACCCGCCGCTCCGAGCCTTCCGGGTACGACTGGGCCTCGTCGTAGTCGACGAGCGCCCGCTTGAGCATCGCGTCGATCATCCGGCGCTGGGCCTCGTCCTTCTCGACCCGGATCGGGTCGTCCTGGGCCAGGACCCCCCGGGGGAAGGCGTCGTAGGCCCGCTTCAGGTCCTCCAGGGCGGCGTCGAACGCCGTCCTCGCCTCGCCGAAGGCCGCCCGGGCCGAGGCGAGCCCGGACTCCCGGTCGGCCTCGTCGGCGGCCTCGTCCGCCTTCAGCGCGGCCGTCTGCCCGCGCTGGTAGAGCACCTGGGCGAGCTGCACCTTGGCCTCGGGCACCAGCTCGTGGCCCGGGTGCCCCTCCAGGAAGGCGTCGAGCGCCGCCCGGCCCTGTTCCAGCAGCAGCTCCCGGCGTTCGAGGTCGGCGGCCACCTCGGCTTCCAGCAGCTTGCCCCGGGCCTGCTCGAAGGCCAGCTCGGGCTTCAGGGGGGCGGGCGTCCCGGGGTCGGCCATGAGGCCCTCCAGGAACTCCTCCGCGAGGTCGTGATAGCCCCGCTCCCGGAGCCCCGCCAGGAACGCCCGGTGCCGACCGGCGACCGGGTCGACGGTCCTCGGCTCCTCCTGCCTGGCCCCGGCGACCCCGGGGGCGGCGACGAGCAGGACGGCCGCGAGCCGGGCCGCGGCGCGACGGATTCGGAGCATCGGGCAGTCTCCCGGGCCGGATCGATGCGAGACGGGGGGATCGAGTCCGGCCGATCCGGATCAGAACCGGGCGGACCGGCCGTCGAGGTGCACGGGGTCGATCGAGGGGCCCCCCGAGGAATCTACGACGGCCGGGCGGCGGTCGTCAAATCCCGAGGGGGCCGGGACCGCTCACGACGCGGCGGGCGCCTCGGCCCGGGGGCCGACGTCGATGGCGCGGTGCATCGTCTTCAACGCGAGCAGGCCGCACTTGCGGCGGGCGGGGGTCAGCGGGATGCCGAGCCAGCCGATCATCTCGTCGGGGGTCAGCGACCGGGCCTCGCCGATCGGCTTCCCCTCCACCCGCTCGGCCAGGATCGAGGCCGCCGCCTGGCTGATCACGCAGCCGTGGCCGTGGAACCGGGCGCAGGCGATCCGGTCGGGGAGGTCCGGATCCATCGCCAGCTCGAAGCAGACCCGATCCCCGCAGAGCGGATTGTCCAGCTCCGCCCCCAGGTCCGCCCCGTCGAGCGTCCCCCGGTGCGGCGAGCTGTCGAAGTGGTCCAGGAGTTCTTCTCGGTAGAACGCGTCGTCCATCGTCGGTTCGGTCCTCTGGTCCCCGGTTCGGGGCTCGTCTCCGTCGGGGAAGCCCGCGTCACCGGCGGGGCCGACGGTCCTTGAACAGGTGCCTGGCCCGGTCGACGGCGTCGGCCAGGCGGTCGACGTCCTCGGTCGTGTTGTAGAGGTAGGCGCTGGCCCGCCCCGAGGCGGCCAGCCCCAATTTCTGGTGGAGCGGCATCGCGCAATGCTGCCCGGCCCGGATCGCCACCCCCTCGCGGTCCAGCAGCTGGGCCAGGTCGTGCGGGTGGACCCCCTCCACGTCCATCCCCACGATCCCCCCCTTGTGCTCGGGGCTCGGGCCGAGGATCCGGACGCCCTCGATCGCCGAGAGCCGCCGGTGGGCGTGCTCCATCAGGCCCCGCTCATGGGCGGCGACCGCCCCCGAGTCGAGCTTCGAGAGGTAATCGACCGCCGCCCCCAGCCCGATCGCCTGGGCGATCGGCGGCGTCCCCGGCTCGAACTTGTAGGGCAGGTCGTTCCACTCCGAGCTTTCCCGGGTGACCCGCATCACCATGCTGCCGCCCCCCCAGGCCGGGGGCATCGCCTCCAGGTGCTCCCGCTTGCCGTAGAGCACGCCCACGCCGGTCGGCCCGCACATCTTGTGGCCGGAGAAGGCGAGGAAGTCGGCCCCGATCGCCGACACGTCGATCGCCCGGTGCGGCACCCCCTGGGCGCCGTCCACCACCACGATCGCCCCCCGTTCGTGGGCCATCGCCACGATCGGCTCCAGGGGGACCACAGTCCCCAGCACGTTCGACATCGCCGAGATCGCCACCACCCGGGTCCGGTCAGTCATCACCCGCTCGACCGCTTCGGGCTCCAGCCTCCCGTCCTCGGTGATCTCGGCGAACCGGAGGGTCAGGCCCCGCTCCTTCGCCAGCATCTGCCAGGGGACGAGGTTCGCGTGGTGTTCCAGGTCGCTCAGGACGACCTCGTCCCCCTCCTTGAGGAACGCCCGCCCCCAGGACTGGGCCACCAGGTTGATCGACTCGGTCGTCCCCCGGGTCCAGATCACCTGTTCCGGGTCCTCGGCGCCGATGAACCGGGCCACCTTGGCCCGGGCCAGCTCGTAGGCCTCGGTGGCCCGCTCGCTCAGGGCGTGGATCCCCCGGTGGACGTTGGCCGGGTACTCCGCGTCGAACGCCTGGACGGCCCGGATCACGGGCCAGGGCTTGAGGGTCGTCGCCGCGTTGTCCAGGTACGTCAGCCGGACCCCGGGACGGATCTCCTGGTCCAGCGCGGGGAAGTCGGCGCGGAGCAAATCGAGCGGGGTGGTGCGTTCGGCGGTCGCCATCGTCCTCGGGTGGGCTGGGAGCTTCGGTGGCCTTCGGGCGTCACCCCATCATACGAGATCGGGGCCCGATCTGCTCGATCCTTTGGCCCCGGTCGGCGCGATCGGCCGGCATCGCTCGGGCCCAACCGGCCCCGCCCCGGGCGGCGTCCGGATTCTGTGACTGGGATCCGCGATTTCCTCGATCATATGGGAGTGGCCCCTTCGAATGACCCCGGACGCCCGCCCCGGGTGGGAGGAATGATGATGCCCGAACTTCGGCCCTTCGACCGCCCCAGCCCCCCCTCCCGGGCGGGTGGGGTGTGTCCCCAGGACCAGCCCGGGGCCTCCCCCCTCGACCCGGCCTCGGCCCGCCCCGGTCGACCCCGGCGGGACGCCGTCCCGAGGCCGGTGGGGTCCCCATCGGGATCGCGGGTCCCCGGCGCCGAACGAAGCCACCTGCCATCCTGGCAGTCGGGTCGGGATCTCCCCCGCGCCCGTCGTCCCCGGTTCGAGGCCCTCGCCGAGGCCTCAATCCTTCCGTGCGCACCGACGGAGCGAACCCATTTTGGAATCCGGAATGTGTTGCCTTGTCATGGGTTTCGTCGAAACCCGGGTGCTCCCGGTCGGCGCACCGACCGCTTACCCGCCGCGTCCCGGCCGGCCCTTTCGCGGCCGACGATCCCGACCCCAATGGCCGTCCGAGCCCCGGCCGAGTCGCCGGTCCTCCGCCCGGCTGGTGCTGGTGCGCTCGCGACGGAGCGAACCCATTTTGGGCGACGATGCAATTTATAACTCATTATTTTCATTTTGGTTATGATGATCGACCCGTTCACGATCTCGGCGCACCGGCCCCCGCGCCGCCCCGGTCCCGGGCTGGTCCCGGTGAGGGATGCCGGGGGAGCCGACCCCGCGATCCGGTATGATAACCGACCGCGTCCCCGACCCCCCGGACCCCCGCCCCCCCCCGAGCCATGCCCGAATCCCCCCGCACCCCGCCGATCGCCGACCCGCCGATCCGACTGGCCGTCCTGGCGTCAGGGGGGGGCACCACGCTCCAGAACCTGATCGACCGGATCGGCGACGGCCGGCTCGTCGCCTCGATCGCCCGGGTGGTCGTCAGCAAGCCGGGGGTCGCCGCGATCGAGCGGGCGGAGCGGGCCGGCATCCCGGTCGGGGTCGTCCGGAAGGCGGGGCTCGCTCCCGAGGCGTACGAGGCGGCCGTCTTCGACCCGATCCGCCAGGCCGGGGCCGACCTCGTCGTCCTCGCCGGCTTCCTCAGCCTGCTGCCGATCCCGGAGGACTATCTCGGGAAGATCATCAACGTCCACCCGTCCCTCCTCCCCAGCTTCGGCGGCCGGGGCTTCCACGGCGAGGCGGTCCACCGCGCGGCCCTCGAAGTGGGAGTGAAGGTCTCCGGCTGCACCGTCCACTTCGTCGACGAGCGGTACGACAATGGCCCGATCATCCTCCAGCGCACCGTCCCGGTGCTCGACGACGACACCGAGGCGACCCTCGCCTCCCGGGTCCAGGCCGCCGAGCGGTCGGCGCTGCCCGAGGCGATCGCCCTGTACGCCGACGGCCGACTGCTGGTCGAGGGCCGCCGGGTCCGGGTGCTCGACCCGTATCGGGAGTGACCCCCCGGCGTGGGCCGCAAGATCGGGATCAGCGTTGCGACCCTCTTGACATGCCGGGAGAATCCGACTATAGATCAGGGTTGCCTCTGCGACTAGGCAGGACCCGCCGCGTGGCGGGCGTCGCGGATGCGGGATGGTCTCGACCCCGGGCAATCCGGCCGTCGAGGCGAGGAGCCATCCCCATCAGAGGTTGACCCGCATCGTCCTGGGGAGGACGCCATCAGACCGCCGTTTGATCGTACCGAGCGCGAGAAGACTCAGCGCGTCAATGACCAGATCCGCATCTCGCCGGTTCGTGTCGTCGGAGCCGACGGCGCCCAGCTCGGCGTGATCCCGACGTCCAAGGCGCTGGAGTTGGCCCGAGAGGCCGACATGGACCTGGTGGAGGTCGCTCCGAATGAGCGCCCGCCGGTCTGCAAGATCATGGACTTCGGCAAGTTCAAGTACGAACAGAAGAAGCGGACCACCAAGCAGAAGCAGCACCAGGTCCAGGTGAAGGAGATCCGGGTCCGCCCCAAGACCGGTGACGAGGACATCCGCGTCAAGGTCAAGAAGGCCCGGGACTTCCTGGAGCACAAGGACAAGGTGCTGGTCAACGTCCTCTTCCGGGGGCGGGAGATGGCCCACATTGAGGAGGGGCGCCGCGTCCTGGATGAGGTGATCACGGCGCTGGAGGACGTGGCCAAGATCGAGAAGCCCCCGGCGATGGAGGGCCGCCGCATGACGGCCATCGTCGCCCCGCGCTGACCGAGTCGGGCCAGGCCCCCCGAGCCCGACCGATCCGCCCCGATCCGATCGACCGATCCCGACCCCGACCGATGCCCTCGGCGCCCCCCGGCCCGCCTCCCGACGGCCCGGGGGGCGTTTCCCGATCCCCGTCCCCGATCGGCATTGGATCCCGACGCCCGCCGTGATACGATGACCCCCTTTCCGGCCCGACAGGGGGCCGGCCCCCCCGACACGCAGGCGAACTCCGACGATCGCCCGAGATGCAGGCAGCCCGGCTCCGGCACCGGCGGGCTCCGACCGGGCTCGGCTCAAGCGAGGCCAGACGACGATGCCCTCGGTGAAGATGAAGACCCACAAGGGGACCAAGAAGCGCTTCAAGGTCACCGCCACCGGCAAGGTGGTCCACAAGCGCTGCGGCTCCTCCCACCTGAACAGCCACATGAGCGGCAAGCGGATCCGCAAGCTCCGCAAGCCGGTGGTGCTCCGGAACAAGGCGGTCGCCGCCAAGCTCCGCCGGGCGATGCAGCGTCGGGAGGCCGGGCACGGCCGATTCGCCTCCGCCCTGGCCGCCGCCGCCCTCGCCCACGAGGCCGCAGAGCAGGGCGATCAGGCCGAGCCTGCCGCCGAGTGACCCGGGCCCGACGCGCCCCCACGCCCACCCATTGATCCGACCCGACCCAGGCCCCTGACCGTCGAGAACCGTTGCGATGCGAGCGAGGAAAGGTTCGGCCCGCCGACGGGCCAAGAAGCGATTGTTGAAGGAAGCCAAGGGCTTCGTCGGCGGCCGCCGACGGCTCTACGTGACGGCCAAGGAGACCCTGCTCCGCGCCGGCATGTTCGCCTTCCGGGACCGCCGGGCCAAGAAGCGCGAATTCCGACGCCTCTGGATCACCCGCATCAGCGCCGCCGTCGAGATGCGGGGGCTGCGCTACAGCCGGTTCATCCAGGGGCTGAAGCTCTGCGAGATCGGCCTGGACCGCAAGAGCCTCTCGGAACTGGCCATCCACGACCCCGAGACCTTCGACACGATCGCCGACCGCGTCCGGGCCAAGCTCCAGGAAGTGGGCGCCATCCCGGCCGCCGCCACCGCCTGAGCCGGGCCCGCCCGTCCCCCCGGCCGATCGACCGAGCACCCCGAGGCGGGCCCCGCCCCCTCTCATCGAGAGCGGGTGGGAGACCCCCACCCGACCCGACCGATGGAACTCCCCGAGGCGATCGAGCAGCTCGAATCGCTGGAGGCCGCCGGCCTGGCGGCCTTCCGCTCCGCCGAGGTCACCGATGCGGTCGAGGCCGCCCGCATCGAGTTCCTCGGCCTGAAGCAGGGCCGGATCAAGGCCGCCCAGGAGCGGCTCAAGGCGGTCGAGCCCTCGGACCGAAAGGCGTACGGCCAGCGCTTCAACGCCGCCAAGAAGGCGCTGGAGGCGGCCTGGGAAGCGGCCAAAGCCCGGGTCGATCGCCCCTCGGACGCCGCCTCGGGGATCGACGTCACGCTCCCCGGCTCGCCCCGCCCCCGGCTCGGCCACCGACACCCGCTGACCCAGACCGCCGACGAGTTGATCGACCTGTTCGGCCGGCTCGGCTTCGGCGTGGCCCGGGGGCCCGAGGTCGAGGACGTCTTCCACAACTTCGAGGCGCTGAACATCCCCCCGGCCCACCCGGCCCGGGATCCGGCCGACAACTTCTACCTGAGCGACGGCGCCCTGCTCCGCAGCCAGACCAGCACGATCCAGATCCGGGTCATGGAGCGCCAGCCCCCGCCGGTCCGGATCGTCGCCATCGGCCGGGTCTATCGGCCCGACGAGGTGGACCCGACGCACTCGTTCATGTTCCACCAGATCGAGGGGCTGATGGTCGACCGGGGCATCACCATGGCCCACCTCAAGAGCACCCTCCGGTTGTTCGCCGAGGGCTACCTCGGACGGGACGTGAAGATCCGGTTCCGCCCGTCCTTCTTCCCGTTCACCGAGCCGAGCGTCGAGGTGGACATGCTCTGGCACGGCGGGGATCGATGGGTTGAAATGGGGGGGGCCGGCATGGTCGACCCCAACGTCCTCCGAGCCGTCGGTTACGACCCGGACGAGGTGACCGGCTTCGCCTTCGGGCTCGGCGTCGAGCGGCTCTGCATGCGGAAGCACGGGATCGACGACATCCGGCAATTCACCCTCAACGACGTCCGGTTCCTGTCCCAGTTCTGAACCGGAGCCGAGCCGGATCGAACCGACCCACGCCCGGCGCCCCGGCGACCGGTCCCCCCCGCCCCGTCCGACCGAGCGAACGAGGTCCTGACGATGTCCCACGGCGAAGACCGAGTGATCGTCTCGTCCGGCGCCACTGCCGGGCTCTCCGCGGCCCACCACCGCGATTTCCCCGAGATCCGGGCCGAGGGGGAGAGTCCCGCCGACGCCGCCTCCCAGCTCGTCCACCACCTCACCCGGGCCCTGGACACCGCCCTCACCGATTGGCGGCGGTCGGCCATCGAGCAGGCCATCGCCGACGTGAAAGCCTACTCCCAGCAGGCCTAGGGCTCTCCCCCACCCCCCTCGGCGTCGGGCCTGATCCGACCCCGGCCCCCGGAACCGGATCGCATGGCGACCGCTTCTCGACTCCCGAGCATGGCGCCCATCCCCAGTCCTCCCGCCCCCGAACCGCCGGCGGGCCGGGTCCGGTTCACCGTCTCGGATTACTACCGCATGGCCGAGGCCGGCATCCTCGACGAGGACTCCCGGGTCGAGCTGATCGACGGGGATCTGATCGCGATGTGCCCGATCGGCCCGAGGCATTCCGCAGAGGTCAATCGGCTCACCGCACTCCTCTCCGCCCGCCTCGCAGGCCGGGCGATCGTCAGCGTCCAGAACCCGATCCGGCTCGACGACCACTCCGAGCCCGAGCCCGACCTGATGCTCGTCCGACCCCGGGAGGATTACTACGCCTCCGCGCACCCCGGCCCGGCCGACGCGCTCCTGCTGATCGAGGTCATGGACTCTTCGGCCGCCTACGACCGGGGGACGAAGCTCGGCCTCTACGCCCGGTTCGGCGTGGCCGAGGTCTGGCTGATCGACCTGGACGAGTACCGCGTCGAGGTCCACCTCGCCCCCGTGGACGGCATCTATACCCAACGACTGATCCGGGGGCGGGGGCAAGCCGTCGCCCCGGCCGCCTTCCCCGACGTGGAGCTGGACGTGGACGCCATCCTCGGCTGACCCGCCTCGATCTCCCCACCACCCACCCCACCGAAGCCGCCGAAGTCCACCGCCATGATCGTCAGCTGGAACTGGTTGACCGACTACGTCCGCCTCGACATGACGGCCGACGAGCTGGCCGATCGCCTGGCCCTGACCGGCCTGAATCACGAGGGGACGGCCGAGGTCGGCGGCGACCTGGCGATCGACCTGGAGGTGACGAGCAACCGGCCCGACTGCCTCGGCCACCTGGGGATCGCCCGGGAGATCGCCGCCGTGTTCGGCGCCCGGGGTTACCGGGAGCCCTCCCCGAATCCGCCCCGATCCGGGCCTCCCGCCGCCGAGGCCACGGGCGTGACGGTCGACGAGCCCGGCCTCTGCCCCCGATTCACGGCCCGGGTCGTGACCGGTGCGAAGGTCGGGCCGAGCCCCTGGTGGATGCGGAAGCGGCTGGAGACGCTGGGCGTCCGATGCATCAACAACATCGTCGACGTCACGAACTACGTGATGTTCGAGTGCGGCCAGCCGCTGCATGCCTACGACCTCGACGCCCTCGCCGGCCGACGGCTGGTCGTCCGCAAGGCGACCTCGGGAGAGACGCTCGTCGCCATCAACGGCAAGACCTACGAACTCGCCCCGGGAATGCTGGTCATCGCCGACGCCGATCGGCCCGTCGGCCTGGCCGGGGTGATGGGGGGCCTCGACACCGAGATCGCCGACGCGACGACCGACATCCTGATCGAGGCCGCTCGATTCGATGCGCTCTCGGTCCGTCGGACCTCGCGATCCCTCGGCCTGATGAGCCCGTCGAGCTATCGGTTCGAGCGGCCGATGGACCCGGAGCGGACCTACTGGGCCAGCCGGAGGTGCGCCGACCTGATCCTGGAGCTGGCCGGGGGGACCCTGCACGAGGGGGTCATCGACCTGGCCGCCGAGCCCCCGCCGGAGCGGCCGGCGGTGATGCTCCGGTTCTCCCAGATCGCCCGGGTGCTGGGGATCGAGATCCCCCGGGTCCGGGTCGAGGCGATCCTGGAGTCGCTGGGGCTGGAGCGCGTCTGGCACGACGACCACGCCGCCTCCTTCCGGCCCCCGAGCTGGCGGAGCGACCTGGGCCGCGAGATCGACCTGATCGAGGAGGCCGCCCGGGTCTACGGCTATGAGCACATCCCCGAGGACCGGCCCGTGCCGCTGGCGGCCTCCAGCCTCGGCCGTCGGGAGCGGATCGAACGGGCCGTCCGGGAGGCGCTGACTGGCCTCGGGCTCGACGAGGCGGTCGGCTTCAGCCTCGTGCCCGACGAGCTGATCGCGCCGCTCGACCCGATGCCCGTCGAGGCGCCGATCCGGGCCGAGCATCCCGACTTCCGCAAGAACAGCGCCCTGAGGCAGAGCCTCGTCCCGAGCCTGCTCGCCGCCCGGGGCTACAACGAGGCGCACGGTGTCCCCGACGCCCGGCTCTTCGAGGTCGCCCACGTCTACCTCCCCCGTCCGGGACGGCCCCTGCCGGACGAGTCTCCCCGGGTCGCCTTCGTGACCGGGACCGACTTCCCGGGGATCAAGGGGATCGTCGAGGCGCTGCTCGATCGCCTGCACCCGGCCGGTCAGCTCGACGCCCGCCCGGCCTCGCCGTCGCCGATGGCGGACGGCCGATCGGCCGAGTTGCTCCTGGGTGGGCTGCACCTCGGCTACGCCGGGGAGATCGACGCGGACGCCTCGAAACGGTTCGGCCTCCGGGGCCGCTGCGCCGCGGCTGAGCTGAGCCTCGACGCCCTGATCGACCGCGCCGACCTCGCCCCGTCGTATCGTCCGGTGCCGATCTATCCGTCCGTCACCCGGGACCTCTCCCTCGTCATCGACCGGGCAATCCCCTGGTCGGAGCTGGCCGAGGCCGTCCGGGGCTCCGGGGGGCCGACGCTGGAATCGGTCGAGTTCCTGGACACGTTCGAGGGGGCGGGCGTCCCGGAAGGACGCCACAGCCTGCACTTCGGGATGAGCTTCAGGCGATCGGACCGGACCCTGACCGGCGAGGAAGTGGAGGCCTCGATCCGGCGGATCGTCGACGCCTGTCGGGCCCGTTTCGACGCGTCGCTCCGGGCCTCCTGATCCGGCCCCACGCCTCGGGGAGGGGCCCGACCGGGAGCCGGAGGCGGCCGAGGCTCAGGGGCCGGGGTCGCCGAAGCCCGGGTCGGCGGGCTCGGGGTCGACCGGGATGGGATCGACCTCCTCGGCGGCGGGATCGGCCGACCCCACCGGGTCCCCTCCCTCGATCGGGGCCGGGTCAGAGACGTCGATTCCCTCATCAATCCCGGCGTCACCGCCCCCGCCGCAACCGGCGAGTCCGATCGAGAGGGCGGCGAGGAGGCCGAGCGCGGACAAGGTTTCGGGCAGAGGCTTCATCGTAGGGTTGGGCTCCGGCCGGGTGATCGGCGATCGTCGGGGGGCCGTCCCGATGAGGCACCCGGATTGCCGCTGTTATAGCCCGAGGCGCGCGTCCGGGGAATGGGGCGACCCGCCGTCCTTGAAAACCGGGCGTGGAGGGCGGACGATGAAGCTCGGTGATCGTGTCCCATGAGGATCGGCGGGCCGGGCCGTGCGACCAGGCCCGCGTCGCACGGCCGCCGGGTCCGAGCCGGATCGGCGGGGATCGATCCGGGGCCTCGGGGCGGTCGGGGTTCGCCGGCCGGGCTTCGGCCGAGTTCGGGGGGAGCTGACGTGCTGCGGAACTGGCGGGCCTGGGTGCTGATCGCCCTGATCGTGGTGCCGTTCGGGCTCTACGTGGTCCTCGGGTCGCTCTGGCTGCTGGAGCACGGCTGGGCGTGGGCGTCCGCCGTGGCGATCGGCTGGATCGGCTCGTATGCGCTCTTCTCCTACCTGGCGGACCGCTGGACGAGGTCGGCCAACCCGCTGCTCCCGCCCCTCGACTGGGATGCCCCGCAGACGTTCACCCCGAAGGACCGGGAAGCCTGGGGGATCGTCGAGGGGATGGCGAAGCGGGCCGACGAGGCCGCGATCGAGTCGCTCAGCTCCGGGGACATCTACATCGACACCGGCCGGGAGCTGGCCGCCGCCCTGGCGAGGCACTACCACCCGGGGGCGAGGGAGCCGATCGACCGCGTCCCGGTCGTCGAGCTGCTGACGGCGCTGGAGCTGGCCGCGGAGGACCTCGCCCGGCTCTGCCGACAGGTCCCGGGGGGGGACATCATCACCCCCGGGCACTGGAAGCAGGCGATCGACGCGGCGAACCTGGTCAACCGGGCCAACGAGATCTACACGTTCCTGCTGCCGCTGTTCGCCCCCGTGGCGGGGGTGGCCCGCCTGGGGACGCAGAAGCTGATCGCCCAGCCGGCCTGGAGGAGCATGCAGCGCTCGCTGATGCGGTGGTTCTTCCGGGCCTACGTCAACCGGCTCGGCCACCACCTGGTCGAGCTGTACAGCGGCCGGCTGTCGATCGGCTCGGAGCACTACCGCCGCCTGACCCGTCGTGCCGGGGAGCGGGCCTCCGCGGCCCACGACGCCTCGCCGAGCCCGGTGGTGGCCGTCGCGGGGGCCAGGGGATCGGGCAAGTCGCTGCTGATCGCGAGCCTGGAGAAGGCGATCGGCGACGGCGACCTGGACGCGACGAAGGCGAAGCTACTCCAGGCGGGACGCGAGCCCGCCCTGGCGAACCGGCTCACTTCCGTCCGATTCCTGGAGATCCCCGGCTTCCGGGCCCAGCCGGGCCCCGACACCTCCCGGGAGCGTGCCAGCCGGAAGGACGCCGTCGCCGCCGCGGGGGAGGCCGACCTACTGATCCTGCTGGCCGACGCCTCCCGGGGGGATCTGAGCGACGACCTCAACTTCGCCCGGGAGTGGATCGACGCCCACCGGGATCGACCCCATCAGGACATGCCCCCCTCGCTGGTCGTCGTGACCGGCTTCGGGGCCCCCCGGGACGCCTCGGGATTCGGGCCCTCGGCGGTCGAGGCGGAGGGGGCGGCCGTCGGCACGAGGGTTCGGCCGCTCTCGAAGGAGGAGGCGATCGGTGCCTTGAAGGCCGAACTGCCCGAGGGGATCAACCGCGTCATCGCCGTCGAGCTGGAGGACCAGCCGCCGGCCACCGTGGCCGACTCGGTGCTGCCTTCGATCGCCCGACGGCTCCCCGAGGCCGAGCGACTGGCGCTGCTCCGCCACCTCCACCGGCACTCGACCCGCTCCAAGGCCCGCCGGGTCGTCGAATCGATCGGCCGTCAGGGGAAGCACCTCTGGTCGTCCGTCCGGAGTCGGGCCCCCTCCCGGCCGGACGACTCGGAGGATTGACGGCCCTCCCCGGGGCGACGGTTCACCCCTTCGAGGGCGCCGTCTCCTGGGCGTCCTTCCAGATGGGGTCGTAGACCTCCTTGTCGAACGGGGGGCAGCCGGTCGGGTACTGCCCGAGTTCGTTGTGCTTGGAGCGCATCAGGGCCGTGCAATAGCTGAAGGTCCGGCAAATCCGCTTGCGGTCCAGGGGTCGCCCCTCCAGGACGTTCCGGGCGAAATCGGGATGGGAGAGCGAGGCCCGCCCGACGCCGACGATCGAGACCCGGCCGTCCCGGATGTTGGCCGCACCCGCCTGGAAGAGGAACGCCTGGAGCCACGAGTAGCCGGAGCCGAGGATCGGCAGCTCAGGGCAGGCCCGTTGGATCTGCTCGGCGGCCTTGAAGTGGCGGTCGATGCCGATCAACGGGTGCTCGGGCGTCTCGTAGCCGTCGGGAGGCGGGTATTCGAACGGCCGGATGATGTGGGGGCTGCCGTAGGGGTTGCCCATCGTGACGTTGACCATCGCCACTCCCAGATCCCGGAGCTGGCCGATCAGCCGGATCGGCTCGGCCAAGTCGGGTTTAGTGTGGTCGTCCGGGTCCGTCCCCCAGCAGGACCGAAGGGGGTAGGGGACCGCTTCCGGCTCCCCTTCCTGATCGGGGCCATTGCGCCAGGGGATGCCGTCGTAGACGTTCATCCGGGTGGCGACCATCAGGCCGGGCAGGCGATCTCGGATGCGGCCGACGACCTCCCGGATGAACCGGGTCCGGTTCTCGAACGGCCCGCCGTACTTGCCCGGCCGGGTGTGAGCCGAGAGCAACTCGCAGAGCAGGTATCGGTGACATTGCTTCAAGTCGACGAAGTCGTAACCGACCTTCGAGGCGACCTCGGCGGCCTCGACGTAGCGGTCTTGTAACCGGTCGAGGTCGTCGTCGGAGAGCAGGGGGGTGTGGTCGTCGGCGGTCCGTCCGGTGGCCCGGTCCAGCACCGTCCGGGGGTCGAGGCCCGGGTCGTGCTGCGCCAGCAACGGCCGGGGGACGCTGTAGCGGCCCGAGTGGGTCAATTGCAGTCCGACGAGCAGGTCGGAGTCGTCCCCCCAGGCGTCCCGGTGGGAGCGTCGACACTGTTCCAGCATCCGGGAGAGCCCGTCTGCGCGGTCGGCGTTGCAGACGAGCTGCCGGGTGTTGGCCCGGCTCTCGGGGACGACGGCCGCGGCCTCCCCCCAGATCAGCTTCGCGCCGCCGTCGCCGAAGCGTCGGTAGCGACGGAGGGTCAGCTCGCCGGGAGAGCCGTCGGGCTCGCCGTCGCAGCCTTCCATCGGGTGGATCGCCAGGCGATTCCCGACCGTCCGGCCGCCGATCGTGATCGACCCCAAGAGCGGGGAGAGGTCGTCGGTCAGCCGGATGTCGAGGCCCATCGCCTCGGCGTCCGCCCGGAGGCCGTCAGCGGTCTTGTATTTGAAGTAGCGGGACACGGCACGGGGCTCCGAGGGGCGGGGATCAGCCGGCCGGGGCGTTCAGCTCTCGGATGACCCGGGAGCATCGGGCGCAGAGCGTCGGGTGTTCCTCATCCTGGCCGACCGAGCGTCGGAGATTCCAGCAGCGCTCGCACTTGGGATAGGTCGACTTGCGGACGAGGAACCAGAGGTTCCGGTCGGGGAGGTCGGTCGCCCCCTCCGGGCGGTCCTCGGCGATGACCACGTCGGAGACGATGAACTTGCTCTCCAGGTGATCCCGCAGGTTCGCCAGCCGCTCCCTCACCTCCGGGTCGGGGCTGCCGAGGGTGACGAGGGCCTCCTGATTGCTGCCGATCTCCTTGGCGGCCCTCAGCTTCTCCAGATCCCGGAAGACGGCCTCCCGGGCCGACCGGAGGAACTCCCAGTCGATGCCGCCGGGGTCGGGCGCGTCGAAGGCGGAGTCGGGCTTGGGCCAGGGGGCGAGGTGGACGCTCGGGGCCTTCTCGGGAGAATCGGGGACGAGGTCCCAGATCTCCTCGCTCGTGTGCGGCGTGATCGGGGCGAGCATCCGGGCCAGCGCCGAATGCAGTCGGGCCATGACGAACTGGGCGGCCCGGCGGTCGGGCCCGGTGGGATCCTCGGCGTAGAGGCGGTCCTTGAGCACGTCGAGGTAGAAGCTGGAGAGGTCGACGGAGCAGAACTGGTAGATCTTCTGGAAGGCCCGGTAGAAGTCGAAGGCGTCGAAGGCGGCGGTCGCCTCCCGGATCACGGCATTGAGCCGATGTAGCGCCCAGCGGTCGATCGGGTGGAGCGTGGCCGGGTCGACCGAATCGGGGTCGAACCGGGCGTAGTCTTCCAGGTTGCCGAGCAGGTAGCGGAAGGTGTTGCGGATCTTGCGGTAGGCCTCGGAGGCCTCCTTGATGGCCCGCTCGGTTAGCGAGACGTCGTTGGAGTAGTCGAGGCTCGCGACCATCAGCCGGAGCACGTCGGCGCCGTGTTTCTCCGTGGATTCGACCGCGCCGACCGAGTTGCCCAGCGACTTGGACTGCTTCTGCCCCTTGTCGTCAACCACGAAGCCGTGGGTCAGGACCGTCTCGAACGGGGCCCGGCCGGTGGTGCCGACGGCGGTGAGGATCGACGACTGGAACCAGCCCCGGTGCTGGTCGGAGCCTTCGAGGTACATGAAGGCGGGGTAGGGGCCGGAGTCGTAGCCCGGCTCCCGGACCACGGAGCGGTGGCTGGAGCCGGACTCGAACCAGACGTCGAGGATGTCGGTCCCCTTGCGGAGGAATTCGACGGGATGGGCCGAGGTGTCCAGGTCGGGCGGCACCAGCTCCCCGACCGGCCGGTTGAACCAGGCGTCGGCCCCTTCCTTCGCGAAGAGATCGCGGTAGAAGCGGACGGATTCCCCGGTCAGGTGGAAGGACTCGTCCCGGTCGTCGTAGAGGACGGGGATCGGCACGCCCCAGGCGCGCTGCCGGCTGATGCACCAGTCGGGGCGCTGGCCGACCATCGCCTCGATCCGGGCCTGCCCCCAGGAGGGGAGCCATCGGACCTGCGACCGGATCGCCTCCAGCGTCTTGCCGCGGAGGTCGTCTCGGTCGACGCCGATGAACCACTGGGCCGTGGCCCGGAAGATGACCGGCTTCTTGCTCCGCCAGCCGTGCGGGTAGCTGTGACGGAACTTGAAGTGGTGGTACAGGCTGCCGTCGGCCTTTAATCGCTCGACGATCTTCGGATTGGCGGCGAAGACCTGGAGCCCGACGAGGTCGGCGGGGACGTCGTCGGTGTCCATGAAGCGGCCGGAGGCGTCGACCGGGCTGATGACCGGCAACGTGTACGTCAATCCGGTCCGGTAGTCCTCCGCACCGTGGCCGGGGGCCGTGTGGACCAATCCGGTGCCGTCCTCGACGGTCACGTAGTCGGCCAGGACGACCGTTCCCTCGCGGTCGATGAAGACGTGTTCGTAGGTCGCCCCTTCGAGCGCCCGGCCCGAGCACGTGCCGACGACCTCGAACGTACCGACCTGCTTCAGCCCCATGACCCGGTCGACGAGCGGGGAGGCCAGGATCGTCTTCACCTCGGCGCCTGACTCCGGGTCGACGTAACGGACGCCGGCGTACTCCAGGGCGGGGTGGGCGGCGATGGCGACGTTGGCGGGGAGGGTCCAGGGGGTGGTGGTCCAGATCATGGCGTGCCAGGGGCCGTCCCCCCACTCGGGGGGCACGCCGGATCGGATCGGGAAGTTCACGTAGATCGAGGGGGAGGTGTGCTCGGCGTATTCGAGCTCGGCCTCGGCCAGGGCGGTGCGGTCGTGGATGTCCCAGTGGATCGGCTTGAGTTGCCGGAAGACGAAGCCGCGGTCGACCAGCTCGGCCAGCACGTCCATGATGCCGGCTTCGTAGCGGGGGTCGAGCGTGAGGTACGGGTCCTCCCAGTCGCCCGAGACGCCGAGCCGCTTGAACTGTTCGCGCTGGACGCCGACCCACTTGAGGGCCTCGACCCGGCAGAGCCCCCGGATCTCCGAGAAGCTCATCGACGCCGCCTTCGGGCCGAGGTCCTTCGCGACCTTGTGCTCGATCGGCAGGCCGTGGCAGTCCCACCCGGGGACGTACGGGCTGTCGAACCCCCGCATCGTGTGGTAGCGGACGACGAGGTCCTTGAGCACCTTGTTCAGCAGGTGACCCATGTGGATGTCGCCGTTGGCGTAGGGGGGGCCGTCGTGCAGGACGCGGCGGGTCCGCCCCTTGCGGGCCTCCCGTATCCGGGCATAAAGGCCCATCTCCTCCCATCTCGCCTGGATCTGCGGTTCACGCTGGGTGAGGTTCGCCTTCATGGCGAAGGCGGTCCTGGGGAGATTCAGCGTGTCTTTGTATTTCTTGGCTTCGGTAGACATGGTGCTTTGCGGGTGGGATGCGAGCGGGGTCGGGGTCGGGGGCGGGCCGGCCGGGGCGACCGATCAGGGGGAGGGCAGCCGCTCGATCACCCTGGTGACGAGCCGACGCAGCTTCCCCTCGGCCTCGTTGGCGACGGCGATGATCTCCTCGATCACGACCGGTTCCAGGGCGTCGGGCAGGCAGAGGTCGGTGACGATCGAGAAGCCGAGGACCTTCATCCCCGAGTGGACGGCCACGACCACTTCGGACGTGGTGGACATCCCGACCACGTCGGCGCCGATCCCCCGGAGATACCGATACTCGGCCCGGGTCTCCAGGTTCGGGCCGACGATGCCGACGTAGACCCCACGATGGGCGGGGATCCCCTCGTCCAGGGCGATCGACAGGGCGAGATCCTGGAGGCCCCGGTCGTAGGGCTCGATCATGTCGGGGAATCGGGGGCCGAGGCGGTCGTCATTGGGGCCGATCAGCGGGCTGAGGCCCGAGAGGCCGGGGAGGTTGAGGTGGTCGTCGATGACCACTAGGTTGCCCTTCCGATGGAGCGGGTTCAACCCCCCGGCGGCGTTGGAGACGATCAGCGTGTCGCACCCCAGTTCCTTGATCACCCGGATGGGGAAGGTGATCTCGGCCGGGGTGAAACCCTCATACAGGTGGAATCGGCCCTCCATCGCCACGACGGGCAGGCCCGCCAACGTGCCGCAAACGAGCCGGCCGGCGTGGCCCTGGACGCCCGTCGGGCGCGGGAAGTGGGGGATCTCCTCGTACGAGATGGACGCCTCGGCGGCGATCTCCGAGGCGAGCTTGCCCAGGCCGGTGCCCAGGACGATGCCGACCCGGCCGGTGCCCGACCATCGGGCGCGGACGGCCGACACGGCGTCCCGGACGTCGTCCCAGCGGTGGTGCTGCATCGGAGGGGGTTCCGCGCTTCGAGGGTTCGGATTCGGGCCAGCCCGGCGGGAGGGCGGGGCGGGTCCGGGCCGAGTACGATGGCCCGGCGGACCTCCCCGACTCGCCCCCCGCCCCTCCCGGGAGGACGGCCCGGGAAGGGGGGCGGGGACTCGGCTGGGCCCGGTACGCTTCGTAATCGCGGGCGGGACTTCGGGCGATCCGGTCAGGCGCGCCGAAGGATCCGGGCGAACCTCGGGTCCTGGCGGAGGGCCTTCAGGTCCGGGTCTCGGACCATGTGGCGGAAGTGCCGGTATCCCAGGTCGACCGCCCGTTGGAGGGCCTGGAAGGCCGGGTCGACCATGCCCAGCACCGCGTAGCTGCAGGCCAGGTTGTACCAGGGGATCGGCCGGTCGGGCTGGAGCCGGGTCAGCCGGCGGTCCAGTTGCAGGGCCCGGGTCGACTCACCTCGACGGGCGAGGTTGTTGGCCTGGACGCGGAGCACGTCGGCATAATACGGATCACGCTCGAGGATGCGGCCGAGGAACTCGACCTCGAAGTCGCGCTGCGATTGCTCTCGCAGGCATCGGGTCGGGGTCTCGGGGGCCGTCCGATCGCGGTCGGAGTTGCCGGGCAGGGGATTCGAGGCGGCCATGGCACAACGCTCCTGAACCGACCGGGTCGGGGGTCGGACGCACGGGACGACCGATCCGGCCTGTCAAGCCTACTACACTACGGCGCCGAGGCGCGTCGTGCCAAGCCCCCGCCCGTGTCGCGACCGCCCCGATCGGCCGACCCGGGGGCGGAGGGCCCGGCCCCGGGGGCGGCGTTCGGCATCGAGGGGCGATGGGGCACGCCGGTCAGATCTCTTCCTCGTCTTCCTCGATCTCCTCAAGTTCATCATCCTCATCGTCGTCGAAGTCGTCGTCCTCGTCGATGTCGATGTCTCCGAGGTCGTCGAGGTCGTCCTCGTCGTCCTCGTCGTCGAGGTCGTCGTCGTCGTCGAGGTCGTCGTCGTCGTCGAGGTCGTCGTCGTCGTCGTCGAGGTCGTCGTCGTCATCGAGGTCGTCGTCGTCGTCGAACGCCTCCTCGTCGTCACCGGCCTCCTCTTCATCCTCCTCGGGATGTCGGGCGAGGGGCTCGGCCGCGACCGGGCCGCCGAGCGTCAGGGCGGCGGTCGTGTCGTCCTCGAGGGTGGACAACGGGGTCTGGAGGTCCCACATCGGGTCGGTCCTCTTGCCGGGACGGCTCGGGCCGTTCAATTCGGCCCGAAAAGTCGAGCGGGGAAATCGAGTCCGGGATGACCGCGCCGGGCCATTCGGGCCGGGCGGAGTCATACTGGTAGTCTCGTGCCAGGGGATTGTCAAGCAAGGACGCGCGTACGATCGGGGCATCGGGGTTAGATCATCCCGACGCGTCCGACTGGGCTAGCCGGATGACCTGGCCCGAGCCGGCCGATCGGGCGATGGCCTCCTGCAGGCGGACCGTCTCCATCGCCTGTTCGGCCGAACAGCAGGGCGGGCGGCCGGATCGGATGGCGTCGATGAAATCGGCGTCGATGCTGGTCGGGCTCCCGGTCGGTGGAATCTCCTCGAAGCGGGCCTCGGCGCCCGAACCGGACAGCTGGAGCGACGAGTCGCTCGCCCTCAGGGTGCCCGACTCGCCGAAATAGGTGATCTCGAAGAGGGGGCCGGGTGCCACGCCGGAAATCGCCAGCGTCGCCGGGATACCGCCGGACAGCCGGAGGCAAACCGCGTCGACCACGTCGAGCCCCGGCGCCTCCCGTTCCTGGAAGGCGACGACCTCGGCGACCGGACGCCCGGTGGTCCAGATCAGGGCGTCGAGCAGGTGGTCCCCCGCGTCGGCGAGGATCCCGCCGCCGGAGATCCTCGGATCCAGCCGCCAGGCGTTCTCTGGGCCGCCGTGACCGGCCAGCCACGAATCGGCCATGATCGCCGACACCAGCCTCAGGCGGCCGATCGCCCCGTCGGCCAGCCGACGCCTCGCCTCGACGAGGCTGGGCGCCAGCCGGAACTGGTGGCCGACCCCCACGACCCGATCCCTCCCCCGGGCCAGGGAGACGATATCATCGGCCTCCTGGGCGTTGGTCGACAGCGGCTTCTCGATGAAGAGGTGGCAACCGGCCTGGAGCCCATCCATCGCCGGCCGGTAGTGCGACCGGGGCGGGGTGAAGATCGCCAGGACGTCGGGCGCCGCCTCGGCCAGGAGGTGCTGATGGTCGGCGAAGATCGCCACGCAGGCGGGGTCTCCGCCGGGCCCGGCAAGCTCCCGGGCCAGGGCCCGGGCGGCCTCCGGATCCGGGTCGGCGCAGGCAACGATCGAGACCCCGTCGAGTCCCCGGAGCCTCCCGGAATGGATCCGGGCCGCGTGCCCGCAGCCGACGATACCGATCTTCAACGCGGTCATGGTCCTGCACCCGGTTCAGGCCGCCGGTCGGGCGACTCGGGCATTCGGATCGTCGAGACCCCGGGCCCGGCGGCTGGCAACATCCCAGCAAGCCTACGATGCCTCGTCAAGAGCATCGCCCCCGGGGTTGCGATTCCTCCCGATCATCCCCGATGATCCGCCTTGCCGACCCGACCCGGGCGACCCCCCAAGCCGCCCCGGACCGGACCTCCCCGACGACAGTCGGCTTGACTCGGACGTGGGCACGCCCGTATCCTAAACCCTGACGCGATGGTGGCTGTTGCCTAGCGGTTAAGGCGCCAGATTGTGGATCTGGAGATCGCGGGTTCGAATCCCGTCAGCCACCCTCCCCTCCACTTCCGGACTCCTCGACGGTCACCGCCTCGCCGCACACGGCGAGCTTGAACTCGATCCCGGTGATCCTCCGATTTCCCAGGCCTCGGCCGTTTCGTCGTCGAAGCTCGGGCGGGGCACCGGCCCGATTTTTTCTCGGGAGGGAACCGATCCCGGATCCGGGTTGACCCAAACGAACCTGGCCTCTCCCCGGGGGCCTGATCTTCCCGCCTCCGCTCCGCCCGAACCGTCGCCCGACCCCATTCCTCACCCGGGGTGAGTCACCCGGGGATCGGGGATACGGGCGTGATCGCCTTCGCGGGAGTTTCACCGGACCGGGGAGGGGAGATCTGACCAGGGGACGACCGCCGATCGGGACGCCCAGTCGTCGTACAGGGAGGACAGTTCGGCCACCACGTCGGGGTGACGATCGGCCAGATCGTCCGACTCGGTGCGGTCGGCAGCGAGGTCATACAGTTCCCAGGGGCCGGGATGTCGGCTGACGAGCTTCCAGTCACCCCGTCGGACGGCCCGGTTCCCCTCGTGCTCCCAGAAAATTGCGTCGTGGGGCTCCCGGTCTCCACTTTGGAGGGCGGGGGCAAGCGACTTGCCCGCCATCGGGGTGATGGACTGACCGGCGAACGAGGCGGGATACCGGGCCCCGCCCAGGTCGACGCACGTCGCCATCAGGTCGATCAGGTGGCCGGGGGTGGGGAGGAGCGAACCTCCCAGGCCCTCGGGGATTCCCGAGGGCCAGTGGGCGATGAGCGGGGTGGAGATGCCCCCTTCGTGGACCCAATGCTTGGAGCGCCGGAACGGAGTGTTCGAGGCGTTCGCCCATGGGAGCCCATAACTCTGGTACGTGTCGGCCGGTCCCGGAGTCAGGTCGCGGCGATTGCCTTGCAGGACGGGGCGCCCGTCCCGGGTCGTCTCGGGGATGTACAGGGCGTGCGAACTGGGCCCGAGTTCTTCGGCACACCCGCCGTTGTCCGCCAGGAAGAGGATCAGGGTCTCCTCCAGGCGGCCGTCCTCCCGGAGCGCCTCGACGATCCGGCCGACGTTGCGGTCCATCAGCTCGACCTGGGCGGCGTAGACCTCCATCCGGCGGGAGAACCAGGGCCGGTCCACCTCGGGGACCTCGTCCCAGGCCGGTGCCTCCTCGTCCCTGGGCGTGAGCGGCCAGTGACCCTCGACGACCCCCAGGTCGATCATCCGGCGGTGCCGTTCCGATCGGAGGACGTCCCAGCCCTCGTCGTACCGGCCGGAGTACGAGGCGATCGCCTCCGCGGGGGCGTGGAGCGGCCAGTGGGGGGCCGTGAGGGCGACGTAGGCGAACAGGGGACGATCGTCGGGCGCCTCTCGGATGAATTGGGAGGCGTAGGAGCCGATGGCGTCGGTGTAATAGTAATCGTCCCCCTCGGGCGCGATCGGCTCGCCGTCGAGCTGGAGTGAGACGGGGTCGTAGAAGCTGCCCGCGCCATGGATCGTGCCGTAGTGGCGATCGAATCCCCGGGCGATCGGCCCGTTCTCCTCGGCCCGATCCGGCCGACAGACGTGCCACTTGCCGGCCATCAAGGTCGCATAGCCGGAGGGCTTGAGGACCTCGGCGATGGTGACGCTGGATCGGTTCAGGTCCCCCCGGTAGCCGGGGATCCCCCGGTCCTCCATCATGTGGCCCACGCCGGCCTGGTGCGGGTACAGGCCGGTCAGCAGCGAGGCCCGGGTCGGGCAGCACCGGGAAGTGTTGTAGAACTGGGTGAATCGGAGCCCTGCCCGGGCGAGGGCGTCGAGGTTCGGCGTCCGGATCTCTCCCCCGAAGCAGCCGATGTCGGAGAAGCCCATGTCATCGGCCATGATGATGACGAGGTTCGGCCGCCTGGCCTGTTCCGCCGTCGCGGGGCCGACGAGGACCCCGGCGCAGATCGTGACGAGCCATCGAGATCGGTTCATTGGT
Organism: Tautonia plasticadhaerens; assembly: GCF_007752535.1. Lineage (GTDB taxonomy): Bacteria > Planctomycetota > Planctomycetia > Isosphaerales > Isosphaeraceae > Tautonia > Tautonia plasticadhaerens. The sequence goes on from NZ_CP036426.1 coordinate 1,486,150, forward strand.
GCGTCCACCCTCGGGTCGAGGCCGCATGGTCCGTCGGACTCGCCAACCTACCAGCCGTTTCCGGTCGAAGGAACGGCCCGCCCGGGGTCTGAATCCCGAGAGATCGGGGACGGATTGCCGGACCCCGGTCGCAGTCGGTCACCGGGCGGCCCGATCATCCGGGCCGATCCGTCCCGATCGGGCCTCCGCAACGACGTTCGCCTCCATTCGAAACGACGTTCGCCTCCATTCGAGCGGGACGCGAGGGCGCACGCGAACCGCCCCGGCCCCCCGTCGGGGCTCGGGGCGATTGCGGCTCAGAGCAGGTTGACCACGCGGTCGGCCAGGCCCTTCTCGCCGAGCATGATGTTCAGGTGCCCGGTCGAGGCGATCCGCTCCAGGGCCTCCAGCTCCCGGAGCTTCATGAGCATCGGCTGCTCCGCCAGCAACTTCGCGGTGTTGGCCTGGCTGCGGAGCGCGGCCGTCTCCTCCCGACGGGTGATAAGGTTGGCCTCGGCGGCCTTGCGGGCCTCCGTGACCTTGTTCATCAGGTCCCTCATCTCGCCCGGCAGGATCAGGTCGCGGATCCCGGCCGAGCGGACCTCCAGGCCCAGCGCCGAGGCCCGGTCCCGGAGCATCGCCTCGGTCTCCCGGGCGACCTCGTCCTTGTCGGCCAGCAGGGCGTCCAGCTCCCGGGCGCCGATCGACACCCGCAATGCCAGCTGCGCCTCCCGGTAGAGCGCCTGCCGGTAGTCGTCCACCGTGCAGACGGTCCGCCTCGGGTCGGACACGACGTAGGTGACCAGGGCGTTGAGCCGCAGCGTCACCTTGTCGGCGGTCATGATCTCCTGCCCCCCGACGTCCAGGGTCGCCTCGCGGAGGTCGACCTCGACGACCCGGGCATCCGCCGGCCCCCGCCAGAAGGCGTGGAGGCCCGGCTCCAGCGTCTCGGCGTACTGGCCGTCCAGGAACAGGACGCCGGCGTGGTTCCGGTTGACCGAGCAGACGTCGAGCAGCGAGTTGACGCCGGTCGACCTCGCGATCACCTTCAGGTCCTCGTGCTCGAACCGGATCCGGCGGGTCTCGACGACTTCGACCCGGACTTCCCGGGGGCCCGTCCAGTAGGCGTGCAGCCCGGGCCCGAGGACGTGGGAGAAGCGCCCGTCGATCCAGACCAGGGCCCGGCGGTCGTCCTTCAGGTCGACCACGTCGGCCATCGGCTTCAGGGCCCCGGACTTGACGATCAGATCCAGCCGGTCGTGCACCAGGCGTGGGGCCCGCATCGAGACGACCTCGACCTCGATCCGCCCGAGCGGGTCGAAGAACCAGTGCGTCCCCTCGCCGACCAAACCCCGGAACTCTCCCCGACGGAAGAGGAGCCCCTGCTCGAAGCTGCGGACGACCACGCGACGAATCATCGGGAACATGGCGGCACCTCCTCGCCCGGGGCGTCGGCCCGGGGCTCGTCTAGGAATTGATCATGATGATGGGTCCATGGGATGCAAGATGCCCTCCGGGATCGGTTGGACGCCGATCAATCGTCGAGGAGCGGGGTCTCGCTTGAGCCGAGGAGGCCGATCGCCTCGGGGTTCCGGATAGGCGGGATGCCGATCGGCCGGAGCCGACCGACGTCCCCACCTCCCCGGACACCCACCGGCCGTCGGCCCCTTTCGGCGGAATCCGCGAACCTCAGAGCTCCCGTTCCGTGCTGCCGACATCCGGTCGGGACGCCGTCGGGCGCGGTCCGGTTGCCCGGCCCGACTCCCGGCGGCGCCCTCCCCGGGCGACGGCCGATCGGATGTCCTCCCGATCCCTTCGGGCCTTGGTCGAAACGCTGGACAGCGTTCCTGTCAGCCGGTTACGAGCCGGCCACGGTGGTGTGAGCGGGAGTCGAACCCGCAACCCCCAGATCCTCAGTCTGGTGCCCTACCCATTGGGCGATCACACGCCCGATGCCGCCCCGGTTCAGATCCCATGCACGGGACACACCTCCCCGATCTCCCCGGGGGAGAGGAGGGTGCGCCGCTGGCCTGACGGCATCGGCCGCTTGCTTGAAAGCGATTGGGGATGATCATGGATCCCCGAGAGACGCCGGTGGGAGTCGAACCCACTTCGACCGGGTTGCAGCCGGTTGCCTGGCCGTCTGGCTCCAGCGTCGATGGTCCGCGAGGGATGTCCCCGCCAGGAGTCGAACCTGGCCCTCGACCTTCGCACGGTCGCGTGCCTCCCTCACACTCCGGGGACGGGATGGGTCGACCGCAGTGCCCTCGCCAGGAGTCGAACCTGGCCCTCGACCTTCGGAGGGTCGCGTGCCGTCCGACACACCCCGAGGGCAACGATCGATCGTCGGATCAGCAGGGGCGCAAGGATTCGAACCCTGTGGACGGGCTTTGGAGGCCCGCTGCTCTCCCAGGAGCACGCCCCTGTCTGCTGCTTCGATCAGCAAGGGTGTCCGACGGGATTCGAACCCGCCCTTCGAGGCCCACAACCTCGGGTGCTGCCGCTACACCACGGACACCCTCAACCGTTCGGCCAATCCGACAGCGGAAGGGGAGGGATTCGAACCCCCAAGGCTTGCGCTCGCCCGCCTTCCACGCGGGTCCCGTCGCCGATCGGGTGGCCCTTCCATCGAACTCGGCCAGTGGGCGGTGCAGGGATCGAACCTGCGACCTCCCGCACGTCACGCGGGCGCTCTCCCGGCTGAGCCAACCGCCCTCGGGAACGTCCCCGACCCCTGGGACGCAGCGGAAGGGGAGGGATTCGAACCCCCACGCCCCTCTCGGGGCTCACTCGTTAGCACCGAGGCCCGGCCAGCCGTATCCGGCTCCCTTCCTTCGCACTCACCCGCAGTGGACCGCCGGGGAGTCGAACCCCGATCTCCGGTGTGCAAGGCCGGTGTCTTCCCATTGGACGAGCAGCCCATCACGATTATCGGACAAGGTCCGCCCGGGGCTCGAACCCGGACCACCTCCCTACCGAGGAGGCATGCCGCCATAACACCTGCGGACCAGCAGAGTCGTCCCGGCAGGAGTCGAACCTGCGATCACCCGCATGTGAGGCGGGGGCCCTGGCCGCTGGACGACGGGACGAAGCGGAGTCGAGCAGTCGGTCGACGAGGGAGGACTCGACGCTGCAATGCACCCGAGCCCCGGCCGGGTCTCGGTCCACCCGAGAATCCCAGGCCCCGGTAACGATCCGGGCACGCCGGGCTTATGAGACCCGGCCGGGCACCTGCCACGCCTGGTAAGGATCTCCGATCGAGGAGTCGCCCGTGCGGGACTCGAACCCGCCTCTCCCGGTCGAGGGCCGGGTGTCCTGGCCGATGGACGAACGAGCGATCTGCGAGGTGCGCCGGGACGGAATCGAACCGCCAACGCCCGGGGGCGGGGCGGGTTACGGCCACCGGGGCTCTCCGGTGCCCGGCCGACGCATCAGACGAATCCGGAACAAGCGCCCCCGATGGGATTCGAACCCATGACCTCCACCGTGACGGGGTGGCGAGCACTCCAGGCTGCTCCACGAAGGCGTGTCGGAAACCGAGTGGCCCGAGAGGGATTCGAACCCCCACTCTCCCGCGTCTGAGGCGGGTGTCGTTGCCAGTTCGCCTACCGGGCCTGCGGTTGATTGCAGCGTCCCCGTTCATTCCTCGAAGATCGGGGAGGAGGGCTCGAACCTCCACGACCGGCCTCAGAAGCCGGAGGCCTACCGATTCGCCGATCCCCGAGCGTGCCCCGCGGGAGTCAAACCCGCCTGTCCGGCGTGGGGGGCCGGTGCCTGTGCCGATCGGCCAGGGACACGTCTCGCAAGAGGCGGAAGGAGAGGGATTCGAACCCCCAAGGCTCATCGCTCGGCCGCGTTCGAGGCGGCTGCCGTCGCCGATCGGCGTGTCCTTCCGTCGAGCACTGGCGGCAGGAATCGAACCTGCGACCCTCCGGTTAACGGCCGGACGCCCGTACCAGCACAGGCCCCACCAGTGTGAATGTCCCGATCATTCGGGAAGTCGGGGCGGCCGGATTCGAACCGGCGCTCTCCTGGACCCGAACCAGGCGGATTCCCAGCCTTTCCCACGCCCCGATCGTCGAAGTGCCCAGCGGGAGTCGAACCCGCACATCCGCCATGGCAAGGCGGTAGGCTTCCCCTACATCATGGGCACGATGATCGATCGCCGGATTGTCAAAGAGCCGAGGGCACCGGGTGGGACTCGAACCCACGCCACCGCCGTACGGGGGCGGTGTCCTTGCCGCTGGACCACCAGTGCAGGTGTCGATGGGACCAGAGGGGCTCGAACCCTCACGTCGCCGGTTAAGAGCCGGGCATGCTGCCGCTCGCATCCTGGTCCCGAGTGATCGAGGTTTCATGTAAGTCGGACCTGAAGGACTCGAACCTCCGCCTTGCGGTGATCGGCCGCGTGTTCTGCCGCTGAACCAAGGGCCGGACGGACGGCGACCGGTCGGCCGTCCGAGTGGGTCGGGTGGCGCTCGAATCCACGTCTGCGGTGTTTCAGGCCGCCGCTAAACCATCTCAGCTACCGACCCGTCGCGGGGAAACGAGAGCGGCCTGGTCGTCCTGGGGACGACCGGGCCGCTGCGATGGCTCGCAAGATCGGCGATCGATCGTCAGAGCAGCAGGGGGCGGACGGGCATCGAGGACGGGGCGGGACAACTCCCGGTCCGACCCTCGGCCCTCGTTCCATCTCGGTTGGCCTGCAAAAACCACGACATCGCTGCCCCGCTCCCTCGGCCGTGACCCGGGAGGCGCCGGGCCACCCGGCCCGATCGCCCGCCCTCATCCCCGTCGTACAAACCCTAGACGGCGACCCCTCGCGAGATGTTCGCGCCACTCGCGATTTTCCCCGGTCCTGGCTCGTCCCATCAGCGAATGATCGTGCGACCCAGCGGGACCTCGATCTCCTCGGAGCCGCCATTGCGGAGGACGGTCACGGTGATCGTCTCCCCCGGCGCGTGCGATTCGACCTCGGTGAGCATCTCGCTGACGCTCTCCACCCGGATGCCGTCGATGGCCCGGATGACGTCGGCGGAGTCGGGGTCGATCCGGGCCCGGACGAACGGCCCTTCCCGGACGTATCGCACGCGGAGCGGGCGGATCCCGGCGCGATCGGCCGGGCCTCCAGGCTCGACGCCCAGCACGAGCAGCCCCTGGTCGAGCGAGTAGACCCGGCTGATGCCCAGCGTCGCCCGCTCGACGAAGCCCTGCTCGACGAGCGGCCGGAGGACGCGCTTGATCATGGTGATCGGCACGGCGAAGCCGATACCGGCCGACTGGCCGACCTTGCTGTAGATCGCCGTGGTCATGCCGATGACCTCGCCCCGGGCGTTGAGCAGCGGGCCCCCGGAATTCCCCGGGTTGATCGAGGCGTCGGTCTGGATCACGCCCCGGATCATCCGGCCGTTCTGTGCCTCCAGCGAGCGGTCCAGGCTGCTGACGATGCCGGTCGTCAGGGTCCTCTCCAGGCCGAACGGGTTGCCCAGGGCCAACACCTTCTGGCCGACCCTCAGATCCGAGCTTTCCCCCAGGACCACCGGGAACAGCGTCTCCGCCGGCGCGGAGACCCGGATGACCGCGACGTCGTTGCTGGGGTCGGTCCCCACGACACGGGCGTCGAGCACCGAGCCGTCGAAGAGGCCCACCTGCACCACGTCGGCCCCCTCGACGACGTGGTGATTGGTGAGGATGTATCCGTCGTCGTTGATGACGAACCCGGAGCCCGACCCGGAGACCTCGGCGTCCTGGAACAGCCCCCGGACGGTGGCCGAGGTCGAGATGTTCACCACCGCGCGATTCACGGACTCATAGACGCCGATGTTGTTCAGCTCGTCCGCATTCCCGCCCACATCGACGATCCCGGGCCGATCGACGGGAGCTGGGGCCTCGGGGGAGCGGCCCTCAGGGGGGCTCGACGGGAGGGGAGGCCGGGCCGCCTCCCGGAAGATCGGCCCGTCCGAGGCGCTCCGGCCGTCCCTCCCGTTGAAGACGAAGGCCGCGACGATCAGCGTGAGGACCATCGTGACCACATGGGGACCGATCACCCCCAGGAAGTTCCGAGTTCGGGTGCCTTGCATGATCCTTGTCCAGGTTCGGGCGATCGACCGGTCCGGCCGGGGGCCAGGCCTCGTCCGCCGGGTCGAGGTCAGGTTCGAGCCGAGCGACTCTCTCCGGTCGGGATCGAGGCAAATCGACCCCATTTCGCGAGTGTATGTCAGACTCCCAGGGGCGCCCATCCCGGCCGGGGCCCGGACACGTCCGGAACGGATCCGGTCCCGGTGGCCGGCCTTTGGCACTCGAGGTTGCGATCCCGACAGGTTCCCTGTCGAGGAGGCGGCTCTGGAGCGGCCTGCAGTCCCACTGGAAGCGTCCTCAACGATCCCGTAGCATCTTCGTTTCTCGGGGGCCGTCCCGGTCGCGGCCGGCCCCCCCGTCCGAGGAGGGGCCGACTCGTGGCAGATCTCGAAGTTCCGTCCGGACCGGCGCCCGAGCGGCGACCCGAGGGCCCCCCGCCGGGTGGCCCGATCGCGACGACCCTGACCCGGGTGGCGGTCACCACCTTCGCCGTCCTATTCACCATCCACCTGCTCGATTATCTCGATCGTTGGGCCCTGGCCGGCGTCCTGAAGCGGGTCCAGGTCGACCTGGGGATGAGCGACGGCCAGGCGGGGTCCCTGAACTTCTACTTCCTGCTGACCTTCAGCCTGATCAGCCCGATCATGGGTTTCGCCGGCGACCGGCTCCGCCGCACCTGGCTGCTGGCCGGCGGGGTCGGGCTCTGGAGCCTGGCGACCGTCGGCACCGGCCTGGTGCGGAGTTACGGTGAGCTGACCGTCGCCCGGAGCCTCCTCGGCATCGGCGAGGCGACTTACGGCGTGCTCGCGCCGACGATCCTGGCCGACCTGTTCCGCCGCGAATCGCGTGCCCGGGCCATGGCGGCGTTCTACCTGGCGATGCCGCTCGGCTACGCGATGGGAGTCTTCGGCGCGGCCTGGATCGCCACCAACAGCCCCGACTGGCTCGCCGGCACCGGGCTGGAACGCTGGGCCGGCTGGCGGATGGCGTTTTTCATCGTCGGCGGGCCCGGCCTGCTCGCCGCCTTCTTCTGCCTGTTCCTGCCCGAGCCGACCCGGGGCGCCAGCGAGGACATCGACCCCGAGCGGGCCCGCGCCGCCGAGGGCGTCCGGCCGACGAAGGAAGACTACGCCGACCTCGCTGTCAATTCCTCTTACACCTACTGCGTCTTCGGCCAGGCGACGTTCACCTTCGCCTTCGGCGGCCTGGCGTACTGGCTCCCCTCATACCTTGATCGGGTGAAGGGGTTCGGTAGCGAGCGGGCCGCGCTGGTCGTGGGCCTCAGCGGCGGGCTCTCGGCGATCATCGGGATGACCCTGGGCGGTTGGCTCGCCGACAAGCTCTCGAAGACCAACCCCCGGGCCCTGTTCCTGGTGCCCGGCCTGTCGATGATCCTGGCGGTCCCGTTCGTCATCGCCACCGTCTTCGCCCGGTCCGACGCGTTCATCATCGGCTCGATGTTCCTGGCGATGACCTTGATGCTGATGAACACGGGGCCCTGCAGCGCGGTGATCGCCAACGTGGTGACCCCGAACATGAGGGGCGTGGCCTTCGCGGTGTCGATCTTCTTCATCCACGTGCTCGGCGACCTCTGGTCCCCCTGGCTGATGGGGCTGGCCTCCGACTACCTCGGCCACCCCGAGGTCATGGCCTCCTGGATCGGCGAGCGGCTCCAGGCGATCGGCGCCGAGCCGGTCGAGCAGGAGGACGGCTCCTACCGCAACCTCACCGCGGGGATGCTCGTGGTCGTCCCGGCGATCCTGCTCGGCGGCTGTGTCCTGCTGGCCGGGGCCCGGCACCTGCCCCGGGAGATGGCCCTGATGCTGGCCAAGCTCCGGTCGTCCGCGACGGCCCGGGGGAAGTGAGCGTCACGGGCCGCTCAAGGCGGGAAGCCCGTCCCGTCGTCGTGGTATATTCGGGATCGTGGCTCGCGGCCCGGGGCCCTTCGGTGCGAGGAGTCATCGCCCCGGGGCCGACCGCGAGCGATCGCCCGACCCGCAACGGAGCCCGAAGTTCATGAGCCAGCCCATCAAGGTCGCCCTCACCGGAGCCGCCGGACAGATCGGCTACGCGATGCTCTTCCGGATCGCCAGCGGCGGCCTCTTCGGCCCTGATCAGCCGGTGAAGCTCGGCCTGCTGGAGATCACCCCCGCCCTGGGAGCCCTCAACGGCACGCTGATGGAGTTGGAGGACTGCGCCTTTCCGCTGCTCCAGGGCGTCACGGCCACCGACAATGCCGAGGAGGCCTTCGCCGACGCCGACTGGGTGGTCCTCGTCGGCGGCCTCCCCCGCAAGGAGGGGATGAGCCGGGCCGACCTGATCCGCGCCAACGGCCCGATCTTCACCGGCCAGGGTAAGGCGATCAATGCGGCCGCCCCGAAGGCCCGGGTGCTCGTGGTCGCCAACCCCTGCAATACGAATTGCCTGATCGCCCGGTCCCACGCCCCGAACGTCCCGGCCGAGCGCTGGTTCGCCATGACCCGCCTGGACGAGAATCGGGCCAAGGCCCAGCTCGCCCAGAAGGCCGGCGTCGGCGTCGGAGACGTGTCCCGGATGACCATCTGGGGCAACCACTCCGACACCCAGTACCCCGACTACAAGAACGCCCTGATCTCCGGCCGACCGGCCACCGACGTGATCACCGACCGGTCCTGGCTCTCTGAGACGTTCATCCCGACCGTTGCCAAGCGGGGAGGCGCCGTCATCAAGGCCCGGGGGGCCAGCTCGGCGGCCTCGGCGGCCAACGCGGCTCTCGATTGCGTCCGGTCCTGCCACGTCCCCACCCGGGGAGACGACTGGCACAGCGTCGCCGTCGCCTCCGACGGGAATCCCTATGGGATCCCGGGCGGCCTGATGTACTCCTTCCCCGTCCGGTCGATCGAGGGGGAGGTGTGTGCGATCGTCCCCGACCTGCACCTCGACGACGACGCCCGGTCACGGGTCGACGCCTCGGCCGGGGAGCTGGAGCAGGAGCGTGAGGCGGTGAAGGACCTCCTCGGCCCGGCACTCTGACCGTCACCCCCGTCATCCCCGCCGAATCTCTCGGGCCCCGGTCGCCCCGCGGCGGCCGGGACGCCGGTCGAGGTCCCGGGCCGTGGAGGGTCGCAGCCCTTCCCTCAGCCGATCGCCCGTCCCATCCGCAGCGAGAGGGGCAGCTCCAGGCCGTGGGCCTCCATCAGCGGCTCATCCCCCATGACCTGCTCCGGGGGGCCTTCGGCCACGATCCGGCCCTCGTCGAGCAGTGCGACGCGGTCGCAAAGCTCCAGCACGAACTCCAGGTCGTGGGTGGCGATCAGCTTGGTGGCCGGCAGCGACCGGATCAGGGCGATGAAGTTCCGCCGGGATCTCGGGTCCAGGTTCGCCGTCGGCTCGTCGAGGACCAGGACGGTCGGCTCGCAAGCGAGGACCCCGGCCAGGCAGGCCCGCTTCCGCTCCCCGAAACTCAGGTGATGCGGCGGCCGATCGGCGGCGTCGGCCAGGTCGACGCGGCCGAGGCATTCCAGGGCGATCCGCCGGGCCTCGGCCTTCCGCTTCCCCAGGTTCAGGGGGCCGAAGGCGACGTCCTCGATCACCGAGGGGCTGAAGAGCTGGTCGTCGGGATCCTGGAACAGCAGGCCGACCCGGCGACGGATCTCCGGGGCGTGCCGATCGTCGACCGGCAGGCCGTCGATCCAGATCGAGGCCTGGCCCGCGTCCCGGGATCGGCCGAAGGTCGGGAGGTCGTGTCCGTGGCCGAACTCCCGACCCTCCTCCGAGCCCCGACGCCCCGGCAGCAGGCCGTTCAGGTGCAGCAGCAGCGTGCTCTTGCCGGCCCCATTCGGGCCCAGCAACGCGACCGTCGCCCCCGGCCGGATCTCCAGGTCGACCCCCCGGAGGGCCTGGCGGCCGTCGGGGTAGCGGTAGGTCAGGCCCCGGACCAGCACCGAGGCGGGGGGGCGGTCGGCTCGGGCGTCGGTCGGGGTCATGTCGGCGAGGGGGGCTCGGGCGAATCGGGGCCGTCGAGGCTGCGGATGGTACCGTCCCAGCCTCGGGCGAGCATGGCTGAGTGCACGCGCTCGCCCCGCTCGAACGACCGGAGCATCAGCGCGGCGATCAGCCCGGCGTTCAGGGGCCAGGCGTCCCGCCTCGCGCCCCGGAACGACCGGGACCGACGCGCCCGGGCCATCCGGCCGAGCTGGTCGGCCAGGACGAAGAGGTAACGATACATCAGGTGCAGCGTCGCCACCAGGGCCGTCGGCACGCGGAACCAGGCGAGGGCCGCCAGGATCCTCCGGAACGCGGTGACGTGCGCCAGCAGCAGTACCGCCAGGATCGTCAGGCCGTTCTTCGCCACGATCGTCAGGCCGACCCGCCACGGGCCCAGCTCGGCCGCCTCTGGGTGACTCGGGGCGACGATCGCCGCCAGCATCAACACCACCGGCAGCAACGCGAGCCCCCGTCGGAGCAGCGCCCCGGCCGGGATCCCGGAGATCCCCACCAGGAACGCCAGCAGCATCCCCGACACCCCCAGCGGGCGCCAGGCCCCGAAGGGGGTCGCCACCACCGCCACGACGAAGAAGAGGGCCGCGGTCAGCGTGACCCGGGCGTCGAGCCGATGGAGCGGGCCCGCCCCCGAGCCGTCGGGCTCCAGCCGGTCAAGCCGCATGGGCTCCCGGCCCTCCCCCGGCCCCGGCCCCGGGCGAATCCGGGTCGATCGGCCCCCGGGACGCCCGCCCGGGGGAGATCGTCCTGCCGAGCACCAGGCCCGCGGCGAAGACCGTGATCGTGCCGATCAGCCCGGCCGCCGCCGTCGCCTGGGCGACGTCGGGCATCCCCCGGATGGTGTAATCGGCCATCGGGCCGTCGATCATCGCCGAACCCTCACCGGTCAGGAACCCGAGGCGGCCGCCGACGAACTCCAGGCCGTCGTCCAGCGGGGAGGCCAAGGGCGCCAGGAACGCCGCCACCGCCAGCGAGGCCCCCAGCCCTCCCAGGACCAGCCGGGCCCATCCCCGGGCCCGGTCGACGTCCTCCTGCTCCTCGAACACGAGGTCCGGCCGCACCGCCAGCACCGATCGGAGCACCAGGCCCGTGATCATCGCCTCGCCGAGGCCGATCACTGCGTGCACCAGCGCCATCCAGCCCAGGACCTTCGGCAGCTCCGACCACCACCCCGAGGCCGCCAGCTGCACCGCGAAGGACAACGACGACAGCAGGACCGAGAACCAGGCCGCCACCATCGCCCCGATCAACACGCCCGGCTTCCCGCCGATCGCCCTCCGGATCGGCTCGTAGATCGCATAGCCGCCGACGCTGGCGATCAGTCCCAGGTTGAGGAAGTTCGCCCCCAGGGCGAGGATCCCCCCGTCGGCGAACATCAACGCCTGCACGATCAGCACCGTGCCCATCACCACCGCCCCCGCCCAGGGGCCCAGCATCACCGCGGCCAGAACCCCACCGATCAGGTGGCCCGAGGCGGGCAGGACCAGCAGCGGGAAGTTCACCATCTGGGCCGCGAAGACGAACGCCGCCATGATGCCCATCAGCACCATGCTCCGCTCCTTCAGGCGACGCTCCATCCTCCTCAGGCCGTAGCCGAACCCCCCGAGGGCGATCGCCCCGGTCGCCACCAGGACCGGCTGGGAGAGCACGTGGTCGGGGATATGCATCGCGTCGGCTCCGCCAGGCCGGCCCGATTCGACCCAGGGCCCGCCTCCCTCGCTGAGGAGAAATCGTATGCGCTTCTTCTCCATTCGCGCATAACACGCCCGTCCCGTCAACGGGGAAGGGGGACGGACTCGGGCTCCCGGGCGCGAACGTCCCGGTTGGGTCGCCCGACGATGTTCGACCTCGGTGCTCTAGGTCGACTGGGAGACTTGTGCTGCGGCGCGATCCGAATTGACGGGTTCGGGAGACTGCCGTAAGGTTCCGGATGGCCAGGCCGATCCTCTCCGCCCCGCACCTCGCCCCCCGATCGTCCCGCTCCCCGCCCCAGCCGGTTCAGGTCACCCGGAGGACCGCCGATGCGAGCGTCACGGAAGCGCAAGTGGATCGCGACGGCCGCGGTCCTGGGGACCCTGGTCGTGCTCATCCCGATGGCGGCCTGGCGTTCCCTGAAGTACGAGCCCCCCTTCTACCGGAAGCTCGCCGGGATGGACCGCAAGATCCGCCGGGTCGAGGCCGATCGGTTCGTCACCCAGACCTTCCAGCTTCGCAACGACATCGCCAATGAGGACCACTGGGAGGCCAGCTTCACCGACGAGGAGTTCAACGCCTGGCTCGCCGAGGATCTGGTCACCCACTTCGCCGACTTCCTCCCCGACGGGGTCCGAGACCCGCTGGTCGTCTTCGAGCTCGATCGGGTCACCCTGGCCTTCCGGCTGGAGCGGGGTCCCTTCACCTCGCTGGTCTGGGCGGTGGCCCGGGTCCAGGTCGCCGACGACAACACCGTCGCCCTGACCCTGGAGAAGATCCGGGCCGGGGCGGTCCCCGTATCCCCCGAGGAGGTCGTCGCGCCGATCATCCGGCAGGCCAGGGCCTACGGGCTTGACGTGGACTGGAAATACGTCGACGACGAGCCGGTCGCCCTGATCCGATACTCACCGACCCCGGCCCGGGGGGACGTGGTCCTGGAGCGGGTGGTCCTCTTCGACGGCCGGCTCTACCTCAGCGGCCGATCCGACCGCGAGGCCGGGCAGGTCACCGGCGTGACCCTCCCGAGCCGCCGAGTCCTTCAGATGAACTTCCCGATCCGGAGTCGCCAGCCCCACCGCCTGTCCCCCCCGACCCGGACCAGCTCCACCTCGCCGATGACCTGAGCCCCGCGCAAGCGGACCACCACCCGATCCGGCTCCCAGGCGACCCGCTCGTACGTCCCGGAGTCGACCCTCCGGACCACCCCTCGGCCCCCCGAGATCGGACCCTCGTATTCCAGGTAGAGGGGCCGGTGGTCGGGCAGGGCCCTCGCGTCGATGTCCACCCCGGCGCCCGGGAACGAGCCCAGCGCCCAGGTCCGCAGCGAAGCCCCGGCTTCGAGCATGAGATCCCAGTGGATCCCGTCCCATCGGTGTTCCAGCAGCACGAAGCGGCCGGAGGGTCCGGGAGTTGCGGTCATGTCGCCCGTCCGCCCTCTCATCTTGCCTGGAGTGGACGGCAACGATCCCCTAGAATGGGGGCGTCGCGTGTCTCGAAGTCGGGCGCAGCCGGTCCCTCGCCCGTCGGCCTTCCGCATTCAGAAAAGGAGCGGTGGATGGATCGCGCAGCCATGATCGACAAGTTGAATGAGATCCTCAAGTGGGAGTACGCCGGGCTGATCCAGTACACCCAGTACAGCTTCCTCGTCCGGGGCACCTGGCGGCAGGTCTTCGCCGAGATGTTCCGCGAGAGCGGTGAGGAGGCCCTGGAGCATGCCCACAAGGTCGGCGACAAGATCGCCGCCCTGGGCGGGGTCACGACCGTCGAACGGGGTGAGGTCAAGGTGACCACCGACCTGGACGAGATGCTCCGCTATTCGCTGGAGATGGAGCGTCGCCACGTCGAGCTGTACACCGAGGCCGTCCAGATGTGCGAGGACCGGGACGTGGGCCTCCGCAACCTGCTCGAGGACATCTGCCAGATGGAGCAGGACGGGGCCGATCACCTCGCCAAGATCCTGGAGCAGCCCGAGCTGAGCCTGGGCATGAACGCCCCGCGTTCCCAGCAGAAGACCGGCTGATCGCCGCCGGCCGAACGCACGCCGACCCGCTTCGGGCCGCCCGGGCGCATCCGCCACGCCTCGGCGGCCCGATGCGAGGCGATCGGCCTCGACCCGGATCAGGCCGGGTCGTGGTTCGTCACTCCGAGCCGTCCCCCGCGGCGAGCCGATATCGCTCCGGGCCCCTCGGCCCCGGGAACGGGATCGTCGCCGGGGGCTCGCTCGACTCCTCGGCCAGCAGCGATCGGGCCCCTGCCGAGCCGAGCACGCCCTGGAGCTGGGCCCACTGCGTCGGGTCGAGCTGCATCGACCGCTGGGTGAACCAGCCGATCCCCTCGGCGTGGTGCTGGTCGGCCAGGCAGATCGTCAGCCGGCCGTCCTCGCCCTGCTCCAGTGCGACCTGGAGTCGCTGGCAGGGGGCCGAGCCGGGGAGGGTGGCCAGGACCGTTTGCATCACGGTCGACTCTCCGTGAGACCGTCGGGTGGGAGGGATCGAGGAGGGCGGTCGCTGGCGATTGAGATTCAATCTCAGTCTCCAGGTCACAGATTATCCGGGAGGCCCGCCTGACGCAAGCGGGAATCCCCGGTCGTGGTCGGAATTCATCGTTCCCGGGCCGCTGACCCCCGCCGGTCGGGCCCGCTGCCCTGGCCAGGTGTCCGGCGGTCAGGTAAGCTCAACCGTCGGCGACCGCCGACGGCGGTGGGCCGGGGAGGGGTCGCCGCCCGGGGGCGGCGAGCGGCGACCCAGGGGTCGCGGGGGGCGGAGCGTGAGTCCGAAAGAGGTCCTGGCCTACATCCGGCAGCGCGAGGTCTTGACGGTCGACCTGCGATTCATGGATTTTCCCGGCGTCTGGCAGCACTTCGCCATCCCGAGCGACGCGCTGACCGAGGCGACCTTCGACGACGGCATCCCGTTCGACGGCTCCAGCGTCCTGGGATGGCGGGCGATCAACGAGGCCGACCTGCTCGTCGTCCCCCAGCCGGAGACGGCGCTGATCGACCCGTTCGCCGCCCGGCCGACCCTGACGATGATCTGCAACATCCAGGATCCGATCACCCAGCAGGACTACACGAGGGATCCCCGCAACATCGCCCTGAAAGCCGACCAGTACCTCCGGGAGACGGGCCTCGCCGACGAGTGCCGGATCGCCCCGGAGCTGGAATTCTTCGTCTTCGACCGCGTCCGGTTCGACCAGACCGCTAACCAGGCCTTCTACCACGTCGACTCCGAAGAGGGGTCCTGGAACCAGGGCCGGGACGCCGTCGGGAACCTCGGCCACAAGCCCCGCTCCCAACTCGGCTACTTCCCCTGCCCGCCGATGGACAGCCAGTCGGACCTGCGGACCGAGATGGCGCAGATCATGAGCGACTGCGGCATCGGCACCTCCGCTCACTTCCACGAGGCCGCAACCGGCGGCCAGGGGGAGATCGACCTGCTGCCACGGCCCATCGTCGAGGCGGCCGATCACGTCATGCTCGCCCGCTACATTATCCGGAACGTGGCCCGCCAGCACGGCAAGTCGGCCACCTTCATGCCCAAGCCGCTCTACGGCGAGAACGGCTCGGGCCTGCATTCGCACCTCACCTTCCGGGTCGACGGCCGGAGTGTGATGGCCGGGCAGGGCTACGCCGGCCTGAGCGAGCTGGCGATGCACGCCATCGGCGGCCTGATCCGGCACGCCCCGGCGCTCTGCGCCTTCGGCAACCCGACGACCAACAGCTACAAGAGGCTGGTCGAGGGGTTCGAGGCGCCGACCAAGCTGGCTTACAGCCGCCGCAACCGCAACGCGATCATCCGGGTCCCGGTCCACGACCCCGGACCCCTCGGCCGCCGGATCGAGTACCGTTGCCCCGACTCCTCGGCCAACCCCTACCTCCTCTTCGCCGCGATGCTCTTGGCGGCGATCGACGGCATCCAGACGCACGCCGACCCGGGGGAGCCGCTCGACCGGGACATCTATGAGATCGGCCCCGAGGAACTGGACGACGTCCGGGGCACTCCCCGGTCGCTCGACGCCGCCCTCGACGCCCTGGCCGCCGACCACGAGTTCCTGCTCAAGGGGGACGTCTTCACCCCGGACGTCATCGACACCTGGATCTGGTACAAGCGCCAGCACGAGGTCGAGGCCGTCCGCCTCAGGCCCCACCCCTTCGAGTTCGCCCTCTACTACGACGTCGGCTGAGCCGGCACCCGGGGGCGTCGGTCGGCCGGATGGCCGGACGCCTACCCCGGGCCCGGGCCGAGTGCCGTCAAATGCTGGCCCTGCCCCGGCCGGCCGGGGTCCGTGTCGGGACCGTCTGGGTCATGGCCGCGGCCCCCAGCGCCAGCAGGCCGACGACTACATGCGGGATCCAGACATATTCGGCGAAGCCGAACAGCCAGGGAGAGACGGCCAGGAAGACGCCGGCGACCGCGTCGATCGCCAGGTGGGCCGGCATCGAGATCAGGCCGACGACCCCCAGCTCGAAGTTCGTCAGCATCGCATAGACGATCGCCCCGGCGCCGATGATGACCGGCACCCAGGTCTCCGCCCCGCCGGCCGCGAAGCCGAGCACCCAGGGGGCCGCGATGAGCACGACGCCCATCAGGTAGTCGATCACGCCGTGGATCCGGGTCGGGATGATTCGCATCGTTGGTCCCTCCGTCGAGATTCATCAAGGGGTCGAAAGGCACTCGTGTTGCCCCATCAGCATCTCATGGCAAATGTGGCGCCACGGGCGGCCGGCGGACGGACGGGGGGAGGGAGCACTCCCGGGCCCTGGCGGCGAGGGCCCGGAAACGACGCCGCCCGCCGGGCCCCGGGGGGGCGTCGGCGGGCGGCGATGCGATCGGCGTCGGGGGAGGACCGTCCGGGTGGTCAGCCGCGGGTCACTCCTTCTCCTTGACCTTGAACGCCTTCTCGAACGGCTTGGCGGCGAAGATCAGGGTGAGCTTCTCGGCGTCCTCGGCACCCTCGACCTTGGCCAGGCAGTTGCCGCAGCAGAAGGCGACCTCGGCCCCGGCAACCTTGGCCGCCTTGGTCTCGTCGACCGGCCGGCCCGACAGCGGGCAGCAAACCTGCTCCGCCTGCTTGGTGGCGGTGAGCTGGGCGTTGGCCTTCTCCAGGAACTTCTCGGTGTCCTCGGTGAAGGCGGTCGGGCACTTGGCGCAGCAGAAGTAGACCTCGCCGCCCTTGTAGTCGACCTTCTGGGCCGCCTTGACCGGGGCGCCGGAGACCGGGCACTTGACGCCCTCGAGGTCCTTCTCGTCGGCCTGGATGAAGCCGAGGGCCGGCGCCACGACGGCGAGGGCGACCAGCAGCGAAAGGGTACGCATGGGGAGATCCTCGTGAAATCGAAGGTGGTTCGGGATGCGGAGCGCCCCGGGCCTCCCGGCCTCGCCGCGTCGTGCACCGCGGCGGGGTCGGCCGGAGGGACCGCGGACGCAGCCCATAATGTAGCGCGTGTGATACCGGCCGTACAGGGAGAACCCCCGATCCCGGGGCGGGCGCCTCGGCTCCCACCGGGCCGGTGCCTCACGCCCCCTCGACGGTCGCCGACGGGGACGGCTCGCCCCGGAGGGCCAGCAGCATCAGGCCGACGGCGCCGAGGACGAGCATGTTGTCGGCGAAGTTGAAGATCGGGAAGTCGAAACCGATCGAGTCCACGTGGACGTGGACGAAGTCCCGGACGTGGCCGAACCGCAGGCGGTCGTAGCAATTGCCGATCGCCCCGGCCATGATCAGCCCGAGCGTGGCGGCCTGCCAGCGATCGGCGGCGTGCCCGGCGACGAACAGCCAGTAGAGGATGAATAGCGCCGCGACGATCGACAGGCCGGCGAACATCATGCTGCCGAAGGCCAGGTCGCCGCCGATCCCCCAGAGGGCTCCGGTGTTGTAGCTGGTCCGCAGCTCCACCACCTCGCCGATCACCGAGACGGCCGGGGAGCCCGGCGGCCCGACCCGGTCGAAGACCAACGCCTTGGTCGTCAGGTCGAAGGCGGCCCCGCCGAGGGCCAGCACCCAGAACAACACCCATCGGCTCCCCGGGATGGGCGGCCGTCCCGGCCGATCCCCACCGACTTCCGCGTCGACCATCGCCTCTGCGTCCATCGCCGAGCCTCTCGAACTCCCCCGGCCCGGGTCGCTCCCGGCCGGGTCTGGTACCGATCCGGTCAACCGAGGGCCCCCCGCCCCTCATGCAGGCGGGCGCACTCGATGCAATACTTGGTATACGGCAGGGCCTGGAGCCGGACCTTGGCGATGGCCTTGTCGCAGCCGTCGCAACGCCCGAAGGTGCCGACCTCCAGCCGCTCCAGCGCGGCCCGGATCTCGTCCAGCGTGAGCTGGTCGTTCTCGATCAGGCCGAGGGTGAATTCCTGGTCGTAGTTGTCCGATCCCAGGTCCGCCAGGTGGATCGGCGTGCTGGAGAGGTTCCCGGCCCCGGCCTCCCCCCCTCGGTTGAGGGCCTCGTCGGTCATTTGCACCACGTCCCCCCGGAGCCGGGCGTGGAGCAGCAGGAGGGTCTTGCGGAAGTGTTGTAGTTCCGCGTCCTTCAATCGCGAGTCGCTGGACATCAATCCGATCCTCCGCGGGCGGGATCGCCCGGTCGGGGGGATCGCGACGAGGCATGCTAAAGGCCCCCGCCCCCCCTGTCAACGCGAGCCGGGCGTCTCCGCTCGTCGGGGGACTCGGCCGCGGGTCATCAACCATCCCAAGGTACACCGCCCCGAGCACGCGACGCCAGTCCCGCGGCCCCCGCCGAACCCCGCCCCGCTTGACCCCGGCCCGCCCCGGGTTAGCCTTGCTGGTGTGAACCCCCAGGGCCGAGGTCGAGGCCGTCCCGAGGCCCGGCCGGCCAGCGAAGGGCGTCGAGACACCCCGGGCGGGAGCGGACCGATGAACGGCGAACCCAAGACGATCTTCATCACCGGCGGCAGCGGACTGGTCGGCAGCCACGCCGTCGAGGAGGCCCGCAGGAGGGGGCACCGCGTCCGGGCCCTGGTCCGATCCAGCAGCGACACCTCCTGGCTCGACCGCCAGGGCGTCGAGAAGGTGGTCGGCGACCTGGAAGACGCCGAGTCCCTCCGGAGGGGCTGCGAGGGGGCCGACTGGGTCTTCAACTGCGCCGCCAAGGTGGGGGACTGGGGTACCCTGGAGGAGTTCCGCCGGCTCAACGTCGAAGCCCTCCGCCTCCTGCTCGACGCCGCCGTCGACCGGGGGACTTCCCGGTTCGTCCACGTCAGTTCGCTCGGGGTCTATGAAGGTCGAGACCACCACGGCACCGACGAATCGACTCCTCCGGCCGCCAACTCGCTGGACGCCTACACGCGGTCCAAGACCGAGGCCGAGCAGCTCGTCCTCCGATTCCACGCCGAGAAGGGGCTGCCCGCCTCGGTCGTCCGCCCCGGCTTCATCTACGGGGAACGGGACCGGACCGTCCTGCCGAAGCTCCTGAATGCCCTCCGCAAGGGCACCTTCGCCTATTTCGGCTCGGGGGACCAGGCCCTCAACTGCATCTACGCGAAGAACCTCGTCCACGGCATCTTCCTCGCCGCCGAGGTCCCCGAGGCCGTCGGCGAGGTCTTCAACCTGACCGACGGCCAGCGGATCTCCAAGCGCCAGTTCGTCTCCCGGGTCGCCCAGCTCGCCGGCCTGGAGCCGCCGACCCGGAAGATCCCCCTGAAGGTCGCCCGGATCCTCGCCTCGGCGGTCGAGGGGATCGCCCGGGCCCGAGGGGCGAAACGCCCCCCGCTCATCAACAAGGCCCGCTACAAGTTCCTCGGCCTGAACCTCGATTACTCGATCGAGAAGGCGCGCCGGGTGCTCGGCTACGATCCGCCCTACACCTTCGAGCAGGGGATCGAGGCCGCGATGGCCGACCTCACCGGCACCCCCGACGGCCCCCGGCCCGCACCGGCAAGCGAATTGCGGGCGGATCCCCGTCTCCCCTGATCGTCTCGGTCCCGAATCGCTCGAAGCAGGACACCCCCGATGGACACCGCCAAGGGTAAGCGCGCCGCAGTCCTTGTCGAGAAGCTCTACGAGGACCTGGAACTCTGGTATCCGGTCCTCAGGCTCCGGGAGGCCGGCTGCCGGGTCTCGATCGTCGGCCCGAAGGCCGGCGAGTCCTACGCCTCGAAGCACGGCTATCCCGCGAAGGCCGACGCGACCGCGTCGGAGGTCTCCGCCGACGACTTCGACGTCGTCGTCGTCCCCGGCGGCTACTCCCCCGACCACATGAGGCGATGCCCGGCGATGGTCGACCTGGTCACCTCGGCCGTCCGATCCGGGAAGGTCGTGGCCGCCATCTGCCACGGGCCCTGGATGCTCTGCTCCACCAAGTCGATCCGGGGGAGGCGAATCACCGGCTTCCACGCCATCCGCCACGACGTCGAGAACGCCGGCGCCACCTGGGAAGACGCCGCCTGCGTTCGTGACGGCAACCTCGTCACCAGCCGGACCCCCGACGACCTCCCCCAGTTCATGCTCGGCATCTTCGCCGCAATGGCCGACGCGACGCAACGATGACCGCCGACCGGCTCACCGGACCGAGGCCATCGGCGAGGTGGAGGGCCTCGGCCCCGGCTCGGCTCCGGGAAGGGGCTCGGGATCGGCCGCCACGGGCGTGAGCGAGAGGTCCCGGACCCGGAGCGGTCGCCCCGGCGCCGGCGTGATCGTCAGGAATCCCCCCGGGATGGGGTCCCAGGTCACCCCGGCCCGGGGATGGCCATCGACCCAGAGCCGGGCCAATCCTCCCAGGACGACCAGCCGGACCCGATGCCAGGCCTCGGGACCCGGCGCGTCCTCCGGCCGGACACGGGCCATCCGGCCCAGCGGGACTCCCGCGACCGCGATCTCGCCGAGCGTGGAGGACTCGGCAAGCAAGTCCATCGAGAGATCGAAGCGGTCGGGTAGGCGGGCGGGGAGCCTGAGCGACCGGTGCGATGTCGCAACGTCGATCTCCAGGTCGCTCAGGCCGAAGGCGACCGGCCGCCCGGCCGGGCCGGGGGAGGACTCCCCGGGCGGCCCGAGGGCGAGATTCAGCCGGCTGGCGGCCAGCAGCACGAGGGTCGCGACCAGGGGCACCCCCCACCTCCAGGAGGCCGGCGAACTGCCTTCCACCGGGAACGGGCAATGCACCAGCATCGCCACCCGCTGGAGCAGCGGGGAGCCGTCCAGGTCAACCCGGTCCGAGCCCCCCGGCGTCGTCACTCCCCACGATCCGGGACGGGCCCCCTTGGCCGCCGTCTCGACCAGGGAGGCCGCATAGCCGGAGGCCGCGTCCCCGAATGATCGGGCGGCCCGGTTGTCGGCCAGGAATTCCTGGTCGATCCGGAGCTGGCGGCGTAGCCACCACGAGAACGGGATGGCGAACCAGACCGCGTGGGAGACCCCGGCGACCCAGTGGAAGGCCGGGTCCCCCCGCTCGGCGTGCGCCAGCTCGTGGAGCATCCCCAGGCGGAGTCGGACGGCCGCGGCGGGATCGTCACGGTCCCAATCCTCCGGGATCACGATGGTCCGCCTCCGTCCCCCCACCAGCACCGGCCTCCGGACCCGATCCGAGACGCCCAACGCAGGACGGCGGCTTCCGCCCTCGAAGGGGAGGGCCTGGTAGAGCTTCCGGGCGCCCATCGAGGCCGGCCGGGTGGTTCGGACCAGGCCGCGCATCGCCCAGGTGCCAAGCAGCGACCAGCCGACCCCCGCCGCCGCCGCGGCGAGGTATCCGATCGTCAAGACCCGGGCGAGGTCGACCGGGATCGCCGAGAAGGCCCGCCCCATCGCCTCGGCCGCGACCGGGCCGACGGCCCCGGGCAAATCCAGGGTGTACCCCACCCTCCCGATCGGGACCGCCGAGAGCGGGATCAACGCGAGGGATCCGATGGCCCCCGCCCGGGCCAGGTCCCGCCTCCGGATCGGCTGGCGGGTGCCCACCATCAGCAGCATTACCAGCCCGAACCAGCCCGAGGCCAGCACCCCGACGTCCAGCAGCCAGGGCCCCAGGCGATCGACGGCCGCGACCATCCGCTCGTCCCCCCGCCGCCCGCTCGTCCCGTCGGCGACCGATCCTCGGCGACCGATCCCCATCGACGATCCCGTCCGATCGGATCAGTCCGATGACCCCTCGGGCACCGACGCCGACCCGGCCGGCTGCGACTCGGCCGCGTCGAGCATCGCCCGAAGCCGGTCCAGCTCCTCGGCCGTCGGCGGCTTCGAGTCGAGCAGGGCGACCAGCACCCGGTCCAGCGCCCCGTCGAACACCCGGTCCACGAACCGGCGTGTCAGCTCACGGATCGTCCGCTCGGGGGATTTTTTCGGGATGTAGATGAACGTCCGCCCCTCCACGACGTGACGGACCATCCCCTTCTTGTCCTCCATGATGTTCAGCAGCGTCTGGACGGTGCTATAGGCTACCGGCCCGGTGTCCCGGACCAGGTCCTCCTGGACCTCCCTCACGCTGGCCCTACCCCGCGCCCAGAGGACTTTCAGGATCTCCAGTTCTCGGTCGGTGACCATCTGGACCTTGCGCATCGAAGACCCTCCCCGGCTGGCTGGAAGAACGGCATCGTTCGTCACCGTAACGTATCGGACCGCATCGGCTCGCACAACGCCGAACCCTTACGGACATCCCCGATTCGGGAGCCAATCACCCAGCCCCCGACGCATCCAGCCTCGCCCTCAGTAACCCCGGGAAGAGCGGATACCACCGCCGATTCAGCGGCGACGGGTGCGGCAGCGGGCAGACGATCAGCGCCTTCCGGATCTCACCCCCGGGCGTCCCGGCGACCAGCTCGCAGGGCAACTCGGCCTCGTATCGGTCCTCCCGATTCCAGAAGTCGTCTGCCGCCCCCGGCCCCGCGTAGGGGGCGAACCATCGGAACGCCTCGGTCCCCAGGCAGAGCACGCGGTCCCCCTCCCAGTGCCCCGCCAGGAACTCGGCGACGTACGGGCGGAAACGAGCCTTCACCGCCTCCGAGTATGCCTTGTTCCCCGGGGGCTTGTAGGGAACCGTATTCGAGAGCAAGACGTGTTCCAGCGCCCGATCCAGCCGGGGGTCGTCCGCCGTCGGCTCGCCGACGTATTTGCGGTAGACCTCCCTCCTCACCAGCTTCCCCCCCGCTCCGACCTGGGGCTGTCCCCACGCCACCTCGTCCTTCCCCAGGTCCCGGCCGAAGGAGCAGATCGGCGCCGACAGGGAGCCGGCGAAGAGGATTGGCCGCCTCGGGTCCTTCTTCGCCTGGAGGTAGACCGGCTCGTCGATCGGGAAGTCGGCCCGAAGGGCCTCCTGATGGATCGCCTCGATCAGCTCATCGACGGTGCTCATGGATCGCGAGGCTCCCTCGAATGGTGGGGATCTGACCTGGGAATGAGGAGCGGTGGGCCGCGAGGCAGCACCGGTCAGCCCTCATCGGTGTCGCCCGATCGACGGGAGATGATTGCCCTCCTGGCGAGGGGCCACGCCAGGCCTTCCCCGAGGCCGAGGGCCGCTCCGAGCATGAGGCCGCCCACGATCACGAAAATCGCGTCGAAGAGCCGTGCAATCCCTTGAGCTGCCGCACCCTCGGGATCATCCACCCGGCCGTTGGCTGCGGTGGTGAACCTCAAGTACGCCAAGGCGCAGAGCGCGCCGAGGATCGTACCGACGGCAGCGGCCCCCGGGACCGCGCTGAAGTCGATTTGCTTGTCCCTTGTGTCCTTCATGCGTGTCGACTCCGATGAAGCGACAATGTCCCGAGGTCTCATTCGGGGGGGCTCGTCGGGCCGGGCCTCGATGCGACTCAGCCCGCAACTCCGCTGCCAGGGGCCCGACCGGGGTGAACCCCCGCCCCCGAGCCGTGTCCGGGAGTCGTCGGGAGGGCCTTCGATTGATAGAATGGCCTGTCTTTCGAGCGCCAGAGCGTCGACCGACCCGATCCGAGCCAGGTGAATCGCCCATGACGCGCATCCGCATCTACGACACCACCCTGCGCGACGGGAGCCAGGGCGAGGGGGTCAACTTCTCGCTCCAGGACAAGCTGCTCATCACCGCCCGCCTGGACGAGCTCGGCATCGACACCATCGAGGGCGGCTACCCCCTCTCCAATCCCAAGGACGAGGCGTACTTCCGGGAGGTCCGCGACCTGGACCTTTCCCACGCCCGGGTCGCCGCCTTCGGCATGACCCGGCGGCGGGACGTCGCCGCCGAGGACGACCCCGGCATGAACGCCCTGGCCGGGGCGAGGTCCCCGGTCATCACCGTCGTCGGCAAGAGTTGGGATCTGCATGCCCGGGAGATCCTCGGCGTCAGCCTGGAGGAGAACCTCCGGATGATCGCCGACTCCGTCGCCTTCCTCGCCGCCGCCCCCCACGGCCCCGAGGTCGTCTACGACGCCGAGCACTTCTTCGACGGCTACAAGAGGAACCCCGAGTACGCCTTGAAGACGATCCAGGCCGCCGCCTCCTCAGGCGCCTCCTGGATCGTCCTCTGCGACACCAACGGCGGCACCCTCCCCGAGCAGATCGCCGAGGCGGTCGACGCGGCCCGGGCCGCCGTTTCCGTCCCGCTCGGGATCCATCCCCACAATGACGGCGAGCTGGCAGTCGCCAACACCCTGGCCGCCGTCCGTCGGGGCGCGACCCAGGTGCAGGGCACGATCAACGGGATCGGCGAGCGCTGCGGCAACGTCGACCTCTGCTCCGTGATCGCCAACCTCGCGCTGAAGTACGAGGGGTATGACCTCCTGAGGGATGGCAGCCTCGTCCACCTCACGGAAGTCTCCCGGTACGTCTACGAGCTGGCCAACCTGAACTTCCGCAACGGCCAGCCGTTCGTCGGCCCGAGCGCCTTCGCCCACAAGGGGGGGATGCACGTGCACGGCATCCGGAAGGTCGCCAGCAGCTACGAGCACATCGACCCCGGCCTCGTCGGCAACGAGCGCCGGGTGCTCGTCTCCGAGCTGTCCGGCCGCTCCAACATCGCCGAGAAGCTGGCCGAGCACGGCCTGGAGCACGACTCCGCCCTGATGTCCCGGGTCCTCTCCCGGGTCCAGGACCTCGAGAACGAGGGCTACCAGTTCGAGGCCGCCGAGGCCAGCTTCGTCCTCCTGGTGGAGAAGGAGGCGAACCGCTACCGGAACTGGTTCGAGCGCCTGCACTACCACGTCAGCGTCGAGGCCCGGGACGGCGGCCCGCCGATCACCGAGGCCACCGTCAAGCTCCGGATCGGCGAGGCGGTCGAGCACACCGTCAGCGAGGGGGACGGCCCGGTCAACGCCCTCGACGGCGCCCTCCGCAAGGCCCTCGACCCCCATTTCCCCCGACTCCGGGAGATGAACCTGGTCGACTACAAGGTCCGGGTCATCAACGCCCGGGCCGGCACCGCCGCCCGCGTCCGGGTCGTCATCGAGAGCCGGGACCGGGACTCCGTCTGGGGCACCGTCGGCGTCTCCGAGAACGTCATCGAGGCCAGCTGGCTCGCCCTGGTCGACGCCTTCGACCACAAGCTCTCGAAAGACGCGCGTACGGAGGGATACTCCGCCGCCAAGGTCGTTGCGTCCGCAACGTCGTCCTCTTGACCTGGCCGAGGGGGTACGTCATGACCTCCTCCGGTCAATCCAATCCTTATGAGGCTCCCTCCGGAGACTCGAACGCCCACACCCGCTTTCCGGGGCGAGTTTGGAAGATCAGCCCTCGGCTACTGCCGGCTTTCCTTTGCGGGTTGATGAGCATTGGGAGCTTCGGCGGGTCGCTCGTCCTTGGGAGGCAGGTCCCCTCAGCGATCGTGGAGATGGGATGGAAGCCCGTCCTGACCCATCCTCTAATCCCGGCGCTGATCCTCATCGGCCTCTCCGCCATCTTCTGGGCGGTTGCGGGTTCCTCCTGGTCGAGGTCTCGATTGTGGGTCGCAATGCTCTGGACGACGTTCGCGATGGGGCTCCTGATCGTAGCCCGGACTCGCCTGGAGATCGCCGTGGACTACCATCGAGCGATCGACCCCCGCTCGGCCTCGCGCCCCTGATTTCCGCTCCCCCATTCGAAACTTATGAGACGAATTCGAGCCTGCGGCGTCCTCCTGATGACCCGCTCCGAGCGCCGGTCCTTCCTCCTGATGCGGCACGCTGACCGCTGGGACCTGCCCAAGGGCCGGGTCGACCCCGGCGAGTCCGACCTGGAGTGCGCCCTCCGCGAGTTGGAGGAGGAGACGGGGATCGGCCGTGACTCCATCGACCTCGACACCTCGTTCCGGTTCGAGCAGGTCTACTACCCGATCCGCAAGAAGACCGGCGAGCGCGACCACAAGACCCTGGTGATCTACCTCGCCACCGTCCCCGACCGCGTGGCGATCGAGGTCACCGAGCACCTCGGCCACGAATGGATCGAGTGGCGACCGCCCCACGACATCCAGCCGAACACGATCAACCCGCTGCTGGCCGCCGTCGCCGATCACCTCGGCCGCCCCGACGCCTGAGACGGCCCGTCCCCCTCGCCCGAAACCTCGGCTTCGGTGATTGCCGGGCCGCGTCCTGATGTCTCGGCAACGTTGCACGGTGTCGGCCCGATCATGCATCCCTCGGGCGAGACGCATTCCCACGTCCGCCACGAGGATTACCCCGTCGGGCCGGCACCGATCACCACATGGGGAGGTTCGGGGGCCAGCCGGTCGATCAAAACGCGGCCCTCGTGCGGCGGCAGGACGGGGCGGATCGCCGCCGCGACGCACGGAAGGCCCGCGAGACGTACCGGTTCAGCGAGGACTGGCGGGATCACGAGGCGGTGATCTATTTGAGCTTGTACCGCGACGACTGCTGCCGGCCGGTACGGACGCTGGCCCCGAGGGATGGTCGGGGCCGCCGGGTCGAACGGAACCCGGCGAGGGCGGCGGACTTGACGGATCTTGCCGGGCCCAGACCCTTAGGACTGGCACGCCCAAAAGTGCGAGGCTGCTGAGCCACCAAGGAACGAGACGCCCCTACCGAAACGCTCGCCTGAACGCCGTCTGAAGGGTCGGGCTCTCCCGCTCCGCGACAATCCCCGCGATCCGATCGCGCAGGCGGGGGTCGTCCTTGTAGATGCCCAGCGCCGACAGGGCGGCGGCAGAGTCCGGTTCCTCCGCGGTCGCGACGATCTCCGCCAGGAGATCGAGCGCGGCGGGGCGACGGAGGATCGCGAGCGCCAGGAGGAGATGCCGTTTCAGTTCGAACGAGTGGGCCCGACGCCAGCAATCCGCCAGCGGCTCGAACGCCTCCGGCAGTCGGGACTTGCCCAGCGCCATGGCCGCAGCCTCGCAGGCGAAGGGATTGGCCGGATCGAGGTAATCGGCCACCAACGGCAGGTTCTCCCCGGCTTCCACCGCCAGCAGGCCGCCGAGGCATTCGGATAAGACGTCGGGGTCGCGGTCGCCGAGGCGGGCCTTCAGCCGCAGCACCAGGCCGGCGGCCTCGCTCCCGACGGCCCCGAGCGCCACGGCCGCCGCGATCCGCGCGTCCCTGTCGGGATCGGCCATGGCATCGACCAGCATCGGCAGGGATCGAACGCCCTCGGCCCGCGCCAGTGCCACGAGGGCCGCCGCCCGCAACGGCGGCGCGGAGTCCTCCGTCCCTCCCCAGACGGGCTCGAGCTGGACGTGCGTCGCCGCCTTCCGGTACACGCCGGTCTCCTGGTGCTCCAACCGGTCCAGCGCCTCGACGATGGCGATCTTCGCCCGGCAGAGCGTGTCGACCTTGAGCGGATTGACCATGAAGCGGTCGAACGCCGCCTCCAGCTCCCCGGCCAGGTCGTGGAGCGCGTTCTCGGCGACAAGGGTCGCCGCAGCGGCGACGACGAGGTTCGACCGGTCGCCGATCCGCTTCCGCAGCTCGGCCACCTGCGCGGCGGTGAGCTCCTGCCCCCGGAGGGCGCGGAGCGCGGCCAGCGTGTCGTCGAGCGATCGGCGGGCTGCCATGGACGGCTCCGGGGCCGGGTGAGACGGCGGTCGTCGGGCCAGCATCATACCGGAGCCGGGCCCGTTCGGCCGCAAGCCGACAGCTCGCCCGGCGGGCGAGGGATCACGTCCGAGCATCTCGCCCCCGCTTCCCGCCGGCGGCAGACCGAGGACCGCGAATCGCCGAAACGTCCCTCACGGCCACCCGGGATGGCGCCCTGGACGGGCTTCGTTCGCTGCTGGTCGACGACGTGGCTCCACTCCGGCGGGGGCGGGAGGGTGTCCGCGGCGAGGCGACCGATGCTCGGCGTCGGGAAGATCCTACGACTGCACGCGGGCCTTGCATGCATCCTCGCGACGAATCCGTGCCGCCTCGTCCGCCATGGATGGATCAACGGCCTTCTCCGTTTCGTTGCGGTCGACGCCGGCGGATCGAACGAGACGACTCTCCAGGAGATCGAGGGTGGCAAGATCGTCGGCATCGACATCAGGCGGAACCCGGACGAGGTGCGTCATCTCGCCGTCGAGTGGTCCGGGCCCCGGCGCGCCCGCTCGGGAATGGGGCCGCGAGTCGCCGGTGCCGCCGGGCTTGCCGGCCCTGCTGCACCCGGTGGACGTATGGACCGCCGAGCCCATCGCATCGCGGCGAGCCGGGTGGCCGGTGTTATTGACAGGCTCCTGCGAATTCGTCAGAATCCTGTCAATGCCGAAGAAGTCCGCCGAGGGCGACGCGTTCACCGAGTTGGTGCTCGAGGTCTTCCGCCTCAACGGCCTCCTGCTCGCCGCCGGAGACCGGATGGCAGGACCGTCGGGGCTCACTTCCGCCCGATGGCAGGTGCTCGGCGTCGTCGACCACGCCCCGGTGTCGGTTGCCCATGTTTCCCGGATCATGGGCTTGACCCGCCAGAGCGTGCAGACGACGGCCGACGCCCTGGAGCGGGACGGCTTCGTCGAGTATCGGGACAATCCGCACCACCGCCGCGCCAAGCTGATCGCGCTGACCGAAAAGGGCCGGATTGCGTTGCGGCAGGTCGAGGCCCGGCAAGCGATCTGGGCGGACAGGACCGGGAAGGCGGTCGGCGAAGAGGCCCTTCGTACGGCGGTGGAGGGGCTCAGGCGGGCACGGCAGCGGCTCGAGGAGGGCTCGGCCGGATCGACTCGCATGCCCGGGAGGGAACCATGAGCGCAGAGCATGCGATCCCCGTGTTCGCGTGCGCCTCGCCCGACGAGACGCCGACGTTCTACCAGGCGATCGGCTTCGAAATGACCCACCGGCAGCTCAAGCCCTATGTCTATCTCGCGGTGAAGCGGGGCGGCTTCGAGCTGCACTTCGTGGGCGGCGGCAAACCCAACCCGAGGGGCGAGTCGGCCACCTGCCTGGTCATGGTCGATGCCGTCGAGCCTCATCACCGGGCCATCGCCGATGCCCTGAAGGCCTCGCTCGGCCGGGTCCCGACCGCAGGGCTGCCCCGCATCTCTCGGCTGAGGAAAGGCCAGAGCCGGTTCACGCTGGTCGATCCGACCGGCAACTCGATCCTCTTCATCGCCCGCGACGAGCCGGAGTACGAGTACCCCGACGCGGAGGCCTGGTCGAAGCTCTCGCCCATGGAGCGGGCGTTGGAGACGGCGGCCAACTTCCGCGACGTGCGGGGGATGGATGCGGCGGCGGCCAAGGTCCTCGACCTGGCCCTGACGCGGGATGCGGGCGCGCCGCCGGAGGAGCGTGCCCGCGTCCTGAACACTCGCGTCGAACTGGCCCTGGCGATGAACGACGAGGGGCGTGCCCGGTCGGCACGCGAGGAACTGGCTTCGATCGACCTTACAGACGAGGAGCGAGGGCAGCTCAGGGTCGAAGTCCGGGCGGTCGAGGAGATCGAGCGGATGCGGAGTTGAACGCGAGAACAAGGGGCGCCGACGATGGTCCTGAATCACATCAACCTCGCCGTCACGGACGTCCGGGCGGCACGCGGCTTCCTCATGGCGTATTTCAAGCTCGACCCCCAGGGCTTGCCGGGCAACGACCGGATTGCCTTCCTGCGCGACGAGCAGGGCATGATCCTGACCCTGACCAACATCGACGGGGCCGCCGAGGTCAGGTATCCCGGGGCGTTCCACATCGGCTTCGGGCAGGAGAGCCCGGCGAAGGTGGACGAGATCAACCGCCGACTGAAGGCCGACGGGTATGACGTGCCCGAGCCGTCAAAGCAGCACGGTTCCTGGACATTCTACTTCGAGGCTCCGGGCGGGATCGTGATCGAAGTGTTGAGCTGACCCGCGATCATCGTCGTCGTGGACCTGCAGTCGTGCCTGGCCGCCTTCGAGGAATCGGCCGCGGGTCGCCACGAAGCGCGTCGAGGTGAGCTTCGGGCCGTTGAGCCGGGAGAGCCGCCATCTCTCAACCCCATCCTGGTCCTCGGCCTCCACCTTCCCGAAGGTTCTCTCGCAGTCCAGCGCGACCGGCCGCAGAGGCACGCCCTTCCGCTACACAAGGGCGTGTCGAGCCCGCCGGTGTGCTTCCCGCACGCGTCGAACCCGGGGCGAAACGGGTCGAGGATCAGCCCCCGCAGCCGGGTCACGCCCGTCCATCTCGTCGAGGGGCCAGGGGTTCAGGATCCGTACTTCTGTATGAGCCCCCAACGGCGGACGTGCCCTGTTGGGATCCGCGAGCGGATGACGCAGGGTCGGCAACTCGGAGGGCCGTTTACGGCCCGAGGGGTGAATCCCCTTTCGGAACGCCTCGGGGATCGGCTGGGGCCGAAGGCGTCGCGTGGGCGATGGGAGCGAGTCGCACCTCGAACGAGCCCGGCGCGGGGGAGACGCCCACCCACCCCGTCCCGCGGGCCCTCATGCGCGAACTCCTTGCATTTCTCCAGGATGACTGTACAAACGTCGGCAAGCCGCCGATATCTGGTTCCAATCCTCGTGCCCGTCGTGGAACGTGGCCATGTGGCCAGGTTCTGAGCCGGGCGCACGTCTCGACGGGAGGAAACCATGGGTCATCCGATCCCGGCCGGCTACCACGCGATCACCCCGCACCTGGTCATCAAGGGCGCCGCCGAGGCCATCGAGTTCTACAAGCGGGCCTTCGGGGCCGAGGAGGTCTGCCGCATGCCCTTCCCGGCCGAGGACGGTGGGGTCAAGATCGGGCACGCCGAGCTGCAAATCGGCGACTCCCGGCTCTTCCTCGCCGACGAGTTCCCCAGCTACGGGTCGGTCGGCCCCGAGGGCAGCTCACCGGTGACGATCCACCTCTACGTCACCGACGCCGACGCAACGTTCGACCGGGCCGTCGAGGCGGGCGCGACGGTGAAGATGCCGCTGGAGGACGCTTTCTGGGGCGACCGCTACGGCAAATTGGTCGACCCCTTCGGCCACCACTGGTCGATCGCCGAGCACCTCGAAGACCTGACGCCCGAGTAGATGCAGGAGCGGATGGCCGCCGCCCTGGCCGGGGCCCCGTGCGAGTGAGGCGACCGGTCCGACGAGCCGGGGAGGCGGACGGATCGCCCCGGCTCAACACCTTAACGGAGGGCAATCCGGATGGCACGCGAGGTCTTGACGCACCTCATGTTCGAGGGGGTCGCCGAGGAGGCGATGACGTTCTACACGTCGCTCTTCGGCGATTCGGGGATCACCCATGTCGAGCGATATGGGACGGGTGAGCAGGGCAAGGAGGGCACCGTCAAGCTGGCGACCTTCTCCCTTGCAGGCCGCGCCTTCCTTTGCATCGACAGCCCGGTCAAGCATGGGTTCGGGTTCACACCGGCGATGTCCCTGTTCGTCGAATGCGAGAGCGAGGCCGAGCTGGATTCCGCCTTCGGCCGGTTGGTGGAGGGTGGGAGCGTCCTGATGCCGGTCGGCAACTACGGCTTCAGCGCGCGGTTCGGCTGGCTCACCGACCGCTTCGGCGTCTCCTGGCAATTGAATTTCGCGTGAAGCCTGGGGCCGGGGGCGAATCGGCTTCGGTCGCCCGGTCGGGGTCTCGTAGAGACGCCTCGATCGTGCGGATGAACCGCTCGGCGATGCCGTCGCCTTCCGGTTCCCGTACGGAACTCGGCGAGCAGACCCTCCCCGGGAAACCCGGCTCCCGCCGGAAGCCGTCGCTCAGCGAGGCGCCGCCATGATCGAGGAGCCCGGCGATGCTCGCCCCCGCCTTCGCACCGGCGTTTGGCTGGAGAGGGGGAATGATCCGGCGGACGGCATTTACGTCTCGATCCGCGTCGCCGATGAATCCTTGCGGTCATCCCGACCGATCCCCAGGGACCGGCGACGGGATCGGCATTTCGATCGGGATCCGTCGCGGCGGCGGGATGGGCTGGAGCGGCGCGTCGTCAGACTGAGGGATGCCGTCGGCGGCTCACCCGATCCGAGGGGCTGGAGTTGTCCACCTCGGCGGTGGTCGAGGTGGCCATGAATCGTCGCTGCTTCAAGGTTTACGATCCACCGGACAGGACCTAGAATGCCGCCGGACGCCCCGGCGAAGCGGGCGGGAGCGCGGAGGATCGGGATGCGGATCGCCATCGTCGGCTGCGGCTACGTGGCCGACTACTACGTCACCACGCTGACCAACCACCCCGAGCTGGAGCTGGTCGGCGTCTCCGACCAGGACGAGGGACGCGCCGACCGCTTCGCGAAGCACCACGGCCTGCACCGCTATCGGGACTACGCCGAGCTGCTGGCCGATGATCGCGTGGGGCTGGTCGTCAACCTGACGAACCCCCGGGCCCACTTCGACGTGTCGACCGCCGCGCTCGACGCCGGCAAGCACGTCTACACCGAGAAACCGCTGGCGACCGAATGGCCCCGGGCCGTCGCCCTCGTGGGGCAGGCCGAAGCCGCCGGCCTGGTAATCGCCTCGGCCCCGAGCACGATGCTGGGGGAGGCGGCGCAGACCCTCTGGAAGCTCGTCCGGGAGGGGGCCGTCGGCAAGGTCTGCCTTGCCTACGCCGAGCTGGACGAGGGGTTGCTGCACCGGGAGAACTATCGGGGCTGGCTCAGCGCCTCGGGCAACGCCTGGCCGTTCCGGGACGAGTTCGAGGTCGGCTGCACCCTGGAGCACGCCGGGTATTACCTCACCTGGCTCGCCGCCATGTTCGGGCCGGCCGAGTCGGTCACCTCCTTTGCCTCCTGCCAGATCCCGGACAAGAGCCCCGTCCCGCTTGACCCCCCGGACACCCCGGACTTCACCTCCGGCTGCATCCGGTTTGCCTCCGGGATGGTGGTCCGCCTGACGAACAGCATCGTGGCCTCGCACGACCACTCCATGCGGATCTTCGGCGACGAGGGGGTGCTCCGGGTCGCCAACTGCTGGGACATGGCCTCCCCGGTCTACCTGAGCCGGTGGTCGAAATATTCATTCCGGGCCCAACGCTATCCGACCCTGGCCCGGCTCGTCGGCCTCGGCGAGCGTCGCCAGCCGCTCGTCCGCAAGGCCGACTTCCACTACAAGACCGTCGGCTCCAACCGCTGCGACTACGCCCGGGGGGTGGCCGAGCTGGCCGCATCGATCCGGGAGGGCCGCCCCTGCCGCCTCTCCCCCCGATTCTCCCTGCACGTGAACGAGATCACGTTGACCCTGCAGGATCCCGAGGGGATGGGTTCCCCTCGAAGACTGACCACCACCTTCGATCCCGTCTCCCCGATGCCCTGGGCCGTGGGGGCCTGAGCGGGGACGCGACGACGGGGCGGACGAAGAGGCAACCGACGATGGCCGACACCGTCCGATGGGGCATCCTGGGCGCCGGATCGATGGCCGAGGCCTTCGCCCGGGGCCTGGCCGAGCTGCCCGACGCCGTCGTCTCCGCCGTCGGATCCCGGTCCCTTGACCGGGCGAAGGGCCTCGCCGAGCGGCTCCGGATCCCGAAGGCGGTGGGCAGCGTCGAGGAGCTGGTCGCCTCTCCCGAGGTCGACCTCGTCTACGTCTCCACCCCGAATCACGTGCACCGCGAACACATGGTGCTCGCCCTCGGTTCGGGCAAGCCGGTCCTCTGCGAGAAGCCATTCGCCTTGAATGCGGGCGAGGCG
Organism: Tautonia plasticadhaerens; assembly: GCF_007752535.1. Lineage (GTDB taxonomy): Bacteria > Planctomycetota > Planctomycetia > Isosphaerales > Isosphaeraceae > Tautonia > Tautonia plasticadhaerens. The sequence continues at coordinate 1,519,781 of NZ_CP036426.1, forward strand.
AGGGAGGTCGCCGAGCTGGCCCGATCGGCGGGCCTCTTCTGCATGGAGGCCATGTGGAGCCGGTTCATCCCCTGCATGGCCCGGCTCCGGGAGCTGGTCCGGGGGGGGACGATCGGCGAGGTCCAGATGCTCTCGGCCCAGATGGGCTACCCGTTCGAGTACCGGCCGGGGGGGCGGCTCTGGGATCCGGGGCAGGGGGGGGGCGTCTTGCTCGACCTCGGGGTCTACCTCGTCTCGATGGCCCTCGACCTGCTCGGCCCGGTCGAGGGGGTGGTCGGGTTCGCTTCGATGGCCGAATCTGGGGTCGATGACCGGGTCGGCCTGGTCCTTCGGCACTCCGGCGGTCGACTCTCGAACCTCTCGGCCAGCCTCACCGGGGCGACCGGCAACGACGCCGTGCTCTCCGGCTCCGGCGGCCTGATCCGGGTGGCCGAGCCGTTCTACCGCCCCGAGCGGCTGACCGTCCGATCCGTTTCCCCGATCTCGCCGGGTGCCGATGGAAGCGGCGGCGGCCGGCTGGCCTTGCTCAAGGGGATGCCCGTGGTCAGGTCGGTCGCCCGACGGATCGACCCGCTGATCGACCTCGCCCGGGGAGGCCGACGCGACCTGGTCGTGCCCCTCTCCGGCAACGGCTACCAGTACCAGGCGGCCGAGGCGATGCGATGCCTCCGGGCCGGGGAGACCGAGAGCCCGGTCATGCCGCTGGACGAGTCGATCGCCATCCTCGACGTGCTGGACGAGGTCCGCAGGCGCTGGGGAGACCTCGGGTCGAATCCCTGACTCCACCGCGTGCCCGCAACGGGAGCCTTCCGTGCCGAGCCTGGCCTACCTCGTGAACTCGTACCCGATGCCGAGCCTGACCTTCATCCGCCGGGAGATCGCGGCGCTGGAGGATCTCGGCTGGACGGTCGCCCGGTACGCCGTCCGGGACTCGGGCCTCCCCCGGGTCGATCCCGACGACCAGCTCGAGTACGAGCGGACCCGTCGCCTGCTCGACGCCGGCCCGATCGGCCTGCTCGGGGCGACGCTCGCCGAGGCGGTGCGTCATCCCGGTCGGTTCCTCCGGTCCCTGCAGGCGGCCTGGCGGATCGGCAAGGCATCCGGCCGGGGGATCGGCGTCCACCTGGCCTACCTCGCCGAGGCCAGCCTGCTCAAGCGCTGGGCCGATCGGGACGGGGTCGCGCACGTCCACGTGCACTTCGGCACCAACCCGGCCACCGTCGCGCTGCTCTCCCGGTTGCTGGGCGGGCCGAGCTACAGCCTGACGGTCCACGGGCCCGAGGAGTTCGACTCGCCGAGGGCCCTGGCCCTGGGCGAGAAGGTCCGCCACGCCTCCTTCGTCGCGGCGATCAGCTCCTTCGGCCGGAGCCAGCTCTGGCGCTGGTCCGATCCCGACGACTGGGACAAGGTCCGGGTCGTCCGCTGCGGGCTGGACGCGAAGTTCCTCCGCCAGGAGGCGACCGACCCGCCCGACCTTCCCCGGCTGCTGAACATCGGCCGGCTCGACCCCCAGAAGGGCCAGCTCGTCCTGGTCGAGGCCGCCGCCGAGCTGGCCCGACGCGGCCGGGAGTTCGAGCTGGCCGTCATCGGCGACGGGGCCATGCGTGCCGCCCTGGAGGAGCTGATCGAGCGCCGGGGGCTCCGGGGCAAGGTCACCCTGCTCGGATGGCGGAGCGGCCCGGAGGTCCGGGAGGCCTTGGGGTCGAGCCGGGCCCTGGTGCTCTCCAGCTTCGCCGAGGGGCTGCCGGTCGTGATCATGGAGGCGTTGGCCCTGCACCGGCCGGTGATCTCGACCGCCATCGCGGGCATCCCGGAACTGGTCCGGCCCGGGGAGTCCGGCTGGCTCGTCCCGGCCGGGGCGGTCGGCGAACTGGCCGACGCGATGGAGGAGGCCCTCGACGCCTCCACCGACCGTCTCCGACGCATGGGGGCGGCCGGCGCGGCCCGGGTCGCCGCCGACCACGACGTCAGTACCGAGGCGGCACGGCTCGCCTCGTACTTCCCGACGGCAGGGCCGGGGGCGACCCGGGCCTCGTCGACGCCCGTCTCGGCGTGAATTCCCGGGCGGGTCCTCGCCGAGGCGCGATCGAGTCGGGGCGGGGGATCAGTCCTTCGAGAGCACCGGGAGGACGGCCTGCTTCGCCCCTTCGGGACCCTCGCCGGCCTCGACGCCGCCGACTAGCTCCCAGCGCTCGAGGTGCTCCACCGCCTCCCCCACGCCAAGCCGGACCAGTGGGCCGAGGGACTCCAGCTCGATCATGTCCGCGTTGGTGAACGTCTCGTAGTTCACCCCGAGGTCGGGGTAGGGCCGCTGGGGGACGAACGGGAACCGCTTCACGAACAGGGTCCCGCCGTTCAGGTAGCCGACGACGCCCAGCGGGGTGGAGATGCCGAGCTTGGTCGGCCCCCGGTCGGTCTCGGGGTCTTGTCGGAGGGTGATCGCGTCGGAGCCGAAGCCCCATCGGGGGTCCTCGAAGTCCATGTAGGGCCAGAGGGCCAGGGAGAACTGCGGGGCGAAGTCCTCGGCGGTCGGCTCGCCACCCGATCCGCCGTGGGGCGCCTTCGGGGGCAGAGGGATGACCTCGATGCCGCCGGGCTTCATGACCGAGAGGGACCAGATCGCCAGCTCGGTCGGCTGTCGGCCCGAGTTCCGGATGCGGTGGACGATCGAGACGCCGCTGCCCGAGGGCCCCAGGGCGATCTCCATCTCCTTCTGGAGGTGGAAGGTCGGGTCGGGAGGCAGGACGACCAGGATCCGGCCCGGGCCGAGTTCCTGGTACTGGACCGGGCCGTTGTCGGGCACGTAGGTCCGGGCCGGATCCTCCGGGCTGGCCCAGAGGCGGTGCCCCCCCCGAATCTGCCAGCCCGACTCACCCGAACCGCCGAGCTGTTCGTCGTAGACCTTGAAGACATTCTCCCCGTCCGTCAGCCGATAGCTGAGGATGCGAGGGCCGACCTCCAGGGTGACGATCAGCTCCGCGTCCCCGTTGCTGAGCTTGACGTTGCGCCCCCAGCCCCCGAACTCGACCATCTCCACGGTGGGGTCCCCCTGAAAGGCGGCCGGGGCGGGCCCGGCGGCGATCAGCCCGGCCAGCGCCGCCAGGGCGCCGGCCGCGAGTCGTTGCGGTCGCATGGTCGCGATCCTCGGTGGTTTCGTGTTCAATCGAGTCGGGGATGGGTGGGTCCGGCCGGGCCGGAGTCGACCCGCCCCCGGACGCCCGCCAACGGTCGCACGGCGACGGGCGATTGTCAAAGGTCCGCCCCTCGAATTCCCGCCCTCCGGGCGGGCAGTGCCCGGGGCAGGGAGCGCGTCGCGATGAGGGGAATCCCGGGCGGACTCTCTCGAAGGATCGCCGTCATCGCCCTGGTGGTCGGGTGGACGCCAACCGATGCTCGCCCGGAAGTGGTCGTCTTCGCCGAGGGCGGATCGGCCCAGCTCCCGGCGGAGGTCGACGGGCGGACCGTCCGGCTCGACGGCCCCGAGGGGCCCGTCGAGTTCCTCCGCGAGGATTTCCTCGCCATCGAGCCCGGCCACTGGCCCGAGGACGATTGGCCCGGCCTCCGGGACCGGGCCCTCACCGGAGACGCGGAGGGTCGATACCGGGCCGCCTGGTGGGCGCTCGAACGCGGCCTGACCCCCGAGGCGGTCGCGATGCTCCGATCGGCCCACGAGCGGCATCCGTCCTTCCGGCCGGTCGCCCACCTCGTCTCGGTCCTCGACCTCCTGGATCGCCCCGCCGCGGGGCCCGACCTCTCCTCCCTCCGGGACGTCCTCCCCGGCCGGCCGTTCTCCGTCTCCGAATCGGGCCGGATCGTGCTCCTGCACCAGCATGACGATGCCCGGGCCGCCGACCGCCTCGAGTTGCTCGACCGGGTCATGACGACCTTCTACCTGACCTTCTCCGCCCAGGGTTTCCGGCTCCAGGTCCCCCCCGAGAAGCTGGTGGTCGTCTGGTTCGCCGAGGAGGCCGATTACCTCGACTACATCCGATCGGAGGCCGGCGAGTCGTTCCTGACGACCCGGGGCTACTACCATCCGACGCGACGGGTCGTGTTCGTGACCACCCCCCGCAGCCGGGCGGACGAATCTCGTCGACAGGCCGCCCGGTTCGCCCGGCTCAGGGAGCTGGATCGGGCCGAGGCCGCCCTCGACTCCGTGCCCCCGGGCGCCCGGTTCCGACTCGAGCTCTCGGGAGAGCGGCCCAGGGTCCTGGATCGGGACGCCGCATCCCGGGTCATCTCCCGCCTCCGCCGAGAGGCCCGGCGAGAGGACCTGCTCCAGGACCTCGACCGCCGCCATTCCGAGGGGGCAGCGGCGGTCCATGAACTGGTCCACCAGCTCGTGGTCGCCAGCGGCCTGGCGCCGGCGTATCATCGATTCCCGGTCTGGCTTCACGAGGGCATCGCCATGCAATTCGAGGCCTTCCGGGGAGGACGCTGGGCCGGCCTCGCCGCGATCCCGCCGCACCGGCTCGACCAATGGCGGTCCCTCCGGTCGGCCCCCCCCATCGAGCCGATCCTGCGGGACGAGGGCTTCGGGGCCGGATACGTCGCCGACCGATACGCCGCCGCCTGGGCCCTCGTCTGGTTCCTCCGCTCGGAGGAACCGGCGCGGTTCGCCTCGTACCTCGATCGGCTCCGGAACCCCTCCGGCCTCGCCGCCTCGGGGGCCGGGGGCGGGGCCGTCTCCTCGTTCCGGGCGGCGATGGGCACCGACCTGGACGGGCTCCGATCGCGCTGGGCCGGCCGGATGTCGGGGTTGGAGACGCCGCTCGACTCCGCGACGACCGAGCCGAAGCCAGATTGAGTGCATGGCGGCTGTGTGGCCGGGGCCGCTGGCGCATGTTGCTCCTGGGGTTGGATTTGGTAGATTAGGATCTTTTCTCGCCCCTCCTCCCCGTCGGCGTCGCGCTCCGCGGCGCCGGGCCCGATCGGGGGACCGAGGCGAGGAGCAGAGGTGACGCGATGGCCGAGCAGATGACCTCCGACGTCCGGGCCTTGATGGACCGAGACCCCTTCGACCTCTCCACGGTGGCCGACCTGCGCGAGCTGCTCGGGCGCGATCCGTCGCGCTACGGGACCCTCCGCGAGGCGGTGCAGAACATCAAGGACCGTTCCCGGGACGGGACGATGGGCCCCGACGTCCATCTCCGGCTCGGGGTCGCCGAGGTCCTGCACGGCCACTACAACCAGGCGCTGGAGCACCTGGGGAAGGCCGGGGACGACGGCATGGCCCATTTCCATCGGGGCCTGGCCCTGGAGAACCTCCAGCGTTGGGACGAGGCCGCCGACGCCTTCTCCACCGCCGGGGAGTCGGGCTACGACCCGAAGCTCGCCACCCTGCACCGCATCGGCGCCCTCCGCCGGGCCGGCAAGGCCGAGCAGGCCCGCACGATGCTGGAGAAGCTGGAGGGGCAGGCCGACGGCACCGCCGAGTACCACTACCAGCGCGGCTGCATGCTCGCCGACGAGGGGGAGCAGATCCTCGCCGCCCAGGCATTCGAGCGCGCCCTGTCGCTCAACCGGGACCACACCGGCGCCCTCTTCCAGCTCGCTTATATCAACGACCTCTACGGCAACGACGACGTCGCCATCGACTACTACCAGCAGTGCCTCCGACACCCCCCCGTCCCCCTGGCCGCGCTCATCAACCTGGGCATCCTCCGGGAGGACGACCAGCGTTACCGGGAAGCCGAGGGCTTCTACAATCAGGTCCTCGCCCACCTGGGCAACGAGCCCCGGGCCCGGCTCTACGCCAAGGACTGCCGCGCCAGCCGCGACATGTACTATGACGAGAGCCTGGAGAAGCAGTACGACCGGCTCCGGACCCTGCTGGAAATCCCCGTCACCGACTTCGAGCTGTCGGTCCGCAGCCGCAACTGCCTGAGGAAGATGAACATCAGGACGCTCGGCGACCTGACCCGGACCACCGAGGCCGCCCTGCTCGCCTCCAAGAACTTCGGCGAGACGTCGCTCTCCGAGATCAAGCAGATTATGGACGCCAAGGGCCTCCGGCTCGGCATGGCCCTGGAATCCGCCGAACGCGGGAGCCCCGCCGTCGCCACCGGGCTCGGCCGCCCCGCCCATCATGCCGCCGCCCCGATGGGCCCGGCGGCCGTGGAGATCTCCCCCGAGGAGCGGGCGACGATGGCCAAGCCGATCAGCGAGCTGAACCTCTCGGTCCGATCCCGCAAGTGCATGTCCAAGCTCAACATCCAGACCATCGGCGACCTCCTCAGCCGCACCGGGGACGAGCTGCTGGAGTGCAAGAACTTCGGCGTCACCTCGCTCAACGAGGTCCGGGAGAAGCTCACCGAGATGGGGCTGAAGCTGCGAAACGACTGAGCCCAGCCCGACGGGCGCTCCCGGGACGGAGGACCGATGACGGATGGTCGGACCCCGATCAGCCGTCCTCGGTCGTCGGCCGGCCGTCCCACCCTCCCCGATCGCCCCAAGACCTCCCCATGCCCGCCCCCGTCCGCTTCGAATTGCAGGCGACCGACCCCGGCTCGGCCGCCCGCACGGGCGTCCTGCACACGCCCCATGGCGCGGTCGAGACGCCCGCCTTCATGCCCGTCGGCACCCAGGCGACGGTCAAGGGTGTCCTGCCCGAGCTGCTCCGGGCCTCCGGCAGTCGGATGCTGCTGGCGAACACGTATCATCTCGCCCTCCGGCCGGGAGAGGGGGTGGTGGCTCGCCTGGGCGGGCTGCACCGGTTCATGGCCTGGGACGGGCCGATCCTCACGGATTCCGGCGGCTTCCAGGCCTTCAGCATGAGCGACCGGGCCTCGCTGACCGAGCGAGGGGTGGCCTTCCGCTCCCACCTCGACGGCAGCCTGCTGGACCTGACCCCCGAGCGGGCCATCGCCATCCAGGAGTCGCTCGGGGCCGACGTGGCCATGGTCCTCGACCACTGCCCCGCGCTCCCCGCAGAGAAATCGGCCATCGCCGAGGCCACCGACCGCACGATCCGCTGGGCCCGACGCTGCAAGGAGGCCCGGAGCCGGGCCGACCAGGCCGTCTTCGGGATCGTCCAGGGGGGGGCCCATGCCGATCTCCGCCGCGAGTGCGCCGAGCGGCTCGTCGAGCTCGGCTTCGACGGCTACGCGATCGGCGGGGTGAGCGTGGGCGAGTCCCCGGATGAGGTCCGCAAGGCGATGGAGGTGACCTCTCCCCATTTGCCGACCGACCAGTCAAGGTATTTGATGGGCGTCGGCCGCCCCCAGGACGTGCTCGACGCCATCGCCGCAGGGGTCGACCTGTTCGACTGCGTCCTGCCGACCCGCAACGGCCGGAACGCCACCTGCCTCTCGATGCGGGGGCCGGTCCGCCTCCGGAACGCGGCGCACAAGGCCGACCCCCGGCCGATCGAGGAGGGGTGCGACTGCCCGGCCTGCTCCCGGTTCAGCCGGTCCTACCTCCGCCACCTGTTCCTGGCCGGCGAGATGCTCGGGCCGATCCTCGCCTCGATCCACAACCTCGCCTTCCTGCATCGGCTCGTCCGGACGGCCCGGGAGGCGATCGGCGAGGGCCGGTACGTCCAATTCCGGGCGGAGGCGCTTGAAGCCCTCGGCCCGTGAGCGTTAAAGTGACTCGATCGTCTCGTCGAGCTCGATCGAACCGATCGTCGCCGAGAGACTCGCCCCTTGACCTCGCCCCCCCGTCGATCTACGAGGCACCGACCCCCGACCATGTCCGGATCCTCCCGCTCGCCGCTCGTGCCGATCCTCGCCCAGGCCGCCCCGGCGGCCGGCGGGGGAGAGGGCGCCATGCCCCCCTGGATGGTGCTCGTCGTCCAGTTCGGGCCGGTGCTGCTGCTGGCGTTCTTCCTGTTCTTCTGGATGCCGATGCAGAACCAGAAGCGTCGGACGAACATGATCAAGGCCCTGAAGAAGAACGACCGGGTGCTGACCGAGTCGGGCATCTTCGGCACGGTGGTCTCGGTCGACGAGAAGGCCGACCGGATCGTGATCCGGATCGACGACGAGAAGGGAGTCAAGCTGACCTGCCGCAAGTCGAGCATCGCCGGCCTCGTCGAGGCCGGCGCGACCGACAAGGTCGGGGCGGCGGAGAAGAAGGCCTCTTGAATCGGCGATCGGAAGTCCGGGCCCGGGCGGCGGGCCGGGCCCGGCCATCGAGGGAGTGATCTCGCTTCGCGATCGAACGGGATCGGGATGGGGCCGGGCCGCCCCTGCCCGACCCGGCTAGGGACGCTTCCCCGGCTCGTCGCGCGGCCTCGAAGGACCTGACATGAAGAACCTGACCCCGAGACTGATCCTCATCGGGCTGGCGGCCGTCCTCGGCCTGCTCGTCCTCTTCTCCCAGCAGGTCGGCCTGAGCGACGAACGGCCGCTGAAGCTGGGCATCGACCTCTCCGGCGGCACGATCCTGGTCTATCAGGTCGAGCAGCAGGCCGGCGAGCGCGTCGACCTCGACGAACTGGTCTCGGCGCTCAAGCGCCGGATCAACCCCGAGGGCGTCTTCGACATCACGATCCGCAGCGTCGGCCAGGATCGCGTCGAGATCATCATGCCCGAGGAGATGGCCAACCAGGCCGAGGAGGTGAAGCGCAAGCTCACCGAGGAGGGCTCGCTCGCCTTCCGGATCCTCGCCTCGACCAACCGGGCCTCCGACTTCCCGGCCTACCTCAACCGCCTGGCCCCCACCAGCCGGGACTTCCAGCCGATTGTCGAAAGCCTCCCCGAGGTCGGCCCCACCGCCGGCGGCCAGGAGGCGTTCCGCTGGGCCAAGCTCGGCGAGGTCGTCGAGGCGACCCGGGCCGAGGCCGGGGCGCCGACCTCGATCGGCGCCCGCTCGATCACCGTCGCCGAGGCCGGATGGCCCCCCAACCGATTCCGGGGCCTGACGGCCGTGCTGGAAAGCGCCGAAGGGGCCGCGATCGAGGCCACGATCGACCGGAATACCGAGGACACCCTCTACCTCGATCGCCCCCTCGGGGTCGACGCAGGCGCGGTCACCGGGGTCCGGGTCGACTACGCCTCCGGTCCCGCCGAGATCACCGACCCGATCCGGGAGTGGTCCACCAATCGCTACGAGGGCCTCCCGGTCCTCCTCGAAGGGGTCAGGGACGGCGAGGCGGCCCGAGTGACGGGCGAGGTCGCCTCCAACACCGCCGACACCCTGACGCTGACCCGGGACCACGGGCTCGACGTGGTGTCCTCGTACCGGATCGCCTACAACCCGAGCAGCATCGCGATGGGAGGCGACGGCGCCTCCATCAGCCCCGAGGCCGCCGGGGACGCCGTCGTCCGGGGAGTCCGGGTGCCGAGCCAGCCGGGCACGACCGAGTACTTCGTGCTCTACGAGGTCCCCCGGGACACTCAGGACGTCACCGGCGACATGCTGGAGCGGGTCTACCCGCAGTCCGACGAGCAGATGCGCCCGGCCGTCGGCTTCGACCTCGACAGCATCGGCGCCCGACGCTTCGGCAGCCTGACCGGCCGCTACCGCCCCCGGCAGGAAGGGGCCTTCTTCTACAACCTCGCCATCATCCTCGACGGCGAGATCATGTCGGCCCCCCGGATCAACGATCGCATCTCCGACCGGGGCATCATCACGGTCGGGGGCCAGGGCGGTCAGGCCGCCGAGGAGGTCAACTACCTGATCGACATCCTCCGGGCCGGCAGCCTGCCGGTCGCGTTGCAGACCCCGCCCTTGCAGGAGGAGACGATCGGCCCCACGCTGGGCGAGGACACGATCCGCAAGGGGGTCTTCGCCATCACGGTGGCCCTGGCGCTGGTGCCGATCTTCATGATCGTCTACTACCAGTTCGCCGGCGTGGTGTCGGTGATCGCCCTCTTGCTGAACATGGTGCTGCTGCTGGCCTCGATGGCCCTGACCGGCAGCTCGATCACCCTCCCCGGGCTGGCGGGCCTGGCCCTGACGATCGGCATGGCCGTCGACGCAAATGTGCTCATTTACGAGCGCATGAGGGAGGAGCGGGACCGGGGCGCGCCGCTCGGGCAGCAGATCCGCAACGGATTCGGCAAGGCGTGGTCGACGATCCTCGACTCGAACCTCACCACCGTGCTCACGGGGATCGTCCTCTGGTCGGTCGGCACGGAGGAGGTCAAGGGCTTCGCCCTGGTGACGATCATCGGCCTGCTCTGGAACCTGTTCACGGCCGTCTTCGTCTCCCGGACGATCTTCGAGCTGGCCTATCAGAAGGGGTGGATCAAGCGGCTGACGATGCTCCGGCTGCTGAACCGGACGAACATCGACTTCGTCGGGCCGAGGCGGTACTGCATGGTCGGCTCCGCCCTGGTGATCGCGCTGGGCCTGTCGATCTTCTTCAGCCGGGGAGGCACCGAACAGCAGGGGTCGATGTACAACATCGACTTCACCGGCGGTTCGCTCGTGACCGTCCGGCTCGACGACGAGGAGCTGGGGGGCCAGACCCCCGCGGCCCGGATCTCGACGGTCCGGGACACGGCCGGTGCCGTCCTGCCCAACGTCACCGTCGAGAGCCTGACGGTCTCCGGGGAGGAGGAGCGGGGAGAGGCCCCGAGGTACAACATCCGGACCACGGAGCAGTCGCCGGACGTCGTGCAGGAGAAGGTCCTCGAGGCGTTCTCCGAGAGCCTCGTGCGGGTCGAGCTGATTTCCGCCGAGCCGATCCCCGCCGAGCCCGACGCCGACCCGGACGCCGACCCAACGGGCCTGGAGGGCAACCGTTACCGGCTGACCTTCAACCTGCCCCAGCCCCCATCCCGGATCGCCGACGCCTTCGCCCAGATCCTCGCCTCGGCCGACCCGCCGGTGGCGAGCCCCCGCTCCCAGTTCCGGGTGGCCAACCCCGACGCCCCGCCGAACGACGTCGACCAGGCCGGCGAGACGCTGGTGCTCTCGACCTCGCTGGCCGGGGACCGGGTCCAGCCTTACCTCGCCTTGCTCGGGACGGAGCTGAGGGAGGACAGGGACTTCCTGTTCGAGCGGCTGGAGAACTTCGGCAGCGTCGTCGCGGGGGAGACCCGGCAGAAGGCGATCGTGGCGATCGTGGCCAGTTGGCTCATCATCATCGGCTACCTCTGGTTCCGCTTCCAGTCGATCGCCTACGGCGTGGCGGCGGTCATCGCCCTGATCCACGACGTGCTCATCGCCCTGGGTGCGGTGGCCCTGGCCGGGTACAAGATCGACCTGCCGATGATCGCCGCCTTCCTGACGCTCATCGGCTTCTCGGTCAACGACACGATCGTCATCTTCGACCGCATCCGGGAGCTCCGGGGCAAGTCCCCGAACCTGACGCCCCGGCTGGTGAACGAGGCGATCAACGTGACGCTCAGCCGGACGATCCTCACCTCGCTGACCACCTGGATGGTGGTGATGATCTTCTGGCTCTTCGGCGGCGAGGGGCTCTCCGGCTTCTCGTTCTGCCTGGTGATCGGCTTCATCAGCGGCACCTACAGCACCATCTTCATCGCGGCACCGATCCTCATCGAGTGGATCGGCAAGCCCTCGAAGAAGGACGCCGGGGCACTGGCGACCAGCCGGTGATCCCCGGGCCGCGGCGATGAACGAAGGAAGATCGACGGCCGATGCGCCCCCCGGGGCCGCATCGGCCGTCGTCGTTGTTGGGCGGCTCCCCCGCCCGGACGTCAGCCATCCCGGAGGACGCGCCCCCCGTAAAGGATCCGGACGCCGCTCGGTTTTTCGACCCGGAGCCCGCCGTCCGGGCCGATCCCCGCGCCGATCCCCGAGACGACCTCCGAGCCCAGGTCGACCCGGACGGGACGGCCGAGGAGCTGGTCCAGCCCGGCCCATCGCCCGGCGAGCCCCGGGTCGTCCCGGGAGAGAAGGTCGAGCGACCGGGAGAGGGCGTCAAGGAGGTCGGTGAAGATGGCCTCCTGCTCGTCGGGCGAGGGCTCGTGGTCGGCGAACTCGGCGAACTCGGCGAGCGAGGCGGCCATGCGGCGGACGTCCCCGGGGGCGTCGTTGAGCCGGGTCCGGACGTTCAGGCCGATGCCGATGATAAGCATCGGGCCGGCCGGGCCGTTGACCCGCTCGGGGAGGATCCCGGCCACCTTGCGGCCGTCGACTTCCACGTCGTTCGGCCAGCGGATCTGCGCCGATCCCCGGGAGATCCGGGGGCGGACGGCCTCGACCACGGCGACGGCCGTCGCCAGCGAGGAGAGCGGGGTGTGGCGGTCCTCCAGGCCGAGGGCGATCGGGTCGAGCAGGACGCTGAAGGTCAGGCTGCCGGGATCCGACCACCAGGCGTTCGACCCCCGCCCCCGCCCCCGGGTCTGCCGGTCGGCCCGGAGGACCAGCGGGGGGGACGGCGGGTCGTCGGTCGAGAGGGCGAGCGACCGGGCGAGGTCGTTGGTGGATTCGACCTCGTCAAGCCTCAGCACGGGCCAGGGGTTCGGCATGGGGGACGATGGGCCTCGACGGTGCGGGTCGGTCGTCCGGGTCAGGCGTCGGTCATCCGGACCAGCAGGTCGCCGGTCTGGACCTGGAGGCCGACGGCGGCGAGCACCTCGGCGACCCGCCCGGGGCGCTCGGCGTAGAGGGTCGTCTCCATCTTCATCGCCTCGATCGAGAGCAGCTTCTGGCCCTTGCGGACGGGGTCGCCGGGAGAGACGGCCACGCCCACGACCAGGCCGGGCAGGGGGGAGGCGACCTGATTCGGGTCGCCGGGGTCGGCCTTCGGGGCCTGCTTGACCGCGGAGGCGAGCGAGCGGTCGGCGACGATCACCTCCCGGGGCTGGCCGTTGAGCTCGAAGAAGGCGGTGCGGGTGCCGTCGACGTGCGGCTCGCCGATCGCCAGCAGCTTGACGATCAGCGTCTTGCCCGGCTCGATCTCGATGGGGTGCTCGCTGCCGACCTCGGGGCCGAAGAAGAAGACCGTGGTCGGGAGCACCGACGTGTCGGAGAACGACCGGAGGTGCGAGGCCAGGTCGGGGAAGACCCGGGGGTAGAGCAGCAGGCTGAGCGCGTCCCTCGGCGTCGCCTCGTGGCCGAGCAACTCGGCGGCCTTGGCCCGGGCGGCGTCGAGGTCGGCCGGGGGGAGATCCTTGCCGGGGCGGTCGGTCAAGGCCGGGCGGCCCTTGAGGATCCGGGCCTGCAAGGCGGGGGGGAAGCCGCCGGGGGGCTGGCCGAGCCTCCCCTCGACGAATTCGACCACGCTCTCGGGGAAGGCCAGCTCCCGGGACTCGTCCAGCACGTCGTCCGGGGCCAGGTTGTTGGCGACCATGAACAGGGCCATGTCGCCGACGACCTTCGACGACGGGGTCACCTTCACGATGTCGCCGAACATCAGGTTGACTTGGGCGTACATCGCGCAGACCTCGGGCCAGCGGTCGTCCAGGCCCAGCGCCTTGGCCTGCTGGTAGAGGTTCGTGTACTGCCCCCCGGGCATCTCGTAAGCATAGACCTCCGCCGAGGGCGCCTTCTGGCCCGTCTCGAAGGGCGAGTAGAGCGACCGGGCCGCCTCCCAGTACCGGCTCATCTCGATCAGCCGGGCGGGATCGAGGCCGGTCTCCCTGGGAGTGAACCGCAGGGACTCCACGAGGGCGTTGAGGCTCGGCTGCGAGGTGAGGGCCGACATCGAGGCGACCGCGCCGTCGGCGACGTCCAGCCCCACCTCGGCCCCCTTCAGCACGCTGGCGGCCTGGGCGCCGCCGATGTCGTGGGTGTGGAAGTGGATCGGCAGGCCGACCTCCTCGCGCAGCGCCTTGACCAGCCGCTCGGCCGCGTAGGGCTTGCAGAGCCCGGCCATGTCCTTGATGGCGATGAGGTTGGCGCCCCGCTTCTCCAGCTCCCTGGCCATCGAGACGTAATACTTCAGGTCGTACTTCGTCCGACCCGGGTCGAGGATGTCGCCGGTGTAGCAGATGGCGGCCTCGCAGAGGGCGCCCGACTCCCGGATGGCCTCGATGGAGACCTCCATGTTGGGCACCCAGTTCAGCGAGTCGAAGACCCGGAACAGGTCGATGCCGGCGTCGGCGGCCTCCTTCACGAACGCCCGGACGACGTTGTCGGGGTAGCTGGTGTAGCCGACGGCGTTGGAGCCGCGCAGGAGCATCTGGAAGAGGATGTTCGGGATCGCCTCCCGGAGCCGAGAGAGGCGTTCCCAGGGATCCTCCTTGAGGAACCGCATCGAGGTGTCGAAGGTGGCGCCGCCCCACATCTCGATGGAGAACAGCTCGGGGCAGAGCCGGGCGTACGACTCGGCCACCCGGAGCATCTCCCGGGTCCGCATCCGGGTGGCGAGCAGCGACTGGTGCGCGTCCCGGAAGGTCGTGTCGGTCAGCAGCAGCTGCGTCTGCTCGCGGACCCAGGAGGCGAACTTCTCGGGCCCGAGCTGCTTGAGGCGATCCCGCGATCCCTCGGGGATCGGCGACCCGTGCGGGGAGGCCGGGGGCTCGGGCTCGGGGGGGGGGACGTAGCCGGGCGGCCGGGTGACGCCGGGGAACCCGTTCACGGCGACGTCGGCCGCGAAGCCGAGCAGCCGGGAGGCGCGGTCGAGCCGCTTGGGGAAGCGGAACAGGTCGGGGGTCTGGTCGATGAACCGGGTCGTGCAGCGGCCCGCGGCGAAGTCGGGGTGGTCGATGACGTTGAGCAGGAAGGGTATGTTCGTCTTCACCCCCCGTACCCGGAACTCGTCGAGCGCCCGCTTCATCCGGTTCACCGCGTCGATGAACCGACGGCCCTGGGCGCTGACCTTCACGAGCATCGAGTCGTAAAAGGGGGTGACGATCGCCCCGGTAATCGCCGTGCCGCTGTCGAGCCGCAGGCCCATGCCGCCTGGCGAGCGGTAGTGGGTGATCCGGCCGTAGTCGGGGGTGAAGTTGTTCTCGGGGTCCTCGGTGGTGATCCGGCACTGGAAGGCGTGGCCGTTGACCTGGACGCTCGACTGGTCCGGAAGGCCGATCTCGGGGTCGGAGAGCGGGGTGCCCGAGGCGATCAGGATCTGGCTCTTGATCAGGTCGATCCCCGTGATCATCTCGGTCACGGTGTGCTCGACCTGGATCCGGGGGTTCACCTCGATGAAGTAGAAGCGGCCCGACTCGGCGTCGACCAGGAACTCGACGGTCCCGGCGTTGTCGTACCGGCAATGGGACCCGAGTTTGATCGCGGCGTCGCAGATCGCCCGGCGGAGTCCCGGGTCGAGGCTGGCGGCGGGGGCGATCTCGATGATCTTCTGGTGCCGGCGCTGGACGGAGCAGTCCCGCTCGTAGAGGTGGACGAGGTTGCCGTGCTGGTCGCCCAGGAGCTGGACCTCGATGTGCTTGGCCTGGGTGATGAACTTCTCCAGGAAGACGTCGGGGCAGCCGAAGGCGGTCTGGGCCTCCCGGCGGGCCTGGTCGAGGGCGTCGTCGAGCTTCTCTGGTGACTCGACGACCCGCATCCCCCGGCCGCCGCCTCCCATCGAGGCCTTGACGATGACCGGGTAGCCCATCTCCTCGGCCTTCGCCCTCGCCCCCTCGCCGGGCTCGACCGGCTCGGCGGTGCCGCCCAGGACGG
Source organism: Tautonia plasticadhaerens (assembly GCF_007752535.1). GTDB lineage: Bacteria > Planctomycetota > Planctomycetia > Isosphaerales > Isosphaeraceae > Tautonia > Tautonia plasticadhaerens. The sequence goes on from NZ_CP036426.1 coordinate 1,535,267, forward strand.
GGACCCCGGCCTCGACGGCGAGCTTCCGGGCCGCCACCTTGTCGCCGAGCATGTCGAGCAGCTCGGGGCGGGGGCCGACCCAGGTGATCCCGGCCTCCCGGCAGGCCCGGGCGAAGGCCGCGTTCTCGCTCAGGAAGCCGTACCCGGGGTGGATGGCGTCCACCTGCTTGTCGACGGCCAGCTCGATGATGTTCTCGATGCCGAGGTAGCTGCGGATCGGCTCCCCCTGCTTGCCGACGCGGTACGCCTCGTCGGCCTTGAGCCGGTGCATGGCGAACCGGTCTTCGTGGGAGTAGATCGCCACGGTCCGCAGCCCCAGCTCGTGGGCCGATCGGAAGACCCGGATGGCGATCTCGCCTCGGTTGGCGACCAGCAGCTTTCGGAACTCGGGCATCGGGCGGTCTCGGGCGAGGGGGCCGGTCTGCGGATCCGTCTTCGAAAAACGGCCCTATCCTACCCCAAGCCGGTGCCCGGGGCGAGAAGACGCCGCGACGGCTGGGGATCGGGGGGCGTCAGCCTCCCCCCGACCCGGGCCATCATCCCGAAACGGACCTTTCCCCGACGCCCCCCGGGCGGTCCCGGGGCCGGGATGCGGTCGGTGCGCCGATGTGAGGGGGCTCGTCGACCGCATAATCTTTTCTGTCGAAACGGGTTGCGTCGAATGATATGGGTTCGCTCCGCGCGGCGCACCGGGGCTGAGGCGAATCGACCGGGCCGCCAATCCCGCCGGGCGTCCGGGGGATCCGGGCCGAAATGCCGATGGCGACTCGCCGCCGGTCGGCGACCAGTACGCGTCCGGTGCGCCGGATCTGGGGTCGACCGAATCGGCGCAAGTGATTTTCCGGTTGAGAATTGCGGAAATCGAAATGGGTTCGCTCCGCGCGGCGCACCGGGGCCCGCTCGGGATGCCCCGGGTCGGCACGGGTCGCCCGATCGACAACCGGGGCGGGGAGGTCGATCCGGGGAGCCGGCGGCGGTCGGTGCGGGACCCGGACGCGAGCGGTGCGCCAAATCCGGATCCGATGAATTCGACGTAACCGATCTCTATTGTGCGAGATCCGGCAATCCAAATGGGTTCGCTCCGCCGCGGCGCACCGGTCCGCCGGGGGACACCGGCCTGCGACCCCGGGCCCGATTCCTCGTGGGAGCTGCGGGGGACGGCGGGGTACGCATCGGCCGGCCATGGGGACCGGGCCGGTCGGCACGCGTGCGGCTCGGGGGCGAATCGGGGGGGACGGCACATCTGAGGCTCCGCGCAGCGAACGGCGGCGGGGCCGGGGACGACGGCCCGTCCCCTATAGGATCGTGAGACGTGCCGATTTTAATCACCCAATCCGAACGAGCCGCCCGGAGCCCGATCGGCCCAGCCCGGGCCGGGAGGGAGGGGGGGGCGGGCGCCCGGGGCCGATCCTCGCCCGGATCAGCGATCGATCCGGAGCGTCCCCCGGACGATCCGGGTGAGGGCGGGGTGCCGGTTCGCGAGCGTCTTGAGGCGGCGGGCGACCTTGATCGCGGTCGGGCCGATCGTGGCGGCCTCGCCGAGCAGGTCCCGGTAGTGGTCGATCTGGCGCTGAAAGCGGTAGGGGATGTAGTCGTCGGTGAAGTTGGGCAGGGGGGAGAAGCGGGGGATGAGGTCGGGTTCCTCGGCCCGGACGTAGAAGCGGTTCACGCCGTCGAAGGTGGCGAGGTGGTAGTCGGCGGCCAGGAGCAGGGGCTCCCAGAGGTGGGTGCCGTGGTCCTCCACCAGCACCACCCGGGGGCGGAAGCGGGACCAGTCGCCTCCCGAGATGACGGGCAGCTCGTGGCCGTCGACGTCGATCTTGAGGAAGTCGATCGGCCGATCGGCGGCGTGCCGCTCGCAGATCTCCCGGAGGGTGACGACCGGGACGTCGTGGGCGGTGATCGCGTCGGGGTCGGCTTGGAAGTAGCCGGTGAGGATCTCGGGGATCGAGGTGTACGACTCCAGCCCCGGCATGGCGTAGAGCCGGAGCGTCCCGGCCTCGTCGGAGACGCCCACGTTGAGGTTCACGTCGCCCGGCCGGTCGGCCCTCAGCCGCTCGAACATGGCGGGGACGGGCTCGACGTTCACGCCCCTCCAGCCGTCGAGGGAGAAGAGCTTGGTGATGGAGTTCTCGAACGGGTCGCTGGCGCCGACGTCGATGTAGAAGCCCTCGGCTTGCCCCCGGAAGACGCGGCGGAGGAGGATGTCCTCGCCGTTCTGGGCGTAGGAGATCACCGGCATCGTGGGGGGGCTCCGGATCGGTCGGGGGCGGGGGGGATCGGCCTCGGGGCGTCGGCCCCGTCCCGCCGGGGGGGGAGGTCGAGGCACCCCCGGGGGGCCCCGGGGCGGCCCGGCCGCGATCGGGGGCGGCGTCGCGTCCGGTCCGGCATCGCGGTCGCCCTCCCTGGGATCGCGGTCGATCGGGTCCGTCCGAGGGGGATCGGGCCGACCGGGGGCGGGCCGCGCCCGGGTCGGCCGACGGGGTGCGTCGATCCGGGCCAATCATGCCCCGGGCCGGGAATCGGGTCAATGCCGGCTGGCGTCGGGATGGGGCCTCGCCGGGTCGGCCGGCCCGTTGCCCGTCGGGACAGCGTCCGTTAGGGTCGAATGCGGTCGAGGGCGGGCCGGCAGGGGCCGTCGGGCGGGGCCTCGGGCGGATCGGGAGCCGATCGCTGATGAGCTGTCGACTGGCATTGCTGATGGCCCTGGTCGCGTCCCCGACTCCCGGGGCCGACGGGCCGATTGACTTCGACCGCGACATCCGGCCGATCTTCGAGGCCCGTTGCGTGTCCTGCCACGGCCCCGAGCAACGCAAGGGCGGCCTGCTGCTGACCTCCCGACGGGACGCCCTGCTGCCGACCGACTCGGGGGCCTCGGCGATCGTCCCCGGCGATCCGGGGGGGAGTGAACTGATCGCCCGGGTGGACTCCGCCGACGAACTGGACCGCATGCCGCCGGGCGGGGCCCGGCTGGAACCCGGCGAGGTCGACCGGCTCCGCGACTGGATCGCCCGGGGGGCGCCCTGGCCCGAGTCCGGGGGGGCGGGCCGGGCCCACTGGTCGTACGAGCCTCCCGTCCGGCCCGATCTCCCGGGGGTCGACGACCCGTCCTGGTGTCGCAACGCGATCGACCGGTTCGTCCTCGACCGGCTGGAGGGGGAGGGGTTGCGGCCGTCCCCCGAGGCCGACCGCGCGACCCTGATCCGGCGGCTCACGCTCGACCTGACCGGGCTGCCGCCGACGCCGGGGGAAGTCGATGCCTACCTCGCCGACGACCGTCACGGGGCCTACGGGCGGCTGGTCGACCGCCTGCTCGCCTCCCCCCGGTACGGCGAGCGCTGGGCGACGCCCTGGCTCGACCTCGCCCGATTCGCCGACTCGAATGGCTTCCAGCGCGACGGGTTCCGGGACGCCTGGCCGTACCGGGACTGGGTGATCCGGGCGCTCAACCGGGACCAGCCCTTCGACGAATTCACCGTCGACCAGGTCGCCGGGGACCTGAGGCCCGGCGCGACGATCGACCAGCGGGTCGCCACCGGCTTCAACCGGGGCAACACGGTGAACGTCGAGGCGGGGGTCGACCAGGAGGAGAACCGGGTCGACGGCGTGGCGGACCGGGTGAACACGGTCGCCACCGCCTGGCTGGGGTCGACGATCGCCTGCGCCCAGTGCCACAACCACAAATATGATCCGATCACCCAGCGCGAGTATTATCAATTCTTCGCTTATTTCAACAACTCCCCCATGGAGACGATGTTCCGGGGAGAGGGGGAGACCGCCGCGATCGACTTCATCGGGCCGAGCCTGGAACTCCCCCTTCCGGCCGACCTGGAGGCCCGCCGCGCGGAACTCGCCGAGGCCCGGGGGCGCCGGACCGTGGGGATGGAGTCGCTGGCCGATCGGATCCGGGCCGATCGCCGATCCTGGGAGGACGAGGTTCGCGCCGACCCCGATCGCCTGGCCGGACTGTCCGAGTCGATCCGGACCATCCTCGACGTCCCCGAATCGAGCCGAACCGGGGCGCAGCGGGAGGAGATCGAGGGGCACCTGCTCTCCGTCCATCCCGAGATGGAGGCGGCCCGGGAGGCGCTCCGGGAACTCGAGGATCGGCTGGAGAAACTCAGGCCGCCCCGGTCGCTGGTGATGGTGGAGCTGGAGGAGCCGCGATCGACCTTCGTCATGAAGCGGGGGGATTTCCTCGACCCCGGCCCTGAGGTCCGTCCCGGGGTCCCCGCGGTGCTGCACCCGATGCCCGACGGGGCGCCGGGCAATCGGCTCGGCCTGGCCCGTTGGCTCGTCGACCGGGGCAACCCGCTGATCGGCCGGGTGACGGTGAATCGCTGGTGGATGGCGTTCTTCGGCCGGGGCCTGGTGACGACCCCCGAGGACTTCGGCACGCAAGGGGCCCCGCCGACGCATCCGGAGTTGCTGGACTGGCTGGCCGTCGAGTTCGTCGAGCGGGGGTGGTCGACCAAGCACATGCACCGGCTGATCGTGACGTCGAGCACGTACCGGCAATCGTCCCGGGTCACGCCCGAGCTGCTCGAACGTGACCCGGAAAACGCCCTGTATGCGCGCGGGGCCCGGTTCCGGCTCGACGCGGAGGCGATCCGCGACAATGCGTTGGCCGCCTCGGGCCTGCTCTCCGGGGTCATGGGGGCGCCGCCCTCGTATCCGCCGCAGCCGGAGGGCATCTGGCGGGTGACCGGCGTGGTCGACAACACCTACGAGGCGAGCACGGGGCCCGATCGCCATCGCCGGGGGATTTACACCGTCTGGAGGAGGAGCGCCCCCTATCCCTCCTTCGTCGCCTTCGACGCGACCGACCGCTCGCAATGCCTGGTGCAGCGGTCGAGGACCAATACGCCGCTCCAGGCGTTGACGCTCCTGAACGACCCGGCCTACGTCGAGATCGGCCGGGCCCTGGCCGCCCGGGTGCTCGCGGAACGGCCGGGGGACGACCTCCGGGGGAGGCTGATCCACGCCTTCCGCCTCTGCCTGGCCCGGGAACCGACCCCGGGCGAACTGGAGGCGATCGGGCGCGTCTACCTCCGCCTGTTCGACCGCTATGCCGATGACCGGGAGTCGGCCTGCCGGCTGATCGGGCCGGGCGCCGACGGGGGGATCGACGTGGTCGAATGGGCTGCCTGGTTCGGGGTGGCGAACGTGCTGCTGAATCTGGACGAGATGATCACCAGGGGATGACCGCGCATGGAGCCGATCTCGGCCGATCGCCTCGGGATGACCCGCCGGGAGGTGTTCCGACGCTCGGGCGTCGGCCTGGGGGCGATCGCGCTGGGCGAGCTGCTCGGCCGGGACAGTTCGGCCCTGGCGGGGGGGGCCCTGTCACCGAGGCCGACCCACTTGCCGCCTCGTGCGAAGCACGTCATCTTCCTGCACATGGTCGGCGCGCCGAGCCACCTCGACCTGTTCGAGCCGAAACCGACCCTGGTCGCGTACGACGGCGAGCCGTGCCCGGCGTCGCTGCTGGAGGGGCAGCGATTCGCGTTCCTGAGGGGGCATCCGAAGCTGCTCGGCACCCGGTTCCGGTTCGACCGGCACGGCGAGTCGGGGATCGAGCTGTCGGAGTTGCTGCCGAACCTGGGGACGGTGGCCGACGACCTGGCGATCATCAAGACGCTGAGGACCGAGGAATTCAACCATGGCCCCGCGCAACTGTTCCTCCAGACCGGCTTCGGCCGGTTCGGCCGGCCGAGCCTGGGGTCCTGGGTCAGCTACGGCCTCGGCACCGAGGGGGACGATCTGCCGAGCTTCGTGGTGATGCTCACCGGCAAGCTCGCCGGTGCCGGCAGCAGCCTCTGGGGCAGCGGGTTCCTGCCCACGGTGCACCAGGGGGTCGAATTCCGGGACGGGGGGGATCCGGTGCTGTTCCTCTCGAATCCGCCGGGCATGGACCGGGAAGATCGCCGGGCGATCCTCGACGGCATCCGGGAGCTGAACGAGCAGCAGTACGACACGGTCGGCGACCCGGAGATCGCCACCCGAATCTCGCAGTACGAGATGGCGTTCCGGATGCAGGCCTCGGTGCCGGAACTGGTCGACCTGTCCTCGGAGCCGGAACACGTCCACCGGTTCTACGGCTCGACGCCGGGGGGGGCGAGCTTCGCCGACCACTGCCTGATGGCCCGGAGGCTGGTCGAGCGCGGGGTCCGGTTCGTGCAGATCTACGATGCCGACTGGGACCACCACGGCAACCTGTTCCACGCCCTGCCGAGGAAGGCCCGCCAGGTCGACCGGGCGAGCGCCGCGCTGGTGCTCGACCTGAAGCGGCGGGGGCTGCTCGACGAGACGCTCGTGGTCTGGTCCGGCGAGTTCGGCCGCACGCCGATGCTCCAGGGGGACGGCGGCGAGAAGGCGGGTCGGGACCACCACAAGGACGCCTTCTGCGCCTGGATGGCCGGGGGGGGGATCCGGGGGGGGACGACCTACGGCCGGACCGACGACCTCGGCTATCACGCCGTCGAGGACCCGATGCACGTGAACGACTTCCACGCCACGATCCTCCACCTGCTCGGCCTCGATCACGCCCGGCTGACCTACCCCTACCAGGGACGCGACTTCCGCCTGACCGACGTGGGGGGCGTGGTGGCCTCGAAGCTCCTGGCCTGACGCTCCCCTCAATCTCAACCCGAGAGAACGGACGAACGTGAATCGAGCCATCGCCGCCCGATCGATCCTGCTGTGCGCCCTGCCGTTGCTGGCGGCCTCGCCGTCGTCGGCCCTCCAGTCGCCCCCCGCCCGGATCGACCCGGGGGGGATCCGGGGGGCGCTGGTCGTCGTCGGGGGGGGCCGCATCCCGGAGGAGGTCTCGAGTGCCTTCCGCCGCCTCGCCGGGGAGGAGGCGAGGCTGGTCGTCATCCCCACGGCCAGCGCCTCCGCCGACGAGCCGGGGGATGAACAGGAATGGATCGACCTGTGGCAGGGTCGCGGGTTCGACCGCGTCGTGGTCCTGCACACGAGGGACCGCGCGGTTGCGGACGACCCGGCGTTCTCGGCGCCGCTCGAGGACGCGACCGCCGTCTGGTTCGGCGGGGGGGACCAGTCCCGGATTTCGGAGGCGTACCTCGGGACCGGGGTCGAGCGGGCGGTGACCGACGTGCTCGGGCGGGGGGGCGTCGTCGGCGGCACGTCGGCCGGCGCGGCCATCCAGTCCCGATTGATGATCACGGGGGGGAACCCGGAGGCGACCACGGGGGAGGGGTTCGACCTGCTCCCGGACGCGGTCATCGACCAGCACTTCGTCGCCCGGGATCGGATGCCCCGGCTCCAGGGTGTGTTGCGGGCGAACCCGGGCAAGTTCGGGGTGGGGGTGGACGAGAGTACGGCGTTGGTGGTCCGGGGGCGCGACCTCACGGTGGTCGGCGAATCGACCGTGACGCTGCTGCTGCCCGCCTCCGGATCCCGCCCAGAGGAGGAGACGGTCCTCCGGGCCGGGGACGCCGCCGACCTGACCGCCCTCCGCAGGGCTGCCCGGGACCGCGCCGGCGAGGAATTCCCGCCCCAGACCATGGGCCCCCCTCGGGTGGAGGGTGGATCGCTGGTGATCGTCGGGGGCGGCGGGCTCCCCGACGAGGTGGTCCGCCGGTTCGTCGCGCTGGCGGGGGGCGCCGAGGCCCGAATCGTGATCGTCCCGACGGCCGCCGAGGGGCGGATCCCCGAGGATTCGGGCCGGGTGCCCGGCGTCGGGATGTTCGAGGAGCAGGGGGTGCGGTCGGTCGGCGTGCTGTACGGCCGAGATCCAGGGGAGGTCGAGACGCCCGAGCAGGTGGCGATGCTCCGTCGGGCCACCGGCGTCTGGTTCGGCGGCGGACGGCAGTGGCGGTTCGTCGACGCCTACGAGGGGACCGGGGTCGTCGAGCTGTTCCGGGACGTGCTCCGGCGCGGCGGGGTGATCGGCGGCAGCTCGGCCGGGGCGACGATCCAGGGGGAGTACCTCGTCCGGGGCAATCCGCTGGGGAATGCCGACATGATGGCCGACGGGTATGAACGCGGCTTCGCCTTCCTGCCCGGCGTGGCGATCGACCAGCACTTCGCGCAGCGGGACCGGTTCGGGGACCTCTCGGCGGTGGTCGACCGGTTCCCCCAGGTGCTCGGGATCGGCATCGACGAGGGGACGGCGCTGGTCGTCCGGGGGAGCGTGGGGGAGGTCGTCGGTGGGGGGAACGTCCACGTCTTCGACGGGTCCCGGGCGCATGCGCCGGGGGGTCGAGACTTCGAGACGATCGGGCCCGGGGGGCGCTTCGACCTGGCTCGTCGCGTCCGGGTCGATCCGGGCGAGGCCGCGGGGGGGCCGTGATCGGGCGAGGGGCCCGGTGCCCCCCGGACCTTACGGGATCGCCCGACTCGATCGGACCCGGCACGTCCGCGGCCCCGGAGGTGAGTCGGTCCGCTCGGGGATTGATTCGGGGCGGCCGGGGGCGATGATGGGCGATCGGGCCCGGACGAATCCCCGAGGAGGAGACGAATGATGGACCTGTGCTCGATCGCCCTGCTCGCGACGCTGGCCGCCGGGGCCGGGGTCGCACACCCCGGGACGGCCGAGGAGCCGCTGAAGGTGTGCCTGGTCTCCGGGTCCTGGGAGTACGACTCGGAGGCGTCACTCACCACCTTCTCCCGGTTCGTCGAGGCGAACTATCCCGCGCAATGCACCCTGATCCAGGCCGAGGCGGTCGACGACCTGCCCGGGCTCGAGACGCTCGACGAGTGCGACGTGGCCCTGTTCTTCACCCGACGGCTGACGATCGACGGCGATCAGCTCCGTCGGGTCAAGGCCTATGCCACCTCCGGTCGGCCGATCGTCGGCGTCCGGACGGCGAGCCACGGCTTCCAGAACTGGCTGGAGATGGATCCGGAGATCTTCGGGGGCAATTACCACGGCCACTACAAGAATGAGCTGACGACCGAGGTCGCCCTCGCCGAAGGGGCCGAGGGCCACCCCGCACTCGACGGGTTCCGGCCCTACACCTCCCGGGCGAGCCTGTACGAGGTGTCTCCGCTGGCGGGGGACTGCCGGGTCCTGCTCGTCGGCACCTCCCCCGAAGGCCGGGAGCCGCTCTGCTGGACGAGGGAACGCGACGGCGGCCGGGTCTTCTACACCTCCCTCGGCCACCAGGCCGACTTCGAGGAGGAGGCGTTCCTCGCGATGCTGGCGGACGCCCTCTTCTGGGCCGCCCGCGGGGAACCGGCCCCCCGGTGACCCGCCATCGGCCCCGGGATGCGGACGCTGGAGTCGCCCGGGGCGATCCGATAAACTTCGGAGTGGTCCGACCGCCAATCGCCCCGCCCGGGGTGGGCGGCCCGGATGGGCGCGGGTCCGCCCCGATCGGGCCCCGGCTTCGAAGGGGGACACGGCGATGAGCTTGACCTGGATCCGTCGGTGGGCGATCGGCCTGGCGGCCCTCGGGGCGATGGGGGACGGGGCCCCCGCCCAGGAGATCAGCGCGGCGTTGAGGGATCGGGTGGCCCAGCTGGTCGACCGGCTGGAGTCCGAGGACGGGGACGAACGCGACCAGGCCGAGGAGGCGCTGGTCAAGTTGGGGGCCCGGATCCTCCCGCTCCTGCCCGAGGCCGACGAGGACTCCGGCGACGACCTGCGGGAACGACTCTCCCGGATCCGGGCGTCGCTGGAGGGCGGGGCGAGCGAGAAGAACCTCGGCGCCTCGCTGGTGACGATCGTCGGCGAGGGGATCCGGCTCTCCGAGGTGCTCCAGGAGCTGCAACGGCAGTCGGGCAATCGCATCTCCGACCTCCGGGAACTGTACGGCCAGGACGCGACCAACCCGGCGCTGGACCTGCAACTCGAGGAGATGCCCTTCCTGGAGGCGCTCGACCGGGTGGCCGCCCAGGCGGGGCTGACCACCGCCTTCTTCACCGGGGACGAGACGATCGGCCTGCTCGCCGGCGGGGCGATGGGTGAGGAGATGGCCGAGGAGGGGGGCGAGGCCCCGACGGTCTATACCGGCCCGTTCCGGGTGACGCTCAACCAGGTCGCCTCGCAGCACGACCTGGCCACAGGGACGCGGTCGGCCAACGCCCAGATGGTCCTCGTCTGGGAGCCCCGGCTTCGGCCGATGCTGCTGACCCTGGACGTCTCCGACGTGGAGATCGTCGACGACCGGGGGGAGGCGGTCGAGCCGACGGTCACGGAGGAGTCCGGCACCGTGGTCCTCCGCCCCGAGAACCCGGCGGCCGAGATGAACCTGAACATGACCGCTCCCGATCGGTCGGCCCAGAAGCTGGGTCGCCTGAAGGTCCGGGCGACCGTCACGGTCCCGGCGGCCAACCAGGTCTTCCGGCTGGACCTGGCCGGGGCGGACGCCAAGGAGGAGCGGGGGCCCGTCTCGATCGCGGTCGGCGACGTCGAGGTCGACGGGTTCGTCTGGAAGGTCGACGTGGGGATCGAGTACGAGGGGGGATCCGAGGCGTTCGAGTCCTATCGCCAGGGGCTCTTCAACAACCGGATCTGGCTCCAGCGGCCCGACGGCTCCCGATTCGAGCACAACGGCGGGTTCAACCAGCTGGGCGCCTCGGACAATGCGATGGCCTTCGAATATCTGTTCGTCGACGCCCCGGGCGAGCCGTCCGACTACCAGCTCGTGTACGAGACCCCGGGGGCGGTGGCGACCATCCCCCTCGAATTCGAGTTCACCGACGTGCCGTTGCCCTGAGCGGTTCGGGTCGGGTCGGGCGGGGATGGCGTCCCGCCCGGCCGCCCCGCTCAATCCTCGAGGGCGGTCGTCGCCGACCCTTCCTTGAATTGCATGCGGTCGAGGCCGTATTTCTGGAGCTTCTGGGTCACACAGCGTCGCGAGAGCCCGCTGTGCCGGGCGCATCGGGCGACGTTCCCCTTGTACATCGCAAGCAGCTCGGAGAAATAGTCGCGCTCGACCTGGCTGATGGCCGCCTCGGTGACGTCGGGCAGGGGTCGGTCGAGGTCCAGGGGGGAGTCGGCCGGTCGGCGGTCGCCGGAGGACGGCGAGTCGGGGCGGGGGGCGACGTGGGGGGGCAGGTTGGCGCGGTGGATCATGGTGCCGTCGGCCAGGGCGACGGCGGCCTTGATCGCGTTCTCCAGCTCCCGGATGTTGCCCGGCCAGTCGTGCGAGTACAGGGCGTGCATCGCCTCGGGGTCGATCTCGGTGACCGGGGGCGTGCTCCGGCCGGCCAGCTTGTTGAGGAAGTGCAGGGCCAGCAGCGGGATGTCCTCCCGACGATCGCGCAGCGGCGGCAGCTCGATCGGGACGACCCGGAGCCGGTAGTAGAGGTCCGAGCGGAAGGCCCCCTGGCGGACCAGCTCGTCGAGCCGGCGGTTGCTGGCGGCGACGATCCGGACGTCGACCCCGACCGTCTCCGTGCCGCCGACCCGCTCGAAGCGGCCGGACTGCAACACCCGGAGAAGCTTGGCCTGCATGGCCGCGCTGATGTCGCCGATCTCGTCGAGGAAGAGCGTTCCGCCGTCGGCGGCCTCGAAGCGGCCGATCCGGCGGCGATCGGCCCCGGTGAAGGCCCCCTTCTCGTGGCCGAACAGCTCGGATTCCAGCAGCGAGTCGCTGAGCGCCGCGCAGTTCACGGGCACCCACTTCCCCTCCCGTCGGGTGCTGGCGGCGTGGATCGCCTGGGCGATAAGCTCCTTGCCGGTGCCGGTCTCGCCGTGGATCAGGACGGTCGAGCCAAGCGGGCCGACCTGCTCGATCAGGTCGAAGACCTGGCGCATCCGGTCGTTCTTGGAGACCATGTTGTGGAAGCTGTAGTCCTCCCGCATCTGCCGACGGAGGTGCTCCAGCTCGTCCTTCAGGCGACGCCGCTTCAACGTCCGCTCGACCAGCAGGAGCAGGCGGTCGGGCTCGAAGGGCTTGGAGACGAAGTCGTCGGCCCCGGCCTTCATCGCCGCCAGGGCGACCTGGGGGTCGCCGTAGCCGGTGACGACGATCACGCCGAAGGGGAGCCGTTCGGCCCGGACGTGCGAGAGCAGGTCCATGCCCCCGGTGCCGGGCATGTACAGATCCGTGATCATCAGGTGGATCGGCCGGGACCGGGCGATCTCCAGCGCCTCGGCCGCGGTGGCGACCGCTTCGACCTCGTGGTCTTCCCGGTCGAGCAGTAGCGTCAAGTATTCTCGGGTCAAATCCTCGTCATCGACGACCAGGATACGGCTCTTCATCGGTGGGCACTCCTTGCCGGGCGGGCCGGGGCCGGGTGGTGGGAATCCGATTCCATTCGGAGTCGGCCCCCGACGGGCAGCGGCGGCCGGAAACGGCGTGGCCTCGGCCCGAAGCTCCTGGTCGTCCCGGTCCTCATGGGGCTCTCAACGGGTGCATCGTCGGTCGGCGATGCGGGGGAGTCGGGGTCGGGGCGGGGGCCTCGGCCCGGCCAGGGTTAGGGGTCGGGGTCCTGAATTCCCCGCATGGCCCCCGAGTCCCGGAGGATGACCCGGAACTCCGACCGGCCCCGGTTCACGATGCGGAGGATCAGGTCGGCCCCGGGGGGGGCGACGGCGACCGCCTCCCGGAACGTGGCGAGCGAGGAGACCCGGCGATCGAGCACGTCGGTGATGACCATGCCGGGGCTCAATCCCCCGAGGTCGGCCGGGCCGCCGGGGACGGTCCCCACGATCACGAGACCCGAGACGCCCGGGTCGAGCCCGAATCGCTCGACCAGTTCGGCCGAGGGGGCGTCCAGCCTCAGCCCGAGGGCCGGGAACCGGCTCGGATCCCGGGAGGTCGGGGGATCGGGGAGCCGGATCGGGGGCGGGGCCGGATCAGGGGCCGTCGGCGAGGGCTCGACCCGGCCGATCGGGGGCCCGGCCGAGGCGATCGGCGCGATCCCAGCCTCGGCCATCGGGTCGGTCGGCTCGGGCCTGAGTTCCAGGTTCAATTGACTCGATCCCCGGAGGACGACCATCGGCAGGGGCTCGCCGATCGGGGCGAACTCGACGGCCGAGACGAGGCCGTCGGGCCCCGAAACCGGCCGATTGCCGACCGAGAGGATCAGGTCGTCGGGGAGCACTCCCCCCCGGTCGGCGGGGCCACTGGGCGCGACGGCGTCGACCCGGGCGGCGCCGGGGAGGCCGAGGGCGGCGACCAGCTCGGGGTCGGCGGCCGCGATGACGACGCCGATCGACGACCGCCGGACCCGGCCGAGGTCGCCGAGGTCCTCGGCCACCCTCCGGGCCCGATCGGAAGGGATGGCGAATCCGACGGCGTCGGGCCCCCCGGGGGTCGAGAGGGTGATCCCCACGAGCGCACCGGAGAGGTCGATCAGGGCGCCCCCGGAGGCGCCGGGGGGGATCGGGCGGTCGGTCCGGATCAGGTCCCGGGCCGATCCGGGGGAGGGGGCCCTTCCCGTCCCGGAGGCGACCCCGGCCGAGATCCACGGGCCGATCCCCGGGGGCCGGCCGAGGGCGAGCACCCAGGTCCCGGGGATGGGCGGGTCCGGGTCTCCCCACTCGACGACCCGGAGCGAGAGCCCCTGGGGGTCGATCGACACCAGGGCGAGGTCGCTCCGGGGGTCGCGTCGCACGTCGATCACGGGCCGGATCCGGCCGTCGGGCAATTCGACGAGGATCGAGCCGACGGCGTCCAGGGCCTCTGCGACGATCGAGTCGAGGGTGAGGATCAGGCCCCGATCGGCGTCGACGACGACCCCGGAACCGCCCTCAGGGGGACCCGGGGCGATCAGGCGACCGGGCATCGCGACGCCGGGCCCGATGGTGACGACGCCCGGCCCGGCGAGCCGGGCCGCCTCCCGAGTGGCGGCCGAGAGGAGATCGGCCCGGGGGCGGTCGTCGGCGAGCGAGGGGCACTGGGGCCCGACCCCGCAGGCGATGCCTAGCAGCGCCGCGAGGACGACGGGCCGTCGGGTCGGGATCGCCGAGCGTGCGGGGAGTCGCATCGATGGAATCCTTCCGACTCGGGAGCGACCCGGGGAGCACGTGGCTCCCCGGTCCTCGAGCGTCGCCCTGGCACCGGGAGGAGGGTCCGGGGTCGATGCGGCGACGGGGTCGTTCCGGGCCCCGACGGCGGCCTCCCACTATAGCGGAGGGCCCGGATCGATCCAAGAGACCAGGCCCATCAGCGGGGATCGGGCGCGGGGGCGGCGGGCCCCGGGGCCGGCTCCCCCCCGGGCAACGCGGGATCTTCGGGATCGACGACGACCATCACCTTCGGCATGACGAACGGCATCGCCTCGGTGCGCCTCCCGCCTTCGAGCGTGACCGCGACCGGCTCGGGGGAGGCGGGGTCGATGGCGATCGTCCGGACCTGCTCCCGGTCGCCCCCCTCGTGGGTGATCACCTCCAGCGTGGCGGACGTGATCGGCCGCTCCGGGTCGCTGACGACCGGGAGGACCCGGAAGGTGTACTCCCCGTCGAACCCCCGGGGGCAGACGTAGATCTCCTCGGCCTCGGACCCTCGGCCGTTCTTGACGAGGGCCCCCCCGAAGACGGTGCGGGGGGTGCGGAACTCGGCGGTGGCCCCGAGCGGCTCGTCGACGGCGAGGTCGAGGTCGCCGTAGCCGTCCCAGGTGAGGCGGGCGTAGAGGTCCCGGGGCTCGGCGGCCTCGACGCGGTCGACCAGGGCCTCGGCCTCCGGGGCCCGGCCCGCCTCCCGGAGCCGGTCGGCCAGGGCCAGGGCCCGGAGCCGGGCCTCGGACCGCCAGGCCTCGTCGACCCCGGGCCATCCCAGCGAGAACAGGCCCTCGACGGCCCGGGCCATCCGCTCGGGATCCAGGGTCCGCTCGGCCAGGTCGAGGGACTTGACGTGCGGCTCGGGCCGGTGGGGGAGGCGTTCGGCGGCGAGGTCGAGCAGCTCGGCGACCCGGACGACCTGGGTCTTTCCGCCCCCGAGGTCCACCTCGATCACGAAGATGTCCCGGGCGGCCATCAGGTCGACCACGGTCAACAGGTTCTCGGGAAAGCCCTGGTCTCCCGGCCGGCTCGCCAGGATGGCGGAGACACCCAGCGCCTGGCGGACGAACTGCGGCTCGGCCAGGTTGTACTCGAACGCGACGGCGAGCAACTCGTACATCCAGGGCTCCTTGACGGAGCCTGGCGCCTGGAGGTAGCCGCGCAGGGCGGCCTCGACGTCGAACATCAGGCCGTTCGCCTTCAGCTTGGCGACCTCGGTGAGGAGGTCCCGGGGGGTCTTCCCGCCCCCGGAGAAGAAGGCCAGCCAGCGGGACTCCTCCTCCTTCGTCGGCCGCCTCCGAGTCGGCCCGTCCAGGCCCCCATCGGCGGGGGCGATCGTCGGCGCATCGGCCCTGGGACGGAGGCCGGGGGAGTCGGCCCCGGGACGGACGACGGGGCCAGGGCCGCCCGGGACCTGTGGTCCCGATGCGGCCCGGCCCCGATCGGAGGGCAGAATCTGGGGGCCCTGGCTGGGATCAGGTCGACCCGATCCCAGCCCAGATTGCCTCAGTTGCTTTTTTTTTCCTCGAAGCTGGAGGCAGGGTCGTCCTGAGCGGTTACCGGGATGGACATCATCCCGCCGCCGCCCATGCCGCCCATGCCGCCGCCCATGCCGCCGCCCATGCCGCCCATGCCGCCGCCCATGCCGCCGCCGCCCATGCCGCCCATGCCGCCGCCGCCCATGCCGCCGCCCATGCCGCCCATGCCGCCGCCACCGCCGCCCGAGATGAGGGAGATGGGGATGATGGACAGGTCGGCGACGGGATAGACCCGGATCTCGGTGCCCCGGCGCTCGGAGCCCTTGGCGTTGATCTCCAGCAGGTCGTCATAGACGGTGTAGGTCAGGTCGAGCTGGTCGAGCATCAGCCGCAGGGTCGTCTTGAGCGGGATCCCTTCCAGGCTCATCTTGATGGGGGACTGGAGGCTCTGCTCGGCCTCCTGCAGGCCGATCTCGTCGACGTAGATGGGGATGCCATTGAGCAACTCCTCGTCGGCGGTGGCCTGGCGGATGTACTCCAGGGCATCGCCGAGCGGGGTGTCGGTGTCGAACGGCATCGAGATCGGCTGCTGCAGCTTGTCCTGGATCCGGAGGGTCAACGGCGAGCGGTCGACCAGGTCGACTTGCTCATAGCGGGCCATCCGGCGCTCGGAGAGCTCCCGGAAGACGTCGGCCGGGGGGTACTCGATGGTGATCGTGTCGGGGAAGGGGACTGCGGCCCGGTCGACGTCGAGCATCGTCGCCATGTAGCGGAACTCCTTCAGCTCCTCGTACGACCGGGTCTGCGAGAGGAACCCGAGGGCCGTGGAGACGATGAGGCCGGCCCGGGGGGCGGTCTCGTTCGGGAGCAGGGCGTTGGCCGACTGGGCCAGCAGCCGGGCGTCGAAGAACGGCTGGCTGTTCTCGACGATGTCGCCGGTGCCGCGCTTGTCGAGGAGGTTGAAGACGCCCTCGTTCATCAGGGTGTCGAACTGGGTCATCAGCTCCCGGACGTTCTGCTGGGTCCGGAGCAGGGCGCCGACGGCCGCCGTCTCGCGCTGGGCGGCCGTTTCGAGCCGGATCAGCTCGGCCTGGCGGTTGGCCAGCTCCTCCGCCCGTCGGATGGTCGAGAGCAGCTCGACCTGCAACTCGCGTCGGAGCTGCTCGACGGTGCCGGGTGTGACCTGGTCGGCCGAGTCGAGGGCGGTCAGGGCCAGGCGGAGGACCTGCTCGGCGGCCTCGGGCTGGTTCTGGCGGAGCAGGCCGCGGGCCTGGTCGATCCGGCCCCGGATGTCGGAGCTGAGCTGCTGCTGGAGGACCTGCTGGAGTTCTCGGGCGCGTTCGATGCTCGCCGCGCCCTCGGGGCTCAGGGTGCCCGGGGCGGTGGGGAGCTCCTCATCCTGGATGCGGAGGGCGACTTGCCGGATCGCCTCGTCGGCCGCTCGGCTGGCCGGATCCAGCTCCAGGGCCTTCCGGAAGAAGCGATCGGCCTGGTCGAGCTGGCCCTGGGACTCGGCCTGTCGGCCGAGGTCGACCAGTTGCCGGGAGAGGTCCTCGGCGGGGGCGCCGGCCAGGGCGGTCGCCCCGCTCAGCAGGCAGCCGAGCAGGGTGGACGGCCCGGCCCCTTTCCACAGTCGAATGGTTCGGGACATGAGTCGATGATCTCCGGTGCTAGCGGGTGCCGGCGAGTTGGGGACCGGTACGGGCGCGATGGGAACGTCCTGGAGGTGTCGGGCGCCGCCTCCGCGTCTCGGCCGGGAGCGTCTGGGATCCCCCGTTCCGTCCTCGCGGCGCGATCGAGCCGGTTGGGGCGGCTTCGGTCCTGTTGCGCCCCCGGGTCCCGGGGGGCTGGTCGGGCGGGCCGCCGCTCGTCTCGGTCCATTATGCCACACGGGCCACGGTCCCGCGCGAGGCTCGGCCGGTGCGGCCCGGAATCACCCCCTGGGGTCGTCCATTGACAAGAAGGCCCGATGACCTAGAGACCCATAGGGGCCTCGCGAGACGGGACGCGTTTCGGCCGGTACGGTCGATCCCACGGGGCGAGCGAGCGGGGCCCGATCGCAACCAGGACCCCGACGGGGGGCCGCAGCGGCGGCGCCGAGTCGGGGCAGCGGAGGGACGCGGCCGATGGCCGACAACGATTCGACGCCGAGGGGAGGGGCCGAATTCGATTTCGAAGCCTACCCCGATGACACGTGCTTCCACGAGCGACGCACCCCCCCTCCCGACGCGAAGCCGGTGAAGAAGGAGCGGCGGAGGCGGATCGACCCCACCACCTTCGAGAAGCAGTATTCCCGCGACGAGCTCGAATTCATGAACGCCATGCAGCGGTACAAGATGCGCACCGGGAAGGCCTTCCCCTCCTACGGCGAGGTGCTCGAGGTGGCCAAGCGGATCGGGTATGAGAAGACCGGGGAGACCTCGGACATCCCGGGGATCGGCTGAGCGACGCCCGGGCCCGCCAGGGACCGGGCGTCCAGGCGGCAACCGGTGTAGATGCCTAACTTACTTTCTCCCAACGAGAAACGGCCCGGGAGCCTGATAGGCTTCCGGGCCGTCTTCGTTGCACCGCCCGATCCGGATCGATCCCTCGCGGCGCGGCCCGTGGGCACCCCGCGGAGGTCGGCCCGCCCCGGCCTCAGGGACTCGGGGAGACGGTCGGGGTCGCAGTCTGGACCAGCGCCAGCCAGGCCTGGAGGGCCTGTCCGGTGAGCCGGACCGCCTGGGAGAACCCCGGCCCCTCCGTCCCGGAGGGGGAGACACCCGGATCCTCGGATGCCCCGCCGGCGGACGAGTCCGCCGTCGAAGCGAGGAGGGGGGCCTCGTCGTCGAGGACGACCTCGGACGCGAAGGCCGGACCGGCGAAGCCGGTGGCCGTCGCCCCGATCGGATCGACCTCGGGATCGGACGAGTCGGAATCTCCGCCCGCCCAGAGGGCGAGCGTCGCCGGCTCGGACAGCCCGTCGGCCCAGCGGTTCAGGGCGTCGGCGAACTCGGGGCCATGGGACACATCGTCAACACCCGCGACGAGTTGCGATGAATCCTCCGGTTCCTCCGCCCGCGCGATCGCCACATCGGCCGCGAAGGCCGACACGACATCCTCGATCACCGTGGCGAAGGCCGCGTCGTCCGAGGGCAGGGCCTCGGCCTCGCAGGCCGGCGGGGAGGGGGACGGGACGTCCTCTACCTCGACGAGCGCGATGCCGTGCCTCGCCTCGAACTCGGCGACCCTCGTGTGCCACCAAGTTCGTCCCGAGTGGGTCCAGGCGTCCACGTCGATGCCCGAAGGCAGGTCGAACCCAAGGGCCGCCACGGCACCCACCAGGAGGAAGCGGAGCGTCATTCAGGAAATCTCCTGCTCACGGTTCAGGCCGTCGGTCGTCTGCGACAGGAACTCGGATCTGGCCCGTCCGGGGACGGACTTTCTCCGCGTCGCGTCGAGTTTATCGGCGGGGCAAGACGCGGGCCTTGAGCGGATCTTCCCGGGTCGAGGCGGTTTCGCGTTGGCCGATCGGCCGATTCGCCTTAAGATGCGCGGGCCTCAGGGAGGTGGAGGAGGGCTGGCGGGGTCGCGCCGGGCCGAAGTGGGCAGGGGAGTACCAGGGGATGGGCAAGACGGTCCTCGTCACCGGAGCGGGCGGGTTCATCGGCAGCCACCTGGTGGAGCGGCTCGTCCGCGGCGGCCACTCGGTCCGGGCGTTCGTCCGCTACAACGGCCGGGACGACCGGGGCCACCTCGACGCCCTCCCCGTCGAGCTGTCGCGGGAGCTCGAGGTGCATCGGGGCGACCTGAAGGACCCGGAAGCCGTCCGCAAGGCCGTCAAGGGGCGGGAATGGGTCTTCCACCTGGGGGCCTCGATCGCGATCCCCTATTCGTACGAGAATCCGCTCGACGTGGCGCAAATCAACGTGATCGGCACGGCCCACGTCCTCGACGCCTGCCGGGACAGCGAGGCGCTGGGCCGGGTGGTGCTGACCTCCACCTCCGAGGTCTACGGGACGGCCCAGCGGGTGCCGATCGACGAGTCGCACCCGTTGCAGCCGCAGTCGCCGTACGCGGCGAGCAAGGTCGGGTCCGATGCGCTGGGGTTGAGCTACCACCGGTCCTTCGGGCTGCCGGTGGCGGTGTTGCGGCCGTTCAACACGTTCGGCCCCCGGCAGTCGGCCCGGGCGATCATCCCGACGATCATCAGCCAGGCGTTGACGCGGCCGGTGGTCCGGCTCGGCAGCCTCGACCCGAGGCGGGACCTGACGTACGTGAAGGACACGGCGGGCGGGTTCGAGGCGATCGCCTCCTGCGACCCCGCCATCGGCCGGGTGGTGAACATCGGCCGCGGGGACGACGTGTCGATCGGCGAGCTGGTCGAGCGGATCGGCGGGAGGATCGGCAAGGAGCTGCGGGTCGAGGCCGATCCCCGCCGCGTCCGCCCCCCGGCGAGCGAGGTCGGTCGCCTGCTCGCCGGCACCGAGTTGGCCGCCGAGCTCTGGGGCTGGGAGCCGTCCTATTCGCTCGATCAGGGGCTCGACGAGACGATCGCCTGGGTCGGCGAGAACCTCCGGCGGTTCCGGGTCGACGACTATACGACCTGACCCAGGGGCTTCGATTGCGGGCTGCCGGCGGGACGACCTAGAATACACGGTTTGCCCGACGCCCGACGCGGAGCCCGCCATGGATCTGGACTGGTCGCCCCTGTCCGAGCTGATCGCCTCCCACGATCGGTTCCTGCTTACGACCCACGTGAGGCCCGACGGCGACGCGCTCGGCTCGGAGGTCGGGCTCGCCGGCCTGCTGGAGCAGCGGGGAAAGCACGTCCGGGTCGTCAATTCCAGCCCGACGCCGCCCCGGTACGACTTCCTCGCGCCCCGGGCCCGGTTCTTCGAGCGCTTCGCCGAGGTGAGGGCCGACAACCTGGCCGACCGCCAGGCGATGGTGATCCTCGACCTGTCGAGCTGGTCGCAGCTGGGGGACATGGTCGAGTTCGTCCGGGGATTCGCCGGGCCGAAGCTGGTGATCGACCACCACGTCTCCGAGGACGACCTGGGGGCCGTGATCCTCAAGGACGTGACCGCCGAGGCGACCGGCACGCTGGTCCTCCGGGCCTGCCGGGCTCTGGGGGCGGCCGTCTCGCCGGTGATGGCCACCGCCCTGATGACGGCGATCGCCATGGATACCGGCTGGTTCCGGCACTCCAACGTCTCCCCCTCGACGATGCGGGACGCCGCCGAGCTGGCCGAGCACGGGGCGCCGATCCACGGCGTCTACCGGCTCCTGTTCGAGCGCAACACCCCGGGGCGGATGAAGCTGGTCGGTCGGGCCCTCTCGGGCCTGACCCTGGCGATCGACGGCCGTGTGGCCCACGCGAGCGTGACCCGGGACGACCTGATCAAGGCCGGGGCGATCCCCTCGGATACCGAGGACCTGATCGACCTGCTGGCGGGGATCTCGGGGGTCGAGGTCGCCATGCTGCTGATCGAGCAGCCGAAGGGGGGGGTGAAGGTGAGCCTCCGCTCCCGGAGCGAGCTCGACGTGGCCGAGCTCGCCGGCCGGTTCGGCGGCGGCGGCCATCGGGCCGCGGCCGGGGCCCAGATGCCCGACCCGCTCTCCGACTCCCGGGAGCGGGTGCTCAGGGCGCTCCGCCCGATGATGGGCGTCGCGGTCACCCCCTGACCCGGCCCGGGGCAGGAGTCCCACGAAACCCCCACGGGCCCGGGGACGAGGCGGGGGAGCCCGATCGGTCCCGAGGCCGCCCCTTCCGCGCGGGATCCGGTCGCCCCCTGGCACATCCCGGGCCGTCCCCGTAAGATCCGAAGAAGGATCGCGCGAGAAGGGGGGCCGGGGCCCCCTCATTCCGAGTCGCGACCCTCCCCCCCGGCCCCGGATCGGCCCCTCGCCGATCGGGCCGCCCTCCCCGGACCGGCCTCGCCGCCGAGCCGGATCGCATCGGTCCGTCCGCCCGTTGCTTCCCCCCGCCCCGGCACTCCCCGCCCGCCGGAGAGACCGAGAACCCATGAATCGCCGCGATTGGTTCCGCTACGGGACGGCCGGGCTCAAGGGCCTGATCGCCCTGACCCTGGCCGTGCCGGGTGCGGCCTACCTGCTGACCCCCCTGCTCAAGCGACGCGAGGACGACGCCGAGTTCCGCCGGCTGGCCCGGCTGGGAGATCTCGCCGTCGGCGAGCCGAGGTCGTTCTCAATCGTCGAGGAGCAGCGGGACGCCTGGGTCACCTACCCCGCCACGCCGATCGGCACGGTCTGGCTGGTCCGCCAGCCGGCGGGGGCCGACGAGCCGGTGCTCGCGCTCTCGGCCGAATGCCCGCACCTGGCCTGCAAGATCAAGCAGTCGGGGGACGGCCGGGGGTTTGTCTGCCCCTGCCACGCCAGCATCTTCGGGATCGACGGCGCCCGGGTGAACGCGATCTCCCCCCGGGGGATGGATCGCCTGGAGGTCGCCCCGGTCGACCCGGACGACCCCAACTCCGAGATCCGGGTGAAGTTCCGGCGCTTCCGCACCGGGACCGAGGAGAGGATCCCCCTTGCGTAACCACAGCCGATTCTCCGAGTGGGTCGACGAGCGGACCGGGCTGGTCTCGTTCCTCGGCCGGACGTCCGAGGAGCCGGTCCGGGGGGGGGCGGGGCTGCGCCACGTCTTCGGCTCGGCGCTGGCCGGCGCGTTCCTGATTCAGCTCGTCACCGGCCTGCTGCTGATGACCTCGTATGTGCCGTCGTCTTCCCACGCCTGGGGGAGCGTCTGGTACATCGACAACCAGATGGCCCTGGGCTGGGTGATCCGGGGCCTGCACCATTTCGGCTCCTCCGCCGTGGTGGTCCTGCTGGCGATGCACCTGGTCCAGACGATCCTGCTGGCCGCCTACCGGTCCCCCCGGGAGTTCAACTGGTGGCTCGGCCTGGTGATGATGTTCGCCGCGCTCGGGCTGGCGCTGACCGGCTACCTGCTGCCCTGGGACCAGAAGGGGTACTGGGCGACGCGGGTGGCCACGAACATCGCCGGGACTACTCCCGTGATCGGCCCGCTGGCCCAGCGGGTGCTCGTCGGCGGCATCGAGTACGGCAATCAGACCCTGACGAGGCTCTACGGCTTGCACGTGGGGGTCTTCCCGATGGTGCTCGTGCTCGGCCTGCTCGGGCACTGGGCCCTGGCACGCCGCCACGGCCTGTCGGGGAGGGGGCGCCCCGGGAAGGACGACACGTATTCCCCGGCGCAGGCGTTCTACAACCTGCTGGCGATCGCGCTGGTGCTGGGCATCCTGCTGACGATCGTCCTCGTCAACGGGGGTGCCGGCCTGGAGGCCCCCGCGGATCCGTCGGGGACGGACTACCCGGCCCGCCCGGAGTGGTACTTCCTCGCGCTGTATCAGCTGCTCAACGAGTTCGACAGCGACACCGAGATCATCGGCACGATGGTCATCCCCGGGGCGATCGTGACGCTCCTCTTCCTGCTGCCGGTGCTCGACCGCCTGTTCCCGAGGCGGCTGGTCCACTTCGGGGCCTGCGCGATGATCTTCGTCGTGCTCGGCGGCGCCGGGGCGCTGATGACCAAGGCGCTGCTGGCCGACCGCGGGGACGCCGCCTTCGTCCTCGCCCGCCTGGAGGCGGACCGCCATCGAGAGCGGGCCGATGCCCTGGCCGAGGCCGCCGGCCTCCCCCCCGAGGGGGCGGGCTACCTGATGGCCCGGGATCCGCTCTCCCGGGGGATGGATCTGCTGGAGGCCAACTGCCTGAGCTGCCATGCCTACGCCGGCGAGGGCCGGGTCCAGGTCCAGGTGGCCCAGCCGACGGCCGATCAGCTCCTGCTGGTCGACCCGGCCCGGCTCTCCGGGGTGGCGGCGGATCTGCCGGACGCGGTCCTCCGGCGGGTCGCATTCGCCGTCCCGAAGGAGTTCGATCCGAGATCGGCCGAACGCGAGGAGACCACCCCGGGATCGACCCTCTATCGAGTCGAGGGGATCAACGCCCAGGGGGAGCGGGTCGTCGCCGAGACGTCCCTGGGGGACGATCATGTCGTCGTCTCGACCCACAGCGTCCAGTCCGCCTCCGACCTGAAGGGGTTCGGCACCCGGGCCTGGCTCCGGGGCCTGCTGGAGGACCCGTCGTCTCCGCGGTACTTCGGCCTGGTCCCGCAATGCGGCGGCATGGCCTCCTGGAAGGAGTCCTCGAAGCTGACCCCCGGGCAGCTGGACGAGGTCGCCGATTTCTTCGATGAGCACGTGATCCCCGCCACCCCCGGCCTCTCGGCGGCGGCCTGGGAGCTGCAATTCGCGGAGGCCGAGGAGCCGCCCCCCGGCTACCAGCATTTCATCAACGAGTGCGCGGATTGCCACCTGTGGGGGCTGGGCGGGGCGGACTCCACCGGGGTCGACTCGCCGAACGTCTACGGCTGGGGGTCGCCGACCTGGATCCGCCGGATGATCGAGGAGCCCGGCGCCCGGGATCTCTACGGCTACCTCGCCGACCATGAGCAGATGCCGGGCTTCGAGGGGCAGCTCACCGAGGCGGATCTGGGCGTCATCATCCGGCTCCTCAGGGGGGAGTACCTGCCGGCCGATCGATCGAGCGGCCCCTCGGCCGAGGGGACCCCCGCCGTGATCGAGGGCCTGGAGGCCTCCCGGGCCGATTGAGCCGGGGCCGAGACGGACCCGACGGCCGGAGGGCCCGGCCGGTGCGCCCCTGTGCACCGGCCGGGCCCTTCTCATTTTCTCCGAGTCGCTCCCGAGGTGGACGCCGGGACGCCCTGCAAGGCCCGGGGCCGCGCCGCCCGAGGATGCGGAGCTTGCCCGGTCACCCCTCGTTTACCTTGGCGGGCCTCGGCCCTGCGCACCCACCTTCCCGATCCCGGCCGCACTGCGCAATCGGGCTCGCGACGGCCGAAAACTGTTGGAATCGGCCCGCGGGGGACGATAGACTCCGCCTCGCTCGATCGGGTTCGTCAAGGCGAATGGATCGGAATCATCCGCCCGGGCGGCCCGCCCTCTCGCTTGCAGTTCTCCCGAGAATCCCAGACGTTGGCAGGCGATCGGCAGGCCCGACCTCCCCCGGGAGAGGGCCCCTGCCCGAAGGCCCCGACGACCCCACTCCATCATCAAGGAAGGATGCCATGACGAAGGAGAAGGATCGGCCGCTCATCGGGATCAACATGGACCTGCGGGGCATGGGCCGGGGCGAGCTGCCCCACAGCCTCGTCCAGTCGGGATATTACGACTCCATCCTCACCGCCGGCGGCATTCCCGTGCTCATCCCGCCGCTGTTCCGGGAGCACGAGGTCGCGCCGCTGCTCGACCGGCTGGACGGCCTGGTCTTGACCGGCGGCGACGACATGGACCCCCGCAAGCAGAACGTCGCCCCGCACCAGTCGGTCCGGGTGATGTCCGAGCGGAGGGAGGCGGCCGACCGCCTGCTCTGCCGGATGGCCGCCAAGCGGAAGCTGGCGACCCTGGGCATCGGGCTCGGCATGCAGGAGATGAACGTCGAGCACGGGGGCGGCCTGTTCGTCCACGTGCCGGAGGACCTGCCCCGGGCGATCCCGCACCGCGACCCGCACGGGGGCGCCCACCGGCACATCGTGATCATGGAGCCGGGCACCCTGCTGGAGGAGATCTACGGCGAGGGGGAGATCCGGGTCAACAGCTACCACCACCAGGGCGTCCGCAAGCTCGCCCCGATGTTCCGCCCCGCCGCCCACGCGCCCGACGGGCTCCTGGAGGCGTACGAATATCACGACATGGACGAGTGGTGGTGTGTCGGCGTCCAGTGGCACCCCGAGAACGAGGGCCACATCTCGCTCGACACCCAGCTGCTCGAGGCGTTCATCCAGGCCTCCGGCCGGGGCTTCCGCCGGCTCGCCCCGTCGAAGGTCAAGGCCGCCTGACCGGCCCAGGGACCACCCGCATCTCGGACGCAACCCCGCGCCGGGATGCCACCGCACCGAGGCGTCCGTCTCGGGCCCGAGGGCGCAAGGAGGCGCCGATCGGGCCCGGGGCGGGCCCGTCCCCACCGCCGAGGGGCCACGCTCACCAGAGCGGTTCCGAGCCGAGTTGCCGCCGGAGCAGGGCGATCTGTCCCGAGTGCACCATCTCGTGGCGGGCGCACCAGCCCAGGATCTGCAGCTTCGTCGCGCAAAGCCGGTGGGCCACCTCGGGGGGCTCGTCCAGCGCCGAATCGGTCAGGCCGGCCAGTTCGGCCATCGTCCTGCCGTGGACGGCGTCGAAGACCGCCCGGATCTCGCGGGCGGGGGGATAGGCCGTCGGATCCGGCGCGGGGACCGAACCCCTCCCGAAGACTTCGAGGAAGGGATCGGGGAGGAGGGCCGGATCGTCGTCTCTCCGCCCCCGGATGCGTTCGAGGCCGAGCCGATATTCGGCGATCGCCAGGTGCCCCACCTGCCAGGCCACGTGGGAGACGCCTCCGGGCGGCATCCGGAACCAGTCGGCCTGCGGGGTCTCGGCGAGGATCGCCTCGGTATAAATTCGGGCAGAGCGGAGCTGATCGATCAGCACGTCGAGGCGGGTCATGGTCCCCCCGGGCGAATCGGGATCACTTCGGGGTGCCGTCCGTGCCCCGGGTCCCCGGCGACCCGTCCCGGTTGGCCGCGATCAGGCCGATCCCGGCTAGCGCCAGGCCGCCCCCGAGGGCCATGCCATAGGCGATCGGCTGGCGGACGCTCAGCCACCAGCTGACCATCCCGAAGACGAAGGCGACCGAGCCGAGCGCGATGAACGCCAGCCCGGTCGCCCGCAGGGCGCGACGATTTTCCGACACGGCGAGGCTCCGTCGGGTTCGCGGTTCGAGGCCGGCCGATCCGGCCGGGTCAGCCCGCTGCCCCGGCCGGCTCGGGCTCCAGGACGACGAGCCCGGCGGCCTCCCGGGCGTGGCGGCGGATGTCCTCGCTGATCCGCATCGAGCAGAACTTCGGGCCGCACATCGAGCAGAAGGCGGCGCTCTTGAACGCCTCCTGGGGCAGCGTCTCGTCGTGCATCCGGCGGGCGGTCTGGGGGTCGAGCGACAGCTCGAACTGGCGGTTCCAGTCGAAGGAGTAGCGCGCCCGGCTCAGCTCGTCGTCCCGGTCCCGGGCCCCCTCGCGGTGGCGGGCGACGTCGGCGGCGTGGGCGGCGATCTTGTACGCGATCACCCCCTGGCGGACGTCCTCAACCTCGGGGAGCCCGAGGTGCTCCTTCGGGGTGACGTAGCAGAGCATGCTCGCCCCGTACCAGCCGGCCATCGCGGCGCCGATCGCCGAGGTGATGTGGTCGTAACCCGGTGCGATGTCCGTCACCAACGGCCCGAGGACGTAGAACGGGGCCTCGTCGCACTCGAAGGCCTGCTTCTCCATGTTCATGGCGATCTGGTCCATCGGCACGTGGCCGGGGCCCTCGACCATGACCTGGCAGCCCCGTTGCTTGGCACGCCTCGTCAGCTCTCCCATGGCCTTCAGCTCGGCGAACTGGGCCTCGTCGCTGGCGTCGGCCAGGCATCCGGGGCGGAGGCTGTCGCCCAGGCTGAAGGTGACGTCATATTCTCGCATGATGTCGCAGAGGTCGTCGAACCGGTTGTAGAAGGGGTTCTCCCGGCCGTGGGCCATCATCCACTGGGCCATCAGCGAGCCGCCCCGGGAGACGATCCCCGTGATCCGGTGCGCCGTCAGCGGGACGAACTCGCGGAGGATCCCGGCGTGGATCGTCATGTAGTCGACCCCCTGCCTCGCCTGGTGCTCGACGACCCCGAGCAGGCCCTCCTCGGTGATGTCCTCGGGCTTCTTGACCTGCTGGATCGCCTGGTAGATCGGCACGGTGCCGATGGGGACGGGGCTGGCGGCGATGACGGCGCGCCGGATGTCGTCGATCTCGCCGCCGGTGGAGAGGTCCATGACCGTGTCGGCGCCGAGGTCGACGGCGGATCGGAGCTTCTCCAGCTCGTTCCCGATGTCGGAGGTCACCGCCGAGTTGCCGATATTCGCGTTGATCTTGCAGGCGGCCTTCAGGCCGATGCCCATCGGCTGGAGCCCGAGCTTCAGGTGCTCCCGATTGGCGGGGATGACCATGCGGCCCCGGGCGACCTCGTCCCGGACGAGTTCGGGACGGAGCCCCTCCCGGCGGGCGACGAACTTCATCTCGGGGCTGACGAGACCTCTGCGAGCCTGTTCGATCTGGGTCATGATGCGGGGATCCGGTCGCGGGTCGTTCGGGTCGAGCGGAGTCGGTCGGCGGTGCGGGGGGGAGAGGGCATCGCCCGCCGTCGAGGGTCTCATCGTAGCCGTCCCTCCGGGGGGCGGTCAATTCTCCGGGAGGCCCCCCGCCGGCCACCCCACTGGTACGACCCGCGCAATTCCGTCGATCGATCGCGGAGCGGGAGAGACGACGGCGGGTCCTGCTCGTATAGTGGTCCGGGGCGACGAGCCCGATGGCCTCGCGGCGGGATCGACCGCGGCGACCACGGCCGGGCCCTGATGCTCCGAGCCACGGCAATGGCAATGAGGAATCTCGCATGGCTGCGAATCGAACCGCCGTCGGTCGCCTGCCGATCGTCGCCGTGATCGGGGCCGTGATCCCCATCTCGCTGATCTCGGCCGCCGGCTGGTGGTTCACCGCTCCGCTCGAATCGCCCGCCCCGGCGGCGGCCCGCCCGGACGAGTCGTCGGCCGATGCGACCACGGCCGGGCCCCGGCCGGCGCCGCTGGCCGAATGGCCGGCCGGACGCCTGGACGGCCGGGAGGCCAAGCGCTACCTCCTCGCCTTCATGGAGCAGGCGGTCCGTCGGCTCGATCGGGTCGACGGTTATACCGCGGTCCTGACCCGTCAGGAGCGGATCGGCGGCGAACTGGGCCCCGAGCAGCGGCTGAGGATCAAGATCCAGCACGAACCATTCGCGGTTTTCCTCCGCTTCGAGGCCCCCAATGCGGGCAAGGAAGTCCTCTTCCACGAGGGGCGCTTCGAGGACCATCTGCTCGCCCACAACGGCGACTGGACCCGACGCCTGATCCCCCGGTTCAAGCTCGATCCCCACGGGCCGATCGCCCTGGCCGACAATCGACACCCGATCACCGAGGCCGGACTCGCCCACCTCTCCCGGAAGCTTCTCCAGTACCGGAAGCTCGACCTCGACGACCCGCACGCCGAGACGATCCTCGACCGCTCGACCGACGAGGACGGCAGGCTCTGGTACCGATCCGTCCACACCCACTCGACCTACACCGACGAGCGGCCCTTCGCCTACGTCGAGATCCGCTATTGCCCCGACCTTCTGCTCCCCCTGCAGATCGAGAGCTACGACTGGCCGGAGCCCTGCTGCGACCTGGAGGACGTGGAACTGGCCGAGCGCTACCATTACTCCGACATCGACCTCGACGTCTCCTTCTCCGCGCTCGACTTCGACCCCACCAACCCCGAGTACGGCTTCCAGCGGTACTGATCGCCATCCCGGGGCCGGAGGGTCCGGAAGGGGCGGGCCGATCGGTCCGGCTCAGCCCCTGGCCGCCGCCCCGCTGGCCATCCGGGCCTGGCGGTCCGAGTCGGCCCGGTGGAGGCGTCGGGACAACTCCTTCAGGTTCCGGGCATTCTGGCCGAGGTCACCCTTGCCGACCCGGGACTGGCTGCGCGCCGAGACGAGCGACCCTCGGGAGTCGGGCTCGAAGGCGAGGTGCACGTCGTCCGTGAAGCGCCAGAGCCGGGTGGTGTGGGTGGCGTGGATCATCCCCCGGTCCTCGTAGGCGGCGACCACGGTCCAACGGGGCCAGCCGGCGATCACGCCCCGGGCCCAGGTGACGGCGTGGATCGGCGCCAGCGACACGGCGAATGGCCTCAGGTCGGGGTCGGTCGCGTCCACCCTGAGTTCGGCGCGATTCCGTCTGAGTCCGTCGAACCAGCTCATCGGGTTGCTCCTCCGCTTCGGCGCGGGTCGGGGGGGAAGGCCCTCCCCCTGGCCGGACCACCATCGTATCCTCATCCGGGACGGCCCCGCCGACAAGGGAGGCGGCGGCCCGATGCCAGACCAACCGGACCCCGGCGACGGGAATGCCCATGCGACGAGCCCCAACTCCGCGATCGGGCCTCGGCGGCCTTGCGGTCGCCCTGTTCGTGTCCCTGGGGACCGGGGCGGCCGCCTCTCCCATCGGACAGGAGCCGGGGATCGAACTGGCCGTCGATGCCGGCCGGTTCGATCGCCGCGACACCCCCATGCAAATCTCGATCCGGGCCGACGAGATCCCGGATCCGCTCGCCGCCCGGCTTCGGGACGCGGCAGGTCCGGGCTCCGGCCTTGTCCTCCGGGAAGTTGGCCGTGACGAGGGGGGCGTCGTGGCCCAGGTGGACGTCCTGCCCGAAACCCCCGACGAGATCCGGGTCACGTGGATCCTGCCGGGAGCGACCGGGGCGGGGACGGCACGCGTCTTCACGCCGGATTTCGACGCCCGGACCGACGGACCCACGACCTGGTCCCTCGACACCGCCCCGGAGGGGCACCTCGAACTCTCGAATCGGGGCAAATCAGTCTTCCGGTACAACACCCGGCCCGTCAGCCACCCCGACCACCCGGAGCCGAACCAGCCGAGGGACGCCTACATCCACCCGGCCTTCTCGCCGTCGGGACAAATGGTCACCGGGGACTACTCCGCGGAGTCGCACCCGCACCACCGGGGGTTCTTCCTCGCCTACACCAAGACCGAGGTCGGCGACCTGCACCCCGACTTCTGGAACATCCAGGGCGGCTCGGGCAAGGTCCACTTCGACCGCCTCGGCGACGCGAAGGCCGGACCCGTGACCGCCCGGTTCTCGACCTACCACCGCTGGGAGGCGTCCCGGCCGGGGGGGGAACCGGTCGTCGTGCTGAGGGAGCGTTGGGACGTCGAGGCGTTCGACATCCCGGGTTCTCCGTACTGGTTGATCGACCTGACCTCCAGTCAGCAGGCCGAAGCCCGGCCGATGGTGCTCCCCCCCTATCGATACGGCGGCATGGCCTATCGGGGCCCCGATTCGTTCTTCCCCGAGGGGGTGCTCGACGTCCTCACCAGCGAGGGGCTCGGCCGCGTCCAGGGTGACCAGCAGCCGGCCCGATGGGTGGACCTCACCGGGCCAATCGTCGACGGCTCCGAGGCATATGCCGGTGCCGCCATCTTCGACCATCCCTCGAACGTCAATCACCCGACCCCGGCCCGGATCCACCCCACGAGGCTGCCGTTCTTCTGCTTCGTCCCCGGCCACGACACCGCCGTCACGATCGGCACGGACGCCCCGACCGTCTTCCGCTACCGGATCCTCATCCACGATGGCCGCCCGGACGGCGATCTCAACGACCGACTCTGGGATGATTTCGCCGAGCCTCCCGAGGTGACGGTGACCGTCGCCAATCCCTGATCGGGTCATACCCGATCGGGACCGTCGGGCCGGGTGTCCTGGGGCTCCGGGTCAATCCGGCGAGCATCGCCTGGGTGGCCGCGGCGGTGGCTGCTCCGTAGGCGAGATGGGCGCCCAGTCGGTTGGCGTGGGCGGCGGGGCCGGCGGCGGTCGGGCCGCCCTGGAGGCCGAGCAGGGGCACCATCAGCTCGTCGCCGAAGAGCCAGAGGCCGCCCGAGAAGAGCAGGCCGCCGACGAGGTCGGGGAAGGAGGCCCGGCGGCGGATCAGGCCGTAGACGCCGCCCATGAGGATGCCGTATCCCCAGTGTACCCCGAAGCTGAGCCGGGTCTTCGTCCGGTCGTCGGGGGTGCGTCCGGTGATCTGCTCGAAGCCGATCCGGCCAAGGGCCGACGTCGAGGATTCGTCCCCCTGGTGCCGGGTCCCGACCAGGGAGATGTCGTCGAGCGGGTGGCCGGGCCCCTGTTCGGCCTGAGTCTTCCTCGAAGGCGGAGGCGAGGTCGGCCCCCGCTTCACGATCGGTGCGGCGTAGTCCCAGTACAGCCGCATCGCCACCAATCCGGCGACGGCGCCGGCGGACCCCAGGAACAGGCCGGTCATGGGGCCCCGGGAAAGTCGTCGGGTCGTCATGGGAGTCTTCCGGGGCAAGGGGTCAGGCGAGCTCGTCGATCAGGCGGTCGAGGCCGTCCCGGGCCTCGGGGATGGTCAACGGCAGGGCGGCGGCGGTCGCCCCGGCGGCGAGCAGGCACCAGGAGCAGAAGGCTCGGTGGCGGTCCCACTGCTCCCAGGTCAGCTTGCCGGCCTGGAGGGCGTCGATCGCCGTTTTGGCCAGCAGGGCGATCGGCAACCAGGGATGGGTTCGGGAGCGATCGAGCCCCCCGGCGGAGGCCAGGGCGATGGTCGTCGCGTAGCTCACCAGGCCGAGCGGGGCGTCGGGCATGGGGAGCCTCATCCGGGCATAGGCCTCGGGGGCGGCGTCGACCCGATCGGCGTCGAGGCCGGGCAGTCGGGGCTCGGGCAGGTGGCGGATCAGACCCATCTGGTACAGGGTGATCAGCCCCATCGAGCCGGCGGCCAGCAGGCCCAGGCCGGCGACCGCCCGGCGATTGCGGAGGAAGGGGGAGGACCCCTGGCGGAGCTGTCGACTCAGGAGGGAGGGGGTCATGGGCTCCTCTCGATGGGCGGTTCGGGCGGTCGTCGTGCCGGCGGGCGATCGGCCTTGCCGGGATCCGCCCGATGACCCTGCAAAATCGACACCACCGGCGCAGCCGGTCGGCGGCCGATCTCGGGGGAGGGGGCCCGAGCCGCGGCACGGGTGACCGTTACGACCGGGCCGATCGGCGTGGCCTTCTCATGCGGCCTGCGGCGGGGAAAAAGGGGCCCGCGGCGGTGGGCAGGTCGAGTGCGGGGGGACGATAACACCGGCGGTCAGTCCCGTCGACCGGCCCCGGCAGGAGCCGAGGGTCGGAGCGGGCCCGTCTCCGCGGCAAGACGTCGTGGCCGCCCCCGGACGGAGGCCCTCGGCCCCGAGTCGACGTGTCGACTCGGGGACGGGGAACGAAGGACGGGGCGTGCCGGGCTCGATCCGGGCCGGACTCACGGCCCGGCCGCCCAGGGAGGGAACAGGAAGTGAACGTCGTCACGACTCGATTCGGGCCGATCCAGGTCCGGGAACTGGACGTCGTCCAGATCCCCGAGGGCCTGGTCGGTTTCCGAGGAACCACGCAGTTCGTCCTCTGGCCCGACGCGGAGGTCCACGGCCTGGCCTGGCTGCAATCCACGGCCGAACCGGACCTGGCCTTCGCGATGGTGCCGCCGCAACTGGCCGTCTCGGACTATCGGGTCGACCTCAGGCCCGGTGACCGCACGGCCCTGGAGCTGGACGAGGCGGGCGACCCGCTCGTCTACGTGATCCTCAATCGCGGCGAGCAGGGGCTGACCGTCAATCTCCAGGGGCCCCTGGTCTTCAACCTGGCGCGCCGGCTCGGCCGGCAGCTCGTGTTGACCTCCAGCCGCTATGCGGTCCGTTTCCCGCTGGGGGAACCGGAGGCGTCGCCTGCGGTGCTGACTCGCCCCTCGGCGCTTCGAGCCACAGCCTGACGCGGCGGGACGAGCCGGGCATCGTCCCGGGGCACCCGTCGCGGGGTCCCCCGCGCCGGGGGAGAAACGGGCCGAGGAGCCGGGCACCGTCGTGGTCCGCCGACAATCCGGACGACGTGGCCAGGGATGGGCACGTCCGTCGCTGGCAGGAGGAAGGAGCCTAGTCCATGCTGGTCCTGTCCCGACACCGCGATGAGAGCATCATCATCGGGGATGACATCGTCATCACCGTGGTGGACATACGGGGCGACAAGGTCCGTTTGGGGATCGCGGCCCCGATCGAGATCTCCGTGCACCGCCAGGAGGTGTACGAGGCCATCCAGCGCGAGAATCGGCAGGCGAGCCGACTGGATCCCCAGGATGCCCGCCGGATCGACCGGCTCACGGGCCCCCCGCTCCGGCGAGAGCCGAGGCGGACCCGACCCGAGACCGGCTGATCCCTCGACGCCGATCCTCGCGACGGCCGGCCGCACGCCCCGTCGCCAACACCCCTCCGACTCGCACCCGCCCGGGCGGGCCCAGGCTCCGGCCTCGCGGCCCGCCCGGCGTGTTTATATGGCATCGCGATCGGCGACCCGAACGCGGGCGATGATCGGAACGCTCGCCGAGCTGATCAATCCAGCTCGATGAAGAACTGGTCCCGTCCGCCCGGGGTCGGCAGCTTCTCCCATCGGCCGTCGTCATCGTCGGGGATCGGGTCGTCCTGCTCCAGCTCGATGATCTCCGCATCCTCCACGGGGGGGGTGGCGGAATGGGGGGGCAGATGGCCCGAGGAGCCGTGGGGCTCCACGATCGGCGGCGTGGGGGGGCTGAAGCCGACGAGCATCGACTCGGAGGGCCGGTCGTGCATCTCCGACGGGCTCGGCGTGTCGTCGGGCCCCAGGTAGACCCGCACCTTGTAGCCGCCGACGCTCACCCGGTCGCCCGGCAGCAGGGCGGCCCACCGGATCCGCTGGCCCTTCACCCTCGTCCCGTTGGTCGAGGCCAAGTCCCGGAGGATGAGCAGGCCCGCCGTCCGGACCAGGATGCAATGACGCTTCGAGATCGACGGGTGATCGATCCTGATATCGCAATATTCGCGACGCCCGATCACGGTGATGTCTCGATTGATCGGGATGGGAGGGTCGCCGTTGTCCGGGATCAGTTCGGCTTTCATCGCGTCCTGGTCGTCCTCGGTCTCGAGTCTTCGAGGGACCGGAGCCTTCGCCCCCGGGCCCGGGACGGATCGGGGCGTGGCAGCACTCGCATCATTCTAACTGGGCAGATGCCGCCGAGCAAGGTGGCGAATGCGTGCATTGATCGTACGCGCCGATCCCCGACGCCTGACGGTCTCGGGCGTCCGCTGAAACCTCGGGGTCGCGAGACCGGTATGGATCGTCGGAGGACTCGACGGGAACCCGGGCCCGGCCCGGCGGGCCCACGAGGGACCAGGAGGCCATACCATGATCGGCACCTTCGGGCGGCGGGCGGTTGCGACGATCGGCGCGGCGGTCGTTTGGACATCGGCGATCCCTTCGGCCCTGGCCGGGGCGAGGGAGGCCGGGCACGGCGCCGACCTTCTCGGCCCCGAGACGTTGGCCTATGTGGAACTGTCCCGCCCCGGGGTACTGCTCGATCGCCTGACGGGCGACCGCGCGATGGGGCTCATCGAGGCGGTGCCCGGCTACGCCGAGGCCCTGGAGAGCTCGCGGTTCGGGGAGTTCCGCAGGCTGGTCGAGTTCGTGTCCGGCCAGCTCGACACGACCTGGGACGAAGGCCTCCGGGCCCTCTCGGGCGGCGGCATCGTGCTCGGCGTCGAGGAGGCGAATCCCCCCCGGCTGGTGCTCGTCGTCACCCCCGAAGACCCCGGGTTCCTCGACCGGGCCCACGCGAAGCTCGTCGAGCTCGCCCGGCGTGACGCCGAGGAGAAGGGGGCCCCCGATCCGATCGGGGAGTCCGAATATCGGGGCCTGACCGCGTATCGAGTCTCCGACGAGGAGGCCCACGTCATCCTCGATGGCCGGCTGGTGCTCGCCAACGGCCTGGACGGGCTGAAGTCCGTCGTCGACCGGCACCTCGACGGCGGCGATCGCCTGTCCGACTCGGACGCCTTCGAGGGGCGTAGACCCGAGGATACGCCGCTCGCCTGGGCCTATGCGCGGCTCGACCGGCTCCGGGAGCTGGACCCAGACCGATTCCGGGCCGACGAGCCGGACGACGGGGCCATGCTCCTGATCGGGGCCTGGATCGAGCACATCCAGACGGCCCCCTGGGCCTCCGCGTGGCTCGACTGGGACGAGGACCGCCTGGCCGCGGCCCTGACCGTGGCCACGCCCGAGGACGGCCGTTCCGAGGTCATGGCCCGTTTCCTCCCGGCCGAAGGGGACGGGGCCCCAGCGCCGATCGAGTTCGAGGGACGCCTGGCGACGATCAACCTGTGGAGGGATCAATACACGTTGTGGCATGTCCGCGAGGATCTCCTGCCGCCCGAGGCCCTCCAGGGGCTGGCCCAGCTCGACTCCCTCGCCGGCACCTTCTTCGGCGGCCGGGACTTCGGCGACTCGGTGCTCGAGCCGCTCGGCTCGCACTGGCAGCTCGTCGCCGCGATGCAGGACTTCGGGTCGATGGATCCGGAGCCTTCATTGAAGCTGCCGAGCTTCGCGATGGTCGTCGAGCTGGACGCCGATCGTCCCGAATTCGCCCAGCGGCTCCGGGTGGCCTTCCAGTCGTTCCTCGGCCTGGCGAACCTCGGCGGGGCCGAGACGGGGGCACCCCCGCTGATGCTCGGTTCCGAGACGCACGAGGGCATCCCGATCTCGCTCGCCACCTTCATGGCCGCCCCCGAGGCGCCGGGGGAGGGGGACGAGGAGGGTGGAGAGGATCCGGCCGAGGTCCACTACCGGAACAATTTCAGCCCGTCGGTCGCCGAGGTCGAGGGCCGGTTCATCGTCAGCTCCAGCGTCGGCCTGACACGGTCGCTCATCGACGCCCTCAAGGCCGATCCCGGGCCCGACCCGACCGACGCCACCCTGCTGATGACCGCCGACGGCCCCGCCCTGGCCGGCCTGGTCGAGCTGAACCGCGAGCGGCTGGTCCTCCGGAACATGCTCGAACGCGGCAACGATCGCGACGCGGCCGAGCGTGAGGTGGCCACCCTCGCCGCCTTGCTCCGCACCCTCGGTCTTGGGGAGCTGCGGCTGGAGGACGGGGAGGACGCCTCGACGCTCGTCCTCGAATTCGACCTCGGGCGGCCCTGAATCGACCCCCTCCCATGAATCGGGACCGACCGATGCGAACGCCCTCGCCGCTGCACGACCCCGATCGGGCCTGGTCCCGGTTCGAGCCCACCGGCCCGGAACCCTGGGACCTGGCCCGGGTCGCCCACCTGCACCGCCGGGCCGGGTTCCTCGCCTCGTGGGAGGCCCTGCGACGCGACCTCGACGCCGGGCCGGAGGAGAGCGTCTCCCGCCTGCTCGAGGGCGAGGCCGTGGCCCTCGACGGGACGCCGGCCCCCGAGTTCGAGCGTCTCATGGACGCCCTCGCCCGCGGGCCCGGCACCGCCGGGGAGGGGCCTGGGCTGCAGTCGGCCTGGCTGTACCGGATGATCTTCTCGCCGCACCCGCTCCGGGAGCGGATGACGCTCTTCTGGCACGACCACTTCGCCACCTCCATCGAGAAGGTCGGCGACGCCCGGCTGATGCGGAGGCAGAACGACCTGCTCCGCCGCCTCGCACTCGGCTCCTTCGACGAACTGCTCCGCGCCATCGCCCGCGATCCGGCCATGCTCGTCTGGCTCGACGCGACGGCGAACCGGAAGGGCCGCCCGAACGAGAACTACGCCCGTGAAGTCATGGAGCTGTTCTCGATCGGCCGCGGCCACTACACCGAGCGGGACGTCCGGGAGGCAGCCCGCGCCTTCACCGGGACGTTCGTCCTCCGGGGTACGTACCGCCACGACCCCCGGGAGTTCGACGGCGGGGAGAAGTCCATCCTCGGCCGGACCGGGCCGTTCGACGGGGAGGCGGTGGCCGGAATCCTCCTCGACCGGCCGGAGTGCGCCCGGTTCCTCGCCCGGAAACTCTTCCGCCTGTTCATCAGCGAGGTCGAAGTCCCGCCCGATGAGCTGATCGAGCCGGTCGCCGCCTCCTACCGGGAATCCGGTTACGATTCGAGGGTCCCGGTGGAGATGATCCTCCGCTCCCGGCTGTTCTTCGACCCGTTGATGCGTCGGAGGCGGGTGAAGAGCCCGGTCGAGTTCGCCGTGGGGACGATCCGGGCGCTGGAGATCCTCTCGCCGACGGTGCCGACCGACGAGCTGGCCCGGGCCTGCGGCCGGATGGGCCAGTCGCTCTTCGCCCCACCGAGCGTCGCCGGCTGGGACGGCGGCCCGGCCTGGATCAACACCACGACCACGCTGGCCCGGTCGAATGCCGTGCTCGCACTTCTGGGCGATGCGCGCCGGTTCGACCCGGAGTCGCTCGCCGCCCGACACGGGTCCTCCGGGGATCCGGCGGCGTTCTTCGTCGACCTGCTCGCCCAGGACGCCTTCGACCGCGACGTCCGGGCCCGCATCAGGGGATCGGCCCGGGAGGCGGCCTTGCTCGTGCTGACGGCCCCCGAGTACCAGCTCGCCTGACCCCGCCACGTACAGGCTTCCTGAGGGTTCGATCCATGTCCACCCATCGCCGAGACTTCCTCCGGTCCTCGCTGGCCGCCTCGACGCTCGTCTCGATCGGCGGTTCCACGATCCCCGGCTTCCTCGCCCGATCGGCCCGGGCGGCCGGGATCCCGGCGGGGGGCGACCGGATCCTGGTGGTCGTGCAACTGCTCGGCGGCAATGACGGCCTGAACACGGTCGTCCCCCACGGGATCGACGGCTACCACCGCAATCGCCGTCGGCTCCGGCTGGCGGAGGCCCGGCTCCATCGCCTCGACGACGAGATCGGCCTGCACCCCGGCATGGGACGGATGGCCGAGCTGGTCGAGGGCGGCCGGCTGGCGATCGCCCAGGGGGTCGGCTACCCCAACCCGGATCGATCCCACTTCCGGTCGATGGAGATCTGGGAGACGGCCCGGCTCGACAACCGGCCGGACGCCCTGGAGGCCGGCTGGCTCGGTCGATCGCTCGACCAGCACCCACCGAGGCCCGGCGAGGACACGCCGGCCCTTCACATCGGCGGAGGGCGATCCCCGCTGGCGATGAAGGCCAGGAGCGTGGCGGTCCCTTCGCTGGAGCGGTTGGACCAGTTCAAGCTCCAACTGGCGGGCTCGGAGGGCGAGCGGCGATCGGCCAGGGAGGCGATGGGCGACGTGGCCCGGCCCGACCGGGGTGATGACCCGTTGCTCGGGTTCCTGAGGAGGAGCACCCTGGCGGCCTACGAGTCGAGCAGGCGGCTGGAGGAAGTAGTGGGCGAGTCGGCCGAGTCGTCCTACCCGAATTACGACCTCGCCCGACGCCTGGAACAGATCGCCCGGATCATCAAGGCGGGATTCGGGACCCGCATCTACTACACCCGGCAGGACGGATACGACACGCACGCCAACCAGCTCGATCCCCACGCCGCGCTTCTCAACGAGCTGTCCGACTCGCTGGCCGCCTTCCACGACGACCTCGACAAGGCCGGGCTGGCCGATCGCGTGGCGGTGCTCGTCTTCAGCGAGTTCGGCCGACGGGTGGGCGAGAACGCCTCACACGGCACGGACCACGGCGCGGCGGCCCCGGTCTTCGTCGTCGGCCCGGTGCGGCAGGCCGGCCTGGTGGGCGAGCACCCGGGCCTGGAGGAGGCCGACCTCGACGAGGGGGACCTCCGGTTCCACACCGACTTCCGCCGCGTCTACGCCGCGATGCTGGGCCACTGGCTCGGCGTGCCCGCCGCCCCGATCGTCGGCGAGGGGTTCGACCCGCTCCCGCTGCTCCCCGAATCCCGGGGCTGATCGGCCGGGGAGGGACGGCCCGGGGCATTGTCGGGACGTCGTCGGGGTGTTACAACCCCGGCATGGAATGGTTCTCGGGCCTCGATCCCGCCCTCCAGGCGCTCATTGCCGGCTCCTTCACCTGGGGGATCACCGCGCTGGGCGCCGCGCTCGTCTTCTTCTCGAGGTCGATGGACCGCCGGCTGCTCGACGCGATGCTCGGCTTCGCGGCCGGGGTGATGATCGCGGCGAGCGTCTGGTCGCTGCTCCTACCGGCGATCGAGCTGTCGAGGGAGCGGGGGGGGAACGGCTGGCTCCCGGCCGTCGTCGGCTTCCTGCTCGGCGGGGCGGCGTTGCGCCTGGGGGACCGCTGGCTGCCCCACCTGCACCCGGGCCTGTCGATGGACCGGGCCGAGGGGATCAGGACCCAATGGCAGCGGGCGACCCTGCTGGTGATGGCGATCACCCTGCACAACATCCCGGAGGGCCTGGCGATCGGTGTCGCCTTCGGCGCGGCCGATTCGGGGATGGCGTCGGCCTCGATGACGGGGGCGATCGCCCTGGCCGTCGGCATCGGCCTGCAGAACTTCCCCGAGGGGGTCGCCGTGGCCCTGCCGCTCCGGGGGGAGGGCGTGGGGCGGTTCCGTTCGTTCTGGTACGGCCAGCTCTCGGCGGTAGTCGAGCCGGTGGCCGCGGTCCTGGGGGCCGCGGCGGTGGTGTTCGTCCGGCCGATCCTGCCCTACTCGCTGGCCTTCGCGGCCGGGGCGATGATTTACGTGGTCGTCGAGGAATTAATCCCCGAGAGTCAGCAGCACGGCAACGACGACCTCGCCACGTTGGGGACGATGGGGGGCTTCGCCGTCATGATGCTGCTCGACGTGTCGCTCGGCTGATCGTCCCCGCGACCCTGGGTCCGAATCAGGCCGATCCGGGCCTCATGTCGGCGACGGATCGGGCCCTGCGCCCGACCCCCCTCGACAGGCCGATCACCATGCCCCCGATCAGGCAGGCCGTGAACGTGGAGGGCTCGGGGATCGCGGACGAGAAGGAAATCGGCACGCCGATGTCGGAGAGGATCGCCAGGTCGAGGTCCGAGATGCCGTAGCGCGTCCCCCGGTAGTAGACCACCCCATTCATCAGGTCGCCGATCAGGTCGTCGCCCGGCCTCGGGGCGGGATTCCCGAGGTGGAAGATGTTGCCGTAGGTCAGCGGGACGGGCCCCCCATACAGATCCATCGCCAGGGCCCCGACGAAGAAGAAGTCCGAGCCGTCGAAGGTCGTCAGGGCGTCGCGAGTCGATTGGTAATTCCCGGGGAGCGAGCCGTCGAAGAGGTCTCGCCTGCCGTTGAAGCCGAGGGCGTGGCCGAATTCGTGGAGCAGGACGGAGACGGCGTCGGTCCGATTCGAGGGGACGGGGTCGGTCCTGGAGGACGGATCCGGGTCGAACCAGAGCTCATCGACGAGGTAGGCGGTGCCGAAGGTGAACTGGATATCGTGGGAGGCTCCGTTGGGGTCGACCCCGTCTCTGATCTCGGCGACGGCACCCTGCTCGAAGACATTGTACGTCCCGTCGTTCCCGACGAACGAGGAGGTCACGCTCCCGCCGTTGGCCGTCGGGATCCCCGGGTCGAAGCGGATGCTCACGTCGAGCGTGCCGGTCCGTCCAGATAGGAGGCCCAGATCGAGCCGGCCGCCCGGATCGCGTCCCGGAGGCGGTCGTAGTCGGACGAATACGTCCCGCCGGGGTCGTCGAAGCTCACGGTGATATCGATCGAGCTTGCGGTCGCCGTCCCGGCCAGGACGGACCAGAGGTCATCGGGACGACGATCCGACGCGAGCTGCACGTCTCATAGGTCATGTTTCGCTCCGTCGAGCTGTGGACCTCGGTCACCCCCTGCCACGGGGTCTATAGGCAGGACCGAAGATAGGATGGCCCTCATATTTATGCAAGCACGTTGAAATGAATTGACGGTCATCCCGGGCGGGGCCTCCCGGCCGATCAGTGCCGGAAGTGGCGACGGCCGGTGAAGATCATGGCGATGCCGTGCGCGTCGCAGGCGGCGATGACCTCCTCGTCCCGCCGGGAACCGCCGGGCTGGATGATCGCGGTGATGCCGGCGGCCGCGGCGGCGTCGGGGCCGTCTCGGAAGGGGAAGAAGGCGTCGGAGGCGAGCACGGCCCCGGCGGCCCGGGGGCCGGCCTTGCGGGTGGCGAGCTCCACCGAATCCAGCCGGCTCATCTGCCCGGCGCCGACGCCGACGAGCTGTCCCTCGGCGGCGAGGACGATGGCGTTGGACTTCACCGACTGGCAGACCTTCCAGGAGAAGGCCAGATCCGCCGCCTCCCGCTCGTTCGGGGGCCGCGTGGTGACCACCCGGCCCTCGACGAGGGGGTCGGCCTGCATGGCGTCCCAGTCCTGGACGAGCAGCCCGCCCTCCACCCGTCGCAGGTCGAGCCCGGAGGCCCGGGAGGTCTCCGGGCCGATCGGGGTGCCGAGGTCGATCAGGCGGACGCTGTTCTTCCAGGTCGGTCGGGTGGTGAGGGCCTCGAAGGCGTCGGCCTCGAAGCCGGGGGCGATGACGCACTCGATGAAGCGTCCGGGGGTGGTCATGCGCTCGGCCGTGGCCAGGTCGACCGGCCGGTTCAGGCCGACGATGCCGCCGAATGCGCTGACCGGGTCGCCGTCGTAGGCCCGCTCGAACGCCTCGGCGAGCGTCGCCCCGATCGCGGCCCCGCAGGGGTTGTTGTGCTTCAGGACGCAGGCGGCGGGGCCCCCGAAGTTCCGGATCAGCCGGAGGGCGCTGTCGAGGTCGAGGATGTTGTTGTACGAGAGTTCCTTGCCGTGTCGGATCGTCGCGGTCCCCAGGTCGGGGCCGACCGAGCCGGGCTCGTCGTAGAAGGCGGCCCGCTGGTGGGGGTTCTCGCCGTATCGGAGGGTCGTCCTCAGCTCGAAGCCCAGGGTCAGCTCGGCGGGGAACTCGGAGGCCTGCCCGGCGGACTCCGGATCGAGTCCGGGGCCGAGGAGGTAGGAGGCGATCGCCCGGTCGTAATCCCCGGTCTTCCGGAAGGCCTCGAGCGCCTTGCCGCGGCGGAATTCGAGGGAGGTCCCGCCGTCGTGCCGGTCGAGGTGTCGGAGGAATTCGGGATACTGGCCGGGGTCGGTCAGGACGGTGAGGTGTGCGTGGTTCTTGGCGGCAGCCCGGATCAGGGTGGGGCCGCCGACGTCGATCTTCTCGATCGCCTCGGCAGGGGTGACGCCGGGCCGGGCGACGGTCTGCTCGAAGGGATAGAGGTTCACGACCACCAGGTCGATCGGCGTGATGCCCTGGGCCTCCAGGACCTCCAGGTCTTCGGGAACGTCCCGACGGGCGAGGATGCCGGCGTGGACCCTGGGGTGCAGGGTCTTGACCCGCCCGCCGAGGATCTCGGGGCTCCCGGTATAGTCGGAGACCTCCTCGGCCGGGAGGCCGGCGTCGAGCAGGGCCGACCGGGTGCCGCCGCTCGCCAGCAGGGAGACCCCACGGTCGGCGAGGGCCCGGGCGAGGTCGACGAGGCCACCTTTGTCGGAGACGCTGAGCAGGGCGCGACGGATGGGGACGATGGTGTCGGACATGGGGTCGAGGCCTCGTCGGACAATCGGTCGACCGTGCGGATCCCGGGTCCGATCGCCCGGGGGCCGGCATTCGGCTCTGGAGGGGAAACGAACGAGTCCCGGGAGCCGGGTCGGGCCGGCTCCCGGGTCTCGAGGGGGTCGTGTATCCCGGCGCCCTGGGCGCCGGGCGGGATCATGGGCGGACGCGAGCGGACCCGAAGCCGAAGTCGGGAGGATTGGCCCGGGCGTCGTCCCCCTGGCCGTCGATCCCAGGGGGGGCGGGGATGCCCGGCGGCGTCTCGGTTGCCGGGGCATTGGGGTCGTCGAGGTGGCCGAACGGCGTGGCCGACTGGGCCCGGATCGGGACGGGGGTCGCGGAGCCGATCTCCCGGAGGCAGACGATGGAGCCGCCGGGCGTGGCCAGGTAGATCCGATCATTCACGTCATTGGTATTCGACAGGGAGTAGGCCCGGAGGTTGACCCCGGCCCGCTGCAGGGTGTCGGCCGGGCCGGCGATCAGGTCCCCGGTCTCCCGCTCGACGATGGCGAGGTCGCCGTATTCGGTCGTGAGGTAGATGCGGGTCGGGCTCAGGGCGAGGATCTGGTCGGCGCCGGTCGAGATGGTCAGGGGGGTGAGTGCGGGCCGGCCGGTCTCGGGGTCGAGGACCCACTGGCGGACGACCTGACGGCGGCCGGTCTCGGGGTCGACGACCTCCCGCTCCGTGCCCGGGACCGGGACCGGGCGGTTCCATCGGGACTGCCCGGTCTCGGGGTCGACGGCGAAGATCTGCCCCGCGTCGTTGAGGACGTAGGCCGTCGGGGGCATCGGGATCGTCTCCTCCTCGGCCCGGATCCGGGGGACGGTCCGGGTATACTCCCGGAGGTCGGTGCCGATGTAGGTCTCGGGCACGTCCTCGCGGACCTGCCGGGTGACGACCACGTCGCCCCCCCCGATGAGCGGCTGCGCGGAGATCGGGGACCCGGTGGGGAAGATCCACTTCTGCTCGCCGGTGAACAGGTTGATCCCGTAGAGGTTCCGGTCCCGGGAGGGGACGATCAGCAGGCTCTCCGGGCCGGTCCCGTAGGTGCCCATCGAGGCGTAGAGTTCGCCGAGCGGCTGGGAGCGGTGGAGGATCCGCGGCGGGTCGATCAGCGAGACGTAGAGCTTGCCGCCGGTGGAGGAGAAGGCCACGACCTTCTCGGTCGGGATCGGCTCGGCGGTGATCGGCCCATTGGTCGAGAAGTTCCAGGCGAAGCCGCCGGGGGCCCCGATCTGCTTCTGGAACCGCTCGTCCTCGGCGGGGATCAGGGAGAAGGCCAGTAGCTTCCCGGAGACCAGCCCGACGATGACCAGATCCTCCGTGGCCGCGACGGGCGAAGAGGCGTTGTTCTCCATCCGCTCGACCCAGACCGCGGTGCCGGTCTGCCGGTCCAGGGCGTGCATGAAGTTGCCGTTGATGGCGAAGGCCAGATTCGAGTTCACGGCCACGTCCTCGGCCAGCCCGCTGGCCGGGCCGAGGCTGGCGGTCCAGAGCATCCGGCCGGTCTCGGCGTCGTAGCAGTAGAGCAGCCCGGCGCTGGTCTGGGCGAAGATCTGGGTGCCGTCGACCGTGAGGCTCAGGTGCCGGAGTTGCTCGAGGCCCGACTGGAGCGGGACGGCCGAGAACCACGCCCGCTCCAGGCCGATCCGGCCCAGGGCGCTGCGGTCGGGGAGGGATCGGGGGTCGGTGGCGGTCTGGCCGTCGGCGGGGACGGCCCAGGCCAGGGCGCCGAGGGCCGCCCAGGCCATCGCGAGTCGGCGAATCATGGGGACGTGTCCTTTGCGGCGATCGGGGATCCGGCGCGAGGGGTCGGGGTCGGCCTCGGGGGATCGGGAGGACCCGGGCCGGGGTCCGTCATCCGGCCGACCCCG
Organism: Tautonia plasticadhaerens; assembly: GCF_007752535.1. Classification (GTDB taxonomy): domain Bacteria; phylum Planctomycetota; class Planctomycetia; order Isosphaerales; family Isosphaeraceae; genus Tautonia; species Tautonia plasticadhaerens. Next base: position 1,579,519 of record NZ_CP036426.1, read on the forward strand.
AGGCGCAACCTCGAATGTGTCAAGGGATTCGTACACGACGTCCGGGGCCCGGTCAAGTTGCCGGGCGGAGCGATGGCGCCGGCCCTGACGGTCGCTCCCGGGGTTCCGATCGGTGGGTCGGCTCACGGCGACTCTCCCAGCCCGGGGGAGGGGAATTCCCCGCCCTCGGGCGATTCGCCGGGGGACGGGCCGGTCGGCTCCTCCTGCGAATCCTCCCGTCGGGCCGAGACGACTTTCCAGCCGGTGTCGATGGCGTCGAGCCGGAATCGGACCAGCCCCAGCCTCAATCGCCGGGCGGGGTCCCCCGGGGACGCGAGCCGGTCTCGGACCACGGCGGTCACCTCGGCCTCCTCCAGGACGAACGGGCCGTCGGCCTCGATGGTGAAGAAGGGACGGCCGAGCAACTCGTCCCAGGTGGACTTGTCCTCGCCGTATCGGAGCGCCAGGGCCTCGGCGTCGGGGGGGAGGGGGGGCTCGGCATCCCGGACGAGCTGGGAATAAGTAGGGACCAATTCCTTCCGGGGCAGGAGGTTCTGGGTGAGGTTGGCGAACGACTCGGCATAGGCGACCGCCGCGTCGAGCTGCTCGTCGGCCGTCCCCCCCGCGATCCGGTCGAAGATCTCGGCCTGCTCGTTCTCCTGGCGGACCTTCTCGGCCTCGTCCATGAAGTCGGCGGCGACGCCGAGGGGGTTGGCGTTCTCGAAGCGGCCGATCTCCGGGTCGTAGGTGTACTTCCCGGCGATCTGCTCGTGGAGCCCGGCGATGGGGGCGAAGTCCCCCCGGATCGTCTCGTCCCGCCCGGGATCCCGGCCGGAGGCCGCGTGGAAGGAAATGGCGGGGGGATCGGTCAGGGTCGAGAGCCGGTCGATCGCCTCGGCGTCCCCGGCGACCAGGGCATCGAGGAAGGCCCGGGCCGTGCCCTCGACCGGATCCGCCGGCTCCGGTGCGACCGGCTCGACCGGGGCGGGGCGCCGGAGCATCGGCAGGAGGACCAGCGAGGCGACGGCCAGCCCGCCGATCAGCCCGATGGCGAACGGAATCAAGCGGCGTCGGCGGCGACGGCGGCGGGGCTCGTCCTCCGGATCCTCGGGCTCGAAGGCCGGACGGAAGGCGGTCGGCCCCGCCGGATCGGGACCCGGCTCGGCGGCCGAGGCGGGGCGGATCACCTCGTCCTTCGAAGTAGGCAGGCGGGTGGAGGTGCCGCACTTCGGGCAGGAGACGGCCTGCCCGAGCTGCTCGTCGGTGACGAGGAAGGAGGCCTGGCAATGGGAACAGGTATGGCGGATCTTCATGGGGTCTCCTCCGGCTCGATCGGTCCGACGGACTCCCCGGCGACGTCGCGGGGCGATGCGTCCCGGAGGCAGATGGGGCAGGCATCCTCGGTGCCGCGGTACGGCCGGGCGCACCTCGGGCAGAGCCCGGCGCTGCGCCTGAGGGTCGGCAGGGCGGCCCGGAGGCTCGCCCCCTCGGGCGTGTCCCCGAAGGACGAGGCGACCCGGTCGGCCAGCCCGACCACCTCGGGCCGGACCGAGCCGACCCGGAGCCGCTTCTGGATCAGGCCCATCAGCCACCCGACGACCTGGCGGTCCAGCTCCCTCAGCTCTTCCCCCCGGAGGTGCATGGTTAGCTCGTCGCGAAAGGAGATGACGCCATCGGGGTCGTCGACGACCCGGGAGGCGTCGAGCTTCGCCCTCAGCTCGGCGACGGCCTGCCCCCTGGCGTCCGCGAGCTCCTCGACCAGGGAGTCGGCGTCCGGGGCGCCCGGGAAGTCCCGGCGGACGCCCTTGATCAGGCGATCGGCGCGGTCCCATTTCCCCTCCTCGATCGCCTGGCGGGCCCCGGCCAGGGCGATCGCCATCCCCCGGTCTCCCGGGCGATCGGGGCCGGACCCCGAATCCCGGGCCATCCGTTCGACGGCCACGGCGACCCGGGCCAGGCTCGGCGCGACCTGCTGTTCCAGCAGGGCCACGGTCCTGGAGCTCGATTCGGCCTGGTCGACCATCAGGCCGATCAGCTCGGCGGCTGCCTTGAGGAGCCGGTCGGCCACCCAGCCGGCCAGGGCGAACCCGCCGCCGTAGGAGACGACGGCGATCCCCATGACGACCCGTTCTCCCCAGGTGAGCTGCACGTCGGAGAGCAGCGTCCGGGTCCGGTCCAGCACCAGGCCGAGCCCGACGGCCAGCAGGCCGAGTCGGACGACGGTCGAGAGCAGGAGCAGGGCCCGTCGGGTCGCCAGCAGGGACTCCGGGCCACCGGGAGATCGGGGGTAGTCGGGCATGGGGTTCCGTCGTCGCCGGTCCGGGATGCGAGTCCGCACGAGGTCAATTATTGGGGGCGAAGCCCCGGGAAGGCCACCACCCGGCCCAGCGGGCATGCAGGGCCCCGGTCACACCGGGGTCGATGCCGGAGACGGGTCCGGCGCGCCAGGGTGCGCTGCCGAGGTTCGACCTAATTCTCCTATGGGAAGTGTGTTGCGTCAACGTAGTTGGCTCCAGTCCGCGTGACGAAGCGGGACGCGTCCGGGGTCGATCCGGAGAGTCTGCCCCAGGGGATGGGTCGATCCCGGTCGACGGTCCCTGATCGAGGGGGAGGCGGGGAGAGTGGTCCATGACACTCCGGTGGACATCCGCCATTCCGGCAGGTGGCTTCGTTCGGCGCGGATCCCCGGTGTCATCCCGGCAGGTGGGTTCGTTCGGCTCGGCTCGGAGGAACGGGTAGTCGTCCTGATTGTACGGCCGGCTGTCGTTTCGGCGGGTGGGTTTGTTCGTCACGATCCGTTCGGGGTGCCATTCGGGCAGGTGGGTTCGTTCGGCGCGGAGAACTCGCGGCCGTCTCGCGGGATTTCCCCGAGGAATGTCGGGCGGGCGGATTGCCTTGAAACGGGGTCGGCGGGGGGGACACTTTCAGAAAGTATCGAAGCGATCGGTGGTTTCGGTCACACGAAATCTCGGCGAGGTGAGGAATGCGACCCTGCGAGGCCCCGCCCCGCGGTCGGTGCTTGGCGACGGGGAGATCGGCGGTCACAATGGGGGAGAAATCCGACCGATGTTTGATCCGCCCGGGTCGAGCCCCTCCCCCCGACCCCGTCCCGTCCCGTCCCCGCCCGTCCCGCCCCGGAGGTGGCCCCATGCGCCACGATCGCCGACCCTGGCGAACGGTTCGAGTCGCGTTCGCGTTGTTCCTGGGGGCCTTGATCGGGCCGGCGGCCTGGTCCGGGGAGGGCGGGGGCGAGTTGGCTCCCGTCGAGGCGTTCGACGACGACCAGCGGGGCCACTGGGCCTACCGGCCGATCGACCGGCCGGATCCCCCGGAGGTCGACGATCCGGCATGGATCCGCAACCCGATCGACCGGTTCATCCTCGCCGAGATGGAGGCGTTAGATTTCGAGCCCGGGCCGGAGGCGGACCGGGTCAGCCTGATCCGCCGCCTCACGTTCGACCTGACCGGCCTTCCGCCGACCCCGGGGGAGGTCGCCGCCTTCCTCGGAGACCATCGGCCGGACGCCTACGATCGGCTGATCGACGGCCTGCTGGGGCGGCCCTCCTTCGGCGAACGATGGGCGCAGCACTGGCTGGACCTGGCCCACTACGCGGACTCCAACGGCTTCGAGCTGGACGCCGACCGTCCCGACGCCTGGCGATACCGGGACTGGGTCGTCGGGGCCATCAATGACGACCTGCCGTATGACGAGTTCCTGACGCTCCAGCTCGCCGGGGACGAGGCGAGGCCGGGGGACCCCCGGGCGCTCGTCGCGACCGGGTTCGGCCGGTGCGGGCCGAGGGAGGTGGTGGGCGGGAACATCGACCCGAAGGTCCGCCGGCAGTCGGAGCTGACGGGGGTGACCGGGACCGTCGGCTCGGTCTTCCTCGGCCTGACGATCGGCTGCGCCCGCTGCCACGACCACAAGTTCGACGCCATCCCGACGACCGACTACTACCGGCTCCAGGCCTTCTTCGAGGCCGCCGAGATGGTGGAACTCCCCATCCACACCGAACGGGAACAGGCGGACTTCGACGAGGCGAAGGCCCGGGTCGCCGAGCGGACCGCGTCGCTCAGGGAGGAGCTGGCGGCACTCGAAGCTCCCTACCGGGCCGCACTCAGGGCCGAGAAGGAGGCCGGGCTCTCCGAGGACGAGCGGGTGGTGCTCGCCATGCCGGAGGGGGACCGGACGCCGATCCAGCGGAAACTGGCCGAGGGGGCCGAGAAGGCGCTGGCGATCTCCTGGGAGGAGGTGGCCGAGGCGGTGGCCGCGGATCCCGACGCCCAGGCCGATCGCGAGCGGCTGAAGCGGGCGATCTTCGAGGTCGAGCGGACCCTCCCGCCGCCACCCGCCCGGGCGATGGGGCTGGCCGAGCCGGGGGAAGGGGAGCCGGAGGTCCCGGCGACTTTCGTCTACCGGCGAGGGGACCCGCAACTGGTCGGCCCCGAGGTGGGGCCGAGGCCGCTCGGGGTCGTGCTGGCGAACATGGGGGCGGAGGCGTTCGAGCCGGCCTCGATCGGGCCGGTCGGCGGCCGGACCGGGCGTCGGGTCGCCCTGGCCCGCTGGATGACCCGAGCCGACAATCCCCTGACCGCCCGGGTGATCGTCAACCGGCTCTGGCAGCACCACCTGGGCCGGGGGATCGTCGCCTCGCCGAGCGACTTCGGGGTCCGGGGGGAGTTGCCGAGCCACCCCGGGTTGCTCGACTGGCTCGCCTCGGAGCTGGTCGCCGGGGGCTGGCGACTCAAGCCGATCCACCGGCTGATCGTCTCGTCGAGCACCTACCGCCAGGCGTCCGACCCGAGGCGGTCGGTCGTCGACGAGCCGGGGGAACTCTCCCGGCTCGTCGACCGGGCCCGGCGCCAGGCCGGGGACGACCCGGACAACCTGCTCGTCTCCCGGGTCGACCGCAGGAGGCTGGAGGCGGAATCGCTCCGGGACGCCCTGCTCGCGGTCACCGGTGAGCTGAATCCCCAGATGGGGGGCCCCGGCGTCCGGGCGCCGATCCCGCCGGAGGTCGAGGAGCTGATCTTCACCGAGGCCGAGGAGGTGGACCTCTGGCCCGAGGACCCGGACCCCTCGCAGCACCTCCGCCGATCGCTCTATCTCCACCGGAAGCGGAACGTCCGAGTCCCGCTGTTCGACGCCTTCGACGCCCCGGACACGCAGACCTCCTGCGCCGTCCGGGACGTGAGCACCCACCCGCTCCAGTCGCTCATCCTGCTCAATAGCCGGTTCGCGATCGACCGGGCCAAGGCGCTCGCCGGGCGGTTGTTCGAGGAGGTCCCGGGGGGCGACGCCGACCGAGTCGACCGCGCCTATCGCCTGGTGCTCGCCCGGGGGCCGACCGGGGAGGAGTCCGGGCGGGCGATCGCGTTCCTGGAGGGCCAGGCGGAGCTGCTCCGAAGTCGAGCCGCGGGCGATCCCCCCCTGGCGAGTCCGGTCCCGGGGCCGGAGGGGATCGACCCGGCCCGGGCGGCGGCCTGGGTCGACTTCGCGTTGGCGATGCTGAATCGGAATGAGTTCGTCTACGTCCCCTGAGCGTCTCCGGCCCTCCCTCCCGGGGGGCGGCCGTGACGAGACGAAACGCCCAATCCGCCCCGTATTCCCCCGAGAGGCGAACGCCCATGTTCCGTCCGACTCGCCGATGCCCCGGCCCCGCCTCCCTCCCCTCGGCCCCGGTCGGCCGACGGGACTTCCTGCGGACGACCGGGGCGGGCTTCGGGATGCTCGCACTGTCGGACCTGCTGCGTCGGGGGGCGGGGGCGTCGGACGGCACGAGGGGGGGGGCCAACCCCCTGGCGGAACGCCCCCCACACTTCACCCCGAAGGCGAAGCGGTGCATCTTCCTGTTCATGGTCGGCGGGCCGAGCCACCTGGACCTGTACGACCCGAAGCCGGAATTAGACCGCCTGCACGGCCGGCCCTTGCCGCCGAGCTTCGGCAAGATCCACAGCCAGTTCCTCGAATCCGACCCGATCTGCCTGGGCAGCAGTCGGCGCTGGGGGAAGTATGGCGAGTCGGGCATGGACATGTCGGATCTCGTCCCGCACATGCACCCCCTGGCCGACGAGATCGCGATGATCCGGTCGTGCCGGGTCGACAGCGTGATCCACGCCCCGGCGCACTACCAGATGAACTGCGGTCGGGTGTTCATGGGTTACCCGAGCCTGGGGAGCTGGGTCTCCTACGGGCTCGGCACCGAGAACGAGAACCTGCCGGCCTACGTCGTCATGTCCCAACCCGAAGGGACCCCCGAGGGGGGGGCCCCGTGCTGGGGGGCCGGGTTCCTGCCGGCGGCCTACCAGGGGACGCTCTTCCGCCCCGGCCCGTCGCCGATCCTCGACCTGGAGCCGGCCACCGGGGAGTTCTCCCGGGGGCAGCAGCGGCGGACGCTCGACCTGCTCCGGGACATGAACCGGGAGGGGACTGACCCCGAGGACACCGAGCTCTCCGCCCGGATCGCCTCGTACGAGCTGGCCTTCCGGATGCAGGCCGAGGCGCCCGAAGCGGTCGACCTCTCGGCCGAGACCGAGGAGACGAGACGGCTCTATGGCCTGGACGACCCGAGGACCGAGGACTACGGGACTCGATGCCTGCTGGCCCGGAGGCTGGTCGAGCGCGGGGTCCGGTTCGTGCAGGTGTACTCCGGGGGCGGCCCGGTGGCGATGCAGTGGGACGCCCACGACGACGTGAACGAGAACCACGAGAAGATGTGCGGGCTGACCGACAAGCCGGTTGCCGCGCTGCTGACGGACCTGAGGCGACGGGGGATGCTCGACGAGACGCTGGTCATCTGGGGGGGCGAGTTCGGCCGGACCCCGGTCAGCCAGGGGGGGAGCCGGGGCCGGGACCACAACGCGACCGGCTTCTCGATGTGGATGGCCGGGGGCGGGGTGAAGGGGGGCACGGTCCTCGGCTCGACCGACGAGATCGGCCTGGATGCGGTCGAGGAACCGGCGCACATCAACGACCTGCACGCGACGATCCTCCACCTGATGGGCCTGGAGCACATGGGGTTGACCTACCTGCACGGCGGCCGGGACGAGCGGCTGACGGACGTGGGGGGCCGGGTGCTCTCGGGCCTGCTGGCGTGAACCGGGGAGCGGAGACGGCGGGCGGACCGGCCGGGGCGGCCCGGTCGGCCGACTTGACGGTGTCCTCCCGCCCCCGGGAGAATGGGGCGATCTTCGCCGTCGCCCCGGCCCCCCGGGGTGACGGCGGTCGTCGTTCGGACCCCTTTCGGGAGGCGGGAGCGAACCCCCCGCCGGGAATCGGCGTAACCATGGTGAAGGCTTCAGGACCCGCGACCGCCGCCGACGAGCTCGCCGAGCAATCGGACGAGCAGCTCATGAGTCGGTATCGGGAGCAGGCCCGGACGGAGGACTTCAACGCGTTGGTCCGGCGCTACGAGCGCGAGCTGTACCGGTATCTCGCCCGGTACGTGGGCGATCGGGCGCTGGCCGACGACGTGTTCCAGAACACATTCCTGCAACTGCACCTGAAACGCGGGCTCTACGAGGACGGGCGGCCCCTGCGCCCGTGGCTCTACGCGATCGCGACGCACCAGGCCGTCGATGCGCTGCGGAAGGTGGGCCGTCACCCGACGGTGAGCCTCGACCAGCGGATCGACGGGTCGGACAGCGAACCCGGCGCCCTGATCGACCTGCTGACGGGAGACGAGCCCGGCCCCCTGGCCGAGATGCAGGTGGAGGAGCGTCGGGAGTGGGTGCGGGAGGGGATTGCCCGGCTCCCCGAGGGCCTGCGGCAGACCCTGATCCTGGCCTACTACCAGGACCTGAAGTATCGCGAGATCGCCGAGATCCTGAAGATCCCGGTCGGCACGGTCAAATCCCGCCTGCACGCCGCCGTGGCCAAGCTCGCCGAGATGGCCCGGGCGGCCGGACCCGAAGAAAACGGCTCGGTCCCATGAACGACTCCGCCCTCTTCGACGAGGCCTTCGGCCAGCTCGGCCCCGAGCAGATCGAGCTGCTCGATCGGGCCTCGGCCGCCGATCCCGCCCTCGCCTCCCGCCGCGATCGCCTCCATCGCGCCCTCGACCTGCTGCTGGACTCCGACGAGCCGGAGCCCCCCCCGGGGCTGGCGGATCGGACATTCGACCGGATCGCCCGGCATGCCGAGGAGCCGAGGATCCTCGAATTCGCCCCCAATCGCCCCCGATATCGCTGGGCCGACGTGGGGGTGGCGGCGGCCGTGATGCTCATCGGCCTGATGTCGCTGGTGCCGGCCGTCCGGGACCAGAGCCGCCAGGCGGGCCAGCTCACCTGCGTCGACAACCTCCGCCAGGTCGGGCTGGCGTTGAACCAGTACGCCTCGACGTTCGAGACCTATCCCCACGTCGACCCGTCGTGCCCCGCCAGCTACGTCGGGGCCGCGTTCGTCCAGCTGGGGGAGGCCGGCCTGCTGCGGGACCGGGCGATCCTGGACTGCCCCTGTGACGGCCTCGAGGAGGCCCGGGACCGCATGCTCGGCTGGGACGAGCTGATGGGCCGGGAGCGGCGCTGGCCGGGGACCTGCCGGGACGACATCCGTGTCGATTACGCCTACCACCACGGCACCCGGCAGGGCGAAGGCCGGGCCATCCCCGGGGGCCTGGGCACCCCTGGCCACATGCCCCTGGTGGCCGACCAGCCCCCCTTCCGCCTGGATCAGTCGGCCGACGACGGCCGGCTCGGGGGCGTCATCCTCTCCGGCAACAGCCCGAACCACTCGGGGGCCGGCCAGAACGTCCTGTTCACCGACGGCCGGGTCTCCTGGCGACGTTCCCGGTGGATCAGCAAGCTTGACACCGACCTGTTCCTCAACGAGCACAAGCGGATCGGCCCCGGGGTGCACAAGGTGGACGCCGTCCTGACCCCTTGCGTCTTCCGGTTCCGGGACTGAGTTCCGCCGCACCGCGCCCGCCGCCTCCGACGTGCGGGGGACGGGTCGCCGATCGATCGCCGAAGCCCGAGGCGCCCCCCCCGCCTCGGGCTTCGGCGTCCCCGAGGTCCGGGACGGGTTCAGGTCGAGGCGACCCGACGGACGCGGTCCCAGTAGAGGATCGCCAGCATCGACTTGGCGTCCTCGATCCGGCCGTCGAGGGCCATGGAGACGGCGTGGTCCCAGGGGACCTCGACCGGCTCGATCTCCTCGTCGGGCTCGAGGCGAGCCTTGCCGGGTCGGAGGTCGTCGCAGCGGAACAGGTACATCCGCTCGGTGAACAGGCCTGGGGAGACCCACCACTCGGTCAGCAGGGCGATCCGGCCGGCGACGTAGCCGGTCTCCTCCCGGAGTTCCCGGTGGGCGCAGGCGTCGGGGGGCTCCCCCGGGTCGATCGTGCCGGCGGGGATCTCCAGCAAGCTCTTGTGGATCGCGTGGCGCCGGTTGCGGATCAGGCAGACGCGGTCGCCGTCGAGCAGGGGCAGCAGCGCGACCGCACCTCGGTGGAGGACGACCTCCCGCTCCGTGGTCGAGCCGTCGGCGAGGGTGACGGGGCGGAGGGCCAGGTCGATCTTGCGACCTCGGTAGACGATCCGGTCGTCCTGGCCGGGGGCGTGTCGGTTCATCGGGAGATCCCTCGGTCCCGGGTGGAACGCCAGCCGGCCTCGAAACGGTCGAGCGCCTCGAGCAGCGTGGCCTCGTCGACGGCGAAGCAGATGCGGACGTGCCCCTCCCCCCCGGCGCCGAAGGCCGAGCCCGGCGCCAGGCCGACCCGACGCTCCCGGACCAGCGCCTCGCAGAAGCCGACCGAATCGGCCAGCCCCTCCAGCCGGGGGAAGGCGTAGAAGGCACCGGTCGGGATCGGCACGCGGACGCCCTCGATCCGGGCGAGCCGATCGGCGGCGAGATCCCGGTGTCGGCGATATCGCCCGAGGGCCTCCGCGATGAACGGCTCGCCGTCCCGGATCGCCGCCCGGGCCGCCTCCTGGGCGACGCCGAAGGCGTGGCTGACGGCATATTCCTGGAGGGAGGCCATCGTGCGGGCGACCTCCGGCGGGGCGACCGCGTAGCCGACCCGCCAGCCGGTCATCCGGTAGGCCTTGGAGAAGCTCTGGGCGACGATCGTCCTGGACCCGGCGCCGGGGATCGCCAGCGGGCTCGGGGCGACGGCGGGGTCGCGGTCGAAGACGATCCGTTCGTAGACGCCGTCGGCGAGCAGCCAGAGGTCGTGCCGCTCGCAGAAGGCGACGAGGGCCCGCCAGTCGTCGGGCGAGGCGGTCCAGCCGGTCGGGTTGCCGGGGCTGGCGAGGGCGAGCAGGCGGGTGTCGGGGCGGACGGCGGCCTCGAGGCGGTCGAGGTCCAGTTGGAAAGCGTCGTCCCCGAGGGAGAGCGGCACCTCGATCGGCTCCGCGCCCGCCACCCGGATCGAGCCGACGAAGTTCGGCCAGAGGGGCGTGACGACCAGCGCCGAGTCCCCGGGGCCCACCGTGGCCTCGACCGCCAGGTGGATCGCCATCATGCCGCTGGCGGTGACGACGACCTCGTCCGGATCGACCGCACGGTCGTGCAGGCGGCCGACCTGGGAGGCGATCGCCTCCCGCAGTTCGGGATAGCCGGGGTTGGGGGTGTAGTAAGTCCGATCGGCGTCGAGGGCGCGCTTGGCGGCCTCCTTGATGAAGTCGGGCGTGGGGAGGGTGTCCTCGCCGTAGAAGAGGCGGAGGGTGCCGGGGTGCCGGTCGGCCAGGGCGGCGATCGCCCGGATCAGGGACGGTGCGATCGAGGCGGCGGGGGCGAGTCTCACGGGGATCCTCGGCGAGTCGGACCTGGGGTCGATGTCACGTCCCGGAGGGTCCGATCCCCCTCGACCCTCCCCCGGGCGTCTCCTCGACGGGCGGAGGCGACGCCGACGAACGCGATCGAGGGGGCCGGGATTCCCTCCCGGGACGGCGGATTCGCCGACAATGGCGACGGGACTCGGCGGCTCGCCGGGGCATTCCGGCGATCGCCGCCATAACACCGAGACCGGGAACCGGGACGGGCGCGTGTTGCCCCTCGGCGGCCGGCCGGTGGGGGCGTCATCGGGCCTTCTTGTCCCGGATCGTCAGGACGGGGCAGGGGGCCTCTCGGACGATCCGCTCGGCGACCGAGCCGAGCAGGACGTGGGCCAGGCCGGTCCGGCCGTGGGTGGCGATGACGATCAGGTCGACGGCCTGCTCGGCGGCATAGGCGTGGATCTCGTCGACGGCGTCCCCCCAGCGGGCCTCGGCGACGACCCGGCGGGGGCGGGGCCAGTCGGCCGGGCAGAGCGTCTCGAGGGTCCGTCGGGCCTGCGCCTCGACCTCCCGGTAGTACTCCGGGGGCATGCTGGAGATGAGCATGGGATCGGGCCCCGCGGGCACGACCACGTCGGAGAGGACGTGCACGAGGTGCAGCTCGGCGCCGAGGCGGTCGGCCAGCTCGCAAGCGGTGCGGACCGCGGCCTCGGAGTGCTTGCTGAAATCGGTCGGGGCGAGGATGCGGTCGATCTGGAGCATGGGACGACCGGGCGAGGGGGGGAGATCGGACTCGTCGGGGTCGCCAATCACCTCGGCGGGGCCTGGCATTCAGGATGGGGTGGGGGCGCGATGCGGTCAAGGCCCTACACGGTGGGGGGGCGGGGAGCCGCCCGGCCCGAGGCGGACCCCGACGGCCTCGCGCCGCCGGCCGTCGGGCCTCAGGCGAGGGGCTCCCCGCGCACCAGGGAGTGGAACCTGTGGTGGAGGTCCTTGGTGACGGGACCGGGCCGGCCGTCGCCGATGGGGCGGGCGTCGCATTCGATGACGGGGATGACCTCGGCGGCGGTGCCGGTGAGGAAGCACTCGTCGGCGGTGTAGACGTCGTGCCGGTCCATGGTCCGCTCGACGACGGTCAGGCCGGTGTCCCGGGCGAGGTCGATGACGGCCTGGCGGGTGATGCCTTCGAGGATGCCGGAGTCGACCGAGGGCGTGTGGACCACGCCGTGCATGACCACGAAGATGTTGTCCCCGGTGCACTCGGCGACGTGGCCCTGATGGTTGAGCATCAGGGCTTCCAGGCAGCCGGCGTTGGTCCCCTCGATCTTGGCGAGGATGTTGTTCAGGTAGTTGAGCGACTTGACCCGGGGATTGAGGGCGGCCGGGTGGTTGCGGATGGTGCCCGCCGTGACGATCTTCAGGCCGTGCTCGTACAGTTCGGCGGGGTAGAGGGAGATGGAGTCGGTGATGATGATGACCTGGGGGTCGGACGTCTTCCGGGGGTCGAGGCCGAGGCTGCCGGCCCCCCGGGTGACGACCAGTCGGATGTAGCCGTCGGCCAGGTTGTTGACCTTCAGGGTGGAGACGACGGCCTCGCCCAGCTCGTCCCGGGCCATCGGGATTTCCAGGTGGATCGACCGGGCCGAGGCGTAGAGCCGGTGGATGTGGTCCTCCAGGCGGAAGACCTTGCCGCCATAGGAGCGGAGGCCCTCGAAGACCCCGTCGCCGTAGAGCAGGCCGTGGTCGTAGACGCTGACCCGGGCCTCGGCCTTGTCGAAGAGCGTGCCGTTGATCCAGACCTTCAGGCTCATGGCGGGGGCTCCTCGGCGGTCGGCCAGTGGCGTGTCGGGCTCGGTCGGCATGGGGGACCGACCCGGGGGGCGTCTTCGGGGTTCGCGTCGGGAGGTGCGTCCGGCTCCGGGGCGCCTCGCCCCGTCCCCGCCACCCCTCCGATCCCAGGTTCCCGAACCCGGGGACGCGTCGCCAGATCCCAGAAGGCAGATCCCCGGATCCCACCCCGGGACCGGGAACCTGCCTTCGGGGGTGACGATCGGGGGCCGGTGGGGGTCGACGCCTCAGGCGAGGACGGGCGACCACTCTTCCAGCCGGCCCTCGGCGAGGCGGACGACCCGGTCGGCCTTGCCGGCGATCGCCAGGTCGTGGGTGACGAGGATCATAGTGAGTCCCCGTTCCCGGTTCAAGTCCCGCAGGAGTTCCAGCACGTCCCGGCCGGTGCCGGCGTCGAGGTTGCCGGTCGGCTCGTCGGCCAGGAGGACCGAGGGACCGGCGGCCAGGGCCCGGGCGATCGCCACCCGCTGCATCTCCCCGCCGGACAGCTCCGCCGAGGTATGGGCCAGGCGGTGGCCCAGGCCGACGCGGTCGAGCAGGGCCTCGGCCTCCCGCTTGATCGCCCGACGCTTCGATAGGTAGGGGAGGGGCCCGTACCGGATCGCCAGCGGGAGGGTCACGTTCTCCAGCGCCGAGAGCTCGGGGAGCAGGTGGTAGAACTGGAAGATGAAGCCGAAGGTGCCGTTGCGGAGGGCGTCCCGGCGCCGGCCGGTGAGCTGGTCGATCCGGCGGCCGTCGAGGAGGATCTCACCCGACTCGGCGGCGTCGATCAGGCCGATCAGGTGCAGCAGAGTGCTCTTGCCCGACCCGCTGGCGCCGACGACGGCGAGCAGCTCTCCGTGCTCGACCTCAAGGTCGACCCCGTCGAGCACGGGGACCGGCTCCCGGCCCTTGCGGTAGGTCTTGGACAGGCCGAAGGTCGAGAGGTGGGGGTCCATCGGGGCCTCCGGTGGGTAGGTGGAAGGGATTTCACTCGGAGTCGCGGGGGAGAGGAGTAGGACGGAGCGGGGAGCACTGGCGGTCCCGAGGGCCGGGCCGATCACGCGAGCCTCGGAGCAGGGGGGAAGGGTCGCGGTCCCCCCGATTCCTCTGCGGCTTGCGTCCTGCGAGGGATCCCCTCCCATCCCGGCTACTCGTAACGCAAGGCCCTGACCGGGTGCATCCTCGCCGCCCGCTGCGCCGGCCAGACGCTGGCGGCGACGGCGATCAGCAGCGTCCCGCCGACGATCCAGGCGACGGTCATCGGCTCGACCAGGGTCGGGATCTCGGGGAAATAGTAGATCGAGTCGTCGAAGACCTCCCGGCCGGTGATGACGCTCAGGCCGTCCTCGATCTCGTTGATGTACTTGACGAACAGCAGCCCGCCGGTCATGCCGACGAGGCTGCCGACCATCCCCAGCGTGAGCCCGTAGGCGAGGAAGATGCCCCGGATGCCGGAGTCGGAGGCCCCCAGCGCCTTGAGGATGCCGATGTCCTTGGTCTTCTCCACCACGATCATCGAGAAGATGCCGAGGATGCCGAACCCGGCCACGGCGATGATGAAGAAGAGCAGGATGTTCAGGATGTTCTGCTCCACCTGCACCGCCGCCAACAGCGGGCCCTGCTTCTGTTCCCAGGTGGAGGTCAGGAACCGGGTCGGCCACTTCTGCTCCAGCTTCACCCGGATGGCCTGGGCGACCTGCTCCAGGTCGGCGCCGGGGCGGGCCTTCACCTGGATCTGGTTGACGAAGCCGTCCTGGCCCCGGAGGAACTGGAGCCGCTCGATGGGGACGAAGACCTGCATCGAGTCGTACTCGCTCATCCCGCTCTTGAAGTAGCTGACGACGGTGAACTCGCCCGTCTTTGCCTCGGGCGTCTTCCCGGCGGAGGGGAAGTGGAGGATGACCTTCGATCCCTCGGGGGCGATGTACATGTCCTCCCCCGTCTCGGGGCGGTGGACGGTGCCCAGGGCGAAGCCGAGGATCATGCCGTCGGCGGGGACGAGGTTCTCCAGGTCCTGCTCGAGGATGTCCTTGAACGGGTTGTCGGCCTCGGTCTCCTGGTAGACCTGGCCGAGGTAGGTGTTCAGCCGGTGCTCGTCGGGGACGTGGAAGGTCGGCTCGGCCGGGGCTGGCTGGTCCTGACCCTCCCGAGGCTGGTGGTAGAGGTACTCGGCGAACTCGCTGACCCGGGCCCGGTCCTGGGGACGGACGCCGATGATCTGGACCTCCCTGGTCAAGTGCTCTCCGCCGCCGACCGGGATCATCGCGTAGCCGAAGAGCTGGAGCGACGGGGCGAGGGCCTCGACGTCGTCGCCGACGGCCTCCTCGATCGCCGCCATGACCTCGTCGGGGTTGTCGAAGCCGTTGAGGCTGAACGACTCGACGATGATGTCGGAGAGCGTGCCGTGCAGCCGCTCCTGCATCATCGTCGAGAACCCGGCCATGACCGAGTTGACCACGATCATCGTCGCCACGCCGAGCATGACGCTGATGATGCTCGCCAGCGCGATGTATCGGGTGCGCAAATAGCGCCAGCAGAGCAGATACTTGTACATGATCGGGCGTCTCCATACGCCTGGCGGTCGATTCAGGGACGAGGACCTTCGATCGGCGGGGCGATTATCTGCGCTTCGTTTTCTACCTGCTCAACTCGAACGACCCTGTCGACGTAGTATTGACCAGGAGCGGGTCCGTTGCCCGTGGGAATCGTGTACCCATCGACGGCCGGTGAGGGATAGGAGAACCCCGAGAAGCTACGGCTGCGCATGAGATCGAGGCTGTGGAACCTCACCGACGGGGATCCGCCCGCGATCATCGTGTCGGCCGAGGGCGGCGGTGGGGGCAGGGTGCTTCCGTCTCGCTCGATGAGATTGCCGCTGATCCCGCCAAACAACATGGTCACGCCGATCCGGCCGAGGCGAACCGAGTTGGCTACCCGGCTGTCCTCTTGAACGGCCTCGGATGAACGGGCCAGGGTGGTCGAATTCGTCGCGACCGGGGCGGCGAGGACGACCATCCAAACCAGAGACCGACGGATCACTCGGAGAGACATGGGGACCTCCGTGCCCGGTGAATCGACTCGAATCGACGCTCGCCGGTGCCTGGAATTGGACGCTTATCCGCCCCCGCTTCCCTGGCCCTGGGGTCGGAGCAGCGGGAAGAGGATCACGTCCCGGATGCTCGGCCGGTCGAGCAGGAGCATGCAGAGGCGGTCGATGCCGATGCCGAGGCCTCCGGCGGGGGGCATGGCGTGCTTCAGGGCCTTGATGAAGTCGTCGTCCATCTTGGCCATCGACTCGTCCTCGGGCAGCCCGGCGAGCTGCTGCCGGAAGAGTTGCTCCTGGAGGTTCGGGTCGTTCAGCTCGGTGTAGGCGTTGGCCAGCTCCATGCCGAGCACGAACAACTCGAACCGCTCGGCGACCTCGGGGTGACCGGCCTTCCGCTTGGTCAGCGGGCAGAGCGGGGCGGGGTAGTCGATCACGAAGACCGGGCCGGTGAGCCTGTCCTCGACGGACTCCTCGAACAGTTCCCCGAGGATGACGACCGGGTCCTTGCCGGCGGTCTGGAGGCCGAGGGACTCGGCCTTCGCCTTCACGGCGACGGGGTCGGTCGGGTCGACCCCGGCGTGTTCCCGGACCAGCTCGTGATACGTCCTGCGAGGCCAGGGGGGGGTGAAGTCGACGGTGACGGGGGCGATCTCCCCCTCGGAGCCGACGTGGATGGTGCGGGCGTAATTCCCGTCGACGGCGTCGATGGCGCCGCAGAGGATGGCCTCGGTCAGGTCCATCATGCTGTGGTAGTCGCCGTAGGCCTGATAGGCCTCCATCATCGTGAACTCGGGGTTGTGCTTGCGGCTGATCCCCTCGTTGCGGTAGACGCGTCCCAGCTCGAAGACGCGCTCCATGCCGCCCACGAGCAGGCGCTTCAGGTGCAGCTCGAGGGCGATCCGCAGGTACAGGTCGATGTCGAGCGCGTTGTGATGCGTCGTGAACGGCCGGGCGGCGGCGCCCCCGGCGATCGACTGCATCGTGGGTCCCTCGATCTCGACGAAGCCCCGGGATTCGAGCGTGCGACGGATCGCCGAGACGATCTTCGAGCGGCCGAGGAAGGTCTGGAGGCTCTCGGGGTTGCTGAACAGGTCGAGGTAGCGCATCCGGCTGCGCGCCTCGACGTCGGTCAGGCCGTGCCACTTCTCGGGGGGCGGGAGCAGGCTCTTGCCGAGGAAGGTGAGCGACTCGGCGAAGACGGTCAGCTCGCCGGTCTTCGTGAAGCCGAGCGTGCCGTCGATGCCGAGCAGGTCGGAGAGATCCAACTCCTTCGCGAGCGCCCAGGCCTCGGGGCCGACCTGCTTCTTGCCGACGAAGACCTGGATGCGGCCGGTCCAGTCCCGGAGTTCCAGGAAATGGACGTTCCCCTGGACGCGTCGGAGCATGACCCGGCCGGCGACCCGGACCCGGGGGCCGGGGATCTCGGCGCCGGGCTGGGCGGCCTCGGGCTCCCGGGAGCGGACGGAGGCGATCGACGCGTGGTCGTCGAACCGATGGCCCCAGGGGTCGATCCCCAGGGCCTCGATGCGCCGGAGCTTCTCGGCTCGGACGGATTCCAGGTCGTCGGGCTTCTCCTCGGGCATCCTCGGACCTTCGGTGCGGCGGGGCGATCGGCGTCAACGTAAGATGGAGCGAATTTTAGCCATCCTGCCGGGACGGTCAACGTCAACCGGAATGGCGGGGCGGAGCGAGTCGGCCCGGGGGCCGCCCCGATGACGCTGTTCATGACCGAGATCCACGTCGCGGACCCGGATCGGGCCGCACGATGGTATTCCCGGACGCTCGGCCTCCGGGTGACGCATCGGGACGACCTCAAGGGATTCGTCCTCGTCGAGGCGACCGGTGGCGGGCGAATCGCGCTCACGCGAGGAGAACCGATCCGGGGCTGTCGTCTGGTGTTCCGCGTCGACGACGTCGGCGCGGAGCGCGACCGGTTGCGGGTGCTCGGCGTCGAGGTCACCGAGGTGGCCCACAACGCCGAGGAGCATTACCGCGAAGTGCGCCTGTCCGACCCGGACGGGACGCCGATCACCCTGTTCGCCTGGGCAAACCGCTGACGCGACACCGGGTTGCCGGATCCGAGATGCCCCGGCATCAGGCGGACTGGCCCGTGGCGGCGGCACCGGCCGGGGCGGCGAGGCCGTCCCGGGGGACGAGGAAGCCCAGGTGGTGGGCGCAATGGACCCAGTTCAGCTCCTTCCACTGCGCGACGGTCAGATCCGCCATCGGGTGCGGGCGGGGCAGGGAGGTCGCGTCCCGGGCCCGCTCGATCGTGGCGATGCAGGCGTCGATCAGGGCGGGGTCGTCCGGCCCTCCCGGGGCGGTCGGCACGACCTCCCGGGGGGCGGGGACGCCGGAGATCATCCGGCGGGTCCGGGTGACGTGGCGGGCCATCGGCTCTCCGACGAGCTTGCGGAAGAGCCACGGCAGGCGGCGGTCGACGCCGTCGAGGCCGACCCGGAACGTGGAGGTGAGGTGCTCGCACATCTGGGTCAGGGTCCACTTGCCGAGCATGGTGTAGCCGCCTCCCTGGAGGCGGCGGATCTCGGCGATGACGGCGTCGGCGTCACGGAAGTCGAGCGATCGGCGCCCCATGGGCGACACCCCCCTCGAGTGATCGGATCAGCCTTCGATGGTCGGCAGGACGTAAGGTCCCTTCGGGATGACGGCGACCCGGGCGTCGGGGCCGTATTCGGCGAGCGAGGCGGCCAGGGCGGACTCGACCGTATCTGCGGGCTCGACGAAAAGGCCGGAGAGGGTGTCGGCGGGGAGGCCGTCGGAGACGACCTTGACGCGGGCCTTGCGGCGGACCTTGGCCAGTTCCTCGAGTTGCCACTGGTCGAGGACGAAATAATCCTTCCCGAGGATGCGTTCCATGAAGACCTCCAGCGAGGGATTCTCGCGGAAGAGGCTTTGGAACTCGGGGCTGCCGATGCCCTCGCTCAGGCCGGCGGCGATGATGATCGTGCCCCCCTGCTTGACGATCGGCAGGCAGCCGGTCATCCCCTTCACGGCCTGGTAGAAGGTGGTGTCCAGCGGGTAGCCGGCCGAGCTGGTGACGACCACGTCGACCGCCTCCCGGACCGGGGACTTGACGACGTGCTCGATGAAACGTACCCCTTCGAGGAACGCCTGCTCCATGTCCCCCGCGACGACCGAGGTGATCCGGCGCTGCTTGTCGAGGGTGACGTTGACGATGAAGTCGCACCCGGCCATCCGGGCGATCCTCGTGTTCTCCTCGTGGACGGGGTTGCCTTCGAGGAAGCCGCAGTCGGCCTTGGGGTGTTCCAGGAAGCCGGGTCCGTGCCAGATTTTCACCGTCTCGATCGCGGCGATGCCGGGGCAGATGAGCTTCCGGCCGCCCGAGTAGCCCGCCATCAGGTGGGGCTCGATCAGGCCGGTGGCGATCTTCAAATCGGCGTCGACGTAGCGCGAGTCGATCCAGGCGGGGACCCCCCTGGGGGTGGTGCCGAGGAAGGTGTGCTCCTCGAGGACGGTCCCGCGGTGGTCCTCGACCCGATACTCGCGGGCGATCCGCTCGCCGAGCATCTCGACGCGTTCGGCCTGGGTGCTCGGGCGGTGCAGGCCGGTGGCGACGAGGATCAGGACGTCCTCGCGGGCGATCCCGGCCTCGTGGAGCACCTCGAGCGTGGGGCGGAGGATCGTCTCGTTGGGGACCGGTCGGGTGATGTCGCAGATGAGGATGCAGGCGGTCTTCCGGCCCCGGGCGATCTCCCGGAGGGGGGGGGAACCGATCGGGGCCTCCAGGCCGGCGACGACGGCGGCGTCGGGGTCGTCCAGCGGGGCGACGTCCCGGATCTCCAGGGGGCCGATGACCCGGTCGTCGGGCAGCTCGACCTCGAGGCCGGTGCGGCCGTAGTCGAGGGTCACGCGCATCGTATTCGCCTCCGGTCGGTCGATCGGTCGGTGGGGCATGGTCGCCCGGCCCGCCCGAGGGCGATCGGCCGGGCGACCGGGCCATCCATCATAACCGATCGGCGTCGACTTCGCGCACCCGGCCGGGTCGGGGCGGTCGCGATTCCGGCCAGGGCCGAGGGGTCGCCCGGTCCCGGCCCCCGGGGAGGGCGTCCGATCGCCCTCCGGATCACCTGGAGGCGCCGGCCTTCCTGGGCCGGGCCTTGCCGCCCTGGGCGAGCTTGAGGGCCTCGGGGAGGTTGGAGGTGACCTCGGCGACGCTGAAGACGACCCGGTCGGCTCCCATGCCGGTCAGGCGGGTCCTCGCCTTCTCCCCGCCCGAGCCGCCCCAGCGGCCGGCCCAGATGGGGACGTCGGGGAAGAGGGCCTTGAGCCGCTTCACCAGGTACCGGGCCGAGGTCAGGCCGACCGGGGGGAGGTGCGAGAGGAGGACGATTTCGGCCTCCCCCTGGGCCACCTGTTCCGATGCCTCCAGCGGGGTCGAGCTGGACGTGACGATCTCGATCGAGACGCCGCTCGGCCGCAGGGCGAGGGCGACCATGCGGAGGACCATCGCGTCGGCCGCGTCGCTGCTGGCGACGCCGACGACCTTGAACTCCCCGGCCGACCCCGGACGGGCCTTGCCGGCCTCCGGCCCTTCCGAGGATCGAGTGTCCAGCTCGTCGAGGATCGTCCGGGTGACGTGCCAGACGAACGACTGATCCCCTTCCTCGATCACCCCCCGGGCCAGGTCGCCCTCGGCCCGGGAGAGGGCGGGGATGAGGATGTCGTCGAAGGCTTGCTCGATCGGCAGGCCTTCGTCCAGCGCCTCCTCGACGACCTCCAGGGCGCCGTCCGAGTCCCGGGCGAGCAGCCGCTGGTAGAACTGCGCATTGCGTTCCAGGACCACGTCCTCGCCGAGCATCGTGGCGAAGAACCGGAGGCCCGGCACGTACTTGCCCAGCACCGCCAGGCAGACCGTCAGCGGGGTGGAGAGCAGCAGCCCCGGCGCCCCCCAGAGCCAGGTCCAGAACATCGCCGAGATCAGCAGGCCGACGGCCGTGATCCCGGTCGTCCGGCCGTAGAGGATCGGCTCCAGGACGTATTCGGAGAACGCCTCGAAGGTGATGAACAGCACCGCCACGAGGATCGGGTCCCGCCAGCCCTCGCTGAAGACGATCGAGTAGCCCAGGGGCAGCACGAAGGCCGTCCAGGGGCCGACGTAGGGGATGAACCTCAGGACGAAGACGAGGAACCCCCAGAGGACGGCATACGGCACGCCGATCAGCCAGAGCCCGGTGCCGAGGAACACGCCGCAGAGGGCGTTGAAGGAGGAGAACGTCGTCAGGTACTTGCTGATCCGCTCCGCGGCCTCGCTGAAGGTCCGTGTCGTCAGGCTGATGTGGCCGACGCCGATGACCTGGATGATCCGGCCGAAGAGGTCGTCCCGGGTGATGAGCATGAAGGCCGTGAGCACCAGGACGACCGAGAAGATCGCGGCCGGCTCCATCAGCGGGCCGACCGCGGTGCTGAAGCGATCCTGGATCGTCGGGCGGTCGACGACCTCCACCTGGTAGACCGTGGACTCGGTATCCCCCGGCCCGGTCGGGGCGAACGGCCCCGACCGGGTCGGGCCGACGACGCCCGGCGGCTCGGGGGATTCGGCGAGCGAGACCTCCTCCACCTCCCCCTCGTCGGCCTCCCCGCCTCCCTCCATGATCGACCGCGAGACGTCGGCGGCCATGTCTTCGAGCTTGCCGAGGGTCGAGGGCTGGCCCTTGTCGACGACGTCGGAGATCTTCCGCTCGATTTCCGAGCGGTTCTCGGTCAGGTCGTTCGCCAGCTGGCCGAGCTGCTGGATGACCACGAATCCGACGCCGCCCAGGCTCCCGAGCGTGAGCAGGACCGTCAGCACCACCGCGAGGACCCTCGGCAGCCCTCGTCGCTCCAGCCAGGCGACGACCGGGGCCAGCACCAGGCTCAACAGGAGGGCGAGCGCCAGGGGCCGGAGCACCTCGGCGGCGAAATACATGAAGGCGATGATCGCCAGGATCATCATCGTGATGATCACCGGATGATTCATCCGGACGCGGACGTAGCGTTCGGCCACGGGAAGGGCCCTCGGGGCGTCGAGGTGACGATGGGGGGGGGCGGTCGAGGTTCGATCCTGGTCATCGGATCATCGCCGAGCCCCAGGCGTCGGGGCTCGGCGACGGACGAATGCACGGCGGGGCGGCCGGGGCTCACGAACGGCGGATGACCGTCGTGCGACGAACCCCGATGACCGGCACCGGCACGGGCAGCTCGCCGGAGCCGACCAGCGAGCCGAAGATCACGGACGTCAGCGAGACGACCACGCCGAGCAGCGACCACCAGGCGGCCTCCCGGGAGACCTGGACGACCTGCTCCCGGGTGATCTGGTTCTCGGGATCCTCGGCGAAGGTGCGGACCTGGGCGACCTGCTCCTCGCCGAGGCCGGCGCGCTCCATCAGGCTGGTCATCCGATCCACGTTGGTCCCGGTGCCGGCGGGGGCGGCCTCGGCGTAGGCGCCGGTCGCGCCGCCGATCATGCCGCTGAAGCCGGCCCGGACGCCGGACGCGAGCAGGCCGAACAGGCCGATGAACAGCAGGCCCCAGAGGATCAGGCCGTAGAGGACGGCCTCCAGCTTACTCTCCCCCACGGCCAGTCGGCTCGTGGCCCAGCCGCCGAAGAAGAAGGAGATCAGCAGCGTGAGCGCGGTGTAGATCGCGCCGCCGAAACCGATGCTGGAGCCGTCGGCGTTGCGGGCGACCGCCTCGCCCAGCAGGGCCACGCCCAGGAGCATCAGGACCACGTAGAAGGTGACCGCCACCATCGCCCCGGCGAAGATCGCCTGCCAGCTCACCCGGCTCTTCACGGCCATGATGTCGGTGGTGTCGGGTCGGTTCATCTCGTCTGCCATCGGTCGGTTCCTGTTCGCGGAGTTCACTCAGGGCTGGGGCGATCCCACTCGGATCGCCCCCTCGTCCCGGCCGAGCCCGACGTCGAGACGGGGTGTCCTCGGTGCCCGGGGTTCCACGAGGAGCCCAGATGCAATGGGCATGCCGCAATCATCGGCATCCACCTTGCAAAGGTCGTGATGGGCTGACAGGATCGGGACGTGCGACCCGCATCGGCCCTTCCTCGGGCCCGCCCGCGTCTCGACCCGCATCGTACAACCCGGACCAGGAACGCACCATGCATCAGAAACCGGCCGAGTCGTCTACCAGCCGCCGAGGGTTCCTCCAGGCGGGAGTCGCCGGCCTGGCGGCCGCCGGGGTCGTCCGAGCGGCCCAGTCCGGGGACACGCCGAAGAACGACGCCGGCATCCCCCTCAGGCCGTTCGGGCGCCACTCGGAAGAGCTGGTGACCATGATCTGTCTCGGCGGCCACCACGTTGGGCGCAATTTGAGCGAGGCGGAGGACGTCAAGCTCATCCAGATGGCCGTCGACGAGGGGGTCACCTTCCTCGACAACGCCTGGGACTACCACGACGGCGGCTCCGAGGAGCGCATGGGTAAGGCCCTGGAACAGGGGAAGCTCCGGGACAAAGTCTTCCTCATGACCAAGGTCTGCGCCCGGGATGCCAAAACCGCCCGGGAGCAACTGGAGCAGAGCCTCCAGCGGCTCCGGACCGACCACCTCGACCTCTGGCAGTTCCACGAGATCAACTACGACAACGACCCCGACTGGATCTTCGCCGAGGACGGCGCCCTCTCCGTCGCCCTGAAGGCCCGGGAGGAGGGGAAGATCCGCTATCTCGGCTTCACCGGCCACAAGGACCCTCGCATCCACCTGAAGATGCTCGGCATGCCCTTCGAGGAGTGGGACAGCGTCCAGATGCCCCTGAACGTGATGGACGGCACCTATCGGAGCTTCCAGAACGAGGTCCTGCCGGTGCTGGACCGGCGGGGGATCGCCCCGATCGGCATGAAGAGCCTCGGCGGCGCCGGGAAGATCGTCTCCGAGGCTGGAGTGCCGGTCGACCAGGCCTTGCGCTACGTCCTCTCGCTGCCGATCACCACCCTGGTCTCCGGGATGGAGTCGCCCGAGATCCTCCGCCAGAACCTGGAGATCGTCCGGGACTTCACCCCCATGACCCCGGACGAGCGGGCCGCCTTGGAACGCGACCACCTCCGGGTCGCCGGCGACGGCCGGTTCGAGCAGTTCAAGTCGGCCAAGACCTTCGACGGCCCGTACCACCAGCAGCAGCACGGGTTCGAACCCCAGGACGCCTGACGGCCGGGGCCATGAGACTCGGCACGGCGGTTGCGTAGGCGTTTCCACATGCCAGCAGCCGTCGTCCAGTCCCGATCTCCCGTCCGTGCCGAATCGGCCGAATCGGCCGAATCGGCGGGGCTCCGGCACGCCTCGGACGACGGGCCGGGGATCCGCCGGGTCCGGTGCGGCTTGGGGTTCCGCTACGAGGACCCGGCCGGTCGGACGATCCGGGACCGCGAGGTGATGCGACGGATCGCCTCGCTCGCCATCCCGCCGGCCTGGACGGGCGTCTGGATCTGCCCCGATCCCTCGGGGCACCTCCAGGCGACCGGCCGGGACGCCAGGGGTCGCAAGCAGTATCGCTACCACCCGAGATGGCGGTCGGTCCGGGACGAGACGAAGTACGCCCGGATGATCGCGTTCGGCGCGTCGCTCGGCCGTCTCCGTACGCGGATCGATCGCGACCTGCGGCGTCGGGGATTACCCCGGGAGAAGGTCCTCGCGGTCGTCGTCCGGCTGCTGGAGGTCAGCCTGATCCGGGTGGGCAACGACGACTACGCCGAGCGGAACCACTCGTACGGCCTGACCACGCTCCGGGATCGCCACGTCTCGTTCGAGGGTGGCACGATCCGATTCGCCTTCCGGGGGAAGTCCGGGGTGTCCCACGAGGTCGACCTGCACGACGCCCGACTCGCCCGGGTCATCCGACGCTGTCGGGATCTACCGGGGCAGGAGCTATTCCAGTACCTCGACCAGGGCGGCAAGGTGGTCGACGTCGGCTCGGCCGACGTGAACGACTACCTCCGGGAGGCGACCGGACGCGACTTCACGGCCAAGGATTTCCGGACCTGGGCGGGCACCGTCCTGGCGGCGATGGCCCTGCAGGAGTGCGAGTCGTGCAGCTCCGAGTCGGAGGCGAAGCGTAACATCGTCCGCGCAGTCGGGCGGGTCGCGGAGCGATTGGGGAACACGCCGACGGTCTGCCGCAAATGTTACGTGCATCCCGCCGTGATCGACGCCTACCTCGACGGCACGATGCTCGACGCCCTTCGTCGCCGGGCCGACCGGGCCCTGTCCGACGACCTGAAGCACCTCCGGCCCGAGGAGGCGGCCGTGCTCGCCCTGCTCCGATCGAGATTGTCCCGGGAGCAATCCGGCCGGAAGACCCGACGCAGGACGGCGTGATCGTTCGGGGCAATCGACGCCCTCCCCGCTGACTGCCCCTCCGGAGCGCGGACCCCGAGCGTCAGGTTAACGGGCGCGAGGGTGACCGGCTGAGCCTCCTCGGGGGTGCGACCGAGGCGCGGGATCGGGGTCGTCCTCGTCCGGATGGATCGGCGTCATGGGCGTGATTACCCCAGTTCGTCGACCGGGATCTCGCCGACATCCTGGAAGACGTGGGTCGGCTGGTAGGGGAAGCCGTCGATCTCCTCCCGGCTGGTGACCCCGGAGAGTACCAGGATCGTCCGCATCCCCGCTTCGGTGCCGCCGATGATGTCGGTGTCCATCCGGTCGCCGACCATGAACGACTCGGAGGAGTGCGAACCCAGCTTCCGGAGCGCGGTCCGCATCATCAGCGGATTCGGCTTGCCGACGAAGTACGGCTTACGGCCGGTCGCCAGCTCGATCGGCGCGACCAGCGCGCCGCAGCCGGGCTGGAGCCCCGACTCCGATGGCCCGGTCAGGTCGGGGTTGGTGGCGATGAATCGGGCCCCGCCGAGGATCAGGCGGATGGCGTGCTCGAGGGTCTCGTAGTCATATCGCCGGGTGTCGCCGACGACGACGTAGTCCGGATCCCGTTCGGTCAGGTGATAGCCGACCTCGTAGAGCGCGTTGGTCAGCCCCGCCCCGCCGATGACGAAGGCGGAGCCCCCTGGCCTCTGGGTCCGGATGAACTCGGCCGTCGCCAGGGCCGAGGTCTGGAAGGCCGACTCCTCCACGTCGATCCCCATCGACGCCAGCCGATGCCTGAGGTCCCGGGGGGTCCACTGGCTGTTGTTGGTCAGGAACAGGAACGGGTGCCCGCCGTCCCGGAGCCGAGTGACGAACTCCTGGGCGCCGGGGATCAGCCGGTGCCCATGGTAGATGACGCCGTCCATGTCGATCACGAAGCTGGCGGGCATGGGACGTGGGCTCCGATCGGGACGCGAGGCCGGCGGTCGACGCCACCATCCTAACCGCCCCGGCCCGAACCGGCCACGATCGGGGGCGTGCCCTTACCGATGCCTCGATCGGCGAGGAAGGCCTGTCGGACCGCCCTCCCGTACCGATATCCTGGTTCGATCGACATCCCGACGACCATCCCGTCCCCCAGGAGCAATCGAGACCCCATGCGAACCCCGCACCTGTCCCGGGCCGCCTCGGCCCTCTCGGCGACGCTCGTCGCGATCCCCGCCCTGGCCGGGGGCCCGCCGGGCGAGCCCGTCGCGCCCGTCGGCACCGCCCCGGCCGCCGGGACGATCACCGAGCCGGAGCTATTCGGACACATCAGCTTCCTCGCCTCCGACCTGATGAGGGGCCGGGACACGGCCAGCCCCGAAATCAAGATCGCCTCGGAGTACCTGGCCACTCGGCTCCTCATGTTCGGCGCCGAGCCCTCCGGGGACGTCGAGGACGGCGAACCGACTTATTTCGCCCACTTCCCCCTGGAATTCACCACGCCCGAGTTGGAGGGGACGGAGCTGACCCTTAGCTTCGAGCACGACGGCGTCGTCCGGGAGGTCTCCGGGAAGGTCGCCGAGGACTTCCTCCTGGTCCCTCGGAGCATCGCCGCCGGGGAGATCGAGGCCCCGGTCGTCTTCGCCGGATTCGGCAGGACCGGGGAGGGTGACGAGCCGAACGACTTCGACGCCGTGGACGTTGAGGACCGCATCGTGATCGTCCTCGACGGCGCCTCCGGAGCCGACGAACCGGAGGAGGGGAGGGGTCGTCGGGGCTCGACGGGGGGCTCCTTCTCGAAGTTGCAGGCCGCCCGCGACCGAGGGGCCCTGGCCTTGCTGGTCGTCCACCCCTTCGGCGAGGAGGCCGACCGACCCTACGCCGAGTCGAACCCGTTCGCCCTGCGGATGTTCGGCCGGCGATCGATGACGCTCGGGTCCTCCCCGGACTCGTCGACCCCCTTGCTGTTCGTCGAGGACGCACTCCGGGACGCGATCGATGAGGCCGCCGGCCTCTCCGAAGCCCCGTCGGAGCCCAGGGAACTGGAGGGGGCGCGGGCCCGCTTCGCGTTCGCCGCGAACGTGGAGCGGATCGACGACCGCAACGTCATCGGCATCTTCCCCGGCGCCGACGAGGACCTGAGGGACGAGGTGATCATCTTCAGCGCCCATTACGACCACGTCGGCGTGGTCGGCGACGAGATCCATAACGGCTCCGACGACAACGCCTCGGGCACCAGTGCGCTGCTGGAGATCGCCCAGGCCTTCGGCGAGGGGCCCAGGCCGAGGCGGTCGGTCGCGTTCCTGTGGGTCTCGGGAGAGGAGAAGGGGCTGCTCGGTTCCCGGTGGTGGAGCGAGCACATGACCCTGCCCGAGGGCTACGAAGTGGTGGCCGACATCAACATGGACATGGTCTCCCGCAACGACCCCGATCGGGTGAGCATCACCCCGTCCCCCGACCATCCCGACTACTCGACGATCATCCCCGCCGCCGTCGAGGCGCTCGAAGCCGAGGGGATGCAGCCGGACTACGACGCCGACCAGTTCTACGCCCGGACGGACAGTTACAACTTCGCCCGCATGGGCATCCCGATCGTCTTCTTCTTCTCCGGCCTGCACGACGACTACCACCGGCCCGGTGACGACGTCGAGAAGGCCGACGTCGGCAAGGCCGCCCGGATCGCCCGGTCGGCCTACCGGCTCGGCTGGGCCCTCGGCCAGCAGGACGATCGCCCCTCCAAGATTGAGTCGGGCGACCCGGAACCCGACGCCGAGGACGACGCCGATCCGGACCAGGGCGACTGAACGTCCCTGCCACAACCCCTCCCGCTCGAAACGACCCCGACGGCCGATCCGCGGCCGTCGGGGTCGTCCGTTATCGGGTGTAAGGCCCGGACACCACCGAGGGGTCGTCCGGGCGTCTCCCGTCCCGGCAGCCCTCGTCGGCCTCCTTGGTTATCCCCGCCGATCTCTCGTCACGTCTTCCCGGCCCGGGTCGGCGAGCGTCCTTTCTCCCGGCCGAGATCGATCCCCGGATGGAACATGCCGATTCCGGGCGACTCGGTGATTGACAGGCCCGGTCGGGACCGGTTATCGTACCGCTGTCGTTGAGACTGAGTCTCAATTTCGAAACTGGGCGGCCACTCACGAACTTGCCTTCCGATTCCGGGAAAACGCCGACCGAGGTCCCCGGGAACGGGCCCGGGGCGGTGATCTCCGGAGTGATGTCAGGAAGGGGGAGCCGTCCCGGGTCGCTGATACGTGATCTCAGTCTCGACGTCGTGCGCCGGTTCGATTCCACGCTCCCGGGTGCTGGTCCCGCCCGGCCGTGGCGTGGGGGTATCGGCCGGCCATGACGTCCTTCGAGCCATCTCCCCGGCGCCGGGCTCGCCCGGGGTCGGGGAGGTGGGCACGCCCGCCGGGGAGGCATCCGTCCGGTTGTACCGGCGGCTGCGGGACCACTCCCCGGCGGCGTGCCTCCCCGGCCGGTCGATCGGCCGGGTGGCCTCGGGCATCCACGAACGGTCCCGGTCGAGGCGCCGGCCTGGGGGTCGATCGGCTTGCCGGTCGATCGGGCCGAAATGCCCCGTTTGATCGTCCCGAGGAGGACGGCATCATGAGCGAGCGTCGGAACGAGACACGGTCGGCATTCACGCTGATCGAATTGTTGGTGGTGATCGCGATCATCGGGGTGCTGATCGCCCTGCTGCTGCCCGCGGTCCAGTCGGCCCGGGAGGCGGCGAGGCGGGCCCAGTGCACCAACAACCTCAAGCAGCTCGGGCTCGCCCTGCACAATTA
Organism: Tautonia plasticadhaerens; assembly: GCF_007752535.1. Classification (GTDB taxonomy): domain Bacteria; phylum Planctomycetota; class Planctomycetia; order Isosphaerales; family Isosphaeraceae; genus Tautonia; species Tautonia plasticadhaerens. The sequence continues at coordinate 1,608,200 of NZ_CP036426.1, forward strand.
CGAGAGCACGAACCAGGTCTTCCCGGCGGCCTTCCACGGCGGCTTCGGCCGGGTCTACGCGAACTTCACCGGCTACCACTCGATCCTGCCCTATCTCGAGCAGAACCCCCTGTTCTCGGCGTTCAATTTCGACCGGTCAGTCTTCGCCCCCGGCCTGGGGAGTTATTACGGCTGGTCGTTCGAGGACCAGACGACCGGGATGGCGACGCAGGTCGGCCTCTTCCTCTGCCCGTCGAACCGGGCCTCGGGCGAAGTCGGCGCCGCCTACGGCGGCTGGTCGATCGACCGGGCGGCGGTGACCGACTACCTGTTCAGCGGCGGGGCGGACAACTACGTCTCCCCGCCGTTCCTGAACCGGAACCTCCGGGGCATGTCGGGCATCGACGTCTTCTCGAGGATCGCCGAGGTCCGGGACGGGTTGAACAACACGATGCTGATGGGTGAGGGGGTCGGCGGCAACGAATCCAACCCGTTCGTCGCCGAGGGTTTCGCCGAGAATCGCGTCTGCATCCCCCTCCGCGACTACGCCGACGCCCAGCACTACGACAACCTCATGTTCATGGCTTACGGCCGACGGCGATCGTGGGGCTCGGAATACATCGTCGGGGGGCTGGTCGGAACCACCACCGATCGCCTCGGCGCCTTCTACGCCTTGAACGACTGCGGCTATCCCTCGGCGACCGACCACTTCACCACCACGTCGCCACCGCCCCGGGATTCGGGACAGACGCTCCCGAACTTCCGGAGCGTCCATCCCGGGGGGGGCAACTTCCTGTTCGGCGACGGGAGCGTCCGGTTCATCAAGGACACGATCAATCCGGCGACCTACACGGGCTTGTCGACGATCGCCGGGGGCGAGGTGCTCTCGGCCGACCAGTATTGATCGGAATCGTCTCGGATCGAATCGGAGCCGAATCGCCATGATCGATCGAATCGCCGTCGCCGCCGGCGCGGCCATCCTCTCGGCTGCCCTCGTCGGCTGCGGCGGACGGGAGAGCGAGAACCGCTCGACCCTCGCCACCGAGGATCCGGCGGCCTACGAGCAAGCGAAAGGCGAGGCCGAGCAGGCTGAGCAGCGGAATCGGGCCGCCGAGGCCGAGGCGGTGGGAGATGCCTTCGAGGGGATCGAAGGCCCCTAGGCCGCCCCGGAGACCGCGAGAACATCCATGAACACGCCCCGGACCGCCGCGTTCCTCGCGGCCTCGCTCGGCCTGATCGCGGGCTGTACCCCCCGATCCCCGAACCTCTCGCCGACGCCCGACCAGGAACCGGCCCGCCACGCCAGGGCCCTCCGGGAGGCGGACGATGTCCGTCGGGCGAATCGGCAGGCCGAGGCGGATTTCTACCGACGCCTCGGCCGGGGCGAGGTCGAGCCCCCCGAAGTCGGGCCGTCGGTACCCACGACCCCCCCGGATGACGCCCCGATCACCCTCGTTGGAAACGGAGACGACACCCCATGAGACGGCCCCCGAATTGCAACCCCCGACCATCCCGGTCGATCGTCCTCGCGGCCTCGATGGCCGTCCTCCTCTTGGGGACGTCGGCCCACGCCCATTTCCTCTGGCTCACGGCCGAGCACGCCCCGGATTCGACCGTCGTGCACGCGTTCCTGAGCGAGCCCCCGGTCCCCGACCTGCCGATGTTCATGAAGTCCATCGAGCACGCGAAATACACCGCCGACGGCCGGGAACTCGCCGCGGAACGCGGTGAAGAGACGTTCCTGGTCCGACTGCCAGAGCCGGCGCCCCGGGCGGTGGACGGCGCCTGCGACCTCGGCGTGATGAGCCGGGGCGGGGCGACGTTCCGCCTCCAGTACACCGCCCGGGTGCAGCTCGCCCCGATCCCCGCCGACGAGCCGGAGGAGGGGGACGGCCTCCGAGTCCGGCTGGTGGCCGAGGGGGGCGAGACCCGTGTCCTCGTCTCGTATGACGGCCGTCCGGCCGCCGGGTCGGAGGTGAAGGCATACCTCGAAGACGGGACGGTGCGGGAACTGCGCTCGGACGGCTCCGGCGTGGTCGAATGCGAGGGCGTCGCCGAGGGCAAGACCGCCCTGCTGGCGAAGTGGCCGGACGGGAAGGCCGGGGAGCGGGACGGCGAATCCTTCGAGGAGACGCGTCATTACGCCACCCTGACCGTGACGCCAGGCGGCGACGACCGGCCGGACGAAGCCCGATCGGCCGCGTCCCCCTCGCGGGGTGACCTCCCGTTCGCCCCGATCCCCGAGCCGGTCAACAGCTTCGGGGGCGCCGTGCTCGGCGGGCACCTGTACGTCTACAGCGGTCACACCGGGACGACGCACCGCTACCACACTGGGACGACGAATCCGCACTTCTACCGACTCGACCTGTCGGATCGGACGACGTGGGAGGAACTGCCCTGCGGCCCGGGCCTCCAGGGGGTGGCACTGGTTGCCCACGATGGGGCACTCTATCGGGTCGGGGGGATGTCGGCGCGGAACGCCGAGGGGGAGCCTCACGACCTCGTGTCGGTCGCGGACGTCGCCCGGTTCGACCCGGAGACCCGGACGTGGGCCGACCTGCCGCCCATGCCCGAGCCGAGGTCGACCCACGACGCGGCGGTCCTCGGCGATCACCTCTACGTGGTCGGCGGCTGGGCCATGGTCGGGGGTGAATCTTCGGACGCCTACTTCCTGGACGACGCGCTCCGGCTCGACCTGGGCGACCCGTCTGCCGGCTGGGAACGGATCTCGCTCCCCCCGGCCCCTCGAAGGGCGCTTGCGGTCGCTGCCCACGACGGGAAGCTCTACATGGTGGGCGGCCTGACCGAAGGCGGGGGCACGGTCCGGGACGTGGACGTGTTCGACCCGGCGACGGGAGCCTGGTCGGGCGGGCCGGAGTTGCCGGGGGAGCCGATCCAGGGGTTCGCCCCCTCGGCCTTCAGCGTCGGCGGGCGTTTGCTGGCCAGCGGCGGGGACGGCACGATCTACCGGCTCTCCGAATCCGGCGAGTCGTGGGAGGCGATCGCCGAGCAGGCCGTCCCGAGGATCACCCATCGACTCCTGCCGGGCACCGAGGGCGACGCGTTGATCGTCGGCGGCAACTTCGCCGGAGTTCCGGTCCGATTCGTGGAGTCGATCCTGATCTCCGGGGGCCAGGGGAGTTCCAGTCCCGTGGCCTGGTCCACCTCGCTTCCGGGATCTGCCATGCGGTCGATGGCCTTCGGCGTGATCGGGAATCGGATTGTGCTCGCCGGGGGAAATCGGAGTCGGAATCCTCACGCGTTCGAGGCCGGGAATCTCGTACCGGATGCGAGCCGCCTCCTGCCCGACGGGTCGGCGGCCGAGCCGATCGCCCCACTTCCCGTCGCCCGACAGTCGGGGGAACTGGTCTCGGTCCCGCAGGGGAGGCGGGGCACCGGCTACCTGCTCGGCGGGATCGGCCAGGACGGGGACGTGGTCCGGACCCTGGGAGACGTCTTCCGGCTGGACCCGGACGGGGAAGGTTGGTCGATCGAGACGGCCCGGATCCCCGACGACCGGGGCATGTTCGGCGCGGCGGTGCACGAAGGGGGCGTCTGGATCTTCGGCGGGAGCATCTTCGACCCGAGGCCGGATGACGCCCCTCGGGAGATGCCGACCGAGGTCCTCAGGTGGGAGGCCGGCCGGGACGGTGCGACCTTCGAGCCGACCGGCCACCGGCTGCCGACTCCTCGACGCTCCTTCGCCGGTGCGGTCCTGGGGGGGAAGTACTACCTCGTCGGTGGCCTCGGGGAGGGCCAGGAGCCGGTCGACACGGTCGACGTCTTCGATTTCGAGACGGGCGAATGGGAATCGATCCCGGCCCCCGGTCGGCACCGGGTGTTCGCCGACCTGGTCGCTCTGGATGGCACGCTGTATCTCGGCGGGGGTTTCGAGACGGGCGGATCGGCCCACTTCGAGCCGGCCAGGTCGGTCGAGGCGTATGACCCCGGGGCGGGTGCCTGGAGGACGGTGATCGGGGACGTCCCGATCCGGGGGCGTGGGATCCGGATGGCGGCGATCGGCGGCCGGTTGCTCCTGTTCTCGGCCGAGTCGGCCGACCCCGGGTGTGCCGAGCTGGCGATCGTCTCACCGTCCCCGTCTCCCCTCGGGGACGGCCGGGCGGAATGACGCCCGGAGCCGGGCATCCGACGCGTCCCGGCCGGACATCGGCCGGGGCGCGGGATCTCGGTGGGGGCCCTCATTCGACCCGGTAATGGGCGACGATGACGGTCACGTTGTCCCGGCCCCCGGCCCGCAAGGCCGAGTCGATCAAGCGATCGCAGGCGGCCTGGGGGGCCGACTCCCCGGCGAGGATGGAGGAGATCCGGGCGTCGTCGACCAGGTCCGTCAGGCCGTCGCTGCAGAGCAGCAATCGATCGCCATCGGCGAGGTCGAGCCGGTGCAGCTCCGCCTCGATCCCGTCGCTCGGGGAGCCGATGTAGTTGGTCAGGACGTTCCGCATCCGGTGCGACTTGACCTCGGCCTGGGTGATCTTCCCGGTCGTCGCGAGATCCTGGGCGACGGTGTGATCTCGGGTCAACTGCTGGAGGTAGCCGCCGTGGGCGAGGTAGATCCGGGAGTCTCCCACGTGGATGACGAATAACCGGAGCCCGACGCTGTAAGCGACCGTCAGCGTCGTGCCCATCCCCTCCATGGCGGCGTTCGTTGAGGCGTGCTCGTACACGCGGCGGTTGATCTGCCGGATATAGCGACGGCAGGTGGTCATCAGGTCGTCGATCTCGGCCGGGTCGCTGAAGTCGAGGTGCCAGCGGGCGGACTCCCGGACCAATTCCAGGCCCGAGCTGATGGCCAGGCGGCTGGCCTCCTCCCCCGAGGCCATCCCCCCCATGCCGTCGGCGATCGCGAAGAGGTGGCCGACTTCCTCATGCATTGGTGGAATCAGGAACGGGTCGAGGTTCGTCGACTCGACCTCCACCACGCGCCGGAGCCGGGAGACCAGGAAGTGGTCCTCGTTGTTCTTCCGGACCCGGCCCACGTCGGTGCCCGCGGCCGAGGAGACGAGGATCCTCGGGCCCGGGACGCGCGGCACGGGGGGGAAATCCCCTGTCTCCGAGACGGCGGGATCGTGGAAGTTCATGGGCCAACCCTCCCCTCATCTCTCGGGGGCGAGCAACGTCGCTCGCCCGGATCCGTCTCAGGAGCTAAGGGTGGATGTAGTGGCGGGCCGGGCCAATTGCAAGGGAAATCGAGACCATGGCGGGCGCAGCCCCGAGCTTCCGGCATCGGAACATCCTCATCCCCTGGGGGCTCCCTCGCCTTCTACGTCAACTAAAAGGATAGTCCGCCCGAGGCCGTCGAGAATGGGTCGGCGTCGAATTCTTCCCGGTTTGACGCTCCCGGATCGGATTCACACCCCCCACCATCCCCGCCGTGACGACGAGTGTCATCCTCCGGTCGAAGCCGGCCGTGGCTCGTTTCCAGGAGGGCCGGGTTTCCGGAGGTGCGGTGCGAGCACGTCGGCCCAGAGGTCGTACCCCTCCCCGCTGAGGTGGAGCCGGTCCTCGACGTAGAGTTCGGGCCTCATCTCGCCGTCGGGACCGAGCATCGGGGTGGCGACATCGACGTAATTGAGGCGGTCGTCGGACCGGGATGCCTGCTCGATCAGCGCGTTCGCCCGCCTCATCTCGGGCCAGAATTCCGCCCGGGAGGGACTGGGCTTGATCGCCAGGAAGTGCACCAGGGCGTCCGGGGCCAGTTCTCGGATGCGTCGGGCCAGGCGAAGGACGTCCTCCCGGACTCGTTCCGCCGTTTTGCCGCCCTTGATGTCGTTGTCCCCGGCGTAGAGCACGATCGCCCGGGGGCGATAGGGGCCGATCACCCGGTCCGCGAAGTGGAGGACGTCGGAGAGCTGGGAACCGCCGAATCCTCGGTTGAGGGCGTCGAGCCGGGTGAATGAGCCCGAGAGGTCCCAGCGCCTGATGCTGGAACTGCCGACGAACAGGACCTGGCCGGGGGCCGGCGGTGAGGACTCGTCGGCCTCCTCGAAGGCCCGGATCTCGTCCGAGAAGCGCATCGGGTCGGGATCGCCCGGATCGGCGACCGCCAGGGCCACCGAAGCGATCCCGAGGCTGCATCCGGCGACGAGGAACGAGCGACGGGGCCTGGCGGGCTCACGGGCGGGCGGCATCGGCATCGGTCTCCTCCGATCATTCGCGCGGGTGGTCGGGATCGGGGCTATTGGACCGGGTCGGGAGCGTCGGGTCGAGGGCCCAGCGGTCCCGAGTGGGCCGGGCGCGCGAGTTGCTTGATCGACAGGGAGTCATCCGATGGTGGTCAACGCCGAGGTGAGAGCACGATGCCCCGAGACCCGGACATCCCGCCCGGATGGTCCTACAACCCGGCCTCCTGGGCCCAGCGGCTGCCGATCGTCGCTGCGGCCATCTTGGGGTTCGCAATCGCGGGCTATCTTTCCGCCTTCCAGTTCGGATGGATCGGATCCGTCTGGGAGCCTTTTTTCGGGGACGGGAGTCGCGAAATCCTCGATTCGAAGATCTCGAGGCTTCTGCCCATCCCGGACGCGGCGCTCGGTGCCCTAGGGTACCTAGCCGACGCGGTGGCCGGGCTCATCGGCGGCCGGAGGCGATGGAGGACGATGCCCTGGATCGTGGTCAGCTTCGGCATCCTCGTCGGCCCGCTGGGGGCGGTCAGCGTCGCGCTGGTCATCCTCCAGCCGACGATGTTCGGCGAGTGGTGCACCTTATGCCTGGCCACGGCCGCGATCTCGGTGGTGATGATCGGCCCGGCGATGGACGAGGTGCTCGCGAGCTGCCAATACCTCAGAAGGGTTTACGACCGGGGAGGGCCGTTCTGGGGCGCCTTCTGGGGCCTATCGGCCGGGGGGGCAATCCGGCCGGAGGTCGAGTTCCAGGGGGGCAGCCGCTGATGTGGGCCCAAGTCATCAACACCGCGATCGGGATCTGGCTGATGGCCGCGCCCGCCGTCCTCGGCTACGGCGGGGCCGCCGCGTTGAACGACCGGATCGCCGGGCCGATCGTCGCCACGTTCGCCGCCGTCGCCGTCACGGAGGCGACCCGAGGGGCCCGCCTGGTCAACCTGCCGATCGGCCTCTGGATGGTCGTCGCCCCCTGGGCCCTCGGCGGCCCGACGACTGCGGTCCTCAACGGCATGGTGGTCGGGGGCCTCCTGGTCGGCTTCGCCTCGATCCGGGGGCGGATCCGGGAGCGATTCGGCGGGGGCTGGGTGGCCCTTTTCAGGGCCGATACGGGGTGGGCCCGACTCCCGGAGCACGAATGACCCGCCAGGGGACGCGACGCGTGCCCACACGCGAATGAGACGCCCGAAGAGGACGCGACCGAGGAGAATCATGAGCAGCAACGGGAACCGCCGACGCGTCGTCGTGATCACCGGGGCCTCGGCCGGCGTGGGCCGGGCGACGGCCCGCGCCTTCGCCGATCGGGGCGATGCCGTCGGCCTGATCGCTCGAGGGCTCGACGGCCTCCAGGCCGCCCGGGAGGACGTCGAGCGGCGGGGGGCCCAGGCTCTCGCGCTCCCCTGTGACGTGGCGGACGCCGACGCGGTCGAGGAGGCCGCCGGACGGGTCGAGCGCGAGCTGGGGCCCATCGACGTCTGGGTCAACAACGCGATGCTCTCGGTCTTCTCGCCGATCAAGGAAATGAAGGCGGAGGAGTATCGACGGGTGACCGAGGTGACCTATCTCGGCTTCGTGCACGGCACCCTGTCGGCCCTCCGCCGGATGCTCCCGAGGGACCGGGGCAAGATCATCCAGGTCGGCTCCGCGCTCGCCTACAGGGGCATCCCGCTCCAGTCGGCGTATTGCGGCGCGAAGCACGCGATCCAGGGTTTCACCGACTCGCTCCGGGCAGAACTGATCCATGACGGGAGCAGGGTCTCGGTAACCTCCGTCCACATGCCGGCCCTGAATACGCCGCAATTCGACTGGGTCAAGAGCCGGCTCCCCCGGCAGGGCCAGCCCGTGCCTCCGATCTTCCAGCCGGAGACCGCGGCGGAGGCGATCGTCTGGGCCTCGGGGCATGATCGGCGGGAGCTGTTCGTCGGCTTGCCCACGTACAAGGCGATCCTGGGGAACAAGCTCGTCCCCGGCCTGGGAGACTGGTACCTCGGCAAGACCGGTTATGACTCGCAGATGAGGGACGAGCCCGCCGACCCCGACCGACCGCACAACCTCTGGCAGCCCCTGCCGGGAGACCGGGGCGCCCACGGCTCATTTGACGACCGGGCGCGACCGAGGCGATGGCAGCTCCGGCTCTCGACGCATCGGAACGCGATCCTCGGCGGCCTGGCCCTCGCGGGGCTGATCGCCGCCGGGGCGGCGTTCGGCCCGAGGTCGGCGATCAGGTGAGCGATCGGCGGCGATCCTGGGCCGCGGGCCGGTCAGTCTCGGGGGCGACCAGGGCGATCGCCCGGTCGACCTGGGACCGGTCGCCGAAGAGGACCAGGACGTCCCCGGACCCGATCTCGACGTTGGGGTCGGGGTTGATCAGGTCCCGGCCACCTCGTCGGAGGGCGAGGATCGTCGCCCCGGTATCCGTCCGGAGCCGGAGGGCTTCGATCGACCGGCCGACGGCGGGGGAGCCCTCGGGGACGAGGCAGGAATCGACCTCGGCCCCCTCGCCGACGCTGAACGGCATGTCGAGTCGGACCGGTCGGGCCGAGCGGAGGACCTGGTACTGGTCGCTCCGGACGCGGTCGATCAGGTCGAGGATCAGGTTCCGGGGGACCTGATATTCGACCAGGACCCGGTCGAACAGCTCGATCGAGGTGACGAAGTCCTCCGGCACCACCTCGTCGGCCCCGAGGTGCCTCAGCTCGTCGATGTCCTGGGCGTAGTGCGTCCGGGCGACGAGGTAGAGCCCGGGGTTCAGGAACCTGGCCATCTTCACGGCCCGACGGGTGGCCTGGGGGTCGGAGATCACCACGACGAGCATCTTCGCCCGGTCGATCCCGGCGTGCTCCAGGACCGAGGGCCGGGCGCAATCCCCGTAGAGGACCGGCTCCCCCTGGCCCCGGAGCCTCCGGACGGAGTCCGGATTCATCTCCAGGATCACGTAGGGGATGTCGATGCCCCGGAGCACCCGGGCGAGGTTCCTCCCGGCCAAGCCGAAGCCCGCGATGATGACGTGGTCGCCGAGCGATTCCGGGGGGAGCGAGGACTCGTCCGCGAGGAGCCGGGCCCTCCGGCGTTCCGAGAGGCCCCGGATCGGGGGGAGCCGCTCCAAATTCCCCGAGATCGACGGGCCCAGCCCAATGAAGATCGGCGTCAGGGCCATGGTGAGGACGGCTGCGGCGAGGAATGTCTGGTAGTCGCCCGGGCCGAGGATCCCCGACTCCAATCCCCGCCCGGCCAGCACGAAGGAGAACTCGCCGATCTGGCAGAGGGAGAGACCCGCCAGGGTCCCGGTCCGCATCGGGTAGCCGAACACCCAGCTCGGGCCGGCCGCGGCCAGGAACTTCAGGACGACCATCGCGAGGACCGTCGCCAGGATCAGGGCCAAATGGTCGGCCAGGTATTGCAGGTCCAGCAGCATCCCGACGGAGACGAAGAACAGGCTACTCAGGGTGTCCCGGAACGGCAGGACCTCGGCAAGCGTCTGGTGGGCGTACTCGGACTCGGAGATCGCCAGGCCCGCCAGGAAGGCCCCCAGGGCCAACGCGAGCCCGGCCCAGGCCGTCAGGGTGGCCATGCCGATGCAGAACAAGAAGATGAAGATCAGGAACAACTCTCGGTTGCGGGTCTGGACCACCCGCAGCAGGATCGGCGGGATCACGAATCGGGAGCCGACCAGGATCAGCAGCACCACGCCCACCCCCAGGCCGAGCTGCCCCCAGGGGGAGCCCGCCCGCCCCCCCGAGTCCGGGGCCAGCAGGGGGATCGCCAGCATGAAGGCCATCACGAGCAGGTCCTGCAACAGCAGGACGGCCACGGCGATCTTGCCGTGGGGCGTGCCGATCTCGCCGCGCTCGAGCAGGAGCTTCAGGACGACGGCCGTGCTCGACATCGCCACGAGCATGCCCGCGAACAGCGCCGGCCCCCAGGAGCCGAGGTACCAACGCGTCGCCAGGGTCGGCACGATGATGCAGATCAGCACCTGCGGCAGGCCGATGCCGAGCATCTCCTTGCCCAGCGTCAGCAGCCGGGAGAGCGAGAACTCCAGGCCGATCGTGAAGAGCAGCACGACGACGCCGACCTCAGCGAGGAGCTGGACGTCCTCCTGATCGCCGACCAGGCCGAGGCCCGACGGCCCGACGGCCATCCCCGAGACCAGCAGGCCGACCACCGCAGGGATGTGCATCTTCTGGAAGGCGAAGACGACCAGTCCGGCGGCGGCGTAGACGATCAAGAGGTCGTAGAGGAACCCGTAATGCTCCATCGAAACGCGTCCGGATGCCGTCGAGTCTCCCGGCCGATTCGCCCGGGGGGTAGGTTTCCGGCAGCAACGTACCACGGGGATCCACCTCCCGCCACGCGAGTCGGAGCGCCGGCGTCGTGACGATCTCGCTTGACCGATCGCCGGGCTTGAGCTAATGAGGGGGCGATGCGGGCGTGAGGGGCGTCCCGGCAGTTCTTCACCCAGGACGATCGGACCGATTCCGTCATGGATCAGACCCAGCGTCGGCCGGAGGCCGGGACCGGGGCCGATTTCACCCTGTTCATCGACGCCAATCCCCTGGCCGATCGGCACCTGACCGGGATCGGCCGATACACGGCCCGGATCCTGCTCGCGCTCGCCCGTCACGTCCCATTGCGGTTCTTCTCCAACGGCAAGGAACTGGTCTTCAAGGGGTCGTTGGACACGAGCCTTGACCAGGACCTCGGGCAACTCGGCCGTCGGATCTGGGCGAGTCGAAGAGTGCCGCTGGGTCCCCCACCGGTGCGGAGCGCGGGGCTGTTCGGGTGCCTCAGGCCGGTCGAGAAGCTTTTTCCGGCGGAAATGAGTATCCTGCACGATTTCACCCCGCTGGTCGTCCCCTGGACGCATTCGGAGAAGACCCGGGGGATGTTCCGGGGGTTCTTCGCGAGGAGCCTGCTCTCCTCGGATTGCGCCCTGGCCGTCTCCCACTCGACCAAGGCCGACGCGGGCTGGCTCACCCCCTTCGACCCCGACCGGATCGTCGTCGCCCACTCGGGCCCGAGCCTCTGCGTTGAGCGCCATTGCGACGACCGGCGGGCCGATCGGAGGCCGGAGGTCGGCCTGGTGGTCTCGACCCTCGAACCGAGGAAGAACGCCTTCTTCCTGCTCGACTGGTTCCGGGAGTCCAAGGTCTTGCCGCCCGGCTCCGAGCTCTGGTGGGTCGGACCGCCGGGCTGGCTCACCTCGAGGAAGGCGTTGGAGAAGTACCGACGCCTCCCGGGTGGTAGGCGCGTCCGGTTCCTCGGGGTCGTGCCCGATCGGGAGTTGTGTCGCCTCTACCGGACGGCCGGGTGGTCGATCTATCCGTCGCTCTACGAGGGTTTCGGCTTCCCGGTGCTCGACGCGTTGCGTCACGGCACCCCCGTCCTGGCCAGCTACAACAGCGCTCTCCGCGAGTTCGAGACGCCCGGCATCGAATTCTTCGACCCGGCCGATCCGGCCACCGTCGACCTCGCATGGCAGGCGTTCCGGGCCCGGGGGCGGGTCGAGATCCCGGGGGCATCGATCGACGCGCATTATCGGTGGGATCACGTGGCCGAAACGATCCTCACGGCCCTCGGCGACGTCCTCGATGCGAGCGAAGACGGACGGTCGCCGGACGCTCGGCATCGCCGGGTCGATGGGCCGAGCCACCGGGAGCGGATCTGGAGGCCGGGGGACTTGGCGGCGGGGGCGATGCCCGGGAGCACTCTCCCGGTTCTCGGGGACCGGTCGGGATAGGTCGCCGCGTTCAAGTGGCGAGGAGATGGCGGGCGATTACCGCCCGGGCCGCTGCCACGTCGCGTTCCATCCGGGAGAGCAGGGGGGCGAGCCCGTCGAATTTCAGGGTCGGCCGGAGTCGGGCGAGCAAATCGACCTCCATCCGTCGGCCGTAGAGGTCGGCCTCGAAGTCAAGCAGGTGGACTTCCACGGTGCGAGCCTCGGCGCCGAAGGTCGCATTCGGGCCGATGTGGGTGGCCGAGGGGACCGGCCCGGGGGCGTCTTCGAGATAAGCGATCGTCGCGTACACGCCGTCGGCGGGGATGAGCGTGTCGATCCCGCCGAGGTTGGCGGTCGGGAAGCCGATGGTCCGGCCCCGGCCCTCGCCTCGCTCCACGGTCCCCCGGAGGCGATGGGGCCTGCCGAGCAGGCTCGCCGCCTCCTCGGCCGATCCGTCGAGCAGGGCGTGGCGGATCCGGGTCGAGGAGACGATCCGCCCGTCTCGTTCGGAAGGCCCGGCGATCTGGAACCGGAGCCCGGCGTCGTCGCACCAGTCGTCCAGCGTCTCGACCGTCCCGACCCGGTCCCGGCCGAAGCCGAAGGTCGGACCCTCGACCAGGCCGATCGCATCGAACTGGCCCAGGACCACCCGGTCGAAGAACTCCCGGGCGGTGAGGCCGAGTAGCCAGGGGCCCGACCGAAAGACGCCGACCTCGTCCACGCCCAATCCCCCGAGTAGCTCCGCCTTGCGGGTCGACCAGGTGAGCGGCGCCGGGGCCTGTTCGGGGCGGAGCACCGCGATCGGGTGCGGATCGAAGGTGAGGGCAATCGCCGGTACGCCGAGCGTCCCCGCGAGGCGTCGGAGGTGCCGGATCAGCTCGGCGTGACCGAGGTGGACCCCGTCGAAGTTCCCGATCGAGAGGACGCCGCGCCGAAGGGGTTCGGGGACCTGTGCGAGGCTGTCGAGGGTGATCAACGGCCGGGGTCCTTCCTCTCGGGAGCGGCGGGCATCGGCGTGCAAAGAGTTGGGGAGGTCGAAGAACCCGTTGGCCGGGGTGGCCGGACCATGACAGATTATCGCGGCCGATGGAGGCGGGGGTCAATCCTGGTGGGGGCGATCGTGCCGGTCCATGAGGGCCGGGCTCGGACTCGGCACTGGTCAGGGTGCCGTGCCGGGTCTCATAATAGCGGGAGTTCGAAGGCGATGGGAGAGGGTGGGACGCTCGTGATGAAGTTGCATGTCGCGTTCCCGACCATACTCCGACATCTCCAATTCCCGGATCATCTCAACAGGTCCTCGAGCCGGGATCATCTCCTCCGGAGTGCACTTGACGAGGGGAATCGGCGGATCGGTGCCTGACCGAGGCCGTCCCGCCCTCTCCCCCGGGGGAGGGCGTCCGGGCGAGGCCAAGGGGATCCGGTCGCCGCCCGGAGACGGGAATCGGCGCGATTCCTCCAGCGAAGCCGGACAAACGCAAGCCGCCCGACCTCGGCCCGATGTTCGAGGGCCGGGCGAGATCGGGCCAATGCCCCGGGGAACTGATGACCGAGACCGATGGGAAGCTCGTCCGGCTGACCGTGGCCGGGATGACCTGCGACCACTGCGTCCGGGCCGTTCGCAAGGCGATCGAGTCGGTGCCGGGCGTCCGCTCGGCCAGCGTCGACCTGGCTTCCGGGCGGGCAGAGGCACGAGTGATCCCCGGGTGGGTCGACGAACAGGGGCTCCGCGCCTCGGTCGCCCAGGCCGGCTACGAGGCGTCGATCGAGCCCGCCAGCGGCGAGGTCGCCGCCGCAGACCCCACCGGGGACGGGGACTCGGCCGACCCCGAGGCCGACCCCGACGGGCCGAGTCCGCCGCCGGCCGAGTCCCGGCCGGCTGACCTCGTCACGATCGGGGCCGCACCGGGGCTCGGACGCCTACCCGAACCTCCGGCGTGCGGTTCGAGCCAGGCCGTGGAATTCTCGATCACGGGGATGCATTGCGCCAGCTGCGTGAGCCGGGTGGAACATGCCCTCTCGGGAGTCCCGGGGGTCAACGACGCCTGGGTGAACCTGGCGACCGAGCGGGCCAGGATCGTCGTCGATCGCGATCGGTTCGACCAGGCCGCCCTCGAGCGGGTCGTCTCGGCCGCCGGATACGGCGTGAAGCCTACGAGACCAGACGACGACCCGTCCCTCGCGGCCGAGGCGATGCGTCGTGATCGAGAGGAGCGCGTCTCTTAGTACTACTCCGTTAGCTTGGTCTTGGAGCGGGTGAGCCAGGGCCGGCAGTGCGCGCAGTCCGGCCGGCTGACCGGCGCCAGCAGCCGCTGCAACGCCCGGCGGATCGCCGGCACCGTGATCACCGGCGCTCGGCCTCCCCCTTTTTGCCCGGCCGGGATCGCCCCCGACGGGCTCGGCGTCGCTCCAGGGTGAGGAACCCGAAGGCCAACATCACCAGGCAGGCGTGATGGTGGAAGCCCCGCCACGAGCGGCCCTCGTGGTGGTCCAGCCCCAGTTCCTCCTTCATCTGCTGGTACCCGAGCTCCACCGGCCAGCGACTCCGCCACAGGCGCACCGCGCGGATCCGGCTGGTATCGGCCGGGAGGTTGCTGAAGGCGTACTTCAGCTTGCCGTCGGCCTGCTCCTCGATCAGCAGCCAGATCGGCTCCGCCCCGGCGCAATCGCCTGTCGCCCATCCCTGGCCCGGCCAAACGCGCAGCCAGGCGAATCGGCCCCACATCGGGCCCTTGGTCCCCTCCCGCCACGTCACCTTCCGGCGCGGCGTCCGCGCCGCCAGCTCCTTCAGGCCCACCGGCCGGGGCGAGCCCTCGGCCAGGCGACGCCGCTTCTGCGGCCGCCCGCCCGTCCCGGCCTTGGGCTCGTCCCACCTCGGCTCCTCGGTGAAGACCAGCATCTCGTCGGTCACGCCGACGACGTAGTGCAGGCCCCGCTCGGCCAGGCCGTCGCGGAACGGGCCCGAGACGCCGTAGCCGCTGTCGGCCACGACGAGCCCGCCCGGCAGCCCTTCGGCGCGGATGCGGTCGAGCAACTCCAGGGCGATCTGACCCTTGGTCAGCGACCGCCGCTCGGCCTCGGGCACCTTGGCCTTATCCAGTCGCTTCGGGTCGGCCAGCCAGCCCTCCGGGAGGTAGAGCCGCATGTTCAGCGGGTAGTGCCCCCTCGGGGCGACGTAGTGGACGCTGACGGCGCACTGGCAGTTGGCCTTCTTGCCCAGGGCGCCGCAGTACTGCCGCTGCACGCCGACGGAGTGCGTGCCCTGCTTGGGGAAGGTGGTGTCATCGATCACGAAGATGCCGGCCGGGTCGGCGAACTTCGCCGCCATCGTGGCCCGGTAGCGGCTCAGGACCGCTTGCTCGTCCCAGGTGCTCTGGCCGAGGAACTGCTGCAGGGCCTGGTCGGGGTCGGCGACGTCGAGCCCCTCCGACAGGGGGACGCGGGCGGCCATCGGCTCGACGCTCTTGCGGTCCCCGTCCTGGACCAGGCCGCGGAGGTAGACGCCGCACCAGGCGGCCTGGCGGGGCCGGTTGAAGTCGGCGCGGAAGGAGGCGGCATACGCGGCGAGGCGGTCGAGGACGTCGGGGTTTAAGTCGGGGGTGTAGGTCCGGTTCATACCCTCGGTACGAACCGCAGCAGTCGATCGTTCGTATGATTTAACGGAGTAGCATTAGAAGCCCTGACAAAACCCGGCAGGCCTCACAGTTTTCCCAGCTTCACCAGGGGTTTTGTCAGGGCTTCTTACTGGAGGCGGAGATTGGCGATCGGCATGGTGCTGGTCGTCCCCCTGGTGGTGCTCGGCCTGGGGCCTATGCTCTTGAGAGGGGAGTGGGCCCATGCCGCCTGGGTCGGCTGGGGGATGCTCGTGCCGGCGGCCATCCTCCAGGTCTACCTGGGAGGGCCCTATATTCGGGGGGCAATCGATCGATTGCGACACGGCTCCACAAACATGGACACGCTCGTCGCCCTTGGGATCTCGACCGCCTTCGGGTACAGCCTGTACCACCTGCTGCTCGGCCAGCATCTGCAAGCGCATTTCTTCATGGACTCCGGGATCATCCTGACGCTGATCACGCTCGGGTCGTTCCTTGAAGCCCGCTCGAAGGGTGCTGCGGGTGAGGCGATCGAGAGGTTGCTCGACCTGGCCCCGAAAACCGCCCGCGTCGTCCGTCCCGGGGGGTAGGAGGAAGACGTCCCGCTCTCCGGTGTCTCGCTGGGAGACGTGGTGCGCGTCCGGCCCGGGGAGTCGATCCCGATCGACGGCGAGGTGATCGAGGGGGAGTCGGACGTCGACGAGTCGATGCTCACCGGGGAGTCGATTCCCGTGTCCAAGCGCCCGGGGGACCGAGTCGCCGGGGCGTCTCGGAACGCCGAGGGTGCGATCCTCGTCCGGGCGACCCGGCTCGGCGAGCACAGCGCCCTGGAGCAAATCATCTCGATCGTCCGGGAGGCCCAGGGCTCGAAGGCCGACGTCCAACGCCTCGCCGATCGGGTCTCCTCGGTCTTCGTGCCGGTGGTGCTGGTGATCGCCCTGGTGACGCTGCTCGGCTGGCGGCTCGCGTCCGGGGGCTGGTCCGTCGCCGTCCTGAACGCTGCGGCGGTACTGATCATCGCTTGCCCCTGCGCCCTCGGCCTGGCGACCCCGGTGGCCGTGGCCGTGGCGACCGGCCGAGGGGCGAAGGAGGGATTGCTGGTCCGGGACGCCTCGGCCTTCGAGCGGATGGACCGAATCGGCGTCGTCGTGCTCGACAAGACCGGGACGATCACCGAAGGGAGGCCAACCGTATCGGAGGTCCTCCCCAGAGAGGGCTGGGATCGCGACCACGTGCTCCGGATCGCCGGTGACGCCGAACGGGGCAGCGAGCACCCGCTCGCCCACGCCCTCGCCGCGTTCGCCGGGGGGGCGAAGGTCGAGTCGTTTCGGGCCGTCCGGGGAGGCGGCGTCGAGGCCAGGGTCGACGGGGATCGGGTGCTCGTCGGCTCCCAGGCCTTCCTGAGGCGGGAGGGGGTTGAGGTGCCCGAAGCCGATCCGGATGGAGTCGGCCGGACGGTCGTTCACGTGGCCGTGAATGGCGTGACCGCCGGCTCGATCGCCCTGTCCGATTCACCCAAACCTCACGCCCGGGAGGCGGTGGCCGAACTCCACCGGCAGGGTGCCGAGGTCTTCCTGCTAACCGGCGACTCATCCTCGACCGCAATGGCGGTCGCCCAGGCCGTCGGCATCCCAGCCGACCGGGTGTTTTCCCGGGTCCTGCCGGATGAGAAGGCCGATCGGGTCGCGATGCTCCGTCACCCCGAGGTTGGCGTGACCGAGGCCGGTGGCGGCCGGCAACGACGGGTGGCGATGGTCGGGGACGGCATCAATGACGCCCCCGCGCTGGCCGAGGCCGATGTCGGCATCGCCCGGGACGATCGCCGGTGCCTCGACGCGGTCCTCTGGGTCGCCCGCACCGGCGCCGCCTGGCCCGACCTGCCCGGGCGGCTGGGCAACGGCAACAGCCAGTGGCGGCGGTTCGATCGCCGGACCGCCGAGTGCCGCTGGGACCCCATCCTGGCGACGCTGCGCGCCCCGGACCTCGACCGGCTAATCCTCGACTCGACCGCCGCCAGGGGGTCGCACCCCCGTGCCGCCGGGGCGAAGAAGAGTGGGACGACACCGGCGGCCAGGTCGAGCAGGCCCTCGGCCGCAGCCGGCGCGGCTCCGGCACGAAGGTTCACGGTAGCTTCGACGGGCTCGGACATCCCGTCGAGCTGACCCTGAGGCCCGCGTAGGAGTCGGACCTCGCGCTGGCCGAGGCGCTGCTGGCCGACTACCGGTCGGAGGCGGTCATCGCCCGGGGCTACGACGAGCGGGCGTCGGTCGATGAGGTCGAGCGGCGTGGGGCCGAGGCGGTGATCCCGACCCGGCGGGGCCGCGAGCGGCAGCGGGGGGTCGACCTGCACCCATACCGCGTGCGGAACCCGGCCGAGCGGTTCAGGTCCGAGGCCGAACGGTTTCGGCGCGCGGCGACGCGGTCCGAGAAGGAGGCGGCCAATGTCCTCGCATTTTTAAGAGCGGCAGCAATGATGGTGATGAAGCAATAGCCCGGGCATCGCAGATCCCCTAGCTCGTGTCCATAAGACCTAGATGACTGTCATGCAGGTGGAGGACACCGGGCGGGAGGTGGGACAGGGGAGAGAAAACGTCGCAGTCCGTCACAAATCCACCCCTCCCGTTCGTCCTTGGTACCGAGAGCCGGGACACCGTCCGGTCCCGGCCGTCCCGATGCCTGGAACGGGAGGGAGCATCATGGCCCGAGCAGCACTGGTCCTGATCGTCGGCATCCTGGGTGTGGTCGGGATCGCCGCCGCACGGCACGACGAGGACGGCGAGTCGGTCAGGCCGGTGGCGGCCTACGACATCGCCGAGATGCTGGACGGCAAGGAGACGACGGCATCGGTCGTGGAAGTGACGATCGAGCCCGGCCAGGCAGGCCTCTCCCACCGCCACCCCGGGCCGGGCCTCGGCTACGTCCTCGAGGGTGAGTACGAGTGGGCGATCGACGACCAGCCGGCGATGATCCTCGAGGCGGGCGAGACGTTCTACGAGCCGGCAGGTTGCCTGCACCGGGTGTCGAGGAACCCGGGGACGGTGAGGACCCGGCTGCTGGCGTGGGTCCTGCACCCGAGGGGCGTCAAGGACATCGCCGTACCGGTGAAGGATTGAACCCACCCCGGGATACGCAGCCATGAACGTGTTCGTTGCCGGGGCGAGCGGGGCCATCGGCCGCCCGCTCGTCGCCGAACTCGTCCGCCGGGGGCACGCGGTCACCGGCATGACCCGGTCGGACGCGGGGGCAACGGCCCTGGCCGAGCTGGGGGCTGCGGTCGCCCGGGTGAGCGCGTTCGACGCCGAGGGGCTCGAGCGGGCCCTGCGGGCGTCGGGGGCCGAGGTCGTGATCGACGAGCTGACGGCGCTGCCGCGGAGCCCGGCCGACATGGCCGCGGCCGCGGAGGGCGACCGGCGGCTGCGGTTGGAGGGCGGCGGGAACCTGCTGGCCGCCGCCCGGCGATGCGGAGCCCGGCGGTACATCCAGCAGGCCAGCGGCTTCTTCCTCCGGCCCGGCACCGGGCTGGGGGACGAGTCCGAATCCCTGGCGGTAGACGCCAGCCCACGCATCGCGGCGAGCGCCCGCACCTACGCCGAGCTCGAGGCCCGGCTGCTGTCGGCCGGGGACATCGAGGGCGTCGCCCTGCGCTACGGGTTCTACTACGGGCCGGGCACCTGGTACCACCACGACGGGGCGTCGGCCGGGCTGGCGCGGCGGGGCGCGATCCCGGTCATCGGCGACGGCGAGGGCGTGTGGTCGTGGGTCCACATCGACGACGCGGCCGCCGCCACCGCCGACGCGCTCACCGCACCGACCGGGGTGTACCACGTCGTGGACGACGACCCCTCCCCGGTGTCGTCCTGGCTACCGGCGTTCGCCCGGGCGGTCATGGCGCCGGAGCCGCCCCGGGTCACGGTCGAGCAGGCCCTGGCGGCCGGGGGCGAAGACGCGGTGTACTACGGGACGAGGCTACGGGGGGCGTCCAACGCCAGGGCGAAGCGAGTCTTCGGATTCCGCCCTCGCCGGCTGGAGTGGCTGACGGCCTGAGGGCACCATGACCGACGACGTGAGCGGACTGCGGCCGCGGATGATGTCCGTCGCATACCGGATGCTCGGGAGCGTGGCCGATGCCGAGGACGCCGTGCAGGACGCTTTCCTGCGCTACCAGACGGCCGGCGGCGTCTCCTCGCCGGAGGGCTTCCTGGTCCGCACCACGACCCGCATCTGCCTCGACCGGCTGCGGGAGCGGAAGCGCCGGGGGTACATCGGCCCGTGGGTGCCCGAGCCGGTGGAGACGCGCGACACCAGGGGGGATTCCGTCCTGTCCGAGTCGCTGACCCAGGCGTTCCTGTTGCTGCTGGAGCGGCTGACGCCGGGCGAGCGGGCGGCGTTCCTGCTCCGCACCGTCTTCGACTACGAGTACGCCGAGCTCGGCGAGGTCCTGGGCAAGAGCGAGGCGGCCGTCCGGCAGCTGGTCAGCCGGGCGCGGCGGCGGCTGGGACTCCACGGCGATCGACTGTTCCCGGCGGCGCCGGACCGGGCGGACGGTCTGGCCGAGCGGTTCCTCGCCGCATGCCGGGCGGGGGACGTGAAGGCGGTCGAGGCCATGCTCGCCGAGGACGTCGAGGTGCATTCCGACGGCGGCGGCAAGGCGACGGCGGCCCGGGTGGTGATCCGCGGCCGGGCCAAGGTCGCCCGGTTCCTAGCCGGGGTGTTCCGCAAGCCGTGGCTGCAGGACGTCGGCGTGGCGACGGTCAACGGCGAGCCAGGGCTGGTCTTCCGGTCCGGCGACGCGGTCATCTCGGTGCTGTCGCTGCGGGCCGATGGGGACGTGCGGGCGGTCTATATCACGGTCAACCCGGACAAGCTCGGCCGCTGGGCGGCGGCCGAGATCGAGTGAAGCGGATCGCAAGCGAGGTCAGCCATGAAGATCGTCGTGATCGGCGGCAGCGGGCGCATCGGGCAGAAGCTGGTCGACAACCTGAACCGGCTCGGCCACGAGGCCGTGCCGGCGTCCCCGTCGTCGGGAGTGGACTCGCTCACCGGGGCCGGCCTGGCGGAGGCGTTCGCGGGGGCGGACGTGGTGGTGGACGTGTCGAACTCGCCGTCCTTCGCGGACGCGGAGGTGATGGCGTTCTTCGACACCTCGACCCGGAACCTGCTCGCCGCCGAGGAGGCCGCCGGCGTCGGGCACCACGTCGCCCTGTCGGTGGTCGGGGCCGACAGGATGCCGGACAGCGGCTACATGCGGGCCAAGGTCCACCAAGAGGGGCTGATCGAGTCCGGCGGGGTGCCGTACACGATCGTCCGGGCCACCCAGTTCTTCGAGTTCCTCGGCTGGATCTCCCAATCGGGGGCGGACGGCGATGTGGTGCGTCTGCCCACGGCCCCGATGCAGCCGCTGGCGGCCGACGACGTGGCGGCCGCGCTGGCGGATCTCGCCGTGGCGGCCCCGAGGAACGGGATGGTCGAGCTCGCCGGGCCGGAGTCGCTGCCGATCGCGGAGTTCGTGGGGCGGTTCCTGGCAGCGAGCGGGGACACCAGGACGGTGGTGGCCGACCCGGCGGCACGGTACTCCGGCGCGCTCCTCGACGGCCGCGGCCTCAACCCCGGGGACGGCGCCCTCATCGGCCCGACCCGGTTCGAGGAGTGGTTCAGCCGGTCCGCAACTGGGGCCTGAGGTCGGGCGGTAGCATAAGAAGCCCTGACAAAACCTGATCGGATCGCCGTAACAATTCTGTAATTTCGTGGTTTCCGGCTATGCGGCGGGGGTTTTGTCAGGGCTTCTAAGGCAGCTGCAAGCCATTGCAACACCATTCCTTGATGGGACTGAGTGGCCTTTGACGACGCTTCAGGGCGAGGACCTCTCCGCGGGTACAGGGGGCGAGCAGCACGGTCTCGCTCGCCCCGATCACTGACCTGACTTCCGGCGATCGCGGTGGGCCGCCTGCTTCGCGCGATTGCCGCAGATCGCCATGCTGCACCATCGCCGCGCCCGGCCGCGGGTGCGATCCACGAACAGGAGCGTGCAGGTCGAGCCCTCGCACGCCTTCGCGGATTCGAGGTTCCCGCTGCACACGAACTTGGCGATCTCCTCGCCGATCGGCAGCAGCAGGGACCCCGGTGTGCGCCAGCGCCGGTGCGTCTGAAGCTCCAGGCCGGACACCCCCTCCGTGCGGCCGATCACGAGCCGGGAATACTGCTCATCCCGGCCGAGGAGGCGGGTGAGCGGCTCGAGATCGCCCAAGTCGTTCGCCGTGAGCTTCCTCCCGCTCCGCTCCCAGATGAAACCACGGAACCACTCCCGCAGGACCCGGGCCTGGGCGGCGACGGCGTCGAAATCGCCCGGGACCGCCCGGGCCTTCAACGCCTCCCGGACCTCCGCCGGCACCAGCCGGGCCTGCTCCAGCCAGGAGAGCAGCCCGTCGTTGTGGTCGATCCAGTCGACCGGCGTGTCCGCCGGGGTGGCCAGGGTGTTGAGGAAGCCGAGTCCCAGAGAGCCGGAGATGAAGAACGCCGGCGGCCTTCGATTGCTCATCCGAGACGTCCTGGATGTCCGCATCTGGTAACCGAACGAATGCCGCCTGACAGGTTACAGGGCCGTCCGTAACCTACAAGCCAGTCATGGTGTCCTCGGCCTGAGGTTTCTCCTGGACACTCTCATGGGCATGATGGCCCAGGAAGGAGTGCCCGAGATGACCAAGCGCAGCACCCAGACCGACTCCCAAGATCGGGGCCGGTTCTCCGCCAGGCGGAAGGCCGAGGCCGTCGTCCGCCTGCTCCGGGGCGAGGACCTCGACTCCCTCTCCCGGGAGCTGGGCGTCACCGCCGCCACCCTCTCCTCCTGGCGGGATGGCTTCCTCGACGGCGGCACGGCGGCCCTCGAGGGCCGGCCGGCCGACGGCCGGGACGAGCTGGTCGCCCGGCTCCAGGCCGAGGTCGGCCAGCTGACGATGGATCGCCAGCCGCTCGGCATGAGGTGCCGGCACCTGGAGGGCGGCCGCCCTTTCGCGTCGGGGAGGCGGAGCACCTGAGCCGGTCCGCCTCCCCCTCGACCGGCAAGCGGTACGGCATGCAGCGGGCCTGCCGCATCTTCGGCCTGGCCCGCGCGACGGCCGACGACCTCAAGGCCCGGGAGGCCGTCCCGCCGGAGCAGCGGCCGGCCCCCGGGAAGCGGGGGCCGGCCGGGGCGGCCACCGACGAGGGGCTGGTGGTCCACATCCGCCGGGTGCCGGCCGAGAGCCCGTTCACCGGCGAGGGCTACCGCAAGGCCTGGGCCCGCCTGCGGCCTCAGGGCATCCGCGCGGCGTCCGGGCGGGTGCGGCGGCTGATGCGGGGGCACCACCTCCGGGCCCCCCGCCGGGGCGGCCACGCCCGCGGCCCGAAGGCCCACGACGGCACGATCACGGCCGAGGAGCCGGACGCGCTGTGGGGCACCGACAGGACCACGACCGTCACCACCGGCGAGGGCGCGGTGCACGTCTTCGTGGCGGTGGACCACCGCACGTGCGAGTGCGTCGGCCAGCACGCCGCCAAGCGGGGCGACCGGCTCGAGGCGTTGGGGCCGCTGCGGCAGGGGGTGCGGGGGCACTTCGGCGGCTTCGGGGCCGGGGTCGCCCGTGGGCTGGCCACCCGCCACGACCACGGGAGCAACTACCTCGGCGACGACCTCCGGCGGGAGCCGGCCTTGCTGGGGATGGCCAGCGCGCCGGGCTTCGTGCGGGAGCCGGGGGGGGACGGCCGCGCCGAGCGGTTCATCCGCACGCCCAAGGGGCAGCTGCTCTGGGTCCGGACGTTCGCCCCGGTGGCCGAGTTGGTCGAGGCGTTGGGCGAGTTCGAGCGGACGTACGACGAGCGATGGCAGATCGGTCGCCACGGCCACAGGCCGCCGAGTCAGGTCCGAAGAGAGTTCAGCGGTAGCGTTCCAGCAGCGGCGTGAGTACGATCAGGTTCCCGTCCAGAGAACCCAGGGCGATACAGGTGCGGTTACGAGGACGGCTCGTTCGTTCGAGGGTAATCGGCTACTCTCGGAGTCCGCGAGTTTCCCAGGTCTCCATTCGAACAGTCCCGCGGCGAATGACAAGGTTACTTCCGACAGAGAGCCCGAGATTTCCGCCGTCAGGTACCGCACGATCGCCGTCGACGGGCTCGAGGTCTTCTACCGCGAGGCCGGGGATCCCGGGGCCCCCTCGTTGCTCCTGCTCCACGGCTTCCCCAGCTCGAGCCACATGTTCCGCGAGCGCATGCCGCTGCTCGTCGACCGCATCCACGTCGTCGCACCCGACCTCCCGGGGTTCGGACGCACGGCGATGCCGGCCCGGGACGTGTTCGAGTACACGTTCGACAATTTCGCCCGGGTCGTAGTACTACTCCGTTAGCCACTACGAACCAGCCCCGGGGTCTTGTTCGTACCAGGTGGTATGAGCAAGACCTACACCCCCGAACTCGACCCCGAGGCCCTCTCACGCCTCGACGCCTACGCCGCCCGCTTCCGCGACGCCTTCGCCCTCGATCGGCCCGCCCGCTGGTGCCCGGTCTATCTCCGCGGCCTGATCACCGACGGCGAGCGCAAGAGCATCGAGCCGCTCTCCCGACGCGTCCCCCTGCCGCCCGAGCTGGCCGTCAAGGACCCCGAGCAGGCGCTGCAGCAGTTCGTCAGCCAGAGCCCCTGGGACGAGCAGGCGGCCTGGAAGCGCTACAGGGCCGTCATGGCCGAGTGCTTCGCCGACCCGGCCGGCATCTTCGTCATCGACGACACGACCTTCCCCAAGCAGGGCAAGCACTCCGTCGGGGTGCAGCGTCAGCACTGCGGCGCGCTGGGCAAGAAGGCCAACTGCCAGTGCGCCGTCTCGGTGCACTACGTCAGCCCGAAGGGGCACTGCCCGCTCGACCTGCGGCTGTACCTGCCGGAGAGCTGGCTGGGGGACGAGGCGCGCCTCGACCGGGCGGGCGTGCCCGAGCCGGAGCGGCGGATGCTGACCAAGGGGCAGATCGCCTTGGAGCTGCTGGACCGGGTCCGTGGCGAGGGGCTGCCGGGGCAGCTGGTGCTGGCCGACGCCGGCTACGGCGTCTCCGGGCCGTCCCGCGCCGGCCTGGCCGAGCGTGGCCTGCACTATATCGTCGGCGTCACCGACGAGTTGGTGGTCTTCACCGAGGAGCCCCGGTGGATCGAGCCGACGGCCGCGACGGGCGGCCGCCCGCAGAAGCGGCCCCGCCTGGCCGAGGGATCCCCCCGGCCGGTCAGCCTGAGGGAGCTGGCCTCGCGGACGCCGCGGCGGAAGGTCACCTGGCGCGAAGGGACGAAGGGCCCGATGTCGGGCCGCTTCGCCTGGCTGCGGGTCTGGCCGGGGCACGGCTGGGCCACCGGCGACTGTGCCGGCGAGGAGCCGCTCTGGCTGCTGATCGAGGAGCAGGCCGACGGCAAGCTCAAGTACGCCTTCAGCGACCTGCCGGCGGGCACCAGCCGCCTGCGGGCAGTGCGGCTGTGGCGGAGCCGCTGGCCGGTGGAGCAGGGCTACCAGCAGATGAAGGAGGAACTCGGGCTGGACCACTTCGAGGGCCGCTCCTGGCGCGGGTTCCACCACCACGCCTGCCTGGTGATGCTGGCCTACGGCTTCCTGGCACTCGAGCAGCGGCGAGCCCGCCGGGGTCGACCCCGGCCGGGCAAAAGGGGGGGCGCCGAGGTCCGGTGATCACGCTGCCGTCGATCCGCCGGGCCCTGCAACGCCTGCTGGCCCCGATCTGCCGGCACGACTGCCCCTACTGCCGGGGACTCGTCGACCCACCTCCCGAGCAACTAACGGAGTAGTAGTAGGTAGTTTCGCCGACGTCTTGGGCCTCGACCGATTCGCCCTCTACGTCTTCGACTACGGCGTCCCGACGGGCTTCCGCGTCGCGATGCGGCACCCGGGAAAGATCGCCGCGATCTTCTCCCAGAACGGCAACGCCTACGAGGAGGGCTTGGGCGACGGCTGGGACCCCATCCGCGCGTACTGGCGGGAGCCTACGCCGGCCAATCGGGAGGCACTCCGGGCGTTCCTCACCCCGGAGGCGACGCACTGGCAGTATACCCACGGCGTGCCCGACGTGACCGCCGTCTCGCCGGACGGCTACTCGCTCGACGACTTCTACCGGGCGCGACCGGGGGCCGACGAGATTCAGCTCGACCTCTTCCGCGACTACGCGAGCAACGTGGCCCTGTATCGCGCCTTCCAGGCCTACTTCCGCGAGCACCGGCCGCCGTACCTGGCGGTCTGGGGCAGGAACGCCCCGTTCTTCCTGCCGGCGGGCGCCGAGGCGTATCGGCGCGACCTCCCGGAGGCGGACGTCCGCTTCTTCGACACCGGGCACTTCGCGCTCGAGACGCACGCCGGGCCGATTGCCGAGGCGATCCGGGAGTTCCTGGGCGGCTGAGCCGGAGGTTTGGGTCGTGAGTCGCGGCCCGGCGGCGGGTCTCATCAACCGCGATCGGAGGCCCGGGATGCGTGCCATCGTCCTCGAGAAGTTCGGCGAGCTCGACAGCCTCGTCTATAAGGATATCCCCGAGCCGGAGCCGATGGCCGGCCACGTGGTCATCCGGATCAAGGGGTTCGGCATCAACCACGCCGAGATGCACATGCGGCGGGGCGAGTGGGCCGAGGCCGCCCCGGTCAGCGGGATCGAGTGCGTCGGCCTGGTGGAGTCGTGCCCGGGCGGCGAGTTCCCAGTCGGTGCAGGGTGGCCGCGCTCATGGGCGGCCTCGGCCGGACGATCAACGGCAGCTATGCCGAGTTCACCCGAGCCCCCGCGTCGAACGTCGCCCTGGTCGAATCCGATCTGTCCTGGGCCGATCTCGCCGCGCTGCCCGAGACCTTCGCGACCGCGTGGACCTGCCTGTTCTGCAACTTGGAGATCCGGCGGGGCCAGTCCCTGGTGATTCGGAGCGCGACCTCCTCCTTCGGCCAGGCGGCCGTGAAGCTGGCCGTCAACGCCGGGGCGAAGGTCATCGCCACCACCCGCGGCCGAGAGCGGTTCCCCATGCTCGAGGGGCTCGGGGTCGCTCGGGTCGACCTGGAAGGGCCGGACCTCTCCGGGCGGATCGCCGAGGCGAAGCAGCTCGACACGGTGCTGGACCTGGTCGGCAACAGCACCATCCTCGATTCACTCCGGATGCTCCGCCGCGGCGGGCGCGCCTGCCTCGCCGGCTGGCTGGGCGGACTCGCGCCGATCGCGGACTTCAACCCGCTCCTCCAGATGGCGAGCGGCGTCTACCTGACCTTCTTCGGCAGCTTCGTCTTCGGCACGCCGGGCTTCCCGCTCTCCGACGTCCGGCTGCAGGAGATCGCTGAGGACGTGGCGGCGGGCCGGCTGGAGGCGAAGCCGTCGCGCGTCTTCCGGTTCGAGGAGATCCGTGAGTCGCATCGCGCCATGGAGGCGAACGAGGCCGGTGGCAAGATGGTGGTCGTCCTCGACTGATCGGCCCCGTGGCGGTGATGTCCTCGGATTCGCGGGGCCTCCTGGTGGCCATGTCCGGGTGGACGCTTGTCATTCCCCAAATCTCAGGTCCCGACCCAGACGGACCCCTTCGGCGAGCGTGCGGAGCCGCAGCATCCCGATCCAGAGCGTCTGCCAGCCCGGCATCCCATCCCGCTTGCGGTTCATGTGGCCGCCGAGCCGCCCCGCCGCCAGCACCACCTCGCGGACCGTCCCGATCGGTCGGCCCAGCTCGCGGCGCAGGACCTCCAGCTCCAGCTGATCCAGTCCCGACCGCTCGGCCGGCGCCTCGGGGTCCGACCGCAGCCGCTCCTTCAGCGCGATCAGCCGCCATGCCACCACGCCCATGATCGCCACCGCGGCGAAGAGCCGCCCGGCCGTCTCCAGCTGGAGCCGCTCGGCCCCCAGCCCGGTCTTCAACGCCTTGTGATACTCCTCCACCGGCCAGCGGCTCCGCCAGAGGCGCACCGCCCGGATCCGGCTGGCATCGGCCGGGAGGTTGCTGAAGGCGTACTTGAGCTTGCCGTCGGCCTGCTCCTCGATCAGCAGCCGGATCGGGGCGGCCCCGGCGCACTGCCCGGTGGACCAGCCCTGGCCCGGCCAGACCCGCAGCCAGGCGAACCGGCCCCACATCGGCCCCTCGCTCCCCTCGCGCCACGTCACCTTCCGCCGCGGCGCCCGCGCCGCCAGGTCCTTGAGGCTGACCGGCCGGGGCGAATCCTCGGCCAGCCGGTGCCGCTTCCGGGGCCAGCCCCCGGTGGAGGCCATCGGGGCGACCCACCGCGGCTCCTCGGCGAAGACGACCATCTCGTCGGTGACGCCGACGACGTAGTGCAGGCCGCGCCCGGCCAGGCCGTCGCGGAACGGCCCCGAGACTCCGTAACCAACGTCGGCCACCACCACCCCGCCCGGCAGCCCCTCGCCGCGGGCCCGGTCGAGCAACTCCAGGGCGATCTGGCCCTTGGTCAGCGCCCGCCGCTGGTCCTCGGGCACATGGGCCCTGTCCAGCCGCTTCTGGTCGCCCAGCCAGCCCTCCGGCAGGTAGAGCCGCATGTCCAGCGGGTAGTGGGCCCTCGGGGCGACGTAGTGGACCGACACGGCGCACTGGCAGTTGGCTCTCTTGCCCAACGCGCCGCAGTACTGCCGCTGGACGCCGACGGAGTGCGTCCCCTGCTTGGGGAAGGTCGTATCGTCGATCACGAAGACCGCCGCCGGGTCGGCGAGCTTCGCCGCCATCGTGGCCCGGTAGCGCCTGAGGACCGCCCGCTCGTCCCAGGTGCTCTGGCCGAGGAACTGCTGCAGCGCCTGGTCGGGGTCGGCGACGTCGAGTCCCTCCGGCAGCGGGACGCGGGCGGCCATCGGCTCGACCCTCTTGCGGTCGCCGTCCTGGATCAGGCCCCGGAGATAGACGCCGCACCAGGCGGCCTGGCGGGGGCGGTTGAAGTCGTCGCGGAAGCCGGCGGCGTAAGCGGCAAGCCGATCAAGGACTGGACTTCCCCACGGATGGCGGGCGCCGGGTTAGGGGTTTATCCGGCCCGCTCGTAGTCGACAGGTGACTTGTATCCCAGCGCCGAGTGGCGTCGGGTTCGGTTGTAGAAGACCTCGATGTACTCGAACAGCTCGGCCCTCGCCTGGTCCCTGGTGGCGAACACCTCGCCCCGCGTCAGCTCCTTCTTCAGCGAGGCGAAGAAGCTCTCCATCGGCGCGTTGTCCCAGCAGTTGGCCCTGCGGCTCATGCTGCAGATGGCCCCTCGCTCGGCTAGGGCTCGTCGGTAGTGCTCGCTGACGTACTGGCTGCCTCGGCCCGAGTGGGCCACCAGCCCGGCCGGCGGCCGCCGGCCGGCCAGGGCCATACTCAGGGCGTCGACCGCCAGCCGGCTGTCGATCCGCTCGGACATCGACCAGCCGACGACCCGCCGCGTGTGCAGGTCCTCCACAGCCGCCAGGTACAGCCAGCCCTCGCGGGTCGGCACGTAGGTGATGTCGGCCGCCCAGGCCCGGTCCGCCGCACCCGGAGTGAACCGGCGGTCCGGCACGTTCTCGGCCACGGGGCGGCCGTGGTTCGAGTCGGTCGTGCACCGGAACCTCCGCCTCGTCTTGGCGGCGATCCCGTGCTGGCGCATCAGCCTCGCCACGGTGTTCACGCAGCACGGCATCCCCCGGGCGGCCAGCTCAGCATGGTTGCGGGGGCTGCCGTAGCGCGACTTGACCTCGCCGTGGATGGCCTTGATGGAGGCGACCAAGGCCTCGCGTTGCTGCGTCCTGCCGCTCGCCGGCCTCCCCCGCCAGTCGTAATAGCCGCCGGGGGAGACGCGTAGGACCCGGCACATGAGCCGGACCGGCCATCGCCCCCGATGGTCCTCGACGAAGCCGTATCTCATGACGACTCCCTGGCGAAGAAGGCCGTCGCTTTTTTCAGGACGTCGCGCTCCATCGTCAGCCGCTTGACCTTGGCCCGGAGTCGGCGCAACTCCTCCTCGTGAGCGGGCGGGGTCCCCTTGCCGGGGAAGGCCCCGCCGCCGCGCTTGGCCAGGGCTTGCTTCCAGCTCCGCAGCAGGCCCTCGCCCAGGTCCAACTCGCGGGCGACCTCGGCGAGGCTCTTGCTCTGCTCCGTGACGAGTCGGACCGCCTCGGCCTTGAACTCGGGTGTGAACGTCCTGCGCGTCTTCGCCATCGTGGGGACTCCTGGGTTCGAGCCAACGCTCTTACCCGGGCGCCCGCCATTCGTGGGGAAGTCCATTCGAGGCCCGGCCCCGCTCGACCATCAGCTCGTAGAGGGGTGTCAGCAACTCGGCCGACCGGGCCATCCAGCCGCAGAGCGTCGCTCGAGACAGCACGACGCCGTGCCGGGCGAGGATGTCCTCCTGTCGGTACAGCGGCAGATGGTCGCCATACTTGCTGGTGATCACGTGCGCCAGCAGGCCCGGGCCGGCCAGCCCCTTGTCGATCGGCTGCGGCGGCTTGGCCGCGATCGCCACGTGCTCCTGACACGCCCGGCAGGCATAGCGGGACCGCGCGTGCACGATCACGTGGAGCGACGACGGCACGTACTCCAGCTGCTCGCTAAGCTCCTCGCCGATCTTGACCCGCAGCCGGCCGCAGTCCGGGCAGGACAACTCCTCGGCGGACAGCTCGTACTCGATCCGATGCCGGGGTAGGTCCTCGGGCAACTTCTGGCGTCCCCGCTGTTGCCAGGCCCGGCGTCGTGCCGAGCCTTCCGCCTCCGGCTGGGGCTCCGGAATGTCTGCTTCGCCCTCCTCCGGCTTATCGTCGGCGAAGAGACGGAGCTGGTCCGGGTCGAGCCGCTCGCTCCGGGGGCCGTACTGCCGGCGCAGCAACAGCTCGACCTGGTGCTCCAACTGCTCGATCCGACGCCGGGCCTCCCGGATGGTGTCGGCCTGCTGGCGGATCAGCTCGTGGCAGAGGGCCCGAACGTCGGGCAGATCGGTCGCGTCCATGCCCAATTCTGTCCGGTGGCCCGGTTCGGCGCAAGGACCCAGTCTGTTCGGGCGGGGCGGTTCATCGGGTCGCGGTCCGCGATCAGGCGGGGGCCTCGACAGGGAGTCGGATATAGCGGGGGCGGCGTCGGACCGACGCCAAATCGATGCCCTCCAGGATCATGGCCAGGTCGGCGGCCCTCACCTCGACCGACTCACCCTCGCAAGACGGGAAGCGGAAACTTCCCTTCTCCAATCGCTTGTACCAGATCACCAGCCCGTCCTGGTCCCAATACAGAACCTTCAGCCGGTCCCCCCTCCGGTTCCGGAAGACGAACAGGTGCCCGGACAAGGGATCGTGGCCGAGGACCTGCTCGACCAACCCCGAGAGGCCGTCGAACCCCTTGCGGAGGTCGGCCGGTTCTCGCGCCAGGAGGATGCGAACGGTGGGCGGCAGGCTCAGCATCCGCGGCTCTCCAACACCGACAGGACGGCCCCCAGGGTACGCGGGTCGAAGCCCGCGGGGACCCGGACGGTTGGGCCGGACGGCAGGACGATCTCGATCGCCGCCGAGGCTCGGGGCGCGACGGATTCCAGATCGACCACACGGACCGGGAGGAATGCTGGTGCCGCTCCGGTCGGATTGCTTTGCGGCTGGTCTGTCGGAGCCGATGCGGGCTGCCGATCGCGTCGGGCCAGCTCCTGCCCCCACCAGCGGAAGGTCCAGTTCTTCAGGCCCTCGCGGCGGCAGAAGTCCCGGACGCCGAGCCCGCTCTTCTGTTGCCGCCGGATGGTCCTTCGCCAAAACCGTTCCCTGGAGGGGTCCCGCCGCTTGCCACCATGGGGATGCCTCCTCGACACCGACGGATCGGTCCGAGGCGATCCTACTATGGCCTACAAGCTAAGGTTCGCAATGCGCTTACACCTCAGGGTCGCGGCCTCATTGAAGCTGTTCGGCGATCGCCTGCATCTGCCGGGCGACCGTGGTCTTCCGCGACCTCAGGGTCGCGGCCTCATTGAAGCGCGGGGCTCGGGCACAGGCACCGGCCGCAGACGAGCGTCTCCCGCGACCTCGGCGTCGCGGCCCCATTGAAGCGACTCCGACACCGGCAAGAGCATGCGCCAGATGATCCTCTTCCGAGACCATGCCGGGCCCTCGCACCGGCGGCGTAGGGCACGGGAAACGGCATCAGTCGAGCTCAGCCGACCCGACCCATCACGGCGAGCGCCTTCTCGTGATCCAGCTCGGCGTACACCTCGGTCACCACCGGTGAGCGGTGCCCGAGGATCACCCTGGCGGCGTCGACCCCGAACTCCTTTCTCAGCCGGGTGGCCGCCGTGTGACGAAGCTGATGGGCATGCCAGCGGTTGATGCCCGCGTTCTTGCAGCCCTGGGCGATGGCGTGGACGTAGGACATCGTCGTGTAGTGCTCGCCAATCGGCCGGCTTCTCCGCACCTTGCGGCTACGGGCCCGCTGGGAGGGGGTCATCGGCGTAGCCCTGGCGTCTCGGCGAGTGCGCCAGTGCTCCTCGAGTGCCTCCCTCGGGCTGAAGTGGTAGGCCAAGCGATCGGCACGCAGCCAGGGACGGAGGACCTCCTGGGCCCGGGGACCGAGGTAGACGACCCGCCCATGCCCATGGTACTCGGTCTTGTGTGAATGCGGGGTGTAGGTCCAGATCGGCCCCGAGGTGTCCAAATCGTCCACCCGCATCAGGACGACCTCCCCGGGGCGCATCCCGGTGAGCCGCTGCAGCTCGATCATCGCCCAGACCTGGCGGGAGACGTTGGGACGAACGGCCTCGACGAGCCCGTCCGCGACCGGCCGGACCGGGCATCGTTCGCGGGCCTCGGAGCGTCCGGCTCGGAGCCCGGAGACGGCCTTCAGCCCGTGGTGGACCTCCGGGGGCACGAGCTCATTCTCGACCCCCCACTTGAAGACCCGGACGATGCGGCGGATCCGCTTGTTGACCTCGTTGCGACAGAGGTCGGCATCGATAATTGCCTGACGGACCACCTTCAAGGCCCTCGGGCCGAACTCCCGCATGAGGGTCATCCCGTAGAGGTCGCGAAGGGGCCGGAGCGCGAGCCGGATATTGGTCGGCTCCGAGGTGGGTCGGCCGTTCTTGACGTAGTAACCGTCGGCGAATCGGAGATACGCGACGAGGAGTTCGACGATTGCCAGGTCGCTCGCCGGCGGCTGCGGGCCCCTCCGCCCTTCGTCGCCCCGGGGCAGGCCGGCGAGCCAGGCAGCGACGAGGCGTCGATATTTCTCGCGGCTCTCTTCAGAACAATACGGACCGAGGTAGTGATCCTTGCCCTCGATCCGGACGACGGCAAGGTTCTTCGGCTTGTAATGACGATACTTCGGGAGGCGGGGGGCGGGTGAAGGGTCAGCCATGATACGGTTCCTTCGGGCCCTGAAAGTAGTATCGGTACTACTTCTTCAAGCCTTCCAGGCCGCATCGCCGACCGCCAGCGAGTAAGCAGAACTGCTTTCGGCAAAGAGAGTTGGGGAGAGTACACCCGACAGGATTCGAACCTGTAACCTTCGGTTCCGTAGACCGATGCTCTATCCAGTTGAGCTACGGGTGCGTGGGGGGCCGATCTGTGCCCAAATCCACTAGGAACATCTTATCAAGCGATCACCGACGAGGGAAGATCCCGCAAGGAAAACCGGGAGGCGTGTGGGAGACCCGAGCCGGCGGCGGATCGAGATCGGGGCTGGGATGGATCGGGACCGGGGGCGAGCCCGGACTCCGCGGCGGCGAATTACGTACAATTCGGGCGGGTTGGCCACGGTCCAGGTCGGGGTCCTGGTCCTGGGAGGGGAGCGATCGCTACTCCATTAGGGAGAAATTTCCCCGATTGACTCCACACCATCCCGGGCGATGCGTAGCGTCATCCCGCTCCTCGCACCGTGAGGTGGGCCGATTGGCCCCGGCTTTCCCCCCCTCGGACACCCGTCGGCGTCGGGTCGCTACCCGCCGACCCCGCCGTACGTCCGCCTCGGGCCCTTCTCCCGCCCTTCTCCCAGCCACTCAAACACGGACCGCCGGATTTCCGGGCCGTGACGCCGCAGCAGGCGTTCAACATCTAGTGTCCCGAGTCGGAAGTCCGTTTACAAACCCGCTTGATGCGGTTGAGGATCAGGTCGGCGTCTGCGGCCCACACGAACGGCTTGGGGTCCGCGTTGTGGTGCTCCAGGTACCCTCGGATCGCCGCCTCCAACGCCGCCACGCTGCGGAACACGCCGCGTCGGATCCGCGTCTCGGTGATCTCCGCGAAGAACCGCTCGACCGGGTTCAGCCACGAGCTGCTGGTCGGCGTGAAGTGCGGGTGGTACTCCGGGGGCCGCAGGAACCATCGCTCCACCGCCGGCGTCTCGTGGGTCGCGTAGTGGTCCAGCACCAGGTGGACCTCCACGCCCGGCTCGCGCGGGACGCGGGCGTGGACCTCGTCCAGGAACCGCAGGAACCCCTTCGCGCGGTGCCTCCGGTGGCACCGACCGATCACCTCGCCGGTAGCCACGTTCGGGGCCGCGAACAGCGATGTGGTCCCGTTGCGGACGTAGTCGTGGGTAGGCCGCCCGGCCTGCCCCGGCGTCATCGGCAGCAGCGGCTGGGTCCGGCCCAGGGCCTGGACCTGGCTCTTCTCGTCGACGCACAGGGCGATCGCCCGCTCCGGCGGGCTCATGTACAGCCCGACGACGTCGCGGACCTTCGCGACGAAGAACGGGTCGGTCGAGAGCTTGGAGGTCTCGCGGAGGTGCGGCTTCAGCCCGAACGAGCGCCAGATCCGCCCGACGGCCGTCTGGGACATGCCGGCGGCCTCGGCCATGCCGCGGGTACTCCAGTGCGTGGCCGACTCGGGCTTGGTCTCCAGCGTCCCGGTGACGACCCGCTCGACGTCGGCGTCGGCGATCGTGCGCGGCGCGCCGGGGCGGGGCTCGTCGGCCAGCCCCTCCAGGCGTCGCTCGACGAACCGCCGCCGCCGGGTGCCAACGGTGGCCGAGCAGACGCGGGGCCTGGCGGCGACCGCCTCGTTCTCCAGCCCCTCGGCGCAGGCCGGGACGATGCGGGCGCGGGTGGCGCGCCGCAGGGTGCTCTCGGGGCGGCTCGCCCAGGTCGTCAACGTCTGCCGCTCGTCGTCGCTCAGGACCAGCTCGGCCAGCGGTCGCGCCATGTTGGGGTCTCCTTTGGGGAGACTCTACCGGGCGAACGGCGAGGGCGCAAGGTTATTCAACGGATTTCCGACTCAGGACACTAGCATGCCCGACCGGTCCTTCTTGCGGTTCCACGGCGGTCGGAACCACCAGCCCAACTCGCCGGCGGCCTCCAGCCGAAACTGGGCCAACCGCAAGAGGCTTGTCGTCACCCACCGGGCCTGACTCGTCCGCTCGATCGGCTTGCGGGCCCACGCCCAGCACTGCTCTCAGCCGAGCCGTCGCTTCAGGTCCCGGAAGCCGCCCTCCTGCCGGAACCGGGCGTCGGACAACCCGACGACTTGCAACCCGGTCAACCCGACGGCCGAGGTGACCAGGCTGAACCCCTTGGTGAAGCCCTCGATATGGGCGATGACCGCCCTGGCCGGGACACCCGGGCCGGCCACCTGCCAGAGGCAAACGACCTCCTTCCGGCGGACCTGCCGCTGCCGCCCTTAGACGAGGTCCTGCCGCTCGTGCCACGGCCCGGCCCACCGGCCGCCCCGCGGAGCGACCCCATCTTCTCGCCCCACTTCGGCATCGGCCCCCGGTGCCCCTCGCGGCGTTCGGTCGGCGGCGGGACATGCAGTCGGGCGTCGTGCCGCAACCGGGTCAAGAACTCGATGCGGGGCGAGCCGTCCTCGGGCTTGGCCAGCGGCCGGATCACGCTCTTCAGGGCATAGCCGCCGTCTAAGACCGTCAAGTGTCGCCCGCCCGTGATCCGGGCCTGCTTCCAAGATCAGTTCGACGGCCAGTTTGCACTTCGTGCGGAAGGCCACCCTCGGCCCGGCGGACCCCGATCGGGCCGGCGGTTGTGACTTGCGAAAGTAGAGCCGCCCGGAGATCGGCAGGGACCAGGCGGGCCGGGCGGGCTCGTCGAGAAGTGCCTTGAGCACGACCCAGTTGTGGTCCCGCGCGGTGGCGGCCCGGTTGGGGCAGCGGGCGGTGTACTCGTGGGAGTCGCAGGTGCCCCAGGCATGTTTGCATGCGCGGTGAAACTTGGTGTCATCGACGGCCGAGACGAGGTAGCCGTTCCAGGTGCGGCCGGGGCCTGCTCGACGAGCCGGATCAGGCACCGGTTGACGGGCTCGGTGTCCCAGGCCCCGAACTCGGCGAAGCGTTCCATCGTCCGCCAGTCAGCGGGCCGGTCGAGGGCGAGGACCGACTGGGTGACGGTGTGCTCCCCGACGTTGAGGGCCAACCCGGTGACCCGCTCGACGAAGCGGCGGTGTCCGGGCCGAGTGAAGGCCCAGGCGAAGGGCCTCAGCAGTGCTTGCCAGATCGACCGGGGGAGCGTAGCGTCCGTCATCGGGGCATCTTCCGCTGCGGGACCGGATGAGGTGGTGATCAACCCATCAATATTCGCTCAAGAGATGCCCCGCTCAAGGGGCTACAGAAGTTCAGGAGGAGTGCAAGATTTCGGAGAAACTACTGGTTACTGCGTTTCACGATTGGGTTGCGCAGAGGCCGCAGTGCTTCAACCAGCCCCGGATATCCGACGGACACACTGCCCGCGGTGCCACCCCCATGGCCTCGCAGGCCGCATCGGTCGTCCGCGCCTCCGCCGAACGAAGCTTCCCCTTGACCTTGGAGTCCATCTCCTCGATCGGCGAGTCGTCCGGGCTGTACGGCGGCAGTGGCAGTAGATGCGCCCCCACCCCCTCGGACGCCCGGCGGGCCCCGGCCGACTCGTGCGGCTTCAGGTTGCCCCAGGCCACCACATCCCCGGCACCCAACCGCGACGCCAACGCCTTCCGGACATACCCCGCGAAGGTCGTCGCGTCCATGGCCCCCTCGAAGGCCGGCGGCGCCACCACGCCCGAGCGCCGCGATCCGGCGATCAGCGTCACCGACTCCCAGTGGCCGGGCACCGAGCCGCGGACCCGTTGACCGCGAGGTGCCCGGACATAGGTCCGGGTCATCGCCGTGTGGGCCCCCGCCCCGTCGATGAACACCAGGCGCCGGGGATCGAGGCCTGCCATTACCTTGCGGAAGGCCCGTCGCTTCCGCCGGACACGGCGCGAGTCCCGCTCGGTGGCGTGCAGCGACTTCTCCTCGCGGCTGACCTTCCGCTCGCGCAGCTTGCGGTAGATCGCCATGCGGCCGCAGGGGACGCCCACCCGCGCGGCCAGTTCCTCCAGCGTGGCGTCGGGTTGCTCCCGGACCAGTCGGCGCAGGCGTCGCCGGGCGGCCCGGTCCAGGGCCGGGGGATGGCCGCCGCCGTGGGGTGCGGAGGCGACCGGTCCGGCGCCGCCGCCGGAGCAGTCGAGTGATGGAGGAGACGCTGACGCGGTGGCGAGCGGCGATCTCGGGTTGCGCACCCTCGCCGGCGTCGAGGGCGGCGACGACCCGCTGGCGGAGGTCGATCGAATACGGTCGCATGGGACACCTCCTCGCGATGCCCGCCCCCTCCATGACACCGGAACAGCTGCCCAAGAGTGAAACGCAGTAGTCCCTCATGCCGCGGAGCGGCACGCTGAGAGCATGAAAATGGGCTGCGATCGGCGTATCTTGGACTGAGAGTCTGTTCCAAAAGAGAGCATGAAGGCCGGAGCCGTTCGGAAGGCAGACTTGAGCGAGTGACACGCTCGTCCCCTTCCCGGAGACCTCGGCCATGACCACCACCAAGAAGAAGATCCGCTTCGTCCGCCCGAACTCCTCGACGTCCTCGACGCCCCGCCTCGACTCCGGCGAGACGGCCCACGTCGGCGTCGACGTCCACAAGGCCAGCCACCACGTCGCCGTCGTCACCGACCTGCGGGGCCTCGTCGCCTCCCGGACCCCGCCCGCCGACCCCGAGTCGCTCAGCGAGCGGCCCAAGCCCATCGGCTCGCAAGTCGCCCGGGTCGTCTACGAGGCCGGTCCGACCGGCTTCACGCTGGCCCGACGGCTCAGGTCCTCCGGGCTGCGAGCCGGGGTGATCGCCCCGTCGAAGACCCCCACCATGCCGGGCCCCGAGGCCGAGAGCGACCGGCTCGACCGCCGCAAGCTGGCCGTCTTCGCCCGGAAGGGGCCGCTCCAACCCGTGCGCGTCCCCGAGGAGCGGGAGGGAGCCGACCGCCGGGTCCTGCGGCTGCGTGAGCAGCTGGCCCGCAAACTCCGCGCGGCCCAGCAACAGGTCCAGGCGTTCCTCCTCCAGCATGGCATCGCCGAGCCGGCGGGGCTGACCCGCTGGACGGCCGCGTCGGTCGACGCCCCTCGCCGGCTGGAGCTGACCCCCGAGCCGCGGCTCCGCCCGGACGTGATGCTCGACGAGCGGCAGCATGATCGGGAGCGGGTGGCCCGCGCCCCCCGACGCCTGGAGGAGTCGGCCGGGGCGGGCCGCCATCGCGAGGCGGTCGCGACGCCGCGGACGGCGCCCGGGGTGGGGCCGATCACGGCGATGACCTCCCGCGTCGAGCTGCACGACCCGGCCCGGTTCCGCGACGGCGGCCAGGTGGCGCGGGTGATCGGGCTGGCGCCGCAGGTCTCGCAGGGCGGCCCGACGCGCCGCGAGGGGCGGCGGCTGAAGTCGGGCAACGCCCGGCTGCGGACGGCGCTCGTCGAGGCGGCCCGGAGGTGGGTCGCCGGCGATGAGGCGGCGAAGGCGCGATACCGCCGGCTGGTCGCCACGACCGGCAACGGCAAGAAGGCCATCGCGGGGATGGCCCGGCGTCTGGCGATCCTGCTGTGGCGGCTGAGCCTCAGCGGTGAGCCCTACCGGGCGGCCGCCTGGCGGCCCGGCCCGGCCCCGGCAACCCCGGAGCGGCCCGGTTCGCGGCCGCGACCCCTGCCCGAGCGACCGTCGAGTGGGGCAGGACGACCCCGAGCCAGTGAGGATCTGCGAGTGAGGTGACCGCGTCGCGCCCCCGGCGAGCTGACAGCGTGTTGGGAAAGCGTGACCTAGTGGGCCGTCAATCTTCATTTGACCGGTAGCGTAGGGTCCTGTCTTGATGAGGTTTGGCGAAGGCACGAACCTCATGAACCAGGAGCATCGCGATGGACAAGTACCGGGTCACCCTGACCGAGGAGGAGCGGGCTGAGTTGCAGCACCTGGTCTCCACCGGCAAGGCTGCCGCCCGCAAGCTGGCCCATGCCCGTATCCTCCTCCTGGCCGATACCAGAGCCGGCCAAGAGCACTCGGATGAGCGGATCGCCGACGCACTTGGGGTCAGCCTACGAACCATCGCCCGGGTCCGTCAGCGGTTCGTCATCGACGGCGTTCAGGCGGCCATCAGTCGGGGTCCCCAGCCGCCACGACCGGACAAGATCAAGATCAAGGGGGACATCGAGCAGCGGTTGGTCCGACTGGCGTGCAGCGATCCGCCGCAGGGCCGATGCCACTGGACGCCGCAACTGCTGGCCGACGAACTGGTCGTCCTGGGCCTGGCCGAGTCGATCAGCACCGAGACCGTCCGCCAGGCTCTCAAAAGAACGACATCAAGCCCTGGATCGTCGAGACCCGGTGCATCCCGCCCGAGGCCGACGCCGAGTACGTCTGGCGGATGGAGGACGTGATCCAGGTCCACCTGCGGCCCTACGACCCGAGGTTCCCGGTCGCCTGCTTCGACGAGGCGTGCAAGCAACTCTTCGGCGAGGTGCGGCCACCCAGGCGGTGCCGCTCGGGCCGACCGGCTCAGGTGGACTACGAGTACGAGCGGGAGGGCGTCTGCCACCAGTTGATGATGTGCGAGCCGCTGCGGGGCTGGCGTCATGTCAAGGTGACCGGACGCCGGACCCGGCGGGACTACGCCGGCTGCATCCGGGACCTGGTGGAGGTGCACTACCCCCGAGCGGAGAAGGTCCTGCTGGTGCAGGACAACTTGAATACGCACGACGGGGCGAGCCCCTACGAGGCGTTCTCGCCGGAGGTGGCACGTCGGCTCCTGGACCGGATCGAGTTCCACTACACACCCAAGCACGGCAGTTGGCTGAACATGGCCGAGACGGAGATCAGCGTCATGAACCAGCAATGCCTGGATCGCCGGCTGGAGAGTCCGGCCAAGCTGGCGGCGGAGGTGGCGGCCTGGGAACACCGGCGGAATGTGAGGAGAGCCCGAATCCACTGGACCTTCACACTGGCCGCCGCTCGCCGGAAGCTGCGGAAGCTTTACCCGTCAATTGAAGATTGACGGCCCACTAGCCTTCCGGCATGGACACACGAGCCGCCTACCCGAGTGACCTGACCCGCGACGAGTGGGCCCAGGTCGAACGCGTCATCCCGGCCCCGAAGCCCGGCGGCCGCCCCGCCAAGCACGACCGCCGCGAGATCGTCGACGGCCTGCTGTACGTCGCCCGCACCGGCTGCCAGTGGCGGGCCATGCCCCACGACCTGCCCCCCTGGGCCACCGTGTACTGGTACTTCCGCATCTGGAAGCGGGACGGCACCTTCGATCGCCTGATGGACCTGCTCCGCGGCGACGTGCGCCAAGCCGAGGGCCGGCAGCGGCAGCCCTCGGCGGCGATCCTCGACAGCCAGTCGGTGAAGACGACGGGAAGGGGGGGCCCCGCGGCTACGACGCGGGCGAGCAGGTCCACGGCCGCAAGCGGCACATCCTCGTGGATGCGCTCGGCCTGATCCTCGCGGTCGTGGTCCACGCCGCCGACATCCAGGACCGCGACGGGGCGCGGCTCGTCCTGGAGCCGCTGCGCCGCCGCTTCATGCGCCTGCGGACGATCGTCGCCGACTCGGTCTACAACGGCGGGATCGCCGAGTGGGTCGCCTCGCTGCGCCCCCGCAACAAGCGCCGCCTGGAGATCAGGGCGAAGGAGCCGGGGGCCAAGGAGTTCAAGCCCATCCCGCTCCGCTGGCGGGTGGAGCGGACGTTCGCCTGGCTGGGGCGGAGCCGCCGCCTCAGCAAGGACTATGAGGCGACGACGGCCAGCAGCGAGGCGTTCATCAAGCTGGCGATGATCCATCTGATGGCTCGGCGGCTGGCCAGGAATCTGGGGAAGTGAAGGCTTTCCCAACAGGCTGTGAGGTCGCGGAAGACGGCTGGACGAGAAGGCGAGGAAAGCTGAGTCCGATGCGCTTCAATGAGGCCGCGACCCTGAGGTCGCGGAAGACTGGCGGTGCCCGAGAGCTTTGTTGGGCGGTGGGTTACGATCAGACTTGCGAGCGGTTCACAGAATTTGCTGATTGGCACAGCTAACTCCGATGAACGAGGTCACGAAAACAGTTGCCGCAAAACAAATTGGCTCATGGGGCCGAATCCATGCTCGGGGGTCTCCCCAGCAGGACTCGCAGGAATTCATCGGTGACGGACTTAATCTCGAACCCCCACTGGAAGACCGCCTGATACCGGGCCAGGTACCACTCGCTCACGCCGTAGAACCGCCTCAGGAAGTCCCGGGCGTGTGTCCAGATCCCCTCCTGCGTGTCGCAGTGCACCTCGCGGACCCCGTCCCCGTCGTCGTCCCGCGCCCAGGTGGACTTCGGCCCCCAATGGTCCACCGTCACGCGCACCCGCCCCATCCGGGGCAAGCCGTTGTACCCCTTCCACTCGTCGGTGTCGACCACCGTCCCCTCCAACGTCGCGCAGTCGATGACCTCCTCCAACTCCGCCGCGTTGGCGTGACCCAGGACCTCCGAGCGGAATTCACCCGACCGCCGCCCGACCACGCCGGCGATCGGCGGGCGGTCATCGGCGAAGGTGCCGTGCCCGCGGCGGCGATTGGCCCGCCGCCGCGGCGGGTCGGCCGGGTCGCGATGCGGGATGCCTTTCTTCCCCCGCGTCCTGATCCATCTCGTCGGCCTCGACCACGGCGTCATCCAGCGGGTTGCGGTCCAGCCCGAGCCGGGCGTTGTCCTGGAGCCGGCGCCGCAGCTCCAGCAGGTGCTTGCGGTCGCAGCCCGGCTCGCGCGCCATCCGGGCGGTGGGCTCGCCCGTGGCGACGCCGTGGAGGATCAGCAGCAGTTGGCCGGGGCGGGGGTGCGTCCCCTGCAGGGCGGCCCCGGTCCAGGCGTTGAAGACCCGGCCGCGATGACCGCACTGGTACTCCAGGACCGGCTCCCGGTGGCGGCTGTGGATGCCCAGCCGCTCCCGTCGGCCGCACCTGGGGCAGGCCAACCCCCCGGGGTGCAGCAGTTCGACCAGCTTGCGGTAGCAGGCGTCCTCGTCCAGGAAGTCGATCAGGGGAGGTCCATGGCGGGGCCCTCCGCGTGATGCGACGGATCTCCCTCGATGCGAACGCCTTCGGAAACGGTCGTCAAGATGCCGGGCACGGATTCGGCCCCATGAGCCACTTCCGGTTATAGCCCCCGCCCCATAAGCCGCACCCGTTCCCGCCCAGCCAGAGGACGGGAATCAGCAGGGATTCCGTGCGTCATCTCCTTGGAGACGGCAATCCTTAGCATGCAATTTTTCTGCTTATCACGGATTTCGGGGAGCCCTGCGATCCCCTCCGAGTGAGGCCGAGATCAGCAGGTTCTGGAGCCAGTCGGGGTGATACCGCTTCCCGTTGAGCCGTTCCGCCGGGCTCCTCAACTCGGGGGTCTCTCGGACCGTCCAAGGGCACATCGGGGCGAAGTTGTGGATCAACGCCCAACCTCGCAACCCCTGCTCAGCCGCTGCCGATTTGCCGTGCAGTTGCTGCGTGCAGGACAGGTGGCAGTCGAGCCGTCGCAACAGCCGGTCCACCGGGTTGCTCGTCCGAGGGCAGCCGGGATGGGCGTAGGCCAGGGCGAACGCCTCGCGCTCCTCGCACAGTGACAGCACCTTCTCCCGCACGATCGGCTTGTCGATGTGCTTCGGGGCCCCCTCCCGCAGCCGGCGAAGCCGTTGCGAGAAGGTGCGGGCATCCGGGGCGTGATACGCACCCCAGACCCGCCCCCGGAGGGCATCGAAGGTCTCCTTCAGGTGCTTGGCCCGCTCCCGGATCTCCAGGGACGCATGGAGGA
Source organism: Tautonia plasticadhaerens (assembly GCF_007752535.1). Lineage (GTDB taxonomy): Bacteria > Planctomycetota > Planctomycetia > Isosphaerales > Isosphaeraceae > Tautonia > Tautonia plasticadhaerens. The sequence goes on from NZ_CP036426.1 coordinate 1,650,609, forward strand.
AGCAGAGGATGATCGTCGCCCCCTGGAACAACGCCCGCCAGGCCGCCTGCGTGGCGGCCCAGCCGTCGGTGTTGACCGTCCGGGGCCGGTACTCCGGGTCCAGGTCCCGGACCCCATCCCGGGACACGCCGTAGGCCCTCGTCAACTCGTCCTGATCCGCCTTCTCGGCCAACGCCAGGCCCAGGCAGCACTCGCCGCCGGCGGTGGCCGCCAGGTAGACCTCCTCGCCGGCCAAGGTCGTGTGCTTCTCGTCGGCGACCAGATGACCGGGCAACCGCTCCGGTCCCTTGACCGTGGCCCCCACCAGGCCGGATCGGCCAAGCGTGCGTCCCAGGCGATGCCAGTACATCGGGCCCCGCCCGAAGACCTCGGTCAGGGCCCAGTCAGGGACGGCGAACTTGCGGAGAAAAGGGGGGCCTGCACGTCCTCGGTGTGGGCGGTCAGCTACGGCATCAAGAACGACGGTCGGACCAGGGAGCTCTGGCCGTCGCGGAGGTCGATCCGCCGGAGCCTCCAGCCGGCCTTGCGGGAGGTGTAGGTGTCCTTCATGCGATAGCCCCGCCGGATCTCGGATGGGAACAGTTCCGGATGGGCTTCGATCTGCTGGCCCAGATACTCCCGGAACCGCTCGGCATCGCCTGCGATCTGCTCATACTTCTGCGGGGCGCGGGGGATACAGATGGCCTTCTGTCCCCGGAGGGGCGGGGACGTGGGGTCGGCTGCCGGCATGGCGTCGTCCCTGCTGATGGCTCACGAGGCGGAGATCCGTGACCCTCAGCATAGCCGCTGTCGGACGGGCTGACATGGACATCCGCTTCCATCCCCCAAATCCGTGATAAGCAGCAATTTTTTCCGTTCCGAGGGGCGTTGTTGCACGAAGGGGCTCGCCTGGCCGATGGACTCCCGTATACTTCGGCATGAGCCAGACCCGCACCCCTTGCCGAACTCGTCGTCCTCGCCAATCGTCCGCTCGCCAGGCCACCGAGAAGGCCGTCTACCGCATCCGCAACTGGCGGGAATACAACCAAGCCCTCGTCAACCGGGGCTCGCTGACCGTCTGGGTCGATCAAGAGGCCCTCGACGCCTGGCTCTACCGGGGTCCGAATCGGTGGGGAGCCCAGTACATCTGCAGCGATGCGGCCATCCGGTGCCTGCTGACGCTCCGGGCCGTCTCCCACCTTCCCCTGCGGGCCACCCAGGGCATGGCCGCCTCGATCTTCGAGCTGATGGGCCTGGACCTGGAGGTGCCCCACTACAGTACCCTCTCCCGTCGGGCCGTCGAACTGGCGGTGGGCCTGGCCCGCAAGAGCGAGGGGCCGCTGCATCTCGTCCTCGACAGCACGGGGCTGAAGGTCTACGACGAGGGGGAGTGGAAGGTCCGCAAGCACGGCTATTCGAAGTGGCGGACGTGGCGGAAGCTGCACCTGGCCATCGAGGCCGAGACCCATGGGATCCAGGCGGCGATGGTGACCGAGGCCGGGGTCGATGACGCCGAGATGGTCGAGCCGCTGCTCAAGCCGATCGACCGGGAGATCGCCGCTGCGGCGGGCGACGGGGCCTACGACAAGCGGAAGGTCTACCGGGTGCAGGAGCACCGCACGGGGACGATCCTGATCCCGCCGAGGAGCAATGCCAGGATCTGGAAGCACGCCGATGCGCCCGGTCCGCCATTGGCCCGTGACGAGAACCTGCGTGCGATCCGACGTTCCGGTCGCAAGGCGTGGAAGCGGGAGTCCGGTTACCACATGAGGTCGCTGGCCGAGACGGGGGTCTGTCGGATGAAGGTGATCTTCGGCGATCATCTGGCCAGCCGGAGGCCGGAGTGTCAGGTGACCGAGGGTGCGATCCGGGGCCGGGCGTTGAACGTCATGACTCATACGGATTCCGGAGTTTATGTTCGTGGTGCGACGTATGGCGCCGCGCAGGTCGAGCGGATCAGTCTCGGCACCAGGCACACCGCCCGCTAGGCTGCGACCGCCGCCTCAGCCAACGCTTCGTAGTCCCGGTACACCCGCAGCGACCAGTAGTGGCTCCGAAGGTAGTGTCACAGGTCCTCTACTGGGTTCAGCTCCGGGGCGTACGGCGGCAGCTCGATGATCGTGACGTTCGGCGGCACGTCCACCGCCTCGCCGGTGTGGAAGCCGGCCCGGTCCCGGATCAGTACGGCGTGGACGCCGGGCGCCAGCCGCCCCGACAGCTCGCGCAGGAAGCGGTTGATCGTCGGCACGTCGAGCCGCGGCATCACTAGCCCGACCGCCTGGCCGCTGCCCGGGCAGGCGGCCGTCAGGACGTAGCACCACTCGTACTCGGTCTGCCGCACGCCGCGCGGCCGGCTGCCGCGGCGGGCCCAGACGCGCATCAGCGTCCCCTGCCGGCCGAAGCGGGCCTCGTCGGCGAACCAGACCTCGACCCGCTCGCCCGGGTGCCGCCGCTTGATGTGGCCGATGCGACGGCGGATCCCCTTTTGACGCGAGCCTGGGCCTCGGGGTCGGACTTGCAGTGCGCCGGCCGCGGCACCGGCGGCTTGTAGCCGATCCGATGAAGCAGGTCGTAGGTCGCCTGGCGGCCCGGTTCGACGCCGAACTCCTCGCGGAGGATGCGGCGGACCTCCGGCCCGCGGAGGGTACAGACGCCGTCGGCCGGGGTGGGCCCGGCGTCGAGCCGGGCCCGCAGCCGCTCGGCCGTCTCCGAGCCGACCCGCGGCCTCGGGCCGCGGCCGCCGCGGTCGGCGAGGGCGTCGGGCCCCTCCTCGTTGTAGCGGCGGACCCACTTCTGCACCGCCCGCTCGGTGCAGCCCAACGCCGCGGCGATGGTCGGGGCGGTGGCGCCCTCGACGGCCAGGGTCACGGCGCGGAGGCGTCGCCAGAGCGAGGCGCGTCGCTGGCGGTCGGTCAGCTCACGCAGTTGCTCGGGAGTGTGGTGGGGCTCGACGTGCATGGTGCGTGCTCCTAAGGGTCCCTACGGTGATGGAAGGACGAGGCGCAACCGGCATGCCACGAACGAAAACGACGGAAGGCGTATCACCTCGGGATGCCGCAGAGCGTGCGGGTGGCGTAGGCCGATCCAAGCCGGGAGACTCCCCGCAACTACACTCTCCGTGCAACAACGCCGTTCCGAGGCGTGACCCCAACGACACCGGCGGCGGCCCGAGGACCAACACCTTCATCTCGATCGAGACGATCATCGATCCCTGAGGAGTCCTCACGGTCGCACCCGGGCTCCGGAATCGACGATCGCCGATCGCCGAGCCCTCAAGGCCCACCATCCAACTCAATTCGGGTCGCCGATCAGGATGAATCCGGCCCAGTCGTGCGGGTGCTCGAACGGGTGTGCCGACCCCGCCACCCCGGCCACGGGTCGCTCGCCGCGGCTCGCGTCGGACTCGTCTAGCTTCAACCGCTTCAGCTCCGCCTCCGCCCGCTCAACGTCCAGCCCGCGCAGCCACTGCTTCGCCTCGTGCAGGGCCTCGGCTTTCGCCATCGGCCCGGGCAGGCCGTCGCGGCGGCCGAGCAGGTTGGTGTAGAAGCGGCTCATCAGGAGCGTTGTCGAGCGGTCGGGCACCTCCCAGAGGCTCAGGACCAGGCGCCTGGCCCCCTTACGAACAATGCCTGCGAGAACCCCAGGTATCCCTCTCCCCCGGCGTAGCGTCCCAGCCCCGTCTCGCAGGCAGACAAGACGACCAGGTCGGCGTCGAGGTCCCAGGTGTTCACGATCTGCTCGGCCGTGATCGAGCCGTCGGCCTCCATCGCCAACGGTTCGGCCGATCCGTCCGGCTCGGGGGCCAGCCGGATCGCCGAGCTCATCGCCACGTGCGGGTTCGTCTTCCCGTGCGCCGCGAAGTGGAGATACCGTAAGCCCTTCAATGCGCCCGACCGCGCCAGCCCCTGCACGGCCGGCTCGGTGGCCCGCTCGCCGAGCAGGATCGTCGCGTGGCCGTCGGGGAAGAGCCCACTGATCAGCTCGACCTCGCGCCTCGTGCCGGGTAGCCGCGCCAGGGATTCGCCTCGCGTAAGAGGCTTGAGCACTTCCCCCGCTGCCCGCTGGGCCAAGACGACCTCGGCCGCTGGGCGGCTCGGGTCGTGGTTGATGCCCAGCTCCCCGGCGGCCACCTCGATCTCGCGGACCTCGCCGTTGCGCCATAGCTTGACCGGGATCCGCGTCGCCCCTTCCTCGGCAGGGACCGTCTTCAGGTCGGCGCCCGAGTTCAGGACGACGCCGTTGTACGCCAGCAGCGCGTCGCCCACCTTGATGCCGAAGAGGTCGGCATTGGCGCTCGGATCGACGGCCAGAATGGCGATCCCGTGGTCGGGAGGCGTGGGCGGCTCCGCGTCCGGCTCGGCCAACGGATAAGTCGGATCGCCCAGCGCCAGCAGCTTCGGCCCTCCGGACTCCTCTTGGCCCTGTGGTTCAACCAGCATGGCGAACATTGAGCCCGACGGCGCATAGCTGACCACGAACTGTTTCGCCCACTCCGGCCCGGCCGCCAGCAGTGCCTCGACGGGCACCCCGGCCATCGCCGCCGACGGCAAGACGATCAAGTGCCGCACGCCCTCCAGACGCGGCCGAAGCGGCGCGATCCGCTGTCGCGCGAGCGACCCCGCGGGCTCACGCCAATCGGGCGAGTCGCTCCGAATCGCCTCTCGCAGCGCCTCGGGACGCCCGTCATCCTCCTTGGTCTAGCTTGGGCCGGCTCCCGTGCCCGGGGTGTGTATCCAGATTGGATCGCCCTCGCGTCGGACCACGCAGGCCCAGTGATAGGCCGAGCGGTCGCGGCCCTGCGGTCCCTTCGGGTCTACGTCCACCCACCCGACCAGCGCCGTATCGGCCGGCAGGGTGGCGCGGATTTCGTCGAGGGGGGTGGGCGAGCCGGCGAACTCCCGTACTGATCGTTCAGCTCATTCTCCAGAGCCACGTATTGGCTATGAAGGATGCTGTGCCGCTCACGCAGGTCGTTGAATCGACGATCCTCGTCCTGACTACGGCTTGTTCTCGCCGATGCCCGCCCGATCTGCTCATCGAGCGCCTGGAGCTGGCCGCGCAGGTCGGCCTCGTGTCGTCGCTGGTCGACGGTCAGGGGCCGGAACTGCCGCGCGGATAGGTCATCCAGCAGGCCCCGAGCCAGGTCGGCCTCCCAGTTCCGCCAGGCGTCCAGCGGCTCACCTAGCTGGGCCAAAGCCACGGCAAGCGCGGATCGAGCGGATGTGTCCCGCCCCAAGGCTCGCTCGAGGCCGCTCGCGCCGCCAGCGGATCGGCTCCCCTCGACGCCGGCCACGGCGGACTTCCAGTATGCGATGTCCTCACTGGGCCGATCCTGGAGGTCCAGGTAGAGGGCGAGACGCCCGTGGCTCCGGGCCGTGACAGGATGGTCGGCGCCCAGGGCCTTGAGGTTGATCGCGACCACCTTCCGGAGCATCAACTCGGCCTCGACGTATCTGCCCTGAGGCACCAGAAAGAAGCTACGTCTTCCGTGGCCTGCCTCGCTTACGAGGGATCTTCACGAACCACTTCTCAAGCGACGGCAGGCGGATCACCTCGGCCTCCAACGCCTCCATCTCCTCGGGCTTCAGCCTGACCCCCTTGGCGTAGGTCGTCTCCACCAGGCTGACCACCGGGTGCTTCCGCTTCCAGGTCATCGATCGGGCGAATCCCAACACCGCCTCCACCGAGTCCAGCAGCGACCCGTTCCAGTGCATCTCCAGCACGCCCCAGCACCGCTCGATCGGGTTGTACTTGCTGTGGTACGGCGGGTAGTACGCCAACTGCACCACCAGGCGATACTTGCGGGCGAAGGCCACGATCCGCTTGAGGAACTGGCTCCGCCGGCTGTGGTTCTCCGGGCCGTTGTCCAGGTTGATCACCAGCGTCTTGACCCGCAGGAACCGCAGGCGGACGCCCTCCCACCATTGCTCCAGGCGATCGGCGATGAAGTCGCTGGTGACCTTCGACCGGGCCATGTACAGCCACAGGTCGTCGTGCTCGGGCAGGAAGATGCCGAAGGGGGTCAGCGTCGCCACGGGCTTGAAGTCGTGATCCGCCGCCTTCGTGCCGGTCCGGCTCCGGCCCCGCCGTGAGAAGGGGCCGACATGCACCGTCGCCTTGGCGTCGATCGAGAGCCGCAGGGTGCCCCTGGCCCGATCCGCCTCGGGGTTGACCGCCTTCAGTTGATCGAAGATGGCATCGGTCTGCGGGACTCTTTTTGGGGGCGGCACTTGGCCACCCTGGAGAGGCGATAGCCCAGCAGGTTCAGCTTGGTGTTGATGGTCTGCTGGGTGGGCAACTCCTCGTCGGTGTAGCCCTTCGTGGCGATCAACTGGCGTCGGACCTCGGCGGCACTGATCCGGGTGAAGAGCCCCTTGGTCTGGAACTTGGGGTCGGCCTGGCTCTGCCCGTCGGCGATGCTGCGGATGTCATCGAGGAGTCGGGGCAAGTGCTCCTCGGCGGGCTTGCGACGGCGGGCCGAGAAGGCGTCCACGCAGGTCATGCCCGAGCGGAGTTCGTGCGTGCCCTTGCGGATGGTCTCCCGGCACCAGCCGAGATGCTCCTGGGCCCAGCGTTGTCCACCCCGCCCCATCGCTGCGACGGTCTTGGCCATGAAGACTCGCTTCGGACTGCCCTTGAGGGCCTTGGCGGCATCGATGAGGACGGGGATCATCTCGGGGCTGGGCCGCATCTGCGTATCTCCTTGATCTCCTGGTGCGAAGGTCTCAGGATACGGAAGAGTTTTGTCCTTTCAATCCCCTAACGCGTTGAGCGTCCGCGTCGGCGAGCTGTTTCGGGGCCGGGGCTGAGGGCGGGTCCTGTGCAGGGGCCGGACCAGAGGACCAGGAACCCAGTGCCAAGATCAGTGCCGACCACCCGCGTAGGCTGTACCTGGAAGTCGGAGCGAAGTGCCACAACATCGCGGAGGCTCCTGGTGCAAGGTTTGGGGGGACTCCCTCAAGTAGCGAACCAGACGGGCGAGAGAGTTCGTCCGTGTGTCGACCTCGTGGCAAGGATGGTGGCCCCGAAGACTCGGCCCCCCACGAAGATGGGGACGATCACTCGGTCGGCAAGACCGGGAAGGCAATCGCGCGGGCCGCGTCCACGCCTGGGACCTGCCGCAGATACTCGCAGACTGCGGCCAACGGCTCGGGCTCGGCTGAGGGCGCGCGGCGCTCCGTGCCGCGATGGGGATCGTCCGTCACGGTGAGTGCCCGGCCATCGAACCGCCACACGCCCTCGGTTGCCGCGATAGACTTCCAGGGCAAGCCGGCCTGCGCGTCCCATTCCGAGAACGTCGGCAGCGACTCGCGCGAGGCGACCAGCACGAACGCCTGGAGACCCATGCCGTCGGTCAGGCCGTATTAATCGCCGGCCCCGGCCGGATAGTCGATCTCGGTCGTTGGGCTCGGGGGGGTCCCTTCCTCCGCCTTGGGGCAGAAGGAAACCGACCCGTCCGGGTTCAGCGCAATCAGGTAGCAGTACGCCGGCTCGTTCAGCTGGGCCTTCACGCGCACGTTGTCGTTGGACCGGGTGGAGAAGGTCAGGACTCTGATCGTCCCCTGCCCCGTCCTCGTGTTGCCTTGGAATCGCTCGACGTCCAGCGACTCGATTACCAGAGGCGTGGCCGCCAAGTCTGGAGCGGGTGCCGCATCCGGGGCGACCGGCACGGGCGGGGCCGGCCCACCCTGGCCCTCGACCTCAGGGTTCCGAGAGATGATCCCGACGACCGCTCCCAGCCCGAGGACCGCCGCCGCCCAACCGGCTCGACGCCGCCAGCGGCCCGGCGACGGGAAGGTCTCGCTGGCGATCGAGCTCGTCTCGGAAATCGGCTCGCCCTTCGGAAGCGATGCCATATCATCGTCGAAGAGCCGAGACAGGTCGTGCCCGACGGCCCAGGGAGCCAGCGCCTCGGCCACCTCGCGCGGCTCGGCGGGCCGGACGACGGGCTTCTTGGCCAGCAGGCGGTCTTGCAAGCACAGCAAGCCGGGCATCCCCGCCAGCTCGGGCCGGAACCGGGTGATCGGCGGCACCGGCTCCTGGCGATGCGCCACGATCTTGCGGGTCAGGCCTTCGTGGCGATCGTCGCCGAACGGCGGCCGGCCGGCGAGCAGACAATAGAGCGTACAGCCGAGACTATAAAGATCCGATCGGATGGTCGCCGAGCGGAGGTCGTCGGCCTGCTCGGGCGCCAGGTAGTCAGCCGTGCCCCCCATCGAACCGTTCTGCGTCAAGGAGTCGGCCACGTCCTCGACCAGGCGTGCCAGGCCGAAGTCGAGCACCTTGACCACCCCTTCGGGCGTCAGCATCAGATTCGACGGCTTGATGTCGCGGTGGACCAGCTTTTTCTCGTGCAGGGCCTGGAGCCCCCGGGCCGCCTGCCGGGCCAGCTCGCACGCCTCGGCCACCGGCAGCGGCCCGAGTCGCCGGACCAGCCGTTCCAAGTCGTTGCCGAGCACGAGGTCCATCACCAGGTACGGCCGGCCCCGGCTTACGCCGCCGTCGGTGGCCCGGACCAGGTTCGGGTGGTCGAGCAAGCCGACCGCCTTCATCTCGCGCTCGAACCGCCGGACGGCGTGCTCGTCGTGCCGGCCGGCCCGGATGATTTTCAAGGCGACCTCGCGCCCCAGCCCCCGATGCGGGGCGCGGTAGACCTGACCCAAGCCGCCGTGCCCGAGCGGCCCGAGAACCTCGTAGCGCTCGCCGACGACCTCGCCGACGGCCAAGCCCCCGTCGGGCGACGGCACGAACGGCGAGGAGGAACCGAAGCCGCTTGGCTTCGAGGGAACCGTCGGAAGGTCCTTACTGATCGCTGCGCAGGGAAGTTTACTATCCGGTTCCGGAAAGGCCGAAAATCACTGGTTCCGGGAGGCCACAGAGTTAACTTCTCTGCGCAGCGATCAGTAGTATCGCCCGGGCCACTTCTCGGCACCCCGTCCAGCCCCGCCTGCGTCTCGGCCATGACCGCCTCCCGCCCTCGCGAGGCCATCGCCGCTCGTCACATCTTCCTTAAGTAACTATCTCAATAGCGTCATGCGGCCCTGATCCGGTGGAGCCTCCGGTACCAGAGCAGGCCGCAGGCCGGTTGGATCAGGCCGAGGGAGTTCTCCTCATGCTCGTCGTAGCGGACCAGCAGCCCCCGACACTTCGACAGCCAGGCCAGCGTCCGCTCCACCACCCAGCGGCGGGCCTTCCGCCGGCCCGGCCGCCGCTCCGGGCGGGGTCCGCCACGGGCCGGACGGATGTGGGGGACATACCCATGCCCCTCGGCCACCCCACGAGCCGGTCCGTTGTCATACCCGGCGTCCAGGCACAGGTGCTGCTCGACCTGCTCGGGGTCGGGCCGCTCGGTCACCACCGCACGGATCGTCGCCTCCAGCAGCGTGAAGTCCGGGGCGTTGGCCCCGGCGATGACCACGCCCAGCGGCCCGCCGTCGCCCTCGACCAGCAGGCCCTGCTTGGTCCCCGGCTTGGCCCGGTCGGTCGGGTCGGGGCCCGTCTGTTTCCCCCCCGAACCGGGCCTTGCCCGGCCGCCCGTCGGCCGCCTGCCACCGCCATTGGACCTCGCCCAGCTCGTCGCACTCCTCGACCAGCAGGGCCCGGATCCGCTCGAAGACGCCGTGGCGGCACCGCCGCTGGGACCAGCGGTGCACCGGGCTGTCGTCGCCATACTCCCTGGGCAGCGTGTGCCACTGGCAGCCGCTGCGGGGGCGGGAGATGATGCCGTCGAAGGCCGCCCGCCAGTCGATCCGGCCCCGGCCGCCGTGCTCCTCGGGCGGCGGCGGGGCGTCTTCGAGCAGGATCGGCTCGATCCGCTCCCAGAGGGCGTCGGGCACCTCCCAGATGGTCTCCAGCGGCTTGACCCCTCGACTCTTCCGTCCCATGGCTGCGTCTCCTGAGGTGATCGCCCCGCCCCCTCAAGGTACGCAGCCGGTTCGGGTTAGGTTCTGAGATAGATTCCTAGGTGGGAGAGTCCGTAGTAGGAATGCCGAAACGCCCTCTGGCGAATGTCGGATAGTGCATCCTGGTTTCTGGAAATCCCCCGCCCGCCTGGGCGAGGGCTCGGCTTGAAGCGGCGGGTCACCGCCGGTCCCCCCGGAAAGTGCCGACCGACCCCAGGGAGACCGCCGCCGATGACCCACCAGGATCAACCTGCCGCCATCGACGAGGTCATGGAACTGCTGGCCGAGCATGGCTCCGACGGCCTGGCCCAGGCCATCGGCGTCCTGCGCGACGAGCTCATGGAGCGGGAGCGGACCCAGGCCCTCGGGGCCGCCCCCCACCGGCGATCCGAGGCACGCAAGGGCTCCGCCAACGGCTCCAAGCCCCAGACGCGGCACACCCCGATGGGGCCGATCGCCGTCCGGGTGCCGCAGGCCCGAGGCCTCGACTCCTATGCCTCGGCGTTGGAGAGGGGCGTCCGCAGCGAGCGGGCGTCGAAGCCGGCCGTCGCCGAGAGGGACGGGCCGGGCGTCTCGACCGGCAAGGGGGCCGCCATCGCCGAGCGGCCCCGCGGGTCGGAGGTCACCGGCAGTCAGGTCAGCCGGGCCGCCGGGGCCCTCGACGAGGGGCCGGAGGGGTGGCGGGGCCGCCCGCCGGGGGAGACGCCGTACCCGATCCCGGATGCCCGCGACGAGGAGGTCCGCCTCGGCGGCTCGATCGTCTCGTGTGCGGTGCTGAATCGTCTCGTGTGCGGTGCTGACGGCCATCGGCATCGATCCCGGGGGCCGGCGGTCGATCCCCGGGGTCGGCGTCTCGATGGCGGAGGCGGAGGTCCACTGGCGGGGCTTCCCGGCCTCGCTGCAGGCCCGTGGGCCGCACGGGGTCGAGATGCCCACCGGCGACGCCCACGCCGGCCGGGAGCAGGCCCTGGCCGCCCGGCTGACCGGCGTGCCGCGGCGGCGGGGCCAGTCCCCCCCGGCGGAGGACGCCCCGGCCTACGTGCCGAGGCCGTCGCTGCCGCCGGAGGTCGCCGCCGGCCCGCGGGCGGTCTTCGACGCCCCGGATCGCGGCGAGGCCGAGCGGCGACTGGGCCTGGCGGCGAAGAGGTGCCGGGCCGTGGCCCCGAAGCCGGCCGAGTGGCCGGAGCGGGACGTGCCGGAGGGGCTGACCATCTTCACGCTGCCGCCGGGCCACCGGCGGCGGCTGCGGACGAGCGACATGCCGGAGCGGCTGAACGAGGAGGTGAGCCGGCGGACGCAGGTGGCGGGGTTGTCCCCGAACGAGGGATCAGTCCTGCGGCTGGTCAGTGCGGTGTTGATGGGGATCAGCGAGGGCTGGGAGACAGGGCGGAGACGTTTGGCGACGGGACCGGGGTGACCTGTCCGCCTTCAGGCCGGGAATTTACAGAAAGGGGGTTGCACGATCGGCGAAGTCCTCCCGGCAGCGGAGCCCGCTCCGTTGCTCGTTGAGCCCCGTCGCGACCGTGTCGCGCCCCCAGCCGAAGCGACGCCCGGCCTGGTGGGCGTTGCCGACGCAGAGTTCGGTGGCGACCTCGGCCTGGAACAGGCGGCGTTGATACCCGGTGAGCCGCCGGGCGGCCGAGCGGATCAGGGCGTCGCGGCGAGCGATGGCGTCGTCCATGGGGGTGGCCCGGCCTGCCGACGAGACGGTGAGCGATCGCCCAGAGTCTCCCATGACCGGGCCGGACAGGACAGCCCCGAGCGGGGTAGGTTTTCACTCACCGATCGCCTTAGCCCTTCACAAGGCGTCGGCATACATCTTGCATGGTGAGAAAGGTCGGATCGACGAATCGTCCCTGATTCCAAGGATCGTCCAAGATCGCGGAGCGTTGAAACGGGCCGCATGCCCCGGGTCACTTGAGGAGGGGTTCCGCCCATTCGACATCCAGGCGAACCGGATCGGGGAAGCTAAGGTTCAACCACACGACGGAGCCGTTGAGATGACCGCACCCCGCGCCGAGTTCGAGATGAGCGTCCAGGCCCACCAGCACGAGGAGGGATACGTCACCAAGGTGATCGAGCATTACACCAGCATGGTCCCCTCGGGCGTTTACTTGACGTCGGCCTTCGCAGTGGTCGGACTGTCGCTCGGGCTCCGTGTTGCGGGCAAGAAGGAAATGGCCCACTTCGTCGGCCTCTGGCCGGCGACGATCTTGCTCATGGGCGTCTACAACAAAATAGTGAAGATCCACGGATCAGACTGATCCCAACGGCGGTGCACCGGGTGGAACGCCGTCAGGTTCAGGCCCGTCGCTCATCGTCCCGAGGAAGGTTCGGTGCGATGGGGTTCGGGATCGCCACGGTGTGCCAGTTTCCCCGGCTCGGAGATCCGGTGGGGTGCGGGATCGCGGGCCAGACGTCGGAGACGCTCGGGGGCGCGGACGCGCCATCGATGGCGATACCGCTCGCCGATGAGCAGGAATCCGACGCGGCTCCACCAGTTGGGGAAGTCTCCGAGCAGCCAATGGGCCTCGATCTGGAAGTGGACCTCGCCGCTCAGGTGGTCCTTGGTCAGCAGGAACCACTCGAATCCTCGCTCGATGTGCCCGGCCAGGGTGTCGTAGCGGAAGCCGAAGACGGTGAATCCCTGCTGCGTCTGTTCCCGGACCTCGGTGACCCGACAGCCCCCGAGGAATCGGAATCCGAGGACCTTCAACTCCAGGAGCATGTCCCGATCCAGCGCAGGTGCATCGGGGTCGAAATGGCCCACGACGATACTCGGATCGGAGAAGTCATAGTTGATCACCCCCTGGCGGGCCCGTTGATAAATCCCGTCGGGCTCGGGGGGGCCCTCGGCCTCGACGCCGAGGCTGTCGTGGGAACCGTCGACGGTCCAGCCGTGGGCGACGGTCATCCGATCGGCGGGCTCGTCGAAATTGACGGGGCGGTCGGAGAGGGCGGCGAGCATCGCCTGCAATTCGCCCTCGGACCAACCCCTCCCGAATCTCCAGGGCCAGGGCGCGTGGGTTCGCGCCAGCTCCATCTCAACCTCCCCCATCCTGCTGATCTGTCGGCTCATCGGGCCCACCTGGGCGGTCGGCAGGCCGTTCCTCGACGACTCGGGTCCGTACCTTCACCGCGTCGAGGACACGGCCATCGCAGGCCTCGGCCACATTGCCGATGAAGTTGATCCAGCAGCGTGCCTGCATCTGCTTGCCCATCAGCAAGAAACCGGCGAAGTTCATCAGGCCGTTGGCCCGGGTCCTGCTCCGGATGCGGAAGCTCGGTCGGCCTGCCGGGTCCTTGCCGGCCGAGAAGGTGATCCGGCCGGCCTCGGGGTGCCCCTGGAGGGTTCGCATTGTCATGCTGAGGTCGTCGGCGTGGACGACCCTCACGGAGCACGTGCCGACCAGGGAGAGCTCGATGTCCAGGACGTCCCCGACCTGGAGCGATTCCCCTTCTCCCCGGCTCTGGCAGCAGAACCTGGCCGTCTCGGCCGGGGCGAAGCAGACGAACCGGGTCCGGACCAGGTCGGCGATTTTCTCGGGGGCGAGGTCGGATGCCTCGATCACCGCGAGATATTCGCGTTCCAGCAAGGGGCCATAGCCCTGTGAGGCGAACACGATGCCCGATGGGTCGGGCCGGGCCTGGGTCAGGCGGACCACGGTCGGGGCTCCGAGAAGGCCGATCCGAGTGATTGTTGCTCGGAATCCACGCAGTGCAAGTCCCGGGCCAATTACACTCGCCTGAACATCCACCCCGCGTTTCGGGAAGGGCGACGACATCACGCCCGAACGCGTCCTGTTCGCATTCGAGGCCGACCATTCTGCGTCGATCCGTGGGGAGCGGTGTGCACGCCCGCTTCCCCGCTCGAGGATGATCTGGGGTCGCCGGGCGGGACCCGATGGACCGAGGATGAATGGGCCTACGATGCCCGCGTCGATGAATTCCTCCCGAGTGGCCCGCCCCTCGACCGCCCGAGCAGGGACGCCCGTCAGGAGAGGCGACGGAGTTTGGTCAGTCGTCCGGGGAGGACCCACTCGGCGACGAAGATGTTGCCCTCGGCGTCGAAACAGGCGTCGTGGGGGTGGACGAAGTGGCCGGGCCGCCAGCGGTCGGGCTCGACGCGGACTTTGAAGCCGTCGAGGACTTCGGCGGTCCACTGCGGGTCGTCGCCGAGGTGGGTGATGACGTTGTTGTCGCGGTCGAACAGGCTGACCCGGGCGTGGAGGTCGGGGACGAGGAGGACGTCATCTCGGGTGTCGAAATGGGCGGGGAAGCTGACCTCGTCGACGATCGAGCGGAACTGGCCCTCGGGGGAGAAGTACTGGAGGCGGGCGTTGGCCCGATCGGCAACGACCACGTCGGGCTCCCGGCCTGCTCGGTCGTCGAACCAGATGCCGTGCGGCGTGCGCATCAGCCCGGGTTCGGTGCCGGTGCCGCCCCAGGTGCGAGTCCATTCGCCCTTCTTGTCGTACTGATGAATGTAGTTCGAGCCGTAGCCGTCGCAGACGTAGAAGCCGCCGTCGGGGGAGAACGCGACGTTGGTCGGGCTATAGCGGGCCTCCGGGTCGGCGTAGACGCCGGGCTCCACTGGCTTCTCCTTGACCCAGACGACCTCGCCGTTCAAATCGGCCTTGACGACGAGGTTGATGGGGAACATGAAGGCCAGGTAGAGGAATTCCCGGCCATCCTCCTCGTGGATGTCGATACCGTGTCCGCCCCCATGGTACTCCTTGCCGAAGGAGCGGACGAATTTGCCCTCCGGGTCGAAGACCACGACGGTGTCCTGGGCCATCGCCGGGGACGACGGCCGGTCGGGGCCTGCCCGGTGTGTCACGTAGATCATGCCGTCCTTGTCGACGGCGACACCGTGGGTCTCGTACCACTCGATGTGGTCGGGCTTGGCTCCCCAGTCGTGGTGGCATTCATACTGATAGTCGCCTTCACCGACGACGGGAGCGCCCCGGTCCTGGGTTCCCCGAGCGTGGGGGGACGCGGCGGCCGAGAGGCCGGCGGCGCCAGCTGCCTGGAGGAAGGCGCGGCGGGAGAGGTTCGACGCGGTCATCGTGGCTGCCCCCTTGGGATCGTCTTGCGACGCGATGCGGCGGGATCATCGCCGATCGACGTTCGATGGTATCGGAGCGGCGAACCCGGGGGGAGTGGCGACCGTGATTGGCGAGCTCGCCGAGGTTCGTTTTGTCCTCGTCGGTCGCGGGGACCGGGCCGATGGACGGCACCGATTGCCCCATCGATCGGGCGAAGCAACTCCGATATCGAGGGCGGAGTCGGCCCTTGTCACCGGGGACGTGCTCCCGAGTGTCGTCGATGAATCCGGTGATGGGGCCGAGCGGCCCGGTCAGATCAGTTCGCGGATCGGTGGCATGTCCACCGGGTACTGCGGGCGGCCGGCGGGGTCGAGCACCGTGTCGCGGGACACGTCGATGCCCAGCGAGTGATAGAGCGTGGCGAGAACTTCCTTGAAGTGGACCGGCCGCTCGACCGCCTGCTCTCCCAGCCGGTTGGTGGCGCCGATGACCTGTCCGGTCTTCAACCCCCCGCCCGCGACCCAGGCCGCACCGACTTGTGGCCAATGATCCCGCCCGGCCTGGCTGTTGACCTTCGGGGTGCGGCCGAACTCTCCCCACGCGATGACGACAGTGTCGTCAAGCATGCCGCGGGCCTCCAAGTCCTCGATGAGCGCCGAGAGGCACTGGTCGAGTTTCGATCCGTGGTCCCGGACCAAGTCGAAGTTCGCGCCGTGGCTGTCCCAACGGCCATAGCTGAGGGAGACGCAGCGGACGCCGGCCTCGACCAGACGGCGGGCCATGAGGAGCTGCTCGTTGCAGGTCGGGGCACCGTCATACTGATAGTTGTAGGGCTTGCCGTCGCCGTATCTGTCCCGGAGCCGGGGGTCTTCCCGGGAGAGGTCGAGGGCGTCGACGAGCTTGCTGGAACTGAGCACGTCGAAGGCCAGGGCGGTGGCGGAATCGACCCCTTCCAGGGCCCCGCTGGCATCGACCTCGCTGCGAAGCTGGTCGAAGCTGCGGAGCAGCGAGCGGCGATCGGCCAGTCGGTCGGCGGTGATGCCGTTGAGCGTCATGTTCTGCAGGGCCGAGCCGTCGGGCTTGAACGGGCCGTAGGCGGGCCCGAGGAACCCGGCGGCCCCCGGGTCGCTCCAGGGGACGTGACTGGTCGTCTCGGCGAGGCCGACGAACGGGGGCACGGCGGGATCGACCGGCCCCTGCATCATGCTGACGAAGGATCCGAGGCTCGGCCAGCCGCCGATGGCCTGCTGGTCGTCGAACTTGTAGCCCGCGTTGCACTGGTAGAGGTCGTGTCGGCCGGTGGCCCCGACGACCGATCGAATCAACGCCGCGCGGTCCATCATGGAGGCGAGCCTGGGGAAGCTCTCTCCCACGAAGATGCCGGGGACGTTGGTCTCGATCGGCTTGAACTCGCCCCGGATCTCCTCAGGTGCCTCGGGCTTGAGATCCCACATGTCCTGGTGCGGCGGGCCGCCGGCCAGGAAGATGTTGATGACCGCCTTGTGACGCTTCGAGGGCCCACCGGTGCCGGAACCTCGACCCGCCTCCTCGGCGCGGAGGATGTCGGGGAGCGTGACCAGGCTGGACCCGAAGGCGAGGCCGCCGATCTTGAGGAAGCCTCGACGGCTGATCCCGTCGCAATATCCGCCGGTCTTCCGCCCGAAGATCGTCAGCATGGGAGCGGTCCTTCCCGATTTCGGCCGGATGGCCGCCAATCGACCCGATCGCTTCCGCATCGTCGGGCCTATCACCTTGTTGTTTAACCTTTATTTGCCCCTGGTGTCAACTCTTCGATCGGATTTCGGGCCGGATCGGCTTCACGTCCTCCGCCGAAAGTTCGCATCGGAGCCCGATTGCCGTGCCGTGACGTCCCTCGTAAGGTGAATCGTGGCCGGAGATTGTCGACGGGGTTCCCTCCCGGGCCTGTCCAGTTGGGGAAATAGATCATGCTGGGCCCATTCGATTTCGGCGGATTCGGCATTGCAATGGGCTTGCTCGCGACGACGGCCGCGACGCAGGACGCCTCGTCACCCGATCGGGGTCTGGACGATCGGCCGAACGTCGTGTTCATCCTGGCCGATGATTTGGGGGTGGACCGATCTGGGGTGCTTCGGCAGTCGCTACTACCAGACCACGAACATCGACCGCCTGGCCACGCAGGGGATGACGTTCACCGACGGCTATTCTAGCGGTCCGAATTGCCAGCCGACCCGGGCGGCGCTGATGAGTGGCCAGTACGGCCCGAGGACCGGGGTCTATACCGTGGGCTCCCGAGATCGCTTCGAGTGGCGACGACGATCGCTCGAGCCGCCGGAGAACCGCACGCATCTCTCGCCGTCGGTGGTTTCCGTGGCCGAATCGCTGAAACGGTCTGGCTATGCGACCGGGATGTTCGGCAAGTGGCACCTCGGCAACCAGCCCGAGGTCCACCCGCTCGCACAGGGTTTCGACGAGGCACTCGTCAGTTAAGGCCGGCACTTCGCCTTAGAGACGAACCCGAAGGTCGACGTCCCCGACGGGACATACCTGACGGATTTCCTCACCGATCGGGCGGTCGGGTTCATCAACCGCCACAGAGACCGCCCCTTCTTCCTGTACCTGCCACACTTCGCGGTTCATAGCCCATTCCAGGCGAAGGACGCACTGATCGAACGGTCCCGGGAGGTCCCGCCGGCCGCCGGCCACGGAGATCCGACCTACGCGGCCATGATTGCCAGCCTGGATGAGAGCGTCGGTCGAGTCCTCGACGCGATCGACTCGGCCGGGCTTGGCGATCGGACGCTCGTCATCTTCTCGTCCGACAACGGCGGCCTCGGCGGGTACCAGGCGGATGGGTTGGAGGGGATGCGATCGATCACCGATAATGCCCCGCTTCGGAGCGGGAAGGGGAGTCTCTACGAGGGGGGGATCCGAGTACCCTTCTTGTTTCGATGGACGGACACGATCGAGCCGGGCTCGCGTTCGGGGGAGCCGATCCTCAGCGTCGACCTCTATCCGACGCTCCGTGAGCTCGCCGGCCCCTCCTCCCCGGAGGACCAGGTGCTCGACGGCGTCAGCCTCTTGCCCCTCCTGAAGGGAGAGGCTGAGACGACCGGACGAGACGCGCTCTTCTGGCACTTCCCGGGCTACCTCGGGGCCGGGAGGGGCCAGTGGCGGACCACTCCAGTCAGCGTGGTCCGATCCGGCCGCCTGAAGCTGCTTCACTTCCTCGAAGACGATCGCGTTGAACTGTACGACCTCGAGGCCGACCTCGGCGAGTCGAATGACCGAGCGAACGATCGGCCGAATGATGTCCGCCGGTTGCGAGCCCGACTCGACGAGTGGAGGGCCGAGGTCGATGCGCCGATGCCCCGACCGATCGTCCCGCGTGGTCGGGCCACGGAGAGGTCTCAATCGCTCGGCAAGAATTAATGAGATGGAAGTTCGTTCCCGGGATCGGGGGATGAACGCTCCCCGGCCTTCGCGGCCTCGGGGGCGGGAGATTCGAGGCATCAGGTCGGGCATTACACCGTTACCGGTCGATCCTGATCCTCGAAGAGGGCGTCGAGGTCGGCGGGCACGTCGAAGACCCGGCACACCTCCGGCCGGCGGTACTCGGCCCCGCCGGTCATCGCGACGAGGTTGGGGAGGATCCGAGCGACCGCTGGATTGTGGACATGCCCGCAGAGCACGAGCAGCCGACGGTCGGGACTCCGGGTCATGACCTCCACCAGGGCGTCTCCCAGGGAACCACAGGAGAAATGGGGGGCCCATTCGTCATTGGCGACTCGGCCCTTGAACACGCAGGATTCGCGGAACGGAGGGACGTGGGTGGCGAAGATCGCCGACCGATGCCGTTGCAGGGCATGGGGCAGGGCTCGCCTCGCGAAGGACGCCGCCTCGTCCCCGAGCGATCGGAGCACTCGGGCCAGGCTCATCCGATCCAGCCCGGAGAGTTCGCCGATCAGCCGGTAATCGTTCAGTCGGATCGTCGAACCGGCGAAATCACCCAGCCTGGCGTCTCCCCAGCCGTCGTGGCCGAGCAGGGCGACCTCGGGGCAGATCGAGAGGACCCCCGATTCGGGGAGCCAGTTCAGCGGCGTGATGCGACGCGTCACCTCGGCCATCGCCGCACGGATGTCGGCGATTCGGCTGCCATAATAATCGTGGTTGCCCAGCACGAAGTCGATCGGGCATGGAAGCCGGTCGGCCAGGAACCCGAGGGTTTCTCCGAGGTCGAACGACTCGGCGATGTCCCCCGAGATGACCAGCCGATCGGCGCCGGAACCCTCGACCTCCTCGCAGAAGCGGCCCGCGGTCTCCCGGTCGACGAAATTCAGGTGGATGTCGGTCGCCCACGCCAGCCGCATCGATCGCTCAGTTTCAATTGGAATCAGTCCGCGTCCAGCAGCGTCGGCTGCGAGGCGCCCGGCAGGAATCCCCGGAGCAGGGCGAGCATTTCCTTGGCATTCGGGATCTCCTTGAACCGGAGGACGGGCCCGGAGAGGCCCTGGATCGCCCCCTCGTCCACCTTCATGGAGTCGGAGATCGCCAGGAGGTACCGGGGAGGGCCGTGCTTCGGCAGCACTCGGAGTAGTCGGTCGAGCGCCGACCGCTTCCAGAAGCCGAGCACCTCGACGAGGACGTCCGTGCCGGTCGGAAGGTGGACGAACCTGAGGTCGGGGACCCAGACCCCCTCACGACCGAGGTCCACCAGCTCGGTCGCCTCGCTCACGTCCCATTCAGGCGCCAACTGTCGGAATCGATCGAGGAAGGCCAGGATCTCGGCGGGGACGTACTGCCCGGCGTCCTGATAGTGGGAGACCAGCCCATCGGCCGATCCCAGGTGGAAGGTTCTGGGCTGTCGCTTCGGGCCCCAGCGCAGCTCGGCATCGATCCGGAAGTCGGAGCAGAGCAGCAGGGCCGGCAGGAACAGGGCCATTTGCAGTCCGTATCGATTCGTGGCCATGAACAAACTGAGTGGGCCGTCCAGGAAGAAGGTATAGCCGGAGGCCATCGACCCCTTCACCTGGTAGAGCAGGCGGTGGAACTTCAGGTGTCGGAAGAGCTGCCGATACCGGGGAGGCCGCTCGCCACGGACTTCGGCCTCGAGCTGCACCGATCGCAGGAGTACCGCCTGGGCGAGCGCGACGTTGTAGCGGTCGATCAACCCGATCGCCGACAGCCCATCGAAGCGGAGCAGCGTGTTCTCGTCCTTCAGGTCGGCGAACATCCCCGAGACGACCTGGTCGGGGGGAAGGTCCAGCTCCTTCCCGACGGCGGCGAGTACCTCATCCCGGCGGAACGGCTCCCGGAGTCCCGGCCGGGAGGAGCCGGCCAGTGCCTTGCGTTGCTCGGCCGCCGCGGTGAAGACCTTCTCACGCAACTCCTCGGGAGGGACGTCGGCAACCACCTCGAATTCGGCCCGGTCCTCCAGGACCTTCGCCAAGCCCTGATGCACCAGGGACGACATCCCTTTGCCCACCACCGCTTCAATCTCCGAGGCAATCTCGCCCCGGGACATGCCGACTCCCTCCCGGAAGATCAGAAGGAGACTCTCGGAGACCTCCAGCCAGTAGCCGTTGTCCCGGTCCAGGTATTGCGGGATCACCCGATTCTTCGAGTTCCGGACGCGGACGAGGTTACCAGTAAGCATCGAGGAACGCCTGGCGATCGATCAGGGCGAGGTCATAGGCAATCCGACCGAGAGACCGGCGCCCAGCCCCGTCGATGATACTCCATCCACCCGAGCCGGCGGAATGGCCGGACATCCAGGAGCCAATGCCCGATTACGCTCCGCTCCGGGGAGACGAGGTCCGGGGTCCCCGCGGCCGGCCCTGCCGAGATCAGCCGACCTCCCCGATCGTAGGCACACTGGTTCCCGGCGACAGGGTCGGTCTCCGGGTCGAAGAGGCGGTAGGTCACGAAGGCCCCGGGATGGAACCGGGAGGTCGATCGGTCTCTGTCCAGGGTGACGACGAGCCGGGTATGCTGCTCCGGGAGCCGGGCCAGGCCCTCGACCTTGCAGGGACAGGGGACTACCCGATCGGCCAATGGCAGGCCCCTGCCAGGCGAGGCACAGCCGAGGACCATCGTCAACCAGACCGTCGCGGCGGCGATCCGAGCCATGGTCGATCCCCTCCCTGGGAACGAGCGGTCCGGCGGGGTCGAGAACCAACTTCAGAGCATCTCGCTCATGACCGAGTCGGCCAGGAAGACGCCGGAGCGGGTCAAACGGACCCGCTCCCCATCGTCTTCGAGCCAGCCCCGGGACACCGAACGGGCGATCTCGGACCCGCACAGCGCATCCAGGGCGTAACCGGTCCGGTCCATGAACTCTCGCCGGCCGATACCGATCGCGGTCCGTCGGAGCATCAGCACGGAGGTCTCCCGGGCCCGGGACTCGGCATCGAGCCGTTCCACCGGCCCCGAGGGATCGAGCCCGGCCTCCAGCCGCCGCAGGTACGACGGCAAATCCCTCGTATTCACGGCGCGGGCCCCACCGACGTACCGGGCCGCGCCCAGGCCGAATCCGTAATACGCGTCATTCGCCCAGTACACGAGGTTATGCCTCGACTCGTGCCCATCCCGCGCGAAATTCGAGATCTCGTATTGCTCGAGCCCCGCGCCGGTGAGCCGGTCGATCGTATGGGCGTACATCGCATACTCGACCTCCTCGTCGACTGCCCGGACGAGCCCGGCGTGTCTCTGCTTCCACAGGGCCGTTCCCTTCTCGAAGATGAGCCCATAGCAGGACAGGTGCAAGGGGCCGAGCGAAATGGCCTGCTCCAAGTCATCCTGCCATTGGTCCAACGTCGAACCTGGTGCGGCGAAGATCAGGTCCAGCGACCAGCGGTCGAACCGAGGTCGGATCAGTTCGACGGCCCTCGACACGTCCTCGGGGCGGTGCTTCCGCTCAAGCGCCTCCAGGGAGCTGGGCTGGAAGGATTGGGCCCCGAGGCTGATCCGATTGACGCCGCCATCGGCCAGCACATCGAGTTTTTGCTCGTCCAGGGTGCCCGGATTTGCCTCGACGGTCCATTCCGCCCCGTCGATCGGTCGGAAGTGCCGCCGGACCAGGGCGAGGAGTCGATCGAGCTGGGTGGCGTCGAGCCGAGTCGGCGTCCCTCCCCCGATGAAGATCGAGTGGACCTCGCGGGGTCCGTCGAGCGCCAAGGACAGTTCCCGAGCCAGGGCGTCGAGGTAGCGATCGGCGAGGTGGTCGGCACCGGCCAGCGAGGCGAAATCGCAATACCCGCACTTGTGCGCGCAGAAAGGGACATGGAGATAGACTGCCCGGGGCCGAATCCAGGGCGGATCGGCCGGCGAGGTCGAGTCGATCAGGACGGAGACGGCGGGCATAAGCGGAAGGCCCTGCACCGGAATCCGGATTCCCGGGGAGGTCAAGACCCCTGAGTCGTCATCGGTCAGGGGCCGCCCCTGGCGAGCCTGCGGGGCGGGCCGAACGTCAGAATCATACCAGGTGGTCAACCCCGGGTTCAGGGAACCGGCTCCAGAAAGCGCACCTCGGGGATCCGGTCCTTGACGGTGGCCTCGATCTGAAAGGTCAGGGCGATTGCCGCCGACGAACAACCCTGACACGCGCCGGAGAGGCGGATCTGGACGATGCAATCGTCGTCGATCCCGACGAGTTCGACATCCCCGCCGTCGGCCCGGAGTTCTGGGCGGACGGATTGGTCGAGCACCTCCTCGATCCGGGCTCTGAGGTCAGGACCGGGCCCGGAGGAGGTGCAGGGGTCGGGTTGGCTCATTCGGGCGATGCTCACGGGGGTTGGAGATGCTCGGGGCGATCACTCAGTAGCGGTCGTATCCGCCGCCGCCGTATCCGCCGCCGCCGTATCCGCCGCCGCCCCGGCCTCCACCACCTCCACCGTTCCCGCCGGGCGTGCGGGGACGGGCCTCGTTGACCGTCAGCCGGCGACCGGCGTTGTCCTGGCCGTCGAGGGCGGAGATGGCGTTGTCGGCCTCGTCGTCGTTATCCATCTCGACGAAACCGAAGCCCCGGCTCCGGTTCGTCTCGCGGTCCTTGAGGACTTGGGCGGATCGGACCGCACCGTACTGCTCGAACAGGGCAAGCAGATCCGCATCGTTGACCGAGTAGGCTAGGTTGCCGACGTAGAGTCGCTTCGCCATGACGTTCGCCTGGATCGAGTCAGGCTCTCCACCGAGCGCAAACGGAGAAGGGAAAACCCGAGGAGCGCCGGCCGAGAATTCGGTCCGGCGCGGGACGGAAGGGGTTGAAGTCATGTCGTCTCAATTGTGATCAGACACACCTTCCGGCCGCCGGGGGAGGACATCCCCGCCGAGGCCTCCCCGCGTCGGAACGCTAGGGAGGCGATTGGAAGATGTAACGCCTCGGGACATGCGTGTCAATCGCCTCCTCGCCCGATTTTCTCCGAAGTCGGTCCTCGTCGCGTCGGATACCTTGACCGCCCTCTCGGGCGGCCTCTAGAATCGATCGAGGGCCGTTGACCCCTCGACGGCCGGCGATTTTTCATGCGTTCATCCGTCGTCGATCTCGCGGCGAACTCGCCCGGCGGCGGCCCTCGAATCCCTCGGGGGTGGGTTGCGAGCCCGGGCGAAGGCCGGACCTCGCGTGCCACACGGCCGCTCTTTCCCCACGGAGTCTCCCCGCCATGGTCCGCTGGATCATCCTGGCCGTCCTGGTCGTCGCGGTCTCGGCCACGGTGCCCCTGGCCGTCAGCTACCTGCCGGCCGACGTCTCCGGCCCCGTCCCCGCCTCCCGGACCGAGGAGTCGGAAGGGCCCCCGCCGGAGGTCGTGGTCGAGGGGGAGCCGACGTTCAACTTCGGCATCATGAGCGAGCAGGACGAGGGGGTCGAGACCTGGGTCGTCCGCAACCAGGGCGAGGGGCCGCTCCGCCTCCGGTTCGTCGAGAAGCCCTGCACCTGCACCGGGGTCAAGATCGGCGAGGACCGCGCCTCGATGGTCGAGGGTGAGGAGTTCGTGGTCGATCCCGGCGACCAGGTCGAGATCGCCCTGACCTGGGAAACCCGCCAGAAGATCGGCGAATTCTCGACCTTCGCCCGCTTCGCCACCAATGATTATGAGCGGAATCCGACCTTCACCCTGACTATCGAAGGGACCGTCACCCCCTCGGTCGTCGTCAATCCTCCCCGACTCGACTTCCCGGCGACCCCGAGCGACGAGGAGATTTCCCTCTCCACCATGGTCTTCTCCCCCACGATGCCCGAACTGGCGATCACGGGTGAGCCGAAGACCTCCCGCCCCGGTTCGCTCGTGCCCGAGATCCGACCCCTCACCGACGAGGAACTCCAGAAGTTCAACGAGGAGCGGACCTCCCAATCCTTCGGCCCCTCGCACGCCCATGTCGAGGGTGAGCCGGCTCACGACCACGAGACGATCCCTCAATTGTCCGCCGGATACCTGCTCACGGTGACGCTCAAGCCCGGGATGCCCCTCGGCCGATTCGCCGACGCCGTCGGCCTGAAGACCGACCACCCCCTCAAGCCGGCGCTCGAAATCCCCGTTTCCGGACAGATTGTCGGGCCCATCTCCGCGATGCCCGAGCGCGTCTACATGCCCGGAATCACCAGTTCCCGGGGACGATCGACGAACGTGACCCTGAACGTCCGGAACCACGATCAAACGGCCTTCACGGTCCGAATCCCCGAGTCGCTCCGCGAGGTCCTCGAGACCTCGATCGACCCGGAACCGACCGCCTCGGAGCGGGACCTCTATCGCCAGTACCGCATGGAGGTCCGGGTCCCCAAGGGGGCCAAGCCGGGACAATATCGGGGGACGATTGTCCTGCAAACCGACCACCCTCAAGCCGAAGAGATCAAGATCCCGGTCGACGTCCTCATCCGGGGCGGCTGAGCCGGGCCTCGTCGTCGAACACCCGGCGCCCGGGGTTCGTATCAGTCGCCGGGGTGACCCGAGGCCGAGCCGAGGGACCCCGGCGGTGTTCGACCGGCGGCGGGACGCGGACACGGAGACCGGATCGATGACGCAGCGTCGGAGCCCGTGGAAGGCCGTCCCCTGGGTGCTGATCGCCGTCGCGATCCTCTCTTATGTCGGGTGCTCGTCCGGTAGGAAGCCGGGGAACCCAGGTCGGATTGACGACTCCGCCTCGACCGCTTCGCCCCCGGTGGCTGACTCGGGGGAGGGCGAGGTCGAAGACGGACGGCTCCCCGACGCCATCCTGGTCGTCTCGGGCCATCAACACGGCTACCTCGAACCCTGCGGCTGCACCGAGGGGCAGAGCGGCGGCCTGGGTCGCCGGGCCGACCTGATGAACGAGCTGAGGGACGAGGGCAGGACGCTCGTCCCGATCGACCTCGGCAGCATCATCGCCGACCCGGCTGGCGCCCGGGGCGGCCCGGATCAGGTCAAGATCAAGCTCGGCATCGGGCTCGAGGCCCTGGCGAGGCTCGGTTATGAGGCCCTGTCGCTCAGCGCAGACGACCTGGGGATCGGCCTGTTCGACTACTTCGGCGAGTATTTCAACGTCCCCGACGCCCCACCGTTGTTGGCGACCAACGTCTCGCCGACCGAGAATTTCACCGAGTACTTCCGGCCTTCCACCTTGGTGGAGGCCGGCCCGATGACCATCGGCATCCTCTCGGTGGTCGATCCCGACACCATCGACGCGCTGGCTGATCCGGACCGAAGCTCGTTCTTCGAGGGGATCCGCGACCCCTCCGAGGCAATTCGAGACGCCTTGCCGGCCCTGGAGGGGGAGTCCGACGTCCGGGTGCTCATGGTCCAGGGCTCGAGCGAACTCGCCCGCAAATTGGGAGAGGAATTCCCGTCGTTGGACGTCGTCGTCGGGGCGTCGGAATACGATTTCGCCCCGGCCAAGCCCGAGCGGATCAACGACGGCCGCACCCTCCTCGTCCTGGTCGGGAAGAAGGGGCAGCAGGTCGGCCTGGTGGAACTGTTCGCCGACGACACGACCCGCCCCCGATACCGGCGGGTCGCGCTCGACCTGAGGTATGAGGACGAGGAGCCGATCAAGTCCCTCCTCGGGGAGGAGTACCCGTCTCGGCTGGAACAGAACGACGTGCTGGAACGGTTCCCCCGCCGCCCCCATCCCAGCGGGGCGACCTTCGTGGGCGCGGAGACGTGCCGGGCATGCCACCCGGCGACGTACCAGAAGTGGTCCACGACCAAGCATGCGTACGCCTGGCCGGCGATCGAGTCCGGGCGTCGGGGAGACCGGACGATGGACGCCGAGTGCGTCAGCTGCCACTCGACCGGCTTCGGCTTCGAGTCGGGCTTCGTCACCGCGGCCGAAACGTCCCACCTCCGCAACCAGCAATGCGAGAATTGCCACGGCCCGGGATCCCTGCACGTCTCCGATCCGGTCAATCCGGACTACCTCTCCCAGGTGAGATTGACCCGGGAGACGGCCGAGAAGTCCCTCTGCATCTCCTGCCACGACAGCGACAATGACCCGCACTGGGACTTCGCCGAGCGGTGGCCGGACGTGGCCCACCCCGGCCTCGATGACTATTCCGACCCGAAAGTCCGGGTCGGGCTCGATCTCGACGCCCTCCCCTCTCCGGAACGATCCGCCGAGGGCGACTGAACGTGTGAAACCCCCGCCCCCTGCGACTGCTCTTGGAGTCTGGAGGGGGCCAGGGTAGCCTGGGGCCGCCCCGGCCTCATCCGTCGTGGGCTTTTGATCAAGGGGTGGTCCCGCCCTCGAAGCCGTCACGACGCCCGACCGGGCGAGGAGTGCCCGCCGATGTCCTTGCCCCGATTCATGCCCTCGGCCTCCGGTCCCCCTCGGCTCTCCAGGTTCGTCGAGAAGTACCTCGAGGACCACTCGCACCCGGTCAACCACCTCCTCCATGTGGGCGTCGGCTGGCCGATGGTCGCCGCCGCGGTCCTTCTGTTGCCTTTTAAGCCGCTCTGGTCGATTGGCCTGGTGCTCGGCGGCTATGCCTTCATGTTCGCCGGCCACTTCCTCTTCGAACGCAACAGGCCGACGATCCTCTCCCGTCCGAGCACCCCGTTCGTGATCGCCTGGGCCGTGCTCCGCGACATCGGCCTCGGCCTGGCCCGAGTCGTGACGGGTCGTCGAGCAGGGTAAGCTCTAGGCGGGATCGGGCGACTCGGGTAGCACTCATCGGGGTGGGAAGGGATCGTCCGTCGGCCGGCTTCCTTCCATGCCCCACCGGAGTAAGGCCCCATCGATCGTCCGCGATCATGCTCGATCGCGATCGCCTGGACACCTCTGTCTCCGAGCCGAGAATGACGCAGACCACCCGGGATCGTCCGGGATCGGGATGGGGGGCCCAGTGGCTCCGGCATACGGCCACGGTCGCGGCGCCGCGGTGCCCCTGCTCAATCCGATCGGCCAATCGTGGTCCGAACGGATTGTGAACGCAAGTTCAGACCGGCGGCTTGACGAGCCGATCATCGTGGCGATAGGATGTGCCGCCGGGACGCGGGAGCCGCGCACCGACCGACATACGGACCGGGCTTGAGGGCTGACCTCGGCCCAATTCTGAAGACAATCGAGTCGACGATGGCCGATCCGATCTCCTACGACGACTTCGCCAAGATCGAACTCCGCATCGCCAAGGTGCTGGAGGCCCGCCCCCACCCCAACGCGGATAAGCTCCTCCTGCTCCAGGTCGACGTGGGGGACCAGCAGAAGCAGATCGTCGCCGGGATCAAGCAGCATTATGCGCCCGAGAACCTCATCGGCAAGTCGATCGTCATCGTCAACAATCTGGAACCTGCGATGCTCCGAGGGGAGGCGTCCAACGGTATGCTGTTGGCGGCCTCCTCGGGCGATCAAGTCGTGCTGCTGACACCCGACGACCCGACCTGCCTACCCGGTTCGAAGGTGAAGTGAGGCCGGGGCGCGACGACCGCGACCCCGACCGATCGACCGCCGACGGAGCCCGCCGATGGCGTTCGCCACGATCAATTACTTCAGCAAGGCCCTGCGTAAGGCATCGTCGTTCAATATCGTCTTCCCTGAAGACGCCGACACGCCCCGGCCCTGGTCGGTCTTCTACCTGCTCCACGGGCTCTCCGACGACCATACGATCTGGATGCGCCGGACGAGCATCGAGCGTCATTTGGCCGGACTGCCGCTCGTCGTCGTCATGCCCGACGGCGGCCGTGGCTGGTACTCGAACGCGGTCGAGGGCGACGCCTACGAGGACGACCTGCTCGGCCTGGTCGACCTCATCGACCGCACCTTCCCGGTGGAGGCCGAACGCTCGGGCCGCGCGATCGGCGGCCTCTCGATGGGGGGCTACGGCGCGGTCAAGGTCGGATTGAAGCACCACGATCGGTTCGCCAGCGTGACCTCCCACTCCGGTGCCCTGGGGTTCGTCCACGGCCTGGGCGATCGACCCGAGATCAGCCCTGAATTCAACCGGATTTTCGGACCCGAGCCCTCGGGAGGCCCCGAGGATCCGTTTGCATTGGTCGAGCAAACCGACCACGGCCTGCTGCCGAAGATGCGGATCGACTGCGGCACCGACGACTTCCTTCTCGATCAGAATCGCGCCTTCCGAGACCACCTCGACCGCCTGGAAATCCCACTCGAATACGAGGAGTTCCCGGGCGGCCACGAGTGGTCCTACTGGGACGCCCACGTCCCGGAGGCGATCGAGTTCCACGCCAGGAACCTCGGACTTCGCTGAACGGACTGGGACCGTTCGGCCGAAATCCGTGGTGAGGACAACCGGAGGTCGCTCGCCGTGCTCCGAGAACTGTCGGTACAGAACCTGGCCCTGATCGAGGACGCACGGATCGAGCTCCGGGACGGCTATTGTGCCTGGACCGGAGAGACCGGGGCGGGAAAGAGCCTCCTGCTGACCGCACTCGGCCTCGTGCTCGGTGGTAAGGCCTCCGCCGAACTCGTCCGTTCGGGCAAAGAGGAGGCCCGAGCCGCGGCGATCTTCGATCTGTCCGATGATGAGGCCCTGAAGGCGGAAATCGAAGCAATCCTCGGCGGCCCACTCGACGAAGACCAGCTCATCCTCACCCGGCGGATCGGCTCGAAGGGACGGAGCGTCTCCCACGCCAATGGGATGCCCGTCCCGGTGGCCACCCTCCGTCGGATCGGCCCTCGATTGATCGACGTCCACGGCCAGCATGAGACTCGGACCCTGCTCGACCCCGACCGCCAGCGCGGCCTCCTTGACGACTACGGCGGCCATGATGCGGTGCTTCTCGCCTATCGGGAAGCTCGGGAGGCACACGACGCCATCCGTCGCCGACGTCTGAGGCTGATCGAGGCGGCACAACGTCGCCATCGAGAGCGGGAACTGCTCACATTCGAGCGTGACGAGCTGTCCGCCGCCGATCCGAAGCCCGGCGAATACGAGGAGCTGAGTCGAGAGGCCCGCCGACTCGCCGGCTCCGAAGCGATCCGGGAGGCCGCGACCGAGGGATACGCGCTCTTGTATGACGCCGATCGGTCCGCCCAGGCGTTGCTGGGCAAGGTCGCCCGCCGGCTCGAACCGCTGGCCGAGTCGGTCCCGGAGCTAGGCGAGGCATCGACCTCGCTCGGCAGGATGGCGGACGAGGCTCGAGAGATCGCCTACGCGCTCCGGGGACTCGCCGATCGGTCGGGAGACGACCCGGGACGATTGGAGGATCTGGAGGCCCGCCTCGCCCTGTACCGCAAGCTAGGCCAGCGCTTCCGATGCGACCCCGATGGCCTCGCATCCCGATTGGAGCAGGTCGAGGCCGAGCTGGACTCGATCGATCGGGATGAGACCGATCTTCAACGGCTCGACGCTCCGCTCCTGGAAACTTGGTCTGTCCTGAAAGGTGCCTCGGGGGAATTGACCGAGGCCCGCCGGCGAACCTGCAAAGCATTCGCACGAGAAGTGCAGACCCACTTGAAGGACCTCAGCCTCGGGGACGCTCGCCTCGCCGTCCGCGTGGAGGCGGAGCCGATGGGCGATGACCCGACCGCCTGCCTGCCCTCCGACGGCGGGGCCGACCGGGTCGAGATCCTCTTCGCCCCGAACCCGGGAGAGCCAACCCGGCCGCTCCGGAAGATCGCCTCCGGTGGTGAGCTGTCCCGACTCACCCTGGCGATCAAGACCGTGCTCGCGGGGGTCGACCGCGTCCCCACCCTGGTGTTCGACGAAATCGACACCGGCGTCGGTGGCCGGCTCGGTGCCGTGCTCGGCAAGAAGCTGGCCGTCCTCGCCATGCATCACCAGGTGATCTGCGTCACCCACCTTCCCCAGATGGCCAGTTATGCGTCCCATCAATGGGTCATCCGCAAGCAGACTTCACGCGGGAGGACCCGGACAACCATCGAGGAGCTCGAGTCGACGGGCCGCATTGACGAACTGGCGGCGATGCTCAGGGGAGACTCGGCGGCCGAGTCGACGAAGCAGGAGGCGATGGCCATGCTCTCCGAGGCCCAGGCCGCGGGAGCCCGCTGACCGATGCCCGATGCCTCGGCACTCGACCGCTTCTCCCATCGACCCGATCCGGAACCGGGTGCTTCCTGGTTCTGCTGGGGCATCTGGCTGGCGATGACCGCCCTGGCGATCGGGTTCGTCTGCCGTTTCGGACCCGAGGTCCCGCTTTACGACGATTATGCCCTGATCCCGTACCTGGTCGGCGAGCAGGCGGTCACACCCTCCGCGCTTTGGATGCTCCACAATGAGCACCGCTTGCCGCTGCCGAAGCTGGTCCTGCTCGGTGCCTACCCGTCCTTCCGGTACGACTTCCGCGCGGGCATGTTCGCCACGGTTGCGTGCCTGTGCGCAGCCTCGGCGCTCCTCATGGTGGCGACGGCTCGCGCCCGGGGTGGGTCGAGTTATTCCGATGCATTCTTCCCGGTTGCGCTGCTGAATTGGGGTCATTCCAGTAATTTGCTCTGGAGCTGGCAGGTCCAGTTCGGCCTCTCGACCTTGCTCGGACTCGGGACGGCCGCGTTGCTCGCGGTCGAGGGCAAAGATCCGAGGAGGCGGGCCCTGGTCGCCTCGGGGATCATCCTGGCGATGCTCCCGCTCTGCGGCGCCAATGGGCTCGCAATGGTCCCTCCACTGGCCACCTGGCTCGTCGTGCTCGGGGCGTCCAGGTGCCGGTCGGGACGCCCCGGCGGTTGGATCGCCTTCGGGGCGGCGTTGCCGGGCGTGATCCTCACCCTGCTCTACTTTGTCGACTACCAGAGGCCGTCACAAATCGATCGCGCGACTGGCCCCGTCGCGGTCTTCCGGACCTCGATCCAGTTCCTCTCCCTGGGCCTTGGTCCGGTCGCGACTGACGCGTGGCGAATCGGGGGGATGGCGGTCGTGGGATTGACGATCCCCTCGATCCTCTTGCTCTGCCGGATCGGTTGGAAGAATCCGGGCGAGCGTACCAGGGCGGTCGGGTTGCTCGCGGTGCTTTCGGGGTTCGGAGTGCTGGTGCTCGGCCTCTCCTTGGGCCGGGCGGGGGGGAACGAGCGTTCCGGGCTGGAGTCCCGATATATCACGCTCGCCGTGCCGATCCCCTGCCTCGTCGCGATGTCCTGGTCGCTCTACGGGCCGATCGCGCTGCGAAGGCTGGTCCCGATGTGCCTGCTGGCCGGATCACTGGTCTTCCTCTGGCCGAACACGAGGATCGGCCTGGAGCAAGCGATCCGACGCAAAGTGCAATCCGACCCGGTCCTGGCTGATCTCCGATCGGGGATGCCGCCCCATGCCCTCGCCGCCAGGCACTCCGGATTCCTCCACCCCTCGCATGACGAGCTGACCCGGGCGTTGACCCTGCTTCAGTCATCGAGCGTCGGCGTTTTCCGCGACTTGGTCCCGGACCCACGCTTTCGGGGTATTCCCATCGACGCCTCGCCCAGCTCCCTGCGCCTCGCACGATGGGATCCCTCCACCCGCACCATCGAGGTGACGGGAGTCGATCCCTGGGTCACCTTCTCGCTCCCCGAGCGAACCGTGGTTGCAGGCATCCGCATCCGCTACGACCACGAGAACGGTGGGGACGGCTCGGCTCGGTTCAAGCTCGGCTGGCGTCGTTCCGATCAGCCGGGCTTCCCGCCCGACCAGCAATACGACGCATGGTCGCTGCCGACCGGGGAGGACCGGACGATGATCGTCTGGATCGACGCCCCGATCGACGACGTCCGGATCCAGCCCGACAACCGGCCCAGCACGTTCCGGATCGACGAGTTGACGCTCCTGATCCCCGTACCGTCGCCCCCCGATCAGGCGGGATCGTCCCGGCTCAGACCTCGAAACCCTGGCCTTTCTCCGGGATGATCACGGCGTCCCTGACGAAAGGTTGGAGCACCGGGGAGAGCGCCTCCATGCTTTCCGGCTCGCCGTGGACGAGGAAAGCGGACTGGATCCCTCCCCCGGTTTGCTCGTACCACCATGCGAAGTCGTTGCGGTCGGCGTGCCCGGAGAAGCCGTCCAGGACGTAGACGGCGCAATTCAGGTCGTGCCAGCGGTCCATGATCTGGATCCGCTCCACGCCCTCGGCGATCCGTCGACCCAGGGTCTTCTCGGCCTGGTAGCTGACGATGACCACGGCGTTGTCGGGATCCTCGACGGCGTGTCGCAGGTGGTGACGGATCCGGCCCGCCTCGCACATGCCGCTGGAGGCGACGATCACGAGGGGGCCATTCAAGTAATTCAGCCGCCGCGAGTCGTCCCAGGTCGGGCAGAAGTGGACGTCGGAGGAGTTGAAGAAGCCGCCCTCGTATTCGAGAAGGGCCCGGGCTTCCTCGGTGTAGCTGGACGGGTGCTCGCGATGGACCTCGGTCAGACGGGTCGCCAACGGGCTATCCACGTAGACGGGGATCGGCTTGACCCGGTGCTGGTGGAACAGCTCCAGGAGGGTATAGATCATCCGCTGAGTCCGGCCGAGGCTGAAGGCAGGGATGATGATCTTGCTCTGGAGTCGGATGGCCCGGAGCACGATGGCGTGCATCTGCTTAAGGAGCTTGTCGTAGGAATCGAGTTCCTTGGCGCCGTAGGTGCTCTCGGAGACGAGCACGTCGATGTCCTTGACGACCGTCGGGTTGGGCATCATCCCCATGTCCCTGCGGCCGAGGTCGCCCGTGAAGAGGAAGCGGCGGCGGGCCTCTCCCTCCTTGAAGTCGAGCTGGACCATGGCCGAGCCGAGGATGTGCCCGGCGTCGTGATAAGTCAGGGTGATGCCGGGGAGCAGCTCGGTCGGCCGCTCATAAGGCAGGCGGACGAGCCGCTCGACGACCCATTCGACGTCGGTCAGCTCGAAGAGCGGGTCGAGCGGCTCGGCGTCCGGGTTGCGGAGCTGTGCGTTCCGGGCGTCCTCCCGCTGGATGCGGGCGCTGTCCCGGAGCATGATGTTCAGGATGTCGGCCGTCGGCGGGGTCGTGTAGATGGGCCCGCGATAACCGTTGCGGACCAGCACGGGGAGTCGCCCGATGTGGTCGTTGTGGGCGTGCGAGACGATCACCGCGTCGAGGCCGGCCGGATCGAAGTCGAGGCTCCGGTTCGGGCTCTGCGGGTTGAATCGATCGCTCTCGAAGAGCCCGCAATCGAGCAGGATCTTCCGAGATCCGATCTCGACGAGGTGGGCACTCCCGGTCACCTGCCTCGTTGCACCATGGAACGTGATACGCAATCAAACCCTCCCCCCCCCGCCGACACGGCGACCCCGGGGCGGGGAACGTCCCGCCGAGTGCGGAGGATTTCGGCTCTCTTCAATAAACGTCCATCTTGCCATGCGGGGCGAGTCGCTTCAAGTCAACACGGCTCACGAGCGGTTCGGAAAACCGGGTTGCCAGCTTTCGGGGACTGGCGTAGGATTTGCACGGCGGGGCGATCGCACTTCCGCCATGCAGCTGGCCCCCGCGGCCATCGTTTCCGTCCAGGGTGAGGAGCGCCCAATCATGACGAGAGACGTGCCCGAGACCCATCCCCTGCATCGCCTCTTCCGGGGGATCACCGAGAACACATTCCATACCGAGCTCGGGATCGCCGATCCCGGCCTCGTCGGCTACGTCGCCGGGCTCCTCGCCCGGTTCGTCCCGTCTCAGGCGATTTTCAAGATCCGGGATGGCGAGGGGAGGGAAGTAACCCAGGTCTCGGCGATGATCGCCGAGGCGGAGTCCTCACCCGACGACGACCGACGGAAGGAATGTCATCGCCATGTCGGCGATTTCACCCTTTTCTGGACGGGAGTCTACCCCGAGGCACTCCCGAAGCTGCGGGAGGCGAGATTGGCAGACCACTTGGTCAACTTCCAAGAGCAGGGGAAGCGGTCCTACTTCCTCGCGAGTACGTTCGAGGGGACTCAGGCCCCGGTGCTGCGTCGCCTGAGTGCCGAATTCGAACTCTGTGCCTTCGGGCTCTCTCTCGTCAGGCAGGAATGGGAGCGGAGCGACGGGCTCTCGGATCGGATCGGCCTGATCCTGGAATCCTGAACGAGGCTCGTCCCTCCCCGGATCGAACACGATTGATCGCATCGCGGCGGCGGATCCCGGTCGAGTCCCTCGACGGCCGATCCGGCCGCTCGTCGGATGGGACCGCGACGCAGCCTGCGGTAAACTGGGGATGTGCGGCAAGATTCGCGAGGATCCGTCCAGCCTTTCCCCGGAGCGAGACGACCGTGTCTGACCCCCTCCGCTGCCGTCCCGACGGCCTCCGACGTCTGGCCACCGAACTGCTCTCCCGGGTCGGCCTGGATCGGGAGCGGGCCTCGGCCTTCGGTCGGTCGTTGCTCTGGTATGATGCGATTGGTGCCCACGAGTTCGGCATCTCGAGTCTTTCCGACTGGCTCTCCCGGATCGAGCGCGGCGAGTTCGATCCCAAGCAATGCGGCAGGGTGGGGCCGGAGCACGGATCGACGGCCGTCATGGAGGGGCTCGGCGGCCTCCCGCCGTTGCTGCTGGTCAGGGCCGCCGAAATTGCCGGGCAGAAGGCGCGGGATACCGGCGTGGGACTCGTCCGGGTGCTGGGCCTCCCGCCATCGACCGGACCCTCGGCGGCGATCGCCGCCGAGCTGGCGATCGGCCCCTATGCGGGGGCGGTCCTCGGTCCTGGGTCGGCGCAAGCCTCCGCCTTCCCGTCGGCCGAGGGTGTGCCCGTCGTCTTCGATTCGCACTTCGCCCGGCCCGACGCGGACGTGCCGGAGTCGCAGGGCCCGGTCGGCATGATGCTCGATCGGCTCGCCCCCTGGGTCCTGCTTGCGGGTGCCCAGGAGGTGCTGGTCGCCGCGGTCGCGGTGGCGGCCTTCGAGTCGCTGGGTTCCTTCCACGCCCGAGTCGCCGAAGCGATCGAATCCCGAATCCCGCCTTCCGGCTGGATCTTCCCTCGATCGTGGCAATCACAACGCCTGGAATCTCAGCAGCGTGGGGTCCCGTTGCAGGAGCCCTCGGTGTCTTTCTTGCGAGAGCGTTGTTCCGAAGCAGGGATCGACTTCCCCGGACCGATCCGTTGAAGGGCCGAGCGGGGAGAGGCGAGGGCAACTGGCCCCCGCCTCCGAATCCGAACTCGTCACGCGCCGGGGGGCGAATTCGAAGAGCCCTAACGCGAGTGTAGCGGCCTGCGTCCGCCCTCCCGATCGGACACTGACCCGTTCGAGGACGATTGGGAGAGCACCTGCATCGCCTTTTTCGGGTTGTCCAGGCGGAAGATGCCGAGCGCCTTGCCCACGCCGGCCGCCGAGGTATAGGCATACTCCACGTTGATGTGCTCGTCCGCGAACCGCTGGAGCAACTTGGCCAATGCGCCGGGCTTGTTGTCGAGTTCGACCTCG
Source organism: Tautonia plasticadhaerens (assembly GCF_007752535.1). GTDB lineage: Bacteria > Planctomycetota > Planctomycetia > Isosphaerales > Isosphaeraceae > Tautonia > Tautonia plasticadhaerens. Next base: position 1,686,261 of record NZ_CP036426.1, read on the forward strand.
ATGACGTCGGCGAACTCGGCCTCGACTCCGAGGGAGGTGAGGACCATTCGAGTCGCATCAACCTCGTCGGTGACGAGACGCAGGACGCTCCGCTCCCCGGAGTCCATGACCGACAGGGCCCGGATGTTGACCTTTTCCTGGGCCATCGCCTCGCAGATCTTGGCCAGCCGCCCCGGCTTGTTTTCGAGGCGGGCAGTCACTTCAAGGACGAATTCCATCAGACGCCTCCCGTCGCGGATCGCGACCGATTGGGAATGGAGGACGTGAAGGACAAAGGGACCCGGGATCTCGGCCTCGACTGGGGAGTCGTCGCACTCCCTCTGTCCTCCGGAGCCGACGGCTCTGGACTCGCGAACGAAGCCGAGCGGGCGGGAGGCCGAGCCCGGGCCAGACGACCGGGCGAGTCACCCTCGACGGAGTGAGGCCGAGGGGGATCCGCCCGAGGACGCGACGATCAATCCCCTCCCCCGACACCCGGGAAGGACTGGAGCGGGATGGAGAGGCCACGACCGATTCCCGAAACGCCCCACTGGGCCGGGAGCGTCTCTCGACCTTCCAGACGAATACCCTGATCGTCGACGGAGACGGTGTAGAGGGCCGGGAAGAGGAAGTTGCGGATCGCGTCGGAGGAGGGGATCAGGGAGGGGTCGATCCGGATGGTCCCCGGCTCGGCGGGGGAAGTTGCTCCCGCCTGGGGCCCGCCGGAGCCTCCCGACTGATTCGCGCCGGCGGACGAACCCGCACCCCCGGAGTACTCGCCGGAGCCGCTGTACTCTCCCGGGCTACCCGGGCTTCTCGATGAGCTGTCGAACGACCCTCTCGAGCCCGAACTGCTCCCTCCCCCCGGCGGACCGGAGGACATCGGGCGTCCCCGATCCGAGCCCCCCCCGGCCGGTCCGCCGAAGGCGGTCGCAGGGGGCGTCGCCGGGGGATGCATCGCGAGGTTCAGGGCATCCGGGAGAGAGGCGATCGCCTCCGGCAGCGTCCGGGACGGGTCGGTGACGAACATCATGGTCAGGTCCGAAGGCAATCGAGCGGCAAGGTCACTGCCAGCCGCCCATCGCTCGGCCTCGTCGGCTGACTCCAGCTCCCGACACTGGCGTGCCGCCACCGGATTGCTGGCGAAAATGAGGTACTGATTTCCGAGGGTGATCGTCGGCTGATAACCGGTGAGCCCGTAAAGACCGTCGGGGAGCTTGAGCAGGTAGGTCCGGGGCGAGGCCAGCGTCATCGAGAACTTCGGGGGCTCCGGTCGTTCGGTCGGCTGACGGTCCCCACCGGGACCTCGACCGCTCCCTCCCGGCGCTTCGGGAGGAGGGGGGGTCTGCGTCCCCTCCAGGGCCGAGGCGATCTGCTGGTTGAGGGCGAGGATCATGCCGTCGAGCTTCGGGGTGAAACTCGGGGCGTCCTTCACCTCAATCGCCACCACGAACTGGGGGAGGCCGAGCCCCCCGAGGGCGTTCATGACCCCGGCGATCGGATTCCCTCCCGCACGCTGAGCATCAGGCCGAGGCAATGTGTACGTGGCGATCTTCGGCCCGAGCGAGGCGAGGACATCGTCGCGCAGGTCGAACCGGGCCCGATCCGCGAACGCCTGTTCGAAGGCGCCGATCTGCTCGGCCAAGGCCGGGTTGTCCTGTTCGGAAAGCGCGACGATCGCGTCGAGCAGTCCGGCGGGATCCACGGAGAGGACCGACACGTCGGAGACGTCGGCAGGGATCGGCGGGAGTTCCCCCAGTGGGACCTTCGGCTGGTCGAACAGCGTCATGATCCCCTGCCGGGGGGCTGCGGCGGGCAGGCGGAGGACCGTCAACGACTCCTCGCCGTCGAAGCCCCAGCGAAGATCGGCCCGGCTCAGGCCGTTCTCCTGGGAGAGGGTCCGCTCGCCCTCGCTCGCCCCGGGCCGATCGAACCGCCAGGCGCCGAACATGACCGGCTGGAACGAGCCGTCGACCGCCATCAACTCCCGTCGAATCGGATCCTCGACGGCGTTCGGCTCCTGGCCGTCGAGCGCGGCGATTACCCGGTCGGCCCCGTCCGACCCGTCGAAGACGAAGACGAGGTCTTCCCCCTCGATCCACCAGGCCCAGTCCCCTCCCTCCGCGTCGCCGAAGGCGGGTAGGTCCATCACGACCACCTGGCGGTTGCCGCCCTTGCTGACGACCTGTGGTTTAGTACCCTGCGCGGCGATTGTGCCGATGAGCTTGCCGAAGACGGCCCGGACGTCCCGATGGGCCCCCTTCCTGATCACGAGGACCATGTAGTGCTCCCCCCGCTCGTCGTCGGCCGGGGATGCGGCCACAAACCCCTGGCGGGCGATGTGCTCCGCGATCAGGGCCACCTCGGGCCCGGTCATGACGCCGGCCGGGGCGTTCGGGGCGGCCTCGACCGCCTGGGAGATCAACTCCCGGATCATCGCGCCGAGGGTCGTGTCATTGAGAATCCCATGGGCCGCCGACCCCCGCCAGGCGTCGGGCGTGGAGTTCAGGCCCGGGAATTCCAGGAACACGCCCGTCGCCGAGGACGGGAGATATCGGGCCAGGGGCGCCGTGTCGGTCGGGATCGAGCCGAGATCGACGAGCGGCGCCCCGGCCGCCTCGGCCTGTTCGCCCTCGCCTTGCTGAGGAGGCTGCCCCCCCTGGACGCCCGCCTGCCCCCCGGGCCCCGACCCAAAATTCCCCGGACGGCCGGGCTGCTGGGGGTAGCCGCCGCTGCCCCGACCAGGTCCCTGGGCGGAGGCGTTCCCCGAGGTCAACGAGGCGGCCATCAAGGCGGCGGTCATCAGGACGGCCAGACGGTCTCGGCGAGGGTCGAGTCGCACGGGTCGGTCCTTTCCTCTCAGCTCGGTCGGATTCGGGGCCGTCGGGGGGGCGGCCGAGGGTCGCCCCGGACGAGCCTCCGATCGCCCAATTCGCATCGTATCCGTCGCGCAGGACCCGCGCCAACAACCCCGAGCGATTGACACCGCCCCGAGGCGGGCCATACCCTTCCCCCAGGAGATCATCCGGCCTCGATCCGATCCAGCAAGGGGACACGAATTACCGTGTCGAAGAAGAAGAAGGTCCGCGTCGCGTTTCGCAAGAACCGGCAGAACCGGACCCGAGCCAATGACCTGACCCAGCGATTCGAGGCCGGGGACCTCCGGGGCGCCGACCCCGTCGCCGCCGAGCGAGTCCGGGCCAAGGGAGCCCTCTCCCGGCATCGGACGGTAATGCAGGAGGTCGAGGAGAAGGGGGAGGAGGCCCCGGAGAACGACCCGATGGCCTCCCTGGCGGTCGACCTTTCCGAATGCCTCCCCGGCCGGGTCCTCCGCGTCCACGGGCTGGAGTCGGTCGTCGAGGCCGAGGACGCCAGACGCTACCGATGCGGCGTCCGTCGGGTACTCAAGAACCTGGCGATCGAGGGCAGGAACGTCGTCGCCGTGGGGGATCGCGTCTGGTTCCGGCCCGTCGGCGAGGACCAGGGGCTTATCGAGAAGGTCGAGCCCCGTTCGGGGACCGTCACCCGGGGCTATCGCCACCGGGAGCATGTGATCGTCTCCAACGTCGATCAACTGCTCATCGTCTCGGCGTTCGCCGAGCCGGAACTGAAACTCCCCTTGATCGACCGCTACCTGATCTCGGCCGAGAAGGGGGGGGTGCGGCCCGTCATCGTCCTGAACAAGGCCGACCTGGTCCCCCTGGCCGATTACCAGTGGGTCTTCGGCCTCTATGCCCAGCTCGGCTACGAGGTGATCCCCTGCTCGGCCAGCGACGGCCTGGGGGTCGACCGGCTGAGGGAGGTGCTCGCCTCGGGCACGACGGCCCTCTCCGGCCAGAGCGGCGTCGGCAAGACCTCGCTGCTCAACGCCGTCCAGCCGGGGCTGAACCTGCGGGTCGGAGAGGTCTCCTCGTGGACCCGCAAGGGGACGCATACCACCACCTATGCGGAACTCCTGAGGCTCCAGCAGGGCGGGTACGTCGTGGACACCCCCGGTCTCCGACAGTTCCAGCTCTGGGACGTCGAGCCCTGGGAACTGGAGCAGTATTTCATCGAGTTCCGCCCCTACATCCCCCATTGCCGGTTCCCCGACTGCTCCCACATCCACGAGGCCGACTGCTCCGTCAAGGTTGCCCTGTCCCGCGAGCAGATCCACGAAGGCCGTTATGAGAGCTATTTGAAGCTCTACCATCAGCAACCGATCGAGGGAGAAGGGTAGGAACGTCGTCCCCCGACCTCTTCATCCACCTTTAATAGGGCTGGATCGGCTCGGCCGATCCAGGACTGGCTGGGACATCGCTCACCAGACCAGTCCCCCCCGGGGCTACGCAGATCGCGTCGCATCGGGCTCGACGTTCGCGCCGTCGACCGGTTTCCGTCCGGTTTTGCCCGGGCGGGGCCGGCTGATCCGGACGACCCGGGGCCAGATCTAACGAGTTGCCCCGCATGCCTGCCGTCGCTTCGACCCGGCCGGTCATCGCCGAGGACCTTCGCGAATCCTCCCGGGAGACGGGTCGACCTCCTGACGCCCGAGACGGCCTCGGGCCGACCGATTCTCGATCACTTCATTGTCCCGTCGTACCCGCGAGGCGCGAATCAACAGGGCTCGATCCAGTGTCGTGCCGTTGGGGCAATTGACGTCGCGGGTTCGCGACGCCCCGGACCGCTGAGTCGAGCTGACTTTCGCGACGACCCTCCATGGTCCTTGACGAGCCTCGGGCCGTGATTACTCGGGGAACATGCCAAACCGCAAGAACCCGTCGTCATCGCCTGAGGGATCGGAGGTACGAAGCCGAGCGGTCAATCCACCCGCCGGCACGCAGTTCCCAGGGGATCGCCTCGAGGTCTTCGGGTCGTTCGATCCGGCCGGTCAGGAACCCTCGCTCGCAGTCGAACGCCAGTCGGATGACGGCGGCCAGCATGCTCGGGCTCAGGTCGGGGAAGTAGGCGAGCCAGTTCGGGTCGAAGATCGGCAGGTCGTAGATCCTCGGGTGCAGCTCGATCGAGAGGTTCAGCATCGGGTTGTGCGACTCGAGGATCGTCAGGAGTTCCGGGATGGGAAGGCAACCCTCCCCGACCGGCCTCGCGTGCCAGACCAGGCCGCGCGGGGAGAAGCCGAGCACCGCGTCCTTGACATGAGTCATCAGCACGAGCGGGGCGAGGCGCTCAGTCGCCGAGATCGGGTCGTCAAGGCGCATCGGGAGGTTCCCCGTGTCGAGCGTCACCCCCAACACGTCATCCCCCACGTCGTCGACGAGGCGGAGCAACTCGTCGCACGTCAGGTCGGCGTGCGTCTCGACGGCGACCCGGATCCCGAGATCCAGCAGATCGGGCCGCATGGCGAGGAGGGTCGACCGGGCGGCCTCGCATTGCAACGACCAGGGAGAATCCCCTCGGAATCGGTCGTGGCGATTGCCCACGAATACCCGCGCATGAGAAAGACCGAGCGCCGAGACCGCTTCCAGATGAGGGCGGTACCACCGGGCCCGGGCCTCGGGCTCGATCGGCATCCCTACCGGGCTTCCCAGCCCGAACGGATTCGGGCTGGGAAGCCCGATCTCCAGGGATTGACCAAGTTCGTCGGCCCGGCGGCGGAATTCGGCCAGGCGGCCCTCGTCCAAGCCCGGATCGATCGCCGTCGGCTCGAGGAACTGGACACCCTCGAGCCCATGATCGGCGGCGAACTCCAGGGCCTCACTCGGCCCGAGACCGAGGTGGCCGATCGTATACAAGTCGAGCCCGATCCGCATCGCAACACTCCTCGGGTTCCGACGATCACACGATGACGAACTCGCCGGGACCCGGCAAGGTCGAGGTCCTCACCTCCTTTCATTCCCGACAGCGAGGACCAGGGCCGATTCTTCGAAACCCGTTCGTCCCACCACGATCGACCGCGACCGTATGGTCGATTCGGCTCTCAAGCCGTGCATCAGTTCCAAAAAAACTTGACGATCGCCGAACAATGCCGTATTTTGGCCGCCGCATTGAGAGACACCAATCACTCGATCGTTCGCCATGAGGCCATGACCACAAGGATGATCGCATCAGAGTTTTGAACGATCCGAGCATGATTTGAATCGTCCGGATCCTCGAAACCGTGGTCGCCGATCGAAAGGAAAAAGTGCGTGACGATCCCGGCCGCAAGGACGCAACGGTCGGATCTGTCTTGCATTGCGCCGAGGCGGGCTTGAATCGCCCGTCCTCATCCCTTCGTGGGCGCGCGAGGACCTACCCGCCCACGGCCGATGCTCGACAGGATGCCGAGCGTGGTCGTGGGACGGGTTTGTTCTCAACGTGAATGATGGCTATCCCCGGATCGGTGCCCCCGGGCAGCTCAAAGTAAGCCGCTTGGTCCTCTCCCCGGGTGAGCGTTCACGGCGCTGGACAGGGCATTGCCGACCTCGTAGCCTGGCGAGGAAAGCCGTTCTCCCCTCGACCTCAGGGGGGCGGAGTTCAATTCCCGGGATGAAACGAGGGGCAGCGACCATGACCGGTGGCATGAATCGTCGGAGGTTTCTGGAGGGATCGAGTGCGGCCGTTGGTGCCTTCGCCTTCACGGCGGCGACGGGCTGGGCGAGCGATGATGCCCCGAGCAATCGGGTGACGGTCGGGGTCATGGGCTTGAGCCGGGGGCGGGCACTGGCCGTCGGGTTCGCGAAGCAGCCGGGGGTGACCCTCAAGTATTGTTGCGATGTCGACCTCGACCGGGCCGGCGCCGGCGCGGATGCCGTCCGCAAGTCGGGAACCGACCAGAGTCCCGAGGCGATCCAGGACTTCCGCCGCATCCTCGACGACCCCGAGGTCGATGCACTCGTCTGCGCCGCCCCGAACCACTGGCATGGCCCGGCCACGGTCCTCGGCTGCAAGGCGGGCAAGAACGTCTATGTCGAGAAGCCGGCGTGCCACAACCCCCACGAGGGGGAGTTGATGGTCGAAGCGGCCCGGACCTACGGCAAGGCCGTCCAGGTCGGCACCCAGCGCCGGAGCAGCCCTCAACTGATCGAGGCGGTCGAGGCGATGAGGGACGGGGTCATCGGCCGCCTCTATCACGCCCGCTCCTACTACAGCAACCGGCGTGGCACGATCGGTCACGCAGACCCGTCGGAGCCTCCGGCCAATCTCGACTACGAACTTTGGCAGGGCCCAGCCCCGCGTCAGCCGTTCAAGAGCAACGTCGTCCACTACAACTGGCACTGGTTCTGGCACTGGGGCAATGGCGAGCTGGGCAATAATGGCGTCCATGCGCTCGACCTCGTGCGGTGGGGACTGGGGGTCGATTACCCGACCCACGTCGTCAGCACCGGCGGCCGCTACGTCTTCGACGACGACCAGCAAACCCCCGACACGCACACCGTCTCCTATGAGTTCCCCGGCCGCATCACGGCCGACTGGCAGGGGCTCAGCTGCAACGGCAACGATCCCGGCCCGTTCGTCGTCTTCTACGGGACCGAGGGGGCCCTGGAGATGTTCGGGAACGGGACGTACACGATCAAGGACAACGCCGGTAAGGAGGTCAAGTCCGTCGAGGGGGTACTCGGCGAGCCTGAGCACCTGGCGAACTTCCTGGCCGCGGTCCGGGCGGATGCCCCGCTCGATCTGAACGCGGAGGTCGACGCGGGAGTCAAGAGCACCCTGCTGTGCCACCTCGGCAACATCGCCCAGAGGACCGGCCGGGCCCTGACGTGCGACCCGGACAACGGCCGGATCGTCGGGGATGAGGAGGCGATGAGCCATTGGCGCCGCGATTATGCCGACGGCTGGGCACCGACCATTTGAGGCCGAGGGTCTTGAGGGTCGATCGGGCGGGCCTCACTCCCGATCGGCCCTCCCCCCGCCCCGTCCTCGATCGGCAAATAGAGCGACCCCGGGACCACGCTCGGCAGAGCGGGGCGCCGGGGTCATGATTGATTCGGCTGCGACTCGACTGACCGAGTCGCTCGAGACGGTCGGCTTAGTAGCGCCCGCCGCCGCCACCACCGTACCCGCCGCCACCACCATAGCCGCCGCCACCACCATAGCCGCCGCCGCCACCGGTGCGGGGGGCCCGGGGGCGGGCCTCATTGACATTGAGGCGACGACCGCCGTATTCGTAATCGTGCAGGCCGTCGATGGCGGCCTGGGCCTCGTCGTCGGAGTCCATCTCGACGAATCCGAAGCCCTTGCTGCGGCCGGTGTCGCGGTCCTGAATGACCTGCGCGCTCTGAACCGAGCCGAAGTGTGCGAAGAGGGTTTCCAGAGAGGCGTCGTCGACCTGATAGCTCAGGTTGCCGACATAGAGCTTCTTACCCAACGGACCACTCCAGGAGGAGGGAAACGACCCCACAGGGAAACGTCCCGGGTCGAGGAGGACGGGGCTCGCAGCGTTCGGAGCCCTCGGCAGAAGGCAAGGAGAAGGAAGCGGGTGACGTGCTCGACGAGAACGAACGGCGCTTGCTCTACCATCCAACCAGCCGAACGGATTCTACGACGCATCGCTCGGCAGGGGAAGGGAAATCCAGCGGAATTCCGGGATCGGGATTCACATGCAAGTTCGCGAGCGAGATGAGCAGGTCGCGGACCTCGGCTATATGACCTCACGTTGCGTCGCGAGGCGGCCGGGTGAGGTGATCTAGGACCGAGTTGGTGCAGGAGTTGCGACCGTCTTCCCTTGCGGCTCAGTCACTGGGCCGAGGAACGGGCCGGTCCGTGAGCGGCTCGACCGGCCCCGATTGATACACACGGGATGACATCACCATGGGAAACACTTCAAACCGAACCAAGGTCGCCGCCCTCTTCAATGACCGATCGGGCGCGGACACGGGTTACCAGGCGGTCCTCGATCGCGGCTACTCCCACGACCGGATCACCACGGCCATGACCGACGAGGCCCGTCAACGGCACTACCCCGAGGGCAACGTCGGTTCGATGGAGGAGGGGAACAAGGCCGCGGAAGGTGCGGGGGTCGGCGGGGCGATCGGTTCGATCACCGGCGGGCTGGTCGGCGCGATCGCGGCGATCGGCACCACCCTCATCCTCCCCGGCCTCGGCCTGGTCGTCGCCGGCCCGCTGGCCGCGGGGCTCGCCGGTGCCGGGGCGGGCGGGCTCACCGGAGGTCTGGTCGGTGCCCTCGTCGGCTGGGGCATCCCCGAGGAGCACATCAAGCACTATGAGGCCGGCCTGCACGAAGGCGGGATCATCCTCGGCGTCGATTCCGCATCGGAGGCCGAAGCCCGAGCGATTGAGGATGACTGGAAGGCCGCTGGCGCCTCCCGGATCGATCGCTACTGAGCAAAAGCGGACCAGAGGGTCAACACCACTCAACAAGAAACCGGGGCCTCGATTCAAGAGGCCCCGGCAACGACAGAGAGGCCCGGATCCGGGACCTCTCATTCCAGTCAATTCATGAGCCGACCGAGGCTGGTCAGGCGATCAACCGGCCGGTCGAGTCCGGACCGGATGAGTAGCGATCAATAACGGCCGCCGCCGCCATAACGGCCACCGCTGAAGCCGCTATCGCCTCGGCCGCCGCCGTAGCCGCCCCGGCTACCGCCGCCGCCGCCGCCGTAGCCGCCCCGGCTACCGCCGCCGCCGCCGCCGTAACCACCCCGGCTGCCACCGCCGCCGCCGCCGCGATCCTCACGAGGGCGAGCCTCATTGACCGTCAACCGACGACCCTGGTAGTCCTGGTCGTGGAGGGCATCGATGGCAGACTGGGCCTGCTCATCGGAGTCCATTTCGACGAAGCCGAAGCCCTTGCTGCGGCCGGTGTCGCGGTCCTGGATGACCTGGGCACTCTGAACGGTGCCGTATTGCGAGAACAGTTGCTCGAGCTCGGAACTATCGACCTTGAAGGTCAGATTCCCGACGTATAACTTCTTGCCCACCAAAGGTCTCCTGGGCATTGGGCGCGAGACGACCCTGCAATCAATCGTTCCGGGTCGAGTGGAACGGGGCGAGAGCCCGGTCGGTAGGTACGTGCGAAACGGGAAGCGGGGGCGAGCTCGTGGAGAACCTGCGTCGCTTGCTCGATCATCCAACCGGCCGCGATGATTATATCTCGGTCGGGGGAAAAATACAGGGTAATTTCATCCCACGTCGCCCATTCTCCGGGCGGATCCGGGCGTGAGCCCCGCCGCCACGGTCGGCAACGAGGACCATCATGCGTCGATTGCGGGTCATGGTCATAGGGGCCGGGGCCTTCGGGGGCTGGACGGCCTTGCGATTGGGGCGACTCGGGGCCGAAGTGACTCTGGTCGACTCCTGGGGACCGGGGCATGCTCGGGCAAGCTCCGGGGGGGAGACGCGCGTGCTCCGACGCTCGTACCCTGAGGGGGACTTCGTCCGGCTGGCCGATCGGGCACGCCTGCTCTGGCTCGAGGAGGAGCGACGCTCCGGCCTCCGGCTGTTCGAGCCGATCGGCGTGCTCTGGATGTCGACCGCCCCCGGCGAGTTCGAGCGCCGCTCGATGGAGAACCTCGAGGCCCATGGCGTGCCCTTCGAGCGACTCGACCCCTCGGAGATCGCCCGACGATACCCGCAGCTCCGCTCGGACGACATGTACGGCGGCTTCTTCGAGCCGGGGGCGGGGTATCTCCGCGCGAGTGCGGCCTGCCGGGCCGTCCGGGACGCCCTCGTGGCGGAGGGGGGATGCTACCTCCAGGCCTGGTGCGAGCCGGGCGAGATCCGGTCGGGGGAACTCTCCGGGCTGACGCTCCCGGACGGCTCGACCCGGGCCGCGGATCGATACGTGTTCGCGGGCGGGCCCTGGTTGGCCGGCCAGTTCGGGGAGCGACTGGGCATCTCCCTGCGGGTGACCCGCCAGGAGGTCTTCGTCTTCGGCACGCCCCGGGGTGACGACCGCTTCGGCCCCGGCCGGCTCCCCGTCTGGGCCTGGCTCGGCGATCGGTTCTGGTACGGCATCCCGGGGGAGGGCTCGGTCGGCGGCTTCAAGGTCGCCGACGACACCCGCGGGCCCTCGTTCGACCCGACCTCCGCCGATCGCATCCCTTCGGCGGATGGGCTGGAACGAGTGCGGAACTTCCTGGCCGATCGATTCCCCGGCATGGCCGGTGCCCCCCTGGTTGACGCGGCAGTCTGCCAGTACACCGAGGCCCCTGGGGGCCGGTTCCTCGCCGATCGCCTGCCCGGGACGAGCAACGCCTGGGTCTCCGGAGGGGGATCCGGCCACGGCTTCAAGCATGGCCCGGCAATCGGGGAATATCTCGCCTCGTTGGTGATCGGAGACCGGGAACCGGGGACCGACCGGGCCTTCTCCACGGTCGAGGAAATCCGTACACCTCGATAAGTCGCGGCGGGTCGGCTACGATGGCGTCTCCCGCCCGATCGACGGCGAATGCGGCCCGCGCGAGGCAACATCATGGGCGTCGCAACCCCCGAGCACGATGCAGGGCTCTATCGAGTGGTCGAGCATGGGGATGTGGTCGAGGCGGCAATCCTCTGTCGGAACCTGCCGGAGGGCCTGTGCGAGGCCCTGATCGAGCAGGCGACGACCCGGGGCTGGTCCCGACTCATGATCGATTGTTCGGAAGTCTATTTTCTCACGAGCCTCGGCCTCGGGGCGCTGATCCGGCTCGATCGCCTGCTCCGACCCTCGGGGGGACGGCTGCGACTCTTCGGCCTCAAGCCCGATCTCCGGGAGCTGTTCGAGATCACCCGGATCGACCGGGTGGTGCAGATCTGCGAGAGTCGGGAGCAGGCGAATTCGTCGACCTGGTGACCCTCCTCCCTCGCGTTCACCCCCCCGGCGTGACCAGGGCGGCCGTCGCCCCCTCGGGGCGGTGGCCGATCGAGGCGGATTCGGCGGCGATCAGCCTCCGGAAGCGTTCGACGGCCTCCCCGTCGGCGACCCTCGGCAGATTGGCCTCCAGGGCGACGCGCTCCAAGGTGTGTTGCAGGCGCCGACAGCGGACCCAGATGCGATCCTGGTCGAGCCGAAGTTCCTCCAACTCGGCCAGTCGGAGTCGTCGGCGCTCGAACTGGTCATACCCTGGGTGACCCTCGATGAACACGACCACGGCTTCGGCCTCGGTCGTCAGCAGCGCGGTGACGGCTGGGTTCCATCGGTTCTTCAGCTCGGGCCAGCGGCCGATCAGGTCGTCGCGGATCCCGATGCCGGACGCGACGGCCCGGGATCGGGCCTGTCGGATCGATCTGTCGAGCCGGCGGGCCTCGGAGCGGGTCTCCTCGGCCAGTCGGCGGGCCTGCCCGGCCCGGTCGTCGCCGGTCAGCCCGAGCGAATCGGAGAGACCCCGGATGACGGCCCGGTCCGGGATCGAGGCCTCGGCCAGGAGGTCGGGACAGGGGGAGTCGGCCGAAAGCAGCCCGTCGTCGACGCCGGTCGAGAGTCGGCTGGAGTGCCGGAGGAAAGCGTCGGACGTCTTCATCGAAAGGTCGACGGTGACCGACTCGAGTAGGGTATAGGCGTGGGCCTCGGCCAACGAGACGAGCCCGTCCCCGTCGAGGTCGGGTTCTCGGCCGATCGGCTCCCCGGTGCGGGTCCGGCCCCGGATCGCTTCCCAGAAGTACGAGGAATACTCGTGGTACTGCTCCTCGTCGATGTCCGGGGTGCAACCGGCGGCGGGGCGATCGTGCGTGGTGGCGAAGAAGCCGCAGACGCCGGCACGGTTTGGGCCGGACGGCCGATCGTCCCGGGAAAAGGCCAGCTCGGCGAAGCCGCCGGAGTAGCACTGGACCATCACCAGGACCACCCCCACCCCCTCGGGAAGCCCGTCGATCAGCCCGGCCAGCTCCCGGACCCGTAGCTCTTCGCGGCCCCAGAGGTAGATCGCGGTGTTCCGAGGGTCCTCCTCGTCCCCCTTGCCGCCGTGGGCCGTGGCATAGATGAACAGGCGGTCGCCCGACCCGAGCGTACCCCCGGTCGATCGGAACCACCGGCGAAGGTTCTCGAGGCTCGAGGCCCCTCGGACCCCGTCGACCGAATGGGATCGGTACGACTCCCCCAGGGCGTCGGTCTGCCCAAGCACCCGGGCCAGGAGGACGTTGACCCGGGGCAGGGATCCGGCGGGCTCCCGGTACAGGAGATCCGGCGATGGGTCGTCCCCGTCGCTGAAGAAGACGTCGATCGGGGCCCCGGTCGGGTAGGACTCGCCGATCAGGGCCCGGAAGACGGCCACGTTCTTCTCGAGCGAGACCTGGTTCGTGGAGGGATCGGCTCCGCCGCCGATGACGAGGAAGTGGTCTTCGCCCGGGGCGACCGCCGGGAGGGCCACGATCACCAGGGCGGCCGCGGCGGATCGGTGCAGGGGCATGGGTCGTTCCTGGGGATGGGGCCGGGTCGAGGGGATCGCTCGCGGCGTCCCGATCACTCCGGACCGCTGCCTGCCCGGATGCGAACCGCGGGGGCGATCGACGGCCGATTTCCTGCAAAGGCGAGGCCGGATGCCCGGCCCGACGGGGCCGTTGGGAGGGGAGGTAGCGGTCGGAATGATTCGATTGGACGATGCGGCTGGGACACGCTCGGGATCCGGAATCCATCGCACGCCTCGAAGGTTCGCCGGCTCCCCACCCCCAACCGGGTACCGGGTCCGCGACGGCTCCTTGACAGCGAAACCGGGAAAACCGTAACGTCCGGCGAGTCCACGTCGAGTTTTCGGGTCGCGCAGAATCGCCGGGTGTCTGCCACGTCGGATGCCGAGGGGATGGATTCCTCAGCCGGAAGGTCGACCGGATCGGCCGGGCACGTGGCCCGGCCTCGTGAAGCCTCGATCGAGGAATCCGAACCATGACGCGACTGATCCGGACCATCGGCCTGGCGACGAGCCTGGGCCTCGGGGCGGTCTTGCTCGCCCCCAACTCGGCGGACGCCGGCTGCCACAAGAATCCTTGCGCCCCGGCCCCGAAGGCCGGCTGCGGATTCAAACTCAAGATGCCGAAGCTGGGTCATGGGTGCGGCTTGAAGATGCCGAAACTGGGCCACTCGAAGCGTGCGAAGGCCTGCGAGACGGCCGTGCCGACTTACCACATGCCCGTGTCGGTCATGCCCTCGGCCCCGGTCCCGTCGTACCAGGGGACCACCATGCCCGGCTACGCCGCACCCGCCATGCCCATGCCTTCGGCGCCCGGCATGATGATGGGCCCCGGCATGAGGGCGCCCGGCATGATGATGCCGTCGACGCCCGGGATGATCCCGCCGGTCTTCTGATCGGCGGAGGGCAATCGGCCCGGTCGGACATCGGGGCGAGGCGGGGCGGTGATGGCCCCGCCCCGCCTCGCTTCATTTCGTTGCGCCCCCGGGTCAGGACTCATCGTAGCCCTTGAGTTCCCGGATCCAGATGTTGCGGAACCGGACGGGGTCGCCGTGGTCCTGGAGCTGGAGCGGCCCTTTCGGCCCGTGGGGTCGATAGGTGCCGACGGCCCGGAAGGCCACGGCGCCGAGCAGCGGCGTGTGCTCGTGAACCAGCACCCCATTGTGGAAGACGGTGGCGTAGGCGGGCTCGGCGACCGAGCCGTCGTCCTTGAATTTCGGGGCGCGGAAGACGATGTCGAGGGACTGCCACTGTCCGGGGGGCCTCGAGGAGTTGACCAGGGGCGGGTACTGGCCGTAGATCGCGGCCGTCTGGCCGTCGGGGTAGGTCGGGTTCTCGAAGCAGTCGAGCACCTGGATCTCGTATCGGCCGAAGAACATCACCCCGCTGTTGCCCCTCCCCTGGCCGTCGCCCTTGGCGGGCTCGGGGGAGGCGAACTCCAGGTGGAGCTGGCAGTCGCCGAACTCCTGCTTGGTCTGGATCGACCCGGTCCGGGGGGCGATCACCAGGGCCCCACCCTCGACCTGCCACGGCGCGTCGTCGCCATTGGGCAATTCCCAGGCGGCGAGGTCGGAGCCGTCGAACAGGACGACCGCGTCCGAGGGGGGCGTGCCCGGCTCCTCCTGGGTGCTGGCGGTGCCCGGCTCGACGACCGGGGGCTGGGGCCGGGTCCCGTCGTGGACCCGATAAGCCCCGCCGGGGAGGAAGGGCGTATCGTCATAGCCGAGCTTCGGCGTCTCCCCGTCCTGCGACATGGCGGCCTCCAACGCGAGGGTGCCGCCCGAGAGCAGGGCGAGGGCGGCGAAGGTCCGGGAGAGGTTTCGACGGGTCATGGAGGGCAACTCCGGGATGATCGAGGGGGGCGGGTGTCGCCGGGTCGCTCGGGTCGGTCGCCCGCCCGGCGGCCCGGAGGGGCCGACCCGGCCGATTCTAACGGCCCCCGAGGCCCCGGGCCACGGGTCGGACGACACCCGATCCGGGCCTCGGGCTCGGCGACGTCCCGGGACGGCCGGGTCCGCGGCTCGGTCGGGATCGGTGCGCCCCGGCGCGCCAGGTCGAAATCGAGGATTTCTCTTGGAGATAAAGGACTTGTGGCAAATCGATTGGGTTCGCTCCGCACACCGAATCTGGTCCGCCCCTCCCGGTCCGAAGCCCGGACGTCTCGCCTCCCTCCGGGTTGGTGCTCTCGCGAGAAAACCCGTGTCGTTCGGGCTCGGTGCGCCACTCGGTGCGCCAGGGATGGCCAGGCCATGATTGCCCCATTGGTTTGCCCTCATGAAAGTTGTGTCAACCGTGCCGCCGATCATGTCGTGCCGAAATGGGTTCGCTCCGCGCCAGTACGCTTCGAGTGGAGTTCCGATCCCAGGCCGAGATTCGCCCCCGATTCCGACCCGGTCGGCCGCATGGGACGGATCGGGCGGGGGAGCCATCCTGAGGGAGGGACAAGGGGAGTCGCATCGTCGACGACTCTCGGGCTCGTCCCGTCCCGGCCGGCGACCGGGGGCCGGTACGAGCACGTACCCACTTCTATAAGGATCGAGGAAATCGGGTCCCGCAGTCACACGATTTTCGAATGGCTCTCGATCGGAGGAGGTCGACCCCCCGATTGGACGGGGTCGGGGCCGGCGCGGAAGCCATCGCCCCGGAATCGACCGACGCCTCCTCCCGGCCACATGGTGCTTCGACTGCAAGACTTGCGTTCGTGTCGCCGGGGAGGCCGGTGGCTCGCCGGCGAGCCACCGGCCTCCCGAAAGTGACCGATCCAGGTGATCACGGATCACGCCGCGGCAACGCGAAGCTCGGCGACCGCGGCTTGGCCGTCGACTTCGATGACCCACCCTCCGGGGCGTCGGGAAGCGACGGACGCCACGCGGATCACCCGCGAGATGACGGTTGGTGACGTGGATCGATCGGATCTTCGGCGAGTCGTCGGCCGGCTCAGCGGCCGGTGGCGTCGGCCGGGGGGGGGAGGAGCTCGACGACTGCGGAGGTCATCGCCCGGATCCCGACGGGGACGGCCGTCGGGGCGTCGGGGGCGAAGATCGGCGAGTGGAGCGAGGGGAGGGGATCGCCGCCCTCCTGGGCGTCCTCAAAGCGATCGGCGGGGACGGCACCCAGCCAGAACATGAAGCTCGGGATCTCGCCGTCGAGGCTGTAGAGGCTGAAGTCCTCGGCCCCCATGACCGGGTCGGTCGGGTGCACGTGCTCGGGGCCGATGGCGCGGCCCAGGGCGGGGACGATCCGGGAGACGAGGTCGGGGTCGTTGACCGTCGGCGGGGTCGACTCGCCGATTGTGACCGAGGGCTCGGGGGCTTCGTGGGCCTCGGCGAGGGCGAACGCCCGGCGCCGGATGCCGTCGATGAGCTGGTCCATGACCTCGGTCGTGTAGGAGCGGAGGGTGAGCTGGAGCGTGACCTCGGGGGGGATGATGTTGTGCTTCGCGCCGCCGTGGATCGAGCCGACGGTGACGACGGCGGGGTCGGTGGGGGCGACCTCCCGGCTGACGATGGTCTGGAGTTCCATGACGAGGGAGGCGGCCAGGACGATCGGGTCGACGGTCCGGTGCGGGTAGGCGCCGTGTCCGCCCTCGCCCCGGACGGTGATGTCGACGCTGGAGACGCTGGCCAGGGCGGGACCGGCCCGATAGGCGATCTGGCCGGCCCTGGTCTCGGAGGAGACGTGCAGGGCGAGGGCGAACTCGGGGCGGGGGAACCGCTCGTAGAGCCCGTCTTCGAGCATCCGACGGGCGCCCCCGACCCGTTCCTCGGCCGGCTGGGCGACGAGGACGACCGTGCCCGACCAGGAGTCCCGGTGCGAGGCGAGCCACCGGGCCACGCCGACGAAGCAGGTCATGTGCACGTCGTGGCCGCAGGCGTGCATGACCCCGACGGCCTCGCCGGCGTCGTCGGTCGCCTCGACGGTGCTGGCGAACGGGAGGCCGGTCTGCTCGACGACCGGCAGCGCGTCGAGGTCGGTGCGGACCAGGACGGTCGGACCCTCGCCGTTGCGGATCACCCCCACGACCCCGTGGCCGCCCACCTCCTTCGTGATTTCGTCGACCCCGGCCCGTTCCAGTTCGAGGGCGACCCGGCCGGCCGTCTCGGCTTCCTGGTACGAGAGCTCGGGATGGCGGTGGAGGTGCCGGTAGAGGTCGAGGAGCCCGGGGAGTTCCGCCGCGACCCAACCGGCATCCGCGCCCGAGGCGGGGATCGCCGGAGACGGCATCAGCAGCAGCAGCGAGGTCAACAGGGTCATGGGCGGGGCTCCGGTCGCGAGGTGGATCATCGATGTGGGGTCGTGGAGGCGGGGGATCGCCCTGCTCGGCCCTCCGTCCGGGGGGAGGGGACGGGGGTCACTCGATGCCCATCTGCTTCATGCGGGCCCGGGCCATGGCGTCCTCGGCCTCGGGGATGCGGCCGCACCGCTGGTAGATGACGGAGAGGGCGGTGTAGGAGAAGGGGTCCTCGGGCTCCAGCTCCGCGACCCGTCGGGCGTGCATCATGGCGTCGTCGAACTGGCCGAGGTCGACGCAGAGCCGGGCGAGCAGGCCGTGGGAGAGGGTGTGCTCGGGGTCGGCCTCGACGGCCTCCTTCAGCTTCGAGACGGCCGCCTCCTTGTCGCCGGCGTCCCGCAGGTCGATGGCCTGGTCGTACAGTTCGTTCGGCGAGGGCATGGGCCGGGCTCCGGTTCGTTCCCGCTCGGGCGGTCTGGTCGGCGATCGTCGGCCCCATTGTAACCGGGGAGGCGCTGCCCGCCAGGGTCGCGGCCTCAGGCGCCGATCCGGGCCCTGCCACCGACTCTGGAGGAGGGAGGCCCTCGGGGTCGATCAGCCCTCGCCGCCCCGGCGGGGCGCGAGCACCTCCCGGACCCAGTCGCGCAGGCGTCTCCTCCAGCGGTTGTCCGGCTCGTCCTCGGGGGAGGTCAGCCAGGGGAGGAGGTCGGCCGGGGCCAGGAAGGGGAAGCATCGGCTCCGGGTCCGGCCGACGTAGCGGCCGCCCTGCAGGATGAGGAACTGGATCCTCCCGGTGCGAGGGTGGTGGAGCCAGACCTCGGGGACCCCGAAGAGCAGGCAGATGTCCAGCGACTTGCTCGGGCCGTGCGTGACGACCACCTCGACCAGCAGGTCGGGCGGGGGGATGCGGGCGAGGTCGAGTTGATCGCCGGCGTCCCGGGCGGCGGCCTCGTGCTGGATGTAGTCGCAGGAGTCCGGCTCGATGTCGTCGTTCTTCTTGCCGGGAGGCCGCAGCAGGGTGCTCCTGGCGGCCAGGAAGTCGATGTCCAGTTCCTCGCAGACGACCCCGATGAAGTCATTTAGTCGCTCGCCTCCGCGTTCATGCCGAAACGAGGGGGACACGATCGTCAGGCTCCCATCCAGGCATTTGATCCGGGGACCATTCCGGTCCCCGACCAGCTCCAGGTAGCGGTCGAGGCCGCCGTCGCCGACCTGGAGCGTGATGACCATGTCGCCTTCCGGCGGGACGTCTGGCCCGACCTCGATCTCGATCTCGATCTCTTCATCCTGGATGGTGCTCATGCTCATCGTCCTGGGGGCCGGTCGGCCCGGGTCTCGGGTCGCCTCGCCTCGGCTCGCCCCGTTCCGATCACCCAGCCCGCTTGCCCCCGAGGGAGATTTTCGCCCAGTAGAGCTGGGTGCGGTCGCCCCGGATGCGGACATCCTCGAGCAGGGCGCCGAGGTCGGGCTTGACGAGGTCGTTGAAGTAGCGCTTGCCGTTGATCCGGATCTGGATGCGTTCGTCGAGGTCGAGGAATTCGGGGTCGATCCAGAGGTCCAGGGCATTGATGCCGCCGACGGTGAGGCTCAGGAGGTTGAGGGTCGAGTTGGTCTTGCAGGAGAGGGTGGCGGGGTCGAGCTTGGTGCCGAGGGCGTCGACCGTCTCGGGGGCGGGGGTGCGGCCGGGGGCGAACTCGCGGATGACGACGCCGAAGAAGCGGTCGGCGGCCGGGCGGGAGGAGACGACCTCGAAGTCCTTCAGCCGGGGGGTGCGGATCCGTCGCGACATCCAGTCGAAGGCGGCGGGCAGCTCCTCGGGCAGGGGTTCGAGGCCGCGACGGATGTACTCGACGTAGGTCACGTCCCAGGCCTTGCCGATCATGTCCTTGACCATGTCGAAGACGAGCGCCTCGGTGGAGGCGGTCGTCAGCTCGCCGATGACGACGTAGAGCGGGAGGTATTCGCCGTGGGCCCGGGTCCGGGAGACGTGCTTGGCCGGCAGGCCGGAGAGCGTGACCGCGCCGGCGAAGACGTCGGGGTGGGCGAGGCCGACGTCCCAGGCCGCGTTGCCGCCGAGCATCGAGCCGCCGACGTGGATGCGGTCGGGGTCGATGGAGAAACGCTTGCGGGCGTCCCTCAGGGAGAGGAGCACCGCGGCGTGCTCGTCGGAGGAATAGCGATAGTCGATGGCCGACTCACCCTCGCCGCTGCCCTCGTCGAGGTATTGCGGGGCGATCACGATGAAGCCGTTCCGGCTCGCCTCCGGCCCCCAGAATTCGAGGGCCGACTTCGGGCCCCGGCCGTCGTGCAGGGCGACGACCGTCGGGTATCGGCGCTGGGGGTGGTATTCGGGGGGGAGGAGGACGGAGTACTCGGTCGGGGTCGAATTGACCTCGTCGATCACCCGGCGGATGAGCGGGGTGGCCGAGGGGGGGGGCTCCAGGCTGGCGAGCGGCGGGGGCAGTTGCCGGATGATCCGGCTGGCGAGTCCCAGGTCGAAGGGCTGCGAGGTCCCATCGGCGGCGGGGATGGACAGGCCCTCCAGCTCGGATTTCAGGCGGGCGCGCTCCTCGCCGTCCCGGGAGATCAGGTAGCCGACGATCCGGTCCCGGGCGTCCCAGAGCGCCCGGACGGCCGCCGGCTCGTCCACCGCGTGCTCGGGGCCGACGACCCATGCCGAGAGGGCGCGGCAGAGGCGGACCTCCGGGGGGACCGGCTTTCCCTCGCCGTCGAGGGCCGGCCGGGCCGGCTCGAGCCGGGGGGCGACGGCGTCCGGGGCGTTCTCCAGGGCCTGGAGGATCTCGGTGACGGCGGACCGGTGGTCGCGCCGGAAGTCGTCCGGGGCGAGGTCGAGGGCGGACCGCAGCTCGGAGGCGAATTGCCGGTGCGCGGCCAGCCCGGACCTGAGATCCCGGAGGCGGCGGTCGACCGCCTCGCGTTGGGCGGGGGAGACGCCGTCGAGCCCGAAGGTCGTCAGGCGTTCCTCGGCCGCCCGGGGCTGGCCGACGGCGACGAGGCGGTCGGCGTCGTCGACGGCCTGACGGGCCTGGAGGTCCCGGACCGAGCCACGGACGTTGGCGACGGTGGCGGCCAGGTCCGGGAAGGCCTCGGCGAGCCGATCGAGCTCGGCCAGGGCCTCGTCGTACCACTTCGCCTGGATCAGGAACCGGCCGACGCGGAGCCGCTCGTTCTGGTTGGTCGGGTCGACGCGGTCGAGCAGGCCGAGGATGACGGGGCGGGGGACCTGCCCGGTGGCGACCTGGCCGACCCAGAAGCCGTCGATCCCCCGGAATTTGACCACGTCGGGCCCGATCTCGTTGATCGCCTGCTTCATCCGCTCGGGACGGAGGGAGCGGCCGTTATACTCCGAAAACTCGAACATCCGCTGGCCGAAGTCGTCCCACTCGGTCGACCGGACGCGGAGGGCGTGGGAGGGCATCTCGCCGCCGTGGACCTCCAGGGGCTGCACGAGGGAGAACCGCTCCATCCGCTGTCGGTCGGAGGCCGGCTCGGGGGAGACGCGTTCGATCTTCGTCTGGCGGATGACGGTCCGCTTCAGGCCGTCGAAGACGGTGACGAGGGCGTTGTCGCGCTCGACGACCCCCGAGATCAGGCCGCCGTTCTTGAGGACCACCTGGTCGGCCCGGACGCGGGGCCCGGTCGCGACCAGGACGAGGAGGAGGGCCGTCGCCGGCCCGGGGGTGGAGATGAATGGCGACCGTCGCCGGGGCGGGATGATCATCGGGCCTCCTTGGTCGTCCATGCCGGATCGGGTCGATGTCGACGATGACGGGGGAGCGTGGAAGGGCGCCGGGATCCCCGGGCCGCCCGGGTCGGGTCGATCCGATTCGAGCCGGTCGTCCGGCGGGGGATCGACCCGAGACCCGGGGCCGTGACCGATCGCCCGAGACACCGGGGCCCGTCCATCCGGCCCGGGAGGCGAGCCATCCGGTCCCATTCTGTCCCGAGGGGCGACGGGGTCAAGCGTCGGGCCATGCCGGTGGGATCGGCTGGCGTCGCGTCGCGGGGGCTCGTACCTTGGGACGCTGAGGATCGCCTCGATATTCCCTCGGACCGATCGACGGGGCGCCCCCGCATGGCTCCCGACCCCCTGAAGTTCCGGTGCGACCGATGCGACCAGCTGCTCGGCGTCTCACCCTCCAAGGCCGGCCAGCGGGTGAAATGCCCGAAATGCGGCTGCGGCCTGGTGGTGCCGGGGCCGTCGGGCCCTCCCCCGGCCGACCGCGACGAGTCGGCATGGTTGCCGTCGACCGGGGCGTCGGTCGAGGCGAAGGGCGGGGCGTCCGGCGCCGTCACGCGCCCGCCCGGCTTCTTCGACGGGATCGACCTCCGGCAGGAGGAACTGGAGTCCCTCTTCGCGGTCGACTCCGATGAGCTCCCCACGACCCCGATCCCCGGCCCGGGGGACCCGGGAGAGGAGGACGAGGGTGTGGCGATCCCGCCCGGGTTCCTCGACCTGGCCGCCGGGGGTCGGGAGCCTGGGCCCGTTTCCGATCTCTCCGAGCCGGCTTCCCGGGTGGCCTTCGAGCCGGGGACGCCCCCGGCGGGGATCGGGATCCGGGACCCGGGGGCAGTTCCCCGGGGGCCTCGGGGAGAGGGCGGATCGTCCGTCCCGGCCGCCTCGATCGCCCGGGGGAGGCCCGGGCGGGACGTGGCGATCCCCCGGGTGGCCTTCGTGGCCTGGTCGCTCTTCCTGCTGCTGGCGCTGTTCCTGGCGTTCGTCTCGGGGTTGCTGGCCGGGCGATTCGTCTGGACCGGGCCGGCGTGACCGGATCGGGATCGCACGGATCCGGGGAGGACCGGCCCGATTCGGGATGCACGATTCCCGGGGATCGGGTAGAGACGGTGGCGAGGGTCGCCCGGATCGGACCGATGAGGATGCACCCCGAGCATGGACGCGAGGACCAGAGGCGCGGAGCCTCCCAAACCGATCGGTCGACCCGATAGGGCCGGGCGTCCCAGCCGGATCTACCGGCCCGAGGGATGCCCCCGGATGACGACGGCCGGCGCCCCCGTCCCGGTCGACCGTTGGATGGTGATTGCCGTGGCGGTCGGGGTCTCCTTGAGGCTGGTCCGATACCTGACGGACCGGCCGCTCTGGGGGGACGAGGCGATGGTCGCCGTCAACGTCCTGGGCCGGGGCTTCGGCGAGTTGCTCGGGCCCCTGGCGTTCTTCCAGGTGGCCCCGGCGGGATTCTTGTGGATCGAGCGGGGGATGATCGACCTGCTCGGGGCGTCGGAGTGGTCGCTCCGGCTGGCGCCGGTCGTCGCCGGGATTGCGGCCGTCCCCGTGTTCGCCTGGGTGGCGAGGCGGGCGGTCGGCGGCCCGTCGGCGTTGCTGGCGGTCTCGGTATTCGCCGTCTCCTACGCACCGATTCGTCATTCGGCCGAAGTGAAGCCGTATGCGTTCGACCTGCTCGCGGCGATCGTGCTGCTCGGGCCGGCCTTGGCCTGGGTTCGGGGGCCCGGGCGGGCCGGTCCCCTCTGGGTCCTGGCCGCGATCGCGCCGGCGGCGATGGCCTGCTCGCTGCCGTCGGCGTTCGTGGCGGGGGGCATCGGGTTGGCGATCACCCCCGCGGCCTGGGGAATCGCTCGGCGATGCCCCGGGCGGGGGATTTGGAGGGCCTGGGCGGCCTACGTGGGGGTCGTCCCGCTGGCCTTCCTCGGGCTGTTCCTGGCGAGCACCGGGGGGCAGAGCGAGGCGGTGGGGGCTGTCTACCGGGAGGGGTACTGGTCGGAACAATTCCCCCCGGTCGGCGACCCGATCCGGCTGGTCGGCTGGCTGGTGTCGATCCACCTCGGGGCGGGCTTCGGCTACCCGATCGGCGGGGAGCGGGGGGCCAGCGTCGCCTCGGCGACCCTGATGGTCGTCGGCATCGTGGCGCTGGCCCGCGCGGGGGATCGCCGCCTGCTGGCCGTGCTGATCGCGCCGATGGGCCTGACCTTGCTGGCCTCGGCACTCGGCCGATACCCGTACGGCGGGACGGCCCGGACGATGCAGCACGTCGCCCCGGCGGTCTGCCTGCTGATCGGGGTCGGCGCCTCGTCGCTGATCGACCGTTTCGCGGACCCAGCCCGGAGGTCCCGGGCCCTCGCGACGGCCCTGCTGACGTTGGGGCTGCTCGGGGCGGGGATGTTGGCGATCGACTTCGCCCTCCCGTACCGGACGATCGAGGACCAGCGGACCCGTGACTTCGCCAGGTGGTTCTGGCCTGAAGTCTCCCGGGGGGCGGAGGTGGGCTGCGTCCACTCGCTCCGGGGGACGACCTTCGAGGGCCCCTACTGGAGGCTGGGCCGCCTGGAACTCTACCTGGCGAACCGCCGGATCAACCTACCGGAGGGGGTCGACCCGGCCCGTCCCCGATTCGATCGGGTCGCCCGGGACCGCCCGCTCCGCTGCGTGATCTACAACCAGGACCCCGACCGAGATCCGGGCCTGGCCTCCTGGCTGGAGGAGATGGGGACGCGATACCGCCTCCTCGGGACCCGATCGTACGAGGTCAACGGGGGGATCGTCGACCACGGCATCCCCCGTCAGGAGCGGTTCCTCGTCTATGAGTATGTCCCGAGGGGGACGAGCCCGTCACTCCGGGGCCGGTCGGGGACGACGGAGGTGCTCGATGAGGAACCGGGCCTCGACGGCGCGGAGGTACTCCAGGTTCTCCCCCCGGGAGAAGCCGTGCCCCTCGTTGCGGGCCAGCATGTACCAGACGGGCACGCCGTTGCCCCGGACGGCGTCGACGATCTGTCGGGCCTCGGCGACCGGGACCCGGGGGTCGTTCTCTCCCTGGACGACGAGCATCGGGGTCGTGATCCGGTCGGCCCGGCGGAGCGGTGAGATGTCCCGGAAGTAGCGTTGGACCCGGGGATCCCGCTCGTCCCCGAATTCGAGGCGGAGCAGGTCGAGCCGGAGTTCGGGCTGGTCGTCCATGAACGACTGGAAATCGGAGATGCCGGCGACGTCGATCCCGGCGGCGATCCGGTCGCCAAACCTTGAGAGCGCGGCGAGCACGAGGTAGCCGCCGTAGGAGCCCCCCCGCACGGCCACCCGGTCGGCGTCCAGGCCCGGCTGATCGGCCACCCAGTCGAGCAGGGCCCCCACGTCCCGGACGGCGTCCTCCCGGCGCTCGCCGTCGTCGAGCCTCAGGTAGGAGAGCCCGTAACCGCTGGACCCCCGGACGTTGGGGACGATCAGCGCGAGCCCCAGCTCGTTGACGAGGTACGACTCCGGCCCCAGGAACGACGGCCTGGCCTGGGCCTGGGGGCCGCCGTGCAGGTCGATCAGCACGGGACGGGGCCCGGGGAATCGCACCGGGTCGGGGCGGTAGACGAATGCGGGGATCTCCCGGCCGTCGAAGGACTCGAAGCGGAACCGCTCCGGGGGGGCCGGCGGGTCGAAGGTCGAGCCCCCGGGGACGCCGAGCGTCCATCGGACGAGCACGCCGGTCCGGGTGACGAGCGAGTAGACCTGGGACGGCTCCCGGGTCGTCTCCAGGTTGAAGGCGCACTCGGTCGAGCCGGGGAGGAAGGTCAGGCTAGAGATCTGCCCGTCGGGGATCCCGGGGCGGGCCAGTACCCGGCCGGACTCGGCGTCGAGGATCAGGAGCCTCGAGTAGCCGTCGTCGTGGATCGAGGCCGCGAGGACATTCCCTTCGTCGGAGACGGCGAAGGATTCGACGTCGGCCTCGATGCCTCCCGTCAGGATCGAGACGCCCCCGGATTCCGGATCCAGCCGCCCCAGGCGGCGGAACTGGCCGCCGTCATAGAGGCTCAGGAAGATCGCCCGGCCGTCGGGGGCATATCGGGGATCTCCCGGGCTGTGCAGGCCCGGGGAGTCGGCATTCGGGAAGACGACGGTCGGGGTGCCGGACTGGGGATCGATGGCCAGCAGTCGGGATCCCTGGGAGACGTCGATCTCGGTGACGAGCAGGCGGGATCCGTCGGGGGCCCACGCCTCGACGGTGGCCAGGCCCGTCAGCTCGGCGAGAAGCCGGGGGGCCCCCTGGCGGTCATCGGGGTCGATGAGGTAGAGGTCGTAGTCCCGGGAGTTCCGGGCGTCCCCGGTGACGGCCAAAGTCCGGCCGTCGGGGCTCCAGCGGGGTTCGGAGTATCGGGACCGGCCGTCGCTGAGCCGGGAAACCTCCCCGGACGGGGTGTCGAACAGGGCGACCTGGACCGCCTCGTTGCCGTCCACGTCATAGAGCAGCGCGAACTGGTTCCGCCCGGGGCGGGGGGAACAGCCGAGGACCCGGCCGGCGATGGAGGTGAGCTGGTGCGGGGGGGCCCCGGGGGTGACCACGCTGAAGACCTGGCCGGCTGGGGCCGCCCCGGCGAGGACGAGGGCCTCCCGACGTCCCCCCAGCCAGCCCCCGAAGGCGTATCCGGGCACGGTCCGGTAGGCGGCCAACGCCCGGGAGAGCCCCCGGGGGATGGTCGGCACCCCCTCGGCCTCGATCGCCGGGGGCGGGGCCAGGTCGTCGGCCGAAGCGGGCGAGCCCGGGGCGATCGAGGCGACGCAACACAGGGCGGCGAGTCGAAGCATCGGGGCGGTCTCCTCCGAGCCGGCCACGCCGGCCGCCGATTCCGATCGACGTTGATCTTGGGATCGAGTCGTCGAGATCCTAAAATGAGGGTGGCGGGGCGAAGCCCGAGCAGTCACCTCTCCCGTCCCGGAAACGAGGGCCAGGTCCGTTCGGAGGGCCGAGGTCCCGTCGGCTCGGGATGAGCCCCCCCGAGGGCCTGATCGATGAGCCACGATCTGCCGTACCACTATACGCCGGTCTGCGACGTCGAGGGGTGCGACCACCCCGCCCGCTACAAGGTCGCCTGCCGATGGGGCGACGGGACCCAGAATGAACTGAAGAATTACGGCGTCTATTGCGCCGAGCATGCACCGGGCGAGCTGGAAGCCGCCAGGGATCGACAGCGACGAATCCACCTCGGCCGGCAGGAGGAGTTGGGGCCGGTGCAGCTGTTCGAATTGGTGGAGGGGCGCCGGGATGCGGAATTGATCCCGGTGGGATGATCGGTATGATCGGGGGCCGAGGGCCGGGCGCGCCGAAGCCGCCCGGCCCGGTCCCCGACGGACCGGCCCCGAGTCCCCGATCCCCCCGGACGGGGCCCCCCTCCCGGGAAGGATCCCGAGCCATGCTCCCCCGCCCGCCCCTCCTGCCCATCCTCCCGCTCCTCCTGCTTCTCTCCTGCCTGATCAGCGGGCCGTCGGCGGCCGAGACCCCGGCCGGGGTCTCCGGGTCGGACCCGTTCTCAGGCTTCTCGCTGCCGGGCCCCTGGCAGGAGGAGTTCTGGTCCGAACCGGACGTCGAGGCCTTGCTGGCGATGGGGCCGGAGGAGGTCGCCGCGCTCGTGCCCGAGCAGGCGGGGTTTTACCACGCGAGATGCCCGTCCTGCGAGGCGACCGAGGCCGACGACCCGTTCACCTGGTCGGTCCGGACGCCCGAGGTCGTCTCCTGCCGGTCCTGCGAGGCGACGTTCCCGAACGACGCGATCCCGGCCCAGGTCGAGAAGGCGGTGCCGGAGGACACGGTGGAAGTCCTGCCGGGGACGTTCCACTCCTATCCGTATCACCTGGTCGAGCCGACGCGGGCCCGTTATCCCGGCGAGCGGATCTACCTGGATGCGAAGCGGGACGACCTGGCCCGGACCTTCCTCGCGCGGTTCGCCCTCTATGCGGCCGTCCGGCACCGCGAGGAGCCCGAGGCCCGTCGGGACCCGAAGCCGGCCACGCTCGCCGCCTTGATCCTGCTCCGATTCGCCCAGGTCTATCCCTCCTACGCGGTCCACTACGACCAGGCGGGGCGATCGAAGTACCTCCAGCCGGCCGACTTGAGGCCGCCGTACCGGGAGGGGTTCCGCTCGGCGAAGTGGGACCGCTCCGGCGCGCTGAACGTGCCGATGAACCTGGTGATCGCCTACGCGATGCTCCGGGACGACCCGGCGATCGACGAGGCCGGGAGGCTCCTGGAGGTGGAGGACCCCCGTCGGGTGATCGAGGAGGACCTGCTCCGGGCCTCGGCACGGTTCCTCCTCGGGCACCCCGACACGCACGACGAGCGGTCGATCTACGTCGCCCGGGGGCTGCTGTCCGTCGGCCACCTGCTCGGGGACGACCGGCTCCGGGACGCCGGCCTCCGGACGCTCGACGGCCTGGCCCGTCGCGGCTTCTATCATGACGGCCACTGGCGATCGGGCGATTCGGAGGCGCACCGTCGGGTCGTCGGCCTGCTCGACGGCTGGTTCCGGGGCCTCGTGCCGGGACTGGGTACGGCCGTTCCGCACGCCCCGCCGGCGATCCCCGGCCCCGGGGGCGGGGCGTCCCCGGCCCCGACGGTCGCACGAGGCCCCGAACCGGGATCGCCCGGGGCGGAGGTCGCCGCCATGCTCGCGCTGGCCCGGAGGGCCGACGACGCGGCGATCGTCGACCCGGGGGTGGTCGAGGTCCGCCAGGTGTCCTGGCCGCCGACCCCGATCCGGGAGGAGGTCCGCCGCCCGGCCTTGCTGGGAGGAGTCGGCCTGGCCAGGCTCTCGGCGGGGGAGGGGCCCGACGCGATCGACCTGGAACTCCGGGGCTTCGGCGACGCCGACGGCCCCCGATCCGATCGGCTCTCGACCCGGCTCGCCTTCGGCGGCCGGACGGTCCTCGGCGACCTGGACGACCTCCCGCCGTCGCGCGATGGCTGGGAGCGGTCGACCGCCTCGCACAACGCCGTGATCGTCGACGGCCTGAATCAGCGCGAGTCGCCGGCCCGGGCGCGTCGCCAGGCCCCCGGTGCCGACCTGCTGTTCTTCGCCGCCGAGCCCACCCTGCAGGTCGTCGCCATGGGGGACCCGAGGGCCTACCCCTCCACCTGCTCCCGATACCGGCACACGATGGCCGTCGTCCACGACGATCGGGCCCGGTTCGCCCTCAGCGTCTTCGAGGTCCGGGGCGGCCACCAGCACGACCAGCTCTTCCACGCCCCCCCCGGCTCGTCGGCTCGTTGGCGGGCGTCTCGGGGCTGGGAGCGGGGCCCGAGGACGCTGCTGCCGGCCTCGATCGTGCCGGTGGCCGATTCCCCCTCGGGGAACGGGCGGTGGTTCATCCAGGCCTATGCCGCGTTCACCGAACTGCGAGAGGCCCGGGTGGGGGGGCCGACCCAAGCCGTCCTCGACGGGCCGGACGGCCCGATGGTGGGGCTCCACCTGCTCAATCCCGGGGAGTCGACGCTCTACTCGGCGGAGTCGCCCGACCCCTCGGGAGGGGGCCGAGGCGCCCTGATCGTCCGACGGGCCTCCGACGAGGAGGAGCCGATGCGGTCGACGCTCGTCACCCTGTTCGAGGCCCCCGGGCGTTCCGGCCTGCGGCGGGCCGGCCGGGTCGAGTCCCCCGAGGGGACCGTGTTGCTCGTGCTGGAGACCGGGGGAGGGGCCGAGCATCTGCTGGTCAACGACGCACCCGGGACCGTCCGGGAGGCGCCGCTCACCGACGGATCCGTGCTGAGGACCGACTCCCTGCTGGTGCGGGTCCGGGGAGAGGGGATCTCGATGGCCGGCGGCACCTTCGCCGAGGTGGGGGGGCGTCGGGTCGAGCAGGCCCGGGTCGAGGGGAGGATCGTGGCCTCGGTCCGGCCGGTCGAGGCCGGGGGCCTCGGCTGGTTCGAGACCGACCGGCCGATCGCCGACCCCGGGGCGCTGGCCGGCCTGACCCTGATCGTCTCGCACGGGGGGGAGGCCTCCCGGTCCTGGACGATCGACCACGTCGAGATCCTGGGTGACGGCAGGGCCCGGGTCGTGGTGGTCGAAGAACCCGGTTTCACGATCGACCCCGAGACGGGGACGGCGACCTATTACCAGTTCCCCGGTTCGACGGCCCCCGGCCCTCACCGATTCATCGTCCCTCGGATCGTCCGGTCGGGCTGATCGGGTCCATGCGAGGGAGGATGCCCGTCGGATTGGAATTGGACATCGTCCCGGCTCAGGGAGAGCCTCGGCCGGAGCCAGTCGGCGAGGCACCCGTAGATCGCCCCCCGGCCGAGGTCGAACAGGGGGGCATGGACGAATCCCGGCTCGCTCCGGAGCGCCTTGTCCTCGGCCCCATAACGGTCGTGGAACGACCGGCCGGAGTCGGGTTCGATGATGGGGTCGTCGTCGCCGACGACCACCAGGAGCGGGGTCGTCATTCGGGGGGCGTGCTGGAGGGCGCTGATGCCCCCCGCCCTCATCCCGAAGAACAGGGGTGGACCCAGCCGGTTGTGCATCAAGTGGTCGCCCCGGATGAGGACCTGCTGGAGCGGGTCGCGGGACAGGTCTCCGGTCGGGAGCGGCCCGCTCAGGGTCACCCAGGGGGCGAGGACCCGGAGGACGTGGCCGGCGATCAGCTTGTGTCGGGGGGGCTGATATTTCAGCCGGAGGGCCGGGTTGGAGAGGATCAAGCCGTCGGCCGCGTCGGGTTCCCGGAGCAGCGAGAGGATGGACACGACGCCGCCGTTGGAGTGGCCGAGGACGAACCGGGGGACTCCCGGCCGGATCCGGGCGACCCATCGGGTCGAGGCCAGCAGGTCGTCGAGGAGCTGTTCGTACCGTTCGAGGTGACCGCGACGGCCGGGGCTCCGGCCGTGACCGAGGAAGTCGAAGGCGAGCACGTCGACGCCGAGCGTCGGGACCAGGAATTCGGCCAGGGAGCGGTAGAGGCCCGAGTGCTCGCCCAGCCCGTGGGCGACGACGAGCACGCCCCTGGGCCCGGGGCGATGCCAGTGCCAGCCCTTCAGCGGGGCCCGGCCGTCGACCGGGATCGAAACGTCCTCGGGGGAGACGACGTCCGGCTCGGGGGGCGATGGCATCGGATTCCTGGCCTCGAATTGCTCGGGTCGATCGTCAGTGGGGCCGTCGCCAGGTCAGCGTCCAGTGGCGGTCGGAGGTCATTCGGACACCCCCTACGGGCAAGCCGAGCGACCGGATCAGATCCCGGACCTCCTCGACCGCGAGCGCCGCATGGAGGGAGTCTCGGAACATCGATCGGGCGTGCTCCGGCTCCGACCCGGCGTACGCCGAGACGAGCCGGTCGAGCGTCTCGAGGTCCGGCGGCCGGGCCAGGTCGCGGACGAAGAGGGTCCCGCCGGGGGCGACCAGCCGGGCCATCTCGGCCAGGGCGGGCAGGGGGTCGGGGACGTGATGGACGATCGAATTGCTGAGGACCGCCTCGAATGACCCGTCGGGGTAGGTCAGGCCCTTGGCGTCGACCCGATCGAGTCGGATCCGGTCGGTCAGCCCGGCGCGTTCGACGTTGGACCGGGCGAGTGCGAGCATGTATTCGGCCAGGTCGACCGCGACGAGCCGAACGTTCTGGGCCGCCCGGCAGAGGGCGATGGGGATCAGGGCGGTGCCGGTGCCGACGTCGAGCCATTCCCCCCCCCGAGGGGGGCCGTGGGCGGTCATGACGTCGGCCACGAAACGGCCATTGACCTCGGCGTGGTCCATCGCGTCGTAGGCGATCGCCTCGTCGGGAGTGTCCATCACCTCGGGTTCGAGCACTCGGGGGAGCACGACTGCGATCCATGGGGGGGTGAGTTGGGTGTCCCGAGCGGCCGATCCGCTCCGTACGCATGGTAGTATCCCGGGGCAGCCGCTCCAACCCCGATCGGGCTGCCGACCTGGACGGGGGTGAGGCTTGCTCGGGGCCGATTTCCTTCGTTAGCCTGAATGTGGCGCCCAAATGGGCGTCGGGACGGTTCGCGAGGCGGGCCGGCACGTCCGACCCATCGGGAGACGCCGATCATGCAGGAAGGTACGCTCCTGGGCACCATGAAGCCCGTCGGTGGTGGCGACCCGATCCCCTTGAAGAAGAAAGAGGTCGCCATCGGCCGCCGCCCGTCGAGCGACATCCGCCTCGATTTCGAGAACGTCTCGGGTCGGCACTGCGTGCTGTCGTTCATCAACGGCACCTGGCATGTCCGGGACCTCGGCAGCACCAACGGCACGAAGATCAACGGACAGAAGCTGTCGCGGGTCCAGTCGATCATGCCCGATGACGAGCTGGCGATCGCCTCGCACCTGTTCCACATCGACTACGAGCCGGCCGCCCCGCTCGTGGACAGCCAGCAATTGCTCGAGGAGGAAGAGGCGATCCGGTCCGGTGAGGCCCGCAAGCCGACCTCGCTGATGGAGCTCGCCGGCTTCACGGACGACTCGCGCCCCCGACCCCCTGCTGCCCCCAGGGCCTCGAAGCCCCGGCCCGAGCCCGGCCCCCCGGACGGCCCCGGTGTCCAGGGCCCGGAGGCCGAGCCCGTCGGGGACGACCCGCCCCTCGCCGCTCCCCCCGCACAGGACCAGGATGACGACTTCTTCAAGCTGATCGAGGACGAGGTCCGAAATAAACGCGGCTGACCCGTCCCCCACCCCAATGATCCTCCCCTCGATGGCCTCCCGATCTCGACGCCGATCGGGACGGCCCGGAGGGTCGTCCGACTCGACGACGGCCCGATCGACCCGCTCTGGTGCCGGTCCCCTTCGGGACGATCGCCCCGACCGTCACCATCCCGCCTCCCGGTGCGGGCGGCGTGACAGATTCGCTTGATAGAACACGACCTCCGGCCGAAGAAGTCCCCGATTTCGGCCGATGGGCGTCCGGGATCCGCGTCGATGCTGGAGGGCGAGCACAGGGTTCGTCCTCCGGCAGAGGCGTGATGGCTCCGACCGACCGTTCGCGACGTCTCCCGGGCCGACCCCTTGAGATCCGACCCACGACGAGGGGCAGGGGGCGCGTCGCCCCCGGCCGCTGGGAAGTGAGAGGTGGTTGCAATGACTGAGCGACACCCGCGGCGGGGCAACGGAACGACGAGAACCCGACGCCGACCGGCCCCGATCACGCCGGAGGCACTCGAAGGCCGACACCTGCTGGCCTACACCCCACTCGGCTTCTCGATCCCCGACCTGGCGATCCTGAACGCCTACACCGGCCCGGTCGCGGCCTATGGGGGCGAGATCGCCGTCACGGTCGACGTCTCCAACCTCGGCCAGAGTTCGATCCCCGAGCCCCTGGCCCAGTTCCCCGGTCAGGCCAGCGCGGCCGATGCCGGGCCGTCCGAGATCGAGGTGTATTACACCAATCAGGCCCACTCCCCCTTCGGCGATCGGATCCTGCTGGGGACGATCAGCGTGCCGGCGGTGCCCCAGAACCGGCTCGTCCAGGTGACCGGGGTCGTCAGCCTGCCCGAGGAGCCGCCGGCCGGCTATCCCGGGGTCGGCTCGAACGGATTCATCACCCTGGAACTCGACCCCGATCGGGACGTCCGGGATCTGGACCGCACCAACAACGTCTTCCGACCCGCGGCCTCGTTCCTGCTGGTCCCGGACCTGCCCGACCTGCAGGCGATCGCCCTGGGGCTGCCCCCGGTCCTCAATCCGGGGGACACGATCGTCCCCCAGGTCAAGGTCGCCAACTATGGCGCCGCCCCGACGATCGACCAGGCCCCGGTGGTCGTCCAGGTGGTCGCCTCGCTCGACGAGGCGTTCGGGCCGGGGGACATCGTGCTGGGGACCTTCACCGTCGGCAACATCCTCCCGCTCTCCTTCGCCCCGACGGAGCGGTTCGTCCCGGGGGACCAGACCCTCCTGGATCGCCCGAACGTCGCCGTGCTCGACGCCATGCAGCCGGTGACGCTTCCCGAGACCGGGGCCCCGTACTTCGTCGGCGTGGTGGTCGACCCGCAGGACGAGATCCGGGAGATCAGCGAGCTGGACCGCGGCCCGGACCCGACCCTGGAACTCGCCCGGCTGGTGGACGACTCGGGCCTCGGTCTGCCCCCGGCCGGGGTGATCGGCCCGGCCGCCGAGGCCGATCGGCCCTTCCCCTACCCGCCGTTCGACACGCCGACGGGGACCTCGGAGGGGCCCGTCGATCCCGGCACGCCCCCGTCGCCGGGCGAGCCTGTGCCCCGGCCGGCCCGCCGTCGGGTCTTCGCCGAGCGGCTGGCCGCCCGGCTCCAGCTCCAGGACCGGGGCCCGATCGCCCCGATGGCCGGGCTCCGGGCCCGCCCCGTCGAGCTGGCCCAGCGGCTGGCCGCCCTGCGGGCGGCTCGTCGACCGGGCTGAGTCCGGCTCGCCGAATGCAGGGTCGTCGAGGGGCGGGTCCGGGATACTCCCCCGGATCCGCCTCGACCGGCCGGGGGAGCGGGTCGGCTTGACCGGCCGGTTCGGGGGGGCCTAGAATCGCTCCTCCCGACCGAGACGGATCCGTCCCGATCCGCGATCGGGACCCGACGCCTTGCCTCCTCCCGCCTTTAGAACCGATCGCCCGCACCATGACGCGCCAATATGTGAAGCAGCTTGCCAACGGCGAGGCGGTCGATGAGGTCTTCCTCGTCGCCGAGAAGCAGCTCCGGTCCAACCGCCAGGGGCAGCTCTACCTCCAACTCGACCTGAGGGACCGATCCGGCCTGATCGGGGCCCGGCTCTGGAACGCGTCCGAGGATCAGGCCCGGTTGTTCGACGCGGGAGATTATTTGAAGGTCAAGGGGAAGGTCCAGATCTTCCAGGGGGCCGCCCAGCTGATCCTCTCCCAGATCGACCCGACCCCTGCCGAGGGGATCGACCCGGGCGAGTTCCTGCCGCAGGCGTCCCGGGGCGTCTCCGAGATGACCGCCCGGCTCCGGCAACTCCTGATGGGGGTCTCGGATCCCCACCTCCGCGCCCTCGCCGAGTGCTACCTGATCGACGACGACTTCCTCCGGCGATTCACCACCGCCCCGGCGGGGGTCAGGGTGCACCACGCCTACCAGGGCGGGCTGCTCGAGCACGTCCTGACGCTGATGGAGATGGCCGACCGAATCGCCGGGCTCTACCAGGGGCTCGACCGGGACCTCCTGCTGCTCGGCATCTTCCTGCACGACTCGGGCAAGGTGTATGAGCTGGACTACGACCGCGCCTTCGGCTACACCGACGAGGGGCAGCTCGTCGGGCACATCGTGATCGGGGTGGAGCTGCTCAGCGAGAAGGTCAGGCGGACGGTCGACCTGACGGGTGAGGCGTTCCCGGTCGAGCGGTTGATGCGCCTGAAGCACATGATCGTCAGCCATCACGGGCCCCCGGCTTTCGGCAGCCCAAAGCCGCCGATGACCCCCGAGGCGATCGCGCTGCACTACCTGGACAACCTCGACGCCAAGGTGCACGCCTTCTCCCGACAGATCCGGGATGACCCGACGATCGGCTCGGCCTGGACCTCCTATGACGCGAACCTCGGCCACCGCCTCTACAAGGGCGCCCCGACGGCCGAGGAAGGCTCCGAGCCCGGCGAATGGTCTGCCTGATCCCGTCGCCGGCACGCCGCGACCGGGCCGAGAGCGGGGGCGGTCACACCTACTCGGAGGGAGCGCCATGGCGACGCCGGACCACGAATCCCGGGTGATGGGCGCCCTCTCCCGGCCCGGGTACCAGCCGAAGACCGTCAAGGCCCTCTCCCGGGAATTCGACATCCCCCCCGACGAGTACCCCGACTTCCGCAGGGCGGTGAAGCGGCTGGTCAAGGCGGGGAAGCTCGTCGTCGCACGGGACAAGACGCTGGAGAAGGCGACGGAGGCCGCGAAGAAGTCGTCGAGCGGGGCGATCGTCGGCACCTTCCGTCGCACGGCCAAGGGGTTCGGGTTCGTCCGCCCCCACGGGGCCAATGACCGGGCCGATCACATCTTCATCCCGGAGAAGTACACCTCCGACGCCTCTTCCGGCGACCAGGTCGCCGTGAAGATCACCCGGCGGGCGCGGACCCCGGGGATGAACCACGAGGGCAAGATCCTCGACGTGATCGAGCGTGCCTCGGGGGTCTTCGTGGGGACGTACTTCGAGCAGGACGGGGACGGCTTCGTCAAGGTCGACAAGTCGACCTTCCACGAGTCGATCTACGTCGGCGACCCCGGGGCCAAGGGGGCCCGTCCCGGCGACAAGGTCGTGCTGGAGATGGTTCGATTCCCCTCCCCCGAGCTGGAGGGCGAGGGAGTAATCACCGAGGTGCTCGGCCCCCGGGGGACGCCGGGCGTCGATACGCTGATGGTCTTGCGCGCCTATAACATCCCCGACGAATTCGACGAGGACGTGCTCCGGGAAGCCCGGGAGCAGGCCAGGGCGTTCGACGAGGCGAATGTCGAGGGCCGGGCCGACCTGCGCGACGTGCTCACCGTCACCATCGACCCGGCCACGGCCCGGGACTTCGACGACGCGATCACCCTCTCCCGGGACGACCGGGGGTACTGGGAGCTCGGCGTCCACATCGCCGACGTCTCCCACTTCGTCCCGACGAACTCGGAGCTGGACCGCGTCGCCCGGCTGCGGGGGAACAGCGTCTACCTGCCCGACCGGGTCGTCCCGATGCTGCCGGAAGTCCTCTCCAATAGCCTGGCCAGCCTCCAGCAGGGGAAGACGCGCTACACCGTCTCCGCCCTGCTCGAATTCAACAACGAGGGGGTCCGCACCGGGACCCGATTCGTCCGGTCGGCGATCCGGGTCGACCAGCGGTTCTCGTATGAGCAGGCGTTCGAGGCGATGAAGAACCCCGATCGCGAGATCGAGGGCGTCTCGCCCCCGGTCCACGCCATGCTCGGCCGGATGCTCGAGCTGGCGATGACGCTGCGGAAGCGGCGATTCGCGCGGGGTGCCCTCGAGCTGAACATGCCCGAGGTCGAGGTCGAACTCGGGAACGAGGGCGAGGTCGTCGGCGCCCACCTCGCACAGGACGACGAGAGTCACCAGGTGATCGAGGAGTTCATGCTCGCGGCCAACGAGGCCGTCGCCGAGTTCCTCACCGGCCGTGGCCTCGATTTCCTCCGTCGGGGGCACGACGACCCCGACCCGATGAAGCTCCGCGACTTCGCCGAGTTCGCCCGGAGCCTCGGCTACGCGATCGAGAGCCCGCAGAGCCGGTTCGAATTGCAGCGGGTGCTGAACGAATCCGCCGACCAGCCCGAGCGCCACGCCGTCCACTTCGGCCTGCTCCGGAGCCTGAAGCGGGCGACTTATGTCGCCGAGCGGACCGGGCACTATGCCCTTTCCAGCGAGGACTACTGCCACTTCACCTCGCCGATCCGGCGCTATCCCGACCTCCAGGTACATCGGGCGCTGCTCGCCACCCTGGCCGGCAAGCGTCCCAAGGAGCACGTGGACGAGCTGGTGGCGATGGCGGAGCACTGTACCCGGACCGAGCGCCGGGCCGAGGCGGCCGAGCAGGAGCTGATCAAGATCAAGCTGCTCACGTTCCTGGGGGACAAGATCGGCCAGAACTACCACGCCGTGATCATCGGGGTCGAGGATTTCGGCCTGTTCTGCCAGCTCATCGAGCTGCCCGTCGAGGGGCTCGTCCACCTGACCAGCCTGCACAGCGACTATTACGACCTGGAGCGGGAGACGCACAGCCTGATCGGCCGCAGGCGAGGGCAGCGGTTCCGGCTCGGCGACCGGGTCGAGGTCCGGGTCTGGCGGGTCGATGTCGACCGCCGGGAACTCGACCTCGTCCTCGCCTCGGAACTCCCCGAGGGGATGGAGCTGCCCGAGTCCCGCACCGGCCCGAGGAGGCCGAAGCGGCCGGGTTCGCCGCCCCCACCGAGGCGGACGGGCGGCCCACCCTCCCCGAGGAAGAAGGGGAGCCGGACGCGTCGATCCTGAGGATCGATCAGGCTCGGACCTGGATCGATTCGGCCTCCTGCGCCGACCAGAGGCGGGGGAGGCCGCGATCCTCCGGCGTCCCCGGACCGGGCAGGGCCAGGACGTCCAGCAGCGGGCCCTCCCCCACCTGGCGGATCAGGAACCAGGAACCACAGGCCCCGCAGGTGCCGATCAGCCGATCCGGGTCGTCGGGGTCGGGCTGGGTCAGGCCCAGCCCCCCCTCGCACCTCAGGCACGAGATCGGCTCGCCCACCCCCCTATCAATCGAAGCCCGCTCCAGCAGGAACGTCACGAGTCCGGACATCTGTCGCGTCATCGCGGCCCTCTCCAGACTTGGATTCCCCCAGCGTCGGGGAAACGGAGTCGTTCTCGAAATGTTGGCATCAGCGCCATGTCGCAAGATATAACAACATCGCATGGGATCGCAAGACCCAAGTCGCTTGATCTTTGAATTATTCGCGGGCGATCGTGCGTGATCGTTCCAAATCGAGCGTTAATCGACCGATGAGCGAGACTTCAACCGCGGGACATCGACGGGGGGCGGCGTCGGGCGTGTCCCAGAATCGAGAACTGTCGCCCGGCCCGCCAGGGTCGCTGTAAGTTTGCCCCCGCGGGTTGTAAGGATTACCTCAAGGCCGAGACCCGGGTCGATGCGATAACCCTCAATTCGGGCGAAGGTTCCGTCGACTCGAGGCCCTCGATGAGTGGGCGGGCATCCGGTTTGCCCTGGAGTCTTCGGGGACGAACCCAGGAGACCCGGTGATCTCGGCGGCGCCGATCGTGACGTCTGGGGCGCCTGGGTCAAGTTGGCTGGTCTTACGGCTTTGCGGGCACTGCGGAGAAGTGTTTTCTCCGGATATGCCAGGTTGCCCATGTTATATTGGAGCGGAGAGTTCTCGGGATCATCCCCGGCGATCGGCCGGAGCCGATCGGGGATGACCCGCAGCACGCGGAGGAGCCTCCCAGGGACGGGATCCCCCTCCCTTCGCCTCGATTGAGTCGCCGAACGAGTCTTGCACCAGCGAGGAGAGCCGAAAGTCGGCTCGGAGGTAACGATCATGTCGAAGAGACAGGGATTAACGCGGTGCGCCGCGCTGGCCCTGCTCGTCCTGGGGACCGCGGCCCCGGCCGGGGCCACGTACTGCGGGGCCGCGTCGTATCGCATCTGCGCCGCCCCGGTGGTGCAGACCGTCGATGTCGTGGCGATGGCCCCGAGGTACGAGACGGTTATGCAGACCGTCTACGAGACGGTCTACGAGGTCCAGCCGACCACCGTCATGCAGACCCGGTATCGCAGGGCCTTTCGGACCGAGCAATACCAGGTGATGCGTCCGGTGGTCGAGACGGTCGAGCAGGAGCGCCGCTACTCGGTGATGAAGCCGGTGTACGAGACGGCCGAGCGCGAGCGGCGTTACAGCGTGATGAAACCGGTCATCGAGACCCAGCAGCGGGAACGCCGCTACTCGGTGATGAAGCCGGTGTACGAGACGGCCGAGCGCGAGCGCCGATATTCCGTCATGAAGCCGGTCTACGAGACCCAGCAGCGCGAACGGCGCTACTCGGTGATGCGGCCGACTTACGAGACCGTCGAGCACGAGCGGCGGTACTCGGTGATGAAGCCGGTGATCGAGACCTCGGTGGTCCAGCGGCCATATCGGGTGCTCAAGCCGGTAGTGACCCAGCGCCAGGTGGTGGAGGAGTGCGGCGCGTACGAGACGCAGATGGAGGTCGTCCCCGGGCCGATCGTCCAGCGTCGCGTCCCCGTCGCCGCCGACCCGTGCGACACCTGCGAGCAGCCCCGCCCCACCGGGTTGCTCGGGTGCCTGTTCCACCACAAGAAGCGGGCGTTCGCGACGGTCTCCGTCCAGTGCCCACCCCGGACGGTTTGCAAACGCGTCTTCGTCTCCCGGCCGGTCGTCCGGACCGTCTCGGAGACGAAGTACGTCGCGGAGACGAGGTATCAGCAAGTCCCGGTCCAGACGTGCCGTTACGTGGCCGAGGAGCGCGTCGAGCGCATCCCCGTCACCACCTGCCGGTACGTCGCCGAGGAGCGCGTCGAGCCGTACCAGGTCCAGACGTGCCGTTACGTGGCCGAGGAGCGCGTCGAGCGCATCCCCGTCACCACCTGCCGGTACGTCGCCGAGGAGCGCGTCGAGCCGTACCAGGTCCAGACGTGCCGTTACGTGGCCGAGGAGCGCGTCGAGCGCATCCCCGTCACCACCTGCCGGTACGTCGCCGAGGAGCGCGTCGAGCGTGTCCCGGTGCAGCAGGTGCGTTATGTGACCGAGACGGCCGAGCGTCAGGTGCCGATCACGGTCCAGGAGCAGGTCCCGGTGACCGTGCAGCGCTGCGTCCCCCGGGTCGTGGCCCGTCCCGTGCCCGTGACCGTCTGCTCGATGGTGCCGGTGGCGGTGCCGAGCTGCCTGACCTGCCCGTGAGGCCTCGGTCAATCGGGAATCCGGCACGGACGGAGGCCCGGCGGGGAGAAACTCCCCGCCGGGCCTCTCGCGTTGCCGGGGCCGTGATCTGCCCGATCAGGCGTCGATCACGCGGTGGTCGATGTGCTCACGGCGGTACTCGCCGAGGCCGAGGTAGCCGCAGAGGACGACGTGCTGGGGCTGCCGCATGTCGAAGCCCTCGCGTTCGGCATCCTCGCCGAGCTTGCCGACGGCCCCGACCGGGGCCAGGCCCATCTGACGGCGCTTGGCGTCGATCTGGTCCCACTCGATGCGGTCCATGGCGACCGGGTCGGTCGCCAGCATCAAGGCGTTGTTCTCCCAGGTCCAGTGCGGGTTCTCGGCCCGGGCGAAGGGGCCGCCCTGGTAGACGCCGACGATCCCGTCCATGATCTGCAAGACGCATTTCTTGCGGATGATCGGGTGGCTGACCACCTGGGGGATGAACTGGTTGCAGACGTTCGCCTCGGCCGAGCTGTGCGACCGGGCGACGTTGTTCACCAGCCCGTGGCTCATGTTCTTCAGGGCGCCGGTGATGCCGGCCGAGCCGTGGTCCTTCAGCACCGGCAGGAGCACGACCTTGTTCACCTTCCGGGTGATCAGCGTGCCCAGGTGGGAACGGTAGGCGCGGTCGTCCTTCGGGTCGTGATCCCGGTGGATCAGGTTCATCGAGACGAACTCGTCCGGGTCGTAGCCCGAGACGAGGTCGCCGTCGGGCCAGGAGAGTTCCAGCTGGGAGGGGTCGTCGCCGTAGGTCAGGCCGCCCCAGTTGACGCCGTCGGGGATCCCCTTGTCCATCCCCGCGTCGACGAACTCGCCGCGATAGCGCTCGAAGACGAACATGTCCTTCGGCTTCACGCCGGCGGCCTTGAGCCCCTCGACGACCTCCAGCATCAGCTCGGTGGAGCTGTTGGCCAGGGGTCGGCCGACGGGGTTCATTTTGATCGCGACGACGTCGCCGGGCTCGAAGAAGGATCGCCAGGCGGACACGGCGTCGTCGGCGCCGGTCAGCTCGGACATCCCCCGGTCGAGCGCGGCCTTGATGGCGGCCCGGTCTCGGACGCCGTCGGAGATCATGCCGGGCTTGCGGACCTCGATCACCCGGCCGGGGTAGGGGCCGGGGATCCCGAGGGGCCCGTCGATGGCCGCCGGGTCGGCCGCCGCGCCGGGCTCCTGGGCCGAGGCCCGGATCGCCGAGAGCGCCGACATGGCCGCGACCCCGGAGAGGAACTCGCGGCGAGGGAGGCGGAGGCCGTTGCATCGGGGTCGGTCGTGCATGGCGTCACTCCTGATCGGGAGAGGCTGGGAGGTCGTCGGGTCCGTCGCCCTTATGATCGGGAATCTCCTCGGACCGATCCAGTTCCAGGAGGTATCGGAGCACCAGGGCGTAGGTCCGGGTGTAGGCCTCCTGGTCGACGTTCTCGAATTGGTCCTTGTCGGAGTGGATCAGCTCGAATCGGTCGACGGGCAGGCCGTCGAAGGTGATCGTGGGGATCCCGGCGTCCTCGAACGGGATCGAATCGGCGCCGACCCCGGGGATGACGTGGTCCTCCAGCGCGAGGTCGTGTTCCTCTGCGACCCGGTGGGCGATCGCCTCCAGGGCGTCATTCGAGCCGTTGGTCCAGAGGAACGGGCCGCCGACGCCGAGCACCTCCAGGTTCACCATCGCCCGGACGTTCGCCGCCCCCTCCTCGCCCAGTTGGTCGACGTAGATCCGGGAGCCGACGAGGCCCTGCTCCTCGTAGGCGAATCCCATGAAGACGAACGTGTGCTCCGTCGGGACGTCCTTGAGGGCCTGGTACAGGTTCGACGCCATGCAGGCACCGGACCAGTCGTCGATCACCCCGGCCCCGGCTGGGACCTTGTCCAGGTGGCCGCCGACGACGATGACCGAGCCGGTCGTCCCCGGCTTGGTGACGATGACGTTGTGCAGCAGGGGGTCGTCGTCCCGACGGCCCGGCACCTCCTGGAGTGTGATCGCCTCGGGTGGTGCCCCGGCTTGTTCGTAGAGCGCCTTGAGGCGGGCGACCCGGTCGGGGTTCTCCAGGGGGGCCGAGGCGAGTTCGTCGACCAGCTCGGCGTCGGGGACGGGGTTCGGGGTGGGCGCCTGGGCGGTGCAGAAGGCGGTGGGGAGTGAGGCGAAGGACAGGATGAGGCATGCAGCCCGCATGGTTCGGCTCCGGGGGTGGGGTTCAACGTCCGAGGGCGTGCTCGATCAGGGCCCGCACCGGGGGAGGTAGCTCCAGGCCGAGGGCTCGGCCGCGTTCGACCACTTCCCCGGCCGGCCAGCCCTCGACCCGGGCGAGGTGGAGCAGGGCGAGGCCGGCGGCCCGGCCCCCCTGCTTGCAGTGGATCAGGACCTTGCCGTCGGGATGACGATCGATCAGGTCGCAGACCGAGGAGATTTGAGGCGCTCCCAGGGGCTCCCCGCCGACCGGCACGCTGAGGTAATCCAGCCCGGCTTGACGGGCGACCTCGGCCTCCGCGGCCGGGTCCATCGGCTGGTCGGGCTCCCCCGGGCGCCGGAGGTTCACCACCGCGGTGAAGCCCTCGGCCTTCAGGCCCAGGATCTCTTCGCTCGTCGGCTGATCCGCGATCTCCAGGTTCGGTCGGACCGTCTTCCGGTTCATCTCGGCACTCCGTCGGGATTCGAGGGCGACTCCGCCCCCCGTCCGAGACTAACCGCCGGCGCCGCCCCTGGCCAGCGGGGGAGACGGCCCAGGTCTTGACGAAAACCCGGGATCTCGCCATACTACCTACCGTTCGGTATAGAGACGAGAGGAGTAACCGTGCCCGAGGTCGATCGAGCGCAGTTGACCGACGTGTCGGGGAGCGAGACGGCCCGGGAGATCCTCCGGGTCGCCGCCCGGTTGTTCTCGGGGAAGGGGTTCGATGCGACCTCGGTCCGGGAGGTCGTCGAGGCCGCCGGGGTGACCAAGCCGACGCTCTACTATCACTTCGGCAGTAAGGAAGGGTTGGCCCAGGCGCTGCTGACCCGGCCGATGCATCGGCTGATCGACGAGATCCGGGCGGGGCTGGATCGACCCGGCGAGCCGATCCGTCACCTGGCCGAGCAGATCGAGAGCCACTTCGCCTTCTGTCGGGAGGAGCCGGACCGGGCCCGGTTCGTCTATGGCCTGTTCTTCGGACCGAACGCACCGGGACTCTCGGCCGAGGTCGCCGTCTATGGAGGCCGGCTGAATGAGCTGCTCAACGAAGCGGTCCGGGGGCTGGTCCGGGCGGGGATCGTCCCGGAGGACCGGGCCAGGCGATGCGCCGCCGCGGTCCAGGGACTGATCACGTTCTACACGGCGGACTATTTGTACCAGGGCGCGAACCTCGAGGCGGGGCTGGCGCGTCGCCTGGTTGAGGATGTGCTCCTCGGCTTCGCCGCGGGGAGGTCGCCCGCCCCGGTCTCCGGGGCGGAGGGCGATGGACCTTCGAGGGACCCATGACATTGATCGCGTCGAACGGACTCCGGCGGGCCCTGGCCGGATTGATCCTGGCGGCCCTGGGCCCGATCCTCGGCTCCGGCTGCGGCGGTGCCGCCGAACGGGAGCTGGACGCCTCGCCCGGCGCACCGAAGCCGGTGGTGGTGACCACCGCCGAGGCGGTCCGACGGCCCGTCGAGCGGGCCATCGAAGTTGTGGGCACGCTGCACGGCTGGGAGGAGGTGACGCTCGGCTCGAAGCAGACCGGCCGGGTCGTCGCCGTCCGTCACGACGTGGGAGACCGGGTCTCTCCCGAGGAGCCGCTGGTCGATCTCGACCCGGTCGACGCGCGGCTCGCCGTCGACGAGGCCCGGTCCCGGCTGCTCGGCGAGCTGGTCCGCCTGGGCATCACCGCCGATCAGGCGGAGGAGTTCACTTCGCGTTACGGGGTCTCCGAGGAGCTGCTGGCCAACGAGGAGGTCAACCGGATCATCCTGGAAATCCCGGCGATCCAGCAGGCCGGGGCGACGCTCGACCAGGCCACCACCCGGCTCAATCGCCAGCGTCAGCTCTCCCAGCGGAACGCGGGCACCCAGCAGGAACTCCAGGACGCCGAGAGCGAAGAGCGGATCGCCCAGGCGGCACGCGAGAACGCGGTCATGACCGCCAGGACCGTGATCGCCGACGCCCTGTCGAGCCACGTCGCTCTGCAGCAGGCGCAGGAGGCCCTGAGGGAGATGCAGATCGTCGCCCCCAGGCCTTCGGCGCTGCCTCCCGGGGTCGACTCGCCGGAGGAGGTCCGGTACGCGATCAGCCGGAGGCAGGTCTCCGAGGGGCAGTTCCTTCGCCCCGGCGATCCGGTCATCGACCTGGTGCTGGAACACCCGCTCCGGCTGAGGGTGAGCGTCCCGGAGCGGTTCGTCGCCGAGGTCTCCCAGGGCCAGGAAGTCGGGCTTAGGACGGCCGCCTTCCCCGACCGGATCTTCCGAGGTTCGGTGGCCCGGATCAACCCCTCGGTCGATCCGGTGAGCCGGACCTTCGAGGTCGAGGCCGAGGTCCCGAACCCCGACCTGACCCTCCACCCGGGCAGTTTCGCCAAGGCCAGGATCATCACCGTCCGGGAATCGGAGGCGACCCTCGTGCCGATCGAGGCGATCGTCCGGTTCGCCGGCGTCGTCAAGCTGTTCCTGCTCGAGACGGGCCCGGACGGCTATCAGGCCCGGGAACTGGCGATCGAGACCGGGGCGGAGCGGGACGGCCTGGTCGAGGTCCTCGGCGGCCTGCCCGAGGATGCGGTCGTCATCACCAGCGGCCAGACCCGGCTCGCGGACCGAACCCCCGTCGTGATCCGCCCGGGCCTGGCCGAGGACGAGTCGCCTGAGGCCGAGGAGCCCGCGGTCGGAGCCGAGGGCGAGGCGTCGGACGAGGACGGATGACGCCGAGGGCGACGGCCCGTCGGCCCATGCCATGAACCGGGAGGGATCGAGCCCGGCACGGATCCCGGGACCCACGCACATCTGGACCCATCGGCCACGAATGACCTGATCCTCGGGTTCCTGATCCGCCCCGCCCTCGTGATCT
Organism: Tautonia plasticadhaerens; assembly: GCF_007752535.1. Taxonomy (GTDB): domain Bacteria; phylum Planctomycetota; class Planctomycetia; order Isosphaerales; family Isosphaeraceae; genus Tautonia; species Tautonia plasticadhaerens. Next base: position 1,730,866 of record NZ_CP036426.1, read on the forward strand.
TCCGGGTGTTCCTCCTCTCCGCCCGTACGTCGACCCTGATTGCCGGGCGCATCCGCCCGCAACGGCCACCTGTTCCCGACCCCCCGCGGCCCAGACATGGGTAATGCACAGCTTCGGTCAGATGGCCGGCGCCCTCGGCCGATCGCCGCTCACCCGGCACCGCCGGATGCGGCGTCGACGCGATCGGGCGGCCGAATCGAACGCATACCATGGTCCCGCCGTCACCCTGAAAGGTCCCGGGAATGACCGTCTCGGACGTTTGCATCAACCGCCCCGTCTTCACCTGGGTCCTCGTGCTGATCCCGGTGGTGCTGGGGGTGGTCAGTTACAACCGGCTCGGCGTCGACCTGTTCCCCGACGTCGAATTCCCGGTGGCCTCCGTCACCACGGTGCTGCCCAATGCCAGCGTCGAGGAGATGGAGACCTCGGTCACCAAGCCGATCGAGGACATCCTCAACACCATCTCCGGCATCGAGGAGCTGCGCTCGACCACCTTCGAGGGGATCTCGGTCGTCACCGTGCAGTTCGACCTCTCGAAGCAGGCCGACGTGGGCGTGCAGGAGGTCCGGGACAAGGTCAACTCCGTCCTGCCCAACCTGCCCGACGGGATCGAGTCGCCGGTGGTCGCCAAGTTCGAGACCGACGCGATGCCGATCCTGACGATCGCGGTCTCCGGCCGCCGGGACTTCCGGGAGGTCACCGAGCTGGCCCGACGCCGGATCAAGGAGCGGCTGGAGACGGTCAGCGGGGTCGGCGCCATCACCCTGGTCGGCGGCCGGATCCGGGCGATGAACATCGTCGTCGACACCGATGCGCTCTCGGCCTACAACATGTCGATCGACGACGTGCGATCGGCGCTCGTCCGCCAGAGCCTGGAGGTCCCCGGGGGTCGGGTCGACCGGGGGAGCCGGGAGGAGATCCTCCGGGTCCTCGGCCGGCTGGAGACGGAGCGGGAGTTCAACGACCTGATCATCGCCACCCGCAACGGGTATCCCGTCCGCATCCGGGACGTGGGCCGTGCGGAGGACTCGGTCGAGGAGCCCCGGTCGCTCGCCCGGCTCGACGGCGAGAACGCCGTGAGCCTGGTGGTGCAGAAGCAGTCCGGCACGAACACCGTGCAGGTGGCCCACGAGATCAAGGGACGCCTGGCCGAGCTCTCGGAGTCGCTGCCGCCCGACATCGAGACGGTGATCATCAAGGACCAGTCCAGGTTCATCGAGCAGTCGATCGAGGAGGTGAAATTCCACCTCCTGCTGGCCGGCGTGCTCGTCTCCGGGACGATCCTTCTGTTCATCCGGGACTGGCGGACGACGCTGATCGCGACCCTGGCCATCCCGACCTCGATCATCCCCACGTTCCTGTTCATGGACGTGATGGGGTTCACGCTCAATAACATCACGATGCTGGGGTTGATCCTGGCCATCGGCATCGTGATCGACGACGCGGTTGTCGTGCACGAGAACATCTTCCGGCACATGGAGGAGGACGGGATGGACGGCATGACCGCCTCCCGCCTCGGCACCCGGGAGATCGCCCTGCCGGTCTTCGCCACGAGCCTCTCGCTGATCGTCATCTTCCTGCCGATCGCCTTCATCGGCGGGATCATCGGCCGGTTCTTCGCCAGCTTCGGGTTCGTGGTCGCCTTCGCGGTGGCCATGAGCCTGTTCGTCTCCTTCACGCTCACCCCGATGCTCTGCTCCCGGTTCCTCAAGCTGGAGGACGCCCGGCAGACCGGCCACGCGAAGTCGAAGTCGGGGTTCTTCTACCGGATCGTCGACGCCGGCTACGGCTGGATCCTCCGTCGGTCGCTGACCCGGCTCGGGACGCTGATGGTCATCCTGCTCGCGATCCTGGCGATCGGGTCGACCGTGCCGATCGGCATGGCGACCGGCTTCTCCCTGATCCCCCGGGACGACCAGAGCGAATACGAGGTCGTCGTGCAGACGCCCGAGGGCTACACCCTGGAGCAGACCGACCGCCTGAGCCGCGACCTGGAAGCCCGGCTCAAGGCGCTCCCGGGCTCGAAGACCCTGTTCACGACCATCGGTTCGCTGTCGACCGGGGTGCAGGTGAAGGGGCAGGGGGACGTGACCCAGGCGACGATCTACGTCCGGATGCCCGAGCTGTCGGAGCGAGAATTCAGCCAGTTCGAGGTCCAGGACGAGGCCCGGAAGCTGATGGAGGTGTACCCCGACCTCCGCGTGAGCGTCAACGACGTCTCCGCCTTCCAGGGCGGCTCCCGGGCCCAGATCTTCCAGATGAATCTGGCAGGACCCGAGCTGGAGCAGCTCTCCGAATATGCCCAGGTGCTCCGGGATCGCCTGGCGGCCAACGGCGGGATCACCGACCTCGACACGTCCCTCTCGCTGCGGAAGCCGGAGGTCCGCGTCTCGATCGACCGGGAGCGCGCCGCCGACCTGGCAATCCCCGTCCAGACGATCGGCGAGAGCCTCCGCGTGATGGTCGGCGGCCTGCCCGTAACGACCTTCCGGGACGCGGGGGAGCAGTATGACGTCTGGCTCCGAGCCCAGGCGGAGGACCGGGGGTCGCCCGAGGCCCTGGAGAATTTGAACCTCTTCTCCCCGAGCGCAGGACTGGTGAAGTTGACCAGCCTCGCCAGCCTGGAGCCCGACTTCGGCCCGACGGAGATCGAGCGGCTCGACCGGGAGCGGATCGTCACCGTGCTCGGCAATCCGACCGACGAGATGCCGCTGGGGGCGGTCGTCAGCCTTTCCAACGAGATCCTCGACGACATCGGCATGGAGCCCGGCTACCGGGCGGTCGTCTCGGGGCAGGCGAAGACGCTGGAGGAGACCTTCGTCTACTTCACCGTCGCGTTCGTGCTCTCGGGGGTCTTCATGTACATGATCCTCGCCGCGCAGTTCGAGAGCTGGCTCCAGCCGGTGGCGATCCTGATGGCCCTGCCCGTCACAGTGCCGTTCGGCCTGCTTTCGATGCTGCTCTGGGATACGCCGATGGACCTCTACGCGATGTTCGGGCTCTTCATGCTCGTCGGCATCGTGAAGAAGAACGGCATCCTCCAGGTCAATGCCGCCAACGACCTCCGGGCCGAGGGCTGGCCGAGGCGGGAGGCGGTGGTCGCCGCCAACCACCTCCGCCTGAGGCCGATCCTGATGACCACGGTGATGCTCGTCGCGGCGATGGTCCCCATCGCCCTGGGGCAGGGGCCCGGGGCGGGCAGCCGGGCGAGCATGGCGAAGGTGATCATCGGTGGCCAGATGCTCTCGCTGCTGCTGGCCCTGGTGGTCACCCCGGTCTTCTACGTGTTGCTCGACATGTGGACGAACTTCACCCGTCGGATGGGCCTCCGGTTCTCCGTCCACGACGAGGCCCCGGTGTCGGGGGGCATCGCGCCGGAGGCACAGGGCCGGGTGCCGGTCGGGGCCGGTGCGGGATCTTCCCCCGGGGGATCCTGAGTTCGGCATGAAACTGGCATGGCCAGGGCGATCGACCGGTGCGGGATCCGCCCGCCCGTCGATCGCCCCCGGGAGCGCCACCGATGCCCGTCATTGACTTCGACGAGCCGTCCTCGCCGATCGAGGACTCGACGATCGAATACCCGGCGACCGCCGAACGGCCCCTGCTCCGGGTCCGGACGCGGTGCGAGGGCCTGACCGACCGCGGCCTCAGGCGGGAGAACAACGAGGACAACTTCCTCATCGCTCGGCTGACCAAGCGGCTCGACGTCTGCCGCAGCAGCTTCGAACACGCCGGCCGCAGCCGGTTCGCCGAGGAGATCGCCCACCTCCTCGTCGTCGCGGACGGCCTCGGGGGGGCCGCGGCGGGCGAACGGGCCAGCGAGCTCTCCATCTCGACCATCGAGGACTTCGTCCTGAATTGCTTCAAGTGGTTCCTCCACTTCGAGCCCGGCGAGAAGGACGAGCTCGTCCGAGAGTTGAGGGATGCCCTCCGACGCGCCGACCATGATGTCTACCAGAAAGCCCGGGACGACCGTTCGCTCATGGGGATGGGCACGACGCTGACCATGGCCTACTCCGTGTTCGGGCAGCTGTATATCGCCCACGCGGGCGATTCCCGGGCCTACCTTCTGCGAGGCGGCACGCTCCGACGGCTGACCCGGGACCACACCTACGCGCAGATGCTCCTCGACGCCGGGGAGATCAGCCCGGAGGATGCCCGTCGGCCCGGCCTCCGGAATGTGGTGACGAACGTCGTCGGCGGGCCGAACGAGGGGGTCTACGTCGAGCTGCACAAGCTCGACCTGGAGGACGGCGACGCCCTCCTGCTCTGCACCGATGGCCTCACCGAGCCGGTGACCGAGGAGGACATCGCCGCCGACCTGTCCCGGTTCGACGACCCCGGCGGGGCGTGTCGGTCGCTCGTGGAGCGGGCCCTCAAGGCCGGCGGCCCGGATAACGTCGCGGTCGTGGTTGCCCGCTTTGCCCTCGACCGGGGGTGATCGGGTTGCGTCGCGTCCGTTAGGCCCTTGTCAGGGCCCCGGCCAATATGCCATAGTCCACCCATCTCGCCCCACGATCCCGTTCCCTATCCGGGAGCGGGCCCTCCCCGTTGGTCGATCGAGGCGGATCGGGCGACCGCCGTCCCGTCCCCTCGCGAGGCGATCCCGAAGATGAACCAGTGGCAAGGCTGGCTGTACGTCGCCGCCGTCTTGATCCCGCTGGGGGCGTTCGTCGTCCAGATCCTGGGCATCCGCCGGACGAGGCATGCGAACGCCCTGATCGCCACCGTCGCGATCGCCATCTCGCTACTCCTCTCGATGGTCGGCCTCGGGTCGTATTGGGTCGAGTCCGGCGGCATGGCGGTCCACCACGTCGAAGTGGGGGCGGCCACCCCGGGAGTCGAGGAGGAGGGCCATCCCGGCACGGGGGGCGGGAAGGTCGCCTGGACCGGGAGCTGGGACTGGGTCTCGCTGGGCGGCGGCCTCTCGCCGGATCGGGGTCCGCTGAGGATCCCGATCGGGATCTTCATCGACAACCTCGCGGCGATCATGTTCGTGATGGTGACGTTCATCGCGACGTTGATCCACGTCTATTCCATGGAATACATGGGGGGGGATCCGCGCCTCCCCCGGTACTTCGCCTACCTGTCGCTGTTCTGCTTCTCGATGCTCGGGCTGGTCGCGTCGAGCAACGCCTTCATGGTGTTCGTCTTCTGGGAGCTGGTCGGCCTCTGCTCGTACCTGCTGATCGGCTTCTGGTACGAGGACCGGTCGAACGCCGACGCGGCGAACAAGGCGTTCCTCGTGAACCGGGTCGGCGACGTGGGGATGCTCGTCGGCCTCGGGCTCCTCTGGACGCAGCTCGGCACGCTCGACATCGCCGAGATCAATTCGGGCCTGGCGAGCGTCGAGGCCAGGCAGGGGGACGACCTCGGCCGGATTGCCGCCGGGGAGCCGGCCGAGGAGCACGTCGTGGTACTGGGCGCCGGGGTCCGGGCGATCCCGCACTGGGTGCTCGTCCTGGCGGGGCTGGGGATCTTCGCCGGTTGCGTAGGCAAGAGTGCCCAGTTCCCGCTGCACGTCTGGCTCCCCGACGCGATGGCCGGGCCCACGCCCGTATCGGCCCTGATCCACGCGGCGACGATGGTGGCGGCGGGCGTCTACCTCGTCGGCCGGTTCTTCCCGCTCTTCACGGATGAAGTGTTGCTGATTATCGCCTATGCGGGCGGGATCACGCTGTTCATCGCGGCGACGATCGCGCTGGTACAGGTCGATTACAAGAAGGTGCTGGCATATTCGACGGTCAGCCAGCTCGGGTTCATGATGCTCGCCCTCGGGGTCGGCGGGTGGGCGGCCGGGCTGTTCCACCTGCTGACGCATGCCTTCTTCAAGGCGTTGCTCTTCCTGGGCGCGGGCAGCGTCCACCACGCGGTCCACACGTATGACCTCCGCCCGCTCGGCGGACTGCGGCGGAAGATGCCGATCACCTCGACGACGATGCTTCTGGCGACGTTGGCGATCTCCGGAGTGCCGCTCTTCAGCGGGTTCTACTCGAAGGATGCGATCCTCGCCTCGGCCATCCGATTCGTGGTCGATCGGCCGGGTCATGTCGCACTCCTCATCCTGCCCGCGATCGGCGCGGCGATGACGGCGTTCTACATGTTCCGGATGTGGTTCCTGCTGTTCTCGGGTCGGTCGAGGGGCTGGTCCGCCTCGGGCCTCGTCGCCGAGCACGGGCACGAGGACGACCCGGTCACCCGTGCCCACGAGGGCGGGCCCCGCATCACCTGGCCGCTCCGGATCCTCGCCGTGCCGACGGTGATGATCGGCTGGCCGCTGACGATCCTGCCGCTCACGATCGTCGGTCTGCCATTCCATCCGATCCTGGAGGACTGGCTGGCCTACGGGGCGCCTCTGTCGGCCCGGTCGATCGGCTCGGCCCACCTCTGGGCGGCGGCAACGTCAATCCTGGTCCTCGTCGTCGGGATCGGCCTGGCGTTCCTGGCCTACCACCCGAGCAAGACGATCCGCCGAATCGACCCGGCACGCATGGCCGGCCAGCTGGGCGGGCTCTACGGCCTGTTCGTCAACAAATGGTATTTCGACGAGGTGTACCAGGCCCTGTTCGTCCGGCCGACCCTGGCGATCGCCCGACTGGCGAGCCGGTTCGACCGCACGGTCATCGACGGGGTGGTCGAGGGCTCGGCCCGGGCGACGGTCGCGTTGAGCCTCCTGGATCGTCGGGTCGATCAATCGGTCGTCGATCGCGTCGTCACCCTGGTGGCCCGGCTCACGTTCGCCCTCGGTGACGCGGGCCGACGGCTCCAGACGGGCAGGGTGCGGGGGTACCTGATGGTCCTCTCGCTGGCCTTCATCGTGCTCTCGGTCGGCGTCTTCGTCTGGGTCATCCGCTAGGCCGGGGACGCCCCGGTTCGAGGTCGATCGATCATGAGCGACAACCTGCTGCTCAGCATGCTCTGGGCCGTCCCGCTGGTCGGCAGCGTGCTCGTCCTGTTCCTCCCGGCGCGGAACGACCTGGCCGTCAAGGCGACCGCGCTGGCGATCACCGTCCTGACCTTCGTCCTCGCCCTGGTTGCCTTCCAATCGTTCCTGGCTGCCGGGAGCGTGGGAGTGGACCTCCCGCTTTCGGAGCGGGCCGAACGCAATACGCTGACGGTCGACGAGGTCACTGGGTCGATTGCCGTGACCGACGAGCCCGGCGACTTCGTCTATCGAGGAGCCTGGATCTCGTACTTCAACGTCCAGTACTTCCTCGGTCTCGATGGGATCAGCATGAGTCTGGTCCTGCTGACCGGGTTGATCAGCCTGCTGGCGTGCCTGGCCTCCTGGGGGATCGACCGGGCGGTGAAGGGGTATTTCTCGCTCTTCCTGCTCTTGCTGTCGAGCATGTTGGGCGTCTTCCTGGCGCTCGACCTGTTCCTCTTCTTCGTCTTCTTCGAGTTCATGCTGCTGCCGATGTATTTCCTCATCGGCATCTGGGGGGGGGAGCGTCGGGAATACGCGGCGATCAAGTTCCTGCTGTACACCCTGTTCGGCTCGGTCTTCATCCTGGTCGCGATCCTGATCCTCTACTTCTACGCGCCCGAGGGGGGGGAGGCCCTCCACAGCTTCGACGCCCTCCGGCTGATGGCCTCGTCCGGGCACTTCTCGGGGACGATCTTCGGCTTCGGGGTCCAGTCGGTCGTCTTCGCCCTGTTCCTGATCGGCTTCCTGATCAAGCTGCCCGCCGTGCCGTTCCACACGTGGCTGCCCGACGCCCACGTCCAGGCGCCGACGCCGATCAGCATGATCCTGGCCGGGGTCCTGCTGAAGGTGGGAGGGTACGGGTTGATCCGCCTGGCCTGGCCGCTCGCGCCGATCGGGGCCTACGAGCTGTCCTGGACGGTCGCGGTCCTGGGGGTGGTCGGCATCCTCTACGGCGCACTGGCGGCGATGGCCCAGACGGACTTCAAGCGGCTGGTCGCCTACAGCTCGGTCAGCCACATGGGGTACGTCACGCTCGGCCTCGCGGTCATGAACCTCGTCGACCCGAGGTACTACGCCTACGGGGTGAACGGGGCGATGTTCATGATGGTCGCCCACGGGATCACCTCGGCGGGGATGTTCTTCCTCGTCGGGGTCGTCTACGACCGGCTCCATACCCGGGATCTCGACCGCCTCGGCGGCCTGATGGATCCGATGCCGGTCTACGGCGGCGTCACCATGCTGATCTTCTTCGGCTCGATGGGCCTCCCCGGCCTCTGCGGCTTCGTGGCCGAGGTGTTCGTGGTGCTCTCGGCGTTCAATTACAGCTACGGCCTGGCGGTCCTGGCCGCGGCGGCGGTCGTGCTCACGGCGGGATACATCCTCTGGACGATCCAGCGGGTGTTGCTCGGGCGGAACGAGGCGCATCGCGGCCTGCCCGACCTGAGCACGAGGGAGCTCGTCATCGCGGCCCCCCTGGTCGTACTGACCGTCTGGCTGGGAATCTTCCCCCAGACCCTGCTCGGGTGGATGAGCCCGTCGGTCGACCACATGGTGGCGACCGTGGCGGCCGCGAACGGCATCGAACCGGGGGAGGCCGCGGCGATCGCCGTTGAGCCCGAGTTCGCGCTCCCGAGGTGATCGAGACGAGATCCGGCCCGGCTCATTCCACCGTGACGCTCTTGGCCAGGTTGCGGGGCTTGTCGATGTCGCACCCCCGCAGCCGGGCGACGTGGTAGGCGAGCAACTGGAGCGGCACGATCGCCAGCAGCGGCTGGATCACCTCCGGGGCGTCGGGGATGCTCAGGACGTGATCCGCGAGGCCGGCCAGCGAGTCGTCCCCCTCGGTGCCGACGGCGATGACCGGGCCTCGCCGGGCCCGGACCTCCTCGATGTTGCCGAGGGTCTTCCCGTGCAGGCTTCCCCGGGGGGCGACGAAGACGCTCGGCGTTTCCGGGTCGATCAGGGCGATCGGGCCGTGCTTCATCTCGGCGGTCGGGTATCCCTCGGCGTGGAGGTAGCTGATTTCCTTGAGCTTGAGGGCCCCTTCGAGGGCGACGGGGTAGTGGAGATCCCGTCCCAGGAACAGGACGCTCCTGGCGATCGCCACCCGCTCGGCGGCGGCGATGACCTCCGGCTCGCGATCCAGGATCCGCCCGATGAGGTCGGGGGCCGACTCGATCGCCCGGAGCACCTCCATCCCGGCCGGGAAGGAGAGCTGGCGGAGGCGCCCGAGGTGCAGTGCCAGCATCGCCAGCACGGCGACCTGGGCCGAGAACGCCTTGGTGCTCGCGACGCCGATCTCGGGCCCGGCGTGCAGGTAGATGCCGCCGTCGGCCTCTCGGGCGATCGTGCTGCCGACGACGTTGCAGATCGCCAGCGTGGGGAAGCCCCGGCGCCGGGCCTCTCGGAGGGCTCCCAACGTGTCGGCCGTCTCGCCGGACTGGCTGAGGACGAAGACGAGGGTGCGGTCGTCGAGCGGGGCATTGCGGTAGCGGAACTCGCTGGCGTATTCGACCTCCACCGGCAGGTTCGCCAGGCGTTCGATGAGGTATTCTCCGACCAGGGCCGCATGCCAGCTCGTGCCGCAGGCGGCGAAGACGACCCGGCGGATCCGACGAAGCCGTGAGGCGGACAGGTTCAGCCCGCCGAACTGGGCGGTCGCCTCGGCGGGTCGGAGACGGCCCCTGCAGGCGTCCCGGATGGTCGACGGCTGCTCGCGGATCTCCTTCTGCATGTAGTGGGAGAATGAGCCGAGTTCCACCGAGTCCGGCTGCCAGTCGATCCGGTCGATCCTGGGGGTGATCGGCCCTCGCTCGCGATGGAAAATCTCGACTCTTGAGGGGCTCAGCAGCGCGACCTCGCCGTCCTGCAGGTAGGCGACCCGCCTGGTGTGGGCGGCGATGGCCGACGGGTCGCTGGCGAGGAAATGCTCGTCGTCTCCGAAGCCGACGACCATCGGGCTGCCGAGCCTCGCGCCGACGACCTGATCCGGGAAATCCCGACAGACGACGGCCAAGCCGTACGTCCCTTCCAGCCGGGGGAGGATCCGGAGGACCGCGTCGAGCGGCTCGACGCCGCCCGACAATTCCTCGGCAATCAGGTGGGCAATGACCTCGGTATCGGTCTGGCTGACGAGCCGGATCCCTCGTGCCCCGAGTTCCCGGCGGAGGTCGGCGTGATTCTCGATCACTCCATTGTGGACGACGGCCACCGCGCCCTCGCCGCCGAGGTGGGGGTGGGCGTTGGCGTCATCCGGGGGCCCATGGGTCGCCCATCGGGTGTGGCTGATCCCGCAGCGCCCGGCGGCGGGATCGGCCGCGAGCAGCGCCTCCAGATCGCGGACCCGGCCGGCCCGCTTCCGGACGACGAGCTCCCCGCCCCGCAGGGTCGCGACGCCGGCGCTGTCGTACCCCCGGTATTCCAGGCGTCTCAACCCTGCCAGCAGGATCGGGCCGGCGTCCCTCGGCCCGACGTACCCGACGATCCCGCACATGGGCCGTCCTCCGCCCGTAATTCGCCCCGGCCCTTCGATGATCCGGTCGGCGTGCTCCATCCTTGCGGCCCAGCGATCCTCCCGCCGAAGACGCGCGAGGGGGATCATGTCTGCAGGGAAAATGGGGTGAAATTCGTGTCGTAGTCGTAATAGTCCTCGTGCTCGACCCGCTTCAGGAAGCCGACGACGCGGTAGGTGACGGGGGTAGCGACGACCTCCCAGCCGACCTTCAAGAGGTAGTTGGCGATCATCACCCCGACGACGTCCTGGAGGGACCATCCTGGGCGGCCGAGGAAGGCGATCGGGTAGAAAAGCATGGAGTCGACCGCCTCCCCGGTCAGGGTCGAGCCGATGGTCCGGGTCCAGAGGAACCGACCTCCGGTCCAGAGCTTCATCTTGGCCAGGGTGTACGAATTGACGAACTCGCCGCCGAAGAACCCCGCCATCGAGGCGAGGATGATCCGCCAGGTCCCGCCGAAGACCGTCTCCCAGATCTCCTGATTCGGCCAGGACGACGCGGCCGGGAGCGCCAGAACCACCTGGCTGACGAGGGCCGCGAACGCCAGCGCGCCGAACCCGGCCCAGACCACCTTGCGGGACCGCTTGTAGCCGTAGACCTCGGTGAGGATGTCGTTGAACAGGTAGCTGATCGGGAAGAAGAGCACGCCCGCTCCGAAGACGAACCCCCCGAGCTCGACCCGCTTCGGGGCCGAGATCAGGTTCGTGCAGAGCAGCACGGTGACGAAAGCGGCCATGATCAGGTCGTAGTAGCGATAGACCCTCCCATAGCCCTTCGGCAGGCCGGTGGGCCGGTGGGTCGCCGACGGGGGGGCCTCGGCCGTCGGGGGAAGGCGGTCGAGGCCCGGTTCGTGCTGCGACTCCATGGGGCGCGTTCCGTCCGAGGGGGTGGCGGGCCGGGCTGAGCCCACCGATGGAGTCCCGGTCAAGTCACCTGGGGAATTCAGCCCCGGAGCTCGTCGGCCCGATCGCGAGTGCGGGATCGGGACGGCCGTGGCGTGCTGAGGCTCAGGCCGATGGCCACCATCGCCAGGCCGAGGGCCACGCCGATGTAGGGCAGCCATCCGAGCGGTGGGGGAAGAAGCGGCCGCCCTCGGCGACCTTCCCAGAGGATCAGGCCGATGCAGACGAGCTCCAACGCCGGTCCGATCAGGCGTAGCGCCAGGCCGATCCGTGCGGTCGTCATCGTCGGGCAATCCCCCGCCTCAGGCCGTCCAGCGATCCGCCCCGTCCTCCGTCGGGATGACCAGCGCCATGATGATATACAGGACGATCCCCGGGACGCCAGCCGTGAAGACGGTGAACGCGGCGAAGGCGATCCGGATCCAGGTCGGGTCGATCCCGATGAACCGGCCGAGCGCGGCGCAGACTCCGGCGATCATCCGGTCGTCCGTCGGCCTCCGCAGGCTGCCGAGACCGCCAGCTGCCTTGGACGGCCCCACGTCCCAGGGCGAGGAGACGTCCCCCCGGGGCTCGGGACCGGGACCGAGCCAGGAGAGGCAGTGCTTGCATTTGATCGCCTCGTCCTGGATCTCCTCGGCACAGTAGGGGCACCGTTTCGCCATCGTCCCCGGACCTCTCGATCGTTTCCCATCAAGCCGGCCGCCGCCTCGACGGCCTCTCCGGGGAACCATTCGCCCGGCGGCGGGGGAGCTTGAGTCGAGACCGGCCCGGGTCGGAGGCGAGGTCGTCCGGTTCGACGCCCCATTCCGAAGCTGCTTTCGATTCCCGGAACCGCGATTCAGGGGCATCGACCAGGCGGCCGGACTCGGGATCGCCTTCAGCTCCGTCCTTGGCGGGGGACCGGCCAACCGGGCCTGGGCCGTCCCCCCCCGATCTGATTGGGGGGACGGCCCATACGTCGTACGAGGGGATCAGGCCAGCGTCTCCGGCACGACGAACGGCGCCCGGTAATCCCGGGAGAGCAGTTCGTCGGCCTGGGGATCGTTGATGAACCGCTCGGCGTCGCCGTCGAACCGGAGATTCCGGCCGAGGCGGTACTGCATGCCGTCGAGCGAGAGGCCGTTGTCGTCCTTGAGGTGCTCACACATGCGCCCGACGGTCTCCCGGGCGACGTCGTCGGTGCCGAGCGCCTCGTCGACGGTGTCGAAGGAGCGGGGCTCGCCGACCCGGTAGGAAAGGTTCGCCAGGTGGCAGAGGGCGCTGGAGACGTGCCCTTCGAGGATCTCGGCGTTGAGGTCCTCCTTCTTCCGGCTCCGGACGGCGGCGATGAAATTGCCGAAGTGGCCGTCACCAGGGCCTCGTTCAACCTCGACCTCGACCAGAGGCTCGGCCTCGTCGCTGCCCTTCGGGTAGAACTTGCCGCCGGCGACGGTGCCCTCCTCGAAATGGAGGATGTTGCCGACCTTCTCGCCCCGGTACTCGCCGGTCTCCAGGCCCCGGACCTCGAAGACGAGCTGGGTGTCGCCGTAATCCATGACGGTGATCTGGGTGTTCGGCGTCTCCCCCTGGTCCTCGTAGCCGAAGCGGCCGCCGAGGCTGACGACGCGAGTCGGGTAGGTGGGCCCGGGGATCATCCAGCGGGCGATGTCCATCTGGTGGACGCCCTGGTTACCGATGTCGCCGTTGCCGAAGTCCCAGAACCAGTGCCAATTGTAGTGCACGAGGTTCTCGTGGAACGGGTGGTCCTGCGCCGGACCGAGCCACAACGAGAAGTCCACCTCCGACGGTGCCGGACCGGTCGGCTTGAAGCCGATGCTGTTGCGAGGCTTGTAGCAGAGCGCCCGGGAGACGAGCAGCGGGCCGTACTTGCCCGACCGGCTCAGCTCCGCCAGCTCGGCCCAGGATCGGCTGGACCGGCTCTGGGTGCCGTGCTGGACGATCCGGTCGTACTTGCGGGCGGCCTCGACGGCGACGCGCCCCTCGTGGATGTTGTGGCTGCAGGGTTTCTCGACGTAGACGTCCTTGCCCGCCTGGCAGGCCCAGACCGCCATCAGGCTGTGCCAGTGGTTCGGCGTGGCGATCGAGACGGCGTGGACGTCCGGGTCGTCGAGCACCTGGCGGATGTCCTGGACCGTCTTCGGGCTATTCCCGGAGCGGTCGGAGACCTGCTTGACCCGCTTATCGAAGGTCCGGATGTCCGGGTCGACCAGGTGGGTGATGCGGACACCTTCCATGCCGGAGAACTCGCCGACGTGGGCGCCCCCCCGGCCGTTGAGCCCGGCGACGGCCAGGTTGATGGTGTCGTTGGCGCCGAGGATCCGGCCGCTGGCCTTGGTCCCCCCGATCGCGAACCCGGCACCGATGGCGGCCATCGAGCCCGTGAGGAACGTCCGTCGCGTCGATCGAGCCATGAGTCCGAGTCTCCCCTGCGACGAGAAGCCGGGAGGCCCGGCGGCCCCCCCCACCTCCCAGGATGCCATCTCCAACCAAGATTGAAAGAGGTTTTCCCACCTCGGCCCCGCGCCCGTGGCCGTCGGATCGGTTAGGATGGCCGCCGCCCGGAATCCGGACCAAGGAGCGTATCCCCATGCGTCGATTCATCGCCTCGTCCGCCGTCGCCGCGACCCTGCTCGCGGCCTTGCCCGATCCCTCGGTCGCCCAATCCGTCACCATCGAGGTCGAGGCCGGCGAGCACGACCGGTCCGGGCTGCCCGTCCGGGCGATCCTGCCGCTGCCGGACGACTTCTCGCCGGGAGACCCGATCGTCCTGACTGCCGAGGGCGGGACGGAGATCCTCGGGCAGCTCACCGCCCCCTCGCTGCTCGCCGACCGGACCCGGTTCGACGCCGCGTCGGGCCGGGTCGCCCTGGAGGTGAATTTCATCCCGGATCGGCTCGACGCGGGGGAGTCTGCCCGGTTCGAGGTCTCCCGGGGGGAAACGGGCTCCGGGTCCTCGACGTTCTCCTGGGAGGAGACGGACGAGGGGGACCGCCTTTCCTTCGGCTCGGACCCCCTGCTGCTCTACGTCCGCCCCGAACTGGACGAGTCGAGTCCTGAGACCCGTGAGCAGACCTACAAGCCCTTCCACCACCTGTTCGCCCCCGACGGCCGACGCCTCTCCAAGGGCCCTGGAGGACTCTACACCCACCACCGGGGCCTCTTCTTCGGCTACAACCGGGTCAGCTACGGCGACGGCAAGCAGGCCGACGTCTGGCACGCCCGGGGGAAGGCGTTCCAGTCCCACGAGGAGACCCTGTCCCGGGAGGCGGGACCGGTGCTCGGACGCCACCTCGCCCGGATCGACTGGCATGGGCAGGAGGGGGAGGTGTTCGCCCGGGAGACCCGGGAGCTGACCGCCTACGCAACCGTCGGCGGCCGGCTCATCGAGTTCGCCTCACGGGTGGAGACGACCGGGGGGCCGGTGATGCTCGACGGCGACCCCCAGCACGCCGGCGTCCACTTCCGCGCCGACAATCACGTCGCCGACGAGACCAAGGGCCAGACCTACTACCTCCGCCCCGACGGCAAGGGCGCCCCCGGGGAGACTCGCAACTGGGAGCCAGATACCGGCCAGGGGCCGATCAATCTGCCCTGGAACGCCATGGGCATCGTGGTCGACGGCGAGCGCTATACCGTCTGCTACCTCGACCACCCCGAGAACCCCAAGGAGGCACGTTACAGCGAGCGCGACTATGGCCGATTCGGCTCCTACTTCGAGTACGAGTTGACGGAAGACCAGCCCCTGGAGATCCGCTATCGACTCTGGATCCAGGACGCGGAGATGACCCTCGAACAGGTCGCCGCCCTCGACGCCGACTTCGACGAACCGGCTTCGGTCCGGGTCCTCCAGGCCGGGGAGTGATCCGGTCGCAGCCCGAAACCCGGTCGACCCGAACGGAGGCGGGGCCGTCCCATCCCGGGGTGATCCGGGGCGTCGTGCATCCCTCCTCGTGGGCCGGGTCCCCCTCGCGACGTGCCTGCCCGACGTTCTGCCGGCCCCCGTCCCGGTCCTCAGGAGCCGGGGGATGGGGCGGGGATGGGCTCGATGAAGATCCTGAGCGCTTTGGGGCGGCAGAGGTCCCGGATCGGGCCCATCTGCTCTGCATCCTCGCCGGGGGGAGGGGGGGCATCCGGGGACGATTCGCCCCGGATCGAGGCACGGAAGGCACGGCCCTGGGCGTCCCGGAGGGAAGAGAGGAGTCCGAGGACCTGCCGGGATGCGGCGACGGTGGGGAATACGGGGATCGTGTTCAGGTCGATCCCCCGCGCGAGTTCCCCGGCGGAGAAGGAGCCGACCGGGCCAGGCTCCTCGCCCTCGAACGAGGCGAGCAGGCGATAGCGATCGCCTTCGAGGCCGGTCACGGCGAGCCGGTAGCGGTTCAGCAGGTCGCTGACCGAGTCGACTCGGAGCGACTCAGGGTCCCAGGCCGGGTCGATCGGCATCGGGAGGGGGGAGTCCCAATCGAAGGACACGGCTCCGTCGCGGTTCGAGACGTCTCGAACCGTCTCCGGCTGCGGCAGGCGGCCCGAGGCGTCGACGCGGATGTCCGCCACGACGGGGGGGGCGTCCCAAGCCTTCAGGAGCGTCTGGGCGATGAGCCAGTGCCCGGTCGTGTCGGGGTGGACGCCATCGGGGGAGAGGGACACGCTGGCCCGGTCGGCCCGGCGGAGTGAGAGGTGGGAATTGAAGGCGTCGTGGACGTCGGCGACGAGCAGGTCGTCGCCGCCGAGCGTCTCGATCCACTCCCCGAAACGGTCGAGGACCTCGTCATAGTCGGCGGACGGGTACCGATAGCCGAAATACGAGGCGTCGGGGTCTCCGACCTGGCGGCGGTAGGGGTCATACGGGGGTGGGGTGAGCAGGTCGATCCGGGCGTCGGCCTCGGCGTCCGCACGCTCGATGAGGCGGCGGATTCCGTCCTGATATCGGGCGAGGATCTCGGGATCGAAGGGATGGTAGATGCCGTCGTTCATCCCGTAGCAGGACACGACGCGGTCGGGGCGCCAGGCGGTCACGTCGCGGTCGAATCGGTCGTGGATGCAGGGCCGGGGGGACGGGTGGTCGGGCTCGCTGGTGCCGGCGACGGTCTCGCTGCTGAGTCCGTGGTTGATGACCGTGATGGTGCGGTCGGGGAACCTGGTCAGCAAGAACGCCTCGACGTACACGACATATCGGCCGGCCTGGGTGATGCTGTCGCCGATGAACACGACCCGATCGCCGTCCTGGGGGATCCCCGAGGCTTCTCGGGGGACCGGAGGGGGGACGGCGGACGGGCCGGTGCCGAGCAAGAGCAAGGGGACGAGGAGGGGAAGGATGGCGACCACGGTGGCGTCCTCGGGAGAGTCAAGGGCTCGGGTTCGGATTGACCGGCCCCATTATTCTCGGTATGCCACCCCGGATCGACCTTGGGGTCCCCCCGGGCTCCCGTTCCGCTCCCGATCGACCCGCCCGACGAACGGAGTCGCCGGCCATGCCCGATCGACCTGACCGCCGCCATCTCCCGGCCGTCCTCCCCGACCCCGACCAGCCGTCGGGGATCGCCCCCCCCCACTCACAGTTCGAGGCGATCCGGACCGGGACGGCCCGAATGCTCGAACTCGGGTTGGAGGAGCGGGATCGATGGATCCGGTCGCTGGAGGCGAGGGTCGCCGAGCGAGACCGGAGGGGCGATGCGCTCCGCGGCCAGGTGGTCGAGCGCGGCCTCTACGCGACGTGGCTCCAGTCCGAGATCGACGTGAGAGATCGCCGGGTCGGCGAGCTCCTCGAGCGGCTCGACGAGCATTCGGCCGAGGTCGCCCGGATCTCGGCCGAGTTGGAGGCGATGAGGTCGTCCCGGGCCTGGCGGGCGGCCTCGTTGCTCCAGGGCGCGGCCCGCGGTTGCCGGAGGCGACTCGAAGCGGCGATGAGCCGGGGAGTACAACGCCTCACGGGGAGGACGAGACGGATCGAGCCCGAACTTCTGATGAGTGACACGGCTCCGGCCACAGCCCCGATACGAACCACGCCCGAACCCGTCCGAACTCCCGATTCCGCCCCGGACGGCCCCGGGAACTCGATGCGAGACCCGAACGCGATCCTGCGATTCATCCCGCCCCGAAGCGACCCGTACGACGAATGGCTCCGCAACAACGCCTGGGACGCCACCAGGGTCGCCGAGGCGGGGCGGTTGCTCGATCGGTTGGAGCGTCGGCCTCGGATCTCGGTGGTGGTCGCGACCCATGGGGTCGGGACCCGGGCGCTCCGGGAGACGCTCTCAAGCTTGAGGGAGCAGATCTACCCGGACCGGGAAGTCATCCTGGTGGGGGGTACCGAGGCGACGGCGGCCTCGGTCGCCGACGGCCCGGTCATCGTCGGGGCCCCGGACGACGAGCCATTCAGGGCACTCCGGGAGGCGGTCGATCGGGCCTCGGGCGAATACGTCGTCGTTCTGGAGCAAGGGGCTCGACTGGCCCCGGACGCGCTCCTGGAATACGCCAGGGCGGCGGCGGAGCCCGACGAGCCCCCGGTCCTGATCTATTCCGACGAGGATCGGGTCGCCCGGGACGGCTCCCGATTCGGGCCGAGGTTCCGGCCGGGTTGGTCGCCGGAAGCGTTGCTCTCACACCAGGCGATCGGCCGAACCTTCGCGGTGCGGCGATCGGTGCTCGAGCAGGTGGGTGGGATCCGGG
The DNA here is from genome assembly GCF_007752535.1 of Tautonia plasticadhaerens. Classification (GTDB taxonomy): domain Bacteria; phylum Planctomycetota; class Planctomycetia; order Isosphaerales; family Isosphaeraceae; genus Tautonia; species Tautonia plasticadhaerens. The sequence goes on from NZ_CP036426.1 coordinate 1,748,877, forward strand.
TCGAGCGTCGGGACGCGTGGGCGTATGACCTCGCGCTGAGGCTGTCCGAGATCCCGGGGGGATTCGAGCGGGTCCCCCGGGTGCTCGTCCACGTCCCGGCCGAACGAGGCGAGTCCGACCCGATCGAGCGGTGCACTGCGGCGACGATCGCCCGGATGGCCGAAGCACTCGTCGAGGCGATGGGGCGCCGGGGGATCGTGGCGGGCGTCTCGCAACCCGAATGGGCCTCCCGGGAGCGGTTCGCGGGCTTCGAGCTGGGTTTCCCCGAGGATGGGCCGAAGGTCGCCATCCTGATCCCGACCCGGGATCGCGTCGAGCTGCTCCGGCGCTGCGTCGATTCGGTCCTCGAACGGACCGCATACGGCAATTTCGAGATCGTCATCATCGATAACGGGAGCGAGCGACCGGAGACCCTCGGCTACCTGGCGGGGCTAGGAGCCCCGTGTCGCGTCGTCCGGAGCGAGAATGACGGTTCTGGCTTCAATTATGCCCGGCTCCACAATGAGGTCGTCCGCTCGCTCGACGTGGGGTCCGAGTTCGTCGTCTTCCTGAACAACGACACGGAGGTCCGACGGCCGGAGTGGCTGGGGCAGCTCGTCGGGTATGGGTCGATGCCCGGCGTCGGCGCGGTGGGGGCGAGGCTCCTCTACGCCGACGGCCGGGTGCAGCATGCCGGGATCCTGACGGGCCTCTACGACGGCAACCCCGGCCACGCCGCTCGGCTCGCCCCCTGGTGGGACGGGGGCGATCAGCGCCTGGGCCGCCTGTCGAGGAACCTCGGCGCCGTGACAGCGGCCTGCATGCTCGTCCGGCGGTCGACCTTCCTCGGACTGGGGGGGTTCGACCAGGAACGGTTCGCGGTCGGGTACAACGACGTCGATTTCTGCCTGAGGCTGGGGAGGGATGGCCTGCGGTGCGTCTTCGCCCCCCGGGCCGAGCTGCTGCACTTCGAGGGGGCGTCTCGGGGGTTCGAGGAGGACCGTCGGGAGGCGGTGGCCTACAGGGCCACCTGGGGGGATCACGTCGACCCCTTCCATCACCCCGCGCTCTCGAAGCGGGACGAGCGGCTTGGGGTCTGCACCCGACGACTCGACATCCCCGATTCGCGTCGAGATCGGCCGATCCGGGTGGCGTATGAGGTCGATCGGCTGGACGGGACCGGCAATGGGCGGTTCCTCCTGGAGCTGGCGACGGGGCTCCGGGATCGGGGCCTGGTGGTGCCCTCGGTCCGGGCGGGCAAGGACGGGCCGATCGGCGACCGGCTCCGGGACGCCGGGATCCGGGTCGAGGTCGACGGGGAGCGGGGAGGACGCCGGCCAATCGACCACTCCCGGAGCCTGGCCGAGGGCGGGATGCTCGACGGGTTCGACCTGGTCCACGCGATCGGGCTCGACCGCTTCACCTCGATCCATGCGGCCCGACTTGCCGGGATCCCGGCGCTCTGGACCGTCCGCCAGTCAGGCGACTTCAGGGATGCCTTCGCGATGCTCGATGACGAGTCGGCCCGGGCGGCGATCGAAGCGTTCTCGGACGCGTATCGCGTCACGTTCCCGGCCTGGGGCGTGCGTCGGCCCTATCACCCGGTCGAGTCGAGGTGGAATTATGAGGTGGTGCGGGAGGAGGTCGCCGCGACCTCGGGGTTCCCAGATCGGTCTGCGGCCCGCGAGGCGCTGGGCATCGCACCGGGGGCCTGGGTCGTCGCCTGCGTCCACGACTCGGGGGACGACGGGGCGAGGGACTTCCTCGACGCGGTGCTGCCGGTCCTGCGGTCGAACCGGGCGGCGATCGCCCTGATCTCGACGACCCCCGAGTCGATGCGGGACATGGCGAGGGAGGAGGGAGTTCGTTCCCTAGGGGATCGCCTCCGATTCATCGCCGCCTCGCTCGACCCCATCGAGTGGCTGCCGTCGAGCGACCTGCTGGTCTGCCCCTCTCGTCGAGACCTGAGCCCCGGGGCGATGGCGACGGGGAGGGCCCTCGGCCTGCCGATAATCCTGGCCGCGGTGGCGGGGATCGACGAATTCTCCACCCCGGGCCGAGACGCCCTGGTCTACGAACCGGGGGACGCGGCGAGGCTCCGGTCGCGGATCGAGCAAGTCCTGGTCGACCCGGCGATGCTCCGAAGCCTCTCGGCCCCGGGGGGGCCGGTCGAGCCGGCCGGCCGGATGGTCCCCACCTACGATCGTTTGTATCGAGAGGCGATCGCCGTCGGCTCTGGGCGAGGCAAGCAAGGGTCGAGGACGATGACCGGGGCGGCGTGAGTGACGTGCTCGACGTCGGTCGGGCCTCGGACGTCGGCCCCTCGTGGATGATGGCTCAGGCCGTGCGAAGGGCGACGGAATCCTTGACGCCGAGATTCTCGAAGACCCGACGGGTCGCGTCGCTCTTGTTCAAGGTGTAGAAATGGATACCCCGCACGTGGTTGTCGAGCAGGTCGCGGCACTGTTCGGTGGCCCAGTGGATGCCGACCTTGGCGACCTGCTCTGCGGTGAAGTCCGGGGCGCAGCGATCGATGGCCTTGATGAGCCGGGCCGGGAACCGGGCTCCCAGGGCGAGGTCCGCCATGCGGACCATCCCCGTCTTCGAGGTGACGGGCATGATCCCGGCGATGATCGGCACGGCGATCCCGGCCAGCTCGCAACGCTCCCGGAAGTCGTAGAAATCCCGATTATCGAAGAAGAGCTGGGTGCAAATGTATTGTGCCCCGGCGTCGACCTTCGCCTTCAGGTGGTCCAGCTCGTTGAGGCGGTTGGGGGTGTTCGGGTGACCCTCGGGGAAGCCTGCCACGCCGATGCCGAAGCCCCGAGCGTGGGGGGACCTGGGGTGCGAGGCGATGAAGCGGACCAACTCCTCGGCGTACTGGAAGGCGTCGTTCGCACGGTCGTAGCCGTCGAGGTCCCGGGGCGGGTCTCCCCGGAGGGCGAGGATGTTCTCGACCCCAGACGCGGCATAGCGGTCGAGGATCGCCGAGAGTTCCTCCCGGGTGTGGCAGACCGAGGTCAGGTGCGAGACGGCGGTCAGGTTCGTCTCGCCCTGGATCCGGAGGATCAGCTCGTGGGTGCGGTCCCGGGTGGTGCCCCCCGCGCCGTAGGTGACGGAGACGAACGAGGGTTGCAGCTCCTGGAGCTGGCTGATCGTCATGAACAGGTCTTCGGAGGCCTGCGCGGTCTTGGGGGGGAAGAACTCGAAGCTGAAGGTCGTGCGGTCGCGGTCGAGGATGTCGAGGATATGCATGGCGATCGGTTCAAGTTGAGCCCGGGGACGTCCCCGGGGCATCATCCCCGAGGCGGTAATCGCGCCAGGTTACCCCGTCCGGGACGCACGGCCAAGGGCGCTTGACCCGGAAGGCGTGGGGAGTCGGGAGGGGCCGGCGGGCCGGGCGGCGTCGAGTTTCCGCCCGGTCCTGCCGATCTCAGATCTATCCCGCGGCATCCGGACTCCATCGGTCGCAACGGGTTGGGACGGGGGCCGGGGGCGAGACGGCCCGGAGACCGGGCATTTCCTGAGGAAGACGATGATTCGATTCACCGTCCGATCGCTGTTGCTCAGTCGAGTCTCTCGGATGGACCGGGGTCGGGTGCTCGACATCCAGCGGCGGAGGCTTCGTTCGATCGTCTCCCATGCGAGGATGCACTCGGCTTTCTACCGGGAGAAGTACCGGGGGATCGACCCCGACCGCCTCGACCTGGCGGACCTGGAACCGACCACCAAGTCGGAGCTGATGGCCGACTTCGACCGGGTCGTCACCGACCCGGCGATCCGCCGGGCCGACCTGGAGCGATTCCTCGACGACCCGGGCAACGAGGGGAGGCGGTTCCTCGGCAAGTATGTCGCCAGTCACACCTCGGGGAGCCAGGGGCAGCCAATGCTGATCGTCCAGCCCCGCAGCCTGACCGAGCTGATGTTCGGGTTCCAGATGACCCGGGGGAACGCGAGGAAGCCCACGCCGACGGAGGCCGCCCGACGGCTCCTCTCGCCCGCGAGGTTGGCCATCGTGACCCTGAAACGGGGCTTCTACCCGTCCGCCACGGTCTTCCAGTCGATCCCCGCGGCCGCCCGACCTTTCCTGAAGGTGCTCTGGCTCTCCCAGACGGACCCCGACGTCGTCTCTCGCCTGAACGACTTCCGGCCCACCGTGCTGACTGGGTACGCCGGGGTGCTCGAGGAACTGGCCCTCCACGCCGAGGCCGGCCGGCTCAAGCTCTCACCGGGCCTGGAGCAGGTGGTCAACAACAGCGAGGTGCTCACCGACCGGGCCCGGCTCCGCATCGAGTCGGCGTTCGGCCGACACGTCATGAATAACTACGCCACCGGCGAGTGTACCTTCCTCAGCAATGGATGCCCGACCGACGCCGGCGCCCACGTCAACGCCGACTGGGCCATCCTGGAGGTCGTCGACGCCCAGAACCGGCCCGTCCCGGACGGCACTCCCGGCTCGAAGGTCCTCATCACGAACCTGGCCAACACGACCCTGCCGTTCATCAGGTACGAGGTCGGCGACATCGTGACGATGGCCGCCACTCCCTGCCGGTGCGGGAGCAAGTTCCCCCGCGTCGAGCGGATCGACGGCCGGACGGCGGATACCTTCTGGATCGAGGAGGGCGGGCGGTATCGCCAGCTCATCTCCAGCGTCTTCAAGAACGCCTTCGACTACGCCCGAGAGGTCCGGGAGTGGCAGGCCGTCCAGGTCGATCGGAATCGGTTCGTCGTCCGGATCGAGCTGTTGCAGGAGGCCTCGCTCGACGGGCCCCACCTGTGGCGGGCGCTGGACCGGCAACTGGAGATGTACCGCTATCGGGGGGTCGTCTCGGTCTCGATCGAGGTCGTCGATCGTCTCGGGCCGGACCCGACGACCGGCAAGTTCAGGAGGATCGTCAGCCTGGTGGGACCCCCGAAGGACCTGGAGCATCGACTCCGGGTCGACCCGCCGCATCGCGCGGCGGGATCGGGCCCCGCGACGATCACCAGCCGAGCAGCTCGCCGAGTTTCGAACCAAGGACCGTGAACGTCAGGCACGCCGAGGTGATCGAGGCGAAGAGCAAGCCCCCCGAGGCGATCTCCTCGGCGGCCCGGGCCTTCGGGTCCCCGGGCCGGGCGGCCGCGTCAAGCACGGCGATGACGCCGCAGCGGAACGTCTCGGCGAGCAGCACCAGGGCCGCCGAGACGATCAGGAAGCACCATCCCATCGGCGAGACGTCGAGGATCACCGCCGAGATGGCGATCAAGAGCCCCCGATAGCCGTGGGCGAAGAAGCCCGACTCGGCCCGGATGGCCAGCTTGATGCCACGGGCCCCCTCGGCCAGCTTGCGCCGGGTGGTGGCCCCTCGACGATCGCCGGACGGGTGGTGGTCGAGGCCCTCGGCCTCGGCCTCCAGGTCGATGAGCAGGGCGTCGCTGGGCAATTCGAACGGGCCGGGGCTCGACGGCGATGTCGGCGGATCGGTCCCGGCCCGGGTCTCGGACCCGGTCCGGTGTCGATCGCCGTCGCCCCGTTCCGGTCGGGGGAAGAGGTGGGGATCGCTCATTATTGAATGGGTGCGAACCGAAGGTCTGGTCGGAACGGCACGCCGCCGGCCGACCCGAGTCGGGTCCTCGGGCTGAATCGGGGGACCAGCTCGAAGACGAACGAATAGTTCTCCTGGAGCGGGGTGTAACTCAGGCCGACCGTCGAGAGGAAGTCGGCACCGATCCTCGTGAGGGAGAAGCTGGTGCTCAGGAGCATCCCCTCGCCGAAGTCGTAGAGCCCCCCGAACGTGCTGTACCACTTCGGGCTCAGCCAGTAGCCGTAGCTGGCGTTGAGGGCCGAGGTGTTGATCGGGCCGGTGTCGATGATCGAGTAGGCCATGTACAACGTCCCCCGGGGCGGTCGGCTGATGTTCACGCCCGCGGTGATGATGCTGATCCCCTCGTTGGGGTCGTTCTGGTAGCGCGGGTCGCCGACGATGTCGAAGTAGTCGAACCACCCGGAGGAGACGATGCTCGTCCGGTCGCCGAGGAACCACTCGAACTGGTACTGGGTCTGCCCGAAGGGGACGCCGAAGTTGTCGCGTTGGGCCTCGGGGAAATAGTACGTCCAGGCGTCCAGGGTCATGAAATCGATGATCCGACGGTCGTCGATCGGACCCCGCTTGGTCTGGAGGCGCTGGCTGGTGCCGACCTTCAGCGTGTGGATCGAGTCCTGCACGTCGGTCGTGCCGCTGATCGGCGATCCGGTGCGGCGGAGCGTCAGCAGCAGCGGGCTGTACTGGGCCGGGAGGACGCCGGTACCGTAGTCGTTCAACGCGAAATAGCGGCGGACGAACTCATAGGTGTTGTCGTCCAGATCCTCCTGCACGCCGATCCGGTTGAGCGAGAGGGTGGAGAAGGCGTTACGGTAGTCGGCATAGAGGACCGACTTGTGCATCAGCCCGTGGACGTTCATCAGCTCGTTCTCGACCCGGGGGAAGGCCCGGTAGAACGCGATATCCGCCCGGGCACCGTAGGCCCCCCAGGCCCGGCCGATCAGCGAACCCTGGGGCCCCCGGATGTAGTCCTGTGGCTCCAGCGCGGGGTTGAAGCCGATCGTCGGCAGTTCGCTGCTATATTGGTTGTCCCAGCCGATGAGTTGCCCCTGCACGTACGGGACGACCCTGGCGCCGCCGAGCTTGATGGGCAGGTCCAGCTCGTGGTTGGTGTAGAGCCGGCCGGTCCGGAAGGCGCCGGACGTGAGGGTGTTCGGGTCGTAGGGCAGGAAGCCGAAGAAGAGGTTCGGGTTGTTCACCTCGGAGGCGGTGTGCGTATTGGCGTAGCTGACGCCGGAGTGGTGGAAGTACTGGAAATAGCGGTCCAGGTCGAACGGGGCCCCCCCGACCCGGTAGTAGTCCAGCTTCGGATACCACTGGGACTGGGTGAACCAGTCCATCGGCATCGCCTCGGTGGTGGCGGTGAACGCCCGGGTGCCCGACTGCCGGATGCCGTAGACTCGAGTCCGCTGGTCGAGCCCGGAGTCGAAGAGCCGCTTGAAGTACTGCTCGAGGAAGTGGCGGTCGGAGATGTAAGCGGCCTCGAGCTGGATCCGGAAGTCGTCGAGCGGGTCGGCGTCGTCGGGCAGGAGCGACTGCATGTGCCGGAACAGGATCCGGCCCCGGAAGTCCTGGAAGGGGGGGACGGAGTTGCGGAAGGCGGCGAAGAGCGGGGGGCCGTCGGTGACGATCGCCGGCCCGCCGCCCAAGTTGTCGATGCCCCGGTCGTTGATCCCCCAGAGGTCGAGGTAGCCGAAGTAATTCGAGTTGACCCCGGGCATCAGGTCCCGGCCGAGCAGGTCGCTGGAGAAGTCGTCCCCGAAGTAGCCGAACTCGGACCCGAGGGCGAAGCCCCGGTCGCTGAGGTAGTCGATGTCGATGTTCCAGTCATCGACCCACTTCGGCTGCCGGAGCCCGAGCAGCTTGAAGCCGTCCCAGTCGGTCAGGATCATCTGGCCGAAGAGGTTGTTGGTGCGGAAGGAGAGCTGCTCAAGCGGCGGGTTCAAGTCCTCGGTGGTGGTCAGGAATCGGGGCCAGTAGAAGAAGGGGACCGGCCCCAGGAAGAAGAAATTGTTCCGGGCGTCGACGAGGAAGACGTCGGACTCGCCCTCGCTCACCGGGTTGAGCAGCCTGCGGCGGAGCGGGCCTCGGCGGTCGCCGGGGGCGAGCTTGAACATATCAACGACGTTGCTGCGGATCCGGTATCCCGGGTTGGCGAAGGGGCTGCCCGTGGTGATCGCGTTGCGGGCCTGGATCGCCGGCAATCCGAGCGTGGGGCTGCCGTCGGGTCCCGTCACCGGCTCCCGATACTGGGCGATCGAGTCGGCCATCGTCCGGAGCGGGGTCAGCAGGCCGGGGGCGTACTGCTCCAGCTCGGCCTCGAGGGAGTAGAACCGCTCAGATTTCACGTCGGCGTAGAAGCGCCGGGCCTGGACGCGGAGCTGGTCCTCGACCCCGGTGAACTCACGCTTGTCCTGGCGGAACTCGACGTCCCCTTCCAGGTAGATCTCCAGCGGGTCCTCGGTCGACTGGGACGAGGAGCCCAGCGACAGCGACCCACCCGGCCCCTCCCGAGTCCAGATGACGGCATTCCGGGACGTGACGTCGATGAGCCCTCGATCCGGATCCTCGACGACGATCTGGACCCCGCCGTTGACGACATACGTCTCCGTCCCGTCTTCGGTCCGGGCGAGGCGGCGGAACTTGGTCAGGCCGGGGTTGAGCGGGTAGATGTTCACCACCCGCTGGGAACTCGGTGCCAGCGGGTTGAGCACCCGCTCGCCTCCACCGTCGGCCGGCGCCGAGTCGGGCGGGGCGACGACCTCGGGGGCCCCCGAATCCTCCCCCGGGGGGGCGACGGGGAGCGGCTCGATCTCGGGGAGCAGCGGGATCTCGGGCAAGGTCGGCTCGGGCAACTCGGCCCCGAACGGGTCGTCCTGCCGGAATTGCGTCGCGGACGGATCGGAGAAGGGGGCGTCGAGCGTCGGCGAGGGGGGAGGGGGGGGGACCTCCACCGTTGAAGGCCCCCTCGGGGCGGCGGGGCCGGGCGGTCCCGGTCCGACTTCGGGCTCGGCCTGGAACAGGGCCGCCCGGCTGACCGAATCATCCCTCAGGGGGGCCGATCGCGGGGACGTTTCAGCTTCGGCTTCGGCTTCGGCTTCGGGAGCGGTCGGCGATGCCGGGACGGGAGGGGCCGGCATTGGGGGATCGACGCCAGGTCGCCCCTGTCCGAGGCCGCGCCCCGACGGGGCCGCCCTGGCCCGGTCGACGACCGGATCTCCCGTCAGCGGACCGGGGAGCGGCTGGACCCTCCCCCCGGCGAAGGGATCCCGAATCTGGACCTCCGGCGACTCGGGGAAGGACCAGTCACCCTGCGGTAGCAGTGCCGCCTCGTCCCCCGAGACGCTGACGTCGCCCTCGGCGTGGACCGAGACGAGGAAGGACGGCCTCCCGGGATGTCGGCCCGGCTCGATCCGGACCACGGCCTCGGTCGCCCGGATCCCGTCGAGCCCGTGGAAGGCGGCGGCCCGACCGGAGAGGCGGACCCACTGGGTCGGGCCCTCCTGCCAGGTGGCGATCCGATCGGCCGCGAGGACCACGGCCGCCGACTCGAGCCGCCGGACGACGCCCGGGTCTTCCTGCGCCCCGACGCGATCGGCGGCGAGCACGGCGAAGGGCACCATCACGGCCCATACGCCGATCCCGCGGCGACCGCTGCCCTGGTGGAGACCCTGCACGGCACCTCTCCTCTCTCGACCCGACGACCCGGCCGCGTCCAATCCGGCAAGTGCCGCCTCGTCGATCCTTCGACTCGGCCGCGACCCGCCTCGCGCGTCGACGAGGGCCGGATCTGCGATGGCTCCCTCGCTCCCTCAAGGGTCGCTCGGCGGCCCGTCGCGTCGAGGTGGAGTGGCTTCGTGGGGGTTCGGGACGGGATGAGCGGACGGCGAGAGGGTGCGAGACGGGAAGATCGGCCGGACGATATCGGGGACCCCCTCGGGCGTCAAGGCGAACGGGCCGGACGGCGAGCCTCGCTCGACCCGGCCGCCCCCCGGATCGCCGCGCTCACCCGAGCGCGAACCGGCGGTCCCGGGGCTCCCGGAGCGATCGGAGCTGGCCGGGGAGCAGGCCGTAGCTCATGGCGAGGAGGCTGATGGGGTGATAGGAACGCTTGCGGTTGCCCTGCTCCATCTGCATCCGGCAGGCGGAGCACTCGGCGCTGGCGATCTCGATGTCCGGATCCCGGAGGCGGTTCCGGAGCCCCCGGCCCGCCCGGAGCGACGGGCGGAAGTGGCCCCGGGACATCCCGTACGTGCCGGCCATGCCCGAACAGCCCCGGTCGATGTGCTCGACCTCCAGCTCGGGCACCTGGCGGAGCAGGTCGACCGCCGGGATCCCCACGCCCAGGGCCCTGAGGTGGCAGGGAAGGTGGTAGCCGACCCGGGCGTGGATCGGCAATTGCGGCCGGGGCAACAGGCCCCGAGATCGGAGCCCCTGCAGGTAGTGGCCCACGTCCATCGTGTTGGCGGCGACGAGCTCGGCATCGAGGTCGTCGGTCAGTTTCAGGTATTCGGATCGAAGCATCAATGCCGCGGTCGGCTCGGAGCAGACGACCGTGTGCCCCTCCCGGACGGCGCTCCCGAGGATCCGGAGGTTCGCCAGCGCCACTTCCCGGGCCGAGTCCAGGTCCCCGGCGACCAGCGCGGGCATCCCGCTGCCGCGCTGCAGCTTCGGCACGTAGACCTGCACCCCGCAGTGGCGGAGCACGGCGACGACCCCCTCCGCCACCGCCTGGTCGAAATAGTTGGCCACGAAGTCGAGGAAGTAGACGACCCGGGGGCCGGGGCGGTCGCCGGCGGGCTCGGAGAGGCCGACCTTCTCCGCGAGGCGGACGAACGGCGATCGCCCGGCCCGGGGCAGGCTGCGGTCCTTGGAGAGGCCGATCAGGCGTTCGAGCATCACCCGGGCCGAGCGGGACGCGATGAGCCGGTTGTATACGCCAGGCACCCGCACCGCCAGGCGTGCCCAGGTCTCGATCCGGGACATGAACCACTCGGAGGGGCTCAGCCCGTGCTGCTCGGCGTACGCGGCCTTGACCTCCAACATCATCGAGGAGACGTCGACCCCCGAGGGGCATTCCGACTCGCAGAGTCGGCAGTGGACGCAGTGGTCGGCGATCCTCCGGATGGATTCGCCGCCCCAGGTCGATCGGTCGAGCCGGCCGTTGGCGAGGTCCCGGATCAGGCCCGCCATCGCCCGGGGAGACTGGTCCTCTCGCCGGGAGGCCCGGAAGCTGGGGCAGATCCTCAGGGCCGGGTCGAAGGACCGGCAGCCTCCGCACCCGTTGCAGTCCATCGCCCGCTCGGCCGGCCCGAGTTCCCCCCAGCGCAGTCGGGGCTCGATGACGGGGAGGGGATCGGGGAGCCCGGGGGGCGAGGGCGGGGCGGGGGCCCGGATCGACCGGGGGACGGCGTCGAGCCGATCGTTGCCGAGGACGCCGGGATTGAGGCCGCCGATCGGGTCGAACAGGAACTTCAGCGGGCTGGATGCGGCCGGGGTCCCCCCCTCGGGGCCAAGCAGCCGGGGGGAGACGATCCCCCTCCCGCTCTCCCGGTGTGGCCTCCCCCCCTCGGCGATGGCGGACTCGACGATGGCATCGGCCAGGGGGCCGAGTCGGTCCCGGTCACTCGGGTGTCCGAGGTCGAGGAAGGGGCGGACCCGGATCTCCCCCGAGCCGACGCAGCCGTGAAGCGTCCAGTTCACGTCGTGGGACTTGAACACGTTTTGCAGCCGGACGATCAGCCGCGCCCACGCCTCGGGGGGTGCCTCCAGGGCGGGCACCAGGGCCGTCGGGCGGGCCCGCCCCTTCATGGTCATCAGCCGGGGTTCCACCTTCGTCCTCAGGCCGAGGGCCCGGTCGCAATCCGAGCCCCGGCCCATCTCGATCACCGGGTTGAGCCGGGACGGGTTCCGCGAGAGCCGATGGACCAGCGACCGGGCCCGGCTGGCCGGGACTGCGGGATCGTCACCAAGGAATTCGACGATCAGGGCCGCCTCGGCCCGTGCGGGGACCGAGTTCGACCAAAATGGGTCGTGCTCCCGGGCCAGGCGGAGGGCCCTCCAGTCGACCAATTCGCAGCGGGAGGGGCCTTCGAGCAGGCAGTCCGGGATGGCCGAGGCCGCCTCCGAGAGCCGGGAGAAGGGGAAGATCACGACGCGCTGGCCCGACGGGACCGGCCCGGTCCGCAGGGTGACCTCGGTCATCAACGCCAAGGCCCCGAGCGAGCCGTCGAGGGCCCGATGCGGCAGCAGCCGTCCGTCCCCCCGGATCGCCACGAGCGGGTCGACCTCGTCGGTGGCACCCGATCCCCGTCCCATCCGGGGGGAGTGCCAGTTGACCAGCGTCGCGAGGCGGCGGAGCAGGGCGCGATCGAAGGGCTCGTCGGGCTTCGCCGGTTCGTCCCCGGGAATCGCCCCGGGGGCCAGCACCCCGGCCTCCCCGTTGGAAAAGACGACACGGGCCCGCTCCAGGGACTCGGAGATCGGCCCGTACTGGATCGACCTCGGCCCCCGGGCACCGACGCCGATCATCCCGCCGATGGTCCGACTCCAAGAACCCGACGGGTCCGGCCAGATCCGACGACCCAGCGGGGCGAGCCGGGCGTTGACCTCGTCGAGCACGGCGCCCGGCTGCACGGTGACGCTCGACTCGCCGATGGCGAGGATCCGCCGCAGGTGGATCCCGAAGTCGACGACCAGCCCCCGGCCGATGGCGGTGCCGAACGGGTTGGTGCCGGCCCCTCTGGCGTGGATCGGGATGCGCTCGGTGCCGGCATAGCGGACCAGGGCGGCCAGGTCCTCGTGGGTCCTGGGGGCGACCACGCCGAGCGGGTCGACCTCGAAGAGGCTGCCGTCCCTCGCGTACGGGGAGCGCCGGATCGGCTCGAAGGAGAGGTCGCCCGCGAGGATCCCCCGGAGGTCGTCGATAATCCGTGCCCTGGTCTCGTCCACGCCGGCTTCGCAATGAGGTGAGGGGCAGTCCCCGCGGTCGTCCCCGGCCCGGGAGGAGCCGGGACCGGGGCTCCCGAGGTGAGTGTGGCCGGGGCTCACATGCTGCGACCGGCACCGTGGATCAGCGACAGGACCTCCATGCGGGTCGCCACGTTCTCGCGGAAGCGGCCACGCATGGCGCTGGTGATGTAGGTGCTGCCGGGCTTCTGGACGCCCCGGACGGTCATGCAGCTGTGGACCCCCTCCATCACGACCGCGATCCCCAGGGCATCGAGCTGTTCCATCAGGAGGTCGGCGATCTGCTCGGTCAGTTTCTCCTGGACCTGGGGCCTCCGGGAGAGGACGTCGATGACCCTGGGGATCTTGGAGAGGCCGACGACCTGGCCGGAGGGGAGGTAGGCCACATGGGCCTTCCCCGAGAACGGCAGGAGGTGATGCTCGCAGAAGCTCGAGAAGGTGATGTCGCGGACCGTGACCATCTCATCGTACTTCTGGGTGAAGCGCTTTGCGAGGTGGACGCGGGGATCCTGGTGGAGGCCTCGGAAGACCTCGGCGTACATCCGGGCGACCCGGTCGGGGGTCTCCACCAGGCCCTCGCGATCGGGGTCCTCGCCCACGGCGACCAGGATCTCGCGGACGGCCCGCCGGATCCGCTCCAGGTCGACCCGGGATCCCTCGACCGAAGTCCCGCCGGGGTCACGATCGATCCCCTCGCCGAACGCCCCGGCGGGGAAATCGTCCTCATGCTCGGTCATCACGTCGTCTCGATGGCTCGGCCCCGCCGAGGGCCCCGGCTGGGGGGGCGGCGGGCCGTCGTTTCGTCGGTAGGTTCGGCCGGTCAGTTCGTGCTGAAGGGGGGGGGGAAATCGCCGTGCTCGGCCCCCTTGCGGAGGGCGTCGAGGTGGCGTTCGAGGACGCCGACCAACGAGTTCGCCCGCTCCTCGACCCTGGCCTCGGCCAGGAAGTCGCGTTTGAAATCGGGGGGGAGCCCCAGGTAATGCCCCAGCAGGTCGGTCAAGACCCCCATCGGGATCGGGGTGTCCAGCAGCCGGGCGATCTCCGGTTCGACCCGCCCTTCCCGGAGGCAAAGCTCCCGGAACAGGTGGGTCAGCCGATCCCGCAGCCCGTCGATCGGCCTCACGGGATAACGGTCTTCGAGGATCGAGACCTTCGCCGACCTGTAGAGCGTCTCCCTCGGCAACTCCTCGACCAGCTCGACCCGCTTCAGCCCCACGAGCAGCAGATTATACCGACCGTCGGCCAGGCGTTGATGGTCGAAGATCTTTCCCAGGCACGCAACCCGGTCGATCGGCGGATCTTCCATCATGTTCCAGTCCGCTTCGTCCCTGATCCTCACCATCGAGATCAACTTGTCGCCCGCCAGGGCATCTTCGGTCATCTGGCGGTACCGGGGCTCGAAGATGTGCAGCGGCAGGACGCAGTGGGGGAAGAGCACCACATCGGGCAGGGGGAAGAGCCGGCACACGCCCTCGAACCCCGTCAGCTCCAGGTCAGGATCCATCGAGGTCCTCCTCCTGGGCGGGGGATGGGCCGTTCGGGAGTCGGGGCGTTCTCCCTCGGGACTCGACTCGATCGGGCTAGGGGCTCATCCGGGGGCATGGACATCACTCGTACCGCAGCGTTTCGAGGGCCGTCTACCCGGAGAACTTTCCCGGCGTCCGGGGGTAACGCGTCATGGAACCGATTGTATTCCGGGGGGTTACCTCGACAAGGGAGCCGCGCGACCGAATCGGAACGGGTCCTGCATGGCACCGTTCCCGGAAGCCAACCCCTGCCGACCCGGACCCGCCCGAATCGATCGACATCTCGGCGACCCCCGTCGACGATGCCGGGTCGATCCCGAGCCGATCGGCGACCCAGAATCGAGTCTCGGCAGTTTCTCGGCGACTCGTCCACTGATCGGGAGGTAAGCCCGCCGGAGGGCCCCCCGGAGAGACGCCGATGCGTCGACGATTGCCCGCCGACGGACTGGCCCTCGCCCTCGTCCTCCCCTCGGTCGTCCACGGGCTCGACCCGACGATCAGACCCGAGGGCCCCGCCCAGGATGGCGAGTTGGGCCCGTAACTCGGCGATCCGAAGTTCGAGACGCAGCGGATCTTCGACGACGAACGATTCCCGAACGTCCTCGCCCTCCCCGACGGCACCATCGTGGCCACCTGGAGAAGCCGTCGGATCCGGGTCCGCCGCAGCGAGGACGGCGGGCAAACCTGGGGACCAGAATTCCCGGTCGCGGAGGGGATCCACGGCGGGGGGGCGATCGTGGACGACCGGTCGGGTGATCCGCTGATCTTCGCCCACCCCGAGCATACGGGGGCGAGACCTGGCTCCCGGGCGACCCCTTCCCCCTCAAGGGCACGGGGGAGGGCGCCCTGCTCGAACTCGCCGACGGCCGGCTGATCTACAGCGCCCGTCGCAGCTATTTCCCGGAGGGGGAACCGTTCCGCCCCGCTCGCGCCTTCGCCTCCAGCAATGACGGCGGGAAGTCCTGGCACGCCCCCCGGCACCCGGCCGAGATCCCCGACGGCCCGCGTTATCGGGGGAGGATCGCCGGGGCTCGAACTACAACGCCCATTTCGGCATGATGGCCGGGTTCGCCCGGCTGCCCGTCCGGGATCGGGACATCTTCGTCTCCTCCAACGCCGACCACGACGGCCACGAGCGCATCCGGCTGACCGTCTGGGCCAGCTTCGAGGGCGGCACGAGCTGGCCCGTCAAGCGGCTGGTCGACGAGGGCCCGGCCGCCTATTCCTCACTCGTCGCCGGCCGGCCAGGGACCCCCAGCGAGGGGTGGATCTACCTGCAGTACGAGTGCGGCGACGACGACACGCAGTACGTCGGGTCGACCATCGCCCGGTTCAATCTCTCCTGGCTCCTCCGGGGCGAGCCGACCGGCGACGGCCACCTGCCTCCCTGGCTGACCCTCGAATCCCCCGACGGATTCCTCCGGGCCCCCCGGGTCATCACCGAACCCGGCCCCGAGCACGCCGGATCGACCCGGCGGTTCCAGGGGATCCCGAGCCTGGCCCTCAGCCCCGGCGGCCGGCTCTGGGCCTCCTGGTACGGCGGCCCGATACCCGGCGAGGAAGCGAACAATTACGTCGTCCTGGCGACCAGCGGGGACGAGGGCCGTTCCTGGTCCGACGAGGCGGTCGTCATCGATCCCGACGGCGAGGGCCCCGTCCGCGCGTTCGACCCGCAACTCTGGCTCGACCCCGAGGGTCGTCTCTGGGCATTCTGGGCCCAGGCCGTCGGCCACTCCGCGACGGTCGGGGGTCTGGGCGATCGTGACCGGGAATCCCGACGACGAAACCCCCTCCTAGAGCCTCCCCCGTCGCCTGACCGACGGCGTGATGATGGGCAAGCCCAAGGTCCTCTCGACCGGGGAATGGTGCCTGCCCGCGTCGACCTGGCGCGAGACCGACCGGAGCGCCCGGCTCGTCGTCTCCACCGATCGGGGCGAGACCTGGACGGTCCGGGGCGGCTGCAACGTCCCGGAGGACATCCGCGCCTTCGACGAGCACCTCGCCGCAGAACGCCGGGACGGCTCGCTCTGGCTCCTGGCCCGCACGATGTACGGGATCGGCGAGAGCGTCTCCACCGACCGGGGCCGGACCTGGGGCGATCTCCGGCCGTCCGGGATCGCCCATCCTTCGGACCGCTTCTTCGTCCGGAGGCTCGACTCCGGCAGCCTTCTGCTGGTGAAGCACGGCCCCCTCGCCGAGCGGACCGGCCGGTCGCACCTGACCGCCTTCCTCTCCGACGACGATGGCCGCACCTGGACCGGGGGCCTGGTGCTGGATGAACGGCCCGGCGTCTCCTACCCCGACGGCGACCAGGCCCCCGACGGCTCCATCTACATCATCTATGACCATTCCCGGACCAGCGATCGGGAGATCCTGCTGGCCCGATTCAACGAGGAGGACGTGAGGCGAGCCGACGCGGTCTCCCCGGATTCGTCACCCCGGAGGGTCGTGAACGCGGGCCCGGACGCCGATCAATAGTCCGGCCGAGGCGGGGCACGACGAGGGCCGAACCGGGAACGAACAAAGGGCGTGCGGCCTTTCGCCACACGCCCTTCAATTCTTCGATCGATGCCGGAGACAGGACTTGAACCTGCACGAGCCGTTAAGCCCACTAGCCCCTCAAGCTAGCGCGTCTGCCAATTCCGCCACTCCGGCGTGGGGATACGTAACGATACCGGGGGGCAGGCGCCTCGTCAAGGGGCCGTGACCGACTCGTCGACCGCCCGGGGAGACGACCGGACCACCAGGGCCTCCCCACCGCCGGTCGGGGGTGCTTCGGGGTCGAACTCGGCCCAGGCGACGACGCGATCGCCCTCGGCGTCGCGGGCGGAGAGGCGGAAGATCATCGGGCCGCGGCGGAGCATCGCCGGATCGATCTCGAATCGCCGGGAAATCAACCGCCCACGAGCCGGGAGCGTCGTGCCCGGGAACAGCGACGCCAGCCCGTCCCCCGGGATTTCCCCTGGCCGGTGGGCGTCCCGGGGGAGATCCCGGGGCGGGACGATCGGCTCCCACGAGAGCCGATCCAGCTCGACGGGGATCCCGGCCCGCTCCTCGACCTGGGCGACGAGGCCCACCCTCCCTTCGTCCCGATCGACCTCGGTGACCCCGAGTGAGAGTCTGGGGAGCGGTCCCCCCGGGATCATCGCGGTCAGCATCGGCGCTGAAGACGGGTCGAGCCGCAACTCGAGGCGGGTCGGCCCGGACGGCTCGGTCGACAGGCGAAAGAACCGCGTGCCGGTCCCCTCGATCGAGAATGGCCGATCGCCCACCTCGGGCCCGAGCGGAGAGAACCGGACGCCCCCGATCGGCCATTCGCCGATCGTACCGAGCAGGTCGACGCCCCCGATCGATCCCCCGAGGCTGCCCCGGGCGAGGTCAAGGGCCCAACGCCGGTGCAACTCGCCGAAGGGCAGGCCGGAGAGGCGTTCGAGGTGCTCGGCCCCGGTGAATCGCCCCAGCGCCAGGGTCCTGGGGAGGTCGGGGTCGAACGCCTCCGCACACCAGCGGAGGAACAGGTATGACGCCCCCCGGCTCCCGTGGCTCCGGAAGTCCTCGGGGCGGGAGGACTCGGGCAGGACGAGCCGGTATCGGGAGGGGTCGGTGAGGTAGGCGCTGACCCGATAGTCAAGGTTCGCCGCCGATCGGCCGACGCGGTCCTCGCAGAGATGGGCCATCGCCTCGTCGAGCCAGGCCGGCTCCGGGTTCGGCCCGACGCGCTCCATGCGGCGAGAGGCGAGCACGGCATGGGCGTACTCGTGGGCGAGGATCGTCTCCAGGTAAGAGCCGGGCCGAAGCCGGGCGTCGAGGTAGATCAGATCCGCCCGGTTGCTCAGGGGGCGGGGCAGGCTCACGTCGAGGTCGGCCCCGCGGAAGTACCCGTCCACGTGGCATCGGGCGGCCTCGTAAGGCCGGCCGACCCGGGAGGAGAGGAGCACGGCGAATCGGCCGTCGCCGTCGACGTCGATCGGGCGGCCGATCCAGCCGGAAAGCGCCGGGTCGACCACCCGCTCGAACCCGGAGACGAGGCCCCGGAGGACCTCGTCGCCCACCTCGTCGACGTCGTCCTCGTCGACGTAGACCTCGATCCGGTCGCCCAGGGCCCGGAGTCGGGCTTCGACCATGTCGTAACGGCTCGGCGCCGACGGGTCGCCGGGACGGGCCTGCACCGCGAACGAGCGTCGCAGGGCAGGGCGGGTCGGCTCCGGGGTCCTGGGTGGATCGAGGTCCCGGGGACCCTCGACCCCATCCGACCACCTCCCGGCCGCGCCTGGGGGCGGAATCGAGTCGATCAACTCGCCGAGATCGAGGAGTGAAGGGACCCGGCCATCCCCCGATCCGGGTCCGACCCGCCATGCCCCCTCATAGGGGCCGCCGACCGCGGTCGCGTTCACGACCAGGATGACGTCCCGGCCCGAGAGGCCCTCGGGGATCTCGAATTCGGTCGAGCCCGATCGGACCGGGATCGACAGCGCGAGGGGCCTCGTCGAAGGCGGGGCGTCGGGCCGAGATTGGGGGCGGGAATCCGGATCCGACGCCGAGAGGGCGAGGGCGAGGATCAGGCCGAATGTCGGGATGATGGCTCGAACCCCCGGGCGAGACGTCGAGACGGCCGATGCTCACTGCGCACCTCGGGCCGCCGGGACGGACGCCCTGGGGATCGACCCGAGGGGATGCGACACTTCAGCGGATCTGCCCGGTCGTGAGGATCGGACGCCCGGCCCCCCGGCCCGACCTCGACCGACTCGCACCCGGCCGGGCCTGGAATCGGGCCGAGGGGCCGATTATGGTACGAGCCGACCCGGAGGTCCGACCCGCGTGCCCGACCCCGGCGGCGGGCCTCGATCCGCGGTGGGGGAAGCCCGATGTCGCATCGATCGCAAACCGCGTCCCTCGTCCTGACGCTCTCAGCGCTCGTCCCGGCCCCGGCCGCCAGGTCGGCCGAGCCGAGCCGGCCGAACATCGTCTTCATCTTCGCCGACGACCACGCCTACCAGGCCGTCGGCGCCTATGGCTCGACGATCAACCGCACGCCGAACATCGATCGGATCGCCGACGAAGGGATGCTCTTCCGCCGCTGCCTCGTCACCAATTCGATCTGCGGCCCCAGCCGGGCCGCGATCTTGACGGGCAAGTACAGCCACCTCAACGGTTTCTACCAGAACGGCGACCGCTTCGACGGCGCGCAGGTCACCTTCCCGAAGCTGCTGCAGCAGGGCGGGTATGAGACGGCCGTCTTCGGCAAATGGCACCTGGAGACCGACCCCACCGGCTTCGACGCCTGGCACATCCTCCCGGGGCAGGGGGCCTACTACAACCCGCCGATGATCGACCGGGGCGAACGCGTCACGCACGAGGGCTACACGACCGAGATCATCACCGATCTCTCCCTCGAGTGGCTGGAGGAGGGGCGAGACCGGGACAAGCCCTTCCTGCTGATGTGCCAGCAGAAGGCCCCCCATCGCAACTGGCAGCCGGGGCCGAAGCACCTGGACGCCTACAAGGACGGCCCGATCCCCGAGCCCCCCACTCTGTTCGATGACTACCAGGGCCGAGGGACCGCCGCCCGCACCCAGGACATGACCATCCGGGACACGCTCACGCCGAACGACCTGAAGCTGACGATCCCCGACAACCTCACGGACGAGCAGCTCGAACGCTGGCAGGCGGCCTACGGACCCGAGAACGAGGAGTTCGCCCGGCTCGGGCTCTCCGGGGACGAACTCGTCCGCTGGAAGTACCAGCGGTATCTCAAGGACTACCTGCGCTGCATCGACTCGGTGGACGAGGGCGTCGGCCGGATCCTCGACTACCTCGACGAGGCCGGGCTGGCGGAAAACACGATCGTCGTCTACTCGTCGGACCAGGGCTTCTACCTCGGCGAGCACGGCTGGTTCGACAAGCGGTGGATGTACGAGGAGTCCCTCCGGACCCCCTTGCTCGTCCGCTGGCCGGGCGTCGTCTCCCCGGGCTCGGAGTGCTCCCGGCTGGTCTCGAACCTCGACTTCGCCGAGACCTTCCTCCACGCCGCCGGCGTCGACATCCCCGACGGGATGCAGGGGCGTAGCCTCGTCCCGCTGCTGAAGGGGGAGGAGCCCGAGGGCTGGCGGGAGAGCTTCTACTACCACTATTACGAGTACCCTGGCGCCCACAGCGTCCACCGGCACTATGGGGTCCGGACGGATCGCTACAAGCTCATCCACTACTACAGCCTGGACGAGTGGGAGCTGTTCGACCTCGCCCGAGACCCCAGCGAATTACGAAGCTGCTTCGACGACCCCCAGTACGCCTCCGTCCGATCCGAGCTGGAGGCCGAGCTCGCTCGGCTCCGGGAGGATCTGGACGTGCCCGAGGACACCCGTCCCATCGACGTCCGCCGCCCCATCGTCGGCAACGATAATTGACCCTCGGCGGCACCGGCCGCACCGCACCCGAGAGAGAGGAGCAATCGGCATGACCGCCGGGAACACCAGGGGGAGGATCGTCGCCTCGATGCTGGCCCTCGCCTGCGCCGGGCTGGCCGCCTCGCCCCGGGCGAGGGGACAGGACGACGAGGCGAAGGTCCTGCGGGCCGGGCTCATCGGCCTGGACACCTCGCACGTCGTCGCCTTCACCAGGGTGCTCAACGCCGAGGGCAAGTCCGGACCGCTGGCCCGGGTCCGGGTCGTCGCCGGCTTTCCCGGCGGCAGCCCCGACATCCCCTCCAGCGCCGACCGGGTCGAGGGCTTCACCGCGTCGCTCCGGGACGACTATGGCGTGGAGATCGTCGATTCGATCGACGCGCTCCTGGAGAAGGTCGACGTCGTCTTCCTGGAGAGCGTCGACGGCCGCCCCCACCTGGAGCAGGCCCGGCCGGTGATCGAGGCCGGCAAGCCGCTCTTCATCGACAAGCCGATGGCCGGGTCGCTGGCCGACGCCATCGCCATCTTCGACCTGGCCGAGGAGGCGGGTGTCCCCTGCTTCTCCTCGTCCTCCCTGAGGTTCCAGCCCGAGGTCGAGTCCGCGAGCCGGTCGACCATCGTCGGGGCCATGACCTACGGACCGTGCTCCCTGGAGGAGCACCACCCCGACCTCTTCTGGTACGGCGTCCACGGCGTCGAGATGCTCTACGCCCTGATGGGCCCCGGCTGCGAGTCGGTCGCCCGCTCCTCCACCGACGGCACCGACGTCGTCACCGGCACCTGGGACGACGGCCGGATCGGCTCCTATCGCGGCATCCGGGACGGCAAGTCCGGCTTCGGCGCGGTCGTCTTCGGCACCGATCAGATCTCGCCGATCCAGGTCGGCGGCAACTATGAGCCCATGCTCGAACAGGTCTGCCAATTCTTCCTCGACGGCCGGGCCCCCGTCCCGCCGGAGGAGACGATCGAGCTGTTCGCCTTCATGGAGGCCGCCGACGAGAGCAAGGCACGAGGAGGCGCCCCCGTCTCGATCGCCGAGACGATCGAGCAGGCCCGCGCCGGGATTTCCTCGGACCGGCCGGCCGTGAAATAATCCTCCCTTCGATTCCCGGAGGCCCCCGCCGATTCGGCTCAACTCCGGGCCCCCGGGGGCCGATTGCACTGGTCAGGGGGGCCGTGATCGTTATGATGACGGCCCGATCGGACCAGCCCGGGATCCGCGCCGAGGGGAGACATTCCGCCCCGAGGACGCACCGGCCCGGGCTCCGGGACGGAAGGAACGATCGCCAGGAGGGCTCATGGACGGGTCGCGCGAGCCCGCCGTCGCCAGTCGACGGCGGTTCATCGGGATCGCCCCCGCGGTCGTCGGGTCGTGGGTGGTCGGATCCCTCGGCCGGTCGGCCCCGGCGCAGTCGTCGACCGATTGGGTCGAGGCGGTCTTCCCGGAGCGGAGGCACGACTTCGGGACCGTCGCCAAGGGGTCGATCCTGCGGCACTCCTTCCGGATCGCCAACCGGTCCGACCGGGAGGTGCACGTCACGGGCTATTCGGCCAAGTGCGGCTGCACCGGGGTGACCGTCGGCGCCACGACCATCCCCCCCGGCGCCCAGACGACCATCGAGGCCGTGCTCGACACCTCCAAGTTCAGCGGCTACAAGGCGTCGGGCCTGACGCTCAGCATCGACCGGCCCGAACTGCGGTCGATCGACTACGAGCTCTCCTGTTTCATCCAGGACGAGTTGCTCATCCAGCCCGGGGTGCTCGATTTCGGCGACGTCCGGCGCGGGAGCCCGGCCGACCGCTCGGTCCTGCTCCGGTACCTCGGCGGCCGGGCCGACTGGCAGGTCGTCGAGATGAGGCATGAGAATTCGGGCCTCACGGCCCGCCTCCGGGAGCAGCCGGGCTCCGCCGGCGAGCGTCGCTACCAGCTCGATGCCCGGCTCGACGCCAAGGCGCTCGAGAACGGCAATTTCCGGGACCAGATCACCCTCGTCTCCAACGACCCCGGCCGGCCGACGATCCCCGTCTCCGTCGCCGCCAAGGTCGTCTCGGACGTGACGCTCTCCCCCTCGGTGCTGAACCTTGGCCGGCTCAAGCCGGGGGAGACGGTCGAGCGGACCGTCCTGGTGAAGGGCCCGGGGCCGTTCCGGGTGGTGGGGGCGACCGCCGCGGAGGGGCGGATCTCCTCGGTCGGCGGCCCCTCCGACGCGAGTCGGCCCCTCCACCAGGTGAAGGTGGCGATCGAGGCCCCGGACGCCGCAGGCGCCTACCACGCCATCCTCGAGATCAGGACCGACCGGCCCGACGAGCCCCCGGCCCGGCTGACGGCCTTCGCCACCGTCGTCCCCTGATGACCCCACCGCCCCCGGATCGAGGCCGCCATCGGCGGGGACGAGGCCCGGCGACCGCCGACCTCCCCCGCTCACCACGGAGGATGCGACCGATGTCCCTGGCCCGATCGCCGATCCCGACGCTCGGCCCGCCCGCCCCCGACGCCGGGGCCCGGCTGGCCCTCGCGGTGACCGACGCCGGCTGGTACACCACCGGCAACCTGTTCCGGGCCCTCGACCGCCCGGGCGTTGACTCGCTGCTGATGCACTGCTGCGACTTCGTGAACGCCTGGAATGCCGGGCGTCCCCCGTGGCGATGGTTCGGCCGCCCCCTGGACCGGCAAGGGCCCCGGCTCTGGTCGGGGGACCTCGTCCTCCCCCCCGGCTGGATGAAGCGATTCCCCGGGATCGGCATGAGGCCGATCCGACGGGCCATCGACCGGTGGCGGAGGCTCCTGCCCGACGACGCCCCCCTGGCACTCGTCATGACCTACCCGCACTACCGATCCCTCCGGGACCTGGTCCGACCGGACGTCCAGGTCTACCTGAACCTAGACGATTACGGCCTCTACTGGCCTTCCCGGGCCGACGACGTTGATCGCCTCGAACGCCGGCTCGTCGCCGAGGCCGACCTGACCGCCTGCGTCTCCCTCGCCCGGGCCGAGCACCTGCGGGCGGCCGTCCCTGACGCCGCCGACCGGGTCATCCACCTCCCCCACGGGACCCCCGACGCCTTCCTCTTCGACGGGGAGGCGACCGGCCGGCCGGGCCCGGCCCCGGCGGATCTCGCCCACCTGCCCCGGCCGTTGCTGGGCTACGTCGGCGGGCTCGAGGAGCGGCTCGACTGGCACCTGCTGGACCGCGTGGCCGAGGAGTTCCCCGACGCCTCCCTCGTCCTGATCGGCCGGGTCCCCGCCCTCGATTCCGGCCCCTGGTGCGACCACGCCCGGCGCTGCCTGGGCCGGCCGAACGTCCACGCCGTCGGCTTCCGCCCCCAGGAGACGCTCGGGGCCTACATCCGCGCCTTCGACGCCTGCCTGATCCCCTACCGCGCCGACCATCCGTTCAACCGGGCCTGCTGCCCGACCAAGCTCATGGACTACATGGGCTCTGGCCGGCCGATCGTCTCGACCGACCTGCCCGAGTGCCGCCTGCACGCTGGCCGGATCGAGGTGGCCAGCGACGCCGACGACGCCCTCGGCGCGATCGCCTCGCTCCGCTTCAGCCACTTCGACGACGGCCGCGAGCGTGCCCGGATAGAGCACGCCCGGGCCAACACGTGCCGGGCCGTGGCCGATCGCCTGCTGGACCGGATCGAGGCGATCCCGGCCCGATCCCGGCGGACGATCCCCGCCTGATCGCCCTCCCCATCCTCCCGATCCGACCCGGCCGGGATCGCCGGCCCCGGCCGCCCTCCTGGCCCCTTGACACGGGGGGCGTCCGCCCCGATGTTTGGGCGTCCGGAGACGGCCGGGCCGCTCCCTCCACGCCGCAGACGACCGCTCGAACATCGGAATCCATTCATGGGATACGACAGCTTCTTGCTCCTCGCCCAGCAGGCCGCCGAGCCTTCGGGCGTCAACCTGGCGAACTTCATCCCCTTCTCGATCCTCCACTTCCTGGAGTTCGCCATCTGGGGGGCGTGGTATGTCGTCCTGGGCAATTACCTGAACGCCAAGGGCTTCTCCCGGCCCGCCATCGGCCGGATTTACGGCACGATGGCGCTGGGCGCGATCATCTCGCCGATGATCCTGGGCACGGTGGCCGACAAGTATCTGAACACCGAGGACGTCATCGGCGGGTCGCACCTGATCGGCGGCGTGCTGCTGCTGGTCATGTCCCGGATGAACCGGCCGAGCACGTTCTTCGCGGCGGCGCTGGGATATGCGCTGGTCTTCTCGCCGACGCTCTCGCTGGTCAACGCGATCGTCTTCGAGCACATCGACAACGCGAACAACTTCCCGTACATCCGGGTCTTCGGGACGATCGGCTGGATCCTCGCCGGCCTGTCGCTGAAGCTGCTGCTGAAGCCCGACCGCCCGGTGGACAACAAGCCGATCCTGCTGGCGGCAGCCCTGTCCTTCGTCCTGGGGATCTTCGCCTTCACGCTGCCGGACACGCCGCCCAAGTCGACGGGCGTGGGGGCCTTCCCGGCCCTCGAGGCGCTCGGGATGCTCGCCGAGCCGACCACCGCGGTCTTCTTCGCGGTGACGCTGGTGATCTCGATGGCGATGGGGTTGTACTTCGCCTTCGGAGCCCTGTTCATCGAGCAGCGGGGCGGGGTCCGCTCCGAGAACGTGGGGCCGATCATGACGATCGGCCAGGCGGTCGAGATCGGCTTCATGCTCTCGCTGCCCTGGTTCATCCGGGAGCTGGGCATGCCGGTCGTGCTGGCCGTGGGCGTGACCGCCTGGGCCCTCCGGTTCGCCTTCTTCACCACGGCCTCGACGGGCAGGTACTTCCCGCTCATCCTGGCGGGGGTGGCGCTGCACGGCCTCTGCTTCGACTTCTACTTCGCCGCCGGGTTCATCCACGTCGAGAACCTGGCCGATGAGTCGATCCGCAACAGCTCCCAGGCCCTCTTCGCGGTGGTCGTCTACGGCCTCGGCATGTACCTCGGGACCGAGGGTTCCGGGTGGCTGAACCAGAAGTTCACCCGGGAGGAAGCCCCGGCGACGGCCGGCCAGCCTCCCGTCCGGACGACCGACTGGCGGACCTTCTGGCTGCTCCCGACCATCGCCGTGACGATCTCCCTGCTGGCCTTCCTCGCCTCGCTCGTGCTCGTGCCGGAGGCCGCCCAGCCCGAGATGGAGCCCGAAGCCGAGGCGGCCGCGGCCGCGGCGGCCGAACTCGAGATCCCCTGATCGGCCGGATAGGTCTCCCCCGGCTCGGGTCGTTTCCCTCCCCGGACCGGCCCGCCGAGGCGCCTCGGCGGGCCGGTCCCGCGTCAATATCCCGGCCCGACGCCCGAAGATCCTGGTGTCATGCCCCGCGGCCGGCCCCCGATCCGAGGGAGGCCGGGGGCAACGAGCCGAGACGAAGCCACGCGATCACCGGACGACGGGAGGGCCGACGCCATGTGCAAGAAGCGGCGCTGCAGCACCGAGGGGATCCGATTCCTCGACGAGAACGCGAATCCCGCCCCCGCCGGGCCCTCGCCGGCCCCGAAGACGCCCGGGAAGCGACGTCGGGAGTGGCCGATCGGCACGATGACCTTCCTCGCCGTTGTCGGGGTCGGCGGCCTCATCCGCTCCGGGGCCCTGCGCGGCGAGATCGAGGCGAAGGCCGTCATCGAGGACCGCGTCGAGGTGGATGATGCCCCCCGGATCGAGGTCGAGACCTTCGAGGGGCCCGTCCGGATCCATCGCGGGGCCGTCGGGGAGGTCTCCTACCAGGTCGAGACCTCGGCCAGGGGAGACGACGAGGGAGACGCCCGACGCGCCCTCGACCTGATCCGCCCCGTGATCCGGGCCGACCGCGGGGCCGTCCGGATCCGGGTCGACCACGCCAACACCCCCGGCGGCTGGTCCGGCCACGCCGAGGTCCGCCTGGAGGTGCCGGCCGATTCCCAGGTCCGGGTCGTCACCCGGAACGGCCGGGTCCGGGTCGAGGAGATCCACGGTTCGGTCGCCGTCAAGACCGGCAACGGCCGGATCGAGGTCGAGGACTCCGCCGGCCCGATCGTGCTGGAGACCTCCAACGGTTCGATCGACTGCGAGGCCGACGACGCCATCGTCTCGGCCGAGACGTCCAACGGCTCGATCAGTTTCCGCGGTTCGCTCGCCCCCGGCTCCTCCCGCCTGACCACCAGCAACGGCTCGGTCGACGTCGAGCTGCCCGAGCACGGCCGGTTCCGGATCGACGCCGATTCCCGCAACGGCCGGGTCGTCTCGGACTTCCCCCTCGATCGGGGGGACGACGGGGCGACCGCCGTGCTCGCCTCGTCCGACGGGGGCTCGGCCGATCCCCGGCTCCTGATCCGCACCCGCAACGGGGCGATCCGGATCGAGCAGGACTGACCCGCACCCGACGCCCGCCGCAGCCGATTCGGACGCCGCATTCGACGGCCGCCCCCCTTGCCGGGGGGGCGGCCGTCGGGCGTTCCGGGCGGGAGCTGCCTTCGGGCCGTCTTCCCGAAGCGGGGGGCTGTCGCATACATTAGGGTCGAAGGTTCTCCCGACCCGAGAGAGGTACGCGCCGCGATGAAGATCATCCTGGCCAATCCCCGCGGCTTCTGCGCGGGCGTGAACATGGCCATCGACAGCCTGGAGCGGGCCCTGGACCTGTTCGGGGCCCCGCTCTACGTCTACCACGAGATCGTGCACAACAAGCACGTCGTCGAGCGGTTCAAGGGCCGCGGCGTGGTCTTCGTCGAGTCGATCTCCGAGGTCCCCGAGGGATCCCCGGTCCTCTACAGCGCCCACGGCGTCTCCCCCCAGATCCGCACCGAGGCCCGGTCCCGCGCCCTCAAGGCCATCGACGCCACCTGCCCGCTGGTGACCAAGGTGCACCTGGAGGCGGTCAAGTACGCGAAGCTCGGCTATACCATCGTCCTGATCGGCCACGAGGGGCACGACGAGGTCATCGGCACGATGGGGGAGGCCCCTGAGCGGATGATCCTCGTGGAGTCGGTCGAGGACGTCGATCGGCTAGACGTGAACCCCGAGAAGATCGCCTACCTGACGCAGACGACCCTGAGCGTCGACGACGCCAACGTCATCATCGCCGCCCTCCGCCGCAAGTTCCCCCAGATCGCCAACCCGCCCAAGGACGACATCTGCTACGCCACCCAGAACCGCCAGGACGCCGTCCGCAAGCTGGCCGAGCGGGCCGACCTCGTCCTGGTGCTGGGCAGCCAGAACAGCTCCAACAGCCGGAGGCTGGCCGAGCTGGCCCTCGACCTGGGCCGCAAGGCCCACCTGATCGACGGCGCGGCCGAGATCCGCGACGAGTGGTTCGACGGCGTCGACACCGTGCTCATCACCGCCGGGGCCAGCGCCCCCGAGGACGTCGTCCAGGAGTGCATCGCCCTGCTCCAGGACCGCTTCGGCGCGACCATGACCGAGGAAGTCGTTCGGGAGGAGGACGTCACCTTCCCCCTGCCGAAGACGCTCCGCGAGCTGCTCCCGGCCTCCGCCCTGAAGGTCGTCGGCCGCTGAATCGCCCGGTCACCCCGAGCCCGGCCAGGCGGGGACCTCGACCGGGTTCCCGCTCTCCACGTCGAAGAAGCGGACGTCCCGGGTCGCGGTGTCGAGCGTCGCGAAGGTCCGGGAGGTCGCGACCACCGGGGCCGAGATGATCGAACCGGGGTTCACCACCAGGCGATCCCGGCTCGATCGATACCACATCGGACGGTGGGTGTGGCCATGCACGATCGCGTCGGCCCCCAGGGTATCGAGGTACGAGTCGAGCACGTACGGCGGGTGCGTCCTCGGAGCGATGAATTCCATGTCCCCCCTCGGGGAGCCGTGCACCACCACCACGATCATCCCCCCCCGCTCCAGCACCAGGCTCGACTCCAGGCGTTTGAGCGCCTCCAGCGTCTCCTCACCCGGGGTCCCGCCGCCGAACTCGTCCGGCTCGCCCGGCCCCCGCTCCAGGGCCCATCGGTCGTGGTTGCCCCGCACCGACGGGATCTGCCGCCCCTCCAGGAACGCGACCGCCCGGTCGGGGGACGGCCCGTAGCCGACGAGGTCGCCGGCGCAGACGATCGCCCCCGCCCCCATCACGGTCAGGTGCGCCCAGGCCAGTTCCAGGCCGATCGGGTCGCCGTGCACGTCGGAAATCAGGCCGAGCAGGCTCATGGGCGGGTCGGTCCCAATGCGTCGGGCGATCGATCGATCGCCCGTCCTGGATCCTCGTGGTCAGTCCCCGCCGATCGGGACCTCATGATATTCCAGGGCCCACTCCCGCATGAACCTCGCCCGACTCGGGGCGATGCGGTAGACGATCAGGTCGGGGTTGTCGATCGAGCCCAGGTAGTTCCGGAGCAGGGGGTTGGCGTCCCAGATCTCCTGGAGCGTCTCCCGGTCGTCGAGGACCTCGGCCGTCCCGGTGATGCGGACCTGGTCGTGCGCAGCGTCCAGGTAGCAGAGCTCGACCCGGGGGTTCGCGGCCAGCTCCGCCGTCTTGTGATACCCCTTCAGGTTGGCGACGTAGACGGTGAACCCGTCGGTCCGGACCGGGGAGACCGGCCGGACCCGGGGCTGATCGCCGTCGATCGAGGCGAGCATCGGGAATCTCGCTGCGATCATCACCGCCCGGGCCAGCTCGGGCAGGCGAGCCGGGTCGATCGGCTCGGGGGCGGGTTTGGTCATGGGGAGGGTCTCCGGGGGTGGGGGGGGCGTGCCGGGGCATCGGGACCGTCCCCCCGATCGAGGGTAGGGCCATCGACGTGATCGCGGGCGGTCGACCCGGCCGGACGGTCGGGACCTCCGGGAAGACACCTCCGGGTTCGCGGCCCGGGGGAGGGCGCCAATCCGGCCCTTCGGGGATCTCCGCCCGCGCCCTCGCCCCGGGCGGACTCGATCCGATCACCCGCCGGCTCCGGGGATGGCAGCCCGGCCCGGCCGGGCGAGGCCCCGTCGCCGGACTATCGCGACCGGCCGCCGTCGTGTCAAGCGGCCGGGGCCGATCGGCCGTCGGCCCCTTGATCGCCGCGGCGATCGGCGGCAGGTTAGTGATATCCGGGGGGATTGGGGCCATCCGGGCCCGATGGCCGGCCACCCCGGCGCAGCCAATTCGGAGATCAACACGACCGATGGACCACCGGAGGATCCCCGCCATGAGCCGACACGCCGCGATCGCCCTCGCGCCGCTGGCGGCCGCCCTGTCGCTGGCCCTGGCCGCCCCCCGTGCGGCGGCCGCCGAGGGGCCGTTCCCCGACGCCAAGCTCGAGACCGCCGTCCGGGAGGCCCTCAAGCGAGGACCCGACGCTGCCCTGGACGACGACGCCCTCCGAGACCTCTACATCCTCGAAGCCCCCTCCGCCGGGATCGCCGACCTCGGTGGCCTCGAGCGCTGCCCCAACCTCGCCCTGATCGACCTGAAGGGGAACGACGTCTCCGACGTCGGTCCGCTCAAGGACCTGGAGAACCTCCAGTCGCTGGATCTCTCGGGCAACGAGGTGGAGGATCTCGGGCCGCTCGCCGGGCTGGAGAAGCTCCAGTACCTGGAGCTGAGCGACAACGCCGTCTCCTCGATCGAGCCGCTCGCCGGGCTGGTCAACCTGCGGTCGCTCTACCTCTCGGGCAATGAGATCGAGCAAATCGGGGCGCTGGCGAAGCTCACCCGGCTCTCCTCGCTCTACCTCGGCGGCAACGCGATCGTCGACCTCTCCCCGCTGGGGACGGTCACCCGGCTCTCCACCCTCGACCTGAGCGGCAACGCCATCGAGGATGTCTCCCCCCTCGGGTCCCAAACCGACCTCCGGATGCTCTTCCTCGGCGACAACCCCGTCACCGACCTCGGCCCGCTGGTCTCCTGGGCGTCCGAGGATGCCGAAGGGCCCAAGCGATTCGCCCCGTACCTGGAACTCTACCTCGGCGGGATCGAGGTCCCCGACGACCAGCTCGCGAAGTTGGAGGAGGCCGGCGTCCGGGTCCACCGGGGTTGACCCGGCGGCCGATCAGCGGGACGCCTCGACCCCGACCCGTTCGCACATCGGCCGCAGGGGACACGTCGAGCACCTCGGCCTCCCGGCGGTGCAGGTGAACTTGCCGAAGGGGACGAGGCGCTCGTTGATCTCGATCCAGTAGCGCCGGGGCAGGACGGCCGCCAGCGCCGCGGCGGTCTTCTCCGGCGTCGACGCGCGGACATAGCCCCATCGATTGACGATCCGGTGGACGTGCACGTCCACCGCGATCGCCGGCACCCCGAAGCCGACCGCCAGCGTCAGCGCGGCGATCTTCGGCCCGACCCCCCGGAACGCGGTCATCCCCTCGATCGAGTCGGGCACCTCCCCCCCGTGCTCGTCGACGACCCTGCGGGCGATCTCCTTCAGGTCCCGGGCCTTGGCGGCGGGGAATCCGACCCCCCGGAGCAGCCCGACCAGCCTCCCCTCGTCCATCGCGGCGAGTCGCTCGGGCGTGCGGGCCTCCTCGAACAGGCGGAGGCAGGCGGCCAGGGTCGTCTCGTCCCGGGTCCGGGCCGAGATCAGGGCGCCGACAAGCTGCTCGAACGGCGAGTCGTAGCCCCGGTCCCTCAGGTCGAACATCGCCGCCTTCGGGTACGGGGCGACGGCGACGCGCAGCCGCCGGAAGGCCTCGTCGATGTCGAACGGCTCGGTCCGGGGCTCGGACATCTGGGCACCTCGGGGCGCTCGGGCCTCGGTCAGTCGGGGGTCGGCGGGGGCCGATTGTGGAGCGAGTTCGACCCGCACTATCATAGGGAAGTCCCCGCCGCACCGAGACCGCCCCGGCCCCGATCACCGACCGAGACCTCGCCCGATGCCGCTGACCGCCTCGCTGGTGCTCGCGATGACCGTCGGCCCTCGGGCCGACGACTCCATTCCGCTCGCCTGGCCTTCCGGGCCGATGGAAGTCCGGGTCGCCCTGGCGGGACCGATCGGTTCCGACGAGGCGGATGACGCCGTCGGGCGGCCGATCGACTTCCGCCCCCCGGGCGGGACGGGCGCCGACCCCCCGATCGGAACCCTCCGCATCGCCGGGGCCCGACTCGAGGACGAGGGCCGGACGCTCGTGCTGCTGACGGATCCCCACCCGGCCGAGGCGTCCTACGCCTCCGAGCTGCCGGGCGGGCTCGGCCCGCTGCGGTACGACCTCTCGGGCGTCGAGGCCACCTGGACCGCCGAGGGAGGGGCCGAGCCGGGCTGGGCCGGCTGGTTGCCGGACCTGGATCTGGACCGGTCCCGGGACCTGACCCGGGGCTCCGCCGAGCACGACCGGGCCTTCGACCTCCTCGGGACGCCGGGCACCCTGACCCTCCGGACCCTGGTCGCGCTGCCCGAGGGGCAAATCCCCCTGGCGGTCGAGGCCGACCGATCGTTCGAGGCCGAGGTCGCGTTCCTCCCGCTGGACGTCGGCCCGGGGCACGAGGCCGAGGGGGTCGTCGACTCGTTCGGCGAGCCCTCCGAGCTGTTCCTGACCATACCGACCGGTCCCGGGCCCGGTGCCGAGTCCGACCGTGGATTCCCCTCGCTCCGGGTCTCGTTCACGCCGGCCGAAGGGGAGCCGGCCCGGCCGATCACCCGGTCGGACCAGATCCTCCCCTGGGCGCCCGCCCCGCCGGCCGGGTCGGCCGCCGTGCCCCCGCTGCCCGATGCGCTCGAAGGGGGGGACGCGACCCGGGGCGAGGCGGTCTTCTTCGCCGAGAAGGGGAAGTGCTCGGCCTGTCACCGGGTCGGCGACCGGGGCGGCGAGGTCGGGCCGGACCTGACCGGGATCGGCGACCGGCAGGACCGGGCGGCCCTGTACCACGCCATCGAGGCCCCCAGCGCCGCCATCGAGCCGGCCTACCTGCCCTACACGGTGGCGATGGCCGACGGCCGGGTCTTCTCCGGCGTGGTCCGGGCCGACGGGGGGGATCGGATCCGCGTGCTCGACGCCGACGCCAAGGCGGTGGAGCTTGACCGTGCGGAGGTCGAGGAGATCCGGCCCGTCTCCACGTCGATCATGCCCGTCGGGCTCGTCGGCGCCCTCGGCGAGGAGGATCTCCGGGACCTGCTCGCCTACCTGTCCGGTCTCCGGGGCGGATGATCGGTCGTCCCGGCGCATCGGGGGTGATCGGGTCGGGCGTGGGATGCGGAGGGAGGGGCATCGTGCGGAACCTCGTCGTCTCGATCCTGGTGCTGTGCGGATTGGGCGCATGCCTGATGATCCTCTCCCGGACGGCCGCCGAGCCGGCCGGACCTGCGGCCGAATCCCCCGACCCGGGGGGACCCCTCGAAGAGACGGACGACCTCGAAGTACGGGCGGAACGCCACTTCCTCAGGGGGGATTACGAGGAGGCGGCCGGGACCTACCGCCAGGTCGTCCGCCGGCAGCCCGACGACGGCCTCGCCTGGGTCCGACTGGCCTACGCGACCCACGAGCTGGGCGACTACGAGGCCGCCCTGCCGTTGCACGAACGCGCCTCGGGTTTCCCGGAGAATCGGGTCGCTTCGCTCTTCAAGCTCGGCTGCGCCCTCTCCCGACTCGGTCGGGTGGATGCCGCCATCGAAGCGATCGAGGATGCGGTCGAGGTGGGTTACCGGGACCGGGGCCGGGCCGAGCACGAGGAGGACCTCGCCCTGATCCGCGACGACCCCCGCTTCCGGACCCTGCTCAACCGCATGGCCCCTCCCCCCCCCGGCCGGGCCCCGCTGGACGTCCTGATCGGCCACTGGGCGCTGCGGGACCCGGAGAGCGGCCAGATCGCCGGCTTCTCGACCGTGCAGCGCATCGAGGACTCCCACGTCTACCTGGAGCAATGGAGCACCTTCGAGGGCGGCATGGGACGGGGGATGGCCTACCTCGACCCAGAATCGGGGAAATACGAGCTGATCCGGGTCGATGCCCAGGGGGAGGTCCACCGCCTCCGAGGCTCGTTCGACGACGGCACGATCCGGCTCGACGGCGAGCGGGTGGTCTCTAGCGGGAGGACGACCGACCTGAGGGTCTCCTTCGAGCCGCAGTCCGACGGTCGGATCCTCAGGACGTTCCTCGAATCCGAGGACGGGAGCGGGGGCTGGTCGGCGATCTCCCGGAGCATGCTCGTCCCCGAGGATCCCGCCTGGAGGATCCGGGGGCCTCGATGACGCCGGGGATCCGGATCGCGCGACACGATCGGTCCTGCCCGTCCCGGACGTTCCCGACGCCCGGGTCGGCGACGCAAGTCGGTGCGGCCGTCGGGCCGATGAACCGTCGAGGAAGCGTGCGTCCGGGGCCGATCGTCTCGCGTTGACGGGGACAATCCGATGGGCTATGGTGCCGATCCCGGCCCGGCGGGCCGCTGGCGGCCCGATCCGGCCCGGCCCGGCCCGGTGGATCGGGCACCAATCCCTTCCCCGGCCCATCGGCGTGCAAGGAGGCACCGGATGGCCACCGTCATCGCCGCGACCCCGGCCGCCTCGCCGTCCGAGGCGCTGGACTTCGCCCGGGGAGTGCTCCGCGTCGAGGCCGAGGCGATCCTCCGGGTTTGCGGCCGGCTCGACGGCTCGATCGCCGAGGCCGCCGGCCTCATTCATCGCTGCCCGGGGAGCGTGGTCGTCACCGGCATGGGCAAGGCGGGCCTGGTCGGCCAGAAGGTGGCCGCGACCCTGGCGTCGACCGGGACGCACGCCTTCCCGCTCCACCCGGCCGACGCCTTCCACGGCGACCTCGGCCGCATCCGGGCCGGGGACCTCGTGCTCGCCCTCTCCCAGAGTGGCGAGACGGAGGAGGTCACCCGGCTGGGCCCGGCCGTCCGGCGCCTGGGGGCCGGGCTGATCGCCCTGACCGGGAGCCCGACCAGCACCCTCGGCCGTCAGGCCGACCTCTGCATCGCGCTGGGCCCGATCGCCGAGGCCTGCCCGCTGGGACTCGCCCCCTCGGCGAGCACCACGGCGATGATGGCCGTCGGCGACGCGCTGGCACTGCTCGTCAGCCGGATGCGGGGCTTCCGCCCCGAAGACTTCCTCCGCTACCACCCCGGCGGCAGCCTTGGCCGGACGTTGACTCGGGTCGAGGAGGTGATGCGGACCGGCGACCACGTCCGGACCGCCGACCCCGCCGAATCGGTCCGGGCCGTCTTCGTCCGCCTCGGCGGCGCCCGGCGGAGGAGCGGGGCGGTCCTCGTCGTCGGCGAGGGCGGGACGCTCGCCGGCATCTTCACCGACAGCGACCTCGCCCGGCTGTTCGAGCGGCGCCGGGAGGCGATGCTCGACCGCCCGATCGGCGAAGCGATGACGACCGGCCCGGTCGTCGTTCACGCCGGGGCGTCGATCGCCGAGGCGGTGGATGTGCTCCGCTCCCGAAAGCTGAGCGAATTGCCGGTCGTCGACGACCATCGTCGGCTCGTCGGCCTGGTGGACATCACCGACCTGATCGGCCTCGGGGCCGACGACCTCGAATCGTGAGGCCGCCGCATGCCCCAACCGATCGAAGTCCCCGAGGAACTGGCCGCCCGCTGCCGGCCGATCGCGCTGCTGGTGCTCGACGTGGACGGGGTGATGACCGACGGGATCATCGCCCTGGACGACCACGGGATCGAGACGAAGCGGTTCTTCGTCCGGGACGGATCCGCGCTGGCCCTCTGGCGGATGGCCGGGCATCGGGGGTCGATCCTCTCGGGTCGATGGGCCCCGGCCGTCGAGCGGAGGGCGGCAGAGCTGGGGCTCTCGCCGGTGATCCAGGGGGCGAAGGACAAGGGGGCCCGGCTGGTCGAGTTGCTGGCCCGGCTGGGGCTGGGGCCGCATCAGGCCTGCATGATGGGGGATGACCTGCCGGACCTGCCCGCCCTGAGGGTCGCCGGGCTGGCCGCCTGCCCGGCCGACGCGGTGCCGGAGGTCCGGTCCCGCTGCCATCTCGTGAGCAACCGACCGGGCGGCAGGGGGGCCGTCCGGGGGGTGGTCGAGGCGATCCTCCGCGCCCAAGGGCGTTGGGACGACCTCGTCCGGTCGTATCTCGAACCGGAAGGGGAACCGGCCCGGGACGATCCCGGGCCGTCGGGTTGACCGGGAGGAGGAGCGCGGCCGACGATCCCACCCCCTTCGCCAGGAACCTGGCGAGCGGCGATGGATCAGCAGCGGCTCTCTGTCGTGGCCTCGCCCCGGGGGCAAGCCGCCTGGCCCCGGCGGGCGAAATCCCCCGATCTCCGGGTTGATTGCCACGCGGATTGCAAGGGCGGGATCGGGAAGCCCAGCCGATCAACTCCCGAGCCGACGGGGCCGGGGGCCGAGGCGAAGCGAAGACCGGATGCGGAACGAGGACATGATCCGAACCGTCCGAACCTTGGTCACGTTCGCCTTGCTCCTCGCCGGGTACTTCGGCTATGAGCATTCCTACGCCCGTTTCGCCGCCCTGTACCGGTCGGCCGAGCCTGCCCGGGCGCCCGGGTACGACCTGAGGCCGTCGGTCTCGGTCGGCGCCCAGCAGGCGTCCGAACTGGCGCTCCGGGTCTTCGGGGAGCACCACTGGACCAGCGGGTCGGTCAGCGACGTCACCCGCTATTACAACGTCGAACGCGGCTACTGGATGTACTGGAGCGCGTTCGAGTTCCCCGACGACCACGACCGCAAGCGGATCGTCCTGGCCCCCTTCGCCGTGATCTGGGGCTCGAACAAGGACGGCAGCGTGAAGGTGATGTCCGGAGACCGGGCGATCATCGACTTCGACCAGCCGTTCAACCTGCTCGGCGCCGGGCCGAAGCCGAGCGTGGTCCACGCCAAGATCGAGGGGATCGACGAGCACGTCATGATCCTCGACGACAAGGCCACGCCAGACCCGGCCGACGACCTGATCGTCACCATGCCCTATGCCGAGTACTTCGAGAAACAGATGCAGATCCGCTGCGACGAGCAAGTCCAGCTCGTCGAGGGCGGCTACAAGGTCTCGGGCCGGGGGCTGGTGATCGCCCTCCGGCCGCCGGAGACCGGCGGCGGGTTCCCCGGCGCCGAGGTGGTGACGCTCAACGAGGACGTGGTCATCACGGCCGACGACGTGGGACGCTCCGGATTCCTGCCCGGCAATGCCCTGCCCGAGCAGCAGCAGGACGCCTCGACCGACGGCGACGCCCCGGCCGTGGCGATGACCCCCGGCCGGATCACCTGCGACGGCCCCTTCCGGATGCAGATGCCCAAGCCCAGGCTGCCGGCCCGCGTCGGCCCGCCCGCGCCGGGGCAGCCGACGATCGCCGAGTTCTCCCGCAACGTGGTCATCGAGCGGGGAACCGAGCAGCCCGACCGGATCACCGGGGACCACCTGTATGCCCTCCTCGTCCCGAGAGATCTCCCCCCCGAGCCAGTGACCGAGAGCGGGGAGGTGGCCGACCCCGCCCCCCTCGCCGAGCCCGACGCCCCCCCCGGAGAGTCCGGCGGCGGGCTCCGGCTGCTGGAGGCCCGGGTCGACGGCCACGTGGTCTGGCTGGAGTCGATCTCGGAGCGGGTCCGCTGCCGGGGCAACGAACTGATCTATCGGAAGCCCAAGGAAGGGGCGCCGGAGGTCTCGTACTTCCGGGCCAACCCCGGCCAACAGATCGAGTTCGAGCGGCTGGAGCTGGACGGCCGGCTGGTGACGATCCTCTCCGCCGACGCCACCCTCCACGGCGACCCGGAGCACAAGGGCCGGTCGACCATCATCGCCCGGGGGCCCGGCCAGCTGGAGATGCGGTCGGCCCAGGGGGCGCCGGTCGACCGCTCGGCCCGGTGGCGGGACGAGATGGTCGTCGAGACCTCGCTGGCAAGTGCGGGGGGGGGCGAGGACGACTCCCGGACTTTCATCACCCTGCAGGGCTGGCCGATCCTGAACGACCCGAAGCAACTGACCCTCGCCGCCCGGGACAAGGTGGTCGTCAGCCTGACCCCGCGTCCCGAAGACCCGGCGGGCCGGGCCGAAGAGACGGCGGAGGAGGGTGGTCGGTCGTACCGGATCGAATGGGTGTCGGCCCTGGGTGACGTCCACATGCTCACCCCCGAGGGGGTCGATGGGCCGGCCGTCGCCGGCGCCTCGGCATCCGGCAAGCCGAAAGGCCGCCGGGAGTTGAATGCCCGGGAGAAGCTGGACGTCGTCTTCACCTACCTCGACGACCCCGAAGCGGGTTCGACCGGGACAGGCGTGATGGCCTCCGCCCCCGGGCAGGCGGCCCCTCGGACGGTCCTCGCTTCGCAGTCCGGACCGACTCCGTCGCCCGCCGGGGCCGCCGCGCCCCCGACCACTGGCTCGGGAGGGGAGACGGTCGCGGCCGAGGTCGAGCCGGGCGAGCCGAGCCGCCCGTTCTCGGCCGAGGCCGACCTGGTCTGGGCCCGGATCGAGGTGGTCGGCGACGGGCCGGGCCTCGACCTGACCGGCTCGGGCGGCGGCAAGGGCGAGGTCCGGGAGGCCCGGTTGCGCCGGGACGTGGTCATCCACCAGGACCCCGCACCGGAGCGGGAGGCGGGGTTCCACGTCGAGGCCGACCACGGCGTCGACCTCCAGAACGTCGGACCCGGCCGGTTGAAGGTCTACGCCCACGGCGAGCGGCGGCCGGTCACGGTCGCCTCGGACGACGTCTACATCCAGGGCTTCCCCGAGGCGACCCCCGAGGGGAGGACGGTGGTGCTCGGGGTCGACCAGGCCCACGACTACGCCTTCGTCCAGGGACCCGGGCGCCTTTGGAACCTGACCGACCGTGCCTCGATGGGTCAGCTGGCCCGGGCACCCGGCGACCGGGAGCAGTCCCCCGACGAGAACCGGGAGCCGATGATCGTCACCTGGGACGAGGCCATGATCTTCCACGGCCAGTACGCCCGGCCGGACGGCGCTCCGGGGCCGGCCCGCGCCCTGTTCCTGGGTGACGTGAAGTCGAGGCACGGGGACTCCGGGGCGCTCTGCCAGGAGATGGAGGCCATCTTCGATCGGCCCATCTCCTTCGACCGCGACCTCCCCGGACAGGGCGGCGAGGGATCTGACCGGCAGACGCCGCAGCAGCAACAGCAGGATCGGATCGAGATCGACTCGGTCATCTGCAACGGCCAGGTCGAGCTGTGGAGCGTGGTACCGAACGTCGAGAACCCCGACGCCTTCCCCTACAAGGAACTCCGGCAGGCCTTCGGCGACTCGGTCACCTACGACCGCCCCGCCGACCGCTTCTGGGCCGACGGCGCCGGGACGGTCACCGTGGCCACGCTCGGCGACGGCAAGGGCGGCGGCCCGGCCGAGGGGATCCGGATCCTGCCGACCTCGTACCAGGGCGGCCAGGGGGTGGCGGATGAGAACGTGTTGCCCGCGGCGAGCCCGAGGCTCCACAAGCTCCGCGTCGACTTCAACGAGGGGCTCGAGGGCCAGCTCGGCTCGGCCGGCGGGGGGTATCGGGTCGCCGAGTTCCGGGGCGACGCCCGGGCGCTCCGGGCGCCGGTCGCCCAGTTCCGGGACGAGCTCGACTTCGACCGGCCGCCCCCCCAGTCCGTCCGGCTCGATGGCGACTCCATCTACGTCGAGCACATGCCCGCGGTCACGGGGATCCCGGAGCGGAGCTTCATGAAGGCGTTCGGGACGGCCCAGGTGAGGTCCGACGACAAGACGCTGATCACCGACGTGATCACGTTCGACTCCAACACCGGCCTCGCCTTCGCCAAGGGGACCCCGGCCACCCCCGTCACCATCGCCACCCAGGAGGCCTTCGGCCAGCCGACGAGCCGGACCTCGGCCCGGACGGTCATCTTCAATACGAAGACCGGCGAGATGGAGTCGATCGACCCGGGCCCGAGCATCTTCTTCCGGCCCAAGACCGGATACCGGATCGGCGAGACCCAGCCGACTCCCGAGACCCCCGAGGCCGAACTCGAGCGGCCCAAGGCCCGCCTCCCCGCCCGCAACGACATGGAGCGTCAGGGCTTCACCGGCAACTGACCCGACCCCGGGCGGCGTCGCCCGGCACCGCATTTCCGCCCCTCTCCCCCGTCTGCGGGGGAGAGGGTGGGCGTAGCCCGGGTGAGGGGGATCGGACGACGGGCACGGCGTGGCGAATCCCCGGAGTCCCCTCACCCCAACCCTCTCCCCGCGAGCGGGGAGAGGGGGCAGGGAGACGGCTCAGTAGACCTCGCCGGCCCGGACGACGTGGCCGGAGGCGCCGCCGGCCGACTCGGCGTGTGGGGCGTAGCGGAAGTGCCAGCCCTCGGCGGCGCGGATGCCCTGGAAGTCTTCCAGGGTCAGGCCGTACTTGGCGAACCAGGGGGAGCCGCTCTCCTTGACGATCGCGTCGGCCTCCTCGACCCGCTTGGCGCCGGTCTCGGCGGCGAACTTCGAGCGGGCCTCGGCCCCGTCTTCCTGGAAGTACTCCTTCCAGAAGGCCCGGCCGCCCAGGATGCCCGAGGCGCCGCACTCCATCGCCATGCGGACCTGCACCAGGTAGTCGGCGTAGTCGACGCCGGCCGACAGCAGCACCCAGGGCGTCTGGCTGCACTCGGAGAGGGCCAGCAGGTTGTCCCGGAGCTGCTCCTCCGACTCGTGCCCGAGCGTGCCCGGGAACTCGGCCTTGTACACGTCGCACCAGCGCGAGAGCTGCCGGGCCGACTCGATCACCGTCTCGGCCTTGCGGTTCAGGAAGCTGGGGTCGGTCTTCTTCTCGCCGTCGAGCGGGAAGGCGACCGGCTCCAGCAGCAGGAGGATGTCGAACTTGCGGCAGTCCTCGTAGATCTTCTGGATGAAGTCGAACTGGTGCTGGCCGCTGTCCAGCTCGGTCGGCTCGAAGGGGGCGAGCAGCTTGACGACGTCGACGCCCATCAGCTTGATCTTCTCGACCGACAGCCCCGGCTCGATCGAGCCGAGTGGGCCGCCCCGCTTGTTCTTCGGGCCGCCCGACTTCTCGATCCGGACGATCAAGCCCTTCTCGGGGGGCACGGCACAGGAGGCGATGGCCGGCCAGGCGCCGTAGTAGGCGTCGATCAGGATGCCGCTGGCCTTGGGGGCCATGTGGCGGACCATGTCGAGCTTGGCCTCGACGACCTCGTCGAAGGTCGGGTCGCGGTCCTCGCCCTTGGCCTTGAGGCCCTTCTTGGCCAGGTCGATCATCGAGCTGTTCTGGTCGAAGGCGACCATGGTCAGCGTGCCGTTGGGATTGCTGATCCGCTGCAATCCGCGGAGCTTGCCGGGGGTGAGGCCCCGGCCGAGCAGGACGGTGGCGCCGAGCGTGGTGGGCGAACTGGCGGCGACGGACATGGAGGCGTTCTCCTTGAGCAGGGTGGGACGTGTTCGGTCGGGATTGCGGTGGGGGGAGGCTCGGGGACGGGCCCCGATCCGGTCGGCGCGCAATCATTCCGCTCCGGCCGAGATGGCCTGGTCGGCCGCGAGTCTAGCATCCGGCGGCCTCGGCGTTCAAGCGCCCCCGGCCGACGGCCCCGTGCCGCCCCGATCCTCCCTCCCGCCGTCCCGGGGTCATCGCCCCGGCCCCGGCACCGTCCCGCCCGCCGGACTCCGGCCGTCCCCGACGGTCCCCGGGCGGTCCCGGCCCGGACCGGGAGGGGATTGGGCCGGGTCGGTGCGCCCAAACTCGCCCGGGTTCCGTCGCACGCGCACTCCGCGCAACTCATTACCAGGAATACCATTTCGCCGAACCTCGCCGGACCTCGGCTCCCGCGAAATGGGTTCGGTCCGCACCGGCGCACCGGTCGAGGGGACGAGGAGGCTCGGCCCGTGTCCCCCGGGGCCCGACTCGCTCCCGCCGGCCGGTTCGGCGCGGGTCGGGGTCGGCTCCGGAGGGCTCGACTCATCTTCTTCGGGAGCGACGCCGTCTCCGACCGGCTCGACGTCCGGGACCGCGGTCGGGATCTCCCGGATGCGCTCGAATCCCGGTGGTGCGGGGTCGGCATCGACCTCGCACCACCAGCCGCCCCCCACCGGGGCCCGGGGGATGCTGCTATGCCGGGCCTCCTTGGCCAGGTCCAGCAGTTCCTTCCGGCGGCGGTCCCGCAGGTTCAGGAACAGCCGGACGGCGGCATTGGCCGAACGGTCGGCCGCCACCTCGTAGCGGTGCATCAACTGGCCCTCGTTCGATGGGTCCGCCGCCGCGGCCTGCAGCGCGACGGCCCGGCCCTCGGGCCCCTCCACCTCCTCCCACGACTCGGCCCGCAGCCCTTCGAGCCGCCGCACCTGCTCGGCCACGAACCGGGAGAGGGTGGCCCGGGCGTGGGACGGGTCGGTGGGCAGCGACCCCTCGGCCTCCAGCCGGGGCAGCGCCGTCACCTGCGTGGGCGAGGCGGCCCCGGCCAGGATCCAGAGCCGGCGGACCTCCCGGTTCGCGTCGGGGCCGGGCAAGTAGTCCGGGAAGCCGAGCAATGCCTGGGCCTTCAGCACGGCCCGCTGGTCCCAGCCCTGGCCCAGTTGCAGCGGGGCGTCCAGCGATTGCCACCGGCGGATCAGCCAGTCGCAGCCGAAGGCGGTCCCCTCCAGGTCGAGCACCGTGTTGCTGGGGTCCTTGACGAGGTCCTGGGCCTTGCGGCGGGCCCGGGCCTGCCGCCGCTTCTCCCAGCCGGCCAGGGCCTTCAAGGCGGCCTCGCGGCGGGTCTGCTCCCGTGCTCGTTCGATGCGGTCGAGCTTCACCGAGCAGGCGGCGGCGCGGCGGGCGAGGTGGCGTTCGACGACGTTGGCCGGGCCCATCTCGCGGTCCCAGCGGGCGAGCTGGGCCTCGAAGGCGGCGCGGTCCTCCTCGGGGACGACGACCTGGGCGGCGAGGCCGTGGACCAGGCCGTTGCGGCGGCTTCGGAGCTTGCCCTCGGCCGTCCTGGGTCCGGTGGACCGGACGGCGTTTCGGCGGTTGGCCTCGACCTGCTTCTGCGACGGCGTCGTCATGGGGGTGATCTCCAGGGGTGCCCGGGCCGCGAATCGGCCCGGCCGGGCCGGGGTGGGACGGCGTCGTCCCGCGCGATCGGCGTCGGCCGTACACCCTTAAGATCAGGGGATCGGGCCCCGGCAGTCACTTTTTCTCCCGAACGGGCCGAGAATCCCGATCGGCCCCGATCATCCCCGGCCACCCGTCGCCTTCGAGGTGGATCCTTCGTGCGTAGCCTTCGCACGTGTATGCACGGCGGATCCCGGGATTCTCCTTGAAATCTCCGGCGATCGAGGCCAGATTGAATTCGACGCCCGGGATTAGACGAGGGTGCAGTCGTGTTGTACCACGAACCTTTGGATGTCGGTATGTCGCAAATGCGATGAATCGTGCACCGAAGCACGGTTAGGCGGCTCCGCATCCATCTCGGAGGGCTCACCCATGAAGCGGAGAAGGACGACGTTGTCTCGATGCTGGTCCGGCGTGCTGCTGGCCCTGGGCTTGGCGACGCCTGTCGTGAGAGCCGAACCGATCGTGCTGTACGAGACGGGCTTCGAGGCGTCCGAGGGA
Source organism: Tautonia plasticadhaerens (assembly GCF_007752535.1). GTDB lineage: Bacteria > Planctomycetota > Planctomycetia > Isosphaerales > Isosphaeraceae > Tautonia > Tautonia plasticadhaerens. Next base: position 1,791,674 of record NZ_CP036426.1, read on the forward strand.
TTCGCCGCCGATCAGGACCTCGTTGGACAGGGCGGGTTCGTCTCGCGGCTCGGGCTCAATCCTGACGCCGCCACGGTCACGACCGAGAACCCCGCGACCGGCAGCCAGGCGGTCCGCATCGACGGCGCCCTGCTGACGGACCCGAATCCGATCGGGAACTTCGCGGGCGGCTACTATCCGCTGCTGAATTATGACTTCGTCGCCAACGGCACCCCGGTCATCGAAATCTCGGTCGATGTCCTACTCGTCGTCCTGGCCGACGTGGAGCAAGACATCGAGGCCGGCGTCTCGGCATACGACAGTCAGGGGAACTCCTACGGCTCATTCGTCCTGGGGGGGCCGGACGCCCCGGCCGGGGAGTACGGCTACTTCAACATCCGTGCCGTCTATAATTTCGCGACCGGGATCGGGTCATTTTACCTCGATGACGTGTTCTCGTTCTCGACGCCGTTCTTCATGGATGAGACGGACAACATGACCATCAATCCCGCGCTCTCGGCCTTCGGGGAGGAGGCCCCGCCGAGCGACTTCGTCGCCTACTTCGACAACTTCCGGGTGACGGCCTCGGCCGTGCCCGAGCCCTCCTCGGCGATGCTGGCGGCCTTGGGCGGCACGATCGTCGCCGGCCTGGCGATGCGGAGTCGTCGCCGCCGATCCGCCCTTCGATCGTCTTGAAGCCGATCGGGCGGGTGGCACTGATGACTTGCCCACCAGTGTGTTCTTGCAAATGCGGGCACTGGTGGGCAAGCCACCAGTGCCACCCGCCGTGCGCTGCAGCGGACCCGGCCCGCCGCGGACGGCTCTCTCACATTAGCATGCTTTCCCTCGGCGGGCCGGTCCGCTGAGCTTGGTTGTTAGGCCCGAAATGAAGGAGGAATAACCGACAATCATTCACATAATCATAATTTGTCCACGCGGGGAGGGCCGACGCCGCTGCGAAGGAACTGCTAGCCGATGGCCTCGGGCGGTTTCCGGAGGTTTGCAGGGAAGTTCACGGGGTTCAACCACCAATCGCATGAATCCTCGGATGTCCGGATCGGGTTTCCAAGACACCCGCATGGGCCATAGGCCCGGAGGAATCCATCGTGGGTGCGTCCGGAGTACGATTCCCAGGAGAGTCCGTCATCGACCCGTCGATGCCGATGATCACGAGGTCCCGCATCGTCCTTCCTTGGAGATGCTCGGGTTGGTCGCCTTGATCGGGCTGCTGGCGGGGCCGGAATCCCGCGTTGCCGCCGGCCCGATCGGTTGGGCGGTGGGCGACCTCGGTACGATCCTGCACACGACCGACGGCGGCGCCAACTGGAGCCCCCAGGTCAGCAACACGACCGACTTCCTCTCCACCGTAGATTTCATCGACGCCAACACCGGTTGGACGGTGGGTGGGAATCATTCCGGTCCTGGCAACTCGATCCTGCACACGGCCGACGGCGGCGCCACCTGGACCGCCCAGGACATCGGCACGACCACCTTCCTCACCGGCGTGGATTTCTTGCCGGCGGCGATCCCCGAGCCGGGCAGCATGATGCTCGTGGCCAGCGGCCTCGGCAGCCTGGCGCTGGCCTGCTGGACCCGACGCCGGCGGGGCTGAGCCGCTTCGAGGAGACATCGCCGATTGATTTTGCGGCGGGGTGGCTGGGGTCGCCCTCGACCCCAGTCGACCGGCGTAGCCTGGGCGACCGGACTGGGGTCGAGGGCGACCCCAGGCACCCCGCCGATAGGCCGGACAGGCGACGTCCATGCCGGATACCGTTAATATCTGCTTTGCATCTGCCCGGTTTGGAAGGCAGCGATCACGATCGCCAGGCCGGTTCACCTCGAAGACACCCCCTCGGAGGAGACACGCCCTTGATCCGTCCGCTCGTATTCGCCGTCGTGGCGCTGGCCTTCGGCGTCCCGGCCGCCGCGCAGCAACCGGCCGTGCTCCACAAGACCGTCAAGGTCGGCGACCTGGACATCTTCTACCGCGAGGCGGGGCCGGAGGACGCGCCGACGATCCTCCTGCTCCACGGATTCCCGACAAGTTCCCAAATGTTCCGCATGCTGATCCCGGACCTGGCGAACGAGTATCACGTCGTCGCCCCCGACTATCCCGGCTACGGCCACAGCTCGATGCCGACGCACGATCAGTTCGCCTACACCTTCGACAACCTGGCGAAGGTGATCGACGAGTTTACCGAGTCGATCGGGCTGACCCGTTACGCCCTGTACGTCCAGGATTACGGGGCGCCGGTGGGCTATCGCCTGGCGGCGGGGCACCCGGAGCGGATTACTGCCCTCGTCGTCCAGAACGGCAACGCATATGACGAGGGGCTGGACAACGACTTCTGGAAGCCCATCAAGGCCTATTGGGCTGATCCCGCGAGCATGGAGAAGCGGGACGCCCTCCGCTCGCTGCTCTCCTACGAGGCGACCATCTGGCAGTACATGACCGGGGCGAGGAATCCCGAACTGGTGAGCCCCGACGGCGCGGCCCACGACCAGTTCCTCCTGGACCGTGAGGGCAACGACGAGATCCAACTGGACATGTTCCTCAGCTACGGCAGCAATCCGCCGCTTTATCCGAGCTGGCAGGCGTATTTCCGCGAACACCAGCCGCCCATGCTGATCGTCTGGGGGAAGAACGACCAGATCTTCCCGCCAGCAGGGGCGGAGCCGTACAAGCGCGACCTGGAGACGCTAGAGTACCATCTCCTCGACGCCGGGCACTTCGCCCTTGAGACGGATGGCGAGGAGATCGCGAAGCTGATGAAGGACTTCCTCGGCAAGCACGTGAAGGAGTGACCCGAACGGGAGCTTCGGGATGGAGTTCGACACGCGTCAGGGTGCCACCGGCTCCGCCGGCGGGGTGGCTGGGGTCGAGTGTGCCGAACTGCTGCTTGACGAACTGTTCGGTGAACGCGCCTGAGGTTGCGGCGGCGGGGCACACGCGAACAAGAAATTCTCACGTCTATGGATTACGAGTGAAGCCCGGCAGTGCTGCCGGGCCGAGGCGTGTCCCGGGGAAGTCGGGGCCTGGCTCCGGTCCGGCTGAGGGTCGGCTTGGCCGCGTGCCGGGGACATTTCCCAATGTCACCACGCTATTGACACTGGTCGCAACGTGGTCGAGAGTCGGGGAGGCCGCCCGGTCGGGGGCATCTCGCCCAGGTTCCGTAACCGGCCGGCGGGTGGGGAGTTGCACCGCAGCCCGACGAACCCGGAGACACTCGACGATGACGCGCCCGACTCGACGACCGACGCGCCGCCCGACTCGCCCCTGCCTCGAGCCGATCGAGCCGAGGGTGATGCTCTCGAACGTCGCCGTCGTGGGGGACATCCTGACGATCGAGGGGACTCCCGGGGCGGATCGGATCCTGATCGGCCCGGGGGGGGAGGCGTCGACGGTCCGGGTCTTCGTCGACGGGAGGGCAATGGGCCAGTTCGGCCCGGTCTCGGGGATCGAGGTGGACGCCGGGGACGGGAATGACCTCGTCGTGCTGGGGCCGAGGGTCGCCCTCTCGGCCGTGATCCGGGGAGATGCGGGGAACGACCAGCTGAGGGGAGGGTCGGGGCCCGACCTCGTCTTCGGGGGGGAGGGGGACGACCTGCTGGTCGGGACCCTCGGCAGGGACGCGCTGGACGGGGGGCCGGGGAGCAACCGGGTCGTCGTGCCCAGGAGCATGGGGACGATCCGGGTCTCGGAGTCGGTCGGGGGGGAGGCGCTCCGGGTGCTCTCGCTGGCCTACACGATCCGGCCGATCGGCGGGCCCGGGGTCGGATCGGGGCCGGTCGTCGTCTCGGCGGAGGACCTGGACGACCCCCTGGTCGCCTCGGCCGTGCGGGAGGCGTACGAGGCCGGGGAGACGGTGGCGCTGGCCGACGCCGCCCCGGAGCAGGCCGACCGGCTCCGGGGCCTGCTGGGGCACCGGGGCGGTTCGAGCCCGGGAGGGGGCGTGGGGTCGGCCGAACTGATCACCTTCCGTCGATCCGACCGGGGCGACGGCCGGACGCACGAGGAGACGGCCACGCTGCTGCCGAGGGCCGAGGCCGAGGGGGCCGGCCCGGCGGGACATCACCGGGCGGACCGGCAGGCCGTCGGGTTCCTGAGCACGGTCTTCTCGGGGAGGCCGGTCCTGCCCGATCCGGCGCCCGGGGAAACCCCGGAGCAGGACCTGATCAGCATTGCCGACTCCTACCAGATGAACTACGCCGGGCAGGACTCGTACGGCAACGCAGTGCAGCTGACGAATCTCATCTGGTCCGTCCGCTCGTTCGAGCACTCCCTCGACGTGTATTACGTGCTCCAGGAGGTGGACTACCACATCGAACCGCTGGCGAGACGTTCCGGGTACCCCGGCATCCTGACCCAATGGGACAACACCGCCCTGAGCAACAACATCGGCATCGTCGGCTATCCAAAGGTGATCCAGACGAGCCCGCCGACGACGATGGAGGCGACGACGCTCACCAGCAGCGTCAGCTATACCGTGGGCGGCAGCGCCGGCTGGAACCAGATGCAGGGCCTCAACGCCTCGGTCTCCGGCAGCGTGACGGTGACCAACTCGAAGACGACGACGATCCCGCCGATCGACATCACCAACAACGTCGGCGTGACCTTCGGCGATACCCTGTGGGACTACGACGTGAATGAGCTCCCCAAGACCGCCGAGACCGTCACGCTGTTCAACCAGTGGATCTGGGAGGTGAAGTTCTCGGAGTATACCTCGGACCAGCAGACCTTGCAGTTCTATTCCGAGGCGGACCTGAACGCCGCGTACTTCTCGTTGCCCAAGGGGTTCAACTCCTCGCTCACGGTCTCGATGAACTCGAATCCGCCCCTCCCCTTCGGCGACACCTTCTCGCTCCAGCAGCCGGTGGTGACCGCCGTGAATCCGGACGAAGTCGATTCCGGGAAGACGTTCACGGTCTCCGGGGCCGGGTTCTACCCGTCGCTGGTCGAGGACGTGCTGATCGACGGCGAGTCGGCCGCGTTCACCGTGGTGAGCGACACCGAGATCACCGTCGTCGCTCCGCAGGAGCTCGGCTTCGAGCTCCCCGTGGTGGTCCGGACCTCGGAAGGGACCTCCAACGACGACGTGACGATCGCCATCGACGACCTCTGATCTCGGCGGCGGGGCGGCCTGGCGGATTGCGGGGGCCCGGGTCGGGTGCCGCCGGATCCGCCAGTGCCCCGGGTCGTCAGGCCGCGGGCGGAGCCGGACGCACCCAGCATCAGCCGAAGGCGGATGTGTTCGGAGTCGGATCGGCGGATCGTGGGAGCGACGCGACGGGGTTCCCGGCGTTGGCACTGCTCCGGAGCAGCCCGGACCGAGATTGCAGGACCGGTGGCACGCGGCCTCCGAGGGACTATCCGGGGAATCCGTCGAATAATCCGATTTGCCGCCCGAATCCCGGATGGAGCCCGGATTCCCGTCACTTCGAGGGCGACACCATGGATAAGCTGGAACTCGACGCGCGCGTGGCCAAGCTGGAGCGTCGCTTCGGCCTGATGATCGTGGCCTTGTTCATCGTCCCGGCCGCGATCCTGCTGATCTCCGTCGCCAGGGGTGGTCGCGTGGACGTCGCCCGTGCGGCGACCGTCGTCTCCGTGCCGACGCCGCACCCCACGCCGACCGTATGGGAGACGCCCGCCCCGGAGCCGTTCCTGGGCGGCATGGGGGGGATGATGGGCATGATGGGTTCGATGGAAGGAAGCATGGCGGCGCTCTCCCATGAGCTCGCCACCCTGACGCAGCTTCGAGACGAGGGGGTCATCACCGAGGAGGAGTGGCAGGCCAAGAAGGCCAAGATCCTGGAAGAGCCGCTGAGCCCCGGCGACCTGCGCACCGACCTGCAACTGGTGCAACAGCTCTCCGACACCGGGGCGATCTGTGAGGAAGAACGCACCGCGCTCCGGGTGCGGCTGCTGGGCCTCGACGAGCCGGGCGGCGAGGAGATGCAGGGTTACTGACGAATCGCCCCGTGAGGGGGGATGTGTCGGGAGCGGAGGGATTGCCCGGAGGGGAAGAGGTCCGATCGGCAACATTGGATCGGTTCGGGACGGTCGCTCGGGTGGGGAGGCACGGGCGAATCCCGGCGGTCCGGGCCCCCGTACCGGACCCGGACCGAACGGAGGCGAAGCGATCGGCCGGGGCCGGGATCACCGGAGGTTCATGGTCCAGTAGGGGCCGGGGCCGTGGGCGATACCGAACCGGGTGGCCGAGGGGGTGAGCATGTTCTGGGCGTGGGCGGGGGAGGTCATCCAGCTCCGGGCGATATCGAGGACGGTGGACTGGTTGTAGCCGCAGTTCTGGAAGAAGTTCGAGAGGATGTGGTGGCCGAGCCCCTGGGAGCACTGCGCGGCGTTGTTCTGCGAGGCCCAGGCCGAGAGGTTCGGGTCGTAGGCCACCGGCGGCAACCCGGCCGAGGCCCGGTAGGAATTGAGGATGGCGGCGAATCCGTAGGGGTCGGCGGGAGGGAGTTCGGGCTCCGGCTCGGACTCGGGATCGGGGGACGCCGGAGACGGGACGTGCAGGACGGCGTGGTCGAGGGCGCCGTCCCGGGGCGGTCGGGCCGGCCCGGTAGCGTCCCGGGACAGGGCGAACGAGGGGGCGAGGGTCAGGATCAGGGCGGCCGTGATGGACCTGGTCGGCTTGATCATGGCGTCTGGCTCTCTCCGCGATGGGTTCGTTCTCGACCCCCGAGGCGCGCACGACGATCGGGGCCAGCTCGGGTGGCACTTCCAACCGAGTCGGTGCGGGCGAGGGGTCGTCGGGATCGGGGAGGACGAATCGGATGGGGCGAGGGCGGTCGGTCGGGCCCTTGCCTGCGATCCTTCGGGGTGTGATCCCTGGTGCTGCGCTCAGCCGATCCAACGCAACGGCCGGACCAAACTGCCGCAACCTGCGAGAAACAGGAGAGGTGGGCGGTTTACGGATCCGGTCGTGCGGGTCCCGACGGATCCCGGGAGCGGGTCCAAGGCTTCGGGGCCGTTCCGTCGGCGCGAGTTACAAGGGGCTCCAGGGAAAAACGTACAAACCAGGGAGTCTCGGGCAGCTTCGCGGCCCGGGTCAAACCGATCAGATGGGATGATCGGGAGGGTGGAATTTGGAGGGGATTACAGGGAGTCGTACGGGGTGGACATGGTGTCTTCGAGGCGGTCGAGGTCACCGGTCTCGAAGCCGAGGCGGAACCATTTGACGCGCTGGTCGGAGGAGCCGTGGGTGAAGGAGTCGGGGACGACGTAGCCCTGGGACTGGCGCTGGAGGGTGTCGTCGCCGATGGCGTTGGCGGCCCGGAGGGCCTCGGCGAGGTCGCCGGGCTCCAAAATGTCCTTGGAACGCTCGGCGTGGTGGGCCCAGACCCCGGCGAGGAAGTCGGCCTGGAGTTCCAGGCGGACGGACCAGCGGTTGGCCTCGTCCTCGGACCGGGCGGAGCGCTGCCGGGAGCTGATCTCGTCGGAGATGCCGAGCAGGTTCTGGACGTGGTGGCCGACCTCGTGGGCGACGACGTAGGCCCGGGCGAAGTCCCCCTCGGCGCCGAAGCGGTCGCTCAATTCCTGGAAGAAGCCGAGGTCGAGGTAGACCTTCTGGTCGAGCGGGCAGTAGAAGGGCCCGACGGCCGAGTCAGCGAAGCCGCAGCCGGAGCGGGTCCCGCCGGTGAAGAGCTGGAGCGTGGGCTCCCGGTAGGGTTGGCCGATTTCCGACGAGAAGAGGGAGTTCCAGACGTCCTCGGTGTCGGCCAGGACGACCGCGACGAACTCCTTCTGCTCCTCCTGGGCGGGGTCGACCGGCGCCCCCGCATTGCCGCCGCCGCCTCCACCACCGCCTCCACCGCCGCCGCCGGGAGGGGGTGCCTGATCGAGCAGGGCGCGGGGATCGACCCCGAGCAGGATCAGGACGACGACCAGGATGACCGAGCCGGCGCCGCCGCCGATCGCGAGCCCTCGGGCCGGGGCGCCCCGGCGGTCCTCGATGTTGTCGCTCTGCCGCCGGCCTTGCCATCGCATCGGTCGCATCCCCTCCCCGGGGCCGACCCGGACCGAGCCGGGCATCGCTGGCCCGGGGTCCGGGGAGGCAATCGGGACCTTGAACTTAGTGGAGCCGGTGTGCCGGCAGCAAGGGTCGGGCCGGAAATCCGACCGGGATCGACTCGGCCCGGCCGAGCCCGGGCGGTTTCAGAGCCAGCCGAGCGCGTCGAGGGCGGCCAGGTGCTTGCAAAGCTCGGCGGAGAGGTCGGCGATCTGGTAGGTCCACTCGGCGCAGTCGCACTGGGTGGAGCCGTCGGCGAGCCGGCACGCGTGGTACGGGCCGTCCTCGTGGGGGGGGAGGCGGGTCAATCGCCAGATCCTCGGGGCCTCCGGCGCGTCGGGCAGGCGTTGGACCCGGTAGGTCTTGCCGTCGACGACGATGAGGATCGCCAGGGGGGTGCCGTCGGGCGTGTGTCCCAGGGTCAGGACCGTGGCCGGTGGCTCCTCCAGGGCGGCGTCGAGCGCGAGGAGTCCATACCGGGCCCGGAGGCGATCCCAGGAGTTCCGGGCCTCGGCCAGTGCCCCCCGGAAAGACCAGGTAGTCTCGTGGAAGGGCCCGAGGTGCTCCTCGGCGGCGTCGAGGTCGGCCTCGGCCACGTCGACGATCATCCGGGCACGCTGGGCCAGTTCGACGGTCTTGAACTCCAGGTCGGGAGGCGGGATGGGCCGAGACCGCGCGCGGCGCCCCGAGGAGGTCCGGGTCGTCGGGGGCTGCCGGACGGGCATGGCCATGACCGTTCCGCTCCGAACCTCTCGTCGACGGCCCTCCCGTCCGACTCAAGCCCCCGGGTCATCGAGGCCCCGCCGATCGGCCGATGGGGGGGCTCCCGGATCCGGGTCGTCCCGGGCCTGGTCCGGGACGATCAGGCCCCGTCGGTCCCGGGGGCGACGACGAGGTGGAGATACCGCCTCGGGTCGGACCCGGCCGGGCCCTGCATCGATCGGACGAGATAGGTGCGGCCCGATCGATCCAGGGTCGCCCGGGGGTGTTGGGGGGGCGAATCGGGCAGGGCCGACGCCCCCACCAGGCAGACTTCCCGGATCGAGGGCCGTTCGGTGCGTCGGGCCGGTCGGCTCCGGCCGAGGTCGGTTCGCGAGGCGATCGGGGTCGACATCGGTGTCCCTCCGTGCGGCGTCCGCCCCGGTGACACGTCGGGGCGGCCCCGTCAGAACGGGTCTGACCTGTACAATCGGCCTCAGTGTACTGAGCACCAGGCCGGGTGACAAGCGTGCAACGGAGGGTTTGTATCGAATATCCCGGCGTACAGCACTCCGGGGTGCGAGGGGCCGACGCCCGGCCGACCGGCGGGCGCGGCCGGGGCGGGTCAGGGGATGGCGAAGCCGAGATCCCGGAGCAGCGAAGTGAGGGCGATCAGCGGCAGGCCGACGATGGCGGTGTGGTCGGCGCACTCGATCCGGTCGAAGAGGGCGATCCCCCGGGATTCGAGCTTGTAGGAGCCGGCGCAGTCGAGGGGACGGTCGGCGAGGACGTAGCGCTCGACCTCGGCCCGGGTCAGGGGTCGGAGATGCAACCGGGCGACGTCGGTGTGGCGGAGCGTCCGGTCGCCGAGGCGGACTGCCATCGCCGTGATCAGCTCATGCGGCCTTCCCGACATCATCAGGAGTTGCTCGACCGCCCGATCGGGGGTGCCCGGCTTGCCGAGCACCCGCCCCTCGAAGGAGACGAGCTGGTCGGAGCCGATCACGGCCGCCCCGGCGGCGGCATCGAGTCGGGCGACGGCGTCGGCCTTCGCTTCGGCGAGGCGCTCAGCCAGCCGGGCCGGGGTCAGGCCGAGCGCCTTGACGGCCTCCTCGTCGACGCCGGGGGCCAGGCAGCGAAAGGGCAGGCCGAGGCGTTCGAGCAGGGCGCGGCGGTAGGGGGAGGTGCTCGCCAGGATCAGGTCCATCGGCGTCCTCCGGGGGTCAATCGGCCGAGACGGTCCAGGCCTCGTCGGCGTACTTCGACGCGAAGACGTCGTCGCGGAGGACGAGCCCGTTGCCGGGGGCGTCGGGCACCCGGAGCAGGCCGTCTCGGAAGGTGAAGGCGGAGGTGTCGAACAGGTCGGAGGTGCTGGTGTCCCACTCGGCCATCAGGAAGTTCGGGATGCCACGGGCGAGGGTCGCCTGCATGAACACGCCGAGGTTCGAACCCCAGTTGTGGGGCGCCAGGCGGGCCGGGGTGCCGGACGCCTCGATCCGCCGGGAGAGCTCCCACTGGAGCGAGAGGCCGAGGGCCCGGATGTCGGGCTGGAGTACGTCGAGCGCCCCGGCGTCGAGGTAGGGGTCGAAGTGGTCGACCTCGCCGGCCGACTCGCCGTCGGCGACCAGGGTCCCCAGGCCCCGGCGGGCGATCTCGGCCTTGAAGCGGAGGTCGGCCTCGACATCCTCCGGGAACATCTCCTCGGCGAAGAAAAGCTCCGTCTCGATGGCGTCGAGGAAGCGGAGGGTCTCGTCAAGGTCATAGCCGTTATTGGAGTCGGCCATCAATCGGACGTCGGGGCCGACGAGGCCGCGGATGGCCTTGATGACCTCGACGTCCCGATCGAAGCCGGCGGATGGCTCCATCCATTTGTAGCCGCGGCCGACCTTGACCTTGAAGGCGCGATGGCCCCGCTCCATGCCCTGCTCGACTTCCTCCAGGATCCGGGCGATGCCGCGGCCCTCGTGCTCGGGGATCAGGTCGGCGAAGTAGATGCTGCCGTCGTAGACGGGCATCCATTCCGGTCCCCGGCCGCCGATCAGCTCCCAGGCCGGTTTGCCGAGGGCCTTGCCGACGAGGTCGAAGAGGGCGTGATCGGCCCGCCCGATGGGTCCGACGGCGCCCCGCCCCGAATCCCAGAGCTGGTCGAGGGTCATCCCCACGAGCGACCGGGCCGCCTCCTCGGAGAGGTTGCCGACGCCGATACCCTCGACTCCCTGGTCGGTGGCGAGCCGGAGGCAATGCTCGGAAGTGGTGTCGCCGTGGACGTCCAGGTGCGAGTTCTTGCCCACGAGCTTCGGCCGGGGGCAGACGTGTCGGAAGCTGGTGACGGAGGTGATGCGGAACCGGCGGAGTTCGTCCGAGGCACCGTCCCTGCTGGTTCCGGCGCCGGATTGAACTCCGATCGCCGAGGACGCCAGGCCCAAGCCAAGCGATCGGAGGAAGGTGCGGCGCTGCATCGGTCGATCTCCTCGGGCGTCGATCTTGCCTCGCGTCGCCTTGGCGGGGTGCCGGGCGACGCGGCCTCGACGATCACTCTGGCGGGCCGAAGGGGTGGGGTCAAGCGGCCGCTCCCCGCCCCTCGGCTCCCCGAGGGTGATCCGAGCCCGCCCGTCACGCCCCGCTTCCTCTAGGCCCTCCCCGAGGGGGAGCGAGATGCGTGACCTTGCAGCTCGGGCCGTCGATGATGGCTTCAAGGCCGGAGCGGAGGTCGTCGATCAGTTGGCGGAACAGGGGGCCCTGTAGGGGGCCCTCGATCAGCACTCCGATGGAGCAAGAATGCTCGGATCGGGTCCGGATGGTGATGCCGTCGATCTCGAAGCAGCGGGAGAGGAGGTCTTCGTCCACGTCGTCCGGCGAGGGTTCGCCGACGCGACGGACAATTATGTGCGGGGTCGACCGCGGCAGGAGGTACGAGTCCCGTTCGGCCCGGCGGAACCGCCTGGAGGACTCGAGGTCCCAGTGCTCGGGGGCGATCCGAACCTCGACCCAATCGCTGCGCTCGGTCAGGCGCTCCCAGCGGCCGTCGTCGAGGTGGAGGCGGAAGTCATCGAGCGAGCGGCGAACGAGAGGTTGATCGTCCCGGATCTCGAAGAGATTGCCCCCGGAGACGTCGATGGCGTTCCGGCCCGGGTCGAGGGTGGCCGAATGCTTAAAGATCCAGCCCGGGGGAGTGCCGGAGGTGGGGACTGGGGTGATCCGGTAGGTCTCGGTGTCGAGGGAGAAGACGGGGGTGGTGCCGGGCCTCCGCTCGTCGAGGTAGCCGAGGCAGCCGACGATGAAAATCCGGCCGTCGACGAGGGTGGCCGAGTGGAAGTCGGTCGGCGGGAAGACGTCTCGGGGATAGCCGAAGATGGCGGGAACCTCTCCGGGAGCCTCGACGATGACGTGGTTGTAGATGCAAAAGTCGGGGTCGTAGAAATCCTCGTGCTCGCCGCCGACGCGGATGATCCGGCCGTCGGGCAGCTCGGTGCGGGTGAATCCCATGTCGCCGATGGACCACTCCGGCTCGCCGTCGGGCTCGGGGCCGGCGTCGAACTCCTTGCGGAGCCGGTATGGCCAGATCCCCTCTCGGAGGATCCAGTCCCAGAGTTCCAGGCGGAACCGCTCCGGGTTCGATCGGCCGAACCGGCGGTGCCGCTGGGCGAGGAAGACGTCTCGGGTCGGCTTCATGGTCGAGAGCCCGGGTGGTCGGTCAGCGTCGGGGGGGGAACAGCTGATCGACCATCGGACGCCAGCCGGGGACGGCGGGTTCGGCGTCGGCGGTCTTGCCACTGGCGAAGGTGATGGGCTCGTCGGGGCGGTCGAGGCGGTAGGAGCGGATCACCTCGGCGATCGGGTCGACGTCCCAGACGACGAGGGTGCCGGCCTCGAAGTAGTCTGCCCGCTTGGCGGCGTAGGCCCGGTCAGCGGCCGGGCCGTTGTCTCCCTCGCTGCGGACCTCGACGGCGAACGTGGGGGGGCCTTCGACGAACCTCATCGGGTTCGTTGGCAACGGCCCGGTGTAGAACGCGACGTCAGGAGAGAAGGATTCCCGACCCGAGGACAACTCGGCAACGGCGAAGCCGATGTTGTCGGTGTAGACGACGCCGGCTCCGGCATCGTCGACGTGGTCGGCGAGGCGGCGGTAGATCCGGCCCGCGACCACGTTGGGAAGGTGACCGGTCGGCATGAAGTGGATGATCCTCCCGTCGATCAACTCCGCGTTGCCGTCGACGCGGTGGAGGTCGTCGATGGTTTGTCGGACCTTCTCAGTCGCCTTTCCCACGCGTCGCCTCCGTCGCGGAGATTGAGGGGCCGGGCCGCATGGACCGTCCTGACCTTACCGACTTGATTTTAGCAGGTCCTGCAACGCGTAGACCTCCAGCTCGCCTTCCCGGAGGCGTTCCATGGCGGCGACGGCGGCCCGGGCGCCGGCGAGGGTGGTGATGCAGGGGACGCCGTGGCTGACGGCGGAGGCCCGGATGCGGCCCTCGTCGGTGCGGGCGCCCTTGCCGCTGGGGGTGTTGACGATCAGGGCGATGGCGTTGTTGGCGAGGTGGTCCAGGACGTTGGGGCGGCCCTCCTGGATCTTCCGGACGGTGGACACGGCGATCCCGTTCTCGGCGAGGTGGCCGCCGGTACCGGGGGTGGCCATCAGGTCGAAGCCCAGGTCGATCAGCTTGCGGGCGATCGGCACGACGGCGTCGCGGTCCCTGGGGGCGACGCTGACGAAGACGGTGCCCGACCCGGGGAGCTTCGTGGAGGCGGCGAGCTGGCTCTTGGCGAAGGCGGAGGGGAAATCCGTGTCGATCCCCATGACCTCGCCGGTCGAGCGCATCTCGGGGCCGAGCACGATGTCGACGCCGGGGAACTTGATGAAGGGGAAGACGGATTCCTTGACCGAGACGTAGGAGGGCTCGACCTCGGCGGTGATCCCCTGGTCGGCCAGGGACCGGCCGACCATCACCCGGGCGGCGGCCTTGGCGAGGTTCAGGCCGGTGGCCTTGGAGACGAAGGGGACGGTGCGGCTGGCCCGGGGGTTGACCTCCAGCACGTAGACCTCGCCGCCCTTGACGGCGAACTGGATGTTCATGAGCCCCCGGACTTCGAGGGCCTCGGCCAGGGCGTAGGTCTGGCGCTTCAGCTCGGCGATGACGGGGCCGGGGAGGCTGAAGGGGGGGATGGCGCAGGCCGAGTCCCCGGAGTGGATCCCCGCCTCCTCGATGTGTTCCATCACGCCGCCGATGATGGTCCGCTCGCCGTCGCAGACGGCGTCCACGTCGACCTCGGTCGCGTCCTCGAGGAACTTGTCGATGAGGACGGGGTGGTCGGGGCTGGCCTCGACGGCGAAGGTCATGTAGCGGTCGAGGCTGGGCTCGTCGTAGACGATCTCCATCGCCCGGCCGCCGAGGACGAAGCTGGGGCGGACGACGACGGGGTAGCCGATCTTCCCGGCGATCCGCCGCGCCTGGGCCTCGCTGGTGGCGGTGTCGTTGGGGGGCTGCCGCAGGCCGAGGGCCTCGATGACGGCGCGGAAGCGGTCGCGGTCCTCGGCCTGGTCGATGCGGTCGGGGGTGGTGCCGATGATCGGCACCCCGGCGGCCTCGAGCGCCTTGGCGAGGTTCAGGGGGGTCTGCCCGCCGAACTGGACGATCACGCCGGTCGGCTCCACGCGCTCGACGACGTTGAGCACGTCCTCGACCGTCAGCGGCTCGAAGAAGAGGCGGTCGGAGGTGTCGTAGTCGGTGGAGACGGTCTCGGGGTTGGAGTTGACCATGACGACCTCGAAGCCGTCTTCGCGGAGGGCGTAGGCGGCCTGGCAGCAGCAATAGTCGAACTCGATCCCCTGGCCGATCCGGTTCGGGCCGCCGCCGAGGATCATGACCCGGGGCCTGTCGCCGACCCGGGACTCGTCCTCGTCCTCGTAGGTGGAGTAGTAATAGGGCGTATACGCCTCGAATTCGGCGGCGCAGGTGTCGACCAGCTTGAAGACGGCCTCGATGCCCCGGCGCTTGCGGTCGCGTCGGACCTCGCCCTCGGGGGCGTTCCAGAGGTGGCCGAGCTGGCGGTCGGAGAAGCCGGCGCGCTTGGCCTCCCGAATCAGGTCATCGGGGGCGGATTCGAGCGACCCGGCGGCCCGGAGACGGCCCTCGATCTCGACCAGCTCGGCGATGTTGTCGAGGAACCAGGGGTCGATGTGGGTCAGGTCGTGGATCCGGTCGACGGAGAAGCCCGAGAGCAGGGCGTCCCGGATCGACCAGATGCGCTCGGAGTTCGGGGTGGCGAGCTTGGCGGTGATCTCCTCCTCCGAGGGGCGGGAGGGGGAGTACCAGCGATCCTTGGGGTCGCAGCCGAGGCCGAAACGGCCGACCTCCAGGCCTCGGAGGGCCTTCTGGAGCGATTCCTTGAAGGTCCGGCCGATGGCCATGACCTCGCCGACGGACTTCATCTGGGTGGTGAGGACGGGGTCGGCGTCGGGGAACTTCTCGAAGGCCCAGCGGGGGATCTTGGTGACGACGTAGTCGATCGTCGGCTCGAAGCAGGCGGGGGTCTCCCGGGTGATGTCGTTGCGGATCTCGTCCAGGCGATAGCCGACGGCGAGCTTGGCGGCGATCTTGGCGATCGGGAACCCGGTGGCCTTGGAGGCGAGGGCGCTGGACCGGCTCACGCGCGGGTTCATCTCGATGACGACCATCCGGCCGTCCTCGGGATTGATGGCGAACTGGACGTTGGAGCCGCCGGTCTCGACGCCGATCTTGCGGAGGATGGCGAGCGAGGCGTCGCGCATCCGCTGGTATTCCTTGTCGGTCAGCGTCTGGGCGGGGGCGACGGTGATGGAGTCTCCGGTGTGGACGCCCATCGGGTCGAAGTTCTCGATGGAGCAGACGATGACGGCGTTGTCGGCGCAGTCCCGCATCACCTCCATCTCGTACTCCTTCCAGCCGAGGATGCTCTCCTCGATCAGGACGGAATGGACGGGGCTCAGTTCGAGCGCATAGGTGACCATGCGATCGAATTCGTCTTTGTTGAAGGCGAAGCCGCCCCCGGAGCCCCCCATGGTGAAGCTGGGGCGGAGGACGCAGGGGAGGCCGACCTCGTCCCGGATGGCCCGGGCCTCGTCGAGGGAGTGGGCGAGGCCGGACCGGGCGGACTGGAGGCCGATCTCGTCCATGCAGCGCTTGAAGAGGGCGCGGTCCTCGGCGAGGCGGATCGCCTCGGCCTCGGCGCCGATGAGGCGGCAGCCGAGGCGTTCGAGGGCGCCGGACTCGGCCAGGGCGAGGCCGACGTTCAGGCCGGTCTGGCCGCCGAGGGTGGGCAGCAGGGCGTCGGGGCGCTCCTTGGCGATGATCCGCTCGACGACCTCGGGGACGATCGGCTCGATGTAGGTGCGGTCGGCCATGCCCGGGTCGGTCATGATCGTCGCCGGGTTGGAGTTCACCAGGACGACCTCGAACCCCTCCTCCCGGAGGGCCTTGCAGGCCTGGGAGCCGGAGTAGTCGAATTCGCAGGCCTGGCCGATGACGATCGGGCCG
This sequence comes from Tautonia plasticadhaerens, assembly GCF_007752535.1. GTDB lineage: Bacteria > Planctomycetota > Planctomycetia > Isosphaerales > Isosphaeraceae > Tautonia > Tautonia plasticadhaerens. The sequence goes on from NZ_CP036426.1 coordinate 1,807,896, forward strand.
GCGCCGATGATGAGGATCTTCTTGATGTCCTTGCGCTTGGGCACGGGCGGTCACTCGCTTCGCTGCGGGGGGGGCGGCGGGGGGAGGGTCGGGCCGGCATCGGGGCGCGCGTCGGGCCGCCCCTCCCCGTTCCGATCCCGCCCGGCCGGGGTGGCGCGGCCCGAAAAATTTCCCGATTCTAGCCGGGATCCGCCCCGGCCGACAAGCTTGGCGGCCGGGGCTCGCCCCGGATAGAATCACGACATGCGACCCGACTTCCCCGGCATGGACCCCTGGCTCGAGCACCCGGCACTCTGGCCGGATGTGCACAACAGCCTCATCGCGGCGATCCGCGACGCGATCTCCGAGCAGTTGCCCGACCGCTATTTCGTCGCGCTGGAGGAGCGGATGGTGATTTCCGTCCCCTGGGAAGCGACGAAGGTCTTCCGGCCCGATCTGATCGTCGCCTCGGATCGCCCGGCGGAGCCCGGGCCGATCGGGGAGGCGCCAAAGGCCGGGGGCGAAGTGCTCGTGCTCGACATCGAATTCCCGGCCGACCCGATCACCGAGACGTATCTGGAGATCCGGGAGGTCGAGGGGGCGAGCCTCATCACGTCGATCGAGGTCCTCTCGCCCTCGAACAAGGTGCATGGGGACACCCGCAAGGAGTACCTGGCGAAGCGACACAAGCTGTTGCTGACCTGGACGAATCTGGTCGAGATCGACCTGCTTCGGGTCGGGGAGCCGATGCCGATGCCGACCCGGGAGGACGTGCGATCGGCCGCCTACCGGATCCTCCTCCGCCGAGCATGGGCCCATCCCAGCGGCAGGCTGTATGCGTTCGGCGTCCGCGTGCCGATCCCCGACGTGTCGATCCCGCTGCTCCGGGAGGACGCGGAGCCGATCGTCCGGCTGAACGACCTGCTCCACGCGTTGCAGGATCGGGCGAGGTACTCCAAGCGGGTGAATTACGACCGCCTGCCGTCCCCCCCGCTGGGCGAGGCGGATGCGGCGTGGGCCCGCGAGGTCATCGCCCGAGCCGTGTGAGCCGGGTCCGCCTCCGGGAGGCGGGACGACGGGGATCAGTCGACGCCCGGGTCGTGCCCTTCCTCGTCCTCGATGACGAAGAGATCCTCGGGGTAGGGGGGTTCGAGGGGGCCCCGGAAGCCGTCGGCCTCGCATGCGGTGCAGGCGGCGAGGTCGGAGTAGGTGAGGCCGGGGTGCCGCTCGATGATCTCGTCGTCGGGCATGCCCCCGTCCCGGAGATCGAGTAGCTCGTCGACGACCAGGCCGAGGCGGTCGACGACCGGCCATCGGGCGTCGATCGAGGGGACCATGGCAATCCGGGTACGCCACTCCCCGGCGGCCGATTCGACCGGCTCCGCCTCGTCGTCGGGGTCGGCCCATTCGGCGAAGGGGGCAGGCGGTTCGGGGGTGATGGCGGGGGAGGGGGGCCGGTCCTCGGCCGGAGCCAGGGGGGGAGGTGCCGGGGCCTGTGACTCGGCCTCGGGCGGGGACGAGGGGGGAGTGGCCGTGGAATGCTCGGCGATGCGCCGGGCCAGGTCGTAGGTCCGCTGGGAGGATCGGAAGGAGCGGAGCATGGCCCGGAGGTAGGCCTCGGCGCCCTTGACGCCGAGGTCGACCGCCCGGAAACCCCTGCGGACGGCGCCGAAGGCCCAGAGGACGTGGCCGGCCATCGCCTTTTCGAGATCTCCCCGGGGACCGAGGATCTCGATCATCCGCTCGCAGAGGAGCTGGAAGCCCGGGTCGTCCATCGAGCCGAGGGGCTCGAGGAGGAAGGGGGAAAGGTCGGTGATCGTGCGGCCGGATCGGGGGCGGTTCCGGGATTTCGGGGCGTCGCCGGCAGAGTCGCTCGGCCGTCGTCGGGGTCGGGGCATGGGTGCTCGTCCAGCAGGAGGGCATGGGCGGTCGATCGGCGATCGTCGCGCCGAGGCCGATCCGCGTCGTCGCGGGGGCCCGGCCGGGGATCCCTCCCGGTCGCGAGCGATCCACCCCCCGCCGACTCGGGCGGGGGAATCGCCGTCGACGATATCATCGGGGAAATCGGCGATTTCAGTCACAAAATCGGCGCGATCGACCGCATCGTCGCGAATATTATCCCCCCGGAGCCCGGAGCCCGGAGCCCTGGGGTCGGGTCAGGTCGGAGTCGGGGAGACTCGGGCCCGTTTGGGGGTGACGTGGGGAACCTCCCCGCCTTCGAGGGGGTCGCCGGGCCGGATGGAGGCGAGGCGGGATTCGGCCCGGGAGGCGTACTCCGGGGAGAGCTCGAACCCGAGGTATCGGCGGTTGAGCTTCCGGGAGGCGGCCAGGGTGGTGCCGCTGCCGGCGAAGGGGTCGAGGACGAGGTCGCCCTCGTCGGAACAGGCCCGGATGATCCGGCCGAGGATCTGCTCGGGCATCTGGCAGCCGTGCCAGCCGGCCCGCTCCTTGAAGGTGCCGCAGACCCGGGGGACGTACCAGGTGTCGGTGGCGGGCTGGAAGCCGTCGGGCACGTCCTGGGGCCGGAGGATCCAGGTGTCGTCGGGCAATCGGCCCCGGGGGTTGGCGCGGCGGTCGGCGTAGACGAGCTGTCGGGCCGAGGGGACCCGGACGGCCTGGTCGTTGAAGGTGAAGCGCTTCGGGTCCTTGACGAAGTAGAACAGGTGGGCGTGGCTGCGGGCGAACTTCCGGGAGCAGTGGACGCCGAAGGTGTAGTACCAGATGACCCAGTTCCGCAGGTGGAGGCCCAGCTCCCGGTGGAAGAGGACCTTCAGCTCGGCGGCGAACTCGTCGCCGATCGCCAGCCAGAAGGAGCCGGCGGGCTTGAGCAGGCGGACCGCCTCCCGACCCCAGGCGAGGGACCACTCCAGGTATTCGTCGGCCTTGCGGGCATCCTTGTAGACGTCGTACTCGTAGCCGATGTTGAACGGCGGGTCGGCGAAGGCGAGGTCGACGACCCCGGCGGGCAGGGATCGCATCCCCTCGACGCAGTCTCCGGGGACGAGGAGGTCGGCCGGGGTGCCGGTGCGGGGCATGGGTGTCTTCTCTCGATGGCGGGAGGGCTCGCCCCGGGGGACGGGCCGGGGCGAGGCGGCCGTCGGGCGTCGGGCCGTCGGGACCCCGCTTCGAGTCTACCCGGCGATCGTCCGGCCGGGGCGGCACCCGACGTCCGGCTCAGGAGGGTTGGGGGGGTCGATCGCGTCGGGAGGAGCCGGGGGAGGGACGCTTCAGCAACCGGGGGAGTTCGCGGTGCAGATCCCGGAGGTCGTTGGTGACGTAGTCCGCCCCCACCCGGGCAGCGGGGTCGGGCAGCTCGGCCAGCCCCCGGCCGCCGGCGACGACGAGGAGCGAGGGGCGTCGGGCCCGGGCGCCCTCGATCAGGGCGGAGGCGTCGTCGACGTGCTCGGGCAGCGAGACCGAGAGGGCGAGCACGTCGGCGTCGACCTCGGCCACGAAGTCGCCGACGCTCTCGGGGGGGGCGCCCTCTCCCAGCAGGTGGACGTCGAGCCCGGCGGCCCGGAGGATGTCGGCCGCCATCAGGAGCCCGAGGACGTGCCGCTCGTTCGGGGCGCAGCAGGCGACGGCCGTGCTGTGGACGGCCTCGGGGGAAGCCCAGAGGCGGGGGCCGTGCCGGAGGATCAGGTCCCGGGTGACCTCGCTGATGTAATGCTCATGGGCGACGCTGATCCGGTCTTCCTGCCACTGCTGCCCGGTGTGCACCAGCGCGGGGACCAGGACCTCGGCATAAAGGGCGGCGACGTCTCCCTCCCGATCGAGCAGGAACCGCTCGACGAGCTTGATGGCGCCGTGGCGGTCGAGCTGGAGGAGGCGATCGAAGTACGAGAGGTGGAGGGGCGGTTGCGCCTCGACGGGACTCATCACGATGCCCCCCCGGGCCGGTTACGAAGTCTCGGAGTCGAGGGCCTGGGCCCGGCGGCCGGGCCCTCGGGTCGCCTCGGATCACCCCCCATCGTATTGCCGGGCGGCCGGAGATCAAGCGACCCGGGAGGGCCGAAGGCGAATCACCGGGGGAAGTCGTCCCGGAATCCGGCGGCGTCCCGATCCGCATCGAAGTCGGAGGAGTGGGCGGCGCCGGCGGGTTCCTCCTCCCGGGAGAGGTCCCTGGCCGTCCTCCGGCAGGAGATCCCCGCGAGGACGCAGAGGGTGGCCACCTGCCCACCGGCGATCACCCGGAGGAAGGTGACGCCGAGGTTCATCAGCGCCTCCCCGACGTTCGGCATCGGCCCGGCGACGAGCGGCCAGCCGGCCCCCCATCGGGTCTGGGTGACGAGGTAGAGGATCGACAGCGCCAGGCCGGCGGCCGAGAACTGGCGGGCCGTCCGGCCGGCGTCCGGGGCGGCCTTCACGCCGAGGTGCGAGGCGACCTCGGCCGCCAGGTCGGCGAAGAGGTAGAACTCGATCCAGCCGAAGATCATCACCAGGTTGTGGGCCAGCCAGGGGTGGCCGAGGTTGGCGGCCTGGACTCCCATGACGGCCGCCTGGGAAATCCCCCAGTGGATCGAGTCGAACAGGTTCAGCAGCACCAGCAGGCCCGCCCGGCGTTGCCAGTGTGAGTCGGTCCATCGGCCCCAGAGCAGGTAGGAGCCGAGCAGGGCGCCGGCGGTGATCGGCAGCTCGATGCCCCAGGTGCACCAGGGCTGTTGCAGGGCCACCCAGAGGCGCTGATCCCCGGTGAGGAAGGCCCAGAGCGTCGTCGCCCCGATCACGCTGAGCAGGGCCAGGGCCGCGCCGGCGACCCAGAACCCGGCGGTGCAGATCCAGTAGCGCGGTGCGGTCGAATCGTGCTCGGAGTCCATCGGTCGGTTGTCCGTCGCGTCGGAGGGCGTCGGTCGGGCGTCCGGGGGGAGGGCGGGATCCATGATCGCGGTTGGCGGCGACGATCGTCAACCGGGGGAGGGCCGGTCGTCCTCAAAGACCAGCGCGATCGAGCCCCAGGGGCGGCCGACTTCCGCCCCGGCCGACCGGGCGGGGTCGACCTCCAGTTCCAGCAGGTTCCTCAGGTCGAGCAGGGGGCCGACTTCCGCCTGGAAGGCCCCGGGGCGGTCGTCGGGGGGCCGGGGAAGCTCGACGCCGTTGAGCCGGACCCTGAGCAGCCCGGGGACGGCCTCGGCCCGGATCGAGCACGAGGGATCGCCGTCGAGCCGGGCCGGCCGGCCGAATCGGCGGCGGAGCCGAAGCGGGCCGCCGGGCCGGGGGAGCCGGTCGGCGGGCAGCGTCAGGCGGGAGGGCTCGGCGTCGGGGGCCCCGGGGTCGATCAGCTCCCAGGGCCCTCGGAGTCGGATCAGGTGCTCGGCCATCGGCGGGGGACCGGGGGGAGGCGCTTTGGTATGGTCAGGTCCGTCATGGTCGAGTATAGTCGCAACCCATCCCGATCGTCTGGAGGTCGCCCGCCCCGAGCCCGTCGCCCCTCTTCGCGTCCCCCGCCGGTCCCGGGCCCGAGCGTCGCCGAGACGGGCGCGCGTCCGGGGCCCCGCGCCGGTCGGCGCGGGGGAGGCGGCATAATGGGCCGACCGATGGCCAGCCGATCCAATCCGATCCGGCAGGGCGAGGGCCGACCCCGATGCCCCCTCGATCGGCCGGCCCGGCCTTCCCCTCGAATCCTTCCGATCGACGCCGTCGCCCATGAGCACAGGCCAAGCGCACATCGACGCCCCGATCCGATCGCTGAGCGGGGTGCAAATCCTGGGCAGCGGCCGATACGTGCCCGAGCGGGTGGTCACCAACCAGGACCTCCACGAATCGCACGGGTTCGACCACGACTGGATCGTCAACCGCACCGGCATCCACGAGCGGCGGTTCGCCCAGCCCCACCAGGCGACCAGCGACCTGTGCATCGCCGCCGCCGAGCGTTGCCTGGCCGACGCGGGGTGCGAGCCGGGGGACGTGGACCTGCTCGTCATCGGCACGATGACCCCGGACATGGCCTTCCCGTCGACCGGATGCCTGGTGCAGGACCGGATGAAGCTCCGCTGCCCGGCCTTCGACCTGCAAGCGGCCTGCGCCGGCTTCATGTACGCCATGATCACCGCCGCCCAGTTCGTCGCCGCCGGCACCAGCAGGCGGGCGCTGGCGATCGGCGGGGACTGCAACAGCCGGGTCATCAACCCCGGCGACCAGAAGAGCTTCCCCCTCTTCGGCGACGGCGCGGGCGCCGTGCTGATCGGGCCGGGCAGCCCGGAGCAGGGGCTGCTCGCCTACCAGCTCGGCTCCGACGGCTCGGGGGGCGACCTGCTCAGCCGCCCCGCCTGCGGCAGCCGACTGCCCCCCTCCCCCGAGGCGATCTCCCAGGGCCTGCACTACCTGACCATGGACGGCCGGGCCGTCTTCAAGTGGGCCGTCCGGATGCTGGCCGACTCCTCCTCGGCCGTGCTCGAACACGCCGGGTTCGCCGTCGACGACGTCCGGTGGTTCGTCCCCCACCAGGCGAACATCCGGATCATCCACGCCGCCAGCGACGTGCTCGGGTTCAAGCGCGAGAACGTCTTCAAGAACCTGGAGAAGTACGGCAACACCTCCGGCGGCTCGATCCCGATCGCCCTGGACGAACTCCGGCGCGACGAGCAGATCCGGCGGGGGGACCTGGTGCTGCTCTCCGGCTTCGGCGCCGGGCTGGCCTGGGGCACCGCCCTGTTGCGCTGGTGAACCCCGGACCGGGCAACCGGCCCGTCCGGGGGGGCTTTCGCATCGACGTGCGTCCGTCCATCCCGTACTCGTCGATCTCGCCGAACTCGTACGGCATCGAGATGGCGTTCTCCTTCTTCGAGACCGTTCCGTCGAGGTCCGCGTCGAGGCTCGACTTCCGCTCGAGCACCTGACGGAGGTCCGCCCCGACGGCGGCCCTGAGGTCTTCGATCGTGACCGTCCCGTCCCGATCCGCGTCGAAGGACGCCGCGAATTCGACGTCGGCGGCGCCGGGGTCGCGCCCGCCCCCGGCCGCCGCCCTCTCCCTCGCCGACATCCCGGCATCGGGCCTCGATGACGAGCACCTCGAACTCATCCAGGGTCAGCTTGCCGTCCTCGGCCGCCTCGGAGTCGTGGGAGTACTCGGCCATCTCCGCCGGGAGTTCAGTCCCGTCCTCGTCCGAGGCGAGCTGCTCGAAGAACTCCGACGCCACGAACCGGCTGGCGGGGCGGTGACATTCCCGCACTCGCCGGAGGGCGCCGTCGACTGGTGCTGGGGCTTGCCCAGGCCGGCCGCCTTCGGGGCGGTCGCGAACCACCTGTAGTCCCCATTGCCGGCCTCGTCGAGGTCGGGGAACGCTCTCGCCAACTCGGCGGCGAGCGAACCAGCGGCCCGGAGTTCTTCGAGCAGCTCGCCTCGGACGAGGATCTCCTCCGACCTGTCGGCCGCCTGGGCTGGCATCCCCGCCAGGAGGCTCTCCAGCAGCGCCGGAACGGACCTTGGAGGGATCATATTCGGAAGTTCTGCCCTTCGGTCTGGAGCCTGGAGGTGATCGGCTCTCCCCCTCGGATCAGTTGCAACGTCACCGCGTCGCCCTTACGCGGCCGCGCATACGACCACGGCCCCCCCGGCGATGGGTGCCGGGGGGGCCGTCGTGGGTTACTTGGACGGTCTTTCGAGTCGGTCGGTCCTCGGGATCAGAGCCGGACGAGGACGCTGTCGACCCGCCTGGGGGCCTGGGCCTGGAGGCCGCCGACGGAGGGCAGATACCCGGCGAGGCGTCGGGCGAAGAACCCGGCGCCCCGGACCAGCGGGGTGCCGTCCGGCGTGGCGTCGATGTCGTCGCTGGGGCTGAGGTAGAGGTTGCCCCGGAGTCGGCCGACGATGGTGCCGTTGCCGGCGAGGTCGTTGCCGTTGCCGTAGACGCCGTCGACCGAACGGTAGGAGGAGGCGATCACCGAGTCGACCAGGTCGCCTCGCTGGGAGTATCGACCGACCCGACTGGGCTGCCGGACGGGGTCGAGCCCCTGTCGGAAGGCGATGTAGTCGTACCCGGCGGCGATCAGGCTGTTGCGGTGGTCGCCCACGACGTTCGTGTCGCCGATCGAGTCGTCCGCGGCGATCGTCACGTTGGTGGTGGCGGCGCCGGGGCGGGTCACGTAATTGATGGTGCCGGGGCCTCGGAGCTGGACGGCGGCCGGGTCGGGCGGGATCTGCCGGACGAGGTTGGCGGGGCCGAACTCGGACCGGCCGATCCGTCGGGCGGCGATCACGCCGCCGAGCAGCCCGGCCGAGGGGTAGCCGCGCTCGCCCAGGGGGATGCCCGCCTCCAGCAGCGAGCCGGAGGAGCCGACCGGGTTGCCCAGCCCCCGGAGGAACTTCAGGCGGCCGATCTGGCCGTTGGTGGCGTCGATGGCCACGGCGTCGGCGTTGCCGCCGAAGTAGGCGTGGCCGACGCGGTCCATGCCGCTGAACCGGTTGACGAACGGCTGCCCGGTCCGGCTGAGCGTCAGGTTGCGGGCCGAGCCGACCACCTTCATCCCGTCGACGCCGAAGGCCTGGATCGCCGTCCTCCCCGTGTAGGAGAGGGGGGAGATCTGCGCGTCGATGAACGACGGGACCGGGTTGGCCGTCACGGAGCCCAGCTCCAGGTCCTGGATCTGGCCGTTGACGAGGAACCGGACGGTGGGGGTGGTCTGGGGCACGCCGGGCAGGGCGCCGGTCGAGCCGTCGACCGAGGTGTTGAAGATCCGGTCGATCCGGATGCTGGGCCGGGCCCGCAGCGGGGTCGACGGGTCGCCGATGATCAGGTCGACGGGCTGGTCGAGGACCGGGTCGCTGAAGGTCTCGATGGCGTTGAAATTCAGGGTCCGGACGCCGCCGAGCAGCTCGATCCGGGGGGTGCCGGTCGGGATCTCCCCGGTCTCCCTCAGGACGAAGCCGTTGAGGATGATGGAGGCGACGCCGTCGGCCGCGATCAGGCGGTTGAAGCCGACGAGGCCGTCGTTGAAGGTCGTCGAGCCGGAGTTGGTCTGAGCGGTGACGTAGGTCCGGTTCAGGTCGGTGCCGACGAGCTGGATCGTGTCGATCTCGGAGTCGAGCAGACCGTCGTTGGGGGTCACGTCGGTGACGATGACCACGCCGGGCCCGTGCACGGTGAAGGAGTACTCCGTGCCGTTGGGCAGGCGTCCGGTGAGGATCTTGCCGTCGTTGTCCAGCAGTGTCTGGGCGAAGGGGCTGTCGCCGATCGGGTGGGCCCGCTGGACGGGCGGGTAGTCGTGCTCGACCCTCCGATACAGGAGGCTCGGGATCAGGTCGTCGTAGTCCTGGGCGGCGCCCCCCGAGAGGAGCTGGCGCGATTCCAGGGTCTCGAGCTTCAGTTTGGGCTGGACCCGATCGGGTCGGTTCCGGGTCGCCTGCCGCCGCGTCTCTCGATTCATGGAAGATTCCCTCCTCGACTGCCGCATCAACGATTCGCTCGATGGCCGCCGTACGGGTCCACCCCGATCGAACCTCTCCGGCCCGCGGCGATGGCGCGGCACCTGAGGCGGCAGACCTCGGTGTCTGATCCAGAGGTTCGGCCTCCGGCTCGACCCGACTCCATCCCCGGGGGGCCGGAATCGTCGCCGGGCGTCCGCATGGATCGGGCGTCCCGGTTCGAGCCGGAGGGGGGGTCCCGACGGTCGGTCCCGATGGCGCGGACGGGCCGGTCGTGCCCGGGGGAGGCGCCGGGGATCGGGCCGGATCTCCCCCCGGGGGCCGATCGGCGCGCTATGCTCTCAGGTTGGCCCGAGACGGCCCGGCCCGACGGCCGGGGCGGGGCGGGCCCGGTCGAACGGTCGACCCCCATCGAGCCCGGACCCGGAAGGAGTCGGAACATGCGCAACGGAGGGCGTCTCTTCGCTCGGCCCCGCCGCTCGGCGGGATGGTTGGTCGTGGTCGCCGTGGGCCTGGCCGCGGTCGGCTGCGCCCAGAAGCGTCAGGGCCTGCTGGGGGGCACCCCCTCGACGGCCCGGCCGAAGTCGCCCGGCCTGTTCTCGGCGCGGCCGGAACCGGGGCTCCGCGTCCGGGCCCCGTTCACCGACGTGGACCTGATGGGCCGGGGCGACGAGGGATCGGCGGCCGGGGAGGAGTCGGGGGCCGTCGCCGGGCTCCCGGAGGAGGACACCAGGCTGTCCTCCAAGTCTCCCCGGGTCGGGCTGTTCCGCGACTCCTCGTCGGGCCGTTCCCTTGACGTGGAACTCCCGGTAGACTGATCGGGCGTCCGGGCGACCGGCGGGGGGGGACGCCTGCGCGGCGGGACCCCACGAGGTCCGGGCCGATGAGCGAGGTCGAGTGTCGGGGGAGGGCTCGGTTGAATCGCTTCATGTTGTCGCTTCGCGCCTTCTGGGACGCCCTGACGGACCGGGAGCGCGCCGAGCGGATCCAGATTGCCCTGGGGCCTCCATCGGCGGAGGGGCCCGACCTCCGCATCCTCGCCCTGATGCAGCGCGACGGCCGCCTGATCGACTTCCTCCAGGAGGAGATCGACGGGTACTCGGATGATCAGGTCGGTGCGGCGGTGCGGGACATCCACCGGGGCTGCCGCAAGGCGATGGCCGAGTACCTGACGGTCGAGAAGGTCTTGCCGCAGGACGAGGGGGCCCCGGTGTCGGTCGAGCCGGACTTCGACCCGGCGGCGGTCCGCCTGCTGGGGAACGTCTCGGGTGCCGGGCCCTTCCGGGGGACGCTGAAGCACCACGGCTGGCGGGTCTCTTCCGCCCGCCTCCCCGCGACCCCCTCGACCCGGGACGGGTCGACCGTGCTCGCCCCGGCCGAGGTCGAGCTGTCCTGACCCGAGCTGAGGGGAACGCCCCCATGTCCCGATTCGTCGTCGGCATCGACCTGGGAACGACGAACAGCGCCTTGGCCTACGTCGACTCGACCGAGGCGACGGAGGACCGCCCCGCGCCCGTCCGGTCGCTGGCGATCCCGCAGCTGGTGGCGGCCAACGACGTGGCCGACCGTCCGGTCCTGCCGTCGTTCCTGTACCTGCCATCGGAGAAGGAGTTCCCCCCCGGGGCGATCGACCTACCCTGGACGAAGAAGGCGGGGCGGATCGTCGGCACGTTTGCCCGGGAGCACGGGGCGAAGGTGCCGGCCCGACTGGTGGGCTCGGCCAAGAGCTGGCTGAGCTACGAGGGGGTGGACCGGGGCGCGGCGATCCTGCCAAGGAACGCGCCGGATGAGGTGGCGAAGCTCTCGCCGGTCGAGGCGTCGGCGGCATACCTGGGATACCTCCGGGACGCCTGGGACGCTCGGATCGCGGGGAAGTCGGCCGAGGACAGGCTCGAACACCAGCAGATCTACCTGACCGTGCCCGCGTCGTTCGACGCCGAGGCCCGGGAGTTGACGGTGGAGGCGGCGAAGTCGGTCGGCCTGGAGAAGGTCACCCTGCTGGAAGAGCCGCAGGCGGCGTTCTACTCCTGGCTCTCGGAGCCGGGGGACGACTGGAGGAAGCGGGTCAAGGTCGGCGACCTGATCCTCGTCTGCGACGTCGGAGGCGGGACGACCGACTTCACGCTGATCGGCGTGGCCGAGCGGGACGGCGACCTGGAGCTGAACCGCCTGGCCGTCGGCGAGCACATCCTGCTCGGCGGCGACAACATGGACCTGGCGTTGGCGCACGCGGTCGCGGCGACGATCCCGGGGGGGATGGAAGGGCTGGATCCCACGCAGCGGGTCGGCCTGACCTACGCCTGCCGGGCCGCCAAGGAATCGCTCTTCACCGACCCGAAGGCCGATTCGGCGTCGGTGTCGGTGCTGGGGAGGGGCTCGAAGGTGATCGGCGGGGCGATCAAGGCCCAGTTGACCCGGGAGACGCTCCATCGGGTCCTGCTCGACGGCTTCTTCCCGGAGTGCGAGGTGACCGACCAGCCCGCCCGCGGGCGTCGGATCGGCCTGACCGAGATCGGCTTGCCGTACGCGGCCGACCCGGCGATCACCCGGCACCTGGCCCGCTTCCTGGGCCGGCAGGGCCACGCGCTCCCCTCGACCGGGGAGGTGGCGCGGCCGACCGCCGTGCTCTTCAACGGCGGCGTCTTCCGGGCCGAGGGCCTGAGGGCCCGCGTGGCCGAGACGCTCTCGGCCTGGGGGGGCGGCCCGATCACCGTGCTCTCATCGGCCGAGCTGGACCTGGCCGTGGCCCGGGGGGCGGCCTACTACGGGATGGTCCGCCGGGGCAAGGGGATTCGGATCCGGGGCGGCGTGCCCCGGTCCTATTACGTCGGCATCGAGACCTCCGCCCCGGCCGTGCCCGGGGTCCCCACGCCGATCAAGGCGCTCTGCGTCGTGCCCTTCGGCATGGAGGAGGGGACCGAGGCCGACGTGCCCGGGTCTCGGCTCGGCCTGGTCGTTGGGGAGTCTGCCGAGTTCCGGTTCCTGGCGTCGACCGTGAGGCGGGAAGACGCCATCGGCGCCGTACTGGACCGCTGGTCGCCCGACGAATTGCAGGAACTCTCCCCGCTGGTCACCTCGCTCGGCGATCAGGAGGGTGAGCAGGGGGATGTGGTCCCGGTCACCCTGCAGAGCATCGTCACCGAGGTCGGCACGCTGGAACTCTGGTGCGAGGGGACGCGGTCCCCGGGTCGCTACAAACTGGAATTCAACGTCCGAGACCCGCTCGAGGATTGACCCCCGGGCCGGGCACGGGGGACGATCGGCGGAGGGGACCGACGGGGACCTCACCCCACCCCGCCTCGACGACCCGCCCCCTGCCGCAGGTCACCCTGGAATCGAACACCGATGGCGCCCGAAGACCACCTGCTCACCGAGGCGCGCAACCCGGCCTCGGATCGGATCGACATGCTCGACGCGGCGGGGATCGTCCGCCTGATGAACGTCGAGGACGCCAAGGTGGTCGCGGCCGTCCGGGCGGAGGAGGCGGCCATCGCCCGGGCGGTCGAAGTGGTCGCCGAACGGTTCCGGGCCGGAGGTCGCCTGATCTACGCCGGGGCCGGGACCTCGGGCAGGCTCGGGGTGCTCGACGCCTCGGAATGCCCACCGACCTTCAGCACCCCCCCCGGGATGGTCGTCGGCCTCATCGCCGGGGGCCCGACCGCGCTGACCCGGGCCGTCGAGGGGGCCGAGGACGACCCGACTCAGGGAGCGTCCGACCTGGACGGGCTGGGAGTGACAGGGAAGGACGTGGTGGTCGGCATCGCCACCTCGGGGCGGACGCCCTACGTCCTGGGGGCGGTCGAACGGGCCCGGGCCATCGGCTCGACGACGGTCGGCATCGCCTGCAACAAGCCGAGCCTGCTGGGTGACCGGGTCGACATCGAGATCGCCCCGCGGGTCGGGCCGGAGATCATCGCCGGGTCGACCCGATTGAAGTCGGGCACGGCGACGAAGATGGTCCTGAACATGATCACGACCGGGGCCATGGTCCTCATCGGCAAGACCTTCGGCAATCGGATGGTCGACCTCCAGCCGACGAACCAGAAGCTCCGGATCCGGACTCGACGGATCCTCCGGGAGCTGGCGGGGGTCGATGACGATCGGGCACGGGAGCTCCTGGACCAGGCCGGGGGCCGCTTGAAACCCGCCCTGGTGATGGCGATGGCGGGTGTCGACCTGGCCTCGGCGGATCGTCTGCTCGACGACTCGGCGGGGCAGGTCCGGGGCGCCGTCGAGGCGGCCCTCCGATGAGCGATCCGCTGGTCATCGGGGTCGACGGCGGCGGCACCTCGACCGAGGCCTGGCTGGCCGACGCCGGGGGGACGGTCCTCGGCCGGGGGACCGCCGGCCCTTCGAACGCGAAGGCGGTCGGCGACGACCGGGCGAGGCGGGCCCTGTCCGAGGCGATCGACTCCGCCCGGGCCGATGCGGGGATCGGCGATCGGCCGGTCGCGGTCGCCTGCCTCGGCCTCGCGGGGTTCGACCGGCCGGACGACCGGGCCCGGCTCGCCTCCTGGTGCGAGCAGGGCGGCTGGGCGGGCCGGCTGGTCCCGGCCAATGACGGCGACCTCGTGCTGGCGGCGGGGACCCCGGAGGGGTTCGGGATCGCCCTGATCGCCGGCACCGGCTCCATCGCGGTCGGGAAGGCCCCGGGGGGGCGGTCGGCCCGAGCCGGGGGCTGGGGTCCGCTCATCGGCGACGAGGGGAGCGCCTATTCCGTCGCCCTGGCGGGGCTCCGGCTCGTGGCCCGGCGATTCGACGGCCGATCGGATCGGCCGGCCGAGGACTCGCTGACCGGGGGACTCTGCGAGGCGCTGGGGGTGCCGTCCCCCGGGGAGATCGTCTCGGTGCTCTACGGCCCGGCCTGGGACCGTGCCCGGATCGCCGGCCTCGCCCGGATCGTGGTCGCGTGCGCGGACGGGGACATCGAGGTCCGCGACCACATCTTCGGCCCCGCCGCCGAGGAGCTGGCCGACCTGGTCGTCGCGGTCCGGGAGTCGACCGGATGGGACGACGCGCCGAATCCCCCCCCGTTGGCGGTGGCGGGGGGATTCCTGCTCGCGGCCGAGGGGCTGCGGGTGGAGGTCCTGAAGCTCCTCGGCGACTGGATCGGGCCGGTCGGCCTGGTGGAGGAGCCGGTCGCCGGGGCGGTCATGCTGGCGAGGAGGGCACTGGGATGATCGGCGAAAGCCCTCGGGTGGCGACCGGCCTGGATTCCCTGGTCGAGGGGCGATTCGCGCGGCTTCGAGGGCGGAAGGTCGGCCTGATCGCCAACCAGAGCGCCGTCGACCGGCGCTATCGTCACGCGATCGACCTCCTGCACGATGCACCGGGGGTCGAACTGGCCCGGCTGTTCGGGCCCGAACACGGCCTGCGGGGAGAGGCGCAGGACATGGAAGGGGTGGGATCGGGGTCGGATCGCCGGACCGGCCTGCCGGTCGTCAGCCTCTACGGGGAGGGACCGGAAAGTCTCTCCCCCGGTCGAGAGGACCTGGCCGGGCTCGACCTGATCGTCTTCGACGTGCAGGATGTCGGGGCGCGTTACTACACCTTTGCGGCCTCGATGTTCTACGCGATGGAGGCGGCCTCCCGGGCGGGGTGCGGGTTCCTCGTGCTCGACCGACCCAATCCGCTCGGGGGGGCGGTAGTCGAGGGGCCGACCGTCGGGTCGGGGTTCGAGAGCTTCGTGGGCGCCTACCCGATGCCGATCCGGCACGGCATGACGATCGGGGAACTGGCCCGATTGTACCGGGACGAGCGGAGGCTCGACCTCGACCTGGACGTCGCCCCCTGCTCGGGGTGGACCCGGGACCAGCTCTGGGATGAGACGGGGTTGGCCTGGATCCCCCCCTCGCCGAACATGCCGACGGCCGGGACGGCCGTCGTCTACCCGGGGGCCTGCCTGATCGAGGGGACCAACCTCTCCGAGGGCAGGGGGACGACCCGGCCCTTCGAATTCTGGGGGGCCCCCTGGCTGGAGGAGGCGTCCTACCAGATGGTCGAAGAGATGTCGGGCCAGCCGGGGGCCGGGTTCCGGCCGATCGCCTTTCGGCCGAAATTCCAGAAGCTCGCGGGCGAGACGTGCTTCGGGGTCCAGCCGGTCGTGGAGGACCCCCGCGCGTTCTCCGGCCTGGAGACCTACCTGAAGCTGTTGCTGCTCGCCGTCCGGGCCGATCCGGGCCGATTCTCCTGGCGGACCGAGCCGTACGAGTTCATCCGGTCGCCGATCGCGATCGACTTGCTGTTCGGCTCCGCCCTGGAGCGGGAGGCGATCGAGCAGGCGGCCCGGGAGCCGGATCTCGACCTCGAACAATGGTGCCTTGCGTTGAAGGCCCGATGGGGGGAGGATTCGCGTTCCTTCGTCGAGCGGCGAGGCCCGGCGCTCCTGTACGAGGGATCGAACTGACGAATCGGCCGGCCCTTCGGCCCGTCCCGGTGCTGAAGTCGAATGTTTTTCCCCGCACCGGTGCGAGAACGGCGAGTCATGCCGTCCTATGCACCCGACGGGATTCCGCCAGGAACACCGTAACCCCCCGCCTTCTGGCCTTGGACCAGGTGCTCCGGTCTTCCCGACCTTCCTGGCCGCGGTCATCCCCCCCAGGTTCCCCGAAAGGCAGACGAAGAAACGTCATGACGAATGAGACCCTGGCACAGCCCAAGCCCCGGGTGACCCGCCTCGCCTGGCCGCCGCTGCTCTGGATCGGGGCCCTGCACGCGGGGGCGTTGCTCGCGTTCAATCCGGCCTATTTCACGTGGCAGGCCCTGGCCGTCTGCGTCTTCCTGCACTGGGTTTCCGGCGGGATCGGGATCTGCATGACCTACCACCGCCTGCTGACGCACCGCAGCTTCGCGGTGCGTCCGAGGTGGCTGGAGTACGCGCTGACGATCGTGGGCTGCACCGCCTCGGAGGGGGGGGCGATCCACTGGGTGGCCGACCATCGTCGGCACCACGCCCACTCCGACGAGGAGACGGACGTGCATAGCCCGGTGCATGGAGGGTTCGGCTGGGCGCACATGTTCTGGTGGATGACGCCGGACATCACTTCGGTGCACACGCCGGCCTACCACGCCCGGTGGGCGCCGGACCTGGTGAAGGACCCGGTCCACGTCTGGCTCGACCGGTACTTCATCGTCTTCCCGCTGCTGCTGGGGGCGGCGCTCTACGCGATCGGCGGGATGCCGTTCCTGGTCTGGGGCTTCTTCGTCCGGTCGGTGCTGGTCCTGCACACCACCTGGCTGGTGAATTCGGCCACGCACGTCTGGGGCTACCGGTCCCACGAGACGAGGGACTCCTCGACCAATCTCTGGTGGGTGGCGCTGTTGACCTACGGCGAGGGGTGGCACAACAACCACCACGCCTTCCAGACATCGGCCCGGCACGGGCTCCGGTGGTGGGAGGTCGACATGACCTACATCGCCATCAAGGCGATGTCGTGGGTCGGCCTGTCGCACGCGATCAAGCTGCCGAAGATCCGGGCGACGGCCGGGGCGACGGGCGAGGCGTCGCTGTCCCGGGCCCGGTCGGCCTCGAAGAAGCCGAGGCGCCGTCGCAAGCCCAAGTCGGTCGTCGGCGCGGCCAAGTGAACGCGAGCCGACCGTCCGCACCCGGTGCGGACCTGACTCCGCGATGATCGTCGAGCGCCCCGAGGCCCGATCCCCTTGCACGGGACCGGGCCCGGGGCCATGATGGTCTTGCCTCGAACTTGCGGCCCTAGCTCAACGGTTAGAGCAGGGGACTCATCAACGAAATGGTGGCGCCGGGGGGCGACCCCCGGACGCGAACCGGGTGAATTGCGGGAACCCTAACCCGGGCGAGGGCATCCGTCCTCGACCGGCACGGCGATCCGCAGCCAAGCCTGGTCGGGCTCAGGTGGCCAGGACGGTTCAGAGACTAGCGGGGTGAGTCCCAACAATAACCCCCGCCTCGAGCGCCCGGCCTCCAAGGCGACCGTCCCCGGTCGTCGGGGAGGATGAGATAGTCCGAGCCCCGCGGAAACGCGGGGGCCCTCGAATCCCTTGGTTGCAGGTTCGAATCCTGCGGGCCGCATTCCCCGACCGACCCCGATCGTCCCCGGGCGAGCCTCCCCGGTCATCCGCCCCGGTCCCCCCACAAGGCTCCGGAACAATGGCCGGCTATCCGATCGCCTCGACGTCCGCCGAGGACTCCAGGGCCGGGACCGCCCCGGGGCGTCCCCCGGCCGCCCCCGCCACGGTGGCCGCCCCGCTCCGCCGGACCCGGTGGTATCACGGGATCCTGCTCTTGCTCATGCTGGGGGCTCATGCCGTCGGCTGCGTCGGATTTCAGGGCGGGTGGTCGCAGGTCGTAAGCCCGTGGCCCCCGGCGATGCACGACCACCCGATGCATTACCACAACGCGGTCGTGACCCGGTCGTTCCTGAACCAGAACGGGACGACGGCGGGGTATGACCCGTATTTCATGTCCGGGTACGCCAAGAGCATCATCTCCGACCCCTCCGGGACGATGATCGAGGCCTGGGTCGCGGCCTTCGGCGGGGACAACCCGGCGAGGGCGTACAAGCTACTCGTCCTGCTGGCCATGGGCTCGCTGCCCTTGCTCGTGGCGATGGCGATCCGGATCTGGGGGGGGCGGGGCGACGCCCTCTGCTGCGGGACCGCGCTCTTCCTCGTCTACCTGTGGACCGACTTCCCGCTGGCGTACGCGGGGCTCGGGATGGTGTCGTTCCTGCTCGTCATCCCCCTGGGGATGGTCGTGCTCGCCCTGGTGGAGCGCTACCTCGCCCGGGGGGGATTCGGCCGGTGGCTGGCGGCGACGCTGGGGGCGATCCTGGTGTTCTTCGTCCACCCGTTGTGCGCGCTGACCGTCGGGCCGGCGGTCCTGGCGACGTACGGGTGGATGGTCCGGGCCCGGGGGAGGCTCGAACCGAAGCCGGGATGGTCGAGGCACGTCGGCCTCTGGCTGATGCCGCCGATCGTGCTGGCGGCCAACTGGTTCTGGTGGCTGCCGGCGGTCACGCTCTGGGAGACGAGGCTCTCCCGGGGGCTGGGGTTCTACCACACCGAGGGGGTCCTGCCCCGGCTCGGGCAGATCCTGGGGCTCTCCGAGCCGTCCCAGGGGCCGATCCAGGCGGTATTGCTGGCCGGGGCGTTGATCGGGTTGGCCAGCTCGGGGCCGAGGAGGCGGTCGGCGGCGGTGGCGCTGGGGACGTTCGTCGGTGCGGGGTTCTTCTGGGGCTACCTGGCCGGGGCCTTCCGCGCGTTCGACGCGTTCGAGCCGGGGAGGAACACGTACGCCGCCTACACCGGGGCGGCGGCGGCGGCCGGGCTCGGCTGGGGGGCCCTGCGGGCGCGACTCCGGCCGATGCCGTCGAGGCTGGACCGCTGGGTGGCGCTCGGCCTGCTGCTCGTCGGGATCCGGCTCTTCCTGCCGTCGCTCCTCCAGGGGGCCCGCATCCACACGGGCAGGGACCCCATCCCCCGGATCGAATGGGCGGGGGGGGGCATGCCCCGGATCCTTCCCGGCCCTGCCACCGGGACCCCACCGGACCTGGCCAGCGAGCCGGGGGAGGACCAGCGGTGGCTGGTGGACGCGATCGAGGCGAACTTCGATCCCGGCGACCGGATCCTCTACGAGGAGGGTGGACGCTCTTCGGAGGAACTTGTCGAGCCGTTCGGCGGCCGGAGGTTCGGCGGCCTGTTGCCGAGCCTGGCCGGGGTGGAGGTGATCGGGGGGCCGTTCCTGCACGTCCCGATCCGGGAGAACTTCACCCAGTTCGGCATGGGGCAGCTCTTCGGGATTGCCGACTGGGGCCGTGAGGACTTCGAGCGCTTCGCCGAGCTCTACGGGCCGGAGGGGATTGTTTGCTGGTCCCCCCGGGCCCGGACGTTCTGCCGGGAGAACCCCGACCTGTGCGAGATCCTGGAGGAACGGGGGTCGATCCTGATCGCCCGGGTCCGGGGGTTCGAGGGGGACGCGATCCGGGGGCGGGCGACGGTGGAGGCGGAGGCGGGTCGGCTGAAGGTCGAACCGGAGTCCGCTGATGTTGACGGGATGATCGTGCTGCGGTATCACTCCGTCCCGGGGCTCCGGAGTGATCCTCCGGGGCTGCTGCGGGCGGTCGAGCTGCCCGGCGACCCGGTCCCCTTCATCGGCCTGGCCCGTCCCGACGGGCCGGTGACGATCGAGTGGGACTCCCCGCCTTGAGCCGTCCCGGGATGGGATCGGCCGGAGGCGGGATCTCCCCGGACGCCTCGACGAGGGCGGGACCGAACCGCCGAGCCCCTGGCCATCTCCAAGGAAGGAGTCTGCCGTGCCGCCCGCGCCAGCGTCAACGTCGGGGGACTGCCACCCCGACACCGGTCGCAACGGCCGACGAGCCGTCTGGATCACTTTGGCGATCACCGTCCTCGTCGCCTCGGGCATCTACTCGCTCAAGGCGGCCGAGGAGCGGAGCGCCATCATCCGCTGGCTGCACCAGGTGGAGGAGCTGCAGGAGGGGGTGAACATCTGGGATCGGTACATGTTCCCGAATCCCCCCATCTTCCCGCTGACGCTCTACCCGCTGACCTCGATGCCCCCGGTGGTGGCGTCGATGGTCTGGTATTACGTCAAGGTCGGGCTGACGGCACTCTCGGTGGTCTTCTGCTTCCGGATGGCCCGGGACTCGGACGACGTCAGGCCGGTGCCGGCCTGGGCGCAGTTCCTGGTGATGCTGCTGAGCTTCCGGCCGATCCTCAGCGACCTGCACCACGGCAATAACAACCTGGTGATCCTCTTCCTGATCGTCTCATCGCTGTATGCCTGGCGGAAGGGGTACGACGTGCTGGCGGGGCTGGCGTTGGCGCTGGCGATCTCCTACAAGGTAACGCCGGCGCTGTTCGTCCCGTACTTCATGTACAAGCGGTCGTGGCGGACGGTCGGCTCGACGTTCCTGGGCCTGGGCCTGTTCCTGGTGATCGTGCCGAGCCTGATCCTGGGCCCGGAGTTCAACGGCCAGTGCCTGCACATGTGGTGGCACCGGATGCTCCGGCCGTTCGTGATGGATCACGAGGTGGGCGACCACGAGATCAACCAGTCGATGGCCGGGGTGATCAGCCGGTTCTTCACCGAGCAGCAGACGGGGGAGGGGCGGTACGTCCCCCTGTTCGCGGGGAAGAACTTCGCGGCCCTGAACCCCGACGCGGTGGTCTACGCCATCAAGGCGATGGCCCTGGGCATGGTGGGACTGCTCGCCTTCCTCTGCCGGACCGACCCGAAGCGGAGGGACGACCCCCGGCTCTTCGGCGAGTTCAGCCTGGTCGTTTTGACGATGCTGATCGTCTCGGAGCGGAGCTGGAAGCACCACTACGTGACGGTGCTGCTGCCCTACACGTACCTGATCTTCCGGCTCTGGGCGTACCCGATCTCCCGACGGTTCTGGAACGTGCTGGGGACGCTGATCGGCCTCTCCTCCCTGCTCATGCTGAGCACCTCCAGCGAGGTCGGTGGCCTGTTCGCGGGCGGCGAGGGGCACAAGCTCGCCCTCTTCTACGGGATGTTCTTCTGGTCAGGAATGGCGCTGTACGTCGGCACGGCGATCGTCCTGCGACGCGAGCAGGGCCAGGCACCCGTCGCGACGCCGCCGGATCCCTCGGGGATGGAGCAAGGACTCCTGAGGCCCCACGTCCGGGAGCTGCGTCGCCGCCTCTTCCGGGCGGAATCCCGCTGATCGGATGCCGTCGGATGCGTCGACGGGGCCCAATGTTCTCCGGCCCCGGGGTGAAATCGGCCCGCCGGGGGGCGGATCGATTTGACTCCGGGGCCCGCTTCGCTATGATGTCTTTGCGGCGTGGAGCAGCGGTTAGCTCGCCAGGCTCATAACCTGGAGGTCGTAGGTTCGATTCCTACCGCCGCAATTTCTCACATCAACTCTCTTCCTTCAGATCGGGCTCCCTCCTCCCCGGCCCGCTCAAAACTCATCTCGGTTCTCAACCCTATGTCCTCGACGAACCTGTCGGCTCGGACATGTGCATTCATTCTCGGGCCGCACTGACTCGCGAGCGATTCGGTTCGGGCCGATTCCGCATTCTTCGGCATGGTCGAACATGTTGGGGTTGCTCCCGCACAGCATTCTGTTAACCTCTCCTTCGCGCCGTGGAGCAGCGGTTAGCTCGCCAGGCTCATAACCTGGAGGTCGTAGGTTCGATTCCTACCGGCGCAACTCCTCTCCGAAGCCTTCGCCGAGGGTCGAGGTCATTCGACCCGCCTCGGCGATGATCGTTTTTGGCCCCGGTCGGTCCCCCACCGTCCGCGACGCACCTTCTGGGCGAGCCCCACCGAGGGATCGGGGAGGGGGAGGCGATCGATGAGGATGGCACTCCTCGGGACGGCCGCCGTCGTGGGCCTCGGGGCGATCGGCCCGGGTCGGGCGACCGCTGCGGCGATCGATCCCGGTCCCGGCATCCAGGATGTCCCCATCTCGGCCCGATGGCTGGGGCAGGTCGGGACGGACCGGGTCGGCCGGTCGGCCGAGCCCGGGCCGAACGGCGTCCAGGACATGGTCATCGAGATCTCGGGACTCCCCGAGGACGCGGAGGTCGAACGCGTCGTCGTCCGGGGTCAGGGTCGGGACGAGTGGAACTACGAGGGCCCGGGTGGCCACTGGGCGGCCGACCTGGAGCGGGGACCCGCATCCGGTCAGGCCCGGATCTCGGTCGAGCCGAGCCACGTCGAGACGGGCCGGGCCTTCGCCGTGGCCCTCGAGCTGTCCGGGGGGCGTCGCGGGTCGGCGACGGTGCAGGGGGGGCCGGCCGACCCGATGGCCCGGATGCCGGAAGTCCGGCTTGCCGCCCGATGGGCCGGCCCGGCGGGGGTCGATCGGGCCGGCCCCGGACCCTCGGTCGGGCCCGACGGTCTCGAGGACGTGAGGATCGACCTGGCCCGCCTCGCCCCCGACCCGGAGGTGACGGGGGGGACGATCCGGGTCGAGCGCGGCCCGAGCTGGTCCTTCGGCCCGAACCCCGAAGGCCTGAACGACGCGACGCTGGTCCGGCCCGCCGAGGACCGGACCCGGGCGTCGCTCATCCTGGCCCCGGTCGACGGGATCGAAGGGAAACGGGGACTGGTCGAACTGTCTTATAACAACGGGACGAAGGATCGCGTCGCCTTCGAGATCGGCTCGGTGCCGGTCGGCCGCCGGATGCCCCGACCGGCGTTGCCGATCGCCTCCGAGTCGTCGGCGGGGGCGCGATGGCTGGGCCAGGACGAGCAGGGGACGGTCCGGGTCGAGGTGGCCGTGGGCCCGACGCGTCGCCCGAGGGGGGCGGTGCTCAGCGACGGGGTGAGCGGGGCCTGGGCCTTCGATGGATCCGGCGGGGAACCCTTGCCGTTCGTCGGGGACCGGACGAGGCCGCTCGGCCTGGCCGAGGGCCCTCGGGCCGGGACCTTGCTCCTCACATTCTCGCCGTATCGGCCCCTGGACGGGGAGGAACTGACCCTCCGGTTGATCGACGAGGACGGGGCTTCGTCGATCGTCCGCGTCGCCGGGGGACCGTGTGACCCGCTCCGCCGGTTCCAGGCCCCCCGGGCCCGACGGATCCGGGTCGGGGAGGGGCAGGACCTCGGGGCGATGGCCCGGCAGGGCGGGACGATCGTCCTCGCCCCGGGGACCCATCGACTCGACCGGCCCCTGGACCTGATGGAGCCGACGACGCTTCTCGGCGAGCCCGATGCCGAACTCCGGTTCCGGCAACGCGCCGAGGACGCCCCCTGGGGCGAGGCGGTCGCCATCCGGGGGGCCGGCAGGACGTCGATCTCGGGGATCCGGATCCGGTTCGACGGGCCGGTGCGTTGGGACCCGAAGGCCCACTGGGGAGGGGCGGTGGTCGGGGTCCCGAACCTGGGCACGCGCCCGGGGGGGCCGGTCCACGTCGAAATCCGGGACCTCGACCTGGAGGCACCCCCGGCGTCGAGCGACTGGGAGCGGGCCCCCAACACGATCCGCCTGATCGACACGGATTCCGGCGCGATCGAGCGTTGCGCGTTCAAGGGCGGGGAGATCACCCTCTTCAACGGGCCCTGGCGGATCTCGGGCAACCGGCATCGGGGGACGCAGCCCGGCACGTTCTCCGGCTCCTTCCTGTCGGGCCGGTCGACCAGGGACCTGGAGATCCTCGACAACGAGATCCGCCCGGAGCCGGGATCGGGCAAGCTGTATCGATTCCTCGCGCTGGCCGACCGGGGGGTCGGCGTGACGATCCGGGGCAACATGGTGATCGGGGTCGGGCCGATGGACGACGACGAGCGGCCCCACCCGAACGCGCCCGAGGTGTTGCTCACGGAGTCGTACCTGATGCGTTTCGAAGGGCGGCACGCGGGGCAGTCCGACGACGGCCGGGTGCTGGCGATCCCGGAGCCCCAGGGGGAGCACCCGAGCGTCGGCGAGGTCGCCTCGGTCCTCTCCGGCCCCCAGGCGGGGCGGTGGTCGAAGGTCGTCCAGGTCCTCGACCGGAATGCCTTCCTGCTGGATCCTCCCCTGCCGGTCGGTGAGTTCGACGTGGCGATCACCCCCGGGTTCGTCGACACGGTGATCGAGGGGAACACGATCGACTGCCGGGGGAGCACCGAGGCGCACAACGTCGTGCTGACGGGGAACCACTACGGCACCCGGATGGCGGAGAACCGGCTGTTCGGCGGGGCGAACGCCTTCCGCCTGTCGGGCTACGTGAGCACGCAGCCCTTCGGCTACGGATGGTCGCACACGCCCCAGTTCGGCCTGGAGGTGGCGTCTAACTCGGTCGTCGACACCGCCCTGGGGGGCCTGATCGCCGTGCATCACGGGCCGGGGATGAAGTCGAACCGGGGTCGGGTCTATCTCACGGCTTCGGTTTCGGATAATACGTTCCGGTGGACCGGGGGCGATCGGCCCTCGGCCGGGGAGCCCCCGGTCGCGATGACGATCGGCCAGCTGCCGTCGCTCGACCCCGGAGAGCTGTCGGTGACGACCGGCCGGAATACCGCCCTCGACGGACGAGGGGAGTCGCTCCGGGAGCCGATGCGGATCCGGGTCGGCACCGTCAACGGCCGGACCTACGGGCCCTCCGGCGACTGATCGGCGGCCCCAGGTCGGGACCCCGGGCGGGACGCAACTCCAGGCAAGGCACCCCGAAATGACCCGATCGCACCTCGCGGCATTGCTGCTGCTGACCTTGATCGCCCCGCAGGCCCCGGCGGGGGAGCCTGCCCCGGTGTTCCGGGAACTCTTCCCGCCCGAGGCGAAACACAACCACGCCTCCTGCCTGGTCGAATGCCCGGACGGCAGCCTGCTGGCGGCCTGGTATCGGGGTTCAGGGGAGCGGAAGGCTGACGACGTGCAGATCTTCGGCGCCAGACTCTCGCCGGGCTCCGAGTCCTGGGGGTCCCGGTTCCTGATGGACGACACCCCCGGCTATCCCGACTGCAACCCGGCCCTGTTCGTGCCCCCCGACGGCTCGCTCTGGCTGTTCTACCCGACGATCCTCGACCACCGGTGGGAAGGGGCATTGCTGAAGTACCGGGTCGCCGACCGGGCCGAGGGGGAGGGGCCTCCGCGATGGTCTCGGGGAGGTGTCTTGCACGTCACGCCGACGGGGTTCGCCGAGGCCTACCGGGCCGCGATCGGCGAGGCGTCTGAGACGCTCGAGGAGGTGAAGCCGGAACTGGTCGAGCAGATGACGCGGAGGGCCGACGACGAACTCTACCAGCGACTCGGCTGGATGCCCCGGGTGCGGCCAATCGTGCTGCCCTCGGGGCGATGGCTGCTGCCGCTGTATACCGACACCTTCTCGGCCTCGATCGTCGCCCTGAGCGACGACCGGGGGGAGACCTGGCGGTGCAGCACCCCGATGATCGGCTTCGGCAACATCCAGCCGAGCCTCGTCCGCAGGGATGACGGGACGATCGTGGCTTACATGAGGGACAACGGGCCGGACCCGTCGATCTGCGTGAGCACCTCGGGGGACGACGGGGAGACGTGGTCGCCGGTCGTCCGCTCCGGGCTGCCGAACCCGGGGGCGGGGGTGGACGCGATCCGGCTGCAAAGCGGCCGGTGGGCCCTGGCGTTCAACGACACTTCCCGGGATCGGCATTCCCTGGCCGTCGCCCTCTCCGAGGATGAGGGCCGGACGTGGCCCCATCGGAGGCACCTCGTCGTCGATCCCGATCGAAAGCAATCCTTCCACTATCCGTCGATCCTCCAGGCGCGAGACGGGTCGATCCACGTCAGCTACACGCACGGCGGCAGGCCTGAGGGCTCGACGATCACCCACGCCCAATTCGACGAGGCCTGGGTGCTCGAAGGCGACGCGGGCGGGGACTGATCGCCCGCAGGTACCGCCCCCGATCGGACCCGCCCCGCGATCCCGGAGGAGAAGTGACCTCGTGGATGCCGCCGAGCCGAGCCCCCGACGACCCGGGTACGAGTGGGCCACCCGGGGAGACGTCAACGCGTTCTTCGGCCTGATGCTGGACAACGTCAGCGGCCTGATCATCACCACGTCGCTCCTGGCCTACGCGTTCGGCATCCCGGCCGAGTTCGTCGTCAGGAGGATGATCCCGGGGACGGCGCTCGGCGTGGTCGTTGGCGACCTGATCTTCACCGCCATGGCCTTCCGACTGGCCCGAGGCCGGGGCCGGACCGACGTGACGGCCATGCCGCTGGGATTGGACACACCGAGCATCTTCGGCACGTCGCTCCTGATCGTCGGGCCGGCGTTCGTCGCCGCGAAGGACCGGGGCCTGGCGGTCCCGGACGCCGCCGAGCACGCCTGGTTCGTCGGCATCAGCATGCTGCTGGCCTCGGGGCTGTTCAAGATCCTCTGCGCACCTTTCAGCGGCTGGATCCGGAGGGTCGTGCCGAGGGCGGGGTTGCTGGGATCGCTCGCGGCGATCGCGCTGGTGGTGATCAGCTTCCTGCCGCTGCTGTCGATCATGTCCGACCCGATCCCGGGCCTGGCCGCCCTGGCGGTGATCCTCGCCACCCTGACGGCCCGATGGCGGTTGCCGGCGGGGGTGCCGGGGGCGCTGGGGGCGGTCATCGTCGGCTGCGCGGTCTATTACGGGATGAGGTTGGTCGAACAGCTGACCGGCCTGCCGGGGCTCTCGGGGGGCTCGGGGGAGCGCCTGCCGATGGTCATGGCGCTGGGGCTGCCGCTGCCGATGGGCGACTGGTTCGCCTGGTTGGGGGGGAACTGGGCCGAGGTGCTCAATTCCCTGGCGATCGCCCTGCCGCTGGCCCTGGCGACGGTCGTCGGCGGGATCGATTGCACCGAGAGCGCCGCGGCGGCCGGGGACGATTACCCGACCGGGCAGATCATCTTCGCCGAGGGGATCGCGACGCTCGTGGCCGGGGCCTTCGGCGGGGTCATCCAGACGACCCCCTACATCGGCCACCCGGCCTACAAGGCGATGGGGGGGAGATCGGCCTACACGCTGGCGACCGCGTTGTTCATCGGTGCGGCGGGGATGCTCGGCTTCTTCGTCTGGATCTTCCGGCTCTTGCCGGAGGTGGTGGTCTCGCCGATCCTGATC
The DNA here is from genome assembly GCF_007752535.1 of Tautonia plasticadhaerens. GTDB lineage: Bacteria > Planctomycetota > Planctomycetia > Isosphaerales > Isosphaeraceae > Tautonia > Tautonia plasticadhaerens. The sequence goes on from NZ_CP036426.1 coordinate 1,834,760, forward strand.
TTCATCGGCCTGGAGATCACGGCGCAGTCATTCATCGCCACGCCCCGGCGCCACTACCCGGCGCTGGCATTGGCCGTGGTCCCGGCCCTGGCGTACCTGCTGAATATCCAACTCGATGGGGTGCTCTTCGACCCGGCCCTGGCCGGTGCCGGGGTGCGGTTCTCCGACCTGGCCGAGTCGACGCGGAAGTCGGCCGGGACGATCACGATGCTCGCCGGCGGATTCATCCTCACCAGCCTGCTCTGGGCCACGGCGCTGGCCCGCTTGATCGACGGCCGATTCCGGTCGGCGTCGATCACGTTCCTGATCGCCGGCGTGCTCGCCCTGTTCGGGGTGATCCATTCGCCGCTGCCCGAGGAGCGGGTGATGCTCCCCGGCCGGGCGATCGACGCGATGAAGGGTCTGGGGCGGTACGAGGCGTCCCGGCTGCAGACGCCCTACCACTGGGCGGCGGGCTATTCGGGGATCGCGCTGGTGCTGCTGGCGGTCGGCCGATTCGGGACGCCACCCGGGCCGGGCGACCACCAAGATTGAGCCCCCCGCCCTCGGCCGATTCCGGGAGGATCCCTCGCCCCTCGGGGGAGATTCGGGCACAATGGGCGGTGAGGTTCGGTCTGGAGGGATGGGGCTGGCGCCAGTCCTCGGGCCCCATCCGCGATCGGCCGGCGACGGGCCCCGGCCCGGGTCGGTCTCACTTCCGGCCGGGACGGCGTGTCAGGATGGCCGGTGAGACGATGTATAAAGGAATCGCGGTCAGCCCCGGAGTTGTAGTCGGCGTGGCCTACTGCCTGGACGGCTCACTCGGCCAGTCCGAGTCGCAGTACCTGGCCGAGGATGCGTCCGTCCCCGAGGAACTCGTCCGCTTCGACGAGGCGCTCCGGACCGCGGCGGGGGAGCTCGACGGGATCATCGCCAAGGTGGCCCAGCAACTCGGCGACGGCGAGGCGGACATCTTCCGCTCCCACCTGCAGATGCTGCGGGACCCCTCGCTGCTCTCGAAGGTCCACGACGGCATCCGGAACTCCCGGCTGACCGCCTCGTCGGCCCTCCAGTCGGTGTTGAAGGAATACGCCTCGATCTTCGCCAGGGCCGGCCAGGAGCTGTTCCAGGAGCGGATGGCGGACCTGCGGGACGTCTTCGCCCGGATCACCGCCCACCTGGGCGTCACCGGCCTGGGCGGCCCCTCCCCGGACACGCTCGGCGACGGCGAGCCGATCGTCCTGGTCACGCACGAGATCCTGCCGAGCCAGGCGATCAGCCTGGGCGAGATGCCCATCTCGGGGATCGTCACCGAAGTCGGCGGCGGGACCAGCCACGCCGCGATCCTCTCCCGGAGCCGGGGCATCCCCGCCGTCTCCGGCGCCGCCGGGATCATCGCCGAGGCGAGGACCGGCGACACGATCGTGGTCGACGGCCGGGACGGCATCGTCGTCGTCCGCCCCGACCCGGAGACGATGGCCGCCTACCGGAAGATGCAGCGCGACTTCTTCGAGCTGAAGGACCGGCTGGTCATCAACCGGGACCAGCCCGCCTGCCTCTCCGACGGGACGCTCGTCGAGCTGCTGGCGAACGTGAATACCGTCGCCGACGCGGCCACCGCCTCCCTCGTGGGGGCCACCGGGGTGGGCCTGTACCGGACCGAGTATCTCTTCCTGACGCACCCCGACGTGCCCGACGAGGAGGAGCAGTACGACAATTACCGGCGCGTCATCGAGGCCGCCCCCGACCGGACGGCGACGATCCGGACCCTGGACCTCGGCGGCGACAAGACCGTCGCCTACCTCGGTCGGCAGCACGAGGCCAACCCGTTCATGGGGTGGCGGTCGATCCGCCTGTCGTTCGAGCACCCGAAGTTCTTCGAGGTCCAGATCCGGGCCATCCTGCGGGCCGCCCGGCACGGGAAGGTCAGCATCCTCTTCCCGATGATCACGACGCTGGAGGAACTCCGCCACGTCAATCGGCTGGTCGACGAGGCCCGGCGCAACCTGAAGCGGGCGGGAGTCCCCTTCAACGAGGACGTGAAGACGGGCGTCATGATCGAGGTGCCGGCCGCGGCGATGTGCATCGACGCGATCCTCCAGGAGACGGATTTCATCTCGATCGGCTCCAACGACCTGATCCAGTACCTCGTGGCCGCCGACCGGGACAACCCGAAGGTCGCCCACCTCTGCGACCCGCTCAGCCCGGCCGTGCTCCGGATGCTCCGCAGCGTCTTCGACGCCTGCCGGCGCACCGGGACCCCGGTGACGCTCTGCGGGGAGATGGCCGGCCAGCCCCGGTCGGTGCTCGTGCTGCTCGGGCTCGGCCTGAGGCGGTTCAGCATGAGCCCGGCCTTCGTGCCGACGATCAAGGCCCTGCTCCGCTCCGTCTCCACCCCCCAGGCCGAGCGGTTCTCCCACCAGGTCCTCCAGCTCAAGACCCGGGAGGAGATCCGCCGCTACCTCACCGAACGCCTCCACGAGATCTCCCGGGATCTCGAGCTATTCGACTTCACCTGAGTCGGCCGGGACGGGCCTCGGCCCCGATTGTCTCGCCCCCCGTCGCCTGATACCCTGGGCGATCCGGGCGATCGACCACCTCGATCCCGGGACCGACCGGGACGGCTCGGCTGGAGTGCCGGCCTCGTCCCGGCCCTCGGACCGGGAGGCCCGCCGACGCCTCACCCCTCGCCGCATTGACAGGGAACGGGTCGCCTCCGATGGCCAAGCGTCCGAGCGTAAGAGAGATCATCGCCGCGGTTCGGTCGCCCGGCCCGCCGGCTCCCCCCCCGGCGGGGTCGCCCGACGAGCCGACCGACGGGCCTCGTCCATCGGCCTCCCCCGGCTCGACGCCCGTCGAGCGAATCGGGTCCGCGGCCGAGCAGCCACCTCCCCCTCCCGTCCCGCTTGATGGGCGGCCGATGTCGCTGAAAGAGAAGCTTGCCGCCGCCAGGAGCCGACCCGACGGGGCATCCGGGGACGAGTCGAGCAACTCCCGGCCGGGACCGGCACCGACCAGGACCGAACCCGGGTCGACCGCGGGCACCCCGGGCGCCGCCGCGCCGGCCCCGACGTCGGCCCAGGGCCCGGGCGGGCGACCGCTCTCCGTCTCGGAGAAGCTCGCCGCCGCCCGGAGCCGGCCCCCCTCGGCCCCGAGCCCGAAGGCCGGGCCGGTGACCGCCCCCCGGGAGGTCCGCGAGCCTGCTCCCCCAACGGGCGCGGGCCCGGGCGAATCGGCCGGGGACCCGGGGCGGCCGATGTCCGTGAAGGAGAAGCTGGCCGCCGCTCGGGCGAGAACCTCGGAGGCCGAGGGGGCGGCCGAGTCCCGGCAGACGCCCGGGCCCACCGGCGAGCCGGGGGCCCCTCCCGACCCGGGAGCCTCGTCCCTTCCGGCCCGCTCGAATCCGACGCTGGAACTCGCCGATCGCCTCAGGGCCTCGGCGGTCACTCGAGCGGTGGCGGATCCAGTGAGGGCGGCCCCGTTCCGATCGGGGGAGGGTCGGGGACAGGGCGGATTCTCCGAATTCATCCCGGCGGTCGGCGTCTGGGGGGCGCTGGCGGTGGTGGGAGGGGCGATCGCCGCGACGTTCGCCGTCCTGGCCCTCACCGAAGGGGCGGAGGAGCCCACGGGGGAGGTGATCGTCGGCCCTCCCGACGGGATCGAGGCGGGCGTCGTCAGCGAGGCCTTCGTCGACGTCGGGGGCTTCTGGCTCGTCCGATCTCCGGCGTTCGACGGGATCGACTCGATCGTCGCCCTCCGGGCGGCCTGTCCGATCCGTGAGTGCGATGTCGTCTGGGATCCGGGAGGCGGCCGGTTCGAATGCCCCTGCGACGGGAGCACCTTCACGATCGCCGGGCTCGTCTCGGGGGGGCCGAGCCCCCGGGCCCTGGAGCGTTGTCGCATCTCGAAGGGAGAGGATGGGCTGATCCGGGTCGATCCGGGTCGGACCTACCGGGAAGAGCGGGGACAGTGGGCCGACCCGGAGAGCGTGGTGCTCCCGTGAGCCGACGCCCCCGGGTGGTTGCGCGCCCGACTCGATTCTGTTAGGATCCGGGGGACGGATCCCTCCGGATCCCCCCACTCGATCCCCAATCGCGAGGATAGACCCTCATGCGAATTTTCAACGCGTCGATGCTTTGCCTCTCGGCCCTCTGCCTCGCCCTGGCGACCCAGTCGACCGCCCTGGGCCAGTATGGCACGATCAAAGGCCAGGTCGTCTGGGGGGGCGCGCAGGTCCCCGAACTCCCCCCGAAGGTGAAGGCGGGCGAGAACGTCAAGGACGCCCAGGTCTGCGCGACCGAGCCGGTCCCGGACGAGAGCCTCGTGGTCGACCCGGACTCCAAAGGGGTGAAGTACTGCCTGGTCTACCTCGTCCGCCCCAAGGGGGACAATCCGGACAAGGCCGAGCAGCTCCTGGCCGACGAGCCCCAGGTGGTGATCGACCAGCAGGGCTGCAAGTTCGTGCCGCACCTGGTGGCGATGCACGAGAAGCAGCAAGCGTTGTTCAAGTCGAGCGACCCGGTCGCCCATAACGTTCGGCTCCAGGGATTCACCAACTCGGTGAACTTCATGCTCCCGGCCAAGGGCGAGCTGCCCCGGCCGCTGTCGGCCGAGCGACGGCCGATGCCGATGGCCTGCGATATCCACCCCTGGATGCAGGGCTATGTCATGGTCTTCGACCACCCCTTCTTCGCCGTGACCGACGAGCAGGGGAACTTCGAGATCGACGGGGTCCCGGCCGGCGAGCAGAGCGTGGTGGTCTGGCACGAGAAGGTCGGGTACGTGACCGAAGGACTGGCCCGGGGGCAGTCCGTGACCGTCGAGGACGGCAAGGACGCCTCGCTCGGCCCGGTGACCCTCGACCCGAGCAAGGTCCGTTGAACCCCTGAGAGGCGGCCATCCGGAGCGTCTCGTACCGATCCCGGCTCGGCCCAGCGGGCCGAGGCGGGGTCGGCCCGGTCCGGCTCGCGTGCCGATCCGGGCAGCGGTGCTGCCGTTTTCCTTGGCGGCCCCGAATCGTGCGGGGGCTTGTCGGGCGGTGCCTGACGCTCCTATCCTTAGGGAGGGCGTCGGCACGAGGATTGCCTTCCGGCCCTTCCGCCGCTCCCTGATGCCTCGAAGACTCCAGGACGGTCTGGCCCGGGGTAAGGCTCACCTCGCTAACCCCCGGCAGCCGGGGTCGGTTCCGATCGCGAGCACGGCCCGGGTCAACCGGTTCGGAGGACGGGGGCGCTCGCCCCGGGTCCCTTCCCGGTCTCCCCGGCCACGGCCCGAGGGGCGGCCGGCCGATCTATGGAAGGAGCGCCGATGTCCCAGCACCCGAGACCGACCGGACGCCGCTCAATCGTCCGGGGGAATCGCGTCGCGGTCGCCTTGCTCCTCTCCCTCCTCCGGCCCGGGGTCGAGGCCGGGGCCCAGCCCAACGTCGCCCGCCCGCCATCGGCGATCTACCCCGAGACGAGCAGCGCCGCCGAGTCACTGCTGAAGACCGCCGCCTCGCACGTCCGCGAGGGGCAGTGGGATTCGGCCGTCGAGCTCTACCAGCGGGCGATCTCGCAATTCCCCGAGGCCCTGACGGCGCTCGGCCCCGACGAGGCGAGCGACGCCGCCGGGGCCGACCCGGACGAGACGCTGGAGGTGTTCGTCAACGTCAGCGACTACGCCCAGCGGCGGATGGCCCAGCTGCCCCCAGAGGCGTTGCGGACGTACCGCGATCGCGTCGACGACCAGGCCCGACTGCTGTTCGAGCAGGGCCGGGATGGCCTGGATCCGGGGCCGCTCCGCCGGGTGGTCGAGGCGTACTTCTGCAGCGGTTGGGGGGACGACGCCGCCGAACTGCTGGCGGACCTGGCCTTCCAGGAGGGCCGATTCGACGAGGCGGCCGGGCTGTACCGGCGACTCTTGCCCCCCTCGGACGACGCACCCCTGGCCTGGATCTACCCGGACCCGAGCGTCGATGTCGCCCGGGTCGCCGCCAAGGCGATCCTCTGCGACGAGGCGGCCGGCCTGGGCGACGGCCCCGGGGCGGTCCGGCGGTACGCCGAGTCGTATCCCGGGGCGGAGGGGCAGCTCGCGGGACGGGAGGGGACGTATGCCGAGATCCTCGCCCTCGCGATGCGGGAGGACGCCCTCCGCGCCTCGGAGGGGCTCGATTCCCGATGGCCCACCTTCGCCGGGGACCCGACGCGGACCAAGGTGCTCCCCGAGCCGGTCGACCCCGGCGAGCTGGTCTGGTCGATCCCGTTCCGGGCCAGCTTCGACACCTCGTCGAACCTCAACGCCTCCCCCCCACGCTTCGGCCTCGACCCGGGGACCCCCCAGGACGATTCCCCCTCGTTCTTCCCGGTGCTCTACGGGGACGAGCTGCTGCTGACCGACGGCAACGAGATCCAATCCTACGCGCTGGAAGGGAGCCCGGATGGGCGTCCCGTGCCCCCCCCCGCGTGGCGGGCGAACATCCCCCCCGGCTCCCCCTCGGCGGCCCGGCCGACCTTCGGCGTCGAGCGGCACACGCTGACGGTCTACGGCGACCGCGTCTACGCCCGGCTCGGCCCGTCCGGGGCCGAGTTCCAGATGAGGAACAATGTCTCGGCGCCAGCGACGGCGATCGTCGCCATCGACCGCCGGAGGCCCGAGACGCCGGCCTGGATCCGGACCGCCGACGAGGTGATCGCCCCCCCCGAGCAGCCCAACGCGGCGGTCCTGCGGGGCCAGGTCGCCTTCGGCGGCGCCCCGCTGGCCGACGACCAGGGCGTGTATGTGGCGATGCTCAAGCCGGGGACCCAGACCCTGACCTGGGTCGCCTGCCTCGACCCGGCCTCGGGCCGGACGAAGTGGGTCCGGTTCATCTGCTCGGGCACCTCGCCGGGCTTCACCCGGGGGATGGGGGTCCGCAACCGGGGGATGATCGTCAACCCGGAGCTGGGCCACCGGTTGCTGTCAATCGGCGGATCGACGCTCTATTACCAGACCGACCTGGGGGCCCTGGCGTCGATCGACGCCCGGTCGGGCCGGATCAACTGGCTGTCTTCATATCCCCGGCTGCTCGACGCCCCGAGGGGGGGGATGGAGGCCGTCAATCACAACCCTGCGGTGGTGCATGAGGACCTGGTGATTATTTCACCGGAGGACTCGGACCGCCTCTTCGCCTTCGATCGCGACACGGGCCGGCTCGCCTGGCAGGTCGACCCCGGCGGGAGGGTCTCCCACCTGCTCGGGGTCGCCGACGGGAAGGTCGTGGCGACCGGCAACCACGTCTGGACGATCGACGCCCGTTCCGGGACCCTCCGCTCGCGGTGGCCCGACGGCCAGACCCTCCTGGAAGGTTACGGGCGAGGCCTCCTGGCCGACGGGGAGATCTACTGGCCGACCCGGGATCGGCTCTTCATGCTCGACCAACAGACCGGCCGGCCGACCGACCGGCCGCCGATCGAGCTGCGGGCCGTCTTCGGGTGCGGGGGCGGGAACCTCGTCGCCGGCGACGGCTACCTCGTGATCGCCGAGAAGGAGCACCTGAGGGTCTTCTGCAAGCCCTCGCGGATGATCCGGTACTACGAGGACCGGATCGCCGCAGACCCCGACGACGCGAGCAATTACTTCCGGCTCGCGAGGACCGCCTCGGCCCTTGGGGACGACCTCCTGGCGCTTGAAAGCCTCGACCGGTCGATCGAGCGGGCCGTCCCCGGCGACCGGATCGACGGTCGGCGGCTGGCCGAGGCCGCCGGGGCGCAGCGATACGAAATCCTGATGAGGCTGGCCGACCGACGACTCCAGTCGGGGGACGCGAGCGGCGCCATCGACCGCTTCGAGCAGGCGTCGGGCTCCGCCCCCGGCCTCCGGGAGCGGCTCTCGGCCCGACTCGCCCTCGCCGACGCGACCGCTGCGTCGGGCGACCACCCGGGGGCGGTCGACGTCCTGCAGGGCCTACTGGACCGCCCCGAGGTCCGCGAGATCGACCTGCCTGCCGACGGGGGCCGGAGCCTCCACGCGGAGTTGGTGATCGTCGACCGGCTCCGGGAGCTGATCCGGGCCTCGGGCTCGGAAGTCTACGCCCGACACGAGGAGGCGGCGGCGGAGCTGCTCCGCCGGGGGCTCGACGCCCGGGATTCCCGGCTCCTGGCGGAAGTCTCCCGGATCTACCCCGTCTCGGCCAGCGCCCCCGAGGCGCTCGCGGCCATCGGGGAGCTGGAGGAAGGGGACGAGAACTGGGATCAGGCGGCCGGGGCCTATCACCGGCTCGTCGTCTCCCCGGGCGAGGACCGGCACCGGGCGATCGGGTTGCTGGGCCTGGCACGATGCTACCAGGCCATGGCACTGGCTCCGGAGGCACGGGAGGCGTATGGGCTGGCCGCCTCGCGATACGGCGCCCTGGAGATCGAGCTCGCCGGCCGGGTCCGTCGGGTCGACTCCTTTGTCTCCGAACGCATCGAGACCGGTCCTGACGGCGGGGATCGGGCCGTACCGCCGCTTCGAGTGGCCGGCCGTCGCGACTGGCCGAGGGACTTCGAGCCGCTCGCGATCGCCGCGTCCGGCGGACGCCCCGGGCCCGACGGGGACCGACCGGACCTCCTGATCGGCGGCCTGAAGCTCAGGGCGGTCGAGGAGGGGTCGGGCCGGGTGGCCTGGGAGATCACCCTCGGCGAGCGTCCCGAGTGGTCGGCGGTCGTGGGAGGCCGGCTGGTCGTCGCCTCTTCCGGGCGGATCGTGGGGATCGACCATGGGGACGGCACGGTCCTGTGGGAAGTCACCCCCGGGGAGGGGGAGCTGGCCTTCGGGCCGGTCGACCCGACACCGGGGGGGAAACTCGCCCCGAGGGCGGGCCACTCAGGGGCGAGCCTGGGGGAGTTCCGCGCCTATGGCGACCGCATCTACTTTCTAAGAGGGGATCGCGACCTCGTCTGCCTCGACCCGATCTCCGGGAGGCCGCAGTGGACCTACCGGGCCTCCTCGGTCTCGATCGACCCCCACCTGGGGCTCGGGCTGGCTCGGGTCGTGATCCAGCTCCGGATGCCCAACGCCGTCGCCGTGCTCGACGCCCGGGACGGGCGGACTCTGGGTCAATTCCCCCGGGACGACTCGACCGCCCCCTGGCGACGTGACCCCTTCCCCGTGGCGCTGGACCGGGTCGCCCTGGTGCCCGACGGCGACTCGGTCGAGCTGCTGGATCTCGACACCGGCCGGACGGTCTGGGAGTCGAGCGAGGAGTCGGTGCTGCCGTCGTCCCCCCGGCCATCCCCGGCCGACCCGATGGTGCTGGGGGACGCCGAGCGCCTTCTGGTCGTCCGGGGGGAGGTGATCCAGCGGCTGGAGCCGACGACCGGCGAGGTCCTCTGGTCGACCCCCCTGGGGCGGACCCGGCCCGACCGCCGAGCCGAGGCGACCGCCCTGGGCCACGAGGCGCTCTTCTCGATCGGCGCGATGGGCTCAGGCCTCTCGGTCTCGGCGATCGCGATGGGGGGCGGGGAGCGGACCTGGACGGTCGACCTGCCCGGCGACGTGAACGAGACCTGGGGGATCGGCCTAACGGCCGACTGCGTGCTCGCCTACCGGCTCGACGACGGCACCCCCGGCTCCGGCCCGGACGAGCCGGTTGTCCTGAACCTGCTGCGACGGGATGACGGCCGGCGGGTGCAACGGCTGGTGGTCGACGCCGTGGGGCCGACTCGCCTCGTCGGCATCGACCCCCGGGGCGTGGTCGTCACGGGGTCCGGAGGCGTCCGGCAGTTGTCGAGCCCGGAACTCGCCGGGATCCCCGGGGCGGGGGGACGCTGACCAGGGACGGCACCGGCCCGAGACGGCCGGCGCCGAAGATGTTACGATCACCGCCACCCGGGTCGCCCCGGCGCCCGACGCGATGAGCCGAGGGGGATGACCCCCGGCCCCACCCCGATCGACGGAGGCCTCCGTGTCCGACCCCGAGAACCCCACGCCGTTGCAGCACGAGGACCTCGCCGCCGTCGAGCGCCTGACCCAGGCGTTCGTCGGCCTCCGGGCCGAGATGGGCAAGATCATCGTCGGCCAGCAGGACGTGCTCGAGGAGCTGCTCATCGCCATCTTCGCCCGGGGGCACTGCCTGCTGATCGGCGTGCCCGGCCTGGCGAAGACCCTCATGATCCATACCTTGGCCGACGCGTTGAACCTGAGCTTCAACCGGATCCAGTTCACCCCCGACCTGATGCCGTCGGACATCACCGGCACCGAGGTCATCCAGGAGGACAAGGCGACCGGCGTCCGCCAGTTCAAGTTCCTCCGCGGGCCGATCTTCTCGAACCTGATCCTGGCCGACGAGATCAACCGGACCCCCCCCAAGACCCAGGCCGCGCTGCTGGAGGCGATGCAGGAGCGACAGGCCACCGTCGGCGGGGAGCGGCACCGGCTGCCCGACCCGTTCTTTGTGCTGGCCACCCAGAACCCGATCGAGCAGGAGGGGACCTACCCCCTGCCCGAGGCCCAGCTCGACCGCTTCATGCTCAACATCCTGGTCGACTACCCGACCGAGGACGAGGAGCTGGAAGTGGTCCGGGTGACGACCTCGGCCAAGCCGCCGTCGGTGGAGAAGGTGCTCTCGGGGGACGATATCCTGGAGCTGCAGCAGGTCGTCCGCAAGGTGCCGGTGGCCGAGCACGTCGGCCGGTATGCCGTCCGGCTGGCCCGGATGACCCGCCCCGGCCAGGCCGAGGCGCCGCAGTTCGTCCGGGACTTCGTGAGCTGGGGGGCCGGGCCGAGGGCCAGCCAGTACCTCGTGCTCGCGGCCAAGGCCCGGGCCGTGCTGCAGGGCCGCCCCTACGTGGCGGTGGAGGATATCAGGTCGGTGGCCGGGCCGGTGCTCCGCCATCGCATCGTCACCAACTTCAACGCCGAAGCCGAGGGGCTGAGGCCGGACGACCTCATCACCCGGCTGATCCAGTCGCTACCGGCCGACCCGAGCGAGGCAATCGAAGGTGGTCGAGTACCAAAGCTATTTAAATCCGCAGACGCTGGCTAACGTCGAGGGGCTGGGCCTCCAGGCCCGGCTCATCGTCGAGGGCTACGTCGCCGGGATGCACAAGAGCCCCTACCACGGGTTCTCGGTGGAGTTCTCGCAGCACCGCGAGTACGCCCCCGGCGACGACGTCCGCCACATCGACTGGAAGGTCTGGTCGAAGACCGACAAGTACTACCTCAAGCAGTACGAGGAGGAGACCAACCTCCTGACGTACGTGATGCTCGACGCCAGCGCCTCGATGGGCTACGCCTCCGAGGAGAACGTGTCGAAGCTGAAGTACGGCCAGTTCATCGCCGCGGCCCTCTCGTACCTGGTGCTCTCGCAGCAGGACTCGGTCGGCCTGGCGGTCTTCGACGACAAGATCCGGCGGTTCCTCAAGCCCTCGGGCCAGCCGTCCCACCTGAAGGAGCTGATCCGGGTGATGGACTCCGAGCCGGCCCGGGAGCGGACCGGGCTGGGGCCGATCCTGCACGAGATGGCGGAGCGGATCGGCCGCCGGGGGATCGTCGTCCTCATCAGCGACCTGCTCGACGGCGAGCCGGCCGACCTGATCTCCGGCCTGAAGCACTTCCGGCATCGGGGGCACGAGGTCGTCCTCTTCCACGTCCTCGACCCGGCCGAGGTCGAATTCCCCTTCCGCCAGGTCACGAAGTTCAAGGGCATCGAGATCCCCGAAGAGCTGCTCACCGACCCGACCGCGCTGCGGGAGGGCTACCTCGCCGAGATGGCTACCTTCACCGAGGCCGTCCGCACCGGCTGCCGACTGGCCGATATCGACTACGTGCCGCTGCGGACCGACCAGGCGCTCGACGCCGCCCTGACCGGCTACCTCGCCACCCGATTGGCCCGCACCCGGAAGGGCCCCCGACGCGCCTGACGGGGCCGATCCGGCCTGTCCGCGGGCCGCCCGGGGCCGTAGGATTGGGGTGCTGGACCGCCGATCACCCCGACCCGTTCCGGCCAGGGCCGACGCCCTCCGCCCTCGACCGACCGCCAACCCCCGATTCGGGACGATCGTCGTGACGAGCCCCACGCTGCTGGCCATCGGATTCGCCAACCCCCTGCTGCTCTGGGGGCTCGCCGCCGCCACGCTGCCGATCCTGCTGCACTTGCTGAACCGGCGGAGGTATCGCGAGGAATCCTGGGCGGCGATGCGGTTCCTGCTGGCCGCGGTCCGCAAGAACCAGAAGCGGATCCGGCTGGAGCACTGGCTCTTGCTGCTGGTCCGGACGCTCTTGGTCGCCTGCCTCGTGCTCGCACTGGCGCAGCCCTTCCTGGAGTCGACCGGGGCGGTCCCCCTGCTGGCCGGCCGCCGGACCCACCGGGTGATCGTGCTCGACGGGACGATGAGCATGGCCTACGCCCCGGCGGGCACCTCGCGATTCTCCCGGGCCGTCGAGTATGCGGACGCTTACGTCCAGGGGGCCCGCAACGGGGACGCGATCAGCGTCCTGATGCTGGGCGACCCTCCGCGGGTCGTCATCGGCGCACCCTCGCCGAATCACGCCGAGGTGCGGCAGGAGATCGAGCAACTCCGGCCGACCCACGGCACGGGCGATGTCGACGCCACCCTGGCCAAGGTCCGGGAGGTGCTCGACTCGTCCGACCTCCCCCAGTCGGAGGTCCTGTTCCTCACCGACCTCCAGGGGATGACCTGGCGGGTCGGGGAGGAGGACGACTCGGCGTTGAAGCGGGCCGTGGACGAGCTGGAGCGTGACCGGGCCAACTGCGTCGTCGTCGACCTGGGGGACGCCGGCCGGTCGAACCGGGCGGTGGTGGACCTGGCGCTCGACACGCCGATCGTCGTCCGGGGGGGCCCCTCGGCCGTGATCACGGCCCGCCTGGCCAATTTCGGGCCCGAGGTCGAGTCGGGGGTCCGGGCCCAACTGGTCGTGGACGGGAAGCTCGGCCCCGAGCGGAGGGTCGACCTGCCCCCGGGGCAGGAGGTCCCGGTCGCCTTCTCCTATCGCTTCGAGGATCCCGGAGACCACGTCGTCGAGATCCGGCTCGACGAGGACCGGCTCGCCGTCGACGACTCCCGGAGGCTCGCCGTCCCGGTCCGGGATCACCTGGAAGCCCTGCTCGTCAACGGCGACTACAACCCCGAGCCGTTCCAGTCCGAGACCGACTACCTCGCGCAGGCGCTCAGCCCCTCGGAGGGTTCGGACCAAACGCCGTCGCCGATCCGGGTCGACGTCGTGACCGAGTCGCAGCTCTCCCGGCGCGACCTGGGACGCTACGACGTGATCATGCTCTGCAACGTCGCCCGGATCAGCCGGGGGGAGGTGGGGGCGATCGACCGCTTCCTGCGGCAGGGGGGCGGCGTGGTCTACTTCGCCGGGGACCGGGTCCAGGTCGACGAGGCCAACGCGGCGATCTTCGCGGGCATCCCCGGCTCGGAGCAATCCGAGGGGACTGGCTTCCTGCCGGCCCGGCTCGGGGAGGTGGTCGACGCCGGGGGTGAGTCCGCCGAGCAACTCGCCCGGGCGCCCGAGTTCGATCCCCTGGGCTTCGCGCACCCGATCGTCTCGATCTATCAGGGGGCCCCGGCGCAGGTCGTCGCCGGCCTGACCGGCGTGAAGACCTGGCGGTCGTTCGACCTGCTCCTGCCGGAAGGCTCCAACGCGAGGCGGGCGCTGGCCTTCACGGACGGACGCCCCGCCGTGCTCACCATGCCCCGGCATCGCGGCTTCGTCGTCCAGGTCGCCACGACGGCCGACGACGACTGGACCACCTGGCCCTTGCACCCGAGCTACCCCCCGGTGGTCGAGCAGATGGCCCTGTTCGCCGCCTCGGGGAGGATGTCGCAACGGAACGTCCCGGTCGGCCAGCCGCTCGACCAGGCGATCCCGGACGACGCCCCGGGCGCCTCGGCGACGGTCATCCGCCCCGACGGCCGGGAGGAGCCCGGGCAGTTGGCGGACGAGGGGGACGACGGTCCCCGGTTCCGGTTCGAGGGGACCGACCTCTCCGGCATCTACACCGCCCGGCTGGGTCCGGCGCCGACCCGGGAGTTGACCTTCGCCGCCAACCCCGACCCGGCCGAGAGCGACCCCGCCCGGGCCGACGACGCGACCCTCTCGGCCCTGTTCCCCCGCTGGACCTTCTCCCGGTGGGACGGCGGACCCGTCGACCGGACGGCCGCGGCCTCCGTGGGGAGGAGGGGGGAGCTGCACCGCGCCCTGCTGCTGGGGGTGCTCGGGCTGGTGCTCGGCGAGTCGACCCTGGCCTGGTGGATCGGCCGACGACGCTGATCGTTCGCCCCGGAACCGACAGGATCCGCCCCACCAGGGCGGCCGGACGATGGAATCGCTGCTCCGAAACCTGGCACTGCAGATGGGGGCCTCCCCCGCCTCCCCCGGCGAGGAGCTCACCCCGTACCTGCGATTCGAACGGCCGTGGTCCCAGGGGGCGCTGCTACTGGTGCTGCTGGTGGGCACGTTCCTGATCGTCCGCCTCTATCTGGGGGAGCGGGGCGGGTCGCTCTTCTACCGTCTGGGGCTCGCCTCGCTCCGGGTCGGCCTGCTCGTGCTGACGATGTTCCTGATCGCAGAGGCGGTGCTGGTCGTCGAGCGGGTGGATCTCCCCTACCTCGTCCTGATGGCCGACGACTCGGCCAGCATGGTCCGCGAGGACCAGTACGCCGACGAGGCGGCCGGGGCACGTGCCAGGGAACTCGCCGGGGAGACCGACCAGCCCGACGCCAGCCGGTTCGCCCTGGTCCGGTCCTGGCTCGCCCGGGATGATGCCTCCCTGCTGAGGTCGCTCCAGGAACAGCACCGGGTCCGGCTCTACCTGGTCTCCGGGTCGGCCCGGGAGCTGGCCGAGGTCACCGACCCGGAGGACATCGGCCCTGCGCTTGAGGCGATGGGCGAGGTCCAGGCCCAGGGTGAGCAGTCCCGCCTCGGCGTCGGGGTCCGGCAGGTGCTGACCGAGCTGAGGGGGGCGCCGCCGTCGGCGATCATCCTGCTCACCGACGGCCAGACGACCCGGGGGGAGGCCCTCTCCGACGTCGCCCCGCTGGCCGCCCGCAAGGGGGTGCCGATTTTCACGATCGGCGTCGGCGACGACACGCCTCCCCGGGACCTCGCCCTGTCGGATCTGGTCGTCGACGACGTCGTCTTCGTGGGGGACACCGTCCGGTTCGAGGCCAAGCTGTCCTCCCGAGGGTTCGAAGGGAGGCCGATCTCGGTCCGCTTGATCGAGGCCCCGCCCGACTCGGGCGACTCGGCCGTCGACCGGGGCCGCGAAGTGGCCGCCGTGCAGGTCGACGCCCCCCCCGACGGCCAGGCCGTGCCCTTCGAGCTGGTCCACCGGCCCGAGGAGATCGGCCGGTTCGATTACGTAGTCGTCGCCGAGGAGCAGCCCCGAGAGGACCGATCGGAGAACAACCGGCTCCGGCGGACGATCGCCGTCCGGGAGGACAAGATCAAGGTCCTGCTCGTCGACGGCCAGCCGCGCTACGAGTTCCGCTACCTCAAGACGTTCCTGGAACGTCGGCCGGAGTCGATCGACCTCGACGTGGTCCTCCAGACCGCCGACCCCGAATACAGCGCCCAGGACGCCGCCGCCCTGCCCACCTTCCCGACCTCGACCGAGGGGGAGGAGGGCCTGTTCTCCTACGACGTGATCATCCTCGGGGACGCCGACCCGCTCTACTTCAGCGCCTCTCAGCTCCAATCGCTCGCCGACTTCGTGACGGAGCAGGGGGGCGGGCTGGTCCTCGCGGCCGGGGAATTCTTCAACCCGGTCTCCTATCAGGGGACCCCCCTGGAGCCGATCATCCCCGTGCAGCTCTCCGGCGCCCGGAACCCGATCCTCGGCGGCGAGTCGATCGAGCCGTTCCAGATGCGGCTGACCGGCGAGGGCCGCTCCAGCCCCCTCTTCCGCCTGGCGGACGACGAGGCGTCGAGCCTCCAGGTCTGGAACAACCTCCCGCCGCACTACTGGTACGTCGAAGCCCCCCGGACGCAGCCGGCCGCCTTCGTGCTGGCCGAGCATCCGGCCGCCACCGGGGCCGACGGGCCGGTGCCCCTGGTCGCGTACCAGTTCGTCGGGGCCGGCAAGGCGCTGTTTATGGGGATCGACGACACCTGGCGGTGGCGGATCGGGGTCGCAGACCGCTACTTCGGCCGGTTCTGGATCCAGACTCTCCGCTTCATGGCCCGGTCCCGGCTCAACCGGGACCGGCCGGCCGAGCTGGCGACCGACCGGTCGAGTTATCAGTCCGATCAACCGGTGCTGATACGCGTCCGGTTCCTCAGCGCCGGGCTGGCGCCGAGGTCGGGCGAAGTCGCCGTCGAGGTCGAGCGGTCGGGCCGGGATCCCGAGCGGGTGGTCCTCCGTTCGACCGGGGACTCCGCCGAGGCCTTCGAAGCGATCCTGCCGAACCCGGCGCCGGGGGACTATCGGATCCGGCTTCTACCCCCCCCGATCCTCGAGGGCGAGGTGCCGACGGCCGAGTTCCGCGTCGAGCCGCCGGCCGACGAGCGCGACAAGGTGCAGCTCAACCGCGCCGAGCTGGTCCGGGCCTCCTCCATCTCCGGGGGCGAATACCGCTCGGTCCTCGACGAGGGGGATCTGCTCGACGCCCTGCCCCCGGCGAGGAAGATCCCGCTGGACACCGACCCCCCGATCCCGCTCTGGAACGACTGGCGGGTGCTCTCGCTGTTCCTCGGGCTGCTGACCACGGAGTGGGTCTTGCGCAAGCGGAAGCAGATGGTCTGAGTCACTCTTCCCGAGCCCCCGGGGTCCGCCCCATCCCTTTCCCTCATCGAGTCGGGAGCGGCACCGTCATGACTGGAACGCTCGATCGCCGGATCGCCGGGCTCCGAGGCCGCCTCCGCCGACTGCTCGCCCTCCGGGGGCTCTGCTGGGTCGCCTTCGCCGCCGTCATGGCCTTCATCGCGATCACCTGGATCGACTGGTTCGTCCCCCTAGCCTGGGACGTCCGGCTCGCGGCGCTGGTGATCGCCGGAGTCGTCCTCGCCCTGGTGGCCTGGCGGGAGCTGATCCGCCCGCTGACGGTCCCGTTCGACGACCTGAGGCTCGCCCTCCTCATCGAGCGCCGCTGGCCGCACCTCAACGAGCGCCTCTCCAGCACCATCGCCTTCCTCAAGGCCAGGGGGGCCGCCGACGGGGAGGACGGCCGGTACGGCTCCGAGGCGCTCCGGGAGCTGACCATCTCCCAGGCGCTGACGGAAGTCGAGTCGCTCGACTTCTCCCGGGTGGTCGACCCCCGGCCGCTCCGGCTGGCGGGCCTGCTAGCGGCCTGGGCGGTGGCGATGCTGGTCGCCGAGTCGGTGGCGGCCCCCGAGTTCCAGTCGATCGCGGTCCGGCGGTTCCTGCTCGGCGAGGTCGCCTGGCCGAAGCGGACGGAGCTGTCGATCGCCGAGGTCCCGGTGAAGATCGCCCGGGGGATGTCCTACGAGCTGACCGCCCGGGCCGAGGTCGGTCGGGAACTCCCGGTGGTGCCGCCCCGGGCCTGGTTCGAGGTCCTGAGCCACGTCGCGCCGCCGCTGAAGCTCCTGGAGGGGAGCCTACAGGGACGGCCACCCGGCTCCGCCCGGGTGACCTACAGGTTCGAGGACGGCGAGACCGTCAACGCCCCGCTCCGGCCCGACGAGGATGGAGCCTTCCACGGCCGCCTCGACGTGGTCAACCGCCCCTTCCGGTTCTACGTGGCGGCGGGGGACGACTCGACCGATTGGATTGACGTGGCCGTGGTCCCCCCGCCGACGCTCGACGAGGTGCAGGTCCGGGTGGTCCCGCCCCCCTATACCCGGCCCTTCGCCTCCGAGGAGGAGCGTGAGGCCGCCGTCGAGACGCTCGCCCCCGACCAGACCCAGATCCGGGCCCTCGAAGGGTCGCAGGTCCGCTTCTCCGCCCGGGCGAACAAGCCGCTCACCTCGGCCGAGCTGATGAACGAGGACGCCTCGACGGGCCTGCCGGTCGCGCTGCTCGGCGACCGGTCCCGCCTCGACGCGACGATCGAGGCCGCCGGGGCCGGCTCGTTCTGGTTCACGTTGAAGGACCTGGACGGGTTCACCAACCCCGAGGCCACCCGATATGAGCTGCGATCGATCGTCGACACTCCGCCCCTGTCCCTGATCGTCGAGCCCCAGTTCGACGTCTCGGTCCCCGCCTCGGCCACCGTCCCGATCCGGATCCGGGCCGAGGACGATTACGGCCTCCAGCTCGTCCGGCTGCTGTTCACCGCCACCGCCCCGGAGTCGGCCGAGTCGGAAGACCACGTCGTCCCGCTCTGGACCGCCGAGGCCTCGATCGACGCCGGGCGGTCCCAGGAGCAGGAGGTCGAACATCGCCTCGAACTCGCGTCGATGGCCCTCCAGCCCGGCGCGATGATCACGGCCTATGCCGAGGCCCGGGACTTCTTCTCCGGCCCCGACGACCCCGGGCCGCACCTGTCCCGCAGCCGACCCCTGCGGATCCGGGTCATCTCCGACGAGGAGTTCCGCACCCAGCTCGACGACCGCCGCCGCGAGATCCGGGACGAGATCGAGCGGATCGCCGAGATGCAGAAGCTCGCCATGCCCCCCGTCCGGGAGGCGATCACCGAGTTGGACGCGACCGGCTCCGTCGAGCCGAAGACGGGGGACGAACTCCGAGAGGCGTCCGTCATGCAACGCCAGGTCGGCGGTCGGCTCGACGAGTCGGGCAATGGTCTCTCCGACCGACTCCAACGGTTCCTCGACGAGATGGAGAACGCGAACGTCGACGACCCCGAGGTGTCCGACCAGATGCGTCAGATGAAGGCCGTCGTCGACCGCCTCCGGGCCGAGCACATCCGTCCCGCGGAGCAGGGCATCTCGCGGGCCCTCCGGGGCCTCGATCCCCGGGAGCAGCAACAGCCCCCGCGTCAGGACCAAGGCGAGCCCGCCCGGGAGGAGCACGCCGAGGCCGCCAATGCCGAGGCACAGCCCGACACGCCGTCCCCGGCCGGCGAGACCGGGGAAGGCACCGCCCCCGGCCAATCCCAACCCCAGCCCGAGGGTCAACCCTCGACCGACCGACCGATCGACCCGGAACAGGCTGAGGCCCGGCAGTCGCTCGACGAATCCCGGGAGAGCCAGCAGGCGATCGCCCGGGAGCTGGATGCGATGCTCCAGGGGCTCAGCGAGTTCGAGACGCTCCGGGGCGTGACCCGGGAGGCCGAGCGCCTTCTCAACGACCAGGACGCGATCACCAAGGAGACCGAGCAGCGAGCCACCGACCCGGAACTGATGGGCAAGCGGCCCGAGGATCTCGACGCCGAACAGCAGGCCGACCTCCAGAACCTCTCCGACCGTCAGCGCGACGTCTCCGACGAATTGCAAGATCTGACCGCCCGAATGGACGAACTGAACGAGGGGCTCGCCGAGACCGACCCGCTCGCCGCCGAGGCGCTCGAGGACGCGCTGGAGAACATCCGGAACCAGGGCGCCTCCGGCAAGCTGGGACAGGCCGCCGAGCGGGTCTCCGAGAACCAGATGGGCCCCGCCGGTCAGGCCCAGGACGAGGGTCGAGAGGCCATCCAGGATCTCGTCGACACCCTGAAGAACCGCCGGGAGAACGACCTCGAACGCCTGGTCAAGCAGCTCAAGGAGACTCGGGACGAGCTCGCCCAGGCCCAGCTCAAGCAGGCCGAACTCTTGAAGAAGACCATGCAGGCCCAGCAAGGGGGCCAGCAGGGACAACAGGGACAACAGGGAGGCCAGCAGGGGCAGCAGGGACAGCAAGGGGGCCAGCAGGGACAGCAAGGGGGCCAGCAAGGCCAGCAGGGTGATCAGGAACGGCTCCAGCAACTCGCCAAGGAACAGGAGCAGTTGGAGCAGGAGCTCCGTCGTCAGCTCCAGAAGCTCCGGAAGCTCCGGGCCGATCAGGCCGCCAGGGCCGGCTCCCGGGCCGCAGGCCGGATGGCCAATGCCGGCCAGGAACTCGACGAGGGCGACGGCGAGGAAGCCCGGCAGAACGAGGAGGACGCCCTGAAAGACCTGGAACAGGCGATCGCGGAGACCGACCAGGCGATCCAGGAGGCCCAGGATCGCCTTCTCATGGAGCAATTCGCCAAGATCCGGGACCAGCTCCGGGCGTACAATGATCGACAGAAGCGGCTGATCGAGGAGACCGTCGCCTTCGACCGGCGTCGGGAGGCCGGGGGCGGTCGGCTCTCCCGGGCCGACAGCTTCGACGTCCGGAACCTCGGCCGGGCCCAGTCCGGCCTGAAGGAGGAGACCGAATCGCTGACCGAGCGACTCGACGGCGCCCCCGTCTTCAAGCTGTCCCTCGAACGCGCCGCCGCCCGGATGGTCGAGGCCGCCGAGGGACTCGCCGGGGTCGAGACGGGCCGGGACACCCAGCGGGCCGAGGAGGCCGCCTCCCAATGGCTCGAACGCCTCGTGGCCTCCCTCGACCCCCCGGATGAGGACGAAGAACAAGGCGACCAGCAGCAGCAGCAGGGCGGCCAGCAGGGCCAGCCCGGCCAGCAGGGCAACCCCGGCGACGGCATCCCCGCCGAGGCCCAGATCCGGATGCTCAAGGCCATGCAGGAAGATATCAATATTCGTACCCAGGAACTCGACGAGCTGAAGGACGCCGACGGACCGCTCTCCGAGGCCCAGGAACGCGAGTTCGTCCGCCTCGAGGAAGACCAGCACACCATCGCCGACCTGCTCCGAGACCTGATCCAACCCAAGCGCCCCGATGGCCTGGAGGAATGACCCATGCCCGCGACCCGATCCCTCTTCCCGGCGCTGGCCCTCGTCCTCGCCTCGGCGTTGCCGGCCGCCTCCCAGGACGACCCCCTCGACAAGCTCCTGGAGGAGATCCAGGGCGGCACCAAGCCCTCGGCGGGCGCCGAAGTCCCCGAGGACGAGCCGGGGGGCGAAGGGCAGGTGGAGAAGGAGGCCCCGGCGGGACTCGGAGACAAGGAGCAGGACGTTGATGAGCTGCTCCAGGGGATCCTCGGGCCCCGGACCGACCGCCCCGACGCCGCCGGCCCCGCCCCGACCGACCTCGGCCCGGGAGCGACGCCCGACTCCCCCGACCAGCTCCGGGACGACGCCCGGTCCGTCCTCGACCGGGAGGATCAGGACTTCGACGACTATCTCCGGAAACTCCTCGGCCGCATCGATCCCCCCAAGGACCAGGACGGGCCTCCGCAAGACGAGCAGGGCGGGCCCCTCTCCGAGGCGATGAAGAAGATGCGAGAGGTCGAGAAGCGGCTCGCCGAGCTCGACACCGGGGAACAGACCCGGGAGCAGCAGCAGGAGATCGTGAAGGAATTCGACGAACTGCTCCGGCGGATCCGACAGATCCAGCAGCAGCAGCAACGCCAGCAACAGAAGACCGAGATGGCCGGCCAGCCCCAGCAACAGCCGCAGCAGGGCCAGGACCCCAGCGGCGAGAGCAACAACGAGCAGACCGGATCCCCACCCCGGACCCCCGAGCAGAACCCCGCCCTGGTCAACGCCAAGGACACCTGGGGACACCTGCAGGACTCGCTCCGGGACGTGATGGGCAACGTCAGCCGGATGATGCCCCTGGAGGGCAAGCGCGACCTGATCAATAACTACTTCCTCTCCGTCGCCAAGAAGAGCATCGAGCGTTGAGTCGCCCCCGGCCCGGCCGGATCGATCGAGGAGATCCCCCATGTCCCGACCCGACGGGATTGCCGCAATCGCCTCCCGACGCCGCGTCCTCCGGCTCGGCCTGATGGGCGCCGGGCTCGCCGTCGCCGGCCCGATCGGGGCCGCGTCCGCTCGCCAGGAAGACGGGTTCCGGGAAGGGAGGACCGGGGAGGTCCCCGAAGGGAACTCCGCCCTGGTCGATGCCCGGGCCCTCGGCGCGATCGACAGCGGCCTGTCCTGGCTCGGGGCCAACCAGGCCGCCGACGGCTCCTACGGGAGCGGATCCTACCGGGCGGCGATCGCCAGCCTCGCCGGGCTCGCCTTCATGGGGAACGGCTCCTCCCCCGGCCGGGGCCCATACGGCCGGAACATCGACGAGGCCCTGGGCTACGTCATCTCCTGCGCCGACGCCTCCGGCTTCGTCTCCAGCCCGCCGCCGTCGAACAACCCGATGTACGGCCACGGCTTCGCCACGCTCTTCCTGGCCGAGGCCTACGGCATGTCCCGGAGGGCCGAACTCAGGCCGGTCCTGGAACGGGCCGTCCGGCTGATCATCGACACCCAGAACGAGGAAGGGGGCTGGCGGTACCAGCCGGTCCGGGACGACGCCGACCTTTCGGTGACCATCTGCCAGATCAACGCCCTGCGGGCCGCCCGCAACGCCGGGCTGTTCATCCCCAAGGAGACGGTCGACGCCTGCATCGACTACGTCAAGCAGGCCCAGAACCCCGATGGCGGCTTCCGCTACATGCTCCGGGGGGGCTCGAGCGCCTTCCCCCGCTCGGCCGCCGGGGTGGTGGCGCTCTACAGCGCCGCCGTCTATGATGGCTCGGCCGTCGACGAAGGGATCGACTACCTCAAGCAGCACCGCCCCGACGATCGCTTCCTCCGCCGACTCCCGCATTATTTCTACGGCCACTACTACGCCGCCCAGGCGATGTGGATCCGGGGTGGCGACGACTGGAACCGCTGGTATCCCGCCATCCGGGACGAACTGCTCAACGACCAGGAACCCGACGGCTCGTGGGCCGACGGCTTCGGACCGGCCTACGGGACGGCCATGGCCCTGATCATCCTCCAGTTCCCCTTCAGCTGCCTGCCGATCTTCCAGCGTTAGGCCAGGCCAGCCGAACCCGGGGCCGATCGCCGATGACGACCCGACCCGAACGCTCCGACCCGATCCGGATCCCGATTGCCATCGCCGCATTGCTCCTCGGGCCGCTCCTGCAAGTGGCCGGCGGGCAGGACGACCCCGGCCCCCTTGCGTCGGACCCCAGGTTCGAGGCCACGTTGACCGAGGGCCCGGCCGTCACCGGCCGGATCCGGTCCCTCTCCCCTTCCGGCGGCGTGACGCTGGTCGTCGAGGAGGGGGAGGAGCGGGAGATCGACGCCGGGACGCTCGTCAAGCTCTCCCGAGAAGGGCTGCACCCGATCGAGGACGGGGCGGATGCCGCCGTCCTCGTGTTCCCCGGGTTCGAGCGAATTCGGGGGATCATCGACTCGGCCGATGAGCGAGCGATCGCCATCCGGTCGCCGATCCTGGGCGAGTTGGAGGTGCCGCTCGAGGCGGTGCTGGGGTTCACCACCGGCCCTTCGAGCGACCCCTCCGCCACGAATCGGACGATCCGGGCCCTGATCGAGGCGACCCGGACCTCCGACCTCCTGCTGCTGGAGAACGGGGACCGCCGCGAGATCACCTTCTCGGCGATGACGACGGACGAGATCTCCTACCGCGATGCCGACCGGGCGTTGAGGCTCCCGAGGCGGACGGTCCGGGCGATCGGGCTCGACCCCGGCCTCGTCCAATATCCCGAGCCGGATCCCCCGGCACTCGACCTCTTGCTGACCGACGGCAGCCGGATCCGGCTCCTCGAATCGAGGTCCGAGGGCGGTCGACTCGCGGGGCGGACGGCGTTCGGGGCCGAGGTCGACCTCTCCCTCGGTCACGTCTCGGAGCTGTACGCGCTGAGCGACTCGATCGTCTACCTCTCCGACCAGCAGGCGGCGCGGGAGGTGACGATCCCCTACGTCGGCCCGAGGCGTCCGGTCGCCCCCAACGGCTCGGTGATCGGGGGCCCCCTGGTCGTCGGCGGCCGGACCTACGTCCGGGGGCTGGGGACGCAGAGCCGATCGCTGCTGGCCTACCGGCTGGGACCCGACGACCGCCGGTTCCAGGCCCGGGTGGCGATGGACGACGCCGCCGGGCCGAGGGGGAACGTCGTCTTCCGGGTCCTCGTCGACGGCGAGGAACGATTCGCCTCGCCGCCGATGCCCGCGGGGGCCGAGCCGATCCCGATCGACGTCGACCTCTCCGGCGGCCGGTTCCTCATCCTCGCCACCGACTTCGGCCGGGGGGGAGGGGTCCGGGATTATGCCGCCTGGATCGAGGCCCGCCTGATCCGCTCAAAACCCTCCCCGGGGGAGGAACCCGAACCCGAGTCCGTTGGCAACTGACCCGGTCGTCGAGTATCTTCCCTAGTATGGCAGACATCCCCCCGAGCCTCTACGGCCCCGACCGGGAACGGCAACTCGCGCACCTGGCGTCGAGCGTGGGCCACCACATCATCAACGCCTTCAGCGCGGTGGTGAGTAACGCCGAGATCCTCAAGCTCTCCGCCCCCCCGGAGGGCGATCCCGAGCTGGCCGAGACCGTCGACGTGATCGTCAACGTCTCGGTCAAGGCGTCCGGGGTCGCCCGCCGGATGATCGACTTCACCCGGCCCTCGACCAAGCCCCTGGAAGGGGCGGTCGATCTGCCCTCGGTCATCCGGGCGTCGGTCTCGGAGCTGGCCGAGGCCCATCCCAGGGTCTCCTGGTCGGTCGACTGCCAGGCGTTGACCCCGATGAAGGGGGACGCGGGCCAGCTACACTCGATGTTCGCGTATCTCATCCTCAACGGGATCGAGGCGTTGCCCCCCCGGGGAGGACGCATTTCCATCCGGGGTTTGGTCGAGGAGCCCGACTGGACCACGCTCCTGATCGAGGATGAGGGTAGGGGGATGGACGCGATGATCCAGGAGCAGGCACTGGAGCCGTTCTTCTCCACCAAGCCCGGCCGCCTCGGCATCGGCCTCTGCCTGGCCAACAGCATCTGGCGGAGGCACGGGGGGACGCTCGCCATCCGCAGCCAGCCCGGCCAGGGGACGATCCTCCGGATGACCTACGGGGCGATCCGCTGAGCTGACCCGAGGCCCGCCCCGCGGGAGAGGCCCGGGCCGTCCGGGCACGGGGACGGCACGGCGATCATGGTCGAGGGGCGAGCGAGGCCGGGAACAGGAAGTTCACCGCCCGGATCAGCCCCCCCCCTGGGGAGTGCTCCAACCGGGCGGTCGCCCCGATCATCTCCAGCCGTTCCATGCACAGGGCCAACCGAGATCCCGGGTCGCTGCCGACCTCTTCCAGGCAGACGACGCGGTTGAAGAGTGGGTCCTCCCGGAGGTTCGTCAGGTCGGCGATCAACTCCTCCGCGGAAGAGGACAGCGTCATCCGGATCCGATCCGATTCCGATCCCGACGGGTCCGGGGTGACGGCGATCGAGACGGAATCCCCGGCCCCAGCGGCATCGATGGCCATCGAGCCGAATTCCAGGAGCAGCTCTATGCACAGCTGCCGGTCGGTCCGGATTGACGGGATCGGGCCCTCCACCGAGCAACCCCACGCGACCCCACGACCGAAGGCCTCTGCCATCAACCGGCGGTCGACCTCGGCGAGCAGCTCGTCGGTCCGCTCGGGACGGAGCCGGGGCGTCGGCAACGCCTCGGCCTGGTCGATGTATTCGAGGTAACGCCGGGTGAGCTGCGTCACGTCCTCGGACATCGCGACCGAGGTGGCCAGGTGGGGGGAGGCCGGGGCCTTCGGGTCCATCGCGTCGAGCAGCGGGCCCAGGGCCTCCCGGATCGCGGCCATCGGAGCCTCGAGGTTCTCGCCGATGGCGGCGACGATCGCCCTCAGCTCGGGGACCTCACGGGCCGTGGTCGGCGCCCATCCCGTCGGGAGATGTGCCGGGTCAGGACATCCTTGCATGACTCTGGCCTGCAGGTCGGGGACGATTCGGGCGAGGGGCCGGGGGCGCATTCCGTCGACCCCGTCGCATCCCGGCGAGGGTCATCCACGCTCGCCGATCGACATGAGGCTACAATCGACCCGCCGCCCCTGTCAACGGACCGGGCGGGGCCGAGGGGCCCGGGGGGACCGGTTTAAATCAGCTCATGGGCATGCACGATCGTCTCCGCCAGCTTCGCCATGGGGATCCTCCGGTCCTGGCTCTCCCTCTGGAGGAAACGGAAGGCCTCCGATTCCGTGAGGTTGCGGCGGGACATGATGATCCCCTTGGCCTTCTCGATCATCTTGCGGTCCCGGAGCGTGGCCTCCAACTCCTCGCTGCGCTTCTTGTAGGATTCCAGCTCCCGGGACTTGGCGACGGCCATCTGAATGGCGGCGTTCAGGGCCGGGCCCGTCACCGGCTTGAGCAGATACTGGATGGCCCCTTCCTGGATCGCGGCTTCCACCAGTTCGGGCTGGCCGTGGGCCGTCAGGATGATCACCGGCGTACCCGGATCCTGGGCGATCTGCCTCGCCGCCGAGAGGCCGTCGAGGCCGGGCATCTCGATGTCGAGGATCGCCACGTCGGGGAGCGTCCGCCGGCACATCTCGATCGCCCGTTGCCCGTCCTCGGCGACTGCGGCGACGTTGTACCCCATCTTGTTGAGGATCTGCTGGAGGCTCGCCCCCACTTTCCGATCATCGTCGGCGATGAGCACCTTCATCGCGATTGAGCTCCCTTCGTCGGTCGCCGTCGCTCTCGTGGAACCCGAACAGGCGCATCCTGGGCGGGCAAACCGTAAATGTCAATTCGTGTGCCAAAACGTGCGTTTCCGGCAATCATATTATTTCTGCGGTGTCGATGACCACAAGCATCTCATCCGGGGTGGCCGTCATGGACGCCCCCCCCGGGCCGTGCTAGGGTGTCTCGATCGCCGATCCCCCGGCTTTAAGTCGATCGGGACGTTTCGGTTACCACGAGGACCCGCCGCGTGAACGTCCACCGTGCTCCGCTGCTCGCATTCCAGGATCTTTCGCTCGATGAGTGCTGGGAAAGCCCCGCCCGGACGATCACCCAGGCCGAGATCACCCTGTTCGCCGGGCTGTCCGGAGACTTCAATCCCTTACACGTCGACCACGAGGCGGCCCGCACCGGGCCATTCGGCCAGCCGGTCGCCCACGGCCTGCTCGGCCTGGCGATCGCGAGTGGCCTGGGGACCGGGGCGCCGAGGGTCGACACGATGGCCTTCCTGGAGATCGTATCCTGGTCATTTCGGAATCCGATCCTCATCGGCGACACGATCCGGGTCTTGACCTGGGTACATGCCCTGGAATCCCGGGCCAGGGGACGTCGCGGCGTGGTCACCTGGCACCGGCAAATCCACAATCAACGCGGTGAAGTCGTCCAGGAGGGGGTGACTCGGACGCTCGTCCGGGGACGGTCGGGGACGGATGGGGACGACGGGGCGACCTCCGGCTGAGACGAGGGATCACGGGCTGGGGAGCCGCAGCTCGGCGAATTTGCGGACCTGGCCGACGATCGCCGGCTCGGTCGGCAGGCGTTCGATGCTGCTGGCGCCGAAGAATCCGACCACGCCCCGGGTCCTCGCGAGCACCTCGGCGGCGTCCGCCGGTTCGGCGATCGGGCCGCCGTGGCAGAGGACCAGGACGTCCTCACGGACCGATCGGGCGGCCTCGGCCATCCCCTGGACGCGCCCGATGGCCTCGTCGAGCGGGAGGGCCGACCGGGCCCCGATCATCCCCTTGGTCGTCAGGCCGACGTGGGCGACCACCACGTCGGCCCCGGCCTCGGTCATGGTCCTCGCCTCGTCCTCGTCGTGGACGTAGGGGCAGGTGAGCAGGTCGAGCGACCGGGCCCGGGCGATCATGGAGACTTCCCGGTCGTACCCCATCCCCGTCTCCTCCAACCCTCGGCGGAACTGGCCGTCGATCAGCCCTACGGTGGGGAAATTCTGGACCCCGGCGAATCCGGCGGCACGAACTTCGACCAGGAACCGGTCCATCAGCCGGAACGGGTCGGTGCCGCAAACGCCCGCCAGCACCGGGGTGTGATCGACGACCGGCAGGACCTCGCGGGCCATCTCCATGACGATCGCGTTGGCGTCCCCGTAGGGCATCAGCCCGGCGAGGCTCCCGCGACCGGCCATCCGGAAGCGGCCGGAATTATAGATGATGATCAGGTCGATCCCACCGGCCTCGGCGCACTTGGCGCTCAACCCGGTCCCCGCCCCGGCGCCGAGGATCGGCCGGCCCTCGGCGACCTTCCGACGGAACCGCTCCAGGATCTCCGTCCTCGTCATCGCTCCCCCTTGCTCGCTTCGGGCCCGACCGCAGGATCTCCCGGAGCCTGGCCGAGGCCAGGTCGGCGAACTCGGGGTCGTTGATGTGCATCGGCACGGATTCGACCCGCACGAGCCTCGAATCCTCGAGGCCCCGACGGATCGACTCGAACAGCCGGGCGTCGGCCCCGGGGTCGTGGAACGGCTGCCCGGGGGCGTCGAGTGCGGAGACCCCCTCCTCCGGGATCAGGACGACCGTCTCGGCCGACGCCCTCCGGAGCATCGAGGCCATCCGACGGCCGAGCTCTTCGCACTCCTCGGGGAGGGTCCGCATCAGGGTCACGGTCGGGTTGTGGACGTGGAAGGTCCTCCCACGGAACGCCTCGGGCACGGTCTCGATCGGGCCGAAATTGACCATGTCGAGCGCCCCGAGGCTCACCACCTGGGGCACGCCGGCGTCCGCGGCCGCCGACAGGCGGTCGGGACCGGCCGAGAGGACGCCGCCGACGAGTTCATCGGCCAGTTCGGTCGTCGTCAGGTCGAGGACCGCGTCGACCAGGCCGTCTCGGATCAACCGTTCCATCGCCCGTCCGCCGACCCCGGTCGCGTGGAAGACGATGACCTCGCAACCGTCCCCCTCCAGGACCCGACGGGCCCGATCGACGCACGGGGTAGTCACGCCGAACATCGTCGCGGTGACGAGGGGATGCGCGGCGGCGGCGTCGACGACCCCGGGGGACGCCCCGCCGAGGACCATGCCGATCATCGCGTCGGCCGCGTTGCTGAGGACGCGTCGGGTGATCCGGTTGAGGCCGGCAATGTCGGCGATCGAAGGGATCATGAAGAAGTCGCTGCCGCCGACGTACGGCCGGGTCTGGCCGCTCGCGAGGGTGCTGACCAGCACCTTCGGCATCCCGAACGGGGCGGCTCGCATCGCCGCCGAGCAGATGGTCGTGCCCGCCGACCCGCCGAGTCCGAGGATCCCTCGGACCTCGCCCCCCCGGATCAACCCCTCGACGACGCTGGCGACGCCCCGGGCCGCGTCGGCCACGGCCCGGCCGCGATCCCGGTGGCGGTCGACCTCCCCGACGGACGAGCCGGCCGCCTCGAAGACGCGATCTCGGGGGATATCCGGCCGGATCGCCGGGGTGCCCCCAGAGCCGGCGTCGATGACGAGGACATCCAGCCCCCCGGCCCGGAGCCGATCCCGGACGAAGCCGACCTCCTCGCCCTTCGTGTCGAGCGTCCCGATCAGGACCACCGTCATGCCTAACCTCCCCGGCGTCCGAGCGGCCGATCGATGGCCCGGCGCCGCTCGGACCGGGATTTGGACGGCCCCCGGGGCCCGAGCCCGACGGCCTCAGTAATTCGCCAGGCCGGATGCCGCATCGTCCTGGTTGAACCGGGAGGCCAGGGCGGTCGCGTACTGGAGCATCATCCCCAACTCGCTGCCGACGGCGATGAAACGCCAGCCCTCGTCGATCCGCCGTTGGGCGTCCTCCGGGGTCTTCACGTGGATGCCACAAGGGACCTTGTGCCGGGCGGCGACCTCCCGGATGCGGAGAAGGACCTTCTCGACGCGTTCGGGGGTCGGGGAGACCCCCTTGGCCTCCCGGAGCGAGGCGGCCAGATCGTTCGGGCCCACGAAGATGGCGTCGATGCCCGGCACGGCGTAGATCTCGTCGGCCCGCTCGACGGCGTCGATGTGCTCGGTCTGAATGACGACGAGGATCTCCTCATCGGCCCCGGCGTAGTAAGCCTCGGCCGTCGTGCCGTAATTCAGGGCATGAAGCGCCCCCCCGAGGGACCGATTGCCCAGCGGCGGGTACTTGCAGGCGGCGACGGCGACCCGGGCCTCGTCTGCATCCATGACCATCGGCACGACGATCCCCATGGCCCCGCAGTCGAGCACCGACTTGATCAGGTCGTGCCGGCAGCACGAGACCCGGGCCAGCGGCGTGCAGCCGGCGTCGGAGATGGCGCCGAACATCAGGGCGGCGGTCTGGATGTCGGTGTGCGTGTGCTCCATATCGACCGTCAACCAGGGCAGGCCGGTGCGGGCGAGGAACCGGGCGGCGAAGGTGCTCCCCAGCGACAGCCAGGTGCCGACCTGCGGCTTCCCCTCGCGCAAGGCCCGCTTGACGGGATTCGGCTTCACGGATCGAGGCTCCCTCGGGGGGTTCGTTCGGCCCGGCCGGCGGACCGGGAGGCGGCCGGGAGGTCGACCGTCCAGTCTGTCACGGCCCCGGCCGGGGGGCAAGGTCGCGGCACCTCCCGGGTCCGACCCGACCGGGCCCCCGGGACGGATCGGGACCGCGGCCCCGCCCGGATTCATCGGATCTTCCCCTCGTCGAGCGGCCGCGCGTGGGACGATCGTCCCGCGGCGTCCCCCCGGGCTCGAGGACCGGGCCGGTTCGCGTAGCCCCGGCACGATCGCCGTGCGATGATGGGGGGGTCGAGGGTCGACCCGCGACGACCCGGAGAGGTCCCCCAGAGGCGCGACGATGCGGATCACGATCGTCACCGAGACCTACGTCCCGCAGGTCAACGGCGTCTCTCGGACGCTCTCCCAGCTCGTCCGCACGCTGGAGCAGGGGGGGGACGCGGTCCAGGTGATCCACCCCGATTACGGCAAGCCCCCCGACGCGGCCCGGTGCCATCGGGTCCCCTCGCTCCGGATCCCTTTCTACCCGGACCTCCACCTGCCGATCCCGCCGTATCGGGGGGTGAGGACGGCCATCGACCGGTTCCGGCCCGACCTGATCCACGTCGCCACCGAGGCGACCCTGGGACTGGCCGTCCATCGGTACGCCGCCCGGCGGCGGATCCCGATCGTCTCCAGCTTCCACACCAACTTCGACCAGTACTCGGACCACTACCGCGTCGGCTGGGCCCGGGGCCTGATCTGGCGCTACCTGCGGTGGTTCCACAACCGGACCCTGGAGACCTACGTCCCCTCCCGGGCGACGATGCTCGGCCTCCAACGCCGGGGGTTCCGGAACCTCGTGCTCTGGCCCCGAGGGGTCGACGCCTCGCTCTTCCGGCCGGACCGCCCCGGCCGGGAGGCCGTCCGCCGGTCCCTGGGCTTCGAGGCCGACGACGTGGTGATCGCCTACGTCGGCCGGGTCGCGGTGGAGAAGAACGTCGACTACCTGGCCGAGGCGCTGGCCGAGGTCGCCCGCCGATTCCCCCGGGCCCGCCCGCTGATCATCGGCGACGGCCCCGCCCGCCCGGGGCTGGAGGAGCGGCTCGGAGGCCTCGCCACCTTCGTCGGCTTCCGATCCGGCGACGAGCTGGCCGACTCCTACGCGGCGGCCGACGTCTTCGCCTTCGCCAGCCGGACCGAGACCTTCGGCAACGTCGTCCTCGAGGCGATGGCCTCCGGACTGCCGGCGGTCGTCCTGGCCGAGGGAGGCCCCGCAGAGATCGTCCGACACGGCGAGACCGGCCTGGCGATCGACCCCGACTCCCCCCCGTCGACCTTCGCCGGGGCGATCCTCGCGCTCGCCGAGGACGGCCCCCTCCGCCGACGACTCGCCGCCCAGGCCCGGGATCACGCCCGCTCCCAGAGCTGGGAGCAGATCATGGGGACGCTCCGGGGACGCTACGAGGCGATCCTCGGGGCGGGCTCCCCGGCCGTCGCACCGATCGGCTGAGGCGCCCCGCCTCGAACTGGAACTCGGCCCAGCGGTCCTTTCGGACCCAGAGCCCCCGGCCGTCCGGCGCGATCGGGAAGAGGTTGGACGGCAGGTACCCCTCGCCCAGGAATTCCCGGAGCGCCGGGAACGGCGGGTACGCCGCGAGGACGATCTCGGGCCTGTGCTCCCCGAGGTCGCCCATCAGCTCGTCGATCCTGGGTGAGACGACCGGATGGCTCCGATCGGCGAACTCCCTCATCAGGTTGTTCGTGAAGAAGTGCCGCGAGGCCGAATCCAGGCCGGAATAGAAGAGCAGCGGGCTCTGCCACCCCCAGACGTGCAGCTTCGGGTCTCCCCAGTCGTCCGTCCGATCCGCCAGCAGCCGGCCGAGCTTGCGGAGCTCGACCCATTGCCGACCTCCCTTGTACCGGATCGTCAGCTCCTCGGGCGGAACGAGGAGATAATCGCGCGCCTGGATCACCGAGAACCCGACGACCGCGGCCGACAGCGCCGCCAGGGCGGCGATCGACCGTCGTGTCCTCCACCCGACGGCCGCGAGATCCCCCATCGTCAACGCGACAGAGAGTGCCAGCCCCGGCACCGGCAGGAGGTAGTAGTGGGCCCAGTACAGACCCGGGGCGACGACCTGGACCAGGCATGACGCGGTCCAGGCCACGACCAGCCTCCTGCCGAAGCTCGACCGGCCGAACGTGAGCCAGGCCATCGAGGGCACCGCCGCCAGCCAGATCGGCCAGGAACCCCTCCCCCACCAGACGAGGTAATCGGTCGAGCCGAAGGGGGGAGGCAAGGCTCCCGAGGGATCGGCATTACCCGTCAGCCATCGGAACAGGGGAGAAGGGGCGTTGGGATCGGGCGGGATGTCGGTGGCAAGGGCCCGGCCGTGACGGATGATGTCATCCGCCGCCGCCCCCATCACCCCCCGGGCCCAGAGGATGGCGGCCGCCACCGCGAGGGTCCCCGCGAAACCGGCCATGAGCAGCCCGAGGGATCGGGGCGTCCCCGCACCCCGGCCCCCTCCCGCACCCCTGGGCATCGCCATCACGGCGACTCCCTGCACCGCGAGGTGGAGCACCGCCACCTGTTTCACCAGGGTGGCCAGGCCGACCGCGATCCCGGCCAGGAGCAGCCAGGCCCCCCGACGCCGGGGGACGAGCCCGGCCTCGATGGCCGCCGCGAGCGACGCCAGCGCGAAGCAATTGATCGGCTGTTCCAGCTGAGCCCCGTTGCCGTACAGGTAAGGGTCGGTGCTCAGCAACCCGACGAGGACCGCCGAGAGCACCGCCGCCATCGTCCCCCCGAGCCTCAGGCCGATCCACCAGGTCATCGCCACGGTCGCCAGGACGAACGGGATCGGCAGGAGGCGGATCGCCAGCTCGTTCGGGCCCCCCAGGGCGACGGCCAACTCGTAGATCCAGTAGCCGAGCGGAGGCTTGTTCTCGCTGAGGTCGGCGTACAGGCGATCCCCGTCCAGCATCCGCCTGCCCATGTAGGCGTAGGCGGCCTCGTCGCAGTCGAGGGGCTCGGACTCTCCCCGGACGACCGGCCAGGGGGCGAACCCGAGCAGGTCCCGGATGGTCGGCCCGAAGGTGTGCCCGCGCCACCAGAGGGTGAAGGCGAGGGCCACGACCAGGCCGAGGATCGCCCGGCCGGGGATCTCGGGTCGCTCGGCGAGGTTGGCCAAGGTCGGCCTCCGGCGGTTAGAATCCAGGTCGAACCCCGCCCCCGGGGCGGAGCCAGAATCGCCCCGCCCGTGAGGCGGGATCCCCGGAGTCCTCGTCGATCGACCCCGATGGCACCCAATCATTCTAACGATCCCGTCCCCCCCCGGGCAGCCGATCGGCCCATCGACCTGCCCCGCCCGATCGGCCGGGCCCGGGCGGCGATCCCGGCCCTGGTGTTCGCCGCGACGCTCGGGGTGCTTGTCGACCCGCCCCGGGTGAGCGGCAACGTCTGGTCGCGGTACATGACGATCGAGTCGATCGTGGAGCGCGGCACGCTCCGGGTCGACGATTCGCCCTACCTCGGCCCGAGCGGATCCCCGGACCTGGCCAAATTCGACGGCCGACTCTATTCCGACAAGCCCCCCGTGCTCCCCGCGCTCGGGGCGGCCGTCTACGGCCCGATGCACCGGGCGGGGTATCGGATGTTCGACCTCCGGTCCCCGAGGGACTTCGTCGCCTCCTTCGGCCCGGTGAACCGGGCGCTCGTGGTGCTGCTGATCGCCCTGCCCTCGGCCCTGGCCCTCTATGGGTTGCGGCGGATTTTGCAGGCGGTCGACGTGGCCCGGTGGCTCTCCGACCTCCTTACGATCGGCTTCGGTGCCAGCTCGCTTTTGCTGACCTACGGCGTCACCTTCAACAACCACAGCGTCGCGGCCGGCCTGCTGACCATGGCCTTCGCCGTCGTGCTGCTCGGGCCGTCGAGGGGCCGGGGTGGGATGCTCCGATCGGGTACCTCGGGAGTACTCGCCGGGCTGGCGGCGACGATCGACCTGCCGGCCGGGGGCGCCATGTGGCTCGGCCTTCTGTGCTGGACCGCGGTGCGGTCACGCCGGGCGGCGACGGCTTATGCGATCGGCTCCGCCTCGCCGCTGCTGCTGCACTGCGTCCTCCAGTCGCTCGTGACCGGTTCGCCCTTGCCGGTGGAGATGTACCCCGAGTCCCTCTCCTATGAGGGGTCCTACTGGGCGACCGAAATCGGCACGTATGAGGAGACGATCCCGAGGGGGGAGTTCCTCGTCGAGTTGCTGGTCGGGCCCCAGGGCTGGCTGACGGTAACGCCGATCCTCGCGTTCTCCCCGATCGGGGTCGCCCTGACGATGCTCCGGCGGCGGGACGCGATGCGAGCCGGGGCGATCGTCGTGGCGGTCGTCACAGTGGTGTTGCTCGGCTATTACAGTTTCGGCGTGAGGCGGACCGATTATTCCGGCCAGTCATTCGGCGTCCGCCACCTCCTACCGATCTCCCCGCTCGCCTTCGCATACGCCGCGGCCTCGCTCCAGTGGCTCAGGCTCGGCATCTGGAGGATCGTGTTCGTCGCGTCGATGCTGATCGGCGGGGTCTATGCGGTCGAGGGCATGGAAGATCCCTGGAGTCGGATCGAGCGGCGGTCGGACCTGCCGCTCCGCGTCGTCGGCCGCTTCGTGCTCTACCCCTGGAGCAGCTACCGCCGGTAGCCGAGCCCCGGACGACGAGACGGACGAGGAGGGTCCCCCTCCCCGCATCAGCCCTTGATCGCCAGGTAATCGACCACCGTCTCCCCCTGCTCCTCGTCGGGGGTGACGGGAACGAGTCCGTCCGGGGTGACGAGGAGGTTGCGGTAGCCGTGCTCGACAAGCGACGCCTTCAGGTCACGGGGCGTCTTGTCGAAGAAGGCCAGCGTGTGGCGGTTAGACTCGTAGAAGATCGGCGGCGAATCGGGCCGGGAGAGGAGCCGGGCCATCCCCCGGACGGCCGCCACCTCCGACCCCTCGATGTCCATCTTGATGAAGTCGACCCGGTCCCAGCCCAGATCCGAGAGCAGGTCGTCGACGGTCGTCGACCGAACCTCGATGGACGTGTACTGTTCGGTCCGATCGGTGACGGCGTGACCATACGGCCCGTAGGGGCAGAACTCCAGGATGCCGGACCGGTCGCTGACCCCCGCCTCGACGACCGTCATCCCGTCGAAGCCGTTCAGGGACGCGCTGGCACGGAGCAACGAGGCGTTCCGGGGCGACGCCTCGACCGAGACGACCTGATAGCCCGAGGCGCTTGCCGCGAGCGAGAAGACGCCGACGTGTGCCCCCAGGTCGAGCACCCGCCCTCCCACCGGGACGAGCCGATGGAGTTCTCGGAGCAAGGGCCGATATTCCGGGGGGAAGACGCCCGAGGCCAGGCTCCGGCTGATCTCTTCCTCGGCCTCCCGATCCGAGGCGACCTTGATGGCGAAGCGGCAATCCGGGTCGACCTCGACCCAGCCGTACGAGTCGTCCGGGGCCGGGCCTCGAGGATTCCGGGCAAGACGCTGATCCATCGCACCGTCCCTCCTCGCGTCGCGAAGGAGGACGCCCGGCGGCCCGGCGAGGGGCCGTCGGACGCACTCCGCATCAGGGATCACACGGGAGTCGACCGGCCATCGTCACGATCGGTCCGGGGGCCCGATCAGGCGGACGCCGAGGCCACGGCCGGGCCGTCGGGGACGGCGGCCGGGCGGCGGTCCCCGGCAAGCTCGCCCATCAATTCGGCCCAGCGGTCGCAGCAGCCGTCTCGTTCGAACTCGGCCAGGAAGGCCTCCCGCCCCTTGCGGCCCATCTCGGCGGCGGCCCCGGGGTCGGCGGCGAGGTGCTCGATCGCCCGAACGAGCGCCTCGGCCTCGCCGAGTCGGACGGTGACCCCGCAGCCGGCCCGGCGGATGGTGTCGGCCGTCTCGCTGTGATCGGGCCCGACGAACAGCACGGGACGCTCCGAGGCCATGGCCCCGTACAGCTTCCCCGGCACGACGATGCCCGTCATCTCCGGGCGCATAGAGACGAGGTGGGCGTCGGCCACCGTGAGCGACTCGTGCAACTGCTCCCGGGGGACGTAGTCGAGCAGCCGGACGTTCTCCAGCCCTTCGAGCCGCTTCGCCTCCTTCACCTCGCGGAGCCGGGGGCCGCCGCCGACGAAGAGGAAGACGACGTCATCCCGGTCCCGGAGCCGACGGGCCGCCTCGACGAACTCGACGGCCGAGTGGGCCATGCCGAGGTTCCCCGAATACATGACGACGAACTTGCCCGAGAGCCCCAGCGCCTCCCGCATCGGGTGTCCTTCCCGGGGGATCGGATACACCTCGTCGAGCCGGCTCCAGACGGGGATCTCGATCATCCGGGAGTCCCGGACCCCCTTCGAGCGGATCCGGTCGGCCATGTAGGGGCCGAGTACGACGACCCGGTCGGACTGGCGATAGACCGCGTCGCTCAGCCACGAGAGCAGCGCGACGACCGGGTTCCGCCTCGACATCTGGCCGAGGGCCAGGCTCGCGTCGGGGTGGAGGTCCATGCTCCAGTAGACCTGGCACGACCCCCGGAGGCGGCGGAGGAGCGTGCCGACCAGCCCGATGATCGGCGGCGTGGTGAGCGTCACCACCACGTCGAAGCCCGGCAGGGTGAACGCCTTGCGGAAGGCCCCGAGGTAGAAGCTCAGGTAATCGGCCATCCGCTTGATCACGCTACCCCGCCCGAGCGACGTGGCCCGGACGCGGTGGATGCGGACTCCGTTATGCTCCTCCTCGGCCGGGGGAGGCTCGACGCCGGGCTCGTAGCGACCCCGGGCGCAGAGGACGTGGCACTCGTAGCCGCGATCGGCCAGCGACTCGGCGAGATCCGTCAGGTGCTGCGCCGTCGAGGCGTGGTCGGGCCAGTAGTACTGGTTGACGAACAGGATCCGGGGCCGACGGCGGCCGGATCGGATCGCGGCATGCGGCCCGCCGGCCATCGGCCGCCTCGATTCGGCCCGCCAGCGCGAGGCGGGCCGTCGGGGGGAGCTGGGCTTGGGGATGTCGCTCACCATTTGGCGTCGGCCTCGTCCTTGTTGGCGCGATACCAGGAGATCGTCCGGGCCAGGCCCGATCGCAGGTCGGTGGGCGGCGTCCAGCCGTCGAGCACCTGCGACATGCGGGTCACGTCGAGCACCTTCTTCGCCGCGCCGTCGGGCTTATCGGTGTTCCAGCGCAGCGATCCCTTGAAGCCAGAGAGGTCGTGGACCGTCTCGGCCAGTTCCTTGATCGAGGTGCCGATCCCCGTGCCGATGTTCAGCGGCAGGGCCTCGTCGTCGTAGACCTCGGCGGCCAGGACGATCGCGTCGGCGCAGTCCTCGACGTAGATGAATTCCCGGATCGGCGTGCCGGTGCCCCAGACCTCGACCTCCTTCGCCCCGGCCAGGTCCGCCTCGACCCACTTCCGCACCAGGGCGGCGACCACGTGCGAGCGGTCCGGGTTGTAGGAGTCGCCGGGGCCGTAGAGGTTCGTCAGGATCAGGTGGATCGAGTCGAGCCCGTACTGCTTCTTGTAGGCCACGCCCTGGACGGCCAGCATCTTCTTCGTCAGGCCGTAGTTGACGACGCTCGCGTGGCAGGGGCCGGACCAGAGGTCCTGCTCCTTGAGTTCCCCTTCGAGGTAGCCGGGGTAGCTGCAGGCGGTGCCGATGTTGACCACCTTGTCGACCTTCGTCAGCCGGGCGGCCTCCATGAGGTTGGCCCCCATGACGAGGTTCTGATAGTACAGGTTCCCCGGTTCGTTGACGTTGATCCCGATGCCGCCGTAATACGCCGCCGCGTGGATGAGCACGTCGGCCGGATGCTCAAGCAGGCATCGCAGGCAGGAGTCGAGCGAGGTCAGGTCGAAGTCCCGCTTGCGGGGGACGTGGACCTCGGCCCCGAACGACTCCAGCCTCCTGACGATGTGCTTCCCGAGGAACCCGGCCCCGCCGGTGACCGTGACGCGCTTGCCCGACCAGAAGCCCTTCATCGCTCGCTGTCCTTCCCTGGGGTGGAGTCGGCGGTCGGCGGCGAGGCGGACGGGGCCGAGGGCGAGGCGGGGGCGATGCCTGGGCCCCCCGCCTGCCGGCGCCCTCCGATCGACCGCCGACCCTCGTCAGACGTTGCTGAACGGGTTCGACCACTCGATCAGCTTCGCTGCCTGCACCAGCTCGGCGATGCCCCGGTCGAGGTCGATGGTGGTCTCGAAGCCCTTTGCGCGGATCTTCTCGTAGCTGACCTCGTAGTTCCGCTGGTCGGCGTCGCTGCCGACCTCGGCGAAATGCAGGTAGTAGTCGACGTGCTCCATGATCTTCCGGGCCACGTCTTCCTTGGTGAAGTTCATGCTCTCGTGGCCGACGTTGTAGACGTCGTCCTTCACCTCGTCCCAGCGCTCCAGGGCGAAGATGAAGGAGCGGGCCATGTCGCGGACGTGGACGAACGTCCGCTTGAAGCCGCCCTCGTAGACGATGAGGTTGCGGTTCTTCACGGCCTGATACGTGAAGTCGTTCGGCATCAGGTCCAGCCGCATCCGGTTGCTCACGCCGAAGGCGGTGGCGAACCGGTAGGCGATGCCGTTGCCGGAGTCGAGGACGAGCTGCTCGGCCTGGGCCTTGGTCTCGCCGTAGAGGGTGATCGGCGCCCGGGGGGTGTTCTCGTTGCAGACATAATCGGGGATCGACCCGTAAATGCTCCCGGTCGAGGCGAACAGGACCTTCTGGTCCTTGGACCGCTTCTCCAGCAGGAGCCTCGTCGAGCCGACGTTGATCGCCTGGGCCAGTTGCGGCTCCTTCTTGCACGCCGGATAGCCGACGATGGCCGCGAGGTGGATGATCGCGTCGACGCCGTCGATCGCCTTCTCCACGTCCTTGGGGTCGCAGGCGTCCCCCTTCTGAAGCTCGAAGAATCGGTTCTGGCAGCAGGGCAGCAGGCCGTGGCCGCCGAACCTCAGGTTGTCGAGCACGCGGACCCGATGGCCCTGCTCGAGCAGGGCCGGGACCAGGGTCGAACCGACATAGCCCGCGCCGCCGGTGACGAGGATGCGCATGAGGAGTCCCATCCGTGGACGTCGTGCGATCGACTCCGACTCGGTGTCCGAACCGGGTCGGAGGGCTCAGGGCAAGGCTTCAATCGGGTGAGAGGTCGGGTTGTGGCGGCCCCTTCCGTGCGGCCTCGCGTCGAGCGGTCGAATCAGGGTCAGTAAGGACGCGACGAGCGGGTCGGCGGAGCGTCGTCCATGGTGTGTTCTGCACGCTCGGCGGTTGCCGACCCGCATGGCCGGGATCGTACTCGATCGGCGGATCGAGTCAACGCCTGTTCCCGACGATTTTCGCGGGCCGCGGGGGGGTCACAGGTGCCGCCTCGATCGCCGATCGGTCGAGCGTCGGTCGCTCGTCCGAGGACGATCACTCGTCCGCTTCGTCCCCGGGGGGGACGATCGGTGGTTCCGGGGCAGGCGGGCCGGGGATGGAGTAGTCGCCGTCGATCCATCGGCCGAGGTCGACCAGGCGACAGCGCTCGGAGCAGAAGGGGAAGTGTGGCAGGGCGTCGAGGCCCGGTCCCTCGAACGCCCGGCCGCAGGTGGGGCACTTGCCTCGGATCATGATCACCCGGATCCGTCAGTCGGAGGAGGAACCGCTCGAAGACGACGGCTTCGACTCGGGCTTCGACGCCGAATCGCCGGACGACGACGAGGAGGACGAACCCGAGGAGCCGTCCTTGTCGGCCTTGGCGGCCTTCTTGTAGGAGTCGCTCCGGTAGTCGGTCAGGTAGAAGCCGGAACCCTTGAAGAGGATGGCCGCGCCGGCGCCGATCTTGCGCCGAAGCGTCTCCTTCTGGCACGACGGGCAAGTGGTCTGGGGGTCGGCCTTGATCGACTCGAAGGCCTCGAATTCGTGCTTGCAATCGTCGCAGATGTAGTCGTAGGTGGGCATGGACGTCGATCGGCTCCGAGATGGGCATCGCGGCGGGGATCGCCGCGGCCCGGTGAGAGGGAGATCGGATCAGGGCGAGACCGACACCGCGACCCGGCTCGGCCGCAGGACGCGGTCCCGGATCCTGAACCCGCGACTGAGTTCGGCGACGACCGTCCCCTCGGGGTGGTCGGCGTCGGGTTGCTGCATCAGGGCCTCGTGGATGTTGGGGTCGAAGGGTTGGCCGATCGACTCGATCGGCTCGACCCCGTGTTTGGCCAGGGCCTCGAGGAGTTGCCGGTGGACAATCTCCAGGCCGGTGATGATCGCCTCGTTGCCGGACTGCCGGGCGGCGTCGATGGCGCGTTCGAAATTGTCGATCACCGAGAGCAGGTCGTTCGCCAGCGGGGAGACGGCGTAGGTGCGATCGGCCTCGGCCTGTGACCGGCTGCGTTTCTGGAAATTGACGAACTCGGCCTGGGAGCGTCGGAGCTGCTCCAGGTACTCGTCCCGCTGACGGGCCGCCTCGTCGAGCTGCGACCGGAGCGACGCGGTCGACGCATCGGCGCCCTCGGCGGCGGCCCGGCCCTCGGCATCGGGCTCCCGATCGGGGTCGGTCATCTTGGGGTTCGGATCGCTCATCGCGTGGGGTCCAGGATCGGTCGGGGCGTGACGGGGTTTGGGCGGGTCGCCCGCCCGCCCTCGTCGCAGGCCGGGCGGGGGGAGGGCTCAGGGGAGCGGATCGTCCCCACCCTCCTCGGGCTCGGTGAAGAAGTCGCGGAGCTTCTCCAGGAAGCTCTTCCGCCTGGGGCTGACGTCGTGGTGGTCCAGTTCGGCCAGCTCCCTCAGCAGCTCCTCCTGACGCTCGGAGAGCCGCTTGGGGGTCTCGATGATGACCTCCACCAGCTCGTCGCCCCGGCCGGAGCCGGAGAGGTCCGGCATCCCCCGGCCCCGGAGCTTGAGGATCTCGCCGCTCTGGGTCCCCCTGGGGACGTTCAGCGGGGCGGGGCCGTCGAGCGTGGGCACCTCGACCTCGGCGCCGAGGGCGGCCTGGGGGAAGCCGATCGGCACCTGGCAGATCAGGTCGTTCCCCTTGCGGACGAAGAAGGCATGCGGGCGGACCTGGACCTGGACCCTCAGGTTGCCCCGGGGGGCGCCGGGGTCCCCGGGCTCGCCCTGGTTGCGGAGCTGGAGGATCGTGCCGGTGTCGACGCCGGCCGGGATGCGGACCTGGACCGTGGCGATCTGGGACTCCCGGCCGGTCCCCTTGCAATCGGCGCACGGGTCGACGACCCGGACCCCCTCCCCCCCGCAGGCGGGGCAGGTCTGGGCCATCTGGAAGAAGCCCCGCGCGGTGACGATCTGGCCGCGACCGCCGCAGTAATCGCAGGTGGTGGCGACGGTCCCGGGCTTGGCCCCGGTCCCGTTGCAGGTGTCGCAGTATTCCTGACGGGGCAGCTCGATGGTCCGGGTCGCCCCCCGGGCGGCCTCCTCCAGGTCGATCTCCAGCCTCACGAGCAGGTCGGAACCGGCCCTCGGCCCCCGGCGTCGGGGGCCGAAGAAGTCGCCGAACAGCCCGGACCCGCCGAAGATCTCGCCGAAGGCGGAGAAGACCTCCTCGGCCGACCGGAAGTCGTGGACGCCGGCCCCTTCGAGACCGGCGTGGCCGTATCGGTCGTACCGGCGTCGCTTGTCGGGGTCGGAGAGCACCTCGTACGCCTCGGCGGCCTCACGGAACTTGCGTTCGGCCTCCTGGTCGCCCGGGTTCTTGTCGGGGTGGAATCTCTTGGCCTGCTGCCGATAGGAGCCCTTGATCTCGTCGGGCGAGGCGGACCGCTGCAGCCCGAGGACCTCGTAGTAGTCGCGCTTCGTCGTCGCCATCGGCATCGCGTCTCGATCGGTGGCCTCTCGCGGCGGAATCCTCGGCAAGGCGGTCGGACCATCATACCATCCGACCCGCGATCCCGAACACCGCGCCGCGGTGCCGACCGCCTCCTGCTCCGGCCCCGGGCAGGGCGGGCCGGATGGGTGCGAATTCCTCGATCACGGCCGACGAACGGGCCGGCAGCACGCGGTGCTGCCGACCCGTCCTCGTCCGACTCCCGTGGGAGAGCGGGGGTTCAGCGGACCGAGCCCTCGATCCGCTTGCCCTTCTCCTCGTCATCGTCCTTGAGGTTGGTGATCATGGCCTCGGTGGTCAGCATCAGGCCCGAGATCGAGGCGGCGTTCTGCAGCGCCGTCCGGGTGACCTTGGTCGGGTCGATGATGCCGGCCTCGAACATGTCGACGTAGTCGCCCGTGTTCGCGTTGAAGCCGAAGTTGCCCCCCTTCTCGACGATCTCCTGGGCGACGACGGCGCCGTCGTGGCCGGCGTTCTGGGCGATCATCCGGGCCGGCTCCTCGAGCGACCGCAGGACGATGGCGGCGCCGACGCGGTCGTCACCCTCGAGCGAGTCGTGCAGGGCCTTGACCGCGGGGACGGTCCGCAGCAGGGCCGAGCCGCCGCCGGGGACGATCCCCTCCTCGGCGGCGGCCCGGGTGGCGTGCAGGGCGTCCTCGACGCGGGCCTTCAGCTCCTTCATCGCCGCCTCGGTCGGGGCGCCGACGCTGATGACGGCCACCCCCCCGGTGATCTTCGCCAGCCGCTCCTGGTACTTCTCGCGGTCGTACTCCGAGTCGGTCTCGCCGATCTGCTTGCGGAGCTGGTCGATCCGCTTCTGGATGTCTTCCTTCTTGCCCGCGCCCTGGATGATCGTGGTGCTGTCCTTGCTCACCTTGATCTGCTTGGCCTTGCCGAGCTGCTCGAGGGTGAGGTTCTCCAGCTTCAGGCCGAGGTCCTCGCTGACCACGGTGCCGCCGGTCAGGATCGCCATGTCCTGGAGCATCGCCTTGCGGCGGTCGCCGAAGCCCGGTGCCTTGACGGCGCAGATGTTGAGGATCCCCCGGAGCCGGTTGACCACCAGGGTCGCCAGGGCCTCCCCCTCGACGTCCTCGGAGATGATCAGCAGCGGCTGGCCCGACTGGGCGACGCGCTCCAGCAGCGGGATCAGGTCCCGGAGATTGCTGATCTTCTTCTCGACGAGCAGGATCAGGGCGTCGTCGAGCACCGCCTCCATCGTGGTGGGGCTGGTGACGAAGTAGGGGCTGAGGTAGCCCTTGTCGAACTGGAGCCCCTCGACGAATTCCAGGGTCGTCGACGAGGTCTTCCCCTCCTCGACCGTGATGACGCCGTCGTTGCCGACCTTGCTGACGGCCTCGGCCAGCATCTTGCCGATCTCGGGGTCGTTGTTCGCCGAGATGGTGCCGACCTGGGCGATCTCCTCCGGCTTGGTCACCTCCCGGCTGATCGTCTCGACCAGCTCGGTGACGGCGGCGTCCACCGCCTTCTCGATCCCCCGGCGGACGGCCGTCGGGTTGGCCCCGGTGGTGATGGTGCGGAGGCCCTCCCGGAAGATGGCCCGGGCCAGGATGGTGGCCGTGGTGGTGCCGTCCCCGGCCACGTCGGAGGTCTTCGACGCGACCACGTTGACGAGCTTGGCCCCCATGTTCTCGAACGGGTCGGGCAGCTCGATCTCCTTGGCGACGGTCACGCCGTCCTTGGTCACGGCCGGCCCGCCGAAGGACTTGCTGAGGATCACGTTGCGGCCGGTCGGCCCGAGCGTGGTGCCGACGGCGTGCGCCAGCGTGTCGATGCCCGAGAGCATCTTCCGCCGGGCGGCGTCGGAGAAGAGCAACTGCTTGGCCACGTGCGAAGGCTCCTGTCTGATCGGTTCGTCCGTATGATGCGATGAGGTCTGGATGGGGCCGGCGGCGGTCGCTCGGGGCGGGCGCCGCCGGCCGGGTTCGGTCGAGGCCGGGTCGGATCAGCCGACGATCTTGGCCAGCACGTCGGACTCGCGGAGGATCTTGATCTCCTCGCCGTTGAGCTTGATCTCGGTGCCGGCGTACTTGCCGAAGAGGACCTCGTCGCCCTCCTTCAGGCCGATCTCGGCGCGATTGCCGCTGTCCAGGAGCTTGCCGGGGCCGACCGCCACGACCCGGCCCCGCTGCGGCTTCTCCCGGGCGGTGTCGGGCAGCACGATGCCGCCGGAGGTCTTCTCCTCGGCCTCGATCTCCTTGATCACGATCCGGTCGTC
Organism: Tautonia plasticadhaerens; assembly: GCF_007752535.1. GTDB lineage: Bacteria > Planctomycetota > Planctomycetia > Isosphaerales > Isosphaeraceae > Tautonia > Tautonia plasticadhaerens. The sequence continues at coordinate 1,878,892 of NZ_CP036426.1, forward strand.
GAGCGGGCGGATGGTCGTCGCCATGGGTGGGGTTCCTGTGCGAGGGGAGTGGAGCGGTTTATGTCGGAAAAACGTGTGTACGAATTCGGAACGGTGCATGGTCGAGGCCGGGGGAGCGTGCCCGCGATCGGGGGTCGGCCGGTGGCCCCCCGGCCTCCGCGGTCGACCGGGCTTACATCATACCCATGCCGCCCATACCACCCATTCCTCCCATGCCGCCCATACCACCCATGCCGTGATCGTCATGGTGGGGGTCGCCGCCGGCGGGGGCCTTCTCCTTCTTCTCGATGATGATCGCCTCGGTCGTCAGGAGGAGTCCGGAGACCGACGCGGCGTTCTGCAAGGCCGTGCGGGTCACCTTCGCCGGGTCGACGACGCCGAAGGAGAACATGTCACCCCACTCGCCGGTCTCGGCGTTGTAGCCGAAGTTGGGCTCGCTGGAGCGTCGGATCTTGTTGACGACGACCGAGCCGTCGAGGCCGGCGTTCTCGGCGATCGAGCGGCAGGGCTGCTCAAGGGCGCGTCGGACGATCTGGACGCCGAGGTCCTCGTCGCCGCCGAGCTTCAGGTCGTCGAGGACCTTGGCGGCCCGGACCAGGGTGGTGCCGCCGCCGGGGACGACCCCTTCCTCGATCGCGGCCCGGGTGGCGTGCAGGGCGTCCTCGACGAGGGCCTTGCGCTCCTTCATCTCCGTCTCGGTCGCGGCGCCGACGTTGATCTTGGCCACGCCGCCGGCGAGTTTGGCGAGCCGCTCCTGGAGCTTCTCGCGGTCATACTCCGAGTCGGTCGACTCGATCTCGCGGCGGATCAGCTCGGTGCGGCCCTTGATGGCGTCGCCCGAGCCCCGGCCCTCGACGATCGTCGTGTGGTCGCCGGTGAGGATGACCTTGGCGGCCCGGCCGAGGTCGCCCAGCTCGACGTTCTCCAGGTTGATCCCGAGGTCCTTGAACATCGCCTTGCCGCCGGTCAGCGTGGCGATGTCCTCGAGCATCGCCTTGCGGCGGTCGCCGTAGCCGGGGGCCTTCACGGCGGCCACCTGGAGGATGCCCCGGAGCTTGTTGACGACCAGGGTCGCCAGGGCCTCGCTCTCGACGTCCTCGGAGATGATCAGCAGCGGCTTGTTGGCCCGGGCGATCTGCTCCAGCAGCGGGACGAGCACGCGGGGGGTGCTGATCTTCTCCTCATTGATGAGGATGTACGGATCTTCGAGGACGACCTCCATGCGGTCCTGGTCGGTGATGAAGTGCGGGCTGAGGTAGCCGCGGTCGAACTGCATGCCCTCGACGACGTCGACCTCGGTCTCGAAGCCCTTGCCCTCCTCGACGGTGATGACGCCGTCGGTGCCGACCTTCTCGAAGGCGTCGGCCAGGCGCTCGCCCACGCCCTTGTCGCCGTTGGCGGCGATCGTGGCGACCTCGGTGATCTGCTTCTTCTCGCCGCCGACGCTCTTGGATTGGGCCTTCACCTCGCCGACGACCCGCTCGACGGCCTGGTCGATGCCGCGCTTCAGGGCCATCGGGTCGGCCCCAGCGGCCAGGGCCTTCAGGCCCTCCTTGAAGATCGACTCGGCCAGGACGGTGGCGGTGGTGGTGCCGTCCCCGGCGGCGTCGGAGGTCTTGCTGGCGGCCTCCTTCACGAGCTGGGCGCCCATGTTCTCGTAGGCATCGGTCAGCTCGATCTCCTCGGCGACGGTCACGCCGTCCTTGGTCACCGTCGGGCTGCCCCAGCCCTTGTCGATGACCGCGTTGCGGCCGCGGGGGCCGAGCGTGCTCCGCACGGCCCTGGCCAGCTTCGAAACGCCGCTGGCCAGCTTCTGGCGTGCTTCTTCGTCGTAAGCCAACAGTTTCGCCACGGTCGTCGTCTCCCTCCGGCGCGGTGGCGCCGGGCGATGTCGGTTGGGCTTCGGTCTCAGGTCCGGTCGGGCCATCTGCCGGTGACCTCGCCCGCCGGGTGGTGGACGACGGTCACCGTGTTCGACGCGGCATAAGGCAACTGGTGTACCACGAATATCGATCCCCACAAACTCCTCTGTTGCATTGAGTTGCGATCCGACACCCCCGGACGCGGCTCCTGCCAAACTGGCAGACGGCTCGGCTCCCATGCCATTTCGACCGGGGAGGATCGGGCCCTTGCCCCGCGGCCGTCGAGCGAGTCTGATAGGGCCCGACGTGCCGATCAAGGACACCAAGCCGGACCCCAGGGCCCCGACCCATGCCGACACGATCCCTCTCCCTCGCATGGCCGATACTGCTGCTCACGGTGACGATGAGTGCCCGGGCGACCTGCCAGGCCGCCGAGCCGGTCGAACTTCGCCTCTGGCCCGGGGACGCCCCCGGTGCGACGGGGGACGAGCCCACCGACGTCCCCACGATCACCGTCTATCAGGCCGACCCCGCCACCTCGACCGGCGCCGCGATCGTCATCTGCCCGGGAGGGGGCTACGGCGCCCTGGCGATGGACCACGAGGGGCACCAGGTCGCCCGGTGGCTCAACTCGATCGGCATCACCGGGGTGATCCTCAAGTACCGCCTCGGCTCCTCGGGGTATCGCCACCCGGTCATGCTGACCGACGCCCAGAGGGCCATCCGGACCGTCCGGCAGGAGGCCGACGCCTGGGGCATCGACCCGGCCCGGGTCGGCGTCCTCGGCTTCTCGGCCGGGGGACACCTCGCCTCGACCGTCGGCACCCACTTCGATGCCGGCGATCCCGACGCCGCCGACCCCGTCGACCGCCAGGGCAGCCGCCCCGACCTGATGATTTTGGGCTATCCCGTCGTCGCGCTCGCTACCGAGTACGCCCACGGCGGCTCGAAGCGGAACCTCCTCGGCGAGGATCCCCCCGAGGAGCTGGTCGAGTCGCTCTCGAATGAGCGGATGGTCACCCCCGAGACGCCTCCCACCTTCCTCGTCCACACGAACGAGGACGAGGGCGTCCCCGCAGAGAACAGCCTGCTCTTCGTCCTGTCCCTGCGGGAGGCCGGCGTGCCCGTCGAATTCCACCTGTTCGAGGGAGGCCGACACGGCCTCGGCCTCGGCAACGGGCTCCCCGACCTCGGCATCGGCCCCGACACCGCCTTCTCCGCCTGGCCCGGCCTGTGCCAGGCCTGGCTCGGCAAGCACGGTTTCCTCGATCGGAAGTAATCGGGCCACGCCCGGGTCTCCTCGACCGCCCCGCCGGCGAGGGACCCGGACGGCCCGCCGACCGGCCCCCAGAACCCCTCCCCTTGACAGCAAGGCCCTTCCCGATGCCCATCGTCGCGCTCGTCGTCACGCTCGCCGCCGTATTGACCGCACCCGTCTCGACCGCGATCCAGGACTCCCAGTCCAGGCAGCAGGAGAAATCGTTCGAGAAGGAAATCACGGTCACGGTGTCGCTGGACTATCTCCTGTACTTGCCCGAGGACTACGAGGATTCGGACGAGGACTTCCCGCTCCTGCTGTTTTTGCATGGCGGGGGGGAGTCGGGGGATGACCTCCAGGAGGTGAAGGCCCACGGCCCGCCGAAGCGGATCGAGGCCGGGGAGGAGTACCCCTTCATCGTCGTCTCCCCCCAGAGTCCCGGCCGGGGATGGGATCCCCAGGCGCTCTCGGCCCTGCTCGATGAGGTCGTGGCCACCTACCGGGTGGACGAGGACCGCGTCTTCCTGACCGGGCTGAGCATGGGGGGATTCGGCACCTGGGCGCTGGCCGCCGCCGACCCGGATCGCTTCGCCGCCATCGCCCCGATCTGCGGCGGTGGCGACCCGAGGGCGGCCGATCGGCTGAAGGACCTCCCCATCTGGGTGTTCCACGGCGCGAAGGATGAGGTCGTGCCGCTGGCCGCCTCCGAGCGGATGGTCGACGCGCTCGAGGAACTCGGGGCCGACGTCAAATTCACCGTTTATCCCGAGGCCGGGCACGACTCGTGGACCGAGACATACGACGATCCCGGGCTGTACGAATGGATGCTCGGCCATTCCCGGGTGGACTCGGGCGGGGAATGATCGGCCCAGGCCCCTTCAGCGGGCCCAGGCGTCGCGAAGCCGGTCGGGGAGGTCGCCGAGGCCCGGGATCTCCCCCGACCCCACCACCCGGGCCGCCAGCATCGCCGTCGCCACGTGGGACACCTGCACCCGCAGCCTCATCCGGCAGAGGAGGCCGAACCACTCGGCGAAGTCCTCGGTGGAGACGGCGATCTCCTCGGTGTGGTCGAGCTCCTGCTCGCCGATTTTCTCCACCCCGACCGCCAAGAAGGGCGTGACGTCGTTCGTCTGGTTCGCGGGATTGGCGGGATAGCGCCCGAGCGGCACGAAGACGCCGCCCCCATAGCCGGTCTCCTCGAGGAGTTCGCGGCGGGAGGCGGCCTCGGCGTCGGGATCGGTCGGGTCCATCGTCCCGGAGGGGAGGCCCGTCAGGACCTCCCCCGAGCCGTGTCGATACTCGGTCACGAGGACGATTCGCCCTTCGGGGGTGAGGGCGACGACGTTCAGCCAGGTCGAATGTTCCAGGACGTGGTAGGGCGCGATCTCCTGGCCGGCGACCGTCCGGCAGTCGTCGCTGCGGACGGTCAGCCAGCGGTCCCGGTAGGTGACCACCGAACGCTCGACGCGCCAGGGCTCGATCATTCCTTCATCATCCCCCGCGATCATCGATTCCGGATGTGCAGCTCCCGGAGCTGCTTCTCCTCGACGGTGCCGGGGGCGCCCGACATCAGGTCGGTCCCCTTGGCGGTCTTCGGGAACGCGATGACGTCCCGGATGTTGTCGAGCCCGGAGTAGAGCATCACCATCCGGTCGAGCCCGAAGGCCATGCCGCCGTGCGGCGGGGCGCCGTATCGGAGGGCCGACAGGAGGAAGCCGAACTGCTCCTCGGCCTGCGCCGGAGAGAGGCCCAGGTGGCGGAAGATCATCGACTGGATGTTCGGGTCGTGACACCGGATCGTGCCGCCGGCGGCCTCCTCACCGTTGATGACGAGGTCGTACGCCTGCGCCCGGACCTTCAACGGCTCGGATTCGAGCAGGTGCAAGTCCTCGGGCAGCGGCATCGTGAACGGGTGGTGCTCGGCGACGAACCGCGCATCCTCGGCGTCCCAGGCGAAGAGCGGGAAGCGGACGACCCAGGAGTAGTGGAACGACTTCGGGTCGTAAAGCGTCAGCTCCCGGCCGAGCCGGTGCCGGAGCGCCGACAGGGAAGCCGAGGTCACCTCCTTGGTGTCGGCCACGATCAGCAACAGGTCCCCGGCCTTGGCCTCGAAGCGTTCCCGGAGCGCCGACTGGACCTCGGCGGGCAGGAACTTGGCGGTCGGCCCGGTGAACTGCTCGGCCTCCGCCTTCAGCCAGACGAGCCCCTTCGCGCCGTAGTCCCCGGCGAAGGCGGTCAGCGCGTCGAGGTCCTTTCGGCTGTACTTCTCGGCGCCGCCCGGGGCACAAATCCCCCGGACGCGACGGCCGTGCTCGACGGTGTCCCGGAAGACCTTGAACTCGGTCCGGGCCGCGAGGTCGCCGAGGTCCTTGACCTCCATGCCGAAGCGGAGGTCGGGACGGTCGGTGCCGAATCGCTCCATCGCGTCGTGGTAGTCGAGCCGGGGCAGGGGGGTGGTCAGCTCCTCCCCGGTGAACTCCCGGGCGAGGGCCTTGACCAGGCCCTCCATCGTCTCCAGGACGTCCTCGAACTGGACGAACGACATCTCGATGTCGAGCTGGGTGAACTCCGGCTGGCGGTTGGCCCGGAGATCCTCGTCCCGGAAGCATCGGGCGATCTGGAAGTAGCGATCCATCCCCGCGACCATCAGCAGCTGCTTGTAGAGCTGGGGGCTCTGGGGCAGGGCGTAGAAATGGCCGGGGTGGATCCGGCTGGGGACGAGGAAGTCCCGGGCCCCCTCGGGGGTGCTCCGGCCGAGGATCGGCGTCTCGATCTCCCAGAAGCCCAGCTCGGTCATGGCCTTCCGCATCGTCTGAGAGAGGCGGTGCCGGGCCTCGACGATCCGCTGCATTTCCGGCCGCCGGAGGTCGAGGAACCGGTACTTCAGGCGAAGCTCCTCGTTCGCCTCGCCGTCGATCTCGAAGGGCGGGGTCTGAGTGGCGTTGAAGACCTCCAGGGCCGTGGCCTGGAGCTCGATCTCCCCCGTCTTGAGCCGGGGATTCTCCTTGCCGGTGAGCCGACGGCGGACCGTCCCCCGGACACCGATCACCCACTCGTTCCGGAGGGATTGGGCCGCCTCCTGGAGGTCCTTGCCCGCCTCGGGCTCGAAGACGACCTGGGTCAGGCCCTCCCGGTCCCGGAGGTCGACGAACACGACTCCCCCGAAATCCCGGTAGGCATTCACCCAGCCGTTGAGCACGACCTCCCGGCCGATGGCCTCGGCCGTCAATTCGCCACAGGAGTGGGTCCGCTTGAGCATGGCCCGCGTCCGTCCTTCACCAGTCGAGGGGGCAGGCGATCGCCCGGCCTCGGCTCCCCGCCGCGCCGGCGTCGCAAGCTCACCAGGCTATGCGAGCCGCCTCGGGATCGTCAAGCGGCCCCGTCGTCCGACCGTCGGGCCAGTGATCCCGGCTGCCTCTTTCCCGAGGCCATCGCCTCCCCCAGTCTTCCCCGACACCCCTCGACTCACCGCTCGACGCGACCGCCATGCACGACCTGTACGTCCCAGAGGACGCATTTCCTCTGGTTGGAGCGTCCAACCCGTTGAGATTAGCTCGAATGTCCTCCACAATCGGAAATCCTATGCGTTTTCACGGCCGAACCGAATACACAATTGCCTGACTGCATGAAATTGCCTTGACAGTCGTCAGGACCGTCTTGGATTCTGGAGCGGCACCTCGACGGGGCCGCGTGCCGCCGCAGATCGTCGGGTATGTTGGTGTATTCGCCCGGGTCGATATGAGTCGAGGGGTGCCTGTCGCCTGCCTTGAGAGGGTTGAACGCGATGAAGGGACGAGCGTCTGCATCGAGCCTCGTGCGCCGGAGAGCCCGGCGGGTCGCCTCGCCGACGGCCGAATGGCTCGAGCCGAAGCAACTGCTGGCGATCTTCACGGTGACCTCCGCCGACGACTCCGGGAGCGGCACGCTCCGGGAGGCGATCCAGCAGGCGAACCAGACCGCCGAACAGGACTCGATCCGCTTCAACATCACCCCGCAGGGGACGCAGACGATCGCCCTGCAATCGGCCCTGCCGGCCATCACCGCCCCGCTGACACTCGATGGCACGACGCAGCCGGGCTATGACCCCAGCGACCCGAGCCCGATGATCGCCCTGGACGGGTCGGCGGCCGGAGACTTCGCCGACGGCCTGGTCTTCGAGGTGGCCGCCGGGGCGGGGGCCTCGGGAACCGGTTCGACCGTCCGGGGCCTGGCCATCGGCGGCTTCGACGGCGACGGCATCATCCTCCGGGGAAACGGGCACCTGATCCAGGGCAATTACATCGGGCTCGACCCCACCGGCTCGCTGGACCGGGGGAACGGCGCGGTCGGTCTCGAACTCGAATCGAGCAGCCGGAACACGATCGGCGGCACTTCCCCCGCGACCCGGAACGTGATTTCCGGCAACGCCCTGCACGGCGTCCGAATTAACGCGCTCCAATCGGCCGATGCCACGGCGAACCGGATCATCGGCAACTCCATCGGCACCGATGCGTCCGGGACGCTCGCGATCGCCAACGGCGCGATCGGCGACGGCGGCGACGGCATCAACTTCTTTGGCGGCGGCGGCAACACGGTCGGCGGGCCGACGGCCGCCGAACGGAACGTCATCTCGGGCAACCGCGGCCACGGCATCGAGTTCTTCGGGACCTCGGCCAGCCGCAACACCGTCATCGGCAATTACATCGGCACGACCGCCGACGGCTCCCAGGCCCTCGGCAACGACGACGGGGGTATCTTCGGGCTGGGCAACGCCAATACGATCGGCGGCACGACCCCGTCCGTCCGGAATGTGATCTCGGGCAACGACGGCCCCGGCGTCAGCTTCCAGGGGGGGCTGACCGAGGGCGACGAGCCGGTCCCGAACCTCGTCCAGGGCAATTACATCGGCACCGACGCCTCCGGCGGGAACGCGCTGGGCAACGTCGAGGCCGGGGTCCGGCTCTTCACCGACGACGCGATCGTCGGCGGCGCGGCCCCCGGGGCCGGCAATCGGATCGCCCACACCCGCACGGACGTCTTCGGCCGGGGGGCCGGGGTCGCGATCATCCTCTCCAGCAAGAACAACTCGATCCTCTCCAACGAGATCTTCTCCAACAGCACCCTCGGCATCGACTTCAATCAGAACGACCAGGTCTTGCCGAATGACCCGGACGACGCCGACACGTCGACCGACGGCGTCTCCAACGAGGGGCAGAATTACCCGGTGATCGCCGAGGTCTCCACCGGGGGCGGCGTCACGGTCATCCGGGGGACGCTCGACAGCACCCCCGGCACGACCTTCCGCCTCCAGTTCTTCGCCAACGACCAGGTCGACCCGTCCGGCTTCGGCGAGGGGCGGTCCTTCCTCGGCGAGACGACGGTCCAGGCCAACGCCGAGGGCGACGCCCCGTTCGAGGTCATCCTCCCCGGCCAGTTGTCGAACTCCCAGTACGTCTCCTCCACGGCCACCGACGAGGCCGGGAACACGTCCGAATTCTCCCGGTCCGTCCAGGTCGTCCCCCTGCCGGCCACCGACCTGACCGTGTCGACCTCGTTCAGCCCCAATCCGGCGACCGTCGGCAACGCCGTGACGGTCTCCGTCACGGTGACTAACGCCGGGCCGAATCTCGCGACCGGCGTCGAGCTGACCGACCGCCTCCCCGTCGGTGCCGGCTTCGTCTCCAGCGCCGACGGCTTCCAGCCCGGCGACTCGGGCCTGCTCGTCGCCGAGGTCGGCTCCATCCCCTCGGGCCAGAGCCGGACCCTCACCTACGTCCTCCGCCCGGGAGTGGTCGGCACCGTCTCCAACGACGTCCGGGTCTCGACCGCCGTCATCGACCTGGTGCCGGACAACGACGCGGCCAGCGCCGACCTGATCGTCGAGCCTGAGGCGTCGCAGAGCGTCTTCGCCTTCGCCGCCGACGCCTTCAACGCCGTCGAGTCCGACGGCTCGGTCCGGATCACCGTCAACCGGAGCAACGGCGACGCCCCGGCCTCCGTCCGGTACTCGATCGAGCTGGGGGGCTCGGCCACCGCGGGGTCCGACTACGTCGACACCTCCGGGGTCCTCCAGTTCGCCCAGGGGGAGTTCTCCCGGACCTTCGACATCACCCTCTACAATGACGTCGCCGTCGAGGGGCCCGAGACGGTCAATTTGGTCCTCTCCGAGCCGGGCGGCGATTCGGTGCTGGCGCTCCCGTTCCGGGCCACCCTCACCCTGCTGGACGACGACCCGACTGCGCCCCCTTCGGGGCGATTCCGGCTCGGGGCCGCGGACTTCTCGGCCGTCGAGACCTCGCCGTTCGTCACAGTCCCTGTCGAGCGGGTCGGCGGCTTCGAGGGGGAGGCCCGGGTCCGGATCCGGACCACTCCCCTCTCGGCCGTCCCGGGGGAGGACTTCGAGCCGATCGACTTCGTGCTCGTCTTCTCCGACGGCGACGCCGCCCCCAAACTCATCCAGATCCCCCTGATCGACAACGCCGTCTACGACCCGGACCGGACCTTCGCCGTCGAGCTGAGCGACCCGGTCAACGCCCCGCTCGCCGGGCCGAGCCTCGCGGTGGTGACGATCGTCAACGACGAGCCCGCACCCACCCCGCCCGAACAGCAGCGCTTCCGGTTCACCGCGTCGACGTTCTCGGCCGACGAGGATTCCGGCACGGTCCAGGTGGTCATCGAGCGCGATTCCCCGTCGGGCGCCGCCTCGGTCGTCTTCCGGGCCGAGCCCGGCACCGCCGGGACCGGCCGATTCGTGCCGGTCGACATGAGGGTCGAGTTCGCCGAAGGCGAGACCTCCAAGGTCGTCGAGGTCCGACTGCTCGACGACGACGCCTCCCAGGGCCCCCAGACGGTCCTGCTCTCGCTCACGTCCCCCCTCGGGGGCCCCATCCTGGGCGACCCGAACGCCGCGTCGCTGACGATCCTCGACGACGAGATCCCCCCGCCCCCCCCGCCGCCGGTGCCCGGCACGATCCGGTTCCTGGGCGGGCCGATCACCGTCTCCGAGGACGCCGGCCAGGCCCTGGTCACCCTCCAGCGGGTCGGCGGGTCCGAAGGCCGGATCACCCTGTACGTCGTGCCGATGGCCGGGAACGCCGTCCCCGGCGCCGATTACGACGCCACCCCGATCCCGGTCGTCTTCGAGGACGGCCAGACCGAGGTCACCATCAGCCTGCCGATCCTCGACGACTCGGCGATCGACGGCCAGAAGGCGCTCGGCCTGTTCATGACCCCGCCGACCGGCGGCGCCTCGCTCGACCCGATCGAGGCGATCGTGCTGCTCATCAACGACGACGAGCGCGATCTCGTCGCGCCCACCGTCACCGAGATGGGCTTCGTCGGGCCCGCCCGCTCGCCGATCGGGTTCTCGATCCTCTTCAGCGAGGCGATCGACCCCGGCCGGGCCCTCGACCCGGCCTCCTACACGATCGTCGACACCTCGGGATCGGGCTCGGTCCTGGCGATCTCCGATCTGTCCTACAACCCCGACACCCGGACCGTCGCCCTGGTGACCGCCTCCCCGCTCCGGCTCGGCCGGACGTACCGGGTGATCGTCTCCGGCCAGGGGGCGACCGCCATCACCGACCTCGGCGGCAATCCGCTCGACCCGGCCGGATCCGTGGTCGACCTCTCCCGGGGCACCCAGCAGCAATACCGGGACGCCAATGGCGACCTCGTCTCGCTGAGGATCCAGGGCGGCGGCCTGCTCGACGTGGCCCGGCCACCCGGCGGAGATGCCCAGGTCGTCCGGGTCGTGCCGACCCAGCCCGGCCGCAAGCTCGTCACCGGCAATGTCCAGCGGGCCCGGGGCGTCGGCGACGGGCGGACCAACATCGGGCGGTTCGAGGGCGTCGACCCCTTCGGCCTGGTCAACGTCCGCCTGAACCTCCGGCAATTCGCCTTCGGCGAGCTCGACACCTCGGCCGTCGATGCGGTGCTCGCCTCCTCGGTCCCCTCGACGCTCCGGGCCGCCCGCGGGGCGACCCGGCGTTGAGCCGAACCACCCACCCCCGATCCCTCATCCGATCCGGCCCGGTCCTCATGGACCGGGCCGGATCGGACCGGATCGGTGAGACCGCGGATGGGTCGGCATGCCGACCGGCCCTTCGAGGTTACGGTTCCAGCATCGCGACGAGACGAGACGAGCTGAGACGCGGCGCCGACCCCGACCTCGCCCGGAGACCCGGGCCTCACTCCGGGTCGAGCGGGCTCAATTCCTCGTCGACGAACTTGCCGTCGACCCGGATCGGTTCGCCGTCGAAGGAGACGGTCCCGCCGCCGAACTCGGGGGTCTGGATCTGGACGAGGTCCCAGTGGATCTTCGAGCGGTTGCCGTTGTCGGCCTCGTCGTAGGCGTTGCCGGGGGTGAGGTGGAAGCTGCCGGCGATCTTCTCGTCGAAGAGGATGTCCCGCATCGGCTTCTGGACCTTCGGGTTGCACCCGAGCGACCACTCGCCGACGTACGACGCCCCCTCGTCGGCCCGGAAGATTCGGTTCAGCCGCTCCGAGTCGCCGGCCTCGCACGAGGCCTCGACGATCTTGCCCCGCTCGAAGACGAGCCTGATGCCGTCGTAGGCGGCCCCCTGGTAGATCGTCGGCGCGTTGAAGCGGATCTGCCCCTCGATCGAGTCCCGGACCGGGGCCGTGAACACCTCGCCGTCGGGGATGTTCATCTCCCCGGCGCAAGGGACGACGGGGATCCCCTCGATCGAGAACCGCAGGTCCGTCTCGGGGCCGGTGATGTGGACCTCCCGCGCCGCCTCCATCCGATCGGCGAGCGGCCTCAGCGCCCGCCCGAGCCGCGGGTAATCCACGTTGCAGGCCTCGAAGTAGAAGTCCTCGAACGCCTCGGTGCTCATGCCCGCCTGCTGCGCCATGCCGGGGCCGGGCAGCCGGAGGACGCACCACCGGGTGTTCTTGATCCGGCGCTGGAAGTGGACCGGGGTCATGAAGTGCTCGTTGTAGAGGTTCATGCGGTCCGGGGGCACGTCGGCCAGTTCGCTGATGTTCTGCGAACCCCGCAGGGCGATGTACGCCTGCACGCGATCCATCCGGTACGACTCGGCGTCGGCCCAGGCCCGGAGTTGCGCCTCGGTCGCCTCCTTGAGCTGTTCCCGGATGATCGAGGCCCGCTTCAGGTCGATCAGGGCGGTCGCCCCCATCCGGCTCGCCTTGCGGACGAGCAGCCGGGCGAGGGTGTCGTCCTCCAGGTCGATGCACTCGATCAGCAGCGTCTCGCCCGCCTTCAGCCGAGTCGAGTGGCGGAGCAGGGTCTCCGAGAGGGTATCCCATCGGGGATCGGGCATGGGGGGACTCCGGGGTCGATCAAACCCGGCCCGACCGGGGCGGGGGGAGGCCGGGGGATTGCGAGGGGGCCGGGGCTGGTCTAAGCTGACGCCGGCGAAGGCCGCGACCGAATGGGCGGGGCCGTCGCCATTGTTGGGCAACGCATCGGGCGACGCAAGCGGGGGGAGATGATGGCGGCGAATCCGTTCGACCTGGCCGGCAAGGTGGCGATCGTCACCGGGGGCAACGGCGGCATCGGCCTGGGGATGGCCCGGGGCCTGGCCCGGGCCGGCGCCCGGCTCGCGCTGGTCGGCCGCAACCCCGAGAAGACCGCCGCCGCCGCCTCGACGCTCGCCGAGCAGGCCGGGGTCGACGTCCTCCCGATCACCGCCGACGTCGCCCGGGAGGACGAATGCGGGCGGATCGCCGGGGAGGCCCTCGGCCGCTTCGGCCGCATCGACATCCTGTTCAATAATGCCGGGATCAACATCCGCAAGCCCCCGCACGAGGTGAGCCTGGACGAGTGGCGCGAGGTGATGGACGTGAACCTCACCAGCGCCTTCCTGCTCTCCAAGGCGGCCTACCCGTCGATGAAGGCGGTTGGCGGCGGCAAGATCGTCAACATCGGCAGCATGACGTCGATCTTCGGCTCCGGCTTCGCCCCCGCCTACGCGACGAGCAAGGGGGGCATTGTCCAGCTCACCAAGAGCCAGGCCCTCGCCTGGGCCGCCGACAACATCCAGTGCAACGCCATCCTGCCCGGCTGGTTCGACACCGAGCTGACCCAGAAGGCCCGGACCGAGATCACCGGCCTGCACGAGCGGGTGCTCTCCCGCATCCCCGCCGGCCGCTGGGCCAGCCCCGACGACATGGCCGGCACCGCCGTCTGGCTCGCCAGCCCCGCCAGCGACTACGTCACGGGCGTCGCCATCGCCGTCGATGGCGGCTACGCCGCGATGCTCTGAGGCCGGGTCGCCGGGTCGGTCATTCCCGACCCGGGGACGATCACGCCCGCCCCGGTCCGGTCGACACGACCCGATGACGCGTCGGCACGAACGTCGACCGACTCGCCGATCGGGCCCGGGACCTCAACTCCCCGGAGGGGGGCGAGGGCGGGTCCGATCGGGGCGAGTCGGAGGGGAGTGTGGGTACGGTCTCGGAGATTCCGACCCGTCCCAGGGCGGACGTACTGGGTCAACGGCGGATCGGCGTGTCCTTCGAGGGGTCGGCCTTCGTCCCGGCCTTCGCCTCGACAGCCTTCGCCTCGGCCGGGGGCTCGGCGCCGGTCGAGTCGGGATCCGCTCCCAGGTCGACGTCGACGGACAGGCCCCGCGCCAGGCCGAGCGAGAGTCGGACCTTGATCATCTTCCGATCGGTCTTGGCAGGGGGGGTCGTCCGCTCGGCCGAGGTGCGTTCGAGGTCGCCGGTGCGGGCGGGCCGGGTCGGCGTCGCGACCCCCTCGTACTGCGATTCAACCGTCACGGGGCCCGGGACGGGCACCGTCACCTGGGGAGAGGCCACCGGCTTGCCGTCGACGAACGGGGCGTACTCGGTCCGCTCGGCCTCCCGGTCCCTGTCCGTCCTCGGGTCGACGGCCCGGCCGTCGGTGTCGATGGCCGGCGGGAGGGTCCGGGTGGGCAGCTTCGGCAGGGGCATCGCCGGGGCCGGCACCGCCTCCGGGGCGGGGGGAGGGGCGGGGGCGGGGGTGGCGACCACCATCGGGGCGCCCGGCGCGATCGTCGCGGCGTCGTATTCAATCGGCACGATCGGCAGCAGGCCCCAGGGCGTTGCGGCGAGGGCCGTCGGCACGGCCCCGGCCCGCATGATCCTCGGGGTCGTCGGCCCGCTCACCCCCACCGCGATGGGCGGGGAGGGGACGAGATCGGGCACGCCCGGGTTGGGCGGGACCTCGGGGCTCGACGCCCTGGTCAGCCTCGGATCGACCTCGGGCCTCGCCGGGGCGCGGCCGAGGACCTCGGGGGAGATCAGCAGCAAACGCTCCCGGACCGATTGCGTCCCGTCGCCGACGGCCGACGACTCGACGCCCATGCTCAGGACCAGGCCGTGCCCCTCGGGGACGAGCCACTCGCCCCCCATCTCCCGGCGGGTGACCTCCGGGACCTGGAACTGGACGGTCGACCCCGGGGCCGCCGTCCCGGACTCGACCACGTGGACCGCGGCGATCCGGGAGTCGATCACGTCCACCTTCAGGTGGACCCCCTCCGGGCCGGGCTGGCCGACGAGGTGGATTTGCGAGCCGTCGTCCACCGGCGCGACCACCGGCTTCGGCGAGGTCGGGTCGGGCTCGCCCCCGGCCGACTCGCCCGGCTCCGCGTGGACGACGAAGTGCCGGGTCGAGCAGGTCCCGATCGTCGCCGGGTTGCCGGCGAACGCCGTCACCTTCGGCGCCGAGACGACCCGGGCGTCCTCGGCCTCGGAGAATCGATCCGCCAGCTCCGCCAGGGTCGCCTCATCGGCGACCCATGCGGAACTGCCCGCGCGGTGGCCGCCGAACCGGAGCCGTGGCTGGAAGTCTTCCCTCCAACCCAGTGCCTCGCAGTCGACGAGCCGGATCTCGTAGCGAATCATCCCGGGGGACGCCGCCTCGCCGGCCGGAGGGGCCTCGGGGCCGAGGAGCATCGGGAGCGAGAGCGCGAGGAGAGCCTTCATGCGAGAACCCCCTTCCGTGAAGGTCCGGAGAGCGACGGGCCGATCTGACAGTCCGGCGGAGGCTAGCACCTCCCCCCGATCCCGTCAATCTCAGGATCGGAGGCTCCTGATCGGTCCCCCTTCGGCGGCCCGGGCCGTCGACCTGCGAGGCCCCTTCGCCCCGCGACACGGATCCTCGGCACCGATCCTGCTCTCGAATCCCGTCCGAACGCGGCCCGAACTGGCCAGGA
The DNA here is from genome assembly GCF_007752535.1 of Tautonia plasticadhaerens. Classification (GTDB taxonomy): domain Bacteria; phylum Planctomycetota; class Planctomycetia; order Isosphaerales; family Isosphaeraceae; genus Tautonia; species Tautonia plasticadhaerens. The sequence continues at coordinate 1,894,176 of NZ_CP036426.1, forward strand.
TTCGCGCCTTCCTGGTCGCGTCTTCGGGACGCGACGCGCAAGGTCACCTCCACGCGTCATCCCCATCATCCACCCAGGTCGGGGATCGATGAGACCCGATCCCGCCCGACGATCGAAGCAACCGAGCGGAGCCCGACCCGTGAGCGAACCCCAGACGCCCAACTGGGTCCGAGACGCCGTCTTCTACCAGATCTTCCCCGACCGCTTCGCCCGATCGGGGCGGGTCCCCAAGCCGTCCTGCCTGAAGTCCTGGGGGTCCCCCCCGACGGCCCACGGCTACCAGGGGGGCGACCTGCTGGGAGTCGCCGAGCGGCTGGACTACCTGGCCGACCTCGGCGTCAACGCCGTCTACTTCACCCCGGTCTTCCGGTCGGCCTCCAACCACCGCTACCACACCCACGACTACTTGCAGGTCGACCCGATGCTCGGCGGCACCGGGGCCCTGCGGTCGCTGCTCGACCGGGCCCACGACCGGAGCATCCGCGTGGTGCTCGACGGAGTCTTCAACCACGCCAGCCGGGGCTTCTTCCAGTTCCACGACATCCTGGAGAACGGCGAGGACTCGGCCTATTGCGACTGGTTCCACGTCGAGGGCTTCCCGCTCACCGCCTACCACCCCGAGGATCCCCCCAATTACGGCTCCTGGTGGGGCTTGCCCGCGCTGCCGAAGTTCCGGACCGAGACCCCGGCCGTCCGGGAGTTCCTCTGGGGGGTCGCCCGCCACTGGATCGACTTCGGCATCGACGGCTGGCGGCTCGACGTGCCCCAGGAGATCGACGACGACGCCTTCTGGCGGGAGTTCCGCCGCCGGGTCAAGGAGGGCAACCCCGAGGCCTACATCGTCGGCGAGATCTGGGGGGACGGCTCCCGCTGGCTCAAGGGAGACATGTTCGATGCGGTGATGAATTACATCTTCACCAAGGCCTGCATCGCCTTCTTCATCGGCGAGCGGATCGACCGGCGGCACCTCGAGCCCGAGCCGCTCCGGGACGCCCGGCCCGCCGACGCCCTCCAGTTCGCCGACGCGATCGAGCGGATGCTCGGCCTCTACCACCCGAACGTCAACGCCGTGCTCATGAACCTCCTGGGCAGCCACGACACCGCCCGCTTCCGCACCCTGGCCGGCGGGGACGCCTCCTCCCTCCGACTGGCCACCCTCTTCCAGATGACGTTCCCGGGGGCGCCCTGCATATACTACGGCGACGAGATCGGCATGCAGGGCGGGCACGAGCCCGACTCCCGGGGCGCCTTCCCCTGGGACGAGGCCGAATGGGACCTCGACCTCCACGCCGACATCCGGCGCGCCGTCCGACTCCGACACGACCTCCCCGTCCTCCGCCGGGGGTCGTTCCGACGGCTCCACGCCGAGGGTTCGGTCTACGGATTCCTCCGACAACTCAACGACATCCTGGCCGTCGTCCTCCTCAACGCCGGGGGAGGGGCCGAGGAAATCGACGTCGACCTCGGCGTCGCCGTCCCCGACGGCGTCGCCTTCGCCGACCGGCTCGCCCCCGGCTCCTGGCAAACGGAGCAGGGGAGGCTCTCCCGGGTCCGGCTCGGACCCCGGAGCGGCCGGGTGCTCCTCGGCACCTCGGGCCGATGAGCCCCCCCCCGAGATGGCAACTCCCACCCGGCGTCGACCCGGCGCTCTGGGACTACGCCTCCTCCGGCCGCCTGGCCGCCGAGGAGGCCGGCTACTTCGCCGACGACCCCCTGACCCGGGCCGACGAGGAGATCCTCGCCTCCCGATTCGCCGAGCCCTGCGACCTCGTCGACCTCGGCTGCGGCGCCGGTCGGCTCTCCCTCGCCTTCTCCCGGCGGGGGTTCCGGGTCACGGCGGTCGACCTCTCGCTCCCGATGCTCGCCGCCCTCGGCCGTTCCGCCGATGCCGAGGGACTCCTCGTCGCCCGGGTCCGCGCCAACCTCTGCCGCCTCGAAGGGCTGCCGGACGGCCGGTTCGACCTGGCGCTCTCGATGTACAGCACCCTCGGGATGATCTCCGGCGTCGAGGCCCGACGCACGGCCCTCCGGCAGGCCGCTCGGGTGCTCCGCCCCGGGGGCGTCCTCGCCCTGCACGCCCACAACCTCTGGCTCCACCTGAGAGACCCCCAGGGCCGGCGTTGGCTGCTGGGGGAACTCCCGAGGCGGGCCGTCGGCCGCCCCCCCTCCGACCGCCGGATGACCTATCGGGGCATCCCGGGTCTCTCGGTCCACGCCTTCGGTTGGTCGGAGCTGCGGCGAGACCTGGCCTCCGCCGGGTTCCTCGTCGACGAGGTCCTCCCCCTGGATGCGATCACCGCGAGGCCGATCCGGCGGCCCCGGCTGCTCCCCCGGCTCCGGGCCGGGGGCTGGATCGTCTTCGCCCGGACGGCGGGCTGAATCAGGGGGAGGCCGCCGCGTCCTCGGGCAGCTCGTCGGGCTGGGGTGCCCGGTACCTCAGGCGGGGGCTCTCGATGGTGACCGTCGTGAACGGCTCGACGCTCCGGGTCAGCCAGACCGAGGAGCCGATCACGGCGTGATGGCCGATCACGGTGTCGCCCCCCAGGATGGTGGCGTTGGCATAAATCACCACGTCGTCCTCGATCGTCGGGTGCCGCTTGCGGTCCCGGAGGATGACGCCGTTCTCGTCCTTGGGGAAGCTCAGGGCGCCCAGCGTCACCCCCTGGTAGACCTTCACGTTGTCGCCGATCCGGGTCGTCTCGCCGATCACCACCCCGGTGCCGTGGTCGATGAAGAAGCGTCGGCCGATGGTGGCGCCTGGGTGAAGGTCGATCCCGGTCTTGGAGTGGGCGTACTCGGTCATCATCCGGGGGATCAGCGGCACGCCGATCGAGTGCAGGAGGTTGGCGATCCGGTAGATCGTGATCGCGGCGACTCCCGGGTAGCAGAAGATGATCTCGTCGTACGCCTTGGCGGCCGGGTCGCCGTCGAAGGCCGCGGCCACGTCGTCGGCCAGCACCCCTCGAAGCTCGGGCAGCGATTCCAAAAACGACAGGGCGATCCGCTGGGCCCGCCCGGCGTGCTCCTCGACCGGGTCGGCGTCGTCCCCATCGCATTCCAGCCGCACCAGGGCCCGGCAGATCTGGTCGCTGAGGCGGTCGTACAGGCTGTCCACCAGGTCGCCGACGTGATAGCCGACGTTCCTCATCGACAGCCGCTGGCGACGCCCGAATCCGGGGTAGAGGATCTCCCGGAGGTCGGCCAGGATCTCGGTGACCTCCCTGTAGCTCGGCAGGCACGAGTGTCCCAGGTGGTTGATGCCGCCGCACCGCTCGTAGGTCCCCACGATCCGATCGGTCAGCGCGGGGAGCCGGTCCTTGAGGCGAGGGTCGGTGGCCATCGGTCACTCGTCCTGTCGGTCACGAAGGGGTCACGTTCGCTCGACCCCGATTGTACGGGCCGCCCCCCGGCCGCACCAAGGCCGCCGCTTCCCGGGGCCCGCCCGGCGTGGTAGGTTCGAGGTCGTGACGCGGAACGAACTCCCGCCGATTCGCCCGGGCCCGGGGGGCCGGGCCGACCGGCCGAGGCGGCATTCGACGGACCCCTCCGCCTCCCCGATCCCGGGGCGGAGGCGGAGTGACCAGCCCATGAGCGCCCGAGCCCTCTCCCGGCCCTCGACCGACCCCAGCCCCATCTTCGAGCACTTCCGGGGCAATTTCGCCACCGAGTTGCTCACCGCCGCCGTCGCCCATTTCAACGTCTTCGGCCGCCTCGCCGAGCGGCCGAGGGCCGAGGCCGACCTCCGGGCCGAGCTGAAGCTGGCCGATCGCCCGGCGGTGGTCCTCTTCACGGCGCTCCGGGCCATGGGGCTGCTCTCCCGGGACGCCCGGGGGATCCTCGACCTGACCGACCTCTCCCGGGAGCACCTCGTCCCGGGCGGCCCGTTCGACGTGGGGGGCTACCTCGGCCTGGCGGCCCGGAGCCCCGGGGTGCTGGAGATGGCCGACCGCCTGCGGTCGAACCACCCCGCGTCCTCCGGGCCCGCCACCGAGGAGGGCGTGGCCTTCGTCTACCGGGAGGGGATCGAGTCGGCGATGGAACGCGAGGAGTCGGCCCGGTCCTTGACCCTCTCCCTCGCCGGGAGGGCCCGCAACGTGGCCCCGGTGCTGGCCGACGCCTGCCCGCTGCCCGGCTGCCGCAGGCTGCTCGACGTGGGGGGCGGCTCCGGCCTCTACAGCATCGCCTTCCTCCAGCGGCACCCGGAGCTGACCTCGATCGTCTGGGACCGCCCCGAGGTCCTCAAGGTCGCCCGGGAACTGGCCGAGCGGCACGGGGTTTCTGACCGCCTGGAATGCCACCCCGGCGACATGTTCTCCGACCCCGTCCCCCACGGCGCCGACGCCGTCCTGCTCTCCAACATCCTCCACGACTGGGACGTGCCCGAGTGCGTCACGCTGCTCGGGAGGCTGGCCGAGGCGCTCTCCCCCGGCCGGAGGCTGCTGATCCACGACGTCTTCCTCGACGACGCGATGGACGGCCCGCTGCCGGTCGCCCTCTACTCGGCCTCCCTGTTCAGCCTGACCGAGGGCCGAGCCTACAGCGCCGCCGAGTACCGCTCCTGGCTGCTCGACGCCGGCTTCGACCCCGGCCCGATCGTCCCCACGCTGGTGCATTGCGGCGTCCTGCCCGCGGCCCGGGTCTCCTGAGCCCCCGCGCGGGGCCCGATCTGGGCTAGGCAACGCAGTCCCCGGTCGGGTACGTTCTTACATCTTCTCCCCGCCGGGCCGGGCCCGATGGGGCCGATCCCCCAAGGCCGCCTCTCCCCCCCTTCGTCCTCCCATGAACATCAAAGCGACCGACATCCGCCGAGGCATGGTGATCACGATGGACGGCACCAACTACGTCGTCCACGACTTCTACCACCACACGCCCGGCAACCTCCGCGCCATGGTCCAGGCGAAGCTGAAGAACATGCAGACCGGGTCGATCATCGACAAGCGGTTCCGCTCCGTCGACCAGATCGAGGTCCCCTTCGTCGAGTCCAAGGAGTACGAATATCTCTACTCCCAGGGAGACGAGCACGTCTTCATGGACACCTCGACGTTCGACCAGATCTCCTTCCCGCCGGACATGATCGGCGCCTCGATGCCGTACCTGCTGCCCAACACCAAGGTCAGCGTCCGGTACGTCGACGAGAAGCCCGTCTCCGTCGAGTTGCCCGACAGCGTCGAGCACACGATCGTCGACACCCCGCCGTCGATCAAGGGGGCCACGGCCACCAACCAGTACAAGGAGGCCATCACCGAGACCGGCCTCAAGATCAGCGTCCCCCCCTTCATCGGGCCGGGCGAGAAGGTCCGCATCGACACCCGGGACGGCAAGTACGTCGAACGCGTGAAGTGAGCCGAGAGGCGCCGTCGCCCGCACGCCAGACGAGACGAGAACGAGAACGAGACGAGACGAGGCCCCGGCCCGACGTCGGCCCGAAGCACGCCGGCCCGGCCGGGATCGGACCGAATCGACCGCCCCCCGGAGCCTCCCCGACGTGTCCCCCCCGACGGCCCTCCCGCTGCTCCTCGAACTCGTCTCCCTGCCGAGCGTCAACCCGATGGGCCGAGCCGTCGGCGACGGCCCCCCGTACTTCGAGGGACGCGTCTCGGACTACCTGGACGCCTACTTCCGGGACCTCGGCGTCCCCTACGAGCGGCGGACCATCTCCCCCGGGCGGGACAACCTCATCGCCCGCTTCGAGCCCCCCGGCGGCAAGGCCCGCCGCACCCTGCTCTGGGACGCCCACCAGGACACCGTCCCCGCCGAGGGGATGACCGTCGAGCCCTTCCGCCCCGTCGTCGACGGCGGCAAGGTCTTCGGCCGGGGCTCCTGCGACGTCAAGGGCGGCCTCGCCGCCATGCTCGCCGCCTTCGCCCGCCTCGTCCGGGAGCGTCCCGAGGGCGCCGCCCGGGTCCTCATGGCCTGCACCGTGGACGAGGAGTACACCCACACCGGCTCCTCCGCGCTCGCGGCCCAGGGGCTCGCCGTCGACCTCGCCGTCGTCGCCGAACCGACCATGCTCCGGGTCGTCACCGCCCACAAGGGGGCCGTCCGCTGGAAGGTAGTCACCGAGGGGGTCGCCTGCCACAGCTCCCGGCCCCAGGACGGGGTGAACGCGATCTACCGGATGGCCCGGGTCCTCTCGGTGATCGAGCCCTTCGCCCTCTGCCTCCGGGAGGCGACGCCCGACCCCGTGCTCGGACCCCCGACCCTCTCCGTCGGCCGGATCGAGGGGGGGCAGAGCGTCAACGTCGTCCCCGACTCCTGCGCCATCGACCTCGACCGACGGGTCATCCCCGGTGAGGACGTGGAGGGGGTCCGCCGGCAGCTCCAAGACGCGCTGGTCGCCGCCCTCGGCGACTCCGCCCCCTTCTCCTTCACCGAGCCCTGGGTCCGGATGCCCTCGCTCTCCCCCGAGTCCTCCCGAGGCTGGGTCGAGCCGGTCCGGGACGCGATGGCCCGCGCCCTCGGCGAGCGCCCCGAGATCTCCGCCGTCCCCTACGGCACCGACGCGGGCCCCCTCTCCGCCTCGGGGATCCCCGCCCTCGTCATCGGCCCCGGCGACATCGCCCAGGCCCACACCAAGGACGAGTGGATCGCCGTCGACCAGCTCGAACGGGCCGTCGAGGCCTACTACGCCCTCGCCTGCCACCTGGGCAACGCCGATCCGACCTGATCGGCGAGGGACCCCGTTCGCCGACCCAGGCAGCTCGGCCTCCCGCCCGGCGTGCCCGAGCCTTGTTCCCCCTCCCGCGAAATGATCAGGGGAGGATGCCGCCCCCGCCGAGCAGTTCGCGCTCGATCCGGTTGAGGATGCGCTGTTCCAGGGCGAAGTCCCTCCCCTTGGGGATCCAGCCCAGGGGGGGGGCGATCGGCCCGATCACCTCGCGCGACCGATTGATCTGGAAGTCCTGGGGGAAGGCCGCCTGGCCGCCGTTCTGGCGCTCGGGTCGGTCGAGGAACTCCAGCTCCTTCCAGACCTCCACGTCGATGGCGAAGCCCTCGGCGACCGGCTCGACCCTGGCGATCGCGAACCGCCGGTAGGTCTGCAAGGTCGCCTCCAGGCGCTGCCGGAGGCCGACCGAGTCCCGACGCCAGGGCTCGACGATCGTCGCCGCCGTCTCCGGATACGTGCTGATCCGGCGGGCGAGGCGATTCTCCTCGTCGATCTCGAAGTCCTCGTCGACCGCGTGGACGGTGGCGTCCCAGGCGGCGTCGAAGCTCGTCGTGCGGACGACGAGCGGGTTCGCGTGGATGGGCTGGTTGCGGAGGGTCCCGCAGCCGGTCAGGCCCGACGGGGCGATCACCGCCGCGAGCATCGCGGCCTGGACGGGCCTGAATCGCATCATCACGGTCCTCGGCTCGGGCTCGGCGATCGGGCTCGGGCCGGGGGCAGGGGGGAGGTGCGAGGGGAGCGGGGCCGGAGCCGGGATCGGGACGGGGCACCCGGCTCGGGGATCGGCTCCCCAGGCCCGGGCGCGGCGTATCGTGCCCGCACCGGCCGATCGTGGCAAGGCCAGTTGGGTTGTCCCCCGCGGATCCGCGACCTAGGGTCCCGATGGAGCGCGGCCGGGCCCGCCGGCCGGCTCCCCGGCCCCTCGCCCCGGATCGAGGCCCCCCATGCCGATGCCGCACCGAGACGCCACGATCACCGTCCAGGCCGACGACCCGGGACGCCCCCCCCGCATGGGATGGCCTCCGGCCCTGGGGAGGACCCGGGCCTGCCGGGCCGACCGCATCCTGTCCGCGATGCTCGACGGGGTCGGCCGGTCGACCCGACGGGAGGAGATCCACGACCTGCTGCTCCGGGCCGCCCGGGCGCTGACCGGCTCGAACCGGGTCGAGGTCCGGCCCGTCGGCGGACCCAATCGGGTGCTCGTCTCCCGATCTTCTCCCGCCCCGGGCGAGCCGGTCCGCCTCCCGGTCCGGTTCCGGGGGGAACCGTTGGGGACGCTGCTGGTCTCGCCCCGGGGCCGACGCCCCATCCCCCCGGCCACCGTCTCCCAGCTCGAATCGCTCTGCGCCATCGCCGCCCTGGCCGACCGGCTCCTCGGCCGGGAGCCCTTGCTCCGCCTGGCCGACCCCTCCCTGCCGGAATCGCGGCTGAAGCCCAGGGCGCTACTCCTGCCGATCCTCCGCCAGTTGATCCTGCTGGCCAGGAGGCGACGGGAGCCGCTCACGGTGCTCGCCATCGGCCTGGACCGGCCGGCCTCGATGGCGGAGGCGATCCTCCCGGCCGGGGGGGCCGGGTCCGTCGACCCGTCGATCTCCCTCGTGCTCGGCACCCTCCGGGAGAGCGACCTCGTCGTCATGGACGACCCCCGGACCCTGATCGCCGTGCTCCCCAACGCCTCGAACCTCAACGCCCCGATGATCGCCGAGTCGATCCTCCTCGCCGCCGCCGGCGCGACCGACGACGAGCCGACCGCCCCCCTCGCCGTCGGGGTCGCCGGCCTCTCCGACCGGGTCCGGGAGGCCGACGTGCTGCTCGACCTTGCCCAGGAGGCCCTCCGCCGCGCCCGCCTCCGGCCCGGGGGCGGCATCCTCGTCGCCGACCAGGACAGCTTCACCCCCGGAGTGCTCCCCAAAGCCGAGCCCGTTGCGGTCGGTTGATCCCGGGGCCGGTCGTCGACCCCCTCATTGCCCCGAGCAGAATCGGTCACCGAAATCGGCCCGACGCTCGATCATTATGGATGTAACGCGGCGCCCCGAGGCCCCCGCCCTCGGCGGTGAGGCCTCCGATTGCCCCTCCCGGGGGAGGCGACGCGGCCGGCTCTTTGAAAATCGAGAGCGAACACTTGGATGCATACATTAATTTTTTTGTTCCCGATCGTCCTCCCTGGATTGAGAATGCTGCATCCCGGGGGGCCGCCGGTCGTCGCCAGTCGATTCGGCGGAGCGAACCCATTTCTTGTGCCGCAACTCCTTTTTTACTTCGTATTTCGGCCGATGACGCCTGGCGCACTGTGGCGCACCGGCTCCGCGATCTCTCGGATAGGTCGACGCCGGGGGCGAGCGCGACGAACAAACCCACCTGCCGGAATGGCAGTCTCCGGGAGGCGAGGGGCGCGTGACGCCGTGGCGTCCCATCACGCGCGAAACGAACCCGATCGAACCGGGGATCCTCCGGAGCGAACCCATTGCGATCGCCGCAAGTCCTGACTCGAAAGGCTGATCGACGGGATCGCCGGGGCGCACTGAGGCGCACCGGCCCCCACCGCCACAGCCGGATCGGGGCTCAGGCAGTGTGCTCGACCTCGCGGACGACCATCGTGTTATGGGTCGGGTGATCGGGGAAGAAACCCCGGAGGACGACGACCCGGTCGCCCGTCGAGACCAGGCCCTTCGTCTTGGCCCAGGAGAGGGCGTGGTCGACGGGCCCGTCCCCCCCGGAGCCCGCACCCGGCAGGATCAGCGGGACGACCCCCCAGAGCAGGCTCAGTTGCCGGGCCACCCCCTCTGACGGGGCCAGGGCGATCGTCGGCGTCCGGTTGCGCTGCATCGAGACGGCGAGGGCGGATCGGCCCGATCGGGTGGCGACGACCAGCAGGGCCGCGTCCAACCTCCGGCAGGCGAGGCTGGCCGACTCGACGACCGCCTCGGTGATCGGCGAGATCCATCCGGCCCGGTCGGCCGGCCCCCCGGGGGCGGTCGTCGAGGGCGAGGGGGAAGGCCGCTCGGCCTCGGCGAGGATCCGGCTCATGGTGCGGACGGCCTCGACCGGGAAGTCGCCGATGGCCGTCTCGCCGGAGAGCATGACGGCGTCGGTGCCGTCGACGGCGGCGTTGAAGACGTCGCTGGCCTCGGCCCGGGTGGGGCGGCTGGAGCGTTCCATGCTGTTGAGCATCTGGGTGGCGATGATGACCGGCACCCGGGCCTTGTGGGCCTCGACCAGGATCCGCTTCTGGATCGCCGGGACCCGGGCCACGTCCACCTCGACCCCGAGGTCGCCCCGGGCGACCATGACCACGTCGGACAGGGCGAGGATCGACTCGAGTTCATCCACGGCCTGGGGCTTCTCGACCTTGGCGATCACCTTGGCCTTGATGTTCCTGCGGTCCAGCTCGTGGCGGAGCCGGGCCAGGTCGGTACCCGACCGGACGAAGGAGAGGGCGATGAAGTCGACGTCGTGATCGGCGGCCCAGTCCAGGTCCCCCAGGTCCTTGTCGGTCAGCGAGGGGAGGCTCAGGCCGGAGCCGGGGACGTTGATCCCCTGCCTCGACCGGATCTGGCCCGGGAGCACGACCTTCAGCACCGCCCGCCCGGGAGAGCGGTCGACCACTTCCATGCCGACCGTGCCGTCGGCGAACAGGACGGGGTCGCCGATCGTAAGGTCATCGGGGAGGTCGGGGTACGTGCAGGTCAGCTCGCCTTCAGCCCCTCCCGGACCCCGGACCAGGGCGTATTCCGCATCCAGCTCGCACGAGAGCATCCCCCCCGGCAACTCCCCCAGCCGGATCTTCGGCCCGCCGAGGTCCATGAGGACCCCGACCGCCCGCTCCCGCTCGGCAGCCACCCGGCGGATGTCGGCGAGTGTGGCCGAGTGGTCGTCCTGCGAGCCGTGGGAGAAGTTCAGGCGGAAGACGTCGACCCCGGCGTCCAGCAGCTTGCCGAGGACCTCGGGGGCCCGTGAGGCGGGGCCGACGGTCGCCACGATCTTCGTCCTCACGCCGGCCAGCGACTCGTCCGCGTCGATCCGCACGGCGACACCTCAGATAGGCGGGGCCAGGGGCGTCCAATGGTCCGGGGCGGCGGGCGAATGCCTCCCGAGGCGGGGCGGCCGCCGCCGACGAGGGCGAAGTGTAAGGCAAGGGGCCCCCGCCCGTCGAAAGAATTACGACCGGGACGGGCCGATCGGCGTCGAATCCCCCCACCCCTTCCACCCCTGTCGGCCCCTACCAGCTCCGATTGACGAGTCGACCACTCCTCGGGAGACTGTCGCCTCCCGGGATCTCCAGCCGAGCATAAAGTGGACCGGTATCCGATTCGCAACGTCATCCCCGGGAATGCATTGGATCGACGGACCGCCCCAGGGGGGCGGCTCCCCGAGGCTCGAGGCACTCAGACCATGAAGCGGATCATCGCCATCGCGGCCCTGCTCGGATCGCTCGGCGTGTTGATGAAAGTCGGCACGAAGCGGGCCGACGTCTCGGTCCGGGACGCCGAACCCGACGAGCCGACCGCCCCCACCCCCGAGCCGGCCGAGGCCGCCCGGCTGGCCGACGAGGCCCGGATCCGCTCCCGATACCCCGAGCACCGGGAGCTGGTCGACCGCGTCCTCGACCGCTACGGCCGCAACTCCCTCGCCATCGAGGGGACCGACGGCCTCCGGGGGCTCCGGCTCCTCGACCGGCTCGACCTGGAGGCACTCTACCTCTACGAGCACGCCTCGGAGGACTTCCACCGCCTCGCAGAACTCGTCTCCGACGAGGCCGCGGCCGACCTCATGCTCAACTGGCGGGAGTACTTCGGCCTGAAGCGATCCGACTCCATCGACCGCAAGGTCCTGATCACGGCGATCTCCCGGCTGAATACCCGACAGCGGCGGGCCGCCGCCTCCTACCCGGCCGCCCTGCCCCTGATCCTCAGTGACCCGACCGGCCTGACCGACCTGATCGACCGCTGGGAGGCCGACCCCGATCGCCTCGGGGAGGCGCTGGCCGTCCTGATGTGCATCGACCTGACGGAGGGGAGCACCGACCTCGCCTCGTCCGTCCGGACGATCGACGCCTTCGGCAACCTCGCCCTCGACGCCTTCCGCCTCCAGGGCCTGGAAGGGTTCGCCACCGTCCACCGCTTCGGCCCGGTCCTCCTCGCCCTCCGGGACGCCATCCCGCTGGACCAGGCCTTGATCCTGCTCCGGGTCAACGAGGCGTTCGTCGCCGACCAACTCCGCGGCCGGTCGCCCGAGGCGATCGCCGGCGACCTGAGGCACGTCGCCGCGGCGAACCTCGTCCCCGAGGTCGGCGGCAGCCCGTCCGGGCTCCGCCTGGTCGTCGAGCACGGCAGGGTCGCCGAGGAGGCCCTGCGCCGGGTCGGCCCGGACGCGGCGACGGTCATCTACGAGAATTACCCCAGCGCCAGGGACCGCGAGGAGGCCGTCGCCGCCGTCGCCGAGCACGGCCCGGCCGCCCTGGCGATGCTGGCCAAGTACGCCGACCACGACGGCTTCCGGGAGATCCTGCACCGGTACGGTCCCGACGTCATCCCGCCCGTCGCCTCGGCCGACGCCTCCCCCGAGTTCCTGGCCGAGCTGAGGGCCAAGCAGGACCGCTCGACCCTGGAGAACGTCGCCCTCGCCATGACCGCCATGTCCGGCGCGAGCGGCCAGGCGACGATCGAGCTGATCCGGGAGGACGGCCTCGATCGTGCCCGGAGTCTCGGCTCCGCCGAGACGGCCTACTACGAGTTCCTGCCGCTCTACGACCTGCTGCACCTCGGCAGCGTCGTCACGAAGGGATATACCCCGACCCGGGGCGAATACGCCTGGGCCGTGATCGACGCCGGGTTCGTCATCGCCGACGCCCTGAGCCTGGCGGCGCTCCAGCCCCAGGCGGCGCTGGCCTCGGAGGCGGCCCGATCAGAGCTGAAGGCGGCGGCCCGGGGGGCGATCCGGGGGATCGGCCGGGAGGCCTCCGAGGAGACCGCCGCGCTCGCCGGCCGTTCCGCCGCCCGGCAGGCGGCCGGGGGGGCGACCGACGCCGCCACCCGGGCCGCCCGGTGGTGGGTCGTCCGCTCGGCCGGCGGCCTCTTCGAGACGCTCCGGCACTACCCCGAGGCCCTCGCCCGGATCGGGCTCCGGGAGGCCACCGATATGGCCCGCCCCTACGCCGCCCAGGCCGGGCTGCGGCTCTCCCGGTGGGGCCCGATGCGGTTCCTCCAGGACGGCGCACTGGTCGTCCGCCGGATCCCCCCGGAGAAGGGCCTCAAGTACCTGGCCGTCGAGGCCACCCAGGCCGGGGTCGGCCTGGCCGCGATCCACAAGATGGAGGAGCACCTCTCCTCCCGGAGGCCGTCGCCGGTCTCGTCGTCCCCGGCGGGCTGATCGATCGGACACTCACTCGGACACATCCTGGCGAACGAGGGCTTGATCGGATGAATCGCACACACGGAATCGCTCGGGCGGCCCTGCTGATGCTGGCGATGGCGGCCCTGCCCAGCCCCGCGATGGCCAGCAAGGTCGGCTGGATGGAGGACGTCGTCCGCCGGGTCGTCAAGGCGTCCGACCCCGAACTGGCCCGCTCGGGCCGGGTCTCCGGCCGGTTGTTCGAAGGGTCGTCTGAGGAAGGCCTCTCGGCCCTCGCCCGGCGTTCGGATGCGCTCGCCGGATCGACCCGGTCGGCCGACGAGGCGGCGGGCACGGCCATGGACCTCCGGTTCAATCGCCTGGTCGGCAACGCCGATCCCGAACTCTCCCGGACCTTCCGCGCCCTGGATCCCGCCGAGAAGCGGCTCGTCCTCCGCATGGGTGAGGCCGCCGAGCGGATCGCCCGCCGCTACCCCGACAACGCCCCGGAGATGATCCGCCGCCTCGGGGTCGAGGGGATGACCGCCGTCCGGGTCTACGGCGACGACGTGGCCGAGGTGATCGTCCGCGAGGGCCCGGAGTCGATCAACGTCCTCCGCAAGTCGGGCCGGGAGGGCTGGGGCTTCTACGTCGGCACCGTCCTGCAGCACAAGCGGAAGCTCGCCGCGGCCGGCGTCCTGGGCCTGTTCCTGGCCGACCCGGACCGCTTCGTCGATTCGGCAGGCAAGATCACCGAGTTCGCCGTCGCCAAGTTCGCCGAGGCCGGGATCGACCTGGCCGGGGCGATCGGCTCCGGGGCGGCGAAGGGGCTGGAGCGGTCGCTGGCCGACCGGCTCGGCTTCCTCGGCCTCAGCGGGGCGGCACTCCGGTGGGCGGCCCTGATCGGCGCCGGGGTCGTGGCCTCGGCCGCGCTGCTCGTGATCCTCGGCATGCCGTTCCGATGGCTCACGATGCCGTTCCGACTGGTCGGCCGGGGCCTGAGGGCGACGGTCCGGTCGTCCTGACTTCGGCCTCGTCGGGGGCGGCCGGACCCGGGCCGTCCCCGCCCCGGTCCCCGCCGATGTCCCCCCTCGATCAGGGTCGAGACCCCGGACTCTCCCCAATGGCCGAACGCCGCTCGCCCGATCTCGACGCGCTGGAGCGCCGCCTGACCGGCCCGAAGCGGATCGCGCTGTTCGGCCACCGGGCGGTGGGCAAGACTACCCTGCTGGCGATGTTCTACCGGGAGGCGTCCGCCGGCCAGATCCCCGGCATCCGCCTGGCGGCCGTCGGCGCCAGGGGGGCGGAATACCTGGCCGACAAGATCGCCCGGATCGAGGCCGGGGAGCCCCCCGCCGGCACCCTGACCGAGACCGACCTGGAACTCCGCCTCTATCGGGGCCCGGCCAAGATCGACCTGATCGTCAAGGACTACCAGGGGGAGCACGTCTCCCTCGGCTCCGACGCCTCGATCCTTGAGTTCTTCGCCGACTGCGACGCCGTGCTGCTCTGCCTCGACTCGGTCGGCTCCGGCGAACCGGCCGAGCGGCGACGGCGGCAACAGGAGGTCGAGCACCTGCTGGAGCGCTACATCGGCGCCTCGGACGACACGATGGTGGGCCGGCCGATCGCGCTCTTGCTGACGAAGTACGACCGCGTCCTCGCCGCCGGGGGGCCCTCCCCCGATCGGGCCGAGGAGGTGGTCGAGTCCCGGTTCGGGATGACCCGGCATGCCCTGGCCTCCCACGCCCCGCGGAGCGCGGTCTTCGCGGTCAGCTCCTACGGCGTGAACGCCCCGAGCGACGGCTCCCCGCCCGAGCACCTGGAGCCGATGGGCCTGGAAGGGCCGCTGCTCTGGCTGGTCGAGCAGGTCGAGGCGACCGACCGGGAGCTGCTGGAGTGGATCTGGGATCTTGCCCCCCGTGATGCCTCCCGGATCGCCCGTTGCGTGAAGGCGTATGCCCGGCGCTATCCGAACTCTTCGAAGCTGATCGAGTATCGCCGTCGCCTCCGGCAGCTCCGACGCCGGGGGGTGGCCCGGGGCCTGGCCCGGGGGGTCGCGGCGATCGTCGCGCTGGTCGCCGGGCTGGCGGTCTACGACGCCGCCGGATTCCACCTGGCGCTCGCCTTCGAGCGGGGAGGACACCCGGCTCCCGAGGTCGCCCGACGCTGGGATAGGTTCCTCGCCTGGCACCCGACGCAGCCGCTCTTCTGGCCCGACGAGTCGCGGAAGGCCCGGGGACGTCGCGACGAGGCCCGCGTCGCCTCCGCCCGGCTGAGGGCCGAGGTGGGCACCGCCGAGCCGGAGCAGCTCCGCAGCGAGCTGGCCGAGTTGAAGGAAGCCGCCCCCGAGAAGCTGCCGGACATCCGGGAGGCCGAATCGACCCTCCGACGCCGGGAGGCCGAGGCCCGCTGGCAGGAGATCCGGGCCGAGTCCTTGTTGCCGAGCAAGCCGCCCGAGGACCGCCTGGCCATGATCCAGGAGTTCCTCCGGGAGGACCCCGACACCCCGTTCGCCGACCAGGCCATCGAGCTGGCCGAACTGATCCGCAAGGAGATCGACGACCGCCTGGAGCGGCGGGACCGCGAGGTCGTCGACGCCTGGCTCGTCGACGCCCGCCTGCCGGATCCCGATTACCTCGACCTCATCGAGCGGGCCCGCACGTTCCTCGAGGCCAGGCCCGACAGCCCCCGCGCCAAGGAGGTCCGGGGCCTCATCGACGACTGGCTCGACCGCCTCGACCGCCGGGACTATGAGCGGGCCGTCGCCTTCGAGGAGGCGGCCCCCCGACAGGGGTTCGAGGAGCAGATCCGACGCTACCGGGAGTACCTCCGGGCCCACGCCGAGGGCGGCTCCTACATCGAGCAGGCCAAGGCGGCGATCGCCCGGATCGAGGGCAGGAGGGACGACTACCTCTACCGCCAGGCGTTCGACCACTGGGCCACCCACCCCCGGGATCTCGCCGAGGTCGCCCGACGCCTGCGCGACTATCTCGCCTCCAACCCCGAGGGGCGCCACGCCCGGCCGGCCAGGGAATTCCTCGGCCGCTGGGACGAGATCACCAAACCCGGCGACTACCGCGTCACGCTCGTCCGGGGCGCGGTGGATCCGGGGGTCTCCAAGACGTTCTCCGGCGGGGGCCCGGATCTGGGCGTCGTGCTCTGGGTGGGTGGGGTGAAGCACGGGCCGACCCCGGTGATCCCCAACAGCACCGAGCCGGTCTGGAATTACACCTTTCCCCGTCCCGTGCGCTGGACGTACGGGGACGACGTGGTCATCCAGCTCGTCGACCACGACTACTCCGATTCCACCGTCGCCACGCTCCGCAGCGGGGACGACCCGCTGGCCCTGCGGGTCCTCAACGGCACGGTCCGGCCGTCGAGGACCCGGGGGCTGGTCACCCTGGAATTCGAGTCCGACTTCGAGCTGCCCCGGCTCCCCCGCCCTCGGGCCTCCGAGGGCGGGGCGCGGACGGCCGCCGATTGAACCGATCGCACGAACCTCGAGTCCCACCCGATGTGGCCCTTCCCCCGCCCCCCCGTGCCGTTCGAGCAGGCCGTCTACGGCAGCTTCCCGTTCTGGCACAGGGGCTACGACCTGCTGGGACGCTCCCCCGATTGCCGGGACCCGTGGATCCGCGCGATGAAGGAGACGTGCCAGCGGCTCGGCGAACGGCCGAGGGGGGCGGCCCCCCCCGCCGGGGTCGTCTCCCGATGGCTGGCCGACGGCACGTGGATGGTCCTCCACCCCTTCTCGCCGGGCAGCGACGACGTGGGCCGTCCCGATGCGGTCGCCTTCCACGCGGTCTTCCTCGACGCCGACTCGGGCCGGCGGGCCGGGTATCGGCCGATGCGGCTCGCCCCGGCGTTCCGGGAGGACTTCGGGCCGGGGGACGGCGTGCTCGCCCCCGGCTCGATCACGCTCCCCCGGCCGGGAGCCCCTCTGGTGCCGGACGACCCGAGGGCCGACACCGTCGCCGAGGCCCTCCTGCACGGCCGCCGGGCGCTGGTCGAGTCGGGCGGCCCGATCGATCGGCTCGCCGAGCAGGTCTGGGAACGGCTCCCGGTCCGGCATCGCCATCGGCGGTCGCTGGCGACCTGGGCCTTCGCCGACGCAGGGCTGTTCGACCTGATCGGGCTGCCCCGCCTGTCCGGCATCGACCCGTCCGATCGCCGCCTGCTCCTGGTGCCGGCCGGGCCGGAGGGGCAGGCCGCCCCGGGTGAGGGTGCCGAGGGGGACGCGATCGGTTAGACTGCCGAAGTCCAGCGACGCCGGACGGATCGAGTGCGTCGCGTCCCGGGGAACGACGAGCGTGACGACGACGACCACCAGGGCCCAGTCCCGCCACTGGAGCCGACACGCGTCCAACTACGACGAGCTGTTCCTCGACCCGTTCGAGCCCGGGGTCGAGAACCCGATCGTCCCGGCGATCGGGGCGGTCCCCGACCCCGGTTCCAAGCTCGCCATCGACCTCGGCTGCGGGACTGGCCCGCTCCTGCCGATGCTGCTGGGGAGGTTCCGGGAAGTCGTCGCGATCGACTTCGCCCCGGCGATGGTCGACGCCGCCCGGCAACGGCTCGGACCCGATGCCGATCGGGTGCAGTTCCACGTCCGGCCCATGGACCAACTCGACGACTTCACCGACCGCGTCGACGTGGCCGTGGCGATCAACTCGATCGTCATGCCCGACGTCCGGGACGTCGACCGCACGCTCTCGGCGATCCGCCGCGCCCTGCGCCCCGGGGGGGTCTTCTTCGGGGTCGTGCCGGCGATCGACGCGATCCAGTACCAGACGATGCTGCTGCTCGACCGCGCCTTGGAGCAGGGGAATGCCCCCGCCGAGGCCGACCGCCTCGCCCAGCAGCAGGCCGAACACCACCTCTACGACTTCGGCTTCGGCCGATTCGCCTTCCGGGGGCTCCGGCAGAAGTTCTGGCAGTCGTTCGAGCTGGACTACCGGCTCCGCAAGGCGGGGTTCGGCTCCGTCCGGCTGGACCAGGTCCTCTACCCCTGGGATGCCAACCTCCCGCTCGGGGAGCACTTCCGTGGGCAGCCCCGCAGCTGGGACTGGGCCTTCGAGGCGAGGCCCTGAGCGGCTCCCCGTCGACGAGCGCGGCCCCGAACCCCATCGAGATTGACGGCCATGACTTCCCGAGACGAACTCTTCGACGCGGACGAGCCGATCGTCGCCGACGCCGGCCCGACCAGCCCCGGCAAGCCCTTCGCCCAGTTCCTCCGCGAGACACCCCCGACCCCGCTCTCGCAGGGGGTCAAGCTGGCCCTCTGGGGGGCCGGGGTCCTCACGCTCCTGCTGTTCCTGGCCTCGGTGCTCAAGGTCGCCAGCTGAATACCCAGACGCGAACGGGGCCCGAGGGGGGAATGCTTCCCCCCTCGGGCCCCGGTTCGCTGCGTCTCGATTCGGCGTGCCGGGCGGGACCGGCTCAGAAGACGTCGAGCGCGAAGTGGTGCCCCTGGTAATACTTCTTCTTGCTGCTCCAGTCGTGCAGCCAGTGCGGCATCCGGTCGAGGCCCAGGTGCTTCTTGCCGCCGTAGAAGTTGCGGTAGTACGGCCCCTGGATCTGCGGGACGATCCGCATCTCCTTGGGGTAGAGATACCAGCCGTCGTAGAGCTGGTTCGTCTGGACGCCGTTCCCCGGGACCTGGGGCGGGACGTACGGCCAGTGATAGAACGAGGTCCAATCCTGGGCCGAGGCCGGCCTGGCCACGCCGCCGAAGGCGAAGGCCAGGCCGAGCACCAGCGCCGAGGTCGCGATCATCCTGCGAGTCATGCGTCACCTCCGTGTTCGACTCCGACAGAGTCCCGAGTATGATCGACCGTGGGGCGAAATCCCGGAGGCCCTTGCCCGGCCTTTTTCCCCCCCGGGTTCGGTTCGTGACGCTCGGGGGGACGGTGTCGCCGTCGGGACAACCAGGAGAGGGGAGTCGGGCCGATCCGATCCAGGCCCGCGCCCGGACACCAGGAGGAGTGTGACCACGATGTGGGTACTCATCGGAATCGCGGCGCTGGCGTTCTGCGGGCCGATCGCCCCGGTCGAGGCCGAGGACCGGGCCCTCCCGGGGCGTGCCCGGCTGGAGGCGGACGTCTTCCGGCTCGCCTCCCCCGAGTTCGAGGGCCGGAGCGGGGACGGGGCGAGGGCCGCGGGCGATTTCCTCATCGACCGCCTCCGGGGGCTCGGCCTGGAACCCGCCTTCGACGGCCGGTTCGACCAGGAGTTCGCCGCCGGTGACCTCCGGGGCCGGAACATCGCCGCCCTGCTCCCCGGCTCCGACCCGGACCGATCGGAGGTGGTCATCCTCTCGGCCCACTACGACCACCTCGGCATCCGGGGCGGTCGACTCTTCCCCGGGGCCGACGACAACGCGACGGCGGTGGCGATGGTGCTGGAGGTCGCCCGGCGGCTCGCCGGCCAGGCCGAGCCGCCCACTCGGGGGATCCTGTTCGTCTTCTTCGACCTGGAGGAGCGCGGCCTGCTCGGCTCCCAGCACTTCGTCAGGGAACCTCCATTGCCGAGGGACCGGATCGGCCTGTTTATGACCGCCGACATGCTGGGACGGTCCCTCGCGGGGGTCGGCGGCGACTCGCTGTTTATCATGGGGACCGAGCACGCGCCGGGGCTCCGCCCCTGGATCTTCGAGGCCGCCGAGGGCCTGCCGCTCTCGGTCGGGGTGGTCGGGGCCGACCTGCTGGCGATCGACCGCAGCGACTACGGCCCGTTTCGGCAGCGGTCGATCCCATTCCTGTTCTTCTCGACCGGGGAGAGCCCCGCCTATCACACGCCGGACGACCTGCCCGAGACCATCGATTACGGGAAACTCTCGGCGGCGACCGCCCTCATCGAGCGGGTCGTCCGTCGGGCCTGCTCGGCCGACGAGTTGCCGGGGTGGACCCCGGACCGGGAACCCTGGATCGAGGAGGCGGTGGCGATCCGGGAGGTGCTGGCCATGCTGCTGGAGCATGAGGAGGAGCTGGAGATCCCCGCGCTCCAGAAGTCGATGATGAGCGGGATGGTCGAGCGAATCGGCGGCTGGGTCGAGGAGGGGTCCCTCACCCCCCCGCAGCGGATGTCGATGCTCCGGGTCGCCCAGGTGGTCCTGTTCACGGTGCTCTGAACGGCCGAGGTCACTCCCTGCCGTCCCGTGGGCCCGACGCACCCGGCAAGGCCGGCGAGATGGATTCGGGGGCGTTCGGCCGGACCCTCGGGACGGGGCGAGCCCTGGGGAAGTCGGGCGGGAAATCCGGCCGGTCCTCGGGGTCCGGTGCCTCCTCCCCTTGCGAGCGACGCCAGAGCTCCTCGGGCCAGGAGGCCGACCCCTCGAGGTCTCGGGAGACGGAGAAGCCGCCGGCGCCGTCCGATTCGACCTGGGCAATCCCGGCCCGATGCTGGTCCCGGATGAAGTCGATGATCTCAGCGGCCCGGGCGTCCTCCCCCCGGGCCAGGCAGAGCTGGGCGCGGAGCCCGAGCAACCGGAGGGAGAGGTCGGGGGGGCCCGAATCCGTCGGGATCGTGCCCAGGGCCCGCTCCGCGGCGTCGAAATCGCCCGAGAGGTAGGAGAACACCACGGCCGGGGGGGCGGTGAGTGCCCGGTCCGCACCCGCCCCCTCGAGCTGCCCCGTCAGCCGTGAGCCGAGCTTCGCCAGCCGGGTACTGGTCGGGGAGAATCGCCCGGCCTCCTCCAGCTCCTCGGGGAAGGGGAGGCGGGTCGGAAGGTCCCGGGCCGAGTCCGGCAAGGCGAGCGCACCACCCAGCGCCGCGATCCAGGCGGCGGTCGACTCGTCGTCAGGGGTCATCGGGGAGAACGCCTGGGTCTTCGTATCGATCAGCCCCACGACCGAGGTCGCACCCGGCCCGCCGAATCGGACCGCCAGGCGATCCCCCCGTGGGGAGAGGCTCGGCGCCCCGAGGTTGCCGAGGCCGGCGAGCGGGTGGATCCGATCGATCGGGTGGCTCCCCCGGTGGAACGCCAACACGCAATTCCGCATCGAGAACTGGACGGCGAAATACTGGTCGACCCCGTCCGGGGCGACGGTCAGGTAGGATCCGAGGATCTCCTCGCCGGGCATCGCCGGGCTCTCAAGCTCCTTGATGTGCTTCGGATCGGCCTCGGCGATCCGGTGCAGGTAGAGCGAGGCCTGCGGCCCCTCCCCGGTCAACTGCTCCTTGGGGTAGAGCACGCCCCGGCCGTCGGCGGTCCAGGCCGGGGGCTGGACGGCGGACTCGACCCGGTCGATCGGCCGGTCCAGGGCCGGCCCGCCGGCGGTCCGGGCCTCCACCAGCTCCCAGCGGTCGCCGTCCTCACGGAAGAATGCGAGATCGCCGCCCGTCGGCGAGAAGGAAGGCAGCCGCCCCCCTTCGATCCTCCGGACGACCTCCCTGCGTTCGAGGTCGATCAGCTCGATGGCCAGCCGATCGGGGTCGGGGACCGCCAGCAGTCCTTCGCCCGGCTCCCAGGCGACCGGCTCGGTGATCAGCGCCACCCCTCGATCGGCTGCTCGGGCCATCGGCCGACTGAGGATGACGTCGCGTTCCTCGCCGTACGCGACCACCACTTCCCAGGCCGAAGTGCCCGGGGCCCCGCTCCCGGTGAGCTGGCCGTAGGCCAGCCCGCGTCCATCGGGCCCCCACCCCGGCGAGGTCATCGGGCCGGGTCCCTCGGCCACCTCGATCGCCTGGCCGTCCTCGACCCGGACCGCCCAGATCCGATACGTCATCGCCGGGCCGATCGGGGACGCGGGCCCGTTGGGCTCCCGGGGACCCGGGCCCGCTTCCGGGATGAGCGGGAATCCGGAAAGGGACCGCTCCACGGAGGGCGTGGCCACGGTAAACGCGATCCAGTCCCCCGACGGGGACCAGGCCAGGGGGGGATCCCCCGACGGGGACCAGGCCAGGGGGGGATCCCCCGACACCGGCTCCCCCAGGGCGACCACCGCGAAGACGACGGCGTAGTAGGCGATCATGGGTCGGGAGACTCGAAGGTGGGCAAGCTTCAGGGAATCCGGGCCGATTGTGGGGAATTCGCGGATGGCAACGATCGGGCAACTCAAGGGAGCCGAGGCGACGGGGATTGGAGTTTGACCGTGCAGGGCCCGGGGTTAGACTGAGGTAGATTCAAAGTAACCCGGTCGCGAACACGGGGATAGTCTTGTTGGGCCCCCTCGACTCGATTAGAGTGGTCCCTCCACCCCGGGTTGGCCCCCAGCGGCGATCCCCAAGTCTACCGCCCCCCCCCCGAGACCGGGTCTCACCCTGCGACGAGACGCACCCATGAGATTCGTCCTCATCGATCGGATTGTCGACCTCGAGCCCGGCCGGCGACTCGAGGCGGTCAAGAATCTCTCGCTCGCGGAGGAGTACCTCGCCGACCATTTCCCCGGTTTCCCGGTCATGCCCGGCGTACTGATGCTCGAGGCCCTCACCCAGGCCGGGGCCTGGCTGATCCGGGACATGGAGGATTTCGCCCACAGCGTCATCCTCCTGAAGCAGGCCCGCACCATCAAGTACGGCAGCTTCGTCGAGCCGGGCCGCCGGCTGGTGCTGCAGGTCGAATTGCTCAAGCACACCGATCGTGAGACGGAATTCAGGGGCAAGGGGGTGATCGACGACCAGACGATGGTCGGCGGCCGATTCACCCTGACCCGTTACAATCTCCGGGAGCGTGACCCGGCCCTGCACCGCACCGACGCCCAGATCGTCGAGCAGATGCGCGACCTGTACTCGACCCTCCGCAAGGGATCGGTCGGCGCCAAGGCGATGCTCCGCAACGGGGCGGTCGGCGACGCCGTGGCGATGGGGTCGGCCCAGGCCCCCTGACGGGCCGGCCTGCCCCGCCCCCCGGGGCCATCACGCCCGCGAACCGCGATCATCGCTCCAGTCGGCGCGGGGTGCGGCCGATGATGTTGCAAAGAACGGGAAGACAGGGCATGATGGTGTCCTCGCCCGAGGCCCACCGATTGACCCCGTCGACTCATCGAGGCCGATTTCGGCCCGATCGACTCGGACCTAATCCTCTCAATCTGCGACGCGTGGCCGGGACGTGGCCGGACTTCCGGCTCCCCCTCCCCCGAGTCGAGAACTCCCCCTACCCCCCTGGCCGATCGAGGGAATCATGCCGACCCACGACGAAATTTACCAGAAGGTCCAGTCGACCCTCGTTGATGCCCTGGGGGTGGATGAGGAGGACGTCACCCGAGACGCGACCCTCTTCGCCGACCTCGGCGCCGAATCGATCGACCTGCTCGACATCGTCTTCCGCCTGGAGCGGAACTTCGGGATCAAGATCCCCCGCGGCGAGCTGTTCCCCGAAAATATCTCGGATCCCGACTTCACCGAGAACGGCAAGCTCACGACCAAGGGCCTCGGCGAGATCAAGCAGCGGATGCCCTTCGCCGACCTCTCGGAGTTCGAGGCCGACCCCCAGGTCGACAAGCTGATGAACCTCTACACGGTCGAGACCCTGGTGCAGTACGTCTCGAACAAGCTCGACGGGGCGAAGTGACCCCCCCTCGACGTCTCGTCGGCAAGGTGGATCCCGACCGCTCCTCCCCCCGCCCCGGAGTCGGGTCCGGGTCCGGTTCGAGCCGTCCCGCGCGTCGCGGCACCCCGGATCGAATGCCTCATCGATCCGGGGCGTCACTCGCCCTAGCCCCGCGGTCCCGCCCATGAGATGGATCTGGATCGACAAGTTCCTGGAATTCCGGAGCGGTGAGTTCGCCAAGGCGATCAAGAACCTGACCCTGGCCGAAGAGCACCTGCACGACCATCTGCCGGGCTACCCGGTCATGCCCGCCTCGCTGATCATCGAGGGGATGGCGCAGACCGGCGGGATCCTCGTCGGCGAGGCCAACGGTTTCACCGAGAAGGTCGTGCTGGCCAAGATCCCCCGGGCCGAGTTCTTCGGCGTCGCCTGCGCCGGCGACCAGATGATCTACGAGGTGACGCTCACCGACCTCCGCAGCGAGGGGGCCGTGGTCGAGGCCAAGGCGTTCCTCGACGGCCAGCTCCTGGCCGACGTGGAGATCGTCTTCGCCCACCTCGATCAGTCGCGGTCGAACCAGATTTTCGGGCCGAAGAACTTCGTGTTCACCCAGCAGTTGCTCGGCGTGCTCGACCTGGCCAAGGCCCAGGAGCGCGCCCGCCACCTGCCGGCGCCGGGCGACCCGGCCCGCCCCGGGCACCCCGAGGGCCCCGACGCCGTCGCTCCCTCCCCGACGGACACGGGCAAGGGACTCACGGTCCCGGGCGAGTAGCCGACTTCCGGGCCCCGGCCGGGATCCGAGCGGGGCATGATTCCTCCCGTCCCCCGCTTCGATCGAAGCCCGCTCCCAATCGAGTCTTGCTCATGGTCGTTCCGAGACGCCGCGTCGTGATCACCGGGCTGGGGGTCATCTCCCCGCTCGGAATCGGCCTGGAGGCCACCTGGTCGGCGCTGCGCGAGGGACGTGGCGGCGTCGGCCGCCTCGAGGCCTTCCCGATCGAAGGCCTGCCCTGCGACGCGGCCGGCGAGGTCAAGGACTTCTCCCCCAAGGCCCTGGCGATCGACAAGCATCGCAAGGCCTTGCAGAAGAACCTGAAGTACATGGCCCGGGATATCCAACTGGCCGTGGCCGCCGCCGAGCTGGCCGTGGTCGACTCCGGGTTGGTCTCCGGCGGGTTCGACCCGAGCCGGATCGGCATCGACCTGGGCGCGGGCATGATCTCGACCGACCTGGACGAACTGGCCCCGGCGATCAACCTCGCCACCCGGGACGACGGGTCGTTCGACTACGAGGTCTACGGCAAGGAGGGCATCCCGGAGATCGAACCCCTCTGGATGCTCAAGTACCTGCCCAACATGCTCGCCTGCCACATCTCGATCCTCAACGATTGCCGGGGGCCGAGCAACACCATCACCCAGGGCGAGGCCGCCTCGAACGCCGCCATCGGCGAGGCGTTCCGGATCATCCAGCGCGGCCAGGCCGACCTGATGATCACCGGGGGGGCCGACTCCAAGATCCACCCCCTGAGCTTCGTCCGCATGAAGCTCAACGGCGTGAACTCCCGGTGGGAGGGGGATCCCTCCGCCGCCTGCCGCCCCTTCGACGCCCGACGCTGCGGCGTCGTGCCCGGGGAGGGGGCCGGCATCATCGTCCTCGAGGAACTCGACCACGCCCTTCAGCGGGGCTCGAAGATCTATGGCGAGCTGGTCGGCTTCGGCTCGGCCTGCGACGCCCGGCCCCGGGGCGGCATCGACCCCGACGGTCGGGGCACCGAACTCGCCGTCCTCGGGGCCCTCCGGGACTCGCGGATCGACCCCGCCCGGGTCGGCCACGTCAACGCCCAGGGCTGGTCGACCGTGGAGGCGGATCTGGCCGAGGCCAGGGCCTATTCCCGGGTCTTCGGCCCGAACGTGCCCGTCCTCGGCCTCAAGGGGTATACCGGCAATACCGCCAGCGGCTGCGGCTCGATCGAGCTGATCGCCAGCCTCCTCGCCACGCAGGCGGGCCTCCTGCCGAGCACCCTGAATTGCGACGAACTCGACCCCCAGATCGAGGTCGACGTGGTCCGGGGCGGCCCCCGGGAGTCGGACAATCCCGTCTTCGTGAATCTGAACTTCAACCGGTACGGGCAGGTCGCCGCCCTGGCCGTCCGGGGCGGCCCCGTTGACGCGTCCCGCTGAGCCGTCGAGTCCGCCCGGCCGGGCGCCATCGGCCAAGTCGCCCGAGGATCTTCCCATGCGTCGTCGCGTCGTGGTCACCGGGATGGGGATGGTCACCCCCGTGGGGCGGGATCTGGAATCCAGCTGGGGCGCGCTGCTCGCCGGCCGGAGCGGGGTCGCCCGCATCTCCCTCTTCGACGCCCAGAGTTTCCCCACCCAGATCGCCGCCGAGGTCAAGGAGTTCGAACTCCCCTCCTACATCCCCCGGGACGACGCCGACCACTACGCCGAGTTCTCCCGGAATACCCAGTTCGCCCTCGCCGCTGCCGGCATGGCCTTCCGGGACGCCGGCTACGACGACCTGAAGCGACCGGAGCCGGGCCTGTTCGGCGTGTACCTCGGTGCGGGGGAGGGTCAGCAGGATTTCCCCCGCTTCGTCGACTGCGTGCATCGAGCCAGCAAAGACACCAACCGCGTGAATTATGCCGAGTTCGTCCGGCACGGACTGGAACGGCTGCACCCGATCCACGAGGCCGAGCAGGAACCCGGCACGGCCTCGGCCCACCTCGCGTCGTACCTCGACGCCCGGGGCCCCAATGCCAGCTGCCTCACCGCCTGCGCCGCCAGCGCCCAGGCGATCGGCGAGGCCGTCGAGTTGATCCGCTACGGCGACGCCGACGTGATGCTCTCCGGCGGCACCCACAGCATGATCCACCCCTTCGGCGTCACCGGCTTCAACCTGCTGACCGCGCTGTCGACCCGCAACGACGACCCCGAGCGGGCCAGCCGCCCCTTCGATCGGGATCGGGACGGGTTCATCATCGGCGAGGGGGCGGGCATGGTGATGCTCGAGGAGCTGGACCATGCCCGTCGTCGGGGGGCCCGCATCTACGGGGAGATCCTGGGATACGGCTCCACCGCCGACGCCTTCCGCCTCACCGACAGCCACGACGAGGGCCGGGGCGCCATCACCTGCATGAACGAGGCGTTCCGGGACTCGGGCATCGATCCGTCTCGGATCGACTACATCAACGCCCACGGCACGAGCACCGAGGTCAACGACCGGATCGAGACGATGGCGATCAAGCGGTCGCTCGGCGATTCGGCCTACACCGTGCCGATTTCCAGCACCAAGAGCATGATGGGCCACCTCATCGCCGCCACGGGCAGCGTCGAGGCCATCGTCTGCCTGCTCGCCATCCGGGATGGCGTCGTCCCGCCGACGGTGAACCTGGAACACCCCAGCCCCGACTGCGACCTCGATTACATCCCCGGCGAGGCCCGCGAATTGAAGGTCGATCTCGCGCTGTCCAACAGCTTCGGCTTCGGCGGCCAGAATATCGCGTTGATCCTCGGCCGATACCAGGGCTGATCGTCGCCGTCGTCCCCGGCCTCGAGGGCGGCCTTGGCCGTCCCCCCGTCGCGATCGCCTCGCCGCCGTCGTCGTCCGTCCGTCTGGAGTGAGCACCCCGTGTCCAGCACCCAGGTCCTCGTCCTGCTGCTCGCCCTCCCCCCCCTGGGCGTCCTGGCGTTCGCCTGCTACGTCCTGATCCGCTACACGCCGGTGATCGGCCGGATCTTCGAGGAGAAGCCGGTCTTCTTCCCGCTCCGGGTCGACCCGATCCCCGACGGCGAGGACGTCTCCTTCCCCACCCGGGACGGCCTGGAGCTGGTGGGCACCTACTTCCCGGCCCGGACGGAGGGGCGGCTCGGCGTGGTGGTATTCTGCCACGAGTTCTTGGGCAACCGCTGGAGCGCGCTCCCCTACGCCGACTACCTGCGAGACGAGGGGTTCGACCTCTTCAGCTTCGACTTCCGCAACCACGGGAACAGCGACTCCGAGGATGGCTACGAGCCGTTCCAGTGGGTCTGCGGCCGGGAGACCCGGGATCTCCAGGCCGCCCTGGCCTACCTCCGGACCCGGCCGGACCGCGACCCGGCCGGCTTCGGCGTCTTCGGCGTCAGCCGGGGGGGCGGCACGGCGCTGGCGGTCGCCGCCGACGAGCCGGATCTCTGGGCGGTGGCCACCGACGGCGCCTTCCCGACCCGAGGAACGATGCTCGCCTACATCATGCGCTGGGCGGAGATCTACGTCGGCCGCTGGTTCATCTGGCGGTACATGCCGGTCGCGATGTTCGCCTTCGTCGGCTGGGGCGGTCGGCTCCGGTCGCAATGGCGGCTGCGTCGGGTCTTCCCCGACATCGAGCGGGCCGCCTCTCGGCTCGCCCCGAGGCCCCTGTTCATGATCCACGGCCAGCGCGACGCCTACATCAACCAGGACATCGCCCGGGGACTGTACGACAACGCCCGGGAGCCCAAGGACTTCTGGCTCGTCCCCGGCGCCAAGCACAACCGCTGCCGGGAACTTTGCCCGGAGGAATACCGGGTCCGGGTCACCTCCTTCTTCCGCCAGGCGGCCCCCCGGGGCTCGCGATCCCCGGTCGCGTCGTTGTCGACCGAAGGTCATCGGGTCGAGGCATTCGCCGGCCATCTCTGACCGGGATCGGGGGGTCGCGCGGGCGGGGCTCGGCTTGACAGATCGGGGCGATCATCGTCTAGTGCCTCTCCATCGAGGATGACGCCCCTCGCCCGGGGCGACCCGTCCCTCCCACCGAGCCGATCTCGAGATGATCCGAACCGTCCGACGATGGGTCGGCGCGCCCATCGCCAACCGGGCCCGCCGCCTGGCCCAGGATTACCTCCGACAGGCGTCTCACGCCGACCGGATCCAGCGGGAACGGCTCCTGGAACTGGTCCGACGCCACGCCGAGAGCGCCTTCGGCCGGGAGCACGGCTTCTCCTCCATCCGATCGACGGAGGAGTTTCGCCGTCGCGTCCCGATCCGGGACTACGACGGCCACGAGCCCTACCTCGCCCGGGTCCGGAACGGCGAGCCCCAGGCCCTCTTCGGCCCGGGGACCGAGATCCTCATGTTCGCCATGACCTCGGGCACCACTGCCCGGCCCAAGACGATCCCGGTGACCCGGGAGTCGCTCCGGGCCTACCGCGACGGCTGGCGGATCTGGGGCATCCTCGCGTTTGATGCGCACGAGGAGATGATCCGGCACGGGATGCGGCCGATCCTCCAGCTGGCCAGCGACTGGCGGGAGTCGGCCACGCCCTCCGGCATCCCCTGCGGCGCGATCACCGGGCTGACGGCCGCCATGCAGCACCCGCTGATCCGACTGAACTACTGCATGCCGCCGTCGGCGTCCCGGATCAAGGACGTGGAGGCGAAGTACTACGTCGCCCTCCGCCTCTCCGCCTATCGGGACGTCGGCGCGCTCATCGCGGCCAACCCGAGCACGCTGCTGGGGATCGCCCGGCTCGGCGACCGGGAGAAGCAGACGCTGATCCGTGACCTCTTCGACGGCCGGATCGACCCGAAGTGGGACATCCCCGAGGACGTCCGCCGTTCGCTCCGCTTCCGGGGGGGGATCCCCCGGCGTCGGGCCGCCCGACGGCTCGATGCGGTCGCCGAGCGGTCCGGCCGGCTCCTGCCGAGGGACATCTGGCCCGACCTGCAATTCCTCGCCAACTGGACCGGTGGGACGATGGGGGCGTACCTCCGCCAGTACCCCGACGTCTTCGGCGAGGTCCCCATCCGGGATCCCGGGCTGATCGCCTCCGAGGGGAGGATGACCATCCCGATCGACGACCATTCTCCCGCCGGCCTGCTGGACTACCCCCACGCCTACTTCGAATTCATCCCCGAGGACGCCGAGGACGCCGAGCAGCCCGACACCGTCGAGGCCGCCGACCTCGTGGAGGGTCGGCGTTACTTCATCCTGCTGACCAACGCCAGCGGCCTCTATCGGTATCAGATCCGGGACCTCGTCCAGTGCGTCGGCTTCGAGGGGAAGGCGCCGAAGCTGGTCTTCCTGAACAAGGGCTCGCACATCTCCAGCCTGACCGGCGAGAAGCTCTCCGAGTTCCAGGTCGTCGCCGCGATGAAGGAATTGCAGAAGAGTTCGGGGCTGACCTTCAAGTCCTTCCTCCTGCTGCCGAGCTGGGGCGACCCGCCCTCCTATTCCCTACTGCTGGAGGAGGACGACCTCGCCGGGTCGTGCAGCCCCGAAGCCCTGGCCGGGTTGATCGACCGGGAGCTGTGCCGGCAGAACGTGGAATACGAGAACAAGCGGGAAACGCTCCGCCTGGGCCCGGCTCGGGTCCGTCGCGTCGTGCCCGGTTCCTGGAACGCCTTCCGAGAGCGCCGCCTGGCGTCGACCGGAGGGACGCTGGAACAGTACAAGCAGCCCTGCCTCCTGTCGGATCTGGAGGTCATCAAGGGGTTCTCGTTCGCCGACGAGGCGACGCGGTCGGGCGTGGTCTGATCGGCGAACGCCACGGCCTGATCGGACACGGAGGTCAGCCTAACCGGCTCGGAGGCCATTCGGATGACATCGGGTCAGGATGCCGCCCGCCGTCGCAACCGCCCCCGGGCACTCACCCGGGCCGCGGCCCTCGCCGCCCTCGCGGCCGTCCTCCCGGGCTGTGCCCAGCTCCAGCAGGGTTGGAGGGACCGGATCGGGGTGGACCGCCGGGGTGCGACCGCCCCGGTCCCCTCGATCCCGGAGACGCCCGCCGTCGTCTCCTCCGACCCCTATGCCGCCCGGGTCGGCCTGGACGACGGCAAACCCCGTGCTTCGTGGTCGGCGATCCGGGACCGCACCGACCTGACCGACGCGGGCCCGGGCCCAAGCCGGTCGATGGCCATGATTGAGCCCTCGGCGCATCCCGAGGCGAGCGTCCCCCTCCCACCCCCGGACCAGCCGACCCCGGTCCCGGCAAGTCCGGCCGCGGCGCCGCTCCCGGCCCCGGCAAGTCCGGCCCCGGTCGTCTCCGGGACCGAGACGTCCACGACAGGCCCCCTGGCCCCTCCGCAGGACGGGCTGGACGCAATCGAGGGGGTCCTCGATCGGGGGATCGCCCGACTCGAATCGATGAGGAATTACCGGGTCTCGCTCGAGCGGCAGGAGCGAGTCCGGGGGACGCTCCAGGACGCGGAGACGGTCACGCTGAACGTCCGGACCGACCCGTTCGCCGTCCGGCTGGAATGGCCGGAGGGGCCGAGCAAGGGACGGGAGGTGCTCTATTCCGAGGTCGAGTGCGACGGCCTGATGCACGTGAAGATGGGGAAGACGCTGATCCCCATCCCCCCCATGCAGCTCGAGCCGACCTCGCCGATCGCCCTGAGCAACGCCAGGCACCCGATCACCGAGGCCGGCCTGCGGCACATCCTCGAACAGACCAAGGACCAGGTCGCCGCCGCCCGGAGTGGGGACTCCGCAATCGGCACGTTCTCCCGGCTCGACCCCCACGTCCCCGACGGCTTCGAAGTCCCCTGCATCGAGATCCTCCGGGAGACGCCGGAGGGCGACCACTGGCGGCTCGTCGTCGAGGAGTCGACGGGCCTACCCGTGCTGCTGGAGGCGACCGACGCCGACGGTCAGCTCCTCGAGTCCTACCGCTTCCGGGACCTCCGGCCCGACCCGGTGGAGCTGGATGAGCCCGGCGCCTTCGATCCCGCGGTCCGCTTCGCCCGGGGTCCGGCCCGCCCCGACCCGCAAGAATCGGGGACGGACGAGGCCGGTTGAACGCCGTGTCCCGCGTCGGGCGTGCCACCGTGCCACGATCGCCTGCCAATGTGGCACGCCCCGCGGATCGGGCCCGTCGATCGGCCCAACCCGGCTCGGTCTCCCGGGCGACACAATCGGTCCGACCTTCGAAACTTACGCCGCTTCGCAGATCGAGACTCGACTTGCAGGTACGCTCGGCTTAAGATTTGCTATACCCAAGACGCCCGCGCACCGATCCTGCGCCCATGTGTGAGATCCGTCCCGTGCCAGGCGATCATCCCTTCTCGATCCTGATCACGGATGACGACTCCGAGACCCGGGAGTCGCTCCGAGAGATCTTCGAGCCCGCCGGTTACCGGACCCTCCTGGCCGAGACCGGCGAGGAAGCGCTCGACATCGCGCAGGCCGAGGACGTCCACCTCGCGCTGATGGACATGCACCTGCCCCGGATCAGCGGCCTGGAGACGATGCAGCTGATCCGGCAGATCAAGGGGGTCCTCCCCATGATCCTCATCTCGGCCGACCAGGACGACAACCTGCTGCGGAAGGCCCTCTCGGCCCATGCGTTCTGCGTCCTGGCCAAGCCGGTGAGCCGCCATGTCGTCATCTACGTCGTCAGCCGGGCGATGGAGAAATTCTATCGAGCCGACCCACCCGGCGCCGTCGGCTGATCGGCCGTCGTGCCGGCGGCCCAATCCCCTGCTCCTCGCGATCCTGGCCTCGGTCCCCGGCGGCCTCGCCCTCGGCCACGACATCCCCGACGAACGGGTCGACCGCTCGATCCAGATTCGCCTGGAGCCGCCGATCCTGAGGGTCTCCTACGAGGTGGACCTCTCGGAATGGACCCTCTTCCAGGACCTCAAGCGGCTGGCCCCGGATCTCCCCCCGGGGGATCGATCCGATCGGCTCGGGGCCTATGCCAGGGTCGTCGCCCCGCTCAACGCCCGGGGGTTGCTGGCGAGCGTGGACGGCTCGGGACTCCCCTGGCGTCTCGCCCGGTCCGAGGTGGACTTCGAGCAGCACGCCCTGCTGACGTTCCACTTCGAGGCGACCGTCCCCGCCTCGGGCCGACTCCGGCTGCGCGACACGAACTACGTCTCCTCGTACGGGACGAGCCGCCTCGCCCTGGGAGTCTCCCCTGGCACGGTGGTGGCCGGGTACGAGGGCCCGACGGAACTCGCCGAGGTGGCCGAGGTCCCCATCTGGGCGATGAGCGACGATCAGGAGGAGGCGACCCGGGGGGTCGAGGTCGTCTATGGCCCCTCGGGTGGCGGCGAACTCCCGGCCGAGGACCCGGCGAGGTCCGGTCATCCCACCCCGATCACGGAGCCGGTGCCTCCCGCCTCGGACGAGCCTGGTGCGGAGGCCGATCGACTCACCGCCCTGTTCTTCGAGTCCTCGGGGCGTTCCACGCCGCTCCTCCTGCTGGCCGCACTGGTCCTCGGCGCGGCCCATGCAATCCAGCCGGGGCACGGTAAGACGGCGGTGGTCGGGGTGTCGATCCAAGGTCGCCGACCCCTCGGCCGTGGCCTGATCCTGGCCGGGACGGCGGCCGTGAGCCATTTCTCCGTCGCGGTGGCCCTGGCGGTGGGGGCCGTGGTGCTCGCCCCGTCGGGGTTCGATCGGATCGACTCGGCCGCGACCCGGGGGGTCGGGCTCGTGCTGGGGCTCGTCGGGGCCTGGCGGGTCGGGGCGTCGCTGGGGGGGGCGACTCCCGGCGAGCCGGGGTCCGGACGACGGATCGGGTCGTCCCGGGACGCGATCCTCGCGGGGCTCGCCCTGGGGGCGATCCCCTGCTGGGACGCGGTGTTGCTGCTCGCGTTGGCCTGGGTCGCGGGCCAGCCGGGCCTGGGGGTGGCATTGCTCCTGGCCTTCAGCCTGGGAGCCTCGGCCACGTTGCTCGGCGTCGCCCTGCTGGCCGGTCTCTTCCGGACGGCCGCCCGTCGCCTGGCCGACTCGCCGACGCTGGAGCGGTCCCTGGGCACGCTCGGCGGCCTGCTGCTGGCGGGGATTGGGGCGTTCCTCTTCCTGGGATGATCGACCGGCGGCGAGGCCCGACGCCGATTCCGGGGGTAGACTATCCCGTTCCGATCGTCGTCCGGATCGATGAGGGGAGTCGATGGGCCTGGTCCGCATCGCGTGTTACCACGTCGCCCTGCCGCTGAAGAAGCCGATCCGCCACGCCTCCCACGAGCGGACGACCAGCGACAGCCTGATCGTCCGGGCGACGCTCGACGGCGGGATCGAGGGCTACGGGGAGGGGGTCCCCCGGTCCTACGTCACCGGGGAGACGATCGAGTCGGCGATCGAGGCGGTCTGCGGCACCGACCCGGCCCCGGCCCTCGGCGACCCGACCGATTACGAGCAGGCGGTCGCCCGGATCGACGCCCTCACGCTCCCCTCGATCGAGGCCGATCCCCGGGGCATGTTCGGCAACGCGGCGCGATGCGCCCTGGAGCTGGCCCTGCTCGACGCCTTCGGGCGGAAGTTCGGCCGGTCCGTCTCCGACGCGGTGCGGTGCCTCCTGGAGGGTCGATCGTACCTCCGCCCCGAGCCTGGCCCGGTCCGCTACAGCGGGGCGATCACCGCGGAGGATCCGAGGAAGGAGCGGATCTCCGCCTGGAAGATGCGGATTTACGGGTTCGATCGGGTGAAGGTCAAGGTCGGCGTTTCGGGCCAGGACGACCCGGCCCGGTTGCGGCGATTCCGGCGGATCCTCGGCAGCCGGATGGACCTCCGCCTGGACGCCAACGAGTCGTGGTCGGCCGCCGAATTGCTCGATCGCGTCGCCCCGCTCCGGGGTTGCCGACCCTCTGCGATCGAACAGCCGGTGCCCCACGCAGAAGTCGAGTCGCTCGCCGAGCTGAGGCCGAGGCTCGGGGTCCCGGTCATGCTCGACGAGTCCCTCTGCGGCGCGCCCGATGGCCGACGGGCCGTCTCACTCGGGCTGGCCGACCTGTTCAACGTCCGGATCTCCAAGTGCGGCGGCCTGGGCCCGACGATCCGGCTGATCGACCTGGCCTTCCGGTCCGGGCTCGGGGTGCAGCTGGGCTGCCATCCCGGGGAGTCGGGCCTGCTCTCGGCGGCCGGACGCCACCTGGCGAGCAACCTCATCGGACTCCGATACCTGGAAGGGTCGTATGAGCGGCACGTGCTGGCCGAGAATCCGACGACGCCCGACGTCACCTTCGGCTTCGGCGGCCGGGCGGGGACGATCGCCGGGCCGGGCCTGGGCGTCGAGGTCGACCCGGCCCGCCTCGAACGCATGACCGTCTCCCGACGGGACATCTCCCATGCCTGAGAACTTCGCCCGACGCTTCGAGGCGTCCGACGGCTACCCGCTGCACGTCCTCTCCTGGCCGACACCCGGGCCTCCCCGCGCCGTCGCCGTGATCCTCCACGGGGTCCAGAGCCACGCCGGCTGGTACCACCACCTCGGCCGGACGCTCGCCGGGGGGGGCATCGAGGCCCACTTCCCGGACCGTCGGGGATCGGGATCGAACGAGTCGCAGCGAGGGCATTGCCCCTCGTCCCGCCGCCTCGTGAAGGACGTCCTGGAGCTGACCCGGGACCTCAAGGCGTCCCGCCCGGCGACGCCGGTCATCCTGGGGGGCATCAGCTGGGGCGGGAAGGTCGCCGTCGTCTCGGCCGCGAAGGGGCCGGAGTCGATCGACGGCGTGGCCCTGATCTGCCCCGGCCTCCAGCCGAGGGTGGGCGTCCCGATCACCGAGAAGCTCCGGATCGCGGCCGGCTTCTTCCTGTTCCGCTCCAAGCCGATCTTCCGCATCCCGCTGGCCGACCCCGCCCTCTTCACGGCCGACCCCGAGGCCCAGCGGTTCATCGCCGAGGACGAACTCGGCCTCCGACGCGCCTCCGCCGGCCTGCTGGCCGCGAGCATGTTCCTGGACCGGGCCGCGAGGCGTGCCCCGGGCCGGGTCAATCAACCCTGCCTGCTCATGCTCGCCGGCCGGGATCGGATCGTCGACAACGACCGAACCCGGGCCTACTTCTCCCGGATCGCGAGCGCCGACACGCAGGAAGTGGAATATCCCGAAGCCCACCACACGCTGGAATTCGAGGCCGACCCGGGCCGCTATGCCCGGGACCTGATCGGGTGGATCGAGGCCCGATGGCCGGTCCCCGATGCGGCGACGTCGCCCCCCCCCTGAACCGACCGGGACCGGCACCCGGTCGGATCCCCCTCCCGGGTCATCCCCCGGGTTCGAGCGGGATGGACAGGAGCCTCCGGGCGGCGAAGACGCGGGCCTCCATGCGATCCCTCGGGCCGTGGCGGGCGCCGATGGTCCGGTTCATTTGCTCGGTGAGCCGGTCGAGCAGGTACGGCTCGGGGACGCCGATCCGCCTCAGGGCGACGACGGTGCGGTCGATGTCCCAACCGGCCGGGAGGAAATTGGGGCCGAGACGCTCCGCCACCGCATCCAACTCGATGGGGAGGCCGATGCCGAAGTCCTGGCAGATCCCGTCGATCTGGGGACCGGCCCGGAGCCCTTCGCGCTGGATCGCGACGGCCAGGCAGCGGAGGAAGTGCTGCCGCTGCATCCGGGTCGGCGGGCGGAATTCCGTGGGGGGGACGGGAGCCCGATCGGCGGCGAGTGGGGAGGGGTGATCGAGGATCGGTCCGGCCGCCGCCTCGCCTCCCGGTCGATCGTCCCCGGCCCGGCCTCCCCGAAGGTCCAAGTCCCAGACGATTTCCCTGCTCGCCGGCCCGACGTCGGGGAGGTGATCCTCCGACTCCGACGGGGAGGCGAAGCCTCCTTCCGGGGAATCCTTCCCCGAGCCGATCGGGGCCGGGGGCATCTCAGGAGCCCCGGCCGCTCGTCGTCCTGACTCCGGCTCCGAGTCGGGGTCGGCCGCGATCGGCCCCGTCGCATCCGCCTCGACCGGGTCGGCCGGCGTGGCGGCACCCCTCGGGCGGGAGCCGGCCGGGTACTCGGCGGGCCGCACGTCCCGATCCCCGGCGGGGCTTCCGGCCCGGAGGACGACCTCGCCCTCGGCGATGGGTGCGACCTTCGCCGCATCGACGACCCTCGAATCCGCCCGGACCTCCCCACGATCGAGGAACCGGGGGAGTCGATATTCCCGGTACGTGATGTAACCGACCGTCCCCAGCAGGAGCACGAGCAACAGTAGCTCTCGCCCCCACCCCGACGAGACCCGCTGCACGATCACGATCGGCGCCGTTGAGGCGTCCGGGCCCTCGGGCCCGGGGCGTTCAGGTTTGGTCCGATCGGCGTCGAGCATCATCGCGTCGCTCCGAAGGGTAGGACGGGGAGGGGTGGACGGGGAAGGGACCGGGTCAGGATCCGGTGCCCCGGTGGGTCTGCCTCATCGGGTCGAGGAGCTGGTCGACCTCCTGCTGCCCGAGCGGCCCGAGCTGCTGGGCGGCGGGCGAGGCTGCCACGCCGAGGCTCGACTCGTACGCTCCCGGGGCCTTGCCCACCAGGTCGTTGACCACGTCCCGGACGTTCCGGCCGGTCTTCGAGGCGACCTTGGCGACGGCCGCCGCCGCGTCGTAGCCGATCCGGGGGGCCAGGGCCGTGCACATCGCCAGGCTCTGCTCGATCAGGGCGTTGCAACGCTCGACGTTCGGCTCCATCCCCCGGACGTCGCCGAAGACGACGACCTCGGGATCGACCTGCACGCAACGGGTCGCCAGCACCCGGGCCGCGCCCGTCAGCAGCGAGATGGACTGGAGCAGATTGTACGCCAGCACCGGCATCATCACGTTCAGGTCGAAGTTCGAGCCGAGCGCGTTCGCCCAGCCGACCGTCGCGTCGTTGCCGACGACCTGGGCGGCGACCATCATCACCGCCTCGGGGATCACCGGGTTGACCTTGCCCGGCATGATCGAGCTGCCCGGCTGCAGCTCCGGGATCCGGATCTCGCCGATGCCGCACCTCGGGCCCGAGGCGAGCCATCGGATCTGATTGGCGACGTTCGAGAGGCTGATCGCCACCGCCTTGAGCGCGGCCGACGCCTCGACCGCCGCGTCCTTGTTGGCCATTGCCTCGAAGTGGTTCGTGGCCGGACGGAAGGGGAGGCCGAGTTGCTTCGAGAGCGCCTCGGCCATCCTCCCCGGGAACTCCTCGTGCGTGTTCAGGCCGGTGCCGACCGCCGTGCCGCCGATGGCCAGCTCGCCGAGCGCCCCTCGGACGCCCTGCAGCCGTCGGATCGAGTGCTCGACCTGCGCGGCGAACCCGGAGACCTCCTGGCCGAGCCGGATCGGCACCGCGTCCTGCAGGTGAGTGCGGCCGATCTTCACCACCCCGTCCAGCTCGGCCGCCTTGGCCTGCAGCCGGTCGCCGAGATCCCGGAGGGACGGGATCAGGTGGTGTTCGATCCCTTCCAGCGCCGCCAGGTGGATCGCGGTCGGGAAGACGTCGTTCGAGGATTGCCCGTAGTTGACGTGGTCGTTCGGGTGGACCGGGCTCTTGCCGCCCCGCGTGCCGGCGAGGGCCTCGTTGGCGATCCCGGCGATCACCTCGTTGGTGTTCATGTTCGACGAGGTGCCGGAGCCGGTCTGGAAGACGTCGACGACGAACTGGTCGTCGTGCTCCCCCTCCGCCACCGCGTCGGCGGCCGAGACGATGGCGTCGGCGAGCTTCGGGTCGAGCAGCCCGAGGTCCCGGTTGACCGTGGCGGCGGCCTTCTTGATCAGGCCGAGCGACCGGATCATGGCCCGGGGCATCCTCAGGCCGCTGATCGCGAAGTTCAGCTCGGCCCTGCGGGTCTGGGCCCCGTAGTAGGCGTCCAGGGGGACCTCCATCGTCCCCATCGAATCCTTCTCGGTCCTCGTCTGCTGCTCGGTCGCCACGTCGGCCTCCGCCTCGGTCCTCGGCCCTCGACCCCGTCGAGGACTCCCCGACCGGGGGGACGTCGGCCGCGACGGGCGGAGGCACCATCTCCCTCGTATCGTAGGATCACCGATCGGGCCGACGCAATCCCGGAATCGGCCCGGCCCTCCCCGGCGACTCAGCCCTCGACTGGCCCCGCCGTCGAGGCCGAGGCCAATCCCTCGACGCGGGCCGGGTCCGGCCGGGGCTCGTCCATCGGCCAGTATCGCAGGTCGACCCGGTCCCCCGAGACCGCCACGAAGGGGCAGGGTGGGTGCTCGGTCCAGGTACCGCTGTTGAGGTAGCGAATGCCGTCGACGAACGCCTCGAACGGGGCGTGGGTGTGGCCGCAGGTGACGTGGTCGCACCCGCTGGCCTGGGCGTACTCCACCGCGCCGTCCCGGACGACCTGGCTGTTCCGCTGGAATCGCTTCGAGATGCGCCGGATCCAGCGGGCGGCGCTGTGCGGCATCCACTTCTGGATGTAGTAGAACAGCCCGCAGGCGATCGAGGTCATCCACTTGTACCGGGTGATGAAGTGGTCGAACTGGTCGCCGTGGAGGATCAGCAGGCGGATCTGGCCGTTGTCGAAGGTGTACTCGTCGAGGAACTCGACGCCCACGATGTGGCTGATCACGTCGGCGGCGCCGTCGTGGTTCCCCCGGATCCAGGTCAGCCGCAGGTCGTCCCGGTCCGAATGCCGCCGGATGCTCTTGAGGCAGGCGAAGTGCCGCTTGCTCAGGCGCTTGAAGTTCAGGTCGTCGAAGATGTCGCCGTTGATGACGAGTTCCCGGGTGTGCCGGACGGCCCACTCCAGGAACTCCTCGATCAGCTTCGCCTGGCAGACGTCGCTGCCCAAGTGCAGGTCGCTGATCACCAGGCAATCGAACGACCGCTCCCGATCCTCGGCCGCTTCGGGTCGGACGTCGGACATCTCGGGCCCTCGGTCGGCGGGGGTTTCGCTCCGATGTCGGGGGTGGCCGGCCAACCCGACCGACGTCCAAGGTTACCACGCGGGTCGGCCCCCTTACCACCCGGCGTAATAGGCCAGGCCGTGCAGATCCCGGACGAACCCCGCCTCGAGGAATCGGCCCGACAGGGGATGCCGCAGGGCGGGCCCCCCGTCGATCTCCCGGACCTCCAGGACCCGACGCGACGGCCCCGCCAGGCCCGGCAGGGTCGCCACCGCGGCCGAGCGCTCCCGGTCGTCGGCCCAGGGCATGACCCTGATCCGTTTGGCGAACCCTTCGGCGAAGAGCACGGGACGGCCCCTGGACAGGACCACGTGGTTCGACGCCGACCGCGACATCCTCGGCGTCCCCCCCGAGGGGCCCGGGAGGTCGAACGGGCCCCCGGTCCCGAACAGGTTCGCCGGGTCGAGCGTCGAGAGGAGCACGACCCCCGGCTCACCCTCCCCCGGCCGGTGCCGGGCGAGCCGCTCGGCGAACGACTCCAGGGCGAATTGCACCCCGGAAAGCCCGGAGACGAAATAGCCGCGACGCACCTCTCCCCGGAGTTCCGCCGCGTCCAGGGCCGTCCGCAGGACCGACCAGGGCGGCGCCCAGGGGTCCAGCCCCGCCGTCTCCCGGCAGAGCACCCCGAAGCGGTCGAGCATCGCCCGGGCCCAAGCCATCGCCTCCCCCTCGATTTCCGGGGGGGCGAATGCGGACCACCGCACGCCCGAGGTCCCCCACCAGGGCCGATCGGCCCGCCCCCTCCGGCCCGTCGCCCTCGCCGGGGCCTTCCGGGACGACGCCGAGGCCGACCGGGCCTTCCTCGGGTCGGGGGCCGACGCGCGGATCGGGTCGAAGTGGTCCCCCCCGATCATCCCCCGATCGGCCAGCTCCGCCAGGGCCCGGCCCACCGCCACCGGGTCCAGTCCCGATCGGTCGGCCAGCTCCTCCGTCTCAATCAGTCCCGAGGCCCGGATCTCGTCGAGGAGCCTCGTCGCCTCGTCGGAGGGGCCCGGTTGTCCACCCGAGGTGGCCCAGAACCGATCGAAGTCCTGGGGGACGATCGCCACCCGGGGCGGCTCGGCCTCCTCCTTGACCCGACGCCATCGCCATTGTTCGGTCCGAAGGAGCTCGTCGAGCCGGGTCGGGGAGAAGTCACTGAGCCTCCTCGGCAGCACCTCCGCCTCCCACAGCTCGGGCGGGACCGCCAGCCCCCGGAGCTGGCGGAGCACCGCCTCCAACCCATCCCGGCCGCCCAGGAGGGCCCCGGGATGCACGTGCTGATGCCTCACCAGCAGGTCGGCGAACGCATCCGGATCGACCGCCACCGCCTCCTTCCTGCGCAGGGCGACCGAGAGTCGCCGCACGTCCTCGACGTTGCGTCGATCCCCCCATCGCCCCTCATCGCGGCCCGACGTTCCGGGCACCGAGACCACCTCGCCCGCCGAGGCGTACCGCTCCAGGATCGTCCTCGCCCGGGCCCGATCGATCCCGTAGCGAGCGCCCAGCTCGTCGAGCCGGACCAGCGCCCGGGATCGGAGGAACTGCAGGATGACGCGGTCGGCCGCCTCGTCCCTCGACCCCTGCACGCCGCCGGACTCGAACGCGGCTTCGTAGATCGGGCGGGCCTCGGTCGAGATCCACCGATCGGGCTCGGGGACCCCGGGGAGCCGGAGGCGCCCGGCCACGCCTCGCCGCTCGAGTTCGACCAGGAACGCCCCCATTGCGCCCGAGACCTCCTCGGGCGTCAGGTCGCCGCAAAACCGGAGCAGCTCGGCCATCTCCTCGGGGGATCGGGGGGGGCGGCCGCCCCCCCGGAGCCGGGCGTCCACGCGATGAACCGCGTCGGGGTCGATCTGGACGGGAGAGAGGTCGACCGCCGGGCGATCCGGCCTCATCCCGCCCGAGGACGCGTCGACTGCTCCCTTCCGGCTCCCCCCCCGCCGGGGGCGACCCGAGACGCGCCCGGCATGCCGATCCGAGAACAATCGCGCCAGCGAGGCCGCCATCGGGGACGGGGAATCGGCCGAGGCGTCGCGGTGGACCGTGATCGATCCGTCCCGGACGGCGCCCACGTAGGCGCGGAGCCCGTCGAGGTCGAGGTCGTCCCGCAGGCATTCGCGGACGGTCTCCAGGATCAGGGGATGGTCGGGCTCCCCCTTCAAGTCCCCGAGCAGCTCCTCCGCCCGGATCCTCTGGAGCCAGAGCGGGGTCCGGGCTCCCGAGGCCGCCCCGACCGAGGCGAGGGCCCGGGCGGCGACCTGCCGGAACCGGAGGTTGAAGAGGGCGCTCTCCCGGAGTTCGACGAGCAGGAGCCGATCGCAGTCGACCGGGTCGAGCTGCCGGAGGAGGTCGAGCGGGGGCTCGTCGATTCCTGGGAGCTGGAGCAGGACCCCGTCGTCCCCGTGCTGGCCTGCGACGGCCATCCCCAGCCGGGCCCGCATCCCCCCCTGGAGCATCAGCCGCAATCCGAGGTGGAACCGGCTGCCCATCGGGGTCAGCCACGCGACGTTCCGGATCCCGGCCTGGTCGAGGAACGACTCGACCAGCGTCGTCCGGTCGTCCGGCACCACCCCGGCGGCCCGCACCTGGCGGGCGAT
This sequence comes from Tautonia plasticadhaerens, assembly GCF_007752535.1. Lineage (GTDB taxonomy): Bacteria > Planctomycetota > Planctomycetia > Isosphaerales > Isosphaeraceae > Tautonia > Tautonia plasticadhaerens. The sequence goes on from NZ_CP036426.1 coordinate 1,935,814, forward strand.
CGACTCGATCAGCGCGGGCACGTCGGCCGGGTCGACCGAGCCGCGATCGAGCAACCAGCACGGCAGCGTCGGGTCGTCGAGGCGACCCGCGATCTCCCGCCGAAGCCTCCCCACGCGGACGCCGAGCGTGGCCGACCTCCCCAGCCCTTCCCCCCTCCAGAAGGGGAGCACGGCCGACGCCCCCTCGGCCGGGGCGACGACGACTCGCCGGGAGTCGATCGACCGGATCACCCACGTCGACGTGCCCAGGAGCACCGCGTCCCCCACCCGACGCTCCATGACGAAGTCTTCGTCGAATTCCCCCAGCCGGGGGCCGCCTTCCAGCAGGACGGGCAATCGGCCGGAGTCGGGGATCGTCCCCCCCCCCATCAGCGCGAACCGCTGCGTCCCCGGCAGCGGCTCCAGGAGGTTCGAGCGGACGTCCCAGCGGATCCTCGGCCGCAGGTCGCGGACGTCGACCAGGGCCGATCGGCCCGAGAGCATGGCGAGGACCGCCTCGAAGTGCTCGACCGGCAACGCCCGGAAGCAGTCGGCCCGCCTCACCACCGAGAACAACCGGGCCGCGTCGATGGGGCCCTCGGCGACGACCGCCACGACCTGCTGGGCGAGCACGTCGAGGCAATTCCTCGGGATCCGGACCGGCTCGACGTCCCCGTCCCGGATCGCCCCGGCCAGCGCGGCCAGGTCGAGCAACTCCCCCTCGTCCCGGGCGAAGAACGTGGCCCGGCTCGCGAGCCCGGCCGAGTGCCCGGCCCTCCCCACCCGCTGGAGCCCCCGGGCGACGCTCCCCGGGGAACCGACCTGGCAGACATGATCGATCGCGCCGACGTCGATCCCGAGTTCCAGCGACGCGGTCGCCACCACCGCCGACAGCTCGCCCCGCTTCAGGGCCTCCTCGGTCTCCTTCCGACGCTCGAGGCTGAGGCTGCCGTGGTGCGACCGCACCGGCTCGACGGCGGGTTCGCCCCGGGTCGCCGCCCGGCGGTTAAGGCCGACGGTCAGCCGCTCCACCTCCGCCCGGTTGTTCGAGAAGATGATTGTCGACCGATTCGAGCGGACGAGGTCCAGGATGCGGGCCTCCAGGGACGCCCCGCCCGCCGACGGACCTCCCCGGTCGGCCTTGGCCGCCGAGACGCCCAGCTCGATCCGCTTCGACACCCCCGCGTCGACGATCGACACCGGGCGAGGCCCGTCCCCCTCCCAGCCCCCGAGGTAGCGGGCCACCTCGTCCAGCGGGCGGACGGTCGCCGACAGGCCGATGCGGACGAAGCCCGCCGGGCGAAGCAACTCCAGGCGTTCCAGGAGCAGCGAGAGGCTCACGCCTCGCTTGCTCGAACAGAGGTCGTGGATCTCGTCGATGATGACGTGAGAGACACCCCGGAGCCCTTCCCTCGCCTTGCTCGACAGCAGCAGGTGGAGCGACTCCGGCGTCGTGATGAGGATCTCCGGCGGCCGACGGGCCTGGGCACGCCGGTCGGCCGGGCTGGTGTCCCCGGTGCGGACGCCGACCGAGAGGGGCCGGAGGGGGGCGCCGGATCGCTCGACCGCCTCGAAGATCCCCGTGAGCGGTGCCTCCAGGTTGACCGCGATGTCCCGGTTCAGCGCCTTCAGCGGGGAGACATACAGGACCCGGGTCCCGCTCCCGTCGTCGCCCCGCCAGGCGGCATCGAGGCAGGCGAGGAACGCGGCGAGCGTCTTGCCGGTCCCGGTCGGGGCACAAATCAGGGTGTGTCGGCCCTCGGCGATCGACGGCCAGCCGCCTCGTTGCGCCGGCGTCGGCGCCCCGAAGGTTTCGAGGAACCAGGACCGGACGGGGGGCAGGGCCCATCCCAGCCCGTCCTCGGCCGTCGCGTCGGTCGTCTTGGTGCTGCTTCGGGGCAAGGGGGGATGCGCCAGGGGTGTACGATCTCGGGGAGGGGCCCGAACGCGATGTGATTGGAGTCGGACCGGCCGGGCCGACGAGGGAGGACTCCCGGCCCGGGGGATCAGGGTCGCCAGGGCTCGGGGCCTACCTCCCGGGCCCGGAGGAACTCGGCGCCGACCTCCTCGTACCAGCGATGGAGCCGATCCCGGAGGCGATCGACCACCTCGGGGCGTTCGGCCGCCAGGTCGAGCCGCTCGCCGGGATCCGAGGCGAGGTCGTAGAGATTGACGCGGCCGTCCTCGAACCGCTCGATCAGCTTCAGGTCCCCCTCTCGGATCGCCCCGCCGGGGAAGCCGCCCTGGTTCGAGTAGTGCGGGTAGTGCCAGAACAGGGCGTCGCGGTCGAGTGCGTCGGCCGCCCCCGTGAGCACGGGGGCGAGGCTGACGCCGTCGAGCGTCTGCTCCGGCCTCCCGGGCAAGCCGGCGATGTCGAGCAGGGTGGGGTAGAAGTCGGTGCTGATCACCGGCACGTCGCAGGTGCCGCCGCCGTCGGTGACGCCCGGCCAGGCGATCAGGAACGGCTCCCGGATGCCCCCCTCATACACCCATCCCTTGCCCCCCCGGTAGGGGAGGTTCGAGGTGGGTGAGCCCTCCGAGGTCGACAGGCCGCCGTTGTCGGACGTGAAGCAGACGATCGTCTCGTCGGCCAGGCCCAGTTCGTCGAGTTTGTCCAGGACGACCCCGACGGCCCGGTCCATGCTCGACACCATCGCCGCATACGTCGGGTGGTCCTGGACGACCCGGACCTCCCGGGGACCCGCGTCCGGCCAGACCTGTTCCACGGGGGCGAACCGGGAGGCGTCGTCGACCCCCAACCATGCCGCCTCCTCGCGGTAGGGCTCGGTCCGGTCCTCCGGCGCCTGGAGCGGGGTGTGGACCGAGTGGAAGGAGAGGTAGACGAGGAACGGCTCTTCCCGGAACCGCTCGATGAGGGCGGCTGCCTCGTCGGCGAGCCGGTCGGTGAGGTATTCCCCCTCGGGGCCGCTCTCCATCCTGGGGTTGTCGTACGGGGCGAAATACCCCCCAGGCGGGGACCCGGCGCGGGCCCCGCCGACGTTGACCTCGAACCCCTGGTGCTCCGGCCAGAACTCCTCGGTCGGCCCGAGGTGCCACTTGCCGAGGAAGGCGGTCCGATAGCCGCCGTCCCTCATCGCCTCGGCGAGGGTGACCTCCTCCAGCGGCATCCGGTCGTTCAGCGGGGCGCCCCGGAACCGGGCCTCGCGGACGCCGGAGAACCAGTTGGTGGCCCCGACCCGGGTCGGGTACTTGCCGGTCATGATGCTGTATCGGGTCGGGCTGCAGACCGGGTTCGCCGCGTATCCTGCGGTGAATCGCATCGACCGGGAGGCCAGCCGGCAGAGGTTCGGCGTGTCGTAGAAAGTCTCCGGATTGTACGGCTCGACGTCCATCACGCCGAGGTCGTCCGCCAGGATGAACACCACGTTCGGACGGGCTTCGTCCCCGGGCGGCCCGGCGGACGCGAGGAGGAGCAGGGGGACCAGGCTCGACGCGTTCATGATTGAATCTCCCGACGTCGGCATTTCGGCCACCGCCCTCAGTCTCGGACGGCCCGGAGCAGCACGACCCAGTCCTCCCCCGGGTCGTCGGGCGGCTCGCCGACGTCCGTCCGGTCGCCGCCCTCGACGTCGTCGACCGAACCCGACCGAAGCTCCCCCCCGTGTCGGGGGTCGAACCAGCGGACGGAGAACCGGGCACCGGGCAGGTCGAGCCGGGCCCCCCGGGCGGTCGGCAAGTAGGCGGCGTAGACCTCGTCCGGCTTCGAGAAACCGTAGCCCCCCTCCGGGGAGACGACCACCTCGTCGGCGTGGGCCATCTCCGAGAACCGGAGATGCTCATGGAAGAAGTCGAGGGCGATCCGGGTCTGGGCCCACATGTTGGCCCGGCTCCGGAAATCCTCGAGGTCCAGGTCGTTGTCGGGGAACTGGTAGCCGAAGTACCACTCGACGCCCGCCCCGCCGGCCATCAGGTTGCCCCAGAGGGCGTGGCGTCTCACATCGTCGTGGCCGGGGTCGTCGGCGTCGGGCTTCACGCCGGTGCTGGCGGGGCCGATCTCGTCGAGGCAGACGAACCAGGGTCGGCCGGCGGCGGCGGAGGCGTCGATCCACCGGATCGTCTCGTCGTGGGCCTTCGCCATGTCGCCCATCTGGAGCGAGGGGCCGTCGATCGTCGGGTGGCCGAGCAGCGGTCGATAGATCTTCTCGTACTGGTTCGGGAACGTGTGGACGACGACGGGGTGATCGTACGGGTCGATCGCCTTCAGGTAGTCCGCGAAGGCCTTCCGCTGCTCGACGGTGTTGGAGAGGCCGTGGGGCTCCGGGTCCGTCTCCGGGTGGCCGCCGTTCTCCTCGCCGAGGTTCCAGACCAGGGCCGGATGGTGGCCGAACCGGGCGATCAGCTCCCTGTAGTAGAGCTTCCGGGCGTCCGCGAACTCGGTGTCCCCCGATTCGTGCTCGAAGAGATTCTCGTTCTCCGTCTCCGAGAGGAGCACGTGGAGCATGATCCCGAGCCGGTCCATGTGCGAGAAGACGACTTCCCACTGGTCGAGCTTCGACACGTCGAACCGCTCCCGAGCGTCCCTGGTCACCCAGGGCCAGACGTCCTCCCCGTCCCCCTCCACGTTCATGACGATGAAGTAGACGGAGTTCATCCCCTGGGAGGCCAGGTAGTTCAGGGCGCCGATGATCCCCTTGCCCTTGCCGTCGGCCCAGATCGGATCCCCTTCGGCCCAGTCCCCCACGTGGGGCCCATACGAGTGCAACCCGGCGGCGTCGGCCTCGCCGGGCCGCGGACCGCCGCCCCGGCGACGGCCGGACGAGGTGCCGTCGAAGTCGGCATAGGCGAGGAAGTTCTCGGGGCTATCGGCACCTCCCTTGAGGAACCACGCGCCAGTGCCGGCGAATCGGAGATAGCGTCGGCCGACGTGGCGGAGCATCCCCCGGGCGTCCGGGTCGGCCGAGACCCCGAGCGTCCCCGAAGTCCCGTCCCCCTCGGCCGGGTCGCCGGCCTCGGGGTCGTCGGAGAGGGCGATCCGGTCGCCCGATCGGAGCGAGACCTCATAATCCCAGCGACCCGGGCGGTCGGGGACGAACCGGGCCCGCCAGACGTCCCCCGAAGTCGCGCCCGAGTCGGCCGCGTCGCCGTCGGCGGCGAAGAATCCGGGGACCACGACCCGCGTGCCGTCCTCGGCGACGAAGGTCACGTCCATCCGGGAGTCGAGGAAGGGGTTCACCTCGTCGGCCTCGTCGGCCTCGGGGCCGGTCACGTCGATCGTGACGGGGTGCCAGGTCCGGGATTCGGCCTGGGCCGCCGTCCCGGCCCCGACGTTGGAGCCGCCCAGGGCGGCGAAGGCGAAGCAGATGGCCCGGCGTCTCGCGCGTCTCATGGGTCGGTCGTCCTCTGGGTCCGGGGGAGCGCGTCTCAGGGGGACGGCCCGGGTCGGCCTCGGCATGGCCTCGGGGGCCGGCTCACCCGCCGCCGGCCCCGTCGCCCGATGCGGGAGACGGGGACGGATCGGGGCGATCCGGGTGGTAGCCGTAGACGAGCCGGAGGGCGGCCCGGGCCGCCCCGCTCTCGAGCCGGGTCGCGGCGAATCGGGTGGCGAGGGCCCGGGCGAGGCCGGCGTGTGTCGGGTAGGGGTGCACGGTGTTGAGGAGGTGCTTGAGGGTCAACCCATTCTCCATCGCCACGACGAACTCCTGGAGCACCAGCGCCGCATTGTCTCCCATGATGGTGGCGCCCAGGATCGTGCCCGAGCGATCCACCGCCACCTTGGCGAATCCGTGGGTGCGGCCCTCGATCCGGGCCCGGTCGACCTCCTCGTACTCGACCCGGAAGATCCGGGCCCGTTCCCCGGGCTCGAAGCCGTGGGTGCGGCCGACCTCGGCGACCTCGGGGTCGGAGAACGTCGCGTGGGGCATCGCCGAGTAGTCGACCTTCTTCGGGATCCGCAGCACGGCGTTCTGGAAGGCGACGGCCGCCTCCCGTTCGGCGGCGTGGGTCCATTGGTGGTGGCCGATCACGTCGCCGATCGCGTAGACGTTCCGGGCGTACGTCTGCAAGTAGGCATCGACGGGGATCCCCTCCGCCGGGTCGGCCTCGATGCCGATCGCGCCCAGGTTCAAGCCCTCGAGGTTCGCCCGGCGTCCGGCGGCGACGAGCAGAGCATCCCGACCGGCCTCGAACGCCTCGCCGGTGGACCGGTCGGAGAAGTGGACGACCTTCTTGCCGTCCCGCTGCTCGACCTTCGCGATCTCCGCATCCGTGAAGATCGTGATCCCCTCGGCCTCCAGCTCGGGGCGGAGCCGGTCGCCGACCTCCGGGTCTTCCCCCGACAGGATACGGGGGGCCGACTCGATCAGCGTGACCTCGACCCCGAGCCGGGCCATCGCCTGCCCCAGCTCGACGCCGACCGCGCCGGCGCCGATGATCGCCAGGGACTCGGGCCGGGCGTTCAGGGTCCAGAACGTCTCGTTGGTCAGCGGCCCGGCGGCCTCCAGCCCCTCGATCGGCGGTAGGCTCGGTCTCGACCCGGTGGCGATGACGAAGGCCCGGCCGTTCACCCGGGTCGAGCCGTCGACGAGGACGGTGTCATAGGCCTCGAACGCCGCCCGGCCGAAGATCACATGCACGCCCCGGGCCCGCATCGCCTCCACGTCCGACCCCGCGAACGAGGCGACCACCCCGCGGACCCGGTCCATCACGGCGGCGAAGTCGACCTCGGGGGGGGGGACGCCCAGGCCGTAGCGGTCGGCCTGCCGGATCCGGCGGGCCAGGTCGGCGGCGTGCAGCAGGGCCTTGCTGGGGACGCAGGCGGTGAAGGTGCACTCGCCCCCCAGGCGGTCGGCCTCGATCAGGGCGACCTTCGCCCCGACCGCCGCCGCGGCCCCGGCCACGTTCAGGCCGCCCGAGCCGCCGCCCAGGACCACCAGGTCATACATCGTCCCCTCCCCACGCGTCCCGGAGAGGACAGGCCCACACACAGGGCCCGCCCCCTCGGCCGGATGGGCCGGGGAGGGCCGACTTAGTGGCGACGCCCGACGCCTCTCGACCCGTCCGCGCCGCGGATTATAGCCGCGGCGCCATGCGATCGCCAGCGTCGGGGCAGGGGGGGACGTGGGGGAAGACTTCCGGGGCGGAGAGCCGTCAGATCAGGCTCTCCAGCAGGAGCTTCATCTTGCGGACCTCGACCTCGACGTCGAAGGGGCTGTCGCCTCGGTTGTGCAGCGCCACGGTGAGCGACCGGTTGTAGCCGTGCCGTTCCAGGATGGTGACGATCCGGGCGTAGTCCACCTTCCCCTGGCCGATCCGGACCTGCTCCTCGCCGGGGTTCTTGCCGGTGTCCCGGAAGTGGGCGTTCTGGACGAAGGGGAACAGGTCGTCGTAGTTCCGGCCCGAGAAGGGTCCGAGCACGTAGTGGCTGGGGTCGAGCGTAACCCCCAGGCCGGTCACCCGCTTGCAGAGATCGAGGGCGACGGCGGGGTCGGCCGTCAGGGTGTCGCGGTGGGTCCGGACGGAGAGGACCAGGCCCTCCCGGTTGGCGACGCTCGCCAGCGACGAGAGCCGCTCGACCTCCTGCTCGATCGGCGAGCCGATCGGCGCCGCCGGGATCGTCAGGACGGCCACCGTGAGGAGCTTCGAGAAGCGGCAGATCGCCTCGAACCGCGTCCGCAGGGTCTCCGCGTCGACGGGCCCGAAGTCCAGGTCCAGGGCCGAGGAGGCCAGGCTCGGGCCGGTGCGGAGCCGGTGCAGGGCCCCGTCCGGGTCCCGGGCGACGTCGGAGGGGCCGAGGTGCGGCCCGCCCTCGATCAGCGCCAGTTCCATCCGGTTGAATTCCAGCTCGGCGATCTGGCGCAGGGCCGCCTCGATCGGCCGGTCTCCGAAGCAGAGCGTGCTGCAGGAGACGTACATCCCAGGCCCTCCTGACCCTCCCGAGGAGGTCGGCGTGCCGAAGGGGGTACCGGGGGCGGTCCGATGCCCCGCGACCGCCCTCGACGGATCATTCCCCGATCGGATGCGAGGCGCCTCGTCCCTTGCGCCGGCATCGACCGGGTGATCTTACCTGAGGCGGGTCCCGGAGGGTAGGTCAGTCGACACCTCCCCGGCCAGGGGCGCCACGGCCGAGGCCGTCGGGCGGTCGTCGATCGGGCCGCCCGCCTCGACGACCCAGTGCGACCGGGCGAGCCGGGCGAACTCGGCGACCCTCCCCTCCTCATCGGCCTGCAACGCGGCCGTCAGGCAGCTGCGGGCCTGGGCCAGGCCGGGGCCGGTCAGGGCGAGGTCGTCGATCCAGAGCCGCCCGGGAGACCGCAGCTCGAACCGGAGCCGGAGCGTCGCGTCCGGCCCCGCCGGCAGCCCGGGGGCGCGGAGGGCCATCGGGGACCAGTCCCCCCGGCCGGCCCCCGGCAGGTCGGCCGCGAGCCGGACCGGCTCGGCGGCCCCCGGGTCCGACTCGATCCGGACCCTCACCTGCGCGTCGGGCGGATCGGTCCGGAGGAAGGCCCGGAGCGTGGCGGTCGGCCCCGGGGTCGGGAATGGTGGGCTCGACGCCCAGGAGGGGGCCTCGGGGGCCGTCAGCAGGAGGCTGGCTCTCCCGGTCCGGAACCGGGATGGGTCGATCTCGACCGTCGCGCCGGCCCCGCCCTCGGCGAGCCAGCCCGAGTCCGATCCCGGCCGGCCGTCCGGATCTCCCGACGCCTGCCGGACCACCGACCCCGGCTCGAACCCGGGGTTGAGTTCGGCGATCGAGCCGCCCTGCGCGAGGGCCTGCAGCCGACGGGAGACCGCCTGCCGGTGGGCCTCCCTCCTCGACTCGTAGGCCGCCGAGACCGACGCCAGACTCGCCCCGGCCGCGTCGACCCGCAGGGCCGAGACGCCGAAGGGGGGCAGGTCGACCGTCACCCGGCGCCCCCCGCCCGCCGCCTCGGTCTCCAGCGGGACGCCCTTACCGAGATCATCGACCGACGCCGAGGCCGTCGCGGCGACCACCGTGGAGACCCGGGCCGCGAAGGGCGTGTCGTTGGCCAGGGAGAGGTAGGTCGAGTCGCCGGCGGGGCACGTCCGGACGATCACCCCGCCCCCGGCCGTCTGGGAGGGCCCGTTCCCCGGCATGGGCAACGCCCGGTAGACCCGGGCGAACCGGCGGAGGCGATCCTCCTGGCCGGCGAGGTAAGGGCTCGACACGACGACCCAGCCCGGGTCGAGGGCCGCCAGGGCATGGCCGAACGCCTCATCTCCCGCCGGCCCCGGGGGGATCGCCGGGGAGGAGAGCCGGATGGGGGAGGGGACGACCTCGGGACGCGTCGTCCGCCCCCTCGGCCCGTCGGCGAGCCCGAGCATCAGCCCCCGGGCCGGCCGGTCCCGGACCTGGGCGTCCAGGGCCGGGTGAGTCGCCAGGTCGCGTTCGAGGCCCCCGGGCCCGACTCCCGCCCCTCGGAGGAGGATCGGGTCGGTGCCGGGCCCCCGGGGCCAGTCGGCCAGGTCGAGCCCCAGGGACCGCCAGGCGGCGTCGGGGGGCAGCCCGTCCCGCTCGAACCGGCGGGCCTCGGCCCCCGCCGGGCCGTCGTCGAGCCCCGGCGTCACGAGCATCAGCCGGGCGCCGGGCGAGGCCCCGGCCACGGCCGCCGAGAGCCTCTCGTAGAAGGCGCCGACCTCCCTCGACCGCCAGGTCAGCCAGGGCACCGAGGCCGGCCCGGTCAGATAGGCATGCCGGTCCGCGAACCGGGAGGGGTCGCCCGGGTCGAGCCCGGGGGCGTCCTCCCCCTTGATCGCCTCGGCGACGAACCGGGCGAAGGTCCGGTCGTCGAAGCCGGTGTCGGGCCTCCCCGGCAGCGTGGGCCCGGGCCCGAGCCGCAAGAGCACCGCGCCCGGAGGGCCAGACCCGGCACCGGACCCCGTCGCCGATCGCGTCTCGAGTGCCGAGGTGACGAGCCGGATCATCGCCTCCTGGACCTCGGGCCGGAGCAGGTTATAGGAGGGACGGTCGGTATCCGCCTCGCCGGATCGGTCGAGCCTCGCCAGGCCCCCGGCCTCGGCCTCCACGGAGCCGGCGGGTGGCAAGCCCGGCAGCGTCTCCCCGTCGACCCGAATCTCGAGGATCGCCATGATCCCCAGACGCCCCAGCACCCATCGCAAGGCCGATCGCCGATCCGGACCGATCGGATCCTCGGCGGCCTGGCCCTCGAGGGCGGCACGGACTTCCCGGTCGGGGGGGACGCTCGGGAGGACGACGGCCGAGGCGCCGACCGAGCCGAGATAGGCGGCCAGGTGCCTCCCCCGGGCGATCGGGTCGTCGGGGCCGTCGTCGGCGGCGCCCCCGAAGCGTTCCAGGTCGGCGAGGCTTCCCATCCGGACGGCCAGGCCCCGCCCCCCGCCAGAGGGCGGGCCGACGACGGGGAGCGGGGATGGCTCGTCGGTCAGCTCGAACAGCTTCGCGTCGCCGAGCCTCAGGGGATGCGTGCCCGATCGGTTGGCGACGATCAGCACGGGGTCGGCCGTGTCGGGCCAGACCAGCCAGGACAGGACGACCGGCGGCCCGCCGCCCGGGACGACCTCGAGGCCCGATCCCCGGGCGTCGAGCAACAGCCTCGGCCGGTCGCCGGGGGCGACCATCGCCACCTCCATGGCAGAGGGATCCCCGCCGAGGACGGCCAGCTCCAGCCGGTGCGGCCGATCCGGGTGACCGACCTTCAGCGGGGCGGCCGTCCAGGAGAGCCCGTCGGCCCCGGCCTCGGCCAGCGGCCGGTCGTCGGTGCCGACCCGGCTGATCAGGCTCCAGATCCGCTCCCGGCGGGGAGGGGCGACGAGCAGCTCGGGGGGCACGGCCCAGCTCGCGTCGATCGCCGGGGAATCGGCCGGCGTCCGGCCCTCGGGCCGGGGTCGGAGCCCCCGGGGCCGTCCCAGCTCCGCGGAATCGACCAGCACCTCGCTTCGATCGGCGTCGGAGGCCCGGGCGACCGGGGCCCCCGGGGCCGTCCCCGCCTCGTCGAACACCGCCAGGCTCACCCGGCGCGCGGCCGACCCGGCGACCCGTTTCCCGAGGCGCCGCCAGAGTCGGGAGAATCGGGAGCCGTCTCCCGAGGGCTCCCGGGGGGCCCACGAGGCGGAGAGCTCCAGGACGTGGGTCCCCTCCTCGGCCGGCGTCGGCACCGAGAGCACGTGGACGGGAGCGGTGGGGGCATTGGTCCGGAGCGTCAGCCGCGTCGACTCCTCCCAGCTCGGGCGGCCCCCCCGGATCGGCCTCAGCCGGGCCGAGAGCGTCAGGTCGACGTCCGTCGGCTCGGGTTCGAGGACGTTCAGGCCGACGGTGACCGGGACGATCGAGCCGGGCGTCGCGGTGCCGTCGCCGGGGACCCGGACCTCCAGGGCATCCCAGGGGAGGCGACGGACCTCGACGACCACCCCCCGTGTGCTCGGGGATCGCTGGGGGCCGTCGAGCAGGGCGGCGACGGGGATGGTCCAGGTCGTCCCGCCCGCCCGGACGGAGAGGCTCGCCCCGATCGGCACCTCGATCCGGACCCGGGAGCGCCCCGAGGCATCCCGGCCGAGGCTCCAGGCCCCCGAGGGGTTCGGCTCGGGGTCGGAGTCCGAGGCGAGGTCCGAGGGCCAGGCGACGGCACCGACGACCCGACCGGCCGAGAGTTCGAGCGAGGCGCCCTCCACACCGGGGGCCTGGGGGCTGACGACCGACCCGGGGACCGGGCTCCAGGCCACCTCGATCGTCAGGCGGACCGGGGCCGACCCGGCCCAGGACTGGCCGGCGGCGGCGAGCACCACGAGCATCGCGGCCAGGGCGGACGGCAGGCCCTCCCAGGTGCCGCATCGAGCGACGCGCATCCGCACCCCGATTCCTTCGGTCAGGGCTCGGGCCCGCCTCCTTGCGGGCCCGGTCCGAGTCCGGGGATCCCGGGATCGGCTCCCGATCCTCCCCGGAACGTTATCGTGATCCATCGGCCGGGTCGGCGGCCCCGCTTGAGCCGATTCGGCCCATTCTGCCGATTTTCCCGGATATGGCCGGACCCGGCTTCCCCGATCGACCGGGAGCGGATATGCATAGGGGGCCGGGCGTCCGGAGGCCCCTCGGGGACACGTCGGACGACCCGATCTCCAGGATGATCAGGCGCCCCGGCCCAGCGACACCAAGGAGGGTCTTGCCGTGGGACCAGCGCTCGCGATCCTGCTGGCCGGAATGCTGAACGGGACGGGAACACCGGCCACGATCCATGAGGACGGCCCCGCCACCCGCCGGGCCGCCCCCCACGCCGCGATGCTCGCCCTGAACTTCGGCGAGGGGGCCCGGTCGTACTGGCTGTTCGAGCCCGCCGAGCCGAGGCCGGACGAGCCCGCCCCGGTCGTCGTCCTGCTGCACGGCTGGATGTCGACCAACCCGGGCCTGTACGGGGCCTGGATCGCCCACCTGGCCCGCCGCGGCCACATTGTCATCTACCCCCGATACCAGGACGACTGGACCACACGCCCGGCCGAGTTCCTCCCCAACTCCCTGGACGCCATCCGCAACGCGGTGGCCGTCCTGGAGACGGCGCCGGGGAGGGTCCGGCCCGACCGCGACCGCTTCGCCCTGATCGGCCACTCGGCCGGGGGGAACCTGGCGGTGCAGCTCGCGGCGATGGCCGACGAGGTCGGGCTGCCGGCGCCGAAGGCGGTCGTGGCCGCCCTTCCGGGGGAGGTCCTCCCGGCGAGCGGGCCGGAGCTGGCCGACATCCCCGCCTCGACGGCCCTCGTCGTCGCCGCGGCCCAGGAGGACGTGGTGGTCGGGGACGACCGGGCCCGGGAGATCTTCGAGGGGGCCCGCTCGATCCCCCGGAAGAACAAGCAGTTCCTCTTCCTCCGGAGCGACCGGACGGTCGACCCCCCCCTGATCGCCGACCACGCGGCGCCGATGGCCGCGTTGCCCTGGCTGGATACCGGGGAGGGGCCGCTGCACGCCTTCCAGATGAACGGGGCGTCCGTCGACCATTTCGATCGCGAGGTCTTCTGGAAGGCCGCCGACCTGGCGCTGCTGGCCGGGTTCTCGGGGCGGTCGCTCGACGAGCTGACGGATTCGGGGTCCCGGTTCCAGCACCTCGGACACCGGGACGACGGCCTGCCGATCCGCCCCCCCCTGGTCTCGGACGACCTGGCGAGCATCCCCCGGGTGACCCTGGCCAACGGCGTCCGGCTGGTCCGATGGCCCAGCTCGGTGTTCGACCCGTTCTCCAGGCCCGACCTGAAGCTCGGCGAGGCGGCCCGGAAGGAGATCCCCCGGCGGATCTCCTTCGCCTCGGAGGACGAATCCGGGCCGATCGACGAGGGAGTGACGCGGGCCGCCTCCCGGCCGACCCCGGGGACGATCCGCTGATCAATCCGATTGGGGCACTTCCCCCGGTCGGAACGCCCGGCCCCCTCGGTCGGTCACCCGGCCTCGGGGCCCTCCCCCGGGGGGGACCAGTTGGCCTCGGCCCGGAGCAGGGCCGCGACGCCGTTGGATCGCCTCAGCGGATCCTCGGCGCGGCGGTCGGGGCGGTCGAGCAGGTGGACCGTGGCGATCCGCTGGCGGAGGGCCATCCGCATGATCTCCTGGGCCGCGTCGACGCTGCTGGTCCGGCCCCCGCAATAGACGCACTCCGCGGTCGGCACGCCGAACCGGTAGCCGCAGGAGCCGCAACGCGACCCGGCCATCGTCCGGTCGGGCCCGAAGACGATCTCGACGGCCCGGCCCTGCTGGAGCGCGTCGAGCACCTCCGTCGGGCCGTTGGCGACGAGATGGCCCCGGGACCAGCGCTGCTCCAGCTCGCCGAGCAGCCGGGAGCGTTCGGACGCCTTCCACTGCTCCATGGCCCGGGAGACGTCGTCCTCCACGTCCTGGGCCTTCGGCCCCGGCCGCATCGACTGGGGGTGCTCCAGGACCACCGCCGAGGCCGCCTCCTTGTGAAGGAGCCGGCGGACGGCCGCGGTCGTCGACGACTGGCCGAGCAGGATCAGCCCGGTGAACGGGACGGACCGGTAGTGCTCGGAGATGATGCCGGCCACGCCCTTGAGGAACTCGTCGTTGGTGAGCTGCTGCTGTCGCTCGTGCCAGGCGTCGTTGAACCGCTTCTTGTAGGTGAACCGGGGCTTGTCCCGCTGGATCTCGGTCGGGACCTCCTTGTTCAGGCCGGCGACGTGCTCGGCGTGGCCGGAGTGGGCCTCGAAGAGGTGCAGTTCGTGGGAATCCACCAGGGCGACCAGGTAGCTCGGATCCCCGTACCAGCGCTCCAGCAGGGGGAGGACGAACGGCTCCTCGTCGATCACCACCCGGTCCTCGACGGGGAAATGCAGCTCGACCGTGTGGAAGAGGCCGCGGCCGGGGGCGCTGAAGGCGGCGAGGCCCCGGGCCGCGGGGTCGGCCTGGTCGACCGCCCGGAGGATCGGCCGGAGGTGCTCGTCGAGCACCTGTCGGGCCTCGGCCTCGGACAGCGCCAGGCCGGCTTGCCGGGCGATGTTGGCGAGGTTGGTCTCGGCGAAGTGGCGGAAGCCGTCCTTGACGGTCAGGTCGGCGAAGGCGCTGACGACGTAGTCGGTCCGGTCGGGCGAGTCCAGCAGGATTTCCAGGTCGCTTCGGGTGATCGGCATCATCGAGGTCGGTCCTCTCCGCTCTGGGTTCCGGCCGAGGCGCGTCCGGCCGTGTCCGGCGGGCGATCGGCCCGATCGCCCGTCCCGGTTCGATCCGCCCGGCCCCATCCCCGACCCGGGCCAGGGGGAGCCTCGGGACGCCGGGGCCGGGTCGACTCGCGGGCCAGATTGATGCAAATCGGACGCCAGCCGGGGTTCATCCCGGGGCCGATCGGTAGAGGCCCCGGGCCTCGATGTACGCCTCCACCCCTCGGGGGACTAGATAGCGGATGCTCCTGCCCTCGGCGACCCTCTTCCTCAGGTCCCGGGACGCGACCTCGATCCTCGGCGCGTCGACCCGCTCGATCGGCCGGGCGGCGGGATGGGCCTCGACGATCGCCCGGATCGCCTCCCCCGGGGGCTCCACCGACCCGTGCCGCCCCACGGCCACCACCGTCGCCCGCTCCATGACCAGGCCCGGCTCCCGCCAGGTCGGCAGGTCGGCCAGGCTGTCGCCGCCGACGAGGAAGAACAGCTCGTCCCCCGGCCGGTCTCGGGAGACCGCCTCCAGCGTCCGATACGTATAATGAGGACCCGGGGACCGGGCCTCGACCTCCGAGGCCTCGAACCGGGGGTTCCCCGAGACGGCGATCCGGGCCATCTCGACCCGGTCGGCCACCGGGGTCCGCCCCCCCTGCTTGTGGGGGGGCTGGCCGGCGACCACGAACCAGACCGCGTCCAGGCCCAGCGCCTCCCGGCACGACTCCGCCAGGACGAGGTGGCCCAGGTGGATCGGGTCGAAGGTGCCGCCGAAGAGTCCGAGTCGCATCTCGAGGGGCTCGGGGGTTGATGTGGACGGGCGATCAGGACTACCCTGGTCGGGTGATCGAGCCGCACAGCATAGCAGAAGCCGATCGGCCGGGGGCAGGCCCCGGCCCGTCCCCGGAAGGTCCCGCCATGAGCCGAGCCGACTCCCGAGCCCGAGACGACCAGGGCGCCCTGTTCGCCGTCGAGGCCGAGGGGCCCTTCGCCGGGGTCGTCTTCAACCGGCCGATGGAGCGGGTGTTCTCCTACGCGATCCCGGGCCGGTTGAGGCCCTCCCTCCGGGTCGGCCAGCGGGTCCGGGTCCCCCTGGGCCGCTCGAACCAGCCGGTCACCGGCTACGTCGTCCGGATCGACCGGACGGCCGAGGTCGACCCGGGCAAGGTCAAGGAAGTCCTGGAGGTCCTGGACGACCCCCCGCTGATCGACGGCGTCATGCTCGACCTGACCCGGTGGATGGCCGGCTACTACGCCTGCTCCTGGGGCCAGGCCCTCGACGCCGTCGTCCCGGCCGGGGTGAAGAAGCAGGCGGGCACGAGGATCGCCTCCTGTTTGACCGTCCCCGAGGAGGTCCGCCTCGCCCGGGACACCCTGGCGCTGCCCCCCCGGCAGGCCGAGATCCTGGAGCTGCTCTGCAAGGCCGAGGGGACCCTCACCGTCGCCGACGTCTGCCGGATGGCGAAGTGCACCACGGCGCCGATCGCCTCGCTCCGCAAACGGGGCCTGGTCCACACCGTCAAGCGGAGGATGAGCCGGGCCCCCGTCCCCGGCCCGCTCGACCCGCCATCCGCCGAGGACGACCACGACGGCAAGGCCCCGATCGCGCTGACCCCCGAGCAGGCCGACGTGCTCGGCCGGCTCGACCCCAGCCTCGGCGGCGACGCCTTCGCCACCTTCCTGCTGCACGGCGTCACCGGCAGCGGCAAGACCGAGGTCTACCTCAGCGCCATCGAGCGGGTGGTGGCCCGGGGCCGGGAGGCGATCGTCCTGGTCCCCGAGATCAGCCTGACCCCCCAGACGATCCGACGCTTCCGCCGCCGGTTCGACCGGGTCGCCGTGCTGCACAGCCACCTCTCCGACGCCGAGCGGCACCGCCACTGGCGGGCCATCGCCGCCGGGGAGATCCAGGTGGTGGTGGGGGCCCGCTCGGCCATCTTCGCGCCGACCCGGCGGCTCGGGCTAATCGTCATCGACGAGGAGCATGAATCCACCTTCAAGCAGGAGACGACCCCCAGATACCACGCCCGGGACGTGGCCGTGAAGCGGGCCCAGCTGGAGGAGGTGCCGGTGATCCTCGGCTCGGCCACCCCGGCGCTGGAGACCTGGGCCAACGCCGACCGGGGGAAGTACACCCGACTCACCCTGGCCCGCCGGGTCGCCGAGCGGCGGATGCCCCGGGTCGACATCATCGACATGAGGCTCGAGAAGCCGGGGAAGGGCCGCCCCCTGCACGCCATCGGCGGCCTGATGCGCAGCGCCATGGCCGAGGCGCTGGACGACGACGGCCAGGTGATCTTGCTGCTGAACCGGCGGGGGTTCCACACCTTCATCCTCTGCCCGAAGTGCGGGAGCGTGTTGAAGTGCGGCGGGTGTGACGTGGCCCTGACCCACCACAAGGAGCGGCACAAGGCCCTCTGCCACACCTGCGACGCCGAGTACGACCCCCCCGAGCGTTGCCCGTCCTGCAAGTTCGACCGGCTCCACTACGGCGGGATCGGCACCGAGCGGCTGGAGCGGGAGGTCCGGGAGGCGTTCCCGCAGCACGTGATCCGCCGGATGGACTCGGACACAATGCGGTCCCCCGGGGCATACGAGCAGGTGCTCTCCGCCTTCCGGGCCCGGCAGGTGCACATCCTGCTCGGCACCCAGATGATCGCCAAGGGGCTGGACTTCCCCGACGTGACGCTCGTCGGCGTGGTGAACGCCGACACCTCGCTGCACCTGCCCGACTTCCGGGCCGCCGAGCGGACCTTCCAGCTCGTCGCCCAGGTCGCCGGGAGGACGGGACGGGGGGACCGGCCCGGCCGGGTCCTGGTGCAGACCTACGCGCCGGACGCCCCGGCGATCGCCTTCGCGGCGAAGCACGACTACCTCGGCTTCGTCGCCCAGGAACTCCCCGAGCGGGAGCAGAAGGGCTGCCCCCCCTTCGGCCGGGCCGTCCGGCTGATCGCTCGGGGGCCGAACGAGGCGGAGGTGGTGGCCTACCTCGACTCCGTCGCCGGGCTGCTCCGGGAACTCGCCGACCCCTCGGTCCGCCTGCTCGGCCCGGCGCCGGCCCCGGTGATGAAGATCAAGCACCTGTTCCGCTACCATCTCAAGCTGCTCGCCCCCTCCCCGGCCCCCTTGCAAACCCTCCTGAGGGCCGCCCTGCCAATGGCCGAGCCCTCCCAGCCGATCGAGCTGGCCGTCGACGTGGATCCCGTCAGCTTGCTCTGAATCCGGGCCCCGTCGGCGGCCGGTGCGCCGTCGGCTTGCTCGGCCGAAACGGCCGAATTCCCTTCAATCACACGACTTGCGGCAATTGAAATGGGTTCGCTCCGTCGAATGCGCCGGGGCGATCGGCTTCGTTTCGTCGCGTCGGCCCCTCCGACTCCGGCAGGCCCCGGTTCCCGACCCCCGCGCTGGGCAGTCCCGCCGATCCCGGGGACGGCCGAAGTCGCCCCCGGGCAGCCCGAGGACCCTGATGCCGGTTGCCAAAATGGCAAGTGGGTTCGTTCGGCTCCAAGCCCTGGGAGGGTTTCCCCCGTCGATGCCGCCGAAATGGCAGGTTGCTTCGTTCGGCACGTCGACTCCCGAGCCGACACCCGGCCTGTTCGCCGCCGAAATGGCAGGTGGCTTCGTTCGGCGCCGCGATCGGGCGGGAATCCGGACGCCGGGTGCGATGGGCGGCCCGCGCCGTTCGAGGCGAGGCGCCGTCGTCCTTCCGACCTGATCGAATTGTCAAAGAGGGGCGTCGTCGGCGACCGGGACGCGGGCCGATCGGGCGGGGCCCGACGCGGCGACGGGAGGAGGACGACCCCGGGGATCGGGGAGTCCCATGACCTTTACTATCGTGAATCGGGGCCGGTCCAGTCACTCGGGAGGGACGATTCGCCCGGATCGTCGGGCGACTCCGGCGGCCGGAGTCGTCGGTCGGATCGACAATTCGACGGACATGATGAGGCTAGGCGACGGGTCGGCCGAACTCGATCCCCTCTCGGAGGAGCGGAACCCATGGCCTGGGACATGCCTTCCCCTTCGATGGCACTCAACGCGGTCTCCCCGGACCGGGACCGGGCGAAGAACCGGGCGAACGTGCTCCCCTACGACATGGACCACAACGCGGCGATCGACTCCGATTCGGAGGGTGGATACCATCCCGCCATCTCCCGGGAGGAGGTCATCGACGCGATCAAGGCGGTCGTGAAGCACGTGAAGCTCAAGTCGCTGGTCATCAATTGCCACGGCCGGCCGGCGTTCCTGGAGCTGGGAGAAGGGTTCACGACCCTGACGGTCTACCTGTTCGAGCGGGTCCGGGCCCGGATCGAGACGATCTGGATCTCCAGCTGCGACGTCGCGAAGGTCGTCTCGGCGAAGAGCAACGACTCGGACGGCTTCCTGTTCTGCAGGAATCTCGCCTACTGGTCGGGCGCCCGGGTCTTCGCCTCGGACGTGCTCCAGGAGCAGAAGGGCTACACCAAGCTGAAGAAGGGCCAGATCGACCCCATGGAGAAGCCCGTCTACGAGTTCTTCCCGGACTGGGAGAAGGAGCCCGAGGAGAAGCCGTGGTACTGGTCGCCCTAGGGGAGGGGGGCAGGGGGGGAGTCCGGATCCCGGAGATTGATCAGGGTGACCCGGGGGATGGACCGGGAGACGGCCGGGAAGCCCGGGTCGACCAGGCCGAGAGCGGCGGCCCCCTCCCGGTCGAGCCCGGGGGGGGCGGAGGCGCTCTTGAGCAGGACCAGCCCGGGGGCGCCGAGCCGGACGGCGAGCCGGGCGGCGATCGAGTCGCTGGTCACGTCCCAATGGTGGGGCAGGGGGTCGGCCGACGATCGGTCCTCGGCGTCGAGGGTCCGTCGGGGGGCGAGCACGGGGATCTCTCCCCGTCCCCAGGACGGTCCTAGGGCGTCGACCTCGTCGACGACCGCCAGGCCCGGCACGAGAGCGGCGAGCAGTTGGGCGGTCAGGTCCATCGCCCGGAGGGCCAGGGCGTGCGACCGCTCCTCGCCGAGGCGGTGCGTCCGGTCGAGCCGTCGGAGCATGTCGACGATCGACCCGCCGCCGACGACCAGGACCGCCCGGGGGTTCGCGAGGGACCCGAGGAGAGCCGGGAGGGCGTCGGGCAGGCCGGGCCAGTCGAGCAGGCTGCCGCCGACTTTGACGACGATCGGGGGGGGGAAGGCATGGATCGGCAGGGGGCCAGGGCTCGGGGGAAGGGACGCCGGTGACGGGCCGCCTCGGGCCGTCGGTCGGGACGGCGGGTCAGCCGGGCGACTCCCCATCCCGCTCGCCGGCGAGCACGACCAGGGCGTAGGCACATCCGGCGGTGGAGGCCAGGGGGCCCCAGGTGTCGTCGAGGGAGAGGACGGGGGCACCCTCGGGGAGGAGCCGGGCGGCGAGGCGTCGGGCGAGGAAGCTGCCGGAGCCGGAGACGACGGCACCCCGGGGGCGTCCGACGGTCTCGAGGCAGGCGCGTTCGGCGGACGCGGCGAGCCGGGCCATCAGGGCCTCGTCGGCGGCGAGGGCGAAGGCCCGGGCGTCCTCGGGGGTGAAGCGGTCCCGGTCGGCGCCGACCATCCGGGCCAGGCGGTCGAGCGCCGCCGGGAGGGTGGCCGGTCGGCCGTCGGCGGTGGAGTCGTCGGTGGGGTCGGGGGGGAGGTCGCCCAGGGTGAGGTAGACGTCCAGGGTCGAGGCGAACAGCTCGGCGGCCAGTCCGGTCGGGCGGCCCCGATGGGGCAGCTCGGTGGCGAGGGCCATAATCGGTGTGCGGCGGACCCCGGCGTAGAGCAGCTCGCCGGCCTGGAGGCGATCGGTGTCGGTGCGGCCCCGGGCGGCGGGTCGGCCGTCGAGCAGGGGGATCAGGTCGGCGGTGGTCGAGCCGACGTCGATGAGGATCCCCGGCCCCTCGGGCAGGAGCCGGGCGGCGAGGGTGGCCAGGGCGAGCCAGTTGGAGGCGGCGGGCAGGTCGGGCTGCTTGACGGACTCCTCCATGGTGTGGAAGCGGCCGTCGGTCCCCCAGACCCGGATCGGCCGGCCGGGGAACGCCTTCCAGACGGCGCCGAGCACCGCGGAGACCCCCTCGGACTTGGTGGCGAAGCAGTCGCACAGCTCTGCCGTCATCGTCACGGCGATGCGGTCGGCCGCCGGCAGCAGCCCGCCGACCCGGGCGAGGGCGTCGGGCAGCTCGGACGGGCGTTTCCAGAGTTCGAAGGGGAGCGAACGGGCCTGGCCGCCGGAGTGGGCCGCCTTGATGTTCGCGCCGCCGATGTCCAGGCCCAGCCAGGTCGGGCGGGCGACCGCGTCGGGCGGGCTCATGGTCGGGCTCCCTCGGGCAGGGGGTGGATCGAGCCGTCGGGGTCGAAGGCGATCGGCGAGTCGAGCCGGGACCGGATCCGACGGAACAGCCCGGCCAGCAGGTCCTTCGGGGCGTCCTCGAAGAGGGCGAGCCAGGCCGTCGCCAGCGTGCCGGGTCCCAGCAGGTCCAGGAAGGCGACGACCGAGGTCGTGGGCCGGGGGTTGACCTCCAGCACGACCGGCATCCCGGTTCCGTCGTCGACGAAGTCGATCCCCACCCATCCGCGGAGGCCCGGCAGGGCCCGGACGACCCGGGAGACCATCCGGAGTTCCCCCTCGCCGAAGCGGAGCGGGGCGATCCCCCCTTCATAAGAGATCCGGCCCCGGTCGACGGCCGTCCGCTGGGAGGCGAAGCCCAGGACGTGCGGCCTCCCCTCGCGGTCGACGAGCACCGAGGCGCTCCGGAGGTCGCCGTCGACCCGGGGCTGGAGCAGGGCGACCTCGGGACTCCAACCCGGGTCGGGCCAGTCGGCCTCCCCCTCGAGCAGGAAGGTGTGGGTCGAGCCGGCGCCGTCGACGGGCTTGAGGACGGCCGGGTGCCCGACCTCGGCCTCGGCCGCCCGGGTAGTCGCCGGTCCGTCGAGGGGACCGGCGGCCGACGGGGGGGCGGCCGGTCCCCCCGTCGGGAAGTCGACCCGGCGCGGCCAGGCGTCCCTCGGGGAGACGGCCCGGGTGGGGGGGGTCCGCACCCCGGCGGCGAGGAACCGATCGAACGCCACCAGCTTGTTGCCGGCGTCGGCGATCGAGGCCGGGGTGCAGCCGAGCGACCGGGCGCCGAGCCGGTCGAGGATTCTCGCCCGATCGAAGAGGATTCCGCCCGTCTCCGGGGCGATGACCAGTGTATAATCGGCGTCTCCCGAGAGCCGGGCGAAGGCCCCGGGCTCCTGGCCGGGCCCGACCCGGACGAGGTCCCAGGGCCCCGGCTCGTGGGGCGACCGGGCGTCGAGGGTCATGACCACCCGGACGCCCGGGACGCGGGCGAAGTCGGCGGCGAGGGCCCGCCGCATCGCGTCGCCTTCGGCCCGGAGCGAGGGGGGGAGTTCGGCCCCGGCCAGGCCCCCCCCGGTGACGAACTCGTGGACCAGGACCGATCGTTCCCGACGTGCGCCGGAGTCCCCCGATTCCATGCGGGTCATCCCCGTGCTCGACCTCAAGTCCGGGCTGGCCGTGGCCGCGATCGCCGGCGATCGGGACCGCTACGGCCTGATCCGGGGGGCCCCGGAGGGCTGCAACCCCCTGGCCTGGGCCCGCCGGTTCCGCGACCTGCTGCACGCCTCGGGCGTCCCGGGCGCCCCGGCATTGTACGTCGCCGACCTGGATGCGATCGAGGGGCAACCGCCGCACCTGGAGCTGTTCTCGGAGATCGCCGGGCAGGGGGTCTCCCCCTGGGTCGACGCCGGGGTCCGGACGCCGGACGACGCCCCCAACCTGCTGGCCAGCGGGGTCGAGGTGATCGTCGTCGGCCTGGAGACGGTCGCCGGCCCCGGCGCGCTGGCGGCGATCGTCGAGGGGGCCGGGCCCGATCGCGTCTGCTTCGGGCTCGACCTGCATCGCGGCCGCCCGCTGGTCGAGACACTCGACGCCTGGGGGACCGCCGACCCGCTGGAACTCTGCCGGAGGGCCGTCGACCTGGGGGCCCGGACCGTGATGGTGCTGGACCTGGCCCGGATCGGCACCGGCCGGGGCACCGGGACCGAGCCGCTGATCAGGGCGATCCGATCGGCCTGCCCCCCCGGGCTCCGCCTGATCGCCGGGGGGGGCGTCTCCGGCCCCGAGGACCTGAACCGACTCGGCCAGGCGGGGGCCGCCGCCGCCCTGGTGGGCTCGGCCCTCCGGGACGGCCGCCTCTCCCCCGCCGACCTCCGCGCCCTCGCCCTCGGGGCCCCCTGCTTCCCCCGGCCCCCCGGCGTCGACGCGTGGCCCGGCTGAACCGCCCGACGCCGCGGTTCTCCGCACGACCGTCTTGCCGCGCCCCCCGTCCTCCCGGTAAGATATGGGCGTCGGATGAAGCCCCTCGACTCATCCCCGCTCGCTCGCCGAAGTGGCGGAATTGGCAGACGCGCTAGGTTCAGGTCCTAGTCCGGTTCACCCCGGGTGGAGGTTCGAGTCCTCTCTTCGGCACTTACAGCATAAGGGCTTACGGCGACGAGCCGTGAGCCCTTTTTTCGTTGCCCCAGAATTCTGGGGCAAATCTGGGGCAGGTGGCCCGATGCGTCGGTTTTGCGTCCTACAGTCGTGATAGGGGTTCCCCATCCGGCCGATAAGGCGCATCCGACATGGCCTGGCACGAGTTCGACTCAAAGAGCGGCTTCTACCGCATCCGCTTCCGGTTCGCCGGCACGAAGTTCAACCTCTCGAAGACCCTCAAGATCACGGACGTGGACAGGGCCCACGCCTGCTGTGAGACCGTCGAGGAGACAATCCGCCTGCTCAAGCGGGGCGTCCTCCGCATCCCCGACGGCGTCGATCCCGGCGAGTTCATCGTCAGCGGCGGCAGGCTCACCGAACCGCTCAAGCCGAACAAGCCCGTGACCAAGCCCAAGACCCTGACCGACCTCTTCAACGCTTACGTCGAGGAGATGGGGGCCATCGAGGGGCGGGAGGGAACGTCGGAGACTGAGGGCTACCACATCGCCCATCTTTCCACCCCGGACCTCCTCGGCGGCGACCGAATCATCGACGAGGTCACCGCCGACGACATCCAGCGGTACGTCAACGCTCGATCGAAGCAGTGGTGGCGTGGTCGTTTGATCAGTCGCGATACGATCGAGAAGGAGTTGGCGACGCTGGGCACCATCTGGCGATGGGGGGGCCGTCGTGGGCTGGTCGCCGTGCCTCCCCCTTGGCGGCTCCGGGACCTCACCCTCCCGTTCGCGAAGGTGAAGCCCCAGTTCAGGACTTCCGAGCAGATCGAACGGAAGCTCAAGCGAGGGGGCCTGACCGAGCAGGAGCGGCGCGAGCAGTGGGACTGCCTCTACCTGACCGGCGAGGAGATCGAGGAGGTCCTCGACCTCGTCCAGGCCAATGCCACGGCACCGTTCATCTACCCCATGTTCGCCTTCGTGGCCCTCACTGGCGCGCGGCGGGGCGAGTTGCTCCGATCCCAGATCGACGACTTCGACTTCGAGGCGGGCTCGGTGACGATCCAGGGCACCAAGGGACGACAGCGAACCCAAATCGTGGCTCGCGAGGTTGACATCCATCCTCGGCTGCGTGATGTAATGACGGGCTGGTTCGCCCATCATCCCGGCGGCCAGCACACGCTCTGCAAGGCCGACGGGTCTCCCTTGACCGTGCACGAGGCCAACCACCACTTCGACCAGCCGTTGAAGGGGTCGAAGTGGCAGGTGATCAAGGGCTTCCACGTCTTCCGTCACAGCTTCGCCAGCATCCTGGCCTCCCGAGGCGTGGATCAGCGCTACATCGACAAGTACCTCGGGCACCAGACCGAGGAGATGAAGAAGCGCTACCAGCACCTACACCCCGGCAAGGGCGGGAAGCCGATCGACGCCCTGCTGGCGGGGTAGCAGTCCGTCACGCTGGAATCGTTCCAGTTCGGCGTGCGAGATCGCCCACTCCTTCGACCGTCCGTGGCCACTGCGCTTCTTGGTGCCCTTCAAGCGGCCCTCGGCGCAATAGTCCCGGACGGTCTTCGGTTTCAGGCCCGCGAGTTCCGCGAACTCCTCGGTCGAGTAGACCTCCTTGATGGTTTGGCGGGCGAGCTTGGAATCAAGCATCCGCACCATGAGGATGAGTTCGTCCAACTTCGATTCGATGTCCATGAGCGTTTGCCAAGAAGTTGACCATGATGGGTTGCTTTGCATCCGAACGAGAGCGATCGCCGTTCTACCCAATTATAGCACATAAATCACAATCTGTCATCATGATTATAAACTTTCACTTGAGAATGAAGCCGACTTTGGCTTCGGGATCGCCTGATCACGATGTCCCACCGCATGAAATCGCCGAGGTTGACGGCCCCCGATCAGTGACCTAGGGAACGATAGGCCCTGCGCCGATCTGGCGTGTGACGGCCCGGATCGACCATCTGGAGCCGGCAGGATCGCTCATGGAACGCCTCCTTGAGCGACCCGAGGGTCAGTGCCCGGCCGGCGATCGAAACGACCGGGTCGCCGGCCGCCTCGACAAAGAGGCGGGGTTCGCGGTTCCACACCAGGGATGAAGCTACGGTTGGCATCGGGTCAGGTCACCGGCCTCGCGATGAGTCTTGCGCCCGGCAGCCTGATCCAGGGATCGAGACGACGATGTCACACTCAATGGACGACCAGACCGCCGAGGGGAACGCCGCGCCCACGGCAACCTTGCGCTGGGTCACCGACGCCCTCGATCTGGCCCGGCTCGGCCTCCGGGTCTTCCCCTTGAGGGCGGGCACGAAGAAGCCGCTGTTCAAGAGCTACAGAAAGCGAGCGACACTCGATCCGGTTGTCATCCGGGCCTGGGGCGACGCACACGGCGACTGCAACCTGGGCGTGATGATCGAACCTGGCCTGGTCGTCCTTGACGTGGACCCCAGGAATGGCGGGGCGGAGTCCTTGCGGTCACTGCTCGCGGCTCACCGATCGTTCCGCACGGTCGAGGCGCTGACCGGCTCGGGGGGCAGTCACTACCTGTTCCGGGTCGGCAAGGGGGACCGCATCCGGTCGAAGACCAATTGGCGCCCAGGGCTCGACATCCTGAGCGAGGGGAAGTACTTCGTCGTCGAGCCGAGCACCCACCCCGACACGGGCAAGGAGTACGTCTGGCTTCGGCACCCCGGCCAGGGCATCGGGAATCTACCCCCCTGGTTGCTTGACCTGCTTCCGAAGCGGAGCCGTCGGAGTAGGACCGGCTCCTCGCGTCGTCCCACGTCCGGGAAGAAGGCCGGCGACTTCGATCGACTGCTGGAGTTCGTCGTCAACAGCTTCCCGATCGACGCCTACGGCCAGCGCCACGACCGGATGAGGGACGCCGTCTGTTCGCTCGTCTGCCGGGGCGACGACGACGACCTCATCGTGCCGGTCATGATGATCTGGTGGGAACACTTTCACTCGCTCGGCCGGGTCCGCACCGGCCGAGCGGGCATGAGCCGCGAACTCCTCGCCTGTCTGCGGTGCACCCGGGACAATCCCGATCTGGAGGCCATCGAGGGGGCGGTATGGCACCGCGTTCGATGCGCCTCGATCTGCCTGGATCGCAGTCAGCGGCGTCAGATGAAATCGCCGATCCTGGTCGATCCGCTCGGCTGCAAATCGCTCTCGTCCGCCGGGAGAGGAAAGGTCCCCAGACCCCAAACTTGTAAGAACCTGACACAAATCGGCGACATCTTATGCGAATCGGAGGACGAGGCGGCCTTCGTCGAGTCGTTGATCGTGCATGTCACGCACCGTCGGCTCGACTTGGGCGAGATTGAGGTCCGTATGACCGACGACTTCCTGCGCCAGATCGCCGCCGAACGCCGGCCGACGGACTGGCGTCCCTGGTGCGACAAGCAGATGGACCGGCTCAAGGCCAAGTACTTCTGGAGGCCGGGTCGCGGTGGCCGTCCTGCTCGGCCAGCCACACGATTCGAGTTGTTGCGGGTGATCGAGACAGGCACCCCCACCAGGGGGAGCCGGCCAGCCAGGCCCTCGATCTACCGGACCACAGGCATCGAAGCCCTGCTGGCCCCGGAGGCGGTCCAGGCGACGGCCGGTTCTCGGCACCTTGCGGCACGCCTCGACCTCCCGTCCACGGGCAACAAGGAAGCCGCTTGACGAGTATGCCCCACCCGAGGGACGGGGGCCGTCCATTTCATCTCGCCTGGCCGGGCCACAGTGCGTCGTGACGGGCCGACCTCCTCGACCGTGATTCTGGCCGAGAGGGGCGTGATGAGCCGCTGGGGACGATCCTGGGGTCCGTAGCGACGGATTTGCCTCGCGTTTGGGGAGGGCCGGTTGATCGGTGGCCGACGATGGCCCTCCTGGTCCTACGTCCTACCCCCGCTCGGATTCCGCCAGCAGGTATGCCCTCATCGGAGCCGTTGGACGCCCAGGCAACGCCGACTCGGCCCTGTCGTTCAGGCCCTCTGGCGATGCACGCGAACGAGCGGCTCTGGACGGCGCGGGGGCCAAGCCATCCGCCTGCGTCGAGAAGATGGCTACGAGCCCCCAACCCGGACCAAAATCTATCAACGAAATTCGATGCGACAGGGAGGGGGTAGGGGGAGGGTTCTTGTCTTCTCTGGCGGGGCTGGGCCAGCGGACTGTCCCACCCCCCCCAGAGAAGAAATACCCCATCGGGCCGATCTGGAGGAAACTTGCCATGTTCCCGCAATGGGTCCTGTACGCCCCGTCCCGGGAGTACCCGAACCACTTCGTCATCCGCGAGTTCACCTGTCAGGGGGACCAGCCGGTGCCGACCGGCACCTACTCGGTCCACGAGACGCTGCAAGCGGCTCGCGAGGCCATCCCCGAAGGCTTCGAGTGGGTCCCCCGGAGCGAGGAGGACGAACCGGCCATCGTGGAGGTCGGGGCCCCAACGGGGTGGGGCGAGGTCCTGGCCATGCACGTTGAGGGAGGCGAAGCCGGCCTGGATCGCACGATGGCCCTGCTGGACCGGGCGGTCATGATCAAGCCCACCGAGCGGGACTGGGACTGACCAAAAAAATCCCAAGTTGGGACTTTTTCCCATCAACCGTAATTGATGATACCAGGAGGGCTCAAAAAATCCACGAGCCCGATGTACTACTCGAAGGCCACGAGCGGGTCCTCCGGAGTCCGGAGAACGACCCGGCCATCGTGGAGGTCTGGGCCCCACCGGGATGGGGGGAAGTTCTGGCCATGCTGGACGAGTAAGGTGAAGCCGGGCTGAATCGCACGAGGGGCATGCTCGACCGGGCGATCTGGATCGAACCCCGGGACATCGACCGGGACTGACCTCGTTGCCACGGTGGCAATGACCCATCAACCGCAACTGATACTTGTCAAGGGGTGTAGATAATTCCAGCCAGCCCGATGTACTACTCGAAGGCCACGAGCGGGTCCTCCGGAGTCCGGAAAACGACCCGGCCATCGTGGAGGTCTGGGCCCCACCGGGGTGGGGCGAGGTCCTGGCCCTGCTCGTCGAAGGAGGCGAAGCCGGCCTGCATCGCACGATGGCCCTGCTGGACCAGGCCGTCCTGATCGAGCCCGAGCAGGACCGGGACTGACCTCAATCCCAAGTTGGGATTGGCCCATAAGCGGAAATTGATGCTTACCAGGGGGGCTCAAAAATTCCACGGGCCCAAGGTAATCTACCTGGGCCCGCGCTCGGGGGGAGGGCCGGGCCGGTCGCCCTAAGTCGAGGCATTGCAAGGACTTACGTCTCTCACAACCGTACGTGAAAGTGAACACTATTAGGGTGGCCGATAGTGATAGCACGAATCATCGATAATGCACATCCTGGCTGGTTCGTCCCACCGACTCGCTTGGCGTAAGCACGTCGCGATTCTTGCGGTCGCATTGCCCTGGTTCAACCGTCCTGCTCCAGGCAATCCGACCAGAGCGGCCTGAACGCTCACCGAAATGGGCTCGGGCTGGTGGGATGCAAGGGGATGCCATCGGTTCCGGTTGATGGCGCTGGTCAGGCTCCAATCCGGTCACCGAGCAACGGCCGTTGCTCACCCGAAGTGGGGAGCGGGGAGTGTTCCCGCAGCAGACATGCGGCCCCTTCCTCTCCCATTACGCGAGGGGGCGATCCCCGATTGCCGCTCCCAGAAGACCCGGGCCCGCGCTTGGCCACCAGGGCGCCTCGCCGAGCAGCGCCTCCGCCGGACGGACGAGTGGATCGGCGATCCCTCGGTCGGCGAGGCCGGTGGACCCGGTCCGTGATCGTCTTCCCACAGGACTCGCCGGAGAGCCGTCGAGAGGCCGGCTCATCGTCCGAGGGCGGTCTCGCGCCGGGAAGCGAAACGACTTCACCGATGGTCGGGCGCGGAAGGAGTCGCCTCGGGGCGGTCCAGCCCTCCCGAGATTGATCCGGCATCTCTCGGGCTGGAGAGGACTGGTTGGGGGGCTTCGATGCCCCCCCTCCACGAGTCGTCCGGGGAAGGCTTCGATCGCAGTACGCTTCGCTGGTCGAACCCGCCCGATGCCGCCCCAACGATCTCCCTCGATGCAGATTGGGGCGATCACATCGAGCCGACCCGATCAGACCGGACCCGTCCGGTGTGGCCGATGTCGGTCGATCTCGCCATCGTCGAGGCCGCCCGCCGGCCGTTGTCCGTCGGGACTCGGCCGGCAGGGGCGGCGCCGCAACAGGTCCGTCCCGGAGGACCATTTGAGTGTAGATTTACTTGCGTGCATGAGTGCGCATGCGCTGTTTTTCGTCAACACAAACCCACGCTTCATGTGGATTTTTCCAAACGACCCGTCCCCTGGACCATGTCCTCATGCGTAGGATCGGGGTGTCGGGCGAGGTCGGCTCGCCCGAAACGAAAGTGGGCCCGAGGGTGCTGCGAACACCCCCGGGCCCGGGGAACGCCAAGCTGTATGAGAGCCTGACGCCCATGTCTATCGTACCCCGTCGCACCCTCCCCCTGTCGATCACCCACCCCCAACTGGTCGCCGAATGGCACCCGGAACGCAACGGCGACCTGACGCCCGAGCACCTGACCGCCGGCTCCAACCGCAAGGTCTGGTGGCGTTGCCTCAGGGACCCGGCCCACGAATGGGAGGCCCAGGTCAACAACCGGACCCACGGCGGACAGCAATGCCCCCACTGCGCCAATCGTCGCGTCTCTGAGGCCAATTCCTTGGCGACGCTCTACCCCGAGGTCGCCGCCCAGTGGCACCCGACCGCCAACGGTGACCTGCGGCCCGAGGCGATCATCGCCGGCTCGAACACAGTCGTCACCTGGGCCTGCCCGGCCGGGCCCGACCACGTCTGGCGAACGCGGGTCGTCGAGCGGACGACGGGAGGCAAGGGTTGCCCCTTCTGCGCCGGCCGCAGGGCATCGGTCACCAACTCGCTGGCGAGCCTCTTCCCCGCCCTGGCCGCCGAGTGGCACCCCGAGCGCAACGGTGACCTGACCCCGGACGGCGTCGTCGCCGGGTCGCACCGCAAGGCGTGGTGGCGCTGCTCAAAGGACCCCGAGCACGTCTGGCAGGCGACTGTCGTGGATCGGACGACCAGGGGGATCGGCTGCCCGAATTGCGGCGGGCGGGTTGCGACGGCGACCAACTCGCTGGCGGGCCAGTTCCCCGCCGTCGCCGCCGAGTGGCATCCGACCAGAAACGGCGGCCTGACCCCGGATCGGGTGCTCCCCCGGGCGGGGACCAAGGTCTGGTGGACGTGCCCCGAGGGCCCCGATCACGAGTGGGAGGCGACGGTGGCCAACCGCACGTCCGGCCGCACGGGCTGCCCCTGCTGCGCCGGCCGGCACGCGTCGGTGACCAATTCGCTGGCCACGCTGCACCCCGACCTCGCGGCCCAGTGGCACCCGGAGAAGAACGGCGACCTGACGCCCGACCGGGTGGTGGCGGGCTCGAACACGCCCGCCTGGTGGACGTGCCCGGAGGGGCCGGACCACGAATGGCGTGCCTCGCCGGCCAACCGGACGAAGCTGGGGCGCGGCTGCCCATGCTGCGCCGGCCAGCGGGCATCGGCCGACAACTCCCTGGCGACCCGCTACCCCGAGGTCGCCCACGGTTGGCACCCGACCCGCAACGGTGACCTGACCCCGGATCGGGTCGCGGCGGGCAGCACGCGGCGGGCCTGGTGGCGGTGCTCGAAGGACCCGTCGCACGAGTGGGAGGCGATGATCTACACGCGGACCCTCGGCGACAGCGGTTGCCCGACCTGCAAGAAGGGCTGGACCGTCGGGGCGATCCGGGGCCTCGTCGCCTCGCTGGTCGAGCACCTGTCGGCCTTCACTCCCGCCGAGTTGTACCTGCTGTTCCAGCAGAACGGCCTGATCGGGAGCACCGGCAAGGGCAAGGCGTTCGCCGACGCCCTGGCCACCGGCCGGTTCCCGGCCGACGAGTTGGGCAAGTTCGTCCGGAGCGAGCCGTCGCTGGTGGACGAGTTCCTGGCCGATCCGACGCGGTCGCTGGGCGACGGGGAGCCCGAGGACGAGGACGGCGAGGCGCGCGCCCTGGCCGTGCTGCCCGAGGGCTCGATCGACGGCACGGACGGGCCCGCCGCAACGTCGGAAGCCGAGGGGCTGCCGACGATCGAGACGAGCCGGGTGCTCGCGGCCCTGGACCACGCCGTCGTCTCCTCGGCCGACGCCGAGGCGGTCGAGTTCCTCGTCGCCTCGGGCGTGGCCAAGCTCTGGGCCCACGCCTTCCTCGATGAGGACGAAGCCGTCGCCCAGGCGGAGGACTTCCACGGCGGCGCGTTCGCCGAGCGGGTGAAGGGGCGCTTCCTCGACGAGCACCGCCGCGCCCGCAACCTGGCGATCCCCGAGGGGTATGCCTTCGCCCTCGACGGCCGCCCGGTGGCCCCGAACCTGATGCAGCGGCTGGTGGCCGTGCAGGTCCGCGACGACCGCCGCGTGGGCAACTGGTCCGGCACTGGCGCCGGCAAGACCCTCTCGGCCGTGCTCGCCTCGCGGGCCGCCGGCTGCCGCACCACCGTGGTCTGCTGCCCCAACGCCGTCGTCGAGGGCTGGCGCGACGTGATCATCGCCGCCTTCCCGGGCAGCCTGGTGGCGATCAAGACTTTCGAGCCCGGCTGGCCGGCCGGCGACCAAGGCCGCCCCCGCTACCTGGTGCTCAACTACGAGATGCTCCAGCAGCCCGACTCGGCCGCCCGGGTCGGCGACCTGATCGGACGCGGACCGATTGACCTGGTGATCATCGACGAGGTCCACTTCGCCAAGCAGCGGGCCGCCGAGGACATGACCCTCCGCCGCCGCAACCTCTTCGCCCTCATGTCCCTGGCCGCCGAGGACAACCCGGGCCTCCGGGTGCTGGGGATGTCGGCCACGCCGGTGATCAACAACCTCCAGGAGGGCCGCAGTCTGGTCGAACTGGTCACCGGGGCGGAGCACGCGGAGTTGGAGACCCGGGCCACCCTGCCCAACTGCATGCGGCTGCACCAGCGGCTCACCACGCTGGGCATCCGCTGGATGCCGCGCTGCGACGCCGTCTACCAGCAGGTCGAGGTCCCGGTCGATTGCTCGGCCTACCTGGACGAGATCAGGGCCCTCGGCCGCAAGAACGGCAACCCGTTGTCGCTGGAGCAGGTCCTCACCAGGGCCCGCATGCCGGTGATCCGCGCGCAGGTGCGGCCCAAGACGCTGATCTACACGCACTACGTCCAGGGGATCGACCGGCTGCTCTACGACGCCCTGGCGGCTGACGGCTGGCGGGTCGGCTTCTACACCGGCGACGACAAGTCGGGCCTGGAGGGCTTCGTCTCGGGCGACGTGGACGTGCTGATCGGCTCGGCGGCCATCGGCGTGGGGGTCGATGGCCTCCAGCGGGTCTGCAACCGGCTGATCGTGGCCGTCCTGCCCTGGACAGGCGCGGATTTCGAGCAACTCAAGGGCCGGGTGTTCCGCCAGGGGCAGCGCCAGGGCTCGGTGACGATGGTCCTGCCGATCACCTACGCGGAGGTCGGCGGTCAGCGGTGGTCGTGGTGCGAGTCGAGGTTGAACCGGCTTCGCTTCAAGAAGTCATTGGCCGATGCGGCGGTCGATGGCGTGGTGCCCGAGGAGCCCCTGCGCACCCCGGCCCAGGCATACCAGGACGTGATGGGCTGGCTCGATCGGCTCGACTCCGGCCAGGTCGAGGCGATCACCCGCACCCCGATCCGCGTGCCCCTTCCCCCGACTGACGAGACTGGCGTGCGACGCCGCCGGCACGGCGACTTCACGAAGATGAACCAGGTCTGGGGCCGGATGGCGAGCGACGCGCTGCACCGCCGGCTCCAGGCCGACCCCGGCGAATGGGCCCACTACCACGCGATGTACCGGGCGGCCCGCGAGGACTGGGCCATCGTTCCGGCCGAGGAGTTGATCCGCTGGTGCCGCCGCCGGAGCGGCTATGTCATCGGCGACTTCGGCTGCGGGGAGGCGATGCTGGCCAATGCCCTCTCCGACCTGCACGTGGTCCACAGCTTCGACCACGTGGCGATCGACGACTCGGTGGTGGCCTGCGACATGGCCCATGTGCCGCTGGAGGACGAGTCGTTGGACCTGGCGGTCTTCTCGCTCTCGCTGATGGGTGCCGACCCGACGGGCTACCTCCGCGAGGCGCACCGGACGCTCAAACTCGACGGCGAGCTTCACGTCGTCGAACCGACCTCCCGCTTCACCGACCGGGACCGCTTCACGCGGGACCTGACCAGGCTGGGCTTCGACGTGGTGCGGGTCGAGGACTGGTGGAAGTTCACCCACATCCGGGCCTTGAAGACGGACGGGACGCCGCAGGACGGAGCCGCGATCACATTCTGATGCCGGCCGACTTGGCCGGGGGCCGCCTCGGTTCGGCCCCCGGCCACTCGATCGCCCCGCGCCCCAGGGCGGGCCGAGGCCCATTGGAGGGCGAGGGTGGTGATCGTAGGCCGGGATGGCCGGCCGATCAAGGTGCGGCGTGCTGGGGACAGCCGGGGTTGAGGCCGGCGCCGTGCTCCTGCTGAGATGATTTTCCGTCGTGTCCTTGTAGCTCGGGCTTCAACCCGGTATGGTGTCGTCGCGCATGTCATCAACATGTCATGACGGTCGCCTCGATGGTCAGCGAGGCAGACGGGCCGTGTCCCCGGTGCCCGGCGAATCGGCCGGAGTATGCCCCAACGTCGGAGACCCCGGACGTGGACCCTCTCGACGCCGCCGATGCCGACACTCGGGGTCATTTCCTGGCGTTCTCCCTGGGGCCCGTCCAGCCGTTCATCGCTTCGGCCCGCTCGGTCCGCGACCTCTGGACCGGCAGCTACGTGCTGAGTTGGCTGTGCCTCGCCGGTATGCAGCCGATCCGGGATCGCTTCGGAGACGGGGCGATCCTCTCGCCGAACCTCGGCGGGAATCCCTTGCTGGGATCACGTGGAGTCGCGCACGAGGGGTTGCCTTCGGCCTGCTTGCCGAACCGATTCCTCGCACGCATCCCCGACGATGACGGCGACACCGCCCGGCTCCTGGCCGATGATTGTGAGCGGAGTTGTCGAGCGGGCTGGAAGCAGATCAGCGGCGCGGTCCGCCGGGGGCTCGCAGTTCGCATGGAGGGCCTCGACCCGCACTGGGATCGGCTCTGGGACGCCCAGGTGGACGACTTCTTCGAGGTCCGAACCGTCGTCCTGCCGCTCGCTGGCTGCGACGCGCCGACGCTCGAACGCCTGCTCTGCGAGCAGTATGACCTGACGCGGCCCGATGGGCTCGCGTGGGGCCGCTTGGAACTGGTCGCCCGCCTGATGGAGGCGCGGGGGGCAGCCGGGCACCATCCGGCCTACGCCGCCCGGGGCGACGTGCCCCAGAAGTGCTCGCTCCTGGGCAGCTACGAGCAGATGGGGCCGGCCGGGCTGGACGAGTCCCGGCGCTTCTGGGAGGCGTTGGCCGTCCCCGAGAACGCCTGGTCCGGCACCAGGACGCGGCGGTCCGAGCGGCTCTGCGCGGTCAGCCTTGTCAAGCGGTTCGCCTGGCCGGCGTTCCTGCACGAGGAAGTGGGACTCACGCCCGAGTCCGGCTACTTCCCCGACACGGCCACCGTGGCGGCTTCCAGGTGGCTCGCGACGGAGCCGGAGATCAGGCCAGATCGCGAGCGAGCGGAGCATGGGGCCTGGTCTGGCCAGTGGCTGCACCGGGCCGAGCAGGAAGGCCCCGGTAGGAGGCGCGTCGATGATGACCGCGACCCTCCCCCGCGCGACGGACTCCTGCGGACCATCCGGCGCAAGCGACTCGCCCAGGATGCCCCCCCGGCGTACCTGGCAATCCTGATGATGGATGGCGACCGGCTGGGGCAATGGCTCGCAGGGATCGGGCCCAATGGCACGCCGGCGACCCGGGTCGCCCCGAACGAGTGGATCGCCGCGATCAGCCGAGCATTGGCCCAGTTCTCGGTCGGGCGCGTCCCGGAGATCGTCCGCCGGCACGGTGGCGTGCCCATCTACTCGGGAGGGGACGATGTGCTCGCTTTCCTGCCCCTGGAGGACTCCCTCCCCTGCGTGCAAGAACTCCGGGATGCCTACGTCGAAGGATGGGCCCGGTGGGTCGACCCGCTCTGCGAGCCGGCGGCCCGGTCGGGGGCCACCGTCAGCGCCGGCCTCGCCGTGGTCCACCACAAGGAGGACCTGCGATACGCCCTGGGCCGGGCCCGTGCGGCCGAGCATGCCGCCAAGCAGGCGGGTCGAGACGCAGTGACGTTGACGATCTGCCGCCGATCGGGCGAGCATGCGTCCGTCGGCCTGCCCTGGTCGCTCCTCCCCCGCGTCGAACGCTGGCGCACGTCGTTCGCGGCCGGTGCCTCGGACCGATGGCTGTACGTCCTCCGTTCGGAGTTGCCGACCCTGGGTGGCGACGAGATGCCCTGGTTGGCCGTGGAGGCAGAAGTGCGGCGCCTCGCCAGTCGCGCCGAGGACCCGGCGCGACGAATTGGTCCCGACGAAGCGGTGGACTTGTTGGACGCCTATCGCGAGGCGATGGAGAGGCGAGGTCGAGGCCGGGGGCGTGTGCTGGCAGACTTCATCACCCTGGCCCAATCGGCCTCATTCCTGGCCCGAGGTAGGGACTGATGACGCCCCGAGACCGCGTCCGCATCGGCCTCGGGATCGAGGCGCTCGACCTGCTGTTCTTCCGGGGCGGCCGGCCCTTCGGCCCCGCGACCCGCGCCGAGGGCGGGCTGCCCCAGCCACAGACCCTGGCGGGGGCGCTGCGGACGGCGGCCCTGGCCGCGCACGGCTTCGACTTCGCCGGATGGTCGCGGAGGGTCCGGGACTCGACTCGGGGGGAGGGCGACCTCGCGGGGCTCCTGGAAGAATTCGGTGCCCCCCCGGGCCTGGTCGGCAGCCTGTTTCGCGGCCCCTGGTTGATGGAAGAGGGAGTGGGATCGGAACCCACGCCGCTGTGGTCCATGCCGGCAAACCTCTACAGGACCGAGGGTGGGCGATGGTCTCGCTCCGACCCGCTGCCCGAAGCTCCTCCCGGCTGGGAGTCGAGGCCGTCGGCCCGGAGGCCCCTCTGGCGGCGTGGCGATCGGTCCGCGAAGCGGCCCGAGGGGTTCCTGCGTCCCGCCGGCATGACCACCTATCTCCGAGGGGGCGTCCCCACCGATGCGGATTGGGTCCGGCCGGCCGAACTGTACGACTTCGACAGTCGCACCGGCCTGGAGATCGACCCGGAGACCCTGGCCGGGGCCGAGGGCCGGCTGTACGCGACCCGGATGCTCGCCCTGCGGCGTCACGTCTCCTTCTACGCGGAGGTCCTCCCCCCGGCCGCGCACGCCGATGCCGTCCGGCGCCTGCTCGGCGGGCCCTTCCCGTGGGGCGGCGAGGGCCGGTATGCCGTGGCCCGGGTGCTGGACCGCTGCGTCGACTGGCCCGATGGTGGAGACGCGGAGGGGCTGCCACTACGAGTGCTGGCCTCCCCCGGGTTGTATCGCGTCGCGGGCCTGCCCGACCGGATCGCCGAGGAGCACCTGGTCGCCGTCGCCTCCGGCCGGGCGTTCGCCGTCTCGGGCTGGGACGTGGCCCGCAACGCCCCACGGCCGACCCGATTCGCCGCGCCGGCCGGCGCGGCCTATTTCCTCGACGGCGACGCGCCCGAGGACGGGTCATCATCGCTCTGCACCGACCCGGACCTCGTCGCCGAGGGCTGGGGATTCGCCCTCAAGGGAGCCTGGCGACATGCCTGAGAACGTCGTTTCCGCGATCCTGGGCCTGCACGCCCAGACCTCGCTCCATCCCGGGGCCGGGACCGCGCTGGGCATCGTCGACCTTCCCGTGCAGCGCGAGCGGCACACCCGGTGGCCGACGATCCCAGGCTCCTCGCTCAAGGGCGTGCTCCGCGACGCCTGCCGGGAGCGCTACAAGTCTGAGTACTCGGGAGATCGACAGCGGACCAACCAGGAGAGCCCGAGGCTCCGTGCCGCCTTCGGCCCGCACACCGAGGCGGCCGGCGAATCGGCCGGCGCCCTGAGCCTCACCGACGCCCGGCTGCTGGCCTTCCCGGTCCGGTCGCTCAGGGGTGTCTTCGCCTGGGTGACCAGCCCGGCCGTGCTGGACCGGCTCCGTCGCGACCTGGCGCTCTGTCGCTTCGGGGCCATCGACTGGCAGGTCCCGCACGTCGAGAAGAACCGGGTGATGCTCCCCTCGGATGACTGCCCGTGCCTGATCGAGGGCGGGCGCATCGCCCTGGAGGAGTTCCTCTTCGAGCGCGCCGGCGACTCGGACGGCCGGATCGCAGGCTGGATCGCCGATCACGTCCTGCCCGATTCGGCCGCCTTCGACGCGACTCGCGCCCGCTTCCGACGCAGCCTGCTCGTGCTGCACGACGACGACTTCGACCACTTCGCCCAGTATGCCACCGAGATCAACGCGCGCATCGGTCTGGACTACGAGACCAAGACCGTCAAGGGCGGGGCCCTCTTCTACGAGGAGTACCTTCCCCCGGAGACGCTCTTTTACGCGCTCGTGCTGGCCAACGAGGCACGGGCCAGGGCCAACGGCGAACATCCCTCGGCCGGCCGTGCCATGGGGGCGGTGGATGTCTTCGATGTCCTGAGGGAGACGCTCCCGGAGGTCCTCCAGGTGGGGGCGGATCAGTCGATCGGCAAGGGGTATTGCGCCACGAGACTCGCCCGAGGGAGGCACGATTGATGGCCGGCCACCAGACCCTCGATCAGCGTCGCGCATCCCATGCCTGGCGGGTCGTTCAGCAGGTCAAGGACGAGGGCAGGGACGATGCCAGGCGGGAATTCAAGCTCCAGGCCAAACGCCTACCAGCCCGGGTCGTGACGGCGGGCCTTGGCCAGGCACTGGCATTCCTGGAGGCCAAGGACTACGCGCCACACCTGCGGGCCGCGCTGACCGACTGGATCGGGCAGCAGGTGTCGGCGGCCCCGGGCCGCACCGGCGATCGGCTGCTTCGCCGCGTCGTCGAGGGTGATTCCGACTTCCTCCGGCTCGCGACCGCCGAATGCCTGGCCTATTTGCAGTGGGTCGTCCGCTTCGCCGAGGCGGAGTTCCGCGACATCAGCGACGTGGAGGAGGTCTGAGGGATGCCCATCGGCAGGGTCCAGTTCTGGGTACGCTCCCGATCCCAAGGCGCCGTCCTTGATGAGCGAGGCGCGCGTCTCCTGTTCACGGCGAAGGACCTGGAAGGGCTCAGGGTCGAGGAGATTCGCGATGGCCTGGAGGTCGCCTTCGACCTCGGCCCCGATGGGACTGCCCGCCGCGTCCGTCAACCGCGATCCTCGTTCCTTCGTCCCCCGGAACCCCTCGACAGGGACGATCCCCTCCTGACCGCCGTCCCGCTGCCGCCCTCGCTCCGTGAACTGGTGGAGCGGTTCAAGGGGCTTGTCCATCCCGGCCTCCGGTTGGACAAGTACATGATGCCCGCCGTCAATCAGGAGGGGCAGAAGCGGGTCCTGTCCGAGGTCGCGGAGCGATCGCAGGGTGATACGCAACTCCTCGCCGAGGTCTTGCGGCGTCGTGACGCGATGCTGGACGCCGCCGAAGTTGTGCGTTGGGACCGCGAGACGGCGGGGCCGCTGACGCTGCACCTGGCGCGGGCCTCGGCGTTGGAGAACGCCGGCCTGTGCCTCCACCCGATCTACGGGTTCACCTTCCTGCCCGGCTCGGGCCTCAAGGGCCTGGCCCGTGCCTATGCCGAGACCGTCTGGCGGCCGGGCCAGCCCGATGACGCGGCGGCGGCAACGGACATCGAACGCATCTTCGGCTTCATTCGGGGGACGGGGGACGAGGGAGCGGCGGCCGGCACCGTCATTTTCCACGACGCCTGGCCCGCATCCTGGCCCCGGCTGATGGTGGACATCGTCAACAACCACCACTTCGGTTACTACCGGGGGGAGGACTGGCCGGGCGACTGGGAGTCGCCGTCGATGGTCTATTTCCTCGCCGTCCCCCCCGGCCAGACGTTCTCGTTCGCGCTGGGCAAGCGGAGAGGGGATGTCGACGTTCGCCTGCTGGGCCTCGCCCGCGCGTGGCTGGACGGTGGCCTGACGCACCTGGGCTGCGGCGCCAAGACGGCCGCCGGCTACGGGCACTTCGCCCCGCAAGCGAACGAGCCGCCCATGCCGAGCGGTCCCAACCGCACGGGCTTCTCGGCGGCCATGACGCTCGAATCGCCGGCCTTCCTCGCCGGGGCACGCCAGGAGGCAGACGACTGCGACCTCCGCCCCGCGACGCTCCGGGGCCTTCTCCGCTGGTGGTGGCGGACCCTGCACGCCGGCGCCCTCAGCCAGACACAATTGCGGGACCTGGAAGCGGCGATCTGGGGCAACACCGCCGCTGGTAGCGTCGTCCAACTCCAGGTCGAGTCGCAACGGCCAGGGTCCTTGCTCTACGACAAGAGCGCCAGGATCGACATGCGATCGGGCGAGAAGGGCGGTCCTTATGGTATCCCCGGGGCCGACCCGAGGAAGACGACCCAGGGCCTCTGGTACGCCTCGTTCGGGATGCACGACGGCGGCCGTCGCCGCTTCGTTGTCGAGCCTGGGGCGGCCTGGACGATCCGATTGACCGCTCGGACCAACAAGGCTCTCCGAGAACACGGGCTCGGTCCCGACGACGTGCTTGATCAGGCCCGTGCTGCCCTCTGGCTGCTCTGTCGATACGGCGGCGTTGGCTCCAAGGCACGCAAGGGGTTCGGGTCGCTCTCGGCCGGGGGGCTGGACGAAATGGACCTCGACCACTGCCGCGAGGCATCCCGCAGGTTCCGCAGGGGTATGGGCCTGCCCGAGGACGAACGCCCGGGGGTGGCCGAATCGCCGGCGCTGTGCGACCTCGTGGCCGAAGAGATCGAGGCCGAGTTCCCCTGGGACGATGTCTGGCCCGTCCTCGATCAGGTCGGCTTCGCCTGGCAGGGATTCGCCAAGCGGTTCGCCCACGACCACGACCAGGAGGGGCAATTGGTCCCGACGTGGTCGGGCAGGGATGCCCCCACGGGCTACACGAAGGCGTCGCTCGGGGTGCCCCGGCGGATGGATGGTGGGGACCGACGCTGGGCGGGCGAGCGACACGCATCGCCGGTCCACATCCACGTCGAGCGGGCCGGGGGTGGCGCCCATCGGGTCCGGGTCATCGCCTTCGCCGCACCCCGGCTGCCGACCCGCGAGAGCAGCGTGACGTTCCTGCGGGCGTTCCTCGACCACCTGCGCGATGACCTCCGACGCCGGTCGCGACTTCCTCCAAGGTCCTCCCGGCCTGGCCCGAGCGGGCGCGGCGGGCGACCCGGCCCGGTGGGGGGCGGGGGGTTCGGCCAGCGGCGGGATGCGGGGGCAGCCCGGACGCGAGGCGAACTCCATGGCGGTCCAGCGCCTGCTGCCCCGCCCCGTGGCCATCCCAAAGCCGGCGACCGCGTCGAGGCGACCTTGCTCCCGGAGCGGACGAAGAAGGGCGGCTGGAAGGCGCGCCACGAGCCGACCGGCCTGAGCGGGCCCATCGTCGATTCGGCCAAGGTGCCCTCCGACAAGGAGCCCGGCAACGTCATGACGCTCATCGTGCACGCGGTCGGCGCTCGCGAGATGACGTTCCGAGTCGAGTGACCGGGGACCATCGCCGATGCGCATCCTCCTCTGCCTGCTGTCCGAGCAGCATGTCCCCAACCTGCTGTCGGTCCATCACTTCGATCCGAAACCCGACCGGCTCGTGCTGGTCGAGACCGGGGAGATGAAGCGGCGCCGCGCCGCCGAGCATCTGCTCAAGGCCCTGGAGGCCGGCGGGCTGGACTACTCCGACCGTTGCGAAATCCAGACGCTGGAGCACGAGGACTCCCTGCCCGAGGTCCGCCGTGCCTTGCAGGACGCCTTCGGACGCCATCCGTCGGACGAGTGGATCGTCAACCTGACCGGCGGCACCAAGCCGATGTCCATCGCCGCGTTCATGTTCTTCTCGGTGATGGACGCGGCGGCGATCTACCTCAGCGGCCGACAGCCGAACGTCATCCGCTGGATGGACGGCTCGAAGGTCGAGACATGCGTCTATCGGCCCACCGTCGCCGAGTTCCTCGCTGGCTACGGTTTCCCCTCACGCAAGCCCCCCGAGAAGGTCGCTGAGGCGGAGGAGCGGGCACGAGGATGGTGGGCCCTGGCGCGGGTCCTGGCAGCCCGGAGCACCGCCGAGAGCCTGATCTGCTTCGAGGACGAGCGGGAGCGGAGCAAGGCCAGGGACAGGGGCTTCGCCCTTGAACATCGGCACCTGGAGCCCAGGACGCTCGCGGTCCCGGACATCCTCCGATCCATCGTCGAGCACTTCGACCTGATCGAGCAGGACAGTGTGCCGACCGGCAAGCTGGACAGGTACCAGACGCAGTTCCTGC
The DNA here is from genome assembly GCF_007752535.1 of Tautonia plasticadhaerens. Classification (GTDB taxonomy): domain Bacteria; phylum Planctomycetota; class Planctomycetia; order Isosphaerales; family Isosphaeraceae; genus Tautonia; species Tautonia plasticadhaerens. The sequence goes on from NZ_CP036426.1 coordinate 1,977,167, forward strand.
TCGGGGGCTGGCTGGAGGTCTTCATCTGGGGCCTGCTCGATCGTCACCATGCGGCTCTGGACATCTGGGACGTGCGGCTCGGCCTGGAACCGACGAGCCCCGACGCCCAGGTCGGCAACGACTTCGATGTCGCCTTCATGCACCGCTACCGCCTCTGGATGGTCGAGTGCAAGACCGGCAGCCAGGAGCACGACCCCGGCGGCGACATCCTCTACAAGGTCGAGGCCGTCATCCGCCAGTTCCGGGCCCTGCACGTGCGCACGTCCCTGGCCACGACCTCCGACTTCCTGACCGACCCCCGGACCGGCACAATCAGGGAAGGCCACCGCAACCGAGCTTCGGCCTACGGCTGCGCCCTCGTGACCCGCGATCAGGTCCGCGCCATGGCCGAGGCCGACGACCCGGTCGAACTGCTTCGCGAGGCCCTGGGGCTCCGTTGACATGCGACCCGCCACCACGCTGATCAGCACCGTCGGCACGAGTCTCTTCATGCCGAACCTCGCCGGATTGCGGGGCGATGACCCCGACCCCGAGCGGCGTCGGCTGGCCGTCGCCTACGCCGCACGCGACTGGGGCGCTGTGGCCAGTGCCCTGGCGTCGCTGCCCCCGACCGAGCGGACTTGCGGCGCCGAGGTCAACTCGATCGCAAGCCTGCTGACCAGGGGCTACGCCGTCCCCGACGCGAACCTGTTCTTCTGCCACTCGGATACCGACGACGGCCGGGCTATCGGCCGGGTCCTGGCCGCCTACTACCGCCGGGTCGGCCATCCCGTCGCCGAGACCAGGCCGATCGACGGCTTGCAGGACAGCGACCCGAGGCGATTTCGCACCGAGGGCCTGCGCAACCTGGCCAAGGTCGTCTGTCGGCTGGTCCGCGACTACGGCCCCGATGCCTGCGCCATCAACGCCACCGGCGGCTACAAGGCTCAGATCGCCGTCGCCGTGCTCCTGGGCCAGGCCCTCGGCGTGCCGGTCTACTACAAGCACGAGCGGTTCGACGAAATCATCGCCTTCCCGCCGATGCCTGTGGCGCTCGACGTGCGGGCCTGGATGCGGCACAGCGGCCTGCTTGCACTGCTCGATGCCGAAGGGCGGGTTCCGACCTCCGCATTGGCCGAGGACCTGGACGACGGGGGCGAAATCCTCGAATGCTTCGTCGACCGTGTCGAGGTCGACGGCGAGGAGTACCTGGCCCTCTCGCCGACCGGCCAGGTCGTCCATGAGACCTTCCGGGAACGATTCCGCACCGAGCGTGACCGCTTCTTGCCTCCTGCGGTGTTTGCCTCGGACAAGCAGCCGCCGAAGCTCGGCGACCACGGCGTGATCCTCCGGCACCGCGAGGCGCTGCGGCGATACCTCGCTGCGATCACCGACGATGTCCCGCAGGTCCGGTCGTGTCGTACGGTCTATTGCAACCCAGACCTGCCCCGCCCCCTGATGTTCCGGCTCAGGGGCGAGGAGGTCCAGGGGACCTGGTCCGACGGCTCCGATGCGGTCACCTTCGCGGTCCAGTCGTCGGCGACGACCGACGGCCAGCGTGAGGCCGTTGTCGCGATCCTCAACGACTGGCTCCAGGCACGCCGGTAGCTCGATTGCTCCGAGGCAATGGCTTCTACTTACGTTGCCTGTCCCGTATCTCGAAGCTATGCTCCGTAGACGCTGTCAGGAATGTTCGTCGCCCCGCCATCTTGCGCCAGGACCATCTACGCTCTGGGTAGCTACGAGCGAACTGATGTGCGCAAGAATGATTGCATTCATGCAAGGGCCTGCCGCCACCGGATGACAGAGCGAATGAAGGACCTCGGCTGCCGCGTGCGGTAAATTGTTTTGGGGAAGTTCCTCGACCGTCGGCTCTTTGACAATTCGCTCGCGAAATCGACGGTCCTGATCGACCACGCCCCGAAACCGAGGGGATGAGACACGACACCGTTGGCCTAGTCATACGAGTTCGTGTTGTTGAAATAGTTCGTCCGACCCCCCGCACCGTAAGAGGGGATTGAAACACGATTTGCATGTGCTTGTTGAGCAGGAAGTCCTCGACATTCCGCACGACCCCGACCCGATCACGAGGGGATTGAAACTGGCCGTAGATCTTCGGCGGCAGGCCGTAAGTATCGATCTGGCCGCACGACCCCGACCCGATCACGAGGGGATTGAAACGGCAGACCCATGATCCACTTCCGCCGCTGAACGTAGCCCCGCGAACGACCCCGACCCGATCACGAGGGGATTGAAACGACTCTACAGCGATTGGAAAGTGACATACCAGTTGCATCTCCCCGCACGACCTCGCCCCGATCACGAGGGGATTGAAACAAGACGTGGACCTTGTCGCCATCCGTCCCGGTGAAGTCGATCTGCACGACCCCGCCGCGATCACGAGGGGATTGAAACTTGAGGCCGAAGATGATGTTGTCGTCATCCGTTTTGGCCTCGGCTGGACGCCCTGCCCCGATCACGAGGGGATTGAAACTCGGTTTGGATCAAGCAAAGTATCTCGGGTACGTTGCGGACCTTGTCGCACGACGCCGCCCCGATCCTGAGGGGATTGAAACGCAATCCAGGTGATCGCTTGCAGTTGGTGCGGCATGATGCCGATCTGCACGACCTCGCCCCGATCACGAGGGGATTGAAATGCAGACCAGGATGAGCAGTCTGCCGGGGCACAGCTTCAACTGCGGCGTACGCCCCCGCCCCGTTCCCGTGGGGATTGAAACCTCAGATTGAAGGTGTCGTACCCCGTCTGGTAGAAGACCAACTGCACGACCCGCCCCGTTCACGAGGGGATTGAAACGTGACCCGGCCATTCTTCGGGTGCTCGTTGGCGGCGGTCGACCCGTATACCCCGCCCCGATCATGAGAGGATTGAAACCAGTTCGTGTGGATGAACTTGGCGATCGTCCACTTGTTCGGGCGTACGACCCCGCCCCGATTACGAGGGGATTGAAACAAGCGACCGTCTCTCCACTGGTGTGTGTATCCAGTCGACTGCACGACCCCGGACCGATCACGAGGGGATTGAAACATGGGATAGTTGTCGTACACCCACGGCTTGACCCGAACCTCCGCAAGCCCCAGCCCCGATCACGAGGGGATTGAAACCGGACGGTGAGTACCGCTTTCATGGTCTCGTTGTGCTCGATCCGACAACACACAACCTCCAAGGGGATTGAACCGTAGACCTTCAAGTTCCTCCCGTCGGAATCGACACAGGTGTCGCATGAGCCCGCTCGATCACGAGGGAATTGGAACGAGTCAACGAATCTGTGCATGAGCTTATCCTTTCGGTTCTATCACTATTCCGCCCCGATCACGAGGGGATTAAAAGCCTTGGTCCGCTTGCAGCGGTTCCAGCCGGTGATGGCATTGCCGCGCGATCCCGCCCCGATCACCAGGGGATTGAAACACCTTCCGAGTGCGTGCCTTCCGGAACACACCGTCCTTGCCCACCGCACCACCCCGGCCTGATCGCGAGGGGATTGAATCATCTTGGACAGCCCGGCCCGCTGCTCCTGCTCGGCCTTCCCGCACGGCTACGCCCCGATCACGAGGGGATTGAAACACGTGGTCCTCGACGCCGCAGGAGAGGCACGACACGATGGTCGGCAGACCCCGCCCCGATCACGAGGGGATTGAAACTCCCAAATGTTTCCATTCATGCAGATCGCACGAAACAACCTCTACACCCCCGCCCCGATCACGAGGGGATTGAAACTCAGCCTGGTAGATGAGTTCATTCGCGTGCCAGCAGTTCAGCCTGCACGACCCCGCCCCGATCACATGGGGATTGAAACCAATAGGCATGGCCATTGATGGTCACCGGGCCCGATTCGCCCTGCACTCTCTCGCCCCGATCACGAGGGGATTGAAACCCGTAGTACCAGCCGCTCCTGTAGAGCCAGGAGTCGTTGCATCTGCACGACCCAGCCCCGTTCACGAGGCGATTGAAATTCCGGGAGGCTGATCTGCAAGGCGACAGTGTTCCAGATGATGCCGCACGCCCTCGCCCCGAATACGAGGGGATTTCGCCGATGGACCTATCATCTGACACAGCAGTTTTACGTGACCTGAACGTCCGTGCCTGGCGGCTGCACCTGGCAACGCCGGGGGTCCTCGCCACGGTGCCCCTCTTGCGCGGCGTCTGGGGGGCAGCACTGCGGGACGGGTCGCAGGGGCAGTATCGCGAGGTCTTCGAGGGCGGCGAGGCGGGCGTGCCCCGCTACCTGATGCGACCGGCCCCTCACGAGGCCGAGCCGGCACCGGCCGTGGAGTTTCTCATCTTCGGCCGGTCGGACCCGGACGCCGAAGCGGCCCTGTGGGCGGCGTGGGACGAGGCCGAGAGGCGGGGCCTTGGCCCCGAGCGGCGGCCGTTCCGCATCACGGCGGCCGTCCCCCTGGCCTGGGACGAAACCCCGCTGGGGCCGGCGCGGGTGCAGCCGGGGTTCGCCCTGGCCCCGCTGCCCTGGCCGGCCGGGAGCATCGCCGCAGGCAGCCAGATCGACATTCCGGCCCCCTTGCGTCTGCTCCGTCAGGGTCGGCTGATCGACTCGCCGACGCCCGCCGACCTGGCACTCGCGGCCCTCCGCCGGATCAGCGGCTTGCTCGGCCCGGCCGCCGATCCGCTCTGGGAACAGCGGTCTGCCTGGCTCGAAGCCGCCCGAGCGGTACCCCACCGGACCTGGCGCGGCCGCCGGCTCGACCTGGTCCGCTACTCCGGCTCCCAGCACCGCGAGGTCGAGCTACGCGGCGTCGTCGGCTCACTCGACCTGCCCGATGGCCCCGGCCCGCTTGCCCCGCTCCTGGCCGCCGCCCAGTGGCTCCACCTGGGCAAGGGCACTGTCATGGGCCTGGGCCAGGTCCGCATCCTGGCCCTCGACGCCGACGAGCCCCACCGTTGAGGCCCCCGGCGTGCCGCCGCAATCGGTGCCTGTGTCATCGGACGGGACGGCTGTTCCGATGGCGGTGACGCGAGATTTCATGGATGCCTCCGGCCGCCTCGCGTGCGAATCACGCCGAAACCTGGTCTGCTGGAGGGTGGCGACGGCCTTGAACTCGTGATCGGATCGCCCGTCCGTCGTATTGGGGTTCGTCGAGGCCGGCCTCCCGCGTTGGGAGCCGGCTTTTCTTCGTCGGCAAACGGAATCGAACGTGGACCGCCGAGCCGTGTGCCGCAAGCAAGGCCAGAGGACGAGCCAGGCTGGGTGCTGGCTTGGGGATCGGCCGATAGACAGGAGAAGTCGCCTGATAGGGCATAGACGACGCCGGCGCCGTCATGCATAATGCCATGTTGTTCAGGTGGTCGGGGAGGCCGATGATGGCGCGACGCAAGGCGACGAATGCCGGCAAGAACGGCAGCGGGGCGAAGCTCGGTTTCGAGGAAAAGCTCTGGGCCGCCGCCGACAAGATGCGCGGCCACATGGACGCGGCGGAGTACAAGCACGTCGCCCTGGGGCTGATCTTCCTCAAGTACATCAGCGACGCCTTCCAGGAGCGGTACGACGCCCTCCAGAAGGAGCCACACGCCGACCCGGAGGACCGGGACGAGTACACGGCCGAGAACGTCTTCTGGGTGCCCAGGGAGGCCCGCTGGAAGGCCCTCCAGGACAACGCCAAGCAGGCCGACATCGGCAAGCGGGTGGACCTGGCGATGGAGGCCATCGAGAAGGAGAACCCGTCGCTCAAGGGCGTGTTGCCGAAGGACTACGCCCGGCCGACGCTGGACCAGACGCGGCTTGGGGAGTTGATCGACCTGATCGGGACGATCGAACTGGTCTACCGGGAGGACGCGGACCTCTTCGACGGCAAGCGGGACCACCGCTCGAAGGACCTGCTGGGGCGGGTCTACGAGTATTTCCTCGGCAAGTTCGCCAGCGCCGAGGGGAAGGCCGGGGGCGAGTTCTACACGCCGGAGTCGGTCGTCCGGCTGCTGGTCGAGATGATCGAGCCGTACAAGGGGCGGGTGCTTGACCCGTGCTGCGGCTCGGGCGGGATGTTCGTGCAGTCGGAGTCGTTCGTCGAGGCGCACGGCGGGCGGAAGACGGACCTGTCGATCTTCGGGCAGGAGTCGAACCCGACGACGTGGAAGCTCTGCCGGATGAACCTGGCGATCCGGGGCATCGAGGCGAATCTCGGCCAGGTCCACGCCGACAGCTTCCACAACGACCAGCACAAGGACCTGCGGGCCGATTTCATCCTGGCCAACCCTCCGTTCAACGTGAGCGACTGGGGCGGCGACCGGCTCCGCGAGGACGCCCGCTGGCAGCACGGGCCGCCGCCGGCCGGCAATGCGAACTTCGCCTGGGTGCAGCACTTCCTCGCCCACCTGGGGCCGAAGGGGGTGGCGGGCTTCGTGCTGGCCAACGGGTCGATGTCGTCGAACCAGTCGGGCGAGGGGGAGATCAGGCGGAGGATCGTCGAGGCCGACCTCGTCGATTGCATGATCGCCCTGCCGGGGCAGTTGTTCTACACCACGGGCATCCCGGCCTGCCTCTGGTTCCTGGCCCGTAACAAGGGCAACGGCAAGTTCCGCGACCGCCGGGGCGAGACGCTGTTCATCGACGCCCGCAAGTTGGGGCACCTGGTCGATCGGACCCACCGCGAGCTATCAGCCGAGGAGATCGCCCGGATCGCCCGGGCCTATCACGCCTGGCGGGGCGAGCCCGACGCCGGGCACTACGCCGACGTACCGGGCTTCTGCAAGGCCGCGACGCTGGAGGAGATCGCCGCTCACGGGTTCGTGCTGACGCCGGGACGGTACGTTGGGGCCGAGGATGTCGAGGACGACGGCGAGCCGTTCGAGGTCAAGATTGAGCGATTGCTGGAGAAGCTGGAGGGTCAGTTCGCCGAGTGTCAAGCGCTGGAGGGTGCTATCCGCGACAACCTAAAGGGACTCGGAAATGCAACATGAAGGCTGGATGCGAGTCCGAGTTGGTTCGCTGGTCAGCAGTGGAAAATTGGTGATCAACGATGGATACAGAGTCACAAACCGCGAGCTTGGTTCGACTGGTATCCCGTTCGTTCGGGGTGGAGACATAGGCGATGGTTCAATCACAACTGATGTTGTTGATCACATACTCCCCGAACACCGGGATAGGGTGCGGAACAAGTTGACGAAGCCAGACGATGTTGCCTTCATCTCGAAGGGAACCGTCGGCCGCGTGGGCTACCTCCGCCCAGATCAGCCTGAGGTCGTTTTCGCCCCCCAAGTGTGCTACTGGCGAGTAATCAACCAGGGCTGTATTCACCCGCGTTTTTTGTACTACATGCTGACTGGACCGGAGTTTCAGGCGAACCTCCATGCGGTCAAGACCCACGGTTCGATGGTTGCAGACTATGTGAGCTTGGCCGATCAGCACGCCTTCGTATTGACACTGCCTCCCATCGACATCCAAGCCGACATCGGTCGCATCCTCGGCTCCCTCGACGACAAGATCGACCTGAACCGCCGGATGAACGCGACGCTGGAGGCGATCGCCCGGACGCTGTTCCGGTCGTGGTTCCTGGACTTCGACCCCGTGCGGGCCAAGATGGAGGGCCGCCAGCCGCCCGTCATCGACTCCGAGACCGCCGCCCTGTTCCCCTCCTCGTTCGCCGACTCCTCCCTCGGCCCGATCCCGGAGGGCTGGGCCGTGGGGCCGCTCCTCGACCAGGCGGGCCTCATCAGTGGCGGCACGCCCAAAACCTCGGAGAGCGCGTACTGGGATGGTGGCATCCCGTGGGCGAGCGCGAAGGACGTGAGCCAGTGCGGCGACGCCTTCCTCATCAACACCGAGCGGTCGATCACGGACCTAGGTCTGGCGAATAGCTCGACCAAGATCATCCCGAAGCTGTCCACCGTAGTGGTCGCTCGCGGCGCGACGACGGGCAGGTTCACGATGTTCGGCGGGGACATCGCCATGAACCAGACCTGCTACGCGCTCCGCTCGCGGACAGGCCACCACTTCTACCTCAACTCCCTGTTCCGCGAACTCGTGGACGACCTGATTCATGCCGCCCATGGCTCCGTTTTCGACACCATCACGACAACGACCTTCGAGCGGGCCAAGGTCATTCTTCCCCCGCCCGAGGTCCAAACGTGCTTCGAGCTTCGCGTGTCGAGCCTGTTCGGCCGGGTGCTGGCGAACCTCAACGAATCGCGTACCCTCGTCGCCCTCCGCGACACCCTGTTGCCGAAGCTGCTCTCGGGCGAGGTCCGCGTCAAGCATGCCGAGCAACTGGTCGAGTCCCGGCCATGATGGACCTGAGCCAGCGCAAGGAGCAATGGAGCGAGGTCTACCTCCGGGCGATCGCCACGGCGGCGGGGTACACCCTCCACGAGCCGCGCGTGGACGACGACAGCATCGACTTCGCGATCGCCGGCCGGATTGTCGCGGACCTGCCTTGTCCGCCCAGGATCGACGTTCAACTCAAGGGCACGTCCGATTTCGCGGTCCGCGACGACCACGTCGTTTACCGCTTGAAGCGGAAGAACTATGATGATCTTCGGTACACCGAACTCCTCGTTCCTCGGCTGCTGATCGTCGTCCTTATCCCGAAGGCGGAGGCGGATTGGCTCCGGCACTCGGTCGAGGAACTGGCGATCCGCCGGTGCGGGTACTGGGCCAACCTCGCCGGGCTCGGACCCGCGACCCAGAAGGGCGATAAGGTGCCGGTCCGGTTGCCGCGTGCGAACATCTTCTCGGTCGAGGGCCTTCGCGACCTGATGAGACGGTCCGCCCGGAGGGAGACGCTATGAAGTCGCCGTCGCGCCTCCCCAGGGAGCAGGTCAACGCCCTGCGGCCGGGGGACGTGAAGCAGTACCTGACCAGCCGGGGGTGGCGCCCGCAAGGGGACGCCGACCTGCCGAAGGCCGTCACGCTCCGCCACCCGGATCACGCGGGGGTCGAGTTGGTGGTCCCGATGGAACGGAGCCTGGGGGATTACGTCCTCCGCATGGCCGATGTCGTCGTGGCGATCGCCAGGATCGAGGATCGGCCGGTCGATCAGGTGCTGAACGACCTGGCCACGCCGCCGGGGGACGTGTTCCGTTTCCGGGTAGTCGGCTCGGTGGCCACGCTGGGCAACCTGCCGCTCGACGAGGCGATCCAGTTGATCGGGGGGGGCCGCCAACTGCTCTGGGCCTCGGCCTACAGCACGATCCAACCCCAGCCCCTTTTGCCCCAGCGCACGCTCAAGCAGGTCGATGACTTCCTGAAAAGCTGCCGGATGGGCCAGACCGAGCGGGGGAGCTTCGTCGCCACGATCATTACGCCCGTCCCGCCCGAGATTCAGCAGACGCTCGGCTTCGACGATGCGGACCTCCAGGAGGAGATCGAGCCGTTCCCGCGCCGGGTCACGACCCGGTTGATGGAAAGCCTCGGCCTCGTCGCCGGGGCGATCCGCTCTGGGGAGACGGGGCGCATCCTGGAGGGTGTGAACCAGGGGGTCAGCGCAAACCTCTGCGAAACCCTCGCGGCGATGAAGCCGCCGGGCGACGAGTCTCGGCTGGACATTAAGGTGACCTGGGCTCGATCGCGGTCCCACCTGCCGGCCGGTGTCCCCGAGACTGTCTCCTTCCCCAAGGAGGACTTCGACATTATCGCCGAGGCCGGCCGCCAGCTTCGAGTCCGCGCCGTCGCCCGACGCGAGACCTACATCGGCAAAGTCGGCAACGTGAAGCGGACGGCACGGCCCCTGTTCCCCGGAATCTGCGGGTGGATGGTGATGGCTACGGAGGTCGGGGGTGTGCCGGCCCGGGTGAAGGTTGATCTGAACTCCGACGAGTTCGCCCAAGCCTGCGACGCCCTCCGCGACGAACAGCGGGTCGCAGTCACGGGGATCATCCGTCAGGAGACGAAGGCGCGCGAGTTCGTCCTCTCGGAGCCGCGTGACTTCCGGGTCCTCGGGGAACCGTGACCGGCCCGCTGGGGGCCGCTGCGTTTTGTCGTCTAGGTGCATAAATGACCTGGCGTCCCGCAAGCGGCCGAAATCGATCGACTCCCTGAGGCAGGGTCGGAAGGCGAAATGGTTCCTCGTTGGGAGCAAGTGAAACGACATCGGTCCAATTCCGGTCCATGTCCGTCCAATTCCGATCTGGGCTGCCTGAAACGCCCCCGCCATTTCGACGCAAACCTCGGAATCAGTCACAACTCGCCCGAAGCTCCTCCCGTTTTGCGACTTCCAATTAAGATGCTGATGCTCCCAGGGTGGATGGCCCTGTCGGTCGAGGCAACACCATGAAGTCGAACAACCTGACCCTGGGCGAAATCCTGGCCTCCCCGAGCCAGTACGTCATCCCGGTTTTCCAACGGTACTACCGCTGGGATCAGCCCCAGTGGGACAAGCTCTGGTCCGACCTGGACGACTTGCAGGAGCCATACCGCACCGGCCGGCACTTCATGGGCTTCCTCGTGATGGTGCCCGAGACGTTCATGCCCGGCCGGATCAACCGCTCCCACCTGATCGACGGCCAGCAGCGGCTGACCACCGTCTCGCTGATGCTCTGTGCCCTGCGAGACGCGGCTCGGGCGGCCGGATTCGGCGAACTGGCGATGCAGATTGAGGTCTCGTCCCTCGTCCACCAGTTCGAGAAGGGCAACGACCGCTTCCGGGTCTTCCCAAAGCTCCGCGATCGGGAGCAATTCGTCGCCTGCATCGACGGAGTCCCACCGGCCGACGGCCGCCTGGGAGCCGCTGTGCGCTACTTCGCAGGCCGGTTGACCACAATCCCGGGGGCGGGCACGGAGGCCGGCCTGCGGGCCTTCTACGACCTCCTGCGGCAGCGCCTGGAGTTCGTCTACGCCCAGCTTGAGGGCGAGAATCCGTTCAACATCTTCAAGAGCCTGAATTCGACCGGCGTCCCGCTCGGGCCGGCCGACCTGATCCGCAACTTCGTCTTCATGAACGTGCCGGTCGAGGACCAGGACGACTTCGACCAGGCCCTCTGGAAGCCGATGGAGCGGCGTTTTGAGGACGACCAGGGCATCCTCGACGCCGATGGGTTCTCGTCGTTCCTGCGCGACCACCTGATGCGCCACGGCGAGTATGTCCCGCCGGCCGAGACCTTCGACACCTTCCAGCGCCGCCATTCTGCTACGGCGTTCGACCCAAAGGGGGTCACCGTCGAGTTGAAGCAGGCGTCGGAATGGTACGCGATCCTGCGTGGCGACCGGCCCGATCTCGACCCGGAAGTCGAGGCGGCCCTGGTCCGGCTCCGCGAGTTGGAAAGCTCGACGGCCTTCGCCCTGTTGCTGAACCTCTACGAGCGCCGACATCGGGGCCAGTTGAATCCAGCCGATCTGGTCGAGTGCCTGCGGCTGCTCACCGGGTTCATCCTGCGGCGGCTGGTCTGCGGCGAGAACTCGCGGGGCTACGCCCGGATGTTCGTACAGGCCGCCGGGTCGATCGGTGAGGCTCCCCCGGAGGACCTGCGGCGGTTCCTGGAGGCACGCGGGTTCCCCGACACGCCCCGCTTCGTCCGCCAGTTCGTCACGTTCGACCTCTACCACAGTCGCTACCGCAAGGTGGTCCTGGAGGCCCTGGAGCGGGCCAAGGGGCACAAGGAGCCGGCCGACCTGGCGAAGGCCCAGGTCGAGCACATCATGCCCCAGACGATCACCGACGCCTGGCGCGAGGCACTCGGCCCGGAGTCGGCCCGCGTCCAAACGACCTGGCTGCACACGCCAGGCAACCTGACCCTGACCGGCTACAACCCCGAGTTGCTGAACAAGCCCTTCGCGACCAAGCGGGAGGCGTATAGGAACAGCAACATCGTGCTGACCCGCCGCCTGGGCGACTTCGTGGCATGGGGCGAGTCCGAGATTCAGGCCCGTGCCCAGGCGATGGCCGAGGATGCGGGCCGCATCTGGCCGGGCCCCGCCGCCCCTGTCGAGCGGGCCAGCGACGGGGCCGCCCGGGCCGGCCCGTCTCGCTATGATCTCCGGCTCCGATACTGGACCGGGTTCCACGAGTTCCTCAAGGAGTCGGGGAGCGACCTGTCCCCGTCCGAACCAGGCACTCAGTACAACCTCCGGTGCGAGCGTCTGGGGGTCGGGTGCGCCCTGTATGCCTACCTGAACCTCAAGAAAGAGCGGCTGGCAGTCAGCGCGTACTTCTACAGCAAGAGTGCGGATCGGCAATCCAAGTTGATTCGCCAGCATCAGGACGCGATCGAGGCGGAGATCGGGTCTCGACTGGCCTGGTGGCAATCCTCCAAGGACGGCACCTTCGAGATCGCCATCCACAACCCGGTCGATCCGACCGACGAGACCCTCTGGCCGTCGTACTACGACTGGATGCGGCGCTCGCTGGAGACCTTTCGGCGTGTCCTCGGACCCCACGTTGCCCGGCCGAAGGCGGAGGAGGCGAGGGGCCAGGTAGACGGGGCATCCTCGGAGACCCAGCAGTTCCGCATCGACTACTGGACGGCATTCCGCGACTTGCTCATCGGCTCGACAACCGAGTTGAAGCCCAGGAAGCCCCAGCCCGATCCGTGGTACTCGTTCTCGACGGGGAGGGCACGCGCCCAGCTTACCGCCGTCGTCAACCTGCGCGACGGATCAATCGCGGCGGAATTGACGCTGTGGTACGACGAGGGCAAGGCGTACTTCGCGATCCTCGCCCGCGAGCGGGAGGCCATCGAGGCCGCGTTCGGCGAGCCGCTGGAATGGATCGAGCAGAATGGCAAGAAGCACAGCAAGATCAGGATCAGGCGGGAAGGCGTCGCTCCAGGGAGTAAGCAGGACTGGCCCGACCAGCAAGCCTGGCTCCGGGCAAAGCTGGAGGCCCTCCACGGGGTTGTGATCCCGAGGATCATGGCGATCGGCCCCGAGGAGCTTGCCCACGCCCAGGACGCAGGCCCGTCAAATGGCGAGAGCGACGCGGCGAACATGGATGAGGGGACGCCCGACGAAGAGTAGCATGATCCCGTAGCGCCGGAGAGTCGCACCGATGAGCCCTGGCATCTCCGAAACCGTCGTCGAGGACGCCGCGCTCTCCTGGTTCGCGGGCCTGGGGTACATGGTCCTCCAAGGGACCGCCCTGAGAACCGGCGAGCCGGGCGGCGAACGGGCGACCTATGCCGACGTAGTGCTGGAGGGGCGCCTCCGCTCGGCCCTCGCCAAGCTCAATCCAGGCATCCCTGCGCCGACCATCGACGAGGCCGCCCGCAAGGTCCTGCGAACCGAGACGCCGAGCCTGGTCGAGAACAACCGCCGCTTCCATCGGATGCTCACCGAGGGCGTCGATGTCGAGTACCGCCGGCCGGACGGCTCGATCGCCGGGGACAAGGTCTGGCTCGTCGATTTCGACCATCCCGACCGGAACGACTGGCTGGCGGTCAATCAGTTCACCGTCGTCGAGAACCGGCGCAACCGCCGCGCCGATGTGGTCATCTTGGTCAACGGGTTGCCCCTGGCCGTCGTCGAGTTGAAGAACCCCGGCGACGAGAACGCCACCGTCCGGGGAGCGTTCAACCAACTCCAGACGTACAAGCACGACATCCCCGGCCTCTTCTCCTGCAACGAGGTCCTGGTCGCCTCCGACGGGCTGGAGGCCCGCGTCGGGTCGCTGACGGCCGATTGGGAGCGGTTCATGCCCTGGCGGACCGTCGAGGGCGACGACGTGGCCCCCAAGGGGACGCCCGAGCTTGAAGTGTTGCTCAAGGGGGTCTTCGACAAGGGGAGGTTCCTGGACCTCTTGCGAAACTTCATCGTCTTCGAGGACGACGGCGCCTCGGTCGTCAAGAAGCTGGCCGGCTACCACCAGTTCCACGCGGTCAACAAGGCGGTCGCCTGCACGGTCGGGGCAGCTTCGCCCGAGGGAGATAAGCGGGTGGGTGTCATCTGGCACACCCAGGGCAGCGGCAAGAGCCTGACGATGGCCTTCTACGCCGGCAAGATCGTCAAGCACCCGGCGATGGCCAACCCGACGCTGGTCGTCCTGACCGATCGCAACGACCTCGACGACCAACTCTACGGGACTTTCTCGATCTGCCAGGCCCTCTTGCGGCAGTCGCCGGTGCAGGTCGAGCGGCGGGATCAGGTCACCGAGATGCTCAAGGTCGCCTCGGGAGGGGTGGTCTTCACGACCATCCAGAAGTTCCTGCCCGAGACCAAGGGGGCCAAGTACCCGCTCGTCTCCGATCGGCGGAACATCGTTGTCATCGCCGACGAGGCCCACCGCAGCCAGTACGACTTCATCGACGGCTTCGCCCGCCACATGCGGGACGCGCTGCCCAACGCTTCATTCATCGGCTTCACCGGCACGCCGATCGAGGCGACCGACAAGAACACCCAGGCGGTCTTCGGCGACTACATCGACGTTTACGACATCACCCGGTCCGTGGAGGACGGGGCGACGGTCCGCATCTACTACGAGGGCCGGCTGGCCCGGATCGCCCTCGACGAGGACGAGAGGCCGAACCTCGACGAGGAGTTCGAGGAGGTCACCGAGGGCCAGGAGGTCGAGAAGAAGGAGAAGCTCAAGTCCAAGTGGGCTCGGCTGGAGGCGATGGTCGGGGCCGAGAAGCGGGTCAAGCTGATCGCCCGAGACATCGTCGCCCACTTCGAGCAGCGGACGGCGGCCCTGGAGGGCAAGGGGATGATCGTCGGCATGAGCCGGCGCATCTGCGTTGACCTCTACGACGAGATCATCAGGCTCCGGCCCGAATGGCACAGCGACGATGACGCCCAGGGGACCATCAAGGTCGTGATGACGGGCTCGGCCGCCGACCCCCAGGAATGGCAGCCGCACATCCGCACCAAGGCCCGTCGCGAGGCGATCGCCAAGCGGTTCAAGGACCCGGCCAACCCCCTGCGCCTGGTCATCGTCCGCGACATGTGGCTGACCGGCTTCGACGCCCCCTGCCTGCACACCATGTACGCCGACAAGCCGATGCAGGGGCACGGGCTGATGCAGGCGATCGCGCGGGTCAATCGGGTCTTCCGCGACAAGCCCGGTGGGCTGATCGTCGATTACCTCGGGCTGGCCCACTTCCTCAAGAAGGCCCTGGCCGCCTATACCGAGGGCGACCGCAAGCAGGCCGGCATTCCGAAGGAGGAGGCCGTCGCCCTGCTGCTGGAGAAGCACGAGGTCGTCTCGGCCATGCTGCACGGCTTCGACTTCTCGGCCCTCCACAGCGACGATCCGGGCTTGCGCCTCGGGCTCGTCTCCGGGGCCATGAACTTCATCCTGGAGAGGGACCAGGGGGCGCCTGAGGACAATCTCAAGTCCCGGTTCATGGACGAGGTCTCCAAGATGGTCCGGACCTTCGCCCTGGCCGTGCCGCACGAGGACGCCCAGGCGATCCGAGACGAGGTCGGCTTCTTCCAGGCCGTCCGGGCGGGCCTGGTGAAGTACACGCCGGCCGAGGGCAAGTCGGAGGACGAGATCGACTCGGCGATCCGCCAGTTGGTCTCGAAGGCGATCGCGACCGACCGCGTCATCGACATCTTTGCCGACGCCGGGATGAAGCGGCCGGAGATTTCCATCCTCTCGGACGAGTTCCTGGCCGAGGTCCGCGACCTGCCCCAGCGGAACCTCGCCCTGGAATTGCTCCGCAAGTTGATCAACGACGAGATCAAGGCCCGGTCCCGCAAGAACCTGATCGAGGCTCGGTCGTTCACGGAGATGCTGGAGCAGGCGATCCAGCGCTACCAGAATCGCTCGATCGAGACGGCCCAGGTCATCGCCCAACTGATCGAACTGGCCAAGGAGATGCGGGCAGCCCACCGCAGGGGCGAGGCCCTGGGGATGACCGAGGACGAGTTGGCCTTCTACGACGCGCTGGAGGTCAACGACAGCGCCGTCAAGGTCCTCGGCGACAAGACGCTGCGGACGATCGCCCGCGAACTGGTTGAGGCGGTCCGGCGCAACGTCTCGATCGACTGGACGGAGAAGGAGAGCGTGAAGGCGAAGCTGCGGACGATCATCAAACGCCTGCTCCGCAAGCACGGCTACCCGCCGGACAAGCAGGAGCAGGCCACCCTGACGGTCCTGGCCCAGGCCGAAGCCCTCTGCAAGGACTGGGCGGCCTGACGCCGGGCACGGAGGACGCCCCCGAGCCCGGCCTTCTGGCCGTTCAAGCGAAGGCAGGCGCCGATCCCCTCGGTCAATGTGGATCGCGTCGTGGGCCAGCGTGGAAGCACTGCCGATGATGGCTGACTGGCAAGGGGCTCATTCCCCGAGCCGCGACCACCCGGAGAAAAATGGGGCAAATCTGGGGCAACACCGGCGGTGTATCGCCGACGCACCGTCTACCCGATACCGCCTTGATTTCGACGCAAACCATGATACCATAAGGGGTGTAGACACAAGGCCGACGCAGAGCCGCCGTATTGCCGATGCCGAAATGCTAGGTTCAGGTCCTAGTCCGGTTCACCCCGGGTGGAGGTTCGAGTCCTCTCTTCGGCACTTGACGCGGCAAGGGGTTAGGGCGACGAGCCCTAGCCCCTTTCGCTTTGGCAGAACTCATTCTTCTGCGATTCTTCTGCCGATGCTGGGGTGACGTGGGGGTGGCGTTGGCCCGAAGGAGGGCCCGATGGCCTCGCTCCAGAAGAAGGGCAACTGCTGGTACTGCCAGTTCTACTGGCGGAGACGCCGCCACACCTTCTCGGTGGGCCGGGTGACACCCGCCCAGGCCGAGGCGAGGGCGAGCAGGGCCCAGGAGATCGTGGATCTCCTCGAACGCGGGGTCCTGAAGTTACCCGACGGCGTCGACGTCGCGGCCTTCGTCAGGCACGACGGGCAGCCCCCCGCCCCGCTCGCACGGCAGATGGCGTCGCAGACGCTCACCCTCGCCGAGCTGCGGGACGCGTACCTCTCGGCCCACGGGGCCGCCCACGAGGCGAAGTCCCTCTACACGGCGCGTATCCACCTGGACCACGTCGTGGAGACCCTCGGGGCGAAGTTCGACCCCCGCACGACCGAGCTCGCCGACCTCCAGCGGCACGTCGACCGCAGGTGCCCGGGCGTCTCCCCCGTCACCGCCGCCAAGGAGCTCTCGACGCTCCGCACCGCCTGGAACTGGGGCGTACGACTCAAGCTCCTCTCCGGGACGTGCCCCGTGAAGGGCCTGGTCTATCCCAAGGTCGACGAGAAGCCGCCGTTCCAGACCCGCTCCGAGATCGAGCGGCAGCTGGACGGGCTCGACGACACGCGGCGGGATGAGCTCTGGGACGCCCTCGACCTGACCCTCCCCGAGATCGAGGCGTTCCTCGGGGTCGTCCGCTCGGGGGCCGCCCACCCGTGGATCTTCCCGCTCGTCGCCACCGCCGCCCACGCGGGCCTGAGGCGGAGCGAGCTGGTGCGGGCGAGGAAGGCGGACGTCGACCTGGACGCCCTGGTCCTGACCGTCCGCGAGAGGAAGCGCATCAAGGGGAAGCGGACGACCCGGCGGGTCTCGCTCTCGACCGCCCTCGCCGGGATCCTCGAAGGATGGCTCGCCGAGCACCCCGGCGGCCCGTCCCTCTTCGCACACGCCGAGGAGGTCGCCCGATCCAAGAAGCGAAGCCGAACCACCGGCCACGCGACGGGCGACGCACGGCCCAGCTCGCTGAAGGGACGCCTCGAGGGCGTCACGGAACGCGCCCGGCCCGGGATCCTGCCCCTCACCGAGCATGAGGTCTCGGACCATTTCCGCCGCACCATAACCGGCACCGCCTGGTCGATCATGCCCGGGCTCCACTGCCTCCGCCACTCGTTCATCTCGGCCTGCGCCTCCAAGGGCCTCGACCAACGCATCATCGACGAGTGGGTCGGGCACCAGACCGACGAGCAGCGTCGGCGATACCGGCACCTCTATCCCTCGGTGCAGCGGGAGGCGATGAAGAGCGTGTTCGGCTGATCGGCCCGCGGGCGAGGGCCCTTGGGGCGGAAGGACGACTCCCCGTCCCCGCCGCGGCGCCGATCATCGGACACACGACCAATGAGACGAGGAGAGGTATCGGAACCTCGACCCGTCCGTCCAGCGGCAAGCCCTCGTGAAGATTTCTTGAGCGCGAGTGACCCTGGTGAGGATGCCGCTGGACACGCAAACGGCCTCATCGCTGGGGCCATCCTGCACCCGGGGCGGGCTTCGTGTTGGTCATTAAAGAAGGTGTAAGGCAATCTCGATTGACTCGAAAATGTATGCCCTGACAAGATAACCAGGCTGGCTAGGCAGAGCGAGACACTCTCATGAAATGGAAGCTTGCCGAGGCGAAGAACCGATTGAGCGTGGTCGTGAATCGGGCACTCAACGAGGGGCCGCAGACCATCACCCGCCGGAACGATACGGTGGTCGTCATCTCGGCCGAGACGTACGCCGAGCTGACCGGACAGCGTCGGAGCTTCAAGGATTTCCTCATGAGCGGCCCATCGCTCGAAAGGCACGACCTGGAACGCGACAAGAGCCCGATGCGGGATGTGGATTTGTGAATGCGCTGCTCGATACGTGCGCTATCCGAGCGGCGGAAGCCCGCGTCTGATGCGGCGGTGGCCGCGGCGGTTCAGAACGAGGACGACTTCAAAGCGAGCGTTGCCGCAGCATCAACCCGTGGCGGGGGAATAATTAGCCCGAGGCACGGGAATGACACCCGGGCAACGAGCCTCCTCGGTCCCCCGGACCTCGGTCGCCGATTTCAGCGGCCGCTCGCCCCGGCCGAGAGGAGCGAGACGAGGGCTTCGTGGTCGAGCGGCTTGATGAGGTGGTGGTCGAATCCCGCCTCCTTCGAGCGGCGGCGGTCCTCGTCCTGGCCGTAGCCCGTGACGGCGATGATGACCGCGTCCCGGCAGCACTCCTCGTGCCGGAGCCGCGTGGCCACCTCATAGCCGTCCATGCCGGGCAGGCCGATGTCGAGCAGCACGAAATCCGGCCGGTGTCTCCTTGCCGTCTCGATGCCCTCGGGGCCGTCGTGGGCGACCGCCACCTCATGGCCGAGGAGCTCCAGCAGGCAGGCCATGCCCCGGGCCGTGTCGACATTGTCATCGACGACGAGGATTCGGGACGATCGCGCCTCCACGGCGGTCGGGGCGAAGTTCGCCGGCGCCGGGGCGACGGGCCGGGGGACCCTGGGGAGCCGCACCGTGAACTCGCTTCCCCTGCCGAGGCCCTGGCTCGTGGCCGCGACCGTCCCGCCGTGCAGCTCGACCAGTTTCTTGACGACCGTCAGGCCGATCCCCAGGCCCCCCTCACTCCGGGCGAGCGAGCGGTCTCCCTGGACGAACAGCTCGAAGATCTGCGCCAGCTGCCCGGTAGGGATGCCGACGCCCTGGTCCCCGACTGAGATGACGATCTCGTCCCCTTGAGGGCGGGCCCGGAGGAGGATGTTCCCGCCGTTCTCGCTGTACTTGGCCGCGTTGTTCAGGAGGTTCACCACCACCTGTTCCATCCGGGTCGGGTCGACATCGGCCCACAGGTCGCCCCGGTCCATCGCGATTCGGAAGGTGTGCCTGCGCTCCTCGATGAGCGGCCTGACCGTGGCGGCGGCCCCTTCGAGGACGGGGGCCAGGTCGAGGACATCTCGCCTGAGCTCGATCTTGCCCCGGTTGATTCTGGAGACGTCCAGCAGGTCGTCGATGAGCCGGGTCAGGTGCCTCATCTGCCGGGTGATGACCTCCATCGACCACTCGATGTGCTCCTGGAGGCCGCTCTTGGTCGAGAGCGTCACGGCGTTGCCGATGGCCGACAGCGGGTTCCGCAATTCGTGGGCGAGCATGGCGAGGAACTCGTCCTTCCGCCGGTCGGCCTGGGCGAGGTCCTCCACGCGGTGCCGGAGCGTGCGTTCCAGGCGCTTCCGCTCGGTGATGTCGCTGAAGAGGACGGCGACCCGGCGCTGCTCAGGCTCGCCGAGCCGGAAGGCGTAGAGGTCGAACCAGCGGCCCTCGAGGCCCTTCGCCTCGTTCTCGAACCGGATCGGCTCGCCCGTCCTGGCCACCCGGTCATAGGCCTCGAACCAGTGGTCCTCGTGGCCGGGATTCAGCTCGCGCATCCGCTTGCCCGTCGCGTCCCGCAACCCGGACTGCTTCTCGAAGGCCGGGTTGACCTCCAGGAACCGGTAATCCGCGGGCCGGTCGCCGTCGTAGAGCATCTCGATGACGCAATAGCCCTCGTCGATCGACGTGAAGAGCGTCCGGTACTGCTCCTCGCTCCGGCTTAACGCCCGCTCGGCCCGCCGCTGCTCGCTCGCGTCGTGGAAGACGAGGACGACCCCCGTGATTCGGCCGTCGTTGCCGAGGATGGGGGCGGCGCTGTCCTCGATGACGTGCTCGGACCCATCCTTCGCCACGAGCACAGTGTGATTGGCCAGCCCCTGAATCCTGCCGGTCGCAAAGACCGCGTCGACCGGGCTGGGCACGGGGGCTCGGGTCGCCTCGTTGAGGATGACGAAGACCGCGTCGAGCGGCCTGCCGGACACCTGGGAAATACTCCAGCCGGTCAAGTGCTCGGCGACGGCGTTCATGAACACGACCCGGCCCGCGAAGTCGGTGGCGATGACCGCGTCGCCGATGCTGTTGAGGGTCGTGGAGAACCACTCGCCGGATGCCCTCAAGCTCGCCTCCACGAGCTTCTGCTCCGAGCCTTCCCTCCGCAGGCGGACGACCTCCGTGACGTCCTCGACGTGGTGGAGGATGTGGGCGACCTCGCCCCCGGGCGACAGGACCGGCGTGTTGAGCGGGCTCCAGTGCCGCTCCTCGAAGCCGCCGCCGGGCACGGGGATGTCGTATTTCTGGATGGGCATGCGGTCCGGCGCCCGGGTCAAGAGGACCCGCTCGAGCGAGGCCCGGAGGTTCCGCACGCCGGTGGCGCCCGGGTCGTCGGGATTGTCGGGGAAGGCCTCGAAGAGCCCCAGGCCGACGAGGCCGTCCCGCGTGGTGAGTGTGGCCCGGAGGTAGGAGTCGCTCACGGCGACGATGGTGAAGTGCTCGTCGGGCCGGAGCACGAGGAACGGGGTCGGCACGGCCTCGAAGAGGGCGCGGAAGTCGGGAGACGAGCCGGGATTGGTGACCATGGCGAGGACGCTTGCACTATTTGTACCCGATGCAAATTCCCGGCGTCATGGCCGTCGGACTCGACCGCGAACGAGCACCGACTCGCACGAGGCAGTATCGGTGAGACGCCCCCCCGATGATGGGATCCTGCTACGAGGGCGGCCGTGGTGACGACCGCGGCGATCCTAAGCCTGGATTCCAGATTGCGCACATACTAGTGTCTCTCGCTCAGCGAGCCTTGGGGATCGCGCCGCTCTTTGGATTCGACCCGGGTAGACAGCACGAAACCCGAAGGGGGTTTTGTCGGTTTTCACGTGCTCAAACCCGGGAGGGATCCCTGAGCGCAGCCCTCGGCAGCAACGGGGAAGTCAGGGCCGGGTCCACGCTCGACGTGCCCTGGACGCTGATCCGCCCCTTCGCCGACCAGCCTCGGCACTATTTCGACGAAGTGGCGCTCCTTGAGCTCGCGCGGAGCATCCGCCAGGTCGGGCAGCTCCAGCCCGCGCTCGTCTGCCCGATCACAGACCCGTCCCACCAGTTCGAGTTGATCGACGGGCAGAGGCGCTGGCACGCCGTCCAGATCGCGGAGATCGATACCCTGAGGGTCGAGGTCCGCGAGGTGTCCGGCCCCGAGGAGCAGTTCCTGCTCTCGTTCGTGGCCAACTGCGGCCGCGCCAACAACACGCCGATGGAGTACGCACACGGCTGCGGCCGGCTGAGGGAGAACGGGGCGACGCTCCAGGAGATCGCCGACACGATCGGCCGCTCGGTCGCCTTCGTGCAGCAGCATCTCGTCTTCCTCGACCTCCACCCCGACCTGCAGGCCAGGCTCGAGCCCAAGGTCGGCAAGGCCGAACAGATGACCAAGCAGATGGCGCTCCTCCTCGCCCAGTTCTCCCACGAGGAGCAGATCACGCTCTTCAAACGTGCGCGGGGGCAGACGGCGGCCAAGGCCAAGCTGACCATCGTCCAGGCCATGCAGGCGCAGACGCGCAGGACCAGGCAAACTCACGACGAGCCGGGGCCCTCCTCGACCGGGCGGAAGCCCACCGCGCAGGGCATGGCGGGGCTCGGCCGGTCCAGCAGGCCTTCCGAGATCCTCGGCGTCATCCGGACGGCGGTGGGAGGCCTCCTGACGTCGATCGAGCTCTGGCAGGCCCGGGGCGATCTCGATCGCCTGGGGGAAGCTGCCAGAGATGCGCCCTCTACGGCCACCGAGCTCTTGAAGGAGACGAGGGCGCTGCAGAAGAAGCTCGATGCAATCGTGGCGGAAGCAGAACGCGCCTTTCGTTGAGCCTTGAACGGGAGCAGCGGCACGCGACGAGCCAGGAAGTGCCTCGCCGACGTGCCGCCGCTTCCCTTTTCCACCGGAATGTTCTGGTTCGAGCGGCGATGGCGGACCGGCACGGGACGCCCATCACCGCTGACGGGTTTCGTTCGAGTTTCGTGCTGTGTGCCCATCATCGGGCCGTCGTCATGCTCGGTTGGAGGCCGTGAAGAACGCGAGTAGGCCGCCGTGGCTCGGGGCTGACAGAAGCATGTTGAGGTGCCTGCCAAGACTTCCGGCGCGTGTCCTCCCCAGATCGGTTATTCCATCGACTCGGCGTCATCCGCGGTCCTGCTTCCAGGCCGCCTTCTGTTTCGCGTAAGCCGGTTTTGCCTCAGCCCTCCGCCACGCCTCGTAGAAGATGCGGGCACACTCGGCCTTCACCGGGTCGCCCGTCCCCTGCTCGAGCTGATGCTTGTCCCCGGGGTCGTACTTCCGCCCGCCCTTGTAGTTGGCGTAGCGCCTGGCGCGGGTGAACCCCATCTGGAGGAACTTCCTGGCCATGTCGGCGCCGACGAAGTCGCCCTGCCCGAGATACGCGAGGAACATCTCGTAGATGGCCTCGCTGCTGGCGCGGGCGATCTCGGGCGTCTTGAACCGCCAGTGGGGCACGAGCTCGCCCTTGTACGGCTCGCAGATCAGGACGCCCTGCTCGCCCTTGCCGACCCGGTAGGCCTCGGGATGGGCCCGGTAGTCCACGTCGGGCCGCCAGTGGTATTTGGACTTGTCGAAGTTCAGGTAGCTCGGCTTGTCCATGCTGCCTCCCGCCGGACGTTGCGATACGCCATCACCCCGCGTTCGATCAGGCTGCGGATTCCGCGCCGTACTTCCTGAGCAACGCCCTCAGGAAGGCGTTCTTGAGCTCGAGCGGATACGCCCGCGCCGTCGGAGTCCCCCACCGGCCGCGTTTGGGGATCATGTGCGGGTCGAGCTCGTCCATCGCCTCGTGAACGAGGAGCACGAGCGCGTGGAACAACTCATTGGCCTTCGTGTCCCGCTGGCCGCTCCCGCTCCGGATCACCTCGAGCAGCTCGTCGGACATGCGGAGGGTCTCCGGCGTCATGCTGATCTCGCGCCGCGGGGCCTTGGGCTTGGGCAGCCGGTCCTCATTCATCGCGGATGAGCGTTCCGGTATTCCGGAGGACAGCGGGACGGGCGTGGGAGATGGCGCGACCTGCGGGATCACCCGCTCCTCCCGCAATCTGATCGGCGGCGTCTCGGCAACGGGCGGCGCCGCGGCGGCTTGATAGGACGATGCAGGCGTCACCGGCCGGGCGACCGCCGGCGTGGCCGGCTCGGCGGCCCGGGTGGGCGGGACGACCACGGCTTGCGGAGCGTTCGCCACCGGGATCGTCTCGCTCGCGACGACCGCTGCCCTCCCCTCTTCCCGTTCGGGGGCCGGCGCCTTGGGCCGCCGCTGCGGCATCGGGCTCGGCTCGTCGAGGTAGTCGCCGAGGTCGCTCACGGGCGTCACGTCGAGGGTGAAGCTGTCGGGGATGCCGGGCTTGAACTTAGCCATTGACCACCTCCTGAGCAGCCTGGTCCTCGCCGATCACGGATTCGACGGTCTTGACGTCGGGGAGCGGATTGAGGGTCGCGCCGAACGCACCCTTGGCGCCTCGGTTGACCATCTCCTTGACGAGCCCGGCGTACTGGGCGGCCTGTTCCTTGCCCTCCGGGTGCTCGAAGATGGTGATGCGGCTCATCGTGGCCTCACGATACCGCACACTCCGGGCGATCGTGGTCGCGAAGACCAGCGCCGGCGTGAAGCGTTGCTTCAGGAGGTCGTGCACCTGGCGGTCGAGCGAGGTCGTCCGGTCGTAGTTGCCGAGCAGCACCCCAGCAAGATTGAGCTTCGGGTTGTACTGCTTCCTGACCTTGTCGATCGTACGCGTGAGCACCTCGAGTCCCTTCAAATCGTAGCCGCTCGGGAACGCGGGCACGATGTACCAGTCGGCGGCGATGAGGGCCGAGGTCATCAGGAAGTCGAGGTTCGGGGGCGTGTCGATCAGCACCACGTCGTAGTGGCCGCGCAAGCTGTCGATCGAGCGTTTGAGTCGCATGCGGTGCTCGCGGCGAAGATCCTCGCCGTCCAGGTCGCTCGAGTTCTCGTCGGTCAGGAGCGTCAGGACCTCGTTCTCGAGGCGTGCCGAGACCGAGGAGAGCGCCCGGTGCCCCGGGACCACCGAGATCATCCCGTCGAAGCGTCCCTCGGGCGCGACGGCGATGCGCGAGCACGGCACCTTCGAGAGGTACGCGTCGGCCAGCGTGTACTTCCCCTGTCTGAGCGTCTCGTCGGGGTCGATCCCCAAATTGTCGGTCGAGTTGCACTGCGGGTCGGTGTCGATCACGCATGCCGAGTAGCCGAGCGAGGCAAAGGCGGCGGCCGTCGAGATGGTGCTCGAGGTCTTGCCGCACCCTCCCTTCTGATTCGCGAAGACGATGACCTGGGTTTCCCGGAATCTCATAAGCAAAAACGCGTTTTCAAAAAAATAATCGTTGCTGGCCCGCAGTATTCCGGAGCACCGGAATTCCGGGCAAGACGGAAAATGAGCCGGCAGGCGAGTTTTCCGGTATTCCGGAACTCCGGGAGACGGCCGCCGGGAGTCATGTATCGGATGGAGTCGCCGAGTGTTCCGGAGCTCCGGCATTCCGGGATAGCCGCACGAGACCGAGCGCGGATCTGCGGGCTGCGTCTCCTCCGGACTACCGGAGCTCCGGAGCACGGGCCGTTTGCCGAAGCTCGACCCCGGCCCGTGGCTCCCAAGCCCCGACTACCTGGGACGCCTCCCCGTGTCGGGGCCGATCTCCGGCAGCGACTCCTCCGGTATTCCGGAGGAGTCCCGGGCGATTGGTGTCGTGCGCGCCCCGATGTACCGGGATTTCGGGCATACCCGAGCGGCCGCTGGAACGTCGCGATGCCCGGGGACGACGTGAGCCCGACCCCCACGCCCTAATACTACTCCGTTAGTTGCTCGGGAGGTGGGTCGACGAGTCCCCGGCAGTAGGGGCAGTCGTGCCGGCAGATCGGGGCCAGCAGGCGTTGCAGCGCCCGGCGGATCGACGGCAGCGTGATCACCGGACCTCGGCGCCCCCCCTTTTGCCCGGCCGGGGTCGACCCCGGCGGGCTCGCCGCTGCTCGAGTGCCAGGAAGCCGTAGGCCAGCATCACCAGGCAGGCGTGGTGGTGGAACCCGCGCCAGGAGCGGCCCTCGAAGTGGTCCAGCCCGAGTTCCTCCTTCATCTGCTGGTAGCCCTGCTCCACCGGCCAGCGGCTCCGCCACAGCCGCACTGCCCGCAGGCGGCTGGTGCCCGCCGGCAGGTCGCTGAAGGCGTACTTGAGCTTGCCGTCGGCCTGCTCCTCGATCAGCAGCCAGAGCGGCTCCTCGCCGGCACAGTCGCCGGTGGCCCAGCCGTGCCCCGGCCAGACCCGCAGCCAGGCGAAGCGGCCCGACATCGGGCCCTTCGTCCCTTCGCGCCAGGTGACCTTCCGCCGCGGCGTCCGCGAGGCCAGCTCCCTCAGGCTGACCGGCCGGGGGGATCCCTCGGCCAGGCGGGGCCGCTTCTGCGGGCGGCCGCCCGTCGCGGCCGTCGGCTCGATCCACCGGGGCTCCTCGGTGAAGACCACCAACTCGTCGGTGACGCCGACGATATAGTGCAGGCCACGCTCGGCCAGGCCGGCGCGGGACGGCCCGGAGACGCCGTAGCCGGCGTCGGCCAGCACCAGCTGCCCCGGCAGCCCCTCGCCACGGACCCGGTCCAGCAGCTCCAAGGCGATCTGCCCCTTGGTCAGCATCCGCCGCTCCGGCTCGGGCACGCCCGCCCGGTCGAGGCGCGCCTCGTCCCCCAGCCAGCTCTCCGGCAGGTACAGCCGCAGGTCGAGCGGGCAGTGCCCCTTCGGGCTGACGTAGTGCACCGAGACGGCGCACTGGCAGTTGGCCTTCTTGCCCAGCGCGCCGCAGTGCTGACGCTGCACCCCGACGGAGTGCTTGCCCTGCTTGGGGAAGGTCGTGTCGTCGATGACGAAGATGCCGGCCGGGTCGGCGAAGCACTCGGCCATGACGGCCCTGTAGCGCTTCCAGGCCGCCTGCTCGTCCCAGGGGCTCTGGCTGACGAACTGCTGCAGCGCCTGCTCGGGGTCCTTGACGGCCAGCTCGGGCGGCAGGGGGACGCGTCGGGAGAGCGGCTCGATGCTCTTGCGCTCGCCGTCGGTGATCAGGCCGCGGAGATAGACCGGGCACCAGCGGGCGGGCCGATCGAGGGCGAAGGCGTCGCGGAAGCGGGCGGCGTAGGCGTCGAGGCGTGAGAGGGCCTCGGGGTCGAGTTCGGGGGTGTAGGTCTTGCTCATACCACCTGGTACGAACAAGACCCCGGGGCTGGTTCGTAGTGGCTAACGGAGTAGTACTAAAGCCGCTCCTCGGCGAAGCCAGGGGCCTTCGATGCGAACCGTGCCGTCGGTTCGGACTAGTAAAACCTCCATGCCGCGCCGCATCGCTCAAAATGAGAGCGCAGTCCCCCGGAGTACCGGAGGTCTCCAGCAAGATTTTCGATTCTGAAAGCCTGCTGTGGTCCGGTGTTCCGGAGGAGACGAGGCGCGGGGTGCGACCCTTCCCGGCAGCCGCCGCTCGCGGTGCCAACCTCAATCCTCAATCCTCCGGAGGTCCGGAATAGCCGAAGCCGCGCATCGAGACCTCCGGAGTACCGGGAGACCGGATAAAACGCGACATGGTGGGGTTCTCCGGAGCACCGGAACTCCGGGAGACAGGACGAACGAAGCAATCTGGTCGACCCTCGCTTGTCCCCCGGAGCTCCGGAACCCCGGCACACACCGCTCTCCAACGCGTCCTTGGATACCCCGGAGGTCCGGAGGACCGGGTTCGGCGATGGCACTTGAGTATTCCGGCGCTCCGGTACTCCGGAATACCCGCGTGTTTTTTGCCATGACAGCCCGAGAGAGTGCTGCTAGATGCTAAAAGCGAATTAAAGTATCACGCGTTGAACAGAAATGGGCCCCAAGGCTTTCGAGCGACAACGAGCAGCTCACGCTCCCGGCGAACTCAGACGGGTCGGGGAGGAGTGCCTCAAGGCTTCGGATCTCCGAGCGGGGCCCATTGCTCCTCTTACATGCAGGCCGCTACCGGGATTGGAGGCATTCCGAGAAGAGCATGCCGTCGGCGGAGAGGCGAGGGGCCTACCGGGATTTCGAGCACATTCGTACCGGGATTTGGGGCATGCCGCTACCGAGGGCGTGGCCGGACGCGCTACCGGGATTCGGGGCACATCGCTACCGGGATTTCGGGCATTCGTTTACCGTGATCCGGGGCATACGGGCACCGGGATTTGGGGCACGAATGAGCCCGCCAGTACCGGGATTCCGGGCATAAAACCACCTCGTAAGTGCTTGGTCCCGCTGCCTTTTTCGGCCCGTAACTCTGTATCTAATAACTCGTGCAATAACACATCAACTCGTGGTGCCGTCTTTTCGGTTGAGGGGAGGGGAACATGTCCAAGGAAGGCGTAGCGGAGATCCTCCCCCACCGGCACGGGCCCCAGAGATACCGCGACGAGCTCAATTTCGCCGAGTTCCCGATCGCATCGGTCTCGGACACCGTCGCCGAGAACCAGAAGACCCTCGAGTTCACCGACGAGATCTTCGACCCCTCCTCCGGCAAGCCCGTCGCGAGGACGCTCACCATCACGGCGGCCGACAAGTTCGGGCTACCGACTGCGCTCGACGACGAGGTTTTGCTCGGCCTGATGCAGCTCTCGTGCGACCAGGGCTTCACCGACAGGAAGGTCCACTTCTCGCGCTACGAGCTGATCAAGCTCCTGGGCTGGAGGGACGAGTCGAAGTCGTACAAGCGGATCGAGGACTCGCTCAACAGATGGACCGGGGTGACGCTCCAGTACAGGAAGGCCTGGTGGTCGAAGGAGGAGCAGTGCTGGGTCAACGAGACCTTCCACGTGATCGACCAGGTGACCGTCTTCGACCGGGAGCGCATCGCCAGGCGGCGCAAGATGGCGAAGGGCTCGCCCGAGAAGGCGCTCTCGTCCTTCGTCTGGAACGAGACGGTCTTCCAGAGCTTCAAGTCCGGGTACATCAAGTCGCTCGACTTCGACTTCTTCAAGTCGCTCGATTCCGCGATCTCGAAGCGCATGTTCCGCTTCCTCGACAAGCGTTTCTACCACAAGGGCCGCTGGGAGTTCGACCTGCAGACCTTCGCCTGCGAGCACATCGGGCTCTCGAAGAACTACTCGAACTCGGAGCTCAAGCGAAAGCTCCTGCCGGCGGTGAGGGAGATCGAGGCCCGCGGGTTCCTCGCGCCGCTCGCCGACGCCGAGCGGTTCCTGAGGCTCCCCCGGGCAAACTGGAAGGCCGTGTTCGTCAAGGCGGCGAAGAAGCTCGCCGTCATCCCGCAGGAGGGCGACGACTCGCTCGTGAGCGAGCTGGTCGCGCGTGGCATCACGCCGCGCAGCGCCCGCAAGCTCGTCTCGCATCACCCGTCGTCGCGCATCGAGGAGAAGGTGCGGCTCTTCGATGGCCTGAAGACTCGGGGAGGCGAGGGCGCGATTCGCAATCGCGCCGGTTGGCTCTACTCGGCTATTGTCCACAACTATACCGACGCCGAGGCGGTGGCTGTGCCGGCGGCCACGCCCCGGCGGGACACGGCCGCCGCGCCTCCTCCTCGCGCCAAGTCGGATCCGCCGGAAGAGTCCCTGAAGCCGGAGGCCGTTGCATTCGAGGCATTCTGGGCCGCGCTCGATGAGGGGGCGAGGCGCGACTTCGAGGCCGCGGCCGTCGCCGCCGCACCGGCGTTCCTCCAGAAGCAGTTCCACGAGGGGAGCGACGCCAAGGGCTCGCTCTGGAAGGTCACGCGTCAGAGGATCCTCGTCGACTTTTTCTCCTGCTCGAGGGCCGGCTGAGTGCCACCGTCGGCCACGGGGCCACCATGGCCCCAGCGGTGGCGCGGGGCGGAAACCGGCTTCGTATAATGGGACCTCGCGAATGACCGGAAACGCCCGCCGTGGGCTTTCGCCCGGCCGGCCTGCGCCCCGTCATCGAGGTGCGGCCTGCGAGTTGCGATGGTGGGTCGTTCGGCGGTCTACGCCTTCGCGACGCATCATGCCGCGGACGACAGAGGAACGGAACTGAGATGGATGAGAACTGCGCACCCCACGACACCTGCGTCCCGACCGGGGTCCCCGGCCTAGACTATGTCCTCGGGGGCGGCTTCCTCAGGCGCGGCTTCTATCTCCTGCAGGGCGACCCGGGTTCGGGGAAGACGACCTTCGCGCTCCAGTATCTCATGGAGTGCGGGCGGCGGGGCGAGCCCGGCCTCTACGTGACTCTCACCGAGACCAAGGCCGACCTCGAGCTTGCGTGCCGCTCGCACGGGTGGGCCCTTGATTCGGTCGAGATCTGCGACCTCACCCGGGCCGACTTCAACCTGGCCGGGAAGTCCGACTACGTCGTCTTCCACCCCTCGGAGGTCGAGCTCGGGGAGACGACACGTCAGATCCTCGCCGAGGTCGAGCGCACGAAGCCCCAGCACCTCGTCTTCGACGGCCTCTCGGAGCTCCGGCTCCTCGCCGCCGATCCGCTCCGCTACCGCCGGCAGCTCCTGTCCCTCAAGCACCACTTCGAGCAGCAGGGGACGACGGTCCTCCTCCTCGACGACCGCTCGAACCCCATGGGTCATATCCAGCCCGAGAGCCTGGTGGGGGGCAACATCGTCCTCGAAAAATACCTCCCGGGGTACGGGGGAGCCAGGCGGCGCCTGAGCGTCACGAAGGTCCGCGGGGCGGACTTCCGGGACGGCTACCACGACTACGAGATTCGCAAGGGAGGGGTGGTCGTGCACCCGCGGCTCGTCGCGGCCGAGCACCACGACCGGTTCGAGCCAAAAATGTTCGCGAGCGGGGTCGCAAACCTCGACAAGATGCTCGAGGGCGGTCTCCAGGCCGGCACGACGACGCTCCTCCTCGGCCCGGCCGGCGTGGGCAAGTCGACCATCGGGATGCAGTACGTCGCCAAGGCCCTGAAGGAGGGGCGAAGGGCCGCGGTCTTCACCTTCGACGAGGTCATCGAGACCCTCTTCGCCCGGTCGGAAAAGCTTTGCCTGGACGGCATTCGCGGGCACATCGCGTCGGGTCAGCTCCACGCCCAGCAAGTCGACCCGGCCGAGCTCTCACCGGGCGAGTTCGCCGACAAGGTGAGTCGCGTCGTCGAGGAGGGGGCAAAGGTCATCGTGATCGACAGCTTGAACGGCTACCTCTCGGCGATGCCCGAGGAGCGGTTCCTGACCACGCACCTCCACGAGCTCTTCTCGTACCTGAACCAAAAAGGGGTGGTGACGATCGTCGTCGTGGCGCAGCACGGGCTCCTCATGGCCAACGCGGCGGAGCTGGACGTCAGCTACCTCGCCGACACCGTGCTCCTGCTCCGCTACTTCGAGGTCGACGCCCAGATCCGCCAGGCCGTGAGCGTCTTCAAGAAGCGGACCGGCCCGCACGAGCGGAGCTTGCGTGAGCTGCTCATCACGAAGAGTGGCGTGCAGGTCGGCGAGCCGCTCCGGGATTTCCGCGGCATCCTGACCGGCGTCCCGCAGTACGAGGGGAAGGTGAGGCCCCTGGTGGAGGGGGAGGCGGGCGATGCCTGACGATTCCGACGAAGGGCGTCGGCTCGCGCGGCGCGTGCTCATGCTCGCGCCCACGCCCCGGGACGCCGCGATGGCCCAGAGCATCCTGGCCGAGTCGGGGATCGAGTCGGCCGTCTTCGACTCGTTCTCAAGGCTCTCCGAAGCGATCGAGGCGGGCGCAGGGACCCTGGTCCTGATGGAGGAGTTCTTCGCCTCCGACGACGCGAGGGGGCTGCTCGAGATACTCGCCAGGCAGCCGGCGTGGTCGAGCCTGCCGCTCATCGTCTTCTCTTCCGGCAGGCCGGGGCTCTCGCAGGTGGGTCCGATCTTACGCTCGCTCCCGAGCGTGGTGCTCCTTGAGCGACCGGTCCGTATCGAGCCGCTTGTCAGCGCCGTCCGCGCCGCACTGTCGGCGAGGGAGAAGCAGTACGAGATCCACCGCCATCTCGAGGAACTCGAGCGATCCGGAGAAGCGATCCGCCGCAGCGAAGCGAAGCTCCGCTTCCTCGCGGAGCTCGATGCCGAAACGCGGCCCCTCTCCGAACCCTCCGCGATTACATCGCTCACGGCACGGCTCCTTGGCGAGCACCTGGGCGTCGACCGCTGCGCCTACGCCGAAGTCGAGGGCGAGGACGTCTTCGTCATCACGGGCAATTACCTGCGGGATGTGCCGAGCATCGTCGGCCGCTGGCCGGTCGCCGCGTTCGGGCGCGAGTGCGCCCGGCAGATGCTCGCAAACGAGCCGTACGTCGTCACCGATACCGACACGGATCCTCGAATCGGCCCGGACGACCTGCCCGCGTACCGGGCCACGACCATCCGGGCGGTCATCTGTGTCCCGCTCCACAAGGCGGGCAGGTTCACGGCCGCGATGGCGGTCCACCAGACGACCCCGCGAGGCTGGACCCCGGAGGAAGTCGAGCTCGTCCAGTTGGTGGTGTCCCGGGTCTGGGAGTCGCTCGAGCGGGCGAGGGCCGTGAGGGGTCTTCGCGAGAGCGAGCAACGCTACCGGACGCTGGCCGAGAACGTGCAGCAGCTCTTCTGGACCTGCCTCCCCGACGGGCGCTGCGACTACCTGAGCCGCCAGTGGGTCGACTACACCGGCATCCTCGAGGAAGACCAACTCGGCCTCGCCTGGCTCTCGCTCGTGATCCATCCGGACGACCGCGAGCGGACGCTGAAGGTCTGGATGGACGCGGTCCAGGACCGCGCGACCTACGACGTCAATTATCGGATCCGGGGGGCCGACGGCGGCTACCGGTGGTTCAAGACCCGGGGAACTCCCATCCGCGGCGACTCGGGCACCATCGTCAAATGGTTCGGCACGTGCACCGACATCGACGTGCAGGTGAAGGCGGAGGAGTCGCTGCGCGAGTCGGACCGGAAGAAGGACGAGTTCCTGGCGATGCTGGCCCACGAGCTCAGGAACCCGCTCTCCGCCGTCGGGAACGCCGTGCAGGTGGTCCGGAGGAGCCAGGCGCCTGAGCACCTGGAGTGGGCCAAGGACGTCATCGACAAGCACGTGCAGTCGCTCACGCGGATGATCGACGACCTGCTCGACGTCTCGCGCATCACGCGCGGCAAGATCGAGCTCAAGAAGGAGACCCTGGATGTGCTCCCCGTCCTCGGCGACGCGGTCGAGACCGTGCGACCGCTGATCGACGACCGGGGGCACGACCTCACCATCGCCCACTCCTCCCACCCCATGTGGGTCTCGGCCGACCCTCAGCGGCTCGAGCAGGTCGTCGTGAACCTGCTCAACAACGCGGCCAAGTACACCGAGGCGGGCGGCAAGATCACGCTCTCGGCCCGGCCCGACGCCGGCTCGGTCGCCATCACCGTGGCCGACAACGGCAGCGGCATCCCGCCCGAGAAGATCCCCGAGATGTTCCAGCTCTTCGCACAGGGGGACCGCTCGATCGCCCGCACGGAAGGGGGCCTGGGGATCGGGCTCACGCTCGTCAAGAATCTCGTCGAGATGCACGGCGGCAGCGTCACGGCCCGGAGCGATGGCGTCGGCAAGGGGAGCGAGTTCACCGTCCGGCTCCCCGCCGTGGGGGCCCCCAGAGCGGAGCGGCCCGCGAAGGCCGCCGGGGGAGTGGAGCGACCGCAGACGGGCGCACGCGTGCTGGTGGTCGACGACAACGAGGACTCCGCCCGCGGACTGGTGAGGCTCCTCACGATGCTGGGCCACGACGTCGAGGCGGCGCTAGACGGCCCCTCGGCGATCGAGGCGGCGCTGCGGCACCGGCCCGAGTTCGTGCTCCTGGACATCGGCCTGCCCGGGATGGACGGCTACGAGGTGGCCGAGAGGCTGCGGGCCGAGGGCTTCACCGACGCGACGATCATCGACGTCTCGGGCTACGGGGAAGAGGCGGCGAGGAAGCGTTCGCGCGATGCCGGATTCAACCACCACCTCGTCAAGCCGGTGGATTACGACCGGCTGGTGGCCCTCATCCGCAGGGAGCATTGAGCGGGAGCTTCGGCGACCTCCAGGGCCTCCTCCTCCCTCGAGCGGCATCAACACGACGGCAAAGGGGCGAAGGGCTCGCTGTGGAAGGTGACGCTTCAGCGGATCCCGAGGGCCCATCACGCGGACCGCGTGTCGGGCGAACGAGACGACGGCGACTAATCGGCCGCCGATCATAATAAGAGATGAGCATACGAGGGTGGGGGGAGGACGGACTTCTCGTTTTACTTGACTTGCCGTGCAGGGTGACTAATTTGCCGCACAGAGTAATTCATTGAGGTGGCCATGGATTTCGTTCGTCTCGTTGCCGCGCTGTTAGCCCTCTGCCTATTCTGCTCGTTCCTCAAGCATGCCCTTTGCCTGGCATGGCGGATCCCGATGATCCTGCTCTTCGGTCACCGAAGGGGAGCCGACCCCGACGTCGACCTCGACGAAGTCGATCCGCAACCAATCTTGGACATGGACGAGATGCCCTCCTATTACTGCATCCTCGGAAGGGACAGCCGGGGCCGTCGAATCTTCAGGTCGCGGTACGCCGACGGGCGAATCGGCTACTTCTATTTTGACAGAGAAGTGTCCGAAGCCCGCAGGCTCGGAAAGACGACGCTCCGCGAAACGACCGAACACCGACGTCCGGACGGCGAGTCCCCTCTAGCCCTCGGGTGGAAGGGGTTCGATGCAGATTCCTCGCCCTGGGAAATCCTGGGGGTCGCCCGCGACTCCTCGATCAAGGAGATCAAGGCCGCCTACCGCCGATTGATCACGAAGTTCCACCCGGATCGCTACCAAAACCTCTCCTCAGACGAGATCGCAGACCTCGAGCGGGACACCAAGTTGATCCATGCCGCGTACGCCAAGCTGGCGAAGTCGTAGACGCAGAGAGCGCGGGCCGAACGAAGACGAGACATTCGCCACGGGAGGGAGCGGCGGCGCACGGAACCCTTCTAGTGGTCGGCCACTGACGACTTGAGGGATGGGCTGCAATCGGTTCTCCTGGAGCCCTAACCGCTTCAGGAGCATCGACATGAAGAAGTACATCGTGACGCTCACCGCCGACGAACGCCAGGCCCTCCTCGATCTCATCTCCGCCGGCAAGGCCTCCGCTCTGAAACTGGCCCATGCCCGCATCCTCCTCAAGGCTGATGCCGCCGAGGGCGGGCCCGCCTGGCCCGACGACCGCATCGCCGAGGCCGTCGAGGTCTCTGTCGCCACCATCGAGCGGGTCCGCCAGCGGTTCGTCGAGCAGGGCCTGGAGGCCGCCCTGGTCCGCAAGACGCAGGCCCGTCCCAGCCGCCAGCGGGCCCTCGACGGCCGGGCCGAGGCGAAGTTGATCGCCCTGGCCTGCTCGGAGCCCCCCGACGGCCGCAAGGCCTGGACGATGCGATTGCTGGCCGACAAGCTCGTCGAGTTGGAGATCGTCCCCTCGATCTCCGACGAGACGGTGCGCCGCTCTTTGAAAAAAGCGAACTGAGGCCGCATCTGAAGCAGCAGTGGTGCATCCCGCCGGAGGCGAACGCCGAGTTCGTGGCGGCGATGGAGGACGTGCTGGAGGTCTACCACCGGCCCTACGACGAGACGCGACCGCTGGTCTGCCTCGACGAGGCGAGCAAGCAACTGATCGGCGAGACGGTCGTGCCGATCCCGGCAGCGCCAGGGCGGCTCGAGCGGTTCGATCACGAATACGTCCGCAACGGGACGGCCAACCTGTTCATGGTGACGATGCCGCTGCTGGGGTGGCGTGCGGTCCACGTCACCGAGCGTCGGACGGCGTTGGACTTCGCCGAGGTGGTGCGTTGGCTGGTGGAGGAGGTGCACGAGGAGGCGGAGAAGGTCGTGCTGGTGATGGACAACCTGAACACGCACAAGATCGCCTCGCTGTACGAGGCGTTCCCGCCGGAGCGGGCCCGTCGGATCGCCGGGAAGTTGGAGATCCACCACACGCCGAAGCACGGGAGTTGGCTGAACATGGCGGAGATCGAACTGTCGGTGCTGGCGAGGCAGTGCCTGGACCGGCGGATCGGGTCGAGCGAGGAACTGAAGCGGGAGGTCGCGGCGTGGGAGGAGGACCGCAACGAGCGGATGGTGGGCATTCGGTGGCAGTTCACCACGGCGGATGCCCGGATCAAACTGCACCGACTATACCCGGCAACTCAATAGCGGACGACCACTAGGTTTCTGAGAATGGAGACGATCGACAGCGGAAAGCCTGCGGAGCCAACTTTTCAGAATATACGATGACATGGATTAAAAATCTCCCTGAAAATTTCCCCACGAATGAGGCGAAACGAGGGGGGATGAGGCGGAGCAGGGGGGACTGTCCGGGACTCTGACATCGGCCGCACCCCCATGGAATACATAGATTTGCATAGCGAGCAAAAAGCATTGAGATTCACCCCCCGTGGAGGTTGGGGTCCACTCTTCGGCATTGTTTATTACTGACTCCAGCATGGCAAACGAGACGGTGGCTACAACTGGAGTGTCAGGGGTATTTCGGCGTGCCTGACGAAGGAGGCGAGCAGGTCACGACGCCTCCGCAGGGACGACAACTCGTGCCACAGGTGGGTGCGTAGCTCGTTCGTGTCCTCGGGGGCATAGTTCGGCAGCCGGTGGTACTTGGTCCAACCCCAGACCCCCTCGTCGGGGTTCGCCTCGGGGGCATAGCCGGGGAAGTCCTCGGTGACGATCCCCGGGTGCCTCGCCAGGTACGCCTTCACGACCGACGATCGCTCATGGATCTTGCTCTGGTCCCAGAGGATCGTCATCGGCCCCCGGGGCCGGCCCCGCAACTGGGCCAGGAAGGCGGTCGTGTCCCTGCCGTGGGCGTTGGCATTGTCCGGCAGCAGCAGGAAGACGAGGTTGGGCCGCCGCCGCACCGGGCTGACGGCCACGGCGCTGATCGCCGAGATCCGGCCCTTGCGATGCCACGCCCCCTGGATCGGGGCCTTTCCCCCGGGGGCGTAGGTGCGGCGGGCCACCGGCTCGAGCGGGGACCCCGACCCGTCGAGGAAGGCGAGTCGGGCCTTCCGCTGCTCGGCCCGCTCGACGATCCGGCGCAGCACCTCGGCCCTTCAGCGGGCGATCCCCTCCTCGTTGCGCTGCTTGGCCCGCCTCTGCGGCCTCTGGCCGGCCCGGTTCAGCCGCCGTCGGATGAGCTTGCGGGCGTGCTCGACGTGGTACTCCACGCCGAAGCGGCGGCGGATGACCTCGGCGACCCGGTGGGCGTTCCAGAGGTCGTTGGGCCAGCCGTGGGCCCTGGCACCCTGGAGCAGCAGGCCCTCCAACTCGCCGACCTGCTCGTTGGTCAGCCGGGGCGTCGGGCCGGGGTGCGGCCTGGCGACCAGGCGTTCGGGGGCCTCCCGGTCGAGCTTCACCCAGGTGTAGACGGAGGAGCGCCCGCAGCCGAGGAAGTAGGCGACCTTGGCGGGCGACTCCCCCTGCTTGACCAGTTCCACGGCCCGGCGGCGGCGGCGTTCGAGTTCTTCGGCGGTCCCGATGGGTCTCATGCCCATGCTACGAGCGGAGCCGCCCCATCGTTCAGTTCGCCGTGCTGGTGTCAGTAAGGGCTTACGGCGACGAGCCGTGAGCCCTTTTCGTTATCCTGATTGAGTGGGGCGATCCCGGAGAGGGCGACCCCCTGGGTCGGGGTCGTGATTGGGGCGACCGTGGGGCAGACCGCACGACGAGGGCGGGGGGGCGACGCCGCCCCCCTCGGCGAAGGGACGATCAGTCCCCGGCCGCCTCGACCTGCCAGGTCCCCGGCTCGACCATGGCCCCCCGGCCGAGGAAATGGACGACGGCGACGAAGTGGTCGCGATTGC
Organism: Tautonia plasticadhaerens; assembly: GCF_007752535.1. GTDB lineage: Bacteria > Planctomycetota > Planctomycetia > Isosphaerales > Isosphaeraceae > Tautonia > Tautonia plasticadhaerens. The sequence goes on from NZ_CP036426.1 coordinate 2,014,366, forward strand.
CCCGACGGACCACCGTGCCGACCATCCCCATCAGCGGCCCGCTCAGGATCCGGACCCGGCTGCCCACCGGGTACTCCGGCTCGGGGGCCACCGGCAGGCCCGAGGAGAGCATCTGGTGGATCTGGGCCAGCTCCCCCCGGGTCCGGGGCTGGTCGTCGACCTCCAGGATGGCCACCAGCTGGCCCCCCTGTAGGACTCAAGCCGCTGTCGGGCGTCGGCGAGCAGAAAGATGTACCCGGGGAACAGGGGGATGATCGACTGGATCTTCCGGCCGCCGGGGGTCCGACTCTACCTGAAGATTTGCGGCAGGTAGTGGGAGAGCCGGCTGTCCCGCAGGAATCGGGCGGCGGCCTTCTCCTGGCGGGGCTTGGTGTGCAGGCACCACCACTTCCGGATCGCGTCCTCGTCCTCGACGCCGGGGGGCCCGGCCTGCGCATCGGGATTGGGGCCGGGGGACGGACGATGGAACAGGTCGGGTGGGAAGATCTCCGACTCGGCGGGCAGGATCGGCATTGTGGGGGTCATCTCCGTCGGGTCGCGGGTGACCGGCTGCGGGGTCGACACATCTCGGCCGGCCCGTCGGCCGCAAACGTGGGGCGCGGCGATAAGGGTTCGGGGGACTCCGCTCACGTCCGGGAACCGGGACCACGCGATCATTAAACGACGACCCTCGCGGCGACCAGAGGGGGCTCGGCCAAGAACCGCACCTCTTTTGTCATGAGCGGGTCGATCCGCTCGCGATCACTGCCGACGGTCCTCCCGGCGAACGGGCGAGCCCGGGGGGCGTACCGCGGCACAACCCAGTGGCCAGATGTGTACGATCTCGAAGGTGGGCAGGATTCGGCGCATTAGGCGAACTCGGGTGGACGTATTATTCCGATCGCCTCCGACGGCCACCTGGTCATCGCCGAGCACTCGGGATGTGAACGCCAGGCGATCGGACCCTGGCGAACCCGCCGGGCCGATGGCTTGCAGCGGTTGGTCCCGACCGAGGTCGCGAATGGCCCTCTGGGCTGTCTCGTACCGTCGAGCATCGATTGGGCGACGGGCGACGCCCGATTCCCCGGGCGAGATCATCGCCTCGGTGGCGAGCAGCTTCAACCGGGTATATGGGCTTCTACCGCAGGCCCCGACAACGACCGCGCCAGTACCTCCCTGCTCGCCAAGGGCCTCATGCACCCTCACTCCGGTTTGCCCGAAGCCACGACTCCCCGCTACAATAATTCCTTGATCAGCAACCGGGCGATTAGCTCAGCGGTTAGAGCGCCTGCTTTACACGCAGGACGTCGGGGGTTCGAATCCCTCATCGCCCACTCCGCCCCATTCTTGTCGTCGCCTGACAACTCTGCCCTTTCCCTGTCGCCAGTGGGACTTGCGGCAAGACCACCCATCTCGGTGGGACGAGACCCACAAGTGGACATTCTGTCAGGAGTTGCCACTGATTGCTCCCTCTTGCCGGGAGTCGGTGCAAGCGGCGGTGCAAGCGGCATCGAATCGCAAGTGCCGACCGTGGCGGCTCGGAACGCCTCTTGGAACTCGTCCGGCCGCGATTCGAGCGGCAGTTTTGGCAAGGCGTCGAGGGCGCCATGCACGTCAAGCAGCTTCGGGTCGGTGTAGATGTTCGCCGTGAGGCTCGGGTCGGAGTGCCTCATCGCGGCCTGGGCGGTCCGCAGCGGGACGCCTCCCCGGCTCAGGAGCGTGCCGAAGGTCGTCCGCAGGGCATGCACGTCGAGCGTCCGGCCCCGTTCGTCCCGCTTCGGGATCCCGGCGGCCTTCAAGTCGCGATCGAGAATGCGAACCAGCCCGTTGGGGACCTCGAAGACGGGCGTCTCTCCGGCCAGCCGGGCGGGGCTCGGCTTGCCGGCGCGGCGGGCCTTCTCCTGAAGGCCGGCGAGTCGGTCGGCTAGCCACTGGCGGAGGTCTGTCGCGAGGTCGCTCCTCACGACAACGCTGTTGCCTTCCCGGCTCTTCTCGTCCTCGGCATCGAGTTCGAGGAAGGGCATCGGGCCATCGAGCTTCAATTGGGCGACCGTGAGGGTGGCAAGTTCGTTCTTCCGAAGCCCAGTGAGCACCAGCGTCTTGTAGATGAGGGCACGCTCTCGCCCAAGGGCTCCGAGTTGCTTCCGGATCTCGGGTCGCACCTTCGCACTCCGCTGCCCCGTGTTCTTGCCCGTGCGTACGGTGAGCGCGTCCTCTAGGGGCCTCCGGCGAGCGGCATCGAGGAGACGCTTCAACTCCTCCTCGGTCATGGCCCGGCGACGGCGGCGTGGGTCTGACTTCGTGTCGGCCTTCTGGATGCCCTTGAACGGGTTGTTCATGAGCCTCCGGGAGGCAACGCACCAGTTGCCGAAGGCGATCAGCGCGGTGAGATCAACGTTCCGTGTCCTGGCCGATGCCCCTAGCTTGCGCCTGATCCCGAGCCAGTGCTCGACGGCCGTACGGTCGAGGTCGGCGAGCGTCCCAAAGTCGCAACCGGCGAGCACGGTTTTGAGTACCCGGCGCGTCTCCTTGACGTGTTTCGCCGTGTTCCCGCTCGCGTCAAGGCTAATCAAATACGCCTCGACATGCTCACCGATCGGGAACGCCAATTGACCTGCGGACCTGACCTCGCTTGCCGAGATAAGGCCCGCCCGGATTCGTTCGGCCTGGCGTTCCCACTCGGCGAGCATCTGCTTGGCGGCGTCCCGGTCCCGGCAGGCGGTCGGCCTTGAGACGACGATGCCGCTGCCGTCCCGGTACTTGGCGGTGTACGTGCCCGACTCGAAGAGCAGGCGCTCGGAGCCGTCGAGCCCAACCGTGATCGGGGCCGTCTGGAGCTTCCCCTTCGCGTCGCGCCAGCGGGCGAGGCGCTCGCCCTTCCTCTGGATGATCTCCGCTCCGAGCGGGAGCGGTTTCGTATAGCTCTTCCGGAAGACGCTACCCATCGTCTGGTTTCCTTTCCTCCTGGGACGAGAGGCCGAGGACACGGCCCGGCGATCATCTCTGGTCCGTCGTTGCGAGCGGTTGCCCCGCACGAAGTGCATCATGCTGGCTCGGACTATTCGCGTCACCCGCTCCGGATCGTTATTACCCGTACCGATCGAGACAATCGCCTCTGACTACGGCTGGCGACCTGTATGCCTGCGTCCACATGGTACATCTTGCACATGCCTCTTGCCCGGTCAACAATTGAAGATTCGAATGATGCTCCAAGTCATCGGCCGCAGACCGTGGCGGTCGGCAGCCCGGATGTTCGACCTTGAACGAGCGTTCTGGCAAACAGGTGCAGCGTCGGCCGGAGTGACTTGAAGAGGCGGGTCTGACTAAGGATGAGGATTTGCCGTCCGCTGCAAGCACGCGCGTACTGGCGGATGATTCATCGCCCAAGGGAACCAAGAGGCGTCGGGAATGACGAGGACGGATTACACCTTCGACCCCGGGTGGCCCCCCCTCTCGCGAGGGCCCGACGAGCTAACGTTACCGACCTAATTTTTCTTGTCATGCTTGTTTGAATTTATATTATTGTGAGCCAAAAATAACGCAAGTTGTTATGGGCAATAGGGGGGGGCATCCCCTCTGGTTCAGGGGGTGGGAGTGGCGGACACGTCGGATCCACCCGTCAATTGAGGATTGACGACCGACTAGACATGGCTGTCCTTCGAATCGGTCTCCTCACGCGGACCGATCCAGGAGGTATCGGGGCCATAGCTTGAGGAGTCGCCACGCCCATCCTAGGAATCGGATGTGGGGCGGCTGCCGGAGCCGGCCTGCCATCACGAAGGATAGGCAGTGCAGGCAGTGCGTCCCATGTCCAGGGCCAGCTTCATAGACGAAGTGGCCCAGGATCATGCAGGCGAGATGGCAGTAGAGGCGGGCAAGATGTCGAAACATGGTTCACCTCATGCGTAACCGGGCAGGCTTGCCTCGTCTGCATTCAGGTGAGTTGCGATTGGACCCCGAGCTCCGGACATTTTTTTCTAGGTTGGCGAACCTCGCTTAAAGATCCTTATCAATGGCCGGAGCCACCGAAGTCAGGGGGGCGTCGACGTCTCCCAGCAGCCGGACCAAGGCGGCGACCGCCCCCGCGCCCCGCTCGGCCAGTCGCCGCTGGGCGACCTCCCGGACCGATCGGGCGGGATGCGACAGGGCGACGACCAGCTCGTCGAGGCTCGCCCGGCAGGGCCGCCCGCACGCGGCGTCGAGGAACCAGGAGGGCCTGGTGCGGGCATGACTCGGGCCGGTGTACGTCAATCGCAGCAGGCGACCGACCGAGACCGCCTCCTTGGTGTCGGCGTGCTGCCAGTCGCAGATGTAGAGGCCCAGGCCGTCGGGCGCGACCGCGATCCCGACCGGGCGGAAGTCGCCGGGCGGGTCCGAGAAGACGTCCGACCTCGAGTCGGCCCGGAACGTCGCCCCGTCGCGCCGCGGGACGACCCGCAGGACCTGCCGCTTGCCGAAGTCGGCCAGGAACAGGTTGCCTCGGTACTCGGCGGGCAGGGCGTCTTCGGTGTAGCAGAGTGCCCCGGTGGCCGCCCCGCCGCCGTAGTCGGCCATCATCCAGAGCGTATAAGGGCGCCGCGGCACGAAGTCGAACGGATAGCCGTACTCGCCGCCGTCGACCATGTGGGTCAGGCGGGACATCCAGTCGTGCTCGTCGGTGTTGTCGTAGGTGAAGATCTCGTCCTCGGCGTCGAGGGCCACGTCGAGGATGTTGCGGACGCCCGTGCAGTAGACCTCCAGGTCGGTGCCGTCGGGCCGCAGCCGGAGGACGCCGCCGCCGTACAGGTCCACCCGCCTACCGTCGGTGCCCACCGCCCCGTAGACGCCCTTGTCGCCGACGGCCACGTAGAGGTAGCCGTCCATGGCCAGCCGGGAATTCGCCGGGACGTGGTCGTTCCAGTCCAGCGCCCAGGATTCGGGTTGGTGCTGGCGATGAGGATCCGCTTAGTACTACTCCGTTAGTATCTGGGGTGGCGAATCGGTGAGCCCCCGACAGTAGGGGCAATCATGCCGGCAGATCGGGGCCAGCAGCCGCTGCAACGCCCGCCGGATCGACGGCAGCGTGATCACCGGACCTCGGCGCCCCCCTTTTTGCCCGGCCGGGATCGCCCCCGACGGGCTCGTCGCTGTTCCGATGCCAGGAAGCCGTAGGCCAGCATCACCAGGCAGGCGTGGTGGTGGAAGCCCCGCCAGGAGCGGCCCTCGAAGTGATCCAGGCCCAACTCCTCCTTCATCTGCTGGTAGCCCTGCTCCACCGGCCAGCGGCTCTTCCAGAGCCGCACCGCCTTGATCCGGCTAGTCCGTGGCGGCAAGTTGCTGACGGCATACTTGATCTTCCCGTCGGCCTGCTCCTCGATCAACAACCGCACCGGCTCTGCCCCGACGCACTCGCCGGTGGCCCAGCCGGACGCCGGCCAGACCCGAAGCCAGGCGAAGCGACCCGACAGCTTGCCCTTGGTCCCCTCACGCCACGTCCCCTTGTGCCGCGGCGTCCTCGCGGCCAATTCCTTCAAGTTCATCGGCCGCGGCGCGCCCTCGGCCAGGCGATGCCGCTTGCGCGGTCGGCCGCCCGTGCCGGCCTTCGGCTCCTCCCAACTCGGCGGCGCGGTGAAGCCGACCAGCTCGTCGGTGACCCCGACGATGTACCGCAGCCGCCGCTGCTCCAGGCCGTCGCGGAAGTCGCCCGAGACGCCGTAGCCGGCGTCGGCCACGACGAAGCGGCCCGGCAGGCCCTCGGCACGCACCCGGTCGAGCAACTCCAGGGCGATCTGCCCCTTGCTCAGCGGGCGGCGTTCGGGCTCGGGTACGCCGGCCTCGTCGAGCCGCTCCTCGTCGCCCAGCCAGCGTCCCGGCAGGTAGAGCCGCATCGCCAGCGGGCAGTGGCCCTCGGGGCTGACGTAGCGGACCGAGGGGGCCACCTGGCAGTTGGCCCGCTTGCCCAACGCGCCGCAATACTGCCGCTGGACCCCGACGGAGTGCTTGCCCTGCTCGGGGAAGCTGGTGTCGTCGAAGACGAAGATGCCCCTCGGCGAGGCGAAGGCCTCGGCCATGACGGCGCGATGGCGCCTCCAGACATCCCGCTCGTCCCAGGCGGCCTGGTTGACGAACTGCTGCAGGGCCTGCTCGGGGTCGGCGACGTCCAGGCCGGCGGGCAGGGCGACGCGTCGGGAGAGGGGCTCGATGCTCTTGCGTTCGCCGTCGATGAGCAGGCCGTGGAGATAGACGTGGGCCCAGGCGGCCTGCCGGGCGCGGGCGAAGTCGGGCCGGAACCGGGCGGCGTAGGCGTCGAGGCGTTGCAGGACGTCGGGGGGAAGTTCGGGGGTGTAGGTCTTGCTCATACCTCACGGTACGAACAAACCGCCTCGATCGTTCCGTAGAACCCAACGGAGTAGTACTAACACAACGTTGGTGTCAGAGTCCGCGATCATCAGCCGACCTGAGCTTCAAGCAAGGGCCTGATCCACCATCCCGACGAATCTCGGACGAAACCGAGACGGCCGGAGTTCACCACGTCGGGGAAGATCGACGTCGATCGAGATCGAACCCGACCGCCAGGCCATTTCGCCCTGCCCGAACCTCCCACCAAGCCCCTCGCACGTCTCATCACCCTCCGCTCGTCAACGCGCCGCCGCCCTCGGCCGGGTAGTTCCTCGTGAGGCCCGGACGATCGGGCCCCGCCTCGGGGCCAGCCCCTCACGAGGAGACCACCACGTTGGCCCACGAACTCGCAACGATCAACGGCCGCACCGCCATGATGTACGTCGGGGAGGTCTCCTGGCACGGCCTGGGCTCCCGCCTCGACGCCCCGGCCACCGCTAGTGAGGCCATCGCCGCCGCCGGGCTCGACTACGACGTCGCCCTGGTCGAACCGGCCACCGAGACCGGCATCCCCATCCCGAACAAGCGGGCCGTCGTACGCACCGACACCGACGACGTCCTGGGCGTCGTCGGGACCAGCTACGTCCCGGTCCAGAACCGCCAGGCCTTCGCCTTCCTGGACGCCATCGCCGCCGAGAGCGGCATCCGCTACCACACCGCCGGGGCCCTCCGGCGGGGAGAGCGGATCTGGTTGCTCGGCAAGCTCCCCGGCAGCATCCGGGTCAAGGGCTCGCACGACACCACCGAGAAGTACCTGCTGCTCTCCAACAGCCACGACGGCTCGTCGGCCCTGCGGGTCTTCTTCACCCCGATCAGGGTTGTCTGCAGCAACACGTTGGACATGGCCGACCGGGGCGGCCGGGGCGAGGGGATCGCCATCCGCCACAGCGGCAACCTGGCGGCCAAGGTTCGGCAGGCCCAGGAGGTCCTCGGCCTGGCCCGCCGCTACTACGACGACCTGGAAGTCCGCATCGACGCCCTGGCCGGCCACCATCCCACCGCCGCCCAACTCGCCCGCTACTTCGAGGCCCTGTATCCCGACCCGGAGCAGGGCAGCAACGCCCGGGCCCGCAACGCCCGCGACGCCCTCTACAACCTCTTCGAGCGGGGCAAGGGCCAGGACATCCCGCAGGTCCGGCACACGGCCTGGGCCGCCTACAACGCCGTCACCGAGTTCGTCGACCACCACCGCTCGACCCGGGGCCGGTCCGAGCACGAGCGGGGGGCCAACCGGCTCGAGTCCGCCTGGTTCGGCTCGGGCAACCGGCTGAAGGAGCGGGCCTTCCGGCTTGCCCTGGAGATGGCCGCCGGTTGAGGTGGCATACGGCCCCGTCAGGCCAAGGACGCCGGCGTTCCGGTTTCCTCCGGGGATGGCGTCCCAGCCCTGACGCGGTCGATCCACGCGTGGAGCGCCGCCATCGAGCGTCGGTGCATCTCCTCCCTCGACATCACCCCGTCGAGCGGGATCACCCCGTCGAGCGGGATCACCCCGTCGAGCGCGGCGTCCGCGAGGATGCGCTTGTACTCGATGCAGCGTTTCCTCAGGTCGTCCCAGGACCAGACCCCGGCGCGATCCTCCCGGAGGGCGACCATCGGGATGATGACCTCGATCTTCCTGAAGGCCGAGCCCTGCCGCCGGATGCGGCCGATGATCTGCTCGTACTCGGCGTGCGTCCAGGTGAGCGACAGGAAGACGAGCCGGTCGCAGACGTCCTGGAGGCCGTCCACGCCCGTCCCGATCGGCGCCGACCCGACCAGGACGTCGACCTCGCGCCTCTTGAACTTCCCGAGCCCCGCCTTGTCCTCGCCGGTGTAGACGCCGACCTTCAGGAACTCCCCGCCGGACGCCCCCGGGATCGCCTCGACGGCGGCGGTGACGGCCTCGACGATGCCCGTGACGTAGTGCGTGTAGATCATCGTTCCGGGGCGTACGACCTCCGGGAGGTACGCCAGCTTCGGGCCGAGGAGCTTCTGCTCCATCGACAGCACGTTGCCGGGCGTCCGCCAAGCGGGGCGAACGCTTCGAGGCGTTGGAGCCCCTGCGTCAGGGGGTGCGGGAGCACTTCGGCGGCTTCGACCGGGGGGTGGCCGAGGGGCTGGCGATCCGCCGCGATCACGGCAGTGCCCACATGAGCGATGACTTCCGCCGGGAGCTGGAGTCCCTCGGCATGGAGAGCGCGCCGGGCTTCGTGCGGGAGCCGCGGGGGGACGGCCGCGCCGAGCGGTTCATCCGCACGCCCGAGGAGCAGCTGTTGTGGATACGGGCCTTCGCCACGGTCGCCGAGCTGTCCGAGGCGTTGCGGGAGTTCAAGCACACCTAAGACGAGCGGTGGTTGATCGGCCGCCATGGCCATCGGCCGCCGAGTCAGGTGCGACGAGACCTCGCCGCTGGCCTGCCAGCAGCGGCGTGAGTACCATCAAGACCCCGTCCAGACAACTCAAAGGCGATACAAGGGAGATCGAGCAGTCGATCCTCCCGGAGGGTGCCTCGTAGTAGGCCTCGCCCAGCTCGTAGTCGTAGAACATGCTCGAGATCGGCGCGCGCCAGTCGTGGACCAGCGGCTCCTTGCTGTCGGGGTCGGCGAACGAGTGGACGCCGATGTCGACGTTGGCGAGGGCCCCGCTGTCTCGCATGTGTGTGTGGATGCGGCCGAAGTAGGGCGACTCGATCAGGCGTTCCAGCCGCCTGCGCTGCTCGAGGGCATGTTCGCCGACCCGGGACGCCATGTCGGCCGCCTGCCGCAGGTTTGCCTTGTCGGCGTGGTCGAGGTCGCGGCTGTGTTCCTGGAGCTGCATCTTGATCTCGTCCATCTCCCGGTGGCGCGCAACCACGCTCTCGTGGACCGCCTTCAGCGCGTCCCCGATCGTGCGCGTCATCGACTCGTGGTATTCCCGCTCCTCGGCCTCCGTCGGGTTCAGGTCCACGGTCGCGATCTCCGCCATTCCGGTGCCCTGCCGATCGTGGCTCATGTCGTCGTCCTCGCATGCCAGCCGGGCGTTCGTCGCCGGCCGGGTCGGTGTCTCTCTCTCGGGACGCAGCCGAGTTACGGAAGCCCTCCCGACGCCACTCAGCCGGCCGAGCCGAATCGGACGCCGGGGTTCCGGCCGCGGAAGGCGTCCAGGTCGAATGCGCTTTGGAACAGGGCGACCACCCGGCCGGAGCGGTCCAGCGTCAGGAGGGAGCCGGGGGGCATCCGCAGCAACGACGTCGGCTCGCTCTCGACCCGGTGAGCCATCGTGTATGGCAGCGGCTCCAGGTCCGTCGCCACCCCGTACTCCGACTCCAGCCGGGCCTGCACCACCTCGAACTGCAACGGCCCGACGGCGGCGAGGATCTGCTCCCGGCCTCCCTCCGCAGGATCGCTGAAGGCCTGGATCGCCCCCTCCTCGACGAGCTGCTCCATCCCCCGCGCGAACTGCTTGCGCCGCCTGGTGTCCCGGCAGGTCAGCACGGCGAAGTGCTCGGGGTCGAACTGCGGCAGCGGCTCGTACCGCACCGGCTCGCCCTGGTAGAGCGTGTCGCCCAGGCGGTACTGGCCCGTGCTCGCCAGGCCGATGATGTCGCCGGGGAACGCCTCCTCCACCGCCTCCCGGTCCTGGGCGAAGAGCCGGTGCGACCGGGACATGCGAAGCTTCTCGCCGGTGCGGGCGTTGACCACCTCCATGTCCCGGACGAATCGCCCCGAACAGACCCGGAGGAAGGCGATCCGGTCCCGGTGCTTCGAATCCATGTTCCCCTGAACCTTGAAGACGAAGCCGGAGAACTCGGGCCGGTCGGGGGGCACGGGCCCCCCGTCGCTCGGGCGAGGACCCGGCGGCGGGCTCAGGCTGAGGAACGCGTCCAGGAACGCCTCGACGCCGTAGTTGGTCAGGGCGCTGCCGAAGAGCACCGGCGTCACCTCGGCCCGGAGGAACCGCCCGGGGTCGAACGGCTCCCCGGCGCCGTCCAGCAGGGCGATCTCGTCGAGCAGGGCGGCCCTCGTCCCGGCATCCAGCAGCGGACAGGCGGGGTCGTCCCGGTCGCCGTCGGTCGTCGGCACCACCAGCGAGCCGGGGGCGCCGTCCTGGAAGATCGAGACCCGGCGGGTGCGGCGGTCGCAGAGGCCCCGGAAGTCCCGGCCCGAGCCGATCGGCCAGTTCAGCGGCGCCGCGCCGATGCCCAGCACCTCCTCCACCTCGCCCAGCACCTTCAGCGGGTCGCCGCCGGGCCGGTCCATCTTGTTGACGAACGTCAGGATCGGGATCTTCCGCAGGGCGCAGACCCGGAACAGCTTCTCGGTCTGCGCCTCGACCCCCCTGACGGCGTCGAGCACCATGACGGCGCAGTCGGCGGCCATGAGCGTGCGGTAGGTGTCCTCGCTGAAGTCCTGGTGGCCCGGCGTGTCGAGCAGGTTGATGCGGTGGCCCCGGTAGTCGATCGCCAGGGAGGTGGAGGTGACGGAGATGCCCCGCTGCCGCTCCAGGTCCATCCAGTCGGAGGCGGCGGCCCGTCGGGTCTTGCGGCCGCGAACCATGCCGGCCACGTCGAGGCGGCCGGCGTAGAGCAGCAGCTTCTCGGTCAGCGTCGTCTTGCCGGCGTCGGGGTGCGAGATGATGGCGAAGGTCCGTCGCCTGCGGACCTGTTCCCGGACCGCTGGATCGACGCCCCAGCCCCCCCGCGTCCCGACCGCTTCGCCTGCGGTCGTCGCACCGATCCCATCGGAATCACCGCCGATCGCCCGCTCGTCATGCCGGAGTCGCATCTCGTCGCCCCCTCTCGCTCGGTGAAGGTCTCGGCCGTCCCTCGGTTCGCCCGACTTCGGGCGTGGCCGGACGTGTCGAAGCCCTCGCCCCGGGGGCTCGTCGATTCACGCCGGTGATGGGTTGCCTGTCGTGGCCGCCGACGCAGGGAGTAGTCGGGCGGTCCACGGGCGATCGGGAGGCGCAGCGTGCTCAGCCCGGCGAGCGGGCGTGCCCGACTGCGTGGCCCTCACGCGGGAGGGGAGGGACGATCAGGGGGGACTGACCGGTGAGGTCGCGGCGAGGAGACGACGGCCTGGGATGCGGAGTCGGCCCGAGGCGGGGGCGCATGAGGAGGCGTAGAGATCGGGCCGGGTCGGCGGTCGGAGGGGAGCGATTGGCATCGTTGGGTGCCCGTGGTCAGCCGAACGTCGGGAGGAGGTCTCCTGTCGAGACATCACGTCACACGCGGGCGTCGGCGTTGGAGATTCTACCCGGAACGCATCGGTGGCGGAACCCGAGGGGCATCCCCCTCGTCCTGGAGCCGTGCCATCGGTGCCCGTCGCCCCGAGGAGGATGCTGGGGACGCCGAGGCGAAGGGCTCGAAGGGAGCTGAGCGGCGGGGCCGATCGCCCCGCCGACGCTCAGGCGGCCATCGGCTCCGCCCCGGTCGGAGACCTCGGCGACCGAGAGGGCGAGCCCGGATCAGGTCGAGGCCCCGCTCGTGGGGCACGGGTCGTTCGAGGATGACGTGGGCGACCTCGCGGCCCGGTGCGGAGACGACGACGCAGGAGTCGGGGAGGAATCGGTCGCCGCCGGTCGGCCGGCCGATCGGGCTCAGGCCGCGACTCCGCCGGTGATGCCGGGTCGGTCGGGGGGCGAGTCGCAGGAATGACTTCAGGGAGAGCGTTCGAGCAGCAACCGCTCCTCGCCCGCCCAGCGACCGACGACCCACTCGGCGACCCGATGCAGTTCCCGCTCGCCCTCCGACCTCGGCTCCCGGTGCCGCCCCTCGATGGCCCGCAGCCGATCCAGGGCGGCCCGGTACTCGGCCCGCTTCTCCGCCGTCAATTCGCCCCGATCCTCCATCGCCCGGACCCGCTCGAGGCTCGTCAGCGGCGAGGGCTGGCACCACGTCCGCTGGAAGTTGAAGGCGGCCTGGAGTTCCAGCACATCCTCGACCGCCTGAGTGGTCGAGGCCGCCCCGAACAGGTCGAGGCCCAGGATTTCCTTGTACCGCTCGAACGAGAGGTCGGGGTTGCGGACGAACTCCCGGTAGGCGATCCGCTGGACCCGCATCGGCAGCTCGTCGTAGGGCGGCTCGCCCGGATCGAGCCAGCCGAAGCCCAGCGGCACTTGGCGCTTGCCCTTGAGCCACGCCTGGCCCTCCTCGGCCTCGGCGGCGACGAACGTGAACGCCTCCAGCGAGGGGACGTAGCCCGTCGCCCCGATCTCCCTCGCATGCCGGGCACCGGCCCGGATCTCCTGCGGACCACGCCGGGCCGGCGAGTCGTCCCACCACAGGCTGCTCCTCGCCCGCTCGATCAGGTCGGGCTCGGGGCGGGCGCTGTGCGGCGTGAACACCAGCGACCAGCGGGGGTCGAACGGGAGCTTCGCCGCCTTGACGCCGAAGCCCGGCACGTCGGCCCCGCTGAAGTAGTGCGGGAAGACCACGACCGTCGCCTCGGCCTTCCGGGCCCAGACTTCCTCGGAGATCCCCCTGACGAACCGGAACTCCTCCTCGAAGAACCGATCGCCGCAGTCCCGGCAGTGGCAGATGGCGTAGTCGGACGACTCGATCAGGAGCCCGTCGGCGTCCGGGTAGGCGTCGAGCATCTCCCGGGCGTACTCCAGCATGAACCGCTGCGACTCGGGCCTCGACGGGCAGAGGTTGTAGCCCCAGCAGCCGATGCCGAACGGCTCGACGGGCATCCCGTCCTGACCGATCGCCCTGAGCTCCGGGTGCTCCAGCGGGTACTGGTTCACGCCGTCGTAGCCGAAGGGCGTGAAGCCCAGCAGCACGCGGATGCCCTTCGAGTGGGCGTGGTCGATCAGGTCACGCACGAAGTCCTCGCGGACGTTCTCATGGTCGGCGTTGTACCGCCAGGTGATCGGGTATTTCTCCGAGCGGAAGGCCCCGGCGACCCAGAGCAGCAGGGTGTTCCCGCCGTCGCCCTGGATGCCGTCGATGATCGTCTCCCAGGCGTCCAGGTCGTAGGTCGGCATCCGCATGAACGTGATGTAGTAGCCCCGCTGGGCGAACGGCCCGGCGGCCTTCGGATCATCGGCGGCGGGAAGCCACATCACGGTCAGGGCGGTCAGGGCGGTCAGGATCGGGAGCATGGGCGTCACGTCCCCTCTGCGGGTCGGTCGTGCGGGCAGGCCAGTTCGATGAGGAGATCCAGGCCGACGCCGACGGCATCGCAGGCCAGGTCGCCCCGGAGGAAGCCGTGGCCCGGGGCGAGACCGCCGAGGGGCACGCGGCGGATCACGTCGATCCGGGGGGCGTGGGGCACCCTTCACGCACCGGAACGTGCCGGAATCGTAATCGGACAGCCGGCCCGTCGACCTCAGTGTCGGAACAGGAACTCGGGGTGGTTCAGCAGCGACCAGAGCAGGTCCTCGGCGACCCGCCGGCGATCGGCCTGATCGGTCGCCTCGGCCAGTCGGGGGGTGACGAGGGCGGACTCCTCGTCCGAGGGGGGGCGGCAGACGGTCGCCAGGAACAGCTCCTCGACGATCGCCTCGTCGCCCGCCCCCGAGGCCATCAGTCGGCCGATCCGGTTGTCTTCCTCGGCCACCTTCTCGTGCACGGTCCGCCCGCCGACGAGTTGCAGGGCCTGCTCCAGGGTCGAGTCCCGCTCCCGCTCGCATTCGCAGGCTTCCGAGCGCGAGGGGCGGCCGAAGGTCCTCAGGAAGGGGTGCGAGAACTCGCCGTCGGGCACCTCGACGGCCCGGGTGCCGGGGGGGAGGTGGCCCAGCTGCTCGTCCACCCCGGCGGCCTGCGAGATCGCGTCGAGCAGGACCTCGGCCGGGAGCAGCGCGACCGTCGCCCGGGAGAAGTAGCGGTCGTCGTCGGCGTTGAACGCATTCGGCTCGGCGGATCGCTGGTAGGCCCGGCTCGCGCAGATCAGGCGGATCGTCCGCTTCACGTCGAAGCCGTGGGAGGCGAAGTCGTCGGCCAGGGCGTCCATCAGGCCTTCGGAGATCGGCGGGTTCGACGCCCTCAGGTCGTCGACCGGGTCGACGATCCCCCGGCCCATTAGGTGGAACCAGATCCGATTGACCGCGGCCCGGGCGAAGAAGGGGTTCTCGGGCGCGGTGATCCAGTCGGCCAGCGCCTCCCGGCGGTCCTCGTCCCGTTCCAGCGCGACGGCCGGCGCCCCCAGCGGCTTCGGGGCCATCACCCGGCCCGTCCGGGGCTGGCGGATCTCCCGATCGGGCTGGAGATAGACCGTCTCCTCCTTGTCGTAGGTCTCGAAGAACTGCGGCCCGTTCTTGTACCGGACCTGGCTGAAGAAGGCGGCCATGCCGTAGTAGTCGTCCTGGGTCCAGCGGTCGGCGACGTGGTTGTGGCACCGGGCGCACCGGAGCCTCAGCCCGAGGAACACCTGGCTGACCGTCTCGACCGCCTCCTCCGGGTCGCGGATCCGCCGGTAGAAGCTCGCCGGCGGGTTCACGTAGTTCGGCCCGTCGGCGGTGACGATCGCCCTCGCGAATTCGTCGAACGGGATGTTCGCGGCCACCTGGTCCCGGATCCACCGGTAGTAGCTGTACGCCCCCTTGTGGCCGGTGAACCGCTGGTTGCAACCGAGCCGGTCGGCCCACTTCATCGCCCAGAAGTCGACATATTCGGGACGCCCCAGGAGTCCGTCGATCACGAGCGCCCGCCTGTCCGGCCGGTCGTCGGCCAGGAAGGCCCGGATCTCCCCCGGGGTCGGGGGCAGGCCGATGAGGTCGAGGTGGGCCCGGCGCAGGAAGGTCGCGTCGTCGCAGGACCTCGAGGGCGGGATCCGGAGCAGTTCCAGCTTGGACGAGAGGTGCTCGTCGATGAAGTTGGCGTTCGGCGGATCGGTCCAGGCCAGGCCGTCGACCGGCTCCCGGAAGACCAGCCGGGTGGTGGCGACGAGGCTGCCGAAATTGACGAGGACGGTCGCCTCCCCGGTGCCCGCCTTGCGGGCCATCCCCCCCGGCCCGATCGTGGCGACCGTCGCGTCGGACGACTCGTAGCGGGCCAGCCGGGTCACGTCCCGGACGGTGCCGTCCTCGAAGTGGAGGCGGGCGGCGAGCTGCTGGGATTCGGCCGGCGCGTCGAGCACGCGGTCGCCGGGCAGGACTTCCAGCCGGGTCGGCACCGGTAGGCCCTCGGGCTCGGCCGCCAGCCCCTCGGCGATCCAGTCCCGGAGGATCCGGTACGTCGGGTCGTCCGGGCCGAACCGGCGGCCCCCTTCGTGGGCGACGGCGCCGGTGCCCTTGAGCAGCACGAGGCTCGACTCGGGGTCGAACGGATTGACCCGACGACTGCCGACCTCCCGGGAGAGGGTCGCGTGGTCCAGATCCGGGTCGAAGCCCCGGAGGCTGAGGCGGAAGCCCTCCTTGCCCGTCGGCGTGCCGTGGCAGGCCCCCTGGTTGCAGCCGGCCTTGGTCAACGCGGGCTGGACCTCGACCTCGAACCGTCGGGCGTGCTCGACCCCGGCGCGCTCGACCGTCACGGCCGCCGCCGCCTCGGCCGTGCCGACCCGAGCGACGACCCGGGCCTGCCCCGCCGAGGCCGGCCGGATCAGGCCGCCCGGGTAGACCTCGACGACCGGAGCCCCCGGGGAGGTGAACTCCGCCACGGCGGTCAGGTCGCGCACCGATCCGTCGTCGAAATACCCGGTGACGATCAGTTGCGCCTCGTCCCGGCTCCCGTCGAGGCGGACCTCCGCCGGCTCGACCGTCAGGAGGGCGGGCGTCTCGCCCCCGAGGACCACCGCCGGGGAGAGGGGCAACGGGGCGAGGGCGGCGGCCAAGGCGAGGGCCAGGGGGGGCGTCCGGCGGGCGGTCGGCGAGGGCCGGCGAGTCATGGCGTCCTCCTCCGGGGGGGGATCGGGCCGGGGGGTTCGGGGTGGAACCGCCGACCCTCCTTGTTTACAACATATTTAACGCAGGACAGCCCCGGGACGCGAGGGCGATCCCCCGATCAGCCGGAGGGCGAGGCGATGCGACGCGATCCGATCGGATGCCGGGAGTTCGCACGGGGCCGGGCCAGCCGACGCCAGGCCCTCCGGGTCGGCGCCCTGGGCTGGCTCGGCCTGGGCCTCGCTGACGTGCTCCGGGCCGAGGGCTCGGCGGGCTCCCCGCCGGTCCGGGCGAAGTCGGTCATCTTCCTCCACCAGTTCGGCGGCGCCAGCCACCACGACACCTTCGACATGAAGCCGGAGGCCCCGGCCGAGATCCGGGGGGAATTCTCGCCGATCGCCTCGACGCTCGACGGCGTCTCGGTCTGCGAACACCTGCCGAGGATGGCGCGGGTGATGGACAAGGTCTGCCTCGTCCGGTCGGTCCAGCACGGCACGAGCGCCCACAACTCGGCGGCCTACTACTCGCTGACCGGCCACAAGCCGCTGATCGACATCGTCACAGCGAACGCCTCCGCCACCGATTTCCCCGCCTACGGCGCGATCGTCGACCACCTCGCCCCGAGCCCCCGGCGGATCCCGACGGCCGTCTCACTGCCGACGATGATCGCCGACGGCCCGTTCCGCACGCCGGGGGAGTTCGCCGGGTTCCTCGGCAAGGGGCATGACCCGCTGTTCGTCCTCAAGGACCCGAACCGGGACGGGTTCTCGGTCGAGGAGCTGAGCCTGCCGATGGAGGTCTCCGCCTCCCGGGCCGGCGACCGCCGGTCGATGCTTGCCGGCCTGGCCCGGCATGCCCGGCTGGGAGACCGCCTCGCGCAGGTCCGGGGCATGGACGCCTACCAGCAGCGGGCCTTCGACCTGCTCACCTCCCCCCAGACGCAAACCGCCTTCGACATCCACGCCGAGGCCGAGTCCGTCCGGGACCGCTACGGCCGGACCACCTACGGCCAGAGCGTCCTGCTGGCCCGGAGGCTGGTCGAGGCCGGGGTCCGGTTCGTCACGGTCTACTATTCCCCCGGGATCGGCGGCTGGGACACGCACAAGGACAATTTCAACACCCTCCGGGACTCCCGCCTGCCGATCACCGACCAGACCCTCTCCGCCCTGCTCGAGGACCTCGACGATCGCGGGATGCTCGACGAGACGATGGTCGTCTGGGCCGGCGAGTTCGGCCGGACGCCGAGGATCAACCGGGATGCCGGGCGCGACCACTGGCCCAAGTGCTACACGATCCTGATGGCCGGCGGCGGGCTCCGACGGGGCTATGTCCACGGCGCCTCCGACGCCTCGGGCGCCTTCCCCGTCGCCGACCCCTGCTCGCCCGACGACGTCTCCGCGACCATGTTCCACTGCCTTGGCATCGACCCCGGCACCGAACTGCGCGACCAGCTTGACCGTCCGGTCCCGGTCTCCTACGGATCCGCCCTCACCCCGCTCCTGGCCTCGTGATCGACCGCGCCGGGGCGCACGGGTTCGACCCGGGCCGGCCCCCGGTGCGCATCCGGGTGCCCCTCCTCGGGGGGCCGAGACGCGGATCGACGGTCGCCCGAGACGGTCGCGGCGAGGGCGGCAATCCCCGCCCGACCGCCCGCACCCCCCGGAGCCGCTTCGAGCCCTCGCCCGTGAGCCGCAGGTCCCGGTCCGGCGGCCGGCCATCGTAAGTGGCGAAATCGTCCTGGGTCGGCGGGTCGTGCGTGACCTTGAAGATGGCCGTCGCCTCGTCCACCTCGTCGAAGATGGGGGTCGGTGAAGCCGGGGGCCGGGTACCGCTCCCCGTCGGTGGCCTCGGCGGCCGGTCGGGTGCGGTCCCGGTCGACCTCGAAGACCCGCCTGATCCCGCCCCGGGCCCTCGCCGTCCGAGGGAACCCGTGGGGGCTCGGTGCGCATGGGAGGGAGGTTCGGGGTCGCCGGGCGAGGAGGCCATGCACGACCGGGGCCGGGAGTCGGCGCGCGGGCCGACGGAATCGACGCCGATCACCGTTTCACAGTCCCCCCATCCTTGGGTAGGATGGTCCCGGTTGGTCCGACGACCGAGCAGGCGAAGCCGGCCCGTCCCCGACGCCCGCTCCCGCCCCGCTCGTCCGTCGTTCCCGCCGATCGGGCTCGCCCTTGAGCGCCGTTCCCTCCGGCCCGGGAAGCATCGCAGGGCCGGCACGCTTGCGCCCAGGAGACCAGCAGTGGGCAAGAAACTCTACGTCGGCAACCTGACCTACGGGGTCAGCAGTTCGGACCTGGAGCAGTTGTTCTCGCAGTTCGGCACCGTCCAGAGCGCCCAGGTCATCGAGGACCGGGAGACGGGACGGAGCAAGGGCTTCGGGTTCGTCGAAATGGACACCGAGGCCGAGGCCCAGGCCGCCATCGACGGCCTGCACGACCGGGACCACGACGGGCGCCGCCTGACGGTCAACGAGGCCAGGCCCCGGGAAGACCGCGGCGGTGGTGGCGGCGGCTACGGCGGCGGTCGAGGCCGGGGCGGTGGCGGCGGCTACGGCGGCGGCGGCGGCTACGGCGGCGGCGGTGGGTACGGCGGCGGCTATGGTGGGGGCGGCGGCCAACGCTATTGATCGCCCGCCAGGCGATGGGGATTCGGGGAGCCCGCGGGCGTGGGCTCCCCGGCCCCCCCGTCGATGGCCCCCGGGGCGGCAAGGCCCCAAGGCTCCCGACCCCCGGTCACGTCATCGAGGGCGATGGGGCTTCCTGTCGCCGGATTTCGAGGACGACGCTCCTTCGACGAGGAACGAGGAGGCACGACCCGTCCCCAGGATCCGGGCGTCCGAGTCCGGAGCCCGAGTCGCCCCTCCCCCTCGGCCTCATCCGACGAGGACCGATCGACGGCCATCCCGTCGACGCCGTCCCCGGGTTCGGTCCGGCGACGGCGGACACCTCGGCCCGATGTTCGCCGACCGAGCGTCCGGTCCGGGGCCGCTGCCCGAGGCCGGGGCCCGGGACGCACTCCCTCGCCAATCGGTACCGCGCCGCGCAAGGAAAAAGGCGGGCCGCCGCCAGCGGACACCGCCTGCCTTTGGTCAGGTCGGGAACGATCCCTCGGGCAAGGTATCGCCTCCTTTCGACGCATCGACCGTGGGCCGCACCGGCTCAACCCTCGAACGCGGCCCAACAGGATCTTACGCCCCGGACCCCGCCCGAGTCAATGAGGTCGGTCCTCCTCCGGGCCTCCGGGCGACGACCCATCATCCCTGGGGGTGATGTCGCTCCTGCCGGGTGGCGGTGATCCCCGACGTAAGAGGTCGGACGAAGTCGGACATCGAGTCTCGAACTGGGCGAACTCGCGATGAGACCGCACCATCCGGCCTCGACCCCGAGGACTCCCCGATGACCCGAACGCGACTCCTCGCCCCGCGACTGCTCCCCGCACTCCTGATCCTGACCCAATCCGCATCGGCGGCGGGACGGGCCGAGGACGAGCCCCCTCGCACGCGGACCTTCGCCGTGACCTGCCGGGCGACCGTCCGGGAGATCCCCGAGGGCGCCCGGGTCCTGGACCTCTGGCTCCCCGTGCCGCGGGACGACGACCACCAGACGATCCACCGCCTCACCATCGACGCCCCGGCCCCCGTCACCCTCGGGCGGGCGCCGGGCTCGGGCAACCGGATGCTCCACGTCCGGCTCGACCGGCCTCGGGGCGAGGTCGACGTCACGCTGACGATCGTCGCCACCCGATCGGAGAACGCCGGTCGGGATGAGCCCCTGGACGCGGAGGGACGGGGGCGATACCTGGCGCCCGAACCGCTGGTGCCCCTGGACGGGCCGATCCGTCGGCTCGCCGACGAGGCGACCGAGGGCCTGGAGGGGGACTTCGAGCGGGCCAGGGCCCTCTACGAGGCGGTGGTCGGCACGATGACCTACGACAAGAGCGGCACCGGCTGGGGGCGGGGCGACGCGCTGTATGCCTGCGACGAGCGGCGGGGCAACTGCACCGACTTCCACGCACTGCTGATCGGCATGGCCAGGTCGGTCGGCATCCCGGCCCGCTTCGCCATCGGCCTGGCGCTGCCGGGGGAGGGGGGGGCGGGCGAGATCGCCGGCTACCACTGCTGGGCGGAGCTGTATGTCGAGGGTCGGGGCTGGGTGCCGGTGGACGCCAGCGAGGCGGCCAAGGACCCCTCCCGGAGGGAGTACTTCTTCGGGCACCACGACGAGGACCGCCTGGAGTTCAGCCGGGGCCGGCACCTGACGCTGGAGCCGCCGCAACAGGGGCCGCCGCTGAACTTCTTCGTCGATCCCTACGCCGAGATCGACGGCGTGCCCCACGCGGCGATCGCTCGGCGCGCCACATTCGAGGACCTGGAGGGCGTCGAGGGGCCGTCGGCACCGGCCCCCGGGGGGGATCGGCGCTGAGCCGAGGTCGTTCCGGTGAGGTCGCCCCGCTCCCGGGGAGACCTCCCCGGAACCCCGCCGATGGTGGGAATCTCGGACATCCCGGACTCAGTCGAGCCGGGATGCGACGGGCAGCTTCGACCGCCAGCCCTCCTCGTAGGGATCGGAGAAGTGGAGCTGGACCGCCGCCGCCCTCGTCGCGTCGGTCTTCCGCAGCAGTTCGAGGGCGTCCCGGATGCGACCGAGGCGGGGGTCGGCCTCGACCCCGGGCCGGTCGGCGGCGCGGTCGAGTCGGTCGAGGGCGGCGGCGAGGTCGAGGATCCGGGATCGGATCTCCAGGAAGTCGCGCTCCAGCACGTCGGCGGCGGTTCGGGTCCGGCTCATGGGGACTCCTCCGGGGAGGGAAGGGGTCGGAATCGGGTCCGGCGGGCCTCCCATCTTCGCAGCCCGGGGGGCGGCACGCAATTTGTGCCCGGGTGGGGCACGTCGACGACCCGCCCGGCGTCGGGGCGTCGGCTCATGACGCTTGTCCCGGTCGAACGGGATGGTATGGTTGTTGGTATGGGATCGATCGATCCGGCGAGCCCCGCCGCGAGGATCGCGAGCGGGCCCGCCAACGGACGCCCTGGAGAGGACACCATGACCCGGTTCATCCGCCGAATCGCCCTCGGGGGCCTGCTGGCCCTGGCGTTGGGATTGACGCCGAGGCCCGCGGTCGGCAACGGCTTCGGGCTGTTCGGCCCGAGGGAGACGGTCTACCTCGGTTCCCCGGTCGAGACGATCTACGCCGTCCCGACGGCCACCTCGTACGTCGTCCCCACGACCTCGATCGTCTCGACCTCGTACCTGGTGCCGACCGCGTCGTACGTCTATCGCCCGGCACGTTACACGCTGGCCCCGACGATCTACCGGTCGGCCTCCACGCTGCTGCCGACGAGCTACCTGGTCGGCTCGTCGTACCTGCGGCCGACCCGCTATTACCTGGATGACGTGGTCTCGACGTCGTACGTCCCGACCTCCTACGCCTACTCGACCAGCCTGCTCTACCCGTCGAGCGTCGTGTACGACTCGACCCCGATCGTGGTCGATCGCCCGGTCGCCGCGCCGTCGCCATCGCCGTCCGGGACCTCGGCCACTCGTCGCAACGAGCCGGCGCTGCAGGCACCCAGGCAGTCGGGCAATCCCCCGGGGACCGGCCGGTCGCCCGAGCTGGAGAGCCGGGCCATCGAGCCCCGACAGCCGGAGGCCTCCGCCGCCCCCGCCGAGGAGGAGGATGCCGGGATCGTCCCCGAGCCCTCCAGCCCCCCCACGCTGCCGGCCCCCGGCGAGGACGGGGCGATCGAGGGGATCATGCCCCTGCCCGAGCCCTTCGAGACGCGGACCTCGCAGCGCCCCGCGTTCTCGGGGGGCCTGCCCGGCTCGACCCTGGCCGCCGCCACGAAGCTGGTGCAGGGCCGGGTCCGGGACGAGCAGACCCGGGGCCCCGTCTCCGGCCTGGTCGTGACCTTCTCGAACACCGTCTCCAGCTTCGCCGAGCGTCGGGCCGTCACCGACGAGGACGGCCAGTTCCGGCTCGCCGAGTTCCTCCCCGACGGCGACTGGTCGATCGTCGTCTCCGGCTCCGGGGCCAACGCCCCGACTCGCACCTATCCCCAGGTCACCGTCATGGGCGGGCGGATCTACGACCGCCTGGGCCGGGATTACTCGAAGCTGGTGCTCGACTATTGATCGACCGGGCCTGACCGGCCCGGGTTCGCGATTCCCAGGGACGGCGCCGGCCCCGGCCGGCGCCGTTCGTTTTTCCCCCCACCGCCCCGGGGAGTCCCATCCGATCGAGCGGGATCGGCCCGCCGACCGACCCCGCGGTCAGGGCCCGGGCCGGAGACGGCCCGGGGGGACCTTGGTTCGCGTTGCGTCGCGGTGGGCTTCGCCGCCGAGGCCGGGGAGCTGCGGTCCCGAGATGCCCGAACCTCCCCTGCGAATCTGCGACCTCCTCGCCTACTTCCACCCGTATGCCAGCGGGGCCGAGCGGCAGGCGTTGGCGCAGGGGGCCGAGCTGGCCCGCCGGGGGCATGCGGTCCGGGTGGTCACGCAGGCGGTCCGGGGGTCGGGCCTGCCGAAGGACGAGGTGATCCGGGGGGTGCTCGTGCACCGCTGGATCGAGCCGGTCCGGGTCGGCCCGCTGTTCGGCCTGAGCTTCGTGGCCGGTGCCGTCCGGGCGTTGCGTCGGCTGCGAGCCGAGTACGACCTGATCCACACGCACCAGGGGCTCTGGGAGTCGATCTCGACGGGCGTGGCCCGGTCGGTGATCGACGCCCCGACGCTGGTGCAGCCGGCCAGCTCCGGCTACTTCGGCGAGGCCGAGGAGATGGCCCGGACCCGGGGGTTCCCCGCCCTCCGTCGCCTCGCGCTGCGGAACACCGCCTTCGCGGCGATCTCCGAGGACATCGAACGGCAATGGCTCGCCCTGGGGGTCCCGCCGTCGCGCATGCACCGGATGGCCAGCGGGGTCGAGACCGATCGCTTCCACCCCGGCCCCTCGGCGGTGGAATCTCGTTTCCCCCCCCGGCCCCGCGTCCTCTTCACCGGCCGCCTGCACCCGCAGAAGAACCTTGATGTGCTGCTCGACGCCTGGGCCGAGGTCGCCCGGCGATCGACCGCTCACCTGATCCTCCTGGGGGACGGGCCCGACCGCGGCCGCCTCGTCGCGAAGGCGAAGGACATGGGCCTCGCCGATCGGGTCCACTTCCCGGGACCGGTCGACGACCCGGCCGACTCCCTCCGCGCCGCCGACGTGTTCGTCCTGCCCAGCGTCGCCGAGGGGATGAGCAACTCCCTGCTGGAGGCGATGGCGACCGGACTCCCCTGCATCGCCTCCGAGATCGGCGGGAACACGGACCTCCTGGCCGAGGGCCCCCGGGGACTGCTCGTCCCGCCCGGGGACCGGGACGGGTGGGCGGACGCCATCCTCCGGGTTCTCGGCGACGAGGGCCTCGCCCGGTCGCTCGGCGAGGCGGCCCTGGGGCTCATCGGCGAGCGATTCGCGATGCCGGTCGTGGTCGATCGCTACGTGGACCTCTACCGCTCGCTGCTCGCGGGCTCGGGCTGATCCGGGCCCGGCTCGAAGCGGTCGAGCAGGACGGCGACGGTCATGTCGCCGATCACGTTGACGGTCGTCCGGCAGCGGTCGAGGAACCAGTCGATCGTGAGCAGCAGCGGCAGGGCCTCGGCCGGCAGTCGGACGGCGGCGAAGATCAGGGGCAGGGTCACGAAGCTGCCGGAGGGGATCCCGCCCGCGCCGACGCTCGCCAGCAGGGTCGTCAGCATGATCACCACCTGGTCGGTCAGCGTGAGATCCGCCCCCAGGGCCTGGGCGAAGAACAGCGCGGCCACCGCCTGGTAGAGCGCCGTCCCGTCGTTATTGAAGTTCGTGCCCACGCAGGCGGCGAGCTGGCTGGACGCCCGGGAAACTCCCAGGCGGCCGGTCAGTGCCTTCAACGTGATCGGGATGGTGGCGGCGGTGCTCGCCGTGCTGAAGGTCATCGCCACCACGTCGGCCGACCCCCTCAGGAACCGCACCGGCCCGTACCGCCCGAGCACCCCGAGCTGGGACAGGTACCAGGCGACCTGGCAGGCGAAGCCGGCCAGCACCGTCGCGATGAACCAGCCGAGCTGGAGGAACAGGCCGAACCCCTCCCTCGCCAGGCTGATCGCCACCACGCCGAAGACGGCGATCGGCACCAGGGCCACCACCCAGAGGAGGATCTTCATCAGCAGCTCGAAGCCGACCACCAGCACGTCGACCATCGCCCGGTAGGTCGTCTCGCCGGCCGCCCGCTGCCGGTCGCGGTACTGCGCCAGGGCGATGCCGAAGGCGACTGTCATCAGCACCAGCTGGGCCAGGTTGTTCGAGGAGAACGCCTCGCCGACGCTCCGGGGCACCATCTCGACGAAGATCTCGGCCACCGTCTTGCCCGGGGCCATCGCCCTGGGGGACGGCCGGTCGATCAGGCGGTCGATGAGCCGGGGGTCCTCGGCGGAGGCGACCGCCGACGCGCCGAGATCCGCCCCCGCCCCGGGTCGGATCAGGTTCGAAGCGGCCAGGCCGATGACCATGGCCACCAGCGTGTTGACCAGGTAGAACCCCATCATCCGGGCCCCCTGGAGTCCCCGGATGTCGTTGGTCACGATGGCGCTGAGGATCGCCAGCACGACCAGGGGGGCGGCCAGTGCCCCCAGGGCCCGGATGATCAGCACCGGCGCCAGCTCCATCGCCGTCGCCAGGCCTCCCAGGATGACCCGGGCCGCCCCGGGCATCCGGTCGTACCAGGAGCCGTCGGCCCCGAGGAGCATCCCGGCCGGGATCGCCAGCAGGACGGCCAGCACGACCCAGGCGTAGAGCGGCAGGGACTTCGAGGCCTCCGCCTCCTCGATCGTCGGGTTGACGGCCTTCTCGTCGTCCATCCGGCATGCGCTCCGTCCGAGTGCGGGCGATCGGGCACCCCCGACCTCGAATCGTAACACGTTGCCCGAACGCCGGTGCGGGCCGCAAGGGGGGACCGCGGGGGAGCCGCCCGACGGGGCGAGACGCCTCCGGGGAGGACGGCGGGCGACGAGGATCGGCGTCCCCGCCCGGCGGCGATCCGGTCGGGGGATCCCCGCCCCCGAGTTGCCCGGGCGACCCGCCCTCGCGGATAATCCCGGGAGGTCGGCATCGCGATCGCCCCCGCCCACCCCCGACCCGACGACTCCCCGAGGCCTCCCATGAGCATCCCCGACGACGGCGAACGGCCACCGCGGAACCCCAGCCGAGGCCCCCGTCCGCTGCCCTCGTCGGGGTTCGACGACCAGAACAGCACCTTCCGGCCGGCGCCGGGCCCGGCCGCCCCCAGGCCCCGGCGCCCGAAGACCGGCCCCGACGACCGATCGCCCGAGGACGCCTCCCGGCCCGACACCCGGGGCCGGGGCCGCGCCCGCGTCTCCCCCGGCAAGACGCCGATGATGGAGCGCGTCCTCTTCGGAACGGTGAAGTCGACCGACCTGGCCACCTTCTGCCGGCAACTCGCCGGCTACCTGGAGGCGGGGGTCGACCTGCTCAAGGCGCTCAGCGGCCTGGAGGCGCAATTCCGGGCCACGGCCCTCGGGCCGGTGCTCGGCCGGATCCAGGTGGCGATCCGCAGCGGGGACACCTTCTCCGACGCCCTGGAGAAGGAGCCCCGGACCTTCGACCGGCTGATGCGGAGCATGATGCGGGTGGCCGAGGCCCGGGGCGGCATGCCCGAGGTCCTCCGCCAGCTCGCCTCGCACTACGAGAACCGGGTCCGGCTGCTGCGTCGGGCCCGCTCGGCGATGATCTACCCGACGGCGGTGATCCTGATCGCCCTGGCCGTGGGCTACCTGCTGACCGTCTTCGTCCTGCCCCCGCTCGTCGGGATCCTCCAGGACATGGCCCGGGGCCGGACCGCCGACCTCCCGGCGCCGACCCGGGCCCTGATGGCCATCAGCAATTTCATGCAGGCCGTCGGCTGGTGGCTGATGCCCTTGCTGGCCGTCGGCGGGCTGATCGGGCTGACCCGGGCCTACCGGACGACGCCGGGCAAGGCCCTGATGGACGAGGTCGCCCTCCGGATCCCGGTGCTGGGGCTGCTGCTGAAGAAGCTGGAGACGACCCGGTTCGCCCGGACGCTCTCGACGCTCCTGGAGGCGGGGGTCGCCTACGACGAGTCCATGAGGCTGACCGCCGACGTGATGCACGCGATCCCCTACCGCCGCGCCGTCGACCGGGCCCGGGTCGAGGTCATGGCCGGGCACGAGCTGAGCGACGCCCTGGAAGGCTCCCGGCGTTTCGGCGTGGACGTGATCCACGTCATCTCGACCGGTGAGTCCACCGGCAAGCTGCCCGAGTCCCTCGCCCACCTGGCCGAGGACTACGAGGAGCAGGTCGACCGGATGGTGGACAACCTCGGCCAGCTGATCCAGCCGATCCTGACGATCGCCATCGGCGGGGTCGTCTTCTTCATCGTCCTGGCGTTCGTGATGGCGTACGTCTCGGTGCTCTCGGGCCTGGCCGGGGGGCTCTGAGCGGCCCCCGCCCGGGATCGGCCTTGACCCCGGGGCGATCCTGGGCTATTCCAGGGGCCCGACGATCGCACCCCCCGACGCTCGACGACCGCCGACCCGAGGCCCACGGCCCGGGGCGTCGACCCGATCGAATCTGAGCACGTCCCATCGATCCGCCACCCCCCGTTCGAGGGTCCTCCCGCCCCCGGCCGACCGGACCGCCCTCCCCGGAGGATCGGCCCGACGCCCCGACCGGCGAGCCGTCCGAGCCCGAGGGGCCGGGCCGGTCCTCTCGACCCGTCGCGATCGGCCGGTTCCGAAGCCGAGTCCCACTCCGGGAAGGAGCCCGTTGGGGCCTCGGGGCCTTGCCGCTTTCCCTCAAGTCCCGACGACGGAGGCGACGATCCCAGTCGTCGGGGGGAGGTCGAGCGGGCCGGGCGCACTTAGCGGAGGGCGAGTCACGATGACTTTGGCAGTCTCCGGGCTGATCCACCCGACGGCCGTGATCGGCCCCGACGCCGAGATCGCCCCCGACGTCCGGGTCGGGCCCTATGTGATCATCGAGGGACCCGTCCGCATCGGCACCGGCTGCGTGATCGAGGGCTACGCCTGCCTGTCCGGCCCGATCGAGATGGGCCGCGAGAACTACGTCGGCTACAAGGCCGTCCTCGGCAAGGGGCCGCAGTCCCGGTCCTACCGGGGCGAGCCCACCCGGCTGGTCATCGGCGACGGCAACTCCTTCCACGAGTCCGTCACCATCCACCGGGGCACGGTGGAGGGGGGCGGCCTGACCGCCATCGGCGACGGCAACGTCCTCCGCAAGGGGGCCCACCTCGGCCACGACGTGATCATGGGGGACGGCTGCCTGCTGGAGTCCGACGTCCTGCTCGCCGGGCACGTCGAAATCGGTGACGGCTGCGACCTCGCCAGCCACGTCGTCATCCAGCAGCGCGTCCGGATCGGCCGCCTCGTCCGCTTCTCCGGGATCGGCGGCAGCACCAAGGACGTGCCCCCCTTCGTCGTCCAGGAGGGCTACAACTGCATCACCGGCCTGAACCGCCCGGGCTTGCAGCGCGTGGGCACCCCCCCCGCCGTAATCTCGGCCCTGGGGGAGGCCTTCCAGGTCCTCTTCGAGGAAGGCCGTAACCAGGGCGAGGCCCTCGACCTCGTCACCTCCCGGCTCGGCCACGTCCCCGAGGTCCGGGAGGTCCTCGAATTCATCCGGGGCACCCGGATCGGCATCAACCACATCCGCAACGAGGAACGGCGCAACTGGTGCGCCTGAGCTCCCTGCCGGACGGTGGGCCCGGCCGACGACGAGGTCGGCCCGGCCCCTCGACGCGGCGACCGACCTCAGAACTGGTCGGCGCTGACGACCTCGCCGCCGGCCTTCGTGGAGACGGCGATCCAGGTGTCCGGATTGACCGTATCCTTGACGAAGCGGACCGAGCCGTCGAGCATTCCCACGTTCACCCCGCCCGAGTGGTAGGAGCTGGCGCCGACCATCGTCGCCGCCGCGTAATCCCAGCGTTGCGGGTAGTTGTGGTTCATGTTGGCGAAGGTGCACGCCTTCGCGTTCGGCGGATTGACGTGGCTGTACCCGCCGCCGACGCCGCAGCCCTGCGAGGCCCAGCAGAATCCCTTCGTCACCTGGGCCCCCAGCGTCGTCGACGCCTGGCAGGCCTGGCTCAGGCTCCGGACGGTGTAGGTCGCGGGGGAGGGGGACGTGGTCGGGGTGTAATCGACGCCCGTGAGGAGATAGACCGCGGGACGCCCCTGGGTCGGCGACCCCTCCCCCTTCACCCATTCGCTGTAGATGGCGGTATTCGAGGTG
The DNA here is from genome assembly GCF_007752535.1 of Tautonia plasticadhaerens. Taxonomy (GTDB): domain Bacteria; phylum Planctomycetota; class Planctomycetia; order Isosphaerales; family Isosphaeraceae; genus Tautonia; species Tautonia plasticadhaerens. The sequence continues at coordinate 2,042,797 of NZ_CP036426.1, forward strand.
CCGTCCCGCACCGTCGCCAGCGAGGCGGGGCCGCCGTAGGACCTGGCGCCGGGGCCGGTCATGAAGGTGGGGCCGTCGAACCGGCCCCCGGCGAGCGAGAGCACCGTGCCGATGTTGTTCCCGTAGTTGCAGTCGCCGAAGTCGTGGCCGGGGTAGTTGGACAGGCCCCGGCGGATCGAGCCCTGGTCGGAGGGGCAGAGAAAGCCGGAGACCCGGGTGGAGGAAACCGTGCCGTTGTGCTCGAGGTTATAGCCCATCGACACATTCAGACTGCTGTAGAGGTTCTGCTGCTCCATGTAGGGGAGGAGCCGGGCATTCAAGGAGAAGTCGTTGGCGTTGGCCAGGCGGTTGTTGACCGGGCCGGCGTTCCCGGTGGGGGGGATGCACTGGTTGGAATCGATGTAGTTGTGGATCGCGATGCCGAGTTGCTTGAGATTGTTCGTACACTGGGCCCGCCTGGCGGCCTCCCGGGCCGCCTGGACCGCGGGCAGGAGCAGAGCGATCAGCACGCCGATGATGGCAATGACCACCAGCAGCTCGATCAGCGTGAAGCCTCGTCGACGCATCGGGAAGATCCCTCTGGGGTGAATGGCCCGATCGGGCGGGATCGGGCATCGGTGCTCCCGACGGGCGGCGACGCCACGCGCGGCCGATGCTCCGCCCGGCCGAGGGGGTGCCCTCTGCAGTGTCTGCGGGATTGCATACGTTTTCAAGGGGTACTCCTTCCATTTTAGGCGTCCCGATCACCACCGAATCGTCGTCGAACGCGCCTAACAAACCCGACCGGCCGTCGATCCCCAGCAGGGCGGATCACGGACCGAACCGACGCGAAGGCCGGCCATCGGGCAGGCACTCCCGAGTTCGCCCCGGCCGGTTCCCGGGGTCGGCCCGAGCGCGGCGACGTCGCCGAATGCCCCCGACTTCAAGAAGGACGGTACCGAGGGTCGACGACTCCCGGACTCACGGAGGATTCACGTTCCTCGGCCCGTCCCCGGTCCTCGTCGACCGCCCTCCCTCGGGCGTCGTCCGCCTCGGCCCGACCCGGCCGTCTCCCCTCCCTGCCGACTCGACCCCGCCCCCCTCACGCACCGGGGCCGACGGGCCGTCCGATCAACGGGATTCCGCATTCGACGGGAGGGCGATCGAGCCGGTCCCGAGATCCTTCAGCGTGACCTTCTGGGCCTTCCAGCGGGCGCGGAAGTACCAGTATCCGTAGTTCGAGCAGGGGACGCCCGCCCATTCGACCCACTGCCGGAAGTTGTTGTAGGTCTCCGACGTCCTCGATCCCCCCGCGGGCAGGTCGGGGCCGTCCGTGTCGTACAGCCGATCATCCGGCCCCGGGTCGAGCGTCAGCAATGCCGGCAGGGAATCATCCGGCGCCCAGTCGATGAAGGATTTCTTGCTCGCGAACGGCGCCCCGTCCACGAAGTCCCGGGCCGTGACCTGCCTCCGGAACGCCAGGAGGTCGGCCTTGCCGGCGGCCGAGATCACCCGGCCGACCCCCGACGGGGCGAGCTGGGCGACCGCGACCACCTGGCCCCGGGCGTTCTCCCCCATCGAGAACGAGCCGACCACGAACGCCCCGCACGACTCCCCCCCCGTGAACGGCGTCCCCGCCGACCACGACTTCGCCCGCTCCGGCCGCTTCCCGGCTGTCTGGACGACGATGGTCGCCCAGATGGCCCAGACGTCGATCCGCCGGCTTGCTCCCCCGAGCGTCGCCCCGACGCCCGTCCTCCCCGGCAACATCCGCCGGACGAGGCGCCGGTTCGGCCTCCCGACCACGGGGTCGCCCCCCGTCCAGGCGATCCGGGCCCACTCGGCCGGGCTGTTCTCCGGCGACGTGGTCGCCTCGACGACGCAGTCTCCCCGTTCCGCGGAGGAGGGGATGAGCTGGGGGCCGAACACGTCCACGGCCGTGACCCAGTTGGCCGAATCGACCTGGCTGGCATTGGAAACCGTGAGCTTCGCGACCGTCGCCATGATCATCCCCCCCGGCGCCCCGCTTCCCAGGACATCCCCTCGACGCCCGACCGTACGGGATCCGGGCCCCCGGCTTCTACAACAATCGAATCGAGTCGGTGAATCCTGACATCCCACGATCCCCGTCGGGGACTTCGGGGGTCCTCGGCACCCCGCTCCTCCCGGCCCGACGACCCGGCGACCTCGGATCGGATCACGTCGGAGGGCGACCCGCGCCTCGTCCCCGGGTTCGGACGGATGGCCGGGGGTGAGGCGGTCGGGCGTCGTCCACTCGGAGCGCCACCGGCCTGCCGGTGCTCCGATCGGGCCCGGGACCGGGAGAGCCGGTGGGACCCAAACATTCGAACCCGTTGCCCGCCAGCGAGACCCCGCCGAGGTCAGGCGACGGGCGAGAGGCCTCGAACCGGCCGGGCCGCCAGCGCCTCGCCGGCCGTCCACAGCGCGACGCCCAACAGCACGACGTCCTTGAGCACGAACTGCCCCGGCATCGCCGACAGGGCCGGGAACCCGCCCAGGCTCGGCTCCCACCCCGGCGTCGTGACCAGGAAGCTCAGGGTGGTCAGAAACATCCCCGCCGCCAACCCGCTACCCGCCGCCGAGCCCGCCGGCCACCACGGCCGCAGCGCGATGAGCAGACCGACGGCGACCTCGATCACCCCCAGCAGCGCCGACAACGCCGTGACGCTCATCAGGCGATAGAGCCAACCCATCAGCGGGCTGTTCGCCACCATCGGTTCGATCCCCTCGGCCTCGTAGGCGGTGAACTTCATCCCGCCGATCCAGAGCAGCACGACCACGAGGCCGTACCGGGCGACGTGCGTGCCGATCATCTGGAGCCGGTCACTCATCACCATGCCTCGCCCCGGGGTCGCGGTACCGGCGGACGGAGACTCGGTTCGCCGCTCCGCCGCCTGAAGAATCCCCGTGAGCCGTAGGGCCGCATCGGGGGGTAACCTCGATGAGGTTGACAACTCCCGATGCCACCCCACGGCGGAGCCCCACGGCCATGGCCACCATCATCGGCATCGACCTCGGCAAGTTCAAGGGCGTCGCCTGCACCTTCACCCCCGAGTCCCGGGAGGCTGCCTCTTCGAAAATCCCCACAGACCCCGGCGGGTGGCACTGGTGGCTTGCCCAGTGGTCAGAGTGTAAGCCCTCCGAGGAGACCGCTGCTGGGCAAGCCACCAGTGCCACCCGCCGAACGAGGAGAATGGCCCCGCACTCCACGCCCGCCCTCAAAGCGTGATGTCATACGTCAAGCGACTGTTCCGACGCTGAGGCGAGTTGAAAAAGACGCCCGCTCCCGTGCGCTTCGGTTGCCACACCGGCCATTCGACCGGGGTGTCGCCCGGGAAGAGGAGGCTGGTGGACGTGGACTCCACCTTCGTGGCGGCCCAGCCGAAATCGGTCAGCACCCATTCCGTATCGATCAGGACATGGAAGAGCACCGGATGCCCCGACGCCTTCACCCGCCTGATCTCCGAGAGGCGGGGTGCGATGAGCCACACGAGGGCCCAGAGGTAGGCGTCCGCCAGCACCTTCGACACCTTGTCGCGATACTGCGCCTCCCACTTGTCCTTCAGGTGGTTCTCCGCGAACCAGTTCTTGATGGCCGGGGTCGCGAGGGCGATCCCGGCATCGAGCAGGCCGAGGGCCGCGTTGCCCATGGTGCCCCGGACACCGCCCCCGGGCCGCGCGCCCGGCCCGACCTCCCCGCCCGCCGGCTTCGCCGGCGGAACCTGGCCATCGCCCCGGACCACCAACCCGCGCTGCGGAGCCTGGATCGTGCCGCTCACGCCGCCCTCGGCATGGAACACGGAGTCGGTGACGCGGACGCCCCGGGTGAGCCGCATGCAGTGCTCGCACCGGGGTGCCGCATCGCCCCGACGCTTCCCCGACAGCCACGCCACGTGCACCTCGAAGACCTTGAGATCCGTCTCGGTCAGCTTCCGCCCGAGCTGCTTCTCCCGCTCGAGGATCGCCGCGTTCAGCGCCCTCACCTCCGCGTGCCCCCCCAGCGCCCACGCCTCGGAGTGCACGACGACGAGCTGGCCCGCCGCGATCCGCTGCATCTGGCCCACGATCGCCTTGCCGATCGTCTCGGACAGGGGGCTCGGCAGCATGGAGTGGTTCAACCCGACGTAGAGCTTCCCCGTCGCCTCGTTGCGGACGACCGCGAGGACCGGCCCGGTGCCGATCCCCTGGGCCTTCTGCATGCTCGTCGTGAGCTGGACGATCCGACCGGCGATGGCTTCGAGCGGTTCCGACATTGCTGTTTCCCTGGGATGGCGCGTGGCTGCTGCCGACGAGGTTGCCGCCGGGGATCGGAGTCGGGGGAAGGTGGGCCCCCCCGAACGTCGTGGAGGCCGCCGCGATCCCGGCGCCATGCACCGGCCGGAAGGAGGCGCCCCCGTCCATCCACACCCGACGGGGACGACCCGGGCTCCGATGGGCCACATGGGTCGCCGCCTCACTGCGGATATGTCGAAATGGCGTGATTCCCCACGACAGCCATCCCCCGACCGCATCCCGGGCGTGTGGCGATCGGTCGCCACGCGAGGCGAACGACGCATTGCCGAGATCGGAATGCGAGAATTCCACGGCACGCCGCACCGATGAAGCCGACACCGGCCGGAGTGAGATGGAGGTTCACGACCACCGACGCTCGGATCAAATCGCGGCATCTCGATCCAGCGGTTCAAACCGGCGGGTGGCACTGGTGGCTTGCCCACCAGTGATGAGGGTGTGAGCCCTCCGAGGAGACCACGGGTGGGCAAGCCACCAGTGCCACCCGCCGCCTAACGCCCAAGCTCAGCGGACCGGCCCGTCGAGAGAAACCGATGACTGACCAGAGAGCGCCGCGGCGGGCCGGGTCCGCTGCGGCGCGAGGTTGGCGGCTCTGCCGAGGCCGAGCCGACCGGGGCACGAAGACGTTGCCATGGCCATCGGCCCGACGCGCCGAGTCCCATGCTCATGGTCTCATGGGTATGATCGCCAACCCGTGAAAGCGCTGGTCACCCTCCCCGCGCGGACATGGCCCACGAAGACGTTGGCCATGCCACCCGCCACCAGCGACCGCGACACGACGTCACGGCCGCTACCTGCAGAAGTACGCGTTGGCGACGCTTTGCACCTGCATCTTCCAGAATTCCTCCCGGTTGTCGCTCAGGTCGGTGAGGATGTTCTTGGGGAAATCCTTGGCGATGACGTGGGGCCCGATGCCGCTGGCGTGCACGATCTCGTGAGCCAGGGTGGCATGGTCCGCCGACAGCACCCCGCTCACGATGCAGTACGGCAGCCAGGGGCTACCGCTCGGGGGAGCCGGGACGACCGTCACCCCCTTCGCGGGGTACTTGAACTCGCCGAAGAAGACCGGCAGCCGCTGTTTCTTCCCCGGGCTCTTCTGGTCGTCGAACCGCTTGCCCGCCTCCAGCCGGACGGAGTTGTACTGCTCCGGCAGGATCGGGTCGGCCGAGACCGGGATGGTGTGCTCGGCCGTTCTGGCCCGGGACGGCAGGATGTCCAGCCCCAGGCCGTGCGTCTTGAACAGCGCCTCCGCCTTGGTGAGCAGGGCGGCGGTGCTGGTGTCCGGGCTGACACAGTTGCTCAGCCAGAACAAGGTCAGCCGGATCTTCACGTTCCCGGGGTGCACGTAGTCGGTGGCGAACTGGTCCGACGTCCCCCTCCCCTGGGTCAGGTTGAGCGGCGCCGAGTTGTTGAGCCGGAGGGACATCGGCAGGTGCAGGAGGTGGAGCCCGCCACCCCCGCCGCCACCCGAAGCCCCGAGCGCGGCGAGTTCCTCGTGGGTGAGGGGCCGGCCGGGAAGGACCAGTTCGTCGCCCGGGAAGATCTTGTCGGGGTTCGGCCGCTTGGCGCGGAAGGGAGAGTTGTCCGGGTGCTGATAGATGTCCCGCCAGGACCCGTACCCGTTCCGCCTGGCGATCGCAGTCAGCGTGTCTCCGCTCTTGACGACGTACAGGGCCGGAAGGGTGGTCGGTGCGTCGTTGGCGATGACGACACACTCGGATAGCCGGATCATGGGGCACTCCCTGTGGTGTGGGCGGTCGCCGCGCACGGTCGGTCGCCGCACGGGACGCGGCCCGATGCTGCCGATCGCGCTCTTGAAGCGATGGATTCGTGGTGGCCGCTTAACGCCAAGGCTCAGCGGACCGGACCGCCGTGGGAAAGCTTGATAGTACCAGGACGCGCCGCGGGGGCCGGATCCGCTGCAGCGCGAGGTTAGGCGGTCAGTCGCGCGCGTCCGGCTCAGGCCGCAGGTTGGTCGCCCCAGTCCCGCGCCTCGACCTGGCGTAGTACGACAGTAGGCCGATGGTCCCGCCGGCGAGGGAGGCGACCACCACGACCGGCAGGACGAACAGTCCAATAAACATCCCCGCGTAACCCGGCGGAGGTCCGGTGTAGTCGAGGTCAACCACCAGGGCAATGGCCAAAAAGACGAGGAGCCCGGAGAGGCCCCCCGAGAGCGAAAAGACGTAGACCCCGATGGTGAACCGCGGGAACCGCGGCCCCAGCACCCAGCCGGAGGCACTGCTGACCAATCCGATCACGAACGCGGTCGCCAATAACTTGCCATGGCGCGACAACGGCTGATTGTTGTAGAGGACGAACAACGAATAAAGCGCACCGGCTGTAGCGATGAGGGCCCAGATCGCGAGGAGGGCCCCGGGCAGGGCGAGAAGTAGGCTAAATACTCGGGTTTTCCACTTGTGCGACACGGAGGTGCCCCGGGTGAGATGTCTGCTGGATACCGCAGAGAGGGTCCACCGACGGACGAGCACCCGGCCCGGTGTGCTGGCGAGATGAGCCATCGCAGGCACGCGAGGCAGACTGGGATGAAGGCCGCCTAACGACCAAGCTCAGCGGACCGGCCCGCCGAGGAAAGGCTGTGCATAAGAGTAAGCGCCGATGGCGGGCCGGGTCCGCTGCAGCGCGAGATTAGGCGGGGTCGCCCGCCGACTTCTTCTCATTCGAATGACCCCAAGTTCCCGCCATCCAGAGTAGCAACAGGCCCAGAAGCAGCATAGGGAGGGGAAAAGGCAGGATTAGCGCCATAGACCACCTGAAGATATAGGCGCCCATCCCAGGACCGCCCGACCACGTGCCCGGCGGAGGAGTCATCACCTGAACGGCGGCCATGGATGAGACGAACGCCCCGGTCAGAAGCCATGCGCCCGCCAATCGTCGATGCCGAATCGCGATTATCGATGCCGTGATCAGTGACATGGGGCCGGAGAGGAGGAAGAGTAGGAGCCATGTCGTCCAGGAAATCGTTCCGTTCAGCGGGCTGTAGCCCTGGCTCGCGGCACCGCCGACCACAAAAAGACTGCCTGCAAATGCGACAGATCCGACCCGGATCCCCCGACTTCCCTTGAGCGTTGCGACCCCGGAGATCAATCCGCCCAGGAAGCCGCAGGCCAAGACGACCGAGCCGATGCCCCACCCGAGCCCGTAGCCCCCGCTGAAAACCGCGATCGCGTACAGGCCGAGCATGCCGATGAGGAGCCCCAATGACACCGACCACCCGATCCAGACGAGGGGATCCCACTCCCGTCGCCCGGTCCTCCATGCCCAGAACCATCGCAGACCGCCCGCGATCAATCCCGTCCAGAGCAGCGCCCAGACAATCTCGTGGAAGATCCCCTGCACGGCGACCTCGATGTGGTCTGCGGCACCGCCGTGCATGACGAAACTGGGGCCCCCGTCGGGGGCGGGAGCCGATGACCTGACCAATCGACTCGGGGGCAGCGGACGGCCATGATGGATAGCCTGCCACGGCCATCGAACCGTCGCGACATACGCATCACTCGGTGCCTTCGGCGGATTCCAGAGAGTTGCTCGGGAAACATTCCCCGCGAGGCCGAACGAACTCCCCGCCCACCCGCCCGGCCTGGAGTCGACCGGATTATATCGCATCCCGCGCCAGGGGGGATAGAGGAGGATCGATGAGATCCACACGAGAAGCCCGACCACGTAGAGTTTCCGTAGCGTCGGAATCATGTCGATGTGCCTCTCGCTGGCGAAGTGAACGAGTCTTCGGGCCCGAGATAGCGATACGTGGTGAGAACACGAGTGCCACCCCGTCGCCGGCCCTTGACCTCAATGCGATGCGGAGCCGCCTAACGCCCGAGCTCAGCGGACCGGCCCGCCGAGGGAGAGCGTGATGATACCTCAGAGCCCCGTGGCGGGCCGGGCCCGCTGCAGCGCGAGGTTAGGCGCGACCGCCGCCGGTGCCGTCCCGCCCCAGCCGACGGGTGACCAGAAGCCCGGCCACCCCGCCGGCCGGGACGAGCACCAAGCTGGCGAAGACGGCCAGGCTGCCCAGGCCCTGCGCCTGCTGGCGGCGCCCGCCGGACGTCTCCCACCAGATACGCCCCGCCGTTCAGCAGGACCAGACGAGGAAGGCGCCGACCAGGAACCCGGGGGCCCCCTCAGCGGTGTGCACTCCGCCGCCCAACGATCAGGTTCAGCGGACCCGGCCGCCGACCAGGAACCTTCCCGTCGCCGGTGCCACCACGCCGACGCCATCCGACTCCGGCCAGCGCCAGGGCACCGATGCTCAGCATAACGATGCTCGATGGTTCGGGGACGGTGGTCAGTACGTAGGTGATGTCGATCGAGGAGCCGGAGGCAGTCGTCCCGCCGAAGTTCAGTACATGGGTCGTGCCCACCTCGAAGGGCTTCAACGCCAGGTAATAGCCGTCCTGCACGGCCGGGGAGATCGTGGCCGGGTAGATCCCGGTGCCGTTCGTCGGGTCCAGGCCGAAATCGGCTTGCAGGTTCTCCGGCGAGGGGAGCGTGTAGCTGATCGGGTTACTCGGGTCGGTGGTCTGGCGATGGTCCACCAAGTTCAGCACATCAACCCCTTCGATCGTCGCGAAGAGACTGACCACGCCTGATTCCAGGTCCGGCGAGATCAGGGCGAGCATCTCCTCGGGCGTGAAGTTCGACTGCGGATCACCGAAGGGGGCCACGTTATCGAAGTACGAATTGAGGAGGGGGACGAAGAGGGTCTTCCCCGCTTGGACGTCGATCGTGCGGGTGATCGGGTCGCTGGTGAAGGCCCCGTAGAGGAAGAATACCGGGCCGGCATCTCCCCGGAAGGCTTGCTCCCCAGTCGTGTCCAGGATCGGGTTGACCGCCGCGGGAATCCCGAAGAGTTGCACCCACCACTGCTCGGCCCAATCGAGCTGCGATCGGCCATCGATAAGGGCGCCCGGCGGCAGAACCTCCGCGCGAGCTTCGGTGACCAATGCCTGGCACGCCAGGGCCGCGAGGGTGACGACGAGCCACCTTGTCCGGCCCCAAGCACCTCGTCTCAGACCGCGCCTGCCCATGATGGCATTCATAGGAATCCCTCTTCGTCTAGGGTGGGAGCAAGACGCTCTCGGAACCGTACGAGCCGCCTAACGCCCAAGCTCAGCGGACCGGCCCGCCGAGAGAAACCGTTGCATGACCAGGAAGCGCCGCGGCGGGCCGGGTCCGCTGCAGCGCGAGGTTAGGCGGCGGTCGACCCACCGGAAGGCCGGAGAGACAACCCCCAATCCCTGCCCCCCGCCCGCCGAGCCTTATCACTCGGACGGCGCAACGCCGAGTTGCTGCATGAGGCCGAGCATATCCGACTTTCGCTCGTGCGAAGTGATGCGCCCGTCCCTCACCGTGTATATATCGATCCCGGTCCAGATAACCGACTTGCCGGTGGCAGGGATGTCCTGGAAGTTGCCGAGATGGGTACCGTTGAAGGTCCACCGTGCCACGACCTTATCACCCTCGGCGATCAACTCGTCCAAGGTGATATGCACGTCAGGGAAGGCTCGGCTCACGCCGACGAAAGCCCCCCTCATATGGTCCTGCATATCCGGGACAAAGAGCGACACGAACGCCTCCGTGTCGTTGGCGTTGCGTGCTTCGATCAAGCGAGTGACCACGGCCTTGTTAGCTGATGACATGGTCTTCTCCGCCTAACCTCGTTTCGGCGCACGATTCGTCGCATTTGCGACAAACCGACGTCCGAAAATTCGTGATACGACACGACTGAACGCGCGTCTAATCCCGGGCGTCGAATTCAATCTGGCCGCGATCGTCCGCAATTTCAAGGAGAATCCCGGGATCCGTCGTGCAAGCACGTGCGAAGGCCACTCGCGAAGGAACTGAACTACTTCGAAGGCGACGGGGGCCCGGGGATGATCAGGTCCGACCGGTATTCTCGGCCCGTTCGGGAGAAAAAGTGACTGCCGGGGCCCGATCCCCTGATCTTAAGGGTGTACGGCCGACGCCGATCGCGCGGGACGACACCGTCCCCCCCGGCCCGGCCGGGCCGATTCGCGGCCCGGGCACCCCTTGAGATCGCCTGCGATGACGACCCCCTCCGAGAAGCAGCTCGCCGCCAACCGCCGCAACGCCCTCCGGTCCACCGGCCCCAGGACGGCCGAGGGCAAGCTCCGCAGCCGCCGCAACGGCCTGGCCCACGGCCTCGCCGCCCAGGTCGTCGTCCCCGAGGAGGACCGCGCCGCCTTCGAGGCCCAGCTCGCCCGCTGGGACCGCGAGATGGGCCCGGCCAACGTCGTCGAACGCCACCTGGCCCGCCGCGCCGCCGCCAACTCGGTGAAGCTCGAACGCATCGAACGAGCACGGGAGCAGACCCGCCGCGAGGCCGCCTTGAAGGCCCTGGCCGGCTGGGAGAAGCGGCGCCAGGCCCGGGCCCGCCGCAAGGCCCAGGACCTCGCCCGGGATCCCAGCAACACGGTGCTCGACCTGGAGGGGACGGCCTTCGGCTGCGACTGGCTGATCCGCCGGTGGCAATCGCTGGACGCCCCGCTGCAACTGGGCCAGGGCTGGGACCAGCGGACGGTGCTGAAGGCCCAGGCGCTGCTCGGCTTCCCGGACTACTTGCCCGGCCCCGACGCGAACCGGGAGGTCCGACGGCTCTGGATCCTGGCCGCCGCCGCCTCGCCGACGCAGGTGACGGCGCTGCCCCGGCTGGAGGCCGAGGAGGGCTTGCCCACCGACCCGGCGCACGCCCGGGCCTCCCTGAGCCGGTTCGTGGCCGAGCAGGTGCGGCGGCTCGAAGGGCTGCGGGTCGAGTCCTGGGAGGAGGTGGAAGGGCCCGAGGGCCGGGCCGTCGCGCTGCAGGCCGCGGCGGCCGACCCGTCGGGCGAGGGCCAGTTGATGCACCGCTACGAGGTGGCGGCCGACCGCTCGGCGAATGCCGCCGTCCGGCTGTTCCTGAACCTGCGGGAACGCCGGCGCCGGGAGCTGCTCGAATTGTCGAAGGAGGCCCGGCACAGCTCGATCCCCCGGGCCCCGGTGGGGGGCGGCTGGTGGTGCGAGGTCGACGCCGACCCGGCACCACCGGGATTCGAGCGGATCGGCGACGGCCCGCCGACCGGATCGATCGGGCCGGATTCATCCCGCTCCTCCCCGAGCCCCTCGGCCGCCGTCCCGGCCGACGGCGACCCCGGCCGGCCCTCCTTCACCGTCGAGGCCCCGGCCGGGCCGGTCGCCTCGTCCCCCGGCCCGGCCGAGTCCGAGGCCCCTCGCGGAGCCCGGCCCGGGGAGGCCGGTGCGCCACGACGGAGCGAACCCATTTCCCCCGCGGATTCCGCCCCGGAATTCCATCGCAAACCACTCATCCAAAACAACTTGCGTAACGAAAGCAGGACGGTCCAATCCGAGGCGTCGTGGCGCACCGATCCCGCCCGGCGTCCCCCCCGGCCGGGCCGATCGCCGGCCGACCTCGGCCCCTGACCCCCGTCGGGGCGGCGAGCCCCGGCCTCATCACCGTCCCCCTCGGCCCGAGGCGCCGGGCCTCGACCCCGCTACGCGTTGACACCTCGACCCGATGCGCCGATGATCGGGCCCGGGACGCGGGGTCGACCGGCCGGACCTCGGACCGCACCGCTCACGACCCGGACCGCCCGCCCGGAGGAGTACCATGGGGATCACCCGCCGCATGCTGTTCTTACTCGGACTCCTCGCCTCGGCGCTGCACCCGGCCCCGACCGCCCTCGCCGGCGGGCACGGCGGCTGGAAGGCGGGGCTGGCGAAGGTCGTGATCACGCCCGAGCGGCCGATGTGGATGGCGGGATACGGCAATCGGACCGCCCCCTCCGAAGGCACCCTCCACGACATCTGGGCCAAGGCCCTGGCCCTCGAAGACGCCGAGGAGACCCGGGGGCTCCTGATCACCCTGGACCTCTGCGGCATCGACCGGGACTTCTCGATGGGCGTCCGCCGCGAGATCGCCCACCGACACGAGATCTCCCTCGACCGGATCGTCCTGGCCTGCTCGCACACGCACACCAGCCCGGTCGTGGGCTCGAACCTGATCACGATGTACCCGCTCGACGACGAGCAGCGGAAGCGGGTCGAGTCGTACACCGAGCTGCTCGGCGAGACGATCGTCGGCCTCGCGGGCGAGGCGATCGAGGACCTCTCGGAGGTCCACCTCTCCTGGGGACGGGGCGAGGCCGGCTTCGCCGTCAACCGCCGGGAGAACGTCCAGGACCGGGCCGAGGAACTGCGGGAGGCGATGGCCCTGAAGGGCCCGGTCGACCACGACGTGCCGGTGCTCGTCCTCAGGGCGGGCGACGAGGTGCGCGGCGTCGTCTTCGGCTACGCCTGCCACTGCACCACGCTGTCGATCAACCACTTCTCCGGCGACTACGCCGGATTCGCCATGATGGAGCTGGAGCGGGAGTACCCCGAGGCCACGGCCCTGTTCGTCGCCGGGTGCGGCGCCGACCAGAACCCGCTGCCCCGGCGTTCCGTCGAGCTGGCCGAGAAATACGGCAAGAAGCTCGCCGGGGCCGTCAAGCGGACCGTGAAGGGCCACCTCCGGCCAATCCTGGGCGGCCTGCAGTCGGCCTACGGCGAGACCGACCTCGCATTCGCCCCCGTGCCGGATCGGTCCCATTGGGAGCGGGAGGCGGAGTCCGAGACCTTCGCCGTGGCCAATCGGGCACGGGCCTTCCTGGGGCGGCTGGACCGCGGGGAGACGCTCCCCGGCTCGTATCCGTACCCGGTCCAGGTCTGGAGGCTGGGCGGCCTCACCTGGATCTTCCTCGGCGGCGAGGTGGTGGTCGACTACGCGCTGCGGATCAAGCGGAACCTCGGCCCCGACACGTTCGTCTCGGCCTACTGCAACGACGTGATGGCGTATATCCCGTCGCTCCGGGTCCTGGAGGAGGGGGGGTACGAGGGGGAGACCGCCATGATCTACTACGGCCAGCCGGGCCCCTGGGCCGAGGACGTGGAGGAGCGCGTCATCGCCGAGGTCAATCGGCTCGTGCGGAAGGTCGGCGGCGGGCCGGGGTCCTGATCCTCACCGGGCCGTCCCGGGATGGAGTCCCCCCGGGCCTCGGCGGGCCTCAGCGGGACCGGGCCGGGTCGAGTTGCCCCTCGGCCCGGTCGGTCGGGGCCGACGGCCGCCCGAGCCGGTTGAGCAGCCCGCTGGCGCCCAGCAGCAGCGCGACCGTCCCGCAGACGACCCCCGAGGCGAGCAGGATCGGCCCCACCCCGAACCACTGGGCCAGCCTCCCCGTCAGCAGGGCGCCCATCGGCACCGAGCCGGAGAAGACGATCATCCAGACCCCGGCCACCCGGCCCCGGAGGGCGTCGGGCACGTCGAGCTGGATCATCGTCTGGATCGACGAGGTGAACGTGATCGCCCCGAACCCGGCCCCCAGCAGGCAGGTCATGGCCGAGGCCGTCGGCCACCACGAGGGGGACCGGGTGCCGAGCGCCCCGGGCAGGGTCCCCATCCCCGAGAGCGACAGGGAGAACAGCCCCAGGCCGAGCACGATGAGCACCTCCCGCCTGACCCTCCCGCCGACCCTGGCCGCGCAGAGCGCCCCCGCCACCGCCCCGGCCCCGCCGCTCGCCAGCAGGGCCGAGTAGCCGAGGGCCCCGAGGCCGATCGAGTCCCGGGCGTAGGCCGAGAGCATCGCGTTGTAGCCCATCCCCGCGACCCCGAAGAAGGCCATCAGGCCGAAGAGGCAGGCCACCCGGCGGTCCCGCTTCAGGTAGCCGAGGCCGCCGAGCACGTCCCCCGGCCCCTGGCCCGACCGGACGTGGTGCGACGGCCGGGCCGGGATCGACAGGACCGCGGCGATCGCGGCCAGGAAGCTCAGAGCGTTCAGCACGAATGGCGCCCCCTGGCCCAGCCACGCCAGGCAGACCCCCGCCAACGCCGGGCCGACCACCCGGGAGGCGTTGAACAGCCCGACGTTCAGGGCGATCGCGTTCCCCAGGTGCTCCCGGCCGACCAGCTCGTAGAGGAAGACCTGCCGCGCCGGCATCTCGAAGACGTTCCCCACCCGGGCCATCGCCAGGAGGGCGATGAGTTGCCAGAGTCGGATGGACCCGGTGTTGAAGAGGGTCGCCAGCGTGACCGCCAACGCCAGCTGCACGAGCTGGGTCGCCAGGACGGTCGAGCGGGGTGCCGTCCGGTCGGCCAGGGCCCCGGCGAAGAGGCCGACGAGCAGCCCCGGCAGCAGGTTCGCCGCCTCGACCACCCCGAGCCAGAGTTCCGATCGCGTCAGGTCGTAGACGATCCAGTTGACCGCCGCCGCCTGCATCCAGGTCCCGACGAGGCTGACCCCGTGGCCGATGTAGAACTTCCGGTAGTCCCGATTCTCGGCCAGTGCCTCGAACGTCCGTGGCCTCCCCCGCCGGGGCCGAGGGTCTTCCGAGTTCGGGGCGGAGGCCATGGGCGCTCGGGGGAGGATCTTCGGTTCGGGACGGGGACCGGCCGCTCGGGCCGCCCCATTATCGTCCCGATCGGCCCGTCCGGCAATCTCGGCGACGACCTCGGCCCGTCCCGGGCGGGGCGGCGGGGCGGTGGTCGCGGGAGGACTGCCGGCGGGCACACGGCGACGGGGACGGATCCGGGATCGACCTTCTTCGCTCCGAATTCGCCCGGCGGGCGACCGCGTTCAACCCTTCGGCTCCGACCGGGAGCGGAGCCGACCCACCCCCTCGATCCCCAGGAACAGGACGAAGGCGACGAGGTACGCGAACACGGCCATCGGCAGCCATCGGGCCTCACCCGGCGAGGGGCCCATCCGGGCGACGATAGGCAGCAGGCCGACGACCGAGCCGACCCCCCAGCCGATCAGGCCCCCCGGGCGGAACCCCGGGCGGGGGCCGGGCCAGCCGGATCGAGTCGTGAGGAGGTCGGCGCAGAGGATCCCGAGCATCGGGGCCATCACCCCGGCGGTCAGGTCGAGCACGAGCGGGACATTCGCCGAGAGCCCGTTGACCATCAGCGGGAAGGCCACCAGCGCCCCGACCACCCCCCACGCCCATCGCCGGGGACGGCCTCGGATCGCCTCCAGCCGATTGCCGTAGGAGTAGGCCGCGTAGACCGCCGAGGCGAGCGACCCCAGGCCCAGCACGATCAGCCCCACCGCGCCGGGGATGCCCCCGATCCGCCGCTCGTAGACCGTACCGAGGGTGTAGGCGGGGGACAGGGCGGGCTCGGGCAGCATCCGGCCCCGGACGGCCGGGGCGAAGTCGGGGGCGTCGAGGTCGATTGGGGCCGAAGGCCCCGAGGTGGGCTCCTCGGGACCCTCGGGGGCGATCTTCCGGCCGATCGACCCGGCCACGGTCAGCACGGCGATCGTGGCGACGATCGCCGAGGCGAGGCCGACGCCGACCACGCCCGACAGCACCACGTCGCGTCTCCCCCGGAGCGTCGCCCCCCAGTTGACCGCCTGGGCGCAGACCGTCGCCGAGAAGCCGAAGACGAGCTGGGTCATGGCCCAGAAGGCGGGCCACTCGGCCCAGGTCGCACCCAGCGCCGGGTCGGCCGCGGCCTCCCGATAGACGGGGAGCCCGGGGAAGGACCAGAGCATCGCCCCGGACAGCGCCGCCGCGATGAAGATCGGATAGACGACCATCAGCGCGGCGATCCATCGGATGAAGCGGGTCGCCACCAGCGCAGAGGCGATCCCCCAGAGCAGGACGCTGGCGGCGTAGACGGTGCTCCCGTGGATCTGCCCCCCCTCACCGGGGGGACGCACGTCCTCCGGGTCGATCAGGCCGGCGGCCAGCAGGCCCCGGAGGTTGAACTCGACGGCGTAGTGCACCGCCACCGCGAACCAGAGGATCTGCACCAGCCCCAGCACCAGTCCCGGCACGAGCGCCGACCCCCGCACCCCGAACGCGGAGGTCGCCGCGACCATCAGCGGCATCCTCGTCCGCATCCCCTGCGTCGCCGCCGGCAGGAAGAGCAGGACGCAGGAGAGCAGGCCGCCGAGGGCGGCGCCGCCGACCGCCGCCGGCAGTCCGCCGAAGGCCAGGGTGGTCGTCGCGAGCTGGTCGGAGTACGCCACCCAGAGGTAGGCCGAGATGAGGACGCCGGCCAGTTGCGCCGACCAGATCTGACGCCGTCCCGACGGCCGCTCCATCGCCTTGCGGAGCCGGGGGGGGAGGTCGCTTCGAAGGCTCATGGACCGTCTCGCCTGGGATCGGACGGCGACCCGGAGGGCCCACCAACGGGCGAGGGCAGGGCCCCGGCGCCATCCGCCGGGGATGGGCCGGGCCCTGCCCTCCGAGATCGCTCGGGCCATCCTACCATCGGCCCGGTTCGGGCGTCACATCTCGGCCGGGCCGGCGACGCCCCCGGTCATCATCTGCTCCTCCTCCTTGTCGGTCACCAGGATCTGGGGCTTGTAGCCGCCCTGGGACCGGTAGAAGAGGATCAGGATCACGTAGCTAACGAACATGATGCAGGGGAAGATCGCCACCGTCATCAGGGCGTTCTTCTTGGCGGCGTCCCGGATGCCGGTGACCGTCGCCAGCTGCTCGGGGGGGAGCTGGTCCACCCGGTCCTGGATCAGCGGCCGGTAGGTGCCGAAGACGCTCAGCCGCTCCTCCCCCACCACCTTCTCGTAGACGGCCGGGTCGGCCTCCGCGAGCTGCTCGACCGCCTCCCGGTCCTGGATGTTCCCCAGCAGCGGATTGCCCAGCACGCCGACCGAGAGCATCCCCACGCCGGCGATCGTGTTCAGGGTCATGGCGCCGCCCCGGGGGTACTGCTCGGCCACCACGCCGAGCATCGTCGGCCAGAAGAAGGTCTTGCCGAAGCCGTAGACGGTGGCCGCGCCGAGGATCACCACGCCGGTCGCCTTGGACAGGAAGACCAGACCGATCGCCGCCAGCACGGCGCTCACGGCCAGCAGCCCCAGCGGCGAGATCCGGTGGACGATCGGCCCCGCGAAGAACCGGAGGATGAGCATGATCAGCGACGTGTAGACCAGCACCCAGCCCGGGTGCAGGCTCCGGCTGGTCATCTCCGGCTCCATCAGCGAGGTGATCCAGCTGTCGGTGCCCAGCTCGGTGGTGGCCAGCGGGATCATGATCAGCAGCAGGAAGATGAACACCGGGCGGCCGAGCGACTGGACGTAGGCGCCGTAGGCCCCGGTCAGCACGGCGACGATCGCCAGCCGGGCGATCAGGACCCCCGAGTCGCCCATCCCCTGGAAGAGCAACCCCGACTCCTGGAAGACCCGGGTCACCTCCCAGACGATCATCACCGAGACGATCAGGGCCCCGAGGATGCCGACCTGCTGGAGCATCGCCTTGTACGACACCCCGGCCGCCACGCGCTCCGACACCGGGAACCGCTGCGGGAGCATCAACACGCCGTAGGCGATCACCGGGAGGAACACCAGCGCCACCTTCCACTGCCAGCCGATCGCCCCGCCGACGGCCCGGCCGATCACCCCCTCGTCGCTCATGGCGATCGTCAGGATGCCGCCCAGCACCAGGCCCCCCGGCCAGCCCGCGTGCAGGATGTTCAGCCACTTCGTCCTGGCGCCGGGGAATAACGTGGCCACCACCGGGTTGATCACCGCCTCCACCGTGCCGTTGCCCAACGCCATGATGAACGAGCCGATGTAGAGGACCCAGTAGCCCCGGATCCCCAGGGTCGTCTGGAGCGTCTCGGCGAAGAAGAGGATCACCGCGGCGGCCAGGTGGGTGGCGAAGGCGAACGCCATCGCCTTCCCGTAACCGATCTTGTCGATGATGAGGCTGAAGAGGACGATGCTGATGGCGAACGGCCAGAGGCCGACGCCGAAAATCTCCCCCTTCTCCGTCTCGGTGAGTCCGAAGTCGCGCTGCCACTCGTCCATGATCAGGGCGCGGATGATGAAGGCGAACGCCGTGGCGATCAGGGCGATGAAGCAGGACCAGAAGAGGAACAGGTCCCGGGAGCCGACCTTGGCGGCGGCCGGGACGTCATGGTCGTCGTGGAGGCTCATGCGATCGGCTCCCAGGAAATCGGGGCGAGCGGGCCGGGCGCGGTCCGAGCCGGGCGACGGGCCGGACGGCCCTCGCCGAGGTGAACGACCGCCGAGGGACGACCCGGCCCGGCAACGAGTTCGGGTGGACAGTGCGATATGGCAACGTCTTACCCGAGCGGGCCGGTACAATCAATGATCCGTCGTCGGTCGCCGATCGGGTTCGACCGGCTCGACCCGTCGCACGAGGCGGGACGGCCCGAAGGCCCCCGGCGAGAGAGGAGCGATGCCCGATGAGCCGGACCCTGACCGCGTCCCCGTCCGAGGAGGGCGGCCGTCGCCGTCCCCGGATCGGCCGGGTCGCCGCCTACGCCTGGGCGTCGCCCACCTCGATTGTGGGCCTGACCGCCGGGGCCTTGACGCTCTGCACCGGGGGCCGGGCGCAGCTCCGGTCCGGGGCGATCGAGTTCCACGGCGGCTTCTCCGACTGGTTCCTCCGACGCTGTGCCGGCGCCGCCGCGATGACCCTCGGCCACGTCATCATCGGCCGGGATTGCGGCTGCCTCGACGGCTGCCGGGACCACGAACAGGCGCACGTCCGCCAGGTCGAGCGCTGGGGCCCCGCCTTCATCCCCGCCTACCTCGTCGCCAGCGGGATCGCCTGGGCGAGGGGGGAGCACTACTACCTCGACAACTGGTTCGAGCGCGACGCCCGGCGGTCCTGCGGCGAGGGCTGGTGAGCGGGACGCACGCCGGCCGATCTCGGCGGCGGTGAAGCCGCGTCGGGATCAGCCCCCGAAGAGCGTGCCGATCAGGCCCCGTTCCTTGGTCCCCGGCACGACCACCCGATCGCCCGGGAAGATCTGGTAGTTCGTCGTGGTGTCCCCCCGGTCCCGGATCGCCTCCCAGTCGATCCGGAGGACCAGGTCGGGATGACCGAGCGGCCGGGGTCGGGAGAGGTAGGCTTTTTCCGGGAGGCTGTTGGCCTTGAGCCCGGCCTGGAGGATCGCCTGGAGCACCGTCTCGCCGCCGTTGATCGGCACGGCACCCTGGCTGGAGACGGCACCCATGACGTAGTAGACCTTGCTCCGGGTCGTGCTCGCCAGCCGGACGGCGACCTCGATCGGGTCGTCCGGCTCCTCGGCCGTCTGGAGTGCCCGGGCCGACAGCCTCCGGGACACCGCCTGCTCGGCCTGGGCCAGGGTCAGGCCGGAGACGTACACGTCCCCGGCAAGGCCGAGGTCGATCAGCCCGTCGGCCTGGACGGTCACGAGCCGCTGCGCCGAGTCGACCGACGAGGGGCTGACGATCACTTCCAACTCGTCGGGCGGCTCGATCACGTAGGGCGGGGTCGTGACCTTGTTCAGCTCCCGGGGCTGGGCCAGGTCGACCACGCCGTACTGGGGGATCCGGCGCTCTTCCTTGCGGCGCTGGAGGGCGCAGCCCGAGTCGAGGGCGAGCAATGCGAGCCCGATGGCCGCACCGAGCCGGGCGGTTCGCAGCGGATCTCCCCCGCGGACGGTCATCGATCGACGCCTCCCTGGTCGTGGTGCCCATCCTGCGGCGATCGATCCGAAGTGCCGGGCGCGTCCTGTCCGGCGGTCACATCCCGTGTTCCTGCGTTCCAGGATCGGACCGGCGGGGGGGGTCGCTTGACCCAAACTGGCGTTGACCCCCGGGGGGAGGCGGGATAGCCTCCGTCGTCCCCCGGGGATGCCCGAGGTCCGTGCCGACCGGCCGGACGAGGGGGGCATGCCCGGGGAAGGCGCCCAGGACGGGCGCCGGTCGGTCGATCTCGGGGGAGGAGCCGAAATCCCCCCCGGCCTGCCATCGCGAAGGAGAGCGTATGCCGGGCCCCGCCCCTCGGGTCGTCTTCCTCGGGCTCGACGGCGCCACCGAGGCGGTGCTCCGCCCCGCGTTCGAACGGGGCTGGATGCCGAACCTCGAGGCCCTCTGGGACCGATCGGCGACCGGCACCCTCTGGTCCTCCGAGCCGATGGTCACGCCCGTCGCCTGGACCTCGTTCCTGACCGGCTGCAACCCGCCGACGCACGGGATCCACGAGTTCCACGCCATCGACCCGGCCGCCCGCACCATCATTCCCAACCACGCCGGCCGGATCCGGGTCCCGACGCTCTGGGACGCGATCTCCGAGTCGGGGAGGGAGGTCGTCAGCCTCGGCCTGCCGATGACCTACCCGCCGCCGGACGTCCGGGGGATCGTGGTCGCCGGGTCCGACGCACCCGGCCTGCAATGGGCCTTCGCCCAGTGCCCCGAGTTCGGCGAGGAAATCTTCCGGGACCTGCCGGGCTACTCGCACAAGGTACTCTGGAAGCGTCGGCCCCGGACGCTGGACGAGCTTCGGAGCGTCTCCCTCCGCAACCGCGAGGTCTTCCGCGCCCAGGCCGGGGCCGCCGAGCGGGCCGATGCCCGGTGCGACTGGTCGGCCATGATGGTCCACTTCCACAACCTCGACGGCATCCAGCACCGACTCTGGCCGTATCTGGACCTGGACGAGACGGCGGCCCATCAGCCCGAGTGGACGGCCGAGGTGGTCGCCTGCCTCCGGGAGCTGGACGAGGCCGTCGGTCGGCTCCTGGAACTGGCCTCGAGGCGGGACGCGGCGGTGATCGCGCTCTCCGATCACGGCTTCGGCCCCTGCCGGGCGTTGGTCGACGTGAACGGCCTGCTCTGCCGGGCGGGGCTCCAGCGCCGGTTGCCCTACGGCACCCGCCTCTCCTATCGCCTGAGCCGCATCCGGGACCGCTTCGATCGGTGGAAGCGCCGGCGATCGCCCGAGGGGACGTCGCGGCGGGGCCCGCGGTCGATCGAGGGGGAAGTCGGCTGCGACTGGTCGAGGACGGCGGCGTTCGCCCCGTTCGGCCAGCTCTGCGGGTCGATCTTCCTGAACGAGGACCTGGTGTCCGGCTCCTCGGCGGCGGGCCGGACCATCGGCGAGATCATCGACGCGCTCCGGGCCGCTGAGGACCCCGACACCGGGCTCCCCCTGTTCGCCGACGCCTTCGACGTGGCCGAACGCTACAACCTCGACCCGGCCGCCGAGGGCCTCCCCGACGTGCTCGCCCCCTCGACCGACGGCTACCAGGCGATGGCCAAGTGGGCGCCCTTCAGCCGATCGCTCCTCCGGCCCGACCCGAATTTGCCGGCCACCCACCGGTATGACGGCGTGATCGCCATCGACGCCCCCGGCGTCTCCCCCGACACCCGACTCGACGCCGAGCTGCCCGACGTGGCGCCGACGGCCCTCGCGCTGCTCGGCCAGGCGGTGCCCGAGTTCATGGAAGGCCGGATCCTGGACGAGGCGTTCGACCGGGACGAGGCCTCGATCGGGACGGCCGCCACGGGAGGGCCCGGCATCCGACCCGCTCGACGGCCGATCGGCTGACCGGCACCGGGTCGAGCCGACTCAAACCACCTCACCCCGAGGACCGAACCGATGGACCCCATCCGGGCCGCGATCCGAGACTACCTGCTCCAGGAATTCCTCCCCGGCGAGGACCCCGAGGAGCTTTCCGACGAGACGCCGCTGATCACCGGCGGCGTGCTCGACTCGATCAGCACGCTGAAGCTGGTCGTCTACCTGGAGGAGCGGTTCGGCATCAGCCTCGAAGCCCATGAGGCCGGCGTCGAGCACCTCGACTCGGTCGACCGGATCGCCTCGCTGGTGTCGAAGAAGCAGGCCGCCTGAGCGATCGACGATCCGGCCCGACCGCCCCCCCGGCTACCCCGGAGGGGCGGGCACCGGTCCGGCCGCCAGTTCGGCCGAAACGGCCCCGGAGCCCCGGAAGAACTCGACCAGCTCCGAGGTCAGCAGGCCGCCGCCGTCCATCCGGGGGACCTTGTGCTGGCCGCCGAGCTTGCCCTTCGAGCGCATCCAGTCGGCGAACCCGCCGGGGCGGACCGCGACGACGGAGGGCATCGGCAGGCCGACCCCCTCCGTCCGATGGGCGGCGTAGTCGGCATTCCTCCGGGACAGGTCGGCGTCCAGGGCGATCCGGAACGCTTCGAGGTCGGCCGGGGGTCGGGAGAACTCGACGAGGAGCCGGTGGTGGCCGAGCGCCCCCTCGAAGACCGGGCCGGCGTGCCACTCCAGGACGACCGAGCCCGTCTCCTCGGCGGCCGAGGCCATCGCCCCCTCGATCTCCTCGCTGATGAGGTGCTCGCCGAAGGCGGAGAGCGTGTATTTCGTCCGGCCGGTGAAGCTCAGCAGCGGGGGACGCAGCGACTCGAACCGGACCGTATCGCCCACGACGTGCGCCCACATGCCGGCGCAGGTCGAGAGGACGATTGCATAGTTGATGCCTGCCTGCACGTCCCCCAGCCAGTGCCGGGTCGGCTCGGGGTTGTCCAGCTCGTCGACCGGCACGAACTCGAGAAAAAGCCCGTTGCCCAGCAGCGGTCGGAGCAGGCCCGTTCGACGGTCGCCGAAGGCGACAAACCCCTCGGAGCAGGGGTAGGTCTCCTGCAGGGCGATGTGATCGCCGCCGAGGATGCGGTCGAAGGACGCCCGGTACGGGTCGAACTTGAGGCCGCCGTGGACGACCACCTCCAGGGTCGGCCAGGCCTCGGCCACCGTCGCCTTGCCGGTCCTCCCCAAGAGGCGTTCGAAGAACATGAGCAGCCAGCTCGGCACGCCGCTGATGAGGGTGATCGGCTCCGATCGGCTGTCGTCGACGAGCCGGGTGAGCTTGCGGTCCCAGTCGGTCTCGTGCGCGAGCTCGACGGGGGGGAAGGTGTAGGGCCGGATCGCCTCGTGCACTTCGAGCGAGGCGATCGCGCTGAGGTCTCCCTGGCGGACGCCGGGCGCGGGGGTTTCCAGGTCGGTCGTGCCGCCGAGGAAGAAGATCTTCCCCCGGAAGAGGCGGGAATCGGGCCGATGGGCCATGAACGCCCGGACCATCGCCCAGGCGGCGTTCCGGTTCGAGGCGAGCATCTCCCGGGAGACCGGGATGTACTTGGTCGCCCCCTGGGTCGTGCCGCTGGTCAGGGCGAAGTAGGGGATCATGCCCGGCCAGGTCACGTCCCGGAGCGTGGGAAACGAGGCGGCGAGGTAGTCGTCCCAGAGCTGCTCGTAGGTCCGCAGCGGGACGGCCCGGCGGAAGGCCGAGACCAGCCCCTCGTCCGACCGAACCCGGAGGATCGACTCGAAGCCGTGATCCCGGCCGAACCGGGTGGCCCGCGCCTTCGACAGCAGCCTCCGGAGCTGATTCGCCTGGCTCGAGGCCGGGTCGGGGGCCGGCGAGGACTCCGCCACCCGGGCGGCGGCCCGGATCGCCAGGTTCACGCCCGCCTTGACCGGGGAGAGCCCGGCGATCCGGGAGACGGAGGAGGGGGATCGGCTCATCGGGAGGGGCGGGGGGTGGATGGGGAGGAGGCTCGGACCCGCCCGGTCGATCCCGGGATCGGCCGGGCCCTCAGTCGATCGGCCTGACCCCTCGGCAGTAGTAGGCGCCGGCCGGGGGGATGTTGCGGGGCTCGAAGGCGAACCGGACCTCGTAGAAGAAGGACCGGTAGAAGCGGAGGTAGACCCAGGGCAGCTCGGTGATCTGGTTGTAGGTCCCGGCGGGGTCGAGGATCTGGGAGACGTTGCGGATCAGGTCGCGTTGCAGGTCTTTCGGGAAGGAGGGGACGGGGAGGCCGGAGATCACGTTGTCGACGCGGTCGATGCCCCGGTCTTTGAGCATGGCGGCGAGGTCCCGGACGTCCCCCTCGATGATCTCCAGGTTGGGCCGGGGTTCGAACCGCTCCCGGAGGACCCGGACGAAGTCGGGGTCGCGTTCCAGGACGATCAGTCGGGTCTCGGGGCGGGCCCGGTCGACGAGTTCCCGGGTGATCGGGCCGGTCCCGGCGCCCAGCTCGATCAGGACCCGGGCCCGGTCCCAGTCGACGTTGCGGACGGTGGCCCGGGAGAGCCAGGGGCTGCTGGGGGCGAGGCTGGCGATGGCAGTCCCGTGGCGGAGGAACTTGCCGAGGAACAGGAGCGATAGGTTCATGGGATCCGGGCGGTGATCGTCGAAGATGCGGGGCGGATGAGGCAGAGCCGGATGGGCGATCAGTGGGCGGCCGCACGGCGGGCCTTCCGGGACCGGACCGGGGAGAGCATCGGCGGGATGGTGACGAGCTTGTCCTTGAGGAAACGGACGACGAGCTTGTTGACCAGCCCGGCCCGCTCGATCTGGGGGGCGTGGCCGCATCGGGGGATGGCGACCTGCCGGGCCCGGGGCATGCGCTCGGCGGCCCGGATCGAGCCGGGGATGTCGGCGATGACCCGGTCGTCGAGGCCCCAGATCAGCAGGGTCTGGTGCGGGACGCGCTCCAACAGGTCGCCGACCGAGTGGCCGACGGTGCCCCGGAGGGTCCGGAGGACCCCCTTCTTCCAGCGCCGGTCCCGGAACTTGCGCTCGATGGCCTCGACCAGCTCCTCGCCGGCGAACTGGGCCTTGTGGAAGACGGAACGGACGAGCGAGTCGTAGTCGCTGCGGCGGACGCCCTCCATGACCGGCAGGTTCTCGTCGCCGTGCAGGCCGGAGGGACAAATCAGCACCAACTTGTTCACCTTCTCCGGGTGCCGGGCGGCGTAGGTCAGCAGGATCTGGCCGCCGAGGCTGGAGCCGACGAGGTTGTAGGGCGGCTTCTGGACGAACTCGTCGAGGTAGCGGGCCAGTCGATCGGTGAGGTAGCCGATCGTGACCTCGCCGCCGCCGTCGATGTGCCGGTGCAGGTCGTCGCCGTCGTAGACGAGCAGCTCGGGCACCTTGACGTCGAAGTGGCGGGACCAGGAGGTCCGATTGGCGAACCAGCTCTCCGACTGCTCGGCCAGCCCGTTGACCAGGACCAGGGGGCCGGAGCGTCGGTAGCTGCGGAGGGCCAGCGGGAGGTTGAAGAAGTTCCGCCCGTTCGTCTTCATCGGATCGGTCGACTCTCGGATGCCTGACGAGGGCCCGGGCGGGGTCGGCCTGGGGAACCGTCGGGCGGGGTCGGATCACGAGGACGCGGCCGACCCTCGCGTCGGCCATCGAGACGCCAAGCATACCATACCGCGTCGCCCGGGAGGCAAGCGTTCCACCCGCCGGTCGAGAACCTTCTCCGAAGCTTCAAGGGCGAAGTGGAGCCCGGTTGACGGCCGGCGTGCCGGAGATATCACTAGACCGGGTGGCGGGCCGGGCCGGGACACACGGGAGCAGGGGGGGACTCGTCCGATGCGCGTCTTCATCGCCGGGGGGACCGGGCTGATCGGCACCCGACTGGTCGGGGAACTTCGATCTCGGGGGGATCGGCCCGTGGTGCTGACCCGCCGGGCATCGGGCGTGGGGGATCGCGAGGAGTTCCGCGGGGTGGAACTCGTGCAGGGGGACCCCACGCGGCCCGGGGACTGGCAAGGCGCGGTCGACGGCTGCGACGCGGTCGTCAACCTGGCCGGGTCCAATATCTTCTCGAAGCGATGGTCCGCCGAGGTGAGGCGGACGATCCGGGAGAGCCGGGTCCGGTCGACCGAGCATCTGGTCGACGCGACGCGTCGGGCGTCGCGGCGGCCGTCGGCGTTCGTCCTCGGCTCGGCCATCGGCTATTACGGACCAACCGGGGACGAGGAGCTGACCGAGTCGAGCCCCCCGGGTACCGACTTCATGGCCGAGGTCTGCAAGGAATGGGAGGCCGCCGCCGGGCCGGCCTCGGGCGATGGGACGCGGCTGGCGATCGTCCGCACCGGGGTCGTGCTGGCCCGGGGGGAGGGGGCGCTGGGCGTGATGACGCCGATCTTCAAGTGGGTCCCGGGCGGCGCGGCCCCGATCGGCAGCGGATCGGTCCCCTTCGCCCCCGCGACCGGCCGGCAGTGGTTCAGCTGGATCCACCTGGCCGACATCGTCGGCATCTTCCTGATGGCGCTCGACCGGGCCGATGCCCTCGGGCCGATCAACGGCACCGCGCCCCGGCCCGTCCGCAACGTCGAGTTCGGCCGAGCGCTCGCCCGGGTGCTCCATCGGCCCTTCCTGCCGGTCGGGCCGCCGGACGTGGCGCTTCGGGTCGTGCTGGGAGGCGTCGCCGAGGCGGTCACCCGAGGGCAGCGGGTGCTGCCGGGACGGGCGACCGGGCTGGGATACCAATTCCGGTTCCCCGAGGTGAACGAGGCATTGGAAGACTTGCTCGGGTCGCACCGCTCGGCTCGTGAGACGCCCCGGCCGACCTCGACGGCCTGAAGCGGGTCAAATCAGGAACCCGACGACCACCCCGGCGGCGAAGGCCAGCAGGAGCAGCCCGATCAGCAGCAGCAACGCCCCGACGGCCGACCCCTCGGCGAGCCGGGCGATCGGCTGGAACCAGGCGGGGTAGCTCGGCGTGACGTGGACGTACTTGATCTGCGGCGGCTGCGGCCGGGGGGGGGTGGGGGCCGGCTCGGCCGGGGCCGGCACCCTGGCAGGGGAGGGGGGGAGCTTCTGGAAGACGGAGTGCAACGCCTCCGCGGCCTCGGCCGCGCTGCCGTAGCGGTCCCCCGGGCTGTTGGCGAGCAGGCGGTCCATCACCTCGACCAGTCGGCGCGGGGTCTCCGGCTTGACGCTCGGGATCGGCACGTGGGCGCCCGTGATCCGGGCCCCGAGCCGCTCGACCGGCGAGTTCCCCGGGAACGGCAAGCGGCCGGTCAGCAGGTGGTACATCGTGCAGCCGAGGCTGAACAGGTCGCTCCGGGGGTCGACGTCCCGGCCGCAGGCCTGCTCGGGGGACATGTAGTCGATGGTCCCCACGGCCACGCCGTCGGCGGTCTTGAACTGGGCGTCCTCGTCGGCCTCGTGCAGGGTGGCGAGGCCGAGGTCGAGGACCTTGATCACCCCCTGGGTGCCGAGCAGCAGGTTCGAAGGCTTGACGTCGCGGTGGATGATCCCCCGCTCGTGGGCGTGCTGCAAGCCGAGTGCGGCCTGCGAGGCATACTCGGCCAGCGTCTCGGGGGGGATCACCCCCTTACTCCGGAGGCGCTGTCCGAGGCTGTCGCCGTCGACGTACTCCATGGCGATGTAGAGGATGCCCCGGTCCTTGTCGGCGTCGAAGGCCTGGATGATGTTCGGGTGGTTGAGCTTGCCGACCAGGCGCATCTCGCGCTGGAACCGGGCGACGACCCGCTGGTTGTTGCTGATCTCCGGCGCGATGATCTTCAGGGCCGAGATCCGGTTCATCATCCGGTGCTGGGCCTTGTAGACCCGCCCCATCGAGCCGGCCCCCAGCTTCTCCAGGATGATGTACCGGCCGATGATCAGGCCGCCGGGCCGGTTGCTCAGCAGGCGACGGGCCTGGTACTCGGTCAGGACCCGGTCCTTGACCAGCTTCCGGGCCATCTCGGTCGAGTCGATCGGGTAGTCGCCCGCGAGGACCTTGGAGCGGATGTCGGCCAGGCGGGACTCGGAGAGGATGCCGGCTCGCTTGAGCACGCGCAGGAACTCGGCGGGCACGTCGCTATCGGATTTCGATCGCTCGCTGGTCGCCATGCTGCGGTGTCCCCGGGCTCGACCTCGATCGGCTGTCCGCGTCCGCTCCCCAAGCCATGAGTAGACCATAACATAGGACGCATCCCGGGACAATCGATCCGGACCGAATGGGGTGAGGACGTCCCCCCCTTGTTCCGGAGAGTCCCGATCGAGTAAAACCGCTGGCATGAGCCTCGACCCCTCGCCCCGACGTCGTCGAGAGGCGGCCGTCCTGCCGGACCGGGCCCCTTCCCGGGTCGATCGGCCGATCGATCGGGGGTCGTGCCCTCGTTCGGGACGTCGCGAGCCCCGACCGGTCGAGGCGAGTCGAGCCGTCCGCCGATCCGGTCAGTGCTGAGCAAGAGAGAGAGCCCATGTCGGTCGCCCCCGACCCCCAGGCCGCCCTCCGAGGGTTCGCCAAGACCTCGGACTTCTTCGTCGGCATCGACAGTGACGGCTGCGTCTTCGACACCATGGAGGTGAAGCACAAGGAATGCTTCATCCCCAACATCATCCGGTATTTCGGCCTCGCCGCCGTTTCGAAGTACGCCCGGGAGGCCGCCGAGTTCGTCAACCTCTACTCCAAGCATCGGGGCATCAACCGCTTCCCGGCGCTGACCGAGACGCTCGACCTGCTGGAGCGGCGGCCGGAGGTCTCGAGGAGGGGCGTGACGCTCCCCAGGCTCCAGGGGTTGCGAGGCTGGATCGGCCGGGAGTCGAAGCTCGGCAATCCCGTGCTCAGGGCCGAGGTCGAGCGGACCGGAGACGCCGACCTGGCCCTCTGCCTGGAGTGGAGCGAGGCGGTCAACCGGACCGTCGAGCAGATCGTCCGGGACGTGCCCCCGTTCCCGATGGTCCGGGAGTCGCTCGACGCGCTGAAGGGCAGGGCGGATGTGATGGTCGTCTCGGCCACGCCGACCGAGGCCCTGACCCGGGAATGGGTCGAGCACGGCATCGACGGCCACGTCGGCCTGATCGCCGGGCAGGAACTGGGTTCGAAGAAGGAGCACCTGGGGATCGCCGCGGTCGACCGTTACGAGCGGCACCGGATCCTGATGGTGGGAGACGCCCCCGGCGATCGCAAGGCGGCCGAGGCCAACGGCGTGCTCTTCTACCCGATCAACCCGGGGGACGAGGACCGATCCTGGCAGCGGTTCCACGACGAGGCCCTCCCCCGGTTCTTCGAAGGTTCGTACGAGGGCGAGTACATGGCCTCCCGGATCGCCGAGTTCGAGGCCCTCCTGCCCGAGCACCCGCCCTGGACCTCGGCCCCCTGAGCCGGGCCGGCCCGCGATCGCCCCCCGATCACCCGAGCGATTCCCGATCCCGGCGGGGGCTCATGCCTCCCCGCCCCCCGAGGTGACCCATGCCCGCGCCCAACGTCGTCGTGGCCCAGTCCGGCGGCCCGACCTGCGTGATCAACAACAGCCTCCGGGGGATCGTCGAGACCTGCTTCCGGCTCCCCGGGCAGTTCGGCACGGTCTTCGCCGGCCGATTCGGCATCGAGGGGATCCTCAAGGAGGAGCTGCTCGACCTCTCCGCCACCCCCGCCGAGGAGATCGCCCTGCTGCGGACCTCCCCCGCCGCCGGGGGGATCGGCACCTGCCGGTACAAGCTCAAGCCGGGGCAGGACGAGGACTTCGCCCGGGTCGTCGAGGTGCTCAAGGCCCACGACGTCGGCTACTTCTTCTACATCGGCGGCAACGACTCGCAGGACACCGCCCACAAGGTCGCCCAACTCGCCCACGACCGGGGCCTGGACCTGGTGGCGACCGGGGTGCCCAAGACGATCGACAACGACCTCGGCGACCCCGAGTTCACCCTGCTGGACCACTCGCCGGGCTACGGCTCGGTGGCGCGCTACATGGCCCAGTACATCCGGCAGGTGAACGAGGAGAATGCCGGCAGCTCCCCCGCCGACCCGGTCATGGTGATCCAGGCGATGGGCCGCAAGATCGGCTTCATCCCCGCCGCCGCCCGCCTGGCCGACCCGAACCGGGAGATGCCGCTCCAGATCTATCTGGCCGAGGCCAAGGTGAGCCTCGAGCAGCTCGGTAAGAACGTCGTCGAGGCCCTCCGGGAGTTCGGCCGCTGCATCGTGGTCGTCTCGGAGGGGTTCGACGTGGGAGATCTCGGCGCCTCGAAGGACACCTTCGGCCACGTCCAGTTCAGCGCCAGCCAGACGACCGTGGCCCAGGTGGTGACCAACTACATCAATTCGCTGGATCTGCCCGTCCCCGGCAAGGCCCGGTTCCAGATCCCGGGGACCGACCAGCGGAACGCGATCGCCTACGCCAGCGTGGTCGACCTGGACGAGGCGTATCGGGTCGGCTGCCACGCGGTCGCCGTCGCCCGGGACGACGGCAACGGCTACATGGCGACGATCCTCCGGGACCGCACACGGGGGGGCTACAGCGTGACCTACGACAAGGTGCCGCTGGAGCAGGTCGCCGCCAAGGACCGCTCGTTCCCCGAGCGCTGGCTATCGAGCGACCGGATCGACGTGACCGACGAGTTCGTCGAGTACGCCCGGCCGCTCATCGGCAGCGACTGGGTGAGCGTCCCCCAGGTGGACGGCCTCGCCCGGTTCGCCCGGATCTCGCAGACGCTGGCCCCCAGGAGACTGCCGGCGTACGTCCCGCAGACCTATCGGCGCTGATCCCGGATCGGTCAGCCGCCGTCTCCTCCTCCGGGGGGGCCGACCGTCGATCCGATCGGCCTTCCCGCCCCCCTCGACCCCGATCGACAGAGAACGCCCCGATGGCCGCTTCCCAGACCGCCGACATCGGCCTCATCGGCCTGGCCGTGATGGGCGAGAACCTCGTCCTCAACATGGAGGACCACGGGTTCACCGTGGCCGTCTTCAACCGGACCACCTCCCGGGTCGACGAGTTCGTCTCCGGCCGGGCGAAGGGGAAGAAGGTCGTCGGCTGCCGGAGCATCGAGGAGCTGGTCGGCGCCCTGAAGCGGCCGCGCAAGATCATGATCATGGTCAAGGCCGGGGCCGCCGTGGATGCGGTGATCGAGCAGCTCTCGCCGCTCCTGGAGCCCGGCGACATCCTGATCGACGGCGGCAACACGCACCACCCCGACACGACCCGACGGACCCGGACGCTCAAGGAGAAGGGGCTCCACTTCATCGGCACGGGCGTCTCCGGCGGCGAGGAGGGGGCGCTCAAGGGCCCCTCGATCATGCCGGGCGGCGACCCCGAGGCCTGGCCGCACGTGAAGCCGATCTTCCAGTCGATCGCCGCGAAGGTGGACGACGGCGTCCCCTGCTGCGACTGGGTGGGCCCCGAGGGGGCCGGCCACTACGTGAAGATGGTGCACAACGGCATCGAATACGGCGACATGCAGCTCATCTGCGAAGCGTACCACCTGCTCCACGCCCTGCTCGGCTTCGGCGCCGACGCCCTGCATGAAGTCTTCTCCCGCTGGAACTCCGGCCCGCTGGACAGCTACCTGATCGAGATCACCCGGGACATCCTCGGCTACCGGGACCCCGAGTCCGGCCAGCCGATGGTCGACCTGATCCTCGACACCGCCGGGCAGAAGGGGACGGGGAAGTGGACCGTCGTCTCCTCGGCCGACCTCGGCGTGCCGCTGACGCTGATCGCCGAGGCGGTCTACGCCCGGTGCCTCTCGGCCCTGAAGGACGAGCGGGTCCGGGCCTCGGGCATCCTCAAGGGGCCGGCCGGCGAGGCGTTCTCGGGCAACGTCCAGCAGTTCGCCGACGACGTGGAAATGGCCCTCTACGCCAGCAAGATCATCTCCTATGCCCAGGGTTTTGCCCTGATGCGGGCCATGGCGCAGGAGTCCGGCTGGACGATCGAGAACGGCAACGTTGCGCTCATGTGGCGGGGCGGCTGCATCATCCGGAGCGCCTTCCTCGGCAAGATCAAGGAGGCCTTCGACCGCAACCCGGCGCTCGACAACCTGATGCTCGACCCCTACTTCCAGGGTGAGATCGAGCGGGCCCAGGCCGGCTGGCGTCGGGTGGCCGCCGTGGCCGTCTCCCACGGCATCCCGATCCCGGCCATGGGCTCGGCCCTGGCCTACTACGACGGCTACCGCTCCGGCCGATTGCCGACCAACCTCCTCCAGGCCCAGCGTGACTATTTCGGCGCCCACACCTACGAGCGGACCGACCGCCCCCGGGGCGAATTCTTCCACACCAACTGGACCGGACGGGGCGGCACCACCTCCTCGACCTCGTACAACGCCTGATCCCCGGCGTGAACGGACCGGTTTCCATCGGAACGGGGTAGGCCCGGTCCAGGCCCCCGCCAGCGCCCTGATTGTCAGTCGAAGTCGAATCGGACCTCGCCGCCGTCCAGGACCAGGACCGCCTCGAATGGCTTGCCGGCTTTCGATTTGAACCCCTTGAGCTTCGCCGTCCTCCCCTTGGTCAGCAGTGCCTTCGCCATCCTCGCGGTGATCCGCTTGCCGGACATCGACTTCCAGATGGCGAAGGAGCACCCCCCCTTCCAGGAGGAACAACCCCAGGATTTCGGCTGTTCGACGACCTCGGAACCGCATCGGGGGCACGTCCCGACCGGGACCGCGGCGAACTCCTCGCCCTGGGCCCTGGGGCGTGTGGCAACGGCCGGCTCCGAATCCGATTGGCCCTTCGGCGAGGAAGACCTGGACCCCGAACGGGGCCTCGGCCGTCCCGATTGTTCCCGGGCCCCCGGCCTTGCCGTCGAGGGCCGGGGGCGGCCCTGGGGGACCGGGATCGGCAACAGGTCACCGGAATCGGCCAGGCGGAGGATCGCCGAATCCATGCTCCGGATCGAGACCGGTCGGGGCAGGACCCGCAGTTGGAGCAACTCCCGGATCTGGTCGTCGTCGAGCGTGATCCCCTCGAAGGATCGATCGAGGACGAACGGGCATCCGTCCTTCCATCCGGAGCAGCCGAACGCACGCTTGCCCCGGATGACGGGGCGGCCGCACCGGGGGCACTCGCCGAGCCGACCGGGGTCGACCGGGGCCTCGGCCGTCCCGTCGACGATCGCGGAGGTGAACCGGGCGATTTCGGCCATGAACCGGGCCGGGTCGAGTCCGCCGCGTTCGATCTCCCGGAGCCTGGCCTCCCACTCCCCCGTCAGCTCGGGGGACTTCAGCTCCCGGGACCGGACCAGGGCGATGAGGTATCGGCCGAGATCCGAGGCGATCAGGTTCTTCTTCTCCCGGGAGATGTAGCCCCGGGTCAGCAGCGTCTCGATGATCGACGCCCGGGTCGCGGGGGTCCCGAGCCCCCGGTCCTTCAACGCGGCCCGGAGTTCCTCGTCCTCGACGAGCCGCCCGGCCGTCTCCATCGCGGCGAGGAGCGTGGCCTCGGTGTAGGGCTTCGGCGGGGTGGTCTCCCCGCGTCGGACGAACGGCTCGTGGGGTCCGGATTCGCCGGGGAGAAATTCGGGGAGGTCCTGCTCGTCCTCCCGGCCGTCGTCCGACTTCCGGGGGTAGAGGGCGGTCCACCCCGGCTCGACGACGCGGACTCCCCGGGCGCGGAAGGGGACCTCGGCCGAGGAGCCGAGGACGGTCGTCACCTCCTTGACGCACGGCGGATAGAAGGCGGCGATCAGCCGGACGACGATCGCGTCGAAGACCTTCTGGCTCGCGGGGTCGAGGGGGCCGGGTTTCTTGCCGGTGGGGATGATGGCGTGGTGGTCGCTCACCTTCGAGTCGTCGACGATCCGGCCGGTGAAGGGGAGGTGGCCCAGGTCGAGCCCGGCGACCTCGTCGGGCTTGAGGTCTCGGAGGTCGTCGAGGATGCCCGGGATCTTCCCCTTCAGGTCCCGCCCGAGGTGCCGGGAATCGGTCCTCGGGTAGCTGATGAGCTTCGACTCGTAGAGCTGCTGGGCGGCCTTGAGGGTGGCGTCGGCCGAGAGGCCGAAGCGGCGGTTCATCTCGCGCTGGAGTTCGGTCAGGTCGAACAGTTGGGGGGGGGGGACCCGCTCCGTCTTGCGTTCGACCTTCGAGACGACGAAGGGCTGGCCGATCACACGATCCAGCAGCGTCCGGGCCTCATCCTCGGCCGTGAACCGCCCCCCGGCGTGGGAGAAGGTGACGGAGCGATACTTGGTCATCAGTTCCCAGAACGGCTCGGGCCGGAACGTGCGGATCTCCTCATCGCGGCGCACGATCAGGGCGAGCACCGGCGTCTGGACCCGGCCGACGCTCCAGAGCACCCCGGTGGATCGCTGGCGGACCGTCTGGTACCTCGTCGCGTTCAGGCCGACGAGCCAGTCGGCCTCGCTCCGACAGCGGGCGGCGGCGTAGAGGTCGTCGTAGTCGGAGAGGGGCCGGAGGCGGGCGAAGGCATCCCGGATCGCCTCCCGGGTCAGCGAGCTGAGCCAGAGCCGCCGGGCGGGCTTGGAGGCGGTCCCGGTCAGTTCCAGGATGGACCGGGCGATCAGCTCCCCCTCCCGGCCGGCGTCGGTGGCGACGATCACCTCGTCGGCCTCCCGGAGCAGCCTCCGGACGACGGCCAACTGGGCACCGGCCCCCTTCTCGGCGATCGGCTTGAGCTCGAACCGATCGGGGACGATCGGCAACCGCTCCAGCGACCACTTCTTCAGGGCCGGGTCGTAGTCCTCCGGCTCCTTGAGCGTGACGAGGTGGCCGAGCGCCCAGGTGACCCGATGGCCGTTCCCCTCCAGGTAGCCCTCCCTCCTCTGCGAAGCGCCGAGGAATGCGGCGAGCTCCCGGGCGACGGACGGCTTCTCGGCGATCACGACGATCATGGGCCTTGGCGACGCTTCGGGGGTCACCCCTCCCGACCGAACTCCTGGTCCCGGACCGCGACCTCACCAATTGTACAGGAGTCGGCAGGGGGGATGAAGCGTGATGCGGGCCCACCCGGCCGGGCCGGGCATCTCGCCCGGTCCGGCGATACAATCGGCCTGCCCGGCCCGGTGGCCTCACCGGGCGGCCGGGATCCCCGAGGCGATCCCGCCCCTCGACCCGCAATCCGACGGAGTTGACATGATCGGCAACGCGACGTGGTCCCGGTGGTCCCTGGTACCCGCGGTCGTCCTGACGACGTGCCCGGCGGCGATGGCGCAGCGGGCGATCCCGGAGGAGTCGAAGATCGGCGGCTTCGCGATCGGCTGTCAGGCTTACACGTTCAACCGCTTCACCGCCTTCGAGGCGATCGAGAAGACCGCCCTGGCCGGCGGGAAGGTCATCGAGTTCTACCCCGGCCAGTCCCTGAGCCCCGAGCAACCCGACCTGAAGGTCGGGCACGAGGCACCGGCCGAGGTCGTCGCCATCCTGAAGTCGAAGCTGGAGGAGCACGGGATCGAGGCGGTGAACTACGGCGTCGTCGGCGTCCCGGAGGACGAGCAGGGGGCGCGCAAGGTGTTCGAGTTCGCCAGGGCGATGGGCCTCCGGGCGATCACGACGGAGTCGGTCGACGCGATCGACACCCTGGAGAAACTCGCCCGGGAGTACGACGTGGCGGTCGCCTTCCACAACCACCCCCGGCGGCCGGACGACCCGGATTACAAGGTCTGGGATCCGAAGTTCGTCGCCGACCTGGTCGAGGGCCGGGACCCCCTGATCGGCGCCTGTGCCGACACCGGGCACTGGGCGCGATCGGGCCTGGAGCCGGTCGAGTGCCTGAGGATCCTGGAGGGGCGGGTCATCAGCGCACACTTGAAGGACCTGGATGAGATGGGCCCTCGGGGCCACGACGTCCCCTTCGGGACGGGCGCCTGCGACATCCGGGCCGTGCTGGACGAGCTGGAGGCGCAGGGCTTCGAGGGCAACCTCTCGATCGAGTACGAGCACGACTGGGAGAACAACGTCCCGGCGGTCGGCCAATGCATCGGCTTCGTCCGAGGGTACGCCGCCGACTGACCCGAGCGGAACGCTCGGACCCGCCGATCGGCCGGCGCCCCGGGCGATCGGCGATCAGCCTTCCTTTTCCGGTGAGACCCGGATTTCCAGGTTCATCTCGCCGCCGATCGCGTCGAGCCCGGCCTCCCAGCCCTGCTCGACCAGTTCCGGGGGGACGACGACGAGCGCGGACATGTTGAACAGCGTCACGCCGCCGAACGGGGCCGAGGCGGTCTCGGTCTCCATCTCCTCGATGCTGATCCCCCGGGCCGAGAGGTGGCTGGCCACGCGGTGGATAATCCCCTCGTGGTCGGCCCCCTCGACCTCGATGTGGTACGTCACCCAGCCGGGACGGGCCTCGACGACGGGGCGATCGGTGGGGGTGGTGGTGATCCGGTAGCCGCGCAGGAAGAGTTCATCCAGCCCGGAATCGAGGCCGGAGATCTGGTCCTCCGGCATGGAGACGAGCATCAGCACGGCGAACTCGCCGCCGAGCCGGGCCATCCGGCTGGACTCGACGTTGCCGCCCCGCTCCAGCAGGAGTCGGGTCAATTCCTCGACGATCCCGATGCGGTCGGCGCCGGTCAGGGTGATCACGAAGTTCCTGGTCATGGGTCGGCCCCCTCGTCGTCGCCCCGATCGCCTCGACTCGATCCGAGACCGGGGGCCCCGAGCTTAGCCGCCGGTCGGCCCCGGAGGAACGGGGAGGCTCGGGAAAACCGGGCGGGACCGGCGATGGCCCGGCGCCGCGATCCGGGATACGATCGCGGTCCCGGTCGCCCCGTTTCCTCCGAGGAGCCTCGATTGATGCTGATGGCCGCCCGGCGGATGCTCCCCGTTTTCGTCGCGGTCGTCCTCTGCGGCCTGGGCTCGGCATCAAGGGGCCAGGGGTACCCGCCCGGCGAGGCCGTCGACAGGATGACGGTTGCGGATGGGCTGTCGGACCGGCTCGTCGCGTCGGAGCCGCTGATCCGCCAGCCGGTGGCGATCGACTTCGACGACCGCGGCCGCCTCTGGGTCCTCCAGTACGTCCAGTACCCGAACCCGGCGGGTCTGGATCGCGTGGAGGTCGACCGCTATTCGAGGACGGTCTACGACCGCATCCCCGAGCCCCCGCCGCGCGGGCCGGTGGGGGCCGATCGCCTCTCGATCCTGGAGGATGCCGACGGCGACGGCCGGATGGACACCTCCCGCGACTTCGCGTCGGGCCTGAACCTGGCCAGCGGCTTCGCCTTCGGCGACGGGGGCGTCTACGTCCTGAACGCGCCGTACCTGCTCTTCTATCCCGACCTCGACCACGACGACGTGCCCGACGCCGACCCCGAGGTCCTGCTCACCGGCTTCGGCCTGGAGGACGCGCATTCGGTCGCGAACTCGTTGACCTGGGGCCCCGACGGCTGGCTCTACGGCCTGCAAGGCAGCACCGTGACCGCCCGGATCTGGGGGGTCGAGTTCCAGCAGGGCGTCTGGAGATATCACCGGCCGACCGACCGCTTCGAGCTCTTCGCCGAGGGCGGCGGCAACATGTGGGGCCTCGACTTCGACCGCCGGGGGGAGCTGTTCGCCAGCACCAACGTGGGCGGAAACGTGATGCTCCACATGGTCCCCGGGAGCTATCACTGGAAGTCGTTCGGCAAGCACGGCCCGCTCCACAATCCCTATACGTTCGGGTACTTCGACCATGTCCCGCACGAGGGGATCGTCGGCGGGCATGTCGCCGTCGGCGGCCTGTTCTACCTGGCCGACGCCTTCCCGGGGGGGTTCCGGGGCCAGTTCCTCGCGGCCGACCTGCTCGACCATTCGGCCCACCGGCACGAGGTCTCCCGCCTCGGCACGTCCTATCAGGCCCGACAGGTCGGCGACCTGCTCCGGGCCAACGATTCCTGGTTCGCCCCCTCGGACATGACCCTCGGCGCCGACGGCTCGGTGTACGTCGCCGACTGGCACGACCGCCGCACGGCCCACCCCGACCCCGACGCCGAATGGGACCGCACCAACGGTCGCATCTTCGCCCTGGACGGCCCGGGACCACGGCCGACCGGGGAGGGGTTCGATCTGCAGACGCTCCGGAGTCCCGAACTCGTCGACCTCCTGGACCACCCGAATTCCTGGTACGCCCGTCGGGCCTTGCGGGTCCTGAAGGAGCGTCGGGACGAGTCGATCCTGCCGGGCCTCCGGTCCCGGGCGGTCGACGGTCGGGGCGGCCGGGCGTTGCTCGGCGTCTGGGCGCTGCACGGGGTCGGCGGCCTCGACGACCCGACCGCCCGCTCGCTGCTCGACCACCCGGACGCCGACGTCCGCGCCTGGGCCTCCCGGCTGATCGGGGACGGCGTGCAGGTCGATCGGGCACTGGCCGATCGGCTCCTCGCTCTCGCGAACATCGACCCGAGCGTCGAGGTGCGGTCGAGCCTGGTCGGCGTGGCGACCCGTCACCCGTCCCCCCTCGGGCTCGGGATCGCCAGGGCGATCCTGCGACGGGACGTCGACGGGGCCGATCCATACCTCCCGCTCCGGCTCTGGTGGGCCGTCGAGCGGTGCGCGACCGAGATCCCGTCGGCGACACTCAAAGCCCTGGCGACGCCCGAGTCCTGGGATTCGGCGCTCTTCCGCGACGAGATCGCGGGCCGCCTCCTCCGCCGATTCGCGGGCAACGGCTCGGTCGAGGGAGACGCCGCGTGCCTCCGGCTGATCGACGCGGCCCCGGGCGGGGCATCGCGCCGCGCGCTCCTGGCGGATCTGGACGAGGCGACGAGCGGCCGACCCGCCCCGATCGCCCCCCCGCTTGCCGCCCGGATCGCCGGGATGGCCCGGGCGGGCCCCGACCTCGTGGTCCTGACCAGGCTCTCGGCCCGCTCCGGCGATCGGGCCGCCTTCGGGAGGGCGGTCGATGGGGCCTCGGATCGTTCCCGGCCCTCGGGAGATCGCCTCGCCCTGATCGACCTGCTCGCGGAGCGGGCCGAGCCGGAGACCGCCGGTCCCCTGATCCGGATCGCCACCGACGACCCGTCGACCGAGATCCGGCTGGCCGCGCTGCCCGCGCTCGGGCGTTTCGACGACGGGGCGATCCCCGATGCGATCCTCGAGGCCTATACCGACCAGACGGAAGGATGGAGGGCGAGGGCCGTCGACCTGCTGCTCTCCCGCCCGGCAGGGGCCCGGGCCCTGCTGGAGTTGGTCGATCGGGGGCGACTCGAGGCCGAGGAATTGACCACGGACCAGGTGGCCCGGGTGGCGACGCTCGGCGTCCCGGGGCTCGACGCCCTGGTCCGGAGGCACTGGGGGGCCGTCGCCGCCTCGACCCCCGAGGAGCGACTGGCCGAGGTCCGCCGCCTGAACAACGACCTCCGGGCCGCGCCGGGCGACCCCGCCCGGGGCAGGCTTACGTTCCGGGAGCATTGCGCGTCCTGCCACCGCCTCTTCGGCGAGGGGGAGCCGGTCGGCCCCGAACTGACCCACGCGAACCGAGCCGACCGCGAGTTCCTGCTCGTCAGCCTCGTCGACCCGTCCGGAGTGATCCGCAAAGAATACCTCCCCTCGGACGTGGCCACCCGGGACGGCCGCGTCCTCACCGGCCTGATCGCCGAGCAGTCGCCCACCACCCTCACCCTGGTCGGCCCCGAGGGCGACCGCTCGACCGTCCCGATGGACCAGGTCGAGCAGGTGGCCGACGCGACGACCTCGCTCATGCCCGACGACCTGTACCGCGCCCTCTCTCCGCGGGATCTCCGAGATCTGTTCACCTATCTCCAGGGTGACGGACCCGCCGCCGCGGACTGACCCAGATCCCCGCCCTCGAACCGGAGACGAGCCATGCGACCCGGCCCGCCCCGAACGCCCGTGATGGCCCTCGCCCTCCTCTCGTCGGTATTGCCCGGAGCCGGGCCGCCGGATGGGCCTTCGGAAGGATCCCGGCCCTACGAGAATCGCCTCAGGCCGATCGACGACCCGGCGCCGATCCTCGCCGACCATCCCGAATTCGTCGCCCCGATCGAGGAAACCGCCCGATTCGAGGCGCCGATCCTGGTGGACGACCCGGGGGCGGATCTGGAGGTCCGGGCCTGGAGGTTCTCGTACAACGCCCGGGGGATCGTCGAGGTCCCCAACCGCCTGAGGGGGGATCGCACGGCGATCGTCGTCGTGCATCCGTGGGGGATCGACGACGGCCAGGGCTGGGCCACGCCCGAGCCCGCCGGCGCCGCCTTCCAGTGCACCCCGGTGAAGAACGAGGTCGTACTCGATCACGCCAGGGAGGTCGTCGATCCGTTCCTCCGGGGGATGCGGGACCGGGTCGGACTGGTCGTCTACAGCCTGCCGGGCACCGAGGACCCGATCCGGGCCAAACTCTATCGCTCCATCCGGCGGTCACCGACCGCCGAGGAGCGGGGGGAAGGCCGGGAGGAGCTGGCCGCGGCCCTCCGTTCGTTCTCCTACCGCGGCGAGGCGATGCCGACCGGGTTCCCCGTGTCGACCGAGACGCCGACCATCGACTACCTCGGCCG
Organism: Tautonia plasticadhaerens; assembly: GCF_007752535.1. GTDB lineage: Bacteria > Planctomycetota > Planctomycetia > Isosphaerales > Isosphaeraceae > Tautonia > Tautonia plasticadhaerens. The sequence continues at coordinate 2,082,859 of NZ_CP036426.1, forward strand.
GTTCCCGGGCCTCGACGCCGGGCCGACGTACGACCCTCCGGGATTCTGGGAACTGCCCATCCCGGTCATGGCGCCGATCTCGGTCGAGCCCGAGGACGTCGTCGCCTACGACGGCGAGGGCTACGAGGCGCTCCGTGACTTCCTGAAGGCGGAGGGGATCCGGCACGTCCTGCTGACGGGTTATAACACCGACATGTGCGTCTGCTCGACGACCGCGGGCTACGAGAACCTCCGGCGCGATTTCGACGTCTTCCTCGTCGGCGACGCCACCATCGCCACCTTCCCCGCCAATCCCAGGCCCAGCCTGGCCACCAACGCCGCCGTCTCCTTCGCGGCGCTCGACCTCTTCATCACGCAAGTCTCCTGGATCCGAGCGGGGGGCGACCCGACCGCGGGCGATCCGCCGCGGGCCCACCCGGGAGGGAGCGACACCCCATGATCGACCGCCCTATCGGCCGTCGCGGATTCCTCGCCGGGGCGGCCTCGGCGGGAGTGGTCGCGGCCGTCCCCGCCCGGGGGTCGACCCCGAGTCGCGACCCGGTGAAGGCCACCATCGCGATCACGCTCGACCTGGAGATGAGCCGCCAGTACCCGACCCGGGGCCAGTCCCACTGGGACTACGAGAAGGGGAATCTCGACGACGACACCAAGCGATACGCCGTCGAGGCCGCCCGCCGGGTCGCCGACCGCGGGGGCCGGATCCACTTCTTCGCCCTCGGTCGCACGATGGAGCAGGAGGACATCGGCTGGATCGAGGAGATCGCCGGGGCAGGCCACCCGATCGGCAATCACACGTACGATCACGTCAACGTCCTCGCGAGCGACCCCGAATCGGTCCAGTTCCGGTTCCGGCGTGCCCCCTGGTTGATCGAGGGGAAATCGACCGAGCAGGTCATCTCCGAGAACGTCCGCATCGCCGAACGCGCGCTCCGGGCCCGGCTCGGCATCGAGGTGGCCGGCTTCCGGACCCCGGGCGGCTTCCACGGCGGGATCGCCGAACGGCCGGACATCCAGCGCATGCTGATCGACCAGGGATACCGATGGGTCAGCAGCAAGTATCCGTCCCACCCGACGACCGAGCCCGGCACCCCCCCGGGAGACGACATCCTCGACGGCATCGTCGCCTCCCAGGCCGAGGCGCAACCCTTCGCATACGCTTCCGGGCTGATCGAGGTCCCCATGAGCCCAATCAGCGACGTCGGGGCCTTCCGCACGGCGCGGTGGCCGCTCGACGCCTTCCTCGAATCGATCCGGCGATCCGTCTCGTGGGCGATCGACCACGGCGCCTCGTTCGACTTCCTCGGGCACCCGTCCTGCCTGCTGGTCGAGGACCCGGGCTTCCGTACGATCGAGCTGATTTGCGACCTCGTGGCCCGGTCCGAAGGCCGGGCTGAGCTGGTGGACCTGCAGGCGATCGCGAGCCGGGTCTCGGCCTGGCGCGACGGGAGTCCCGTTCGATGAGCCATCCATTCACGTTCATCGCCGACCTCGCCCAGGAGGCGGTCCCCCCGGCGGACGGGATCTTGAGCCGGACCATCCATCAAGACGACCAGGCCAAGGTGGTCCTCTTCGGGTTCGGTGCCGGTCAGGAACTCTCCGAGCATACCGCCACCATGCCTGCCGCCTTGCAGTTCGTCTCCGGAGAGGCGTCGCTGACCCTGGGGGACGAGACGATGGAGGCCAGATCCGGGACGTTCGTCCACATGCCCGCCGGCCTGAGGCACGCGATCCGGGCGAACTCGCCCACGGTGATGCTGCTGCTGCTCTTCAAGCGATGACGCGGCCGATGAATCGCCGTGAACGTCCGGCGGCGTGGGGTTAAGATAAAGTCGTCATCGACCCGCCCCGCGATCCGGACCCCAGGTGTGCCATGGACTACATCGACCCGCACAAATTTCAGGAAGGCCGATCGGCGCAAATGCCACAAACAAAAGAGCTTATACCTGTCCCACAAATGTGACACACCGGGCGGAACGGGCAATTTTTCCACGGTTTTTCCGGATCCCGTGCGATTACCGTGCATTTATCCGTGCGGCCTATTTGCCGCTTTTTTCGGGTCATCCGTGACGGGAGATTCACCGCCTCGGGGAAGGTCGAAGTGGAATTCCCGGCGGGCCGATTACCGGCTCGGGTTCCTCGCACCCAGAGCGAACTATGCGCCCAATCGTACCCGCATGGATGTGGCGCCTGAGCGGATGGCCCCAGATCACATCATGTCCGCTTAAGGGGATTGACCCTCCAGGTGAGAATCCTGAAGCCGGGCGCCGACGATCACCCGCTCAAATGCGGGAAGTCGCGGAAATTACAGTTCAAAATGAGTTCAATGGTTAAAAATTACAAGTACGCATTCACGAATTAAGCCGAGGGTCGACTGCAATTGCGATCTTTCCTTGAACACCGTTATTGGGACTCTCCAGCCGGGCATGGGCGAGCGGAATATCGGCAAGCGAATAGACGGCGCCAACGTGTGGCTGCAGCTGACCGCGCTCTATCAATGCACTCAACTCATCAAGCTTGCCCCGGTTCTGCCTTGTGAAAACGAAGTGATAACTCGCGTTCTTGCCCCAGGCCTGGATGACGTTTTGTGGCTGTGCAATGTCCACGATCGTGACAACGCGGCCAAGTTGCGCGAGCGTGTCGGGGCTGCGCGACAATGTGTTGCCGCCGATGGTGTCGAACACGACATCGACTCCGCGGCTACCCGTTTTCCGCATAATGGCGTCGACATAATCCTCCTTTTCGTAGTCGATGATCACATCGGCCCCCAAACTTCGTGCGAACTCAAAGTTTGCTTCGCGCACGGTCGTAAACACCCTCGCTCCCGTGGCTTTTGCGAGCTGGATCGCCACATGACCGACTCCTCCCGCGCCGCCGTGTACCAGAATGCTTTCCCCCACTCTCAGCGCCGCACGTACGATCAGTGCTTCCCACGCCGTCCCGCCAACCAAGGTCAGACTTGCCGCCTCAAGATGGCTCAACGAGGCAGGCTTCTTTCCGATTATGTTTTCGGCAGCAACGTGGAACTCGGCATAACTTCCTGACCCGTCAAATATTTGCGGTGTGTACCAGACTTCGTCTCCCGGAGAGAAGGTCGTCACACCCGGACCGACTTCTTCGACAACGCCAGATACGTCGTGTCCGGTAATGGCCGGCAGTTGCACCAAGTCGGGATAATCGCCACGTCGGACCTGGTAATCCAACGGATTGATGGAGGTTGCATGTACCCGGACCAGGACTTGGCCCGCGAGCGGCACGGGCTTGGGTACGTCACAAAGTTCGAACGATTCCGGACCGCCAAATGATTTAAGTACGACCGCTTTCATGGCAATCATCATTTCTACAAATCGTTGAGCGATCCAGCTGAGCAACCGGGACCGCTCAGCGACCTTGAACTCCAAGAAGCGAACATGCGGCCCCGGTCAGGTGCAGCGCCTGGTTCGGCGGCTTCGCTACCTCAGCGAGCGCGGATCACTTCTTCGCCCGGCCGGCTTCGAACTTGTCCAGCTTGGTTTCGTGCCCGTCGCGTTGCACGCTCTGGGCCTTGTCGTAGCTCTCCATCAGCGCCCCGTAGGGCGGGACTAGGCCCACCATGACCGCCGCGAAGTCCATCGCGTCGGGCCGGTTCCACGTCTTCATCAGCTCGCCCAGGACGGCGAACGTGTCGATCGGCATGGCCCCGGCCTGGGTGATGCGGGCGATGGTCAGGTCCGTCGCCATCTTCGACCAGTTGCCCGACGCGTCCACGATGCAGAACACCTTGTATCCGGCGGCCACCGCACTCAACGCCGGGAACGCCATGCAGACGCTGGTGAGCGTGCCGGCGATGAGCAGCGTCTGGCGGCCGGTCTTCTCGATGGCCTCGACCCAGGGTGGGTTGTCCCAGGCGTTGACTTGGCCCGTCCGCGGGATGTAGACGGCCTCCGGGTTTTGCTGGTGGATTTCGGGAATGAGCGGGCCGTTCGGGCCGTCGGGGACCGAGGCCGTGGTGATGGTCGGAATCTTGCAGAACCGGGCCACCTTGGCGAGGGCGATGGCGTTCGCTCGGAGGGTGGGCTGGTCGATGTCCCGGACCAGTTGGAACAACCCGCTCTGGTGGTCGATGAGCAGCATCACCGCATCATCAGGGTCGATCATCCATTTGTTGCCTGCCGCCATCGCTTTTTCCTGAAGAGTCGTGTTCCTGGTTCTGCACCGCGGCACCGCGATGACTGCATAACAGGATAGATGACGGGATCAGGAGGGTATCGGCGGTTCTTGCTGACTTTTGGGCGGTTCTTGCTGTCTTCAGGCGAATCGCTTGGGGGTGACGCCGACGAGCCGTTTGAAGTGCCGGTTGAGTTGGCTTTGATCGCTGAAGCCGACGTCGATGGCGATCTGGGCAAGCGGGAGCCGCCCCGCGGCGATGAGTCGCTTGGCGCGCTCGACGCGCTGGTGGATGACGAACTGATGCGGCGACAGGCCGGTCGTCTGCTTGAACAGACGGGCGAAGTGGAATTCGCTCAGGTGGGCGACATCGGCAAGGTCGGCCAGGGCGACGTTTTGGTCGAGGTGGGCGTGGATGTACTCCTCGACCGCCCGCAACGAATGTCGCGCCAGTCGGCCGCCCGACCCGCGGATGACCCCGTTCGAACCCTGCCTGTTGGACATCTGTCGAATCAGTTGGACGATCAGCACGTTCGCCAGCGACTCGGCACACAGCCGCCCGCCTGGCCCGCCGGTGAGCAGCTCGTGACGAAGGGCGGTGAGGGTGTCGATCACCTCGGGGCTGGATCGGTCGTAGTAGCGAACTGGAAAATGAACGCGGGCCGGGTCGAGATCGAATGCCTCTTCAGCCACCTTGGCGACCAGGGCCGGGGACAACTGGTAGTGGGTCGATTCGATCGTATTACGCCACCGCCACCGGCTCTCGACGCCGGGCGGCAGGAGATTCACCGCATGCGGCAAGCCGTCCCCGTTGTGCCGGGCATCATCGCAACGGTGATCGGTACCCTCCGGAAAGGGTTCGCCCGTGAGGACGAGCCATAGACATTCGAGGGGCGGGTGGAGGATGTCGCTCGCGGGCTGCCGTGTGTCGTGTTCGACCCGAAGCCCATGCCAGCCGAGCGGCGCGCTCGTGTGCCGGAACGCATACGGAATGTGTCCCAGCCGATCATCGGGGGTAAGCGTCTTCGGTGGAGGGACCTTCCGCGTCATCAAGCACCATTCCTGGCGAACGGTAACGCCATCGTCCCGGATGGGCCGGTTCTCGTCTACGCCCCGACGATCACCCGCTCAAACACAGGAAGTCGCGGAAACAACAGCCAGTAGCGGACCGATGGTTTCTTGCCGCGTGCCATCGCTGTATCCTGATGGGCATGGGAATTGGATCGCATCCTCCGGGCGAATTCTAGGGGCCGCCGCCGAAAACCGTACCGAAAACCGTGCGGCACCGCGACGCAAGACATTCAGCGCAAAGGAGATAATTTTTTCATGGACTACATCGACCCGCATATCCACATGGTTTCCCGGACCACCGACGACTACAAGCGGATGGCCCTGGCCGGGTGCGTGATGGTCAGCGAGCCGGCCTTCTGGGCCGGGTTCGACCGGTCGGGGCCGGAGGGGTTCCGCGACTACTTCCGCCAGCTCACCTCCTTCGAACGGAGGCGTTCGCTGGCGCACGGCATCGAGCACCGGGCCTGGCTCTGCATCAATGCCAAGGAGGCGGAGGACGTGTCGCTCGCGCGGGCGGTCATCGCCCTGATCCCCGAGTTCATCGACAACCCGGAGGTCCTCGGCATCGGCGAGATCGGCCTGAACAAAAATACGCCGAACGAGTCGATCGTCTTCCTCGAACACCTCGACGTCGCCGCGAGGCTCGACGAGCTGGTCCTGGTGCACACGCCCCACCTGGTCGACAAGTACAAGGGGACCCGGATGATCCTCGACATGGTCCGGGAGTACCGCGACCAGATCGCCCCGGAGCGGGTCTGCATCGACCACGTCGAGGAGCACACGATCAGGCCCGCGCTCGACGCCGGGCACTGGGTCGGCATGACCCTCTACCCCACCACCAAGTGCACCCCCGCCCGGGCCGCCGACCTCGTCGAGGCGTACGGGACCGAGCGGATCATGGTCAACTCGGCCGGTGACTGGGGTCACAGCGACCCGCTCGCCGTCCCCGAGTTTATTTTTGAGATGAGGGCCCGGGGCCACGACGAGGCGACCATCAGGGCCGTCGTCTTCGACAACCCGCTGGCGTTCTTCTCTCAGTGCCCGAGGTTCTCCTACTCTCCCAGGGCATCGGCCGAGGAGCCGTCTGCGGTCTGACCCGGGGGCCGATCGCTCGAGGTCGGGATGTCAAGCCCCCGGGGCCTCGACGAAACCCCGGGAGGACGACCGGATGGGCCGATCGCCCGAGGCCGGCTCAAAACGGATCCGGCCTCAGGTCGCCGTGCGGATCGAACGCCCGGAGGTAGGGATCGCTCATGTGGGTCAAGGCCTCGAAGGCCGGGACGACCAGGACGACGACGAGCAAGGCCACCCGAAGCCATCGTGATGGGAGTCGGCCGTAGATCGCCCCGAGGGCGACGGCGATCAGCAGCAGCAGCGACGGCGCCAGGTACAGGATCAGCCGGCCGTGGAACGGATAGAGCCGGGCACCCGATGCGACAACGTTCATGGCCCCAGGCAGGAGCAGTAACGCAAGAAACGCCTTCCGGCCTCCCATCGCCAGCAGGACGGCGCCGGCCACGGCGAGGCAGAGACTGAGCGAGGCCGATACCGCCGGGCCGAAGGGCAGGGCGACCCGGCCCGGCCCGGCGAAGACGTTCAGGGCGTGCCTGGCCAACTGGGCCCACTCTTCGGGGGAGCGAGGCGGGATCGGTAAAAAGGCGAAGTCCCAGAACGCCCCCAGCATCACGTCGCTCCTCCCGAGCATCCTCCGGGAAACGGCCAGGCTTCCCAGGCCGCTCGACGCCCAGAGGGTTCCCGAGCCGAGGGCCCATGCCAGGTCGCGTCGATCCTTCCTCCGGATCGCCGAGGCGAGCCAGGCCAGCGAGACCGCCGGCAGCAGGAAGCCGGACGCGAAGGAGAACCAGGGCGCGATCGCACCCGAGGCCGCGGCGACGGGGCGCCCCCACGGGCGTCGCCGATCGCCGATCACTCCGAGGCCGACCCCGATCGCCCCCACGCCGACCGCCGCGTCGACGATGTACGGCTTCAGCTCGTCGCTGTAATAGATCAGGTCGTCCGAGAGTGCGAAGGTCGCCACGGCGATCGGCACCGCCGGGCCGGTCAGGGCCCGAATCGCCACCGACCGGAATCCGACCAGCGCCGCGATCCCGACCACGAGCGGGAACAGCCGGAGCGCATCGGGGGATCCCCCGAGGATCGAGGCGATCGACCGCTCGACCGCAAGGAATCCGGGGGGGGCGAGTTGAGCGCCGGCGAGCGTCTCGGGCGGCGCGAACGGCGGAATGCCGATGATATTGCCGGCGAGCGACCCCTCATCCAGCCAGTAGTCCCGATGCCGGGCGTAGACGACGAGCCTCACGATCGCCCCCGCGATCACGATCAGCCAGGTCAGCCTCCCGGGCGACTGGAACTGCCGGTTCATCCACCTGACCAGCGGATCGAACTCGATCCTCCGATGGAGCACGCTCGACATGTTCCCCTCCGGGCCCTCCCGAGGATGCTGCTCGGGACTGGGACTTGCGGGAATCGACGGATGCGGATCCGCCTCAGCGCCGCAGCAGGTCGAGCACGATGCGGACGACCTCGGTGCCCGGCACGGGCTCCTCCCCCCCCTCGGGGAGGACGCCGGGCTCGGAGCAGAGCAGGACGCCGATGTAGGCGTCGTTCGGGGGCGGGGCACCGAGCGACCCACGGACATGGGCCGGGTCGAGGGCCGCACCCGCCCCCGTGCCGACCGGCAGCTCAGACTCCGAGGCGACCGCGGGACGCTCCGACCCCGAGGCCCACCAGTCCGGGGCGAACCAGGCGTCGGGGCAGGCGACGAGGACGACGTCCCCGGCCCTCGGGTGGTCGAGCCCGAGCAGGCGTCGACGGTCCTCGGACGCGACCACGAGGGCAATCCCCTCGCTCCGCTCCCCGGCGAAGACCGAGGCCACCAGGCCGGCCGCCGCCTGGTCGTTGAGGTAGACGTGGCAGAGCTGGTGGTCGGCCAGGGCGAACGCGGCCGACTCGGAGAGATCCACCCCGAGGCCCCCGGAGGGCAGGGGCACCGTCTCCAGGAGGCTCAGCTCACGGAGGACCCGGTTCGGCGCGATCGCCTCGGTCACCGGGGTCACGATCGACTCGGTCGCGGCGACGACGGCGGTCCCCTCGGGCAGCGCGTCGAGGAACTCCCCGAGCAGGGCATCCAGCGCGGACACGGCCTGGCCGGCGTGCCTGCCGTCGGGGCCGTACCGCCGGGCGACCTGGCCGAGGTAGGGGACCCGGACGATCGCCAGGTCCGGGCGCTCCTCGGCGATGACCCGGCCGGCGCTCCTCAGGATCCACGACGTGGCGGGCTGGAACGGGAGGGTCGCCTCCGCCGATTCCCGCTCGCCGGGGAAGGGCCCGAGCGCCTCCGTCAGCCGGTCCCTGAGCGGGTGCGGGGACGTCTTCAGGTCCCACGGGCAGTCGACCAGGGCGGTCAGCTCCACCTCGGCCCCTCGGGAGTTGGGGGCGAACCAGAGGATCGTCCGGGCGTCCGGCCGGGCCTCCCGGGCCATGTGCCAGAGCTTCCGGGCCAGCACGGCGGAGTCGGGCAGGGGGACGGTGACGACCCTCCGAGCGACGCGGTCGAGGAAGGTGTTGCCGATCAGGCCGTGCTCCCGGGGCTCCAGGCCGGTCATCAGGGTGGCGAAGGCCGAGGCGGCCAGCCCGGGGAAGGGGGGGATCAGCGCGGACATCGAACCCCGGGAGGAACGCCGCTCCAGAGAACCGAGCCCGCCCGGGGTCACATCCCGGCACCGGAGCTGGGGAATCGTCAGCACGACAACGCGATCGGGCATCGGGACCTCGGCGGCTCGGGCCGGCTCGGTTCGACCCGGTCGTTGCCCCGCCCCCGGCCTGGGGTCGGGAGCCGGGGTCGAGTCGAGTCTCGAATGACGGGGGAACGCGGTCCGGCCGACCGGGTGGTCGCCTTGCGAATCCCGGGCCGGACGCCCGATTCGCGGAAATCATACATAGACGAGCTTGGATCGTCAGGTCGAGTAGATCCACCTTGCCGCCAGCGCCGACGGGATCCAGAGCAGGGCCACCGCGATCGCCTCGACCGGCCCCCGGGACCCGGCGACCACCCCGACGTGCAACCAGATCAAGGAGAGGATGCCCGTCTTGACCGCGAGTTGCAACGTCTGCGGCCTCGGGTCCGCGACCGCCCTCCCGCTCGCCCGGAGGATCCGCGCCGAGGCGATCGCAAGGATCGCCAGGCCGATCGCGAGCATGAAGACACGATCGGCGCGGCTCGGTGCGGGCCCGGGCTGGGGGAGCATGGCCGCCGAGGACGCCGCCCAGACGAGGGCCGAGAGGCCGATCGCCTGCAACGCCATCCCGGCCGCCGGGGCGGCTCGCCTGCCGACTGCCGTCTCGAACCGGCTGATCCAGGTCACCCCCACGATGAACACGGCCATCCCCCCGGCGACGGCCCAGGCCGTCGGCCCGCCGAGCCCCGGTGCGAGGCTCATGCCGAGCAACACGTTCAGGCCCCGGCACGCCCCCATCAGCTCGGGGCCGAGGACCGTCCGCCGGATGCCCGCGTCGTAGGCGACCACGCCCGCGATCAGGGCCGACGCCACCACCGCAGGCCTCGTCCCGACGACGCTTGCCGACGCCAGCCCGAACGCCAGCAGCACCACCGCCAGGACCACCGCGAATCGCCTCGACACCCTGCCGGACGGCAGCGGGCGGCCCGGTCGCTCGACGCGGTCCAGCTCCAGGTCGAACACGTCGTTCAGGGCGATGCCGCTCGCGTAGATCGCCATCGAGGCGAGGACGAGCGGCAGCCAGCCCCCCACGTCGACCAACGCGCCACCGACGAGGAGCCAGCCGCTCAGGCTGTCGGCGGCGGCAGTGAAGACATTCGGGAGGCGGACGAGCTGGAAGTAGGGCTTCAAACGCCTCATGGGGCGGGCCGACCGGCGGTCGACGGGCCCGAGACGAGCGGCCGGAGCAACCCGAGGGCGCCCCGGGCGGCGTCGTCCGGGTCGTCGACGAAGGGGTACAGCTCGACCGTGACCCAGCCGTCGTAGCCGGTCTGCCGGATGGCGTCGACGACCCCGGGGAAGTCGATCGCCCCGGTGCCGGGGACCAGGTGGTGGTGGACCCGGGTCTCCGCGATGTCCTCGACGTGATAGTGCCGGGTCAGGGGGGCGAGTTTCGCGATCTGCGTCGGCAGATCCTCCGCCATGCAATAGGCATGTCCCACGTCGAAGTTCAGGCCCAGCGACGGCGCCCCGACCCTCTCGGCGACCTCCAGGTACTGGTCGGTTGTCTCCAGCAGCAGGCCGGGCTCGGGCTCGATGAGCAGGAGTACACCCTGCCGGTCGGCGTGCTCGGCCAGGGGCTTGAGCACCTCGACGAACAGGTCGATCGCCTCCTGCCTCGATTGCCCCTCGGCGATCGGCCCCCCCGGCTCGGTCGTGATGTGGGGGGCGCCCAGCTCGGCGCAGAGGTCGAGGGCACGCCGGGTATGGTCGATCCGGACGCTCCGATAGCCCTCGTCGGGCTCGATGAACGAGGGATACCAGTAGGGCTGGCGGCGGTCGGCGATCGCGTTCATCATGAACGCATTGACGTTCGAGAACCGGAGCCCGTGGCGATCCATCGCCTCCCTGATCGCCCGCTTCGGGCCGTCGAGCAGCCCGGCGGGCCAGGCGTGGGGGACGTCGGCCATCAGCTCCAGACCTTCGTAGCCGATCGAGGCGATCCGGGAGGCCGCCTCCTCGAAGGGGAAGCGCATGTAGGCGTTGGTGCTGAAGGCCAGTCGCATCGGCTCGGTGCCCCTCGGGGTAGGATTGTCGGCTCGGGCCCTGGGAGGCCGGGGTGGGAGCCGCTATTATGAGGTGGGCCGGGCCGCTCAGCAACCTCGGGGGACGGACCGCGACCGGGGCGAGGACGAGCGGGGGAGATCGGTCGGGGGTCGACGACTGGACCGGGCTTGAGGCACATGAGATCGTCCGTCCGGTTCATCGCCCCGCATCGGCCGTGCGCCTACCTCCGGGAGCAGCTCTCCCGGATGGAATACGAAGTGGTCCTCTCGATGGACCCCGAGGAATACCTCGATCGGCTCCGGGACGGCTGGAGGCGATTCGGCCGGACCCTGTTCCGCCCGAGGTGCCGGGCCTGCTCCGCCTGCCTGCCGATGCGGGTCGTCGTGCCCTCGTTCCGCCCCGACCGGAGCATGAAACGCCTCCGGGCCCGGAACCTCGACGCCGTCGGGCTGACCATCCGGGGGGCGGCCGGGCTCCCCGACCCCGAGGTCCTCGACCTCTACGACCGCTACCACCGGGAGCAGGCCCGACGCCGGGGATGGCCGGAGCACGAGCCCGACGCCCCCGACGAATTCCGCGACTCCTTCCTCGACAACCCGATCCCGACCGAAGAGTGGCGGTACCGGCTCGACGGCAGGCTGATCGGGGTTGGATACGCCGACGTGCTCCCCGGCGCCTCCTCGGCGATCTACTTCTTCTACGACCACGACGCCCTGGACCGATCCCCCGGCACGTGGAACATCCTGTGCATGATCGAACGCGCCGCCGCCCAGGCGCGGGAGCACGTCTACCTCGGCTATCTCGTCGAGGGCTGCCGCTCGCTGTCGTACAAGGGGCGATTCTCCCCGAACGAGGTCCGGGGGCCCGAGGGGCGCTGGATCCCGTTCCGGGGCTGACGCCGCCCCATCCGACAATTGTCGCATTCGAACTGTCGCGGCGTCCCCGCCCGTATATAATGGTCGGGGGCCGGACCGGACGCCGACGAGTCGCTCGCAGAGGGGAGGCAGCACATGGCCGTAGGGACCGAGCCGAGACCGCAGGGCAGGATGCTCGACTACGAGCAATTCGTCGACCACCAGCTCCTCCTCACCCGGTCCCGGATCCGGGCCACGGAGGTCCTGACCGCGGTGGTGGTGATGACCTCGGTCGTGCTCGGCCTGTTGTTGCTGGAGATCGTCCTCGACCACTGGATCGGCCTACCCCGGGCGATCCGGGGTGCCGCCCTGCTGGCCGGGCTGGCGGGCGGGGGACTGGCGACCTACCGATTCGTGATCCGGCCGCTGCTGTCGTCGGTGAACAGCTTCTACGCGGCGTTGAAGATCGAGGAGTTCGACCCCCGCTTCAAGAACAGCCTGCTCAACTACATCGACCTCCGCAAGAGGAAGGCCGAGCTGCCCCCGGCGATCCTGCGGACCCTGGAGGCGAGGGCCGTCCGGGACCTGGCCGAGGTGCAGGTGGAGTCGGCGGTCGACCAGCGGCAGCTGACCCGTTCGTTCTACGCCCTGGCGGCGATCGTCGTCCTGTTCTGCCTCTACGTCGTGCTGACGCCCAAGAACGTGCTCGACTCGGCGAAGCGGGCCTTCCTCGCCGACGTGTCTCGGCCGACCAACACTCGGCTGGTCAACATCAGGCCGGGTGACGACGCCGAGCTGTCCCGGGTCGTCTCCGGCTCCAGCGTCACCGTCTCGGCCGAGGTCGACACCCGGGGGATCCGCCCCGACGAGATCCGCCTGCATTACAGCAGCGACGGCGGCGAGTACTTCGATTCCACCAGCCTCGACGAGGGCGATCGACGCTACGACCCCTGGTCGGTCACGCTCCGCGACCTCCAGCAAGATCTCGTCTACTACATCACCGCGAACGATTTCCGGTCGAAGGACTATCGGCTGACGGTCCTCCCGGCCCCTCGGGTCGTCTCGGTACTCCAGGACCTCGACTTCCCCGAGTACACCGGCGTCCCCCGCCGGGGAGGGGTGGAGGGCGGCAACGTCCGGGCCCTGGAGGGCACGATCGTCACGATCCGGGCCAGGACCAATCAGCCCGCCCGCGGCGGCCATCTCGACCTCGGCGAAGCCATGGGCACCGCCCGGCTGGTCGTCTCCGCCGACGACCCCCAGGAGCTGACCGGCCGCTTCAAGGTCGAGGAGAACGGCTCCTATACGATCAAGTTCGAGACGACTGAGGGGAAGCTCAACCCCGAGCCGGTCGTCTATGACATCGAGGCCCTCCCCGACCGCCGGCCCGAGATCCGCTTCCTCGCCCCCGAGGCCGAGAACGCCCAGGTGCCGAGCAAAGCCCGGATCGGCATCGCCCTCGCCGCCTCGGACGACTTCGGCGTCGCTGACGCCCGCTTGCACCTGCAGCGGGCCGGAAAGGACCTCCTGCCCGACCGCAACCTGACGGAGGGCATGGAGCCGTCCCGGACCCTCGAATACACCGAGCCGCTGGACATCGAGGCCCTCGGCCTCCGCCCCGGAGACCGCCTGACCTACTGGGCCGGGGTCCGGGACAACCGACTCCCCGCCCCCCAGTCGGCCGAGTCCGACCGCCGGAGCATCGACATCATCGAGCCCGTCGAGCCGCCCGAGGCCCCCGACGAGCCCCCCCCCGCCGATCGCCCCGAGGAACAAATCCGGCAGGACCGGCCCCAGGACGGCAACCCGCCGCCCCAGGACCGCGTCCCCCCGCAGGAGGTCCCGCCCCGGTCCGCCCCCGAGCCGCAACCCCAGCCACCCCAGCAAGGCGGCCAGGAAGACGGCCCCGGCGCACCCCAGGCGCCGCAACAGCAACCCCCCCAGGACGGGAACCGCGGGGCCCAGGGCCGGGACGAGACCCAGCCGGTCGACCGCCCTCCCTCCCCCGAGGAGCAAGAGAAGCTCGACCGGATCCGGCGGGCGTTCGACCAGGTCAACAACCCCCCCGACCGCCCTCAGCCCCCGCAGGACGGCCAGTCTCAGCCGAATCAGCCCCGGGAAGGGCAGCCGTCGGGAGGCCAGGGTCAAGACCGTCGAACTCCGCAAGGCGGACAGACCTCCCAGGCCCAACGACCCCAGGGCGGGCAGCAGGGCGGACCGCCGCCGCAAGGCCGGCAAGGAGAGGGCCCGCAGCAATCCGGCTCCGGCGCCCCCAGGGACGACGTCAGTCGACCCCAGGGGGACCGTCCCCAGGGCGGCGAGCCCTCGTCCGGCGACCCCGGTCGCGACGGACAGCCCGGCGAGCCGCAGGGTACCCCGCCCGACGGCAACGCCGCGCAATCCTCCCCCGACACCGAGCGCCCGATGAATCCCCAGGGTGATCGGGCCTCCTCCGGGGCCGGCGACCGGGACGGCCCCCGTCCCCCGTCGGGCGGCGACGACCAGCAACAACCCCGAGAGAACGGCGAGGCCCCGAGGCAAGGCGCCCAGGCCGGCGATCGGGGGACCGGCGACCCGAATCAGGGTGCCCCGCAGGCGGGCGACCGGGCCGGTGAGCCGGATTCAAATCCACCCGGTCGACGGGAGCCCGGCGGGGACCGGGAGCCGTCCGGGCAGCAGGAACCCGAGGGCGGCGAGCCGGCCCGATCCGATCGGCCCCAGGGCCAGGGTGCCGAGGGCGCCCCGGGCGAAGGAGCCGATCCCCGAGCCGATCGGGAGCCGGAGCCGGCGAAGCCTCAGGATGCCCAGGGCCGCGACGGCTCCACCGGTGGACGATCCGCCGACCAGCCGGGCGCCGAACCCGGCGAGGGCGAGCGACCCCAGCAAGCCCCGCCCGGCTCGAAGCCGGGGGATCCCCAGTCGCCGCAGCAGGACGGCCCGCAGGGGTCCTCCGACCGAGGCGGACGGCCCGACCAGCAACCCGGAGGCCAGGGCACCCGTGAGGGCGAGTCGACCGACCGACCGACCGAGGCGGGCGATCCCGTCAAGGACGGGGACGGCACCAGCCGGACCGAGGCCGGTGGGGACTCCACGGACGATCAGCAGCCCGGCGCCCCTCGACAGGGGACTGGCGAAGGCGAGGGTCAGGACCAGGCCGCCCACGACGGTTCCCGGCCTCCGGGAGATTCGCCCAACTCTGGAACGGAGTCGCCGAGCCCGCCGTCCGACGATCGACCGTCCCGGGACGGGGCGACCGGGCAGACCAGGCCCGGTCCCGATCCGGCCAGGCCCTCGGAATCGAACCCGGGCCAATCGGACGGAGAGCGCCGGGGCTCGCCGGACGAGCCCGGCCCGGGGCAGGACGCTCAGGGACAGGAGGGTGATCGCCAGGCCTCGGGAGACTCGGATCGTCCGGGGATGAAGCCCGGCGATCCCGGGACCGACCGGGACCAGCCAGGCCCCGAGGGCGCATCCGGCGAGTCAAACCCCCAGGGGCAGCCCCGCCCCGGCGGCGAAGCACCCGAGGACGCCCAGGGGGATCGACCCGGCTCGTCCGACGAGACAAGTCCGTCCGGGGAGGACCGCCCGGGAGCCGCGGGCGGCGAACGTCGGGCGGGCGAGCCCCGACCCGGCCAGAAGCCGGACGACCAGGCCAGGCCCGGCGGGCAAGCGGATCAGGCTGCCGAACGCCGCCCGGGCGACCAGGCCGCCGCCGATCAATCGGACGTCCCGGGCGACCAGGACCAGGCCGATCGGGCCGAGGATGGCCCCGGGCGACCCGGGGACGGGATGTCGCCGGATCAGCCCCGGGACGGCCCCGAGCGGCCCGGCGAGCAAGCCACCGGCGAGGGCACCCCGAAGCCCGGCGAGGCGACCCCGAAGCCCGGCGAGGCGACCCCAACCGGCGAAGGTGGCGAAGGCGAAGGTGAGGGGACCGAGGAGCGTCCCCCCGGCGACGAGGGGCAGCCTCGCCCCGGATCCGGCGAGCAACCCCGCCCCGGCGACCCGGCCGGACGCCCCGAACCCGGCCAGCAGGCCGGGGCCGACGGCCAACAGGGCGACCGCCCCGCCGAGCCGCCCGATCCCGGCACCGAGGGCCAGGCCGACCGGGAGGGATCGCGTCCCAACGCCGACCCGTCCCAGACATCCCAGGGGGCCCAGGGTCAGGGCCGCCCTCCCGAGCAGGGCATGCAGCCTCCCGAACAGGGGGCGAATCCCGAACCTTCCCCCGAGAATCCAGGAGCCCAGGCCCCGCAGGATCAGTCCCGCCAACAGACCCGAGGGGCCTCGGAGGCCGACCTCCAGGAAGGTCAGCAGGCTCAGGGAGGTGAGAGACAGCAGACCGATGGCCCCGCCGCGCAAGGCCAGGGGGCGCGCCCTCAGCAGGGCGATTCGGATCCTTCCCAGCCCGGCCAGGACCAGCCGGGTGGGCGTCAAGGCTCCGACCAGCCGCAGGGCCGGGAGGGCTCGCAAGCCCAGGGCCGGGAGCCGTCGAGCCAGGGCCAGGAAGGTTCGGGCACGACGGGTCAGGGGCAGCAGGGCCCCAATCAGGCCGGCCAGGGCGAAGCCCAGGCCGGAGTCGGCCGGCCGGGCGAAGGCCAGGGACAGCAAAATGGGGAGGGTCGCGAGGGCCAGGGCTCGCAAGGTCGGGGGGACCAGGCCGGTTCGGGCCAGGAGTCTCCCACCGGTGCCTCCGAAGGCCAGCAGGGCCGGGGTGGGTCGGAGGGGCAGTCCCCGACCGGTTCGGCGGGCGATCCGCAAGGGCCTCGAGGCTCGCAGCCGGGGGGATCGACCCCCGGCGCCACCGGACAGCCCCAGGGCAACCCGGGCCAGGACGCCCCGGGCCAGGGCGGCGCACCGAACAGCCCCACCACCGGAGGCGAGAACAATCTCGGCCCCCGATTGCCCGATTCGAAGGATACGACCGAGCCGACCCCTCCCCCCGAGGGCCCCCCCGAGACCTCTGCCGAGTCGCCCGCCCCCGGCGCCCTGCCCGATCGAGACCTCAGCCTCCGGGGCATCCGGGATGCCCTCCGAGACGACGCGCAGGCCCGGGAACTTGAGGAGTTGACGGGGATGACCCGGGACGAGATGTCCCAGTTCGTCGAGCGCTTCTCCGGCGCCCCGGAGGGCCCCGTCCGCGAGGGCCGGGAGGTCGAGGTCGGCCCCGAGTCCGAGACCACCTTCGACCCCAACCGGACGATCCCCGATCCGCTGACCGGGGTCCTCCAGAGCCCCGGCGTCGGCCGCACCGACCGCCCCGCCGCGGACGACGGCATCGGCGGCAACCGCCAGGGCGGCGGGTCACCGCCCCCCCCGCAACTCCGGCCGTTGCTGGATGCCTATCGCAAGCGCATCTCCGGCACGACCGTCCCGGCGACCCGGCCCGCCCCGGCCGTCGGGCAGCCTCCCCGCGTCGGCAACCCTCCCGAGTGACGTCCAACCGACCGGGGAGGGCCCCGCCCTCCCCGGAGTGGAGCCCTCGATGATCGAGACCGGCCCGTTCGACGCCGCCCCGCCCCGGAGCCTCCTGCGGCGGTTCGCCGTCCGGTCGAGCCTCGTGGCCCTGATCCTCGCGTATTCGGCCGTCATCCCCCTGAAATTGGCGGGCCTGCTGCCGCCCCCGGTCACCTGGGCAGGCGTCGTCGTGCTCCCTGCGGTCTGGCTCGCGACGATCCCCCTCGTCGCCATCCTGCCGGCCGAACTGCCGGGCCGACGGCGCCCGGTCTTCGTGGCCGTCGCGGCGTGGTACGCCCTCGTCGTGCTGCTGATCGCCTCGCAGGGTTGGGTCTGAACGGGAGGGGCCGGCCGGGACGGCCGACGACGCCCCGAATGTCCTGCCCCCGATCCGGGGGCCAGCACCGAGGTTCCGACGCGATCTCCATCCGGTCGGGCCGCCCTCGGTCGTCGGGATCCCGGTGTCGCTCCCCGAGGTCTTCCGATCCTCCCATCGTCCCCCGCCCGCAACGACGTCGGAACCGAACTCGAGATGTTTGACTCCCTCGACCTCCCCCGGCGCCACCTCATCCCCTTCGACCCCCGGGATCTCCCGCACCACTTCGCCGACGTCCTGATCATCGGCGGCGGCCTGGCCGGCCTGCGGGCGGCGCTGGGAATCGAATCGACGGCCCGGGTGCTCGTCGTCACCAAGGACCAGATCCGGGAGAGCAACAGCACCTATGCCCAGGGGGGCATCGCCTCGGTGCTCGACCCCGAGGACCGCTTCGACGACCACGTCGCCGACACGATGGCCGCCGGCAAGGGGCTCTGCGACCCGGCCGTGGTCGAGACGGTCATCCGGGAGGCCCCGACCCGGATCGCGGAGCTGGTCGACTGGGGCACCCTGTTCGACCGGATCGACGGCCAGGTCGCGCTCGGCCGAGAGGGGGGCCACTCGCGGGCCCGGATCGTCCACGCCCTGGGGGACGCCACCGGCCGGGAGGTGATGCGGGCCGTCATCGAGCAGGTCCGGTCCCGCCCCAACGTCCGGATCTGGCAGAACAGCCTGACGATCGACCTGCTCACGTTCGAGGGCCGATGCCGAGGCGCGATCGTCTGGGACCGCCGACGGGGGCCCTCGCTGATCTGGGCCAGGGCGACGGTGCTCGCCACCGGGGGCGCGGGGCAGATCTACAGGGAGTCGACCAACCCCTCGATCGCCACCGCCGACGGCCACGCGCTGGCCTATCGGGCCGGGGCCGAGCTGCGGGACATGGAATTCATCCAGTTCCACCCGACGGTCCTCTACATCGCCGGCTCGTCCCGGCACCTGCTCACCGAGGCGATCCGGGGCGAAGGGGCCTACCTCCGGGACCGCAACGGCCACCGGTTCATGCCCGAGGAGCACCCCGACGCCGAGCTCGCCCCCCGGGACGACGTCTCCCGGGCCATCGTCGCCCAGATGGCCAGGACCCAGCACCCCTGCGTCTACCTGGACCTCTCGCACCTCGACCCCGGGCTCGTCCGTTCCCGGTTCCCCAGCATCGACGGGCTCCTCCGGGGCTTCGGCCTGGACATCACGAGGGACCAGATCCCCGTCCGCCCCGGGGCGCACTACATGATCGGGGGGGTCTCGGTCGACCTCGACGGCCGCACCGACCTGACCGGCCTGTGGGCCGCGGGCGAGGTCACCAGTTCCGGGCTCCACGGCGCGAATCGGCTGGCCTCGAACAGCCTCCTGGAGGGCCTGGTCTACGGCGCCAGGGCGGCCGAGGACATCAACCGCCGCCTCGACGACCCCGTCCCCCCGCTACTCGACGTTCCGCCGATCGCCGTCGTCGAGGGCGGCCGGGCCCGGGAGCCGCTGGATCCGGCCGACATCCGCAACTCCCTCCGGGCCCTCATGTGGCGCAACGTCGGCATCACCCGGGACGCCCGTGGTCTCGACGAGGCCGCCCGGCAAGTCGCCTTCTGGTGCCGGTACGTCCTCGATCACGTCTTCGACGGCCCCGACGGCTGGGTGCTGCAGAACATGCTCACCGTCGCCCACCTGATCATCGCCGGGGCGAGCATCCGGGAGGAGTCCCGGGGCACCCACACCCGCCGGGATTTCCCCGAGCCCCGCGCCGAATGGGAACGGCACGTCACCTTCCGATGCCCCCGGATGCCCGAGGACACCGCACCGACCGACCCGGCCCTGGTCCCGGAATCCGGCCGGGGACATCGCCCGCGAACCGCTTGAATCCCCGGGAGAACTCGGTATGATGGTCGTTTTGCCATGCCGGCCTCGACTCGCGGTCCGGTGACGCGAACCTGACGACTTGGGTCTCCCCGACCATGATACCGAAGTGTTATCAGGCCAAGGCCAACGAGCTGGCCCCCCAGTGGTACGTCATCGACGCCACCGAGGCGGTCGTCGGTCGCCTGGCCTCGCAGATCGCCCCGATCCTGATGGGCAAGCACCGCCCGACCTACACCCCCCACATCGACACCGGTGACTACGTCATCGTCACCAACGTCGACAAGGTCGTCTTCACCGGGAAGAAGTGGGAGCAGGTGGTCTATCAGCGCTACAGCGGCTACCCGGGCGGCCAGAAGGAAGAGGTCGCCTGGAAGCTCTTCCAGCGCCACCCGGACCGGATCCTCTACGAGGCCATCCGCCGGATGATGCCGAAGTCCAAGATGGGCCGGCACATGATGGACAAGCTCAAGCTCTACGTCGGCCCCCAGCACCCCCACCAGGCCCAGCAGCCCATCCCGCTGGAGCCCAAGGACGGCCGCCCCACCCCCTCCGGCATCCTGCTCGCCCCCGAGCCCGCTCCGGCCAAGCCCCGGGCCCGCAAGGCGAAGCCGAAGGCCCAGGAGGCCGAGGCCCAGGGGACCCTCCCCGAGGCGACCGCCGCCCCGTCCTCGATCCCCCCGGCCTCCGAGCAGTCTCCCGACGCGGCCCTGCCGCCGGGCGAGACGCAGGCCGAGGCGGAGGAGACGGCCAACCCCGAGGGCGAGTCGCCGGAGCCGAAGGCCGAGTAATCCCGGCCCCGCTGCACACCGCGTCTGGACTGAACCAACAGGACTGAGAGACGGCCCGAAGCGTCCCGGGGATTCCCCGGGACGGCGCCGCCGAGGAACCCCGAGACGATGGCCACGGTCACCAATCCCTATACCTGGGGCACCGGCCGCCGCAAGACGGCCGTCGCCCGAGTCCGCATCAAGGAGGGCTCCGGCCAGTACGTCGTCAACGGCCACCCCGTCGACGAGTACTTCAACACCGAGGCCGAGCGCTCCGACGCCCGGGCCCCGCTGGTCGTCGCCGACGTGGCCGGCCGGATCGACGTGTTCGTCAACGTCTCCGGCAGCGGGAAGCACGCCCAGGCCGGGGCCGTCATGCTCGGCCTCGGCCGTGCCCTGTCCGAGTTCCGGCCCGACGTCGAGGCCCAGCTCCGAGAGCACGGCTTCCTGACCCGGGACGCCCGGATGGTCGAGCGCAAGAAGTACGGACACAAGAAGGCCCGGCGCAGCTTCCAGTTCTCCAAGCGCTGATCGACCCTACGATCGATCGGCCGGGCGGACATGGCTCGACGATCGGACGCTCGAGCGAACATCGACCGGACGGCCCCCCTCGCCCCTCGGGTGGGGTGGGGCCGTTCGTCATTCAGTCCTCCCCCGAATCCCCCGTCATCGCCGGGCAGAAGGCGGCCCGGAACTGGTGGAGCTGTTCCCGGCGTCCGAGCAGGATGACGCCGTCCCCGGGGCGGAGCGACTCGTCGCCCGGCGGGGGGAATTCCACAGGGCCGCTCGCCCTCTTGATGGCGATGACCATGACCCCGGTGCGTCGGCCGATGTCGGCGTCCCGGAGGCTCCGGCCGTCCAGCCCGTCGCCCGCCCGGACGGGGACCTCCTGGATCTCCAGGTCCAATTCGGACTGCCTGGTCACCAGCTCGACGAATTCCACGGTGTTCGGGTTATGCAGGAGCGAGGCGATCCTCCGGGCGCCGATCGCCGCGGTCAGGATCACGTGGTTCGCCCCCGCCTGCCTCAGCTTCCGCTCCGAAGAGGGCATCGCGGCCCGGGCGATCACTGTCAGCCCGGGTGCGAGTTGCCGGGCGGTCAGGGTGATGAACACGCTGTCGGCATCGGTGGAGACGGCCGTCACCAGGGCATGGGCCCGGGCGAGGCCCGCCTCGATGAGCACCTCCTCCTCGGACGCGTCGCCGACGACATAGGGGATTTCTTTCCGCTCGATCTCGGCGATCAGGGCCGGATCCCGCTCGATCACCACGAACGGCCGGCCGGTCGAGGCCAGCTCGTCGGCGATGAGCGACCCCATCCGGCCGAAGCCGACGATGATGACGTGGTCCTGCAGGTTCAAGAGCCGTCGCCTCAGGTTCTGATTGCCCAGGATGCGTTTCAGCTCCCCCTCGGTGAACAGCGAGAGGAAGGCCCCGATGACGTAGGCGACCGTCACCGTCCCCAACCCGATGACGATCATCGTGTGCAGTCGGACCGACGGGGTCGTCAGGGGACGGACCTCGGTGAATCCGACCGTCGAGATCGTGATCACGACCATGTACAGGGCGTCGGACCAGGTCCAGCCCATCCAGACGTAGCCGATCGTCCCCCAGACGACGACCAGGCCCAGCCCTCCGGCGCCGAGGAGCAGCCTCCGGAACAGGGTCCGCTCCCAGGAGGCCCGGACCGACCCCCAGACGCCTCGGATCCGCATCGGTACGAACCGCCCTCGTGCCCGGTCAGCGTTGCAGGCGGAACCGCTGGTTGAAGCCGACGGCCAGGACGACCACCACCCCCAGCACCAGCCCCTCGATCTGGCTCGGGTCGATCCCCTCGACCACCAGCCCGGTGCCGTTGATGACGATCCGGATCAGGATCAGCCCGAGCACCGTCCCCCGGATCGACCCCACGCCCCCGGCCAGGCTACACCCGCCGACCACCGCCGCCGTGATCGCCGACAGCTCGTAGGCGAAGCCCATCGTCGGCGTCGCCGATCCGCTGTTGCCGAAGAACAGGACCCCGCCCAGCGCGGCCAGCAGGCCGGAGATCGCGTAGGCGACCGTCTTGAGCCTCCTCGTGGGCAGGCCGCTGAGCCGGGCCGCGGCCTCGTTCCCCCCCAGGGCGAAGAGGTGTCGGCCCAGCACCGTCGTGCCCATCATCAGGCTCAGGATCAACGCGACGGCCAGGAACAGCGGGATCGTCACCCAGTACTCGCTGCCGACGACGCGGAAGGTCCGGTCCGAGACGGTGATGCTCCGGTTGTCGCTGAGGATGATCGCCAGGCTCCTGAGGCCCGCGAGCGTGGCCAGCGTGGCGATGAACGGCGGCAGCCGGAACTCGTTGATCAGGAACGCATGACCCGAGCCGATCGCCAGGCCGAGCAGGAGCGAGAGCGTCACCGAGGCCACGATCACGCCGATCGGCACCTCCGACGAGCTACCCCCCCCCGCCGAGGTGACCCCCCAGACGACCGCCGCCCCCACCAGCACGGCCAGGCCCACCCCCGCCTTCCGGAGGTGGAGCACCAGTCCGATCAGCAAGGCGAGGGCCGAGGCCGAGACGACCAACGCCCCCGTGGCCACCGCCCCGCTGCCGCCGGTCCCCCAGCCGGCCAGCAGGCCCGCCGCCAGCCCCCAGACGAGCGCCGCGGGGGTCGCCCCGGCCCGGTCGTCGGAGCCTCGGCGGAGGCCGAACACCAGGAGGATCAATGCCGAGGCCTCCAGGCCCGCCACGACCCAGGAGCCGGCGTCCATCGGCCCGTTCGCCAGGCCGACCCCCGCGGCGATCAGCGCGGCGGGGATCGACCCGTAGATCAACCCCCTCGCCCAGGGTGCCCCGAGCAGATTCAGTCCGACCCACCCCAGGAGCGTGACGGCGGCGATGACGAGGAGGCCCGTCGTCCAGGCCCCCGCCTCGCCGATCCCCGGCAGCCACGAGGTCATCAGCCGGGCCGACACCACCGCCGAGAGCGCGACCATCGAGCCGATCGACAGGTCGATCCCCCCGGCGATGATCACCACCGCCACCCCCACCGAGAGGACCCCGTAGAGGGCCATCAGGTGCAGGAGGGTCTGCAGGTTGTACCCGGAGAAGAACGGCCGGGGCGCCCCGGGCTCGAAGATGGCGCTGGGCCCGGGGGCGACGACGTAGATCAGCCCGACCACCGCGACGATCGCCACGGCCAGGCCCGCCTCCGAACCCCGCAGCCAGGCCCCGATGCCCGGCCCGGAGGCCGGGGAGGATGGCTTCGGTTCGTCGCTCATGAGGATCGCAGGCCCTTGCTCTCCAGCCAGGAATTCATCTCGTCGATCGTCAGGACCTCCTGACCCCGCTCGGCCATCTTGGAAGCCGGCGAGTCGGCGGCGGGGACGATGACCCGGACGCCGATCTCCCGGGTGTCGCCGTCGGGTAGCAGCTCGGAGACGGTCGCCTCGTCCTGCCCGATCAGGGCGGTGAGCAATTGCACGCCCATCCGGCCGATCTCGTAGGGGTTCTGGCAGACGCTCGCGTCGATGTTCCCCCCGGCGATGTGCGGCCGGGCCGCCTCGTCGAGGTCGAAGGTGACGACCGTCACCCGGTCCCGGACCTGGGGAGAGTTGGCCACCTCCTCGGCGATCGCCGGGGCGTTGTAGGACCAGAGGCCGACCAGGGCGCCGAGGTCCGGCGTCTTGGAGATGGCGCTCTGGACGTTCTGCCGGGCCTTGGCGTGATCCCCGCCGTCCTCCCAGGTCTGGGTCTTCTCGAAGCCCTCGCCGGCCGCCTCGAGCAGGCCGCCCTCCCGGGCCCGGGCATTCGCCGCCGAGGCGACCCCGACGAAGACGGCCGCCTTGCCCCCCTCGGGGCGGAGCAGTGCGAGCGTCTCGCCGGCCACCCGGCCGGCCTCGCTGTTGTTCGTGCCGATGTAGGCCCGCCGCGCATCGGCGAACTCGGGGTCGACGTCCGAGTCGATCGTGATGACGACTTTGCCCGCCTCCCGGAGCTCCTTCATCGCGTCGATGACGCCGGGCGAGTCGGCCTCGATCACCGAGACGGCCACGCCCTGCACGTCGGGCATGCTGAGGACCTCCCGGAGCTTGTCGATCTGCCCCTGGGGCTGGCCGTCGTTGCGACGCAGGCTGACCTGGGCGCCGAACTCCGAGCCGCCGTCTTCCATCCCCTTCTCGACGGCGCTCCACCAGTCGGAGTTGGTGTTCGAGATGAAGACGAGCTTCGGCCCGTCCGGGTCGCTCGGTTGCGTCCCGCCGGCCGATCCGGGGCCCCCGGTCGCGTCCCCGCCGCCGCCGCAGCCCGACCCGAACGCCCCGATCGCGGCCAGGGCCGCCCAGGCGAAGCTTCTCCGCCGGATGCCGTTCACGAGTCACTCTCCCCTGGCGAAATGCGATGTGATCCGGGAAGGGCCCTCCGCGTCGGGAAGGCCCCTCGATCGCTTCATCTTAGCCGAGCCCCGGGGCCGGCGAAACGTCCCGTCGGGGGCCGGCCTTGAAATCGGGGAGGGTACGAACGATCATCGATCCATCGTGCACACTTCATCCGGGCGGATCAGCACCGACGACGCGAGCGTTCGAGGGCCGGGCGAGATGCAATGGACGGACCGGGTCTACGGGGAATCTCGGATCGACGACCCCGACCTGCTGGCCCTGATCGCCTGCCCGACGTTCCAGCGCCTGAAGGGGGTCCGCCAGGCCGGCCCCTCGGCGCTGGCCTTCCCGTTCAAGGCGGTGACCCGGTTCGAGCACAGCCTGGGCGTCTTCCTGCTGCTGCGTCGCCTCGGCGCCGACCGCCGAGAGCAGGTCGCCGGCCTCCTCCACGACCTCTCGCACACGGCCTTCTCGCACGCGGTCGACTTCCTCTACGACTCCGACGAGCAAAACCATCACGAGTCGATCAAGTCGGTCTTCCTCGATCGGCCCGACGTCGTCGCCGCCCTCGGCCGGCTCGGCTATCGCCCGGAGCAATTCGTCGACGACGCGGTCTACCCGCTGCTCGAACGCCCCTTGCCCTGGCTCTGCGCCGACCGGCTCGACTATTTCTTCCGGGACAGCCTCGCCTGCAGGGTCTCCTCCCCCGAGGTCGTCTCCCGGCTCCTGGCGAAGCTCGACGTGGTCGGGAGCACGATCGTCTTCACCGACGCCGCCGCCGCCCGGGAGGCCGCCGGCCTGTTCGCGGTGATGAACCGGGAGTGGTGGGCGAGCCCGACCGAGGCGTACATCTACAACGAATTCGCCGCGATGCTCCGGATCGCCTTCGACACCGGCGTCCTCGTCGAGGATGACCTGATGACCGACGACGCCCGGGTCCTCGCGAAGCTTTACGCCTCGGGAGACCCGACCATCACCGACGCCCTCTCCCGGATCGAGCGGTTCGACCCCGGCCGGCTCGCCGACTACGTCCCCCGGGTCATCCCCAAGGTCCGCTGGCTCGACCCGCCGGTGAAGACCGGGTCGTCATTCACCCTGCTCTCGCGACTCTGACCGGGCCCGCTCGTCCCTCCGCCGCCGCAGTTCCTCGACGAAGGCGGCGTGCTCCGGGCTGGCGAGGCCCCGGTTCAGGGCGGCGATTAACGACGCCTTGTCCTTGGCGGACAACGCGGCAGGATCGAGCCAGAATCCGGGGAAGACGCGTGATCGGAAGAGGCCATCCTCGGCCGGCTCCAGGGGGAAGAACCCCCCATCCTGATTGTCGAACCAGCGGACACGGCCTCCACGAAGGTCTTAGACGATGTATTCGCGGACGCCCGCCGACTCATAGTCGCGTAGCTTCTGGTTCAGGTCGGTCGACCGGCTGCTGAGGGCGACCTCGACGATCATCTCGGGGGCCCCGTGGGTGTAGTCATCGGCCCCGTCTCGCGACTGGCCACCGTATACGTCACGGATGAGAAGGGCCGAATCCGGTTGGGGCTCGCTCTCCTCGCCGAAGATCGTCGTGGCGTTCGTCTGCCCCTCGGTCCCGGGTGTCGCGGCGCTGTAGATGAACATCAACCCGCTCAGATTGAAGTCGGAGCGGGCGTGCCGAATCTTCAAGGGCGAGCTCATGACGTAGACGATCCCCCCGATCAATTCCGCCTTGAACCCGGGAGGCGTCTTCTCGTAACGCTCGTGGAAGGTCTTCTGATCCATACGCTCGCCGTTCTCGAGCCAGGGGAAGCCTTCGGGGTCGAAGAGACTCTTCTCTTCCCGAGGGCCGGCCTGCGACGGCGTGTTGACGGTCGTCATCGGATGTCCTCCCGATCGAAAAGGATCAGCCCTCAAGCGCCTCCCGGGCGACCTGGAGCGCCTTCTCCAGCGCCTGGGGGATCTGGTCGGGCTTCTTGCCGCCGGCCTGGGCGAAGTCCGGCTTGCCGCCGCCCCCGCCGCCGACCACCGGGGCGACCTGTTTCAGCCAGTTGCCCGCGTGCAGACCGCGAGCGACGAGATCCGGCGTCAGCCCCGCGGCGAGGACGACCTTGCCGTCGGCCTCGGTGATGAGCAGGGCGGCCAGGCCCGTCTCGGCCTTGCGGCGGGCGACGTCGATGAGCTGCCGGAGCTCGTCCGGCTGGACGCCGGGGACGGCGACCGCCACCACCTTCGCCCCTCCGACCTCCCGGGCCCCTCCCATCAACTCGTCGGCCGAGACCTTCGGGGCCTCCCGACGCTGGGCGGCCTGCTTCTTCAGGACCTTGACCTCGTCGAGCAGTGCGGCGACCCGGTCGGCGGCCTGCTGGGGGGGGACCTTCAACGCCGAGGCGACGGCACCCAGCGCGTCTTCCTCCTGGCGGATGTAGTCGTAGGCCGCCCGCCCGGTCAACGCCGTCACGCGGCGGGTCCCGGCGGAGACGGACTCCTCGCCGACGACCTTGAACAGGCCGATCCGGCCGACGCTCTCCAGGTGGGTGCCGCCGCAGAGCTCCCGGGAGAACTCGCCCATCTCGACGACGCGGACCACCTCCGGGTACTTCTCGCCGAAGAGGGCCATCGCCCCGAGCTGCCTGGCCTCCTCCAGCGGCATCGTCCGCCAGCGGATCGGCTCGCCGAGGAGGATGCGGTCGTTGACCGTCTCCTCGATCAGCCGGAGCCGGTCCCGGCCCACGGCCTCGGGATTGGAGAAGTCGAATCGGAGTCGGTCGGGCTCGACCTTCGACCCGGCCTGCTGGGCGTGCTTGCCCAGGTGCGTGTGCAGGGCGTGGTGCAGGACGTGCGTGGCCGAGTGCGCCCGGCGGATCGCCTCGCGGCGTGCGGCGTCGACCCTCGCCACCACCCGGGCGTTGACCGTGACCGTCCCCTCGTCGACCCGGCCGACGTGGAGGATGAAGCCCCGGTCGCGCTGGGTGTCCTCGACGTGGAAGCGGAAGCCGTCCCCCTCGATGAGGCCGACGTCGCCGACCTGGCCGCCGGACTCGCCGTAGAAGGGGGAGCGGTCGAGCACCAGGGCGACGGGGTCGCCGTTGCCGGCCGTCTCCCGGTCGACCAGGCGCTTCTGGGCGACGATGCCGATGACGGTGGCCTCGGCCTCGGTCGCCTCGTAGCCGAGGAAGACGCTCCCCTCGTGGTGCTCCTGCTTCAACGCGTCCAGCGGGCCGGTCGAGAAGACGGCGGCGGCGGAATCCTGGCCGGAGGTCTTCGCGTGCTCGTCGCGCTCGGCCTCGAATTCGCCCCGGTCGACCGAGAGGTCCTGCTCGGCGGCGAGGCTCTCGGTCATCTCAATCGGGAAGCCGTAGGTCGAATGCAGCTTGAACGCCTCGACGCCGGAGATCACGTCCGAGCCGGCCGCCTTGGTCTTGCGGACGGTGTCGTTGTAGAGCTTCAGGCCCGTCTCGATCCCCCGGAAGAACTGCTCCTCCTCCTCCTTCACCACGGTCCGGATCCGGGGGACGCTGTCGACCAGCTCCGGGTACGGCCGCTTCATCACCTCGGCCACCGCCGGGATCAGCTCGAACAGGTAGGGCTCCCGGCGGCCCATCAGGTAGGCGTCGAGCACGGCGCGTCGGAGCAGGCGGCGGACGACGTAGCCCTGCTCCTTCGGGCCGGGCTGGACGTTCTCGAAGATCGTGAACGTGAGGGCCCGGGCGTGGTCGGCGGCCCGTCGGATGCGGACGCCGTCGAGCGTCTCCGCCTCGTACTTCTTGCCGAGCACGTCCTCGACCGCGCCCACCAGCGGCACGAAGATGTCGATCTCGAAGTTGGTCTTCACCCCCTGCAGGCAGGAGGCGGCGCGTTCCAGTCCCATGCCGGTATCGATATTCTTGCTCGGCAGGGGTTCGAGCTGATTGGGGCCGACGCGGTTGAACTGGGTGAAGACGAGGTTCCAGATCTCCACCTCCCGGCCGTCGTCGTAGTGGTAGAAGATCTCCGAGCAGGGGCCGCAGACGCCGTCCGGCCCGTGGGTGGGGGCGCCGGCGGGCCAGAAGTTGTCGTCCTCGCCCATCCGGGTGATCCGGTCGGCCGGGATCTTCACCTCCTTGTGCCAGATGTCATACGCCTCGTCGTCGTCGAGGTAGACGGTGATCGTCAGGCGGTCGGCCGGGATCCTCAGGGTCTTCGTGAGGAACTCCCAGGCCCAGTGGATCGCCTCCCGCTTGAAGTAGTCGCCGAAGGAGAAGTTGCCGAGCATCTCGAAGAACGTCATGTGCCGGCCGGTCTTGCCGACGTTCTCGATGTCCCCGGTCCGGATGCACTTCTGGCAGGTGGTGGCGCGCCTGAAATTCGGGTCGCCCAGGCCCATGAACTCGCGCTTGAACTGGTTCATGCCGGCCGGGGTGAACAGGACGGTCTCGTCGTCCCGGGGGGCGAGCACGTCGCTGGCCCGCCGCTCGCAGCCCTTGGAGGCGAAGAAGTCGAGGTACGCTTCGCGGAGTTCGTCGGTGGTCATCGGGATCGGGACTCTGGGCCGGTTCCGGCGGGATTCGGGTGAGGGCGGGGATCGATCGGTCGCGCGACGACCGACGCCGCGCAAGCCCCGAAGTCGCCGCCGGGGTCGACGCCGACGGCGGCGACGGATGAGACCAGGATACCCGAAGCCGGCCCTCGGGAGCAGCGTCGGCCCGGGAGGATCGGGGCCGCCCGGGTCGGGCCGAATCGCTCAGCCCGCCTCGTCGATGTCGTCGCCGTCGCCGCCGTCGCCGTCGATGGCGTCGCCGCCTTCGGCCGGCGTGTCGGGGGGGACGGTGATCGTCCCCCGGTCGGTGCCGAGCCGGACGGGCCGGCCCGACCGGCCCCCGGCGGCTTCCCGGAACTCCCCGGGGGTGCGGACGGGAGTGCCGTCGACGCTGGAGATGATCGTGCCGGCCCGGAGGCCCGCCCCCTCGGCCCTCGAGCCCGGGACGACCTCGAGCACGCCGACGCCGCCGCGGGCCATCGCCTCCAACGCATCCAGGCCGGGGCCGACCACGCTGGAGTAATCGACCCGGGCCCCTCGCCACGGTGCGGGCCGGTTCGAGGCGATCACCTCACCCTCGACCGGGAACTTCGAGAGCGTCACCTCCTTCTCCAGCGACCGGCCGTCCCGGCGGATCAGCAGCCCGATTGGCTCGCCGACCGGGGAGGCGTTGACCGCCCGGATCAGGCTGTCGAAGTCGGTGATCGGCAGCCCGCTGACCTCGACGATCTCGTCCCCCCGCACCAGGCCGCCCTCGCCGGCCGGGGTGCCGGGCTGGACCTCGTCGACGAGGTTCGAGGGATTCTGGAGCCGGATGCCGAGGAAGCCGTACTCCACCTCCTCGCCCTCGATCAGCGACCGGAGCACGCGGAGGCCGAGCGTGTCCATCGGGATCGCGTAACCGGCCCTCGGGTCGTAGCCGACGGCATTGGCCGAGGCGGTCGTGATCGCCACGAGTTCCCCCCGGAGATTCACCACCGCCCCGCCGCTCATCCCCAGGTTCAGCTTCGAGTCGAGTTGGAAGAGGGTGGAATAGTGCTGCAACTGCCTGGGGGACGCCGCGCCGAAGTCCTCGGGGGGCGGGGCGACCAGCCGACGGGCCGTGTTGGCGAGGATCCCGAAGCTGGCCGAGGCCTGGCCGTCCCTCGACGCGTTGTGCGCATTCCCCAGGGCCACCAGGAACGAGCCGGGCCGCAGGCCCGAGGCGTCGCCGATGGCGATCGGCTTCAGGCCGGGGGCGCCGGGGATCTCGGCCAGGGGGGCGACCGGGGCGACCACGGCGAGGTCGCTCCGGGGGTCGGCGGCGAGGATTTCCGCCTCGATCGGCTCCAGGCCCGGGGCCCGGATCAGGAGTCGGGCGGCGCCGATCACGACGTGATAGGCGGTCAGGATCCGCCCACCGTCC
Organism: Tautonia plasticadhaerens; assembly: GCF_007752535.1. Classification (GTDB taxonomy): domain Bacteria; phylum Planctomycetota; class Planctomycetia; order Isosphaerales; family Isosphaeraceae; genus Tautonia; species Tautonia plasticadhaerens. Next base: position 2,113,395 of record NZ_CP036426.1, read on the forward strand.
CCCACCACCACGCCCGATCCGAAGTCGAAGGACGGGTAGTCGGGGCTCTCGGGCCCGCCGACCTGGAAGCCGAAGCCGCCGTCGATGATGATCGCGCCGTTGGGGTTGCCGGGGGGCCGGGCGTCCTCCCGGCCCCGCACGGCCAGGGTCCGGCCGTCGTCCGACTTGATCCGGTCGATCGTCACGACCGAGGGCCGGGCCGAGTCGATCGCGTCGGTCACCGCCGACTCCAGGGCGGAGACGACGTCGATCGGCCGGGGGGGGGGCGTCCGCTCGTCGTCGACCGGGCCGACGGGGCCGCAGCAGAGGGCGAGGAGCAGAGGGGCGATCGGGTGGCTCATCATGCGGCCTGCGATCCGGGTCGGCGGGGGGACGTCTCCGGGAGGGGGCCGGCGTCGGGGACCGGCCGGTCGACCTATTGTCCCCGCCCGGCCCCGGCCCGACAAGACGAGGGCCGGGCCGCCTGGATTGGCGGGCGACCCCGGCCCGTCCGGCCGGTCAGGCCTCCTCCTCGAACGACTCGTCCTCCTCCTCGTCGGCCACCTCACCGTTGCTGCCGACCGGGGCGAAGTCCACCTCACCGACGCTCCGCTTGGCCAGGATCTTGGCGGCGATCTCGTCGGCGAGGGCAGGGTTATCCCGGAAGAACGCCTTGGCGTTCTCCCGACCCTGGCCGAGCCGGGTGTCGCCGTAGTTGAACCACGAGCCCGACTTCTCGACGATCTTGTCGGCGATCGCCAGGTCCATCAGGTCTCCCTCCCGACTGATGCCGTGGTCGTACATCATGTCGAACTCGCAGACCCGGAAGGGCGGGGCGACCTTGTTCTTGACGATCTTGACCTTCACCCGGCTGCCGACCACGTCCTCGCCGTCCTTGACCGCGCCGATCCGCCTCACGTCGATCCGGCACGAGCTGTAGAACTTCAGGGCCCGGCCGCCCGGGGTCGTCTCAGGGCTGCCGAACATCACGCCGATCTTCTCCCGGATCTGGTTGATGAAGATCAGGACGCACTTCGACCGCGAGACCGCCCCCGTCAGCTTCCGCAGCGCCTGGCTCATCAGTCGGGCCTGCACGCCGACGAAGCTGTCGCCGATCTCCCCCTCGATCTCGGCCCTGGGCACCAGGGCGGCGACCGAGTCGATGACGATGATGTCCAGGGCGTTGGACATCACCAGCATCTCGGCCACCTGCAGCGCCTCCTCGGCGGAGCTGGGCTGGTTGATCAGCAGGTTCTCGATATCCACGCCCAGCTTCTTGCACCAGGCGGGGTCCAGCGCGTGCTCTGCGTCGATGACGGCCGCCACGCCCCCCAGGCGCTGGGCGCTGCCGATCGCGTGCAGGGCGATGGTCGTCTTGCCGCTCGACTCCGGCCCGAACAGCTCGATGATCCGACCCCGGGGCAGCCCCCGGCCGCCGAGGGCCAGGTCCAGCGACAGCGCCCCGGTCGAGATCCCCTCGATGTTAAGGTGACTCTGCGACCCGAGCTTCATGATCGCGCCGGCGCCGAAGGTCTTCTCGATCTGGCTCAGGGTCGTGTTCAACGCCTTCTGCTCGGCCGACGCCGAGGCCGGCGCCTTCGAATCCGTCGCCGCCGCCGCACTCGCACTGGACTTCCGGGCCACGGCATCGCCTCCCTCGGGTCCGCTTCGGGCATCGTTCCTGTACGCAAGCACACTAGTCTACCGCACGAAAGGGGGCGCAGTCAAGCCGAGGATCCGATCAGCGGCGAGGGCCGCAGCACGGAGTAGACGGGCCCGTCCCGGGTCAGGACCGAGGCGACCGTCTCCACCGTCCCGATCGGCAGGGGGCCGGCCAGCCAGGCCCGGTGGGCCTCGCAGGCCGGTCGGGCGTCCGGGCCGGGCCCCCGGCCGGCCTTCGACCGGGCGACGGTGACGTGGGGGTGGAACCGGAGGTCGTCCGGCGGATGTCCGACGGACCGGGCGGCCCGGAGGACCTCCCGATGCAATTCGTCGAGCCTCGGCAGCGCCTCCCCGGCGATCCCGGCCCAGAGGACCCGGGCCCGGGCGGGATTGGGGAAGGCGCCAAGCCCGCCGACCACCAGTTCGAACGGGGGGAGGGGGGCGACAGCGGCCGAGACGGCGTCGCAGAGACGGTCGAGGTCGCCGGTCGGTACGTCGCCGAGGAAGGCGAGCGTGAGGTGGAGTTGCCGTGAGGCGGTCAGGCGCAGGCCGGGGAACTCGCCGCGGAGCGACTCCTGGAGCCGCTCGACGGCGAGTCGGGTCTGCTCGGGCAGGGGAACGGCGATGAACGTGCGGGTCGTCCCGGCCATCGCTCGCCTCGCTCCGATCGGGTGGGTCAGGCCGAGACGGCGGAGCCGTCGAGCAGCGCGTCGACCTCGTCCGACGGGCCGAAGTTGGCCCGGTAGCGCTCGACGAACTGCTCGATGGAGTAGCCGTGCTCCTGGGGCCCCATGTGTTCGACCGCGTGGACGGCCGTCAGGGCGGCGATCCGGCCTGCGGTCTCCCAGGAGAAGCCCCGGGCCATTCCGGTGATCAACCCGGCCCGGAAGGCGTCGCCGGCCCCGGTGGGGTCCACCACCTTCTCGGGCTTGGCGGCGGGGATGTCGTAGGTCGTTCCCTCGGCCACGATGGTGGCGCCGGCCTCCCCCCGGGTGATGACGGTGATCGGAACCCGGCTGTGCAGCTCCTTCTCCGCCACGCCGAGCTTCTCGGCCATCATGCCGAACTCGTAGTCGTTGCCGATGAGGACCTTGGCCCCCTTGCAGCCCTCCTCGAACTCCTCCTTGGACAGGCGGGGGAGCTGCATCGTGGGGTCGTAGAGGTAGGGGATGCCCCGCTCGGTGCACTCGGCGGCGTACCGGGCCATCGCCTCCGGCGAGTTCGGGGCGATGACGACCAGGTCCCGGGTGGTTGCGCCGAACTCCAGCGGGGAGACGGACGCCGCGTGGGACATCGCCCCGGGGTAGAAGGCGGTGATCTGGTTGTCCTGCAGGTCGTTGTTGATGAAGCAGGACGAGGTGAATTCCCCGGAGATGGCCCGGACCCCCTCCAGGTCGACGCCGTGCCGCTCCAGCCACTGGCGGTACTCGCCGAAGTCCTCGCCGACGGCGCCGACGAGCTTGGGACGGTTGCCCAGCAGGGCAAGGTTGTAGGCGATGTTCGCCCCGGTGCCGCCCCGCTGCCGCTTCAGGGAGTCGACCAGGAAGGACACGCTCAGCACGTGCATCTTCTCCGGGAGGATGTGCTCCCGGAACTTCCCGGGGAAGACCATGATGTAGTCGTAGGCGATCGACCCGGTGACGAACGTTCGCATGGGTTCTCGATTCCCTTTCTCAGGATCGTTCGGGGTGGGATGTCAGAAGGGGGACGGCAACGCGAGGGGGGTCCGCTTCCGGAGGAAGGCCTTGAATCGGGCAGAGGCCGAGGGGTCGTCCTCGTTGTAATCCGAGACCTCGCCGTCGGGCAGCAGGACGACCACGAACCGGAGCCCCTCGCCTCGGAGGCGTTTCCCCTCGAACGAGGGCAGCTCCAGGGACCGGGGCAGGTCGCCATCGTCCCGGTAGCGGAGGATCAGCGGCGACGAGCCCGAGGCGAGGACGTCCAGCTCCACCCGCCCGCCGTCGACCAAGGGGGAGACCGGGATCTGCCGCCCGAGCGTCCCGACGGCCAGTGAGCCGACCCGCTGCCCCGTCCGGTTCTCGACGACGACCTCGACCCGGGGGCCCCGCATGGACCTCAGGCCCAGCTCCAGGGCGATCAGGGCGGCGGCGAGGGCGAAGATCGCGATCCGGAGGCGCCTCGACATCGGATGCCTCGTGGCCTGGGGCCGATCCCGCCGCTCGACCTCACGTCGAGGCCTCGGCGAGCATCTGCCTGGTCTGGGAGATCCGCCGGATGCAGGACTCCCGGCCGAGGATGACCAGGCAATCGTAGAGGCCGGGGCCGACGCCCTGGCCGGTCGTCGCCACACGGACGGCGTTGACGACCTTGCCGACCCCCTCCCCCTTGGACTCGGCGTACGCCTTGATCCGCTCCTCCAGCGTCTCCAGGTCGAACGGCTCGACCTCGCCGAGCAGGGCCTCGACGTCGGCCAGGATCTCGGGCACCCCTTCCTTCTTCAGCCGCTTCTTAACGGCATCGGGGTCGTAGGTCAGCTCCTCGGTGAAGAAGTAGCGGCCGAGCTTGACGATGTCGGAGGCCACCTTGAGCCGGTCGCCCAACGCCTCGATCACCGCCCGGAACCGCGGGGCCTCCTCCCCGGGGACCTCGGCGGGCTCCCGGAGGAAGGGGAGGATCTCCTGGTCCTCGGCCGAGGGTGGGTCCTCCGTGCGGTCCTTGCGGCGCCTGGCGTAGGCCGCCCACTCGTCGGCGTGCGTGACGTAGGGGGCGGTCAGCGCGAGCTTGCGGTCGAGGCCCGCCGCCTTCATCCACTCCCCCTCGATCCAGAAGAGCTTGTCCGGGTCGTGGCTGGCGGGGGAGCTGTTCACGCGATCGAGCGTGAACTTCTCGATCAGCTCGGCCCGGGAGAAGATCTCGCTTGTCTCGTCGTAGCTCCAGCCGAGCCGGGCGAGGTAGTTCATCATCCCCTCGGGCAGGTACCCGTCGTTGATGAACTCGTGCAGGCCCACCGCCCCGTCCCGCTTCGACAGCTTCTTCTTCGAGCCGGGCGCGGCCACGTAGGGCACGTGGGCGAAGGTCGGCAGCGTGTAGCCGAGCGCCTCGAAGATCAACAGCTGCGGGAAGGTGTTGGTCAGGTGCTCCTCGGCCCGGACGACGTGGGAGATCCGCATCGACGCGTCGTCGACCACCGAGGCGAAGTTGTAGAGCGGGGAGCCGTCGGGGCGGACGATCACGAAGTCCGACACCTCCTCGGTCCGCATCTCGACGGGCCCCTTGATCTCGTCCTGCAGGACCAGCGTCCTGCCCTGGGGCACCTCGAAGCGGAGGGCGAAGGGCTTCCCCTCGGCCTCGTACCGGGCTTGCTGCTCGTCGGTCAGCGGCTTGCGGCGGAAGCGATAGGCCCGCTTCTCGGCCTCGGCGGCGGCCTTGTCGGCGGCGCGCTCGGACTCGGTCGAGTAGTCCCGGTAGGCGACCCCGGCGGCGACCAGCGTCTCCGCGGCCTCGCGATAGAGGTCCCCGCGCTCCGACTGGTAGTACGGCCCGTGGGGGCCCCCCACGCCGGGGCCCTCGTCCCAGTCCATGCCCATCCAGCGGAATCCGTCGAGGATCAGCCCGACGGCGCGCTCGACGTGCCGCTGCTGGTCGGTGTCGTCGATCCGGAGGATGAACCGGCCGCCGTGGTGCCGGGCGAGCAGCCAGTTGAACAGGGCCGTGCGGACGCCTCCGATGTGGAGGAACCCGGTCGGGCTGGGGGCGAATCGGGTCCGGACGCTCATGGACGGGCGGCTGCTCGCGGGTGTCAGGCCGGGGAGGGGCGTCGTCGACGCGACGAGGGCCGGGCACCACCATAGAACCCGGGGCTTCGCCTTGTCAACCGACGCCGATCGCCGGGGGACGGCCGCCCGCCCCCCCGCCCCCGGGGTCCGACGCCGATCAGCGGAGCGACAGGCCCGCGGGCTCGGGCCCGGCCAGGGCGTGCTCCTCGGCCTCCATCGGCTTGCGATAGCCGAGGCTCAGGAGGACCTCCAGCACCTCGCTCCAGGTCGGGAACATCCGGCCGCTCCGCCGCTTGTACTCCTGCATCGCCCGGAGGAACTCCATCTCCTCGGGGGAGTAGTCCCGGTCCGTGGTGGTCGGGTCGACGTTCCGGCGACGGCCGCTGGCGTGGCTCGCCTGGGCGGCACGCCGGGCCTTGTCGGAGGCCCTGGCGCGGGTCCATGCGACATCGACCCCGGCTTTCGGGTCCGCGGTGGTCGCGGGGATGCCGCGCGTCATCTCCTGGTACATGGATCATCCCTCTTCGATGCGAATCGATGCGAATGGGACCCGCTCCGGGCCCGGTTGTCTCGGAGACCCCCGCCCGGCGGGCCGATGGGCCGGGCCCCCGGCTCGTCGCCGATCGACCCCGGCCCGCCCCGCGGGTATCCTCAATGGCGACCATACGACCCCGGGACCTCGAAGGCACCGCCCCCACCCCGTTTCCCCCGAGGGCCCGGGTTCCCGGCGAACCCGAGACGCCGATGGACGACCTCGACTCCCAGGGCGGACCCGTCCACCCGATCGCCGGGCCGATCGTCTCCCGGTTCCTGGCCGGGTCGTGCGGCGGCGTCATCGCCCGGCTCGACGCCGACGGGATCGTCCTCGAAGCGGGCGATCGCCTCGCCTCCCGGATGCCCGACCCGGGCCCGGTCCCGCTGGCCGAATTGATGACCGGGCCGTCCGCCCGGCGGTGGCGGTCGCTGATCGATCGGCTCCGGCCGGGCGGCCGCCCCCGGCCGATCCGGCTGCGGATCCGGGGCGGGGGGCCGACCCTCCGCCTGATCGGCCTGGCCCATCGGGAGCCCGACGGCCGGCTCTGGCTGCTGGCGATGCCCGAGGTCGACGCCGATGCCCTCGGCTCCGCCCGGGAACTGGCCCGGGAACTGTCCCTGCTGAAGCGGCATCTCGCGCGCTCCGATCGCATGGGCCGCCTGGTCGAGAAGGCCCGCCGCGAGGCCCGGACCGATCCGCTGACCGGCCTGGCCAACCGGCGACAGGGGATCCGATGGCTGAAGCAGGCGGCCCGCGAAGGCCGGCTTCAGCCGACGAGGAGTTGCTGTTGCATCGTGGTCGACCTCGACGAATTCAAGGCGATCAACGACACCTTCGGCCACCCCGAGGGGGACCGGGTGCTCCGGGCCGCCGCCCGGACCCTCGGCGAGCAGATCCGGCCGGTCGACAGAATCTTCCGCTTCGGGGGCGAGGAATTCGTGGTGCTGCTACCCGAGACGGGCCTCGACGGCGGCCGGGCCGTCGCCGATCGATTGCGGGTCGCCCTCTCCGGCCGGCCGCTCGGGCCGCTCGACGGGTCCCTGACCGCCAGCTTCGGCGTCGCCTGCCTCAGGGCAGGAGAGTCGGCCGCTTCGCTTTTCAAGCGTGCCGATCTGGCATTGGTACGCGCAAAGAATTTGGGTCGTGACCGGGTCGAGGTCGAACCCTGACGCGGGCGTTGACCTCACGCAACATCGGGCCCGATCGCCCGGTCGATCCAGCCCCCGCCCAGCAGCGCCTCCCCTTCGTACACGGCGACGATCTGCCCCGGGGTGACGGCCGGCTGGGGCTCCTCGAACCGTACGACGGCCCGGTCCCCCTCCGCCGGCTCGACGACCGCCGAGACCGCCCGGTGCCTCGCCCGGATCTGGGCGAGGCAGGGGATCGGCCCCGCCGGCCTCGGGATCTGCCAGTTGAACCGGCTCGCCTCCAGGCCCGGCCGTTCCAGCGACTCCCGGCTCCCGACCGTCACCGTCCTGGTCGTCGGCTCGATGCCCACGACGTATCGGGGCTCACCGAAGGCGATCCCCAGCCCCTTCCGCTGGCCGATCGTGAACGCCTCGATCCCCCCATGCTCGCCGACCTTCGACCCCTGCTCGTCCACGATCGCCCCCGGCTCGCTCGACCCGGGACGACGTCGTCGGACGAACCCCAGGTAATCGTCGTCGGGGATGAAGCAGATCTCCTGGCTGTCCTGCTTGTCGTGGACCGGCAGGGCCAGCTCCCGGGCCATCTCCCGGATCTCGGCCTTGGTGGAGCCGCCGACAGGAAGGAGCACGTGGGGGAGCAGCTCCCGACGCAGGCCGGACAGGACGTACGACTGGTCCTTGCCCGGGTCGACGGCCCGTCGGATCCGGGGGTACTCCCCGCCGTCGGCGCCGATCCGGGCGTGGTGCCCGGTGGCGACGAAGTCGGCCCCGACCTGCTTCCCGTAGGCCCAGAGCTTGCCGAACTTCAGCCAGACGTTGCAGAGGACGCAGGGGTTGGGGGTCCGCCCGGCGAGGTACTCGTCGGCGAAGTCGTCCATGATCCGGCCGAAGTCGCGCTCGAAGTCGAGGGCGAAGAAGGGGATGTCCAACCGGTCGGCGACCTTCTGGGCGTCGATCGCATCGGTGGCGCTGCAGCAGGTCTTGGCCCGGCGCTCGGGCTGGTCGACATGCGCCCCGGTCCTCATGAAGAGGCCGATCACGTCATACCCGTCTCGCTTGAGCAGATGAGCGGCCACCGAGCTGTCCACGCCGCCGCTCATCGCCAGCACCACCCGACGCGCCATGATCCCCTCGCTCCCCCGATCGGCCCGATCCCGACTTCCCACCGAACGGTGGTATCCTAGGCGGTCTCCTCCCCTTCGGGCAAGGCGATCAGCCCCGGACGACGGCCCCGATCGCCCCCGCGATGCGGTCGTCGTCCTCCTCGAAGACCGCCCTCAGGTCGAACCAGAGGGCCCCCGCCTGCACCCGGCAGACGACACCCGGCTCTCCCTCCCGGAGGGCCCGGCTCGCCTCCGATGCCCCAGGACACCGGCCCGGCAAGGGCGGTTCGATGCGGACCGAAACCGACGGGATCGCCTCGCCCGGCGCGCTGCCCCCGCCGACGTAGGAAACCGAGTCGGCCGACGCCGCCCCCAGTCCGAACTCCTCCCGCAACCGATCCGACAGCCGATCGGCCCGGCCCCGGAGCGATTCGACCGGCGTCGCAAGGAAGGCCCAGAGCGGGATCGATCGGCTCGCCCGAGACGGGTCGAGGGCGATCCGGAGCGTCGCCTCCAGCGCCGCCAGGGTCATCTTGTCGACCCGGAGGGCCCGCATGAGCGGGTCGGCCTCGATTCGGCGGATGACCGCCTCCCGGCCGATCAACAGCCCGCATTGCGGCCCGCCGAGCAGCTTGTCGCCGGAGCAAAGCACAAGGTCGGCCCCGGCCTGCACGCCTTCGAGCACCGTCGGTTCCTCAACCACGACCGGCGGGCGACCGGGGCCGAGGGCCCCGGATCCGACGTCGTCGATCGTCAGGACCCCCCGGGATCGGCCGAGCGCGGCCAGCTCCGAGATCCCGACCGACTCCGTGAAGCCGACGATCCGGTAGTTGCTCGGATGGACCCGGAGCAGGGCGGCCGTGTCGGGGCCGATGGCCCGCTCGTAGTCCGAGAGCCTCGTCCTGTTCGTGGTGCCGACCTCCCGGAGCCGGGCGCCCGACGCCTCGAAGACCTCCGGCAGCCGGTAGCTGCCGCCGATCTCGACCAGCTGCCCCCGGGAGACGACCACCTCCCGGCCCGTCGCCAGGGCCCGGAGCGCGAGCATCGTGGCCCCGGCGTTGTTGTTGACGACCGTCGCCGCCTCGGCACCGGTCAGGCGTCGGATCAGCCCGGCGACCCCGTCCGCCCGACGACCCCGATGCCCCGACTCCAGGTCGAACTCCAGGTTGCAATACCCCGACGCCACCCGGGCGACCGCCTCGACCGCCTCCCTCGCCAGAGGCGCCCGGCCGAGCCCGGTGTGCAGCAGGATGCCGGTGGCGTTGATGACCGGCCGCAGGATCGGCCGGTCGGAGGCGAGGCGATCGGCGGCCGACCTCGCCAGCGCCCCCGGGTCGACCTCGATCGCCTCCCCCCGGGCGATCCGGGACCGGGCGTCATCCAGGGTCGACCGGACGGCCGAGAGGACCGCGTCCCGGCCGAGCCGGTCGATCGATCCCGCCAGCGGGCCCGAGGCGAGCAGCTCGTTGACCGGCGGTAAGCGGCGGAACGGGGAGGGGTCGTCACGGTCGGGCATCGTCGGCCCCCGAGGCTGCGGGGCCGAGGCGTCGGAGGTCCCCGTCCCGGAGGGTGAGGCCGACGCGGTCGAGGTATTCGCCGATCGGCACGGCATACTTGCGGCTGGTCCGGAGCAGGTCCCGGAGGTCGGCCATCGTCATCGTCGAGCCCTCGGAGGAGAGGCGTCCGACCACCCGTCGGCGCAGCTCCGCGTCGGCCTCGGGGTCGAGGTAGAGCGCCCTCGGCTCGACCGGGGCGAGGTGCCCTTCCTCGGCCAGCAGGTCGAGCAGCTCGGGGACGATCGCCGCCCGCTGCCCGGCATTCTCCGCCAGTTCCGAGGCGAGCGGGGGGGCGAATCCGGCCCCCCGGTGGGCCTCCAGCAGCTCGTTCTTCAGGCGACGCTCGGCCTGGGTCAGTTGCGGCTGGTATCCGGCGATCGACACCGTCCGATCCGTCGCCGAGAGGCGTCGGGCGGCGTCCAGGCGGTCGATCAGGGCGGCCACGAGGGACTCGCTCCTCAGGTCGGACAGCTCCCCCAGCACGCTCGACCGCCGGACCCCGGAGAGCCTCGGGTTCCTCCGATGCAATCGTTCGACCGCCCGGACCACCCGGTCCTCCAGCTCGGCCAGGTAGGCGCGGGTCAGGCGGACCGACCGGCGGGGTCCGGTGGGCAGGTCGACCAGCTCGCCCGCCTCCCGGGCCTCCGAGACGATCCGCCCGACCTCGCCCGGCGAGAGGCCGGCGTCCCGGGCGAGGTCGTGGTCGGTCCAGGGCTCGAGCCGATAGGACGAGAGGGCGGCCCCGGCCCGTTCGATCGGGGCGTCGCTCGACAGTCGGACGAGCCGGCCCCGGCCGTCGAGGTCCCGGCGCCGGATCCGGGCGGCGACCGGCTGGAGGATCCGGCCGCCGCCGAGGGTCCAGGGGGGGCTCTCCTCCCGGATCACGAACGGCTGGCCGTGCTCGGCGACGACCCGCTCGGAGAGGAACAATTGGACAAGCCCCTCCGACCCCGGGGCCAGCTCCGGGCCGTCGAACACGACCACCGACGCGGCCACCTCCGCCGTCCCCAGGTGGACCCGATACCGGCCCCGGTGGCGGATCGGCCGGGGGGCGTCCGTCGACGCCCGGACCGAGGCCGAGAGGACCGTCGACGGCCTCAGGAACCCGGGGGAGGCCAGCTCCTGTCCCCTGCGGATCTCGGTGTGGTGCACCCCCGCCAGGTTGATCGCCGCCCGGGATCCCCGGGCGATCCGGTCGGCCGCCCGGTCGTGGCGGTGCAGGCCCCGGACCCGGACCGGTCGGCCCTCGGGGAGCCAGTCCACCTCGTCACCCACGGCCACCGACCCGGACACGACCGTGCCCGTGACCACCGTGCCGTGCCCGGCCACGGTGAAGCAGCGGTCGATCGCCATCCGGAACGGCCGGTCCTCCTCGGCCCGATCCGGCAGGGCGAGCACGGCGTCGGCCAGGGCGGCCCGGAGGGCGTCGATCCCCTCGCCGGTCGCCGAGGAGGTCCGGAGGATCGGGGCCCCTTCCAGGAACGTCCCGGCGACGAGCGCCCGGACGTCTTCCGAGACGAGGTCCAGCCAGTCCGGGGCGGCGAGGTCGCACTTGGTCAACGCCACCAGGCCGGAACGGAGGCCGAGCAGGCGGAGGATCTCCAGGTGCTCCCGGGTCTGGGGCATCACCGAGTCGTCGGCGGCGACGACGAGCAGGGCGAGGTCGAACCCCGTGGCCCCGGCCAGCATGTTGCGGATGAACCGCTCGTGCCCGGGCACGTCGACCAAGCCGAGCCGGGCGCCTCCCAGGTCGAGCGCGGCGAAGCCCAGGTCGATCGTGATCCCGCGCTGCTTCTCGGCCGGGAGCCGATCGGTGTCGACCCCGGTCAGGGCGCGGACCAGCGCCGTCTTGCCGTGGTCGATGTGTCCGGCGGTGCCGAGGATGAGGTCGCGCACGATTCGGTCGTCGCCCCGGGTGAGTTCGTCCCCCCGCCACCATAGCGGACGCGGGGCGGGGCAGGAAGCGGGCCATCGCCCTCGGATCCGAAGGCCGGGGGGCGCGGGGCGGGGCCGGTCGGCCCCGCGCGACTCCCCCGCGTCCCCCCGGCCGGGGGCCGTCCCGTTCCGCCCGGATCCGCTCTTGACCCGCCCCGCGGGCGAGGGCATACTACGGCCGCTCGATCGACCGGCCGGCAAGGATGCTCATCAGGGAATGATCGCAGCACCCTCGCCCCGGATCGGGCCACCTCGCCCCCGGACGACACCCTCAGCGCGACATCAGGGAAGGAGCACGCTGACCATGAATGCGACCCACCGGAACGGCCGAACCGCCCCCCGACGTTGACCGGGCCCCCGGGTCGGCCTCGTGCCGACCCGCCCCGGATCGACGGGGAGCCCCGGCCGAGTGCGGCCCCCTCGCCGTTGTACCGGATCAAAGGATTCGCTTTCGAGCACGGATGCGAGCGAGTCGAGCCGCGCCCCCGGCGGGCGAAGGGACGGCTCCGCGCGTCCGGGCCGGATGGAGCTGGTGCCGGTCCATGACGCCCGATTCCTACCTACTCGTCTTCGCGCTGTCGTTCCTCGGCTGCGTGCTGGCCACGCCGATCGTCACCCGACTGGCCGTCCTGGCCGGGGCGATCGACCGCCCGGACCAGTTCCGCCGCATCCACAAGGGGGCGACCCCCAGATTGGGGGGCCTGGGCCTGGCCGTGGGGCTGGCCTCGGGCCTGGTGCCCCTGGTCCTCGGCGGCCTGATGCCGGACTGGCCGGGCCTGGGGGCCTGGGCCGACTCGCTCCCCTGGATCGGCCTGGCGGCCGGCGTCGTCCTGTCGCTGGGGGTGGTCGACGACACGATCGGGGTCGGCCCCCGGGCCAAGCTCGTCGTCCAGGGGGTCGCGGTCCTGCTGCTCTATGCCGGCGGCATCCGGATCGAGTCGGTCGAGATCCTCGGCCTGGAACTCTCGCTGAGCCTGCCGATGTCGTTCGTCCTGCCGGGACGCGGGGGGGAGTGGCTCATCGACCTGCCGAGCGTGGCGATCACCCTGCTCTGGTTCCTCGGCTGCATGAACATCTGGAACCTGATCGACGGCATGGACGGGCTCGCCTCCGGCGTCGGCCTGCTCGTGGCCGGCACGCTGATGCTGGTGGCCGTCGCGCTGGCCAACTACGGGTCGGCCCTGATGGGGGCGGCGCTCGCCGGCGGCCTCGCCGGCTTCCTGCTCTACAACTGGCACCCGGCCTGCATCTTCCTGGGGGACAGCGGCAGCCTGCTGATCGGCATGCTGATCGGCGTGATCGGCATCCAGGGCTCGCTCAAGGGGACGATGGCCGTCTCGATCCTGCTGCCGATCCTGGCGATGGGGCTGCCGATCTCCGACACGGCCCTGGCCATCTTCCGGCGCTGGGTCCGCAACCTCCCGCTCACGGCCGCCGACCGCAGGCACGTCCACCACGTCCTGATCGGCCTGGGGCTGAACCCGAGGCAGGCGGCGGCGATGCTCTACAGCTTCACGGCGTTCCTCTGCGGGGTGGTCCTGCTGGGGGTGGCGATGCGGAGCGACGTGCTCGCCCTGATCCTGGGCAGCTCCGGCTGCTCGGCGTTCGTGCTGATCCTCTACAGCCGCCGCAACGAGCTGGCCGAGCTGCGGCAGGACCTGGCCTCCCGGATGGTCCGGGGCGGCCAGGAGCGCCGGGCCGCCAAGGCGACCTGGGAGGCGATCCAGCGGGTCGAGCTGGCCCCGGACGCGACACGGGTGCTGGGCATCCTCGCCGAGACGGCCGAGGCCCTCGGCTGCACCGCCTGCCGGCTGGCCTTCCGGGGGCAGGGGATCGCGGCCGAGCGGCTGGACCTCGGCCGATGGCCCCGGGACGGCGTCGACCTCGTGTCGGGGCCGACGGCCAACCTCCGACTCTTCGGGGCCGGCGACGCGCTGCTCACCGTGGACCTCCACCTCTGCGACCGCTCGGACCTCGCGTCCGACATCGCCTTCCGCTTCCTCCAGCGCCTCTCGTTGGCCAGCAGCGAGCGCCTCGGCCGCCTGGCGGCCGACGGGGCGCTCGGGCGTCCCGCCGGGTCGGAGCCCGGCGAGGAGGACGACGCGGAGTCGAGGGGCGGCACCCTGGTGCTCTCCCCGACCCCCGCCGGGCTGGCGAGCGGCTGGCCCGAGCCGGCCGGGGCCCCCGGCCGCTCCTCCCGGACCCCCGACACCGACTGACCGCGACGACCCCCAGGAAGGGCGTGATTCATGGAGCGGACCATCCTCCCCTACGGCGGCCTCCCCGCCCACCCGAGCGACCGGGCCCCCGCCCCGGGCGGCCCCCCGACCCTCTCGGTGCACGCCGGCCACCCGACCGGCTTCGGGCACGCCCCGGGCCACCCCCAGGGGCAGGGCAAGGGGGCGGGCGACTACCTCCGCGCCCTGCGTCGCCGGTTCTGGCTGCTCACGCTCGTCACCGGCCTTCTGGCGACCATCGGCACGGTGGCCGTCCTGAAGCTGAAGCCGGTCTACCGGGCGTCGGCCCAGATCGAGGTCATGCCGCCGCAGTTCGACTCGATCCTCGCTAGCCTGCTCGCCGACGAGGAGATCAACCTCAACGCCATGCGCGCCGAGCAGTACGAGGCGAACCTGCTGGCCAGGCTCCGCAACCCCCAAATCGTCCGGATCGCCCTGAAAAACCCCCGGATCGGCCCGCCGATCAGGTCGGAGGAGGACCCGGCGATCGAGCTGATCAAGGAGCTGAAGACCAACCAGCTCCCCCGGACCTCGGTCTACGACATCCACCTGGAAGGGGACGACCCCTACCGGGTCTCGACGATCCTCAACGTCTGGCTCGAGGAGTACGAGCGGGCGGCCGAGTCGGAGGTTACTGACAAGATCGACAACTCCCGGATCGCCGCCGAGAACAACGTCAAGAAGATGTACGACGAGCTGGACCGGATCAACCGGGACATCGGCGAGATGATGGCCCAGTCCCCGAACCTCTCGCCCGACGGCACCAACCACCTGCACAAGCAGTATGAGTCGCTCGGCCTGGAGAAGCGGCAGAAGCAGATCAGCATCGACCAGCTCCAGCACCAGCTCTTCCTCGCCCGGATGTTCCCGAAGGAGCAGGCCCCGCACCTGGCCGTCGACCAGCGGGAGATGTCCCAACTGATGGAGGACCGCCGGGCCCTGGACCTGAAGATCGACCAGGTCACCCGGATCGTCCGCAACCCGAGGGACCCGGCGATCAACCGCCTGATGAACATGAAGGCGGACCTCGACGACCAGCTCCATGCCCTCCGGGACTCGACCGTTCAGGCCGCCTCCCCCCGGGGCGAGCCGGCCGAGGCCTACTTCTCGCAGTACCGCGAGGTGCTCACCGGCGAGCTGACCCGGATCACCGAGGAGGAGCAGGCCGTCATGCGGGACATCCAGCGGGGCGCCGCCGACCACAACCGGTTCAACACCAAGCTCGAGGAACGCCTCCGCACCGCCGAGGCCATCGCCTCGCTCCAGGCGAAGATCGACCAGTTCGAGGTCCTCTCCAAGACCCAGAACAAGCCGGTCGAGGTCGTCCAGCTCGCCACCGCCTCGACCAAGCCGGTGCGGCCGGGCTACACGATGTTGCTGGTGCTGGTCGGCCTGATGTCGATGGGATCGGGCCTCGGCCTGGTCTTCCTGCTGGAGCACCTCGACCACTCGGTCCGGGCCCCCGAGCAGTTGACGACCGGGCTGACCCTGCCGCTGCTGGGGGTCGTCCCCCACATGAGGCGGACCGCCCGGCTCCAGCGCGGCGGCCACCTCTGGACGGCCGGGGCCCCGATGTCGGCCGAAGCCGACGCCTACCGGAACCTGAGGGCGAGCCTCGTCGGCCTGACCTGCCCGCAGGGCAAGCCGGCCGTCACCCTGCTGGTCACCAGCTCCAAGGCCGGCGAGGGGAAGAGCACGACCGCCCTGAACCTGGCCGCCACCTGCGCCCGGTCCGGCGAGCGGACCCTGCTGCTGGAGGTCGACCTCCGGCGCCCCAGCCTCCGCCCCGTCTTCGACGAGGGGGACCACGACCTCGGCCTGGTCGACGTGCTCCGGGGGGAGATGCCCTGGCAGCGGACGGTGGTCCGGACCGACGAGCCGAACCTCGACTTCCTCCCCTCGGGTGACCCCTCGGGCGTGCCGGTCGAGGTGCTCGGCGCCCTGGAGATGAAGCAGCTCATCGCCGCCGTCTCCGGCCACTACGACCGGGTGATCCTGGACGGCCCGGCGATCCTCGGCCTGGCCGACTGCCGGATGCTCGGCCGGGTGGTCGACGCCGCCGTGCTGGTCGTCCGGGCCGGGGCGAACGACCTCCGCCCGGTGGTCCGGGCCCGGACGATGCTGGAGCAGTCCCGGGCGCCGATCGTCGGCGTGGTCTTCAACGGGCTCTGCGAGGACGTGAAGAACTGGTCCTGCGTCTCGGCCTACCTGGACGAGGAGGCCGAGGCCGACGCCCGGGCCCTCCCCGCCCGCCCGGGCCGGGCGGCCGGGGCGCTGGCCGCCGCCGACTGAGGCCGGCGGCCGGGCAGGCCGACCGACGGGCATCGACACGCACCGAACGGAATCGAACCGGAGACGCCCGGTGGGCACCTTCCGAACCCGCATCCTCGAATGGACCGACCGCCTCCAGGCCGCCCTGCTGGTGGCGATGCTCGTCGGCTCGGCCCTGGCCTTCGGCGGGGCGGTCTGGTGGTGGCGGCCGGTCGCGGCGGCCCTGGCCGTCGGCCTGGTCGTGCTCGGGTTCTCCCGGGTGGCGATCGAGGGCCGGGCCCGGATCCGGCTCAGCCCGCTGCCGATCCTCGGCGTGTTGGCCCTGGGCCTGGCGGCCGCGCAGCTCACGCCGGTGCCGTCGGGCCTGGCTCGTCGGCTCTCCCCGGAGTCCCGGTCCCTGCACTCCCGGGGGATCCTGACCGGCCTGGCCCTGCAGGACGACCGGGCGGCCGAGCTGCCCGAGGCGCTCGCCTCCCGGACCCCGACGACGGTCGACCGCTCGGCGACCCTCCGGTGGCTGTTCGACGCGAGCATCGGCCTGGTCGTCCTGGTCACCTCGGCCCGGTTCGCCCGGAGGCTGGGGCGCACGATGGTCATCTGGGGGAGCGTGGTCGCGGTCTTCGGGCTGATGACCGGGGTCGGCCTGGTCCAGTTGATCGGCGACGCGCCGGGCCTCTGGGGGTTCATCACCCCGGGCCGGGGGCCGAGCTGGGCGCCCTCGACCCTGGACCTGCTCGCCGCCCCCGGCGCCTCGGTGCTGCGGCCGCTGGCGGAGGAGGGGGGGGCGCTCGGGCCCTGGATGCTGGCCCGGCCGGATCGGCCGTTCTTCATCGGCGGGCTCCTGGGGGGCCCGGGGGCGTACCTGGCGATCGCCGCGCTGGGCCTGCCGCTGTCGCTGACGGTCCTGCTCCAGGTGCTCGCCCCGAGGGGGAGCCGGGAGCCGATGGCGGAGCGGATCGGCCGGGCGGGGCTCGGGCCCCTGGTGGTGCTGCTCGGGGTGGTGGTCCTGGTGGGGGCCGGGCTCGTCGGCGCCCTGGCCGGGCCGATGCTGGCCGTGCCGTTCGCCCTGGGACTGGCCCTCGCGGGCGTGCCGGGGGCCAGGGGGACGGGGCTCGGGTGGCTCGCGGTGGGGGTCACGCTGCTCGGCCTCACGGGGCTGGGGACCGGGGTGGCGATCCACCGGCTGGCGGGGCTCGGCGACGACCCGAAGCTCTCCCCGATCACCGCCGAGCCGGGCCGGGCCGCCGACCTCTGGCGGGGCTCGGTCGAGGTCGTCAAGGACTTCCCCCTGCTGGGCACCGGCCTGGGGACCTTCGGCCGGATCCACCCCTCGTACAAGTCGACCGACCCGAGCCCGACGACCGCCGGCAGCAGCGTGCTGCAATGGCTCGTCGAGTCGGGGATGGCCGGGGGGGCGATCCTGGCAGTCGCCGGGCTCTGGGGGCTGGGGAGGCTGGTCCGGGCCTGGCGACGGGTGGGATCGGCCGACCGGGCCCTGGCCTGCGGGCTGGTCGCCACGGCGGGCTGCTTCGTCGGGTTCGCGGCGGTGCACTGGGCGGTGGAGCTGCCCGCCGTCGCCCTGGCGGCCTGCGCCGTCTTCGGGACGATGGATCGCTGGCTCTCCGGCGGGACCGACCTGTTCGTCGAGGCCGCCTGAGTGGTAGGGTCGAGGACGGGCAGGATGTCCCGCGCCGGCGACGAGGCGATGCACCAGGGAGGAGGAGCCAACAGGATGCGAGACGAGGCCTTTCTGCACATCCGGTCCCGGGACGGGCGGGCGACCCGGATCGTCCCCCTGTCGGGGCCGAGCGTCCGGGTCGGCCGGGGCCGGTCGTGCGAGGTCCGGCTCGACGACCCGACCCTCGCCGAGGTCGAGTTCCTGCTCCGGCGCCGGGGGGACTCCTACCACCTGCAGCCGGTCCGGCCGGACTCCCGGCTGACCATCGACGGCCGCCCCGCCGACCGCCCCCGGCCGCTGGCCATGGGCACCACGCTCCGGCTCGCCGACCGCTGGCTCACCCTCCTGCCGACCGACGACGCGCCGGAACTCGACGGCAACGGACCCGACGCCCCCCCGGGCGAGGCCCCCGAGGCCTTCCCCCCCGGGGCGGAGTCGGGGGCGGAGGCCGAGCCGGACCCGGATCCCGACGAGCCCGAAGCCCTGGACGGCCGACGGGAGGAACTGGCCCGCTGGGAGTCCCGGCTCAAGCAGCGGGAACGCTGGCTCTCCGACCGCCTGCACGAGCGTCAGTGGGAGGCCCGATGGCGGGCCGCCGGGGCGTCGCTGAAGGCCCGAAGCCGGCCCGCCGACGCCGCCTCCCCCCGCCCCCGATCGGCCCCGAGGCCCGCCCCGATCCCGACCCCGACGGTCGCCCCCGGGCCGCCGATCCGCCCCCGGAGGGGGGTCGAGCCCGCCCCCTACGGGCCCCCGACCGCCCGGGTCGACCGACCCACGTCGGGCCTCCCGCCTGCCCCCGCCCCGGCGCCGCCCCCCCGGGCCGTCGTCCCCCCGATCGCCCGACCCGGACCGACCGCCCCCCGGCCCCGGTCCGAGTCCCCCGGCCCGGAGGGGCCGGGCCCCGTCCCCCGGGCCATCCGCCTGATCCCCAAGGTCGTCGAGGCCCCGACGCGTCGGCCCGGCCTCGCCTTGAGTTTCCCCCCCGAGGTCGTCGAGACGGTCATCGAGATCGACGAGAGCGACCCCGAGCCGGCCGACCAGCGGCCGGGGCCGGTCGACGCCGATCCGGAGGGCCCGGGATGCCTCGCCGAGGGGCTCGCGATCGACCCGGACCTCGCCGAATCCGTCGAGACCGACCGGGGTGTCGCCGAATCCGTCGAGACCGATCCGGGATCGGCCGAGGCCACCTCGATTCCGATCCCCGAGCCACCCGAACGGGGCAACGCGGAGGCGGAATGCCCCACCATCCCGGTCGCGATCGGGGCCTCGACCCTCGCCGTCGTCCCCTCCCCGGACCTCGATCCCGCCGTCGACTCGGGGTCCGGGCTCCCGGAGAGCCGGTCGGATGCCTCGGATGCCGAGGCCCCCGAGGTCTCGACGGGGTTGATGCCCTCGGGGGTCGGCGGCGAGCCGGTCGGCCTGGCGTCCGAGGCCGAGGCCGTCGAGACGAGGACCGGCCCCGAGGCCGTCGGCGGGGAGGCATCGGCGTGGCTCTCGGTGCCGATGCTCGGCCTGAACGACCTGGTCTCGTTCCTCAGCCGTTCGGCCCGGCCCGGCACGCAGGACGGTCCCCCGGCCGGGGGAGGCGAGGCCCGAGGCGGGCCGATCGAAGACGCCGTCGGGGCGGTCGAGACGGCCTCCCCGACAGGCCCGGAGGAGCCAAGCGAGGAGGCCGTCGTCCCGCATCAGGAAGTGAGGGACGAGGACGAGGTCGAGGACGAAGTCGAGCAGGAGCAGGAAGAGGCCACGGCCTGGGCAGCGGGCCCCGCCGAGGCGACGGGCACGGGTCCCTCGGGCGGTCCCTCGAACGATTGGCCTTCGGCGAACGCGATCCTCGGGGCCCGGCCCGGCCGGGGGCCAAGGCGGGCAGCGTCCCGGGCGAGGAAGGCGGCGAGCTTCCCCGAGCCGACCGGCCGGATCTCGCCGGACGAGTGGACCATCCCCGGGGGGGCCTGGCTCTGCATCCCGATGATGTTCGCCGCCCTGGCGGCGGGGGTGGTCGGGGTGAGGCTGGCCTGGACCTGGGCCGTGCTGGACCGGGAGTCGGGCCGGATCGCCGACCGGCTCGCCTCGGGCAAGCGGCCCGAGGCGGGGTCGATCGACCTGCTGCTGGAGCGGGAGCTGGAGCTGCCGATGGCCTCGTGGCGGAACAGCACCGCCGACGCGATGGTCGCCCGGGCGGCTCTGCTGGCCGGGCCGGGGCCGGGGGCGGACCCGGCCTCCCAGGAGCGGGCCGGCGGCCTGATCCACGCCGCCGGGGCCGCCTCCCCCAACCACCCGGGGTTGCGGTTCGCCCGGGCCTGGCGGGCGGTGCAGGAGCCGGGGGCCGACGCCCCGAGCCTGGCCGTCGGCCTGAGCCGGGACATCTGGCCGCTGGCCTGGTCCGGCCGAGCCCTGCTGGCGGCCGGGAAGCAGGACGAGGCGAGGCGGTGCTACCTGAAGGCCCTGGACCTGGCCTGCCGGGCCTCGCCGGACGAGTCCCCGGCGCCGGTCTTCCACGGGGAGCCCCAGGGCGGCCGCTTCGGCATGCCGCTGGAGGGGATCCTCGGCGTGGTCGTCTCGGACATGGCGGACCGGCCCGAATGGTCGTCGGGCGACTGGCTGGGGCTGATCCCCGACTCCTCGGTCGCCTGGCTGGTCGCCACCCGGGTGCTCCGGCAGCGGGGGGACGGCGAGGCCGACCGGGCCCTGGAGCGGGCGATCGCCCTGGCGGACTCGCCCGCGCCGGGGGGCTGCTCCGAGGCGATCCACCTGGCCGCCGTCGCCGAGGCGATGGCCCTGGACGGCCGGGTCGAGGAGGCGGTCGAGGGCTACCGCCGGGCGGTCGACCGGCTGACCGCGGCCGAGGAGTCGGCCCGGAGGCCCTGGCTGTTCAACCTGGCCGAGCTGCTCGGCCGGCTCGACGACCGGGACGGCGAGCG
Source organism: Tautonia plasticadhaerens (assembly GCF_007752535.1). Classification (GTDB taxonomy): domain Bacteria; phylum Planctomycetota; class Planctomycetia; order Isosphaerales; family Isosphaeraceae; genus Tautonia; species Tautonia plasticadhaerens. Next base: position 2,134,157 of record NZ_CP036426.1, read on the forward strand.
CGAGGCCCTGCTGGCGGCGATGACCACCGACCCGGACGACCCCGTCACGGCCGAGGCCATCCGGGCGCAGCTGCGCCGGGGGGTCGACCTGGTCGGAGCCGGCCCCGACGGCGGCACCGGCGGGGGCGGCGAGGGGGACCGACGCGACACCTTCGGAGAGTGAGGAGACGATCCCTTGGCCACGTCCACGATCTCGGCCCGAGACGACGACGCCCCCGCCCCTCGGGAATTGCCCGCGCTGGCGGGCCTGCTCCGGGACGGCTGGGCCCTCCCCGGGGGGAAGGTCGCGCTGCTGGGCGCCTCGGCGTGCCTGGCGCTGCTCGCCCTGGCCTTCCGGTCGACCCTCTGGCACTTCGCCCACGTCTGGTCGACCGACCCGAACTACAGCCACGGCTTCCTCGTCCCGCTGATCAGCCTGTACTTCGCCAACATGGCGGCCAAGGAGGGGCCCACCCGGCAGGTGCCGGGGGTCGCCCTCGGGGCGTCCCTGCTGGTGTTCGCCCTGCTGGGGAGGCTGGCGACGATCGTCGTGCCGGTGGGGTTCGCCAGCGACCTGGCCTTCCTGACCGGGCTGGCCGGGATCCTCTCGCTCTTCGCCGGGAGGGCGGCCCTGTACCGATACGGGTTCGCCCTGACGTTCCTGGTCTTCATGGTCCCGCTGCCGATCCACCTGTACACGACGATCGCCACCCCCTTGCAGCTGCTGGTGAGCAAGGTCGCCGCCACGATCCTCAACGGCGCCGGGCTGCCGGTGCTCTGCGAGGGCAACCACCTGACCCTGCCCGGCGGGGTCCGGATGTTCGTGGCCGAGGCCTGCAGCGGGATGAGGCAGCTGACCGGCTTCCTCGCGCTGACGACCGCCGTGGCCTTCCTGACCCCCCGGCCCCGCTGGTACCGGGCGGTCCTGATCGGCTCGGCGATCCCGGTGGCGCTGACGGCCAACGTGGCCCGGGTGGTGCTGACCGGCTGGATCATGTCGCACGACCCGAGGCTGGCGCAGGGGGCCTTCCACACCCTGGAGGGGCTCCTGCTGATGGGCTTCGGCCTGGCCCTGCTGAGGCTGGAGTGCGCGGTGCTCAACGTGCTGGTGGACGAGGAGCCCGAGCCCGTCCCCGCGGCGGCCTGATCGGGGGACCGGCAGGGAGGACGACCGATGACGATGACGACGAAGGCGGCGACCGAGCCCATCTCCCCCGGGACCATGACCCGGCGCGCCGCGATCGGCCTGGCGATCCTCGGCGGCGGCCTGGCCGCCGAGGCGGCGGTGGACCGGGCGACCCGGACCGAGCGGCCCCCGCTGGGGGGGTCGCTGGCGGGCGTGCCGATGGTGCTGGGAGACTGGGTGGGCAAGGACGAGCCGGTCGACCCCGAGATCGCCCGGGAGTCGCAGGCCACCGAGTACCTGAACCGGGCCTACTCCCTGAAGGGGAGGCCGGGGGCCCAGCTCTGGCTCTGGATCAACTACTCCGACCGGGGCCTGAACCTGCGGCACTCGCCGGAGATCTGCCTCCCCTCGGGGGGCTGGCAGAAGGCCGAGGCGCTGACCAAGGTGGTCGAGGTCGACCGGCCCGGCGGCGAGGCCCAGCGGGTCTCGCTGCTCGGGTACGAGAAAGGAGATATGGTCCAGCGGATCGGATTCTGGTACTACATTTTCGGAGAAGGTCGCGTCGAGCGGTTCGTCCGGGGCCTGCCGATCTCCAGCCGGAGCAGCCACGGCCGCACCACCCGCGGCTCGGGCCTCACGGCGGAGGTCTTCTACCCCGGCGACGCCGGGCTCGGCGACGCCGAGCTGCGCGACTTCATCGGACGATTGCTCGACGCGATCGAGCCGGTCCTCCCCGAGGACCGGGCCGTCTACCACGTGCCCTGAGCCGGGCCGGGGCCGAGCGGGCCGGCGGGGAGACGACCGACGGTCGACTCGCGACGAGCCCGAGCCAACGCCGGGAGCAGGAGGCGCCCCGGACAACCGACCGCCATCGCGGAGGGATGGATCGTGAAGCATGCGTTGATCACCGGAATCACCGGCCAGGACGGCTCCTACCTGGCCGACTTCCTGCTGGGCAAGCCCGACTACACCGTGCACGGCCTGGTCCGCCGCACGAGCACCCTGAACCGATCCCGGATCGACCACATCGCCCGCAACCCCGACTTCCGGGACCGCTTCCACCTGCACTACGCCGACCTCGGCGACGCGTCGAGCCTCTCCGGCCTGATGGAGACGATCCGCCCCGACGAGGTCTATAACCTCGGCGCCCAGAGCCACGTCCGGGTCTCGTTCGACCAGCCGATCTACACCGCCGACGTCGTCGGCGTGGGCACCCTCCGATTGCTGGAGGCCGTCCGGCAGCTCGCCCGCAGCCAGCCGGTCCGGTTCTACCAGGCCTCCAGCTCCGAGATGTTCGGCTCGGCCCCGCCGCCGCAGACGATGGAGACCCCCTTCCACCCCCGCTCCCCCTACGCCTGCGCCAAGCTGTACGGCCACTGGCAGACGATCAACTACCGGGAGGCTTACGGCCTGTTCGCCTGCTCCGGCATCCTCTTCAACCACGAGAGCCCCCGGCGCGGCGAGAGCTTCGTCACCCGCAAGATCACCCTGGGTGCCACCCGCATCAAGGAAGGCTTGCAGAAGACGCTGGTCATGGGCAACCTCGACGCCAAGCGCGACTGGGGCTTCGCCGGCGACTACGTGAAGGCCATGTGGCTGATGCTCCAGCAGGAGACGCCCGACGACTACATCGTGGCCATGGGCGTCACCCACTCGGTCCGGGAGTTCCTGGAGAAGACCTTCTCCCAGCTCGACCTCGACTACAACGACTTCGTCGAGTTCGACGAACGCTACATGAGGCCCTCCGAGGTCGACGTGCTGCTCGGCGACCCGAGCAAGGCCAGGAAGAACCTGGGCTGGGAGCCGGAGGTCGACCTCGACGGCCTCGTCAAGATGATGGTCGAGAATGACCTGGAGCTGGCCCGCCGCGAGAAGTTCGCCCAGGGCTACAAGGGCACCTCGATCAGCACCCCGCACCTCGGCCGCCTCTGAGCCGTCGACGACGGCCCGAGCGGATCGAGACCGACCTCCCGACGCCCCGACGCCGCCCCAAGGGGGTGGCGCCGGGGCGTCCGGCGTTTCGAGGATTCCCTGCCATTTCGGCAGGTGGCTTCGTTCGGCGCACATACTCGACCGGGGGGTCAGGAGTTCGTCCGGCGTCATACCGGATCGCAAGGAGGAGTCAGGATCGGGGTGGCTGGGGTCCGCGCCGCGGCCCGCGGTACCCGAGGCGGTCGACCGGGGGCCGCGGCGCGGACCCCTGCCACCCCGACGATCCGTAATCCAGGCGATCCGGCATCAGGTCAGGATCTCCGCCCCGCCTTCGCCTTCTTCAACGCCCGACGCGCCCGGCGGTTCATGAAGACCTGGGGCTCGGCCAGGCCGGACCGGGCGGCAGTAGCGAAGGACGGGACCGGGGCGGACGGGACGGGGACCGCGTCCGATTCGTCGTCGAGGACGAGGTCGACCTCCCGGGCCAGGGCCGGGGACGACCGACGCGCCGATCGGTCGGGCCGGGGATCGGGGGGGCCTTCGAGGGCGACCGGCAGGTCCGCGGGCGGGGCCGGTTCGGGCTCCTCTCCGCGTTCGACCATCCGGGCGTAGGCCATCAGGTCGCCGATCGGGTCGTCCTGGGACTCGGGGTCGTCGTCGAGCCGGTCGGGATCCCGGGCCCGGGCGGCCTTGTACGAGGCTTCGAGGGAGCGGAACCGGCGCCAGAGTGCCGACTCGTGGCCCCGGAGGCGTCGGAGGTGGGAGTGCTCGGCGGTCGGCAGGCCGATCTCGGCGAGGGCCCGGCTCGATTCGTCGAGCAGGGCGGTCGACTCCTTGAGCGCCTCCAGGCCGGAGACGTGGTCCCGGACGAGGTATCGCAGGTCGTCGACGGTGAGGCGGGCCAGCATCACCCGGTCGGCCTCCCGGAACTCGTCGGGGGTCTGCATCAGGTCGAGGCAGAGCCGGCGCTGGGCGTCGTCCCAGCCCGCCTCGTCGTCGAGCCGGTCGGCCAGCCCGTTCCACCGGGCGAGCAGCCAGTCGAGCCCGGCCCCCGACTGGCAGAGCCGGGAGACGACCCGGTCGGGGTCGCTCGACAGCCGGCCGCCGAGGGCGGCGGCCTCGGCCTCGCGGTCGACCACCCAGCAGGAGGCGGCCCGATCGGCCTCGTATCGGGCCTGGGCCCGCTGGTGGTCCTGGCAGCGGTCGATCCGGACCGAGGCGAGCAAGAGCTTCTCGACCAGCCATCGCCCGTACTCGTCGTCCGGGGAGGTCGGGAAGGCCCCGGCCCACTGCTCGCGACGGGCGGCGACCGCCTCGGCCTCCTCCGGCCCGACGGCATCGGACTCGGCCCGGAAGCCGTGCTTCCAGGCGTTCAGGCGGATCCGGTCCTTGCCCGCCTGGGTGACGGGGCCGGTGCTCTTCTTCGAATTCCGGCGGTTGGCGTTGAGCCGGGCTGCGCTGACGGCCATCGCGGTGCGTCCCTCGGGGTGTCTCGTCGTCGAGGCGAGGCGAGTCGAGGGCCGGCTGGGGGATCGGCGTCGATCCGGGGAGTCGCGGCCCTACTCCAAGATCATCGAGAGAGGCGGGCGGAATATTCACAAGAACCCGACGGCCGAGGACGGTCGGCCCGAATTTGAGCGGGATCCGCGGGTCTGAGTTATTTCCTTGAACCGGCCCGGCGCCCCTGTTGTAATCCTTGCTTCGGTCATGCGACCGGGTCCCTGATGGGGAAATGACCCGGATCGATGCACTTCGGCCGACGGCGGACTCCTCGGCGACAACGAGGGTACGCCCGGCGTTTCCCGGTCGGAACCACCCGACTCGATTCCGACCGATCCATCGTGCCGCCCCACCCCGACACGATCGGGTGGGTTGGGGCACCCAAGGGTCGCCGGGTCGACCGGTCGACGTCCGATCGGGAGGTGGGAGGGTCGCGGCGGTCCGCACACATGGAAGGTCCACCTGGGAGTGAGTCATGCGTTCATTCGATGTCCGTTGGCGTCCGATCCTGGGCCCGGCCGGGCGACGAGGCCCGGGGGGGCGACGGCGGCCCGTTCCGCGGCTCGAGCCGCTGGAAGCGAGGGAACTGCTGGCGATCGTCGTCGACACGTTCGACGACGTGATTGCGGATGACGGGCTCACAAGCCTGCGAGAGGCGATCGAACTGGCCGAATCGTGGGGAGGAGCGGACACGATCGAGGTGCCGGCCGGGACCTATGCGTTGGACCTGGGGCAGCTCACGTTCGACGACGCCAGCGCCCCCGTGGCGGTCCGATCCACCGGCGGCCCGGCGACGATCGACGGCCGGGGCGCCAGCCGAGTGTTCCTGGTCGTCCAGGGCAGCGAGGTAGTGCTCGATGGCCTGGTGATCACCGGAGGCGTGGCCGACCTGGGGGGCGGCCTGCTCAATCTGGGGACGACGACGATCCTCGACAGCTCGTTCCTGGGGAACGAGGCCTTCGGCGGCGGCGGGATCTTCACCTTCCCCGGGAGCACCACCGTCGTTGACGACAGCCTCCTCGAGGGCAATCAGGCGGTCTTCGGCGCCGGCATCTCCAACGCTGGAGTCCTGGCGATCCATGACGGCCGCTTCATCGACAACGTGGCCACCGGGGGCAACGGCGGGGGCATCGACTCGATCGGCGACGTGGTGATCGCCGAGAGCCGCTTCGAGGGGAACCGGGCCGACTTCGGTGGCGCCATCGGCAACGGGGGCACGATGGTCGTCCGGGACAGCACCCTGAGGGGCAATTCGGCGGCCGGGAACGCGGGTGGCGTCTTCAGCAACTTCGACGGGGTGCTGGAGATCTCCGGCAGCGGGCTCGAGGGGAACTCGGCCGGAGGCTACGGCGGTGCCATCTCCACCTGGGGCGTCACGACGGTCGACGGGAGCACGATCGAGGGGAATTCATCGGGCCTCGGCGGCGGCGGGATCGATCACTTCGTGGGCACCCTGGGCATCACCGACTCCGTCATCTCGGGCAACAGTGCCGGGTGGGACGGCGGCGGCATCCACAGCTTCGAGGGGGCCGGCCTGACGCTGATCGACGCGACGCTGTCCGGCAACTCGGCGCATTACGGCGGCGGGATCCGGATCGGTCGGGGCACCCTGATCGCCGACCGCACCACGATGGTCGAGAACGTCGCGAACTTCGACGGCGGCGGCATCTCCGCCTTCTCCAACTCCACCACGTTGCTGGAGAGCGAGGTCTCCGGCAACGACGCCTTCGGCCGAGGCGGCGGCATCGAGGTCTCCGGCGGCTCGTCGACCATCGTCGGCTCGACCATCTCGGACAACTCGGCCTCGTACGCCGGGGGCGGGATCTTCGGCTCGAACGGGGCCCTGGTGACGGTGGCCGGGTCGACGCTCGCCCGCAACTCGTCCGACTTCGGCGGCGGAATCCTGATCGAGTTCGGCGAGCTGGCCCTCCGCCAGACCACGTTGGCCGACAACCTGGCGCGATTCAACGGCGGCGGGATCTACAGCTTCTTCGGCACGACCAATGTGCAGGAGAGCACCCTGAGGGGCAACGAGGCCGGTCAGGACGGGGGAGGGATCTTCAACGTGGGCGACTTGACCGTCAGCGACGTGCACTTCGCCCACAACAGCGCCGGCCGGAACGGCGGGGGGATCTTCAACGACGGCGTCACCCGGGTCTTCGACAGCATCTTCTCCGGCAACAAGGCCGCGAAGAGGACGGGGCTTGGCACCGCGATCTACACCACGATTGGCGGCATGCTGATCCTGGACGACCAGACCGTCATCAGCCAGAACGGCGTGGCGATCTACCAGGAGCAATAGATTTCCCGGGGCATGGCTCGGCCCCATTCGGGTGCCGAGCCGCCCCGCTCGGGGCGGAGCACAGCTCCCCGCGACGATCAAGGAGGACCCTGGCCGCGCGGGGAGAGCCGCAACGCCTCGACACGCTCCGCGATCGACCGCTAGATGACGGGAGTGCCATACGCCTCGGCCCAGTCCTCCCGGGCGGCCATGTCGAGGCCGGTCCTGGCGAGTTCAAGGGCCTCGGCGTCGGAGAGGGGCTCGATGGTGGCGACGGTCTTCGCGGCCTGCTCCAACTCGGGGATGCCCTCCATGCCGATGACGGCCACGTGCAGGCCGGGGATGGTGAAGGCGTAGCGCATGGCCTGCTCGTAAGTGCCCTCGGGGAGGCGGTGGCCGCCCCCGGTGGCCTTCGACTGGTCCCCGGCGCCGCCGAGGACCTTCATGGCGACGAGCCCGACGTTGTCCTGCCGGGCCCGGGACCAGACCTTGTGCTCGAAGTCATACGAGTGCTGGACGACGAAGTTGACGGCGTTCATGAGCACGTCGACGGCGCCGGAGTCGAGGACGAGGTGGAACCGGGAGGGGTGCAGGTGGCCGCTGGCGCCGATGAAGCGGACGAGGCCCTGCTCCCGGGCCTCCCGGAGGGCGCCGAGGGAGCCGTCCTTGCCGAGGGCGAACTTCGGGTCGCCCCATCGGGGCTCGTCGCCGAAATTGTGGAGGTGGACGAGGTCGACCGAGTCGGTCCTCATGCGCCTGAGGCTCTGCTCCAGCAGGCGCCAGGTGCCGTCCCGGGTCGGCTCCTCGGTCTTGGTGACGAGGAAGAACTTCGAGCGGAAGTCGGCGTCTTCGAGGGAGGGGCCCATCTTCTCCTCGGAGAAGCCGGTCTGCTCGTTGCCGTAGTTGGGGGCGACGTCGAGGTAGGTGACGCCCAGTTCCAGGGCCCGCCGGAGGGTGGCCTGCACGTCATCGGGGGTGACGTGCTCGCGCTGGAAGTAGGCGCAGCCGATGCCGAGCCGGGAGACCTCGGCCCCGGTCCGGCCGAGGGTGGTCGAGGGGACCCGGATCGGGTCGCCCTCGTCGGCCCGGACCGCCGAGCCCCGGGCGGTGGCCGCGGCGGCGGCCAGGGCGGCGGAGGATCGGACGAAGTCGCGACGGGAGAGGTCCTGGGGTCGGGGGGTCATGGGGTCCTCCGGGGGGTTCGGTGGGAGAGGATGGCCGGGGCCGGGTGCCGACCGCCAGCGTCCCGCCGAGGGATGCAAGGCTCATTCCCCTCGGTCCGGGTCGTCGCCGTGCTCGGGGAAGTCGGCGCGGTAGCGGTCGAGCAGGCGGTCGAGGTCGGCCTCGACGAGGTAGAGGACGCCGCGGATCTGCTTGGATTCGCCGGGGGCGAGGCCGCCGATCCGGAAGTCGGAATGGAGGCAGACGATGATGCCCTGGAAGAGTTCCTGGTAGGGCTCCCAGGCGGTGGCGAGGATCTTGGACTCGTCGGCGGAGTAACAGCCGATCAGCCCGCTGGACGGGACGAGGTCGCTGAGCGGCCGGGGGTTCACGTCGGTCCGGGGGACGTGTTTCGGGCACCAGACCTGGCCGGGGGTGTAGCGGGCTTCGGTGGCCCAGGGCTCGGTCGGCAGTCGGCGGGGCTCGCCGTCGATGAAGACGAATGACTTCGGCAGGTATTGCTCCGAGTTGCGCTCGGGGGGGACGCCGGTGAAGCGGTCGACCCGGATGCAGGGCTGGGCCCAGTGGGCCATCGAGGGCCGGTCGGTGGGGTTGGTGGCGGTGACGAGGAAGTCGACGCGGTCGGATCCGGCGGTGATCTCGTGGTCGACGACCACGCCGTCCTCCAGGGTGGAGCGGAGCCGGAGGGAACGGCCATCGGGGCCCGATCCGATCAGCTCGGTGCGGTGGGTGATGACCGTCTCGGCCCAGTCCCGGTCGGTGGAACCGGGGCGGCAGAACGCCTCGATGTACCAGATGTCGAGCGACTCGCCGGGGAGGTCGGGGCCCCGGACGGTGAGGATCTCGTCGGCCCAGGAGAGGCGAAGCGCGCCTTCGGCCGGGGCCGCCGGGGAGGCCGAGGCGACCAGGAGCAGGAGCGAGGGGATGAGCATGAGTCGTGGCCCCGGGAGGTCGGGAGGGACGGGGGATCGTCCCTCAGGGGACCACAAATCGCTTCGACTCGAAAGGCCCGAGCGGCTACCGTAGCCGGTCCCGACCGCCCGGAACCAAGACGCCCCGAGGAGTTCCCCGCCGATGCCCTCGCCGAAGGACGCCCGAGTCGTGGCCGCCTCGCTGTACTTCCTGCCGATCGAGACGCGGGTGCCGCTCAAGTTCGGGCTGGAGACCCTGACGCACGTCACCTGCGCCCGGGTCCGGCTGACGGTGGTCGACGGGGCCGGGACTCGGGCCGAGGGGTGGGGGGAAACCCCCTTGAGCGTGCAGTGGGCCTGGCCGGGGCCGTCGACGTTCGAGGACCGGCTGGGGGCGATGCAAGCCTTCTGCGTCGAGCTGGCCGGGGCCTGGTGCGAGCCGGGCCTCGGGGCCGGGCACCCGATCGAACTGGGGCACCGGTTCCTGGAAGACCGCCTGCCGGGCCTGACGGATCGGTTCAACGCGCGTGAGCGGGCCGGGGCCGAGCCGATGCCGAGGCTGGCGGCCCTGATCTGCGCCTCGGCCTTCGACCTGGCGCTGCATGACGCGTACGCCCTGCTGAACGGAGTGCCCGCGTACCAGGCGTACGGCCCCGAGTTCATGGCGAATGACCTGGGCCGTTACTTGGAGCCGGAGGCGGGCGGCCCGTCCTTCGCCGGGAGGTACCCGGCCGACTTCCTGGCGAGCGACCCTCCCCGGTCGCTGCCCGCCTGGCACCTGGTGGGGGGGAAGGACCCGATCGACCCGTCCGAGCTGACGGGGGAAGAGCCCGACGACGGCTACCCGGTCCTGCTCCGGGACTGGATCGCGCGGGACGGCCTGAAGTGCCTGAAGATCAAGCTGCGGGGGGATGACCCGGCCTGGGACTTCGACCGGGTGGCCCGGGTGGGGCGGATCGCCGAGGAGTCGGGGGTAGACTGGCTCTCGACCGACTTCAACTGCACCGTGCGGGACCCGGACTACGTCGACGAGATCCTCGACCGCCTGCTGCGGGACGAGCCGAGGACTTTCGGAAAAATCCTCTACGTCGAGCAGCCCTTCCCGTACGACCTGGAGGCGCACCGGGTGGACGTCCGCTCCGTCTCGGCCCGGAAGCCGCTGTTCATGGACGAGAGCGCGCACGACTGGAAGCTCGTCCGGCTGGGGAGGTCGCTCGGCTGGACCGGGGTGGCGCTGAAGACCTGCAAGACGCAGACGGGGGCGCTGCTCTCCGCCTGCTGGGCGAAGGCGCACGGCATGACCCTGATGGTGCAGGACCTGACCAACCCGATGCTCGCTCAGATCCCCCACGTCCTGCTGGCGGCCCACGCGGGGACGATCATGGGGGTGGAGACCAACGCGATGCAGTTCTACCCCGAGGCCTCCGGCCCCGAGGCGGCCGTGCATCCGGGGCTCTATGCCCGGAGGGGGGGGCGGGTGGACTGGTCGAGCGTGACCGGCCCGGGGTTCGGCTATCGGATCGCCGAGATCGATCGGGCGTTGCCGGAACCGGCGGCGGAGGTCGGCGAGGGCTAAGCGGCCCGGGCCCCGACTCGGATTGACGGGGAGGGGAGGCGGCCCTATGATCGCGCCCCTCGCTTCAGGGATGGACGACTCGACGATCAGGGACGATCTCGTGACGCACCTCGCGCTGCACTCGCCGCCGGAGCGCGGCCCGGCCGGGCCCGAACCCGGGCCGATGGCCCTGGTCGCCTGCCCCGACGCCCGGCCCCCCGCCTACCAGGCGGCCATCGGCCTCGCCGGTCGGGCCCAGCTCGACACGTTCCTCACCGGCTTCTACGACCGGGGAGACGGCCCGTTCCGACGGGTCGCCAGCCGGGTGCTCGACCAGGGCCGGCGCTCCCGGCTGGAGCGGGCGCTGGGGAGGAGGCACCACCCCGACCTGCCGGGGGATCGGGTGCGGTCGACCCTGGCGTTCGACCTGGCACTGGCGGCCGAGAAGCGGCTGTCGGGCAAGTCCCGGCGGTCCGTCTCCCGGTGGCGGACCGAGCACTTCGACCGGACCCTGGAGGCCCGGATCCGCCGGGAGCCGCCGGGCGTGGCGTTCGTCTTCAGCGACGTGGGATCGGGCCATGCGTTGCCGTTGTGCCGGTCGTGGGGCATCCCGACCGTGTTGAGCATGGTGCACGGGGACGTGAGGGAGGAGCGCCGGATCCTGGACGAGGAGGCCGAACGCTGCCCGGAGGCGTTCGGGCTCTACCTCGGCGACGCGACGCTCGACCGGGCCGAGCTGGACTACCTGCACGGGCGTCGGCTGCGGGACCTGGAATACGCCGACCTCGTGCTGGTCCCCTCGGGGCACATCGCCGGGGAATTGCGCAAGAACGGGTTCCCGGGCGACCGGATCCGGGTGGTGCCCTACGCCAGCGACGTCCGCCGGTTCCGCCCCGACCCGGCCAAGGTGCATGGGTCGGGCTGCACGTTCCTGTTCGCGGGGGGGATCAGCCAGCGGAAGGGGATCGCCTATCTGCTGAGGGCCTGGCAGTCGGTCCGGAGGCCCGGCTGGCGGCTGCAACTTCTGGGGGAGCCTCCCCGGGCGTTCGGGCCGCTGGCGCCGCTGCTGGTGGGGGTGGAGGTGCTCGGCCGGGTGCCGCACGGGGAGGTCCCGGCGGCGATGGCCCGGGCCGACGTCTTCGTCTTCCCGTCGCTGTTCGAGGGGTCGGCGGTGGTGACCTACGAGGCCCTCTCCTGCGGCCTGCCGGGCGTGGTGACGCCGTCGAGCGGCTCGGTGGCCCGGGACGGGCTGGACGGGATCGTCGTGCCGCCGGCCGACGTGGCGGCCCTGGCGGGGGCGATGGAGCGGCTCGGGTCGGATCCCGAGCTGAGGGCGTTCTGCTCCCGCAACGCCAGGAGCCAGGCCGAGCGGTTCGACTGGCCGAGGTATCACCGGGCGGTCGTCGAGGCGGTGGGGGCGGTCGCGCCCCGCTGAGGGGATCGGGCATCGGCATCGGGCGGACGGGCGACGGATCGATCGAGGAGTTCGCACATGGACCTGGCGATCAGCTTCACCAACCTCGGCCCCTACCACCTGGCCCGGCTGAGGGCGGCGGCGATCCTGCTGTCGAGGCAGGGGGGGACGCTCACCGCGTACGAGACGGCGTCGGTCGAGCGGCTCTATCCGTGGCAGGTGGCGACCCGGGAGGAGCCGTTCCGGAGGGTCGTCCTGTTCCCCGACCGGGCGCTGGAGGACGTCCCCTCGGGCGACTGCGCCATGGCGATGGAGGAGGCGCTGGACCGGGACCGGCCCGACGCCGTCGCCGCGACCGGGTACGTCCGGCCCGAGGCCCTGGCGGCGGCGCGGTGGGCCCGGAAGACCGGCAGGGCGTCGGTCCTGCTCTCCGAGAGCCAGGAGATCGACCGCCCCCGCCCCTGGTGGAAGGAGGCGGTCAAGCGTCGCCGGCTGCGGCTCTTCGACTCGGCCCTGGTGGGGGGCGAGTCGCACCGGGCCTACCTCGAGACCCTGGGGATGCCCGGCGACCGGATCGCGCTGGGCTACAACGCCGTGGACAACGTCTCCTACGCGGCGCGGGCGCAGGCGAGCCGGAGGTCCCCCGAGGGGGCGGCGGGCCGCCCGGGTCGGCCGTACTTCCTGAGCGTCTGCCGGTTCGCCCGGGAGAAGAACCTGCCCGCACTGATCGACGCCTACGCCCGGTATCGGGGGGCGGTCGGCGAGGCGTCGGCCTGGGACCTGGTGCTCTGCGGGGGCGGCCCGGAGGCGGACGAGGTGGCCCGGGCGATCTCCCGGAGCGGGGCCGGGGGGTCGATCCACCGGCCGGGGTTCTTGCAGGCGGATCGGCTGGCGCCCTGGTACGCCTTCGCCTCGGCGTTCGTGCTGGCGAGCCGGTCGGAGCCCTGGGGCCTGGTCGTGAACGAGGCGGCGGCCTGCGGGCTCCCCCTGCTCGTGAGCGACCGGGCCGGCGCCGCCGGGACGCTCGTCCCCGACCCGGCCGGGACCACCGGGATGCGGTTCGACCCGACCCGGGTCGCCTCGATCGCCGGGGCCTTGCAGTGGATGGCCTCGCGGACGGACGAGCAGCGCGAGGCGATGGGCCGACGGGCCGCCGAGGAGGTGGCCAGGTGGGGGCCGGAGCGGTTCGCCTCGGGGCTGATCGAGGCGGTCGAAATCGCCTCGGCCTCGCCGAGGGGCCGGCGCCTGGCGAGGGCCTCGTGAGCGGGGCAGAGGCCCTTGGGATCGGATCGACGACCTTGCAAGGACGCACACCATGACCATCACCGAGACGGCGACGCCCGCGGCCCGACCCCGATCGCCTCGACCGGCCTCCCGGGGGGCGTCGGGCTGGCTGCACCTCTGCAACGGCCTGGACCCGAGGCGGGACGGCGGGATGGTGCCGAGCATCCTCGGGATGACCGGGGCCCTGGTCGGCCGGGGGACCCGGGTCGAGATCGTCACCCCCACCCCGTCGAGGACGGACGCGTTCACCCTTCCCGAGGGCCTGACCCTCCGGGGGCCCGAGGCGGACCTCGTCTCCGCCGTGAAGGGGGCCGAGGTGGTGCACATGCACGGCCTCTGGCAGGGGCATACCCGACGCGGGGCCTCGGCGGCGAGGAGGGCCGGGGTGCCGTACCTGATCGCGGCCCACGGGATGGCCGAGCCCTGGGCGCTGCGGCACAAGGCCCTGAAGAAGAAGGTCTACACGGCGCTGGTCGAGGGGCCGAACCTCCGGGGGGCCTCCTGCCTGCACGCGCTGTCGAGGCCCGAGGTCGGCCACCTGAGGGCGATCGCCCCCGACGCCACCGTCTGCTTCGTGCCCAACGGGGTCGACCTGGCGCCGTTCGACCGCCTGTCTCCCCGTTCGGAACTGGAGGCGGAGCATCCCGAGCTGCAAGGCAAGTTCCTGCTGCTGTTCCTGGGACGGCTGCACGCCAAGAAGGGGCTCGACCTGCTGGCCGGTGCCATGGGGGTGCTCTCGAAGTCTCGCCCCGACCTGCACGTGCTCCTGGCCGGGCACGACGACGGGGCGCTCGGCCCCTTCCTGGGACGGATGCGGGAGCAGGGCCTGGCCGACCGGGTGACGCGGCTCGGGCACGTCTCGGGGGAGTCGGCGAGGAGGGCCTGGGGGGCGGCCGACGCCTTCGCGCTGCCGAGCTACAGCGAGGGGTTCAGCATGGCGATCCTGGAGGCCCTGGCCAGCCGGCTGCCGACCCTGATCACCACCGCCTGCCACTTCCCGGAGCTGGCCGGGGCGGGGGGGGGATCGTCGTCGAGCCGGACCAGGCCGGGGTGACCCGGGGGCTCCGGGAGCTGCTCGACCGCTCCCCCCGGGAGCGGGCCGAGCTGGGATTGCGGGGCCGGGCGCTGGTCGAGCGGTCGTACACCTGGGGCCGCCAGGCCGAGAAACTGGCCGGGGTCTACCGCTGGCTGGCCGGCGGCGGGTCCAGGCCCGAGGCGATCGAGGCGGCGGCCTGACCGGGGATGCCGGGACCGCCTTCCCGATCAACCGAGCACGGATCGAAGGAGCATCGCCGATGGCGACCATCGCCGAATCGAGGGCCGACGCGACGAGCACGCCCGGGACGGCCCGGGTGCCGGTCAGCGTGATCGTGCCGGTGAAGAACGAGGCCGGGAACCTGCGGAGGTGCCTGCCCGCCCTGTCCTGGGCCGACGAGGTGTTCGTCGTCGACAGCCAGAGCACCGACGAGACGGCCGAGGTGGCCGAGGAGCACGGCGCGACCGTCGTCCAGTTCCGCTTCAACGGCACGTACCCGAAGAAGAAGAACTGGGCGCTCGATGCGATCGACTTCCGCAACGACTGGGTCCTGATCGTCGACGCCGACGAGGTGGTGCCGCCCGCGCTGGCCCGGGAGATCGCCGGGAAGGTCGAGTCGGGCGCGCTCGACGGTTATTACCTGAACATGAAATACTATTTCCTCGGCCGCCGGATCCGGCATTGCGGCTACGCCGAGTGCTGGAACCTCCGGTTCTTCAAGCACCGGCTCGGGCGGTACGAGCGGATGCCCGTCTCGCCGGGGTCGAGGACGGGGGACAACGAGGCGCACGAGCACGTCGAGCTGGAGGGCAGGGTCGGCCGGCTGGAACACGAGCTGGACCACCACGCCTACCCGACCATCGACTCCTGGGTCGAGAAGCACAACCGGTACGCCTCGTGGGAGGCCGAGCAGTTCGAGCGGTTCCTGCACGAGCCGGTGCCGTCGGGGATCGGCCGGGGGAAGCGGCTCAAGCGGCTGCTGAAGAAGGTGTACCTGAGGCTGCCGATGCGGCCGGTGGTCCGGTTCGTCTACGCCTACGTGATCCGGCTCGGGTTCCTGGACGGCAAGCCGGGCCTGGCGTTCTGCGCCCTGCTGTCGTTCTACGACTTCCTCTGCTGGGCGAAGGTCTACGAGCGCCGGGTCGCCGGGGGGGGGGAGGTCCGGGCGACGGCCCCGTAGAGCGAGGCGAGGGCGTCGGCCTCGCGGTCGGGGTCGAGGTGGGTGCAGGCCCAGGCCCGGGCCCGGTCGGCCAGGGACCGGGCGAGCAGGGGCCGGTCGAGCATCGAGAGCAGGGCCCGGGCCAGGGCGGCGGGGTCCCCGGGGGGGACGAGCAGGCCGAGGTCCCCGGGGGAGAGCAGCTGCCGGAGGCCGTCGAGGTCGGGGGCGACGCAGGGCCTGCCGGCGGCCATCGCGGCCATCAGGTGCCGGCCGCAGGAGGGGACCGCGGAGGGCTGGTGGTAGACGTCGACCACCCCCCAGAAGGCGTCCTCCAGCGTCGAGGGGCCGGCGAAGGTGAGGCGGTCGGCGATGCCGAGGCGGTCGGCCCGGCGGCGGACCCGGGACTCCCCGGGCCCGAGCCCGACGACGAGGAACTCCACGTCCCGGCCGGTCTCGACGACCCGGTGGACCGCGTCCAGGAAGGTCTCGAACCCGGATCCGGGGCCGAGCCGGCCCATCGCGCCGATGACCGGGACGCGGCCGACCGGCGGGGAGCCGTCGGCCGGCCCGGGGTCGGCCGGGGGGTCGAAGCCGGGGGGGATGACCCGGACCAGCCGGCCGATCGCGCGGTCCCTGGCGTCGAGCAGGGCGGCCATGCGGGCGTCGCAGGCGACCACGGCGGCGAGCCCCCGGGGGTCGAGCCGGGAGGGGCCGTCGAGCCCGGCGTCGTCCTCGACCGTCCGGATCAGGGGCAAGTCGCGGAGTCGGGCCAGCACGGCGGCGGCCCCGGCCGCCTCGTCGTGGAGGGCGTGGACGAGGTCGGGGCGGAAGTCGGGGTCGGCCATCGGCAGCCGACGGGCCGAGGCCCGGGCGAGCCAGGGGCGGGCGAGCCAGGGCTCTTCCAGGGGGTCCACCCCATGCTCCCTCAGCTCCGTCCCCCCCCCGGGCAGGACGACCCGGGCCGAGACCCCCCGGGAGGCCAGGCGGTCGACCAGCCGGGCCAGCCGCCTCGCCTCCCCGGTCCGGGAGGGGTGGCCGCCCAGCAGGGCGACCGTGATCGGGGCCTCGGCCATCAACCGCCTCGCTCTCCGGCTCGGTTCGGGTCGGGGGGCCGGTCGCGAGGCCCATCGGCGTCCGGGTCGAACCATACCACACCGGCGGGGGCGGCGCCTCTCGGGGAGTCGGCCGGGCCGGGGGGCCCGGGGACGCCCCCGGGCTCGCAACGGGGAGGGGAGGGGGGATCGCCGAAGTCGGGGATCGGGGGCGTGGAAACGGGGGAGGGGGGGGCGTATAATCGCCGGATCGAATCGAGACGATCCGGAGGGATCGAACGGATCGGCGTCCCGCCCAGGATTCCCCCGACGAGCGAGCCCCGGATCGCCCATGAGTGCCCCGACCATCGACGAGCTGACCGCGCCGGACCTCGAATCGCTGCTGCCGCTGCTCGATCGCCTGACGGAGAACGTCGGCTCGGTGGTGCTGGGCAAGCCGGAGGTGATCCGCCTGGTGCTGGTCGCCCTGCTGGCCGAGGGGCACCTGCTGATCGAGGACGTGCCGGGGGTGGGCAAGACGCTGCTGGCCCGGGCCCTGGCGGCGAGCATCGATTGCAGCTTCCGCCGGGTGCAGTTCACTCCGGACCTGCTGCCGTCGGACATCCTCGGTTCGAGCGTCTACAACTCGGGGACCGGGGAATTCGTCTTCAAGCCGGGCCCGCTGTTCGCCAACGTGATCCTCGCCGACGAGATCAACCGGACCACGCCGAGGACCCAGAGCGCCCTGCTGGAGGCGATGGGGGACCGCCAGGTGTCGGTCGAGGGGAAGTCGTACCCGCTCGAGCCGCCGTTCCTGGTGCTGGCGACCCAGAACCCGTACGAGTTCGAGGGGACCTACGTCCTGCCCGAGAGCCAGCTCGACCGCTTCATGATGCGGATCCGGATGGGGTATCCGATCCCCAGCGAGGAGCGGCACATCCTGACCAGCCACCGGGGGGGGGAGCCGGTCGAGGACCTCAGGCCGGTGCTCTCGCGGGAGGAGGTGCTCCGGCTGCAGCACGCCTCCCGGGCGGTCCGGGTCGACGACGCGATCGCCGACTACCTGATGG
The DNA here is from genome assembly GCF_007752535.1 of Tautonia plasticadhaerens. GTDB lineage: Bacteria > Planctomycetota > Planctomycetia > Isosphaerales > Isosphaeraceae > Tautonia > Tautonia plasticadhaerens. The sequence goes on from NZ_CP036426.1 coordinate 2,151,617, forward strand.
AGATCGTGCACGCGACCCGGGACAGCGAGGACCTGAACGTCGGCGTCAGCACCCGGGGGGCGTTGACGCTCTACCGGGCCGCCCAGGGCTTCGCCCTGGTCCAGGGCCGGTCGTTCGTGGTGCCCGACGACATCAAGGCGATGAGCCTGCCGGTCCTGGCGCACCGGGTGGTCGGCAAGTCGTTCCTCCAGGCCGGCGAGTTCAACGCCTCCGAGGCGATCATCCGGGACCTGGTGGACCGCATCCGGGTGCCGGCCTGATTCCCCTCCCCCCCGGGGCCGTCCCGCTCCCGCTCCCGTCCCGCACCCTCCGCCCTGACCCCACCGGGGATCGCTCCGCATGGCCCGAAGCCCGATCGGCAGACTGGCCCGCGCCGCCTCGGCCGCGCTGCGGCCGAGCCAGACGTTGCGGTGGACGGCGGAGGGGGTGGGGTACATCGCCGTCTGGCTGATCCTGCTGGGCACGGGGTTGTACCAGCAGATCAACCTCGTGCTGCTGATCGCCGGGCTGGCGGCGGGGCCGATCGTGGGGTCGATCTTCGTCAGCGCGGCGGTCCTGCGGGGCCTCCGGGTGACCCGCCGGGGCCCGCCTTACGTCTTCGCCGAGTCCCCGCTGGTGATCGACTACGTCCTGGAGAACCCGCACCGCTGGCGGGAGGCGCTGGCGATGACGGCCGCCGACGTGCTGACGCCCGACGGGCCGGGGACCCCCTCGGCCCGGGAGCTGTACCCGAAGGCCTTCTTCCCTAGGGTGCCGGGGCGGGACCGGCTGCGGATCTCCTGGAGGGGGAATGCTCCGGCCCGGGGCCGGTACACCTTCGGCACGATCGAGCTGGTGACCCGGTCCCCCTTCGGCCTTCTGGAGCGGAGGGTGACGATCGAGTCCCCCGGGTCGCTGGTCGTCTACCCCGGCGTGGGGACCCTGACCCGCCGCTGGCGACGGGTCTTCCGGGAGGCGACGGAGACCCGGAGGGGCCGCCGCCACGACCGCAGCGCCCAGCAGCAGGAGTACCACGGCCTGAGGGACTACCGGCCCGGGGACAGCCCCCGCTGGATCCACTGGCGGACCAGCGCCCGGCTCGGCCAGCCGATGGTCAAGGAGTTCGAGCAGCAGAGCGACCAGGACCTCGCCGTGCTGCTCGACCCCTGGCTGCCCAGGTCCAAGGCCTCGGCCGAGCAGCGGGAGGCGGTCGAGCGGGCGATCCGCTTCGCCGCCACGGTCTGCCTGGAGACGTGCCGGGGCTCGGGGCGTCGGCTCCTGCTGGGGTGGACCGGGCCGAGCCCGGCGGTCCGGCACGGGCCGGCCTCGATCCGGCTGCTGCACGAGCTGCTGGAGTCGCTCGCGGTGCTGAGGCCGACGCCCGAGGGGCACGTCGGCGGCCTGCTCGACGCCCTGCCGGCCTCGATGCTGCGGGACGCGATGCTGCTGATCGTCACCACCCGGCCGATCAACCTGGCCGAGGAATACGAGCGGGCGGCCCGGCTGAACGAGTCGACCGGCCTGCGGATCACCGGCCGGATCCTGACCCTCGACGCCTCCCGGGGCGACCTGGAGGATTACATCCGCTTCGACGGCGGCCCCGGCCTCGCCCCGGCGGGGCCGATCGACGACCGGCCGGCCCTCGACCCGGACGGCGACGGCCGGCCCGGGGCCCCTGGCCGGGACCGACGCCCGGAGGTGCCGGCATGAGGTTCGAGTCGCTCTATCGGATCAGCCTGTACCTGCTGATGTTCCTCTCGGCCCTGATCCTGAACGTCGACGCCGACGCGGCGATCCTGCTGGGCGGGTCGAACTTCCGCTACGCGCGGTTCTTCCCCCCGGTGATGGCCGCGGCCGGGGTGCTCGCCTACCTGATGGTCGACCGGAGGCCGGGCCGGGGGATCGGGCCGGGGACGGCGAACCTGCTGGGCGTCGCCTCGCTGATGCTGGTCTACCTGGAATACCGGATCGACCCGAACCAGCTGGTGCTGGCCTGCGGGCACTGGCTGTACTACCTCGCCCTGGTCAAGATGTTCCGCCCCAAGGAGCCGACCGACGACTGGTACCTGATCCTGCTGGGCCTGATGCAGGTGCTCGTCGGTTGCTTCCTCAGCCAGGGGGACCGGGTGGGGCTCTTGCTGGTGCTCTGGGCGATTCTTGCGCTTTGGGTGTTGAGCCTGTTCTACCTGCACCGGGAGGCGTTGCGGTCGGGGCGCCCGGGCCCGGCCCCGCCGGGCCCGCCGGCCGGGGCGGGCGGGCCGACGGGGGGGGAGCCGTATCCGGGGCTCTTCGGGCTGCCCTTCTACATCGCCACGGCGAGGGCGGCGGCGATGACCCTGCTGCTGGGCATGTTCATCTTCCTGATCATGCCCCGCTCCGACGCCCGACAGGCGCCCCCGAGGGGCGCCGTGGCCCCCAGGAGCCTGACCGGCTTCAGCGACGAGGTCCGGCTCGGGCAGATGGGGGAGATCCTGGAGAACAACGCCATCGTCTTCTCGGCCGACCTGCTGGCCGACGGCGAACGGATCCGGCCGGAGGAGGACCTGCGCTGGCGGGGTGTGACGCTGACCGGCTACCGGGACGGCCGATGGCGCCGGGACCGCGACGACATCCAGTCGACTTCCCCCCCGGCGTCCCGGGGGGGGGGCCGGGGGCTGATCGAGCAGCGGATCCGGATGGAGGAGACGTCGGATCGGGTGCTCTTCGCGCTGAGGCCGATCCTCAAGATCGAGGGCCCCGAGGGCCTGATCGAGATGAACGCCACCGACGGCACGCTGGTCCGGGACCTCGACCGCGGCCCCCGGCGGATCGGGGGGGGCCGGCGCAACCTCGGGCCGCTGAGCTACTCGGTCTTCTCGGAGCGGGACCGCCCTGGGATCCCCATCCAGCCGGGGGAGAACGACGTGGTGGTCGCCTCCTTCGACGGCGGCGGCCTGATGGACGTGCCCGACGACCTGGTGGCCCCGCTCGGGGAGATCTCCGACCGGGTGGTGGCCGGCATCCCCTCGGACGACCTCGTCGCCAAGGCCCGGGCGCTGGAGGCGTATCTGGGGGACTCGGGGGAGTTCCACTACTCCTTGCGGATGACCCGGGAGGACACGACGCTCGACCCCAACCTCGACTTCCTGCTCAACACCCGGACCGGCCATTGCGAGTACTTCGCCTCCGCCCTGGCGCTGATGCTCCGGTGCCAGGGGATCCCCTCCCGGGTGGTCAACGGCTTCAAGGGGGGGGACTGGAACGACCTGGCCCAGATGATCATCGTCCGGCAGCGGCACGCGCACAGCTGGGTCGAGGCGTACGTCGGCTTCACCCCCGACCGCGACCGGCGGCCGGTCTGGCTGCCGCTGGACCCGGCGCCGGCGGCCGAGCAGGCCGAGCAGGTCGCCCAGGTCGGCGGGATGCCGACGAGCCTCCGCCAGGTGGCCGACTTCGTCCGCTACATCTGGGTCTTCTACGTCGCCGGCTTCAACGCCGATCGCCAGAAGCAGCTGCTCTACGACCCGATCCGGGCCCTGGTGAAGGAGGCCCGGGAGGGGTTCCAGATCATGCGGCTGGCGCTGCTCAACGCCATGCGATGGCTGACCGACTTCCCCAGCCCGACGGCCTTCTTCAGCGTCAAGGGGTTCGTCGCCTCGTCCCTGGTGATGCTGCTGACCGTCGGCCTGTACGGGACGGGCCGTCGGCTCTGGCGGCTCCTGGGCCGCCGGCTCTCCGGCCCGGACGACCGGGCCGACGACCCCTCGGGCGCCCTGGCCGCCTACGTCCGGCTGGTCCGGGTGCTGGAGTCGTACGGCCTGCAACGCCCGTCCACCGAGACCCCCCGGGAGTTCGCCCGACGCGCCTCGGTGCTGCTGGGGGACCGCGCCCGGGGCGGCGACGGCCGCCCCCTGGCCGAGGTGCCCGGCCGGGTGGTCGAGGCCTTCTACCGGGTCCGCTACGGGGCCCTGCCGCTGGGCGTTGAGGTCGTCTCCGAGCTGGACACCCAGATCGACGCCCTGGAGGCCGGCCTCCGGCCCTCGACGGGCTGACCGGGCCGGGGGCCCGGGACCCGGGGAGGACGGGCGTCGGACGGCGGGGGGTGCGGGGGACGGGGCCGGGGTCCGCCCCGGCGGCCTTCCCGAAGCCTCCCGACGCCAACGCCGACCCCGATGCCGCCGGTCCGCCCCCTCCCTAGGCCTCCCGACCGGCCTCCGTCACCGTCCATGGATCATTTTCCACCAGGCGACCCCGCCCCGAGCCGGGCCGCCGCCACGCCAGACACGATGGTGTCGAAAGGGAACGAGTCCGATGCAAGCGGGCCTGGTCGGTTTCGCCGGGAGCGGCAAGAGCACGTTGTTCCAGCTGCTGACGGGCGTCTCGCCCGACCCGGGCAAGGTGCAGCAGGGGCAGGTCGGCATCGCGGTCCTCAACGACCCGAGGATCGACGACCTGGCGGCGATGTATTCGCCGAAGAAGGTGACCCGGGCCAACGTTGAGTTCCTCGACACCCCCGGCCTGCTGCCCGGCGGCAGCGGGGACAACCCGCAGCGCCTGGCCTTGATCCGCAAGGGGGACGCCCTGGTCGTCGTCATCAACGGCTTCGCCGCCGGGGGGGACCCGGCCACCGAGCTGGCCCACTTCCGGGACGAGCTGGTCTTCGCCGACCTGAGCGTCCTGACCAAGCGGTCCGAGACGCTGGAGTCGCAGGTCAAGAAGCCCCGGCCCGACCGGGACGCGCTGACCAAGGAACTCGACGTGGTGAGGCGATGCGCCGCCGCCCTGGAGGCCGGCCAGGTCGTCGGCGACCTGGACCTGACCGAGGAGGAGAAGAAGCCGATGCGCTCCTTCGGCCTGCTCACGGACAAGGCCCTGGTGGTCGTGGTCAACGCCCCCCAGGGGGAGGGGGTGCCGGGGGGGGTGTCGGAGTCGGCCCCCGACGCCCTGGCGATCGACGCGCAACTCGAACTGGAGCTGGGGCAGATGTCCCCCGAGGAGCGGGCCGGCTTCATGGAGGAGTGGGGGATCGAGGAACTGGGGAGGGACCGGATCATCCGGGCCGCGTACGACGCGGTCGGCATCCTCACCTTCTTCACCGCCGGGGAGCCCGAGGTCCGCGGCTGGAACCTGGAGCGGGGGGGCTCGGCCGTCGACGCCGCCGGGAAGATCCACACGGACCTGGCCCGGGGCTTCATCCGGGCCGAGGTCACCGCGTTCGAGGACCTGAAGCGCGCCGGCTCGGAGAAGGAGGCCAAGGCCCAGAACCTCCAGCGCCTTGAGGGGAAGGCCTACATCGTCCAGGATGGGGACGTGATGTACTTCCGCAGCAGCATCTGACCCCCTGCCGATCCCGATGCGGAGCCGCCCCCATGATCGCCCGACTCGCCTGCCTCGCCGTCGTGCTGTGCCCGGTCGCCGGCCTGGCCGATGAGCCGGATCGCCCGGCGGCGGCCCTCGACTGGCCGCTGGTCGCCGCCTCGACCTTCGACGCGCACGGGCTGGAGGGTTGGAGCTTCACCGACGCCGACGCCTGGAGGCTCGCCGAGGTCGATGGCCAGCCCGTCCTCGAACAGTTCCAGAAGAGCGACTACGAGCCCGAGGTCCGCTCTCCGCTGAACATCGCCCTGATGGAGACGCCCTGGCTGCTTTCGTTCGTGTTGGATCTCGAGGTGCGATCGACCGGCCGTGACTACGGCCACCGCGATCTCTGCCTCTTCTTCGGCCATCAGGACCCGAGCCACTTCTATTACGTCCATCTCGGGAAGGAAGCCGACCCGCACGCCCACAGCATCTTCCTCGTCGACGGGGCCCCCCGGGTGTCCATCGCCAAGGAACGGACCGACGGGACCCCCTGGACCGACGACTGGCACCACGTCCGGCTCGTCCGGAATGTCGTGGAAGGGACGATCGCCGTCTACTTCGACGACATGGAGACGCCGATCATGACGGCCGAGGACAGGACGTTCGTGCCCGGTCGGATCGGCGTCGGGTCGTTCGACGACTCGGGTCAGTTCCGCAACCTCAAGATCTGGGGGCAGGAGACGAGCCAACCCGCCGCCGACTGAGCGGCCGATGGCCCGCCGGGCCCCGCGTCGAGGATCCGGGGGAGGGCCCGTCGGGCCGATCAGGGCAGCCGGATCAGGGTCCCCCCGGGCAGGGGGCGCCAGGGCTCGACGAGGACCGAGGGGTTGGCGTCGAGCAGCGGCCCGGCCATCTCGGCCGAGCCGTAGGCCCGCTCGGAGACCGTCCTCAGCGACTCGCCGGGGAGGGAGGCGATCACCCGGGGGACGCCGGGGAGGGGCTCGAGCCGGGGGACGCCGGGGAGGGGCTCGACCCGATCCCCGACCGGGGGGGGCGAGGGGGGATCGGGGGGCGGATCGACCTCGGCCCGGGCCTCGACCTCGGGATTTTCGGGCTTGACCGGCCCGGAGGGGTCGGCGATCGTGCCCCCATCGTGATGGACCACCCCTTCCCGGCCTCCGTCGCCGTCCCGGATGGCGCCGGAGAGCCCGATGGCCGCGACGAGGACGATGGCGAAACTCAGCGGCATGCTGATCACGGCCTGGCGACTCATCGGCTCGGCTCCGGGTGTGCCGATCGGGGGGGATCGACGCGTCGGGATCGGCCCGGATGACCGTCCCTCCGGGAAAAGCTTAACCCCTGACTTGCCCATTCGCCCCGGTTTGCCCGGAAATGGGGTAAATCCCGACATCGACGGGCCCCGGGCCGCCGGATGTCGAGGGGCCCGGGACGTTCCTCGCACAATTCCCGGGTCGTTGCGTAGAATGATGAAGTACCCGGGAAGGGGCGTCCCCAGGGCGTCCCGACCCGATCCCGACGCCCCGGGGTCGGCCCCCGGGTCTGCCCCCGCCCGGCCCCCCGACCGGGGAGTCCGGCCGTCGCGGTTCGCACCGCCCCGTCCGCAAACCCTCCGAGATCTTTCGGGAGCTCGCTACATGCCGCGGTCCTCAGCACATCGGTTCAAGGGAGTGGCGGCGGTCCTCGGGGTCGCCGTCGGCGTGTCGGCCCTGCTCGGGGCCCAGGATGCCGAGATCGAGCCCAACCAGGCCGACCGGCTCACGGCCCGGATCGTCGCCGAATTGATCGAGCGGGCCCACCTGTCGAAGCCGGAGATCGGCGACGAGGTCTCGGCCCGCTGGCACGGGCGCTACATCGAGTCGCTCGACCGCGGCAAGTTGTTCTTCACCAAGGCCGACATCGAAGAATTCGAGCCCTTCAAGGACCAGCTCGACGACCAGATCCAGCGCGGGGATCTCTCGTTCGCCCAGGTCGTCTTCGACCGGTTCCTCACCCGGCTCGACGAGCGGTTCGCCGTCATCAATGAACTGCTCGACGCCGGCTTCGACTTCGAGGCCGAGGAGACCTACGTCGACGACCCCGAGGCGCTGGACTACCCGGCCGACGCCGAGGAGGCGAAGGAGCGCTGGCGGAAGGAGCTGAAGTACCAACTGCTGGTGCAGATGCTCGGCGACACCGAGTACGACGAGGCCGTCAAGCGGCTGAAGATCCGGTACAAGGACAACCTGTACCGCTACTTCCACCAGTTCGAGATGCTCGAATTGATGGAGTACTACCTGACGGCCCTCTCGCAATCGGTCGACCCGCACAGCGAGTACATGGGCTGGAAGAACCTGGAAGACATGATGAACCAGCAGCTCCAGCTCTCGCTGGAGGGGATCGGCGCCTCCCTGACGATGGAGGACGGCCTGCCGGTCATCAAGGAGATCATCCCCGGCGGCGCCGCCGCCAAGGACGGCCGCCTGAAGCCCGAGGACAAGATCCTCGCGGTCGAGAAGGAGGAGGGCGGCGAGCTGGTCGACTTCTACGAGAAGAAGATCAGCGACGTGGTCCGGGTGATCCGGGGCCCCCGGGGCACCGAGGTGAGGCTCGTCGTCCAGCCGGCCGGCACCAAGGAGCGCGAGACCTACGTCATCACCCGGGAGAAGATCGAGCTGGCCGACCAGCACGCCAAGGGGGAGGTGATCGAGGCCGAGGCCCCCGACGGCACCCCCCTGAAGTTCGGCGTGATCAACCTGCCGAGCTTCTACGGCGACACCGCCGCCGTCCGCCGCGGCGACGAGGACGCCGTCAGCGCCACCATCGACTGCGAGAAGCTGCTGGAGGGCTTCAACGAGCAGGGGGTCGACTGCGTCCTGATCGACCTGAGGGGCAACGGCGGCGGCCTGCTGCTGGAGGCGATCTCCCTCTCCGGCCTGTTCATCGACTCCGGCCCGGTGGTCCGGGTCCGGGACGCCGACGGCGTCCTGCCCTACGACGACGAGGACGCCGGCACCGCCTACGACGGCCCGCTCGCCGTGCTCATCAGCCACACCAGCGCCAGCGCCTCGGAGATCTTCGCCGGGGTGATCAAGGACTACGGCCGGGGGCTGATCGTCGGCGACTCCAGCACCTTCGGCAAGGGGACGGTGCAGAGCATCATCGACCTGAACAACTGGCTCCGCAACCCCGAGGGGTTCCCCAACCTCGGCGCCCTCCGCCTGACGATCCAGCAGTTCTACCGGGCCAACGGCATGAGCACCCAGGTCCGGGGGGTGACGCCGGACATCCACATCCCCTCGGTCGCCGACCACATCGAGCAGCTCGGCGAGGGGGAGATGGACAACGCCCTGGCCTTCGACAAGATCGACGCCCTGCCGCACGACCACTACAACCGGGTGCCCGCCGAGCTGGTCTCGCAGCTCACCGAGCGTTCCCTGGAGCGTCGCCGGGGCAGCGAGAAGTTCCAGAAGCAGGCCGAGGCGATCCAGAAGTTCATCGACCGGCAGAACCGCAAGGAGCTGCCCTTGAAGAAGGACCTCTTCTTCGCCGAGTTCGAGAAGGACGAGGACGAGGAGGTCCAGGAGCTGATCGAGCAGCCCGAGGCCGTCACCTCCGGCCGGGCCGGCGGCGAGGGCGACGAGAAGACGGTCTGGAACCTCGACTCGTTCTATAACGCCGAGGTCACCAAGATCGTCGCCGACTACATCACCCTGGGCGCCGAGGTCGTGGCGGCGGCCCCCGTCCCGGCCGCCGACCTGGCCGGCGGGCGTCGGAACTGAGCGCCCGGTCCTGGCCGCATCGCCGGATCGCATCCCGAAACCACCCCGAGGGCGACCCGCAGGTCGCCCTCGAGGTGGTTTCGCCGGCCCCCCCTTGAGCCCGAGCGGTCCCCTCCCGGCCCGACCTCGGGGCTTCAGGATGCGGACCATCCATCCTGGCGGCACATCGCAACCAGTCGACGACGCCGCTCGAGATATCCGGAGGGTCCTGCGTCGGTCCCGGACGTCCTGGTCGGGATGCCGAGCTGCACGAGCGTTTCCCGGTCGAGATGGTTGGGGACGTCCCGATCGACTTGCTCGATGCCGACGACCCCGTTGTCGGCCCGGCTCGAATAGTTCTCGATGCTGCTCCAGGCCACCTTGAGGACCCCCTCCGGTGGTCGGGCCTCGGGACTGGCGTAGTGGTCGATCAGGAAGAGGGCGTCGGAGAGCAGGAGGATGGCACGGCTCGGCGACTGGCGGGGATCGTCGCTGTGGTAGTAGTGGAGCACCGGGTAGCAGAGGTGCTTGAGCGAGTGGTCGCCGATGCGTGACGCCAGCCGCATGATGTGGTCGTCGAGGGGCCCGCCGGGGTCCCGGGCCCAGGCGTTCGCGACGAACTCCTCGACGTCTCCACCGACGGCGAAGATGCCCTCGGCGAGTCGCTTGCGTTCGATCGCCGCCGAGATGACCGAGAGCACGTAGGAGAGCGACGTGGTGAGGAGCACCGTCCCCGAGAGCACGGCGACATTGCTGAGGACCGTCCAGGGGAGGCCTCGGGGGACGAGGTCACCGTAGCCGACGCCGGAGATCGTGGCCCCCACGAAGTAGACCTTCTCGGGCAGCCCGACGGCGGTCCCCGTGCCCTTGTCGATGACCGAGGTGGCGTCCCCCGCGAAGAGCAGGAACCACCCGAGGCCGAGCAGGGCGTACCACGCCAGGATCGCGAGCAGGAGCATCATGGGGCCCGACATCGCCAGGACCCGATGGACGGGCCTCCTCCGATGGATGGCGAGCAGGGCCTTCCAGGCCGATCGAGTCCAGAGTCCCGTCATCGGGCCGGCCCCCCTCGTGCTGAAGACCGTCACGAACGCGTCGAAGGCCACGAAGAGGAGCAGCGTCGTGGCGATCGCGTAGAGCAGGAGCTGCGTCATCGGTCCCATCCTCTCGGTCGTCGATCGCGAACGTCGGCCGAGGCCGTCCCCCGGCGGCCTCATCCCGGCGTCGGACGCCTCCCGGGCTCAGCCCCCCTGCAGGCCCTTCAGGTAGGCGATCAGGTCGGCCATCTGCTCGACGGTGACCTCCTCCTCCAGCCCCTCGGGCATGAGGGACTGGCCGGTGGAGGCGAACTCGTCGATCTGGTCCCGGGGGACGACGTCGGTGACCCCCTCGGCCCGCTTGAGCGTGATCGAGGTGGGCGACTCGGAGGCGACCTGGCCGCTGAGGACCCGGCCGTCGACCGTGGCGACGTTGTAATTCAGGTACTGCGGCAGGACCTCCCGGTTCGGGTCGAGGATGTGGATGACCAGATCCTCGGGCGTCCGGTTGGTCACGGTGGCGAGATCCGGCCCGACCTCGGCGCCGAAGCCCTCGGCCTTGTGGCAGGTGGCGCAGGCCTTCCGGAAGACGACCTGGCCGCGGTCGGGCCCGCCCTCCAGCGAGAGGGCGTCCCGGTAGGAGGCGATCACCTCGGCCCGGGTCGAGGACGCCGAGGTGCCGGCGAGCAGTTGCTCGGCCCGGCCCCGGACGGAGGCGTCCCGGTGCTGGAGGAGCTGGTCCCGGCGGGCGGGGTCGAGCTGGCCGGGCGGGATCGCGCCGGACTGCATGGCGTCGAGCAGGGCGGAGAGGCGATCGGGCCGGGCGAAGAGGACCTCGGTGGCCTCCCGGCGGGAGGAGGGGCCGAACCCCCGCCAGGCGGCGGTGAGGATCGGCCCGACCTCGGGCTCGGCGCGGTCGCCCAGGGCCCGCAGCGCGGCCAGCTGCACCGGGGAGGGCTGCCGGCCGTCGAGCAATTCGGGGAGGGTCTCCAGCGCCAGTCCGCTCGGGGCCAGGGCCAGCAGTCGGATGGCCTCGATCCGATCCGGGCCGTCTCCTCCTGCCGAGGCGGCCTCGGCGGCTCGTTCGAAGACGGGGGCCAGCGCCTCGCCGGCCGGGCCGGAGGTCAGCACGGCGGGGTCCCCCCCGGAGCGCCGGAGCCCCTCTCCCAGGCCGTTGAGGATGGCGAGGACGACGGCGGGCCGGGCCTCGGGATGGCCGATCCGGGCGATCAGGGCATCGATCGGACCGCGATCACCGGAGGCGCCGACGAGCAGGGCGAGCTCGCCGAGCCAGGCGGTCGCCTCGGGGCGGTCGAGGAACCCGGGGAGGTCGATCAGGGAGGAGAGCAGGGCGTCGGCCCGCCCGTCGAGGGCGGTCATCACGGCGGATCGGGTCCAGCGGTCACCGGAGTCCTCCGAGACGACGGCGGCCAGGGCGTCGATCGCCTCGGGCCCGGGGACGACCCCGGTCGAGAGGGCGGCCTGGAATCGGACCATCGGGTCCTCGTCCCGGGCGAGGGCGAGCAGGGCGTCCCGGAGGTCGTCTGCGGCTGCATCGGCATCGGCGACCAGCGGCTCGGCGAGCCGGGCGGCGTTCTCCCGGACGCGGGGCTCGGCGTCGGAGAGGGCGGGGAGCAGGTCTCCCGCCGTCAGGCCGCCGAGGGCGGAGAGGGTCCAGAGGGCGTGCATCCGGCCCAGGGCGGTCGGCCGGTCGGCGGCGAGCGCACGGAGGGCGGGGATGGCGTCCCGGGCGTCCCGCTCGATCAGCAGGCGCTGGGCGGTCTCCCGCCACCAGGAGTCGGGGTCGGCGAGCAGGGGGACCAGCTCGGCGTCCGGGGCCCGGGAGAGCCGAGGGCGTTCCCGGGGCTCGAAGTCGGCGGGGACGAGGTCGTAGATGCGGCCCCGGTCGTGGCCGCTGGTCAGGTCGAGGTGCTGCTTGATCGGCTCGGGGATCGAGGCGGGGTGCTCGATCGTCTCACGGTACATGTCGAGCACGAGCAGGGTGCCGTCGGGCGTGTTCCGGAAGTTGACGGGGCGGAACCAGTTGTCGGTGGAGGCGGCGAACTCGACCCCTTCCTCGGCCCGGGTGGCCTCGAAGGTCGAGCCGTCGACGGCCAGGTGCTTGCGGTGGACGAGGTTGCCGCCCACGTCGCCGATGAAGGCGTTGCCGAGGTAGTCGGGGCCGAAGGCGGTCCCCCGGTAGATGGTCACGCCGGTGGCGGAGGTGAAGAAGCCGGAGGGGACCAGCTCGTTGGGCGGGAGGCGTCGGCGGAACTCGGGGTCGGCGGCACGCTGGCGGGTCCGGACGATCCGCCAGGGCTCGACCGGGCTGATCCGGAAGACCGGGGCGGCGGCCCCCTCGGCGGCGATGTCGATGATGGGGGTGCTGGCGGCGTAGTCGGGGTTGCGGGCCAGGGCGTCGGCGGGCAGGACGACCTGGCGGATGTGGTTGCTATTGTTGCAGGTGAAGCGGTGGCCCCAGTCGTCGAAGGCGTGGCCGTTCTGGCCCCCCCCGGAGACCGGCTCGAAGGCCGAGCCGTCGGGCTTGAAGCGGAAGTCGCGGGTGCCGAGGGGGATGAGGTCGGCCCCGGGGTCGAGGTGGTTGACCACCCGGTCGGCGCCGTTGCTGCTGGAGACGCCGTAGATCCAGCCGTCGGGGCCCCAGAGCAGGCCGTTGACCAGGCCCTGCACGTTGCTCGTGCCGAAGCCGGAGAAGGCGACCTCGCGGACGTCGGCGACGCCGTCGCCGTCGGTGTCCTTGGCGTAGAGGATCTCCGGGGCCACGGCGATGAAGACGCCGCCGTCGTAGGGGACGACCGCCGTGGGCCAGGAGAGGTCGTCGAGGAAGGTGGTGCCGGAGTCGAACCGGCCGTCGTCGTCCGCGTCGTCGATGAGGCGGACCCGGCCGGTGGGCACGTCCTCGGGGTAGGGATAGCCGCGCATCTCGACGACGTAGAGCCGGCCGTCGGCGTCGTAGCTGGCGTCGACGGGGTCGGTGATCAGGGGCTCGACGGCGACCGGCGCGAGCGAGAATCCGTGCTGGACCCGGAAGGTGGCGGGGGCGTCGGCGGCCTCGGTCGGCGGGATGCGGGGGAGTTCCCGGGCGAGGTCTTCGTCGAGGGGGGTGGGGGCGGCCGAGGCCGAGACGACGAGCAGGAGCGGCAGGGGGAGGAATCGACGGATGGACCGGTGCAGCATCGAAGATCTCTCGAACGGTTCGAGGGTGGAAGGCCGCCCCCGAATTCCGGACGGGCCGGGGTCGGCGAAGCCGTCATGATAGGGCAACGGGATCGGCATGACGACGGCCAATCGGCGGAAAGCCCCGTCGGACGGCGCATGTCTGGGCTCGTCGACGCCGGGCAGGAGGACGGCAATTCGCCGCAAGGATTCCCCCTCCCCGGCGAATGACCGAGCGAGTCGTCCGCGACGGGGAGGGGGTTGCCGATGCCGGGCATCAGCACCCGAGGCGATCCGGGAGGATGTCATGAACGCGACCACGCCGGACCCCGCGAGGCGGTGGTCCCTCACGATCGACCTGATGGTGTTGTCGCCGATGTGCGCCGAGTACATCATCGGCTACGACACGAGCACCGGGGACCCCGCCGTGCTGCTCGGCAGCCTGCTGATCTTCGCCCCCCTGTACGGCGCCCCCGCGGTCCTGATCCGGGAGGCCGCGAGGCGGTCCGGGGCGGGTTGGCCGGGGATCGTCGCGCTGTCGGCCGCGTTCGGAATCCTCCAGGCCGGCGTGGTCGACCAGTCGATGTTCAGCGAGTCCTACCGGGAGATCGACTACTGGGAGGCGCTGGTCCGCACCACCTGGATCGGGCCGCTGGGGCTCTCCGCCTATGCGACCATGGTCTTCCTGGTGGGCCACGTCATCTGGAGCTTCTGCATCCCGATCGCCCTGGTGGAGTCCCTGAGCCCCGGGATGGCCGATCGGCCCTGGTTGCGGGCGCCGGGGCTCATCCTGGTCGGCCTGCTCTACCTGGCGGCGGCCGCCCTGGTGCTGGACGACCACCTCGAGACCGAGCGGGATCACGCCTCGGCGGCCCAGGTGGCCGGATCGCTCGGCGTCGCCGTCGGGCTGGCGATCCTGGGGCTCGCGGTCTGCCGCCCGGGGCCCGGGGACCGGGAGACCGGGGTGCCCGGGCCCCTCGCCGTGGGCGTCCTCGGCCTGGTCGCGGCGATCCTCTACAACCTCATGCCGGAGAGCTGGGCCGGGTTCTCGGGAGGGATGGCGATCCTGGCGGTGGGCGCGGCGACCGTCTCCCTCTGGTCACGGTCGGGCCGATGGGGACGCCGACACGTCATCGCGCTCGCGACGGGGGTCCTGATGGCCCGGGCCCTCTTCGGCTTCCTCATCGAGCCGCTGGGAGACGTCCCGCCGGTCGCCAAGTACTCGCACAACGCCGGGTTCCTGCTGGGGGCGGCCCTGCTGGGGCTCTGGGCCTGGTCGCGAAACCGGCCCGTCCCCACCGAGTCGATCGAGGACGGCGATCGGGTCCCCGCATGAGTCGACCCCCCGGACACGGGCGGTCCGACCCGGGGGCCCGGGCGACGCCGGATTGGCGTCGCCCGGGCCCCCGGCATCGCTATCCCTGGATCGCGTTGGTGCGGCCCAGGGCGATGTCGAAGTCGCTGACCGCCGGGATCAGCATCGACAGCAGGGCGAACGAGTAGACCGCGAGGCTCACGAGGAAGGCGGCCCCGAAGTCCCCCTGCAAAATGCTGATGATGCAGTAGAAGCTCCAGAACGGGGTGAGCAGCGCCACCAGGCCGATCGCCGGCGACGGGTTCTTCGCCCCGAGCGACCCGTAGAGCGCCACGCTGCCGGCGCCGATGAAGATCAGGAAGCTGAGCAGCTGCCTGGCGAACTCGGTCCGGCTCTGGATGATCAGGGCGGCGCAGAAGAGGATGCCGAGCATCAGGAAGAAGATCGTCCCCAGGCTGTGGGCCACCGCCTGCCGGCTGTTGGTGTAGGTGATCGCCGCGTGCAGGCCGAGCATCGCCGAGAAGTGGACGAGCACGGTGAAGTTGATGAGGACGAAGACCAGGGAGTCGAGCTTCATGTGGCCGCCCGCCCAGATGGCGACGGCCAGGAGGATCGGCAGCGCCACCATCTCCTTGGCGTTGTAGAGCGCCCCGTAGAGCTTGCCGTAGATGAACTGCTTGGGGGACAGCTCGGTGACCAGCAGCAGGTCGAGCGCACCGGTGTCCCGCTCGCTGGTCAGGGCCGTCACGCCCTGGGCGTTGATGAGGATCAGGCTGAGGACCGCCAGCAGGGCGGGGAGGGCCGCCTTGGCCCCCGACCAGGCGCCGGACTCGGGAGAGATCCCCGAGAAGTAGGCGAGCACGCCGAGGACGAACGCGAGGACGTAGGCCCCCTTGATGATCAGGGGCTTCGTGCCGTAGGCCCGGGTGCGCAGCTCCCGCCAGAGGATCGGGTTGGCCCAGACTTTCCGATGCGGCCTGGCCTGGCGGACCACCCGGCGATGGGTCCGGCGGGGGACGTGCAGGCCGGTCGTCTCCCGCCGGGCGAACGACAGGCCCCCGGGCCGATCGACGGCCCCGTCGCCGTCGCCGTTTCCGCCTCGGACGTCGCCCCCCGGGCCTCCCCCCTCGGCGAGGGAGCGGGCCGGGGAGGAGGAGGCGTCCCCCCGGGCCTCGGCCACGTGGGCGGCGATCAGGGCGCCGACGACGGCGGGCTCGGGCCGGGCGACCTCGGCCTCCTCGACCTCGTAGAGCTGCTCGACGACCTCGGCCTCGCCCTCCCCCTCGCGTTGCTCCCTCGGCTCGTTGCGGCCGGGGTTCCAGGCGCGGAGCCGGAGGATCGAGGCGAGCACCACCAGGGCCGTCGCCCCGAGGTAGATCGCGGTGAAGGTCAGGCTGGACGCGCCGAGCGGCCCCACCAGCCGATCCGGGCGGGGGCGGATGGCCTCGCCGATGGCCCGGAAGGGGCTGAGTGCGGTGGCCAGCAGGCTCGACTCGGGCAGGACCAGTGCGGCCGCCTCCCCCAGGATCAGCACGAGGACCACCAGCAGGACCGTCAGGGCGATCGACTGGAAGGTCCGGTCGCGCCAGAGGGCGACGATCATCCCCAGGGCCCCGCCGAACGCGCCCGCGGCGAAGGTGACCAGGAACACGTCGATCACCTGGCCGAAGGAGACGCCCCCCAGCAGCAGGCAGAGGGAGAACACCGGCAGGGAGGTCAGCAGCAGCGTCAGGATCTGCAGCAGGCTGGCGACGAGCTTGCCGACGACGATCTCCACGTCCCTCAGGTCGGTCATCAGCAGCAGGACGAACGTCCGGCGGTCCTTCTCGTGGGCCACGGCGGTGGCCGAGGCGATCGGGGCGAAGAAGAGCATCAGCGTGAGCTGGATGTAGGCGAAGAAGAGGAAGAGGATGGCCCCGAACCGGGAGAGGATGCTCAGCGCGTCGCCCTCTTCCCAGCCCACGAAGACCTGCCAGATCGTCAGCATGACGATCAGCAACCCGCCGGCATACGAGGCCCGGGCGGCGTAGTAGCGCGGGGGGCGGGGGGCCGTCAGCAGCTCCCGGGCGATGATAGGTCCGGCGAACAACGCGACATCCTCCTCGATGGGCGGCGGGGGGGCGGCGACCTCGGCCCGACGCCATGCCCGGGCCTCGGGCGGGGCCGGTCTCGCCGGAGGGCCGCCCGAATTTACCAGGATAGCATAAGGGGGCCGGGCTTTGGCGACCCGGGCGCCTCCCGGGTCGAGGCCGCGGCGGGGGCCGGGGCCCCTGGCGGTGCGGCCCCCGAATCTCCTCCATTCGACCGCCGGGGGGGGACGGTTCGGCCCCCCCGATCGG
This sequence comes from Tautonia plasticadhaerens, assembly GCF_007752535.1. Classification (GTDB taxonomy): domain Bacteria; phylum Planctomycetota; class Planctomycetia; order Isosphaerales; family Isosphaeraceae; genus Tautonia; species Tautonia plasticadhaerens. Next base: position 2,168,502 of record NZ_CP036426.1, read on the forward strand.
TTCGAGCCCGCCCCCCTCCCCGGGGGACGGTTGCGGGAAGCCCCTCCCTCCCCAATAATCGGGGGACGCGGGTCGATCCCCGAGCCGCGACGACGGCCAGGCCCGTTGTGACCCGGGCCGAGCCCCCGCCGAGTTCGAGCGCCGGGATGGCACGCGACGACGCCGACACGTCCTGGCAAGAGGAATTCGGCCCCGACGACCGGGAGGCCCTGAGCCGGATCCTCCGGGCCCTGGTCGAGGGCCGGCTGGACCTCGATTCGACCGTCGGCCGGCTGATCGAATGGAGGACCGTGGACGACCCCTCCCCGGCCGTGAGGCCGACCACCCCGGGGCCGATCCGATGGCCCTCGCCCTTGCGGGGGGACGGGGAGGGACGGGCGTCGGGGGCCGACCCCGGGCCCGAGGGCCGGGACGGGCCCGCGACCGCCGAGTCGGGCCCCGGGGCGGACGGGCCCGGGCCCGGGGAAGCCGGCGGATGGCCCGTGACCGGCGGCCGCTTCGAGGTGCGCACGTTCCTCGCCCGGGGCGGATTGGGGGAGGTCTACGTCGCCTTCGACCGCGAGGTCGGCCGGGAGGTGGCGCTGAAGGTCATGAGGCCCGACCGGTCGTCCCGGGGGGTCCGACGCGACCGGTTCCTGATGGAGGCCGAGATCACCGGCCAGCTCGAACACCCGGGCATCGTGCCCATCTACGCGATCGGCCTCGACGATCGGGGGGGCCCGTTCTACGCGATGCGGCTGATCCGGGGCCGGAGCCTGCTGCAGGCCCTCTCGACGTGCGACCGGGGCCGAGGGTTCGCCTCCTCGCTGGAGTTCCGGGGCCTGGTCGCCCGCTTCCTGGCGGCCTGCGACGCGGTCTCCTACGCCCACAGCCGGGGGGTGCTGCACCGCGACCTGAAGCCCTCGAACATCCTCTGCGGCCCCTTCGGCGAGACGATCGTCGTCGACTGGGGGCTCGCCAAGCCGGTCGGCGACCCGGGCCCGGAGATCGACCGGCGGGGGGGGGCCTCGGGCACGGGCCCGGGCCCGGACGACCCGGGCCCGCCGGGGCCGGCCCGGCCGCCCTCGGCCGGGGGGACCGAGACCCGGCCCGGCACCGTCGTGGGCACTCCCGGGTACATGAGCCCCGAGCAGGCCCGGGGCGGGCACGGGGCGCCCGGGCCGGCCTCGGACGTCTACAGCCTCGGCGCCACGCTCTACCACCTCGCCGTCGGCCGGGTGCCGATCGATGCCGCGGATCTCGCGGAGGCGCTCGATCGCACCCGGCTGGGGGAGTTCGAGCGGCCCCGCCGGGCCAACCGGGGGATCCCGAGGGCCCTGGAGGCGATCATCCTCCGGGCGATGGCCAACCGGCCGGAGGACCGCTACCCGTCGGCGTCGGGGCTCGCCGCGGAGCTGCGCCGATGGCTGGCCGACGAGCCCGTCATCTGCCACCGCGAGGGGGGGGTCGAGCGCCTCTCCCGGTGGTCCCGGAAGCACCGGGCCCTGGCCGGGGCGGCGGTCCTGGCGCTGGCGGCGGTGGCGGCGGTGGCGAGCGTCTCGGCGCTGGCCGTGGCCGGCGCCCTCCGGTCGGCCGAGCTGGCCGGGGCCCGGGCGGAGGAGGCCGGGCGGCGGGCCCGGGCCGAGGGGGCGAGGCTGACGCTCGACCGGGCCCTGTACCTCTGCCAGCTCGGCGACGTGCACGCCGGGCTGCTCTGGCTGGCCGAGGCCCTGCGGCTCGACGACGAGGCCGGGCTCGGCGACGGGCCGACGATCCGGGCCAACCTCGCCGCCTGGGGGCGCCAGCTCGGCGAGGTGGTGCGGGCGATCCCCCACCCCGAGCACCTCGCCGCCGTCGCCGTCTCCCCCGACGGCGATCGGATGGCGACCGCCTGCCACGACGGCCTCGTCCGGGTCTGGGATCCCGACACCGAGGGGCCGCCGATCGCGCTCCGGCACGAGGGCCCCGCCACCGTCGTCGCCTTCACCCCGGGCGGGGCCCTGATCTCGGGGGACGGCTCGGGGTGGGTGATCGCCTGGGACCTCGGGCGTCGGGCCCCCCGGTGGCGGCTCCGGGCCCTGGCGGCCTGCGCCGCCATCGCCGTCTCCCCCGACGGGAGCGCCTGCGTCGTCTCGGGACGGGACGGGGACGGGGTGGGCGTGGCCCGGCTGGTCGACCTCGGCGGGGGGACGTTGATCGGCGAGCCGATGCGCCACGAGGGCTCCGTCGCGATCCTCGACGTGGCCTACCGGCCCGACGGCCTGGCCCTCGCCACCGCCGGCCACGACGGCACCGTCCGCACCTGGGACGCCCGGACCGGGGCACCCGGGCCGCTCCGGCTGGGGCACCCGATGCCCGCCCAGGTCGTGGCCTATTCCCCCGACGGGGCCCGGCTGCTCACCGGCTGCCGGGACGGCCGGCTGCGGACCTGGGACGCGGGCCTGGGCGTCGAGCTGGCCGGCCCGAGGCCGGCCCACCTGTCGGGGATCTCGGGCCTGGAGTTCCGGCCCGACGGCCGGGTGCTGCTGACCGTCGGCTGGGACGCCACGGCGCGGCTCTGGGACGCGGCCACCGGCCGGCCGATCGGCCCGGAACTGCCGCACCACCTCGACCTGGCCGCCGGCACCTTCTTCCCCGACGGCCGTCGGATCGCCACGGTCTCCAATGACTTCGTGGCCCGGGTCTGGGCCGCCCCCCCCGGGCCGCCCAACGAGCCGATCCTCCGGCCCGGCGGCTCGATCCGGCACGTCTCCTACCGCCCCGACGGCCGGGCCTTCCTGACCGGGGACGACCGGGGCCGCTCCCAGCTCTGGGACGCCGGGGACCTCTCGCCGATCGGCGGGCCCATGGTGCACCCCGGCGGGCTCGCCCGCATGGAGTTCGACGAGTCCTCCCGACGCCTGCTGACCTTCCGAGATCGGCGGATCATGGTCTGGGACGCCCGGGAGGGCGGGCCGACCGGGCTGGCGATCGAGGCGCCGATCCCCCTGATCTTCCCGAAGTTCGCCGCCGGCGGCGACCGGATCGTCGCCGTCGCGATCGACGGCCGGCTCTCCTGCTGGGACTCGGCCGACGGCCGACCGGCCTGGGGGCCGGTGGACGTGCCCCTGGAACCGGACGTCCTGATCACCTCCCCCGACGGCCGGTCCGCCTGGGTCGGCGGCGGGGGCGGGACGATGATCGAGCTGGAGGTCGAGACCGGCCGGATCTCGAACACCGTGGCCGGCCTCGGGGCGACCGTGCTGGCGATGGCGGTCACCCCCGATGGGGAGACGGCGCTGGCCGGCCTGGCCGACGGCCGGGCCGTCCTGATCGACCTGTCCGACGGGGCCCGGCTGGGGCCGGAGATGGCCCACCGGGCCCCCCTGGCCTGGGTCGGCTTCGACGCCGAGGGCGGCGAGGCGCTGACCGAGTCCGGCGGGGTCCTCCGGCGCTGGGACGCGCGGACCGGGGCCCCGATCGGGCCGATGCTCCCCCACCTGGGCCCGACGATCGCCCGGGCCCGGGATGCCGGGCTCCGCACCGTCCTGACCGGCCAGGCGGGCGGCGACGCGATGGCCTGGGACGTGGCCTCCGGCAGGGCGATCGGCCCCCCCCTGGAGCACCTCGGCCCCGTCTCGGGCCTGGCGATCCACCCGGACGGCTCGGAGGCGCTGTCGTGCGACGGCACCGGCACGGTCTACCGCTGGCGCCGTCCCGCGCCGATGTCCGGCGAACCGGGCCGGGTCAACCTGGCCGTCGAGGTGCGGACGGGGATGGCCCTGGTGGGGGATGCGGCCCTCCCGCTGGATCTGGACGGGTGGCGCTCCCGACGGGCCCGGCTCGACGGGCCGTCCCCGCCCGACCCGGGGACCCCGGATCCGTCCCCCTCCCCGGCCCGATGACCGGCCCGTCCCCGGGATTCGGGGCCCCCCGGGCGTGCTCCCCCGGTCAATCGCCTTGACTTCGGCGGGCCGCCCTCCCAGACTGGGGGTGACACATCTCCCCCTCCCGACCTCCCCAGACGCCTCGGAGTGCACCGGGTGACCGTCCCCCGACCCATCCCCCGGCAGGCCCTGACCATCGCCGCCCTGATCGGGCTGGTGGCGGCGGTCCTCCCCGGGCCCCGGGCGGTCGCGGGCACCTGCCACGAGGCGGATCGGCCGGTCTTCGGGCTCTCGACGGGAGGGGCCGGCGAACCCGTCCCGGCCCCCGCCGATCGGGTCGGGACGGTCGCCGAGCCCTCCCCCGTCCGGATCGAGCCGAGCTGCCCGTCCGAGGACCCGGATCGGGGCCCGACCCGGCTGGTGGTCGGGGGCGAACTCCCGCTGTCCGACGCGATCCGGACCGCCGCCCGCACCCCGTCCCGGGGGTTCCTCCGGGCCGACCGGGATCGCTCCCGCCCCCTCCAGGGCCCCAATCGGATCGACCGCCCCCCCAGGGCCCGCTGACGGACCGTCCTGATCTCCCACCCTCCCCGACCTCGGCCGGCCGGATCCGGCCCCCGATCGGGGTGATCTCGACCGTCCGTCCCGCCCGGGGCCCGATCGGCCCCGGGTCGCGCCCCGAACCCATCCGATCCGATTCCGATTCATCCCGGGGCGATCCGGCTCGATGCCGATCGCCCCGGGAGGCCCGGCCCCGTGCCGAGGAGGGCTCGCATGTCCGCGACCGAACGACCCGCGCCCCGACCGATGCGCGACCGACGCGGGTTCGTGTATACCCCGGCCGTCGGCCGGGGGCTCAGGCCCTGGCTCTGGGCCGTCCTGATCGGGTTCGCCCTGCTGGGGGCCACCGGCATCTACATGTCCAGCGTCACCCTGGTGACCTGGCTCAGCGGCGCCCCGCAGGACACCTACTTCTACATGCTCATGGTCGCCCTGCACCTGCTGCTGGGCATCGTCCTCATCGTCCCGTTCATCGTCTTCGGCTTCGCCCACCTCGCCACCTCCTGGAAGCGGCCGAACCGGGCGGCGATCCGCTACGGCCTGATGCTGCTGGCCGCCTCGATCGTGCTGCTGGTCTCCGGGGTCGTGCTGGTCCGGATCGGCGGCTTCGAGGTGCGGGATCCGGTCGTCCGGGAGGTCGGCTACTGGCTGCACCTGCTGACGCCGGTGCTGGCGATCGGCCTCTATGTCCGGCACCGGCTGGCGGGGCCGAGGATCAACTGGCAGTACGCCCGGCTCTGGAGCGTCGGGGTCACCGTGGTCGTCGTGCTCATGGGCCTGATGCACGCCCACGACCCGAGGCAGCTGAACAAGGTCGGGCCGAGGGAGGGCGCGAAGTACTTTTTCCCCTCCGAGGTGAAGACGGCCGACGGCAACCTGATCCCGGCCGAGACCCTGATGATGGACCAGTATTGCATGGAGTGCCATCAGGACGCCTACGACGGCTGGTTCCACTCCTCGCACCACTTCAGCTCGTTCAACAACCCGCTGTACCTGCATAGCGTCCGGGAGACCCGGAAGGTCGCCCTGGAGCGGGACGGCGACACGCAGGCCTCCCGATGGTGCGCCGGCTGCCACGACGTCGTGCCGTTCCTCTCGGGCAAGTTCGACGACCCAAAGTACGACGACGTGAACGACCCGACCGCCCACGCGGGGATCACCTGTACGTCGTGCCACTCGATCACGCACGTCAACAGCAGCCGGGGCAACGCCGACTACACCATCGAGGAGCCGCAACACTACCCCTTCGCCTACAGCGACAACCCGATGCTCCAGTGGGTCAACCGGACGCTGGTGAAGGCCAAGCCGGATCTGCACAAGCAGACCTTCCTGAAGCCCCTGCACAAGACGGCCGAGTTCTGCTCGACGTGCCACAAGGTCAACCTGCCGTTCCAGCTCAACCACTACAAGGACTTCACCCGGGGGCAGAACCACCACGATTCCTACCTGCTCTCGGGGGTCTCCGGCCACGGGGCGCGCAGCTTCTACTACCCGGAGGTGGCGAAGACCAATTGCACGGAATGCCACATGAACTTCGTGGCCTCCGACGACTTCGGCGCCCAGAACTTCGACGGCGAGGCCGGCCGGGAGATCCACAACCACATGTTCCTCGGCGCCAACACGGGCCTGGCCGCGGCGCTCGGCGACGAGGAGATGCTGGAGGCCCACACCGAATACCTGACCGACAAGAAGGTGCGCGTCGACATCTTCGGGCTCCGCGAGGGCGGGACGGTCGACGGCGAGCTGGTCGCCCCGATCCGGCCCGAGATCCCCGAGCTGGAGCCGGGCGCCTCCTACCTGGTCGAGGTCGTCGTCCGGACCTTGGGTGTCGGCCACCACTTCTCGCAGGGGACGGTGGACTCGAACGAGATCTGGGTCGAGCTGACGGCGAAGTCCGGCGACCGGGTGCTCGGCAAGTCCGGCGGGATGGACGAGCGGGGATACGTCGACCCGTACTCCCACTTCATCAACGTCTACATGCTCGACCGCGACGGCAACCGGATCGACCGGCGCAACCCGCAGGACATCTTCGTGCCGCTCTACAACCGCCAGATCCCGCCGGGCGCCGGCCAGGTCGTCCACTTCCGGCTCGACGTGCCCGAGGAGGGGATCGACGGGCCGATCGCGCTGGAGGCCGAGGTCAACTACCGCAAGTTCGACCGGACGTACCTCGACCACGTCTACGGCGAGGGGGTGTGGCCCGATCCCGACGAGGACGGCGAGCCGGACCCGCTGCCGATCGTCGTGATGGCCCGGGACGCGGTCGAGTTGCCCGTCTCCGGGGGCCCGACGCCGGAGAACCCGCCGTCGCCGATCGAGCAGGAATGGCAGCGCTGGAACGACTACGGCATCGGCCTGCTGCTCGAGGGGGGCGACACCGGCGCCCAGAAGGGCCTGCTGAAGCAGGCCGAGCCGGTCTTCCTCGCCGTGGCCGAGCGGTACGGCAAGGGGGACGGCTGGGTCAACCTCGCCCGGGTCTACCAGAAGGAGGGGCGCATCCCCGACGCCCTGGAGGCCCTCCGCAAGGCCGCGGCCGACCCCGAGTTCGCCGCGAAGTGGACGATCAACTGGCTGACCGGCCAGATCAACATGCGGCAGGGGAACCTCGACGCCGCGATCAAGAGCTTCGAGGACGTGCTCAGCACCAAGATCCCGAGCCGGAAGTTCGACTTCAGCCAGGATTACATGGTCATCAACGAGCTGGGCCGGGCCCTCGACCGCCGGGGCCGCATCGAGGCCCTCGACAGCCCCGAGCGGTTCTCCTACATGAGCCGGGCCGTCGACGCCTTCCGTCGGACGCTCGCGATCGACCCGGAGAACGGCGACGCCCACTTCGGGCTCGGCCAGGCGTATGCCGAGTTCGCCCCCGACCGGTCGGCCTTCGAGCCCTGGGAAGGGCCCCCGCCGGAGCCGGCGCGGCTGGTGGACCTCGCCGCCGAGGTCGCCGCCCCGGACGCGGGCCCGGGCGCACGGGAGCAGTCCGCCCGGGAGCTGGCCCGGCAGATCGAGGCCTTCGTGGACGGGCCGAGGCCGGCCTTCGCCTCCCGGGTCGGCACGCTGATCGAGGTGGTCGGGCTGCTCGGCCCGGCGTGGGAGCGGCAGGCCGACGCGCCGGCGAAGGCCGGGCTGTCCCTCGCCCTGGAGTCGGCCCACAAGGCCCTGCACAACTTCGTCAGGCCGGACGAGACGGCCGAGGGCCGGGCCATCCGGATCGCCCGGGAGAAGGACCCCGCGGCCGACCAGAATGCCCAGCCGATCGTCATCCACGACCTGCACCGGCCCGGGGCCCCCGGGTTGCCCGACGCCGCCGGCCGCACCGATCCCGACTCCCGAGCCGAGAGCGAGGTGACGGAATGAACACCAACGACCCGAAGACCTGGGCGGTCCTCTTCGCCACCGCCGTCGCCGCCGCCCTGTCGCTGACCGGTTGCGGGGCCGACACCGGGGCCGAGTTCGTCCCGGCGGCCGCCCCCCCCGAGGCGGCGCCGGTCGTCGAGCCGGCCGCCCTGCCGACGGTCAAGTTCGTCGAGGTGACCGACGAGGCCGGCATCGACTTCGTCCACCACAACGCCGCCGAGGGGGAGAAGCTGCTGCCCGAGACGATGGGGTCGGGCGTCGCCGTGCTCGACTACGACGCCGACGGCCACCCCGACCTCCTGTTCGTCAATCAACGCCCCTGGCACGCCGAGGAGGGGGCGGGGGACGCCCCCTCGCCGGCCCTCTACCGCAACGACGGGGCCGGGAACTTCGAGGAGGTGACCTCGGCCGCCGGCCTGGACGTCCCGGTATTCGGAATGGGGGCGGTCGTCGGCGACATCGACAACGACTCGGATCCCGACCTCTACATCACCACCGTCTCCGGCGGCCTCCTGTTCCGGAACGACGGCGGCACCTTCGTCGACGTCACCGACGAGGCGGGGGCCGGGGCCGGCGACGGCTGGCTGACCTCCGGCGCCTTCTTCGACCTGGAGAACGACGGGGATCTGGATCTGTTCCTCTGCTGCTACGTCGAGTGGACGGCCGATTTCGACCGGGCCCAGGGCTTCCAGCTCACCGGGGCCGGCCGCGCCTACGGCCCGCCGACCGCCTTCCGGGGGGGCCATTGCGTCCTGCTCCGCAACGAAGGCGACGGCACCTTCGCCGACGTCAGCGAGGAGGCCGGCATCCGCCTGGTCACCCCCGAGCTGAAGGAGCCGATGGCCAAGGCCCTCGGCGTCGCCCCCTTCGACGTGGACGGCGACGGGTTCGTGGATCTCGCCGTGGCGAACGACACGGTCCGCAACTTCCTGTTCCGGAACCGGGGGGACGGCACGTTCGAGGAGCTGGGGATCGTCTCCGGCGTCTCGTTCGACCCCTCGGGGCAGGTCCGGGGGGCGATGGGGATCGACTGGGCCCACTTCCGGAACGACCGGTCGCTGGCCCTGGCGATCGCCAACTTCGCCAACGAGATGACGGCGCTCTACGTGGCCGACGACCCGACCCGGATGCAGTTCATCGACCTGGCGAACGTCTTCGGCCTGGGGGCCCCGACGCAGCCCCCCCTGAAGTTCGGCCTCTTCTTCTTCGACTACGACCTCGACGGCCGGCCCGACCTGCTCTCGGTCAACGGGCACCTCGAATCGGACATCGAGAAGACCCAGGCGTCCGAGACTTACCGCCAGCCCGCCCAACTGTTCTGGAACAGCGGCCGGGCCGGGCCGACCCTGTTCACCCAGGTGTCGAAGGAGCAGGCCGGGCCGGACCTGTTCACCCCGATCGTCGGCCGGGGCAGCGCCTACCTCGACCTGGAGGGGGACGGCGACCTCGACGTGGTCATGACCTCCAGCGGCGGCGAGGCCCGCCTCTTCCGCAACGACGGCGGGGATGAGAATCACTGGATCCGGATCCGACTCGTCGGCCGGCGGTCGAACCGGGACGGGATCGGCGCCCGGATCGAACTCAAGGCGGGGGGCCAGGAGCAGGTCCGCCAGCACTTCCCGAGCAAGGGCTACCTCTCGTCCGTCGAGATGCCGATCACCTTCGGCCTCGGGGGCGCCGATCGGGCCGGGTCGCTGACGGTCCGCTGGCCCTCGGGCAAGGTCGACGAGTTTGCGGACCTGGAGGCCGATAGGTCCTACTCGATCGACGAGGAGCAGGGCATCGTCCCGAGTCCCTGATCGACGGGCGGCCCCGCCCCACTCCGTCGGGGCCGCTCGGATCCTGGACTCGATCGACCGCCCGGCGGGGTCGATCGACATCATCGACGGGGTTGCGGCAGCTGGAGGACGGCCTGAAGCGGGCCGGGGACGTACGGCCGGGTGTCCGGGATTATTCCCGAGGCCCCGGCCGTTTCCGCGTCAGGATGCGTCGAGCGGGGAGGAGAGCCCCGGGGAGCCGGCCTCGATTCGGGCGATCGACTCCTGGGCCTCGTCGTGGAAGGGGTCGACGGAGAGGGCGGTGTCGAACCAGGCCCGGGCCTCCAGGGATCGGCCCAGGGAGAGGCACGCTCGGCCGATCTCGACGCAGAGGTCGGGGTCATCGAGGTCGGGGAGCGTCGAGGCCCGGGAGATGAGCTGGCCGAGCGCGTCGTTGCGTCGCACCCGATCGAGGTAGGGCGCCGCCTCCTCGGCACGGCCGAGCATCGTCAACGCCCGGCCGAGGTGGAAGTTCACCAGTCGATCGGTCGGGTCGTTCTGCTCGGCGGCCCGGAGGTGGGGCAGGGCGGCCTCGGGGTCGCCGCGGATCAGCTCGATCTCGCCACGGACCCGGGCCACGGCCGGGTGATCGGCCGGCGCCCGGGCGATCATCTCCTCGGCCCGGGTCAGGTCGCCGCCTTCGATCGCCATGCCGGCGCGGAGGGCGGCGGCATCGGGATCGGTCGGGGGGAGGGGCGTGAGGATTCGACCGGCCTCGTTTAGGTCCCCCGATCGGCGGATCGCCTCGGCCAGGGTCAGCCTTGAGTGGCGATCGCCCGGGTCTCCGGCGAGGAACCGCCGGAGGTTGTCCAGGTCCTTCTCGTAGTTCCAGTTGACATTGCGGATCTTGCTCCAGTGGAGCACGTAGCTCGGGGGCAGTTCCCCGAGCGAGGCGAGGGCAGCGAGCTGCTCGTCGAGCTCGCGAAGCCTGCGCTGGATGCTGTAGATGAAGCTGAGCTCGCGGTGGGCCTGGACGTGGCGGGGCTGGAGGCGGACGGCCGCCAGGAAGGACCGCTCGGCCTCGGGCACGCGGCCGAGCCGCATCTCGACCTGGCCCAGCAGGAGCCGGGAGATCGGGGCGATCGGGTGGTCGTCGGGGATCCGGGCGAGCTGGTCCCTCGCCTGCTCAGGGCGATCGGTGGCGAGTTGCACCTGGGCCCGGAGCAAGCGGTCCAGCGGCGTCGGCTCCCGGGAGGAGGCGACGCGATCGAGCAGCGCCTCCGCCCGGTCGTGTCGGCCGGCGCGATGGGCGTCCTGGGCGAGCTGGAGGAGGCGATCGAGCTCGGCGGGGGACGGCGGCCTGGCCGCCGCGAGCCAGATCAGGGCGAGGGCCGCGATCGCGGCACCGCCGAGGGCGAGCCGGATCGATCGTCTTCGGGAGGGGAGGGGAGGGGCATCACGGCCCCCTCCGCGGCCGGTCGGGGGGCCACTCACCGATTCGCCGGGATGGGTCATGTCGCTGGGCTCGCTCCGGGTCGCCCGATTGCGCGGGGAGGGGCGGGGAAGCGGGCCCCCGGGGGAAGCCGGCGGGGGCCCCGGCCGGTTACTGGGCCTTGTTGACCGTCCCCTTCTTGTAGTTTTCGAGCATCTGGGCCTTCATCTGGTCGAGCTCCTTCGGGGGCTCGAAGGGTTCGCCAGTCGCCGGGGGCGGCGACTGGCCGCAGCCGACCACGCCCATCGAAACGATCACGGCCGCCGCGAGCAGGAGGGAGAAGACACGGGCCATCGGAGTCCTCGTCGGGGTCGATTGCGGAGCGGGCGAAGCGTGGAGATCAACCGGGCCGACCGGGCCTTGGCGCCGATCGAGCCGGGACGCGGTGCCGGGCCGTCGACGAGGAGGGAGGCCCCCCTCGCCGATCTGCCGGCGGACCGGGCTCGGGATCAATACTGGTCGGCGCTGACGACCTCACCGCCGTTCCGAGTGCCGATCGCCCACCAGGTGGGGATGGCGATCGTGTCCTTGATGAACTTGACGGAACCGTCGGCGAAGCAGACGTTGACGCCGCCGGGGTGGTTGCTGCCGGGGGGCAAGGCATTCATGATGTTGCCGTAGCCGCCGGTGTTTCCGTCATTGTTGGCCTGGCAATTGTAGCCGTTGGGCCCGTTGTAGTGGTTGTATCCGGACCAGATGATGCAAGACCCGGGGTTGGTGCCGATCCAGTAGGCCCCATTGGCCGGCGTCAGGGTCCCGAAGGATTCCTGGGTGCCGGGGATGCTGCGGCAGGCCTGCACGAAGGCGGTGGCGGCGGGGCCGCCGCTGCCGCCCTGGTCGACCGGGCTGTCCAGCGAGAGCTTGAAGGCATAGCCGTGCTTCGCCAGCGGGTGATTGGCCGGGACGGGTGAGGGGGGCCCGGTGCCGACGAGCATCTCGCTGAACAGGGCGGTCTGCGACGTGCCGTCTCGGATCCGGGCCATGCCCACCGGGCCGATGTTGCTGTTCTGGTGCCCGCCGCTGTTGCCTAGCGCGTCGTTGCGGAAGGAGACGAAGGTGCCCGACCAGGCCATGAACGGCGACGGACCGCCGATGTTCGCGGCGTAGTTCCGCCACGAGGAGCCCGGGCCGGCGGCGGGAAGCTCACCGTCGGAGGGGCAGACCATGGTGTTGACCAGGGTCCGCAGCACGGTAGCGTTCTGCGGCGAGCCGTTGGAGCCGAAGCTGAAATTCAGGGCGCTGTAGAGCGGGCCCTGCTCGATATAGGGCAGCGTCGAGGCCGCCCAGTCCAGCGGCCAGGGGTCGAAGACGGGCGTGCCCCAGTGGAGCCGCTCGTCGATGCTGGAGTTGAACGGCGGCAGGCTTCCGTTAGTGTCGATGTAGTTGTGGGCCGCCAGGCCGAGCTGCTTGAGGTTGTTGGTGCACTGGGCCCGGCGGGCGGCCTCCCGGGCCGCCTGTACCGCCGGCAGGAGCAGGGCGATCAGCACGCCGATGATCGCGATGACCACCAGCAGCTCGATCAGCGTGAATCCGCGTCGCTTCTGCATGGGCTCGAGACCCCGCGAACGAATTGTGAGCCCCCTCGCCCGGATGACCGCAATAACGCATCCATGGAACAAAGGGGGTTGGATTTGCCTCGCACTCGCTAATATCGAGCGATTGGTTGGCCGAATCAAGCGGAAACCCGGACGCCGAGTTGGGCGGCGGGCCGAGGCGGCCGTTTGCGTCGCCGGCCCCCCTGGATTAGGCTCCGAGGCGCCCGGATCGCCGCTGGCGTCGGCGACGACCACCCAAGCACATCCCGATCCCGGAGCCCCTCCCATGGCAGCCGAGCATCCCCCGGTGCCCGCACCCGACCCGACCCCCGCGGGGCCCCCCCCCATCGCGACGGACGACGCCAGGCCGGCCTCGGCGGGCCGCACCCGGGTCGCCGCCCTGGTCGGCGCGATCCTCGCGGCGCTCGCCGCCTGGGGGCTGGGCGAGTCGCCGGCCGTCCGGGTGGCCCCGGTCGAGAGCAAGATGATGGTGATGGGCCAGGAGACCGAGACGATGGCCACGACGGCCGAGGCGATCCGCGAGGCGGACCGGCTGACGGCCGTCCGCAGCCTCTCGGCCTTCGGGGGGCTGCTCGGCCTGGCGATGGGGGCGGCCGCCGGCCTGGCGGCCCGGAGGGGCAGGGGGGCCGCGCTCGGCGGCGCAGCCGGGCTCGTCCTGGGGGGTCTGGCCGGGGCGGCGGCCGCCTACGGCGCGGCGCCGCTCTACGAGGCGATCCGGACCCCGGGCAAGCAGGACCTGCTCCCCGTGATGCTGATGCATCTGGCGCTCTGGGCGCCGATCGGCGCGGCGGGGGGGGCCGCCGCCGGGATCGGCCGGGGGAGGGGCCCGGCCGGGGCGGTCGGATCGGCGATCGCCGGGGCGGTGGGGGCGGCGATAGCCGGACTGATCTTCCAGGTGATCGGCACGCTCGCCTTCCCGATGGCCGGGGTGGACAAGGTGCTCTCGACGACCCCGGCCAGCCGGCTGGCCTCCCGGCTGGCCGTGGCCCTGGGCACCGGGCTGTTCGCGGCCTCTGCCGCGCCGGGGGGCCGGAAGAGGCGGGGCGGCCCACCCGCCTCCTGAGCGGCGATCAGGCGGTCGAGGCGGCCGGGGAGCCGGCGTAGACCTCGGCCGAGGAGGCGAGCGCGGCCCCCGGCTCGACGGGGGCGCCGGCGTCCCTCAGGCAGGTCTCCAGGGCCGAGAGGACGAGCGTCACCGACTCCCTCCGGGAGCCATAGCCCATCAGGCCGATCCGCCAGGCCTTGCCCTTCAGGTCCCCCAGTCCGCCGCCGATCTCGACGTTCCACTCGGAGAGCAGGCGCTTGCGGACCGCCAGGTCGTCGACCCCCTCGGGGATGGTCACGCAGTTGAGCTGCGGCAGGCGGTGGCCCTCGGCGGGGACGTAGTCGATCCCCATCGCCTTCAGGCCGGCGGCGAGGGCCTGCGCATTCAGCAGGTGGCGGGCGAACCGGGCGTCGAGCCCCTCCTCGAGGACGATCGCCAACGCCTCCCGGAGGGCGTAGTTCATGTTGATCGGCGCCGTGTGGTGGTAGAGGCGGTCGGAGCCCCAGTACCGGCCGATCAGCGTCATGTCGAGGTACCAGGACTGGACCTTGGTCTTCCTCGCCTTGATCGCCTCCATCGCCCGGGGCCCGAAGGACACGGGGGCCAGGCCCGGCGGGCAGCTCAGGCACTTCTGGGTGCCGGAGTAGACCGCGTCGACGTCCCAGCCGTCGACCTCGACCGGGACCCCGGCGAGGGAGGTGACGGCGTCGATGGCCAGCAGGGCGCCGTTCTCGTGGGCGATCCGGGCGATCTCGTCGACCGGCTGCAACGCCCCCGTGGAGGTCTCCGCGTGGACGATGCCGACGAGCTTGGGGCGATGCGCCTTGATGGCCGCCTCGACCTCGGAGGGGTCGAAGACCTCCCCCCAGGGGCGGTCGATCCGGGAGACCTCGGCCCCGCATCGCCCGGCGACGTCGACCATCCGGCCGCCGAAGACGCCGTTGACACAGACGAGCATCCGGTCGCCGGGCTCGACGAGGTTGGCGACCACGGCCTCCATGCCCGCCGAGCCGGTCCCGGAGACGGCCAGGGTCATCGGGTTCTCGGTTCGGAAGACCCGGCGGAGCATCCCCTGCATCTCGTCCATCAGCGCGACGAACTCGGGGTCGAGGTGCCCGACCGGGGGCATCCCCAGGGCCGAGAGGACCCGGGGGGGCACGTTCGACGGCCCGGGGCCGAGCAGGACCCGGGGGGAGGGATCCAGGGGCTTCGAGGCGGGCGTGGTCACGGCGATGTCCCTTCAGGAATTGCGAGGGCGGGCGTTCGGGTCGGGGATCGGAAGATGAAGGAGGCCGGAGGGTCGATGCCGGATGATCGAGGTCGATCCCCGGCCGCGCCGCCCCCGAGGCCGCGCCATCGAGCTTCGGCCATCCGGTCCCGATCGAGGGCGGCGCGTCGGCCCCGGCCCGCCGATCAATCCTCGTCCGGGTCGGTGTCCCGGAGTCGGGTCCGGAGCTTGAATTCCCCCTTGTCCTTCTCCCGGTCCTTGCGCTTTCGGGGCGAGGAGAAGTCCCGGACCAGGGCGCTGATCGCCTTGAACTCGGGGCGTTCGGCGGTCTCGGCCCATTCGAAGAGGACCGCCTCGGTGGTGGAGACGACCACCCCGGCGCGTTCCATCCGGCGGAGGGCGACGTCCCAGTCGATCTTGCCCCGGGAGGCGACGGCGTCGGCCGGCACCTGGACGTGGAAGCCGCGGTCGATCAGCTCCAGGGCGGTCTGGGAGACGCAGACGTGGGCCTCGATGCCGGTGAGGGTCAGGTGCCTCACGTCCCGGGCCCGGAACTGCTCCACGATTCCCGGCGCCCCGCAGCAGTGGAAGGTCAGCTTGGCGAGCCGGTCGGGCAGCAGGTCGGCCACCTCCGGGGTGGTCGGCCCGAGCCCCTTGGGGTACTGCTCGGTCGCCCAGACGGGGATCGAGAGCAGCTGCGCCGCCTTGATCAGCCGGACGGCGTTGGCGACGACGAGGTCGCCGTACCGGATCGGCTCCAGGATCCGGGACTGGAGGTCGACGACGAGAAGGCCGCCCTCTCGGGCGGTCAGGCGGTCGGGAGAGGACATGGCCGGACCTCGGCGGTCGATCGATCGGGATGGGGCCGATGCTACGCCCCCCGGGACGGGGGTGTCAAGCGTCGGGGAAGCCGGGGGGAGGGCCGGGGCTGGGGTGGGGGGGCGGGGACGGGATGGGTCGGGCCGGGGGGGACTCCGCCCCGACGCATCCCGCCCCCACCCCCCACGATCCGGGTCGTCCCGGGGGACGCGTCGGGATCTCCCCCTCGGGACCCTCGGTGCCTTGTCCGGCGCCGACCGCCTCGGTTAGGATGGCCCTGGGATCCGGGCGCCGGGCCGCGTCCGGGAGCGCCCGGTGTCGAACCGCTCGAGCCTCGGCGCCGAGGAGGTCGTCTCGCGTGTCCGAGAAGCCGCGTGTCTTGGTCATCGATCGCGACTCCGACCCCGCGCCGCCGGCCCGCCTCCCGCTCGACGACTCCTGCGAGGTCGTCCGGGCCCGAACCATGGCCCGGGCCCTGCACCTGCTCCGCGACCAGCGGTTCGACGCCGTCTTCGTCTCGGCCGCCCAGCTCTCCTCGCTGCACTGGGCGGGGATGCTGATCCAGTCCGACGAGATCCTGGAGGCGATCGCCGACGGCGTGGCCGTGGTCGAGCCGGGGACGCAGCGGATCCTCTGGTACAATCCCGAGTTCCGCAACCTCGCGTCGATCGACTCCGACCCGATCGATCGGCCCTTCTTCGAGGTGCTCGACCACCCCGAGCGCTGCGAGCCGGACCTCTGCGCCTTCTCGCAGGCCGAGCGGACGAAGCACCCGGCCGGGTGCATCCTCAAGCTGGGCACGGGCAATTTCTTCCGGCTCAACGTCACGCCGATCCTGGACGCCTCCGGGGGGCTCCAGTCGCTGATCGCCCTGACCCGGGACATCACCGACGAGGTGCTCCAGGAGCAGAAGGTCCGGGCCATCAACAAGGCCGGCGAGGAGCTGGCCGACCTGACCCCCGAGGAGCTGGGGGACCTCCGGGTCAGCGAGCGGATCGACCTGCTGAAGTACAACATCGTCCGCCACATGCGCGACCTGCTCGGGCTGGACTTCATCGAGATCCGGCTGCTCCGCCCCTCCGGACGGCTCGACCCGCTGCTGACCGAGGGGATGACCCCCCTGGCGGCCGACCGGCAGCTGTACGCCTCGGAGGCCGACAACGGGGTGACCGGCTTCGTCGCCGCCACCGGCAAGGGGTATCTCTGTTCCGACACGACCCGGGACCCGAGGTACCTGGAGGGGGCCGCCGACTCCCGGAGCTCGCTGACGGTCCCCCTGGTCCGGCACGGCACGGTGATCGGCACCCTGAACGTCGAGAGCCCCAAGCCCAACGCCTTCGACCTCCGGGACCAGCAGTACCTGGAGATCTACGCCCGGAACATCGCCTCGGCCCTGACGACCCTGGAGCTGCTGGAGGCGGAGAAGGTAAGCACGGCGACCGCCTCGGTGGAGGCGATCGCCCGGGAGCTGGCCCTGCCGCTGGACGACATCCTCGGCGACGCCACCACGGCGCTGGACCGCTACGCCGGCCACGACGAGGACATCGTCAACCGCCTCCGCCACCTGCTGGAGCGGGCCCGGGAGATCCGGGGCCTGGTCCGCCGGGCCGGGGCGACGGTCCTCCCGGAGAACTCCCGGAACTCCCGGCCCCCGAAACGCCTGGCCGACGCCCGGGTGCTGGTCGTCGACGCCGACGAGGCGATCCGGGGGGCGGCCCACCAGCTGCTGGAGCAGCAGGGGGCGACCGTCGAGACCGCCCGGGACGCCCAGGAGGCGATCGCCCTGGCCCGGCAGACCCCCTACGACGCGGCCCTGCTGGACATCCGACTGCCGGACCTCGACGGCTACGAGGCCTTCCGACGGATCCTGGAGGTCCAGCCGGGGGTCCCGGTGATCCTGATGACCGGGTTCGGCTACGACCCCACCCACTCGATCGTCAAGGCCCGCAAGGAGGGCCTGCGGACGGTGCTCTACAAGCCCTTCCACGTCGAGCGGCTGATCGACGCCGTCGAGCAGGCGATCCGGGCCCCCGCCGCCACCCCCGGCCCCGACGGCTTCCCGCCCGCCCCCCCCCTCGACCGCCCCGAGCCCTGACCCGCCGACGCCCGGGGCCGTCGCCCCCCCCGGGCGCGTGTCCCGACCCGACCCCGAGGACGACCATGATCGACTGGCCGATGCTCGCCGCGATCGCGCTGGGCCATTTCTGCCTCGCCGTGCTGATGGTCAACGTGCTGCACGGCGTGGGGATCCCCGAGGGGAACCCGACCCGGGTGGTCAAGCTGATCGGCGTCTCGTTCCTCGGCTCGGTGTCGGTCGGGTTGGCGATGCTGGTGCTCGATCGGCCCTGGGGCGACTGGCCGGCCGTCGCCCGGCTGTATGCCGGGCTCTGCCTCCTGGTGGGGGCCGTCGGCCTGCCGATCGTCACGGTGTCGAGGCGGTTCCGGCGGCTCCCGACGGGCGTCTCGGGCACGTCGACCCGGGTCGACCTGACCGACTCGATCCCGAAGGACGAGCTGATCGGCCCCGCCTGGGATTCCTTCTGGCTCCGGATCCCCGGGAACGAGTGCTTCCGGCTCGACCTGACCGACTGGGAGCTGGGCCGCCCCCGGCTGCCGGGCCCGCTGGACGGCCTCCGGATCCTCCACCTGACGGATCTGCACCTGACCCCCGCCTATTCCGACCGCTTCTTCGAGGCGATGCTGGCGCAGGCCGAGGGGTTCGAGGCCGACCTCGTCGCCTTCACCGGCGACCTCGTCGACGACGAGGCGATGCTCGACCGGGTCGGGCCGCTTCTCTCCCGATTCCGGGGCCGGCTGGGCCAGTACGCCGTGCTGGGCAACCACGACCACCGGACCGCACCGGTCGGCGCGGCCGAGGCGCTCCGGTCGGCCGGGTTCTCGGTGGTCGAGGCGTCCTGGACCGCGATCGAGGTCGACGGCGCCCGGCTGGCCGTCGGCGGCACCTCCGCCCCCTGGGGCCCGCTCCCCGACCCGGCCGCCACCCCCGAGGCCGACGTCCGGCTGCTGCTGAGCCACTCGCCCGACACCCTCGGCTGGGCGTCCCGCCGGGGGGTGGACCTCGTCCTCTCCGGCCACACACACGGCGGCCAGTACCGCCTGCCGGTCGTCGGGTCGGTGATCCTCCCCAGCCGGTACAGCAGGCGGTACGACTGCGGCTTCTTCCGGCTGGGGCCGACCTTGCTCTACGTCTCCCGGGGGATCGCCGCCCAGCACCCGATCCGGGTCAACTGCCCGCCCGAGATCTCCCGGTTCACCCTCCGCACCGCCGCCGCCCTCCCGGCCGTGCCCGGGGCCCACCGGGCCGCCCGGACGCCGGCGGCGGTGCCGAACTCGACGGCCCGGCATCAGATGTAGACGCGTCGGTTGTAGATGTACCACTCGAACAGGACCACCCCCAGGGCCCCCAGCGCGACCCACCACCAGCGGTCCAGCCGGGCCGGGCGCGACTGCCGGGTGCCGGCCACCTCGGTGTAGCCGATCTTGATGAGGTAGGGCTCGGCCGCCCGGCCCGTCACCCCCTCGGGGGGGATGCCCCGGGGGGCGAGGTCGCTCTCCCGGGCGTCGAAGAGGTTGACCGCGAAGACCGTGCGGTTGGTCGCCTCGCCGTCGGCGGACTCCCAGGAGACCCGGTAGAGGCCCGGCTCGTCGGCGCCGTTGAAGACGAACGTGCCGAGGTCGGAGCGCCGGACGTCGACCTCGGGCCCCTCGGGCGGGTCGATGGTGACGCGCTCGGCGGTGGCGTCGGCCCGGAGGACGACCGGCTGGCCCGGCCGGTGGGCCTCCTCGCCCAGCGCCTCCTGGACGTTGCCGAGGAAGCGCAGGGTGTTGTAGAGGAAGACCGGGAAGCTGAGCTTGGTGTGCCAGTCGGTGTTCAGCTGGTCGCCCTCCCGGTAGATCGAGAAGCCGATGACCGCGTCGGAGTAGCCGTCCCTCGGGGAGATGAAGGCCAGCGGCCCCTTGTCGCTCTCGACCAGCGTTGTGGAGCCGGGGGGGGGCTCGGCGATCAGGGCGTCCCGGATCAGGACCAGGGGGAGATCCCGGACGTACTGGAGCATCGGGTGGGCGATGTCCCAGTCGAGCACAATCGGCGCCTCGACGGCCTCGGCCGCCTCGAACGCCTCGCCGGGGGGCATGACGCCGAGGTAAAGGGCGTTGCTGGCCGGGGGTTCCTCGGGGGCGACCCGGTCGAAGACGACCAGGTCGTAGAGCCCGGCGATCAGGGCACGCCGGACGTCGTCATTCTCCAGCTCGGAGGGGCGGATCTCGATGACCTCGGCGGCGTCCCCGGCGGTGGCGGTGGTCAGGGCGTTGAGCAGGTAGCGGTTCCGCTCGGTGACCACGAGCACCCGGGCCGTCCGGGGGCGGCCGACGGCGGCGAAGGCGCGGTCGTCCTGGTCGAGCTCGTCCTCGACGTCGAGCCGGACCTCCAGGCCGACGGCGCCGGGGTCGGGCACGTCGAACTTGAAGGCCCGGGTCGACCGGGCCGGCAGCGAGACCTCGGCCGCGTCGATGAGGCGCCCGTCGCCGATCGGCGCGTCGAGCGGGTGGAGGTAGAGCCGGGCGGTGGTGACGACCGGCTCATCCCGGTAGTTCCGGGCCCGGCCGAAGAGCTGGATCAGGTCGGGCCGCTCCTCGTTCCGGGCGGTCTGCAACGCGAGCACGGCGACGTTGTCCGACGGGGGCGTATTCGTCCCGTCCCCGGCCCCGGGATCGGCCCCCTCTCCGGCCTCGGCCTCGGCCTCGGCGGGGGCCGATGCCGGGGCCGCCCCCTCGGAGGGGCGGCCGAGGACGACGATCTCGGGGACGAGGTTGCCGAGGCTGAAGCCCTCGACGTCGGGGAAGCCGCCGTCGGTGTAGATCATCAGCCGGGGGGCCTGGACCTCGGAGGCGACCTCCCCCTCGCCGAATTGCTTCGAGGGGTTGGCCAGGCCGGCGGCCACCTGGAGCGCCTCCCGGAGCGAGGTGCCCGTGCGGGACGGGCGGATGGCGGCGATCCGCTCGCGGAGCTGGGCCTTGTTGCCCGTGTAGGTGGAGGCGACCCGGGCGGAGTCGGAGAAGGCGATGACCATGGCCAGGTCGTTCGAGCCCATCGAGTCGACCAGGTCGAGCGCCCGGCCCTTGGCCTGCTCCAGGCGGGTCGGCCGGACGTCGGTGGCGGACATGCTCGCCGAGTTGTCGACGGCGATCACGAAGCGCTGGCCGACCCGGGCGCTGCCCTTCACCTGGGGGCCGAGCAGGGCGAGCAGCACCAGCAGGGCGGCGAGCAGCTGCAGGAACAGCAGCAGGTTCTTCCTCAGCCGCTGGAAGAGGCTGTTGACGTGCAGATCCTCGATGCTCCGCCTCCAGAGGAAGGTGCTGGGCACCTGGACCGGCTTGCGGCGCAGCTTGAGGAAATACAGCAGGATGATCGTGACGGGCACCCCCGCCAGCACCGACCAGAAGACCGGCCCCCAGCTGGAGAACCAGGGGACCGGCGGGTCGAACTGGAGGTTCAGCCCCCCCAGGGGATTCGACTGCGCCAGCGGCACGGGCAGCATCGGGAGCACCTCCGCGATCGCGGTCACGTCACTTGACGAGCCCGCGCTCGCGCAAATAGTTGAGAATAAGTTTGTCGAACGGCGCCTGGTTCGTGGTGAAGATGTAGGCGATGCCGCGGCGGGTGCACCACTCCCGGAAGCCGCCGACGTAGGCGTCGAGCGTCTCCTTGTACCGCCTCAGCAGCGGGGCGCTGACGGTGATCTCGGCCTCGTCATCGTCCTCGCAGTCGACCAGGCGGAGGTCGCCGACGATCTCCGGCTCCACTTCCTCACGGCTCAGGACGTGGACGACGTAGATGTCCATGTTCCGGGCCATCAGGTAGCGGAGGGCGTCTTCGTAGCCCCGCTTGTCCATGAAATCCGAGATGACGACGACGATCCCCTTGCCCGCGTGCTTGATGGCGAACGACCGGGCCGCGGCGGTCAGGTCGCTGGAGCCGCTGGCCTTGAGGTTGTCCAGGTGCTGCACGACCCGCCACATCTGCGACCGGCCCCGGACGCTGGAGAGGCCCACTTCCAGGTCGCTGCTGAAGGTGTCCAGCACGATCCGGTCGTGGTTCACCAGCCCGACGAACGACAGCGCCGCCGCGACCTGCTTGCCGTACCGGAGCTTGGTCGGGTCGCCGAAATCCATCGACAGGCTCGTGTCCAGCAGCGTGTAGACGTGCAGGTCTTCCTCCTCGAGGAACAGCTTCAGGAAGAGCTTGTCGAGCCGGCCGTAGACGTTCCAGTCGATGTGCCTCAGGTCGTCGCCGACGGAGTAGTTGCGGTGGTCGGCGAACTCGACCGAGGAGCCGCGCCGCTTGCTCCGCCGCTCCCCCTTCATGCGGCCGACGAAGATCTTGCGGCTGACCAGCTCCAGCTGCTCCAGCTTGTGGAGGAACTCGGGGTCGAGCAGGGGGGTGGTCGAGGAGGCGGTGGACATGGAGGCTCCCGGTCGTCGGATCCTTCGGACAGCTCAGGCACCCAGGTCGGTCAGGAGGAACAGCCCGATCATCAACGCCGCCGACAGGCCCAGCCCGAAGAGCCAGGGCACCAGCGCCGCCAGGATGATGACGACCCGCTGCCAGGCGTGCTCGGTCGGCCTCCGGGAGAGGAAGCCGAGGGCGGTGTACCAGCTCTCCAGCACCACCAACGCCCCCCCCACGAGCACGAGGGCCCCCAGCAGCGCCTCGAACGCGAACGCGACCCCGGCGCCGACGAGCACGACCAGGCCCAGGACCAGCAGGCACGCCAGGTCCCCCCGGGTGAACAGCAGCGGCTCGCTCCTCGGCGGCAGCCAGGAGGTGCCGGAGGGGGGCGGGTCGTAGATGTCGTGCTGGCTGGTCATGGGTGCGGCTTCGGTCGATCGGGGCCGGCTCGGGCTCGGGGAGGCCGATGCGGGTCAGGCGGCGACGGGCTCCTGGGCCTTCTCGGGGACGGCTTCCAGGAGCTTCAGGAGCACCTCGTCGGCTTCCACCCCCTCGGCCTGGGCCTCGAAGTTGAGCAGGACCCGGTGGCGGAGGCTGGGGAGGTAGACGCGGCGGATGTCCTCGAAGCTGACGTTGTAGCGGCCGTCGAGCAGGGCCCGGACCTTGGCGGCGAGGACGAGCGTCTGCACCCCCCGGGGGCTGGTGCCCCATCGGATGTAGCGGTTGGTGATGTCGACCGCGTGCGGCCCCTCGGGGTGCGAGGCCAGGGCCAGCCGGATGGCGTAGTCCTGCACGTGCGGGGCGATGATGACCTCCCGGACCAGCGCCTGGTACCGCAGGAGGGCCTCGCCGTCGATCACCTTCTCGGCCTGAGGCTTGTCGCCCCGGGTGGTCCGGTCGAGGATGGTGACGAGTTCCTCCCGGGTCGAGTAGCCGACGACGAGCTTGAACAGGAAGCGGTCGAGCTGGGCCTCGGGCAGGGGGTAGGTCCCCTCCTGCTCGATCGGATTCTGCGTCGCCAGCACGAAGAAGGGCTCCTTCAGCTTGTGGATCGTGCCGCCGACGGTGACGGACTTCTCCTGCATCGCCTCCAGCAGGGCCGACTGGGTCTTCGGCGTGGCCCGGTTGATCTCATCCGCCAAAACGATCTGCGAGAAGATCGGCCCGCGCTGGAACTCGAACATGCGGCGGCCGTCGGGGGTCTCCATCACGACATTCGTGCCGATGATGTCGGCCGGCATCAGGTCGGGGGTGAACTGGATGCGGTTGAAGTCGAGCGAGACGGCGTCGGAGAGGGTCCGCACCAGCAGGGTCTTGCCCAGCCCCGGCACGCCTTCGAGCAGCGCGTGGCCGCCGACGAACAGGCAGGTCAGCACGCCGTGGACGATCTCGTCGTGCCCGACGATCACCTTGCCGATCTCGTCCTTCACCCGCTTGTAGGCCGATCGGAAGTCCTCGGACCGGGCTTCCATCGTGTCGTTCGTCGAGAAGTCGCTCATGGTGGGGTACCGATCGAGAAGGGGCCAGGGGACTCGCCTGTCGCGGTGGGGAACACCCACCTCATGCCATCTCATCAGGGGGCCGGGGAAGATCGGGCGAACGGACGGAGCGCCCCCCCGGACTCGGGGACGGGGGGGGCGATCGGGGGCCGATCCGACGGCCCTGGCCGTGGATCCATCGCCCGGCCGACGACCGCACCGAGCATGCCGAAGGCGACCGCCAGCGAGGCGTGGCCGATCCGGGTGGCCCGCTCGACCCGCCTCCCCCGGTCCATGACCGCGTCGGTGTACGAGGCCTTCGCGTCCTGATAACGCTTGGCGTCCTCGAGTTCGGCGGTCGTGGGGCCGACGGCCGACCGGGGCCCGGGAGGAACGATCATCTGGCCGTCCCGGTCGAATCGGATCGCGCGGACCCTGGCGTCGTCCAGTTCCGGGGGGCGGGTGGGGGCCGGGTGGAGGCGATCGGCCGCCCTGGCGATCGGGACGCCGAAGGGCAAGGGGTCCTCCGATCCCCAGCCCAGCTCGGGCCGGAGGAACGTCGAGGCGATGTAGATCCAGGCGAAGAGGGCGAAGCCCCGCCAGGGGGCGGCCGGCGAGGGTCGCACCATCGCCCCGAGCGAGCCGACCGCCAGCGCGATGAACACCATCCCCATGATCAGGGAGCAAACGAGGACCGAGCCGGACCGCATGGCAGCCAGGCCCAGGGCGACGACCGCCACCAGCCCCATCAGCCCCGAGATCGAGAGGCGGACCATCAGGACGGCCTCCCGTGATCGTCGCCCTTCTCCTTGCCCTTCTCCTGCTCCCGCTCCTCCCAGACCTTCTTCTTGGCCTTGAGCAGGCGGTTGGTGTACGTGTCGGCCTCCCCCGGGGCCTCCTTCGGCCGGTCGGGGCCGAGGCCGGTCCCCCGGCCCGAGTTGCCGGAGGGGCGGGGGCGATCGGGGGCGGCCCCGGTCGCGGTCGGGTCGGCGGTGGGGCTGGGGCCGCCGGGGGGCGGGGGCACGGTGGGAGCCTCGAAGCGGGTGGCGGCCCGGGTGCGGTCGATTTGCTGGCCGACCTCGGCTTTCCGGCTCCGGAGCTTCTCCATGTACTCCTCGCGGGGCGCCACCTCCCGGCCCCGGAGCTGCTGCCAGGAGTCGGCCAGGTGGCGGCGGATCCGCTCGAAGTCGGGGGCGATCCGGCGGACTCCGACGTCGCCGACGAAGACCAGGGCCGCGGCGAAGAGCATCCAGTGCCAGATCGGCCGGTAGCTGCGGGGGGGCTGGACGTCGGGGTCCCGTCGGAAGACGTCGGCGGCCATCGCGGTGCGGTCGCCGCTGAGGCGGCCGTCGGGGCCGGCCTCCCACTGGAAGACCTCGCCCCCGGTGGCGTCGGCCAGGCTCTCCAGCAGCACCGGGTTCGAGCGCAGGTCGCGGTACTCGTCGGAATAGGGGACGGAGAGGCCGGTGGTGATGACCCCCTGCTGGCCGTCGGGCCCCCGGTAGCCGAGGGTGACGAAGTAGTTGCCCCGGGCCTCGGCGTTGTCGATCGTCCCCTCATACTTGCCGGGGGCGATCTGTTGCAGTTCGAGCCGTTCGGCGGGGGCGTCGAGGGCCCGGTCGGGGCGATTGACGATCCCCTGGAACTGGAGGAAGTTCAGGAAGTCGCTCTCGGCGTCGATCGCGTCGACCACCACCTTGATCTGGCCCTCCTCCCGGCGGAGCGAGACCGTCAGGTTCCCCCGGTCGACCGGCCGCAGGGCCCAGCGGACCACCTGCGACCAGAACGCGGTGTAACTGTCCCAGCCCGGCCACTGGGTCGTCCACTTGCGGCCGGCGTCGGAGGTGAAGGCGACGGCCCGGCCCAGGCCGTAGTTCCAGTGGGCGAGCACCGGGTTGAGCTGGCCGGTGGGGTTGGGCGAGGTGATCGGCACCTCGACCAGCTCGTTCTCCTTCACGCTGGCGAGCACCAGACCGCTGATCGGCGGCAGGTCCTGGGGCAGCCCCAGCAGGGGCTCGCTCTGGTACGCCATCGTCACGTTCCAGGCCGGCGGCGGCCCCTCGAAGATGAGGGGGCGGGAGATGAGCCGGGCCTCCTTCTGGTAGATCCGGGGCAGGGCCCTGGGGTTGGTGACGTTGTAGAAACGGCCGTTGGTCTGCTGGGCGAGCTGCTGCATGACCGTGGCCGATCGGATGTCGTTGCCGTGGGCGGCGGTCAGGACGGTCGTCACCGTGACCTTGGCGTTCTTGAGCTGCCGGATCACCGGGGGGGTCGGCGCGGTGGGGTCGCCGTCGCTGATGATGATGACGTGGCGGGACATCGCGTCCTGCTTCGACCGCAGGGCCCGCCCGGCCATCGCCAACGACGGGTTCATGTCCGGCATGTCCCCGGGGGTCATGCGGTCGATGGCCCGGAGCATCGCCGACTTCGCCCCGCCGATCTCCCGGAGCGTGAACAGCCACGACTCCTGGCCCTGCCAGTGCAGCAGCCCGGCGTAGTCGTAGCTGGAGAGGGTCTTCAGCGCCTCCTGGGCCACGACCGCCTGCCAGTAGTTCCCCTCCGGGATCTCGCTGGCGTGCATGATCATGACCATCGCCGCCTTGCCCTTCACCTTCAGTGCCGGGATCTGCATGTCCACCGGCAGGGCCTTCTCGATCGGCGTGTTCATCCAGCCGCCGGCGCCGAAGGAGGTCTCCCCGCCGATCATCAGCAGGCCGATCCCCTGGTCGTGCGTGGCGTTGGCGATCAGCTCCTGCTGGGCGTCGGTGAAGGCGTCCTTGGGGACGTTGGCGAGGATGATCGCGTCGTACTTCTGCAATTCCGAGAGGTCGGTCGGCAAGGGGTCGCCCCCCACCAGCCCGGCCCCGGTCACGTCCCCGGCGGCGAGGGTGGTGACGGCCAGCTCGTTCTCCCGAAGCGCGTCGACCAGCTCCTCGTGCTCGTTGGCGGTGCCCTCGATGAGCAGGACGTTGGCCTCTCCCCGGTACTGGGTGAAGCCCTCGGCCATGTTGTTCATGGCCCGGTCGGCGCGGAGCCCGCGGCGGAGCCCCTCCTCGGGGATGAACTGGGCCGAATAGGTGTAGAAGTTCGGGTCGGTGATCTCCTGCTTGAGGCGGAAGACGTTGACGCCGCGCTGCAATTCCACGTCGTCGAGCGTGTCGATCGGCACGGTCGAGTTGTCGGCCTTCTGGTAGATCTCCAGGCGTCCCCGGGCCGGGGCGGCGGCCCGGACGACGACGTTGATGTTCACCGTCTCGCCCTTCTTCACGTCGGGGGGCAGGGCGATCTTCTCGACGAGGACCTCGCGGTCGTAGTTGTAATCCACCGGCAGCACGTCGACCTGCACGTCGAGCCCGGCGGCGGCCAGCGCCTGCTCGTAGGCGTCGCCGCGGTTCTCGTTGCCGTCGGAGAGCACGACGATCCGCCGGGCGGTGTCGTCGGGGAAGGTGGCCAGCGCCAGCTTCATCGCCGAGGCGAGGTCGGTGTACTCGCTGTCGATGGTGCTCTGCACCCCGGTCAGGGTCTCGGTGTAGGGGGCCGGGGGGCTCTCGACCTTCGACTCCTTGCCGAAGACGACCACGCCGGCGCGGTCCTCGGGGCGCTGGTGCTGGGCGATGGCCCGGTTGATGAACTGGAGCATCGGCGCCTGGAGGTCGCCGGGGATGGACCGCGAGGCGTCCAGCAGGAAGATCGTCGTCAGGGACTCGTTGCGGCGGACGAGCTGCGGGTCGGACAGGGCCAGGGCGATCAGCGAGACCACGGACGCCCGGAGCAGGATCGCCGCCGCCCGGCGGGCCTTGCCCAGCCCGGCCAGGCTCCTCATGCTCAGGAGCACCAGCGGCGGCAGCAGGACGGGGATCAGCAGCAGCCACCAGGGCTGCAAGAAGGTGAGCCGGAGGTTCCCGAGGCTGTCGAGCATGGGACGTCCACTCCAGGGTCGGGCCGGGGCGCCGCCTCGGGGCCGCCGGCCGCCGCCCGCTCGCCGGGCTAGATGCGGAACCGCTGGACGCGGTGGTTGTTCGAGTCGATCACCGAGACCGCCCCCCGGCTGTCCACCGCCAGGGCCCAGGGGTTGTTCAGCTCGCCCGGCCCCCGGCCGGCCCGGCCCCAGGTGCCCAGCGACTCGCCGTCGACGCTGAACTTCTGGACCCGGCAATTCGCATATTCGCAGACATACAGGTGGCCGTCGGGGCCCATGTCGACGTCATAGGCGTAGCCGATCTGGCCGGGCCCGGCGCCCCGGGAACCCCAGACGTCGATCAGCTCCCCCGCCGTGTCGAAGATCTGGATCCGGTGGTTGCAGGCGTCGGCCACGTAGAGCCGGTCCTGGTCGTCGATCTCCAGGGCCGCCGGGCGGAGGAACTGCCCCGGCCGGTGCCCGTGGCCCCCCCACTGGCGGAGCCATTCCCCCTCGGGGGAGAAGACCTGGATCCGGTCGTTCTCGCCGTACTCGCTCACGTAGAAGCAGCCGTCCCGGTCGATCACGACGTCGGTCGGGTAGTCGAACCGGCCGGGGGTCGAGCCCTGCACGCCGTCGCCGATCTGGAAGAGCAACTCGCCGTCGCGGTCGTAGATCAACAGCCGGTAGAAATGGGTGTCGGCCACGAGCACCCGTCCGTGGCGGTCGATCGTCAGGCCGCTGGGGCCGTCGATGTTCAGGTCGGGGGTCCGCCAGTGCCGGAGGAAGTTGCCGTCGCGGTCGAAGACCTGGATCCGGTCGGTCAGGTCGGCGATGTAGAGCTGGTCCTCGGCGTCGAAGGCCGCCACCCGGGGCTTGTGCAGCCACCCCGGCTTCGTCCCGTGGATCCCCCAGACCGCCTCCGGGTACGAGCCGATCCCGCCGCCGCAGCCGGCCATCGGCGCGGCCATCGAGGCGACCAGGCTCCCCAGGAACGTGCGGCGGGAGGTCATGCGATCCTCGATCGGGGAGGAGACGGACACCGACGATCGTCCTAGGATACCGGAGCGGACGGCCGCCGGGCAACTCCGAAGGGTTTCGTAGACACGTGTTTTTCTCCCGGGTGCGGGGGGAGGTCGGGGGATGGCGGGGTGGGAGGCGGTCTGCCGGGTCGGCGAGATCCCCGAGGGGGAGGGACGGACGTTCCGGATCCGGGGCCTGGAGGTCGCGGTCTTCAATGACGGGGGCCGGTTCTCCGCGATCCTCGACCGCTGCCCGCATGCCGGGGGCTCGCTCGGCTCGGGCTGGGTCGAGGACGGGACGGCGGTCTGCCCGCTGCACTACTGGCGCTTCCGGCTGGACGACGGCCGGTGCGTCGCCGGGGGCGGGGGGGGCGTCCCGGGTTTCGACTGCGAGGTGCGGGACGGGAGGGTCTGGCTGTCGACGTGAGGGCCTCCCCCCTCGGGTCAGAGCCAGATCTTCACCCGCTCCTTCAGCCCGTCGGGCAACGCCTTCGAGACGATCTTCTGGATCAGGTCCGGGTGCAGCCGGGTGCTGAAGTGGGAGGCGATGATCCAGTCGTTCCGGAAGCGGTCGGCCCGGGAGACGAAGTCGTCCAGGTGCATGTGGCCGAACTTGTGGATCCGGTCCGGCCGCTCGTTCCGGGCGACGAAGGTCATCTCCAGGATCAGGACCTCGGCCTCGAATGCGTCCGGGTTGGCGTCCAGCCCCGCCGGGTTGGTGTCGCCGAGGTAGCAGAGCCGGGGGAGGCGGATCTCCCGGGTGATCTCGACGCCGGAGAGCTTCAGGTCCCGGATCTCGGGGCCGGAAAGCTCCAGGTACTCCGGCAGCAGCTTCTTGCGGCGCTCCCAGACCAGGAACCCCAGCGCCGGGATCGTGTGCTTCGTCTCCAGGACCGAGACGACCAGCTCCCGGGACAGTTCCACCTCCATCCCCGGCTCCAGGCCGACGAGGTTGGCGACCTGCTTGCCCCGGTCGAGCCGCTGGTAGGCCCGCATCAGGGCGTGGACCGGGTCGACGGCGTCGATCGGCAGGTAGATCGTCGGCGGCTCCATCTTCATCATCCGCCGCCGGGCGACGTAGACCGGCAGCGCGGCGATGTGGTCGAGGTGGGCGTGCGAGACGAACCAGTTCGGCGTGCTCATGAAGCTCCAGGGCTGCAAGCCGAGGTCGAACCCCAGCTTCAGCTCCGGCACCCGCCAGTAGGTCTGCACGGCGGCCCGGGAATAGCCCTCGATCGTCATCCCCTTGTGCGAGAACGACCGCACCGGGGCGTTGTCGACGGGGTGTTCCAACTCGTCCGGGGCCGCTCCTTCGAGCACGCTGGCGTCCTTCATCTCATTCGTTCGGTAGGATGGTGAGGTGTCGTTGCGCATCGGACCACTCTATCAGGGGACGCCCCGATGATGCGACCGGTTCGCCCCCCGTCGATCCCCGCAGCAAAGGCGCCGCCGCGATGCCCCGACGCGTCCTCGTCTTCGGCCCGGCCTACCTCGACCGGGTCCTCCGGGTCGATCGCCCCCTGCTCCCCCCCGGGCTCGGGGGGCCGCTCGACCTGAGCGTCGGGGTCCTCCCGGGCGAGGGGGGGACGAACGAGGGACTGATCGTGCTGGAGGATCCCGAGGGCGGGACGATCGAGATCGAAGCTCCGGGCGGCTGGCCCGAGCGGCTTTCCCCGATCCTCCGGCTCGACCGGCCGCTCGCCCCCGGGTCGGGCCCCTGGAGGACCCGGGCCCGGGGCGTCTCCTGGCTGGACGACCTCGGCGGCATGGGGGCCGGGTACGCCTCGGCCCTCGGCGGCGAACTGGTGAGCGCCCTCGGGGGGGAGGACGACCCGATCTCCGCCGAAATCGCCGGGATGCTCCGGGCCCAGGGGATCGCCCACCACCCGACCCGGGTCCCCGGGGTCGGGGCCGACTGGACGCTCCTCGTCTCCAGCGGCCCCCACGGCGACAAGCTGCCGATCGGCTTCCGGGGCTGCCATTCCCGCCTCGACGCCTACCCCGGGCCGACCGGGGGGCGCCGGGATCTCCTGGTCGTCGCCTCGCTGACGAATCCCCTCGCCTCCTCCGCGTTGCGGGCCGTCGACGCCCACGTCCGCGTCTTCGCCCCGACGCTCCGGAACATGACCGACGCCGCCTTCCCCGTGTCGTCCTTCGCCCACCGGTTCGACGTGCTCTGCTGCAACCGTCGGGAGTGGGAGTCCCTGGCCGATCGGGACGAGGTCGCCGGGCGGCTGCCCCTCGTCTCGGTCACCGACGGGCCCGACGGCGCCCTGATCCGCTTTCGGGATCCCGAGGGGCGAACCCGGGAGCACCGGGAACCGGCCTTCCCCCGAGCCCACTCCCCCCGCGACACGAACCGGGCCGGGGAGTGCTTCGCCGCCACGCTGCTCCGCACCCTGCTCGACTCCGGATGGTCGCCCGGCCCCGCGGACCCCGGGCTGGTCCGCCTCGCCGCCCGTCGCGCCTCCGCCGCCGCCGCCCTGGTCCTCGACCTGGAGCGGTTCGGCTTCCCGACCCCGGGGGAGATCGACCGGGCGGTCGGTCGGGGCGAGGTCGGCCGAGGAGCACCCTGACCATCGGGGGCAGCCGTCCCTAGAATGCTCCTTCGTCCCGAGCGGGCTGATGTATCGAGGCTCCGAGCACGCGCAGGAGGGCCCGGTCGATGGGTCGATGGGCTTCCGAGATGGGCGAGGGCGTCCCGAACCTGCTCGCCCAGGCGATGGACCGGGGGGGAGGCGGGTCGGGCTGGGGATGGCTGGCCGACCCGAGGACGGCCGTGCTGTTCGTGCTCGGCTCGGCGGTGCTGATCGGCGGGGGGCGACGGTTGCTGTCGGCCTCGAAGGCGAGGAAGGCGGCCGACCGGCTGGCCGCCCCGGGGGTCTCGCCGGCCGAGGTCCTCGACGCCGCCGGCCACGGCCGGGCCGGGCTGATCGAGCTGTTCCGCCTGCTCTCGGAGGGGAAGACGCCCGAGGTCCGGGAGGCCGCCGGCCGGGCGTTGGCGGTCATCTGGGGTCGGGACGACCTGATCCCCGAGGAGGAGAAGGCGGTCGTCGCCCGGGGGTTCGACGTGCGTTGGCGGGCCCGTCGCCGCTATCCCCGGGCAATGCGGGCCCCCATCCCGATCGAGGTCCGCTACGGCCTGCCCTTCCTGATCGGTGGCGGCCCGGGGATCGGCCCCGATGACCTGGAGTGGTCGCACCGGATCGCCGGGGCCGAGCGGGCCGCCCTCGAACTGCCGAGCGACTGGAAGGCCGGCGTCGGGGTCGCCTCGTTCACCCTCGACCCGGCCGACTTCCCCGGGAATGGCCCCCATCGGCTGGTCCTGAAGGCGACGGCCAGGACCGGCCCCCGGCTCACCTCTCGCTGGGAGGTTGCGCCGCCCCAGGCCCCCTTCAGCTTCGAGTTCGATCCCCGGCTCGACGCCGACGCCCTGTTCACCCTGCCCGACGAGGGGAAGCGGGCCGCCCTGGCCTCGGCGATCCGGCTCGACGACGCGATGCCGGAGGACGACTCTGCCCTCTTCCTGGACCTGCCGGGGCCGTTCGTCATGAGGGATCCCCCGGCAATCTGGCTCGACGTGCCGCTGGCCAGCGACCTGGCCCATCGCATCGAGCTGGAATTCGAGGGGATCCCCGGCCGGTTCGCCGCCGGTCGGGTCGTCTTCTCCGGCCAGGATCAGGCGCCCGGCGTGGTCGAGATCCCGATCGGCCCGGTGGACGGCCTGCCTCCCGACGCCTTCGACCGCCCCGGGGAGCATCGCCTCCGGGCCGTCCTCGTGCCCGACGCCGACCTCGGCTGGGCCGACCCCGACGTCCGGTCCCTCTGGCCCGAGCCGATCGAGACGGATTGGATGCCCGTCCGGCTCATCCGACGCTGACCGGTCCCCGGGCCTTCGCCCCCGAGAGCCTCGCGGCCACCCGGACGGCGGCGATCAGGCTGTCGGTGCGGGGGGCCTTGCCCCGCCAGGCGATGTCGAAGGCGGTGCCGTGCGCCACGCTCGTCCGGACGATCGGCAGCCCGAGCGTCACGTTCACGGCGTGGTCAAAGCCGATCGTCTTCAGCGCGACGTGCCCCTGGTCGTGGTACATGGCGACCACCGCGTCGAACTCGCCGGCCAGCGCCCTGGAGAATAGCGTGTCGGCCGCGATCGGCCCCTCGACGACCGCCCCGTCGAGCCTGGCCCGCTCGATCGCCGGGGCGATGATCGTCTGCTCCTCGTCCCCGAACAGGCCGTGCTCGCCGGCGTGCGGGTTCAAGCCGGCCACCGCGACCCGGGGCGTCCTCCCCCCCAGCAACGGCCGCATCGCCTCGGCGGCCAGC
The DNA here is from genome assembly GCF_007752535.1 of Tautonia plasticadhaerens. Classification (GTDB taxonomy): domain Bacteria; phylum Planctomycetota; class Planctomycetia; order Isosphaerales; family Isosphaeraceae; genus Tautonia; species Tautonia plasticadhaerens. The sequence goes on from NZ_CP036426.1 coordinate 2,201,352, forward strand.
GCGATCTTCCCGGCGACGAGGTCGACCGTCAGCAGGTCGAACACCCGCCGGAGCGCGACGTGGAGCGTCGCGTGCACCACCCCCAGCCCCCCCGGGCCGTCGATCGGGGGCGGCAGGTACAGCATCATGGCATGCCGGGGCACCCCGCAGCGATCGGCCAGGATCTCCGTGTGCCCCGGGAACGGGACGCCCCCGGCGTTCAGGGACTCCTTGTTCAGCGGGAGCGTGCAGATCGCGTCGACCCTCCCGGCCATCGCCAGGTCGATCGCGGCGACGAGGAAGTCATACGCCGCCCGGCCCGCCCGGCCGTCGACGACCCCCGGGGGCACGGCCGAGGCGTCGACCCCGGTCGCCTCCAGGCAGGGGATGACCCGGTCCGTCGGCTCGGCCTCCTCGGGACGGCCGATCACCCGGACCTCGGCGTCGATCCCGCAGGCCGAGACGGCACGGCCCAGCACCCCGGCGCTGCCGACCACCACCGGCCGGGCCAGGTCCCTCAGGGGGGAGTCGGGCCAGGCCCGGGCAATCACCTCGGGGCCGACCCCGGCCACGTCCCCCATCGTCAACGCCACCAGGGGCAACCCATCCGACACGGCATCCGCTCCGCTTCCCTGTCCGGTCAATGCATCTCGATCCGGGTCGACTGCTCCCGGACCGGGGCCGGCCCGCCCCCGGCCGTCACGCCGGGGTCGTCATACTCGACCGGCTCGGCGGTCGGGGTGCGATCGGGCCCGCCGTCGCAGCCGGTCGGGAGGATCAGGACGAGCCCGAGCAGGGCGATCCGGGTCATGGCAAGGTGCTCCCCCGACGGATCCGGTCCGTCACCTCGACGCCCGCCGATCCGGCCACCCTTCATCATACGATCCCGGCCGACGGCCGACGACCCGGGGCGGGTTCAGCCTCGCCCGGCGAGGGCGCCGGCGCCCTGGTCCTGGGCGTGCCGGGGAGGCTCCCCTCCCATCGACCAGTCCCCGCCGTCCGGGTCCCCGAGCGCGACGAGGGCCCGACGAATTCGGGCCTCCAGCCCCCCTCGGTCGGACGGGGCCGCCACGCTCCGATCGGCCACGGCCGCGATCTCGACGACGTGCCGCCGGAGGGCCCGACGGCGGTCGGCGTCCCGGGAGAAGGTGCCGATCGTCCCCAGGGCGACGAGCAGCTCGTCGAGGACCGAGACGTTGCCCTCGGCGTTGCGGCGGATCTCGTCGAACGCCTGATCCAGGAGGCCCTCGAAGGAGGGCCGCTCGGCGATCACCCGCAGCTTGCCGTCGCTCGCCCGCCCCCGGGTGCCGACCTTCCGGGAGGCCAGCCGGGACAGGATGACCGCCAGGTAGTGGATGCAGGAGATCGCCGTCGTCGTCTCGTTGATCCCCGGCGAGAGGGCCTTCAGGGCCACGTCGACGACCTGCTGGATGCCGAACCCGACGTCCTGGCCGACCGTCCGATTCTTCCCCAGGATGTACAGGGCGTCGACCTTCCCGGCGACCAGGTCGACCTTCGCCTCGTCGCCCCGGGGCCCGTCTTCCAGGCGCCGGAACAGCTCCCGGCGGTTCTCCGCCTCGGACAGGGGGGCGCGGGCCTCGGGCACGAAGGCGAGCGAGACCAGCGGCATGCCCTCGACGCAGAAGTCCCCCGGGGCGTACTCCACCCGGGCGACCGCCCCGACCCGCTCGGCCAGCCCGAGCAGGGCCTCGCCGTCGACTCGGCAGACGTATCCCGAACGCCGGGCCGGGATCGGCAGCCAGGCCGTCTGGCCGAGGAACCGGCTCAGCCCCGGGTCTTCCCCCTCGGGGAACGGGTCGCCGATCGGCTCCGGGAACAGGTGGTCGATCGCCCCCAGGGTCTCCGAGGCGGCCTCGGAGATGATCTGCCCGGCCTGGATCGAGGCGATGATGTGGTGGATGAACGCGATCAACACCCCCACGCCGAACAACGCCAGCACCACCCCCCCGAGGACTGCCAGGGAAGGGACGAACGGGTCGCCGTCGGCCCGGATCGTCCGGACCACGATCAGGCAATAGGCGTAGATCCCGAGGAAGATGCCCAGGACGGACTGATTGAAGCGGTCCCTCAGGAAGTTCCGGAGGATCCGGGGCGAATACTGGTTCGAGGCCAGCGACAGCACGACGATCGTGATCGAGAAGGTCACGCCGGCCACCGAGATCATCGACGAGGCGACCGCCGTGAGCAGCCCCCGGGACCCCTCCGCCCCGGCCCCGAAGAGCCGGGGGAAGCGGCCGAGCACCTCCTCGTCCACCGTCCCGTTGGCATACACCAGCACGACCGCGAGCACGACCATCGCCGAGACGATCAGCGCCGGGACGAACCAGAGGCTCGACCGCAGGGCGTCCCAGATCCGGATCGGCAGGTTCTTGAGCATCTCCATCGCGTCGAGCCCTCGTGGCCTCGGCCCCCGGACGGCGACGACGCCCTCCGCCCGGCCGGTCGAGCAAATGCACATGTCGCGCCGGGGGCGACGGGACGCCCCTCCGCCCGGGCCGATGGCCCCTGGGGCCCGGATGGGGAACTGTCCAATCCCGGGCCGGGCCGGTTAAGATGAGGGGGTGCGGCCCGGGAGGACGGACCGACCCCCGAGGGCCGAGGCCCGTCCCCCGGACCGTTTCCGCCCGCGGCCCCCGGGCCGCGCCCCCCCGGACCGTCGCGAAGCCAGAATACGATGCTGAACACGGCCCTGAAAGACCGCGTCACCTCCCGGATCCTGCCCAACGTCCAGATGCCCGCCCAGTACCTGGGGGGCGAGCTGCACAGCGTCCGCAAGGACCACCGGGAGGCCCGGGGCTCCGTCTGCATCGCCTTCCCCGACACCTACGCGATGGGGATGAGCCACCACGGGCTCCAGGTCCTCTACGGCATCATGAACGCCTCCGGCTGGGCCTGCGAGCGCGCCTTCACGCCCTTGCCCGACTTCGAGGCCGCCCTCCGATCGCACGAGGTCCCCCTCTACGGCCTGGAGACCTTCACGCCGCTGCACGAGTTCGACGTGCTCGGCTTCACGCTCCAGTACGAGATCAGCTACTCGAACATCCTCACCATGCTCGACCTCGGCGGCATCCCCCTGCACGCCGAGGACCGGGGCCCGGACGACACCCTGGTCATCGCCGGCGGCCCAGGCGGCCAGAACCCCGAGGTCATCGCCCCGTTCATCGACCTGTTCGTGCTCGGCGACGGCGAGCCGAGCCTGCCGTTCGTCTGCGAGCAATGGAAGGCGATGCAGGGCAATGGCATGAGCCGGGACGACAAGCTCGCCGCGATCGCCTCCCGGGTCGACTGGGCCTACGTCCCCCGCTTCTACGAGCCGATCTACAACGAGGACGGCGTCCAGGTCGACACCGCCCGCACCCGGGACGACGTGCCCGACTCGATCAGGCAGTGCGTCGAGGCCGACCTCGACGCCTCCCCGCTGCCGACCTCCCCGGTCGTCCCCTTCGTCCAGACGGCCCACGACCGGATCGCCATCGAGATCATGCGCGGCTGCCCCTGGCAGTGCCGCTTCTGCCAGAGCACCACCCTCAAGCGCCCCCTGCGATACCGCACCGTCGACACGATCGTCGACGCCGCACTCGAGACCTACCGGAACACCGGCTACGACGAGATCAGCCTGCTCTCGCTCTCGACCAGCGACTACCCCAAGTTCGAGGAGCTGGTGACCCGGATGAGCGAGGTCTTCACGCCGCTCGGCGTGAAGATCTCCCTGCCCAGCCTGCGGATCACCGAGATGCTCAAGAAGATCCCGGCGCTCTTGCAGGAAGGCCGCCGCAGCGGCCTGACGCTGGCCCCCGAGGTCGCCCGGGACGACATGCGCGAGCAGATCCGCAAGCCCGTCAAGAACCAGGACCTCTACGACGGCTGCCGGGAGGCCTTCCGGCGCGGCTGGCGCAAGGTCAAGCTCTACTTCATGTGCGGCCTCCCCGGCGAGCGTCCGGTCGACCTCGACGGCATCGTCGAGATGGCCGAGATCATCTCCCGGATCGGCAAGGAGGAGACCGGCCGCTACACCGAGGTCACCGCCAGCGTCTCCAACTTCGTCCCCAAGTCGGCCACGCCTTACCAGTGGAACGGCATGCAGCGGCGCGAGTACTTCGAGTGGGCACACCGCTACTTGAAGTCGAAGGTGTCGATGCGATCGGTCCGGATCAAGTGCCACGACATCGACACGAGCATGCTCGAAGGCGTCCTCACCCGGGGGGACCGCCGCCTCGCCCCCGCCCTGGAGGAGGCCTGGCGCCGGGGCGCCCGGCTCGACGCCTGGCGGGAGCACTTCCGGCCCGACCTCTGGTGGCAGGCCTTCGCCGACCTCGGCATCGACCTGGACTTCTACGTCCACCGCCAACGGGGGGTCGACGAGGTCCTCCCCTGGGACCTGATCCGGATCAAGAAGGGCCGGGAGTACCTGGCCAAGGAGCAGGGCCGCTCCGTCCTCCAGCTCGACGCCATGGCCGGCGCCGTCTGATCGGGCCCGACACCCTCCCCCGGACCAGCCGACCCCTCGCCGAAGGAGGCGACCGATGGCGACCGAGGCGAAGCCGAAGCTCATCACCGCCGAGCAGTTCATGGCGATGGACCTCGGCGAGGGGATGCACGAACTGGTCCGAGGGGAGATCGTCGAGGTGACCCCTCCTGGCGGCTGGCATGGATTCGTGTCTGCGAATGCGACCTTCGTCCTGGCGAAGTTCGGCCGGGACACCGGACACGGCTATCCGTTGAGCAACGACACCGCCGTCCTCACCGGGAGGGATCCCGACTCGGTCCGGGGCGGCGACGTGCTCTACTACAGCAACGCCCGGTGGCCCCGGGGGCAGGCCGGGCCCGGCATCCCGCCGCTCGCCCCGGATCTCGTCGTCGAGGTCTATTCCCCGAGCGACCGCCCCGGCAAGATGTGGGAGAAGATCGCGGAGTACTTCAACGCCGGGATCCCGATGGTCTGGGTCCTGTACCCGGATCGGCGGGCCCTGCGGATCGAGCGGGCCGACGACCCCGTGCCGATTGTCCTCGCCGATCGGGACGCGGTGGAGGGCCTCCCCGAGCTCCCCGGCTTCCGCTGCCTTGTCGCCGAGTTCTTCGACTGACCCGCCCCGCACCGCCCCCCCCGGAGCCCGCCCGCCATGGCCGAGTGGCAGAAGAAGACGCTCCCGCTCCAGGACGGCCACGGCTGGACCGCCCGGGAGGGCTGCAACGTCCTGGTCGCCGACCGGGGCGCCGTCCGGTTCGACTACCCGGAGGACTGGGTGGTGGTCCCCGACGAGAAGGGATCGCTCAAGCTCCACGACCGGCAGCCCCCGGACGACGACTGCACGCTGCAGATGACCGTCTTCTACCTCAATCCCGAGGTCGACTGGAGCGGCCTGCCGCTGACGCCCCTGGTCGAGAAGCTGCTGGAGGACGACTCCCGGTTCATCCTCGACCGGGGCGAGGTCGTCTCCCTCCGGAGGGGGAGGACGGAGGTCTCCTGGGCCGAGGTCCGCTTCATGGATCCCAACGAGGCCCGGCCCGCCTTCTCCCGGATGTGCCTGGCCCGCTGCCGGGACATCCAGCCGCTGATCACCTTCGACTACTGGGAGAACGACGCCCCCCGATGCCGGGAGGTCTGGGACATCGTGATGGCCACCCTCCGCCTCGGCGAGACGATCGCCGACCCGTCCGCCGGACCCCCCCGGCGGGACCGCCGCCGGGACGCGGGCAAGGGCAAGGGCAGGGGGCCCGGCCGCCGGTCGCCCTGATCGGCGGCCAACGACCCGGGCTCCCGGCATCGGGACGGCGGCTCCTGGCCTCCCCTGCGGTCGCCCCGGTCCCGGGCCGAGACCCGACGGGATCGCCGCCGCCTCCCGTGCCCCGACCGTCGCCCCTCGTCCGCCGGGCGTCCCGGTCCCGGGCGCCCCGCCCCCGGCCGCACCAGACCGATCGCCCCGCCCCGCTCGCCCGATCCCATGACCAACCCGCCCCCGACGACCGGACCGAGACCCCCACGATGGCCCTGGCTCGTGCTGGCGATCGGGCTCATCTGGACCGCGGCCATCCGCGTGCCCCTGATCCTCCTCGCCGCCGACCACCTCGACAGCGACCTCGCCGTCGACGGCCTGACCCTGCTCGACGCCGTCGAGGGCCGATGGCGGTGGCACTATCCCGGCACCCCCCACATGGGGATCCTGCCGGTCCTGCTCTCGTACCCCCAGGCGATGATCGGGGGGGCCGGGCCGATCGCCCTGGTCAGCGGCGGGACGGTCGCCTGGCTGATCGTGGTGGCGTCGACGTTCCTCCTGGCCTGGCGAGCGTTCGGGCCCTCGGTCGCGTGCTGGGCGATCGTCCCCCTGGTCTTCTCCTCGGTCGGCACCGTCTGGCTCTCGGGTCGGATCACCGGCGGCCACCTGCTGACGCTGGCCTGGCACGCCTCCGCGTTCCTGGGGATGGTGGCCTGCCTCTCGAAGGGAGGTTCGAGGCGGGCGGGCCTGCTGGGGCTCTGGTGCGGGCTCGGCCTGTATCTGGATGCGATGTTCGCGTTCACCCTGGCCGGGCTGGTGCCGGCGGCGGTCGCGTCGTGGTGGTCCCGGGGGCGGTCGAAGGCCGGGATCCTCGCGGCGCTGACGTTCGTGATCGGCCTGGCGATCGGCGCGGTCCCGAGTGAGATCGGCCGTCGGGTCGACCCGCACGACCCCTACAACGAGCAATTCTCCCCGGTCTTCCAACCCGAGGTCCTGGCCGAGCACGCCCGGATCCTGGCCCTGGAATGCCTCCCCCGGCTGATCGCCGGCCATGAGCTGCCCAGTCTGCGGGCGACGCCGGAGGATCTCAGCGGGACGGGGCGTCCCCTCCCCGCCCGTCCCGGCCGGGTCGCCTCCCACCCCCACGCGGTCTTCACGGCGCTCCTGGCGCTCGGGCTGTTCTCGGCCTCGGTCGCCCGGCTGGCGATTGCCGCGACGAGGGGGGCAGATCCCGGTGGCCGGGCGGTGGCGGGGGGGCTGCTCGGCTCGGCGGCGCTGATCGTGGCGGCGTTCCTGGTCAACCGGAACATCTTCAATTCGGACAACTATCGATACCTGATCTTCCTGCTCGTCCCCTGGTCCGTCGGGTTCGGGCTGCTGATGAGGACGATCGCGGGGCGGGAGGTGCTCGGCCGCGTCGCGGCCCCGGCGCTGGCGATCCTGCTGGGGGCCTCGATGACCGCGAGCGTCGCGGGCTGGTACCTCGGGCTCGGCTGGGTTGACGGGCGGCTCGTGCCGAACCGAGAGACGCCGGGCGGCCTCCGCCCCGACGCCTGGGCGGACCTGGTCATCCCGGTCCGGGCGCCGGGCGGCCGGGTCGTCGGGCAGGACTGGTTCCGGATCCCCTCCGAGGCGACCCATATCTACGGCGATTACTGGGACGTCTACCGCGTCGCCTTCCTCTCCGGCGGTCGGGTGGTCGGCGTGCCGTTGCCGACCTACCCGAACCGGTTCGAAGGCTGGTCGGCCGGGCTCGGGCCCGGAAGGGGATCGCTGGTCGTCCTCGACCCCGTCCCCGGCTGGGAGGCGATGCTCGCCGAATCCTGGCGCCGGGAGGGCCGAGACCCCGCCGAGCTGGACCGGATCACCATCACCACCCCCTGACCCCGAGCAAACCCGACCGTGGCGACCGAACCGACCGACGCCGATCGGACTCCCGACACGACATCCGCCCCCGGTTGGTCGCCGAGCCCCCGGCCCCGGGGCCTCGGCGACGTGCTCGCCCTGCTCGCCTGGACCGGGGCGATCGTCGCCTTCTTCTGGGACGTCGTCTCGATGCGGGCGGCCTTGTTCTACTTCGACGTGACTGAGATCAACCTCCCCTACCGGGACTTCTTCGCCGACGAGCTGAAGGCCGGGCGGTTCTCCCGGTGGTTCCCCGGGGTCTACTGCGGGATGCCGCTCTACAGCGAGAGCCAGGCCGGATATCTCCACCCGTTGAAGTACCTGCTCTACCCCTGGATGGAGACCTGGCGGGCGTTCGGGCTGGACACGGTCGGCTCGATCTGGCTGACGGGCCTGGGAACTTATGGGTGGCTCCGGCGGCACGTCGGGCCGATCGGGGCCCTGACCGGGGCCTCGCTCTTCGCGCTGAGCGGGTTCATGTGGGCACACCTGATCCACACGAGCATGATCAACGCGCTGGCGAGCGTCCCGCTGGCGTTCTGGGCCCTCGAATGCGCCTGGGACGGCGGCCGGCTCCGGGGGGTGGCGCTGGGGGCCCTGGCCCTGGCCTGCCAGATCTTCGCCGGTCACCTGCAGGACTTCCTGCTGTCGAGCATGGCGATCGGCGTCTACGGGCTGTACCGGGCGTCGATCGAGCGCGGGGCGCGGGGCCGCCTGACGGTCCTGACCCTGGCGGCGGCGATCCCGGTGCTCGGGTCGGTGCTCTCCGCCGTGCAATGGATCCCGTCCAAGGAGCTGCTCGACCGCTCCCCCCGGGCCGAGGGCCTGACCTGGGACGGGCTCACCTACGGCTCCTGGAGCCCGGAGCTGCTGCCGACCCTGGTGCTCCGGGAGGCCTACGGCACCCGGGCCAGGGACACGGACTGGATGGACGGGTTCTACCCGTACCACGAAATGAACACGTACATGGGCGTCATCGGCCTGGCCCTGGCGGTGGTGGGGATGTCGGGGCGTCGGGACCGCTGGGGCGCCTTCTGGCCGATCCTGGCGACGGTCGGCGGGCTGTTGATGCTCGGCCGGTTCACCTTCCTGATGGACCACGCCCACGAGATCCCGGTCCTGGGGAGTTCCCGGATCCCGGTGCGGTTCCACCTCTGGGTGTCGCTCGCCGTGGCGGCCCTCGCGGCGATCGGGGCCGATCGCCTGGCGAGGCCGGGGGAGGTCCGCCTCCGATGGGCGGCGCTGGCCGTGGCGGCCCTCGTCCTGGCCTCGATCCCGATCATGCTCGTGGTCTATGCCCCCGCCTTCCGGGTCCCCGACCCCTGGCCGAAGCCCTACCACCAGGACCGATACCGCTGGCTCGGTCGGGAACTCGCGGAGGCCGGTGCCCGGACGGCCGGCCTGACGATCCTCGGCCTTGGACTCGCGATCGCCGCCGCCCGGCGGTCCGGACGGGGCCGGACGATCGCCGCGGCGGGCCTCCCGCTGGTGGTGATCGCCGAACTGCTCGGGGCGCATTGGAATGACGTGGTGACGATCGACCCCGCCTACTGGACCGACCCGCCCGCCAGCGCCGTGCGGATCAAGGCCGACCCGGACCACGGGAGGGTCGTCGGCGTCGCCCGGTTCTCGGCCGGGGAGCCGGGCTACGCCTCGTTCCCGATCGACTTCATGGCCGTCCGCGACACCCTGGCCTGGAGCCTGCCGCCGGCCTACGGGCTGGACTCGGTGATGGGGGAGACCCCCATGATCCCCCGGCGCTGGAAGCGGTTCATGGACGCGACCTCCGGCAGCCTGACGCAGGCGAGCGTGGCCTCGGCGTCCCACGTCCTCTACGGCTCCCCCGGCGGGATCCCCGACTGGCCCCCGCCGGAGCAATTGGGGACGGCCTTCGTCTTCACCAACCCTTCGCCCTCGCCCCGGGCCCGGCTGATGGGCCGCCCGGCCTACGCGACCGGGGAGGACGAGGCGGTCGCGCTGCTGGGGCGACTCGGCCCGGAGATCCTCCGCCGGGTCGTGGTCGAGGATCCCGATCGGCCGCTTCCGGCCGACGCCGAGGCGGGCGGCCGGGCTGAGGTCGTCGCCGACCTCCCCGAGCGGGTGGCGGTGCGGACCCGGTCGGACGGGCCCTCGTACCTCGTCCTGGCCGACACCTTCGACCCCGGCTGGTCGGCGACGGTCGACGGCGAGCCGGCGCCGATCCGGCCGGCCTTCGTGAACTTCCGGGCGGTCTACCTGACGGCGGGGGACCATGAGGTCGTCTTCCGGTACCGGCCGGCCGGCTTCGGGCTCGGCCTGGCGATCTCGGGGACGGGCGCCGTCATGGCGTTGGGGATGCTCGTCTCTCGGAAGCGAGTCGCCCGGCTCGGGGGGGAGCACGGGCCGGTCGGCTGGCCGGGCTGGTGGCCGTGGGTGGCGGCGGTGTTGGCGTCGGCGATCGTGGCGGCCTCGACGGTGTCCCTCGGCCCCGAGGGGGTGAGGCCGCACCCGAGGTGGTCGATCGGCCTGCACGGGTTCACCTGGGGGGCCGGGATCGAGGCCATGCAGCGGGAGCCGATCGTCGACCGACCCTGAGGCCCGTCCCCCCCGGCCCGGTCCTCGCCTAGTCCCGGGTCACCCCCAGCTCCCGGGAGACGGCGTCCCGCATCACCTCGACCGGGGCGTCCTTGCCGGTGAAGAGCTTGAACTGGAGGGCGGCCTGGCGGACGAACATGTCGACGCCGGTGACCGTCCGGCACTCGCGCTCCCGGGCGAGTTTCAGGAACATCGTGTTCTCGGGGTGGTAGATGGTGTCGAAGACGAGCATCCCGGCGCGGAAGGCGGCGGGGGGGACGGGGGAGTCGTCCAGGTTCGGGTGCATGCCCACGGGGGTGCCGTTGATCAGGATGTCGCAGGGGGTGCTGGCCCGGGCGGCCCAGGACGTGTATCGGCACCCGACCTCGGAGGCGACCCGGGCGGCCCGCTCGTCGTCCCGGTTGACCAGGGCGACGCCGGCCCCCCGGCGGCTCAGGCCGTAGGCGATCGTCCGGGCCACCCCCCCGGCGCCGAGGATGACCACCTGCTTGTCCATCAGCACGCTGACCTCGTCCCGGGTCGAGCCGCCGAAGGCCTCCTCCAGGACGCCCATCGCGGCGTGGTAGTCGGTGTTGTGGCCGGTCCAGACGCCGTCCTTGATGACCACGGTGTTGCAGGCCTTCAGCCGCTCGACGGCGCCGTCGACCTGCTTCAGCAGGGGGATGATCGCCTCCTTGTGCGGGATCGTGACGCTCAGGCCCTTCAGGTCGAGCCAGGAGAGCGCCTCCAGCGACGCCTTGAGCGTGCCCCCCGGGATCAGCAGCGGCACGTACACCTTGTTCATGCCGAGCTTGCGGAAGGCGGCGTTGTGCACCGCCGGGCTGAGGCTGTGGGCGACGGGGTCGCCCAGGACGGCGTAGACCTCGGTGTCCTTGTTGATCCGGTTGTAGCCGTAGTCGCGCCAGAGCTCGTCGAAGCCGAGCATGCCGGGGGCGAAGACGCGCTCGGGGTTGAACCCGGCGTAGGTGAAGGGCGCCCCGTACTTGCGGTTGAGGATCCGGGTGAAGACCCCCAGCGGTCCCATGGCGATGCCGACCGTCGGCACCGACTCCGACGACCGGGCCGCCGCCTCCATGAGCCGGGCGGCGTCGCCGATCGACCTGGCCAGGGTGGCCACCTTCACCACGTCGGGGCCGGCGCCCCGGGCCTGGTCGAAGATGGTGTCGAGGTCGGCGGGGGTCTCCCGGAAGTTGTGGTAGCTGACGATCCGCTTGGTGTGGCCGAAGCGGGGGATCGATTTGGCGATGTCCAGCTCCAGGTCCACGTAGTCGACCTCGGAGACGATCGCCTCCCGGATCAGCAGCAGCCGCTTCTCCTCGGTGCCCCTCCAGAGGCCGCCGTCGGCCCCCCGCCGGACGGTGAAGACCAGCGGGGTGTGCCGCTCGGAGAGCAGGCGCTTGAGGTTGATCTCGCTGCGGAGGCAGTCCATCCGCAGCTCGACCAGCTCGGCGCCGGCGTCGGCGGCCTGGCTCCACTCTTCCAGCAGCGTGCGGTGCCGGCCTCGGCCGAGGGTGACGCAGATCATCGGCGGACGCTCCACTCTGACTCGGACGCTCGGGCGTTCGGATTCGGGTCGGATCAGGTCGGAGGATCGGTCGGGCGGGCGGCGGGCCGGGGAGGCGCCCCCGCCCCCTCCGATCCCGGGGGGATCGGCTCATCATACGACGATCGGCGGGGGGGAGGAAGCCGGTCAGGGGGCGGCGGGCGACGGCCGGGATCGCCCCTCAGACCCGGCCGAACTGCTTCTCCAGCTCCTCCTTGGTGAAGACGAGGGCGGTGGGGCGGCCGTGTGGGCAGTGGTGGTGGTCGGTCACAAGGTGGCGTCGGGAGAGCAGGGCGGTGACCTCGTCGGCCGAGAGCCGCTGCCCCGCCTTCACCGCGGCCTTGCAGGCCATCAGGCTGAGCACGTCGTTGAGCACGGCGTCGGCCGAGGGGGGCACGGCGCGGCCGACGAGCTGCTCGGCCAGGTCCCGGAGCAGCCGGGTCGGCGAGACCGGGCCGAGCATCGCCGGCACGCTCCCCACCAGCACCGTCCCGCCGCCGAAGGGCTCCACCTCCAGGCCGAGCCGGGCCAGGACCTCCCGGCGCTCCAGGACCTCGGCCGCCTCGTCGGCCCCCAGCTCGACCGGCTCGGGGACCAGCAGCCGCTGGGACTCCACCCCCCCGCGCTCGACCCGCCCCCGGAACTCCTCGAAGAGGATCCGCTCGTGCAGGGCGTGCTGGTCGATCACCACCATGCCGTCCTCGGTCTCGGCGATCAGGTAGCTGTCGTGGACCTGGATCGCCCGGGGCGGCAGCGACGCCAGCTCCTCGACCGGCCGGGCCGCCGCCGAGGCCCCGGCGACGGGACCGGCCGAGGCCGAGGCCGAGGCCGAGGGTGGGGACGGAGGTCCCGAAGGATCCGAGGTCTCCCCGCCGAACTCGTCGAAGGCCGGGGGCGGGGCCGCGCCCGGCTCGGGACGGGGGGGGAGTGCCCGGGCCCAGTCGGGTTCCTCCCGGACGGGCAGGGGGCCGAGGTCCGGGGGCGTCGAGGACGACCCCGACGGGGGGAACCACGAGGCGACCGTCTGGCGGTCGGGGACGCCGGGGCGGAGGGCGAAGTCGGACGACCCCGAGGCCCCCGGGGAGCCCGGCCGGGCCGCATCCGAGGGCCCCGGCGGCGTCACCTCGGGCCGGGCCGGGGGGGCCTGGAGCCGGCCGTGCAGGTCGCTGGTCAGGAAGGTCTGGCGGACGGTCCGCAGCAGCTGGCCGTAGATCCGCTGGGAGTCCCGGAAGCGGACCTCGACCTTGGTCGGGTGGACGTTCACGTCCACCTCCTCGGGGGGCAGCTCCAGGTGGAGGAAGGCCACCGGGATCCGGCCGACCATCAGCAGGCCCCGGTAGGCCTCGGCCAGGGCGTGGGCCAGGGAGCGGTCCTTCACGTACCGGCCGCCGACGAACAGGTACTGGCCCTTGGCGCTCGACCGGCTCTGGGAGGGGTGGGCCACGTACCCCCAGAGGTGCACGTCGTCCACCTCGCTCTCGACCCAGAGCAGGGCCTCGGCCAGCTCCCGGCCGAAGAAGACGGCCACCCGCTCCTTCAGGCCGGTGACGGGGGGCAGGTCGTAGAGGGTCTTCCCCGCCGACCGGTACGTCAGGTGGATCGTCGGGTGGGCCAGGGCGATCCGGGTGAACATCTCGGCCACGTGGCCGGCCTCGGTCGTGTCGCTCTTGAGGAAGGTCCGGCGGACCGGGGTATTGAAGAAGAGGTTGCGGATCTCGAAGCTCGTGCCGACCGGGCAGCCGCAGTCCTTGATCTCCGACGCCTCCCCCCCCTCGATGCGGATCTCCGAGCCGACCTCCGAGTCCGCCGTCCGGGTCTGGCACCGGACCCGGGAGATCTCGGCGATGGCGGCCAGCGCCTCCCCCCGGAAGCCCAGGGTCCGGATCGAGTGCAGGTCCTCGGCCCCGACCAGCTTGCTGGTGGCGTGGGGGCGGAAGGCCAGGGGGAGGTCCTCCCGCGCGATCCCGGAGCCGTCGTCGGCCACCCGGACCAGATCCCGGCCCCCCCGCTCGACGGACAGCTCCACCCGGGTCGACCCGGCGTCGATCGCGTTCTCCAGCAGCTCCTTGACCACGCTGGCCGGACGCTCCACCACCTCGCCCGCGGCGATCTGGTTGACGACCGACGGAGGCAGCTCTCGGATCTGTCCCATCGCCCTCGCTCCCCTCCCCGGATGGCCCTTCGGCCATTATACACTCTGATCAAACGATCAGGAGGACGGGTCGGGAGCGAGCCGAGGGCGGTCAGGGGCGGCGATCGGGCGGCCCAGCCGGGGGCCGGGGGCGGGCCGGGGAGGGGTCGGTGCGCCCGGCGTCCCGGCGGGAGCCCGGCCCCGCATCGGGACGCAAATCGTTGCGTCGAAACGCATTCCCGAGCCCGTCCCGATCCGGTGCGCCCCTCGAAATGGGTTCGGTCCGTCGAGGCGCATCCGACGAGGCGGGCCGGGCTTCGGCCGGGGCCTCGGGCTCGGCCTCGGCCTCGGCCGAGTTCGAGGGAGGGGCAACGGCGACCGGGCCGGCCGAAGGCCCGGTTCGGAGGGGATCCGGCCGGGTTTCGACCTCAGCCGAGGGGATCGGGGAGCCGGGGAGGGAATCTGCCCCGATCGGATCGGGCGACGGCTCGGAGGCGATCCGCTCGAAGCCGGGGGGGGCCGGGTCGGCGTCGACCTCGCACCACCAGCCGCCCCCCACCGGGGCCCGGGGGATGCTGCAATGCCTCGCCTCCTTCGACAACTCCAGCAGCTCCCGGCGCCGGCGGTCCCGCAGGTTCAAAAACAGCCGGACGGCGGCGTTCGCCGCGCGGTCGGCGGCCACCTCGTAGCGGTGCATCAGCTGGCCCTCGCCCGACGGGTCGGCCGCCGCGGCCTGCAGCGCGACGGCCCGGCCCTCGGGCCCTTCCACCTCCTCCCACGACTCGGCCCGCAGCCCTTCGAGCCGCCGCACCTGCTCGGCCACGAACCGGCTCAGGGAGGCCCGGGCGTGCGCCGGGTCGGTGGGAAAGCCCTCCTCGGCCTCCAGCCGGGGCAGCGCCGTCACCTGCGTCGGCGACGCGGCGGCGGTGAGGATCCAGAGGCGGCGGACCTCCCGGTCGGCGTCGGGGCCGGGCAGGGAGTCCGGGAAGCCGAGCAATGCCTGGGCCTTCAGCACCGTCCGCTGGTCCCAGCCCTGGCCCAGCTGCAGCGGGGCGTCCAGGGCCTGCCACCGGCGGATCAGCCAGTCGCAGCCGAAGGCGGTCCCCTCCAGGTCGAGCACCGTGTTGCTGGGGTCCTTGACGAGGTCCTGGGCCTTGCGGCGGGCCCGGGCCTGGCGCCGCTTCTCCCAGCCGGCCAGGGCCTTCAGCGCCGCCTCGCGGCGGGTCTGCTCGCGGGCGCGCTCGATCCGCTCCAGCTTCACCGAGCAGGCGGCGGCGCGGCGGGCGAGGTGGCGCTCGACGACGTTGGCCGGGCCCATCTCGCGGTCCCAGCGGGCGAGCTGGGCGTCGAAGGCGGCGCGGTCCTCCTCGGGGACGACGACCTGGGCGGCGAGGCCGTGGGCCAGGCCGTTGCGGCGGCTGCGGAGCTTGCCCTCGGCGGTCCTGGGTCCGGTGGAGCGGAGGGCGTTGCGGCGGTTGGCGGCGAGCTGCTTCTCGGAGGGGGGCGTCATCGGGGGGATCTCAAGGGGTGCCCGGGCCGCGGATCGGCCCGGCCGCGCCGGGGGGACGGCGTCGTCCCGCGCGATCGGCGTCGGCCGTACACCCTTAAGATCAGGGGATCGGGCCCCGGCAGTCACTTTTTCCGCCGACGGGGCCGAGATTTCCGCCATCGACCCCGGCATGGACCGGATGCTCGTGATCGCTCCACCCCGAAGAATTCGGGCGGCCCCGATGCGCATTGGACGTTCGGTGGGTGGCCGTGAACATGAGAGGTTCATGCACCGAAGATCCGGAGGGATCTGTCCCTCTGAAGGTCCGGACCACGGGAATAGGCCCGAAAGAATCCACAACTATCAAACGTACATCGTCTCGATCAACGGGCACTGCGGGGACGTGCCTGCGGCGGGTGCAAGCGGGAAGAATCGGGCTCAGCAAACGGACGGGAACCGACGCCGAGATCTGGCCCCTTGAACACGACGAGCCACCCGAGTCCAATCTCCGGGAGTGGCGGACATTCAGATTCGATCGAAGGAGGCAGCGATGGACATGATGAGATGGTCGGCTCTTGTCCTGCTGGCGGCGATCGGCGTCCTGTCCCCATCGGCGGCCTTCGCCGACCCCATCGTCGGCCAGGTCGATGACTTCGAGGACGGGACGACCCAAGGCTGGACAGTGAACTTTGCGGGGATGGCGCCCCCGCCTGCCGACGCCCTCCCCACCGTCGTCTCGACGGGAGGGCCCGGTGGGGCCGCTGATAGCTTCCTGATGTTGACCTCCCTCGGCGGCAACGGTCCGGGCAGCCGGCTCTCGGTGGGCAACCTCGATCCCCGTTGGACCGGGGACTACCTCGCCGCGGGCGTGCGCGCCATCACCATGGACGTGAACAACTTCGGATCGACGGAGCTGGCCCTGCGGTTGGCCTTCGAAGACCCGACGGCCGGCCCGCCCAGCAACGTCGCCTTCTCGACGGACGCGTTGATCGTGCCCACCGGCAGCGGGTGGATGACGGTGACGTTCCTCATCGGGCCGGGCGACCTGACCGCCGGGCTCGGGGACGTCGACGCGGCGTTGACGGGTGCGACCCTCATCCGCCTCTACCACAGCCCCGACCCCAATTTCCCCAATCCGGTGTCCCCGATCCCCGCGGTCGTCGCCCAGTTGGGCATCGACAACATCGCCGTCGTGCCGGAGCCGGCGTCGCTCGTCCTGACCGTCACCGGCCTCATCGGATTATGCTCGTCGATCCGCCGACGTCGCAGCTCGTAGCGGCCGTGACTCGGGAAACGCCCGGGGTCTGCATGGCCTTCAGCCCCGTGGACCCCATGGCCGGGCTTGCTGACATGGCGAGGCGTCCCAGTGCGACGCCCCTCCGGCCGGCGGCTCATGGGCTGCTCGGCGCCGCCCTCGGCAGCCGCACGCCCGGTCGCGTCGGCCTCGGAGCCTCCTCGCGACCGGACTCGCCTCGAATCGGCGCCGGGCAGGGACCGGCGCGATTGCATTTATGATGACGATTCGCCCCTAAGGATCGGTGCCGGCGGGGTGGCCGGGGTCGTCCTCGACCCCGGTCGACCGGCGTCGCCTGGGTGACCGGACCGGGGTCGAGGACGACCCCGGCCACCCCGCCGGTGTGACAACCCCATCGTCGCGAGGGATCATGGCCCTGACTCCATCCCCATCGGGGGCGGGGAACGTACGACGTCGAGCGAAGCGGCGTCGATCGGGAGCAAATCGGAGCCTCACGGGAATTTGCTTGCCTTTAGTTTTCTGCCATGCATTGATATCTTTCGCCGCGGAATTCTGGCCTGACTTGGCAGGAAGTGTCGAGGCCTGGACCGATTGACGCATCAGGCCCGATTCCTCGCGGTGACCTATGTTTGTGCATCGATTTCGCTCGGCGGTCTGGTCCGCTTAGCCCGGTCGATAGTCGGTTAGAATCGAGGCGACAATCATGAGTATGACAGCGACAGGCGAGGCGAAGGCCTTGGAGGTCGGGCGCCACGCCCCCATCGCGAGCACCGGAATCCGAATCGGCTGGGCCGTCGTCTGCTGCGTGCTGGCCTACCTCCGCCTCTCGGGCGTGATGGACAACCGTTTCCAGGCGTTCGCCCATCTGGTCGTCGGTGGGCTGCTCGGGGCCTGGGCCCTGGGGATGGTGGTCCAGAAACGACACCACATCCGCGTGGCCCCCGGCATCTATGGGTGGCTCGCGCTCCTGACCTCGCTCGTCGAGGTCTACGCGTTCATGGCCGGCAAGGGCGAGATCGACGGCGTTTAGGGATGGCATTCCCTGCTCGCACCGCAATGCCGCCAACCCTGGCGCCGCGGCGGGCCCGGCTCGCCGCTGTGCATCATGGTCATATCGAGGCCCGACCCGGCGGTCCGGTCCGCCGGGCCTGGGCGAGAAGCGGTCTCTGAGTTTTCATGACGGAGAGAAAATATGCCAGGTATCGGCGTGGATGAGAGGCTCCTGAGCGGCGAGAAACTCGCCCAGGCGTTGCAGCAGGATTCGTCGTCGGGCCTGTGCACGGTCGTCGGTGCGGCCAAGCGGTCGGACGACGCCTATTCGGGGGAGATCCTCTTCAACCAGGACCCGATGGGCGGCTCTTGGACGAAGGTCCCGGTGGAGATGATCGAGTCCGCCGAGATCCTGGGCCGGGTGAGCGTCTCGGGCGAGGTCTGCCAGTACGTGCGCCTCCACCTGAGGACGCCCGCCGGCCCCGAGGCGGCGGTCCTGTCGCGGATGCTGGGCCAGCGCGGGTTCGCCGCCGCTTCGGGGGGCGGGACCACGCCGCTCGAGAACGGCGGCACCCTGCCCCTGCTGCGAGCCGGCGATGGGGTCCTGCCGCTCCGGCTCGTCGACGGGGCCGCGCTGTTCCCCGGGATCGATCCCCTCGCCGGGACCGGCTGGGGCAATGGCCTTGTCCCGGTCGGCTGGCGCGTGGGCAACGTCTTCCTCGTGATGGGGTGGCGGGTGGGCAATTGATCGCGACGCCAGTGCATCCCGCATCCCTCGTGGGCATTCCCGGGCGTCAGTCGAGCCGCCTGACCGCGCTCATGGCCGTATCACACAAGGGCGGCGGGGTGGCACAAAAATATTAAGAGTCCTCACCCTTGGATTCCACTTGTCCCTCCGGTGCTCCGGGCCGACCCGGCACCGGCGGGGCCGGTGGCACCCGAGATCGGCCGTCCGCCTGCGCCAGCCGCCGGGAACCGCGACGTCGGGTCGGGCCCCCACCATCCGGGATTCCTCGCGCAGAGCGGCCCGACGCCCCGGAGCGGCTCGCAACCTGGGGGAGCGATCCGGCATCGGCCTTCCCCCATGTTTCTCCCCGAACCCCATCGAGAATCCCGGGATGTTTTTGGGGCGGGCCGAGGTGTTTGAATTCGGTTTCGGGTCCGTCGGGACACGGCCAGTCGTCACGCCGCACGCGGCGCCCCGGGCGCCCGACGATGGGCAGGCGGACCGTGGGCGGGCAACCCATTCCGGGCCATGATCACGTCAGGCAGCTTGATGTTGTCCGATCGCTCGCATCAAGTCGCACATCTGAGAGCGACCCATGAAGAGGTGCAGGATGACACGATTCGTGCTGATCGCCGGCCTGACCCTGGGCTTGACGGCCCCGCAGGCGGGGCATTCGATGGGCCTGGAGGGGGAGGAACCGCTTGAAGTCAAGGTCGGCGACTTCGTGCGTAACGGCGGTGCGACCGGGGAGGTGAAAGCCGTCAAGCCGGATGGTTCTGTCGAAGTGTTCGTCATCAGCCCGCAATACGGCACCGCGACATGGCGGGTCGGAGAGGTCACCTACGCGTGGATGACTCGCTCCCATCAGCTCGCGACGAAATACCAGGAGGTCCCGCCCGAGCTCGACACGCGTGGGAACGATTACAAGATTTCCATCTCCGTCCCCGACGACGCGGGGAAGACCTCCCTGAGCGGCAGGCGCGTCCTCATCATCAGCGCCGACGGCCCCGAGCTCCCGGAACTCGACATCCCGATGGGATTCCTCGAATCGAGGGGAGCCGAGGTCGACCTGGCCGGTCAGAGTTGGATCTTCGACGGCGACCCCGAGACCAAGGTGCCCTACCGCAACCCTCCCGGGCACATCGTCATCGCACAGTGGCTGGCCGACGACATCTGCGTGAAGGCAGACCTGGCTTTAAGGAATGTCGACGTAGGCAAATACGACGCGATTTTCATCCCGGGTGGCGCGTGGAACCCGGACATGCTGCGGACCGACGGCGACGCGCTGAGGGTCGTCCGCGAGGCCCGCGCCCCGGGGAAGCTGATCGTCAGCCTGTGCCACGGCCCCCAGGTCCTCATCAACGCCGACAGGGACGGCGAGAAGAAGAACGCCGTGTTCCCGGCCTGCACCAAAATCACCGGGGTGGCCAACATCCGCGTCGACCTGGAGAACGCCGGCTTCACCGTCCTCGACGAGCCGACGGTGTACGATGAGGAGTGCCGGCTCCTCACCGCGCGTGACCCCAACGATCTCGGGCCCTTGTGTGAGGAGATGGGGCGTCTGTTGGCCGCGGAGCGGGAGTAGGACCGAGGTGTCGTCCGGGGTCCGGGCCGGTCAGGACTCGCCGCGGGTGGCCGGGAGACACGTCGACCCGGTCACCTTTCGACACCCTTGAACTGGCCCGGGCCGGTGCTGATGATGGTCATGGCCGTGGGGACTCCTCCGATCGATGGGATCGAAGGATCGCCATCCGTCTCGAGATGACCCCGAGGCGGCCTCTCGGCGTGCATGAATCTCGTGGCGTTCGGGCGATTCTCGGAGGCGTTTATGAGCGGATCCTTGACGCGACGGTCGGTCTTGCAGTCCGGCGGGCTGGTGGGCCTGGCTGGGGTCGTCCCCGGGCGGGCGGTCGCGGGGGCGCAGGGCGAAGGGGAATCGTTCCAGAGCCGATTCGGCGAGGTCAGGGTGCTCGGCGCCGGCCTCCTGGAACCCGGCGCGGTCACCGGCAGCGTCTCACCCGATGGGCTCGCGACGACGATCCTGTTCGGCGACAGGCTGGACGTCCGCCTCGATGCGGACGTCGAGGCGGGCAGCATCACCAGGGTCGCGGTGCTGGAGATCCCCGTGACCATCCCCGACCCGAAGGAGGAGCGCTTCCTCGGGTATCATGCCAGTGTCCCCGGGACGGTGGTCAAGGGCGAAGGGACTCGGGTCGTGCTGTCCCTCGACCTCGGGGGGAGCCACCACGCCGTCGAGTACCCGTTCGGCGAGGCGTATGAGGGGGGGATCAACCCCGATGACTTCTTCGCCTACGCCCGGATCCAGGTGAAGCAAGTGGTCGGGCCCGACGGCGAGCGGGACGTGATCGAGATCCCGACTCCCCCCCATTTCACCGCCATCCTGATGGTGTCCATCCAGCGCCGGACTCCCGATGAGGTCGCGTCCGTGCTGATCGAGAATCTCGACGTGGAGATCATCCGTCCCCGGAAGGACTCGGGGTCTCCTCAGGATGGCGGGACCGAGGGACGAGGCCCGGACGGGGAGCCGAAGCCCTACATCAAGAATTAGGCATACTCCTGTGCCGGTTCAAGCGCGGTCGGGTGGCACCGCGGGCGAGCCGTTTCGGGTTGCCGGCGGCGGCTCGCCCGCCCGCGCTCCGGGCCGGTCGAAGATGCCGGAGGGCGATCCGCCGGTGCCCCGGTTCGGGTCGGCACCGGCGGAGCCGGTGGCGCCCGGAGACGAGGAACTCCAGGCCGAGTCCGCGGCAGGCGCCGGCGGATCGTCGGCGGCCGCCGTGCCGTCGGGAGGCGGCTCGGCGGTGGGACCGAGGGGACCGGACCGATCTGCGGGCGGCCGATCGGGGGGGAATCGGCCCAGGTCCGGGTCGACCCGGGTCGACCTCCGGCCGGGGCCGGGGCGTGGCGGCCCGGTTTCGCGGCGGGCGGGGTGGCCGGGGTTCGTGCCGGGCGTGGGGGCGACGGGCATGGGGCGCCAACCGGATCCGGTCGAGCCGCCCGGGTCCGTCTCGTCGGCCGGCCCCCGCCCGCCCGTCACGCCGAGAATTTGCTTGCACCGTTGCACCTATCACGGGATGATCGGGATGTCTGGCGGCTTGAGGAGGGCGGGCAGGCGCGTCGGGAGGCGGATCTCCGCCCGCCTGCCGTGGGTGAGGCGCCAGCAGGAATCGTCCCATGGGTCTTCAATCACGACTGTTCCGCGGCGACCCCGCGCTCGAAGCCGCCGCCGTGTCCGATCCCGCCCATGTCGTCCCGGGCGCGACCGGGACGCACGTCGTCAAGATTCAACAGGCGTTGATCCGGCTCGATGACGCGGACATCGACCCCGACGGGGTCTACGGCCCCGCGACCGCCGCCGCGGTCCTCGCCTACAAGCAGGTGCGATCGATCATCAACCCGGCCCATCAGACCCGGGCCGACAATATCGTCGGCAAGATGACGATGGCCAGCCTCGATCGCGAGATCCTCCAGCAGGAGGCCATCCCCCGGCCCCGAGTCCAGATCAAGCCCACGTCGTTCTCACGGGTCCGCCCGCCCAGGCCGCTCCCCCTGGTCGCGCTGCTCGATCGCTCCCGATCGTTCGGGGTCAATGGTGCGACCGTCGCCGCGCCTGGCTCAGCGACCGGCTCCGCGATCGTCGCCGCGCCCGTCATCCGGCCCGGCCCGGATTTCGGCCCGCGGGTCGTGCTGGAACTGCGCAGGAATAGTGTGGGCAGTTTCGAGGTCACCAATGGCATGTTCGGGGAGGTGTCGATCGCCGACACGGGCATCGCCAAGATCGCCCCGGATGCGCCGGTGGTCCCCGGGGAGAAGGCCCCGGTGGTCCAGGACCCGCAGACCTTCAAGGTCTTCAGCGGGAAGGCGTTGGGCAGGACGACCATCACGGCCAGCACGCTCGCGTTCACGGACGGCGGATCGGCCTCGATCGAGGTGGTGGTCAAGACGTTCGCGACGGCGCCGAGGTTCGTGCAGGGCATCAACCACGCCCATCGGCCGTCGGGCCGCTACGCGGACGTGCAGGCCAACCCGAATAGCGGCTTCCTCCTGGAACTCGCCTGCAAGGTCCACAGCGCGCAGGGGCTCGTGGACCTGGCGAAGCGGACCCAATTCCAGGACAAGCCGATCGCGTTGAAGCACCTCAATTTCTACCTGACCGACGGCAAAGGGGCCGATTTCGTCGAGGACGCCAACATCAAGGACTGGTTGACGCGCGATCGCGGGATCAAGAAACGCCTCAAGCGCGAGATCTTCCCGGGCCCCGGGAGGAAACCGCGGGGGGAAGGGCATTTCACCTTCGAGCAGGACGAGTTCGCCGACGACGCCGCCGGCCAGGATTTCCGGTTCGCGTTCGGCGGCATCGACCGGGTGGATTTCGAGGTCGATTTCAGCCAGGACACCGTCCGGGTGTTCTTCCAGGACCGCTATGAATGGCATCCGGTCTATCCGTTCTACAGCTTCGTGGGCCCGACGGCCCAATTCCCCGAGTCGGGGGACGAGGTCCGGGAGACCAATTGCCTGCATGCCGCCCTGGTCGAGTTGAAGGCCTCCGGGGCCGCCGACTTCTGGATGAAGGGCCAGGCCGAAGTGGCGTTGTCTTCGATCATCGCCCCATGACCCCGCGGCGGGGCGACGCGCCGCCCCGGCTGCCCCCGGGCCCTCGTCTCGGTCCGGGGGCCTGCCCGGCGTCCCGGCGTCGGACCCGGCCGGCGTTCGCCCGGGGGGGACGACGCCCTTGAACGGGCCGGGGTCGAGGCCGATGATGGTGGCCCCGGCCGAGGGGCTCCGGCGCGAGGCGACATGGAGGCATGTCGGCGTCGTTGATGTCTCCCACGAGACGACACATCGACGTTCCTGGATTCGATCGGCGGCCGGAGCCGGCCTCGGGGATCACCCATGAGCGCAGCGTTCGGTTCGCGTTTCTCTCGTGTCCTCGTCCCGGCCCTGGCCTGCATGCTGGTCGGGTTCGTGACCCTCCCGGCCGAGGCGGGGGGCGAAGGGCCCGCCCCCGAGGCCGTCCGCGTCCTGAGCTTCAACCTCTGGCACGGCGGCGACGCGGGGCGGCAGCCGATCGAGCAGACGCTCGCCGTCATCCGGGAATCCGGGGCCGACGTGGTCGGGCTCCAGGAGACGGAGGGGCTGGCCCCGGAGGGGGAACCCCGTCCCGACCGGGGCGCCGAGCTGGCCGAACGCCTGGGGTGGCACCACCTCGACCAGGGGGGGAGGACGGCGATCATCAGCCGGTTCGAGATCGTCGACGCCACGCCCGGGAGGTGGGGTGCCGCCCTCGTCCTGCCCTCGGGCCGGCGGATGTACGCCTTCAACGCCCACCTCGCCCACAGCCCGTATCAGCCGTACCAGCTGCTGGGGATCCCCTACGGCGACGGCGCCTTCATCGAGACGGAGGCCGAGGCGATCCGGGAAGCCCGGGAGGCGAGGGGGGGGCAGGTGGGTGAGCTGCTGGCGGAGGTGGGGGCCGTCCTGCCGGAGGGGCTGCCGGTGGTGATCACCGGAGACTTCAACGAGCCGTCGCACCGGGACTGGACGGCGGCCGCGGCCGCGGCGGGCCTCTGCCCCCTGGGGGTGCGTTGGCCCTCGACGGGCGCGGTCGAGGCCGCCGGGTTCGTCGACGCATACCGGGCCGTTCATCCCGATCCCGCGTCGATGAGGGGCCTGACGTGGACCCCGACGACCGAGCCCGGCGACCCCGGGGACCGGCACGACCGCATCGACTTCGTGTTCGTGAGCGGGGGCGATCGCCCGACGGTCCGGGTGGCCGAGTGCCTCGTGGTCGGCGAGTCGGGGGAGTCCGCCGACCTCGTCGTCACCCCGTACCCCTCCGATCACCGGGCGGTGGTCGCGGAGCTGCTCCTCCTCGACGACGGCCCGACGCCGGCGCCCTCCCCGTCGAACTGACGGCGGCCGGGGTCCTCGAGCCCGGGGGGGACGACACCGGCCTCCGGGAATCCGGCCGCGTCGGGCCCCGGCCGAGTGGCGAGGGGCGAAGGCGGGAACTATGGTCCTCGTGCCGGTGGGATCGCCGAGGCTCCTGTTCGAGCCGACGCCGGCGGCGTGGGGGCGCCAGGGGTCGACCGGACGCCGGGGCCCTCCGCCCGAAGGCCACCTCCCGCCTCCCATCCCTCGAGGACCCCCATGAACTCGATCCCCTTCAGCCGGAGGCGAGGGCGCCTGCGGATTCGCGCCCTGCTCGTGATGGTCGGGACGCTGTCCGGCGTGGGCGTCTGGATGGTCCAGGGGACCACCCCCGGCCGGGCCATGACCCTCGCCCAGGTGCCGAGCGACACGCCCCGCGTCTCCGCCGAGGAGCTGGCCTCGCGGTTCCCCGAGGAGACGCACGAGGCGTACCTGCGTCGGGCCATCGCCAATTCGAGGAGGGCGGGCGTCGAGTACAAGACCGGGGGCGCCTTCGGCGCGGTGGTCGTCGACCGATACGGCAACGTGCTCGCCGACGGCCTCAATCACGTCGTCGCCCAGAACGACCCGACCTGGCACGCCGAGATGCACGCGATCCGCCAGGCCTGCGCCCTGCTCAAGAGCCCCAAGCTCGACGGCTGCATCCTCTACACGTCCTCGGAACCCTGCCCCATGTGCCTCGCCACCGCCTACTGGGCGGGCGTGGATGGCATCTACTACGCCGCCACCGTCGCCGACTCCAAGGAGTACGGCAACTTCGACGACGACTTCATCTACGACCAGTTCTCCAGGCCGATCGGCGAGCGGGCCATCCCTCAGCAGGAGCTCCTCCGGCCCGAGGCCGTCGAGGTCTGGAAGGAGTACGCCGCCCGCCCCGACAAGGTCGACTACTGATCGTCGACGGGGGTGGGGCAGTCGTCCGTCGGGGTCGGCGACGGCGAGGCCGGCCGCACCCGGCGGCGCGGCCGACCGGCGTCGGCACGGGCGGGATCGGGGCCGGGGCCCAGCCCCGGGCGGCGGGGTGGCACCAGCGGACGAGGGGTGCTAAGGTCTGGGTTCCCCTGGCTCCGCCAGTGCTCCGGCCCTGCCCGGGACCGGCAGGGCCGGTGGCACGCGAAGCCGGTGTCTTCGATCCGACCGGGGCACCGGCGGGCAAGCCGACCGCTGCACCCGACCGGGAGGGCAGCCAAACCCCGGGTCGTCGCGGTCCCTCCCGGTCTCGGCGATTCCTGGTTGCTCGCCTCGTTCCGCGGGACCTCGGGTCCGCCGGGCATTCGTGGGAGGCGGCACCTCCGAGTCGGCCGCACGATTCCGATCATGGGTACGCTGCAACGACCATGAACGCGCAAGCACGCACCAAACTGCTCCGGGCCCTGGAGGCTCGCTTCGAGGCGAACATGAGGCGCCACGAGGGCATCGCGTGGGCCGAAGTCCAAGCCAGGATCGAGGGCAACCCCGGGGCCCTTGGGACGCTGCTCGCGATGGAGGAGTCCGGCGGCGAGCCCGACGTGATCGGCCAGGACCCGACGACCGGCCGGTTCACCTTCTGCGACTGCTCGGCGGAGAGCCCGGCCGCTCGCAGGAGCGTCTGCTACGACCGCGAGGCGCTCGACGCCCGGAAGGAGAACAAACCGAGGGGCAGCGCCGTCGAGATGGCCGCGGAGATGGGGATCGACCTTTTGACCGAGGCGCAGTATCGCGAACTGCAATCACTCGGGGCGTTCGATACCAAGACATCGAGCTGGGTCGAGACGCCGCCCGAGGTCCGATCGCTCGGTGGCGCCCTCTTCTGCGACCGCCGCTACGACAAGGTGTTCGTCTACCACAACGGCGCGCAGTCGTACTACGCCGCCCGGGGCTTCCGGGGCCTGCTCCGGGTCTGAAGGGGCGAGGGGCCGGGCCGGGCCGGGGCCCGTGCCCGGTCGGCCCCGGTTCGGTCGCTCGGCCTCAGGGGGCGGGGGACGCGAGCTGCGCTCGCATCCACCCGGCGCGGTTGGTGGTGACGCCGTCGACGCCGAGGGCGGCCAGCTCCCGGGCGACGGAGGGGTCGTCGACGGTCCAGACGTAGAGGCCCATGTTGGCGTCCCGGACCTTGCCCAGGAGATCCGCGTCGAAGGGGCCCCGGTAATTCAGGTCGAGGCCGTCGGCGCCGAGGGCACGGGCCTGCTCGATCAGGGCCTCGATGGTTGTGTTCCACTCGCCGGTTTTCTCGTCCCGGCGGAAGCCGGAGAGGAAGTACATGGGGTGCTCGGGGAGGGCCCGCTTCGCCTCGGCGAGGGTGTCGGCGTTGAAGGAGATGACGGGGAGCTGGTCGGGGGACTTGCCGGACGCCTCGACGGCCCGGACGAGGGCGGGGACGGCCTCGGGGCCGACCTTGACCTCGATGAAGCATCGAGAGCCGTCGGGGAGGGTGTCGAGGGCCTCCTCCAGGGTCGGGATCGACTCGCCGGCGAAGGCGTCGGACTTCCAGGAGCCGGCGTCGAGGGATCGGAGCTGGTCGAGGTTGGAGTCGGCGACGACGAGGTCGGCGCCGGTGGTGCGCCTCGTCGTCGCGTCGTGGATGCAGACGAGGCGGCCGTCGGCGGTGAGGTGGACGTCCAGCTCGACGGCGGGGACGCCCCGCTCCCAGGCGAGGTTGAAGGCGGCGAGGGTGTTCTCGGGGGCGTCGAAGGACTCGCCGCGGTGGGCGATCAGCTCGACGGCGGGGGCCGGGGAGGGCCGGGGGTCGTCGGTCGGGTTCATCAGGGCGAGGCCGATCAGCAGGGCGGTCACGGGGGGCTCCGATTCGGGGACGGTGGGGGGGGGATCCGGGTCGGGCCCATTCTGGCGGACGGGGGGGGACGGGGCAACACGCCGGGCGGGACTTGATCAGATCTTCACGAAGGCCGGCGATCGGGCGGGCCCCGGGCCCGGGAGCGTGCCGGGGCCGGGACGGATTGTCCGGGTCGCCGGGCGTCGCCGGGATTTTCCGCTGGCGATCGCGGGCGGTGGTCCGTTCTAATGAGTCGAGCGTGCCGGGATCGGCCGTCGCGCCTCGATCCCGCCGGTCGGCCGGTGCGCCGGGGGGGAGGGGACGCGTGGGGCCGGTCCGGCCCGGAGTCGCACTCACGTCGAAAGGAACCCCCGGGACACCACCATGAAGCGAAGTCTGTTCGCGATCGCGCTGCTGCCGATCCTCTCCGCCGCCGCGATCGCCCAGGAGCCGGCCGAGGCGGACGCCCTCCGGCAGGCGGTCAAGGCGGACCCCAACTCGATCGAGGCGATCAACGCCTACATGGGCGCCGCCATCGGCGAGGTGCTCTCCAGCATCGAGACCGACCCCGACGCCGCCGAGAAGGCCCTGGGAGAGATGGGGGCGTTCCTGAAGACCCTCACGCCGACCTCCCCGGAGGCCCAGCAGCTGATGGCCCGCGCCAACGGCGTGGTGCCGGTGCTCCAGCAGCGGATCACCCTGGGCCGCAAGACCCTGGACGAGCTGCAGGAGGCCGTCCGCCAGGCCCCGGGCGACGCCCAGGCGCTGAGCGACTACCGGGAGAAGCTGACGATGCAGCTCAGCGAGCAGGCCTACAGCGCCCCAACCGAGGCGTCCAAGGTGCTGGCCGGGGCCCGGGACTTCCTCGCCGAGATGAAGGCCAAGGCCGGCGCCCCGGCCGAGGAGGCCTACGCCCAGGCCGGCCAGGTGCTCGACCAGCTCTCGACCGCGATCGAGAGCAACCTGGCCCGGGACGCCCTGGTGGGCAAGCCGGCGGCCCCGCTGGCCGTCGAGGCGTGGGTCAACGGCTCCCCGCTGACCGAGGCCGACCTGAAGGGCAAGGTCGTGCTGCTGGACTTCTGGGCCGTCTGGTGCGGCCCCTGCATCGCCACCTTCCCGCACCTGATCGAGTGGGACGAGCAGTACGGCGACAAGGGGCTGGTGATCCTCGGCCTGACGAACTATTACCAGTTCGACTGGGACGAGGACGCCCAGCGCGCCGCGCCGACCCCGGACACCACGCCGGAGCAAGAGCGGGCGATGCTGGAGAAGTTCGCCGCCCACCACGGCCTGACCCACCGCTTCGCCATCCAGGACGGCGACTCGATGAGCGAGTATTACCAGGTCTCGGGCATCCCCCAGGCGGTGGTGATCGACCAGGAGGGGAAGGTCCGGATGGTCCGCGTCGGCAGCGGGGAGGCCAACGCCAAGGCCATCGGCGACCTGCTGGCCGAGCTGCTCGGCCCGGCCGAGAAGGCCGCGGAATGAGCCGGGGTTGATCGATCGGATCGACCGAGAGGCGGGCCGTCGCCGACCGGATTCGGCGGCGGCCCGTCGGCGTCGAGGGGGAGAGGTGCGTCGATGCAGGTCCCGTCACGCTGGCTGGTCGGGCGGAAACGGACGGCGGAGGCGGAGGAGGCGCTCGCCGAGGGGGAGCCGTCGGACCTCTGGCTGCAGTCGTGGTGGTCGCTGCTGGACCGGATGGAGCCGGGGGACCAGCTCTGGGAGTTCAAGGCCGACGAGTGCCCCGGGCCGGGCGAGCCGGTCGACATGCCCCACGCCGGGTATGCCGTGGTCCGGGCGGGGCGGGTCGTCGACGCGATCGATGTCCCCTGGATGGGAGGGCCGGCGCCCCACTGACCGCGCATCGGGCCCGGCTCAGGTGATGTTGTATTCCTTGAGCTTGCGATAGAGCGTGCGCTCGCCGATGCCGAGCAGTCGGGCGGCCTCCTCGCGGTTGCCGCCGGTGAGGCGGAGCGTCTCGGCGATGTAGTGGGCCTCGATCGCCTCCATCGGCTGGCCGACGAGCTGCGAGGTGCCGGACGACTGCGGCGCGGTGCCGACGGTGGCGAGCAGTTCCTCGTCGGTCAGGTCGTCGAGGCCGAGCTCGCCGTCGGTGTCGATCACCAGCAGGCTCTCGACCACGTTGCGGAGCTGCCGGACGTTGCCGGGCCAGGAGTAGGCCATCAGGGCCTTGCGGAGGTCGGCGGAGATGCCGGGGATCGGGCGGCCGTACCGGCCGGCGAACTCCCGGACGAAGTAGTCGATCAGCAGCGGGATGTCCTCCCGGCGGTCCCGCAGGGGGGGCAGCTTGATGCTGATGACCTTGATCCGGTGGTAGAGGTCCGTCCGGAACTTGCCCTCCTTGATCATCTCGGGCAGGTCCCGGTTGGTGGCGGTGACGAGCCGGACGTTGACGTGGATCGGCTCGTTGGAGCCCATCCGGAGGATCTCGCCGCTCTCGATGACGCGGAGCAGCTTGACCTGCGTCTGGGGCGGGAGGTCGCCGATCTCGTCGAGGAACAGGGTGCCGCCGTTGGAATGCTCGATCAGGCCCTTGCGCTCGCGATCGGCGCCGGTGAAGGCCCCCTTGATGTGGCCGAACAGCTCGGATTCGAGGATCGTGTCGCTCAGGGCGGCGCAGTTCAGGGCGACGAACGGCTTGCTCTTGCGGGGGCTGTTGTTGTGGATCGCCTTGGCGACCAGCTCCTTGCCGGTGCCGCTCTCCCCCAGGATCAGGACGGTGGCGGGGGTGGGCGAGACCTGCCGGAGCTTGTCGATGATCGCCTTCATCTGGGGGCTGTTGCCGACCACGCCCTCGAAGCCGAACCGCTCCTGGAGCTGGCGGTGCAGCTCGATGTTCTCCCGGGCGAGGCGGCGGGACTGGCTGGCCTTGTCGGCGACGAGGCGCAGCTCGTTGATGTCGAGCGGCTTGGTCAGGTAGGTGGCGGCCCCGCCCTGCATGGCCCGGACGGCGGTCTGCACGGTGGAGTGGCCGGTGAGGATGACGACCTCGGCGTCGGGCAGCTCCCGCTTGGCCTTCTGCAGGACCTCCAGGCCGCCGACGGGCTCCATGACGAGGTCGGTGATGACGATGTCGAAGTCGTGCTCCTCGATGAGGCGCAACGCCTCCCGGCCGCCGACGGCGACGGTGCAGTCGTAGCCGACCCGGCCGAGGCTCTCGGCGACGGCCTGGGCGTGGGGCTCGTCGTCGTCGACCACGAGGACGCGGATCTGGGGGTCCATCAGCCGTCTCCTCCCTCGTCGTCGCCCCGGGGCCCGGCGGCGGGCAGCAGCAGGGAGAACTGGGTCCCCTTGCCGGGCTCGGAGTCGAGCTCGATGGTGCCGCCGTGGGCCTCGACGATCCGCCGGGTCATCGGCAGGCCGAGGCCGGTCCCCCGGGCCCGGGTGGAGAAGAAGGCGTCGAAGACCCGGGGCCGGTCCGAGGGGGGGATGCCGACCCCGGTGTCGATCACGTCGAGCCGGGCGACGTCGCCGGCGTCCCCGGCACACCGCCGGGTGCGGAGGATCAGCTCGCCGCCGGAGGGCATGGCGTTCTGGGCGTTGCGGATCAGGTTGAGCAGGGCCTGCTTGAGGGAGTCGACGTGCAGGGCGACCGGGGGCAGCTCGGGGTCGAGCTGGATCCGGGTGACGATGCCGTGGGCCAGGGACTGGGGCTCGCAGAAGTCCCGGACGTCCTCGACGACGGCGTTCAGGTCGGCCGGCGCGAGATCCAGGCCGCCGACCCGGACCAGGCGGAGGAAGTCCTCCAGGAGCCCTTCGAGGCGGTGGGACTCCTTGCGGACGCGGTCGATCTTCTGCAGGGCCCGGCGGTCCCGGTCGGACTGGGCGCCCCGGAAGTCCTCGGCCAGCAGGTCGAGGGTCAATCGCATGGTGGAGAGGGGATTGCGGATCTCGTGGGCCAGCCCGCCGGCGAGCTGGGCGATCTCGGCGTACTGGTCGCGCAGGCGTTGCGCCTGGTCGGCGGGCAGGGGGGAGGAGGACTGGGGGGCGGATGCCGGGTCGGGTCCGCCCTCGGCGGACGCGGACGAGAAGGCTTCGGTCACCTCGGCGGCGGAGGATCGGGCCATGGGCGGGGCTCCCCTCTGAGGGATCGGGGGGCGGGGCTCGGTCCGGTCGGCGGCGGTCGCCCGGCGATCGGACCCCGGCGGGAGGCCGATGGCCGTCGCGGGCAACGGGGGATCGGGTCACCCCCAGCGGGATCCGGACCCGGGCGGGCTCGCGTCTCCTGGCGGGCGGGCGCCCCGACCGCGGGGCGACGGGGGGGGAGGCCGGGACCCGGCGGATGCCGGGTCCCGGCGCCGGATCGCGGCTCAGGGCGCGTCCCTCCCGGACGTCGGACGGCACTCGGGGCCGCCCTGCTCATCGGGGAGGGAGGGCCCGGCGGGCGGCGGGGACCGGGTCGGGTTGGGATGGCCGGGGTCGCGTCGTCCCCGGCCCCCCTCGGCCCCCGATCTCCCCGCGATCGAATCAGCGGCGGTCCCGAGGGGGGGGGCCGCCGGGGCCCCGGCCGCGGTCGCGGTCGCCGCCGCTGGGGCGGGGGCCGCGGTCGCCGCCGCTGGGGCGGGGCCCGCGGTCGCCGCCGCCGCCGCCCTCGCCGGCGGGCGGGCGGGGCTTGGATTCGACGGTGTCCTCGAGCCCGCGCTCGGCCAGGGCCTGGCGTCGGGAGAGCTTGACGCGGTCCTGTTCGTCGATGGCGATGACCTTGACGAGCATCTGGTCACCGACCCGGCAGACGTCGGAGACGCTGTTGATGTAGCCGTCGGTCAGCTCGGAGATGTGGACCATGCCGTCCTGGCCGGGCAGCAACTCGACGAAGGCGCCGAAGTCCTTGACGGACATCACGCGGCCCTCGTAGATCTTGCCGAGCTGGACGCCGGCGGTCATCCCCTCGATGCGGTCCCGGCACTCCTCGGCGCCGGCGGCGGAGGCGCTGGCGATGGTGACGACGCCGGTGTCCTCGATGTCGATCTTGGTGCCGGTCTCCTCCTGGAGGCGGCGGATGGTCTTGCCACCGGGGCCGATCAGCATGCCGATCTTCTGGGGGTCGATCTGGATCTGGATGAGCCGGGGGGCGTTCATCGAGATCTGGTCGCGGGGCCGCTTGATGGCGCGGAGCATCGAGCGGAGGATCTCGACGCGGGCCTCCCGGGCCTGGTCGAGGGTGCCCCGGATGATCTCCTCGGTCAGGCCGACGTTCTTGACGTCGAGCTGGATGCCGGTGATGCCGTGCTGGGTGCCGGCGACCTTGAAGTCCATGTCGCCGAAGTGGTCCTCGTCGCCGATGATGTCGGTGAGGAGGATGTATCGGCCGGTCTTCTGGTCCTCGACCAGGCCGATGGAGATGCCGCCGACGGGGTCGGAGATGGGGACGCCGGCGTCCATCAGGCTGAGCGTGGCGCCGCAGACCGAGGCCATCGAGCTGGAGCCGTTGGACTCCAGGATGTCGCTGACGACCCGGATGGTGTAGGGGAAGCGGGCCGGGTCGGGCAGGATCGGGGCGACGGAGCGTTCGGCGAGCATGCCGTGGCCGATCTCGCGGCGGCCGGGGCCGCGGATGGGGCGGACCTCGCCGACGGCGAAGTGCGGCATGTTGTAGTCGAGGTAGAACTTCTTGGAGTACTCGTCCATGATGCCGTCGACGCGCTGCTCGTCGGCACCGGTGCCGAGCACGGTGGTGACCAGGGCCTGGGTCTCGCCGCGCTGGAAGAGGGCCGAGCCGTGGACGCAGGGCAGGACCTCGACCTCGCAGGAGATCATCCGCAGGTCCTTCGGCCCGCGGCCGTCGGAGCGGTGGCCGTCGAGGATCAGCTCCCGGACGACGCGTTCCTGGAGGGCGTAGAAGGCGGCCTTGACCTGCACGGGGGAGGGCTCGGGGGCCTCCTGGCCGGGGCCCGGCTCGGGGCACAGCTCGGCGACGACGCGTTCCTGCAACTCCTTGGTGGCGGCGTTCCGCTCCTGCTTGAGCCGGATCTTCTTGACCTCGCGGAGGTCGTGGGCGTAGCGGCGGTGCAGCTCGTCCTGGAGCGGGTCGGGCCGGGGCTCGGGGTGGAGCATCGGGCCCATGCCGAGCTTCTCGCGGAGTTCCAGCTGGAGGTCGATCAGCTCCTGGTTGAGCTTGTGGGCCTCGAGGATCGCCTCGAGCATCTCGGGCTCGGGCAATTCCTTGCCGAAGCCCTCGATCATGGTGACCTTCTCGCGGGTGCTGGCCACGATCAGGTCGAGGTCGCTCCGGGACATCTCCTCGG
This sequence comes from Tautonia plasticadhaerens, assembly GCF_007752535.1. GTDB lineage: Bacteria > Planctomycetota > Planctomycetia > Isosphaerales > Isosphaeraceae > Tautonia > Tautonia plasticadhaerens. Next base: position 2,234,650 of record NZ_CP036426.1, read on the forward strand.
CGGTGGGGAAGGTGACGAGCTGGCCGTCGATCCGCCCGAGCCGGATGGTGCCGAGCGGGCCGAGGAAGGGCACGTCTGGGGAGATGCAGAGGGTGGCCGAGGCGCCGATGAGGGTGAGGATGTCGGGGTCATTGACCCGGTCGGCCGAGATCGGCCCGGCCTGGATCTGGACCTCCATCCGGTAGTCGCTCGGGAAGAGCGGGCGGATGGGGCGGTCGGTGAGCCGGGAGGTGAGGATCTCCTTGGTGGAGGGCCGCCCTTCCCGCTTGATGAAGCCGCCGGGGAACTTGCCGGCGGCATACACCTTCTCGCGGTAGTCGACCATCATCGGGAAGAAGTCGAGCCCTTCCCGGCCGGGCGCGACGACGGTGGCGACCAGCGTCATGGTGTCGCCCAGGCGGACGACGACCGAGCCGGTGGCCTGCTTGGCGAGCTTGCCGGTCTCGATGGTGATGGTCTTGCCGCCGATGGTGCGCTCGACGACGACGTGCTTCTTGGTCGGGTTCACGGAAGTGACTGACGTGGACATGCCCACCCTTACCTCAATGTCGGCGGGACGGGCCGGGCGGGGGAGCGCTGGCGATGTGAGGACTGCCCGACGGCCGGTGGGACCGGCCGGGCTTGGCAGCAGAGGCGGAAACAGGATGAGCGGGGGTGAGGGTCCGCACGGGATCGGGGGGGGTCGTACCGGACGGTCGCCCCGGGCGGCTTGAGGTCGCCCTGGGCGGGAGGCCGGGAGGACCCGCCCCGACCGGGCGGGTCACCGACTCACTTGCGGAGGCCGAGCCGGCCGATCACTTCGAGGTAGCTCTTGCGGTTGGTCAGCCTCAGGTACTTCAGCAGGCTGGACCTCTTGGAGACCAGCATCAGCAGCCCTCGGCGGCTGGCGTGGTCCTTCTTGTGGGTCTTGAAGTGATCGGTCAGGTCGTTGATCCGGGCCGTCAGCAGGGCAATCTGCACCTCGGGCGAACCCGTATCGTGCTCCTCGCGTCGGAACGAGTCGATAATCTCCTGCTTCTTCTCTTTGGTGATCGCCATCGTCCGCCCCGCAAGGCACCGGCCGATCTTCGTGGAGAGGCCGTATGGTTGGAATCGTTTACGCTACGAAGTGAGGTAGCTTACGGGAGGAGGCCGCCGAATGCAATGCCCTGTCGGGCGGTGCGGCGGATCGGACGGCGGGGAGGGGCCCCGGGCTCGTCGATCGGTCAGCTCCCGCCGAGCGAAAGGCCGAGGCCGTCCCGGGAGGCGATCGCGCCGACGAGCAAGGCCTTCGGCCCCTCCCGGGGGGCCTGCGGGTCGGCGTCGAAGAGGCGGACGGTCGGCCGGGTCGGGCGGAGGGGCCCGGCGGCGATCAGGGCGCCGGTGGGTGTATTCACCGCCCCGAGGGCGAAGCCGGAGGGCCATCGACGGCCCTCGAAGGGCCGGAACCGGGTGAGGAGCCCCACGCCGGCCCGATCGGCGACCGGGGGGGCGTCGATGTCGTGCGAGGTCGGTCCCATCTGCCGGCCATGGCCGGCGCCGTCCCCGTGGCCGGCGGCCCGCCCGTGGCCGGCGTCGACCGTCCAGACGCTCACGTGCCGGCCGGCGGCCCGGGGGGCGGTCACGATCCTCGTGAAGCCGCCGAGCCTGCCGTCGAACATGGCGGTGGCGACCGAGACGCCCCGGCGATCTCGGGGGCCCGAGGCGAGGAACGACCCGACCAGCGCCGGGGCACCCAGGTGGGCCCGGCCGCCATGCTCGACGCCCTGGCCGTTGGGGGAGTAGAGGTCCCAGCCCCAGATCCGGACGTCGGGGGGGTGTCCCGGGCCGGGGGCGGTGACGATCCGGATCCGGCCGGAGCCGTCGACGTTGCCGGCGGCCAGCTGCACGCCCCCCCGGTGGCCGGGCCCGTAGGCCAGGAACTCGGAGAGCAGGGCCCCGGTCTTGCCGGAGAAGGCCCGGACCAGGGGCGCCGACCGGCCGGCCCCGGCGACGATGATGTCGGCCCGGCCGTCGGCGTTGACGTCGCCCGAGGCCACGTTCAGGCGGCCCCGGAAGCCCGGGCCGAAGGCGTCGAAGGCCAGCAGGGTGGTGGCGAAGTTGGTCGCCCCGTCGAGGACGACGACCAGGCCCTTGCGGCCGGTCCCGGCGGCGAAGATGGCGTCGGAGATCCCGTCGAAGTTGACGTCCCCCATGGCCGCCGACATGCCGTTCCTCCACCCCGGCCCGAACGGGGTGACCCGGGCCCTGGGCGTCTCCGAGACCGTCCGCCCGTCGGGGTTCAGCGGGTAGATCGACGCGATCGCGCCGCCGAAGGCGGGGGCGGACACGACCATCGGCTCGGCCGGGATGACGTTCAGGTGCGCCATCATCCCCCGGTCCTCGTGGATCAGGTTGTGGCAGTGGAAGACCGCCTCCCCCACCGTCGGCTCGAAGCGGATCCGGAAGACGGAGACGGTCTTCGGGTCCATGTACCAGACGTCCTGGTCGTACTCGTGGGGGGGCTTCGTGTAGACGAAGCCGGGGGGCAGGCCGTCGACCTGCCGGCCGACGTCGACCGCCTCGGCCTGGAAGTGCTGCATGTGCAGGTGGATCGGGTGCGGGATGTCGTCCTTGTTGATGACCGTCCACTCCTCGACCTGCCCGGCCCGGGCCTGGAAGGTGGGCGTGTCCGGCCAGATCTGGCCGTTGATGAGGAATTGGGACCGGCCGTCGACGACCCGGGTCTCGAAGACGACGGTCCGGGACGCCGCGACCTCCTCGTCGGAGAGGTCGACGTACCGGGCGTCGGGGTTCGAGGTGGTGAGGGGGAGGTCGTGCCACGAGGAGGGGTCGCCGCCCCGGCCGAAGCCCTTGATGGTCATGATCGGCTGGGTATGCGGGACCAGGCCCGGCTCCGGGGTGATCACCGTGGCCGCGAAGGTCCGCTCCTGCCCCTCGGGGGGGGCGGAGACGACCTCGCTGACCCGCTTGCCGGGGGCCAGGGCCACCCTGGGCTTCTCGACCGTCCTGGGGAACGAGGCGCCGTCCTGGGCGACGTAGTAGGTCGGCTGGTTGGTCGGGGCGTCCATGTCCCAGTCGTCGAACGGGACGGCGGGGTCGGGGATGAACGTCCGCATCAGGTCCCTGGGGTCGATCTGGAGCCCGACCCAGACCTCGTCCTCGGCCTCCATCTGCAGTTCGGGCATGTACTGGCCGTTGACGGTGAGCTGGAGGTCCCCCGTCTCCGTCTCCGCCAGCGGGGCCAGGCGGGTCCGGCCGGTGGCCGGGTCGAACTCGGGGGTGTGGGCCTGCAGCATCATCAGCCGGGTCGGCAGCCCCCGGACCTGGTCGATGTCGCCGTCGGCGTCGCCGACGACCAGGAAGCCGAGCATGCCCCGGTAGACCTGGTCCATCGCGAACTCGTGGCGATGCGGGTGATACCAGTTGACGCCCGGCTCGTGGTCGGCCGGGATCTGGTACTCGTAGACGTTGGACATGCCGGGGGGGATGTCCAGCAGGACGTTGTCCGAGTTGCCGGCCGGCGAGATCACCAGGCCGTGGGTGTGCAGGTTGGTCGGCGCCCCGCCGGGCTCCCCGTAAAGGGGGCTGACGTCCCCGAGGTCGTTCTCGATCCGGATCCGGAGCCGATCCCCCGGCTGGACGTGCAGGGTCGGCCCGATCGGGCCGTCGCCGGCCCCCCGGCCGTCGCAGGAGTCGCCCTCGTTGAGCGCCCAGGCATAGGTGAGGAAGCCGTCGACGAGTGTCGGGATCCCGGGTGCGAAGCGATCCTCGGGGTCGGCCAGCTCGATCACCTGGCTCGACTCGTGGGCCCGCAAGGTGACGTCGAGCACGCCCTCCGAGCTGGAAAGCCGGACCGGCTCCGCGAAGGCGGCGAGGAGCATTCGGGGCTCGAGGGGCTCCGGGGCGAATCGTCGGCGGCGGCGGTCGGGACGCATGCGATCATCTCCGGGTGGCGGTCGACGGTCTCGCTCGGGCAGCCGGGCCGGCGCCCCGGCCCTGGGGACCTGGTAAACCTAAGGCGCTGCCGGTCGCCCTGAGAACACGGCCCGGGCCGCTCCCATCCCGATCCGGAGGCGGCCCGGAGGCGACCGGCCGGGCCCTTCCGCCCCGGCCCTCGACCGTCCTGCGTAAGATGCAGGGGACGGCGAGGCGAGCGTCGTCCCGGACGGATCAGGGGGGGAGGGGTCACTTGAGCGAGCGGACACGACCGTCGAGCAGGCAGCGCGGGGAGGAGATACGGAAGGAGACCCGGGGGGGCGGGGCGGCGACGCCCTCGGGGCACCCGGGGGGGGGAGCGGCTCGGAGTCTCCCAGGCCGCTGCACCGCTCGGTCTGGGTGCTGTACGGGGAGCTGTTCCGGCTGATGCGGGGGCATCGCCGGGGCGTGGCGATCGCGCTGGCGACGCTGACCGTCGGCACCCTGCTGCGGCTCATCCCGCCGGCGGCCACCAAGGTGGTGATCGACTACGTATTGCTGGATCGCCCGCTGCCGGACCGGATCCCGGCCTGGGCGCCGATCCCGTCCTCGAGCGTCGGCAAGCTCGGGGCGGTGGTGGCGGTGGTCTTCGCCGTGTCGGTGATCGGGGCGCTGCTGGGGGTCTGGGGGAGGTGGCGGGCGACCGTCGTGTCCAAGCAACTCCAGGTGAGGGTCCGGCGCCGGGTGTTCGAGCACGCGTCGCGGCTGCCGCTGCACCGGATCTACCAGTTGAAGTCGGGGGGGCTGTCGAGCCTGATCCGGGACGACGCCGGGGCGCCCGGCGAGATGGTCTTCAACATGGTCTACAACCCGTGGCGGGCGCTGACGCAGCTGGTCGGCGGGCTGGCGATCCTGGCCTGGATCGACTGGCGGTTCCTGCTGGGGGCGGTCGGCCTGATCCCGGTCGCCTATTGGGCCGACCGGCTCTGGAACCGGGTCCTGCGGCCGATCCACCGCCGGTCCCGGAGGCAGCGGCAGGAGATCGACGCCAAGAGCACCGAGACGTTCGGCGGCATGCGGGTGGTCCGGGCCTTCGGCCGGCAGAAGACCGAGGCGGCCCGGTTCGTGAGGGAGAGCCACCTGCTGACCCGGCTGGAGATGCTCGGCTGGTACCGGGCTCGGGCCTTCGACCTGTTCTGGGACCTGCTGATGCCGTCGGCCTCGGGGGCCTTGCTGCTCTACGGCGGCTGGCAGGTCCTGCGGGGGGAGCTGTCCCCGGGTGACCTGATGATGTTCCTGGTCTACCTGGCGATGCTGCTGGAGCCGATCGCCGTGCTGGCCTCGAACATGACGACCCTGCAGAATAACCTGTCGGGCTTCGACCGGGTGCTCGACATGCTGGGGGAGCCCACCGAGCTGGCCTCGAACCCCGGGGCGATCCACGCCCGAAAGGGGAGGGTGGGGGGCCGGATCTCGATCGAGGGGCTGCGGTTCCGCTACCCGGGGCACGAGGAGGAGGTGATCCGGGGGATCGACCTGGAGGTGGAGCCGGGGGAGACGATCGCGCTGGTCGGCCGGTCCGGCGCGGGGAAGACGACCCTCTGCAACCTGGTCGCCCGGTTCTACGACCCGACCGGCGGGTCGATCCGGCTCGACGGCACGGATTTGAGGGACGTCGACCTCCAGAGCTACCGTCGACTGCTGGGGATCGTCGAGCAGGACGTCTTCCTGTTCGACGGCTCGGTGGCCGAGAACATCGCCTATGCCGACCGGAGGGCCTCCCGCTCGGCGATCGAGCGGGCGGCCCGGGCGGCCAACGCGTCGGGGTTCATCGAGGCCCTGCCGGGCGGCTACGACACGCTGATCGGCGAGCGGGGCGTCCGGCTCAGCGGGGGCCAGCGGCAGCGGCTGGCGATCGCCCGGGCGATCCTGGCCGACCCGGTGATCTTCATCCTCGACGAGGCGACGAGCAACCTCGACACCGAGAGCGAGCGGCTCATCCAGGCGGCGCTGGCCGACCTGATGCGGGACCGGACCTCGTTCGTCATCGCCCACCGCCTGAGCACGATCCGGGACGCCGACCGGATCCTCGTGCTCGACTCGGGAGAGGTGGCCGAGGTCGGCAGCCACGACGAGCTGATGGAGCGGAGCGGGCTCTACCGGGACATGGTGGAATTGCAGCGGATGGAGGGGGGGGCCTGATCGGTCGACGGCCCTCCGCCGACGGCCGATGGCCGCTGCGGGCGCGATCAGCAGGGGACGGGGGCGGGCAGTCCGTCGGCGTGGGGGAGCGGGATCCGGGAGGGGAGGTCGGCGAAGTGGGTCGGCCGGCAGAGGTAGAACCCCTGGCCGTAGTCGCAGCCGAGCTCCCGGAGCAGGGCGAGCTGGTCGGCCGTCTCGATCCCCTCGGCGACGACCCGGAAGCCGAGGATGGAGGCCAGCGCGGTGATCGTCCGGACGATCGAGGCGCGGTCGTCGGAGTGGACCAGGCCCTCGAGGAAGAAGCGGTCGATCTTCAGGAGGTCGAAGGGGAACTGGTGCAGGCAGGCGAGGGAGGAGTAGCCGGTGCCGAAGTCGTCGATCGCCAGGCGGAAGCCGGCCTCCCGGAGCCGGCCGAGGGTCTCCCGGGCGACGTCGACGTCCTGCATGACCGCCCCCTCGGTGATCTCCAGGTGGACCTCGGCCGGGTCGATGCCGGCCAGGCGGACGGTCCGGGTGAGCCGGCCGGCGAGGTCCGGCAGCAGCAGGTGCTGCCGGGCCAGGTTGACGCTCACCCCGGGGATCTTCCCCGACGGGGAGCGGGCCTCCTGCCTCGAGAGCTGGCCGAAGGCGCGGTCCAGGACGCGCTCCCCCAGCGGGACGATCAGCCCGCATTCCTCGGCGATCGGGATGAACTCCCCGGGCGAGATCGGGCCCAGCTCCGGGTGCTCCCAGCGGACCAGGGCCTCGACGCTGACGACCTCCCCGGTGTCGAGGCGGGCGATCGGCTGGTAATGCAGCGAGAGCTGGTCCTGCTCGATCGCCTGGCGGAGCCCCTGTTCCAGCTGCATCCGGCGCCGGACCCGCCGCCTCATGGACTCGTCGAAGACGGCCAGGCTGCCCCGGCCGGCCGACTTGGCCTCGTACATCGCCGTGTCGGCGTCCCGGAGCAGGTCCTCGGCGCGCTCGTAGTGGGCGTCATCCAGGGCGATGCCGATGCTGGCGGTCGAGACGACGCGGAAGGACTTGATGAGGTAGGGCTCGGAGAGGACCGCCAGCAGCCTCCGGGCGACCGGGACGGCGTCCGAGGGGGAATGGAGCCCCTCCAGGAGCACGACGAACTCGTCGCCGCCGATGCGGGCGGCGGTGCCGGAGCAGAGCCGGAGCACCTCGTCCCGGGTCCGGAGGTTGGCCCTCAGCCGGGCGGCGATCTCGACGAGCAGGGCGTCCCCGGCGTCGTGGCCGAGGCTGTCGTTGACGATCTTGAAGCGGTCGAAGTCCAGGAATAGCAGGGCGAAGCCGAGGCCCGGTCCCTGCCGCCGGGACCGGATCACCCGTCGGAGCCTGCGGAGCAGCGCGTCCCGGTTGGGCAGCCGGGTCAGCCGGTCGAGACGGGCCGCCCTCCGGAGCTGGCGGCGGAGGCGGACCCGGTCGGTCACGTCCCCCACCGAGCCGACGAAACGGACGGGTCGCCCGCGATCGTCCCAGACGGCCTGCCCCCGGGAACGGAACCAGCGATCCCCCCCCGAGACGCCCCGGACGCGATATTCGACGTCGTAGGGGGCCCGACGCTCCAGGTGCTCCCGGATCGCCGACCGGACCCGATGCCGGTCGTCGGGGTGGACCCGGTCGAGGAAGGAGGCGACCAGGGGGCCCGCCTCCCGGGAATCCTCCGAGATGCCGAGCATCCGGCGGAGGCGGCCGGAGAAATACAGGGTGTCGGTGCCGAGGTCCCAGTCCCAGATCCCCTCGTCCGCGCCGTCGACGGCCAGGGCATAACGCCGCTCGCTCCGGGAAAGCCGGTCGAGGTAGACGAGCTTGCTCCGCTGGGAGACCGCGACGCCGACCCCGGCCAGGCCGCTGACCATCAGTGCGGCGGCGCAGGAGAACCAGAAGGCGTGCCTCATGCTCCGGCATCGGGCCTCGAAGACCTCCCCCTCGATGTCCACGGCCACGAGGCACTCCAGGCGGCCGTCGTCGTGTCGCAGGGGGACCCAGGCCGAGAAGAAGGTGCCCCAGTCGTCGTCATAGGGCTCGGGGGAGACGTAGGGCTCCCCCGAGGCGGCGGCCCGGGCGAGCCCCGCAGGCGCCCCCGTGTAGGGCTCCCCAAGGCCGGCCTGGTCGACCACGCCGTCGCCGTCGGTGTCCTCGGGGAGGCCGGTGTCGACGACGAACCGCAGCTCGTCCCCGACGGCCCGGAGGGTGTAGATGTAGCGGAGGTGCCCGGCGGCCCCCACCATCTCCCGGAGCGGCGCGACAACCCTCAGGTACTCGGGCCCGTTCTGCTGGCCGGCCCGGGTCAGCCGGGCATGGGCGTCGGGGTCGATCCTGAGGGCGGCCAGCCGGGCGACGGTGAGCAGATCCTCGTCGACGGTGTGCCGGAAGGCGCGATAGGCGGTCGAGTAGCAGGTCCAGGCGCAGGCCAGCGAGCCGACCAGCAGCAGGAGGCCGGCGACCGTCCCCTGGAGGGCCGGGGGGACGCGGTGCAGTCGCCGGCCGAGGCCCTCCAGCGGGCCGGAGGCGGGCCCGGAGCGGCGAGACCGGACGCCCTCGGGGCCCGGGTCTCCCCTCGGGAACTCCGGCAGTCCGAGCCGGGTCAAGGGGAAGCGTTCCGGCCGGTCGTCATCGCCCATCGGATTCTCCCCGCCCCCGCCCCGCGCTCGCACCGCCATCGAATCCCCGCCCGGGCCGAGTTCGGTCCCGGGGGGTGGACCCGGGACCGAACTCGGCCGGGATCCGGAGACGGTCCGACTCCGGAGGCCGGGGCGCCCCCCCAAGGGTCTTCTAGCTCATGATCGCCACCCCCGGCGGGATCCCCACCTCGAGGGCCGCCCGGCCGGCCCCTCCGGTTCGCGTCCGGGGGGCCGGGGGTGTACACTCGACGGTGCGGGACGGGAGGCGGGAGGCGGCCGGAGGCGTGCGAGCGATGGGGATCGGATCGGCCCGGGGGCTCGGGGTCGCCCTGGTCGGGTACCGGGGGACGGGGAAGTCGACCGTCGGCCGGATCGTGGCCGATCGGCTCGGCTGGGCGTTCGAGGACGCCGACGAGGTGCTGGAACGCCGGGTCGGCCGGCCGATCGCCTCGATCTTCTCCGAGCGGGGCGAGCCCGCCTTCCGGGACCTGGAGGCCGGGACGCTCCGGGAGCTGACCGCCCGGTCCCGGCTGGTGATCGCCACCGGGGGGGGCGTGGTGCTCCGGGAGGAGAACCGGGAAGTTCTGCGGGCGTTCGGGTTCGTCGCCTGGCTCTCGGCCCGCCCCGGGACGATCGTCGACCGCCTCCGGGCCGACCCCGCCGGCCGGCCCGCCCTGACCGCCGCCGGGCTGTTGGGGGAGGTGGCCGAGGTGCTCGGCCGCCGGGAGGCGCTCTACCGGGAGCTGGCGGGGGCCGAGGTCGACACCGAGGGCCGATCCCCCGGGCAGGTCGCCGAGGCGGTGCTGGCCGCCCTCCCCGGTTCGTATCGCGAAGGGCCCTGACCGCGCCGCCCCCCGTCTCGAATCGAAGCCCCCTTCCGGGACCGATCGCCGTGATCTGGACCTTGCACGCCATCCTTCTGCCGCTGATCTTCGTCACCGGGACGCTGGTGGGCAGCTTCTCGAACGTCTGCATCTACCGATTGCCCTGGGAGAAGAGCGTCATCTGGCCGCCCTCGTGCTGCCCGAGGTGCCTGGCGACCATCCGGGCGAGGGACAACGTGCCGGTGCTCGGCTACCTGACGCTCCGGGGCCGGTGCCGGGAGTGCGGCGCGACCTTCTCGGGGCGGTACGCGGCGATCGAGCTGCTGGTGGGCCTGCTGTTCGTGGCCGTCTACGCCGTGGACGTGATGGCCGAGCCCAGGCTCATGTACGGCGGGGAGCTGGCGCTGGCCCTGGCGAGCGCCGCCTACCACGCGGGCCTGGCGACCCTGCTGGTGGTGGCGACCTTCATCGACTACGACTACGAGATCATCCCCGACTCGGTCACGGTGACCGGCATGGTCCTCGGCCTGGCCGTCGGGGCGATTGTGCCGGAGATCCGGATGGAGCCGGGCCGGGCGGAGTCGACCCTGGGGGGGCTGGGGACGGGGGTGCTGGGCCTGGTGGTGGGTGGGGGGGTGATCTACGCGGTCCGGCTCCTCGGCTGGGTCCTCTTCCGCAAGGAGGGGATGGGCCTGGGGGACGTGACGCTGGTGGCCATGATCGGCGGCTTCCTCGGCTGGCAGGCGACGCCGCTGGTGCTCTTCCTGGGGGCGATCGTGGGCCTGGTGCACGGGGGGATCCGGCTGGCCCTGATCCTGGGAGACCGCCTCGCCGGCCGGCCGGCCCGGACCTCGGCGATCCCCTTCGGCCCGTACCTGAGCCTGGCGGCCCTGATCCTGATGCTCGGTTGGCGATGGCTCTGGCCGGGATGGCTGGGGGAGCTGTTCCGGACGTACGCCGAGGTCGGGGAATTCCTGCTCGGCATGCTGCTGGACATGGCCTTCGGCGGGGGATGATCGGTCGAGGGCGGCCGGATTCCGGCCAAGGGAACCGGATCTGCTGCGAAGAGCACCCGGGGACGGCCGATTCGTCGGGGACGGGCATCGGGACAAGGAGCACGCGGCCATGACCTCTCCATATCGGCGCCGCAAGCCGTCGCTGATCCGCAACCTCTGGATCTACCGCCACCTGGTGGCGGTCGCCTTCGTGCTGGGGGTGCTGCTCTGGTTCGTGGTGATCAACGGCCAGTCGGTGCAGGTGACCTTTCCGTTCGGCCTGGGGACCCTGACCAGCTCGACCGGCATCCTGATCCTGCTCAGCGCGATGGCAGGGGCCTTGCTGGCGATGCTGGCGATGGGGGTGCTCGTCGCCCTCCGGCGGCTCAAGGCCGGGGCCGGGATGGCCGACGTAGAGAAAGAGGCCGGAGTCTTCGACGACGACCTGCCCCCGTCGGACTACGCCGCCAACGCGCCGGAGGGCCTCGACGACGCCCCCTGGTCGGGCGGGCGCTGAGCCGGGCCGAGGGGAGGGCGGGGTTCGGCGTGGCCCGGATCCGGGCCGGTTCGAACCGATCCGGGTCGGGTCGGGGCCCGGCCGCAATTCCGTCCGATTCCCCCGGACCACCGAGCCCAGGGCGCCGCTCATGATTCCCCCTCGACGATGCCGGAGGCCGCTGGCGGCGACGCTGGCCGCCCTGCTGCTGATGTCGGCCGTCGGCTGCGCCCGGTCCGGCCAGCTCCTGGCGTTGAATCCGCGGAGGAGCTCGATCCGGGAGCAGCTCAGCCGCCTGGAGTTCCAGAACCAGCAGCTCAGGGACGAGCTGAAGGTCGCCCGGGATGAGACCCAGAAGCTGGCCGGCGACCTGAGGCTCGCCGAGATCGACCGCCAGGATCTGCAACGGAAGGTCGACAGCTACCGGACCCAGCTCGGCAGAGCGGGGCAGGGGGCCGGCGACCCGTACGAGCTGGCCCGCCCGGCCCCCGACCAGGAGGGCCCGGAGGCCCGGTCGACCCGGCCGGCCTCCCGACCCCCGAGCGCGGCGCCATTCACCCGGATCCCGAACCCGTCGACGATCGACGTCACGCCCCCCCCCGGCCCCTCGGCCGAGGGCTCCTTCGGCTTCGGCTCCCCCCGGTCCCCCTCCTACGAGGACCGGACTCGGCCGTACATCGAGCCCCCGCCGGTCCGGTACTTCGACCTCAGCCCCTCGGCCAGTCGGGCGGACGTCGGCCTCAGCTCCCGGGCGGGAGGCTCGAACTGGTCTCCCCTGGCCCGGGGTTCCGGGTCGAGCGCCCTGGACTGAGCCCGGATCGCCCGCCGGTCGTACGGTCGGCGGAGTGGTCCAGCCTCCCCCGGCAGCCACCCGGTGGGCATGGCCGACCGCACGGGGGCCGGGGGAGGGCCGTCGAGGCCGGGCTGACGCCCACCGTTGCCCCCCCGGGGCGCAGGGCCCCGTGCTCGCCAGGGCCGAAGGTGGGGGCCTCCTCCCTGATCGGGTCGCCGGGGGGCGATCAGTTGCGGCGGCGCGGTCGGAGGCGGGCGGCGAGGCCGAGCGCGCCGATCCCGGCCAGGACGATCGACCCGGGCTCGGGGATGACGACCGAGGCGGTCGGGGTGCCGACGCCGAGGTTATCGATAGAGCCGCTGAACTCTCGGCGTTCGTCGAGGGTCGGGAGGACGGAGATCATCGAGAGGCTGACGAAGGAAAGCGTGTCGTCGGTGATGCTGCCGGGGAGGAGGAGAGTCTGGATCAGGGCGTCGTCGACGTAGAAGCCGACGGCCCGGGCGCCGAAGTCGATCGACATCTTCAGGGTGAAGTACGAGCCCAGTCCGCCGGTCGTGGAGAAGGTGTCGCCGGAGGACACCGAGCCGACGATCGTGCCGTTGGAGGAGACGTAGACGTCGGCGAGGAGGTCGAAGTCGTTGGCGAAGGCGGAGAGGTTGACGCTCACGGAGTCGTCGGCAGTCGTGCCGCCGGTGGAGCGATCGAGGCGGACGTCGGCGACGACGTCGATGACATCCATCCCGGGGGCGGCGGTGAACCCGATCGCCTTGTCGAAGGCCGAGAAATACAGGCCGCCGAGATCCTCCAGCCCGGCCCCCAGGATCTCGACCGCCTGGTCGCCGGAGGAGGGGTTCGAGGTGGAGACGATCCCGGCCCCCGGGCCAGCGATGGCGGAGAAGCCGTCCTGGCCGTCGAGCAGGCCGGCGGTGAACACGGGCTCCTCGAAGCCGGTCTCATAGAGGACCTCGGCCGCCGCGGGGGCGGCGGGGAGCGCGAGCAGGGCGGCGAGGGCGAGGAGCGGTGCGGGGCGTCGACGCGTCATCATCAAAGTCTCCGTTGCGAGCGTCGTCGTCGACCGTCCGGCCGATCGGGTCGACGAGGGGGAGGGGGCCGGGGGGTCGGGCCGTCGGCGGCCCGGGGGTCGAGGGCCCCGGCCGGGCGGGGGAACGGCCCCCCGCCCTCGGGATCGGGATCGGGATCGGGGCGGCGGCGGGTCGGTCAGCGTCGGGTGAGCCGGAGCCGCTCGGCCAGGCCCCGGGGGTCAGCCGCTTCGGCCCGCCCGTCGAGGCTGGAGATCGGGGCTCGGGTCCGGGAGTCTCCCACCTGATTGGGGGTTCGCCGGGAGATCGGGGCCGTCGGGTCGGGGGCGGGGGGAGCTGGCCGGGGCCCGTCCCGGCCCTCGGCCCGGAGGGCCGGTCGATCGGCCGAGGCGGCGTCGATCGACTCCCGGTGTGGGACGCGGGCGGCGGGCCGAGAGGGGAGGGTCGGCCCGGCCCCGGCTCCGGCCCAGGGGCCGTTCGGGGACGTCGGCGTCGGGGTCGGCGACCCTCCGGGGAGGGTGAGCAGGCCTCCCCGGGCCCGATCGAGGAGGAATTCACCCCACCTGCGGTCGAGGCCCAGGGGGGCGGCGAGACCTCCCCGGGGGGTCGAAGCCGGGCCATCCCCGAGGAAGCCATCGCCCCCTCCGGAGGGGGAATCGAATTCGAGGCGGACCGCGTCGATCAGCGAGGTGCGGTCGCCCCCGAGGCGGTTGATGCCCACGAAGCCGATCGTGTGGATTCCGGCATCGAGGCTCAGCAGCAGCTCCACCTCCTGATACGACGCGCCGCCCGGCTCGACCCGGGCCACCTCCACCCCGTCGACCGTCACCGCGAAGTCATGCCCCGGGCCGAGCCGCGAGTTCACCCGCGCCGCCGCGCGGAAGCTGAGCCGGTAGACGCCCGACTCCGCCACCTCCACCGGCTGCGAGAACCGCCCGACCCGCTGCAGGAAGGCCACCTGGTCCCCCTCGGGCGCCGTCGGGTTGCCCGCCGTGAAGCCCGAGCCGTCGGCCGCCACCCCCGAGTCTCCCGTGAAGGACCACGGCGTCCCCGCCGGCCGGTAGATGAACGAGTTGAAGACGTCTTCCGGCCCGGCCTCGGGGGCCTCGAAGCCGCCCCCCAGCAGCGTCCCCGGTACGGCCCTCGCCAGGGACACCGCGTCGATCAGCGAGGTGCGGTCGCCCCCGAGGCGGTTGATCCCCTCGAAGCCGATCGCATGAGTCCCGGCTTCGAGCCGCAGCAGCAGTTCCACCGGCTGGTACGATGTGCCGGCCGGCTCGATCAGGGCCACCCGCACCCCGTCGACTGTCACCGCGAAGTCGTGACCGACTCCCCCCCGCGAATTGGCCCGCTGCGCCGCGCGGAAGCTGAGCCGGTAGACGCCCGACTCCGCCACCTCCACCGGCTGCGAGAACCGCCCGACCCGCTGCAGGAAGGCCACCTGGTCCCCCTCGGGCGCCGTCGGGTTGCCCGCCGTGAAGCCCGAGCCGTCGGCCGCCACCCCCGAGTCTCCCGTGAAGGACCACGGCGTCCCCGGCGGGCCCTCGATGAACGAGCCGAAGACGCCGGGCGGCCCGGCCTCCGGGGCCTCGAAGCCGTCGTCGATGAGCCGGGAGGCCCCCGGCTCCAGGTCGACCCGCTCGAACCGGCTGTGCGAGATCGGCAGATAGCCGGGGACGAGGATGGTCGAGCCGTCGTCGGTGGCCGGCAGGCCGTCGGGGATCAGCCGGAGTTCGTCGTCGTCGTCGGGGCCGCCGCCGTCGAGGGAGATCAGGACGGCGGTCGAGGGGGCGACGGCGAAGCGGTCGTCCCCCGGGCCGGTCGCGACGGAGAGGGATTCGAGGCCCGAGTGGGTGATCGTCAGCGGCAGGGTCGGGGGTTCGACGACCTCGTCGAACTCGGGGGTGAGGTTGAGGATCATCGTGCCGACGCCGTCGGCCGAGTCCCGGAAGTCGAAATAGACCTGGGAGAAGTAGCCGTCCCGGTCCGAGCCCGGCAGGCCGAGCAGCGGGGGGAGGACCTTCGCCGCCCAGCCGCTGGTGAGGAAGTCCATGCCGAAGACGCCGTCGATTCGGGGGCCGTCCTCGACCTCGATGTCCAGCACCCCGACGAGCAACTCGGTCCAGACCAGCTCGGCGCCGTCCTCGGTGGCGACCGCGGCCTGGTCGACGGCGACCAGCGGGATCGAGGAGGTGCCGCCGATGCCGCCGACCTCGATGAAGTCCAGCGCCTCGTCGTCGAGGGTCCCGTTGCCGTTCTTGTCCAGGCCCAGCTCGATGGCGAGGTCCGTCGAGATGAGCGAGAGTTGGGCGCCGGTGTCCAGCAGGAACTCGCCGGTGGCGGCGTGGCCGTCGTCCCGGGCCTCGACGGTCAGGAAGGGCAGGGGGGCGAAGGTCGGCAGCGGGTCGTCGCCGACCCGGCCGTCGTGGGGGAAGTCGACGAGCCGCAGCGGGACGCTCCGGGGGTGTTCGAGGCCGTGGGGGAGCGCCCCGGAGAACTCGACGCCGATGGACAGATCTTCCGCTTCGAGCGGCTCGGACCAGCCGCTCATGTCCAGCTCGACGACCTTGTCGACCATCGTCGGCATGCCGATGATGCCGAAGGGGCCGAGGAAGCTGAAGCTGACGCTGGAGCTGTAGAGCAGCCGGGCGTCGGGGATCGTGTTCCGGACGCCGCTCCGGCCGGCGTAGTCGAACCGGTACGGGGCCGAGACGTCCATCGGCGTGAAGCCGGAGACCCCCTGCTCGAGGTAGTCGCCGTCGTCGACGATCCCGTTCTCCTCCAGCTCCGAGGCGGCGAAGTCGACGATCAGCAGGCCCGTGGCCCCGGTGTCGAGCAGCAGTTGGTTGAGGAAGAACGGCCCGAGGCTCTGGTCGCCCGGGGGCCGGGCCTCGTCGATCACCTCGACGGTCACCAGGGGCTGCTGGATGGCGACGTTGTCCGACCGGCCGAGGAAGACCTCGTCCCGGGCGTCCCGGGGGTCGTCGTAGATGCGGAGCACCCCGTCGGTCACCTCGACGGCCTGGGGGACGTCCCCCTCCCCGACCACCTGGAGCGCGTCGACCCCGGCCCCCCCGCCGATCAACTCGACCTCGAGCGGCCGGCCCAGGCCGGCGATGTAGCGGTCGAGTCGCACCGTGTCGGCGCCGTCCTGCGAGACGTCGATCCCCAGGTGCTCGAAGTCGAGGAACGAGAGGGACTGGCCGGCGAAGGAGGCCCGGACGACCTTGAAGCCCTCGGCATTCCTCAGGCGTTGCAGGTCCAGGGTGTCGGCCTGCCCGGTCCCGAGCAGCGTGATCCGGTCGTCCCCGGTCGCCCCGGTGACGGAGAGGCTGGTCGGCAGGGAGGGATCGAGCCGCAGCGCCACGGCATCGGCCTCGCCCCCCGAGTCGCCCTCGGCGCCGGTGGCGACGGCGAGGGAGGAGACGGCCGAGAGCGGGGCGGCGACCACGCCCGGCCCCCGCGTGACGAGCCCCGAGCCGGCGACGGTCAGCGGCACCCCGGGCCCGGTCTCGGTGACGACGAGCCAGGTTTCGCTCCCGGCCCGTTCCACCTCGACGGACAGGTCGTTCGACTCCCCGGCCGAGGCGGCCACCGTCAGGGCCCCCCCGGCGAGGGAGATCGCGGCCGGCAGCACGCGGGCCTCCAGCGGCAAAATCCCGGCCGTCGGCGGGACGGGCGATCGCCTCCGGCCCCGTCGGGCGCGGCGGCGTCGGGGCGAGGGCGAGGGCGTTTGCATGGGCGGCTCGACTCCGAGTGCGAGGGCCATGGTGCGAGGTCTCCCTTCCCCGAGGCTCCCGAGGTCGGCGCGCGCCGATCGCTCCCGATCGGGCCGGGACCCGGGCCGCTCGGCCCGGCGCGGCGGGGGCCGATCGGCCTCGGCCACGCGGGGAGCCCTGAATCATTGATGAATGAACGTGAAGAACAGATGGGGACGTCCTGGCGACTCAATTGATACCGCCGCGGTCGGCCGAGGACAACCGAAAAAGCCGGACGCCGCGGAACTCGCCCGAGTCGGCCGCCGCCCCGGACTTCGGGACGGGCCCGGACGCCGAACCGAGACAGGGGGGGGAGGGTCGTGGTAGAGTGGGCCGCTTCGATCACGGGTCGCCACTTTCGGGGAAGGGCCGTCGCGGATGATCGCGATCATCGACTACGGGATGGGGAACCTCAGGAGCGTGCAGAAGGCCCTGGAGGCGGTCGGCGAGCGGGCCGTCGTCACCGGGGACCCGGAGGGGGTCCGGGGGGCGGACAAGGTGATCCTGCCGGGCGTCGGCGCCTTCGAGGACGCGATGGCCGAGTTGCGTCGGACGGGCCTGGGCGAGGCCTTCGCCGAGGCCGTCTCGGCGGGGAAGCCCGCGCTGGGGGTCTGCCTGGGCTTGCAGTTGCTCTTCGACGAGAGCCTGGAAGGCGGCAGGCACCGGGGCCTCGGGCTGATCCCCGGCCGGGTCGTCCGGTTCGAGCCGGGGCCGGGGAGGAAGGTCCCGCACATGGGCTGGAACGAACTCCGGGTGCTCCGGCCGGCCCCGCTGCTGGCGGGCCTGGGCGCGTCCCCCTCGGTGTATTTCGTGCACTCCTATTTCGTCCAGCCGGAGGACCCGGGCGTGGTCGCCGCCGAGGCCGACT
Organism: Tautonia plasticadhaerens; assembly: GCF_007752535.1. Taxonomy (GTDB): domain Bacteria; phylum Planctomycetota; class Planctomycetia; order Isosphaerales; family Isosphaeraceae; genus Tautonia; species Tautonia plasticadhaerens. The sequence goes on from NZ_CP036426.1 coordinate 2,252,153, forward strand.
ACCCGGGGCCCTTCGCGGCGATGGTATGGCGGGACAACCTGATGGCCTGCCAGTTCCACCCCGAGAAGAGCCAGAAGGTCGGCCTGGCGATGTACCGGAACTTCGCGGAAATCTGACGGGCGCACTCAGGGGGATTCCCCGCTGCTCGATCGCCGACTTGCTGATCCTGGTGGTGGTCGCCGCAATCAACGTCGCCCTCATTCGACAGGTCGTCACCGGGCCGGACAACGAGGAGATACTCGAAGCGGCAGGAGTCGTGGTGATGGCCAACGCCCTCGCGATCGGCCTGCGACGGGTCATTGGAGGAGGAGTGCGTCGTCACCCGTTCTCGACCGGCTTCACGGTCGCGGGAGTCGTCTCGGTCGTCTCCTTCCTCACCTGCGTCCGGGCCTTCGGATATCGGATGTCCGACGCATTCATCGAGATCCACCTTCCGGCTGTGTTTTCCCTCAGAGACAATGCGGTCCCTCCAGGGCTCCTGCGAGCCTTCCGGGAAGGCGGCGACTCCCTGCAGGTCGTCGGGAGCCTGGCCCATCTCCCGATCATGCTCGGCGTGCTTGCGCTCCCTCAACTGCTCAGCGCATCGATCGGCGGTTTCCTGGGTTGGGCGATGTCGTCCCGGTACTTCCGCGCGCATGGAGTACGGGCGGATGCAACCGACCGGATCGCCATACACGATCATGACAGGGCCGAGTGAGACGAGACATCTCGTCCTCGACCCCTGGGTCCTTGCGGCGGGGGTCGGGCGGGGCTATAGATTCAAGGTGGATGAAGGCGGCTCGGGGGGTTGAAGAAGCCGATGCAGGTGATCCCGGCGATCGATTTGAGGGGAGGCCGTTGCGTCCGCCTGGTCCAGGGGGACTACGGCCGGGAGACGGTCTTCGGCGAGGACCCGGCCGAGATGGCCCGGCACTGGCAGGACGAGGGGGCGACCCGGATCCACCTGGTCGACCTCGACGGCGCCAAGCTCGGCAAGCCGGCCAACGTGGAGAGCGTCAAGGCGATCCTGGCCCGGGTCGACGTCCCCTGTCAGTTGGGGGGCGGGATCCGGGACGAGGAGACGCTGGAGGCCTGGCTCGGCGCCGGGCTCGACCGGGTGATCGTGGGCACGCAGGCCCTGAAGGACCCGGCGTGGTTCTCCCGGATGGCCCATCGCCACCCCGGCCGGCTCGCCCTGGGGCTCGACGCCAGGGACGGGAGGGTCGCGACCTCGGGCTGGCTGGACGTCTCGACGGTCGAGGCGACGGAGCTGGCCGAGCAGTTCGACGCGCTGCCGCTGGCGGCCGTCATCTACACCGACATCGCCCGCGACGGCATGCTCGAGGGCCCCAACCTGGAGTCCACCCGGGCCCTGGCCGATCGCCTGCGGACGCCGGTGATCGCCTCCGGGGGGGTCGGCTCCCTGGAGGACATCGGACGCCTGGCGACCCTCCCCGTCTCGGGGGCGATCGTCGGGCGGGCCCTGTACGATGGGCGCTTCCGGCTGTGCGAGGCCCGGGAGCGCGCCGGCGAGGAGCCGGAGACCCCCTAGCGGGACCTCAAGCGCGTCTCGATCTCCCGCGATCGGGCCGAAGGCCTCCTGTCCGCCGGATTCCTCATTTCCCAATCCGGCCGGGTCGAGCGCGACCCGACCCACCCGAATCGGGGGGGACAGCCATGGCGACGGTCAACTATCACATCAGCGACATCCGCAACATTGCCCTGGCGGGACACGGGGCGTCGGCCAAGACCAGCCTCGCCGACGCCCTGCTCTTCGCGGCTGGACTGGCGCCGAGGCGCGGGTCGGTCGACGAGGGCACCAGCCTGCTCGACGTCGACGACGAGGAGAAGAAGCGCCACTTCTCGATCGACTCCCACCTGATGCACCTGGAGTGGGACGGCAAGCAGATCCACCTGATCGACTCCCCCGGATATCCCGACTTCATCGGCAGCGCGCTGGGCGCCCTCTCGGCCGTGGAGAACGTGCTGATCACGGTGTCGGCCCCGGTGGGGATCGAGGTCAACACCCGTCGGGTCTTCCTGGAGGCCGGCCGGCTCGGCCTGGGCCGGTTCGTCGCCCTGACGAAGATGGACGCCGACAACGTCGACTACCTGACCGACCTGGAGTCGATCCGGGAGACCTTCGGCCCCGAATGCGTGCCCTTCAACGTGCCGATCGGCGTCGGCGCCGACTTCAAGGGCGTCGTCGACGTGCTCAACCCGCCCGACGAGGTGCCCGAGGGCTGCCCGCTCTCGCCGAATGACGCGGCCCGGATGGTCATCGAGCAGATCGTCGAGGAGGACGAGGAGCTGACCAACCGCTACCTCGAGGGGGAGTCGATCGCCCTCGACGAGCTGCGCAAGGCCGCCCACGACGGCATCCTCCGGGGCCACATCGTGCCGGTGGTCTGCCTCTGCTCCCGCAACGATATCGGCGTCAAGGAATTGCTCGACCTGCTCTCCTGCTGCGGCCTGAGCCCGGCCGACATCCACCGATTCGGCCTGCCCGCCGTGCCCGGGGCTGTCGAGTCCAACGGCAAGCCCGCCGCCCCGGGGGGCGAATCCGAGGCCGAGGAGGAGCCGGCCGAGGAGATCGAGATCGACCCGAAGGAGGACGGCGACCTCGTCGCCCAGGTCTTCAAGACCTCGATGGACCCCTTCATGGGCAAGCTCAGCTTCATGAGGATCATCTCCGGCAAGCTGACGCCCGACACGCCCCTGGTGAACCTCCGGACCGGCAAGGCCAACAAGCCGGGCCACCTGTACGTGGTGCAGGGCAAGCAGAACGAGGAGGTGACCGAGGCGATCGCCGGCGACATCGTTGCCGTGGCCAAGTTCGAAGATCTGCACATCTCCGACACGGTCACCAACGGGGGGACCCACAGCGCGCCGCACGTCGTGCTCAAGCCGATCAACTTCCCGACGCCGATGGTCCCCCGGGCCGTCGAGCCCAAGGCCCGGGAGGACGAGGCGAAGATCGCCCTCAGCCTCGCCAAGATCGCCGAGGAGGATCCGACCTTCACCTACCGCCGGGACGAGCAGACGCATGAGCTCGTCATCAACGGCATGAGCGACCTGCACCTCGACGTGATCCTGCACCGCCTGAAGAACCGCTACAAGCTCGACGTCGACACGCACATCCCGCACGTCCCCTACCTGGAGACGATCCAGGGGCCGTCCGAGGCCGACTACCGGCACAAGAAGCAGACCGGCGGCCGCGGCCAGTTCGCCGAGGTCCACCTGCGGATCCGTCCCCTCGAGCGGGGGCAGGGATTCAACTTCGTCGACGCCGTGAAGGGCGGCACCATCCCCAATAATTTCATCCCGGCGGTGGAGAAGGGCTGCCGGGAGCAGATGGAGCGGGGCATCATCTCCGGCAACCGGGTGGTCGACGTGGAGGTCGAGGTCCACTTCGGCAAATACCACGACGTGGACAGCTCCGAGGCCGCCTTCAAGATGGCCTCCGCCGCCGCCCTGCGGAAGGCGTTCGAGAAGGCCTACCCGGCGCTGCTGGAGCCGGTGGTGGCGATGGAGATCACCGTCCCCGGCGAGAAGTTCGGCGACGTGACCGCCGACCTTTCCACCCGAAGGGGGCACATCGTCGGCATGGACGCCATGCCCGGCGGCCTCCAGGTCGTCAAGGCCACGGTCCCGCTGGCCGAGGTGCTCTCCTATTCCTCGACGCTCAAGAGCATGACCTCCGGCCAGGGCTCCTACGCCCTGGAGTTCCACTCCTATCAACCCGTGCCGGCTCACGTGCAGCAGCAGATCGTCGACCGGTACCAGAAGAGCCGGGCGGGGATCGAGGAAGAATGAACCGCCCCCCTCGATCGAGCGACTCCGGAGGCCGGGCGATCGCAGCCCGCCCGGCCTCCCGGTCGACCGCCGACACGACGCGCGAATGCCCGGTTGGGCGTGGCGGGGCCAGAATCGCTCGGCGGGAGACCGACCGCCGGGGAGCGAGCGACGACGCCGATTCCCGACCGGACGCGAGCGAGTCACGGCGGGCTTGTTCCGCCATTTCCACCAGACCTGGTTTGCCTGCCCCGCCCCGCTTCGGAACACGGTCACCGGGGAACTGCCGAGCTGATCCGATCACCCGAAATCAGCCGTCCGGATCCTCCAGCAACTCCCGGAGCCGATCGTCCAGGGGTGACGGGAGCCGTTCGAGCCAGGACTCATCGACGAGCCCGACGCCGATCAGGTCCTGGACGTGGACCTGGTCCTTGCGGCGGAACGAGGTCAACTTCATCCGGACCAGGGCCTCAAGGGTCAGGACCCGGAATCCGGGTGCGGGCTCCGACTCGTCGACGTCGGGGACGGGCAGGGCGTATTCCTGTCGGACCTTCTCCCCGGCGAAGACGACGTGGACGGCGTCCCGGGCCTTGGCGCCGGGCCCGTCGAGGAACATGTCGATCCCGGAGCTATGGCGGCGGTAGACGAAGCCGGCACCGGCCATCGCTTCCTTGGCGGCGTCGAGGTCGTCCCTCCGGATCACGATGTCGACGTCCTGGGTGTTGCGGACGGCCGCCTCGTCGACCCGAGAGACCCACGCTGCCACGGCGCTGCCGCCGACGACGGCGTAGGGGACTTCGGCCCGCTCCAGGGCTGTGGCGGCACGTTGGAGGCGTTCTCGGACTTTTTCCACGGCTCGGATCATCCGGTCCCAGGAGACTGGGGGGAGGGACATGAGGTCGCCGTCCTCCGGGGTCAATCCGGGTCGTAGGACAGGTTCGGGGAGAGCCAGCGCTCGGCTACGGCGAGGGTCATGCCCTTGCGCCGGGCGTAGTCCTCGACCTGGTCGCGGGTGATCATGTCGACGGCGAAGTACCGGGCCTCGGGATGGGCGAAGTAGAGGCCGGAGACGGAGGCGGCGGGCCACATGGCGAAGCTCTCGGTGAGCGTGATCCCCGTGGCCTTCTCCACATCCAGGAGGTCCCAGAGGGTCCGCTTCTCGGTGTGATCCGGGCAGGCGGGGTAGCCGGGGGCGGGGCGGATGCCCCGGTACTTCTCGGCGATGAGGTCGTCGTTGTCGAGGCCCTCCGATCGGCCGAAGCCCCAGTCGCGGCGGGCCCGGGCGTGGAGCGACTCGGCGAAGGCCTCCGCGCAGCGGTCGGCGAGGGCCTTGACCATGATCGCGTTGTAGTCGTCGTGGTCGGCCTCGAACCGGGACACGATCGGGTCGATCCCCAGGCCGGAGGTGACGGCGAAGGCGCCGATGACGTCGAGCCGGCCGGAGTCGATTGGGGCGACGTAGTCGGCCAGGGAGCGGAAGTGCTCCTGCCCCTGGCGCTGCCACTGCTGGCGGAGGCAGTGGAAGCGGCAGACCTCCGACGATCGGTTCTCATCCGAATAGACGATGATGTCATCGCCTTCCGAATTCGCCGGGAAGAAGCCGTAGACGCCCCGGGCCTTCAGCTCCTTCCTGGCGAGGATGTCGGCCATCATCGCCTGGGCCTTCTCGAACAGGTCCCGGGCCTCGGCTCCGACGGTGGGGTCGTCGAAAATCTTGGGGTACTTGCCCTTCAATTCCCAGGTGGAGAAGAAGGGGGACCAGTCGACATACGGGACGAGTTCGGAGAGCGGCTGGTCCTCGATCGTCCGGGGGCCGAAGAATTCGGGCCGGGGGAGGTCGACGGCGGCCCAGTCGGTCGGGAATCGCTTGCGGAGGGCCTCGGCGTAGGGGACGAGGTTGCGTTCCCGTCGCTTCGAGAAGGACTGGCGCTCCTGCTCCTGGGCGGCCCGGATCTGGTCGACGTATTCCTTGCGGGTGTCGTCCTTGCGGCTGAGGCGCTCGACGACGCCCACGGACCGCGAGGCGTCCTTGACGTGGACGACCGGGCAGTCATAGGCGGGGGCGATCTTGACGGCGGTGTGCTTGGGGCTGGTGGTGGCGCCGCCGATGAGCAGGGGGAGGGTGAACCCCTCCCGCTTCATCTCCTTGGCGACGTGGACCATCTCGTCGAGGCTCGGGGTGATGAGCCCCGAGAGGCCGATCACGTCGACGCCGTGCTTCCTGGCCTCGGCCAGGATCTTCTCGCTCGGGCACATGACGCCGAGGTCGATCACCTCGTAGTCGTTGCAGCCGAGGACGACGCCGACGATGTTCTTGCCGATGTCGTGGACGTCCCCCTTCACCGTGGCCATGAGGATCTTGCCGCGGACCTGCACGCCGCCGGCGGCGGCCTTCTCCTCCTCCATGAAGGGGGTGAGGTAGGCGACGGCCTTCTTCATCACCCGGGCCGACTTGACCACCTGGGGCAGGAACATCTTGCCGGCGCCGAAGAGGTCGCCGACGACGTTCATGCCGTCCATCAGGGGGCCTTCGATCACCTTCAGGGGCGAGCCGAGTTCCTGCCGGGCCTGCTCGGCGTCCTCCTCGACGAAGTCGACGATCCCCTTGATGAGCGCGTGCTCGATCCGCTTGGAGACGGGGGCCTCTCGCCAGGAGAGGTCCTGGACGGCGGCCTTCTTGCCGGCGTCCTTGACCGTCTCGGCGAACTCGGTGAGGCGGTCGGCGGCGTCGGGGCGGCGGTTGAGGAGCACGTCCTCGACCTTCTCGCGCAGGTCGGGGGCGATCTCCTCATAGACTTCAAGCTGGCCGGGGTTGACGATCCCCATGTCCAGCCCGGCGGCGATGGCGTGGTAGAGGAAGGCGGCGTTCATCGCCTCCCGGACGGTGTTGTTGCCGCGATACGAGAAGGAGACGTTGCTGACGCCGCCGGAGGTCTTGGCCAGGGGGAGGCGCCGCTTCAGCTCCCGGACGGCCTCGATGAACTCGACGGCATAGTTGTTGTGCTCCTCGATGCCGGTGCCGACGGTGAGGATGTTCGCGTCGAAGATGATGTCTTCGGGCGGGAAGCCGACCCGCTCGGTGAGGAGTCGATACGCCCGCTCGCAGATGGCGACCTTGTGGTCCTTCTCGACGGCCTGGCCGTGCTCGTCGAAGGCCATGACGACGACGGCGGCGCCGAAGCGTCGGCAGGTGCGGGCCTGCTCGAGGAACTTCCCCTCCCCCTCCTTCATGCTGATCGAGTTGACGATCGCCTTGCCCTGGACGCACCGGAGCCCGGCCTCGATGACGCGGAAGTCGGAGCTGTCGATCATCACCGGGATCCGGGCGATGTCGGGCTCGGCGGAGAGGAGGTTGAGAAACCGGGTCATGGCCTTCGGGCCGTCGATGAGGCCCTCGTCCATGTTCACGTCCAGGACGTTGGCGCCGCCCTCGACCTGCTCCCGGGCGACGGCCAGGGCCTCCTCGTAGTTCTCCTCCCGGATCAGGCGGGCGAACTTCTTGGAGCCGGTGATGTTGGTCCGCTCGCCGATCATGATGAAGCCGCTGTCGGGGCGGATCGTCAGCGGCTCCTGCCCCGAGAGGCTGGTCCAGTGCCTCGACTCCGGCCGGGTCCGGGGCGTGGCCCCCTCGACGGCCAGGGCGATCTGGCGGATGTACTCCGGGGTGGTGCCGCAGCAGCCGCCGATGATGTTCAGCCACCCGTTGCGGGCGAACTCGCCGATGACCTGGGCCATGTGCTCGGGAGGGTCGTCGAAGTTGCCGAAGCCGTCGGGCATGCCGGCGTTGGGGTGCGAGCTGATGTGGCAGGTCGCCACGTTCGCCAGGGCCTCGAGGTGCGGCCTCAGCTCGTTCGCACCGAGGGCGCAATTGATGCCGACCGAGAGCAGGTCCATGTGCGAGACCGAGTGCCAGAAGGCCTCGATCGTCTGGCCCGAGAGGGTCCGGCCGCTCTTGTCGGTGATGGTGCCGGAGACCATCACGGGGAGGCGGATCCCGGTGCGCTCGAAGTACTGGTCGATGGCGAAGAGGCACGCCTTCATGTTCAGGGTGTCGAAGCTCGTCTCCGGGAAGAGGATGTCGACGCCCCCGGCGACGAGCCCCTCGATCGCCTCGGTGTAGGCGCCGACGAGGTCGTCGAAGGTGACGCCCCGGTAGCCGGGGTCCTCGACCTTGGGGGAGATCGACGCGGTCTTGTCCGTCGGGCCGATCGACCCGGCGACGAACCGGGGCTTGTCGGGGTCCCGGGCGGTCACCTCGTCGGCGACCCGGCGGGCCAGCTCGGCGGCGGCCCGGTTGATCTCGACACAGTGGTCCTGCAGACCATAATTCTCCATCGTCAGCCGGTTGGCGACGAAGGTGTTCGTCTCGATGATGTCGGCGCCGGCGTCGAGGTATTCCCGGTGGATGGCCGCGATCACCTCGGGGCGGGTGATCGAGAGCAGGTCGTTGCAGCCCTTGAGGTCCCTGGGGTGGTCGCGGAAGCGGTCGCCCCGGAAGTCCTCCTCGGTCAGCGAGTAGGCCTGGATCATCGTGCCCATGGCGCCATCAAGCACCAGGACGCGGCGGGCCATCAGATCTTCGAGGAGGGCTCGGGTGTCGACGCGCTCGGCCTGGGACATCGTGCGGTCCATCCTTCGCTTTCGGGATCGTGGGATCGGGCCCGAGGACGCCGCAAGCGGAGCGGGAGGGCCCTCGACTGATCGGATGTCTGTCGCCTGGGGGGATCCGCCAGGGACGCCCGGGGGGGCCGGACGGCGGAGGGCACCTCGATTGCCCGGGGGACGGCGCGGCGTATCGCCCGCAACTGGGCCAGTATCCGGGGTCGGCGGAGGCGCTGTCAACGCGAGGTCAGATCCCAGGTGCGTGCGATCACCAGGACGATCGCCAGGAAATAACCCCACATCAGCAGCTGGGCGAGCGGCCCCGGGGGGCGGAACCGGAGGGGGCGGCCCTCCAGGATCCGCCGGGCGACCGCCGGGCAGACGTGCCGCCTCCATCGCGAGATGCGGCCGGTCCCGCCGCAGTCGAGGCAGTGGAACTGGCAGAGTCGGGGCAGGAGGAATGCGGCCCCGACCCACGCGACCATGAGGTAGATGAACACGGCGTGCCGCTCGATGGCGGCGATCCAGAGCCACCGGACCCCGGCGGCCCAGGCGGCGACGCCGAGGACGCCGAGGAAGGGGTTGAAGAGCATCCGGCGGTAGGCGGCCGGGTCGATGACCGGGGGGAGGGACCGCTCGGAGGAGGCCGGCCGGAACTCGGGGTCGAGGCGGACGGGGGTGATGGGCTCCACGGTCGGCTCCGCCTCCCCTCGGGTGTCGGGGGGAGGATGGGCGAGGTCCTCCCTCGTCGCCGATCGGGAAGGAGGTCGAGCGGGGGCGGCCCGGGGCCCCCGGGCGGTGGTCGCCGATCTCCCACTTTACAAGGCGGCCGTCCTGACCGACAATCGGGACTTCGATTTCGCCGGGCCGACCTGTCCATGCGTCGAGGGACGATCGAGGTGCATGAGGAAGCGATCCGCAAGGCCGACGTGCTGATCGAGGCGCTCGGCTACATCCGCAAGTTCCACAACCGGTTCACCGTGATCAAGCTCGGCGGGTCGGTGATGGAGGATCCCGAGACCTTGCGGGCCCTGCTGGTCGACGTGGTCTTCATGCAGACCGTGGGCCTGAGGCCGGTGGTGGTGCACGGCGGCGGCAAGGCGATCTCGGCGGCGATGCAGAAGGCCGGGTTGCAACCGACCTTCGTCCAGGGGCGTCGGTACACCGACGAGGCCACGCTGGGGATCGTCTCCGAGGTGCTGATCGAGGGCGTCAACGCCGACATCGTCCGGCACATCAACAAGTACGGCGGCCGGGCCGCGGCCCTGCACCCGAGGACGACCTCGTGCCTCTCGGGCTCCCGGATGACCCTGGCCGGGGAGGGCGGCACGCCGATCGACCTGGGGAGGGTCGGCGAGGTCGCGGACGTGGACACGATGACGATCGAGAATCTCTGCCTGGCCGGGATCGTGCCGGTGTTGCCCTCGCTGGCGGTCTGCCGCGAGGACGAGGGGCTGCTCAACGTGAACGCCGACACCGCGGCGGCGGCCGTCGCCCGGCACCTGAGGGCCGAGAAGCTCGTCTTCCTGACCGACACGCCCGGCATCCTCCGGGACCGGAACGACCCGAGGAGCCTGATCGAGGGCCTGACGCCCGAGGGCTGCCGGGAGCTGGCCGGGCAGGGGGTGATCGACAAGGGGATGATCCCCAAGGTCGACGCCTGCCTGGAGAGCCTGGAGGCGGGCGTCCGCAAGGTGCACATCATCGACGGCCGGCTGCCCCACGCGTTGTTGCTGGAGATCTTCACCGACCGGGGGATCGGCACCGAGATCGCCAAGGCCGGGGCGATCGCCAAGGGTCGCCTCCCGGCCGCGACCGCCACGGTGACCGCGACGGCCTCGGCCCGCTGAGCCGGGCCCGGGTCGGCCCTCCCCGGGGGGCCGAGGATGGGCGGTCGACCGCCGCCCCCGCCGACGGCCGCGAACTTCGGCCGCCGGCCCCCTGTCCTCACCGCATTGTTCGGGACGACCCGAATCCCCGCCCCCGTCCCCGGACCAGGGCCCGCCGGCCGACCGCCCGGCGCCCCGGGAGTCCGATCCATCCCCCCGGAGTCGGTTCCGTGGCCAACGTCTCCCACCCCAGCTCGGCCGAGACGATCGAGCAGTTCGATCGGTACGTGATCGGCAACTATCGCCGCTTCCCCGTCTGCCTGGTGCGCGGCGAGGGCTCGTTCATCTGGGACGCCGAGGGGAACCGCTACCTCGACCTGTTCCCCGGCTGGGGCTGCAACCTGCTGGGCCACTGCCCTCCCCGGGTGGTGGAGGCGGTGAGGGACCAGGCGGCCACGCTGATCCACGTGCCGAACACCTGGTACATGGAGGCCCAGGGGGCCTTCGCCCGGGCGCTCTCGGAGCGGTCCTTCGGCGGCCAGTGCTTCTTCTGCAACAGCGGAGCGGAGGCCAACGAGGCGGCCATCAAGCTCGCCCGGCTCCACGGGGCGAAGTCGGGGCGGTCGACGATCGTGACCATGGCGCACGGCTTCCACGGCCGGACCTACGCCGCGCTGTCGGCCACCGCGCAGCCGAAGTACCACGAGGGCTGCGGCCCGATGGTGCCCGGCTTCAAGTACATCCCGTATGACGACCTCGCCGCGGCGGCCGACGCGATCGACGAGACCACGGCCGCCGTGCTCGTCGAGCCGATCCAGGGCGAGGGGGGCGTCAACGTGCCCTCGCCCGACTACCTGCCCGGCCTGCGGAGCCTCTGCGACGACCGGGGGGCGCTGCTGATGCTCGACGAGGTCCAGACGGGCCTCGGCCGGACCGGGGCCTGGTTCGCCTACCAGCACTCGGGGGTGACGCCCGACGTGCTCACCTGCGCCAAGGCCCTGGCGGGCGGGGTCGCCTGCGGGGTGATGATCGCCTCCGAGGCGGTCGCCCCGTCGCTCCGGCCCGGGATGCACGCCAGCACCTTCGGCGGCAATCCCATCGCCTGCCGGGCGGGCCTGGCGACGATCGAGACGATCGAGGAGGAGGGCCTGCTGGGGCGGGCTCCCCGGATCGCCGACCGGTTCCGGGGGCACTTCGAGGCCCTCCGACGCGACCGCCCGGAGTTGATCCGGGACATCCGGGCCAGGGGGGTGATGATCGGCCTCGAGCTGTCGGTCGACGCCTCCCCGGTAGTCTCCGGCTGCCTGGAGCGCCGCGTGCTGGTCAACGCCACGCACGGGACCGTGGTCCGGCTCCTGCCGAGCCTGACGCTGACCGATGAGCAGATCGACGAGGGGTGCGGGGTCCTCCTGGAGGTGCTCCGGTCGTTCCCCTCCTGACCGAGCCAGCCCGTCCCGACCCGCCCGGCTCCCCCGCCGAGGGCGGCCGACCGGAGGCCCTCACCATGCCCCGCCACTTCATCGAGCTGTTCGACCTGGACGCGGCCGAGGTCCGTGCCCTGCTGGACCTGGCCCTCGACCTGAAGCGTCGGGGCCGGGGCGGCCTGAGGGCGCCGAGGCTGGCGGGCCGGCTGCTCGGGATGGTCTTCGACAAGCCCTCGATGCGCACCAGGATCAGCTTCGAGGCGGCGATGGCCCACCTGGGCGGCTCGACGGTCTACATGACCGGCAAGGAAGTCGGGCTCGGCGTCCGGGAACCGCTGCCCGACTTCGCCCGGGTGGTCAGCGAATACGTCGACGCCCTGGCCGTCCGGACCTTCTCCCAGCAGATGGTCGCCGACCTGGCCGGGCTCGCCGGGGTCCCCGTCATCAACGCCCTGACCGACTCGGACCACCCGTGCCAGGCGATGAGCGACCTGCTGACGATCCGCGAGGCCCTGGGGGGGCTGGAGGGGGTCTCGATCGCCTTCATCGGCGACGGCAACAACGTGGCCCGGTCCCTGGCGGTGGCGGCGGCCCTGACCGGGATGAGCTTCGTCCTCGGCTGCCCGGAAGGCTACGTTTTCCCCGACGAGTTCCGGCGCCGGTTCGAGGCGAAGTTCCCCGGCGTCCCGCTCGTCGAGACGCACGACCCCGGGGAGGCGGTCCGGTCGGCCGAGGTCGTCTACACCGACGTCTGGTGCAGCATGGGGCAGGAGCAGGAGGCCGACCATCGGCGGTCGAAGTTCGAGCCCTTCCGGGTCGACCGGGCCCTGATGGCGGGGGCGAAGGCCGACGCCCTGTTCCTCCACTGCCTGCCGGCCCACCGGGGCGAGGAGGTCGCCGCCGAGGTCATCGACGGCCCCCGGAGCCTGATCGTGCCCCAGGCGGCCAACCGCCTGCACTTCCAGAAGGCCCTGCTGCTGCACCTGATCAACGGCGAACCGACCGCGGAGCGACCAACCCAATGAGCAGCCGACACGACGGCCGATCCCCCGACGAGCCGAGGGCCGTGACCATCGACCGGGGCTTCGCCCGGCAGAGCGACGGCAGCGCCCTGTACCGCTGCGGCGGGACGACCGTGCTGGTGACGGCCAACGTCGTCGACAGGGTCCCCGCCTGGCTGGAGGGCAAGGGCGTCGGCTGGCTGACGGCCGAATACATGATGATGCCCGGCAGCACCTCGCCCCGAAAGGAACGCCGGGCCGACTCGCGCTCGACCGAGATCCAGCGGCTCATCGGCCGGAGCCTCCGGGCGGCGGTCGACACGAAGGCCCTCGGCGCCCGGACCCTGCACGTCGACGCCGAGGTGGTCGACGCCGACGGCGGCACCCGGACCGCCGCCATCACCGGCGCCTTCGTCGCCGTCGCCGACGCCCTCCGGGCCCGGCTCGGCCCCGAGGCCGCGCGGGCCGTCCTGCGGGACGGCGTGGCGGCGGTGAGCGTCGGCGTCGTGGCGGGCCGGGAGCTGCTGGACCTGGATTACGTCGAGGACTCCGCCGCCGAGGTCGACCTCAACGTCGTCCGGCTCGGCTCCGGCGGGCTCGTCGAGGTCCAGGGGACCGGAGAGGGGGGCACCTTCAGCCGGGCCCAGCTCACCGCGCTGATGGACCTGGCCGAGCGCGGGCTCGACCTGCTAGGGGAGGCCCAGCGCCGAGCGCTCGGGGGGGACTGGCCCTTCGGATGACCGCCGGGCATCGGGCCAAGGGCGGGCGACGGCCCCGGGGGCGGCGGCGGGAACGCGCGACGGGCCGGAGATCCCCCCCCGGCCTCCCGACCCGGATTGGGATGGGCAGGTCGCCGGGGATCTGCTAGAAGGCCGGTCGCACGTCCGCGCACCGGCCCTCCTTCGATCGCGAGCGACACCATCGAGCAGTCGGTCGAGCCGACCGGCGGGGAGGATGCCCGCCGTTGCCGAGGAGACCGTCGCGCGGCGAACGGAGCCCGAACCCACGCGAACCCGTCAGGATGGGGGATCGCCGATGAAATCGGTCCTGTACTCGACCAGCATGGCCCTGGCCCTCGCCGCGACGGCCCCGGGGCTGGCCCCGGCCCAGGTGCCGGGGGGGACGGCCCGCGGTCCCGCCCCGACGCCGGTGAGCAACCCGCTGGGCCGGCCGTTCCTCCAGGTGCCCCAGGCCCAGCCCCCGGCATCGGCCCCGGCCTCGCCGACCTCCCCGGCGGACGGCGAGGTCTTCCAGAACGGCGCGGTCCTGCCGGCTCCGGTCGACCCGGGCCAGGTGGCGGCGCCGTCCCACCTGCCGAGCGAACCGGTCGGGCCGTACCTGCTGACCACCGACGCCGGCCCGTTCATGGTGGCCGTGCACATCTTCCGGGGCGACTACGCGGTGAAGAAGGCCCAGGCGCTGGCGATGGAACTGCGCGCCGAGCATCGCCTGCCGGCCTTCGTCTATTTCCTCAAGCTCAAGCCCGGCAACAGCAACATCCGGGACATCCCGCCGACCGCCGAGCGCGGGGTCGACCAGGGGTACATCGGCCCGCCGGAGTCGGAGCTGATCACCGACGAGGCGGTGGTGATGGTGGGCAACTGCCCCACGATCGACGACGCCGACGACCTGAGGAAGACGGTCAAGCGGCTCAAGCCGCGGGCGATCGCCGACCACAACTCGATCTTCCCCTGGCGCAACGGCAAGGGCCTGGAGCGGGCCTTCATCACCACCAACCCGCTGCTCCCCGCCCAGGACCTCTACCCCGGACGGGGAGGCCACACCGGGATGGCCCCGAAGCTGCCCCCGGGGGCGGTCGTCGACCCGGAAATCCTTCGGTCGACGTTCACCCCCAAGGCCGACCCGGAGGTGACCCGCTGGAACAAGGGGACGCCGCACAGCGTCTACTCGAACCCGGCGCCCTACTCGCTGGTCGTGGCGGAGTTCTCCGGCCGGTCCCAGCTCGCCGCCGAGGCCCCCCCGCAGAACATCCTCTCCAAGTTCCTCGACGACAGTCCGCTGAAGACGGCCCACGACGACGCCGAGAACCTCGCGGATCTGCTCTCCAAGCACGAGGTGATCCGGTCGCTCGGCGTGCAGCCGTACGTGTATCATGACCGGACGTCGAGCCGGGTCATGCTCGGCTCGTTCCAGTCGCCCGACGACCCGAGGATCGACCGGGTCCGCGAGGCGGCCATGACGATCGAGGTCGAGACCAAGCGCGAGGGGAACAAGATTTTCCGCCGGCACCTCGCCCCGTCCGGCGTGGCCTTCGAGGTCCCCCGGCCCGAGTGAGTCCGTGGCCCGACGACTCCCCCCGACGGCGGGGCCCGGATCCCCCGATCCGGCCCCGACCGGTCGCACCGAGACCCCGCACCGGCGACGAGCCCCCGACATGAGCGACGCCCCCGCCCCCGCCTTCACCGTCGTGATCGCCACCCGGAACGCCAAGAAGGGCCGCGAGATGCTCGGCCTGATCGCCCCCCCCTGGGAGCCGAACCCGAGGCTCGGCCGGCTGGAGGTCCTCACCCTCGACGGCTTCCCCGAGGCCCCCGAGGTGGTCGAGGACGCCGACACCTTCGGCGGCAACGCCCGCAAGAAGGCGTCGGAGACGGCCGTCGCGCTGAACCTCTGGGTATTGGCCGACGATTCCGGCCTGGCCGTCGACGCCCTCGACGGCGCCCCCGGCGTCTATTCCGCCCGGTACGCCGGGGAGCACGGGGACGACGACGCCAACAACCGGAAACTGCTCGACGCGATGGACGAGGTCCCGGACGACCGCCGGGGCGCCGCCTTCGTCTGCCACCTCGCCCTGGCCGACCCCTCCGGCGCCATCCGGCTGGAGGCCGAGGGGGCCTGCCGGGGCCGGATCGCCCGGGAGGTCCGCGGCGCGGGGGGTTTCGGCTACGACCCCCTGTTCCTCATCCCGGAATATCACCGCACCTTCGGCGAGCTGAGCACGCTGGTCAAGCACCAGCTCAGCCACCGGGCCCGCGCCTTCGGGCGGCTCCGCCCGGGGCTGGAACGGCTCATCGCCGGGGCATGAAACGACGAGAGGCCGCCCCCCGAAGATTGGGGGGCGGCCTCTCGGTCGTTCGTCGGATGCCGGGAGGCGATCTCCCGATGGCCGGGGGCAGGGGGTGTTGAGATCGACCCCGTCGCGGCGGCCTGGTGTCGGCCATCCGTCATCCGTGGTTCTGGCCCCTGCCTCCCGAAGGGCACCGACATCCCCGGGGAGGCTCCCCCGGGGCATCGGGCCCGGCTCATCAGAGCCGCTTGCAGCCGAACACCTTGCTGAGCAGCTCGCACTTCGGCCGGCAGACGTCGGCCGTCGGGAGCAGCTCACAGGGCGAGGCGGGGACGGCCACGGCGCACTCGGCCGGGACCTGGGGGCTGGCCATCACGGGCTCGCAGGGCACGGGCACGTACTCGCAGACCTCGACCGGGACCTGCTTGCAGACGGTGCGGGGGACGCAGACCGTCTGCACGTCGGTCACCTGCCGGACGACCGTCTCGGGCACGCAGATCGTCCTGGAGACGGGCACCTGCTTGCAGACGGTGACGGGCACCTTCTTCACGCAGGGGATCGTCTGGACGTCGCAGACGGTGTACGGCACGCAACGCGTCCGGACCTCGGAGACCGTCTCGCAGATGGTCCGGGGGACCTGCTTGTAGGCCGTCTCGCGGACCAGCCGGCAGGTGGTCACCGGGACCTGCTTGTAGGCCGTCTCGCAGACCGTCCGGCAGACGGTGTACGGGACCTGCTTGGTGTGCGTCTCCCGGACCATCCGGACGTGGGTGACGGGGACGGTGCGGAACCGGGTCTCCTTGACCGTCCGGGTGACGGTGTAGGGGACCTGGCGGCAGGCCGTCTGGCTGACCATCTTGGTGACGGTCGTCGGCACCGTCTGGACGACCTTCTGGGGGACCATGACGGTGGTGGTCACCGGCACCTGCTTGCAGATGGTCCGGGGCACCATCGTCGTGACCGGCACCGGGACCTGCTTGACGCAGGTCCGGGGGACCGACTGGCAGACGGTGTAGGGGACCGCCTTCGTCCGCGTCTCGGAGACCATCCGGCAGACCGTCACCGGCACCTGCCGGACGCGTTCCTGGGGGATCATCTCGCAGTAGGTCTGCGGGATCTGCTTGACGTGCGTCTCCCGGACCATCCGGCAGTGGGTGACGGGGACCTGGTCGATCACCGTCTCCTTCACCAGTCGGCAGTGGGTGACGGGGACCTGCTTGCAGACCGTCACCGGCACCTTGCGGCAGACCGTGTACGGCACCTGCTTGCGGACGACCTGGGGCTCGAAGACGGTCCGGGTGACCGCCTGCATGACCGTCTTCGGGCAGAAGACGCGCTCGGTCACCACCGAGCCGGGGCACTGCGGGGAGGCGGTCACCACGCCGACGCCCTTGGTCGGCACCGGGATGCCGGGCACGTATCGGGTGCGGGTGACCCACTCGCCGCACTCGACCGGGACCTGCTCGGTGATCGTCCGGGGGACGCAGACCGTCTCGCAGACCTCACGGAAGGCCGTCTCGGTGACGGTCTCGTAGGTCGTCTCCGAGACGGTGCGGAATGTCGTCTCCTGCACCGGCCGGCAGACGGTCCGGGGCCGGGCCTGCAGCACCGTCTCGGTGACCGGCCGGCAGACCGTGTAGGGGACTTCCTTCATCACCGTCCGCTTGACCGGCACGGTGTACACGTCCCGGACCGTCCGGTAGGTCGTCTCCCGGACCGGCCGGGTGACGGTATAGGGGACCGTCTTGTAGGCGGTCTGGCGGACCGTCTGCATCACCGTGTAGGTCCGGGGCTGCAGGACGGTCCGGGTCTGGGGGACCGAGATCGTCTCGTTGACGGTCTGGTAGGTCGTCCGGGGGACCGGCCTCATCACGGTCGAGCAGACGGTGCGCGGCACCACCTGCGTGACCGGGCGCTGCACGCAGTAGGTCTCGGTCCGGTACCGGGTCTCGGAGACGGGCCGGCAGACGGTGATCGGCACCGACTTGTAGCTCGTCTCCCGGACCGGGCGGCAGACGGTGTAGGGGACCGTCTTGTAGTGCGTCTCGGTGACCGGCCGCTTCACGGTGTAGGGCACGGTCTTCAGGTGCGTCTCGGTGACCGGCCGGCTCACGGTGTAGGGCACGGTCGTCATGACCGTCCGCGTCACCGGCCGCTGCACCGTGTAGTGCTCCTGGCGGAACTCGGTCCGCTGGATCGGCTTCTGGATGGTGTAGGGCACCTCCCGGAGGTGCGTCTCGGTGACGTTGCGGACGGTGGTGACCGTCTGGGGCCGCATCACCGTCTCGTAGACGTCCCGGGTCGTGGCCACCTGTCGGCGCTCGACGACCGTCTCGGTGACCGGTTGCAGGACCGTCCGGCGCTGGAGTTGATAGGACACCGGGCCGGGCAGCATCTCGCCGCCCATCGGCCCCGCCGCCGGCAGCATCTTGCCGGCATGCCCGACGAACGCCCGGGCCGGCGCGGGCGCCAACCACGCGCCCAGCGGCAGCGCGATGAGCGGGAACAGCAGGAGGTATCGCTTCGTCGTCATGGTCGCTCCGTCAGTCTCTCCGACTCAACAGGTTGTCTCGGACCCCGTCCCTGTGTCGCCGCTCGGGCGAGCCCAGGGGGTCGATCTCAAGGCTCACCCCATGTTTCGGAGCGCCCAGGGCCCCCCCTTGAACTGAACGGCCCATTTTCGCCAAACCCCTAAATCGAACGAACCGAACAACTTGCTCAGCCGCCACAACCTCCTCCCAGCCCCCCCGGATTGCCGATCGATCAGGGGGGATCGTCGGGATCGTCGCGCCCGTCGCGATCCCCCCGGGCCGCAATCGTGTCAGCCCCGGGCGGGGCGGGGGATGGCCCGGGTCGGGCCCCGGGATTAGGCTGGGGGCCTTCCCTCCCGGCGGCTCGGGGCCTCGCGGCACGCCCCGGCCGCGGAGACCCGGCGAGTCCCACGGGGTGAGCGCGATGGCGGCGATCGATCGATTCCGGCTGGATGGTCGCGTGGCGTTGGTCAGCGGCGGATCGCGCGGGCTCGGCCGGGTGATGGCCGGGGCACTGGCCTCGGCCGGCGCCTTGGTGGCCCTGACGGCCCGGGACCGGCACCGGGCCGAGGAGGCCGCCGCCGAGGTCGCCCGGGACACCGGGGCGGAGGTCATCGGCCTGGGGGTCGACGTGACGAAGGCCGCCGAGGTGGAGGCCGCCGTGGGGGAGGCGATCTCGACCCTGGGCAAGCTGGACATCCTGATCAACAACGCCGGGATCAACATCCGACGCCCCATCGAGCAGCTCGAGGAGGCCGAGTGGGACCTCGTGCTCGACACGAACCTCAAGGGCTCCTGGCTCTTCTGCCGGGCCGCCGTGCCGGCGATGAAGCGCAACGGCTGGGGGCGGATCCTCAACGTCTCCAGCATGCTCGGCGAGGTCGGCCTCGCCGAGCGGACCCCGTACTGTTCCAGCAAGGGGGGGATGACGCTGCTCACCCGGACGCTCGCCCTGGAGTTGGCCCCCTTCAAGATCAACGTCAACGCCCTCTGCCCCGGCCCGTTCGCCACCGAGATCAACCTGCCGCTCCTGAACGACCCCGAGAAGAAGGCGGCCATGGAGTCCAGGCTCCCGATCGGCCGCTGGGGCGACCCCGAGGAGCTGGGGCCGGCGGCCCTGTTCCTCTGCTCCGAGGCGTCGAGCTACATGACCGGGGCCACGCTGTTCATCGACGGCGGCTTCACGGCCCAGTGACCCCCAGGACGGAGACCGATTCGTGAGCGACGCAGCACCGCTGGAGATTCCCTCCGGCTTCCGGGCGAGCGGGGTGAAGGCGGGGATCAAGCCGAGCGGGTCGCCGGATCTGGCGGTGATCGTGGCCGACTCGACGTGTTCGGCCGCCGGCGCTTTCACCACCAACCGGGTGGCCGCGGCCCCGGTGCGGTGGGACCGGGCGATCGTCCCCTCGGAGGCGATCCGGGCCATCGTCATCAACGCCGGCAACGCCAACGCGGCCACCGGCGCAGAGGGCTTCGAGAACGCCCGGAGGACGGCCGAGGTGGCGGCCGAGCGGCTTGGCTGCCAGGCCGAGCACGTCCTGGTCGCATCGACGGGCGTGATCGGCCACCAACTGCCGATGGACCGGGTCGAGGCCGGCGTGATCGCCGCGATCGACGCCGCCACGGATGACCCGTCGGGGTTCCACGCCGCCTCGGCCGCGATCCTGACGACGGACAGCCGCCCGAAGGTCGTCTCCCTTCGGCGGAAGACCGAGACGGGCAAGACGATCCGGCTGCTCGGCCTGGCCAAGGGGGCGGCGATGATCGGCCCGAGGATGGCGACGATGCTCGGGTTCCTCGTCACCGACGCCCGGGTGCAGATGGGGACGCTCCAGGGCATCCTCTCCGAGGCCGTCGAGGAGACGTTCAACTGCATCTCCGTCGAAGGGCACACGAGCACGAATGACTCGGTCCTGATGCTTTCCGGCGCCCGGGGCGAGCTCCCCCTCAGGGGCGCGGACCTGACCCTGTTCGCCGGGATGGTCCGGGAGGCCTGCGAGTCGCTCTCCCGGATGATCCCCGACGACGGCGAGGGGGCCACCCACCTGATCACGGTCGAGGTCCGGGGCTGCCGAGACCGCGACCAGGCCCGGCAGGTCGCCCGGGCCGTGGCCGACAGCCCGCTGGTCAAGACCGCCATCCACGGCGCCGACCCGAACTGGGGCCGCATCGTCTCCGCCGCCGGCTACTCGGGCGTCATGTTCGACGAGTCGGAGCTTTCGCTCGACCTCGACGGCGTCCCCCTCTACCGGGACGGCGCCCCGGTCGCCTTCGACGCGGCGGCCGTCTCCGATCGCATCAAGAACAACCGGGAGGTGACGATCACCCTGACCCTGAAGCAGGGGGACGCCTCGATCCGCTTCTGGACCTGCGACCTGACGGCCGAGTACGTCCGCCTGAACGCCGACTACACCACCTGACCGCGATCGGCCAGGACGCACGTCGCCGCGTTCCGGCCGTTCACGGCGATCACGCTGCCGCCGGGATGCGTGCCGGCGCCGCAGAGGTAGACTCCGGGCATGGGGGTCCGGCTCGGCAGGCGCCGGTCCCACATGAACGGCGGCAGGCATTCGCCCTGGAAGATGTGGCCGCCCGAGAGCCCGACCCGGCGCTCGATGTCGGGCGGGCCGAGGACCTCGATCGCGATCACGGCCTCGGGGATGTTCGAGCAGAACCGGCCCAGGGTGCCCAGGATCAGGTCGGCGACCTCGCCCCGTCGAGTCTCCCAGTCGCCCTCGGCGAAGGCGTGCGGCACGTACTGGGCGAAGACGCTCATCGTCTGCACCCCGGTGGGGGCGACGCTCGGGTCGGCGGTCGTCTGGAAGTAGAGTTCGGCCCAGAGCCGATCGGGTAAGAGGCCGTCCCTCGTCGAGGCGAACGATCCGGCCCATTGCGCTTTGGTCAGCGGCAGGTTGACCTGACCCCGGTGCTGGGGCCCGTCGGTGCCGGGCCTGGCCAGGAAGTCGGGCAATTCCCGGAGGGCGACGTTCGCCTTCACGGTGCAGCCGGTCATCGGGATCGAGCCGACCCGGTCGCGCCAGGACGACTCGGCGGCGTTCCCGATCAATCGGAGGGTGGTCTTCGGATCAGCGTTCGAGACGACCACCGACGCGTGAATGCGATCCCCGCCCGCCAGTTCCACCCCCTCTCCCGGGAGGATCCGGGCCACGGGGAGGCCGCTCGCGACGACGGCACCCGCCTCCCTCGCGGCGTCGCAGAGTAGGAACGAGACCATGCCCATCCCCCCCTCGACGTACCCCCAGGCGCCGGGCAGCCCGCCGAGACGGCCGGACTGGTGGTGGAAGTGGATCGACGCCGTGCCCGGGTCGTGGGGGCTGGCGTTCGTGCCGATCACTCCCTGGCCGAGGTAGGCCATCTGGAGGTATTCCGAACGGAAGAACCGCTCGACGTACTCGACCATCGACCAGTCGAACAGCAAGGCCCGGGCCTCGTCGTCATCCCCCAGGCGGTCCTCGATTCGATCCCGGGAAGGCGACGGGTCGAGCCAGAGGTCGTCGTCGCCGTCGGGCCGGAGGGCGTCCCGGAGGCGCCGCTTCACGTCGGAGAAGGCGAGGAAGCCGTCGAGGTCCCCGGGGGCGAGGCGGCGGATCTCGGCCCGGCAACGCTCGTCGTCGTCCCAGAGCTGGAGGCTGGCGCCGTCCTTGAACGGGACGAACAGCCCGGCGGTCGCGGGGGTCCACCGGAGGCCTCGGGCGATCAGCCCCAGCTCATCGATGACCCTCGGGTGCAGCAGGCCGAGCAGGTAGGCGCAGGGAGAGACCCGGTACCCGGGCCAGGGCTCGTCGATCGTGCAGGCGCCGCCGACCCGGTCCCGGGCCTCGGCCACCAGCACCTTCAGGCCCGCCCCCGCCAGGTAGGCGGCGCAGGCCAGGCCGTTGTGGCCGGCGCCGACGACGACGGCGTCCCATCGGGTCGCGGCCAGTTCGGCGATCGGGGCCGGGAGTCCGAGACGGCCCAGGGAGACTGCGGTGAGGGGCATGGGGGATGATCGCTGGGGGAGGGCGGGGGGGATCAGCCGGCCGCCTCGACGAGCCGGGCCTTCAAGGCCGAGGCGGCGGCCCGGGGGCGCTCGGCCCGGACGACGGCCGAGGAGACGGCGACCCGGGAGGCGCCGGCGTCGAGCAGCTGATCGAGGTTCGATTCGTCGACGCCGCCGATCGCGAACCAGGGCAGGTTCGTCGCCTCGGCGGCGTGCCGGACGTAGGCCAGCCCGGCGAGGGCGTCGAACGCCTTCGTCTCGCTGGGGAAGACGGGGCCGACGCCGAGGTAGTTCGCCCCGTCCCGGATGGCGGCCTCCAGCTGGGCGGGCTCGTGGGTCGAGACGCCGATCAGGGCGTTCGGGCCGACGACCCGGCGGGCGTCCCGGACGCTCACGTCCTCCTGGCCGAGGTGGACGCCGTCGGCCGAGGCGAGGCGGGCGAGATCCGGCCGGTCGTTCATGATGAACCGGACGCCGGCCTGCGCGGTGAGGATGCGGACCTCGCGCGCCCGATGGAGGATGACCCGGTCGGGGAGCCCCTTCTCGCGGTACTGGATCACGTCGGCGCCGCCGGCGATGGCCTCCTCGACGACCCAGGTGAGGTCCCCGAGCGTGGGGAGGCCGCCCACGAGGACGTAGAGCCGGGCCCCGCCGAGCCCCTGGCGGGCGACGACGGCGGCCATCATCCGCTTCTCGATCGTGTACACGTCGTATCGGAGCACCTCGAAGCGGCCGGAGAGCCACTGGTCGGTGATCTTGGTGTACTCCTCCAGCGACCGGAGAGCCTCGGCGGTGCGCTTGAAGTTGGCGACGAGGACGGCCCGGGCGTTGCTGCGGGCCCCCTCGTCGGCGGCCATGATGTGGGTGCCGACGTCGCCGGGGGTGTCCCGGGAGGTGAGCAGCCGGTCGACGTCGAGGCCCCGGATCCCCTCGCCGAGGCGGTGCCGGACGTCCTTCAGGCGTCTCGTCAACCCGGGGTCGTCCAGCACGAACCGGGCGTAGTCCTCCACGACCCGGAGCCCCTCCCGGGCGCGGTTGGCCGAGGCGTCGAGGATGCGGGCCAGGTCGTCGGCCTCGCCGGGGTCGGCCAGCTCGGGGGCGGGGATGTCTTCCGACATCGGGATCGGGCCGGGGTCGACGGCGATCGACCGGGCGATCCGTTCCATCAACGCCTCGGCGCGCAATCCGGCCCGGGAGAGCCGGTCGGCCACGGGCCCCCCCGCGGCGAGCAGGCCGACGAGCAGGTGCTCCGTGCCGACCCCCTGCGAGCGGTCCAGCTCCCGGGCCTTCGACGCCGCATCGCTCAGGGCGAGGCGCAGCTCGTGAGAGTGGGGAGGGAAGTCCCTCTCGTCCTCGTCCTCGCCCGGGATCTCGGCCTCCTCGACCGCCCCCGGGAGCAGCCCTTCGACCCGCACGCCCAGCTCGGCCAGCAGGGCCGAAGCCCGGCTCTCGCCCTCCTCGACCAGGGCCGAGAGCAGGTCGATCGGCTCGACGGCCCCGCCACCCCTGGAACGGGCGAGCTGGCCGGCGCGCCGGATCGCCCGCTGGGCGCCGGCCGTGAATGATTCCCGCATACGTCCCCCCCCAAGACGGCCGGGGCCCCGGCCCGGCCTCCCCACCACTCTACGAGAACGGGGGACGGGTGGGAATCCGGGCGGGCGCGCCCCGGGCCCGCTCGTGGCGTCGACCCGCCTCGGTTCAGCGGTGATGCCCCAGCCAGGCCTCGTACGAGTGGTTGCGGGGGCCGGTGTACTCGTACGTGTCGAAGATCCACCCCATCCCGAGCATGCGGGGGTCCCCCTCGGCCCGGAGGGCGGTCTCCATCTCGTCCCGCAATCGCTCCTTGATCGCCCGGTGTTCCGGATCCCGGGCGAGGTTGCGGACGCAGTCGGGATCCTCGGAGACGACGTAGAGTTCCTCCCTCGGCCGCTTGCCGAAGCTGAGCCGGTAAAAGTCGTCGAACCGGGAGGCGAGCAGGGTCTTGGTCGGGCCGTTGTCGACGTTCGGGTAGCTCGTCTCGGGGTTGCCGGCGGGCCAGCGGTCGGGCTCGAAGTTGTGGACGTAGAGATATTCCGGCGTCCGGATCGCCCGGACGGGATACCCGGCGTCGAGGGGCCGGCCGAGGTCGTGCCGCTCCTTGCCGACGAGCATCCGGTTGCGCGACTCGTCGACCCAGCCGGAGCCGTCCGAGGAGAGGAGTGCCAGGAAGCTCCTCCCGGTGATCGACCCGGGGATCTCGACCCCAGCGGCCTCCAGGAACGTCGGCGCGAAATCCCGGACGTTGATGAAGTCCTCCACGACCCGGCCGGGAGAGGCCTCCGCCCCCCACCGCACCGCCAGCGGCAGGTGGAACCCGTCGTCGTAGATCTGCCCCTTCACGCGGGGGAAGGGCATGCCGTGGTCCGAGGTGACGACGATGATCGTGTCCTCAAGCTCGCCGATCGATTCGAGGTGGTCGATCATCCTCCCGAGGTGCGCGTCGAACCACTCGACCTCCAGGGCGTAGTCGAGCAGGTCGCTCCGGACGGTGCCGTTGTCGGGGTAGTAGGAGGGGACGGTGACGGACTCCGGGTCCCGCCCGGCCCGGAGCCCGGCCCCCTCCTCATAGGCACGGTGCGGCTCGGTGGCGCCGTACCAGAAGCAGAACGGCTCCCCCTCCCCGCGGTCCTGCAGGAATGCCTCGAAATTCCGGGCGTAGTCGACGTTCGACATCGAGGCGTGCGGCGGTCGGGCGAGGTGCTCGCTGTAGCCGGGCCCCGCGGGGTTGCGGTCGAAGCCCCCCGCCCGGAAGTCGCCGGGGCCCCAGCCCTTTCCGGTGTAGCCGACGTGGTAACCGGCCCGTTCGAGCAGGTCGGGGTAGACGGGCCACTTGTGCGGGAAGAGGCCGAAGTGATTGCAGGCCTCCTCGAGCTGCCAGGTGTTCCGCCCGGTCAGGATGCTGGCCCTGCAGGGGGAGCACTTCGGGTTCGAGGTGAAGCAGTTCGAGAACAGGACGCCCTCCCGGGCCACCCGGTCGAACGCCGGGGTCCCGACCCAGGTGCAGCCGTAGGCCCCGGCGTGGTCCCGCCCCCAGTCGTCGGCGATGGCGAATAGGATGTTCGGGCGGCCCTGCTGCCCGGCCCCGACCGTCGAGCCGGGGGCCGTCGCCGCCGCGAGGCAAACGAGGGCGGCGCCGAGGAGTCGTCGGGCCGCCTGGGTTCGATTCGTCATCTCGGTCCCCCAGGGTGCGGTTCGATCCGGCATCGGGCCTCGGCCGCCCTCCGGCGTAGCATGTCGGGTCGGGCGGGAGCCCGCAAGGATCCGCCCGCCCCTTGCGGGGATCATCGCCCGCCCTCCCCGGCCCTTCGCATCTCGAGGCGGGCGGCGGAGACGATCCGGCGGACGAGGTCCGGGTCGGTCCGGCCGCCCCGGCAGGCGGCGGAACCGACGTGGATCTCGGACAGGCCCGCGCCGATCAGGTCGGGGATCGCCTCGATCGTCACGCGGCCGCCCCCCAGGACGGCCAGCCGGCCGGCCGACCGGGAGACCAGCGCCCGGAGGGTCTTGACGCCCGAGCGGGCGGAGTCCGCCCGGCCGGAGGTCAACACTCGGTCGACGCCGAGGCCGATTAGGGTGTCGAGGGCCGCCATCGGGTCCGGCACCTCGTCGAAGGCCCGGTGGAAGGTGACGCTCATCGGCCTCGCCTCCCGGATCAGGGCGGCGTTGCGGGGCTCGTCGACCCGGCCATCGGGCCGGAGGACCCCGAGCACGACGCCCGAGGCGCCCCGATCCCGGGCGAGGGCGATATCCAGCCGCATGGCCTCGAACTCGGCCTCGGAGTAGTCGAAGTCGCCGCCCCGGGGGCGGATCAGCACCTGGACGGGGATCGCCAGCCGACGGCAGGCGACCTCGATCGCCCCGGCCGAGGGGGTGACCCCGCCGACGGCGAGGTCCTCGCACAGCTCGACGCGATCAGCCCCGCCTTCCCCGGCGGCCAGCGCGGAGCCGAGCCCCTCGACGCAGATCTCGACCGTGATCGATCGGGGCATGGGCGTCACTCGAATTTGAGGTGCATGACCGACTCCCCCGAGTCCCGCAGCTCGATCAGGGCGTCGATGCCGATCTCCAGGTGGGGCATCACGTATTTCTCCGACACGCTCCGGTCGCTCCGGGAGGACTTCACCCCCTCCGGGGTCATCGGGTTGTCGGAGACGAGCAGCAGGGCACCCTTGGGGATGTGGTTGACGAAGCCGACGATGAAGACCGTGGCCGTCTCCATGTCGATCCCCAGGGCCCGGGTCTTGCGCAGGTAGGCCTTGAACTGGGCGTCGTGCTCCCAGACCCGGCGGTTGGTGGTGTAGACCGTGCCCGTCCAGTAATCCCGGTTGTGCTTGACGATGGTGGAGGAGACGGCACGCTGGAGCCGGAACGAGGGCAGGGCGGGGATCTCGGGGGGCATGTAGTCGTTGCTCGTCCCCTCGCCCCGGATGGCGGCGATGGGCAGGACGAAGTCGCCGACCCGGGTCTTCTTCAGGCCCCCGCACTTGCCCAGGAAGAGGACCGCTTTGGGCCCGACGGCCGAGAGCAGGTCCATCACCGTAGCGGCCATCGCGCTGCCCATGCCGAAGTTGAGGATCGTCAGGTCCTCGGCCACCGCCGACTGCATCGGCCGGTCTCGGCCCGCCACCTCGACCCCGAAGCGGTCGGCGAACAGCTCGACGTACTGCAGGAAGTTCGTCAGCAGGACGTAGCGCCCGAAGCCGTCGATCGGCCGGCCGGTGTAGCGCGGCAGCCAGTCCCGGACGATCTCGGCCTTGCTCTTCACGGCGGTCCCCTCGATCACCTGGCCGCCCCGCCGATCTCCCGTCGGCCGGGGACGGGGCCAGGATACCAGGTCGACCCATCCGGCTGGAGCCCTCGCGGGCCGCCCGACCGGCACAAACCGCACGGCCGGCTCAAGCCGGACGGCTCGGACGACCGATGAAGGGGAGGCCCGTCGATCGACCTCGACGCAGGAGGGAGAGTCGACCCCGTCGAATCGAGGAGGTTGCGTGCGACTCGTGTCCCGGCCGACGCTCCGCTGGTTCGCCCTGACCCTACTCGCGATGGCGTCGGCGAGGGCGGCGTCCGCGCAGGGGGTCGGGCCTCCTCCCGCACCGACTCCCGGAGCATCGGGGGGGGCCGGGGCCGACCTCGCCGACCGGGTCCGTCGGCTGGAGGAGATGAACCTCCGGCTGCTGGAACAGTACGACGCGGTCCTCGACCGCGAGGCCGACCGGGAGCGGCGCTACGAGGAGTTGGAGACGAAGTACCGCTCGTTGCTCGATCGGGTCGACGAGTCGGTGACGCCCGCCGCGGCCTCCGTGATCCCCTCGGCCCGGAAGCCGATCCCCGAGTCGGAGTCGGATCCGGGGGAGGAGACCTTCGAGACGCCCGACGCCGGGCGATCCTACCCGGACTTCGCGCCGGGCTTCGAGCCGCCGCTGCTCGGCAGGGTCGGCGAGGGGTTCGAGCTGGCCACGCCGGACGAGGAGCTGAGCCTGGGCGTCCGGGTGCTCAATCAGGTCGACTTCAAGAATTTCATCCCGAATGACCTGGACCCGGCCATCAGCGGGCTCTACCTGCCCCGGACCCGGTTCTACTTCACGGGCAGGCTGACGCGGCCGATCGAGTACGAGGTGTCGGTGCAGCGGAGCGTCGAGGGGGTGATCGACCTGCTCGACGGCTTCGTGAACTTCAATTTCAACGAAGGGTTCCAGATCAAGTTCGGCCGGTCGATCGTGCCGTACAGCTTCGACTGGTACGACCACCTGGAGCCGTACTTCATCACCCCCGAGCGCTCGCTGTTCCCCCTGAACTTCGGCCTCTCCCGGCAGGCCGGGCTGATGGCCTGGGGATACCTGGGGGAGGGGAGGCTCGAATACGCCGTCGGCGGGTTCTCCGGCGGTTCGATCGGCATCGCGGACGACAACACGACGAGGGACGCCGTCGGCTACGTCAACTGGCGGCCCTTCCTGACCGACGAGCGGTTCCCCCGGCTCCGCTACCTGAACCTCGGCGGCTCGATCGCCGGAGGGCTCACCGTCAGGCCGGAGGCCGAGCGGCCGATCCCGCTGCGGACCTCGATCCAGTCGACCGAGAACAGCCGGGAGGCGGCGGCGGCGTCGATCACCTTCCTCGACTTCGAGGAGGACGTCCGGGCGCTCGGCGATCGCGTCCAGGGGACCCTGCACCTGGCCTACTACGGCGGCGGCTGGTCGATCGAGTCGGAGGTCCAGGCCGGCGGCTTCCAGTACAAGAAGATGGGATCGCCCTTCCAGCCCCGCGTGCCGGTGATCGGCTACCACGTCACCGCGGCCTACTTCCTGACCGGCGAGGAGCCCCCCGACCGCACCCTGATCGTCCCCCTCCGCCCCTTCGACCCGCTCCACGGCCAGTACGGGCCGGGGGCCTTCGAGGCGTTCGCCCGGATCAGCCAGATCCACCTCGGCGAGGAGGTCTTCGCCTTCGACCTGGCCGATGAGGACTTCTGGGCCCGGGACGCCTACCTCACCGACGTGGGCTTCAACTGGTACGTTAACCGCTTCGTGAAGTTCTACGTCGACTGGCAGCACGCCAACTTCGGCTCACCGGTGCTGGTGAACATCCGGGACGGCGACCGGAGCCGGCACAGCGACCTGTTCTGGATCCGCTGCCAGATCTGGTTCTGATCCCGGTCGGGTCCGGGGCGAGGATGGGTGGACGCCCGCCCCTCGGCGCCCGAGAATCGGGCGAGGCGATCGCGGCGTTGCGATCGAGACGCCTGGGCGGGACAGATGCGACATCGAGGGGGACGCCGTGAACAATCGTGCTGACCGGGCCGAGGGGCCCTCCCGGCGGACGTTCCTGGTCGCCTCGGGTCTGGGATTCGCCGGTCTCGGCTTCGGCCGGCCCGCCCCGGCCGGGGAAGTCGAGGTCGGCCCGGGGAGGCCACTCGCGTCGGGCGGGTCGGCGAAGTCGACGATCCTCTTCTTCCTCTGCGGCGGGGCCTCGCACCTCGACACCTGGGACCTGAAGCCCGACGCCCCGGCCGAGTTCCGGGGCCCGTTCCGGCCGATCGAGACGATCGCGCCCGGCGTCCGGCTCTCCGAGCACCTCCCCCTGCTGGCGGGGCAGGCCCGGCACCTCGCGGTGGTCAACTCGGTCGGCGCCTCGGTCTCCACCAATGACCACCACGCCGGTTACTACTACAACCTCACCGGCCACCAACCCGACCCCTCGTTCCTCACCCTGGGCAACGACCGCACCCCCCGGCCGGACGACTGGCCGTTCATGGGGACCGTCGTCGCCTCTCGACGACCGCCGCACCCGCAGCTCGTCAACGCGATCACCCTGCCCCACACGCCGAGCCGGGCCCCCTACACCCGCCCCGGCCAGTTCGCCGCGAAGCTCGGCGTGGAGCACGACCCCCTCTACCTGATGGGAGATCGCGCCGCGCCGCTCTCCTTCCAGGTCCCCGCGCTGACGCTCCAGGCCGAGGTCGGCCCCGATCGGCTCCTCGCCCGCCGGGACCTCCTCGGCGCGATCGACGGCGCCCGGCACGACCTCGACCGGGCCTCCGATGTGAGGACCTATTCCACGCTGGAGCAGAAGGCCCTCGCGCTGCTCTCGTCGAGTCGGACCACCCGGGCCTTCGACCTGGCCGACGAGCCCGAGACGGTCCGGGCCCGGTACGGGGACACGGTCAACGGCATGAGCCTGCTGATGGCCCGCCGCCTCGTCGAGGCCGGGGTGCCGTTCGTCACCGTCTTCTGGATGGAGGACCAGGAGATCGCCGGCAAGTGCAAGAGCGCCGGCGGCTGGGACACCCACGGCAACAATTTCAACTGCCTGAAGGAGAACCTGCTGCCCGAGTTCGACCGCGCCTTCTCCGGACTGATCGGCGACCTCGACGACCGGGGACTGCTCGACGAGACGCTACTGCTCGTCTCCAGCGAGATGGGCCGCGCGCCCCGGATCGGCGACCCCCGGTCCGGAGGCGAGTCCGGCGCCGGTCGGGACCACTGGACCCACTGCCAGAGCGTCCTCCTCGCCGGCGGCGGCATCCGGGGCGGCCAGACGTTCGGCAGCAGCGACCGGGTCGGCGCCTATCCCGCCGATCGCCCCCTCACCCCCGCCGACGTGACGCACACCGTCTACCACGCCATGGGGGTGGCCGACCTGGAGGCGACCGACCTCCAGGGACGCCCCTTCAACCTCCTCGCCGAAGGGGCGCCCATCCGGGACCTGTTCTGATCCCCGATCCTCTCGAAAGGGCGGATGGGCGTCGGGCCGACGACGCCCTCCACCTCCCTCATCGCCCCCCCGTCACCTCCCCTTCGCCCGAACCGGCCGGGTGCAGGGCATGGATCGTCGCGTAGAGGTCGAAGCGGAGCGGCGACCCGTCCCCGGCGATCAGGTCGGTGGCGAGCCAGAACTGGTCGACGTGCGCCATGCCCTCGATCCGGAGGAAGACGCCCCGGCCGTCGGCCGTCGGCTCGGCGGAGGCGATCGGCACGGGGTTGTGGCCGATCCGATCGGGGTCCTCGGCCGAGTAGTGGAACGACCCGTAGGTCCCCGTCCAGCGATAGTTCCAGCGCTCGGCCCTGTAGCGGCGGGGGTCGGAGGCGGATTCCGGGTCGATCGGCCGGGAGAAGGTCACGAGGATGCCATCCTCCTGCGCCCGGAAGGACGCCGGCATGTGGATCGGCCGATCGGTGTAACGGACGCGCTGGAAGCTGCCGTCGGTCGCGGCCCCGGTCTGCCAGCCGTTGAGGCCCACGACGTAGAGCTGCCCGTCGCTCGGGCTGAACTCGGCCTCGCCCGACCCGGAGAGGAACGTCAGGCCGGGGAAGCGCACCGTGGCGGCCTGCGGGACGCCGCCGACCTCGTCTTGGAGCACCGAGAGCAGCGTGCAACGCCCCCAGGAGAGGTGGAGCATGCCTCCCCGGTGGTAATCCCCCCAGCGGTCCCCGGTGTACCAGAGCTGGCCGCCGCTGGAGTTGTCGGCCACCTTCGGGATGTAGCAGAGCGGGGGATCCGGCCGGACCCCGTCCGGCGCCTCGCCCGCGGAGCCGAGGAAGCCGTAGAAGCCCCCCTCCCGGACCAGGTCGATCTTCGACGAGGGCACCCAGTTCCCCTCGTTGTCCGCCGCCGTCACCTGCCCCTCGGGCCCGACCCCCAGGCCGTACGGGTGCCGGAACCCCCGGGCGAAGACGGAGAGGTTTGATCCGTCGGCCGAGACCTTCAGCAGGGCGCTCCCATGCGGCCCCCCGCCGGACTTGAGGAAGTAGAAGTTCCCCTCCGGGTCGGTCTCCAGCCTCATGGCGTAGGCGTGGTCCGCCCCTTCGATGATCAGGTCGTGATTGAACGACTCGTAGAAATCGGCCTCGCCGTCCCCGTCCTCGTCGTGCAACCGGGTGAGCTGGTCCCGTCCCAGGACGACCACCTCGCCCTCCACTACCTTCAGGCCGAGCGGCTGGTACAACCCCGTGGCGAACCGCTGCCAGGAGACGCGGCCGAGCCCGGCGTCGAGCCCCCGGACGACCCAGACGTCGCCGTGGGCCGTCGCCAGGGCCGCATCCCCATTCGGGAAGAAATCCAGGGCGCTGACGAAGAAGAGCGCATTGAAGGGATTCGCCTGCGGGACGGAGATCGTGTCGATCACGAAGGGGGATTGCCCGTCGTCCTCCCCCAGGGTGCCCCCGGTGACGATCGGCTCTCCCCACCGTCGGGGGCCGGGACCCCGGAGGGCCTCGAAGTCGGGCGCCTCGGGCTTCGACCGGGCCAGCCCCCGGAAGTCGTCGAGCCGGTCGACCCGCCCCGACCAGAGCAGGGCGGTCCCCGACCAGGCCGCCCCCGCCTCGATCGGCGCGATCACGTCGCCCCCCCGCAACTCCAGGGAGGACGCCCCCTCGTCGACCCGGAGCGCGACGGCCTGGGCGGTGCCGTCCTCGGCCGTCGCCGAGGCGATCATCACCCCGTCCTCGACCCGGACCGAGGGCGTCCCCTCCAGCTCGGCCAGCGTCAGCCAGGCGGCCGTCGAGAGGCCTTCGGCCCGGAGGTGGCGGGCGACGGCGACGACCTCGCCGAGCCGTTCCTCCGTCCCGACCTCCTCGACCGTCCCCCCGAGGATGCCGGAGGTGAGCAGCACCCGATCCCCGTGGAGACGCAATCCCCGATAATCGACCTCCGATCGGTCCAGCGGCCTCGGCGGCGCCCCCGGGCCCTCCGGCGGGTGCCGCCACGTCTTGGAAGGGTCGACGTACGAGAGTACGCCCCCCCCGAGGACTGGCTTCCGCAGGAGTCCGAACCGCAGCGGGTCGATCTCCAACGTCGCGTCGGCCACCCCGGCCACGACCGCGCAGCGTTCCTGGTCGAACAGCGTGGCGGTCGAGCGGTCGGGGCCCAGGAACACGGCCATCGCCTTCGGGCCGACCTGGAGCCCGGGGAGCCGGATCGAGTGGGTCAGGAACGGCCCCTTGTCCGTCTCCTGCCATCGGCCGTCGATCCAGTCGTCGTCCGTCTCGAACTCGTAGGCGCCGTAGCGGTGCGGATAGGGCAGGCCGGCCTGGTTCGTCTCGCCCCCGGGGGTCCACCGGGCGAGGTACTCGGCCTCCGACTCGTCGAAGCTCCAGAGGGCGATCGTCCGGTCATCCGACACGAGGGGGCCCTCCGGCGGCGCCACGATCTCCCGGACTCCGGCCGAGACCCGGACGTCGTCGATCAGCGCCCAGACCGGGCTCCGGTCCTCGATCCGGGTGCCGACGGCCAGCCCGCTCCGCTGCGAGGGGACCGCCCTGGAGGCGACCGGCCGATCGGCCAGCAGTTCGCCGTCGACCAGGATCCCGACCCGGTCCGGGCCCAGTTGCACGGCGACGTGGTGCCAACGCCCGTCCCCCAGGGTGCCCCCGGCCACCACGAGGGGAGGGTCGAGCGCGGGGGACACGAAGGCGACGTCGGCGGTCCCGGGCAGGACGACCAGCTCCCAGTGGGTGCCCGAGGTCGGCGCCTCGTTCGAGAGCAGGACCGCCCCGGCATCCCGGTCGAGCAGCCGGGCCCACAGCTCGACGGTGATCGGCCGGGCCTCCAACCGGGCGTCGGCCGGGGCGATGGAGCCGCCGGTCCGGGCGTCGAGCGCCTGGCCGAATCGGCCGTCGACGAGCCGGGGCGCGTCGTCGCCCGGGGCGAGGGGGCAGAGGAGGAGCAGCAACGCGATCGGCGTCATGGGGGGCGTCCTCGGCACTCGGGAGGGCGGGCGGAGGGGGGGGAGGTCCGCGGGCCCCCGGTGTCGGGCGAGGGGGCGGCGTTCGCGGCCCCCCCGGTCGCCCGTCGCCCCGCGTGCCGGGGCGGTCCGGGGGGCCCGGATGAGACGGCCGGTCGGCCCGGCCCGTCATCCCCGCATTATGCTCGGCCCCCGCCCCGGCCGATACCTCCTGCCTCCACCGGGGCGGGGTCGCTGACGCGGACCGGCCCGCCGGCCCGGACGCGTCGACGCATGCGCCCGACGGCCGATCCGGGCGTCCCCGTCGTCCCGTTGGCCCGGGAGCCGACCGCCCGCTCCCGTCGGGAGCGGCGTCCCCGGGGTCCTCCGGCTGGATCACCGACCGCCCCGCGACCGCCCCGACCCCCAGAACGGGCCCCGGCCCCGGGCCGCCCCGGGGGGAGGCGGACCGGGGCCGGGGCCCTTCGTCGATCAGCTCGGATCCCGATCGAGGTCGATCGGTCGTCACGGTTCGGTTCGGTTCGGTTCAGCCCCGGGCCCGCCGCCATCGGCGGCCCGACCAGGAGGCGCCCAGCAGCGTGATGGCCCACATGGCCAACGTGGCGGGCTCGGGGGTGGCGTGGGCCCCATTGGGGTGGCAGGAGCAGCCTTGGCCGTGCGACGGGAGCTGGGCCCCGGCCAGCGTCAGGTCATCCCAGCGACCCTGGAAGTCGGCCGAGGAGAGCAGGGCGACGGCGTCGCCGCTGAAGGCGAGGTCCTCGTCGGTCAGCAGGTCCCAGGGGATGGTCCCCGAGTCGATCGTCTCCCCGCTCTCATGGTGGAAGTCGACCCCGAAGGTGTGCATCAGCTCGTGGGAGATGTTGTTGGCGACGGCCGTCTCCAGGTCGTCGACCGAGTCGATCGCCGCGGTGTCGAAGTTGTCGAGGAAGGTGAAGCCGTCCCCGCCGATGTCGGCCAGGCCGATGGCCTGGGTGTTGTCCTTCGCCAGGGCGCCGGAGACGACGCTCAGGGTGTGGGAGGCCGGGCCGGGCTCGGAGATCAGGTCGACGTCGATGCCGCTGCTCCGGAATCGGTCCTCGACCTTGGCGACCACGTCGGCCTTGAATCCCTGCTGCTCCTGGGCGTTCGGGGCCCGGCCGAGCAGGTCGGAGACGACCGGGCTGCGGTGCCAGGCCGCGGGCTCGCCCTCGGCGAGGGATTCCGCCGCGGGGAAGGGGCCGTCGGAGAAATTCAGGTAGGCGTCGGCGGGCTCCTCGGGGGTCGGTGGCGGGGGGGAGGCCGGTCGAGGGGTAATCGGCCGGGCCGGAGTGGGCTTCGGGGCCGCCGTGGGCCTGGGGGCCGGGGCCGGCTTCGGGGCCGAGACGGGCCTGGGGGCCGGGGAGGGGGCCGGGGCCTGCATCGGCTCCGGGGTCGGCGGCGCCACGACCCCGCCCCCCCCGAAGAACGAACCCAGCACGAGGGGCTGATAGGGGACGAACCGGGCCCGGGTGGGGGCCGACGGCGGCGGGGGGGGCGCCGGGGCCGAGGCCTGCTCGACCGCCGGGGCCGGGGAACCGACCGTCGCCGAGCCGACGGACCAGCCCGCCAGCCGCATGGGGGTCAGCAGCAGCGGCTGATCCAGTTGCCCGGAGTTCCGGGCGTAGAACTCGGGATAGCTCTCCTCGACGCGGTCGACGACCTCGTCCTTCCGCTCCTGGCGACCCTGGAGCGTCTCGCCAACCCGTTCCAGCGTGCTCCAGGGGCCGACCACCTGGGTCGGCTGGGCCGAAGCAGCGCCGGCCACCCCGAGGGCGGCCAGGACCGGGACGATGAGCGAGAACCTTCGGACCATCATCGTCGACCTCCGTGTCTTCCGACGGCCGACCGCACTTCCTGGCGGAACGGCTGGCCGGGGACGTCGTCGCCCCGGCAACGGCTTCGAGCGAGAGAAGGGAACGAGGGGGAGTGAGAATCGAGGGGACATTCTCTGGTAGCACAACGCGTGCCGGACGGCCAGAATCGACCGAAGCCCGACCTCGCTTCCCCCCTGAACTCCACCGCAACCCCTTGCCAACGAACCGGAAACGGCCGCCGCTCGGTCCCCGGGCCGGCAATGGGCCGGACGCCCTCCCCCAGGAGGATCGACATCCGGCCCTCCCGATTTTGACAATGGGTTGGTAAAAAACGGGTTGCAACGACCTTGCCGGTCGTCGGGCATTCGCCTCGCGAGCCCCCCGGCGAACGGGTCGCCGGCCCGACTCGGGGACGCTTGCCCGGGCTCGGCCCGACCCGGCAGGGCTCGGGTGCTTGACACGGTCATGGCAGCGTGCCATCCCTGGTTCGAGGCCGGCGAACCCGCCGGCGCCCGGCGTCCGCCCCGACTCGACACCCCTGAGGCCCAGGAATGACCCCCTCGCCCCGACCTCCCCGATGGCCGTCGATGCTGCTCGCGCTGTCGTTGCTGCCGATCCCCGCCCCGAGCCGGGCCCAGGGGGAGGACCCGATCGTCCCCGCCGACCCTCCCGCCCGGTGGTGGAAGGGGAACCTGCACACGCACTCCTTCTGGAGCGACGGCAACGACTTCCCCGAGATGATCGTCGACTGGTATCGCCGCCGCGACTATCACTTCCTCGCCCTCTCCGACCACAACGTCCTCAGCCAGGGGGCCCGCTGGATGGACCGCGACGAGGTCGACCGCCGCTCCGGCGGCCGGGCCTTCGAGCGCTACCTCGAGCGGTTCGGGGAGCACTGGGTCGAGACCCGGGAGATCGACGGCCTCTCCCAGGTCCGGCTCCAGCCCCTGGTCGAATACCGGGCCCTGGTCGAGCAGGCCGGCCGCTTCCTGCTGATCCAGGGCGAGGAGATCACCGACCGCTTCGAGCGCAAGCCGATCCACATGAACGCGAGCAACCTCGCCGAGCGGATCCCGCCGCAGGGGGGCGGCTCGGTCGTCGAGGTGATCGACAACAACCTCAAGGCCGTGGAGGAGCAGGCGGAGCGGCTGGGGATCCCGATCCTCGCCCACCTGAACCACCCGAACTTCGGCTACGCGATCACCGCGGAGGAGCTGGCCGAGGCCGGCCGGGAGCAGTTCGTCGAGGTCTACAACGGGCACCCCGACGTCCACCACCTGGGGGACGAGCACCACGCCCCGGTCGAGCGGATGTGGGACATCGCCAACACCCTCCGGGTCGCCGCCATGGGGGTCCGGCCCCTGATGGGGCTGGCCACCGACGACAGCCACCAGTACTTCGGCACCGAGGGCTCCTCCCCCGGCCGGGGCTGGATCATGGTCCGGGCCCGACACCTCACCCCCGAGTCGATCATCGACGCCATCGAGGCCGGCGACTTCTACGCCTCCAGCGGCGTCACCCTGCGGGACGTCCGATTCGACCGCGAGGCCGGCGTCCTCGACGTCGAGGTCGAGCCCGAGCCGGGGTCCTCGTACTCCGTCGCCTTCGTCGGCACCCGGGCGGGCGTCGACCCGACCGCCGAGCCCGTGACCGACGCGGACGGCAAGCCGCTCGGAGTGACCGGCCGCTACACCGACGAGATCGGCCGGGTGCTCGCCACCGTCGAGGGGACGAACGCCCGCTACGAGCTGGCCGGAGACGAGCTGTACGTCAGGGCTGTCGTCACCTCCAGCCTGCCCCCCGACAACCCCTCGTTCGAGGGCCAGCGCCGGCAGGCCTGGACCCAGCCCGTCGGCTGGGAGTCGAGGATCGACCGCCCCGGCGAAGCCGATTGACCCGCCCGGCCCGGACGACCGGGCCCGAGTCGGATCGACTTCGAGGAAGGATGGGCGGGCACGCCGGGTCCGGTTCAAGGCGAGGCCTCCAGGGGTCCCGATCGTCCCCGATCGACTCGATCGTCGCCACCAGGTGGGACGGGCGGGGTCGAGCGTGATCCTCTCCCGCCCTCCGGGCTCTCCCCGACGATCGGCGAGGGAGGCCGGCCGGCCATCGGCCGGAGAGGAGGCACGAGGGCCCCGGCCGGCCGACCGCGCACCACGACCCCCCCACCGGGGGCGGGTCGACCCCCCGGGGGGACCGGCCGCGGTCGGTTCGAGTCCCGCTCAGCGCCGGGCCGCCAGCTCGGCGTCGGCCCGCTTCCTCGCCAGCACGAAGATCGTGTGGCGATCGGCCCACGGCGAGCCGAGCCAGGCGATCAGCTTCAGGAGCGGGAAGGTCAGCACCGTCAGCGGCAGGATCGCCGATCGGAAGACCTTGTGCTGGATCCGGGTCACGAGCGTCGTGCCCAGGGTGCCGAATCGGAGGTGGTCGACCGGTTCCAGCCCGCACTCCTCGACCAGCCGTTCGAGCTGTCCCAGCGTGTACCCGTTGCGGACGTGCCAGCCGTCCTCGGTCCGGGTCACCCGCAGGTGGTCGGCGTTCCCCTGGTAGTCGCGGTCGGGGGTGCTGATGTAGACGAGCCCGTCGTCATTGAGCAGCTCCCGGAGCTGGAGCAGCGCGGCCCGGTCGTCCCGGATGTGCTCGATCACGTCGAAGAGCAGGATCTGGTCGAACGACCCGACCGCCCCGGGATCCCGGGCCAGGTCGTCGAGCCGCTGGACGCGGAACTCCATCGCCTCGCCGATCGGGCCGAGGAACTCGGCCATCTCCTCGCAGGAGCGGCGTTCCCAGTCGTGGATCGTGATCCCCAGGCAGGAGGCGCCCCGGCGGGCGGCCTCGAAGGCGAAGTAGGCGTTGCCGCAGCCGCAGTCGAGCGTGCGGACCGGGGCCTCGGGGGTGCCGTGCTGGAGCATCTTCACCACGGCCGCCTTGTCCCGGCTGACCCAGTTGATCCCCGGCCAGAGCCAGTACTTCAGGGTCAACCGCAGCCGGGTCGCCAGGCCCGGCGACGTGCGGCCCGACCGGGCGGCCGGGCCGAAGGCGTGGGGGGCGGGTCCGATGCCGGCCATGGTGTCGACTCCTTCGACGTCTCGGGGGTCCATCCTGGGGGCGAGATCCGAACGGGCGACCGGACGGTATCAGATCGCCCGGGGCCGGGCAAGGGGAGCTGGAGACGTCGGGACAGGCCCCCGCCCGGCGACCTGCCGGACATCGACCTCAGCTCCCCCGGCTCGCCCTCATCAATCCTCCGCAGGGCCCTCCTCGTCGTCCTCATCTCGGGAGGGCCAGGTGATGCGGATGACCACGCGGTCGCCGTGGGAGCTGAGGTCGATGTCCGGCAGGTCGCCGGCCGAGAGCCTCGCCTCGATGTAGGCCGACTCGCCGTCGTCCCAGGTCTCGAAGCCGCCCGGGCCGTCGTCCCCGGGGGAGGGGGGGGGAGTCCCGCCGGCCATCGCGACCAGCGCCCGGAGCGTCTGCTCCAGGGAGGCCGGGGAGGTCCCGACCGGCGTGGCGGCCCGGCCGGTGGTCCGTCGCCTCCGAGGCGCCCTGGACGCTGTCATCGTCATGATTCGTCGCCTTTCGGGTCCGGCGTGCTGCCGGGCTGCTGGGGGGGGGATCGGGCACCCCGGGCCGGGGGGATGGCCTCGGCGAGGGGATCGCCTGTCTCCTCCCCCGGGGGGTATCTCTCGGGTGGGGACCTCCTCGTCCCCGGCCGATCGCCGGTCTCCGTCGACCGCCATCGGGGCGGACTTCCGGGCCGATCGAATTCTCCCATCCCCCCGCCGGGCCGTCTCTCCGGAGTTTCACCGAGTGCAGGCCGGGGGTTTCCCGCCCGGAGATCCCAGGGTCCTCCCCCCGACGGCCTCCTCCCCGGCGCCGGGCACGCCCGGGGGCCCGATTCGACCCGCCTCGACCCGACGCCCCCCCGGGGGCGCGTCGTCGGGGACGAGGCTCACTCGCCGGGGGAGACCAGGCCGACCCGGACGGCATAGCGGACCAAGCCGGCGATGTCCCGGATCCCCAGGCGGTCCATGATCTGGGAACGGTGCGTGTCGACGGTCTTGATGCTCACCTCCAGCCGTCGGGCGATCGCCTTGGTCGTCATCCCCTCGGCGATCAGCCGGAGGACCTCGCGCTGCCGGGCGGTGAGCGGCCCATCCTCCGCCTCCCCCCGGGAGGCCAGCCGGGCGTAGTCGGCCACCAGGTGGCCGGAGATCACCGTGCTCAGGTACGACTCGCCCCGGGCGACCGCCCGGATCGCCCGCTCCAGCTCCTCCACCGCGGCGTCCTTGAGCAGGTAGCCGGACGCCCCGCTGCGGAGCGCCTGCACCGCGTACTCCCGGGCCGCGTGCATCGAGAGGATGATCACCCGGATCGCCGGGAAGTCGCGCCGGACGCGCTCGGCCAGTTCCAGGCCGGTCATCCCCTTCATCGAGATGTCGGCAAGGAGGATGTCCGGGGGATCCGCCTCGATCCGGCGGATGGCCTCCTCCGCCGAGGAAACGTCGTCGGTGACCCGGATCTCCTCGATCCCCCGCAGGGTGGCCCGGACCCCGGCCCGGAACAGGTCGTGGTCGTCGACCACGAGGACTCGGATCGGGATCATGACGCGGCCCCCCGCCCGTCGGAAGCTCCCCGGGGCGGGAAGGAGAGCCGCACGCCGGTCCCCGAGCCGGGGCTCGACGCGACCTCCAACCGGCCGCCGGCCTGCTCGACCCGCTCCCGCATCCCGACCAGGCCGAGCCCCCGACGGGGGGGCAGCCGGCCGGGGTCGAACCCCTCGCCGTCGTCCCGGACCTCCAGTTCCAGGCCCTCGGGGTGCCCCCGCAGGGCGACGGAAAACCGGCCGGCCCCGGAGTGCCGGCCGACGTTGGTCAACGCCTCCTGGACGCCCCGGAAGCAGGCCGTCGCCACCGACGGGTCGACTCGGATCTCCGGCGGCTCGCAGGAGAATTCGCCCTCGATGCCGCTCCGGGCCCGGAACCGCTCGACGTACCACCCCAGCGCCGGGACCAGGCCCAGGTCGTCGAGGATCGAGGGGCGGAGGTCCAGGGCGAGGTCGCGCACCTGGCCCAGGGCGCCGTCCAGCAACGCCACGGCGTCCTCCAGCCGCTCCTCCCGGGTCTCGGGCCGCAACCGGGCGGACTGCACGTCGAGCTTGATGGCCGTCAGGGTCTGGCCGATCTCGTCGTGCAGCTCCCGGGAGAGGTGCCTCCGCTCGGCCTCCTGGACCTCCAGCACGTGCCGATTCAGTTCCCGGAGCCGGGCCGTCGTGGTCTCGAGCGCCTGCTCGACCCGCCTCCGGTCCCGGATGTCGCGCACGAAGACCAGCCCCGCGTCGTCCCCGTCCAGGGGGAACGGGGCGGCGGAGGGCTCAACCTCGAGCGTCCCGCCGCCCGGCCGGAGGATCGTCAGCTCCCGGAGGCCGACGGGCCGGCCCTCGTCCACCGCCCGCCGGGACAGCTCGACCATCGCCTCGCGATCCTCGGGCCGGAAGCGGTCGAGGATCGGCGTCCCGATCAGCTCCCCGGGATCCCCCGCCCCGAAGAGGCCCGAGGCCATCGGGTTGACGTACGAGAAGCGGCGACGGGCATGGATGAAGATCCCGTCGGGTGCCGAGTCGGCCAGCGCCCGGAACCGCTCCTCGCTGACCCGCAGCTCGTCCTCGGCCCGGCGCCGATCGGTCACGTCGAGCGCCATCCGCATCAGGAGCCTCCGGCCGTCGGGCAGCCGGCCCAGGGCGGCGGAGCTGAAGCTCCAGATCCGCTCCGAACCGTCCCGGATCCGGACCCTCGCGTCCGGCTCGGGGGGATTGCGGCCCAGGTCGAAGAGGGTCGTGATGTGACGCTGATACTCCCCGGACCGCTCGCCGTAGGCCCGGTCGGTCCAGTCGGCGAGGGTCCTCAGCTCCTCGACGCCGTAGCCGGTCAGCTCGGTCCAGGCCCGGTTGACCAGCAGGATTTCGCCGTCCTCGGCGAGGAGGATCACCGGGATCGGCGCGTGGATCACCGTGAGGCGGAACCGCTCCTGCGTCCGATCCCGGTCGCGCCGGGCGGCCTCCAGGCCGGCGAGGATCCCCCCAGCCTCCAGAGGAGCACCAGTCCGGTGACGGCCACGAAGGCCAGGCCCTTGACCAGGGCCGCGGTCGCCGAATGCCCCGACTCCAGGCCGAGCCGGCCGAGCAGGGAATCCGACCCCACGATCCAGGCCGCCGCCACCGCCACGTAAATCGACACGACCTGGCGGGCCTGCCGCCGGGCCCATCGCCCCGGGCCCTCGGCCGATCCCGGGGGCCGGCCTCCCGGCCGATCGCCGGCGGTGCCCGTGAGTTCGTCCCGAGATCGGATCATGATCGACTCGGCACCGGAGGAGGGCGGCCGGGCGCTCCCCCGTCGTCGGCGGGAGGGAGACGGTGGTCCACCCTGGGTCGTCGCAGGATCATCCTCGGCGATGGTCGAT
Source organism: Tautonia plasticadhaerens (assembly GCF_007752535.1). Taxonomy (GTDB): domain Bacteria; phylum Planctomycetota; class Planctomycetia; order Isosphaerales; family Isosphaeraceae; genus Tautonia; species Tautonia plasticadhaerens. The sequence goes on from NZ_CP036426.1 coordinate 2,293,854, forward strand.
TATTGCGACATCACGCTTAATTGTTGCAGGCGAATGGGGGAAGGACAAGGCCAAGCCCTCGTGCGGGCGCCCCACCACATCCTGTTGATTGCCTCAACGGGGAGGCGAACCGCCCGGTGCCTCCCCTGCCGGTCCTTCGAGGAGCCCTCCCCCTCATGCGGGGGCCCGGGTGGGGTGTCTCCGGACTGCGCCCCCGGCCGGTGACGGTGAGCCCTATTCCCCGGGGCTCCGCCTCACCTGCTCGGCACGCCATTTCTCGGCCTCCCCCCAGCCGGCCGAGGGCGGTGTAGAGCTCGACCAGCAGCTCGGCGGTGGCGACGGGGAAATGCGTCTCCCAGCTCGGGGCGAGGGCGAGTCGGTCGACCGCCTGCTCGTGGCTCTCGAGCAGCAGCGGCTCGGCCTCGGCGTGCTTCCCCTGCCTGAGCAGGGCGGTGCCGAGGAAGAACGCCCGCTTGGTCGCCTGCCAGGAGTCGGGGTCAAGCTCGAGCTGGGTCGCCAGCGTCTCCCGGAGGAGCGGCTCGGCCCGGTCGGCGTGACCGGCCCAGAGGATGTGGGAGGCGAGGGCGAACACCTCGCCGTCGAGGACCTGGTGCGGGGTGTCGGGTCGTCTCCTCAGCCGGTCGACGACCCCTCCAGCCAGCTCGGCGGCCAGCTCGTGGGAGACCGTCAGTCGGAGGCGGGCGTAGGCCCGGAGGGCGCCCTCGTCCAGGGGCCAACCCGCGGCATCGATCCGATCGAGGGCGTCCTGGAAGACGGGGACGACCTCCTCCTCTCGAGCGGCGTCGACGAGCGCCAGGCCGAGGTCGGCGGCGGCCCGGACCAGGGCGATCGGATTCGAGGCCGGCTCCCGTCGGAGCCGTTCCAGGCTCGCCTCCAGCTCCCGGATGCGTTCGCCCTCCAGCCGATGGGCCTCATCGGGCCGGCCGGTGGAGTTGTAGAGCTCGATCAGCGAGCGTCGGGCGACGGCGAGCCCGTTCGGGTCCCAGGGGGGTTGGTCGCCCGCGTGGTCGGACAGCTCGCGGTATCCGTCGGCGAGAGGAGGCTCGGCCTCGGCGTGCTTCCCCTGCCTGAGCAGGGCCTGGCCGATCTGGACGCGAAGCTTGCCGGTCCACCAGCCCCGGTGGCCGTCGCCGCGGAGGGCCAGCTCGATCTCCAACGCCTCGAGGAGCCGGACGAGGGCCTCGTCGATGCGGCCGGTGGCGACGAGGCTGACGGCGAGGCCCTCGCGGGTGACGGCCCCGCGGTGGGCCCGGTTCTCGACGGGGAGGTTGGCCTCGAACAACGGGATTGCCGCGGCATGGTCGCCGGACTTGATCCGGTCCCAGGCGAGTGCGTTGCGAAAGGCCCAGGCGGCCGGATTGCGCCGGCCACCGGCCTCGGCCGCGGCGATCGCCTCCCGAAGGAGCCGGTCCGCGTCGGCCGGGCGGCCAGCCCGGGTGTAGATGTCGGCGAACACCCGGTGGGCGGCCACGACGCCCGGGTGATCGAGGGGGGCGTCGCGGACCGGGAACCGCGTCAGGATCCCCTCCATCTCGGCGATCGCCTCGTCGAAGCGCCCGAGGAGGGAGAGCGCCTCCGCCAGGTTGACGGCCGACCAGAGGGTGTAGAGGTGGTCGGGCCCCAGGTGCTCCCGGGTCGAGGCTGCGAGGGCGCGGTAGTCGTCGACGGCCTCGGCGAGTCGCCCCGAGGCGAGCAACAGGGCCCCCCGGAGGATCCGGGAGTTGGCGGTCTCGGGGTGGTGGGGGCCGAGCACGCGGGCCTTGTCCGCGATCACCGCTTCGACCTCCGCCTCGGCCTCGTACAGCCGATCGAGCATCCAGAGGGCCTCCGCCAGCGCGTGCCGGGCGTCGAGCGCCGCCGGGTCGTCGAGCCCGCGCGAGGCGGCGAAGAGGGCGACGGCGCGGCGGAGGTGGTCGAGCCCCTCCTCGTAGCGGCCGATCAACTGGTAGGAGTTCCCGACCGTCTTGAGGACCTCGGCCTGGATGGAGGGGAGGCCGGGGAACCGCGCGTCGATCCGCTCGGGGGCGAGCCGGGCGGCGGCGCGGTCGAGCAGCTCGCCGACCGTCGGGTCCGCGGCCACCTCGAAGTCCTCGCCGCCCAGGCGACGGGTCTCGGCCTGCGTGAACTCCGAGGCCTGGCCGAGCAGGTCGGTCTGGAGGAAGTTCCGGACGGCCTCGGACGACCGCCGCTCCTCCTCGGCTCGGCGGCGCTCCCGGTCGGCGGCCCATCGCTGCGCGATCGCCTCCGCCTCGTTCGCGCTCGCCTCGGCGAGCGCGGCCTCGGCCCGGCGCTCGGCCCGGCGGGCCTGTACGGCCAGGGCGGTCGCCAGCACGGCCGAGGCGGTGAGCAAGAGGACGAAGGCCGACCCGACGGCGACGGCTGCCCGATTGCGGCGATAGACCTTGCGGAGCCGATAGCCGAGCGTCGGCGGGCAGGCCTCCACCGGCTCGTCTTCCAGGTAGCGCTGAACGTCTCGGGCGAGGCCGTTGGCCGTCTCGTAGCGGCGGGCGCGGTCCTTCTCCAGCGCCTTCATCACGATCCAGTCCAGCTCCCCCCGCAGGACCTGGCCGAGGCGATCGAGCTCGACGCGGCGGGCGGCCGGCAGCTCGGGTTGGGTCCTCGACGCGCTCAGCCGGGTGCTCGGCCGATCCGGCTCCTCCTCGCGGATCAGCCGGAGCACCTCGTCGAACGCCGCCGAGGCCAGCCGGGCGCGGTCGATCGGCGTGCTGCCGGTGAGCAGCTCGTACAGCAGCACGCCCAGGGCGTAGACGTCCGACCTCGTGTCGATGTCCAGCTGGTTGAGCCTCGCCTGCTCCGGGCTCATGTATTCGAGCGTGCCGATGACCGAACCGAACGCGGTGAAGAGCGTCCTGTCCGTCAGCTTCGGGCCCGTCGCCTTGGCGACCCCGAAGTCGATGACCTTCGGCACCGGATGGTCGTCGTACAGCGCGACCAGCACGTTCGACGGCTTGACGTCCCGGTGGATCACCCCCTTCTGGTGGGCGTGCTGGATCGCCTGGCAGACGGGGACGAACAGCGCCAGCCGGTCGCGGAGTCCGAGCTCCTGCTCCTCGCAGAACCGGGTGATCGGCACCCCCTTGACCAGTTCCATGACGAAGAACGGCGAGCCGGACTCGGTCGCCCCCACGTCGAGCACCCGGGCGATGTTGGGGTGGTCCATCATCGCCAGCGCCTGGCGCTCGGCCTCGAACCGGGCGAGGATCGACCGGGAGTCCATCCCCGGCCTCATGATCTTCAGGGCCACCGTGCGACGGACCGGCTCCTCCTGCTGGGCCATGAAGACGACGCCCATGCCCCCCTCGCCGATCTGCTGGAGCAGCTTGTACGGGCCGACGCGGACGCCGGGCCGCTCGGCCGGGGCGGCGGCCGTGAGCGTCGTCCCGACGGCCGGCCGCTCCAGGAAGACGCCCGACCCCTCGCCCGCGGCCAGCAATTGCTCGACCCCGAGGCGGAGCCCGGGGTCGCCCGCGCAGGCCCGGTCCAGGTACGAAGATCGCTCGGCCGGGTCGGTGATCTCCAAGGCCGCGAGGAAGATGGACCGCTCGTTCACGGTGGGGCTCCGGCACGGGTTTCGGGGGATGTGGGGCACGCATACTGGGGTGCGCCCGGGTCGCGGGACGGCGCGCGGCGGTCGATCGGCGTCGGCCCGATCGGGGCCGATGGGGGCTCGATGCCCCGTAGGCCCCGGGGCCCGGAGATCAGCCCGAGGCGGCCTGGACGGCCATCGAGAAGCAGGGGTTGGCGTCGCCGACCGGCTCAAGGACGGGGAAGAGGATGCCGACGGGTGCCGCCTTGGGTCCCGACTCAACCCCTCCGGCCGGCTCGAAGACCGGGAAAAGGATGTTCACGGAGTCCGGCCCCGCCAGCGAACTCGGCGGCACGGCTGTGACGGCCGGGACGACGGCCATCAAGTCGCTGGACTCCTGCATCCCCGGCATGAAACGGGTCGTCCGGGTGGGGGCAGGGCGACCTGGGCGGGCCGGGGGTATGCGGAGGATCGGGCGCATGATCGGTCCCTCGTCCGGTTCTCGGGGACGGCGGTCGGGCCGACCACCCCGGTCGAAGGGTCGAACGATCGGCCTGCCGACATCCCCATGCGAGAATCGCGGGCGACGACCGCCAACTTTTCTTCAGGGAGCGCCCCCGCCCGGGCCGCCGGTCCCTTCGATGGCCCGTCGCAGCCAGGCACGGGCATAGGCCCAGGTCCGCTCGGCGGACCGGGTCGAGAGGCCCAGGACCGAGGCCGCGTCGGCCATCGAGAGGCCGGCGAAGTAGCGGAGCTTGACCAGTTCGGCGGCCTGGGGGTCGGCCTCGGCCAGCAGGCCCAGCGCCTCGTCCACGGCGAGCAACTCCTCGGGCCGACCCGGGGCAGCCACGTCCGCGGGGTCGCGATCGACCCGGTCGAGGCCTCCGCCGCGCTTCAGGCTCGCCTTGCGCCTGGCCGCCTCCACGAGGATGCGGCGCATCGCCTCGGCCGCGGCGGCGAAGAAATGGCCGCGGTTCTCCCAACGACCGCCGCCCGAGGGACCCACGAGCCGGAGATAGGCCTCATGGACCAGGGCGGTCGCCTCGAGCGTCTGGCCGGGGAGTTCTCGGCCGAGCTCCCGGGCGGCCAGGCGGCGCAGCTCGTCGTAGACCAGCGGCAGGAGCAGCTCGGCCGCCTCCGGGTCGCCTCGCTCGATCGCCGAGAGGATGCGCGTGACGTCGTCCATCGCCTGGTGCCGCCCGCAACCCATCCCCCGCGCCTCGATGAGCCGCCGAGGCCCATCACCCGGGCCGCGACGAAGCCCGGTCCCCGGGACGGGTGATGTCTGCTTAAGGTTATCCGACGGATGGGTGTGGAGGCAGCCTTACCCGGGACGGCAAGGAAGTCCGCTCGTGCTGCGTCATGTAATCCGGCTTGCTTTCCTCGATCCGCCGGCCCCACAGGGCCGATCGGGCACACCGTCGGGCCCCGGCCCTCGGGGCCTCGGAGGCCGTGGGGGATGGCCCGGGGTCGGGGAGAAACCCGACACCCCCTCCGTGAGATCCCCGAGGGACCGGGAGCCCTGGGCATCGGACGATGTCTGGGGGAGTGGAGGCGGCCGGCCGGCCCCCGGTCGGCCGGCCCGAACGACCGCCGCCCCCCGGGGAGGACAGTGGGTGTCACGACGGGTGTGCCACCGAAGATGCCGGTCGACGCCGCCCGGCCGACGGGAAGGTCGGCGCCTCGAAGCCGAGGGGCCCCCCACCTCCTCGACTCCCCGGCGGCCCCGGGGCCACCCGGCCGGGGCCGAGGCGCCCGGGCCGTCGGCCTCCCCGACCGGGCCTCGGCCCGACGACCCCGGTCGGCCTCCCCCCGAACCCCGGATCACCCCGACAGGGCAGGCAGGACGTGTGATGGACCCACTTCGCGTCATCGTCGTGGACGACAGCCCCGTGATGCTCCGGAGCATGGCTCGACTGCTGGTCGGGCTCCCCGGGGTGCAGGTCGTCGCTCGGGCGGCCTCCGGGGTGGAGGCCCTGGAGGCCTCGGGCCGGCTCAGGCCCGATCTCGTCCTGATCGACCTGGCCATGCCCGGGATGGACGGCCTGGAGGCCTCCCGGAGGCACTCCGCCGCCTCCGACGCGCCGACCGTCATCCTGACCACCGTCCACGACCTGCCCGAGTACCGCGAGGCGGCCCTCGCCGCCGGGGCCCTCGACCTGCTGATCAAGTCGGAGCTGGGACGCCTCCTGGGACCGGCCCTCCGGCTCGTGCCCCGACGCCCCGCCGACGGCCCCCGGCCCCGGTGATCCCCGGCCCGGGCGGCCTCCCCGGTGCCCGACAAACTCCACCCGACCGACGCGTCCCGCACGCCCGACGCGACGAAGCTTGACTCGATCTTGACGCGGCGAATATCAGGCCCTATGAACTCTCCAGCAGGTGCGGCGATTGTGCGCCGGCCGGTCCCGAGACACCTCCCCCCCGAGGCCCTGAACCAGCGATGGCCACGACCAAGAAGGGTGACACCCCCAAGGCCAGGAAGCCGGCCGCCGAGAAGACCACGGTTGACGCACCGAAGCGCGCGACCAGGAACACGGCCGCCGCCGCCGCCAAGGCCGACGGCGCCTCGAAGACCTCCCCCGCCAAGCCCGCCGCCAAGAAGGCCGCCCCCGTCAAGCTCACCGACAACCAGGTCAAGTTCCTCCAGGCCATCGCCGCCGCCGGCGAGGCCGGCTACGAGCCCCGGAACAAGAACGAGCAGCGCAGCATCGACGCCCTCGTCACCCGCAAGCTGCTCAAGAAGGGGGCCAAGAACAAGGAGACCGGCAACGCCCGATACCTGCTCACCAAGGCCGGCACCTCGCACCTGCCCACCGCCTGACCCGGCCCGCCTCGAGCTGACCGGGGCAAGCCCGACGCCCGAGCCCCCACGACGTCGAGGGGCTCGGGCGTCCGTGGGTCCCGACCGGGCCCCGTCGGGGTTCACGCCTCGATCGAGGCCTCGACCATCCCCCTCCGCTGGAGCCACCGGGCCGCCTCCCAGCAGAGGATCGCCCAGGCCATCCCCGCGCACCAGCCGGCGAGCACGTCGGTCGGGTAATGCACGCCCAGGTAGATCCGGCTGAGGCCGACGAGCGCCGTGATCGAGGCCGCCACCGCCACGATGTAGAGCTTCAAGGCAGGCCGCTCGACCAGCCGGGCCAGCAGCGCGCCGAGCGTCAGGTAGGTGACCGCCGCCAGCAGGGAGTGCCCGCTGGGGAAGCTCGCCTGGGAGGCGTGCATCAGGTGCGGCACCACGGAGGGCCGGGGCCGGTCGTAGAGCCCCTTGAGCGTCGAGCTGACCAGCTGCCCCCCCACCGTCGCCGCCAGCACCAGCGCCGCCGCGTGGTACTTGCGGTCCATCAGCAGGAAGCCGACGGTCGAGGCCGTCACCAGGCCGATGATCGCCACGCCCCCCATCGCCGTCAGGTCCCGGACCAGTTCCTCGACCACCGGCCCGCCGATCGGGTCCGAGGGGTCGTCCGGGCTCCTCAAGGCCATCAGGATCCGCTCGTCCAGCTTGACGGTGTCCCCTTCCGACACCTCGTCGGCGATCTCCAGGAAGCCCCAGGCGCCGCCGACGACCGCCAGGATCGACAGCATCACCACCAGGTCGATCCCGCCGACCGCGTCCCTCGCCCGCCGGGCCAGGGTCAAGAACCGATCACGCACCGCTCGTCCCTCCTCCGCCGATCACCCGGGTCGACAACGCTCTCCTGCGATTGGACCCGGTCCTCCCCGACCCCGGCAAGTGGCGCGCCCCGCCCTGCTCGACCCTTGACGGCCCCTCCCTGGCCCCCCGACGATGGTCCGCGTCGCTCCCCGATGGACCCGCCCCGGAGACCCTCCCCTCACCATGACCACCCCCGAGGCGTCGGCCTCTCCCCCGGGATCGCCGGGCCGGGACCTCCTCGCCCTGGTCGGCTTCCTGGCCCTCTGCTTCTCGGCGGCCGGGGTCGGCGGGTGGCTGACGGCACGAGGCCTGGGGGCGTGGTACGACTCGTTGCGCAAGCCGTCGTGGAACCCGCCAGGCGCCGTCTTCGGCCCCGTCTGGACCCTCCTCTACGCGAGCATGGCCGTGGCCGCCTGGCTCGCCTGGAGGCGATCGGGATGGGCCGGGGCCCGGGGCGCCCTGCTCCTCTTCGGCCTGCAACTGGTGCTGAACGTCGCCTGGTCCGGGCTGTTCTTCGGCCTGAGGAGGCCCGACCTCGCCCTGCTGGAGATCGCCGCCCTCTGGCTCGCCATCCTGGCGACGCTCGTCGCCTTCGCCCGGGTCCGGCCCCTCGCCGGTTGGCTCATGGCCCCCTACCTGCTCTGGGTGACCTTCGCCACCGCGCTGAACTTCGCCCTCTGGCGGCTCAACGCCCCCTGAACCGCCCACGGCCCCCGAACGGACGTTGCCCATGACCTCCGCCCTTCTCGCCTGGCTATTAACCCTCACCCCGGCGAGCGACGACGGCACCGAGACGACCACCCCGCCTCCTGGCCTCGGGGTCGTCTCCGGCCGGGTCACCTACGACGGCCCGTTGCTCCCCCCGGTGCTCAACTCCGAGGCCGGCACCCGTCGCCAGCCCATCGAGGTCGATCCCGACGTGAAGGGCCTCCGGGAGGCGGCCGTCTGGCTCGACGGAGTCCCCGACGACGCCACGGCCCCGCTCGACGAGGAGCAGGGACCGGTGGTCGTCGACCAGATCCAGTTCGAGTTCGTGCCCCACGTCCTCACGGTCCGGGCCGGTCGGCCGGTCGCGTTCCTCAACAACGACGTCGCCAACCACGGCGTCACGGCCTCCGCCAGATCCGATCGCAACCGGTTCAGCGTCACCCGGCAGCCGGGGGACGAGTACGTCCACTGCTTCGACGCCTCCCGAGGGCCGGTGGCGATCGGCTGCCCGGTGCACGCGGCGATGTCGGCCTGGGTCTTCGTCCTCGACCATCCCTACCACGCCGTCACCGACCGGCTCGGCCGATTCGAGCTGCCCCCCGCGCCCCCCGGTCGCTACGACCTCGTCGTCCACCACCCCGACGGCGGCCTCAGGAGGCGGGTCCCGGTCGACATCCGGGCCGGGGACCGGACGGAAGTCCTCGTCGACTTCCACGCCGGGGATCTCCGACCCCCGGGACGGCCCTGAGCCTCCCCATCCGACCTCGACAGGACCGGCCCGACGCCGTAAGGTCCCCGCACCGGCCCGGCCCCGGGTCGGGCCGAGTCCCCCAGCCCGTCGATGGATCGACCCCGGAGGAGGCCCGTCATGACGACGACCGCCCGGACCCGCCTCGCCCTGTTGATGGCCCTGACCCTGACCGCCATCCTCCGCTCCCCGCCCGCGGCCCTCGCCGACGGCGAGCCGATCGACGTCCACGCCGAGCTCCGGGCCTTCGAGGACACGCAGCGCCGGGAGGTCGACGAGGCGATCGCCAATCTCCAGGAAATGATCGACGCGACCACCCGGGAGATCGCCGCCTCCCGGGAGAAGCTCGGCGCGGCCGAGGCCGGGCTCCGACGCCTCCGTGCCCTCCGAGACGCCCTCGATCAGCCGGACCCGACCGCCCCCGAGCCGGCCGCACCGGCCCCGGCCGTCATCCCCGGCACGCTCGACGCCGTGGTCCCGGCCTCGGCCCTCGGCGAGCCGGCCTGGCACGGCTCGATCCGCATCTCCGCCGCCGACGGCGGCCCGCTCGACCTCCGGCACGACAGCGGAGACGCCTCCGGCCAGGTCCAGGCCGGTGCGTTGCAGGCCGATCGGATCGAGATCCGGGTCGCCTCCCCCGACGACGCCCGGGTCGTCGCCCGGGCCCTCCGGGGGGACGGCAAGCCGGTCGTCTCCTGGCCCGACCTGCACGTCGGGCCGCAGACCCCGGCCGACCCCGCCCGTATCGAGGCGATGCAGCAGGACCTCGACCGCCTGGCCGAGGCGGTCGACCGGATCGACCGTCGGACCTCGGGCCCGACGCCGGTCCCGGCCCCTTCCCGGGTCCCCGCACCGGAGCCCACCCCCGTCACCGTCGAGCCCCCCGCCGAGATCCCCCCCGCCCCGGTCATCCCCGACTGATCGGTCGCGCGGTCGGTCACCCGATCATCCCGGGAGGCGGCTCCTCCAGCCAGCCGGCGTCGATCACCCCCCAGAGGCCGATCAGGATCGCCTCAGCCGCGTCATGCCGGAGCGAGGTCGGCCTCGGGGCCCCGGACCAGTCGATCACCCTCCGGGCGATCGCGTCGGCCTCCCGCTTCGGCCGGCCCCGGTCGCCGAATGCACCCAGCGCCTCCCGCCAGACCTCGGCGCCGATCACCCGGGAGGCGATCCCCCTCCGCCCCGCCTCCCTCCGCCAGACCTCCGCGATCGGCCCGCCGCCTTCGAGGACGATACGCCGAAGCTCGGGGATGGCCTCGAAGATCCCGGACGCCCCCCGCTTCAGGGCCGATCGGCTGCCGAAGTGCTGCGACCGATACCAGACCAGCCGCCCGTCCCCGCCGAACAGCGCGAGGCCGGTCCTCAACCCGGTGTCGACGGCCAGCAGGGCCACGACCCGGTCACCCCAGGTCCCGGTGGACCGTCCCCGGCGAGAACGCCGGCAGGCAGACGGCAATGTACTCGGCCCCCTCCGGGCCCGGCGTGCTGTAGCGGACCCACTCCCCCTTGGTGGTCATCACCGCCTGCCCGGCCTCCACGTCGAGCGTCCCCTCACGGTGCTCGACGCGGATCATCCCCCGGAGCACCACAGTCACCTCGTCGAACTCCGGCGTCTGTCCCGGCTCGACCCAGCCCGAGGGGCTCCGCATGTGGGCGACGCTCACCCCCTCCGTCTCGCTGTTCACCCGGCCGACGTACTCGTCGATCCGCTTCGGTTTGTTTCCGGCGGCCTCGATGCGGGTCGGGGCGGGGATGAGGGTCGGCATGGGGTCGCTCGCTCCGGGGTCGCCGTCGGTCGAGGGGATCAGAACTTGGAGAGGTCGGCCCCCAGCAGGCCCACCCTGTGGCCGTTCTCCCGGAGGATCCGGTTCGCCTTCCCGTTGACCATCAGCAGCACGATCAGGCTGATGAACGGCAGCAGGGAGCCGATGCCCAGGATGATCCCCATCGCCGCATTGTAGACCTTCATCGCCAGCAGGACCACGAACACGAACGCCGCCAGCATGCTCACGAGCATCACGGCAAATAGGATCAAGGCCACCGGCGGGGGGACGACGAACATCCCGGCGATCGCCGCCAGGTTGACCAGGATGCAGACGAGGATCCCCTTCTGGTAGACGGCGACGCTCCGCACGTCCGCCCTGCTCCCGCTCTTGACGCCCACGGCCTCCGAGGGCCGCACCGCCGACGCCGGGGCCGCATACGGATTCTCGATCATCGGGCTCGACGCTCCACCAGGATCCCACCCCCAACGGCCACATCAACGCATCGAATCAATCGTGACACGAATGATGGCAACATGGAAGATCCTGCCCGCACCCGTTGCGGAATTCCTCAGGCCGGATGCCATCGCCTCGGGACCGGGGCGTCGAACCTCCCGGTCGGCGCCGGGAACCGCACGCCGACCTTCCAGAGCAGGTCCGGCTGGTGCTTGGCCAGCAGGTACTTCATCACGACCTCGTCGGAGGGGGGCATCCCCGGATCCTGGAAGACGACGCAGAGCCTCGCCTCGCCGGTGTAGGTGTCGGCCTTCCAGACCTCGATCAGGGCGTGGGGCTTCCGGGAGATCCGGAAGATCCGCGTGCCGTTGCGGATCGTGATCCGGTCGTCCCGGCTGAACTCGTCGAACTCCCGGGGCTCGACCACGTCCCTCACCAGTTGCGCCGCCACCAGCTCCGGCACCCCCTGGGCGAAGGCGGCGGCGTCCAGGATCATCGCCTCGTCCTCCCTGGTGGGCTCGGGGACGCTCTTCCCCTCGATCACCCGGAAGGTCTCGTGCTCGACGAGCTTCGCGTATCCCGCCCTCAGGGCCGGGTTGGCGATGACCAGCCTCGGGAACCCCCCGGCCACCCGGACGACCTCGTGGGCGAACGCCTCGACCTCGCGATGGAGCTTCGCGACCCAGAAGCCGAGATTCTTCTCGCGGTCGCTGCTGGTATACCGGAAGACGTGCGGCCCGACGTCCGGGACCCGGACCTCCACCTCGGCCCCCGGCCGCTCGACCGCCTGCAAGACGGCCGCATAGGCCGCCTCCCCCCTCACGAAGCGCTCGGCCGCCTCCTCCTGCATCGCCCCCTGGATGCGGACGGTCCGATACGTCGGCCTCGCCCGGAGGACGACCTCGTGCGCCCGCCGATCGGCCTCGCTCCGGCCGTCGGCCGCCTCGATCTCCCAGCGGAGGTACCCGGTGCGGATCATGGGGTTTCGACTGAAATCCCTGTGATTAAGGCCGTCTCGGCCGATTTCGGGATGTCCGAACGCCGATTAGGTAGGCTTATGGGTGGCCAGCAAGCGACGGACTTCCGGCAGGAGAGCGGCCGGGACCGTGACGACGGCCTGTTGTTCGCCCTCGGTCGCCGCCTCCTCGTCGGCCGCGGCCCACTCGTCGTCGGTCTGGGAATCCAACTCGGCGATCAGCCGTTGGACGCGTCGATCGTCCCAACCCTTGGGGAACCGCTGTTCGCTCATCGCCTTCGCCTCCTTCGTCGCCGACGAAACGCCTGGAGCGACCGACCGGCCAGCGGATATGCCGTCACGACGAAGATCCCGTCACCGATCTCGTCGGGGACGTAGATCACCCGGAGATGACGCCCGGAATCGGTCCGGCCCAGTGCCTGCCTCGATCCTCCCGCGGAGGGCCCGTCCTCGTCCGCCCGGGCCAGGACCCACTCCACCTCCGCTTCCGTGACTCCGTGACCGTAGATGTGTGGGAGGTCGGTCTCAGGGTCGTGGTAGTTAACGAACCTCCATGGAACTTCCCCAGCGATCGGCAGCCGAAGCCCCCCGTTGATCGACCATCGCCCGGCGGTTCCATCGCCCATCGAAGATCAGCTTCTCCGTTCTTCCACTTCGCCATCCGACTCCGGTTTACCCCCCCTGGATCGCCGGCACGAGCAGGATCTCGGGCGCCGTCGCGTCGAACTCCCGGATCGGCTTCGTCCGGCCGGGGCCGTCGAGGCGGAAGGCGAGGCGGCCGGGGGTGAAGTGCTCGGCGAAGGCCCGCTCGGCCTCGCCGACGGTGCCGGGCTGGGCGACGTCCCACTCGGCGAGGCAGAGGTCGCCGTGGCCGGTCTTGAGCAGTCGAAGCTTCGACATGGCGGCACGCTCCGTCGGTGCGATTCAGTGCGGCGCCGGGGCGGGTCGCGGAGGCCGATCCGATGCTCGGCCCGACCTCGCCCCGGGGCTCGGAGTCCCATCCGATTCCGTTTCCGATCCGATCCGATTCCGGTCGTGAGCATTGTACCGGCCTCGCCGACGCCCGGCCAGCATCGGACCGGTGACATCCCGCCTCGCGCCTCGATGCGGGCGGCCGGGCCCGATCCTCCCCGTCCCATCGCCGGACTCGGATTCGATGACTGGAATCGGCCTTCCCCACGATTATTATGGGAGAGGGGCCGGGGCGCCGGCCTCGCCGTCCCTGCCTGCGCGGAGCCCTCCCGGTGCCGCCTCCCTGCCGACCCGCCGCCCGGCCCGACGCGACCCGAACCGCGCCCCCGGTCCGTCCCGAACCCGGGCCCGATCGCCGGGCCGACCGGACGCTCCCGACCGTCCCTCCGCCCGGGTCGCCTTCGAGCGGGCGAGGCCGACCGGACTTGTCCGAACTCCCGGCCGGCGGGCCCCCACCCCCTTCCACCGTTCCGACCCCGGGCGGCCCGGCCCCGGCGTCGGGATCGGCGTCGTGAGCCCGAGGCCCTCCCCGACTCCGATCCCGTCCCGGCCGGGTCGCGTCTCGGCCGGGCACCCGAGCCCACCCGGCAGGCCGGGCGGATGCCGGTGCGCCTCGACGGAGCGAAGCCATTTCAGTTCCCGCAAACGCTTTCCTGAAGATGAATTACACAAAATGCCGCGGGCGCACCGGAGGCGCACCGGCCCCGAACCGGCCGCGCCCGGGCCCGTCGCCGACGCCCCCGGCCGACGCCGAGGGGCCAGGCCCGGCCCGGTCCCGGGTCTCCCGCCTGGTTGCGCCAGGGTCCCGGGCCCGGCCCGGGACCTGGCCTGCCGCCCGGTTGCGGATCGGCGGCCGGTGCGCCGCGCGGAGCGAACCCATTTCGAATCTCACAACTCGCTACCACAAAAGATGTACCGCAAATTTTCACCGGCGCACGGCGGGCGCACCGACCCCGAACCGACCCTCGTCCCGGGTCGGATGGGTGGGGCGCACCGAACCCGAGAGGTCGCCCCGGGTGCGACGTCAGAGGGCGGGCGAGGCGAGGTTGGCCGGCCGGGGTCGGCCCTACCCCAGAATCGGCGCCGGGGCGGTTCTCTGGTATGCTGGCGCCCCGATCGGCACGCCGGCCCCGATCCCCGATCGGACCGACGACGAGTGACAATTCGGAACTCCTCCCCGAGCCGATGGGGGAGGGCCCCCTCAGGGAGATCCTCATGCCGGCTGGCCCCGTGGTCTTCGTCGACATCGATACCCAGCGTGACTTCCTCGACCCCCGAGGCAGCCTCCACCTCTCGGCCTCGGAGGAGATCCGGCCCAACCTGGCGAGGCTGACCACCTTCGCCCGGGATCGGGACATCCCGGTGCTGGCCACCGCCTGCTCCCACGAGCCGGACCAGCCCGACCCCGAGCCCTTCCCGCCCCACTGCCTCGTCGACTCCAAGGGGGCCGAGCGGATCGAGGAGACCCGATGGCCCGGCAGCCTCGTGCTGGCCCCGGATGGCGCCTTCGAGCCGCCGCACGGCGGGGAGACCGTCCCCTCGCACCTGACGCTCCAGAAGCGGAAGTACGACCTGTTCAGCCACCCCGAGGCCGACCGCGTCGTCTCCTTCTACTCCAAGTCCGGGCCCACCACCTTCGTCGTCTACGGCGTCGCCACCGACTACTGCGTCGGCTGCGCCGTCCGAGGGCTCCGGGAGCGGGGCCATCGGGTGCGGGTCGTCACCGACGCCGTCGCCGCGGTCGAGCCGGCCACCCTGCCCGGCGCCCTGGACGAATTCGAAAAGGTCGGCGCCGAGCGGACCACGACCGACGCCATCTGCGGCCCCCAGGGCTGACCCCGAGCCGTCCGGCTCCCAAGGCCGGGCGGTCTCCGGACCGACTCGAATCGCATCGAAGCCGAGTCGGTCCGGGGCCCGCCCGAGGGACTCCAACTCCAAGACGATCCCGGAGGGCCCGCCGGCCTTCCCCTCCCGGGTGACGGGTCGATCGGGGAGGACCCCGCCCGACCCGCCCCGACCGTCGCCGGCGACACCGAGACCCCCATGCGACCGGACAAGTACAAGCGTCGCCAGCAGGCCCCCCGGGCCGACGACCGGCTCCGGCTCCAGATCGCCCAGGAGGCGGCCCGGCGGCTCTACCCCCGGCTCGCCCCCGAGCCCGGCCCCGGGCCGCTCGCCGACGCCTCGGAGGCCGAGTACTACGCCGCCAAGCGGAAGGCCGCCGCCGTGCTCGGCCGCCGCGTCCGCCCCGGCGACCTCCCCTCCGACCACGAGGTCCGCCAGGCCGTCGTCGCCCTGGCCCGGGACCGCGCGGCGGCCGATGCCGACGGCCCTTCGCCCCCCCCCGCCTCGCCCGAACCCGAGCCCGGCGCCCCGGCCCCGAGGCTCGCCGAGGTGCTCGACCGCTTCGAACTCTACCGGATCCGCCTCGAACCCCTGGAGGCCGTGAAGCAGGGGGCCCGCTCCCACCCGGAGGGGGACGCCCTCTTCCACAGCCTCCAGGTCTTCGAGCTCGCCCGGCTCGAACGCCCCTTCGACGAGGAGTTCCTGCTGGCGGCCCTGCTGCACGACGTCGGCAAGGCGATCGACCCGGCCGACCACATCGCCGCCGGCCTGGAGTCGCTCGACGGGGCGATCCCCGAGCGGACACGATGGCTGATCGCCCATCACCGGGAGGCCCGGGCCGCCGTCGACGCCGCGCCCGCCGGCAGGGCCCGCCGAGTCCCCGGCGTCGAGGCCGACGACCAGGCCATCGAGGACCTCCTGTTGCTCGGCCGACTCGACCGGGAGGGCCGGGTCCCCGGGGCCCCGGTGCCCACCGTCGCCGAGGCGATCGCCCACCTCAGGGGCCTGGAGGACGAATCCTACCTCGACGACGGGGACGACCCCGGGTCGACCGGGCCCGACTGATCGGTTCCCGTCGTTCGGTCGCGTCCCCGGCCGATTCAACATCCCCCGGATCGAGGCCACCTGCCATGACCGACAAGCCCACCCTCTTCTTCGACGTCGGCGGCGTGCTGCTGACCAACGGCTGGGACACCCCCTGCCGGAAGAAGGCCGCCGAGCGGTTCGGGATCGACTACCAGGAATTCCAGACCCGCCACGAGATGTCCAAGACGGCGCTGGAGACCGGCCGGATCACCCTGGCGACCTACCTGCACCGGACGGTCTTCCACCGCCAGCGATCCTTCACCATGGACGAGTTCCAGGAGTTCATGTACGACCAGTCGCAGCCCCTGCAGGATTCGCTCGACTGGGTCCGGGACCTGGCCTCCCGGGACACCTGCTACCTGTTCACGCTCAACAACGAATCCCGGGAGCTGCACGAGCACCGCGTCCGGACCTTCAAGCTCAACCACATCTTCCGGGGGTTCTTGACCTCCTGCTACCTCGGCCTGGTGAAGCCGGACGAGGAGATCTATTCCTCCGCCCTGGGGATCGCCAGCTGCTCCCGGACGCGCGCCTACTTCATCGACGACCGCCCCCTGAACGTCGAGGCCGCCGTCGCCTCCGGGTTCCAGGCGGTGCAGTTCACCGGGGTCGAGCCGATGCGGGCGTTCCTGAAGGGCCACGGGATCGACTGCTGACCGGACCGGCCCTCAATGGAACATGCCCCGATACACCTTGAGGAGCCGTTCCAGCCTCCCGGAGTAGGGGAAGACCTGCGGGCGGGGCGACCGGATCGCCCGGGAGACGATCGTCCTGGGGGCGGTCATCTCCCGGAGCCCCTCGGCCCCGTGGACCCGGCCGAACCCGCTGGCCTTCACCCCGCCGGCCGGGGCGGAGGCGAGGGCGAAGAACGAGGTCGCCTCATTGATGCCGACCACCCCCACGTCCAGCCGGTCCGCCAGCCGACGGGCCCGACGCCGGTCCCCGCCCCAGACGCTCGCCGAGAGCCCGAATCGGCTGGAGTTCACCGCCGAAGCGGCCTCGGCGTCGTCCCGGACCCCCCGGACGATCACCACCGGGCCGAAGCAGCCTTCCAGGGCCCGCTCGGGGGCGCCGTCCCCGTCTTCGGCGAGCAGGACCGTCGGCCGATAGGCCCAGCCGGGACCTTCGACCGGCCCCCCCCCGGCGATCAACCGGGCGCCGGCGTCGAGGGCCGATCGCACCCGGGCGTGGAAGCCGTCCCGGGCCGACTCGGAGATCATCGGCCCGACGTCCACGTCGGCTCGGCCCGGATCCCCCAGCCGGAGCCCGTCCGCGAGCCTCCCGAACGCCTCCGCCCAGGGCCACGCCGGCCGGCCGACCAGGAACACCCGCTTGACCGACATGCAGGCCTGCCCCGCGCCGAGGAAGGCCGACCACCGGAGGCCCGCCATGGTCGGGGCGTCGGGGGCGTCGGGCAGCACCACGGCGGCGTCGAACCCGGACAGCTCGGCCACCGCCGGGACGCCCCGGCCGCCGAGGGCGGCCAGCACCCGTCGGCCGTTCTCCAGGCCCCCGGTGAAGACGACCTTGTCCACCCCCGACTCCACCATCGCCGAGCCGACCGCAGGCCCGCCCTGGACGATCGACACCAGCCCGTCGGGCAGTCCGGCCGCGTCGATCGTCTCCTGGATCAGGGCACCGCAATGACTCGACAGCTCCGAGGGCTTCCAGACCACAGCGTTCCCCGCCGCCAAAGCGTGGGCGATGACCGGCACGTTCAGCAGGACCGGGTAATTCCAGGCCCCGATCACCCCGACCACCCCGATCGGCCTCCGCTCGACCCGGGCCGGGGGCATCAGCAGCCAACGCTGCGAGCCGGGGGACCCGACCCGGGGGGCGAGCACCCGGCCGGCCGACCGGAGGGTCCACCGGAGGGCGTCGAGGCTGGGCACGACTTCCGCCGCCATCGCCTCGCCCTGGGGCTTGCCGACCTCGGCCCGGACGGCGTCGGCCAGGACTTCGGCCCGGCGGGCCAGCTCGGCATGCCAACGTCCGAGGGAGTGCCGGCGTGCCGACCACAGCCGGTCGGCCCAGGCCCGCTGGGCCTCCCGGGCCCGACCGACCAGCCCGGCCACCCGGTCGGGGGGCGTGGCCGGGATCCGGGCCAGCTCCTCTCCGGTCGCGGGATTCCGGGAGACGATCACGCCCTCGACGAGTGGCCCGGTCACGACGCCGACTCCGAGCGGCCGACGACCTCGGCGGGTGGCGTCGCCGAGCCGCCGTAGGAGGTCCCCCGCCAGGTGACCCGGCCGGTCAGGCACATCCAGATCGACCGGGCGATGATCACGTCGGAGACGATCCCCGCCAGCGAGTAGTACATGGCGTACCAGGCCGTCTTCGGCGAGCTGAGCCGGTACATCCGGTACAGGACCGACTGCTTGAGCACCTGATGCACCAGGCTCATCCCCAGCAGCCACCAGGCGAACGGCCCCGAGTAGCCGAGGACCAGCATCGCCAGCGAGACGACCAGGGCCGCGTCCCCGGTCTGGCTGAAGACCAGCGGCTCGACGATCTTCCCCACCAGGGGGAGCGCCTTCCGATCGTGGGCGTCGTAGAGGATCCGGCTCCAGCCCCGGACCAGGCCGGAGAGGGACGTATACATGCGCGTCGAGCTGATCTCGGGCGCGATCGCCGTCTTCACCGACCTCCCCGTCGCCTTGACGAGCCGGGCGAGGCCGATGTCCTCGACGAAGCGGTCCCGGACCGCCTCGTGGCCGCCCACGGCGTCGTAGGCGGGCCGCTCGATCAGCAGGAACTGGCCGTTTGCGAAGGCCAGGGGCCTGCGGTCGTCGTTGGCGATGAACGTGGGATAGGTCCGCATCAGCACGATCCCGGCCAGCGGGGTGACCACCTTCTCCCAGAAGCTCTCGCAGCGCATCTCGGGCAGGAGGCTGGCGAGCGAGGCGTTGTTGGCCCTGGCGTATTCCATCACGATCGAGAGGCAATCGGGCTGGTGCCTCGTGTCGGCGTCGAGGAACCAGAGCCATCGGCCCCGGGCCTCGGCGGCGGCGACGTGCAGGGCGTGCGTCTTGCCCGTCCAGCCGGGGGGCAGTTCGGTCAGGGTGAGCACCCGGACCCGGGGGTCGAGCTCGGCGGCCCGTCGGGCGATCTCCGGGGTGGCGTCGGTGCTGCGGTCGTCGACCACGAGGATGTCGAGATCAGGATAGGTCTGGGCCCGGACCGACTCGAGGCAGGCGGGCAGCGCCCCCTCCTCGTCCTTGGCCGGGATGACCGCCGTCACCGGCGGCGGCTCGACGCCGGAATACCGGCGGGAGCGCAGGTCGAGCACGTCGAGCCTCCGGAAGAAGGCGGTGATGACCAGGTGCCGGATCGGCCAGGCGGCGACGATGGCGGCGTAGATGCAGAGGATCGTCCGCTCGGTCGGGGAGAGATTCATGGTCGGGGGAGACTCGGGGGGCGGGGCTGGTCCGACGCCCCGGCGACCCCGGGCCCGATCCGGGCCCGGCGGCGGGGGCTCATGGGTTGGTCGAAGCCGGTCAATTCGTCGACCCGGGGGAGGGACAGCAGGCCGAGGACCAGCCCCACGGCCCAGAACGGACCGACGGCCGCCAGCTGGGGGCGGACCGCCCAGCCGTAGGCGAAGCCCAGGGGGAGGGCCGCCAGGCCGAACAGGGCGCCGAGCAGGTGCGACCCGAGGAAGCGTCGGGCCCTCCTCGACGGGTCCGCCAGCACGGGGCGGGCCGTGCCGATGAGCCGGATCGCCGAGCCGAGGAACATCAGGGCGAGCAGCGCCAGGTGGGACCAGCGGTACGCCTCCTCGGCGGGCCAGAGCGTCATGCCCGGCCCCCGATTCCGGAGCAGGACGCCGCTGGCGGCGATCAGCACCCCGTCGAGGGCCAGGACGCTCATCACCGCCGATCGGGTCCGGTGCAGGCAGGATTCCGACTCGGGGTCGAGCCCGTGGGGGTTGGTCATCCGGGCACCTCGTCGCGCCGATCGGCCCGGTCGTCGGGCCCGTCGATCAGGCGTCTCCTGAGGTTGAGGACCAGTTCCACCTGGCCGATCGGGTGGCCGGTCGCCGAGGCGATCCGATCGGCCGTCCCCCCCTCGTCGGCCATCTCCCAGATGCGCCCGAACCGCCGGGCCAGGTCCCCCGAGGCGGTCGCCCGGCCGGCGGCCTCGGCCTGCGAGCCGACGGCCCGGCCGGCCCCCGAGAGGTCGGGGACCGCGATCAGGGTGGGGGCCGGGGCCGGGGTCAGATCCTCACCCGGGGCGGGCGTCCCCCGGCCGACCGACCTCGGCCGGGAGGGGGACGAGTGATGGGGCCGATCGCCCCGCCGTATGCCTATCGACGAGGGCGGGCCGGCCTCCCCCCGGTCGGCCAGGGACTCCTCGATCCTCCGCAACGCCGAGTCGAGCCCCGCCAGCCGACCCTCGATCCGGTCGAGCCGACGGCCGACCCACTCGACCAGGCGTCGGCGGGTCAGGAGGGTCGCGATCAGGGCGCCGGCGACGGCCAGGAGGACGGGCATCGTGCTCATCAGCTCCGGCATCACCGTCGAGACTCCCGAGGAATCGAACCGGACCGACCGGGGTCCCGGCCCCGGGAGGACGGGGCCCGATCGGCCGACGACGGGCGGGCGACCGGCCGGACGCCCCGCCCCGGACCCGAAGTCCGATCAATGTCCGTGATCGTGTTCACCTTCGTGGTGATGATGGTGTCCGTGGTCGTGGCCGTGATCGTGATGGCCGTGCCCATGTTCGTCCCCTCCCGACGGGGCGGCGGCCTCGACCGGGGAGGCGCCGGCGGAGGCGTGGGCCTCGTGGGCCAGGCGGTAGACCTCCCGGAGCGGGACGCCGCGTTCCGACGCGACCCGGGCGCAGTCGTCGTACTCGGGGCTGAAGGTCGGGGGCCGGTCGCCGAGCCAGCCGAGCTTCCCCCTGATGGGGCCGAGGGGGGTCTGCACCTCGGCGGCCTTGCGGCGCAGCTTGTGGCGGCTGACCGGGTGGCGCCGGACCCCCAGGGTGGTCGTCTCCCGGAAGAGGATCGCCTCCATCGCCTCGAGCTTCGCCTCGGTGCAGAGGACCGAGAGCATCACCCCGGGCCGATTCTTCTTCATGTAGATGGGGGTGACGAACGCGTCGAGGGCCCCGGCCTCCATGAGCCGGCCGGTGGCGTAGCCGACCAGCTCGCCGGGCAGGTCGTCGAGGTTCGTCTCCAGGATCCAGACCCGGTCCGAGTCGGGCGACTCGGCCGTCGTCCCGACGAACAGCCGGACGATGTTCGCCTGGCCGTGGATCTCCTTCGTCCCGGCGCCGTGGCCGATGGTGTCGACGGTCATCGCCGGCAATGGGCCGAACCGCTCGCAGATGGTGGAGACGATGGCGGCCCCGGTCGGGGTGGTCAGCTCCATCTCGATGGGGGAATCGGCCAGCGGCACCCCCCGGAGCAGCTCGGCCGTCCCCGGGGCGGGCAGGGGCATCCGGCCGTGGGCGGCCATCACCGACCCCCGGCCGGGGGGAATCGGGCTGGCCTCGAACCGCTCGACCCCCAGCAGGTCCAGGCCGACGGCCGCTCCGACGATGTCGACGATCGAGTCGACGGCGCCGACCTCGTGGAAATGGACCTTCTGCAGGTCCATGCCGTGGGCGTTGGCCTCGGCCTCGCCGAGGCGGGTGAAGATGCGCTTGGCCAGCTCGACCTGCCTCGGGGGCAGCTCGGCGCGGTCGATCATCGCCTCGATGTGGTGCAGGTGGCGGTGGGCATGCTCCTCGGGCGCGACGACCCGGGCGTAGGTGGCCCGGAAGCCGCCGCGGCGGACGGTCTCGAAGGTCAGCTCGAAGTCGAGCCCGAGCCGACGGACCGACTCGACGATCGCCTGCGGGTCCACCCCCGAGTCGACGAGGGCGCCGAGGGTCATGTCGCCGGAGATGCCGCTGAAGCAGTCGAAGTAGGCGATGCGCACGGTGGAGCAGTCCCTTTCCCGCCCGCGTCGGGCGTGCGTCGATTGTAGCCGAGCGACC
Source organism: Tautonia plasticadhaerens (assembly GCF_007752535.1). Classification (GTDB taxonomy): domain Bacteria; phylum Planctomycetota; class Planctomycetia; order Isosphaerales; family Isosphaeraceae; genus Tautonia; species Tautonia plasticadhaerens. Next base: position 2,315,592 of record NZ_CP036426.1, read on the forward strand.
CGGCCGAGCAAGGTCGGATCGCGGCCGACGGGCGGGAGGCGGGGCCCTTCGGGCGATCACCCACGGGGGCCGTCGCCCCGGAGCTGGCCCGCCAGCGCGGCGGTATCCCAGCAATCCCACCCCTCCACCATCCGGCCGTCCCGGTAGCGGATCCAGGTGATGCCCCGAAGGGAGATGCGACGGCCGGAGGCGGGGATGCCGAGGAAGGGCTCGCCGGTGTGGGAGCCGGTGGCGTACCAGCGGACGGCGATGTCGTCCTCGTCGCCGAGGGTGTCCTCGATCGCGATGTGGAGGTCGGGGAAGGCGGCGAGGAACGGGCGATAGACCCGCTCCAGGAACAACTCGGGGCCGACCACGTCGCCGGAAGGGAGGTGCCCGACCCCCTCCGGGGCGATCAGCTCGTGGACGACCTCCGGTCGCCGATCGTTCCAGACTTCCTCGAACCAGCGGCGGGCCAGGGTCCGTTGCGTCGACATCGCGCACCACCCTCACGTCATTCGGGCGTCGCCCTCCCCCATCCGCCGGCACTCCCGGCGGGGAGGGCGTCACCCGGGAGCATGCCAGGGGAGGGGGCCCTCGTCCAGCAGAATCGCACCCGGGCCGCGCCGCTCGCCACCCCGGCCGGGTGCAAGGACCTCACGTCGACCGGGGCCCGTCGGCCGGCTTCCGGCAGCAGTAGACCTGGCAGACGTCGTCCTCCCGGAGGGGGCCGAAGGCCGTCTCGACCTCGAAGCCGGCGAGCCGGAGGATGGCCGGGAAATCCTCGCCGAGCTCGGTGAAGACGGGGTATCCCCAGTCGCCCCCGGGGTGGGAGACCGGGGGGGCGAGGTGCTCGATCGTGCCGTCGCCCCGGAGGACGGCGCGGGGGAAGGTCTGGGAGACCCCCGGCAGGATCGGCGCGGTGAAGAAGTGGCGGCCCCCGGGGCGGAGGACCCGGAGGATCTCGGCCAGGGCGGCGGAGAGGTCGGGGACGTGCTCCAGGGTCTCGGAGGTGATCAGCAGGTCGAACGACTCGGACTCGTAGGTCAGGCGCTCCAGGTGCTCGCATCGGACCCCGTCGACCACCTCGCCGGGCGGGGCGTCGTCCCGGAATTCGCTGGGCCGGAAGGACGGGAGCCGGAGGAGCTGCCGGTGCAGGCCCTCGACCTCGTTCACCTCGGCCACGAGGAGGGCGCGGGCCTCGGCCGACTCGACCCAGCGCCGGATCGACGGGGCCGGTCGCGGCGGGTCGCCGACGGGATAGAGCCGGAGGATCACCTCGGCGATCCTCCTCGCCCGGAGCTTCGCCCCGCAATGGACGCAGTCGCCCGACTCCTTCAGCGCCCAGGCCTCGGCCGCACGGGGGCTCACGCCCGATCGACGCTCCAGCTCCGGGCGGATGACCCATCGTCGGTAGAGGTTCGGCCCCCAACGCCCGCAGGCGGCGCATCGGCTGAACCGGCCCCTGCGGACGGCCCCGAGGTACTCCCCGACCCGCCAGGCGAGGCGATGCCCGCCGTTGTACGCGGGCAGCAGCATTGACTTGAGCGTTCGGATCCGCCGGCCCTGCCCGGATCCCCCTGGATCGGCCATGAGCCCGAGCATACCCCGAAGCCCCGACGGCGGCGAGGCCTCCGGGCATCCCCTCCCTTGCGGCCCGCCCTTCATCAGGTCACAATTGGGCGGTCCCATGTCCCCGTGGGATGGCCAGGGCGACGGTGTCGAGACGGGGGGTCGACGAGGACCCCGATCCCGGCACTCCGGCCCGGCGTCGTCGGGCGAAGGGAAGGGTGATCCCCCCTTCGACCTCGCGGCGGTCGTCGGCCTCGCGATCGGGCGAAGGCCGAGGATGGCTTCGATCCCGGCCCGGCATCCCCGCCCGTCGACCTCCGAGGAGGCCCAGGGACCATGAGCGGAGCACCTCGGGATCGGTCGAGCGGGTCGGGGGCCGATCGCCTCGACTGGGGGGCGATCGAGGAGACGATCGCCGAGTTCGAAGGCCTGCTCAACGACGGGGGCCGCCCCGAGATCTCCGACTTCCTCCCGCCCGACGGGCCGGCCCGTCGGGCCTTGCTTCCGGCCCTCGTCGCGGCGGAACTGGAGGCCCGGCAAGCCCGGGGGGAGGCGGCCTCGGAGTCCGAGTATCGCGAGCGGTTCCCCGAGCTGGAGCGGCCGGCCGATCCGGCCGGCCCACGCGCCGGCCAGGCCTGGCTGGAGACCTTCCGGGTCGACCCGCCCCCCGAATCCCCGAGGCGCCCCACCGCCCGCCGTCTCGGGAGGTTCGAGCTGCTGGAGGAGGTGGGCCGGGGTGCCTTCGGGGTGGTCTACCGCGCCTGGGACGGCCAGCTCTGCCGGGAGGTCGCGGTCAAGGTGCTGCACGGGGGCGAACTGGCCGGGGCGGACGCCAGGGCCCGGTTCCGTCGCGAGGCCCGGAGCGTCGCCCGGCTGTCCCACCCGGGGCTCGTCCCCGTGTTCGAGACGGGGATCGAGGACGGCTCGGCCTTCCTCGTCGGCGAGTTCGTCGCCGGGACGACGCTCTCCGGGCGGCTCTCGACCGGCGAGCGGCCTTCCCCGCGGGAGTCGGCCCGGCTGGCCGCCGAGGTGGCCGACGCGTTGCACCACGCCCACCGCTGCGGCGTCGTGCATCGCGACGTGAAGCCCTCGAACATCCTGATCGGCGCCGACGGCCGCCCCCGGCTGACCGACTTCGGCCTGGCCCGGATCGAGGCCGACGCCACGCTGACCCGGCCGGGTGAGGCCGTCGGCACGCCCTCCTACATGAGCCCCGAGCAGGCCCGGGGCGAGCTGCCGGCGATCGGCCCCCCCTGCGACGTCTACAGCCTGGGGGCCGTGCTCTACGAGTTGCTCACCGGCCACCCGCCGTTCGTGGGGGCGAACCAGGCGGTCTTCCGGCAGATCCTGGAGGACGACCCGACCCCGATGGGCCCAGGCGTCCCCACCGACCTGGGGACGATCTGCCTGACCGCCCTGGCCAAGGAGCCCTCCCTGCGCTATCCCTCGGCCGACGCCATGGCCGAGGACCTGCGGCGCCACCTCCGGGGCGAGCCGGTGCAGGCCCGCCGGGTCGGCCCGCTGGGTCGCCTCGGCCGACGCTGCCGGCGGAGGCCGACGGTCGCGGCCCTGGCCCTAGTCCTGGGGGTCACCGTGCTCGGCTCGTTCGGGACGGTCACGGCCCTGTGGCTCGGCTCGGACCACTACCGGAGGGAGGCCGAGCGGCATCTCGCCGCGGTCGAACGCCAGCACCGCCAGGCCGTCGAGGAGCTTAAGGGCGCCTACCGGGCGATCTGGCACCAATCCCAGCTGGCCAGGGTCGCGGCCAACGGCTCGACGATCGGCCCGGGACGGCGCAAGGCGCTCGCCGGGGAGGCGATCGCCCACGCCCGCCGGTTCGTCGTCGACTCGGAGCTGAGCGACGACCCGACGCTCCGGGAGGAGCGGGCGGCCCTGGCCCTCCACCTCGCCGAGATGACCACCGAGGTCGGGTCGGACGAGGAGGCGATCGACGCCTACCTCGACGCGGTCCGGATGGCCGAGCCGCTGGCGACGGACCTCCCCGACGAGCCCCGACACCGCCGCCGCCTCGCCCTGGTCCTGCTCGCCCAGGCCCAATCCCAGCTCGACTCGGGCCGGCCCCGGGAGGGGGACGAGACGCTCCGGCGGGCCGACCGACTGGTGTCGGGCCTGATCTCCGGTCGGGCCGACCACCCGGCCCCCCCCCGGGAGGAGCTGCTGGAGGTCGCCCGGCTCGGCCTGCTGCTCGCCCAGCTCCAGGACCGCCGAGGTCGACCCGGCAGGGCGGTCGACCTGTTCCGGCAGGTCCGGCGGCCGCTCGGGCGGGCGATCCGCGAACGGCCCTCGGACGGCGAGGCGAGGGCACTCCTCGCCCGGCTCTCGGCCGAGCTGGCCCGCCTCGCCCGGCACGAGGAGGATCCCTCGGCCGCGATCGACGACATCCGGATCGCGGTCGACTCGTGGGAGGAGGCGGTCTCGGCGTCCCCCCTCGACGAGTCTTCGAGGCGGGAGCTGGCCGGCGCCGAGCTCCTGCACAGCGAGCTCTTGCGCAGGGCCGACCGGCCCGAGGAGGCCCGATCGGCCGCCCTCCGGGCCCTGGCGCACTTCGAGCGGATCGCCTCCGGCCGGGGCGAGGACGACCCGGCCATGGCCGTGACCATGGCCCACTGCTCCGCCCAGCTCGGCGCGGCCTGCTACGACCTCGGCCGCTGGGACGAGTCCCTCCGGGCCCAGCGTCGGGCGGCCCGGTGCTTCGGGACGTTGCCCCCCGAATGGCGCCGGGAGCGTGGGCACCGGGTGACCCTGGGGACCATCTCCCACAACATCGGCCGGTGCCTGCACGAGCTGGGCCGGCTGGACGAAGCGGAGGCCGCCTTCCGCGACGCGATCGCCCTGCGGGCCGAGCTCGCCGGGGCCGACCCCTCGAACCCCGATCGCCTCAGCGACCTGGGAGGGACCCGGCACCGCCTCGGCCTGACGCTGGCCGCCCAGGGACGCGGCCCCGAGGCCGAATCCGCCTTCGAGCGGGCGATCGCCCATCAGCTCGACGCCCTGCGGCACGCCCCCGACGACTCCCGGTTCCTCGACCTGCTGGCCGACCATCGCGCCGCCCTGGCCAGCCTGATGGTCCGCTCCGGCCGCATGCCGGACGCCAACACGGCCGACCTGGCCCGGTAATATCCGGACGGCGTGCCCCTCCCCTCTCGCCGGCCGACCTTGATGCCCGGGGCGGCCTCGACTACGATAACCGGTGTAGCGGTCTCGCCTTGCGTGAAGGATCCGCGACGCCAAGCCACCCCGAACGATACGGACGGCGATACGACGATGGCCTACTCGACCTCGGTGCAGCGTCACAAGACCCGAGAGGTGGGGATCGACGACCACGTCGTCGGCGGCGACAACCCGATCTGGGTCCAGTCGATGACCACCACCGACACGGCCGACGCCTCCGCCACGCTGGCGCAGATCAAGAAGCTGGAGGACGCCGGCTGCGAGATCATCCGCGTCACCGTCCCCAAGAAGGCCGACGTCGAGGCCTGCATGGCGATCCGGGACCACATCACCATCCCGCTGATCGCCGACATCCACTACGACTACCGGATGGCCCTGGCCTGCCTGGAGGCCCGCACCCCCTCCGGCCGCCGGGCGGTCGACAAGATCCGGATCAACCCGGGGAACATCGGCGGCGTCGAGCGGTTCAAGGAGGTCGTCCGCAGGGCCAAGGACCAGGGCGTCCCCATGCGGATCGGCGTCAACAGCGGCAGCCTCGAAGAGGACCTCATCGAGAAGTACGGCTTCCCCTGCCCCGAGGCCATGGTCGAGAGCGCGCTGCGGCACATCGAGATCGCGGAGTCGCTCGGCTATCACCAGATGATCATCAGCCTGAAGGCCAGTCACGTGCCGACGGCCGTCGAGTGCTACTCCCTCTTCGCCCAGAAGAGCGATTACCCCACGCACCTGGGGATCACCGAGGCGGGCTCCCGCGAGTACGGCACCCTCAAGAGCGCCGCCGGGATCGGGGCGATCCTGCTCAGGGGCATCGGCGACACGATCCGGGTCAGCCTGCTGGGCGACCCCGTGCCCGAGGTCAAGGCCGGCTTCGACATCCTCCGTGCCACCAGCCGCCGGATCAACGAGCCCGAGGTCGTCGCCTGCCCGACCTGCGGCCGGCTGGACATCGACCTGGAGCGGATCGTCGCCGAGGTCGAGCAGCGGATGAAGGGCCTGAAGCATCCGCTCCGGATCAGCATCCTCGGCTGCCTCGTCAACGGCTTCGGCGAGGCCAAGGAGGCCGACATCGGCATCGCCGCCGGCAGCGGCAAGGGGATCATCTTCAAGCGGGGCGTCCCGATCCGCCACGTCAAGGAGGAGGAGATGGTCGACGCCCTCTGGCAGGAGGTCATGCGCTTCGAGGAGGACACCCCGCCGCTGGAGTCGTACCTCAAGAAGCAGGAGCAGAAGCAGCAGAAGTCGGCCCTGACGGTCCTCGGCTGAGCGGCGAAACCGCCCTCCTCCATCAGCCCCGCTCCCACCGCCCGAGGGCGCCCCTGGCGGGCGCCCGACCGGGGAGATGGCCTGCTCCCGACACGCCGTCACGCCCCACGAGAGCCTTCGAGGACGCCTAAAAAGTCGTCCCGCCACGGATGGCGTGTCGCACCCTCGCACTCGACTGCGAAGGATCCCTCGCCGGCCCTTTTTCAAAGCCGGCGGATCCGATCGCGGCCACTGCCGGGCCGCGACCATCGACGGGCCTGCGAGTCGACCCTCTCCCGACCGGCCGGAGCCCTTGGTCCGGGCGCCTGCGGGGCCCTCCCGACGCGACACGGAACAACGAGGGGGAGACGTGCGGGCATTCGACATCAACCTCGTCAGGAATTTGATCGATCCCTACCTGTTCAGGACCATCACCAAGAAGGTCTACGACCCCTCGAACGGGGTCATGCGGGATGAGGTCCGGCCGGTGATCGTCGATGATGGCGCCCTGCCGGGCAACGACCCGATGATGAAGAGCTCGCAGAGCGACACGGCCCTGCTCCTGCGGGGGCTCGGCGGCACCAACACCAGCCAGGACTGGTGGTATGAGTACGGCCGGCGGATCCACGATCGATTCCAGAATACAGGCCCCATGGGGATTCGCTGCGACAGCTGCACCGCGCTGGCCTTCTACCTGCTCCGCAGCAACGGGTGCAGCGGCGCGATCACGGTCATCGAACAGGCCAAGGGCAACGCCACCGGGCATTGGTTCCTGCTGGTGGGATGCCCGGACGACGCGACCATCCAGTACCGCGACCGCTTCCCTCGCGGCTGCTTCGGCGTGGACCTGTGGGGCATCGGCGTCAGGAGGCAGCGCGGCGAGACGACGAGCACCACGTCCGTCCTCGACCCGGCCCTCTGCTGCTACAGTTGCGGGGACAACAGCCTCAGGCGGAAGATCCACCGGGAGGGCTTGACCACGGTCCCGACGAAGGGCGATTTCTACCATCGCACCACCGTCCCGGGCTGCATCGGCAACAAGACTCGCAGCAGCAGGCTCAAGGCGTTGGACTCCACGCTTCAAGGGTATGAGCGAGGCACCACGTCCGTGGACCAGCTCGCGAGGACGTTCAAGGCTTGGGCCGACAGGAAGCCAACCCTGCTGGACGGGGAAATCGACAGCATTCGCAACGCCGAGGGCCAGATGACGGCCCTGCGGCAGTCGATCCGATGGCTCGGCGGGGCGGCCTGAGCCCGGTCGTGCTCGATGAACGGCCGATCCGATCTCAGCCCGAGACGGCACTCGGCTTGCTCCGACCGATCGGCCGGGCCGATTTCGCCGATCGAGCCCGGAGGAGACGCCCGATGAACGACCCGAGCCCGGGCCCCGCGCGGCTGATCGTCGACGCCATGAACGTCATCGGTTCGAGGCCGACGGGCTGGTGGCGCGACCGCGATGCCGCCAAGCTCGGGCTGGTGGGACGGCTCCGGGGCCTGGCCCCCGAGGTCCCCGAGTCGATCGTCGTCGTGATCGACGGCAGGCCGCTGCCCGACCTCCCGGAGGGGGAACAGGGGGGCGTGACCGTCCTCTACGCGAGCCGGAGGGGACCCGATGCGGCCGACGACCGCATCGTCGAGATCGTCGCCCGAGGACCGGGGGACGCGGTCGTCGCGACGTCCGACCGAGACCTCTCGCGCCGGGTCCGGGACCTCGGCGCGGAGGTGCGGGGTGCGTCCTGGCTGCTCTCCCGGCTCGATCGGCTCGATCGAGCCGGTGAGGGGGGCGAGTAACCCGGCTCAGGCCATGAGCTGGTCTGCCAGGGCGGGATCCTCGACGAGCGAGAGGAGCAGGGAACGTTCCTTGTCCCTCGTCTCGCCGATGGCGGTGACGTAGACGGCCGGGTCGTCCTTGACGGGGCACTCGTGCTCGCAGATGCCGCAGCCGATGCACTTCTCGGGGTCGATGAAGGGGCGCTTCAGCTCCAGGGTGCCGCCCCAGCGGTCGGTGACCTCGACGTTCCGGGTGAAGATCGACTTGGGGCTGGTCGGGCAGACCTCCTCGCAGACGACGCACTCGGTGTCCATCGCCCAGGGCAGGCAGCGGCCCCGGTTATAGAAGGCGGTGCCGGTCTTGACCGGCCCCTGGGCCTCGAACGGGCCGACGCCGAGCTTCTCGGCGATCGAGATCTCCCGGATGGCTCCGGTCGGGCAGACCTGGCTGCACAACGTGCAGTTCAGCTCGCACCAGCCCATCTTGGAGATCATGATCGGCGTCCAGAGCCCTTCCACCCCGGCCTCGAAGAGCGCCGGCTGGAGGACGTTGGTCGGGCAGACCCGGATGCACTGGTCGCACTTGATGCAGCGCTGGAGGAACTCCTGCTCGGCGACCGAGCCCGGGGGCCGGATCACCCGCCGGTCGAAGTTCTTGCGGACGCCGCCCGAGAGCCGGGCCATCGGGAAGAAGAGCACGCCGAAGAGGCCGGCGAGCATCAGGGTCCGGCGGTCGAGGGCCGGGGCGGTGATCTCGCTGGCCTTGCGGGGGAGGAAGCGGAACTGGAGCGCGTCGTGCGGGCAGTCCTCGATGCAGTTGAAGCAGACGAAACACTCGCTCTTGCGGAGGTCCTGGTGCGGGTCGGAGGCCCCCTCGCAGCTCTTGAGGCAGAGGTCGCAGTCGGTACACCGCACCGGGTCCCGGTCGATCCGCCAGAGCGAGAACCGGCTGAAGACCCCGAGCAGGGCGCCCAGCGGGCAGACCGCCCGGCAGAAGAAGCGGGGGATCCACCAGTTGGCGATCAGGAAGCCGATGAAGATGACCCCGACGACCCAGGCGAACCAGTATTCCCGGGTGTCGGTGTAGACCCCCTCGGTGGCCTTGTCGACCGACGGCAGGACGCTCGTCGTCATCGAGCGGACGGTCAGGGCGATCGGGTCGAGCAGGCCGATCTGCAAGGTGGCGTTGTCCCGCCTCGCCGCCTCGGCCGATCGGCCGAGGCCGTCTCCCGCAGCCGCGAGCGTCTCCGGCACCCCGGCCCTCATCAGGCCGATCCCGAGCCCGAGCACGACGACGCCGAGCAGGGCCGCGCCGACGGGGACCCTCGCCAGCCTCGACGGCCCGAGGACTCCCATCGCCCGGAACGCCGCGTAACCGCCCAGTCCCGCCAGGCCGAGGCCGATCATCCAGGCCGAGATCCCGAACGCCTGGTCGAAGGTCGTAACCGATCCCCCCTCGGCCGTCCGGGCCAGCGCGGCCTCGTTGTACGATTCGGCGATCCGGCCCGGGGCGTTCCAGAGCGTCGGGACGATCCAGAGGGCGGCCATCGCGATCATCGCCGCCAGGATGTAGTACTTCAGCGCGTAGATGCGGCGGTAGCGGTTGACCTCGATCGCCTGCTTCGTGTTCCGCCGGACGCCGATGTTGCCGAACAGGTGGTGCAGGATGCCGAAGGGGCACATCCAGTTGCACCAGACCCGGCCGAGCATCATCGTGATGCCCAGGATCACCAGCCCCCAGAACAGGTTCCGGTAGATCGTGTGCGTCGTCAGCGCCGTGGCGACGGCCACCAGCGGGGACGCCTCCAAAAACCACGAGACCGGCCACCCCTTGAGGAAGCGCAGGTCCGTGATCAGCAGGAAGAAGAGGAAGAGCCCGAGGGCGAGCGCCTCGTAGGCGCGTCGGATCTTGACCATCGGTCCCTCCGGAACGTCGGGCCGTTGCGACCCGGGATGATTCGCGATCGATCGGGTGATCGACCGATTCTAACGGAATCGGTCGGGGAGGTTGAACGGGAGCCGGGGGAGATCCGGCCGGGTTGGTCGTGCTCAGTCGAACAGGATGCCCTTGAGGTCGAGCACGAAGTCGGGCAGGACGTCCTCGCCCGAGAGCGTCTCGGGGCGGTCCAGGATCTCGACGGGCCGGTCGGGTCGGTAGATCTCGACGGTCTTCGCCTTGAGGGTGGGGTCGATCAGCCAGCCGAGCCGGGAGCCATTGGCGATGTAGTCGTGCATCTTCTTCCGGAGTTGTCCCTTGCGGTCGCTCCGGGATCGGACCTCGGCGACAAATTCGGGACAAACGTGCCCGAACCGCTCCCGCTCTTGCTCCGGGAGCATCTCCCATCGTCCTCGGGAGAGCCAGGCGACGTCCGGTCCCTTGATCGACGTGTCCGGGAGCGTGAACCCAGCAGAGGCACCGAAGACGACCCCCGGCTCCCCATTCGCCCGGTTCCAGGACCAGACGAGGCCGGCGAGGTTGAGGTTGCGGCGATCCGAGTCGAGGCCGGCGGGAGCCATGATGACCAGATCTCCGCAATCGGAGCGTTCCAGGCGCAGATTCGGGTTGGCCCGGCAGAGCCGCCAGAAGACCTCGTCGGAGAGCCGGAGGCCGGGCCGGAAGCGGAGGGTCAACGCGCCGAAGAGCATGGTCCCCCTCGCCCTCACGTCGGTGCTCATGACGTTCGCGACCTCCCGGGAAGCTGGTCGGCCGGGGACTCGTCGGCGAGGCCGAAGTGGTCGAGGGCCCGGGGATAAAGCTCGTGCCAGACGTGGACGACGAAAGGGGCGTCGTCCGATCGCCGCGCGACCATCAGGATGGTCGACGGCTCCGGCACCTCCTCGTTCCCGGGGTGGGTCGCGATGACGACGATGAGGGACCCATCGCCGATGACCGCCCGGACCTCGAGCGCGGAGCCGCCGTCTTCGAAGTGGTCGGGCATGTGGAGCGTCTCGGACCGGCCGCCGACGGTGATCCCGACGGCGACGTAGGGCGAGAGGCTCGGGCCGCATTCGTGCTTGCGGCCCAGTACGTCGACCCAGGGGTATGTGGCGGAAGTCATCGGGCGATCCCCTCGTCTCGGCTCCGGGCTCAGGCGAGGCTGATTTCCCGGGTCCACTGCGGGCGCCAGTCGCTGGCGAGGCCCCGGGCGATGGCCTTGTCGAGGTAGAGGATCTCGTGCCTCCGCTTCTCCAGGAGCTTGGAGACGCACCAGCTGTCGACGGCGACGTGGTCGGTGCCGACGACGATGGCGTCGGCCTGCTTCACGTCGTTGAGGCTGCCCCCGGTGGGGCCGTTCCGCATCAGGAGCTTGCGGCCGTCGGCGATCACCAGGGTCGGCTTCATCATCTTGGCGAAGTCCGAGATGATGCCGTGGATGTCCTGGTGGAACTGGTTGCGGGGGTTGCCGAGCAGGCCGTACCAGTTCTTCAGGCAGACGGTCGCCTTGCAGAGGTTGTGGTCCTTCACCGGGCTGACGCCGATGACCTTGGTCGCCTCCTTGAAGGGGGCGTAGAACATGCTCCAGGTCCCCTTGACCGTCTCCCCGCCGATGTAGAGCTGCTCGAAGTAGCTGGACTTGGGGAGCATCAGCACGGCGCCGGCACGCTCGGCGGCCTCGCCGACCCGGGTCTTGTAGAAGCAGCTCTCGGGGTTGTTGATCGGGTTGTCGCAGACGATCACCTTGCGGGCCCCGGCGCCGAGGCAGAGCTTGACGACGGCCGAGACCGTGTCGGGCTGGGTGGTCGCCCCCAGGTCCGGGTTCTTGTCGAAGGCGACGTTCGGCTTGATGACGACCACGTCCCCCTTCTCGATGAACTGCTCGACGCCCCCCATCTCCTGCAGGGCGGAGCGGACCATGTCGAACGCCTGCTCCTCCCGGGCGGCGTACTCCTCGTCGACCGAGGCGAACGAGGAGCGGTCCGGCTGGGGGGACCGGACGACGACAAGGCTCGGTCGGCTCGGGGGGAGGGCGACCGAGTAGTCCTTCAGGCGGACCGGCGGCGGCGGCTCGACCCCCTTCATGCCCCAGGGGTCGGTGATGGCGACCCCGGCCGCGGCCGCCGCGCCGACGGCGGCGAGGCCGCCGCCGACCTGCGCGAGGAACTGCCGGCGCGGGATGGGGTCCTCGGCGGGGTTGACGCCGCCGAGCCGCTCCAGGTTCTTCTGCTGGGTCCGGGTCAGCTTCTCGCCCATGGCGATGGCCTCGTCGTTCGAGGGGCAGGCGGCGGGGTCGGGGAACGGGGGGTCGGGGGGAAGATGCCGGATCGGGGGGGAGGGATCATTCGCCCTCGGCGGGTGCGGCCTCGGCGTCCGGGGCGTCGAAGTGCGGGACGGTCTCGGGGAGGGACGAGAGGAACGCGTCGGCGAAGGCCCGGGCCGACTCCGGGTCGGAGGCGCCGTTGACGCCGCCGAAGGCGTTCCCCTTGAGGAAGATCACGTCGATCAGGCCGAAGTTCTCGGCGATGAACATGGAATCGGCCGAATCGTGCTCCACCTCCCGGATCTCGGCGTCGAATGCCTCGGCCTCGGCCCTGTATTGGTCGAAGACCTCCCGGGCCCGCCCCGGGTCGGCATAGGGGCGGATGAACGCCTGCCAGGTGAGATCGCCCTGCGAATAGCTCGCCATGAAGACGTTGGAGAGGAAGGCGTAGCCGAAGACGTCCTGCGAGACGTACTGCTCGTTCGACCGCCCGGGCCCTTCCGGCAGCAGGGTGAACAGGACGGTCGGGTCGGCCTCCTCCTCCTCGGGCTCGGCGGGGGGAGCCTCGGCCGACCCGGTCGGCCCACCCCCCTCGGAGGAGGCGAGTGCGGTCGGGGCCACGGCCTCGTCCTCGGGGGCGGAGCCGGGGATGACGTCGTTGGAGATCCGCCGGGCGAGGGCGAGGGCGAAGTCGCGGAATTCCTCCGACTCGGAGGTCGGGACGATCTGCACGTAGTACGACTTGGCGTGGAAGAAGACGCTGGTGCCCGAGGCGTATCCGGCGGTCCCCAGCTCCAGGGGCTCGACCTCCTCGGGGCGCTCGGTGCCGTACTTGCCCAGGGCGTTGAGCGGGTTGGACAGCTCGAAGATGTAGAGCTGGACCTCGTTGGCCGGGTTCCCCTCGGGGTGGTAGAAGGTGTAGGCCATGCCGACCACGTCGTACTGGACGAAGCTCTCGGCCCGGCCGTCGATCTTCTCGTAGAGGTTCCCGGCGTTGAACGATTCGAGGTAACGCTCGCCGGACTGGCCGATCTCCCAGCCCTCAGGCAGGTCGGACAGCGGCAGCAATGCGGCCAGCTCGCGCTGGGGCTCGGGGACTTGGGCCAGCTCGGCCTGCAACTCGGCCGGGGTCAGGCCGGGCCCGGGGGGGGCGGCCGGCGGGGCCCCGGCGGCGACCGCCTGGGCGCCCCAGTCGAAGCCGGGGGGGGGCATCATGTAGGGATAGGGCATGGTCGGCGGGGCGTTGCGGGCCAGCTCGATCGGCGGGGCGGTCTCGTCGAGCAACTGCTGGGGGGCGTCGACGCCGACGGCCTTGCGGATCGTCGCCAGCGTCTCCAGGACCTCGGGGATGGCCTCGGCGGTCGGCGGCGAGGTCGCGGCGGCGGCCCTCAGGCCGATCATCGCCTCGTCCACGGCCTTGACCCCCTCGACCAGCAGCCGCCGCTCCTCCTGGAGCCTCGTGAACTCGCGCTCGGCGGCCTCGGACAGCTCCCGGGCGTTGCGGTACTGCCGCCCCTGCTCGACGACCGACCACGTCTCGTTGGGGTCGAAGGCGTAGCGGTCCTCGTCGAAGTGCTGGCTCTTGACCAACAAGGCGAGGATGATCCCCGGCACCCCCATCACCAGCGCCATGCCGCAGACGACCGACCACCACTCGGGTCGGCGATACGATCGCCCCCGCCGGGTGTTGAGGTATTCCTTGCGACCGAGCAGGACGAATGCGATCGGGGTCGTCGCCAGGGCGATCACGCAGGACAGGGCCGCGAGAGCCCAGAGCGGGTCGGCCAGGAACCAGTCCTGGAGGACGGAGAAGGAACCGGTCGGCTGTTCCATCCTGATTCGCTCGCTCAAGCTCGGCCCGAGGTTGGCGTGTCGGCATAGGCCCCGAGCTGCATTCTAGTTGGACCACGCTCGATCATGCAATCGGCATTCCCGGCTCGGCCCGGCCGGTGACGACGGGCGGGGAGCGTCAGGCGAATCTCCTCCCCAGACGTCCTTCCCCCGTCGAGCCGGATGCCGGACACCGACGTCCCTCGGACGATAGGCGGGCATGAGGGGCGTCGACGGGAGGCTCCGCCCGGTGACATTCCGATGAATTCAGGATGCGCCGATTGACGCGGCCCCGCGGATGGATATCCTTCGTATTCGGGCCGATCCGCGGCGATCGGCCCCGATCAGGGACCAAGCGAGGGCCGATCGAAGCGATGCGTACCCGAGACGAAGCATCCACCCTCCACCTCCCCCTGGCCCCGGCCATCCTGGCCGTGCTGCTGGCCGGATGCGGCGGCGAGCCCACCCGCTGGGACGAGGCGCAAGCGGAATCGCGACGGGCCGGGCCGGCGGTCGCCGAGGAGGCGACGGCCGGCTCCGAGCTCAACGAGTTCTTCCCCGAGGACGAGGGCACCCTCGACGTGGTCTTCACCCAGGAGAAGCCCGGCTTCTCCCAGGCCGACCTCGTCGACGACGGGGAGACGGTGGCGACGCTCTCGATCTTCGACACGACCAGCAACCCCGAGGCGGCCGGGAAGTTCGCCGACTCGGATGAGGAGCTGGACGGCCACCCGATGGCCCAGTCCGGGAGCATGGGCACTGCCCTCCTGGTCGGCGACCGCTATCAGGTCCAGGTCCGCTCCGTCGACGCCGACTTCGACCGGGCCCGCCGCGAGGAATGGCTCCGGAAGTTCGACCTGGCCGACCTCGCCGCCAAGCCCTGAGGCCCCGCCCTCGGGCTCGCAGGCCCCGTGGCCGGCCCCTGCGCGACCGAACCGCACCCACCGAGACCCACCCCGATGAGCGCCTCGATCTTCAAGCTGGTCGACGACCTGCCCGAGAACAACCTGACCGTCCGCATGCTCCGGGCGCTCGATTTCGTCGCCCCCGGCCAGTGGACCAACCTCGTCGGCTTCGAGCGCACCATCAAGGAGCTCACCGGCGAGAAAGACGAAGCGATGGTCCAGAAGGTCGGCGAGCGGGCCATCCACCTCTACAACGACAAGGGGCAGGGCTACCGGAATGCCGTCTGGCTCTACGGCACCGCCGAGGCGATGAGCACGATGATCGGCGCCGCCTCCCTGGCCGACAAGGTCGGCGAGAGCTGGAGCATGCTCCGGTTCATCCGCTGGCTCACCCCCAAGGCCGACCGGGCCCAGGCGCTGGACTTCGGCATCAAGACGGTCATCGAGATGCTCGCCTTCTGCAAGATCAACGGCATGCCGGGCGACCACGTCGGCGACTTCGTCAAGGCCCTGGGCCATTACAAGGACGAGGCGCTGATGCGCATGGCCGCGCTGATTTGCGTGGACGGCCTGCTCCCGCTCGGGCCGGACTTCCTCGACAAGGCCATCGACGCCGTCAAGAAGGGCTCCAAGACGCTGGAGGAGCATGAGGCCTTCCGGCAGATCGAGGGGCTGATCCCCGGCAGCCATGCCAAGAAGGTGGGCGTGATGCGGGAGACCGTCGAGGGGGTGAGCGGCTGGATGGGCAAGTTCGCCAAGAAGCACCACCTGACCCAGCAGTCGGTCGCCGATCGGCTCGAGGGCTTCGTCGAGGGGGCCGAGGGGAAGCTCGACTACCTCGCGGCCTTCATCGACGTCTCCACGAACTACTACGAGCACACGGGGATCCAGTCCGTCGCCCGCAGCCTGATCCTCCGGGCGGTCAACGAGGTCTGAGCCCGGGAAGCGCCGGGGCACCGCCGGGCGCGGGCCCGTAGGCCCTGCGACGGCTCAGGAGAACAGGGACTCCACGAAGGCATCGGGGTCGAACGGCTGGAGGTCGTCGATCCCCTCGCCGATGCCGACGAACTTCACGGGCAGATCGGTCTGCTGGCGGACGGCGACAACGATGCCCCCCTTGGCGGTGCCGTCGAGCTTGGTGAGGATGACGCCGGAGCAGTCGATCGACTGGGTGAAGAACTTCGCCTGCTGGATGGCGTTCTGGCCGTTGGTGGCGTCGAGCACGAGCAGGGCCTCGTGCGGGGCCCCCTCGATCTTGCGGGAGATGATGCCCCGGACCTTCTCCAGCTCCCTCATGAGGTGGGCCTGGGTGTGGAGGCGGCCGGCGGTGTCGACGATCAGGTAATCGACCTTGCGGGCGAGGGCCCGGTCGCAGGCGTCGTGGGCCACGGAGGCCGGGTCGGCGCCGGGGTTGCCCCGGACGATGTCCGAGCCGGAGCGCTCGGCCCAGATGGCGAGCTGGTCGGCGGCGGCGGCCCGGAAGGTGTCGCAGGCCCCCAGCAGGATCGAGTTCCCCTCGTCCTTGAGCCGCTGGGCGAGCTTGGCGATCGAGGTCGTCTTGCCCGAGCCGTTCACCCCGGCCACGAGGATGACCGTCGGGTTGGTGGTCGCCTTCGCCAGCGCCCCGGCCTTGGGATCCTGGAGCAGGGCCTTCATCTCCTGCTTCAGGAAGTCGAGCAGGTCCTCGTCGGCCGTCTTGTCGGCGAACGCCTCCCGGACGCGGTCGATGAGGATCTCGGTCGCCTTCACCCCCACGTCGGCCCGGATCAGCTTGGCCTCCAGCTCGTCGAGGAAGTCCTGGTCGACCTTGCGGCCGAACCAGGAGCGGACGTCGAACAGCCTGGCGGTCCGGGCGAGGCCCTTCTTGAAGCGGTCGAGGATGTCTTTGAAGGCCATGATCGTCGGTCGGGGGTCGCGGGGGGTGGGGGCAATCCGGTCTCGGGTCGGTCGTCGAGGGCCGGGGGCCGGGCCCCCGACGCCGGGACGATCGATCGATTGTACGCGATCGACCCCTCCGTTGCCCGGCCGGTTCAGGCGAGTTCGATCCCCCCGCTGTCCAGCTCGGCGCGATACCGCTTCGCCTCGTCCTCGTCGAAGCAGCAGAAGGTGACCTCCCGGGGAAGCTCGTGGGCCCGGAGGAAGATCCGGACGGCGTCGATCGCGATGGCGCAGGCCTCATCCTTGGGGTAGCCGAAGATGCCGGTCGAGATGCAGGGGAAGGCGAGCGTCTCGATCCCGTGCTGGTTGGCGAGCGTCAGCGACTCCAGGTAGCAGGAGCGGAGCAGGGCGGCCTCCCCGGAGCTGCCGCCCTGATATCTCGGGCCGACGGCGTGGATGACGTGGGGGGCGGGCAGGTCGTAGCCCCCGGTGATCCGGGCCTGGCCGGTGGGGCACCCTTCCAGGGTCCGACATTCCTCCATCAGCTTCGGCCCGGCGGCCTTGTGGATCGCGCCGTCGACCCCTCCGCCCCCGAGCAGCGTCTCGTTGGCCGCGTTGACGATCGCCCCGACGGCGAGCGAGGTGATGTCCCCCTGGACGACTCGGATGCGGTCGTTGGTCGGGTCGGACGACATGGGGAGGCTCTCCGGGGTCGGTCGGGTGGGGCGAATGCCCGAGATCGAGTCGAGGGGATGGGATCAGCCCCGGCCGGCGAGCGACCGGAGCCGGTCGAGGTCCGCCGTCGGGGTGGCGATGGCGCCGACCCAGCGCCCGGGGCGATCGGGGGCGTGGAAGTCAGACCCGGCGATCGGGACGAGCCCGAGCCGATCGGCGATCCCCCGCCATCGGGTCGATCGACGACGGTCCACGCCGGGCCCGTCGACCTCCAGGGCCGCGAGGCCGGCGTCCCGATAGGAGGCCAGCCGCTCCATCGACAGATCATAGGGCGGATGCGGCAGCCCCGCAACGCCGCCGGCCCCCCGGATCAGCGCGATCGCCTCGGCCACCGTCGGCCCCGGCTTGGGCACGGCGGCGGGGCCCTCGTCGCCGAGGTACTTCGAGAAGACGAGCCGGTGCGAGGCGACCTGTCCCGTCCGGACGAGGGAGTCGGCCAGGTGTTTCCGCCCCAGGGCCGATCGGGGGAAGGTGCGACGGAGGGCCTCCGGATCCACGACCAGGCCGAGTTCCCCGAGCCGCTCGATCATCCGGTCCAGCCGCTCCCGACGGGCGGCACGGAGGGCGTCGGTGGCCGACCGCAACGCGGGGTCGTCGGGGTCGATGAAATGGCCGAGGACGTGGACCTCCCGGCCGTCGTCCAGTGCGCCCAGCTCGACCCCGGCGATCAGCTCGACGCCGACCCGTGCGGCCTCGGGCCGGGCGATGCCGACGGCCGAGAGGGTGTCGTGGTCGGTGATCGCCACCGCCGAGAGGCCGACGGCGGCGGCGGCCCGGACGACCTCGCCGGGGGAATAGGTGCCGTCGGAGTGGGTCGAGTGGACGTGCAGGTCGGCGCCCCGGTCGGCCCGGGGCAGGGGGCGGGGCCGGGGGCGTCTCCGGCTCATGAGGGGTCGGGCTCGGGGCCGGGCTCGGCCTGGGAGTCGGGGGGCGCCTCTTCCGCCGGGGCGTCGGGGTCTGCGGGCGGGGTGCCCCCCCGGGATTCGAGGGCGGGCCCCTGGAGGCGGTCGAGGATGCCGTTGACGAACCGGCTCGACTGGGCGGTGCTGTACCGCTTGGCCAGCTCCAGGGCCTCGTTGATGACCACCTTCACCGGCGCCTCGGGGCGATGGAGCAGCTCGAAGGCCCCCAGGCGGAGGATGTTTCGGTCGATCGCCGCCATCCGCTCCAGCGACCAGTTCTCGGCCACCTTGCCGATCAATTCGTCGAGCCGACGCTGATTGGATCGGACGCCCGAGATCATCTCGTCCGCGTAGCGACGCAGCTCGGGATCGCGCAGGCGGCGGTGGATGAACCCTCTGACCTCCTCGGGGGGGATGTCGGGGTTCTGCTCCAGTTGGTAGAGGACTTGAAGCGCGATCTCTCGTCCTCGGGTGCGTCGAGTCATGGTCGGCCGGGTTGCCGGGTCGGTGGTCGGTCGGTCGGCGACGGACCGGTCGGGGGGCTCCGTCCGCCCCTCGTGCTCCGCGACCAATCTTAGCCGATCGCTCGTCCCCCCGTGAAGGGCGCGTGCATCGCCCGCCTCCCGGCCCCGGGGGCGGCCGGGCCGATCCCCGGGAGGGGGGCGGGGCGGTTCGGCCCGGACGGCGGGGGATGGGGCGGCGGGCGCGACCCTAGGCATCGGGGGCCGATCCTGGCATGATCGATCGGGAGCCGGGCCCGGGGGGACTGCGACTGCCCGCCCGGGAGCCGACGGGCCTCGCGACCGACCGGGGCCGATCCGAAGCCGCCAGGAGCCCGACCACGCCATGACCCACCGCCGACTCGCCGCCCTGCTGATCCTCCTGCTCTGCCCGACCACGGGCGGGGCCCAGCACGCCACCGGGGACGCCTCCGACCCGATCGGGGCGATCGACGCCGAGTTCGCCGAGAAGTTCCGGGGCCTTGAACGCGAGCGGCTCTCGAGGCTCGCCGAATTGGCCGGGACGTCGGAGGGGCCACAGGCCGTCCGGGCGTACGAAACCTACTTCCGGAGCG
The DNA here is from genome assembly GCF_007752535.1 of Tautonia plasticadhaerens. Classification (GTDB taxonomy): domain Bacteria; phylum Planctomycetota; class Planctomycetia; order Isosphaerales; family Isosphaeraceae; genus Tautonia; species Tautonia plasticadhaerens. Next base: position 2,334,871 of record NZ_CP036426.1, read on the forward strand.
CCCTCGGCGCCGGGCTCTACCAGGAGGCCGAGCCGGTCGCCCAGCAACTGCTGAGCGACGGCGCCCCCTCGCCGGTGGTCCGCTACCTGGCCGAGGTCGCCAACGTCATGGCCGAGGCCGACCGGGGGGACTTCGAGCAGTCGTTCCAGAGCATCATCACCGCGGCCCAGGCCGGCCGTGACGCGAACGACGACGAGGCCGCGCTGGCCCGCCAGGCGCTGCCGGCCTCGGCCCGCCTCTCGCTGCTGGACACCTATTACCAGCGACTCGTCCAGGCCGGGCAGTACGAGATCGCCCGCAAGGCGTTCGACACCATCAAGCGGAACGCCCACGAGGGGGGCGAGCCGTCGGTCGTCGAGTACCTGGACCACCGGATCCGGCAGCTCGACATGATCGGCCGACCGGCCCCGAGCTTCGAGGGCCACGACGTCGACGGCCGGCTCGTCCGACTGGGGGACTACGCCGGCAAGCCGGTCCTGCTGGTCTTCTGGGCCACCTGGCACCGGCCGAACGTCGAGCAGGTCGCCTGGATGAAGGAGGCGATCGGCCCGTACCGCGACAAGGGCCTGCAGATCATCGGCGTCAACCTCGACTCCATGTCGGAGGCCAACCGCCCGATCGCCGAGGTGGCCCCCGAGGTCCGACGCTACGTCCTGGAGTACAACATCCCCTGGCCGAACATCATCAACACCCGGGGCGACGGCGACATCTCCGACGCCTACGGCGTGACCGAGATCCCGGCCAACGTCCTCATCGGCCGCGACGGCCTCATCTCCGCGCTCGACCTGAGCCAGTCGACCTTCGCCCGGGAGGTCGACAAGGCCATGGGGGCCGGGGCGGAGTGACCCGGCAATCCACCTCGGCTCCCCTCCCCCCTGAACCGGGGGAGGGGGGAGCGTCGACTCGGATCGGCCGACGGGCGCCGACCCTCAGTAAGGCGGGGGCGGCGGGGGCGTGCTCCCCTGCGGCTGCTGGGCGACGCTCCGCTCGGCGGACTGTGCCAGCCCGTCGTAGAGCGACAGCAGGAACAGGTGGAAGGTGTCGGCGACCCGGGCCGTCGAGTTCTCCCGGACGAACTGCAGCGCGGGCTGGCCGTAGTCGAGCAAGGCCTGGCGGGCCCCGGCGACGGAGGAGACGCGGGCGAACCCCATCGCCTGCTCTTCCTGGACCACCTCCGTGATGGCCGAGTCCGCCCGGTCTCGCTGATTGACCAGGTCTCCGGAGATCGGCGCGTCGGCCGGCCAGACGACCCGGTCGTCGTCGTTGACGAAGCTGGAGAGGTCCATCACCGGCCTCGGGACGGCCGGTCGCCCGGCGGCCGGGGCGTTCACCGGCTCGGCGGCGTTGGCGACGTCCGAGGCGGTGGCCCGGGTCCCGGGGATCGGCGTGCCCCGTCGGCGGCGGTCGACGTCGATCCCCCGCATCGACTGGATGTCGTATCGAGTCTGCATCGCGACCTGCTCTTGCCGGTAGCCGAAGCGGTCGGGGGTGGAGAGCGAGGTCCGGTTCAGTGCCTCCTGGTCCATGCCGGCCCGGGTCACCGCGACGCGGTCGAGGGTGCTGACCGACGGCGGGGTGTAGGGGTGCAGGAACGCGCCGTAGCCCCAGCCGCCGAAGCCGCCGAAGCCGAACTGGGCGTCGGCCCGTCCCGAGGCGACGAGCACCAGGGCGAGTGCGGCCAGCGAGGCCCGCGCGAGGGCCCGGCTCGATCGGGGAGAGGTCCGGGGCTGGAGCGTCGTCATCGTGTTGCGGTCCCGTCGGCGTCTTGGGCGATCCGTCGAGGAGGTCTTCGGCCGCTCCGAGCGACTCCCGGCACATCCGAGGCCGGTCGGCCCGGGCCGACCGGCCTCGCTCGCGCCGTCGCCTCCAATCATAGGTCTCCCGGGACCGATCCACAACGCCGACGACCGGGGTCGAAGGGGGTCATCGGGCCGGGGCCGGGCCGCCCTCCTCCCCCCGGGCCTCGGCGATCGCACCGGGGTCGGGGTCGGGGCCCCGGCCGAAGAGGAGGTAGAGCACCGGCAGGGAGATCATCGTCAGGATCGTGGCCGAAGCCATGCCGAAGACGACGACCGTGGCCAGCGGTCGCTGGACCTCGGCCCCGAAGCCCGTGGAGAGGGCCATCGGCAGGAACCCGAGCGCCGCGACCGTGCCGGTCATCAGGACCGGGCGGAGCCGCTCCAGGGCGGCTTCCCGGATCGCCTCCGCCCTGGGCATCCCCAGCCGCATCCGGCCGTGGACGGCGTTGATCAGGACCAGCCCCATCAGCATCGACGCCCCGTTCAGGGCGATGAACCCGACCCCGGCCGAGATCGTGAACGGCATGCCCCGCAGCCAGAGCCCGAAGACCCCGCCGTTGGTGGCGAAGAACAGGCCGGTGAAGATCAGCAGCGCATCCCGCAGCGAGTTGAACGTCAGGTACAGCAGGCTCATCGTCAGGATCAGCGAGAGCGGCACCACCAGGTTCAGTCGGTCCCGGGCCCGGATCAGGTTCTCGAACTGGCCCCCCCACTCGATCGCGTAGCCGGAGGGCAGGGCGACCTCCGAGGCGATCCTCCCCCGGGCCTCCTCGACGAAGGTGCCCACGTCGCGGCCCCGGACGTTCGCCTGGACGATGATCCGGCGCTTGCCCCACTCCCGGGGGATGGCCGCCGGGCCGACCTCGTCCTCGAACCGGACCAGCCTCGTCAGGGGGAGCCGGGCCCCGTCCGCGGTGGGGATGAGGATGTCCTTCAGGGCGTCGGGGTTGTCCCGGTAGGCCTCCGGCAGTCGGACGACCAGCGGGAACCGCCGGCCCCCCTCCTCCTCGAAGATCTCGCCGACCGTCGAGCCGCCGACCGCCTCGATCGCGTCGAGCACCACCCGGGCCGGGACGCCGTGCCGGGAGACGGCCTGGCGGTCGACCGCGATCCTCATGACCGGCAGGCCGGTGACCTGCTCGACGCTCACGTCGGCCGCGCCGGGGATCTGCTCGACCACCCGGGCAATCTCCGACGCCTTTGACTGGAGCGTCTCCAGGTCGTCCCCGAACAGCTTGATGCCCAGGTCGGCGCGGATGCCGGCGATCATCTCGTTGATCCGCTGCTCGATCGGCTGGCTGAAGACGGCCTCCATGCCCGGCAGCTCGTCGACGACCTCGGCCATCTGGTTGACCAGATCCTCCTGGTCGACCGCCCGGGTCCAGCCCCCCCGCGGCTTGAGGGTGACGAACACGTCGCTCAGTTCCAGCCCCATCGGATCGGTGGCGACCTCGGCGGTGCCGGTGCGGGTCCAGACGTCGTCGATCTCGTCGGGAAACTCCTCCAGCAGGATCTGCTCCAGCCTCGTCCCGTAGCGCTGCGACTCCTCCAGGTTCACGCTCGCCAGGCGGACGGTGTTGAAGACGAGGGAGCCCTCCGCCAGCCTCGGGATGAACTCCGAGCCCAGCCCCAGGCCGATCCGGGCCGCGACCAGGGTCAGCAGCACCAGCGCCCCGAGCGTCGGCATGGGGTTCCGCAAGGCCAGGTCGAGCAACGGGCGATAGAGGGCGTGGGCGACCCGGTCGATGATCGTCTCCTTCTCCGACATCCCCTTGCTCAGGCCGAAGGAGGCGAGCACCGGCATGAGCGTCAGCGACAGGACCATCGAGCCGAGCAGGGCGAAGATCACCGTCAGCGCCATCGGCCGGAACATCTTCCCCTCGACCCCTTCGAGCGTGAGGATCGGCAGGTAGACGACCATGATGATCAGCTCGCCGAACATCGTCGGCTTGCGGACCTCGACGGCGGCGTCCCGGACGACCTCCAGCTTCGGGCGGTCGGTCCGGTCGTGCGAGAGCCTCCGCACGCAGTTCTCGATCATCACGACCGAGCTATCGACCACCAGGCCGAAGTCGATCGCCCCGAGGCTCATCAGGCTGCCGGCGATCCCCACCCGCTGCATCATCGAGACGGCGAAGAGCATCGACAGCGGGATCGCGGCGGCGACGATCAGCCCGGCCCTCAGGTTGCCGAGGAATGCGAAGAGCACGGCGATCACCAGGATCGCCCCCTCGAACAGGTTCTTCTCCACGGTGTGCAGGACCCGCGCGATCAGGTCGGTCCGGCGGTAGACCACCTTCACGTCCACATCCGGCGGCAGGAGTTGCCGGACGTCCGCCATCGCGGCCTCCAGCGCATTGGTCACCTCCCGGGAGTTCTCCCCCATCCTCATGAAGGCGAGGCCGAGGACCACCTCCCCCTTGCCGTGGGCGGTGGTGCCGCCCCGTCGGATGGCGTGGCCGATGTCGACCTCGGCCACGTCCCGGACCCGGATCGGCACGCCGCCGACGGAGGTGATGACCACGTCGGAGATGTCCTCCGTCGTGTGCAAGAGCCCGACCCCCTGCACCAGGTGGACCTGCCCGGCCTGGTCGACCGGCCCGCCGCCGACGTTGGTGTTGTTCTCCCTCAGGGCGAGCGTCAGGTCGTCGAAGGTCAGGTGGTACTTGGCCAGCTTGTCGGGGTCGACCTTCACCTCGTACTGCTTGGCGAAGCCCCCCAGGGTGTTGATCTCGGCCACGCCCGGCACCCGGATCAGGCGGGGGCGGACGACCCAGTCGTGCAGCGTCCTCAGCTCGGTCAGGTCGTAGGCGTCGCTGGTCAGGTAGTAGTGGTAGATCTCCCCCAGGCCGGTGGCAACGGGCCCCATCTGGGGGGGGTCGATCCCCGGAGACAGGCGCAGGTTGGAGAGGCGTTCGGTGATCTGCTGCCGGGCGAAGTAGATATCGGTCGCCTCGTCGAAAATGGCCACCACCTGCGAGAGCCCGAACTTGGAGATCGACCGCACCTCCTCCAGGCCCTTCAGACCGCCGAGCGCCAGCTCGACCGGGTAGGTGACCAGCAGCTCGATCTGCTCCGGGGTCATCGACGGGGCGACGGTGTTGATCTGCACCTGGTTGGGCGTCGTGTCCGGGAAGGCGTCCAGCGGCAGCCTGAGCGCCGAGTTCACCCCGACGAAGACGAGCAGGCCGGCCAGCAGCAGGACGACGACGCGGTTCTGCAGGCTGAAGTTGATCAGGGCGTTGAGCATCTCGGGGGCCTCCGGCGGCTGAGTGGGGGTGGATCGGCCGTCAATCGCCGACGAGCTCGTCCCGACGCAGTTCGGTCATCAGCAGGAAGGAGCCGGTGCTCACCACCTCCCGATCGGCGTCGAGCCCCCAGGTCACCTCGACCATCCCCGGCTCAGGGAGGTCCCGGATCTCGACCCGCTGCGGCACATAGGCCCCGTCCTCCCGGGCGAGGAAGACCAGGCCGACGCCCGGGGCGAAGTCCTGCACGGCCGACCTCGGCAGCACGACCGCCTCGCGCGGATCGCCGACGACGATCGTCCCCCGGCCGTACTGCCCGGCCCGGAGCTGCCGGTCGGGGTCCTCCAGCACGCCGAGCACCCGGACGGTCCGGGTCCCCGGATTCACCGAGGCCTCGACCCACTCGACCTCGCCCTCGGCTTCCAGGCCCGGGAGGCCGGGAACCTCGAAGGTGACCGGCTGCCCCGGCTCCACGAGCCGGTAGTCCGACTCCGGGATGTCGATCCAGACCCAGAGCTTCGACAGGTCGGTGAGCTGGAACATCACCGTGTTCTGCTCCAGCGCCTCGCCGACGACCGCATGCAGCTCGACGACCGTGCCGTCGATCGGCGCCACCACGTCCAGCAGCGAGGAGGTGTCCCGGTCCTTGGTGATCCGGGCCAGGTCCTCGTCGTCCAGGCCGAGATTGCGGAGCTTCTGGCGGGCGCCGAGCAGGTCGGCCCTGGACTTGTTCAGTTGGGCCCGAGCCTCGACCTCGTTGGCCCTGGGCAGGGCGTCCTTGGCCGTCAGCGACTCGGTCCTCCGGAGCGTCTCCTCGGCCAGGTCGACCATCGCGCGGACGGCCAGGTAGTCGGCCTTGGCCGAGCCGACCTCGGCCGAGTCGACCACCGCCATCGTCCGGCCCGCCTCGAAGCGGTCCCCGTGGTCGGCGTTCACCTCGCGGACGACGCAGCGGACCCGGGGGGTCACCTCGGCGAAGAGGTGGGAGTCGTAGGCCGTCTCGGCGTTCCCGGCGACGCGGTCGACGACCGTCCTGGACTCCGACCGGACCGTCTCCAGGCCGATCCGGGCCGCGACCTCCGCCGACCTGAGCCGGACCACCGGCAGCACCCGTCGGGTCGCCGGCCCCTCGGGGGCCGGGTGGGAGGCGTACCAACCGTCGTCGATCGTCTCCTCATCCGCGACGGCAGAGGAGGTGTCTCCCTCCGGACCGGCGGCCTCCTGCTCGTCCCCCCTGAGGATCGGGATGGGGAGCAGCTCCGGGGCCACGATGACGACTCCGACGACGACCATCGCGGCGACGATCGCGACGGTCGGCAGCCAGGACAGGACGAGGCGCATGGCGGATTCCCTCCGGCGTTGGGGCGGGGTGACTCCCCGGCCAGGGCGGATGAAGATGGGGTGGGGTCGATCCAGCGGGGATGGACGGGGATCCGGGCCGGGTCGGCGATCAACCGACCGGCCGGCAGCGGGGGAGGGAGGGAGGGCGCCTCAGCAGCGGAAATTCTGGAGCAGCGCGCGCACCGTCATCGCGTCAAGTGGCACGGGTGGCGGGGTCGGCGGCCGGGCGGCCCGATCGGGCAGGAGGCCGGCGAGGCCGACCGAGCAGAGGGGCACCGGCGGTCCCGGGTCGGTGAGCTCGACCCCGGTCCGGTCGGCGGGGGGGCAATCGGGGCAGGTCGTCGAGGTGGCCCCGTCGCACATGCAGGCGCCGGCCTCGGAGGCGCGATCCTCCGGGTTGGTGAGGTCGTCCGAGGGGACCGACTCGGCCCCCCCCCAGGCGAAGAGCGATCGCGTGGGCATGTCGTGGACGTTCTGCCCCGTCAGGCACGGGCAACAGATGATCCGGACGACCAGGTACAGGTGCAGCAGCACCGCCACGCGAGGCATGGGGGACGGACCTTCCCGGGCTCGTGGGGCCTCCCACGATGGCAGATCGGCACACCCTTACGATAGCCGCCCCGGGCGGGCAGTCAAGCGCGGGCGGCGGGGGACTTGTCCCGCCCCGGGGCGGCCACTAGACTCGGGACCATCCTCGGACGAGGCCCCTCCCATCGGGGCCCTCCGACGCGACCCAACGCCATCCTCTTCCTTGCGGCGCGAGACCCTGCGATGCCCGAGTTCTTCCCCGACGTCCCGAAGATCCCCTTCGAAGGCCCCGACTCGAAGAATCCGCTGGCGTTCAAGCATTACGACCCGGACGAGCTCGTCGGCGGCAAGCCGATGAAGGACCACCTGCGGTTCTCCGTCGCCTACTGGCACACCTTCACCAATCCCCTGGCCGACCCCTTCGGCCCCGGCACGGCCCTCCGGCCCTGGGACGACGGCACCCCCACCGTCGAGAACGCCTCCCGGCGCGCCCGGGCCGCCTTCGAGTTCCTGGAGAAGCTCGGCGCCCCCTTCTACTGCTTCCACGACCGCGACGTCTCCCCCGAGGGGAAGACCCTCAAGGAGACCAACGCTAACCTCGACGCCGTCGCCGGGGTGCTGAAAGAGGAGCAGCAACGCACCGGCGTCACGCTGCTCTGGGGCACGGCCAACCTCTTCAGCAACCCCCGATACATGCACGGCGCCTCCACCAGCCCCAACTTCGACGCCTTCGCCTTCGCCGGCGCCCAGGTGAAGAAGATGATGGAAGTCACCAAGGAACTCGGCGGCGGCGGCTACACCTTCTGGGGGGGCCGGGAGGGCTACTCGACGCTGCTCAACACCGACCTGAAGCGCGAGCTGGACCACCTCGGCCGGTTCCTGAACATGGCCGTCGACTACAAGAAGGCGATCGGCTTCGACGGCCAGTTCTACATCGAGCCCAAGCCGATGGAGCCGACCAAGCACCAGTACGACAGCGACACCGAGAGCTGCCTGAACTTCCTCCGCACCTACGACCTGCTCGGCCACTTCAAGCTCAACCTGGAGACCAACCACGCCACCCTCGCCGGCCACGAGATGCAGCACGAGCTGCGGATGGCCGCCGCCTCCGGCGTGCTCGGCTCGATGGACGCCAACACCGGCGACCCCATGCTCGGCTGGGACACCGACCAGTTCCCCACCAACATCTACCTGACCGCCACCTGCATGCTCGAGGTCCTGGAGATGGGCGGCTGGACCACCGGCGGCATCAACTTCGACGCCAAAGTCCGCCGCGAGTCCTTCGAGCCGGTCGACCTCTTCCACGCCCACATCGGCGGCATGGACGCCTTCGCCCGGGGCCTGAAGATCGCCCACAAGATCCGGGAGGACGGCCGCCTCTCGAAGTTCGTCACCGACCGCTACGCCAGCTGGGACTCCGAACTCGGCCGCAAGGTCGAGTCGGCCCGGGCCACCTTCGCCGACCTGGAGTCCTACATCCTGCCCAAGGGGGACGTCACCCCCAACGTCAGCGGCCGCCAGGAGATGCTGGAGAACCTCATCAACGAGTTCATCTGATTTCGGCGATCGAGATCGACCCGGGCCGGAGGCCGCGCCGCCCCCGGGCGGCCTCCGGAGCCTCGGACGCCAGTCCCGACGCCTTCCGGCAGAGGCTCAGGCCGACCGCCGCCAGCCCGCCGAGCTTGAACGCCAGGACCAGGGCCCCGTCGATCTTCAGGTCGAATGGCTGCCACCAGAGCAGCAAGTACGCCATCAGCAGGTGGACCGCCGCCGGATCCCGGCGGTCCCAGACGGCCAGGGCCGCCAGGGGGAGGAAGAACAGGTTGTAGTCGCTCGCCATCGGCGGCACGAACGTCGCGGCGGCGACGACCCAGAGCATCAGGGGCCAGAGCAGGCGCGCATCCGCTCCCGACCGGGCCACTCGCCAGCACACCAGCCCGACTAGGGGCAGGATGACCGCCGCCGCCATCGCCGGGCCGGGCAGCCCGGCAAGGTCGGTCAGGTCCCAGTAGGTCCAGAACGATCGCCAGCAGCCCGACAGGGAATGATCGCAGGGGTGGATCGCGTCCGACCGCATCGCCTCGGCCATCGCCACGCCGGCCTTCATGTTCTCGAACGAGGCGAGCAGCCATTTCAGGTCGACCAGGCCGATGATCGCCCCCGCCCCGACGAACCCGCCGACCGCGTGCCATCGCCGGAGCGCCAGGAGGCCGACCAGGACCAGGCCCGGGTAGTATTTCACATAGGCGGCGACCACGAAGAGCAGGCCCGCCAGCAGGTCGAGCCCCCTGGTCCCCCTCCGCATCGCCGCGACGCCCCCGGCCAGCAGCGGCAAGACGAGGACGTCGCACTGTCCCCGCTCCATGGCGAACAGGACCGGCGTGCTGAAGAGGACCGCCGAGAGCAGGACCGTCAGGGGGACCGGCTGGAGGCCGAGCTCCCGCCTCGTCCTCCAGGTCCTCACCGTCGCGGCGATCGTCAACGCGGCGATGCCGACGAGCCAGACCGCCACCGCCTCCCGGATCCCCATCAGGCTCGTCCAGGTGAAGAGCCGGGGCACCAGCGGCGGGTACGGGAAGGCGAGCCAGGAGACCTCCGGCTCGTATGGGTTCCTCCCCTCGGCCCAGATCCGGGCGGTCCGGGCGATGTGGAAGATGAAGTCCCCGCCCAGGACGTGCATCTCGGGGACCCAGAAGTCCTCCCCCTTGTCGAGCCGGTTCTCCAGGTAGCCGTCGAGCCACATCGAGGCCCAGCAGCAGAGGAGCACCGCCCCCAGCACGGTCCCGGCGAGACGCCAGGGCGGGCGTCGGCCGGGGGGATCGGGAGCGTCGGCCCCGGGGACGTCGCCCCGGCTGGGGCTCGAGGGGAGATGGTGGCCGGGCATCGACCTCGGACCTCCGATCAGGGTTCGACCGAACCGAGGGCCCGAGGCGTCCGATCGCGTCGGGACGGTCTCCTCCCGAGCGTCTCGGGGGACCAGGCCCGGGATTGGAACAGGACGGGCCGGGGCGGTCAACTCGGGTCGAGTCGAGCCGCCCCGGCCCCGGAGATCTCCCGAGGGCGACGCCGGTCAGGCGCCGCCGGCGGGGTTACGTCGGGCGTTCAGTAGCTGCACGGCCCGGTAGTCGTGGCTCCCCGGGCCCCCGGAGAGGCCCTGGACGCCCGGGGTCCGGCCCGGCCCCAGCCTCGGCCGATACGGGGCACCGGGGGTGCCCGGGGGCACCACCGGCCCTCGCTCCAGCCTCACCCGCTCGGCGAAGAAGGCCTGGTCGGCGGCGCCCGGGGAGACCGCCGGGTTGAGGCTATTGTCGATCAGCCCCTCGACCTTGGCGTTGATGTAGCCGCTCGGGACCACCAGGTCACCGGCGCTGCCGAAGACTCCTCCGAACGGCTGGACCGAGGCGGCGAAGATCGAGTCGAACACGTCGCCCGCCACCCGGACGGTCATCTGGCCCCCGCCCCCGGCGGTCGGGACCCCGGTCGTCCCGCTCGCGGGCGAGTAGCCGGCCAGGACCGTCGTGTTCACCACGTCCCCGCCGAGGGCGATCGACCCCGCATTGCCCCCGACCAGGACCGACGAGGCGACCGCCCCCCGGTTGGCGTTGAGCTGCTCCATCTCGCCGGCCTGGATCGCCACGGTGTCCATGCCCAGGCCGAAGAGCGCCGTCCGCACCCCTTCCAGGGCCGAGATGCTGACCTTGTTCGTCTCGCCGCCGATGAAGAAGTTCGTCAGGCGGGCCTCGATGCCGCTGACCTGGACCGAGAGGTTCGTCGCGTTGCCGCCGACCCGGAAGCGGCCGATCGCCCCGGTGGCCACCTGGCTGCCGGCCACCTGGGGGGCCGCCGAGATGATCGTCGTCCCGCCGGGGTTGTCCCCCTGGAAGATGCCCGAGTCACCCAGGTCGAGGGTGGGATCCCCCTCGATGCTGTTGGCCTGGAAGACGTTGAGCCGGCCGGAGACGTTGAAGGTTACGGTGTCCTGGGTGTCGTCGTCGTCCTCGCCCGCGGCATCCTGGTTGGCCGTCACCACCCGGTCCAGGACGATGCTCGTGCCGACCCGGGCCGGCAGGCCGAGGGAGACCGTGAAGCGGTCCGACCGGTTGTTCCGCGGCAGCGCCTGGGCCGGGTCGGTGCCGAAGAAGGCCGTCGTGTCCACCCCGCCGAAGTTGAGCGTCGCCACCCCGTCGGGGATGCTGATCATCCCCTGCACCTGCGCGGTGTCCCCGGGGCTGGTGTCGCCCAGCCAGAAGTCCGGCATGTCGATCGCCAGGATCCCGACCCCGATGCCCGGCCCCGGCGGCGCGCTCGCCGGCGAGACGAGGTTCTCGAAGAAGACCCGGCCGTCCCCCCCCGGCGCCCGCTGGACGGCGCCGATGAGGCGGGTCTCTCCCGGATTGGCCCCCTGGTAGGTGATCGTGTCGATCAGCCCCGCCTGGCCGAGCGGCACCGGGGTCACCCCGTCGGCTCCCGGCTGGTTGACCACCTGCAGGGCCCCGGGGCCGACCAGCCGCAAGGTCCAGGTGTCCCCGTCGACGTCCACCCCCCGCAACACGGTGGTGAGCAACTGGCGACCCTCCAGGGATTCGGCCCCCGGACGGCAATTCAGAGACCGACGGCGCTTCGACGTCGACATGGAGACGCACTCCCTGAAGGAGGGGAACCTCGTCCGGGGCGGGAGGCCGGCGGGGCCCGGCTCGCCCCGGCGGGCCCCGATCGGGCTCGCCGGCGGCGGCCGGGCCCCACGGCCCCCCCATTCCCCATCCGGCCGCCGCGGCCGCCCCCCATCGCGTTGCGCGGCCGGGACGGCCGTCGTCCGCCCCCGGCGGCCTCCGACTTCTCCCTTATGGTCGGCTCCCGATCGGCCCCCCTTGAGCAAAATCGTCCCGATCGCCACCATCGGCCCGTACGATCCATGTCGGGAAATCGCCCCCACCCGCCCCTTCCAATGCGTGCTGGCACGCATACAATGGGCCCATTCGTCCCGGGCCAGGAGGGCCTTGAGAAGAAGGCCGAAGGCCGCCGGACGATCCGGGGGCCCGGGCCAGAGGAGGGATCGATGAGTCCGAGCTCACCGAGCCGGAGGCGGCCGGCGGTGCAGATCACCGACGCCCGGGCCGCCCGACTGCACCGGATGGCCCGACTGCTGGACGAGGGGCCCAGGGACCGGCCGGAGCTGCTCCAGGCGCTCCAGGTCGGCCTGCGGACGTTCTACCGGGAGCTGGAGCTGCTGAGACGCTGCGGGATCAAGGTCCGTCTGGTCCGCAAGCAGTATCAGCTCCAGGGATCGCTGGCCCAGGCCGAGGCCCGCCTACCGTTCCCCGACCCCCGGCTGAGCTTCGCCGAGATGGCGGAACTGGCCTCCTACGGGGGGCCGGCGGCCCGCCGGATGGCCGACCTGCTGAGGCGGGTGCTCGACGAGTCGGCCGGCACGCCGCAGGCAAGCGGGGGCGGGAAGGGCTCCTCCCCGAAAGGCCCCGGGAGGCCCCGGAAGTCGTGATCGGGAGGCGGATTCGAGGCCGACCGGGTCGGCTCAGCCCCGGTGGGGCTGGAGGGCGTCCCAGAGGGCCCGGTAGTAGCGGAGCAGCCGGTCGGGCTCCGGGCTCTCGGGGATCTCGGCCAGGGTGAACCCCTCGTAGCCGGACCGCTCGAGCAGGCCGAAGAGGGTCCGGTACGGGTAGCCGCTGTGCAGCTCGTTGATGTGGACCAGGCCGATCCGGTCGCGGACCATGGCGAATGCCGGCTCGATCGAGCCGTCGATCAGGTCGGTGGGGTTGGAGTTCCAGCAGACCTTGACGTTGGGGTGGTCGGCCTGCCGCATGATCTCGGCGAAGGCGGGGAAGCTCGACGTCCGGGGGCCGTGGACCTCGACCCGGATCTCGACGCCGAAGCCCTCGCCATACTCGCCGACCTCGGCCAGGGCCTCGCCGATCTGGCGGAAGGTAGCATCCGGGTCGGCCCCGTCGGGGATGCCGTTGGGGCGGACCTTCACCCCGGGGGCCCCCACGTCGTGGGCGAGCCGGAGGTACTCCTTGGTCCCCTCGACGTTCCGGCGGACCTCCTCGGGGTCGGCCGAGTGGAACTCGAAGGCGCTTCCCAGGCCGACCAGGACCAGCGGGGAGTCGGCAAACCGGGCCCGGACCGCCTCCCGCTGCGCCCCGGAGAGGCCGACCTCGACGCCGTGGGCGTGGGTCGTCCGCAGCTCGATCCCCTCGAACCCGACCCGGGGGAGGCGGTCGAAGATCTCGTCGAGGGTCCAATCCCTAGCGATGTTGTAGGAGACGGTGCCCAGGCGGAGCATGGGAGGGGACCCCTGGGGGAGGGTGAGGGTCATCGGGCCGACCCCGACAGGATCCGGCCCCCGGGGCCGTCAGTCAATGAACTGGAATTCCTTGGCGTTGACCAGGGCCCAGAGGATGTCCTCGAAGGCCTCCCTCGCCGCGTCGGGCCGGGACTCGACGTGGAAGGCGGCGGTCGCCAGCTCGCTGTCGGAGGGGTCCCGGCCGAAGGCGAGGCGGAACAGCCCTTCGACCTTCTCCTCGACCGGCCTTGGGTCGGCGGCCAACGCGGCGGCCCGGCCGGAGTCGTCGGCGAGGCGGGACTGGATGTCCGTCGAGTTCAGCAGCATCAGGCTCTGGCTGAGGCTGGCGTCCCCCACCCGCTCGCACTCGCAGGCCGTCTCGCGACGGGGGCGGCCGAAGGTGTCGAGGAAGTCGGATCGGACCGATTCGTCGGGCAGCTCGATCGCCCGGGTGCCGGCGGGCAGGCCGTCGAACCGGTTGGGCACGCCGGTGACGCGGGCCATGGCGTCCAGCAGGACCTCGGCGCCCATCCGCTTCGGGTAGAACCGGGCGAAGCTCTGGGTGTCGTCGGCGTTGGTCCCGTTCGGCAGGCTGGAGAGGCCGTAGAGCCGGCTGTTGCAGATCGTCCGGATCAGGTGCTTCAGGTCGTAGCCGCTGGCGACGAAGTCGTCGCAGAGGGCCTCCATCAGGGCCGGGTTCGTGGCCGGGTTGGTGGCCCTCAGGTCGTCGATCGGCTCGACCAGGCCCCGGGAGAAGAAATGGGCCCAGTAGCGGTTGACGACCGCCGGGGCGAAGAAGTCGTTCTCGGGATCGGCCAGCCAATCGACCAGGGCGTCCCGGGGGTCCTCGGTCGGGGGCACGGCGATCGGCGCCGGCTCTCCCAGGCCCCTCGGTTCCATCACCTGGCCGGTCTTGGGGTTGGGGACCTGGCCGCTCCGCCTGGTGAAGATGACCAGCTCGTCCCGGCCGTCCTTGCCGGCGGCCGTCGAGTCCTTCCGCCCCACCCGGCCGAAGAAAGCGGCGAAGCCGTAGTAGTCGTCCTCGCTCCAGGCCTCGAACGGGTGGTGGTGGCACTTGGCGCACTGGAGCCTCATGCCGAGGAAGACCTGGGCGGCGTCGTCGACGAACTGGTCGGGCTGCGTCAGGTTGCGGTACCAGGCCGTCGCCGGGGCGGTCTCGGGGGTGCCGCTGGCGGCCAGGATCCGGCGAGTGAACTCGTCGAAGGGGGTGTTGCGGTCGATCTGGCGGCGGATCCAGTCGTAGAAGCGATAGGTCGAGCGCTGGTAGCTCGCGTTGCCGCCCCGCTTGTTCCGGAGGATCTCGGCCCACTTTACGGCGAAGGTCGCGGCGTACTCGGGCCGCCCCAGCAGCTCGTCGACCAGCCGGGCCCGCTTGTCGGGGGCCTCGTCGGCGAGGAAGGCGTCGACCTCGGCCACCGTCGGCAGGGTGCCGGTGATGTCCAGCGCGGCCCGCCGGATGAACTCCTCGTCCGAGCAGACGTCCGAGGGGGTGAGCCCCAGCTCCCGCCACTGGGCCAGGGCCAGCTCGTCGACGTAATTCGACGGCTCGAAGTCGATTGCCTCGGCGACCGGGCCACCCCGGGGGACGGTCGCCCGGAAGACGGCGACCTGCCCCTGATACCGGGCCATCACGGCGGCCATGCCGGGCAGCTCCCCGGCGCGGACCCTCCCGCCGGACTCGACCGCGGCGACATCCGAGACGTTCGACTCGTACTGCGTCCACCGGGTCACGTCCTCGGTGGCCCCGTCGGTGTAGACGGCGGTGACGAGCAATTGCTGGTCGGCCCCCCGGGAGAGGACCCGATCCGGCGGGTGGACTTCGATCCGGGCCACGGTCGGGGCATCCGGGGCCCCCTCGGGCATGCCCTCGGCGATCCACCGGCGGATCAGGTCGTACTCGTGGGAGCCGGGCTCCAGCTTCTTGCCGCCGCCGTGGGGCACCTCGGCCACGGCCTTCGTCAGCAGCAGGCTCCGCTCGGGGGCGGTCGGGAAGACGCGGCGGCCCCGGCCTTCCTTCACCAGCGTCTCATAATCCAACTCCGGCTCGAACCCGAGCAAGGAGAGCCGGAACCCGTTCTGTCCCCCCGACTTGCCGTGACAGCCGCCGCCGTTGCAGCCGAGCTTGGTGAAGATCGGCACGACCTGGTTGGCGAAGTGGATCGGCGGAGGGTCGGCGAACCGCCGGACCTTGACCGGCACCTCGACCCGGTCGCCCCCCACCTCGACGATCACCGAGGTCTCGCCGTCCCCCCGGGCGGAGATCATGCCCGACGCATCGACGACGGCCACCCCCTCGTCGCCCACCGAGAAGGAGGCGGAGGAGGTCCGATCTCGCCCGTCCTCGACCCCCTCGACGGCCAGTTGCTGGACGGCGTCGGGGCCGATCAGCACGGCGGCGTCGGGGACCGCCCGCAGCGAGGGGGATGCCGAGGACGACGCCCCGGCCGGGGCGTCGTCCTCGGCCCGGAGGCCGTCGGGGCCGATCGCGGCCAGGGTCAGTCCGATCGTCGTCGCGGCGATCCAGCTGCGCATCGCTCTCCCTCCTCGGCCCTTCCCGACCGGCCCCGGGCGGGATCGATCAATCCCCCGACTGTAATCCCGCCGCGGGGCGGAGGCAAGGCAATTGTTAAACCGAAATCCATCAGCCCCGCCCCCGTGGGCCGCGCGGAGAACCCGGGGAGCGGCCCGGGTGTCCCTGGACGGCAGGGGGCGGGTCGCGTACCCTGGGAGCATCCCGGGGTGCCGGGGTCGAGCCGTCGGCCCGACCGCCCCGGGGGACCCTGACCGGGTAGCTCAGTCGGTAGAGCAGCGGACTTCGACGCCGCCCTCGGGCGCGCAACTGGAGCCTCCTCCGGGAAGAAACCGAACCGGGGGAGTGGATGCCGCAGTATGCTGGGACGCCCTGAGAGCCCGCACCGCCACAACGACAGCCGGCGACGGCAAGCGTGAGGGCGGGAAAAGCGTGCGGGATTGGGTAATCAGCAGGCAAGGGCGCCGGCGGATCGCCGGGCCCGGCCCCAGAGGCTCGACGCGGCACACCTGCGACGGTGAAGGGAGAGTCCAGACTCCAACCCGGATCGACCGCCCCCCAGGGGCGACCCGACCCGGGGTCGGTGAAAGCCGATGGGGTAGGTTAATCCGCTGGTCCTGGGTTCGAGTCCCAGCCCGGTCACTTCCGATCTCGGACAGACGACGCGATCCGACCCGACTTCGAGGCATCCCACGCGATGATTGAGGCGACTCGATGAAGCCGACGACGGTGATGGCGGCCCTGGGCCTGTTCCTGGCGGCCGGATGCGGCGACCCGGAGGTCCGGGAGGCGGGGAAGGAAATCGGCGAGGCGGCCAGGGAGACCGTGGATGCGGTCGACGATGCGGCCGCCGAGGTCGGCGAGAAGACCGGCGAGGTGATGGAGGACGCCGGCAAGGGCCTGCAGGACACGACCGGCGACGCGGATCAGGACGGCAACTGATCGGCCCCCGACCACTCGTTTGATCGGACCACGGGGCCCGTTGCGATGGGCCCGCTCCGGTCGGGAACCGGCCGGTGCGCCCCGGTGCGCCGAACCACGTTTTCCAGAAATCCCATCTCCTGATCACGTTCGGGCGATGCGCCCGGGACGAAATGGCTTCGCTCCGCGAATCCTCCCAGCCGCGGCCGGTCCCTTTTTCACCGGAACCGCGGGATCCACCCTCGCGGCCTGAACGCCTTATTTCGCTAGCAATTTGATTCCGTCTCCCTCTCCCCACGAGTGGGGAGAGGGTCAGGGTGAGGGGTCCTTTCATCCCCACCCCGCCCGGCGTGTCGTCCGATCCCCCCTCACCCGACTTCCGGACTCCCCCTCCCCCCGCAAGCGGGGACGAGGGTCGCAGACGACCGCCCTGGCGAGGGATTCGCTCGGTTAGACCACCGAGGGATCCTCGTCCCCGGCCTTGACGCGGCCGGTGCGCCCCGTCGCTCCAGCCACCCCCAGGCGCAAACTCTTTTGATTTCCTCATTTGCGCAAATCCATCCCGATCGAAATGGCTTCGCTCGGTCGAGCGTCGCCGGTCCGTCCCGGATCGTCTCCGCCGCAATGCCCGCCTCGCCGGGACGGGACTGAGCGGGATTCACCGGGGGCGCGAGGGCTCGACTCTCTGCTCCGATCAAATTGCCAAGGAGCGATCGGCATCGGGACGGGTCGAAACCCCGGCGAGGGGATGCGACCCGCCTCGATCATTCTCCTAAATCATCGTGATCGGCGCGATCGGCAGTCACACAATCCGTCGGACTGGCCGAATCTGACGGTTGTCCGGATGCCCCATCAGGAGGGAACCTCGGCGCCGGAGAGGCCGTAGACGGGGCCATATCGGGCCTTCAGGGAGCGGATCAAGGGCCGGTGGTCGGGGTCGGAGCCGGTGGCCCGCCGGATCAGCGCGGCGGGAGTATGGCGCCGGGCGTGGCGGTGGACGTGGTCCCGGAGCCACCGGAGCAGGGGGGTGGTGTCCCCCTGTCGGATCGAGGCGTCGAGGTCGCCCAACTCCTCCGAGGCCCGGTCGAAGAGCTGGGCGGCGTAGAGGTTGCCCAGGGTGTAGGTCGGGAAGTAGCCGAAGAGGCCGGCCGACCAGTGGACGTCCTGGAGACAGCCGTCGGCCACGTCGGGGGCGACCACGCCGAGGTCCCGGCGGTAGGATTCGTCCCAGGCCCCGGGCAGGTCGGCGGGGGGGAGGTCGCCGGAGAGCAGGGCCCGCTCCAGCTCGAACCGGATGATGATGTGCAGGTTGTAGGTCACCTCGTCGGCCTGGGTCCGGATCAGGGACGGCTCGACCCGGTTGACGGCGCGGTGGAAGGCGTCGAACTCGGCGGCGCCGAGCGGCTCGCGGAACAATCGGCGGACGATCGGGAACCAGTGGGTCCAGAAGGCCCGGCCCCGGCCGACGAGGTTCTCCCAGAGCCGGGACTGGGACTCGTGGATGCCGAGCGAGACGGACTCCCCCATCGGGGTGCCGAAGCGGTCGGGGTCGAGCCCCTGCTCGTAGAGGCCGTGGCCGACCTCGTGGAGGACCCCGAAGAAGGATTCCTCGAAGTCGTCGGGCCGATACCGGGTCGTGATCCGGCAATCCCCGGGGGCGATGCCGGAGCAGAACGGGTGCGCCGAGGTGTCGAGCCGCCCCCGGTCGAAGTCGAAGCCGATCGAGGCGGCGACCAGCTCGCCGAGCATCTTCTGGCGGTCGATGGGGTAATTGCCCCTGAGCACACCGGGGTCGGGGCGGGTCTCCGAGGAGGCGATCTGCCCGACGAGCGGAACGAGTTCGGCCTTCAGGGCGTCGAAGAGGCCGGAGAGCCGGGAGGCGGAGGCGCCGGGCTCGTAGTCGTCGAGCAGGGCGTCGTAGGGGTCGCCGCCGGGGGCGCCGACGCACTCGGCCTCCCGCCGCTTCAGGGCGACGATCCGGTCGAGCCAGGGGAGGAAGCGGGGGAAGTCCCGGCCCTTCCGGGCGGCTACCCACTCGTGCTGGGCGGCGGAGGTGACCCGGGCGAGTTCCTCGACCAGCGCGCGGGGGAGCTTCGTCTTGCGGTCGAAGGACCGGCGCAGCTCCCGGACGTCGGCCGCCTCGGGGGACTCGGGGTCGGCGACGAGGTCGGAGCCCTCGACCGTCGCCAGCAGCTCGCCGACCTTCGGGTCGGTGGCCCGTTCGTGCTCCAGCCCGGCGAGCAGGCCGAGCTGGTCCCCCCGGAAGGCGGATGCGGCCGTCGGCATGACGGTCAGCTCGTCCCAGGAGAGCAGGGCGGCGCAGGAGGCGAGGGTCGACCACTCCCGGGAGCGTCGGGTCAGTTCGTCGTAGGCGGCCTTCGGGTCCACTCGGGGCTCCTGGGCGTCGGGGGCGTGCGATCAGGGCGAATGCCCATTGTAGGGCTGTCCGGCCTGGTCGTCTGCCTCCCTCGAGTCCGGGCGGCCTCACACGCGCACCCGAGCCGATCGGGGAGTCAATCCGAGGGGGCAGGGGGATCGACGACGACCCGGATGTAATGGTCGGTGAGCGAATCGTGCAAGGCGGGGACCTCGACCGAGGGCATGTGGCAGTCGACGCAGCCCTGCGAGGGGTCGACCGGGCAGGAGGCGAGCGGGGCCTCCGGGGGGAGGTCGGGGGCCAGGTCGCGGGAGGGGGCGTGGCAGGAGAGGCAGGCCGCCTCGTAATGCGGCGCCGATCGGCTCGTCGGCCGGTGAGGGTCGTGGCAGGAAACGCAGCCAATCGCGCCGCCGGACCGGGAATAGCAGCGGCTCCAGGAGAGCGTCTTGCCCTGGGAGCGGATCCAGGCGGGGTCGCCCCGCGAGGCGGGTTCGGAATCGGTCTCGAGGACGTGGCAGGAGCTGCACGAGTCGGTGACGGCGACGGTCGGGGCGGAGGACGGGTCGACGATGGCGAGGTCGGTCAGTCCGGCGGCGACGGCGGCGACGTGGTGGGCGCCGGGGCCGTGGCAGTGCTCGCAGCCGATGGCCGAGTCGGCGGACTCGGGCCCGACCCGATCGGGGCCGAACCGGACGTTCGTCGCGTGGCAGGCGAGGCACCGGACGACGCCGTCCCGGGAGTCGATCGGCCGGCCGAGCGCGTTGGCCAGCCGATCGGCCCGGCCGGTGTCGCCGAGGGTGCGGTCCCAGCCGGAGCCGTCTCCCATGCGATGGAAGGAGTGCCGGAGGGTGCGATAGGTCCCGGAGTCGTCCCGGGAAACCATCGTCACGTAGCGGTCGGGATCGCCGAAGGCGGCCTCGACGACGGCCCGGAAGGAGCGGCCGTCGACCCGGGTCTCCACCTCCAGCACGTCGCCCGACCGCCCGACCCGGTGCGAGACGCCGGGCTCGTCCGGGTCGGGCAGGGGACCCTCGGGGAGGGGGAGGGTGAGCAGGTCTTCCCCCCGGTGGAGCGTCTTCGAGTGTCGGCTGGCGGCGGCCTCCCGGGCGATCCGAGGGTGACACTCGGCGCATCGGGCCTCGCCGACGTAGGGGGAGGGCTCGGGCTCGAGGGGGTGATCGGATCGATATCCCTTCGCACGTTCGAGCGCCTCGATTGCCGAGGGGACGTCGCCCCGCTGCAGCTCGGCCCGGCTGAGCAGCCAGGAGGCCTCGGCCGAGGGGGAGGCGTCGAGGATCTGGCGCAGGGGGCCGACCGCCTCGTCGGGGTGGCCGACCCGGAGGGCGGATCGGACGAGGAGCAGGCGGTAGCGGTCCGGCGATTCGAGGAAACCGGGGGGAGGGGGGTCGCGTCGGAGGGCCCGGCCGAGCCATTCGGCGGCGCCCCGGGGGTCGTTCGACTCGGCGAGGGCGACGCCGAGCATCAACTCCCCCTGGGCCTCCCAGCCGGGGACCCGGGCGAGCCGCTCGGCGGCGTGCCGGGCCTCGTCGAGCCGCTTGCCCCGGGAGTGGAGGTAGACGAGGGCCGCGAGGGCCTCGGGGTGGTCGGGGTCGGCGTCGAGGGCCCGCTCCCAGAGGTCGAGGGCGAGGTCGGGCTGGCCCCGGCGATCGAGTGCGACGCCGTAGAGGTAGAGATCCTCGGCCTGCATCGCGTCGAGGCCGAGCCGGACCTCGAAGATCGGCAGGGCGTCGTCCTCCCGGCCCGATCGGCACCAGGAACGGGCCAGGAGGCGGAGGGCGTCGGGGTCGTCGGGGTCGACCCGCGTGAGGTGCTCCCGGGCGAATGAGGCGGCCGAGTCGTAGTCGCCCCGGGCATAGGAGTCGGCCGACCGCTCCAGGGGCGTCGAGCCGGGAGAAGCGGGCCCTCGGCAGGCGGTGATCGGGACGGCGAGCAGGGATGCAAGAATGAGCACGAAGTGTCGACGGGCGACGGTCTTCATCCGGCCTGTTCCCTCCCCGGTCGATCGCCCGCGCGGGGCAGGGCTCAGGCCCCGAGGATCGTCGCCATCGCGTCGGCGAGGCGGTCGACCTGGCCCTCGTCGTTGTAGATGTGGGTGGAGAAGCGGAGCCCGTTCCATTCCGCGCCGGGGAGGACCTTGACGACCAGGTCGAACTCGCGGAGCAGCCGGCCGGCGACCTCGGCGTTGTCGCCCCGATCGAGCCTGTAGGAGGCGATGCCCGAGGACAGGGAGGGGGCGGTCGGCGAGAGGGGGGTCAGCCCGGGGATCGGGTCGAGCCGGTCGCGGAGATGGGCGTTGAGGGCCCGGCATCGGGCCTCGACGACGTCCCGGCCGATCGCCTCGAGGAAGGCGAGGGCGGTGCCGTGGCCGAGGATCGTCGCCACGTTCCTCGTCCCCGAGGAGGCGGTATAGGCCAAGTCTCCGGAGTGCAGCGCGGCGGGTCGGATGCGATCCCTCACCTCGGGGCGGAGGTAGAGCAGTCCGCTGCCCTTGGGGGCGAGCGCCCACTTGTGGCTGCTGGAGGCGTAGGTGTCGACGCCGAGGGCCCGGACGTCGACGGCGAGCATGCCGGGGGCCTGGGCGCCGTCGCAACAGAGGAGGATGCCCCGGGGGCGGGTCAGCTCGGCGGCGATCCGGGCCAGGGGGAGCACGAGGCCGGTGATCGTCTCCACGTGGCTGAGGCTGAAGATCCGGGTCGCCGGGCTGAGGTGTTCCGCGATCCGCTGGAGGATCTCCGACTCGTCCCCGGGGGGGGCGGGCAGCGAGCAGGTGGCGACCCGGGCCCCGCGTTGCTCGGCGACGTGCTGCCAGCCGACCACGCCGCCGGGGTGCTCGCGGTCGGTGGTGAGGATCTCGTCACCGGGGCGGAGTTCGTGGGCGATCCCCTCGGCGACCCAGTTCATGCCCTCGGTGGTGTTGCTCGTGAGGATCACCTCCCCGTCGCCGGCGCCGAGGAACGAGGCGGCGAGCGACCGGACGGCCTCCATCTTCGAGCCGACCGGCCCGAAGACCATGTTGGCCGGATTCCCCTCGATCTCGAGCAGGGCCTCGGAGACGGCCGAGAGCACGACCCGGGGGCAGGCGCCGAGGGTCCCGGTGTTCAGGTAGGCGACGCCGGGGTGCAGGGAGAATTCGCGGCGGACGCGGGCCCAGCGGTCCCGGTCGTCGGCCGAGGAGCGGAGGTCGTCGGCGAGTGCCCGGAGCCCGTCGCCGATCGGCCCGCCGTCGCCGAGGGCCGACGGGGGGGCGGCCAGGCCTGCGGAGGCGAGGCTGAGGACGAAGTCGCGTCGTCGCATCGGCGCGTGTCCCTCGAGAAGCGTGGGAGGCCCTGAGTCCGACGGTCCCGGTCCCCCCGGGCGGGAGGGGACCGAGGCCCGGGGGAGTCCGGGGTCAGTACTGGTCGGCGCTGAGGACCTCGCCACCCTTGCGGGTCGAGAGGGCCTGATACACGCCGAAGCGGGCGCCGGGGGCGAGGGAGTAGATCGGGGGGTTGCCGGTGGCCACGAGCCCGGCGGGGACGCAGTTGTTGGCGGTGTCGATCGGCCACGAGTCGATCGTGTTCTTGATGAACCGGACCGAGCCGTCGCAGAAGGCGAAGTTGCAGCCGCCGGGGTGTTCGCTCGTCGCCGACACGATGAACGCCGCGGCGCCGTTGGGCAGCCGATTGCACGTCTCGAGCGTCTGGTGGGGGTTGGGCGGGTACATGGCGTTCTGCATCGTGTCCCCGTAGTTGCCGGCCACCCACCAATGGAAGCAGTCCTTGTCGGCCTGGCTGAGTCGGCCGTAGACCGACTCGCCGAAGGCGAGGGTGTTGCTCGTGCCGTCCCGGATGTCGGACATCTTGGTCGAGCTCTCGACGTAGATGACTCCCATCGCGTTCTGCTTCAGGGCTCCCCAGTTGGGGATGCTCGCGGGGTTGCCGCCGCGGGGCGGGGTGACCCAGGGGCCGCAGAGGGCCCGATAGCTGGTCAGCCCGACCTTGAAGGCGGGGCGGGTCGCCGTCCCGAAGTCGCCGACGCCGGACCGGGTCCAGCGGTCGTTCCCCTCGGAGACCTCCGGGTCGCTCGGGCAGTTCAAGGCCGAGGCCTTGAAGGCCATCGCCGTGTCATTGGCCTGGTACGAATAATAGCGGAGATCCTGGTTATAGGCGTTATAGATATTCTGCTGCTCGAGGAACGGCATCAGGCCGATAAGGCAGCCGCGCTCCCAGGTCAGATTGCCGGGGCCCCCGGAGGTGTTGAAGTAGCCGCCGATCGGCATGGCTCCGTTTGTATCCATATAATTATGAATAGCCAGGCCGAGCTGCTTGAGGTTGTTGGTGCACTGGGACCGCCGGGCGGCCTCGCGGGCGGCCTGGACGGCGGGCAGCAGCAGGGCGATCAACACGCCGATGATGGCGATGACCACCAGCAGCTCGATCAGCGTGAAGCCCCGGGTGGGGGTGTGATGCGCGACCTTCATGGCGGCAACTCCCGGATCGGGATGGGACGGGACACGACCGAAACAGAGGAAAGCGGAATCCGCGAGGATGTGCGTCGAGCGACGAGGAGTGGGATTTCGGCCGGGGCCGACGGGCCCGAGGGGGAGGCTCATTTCGGCGGCTGGGTCTTCTCGAACTCGCCCTGGCCGGGCGTAGCGCCCCCCTCGGGGGAGCCGAACGGATTCTGGACGTAGGCCCTCGTCTCCTCGGCCGAGGTGCTCTCGGGGACCTCCGCCCGGTCCGAACAGCCGAGGGGGGAGGCCGCGAGCCCGAGGGCGAGGAGGAGACGACCCCAGAACAAATTACGACTCTTCATATCTAAGAATCCTTCGCGACGCGACGATCCGGCCGGAGCAACCACACCCGCCTCGGGGCGGGACGTCGAGCCCGCGACTCAATTTCGTACGACCGCGGGTGTCGGGTGTCAAGCGTATTCCATCCGTCGAGCGGCCCCGATCGGACGCCGGGCCCCCCGTCGCGTGCCTCGGGCCATCGCCCCCCGCACCGGCCCGGGGCCACACCCACCAAGATAACCACGGATTCCCGCATTGACACACAAATTTTCACGCATAAATAAGCTCACTAGCCCGGTCGGCCACGTCGGCGGCACGCTCAGGGGCGGATCTCGATGACGACCCGGAAGCCGACGTCGAGGGAACCGGCGTCGGCGAACCAGCCGCTGAGCAAGTCTTCCTCGACGTGTCGGGGGAGGAATGGCTCCTCGTCGTCGAAGGAATGGCCCAGCATGATGATCTTGTCGTGGGCGTGGTCGTCGTCGAGCGGGAGCGAGGCGCCGGGGTGGGAGTGGGAATCCCGGGTCCATTCCATGCCGTTGCCCGCCGTGTCCCGGACGCCGGTCGGGGCGACGTCCCCGGGCGACGTGCCGACCGGCCGGGGATGGGAGAGTCGAACGGCGATCCCGTCGCCCTCGCGGTCGTCGGCGGTCGTCGGCGGGTCCCCGGGAGCGTCGAGGAAACCGGCGGCCTTGTACCACTGGGAGGCGGAGGGGAGCCGGCCGGTGAAGACCGGCCCGTCGCCGACGAGCCAGGCGGCGAAGTCGTCGGCCCGATGGGCGGTGACGCCCAGGACGGGCCAGTCCGGGACCTCGTCGGGGTCGACGCCGTCATTGGGCAGTCCAGGCTGCGAGATGCCCGGCACCTCGATGTCCTGGAAGGGGTCGGGCGGGGGTCCAAACTGGCGGTAGAGGCGGTTGGAGACCTTGTCCCTAAGGATGTAGAAGGGGTCGAGGTCGGGCCTCCGGTGGCCGTCGATCAGCAGGAAGACGGCCTCGGTGCCGTCGTCGAAGCGTCGGGTGATCGCCCTCGGGACGTGCAGCCCTCCCACGTCGACCAGGTCGGATCCGGCCACGCGCTCGAAGCCCCCGGGCAGGGCGATCGCGGGGGGTTCGACGACGATCGGCACCTCGATCGTCCGGGAGAGCCCGCCGGCCTCGGCGCGGATGGTGAGCGACCGATCGGGGCCGCCGGCGTCGGCGTCGAGGGCGGCCCGGAGGCGGAAGGAGGCGAGCCGTCCGGTCGCCTCGACCCGATCCGGGTCGGAGGAGACGCCGGGGGGGAGCCCGTCGATCTCCAGCCGGACCGGCCCGGGGAACCGGGTGCGGTCGACGGAGACGATCAGGTCCGCCTCCGTCCCGGCCCGGAGCCCGGCCGGGGGCTCGGCCCCGATGGCGAAGGTCGGGGTCGGGGGCCAGAGGGCCCAGGCCAGGACCCCGGCGAGGCCGAGCACCGCCGCGACCCCGAGGGCCGCGACCCGGCGGGACACCCCCGGCCGGGGGGTGACCAGCGGCTGGTCGAGCCCGGCGGCCCGGCGGAGCCGATCGGCCAGCTCCCGGGCCGACTGCGGGCGTCGGGCCGGGTCCTTCTCCAGGCAGCTGCGGACGATCGCCTCGAACTCGGCCGGCAGCCGGACGTCCGGGTTCACCTCGGCGAAGGGCGGGGGCGGCTTGGTCAGGTGGTCGAGCAGCGCCGACCGGCCGGCGAAGGGGCGATGGCCGGTGAGCAGCTCGAAGAGGATGACGCCGATCGAGTAGAGGTCGCTGCGGGAGTCGAGGGCGTCGCCCCCCGAGGCATTGGCGGGCGGGTTGATCTGCTCGGGGCTGGCGTACATCGGGGTGCCGATGAACATGCCCGGCTCGGTGCGGAGGCCCTCGTGCTCGTCGTCCCGGTCGGCGTCGAGGACCTTGGCGATGCCGAAGTCGAGGACCTTGACCACGTCCGAGCCCCCCGGGCCCGGGACGAGCATCAGGTTGGCGGGCTTGAGGTCGCGGTGGACGATGCCGTGCTCGTGGGCGGCCTGGAGCGCGTCGCAGAGCTGGACGACGATCCGGACGGCCCGCCCCGGCGGCATCGGCCGGCCGGGCTCGATCTCCTTGTTCAGGGGACGGCCCCGGACGAACTCCATCTCGATGTAGGCCGCGTCGGCGGCGATCCGGGCGTCGTAGACGTGGACCGCGTTGGGGTGCGAGAAGCGGGCCATCACCCGGGCCTCCCGGCGGAACCGGGCCCGGCTCTCGGGGTGGAAGGCGATGTCGGAGACGATCAGCTTCAACGCGCGCTCGACGTCCAGCTCCCGGTGCCGGACCCGCCAGACCGAGCCCATCCCCCCCCGTCCCAGCTCCTCCAGCACCTCGTACTTGCCGAACAGGAACTGGCCGGGGGCCAGGTGTTCGAGCCCCCGGAAGTCCTCGGGGCTCGGGTCCGTCCCGGGGTCGCTGGTGTGCCCCCCGTCGCTCCGGGGGTCGGGGGCGTGGGAGACGGTCTCCAGCCCCGGGGGTGCCTCGTCGGTGGGAGGGGGAGTGGCGGGCCCCTGGGGCTCCGTCGACTCCGTCGGCTCCGAGGAGTGCTCCCAGCGCGATCGGTCGTCGGGCCCCTTCGTCTTCATGCCGCTTGCCCCCCGGGCCGTCGCGTCGTCGGTGGTTCTCGCAGGTCGGATCCCGGGCCGCGCTCGGCCCCCCTCGGGGCGCGGATGCGCCGGACTCCGGCAGGCGTCATCACGCTCGAATCCGGCTCGCGTCCCGCGTCCGGTCGCCGAGGGTCGCCGGCGGGCTGGTCGTCGCCCCCGCTGCCTAGACTTCGAAAAAACCGGGTAGGGGGCGAAGTCTCGCCCTCGAGAGGCCCACGGCCCCCCTAGAATATCGGCATCGGCCGTCGAATCGGGGGAGGCGGGCCCGGCGACGCGACGCGATCGGATGATTCGGATCTTACCAGTCGACGGCGACCGGGGGCCAGCGTCGGCCCCCCTCGCCCGGACCCGGGAGCGAGCGAGACCATGGCCGCCCGACGAGCGATCGACCCGAGACCCGGCCCCGGATCCGGCATCGGTGGGAGGGGTGCGGGGCTCGCCTCCTTCCTGATCGTGGGCCTGCTCGCCGTCGCCTCGGGGGCCCAGGATCCGGGGGCGCCGCCGGACGAGCCGATCCTGAGGACGGAGGCGGGCGGCCCGTCGGGGCCGGTGATGGGGCTGGCCTTCTCGCCCGACGGCCGGACGCTCTACGAGGGGGGCTGGGACAAGGTCGTCCGGGTCTGGGCCCGGGACCCGGAGGCCGGGCGATTCGAGGCGGACCCGGCGGCGACCTACCGGGTGCCGGTCGGGCCGGGCTCCGAGGGGGCGATCAACGCGATCGCCCTCTCCGACGACGGCCGGTGGCTGGCCGCCGCCGGCAGCGCGGTGGTCCGGGGGGGGGCCGGGTTCCGCCGGGCCGGGCTGATGATCCCGGGCGAGGCGATGACCGACGCCATGCGGCTCGACCGGGGCACGATCCTCGTCTTCGACACCCGGTCCCGGCCCCGGGCCGCCCGCCAGCTCCGGGGCCACCTCGGGCCGGTCCTCGGCCTCGCCTTCGCCCCGTCGTCGGCCGACGGGGGGCCGCCCGCGCTCGTCTCGGTCGCCCGGGAGGGGGATCCGGGCGGGGACCTCGGCGCGTTGCGGCTCTGGGACCTGGGATCGGGGGAGGAACTCGCCTCCGTCGCCGTCGACCCGCTGAACATCCCCGCGCTGGCCGCCTGGCGATCGGGCCCCGGCCCCCGGCAGGTCCGGGCCGCCCTGGCCTCCGACGACGGGACCCTGCGGATCTGGGATCCCGGCGCGGCCCCCGACCGCCTGGTCGCCGTGGCCGACGGCCGGTTCAACCGGGCGGTCTCCCGGGACGACCGGGCCGATCGGCTCGTGACCGGGAGCTTCGACGCGGCCACCAACTCCGGCCGGCTCCGGACCTGGTCCCTCGGGGCCGACGCCAGGCCGGTCGAGGACGGCCGCCTCCGGCTCGTGCCGGGGGAGGGGGACCGGGGGGGCTTCCTGATCCCGAGGGCGGTCGCCCCGTGCCCGTCCCGGCCGGGGGGCCCGGCCGACCTGGCGGCGGTGGTCGTCCTGCGGGATCCGGGACGGGCCCCGGGGCCCGGCGACCGGATGGAGTACCGGCTCCGGCTCGTCGACCTGGCCCCGACCCCGGACGGGGTCGCCCGGGTCCGCAAGGAGGTCCGGCTCTGGGCGTTCTCGGCCGAGCCGCCGAGCCTGGCCGTCTCCCCGGCCGGCGACCGCCTCGCGGTGGCGGGGAACGCGTCGCGGGCGATCGTCGTCTTCGAGGTCGCCGACCTGCTCCGGGGGGAGACGAGGCCCCAGTTGCTCCGGGGTTCGGGAATGCCGATCGGCGACGCGGCGTTCGTCCGGCGGGGGGAAGACTGGGGGCTCCGGGTCGACCCGACGCCCCCCGGGGGGATCGGCGAACCGCCCCGGCCCCCCGAAGCAGGCTCGCTCGTGCTCGACCCGGGCCGACGCCGCCTGGACGCCGGACTCGACGGCTGGGTGCCGAGCGTGCCGGACGTGTCGGGCTGGGAGATCCGCCACGCCGTCGGCGGCCGGGATGCGCAGGGCGAACGGGTCGGGGGCTGGGTCGAGGTCTCCCGGGCGGGCGATCCCCCCCGCCGGATCGACCTGGAGCCGGGCCACACCCTGACCGCCCTGGCCCTGCGGCCCCCGACGCCGCCGATCGACGCGCCGATCGTCGCGATCGCCTCGGAGCGGTCGGGGGAGCCGTCGCTGTCGCTCTTCGAGGGGGGGGCGGGCGAACGGTTCCGCCGGCTCACCGGGCATGCGGGCCGGATCACCGCCCTGCGGTTCTCCGGGGACGGGAGGCTGCTGGCCTCCGCCGCCGAGGACCGGACCGCCTGCGTCTGGGGCCTGATCGACCTCGACCGGACGATCGGCCGACGCGGGAGGCTGCCGGGCCTGGCCGTCACCGAACGGGACGGCGGGCTGGTCGTCTCCGGGGTCGAGCCCGGGACCGAGGCCGCCGGCCGGCTGGGGGAGGGGGACGAGGTGCTCGGCCTGGTCCGGGACGGAGGCCTCGACGCCCAGGGCTCGCTCTTCTCGTTCTTCAACGAGGTGTCGATGATCCGCCCCGGCGACCCGGTCACGCTCCGGGTCCGGCCCGAGGGGGCGGAGGCCCGGGACGTGACGCTCGGGGTCGGGCAGGCGGTGGACGAACGCAAGCCGCTCTTTTCGCTGTTCCTGGCGGGGACGGAGGGGCGGGGTGAGCCCGGCTGGATCGCCTGGAACCCGCTCGGGCCGTACGACTCCAGCGGCCAGGAGGCCGAGCGGCGGCTTGGCTGGCACTTCAACACGGGGGACCCCGCCGCGCCGACCCGGTTCGCCCAGGCCGACCAGTTCCCGGAATTCCGCCGGGAGGGGCTGGTCGGCGAATTGCTCGAACGGGCCGCGCTGCCCCCCGTGGCCGAGGCGGCCCCGCTGCCCCGCCCCGGGCTGGCGATCGCGCTCGACGTGCCGGAGCAGGAAGGGGACGACCTGCCGATCGTCCGACTCCGGCCGACGACGCTGCGGCTCGTCCTGCTCGACGAGGCGGTCGGGCCCGGGCAGGTGGCCCGGGTCGAGTGGTCGATCGACGGGAGTCCCGCTCGCGAGATGGCCCCGGACGGGCCGAGGGGCTGGGTCGCCGCCCTCGACGGGGCCGGCTGGGGGCGAGGCCCGCACGCGATCCGGGCCGTCCTGCACACCCGGGAGGCCACCCCCCAGGCGTTCGAGGCGATCCGGGAGGTCCGGTATCTGCCCCCGGCGCCGGTCGTCGCGATCGAAGGCCCGGCGCAGCGGGTCGTCGACCGTCCCGAATACGAGTTCCGGGCCTCGGTCGACCCCCGGGGGGGCCCGGCGACCGTGCGGCTGGTCCACCGGGTCGGCGACGAGGTGAGGGCGGAGCGGGCCTGGCGATCGGGCGAGCCGATCCCCGTCGAGCAGCCGATCACGCTGGCCGAGGGGGTGAACACGATCGAGCTGGTCGCCGTCAACGACGGGGCGATCGAGGGCCTGGAGGGGTTCGAGACGGCCGACCCGGCTCCCGTGGTGGTCGTCTACGACCGCCGGGAGGTCCCGCCGCCGACGATCACGCTGGACCCCGTCTCGACGGCCGACGGCCCGTCGCCGTCGATCGTCGGGGGACGGCCCACGGTCGACCGGTCTCGCATCGTCATCTCGGCATCGATCAGATCGGACGAGCCGATCGATCGGGCCGAGTGGAGCCGGGCGGGGGGGGAGTGGCGGGGGCTGAACCCGGTCCCGGGCGTGCCGGGCTCCTACCGGCTCGAGGCCGACCTGGAGCCGGGCCCGAACGCGATCCGGGTGCGGGCGAAGTCGGCGGACAGCGACTTCTCCGAGGCGAGGGCCGAGGTCGCGTTCGTCCCCCCCGTGCCGGAGGTGGTGGACCTGCTCCTGGATCCCCCCGGGCCGGTCCTGGTCGTCGCCCCCGACCGGGATCCCCCCCGGATCCGGCTCTCCGGGAGGCTGGTCCTCGGCGCCGACCCGTTCCCCTTCGGGGCGACCGTGATCGTCAACGGCGAGGCGCTCGCCGAACCGCCCGAGGTCGACGCCGGGGCGGGGACGCTGTCGGCCGAGGTGCCGATCCGGCCGGGGGAGAACGTGATCCGGGTCCGGCTCGGCAACGAGTGGGGGGGGGCCTGGTCGGGCGACCCGCTGGTCGTCTCGTGCCGGAGGCCGCCGGAGGTCCGGGGGGTCGCGCACTCCGAGGTCGGCGACGAGCCGGTCGTCGACGTGACCGCCAAGGTCGCCTCCCCGCCGGGGCTGCCGGTCACCCGGGCCGTGATCCGGGTCGAGGGGGAGGGCCCCGGCCTCCCGGCCCGGATGATCGAAGACGTCTCGATCGAGCCCGAGGCGGAAGGCTCGTGGACGATCTCGGCGGCGAGGGTCCCGATCTCGCTCGGGGGGAACGCGATCAGCGTCCTCGCCTGGAATGCCGACGGCCGGTCCCCCGAGCCCGGCCGGGCGGGGAGGGTCGTCTACGAGGCACCGCCGCCGAGCCCCCCCCGGGTCACGATCCTCCGACCGGGACGGGACGCGACCGAGCGGGTGGACCGGGCCCGGGTCACCTTCGAGGTCCGCTCCGACGACCCGATCCGGTCCGCCCGGCTGATCCGGATCCGGACCGAGGCCGAGCACGAGACGCTGATCGAGGCCGACCCGGCCGGGGCCGTCCGGGAGGCCGGGGGGGGCGTCTCGCTCCGGGTCGACGGGGAGATCGGCCTGGGGCCCGGGGCGAACCTGCTCCGGGTCGAGGCGACGACCGACCGGGGCGCGACGGGCTCGGCCGACGTGAGCATCGGCTACATCCCGCCCCCGGCCCGGGTCGAGGTCGTCGGGATCGAGCCGAAGCGGGGGGGCGGCGAGCCGTTGCGGCCGGCCGCGGGCCCCGACAACCGCGTCTCCTTCCCCGGGCCGATGGCAACGGGCCAGGGCTGGCTGGTCGGCCGGGTCTCCTGGGCCGACGAGGAGATGCTCCGGACTCACGAGGCGACCCGGGCCCGGATCTGGGTCAACCGGTTCCCGCAGTCGCTGGCGACGCTCCGGCCGGTGGAGGGGGAGCCGCTGGTCCGGGAGTTCCGGGCCGAAGTCGTCTTCAGCCGGGAGGAGAACGACGTGTCCGTCGAGCTGCCCGGGGTGCCGCTGGACGAGGCCGACCGCCCGTCGTTCCGGGTCTCGTGCGAGGTCCCGGAGGAGCGGCAGCGGCTGCACCTGCTGATCGTCGGCACGGGGCAGGGGGACCGGGAGGCGCTTCGAGGCCGGGCGCTGGAGGCCCTGCACGCCTCGCCTCATCCCGACGCCCCGGGGGACCCGGACCGGTTCCGGACCCCGGCGTTCCTGGACGGCGTCGTCTACGGCCCGCTGCTCGACGACGTGAGGATCATGGAGCTGGTCTACCAGCTCGACCGGATCCGGAGGGAGGTGGACCTGGGGCTCGCGCTGGCCGACCGGCCGATCGACGTGGTGGCGGTCTATTTCCAGGGCAACGCCTGGGTGGAGGGGGAGCACGCCTACTTCGGCCTGAGGCGGGGCAACGGCCGGGGCCGCCCCGAGTCGGTCTCGCTCGACTTCCTGGCCGACCAGTTCGCCGAGAGCCGGGGGTTCCAGCTCTTCCTGATCGACTCCCGGCGGCCGATCGAGGCCGGGTCGCCGACGATCACCGGGGTGGTGGGGGACTACCCGCCCGACCGGTGGCCCCCCTCGGAGCATGTCCACCACGTCGGCATCCTGAACCAGACGTGGTGGCACGAGACCGACGACGGGCCCCCGGCCGAGCCCGGGAACGAGGCCACGCTGACCGCCTCCCTCGAGCAGGCCGTCGCCCAGGGCGGGCAGCTCGGCGACGTGGCGACCTACCTGCGCCGGGGGCTCGACCAGCTCCGCGAGCGGTTCGAGAACGTCACCCTCGAGGAGCACCTCCCCGAACCCCTGGCCGACCTGAACCTCGGCCGGGCGTCGGCGAGCCCCCCAGGGTCGGCGATCGACGACTGATCCCGCATCGCCCGGGACACCTGCCCTCGGGTCGTCGGGGTGGTCGGAGCCTCGACGGCGAGGCCCCGGCCATCCGAGGCGGGACGATCCCGCTCGACCCGACCGCGGGGCTTGGGGCCGGCGGGGCGTGGGGCCGGCACGACCCGGGCTTCGGGCACGACCCCGAGAATTCCTCCATTCCGACGCCCGGTGTGCCGATCTCCCCGGTATTCGGTTGTGCTCACTCGTGCGAAGCCGTGCGGACCGCGTTGGATGCACGCAGGGCCGCCCGAGGGAAGGCCGATCGGTATCCCGGCCCCGGGGCGCGACGCCGGGCAACCGGGAGACGCCGGTCGGGCCGGCCTCGGGGCCGGTGGCCCCGGTGACCGGGGGCGGATCGGACGGCGGCGAAGCCGCTCGGCTTCAAGGAGGGATCCATGCGAGGACGACGAATCCCGATCGCCTTGCTCGTCGCCGTGGCGAGCGTGGCCGGATCGACCGGACCGGCCCGGGCCCAGGTGCCCGCCGGGAAATCCGGGACGCCGCAGTTCCCCGGCCTCGGGGGGGCCCCGGGGCTGCCGGGGCCGTACGGGCCGACGCCGACAGGGCCGGGCATCCCCGGGGCCGCGATCCCCGTCCCGCCGACGCTCCCGGGGGGTTCCCTGCCGGGGGCCGGTACGGCGACGGCGGGGGGACCGAGCATGGCGGACCTGGCCGGCCCCGTGCCGGGGCCCGCGACGGGGTTCGACGCCTCCTCGCCCCCGGCCGGGGCCCCCGTGTTCTCGCCCGAGCTGTTCGCGGCCACCGGGGGCGACGAGTTCGCGATCGCCGACGTGGGCGGCTACATCGACGGCGCGATCCCGAGGTCCCGGATCCGGGCCCAGTACGACACCGCCTACGGCATGAACGACCCCAGCCGGGCCGAGTTCTTCTACGCCGCCTGCGGCTGCCTCCGCCTCTTCGGCAACGACTTCTCCGCCAAGGGGCCGACCCAGGGCCTGCCCAACCTCCTCCGCAACGCGAACGGCAGCCTGCAGGTCTACCCGAGGTCGGCCTTCACCCGGCAGCCGGACGGGTCGCTCGCCCTGCCGGCAGGGACCCGGCTGCTGAACGCGGGACTGGAGCCGAACATCGACTTCCAGGAGTTCACTCCGTATGTCGAATACGCCGCGACCCCCCGGTTCTCGGCGTTCCTCGACACGCCGATCCGGTGGATCAACGGCACCCTGATCGACAACGCCGGCGGCTTCTCCGACATGAGGGTCGGCTTCAAGTACGCCTTCGTCGCCGAGCCCGACCGGTTCCTGACCTTCCAGACCAAGTTCTACCTGCCCACCGGCGACCCCGAGCGGGGCCTGGGCACCGGCCACCCCAGCATCGAGCCCGGCCTGCTCTACTTCCGGGCCCTCTCCGACCGCACCTTCCTCTTCGGCGAGGTCCGGGACTGGATCCCGATCCAGGCCTCCGAGGTCGGCGGCAACGTCCTCCGCTACGGCCTGGGTGCCAGCCACAACCTGATCCAGACGAGCCGGATCCGCATCGCCCCGGTCGTCGAGTTCGTCGGCTGGACGGTGCTCAGCGGCGAGTCGCTCCAGGCTTCCCCCGCCGGGGGGCTCACCATGCGGGGGGCCGCCGGCGACACCATCATCAACGGCAAGTACGGCGTGCGGATCGGGCTGGGAGATTATCGCCAGGTGGGCGGGGCCAGCCTCCTGAACGACCGGCACAACGTCTACATCGGCTACGGCAACTCCTACACCGGCAACCACTGGTACGAGGACATCCTCCGCGTCGAGTACCAGTTCTACTTCTGAAGTGCCTGCCCTGATGTCGGAGGACGGCCGGTTGAACATGGCGACGATCCGGTCGCCGTCGAAGTCGGCCGCGACGAGAGGGCCCCGGACCCTCGACCCGGCAGCTGCCGGGTCGAGGGTCCGGGGCGATCGGCCTCCCGGGAGCGGGCGGCTCAGCTGAAGCGTCGGAAGTACTCCAGGCCGAGATACAGCAACTCGTCGATCACGTCGGCCGAGTCGTACAGGCGGAGCGAGTCGTCATCGCCGTTCCCACGGTCCTCGCCGCCGTCGACGGCCAGGCCCCGCGCGACGTTCCCCCCGCCGATGGTCATCGAATCGCTGTCGGCCCCCAGGGCGAAGACGGAGACGCTCCTCCCGGTGAAGTCGACCCGGGTGAGGCCCACCGTGTCGTTGCCCGAGCCGGTCCGGACGTCGGCGGTGCCGATCGTGGAGTCCCCGATGAGCAGCGTTTCGGCATTGCTGCCCAGGTCGATCGAGAGGAGCCCGCTGACGTCGACGCCGTCGAGGACGACGGCGTCCTCGTGGTTTCCGGTCTCGATGTCCAGGTCCCGGATGGCGGAGTCGGTGATGGTCACCTCGTCCGGGCCGTAGGTCGAGGACACGACGAGGTCTTCGCCGACGGTCGTGCCCGACACGTCCAGCAGGAGGCTGCTGCAGGGGTTGTTCGAGTGGCCGTTGACGGTCGGGTCGTCGCCGATGATCGCGCCCCGGATCTCGACCCAGGGGTCGTCGGACGGGTGGTAGCCGACGTCGATCGTCGCGTCGCGGTGGATGGTCGGGGGGGTGCCGTCGGAGGCCGAGGTGATCCGGCGCCCGTTGCCCCCGGCTCGAAGACTACCTCTCCGACCTCGCGGTCCGCCGCCCTCCGGGCACTGATGGGACTGGAGCTGGCGCTCCGCCAGGAGGGTGGCGAGGAGCTGTCGGCGGCGGAGTACCTCGAGCGATTCCCCGGGTTCACCGAGGAGGTGGACTCGGCCTTCGGGGGCTGCCCGGCTACGGCCGGGGCGGGTCCGGGTCGTCGGGATCGGCCGTGGAAACCCTCGCGGATTCGGTCGTCGGCACCCCGGGCTACATGAGCCCCGAGCAGGCCGACGGCAAGCTCAATCGGATCGGCCCGCCGAGCGACGTCTACAGTCTCGGCGCGATGCTGCACGCGATCCTCGTCGGCCGGCCTCCGGGGGGGCGTCCGGCCTCGGGCCCGACCTCCTCCGCCGCACGATCCGACCGGGTCGAGACGCCCCGGACGCTCGACCCGGCCGTCCCCCGGGCGCTGGAGGCGTCCTGCCTCAAGGCGATGGCCGCCCGGCCCGAGGGCCGTTACGAGTCGGCCCGGGCCCTGGCCGAGGACATGGAGCGTTGGCTCGCCGACGCGCCCGTCTCGGCCTACCGGGATCCGCTCCCGGCCCTTCTCGGCCGCTGGATGAGGAGGCACCGCCCGGTCGTCGCCGGGGTGGCGTTGGCGCTGGTGGCCGCGCTGGTCGGCCTGACGGGAGTGGTCGCCGTGCAGGCGTCGGTTCGCGGGCGGATCGAGGCCTCGCTGGCCGCCGAGACAACGGCCCGACGGCTGGCCGACGCACAGTCGGCGCTCGCCGTCGACGCGATCCGGACCTACTACACCGACGTCGGCGAGGAGGTCCTCCTCAGCCAGCCCGGCCTGGAAGGGCTCCTGGGCCGGATGCTGGAGGCCCCCCGCCGCTTTTTCCAGGAGCTGGCGGCCAATCTGCAAGAAGCCGGACTCGACGACCCGGACAACCTGGCCAGGCTCGCCCGGGCCAACCTCGACCTGGCCGAGGTGACGAACCAGGCCGGCTCCCCCGCCGAGGCCCTCGACATCGTCTCTCAAACCCGTTCCCAGTACGAACGACTCGCCGAGATCCGGCCCGAAGATCCCGGGCCTCGCGAGGGGCTGGCCGAGGCCCTGGAGCTGACCACCGTCCTCCTCTTCCGCCTGGGGAGGGTCGAAGAGGGCGGCGCGCTGCTGGGGCGATCGCTGGCCCTCCGCCGCGCGGAGGCCGACCGGGAGGGCTCGACGATCGAGACCAGGGCCGAGGTCGTCGAGACCTATGCCTCGATCGGCAGCAACGCCCGGCTCATCGGCCGGGCCGACGCGGCCGACGAGGCCCCGGGGGCAGCCGTCTCGCTGGGCCGATCCCTGGTCGACGAGGCCCCGCTCGCTTCGAGGCCCCGCCGCGGGCTGGCCGTCGCCCTCCGGGAACGAGGCGCCCTGAGCTTCAGCCGGGGCGAGGTCGACGACTGCATGGACCGCCTCCTGGAGGCGGTCTCCCTCTGCCGGAGCCTCTCGGAGGACGATCCGGAGGACGAGGAGGCCCGCTTCGAGTTGGCCACGACCCTGAAGTAGCTGGGCCTGTACGAGGTCCGGGCCGGCCACCTCGAACAGGGTGTCGCCCGCTTCCGGGAGGCCGGGCCGATGCTCGAACGCCTCGCCGAGGATGCCCCGAACCGGGTCGACTACGCCAGGCAGCGGTCGCAGATCCAGGGCTTGCTGAACGTGGCCCTGTTGAGGCTCGGCCGACCCGAGGAGGCGGCCCCGGTCGGCCAAGCGGAACTGGAGCTGACCCGGTCGCTGGCGGGACGCTATCCCGAGGACCATGCGCTCCAGCACGACTACGCCGTGGTGCTCGTCAACCGGGGCGCGATGCACGGCATGAGGGGCGACCACGAGCGGGCGGCCGGGTTGTTCGGCCAGGCCGAGCCGATCGCCAGACGGCTCTCGAACGTCGAGGGCGGGACCGTCCGGGACCGCCTGCTGCTGGGGAACGTGCTCACCATGCAGGCCGCCTCCCTGCACGAACTCGGCCGGGATGAGGACTGCCTGCCCCTGCTCGACGAGGCGGCGCGGATCTGGGAAGCGCTGAGGTCAAACTCTCCGGGCGACCGGACCGACCGCTACCTCATCAGCAACTCCTACATGCTGGAGGCGATAGTCGGCCTGGCGCTGGGACTCCCGGGCCGGGCCGCCGAGGCCGCCCGGCGGCGCCGGGCCCTCTGGGACGGCGAGGATCCCGGGCAGTTCGTGGCGGTCGCCGCCGACCTCTCCCGATCCGCCTCGATGGCCGAATCGGCCGAAGGGCCTCGCCCCGCTTCGGCCCGACATCGGGAGGCACTTGATGCCCTCGATGCCCTGGGGAAGGCGGTCTCCCTGGGCTATCGGGGCCGCCGGAGGCTCGCCACCGACCCCGCCTTCGACGCCATCCGGCCCCTCCCCGGATTTGACGCCCTGTTCGACCCGGGCTTCCCGAGCGATCCCTTCGCCCGAGGACCCGACCCCGCTGCCGGAGGCGGGGCAGGGGGGCGAGGGTCGTTCAAGGGGTCGCGGTGACCCCGGGTCGATCGTCGACCGCAATCGATCGTTCCCCGGCCCTCCCCTCGTTGTCGTCATCCGGGAGGGCCTCGG
The DNA here is from genome assembly GCF_007752535.1 of Tautonia plasticadhaerens. Lineage (GTDB taxonomy): Bacteria > Planctomycetota > Planctomycetia > Isosphaerales > Isosphaeraceae > Tautonia > Tautonia plasticadhaerens. Next base: position 2,372,476 of record NZ_CP036426.1, read on the forward strand.
CCGGGGCGGTTTCCCCCGCGAACAGCGGGAGCGACTTGGCCACGCTCTGCACCACCCCCCACCCCAGGGGGATCAGGACGACCATCCAGGAGAGGGCCAGGACCAGCGGCGAGGTCTTCGCATCGTCTCGGGCCATGTGTGCCTCAGTTCCGGCCGGGCCGGTTATCAGGTCGAAGGAGGGGGGACGGCGGGGGTGAGGTCGGCCGGGTGGTGGAACCGCTCGTCGACCGGCCTGACGAGCAGGTTGCAGCCCAGGCCGAGCAGCAGCAGGCCGGCCATCAGGTACATGGTCAGGTTGTAGGCCTCGGCCCTCGGCACGCCCTGCTCGATCCGATACGTCGAGATGTAATTGACCAGTTGCGGGCCGAGCACCGCCGCCATCGACCACGAGGTGATCAGCCGACCGTGGATCGCCCCCAGGTGCATCGTCCCGAACAGGTCCCGCAGGTACGCCGGGATCGTCGCGAAGCCGCCGCCGTACATGGAGATGATCACCGCCGCGATCAGGACGAACAGGGCCACGCTCCCGGATCCCCGGGTCGCCGGGACGATCGCATAGAGGACCGCCCCCAGCAGGAAGAAGAGGCTGTAGGTCGCCTTCCTCCCCAGGAGGTCCGACGCCGAGGACCAGAACAGCCGCCCCCCCATGTTCGCCAGGCTCAAGAGGCCGGCGAACCCGCCGCCGACCGCCGCCGAGACCCCGAGCATGTCCTGGCAGATGAGCGACGCCTGGCCGAGGATGCCGATCCCCGCCGTGACGTTCAGGCAGAGCACCGCCCAGAGCAGCCAGAACTGCGGTGTCCTCCAGGCCAGGTGCACCGGCACGTCGGCATGGGTCACCAGCCTCCTCGGGATCGAGGGCGGGACATATCCCTCGGGTTTCCAGCCGGGGGCCGGGACCCGGATCGCGAACGCCCCGAACATCATGAAGGCGAAGTAGGCAATCCCCATCACCAGGAATGCCTGCCCCACCCCGACCGACTCGGCCGAGCGGAACGCCCCCATCAGCTCGACCCCTAGCGGCGCCCCGATCAGCGCCCCGCCGCCGAAGCCCATGATCGCCAGGCCGGTGGCGAGGCCCGGCCGGTCGGGGAACCACCGGACGAGCGTCGACACCGGGGCGATGTACCCGAGCCCCAAACCGACCCCGCCGATCACGCCGTATCCCAGGTAGAGCAGCCAGAGCTGGTGCGTCGCCACGCCGAGGCCCGACAGCCCCAGCCCGCCGCAGAAGCAGCAGGCGCTGGCGACGATCGTCTTCCTCGGCCCGACCCGCTCGACCCATCGTCCCAGGAAGGCCGCCGAGAGGCCGAGCATCACCAGGGCGATCGAGTAGATCCAGCCGACCTGGGGGATCGTCCAGTCCCTCCCTCCGAGCGACCGTCCCACGCCGACGACCCGAGTCAGGGGCACGTTGAAGACGCTGAAGCCGTAGATCTCCCCGATGCACAGGTGCACGGCCATCGCGGCCTGGGGGATCCGCCATCGGTTGAACCCGGGAGGGGCGACGGTCCGCTCCCGGTCGAGGATGCTGGCGATCGGCATGGGGGGATTGAGAAGGACTCGGGAGGAGGGCACGATTCCGGGTCGGGTCGGCCCTCGGCCGGCATCCGACAACGCGGCCACGCTAGTCGCCGCAACGGGTTGTGTCAAGGATCGGGACCGGACCTCCCCCGCGGCCCGGCCCGATCGGCCACCGGAGTGGCGTCCCCGCGACTCCGATCGAATTCGGCTTGATCTCGACCCGGATCCGCACTAGGATGGGCCTTCAGACAGATGTCGGAGAACGACGGCGGGTCGGGACCGACTGCGGAGGCGAGAACGGAGTCGCGCCGATGCAGGGCCTGCAGGCCGAGGACGCCTCCCGTCGCGGGGGGCCTCTGCTCGGGTGGACCATCGTGGCGTTTGCGACGCTCCTGGCGACCGGGTGCAGCCGATACCACTACCGCGAGCGGGCGGACCTGGACGTCTACGCGATCCAGGAGCAGCGTCGGCTCGACCCGAGATGGTCGGTGCCCCCCCGCCCGGTCGAGGCGGCGGCGCTGTCCCGGATGGCGGATCCGGACCCGCCCGACGCCGAGCCGGTCCCGCAGGACGACCCGGCCGCCCGGCTGTTCCAGGTCTCCCGGGGGCGGCCGTTCGAGTTCTTCGGCTGGAGGTCCCGCGGCTCCTCACCGATCGAGGATCTCTCCTGGCTGGAGGTCCTGCCCCGGCTGCCCGACGGCTCCGTCCCCCTGGATCAGCGGACGGTGATGCTCCTGGCCCTGGTCAACAGCCGGGACTACCAGTTCGCCGTCGAGGACCTCTACCTCGCCGGGCTGGGCCTGACCTCGGCCCGCTTCGAGTTCATGGTCCAGCCCTTCATCGGCACCATCCCGGCCTACCTGCGCAGCGGGGGCGGGATCAACGAGGTCGACCGCTTCACCTTCGACACCAACGGCCTGGTGCGGAAGCAGTTCTACTCTGGGGCCCAACTGCTGGCGCAGTTCACCAACGCCCTGGCCTTCGAGACCTCGGGCGGGGGGATCGTCAACACGGCGACCTCGGTGCTCACGGTCACGGCCTTGCAGCCGCTGCTGCGAGGGGGCCTGACCCGGATCGCCACGCAGGCCCTCTCGCTGGAGGAGCGCGGGGTGCTCTACGCCCTCCGCGACTTCTCCCGGTTCCGCCGGGCCTTCTACGTCGACACCGTGGCCCAGGGCGGCTACCTCGGCCTGCTCCAGCAATTGCAGGGGATCCGCAACGCCCGGGAGAACCTGGAGGCGACGGCCAGGAACCTCGCCGAGACCGAGGCCCTGGTCGCCGCCGGGCAGGCCGCCCCGATCCAGCGGGAGCAGGTCGCCCAGCAATTCCAGGCGGCCCAGCTCGGGCTGGTCAGCCAGGAGGCGAGCCTAGAGACGGCCCTCGACTTCTACCGGATCGGCCTCGGCCTGCCCCCCGAGCTGCCGGTCACGCTCGACGACGCGCCGCTGCGGATGTTCGAGCTGTCGGACCCCCGCCTCGAGACGCTCCGGGACCGCAACGAGGCCCTCTACCTCTCCCTGCTCCAGACCGACGAGGCGCCGCCGACCGGGCAGTTGGCCGAGGCCGCCGGCGCCCTCGCCGCCGAGTTCGATGAGCTGAGGGCCGTGCTCGGCGACCTGACCCGGGAGTTCGACGCCTGGCGACTCTCCCTCGGGCCCATCGACCCCGAGAGTGGCCGCCTGGTCCCCCCTCCCGAGGGGGCCGACCCCGAGGCGATCCGCCAGTTCGAGCGCGCCGAGCGGGCCTTCGACGTCCTGTTCGGGAGCGACGCTGATCGGGCCCCGCGCCGGGAGGACCGCCGGCCGGAGATCCTCGGGGAGATGGCCGGCCTGGTCCAGGGGATCCGGGGGCTCCCCTCCTCGGTCTTCGACGAGCCGGACCTGGGAGAAACCCGGGCGTCCTCCTTCCTCGACGCGGTCGCCGACCTCGGCGTCCGGCTCCGGGAGCTGGGTGAGCCCCCGCTGGTCGGCGCCCTCGGCGTCGCCCCCCGGCGGGTCGGGGTCGTGGACGCGATCGAGGGGGACATCCTCGAACTGGCCGCGTTGCGGGAGGCCATCGGGTCGGCCCCCGCCGAGGAAGTCTGGGAGGCGCTCCGGGACCTCGCCGGAAACGAGTTCCGGGCCCGGTATTCCGACATCTTCATCACCCAGACCCAGGTGAGGGTCTACCGGATCGCCCTCACCCCGGTCGGGCTCTCGGTCGACCGCGCCATCCAAATCGCCCTGGCCAATCGGCTCGACCTCATGAACGCGAAGGGCCAGGTGACCGACGCCTGGCGCAATGTAGAGGTAGCGGCCAATGCGCTGAAGGCCGACCTCAACCTCCGATACTCCGGCACCCTGGCCACCGACCCGGGCTTCGACGGGATCTTCCGGTTCGACGCCTCGGCCAGCAATCACCTGTTCGGCCTGGAATACGACGCGCCGCTGACCCGGAGGCTGGAGCGGAACGCCTACCGGGCCTCTCAGATCACCTACCAGCGGGCCCGGCGCGCCTACATGCTCACCCGGGACGAGGTCGCCCGGCAGATCCGGCTCGACCTGCGGAACCTGGCCCTGACACGCCGGCAGTTCGACATCGCCCGGGAGAGCCTCTTGATCTCGGCCCGTCAGCTCGAAGAGGCTGAATACACGCTCCGGACCAGCGACGAGCCGAACGAGAGCGTGACGCTGCTGCTGCTCAACGCCCTGAGCGCGTTGCTCGATGCGAAGAACGCCCTGATCGGCAACTGGGTCTCCTACGAGACGGCCCGGCTGACGCTGTACCAAGACTTCGACCTGATGGACATCGACGAACGGGGTGTGTGGACCAATGAGCTCGACCTTCGCACCGCCCTCGCCGCCGGGGGAGACCCCGGCGCCCGATCCGAGGACCGGCTCCTCGGCACCGACGTCGTCCCCCCCCTCCCGCCGCTCCCGGGGCTGGTGGAGGAGGCTGAAATCCCTTAGCCGGCTCGTCATGATCCTGGGCGTGGCCGGGTCGGCGGTCGGGTTCGCCTACGTGAACTCCGAGGCGCTCGACTTCGGCTTCGGCGGCCCGTCGTCCGACCTGCCGATCTCCAGCCTGGTCCGCCGGGGCACGCTCCGGATCGTCGTCACCGAGCGCGGCAACCTCCAGAGCACCAAGACCGTCGACGGCATCTGCGAGGTCCAGGGCCGGGAGATCAAGATCATCGAGCTGGTGCCCGAGGGCACCGAGGTGGAGCAGGGGCAGGTCGTCTGCCGGTTCGACACCTCCGAGATCGACCAGAACGTCGCCCAGCAGGAGATCAAGGTCCAGCAGGCCCAGTCCAAGATCGAGACGACCGAGCAGGAGCTGGAGATCCAGCGCAACGAGGCCGAGAGCAAGGTGCAGGAGGCCGAGGTCGAGCTGACGCTGGCCCGGATCGACCTGGAGAAGTACGTCGAGGGGGACTTCCCGGCCGAGATCAAGGACCTCCGCGGCAACATCGCCCTGGCCCGGATGGAGGTCGAGCGGAGCGCCGAGAAGCTGGAGCAGTTCCGGGAGCTGGTCCGCAAGGGATTCCGCAGCCCCGAGCAGCTCCGGGCGGTCGAGCAGGAATACGAGCAGTTCAAGAACTACATGGAGCGGGACGTGCTGAAGCTGGACGTCAAGGAGAATTACGAGCGCCGACGGATGGTGACCGAGCACACCTCGAAGGTCTCCCAGGCCCGCAGCAAGGTCGTCCGCTCGAAGGCCAACCGGATCGCCCAGGTCGCCAAGGCCGAGAGCGAGCACAACTCCGCGAAGGCGACCTTCGACGTGGAGCAACGCCAGCTCGACACCTTCCAGGAGATGAAGGAGAAGTGCACGATCATCGCCGAGCAGTCCGGCGTGGTCGCCTACGCCAACGAGGCCTGGTACGACTCCAGCCGGCAGATCCGGGAGGGGGCGATGGTCTACTTCCGGCAGAAGATCTTCAGCCTGCCGGACATGGATAGCATGCAGGTCTCGGTGAACGTGCACGAGTCGATGGTGAAGAAGGTCGAGGCGGGTCAGCCGGCCGAGGTCCGGCTCGACTCCTTCCCCGGCCTGGTCCTCAAGGGCACCGTCAAGAGCGTGGCCCAGCTCGCCGACTCCAACCGGAGCTGGATGAGCGGCGGCTCGAAGGAGTACGCCACCGTGGTGGCCATCGACGAGATGCCCGACGAGGAATTGCGCCCGGACATGACGGCCGAGGTCCGGATCCTCGCCAGGACGATCCCCGACGCCCTGATCGTGCCCGTCTCGGCCGTCGCCGCCCACAAGGGGGAGCACTACGCCTTCGTCATCGGCGACGGGGACGAGATCGGGCGTCGGCCGGTCGAGATCGGCGACTCGAACGAGACGCACGTCCAGGTCTCCTCCGGGCTGGACGAGGGGGACCGCGTCACCCACGACGCCCGGACCCGCCTCCAGCTGGAGTTCGGCGACGACACCGAGGGGGAGGACGAGCCGGCTCCCACGCCGGCCCCCTCGCCGGGCACCTCCCCGGCCTGACCGGCCGACCACCGCTCGCATCGGGGCGACCGACCATGAGACGCATGTGGACCGCCACCACCCTGGCCATCCGCAACCTCGGCCTGCACAAGCTCCGGGCGTTGTTGACGGTGCTCGGGCTGATCTTCGGCGTCGCCTCGGTCGTGGCCATGCTCGCCATCGCCGAGGGGGCCAGCCTGGAGGCCCAGCGGCTGATCGCCGAGCTGGGCGCCTCCAACATCATCATCCGCAGCGTCAAGCCGATGGACGACGTCAACTCCTCGCGCAACCAGGATGAATTCGTCCTCAGCTACGGATTGACCCACGACGACTTCAAGCGGATCACCGAGACCCTGCCCACCGTCGTCGGCGCCACCCCGCTACGGCACTTCCGCCAGAACGTCCGCAACCTGGACAAGGAGCTGGAGGCCCGGGTCGTCGGCGCCGTGCCGGGCTGCCTGGAACTCTCCGGCCAGGCCATCTCCCAGGGCCGGTTCCTCCAGCAGGTCGACCTCGACCGCTTCGCCAACGTCTGCGTGATCGGGCCGGACCTCGCCGAGAAGCTCTTCCCCTTCGGCGACACGATCGGCCGGTCGATCCGGATCGGCGAGGCCCACTTCTACCGGATCATCGGCGTCACCGACCGCAAGGTCCGCTCCAAGGGGTCGGGCTCGGCCCTCTCCTCGGGCGGCGACTTCGACTCCTCCGAGGACTTCGGCAAGGACGTCTACATCCCCCTGACCACCGACCGCGCCCGGTTCGGCGAGCTGATCGTCCACGACTCCCAGGGCAGCTACTCGGCCGAGCGGATCGAGCTGAGCCAGGTGACGGTCGCCGTCGACTCGATGCAGAACGTCGAGCGGACGGCCGAGGCGCTGGAAAGCATGCTGGAGCAATTCCACGACAAGCGCGATTACGCGATCACCATCCCGCTGAAGCTGCTGGAGAGCGCCGAGGCCCAGAAGCGGATCTTCAACGTGGTGCTCGGCTCGATCGCCGGCATCTCGCTGCTGGTCGGCGGCATCGGCATCATGAACATCATGCTGGCCACCGTGACCGAGCGGACCCGGGAGATCGGCATCCGGAGGGCCCTCGGGGCCAAGCGCCGGGACATCGTCTTCCAGTTCCTCGTCGAGACGGCGGTGATGTCCGGCACCGGGGGCCTGCTCGGGGTGCTGCTCGGGGTGGCGGTGCCGCCGATGGTGTCCAGCATCTCGGGCATGGAGGCGATCGTCCGGCCCTGGTCGCCGATCCTCGCCTTCCTGATCGCCGTCTCCATCGGCATCGTCTTCGGCGTCTACCCCGCCCGACGGGCGGCGAGCATGGACCCGGTCGAGGCCCTCCGCGCCGAGTGATCCGGGACCCTCCCGGATCGCGGACCGTGGTGGAGGCCGGGGTCAATCGAACGAGGCGAGCCCCCGGCCCGGCGGGCCTACCGACCCGCCCGGGTCAGCGTGTTCAGCAGGTCGACTGCCTCGTCGGCCCCCCTCACGGGGGTCATCGCCGTGGCCGCGATCCCCGAGGCCACCCGGGTGATGTCGTGGTCGACCCGGCCCTCCTCGGCCCAGGTCGGGCCGGGAGGCGAGGTGATGTAGACGGAGAAGGTGTGGTGGCCGGTGCCAGGCCGCTCCCCGATCACGTGCAGGATCGCCCGGGGTCCCTCCAGCCCGCCGAAGAGGGCCTCGCCGATCCGGTACCCGGCCCGGACCCGGCCCGAGGTGACGACGATCGTCTCGGGGGCGGGCCGGTAGCCCTCGGCGTCGAGCCGCTCCCGGAGCCGGTCGAGGAACGGGCCGAGGTGTCCCTCGTCGGTGATCGCCAGCGCGTTCAGGCCGTCGGAGACGACGACCTGCACGTCGAATCGCCCCCGGTGTCGCCCCCGGAGCCCCCGGATCGCCTCGGCCCCCCGGGCCGAGAGCCGTTCGCCGGACTCGGGGTGGACGATGTAATCCGAACGGTCGGCCGACCTCGTCTCGACGCGAACGACGCCGGGGACCTGCTCGACGAACCCGGGGGGAAGCTCGGCCCAGATGCTCCGCTTGGCGTCGTCGTAGATGCGTCGGACCGCCTCGCCGAGGCCCGGCTCCGGGTCCCAGGGCCGATCTCCCCGGCCCCGGGCGAGGAAGACGCCGTGGCCCCGGACCTGATCGATCCGGGCTTCCCCCTCCGAGGCGATCTCCTCGTCGCTCCTCGGGTCTCCCTTGAGCCGACGGTACTCCCGGTAGACATGGATCGGGTCGCCGAAGTGCTCGGTCGGCCGCCCCTGCGCGTCGATCACGCCGAGCCGCCGGAAGAACCCCCACATCCGGTCGTCGACCTTGTAGCCGAACCGCTCCCGGAGCCGGACGTGGTCCTGGAAGCCGGTCGTCAGGTAGCCGAGCATCGGGTCGATCTTCGTGGGAAGGGCCATCAGGTAGGCCGGGTTCGCCGGCAGGATGCGGTCGAGGCACCAGTCCAGGTCGTCGAGCGAGACGTCCATGTGCAAGGTCGAGCAGACGTCGAGCCCGATGCAGAGGCCGTGCAGCTTGCCCATCACGATGTCTTCCAGGCAGCACCGGACGAGTTGCTCCCTGGTCCGGAAGACCTCCGGGCCGATGAACCCGGCCACGTCGTTGAGGTGGACCCAGGGCCTCGGGTCGGTCGCCCCCGCCCCCTCCCTGGCGGCCGCGACGAGCCGGGAGAGCGCCCGGGCGAATCCATACTTGCGCGACTCGTGCAGGACCATGTCGAAGCCATGGCCGTGGCCGTTGGTGAAGTCGGCTCCCTGCCCGGTCTCGAAGTAGAGGCCGAACGGCCCGGTCCGCGAGGAGGCGTAGGCGCACATCGACTCGGTGTCGACGCCGAAGGTCCGGTTGGCGGAGTCGCTGCCGGCGATGCTCTGGAACCACAACGCCGTGCTGCCCGGCCGGAGGCGTTCGACCTCCGCCTGGACGTCGATGTGGGACAGCACGCAGTGGGGCAGGACGCCGTCGAGCCCGAAGGTGTCGAGCAGGTCCTTCAGCGCCTCCTGGATCGCCAGGACCGACTCGGGGCGACTCGACACCGGATTGTTGCCGAGCACCACGTCGCCGACCGCGAACGACCAGCCCGAGAAGACCTGCCAGCGGACGTCGTCCACGTCGTCGGTCGGCGAGTTCGGCTGGATCCGGGCGCCGAGGTACCCCTTCGCGCCGATCCGGCTGCCGGGCAGCGGGTTGAAGATCTTGGAGCCGACCGCGACCAGCTCCCGGTCGCTCATCAGCTTCACCACGCAGCCGATGACTTCGGAGGAGAGCCCGGGCATGATCGCCTTGATCTCGTCCTCGTCGCGTTCGAGCAGGAACCGCTTCAGCGCGCCGAAGGTCATCCCGGCGGTCGCCCGGGCCGCCTCGTCGTCCACGTCCGTTCGCAGCAGGTCGGTGAGCGAATCCCGCAGCAGGGGGTGGGCGTCGACCTCCCCGGGCCTCGTGTTGGCCAGCAGGGCCCGGGCATTGCCCCGGGACCGTTCGTCGGCGGCGGCGACGCCGACGATGGCGTCCCCCTCCTTGAAGACGTTGGCAGCGCCGAGGAGCTGCTTGAAGATCGCCTCGTCGAACCCCCCCGAAACGGAATGGACCCGCTGGACGAGCCCTTCGCCGGCCCGGGCCTCGCCCACGACGACGCCCGGCCCGGCCCGAGACGCCCGAAGGGCGCGGCCCGCCGGACCGATCGAGAGGACCGAGGCACCTCCCGCCAACACACCCAGGAAGGTCCGCCGTCGCATCACCGCCGTCACCCCTTCCCGGAGAAGTCGCCCCGGCGATCGTCCCGAGGACGGTCGCCCTCCGCCCGGCGGACCGGGCCAGGCCCCCTCAATCACCTCGTCCCTACGATACCGGCCGCACCTGGTCCGCTCCAGGACGAATCCGGGCGTCGGCCCCGGGACGTCACGGTCCGGCCGCCGACGGCAACTCGCCGGATCGCCCGCCGACACCGAAGAAGACACTCGCCGGACGGCCGATGGTCGTCGGGGGTCGAGCGTCATTTGTTCCGTTGATTCGGCTCGGTTTGAAGCGGCGGGCCACCCTCGGTTCCCTTTGGAGGTGCCGACGTCCGCAGCGAGCGGGCGTTGAAGTTCGACGTGGCGGAGATGGACGTGCCGGGCGTCTCGACGAGTGAGGTGGCCACCGTGAACGAGAGAGGGCGCAGTTCAGGCGACCTCGGGCCGTAGAGCGGCCACCCGGGCCGGCCTTCAGGCCCCCTCCACCAGGGCGTAGGTGCCTCCCATGTCCCTCCTCAGCTTGCCCCGGGCCACGAGTTCCTCCCAGACGCCGGACGGGTGCCCCGGCGGGGGCGTGATCCCGGTGATCCCCGACTTCCTCCCGCCGCCCCGGCTGAGCCCCGACTCGTCGTCGAGCCGGGTCAGCTTCAGCCGCTTCTTGAACGCCTTCAACGCCCGCTTGAGTTCGTCATCCGACGCCATGGCGTCCTCTCCTGGGCCTGGGATCGGCACCCGGGCCGGGGCCGAGTCTCGGCCGAGGGCCAATCCGGAGCCTCCACCCGATCAGCAGACCGTTCCGGCCCGATCATGCCACCGGCGGGCCCGATCCGCCATCGGGCGGAACCTCGCAGACGATGGGAACCCCGATCCGAGCGCCGATCCGGCCCGGTCGTGTGGTCCGTGGTTTACCCCCGGAATCGGGGAATTCGGGCGATCTCCCCATCGGGGCGACCCTTTTCGGACACGGCGACGTAAGCCTCCCCAGCTGGGATACGAGAGAGCCGGCGACGTTGATCCCCCTGGTCTCGGGCCTCGCACCCCTCCCTCGCCTGCCTGCCCGACGGGCCACCGACTCGGCACCGTTGTGCCGGGACCCAGCGCGTGATCGTCGGGTCCCGACGTCCCGTTCGAAGAAGCGAATCGCCTTGAAGAAAATATACGTCGGGAACCTGCCGTTCCAGGCCACCGGTCCCGACCTCGAAGCGTTGTTCGCCGGCTTCGGCGAGGTCGTCAGCGCCCAGGTTGTCGAGGACCGCGAGACCGGCCGCAGCCGGGGCTTCGGCTTCGTCGAGATGGGCGACGCCCATGCCGCCAAGGCGGCCATCGACTCCCTGCATGACCGCAAGTACGGGGGCCGTCGGCTGACGGTCAACGAGGCCAAGCCCCGCGAGGCCCGCGTCGGCGGCGGCGGCCTGGGCGATGGCGGCGGTCATGGTCGGGGCGATTGACCGATCCCGACATCGCCGAGACGAATGAGGGGAGGGCCGACGAATGGCTCCCCCTTACCGATCGACCTGGGACGCCGGGCGATCTCCCGCATCCCCCGCCTCGCCCTCATCCCATCCTCGACCAAGAACCGGAGGATGCGCCCTTCCTCACCCTCGGGCAGGGCCGCGCTTCGGGCGAGGGCCACGGGCACCGCCCGATCCGACCTCGGTCAGCGAGTCGTCCTTGTCGGCGACGACGGCGGCGTCGGCCCGGATCAGGAGCGACGGGTCGGAGGCGGCCCAGACCGGGGCGGACAGGGCATTCCCCCGCCCGGCGTGCGGAGCTCGGTGCCCCGGACCCGAAGGGCGTCGAGGTAGAGCCCCAGGGAGGGGATGTGGGGCGAGCGATTTCCCCCCCGAATCACGAAAAACCAGGGCGGGTCGGTGCCTCGTGGAACATGCGGCGTCACATGCACACCGACGAGCCGCACGCAGGCTTTCCGCAACGGGTTGCGGACGAGCGACTTGGAAAGAGCCACCGAAGAGAGTCGAACTCTTAACCCCCGCTTTACGAAACGTCTGCGGCCTGCGGGGACCCTGATCGGAAGGTGGGTCGCGCGAGTCGGATCGGTCCTCCGGGCGCGTCGCCCGATTGATGCGATGCGTGGCGGAGCCGCCTCGCGGTCCGCGGCGTACCTTCGGCTCGGGGCCAATGACGGCCCCGACACGGAGGACGCCAACGATGGCACCGACGACGACGGACATGGCCGCGCTCCCGCCGATCGAGCAGATCCTGGCCCGGTTGGTCGGGATGTACGGGGGGACCGACCCGAGCCCGCCGATCGCCCCGATGCAGGTCGGGCCGAGCTGGGACGACTTCCAGGCCGAGCTGCTCTCGCTGTACGACGCATCCCGGGCCCGATCCACCTGGGTGAAGATGCGGCAGGCGCTCCGGGAGTTCGGGCAGGAGCCCTCGGTCTCGACGGTGCGCGACCTCACCCCCGCCTCCATCGCCGGGTATCGGCAGCGGTGCGGGGCCGAGGGGCGGTCGCCGGCGACGACGGCCGGCCTGCTCTCCTACCTCCGCTCGGCCTCGGCCTACGCGGTCGCCCGGGGCTACCTGGCCCGCAGCCCCTTCGCCGCCTGGCGGGACTGGGGGACGACCAGCGAGCCGATCGGCGACGACGAGGAGGAGGGGGGTCGCGTCCGGCACCATCCGCTCGGGTCGATCGCCCGGGTCCTGGATCACCTCTCGGGCCACGCCGACACGTGGAAGGGGGGCCGGCTCTATGCCCTGGTCGGCACGGTCGCCTACACGGGCCTGAGGCGGACCGAGGCCCTGACGCTGAAGCGCCGGGACGTCGACCTGGGGGGGCGGGTGGTCCACGTCCGTCGTCGCCGCCGGCTGAAGCGGCCCTCGGCCGCAGCCCCGGTGCCGATGCCCGAGGCCCTGGCGTCGATCCTGGCCGATTGGGTCGATCGGGCGGGGTCGGACTGGCTTTTCCCCCGGGTCGACCGGCTCGGCCCCTGGCTCAACGGGTCGACGGCCTCCCGGCCGATCGGCGCCCTGAAGGCGGCCGGCGAGGAGGCCGGCGTCCCGGGCCTGACGTTCGCCTCGCTGCGGCACTCCTGGGCCACCCACGCGGAGAGCGCCTGGGGCCTCTCCGAGCTGGTGGTGCAGCGCGTCCTGAGGCACACCAGGCCGGCGACGCAGCGGCACTACCGCCACGCCGACCTGTCCAACCTCGCCGCCGCCGTCCGGTCGATCGACTTCACGCCGCCCGCGGCCTAGGCCACGACGTTCAGCGGCGTGGGGCCCTCCCCCCCGCCCCGGTCGTCCTCCCGGCGGTCCCGGTCCGGGCCGCCGCGGTCGGCGACGACGAAGCGGGTGAGGTGGCGGTCGACCAGCTCGGCGAGCACGTCGTTGCGGTCCCGCCGCGTCTCGACGCAGTAGTGCTCCAGGCGCTTCAGCGTCGCCTCGTCCCAGGTGATCGACGTGCGGACGCGACGTCGCGCCTGCGCACCCTTGCGTCTGCGTCGCTCTCGCTCCATCGTGCCCTCCGGCGCCCGTGCCCTGTCGCGGTCGCGCGGCCCGGACGCCGGTACCGACGCGACCCCGCGCAGCCGCACCAGGGACACGATCGGATCGACGCGCCGATGCGCGTGAGTGAAAGTGCCCCGCTCGGCCGCTCGTGCCGGGCCTGCGGCTGCACCTGTCGGTCGGCCTGCTGGCACGACGGCTGGGGCACCTGCTGGTGGGTCGGGCCCGACCTCTGCTCGCACTGCGCGATGGGGTTGGCCGACGTCGAGCGTCCCGACCGGGGCAGGGGAGGGGACCGATGACGACCCTCCCCTTCCCAGGGCCCGATCCCGGGTGCCCGATCCCGGCGCCGACGGTCGGCCAGTTCGTCGCCCTGTACCACAAGCACCGGCTCGTGCCGGTCGTCGGCGAGGCCTTCGCCCGCGACGAGTCGGGGCGATGGGGGGCCGACCTGCTCGGCCTGCTGCTGGTCGAGGCCATCGGCCTCGGCGCGGCCCTGGACCTCGACGACGCCGAGCGGCCCGGGGTGACCGACCCGGCCACCGGCACCGACCGCTCGGCCTACGACGCGATGGTCGCCGAGCTGCCCTGGCCCGAGCCCTGGCTGGAGAGCCTGCTCGTCGGCTGGGCCTGGGAGTGGTGCGGGACGCCCGCGCAGGACCTGGTCCCGGCCGGGGCGGTCGCCCCGGCCTACCGGCTGGGCCGGGAGGCGTCCCGGATCCTGATCGGCGCCACGCCGATCGTCCGCTCGCTGCGCACCGTCCGGACGCGGGAGGACTCGCGATGAACGGCACCCCCCTGTACGCGCTGGCGATCACCGACGCCGGCCGGCTGCTGGGCTACGTCGGCAGCCGGCCCGACGAGTACTCGGCGATCACCCCCGAGTCCGCCCGGAAGTTCGTGGCCGACGGCGACGCCTGGAGCTGGATCGCCGGCTGGGACGGGCCGTCGTGCCCGATCCGGCTGGAGCTGCTCGGCCTGGTCGGCCGGGGAGGCGGCCGGTGAACGCCAACCGCACCCTCGATCTCTACCGCGACGGCTACCTGGTCGACCGGCTGTGAGGGGGGCCGACGCGATGACGACCGACGCCGAATCCGCCCTCGACGACCCCGAGGTCGCCTACCGGCTGGAGACGTCCCGGCGGCTGCTGCGGTCGGCCGGGGCCTGCGCGCGGGGCGCGACCCTGCACCGCTCGCTCGGCCGCCTCGACCCCTGGCCGATCCCGGGGACCAAGCAACACCACCCCGGCGCGCGGTGGCTGGAGGGCGAGGCCCTCCGGCTCCGGGCCCTGCATCACGCCGCCGTCGAGGACGTGGCCGGGCGGTTCGGCCGCCCGGCGGCGGATGCGTTCGACCGCGCGGCGAGGAGCGACCCCGATGCTGCGTCCCGACGAGCGGATCGTGCTGGAGTACCTTGCGGCGGGGCCGGGGCCGGCCGACCCGATGGCCGCGGCCGGCCACCTGCGGGGCCGTCGGCCGGCCCTGGGGCTCTTCGAGGCGGCCCGGGTGCTCTACGACCTGGAAGACCTGGGCCTGGTCCGCCGGGAGGGGGGCCGGGCGGAGCGGGTCGCGATCACGCCGGCGGGCCGGGTGGCCCTGGGGCGCCCGGACGCCCCGACCCCGTGACGGCACCCGGCCCCTTGCCGGTCCCCTCCGAGGGCCGGGAGCACCGCATCCACGCCGGCTGCGGCGGGTCCGGGTGTCCCGGATGCCGCCACACCGGCTACGCCACGATGGGCCCGGTGGCGATCGCCCGCGTGGCCGCCCGCGTCGGCCCGGGGGAGGCGCCGGGCGTCGGCCCGCCGCCCCCGAGCCCGGCCCAACTCTCACTCATGTTCGACTGACGATGTGTCCCTGGAAATGCGAAGACGCCCCCTCCCGAGGTGCGGGAGGGGGCGTCGAGGGGGATCGAGTCAAGCCGTATCGCTGCCAGGCGTGCGGGCAGGGCCGGCCGACGCGGGGCGGGGTTCGGGCGGGAGCCAGCGGTCCTTGATCCGGCAGTCGAGGCAGTCGCGGGCGGGGCGGCGTCGGCCCCAGAAGGCGCACTCGACGTGGTTGCAGCCACACCGACTACGCATGGGGCAGAGGTGGGCCCTCCAGGCGTGCCGGACGCCGGGCGAGCCGGCCCCGGAGAGGTAGGGGGCCCAGGGTCGCGGGTCGGCGCTCACGGGCGGGTCACCACGCAATACCCGGTCAGCCCCGTCGTCGGGTTGGTGAAGCGGTAGCGGACGAAGCCGCCCGACCCGCCGAGGAGGCATTCGCCGCCGCCGACGACGTGGGTGCTGTTGCCGTTCCAGGTGTAGGGGTTGCCGAATCCGCCGGAGATGCCCCGGACCTGGATCGTGTAGATCCCGTTGCGCGTCTTGCAGGGGTCGAACCAGCCGTCGTGGCTCGCGTTTGCCGCCCACTCCCAGCGGTCGAGCCCGTTCCAGGTCATCGCGAAGGTCTGGCCGGAGAGCACCGCCCCCCAGAAGAGCGCGGCGGGCTCGAAGGTGATCTCCAGCGTCCCGTCCAGCGTGCCGGCGCAGCAGGGGAGGGAGATCCCCCCCCCCGCCCCGCCGCAGCCGCAGCACCCGGCGATGAATTTGATGGGCATGGGGATCAGGCGGTGCAGTACCAGCCGACGACGATGAGGGCCCCGCCCCACGGCGCGACCCAGCAGAAGGTGCCCGTCGCCATCTCGTCCTCGACCGGGTTGATGGCGCCGTAGGTGCTCCCGATCAGGTCCATGTCCGCGCCGTCGATGCCGTAGAGCTGCACCGAGCCGGCGCCGTAGGTGATCGTGGTGCCCGAGACGCTGGCCGCGGTGACCGTGGTGGTGCTCCGGGCGGGCATCAGCAGGCCGCCCCCCTGCCAGCGCCCCCGACGCCCGGGCTGGAGGCCCCGCAGCTGGTGCTGGACGTGGCGGGTGGCCTCGGCCACCTGCCGGGCCCCGTCCCTGGTGAAGCCGACGCCGGCCATCCGCTCGCCCCCGATCAGGTGAAGAAGGTGAAGCCGGCCTGGAACGACCGGGGCTCGTAGAGGTCGAACTCCAGCGCGACGGGGTCGCCCCCGGCGGCGAGCTGGGCCCCCGAGCCGTCGAGCAGCACCGGCGAGCTGGCCGGCTGGCCGTCGGAGGAGAGCGCCTGCTTGAACGACCCGGAGTCGAGGTAGCGGAAGCCGTTGTCGAGCTGCTGGTGGACCCAGGTCTCCTCGTTGATCTCGAACTCGTAGTCGATCCGCCAGTAGAAGCCGCCGGCGACGTTGGGGGACCACTGCCGCCGGGCCTTGGGCGCGGCCGCCTTGAGGGTCTTGGCGGCGAAGGTGTGGCCGCCGATCGAGACGTCGGCGTCGTTGACCGTGTCGCGGTAGAGCCCGGCCAGGGCGATCGGGTAGCTCGGCTCGTTGGTGCTGATCCGGAGGATGGGCCTCGAATCGTCCCGGACCACAGGCGGGTCGAAGACGTCGCCGGCGGAGTTGGTGATGACGCCGGTCAGGCCCCAGGAGCCGCCGTCCTCGGCCCAGGCCCGCTCGACCACGCGCTCGCGGGGGGCCCAGTCGATCGCCACCTCGGCCGGCTCCTCCAGCGGCGACTCCTCCATCGGCTCCCAGGGGCCGTACTCGACCTCGGCACTCCAGGAGCAGCCGTCCTCGGCCTCCTCCTGGACCCGGATCGACCGGATGAAGGCGCCGTCGTCGCCGGGGTGCGCGGCGCCGATGGTGCCGACCTGCCCCTCGACGAAGGCGAGGACCTCGGCCTCGGTGCCGGCCGGGTCGTCGCTCTCGACCTGGTAGGGGACGGAGTAGGACCGCTGCCGCTGGGCGTCCTTGGACCCGGAGCGGCCCTTGCCGGGGGGCTGGATGAGGGAGAAGTTGGCCATGTCAGACCGCCTGGACCTCCAGCTGGGACCCGGCCATGCGATCGATCCCGCGGTCGATCCGCTGGAGCGTCGAGAGCTGTCGGGTGTTGACGTTGAGCAGCCGGTCCTGCCCGCCCCCGTTGCGGAAGGCGGCGATGGCCGAGTACGCCTCCTTGCTGCCGAGCTCCAGGTTGGCGGCCGAGGCCTTCGCCTCGCCGCCCTGGTCGCCGAGCAGGTCGGGCCGGGCGATGCCCTGCTCGACGGCCCCCGCCACGGCGCCGGGCATCACGCCGGCCCCGGCCTCGACGGCCGACTCGACCGACTTGGCCGCGCGGGCCGCCTCGTTGGCGGCGATCCGGTCGGCCACCTCGTCGATCGACGATTGCAGGCTGATGAACTCCGGCTCGGCCAGCGCGGGCAGCTCGGACACGGTGGAGGTGAACCCCTCCAGCATCGGGGTCCAGTTGAACTGGAAGCCCTGGGTGGGATCCCGGAGGAAGGCGACCAGCGCCGAGCCGAGGTTGTAGAGGTTGGTGCCGAGGTTCTGGATCCCGAAGCCGATCGCGTTGAAGGCGTCGAGGGCCAGCTCCCGCCAGTTCTCGAAGGCCCAGCCGGCGATGATGCCGATGTTGGTACCGAGCGTCTGGAACCACGCGCCGACGTTCAGGAGCCGCTCCTGCAGCTTGATGGCGGCCATCTCGAAGAGGTCGGGCAGGTTCCGGAAGGCGAAGCCGATGGTGTCGACGATCCCCGAGACGCTGATGCCCAGGCCCTGCACGGCCCCCTCGGAGCGGCCGAAGGCCTCGCCGACGCCGGTGGCCAGGTCGCCGAGCAGGGTGCTGCCGATCAGCAGGGCGGGGGCCAGGCCGGTGCCGACCTGGTCCTTGAGGATCGTCATCCGGTTGCCGACCTGGGCGAGGGTGGCCCCGCTGGTGCCGGCGGTGATGTTGTAGCTCTTCTGGATCTGCTCCAGGGTGGCGAACTCGTGCGAGGACAGGCCGAGGTAGCGGTCGAGGGTGTCGACCTGGGCGGCGAGCTTCTGGATCTCGCCGGTCGCCTGGATCGAGTCGCGGCCGAGGACGGACGCGATGGCGACCTGCTGGCTCTGGGCGTCCAGGGTGTTGAGCGTCCCGAGGAAGGCCTGCAGCGCCCGGACGGGGGAGTCCTCGACCATCCGGGCGAACTGCCCGGCCTCGACGCCGAGGACCTTCGCGAAGCCGGCCCGGGACTCGACGTTGTTGAGCCCCATGATCAGGCGTTGGAGCGAGGTCGCCCCCAGCTCGGCCTGGGTGCCGGTGTCGAGCAGGGCGCCGGCCAGGGCGACGGCCTCGTCGGCCCCGATCTTCGCCGCGGCGGCCGAGCCGCTGATCCGCTGGACGACGTTGAGGATGTCGCTGGAGGCCGAGACGCCCGAGTCGGCCACCTTGTCGATCGCCGAGCCGAGCTGCATCGCGCCCCGGGTGCTGCTCAGCTTGAAGACGCTGTTGACCTTGCCGACCTGGTCGGCGATCTCCGAGGCGGGGATGTCGTCCATCGCGGTCGAGAGCATCGCGATGCCGCGGGTGTACTCGACCAGGTCGCCGGCGGCGATGCCGAGCTTGCCGCCGGTGATGGCGATGTCGAGCAGGTCCTCGACCGGCACGCCGGCCAGCTCGGTCGAGAGGCCGAACAGCTCCTGCTTGAGCCCCTCCAGCGCCGCCCCCTCCAGGTCGGTCGCCTTGGCCAGGCCGGCCATCTGCTTGCCGATCGAGAGGTGGGTCCGGAAGCTGGCCCCGGCGGCGGCGACGCCGCCCATCGCGGCCCCCATCGCGGCCAGGCCCCGGCCGCCGAAGGCCGTCGCCCCGGCGAAGGCGTTGATCGAGCCGCGCATGGCCCCGAGCCCCTTCTGCAGGGGCGCGGTGCTCATGGTGCCCATCACGCGGAGGTAGCCGACCGTCGCCATGTCGCGAGGCTCCCTAGATGAAGCGGCCCGTCGTCGGGTCGCGGCGCGGGCCGCCCGAGCCGCCGGAAGGCTTGCGGACGCCGCGGGACGCCTCGCGCTCGATCGCGCCCCAGAGCTCGTCGATCATGGTCTGGCGGCCCTTGCCCTGGAGCCGCTCGAAGGCGCGGCGGACCCAGGGGTCCGGGGGGCGGTCGCGCGACCCGTATTCGATGATCGAGGGGTAGAAGTAGGTGGTCTTCGATCCATTGGCCTTCGGCGTCTTGGAGTCGCCGAAGGCGGCCTTGAAGGGGATCGAGGGGATGATCACGTGCAGGGCGATCTCCCCCCGCCGCTTCTTGCGGACGGCGCGGAGCTTGACGTGGTCGCGCAGGAACCCGGTATCCTCGGGGGCAGACGCGATCACCTCGTCGAGGATGGGGCGCAGCCCCTCCCGGGTCGCCTTGCGGGCGAGCTTCCGCTGGATCTTGGGCTCCAGCTTCCGGAGCTTGCGGTCGATCGCCTTGTGGCCGGTGACGACCACGCGGACGGACCGACGTCGGCTGGCCAAGCCTCACCTCGCGTCATCTCGGGTCGGGGGATTGCAGGCGGGCGAACGCCGCCAGGGCGGCCCGCATCGCCCCGGGGGCCTGCGGCGCCCGGCGTCGGGGCCGGGGGATGAAGGAGTCGGGGGTGATCCGCCGCGCCGCCTTGCCGGTGCCCAGGACCCGGACCAGGGTGTCGCAGGTGATCCCGGTCTGGAGCCAGGGGTCGGGCAGCGGGTGCAATCTGAAGAAGGCCAGCCACTCCGAGAGGAGCGGGGAGCTGATCCGCTCGGCCAGGGCGTCCGGGTCCGGCTCGCCGAAGTGCAGGGCGAGCCGGAAGAGGAGCACCCGGAGCGGCTGGCGTCTCAGTTTCCCTCAAGCTCATCCACATCCGCTTGCGAGATGCGCGAGAGCTTCAGGGCCCGGGCGAAGATCGCGTCGACCACGGCCGAGTCCAGCCCGGCCAGGGCGGCGAGGTCCTCCGGGGTGAAGAGCGGCGTGCCGGCCGCGTCGCAGGCGGTGAGGACGACCAGCAGCTCGCGGGTGGCCTTGCGGTCCCGGGTCACGGCCAGCTCCCACTCGGCCCGCTCCCGGGCGGTGAGGGCCCGGACGTGGACGACCCCCAATCCCCGGGGCAGCTTCAGCGGCTCGGGGGCGGGCGGCTTCGCGGCGAGCAGCCGCTCGCGGGTCGCGGCGGGGGAAGGGGCGGGGACGGCGGCGGCGGCGACGGCGTCGGCACTCATGGGATCTCGGGTCCTCGGGGCCTGCGGGGCGGGTCGGGAGGGGGGCGACGGCGGGGCCGGGGGCGGCCGGCCCCGGCGCTCAGGAGCTGGTGCCGGGGGTGAGGGTGATCGCGCCGGTGACCTTGACGGTCAGGGTCGCGGTCACGTTGTCCTCGTCGTCCCGGTTGACCTCGTCGACCTCGAAGCCGGTGACGAAGCCGGAGAACTTGGCGATCGTCGCGGTGGTGTCCATGTCGTTGAGCGTGATCCGCCAGTAGATCGTGTTGCCGCTGGTGCGCAGGCCTTCGAGCGTGGCGTGGCTGGCGAGCTTGGGGTCGTAGGTGATCGCCAGCTCCAGCTCGCCGGCGTCGTATTTCTTGGAGCCGCGGAAGGTCTTGGCCCCGGCGGCCAGGTCGCTCGTCTCGACGGCCTCCCGCTCGGTGCCGGGCGGGGTGATCGAGATGAGCTGGGCGACGGCGGTGTAGGTGGTGTCGTCGGGGGAGGTCTCGAGCGTGGTCCCGGCGTGGGGGATGGCGGACATCGGCGGTGGCCCTCGGCGGTTCGGTTAGCGGTGGAGGAAGGAGAAGTCGAGGCTGATGCGGCCGGACCAGGCGCCGCCGCCGCCGGCGGGCGGCTCGGGCAGGTCCTGCTCGTCGAGCTGCCGGGCCGAGAGGGACCCGCCCCGGTGGCCGTGCCAGAGGTCGGCCAGGGCGGCGGCCAGGGCCGCGGCGTCGGCCGGGTCGTCGGCCCAGCAGTCGAACTGGACCCGGGCCCGGCCCCAGTCGCCGGCGCCGTCCAGGTGCCGGCCCCGGGCGTGGCCGATGACGGTGAAGGTCACCGCGGGGGTGCTCGCCCCCTGGGGGATCCAGCCCGGGTAGACCCGGGAGGCGGCCCGGGCGGCGACCGCGGCGTCGGCGGCGGTCCGCGCGCGGACCGCCTCGATCAGCTCGGCGAGGGTCACGTCAGCGGTCCGGCCGGGGGATGCGGTAGTGGATCGCGTAGTCGGCGACGATCCGCTCGGTCCAGTCGCCGGAGCCGTCGGCGGGGGCCTCGGGCAGGTCCTGCTCGTCGACCTGGTAGGAGGAGTGCACCAGCACGCCCCCGGAGGCCGTGCCCCGGTAGCCGTGCCAGAGGTCGGAGAGGGCGTCGACGACGGCCGCGGCGTCGGCCGGGTCGTCGGCCCAGGCGTCGAACCGGACCCGGGCCCGGGCCGAGCCGTCGAAGCCGTCCTCGGCGAGGACCCGGCCCCGGGCGTTGGAGACGACCGTGAAGGTCAGGGCCGGCCGGGCCGCCACCCCCTGGGGGACCCAGTTGGGGTAGATCCGGGTGCCGACCAGGGCGGCCAGCGCGGCCGAGCCGGAGAGCCGCTCGAAGACGATCTGCCGCAGGTCGACCCGGGCGATCCAGGCCAGCCCGAGGGCGGCGGTCGCGTCGGCCGTCGTCGCCGAGAGCGAGAACGGGGCCGTGCCGGCCGGCGGGCTGGCGTCGAGCACCAGGGCGGCCGAGGCGTCCGCCGCGGCGGCGAGGATCGAGGCGGCGGCGGGGGCCGGGATCGCGGCGTCGAGGGCGAGGCTCGCGGTCGCGTCGCCGGCGGCGGCCAGCAGGGCGATCGTCGAGGCCGGCGGGGGCCCGGCGTCGAGGGCGAGGCTCGCCGTCGCGTCGCCGGCGGTCGCCGAGAGGGCCAGCCCGGCGGCGCCCGGGGCCGAGGCGTCGAGCGCGAGCGTGGCGGAGGCGTCGGCCGTCGAGGCCGAGAGGGCGAGCGCGGCCGGCGGGGGCGCCCCGGCGTCGAGCGCGAGCGTGGCGGAGGCGTCGGCGGCGGTCGCGGCGAGGGCGGCGGCCGACTCGCCGGGGGCCGCCGCGTCGAGGACCAGGGCGGCGGTCGCGTCGGCGGCGGTGGCCGAGAGGGCGGAGGCCGAGGGGGCCTCGGAGAGCTGGCGGACCTGCGCGTCGGCGTAGGCCAGCGCCGCCCCGAAGACGGCGTAGACCCGGCCGTCGAGCCGGGCGAAGCCGGAGGAGGCGACCGGGGCCCCGACCCGGGGCGTGGCCCCGGCCAGCGAGGTCCCGGCGTCGATCGTCGCCGACGGGCCCGAGGGGGACCCGGCCACGAAGGCCTGCAGCGCCGTCCCGTCCCGGACCAGGCCGATCGTGACCGGGGCCCCGCCGGCCGGGAGGGTGGCCGAGCTGGTCGCCGAGGCGAGGGTCCCCCCGGACGGCCGGTAGCTCCCGACCACGTGGCCCGAACTGTCGACCGCCAGCCGGCAGGCGACGGCGCCCGAGGCGTCGGCCTCCTCGTAGATCACCGCCGGGTCGGTCGCCGGCAGGGCGTCGAGCCGGACCTTGGCCAGCAGCGTGAAGGCGGATCGGTCGCCGACCAGGCCGCCGGGGGTGCCGTGGGAGAGCTGGTCGTCGGTGCCGTCGAAGTCGACGTAGGGGGTGCCGGGGCCCGACCGCCAGGCCGGCCGGGCGGGGACGGAGGCCTGCTCGAAGGCCAGGCCGCCGACCCGGTCGTCCCAGGAGGAGACCGGGTCGAGGTCGTCGGCCGGGCCCTCGACGACGCCGTGGGCCCCGCCCGGGGCGCCGACGGCCGTCATCGCGCGGCCGTTGCCGGTGGCGTCGAGCCGGTCGCCGGAGGCCTCGTCCAGCTCGTGGAAGAGGACCAGGCCGGACTTCTGGCCCGAGGTCATGCCGCCGAAGGTGAGCCCGGCCCCGGCGTTGAAGAGGCCCGTCACGTCGGACTGGGTCAGGGCCCGGTTGCCCCAGAGGCCGACCTGGTCGATCCGGCCGTCGAGCAGCTGGACCCGGGAGGCGGAGCCGCCGAAGTTGGAGCCGTAGTCGAGGTGCGTCGGCGTGATCGTGCCGCCGAAGGAGCCGGTGGCGTCGGTCCCCTTGACGCCGTCGACGTAGATCGAGAGCGTGTTGCCGCTGCGGACCCCGACGACGTGGTGCCACTGGCCGGCGGAGAGGGCGGAGCCGACCGCGGTGGAGAACGCCGCCCCGTCGGCCCCGACGATGAAGTCGACCACGTCGTCCGAGCCGACCCCGAGGAAGAGCGGGATCCGGGACGAGGACGCCGTCGAGCGGTGGCAGACGATCCCCCGGCTGGCCCCCGTCGCGTCGAGGTAGACCCAGGCCTGGACGCTGTAGCTGGTCCCCAGCACGCCCATCAGCGAGCCGGACCGGGTCAGGTACTGGGTCGAGCCGTCGAGCTCGACGGCCCCCCGGGCGTTGACCCCGTCGCCGGCGTCGAGCCAGAGGACGCGGGCCGGGGCGGTGTCGAAGCCGATCGGCCCGCCGCCGGCGGCCCAGAGGGCGGCGGTGGCGTCGGCGGCGGTCGCCGAGAGGGCGATCGCGGTGCCGGTCGGGGCCCCGGCGTCGAGGGCGAGCGAGGCGGTGGCGTCCGCCGCCGTCGCCGAGAGGGCGATCGCGGTGCCGGTCGGGGCCCCGGCGTCGAGGGCGAGCGAGGCGGTGGCGTCGGCGGCGGTCGCCGAGAGGGCGATCGCCGAGCTGCCCGGCAGCCCCGCGTCGAGGGCGAGGCTCGCGGAGGCGTCGCCGGCCGTCGCGGCGAGGGCGGCGGCCGAGCCCGGCGGCGCCCCCGCGTCGAGGGCGAGCGAGGCGGAGGCGTCGGCGGCGGTCGCCGAGAGGGCGGCGGCGGCCGGGGACGGCGACGACGTCCCCAGCACCTCGATCCCGGCGATCGAATACTTCTGGCCGCTCGGGCTCGACAATCCGAGCGTCTTGGACCCGGCCGCCCCCGCGTCCGGCCAGCGGGCGGCGTAGACGGTGTAGCGCGAGGCGTCCCGGAAGTAGACCGCCTCGTACCCGTTGCCGGCGCTCGGGGCGGTGCCGTTGATCGTCCGCCAGGTGCGGGAGGAGCCGTCCCCGGCGTTCCAGTCGTTGTTGATCGCGACGAGCGCCGAGTTGGCGCCGGTCGTCGTCAGCGAGAGGCTCGGTGCCCCGGACGAGACGTTGGCCTTGGCGGAGTTGCCGAGCCCGTCGGAGCCGCGATACTGGAGGACCGACCCGCCGAAGTAGAGGCCCGAGGACAGGGAGCCCGTGCGCGTGAACGTGACGGCGAACGAGGCGGACCCCGAGGCGACCGCCGTCCAGATCGCGACCTTGCCGTAGTCGTTGCCCTGGACGACCTGCCGGCTGGTCCAGGTCAGGCCGCCGCCGCTGGGCGTGATCGTGGGCTCCTGGAAGCCCGTGTTGTAGGTCTCGACGGCCGAGACCGCGACCAGCACGTCCCCGGCCTGGACGGTGATCGCGGCCGTCGACTTGGGCGAGGTGGCGGAGTCCCACGCCGTCTCATATTCGCCGATGAAGTTGGGTGCGGCCACGGGGGCTCCGCGTCAGGGGGCGACGAGCTCGGCGAAGCCGGCGACGGGCGCGGCGGCGGACCCGCCCGACACCGTCACCCGGCACCGCTCGCCGGGGGCGAAGCGGGGGAGCAGGTGGTCGATGGTGGCGCCGGCGTAGGTCGTGCTCGACCGGCCGGCGGCGGACCACCGCTCCAGGGTGACGGCCACCTCCGCGTCGAACCGGACGCGGAGGGTGGGGCGGGCGGCCGTGCCGACGCCCGGCCGGGCCACGGCCGAGCGGGCGAGCCCGGCCACCGGGCCGGAGAGCAGCAGCAGCCGCCGGGGGGCCCGGGGGGGCAGGCTCATTGGCGGATCTGGGCGCAGAGCTGCTTGATCGCCGCCGCCGCCGTGTTGACCGCGTAGTCGATCTCGACGAACGCGGCCAGGGTGACGGACGCGCTCACCGCGCCCCCGGGGGCGTCCAGGAAGCGGAGCAGCAGCGCATTGGTCGCGTGGTCGGAGGCGACGGCGGGCGAGGAGGCGGCGTCCCTGGCCTCGCGCATCGCGTCCCGGATCGACTCCAGCTCGGCGATGTCCTGGCCGAGCCGGCGCAGCACGTCGAGCAGGTCGCGCCCCATCGTGGTCTGCACGGCCGAGTCGTCGACGTGGAAGTGGTTGGGCACGGTCGGGGCTCCGGGGGGGGGTGTCCGGCGTGGATGGGAGGGGGGTCAGGCGTCGAAGACGCCGGCCTTGGTGGCGTAGTCGAGGGCCTCCTCGACGGCCCCGACGTTGGGGGCCTCCTCGGGCGTGCCGGCGTGGACGACCAGGCCGAGGTCCCGGGCGACCTGCTCGGGGGACCGGCCGGCCTTGCGCTCGGCGACGACCCGGGCCACGGTGACCGTCGGGTCGGCGGCCAGGCGGATGCCCTCGCCGAGCCGGGGGACGTAGGTGAGCCGGGGGAAGCCGTCGAGCCGGACGGACCCGGGCGTGTGGAGGACCTTGAATCCGGCGGAGTTGGCGGGCATGGCGGTCGGGTCTCCCTGCGGTGGCCTCGGGCCAATCGGGTGTGAGGGGGGGCGGGTCAGGCGTTCCCGTCGGTGAGCGTGCCGGAGGTGAGGGACACCGCCCCGTTGGCGGTGATCGTCGAGTCGAAGCTGGCCTCGCCGGAGCCGACGCCGGCGGTGAGCTGGATCCGGTCGGAGTCGGTGCTGTTGGTGATCCGGACGTAGTCGGGGGTGCCGGTGGCGTCGGCCGAGCTGTCGGCGGTGGCCGAGATCGTCAGCGTGCCGTCGGAGTTGTTGGTGATCGTGACGGCGGTGAGCGTGGCCAGCAGGGTGCCCAGCGAGGTCGTGGCCGAGGCGGCCGGGGGCGAGCCGCCCGAGGCGTAGACCTTGAGCAGGCCGGTGTTGGCGCCGCCGGCGTCGACGATCGTCTTGATGGCGCCGACCCGCGCGCTGCGGACGGTGACGGTGAACTGCATGGGGGTGGCCTCGGCGTCGAGGGGGTGATGGGGTCAGACCGACTCGCGGCAGGTGAGCATGAGCTGGCGGGTCCGGCCGCCGACGTCGGTGTCCCGGACCTCCAGGATCTCCAGCGTCCGGCCCCCCCAGTCGAGGCGGTCGGCCGGGGTGACGGCGGCGACGGCCCGCATCAGGACCCGGTGGCTGGCCAGGGCGTGGACCTGCCGGGCGTGCTCCAGCTCCCGGCCGGCCAGGGGGCGGACCTCGGCCCAGCAGGAGGCCAGGTCGGTCCAGGCCTCGACCGGCTGGCCGAAGCTCCCCTGCGTGGTCGTCGCCCGGCGGATCGCGACGCGGTGGCGGAGTCGTCCGGCGCGCATCAGGCGTAGTGCCCCCAGCTCTCGGCGGCCAGCAGGGCCCCGACGCCGTAGGGCAGGTCGACCGGGCCGTTGCCGATCAGCGGGTCGATCGCCGCCTCGCGGTGCTCGTACCAGTGGGAGACGAGCAGGAGCACGGCCAGCTTGAGGGTCTGCGGGACGTCGGCCGCGTCGCCGTAGCCGGCCGTGAAGCGGATCGTCACCGCCTCGGGCCGGGACCGGGTCGCCGGCCAGCTCGTGCCGTAGGCGGGCACGACCAGGCCGGGCGAGCCGGCGACGACCTGGTAGCCGGAGGGGTCGAGCGTCTGCTCCTCGCCGGCGGCGTCGACGTAGGTGATCGAGGAGACCGAGGCCAGCGGGGCGAGCGGCACCGTGAGCGTGCCGTAGTACGACCAGGACCGCTCCCACGACCCGGGCCGCTGGGTGCAGGCCCGGGGGAAGCCGTCGAGCGTCAGGTCCCAGGCCTGGGAGACCAGGGCCCGGGCCAGTCGGGCCTCGACGAGGCGGCGGGCGGCGACGACCAGGGCGGCGATGAGCGTGTCGTCGTCGTCGACCTCGACGCGCAGGTGGGCCTTGGCCTCGGCGGTCGTCACCGGCTCCTCGGCCGGGGGGGTGGCCGGGGTGAGGCGGCCGTCGGGCTGGAGCATCGGGGTCACTTGCCCTTCCGCTTCGGGGTCGCGGGCCGGGGGGCCTCGGTCGTCTCGGGCTCGGGGCCGGGGTCGGTCTCTGCCGACTCGGGAGTGGCGTCGGCGTCGATCGGGACGGCATAGCCGCCGGCGACCAGGGCACGGGCGAAGGCCTCGGCCAGGTCGTGCTCGCCGGGCTGGAGCACGCCGTCGGGCCCGGCGGCCAGGGAGTGGAGTCGGACGCGCATCGGTTCCTCGGTGGGGGGCCGGGGCGCCAGGGTGCGACCCTGTGCGTTCCTCGCCGGTGGTGCGACCTCGGCCGAGGAGACAACGCCCCGATCGGGTGGAGGGGCGTCGGGGCCGGGGCCAGCATCGCCCCGCCCCGCCACCCCCCGGCTCAGGACGCGGCGAGCTTCATCCGCGCGAAGGCGGATTCGAGCACCGGGGCGCCGTCGACCCAGATCCGGCCGATGAAGCCGACCTCGTTGGTGGCGGCGTACAGCTCGGTCAGGCGCTGGATCGCGAAGGCGTTGACCTCGGCGATGTGGTAGTAGCTGAAGTTGCCGAACAGGCCGACGTAGAGGCCGGCGGTGAAGGTGTTCGGCGCGTGCTCGGACTGGTAGACGGGGAAGCGGAGCAGCTGGTCGGGCTGGCCGGCCTGGAGCCCCGGCTGCCAGAGGTACTGGTTGTCCGAGTCCTTGAGCTTGCGGATGGCCTTCACCGCGTCGCGGTGGAAGATCCAGCCGACCTTGTCGCCGACGAGGTAGCCGGGGTTCACGGCGTAGACGACGTCGAAGAGCGTGTCGGCGACGATCGCCGTGGTCGTGTTCGAGCCGGCGACGTCCCGGCCGGTCGAGATGCCCGAGGCGCTGGCGGTGAAGACGCCCAGCGGCTTCGACGAGCCGTCGGCGGTGAGGAAGGCCTTTTCCTGGGTCAGGCCGAACTTGTACCCCAGCTCCTGGCGGACGATCGACTCGGCGTCGCTCGACAGGGCCAGGGTCCGCAGCGACACCTTGGAGAGCTTGGAGAGCAGGTAGGGCTCCAGGTCCCGGCGGCCGAAGGCCATCGTGGTGTCCTCGGTGACCGCGGCCACCTCGGTCGTCCAGCTGGCGTCGGCCATGTGGGTCGGCAGCGTCCGGATGCCGAGCTTCTTGGCGTCGTTGACGGTGTGGACGGTGGCCAGCCGGCGCATGAAGACCATGTCGTCGACGACCTTGACCAGCTGCTGGGTCACCCGGGTCGGGGTGATCAGGTAGCCGCCCTTGGCGTCGGTGCCGATGATGGTGTCGCGGACCTCGGCCATCAGCCCGGCGTGCCGCTCCTCGCCGGCCCGCAGCGACTGGCGGACCTCGCCGGTGCGGAGGAAGTGGGCGAAGGCGGCCCGCTCCTCGGCCTCGCGGGCCTCGGCCCGCTGCTCGCCGCGGCGGTGCTCGCGGCGCTCCGAATCGATGCCCTCGGCCTGGCGCTCGACGGGCCGGTCGAGGTCGGACTCGACGGCCTCCAGCTTCTCCATCCGGTCGACCTGGGAACGCATGGCGTCGACGTCGGCCATGACGCGGTCGAACTGCTCGGTCTCCTCGGCGGAGAGGTCGCGGCCCTCGGCGTCGGCGGCGGCCTGGAGGTCGCGGGCCTGCTTGACCAGGCCCGCCCGCTCCTCGCGAAGCTCAACGGAAGTCGGCATGAGTGTGCCTCGGTGGGGTTGCAGGGTGGGGGATCGGGCCGGTCAGGAATCGGCCTCGGCCAGCCGCGTCAGTCGGGCTGCGCGGGCGCGCAGGGGCGTTCCGGCGGGCTGGCTCCGGCGGAACTCGTCGAGGCTCCGCAGCGCGGCGGAGGTGTCCTCGTAGGCGGGGTAGGTGACGATCGAGACGTCGTCGATGGCGGCCTCGGTCACCGTGCGGATCTCCACCCCGTCGGCGGGGTCGCGCTCCCAGTCGTCGCGCCGCTTGTAGAAGCGGAAGGAGACGCCGCCCATGTCGCCCCGGGCGATCGACACCAGGTAGTCCCGCGACCAGGTCGTGTCGGGGGGGTCGATCTCGAACCGCAGCTCGTCGGGGTCGTCGAAGAGCCGGAGCGTGCCGGCCACGTTGCGGCCCATGACGAGGTTCTTGTCGTGGTTGATCAGGGCCCGGACGTCGGCCCCGGATTGCAGGCTCCGCGTGAACGCCCCCGGGGCGAACCGCTCCCGGAACCGGCCGCGGTCGCTGCGCAGCTCCCTCGAGAGCGACCCGTAGCGGATCGCCCGGCCGACGATCATCGGCCGGCCGTCGCGCTCGGCCATGCGGACCTCGGCGTCGGGCAGGACGAGGCAGCGGGTCTCGACGTCGCTCATGGCCGGGCGGGCTCCGTTGCGGGCGAGCCCGGCCCGCCGCCGGGGAAGGCGATGCCGGCCTTCTCGATCGGGACGTTCTGGGCCTGGGTGAGGTGCTGTTCGCCGCCCTTGACCGGGTTGAGGTTCTCGGCCCGGCGGCACTCGTTGATCGAGCGCATCCCGGTGCGGATGGCGATCTCGTAGGACTGGTAGCGCTTCAGCAGGTCGCCGCGCAGCAGCGCGTCGACGTCGTGCTCGACGAAGTAGCCGCCCTGCCACTCGGACCGGGTGAACAGCTTGAGGTTGATCTCCTGCTCGATCGCCTCCAGCCAGCCGGTCAGCGCCGTGTTCAGGTAGTCGAGGTTGGAGGCCTCGATGTTGGCCAGGTGGGCCTCGGAGAGGTCGCCGTACTTGTTGGGGGGGACCCGCCAGGGGCGGGCGACGTCGAGCGACTGGAACTTGCGGCCCTCGACGAGCTGCGACTGCTGGGGGTTGGAGCTGGTGCCCTTCCAGGTCGCGCCCTGCTCCAGCACGGCCGGGCGGTGCCGCTTGCCGGGGCCGCGGTGGAGGTCGTCCCAGCCGGTGCGGAGGTTCGCGATGGCCTGCGGGTTGAGCTTCTGCGGCGTCTCGATCACGCCGCCGGGGTCGGCCCCGTTGGCGAAGTAGTCGGCCGCGTAGGACTCCATCGCGATCCCCAGCCCCAGGCCCTGGCGGAGCAGGGCCACGAAGTTCAGGCCGCGGATGCCGTCGAGCCCCAGGCCGGCCAGGTGGAGCACGTTCTCGGGCCGGAGGTGCCGGGTGCCGCCGCGGACCCCCTGGACCTCGTAGCGGAGCACGCCGTCGGGGTCGGCCAGCTCGACCTCGACGCCGTCGAGCAGCCGGACGGGGCGGGTCGTCTCCGGGTCGAGCAGGTGCAGCGAGTAGGGGGTGCCGCGGCCGGTCCGGCGGATCTCGTTGTAGCCGTTGCCCCAGAGCAGGGCGTGCAGGACCCAGGACTGCCGCCAGCGGATCGGCGTCGTCTCCGGGCGGTCCGGGCCGGCGGGCGACCGGGAGAGCAGCTCGTGATTGGGGTGCCGGCGGTCGCGGACGCGGCCCTCGTCGCCCTCGCCCCGGAAGACGTCGATCGGCATGCAGGCCAGGTCGGTGGCCAGGGTGTTGGCCGTGGCCAGCAGCGTCGGGAACGCCAGCGCCGTCTCCTCGGTGACGGCGACGCCGGCGGAGCCGGTGCCGGGCGGCCACCAGAGCTCCTCGCCGGCGACGGCGCGGGACTCCGGGGCCGTCGCCGAGGGGCGGGCCTTCAGGATGGAGGGCAGTCGCTTCGGCACGTCAATCCCCGGCGATCGTGACGGTGACGCTGATCGCGTTGGCGCCCGGGTCGAGCTTGAGGTTGTTGGCCCCGGCGGTGCTCCAGCCGGCCGACGCGCGGGTGTAGAGCGTCCGGGCACAGCCCGGGTCGACCTTGAGCGTGTCGTCGGCCGCCCCGAGGAAGCCGAGGAAGGGCGTCGAGGCCGCGCCGCCGACGGCGAGGACCTCGCCCGAGTCGGCCGCCTCGTTGTTGCGGACGTCGACGAGCTTGACGGCCGAGAACGACGTGTCGCCCTTGCCGCCCGTCAGGGCGGTCAGGTCCAGCGTCTCGGGGGTCGAGCTCGCCAGGCTGATGACCCGGGTCCAGAGCTTGGTGCAGGTGATCGCGACCGCCCCGCCGGCCCGGGTCTGGCTGCCGACGGTGCTCGACGGCAGCGCGATGGAGACGTTCCCGCCCGAGACGCCGGCGATCAGCGACTCGGTGCGGGTGGCCTCCAGCTTCGGGGTGATCGAGACGGTGACGCTCACGGGTTACTCGACCTCGGCCAGGATGGTGTTGCCGCAGGCGTTGCAGATGTCGACGCGACGGACACCGTCGGCCACGTAGCCAGGGGAGAAGTTCCGGCTGCCGCAGATCGGGCAGCAGGAGGGCGGACGCTTGGCGACGAGGGCGGCCTTCGGTGCCGGCCGATCCAGGACGACGGCCATTTCGAATGGAGGATCGCCGGCCAGGCAGACGTGGGACCCGAAGATCATCATGAGCCGCCAGAGCTGGATTCGGGTCCAGCCGTCGGCGTCGATCTGCGGCACGCACCGGAACTCGTAGTGCTCGCAGTAGAGACGGATCCCGTCGGGCTTCAGCCGGACCCTCACCTCTTCGTTCAGGTTGATCGTGATGGAGTCGCTCACAGGACCAGGGGCCCCCTCTCCTCGTAGACCGAACGCTCGTCGCCGCCCTCGCCCATCCAGGCCCCGAGGGCCATCACCAGGGCGACCACGCCGTCGATCCGCTCGGTGGACTTGCCCTTGCTGGGGCGGATCAGCTCCTCGCGCTGGTCGATCGCGGCGTTGGCGACGCACCAGCGGAGCACCGGCTGGCCGTCGTGCCGGAGGTTGCCGTCGATGATCAGGCCCTCCAACCGCTTGGCCGGGGCGTTCATCCAGAAATGGGTCTGCTTGAACGGCAGCATCGTCAGCCCGGCGCCGTCGCGGTCCAGCCGGGTGGCGACGTAGCCGGCGTGGGCCGGGTCGAAGGCGAGGGCCTGGATCGGGAAGCGTTGGGCGATCGCCTCGATCTCCGAGGCCACCCGCTCGTGGTCGAGCGTCTCGGCGTCGGTGAAGGTGACGTGCCCCTCGCGCTTCCAGGCGGGATACGGCACCCGGTCTCGCCGCTCGCGCTCGATCGCCGATTCGCCGGGGACCCAGAAGAAGGGGAGCACGACGATCGGGTCGCCCTCGGCCTCGCCCGGGAAGACGAGCACCAGGGCGGTGAGGTCGTGGATCGTGCTCATGTCCAGGCCCGCGTAGCAGGCCCGGCCCTCGAAGGCCGACCAGTCGACCTCGGCCGTGCAGCGGTCCCAGGCGTCGAGCGACAGCCAGCGCTCGGCCTGCTCGGTCCACTGGTTCAGGTAGAGCTGGCGGAACGTGTTCTCGAAGCGGGGCCGCTCGCGGGCCTTGTGGAACTCCTCGCGGATGAAGTCGAGCGAGCAGAAGTCGCCCAGCGCGGGCATCGCCTTGTGCCAGGTGGCCTCGTCGGTCCAGTCGTCGCCGGCCCCGGCGGCGTGGATCACCGGCAGGTAGGTCGGGTCCTCGCGGACCCCGTCGCGGACGTCGACGGCATACTGCCACTCGTCGAAGCAGAGCGAGTGCCGGTCCCAGCCGGCCGTCGTGATCATCCAGGTCAGCGGGTCGAGCCTCGCGGCGAAGCCGGTGGTGAGGACGTTGACCAGCTCCTCGTCGACGACGTGGTACTCGTCGATCAGGACGGCGGTCGGGCCGAGGCCGTGCTTGGACTTCGGGACCGAGGAGAGCACCTCCAGCGTCGAGTTGCCGGCGGGGTACTCGATCCGCCTGTAGCCGTCGTAGATGACGAACCGGGAGTCGAGGGCCGGGTCGTTGCGGATCATCTCGCTCATGGCGGAGAAGATCAGCGCGGCCTGCTTGGTGTCGCCGCTGGCGGTGTAGACCCGCTGGTTCGCCTTGCCCTGGCCCTCGCCGGTGAGCAGGAACAGCCCGCCGCCGGCCACCACCTCGGTCTTGCCCTGCTTGCGGGGCAGGCCCCAGAAGGTCTTGCGGTACTGGCGTCGGCCGTCGGGGCGTCGGGTGCCGAAGAGCCTCCGCAGCGGGTCGGCCTGCCAGGGGCGGAGGTCGAAGGGCTCGCCCGAGAAGTCGCCGGTGTGGGTGAGCTGGTTGAAGAAGCGGACCGCCCGCTCGCCGTGGTCAGCCGACGACGCCGAGCAGGTCGCCCCACCTGTCCGGGCCGGTCGCGTCCGTCGGGGTCGCGGCATACTTGCTCGTCGCGGGCACCAGGCCGAGGTCGTAGCAGATCGACTTGAGCCGCATCGTCGCGGCGTTGATCATCGCCGCGGCCGGGTGCGGCACCGGGCAGTTGGCGGCGTTGAGCGTGATCGGGCCGTCCCGGGCCACCGCCTCGTGGCAGGTCCGGAGCATCGACACGTTGATCGCGTAGGCCTCGACGATCGTCGGATCGGTCCGCTCCAGGTTGCCGGCCTCGGACAGCAGGGCCGTCAGGTGCCGCCAGGCGTCGGCGGCGTGCTCGTCGTCGGCGAGGTGCCCGGGCGGCTCGGTGCCCCGCGGGGGGGCCTTGGAGGCCCGCCTCGCGGCGGCCTTGGCCTTGGTCTTGGGGCCTCGGGTCGGCATCGCTCGGGGACGCATCAGCGCCCCACCCCCAAAGGGTCCGTCGAAAAATGTGCGCGCTTGGGCAGGCGTTCAGGGAGAAACGGGCCCGGGGGGCGGACCTCCCCCCCTCCCGTCCTCGGCGGCGCGGACCCGGTTGTGGCAGCTCCGGCAGAGCGGCCTCAGGTTGGACCGGTCCAGCGCCAGGTCCGGCCGCTCCTTCCGCGGCCGGATGTGGTCGACGTGGCTGGCCACGGTCAGTCGGCCGTGCTCGCGGCAGAGGCGGCAGAGCGGCTCCTCGGCCAGCACCAGCGCCCGCAGCGACCGCCACGGCTTCGCCATGTACCAGCGGCGATCGGCCTTGCGGTCCTCGGTCCGCTCGATGGGCCGCTCGTGCGGCTTGCGGGGTGCCGGCGACCAGGGCGGCCGATAGCTGGGGATCCGCCGGGGCATGGGGGGTCAGGCCGTCCGGGCCAGGCGGCGGCGGATCGCCCGACCCGAGGGGGCGACCCGCGGCGAGCCGAAGCGGTCCGGGTCGGCCCGGCCGACGCCCAGCCGTCGGCGGTCGGATCGGGACAGCGCCCCGGGCTGGTGTCCCAGCGAGGCGGCGGCGAAGAGGGCGGCGAAGGCGGCCAGGATGCGGCGGTGCATCGGCGGTGCTCCTCGGGGTGTGCGTCGAGGCTCGGCGTCGAGCGGGGGATCGGCGGCGATCGGCTCAGGAGACGGCGCAGTCTCCCGGGTCGGGGAGGTCGTCGTCGGCCGGGCAGGGGAAACCCGTGCCGTCGTCCGGGCAGGGGAAGCCCCGGGACTGGAGGCAGAAGGTGAAGGGGTCGAAGGGGGCCAGCTCGGCCGACGCGGCCGGCTCGAAGCCGGCGTCGGCCTCGGGGCCGGGGGCGTTGACGGGCGTCAACGGCCGCCGCTCCGGCCGGCGGATCTCGAAGTTGCGGGCCTCGTCGTCGAAGGCGAGGTTGGCCCGGCCCGGTTGGCCGCGGCGGGCCTCGATCCCGTAGACCTTGACCCGGATCACGTCGCCGGAGCGGTGGACCAGCTCGACCCACTGGCCGTCGTTGCGCTTCAGGACCAGCATCGGTTGCGTCGTTCCATCGGGTGTGAGGGGGGGCGGCCGGCCCGGTCGCGCGGCGTCGTGTCGGGGTCGTCTCGGGAGGGCCGGGCCGGCCGCGGTCGGGAGTGCGGCGGATTCAGGCGGCGAGCTTCAACGGAGGACTTCAGTGGGGTCGATCAGCCGCCGGGGCTGAGCTTCGCCCGGACGGCGGCATCCTTGGCCTCGAGCAGCTTGCGGAGGGCGACGGTCCGCTCGGGGCCCGGCTCGACCAGGACGCAGAGGTCCAGGGCGAGCGAATGGAAGTGGAAGGAGACCTCCTTGAGGTGCCCAGGCAGGTGCTCGAAGGCGAACCACTTGAGCAGGCGTTCCTCGGGCATCGCGATCCTCTCGGTCGGGTCGGGGTTCAGCCCAGCCGCCAGCAGAGCCAGGCGGCCAGGGCCAGGAGCAGATTCGCGGCGAGCTGGGCCCGCCGGCCGGGGCGGTCAGGGCGTCGGCGGCACATCGCCGGCGGCCTCGCGTCGGGCCAGCTCGGTCTTGAGCTGGGCGACCAGCGCCTCGGAGGCGGCCAGCGAGGCCTTCAGCGAGACCTCCTGGAACCGCTTGTCGATCCAGCGGTTCACGGCCGAGATCAGCAGCGGGGCGAGCACGGCCACCACGGCCCCGGCCAGCATCTGGATCGGCTCGGCCGAGGCCACGGCGAGCAGGGTGGAGGCGGTGGCCGAGGTGCCGGCGGAGATCCGGGAGACCGGGTCGTCGAGGTGGGCGAGCAGCGGGATCATCGGGGCCTCGTCATCGAGGGGGGGGGCGGGGGTCGATCAGTAGCCGACGACGGCGACGGACCAGCCGCGGGATCGGGCCGTGCCGAGGGCGACGGCGGCGGGGTCGAGCAGCTGCTCCCGGTGCGGGTCGGAGTGCAGCCAGAGGGCCCAGGCGGTCGCCGGGTCGTCGACGGGGGCGACCGTCTCGCCGGCGACCCAGCCCGAGGGCCGGGAGGGCCGGTACCCGGCGTCGGCCACCCGCTCGGGGAGGCCCGGGCCGCCGGGGAGCCGGTGCCAGTGGCGGGGGTCGGCCGGGCGGACCAGGGCCAGGTCGCCGGCGTGGCGGCGGGCGGCCGACTCCAGCCGGGCGTCGTGCCGCAGCGGGCGTCGGCCCAGCGCGGCCCGGCGGTGGTTGACCAGGTCGGCCAGGGCCGGGGCCCCGGGAGAGACCGGGGCCGGCGCCGGGGCCTCGGGTGCGGGCGGCCGGCAGCCGGGTCCGGCGCCGGGGCCCGCGGCGAGGACGACCAGGGCGAGGACGGCCAGGGCCGGGAGGCGTCGCGGCATGGGGGGAACCTCGGGGGCCGGCCGATCAGCCGGCCGGGGTGACGACCAGGTCGCCCAGCAGGTTGAAGCGGCCGGGCGGCGGCGGCGGGTCGAACAGCTCGCCGTCCGAGTCGCGGCGGCCGGTCGGGTCGTGGTAGAAGACGCTCAGGCCGACCGAGACGTTGGAGCCGGTCGCCGGGTAGGGGCGGGGGGTGCCGTCGGGGGCCAGCTCGTGGAGGCTGATCGAGTACCAGCCCTCGGGGCCGTCGACCGGGACCTCCGACCGCCAGATCCCCAGCCGAGGGGCCGGGTACTCGGTGATCGGGTGGAGGTGCCTGGCCGGGTCGAAGTCGCCGGGGCCGGCCGCGCCGTCGCGGGCGACGAGGTGGCCGGAGTCGCGGTGCCAGCAGATCATGGCCCAGGCCCGGCCGTCGCCGGTGCCCAGGTGCTGGTCGGTCAGGTAGCGGCGGGCGGGCATGGGGCGAGATCCTTGCGGGGGCGGCCCCGGGGCCGGCGGGGGGCGGCGGCGGGGGCGGGTCCGTCGCCGGCGAACATCGCCAGCGCCTCGGCGTGGAGCCGGCAGACCGAGGCACGCGAGCGGTAGCCGAGGGCCCGGGCGGCCTCGGCGTCGGTCAGGCCGTCGCGGTAGATCAGCCGGCAGGCGGCGGCGTGGCCGGGGGGGAGCGTGCGGAGCCGGGCCTCGATCGCCTCGGCCGCGTCCAGGGCCGATCCGACCGGCGGGGCGTCGGCGGCCCGCAGCTCGACCAGGGCGAGGCCCTCGGGCTCGATGTCCGTCGCGGGCCGCTCCATCGCGCGGCGGGACAGGTGGTCGCGCCGGGCGTCCCGCAAGGCCCCCCAGACCCGTTGACGGGCGTAGGTGCCGAACGTCGCCCGCTCGGGATCGTAGCGGGCGGCGGCCAGGACCAGGGCGGCCAGGGCGGCCGACTCGAACTCCTCCCAGATCTCCGGCAGCTGCGCCTGGAAGGGGCGGGCCAGCGCCCGGGCCAGCGGCACATAGCGGGCGGCCAGGTCGCGCTGCGCGTCGGTCAGTTTCAGTTGGGGCATGGGGGGCACGGCTCGCACTCCAGCGGGCGTCGGGCCGGGATGCCCAGGGCCAGGGCGACCCGCTCGGCCAGCTCCTCCAGCGCGATCAGGAGCTCCCGCCGTCGGGCGAGCTGCCGGGCGACCACGCCGTAGATGAGCGGCACGTTGGGGGCGGGGCGGCCGAGGGCGCGGTAGGCCTCGTCGCGGACCCGCTCCACGCGGCGCAGCTCGGCCAGCAGGCGGCCCTGCGCGTCGGAGAGCGTGACCAGCCGGTCGAAGTCGACGGCGGGCATGCAGGGCCTCCTAGGCCGTCTGGCGGGGCGGCCGGCGCGGGCGCCCCCGGTCTCTCGGGTCGACGCCGGGCTCGGTCCCGGCCCGGTCGTGCAGCTCGGCCAGGGTGATCAGGCCCGAGCGGTGCAGGGCGAAGGCCCGCTCGATCGCACTGGCGGCCTCGGCCTCGCCGGCGTCGCGGGCGTCGCAGAGGGCGAGGCAGGGGGGCCCCTCGGGCTTGCGGGCCAGGGCGGCCCGCTCCTTCGCCGCCAGGCGGGTGCGGCCCCGGGGCGTCCGGGACGGCTGGCGGGGGCGGGGGCGGGTGCCGCGGCGGATCGCCCCGGCGTTGCCCGGCGAGGCGCACTGGCAGCCGAGGCAGACGAACGGGTCGCCGGGGCGGACCCCGGTGCCCGGCAGGACCTCGCCGTCGGCGTCGCGCCGGGACTCGCAGATCGAGCAGGCCGGCACCGGGCGGGGCACGCCCAGGTCGTGGTCGACCAGGGCCCGGCCGATCGGGGCCGAGGCCTGGCCCTCGAGGGCCGGCGTCCAGCAGCAGTCGGCCCCCATCAGCGGGTGGACCCTCGGGTCGACCGGCCGGCGGCGGAGGTCCCAGGCGGCCTCGTCGGCCAGCTCGACCCCCACCAGCGACCGGAGCAGGTCCCCCGTCGTCTCCCGGGCCCGGGCCTGGGGGCGTGCGGGTGCGGGTGCGGCGGCCATCAGCCGGCCCCCCCGGCCCCCCCAAGCACCCGGAGGATCCGGGCCTTGATGCGGGAGCGGCTCTTGAAGATCGCCCGGACGGAGAGGTCCATCGCGGCGGCCAGCTCGTCGGCGGTCATCCCCTCCCGGGTGCACACCGCCACCACGCGGTCGCGCAGGTCGCGGAGGTCCTCCTGGGAGAATGTCCGTCGGCCCGGCCCGCCGAGGGCGAGCCGGGAGGGACGCTCGTCGAGGTCCCCGTCGTAGCGGATCCGGGCGGCGATCATCCTGGTGCGTCCTCGTCGATCGGGGTGCCTCGGCGTCGAGGCCTTGCTCCGCGGCTCGCTCTCGCTTGCGTACGTAAGGGAGACGGCGCCTCCACTGAACGGGCCACCCGCCGAATCCGCCTTAAATGTCGGGCCACCATGGCCCTGCGAATTCCTGATGACCTGAACGTGAGCATACGGCGCCCGGCCGCCCGGTCGCAATCTCCCGGGGATCCGGCCCCGAATGTCGGATCGACCGGCCGACCCTGAACGCGCGTCGCCCCGAAATTCACGCAACTCCTCATGCGGTTTAATCTTGCCGCCGGGCGGTGACGGCCCGGGTGCGGTCGGGGCGCCGACGCGGGAATGGGGGAGATCGATCCGGGGGCGGATCCCGGGCGAAATCGGCCCGCGACGTTCGCCGAGGGCCGGCCCCCGGCACCGGGGGACGGCCGGGGGACCGATCGCCCGACCCCCCGGGATCGATCTCCCCGGATCGATCTCCCGACGAATCGGCGGGCGCGGCGACGGGGCCGCGGGGAAGGCACGCGATGCGAGCGGTCGGATACGTCCGCGTCTCCACCCAGGAGCAGTCCCAGGACGGCGTCTCGCTGGCCAGCCAGCGCGAGAAGGTCGTCGGCTACGCCGCCCTCTACGGCCTCGAACTGGTCGCCGTCGAGGAGGACGCCGGCGCCTCGGCCAAGACCCTCGACCGGCCGGCCCTCGCCCGGGCCCTCGCCCTCATCGACCGGGGCGAGGCCGACGGCCTGCTGGTCGCCAAGCTCGACCGGCTCACCCGGTCGGTCGCCGACCTCGACACGCTGATCCGCCGCTACTTCGGCGAGCCCGCCGGCAAGCAGCTCTGGTCGGTCGCCGACGCGATCGACACCCGGACCGCCGCCGGCCGGCTCGTGCTCAACGTCCTCATGTCGGTCGCCCAGTGGGAGCGGGAGACGATCGGCGAGCGGACCCGGGACGCCCTGGCCTACAAGCGATCGCAGGGGGAGCGGACCGGCCAGATCCCCTACGGCCGTCGCCTGTCGGCCGACGGCGTCCACCTCGAGGCCGACGACGGGGAGCTGGCCCTGCTCGACTGGATCCGATCGCGGAAGGCGGACGGCCACTCCCTCCGGGCGATCGCCCGGGAGCTGGGCCGCATGGGGGCCCCCACCAAGAACGGCGGCGCCTGGTCCAAGACGACCGTCGGCCGCCTCCTCCAATCGAAAGCGACGTGAACCGATGGCGAAGAAGAAGCCGCCGACGAAGCTCGGCGAGCAGCTCCGGGCGGCGATCGAGGCCCGGGGCCTCTCGGGGGGGGCGGTGGCCCGCATGGCCGGCGTCGACCCCCGGTCGATCGGCCGATGGCTGGCCGGCACCCAGGGCCTGAACCTCGACACCGCCGAGAAGGTCGCCGAGGCCCTCGGCCTCCGGCTCCGGTGACCCTGGCGCCCCGGGTGCCCGGGGCGGTAGGATGGTCCCCGTCGGGCGACGTGCCCGGCGTCCCGGCACCGGCCATGCAATCGGTCCGGGATCAGACATCGACGAATCGTCGATGGTCGAGATGGATTGAGCGTTCCGCGTCGAGGGCCCGGGGGGGCGACCCCCCGGGCCCTCGACGCGCAAAGAGACGCCCCGGGACCACGGATGGCCCGGGGCGTCGACTGGCCCCGACGGGCGGGCGAGGTGGCCGCCGGGGACGGGGGCCGGCCGGCCGGCCGGCCGGCCCGGGTCCATCCTGGCGCATCCGCCCCCATGGGTCAACGCGGACCGATCCCCCTCACCTCCCGACCTCCCGCAGCGCGACCCGGGCGTGCATCAGCAGGAGCTCCCCCGCCCGGATCGCCCCCGACCGGTCGCCGGCCCCCCGGCAGAGCGAGCACGTCGCCGGCCCCGGCCGGCCCGGCCCCGAGCCCCGCAGCCGGCCGGCCGAGTAGAAGCCGCACTCCGACTCCCATCCCCCCCGACGCCGCCGGAACCGGTGCGACACCCCGCCCACCTTCCGCCACCGGCGGCGGGCCCCGATCGGCAAGGCCGAGGGTGTCCGATGCATCGTGGTCACTCCCGACCCGGGCCCGGCCCGGCCCGGCAGCCGGCCGCGGCGTCCCGGAATGCGGCCTCCCGGTCGGCCGGGTCGAACCGCGATGCCCGGCCGATCGAGGTCATGAGCTGGTCGCCGGTCGGCAGCCCGGCCAGCAGCTCCAGGGCCGTGCCCCGCTCCCCCGCGTCCCCGGTCGTCAGGATCGACCCGAGCAGGACGAAGGCCAGGGCCCCGTCCGGGTCCCCCGCCGCCTCGACCGCTTCGACCAGGTCGTCCAGCCGCCGGGCCGGCTCCCCCGCCTCGTCGCCGGCGGCCTCCAGGTGGGCCGCGCTCGCCTGCCGATAGATCCGCAGGCAGTCGGCCGCCTCCAGCGTGATCGTCACCGCGTCGGCCATGGCGAAGCCCTCCGTTCATGTCGGGATCGGATGCTGTTCACATCCTATCCGACCGCCGGGGGAGGGCGCCAGTCACGTACGATGACATCGAGCCAGGGGACGGGACGACTCGCCCTGCCGGGCCTATCGGGGCAAGGACGGCCCGGGGTATCACGTGGAGGCGGAGGGCGATCGATCGCCCGCGACCCGGCTCAGCTCACGTAGTCCCAGGGCTGCGCCTCGACGCCCGGGAATCGACACAGGTGGTCGACGTTCGTCGTCGCGATGATGACGCGATCCTCCGGGAGCGTGGCCGTCACGGCCTGGGCGGCGAGGATGGTGTCGCAATCGAGCGCCTTGTCGTCGGCCGTCTGCCTCCCCTCGTTCCTCAGCAGCGCCCAGAATTCGGCGGCCTTGAGGATCGCGGCACGGCTGAGCGGCAGGAGGGCGGCCGAGGACAAGGCGTCGAGGTTCGCCAGGAGGTCGTCGGCGGGCGCCCCCTGACGCAGGAACTCCCGGCGGGCTTCGTAATCCGCGATCTCGGGCACCATCACGAAGTAGCCCTTCCCCCGCAGGCCGGCAAGCCACTCACGACACCGCTGCGACCGATCCGACCGGCTCTTGCATGCCAGGCATAACGGGCCGGTATCCAAAAATACATAAGTTGACACCCGTGTGTGCCCTCATTTGTCGCCGAAGAGCTTCCGGTGCGGACGCCGCTCGTCGATCCCGCGCTCGATCGCCTCCATGAGGCCGGGCGGATCGACGCGTTCCTGCCGGTCGATGGCCTTGAGCGCCCTCTCGAAGGCGTCCTGCCTGGCGTCCCGGTCGTCCTCGACCATGGGGAGGATTCGCCCCTGGTCATCCAGGGCGATCGGCGGGAATGCCGGGATCGGGCCCCGCTCGTCGGCGAGGCGGCGGCCCTCGGGCGTTGTCCGCGATTCATGCAACGAGGCGAGGTCGACGTACTGGAAGCCTTCGACGGACGGGACGATGAGCCCCAGCTCCTTCAACCGGTAGAGCATGGCCGACCTGGAAACCTTGAAGAGCGGCACGAGATAGTTCGGGGACTTCAGCAAGTTCCAATTCTCTCGCACCTGGCCCTCGGGCATGAGCAAGGCGGTCGCGAACGCATTGGCCTGGGCCTCGGCCCGTCGCCGCATCAGCTCCTCGCGATCCGGGGCCTGGACGACCTCCGGGTCGTTCACCCCCCAGAAGTCATGCCGGTACATGGTGACCTCCGTGTCCTCCCATTCGTTGGCCGGGTGGAGCAGGCGGTGGCCGATCTCGTGGGCGATCGTGAAGTTCTGCCGGGCCGGCGGATCCGACTCCCGGACGCGGATCTCGACCTGGCCCCCGCGGCTGACGAGCTGGCCCGCGACGTCGCCCTCATCGAACTCCAAGTACGTCACGCCCAGGCCCAGGTGGCTGGCCAGCCGGTCGGCCTCGAAGGGCGGAGTCGCCAGGCCGGCCTCGCGTGCGTAACGCTCGGCGATCCGCTCGATCGATTGGCGATCGCGGTAGGGGATCTCGATCGCCGTGGACATGGCTTACCTCACTCGCTCGGGAAGCAGTGCCGGGCGGTTCGTGGCAGGTCCCCTCCATTGTATCCAGGATACTGATTTCCTGTACACATGGGATGCCACGATCCCCGCAGGTCACCCAAACGCCCGGGTCAACTTAATCAGTCTTGCCTCCTTGGTCCGCACAGTCAAAGGTTCGCGTTGAAGGCAGGTCGGCGTGCCTCATCGTCGTAGCGATCGTGCCGGTTTCGAGTGCGACCTTCGAGGCCCCTCCGGTGGGCTAGATGCCCGGAGACGTGGCCAAGGGGAAGGGGCGATGATCGACGTGCTGGTTCACTTCGATCGCTACGGTACGCGAGGCGGCTCTCGCGGCTGTTGGCGGGCCTGGCTGCGGGCCGACCGTCGGATCCACGACGCGGGGGCGACCCCCGACGAGGCGTTCCGCCAGTGCGTCACGACCGCGATCAGTAACGGCTGGGAGACGAACCGGGAGGCGTATCGGATGGTGGAGTGACCGGGCCGGTAGGCTTGTCGCCCCTCGCTCACCCCTGCTCGGGTGGGAACTTCGTCGGCGCCATCACGGTCAGGACCAGGACGAGGTAAATCCTCAGGGTGAGGATCGCCGCGGCTACGGTCGGCAGCAGGAAGACCCAGGCCACCAGCGGATGCCCCAGCGGCATCCCCTCGCAGGTCATGGGCATGAAGACGAGGCAGGCCGCGATCGTGCAGGCGGTCCATTTGAGC
This sequence comes from Tautonia plasticadhaerens, assembly GCF_007752535.1. Lineage (GTDB taxonomy): Bacteria > Planctomycetota > Planctomycetia > Isosphaerales > Isosphaeraceae > Tautonia > Tautonia plasticadhaerens. The sequence goes on from NZ_CP036426.1 coordinate 2,415,234, forward strand.
GATCGCGGCAGCCCTTCCCTGGCCGAGGACAACTTGCGTTCCTCGGTCTCCAGGTATTCCTGAATCTGTTGATTCAGTCGTTGGGCCCGCTCGGGGTCGTGGTGGGAGGAGTCGTTGGCCTTCATCCTCGCATCGCCGAACCCGCGGAACATGCTCTCCCGCTTCGAGAGCAAATACTGCATCTGGAAGAGCACCAGAGCCGCCAAGAAGCCGAATGCCCCGGCGAGCGTCTGGGAGATCGTCGAGTAGGTGTAGTAGAAGACCGTATAGTCCACGATGAGTCACCTCGTCGTTGCGAAAGCCGCCCCGGATCACTTCAGCCCCAGTTCCTGGAGGGACGGTGCGCTGGGAGGAGCTGAAGCGGGAGGAGACGGACGATGATCGAGTGCGATTAGCTGAGCTACGTCCGGGGCACGCGGCGGGAGCTGCCCGACGGCCGGATCGCCGCGGTGATGCCGCTGCTGGGGGGGCCGGGGGCGGATCGTCGCCGGCCCGGCCCAGCACTGGCACCAGGGCTATTCCGACGGCTGGTGATTCGAGTCGCTGCGGGCGGCGGTCGTCGCCCTGCACGACTGGGACCCGGCGGCCGAGCCCGAGCCGGTCGGCTGGGTGCGGCACGTCCCCTCGGGCCGGCGGCGGCCGGCCGAGGGCATCCCATCGACTTCAGGGCTCAACCGCCACCCGATGCTCCGGGATGGTCCACCTTGTACGCGACCGCGGCCAGCGCCGCCGCCTCGGCGAACGTGACCCCCGGGAAGGGGTGCCGCCCCATGTATTCGAGCAGCAGGATCTCGGGGATGCCCGACTCCTCGCGTAGCGCGATGAGCACGCTGCCGACCCGGAGGCGATGCTCCTCGTCTTCGGGCAGGTCATAGGCCGCCAGCACCGGCGTCATCGCCAACTCGATCCGATCCGAGGGCGGGTTGCCGGCGAACCGCCCCGAGAGGACCCCGACGGCCGTCGGGGAGGGCGCGGCCGGCGGGGGTGCCGGCCGCCCGGCATCCCGACCGGCCGGGCCCTCGAACGCGGAGATGATGACACCCAGCAGGACCACCCCGAGGAGACCGAGACAACCGACCTTCGCACATCCCTTCATCACACCCTCCCCGTCCCTCGGGACACTCCGCCCATCGCTTCGGCTGCAATCCGAGCTCCAGCACCTTCGCGGAGCGCGTCAGCGCGTGGTCGAACCGCTCGGCACGTCATCGTCGCGACTGCTCGGCGGGAGGGTCCAGCGGGAAGCGGATCCGAAACGGAGGCACGTCCGCCGGCACCGCGTGTCCTGCGGCGATCAGGCCGCGATTGACGAAGAGGCCGTCGGGCGAGCGGAACAGGTAGGCGAGGTATCGGCCGTCGTCGTCCTTGCCGTCGCGGACCGGGTCGTGGTCGACGTGGACCTTCCGTCCCGTGAGCAGCGAGCCCAGGAATGCCCGGGCTGCGGGGGATTCCCCCTCGACCGGGTCGACGCCCGCCAGCCTGACCGGGACCTCCTGGTCGTCGACCCGGACGACCACCGTCAGGCCGTCCTCGACCCGGACGACCTCCCGGGCCCGGCCGATCTTCTCCTGGCGATCCGCGGCGGTGGTGGCTTGCTCGGACTCCGGGTGGCTGGCGAGGAGCTTGCGGTAATTGGACAGCGCACCGCTGACCTTGCCGTCGTCCTCCAGCGACTGCCCGAAACGGAGGAGCGACGTCGCTCGGGCGGCGGAGGCACGTGCCGCCTCGGCCCGGGCCGCGGCCGCGGCCCGAGCGGCAGACTCGGCACTCGATGCGGCCTCAGCCCTGGCCTGCTCCTGGCGTCTCCGCTCCTCGGCCGCCTTGCGGGCCTCCTGCTCGCGTCTCCGCTGCTCGGCGGAGGGGCCGGTGACCACCGGCGCCGGGCGGGAGCAGGTGCCGCAGCTCCCGCCGGAGTTGCAATGGCCGCACGAGCTGCAATTCTTGCAGGCCCGGCAGAAGGAGGAGCCGGTGCACTTGGCCAGCGGCCCGGCACAGCAGCTCGGGGCGGACAGGGGCCACAAGCCCCATCCCGCCAGGGCGGCGGCAACGCCGATCGCCGGCGCGAGTCGGACGAACCATCGTCGAGCGTGCATCACGATTAACCCATCACAGGCTCAGCATCGCCTGGGGGGCGGCTCGTCGAAGCCGACGTCGCGGGCGTACTTGGCCAGGGCCTGGTCGATCACCGTCGCGCCGGTGGTGCGGCAGTGGTCGGAGAGGCGGCGCAGCCAGTCGCGCCACTCCCTCGTGCCCCGCAAGCTGATGGCGTTCTCCGTCGCGGAGCCCGCCCGACCGCCTTCGGTCTCAGACCTCGCCATGGGTCCTAACCCCCCGGCCCCGACGCCGGGGCCAAACCCATTGTGACATGATAAGGACCATGCGCCTAGTCCCCGCATAGGCCGACGTTTGACCACCAGGCCCATGCGGGGTACGGTGCATCCGGACACCGGCAATTGCGCCCGGCCCATCATCGCGCGTAACCGAGGCCATGACGATGAATCATGATGAGGCGTTCCGGGCCGGGACGCCCACCTTCGCCGACCCCGTCCCCGGCTGCAATGGCGGGCTGGAGCTGGTCGCCCGGGACCGGCCCGTGCTGGCCGGCGGCGGCTGGGCCTCGGCCCGGCAGGAAGTCTATCGCTGCCGGTCCTGCGGCTGCCGCCTCGGCCTGCTCGACGGCCGGGTCGCCTGGGTCGAGCGCCGCCTGCCGGCCGCGGCCCCCGACGAAAACGGGAAGCACTCCGGCCCGACGGCGACGCGGAGCACCGGCCGGGCCGGCCCGGGCTCCCCTTCCATCCCCAAGGTCCTGGAGGCGATCCGCCGGCTGGCCGGCGCCGACGGCGCCTGCACCGCCGGCAACGTCGAGATCGAGCGGGAGGCCGGCATCACCCGCCGCACCGCCCAGTACGCCCTGGCCCACCTGGCGCGCTCCGGTGCGATCCGGATCGAGGGCGGCACGCGGGCCCTCGACGGCCGGCGGATCATCCCCACCGACCCGGGCGGCGACGGCCCGACGCCCGGCCCCGGCACAAGTTAGGCGGGCCGACTTAGGCGGGCCTCGAGTTGCGCCCTTGAGCGCAGCGGCGTGGCGGGGTAAAGTTGCCCGTTGCCGGCCCTGCGCGGATGCATCGCGTGGCCGGTATCGCCCGAGGGCGGGGTCGTCAGCCCCGCCCGACTGGCATCCTTGTGATCCGGCCGGGTGGTCCGGCCGGTGCGATGCGTCGGGGTCGTCAATCCCGCCGCGTCCGTCGATCCGCCTTGGTAGTTCCGGCCGGCCGCCCTTCTCAGCCAAAGAGCACGGGTGGTGGCCGACGCACGGGAGTGATCGAGTGTCCGCCTCAACCCGATCCGCCTCCGGGGCCCTCGGCCCCGACGTTCGCCGTCCGTACGACGCTGGACATCTTACCACCCCTCGACCCGCGATCAAGCGGAAAAGTCCGCCCGGCCATCCCGACCTGGGGCCCGACGAGCGGCTCGGCCCGCTGTTCGAAGAACCCGCCCCGGCCCCCCGCCCGATGGCCCGCCCGTCGCAGCACCCCGACCTCGGCCCGGCGCTGGCCGCCTCGGCCCTGGCCGACGTGCTGGGCGACGCCATGGCCCGGCACCTCCGCCGCTTCGACTCCGTCTTCCGCCTCGACGTCCAGGGGGCCGCCTGCACCGTCCACCTGGTCGTCGGCTCCGACCCCAACCGGGCCCCCTCGCCGACGGTCCTGGCCTGGGAGGTCGACGAGCCCCGGCCCGACGGCCTGTCCCAGACCTTCGTCGTTTCCGCCCGCCCCGGCCTCTGCCCCCGGTGCTCCTGCGCCGAGTACGAGCGGGACTGGGACTGCCGGCACATCCGGGCCTTGCAGGACCTCGGCATCCTCGGCAGCCCCGTCGACGCCGAGACAGGTCCCGCCTCCCCCTGCGACGAGTGGGGGGGCGTGTAGTCATGACATGCCTCAGACCGCTCCCGGTCCCAGGCCCCGACCCCGAGGGTCCCGACCTCCGATCGTTGCCCGGCGGGCCCGACTCGCCGTTCCTGACCTGGGACATGGTCCGCGACGACCCCAGGATCAAGGACGCCCTGCAAACCCTCGTCGAGAAGCTCAACAGCGAGACCTACTCGGGGAGCGTCGACTGCTGGCCGAGCAACCAGCGGCTCGCGGAGAAGATCCGACGGCACCCGAAGTACGTCGGCTCGCTGCTGCTCCGCCTGGAGCAGTGGGGCTACATCACCCGGATCGTCAAGGACTGCGACGACGACGACGCGAGGTTCGAGGAGCTGGTCCGCCGCGGCTACCGGCCGGGCTGGAAGGCCAAGGGCCGGATCCGCCCCCCACGGGTGATCATCCTCAACTGGAGGTTCCCGATGCACCCCTCCCGGGAACAACACGAGGCTACCCCCCAATCCGGGCCGGGGGGTCCGCGCCCACAGGGAGGGGGGGTCCATACCGGCGCGGAGGGGGGGTCCGCGCCGGCGCGGGGGGGGGTCCGCGCCCACAGGGAGGGGGGGTCCATACCGGCGCGGAGGGGGGGTCCGCGCCGGCGCGGACCCGATCTTAAGAGATCCGATCTCTTAAAGGACGAAGTTGAAACTCACCATGGGGGAGGTGGTGACGTTTCACCGATCGATCGGGGGACGGGGGAACCCACCGATCCGGGCAGACCCCCCGGCGTCGAGTCCCGCTGCCTCGACGCCCTGGCCGTCGCCGACGGCGACCCCTCCGGCCCGAGGGGGCCGCTGGCGGTCCGGGCGGTCCGTGGCGCCGTGGCGGCACTGGCGGGGCCCCTCGGGTCGAGATCCGGGGGGATGATCGCCGAGCGGATCTGGCGGGCCGTCGACGACGACGGCGCCCCCAGGCGTCGGCTCCTCTCGGCCGCCCGCCGGGCCGACCGGGCGGTCGGCTACGGGATCGCCCCGGCCGAGGTCGGGCACGGCTTCGTGGTCGCCTGCGACGGCCACGACTTCCCGCAGCCGGTCCACCCCGAATCCGAGGCGGCCCGGGACGCCCGCCGGCTCGCGTCCGGCCGGCCCGATCGCCAGGACCGGCCCCCGCTGGGCTTCTCCGCGGCCCTCGCCCTGGGCGGCTCGCCGTTCGCCCCGCCCCCCAAACCGGGGCCGCCCCCGTCGAGGCCCCCCGCCCCGATGACGCGACCCACGCCCCCGAGGGGCCACGGCGCCAAGCACACCCCGGAACAGCTCCGGGCCCAGCTCGAGCTCCTGCGGTCGCGGTCCGCGCAGCAAAAACCGCCGGCCGCTCCCAGCCAAGAGCACGCGACCGGCGGTCGGGAGGGATCAATCCGATGAACTCTACACCTGAACTCGCGTTCAAGTCAAGCCCGCCGGACCCCGACGCGGGGTGTCAAGCCGCGCCGGTCTCCCCCGGGGATCGTCAGGCCCCCGGGGGGAGAGCCACCGAAGAGAGTCGAACTCTTAACCCCCGCTTTACGAAAGCGGTGCTCTGCCGATTGAGCTACGGTGGCGAGAAATAGAATGTTAGGACGGGTACGGTGGCATGTCAACGCCAGTCGCCGGCTTGCTCGGGTGCTCGGGGGGGCCGTATGATACGCCGCCATCTCGCCGATCTCGAGGTCCGGACGCCGGGGCTTCCTCATGAAATGGATCCGATCCTTCCATCCGGGGCGCCGGGCGATTCTCGCGGCGGCGCTGGCCACCCTGTCCGGGGCGAGTGCGGTGCCGACGACCGGGGGTCAGGACGGGCCGGCGGCCGCTGGCCGCGCCGATCCCCCCACGCTCGAGGGATGGACCAGGGGCAAGGGATGGGGGTGGATCTGGGGGCCCAAGGATGAGGTCGGCAGCCTCAACGCGATGTCCGACCGGAGCCGGGGAGAGGCGCTCCGACTGGCGAGCGAGGGCAAGTCGTACGACCTGGGCCAGGCCTACAGCCGCCGGAGCTTCAGGTGGGCCGGGCACAACCCCGGGGAGGTCATGACTTTCCGGAGCCCCGACCGGATCGCCGCGATGGGAGACCCCGACGCCCCGCCGCCCGGGACCAACCCGGATCGCATCCACTGGCACTCCTGCGCCCTGTTCATCAGCGACAACGTCGGGACGCAGATCGACGGCCTCGGCCACGTCACCGCCGGGGCCGACGACCACTGGTACAACGGGTTCACCGAGGCCGACTGGGGAGGTGACTTCGGCATCCGCAAGTGTGACGCCACCACCATCCCGCCGATCATCGCCCGGGGGGTGATGGTCGACGTTGCGGCCTGGAAGGGGGTCGACGCCCTGCCCGCGCACACGGTCATCACCGCCGAGGACCTGCAAGCGGCCCTCGACCGCCAGGGGGTCGCCATCCGCCCGGGCGACGTGGTCCTGATCCGCACGGGGGCCGGCCGGTACTGGGGGGACGAGGGGGCCGACCACGAAACCATCGCCGAGCACGACTCCGCCGGGCTCGACCTGGCGGCCACCCGTTGGCTCGTCGAGCAGCAGGGGGCCATGATGGTCGGCTCCGACACCAGCGGCTTCGAGGTCAGCCCGCCGCCCCCGGGCACCGGCAGCATGATCCCGGTCCACAAGTACCTGCTGGTCGACCAGGGGGTCCACATCGGCGAGTTGCACAACCTGGAGGCGCTCAGCCGGGACGAGGTCTTCGAGTTCTGCTACGTCGCCTCCACCAACAAGATCAAGGGCACCACCGCCGGCTTCGCCCTCCGGCCGATCGCCCTGCGATGACCCCCCGGGAAAGATCACGAAGGTCACCGGGAATGTCGGGATTCGCCAGGTTGTCCGGCGGGGGGGATGGTCGTATGATGGGGCCGGCTCGGCGGGGCGGGTGGGTCGTCCGCCGCCGGCCGGGGTGATCTGGAGCGTCTCGCGACGCCCGAGGGAGGACCAGCGATGGCGACCGCCGACGACGTGAGGACCAGGGGCCGGATCTACGACGAGATCACCCAGTGCGTGGGCAACACGCCCTTGATCCGGTTGCGTCGGGTCACCGAAGGCTGCCACGCGACGGTGGTCGCGAAGTTGGAGAACTTCAACCCCCTCTGGTCCGTGAAGGACCGCATCGGCGTGGCGATGATCGACGCGGCCGAGGCCGAGGGGAAGGTCAACGCCGAGACCATCATCATCGAGCCGACCAGCGGCAACACCGGCATCGGCCTGGCCTTCACCTGCGCCGCCCGCGGCTACACCCTCCGCGTCACGATGCCCGAGAGCATGAGCCTCGAACGCCGTCGGCTGCTCAAGGCCTTCGGGGCCGAGATCGTCCTCACCCCCGCCGCCGAGGGGATGCCCGGCGCCGTCCGCAAGGCCGAGGAGCTGACGAAGACCACCCCCAACTCCTTCATGCCCCAGCAGTTCCGCAATCCGGCCAATCCGGAGATCCACCGCAAGACCACCGCCGAGGAGATCTGGCGGGACACCGAAGGCCGGGTCGACATCCTCGTCTGCGGGGTCGGCACCGGCGGCACCATCACCGGCTGCGGCGAGGTGCTCAAGCAGCGCAAGCCCGGCCTGCAGGTCGTGGCCGTCGAGCCGGAGGACTCCCCGGTCATCACCCAGGCCAAGAATGGCGAGCCGCTGAAGCCCGGCCCGCACAAGATCCAGGGCATCGGCGCCGGCTTCATCCCCGAGAACCTCAACGTCGAGATCGTCGACGAGGTGGTCCAGGTCTCCAACGAGGACTCCTTCGAGATGACCCGCCGGCTGGCCCGGTTGGAGGGGATGCTCTGCGGCATCTCTTGCGGGGCCGCGGCGGCCGCGGCGGTCCGGGTCGCGATGCGGCCCGAGAACGCGGGAAAGATGGTGGTAGTCGTGCTCCCCGACCTTGGCGAGCGCTACCTCTCGACCCCGCTATTCCCCGAATGAACGCGGACGAACCCGCCCCGGAGCCGGACTCGACCGGGGATCCGTTGGAGATCCCCGGCCCAATCCTCCGGGAGATGATCGAGCACTGTCGGCGGGAGGCGCCGATCGAGGCCTGTGGGCTGCTCACCGGCCGAGGGCGGCGGGCCGACGTGCTCTATCGCCTGAGCAACGCCGCGGCGAGCCAGACGAGGTATGACGTCGACCCCGCCGAGTTGATCGCCACGCACCGGGATTTCCGGGAGCGAGGGATGAACCTGCTCGCCATCTACCACTCGCACCCGAAGTGGTCGGCCGTCCCGAGCGAGACGGACCTGCGCGAGAACCACTACGAGGACGTCCCCCGCATCATCGTCTCGCTGCAGTCCCCTGAGGAAGAGGTCCGCGTCTGGCGGCTGGATCCCGACCGATACGAGGAGCTGCCCTGGCGAGTCGTCGACGGTTGGACGGGCCCGCCGGGGATCGCTATACTGCCGGACCGGCCTCCCGAGGCGGGACCGGCCCGTCATCGGCGAAGCACGACCGAACCGACCCGAACCGACCACTCCGACCAATCAAGGCCCCCCGTCATGCAGCGCACCCTCGTCATCTTCAAGCCCGACTGCGTCCAGCGCCGCCTCGTCGGCCAGATCCTCCAGCGGTTCGAGGCCAAGGGGCTGCGGATCGCCGCCTTGAAGATGATCCAGGTCGGCCGGGAGCTGGGAGAGCAGCACTACGCAGAGCACAAGGAGCGACCCTTCTTCCCCGGCCTGATCGGGTTCATCACCGGGGGCCCGGTGGTGGTCGGCGTGCTCGCCGGTCCGGAGGCCGTCTCCGTGGTCCGGGGCATGATGGGCAAGACCAGCGGCATCGAGGCCGCCCCCGGCACCATCCGGGGCGACTTCTCCGTCAGCAAGCAGAACAACCTGATCCACGGCAGCGACAGCCCGGAGTCCGCGGCCCGGGAGATCGCCCTCTGGTTCAAGGCCGAGGACGTCCTCGACTACGACCTCGCCGGCTCGGGCTGGGTCTACGAGGCCTGAGCCGACTACCCTGGCCGGCGAGCGAGGCCGTCGCCGAGGGACCGGCGACGGCGACCATTCCGAATGCGATGCGATCCGATCCGATCGACGCGCCCGGCCGACGTCGCCGGGCGCTCCCAGGAGGGGAGGGGGGTCGACGATGGAGACCGAGGATCCGGCCCGGGAGATCGCCGAGCTGCGACGCGAGATCGACCGGCACGACCGCCTCTACTACGTCGAGGCCGCCCCGGTCATCAGCGACCGCGAATATGACCGCCTCCTCAAGCGGCTCGGAGACCTCGAGGCGGCCCATCCCGAGCTGATCACCCCCGACAGCCCCACCCAGCGCGTCGGCGGCGCCCCGATCGAGTCGTTCCGCACGGTCCGGCACGCCGTCCCGATGCTCTCGATCGACAACACGTACACCCTCGACGAGGTCCGGGAGTGGGACGCCCGGGTCCGCAGGGGCCTGACCGACGGCGAGGCCGTCCGCTTCGACGTCGAGCTGAAGGTCGACGGCGTCGCCGTCTCGCTCCGATACGAGGGCGGCTCCCTCGTCCTCGGCGCCACCCGGGGGGACGGCGAGCGGGGGGATGACATCACCTCGAACCTCCGGACCGTCCGGGGCGTGCCGCTCACCCTGGCCGACGATCCCCCCGACCTGCTGGAGGTCCGGGGGGAGGTCTACATGACCAACTCCGAGCTCGTCCGGCTCAACCAGGGCCGCAAGGCCGAGGGGCTTCCCCCGTTCGCCAACCCCCGGAACGCGACGGCCGGCTCGCTGAAGCTGCTCGATCCGAGGCTCTGCGGCAGGCGTCGGCTCATGTTCGTGGCCCACGGCCTGGGGGAGGTCCGGGGGCTCGACGCCTCCTCGTATGAACAGGTCCTCGGCCTGATTCGCCGCTGGGGCATCCCCGTCAGCCCGCACAACGCCTGCTTCGACGCCATCGAGGCGGTCATCGAACACGCGACGACCTGGGAGTCGAAGCGGCACGAGCTGGACTTCCAGATCGACGGCCTCGTGGTCAAGGTCGACGACCTCGGCCAGCGGGCGCGGCTGGGGAAGCGGTCGAGGAGCCCCCGATGGGTGATCGCCTACAAATATGAGGCGGAGCAGGCGATCACGAAGATCCTGGGGATCACCGTGCAGGTGGGCAAGACCGGCAAGCTCACCCCCGTGGCCGAGCTGGAGCCGGTCCCCCTGGGCGGGACGGTGGTGAGGCGGGCCAGCCTGCACAACCCCGACGAGATCGACCGCAAGGGGGTCCGCATCGGCGACTCGGTCGTCATCCAGAAGGCCGGCGAGATCATCCCCCAGGTCGTCCGGGTCGAGGCCGACGCCCGGGACGGATCGGAAGTCCCCTACGCCTTCCCCGATCGCTGCCCCAGCTGCGACTCGCCCGTCGAGCGCATCCCCGGCGAGGTCGACGTGCGGTGCTCCAGCCCCGCCTCGGTGTGCCCCGACCAGCTCAAGGAGTGGATCCGCTGGTTCTCCCACCGGGACGCCATGGACGTCGACGGCCTGGGGGAGAAGCTGATCCATCAGCTCGTCGACAAGGGGTTCGTCCATTCGCTGGGAGACCTCTATCGGCTCGACGAGCAGACCCTGGCCGACCTCGACCGCATGGGCAAGAAGTCGGCCGCCAACCTCGTCAGGGCGCTGGAGGAGAGCAAGCACCGGACGCTCGACCGGTTCCTCACCGGCCTGACCATCCGCCACGTCGGCATCCGGATCGCCGAGATCCTGGCCCGACGCTTCGGCTCGATCGAGTCGATCCGGCACGCCTCCCTGGAGGCGCTCGAGGCGGTCCCCGAGGTCGGCCACGTCGTCGCGGCCAGCGTCCGGGAGTTCTTCGAGGACGGGGCGAACCAGGCGCTGCTCGACGACCTGCTCGCCGCCGGCGTCTCCCCCCAGCCGCTCCCCGAACTCCAGGCCGCCGACGGCCTCCCGCTAGCCGGGAAGACGTTCGTCATCACCGGGACCCTGCCGCATCGTTCCCGCCCCGAGGCCGAGGCCCTCATCAAGAGGGCCGGGGGCAAGGTGACCGGCTCCGTCTCGAAGAACACCTCCTACCTGCTCGCGGGGGCAGAGGCCGGCAGCAAGCTGGAGAAGGCCCGGCAAATGAACATCACCGTCATCGACGAGGCCGAGCTGGAACGGCTGGCGGGGGGCGGATGAGCGCGACCGACCCCGACGCCCCGGCCGGAGCCCCGCCGAGGGGATCCCTCGTGGTGCTGATCCCCGTCTACAACGACTGGGAGGCGCTGCGGCGGTTGTTGCCCGAACTCGACCGCGTCCTGGCCTCGTCCGGGCTCCCGGCCGACGTCCTCGTGGTCGACGACGGCTCCCTCACCGACCCGGACCTCGGCCCCGGCCGCTACCGGGCGATCAGCCGGGTCGACCTGCTCGTGCTGCGGAGGAACCTCGGCCACCAGCGGGCGATCGCCATCGGCCTGGCCTACGTGGCCGATCGGCTGGAGACGTGCGAGACCCTGGTGGTGATGGACGGCGACGGCGAGGACGACCCGGGGGACGTCCCCCGGATGCTCGAACGCTACCGGGCCGAGGGGGGGACGAAGATCGTCTTCGCCGACCGGACGCGACGCTCCGAGTCGATCCGCTTCCGCGTCTTCTACCAGATCTACCGGCTAATCCACCGCCTGCTCACCGGGTTCGACGTCCGGGTGGGAAACTTCAGCGTGATCCCCCGTCGGGTCCTGGAGAGCCTCTCGGTGGTCTCCGAACTCTGGAACCACTACGCCGCCGCCGCCTTCAACTCCCGGCAACCGCATTGCTCGATCCCCACCCGGAGGGCCCGGCGGCTGCACGGCGAGCCGAGGATGAACTTCGTCCGGCTGGTCGTCCACGGCCTCAGCGCCATCTCGGTGCACAGCGAGCTGATCGGCGTCCGCCTGCTGGTCGTCTCGTTCGCCCTGATCCTGCTCGACCTCGTCGGGGTGACGGCCGTCGTCGTCGTCCGCCTGACGACCGACCTGGCCATCCCCGGCTGGGCGACGACCGCCGTGGGGATCTCGCTCGTCCTGCTGGCCCAGGCGGTCATGCTGGCGCTGCTCTTCAGCTTCGTGACCCTCAGCGGGCGGCAGGGGCTCACCTTCCTGCCGATCCGGGACTACGGCTACTTCGTCGGCCGGTCCCGGAACGTCCACCCCGGTGAACCATGAGTCGCTACACCTACGAGGGCTCGGAGCTCGACCTCTTCGCCGGCGCCAGGGTCTGGAAGGAGACCCTGAGGAGGCACCTGGCCCCGTACCTCGGGCCCGAGGTGCTGGAGGTCGGGGCCGGGTTCGGGGGCACCACGCGGTCCCTCTGCCGGCGGGAGGCCGGGCACCGCCGGTGGATCTGCCTGGAGCCGGACGCCGGGCTCGCCGCCCGCCTCGACGCGACGATCGCCTCGGGAGGGCTGCCGGCCTGCTGCCGGGTGGTCGTGGGGACGACCCAGGACCCGGGGGTGGTCGCCGAGGCCCCCTTCGACGCCGTCTTGTATATCGACGTGATGGAGCACATCGGGCGGGACGCGGAGGAACTCGACCGGGCCTCGGCCCTGCTGAGGCCGGGCGGGCACGTCGCGGTGCTCTCGCCGGCCCATCAATGGTTGTTCACGCCGTTCGACCGGGCGATCGGCCACCATCGCCGCTACTCGAAGCGGTCCCTGGCCGCGCTCACGCCCCCGGGCCTGGAGCCGGTCCGCCTGGACTACCTCGACTCCGCCGGCCTGCTCGCCTCGCTGGGCAACCGCCTGGTGCTCCGCAGCGCCATGCCCGGGCCCAGGCAGGTGGCGTTCTGGGACCGGTACCTCGTCCGGGCCTCTCGGGTGCTCGACCCGATGCTGGGCCACCACGTGGGGAAGTCGGTCCTGGGCATCTGGCGGCGTCGGTCCCCCTAGCGGGACGGGCGCCCGGGGACACCGGGCCCCACGCCGGATCGGGGCGGGGGCCGGGGGGATGGGCGCCGCGTTCCCCTGGCGTGAGCCGCCCCGGGGGCGGATAATCGGCCCATCCCCTTCGTCCGGGGCACCGACCCCATCGCCATCCATCGATCCGACCATGACCGACGCAATCACGCCCGATCCCGGGGGATCGCTGCGGTCCGAGTCGCCCCCGGGCGACTCGGAGACGCCGGATCTGCGCGACACGGCCACCATGGCGCCCGACGACCGGGGTTGCCCGGACGACGGCTTCACCCTCAGGGACGAGCCGTCCCGGTCGCTCATCGCCATCCGCCGCGACTTCGGCAAATATGAACTGATCAACGAACTCGGCCGGGGCGGGATGGGGGTGGTCTACAAGGCGAGGCAGAAGGACCTGGACCGGGTCGTGGCGCTGAAGATGATCCTGTCGAGCCACCTGGCCTCCCGCGACCAGGTCGCCCGGTTCTACGCCGAGGCCCGGGCGGCCGCCCGGATGCGCGACCCGAACATCGTCGGGATCTACGAGGTCGGCGAGCACGGCGGGCAGCATTTCTTCACGATGGAGTACGTGGCGGGCAAGAGCCTGGCCCAGGTGATCCGCGGCGTGCCGATGGGGATCGAGGAGGCTTCGAGGCTGGTGATGATCGTGGCCCGGGCGGTCGATTCGCTGCACAAGCAGGGGATGATCCACCGGGACCTGAAGCCCTCCAACATCCTGCTCGACGAGGCGGGCAACCCCAGCGTCTCCGACTTCGGCCTGGCGAAGCTGCTGGAGAGCGAGGAGCGCGTGACGGCCTCCAACGCCATCGTCGGCACGCCCGGCTACATGGCCCCGGAGCAGGCCGCCGGGCGGGGCGGGCAGGTCGGGCCGGCGAGCGACCTCTACAGCCTCGGCGCCATCCTCTTCGAGTGCCTCACCGGCCGCCCCCCCTACGACGGCTCGGCCCCGCTGGAGACCCTCGTCCGGGTGCTGGAGGGGGAGCCCCCCCAGCCCCGGCAGCTCAACCCGACGATTCCCCGGCCCCTGGAGAAGATCTGCCTGAAGTGCCTGGAGAAGGACCCGGGCGACCGCTACGCCTCGGCCCGGGACCTCGCCGACGACCTCGACCACTTCCTCCGGGGAGAGCCCGTCGAGGCCACCCGGGGAGGCCCCTGGCATCGCCTCCGGCGCTGGGCCCGGCGGGAGCCCGCGCTGGCCTCCCGCCTGGGGACGATGGCGGCCTGCGGCATCATCATCTACCTGAACCACTCCCTGATCGCCTACACCCAGTCGGCCTCGCTCCGCTCGTTCGTCGTGGTGGTCAACTGGGCGATGGCCTCGTTCCTCTGCCAGCACCTGCTGCAACGGCCCCGGTGGGCCGACCTCGGCCGCTACGTCTGGTCGGCGACCGACGTGGTCCTGTTCAGCCTGCTCGTCTACGTGAACCAGGGACTGAACACGGCGATGGTCTCCGGCTACTTCCTCATCGTCTCGGCCTCCGGGCTCTGGTTCCGGGAGCGGATGGTCTGGCTGACCACCCTGCTCTCCGTCGCCGGCTACGCCGCCCTGGCGATCGGCCAGGGATTGCCCGAGGGCTACGACTCGCCGTACCGCCACTTCGTCTTCGCCTCCGCCCTGGCCGCCTCCGGCTTCGTCGTCTCTTACCAGGTCCGTCGCGTCCGGGCGCTCAGCTGCTATTACGACCCGCGCCCGCTCCCCTGACCCGACCCGCACCGTCGGGGCGGGCCGATGGGGACACCTCGAATCGGATCGACCGATCAATAGCCGATCGCGGCGCCATCCTTACGCGGGTCGGACCCTCCCATGATCACCCCCCGATCCGAGTCGATCCGGATCGCCTGGTAGCCGCCGTAGCTGCCGGGCCGGTCGGCGATGACGTGCCCCTTCCCCTCCAGGGCCCTCCGGACGTCCGGCCCGATCCCCGACTCCAGCGACACGTAGCCGCCGCCATCTCCCCCCTGGCCGGTCGGCTCCGAGGAGCCGAAGTGGCGGAACCGGGGTGCCTCTCCCGCCTCCTGCACGTCCATGCCGAAGTCGATCATGTTGCAGAGCACCTGGACGTGCCCCTGGGGCTGCATGTCGCCCCCCATCACGCCGAAGCTCAGCCAGGGGGCTCCGTCTTTGGTGACGAACCCGGGGATGATCGTGTGGAAGGGCCGCTTGTGCGGCTCCAGCCGGTTCGCGTGGCCCGGGTCGAGCGCGAACCAGGACCCCCGGTTCTGCAAGGCGAAGCCGAGCCCCCGGGGGACGTGATGCGAGCCGAAGGAATGGAAGACGCTCTGGATCAGGCTGACGCAGTTGCGGTCCTCGTCGACCACGGTCAGGTAGATCGTGTCGCTCTGGGCCAGGTCGCCGGGCTCGACGCTCGCCATCGCCCGGTCCGGCGAGATCAGGGCGGCGCGGCGATCGGCGTAGTCCTTGGAGATCAACTCCGCCACGGGCACGTCGGCGAACTCGGGGTCGGCATAGTAGGTGGCCCGGTCCTCGAACGCGAGCTTCTTGGCCTCGATCATGAGATGGAGCGCCTCGGCCGAATTGTGGCCGAGGCTCGTCAGGTCGTAGCGTCCGAGGATGTTCAACATCTGGAGCGCCGCGATGCCCTGGCCATTGGGGGGCAGCTCCCAGACGTCGTAGCCCCGGTAATTGGTCGAGACGGGATCGATCCAGGTGCTCTCGTGGTCCTCGAAGTCCTTCATCGAGAACAGGCCACCGACCTCGTCGGAATAGGCGACGATCCTGCTCGCCGGATCGCCCCGGTAGAACGCCCCGGGCCCCTGCTCGGCGATGACCCGGAGGGTCCGGGCGAGGTCGGGGTTCCGGAAGACGTCGCCGAACCCCGGGGCCGAGCCGTTGGGCAGGTAGCACTCGGCGGAGGAGGGGATCTCGGCCAGCGCCGGCTCGTCCGCCTTCCAGCCGGCGGCGATCACCTCGCTGACGGGGAAGCCCTCCTCGGCGTACCGGATCGCCGGGGCCAGCAGGTCGGCCATCGGCACCGAGCCGAACCGCCCGTGCAGGGTCGCCCAGCCGTCGACGCAGCCGGGGACGGACCAGCTCAGCGGGCCGTAGACGGGGACGTACTCATGCCCCTGCTCCTTCATCAGCTCGATCGACGCCCGGTAGGGGGACCGGCCCGAGGCGTTCAGGCCGTGGAGCGTGCCGGACTCCGCGTCCCAGACGATCGCGAACAGGTCGCCGCCGATGCCGCAGGACATCGGCTCGACGACGCCGATCACGGCATTGGCGGCGATGGCAGCGTCGATCGCGTTGCCGCCCTCCTGGAGCACCCGGACGGCGGCCTGGACGGCGAGCGGCTGGCTCGTCGCGGCGATGCCGCCCCGGGCGAGCACGGCGGACCGGGTCTTGTGGATCGGGCCCGTCGGGCGGTCGTGGGCCGGGCTGGGGGACGCTGCGGCGAGGAGGGCCATCGCGAGGGCAATCCGGGTTCGGAGGCGTCGGGACGTCATGCGGGGCCTTTCTCCGACCGGGAGGCGGTCGGCTGCGGGCGGGACCGGAGGATCAAGGCGTTCCGATCCGTTCGTGATTCTTGTTCCGGAACAGCTGGAGCTCCCACTGCATGTGGTACATCTCGTCCCGGAGCACGTCGACCATGTGCTCCAGGGCGGAGACCCGGGCCTCCAGATCCTCCGGATCGGTGCGGTCGAGCGTCGGGTCGGCGGACTCGGGGTCGTCGAACCGGGAGAGACGCCTCATGGCGCGTTCGAGCCTCAGGCGGGCGACGTCACGCTCGGCGGCCATCGTGTCCCGCCAGGTGGTCGCCTCCGAGAGGCGGAACATGGCCTGGCGGGCCGATCCGACGGAGGAGACGCCGCGTCGGACGGAATCCATGAAGTTCTCCTGGCTCTGGCGCTCGGAGGCGATCTGCGCCTCGGCCGCCTTCACCCGGGCCTCCCGGGCGCGGAGCTGGGCCTGTCGGATCCGGACCTCGGCGTCGAGCCGGGTGCGCAGCTCGTCCCGGTCCTCCTCCGGGCTCGGCGACGAGGCCCTCCCCCGCAGCGATTCGAGTCGGATGGCCAGCTCGTCCCGCTCGGCCTCCCGGGCCTCCAGCAGCGCCGAGGCCGACGCGTAACGGACCTCGACCAGCTCGACCTGCCGGGCCGAGACGGCCCCGGAGGGCCGCTGTTGCCGGACCGTGTCCAGCACGTCCCGCTCCAGCTCCTCGAACCGCCTGGCCTCGGAGACGCGGGACTCCCGGACCCGGAGCATCGCCTCCAGCATGGCCAGGTCCTCGGCCAGGTCGGGCGAGATCTCCCCCGGCCGGCCCCCGGCCTCCGGCACCGGCGAGCCCCCCGCCTCGTCCTGGGGCGAGGGCGAGGGGATCGACGCGATCAGCAGTGCGGCGATCGACGATCCGAGCGTCACGAGAGGCCTCCGATCGGTCAGGGGTCAGGGCCCGACGTCCCTCGCCAGCAGGCGATCGATCTCGGCCCGGGTCGCGAGGGCGCCCTGGGCGCCCGGCCTCGTCACGGCGAGCGACCCGGCGGCGGTGGCGAAGACGGCGGCGTCGAGCACGGGGAGGGACTCGGCCAGCGCCACGGCGAGGGCGCCGTTGAAGGCGTCCCCGGCGCCGACGGTGTCGACCGCGTCGACCGCCGGGGCCGGGACGAGGTTCTGGCCCCACTCCCGGCCGAGCACCAGGCACCCCAGGGCGCCCAGGGTCACGACGACGCCGCAATCCCCCCGGTCCCGGAGGGCCCGGGCCGCCTCGACGGCCTGCTCGACGGTCATCGCGGGCAGGCCGGACAGGGCCGCCGCCTCCTCCTGGTTGGGCGTCAGGTAGTCGACGTGCCGCATCAGGTCGCCGTCGAGGATGGCGAGGTCGGCCGGGGCGGGGTTGAGGACGGTCGTCATGCCGCCGGACTTCGCCCGGGCCAGCCCCCGGGCGACGGTCGGCACGGGGACCTCCAGGCAGGCGAGCAGGACGCCGCCGGCCGGGAAGGCCTCGTCGGGCAGGGCGTCGATGTCGCCGGGCGAGAGGGCCGAGCTGGCGCCGGGGGCGACGCCGATGAGGTTCGAGCCGTCATCCCCCACGAAGATCAACGCCACCTGGTTGGGAGACGCGTCCACCGTCTTCGAGAAGCGGAGGTCGAGCCCCTCGATCCGGTCGTGCTCGATGAGCATCCGGCCGAAGTCGTCGTCGCCGAATGCGGTCAGGAAGGTGACCTCGGCCCCGGCGCGTCGGGCGGCGACGGCGGCGTTGGCCCCCTTGCCGCCGGGGCCGCGGTGGAGGTCGCCGCCGAGCAGCGTCTCGCCCGGCCGGGGGAGGCGGGGGAGCCGGATCGTCAGGTCGTAACCGCTCGATCCGAGGACGACGACTCGGGGCATGGGGGCCGCTCACTTGCCGATGCAGAACCTCCGGAAGATGCGATCCAGGATAGCGTCGTCGATCTCGGCGCCAATGACCCGGCCGAGTTCCTCGACCGCGTCCCTCAGGTCGACCGCCACCAATTCGTCCCCCGATTCGAGCCGGATCGCCTCGGCCGCCCGGCCCAGCGCGGCCGAGGCCCGGGACAGCCCGTCCCGGCATCGGGCGGAGGTGAGGCCGGTCGGATCCTCCTCGGCGGATCGGGAGCGGATCGACGAGGCGATGGCGAGTCGGAGCGCGCCGAGCCCGAGGCCGGTTTCGGCGCTGGTGGCGACGGCACCTTCCGGGAACTCCCCGGGGCCGCGGTCGGCCTTGGTCCAGACGAGCAGCCGGGGGCGGCCGTCGGGGGGGGCCAGGGAGGGTGGGGCGTCCGCCGACCGGCAGTCGAGCAACAGCTCGGCCCCGGCGGCCTGGGCGGCGCGGAGGGCCTGGGCCTCGGCCTCGATCGGGCCGACCGCGTCGTCGATCCCGGCGGTGTCGATCAGCTCGACTTCCAGGCCGTCGCAGCGGATCGGGGCGGAGAGGTAGTCCCGGGTCGTCCCGGCGACGGGGGAGACGAGGGCGAGGTCGGCGCCGACCAGGGCGTTGAACAGGCGGCTCTTGCCCGCGTTCGGGGGGCCGACGAGCACGACCCGGGGCAGGCCCGAGGGGCGGTCCCGGCCCCGGAGGCGATCGGCCAGGGCGGCCACCTCGATCGAGTTCCGCGCCAGCGACCCGGCCAGCATCCGGCGGCCGATCGGGTCGACGTCGGCCTCGTCGACGAAGTCGAGCCCGGCCTCCAGGTGGGCCAGCGTGTCGATCAACCGGTCCCGGAGCCGGTCGATCGGCCCGGCGAGCCCCCCGGCGAGTTGCGACAGCGCGGCCTCGACCTGGGCCGGGGACCGGGAGTCGATCACGGCCAGCACGGCCTCGGCCTGCGTCAGGTCGATCCGGCCGCTGAGGAAGGCCCGCAGGGTGAACTCCCCGGGCTCGGCGAGCCTGGCCCCCAGCCCGAGGCAACGGCCGAGGACCAGGCGGAGCAGGGGGGGGGAGCCCGTCGAGTGGATCTCGGCCATCGGCTGGCCGGTGTAGGTCCGCACCCCCGGCCAGAGGACGAGGGAGGCGTCGAGCGGCCTCCCCTCCAGGTCGATCGTCCCCGGGGTCCAGGACGGCCGGCCCGGGGACGGCTCCCGGCCGCCGGGCGGCCGGAAGACGCCCAGGGCGATCGCCCTCGACGCCTCCCCGGAGAGCCGGACCAGGCCCCGGACCGCCGGCCCGGGGGGGCTGGCGATCGCGGCGATGGTGTCGGACGGGTCGAGGTGGGCCATCGGGGCGAGCCGGGGTGGAACGGCACCGGGGGCGGATGCGGGGCGGGGACGGGGGAGGCCGGGGATCGGGCGTGCGACGCCCCGCTCAACGCCGCTTGCCCGGCTTCGACTTCCGCTTGCCCGGCCGGTCCCGGTCGCCCTCACGCTCGGCACCGCGATCCAGGTCCCGTCGCGGCCGGTCGAGGTCTTCCCGGCGGTAGGTGGTCTCGTTGGCCTTGGCGGCCTCCTTCATCAGCGCGTCGAGCTTGCGGGAGAGCCAGCCGCCTCCGGGGCCCCCCCCATTGGGGCCGGAGTCGGGATCGGAGGGGCCCCGGCCCTTGCCGTTGCCCCCGTCGTCGCCCCCCACGGGGGGGGAGGAGGGGGAGACCTTGGGCAGGAGCAGCCGCTCGCCGATGGCCCACATGCTGCTCGTGATGAAGTAGAGGGCCAGCCCGGCGGGGACCCGATAGAACATGAGCATCATGAAGACCATCATGAACTTCATGATCCGCTGCTGCGCCTCCTGCTCCGGCGAGGTGGCCGGGGGGGTGAACAGCTTCATCTGGAGCAGGAACAGGCCGATCACGCCCAGCGGCAGCAGGTTGAAATAGGGCCCCAGCAGCGGCAGCGTGAAGGGGAGCTTGACCAGCATGTCGGGGGCGGCCAGGTTCTCGATCCAGAGGAACGGCGCCTGCCGGAGCGACACGCTGACGTTCAGGACCCGCCAGAGGGTCATGAAGATCGGGATCTGCACGAACACCGGCAGGCAGCCGCCCAGCGGGTTGACGCCGTGCTTGCGGTAGAGGGCGAATGTCTCCTGGGCCACCCGCTGCTGGGCTTCCTGCCGCTTCTGGGGGTCCGGGTCGTCGGACCCGTACTTCTTGCGGAGCTCCATCATCTGGGGCTGGAGCTCCTGCATCTTCTTCGCCGAGGCCGCCTGCTTACGGCTCAGGGGGAAGAGGACGAGGCGGACGACCACCGTCAGCAGGATGATGGCCACCCCGTAGCTGCCCCGGGTGCCGCCGAACCACCCGGAGACCCTCGCCGTCAGGCCGTAGATGCCCGCCAGCAGCGGGCCGATGGCGTAGACCGAGATCAGGGCGACGATCGGGTCGACGATCGCCCAGAGGATGTCGAAGAGCCAGCCGATGATCGGCACCCGGCCGACCTGGCGGTAGATGGCCAGCCCCTCGGCGCCGTAGGGGGTGAGGGCCTCGTCGGTCTTCGGGCCGGCGAACAGGGCGTAGGAGTGGGTCGCCCCGGGGCCGGGCTCGACGGCGACGGGCTCGGAGATCAGGTCGACGGCCACGTCCGCCTTCTTCAGGTCCCGTTCGTCGGCGTCGACGACGGCCATGACGGCCTCGGCGACCTGCTTGGTCGGGGCCTCGGGCTTCAGGAAGGTGGCGAAGTACTGGTTCTCGACCCCGGCGAAGGCGGTCGGCCGCTCGGTGTTGACGTATTCGTCCTGGTCCTTGGCCACGTCGAGGGAGGAGTAGGTCCAGACCTCGGGCGCCTCCCCCTCGCCCCCCTTGCCGAAGTAGGCGTTGCGGAAGGTGTGGGTGTACCACTCCCCCTCGATCGGGATGCCCGAGGGGCCGTCGAGCCGGTAGACCAGGTCCCGGGGCTCATCGGCCCCCCCGGGGAGGCGGAAGTCCAGGTCCAGCTCGACGGCGTCCGCCCCCTTGCGGAGGGTGAAGGTCTTGGTGATCTCGACCGGGGGCAGATCCGCCGGCTCGTCGAGCGTGGCCCGGAACCGGATCCGCTGGCCGACCTCGTCGCCCTGCGCGTCCCGGAGGACCTCGACGGGGTCGGCCTGCGCCCGGGCCTCCTCGTCCAGGTCGTCGAGTGGGGTCTCGCCGACGACCACCTGCCAGGGACGTCGGTCCAGGTCGCCGACCGGCCGGAGCAGGCCCTCCTCGTCCTCGCCGAGGGCCTGCAGCGCCAGCGGGCGGTGGCCGGGGGCGACGGACTGGACGAGGGTCATCGGCCTCCGCTGCTCGGGCTTGATCCCCTCGAACTCGGCGCTGTGGCGCGAGGAGCGGACCCGGACGAGGCTCGCCCCCCCCTGGGAGGCATGGACCTGGAGGTGGTAGCCCCCGGGCCCCTGGTCCTCGATCGAGCCGAGTACCAGCCGATCGGGATCGGCGAGCGCGACCGAGGGCCCCTCGGGCTCGGGTGCGGTCCCGGACCCCTCGGCGGGATCGGCGGGATCGGCGTCGGCCTCGGCGACCTCCCCGGCCTGGTCCTCGGGGCCGTCCTCGGCGGCCGGGGCGTCGGCATCGGGGTCCTGGTCCTCGTCGGCCGCTCCCGGCTCCTCGCCGGCCTGGGCGACCTGGCGGGCCCGGGCGTCCTGCGGCGGCTCGGGCTCGGGCTCGGGCAGCAGGCCGAAGCGGGAGAGCAGGAAGTTCGTCCCGGTGATCAGGGCCAGGGACAGGACCATGAACAGGAACAGCCGCTTCGGATCCTGGCTGGGGGGCGGCTCGGTGCTCATCGGGGCGGGGACCTTGGGATCGGGGCTTTGGCGGTTCGAGGATGCGTCGGGACGATCGGGCGGCCCGAGGTTCGATGCGGTCGGGTCGATTCGGGGCGGGGTCCCCCCGGCCGGGGCGGGGGAGTCGGGCCGGGCCCGAGCCCCCGAGGGGGCGTCCGCCGGCGTCCCCCCGGCGCGAGGCGCCTGGGCGGGCCGGCCTCGTCGGGTCGCCCCGGGCCCACCGGCCTTTCCGGGGCCACCGGGCGGTCTCGCGGCCGATCCCGGGTCGAGGCGACGACCCGGGGGGACGGGCCGGGGGGCTCAGCGCCCCTGGCGGAGCCGGTCGCCGAGGAACGGCTCCAGGTCGGGGATGGCGTAGATCTTCTCGATCGTCGCCTCGAAGTCGTACGGGATGCGGCGGTAGAAGATCCGGATCGGGCCGGTCGTCGCGGGCGCGGGGTCCTGTGCGTGCTCGTTGGTGTCGCCGGAGTCGCCCTGCCCGTCGCCATTGCCGGAGCCGGCGGCGGGTGCGGGTGCGGCCGGCTTCACCTCCGAGGCGTCCTCGAGGATCAAGTAGCAGGCCCGGTTGTCGCCGTCCCGGGGCTGGCCGACGGAGCCGACGTTGACCATCACCTTGTCGTCGACCAGGGTGTATTCGTAGTCGATCTCCTCGGGGGCGTAGAACTGGAAGCCCTCCGTGAAGACGCCCGGCACGTGGGTGTGCCCCTGGAAGCAATAGCGCTCGACGAGCTGGAAGAGGCGCTCCATCTTCCGGTGATTGTAGATGTCTTCCGGGAAGATGTACTCGCTGAGCGGGTTGCGGGGGGAACCGTGGACGAACAGGAAGGGGCCGTTGCGGTGGGTCCGGGGCAGCTCCGCCAGGAAGTCCCAGCGGCGCTCGCGCTGGGCCACGTCGCCGCCGGTCTCCAGCTGGTCTCGGGTCCAGAAGATGGCCCGCTCGGCGCCGATGTTGAAGCCGTTAGGGTCGAAGAGGGCCCCCTCGTCGTGATTGCCCAGCAGCGTGACCCGGCTATTCTGCATCACCAGGTCGATGCACTCGCGCGGGTTGGGGCCGTAACCGATGATGTCCCCGAGACAGTAAATCTCGTCGATCCGCTGATCCTGGATGTCATCGAGCACGGCCTCCAGGGCCTCCAGGTTGCCGTGGATGTCGCTGATCAGGGCTCGACGCACGGGCTGTCTCCGAGCCGGAACGGGGCGGGGCGCGACGGGAGGCCGGCGATCGGCGCGCGGGAGGGGACCGGTTCCGTAGGTTTCACTGCGAGAATAGGGTATCGTAGGTCCGGGGACGGGAGGGGGTCAAGCCCGTCCCGGGGCCTCAATGCCCCGATGCGTGGCCCTCCGAGGCAAGGACGGGCGGTGAACCTGCTGGCGATCGACTCCTCGACGCTCCGATCGGCCCTGGCCCTCTCGGTCGAGGGGCGCGACGGGCCCTTGCTCGCATACCCCGAGGCCGGGCCCCGGCACGGCCGACTGCTCGTGCCGACGATCCGGGGCCTGCTCGACCGAGGGGGGCTGGAGCCGGGGCATCTCGGCGCGGTGGCCGTCGGCCTGGGCCCGGGGTCGTTCACCGGCCTGAGGGTCGGGGTGACGGCGGCCAAGGTGCTGGCCTACGCGGTCGGCTGCCCGGTCGTCGGCCTGTCGAGCCTGGAGGCCCTCGCCCGTGGAGTCCCGGCCGAGGAGCTCCGGGTCGAGGTCGCCGTCGACGCCCAGCGTGGCGACCTGTTCTCGGCCTCCTTCCGGCGGGACGACCCCGGAGGCCCCCTCCTCCGGCAGGGCCCCGACCGGATCGTCCCCGCCGGGGCCTGGGCCGAGTCCCTGCCGGAGGGGGCCCTGGTCGTCTGCCCGACCCCCGAGAAGCTCGGTGCGGTCCTGCCGGGGCACGCCCGGCTCGTCCCGGGCGACCGGGCCGGGCCGGACGGCGCCGTCCTGCTGGAGATGGCCGCCGAGGCGATCGCCCTCGGGCGGTTCGCCGACCCCTGGTCCCTGGAGCCGACCTACCTCCGCCGCTCCGCCGCCGAGGAGAAGCGGGACGCCCGGGCCGCCTCCCGCCCCTGACCCGCCCCCCGGACCCCTCCGACCGAGCCATGCCCACTCCCCCCCAGTCCCGGACCATCTCGACCTACTCCCTCCAGTGGAACCGCTACCGCATCCTCCGGCCCGAGGAGGACCGGGCGACGTTCCGGATCCGGACGGGGCTGGCGCCTGCGGACCTGATCGGGACGCTGGTGCTCGACGGCGGCTGCGGCATGGGCCGGTACGCCCGGGTCGCGGCCGAGTCGGGGGCGAGGGTCGTGGGCATGGATCTGAGCGAGTCGGTCCGGGCCGCCCGGGAGCTGGTCGCGGACCTGCCGATCGTCGGCCTGGTCCGGGGGGACCTGCTCCGGCCCCCGATGGCCGGGGGGACGTTCGACCACGTCTACTCCCTCGGCGTCCTGGATCACACCCCCGACCCCCGGGCGGCCTTCCTGTCGCTGGCCAGGCTCCTGAAGCCGGGGGGGCGGATCGCCATCTGGGTGTACCGCAAGGAGCGGCCGGCGCTGGAGAAGGTCATGGATGCCCACCGGGCGGTCTCGACCCGGCTGCCGGTCCCCATGCTGGAGGCCCTGAGCCGGGCCTCGGCCCCGATCGGCGGCCTGAAGCGTCGGCTCATGGCCAGCCGGAACCGGCTGGTGGCCCGGTCGGGGGTGGTGCTGAACGTCCTGACGATCGGCGTCTCGATGCACCCGGACCCGGAGGTCCGGATCTGCGACACCCTGGACTGGTACGCCCCGAAGTACGCCTCGAGACACACCTTCGATGAGGTCTCCGGCTGGTTCCGGGAGGCGGGCCTGGTGGACGTCGAGGACCTCTCCCGGGGGTCGACCTTCTTCCACGAGGGGCAGGGGAACGGGATCAACGTCGCCGGGAGGCGGCCGGGGGGCGGGCCCGCTTGATGCCCGGGGCCGGGCTGCCGTAGACTCCGGCGGTGATTCTCACCCAGCCAGGCCGGGAGGCGGATCGGATGGCGGCACCGAGCGAAGCCGGGGCGTCCAACCCCCTGAGGGAGCACCTGCCGAGGTCGACGGCCGTCGACCCCTGCGCCATCGTCCTCTTCGGGTCGACCGGAGACCTGACCCACCGCAAGCTCGCCCCAGCCCTCTTCGAGCTGGCCGGGGCCGGCGACCTGCCCTCCGACTTCGCCGTGGTCGGCTTCGGCCGTCGCCCCTGGGGCGACGACCAGTACCGCGAGAGCCTCCGGGAGACGCTGGCCAAGGGGGCCGAGGGCCCGGGGTTCGACGAGGCCTGGTCCCGGTTCGCCCCCCACGTCGTCTTCGTCGAGGGGAACCTGGACGACCCCGCCGCGTACTCCCGGCTGAAGGGGCGGCTGGAGGAGGTCGACCGGACCCACGAGACCCGGGGCAACCGGCTGTTCTACCTGGCCGTCGGGCCGGAGTTCTTCGCGCCGATCGTGGCCCGGCTGGGAGAGGCGGGGCTGATCTACCCCGCCGACCGGGGCGAGGGGCCCTGGAGCCGGGTGGTGGTCGAGAAGCCGTTCGGCCACGACCTGGAGAGCGCCCGGAGGCTCAACCACGAGCTCAAGGGGGTGCTCGACGAGGGGCAGATCTATCGGATCGACCACTACCTCGGCAAGGAGACGGTCCAGAACATCCTGGCGCTTCGGTTCGGCAACGCCATCTTCGAGCCGATCTGGAACCGGAGGCACGTGGCCTCGGTCCAGATCACCGTGGCCGAGCGCGAGGGGATGGCCGGCGGGCGGGGGGACTTCTACGACAAGGCCGGGGCCATCCGGGACATGGTCCAGAACCACATGATGCAGCTGCTCTGCCTCGTGGCGATGGAACCCCCGGTCGACCTCTCGGCCGACGCCGTCCGGACCGAGAAGGTCAAGGTCCTCCAGTCCCTCCCCCGGTGGTCCCCCGGGCAGGTCGACGCCGAGGTCGTCCGGGCCCGATACGTGGCGGGGGCGCTCCAGGGGGAGGACGTGCCCGGCTTCCTCCGGGAGAAGGGGGTCGAGGCCGACTCCGCCACCGAGACCTACGTCGCGCTGCGGGTCATGCTCAACACCTGGCGATGGGCCGGGGTGCCGTTCCTGCTCCGGACGGGCAAGCGGCTGCCGAAGCGGGCGACGGAGATCGCCATCCA
Source organism: Tautonia plasticadhaerens (assembly GCF_007752535.1). Taxonomy (GTDB): domain Bacteria; phylum Planctomycetota; class Planctomycetia; order Isosphaerales; family Isosphaeraceae; genus Tautonia; species Tautonia plasticadhaerens. The sequence goes on from NZ_CP036426.1 coordinate 2,441,287, forward strand.
GTTCCGCAACCCTCCCACCTCGCTGTTCGAGGCCGACACCGAGGCCAGCCCCGACGTCAACCAGCTCATCCTGAACATCCAGCCCAAGGAGGGCTCCAGCCTCGCCTTCCAGGCGAAGGTCCCCGGCTCCCGGAGCCGCCTGCGGTCGGTCCGGATGGACTTCCGGTACGGCACCTCCTTCGCCCGGCCGGTGCCCGAGGCCTACCAGAGGCTCCTGCTCGACGTGATGCTCGGCGACCCCACCCTCTTCACCCGGACCGACGAGGTCGAGGCCGCCTGGAAGTTCATCACCCCGATCCTCGACGCCTGGGCCCGTCCCGAGGCCCCTCCCCCCGGTTCCTACCCGGCCGGCTCCTGGGGCCCCGAGGCGGCCGACGCCCTCGCCGCCCGGGACGGCATCCGCTGGCGACGGCTCTGATCGGGGCCCGGTCGCGGCCGGTGCGCCGGGACGCACACCGGACGCATCTCGGCAACCCCCTGAGGCGCAACACGTTGGGCGAATCACCCCCGGGGAAATTGGGTTCGCTCCGCGCGGCGCACCCGGCCGGTTCGTCCCCGATCGGTCGGCAGGACCCGGCGACCGGGCCCCGGGAGACTCCCGACGGCCGGGCGAGGGCCGGTGCGCCCGGGGTCGCCGAGGTTCGATTGACATAACACCGCGACAAATATGTGATTGCGCCGAACGACCCGGGCCGAAATGGGTTCGCTCGGCGCGGCGCACCCGACGCGATTGGCCCCGACCCGGGACGGCCCCGGCCGCCTCCTGGGATATCTCCGAACTTCTTCATTGAGATCGGCCGTCGGCCTCCGAACTCGGGGTAGGGTCATCATCCTGGTCGGTCGGAGGCGGCACGATGCGAATGCTGCTGAGGGCGCTTGCGCGCCGATTGTTCGGGATCCCGGTGCTGGGGATGGCGATCGGGATCGGCATGGTCGCCTCGGATCCGAGGGGACAAGAGCCGGAGGATCGCCCGGTCCGGGCCGACATCCTCGACGACCCGGATCACCAGGCGACCTGCCCCAGCTGCGCGATGCAGCGGCAGACGGAGGCCGAGCAGGGGAGGGCCCCGAGCGTGGGCCGGGTCCCTCCCCGATGACGGACCCGCCGAGGACATGCGGTCGTCCCCGGCGGGGCCCCGGGCCGGGGCGGTTCGTCCGGGCCCGGGAGGCGGCCGGTGCGCCCCGGCGCGCCCGGGCCGGGACGGCGAAGTCGCTTCCGGGATCGAGGGTTACGCCCGACAGAATGGGTTCGCTCCGCGCCTCAGGGCCGCCCGATCGGCCACGCCCCGAGCCGAATCGGGGCGGAGGGGGATCGGGTTGTCAAAGAGCGAACCCCGGCGATCCCGGCACCCGGGAAAGTCGGGGCCGGGGGGGGCAGGGGCGCGTCCCCCCCACCGATATCATCGGGGAATCGGGCTTCGCCAGTCACTCGGGGCGTGAAATTCGGGAGGGCTGGGGGAGGACCCGACGGAAGTGGCAGGGACAGGGCCGCCGTGGCGGCCGGGCTGGCGCGGGAGGGCCCCGGTCCCGCGCGCCCTGGGGACCGCCGGTCAGCTCGGCGCGGGGGCGCCGGCGGCGGGGCCGAAGAGGCGCAGATCGGTGACCATGGGCATGATCGACCAGTCGGAGCCGGTCCAGGCGTGGTGCCGGACGCTGACGGACTGCTCGGTCAGGTCGATCTCGAGGAACCCGGGGGGGCGGAGGCCGGTGGGGTCCCGGAGCAGGGGGGCCCCGGCGTTGAGGCAGAGCTGGCCGGGGATCTCCTCGGGGCGGAAGGCCCAGGCGGCGTGGACGTGGCCGCAGCAGTAGAGGTGCGGGCCGAGGGTCCGGAGCCAGTCGGCCACCAGGTCGGCGTTGACCATCCGCTTCTTGCGCAGCTCGTTCCGGTAGGGGGGAGGGGCGTCCACCGGGTAGTGGCAGGCGACGATCAGCCGTCGGGGGCGTCGGTCGGCCTCCTGGAGCAGGGATTGGGCATGGAGGAACTGGGCCTCGGGCAGTCGGCCGGTGGCCGAGAGGTGGGACCGGGTGGCGTCGAGGCCGAGGATGGCGGTCCGCTCGTCCAGCCATCGGAGCCAGGGGTAGCGGTCCGAGGGGGAGAAGCCGCCGAAGACGCGCTCGAAGGCCTTCGTCCGGACGGAGTGGGCGGTGTACCGGTCGTGGTTGCCGGGGATCACCGAGACGTGATCGGCGTCGTCGAGCAGCGGCTCCAGCGCCGACCGGGCCTGGTCGAACTCCCCCCGGAGGGCGGTCGTGGTCAGGTCCCCGGTGATCAGCAGGTGGTCGGCCTCGATCGAGGCGATCCGCCCCACCACCTCCTCCAGCCGGTCCAGCCGGAACCTCCGGGCCCGGCCGGTGAACAGCTCGGCCATGCCCACCGCCCGCTTGCCCCAGAGGCGGACGGGATTGAGCGAATAGCGCCAGATGTGGACATCGGAGAGGTGGACGAGCTTCACGAGTATCCTCGGGAGGGGGACGCTCCTCGGGAGTCGGCGACCGACGACATCTGGACTGGGGACGGGATGAACCCGGGGTGGCCGGAAGGTGCCCCGAGGTCCCCGGCCCTCGGCCCGGGGCACGTCCCGCCCCGTCCCGGCCCCGCCCATTGGTGGGGAATCCGGGCAAACCCGAGTCACCCCCGAGGCGGGACGCGGCTCGGTCGCCGCCCGCCGCCGCACCCGCCCGCCTCGAATCGAGGAGGGGGACGGAGTCACTCCGGCCAGGGATAGGAGGCGACAAGCAGATCGTATGCCACATGCGTGCCGACGGCGATCCCGAACCCCCGGAGGATGAAGACCCAGGAGAAATAGACCCCGGCCAGCCAACGGAAGACGAAGACCGCCCAAGAGAAGGAGCCGGGGGGCTCGCCGACGTGGTGGGCCATCGAGAAGGCCAGGGCCGAGCCGCTGGCGGCGAACGCGGTGGCCAGGGCGTTCGGCGTGTGCAGGATCCGCAGGCCGGCGTACGTCAACCAGAGCAGGCCGAGCCGGAAGGCCGCCTCCTCGAAGATGCCCGCGCCGACGAGGGAAAGCGCCTCGGCCGCCCCGATCGGCAGCGGGGACCCGGCGACCCCGAGCAACGGCCGACCGGCCAGGGCCGGGAAGTGGCGGTCGAAGGCCAGGTAGAGCCCGAGCAGCCCGGCCCCCAGGAGCAGGCACTCGGCCAGGGCGGCGGGGAGCCATCGCGCCCGGAACCGGCGGGGGTCGGCCACCCTCCAGGCGACCAGGCCGACGGCCAGGGCGACCGAGGGGGCCCAGTCGGGCACCGGGTAGGCGTCGGGGATCGCGGCGCCGATCCAGGCGTCGACGCCGGTCCGGAGCGCAGGGTCGCCCCCCAGGGCGGCGATGCCCGCCTCGTAGCAGGCCAGCATCGGCAGGGTGACCAGCAGGGCGAGCGAGGCCCCCCGGCATCCCCCCCAGTAGCCGGGGGGGCCGGGCCCTCGCCGGGACGGGGGGCGGGCCCCGGGGACGGGGAGGGGGGGGGTCCGCGAGGGGGGACGCATCGCGGTCCGGCCGGTGGTGGGTCCGTCGGTCGTGCTCACGTCGGCTAGGGATCGGCCCGGGGGGCGGGGGGATCGCAGGGGATCCGGCGGGGGATCGGCCGCCCGTTCCGGTCGTGCCGGACGGTTTGAAACGGCCGAACTCCCCGAAATCCGAACGGCCCTTGAGGGCGGCGGGGCGGGCCGATAGGATGATTCCAGGACCCGGGCGGCCCGCTCACGAGCCCTGGCTGTCGGCAACCCCCCCAGAACTCCTTCCGCCCGCACCATCAGAATTCATTCCGTTCCACGAACGGCACGGGTCTCCGCGTCGAGCCTCTCCCGGATCGCCCCGAGGGCGGGACCGGGGCGGGGAACTCGTCGGCCGTCCCGGGATCGGCCCGTCGTCGAGGAGGGATCTCGCGTGAAGATCGCGAGGCGACCGCACTGGATCGTCGGAGGCTTCGTCCTGCTCGGCCTGGCCTCCGGGTGCGCCGAGCCGGAGCCGGTCGTGTTCTCGCACGACGAGCGGCTCTCGGGCGAGGAGTTCGCCGAGAAGCCGAACGCGAGGGGGGCCGTCGAGACGACGGTCGACGCCATGTTCGGCGCCTCCCCTGACACCATCCGGGCCCCCGAGGGCTCCGGCCTGCCGCCGAGCGGGCTGGAGGGGATCGGGGGCGAGGGCGGCGACGGATCCGAGGGCGAGGGGGATGCGGAGATCGTCCCGGTCGCCGATCGTCCGGCCGAGCCGGGCCCGCTGTCGGCCGGGCAGGCGGTCTACACCCGACACTGCCTGCACTGCCACGGCATCACCGGGGACGGCGAGGGGCCGACCGCCGACTTCCTCTACCCCCGGCCCCGGGACTACCGCCAGGGGATGTTCAAGTTCACCTCCACCGACTACGGCAAGAAGCCGACCCGGGACGACCTGCGGCGGGTGATCCGGCACGGGATCGACGGCACCTCGATGCCCGCCTTCGGCGCCCAGTTGACCGACGAGGAGACCGAGCGGGTCATCGACTACGTGGCCTACCTCAGCATGAGGGGAGAAGTCGAGCGGGCCCTGATCGAGGAGGCGTCGTTCTTCGCCGAGGAGGACTTCGCCGACCCCGAGATGCGGGAGGAGTTCGAGTTCATCGCCGAGGACGTCACCCAGGGGGTGATCTTCCCGAACTGGGAAGACTCCCAGGCGCCCGAGGCCGCGATGCAGCCCCTCTCCCCCCGGGTGGAGGCGACCGAGCAGAGCATCGCCCGGGGCCGGGAGCTGTTCCTGGGGGTGGCGTCGGACGTGAAGCTGGAGTGCGCCGGCTGCCACGGGTCGGGGGGCAAGGGGGACGGCCCGAGCTGGATCGACCCGGAGACGTTCAACACGTACGTCTTCCTGGAGAACCACGACCCGGGCGACCCGACCACGCTGGAGACGCTCAAGGCGATCGCCGAGGAGCAGCAGCGGCGATGGGGGGACGAGTGGGGCGACCCGCTCCGCCCGGCCGACCTGAACCGGGGGGTATACAAGGGGGGCCGCCGGCCGATCGACCTGTACTGGAGGATCGCCACCGGGATCACCGGCACGGCCATGCCGGCGCACGCCCCGACGCTCCAGGACCCGGACGACCTCTGGCACCTGGTCAACTTCGTGCTCGCCCTGCCGCAGCGGCCGGACCTGCTCCGCCCGGACCAGGTCCGGAGGCTCGGCGCGACCTCGCCCCCCGCCGCGGCCGGGGCCGCCGCCGCCACGGCGTCCCGATGACCGACCCGACCTGACCCCCTCGACCCGGCCGGCCCGCTCGGAATCGACCTTCGGAGCCTCGACGTGAAGTACTGGAGCCTCCTGTTCGGGCTGACCACGGTCCTCGCCGTCGCGGCGTTCGCGTACGCCCCGTTCGACGACGACTGGTGGCTCCCGAGCTACAAGGGCACGAACGCCGGGGCGCTGGAGACGCTGGGGGAAATCTCGGGGCAGGCCCCCGGGATGGCCTCGACGCTGGGGGCGATGAAGGGGGGGGCCGGGGCGACCGGCCCCGCCGGGCTCCAGCCGTTGGACGAGGCGAGGGCCTGGGCGGACGGGCAGTCGGCGAGGCTCGGCCGGCTGGCCTCCGAGGGCTTCCTGACCGGCCGGACCCGGGCCTTGCAGGGTCGGGCGGCCGGGGCCTCCGCCGCGATGATCGAGGCGAGGGCGGCGCTGGCCGCCGGGGACGGGGCCGACCCGGCACTCGACGAGGCGATCGAGGCGCTGGAGGGGCTGGGGGAGGGGGCGGCCGGGGCGATCGCGTCGGTCACCGAGCCGGGGGGGGGCCTGCGGGCCCCGGTGTCGACGGCGGCGGTGCAGATCGACCACCTCTACATCCTCATCTTGCTCATCACGGGGCTGACGTTCGTCGGCGTGATGGCGGCGATGGTGGTGGCGATGTGGCGGTTCCGGGCCCGGCCTGGCCGGAAGGCGGTCTACTCCCACGGCAGCCTGAAGGTGGAGATCGTCTGGACGGTGATCCCGGCGGCGATCCTCGTGTTCCTGGCGCTGTACCAGCTGAGGGCCTGGGCGGACATCAAGTTCAAGAGCACCTATCCGGACGTGGCGCCCCTGGCGGAGATCACCGCCCGGCAGTTCCAGTGGAAGATGCGCTACCCCGGCCCCGACGGCGAGCTGGGCACGGGGGACGACCTGCACACGGTGAACGACCTGCACTTCGTGAAGGACGAGCCGACGATCATCCACCTGAAGTCGGAGGACGTGCTGCACTCGTTCTTCCTGCCCCAGTTGCGGATCAAGCAGGACGCGGTGCCCGGGATGACGATCCCGGTGCTGTTCGACGCGAGCAAGGCGGGGCGGTACGAGCTGCTCTGCGCCGAGCTGTGCGGCTGGGGGCACTACAAGATGCGGGCGCAGGTGGTCGTGCACGAGACCCGGGATGAGTTCGACGAGTGGGTGGAGCAGGCGCTCCGAGAGCAGGACCGCAGCGAGCCGGCCGCCGACCCGGCCGGGGCCGAGGCCGACCTCGCCGCCGCCCCCGAGTGGAGTGAGAGCGAAGCCCGATGAGCACCGACCCGCACGCGAATCCGGACGCGACGTCGAAGGCCACCGGCCCCGAGCACGCCGGGCCCGACACGGGGATGCCCCCCGGCGTCATCCCCTCCAGCGGCCACGCCCCGGGGCACGACGAGCACATCCACCCGGCCCCCCGGAACCCGCTGACCCGCTACGTCTTCTCGACCGACCACAAGGTCATCGGCATCCAGTTCCTGTTCTCGGGCCTGATCTTCTTCGTGCTCGGCGGCCTGCTGGCGATGGCGATCCGCTGGCAGTTGGCGTGGCCCTGGAGCGACGTGCCGCACCTGAGCGCGTTGTGGGGGACCTCGGGCGGGCAGATGCCGCCGGAGTTCTACAACAAGCTGGTGACGATGCACGGGACGATCATGATCTTCTTCGTGATCATCCCGATCCTGACCGGCGCCTTCGGCAACTTCCTGATCCCGCTGATGATCGGGGCCCGGGACATGGCCTTCCCGACCCTGAACATGATCTCCTACTGGTTCATGTGGCCGGGCTTCGCGCTGATCGTCTTCGCCTTCGCCGTGCCCGGGGGAGCCCCCGAGGCGGGCTGGACGGGCTACCCGCCGCTGTCGACGTTCTTCTGGTCGACGCCCGGCTCGCTGAACGGTCAGACAATCTGGCTGGTGGCGCTGCTGTTCGCGGGGGTGTCGTCGATGATGGGGTCGATCAACTACATCACGACGGTGCTGATGCTGCGGGCGCCGGGCATGACGCTGTTCCGGATGCCGATGACGGTCTGGGGGATCTTCATCACGGCGCTGTTGCAGGCCTTCGCGCTGCCGGTCTTGACCTCGGCGCTGGTGATGCAGCTGCTCGACCGGGTGGCGGGGACGAACTTCTTCACGCCGCCGGACTGGTCGGTGGCGAACGGGCCGGAGCGGGTCGGCGGCGGTCACCCGCTCTTGTGGCAGCACCTGTTCTGGTTCTACAGCCACCCGGCGGTGTACGTGATGATCCTGCCGGCGATGGGGATCGTCTCGGATGTCATCTCGACCTTCAGCCGCAAGCCGCTGTTCGGCTACAAGCCGATGGTGTTCGCCCTCGCCGGGATCGCGCTGCTGGGCTTCATCGTCTGGGGCCACCACATGTTCCAGTCGGGCATGAACCCGGCCCTGGGGGCGACGTTCATGCTCTCGACGATCCTGATCGCGCTGCCGTCGGCGATCAAGACGTTCAACTGGCTGGGGACGATGTGGGGCGGCAGCCTGCATTTCACCTCGGCGATGCTCAACGCGGTGGCGTTCGTGTCGATGTTCGTGATCGGCGGGCTGTCGGGCATCTTCATGGCGGCGACGCCGACGGACATCCACATCCACGACACCTATTTCATCGTCGCGCACATCCACTACGTCCTCTTCGGCGGCAGCACGTTCGGCATCTTCGCGGCGTTGTACTACTGGTTCCCCAAGATGTTCGGCCGGATGATGAATGAGACCCTGGGGAAGATCCACTTCGCCCTGTCGTTCCTCTTCTTCAACGGCACGTTCTTCCCGATGCACATCGTCGGCATGCACGCCCAGCCGAGGCGATACGCCGACTACACGGGATATGAGCTGTTTAACAATGACGCGGTCATCGGCATGAACCAGTTCATGACGATCTGCGCCCTGGGCCTGGGGGCGACGCAGTTGATCCTCGTCTACAATTTCTTCGCGAGCCTGGTGATCGGCCGCCGGGCGACGGCGAACCCGTGGCTGGCGAACACGCTGGAGTGGCAGACCGCCTCGCCGCCGCCGCACTACAACTTCGCGCACATCCCGACGGTCTACCACCCGGCCTACGAGTACAGCGTGCCGGACGCCGAGACCGACTACCTGCCGCAGACGGAGCCCCTCCCGCCCCGGTCCGAGCCGCTGCCGGAGATCATGGCCTGAGCCGGGTCGCTTCGAGTCGCACGGGACCGCCACCCGCCCCGGGCCGCACCCCCTCCCCCGATCGAATTCCGCGATGAACGAACCGGAACCGAACGACCGAACGACCGCCGACCCGGGCCCGGGCCGTTACCGCCCGGGGCCGCACCGGGTCGCCCTGGTCGCCGCCGCCGTGACCTGGCCCCTGCTGTTCGTCGGGGGGCTGGTGACGACCTACCGGGTCGGCATGGCGGTGCCCGACTGGCCGACGACGTTCGGCATCAACATGTTCGTGTACGACTTCTGGACGGCGCCCTGGGGCGTCTACGTCGAGCACCTGCACCGGCTGCTCGGGACGCTCTCGGGGCTGGGGTGCGTGGTGCTGGCCTTCTGGTTCACCGGCGAGGCGGGCCGGGGGGCGTGGCGGCCGGCGGGGGTCGCGGTGGCGTCGGCGGCGGTGCTGGCGGGGGCGTGGGTCTGGCTCTCCGGGGTCGAGCCGTTCTTCGCGGGGATCGCGGTGCTGGGGGTCGTCGGCTCGATGCTGGCGCTCTGGTACGCGGCGGTCTGGCGGCGGGGGATGCCCGCGTTGGGCTGGCTGGCGCTCACGGCGGTCATCATCCAGGGGGCCCTGGGGGGCTACCGGGTCCGGCTGAACTCGACCGACCTGGCGGCGGTGCACGGCTGCACCGGGCAGGCGTTCTTCGCGCTGCTGGTCGCGCTCTGCGTCGTCACCGGCCGGGGATGGTCCGGTCCCCGGCCGTCGGCCCCCGACCGGGGAGGCTTGCGGTGGTGGGCGGCGGCGGCGGCGCTGCTGGTCTACGCGCAGATCGTCGCCGGTGCCTTGCTCCGGCACCGGAGCCTCGGCCTGGTGACCCACAGCTCGATGGCGGTTGCGGTGCTGATGACGGTCTCGGCGCTCGCGTTCGCGGTGCTGCGAGGCCGAGGGCGATGGCCTTCGCTGGTGCCTTCGGCGAGGGCGACGCTGGCCCTGGTGGTGGTGCAGGTGGCGCTGGGCGTCGCCTCGTGGTGGGTGCTCCGGCCGTTCGACGGCCTCCCCCGGCCGGTGACCCGGGGCCAGGCCGTCGTGAGGACCGCCCACCAGGCCAACGGGGCGCTGCTGCTGGCGGCGTCGACCGTGCTCGCGATGCGGGCCGCCCGCCCGTCGGGCCTCCGGGGCCGACCTTCGAATGCTCACGTCCCGATCGAACCCAACGAACGCGCCCTGGAGGCCGCGATCCGATGAACATGGCCGCCCCGACGGCATCCGCCGCCGCACTCGCCGATCCCCGAGCCCCCCGCACGTCGCCCGTCGATCGGGCTGACCTCGGGCGGGAGGAGGCACGAATCGGCGGGCTGGAGGACTACGTCGCCCTGACGAAGCCGAGGATCGTCGCCCTGGTGCTGGTGACGGTCACCGTCGGCTACCTGCTCGGGGCCCGGGGGGCGGCGAACCCGTTCTACCTGGCCTCGGCGCTGGTGGGCACCGCGCTGGTCGCGGCCAGCGGGAGCGTCTGGAACCAGGTGGTCGAGCGGTCCCGGGACGCCCGGATGCGTCGGACGGCCCGACGGCCGATCCCGAGCGGGCGGGTGTCGGCCGGGAAGGCGGCGGTGTTCGGGACGGCGCTGGGGCTGGCGGGGCTGGCCCTGCTGCTGGTGGGGCCGCACCCGGTCGCGGCGGCGGTGGCGCTGGTGACGTTCGTGCTCTACGCATTCGTCTACACCCTGCTGAAGCCGGTGACGACCCTGAACACGGCCGTCGGCGCCGTGCCGGGCGCACTGCCCCCGGTGATCGGCTGGGCGGCGGCGACGGGCCAGCTGGGCATCGAGGCCTGGGCCCTGTTCCTGATCGTCTTCCTCTGGCAGTTCCCGCACTTCCTGGCCATCGCCTGGATCCACCGGGAGGACTACGCCCGGGGTGGCCACCGGATGCTCCCCTGCGTCGACCCGCTCGGCGTGCTCACCGGCCGGCAGGCGGCGGGTCATGCCCTGGTGCTGGTGCCGGTGGGACTGCTGCCGGTGGCGATCGGCCTGGCGGGCCCGGTGTATTGCATCGGGGCCCTGGCGCTGGGCCTGTACTACCTGGCCGGGGCCGTGAGGTTCTGGCAGGATGTCTCCGACGCGACCGCCCGGCGGCTGCTCGGGGCGTCGTTCTTGCACTTGCCCGCGATCCTGCTGCTGCTCTTGCTCAACCCCCTGCCGGCCTGAACCGGCCCGACCCGACGCGAGGCCGGGCCGACGTCGACGTCGGCCCGGCCTCGCGTCGGGTCGACGGTCGATCGCAATGGGAGCCGAGATGGCCGAGACACCCCCCTTCGGCGAGGAGCCGACCGGAGAGCCCCACGACCACGCCCACCCCCCCGCCGGGGGGGGGGCACGCCACGCCCCCCCGGCCACGCCGGGCAAGGTAGCGCTCTGGCTGTTCCTGGCCACCGAGGTGATGTTCTTCACCGGCCTGATCGGCTCCTACATCGTCCTCCGGGCCGGCAGCCCGCCGGGCTCGTACAGCACCCTCTTCCCCCCCGGCACCGACCTGGCCGCCCGCCAGGACGCCCGGGGGGTCGTCCTCACCGACGCCGGGGCCGACGAGGGGGCGGTCGTCCGCCTGATCCGCGAGGCGAACGGGATGACGGCCGAGGAGGCCGGGCACCTCGTCGAGACGGCGCACTCGGTGGGGTCGACCGTCGTGCTGGTCGATTCCGCCTACGGCCCGGCCGACGTGGACGGGTTGCAGGAGGCACTGGGGTCGGTCGGGGCCGAGGCCAGCATCGAGGGGCTTGAGTCGTCCTCCTGGCCGGAGCCGTACAACGGGCTGGTCAACCCCCTGAGCATCGACCTGACGGCGCTGAACACGTTCATCCTGATCTGCTCGTCGGTGACCATGGTGCTGGCGCTGGCGGCCATCCAGCGGGGGGACAAGGTCCGGCTCTCGCTCTGGCTGCTGGCGACGATCCTCATCGGCTCGACGTTCCTGGGCATCCAGGTCTATGAGTACTATCAACTGATGTTCGGCCACCGCTATTCGGTGGGCGTGAGCGCCTCGGGCCACTTCCGGCCGGAGGCGAGCCTGTTCGCCTCGGCCTTCTTCACGATGACCGGCTTCCACGGGGCGCACGTCACCGGGGGGGTGCTGGCGCTGACGGTGATCTGGCTGCGGTCGCTGTTCGGCGGCTATTCGAGGGAGGACCACGCGGCGGTCGAGCTGGCGGGGCTGTACTGGCACTTCGTCGACCTCGTCTGGATCCTCCTGTTCACGGTCGTCTACCTGATCTGAGTGGGTTGCCCGGGCGGGGAACCGAACGCCGGGGCGGAGGGGGAATCGCATGGACCCGACCGGGACGCCGACCACGGTGGTGATCGCCGAGCAGCAGCACACGTCGCACGTGAAGGCGTACCTGCGCGTCTTCCTCGCGCTCCTGCTGCTGACCCTGGCGGAATACATCTACGCCAAGGCCTTCGCCGGGTCGACTCCCCTGGTGTTGATCGGCGGGCTGATGCTGCTGGCGGTCGCCAAGGCGGGGCTGGTGGGCCTGTTCTTCATGCACCTGCTGTTCGAGGGCCGCTGGAAGTACCTGGTGCTGATCCCGACGACGTTCCTGGCGGTCGTCACCGTGGCCGCCCTCGTGCCCGACATCGCCATGAGGGCGGACGCACGGGCCGAGTCGGCCCCGGCACCGCCCTCGGACGCCCGCCGGGAGCCGGGGCGTCCGGGCTGATCGGCGACTTCGGGGTTCCGCGATCGGGCCGACCGTCTACAATGGGGGAGTCCCTCGCACCCGATCTGGTCCAGGTGGCCCGCATGATTCGACCCGGCCTCGTCGCACTCATGATCGGCATCCTCCTGGCCGACCCGCTGCTCTGCGGGTCGGCCGAGGCCGAGGCCCCGTGCGACGGCCGGTGCGCCGAGACGCCGGCGAGGGACGACGGCCACGGGCCCGCCCCGCTGGACGTCTGCCACGACGAGGGGCACGAGTGCGCCTGCCAGGGCGTGACGAACCAGCCGACCGGCAAGGCGGACGAGTCGTCGGGGGCGATGGGCAAGGCGCTCCCGTCCCCGCTGACGTCGAGGCCGGACCTGCCCGAGTCCCGGCCCCCGGCCCGCCCCCCCATCCCCCGGCCGGAGGACGCCGACGGCCCCCCCGTCGGCCGATCGCTCCGGATCGCCCTCGGCTCCTTCCGGGACTGATCCCGGACGGCCCACGCGACCTCGTCTCGGCGACCTGCCCCGCCCGCCCGACCCGGCGGCGGGGGGTCGTCGCGGTCCGTCGACCGTCCGATTCGACCGGGGATCCGTTCCATGACGTTCTCGAAGAAGATCCCGCCGGGCCTCCTCGCGGGGCTGCTGCTGGGGGCTGCGCTCGGCGCCGGCTCGCTGTTCTTGATCCGAGGAGGACCCGGCACCCCGCCCGACCCGGGTGGGCACGGGGGGCACGACGAGGGGGGACACGCCCCCGGCGTCGTCGAGTTGCCGCGGGAGCAATGGATCCCCGCGGGGCTCCGGGTGGAGCCGGCGGAGGAGGGCGACCTGACGCTGGTCCGGGCCGTGACCGGCAGCGTCTCGGCCAACGAGGACCGGCTGGCCCACGTCTACCCCGTGGTCGAGGGGATCGCCCACGAGGTCTACGTCCGCTTCGGCGACCGGGTCGAGCGGGGGGACGAGCTGGCGTTGATCGACAGCCGGGAGGTGGGCCAGGCCAAGCTCGCCCTGGTGGTGGCCCGCCAGGGGGTCCGGATTGCGTCGGTCAACGACGAGTGGGCCGCGACGATCCACCGGAACGTGAAGGACCTCATCGAGGTCCTCGACGGGGAGCCCCCCGTCCAGGAGGTGGTCGGCCGCTTCGAGGGCCGGCCGATGGGCGAGTATCGGTCGCAATTGCTCTCCTCCTACGCCCGGTTCGTCCAGGCCCGGACGGAGTTCGATCGCGACGCGGAGCTGAACCGGCGGGACGCCCTGAGCGAGAAGGCGTACCTGCAGACCAAGGCCGAGTTCGAGACGGCGCTGGCCGAGTACAAGGCGGTGATGGAGCAGGCCGCGTTCACCTCCGAACAGCACCGGCTCCAGTCCCAGCAGGCCCTGGAGCAGGCCCGGGTGGCGGAGGGCTCGGCGCGGTCGGCCCTGATGATCCTCGGCTACGACGAGGCGGAGGTCGATGCGATGGACCCCCTGGGGGAAGGGGAAGAAGTGGCGCATGCCACCGTCACCGCCCCGTTCTCGGGGACGATCACCGAGAAGGACGTGGTGATCGAGGAGCGGGTCGGCCCGCAGAAGAAGCTGTTCGACCTGGCCGACCTGTCGACCGTCTGGGTGCGGGCGGACATCTATGAGAAGGACCTGCCGCTGCTGGCGGGGCTCCAGGGCCGGACGATCCGCTTCCGGACCGAGTCGTACCCCGACCGGGACTTCGAGGCGGAGGTCTTCTACACCGGGGACCTCGTCGACCCCTCGACGAGGACCGTGCGGCTGGTGGCCGAGGCCGACAACGCCGATGGGCTGCTCAAGCCGGGCCAGTTCGCCACTGTCGAGCTGCCGGTCGGGGTGGCGGGGGGGGTGTTGCGGGTGCCGGAGTCGGCGTTGCAGGAGGGCGGGGGGGAGTCATACCTGTTCGTCCACCTCGGCGGAGATCGGTTCGAGCGGCGGGACGTGGCGACCGGCCGCCGGGTGCCGGGGGAGGCCGTCGAGGTGATCGGGGGGCTCCGGCCCGGGGAGCCGGTGGTCGTCTCGGGGGCCTTCGCGCTGAAGTCGGCGATGCTCCTGGACGCGTCGGGGGAAGCGGGCCACGCACACTGAGCCGGAGGAAGCCGAGGCCATGATCGACCGCATCATCGTCGCATCGCTCGACAATCGGCTCATCGTCCTGCTGCTGGCCGCGTTGCTGGTCGCCGGGGGGGTGGGGGCCGCGCTCCGGCTGCCGATCGACGCGGTGCCGGACGTGACGAACGTGCAGGTCCAGGTGCTGACCAACGCGCCGGGCCTGGGGCCGGTGGAGGTGGAGCAGTACGTCACCTTCCCGGTCGAGGCGGCCATGAGCGGCCTGCCCCGGGTGGAGGAGGTCCGCTCGGTCACCCGATTCGGCCTCTCCGCCGTGACGATCGTCTTCGAGGAGGGGACCGACATCTACTGGGCCCGGAACCTCGTCGACGCCCGGCTCGGCGAGGCGACCCGCGGCATCCCCGAGGGCTACGGCGAGCCTGAGATGGGGCCGATCTCCTCCGGCCTGGGGGAGATCTTCCAGTTCGAGGTCCGGGCCGAGCCGGGGTACGACCACGACCTGATGGAGCTGCGGTCGATCCTGGACTGGCAGGTCGCCTTCCAGCTGAGGAGCCTGCCCGGGGTGGTCGAGGTGAACGCGTTCGGCGGGGAGCTGAAGACCTACGAGGTGCAGCTCGACCCGTCGAGGCTGCTCCACTACCGGATCCCGCTCAACGACGTCTTCGAGGCGCTCGAGCGGAATAACCACAACCAGGGCGGCGGCTACATCGTCCACGACCGGGAGCAGCGGATCGTCCGGGGTGAGGGGCTGATCCGGGATCTCGACGACGTGGGGGACATCGTCCTGGCCAGCCGGGAGGACGGCACCCCGGTCCTCGTCCGGGACGTCGGCGAGGTCCGCTTCGACCCCATGCTCCGCCAGGGGGCCGTCACCCGGGACGGCGAGGGGGAGGCGGTCATCGGCATCGTGATGATGCTCATCGGCGAGAACGGCCGGGTCGTGGTCGACCGCGTCAAGGAGCGGATCGCGGAGATCGAGGGCTCGCTGCCGCCGGGGGTCGTCATCGACCCGTTCTACGACCGCACCGACCTGATAGGCCGGACGATCGCGACGGTCGTCGAGAACGTCAGCGGGGGCGCCCTGCTGGTGGTGGTCATGCTGCTGCTGCTGGTGGGGGATCTGAGGGCCGGGCTGATCGTGGCGGCGGCGATCCCGCTGTCGGCCCTGGGCATGATCCTGGCGATGGAGGCGCTCGGCGTCTCGGCCAACCTGATGAGCCTGGGGGCGGTCGACTTCGGGATCATCGTCGACGGCGCGGTGGTGGTGGTCGAGAACTGCATCCGGAGGGCCGGCGCCTACGCGGCGGCCCACCCCGAGCGGCGGTCGGTGCCGATGCGCGTGTTCCGGCAGGCCTCCAAGGAGGTGGGCCGGCCGGTGCTGTTCTCGGGGCTGGTGGTCATCCTCGTCTTCCTGCCGGTGCTGAGCCTGAGGGGGATCGAGGGCGCGATGTTCCGGCCGATGGCGATCAGTTTCATGTCGGCCCTGGCCGGGGCCCTGGTGCTCTCGGTCACGGTGATGCCCGTGCTGGCCTCGCTGCTGCTGGCCGGCCGGGTGGCCCGGAGGGAGACGGCGCTGGTCCGGGGGGCGAGGGCGGCCTACGCCCCGGTGTTGCGCCGGGCACTGGACCGGCCCTGGCTGGCGGTGGGGTCGGCCGGGGTGCTGCTGGCGGTCGGGGCGGTGATAGCGCCGGGGCTGGGGGCCGAGTTCATCCCCCGGCTCGACGAGGGGGCGGTCGCGTTCCAGGCCTGGCGGCTGCCGAGCGTCTCGCTGGAGGAGTCGATCGAGGGGACGACGAACGTCGAACGCGTGCTGATGCAATTCCCCGAGGTGGACACGGTCGTCTCCAAGACCGGCCGGCCGGAGATCGCCACCGACCCGATGGGCGTGGAGATCAGCGACATCTTCGTCATGCTCCACCCGAGGGCCGAGATCTCCCCGCTGGAATGGCCGCTGGTGGCGCTGGGTCTCCGGGAACGGCCCGTGCCGCGCCGGACGACGACCCGGAGCCCCGCCGACCTGCGGGAGGTGATGCGAGCCGTGCACCGGGAGATGACGGGTGAGGCGGAGATCCCCGAGGCGAAGGACGGGGAGCTGCTCGAATGGGCGACGGAGATCTTCCGGGACTTCGAGCGGCGGAACCTCCGGCCCGGGAAGGACCGGCTCGTCGACGCGATGGACCGGCTGCTGACGCGATACGTGCCGTCGAACTCATTCAGCGACTCGCAGCCGATCGAGCTGAGGGTGCAGGAGCTGATCTCCGGGGTGCGCTCCGACGTCGGGATCAGCCTCTACGGGCCGGATCTCGGCGTGCTGGAACGCAAGGGGGACGAGATCGTCGCCGCCGTGGCCGGGGTCCCGGGGGGCGCCGACGTGAGGGCGCAGCGGATCGCCGGCCAGCCGAACATCCGGATCGTCGTCGACCGGGACGCGCTGGCCCGGTACGACATCAACGCCGCCGACGTGCTGGACGCCGTCTCCGCGATCGGCGGCAACGTCGTCGGGCAGGTACTCGAAGGCCAGCCGAGGTTCCCGCTGCAGGCGCGCTACGCGCCGGAGTACCGATCGGACCTGGAGGCGCTCCGGCAGATCCGGATCGCCGACCCGCTGGGCCGGCAGATCCCGCTGGAGCAGCTGGCCGACCTGTCGGTCGAGGAGGGCCCGGCCCTGGTGACCCGGGAGGCGATCCAGCGCCGGCTGCAGATCGAGGCGAACGTCCGGGGCCGGGACCTGGCCGGGTTCGTGGCCGAGGCCCAGCAGGCCGTCCGCTCGGGGGTCGACCTGCCGCCGGGCTACGTCGTCTCCTGGGGGGGGCAGTTCGAGAACCTCCGGGAGGCGGCCGGCCGGCTGGCGATCGCCGTCCCGGTGGCCCTGCTGCTGATCTTCGCGCTGCTCTATGCGACGTTCGGGTCGCTCCGGCTCACAATGTTGATCTTCTTAAACGTGCCGATCGCCGCGACGGGGGGCATCCTGGCGCTCTGGCTGCGGGGCATGCCGTTCTCGATCTCGGCGGGCATCGGGTTCATCGCCCTGTTCGGCATCGCGGTCATGAACGGCGTGGTGCTGGTGGAGCACGTCCGGGACCTGCGTCGGGGGGGGGCCGACCGGCGGGAGGCGGTCTTCGGCGGGGCGATGGACCGACTCCGGCCGGTGCTGATGACGGCGACGACCGACGCCCTGGGGTTCCTGCCCATGGCGCTGTCGACCGGCGCCGGGGCCGAGGTGCAGCGGCCGCTGGCGACGGTGGTCATCGGCGGCGTGGTCACCTCCACAGTGCTGACGCTGGTGGTGCTGCCGGCCATCTACCACTGGTTCGAGCCCCCCGAGCGGCCGGCCGAGGGCGAGGAGGGGGACGAGGATGGATAATCCCAATCTCCGGCCGCCGTCCCACCCGGGCCGGTGGCCGAGGGAGACGGCCCCGGCCCCGGCCCCGGCCGTGCCGGGGGGGTCGCCGAGTGTGACGAGGGGGCGGGCCGTCCGCCCGATCGACCTGGAGGGGGGAGCGGTTGATGGCACATTCGCATGACCACGCGTCGCCGAGTCACGGCCGGGCGTTCGGGATCGGGGTGGCCCTGAACGTGGCCTACGTCGCCCTCGAGGCGGGGTACGGGTTCTGGGCGAACTCGCTGTCTCTGCTGGCCGACGCCGGGCACAACCTGGGCGACGTGCTCGGCCTGCTGCTGGCCTGGGGGGGGTACTCGCTCTCCCGGATCCGGCCGACGGAGCGGCACACCTACGGCTGGCGGAGTTCGACGATCCTGGCGGCGCTGTTCAACGCCCTGATCTTGCTGGTGGCCGTCGGCGGGATCGCCTGGGAGGCCATGCGCCGCCTCTCCGAGCCGATCGAGCCGTCGGGGACGACCATCGTGGTCGTGGCGGGGATCGGGGTGTTCATCAACACCGCGACGGCGCTGCTGTTCCTGAGGGGCCGGGCGCGGGACCTGAACGTCCGGGGGGCGTTCCTGCACATGGCGGCCGACGCGGGGGTGTCGCTGGGGGTGGTGGTCGCGGGGCTGGGGATCCGTTGGACCGGGTGGGCCTGGATCGACCCGGCGAGCAGCCTGGTGATCGCGGCGGTGATCTTCGCGGGCACCTGGGGCCTGCTCCGGGAGTCGGTCAACCTGGCGATGCAGGCCGTCCCCGAGGGGATCGACCCGTCGTCGGTGCGCGACTTCCTCTCCGGCCAGGTCGGGGTCGAGGACGTGCACGACCTGCACATCTGGGCCATGAGCACGACAGAGGTCGCGCTGACGGCGCACCTGGTCAAGCCCGACCCGGCCGGCGACGACGCGTTCCTCGCCCGGGTCGCCGGGGGGTTGCACGACCGATTCGGCATCGAGCACGCCACGATCCAGCTGGAACGCCGGCCCTGCGGCCCCTGCCTCCTGTCGGGCCCGGGGGCCGGCTGACCCAACCGTCACCGGGTCGGTCCCGGGGCCTCCTGGGGGCCTTCGGCCTGCCGAGAGCCCCCGAGATGACCGCGGGGGTCAGTCGAGGCTGATGGTGACGGAGTCGAGACGGCCGGTGAACGCGAAGGGGAGCGGGTAGTCGTCGACGACCGGGGTCCCCGTGTCGAACCCGACATCCAGGGTCTCGTCCAGCGTGACCCGGTTCGGGAGGCTCCGCTCGATCCGGCCCTCGCCGATCCTGGTGTCGTCGGCGAAGAGGGTGACGGTGGCACCGGCGCCGGGGTCGTCGGAATCGGAGACGTAGACCATCCGGAGGGTGACGTCCCCGGGCGGGACGGGCTCGTCGGATGCGACCTGGTAGCGATCGACACCGGCGAGGTTGTAGTGATAAACGAGCATTCCTCCCTTGAGGAAAAGGCCGAAGCCGGCGAAGCGCCCGCCGAGGGTCAGGAGCATCCCCTCGGCTCCGCCCTCGGGGATGGTGACCCGGGCGGAGAACGTGTGGTCGGCGTGCTTGAGGTCGGGGGTCGCTCCCTCGGGCAGTCGGAGGCGATTCGGGTAAGTGAAGGTGGTGCGGCCCTCGGTCAGGCTGGGGCGGTTAGCCACGTCCAGGCGCTCGGTCTTGCGGTCGTCCAGGGGCAGGACGTCGTACTCGGCGGCCTCGGCGAAGAAGAGCTTGACCAGTTCCTGGAGCTTCTCGGGTTGCTCGTCGGCGAGGTCGACCGCCTGGCTGAAGTCCTCGTCGATGTGGTAGAGCTCCCAGGGGGTGTCGAGGATGTCGCCTTCCCGGCCGGCGGTCTGCCAGGGGACCCCGAACCGGCTGCAGGCGAGCCAGCCGTCGTGGTAGATGCCCCGGTTGCCGACCATCTCGAAGTACTGGGTGGTGCGGCGGCTTTCGGCGTCGGGGGAGTCGAAGGTGTAGGCCATGCTCACCCCCTCGATCGGCTTCTGGGGGATGCCGTTGACCACGGTCGGCTCGGGGAGCTTGCACGCCTCCAGGATCGTCGGGACGACGTCGATGGCGTGGTGGGACTGGGTCCGACGCTCCCCCATCGCCTCGAACCCGGCGGGCCAGCGGACGACCAGGGGATTCCGGGTGCCGCCGAAGTGGCTGGCGACCTGCTTGGTCCATTTGAAGGGGGCGTCCATGGCCCAGGCCCAGCCGACCGGGACGTGAGGCTCGCTGGTCGGCCCGCCGATCTCGTCGATCCGGTTGATGGTGCTCTCCAGGCCGAGCTGGACGCCGAGCAGGCTGGCCAGCTCGTTGAAGGTGCCCTCCAGGCCGCCCTCGGCGCTGGCGCCGTTGTCGCCGACGAGGTAGAGCACCAGGGTGTTGTCCAGCTCCCCGGACTGCTCCAGGCTCTCGATCAGGCGGCCGACCTCGTGGTCGGTGTGGGCCATGTACTCGGCGTAGTTCTCCATCAGGCGGAGATAGACCTTCCGCTCATCCTCGGTGGTCTCGTCCCAGGCGGGGATTTCCTCGGGCCTGGGGGTGAGCTTCGTGCCGGGGGGGATCATGCCCAGCTCAAGCTGCCGGGCGTGGGTGAGTTCGCGTTGGCGGTCCCAGCCATGGTCGAACTTGCCCTTGTAGGGGCCCCGCCAGTCGGCCGGGACGTGGTGCGGGGCGTGGACGGCGTCGGTGCTGAAGTAGGCGAACCAGGGCTTGTCGGGGTCGGCCGCGTCGATGTTCCGGGTCCAGGCGATCGCTTCGTCGACCAAATCCTCGGTGAGGTGGTAGCCTTGCTCCGGGGTGGAGGGGGGCTCGACGGGGACGGTGTTGCGGTAGAGCGTCGGGTAGAACTGGTGGGCCTCGCCCTGGTTGAAGCCGTAGAACTCGTCGAACCCCAGGCCGGTCGGCCAGCGGTCGAACGGCCCGGCGGGGCTGATCTCCGGCTCGGGGGTGTTGTGCCACTTGCCGAACATGGCGGTGGCGAAGCCGTTTTCGCCGAGGATCTTCGGCAACAGGGCGGTACTCCGGGGGATGATCCCGGTGTAGCCGGGGTAGCCGGTGCCCATCTCGATGATGACCCCGGTGCCGACGCTGTGGTGGTTGCGCCCGGCGAGCAGGGCCGCCCGGGTCGGCGAGCAGAGGGCCGTGGTGTGGAAGCGGGTGTAGGAGATGCCGTTGTCGGCGAGCTCCTGGAGGTTGGGCGTCTCGACCGGCCCGCCGAAGGTGGAGCACATGCCGAAGCCGACGTCGTCGAGCAGGATCAGCAGGACGTTCGGGCTCCCCGCCGGCGCCTCCACGGGCCGGGGATAGCTGGGGGTGGACCGCTCGAAGGTCCGGCCGATCTTGCCGTCGAACCGGGGATCAGGCCGGGGGAGCCGCGTCCCGTCATCCGGCAGGGAAGGGGCACCGGGTTCCTGGAGCGTCCCCCCCTGGGAGTCAACCAGAGGCCGCCACCCAGCCCAGGGTCGAGCTGACCGCGAGGAGCGAGATCGGGAACAGGAGTCGCGCATTCGTGATGGGATGCTCGAAGGAGGCTGCGGTACCTGGAACGGGAGGGACGGCCGGATTCATCCCCTCGAAGAGCCCCATTGCGGATCGGACACCGGGTCGGGTTCAGACGCATTCCTCCAGCGAAGGAGCGCGGCCGGCAGCTCATCAATCGGGATCGCGAGGATGTTCGACCGTGAATGAGCACCACGTTCGTGCCCGCTGCAATTCGCATCGGGGTCATCCCGCCCTGCAGTCGGATGGGGCGAACGGTGCTCGGAGGCACGGCACGCGGCTCGGGCCGAGGGACGTGGACCGATCGCATTGCTTCGCGATCAGTTGTATATACCGCCTAGGTGAAGGGAAGATCCAGGAGAAACCGAGCGATCGACGGATCCATCCGGATGAAGGCCCGGGAGAGGGCTCGACCATCGTCCCGAGACGACTCACGACGGCGTGTCGGGACCGAATCGGCCCGCTGCCGACCCGGGGGGGCCACCCGGCTGTCAGCGTCATGACGAACACCCTCGTCCCTCCTCGGTGCGATTGCTGCGGTTTGGCGACCACAGACATGACGGGAGGGCCGGGGTCCCTTCAACTCCCGATTCATCGAACATCTGTCAGATGCGGCAAAGTGAAATTACAAGATGTCCCGACAATCTAATTGGTGGCAGGTCGACGATCGGTACGCACCGAGCTTCGACCGCGGGACGCCGTGTTCGTCGCCTGGTCCTGCCCCGGATCTCAGTCGGACCCGAGCACCAGCTCGCCGATCGATCCGGCGTTGAGGAACCTCGGCCCGCTGTAGCCGGGGCACCAGGAGACCCAGGCGGATCGGGCATGCTCGGGCTCGGCCTCGGCGGAGTCGGTGATGGCGGGCACGTCCTTGTCGACGACGACCACGTCGAAGCCGATGCGCTTGCCGGGGACGAGGTCGGTGGGCCGGTCGGGGTAGCGATCGAATACCTGGAGGGCCCACTCATAGACGGTCACGTCGCCGTCTCGGTGGTACTCCATGCGGGTCCTGGTCTTGGCGATGTCCCCCCAGTTGAGGATCGGGTTGACCGGGTCTCGGTCCTCGCCGGAGGTGCGTGTGATCCCGTAGACCGGCCCCTCGCCGGGGACGCCGAGGTACTGCTCCATGGGGACCTCGGAGGCGTCGACGACGTCGTTCCGGCCGAAGACGACGTCGACGGGGATCGTCGTGTTGGAGAAGAGGCCGTCGAGGTAGATCTCCACGGCATCGGTGTCCCAGTAGCCCTTGTGGCCGACGACGACGCGGTCGTCCCGGACGATGACGGCCAGGTAGATCAGGTCGTCGTCCGGGTCGTAGGCGACGGAGAAGACCGCGCTGAGATCGGGGCTGGTCGCCAGCTCGTCCTCCTCCACGCCGTTCTTGCTGTAATTCAGGTCGTTATCGAGCATGTTCCGGATCGGGTGCAGCTCGATCGTGTCGGGCCAGTCGGAGAGGTCGCCGTCGATGATGATGCCGGTCAGCACCGGCGCCTCGACCGAGGCCCCTCGGGCCGGTGTCTCCACCGGGGCAGCGACGGCCGGGGTCGCCTCCTGGGCCGCAGCCGCTCGCGCGAGGGGTACGCTCGCGGGGACGAGGCACAACAGGGCCGCGCCGAGACACCGTGATCGTTCGATCATGAGAACACTCCCCTGGGAGACACGGTCGGTGCGGGGCAGGGCGCCGGCATCGGCTCAGCGGACGGGGCGGGCGGCGTCCTCGGCGGACAGGAGGCCGTCGCCGTCCCGGTCGAGCCCGTCGAACAGGTCGAGCGGCCCGAGGAACTCACGCCTGGAGACGTCGCCGTCGCCGTTGCGGTCCATCCGGGAGAACCAGGACGGGACCCCGTCCTTGCCCGAGGGGGAGGGTCGCCCCCGGGACGACGCGACCGAGAACGCCTGGTTCGGGGAGCGCCCGGGTCCGAGGCCGACGCTGAATCGGTAGCGACGGGGGAACTCGTCGAGGACGACCGCGCCGTCCCCGTCCCGGTCCCGGGCGGAGAGCAGGCCGGGGACGCCGAGCACCTCCCGGAGGCTCAGGCGGAGGTCGTCGTCGGGATCCATCGACTGGTAGACGGAACGGCCGAGGTCGGAGATCGCCGGGGAGAGCCTCGAGGCGAAGGCGGCCTCATGCATGTCCAGGTACGACACCAGCTCCGACCGGGAGAGGGTGTCGTCGTCGTCGCGGTCGGCGGCGTCGAAGAGCTGCGAGACGATGTTGCCGTTGCCCGACTCCGATCGATCGAGGGAACCGCTGTCGTCGGCGTCTCCGCTCTCGAAGTTCTGGAGGAGGAAGCTGCGAAAGTCGTTGTAGCCCGAACTGGCGGCAAACTCGACGGCCACCGGGCCGAGGTCGAGCACCTGGGGCGAGTCCGAGGGCGGGCCGAGCCGGTCGGCGATCGATTCGGCGGCGGCGACGCGCTCGAATACCATCGGCCCGCGGGCCCGGCCGGGGGTCGACAACTCGACCTTGAACTCCACGTGGGGGGCCGGGTCTTCGAGCCACCGGGCGAGGCCCGACGCGTCGAGGGGATCGGTCGACTCGACCGGCAGGCCGAACTCGCCGGGGTCGAGCCGCCCGTCGCCGTCCCCGTCGTAGCGATCGAGCAGACGGCCGGCGATCTCGGCCCGATCCGAGGACTCGTCAAGGACGACGAAGGGGTGGTCCGAGGGCGGGTCGACGGAACTGTTCCGGATGCCGAAGAATTGCCGGGTGTTGGAGGAGTAGGGGTCCATCTCGTCGAGGACCACCCACTCGTCCTGGTCCCGGTCGAGGGCGACGAGCCGGTCCGAGGCACGGGCGATCTCGTCGTCGTCGAGGCGGCCGTCGCCGTCGCGGTCGAGGTGCTCGAATGGGCGTTCGGTGCGAGGGTCGGGGGGCGAGCCGCCGGAGATCGTCAGCGGCTCCACGCCGAGCGCCTCCCGGACGTGGCGGCCCAGCTCGTCGGGAGAGACGCGGCCGTCGCCGTCGGCGTCGGGCCCGTCCTCGCCCCTCGAGGTGGTGGTCCTCCCTCCCTGGTCGAAGGGCTGATCGGCGAACAGCTGTCCCCAGCTCCCGCCCCCGACCTCCTCGGGGGAGAGGATCCCGTCGCCGTCGGCGTCGAGGTAGGCGTGCAACCGGACGATGAACTCGCCGAAGGCCAGGCGATGGCCGACTCCCCCGACCGAGATGCGGTAGCGGACCACGATCGGGTGGTCGTCGGCCATCACGACCAGATCCAGCACCTCGTCGGCCGGGGACACGGCGAAGAGGGTGTCGGGGAGCTTTTCGGCGAGCAGGACGCCGCCCGGGCCGGCGACGGCCAGGGTGAGCCAGGCGGCGATCGCGGGGATGGCCCGATTCATGCCAGCACCTCCCGGATCGGCTTGGCCTCGGGGTCGACGAACCGGATCGGCCGGCCGAGGTTGGACATATTCTGGGCCATCGGGTCGAGGCCCATCGCCAGGCAGGCCGTCGCCAGCAGATCGGGGACGGCCACCGGGCGGTCCTCGACCTCCGTCCCGTCGGCGGTCGTCGAGCCGATGACCTGGCCCCCGGCGATGCCCCCGCCGCCGACGACGGCCGACCAGGCGTTGGGGTAGTGGTCCCGGCCGTTGCTGCCGTTGATCATCGGGGTGCGGCCGAACTCGCCCATCCAGACGACCAGGGTGGACTCGAGCAGGCCCCGGGCCTTGAGGTCCTCCATCAGGGTCGCCCAGGCGGGGTCGAGGACCTCGGAGAGCCGGCGGACGGCCTCGAAGTTGTCCTGGTGCGTGTCCCAGCCGAGGATGTTGTTGCCGTCGACCCCGTTGAGCGTGACCTCGACGAAGGGGACCCCACGCTCGACCAGCCTCCGGGCCAGCAGGCAGCCCTGACCGAAGGTGTTGCGGCCGTAGGAATCCCGGAGCAGGTCCGGCTCGTCCTCCAGTTCGAACGCCTTGACGGCGTCCGAGCGCATCATCGTGACGGCGTCCTCGTAGGCGGTCCGGTGGCTGTAGGCGGCGTCGCCGGGGCGGAGGTCGAGGAATGGGTCGCGGACGTCGGCCAGCAGGCCGAGGCGGGCGTCGGCCCGCCGCAGATCGACCCCGGCGGGGGGCGACAGGTCCTTCACCTTCAACGCCTCGGCGCCGTCGCCGCCGGGGACGACGCGGCCGAAGTCCGACTCGCCGACGATCAGCGGCGCGAAGCGGTGGCCGAGGAACCCGGGGGCGTAGGCGGCGGGATTCAGGCCCCGGAACGGGGCGATGCTGACGAAGCCGGGGAGTTCCAGGGTGGGGTCGGCCAGCTCCTTGCTGACGAGCGACCCGAGGGTCGGGTAGGCGATCGGCCCGGTCGGCATGTATCCCGTGCGCAGGTGGTAGGAGGCCCGGCCGTGGTCCCCCTCCTTGGTGCTCATCGACCGGATGATCGCCAGGTCGTCCATCTTCCGGGCGAGCTTCGGCAGGTGCTCGCTGATCCGGATGCCCGGGACGGTGGTCTCGACCTCCCCGAAGGGGCCGCCGTTCTTGTGGCCCGGCTTGAGGTCGAAGGTGTCCATCTGGCTGGGGCCGCCGTTCATCCAGAGCAGGATGCAGGAGCGCCGCCGGGCGGGGTCGGAGGCCGAGCCGGCGGCGAGCGCCTCGATCCAGCCGGAACACGAGACGGCCGCGGCGCCGAGGGCGCCCATCCGCATCCACTGGCGACGGGTGACGGGCAGGTCTCGGAAGGGGCGATTCATGGCCGGGTTCCCGGGGGACGATGGGGAGGGGGAGGGGCTCGGGGGCGTGTTCAGTGGTTGAAGGAGAACTCCGGGCTGTTGAGCAGGGCCCAGAAGACGTCGGCCAGGGCCCGCTTGGGGTCGAGCGTCGGGCCGCCTCGGTCGACGAACCGGGCGAGGCGGTCGAGCTCCTCGTCCCGGGGGGGGCGGCCGAAGGCGGCGAGGTAGAGGGCCTCGACCTTCTCCCGGGTCGAGAGGAAGTAGGAGTCGGCCACGGCGGCGAGCGTGCCGTTGCCCTGCGGGTTGACCGCGGTCTCGACGAGCTGGCCGTTCATCAGGGTCAGGGCCTGGAGGATGGTCGAGCGCCGCTCGGTCGGCGAGGAACCGTCCTCGGCGAAGCGTTCCAGCAGGTCCTTCCGCGGCGACGAGCCGCCGAAGACGAACGGGGGCAGCGGCTCCTCGCGTTCCAGGCCGGTGGCCCGGATCAGGCTCTCGTAGAGCTGCTCGGGGGAGAGGCCTCGGACGGGCATCCGGGCGAACAGCTCGGGGACGTCCTGGCCGGGGGCGTAGCCCGCGCTGGTGCGCTGGTAGGCGTCGCTGGCCGTGATGGCCCGGATCAGGAACTTCGGGTCGAAGCCGCTCTGGGCGAAGCGGAGGGCCAGCTCGTCGAGCAGCTCGGGGTGGCTCGGCGGGTTGATCGGGCCCATCTCGTCGACGGGGTCGACCAGCCCCCGGCCGAAGAACTGGGCCCAGAACCGGTTGGCGGCGGCCCTGGCGAAGTACGGGTTGTCGGGGGAGGTGACCCAGTCGGCCAGCACGGCGCGGGGCTCGTCCGCGTATCGCCAGCGGGGCCGGTCCCCGTCGAGGAAGGTGGCCTGGACGACCCGGTCGGCCTCGGGAATGGCGATCTCGGTGCGCCCGGGGATCTCGCGGCCCTGGAAGAGGGCCATGTCCGGGCTCCGGCGGTCGAGGCCGGAGAAGAAGGCGGCCAGGCCCCAGAACTCGTCGCGGGACCAGGTGGCGAACGGGTGGTCGTGGCACTGGGCGCACTCCAGCCGGATGCCCAGGAACAGCCGGGAGGTGCCCGCGGCCAGGGCGCCGGGGTCCCCCGCCTTGGCGGCCACGAAGCCGAAGGGGGACGGCTCCGGCTCCTCGCCGCCGAAGATCCGGTTCGTCTGCTGATCGTCCCCCAGGGGCACGGTCAAGAGATCGCGGACCATGTCGTCGTGGCCGGCCCCCTCGGCGAACTGCTTGCGGAGCCAGGGCTCGAACCCGATGGAGACGAGGCCGACCTGCTGGTCCCCCTCGGCCTCGGGGATCATCAGCTTGCGCCATTGCGTGCTCATGTTCGACACGTAGCCGGGGGAGTCGAGCAGCCGGTCGACGACCTTGCGGCGCTTCCCCGGGTCGTCGTCGAGCAGGAACGCGCGGGCCTCGGAGGCCGGCGGGATGGAGCCGGCGACGTCGAGCCAGGCCCGTCGGAGGAACTCGGCGTCGTCGGCGACCGGCGCGGGCTCCACCGAGACCTGACCGAGTCGCTCGCCGATCCGGCGGTCGATGACCTCGGCCAGCGCGTACGGGTCGGGGGTCGGGGCGGCCGCCGCCCCCGACGTCGGCGGCTCGCCCGGCCCCCGGGCCGGGTCTCCGGCGGCCGGGGCCGAGGCCGCGAACGCCCCGCAGGGGATCATGCCGAGGATCAGGATCGGGATCCGGAACCGGCTCATCGCGTGCCTCCCACGGGTCAATGATCGTCGAAGTTTCGCTTCGATTCGCTGCGATCGGGTCCGGGTCGACGGGCGACGGGCCCGAGCCGGGCCAATTCAGTGTCCTGGCCCGTCCTCGTCGGCCTCGGCCTCGCCGCTGCGGGCGGCGTCGAGGACCCGGAGGGCGATCCCCCGGAGGGCCTTGCCGAAGGAGGGTGAGGGGCCCCGGAGGTCCCAGAGGCGGACCGTCCCGTCCTTGCTCGTCGACACGATCCGCTCGCCGTCGGCGGAGAAGTCGACCCCGAGGATCAGGTCGTCGTGGCCCGAGAGCGCCACGGCCCGGCGCCCGGCGGCGACGTCCCAGAGGGTGACCTCCCCCTTGCCGTGGCCGACGACCAGCAGCGTGCCGTCGGGGGAGAACCGGACCGGCCTGGGGTTGGCGTCGCCGACCTCGAAGCTGGCCCGCAGGGAGGCGGAGGAGACGTCCCAGAGGCGGACCGTCCCGTCTCCGGAGGTGCTGGCGACCGTCTTCCCGTCGGGGGCGAAGTCGACCGCCCAGCAGTGCCGGCCGTGGCCGAGCAGGGTCGCCCGGGCCTCGCCCGACCCGACGTCCCAGATCCAGGCCGCCCCGGGACGGCCGAATCGCCAGTCCCCGACCGCGCCGGCCAGCAGCGTGCCGTCGGGGGAGAAGCGGACGGACTTGACCGGCTCCTTCGGCCCGTCGATCGTCCGGATCGCCGAGAAGGTCCCCAGATCCCAGAGCGTGACGGCGCGGCCGGCCGCCGTGGCGACCGTCGAGCCGTCGGGCGAGACGGCGACGGAGGAGATCGCGGGTCCCTCGCCCCCGAATCGCCCCCGCTCCGCCCCGGTCGCCACGTCCCAGGCGATCACCTCGTGTCCCTTCAGCCCGGCGGTCACCAGGGTCGAGCCGTCGGGGGAGTACGCGCCCGACCCCACGCCGGAGGAATGTCCTTCCAGGACCCGGATCGGCTCCAGGGTGCGGGCGTCTCGCAGGACGACCTTCGCGTCGTCGGCGCCGGTGGCGACCGTCCGGCCGTCGGGGGAGAGGAGGCCGAAGTGGACCTGGCCCTCGTGGTCCTCGGCCGTCGCCCGGGAGGAGAGGCGGGGCGGCCTGGAGTGCCAGAGCTTGATCTTCTTGTCGAAGCCGGCCGAGGCGAGCGTCCGGCCGCCGGGGGAGAAGGCCAGGGCCGTGACCCCGCCCTCGTGCTCCCGGTGGGATTTGGCGGCCGACTTCGAGGTGCCGCCGGCCTCCCGGAACTGGACGAAGCCCTGGTAGTCGCCGCTGGCGATCGTCCCGCCCCCCGGGCTGAGGGCCATCGCCCAGATCATCTCGTTGTGGGGGGGGAACTCGACCTGCTCCCGGAGCTCGTCCCCGTCGAGGTCCCAGCGCCGGACGGTGCGGTCCTCCGAGGCGCTCGCCAGCCAACGGCCTTCGGGACCGAAGGCCAGGGCCCGGATCGCCCCCTGGTGGCCGGGCAGCTCGGCGAGCTGCTCCCGGGCGTCGAGGTCCCAGAGCCTCACGACCCGATCGGCGCCGGCCGAGGCCAGCCGGGAGCCGTCGGGGCTGAAGGCGAGGGCCCGGACGGAGACCTCGCTCCCGGGCAGGGCGGCGACCCGGTCGCCGGAGGAGGCATCCCAGAGCAGGATCTCGCCGTCGTAGCCGCCGGTGGCGAGGGCGGAGCCGTCCGGGCTGAACTCCAGCGCGAGCACCATGTCCCGGTGGCCCTCCAGGACCGCCCGGGCCCGGCCCGAGGCGAGATCCCAGAGCCGCGCAGTGCCGTCGAAGCTGGCCGAGGCGAGGGAGCCGCCGTCGGGGGAGATCGCGATCGCCGTGACCGCGTCGTCGTGGCCGGAGAGGGAGCCGACGAGCCGGCCGTTGACGACGTCCCTGAGCGTGATCAGGCCGGTCTCCCCCCCGGCGGCCAGGGTCATGCCGTCGGGGGAGAAGGCCAACGCCAGGGTGATCTCCTGCCCCCGGGTCGGCCGATCGGTGGCACGCACCTCGGCCAGCTTCTCCGGGGGGGCTGCCGGGGCGGTCGCGTCCCAGACGGCCAGCGCAAAGGAATTCCCCCCCACGACCAGCCGCTTGCCCTCCCGGTCGAAGCGCAGGGCGCTGACCCAGTTCGAGCCGGTCTGGAACGAGGACCGCTCCCGGCCACTCTCGGCGTCGAACAGCTTGGCCGGCGAGCTGTCGGCCCCGCCCCCGGCCGCGACGAGGGTCGAGCCGTCGGGGGAGTAGTCCAGCGCCAGAACGGGCCGGACGCCGCCGGCGTTGAACGCGGACCGCTCCTCGCCCGAGGCGGTGTCCCAGGTCCGGATCATGCCGTCCCAGCCGCCGGTCGCCAGCGCCTTCCCGTCGGGCGAGAAGGCCAGGCCCTCGACCGTTTCGGTGTGCCCCTCCAGCTCGGAGCGCTGGCGACGACCGGCCACGTCCCAGAGGCGGGCGACCTTGTCGACGCCCGCCGAGGCGACGAGCGAGCCGTCGGGCGAGAAGGCGACCGAGAAGGCCGGCTCCCCGTGCGAGCCGAGCGTGGCGATCGCCCCGCCATCCTCCGCGCCCCAGAGCTGGACCTTGCCGTCGAGGCAGGCGGTCGCCAGGGTCGACCCGTCGGGGGAGAACGCGAGGCCGTTGACCCCGCCCCCGAACCCGGAGATGGTCGTTCGGACCTCGCCGGACCCGGCATCCCGGAGCGAGACCGCCTCGTCGAAGCCGCCGGTGGCGAGGGTGGCGCCGTCGGGGGAATAGGCGACGCATCGGATCCCCGAGGCCGAGGCGATGGCCCGCCGCAGGGTCGGCTTGCCGGAGGAGGCGTCGAAGTCATAGAGCCGGAGCCCCCCCGGCCCCTCCATCTTCGGCGGGACGCTCCCGGTGACGACGGCGAGCGAGCGGCCGTCCGGGCTGACCGCCACCGCCCAGACCCGACCTTCCTCCTCCCCCATCAGCTCGACCGGATCCCCATCGACCTCGAAGGGACCCGAGCCCGACAACAACCCTGCCACGAAATCCCTCGCCCGATCGACGGCCCGGTCCTGGGCCGCCCCCGCCGCCTTCGAGAGCCCGAACCCCTCGGCGGCGAAGGCGATCACGACCACCCAGGGCAGGAGCCCGAGGAGGACTGTCAAACCCGAGCCCGATGGGGTCGCTTGACCCGCCGACGACGACCGAGTCGACATGCCCATGTTCGAGGTCCTTGTTCCGTCGAGGTCCACCCCGATCGGCCCGCCGCCCCTCGCCCCCCACAACGACATCAGGCCGGGGGCGAGGCGCACTTCGGATGAGGAGGGGCCGATGCACACCCCGGAGGATCCGGGGTGATCGATCAACAACGGCGTCAGTTCTGTGACGATTGTCCCAGGCTAGGCAGGGCACACGCCCATGTCAACGACGTTTCCGAATGAATTCGTCGTCGGCGCCCGCGAATCATCCTACGCAACCCGAGGAGGCGTCGGCGGTGGCCGACGTGGCGCGTCATTCCTCGAAGACGAGTTCGCCGAGGAGGTCGGCGTTGAGGTGCTTCACGCCGTTCCACTGCGGGCCCCAGTAGATCCAGTCGAGCCGATTCATCTGGGTGGCGCCGCCCGGCCCGACCTCCCCCTCCTCCAGATCCTCGTCCGCCACGGAGACGTCGAAGCCGATCCGCTTGCCGGGCTCGAGCGTCGTCGGCCGGTCGGGATAGCGGTCGAAGACCTGGATGGCCCATTCGTAGATCGTGACATCCTCATCGCGATGGAACGCCATCCGGGTCTTCGTCTGCGTGACGTCCCCACCCGTCAGGACGGGGTTGTTCGGCTCCGGGAGGCCGTAGACCGGCCCGTCGCCCGGGATAGCGATGTACTGCTGGACCGGGATCTCGGGCAGTGCGATGTCCTCCCGGTGGGCGACCTGCCGATCGCCCCGGAGCCCGTCGACGAAGAGCTCGACCGCGTCCGTGGTCATGTTGCTGGTGCTGCTCGCGATCAGGGCGTCGTCCCGGACGATGACCGCCACGTACAGGAGCTGCTCCCCCGGGCTGTAGCCCACGGCGAAGGCCGCGCTCAGGTCGTCCGGCTCGACGAGGTCGGTGCCCTCCAGGTCCTCGAAGTTCTGCCGACTCCCGTCGTAGTTGAAGAGCTTGTCCAGCGAATGGATGGTCATCGAGTCCGGCCAGTCGGCCAGGTCGCCGTCGATCGTGATCCCCTCCAGCACCGGCGCGGAGACCGAGGGCCGCTCAACCGGCCCGGGACCCTCCTGCCGTGCCATTGCCCCCGTGGTCAACGCCGAGGCAGCCATCACCAGCACGGTCGCAGCGAGCTGTTTCATCGAGGACCTCTCCACCGGAAGGCATCATCGAGGGCTTTCATTTCGGAGGGCAATGCCCGGGCCTCGACGACAGGCCGCCTGGGAGGGCGACCTGCTCGGCCCCTGGACCTCGCTCTCAAGTTCCAGCACGTTATCCACGAGCCCTGACAACTGTCAAATAGAATCGCGAAGGCTCATCCGGGATTCCGGGGTGCTGGTCCCGGGGGAGTCCCTTTCGGGATAGACTCCGCCCGTTCGACGGCTCGGTTCGGCCCCCGGGACTCCGGCACCTGCTGCAAGTGGTGGGAGTGCCGGTGCCCCATCCCGGGCGACGGATGGCCCCTCAGCGGCGCGACCTGCAATGAGTCTCGGGCTGCTTCTTCGGCATGCGAAAACCCCCGGAACTCTGCACAGCATCTCTGCACAGGGTGTCCGGGGGATTTTGAGATCGCCGCAAATCGTTTCAAGGCTGAGTCGGGGCGAGCCGATTCGAACGGCCGACCTCCTGCACCCCAAGCGGCTCCGATCCGTCGGGTGAAGCCAGCGTAACCCCAACGGACAGCATGAGTTTAGCCGCCCTGATGCCCCTTTGCAACCCGATGCAATCGGTCCCAACTTGATGTGTTGCAACTCGGTAGCGAGAATGGCCTTGTGCAATTTGCATCCATGACGCTACCGGGCCGAATTCGGTAGCCTCCGGTAGTAGTTGGTGGCGGACGGAGGGGCCGTGCTAACGGTCGGGCGATATGGGACGGAGTGAAGTCGAGACCCGGACCAAGCTCATCGACCCGGCCTTGCACGCGCGGGGTTGGACTGAGGACCTCATCCGGCGGGAAGAGACGGCCGGGACCATCGAGATCATCGACGGGAGACCACGGAGGCGGGCCAAGGGGCGGGTAGATTACACGCTGCGGGTCAAGGTTGCACCAGACGCCCAGCCCGTCGCGGTCGGCTTGCTGGAGGCGAAGGCCGAGGACCTCCCGCCGACGCATGGCTTGGAGCAGGCGAAGTGCTATGCCATGAGCAAGCGGCTCAACGTGCCGTTCGTCTTCGCTAGCAACGGGCATCTTTTCGTCGAGTTCGACCGCTTCACCGGCCTGACCTCCGCTCCGCGTCCCCTGACCGCGTTCCCCGGCCCCGGGGAGCTGCAGGCCCGCTATGAGCAAGGCATGGGCTTCCGGCTCGACGACGACGCCGCGAAGCCGCTCGTGACGCCCTACAAGACCGGGGAGGGCTTCCGACGCTACTACCAGGATGCCGCGATCCGGGCCGTCATGGAGACGATCGCTAAGGGCGAGAATCGAGCCTTGCTGACGCTCGCCACTGGGGCCGGGAAAACGTTCATCGCAGTCAATCTCTTGCGACGCATCGCCGACGCAGGGCAGCTCCGACGGGCCCTATTCGTCTGCGATCGGGATGAGTTGCGCACCCAGGCGACGGCCGCGTTCCGGGCAGTCTTCGGGGCCGATGCCGCGCCCGTCGCGGGAGGCGAACCGCAGAAGAACGCCCGGATCCTGATTGCGACCTATCAGACGCTCGACCTCGCTTCCGATGAGGCCGACGCCAACTTCCTGACGGCCCACTACCCCGAGGATTATTTCAGCCACATCGTCATCGATGAGTGCCACCGTTCGGCATGGGGGAAGTGGTCCGAAGTGCTTCGTCGGAACCCGTCGGCCGTGCAAGTCGGCCTGACCGCGACGCCCCGGGAGATCGAGTTGACCGAGCGGAGCCGGGAGGCGATTACCGACGAACGAATCTCGGCCGACAACATCCGCCACTTCGGGGAGCCGGTCTATGAGTACGACGTCGGCCAGGGCATCGATGATGGCTATCTGGCCGCGTGCGAGATCATCCGGCGCGACATCTTCCTCGGGGACAAGCCCAGCAACGAACGGGAATCAGGCCTGGATCGGCCCGACCTGGCCGGGAAGGTCATCCGCGATGCGGTGACGGGCCGGCAGCTCTCGGAGGCCGAGACCCGGGACCGCTACTCCGCCGCCGATTTCGAGGCCGCTCTTCTGCTCCCCGATCGGGTCGAGGCGATGGCACGGGACCTGTTCGCGCATCTCCTGACCACCGGGGGGCCGGAGCAGAAGACCATTATCTTCTGCGCCCGGGACCGCCACGCCGATGCCGTGGCCATCGCGTTGAACAACCTCTATGCCGAATGGTGCCAGCGAGAGGGACGAGCGCGAGCCGATCCCTATGCTTTCAAGTGCACGGCCGCCAGCGGAGGGGCCGACTACCTGGCCGACCTCAAGGGCGCCGCGCGGCATCACTTCATCGCGACGACGGTCGACCTGCTGACGACCGGAGTCGACGTCCCCCCGGTCCGCAACATCGTCTTCTTCAAGTACGTCCGCTCCCCGATCGCCTTCCATCAGATGGTCGGCCGGGGGACCAGGATCGACATCCCCTCCGGCAAGCTGATGTTCCGGGTTTACGATTACACCAACGCCACCCGCCTCTTCGGGGCCGAGTTCCTGACCAGGTTCATCCCGGCGCGAGAGCCCAGCGAACCGCCGACGCCCCCCGACGGGCCGGGCGAACCGATCATCGAGGTCGAGGGCTTCGACGTCCGGATCAACGAGGCGGGCCGGAGCATTCTGGCCCGGATGGACGGGAAGACCATCCTCCTTTCGATTGAGGCATACAAGGATCGGCTCGCCGCGAAACTGGTCGAGGAGGCCCCGACGCTCGACGCCTTCCGCTCAACCTGGATTGACCGAACCACCCGCGCCGCGTTACTGTCTCGGCTCCCCGATGAGGGCCGCTCGGCCTCGGTCGTCCGCTCGCTGGAGCAGATGGGCGATTTCGACCTGTTCGACGTGCTGGCCGAACTCGGCTACGGCCAGGCCCCTAGGACTCGAGCCGAGCGGGCCGACGCCTTCTCCTACAAACATGACGAATGGCTACGGGGCCTCCCGGCCGACGTTGCCGCGACCATAAGGGCGCTGGCTTCACAGTTTGCGAGAGCCGGGACGGATGGTCTGGAAAACCCGCACGTCTTCCAGACGCCGGAAGTCATGCAGGCCGGAGGGCTGAACGCGCTAAAATCGGCCGGGCAACCAGCCGAGATGCTACGCGAAACAAAAACGAGGATGTTCACTGTATGAATTCTCGCAATGATAGAACAGACCTCGTGGACACGTGGAATGGAAAGGTCGAAGAATGGCCGAAGGTGCGATTCGGAGACGTTTGCGAGATAGTGGCTCGCCAAGTCGATCCGAAACTTGACCAATATGCGAAATTGCCACATATAAGCGGAGTCAACATCGAGAGTGGCACCGGCCGGCTGTTGTTTCTCAACACCGCCGCGGAAGACAAGGTCACCAGCAATAAATATTTATTCTATTCAGGAGATGTTCTTTATTCGAAGTTAAGACCATATCTTCGCAAGGCCCTTGCGGTCGATTTCCAGGGAGTTTGCAGTGCTGACATGTACCCACTTAGGGTCGATCGAGATTATCTGGATCCGGAGTTCACCGCATGGTTGCTGATCTCGGATTCATTTACGAAGTATGCGGATGGGGAGTCCCGTAGGGCTCGGATGCCAAAGTTAAACAGAGAGCAGCTTTTCAACTGGACCGCACAAATACCCCCTCTGTCAAAACAAAAAACAATCAACTCATACATTAAGTGGCAATTCGATAAATATATAAGATCACGAATGGCCGCCAAGGCACAGTTGGAAGCTGCAGAGACACTTCCCGCTGCCTACCTCCGCTCAATCTTCCAAGGTCCCGAGGCCGAAAGCTGGCTCATACTTCCGTTGGGAGAAGCCGGTGAGATCAGTTCCGGCATCACATTAGGCCGCCGAGTCTCCGATCGCGAGACTCGGCCAGTCCCTTATCTCCGAGTCGCCAACGTGAAGGATGGCCATCTCGACCTATCGGATGTCAACGAAATCGACGCAACCGAGGCCGAGATTGAGAAACTGCGACTCAAGTCCGGAGACTTGCTGCTGACGGAGGGAGGCGACGCGGACAAACTGGGACGAGGTACATTCTGGGAAGGCCAAATCCCAGATTGCATCCACCAGAATCACATTTTCCGGATCCGATTCGACCCATCGAGGTTCTGTCATCGGTTCGTGGCAGCACAAATTGCATCGCCCTACGGGAAAGCGTACTTCCTAGCCCATGCCAAGCAGACGACGGGTATCGCGACCATCAATCAAAAGGTGCTATCTGCCTTCCCCTTGATGGTCCCCCCTGTTAGGGAGCAGAAGCGAATCGCTTTGATGCTCGACGCCCGTCGGACGGAGGCCGAACGGGTCCACTCGGCCTTGGCCGATCGTCTCAAGGCTATCGAGAGGTTGCCAGCCTCGATTCTAAGCCGGGCCTTCATTGGCGCACGATGACTGTTGTTGGCTCTCCCGCACCTCTTCCCGCCAGGATGCGATTAGCCGTATGATCGGTTCTCTCGAAGGCCAGGAGGGCCCGGCGGATCATGGCGACGAACATCCAAATCAACGGCCGACGATTGACGACTCAGCACTCGGTCAATGCTGCGATCAAAAGCATTTGTAACATTATGCGTCGGTCCAACTGCGCCGGCGCAATGCAGTACGTTCCCGAACTGACTTGGATCTTGTTCCTCCGCATCCTCGATGAGCAGGAAGCTCAGGAAGCCGAGCGGGCGGAGACAGTCGGGGCCGAGTTCATCCCCTCGATCAGCGAGCCGTACCGCTGGCGGGATTGGGCCGCCCCGCCCGATGATTCCCTTTTCGCCGAGAAGTCGAATGGCTGCCCGATCGGCTGGAAACGTCGGGAGTTGACCGAGGGCGGGTCGCTCGGCTCGTTCAAGTCATTCGTCAATGACGACCTGATCCCTCACTTGCGGAGCCTCCGAAAACGTCCCGACGCGACGCCGCGACAGAAGATTATCGGGGAGATTATGACCGCCGTCGAGCGGGTTCGCATCGACACCGACAAGAACTTGCTCGACGTCCTGGATCGGGTCCATGCGCTCAGGAACGGCCACATCGACCCGACGCACGTCTTCGCCCTCTCGCAAGTTTATGAGGGCCTCTTACTCAAGATGGGCGAGAAGGGGAACGACGGCGGCCAGTTCTTCACCCCCCGCGAAATCATCCGGGGAATGGTCCGGGCCGTCGATCCCCAATGGGGCGAGACGGTCTATGATTGCTGTACCGGGACCGGGGGCTTCCTCGCCCAATCCTACGAGCACATGCGGGATGCCCTGGGCCAGGAGGCGACGGCCGATCAGATCGAGACCCTCAAGCGACGCACGTTCTACGGCCGCGAGAAAGAGAACCTCATCTTCCCGATCGCGCTGGCCAACCTGGTGTTGCACGGGATCGACCAGCCGAAGCTCTGGCACGGCAACACCCTGACCGACGTCGCGGCCTATGCCGACCTCTTTCACGACGCCCCGGCTCAATTCGAGGTCATCCTGACCAACCCGCCCTTTGGCGGCAAGGAGGGCAAGGAAGCCCAGACCCGGTTCGCCTACAAGACTGGGGCCACCCAGGTCTTGTTCCTCCAACACGTCATCGACAGCCTGGCGCCCGGTGGACGTTGCGGCATCGTCCTGGATGAGGGCATCTTGTTCCGGTCCAACGAAACCGCATTTGTCCAGACGAAGCGGAAGTTGCTCGACGAATGCGACCTCTGGTCGATCGTCAGCCTCCCGGGCGGCGTCTTCTCGGCCGCCGGCGCCGGCGTGAAGACCAACCTCCTATTCTTCACCAAGGGGCGGCCGACGGAGCGGATTTGGTACTACGACGTCTCCGATGTGAAGGTCGGGAAGAAGACCCCGTTCACCGTCGATCGATTCGCCGACTTCTTCCGCCTCTTGCCCGATCGGGCTGACAGCGAGCGCAGTTGGACCGTCGAGCGGGCCGACATCGAGGCCAAGCGTTACGATCTCAAGGCCGTGAACCCCAACGCCCGGGGCGACCAGGACCGGCGGACCCCCGAGGAATTGCTCGATATCATCGAGGCCAAGGGCCGGGAAGTCGCGGAGGCGTTGTCTGCCCTCCGCGCCGCCTTGGCCGATGGTCGCCCGGGGCCGTAGCAACTCGCCGGAGGCGTCGGAACCATCGGCCTCGACCGGGCCGCAGAACGGCCGGCAGGAAGCCTCCGGGCCGTCTCGGATCAACAGTGCCGTCCATGCCAGCGATCGGGGACGGCTCGCCTCATTTCTTCCCGATGAAATTCTCGTAGTCGTTGTGCTTGCCGATCCAGTACCAAACGTTGACGCCTTCGTCTTCGACGTAGAGCACACGGTACTTGGAGGCCAGCGTCACGACCCAGGTGCCATCCCGGTGCCGTCCTTTCTTGCTGTTGGAGAGATGGCGGCGGTTGAGGGCGGGGTGGTCCGGATCGGCCAGGAACATGCGGAAGGCGTCCCGTGCCAATTTGCGCATCGGGGCGGACAAGCCGCCGAACAGATAGCGGAAATGGGCCGTGCGGACGTTACGTAGCCCGACCCGGTCGTTAGGCGCCGAACTCATTCATCTCAGCCGTGCGGCCCTCCTGGTGGGCGCGGACCGCCTCGTCCCGCCGATCGGCCAAGTCGTCCTCGACGAAGAATTCGTCGTCGGGTGTCAGGACCGCCTTTGCTTCCCGGACGGCCTGACGGAACTGGTCGGCCCGCTTGACCGCGTGGCCTTGGGCCTCGAACGCGGCGATTTGCTCCAGGATCGCATCGGCCGGGCGGAGCCAATCGCGATAGAATCCCTCGAACGCCCCGGCGGTTGCCGGATCGTAGCGCTCACCCTCAGAAAGGATGGCCGACCGCCAGCCGGCATCGGCCTTGTCGATCAGGATCGACAGGGCGACGCCTAGCACCAGTAATTCCCCGAGCCGGTCGCATGCCTCCGCAGCGTCGTGCTCGGCCCTCCACCGTTCGACGTGATCGGCGTAGTCGTCCACAAGCGGCCCGATCTGGTCGAGTTCAGAGCAATCGGACGTGGACATGGCCGGGTGACTCCGATGGGCTTCCGTGCCTCGGACGAGGGCGGTTCGTGCCTTTGCATTCTATCGGCCGGGGCCCCGGGCTGCATCACGATCCCGAGCCCCGACCTCAACACCCCAGGTTGATCTTCGTGAGTTAATCGATGCGGTGCCCGCACGTTCAGAAGAAGACCGTCTAACGCTATTCTTCCTATCCTGCACAGACAGCGCATGTTCCCCATTATATGCGATTTAGGTTCTTCCGAAGGATCGATCGAATGTGACTGAAGGAGAACCCGTCGCAGACATAGAGAGACTTTGTTGTCATACAGACATCAGACGGAGTCGCAGCGATGAATCGGGATGACCTGGCCAGACTCGTGCTGATCGAGGTGCAGCAGCGATGCGAGGCGATCCGGTCCCGCCCGAGGCCGCCGCAATGGAAATGCTGGTCCGTACTGAAGCATGACCTCGACGTCGCTCATGGGCCGTGCTACTCGCCGCGATGGTTCGGCGACGCGAGCGCGACGGAGGCCGGTCGGGTCCGCCTCCTGAGGGCCGTCTACCGGCTGGCCGATTCCGGGTTGCTGACCATCGTCAAGAGCGAGGGGGG
The DNA here is from genome assembly GCF_007752535.1 of Tautonia plasticadhaerens. Classification (GTDB taxonomy): domain Bacteria; phylum Planctomycetota; class Planctomycetia; order Isosphaerales; family Isosphaeraceae; genus Tautonia; species Tautonia plasticadhaerens. The sequence goes on from NZ_CP036426.1 coordinate 2,480,505, forward strand.
CCGGCTGGAACGGGTACGGTTGACGGCCTCCGGAGATGAGGCCGCGACCGAGCTTCGAAATGCCGAAACGCAATCGCGAGCCGCAACCTGATTTCTCAAAGAGATCTCGGTCCGAGCATCACCCGACGTTGACTTGGTTCTGCGCGAGATTGACACGGAGGGCCGGGAGCGCCAGCTTGCGGACCGTAGCAAGGGTCTTGATGGCCGAGAGGAACCGGCGATGCGCCGCGTCGATCCGCCGTTGGTGGAACTCGGCCTGACGCAGCGTCAGATCCTTTGATTGCTCGTAATTCGTCTGGCGAATATTGACCTCCGCCCAACAGAGCGCGGCCCGCTCGGCCAGGAGTCGCTCCATCGGCGTCGGGTTCGGCCCTTCCAGGTCGCGGCGGACCTCTCCGAGCCGGAGGCGGAGCGATTCCTTGATGGCCAGATCCTTCCCGGAGGCGCCCCGCGCGATCGCGTCGAACAGCCAGGCGGGCGGGTCACCGTAGTGGTCGAGGAACCATCGGCCCCGCTTCGGGTCGGAGAGCAGGGACCGCAATTGCGGGAGGCAGGATTGATCGCCCCGATGGGCCCGCTCCAGGAGTGCCTCAATCTCGGCCTGGGTCGTGGGGAGCCCGGCTCCCGACTCCGCCGGTTGCGTGTTCGTCTGGGACATCTCGCCTCCGCCTCCACTCGCCGCGCTTGTGTCGATGGAACCCGGCCGCGATGAGCGCCGCATGGGCCACGGCCTCCACCCGGTCGAACCACTCCGATAGCTCCCGCTCCTGCCGCTCTGCCGCCTCCCGTTCCTCCAGCTCCTCTTCCCGCTCGATCTGCCGTTCCTCCCGGTCTTCCATGTCGAGCAACGCGAACCGGGCGCCCCGCTCCCCCTGGCCGAAATACTCGGTCACGACCCGCCCCGCCTCCCGCCGGGAACGGTAGTAGTATCGGCGACCCTTGATGGTTTTCCAGCCCATGAGTTCACACCCGGTTAACCTACACGCTCGGAGCTGCCCCGCTTCCCGTCCGCCCGCATCCGGTCGGCCCTCACTCACCGGAGGCCCGCCCCTCGGCCGACTTCACCCGTTCGGCCTCGGCCGTGAACTCCTGCGCGACCGACCCGCGTAACAGGTGGCTCAGGAACTCGGCCAGACTCAGGCCCCGTGCATCGGCCACGAATCGGGCCTGGGCGACGATCGCACGGTCGATCTTCACCGCCACGTCATCCCGCCCCGATCGGGGCCGGCCGGCCCCCGAACGTTGCCCTCCGTGCTGGCGTTTCTCCGCCATCGACGTCTGCCCTCACCGCGCGATCTCAGGGAATGAACGATCCCGCCATCGGTATCATGCGGGGGGAATCAAATTTTTCAAGATTCAAGACCGGCTGTCTTGATTTTCGTTACCAAATTGGTATGATTCAAGTGATGGGGTTGAACGGCAGCCCCGAACGAAAAGGGGCCCGCCGGTGCTGGGAACACCGGACGGGCCCTAGGGCAAGGCTGATAGGGAGCCTCACCCATGACCATTCTCTTCGATTCGACCCGCCCGACCAAGGCCAATCGCCCCTTCGGGCGGGGCATCGGTCGCCCGACCGACGCCTATGGCAACCCGCTCCGCCGGGTCGGCTACTCGGCCGATGATGCGGCCTGGTACGCCGCCCAAGGCGGCGACTTCCACACCCTTGACGTCGACACCGCCTCGATCCTCTGGGACAGGGCCGCGTCCGACGCGGAGGCCGAGAGCCGCGTCGAGACGCTCGGCTACCTCTAACCCGCCCGGGGTCGGGGGCTCGACGCCCCCGGCCCTGATCGATTTCTTGCCCGATCCTGGAGGATCGACGCCATGAACATCCCGACCCGACGCCCCCATCCTCGACGCCCCGCCGCCTCGGGCTGGCCAGCCTGGACCGATGAGGTTCGCTGGACCATCGGCCCCAACACTCCCTGCCAAGAGATTCTGCTTGACCTCGAACAGGAAGCTTTAAATCTTGATAAAATTTCATGATTTCTAGTGGATCACTTTCGAGCATCCAGGATCAATGGGCAGCCGGAGCCCCAGATTTCGCTAATCCTGCCTTCTTTGCTGTGAGGGAGAATTGGGTTGACCTGTCCCAGCGAAAGTAGTAGTAACCCACTCCGCGCGCCCTGTAGAATGGATTTGCATGGCTCGGCAACCATGATCGGCTTCCATTGCGGTCTAGAGAGAGGGGTGCGTGATGCTAACGGAAACCGGAATCGCAGGGAGGCTCGGATCAATGTCAAACACTCGAGTTCAACGGATTGATGACCTCCTACTTGAACGGCTTCGATCCAGCGGACAAGAATTGACCGCAGAGGAGTTGGAAAAGGAGTTGTCTATCAGCGAACCCCCTTACAGCACTTTCGAAATTAGGGCCGCGCTCTGGAGACTCATCGCAACGAGGGATGTCGTCTTAACCCCGAAACGCACGCTGAAAGCGTCGTAAGACAAGCGGATCGCCGCGCACGCCAAACCAAAAAATGATTATCAAATGAAAAGGGAAGATAGGAAACATCCGGATGGCACTATTCAAGGGAAGTCGAGTCCCGCGGATCGGGATCGTATCTTGTATTCCCCGGAGTTTCGCCGGCTCGCTTCAGTGACACAGGTTGCGGTCGCAGAAGGAGGTTTACTCTTCCACAACCGACTAACCCACAGTCTAAAGGTGGCACAAATTGGTCGTCGACTTGCTGAGGGGCTGCTCGATTCACATAGAGAAATCGCAGTATCACTTGGTGGCATCGACCCCGAAACCGTAGAAAGCGCTGCCCTCGCTCACGACCTAGGCCACCCCCCATTTGGCCATGTCGCCGAAAGAAAACTTGACAAGTTATTATTAAAGGAAGGAGTTGCCGATGGCTTTGAGGGCAATCCGCAGTCGTTTAGGATTGTCACGAAGATTGCCGTACAAGGGGATCACTATGACGGATTAAATCTTGCCCGCGCAACTCTAAATGCATTGCTGAAATACCCGCATATGCGGAAACCCAGTGGAAAAGGAAATAAAAAATGGGGCGCATACACATTTGAAGAAGACGATTTTCGGTTCGCTCGGGCCCTCCAGACGGTCGGCAATGGCGACTCGATGTGTGTCGAAGCTCAAATAATGACATGGGCCGACGACATTACATATTCAGTTCACGACATAGAGGATTTCTATCAGGCAGGGCTAATTCCCCTTGATCAACTGACTAGCAAAGACGGGAGAGAGGTGGATCGGTTTTTAGCCAATGTGTTCGAGCGGTGGAGCAGGAAGGGTATTACTTCAAAGTATGGCAAAGACGAGTTGTCTGAAGCTTTTCGCGGGCTTCTGAAACTGGCACCCATCCAAGAACCCTATAGCGGCGCCAGAAGGCAGCAAGCCGCTTTGCGAAACTTTACTTCGGGTTTAATTGATCGCTATGTGGGACACACAAAATTAATCGAAGGAGACAACTCAAGTGGCAATCTTGAAATTGATAAAAATATTTTAATGGAAGTCGAAATGTTGAAAGAGTTGCTTTGGTATTATGTTATAAAAAACCCTGCTCTTGCGTCCCAGGAGCACGGGCAATCCAGGATAATAGAAGAATTATTCAATATATTTGCACAGGCAGCTACCAGCAACGACTCAGACGACTGGGCAATCCTCCCTGGCCGCGCCAGGGAACTGATTGATGAAATCGTCAAATTGAATGGTCAAAATACATCCAAAAATGAACGGCTCCGAGTTGTTGCCGATACGGTAGCAGGAATGACTGAGCAGCAGGCTCTTCAAATGTTCCACCGATTGACCGCGATTTCGCCTGGCTCCTTGTTTCAGCCAATTGCTACATGAACACCAGAAACTCATATTCTCAATGATATTTGGATCATTAAAGATTTTAGACCGCTCGAGTTTTCATTTAATTCTGTCAAGTCCAGGCCGTCAGTCAAGTCGAGCACACGGGCCTTATTCGGGCCACGCTGAAACCACAACCTGGCGCCCGAACGTCCTGCACCATCGGCGTCCAAGGCCAGAAACCAAACCGGGCACAACGCAAGGGCCTCAATGGTGTGTCTTGACGGATTCTGGCAAGCAGATCCGACAGTGACAACATTCATCACATGGCCAACCTCTTGGAAGGCCAACAACGCATCCAGTTCCCCCTCGCATATCAGGGCAGGCACTCCGGCGCAAAGGTCGGGCCAGGGATAGGCGTGGCCCCGCTCGGACCCGGCAGCGGCCATGAGCTTCGGCCCGTCCGACTCCTTCCGCCAGGGACGGCTTACTTCCTCGTGGAGCCGCCTCACGTTGACGCCGCACCATCGGGCCTCGGGGGCCGGTTCTTCCGAACCAGTAGTGGCAGAATACCAGGCGCCAGGGGCGACCCAGGGTAGGACGACGCCCCGGGGCATCCAGACCCCGCGGGGCCGGCTGCGAACGTCGAGCCCGAGGACCTCGACGGTCTCAGATCGGGCCGGCCGGGCGAGGAAGCCGACCCGGAACCGGCTCAGGGTGTGATCCTCCAGGCCCCGGCGGCGGAGCCATTCGAGCGCGGGCCGGCCCTCGGGGGACCAGAGGCGGGCCTCGGCGTCCTCGACGATCGCGTTGACGGCCGCCTGCCAGGCCGGATCACGCCAGGCCGGGACGCGGGGCCTCGGAGGGGCCGGGGCCGGCGTCTCGGGGCGGGGGGATGGGCCCGACGCCGATCGAACCCTCCCGCCCTCCACCTGGCCGCGCCATCCCAGGGTCCGCAGGGCGTCGAGGCGCCCGGAGCCGTCGCGGGCCATGACGTAATCGATCACGTCGCCGGACGCGCCGCAGGCGAAGCAGCGATAGCGGCCGTCCCTGACCTGCATCGACGGGGTCCGCTCCCGGCCCCCGGCATGGAAGGGACACCGGACAAACCCGCGTCGATCGAGGGCGATGCCGTCGGCCCGGAGGACCTCGGCCAGCGGGTTGTCCCGCACGATCTCCGCGAAGGGAATCGGCCCAAGCTCGCGACGACCCTTCCCATCGGAGCGGTTTGGAACCATGATCGCCTGAACCCACGTTACCCACGATACCCACTGAATCCGGTCATCGGCCCGAGCGTCGCCCCGTCCGTCCCCATCGCCTACGGGTTTAGTGGGTTCGGTGGGTTTCGTGGGGGGACGGCGTTCAGGTTCGGGTTCACTTCGTAGCTCGGCGAGGGGGGGCGGCCGGACTTACCCTCCCGATCCTCCTCGGGACGGACGCGGATGCATCCCTGCCGCTCCAGCCAGCCGAGGGCCGCATCGCGACGGTCGAGGCGGCCCCGGAAGCGGCTCAGGCTGTCGCGGTTCACGTCGTTCGCGCTGAAGTGGTCCAGCGACTTCCGCCGGATCCAGGCGAGGATCGCATGGGCGTCCGGCGGGACCTCGACCCGGCCCTCGTGGATTTCCCCGAGGACCCGGCGGGCCATGACCTTGAAGTAGTCGACCAGGGCCGCGGCGCCCTCGACGTCCTCGGCCTCGACGCTGGCCGGGGAGGGGAGCCGGACCGGCGGCTCATCCTCGGTCGAGGAGCCGACCTCCATCGACCAGCCGCCGGGCCGGGCCGCATCGACCTTCCCGTAGGCTTGCCGCAGTTGGGCCAGGACCAGGGCGAGCCGGGCACAGATCGTCTCGAATTTCGGCCAGGCGCCCCGCAAGTCCTCGGGGAACTCGGGGGTCTCCCGCTCCGACTGGTGCGCGTCGTACCACTCGACCCAGCGGGCCTTCCCGTCCCGGCTGAAGTCGACGACGACGGGACGCGGGCCCTCCTTGCCTTGCTCCATCGGCCGGTGCCAGAGGGCCGTCAGGGCGGCGGCCCAGCTGTCCTCCGCCTCGACGCTGACCGTGTCCTCCGTCCAGCGACGACGGACGGCGATCCCGGGGTAGGCGTAGAGGAACCGATCCGTCAGGCCGTCATTCTGGCCGGGCTTCTCGCGCAGCGAGGGCAGCTTGGAGGGAACCAGTCCGCCGAGGACGACGACGCTGGGCCGGGAGACGTCGAGGACCTCCCGGTTCGTCTTCCGCTCGGCCCCGGCGTCGGCCCCCGACCAGTTCGACAGCCAGAACGGCCGGTCGCCCCCGCTCCCGGAGCGATACTCGTTCATGCTGTAGAGCCAGCCGGTCAACTCGTCGACGTGTCGGAGCAGGCCGCGCGGGTTGTCGTTGTGCACGGCGATGACGCTCTCCCGGGTGGCGTCGGGCCGGAGCATGACGCGCCGGCGGACGGGCCTCGGGCCGCGCTCGTCCGAGTCCTCGGCCTCCCATGCCTCCAGGTCGCGATCGTATTGCCGCCTCAGGCGATCGTCGATCTTCCGGAGCGGCCCGACCAGGAACTTCGCGGCGTGCGTCTTCCCGTCGCCGGGCGATCCGACGGCCGCCCCGTATAGCGTCGGCGGCTCCGTCCAGGTCCGCTTCAATCGGAGGTTGACCGACTGGCCGATCGCGGCGGCGGCCGCGCAGATGACGACCAGGCCGGGGAAGTCGGGGGGGACCTGGAAGGCGCCCGCCGTCTCGTCGATCAGCAGACGGACCGGATCGGGGAACGCCTCGACCGGGAACGGGACCGGATCGGGGATGTCCCGACCCAGCGGGTTGACGGGCCATTCCCGGCCGTCGGCAACATCGACGATCCGGCGGGCCTCGGGGCGGTTCTGGTTCGTCCAGTCGATCGCGTCGAGGATCGGCCGGAGCCTTGTGTTGCTCTTGTTCGCCTTCCCCCAACTCGCCAGGCCGTCGAGTCCGCCCGAGGCGGCGGTCATGAGCGCCTCGGTCCAGGCCGGGCCGGGATCGAGCTTGGCGACCGCCTCCGGGCCCAGGGCACCCTCGGCGGCATCGAGGGCCCAGAGGGCGTGGCGTAGCGTCTCGGCATCGAAGGGCGACGATCCCGAGCCGTCGGTTGAAGGCTCGCTGGCCTCCGCCGTACAATCGCGATGCACGTTGAACTCCCTTTCGTCTCAGCAGCGGAAGCGGGAACGCGACGGGCACGCGAGCCGATGGGCCCCGGGGGGACTGGCCTCCCCCCGGGGCTCGCTCGTCGACCCGCCGCGACGGACGCGGGACGGGTCAGGCTCCCATTCGTTCCAACTCCTGGGCCGCCCGCTCCGAGTCGCGGAGCCGCCGGGCCTCCGTGCGCCGGGTACGGACGGGGGACGCCGCCGACGGGTCACGGCCGGCCTGATCTCCCGGGGAGCCCGAGAGCCGCTCCACGAAGCGTTGGACGGCCTCCCGGCTTGTGTAGCGGGAGCCGCCGATGGTGACGGTCTCGAGCCGGGCGCCCTTGACCCCCTTCGTCGCCCATCGCCAGATGGTCGAGATGTGAGTCCTCTTGCCGGGCCGGCTGGACGGAATGAGGGCCGATACTTGGCCGAGGGGGATGATCGTCTCGAACGTGACATCGATCACTTGCGGTGCCTCCCGATGACTCGATATGAGTTGCCTCGGGATGCAATTGTCTTAGAAAGCCGAGGGGAGATTCCTGGGGAGGTGAGGGGGGAGATAGGGGGAAATGAGGGCGTTATGGTTTGGACGATCCCGACGCGAGTCTCCAGCGGACCCTGCAGTTGTCTCGCCGGAACTGGAGCGGCCCGCCGCTGCACCTGGCCTTCTTGTTGAAATCCTTGATGGTCTGGTTGAGCTTCTCTTCCGTGTCGAGCGGGTTGGGGATCGATTCGGGCCACCCGGCCCGCTCGAAGGCATCGAGGATTGCGCACTGGTTCTCCGCCTCGCGCGAGAACGCTTCCCAGGCCACGCCGCCAACCACGAGCCTCCGCGTACCGACATCCCATCTGGGTCGGGGATTGTCTGCCGTTGCCTCGGGGTCCGGGTCACCATCGAGCCAAGCGGCGAATCGATCATAGTCGGCGGCGATCTCCCGATACTCCTCCAGCTCCGGGGGGAGCCGGCCATCGAACCGCCAGAGCATATCGTGAGCGACCTGGACCGGTTCCGCCTCCTCGTACCACTCGCCCCAATCCCAGGGCTCCTCGTCGCCGTTGACGGGCATGTTGTCGCCAACGTGCTTGATCCATCGCCCATCCGGCGTGAGGTAATAGATGCAAAGCGTGTCCGCCCATTCGTGGATTCGTGGGTCAGAGACCCTGAACCGCTGACATCGGTGGAGATCCACCGCGAATTGCCCCAAGGCATTCTCCCGACTGACCCAGATGTAATCGCTCATGGGCGGACGAAGACTCCAGCTATCCCCCGGGTCGCCGATCATCGCGTGCGGCGATGTCGCGCCCGATGCGGCCCGGAGGACGGGTTACCATGATGTCATCCGATGAGCCCCATGACCTCCGCCGCCTTCTTGGAATCGAGTTCCGCATAGACCTCGGTCACCACCGGGCTCGAATGGCCGAGGACGGCGCGGGCCGCGTCCAGGCCGAACTCCTTGCGGAGCCGGGTGGCCGCGTTGTGGCGCAACTGGTTCGGGTGCCAGGCGGGGATCTCCCGGCCCGCCCGCCGTGCGAGGTCTCTGTTTGCCCGAGCAATCCCGTATGTGATCGCCCGACGATAGCTGACGACAGTATAGGTGTCGCCGGGTCGCTTCTCCGGCCTGGACTTGGTCCGATTCCGCTGAGAGGGTTGAACCGGAGTTTTGCGAGCGGCCCTCATCGCGGCTCGTCGCTCGACGTCCGCCTCCGCCGGAGAGAACAACGGGGCCTCCAACTCGGTCCGGAGCCAGGGCCGGAGCGTGGCTTGGGCTTGGGGACCGAGGTGGATCACTCGACGCCGGCCGTGATGCTCGGTCTTGTGGCTCTCAGGGCTATAGATCCAGATCCGGCCGGTCGTGTCGATGTCGATCGTGCGCATCGAGACGACCTCGCCCGGCCTCATGCCGGTGAGCCGTTGCAATTCGATCATCGCCCAGACCTGGCGGCTGACGAAAGGATGGACGGCGTCAACGAAGGCATCGGGCACGGGCCGGACCGGTTCCGATTCCCGGACATCGGCTCGGCCTCGACGGAGGCCCTCGACCGTCCGGAGCGCCTCGGCGACCGAGGACGGGATGAGTTCCTCGGAGACGGCCCACTTGAAGGCTCGTTTGATCTGATCGGTCCGCTTGTTCACGCCGTTCCGGCAGAGGCCCGACCCGACGAACGATTGGCGGAGCGCCTTGAGCGACCGGGGTCCGAAATCGCGGGCCAAGGTGTTCCCGTAGAGCTGGCGGAGGGCCCGGACCGCAATCCGGATGTTGGCCGGTTCCTTGGTCGGCTGGCCGTGCTTCGTGTAATAGGCATCGGCGTGCCGGAGATAGGCCACGAGCATCTCGTTGACCGTCAAATCGGCCTGGCCATCGTCATTGGGCCCTGGGAGCCGCCTCCCGAGGGAGAGCCACTCCGCGATGATCCGATCATACTCGGCCCGGCTCTCGGGGGTGCCGTGACGGCCGAGGTAGAAATCCCGGCCGCTGAGGGTGACGACGGCCTGGCCGGTCGGCTTGTGGAGGCGATAGGACGGGGTCCGATCCGAGCGGATGGGCACGGTTCCAATCTCCGATCCGGTAGACTACCGGCTTTCAGGAGCATCGGAGCCGCGCCATCCGTCCCCGGATGGGTTCCCTATCTCTAGGAATCGGCGGGGGGTTATGTTGAGTCGGGGCGAGCCGATTCGAACGGCCGACCTCCTGCACCCCAAGCAGGCGCGCTAACCAGGCTGCGCTACGCCCCGATCCCGATCGAGAACCGTCTGGCCGAGGCCATCGGGCGGACAATCGGCAGACCCGGCATCCGCCGTCGGGGTTCGCGGGATTGGCCGGGTGGCCAAGCGGGGTCGCGAACCCTAGGATGCAAGCGAATCAGTGGCCGTATTCTAAAGGATTCCGGGCCCCTGTCAATGCGGCCCGCTGGAGACGAGGGGATCGTGGACAACGCCGCCGACCGACTCATCGCCAGAATCCGATCCGTGGGCAACGCCGTCGTGGTGGGGATCGACCCCCGGCCCTCCCAATTCCCGGCCGAGATCCGGGGCCGATTCCCCGAGACCAGGGCCGGGGTCGCCGAGTCGATGCGGGCCTTCAGCGAGGCGATCCTCGACGTGGTGGCCGGCCTGGTGCCGGCGGTGAAGTTCCAGTCGGCGTTCTTCGAGGAATTCGGGCCCGAGGGGGTGGCCGCCTTGCACCAGGCCGCGGCAGGCGCGAGGCGTCGGGGGCTGTTCGTCATCATCGACGGCAAGCGGAACGACATCGGCTCGACGGCCGAGGCCTACGCCCGGGGTTACCTGGGCCGGCCCCCCGTCTCGGAGGGGGAGGGGCCGAGCTGGGATGCCGACGCGCTGACGATCAATCCCTACCTCGGGGGAGACGGCATCGCCCCGTTCGCCTCGGTGGCGTCGGAGCGGGGCAAGGGGCTGTTCGTCCTGGTCCGGACGAGCAACCCCTCGGCCGGCGACTTCCAGGACCTGGTGGCCGACGGGAAGCCGATCTACCGGCACGTCGCCGATCGGCTGGTCGAGTGGGCCGGGCCGCTGCGGGGGGAGTCGGGCTACAGCGCACTCGGGGCGGTGGTCGGGGCCACCTACCCGGAACAACTGGCCGAGCTGAGGGCCGCGATGCCGGGCATCCTCTTCCTGATCCCCGGCTACGGTGCCCAGGGGGGGAGGGCGACCGACATCGCCGCCGGCTGCGACGCGCAGGGGCTGGGGGCCGTCGTCAACTGCTCCCGGGGGATCATCTTCGCCTTCGAGCGGCCCGACCTCCGGGCGAGGTTCGGCGACGACTGGCGGGCGGCCGTGTCATTCGCCGTCCGGGAGATGGTCGACGACCTGGCGGCGAACACCCCGATGGGGAGGTTGCAGGCGTGACCTCCCGGCCGGCCTCGACCGGGCCCCGCGGGTCGGGCGCACCTACAGGAACGCCCGCCCGAAGGGCCAAACGATGCAGGCGAGCCCGAAGATGAGGCAGAGACCCTCAAACCAATCCGACGGTCTCCGCCCCGCCCCCGACACGGCGAGGATCGCCCAGGAGGAGGCGACCGCGACCCCGAGCCCCGTCGGGGCGACGTCGAGGAGTTCCCACGCGGACGGGCAATGATATGAACCGGCGGACGGGAAGATCGGCCGTCCCCGGGACGTCCGGGAGACGGCCGAGGAGAGGACCTCGACCGAGAGGAAGGCGACCCCCAGGAAGGCCCCGATGGCCGATGCAACCCCGTACGATCGGCCGGCTCGCCGGAGCCGCCGCCGATTCGAGAGGATGGCGATCGGGGCGAGGGCGTACGACCAGAGGATCAACCCGACCGTGATCTCGTGGGATCGCCGTTCGACCGGCCCCCACGGGTGGCGTCAGGATCCCGACCCTCGCCTCGAAGCTCCTCCTCGATTCGACCAGGGCATCCGTGATCCTTGGCGGGATCGAGAGCGTCAGGGCGACGGCCGCCACCATCGCCATCATGTGGACCAGCCGCAAGGGGCGACCCCCCGGCCGCGGCGTCCCTCCCTGGGGACGAGCAGCCTCTTGCATCCCGCAGCCCTCCAGTCTTCGAGCGGGGCACGAGACCCGGACGATCAGGGGAGCGGAGGCCGACAACATCCGACGGCCCGGGAGGTGGTCAGAGCTGGGGGATCCCGCCCCGTCTGGCCGCCCGGACGACGGCGAAGGTGCCGATGCCGAACAGGGTGAACGGCACGGCGATCATCAGCAGGATGCTCCGGGAGAACCCGGAGGCCACGTCTCCGGCCCGGCCCCGCTGCTGATCGGCGAGGGCCCTGCTGCAATTCGGGCAGGCCGACGCCGGCGTGGTTGAGGCCAGGAGCAGGATCCCGGCGAGCAGGCCGAGGCGGAGCCGATTGGTGGTTCTCATGATCCGTACCCGTTCCGGGACGAAGGGGTCAGGTCACGGCCCGGCCGTCGAGACGGCGGCGGAGAAGTCGAGCCGGTAGAGCATCAGGTAGATCACCACCCCGGTGATCGAGACGTAGACCCAGATCGGGAAGGTGACCTGGGCGATCCTCCGGTGCCGGTCGAATCGCTTGCGGAGGGCCCGGACCACCGTCACCAGGATCATCGGCACCATCACGACCGCCAGGACCGTGTGCGAGAGCAGGATCGAGAAGTAGGCCGGCCGGGCCGGGCCGACCCCCGAGAACTTCACGCTGCCGACCATGGCATGGTAGACGAGGTAGCAGGCCAGGAACACCGCCGAGACGGTCAGGGCGGCGACCTGGGTGGCCGCGTGGGCGGTCACCCGTCTCGACCGGATGAAGGCCCAGCCGACCAGCAGCAGCAGGGCGCACGCCCCGTTGAGCGAGGCGTTCACCGCGGGCAGGTTGCGGGCCCAGGCGGGGGCGGAGAGGACCGGCAGCCGCTCCCGGAGCCGGGCCATGCCGGCCTCGTCGCCGATGTCGAACAGGCCGACGACGCGGTTGCCGCGGTCGACCAAGGCCAGCTTGGTGCTGTGCAGGACCGCCTCGGCACCGGAGGCCCGGTCCTCCTCGCTCGCCTCGGCGACCGGCTGGAGGAAGCCTCGCCCGATCAGGTCGTAAGTCGCCTGCTGGTCCCCGGCGAGGAACCACCAGCGGTCGGGGTCGGCGCCGTAGCGGCGGGCGAAGTCGGTGAGGACCTCGGGGGTGTCGTACTCGGGGTCGACGCTGATGCTGACGAGCCGGACGGGGGAATTCTCGGGCAGCTCGGCCTGGAGCTTCGCCATCTCGGCCGAGATCCGGGGGCAGCTCGACGGGCACCGGCTGAAGACGAAGGCGGCGACCCAGACCCGGTCGGCCAGGTCGGCCTCGGTCACCTCCCGGCCGGACCGCTCGGTGAAACGGAAGGGGCCCAGCTCGGTCGAGGCCGGGCCGAGGTCGTATCCGGCCCGGGAGGGCGGGTACGGGTCGGTCAGGGCGACGCAGGCGACCGTCGAGGCGGCGACCGTCGCCACCACGATGCCGATGCCGATGCGATAGGCGCTGCTCACGGCGGGATGCTCTCGGGGAGAGCCCAGTTTGGGACGCAGGAGGGCGGGTCGAGGCGGGGGGCCGTCGGGCCGTCGTCGGACCCGGGACGCCCCCGACCTTGCTCCGGTGGTCGGGTGGGGTGGGTGCGATCGGCCCTGAAGCCGGGCGTACCTCTATGGTATGCAACCGACAAGTGTGGTGCCAGCCGAGGGCCGAAGCCGGTCGGGCGGCTCACCAGCCCCGGGCGCGCTCGATGACTTCCAGGTTCCGGATCGCCTCGATGGCCGGGACAAAAACCGCGTCGGGGTCACCCCGGATCGCGAGGCCGAACTGCTCGACCTGGAGGCGGTGCAGGTCGACGGCGGGGACGGGCGTCGTCTCCCCCGGGTCGTCGGGGGCCGAGACGGTGATCGAGCCGGCCGGGCCGAGCAGGATGTCCGGGCAGCTCGCCCGGCGATCGGTGCCGACAAGCTCGAAGGAGAGGCTCGGGGGCATCTGCCCGGCCTCGACTTCCAGCCGGGCAACGCATCCCCCTTCGAATCGGATCGAGAGGACGGCGTGGTCGTCCGTCTCGAATCCCCAATGCTCGCTGGAGAGGTCCGCCTGGACCGACTCGACCGCGTCTCCCAGGAACCAGAGGGCGAGGTCGATCAGGTGCGTGCCCGCCTCGCAGACGGCCCAGCCTCCGCTCCGGGCCTTGCTGCGATGCCAGTCGCTGGGGTCGGGGTGGCGGAACCGGAGCCGGGCGGCCAGCGACTCGATCGCGCCGAACTCACCGACCTCGACCGCCCTCCGGAGGGCCCGGGCGGTCGGATGCTGCCTCATGTGGTACCCGACGGCCAGCAGCCTGCCGGACCGGGCGGCGGCGTCGGCCATCCGCCTGGCGTCGGCCGAGGTCGTGGCCATCGGCTTCTCGCAGAGGACGTGCCTGCCCGCCTCCAGGGCGGCGATGGCGTGCTCGGGGTGCAGGTCGGGAGGGCTGAGGACCCAGACGGCCTCGACGTCAGGGTCCCGGAGCACGGCGTCGAGCCGGTCGAAGGCCCTCGGAGGCGGGCCGCCAAGGTGCCCGAGCCACCGGGCGAGGGCGAGGCGCCGGCCGACCCGCCCGTACCGGAGCCTCGATTCGAGCCGACGGCCCCCCAGCCGGCGGGCGAGGGCGAATCCCGAGGCACGCCTGGCCGACCGGGTCGCCCGACCGGGATCCCGGCTGAGGATCGAGCAGAGCCGGGCGTTCCCGGCGGCGAGGACCGCCGGAATTGCCCCGCCGGCGGCGAACCCGGAGCCGCCGACCAGCCCCCAGCCGACCGGCTTACCGACCGCGGCGGCCGGGTGGTCGTTGGTCATCGGTCGGGCCCCCGGGGAGACGCGATGACCTCCTCGAACAGCGCGACCATCCGGTCGAGGCAGGGTTCCAGGCGGTAATGCTCGCGGACGAGGCCGGCGGCGTGCTCGCCGAGGTGCCGGAAGTCGTCCGGGGCCTCCAGGACGCCGAGGGCGGCCTCGGCCAGGCCGTCGGCGTCGAAGAAGTCGACGAGCAGGCCGGTCCGCCCGTGCTCGACGACCTCCCGGACCGGGGCGGTGTCGCTGGCGACGACGGTGGCGCCGCAGGCCATCGCGTTCAGGAGCGACCAGGAGAGGACGAAGGGGACGGTCAGGTACAGGTGCACGTCGCTGATCGAGAACAGCCGAGCCAGCTCCTGGGGAGGGATGCGGCCGAGGAAGACGAACCGGGACAGGTCGTAGTCGTCCTGCGCCAGCACCCAGTCCTTGAACGACTTCGACCCGGTGAACCTCGCGTCCCCGCCGTAGCAGACGCGGTCCTCTCCGGCGACGAGGAAGAGGACGTCGGATCGGCGCCCGGCGATCCGTTTCGCGGCCTTCATGAAGAGGTCGAAGCCCCGCATCGACTCCATGCCCCGGGTGGCGTAGGTCACGACCTTCGTCCCCTCCGGGATCTCCCGGCCGGCGACGACGCGGGGCAGGCCTGGCAGGGGGTGCCAGAGGTCGGCGTCGATGCCGTCGAAGATCACCTCGACCTTCGGGCGGTACTCGGCCGGCAGCCGTGACTGCTGGAACCGGGTCGGGCTGTAGCCCCGGTCGCAGTTGTGCAGGTCGAGCAGGAGCATGGCGTTGCGGGCCCGGCAGCGGAGGCGGTCGAGCTCGGTGGGGGGGAAGTCGGGGCGGAAGTCGAGGTCGGAGCCCTTCGTGTGGTAGAAATATTCGAAATAGTTGATGATCGGCGCGTCGTACAGCTCCCTGAGGAAGGCGGTGGAACCGAAGCCCGAGTGGCCGACGACCAGATCCGGGCGGAGGTCGGGCCGGGCCTTCAGCGCCTCGAAGACGGCGTGGGCGTTCCAGACGGCGTTCTCGAAGGTCCGCGAGCAGTAGTGGTTCTGCTCCGTCGCCCCTCCCCGGCGGGTGAAGCGGACCAGCTCGATCTCCCCGGCCCGGCCGCTCGCCTTCTCGGTGACGAACGAGCATCGCCAGCCCTCGCGGCGGGAGAGCCGGTCAGCGACGTGCCCGAACTGGGCCGGGAAATTCGGGTGGACGAACAGCACGTGCATGGCAAGGCGTCTCGGGCTCGCCGTCTGGGCCGAAGCGATCGGCCCCGGTCGGCATCGGGTGTCGGAAGGGGAGCCATCCCCGGGCTGCGGCGGGTGAACACCGAGGGACGGTCGGGAGTCGACCGGGCCCCGGGGATCGCCTCGCTCGACGCCGGAGGAGGCCGAGCGTCGGCCTCGCGGGGATCGGCGACGGGTCGACCCGGCCCGGCCGGGTCAGCCCGACCGGTCAGCCCGACCGGAGCTTTCGGGCGGCGTCGGCGGCGAAGTAGGTGAGCACGCCGTCGGCCCCGGCCCTCTTGAAGGCGAGCAGGCTCTCCATCATGGCCCGGTCGCCGTCGAGCCAGCCCCGGTCGGCGGCGGCCCGGATCATGGCGTACTCGCCGCTCACCTGGTAGGCGTAGGTCGGCAGGCCGAAGGCCTCCTTCACGCGGTGGACGATGTCGAGATACGGCATCCCCGGCTTGACCATGACCAAATCGGCCCCCTCGGCGACGTCGAGGGCGACCTCCCGCAGGGCCTCGTCGCCGTTGGCGGGGTCCATCTGGTAGGTCTTCTTGTCGCCGGAGCCGAGGTTCGAGGCCGAGCCGACGGCGTCCCGGAAGGGGCCATAGAAGGCGGACGCATACTTGGCGGCATAGGAAAGCACCAGGACATGTTCGAATCCCGATTCGTCAAGGGCCCGGCGGATCGCGCCCACCCGGCCGTCCATCATGTCGCTGGGGGCGATCACGTCGCAGCCGGCCTCGGCCTGGACGACCGCCTGCCGGCAGAGGGCGGCCACCGTCTCGTCGTTGACGACGTAGCCGTCCCGGACCAGGCCGTCCTGGCCGTGGCTGGAGTAGGGGTCGAGCGCCACGTCGCAGATGACGCCGACGCCCGACACGGCGGCCTTCACCGCCCGGACGGCCCGGCATACGAGGTTCTCGGGGTTGAGGGCCTCCTCGGCGTCGGGGGTCTTCAGGGCGGGGTCGGTGGCGGGGAAGACGGCGATGGCCGGGATCTTTAGGTCGGCGGCGGTGGCGGCGGCCTCGACGAGCCGGTCGATCGAGAGGCGGTCGACGCCGGGCATCGAGGGGACGGGCTGGCGATCCTCGGGGCCCTCGAAGACGAAGAGGGGCCAGATGAGGTCATCGACGTTCAACTGGTGCTCGGCGACGAGGCGGCGGGACCAGTCGTGGCGTCGGACGCGGCGGGGGCGGGTGGTCGGGTATCGGCCGGGGTCGGCCGGGAGTCTCGGTCCGGGCATGGGATGGCTCCTGCGTCTGGCTTCGGCGGCGAGGGCCGCGATGCGACCATCATATGGCAGCCCGCACCCCGCCGGCCACCGATCGGGGAGGCCGGGTCGGCTTGACGTTCGCGGGCCGGGGGCGGGACAATCGGCCTTCCCCGCCGATGCTCCCCGACCTCGCCCCGCCCCCATCCCCCCCCGAATCAGGACCGCCGATGCCCGCTCCCGAAGTCTCCCGCCGTCTCGACCTCCCGGCCGTGGCGGGGGTGACGCTCTGCTGCGCCCTCTGGGGGGGGAACGCCGTGGCGGTGAAGTTCTCGGTGCCGGATCTCCCGCCATTCGGCTGCGCCGCCCTGCGGTTTCTGATCGCCCTGCCGATGGTGGCGCTGGTCTGCCGGATGCTGGGCCAGCCGATGTGGGTGGGGCGGAGGCACCTGGGGCTGCTGGCGGCGCACGCCTTCGTCTCCGTGCTCCAGATCGGCACGTTCAACTGGGGGACGAGCCTGAGCCTGGCGGGGAGGTCTTCGGTTTTCATCAACGTGCACCCGCTGGTGGTCGCCCCGCTGTCCTGGCTGGTGCTGGGGGAGCGGATGGGGGCGCTCGGCGTCGTCGGGCTGGTCTCGGCGGCCTTCGGGGTCGCCGTGCTGCTGTCGACGGGGATGCAGTCGGGGGGGGCGCTGACCGGGGACGTGGTCGTGCTGCTCTCGGGGGCCATCTTCGGGGCGCAGACGATCTTCCAGAAGCGGACCTTCCCCGTGATCCCGCCGGCCACGCTGCTGTTCGCGCAGTACGTGGTGGCGATCCCCATGTTCCTGGCCTATAGCGCGGCGGTCGAGGGGTTCGACTCCTACCGGTTCACGACCGGGGCGATCTGGGGTGTCCTCTTCCAGGGGGTGATGGTCTCGGGCGTCTGCTTCTCGGTCTGGATGCTCCTGCTGGGTCGCTACCAGGCCAATCGGATCGCCACGTTCGCGTTCATGACCCCCTTGTTCGGCGTCGCCTTCGGCAGCATGTTCCGGGGAGAGGCGATGCGCTGGGAGCTGGTCGCGGCGGGGGCGCTGGTGGGGACCGGGATCTTCCTCGTATCGAAGGATCGGGTCGAGCACCGGGAGGGGCCGGCGCTGGCGTTGCCGGGCGAGGACGCGCCGTGACGGGAGGGGGAGGTTGACGGATCACGCGACGGGCGGTCGAGGCGAGTCGCCCTCGGGGGCCGGATCGTCCATCCGGCATCCACCATCCGAGGCCCGTCATCCGCCATCTCGCATGCAGGAAGTCGCCCCGATCGGTTGGATCCACCGGAACTTGGGGCTGGCCCGGGGACGGATGACGCCGTCTGATGGTAGGAGGGCTCCGATCCTCTCCCGGGCCGTCGTCCCGCCCGAGGGGCCCCTCCCCGGCACGGTACGGACCCATCGCCGGGAATGCGTCGCGGCACCGATCACGCGAGGAAGATCATGAGGTCGTCACCCAGCCGCTCCCGTCGCGAGTTCCTCCAGTCGGCCTCGGCCCTCGGCCTGGGGGCGGGGCTCGGGCCCTGGGCGGTGCTCGGGCCGATCACCCCGGCGAGGGCCTCGGAGATGGCCGTCGGGCCGGAGGCGGTCCGATTCCGGCCGGAGATCGAGCCGGTCGTCCGCTGGATCGAGGAGACGCCGAGGGATCGGATCCTCGACGTGGCCGTCGAGCGGCTCGGCGGCGGGCTCCCCTACCGGGACTTGCTCTCGGGGTTGTTCCTGGCGGGGATCCGGAACGTCAAGCCGAGGCCGGTGGGCTTCAAGTTCCACGCGGTGATGGTGATCAATTCGGCCCACCTGCTGGGCCAGACCGCCCCGGTCGGGGACCGGCTGCTGCCGCTGCTCTGGGCGCTGGACTACTTCAAGTCGTCCCAGGCACAGGACGTCGAGGAAGGGGACTGGACCCTCTCGAAGGTCGACGAGGCGAGGGTGCCGGGCCCGTCCCGGGCCGTCGACGAGCTGGAAGGGGCCTTCGAGGCCTGGGACGCCGACGCGGCCGACGCGGCGACGGCGGGCGTCTGCCGGTCCCAGGGCGCGGCGGCGGCGATGGAGCCGTTCTGGAGGTGCGCCGTCCGGGACTGGCGGAACATCGGCCACAAGCCGATCTTCGCCATGCAGTGCTGGCGGACCTTGCAGGCGATCGGCTGGGAGAACGCCGAGCCGGTCCTGCGGTCGCTCTCCTTCGGGATCCTCGACACCCAGGGCAGCTCGCCCGGCGCCGAGGGCCCCTACGAGGCGAACCTGGAGCTGGCCCGGTCGATGCGACCGGACTGGACGGCCGGCCGCCTCGACCCCGGGGCGACGGAGGCGATGCTCGACGCCATGCGGTCGGCCCGCCCGGGGGACTCGTCGGCCGAGGCGGCCCGTTTGATCGGCGAGGGGATCTCGCCCGATTCGCTCTGGGACGCCGTGGTGCTCGCCGGGAGCGAGCTGCTCCTGAAGGAGCCGGGGATCATCCCGCTGCACGCGGTCACCTCGGCCAATGCGCTGCACTTCATCTACCACAACGCCAGCGACCCGACCACGAGGTCGCTCGCCCTGCTGCAAGCCGCCGGCTGGGTGCCGCTGTTCCGCGACCGCATGGACCTGGACGCGACGCCGGTGATCGACCGGATCGAGCCGATCGCCCCCGAGGCGGAGGGGGAGCAGGCCGTGGCGGCAATCTTCGAGGCGATCGGCGACGACCACCGGAAGGCCGCCGCGATGATCGTCGGTTACCTGGACGGCGGGGGCCCGGCCGAGCCGATTTTCGCGGCGGCCCGCTCCTCGATCTTCCGCAAGGGCCGGGACAGCCACGACTACAAGTACGGCGCCGCCGCCTGGGAGGAGCACCAGCTCGCCTCCGACCCGAGGTGGCGGCCCGCCCTGGCCGCCGCCATCGCGGCCCAGGTGCCGGGGTCCGGCACGAGCGACAGCCCGTTGATGAGGCGGGCGCAGGAGGCCGTAGGGCGGATCGGCTGAGCGCGACCGAGCAGGGACGGAGGCGGATGGGGTCGACGCATCCGCCCCTCATCCGCCCTCCGTCCTCCGCCGTCGGGGGGGAGGGCGGCCTCACGCCGCCAGCGTCTCGGTGAGGAAGCGGCGGGTGGCCTCCTGGCTCGGATTGTCGAGGACGGCCGTGGGGGGGCCGGACTCGACGACGACGCCCTGGTCGAAGACGTGGACGACGTCGGCGACGCGTCGGGCGAAACCCATGGCATGGGTGACGACGATCATCGTCTGGCCGTCCCGGGCGAGGTCGGCCATCACGGAGAGGACCTCGGCGGTCATCCGGGGGTCCAGGGCGCTGGTCGGCTCGTCGAAGAGGATGGCCCGGGGGCCCATCGCCAGGGCCCGGGCGATCGCCACCCGCTGCTGCTGGCCGCCGGAGAGCTGCACGGGGCGGGCGTCGATCTTCTCCCGGAGTCCGACCCGCTCCAGCAGGGCGACGGCCCGATGGTCGGCCTCGTCCCGGTCGAGGCCGAGGACGTGGATCGGCCCCTCGGTGATGTTCTGGAGCACGGTGCGGTGGGGGAAGAGGTTGAAGCCCTGGAAGACCATCCCCACCCGGGTCCGGATCTGCCGGAGGACTGCCTCGCGGTGACGGTCGACCGACCAGGGGTCGAGCGGCAGGCCGTCGACGACGACCGAACCGGCCTGGAACCGTTCCAGGCCGTTCAGGCAGCGCAGGAAGGTGCTCTTGCCGCTGCCGGAGGGCCCGACCACCACCGCGACCTCCCCGCGGTCGACGGCCAGGTCGATCCCCCGGAGCACCTCCAGCGCCCCGTGTCGCTTCACCAATCCGGACACCTCGATCATTCGGGGGCCCCCCTCTTCGTCGCTCGGGAGCGGTCGTCTCCCCGGAGACGGCGCTCGGACCATCGGGACAACCAGGACAGCGGCAGGCTCATCACCAGGTAGAGCACCGCGCAGGCCAGGGCGAACTCCAGCACCCCTCCGGTGCTGTTGGCGAGGATCTGGTACTGCTTGCTCAGCTCGACGATCGTGATCACCGAGCAGACCGAGCTGTCCTTGAACAGCGCGATGAAGTCGTTGGTCACCGGGGGGATGACGATCCGGACCGCCTGGGGGATCACCACCCGCCGCAGGGCGAGCCACCGGGGCATCCCCAGGGCCAGGGCGGCCTCCATCTGCCCGGCGGGGATCGCCTGGAGCCCGGCCCGGTAGATCTCGGCCTCGTACGCCGAATAATTGATCGCCAGCCCGGCGATCCCGGCGACATACGGCGGCAGGTTCGCCAGGTAGAACAGGACGAAGAGCTGGAGCATCAACGGGGTGCCCCGGATCAGTTCGACGTAGGCCGAGAGCGGGATCCGGACGAAGGCGGGCCCGTAGAGGCGGCCCAGCGCGATGAGCAGGCCGGCGACGATGGCGATGGGCATCGAGGCGACCGAGAGGACGATCGTCGTCCCGGCGGCGCCGAGCAGGTACCCGCGGTACTTCCAGATCAGGGCCCACCCGCGATCGGACTCCCGACTCAGCTCGGCCATCGAGGCGGCGACCCGGGCGGTGTCGAGCGTGGCGAGTTCCTCCTGGGCGTCGGTCCAGATGTCGTACGTGCGGTAGATGCGTTCGAGCGTCCCGTCGGCGATCAGGGCCTCGATCGCCCGGTCGAGAGCCCCGGCCAGCGCCTCGTCTCCGTTCCGGACGTAGATGACGTAATACCCGCGCCCCTCGGGGGGGCCGACGTTCTCCAGGCCGGGGAATTGCGGCCGATAGAATCGGGCGGCGGGGAGATCCTGGAGCGTGGCATCGAGCCGGCCGCTGAGGACCTGCATCATCGGGTCGGTGGCCCCGGTGTAGGCGCGGACCTCGACGGTCCCGTCCTGGTTCTCCCTCGCGAAGGTCTCGGCCGCCGAGGTGCCGAGCACGCCGACGCTCCAGCGGCCCCCGCCGGGCTTCGGCGCCTTCAGGTCGTCCCAGGACCGGATGGGGGCGCCTTCCCGGACCATCAGCTGGAGCTGGTAGATGTAGTAGGGGCGGGACGCCCGATAGTCCCGGACCCGGCTCGGGAGCAGCTCGTAGCCGTTGGCGACCGCGTCGACGCGCCCGGCGTCGAGGACGTTGAGCAACTGGTCCCACTGGCCCTGGGAGAGCTCGGCCTCGACGCCGAGTCGGGCGGCGAGGGCATCCACCAGCTCGACCTCGAAGCCGACGAGCCGGCCGGGGTCGTCGGGGTCGATGTAGGCGTAGGGGCCGCCGCCTTCCATGTCGCAGCCGTAGGAGAGCCGGCCGGTGGATCGGACGTGGTCCAGGGCGTCTCGGGCCGAGGCCGGTGGTGCCCCGATCAGGGGGGCGAGGAGCAGGGCGGGCAGGAAGATCAGCCTTCGGAGGGCTCGCGGGAGGAGAGGTGAGTTGCGGTGCAAGCCGGCCTCGGCCGGGGGGGGAGGAGACGCGGACGGGGGTTGTTCCATCAAGAAACCTCGTTCGGCTGGGGGACCCCTTTCTCCCGGGAAACGCCGGGCCTCTGGACGGGTACCATCTTTCAATGTCCCGGCCCCCCCGACAAGGGAAAACTGCGACCCTACGGGGGCGCGACCCGGGTCCCGGGTCGCGCCCCCGAGGGCGATGGGATCGGGAGGCGGTGCGGCTCAGGCCCTCGACTGGCCCTCGGCGAAGGCGGAGTCGAAGGCCCGGCCGGCGGCGGGGAACATCATAGTCCGCTTGATGAATTGCACGGCCTCGGCGGCGCCGAACTCGCGGTCCATGCCGGGGTCCTCCCACTCGACCGAGAGGGGCCCCTCGTAGCCGATCAGGTTCAGCTCGCGGGCGATCTCGGCGAAATCGACCTGGCCCCGGCCGGGGGATCGGAAGTCCCAGCCCCGGCGGGGGTCGCCGAAGTCGAGGTGGGAGCTGAGCAGGCCGGTCCGGCCGTCGAGCGTGGTGGCCACGTCCTTGACGTGGACGTGGTAGATCCGCTCCCGGATCTTCGGCTCCCGCAGGTAGTGGGCGGGGTTCATCCCCTGCCAGAGCAGGTGGCTGGGGTCGTAGTTGAAGCCGAACTCGGGGCGGCCGTCCACGGCGTCGATCGCCTTGAGGGCGGAGTACGTGTCGAAGGCGATCTCGGTCGGGTGGACCTCCAGCCCGAAGCGGACCCCCTCCTGCTTGAAGACGTCGAGGATGGGGTTGAAGACGTCGGCGAACTTCCGGAACCCGGCGTCGATCATCGAGGTCGGCGTGGGGGGGAAGGCGTAGAGCATGTGCCAGATGGAGGAGCCGGTGAAGCCGTTGACCACCGAGACGCCGAGCTTGGCGGCGGCCCGGGCCGTGTCCTTCAGCTCCTCGGCGGCCCGCTCGTTGACCCCCTTCGGGTCGCCGTCCCCCCAGACGTGGGGCGGCAGGATCGCCTTGTGGCGCTCGTCGATCGGGTCGAGCACCGCCTGGCCGACCAGGTGGGCCGAGATCGCCCAGCAGTTCAGGCCGTAGCGGCCGAGCAGCTCCTTGCGCTGCTTGCAGTAGCTGCCGTCTTCCAGCGCCTTCTTCACGTCAAAGTGGCCGCCCCAGCAAGGCAACTCGATGCCGTCATAACCCCACTCGGCGACTTTCGGGGCCCAGTGCTCCAGCGGCTGATCGGCCCACTGGCCGGTGAACAACGTGATCGGACGGGGCATGAGACATCCTCCCAGCGCATCGGTATGGGCGACATCGAGGTCGAGAGCGGGCACCCAGGCCGGCGAAGGAGACCGGCCGTCGTGGTGGACAGGGGGGCAGGGAGCCAAGGTAGGGGCACGGGGGGAGGAAGTCAATGATCGGGTGCGGCCCCCGGGCGGTGGGTGCGACGACGACCAGGAGTCTCGGGATGGGGGGCGGCGGGTGGCGGGCGGGGGAAGGCCGGGGGCCGATGACGCCCGACCCGCCGCCGGCCGCCATTCGCTCAGAAGTCGATCGGCTCATACGGCACCAACGCCATGCCGGATGCCGTCCGGTCCGGGTCGCCCCAGTCGTCGGCGTTGCGGCGGCGGACCAGCTCGGAGATGGCGGAGGCGAGCCGACGGCCGACGGCGGCCCGATAGGGGGCGTCGGCCTGGAGCAGCTCGGCCTGGGAGCGGGAGAGCAGGCTGTCGGGGGGGGAGGGGGGGAGCCCCTGACGCCGGGCGAGGTGCTCGGCGAAGGTGCGGTCCCCCCGGTCGGCGGACAGGAACGAGGACTCCCCGGCGGCGGCGGCGGTGCCGATCCGGAGCAGGTCGGTCAGGTCGGTGGCCCCCCCCTGGAGCGCCTGCTGGAACTGGCTGAGTTCGTCGATCAGGGCATCCAGCTCCGGTCGGGTCATCAGCATTTGCACCGTCACCATCGGCTCCCCCCCCACCCGCTCGGCGATCCAGCCCCGGCGCACCGAGGGTGCCTTCACCCCTTCGAGCCGGGGGTCGGGGCGTGGGCGGTCTCCCAGGAGGTCGACGAGCACGGGCGCGACCTGGTCGAGCGTCAGCCCCCGGCGGTCGACGTAGTCCCGGAGCCTCCCCTCGGCCTCGGCGTCGAGCAGCGCGGCGAGTTCCCTGGCGTACTGGACGCGGTCGTCGATGATCGCCCGGAGGGTCGGCCGGAGGGCGGAAGCGTCGGCCAGGCCCGGGCGGACGGGGGGGATCGGCCGCTCGAAGCCGGAGTCCCGGTCCCGGGGGCGATAGGACCCGGAGGCGAGGGCGTCCCACTGGGACTGATACCGCTCGGGCTCGTCCCCGGCGAGGTCGTCGCGGCGGATCGAGACGGCGGCGATCGTGATCCGGTGGTGCCGGGCCAGCCGGGCGAGGGCCTGGGCCCGGGAGGCGTCCCGGTCGTGGTCGGGGGCGTCGCCGATGAGCACGAGGAGCTTGGTCGCCAGGTCCCCCTCCCGGCCGGTCGGCCAGGAGAGGTGCCGGGAGGCGCCGATCGGCTCGTCGGCGGGGGCCGGCAGGGCGGCGGCGACGCCGTCGAGCACGGCCTCGGCGACCGAGCCGTCGCCCCGCCGGGCCGCGTCGAGGCGGTCGAGCGTCTTCCGGAAGATGCTCGGATGGGTGAAGGGGGAGGCGATCCGGACCGAGTAGTCGAACGCCGGGTGTTCATCGCGGTAGGCGACCAGCCCGAGCCGGAGTGAAACTCCCTGGCGATCCGCCTCGTCGGAGAGGTCGGCGGCCAGGCCCCGGGCGGCGTCGATGTAGGACTGCATCGACGCGGTCGTGTCGACGACGAAGGCGATGTCGATCCGGCGGAGGAGCCTCGTCAGGTGATCCGGGGGCTCGGCCGGGGGAGGGGGGGGAGGGGAGCGGTCCTCGACGAGGCTGGCGACCTCGAAGATCGTCCGGGTCGAGCCGTCGGGCTGGGGGATCGCGTCGCCGGAGAGGATCGGCAGTCCGAGCGTGGGGTCGGTTCGGTCGTCGTCGGCCCCCGGGTCGGGCTCCCGGCCCTCGGTGGGGCAGGCGCCATCGTGCCGGGGGCAGTCCCGATCGGCGAGGGCGTCGAGCAGGCAGGACCTCTCCCGGTAGACGACCAGCGGAGGACGGCCGCCCCGGGGGGTGGGGCGGGCCATCAGCCGGGTGTCCCAGGCCAGCACGGCGTCGGCGGGCACCCAGCCGGTCGGGGGCCCCTCGGCCGGGCCGACCCGGAGGGAACGGGGGCCGTCCGGCCCCTCGGGCCGGGCCTCCTCGAAGACGAACTGGACGGCGTAGTAGTCCAGCGGGTCGCCCGAGGGCGGGGAATCCGGTCCGGGTCCGAATCGAGGGCGGAGGCCGAGTTCCCGGACGAGCACCTTGCGGCGGAGCCCGTCGGCGGTCCGGAGGATGCCGTCGTCGACCGGGGGCGGATCGTGGGCCGCCTCGACGTCCGGCCGTCCCGCCCCGGGAGGGGGCCCGGGGACGCCCGGCCCGACCACGGGGGGACGGCCCGGCCCCCCCCGGAACAGGGAGGCCATGCCGAGCGCCGAGCCGACGACGAGCGTCACCAGGTAGAACACCGGCATCCGGTAGAGCGGCGGCATCACCCCCTCGGGCGGTCGAGACGATTGGATGGCACCAGCCCGATTCGGCCGGCCCGGACCTCTGGTATCGTACGAGGGATCGGGAGGGCGGCAACACCGCCCCCCGGGCGTCCCGCTTTCGAGGAGGAGCACCGTGACGCGACCGACGACGATCCGCCCGCTGCTCGGCCTGATCCTGCTCGGGGGCCCGGCGTCGGTCTCGACCGACGCCCAGGCCCCGGTGACCCTGACCCGGTGGGAAGGCCCGGCGTCCCCGTCCTCGGCGGGCCGGGCCCCGGGGCAGGCGATGTTCCTGCTCCGGGCCCGGGCCCGGTGGTCGCCCGACGCCCCGGGGGAACGCGACCGGTACGAGCTCCGGGTAACGCTCCCCGACGGCCGGGTCGGACGCCGGCCGATGCGGCCCGAGGAGGGGCCGGGGTCCCTGGTCGTCACCTTCCCGGTCCCGGCAGACTCCGTGCGCAACCTGCTCCCGGAGGCGGTGAACGTCGAGGTGGCCCTGGTCGACCCGACGACCGGAACCCCGATGAGTAACCCGCTCGTCGCCGACATCTCCCGGTTCCCGAACCCGGGTCCCCCGCCGAGTCGGGCCCCGACCGGGCCGTTCGACTGGGGCAGGCCGCTCTCCCCGGGCGAGTCCGGCTCCGGGGCGTTGCCCAGGTCGTGCCCGGGCGGCTGGCGGTTCGTCCGGGTCGCCTCGACCCCCGACCGGCCCGGGTTCTTCGTGGCGACGACCGAGGCGACGAACCGCCAGGTCGCCGACCTCCTGCCCGACCACGACCCGGACGCCGGACGCTCCGACGAGTTCTCGCTCGACGCCCCCGAGCAGCCCGCGATCAACCTCACCCCCGGGCGGGCCGAGGCCTACCTGGCCGCCCTCCGGGAGGCCGACCCGGCCGGCGTGCCGTTTCGCCTGCCGACCCGGGCCGAGTGGGAGCGGGCCGCCCGGGCGGGGCGAAACGCGGCCTACTGGTGGGGAGACGCCCCGGTCTTCCCCGACGGGGCGAACTTCCTCGGCCCGGAACCGGGGGAGGAGGCGGACACGACCGCACCCGAGTCGGGATCGGGCGACGGCTTCCTCGCCAACCCGTGGGGGCTCGTGCACACGTTCGGCAACGTCGCCGAGTGGGCGACCGGGGGGGACGGCGGCTCGGCCTTCTCCCGGATGGGCGGCCACTTCCGGAGCGAGCCCGCCCAGGCCCTCGAACCCCCGGTCGTCGACGACCCGGCCGCCCTCGGGCCCGACCCCTACGTCGGGCTCCGGCCCGCGTTCGACCTGGATGCGGCGACCGGCGCCGAGCTGATCCGCCGGCAACTGGCCGACGACCCCGAGCTGGCCGGGGTGGGCGTCTCGTTCGACCCCGACGCCGCCTCGGCGACCCTCTCCGGCCCCGTCCCCGGGACCGAGGCCCGGCGGAGGGCCTCGGAGCGGCTTCGGTCGCTCTGGTTCCTCGCGGCCGTCGTCGACGAGATGCGGACGCCGGTCCGGGCCCCCGGCCGTCTCGCCTCGATCGGCGGCGTGGCGGGGACGCCGACCCCGACGAGGCTCCTCGGCCGGACGATCCTCCGCGTGCCCGTCTCCGCCTCCTGGGACGGCCCCCAGCCGGTGGCGGGGTCGGACTGGTGGCTGAACGTCTACGGCCCTGGAGGCGCCCACTGGGCTTATCGGCTCGACGCCGGAGAGCCGGGGAAGCCGACCCTCCTGCTCGCCATCCCGGCCGGGCTGGTCGGGCCCGACGGGACCGCCCGGGTCGCCCTGAGCCTCGGCGTCCCGGCGACGTCTCCGGAGGAGCCGAGAGTCGTCAGCGACCTGGCCATGCTGAAAATCCGGGGAGGCTGACGGGCCGAGGGCCGGCGGCGACGGCCCGACCCGCGCGGGGGACGGACCGGGGCCCCGACCGATCCGAGCCCGTCGCCCCTCCCGCCGCCCCCGACCTCTGGGCCATCGACCGCCCGCCCCCGACGTCGATCCCCCGGCTCCTCCCCGCCGTTCTCCCCCGGATCGCGACCGAAGTTCGGGGGGCCACAATCTCGACCGACGGGGGGCGAACACCCTCCCGTCCCGTTCCCAGCCCTGAGAGGACGCCCGAGATGGACGACGCGAACGCCCCCGGGGCGACGCCGGAGCCGGTGACCGCCCGGTCCCTGGGATTGCTGAACATCATCTTCGGCGCCCTGTTCCTGCTGGGGAACGGCTACGAGGCCGGCGTCGTCCTGGCACTGCCGTTCTACGGCAGGCTGATGGACTGGGGCCAGTCGATGGCCCGGCAGCAGCAGGACGAGCGTCGCAGGGCCCTGATGGACCGATTCGACCAGCAGATCGAGGAGGCGGAGTCGGACGAGGGGCGGGAACGGGTCGAGGCCGAGCGCACCGTGGCCGAGATGAACGATGTCGGCGACCTCCCGATGATGGAGTTCCCGATGGACTTCCTCGACCGGCCAGACGTGCGGAATGGCGTGCTCGCCAAGCTCGGCGTGATGGGCAGCCTCAACGTCCTGTTGATCGCCTCGGGGTTCGGGCTGACGTGGCTCCGGGGCTGGGGCCGGGGTCTGGGCCGGGCCGTCGCCCTGCTGATGATCCCGGCGGTCCTCGCGTTCCTGACCATGGAATTGATTGCGGCCCCCTCGCTGGCGGGGGGCTGGACGGACGGCATGTCGGAGATGATCCTCGGTCCCGGGGCCTCGCCGTCCCCCGCGTTCGCCGAGGCGATCGACCTCTACCGGCAGGGGGCCACCCGGGTCTTCGCCTTCTCGATCGCGACGACCGGGAGCCTGGCGCTGCTCTACCCGATCCTCGTCCTCGTCGTCGCCTCCCGCCCCGGCGTCGGGCTCGCGGTGCGACGGCCGACGCCGGCCCCCTGACCCCGGCGTCGGTCAAATCACCGACCCGACCCGACCCGACGCGACCCGCACCCCGCCGGAGCCCGATGATGACCGCCCCGCATCCCCCCATCCCCGTCCGCCCCAGGCCGAGGCCCGTCCGGGCCCTGGGCGTCCTGAACATCGTCTTCGGGGCGATCCTGCTGGCCTACTCCTGGCTGATGCTCGGCGGCATGGCCTTCAACGGCATGTCCCCGGGGCCGACCGAGGCGCTGGAGGAGGCCGTCGTGGCGACGGCGAAGGCGGATCATGAGGAGACGCTCCGGCGGCTCGAATCCCTCGAACGGCGGGCCGAGCACGACGAGGCCCGGGAGGTGTTCCGGGCCGAGCGGCTCCGTCGGGAGGAGGCGGGCCCGGGCGTCCCCCCCCAGGCCCAGATGTTCCTGATGAGCGGGGAGATGCGGGGGATGATGGCCTGGACGGGGGTCGGCGCGGTCCTCGGCCTGGGCCTGAATCTCGCGCTGATCGCCTCGGGGGTCGGTCTGGTGCAGCGGGTCGAGTGGGGGCGTCGGCTCGGCCTCCGGACGGCGGCCGTGAAGCTGCCGGTGGTGGTGGTGATGCAGGTGCTCTGGCTGGCCTGGGTGGTGCCGTCGCTCTCCCGGGCGGTCGGCGAGCCGGTCGGCGACATGATGGCCGCCCAGGGCGGGGGCATGCCCGCGGGGATGCCCAACATGACCCAACTCTACGCGGTCATCTACTCGATCTGGGGGGTCGTCGTGCTGCTCCTCGGGTCGACCTACCCGATCATCCTGCTCGTCATGCTCCGTCGCCCCGGGCTGAAGGCCGCGTGCGAGCCGGCCGAGCGTCGGGGTCGGGCCATGTTGCTGGAGGCCGCACGATCGTGAGCCGTCACCTCGCCTCGATCGCCCTCGGCCCGCTGGTCGGCCCGGAATGCCGGAGGGCATCCCGGCGCGGCTGGCTGTTCGCGGCCCGGACGGCCTCGGCCCTGCTCGGTTCGGCCGCGCCGCTGGTGGTCCTCTGGTGGTGGTGGATCAACTGGAACGAGGCGGCCGACCCGGACTTCTCCCCCTTCGGCCCGCTCCGGGGGGCCCTGGCCGTGCTCGTCGGCCTGGGGGCGGCGATCGGCCTGGTGCTCGGGCCTGCGGTGCTGGCCGGCAGCCTGAGCGGGGAGCAGGAGCGGGGGTCGATGGGCCTCCTGCTGACGACGCGGGTCAACGCCTTCGAGGTGGTCGCCGGGCGACTGTCGGGGCGGTTCTCCCAGGTGGCGATGATCCTGCTGGCGACGGCGCCGCTGATGCTGCTGCTCGCCTTCCTGTCGGCGATCGGCCCGGCGTCGCTGCTGACGATGCTGCTGTATGGCCCTGCGCTGGCGCTGGGGGCCTGCGGGCTGACGGCGGGGGTGGCGGTCGCCTGCCGGAGGGGGAGGGACGCGCTGCTCGGCTCGTACGCGATCGGGCTGGGCCTGATCGTCGCCGGGAGCCTTCTGCCGGGCTGGACGGCCTGGGGCGCGGGGCTGTCGGTGCTCAACCCGTTCGCGCCGATCGTGCCGCTGGCCTGGGCCGAGGACCCGATGCCCGCGCTGCTGTCCGCGTCCTGCTGGCTGGCGATCGGCTCGGCCGGGCTGGCGGCGGCGATCGTCAGGCTGAGGCCGAACAGCCTGAAGTGGCTCGACGGCGACTCGGGCCGCCGGGGCCGCCGGGCGACTCGACGGGGGAAGATCCCCCCGCTGGGGGCCCGGCCCATGCTCTGGAAGGAGATCTACATCGAGCGCCGGAACAGCCTCGGCGGCCTGGGGAGATGGCTCGGCTACCTCGCGGTGGGCTACCTGGTGATCGCCAGCACGTTGCTCGCGGGCCGATACCTCGATGCGCTGCTCCGGCTCGGCGACCTGGCGCGGGCCGACGAGCAGCTCTCGCTGCTGCAGGAGGCGATCGTCGACACGTCGTCGTACTTCGGTGTGTTCATCCAGTGGGCGGTCGGCCTGAGGGCGGCGGTGGCGATCGCCGGGGAGCGGGATCGGGAGACGTGGGACGCCCTGCTGACGAGCCCCCTGGAGGGGCGGGAGATCGTCGGCGGCAAGCTGCTGGGGAGCCTGCACGCCTTGCGTTGGCTGTTCCTGGCAACACTGTTCGCCTGGTCGCTGGCCCTGGGGATCGGGGCGATGACCCCCCGGGAATACCTGCACGCGATCGCCTGGACGGGGGTGATCTCGGCCTTCATGGCGGCCGTCGGCGTCCGGATGTCGCTGGCCTCCTCGACCGCGACGACGGCGATGGCGATGACGATCGGCGCCTGGCTCGGGGCGATCATCGGGCTGTCGATGCTGGCCGGGCTGCTGACGGGGCTGGGGGCCCTGGGGTTCGTCCTCTTCTGGGTCGCCTCGACCCAGTTCGGGCTCCAGTCGGCCCCGGCCCCATGGTTCCCGATCGGGGGAGACACGGGATTCGCCCTGCTCCAATTGCTGCTCTACGCGGGGATCACTTCGTCGATCGTCGCCGAGTCCCGGGCCCGGTTCGACCGCCTCGCCGGCCGGATCGTGCCCGACGACGCCTGGGCGACCGGCGAGCCCCGGCCCGACGCCCCCCGGCCGGGCCCGGCGGCCGAGCCGGTGCTGGCGTCGAGCGATCAGCCCGGCTGATCGGCCGGTGCGTCCGGCTGCGTGACGGGCTCGAAGTAGAGGGTGACGAACTCGCCGAGCGGCGCGATGGCCGGGGTGTTGGCCACGTAGTTGAGCGCCGCGTCGTCGGCGGTGCTGGCGATCGGGAGGTCGAGGATCGCCTCGGGGAAGTTGGAGACGGTGATCAGGTCGCCGCCGTCTGCGGCGTAGAGGGGCCTCTCCAGGCCGGGCCGATCGATCTCGAAGCTGCCGGCGAAGACCCAGCGGATCTCCAGCGGCGTGCCGGTCTCCTCCTCCTGGACCCAGGACCGGGCGTCGGCCTTCCGGGCCTCGCCGCCCTCGGCCCACTCGACGGTGATGGCGATGGCCGGCCCCTCGGGGGGGGTGAACTCGGGTTGGTAGCGGACCGGGTGGCCGGGCTCGACGCCGGTGAGGATGAGGCCGGCGTGGATGAGCCGGGGGGAGGCGTCGGTGGCGAGGATCGCCTCGTGCTCCTTGGTGTTCCTCAGGCAGAGCAGGTGTTCGAGGAAGCCGTCCCGCTTGACGACCTGGGCCCGCATCACCAGCCTCCGGGCCTCGGGATCGAACCAGAGGGCCGGGCCGAGGGGCCTGTAGCCCTCGGGGGCCTCGAAGTGGTCCTCCCGGGGGGCGTCGATCGGCAGTTGCGGGGCCGTCCCCAGGGAGACGGCCAGGCAGGCGAGCCAGGGGGCGAGCATCGGTGAATCCTCTCGGGTGCTGCGCCTCAACCCGGCCGGTCGGCCGGGCACGGGATCCGGCACGCGAGGGGCCGAGGCCCGGGCTCGGGCGTCAGGATTCAGGCTATCGCCCGGGCCGGGAAATGGAAAGGGCCGCCGGGGTTGCCCCCGGCGGCCGGTCGCGTTTGGGAAGAAGGTTGGCGGGTGGGCCGGGCCGCGTCGCATCGCTTGGCGTCGCAAGAGAGTCGTCGCGATCCGATCGACCCGGCCCGCGGTCGGGCCGGGCCCGGGATCAGGGCAGGCCCTGGACCGGGACGGCCGGGATGCCCAGCCGCTCCTCCTCCTCCTCGAGGATGATGATCCTCGGGGTGACCATCAGCATCAGGCTGTCGGAGGTCCGGCCGATGCCGACGTTGCGGAACAGCCGGTTGATGGTCGGGATCTTGGAGAGCACCGGCGTGCCGAACTCGAGCCGCTGCTCGGTCAGCCGCTTGATGCCGCCCATGAGGACCGTGCCGCCGTCGGGGACCGTCACCGTCGTGATGACGAAGGTGTTGGAGACGATCGGCAGCTGGATCGTCGACTGCAGGTTGGCCGCACCGCCGCCCAGGCCGCCGCCGCCGACCGCACCGGAGCCGAAGGTGAAGGTCTGCACGTCGGAGATCACCTGGAAGAACGGCTGGAGCGTCAGCCGGACGTAGCGGCGGTCGGCCGTCACGACCGGTGTGACGTTCAGGGTCACGCCGTCCTGGATCGGCGAAATCTGCGGCTGGAAGGCGATGGCACCGTTGGAGACCAGCGGCGTCAGGCCGGTGACCAGGAACCGCTGGGTCTGGTCGCCGATGGTGGCGGTGGCACCGTTGAAGGTGGTGACCTTCGGGGCCTGCACCACGTTCGCCCTCAGGTTCTGCTGGACCGCCTGCATGAACAGGTAGACTTCCAGGTCGCTGAGGAACGCGATGCCGAAGTTGGTGCCCGCACTCGGGTTGGCCAGGTTCAGCAGGCCGCTGGCCGGCGAGAAGCTGTCCTGCAACACCGGAATCTGCAGGTTGTCGGTGAACCGCTGCGTCCCGACGCCCGGCTGGGAGTTGCCCACGCCCAGGACCAGGGGCTGCCGGTTGCCCAGCGAGTGGTCGCGGGCCGGGTTGACCAGGTAGGGCGGTGCCGCGGCCGCGGCACCGCCGCCGCCACCACCGCCGCCGCCGCCGCCGGCACCGGGGACGACCGGCACGGCCGCCGGGTTGGGCACCACGAAGCTGCTCTTGGGCCCGAAGAGGTCGGACTGGATCGAGAAGTCGAAGTCGACGCCGATGAACTCGGCGAAGTTGTCGTTGACGGTGATGAACCGGACCTCGACCGACACCTGGAGGTCCTGCAGCCTGCGGAGCTGGCGGAGCAGGTCGATGACCTGGTCGTGCACCTCCGAGGTGTGCCGGATGATCAGGCTCAGGTTCAGGAAGAACGGCGTGATGGAGCCGATCGGCGGCTCCTCCTCGCCGAAGCCCAGGCCGCCCCCCTCGCCGCCGAAGCCGCCGCCGCCGAGGCCGTAGCCGGTCCGGATCGAGTTGCCGGTGTTGGGGTCCTTGATCTCCCAGGTCGTGGGCTCGATCGAGGTGGTGATCAGCTGCATCAGCGGGCCGAAGTCGACGTCACGCTCCTGCTCGACCTTCGTGGTGATGCCGCCGGTGTCGCCGCCCGTGGTGAGGACGTTGGGGTCCTGCTGGGCCTGCGGGGCGGGGGAGTTGTTGATCGGGTTGAGCAGCTGCTGGGGCGGCTTCGGGTTCCGGGGAGGGGCGACCACGAGGTCGGCCACCTGGTAGACCCGGGGGAAGACCCGGCTCTTGGACTGCGGCGTGGTGATGATCAGCACGCCGTCCTCGATCTTGTAGCTCAGGCCGTGGGGCTCGAGCATCAGCCGGAGGACCGTCTTGATCTTCACGTCGTTGAGGATGAGGTTGTTGACCGGCGTCTGCTCGGTCAGGGCCTCGTCCTGCAGGGCGACGGTGTCGATCGTGATGTTCAGGCCGGTGTAGTTCCGGAGGAAGTCGGCGGCCTCCCCGATCGAGCCGTCGGGCATGTTGATCGAGATCGGCTCGTTGAGCTTCCGCTCGACCTCCACCGTCTCCGGGGCCTTGTAGGGCTCGGGCTCGGCGAACCGGCCTCGGTCCTTGGTCATCTCGAGGAAGTTCCTCGGATAGGCGATGCCGTTGCGGAGCACGTCGCCGTCGATGACCGAGGAGCGGTCGATGTCGTGCAGGGCGTTGAGGACCCCCTCCTCCTTGGCGTCCCGGATCCGCTGGTCCTCCTCGTAGTGCCGCTTGACCCGCATGACGGTGGCCATGGCGGTGGCGGACACGTTGTTGGGGTCCAGGGCGATGACGCGCTCGGCCCAGGCCTCGGCGGCGGCGTAGTCGCCGTCGTTCTGGGAGGCCATGGCCTTCTCCATCATCTCCGCGACCTGCTTCTGCTTGGCGATGTCGGCCTCGTAGATGCGAAGCTTCTCCCGCTTGGCGTCCGCGGAGGCCTCCTTGTCGGCCATCTTGGCGTCGAAGGAGAGCTTGTCCTTCTTGGCCAGCTCGATGGCGACCTCGAGCCGCCGGAGCATCGTCCGGGAGACCGGGGCGGAGAGCCCGGCGGCCTCGACGGAGGCCTTGGTCTCCTCCAGCAGGGTGATGGCCTGGTCGGGCTCGACCTCCATCAGCCGACGGCTCTCGGCGACCTTGGTCCCGACCTCGGCGTTGAGCCGCTGGGCCTCGATCGTCGCGGCGTCGAGCTGGGCCTCCAGGCCGCCGGCCGGGGCGGCGTCGGCCCCCTGCGGCAGCCTCATGAGCATGTCCTGGACCCGCTGGGCCATCTCGGCGTCGAGGGCCGAGGGCATCGAGGCCACCTCGTTGAACAGGGCGCGGGCCCGCTCGAACTCCTGCTCCCGGACCGCCGCCATGGCGGCGTCGTAGAGCTGCAGCGAGGCGGCCTGCTCGGCCAGGTCGATCTGGGCCTTCAGGTCCTCGGCCTCGGCGCCGGCCCCGGCCGCGACGGCCCGGTCGGCCGCCTCGCGGGCCGCGGCGAAGTTGCCGCCGGCGAGCATCGAGTTGGCGTTGTCGAGTTCCGAGGCGGCCGGGTCGGCGTTGGGCACCTCCCCCACGGCCACCGCCATGCCGGCCGGCTCGCCCTCGTCGAAGGTGGGGGGCATCTCGATCACCGCCGGGGCCGTCGGGTCGGCGGCGCCGGCGAACGGGTCGACCTCGACCTCGTTCTGGGTCAGCACGACCTCGGGGTCGCCGGTCGGGGTGGCGAGGCCGCCGCCCGATCGGGCCAGCTCGACCTCGTGGAGGACGGCCTCGGCACGGTCGGCGTCGAGGGTCGGGACGACGTCGAGGCGGAGGGCGTGGCGGGCCTTGGCGTCGGCGGCGTCAAGCTCCCCCTGCTGGAGCATCGTCCGGGCCTCGGAGACGAGCAGGTCGTAGGTCGACTGGTCGTTCCGGGAGGCGCCCGACTTCTGGGAGCGGAGGGCCCGAGTCGCGGCGATGACCTTCTCGGGGCTGTCCTCCAGGACGCCGAAGCTCAGGCCCCACGAGGCGACCTCCTGGGCGATGGCCTGGGCGCGGTCGTAGTCTCCGCCGGCCAGGGCGGCGCGGGCCTCGTCGAGCCGGGCCTTGGCGGCGGACTTCTGCTGGCCGGGGTCGCCGGCCGGCGGGGCCGAGGCGGCGACGGCGGCCGGGCCGCCCTCGGGCATGGCCTTGTCCAGCTCCTTCTGGAGCTTGTTGGGGGTGACCTCGTCGAAGAGGCCCCACTTGACGTCCATCACCCGGGCCTTGTCGACCTTGGCCTGGGCGGCGTCGAAGTCGCCCCGGGCCAGATCCTCCCGGGCCGAGACGAGCAGCCAGCGGGCCGCCGACTTGGAGTCGGTCGGGTAGTCCCGGCCCAGCTGATCGGGCTCGGCCGGGGCCGCGGCCCCGGCGGCCGGGGCCGCGGCGGTGGCCGGCTGGCCGACCGGGCGGACTTCGGCGTCCTGGGCCGGGACGCCGCCCTGTCGGGCGGCGACAACATCCATGGCCCGGAAGTACTCGTCGAGCCGGGCTTGCTCGGCCTCGGAGAGCGACTCGCGATAGTCGTGGGCGGCCTTCAGGTACTTGGCCGCGAGATCATACTGGCCGTTGTTGAAGAGTTGAGCCCCCGCCCTGAGGTACTCCACCGGCGGGGCCGGGGCAGGGGGGCGGGACCCCGGGGCGGGCGACGGCACGCCCTCCTGGTAGGCGCCTTGTGTGGCGGCCGACCAGGCCCCAATGCTCATCAGGATCGTGAGTGTTCTGAGCCTTCCCAACGCGACCTCCTTTCGCCGCGGCCGGAGACGACCGCCGACTTCCCTGGCGGCGGTCCGAGCGTGGCCTCCGACGCGGGGGATTGAAGGCCGCCGTGGCCCGATGCCCCGCCGGGACGCCCGTATTCCAGGCATCCCGGCCGGCCCGAGCCCGGCGGCTGCACCCTGCTCCGATCCGGCTGCGATGGGTCTTGCCGAGGTGTGGGGCGACCGGCGACTACCGAGACAGGGACTGACGTGCCGGTTTGCTACCGCAATCCCGGCCGATGGTCAACCCCGACGGCCGCGGCCCTCGCCGCGACCCCGCCCGACCCGCTCCTCCGACATCTTCCCCGGACCGTCCACCGTCCGACACCGGCCTCGGCTCCGGGGGAACCGGGGCCTCGCGGCGTCGTTGCCGCTCCCGTCGCCCCCGGGGCCCCCCGACGGATCGGGACGTCCCGGGCACGCCGAAGTCGGCGGTGTTCCGCCTGTAGGGATCGTATCGATGGCCCGGAATCTTCAATGTCTTCCGGAAAAAGGGCCCCGGCGCAGCGAAACGGCCCCCGGCACCTGGGGAGGTGCCGGGGGCCGAACGCCATACCCGGTCGGGGATTGCGGCCGGATCGATCAGGAACCGCCCCTCATGCCGCCGCCGTACATCATCCCCATGTCGTTGCCCCGAGACTTCTTGTTCAGCTCGTTGGAGATCGACAGGGTGTACGACTCCCTCATGAACTGCAACTGCTCGTCGGTGGCGTCGACGGCCTGGTTGTGCAAGGCCAGGGTCCCGTCGGGGCGGAGCACGGCGACCACCGCCGGCAGCTCGAAGCTGCCCGAGAGGGGCCGGCCGCCCACCGAGAGGTTCTGGACGGGGACCTGGCTGCCCATCGTGTCGACGACCAGCTCCCGGCTCTGGAAGTTGATCACCTCGGACTTCGGCTCGTCCTCCCCCTCCACGGCGACCAGCCGCTGCGCCGGCTTGCCGATGAACTCGCCCGGCGCCGCCGGGAAGTTGCTGACGGCCAGCGAGCCGGACTGGGGGTTCCAGGCGACGACGTCGAAGTTGACCGTCTCGGGCCGGTAGGCGCCGCCCTGGGCGGGGTTCATGGCGTAGAGCGACACGTCGGCCGGCACCTTGACCGGGTCGGTCGGGTCGCACCAGGGGCCGGCGAACTCCCGGGCCTGGCTGTCGACGCCGTGGGACACGTCCTCCCGGTTGTAGTTCGGGTTGCCCACCACGACCCGGACCCGATACCGATACGTCGTGTCGGGCCGGACGGTGTAATCCAGGCCCCGGACCATGATGATCTCCTCGTCGCTCATGTGCTCGGGGCCCGAGCCGGCGGGGCGGCCCATCATCCCGCCCATCCCCATCATGCCCGAGCCCATCATGCCCGAGCCGCCCATCTCCAGGCCCATCATCCCCGAGCCCATCATGCCGCTCGAGCCCATCATGCCCGAGCCGCCCATCTCCAGGCCCATCATCCCCGAACCCATCATCCCCGAACCCATCATGCCGGACATGGCGGTCGCGTTCGGTTCCTCCTCGTCCTCCTCGGCGAGCAGTTCGCGGATCTTGTCGGGGGGGATGAGCTGGGCGTGATGGACCCCCGCATAGTAGCCGGAGGACAGGAACGGCAGGAAGGCGACGATCGGCGGGAGGCGGACCGGGTCCGGGGTCAGCTCGTAGGACGGATCCTCCTCGAAGGCGACGTCGGCCGTCAGCTCCTCGAGCCTCGAGGGATCGACCAGCTCCCAATCGGACCAGTCCCCGGAGACGGGGTCGAAGGCCTGACGCTCCATCTCGATCCGCTTGTAATCGGGGTGTGCCTCGGGGCTGTCCTCGGAAATCTTCAGGGCCTTGGCGTACCGCTCGCGGAACTGCTGGTTGTTGATCAGGCCGACGATGGCCACCCAGCGCTCTCCCCGGACCTCGATCTTGTAGTCGACCAGCTCCGCCGCGGCGGTCTCCTCTTCCTCCTCGGGGGGCAGTTGCAGCCCTCCGGCGATGGCGGCCTTGGTCTTGGAGCTGGCGACCTGCTCCTGGCGCTTGTTGAGCTGTTCTTGGAGGACGCTCGTCTTGGTCGTGCCGCCCATGCCCATCATGCCCGAGCCCATGCCGGACATCCCGCCCCGGCCTTCGCCGCCCATGCCGCTCATCATGCCGTACATGCCGGAGCGGATCTTCTCCTGCTGGTCGGGGTCGGGGGGCAGCAGGTTGCCCTGTTCGTCCCGGGCGGCGAAGGGGATTCCGCCGCGGCCGGCGGTGGCGACCACGGCGTAGGGGGCCAGCAGCTGCTCCTGGACGCTGTCGCGGATCAGGCCGGCGCCGGGCTCGGCCTTCACGAACGACCGGGTGAGCGAGAACTGCCGGACGTCGACCTTGGTCTTCTCCCGGGAGGCGACCTGCGGCCCGAAGCCCTGGAGGACCATGCCGTCCTGCTCGACCCGCTCGAGGATCGCCTTCTCGTCCTGCGGGCGGTTGATATTCTGCTGGGCCTGGTTGGCGACCTCGGTCAGCTGCTCCGGCGTGGTCTCGATCGTCTCCTTGCTCAGGGCGAGGAACACGAAGACCAGGCAGAGCAGGGCGGTCAGCGCCACGGCCACCTTGTCGGCGTACCGCAGCGTGACCTTCTGGAGCTTCTCCACCGTCGGGTTGGCCATGGGACGACTCCTCTCGGATTCCGGTCGGGCTGGACTCTTCGAGTCGATTCGGGCGTGCGAAGGACGATTGATCGGTTCGACGGGGCGGGCCGGGACGGGAGTGGTGGGCCGGCCCGCCCCGGGGTCGGGGGATCGCCGTCAGCGAGCCGGGCCGGGATCGGGCTCGGACGCGGGGGCCTGGGATCCGTCCGGAACCTCGCCGGCCTCGGCCTCGGGAGTCTCCCCGGTCGCTCCCGAGGCCTCCTCGGGCGCGGGCGCGGCCTCGGCCCCGTCCGGGACGAGGCCGGCATCAGCGGGTTGGTCTTCGACCGGCATCTCGGGCTCCCCGGCATCGACGGGCTCCCCGGCATCGACGGGGGCCCCGGCATCGACGGCGGGGGCGTCGGTCGGCGGCTCCTGCCCGGCCTCGTCGGCGAGCGGCTGGTCGCCGAGGCTCGGCTCGGCGGTCGGCTCCTCGGGGTCCGGCGGATAGTAGAAGCGGGCCTGCACGTAGACCTGCAACTCGACGACGTTGTAGTAGGGGTCGTAGATGGAGACCTTCTCGGGCTCCAGTTCCTCCTTGCCGGTCTCCTCCTGGTCCTTGGAGAGGTCGCGGCGCACCTTGGAGCGGGGCTGGTTGCGGGTCATGCCGGGACCTCCCATGCCGCCCATCATGCCGGGCATCATGCCGTACTCGCCCATGCCTCCCCGGCCGCCCATCATGCCCGAGCCCATCATGCCCGAGCCCATCATGCCGGGCATCATGCCCATCCCGCCGTACTCGCCCATGCCCATCCCCATGCCCATCATGCCGAGGACGCCGCCGCCGGACCCCATGCCGAAGCCCCCCATGCCGGCGTAGCCGGCAAAGCCTTGGCCCTTGACGGGGGGCTGGACCCGGGTCTTCGGGCGGGTCCAGTTGGCCTCCAGGACCCTCATGGACATGGGGGAATTCTCGAACTCGACCAGGAAGTTCTGGATCGAGTTCTGGTCGATCAGTACGGAGACGACCGCCGGATAGTCGCGGAACAGTTCGACGCCCTCTTCCTGGAGGAACCGGACCGGCCCGCCCCCCTTGCTCATGCCCATGCCCCCGGAGCCCATCATGCCGGGCATCATGCCCATGCCCATTGCGCCGTACTCGCCCATACCGGCGGTCATACCCATGTCGCCCCGGCCTCCCATCGCCCCACCCATGCCACCGGCTCCGGCGGCCGGGGCCTCCGGCTCGAGGGACTGCCCCCCCTTAGTGACCTCGGGCGGGTCCTTCAGCTCGAAGCCCTCGGCGGCGGTGCGGTGGTCGACGGCCACGGGGTTGCCGACCTCCAGCGTCAGCAGGTTCTTGATCGGCGCCGACTCCCAGTCGGAGGCCCCGGCCTTCTTGTTCACCTGGGCCACGACCTCCAGGATCGAGCGACGGACCCAGAGGTTCTCCTGGTACTGCCAGATCTTGGTGATCGTCGGCAGGTTGTTGATGTCGAAGGTGACCGTCTGGAGCAGGGCCTCCATCGGCGGGGTGACGACGATCCCCTCGCCGGTGACCGGATCCCACGGGTCGACCGTCTCGAAGACCTCCTTGGCGTAGTCCTCGTAGTCCTGGGAATACTCGTAGGCGATGCTCAGCAGCTCGTTGGGGGGCACGTCCTCGGGGATGTCCCGGCCCCAGGCCGAGAGCTGGGGGGCGACCCGATCGGGCCAGTCCAGCAGCCCGGCCTGCCGGGCGTAGAGCGAGCCGTGGGCCTCCTCCACGTCCTCCTCGATCAACTCGATCTTGGCCTGGGTGTACTCGGCATACTGGCCGTTGGGGACGGTGCCCGAGGCGTACGACTGCGCCCCCTCCTTCGCCCCCTTGATCTCGGCGGTCTTGGTCTCGGTCTCCGACTTGACCGAGCCGAACGTCACGAAGTAGCCGATGATCGGCAGCAACGCGGCGATGCCCAGCGCGATCCAGAATCGGTTCTGGACCAGCAGGCGGAGGATTTCCTTGGCGTCCATGGTGGTCGGTTCCGGTAGCCTGGGGAATTGGGGACGGGTCTGACCGGCAGGTCGAGGAGGTCGCGTCGAATCAATCGCGGCGAGGCCCGGAGGGATCGGGGATGGGGCCGCCCGGAGGGGGCCCGGGGCCCCCTCCGGCGGCGATCAGGGGGCCCCGGGGGCCGTCGCGGCCCCGTCGGCGGCCGGGGCGGCACCGTCGGCGGCCGGAGCGGTCCCGTCGGTCGGGGGGGCCGCGCCCTCGGTCCCGGCCGGGCCCTGGAGCTGCTGCTGGATCATCTGCTCCGACTCGGCCGCAGACTCCTTCTGGAAATCCTCGATGTTGACCTGGACCTGGTTCTTGTACTTGGCCTGGGCGTCCTGGAGCTTCTTGACCAGCTCGGCCGGCTCCGGAGCCGGCTTCTCCTCGGTCGGCGGCTGCCAGACGACATAGATCACGAAGTCGGTCCGGGTCAGGTACTCGATGTCCTCTTCCTTGGTCTTACCCATGCCGCCCATCATGCCGGGCATCATGCCGTACTCGCCCATGCCTCCCCGGCCGCCCATCATGCCCGGCCCCATCATGCCCGAGCCCATCATGCCGCCTGAACCCATCATGCCGGGCATCATGCCCATTTCACCGTATTCACCCATTCCCCCCATCATACTGCTCATCTGGCCGGCCATCATGCCCATGTCTCCCATGCCCGGCCCCATCATCCCGCCGGCCCCCGCGGCGGGCGCGGCGATGGAGTGCTTGAGGGTGGGGGCGCCGAGGTTCATGCTGTTGGAGGCGAGGGCCTTGTCGGTGGTCCATTGGGGGTCGGTCAGGAACCATCGCAGGCTGGCGTGGGAGAAGCCGAGTCGGCGGAAGGGGATCTCCCAGAAGCGGGGGAGCACCCGCTCGGTGAGGAAGAAGAACGGGCCCGACCCCCGGTCCCGGAGCGGGGGGTTGTAGTGGTGGCCGATCAGCTCGATCACCCAGCCGGGGCCCTCGGGGGGGGTCTCCTGGTCGTAGGGGTGCATCGTGTTCTTGGTGCGCTCGGGCAGTTCGATGGTGCTGGTGAACCACTCGCCCAGGTCGGCCTTGTAGACGGGCCGGATGGCGTCGATGTGCACCCGGTGCAGTTCCAGTTGACGGCGACCCTCGGGAGATTCGAAGTCGACCTCGGCGAACCGCCGGGCGTCGTCCAGGGGGTCATAGACGGCGTTGCTGAGCACCTGGAAGAGGGACTTGAAGTCGGCCCCGCCGGGGTTGGTCTCGACCAGGGTCTCGCCCTTCTCCTTCAGCGCGTTGAACTGGCCCTTGTCGGCCTCGTACTTCTTCTTGAAGTTGTCGCCGGTCGACGCGACTTGCTTGGCCTGGGCGACGGCCGACTCGAAGTCGGGGTTCTTCACCTTGGCCAGGGCCCGGTAGTCACCCAGGAACAGGGCCGAGAAGCCCAGCAGCAGCAGGGCCGCGGCCAGCAGGGTGAGCGGCTTCTTGGCCCGGACCATCCGGGCCTTCTCGATCTCCTCCGGCAGCAGGTTGGTCTTCAGGCCGCCGAGGGCCAGCCCCTGCACGCCGAGCCCGTAGGCCACGGCGAACGACGGCATGTTCTCCTGGAACTGCGGGGCGGCCAGCACCTCCTCGCCGACCATCCGGTCGAAGTGCTCCAGCTTCTCCACGTCCATGTTCAGGTTCTGCTGCAGGAACTTCTGCAAGCCCGGCAGCTTGAACCCGTTGCCCAGGCCGATGACCTTCACGACCTTGGCCTGGCGGTTGACGCTCCCGTAGAAGCCGATCGAGCGCTGGACCTCGCTGGAGAAGTCGTTGAAGACGCCCCGCATCGCCGTGAAGACGGCCCGGGGGTCGGGGGCCTTGGTGGCATTCCGCTTCAGGTGCTCGGCCTTGGCGAAGGTGAGCTTCAGCTCCTTCGTCAACGCCCGGGTGAAGTGGTTGCCGCCGATCGGCACGTTCCGCTGCCAGATCCGCTCGCCGTCGGTGATGATGAGATCCGTGTGGTCGGCGCCGATGTCCAGCACGACCATCGACCCGCCCGGCTCGATCGCCGGGCTGGCGGCGGGCTTCGGCCCGACGGCGTCGCCCTCGAGCTCCCCCTCGATCGCCCCGGCCTCCCCCTGGGGGCGGAGCCGGTCGTAGGCGATGAAGTTGAACAGGGCGATCGGGCTCATCTGGACGATGTCGACCTCGATCCCCGCCACGGTGAACGGCAGCATCGAGCGCTGGATCTGCTCGCGCTTCATGGCGAACAGGCCGACCTCGGTCTGGGAGAACTCCTCGTCCCCCTCGGTGGCGATCTCCTGCCAGTCCCAGATCACCTCCTCCAGGGCGAAGGGGATCTGCTGGCGGGCCTCGAACTTGACGATGTCGGGGATCCGCTTCTTGTCCACCGGCGGCA
This sequence comes from Tautonia plasticadhaerens, assembly GCF_007752535.1. Taxonomy (GTDB): domain Bacteria; phylum Planctomycetota; class Planctomycetia; order Isosphaerales; family Isosphaeraceae; genus Tautonia; species Tautonia plasticadhaerens. The sequence goes on from NZ_CP036426.1 coordinate 2,523,585, forward strand.
GCTTGATGAACTTCACCAGGCCGGTCTGGCCCGGCACGCCGATGGCGACCCGATTCCCCTTGACCTCGTTGCGTTCGAGGAACGTGGTCATCGCCTCCCGGACCAGCTCCTCGGGGTCGGCGTCGGGCTGGCTGAGGATCTTGGGGTACTCGATATAGTCGAAGGCCTCGGCGATCACGTGATCGGGCGTCTCGCCCGGCACCAGCTTCAAGGCCTTCAGCGCGGCCTGGCCGATATCGAGGGCCCAGACGGGCTGATTCTTCGGCATGCGGTCAGTCTCCTGGGGCCGGCGAACGGAGCCGGCCGGAAGCCTTGATCTGGAAAGCGATTGCGTCGAATGAGCGGGCGAAGATGGGCGGAGGATCCGCGGCCCCCCGGATGAGGGGAGGGGCAGAAGGAGCCCCACGCTAGCAGAGCGATCGGCGCGTCGTCAATCGGGCGGGACCGAGCCCCTCCGTCGTCAACCCTTCGACGACCCGGCCCCGCAGAGAGTTCCCGGCCCGGACGGGATCGGGCCCCGACGGCACCGGCCCTCGACCGGCCTCGTCCGCCCCCGAATGTCCAAGCTTAACATACGAGGGATTGGCCCGAAGGGTTTGCCCCCAACGCGGTTGCGTTGGCATGTCGGGCGGACTCTGACGACTCTACGGGACGGGACGGGGGCGGTGACGAGGGGGAAGGGAGGCCCGCCTCGAGCGCCTCCGGTCATCCCGCCCCCGGCCCCTCGAAGGCGACCTCGCCGTCGACGATCGTCTCGGTGACCCGTGCCCGGCGGACCTCCTCGGCGGGCAGGGCGAACGGATCGCGGTCGATAACCGTCAGGTCGGCCCTCATCCCCGGGCGAAGCACGCCCAGCCGATCCTCGTCGAAGCCTGCATAGGCCGATCCGGCGGTGAAGGCCCGGAGGGCTTCGTGCAAAGAGAGCAGGTGCTCCGGGTGCCAGCCCCCCTCGGGCATCCCTCCGGCGTCCTTCCGCGAGAGCGACGCGTAGAGTCCCCAGAACGGGCTGACGATCTCGACCGGGAAGTCGCTGCCGAAGGCCAGGGGCACCCCGGCGTCCCGGAACCACCGCCAGGCATAGGCGCCGAGCACCCGGTCGGGGCCGAGGCGGGCGTCGGCCCATCGCATGTCGGTGCTGGCGTGCGACGGCTGCATCGAGGCGATGATCCCCGCCCGCGCGAACTTCGGCACGTCCTCGGGACGGATCACCTGCGCGTGCTCGACCCTCAGGCGGGGGTCCGTCTCGCCCGGGACCGCCTGCAGGGCGGCGGCGTAGGCCTCCAGCACCAGGGCATTCCCCTTGTCGCCGATGGCATGGGTGCAGACCTGCCAGCGGTTGCGGAGCGCCTCGATCGTCACCGCCCGGAGCCGGTCGGGGTCGATCAGGGAGAGCCCGGCATTCCCCGGGTCGTCGGCGTAGGGCTCGAACATCAAGGCGCCCCGGGAGCCCATCGCGCCGTCGATAAACAGCTTGATCGCCCGGTACCGGAAGCGGTCCCCCGAATCGCCCGACTTGGGGGGCTCCGAGACGAACTCGACTTCGCGGCCCTCGGGGGGGTTCGCCATCCCGTAGACCCGGAGCGTGAGCAGCCCCTCCCGGTCGAGATCCCGGAAGATCCGGGCGATCCCGGGGGGGACCCCGGCGTCATGCACGCCGGTCAGGCCGGCGGCGAGCGCCGCCTCCTGGGCCTTGAGCAGGCGACGGCGGATGTCCTCGGTGGAGAGGCCCGGCACGACCCGGCCGATCAGGCCCATCGCGCCGTCGATGAAGACGCCGGTCGGGTTCCCCTCGTCGTCCCGGATGATCTGGCCGTCGTCGGGGGCCTCGGAGTCGGCGGTGACCCCGGCGCGTCGCATCGCCTCGGAGTTCGCCCAGCCGGCGTGGCCGTCGACCCGGCGGAGCCAGACGGGCCGATCGGGGGCGGCCTCGTCGAGCGGCCCGGTCGTCGGGAACTCGCCGCCGGGCCAGAGGCTCTGGTCCCAGTTCCGGCCGGTGACCCAGCCCCCCTCGGGGGCCTGCTCGGCCCGCCCCCGGATCATCCGGGTCACCTCGTCGAGCGAGGCCACGTCCCTCAGGTCGACCTCCTCCAACGACGAGCCGAGCATCAGCAGGTGGGCATGGGCATCGATCAGGCCGGGCAGGGCGAAGCCGTCGGGGCGATCGACCACCCTGGTGTTCTGGCCCCGATAGGGCGCGACCTCGTCGATCGAGCCGACCGCGACGATCTCACCGGCCCGGGAGGCGACCGCCTCGGCCCAGGGATTGGCGGGGTCCCCGGTCCAGATCCGGGAGGCCGAGACGATCAGGTCGGCCGGGCCGTCGTCTTGGAGCCGGAGGGCCCGGCCGGGCAGGGTCTCCATGAAACGTCCCCCGGAGATGGCCGGCGTGCCGGCGATCAGCAAGTGGACGACCCCGGGTGCGAGGACCGTCGGGTCGTCGAAGGTGGCGGCGTCCCGGAACGTCTCCGGGTCGAAGACGACGAGGTCCGCCACCGCCCCCTCGCGGATGACCCCGCGATCCGGCAGGCCGAGGATCTCCGCCGGCAGGCCGCTGGACGCCCGGATCGCGGCCTCCAGGGTGATCACGCCGTCATCCAGGGCGTAGCGGATCTTCCGGGGGAAGGTGCCGTAGGACCTCGGGTGCGGCCGATCGTCGCCCCCGGCCTCGTGGGCCGAGCCGTCGGAGGCGGTGGCGACGAACTCGCGTCGCATGACGTGGCGGACGTCCTCCTCGTTCATGATGAAACTGATGGCCGAGGCCCCGCCGTTTCGCTGGATCTCGACGACGACCTCCTCGGGGGGCATCCCCTCGGCCGAGGCGATCGCCGCGAGGTTCTTGCCGACCCAGTCCGGCCGATCGGGGTAGCGGGCGATCCGGATGGCCTCGCCGCCGTTGCGTCGCTCCAGGCCGGCCCGGATCTCCTGCCGGAGTTCCTCGCCCCGTTCCGGGTCGTCGGCGATCCGGGCGAAGGCGTCGTCGCCATCCCGGAGGGCCCAATCGGGCACGACCATCGCGCCGAGCGAGGTGCTCGACGCGACGTACGGGTACTGGTCGGCCGAGACGCGCTGCCCGGCCTCCCTCGCCTCGGCGATCCGGTCGCAGGCGGGGACGACCGTCCCCCAGGCGTCCTTGCCGCTGGCCTTCAGGTGGGAGATGTGCACCGGGGCGCCGGATTCCCGGCCGATCCGGATCGCCTCGTCGATGGAATTGAGCAGCGACGTCCCCTCCCCCCGGATGTGGCTGGCGTAGAGGCCGCCGCGATCGGCCACCACCCGGGAGAGGGCGATGAGTTCCTCGGTGTCGCCGTACCGGCTCGGGATGTAGATGAGTCCGGTCGACATCCCCCAGGCCCCGCCTCCCATCCCCTCGGCGACGATCGCCTCCATGCGGTCGAGTTCCTCGGGGGTTGCCCGGCGGTCGTCGTTGCCGATCACCTCGCGACGGACGGAGCCGTGGGGGATCAGGTGGATGACATTCGTCCCGGCCCCGCCGTCGTCGACCTCGTCCAGGTAGGCGACCACGTCGATCGGCCCGCCGCCGCAATTGCCGGTGACGATCGTCGTGACGCCCTGGGCCTGGTAGTTGCGGTTCGCCCGGGTCGGGTCCTCCAGGATCGTCCGATCGGAGTGCGTATGCAGGTCGATGAACCCGGGCGAGATGATCAGGCCCGTGACGTCGAGCACCTCAGCCCCCTCGACCGGCCGGAACGCGCCGACGGCGACGATCCGGCCGTCTCGGACCGCCACGTCTGCGTCGAAGGCCGGGGAACCCGTCCCGTCGACCACCGTCCCGCCCTGCAGGACGAGGTCGGCGTCGACCTCCACCCCTGAGGCCGCCGGGGGACCCCCGACGATCGCCAGGACGAGCCCCCACCAGAGCCGCCGACTCGCTCCGATCCGCGTCATGATCGATCGCCCCCCGTCCCGGTCGACCCGCGCCGACCTCCCGGCGCCGATCGCCCGATTATGGGGGGGCGCCGACGGGCTCGCCAGCATCGAGTCGCCGGGGGCCCGGGGCCGGGAACGCGGACGGCCGCCCCCCGGAAGCGTACCGGGGGGCGGCCGTGGGATGATTCGCGGGCGAGTCGCCCGGGGAGCGAGTCGGTCCGGTCGCCGGAATCCGTACCCGGCGGCCGATGAAAGAACCTGGTGCCCAGCCCCGGGATCAGCTGCGGTCGGCCGAGGCGGCGGTCCGGGAGTCGACGGATCGGCGGCCGGTGCGGCCGGAGTTGGCATACGAAGCCGTCAGGGCGCCCAGCAGCAGCGAGCGGCGACCGCTCCGGGCGGAGACCCCGCCGCGACGGATCCGGGCCATGGCACCGGCCCACTCGTACCCGTTGTGCGTCGGTGCGGTCTTCTTCTTGGAATTCACCACGCTCATCGTAACCATTCGCTCCAGGTTCAGGGGGTCGAAGACCTTCGGGCGGTCTCGACCGCTCCTCCCAATCCGTGGCACCGAGTACGCCCCGCGTCCCGAACTCCCGGCTCGCTCTCCGTAGCGGCCAGTCGATCGGTCGCGGTGTTCCACCACCGCGGGGGCCGGATGTGTGCTGGATATTCGTCGATCGGCGACCCGCACCGCGCACGACAAGGGGGGGGTGTGCGGGGCACCATACTCTGATGAGGCTCGGAGGGATACCCCAAGGGTATCGACCCGCCCGCCGCCGGACTTCACCGATCCACGCGACCCGAGGCTCTCGAGAACCCGGCGTGACGAACCTGGTGAAGTGGCTCGATGGGAGAGGGACGCCGATTCCTCAGTCGGAGTATCGACATCCTAATGCGAGCCGCATGGGTGAGCAAGCGAATTCCTCGGCCTTCACCCCGATTCAACATTTCGATGCGACCGCCCCGTCGACCCTGCGGCTCCTGCCGGCCCTGAGGGCCCAGGATCCGACGATGCGGGCAGCACCGGGGGCACGGGCACGGGGCCGTCGACCTCGGGCTCGGGGGCCCGGGCGGGGACCGCCAGCAAGACGACGATCATCGCCATCGTGCTCAATCCGTTGAACGTCGCGTGCATCGCGATCGGCGCGACCAGCCCCCCCGTGCGCCGGTAGACCACCCCCAGCCCGACCGCCAGCACGAACAGCGGGATCGGCGCCGGCCACTGCCCATAGTGCACCCCGGCGAAGAAGGCCGCGGGCAGGATCAGGGCAACGAGCCCCCCCCCGCGGGGCCCCCGGGCCGGCCCCGAATCGGCGGCCGATGTCGATGGATCGCCGGCTCCCCCCGATCGGCCGAGCCGCGCCTCCAGCCATCCCTGGAGGAACCCCCGGAACATCAGCTCCTCGGCCGCCGGCGCCAGCACCACCGCCGACGCCAGGGCCAGGACGATCACCCCCAGCGACCTCACCTCGAAGAGCATCTCCTGCATCGGGTGGGCCGTCGGCGACCAGATCAAAATCGCCGCGAATTGCACCAGGTACACCAGCGGCACCAGGCAGAGCGCCCCGACGACCCCGGTGATCGCGTCCCCCAGGGTCGTCCCCCGGCGGAATCCCAGGTCCGCCGGCGTCGCCTTGCCGATCGTCAGCAGGATCGCCGGCAGCACGAACAGCAGGACCAGGTTGACGATCGAGACGGCCGCCATCGCGTCGACCAGCGGCAGCTCCCCTTCCCCGTCCCGTCGGCCGTCGAGCACCTGGGAAGCCGCCAGAGTGACCGCCTGCCAGGCCACGAGGCAGAGGAACACCTCCCGCCCCCCCCAGGGCGCCGGCCGGACCCGCCGGGCCGGCAACAGCGGCTTGCCCGACCAGAGCCGCTCGACCACCACCGCCCAGGCCGAGGAGATCGCCAGCAGGATGGCCAGGGCCAGTCCCACCAGCAGGATCATCGATCGCATCGGCAGGTCGAGGTCCGTGTCAATCGGCGGCATCGGCGGTCGCGCTCCGCGGTCGGGTCGTCGGCCCCGGCCCGCCGGCCCGGGGAGGGTCGGGGTCGGGGTCGGATGGCTCTCCCATCCTAGGTCGAGTCCTCCCGGCCTGGCGATCCCCCGACGGGCCGGGACCCCCGGCCTGGCTTGCCCGATCCGGGAGGATGGCCTAGAATCGCTCCCGCCCCGCCCGGGGCGACCCCCGGGACCGATCCGCAAGCCCCGAGCCAGGTTAGCGCCCCCCGATGCGACCCGCCGACGAGCAACTGGAACTCCTCCGACGGGGGATCGACGCGATCACCCCGGAGGCCGAATTCGTCAAGAAGCTGGAGCACTCCGCCCGCACCGGCAACCCCCTGCGGGTCAAGTACGGCATCGACCCCACCGGCATCGACGTCCACCTCGGCCACACCGTCCCCCTGCGGAAGCTCCGGCAGTTCCAGGACCTCGGGCACACCGCCGTCATCATCATCGGCGACTACACCGCCCTGGTCGGCGACCCCTCCGGCCGCTCCGACCATCGCGCCGGGCTGACGAAGGAGCAGGTCGACGCCAACGCCCGGGACTACCTCGCCCAGGTCGGCAAGATCGTCGACCTCTCCCGGGCCGAGGTCCGCCGCAACGGCGAATGGTTCGGCTCCTGGACGTTCCTCGACGTGCTCGACCTCACCCGGCGGATGACCATCGGCCAGGTCTCCGCGCGGGACGACTTCGCCCAGCGGATCAGGGGCGAGAAGCCCGTCTACCTCTCCGAGTGCCTCTATCCGCTCATGCAGGGCTGGGACTCCGTCGAGATCCGCGCCGACGTCGAGCTGGGCGGCACCGAGCAGCTCTTCAACCTGCTCGTCGCCCGGGATCTCCAGCAGGAGGAGGGCCAGCTCCCCCAGGTGGCCATGACCATGCCCATCCTCGTCGGCACCGACGGCACCCAGCGGATGGGCAAGAGCCTGGGCAATTACATCGGCGTCGCCGAGCCCCCCGAGACGCAGTTCGGCAAGCTGATGAGCATCCCCGACGGGCCCATGCGCCAGTACTTCACCCTGCTGACCGACTTCCCCCTCGCCGAGGTCGACGCCCTGCTCGGCCCCGGCTTCAACCCCCGGGACGCCAAGGAGGTGCTCGGCAAGGCGGTCGTCTCCCAGTACCACGGGACCGAGGCCGCCGAGGCCGCCGCGCTGGCCTTCCGACGCCGGGCCGCCGGGGAGGACCCCGTGGAGATTCCCGAGGCCCCCCTCGGCCGAGACCAGCTCGACGCCGACGGCCGGATCGCCCCGCCGAAGCTCCTCGTCGCCCTGAAGCTCGAATCCAGCACCTCCAACGCCCGACGGGTCATCGAGCAGGGGGGCGTCACCATCGGACCCGACCGCTCCCCCGTCACCGACCCGAGGGGGCCGATCGCCGTCGAGGACGGCTTGATCGTCCGCGTCGGCAAGCGGAAGATCGCCAGGGTGAGGCTCGCATAAGCGCCAAACCGACTTCGGTCATCACCCGGGCGATCGACACGTATCGCGAAGACATCAAAGAGGGCTACGACCATCATGGCGGAACACGGCATCGGACTCGTCGGCTGCGGCATGATCGCCGAGTACCACACCAGGGCGATCAACGAGATTCCCGGCTCGCGCGTCGTGGCCGTCTTCGACCAGGTGCCGGGGCGTGGGGACAAGATCGTCGGCATGGCCGAGGAGGGCGAGGTCGCCATCTACGACGACCTGGACAGGATGCTCGCCCACCCCGGCCTCGACGTGGTCAGCGTCTGCACCCCCAGCGGCGCCCACCGGGACCCGGCCGTCGCCGCCGCGAAGGCGGGCAAGCACGTCATCGTCGAGAAGCCGCTGGAGATCACCCTGCCGCGCTGCGACGCCGTCATCGACGCCTGCGACGCCGCCGGGACGCGGCTCTGCACGATCTTCCCCTCGCGTTACTCCTCGGCCAATGCCCGGCTCAAGGAGGCGATCGAACTGGGGCGGTTCGGCCGTCTCACCCTGGGGGACACTTATATCAAGTGGTGGCGGACCCAGGAGTACTACGACTCCGGCGGCTGGCGCGGCACCTGGGCCCTCGACGGCGGCGGCGCCCTGATGAACCAGTCGATCCACAACGTGGATCTCCTCGCCTGGCTGATGGGGGACGTGGAGACGGTCACCGCCCTGACCGCCACCCTCGCCCACGAGCGGATCGAGGTCGAGGACACGGCCGTCGCCGCCGTCCGGTTCAAGAACGGCGCCCTCGGCGTCATCGAGGCCGCCACCAGCGCCTACCCCGGCCTCTCCAAGCGGATCGAGATCCACGGCGATCGCGGCTCCGCCCGGATCGAGCAGGACGACATCACCCTCTGGGAGTTCCAGGAGAAGGTCCCCAGCGACAACGACGTCCTCGCCGCCATGGCCAAGGTCGGCGCAACCGGGGGCGGTTCAGACCCCCGGGGCATCACCCATGAGGGCCATCGTCAGCAGCTCTCCGACTTCCTCGCCGCCATCGACGAGGACCGCCCCCCCTTCGTCGACGGCCGCGAGGGCCGCAAATCCGTCGAGATCATCCGAGCCATCTACAAGTCGGCCGAGCAGGGCGGCACACCGGTCACCCTGCCGCTCCAGGATGACTGATCCGCCCCCGGAGGCTCGGCCGCCATGAGCGGTTGGAAGAAAACGCTCGGCCGAGTCCTCCGGGGAACCGCCGATGCAAACCTCCGCTTCGATGAAGTATGCTCGGTGCTCAAGTGTCTCGGGTTCTCGGAGCGGATCAAAGGCGATCTCCACATCTTCACCCGCGATGGCGTCGAGGAGATCCTCAACCTCCAGTCCCGGGACGGGAACGCCAAGCCGTATCAGGTCAAACAAGTCCGGGACGTGATCGTCCGATACCGACTGGCAGGGGACACCGATGATGAACAGCCCTCGCTATGAGATCATCATCTACTGGAGTGAGGTCGACCAGGCATTCATCGCCGAGGTCCCCGAGCTTGCCGGTTGCGCGTCGGACGGCAGTTCCTATCAGGAGGCCCTCGCCGCGGTCGAGGTCGTCATCGGCGAATGGATCGAGACGGCCAGGGCACTGGGCCGACCGATCCCCGAGCCCCGTGGCCGGCTGGTGCACGCCTGAGCCGTCGTAGCCTCACCACCCCGCCCAGGTGACGACCTGCCGCGGGCGAGATGAGGGTGCTTGTCCCTCCGGCGGGAGAACAGGTCGTCGAATCCGGGCATCAGGGGTCACTCGATGTGGGATGAACGGGAATGCTTCGCCAGGTCCTTCATCAACGCGATCGCCTGCATGCTGGGGGGCCTCGGCGTCACGATCGCCACCTTGAGCGTCGCATCGGGGAGCCCCGCCCTGTTCGCGTCATTCCTCCGGTTTCTGGGTGGACTCGGGGCGGTCGTCCTCGTCTACGCAATCGTCGTCGGCGGCCCTGCAATCGTCGTGCGCGAAGTCGTTCGATGGATGGGACGACGTCTCCGACGGCCCGAAGCCTAGGAGGCGACGCTCGAACATGCCAGTCAACATTTACCGAGTCACCCCGGAGGGCCAGAAGAACGAACCCATCGCGTGGCTGTGCGATGACGATTGGCGATTATTAGAACAGAGTGAGGAACTCGAAGCTTGGCTCGCGGAGCAAGGCCCAACACTCAAGCCCGCGCATTACGTTGCAGACATCGGCTTCGCCCCCCGTCGAGACGCGATGGGCGGCGGAGCCGCGCTTTCGCCGGAGTTGATGCGGATGATGGCAGACCTGGGCATGTACCTGTTCCTCTCGGAGTATCCGGCCGACGACGAACCCTGAGCACACCGCCCGGCCCCGCCCCACACCGTACCAGGCCCGCCACCTCGGGGCCGGGGCCGGGACGTCACGAGACACCGACTGACCTCTCGATCCCGATCGCGGCTCAATGGAGTGACCGCCGATGTTCCCCAAGCGATCCCGAGCCAGGCGTCGCAACCAGGTCGTCGACTACGCCGCGTATCTCGGCGTCCGGCTGATCGTGTTCCTCGCGCAGCGGCTGACGATCCGCCAGTCCTACGCCCTGGCCGACGCCATCGCCGCCCTCGTCTATAAGATCGACAAACGGCATCGGGCGGTGGCGATGGAGAACCTCCGCCTCGCCTACGGCGAAGAGTACACCGAGGAGCAACGCGACGAGATCGTCCGGGGAGTCTACCGCCACTTCCTCCGGATGGTGATGGAGATGCTGCACATCCCCCGGATGCTCCGCCTGACCACCTGGCGGAAGTTCATCACCCTCAAGGGCACCGAGGACGTGCTGGAGCGACTGCTCAAGGGGGGGCCGATGATCATGCTCACCGGCCATTACGGCAACTGGGAGATGGCCGGCTACATGTTCGGCGCCTTCGGCTTCCCGCCCCATTCGGTGGCCCGGACGCTGGACAATCCGCACCTCGACCGCTTCATTCGCTCCTTCCGGGAGGAGACCGGCCAGAAGATGATCGCCAAGAAGGGGGGCTCCGAGGCGATGATCGACGTGCTCGCCTCCGGAGGGCTGCTGTCGATGCTCGCCGACCAGGACGCCGGGCCCAAGGGCCTGTTCGTCCCCTTCTTCGGCCGCCCGGCCTCGACCTTCAAGGCCATCGCCCTGCTGGCGATCGAGTACAACGCCCCCATCGTGGTCGGCGGCGCCCGTCGCATCGGCGATGACTTCCGCTACGTCGTCGAGCTGGAGGAGGTCATCGAGATCGACCCCGAGGACGCCTCCCCCGACCTCATCCCCGAGCTGACACGACGCTACACCGCCGCCCTGGAGCGGATGGTCCGCCGGGACCCCACCCAGTACCTCTGGCTCCACCGCCGCTGGAAGCACCAGCCCCAACCGAAGCGGACGAAGCACAGGGCGGCCTGATGCCCGACGACAGACGCGAGATGGCGGAGGGGCGATGGTCGACGCCATCCGCCATCCTTCGTCCGCCTCCCCTCATCGAACCTCGAACGACCGCCCCGGCCCGTCCTCGCCGATCTGCACGGAGAACCGAGAACCATCCGGCTCGACCCTCACCCGGATGAACTGCCCGCCTTCGGGGGAATCGTTGGCGATCAACGCGGGGTCGGTGTTGTCCTCAGGCCCGGTGGTCACGTTCCGGTGCATCTGGTAGTTGGCCTCGATGCTCGGGATCGACCCCAGCAGCCGGACGACCTCGGCCGATCCGCCCTTGCGGGGCCCGTTATTCATGATGGTGACCGTCGGCCGGATCGTCTGAACCAGCGTCGGGTGGTTCGAGACGTCGAGCCCGTGGTGGGTCACCTGGTACAGGTCGACGGCGTCGTCCCGGGCCTCTCCCCGGCCGATCCGGTCGACTGGGCAGACGAGCTGGCGTTCGATGTTCCAGGTCAGGTCGCCGCAGTCGAGGAAGTCGAACCGACCGAGCCGGAAGACCAGGGCCAGGCTCCTCGCGTTGTCGGAGCGGTCCTCGGGGAGGTCGGGCGGCAGGTCGTCGCACCGGGCGTTCGGGGCGCCGTCACCGCCGATCACCTCGCCTCCCGAGGCGAGCACCAGCGCCGACACCTCCCCCTCCAGTGGCAACATGTCTCCGGGCCTCAGGACGGTACGCTTCCCTTCGCTGGCCGCGAGGTAGGCGACGAGCAGCGGGTCGTCCGGCTTCGGCCCGTCGGGGAAGTCGAGCCCGTCGATCCCGTCGGAGGGCAGACCCCGGTCCCAGTAGCGATCGATCCGGACCCGCTTCGCCAGCCCCGCCACGCCCCCGTAGTGGTCGGTGTGCCAGTGGGTCGTGACCAGGTGGTCGAGGTGGTCGAGCCCGGCCACGTCCTTCAGGACGTGCTCGATCCGCTTCGGGTCCCGGTCGTCGAGGCCTGGCCAGCCGGAGTCGATCAGGATCGACTCCCGATCCGGCGTGACCACCAGCGTGGCGGCCCCGCCGAGGACGTCGATGTAATAGATCTCCAGCCCCGGCCCCTCGGCCTGCCGGGCGAGGGCCGGGGTCGGGGCGGTCGATGCCGCGATTAGCAGGAGGCAGGCGACACGGGAGGGGATGACTCGCATCGGCGGGAGGCTCCGGTCAGGGCCGATCGGGCGAGGGCCCGGCGGCGGGTGGGAGGTACGCGTCGGGGATCGGGGCATCGGGACGCTCGGCGTCCCAGTAGATCGTGACGACCCGCCAGCCGCCGTCCCCGGTGTCGAGGAGCTGGAAACTGTTGATCCCCCGGGCGAAGGGCTCGAGATCGGCCTCGTCCCGCCGGGACTCGTAGGTGCTGAAGACGTGGGCGAGCTTCCCGAACCGGTCGACCTTGCGGCTGATCTCGCGCTCGAAGAACCCGTCGGCCGCCATCGCCCGGTCGGCCAGCAGGATGTAGTCCTCGACCCCGAGCACCCGGACCGTCGCCCCGCCCTCGGGGCCGACGACCACCGGGATCAGCCTCGCGTCGGGGACGAACAGGGAGCGGAAGCGGTCCCAGTCCCTCGGCTCCCCCTTCGGGCCCGAGATCACGTCGTAGACGGCGGCGACCACCGCCTCGATCGAGGCCACATCCCGGGGACTCGGCACCGGCGCCTGGTCCTGGGGCTGGGGCTGGGGCGAGAACAGGAGCAACGCGAGTCCGATCGGTGCGAGGCTCATCGGGGGATCTCCGGATCGGGTCCGGGACGCGAACGGGCCTCGATTGTGGTGCGGCGAGCGGCCCCGGATCAAGCGGGAGGCGTCCCTGCGCCGCTCCGAGCCCGGACGAAAGGCGCCAGGCCGTCGAGCACCGAGCCCGACGCCTCGCGGAGCCGGAGCGAGTCGACCAGGTCCGCGTTCCGCCCCCCGGCCAGGCCGTCGGCGAGCAGCGCCGAGCCCTGCGCCGCCTGCTTCACCCAGGCCCCCGGCAGGTTGCCCAGCGGGACGGCCCGGCCGAATCGCCCCAGCGTGTCGACGAGGCCCGGGGCCAGATCCGCCCTGGACGAGGCCGAGCCGGAGAGGTAGATCCGGTCGAACGGTGTCAGCTCCCGGAGCCCGGCCAGGTGCTTGCGGATCGACTCGAAGAACCCCGGGCGGCCCGCCGCGCCGAGGTCGTCGAGCCCCCCCCGGAACAGGTCCTGCTTCGACAGGGGGCCGAGCCAGTAGGCCGCCTCCCCGTCCCAGGCCCCCGACGACCTCAACCCCATCGGCCCCGCCGATCCGGCCGAGGCGTCGACGATCGCCCCACCGTCGACCACGAGCAGCGCCGAGAACGCCGAGCCGATCTCGGCCACGGCGAACGTCGAGCCCGACGGCGCCCGCCCCTCGCCGTCGGCGTCGAGCCTCAGCGCGAGCGCCGCGACGGCCACCTTGTCGGCCGTGCCGCGATCGACCACGCCGATCTTGCGATGATCGGGGATCGTCGGCAGGTGGATCCCCCCCGGCAGGAAGACGACCGGCAGGCCCGACCCGGCCAGCGCGGCCACCCATCGCGAGAACCCGCCGACGCCGAGCGGCCGGCCGAGTTCGTCCTCCCGGACGAGGCCCATCAACCCCAGGTCGGCCCCGGACGCCTCGGACGCCCGGACCATCGGCAGGCCGTAGCCGGAGGGCCCGGCGATCAGGTCGAGCGGCCCCCAGCCCTCCAGGAGTCGGAGCAGTCCCGCGGGGTCGGCGTCGGGAGGCATCCGGGCCTGGTCGGCGACCTCGCCGTCGACCATCAGGAGCAGGTCGAGGCTGCCGGTGCCGGGGTCGGTGCCCACGACTCGGGGCATGGCGGGGCTCGATCGGGGAGTTCGGGCGGATCAGTCGAGCGACTGGCCGAGGGCGTAGACCTGCTCGGCGTCGAGGACCAGGTCGTTGGTCGAGAAGAGTTCCTTGATCGCGCGGGCATGGATCCGCATCTTCGTGCCGCCGACGCCGATCGCGCCCCAGGCCCGCACGCCCCCCCGGTCGGCGTCCCGGTCGTGGACCTCGATCCCCTCGATCCCCAGCGGTGGCACGGCGTTCAGGTCGATCATCGCCCGCAAGGCGGCCAGGCCCGACCGGACCGACCCCGGCAGCAGCGTGACGCCCGTCGACCCGGCGGCGACGACGACCTCGCACCCCTCCAGGCCCGAGGCGAGCGAGGCGGCGTCGGCGGCGGCGAACGGCGAGAGCTCGGTGCCGGTCGCCTCGCCGATCGACCGGGCGACGGCTTCCGCCCGATCGAGGGTCCGGGACGACACGGCCACCGCCGCCCCTTCCCTCGCCAGGAGCCGGGCCACCCGACGACCGACCGGGCCGGTCGCGGCCAGCACGGCCGCCTTCTTGCCCCGGAGCGAGCCGTCGAGCCCCCGCTTGGCGGCCAGCACGGCGGCGGCGGCCGTGGTGTTCGCGCCGTTGGGGTCGAGCAGCACCGAGACCCGGAACGGGCCGAAGAATGCCCCGGTCGCCGCCCGGAGCAGGGCTTCGGCCTTCTCCACGTCGGTGCCGCCGATGAACAGGGCGGTCCGCTTCAGGTCCTCCGGCCCCCGGGTGAAGAGGCCGCCGTACACGAGGTCCCGCACCTGATCGGGGGTCACCCCCCCGTGCCGGAACAGGTGATCGACCCCCGCATCCACGGCGACGACGGCGTCGAAGACGCTGGGCTGCGGGTCGGCGTCGAGCTGGATCAGGATCGTCTTCATCGCGACCCCGGGCAGGGGGACGGCCGGTCGGCCGGCGGGGGAGGACGGCCCTCGCCGGCCGACCGGCGATCGATCGGACGGGCTCCGCTCCGGTCCGGTCCGCCTCGGCTCAGGAGGCGAATGGGTGGCTGGCCGAGTCCTTCTTGGAGACGACCTCGGAGATGGTCGGCTCGCCCTTCAAGGCCCTCTGGATGGAGAGCTTGGTGGCCTCGTAGTTGTACTGGTTGATCTTGGCCTTGTCGGTGGCGGCGGGGTGGATGAACACGCCGCAGACGATGCAGAGATCCTCGGCCTTGTCCTGCGGGATGGTGCCGTCGGCCACGCAGTCGGCCACGGCCTTGGCCACGGCGTACTGGGCCGGACCGAACATCAGGACCGCCTGGTCCAGGCCCTCGATCGTCACCTTGGTGATCAGGACGGTGGCCGGCTTGACCGCCAGGTTCGGCTCCAGCACGGCCAGCAGGCTGGTGTGCCCCTTCGACTGGTTGGCCAGCGCGTTGGCGAACGCCGCGCCCACCGGGCCGGTCTTGGTGCCGATCATCAGGTCGATGTGGGCGACCTCGTTGCCGTCTCCGACGAGGGCCTCTCCGATGAGCAGGGTGTGATCGCTGGCCATGGGGGTCGAACTCCGGGGCTTCTGGCGTTGAGATGCGGGGGGAGTGTCCGGGCGGTCGGGCCCCCCGTTCGGGTCGCCGGCTTCGGCTGGGGGGTCGCTCGGCTGGCATGATAACAAGCCCGGCCCGACCCGCAAGGCCCCGGCGGGGGAGGTGAGCCCGCGCGGGGCCGCAGCGGATCGAGCGCGGGCAGGCCTGTTATCATGCCAGCCGAGCGACCCCCGCCGCTCCTGCCCCGTGGCCCTGCTGACATCCCCGGGGCCCCTCATGGGATGGTCCCCGATCCTCCCGCAACCCGGAGCCATCCCCAGCGTGTCCGCCCCCTTGCTGATCCTCGGCGCCAGCGTCCGGGCCCTGGCGTCCTCGGCCCTCCGAGCCGGGTTCGACCCCGTCGCCGTCGACCTGTTCGCCGATGATGACCTCGCCGCGTCCTGCCCCGCCCGGCGGGTCGACCCGGCCGCCTACCCGGCCGACCTCCCGAGGATCGCCGCCGAATGCCCCCCCGGCCCCTGGATGTACACCGGGGCGCTGGAGAACCACCCGGGGGTGATCGACCGGATCGCCGCCGACCGCCCCCTGTGGGGGGTCGACGGGCCGACGCTCCGACGCGTCCGGGACCCGATCGCCCTGGCCGACGCCCTGCGAAGGGCCCGGCTCCCGGCGCTCGACGTGGCCCTCGACCCCGACGGCCTCCCCCCGGACGGCACCTGGCTGGTCAAGCCGATCCGGTCGGCCGCCGGGGCGGGAATCCGGCCGTTCCTGGGGAGCGAGCGGGGGCCGACGGGCTCGGCCTACTTCCAGCGATTCCAGCCCGGGAAGAGCGGCTCGGCCCTCTTCGTGGGAGAGAACGGATCGGCCCGGCTGGTCGGGGTGACCCGGCAGCGGATCGGTCGGGTCGGCTCCCCGTTCGGCTACCTCGGCAGCGAGGGGCCGATCTGGCCCCCGGTCGCGATGCGAGCGCAGCTCGGCCGGACGGGCTCGACCCTGGCCGAGGCGTTCGGGCTCCGGGGCCTCTTCGGCGTGGACTTCGTGGCCGACGGCGGGATCGCCTGGCCGACGGAGGTCAACCCGAGGTACACGGCCTCGGTCGAGGTGATCGAGTACGCGACCGGCCTCGCCTTGCTCCGGGAGCACGCCCGGGCCTTCGGCGCCGGGGTCGAGGGGCACGGAACTTGCCTCGATTCCGACCGCCGGTTCGCCTGCAAGGTCGTCGTCTTCGCGGACCGGGACGGGACCGTCCCGGCCTCGCACCGCTGGCCGAGGTTCGATCCCACGTCGCCAGAACCGCCGCCGGTCGCCGACCTGCCGGCCCCCGGCTCCTCCTTCCGGGCCGGACAGCCGGTGCTGACGCTCCTGGAGCGTGCCGAGGATGCCCGGGACTGTCGTCGGAGGATCGCACGGAGGCTGCGAGGGTGGCGGGAAATCCTCGCCGGGTGGTCGACCCTCGACGACTGACCACCCCTCCGGCGAGAACCAACCGGGTCGGCCGTCGTATTAGGAGTAAGGACGACGCTCGTCGATCGAATTCCCTCATGGGGCTTCCCTACCTGGAGCAAGGGTTACCGTCATGTTCCTCCCGTTCGACCCGATCTATCTGCTGATCGTGGGACCGGCGATGCTGCTGGCCCTCTGGGCGCAGGCCAGGGTGAAGTCGGCCTACGCCGAAGCCTCCCAGTATCGTTCCGCCTCGGGAGCGACCGGGGCCCAGGCGGCGGCCGAGGTGATGCGTTCCGAGGGCCTGAACCGCGTCGAGATCGAGCCGGTGCAGGGCTACCTGAGCGACCACTACGACCCCCGACACAAGGTGTTGCGCCTCTCCCCCGGCGTCTACGGCGAGCGGTCGCTGGCCGCACTGGGGATCGCCGCCCACGAGGCCGGCCATGCGCTCCAGGACGCCCACGGCTACGGCCCGCTGGCGATCCGGAACCTGCTGGTCCCGGTCGCAGGGTTCGGCTCCAGCGCCGCGTTCATCGTCTTCTTCGTCGGGCTGCTGTTCTCCTGGACGGGCCTGGTCCTGGCCGGGATCGTCCTATTCTCGGGGGTCGTGGCCTTCCAGCTCGTGAACCTGCCGGTCGAGTTCGACGCCAGCCGAAGGGCCCGTGTGCACCTGCTCTCGACCGGGCTGATCACCCGGGAGGAGGAGCCGATGGTCGCCAAGGTCCTGAACGCGGCGGCCTGGACCTACGTCGCGGCCACCCTCTCCAGCGTCCTGACCCTGCTCTACTTCCTCTTCCGCTCCGGCCTGCTCGGGGGCGGCAACCGGGAGTGACCCGACGAGGGTATGAACGACCCCGGAAGGCAAGACGGACGACGACGGCCCGACACCCCCCATGGAGGTGTCGGACTGTTTCGCTCCGCGCTCTCTCTGTCGGCTCCCGGGCGGCTCAGACGAGCTTGACCAGCACAAACGTGATGTCGTCGTCCTGGTGCCCGTCGCCCCGGTAGTCGAGCAGGGCGGCGGTGATCGCGTCGGCGATCTGCTGGGAGGGGGCGTCTCGGTGGTCGCGGATGACCTCCCGGAGCCGATCCTTGCCGAACTCGACCCCGTCGGGGGAGCGCGTCTCCCAGATGCCGTCGGTGCCGACCAGCAGGGAGGGCGTCTCGTTTGTAGGTGGAATCAGTTCGGTGTGGGGCACCAGAAGGCGTCCCACTGCCGATCTCCGCTCTTGAACAACGCCCGCAAGTGGCTCAGGGCGTCGGCCCCGTCGGCGCCCCACCTCATCCCCGAGCCCTTCATCCGCTGCCCGATGACCGTCTTGCACGCCGCCTCCACCGGCCCCGAGCCGATCGCCCAACCCTTGGCCACGTAGCCCGGGTAGTCCATGCGGTGCGCCTGGTTGGTGAAGTACCGCACCACCTCCGCTCGTGCTTCCTTCGCCGCGTGGCCGCGCACCTCCAGGCCTCGCAACGCCTCGAGTACGGTCGGGCCGCCCTCGTATTTCAGCCGGTGGCACCAGTCGCCCAGCCAGCCCTCCCGCGCTTCGTCGTCGCCCGGGAACAGGGCGCGGGCCAGGCCCCCCAGGTATTCGGCGGCGTGGTAGAAGTCGAGGATCACCGCCTCGACCCTCCCGAAGTTGGCACGCGCCCAGCCCTCCAGCCCGCTGCCCCCGTCGGTCAGCGCGATCCACCGCTCGGCCCGGTCCATCCCCACCTGCGCCGCCTGCCGCCGGAGCGGCTCGCCCAGGGGGGCCACGCCGCACAGCCCCGCCACGTAGCGGGCCCGGAACCGGGGCGGCGGGCCGTCGGGCCGCGCCCGGCGGGCGGACACCTCGGGGACCGGGTTGTAGACCATCGCCACGGTGGCCATCCGCCCCTCGGCCGACGACCCGCCCTCGCCCTGCTGCCCGACCCCGGTCGCGTCCGCCGCCACGTACGCGCAGGTCTTGCCCTCGGCGTCCTTGTGCCAGTGCCAGGCGCGGGCCCCGCCGAAGACCTCCCCGGCGGCCAGCCGCCGGCCGACCTCGGCCCCGGCCGCCTCGGCGGCCCGCTCGACCGTCGACTCGGCCAGGCGCAGCCCGGCCATCTTCGGCAAGGTCACCTCGGCCGCCTCGGCGAACGCCGAGAGCGCCCCGGCCAGGCAGGCGACCTCGTAGGCCGCCGGGGTCAGCGCCGCCTCGGGCACCCGCATCACGGCGTCGCCGGGGGCGAAGCCGCCGTGGCAGTGGGGGCAGTGGTAGTACGCCCGGGTGACCCGTACCGCCCCGAGCAGGCTGACCACCCGGCGGGGACGGTGGCCCATGAACTTGGCCGGCTCGAGGCAGGTCGGGCAGCTCACGCTCGACCCCCGGTACCCCCCTTTTTCCGCCCGTCGAGGGCGGCCTGAATCGCCTTGGCCCCGGTCTTGTGGACGAGGTCGCGGACCTCGTGCTCGGTCTGCCCGAAGAGTCGGTCGTCGCCCCGCGAGGCGAGGAGCTGGGCGATCCGCCAATGGTCCTCCTCGGAGGCGGCGTGGAGGGCCTGGTAGATCCGCTCGGCGTCGGCGGCCTGCTCCGGGGTCAGGCCCGAATCGGGGGTGCGCATGGCGGGATGTCCGTGCGAGGTTGTGGGTGAAATCCGTCGATCCCATCAGCCACCCCTGTTGTACGGGATTTCCCACCTACTTTCGAGACGCCCACCCCGACCAGCAGGATCCGGCCGGGGGCGAGGCCGTCGAGCGAGGCCTCTCCATAGGTGGAGTCGTCCATCACGCCGAGGGGAAGCCCGTTGATCTCGGGCAATTCGGCGAAGCGGTCGGCCTCGGGGTCGTAGAGGATCGGCTCGTCGTGGCCGGCGCTGGACCACCGGATGGTCCCGCGGCGGACGTCCACGACCATCAGGATCATGGTCATGAATCGCTCGCCGCCGGTGTCGGCCTCCAGCTGTCGGTTGACGTGCGTGAGCAATTCGCCCAGCGAACCCGTCTCGGCCGCCCGGCTGCGGAGGATCCCCCGGGCCGTGGCCATCAGCAGCGCCGCGGCCACGCCGTGGCCCATCACGTCGCCGAGCACGACGATCAGGTCCCCCTGTGCCGTCTCGTCTAGCTCCAGGAAGTCGTAGTAGTCGCCCCCCGTCTCGTCGCAGTAGGTGCTGTGCCCGGCGATGTCGAGCCCGGTGATCGCCGGGGGCTCGGCAGGCAGCAGCTTCTGCTGGATCTCCATCGCCAGTGCCAGCGACTGCCGGATCTTGAGTCGGTCCTTCAGGTCGCCGGCCATCCGGTTCAGCTCGTCGGAGAGCTGGGCGAACTCCTTCGTCCCCGAGACGGCCACGTGGTGATCGAGGTCCCCGGAGCCGATCGCCCGGACCCCCTCCACCAGCCGCAACACCGGCCGGACCATCGCCTGCGACGCCACGATCCCCAGGCCGAGCGTGCTGAGCGCCACCAGCCCGCCGATCAGCCAGGCCCGCCGCCGGACGGCGTCGAGGGCGCCGGTCACCTCCGACTCGGGCACGACGACGACGGTCCTCCAGTCCAGTTCCCAGGGGTTCTGCAGCGGCTCGACCTCGACGCGGTACCTCTCGCCGTCGATCGGCATCCGGAATCCGAGATGCCGATCGACCTGGCCGAACGAGCCATATTGCGCCGAGACCCGCCCGTCGACGGCCCGGATGATCGGGTCGTCGGCCTCCGAGGCCGGCACGCGCCCCCCTTCGGGCCGGGCCACGGCCACGTCGGCCGAGGCGGCGATCAGGTTCCCGTCCGGCCCGACCAGGAACGACTGCCCCGTCTCGGACACCTCGACCGATCGCAGGAACGCCGACAGCCCCAGCAAGGCCAAGTCCGCCGAGAGCACGCCGATCAGCTCCCCGCCGTCGTCCCGGACGGGACGGCAGTAGGCGATGCCCAGGGTCGAGATCCCCCCGTCACGCCGGACCCAGGGATAGATCGCGCTCCAGGTCGGCCCCCCCGCCTCGACCGCCGCCTCGTACCAGGGCCGGGAGGTCGTGTCGAAAGCGTACGACCCGAGCCGCTCCCCCGGCTCGCCGGCCCCATCCAGCGTGTATTCGACGATCTCTCCCGAGGTCTGGTCGTCCTCGATGGCGAACTCCAGGCCGGCCTCCCCGGGGTAGCGGATCACCCACGTCGCGCGGCCGTCTGGGGTGCCGAATGCGAGCGAATCGACCATGGGGAAGGCGACCAGCATGTCGTGAAACGCCGGGCGCCACGAGCGGAGGTCGGCCGGGTCCAGCGTCCCCTCCTCCACCATCAGCTCGGCCTGCCGGGTCAGCTGGACGGCGATCGAGAGATCCCCGTCCAGCCGCTGCTCGACCCGCTCGGTGACCTGGTCGACCACCCTCCCGGCCAGCTCGTCGACCGATTTGCGGATCTCCCACTCGCTGACCAGTTGCAGCGCGACGATCACCGCGATCACCGGCACCACGAATAGCAACGGCCCGATGTACCGGATCGAGATGCGACGCACCGGCTCCCCCCCGCGATCATCCCCCTCGGCCGTCGTCGATCGAGCCCCGGCGACTCCCCTCCCGGGCGGCCGTCGCGGCCATTGTACGGCGTATTCGGAGCGAGATCATCGGACGACCTGGGCCGATGTCCGCCCGGGAACTTGCTTTTCTCGGGATAGCCCGAATCGAATCATGCGGTCTGATAAATCGCCGGCCGGTACCTCGGAGGAGGGATCGGCTTGCCCTCGTCCTTCGCGACTTCCAGCCAGGCCTCCTTCGCGACGAGGACCTGCGCCAGGGCCTCCTCGGGCGTCGTCCCGAACGCGGAACAATGGACGAGATCGGGATATCGGCAATATAACCGCCACCCTCATCACTTTTAAAAATATTTATGTGATAGTCGTTCATTCCGGATCGTCCAGGGTGAGGTTGTGTCGCTCGATGAGCCGGAGGAATTGCCGCACCTGATACGGCTTCGCCTCCCCACCGGCCTCCTGGAGGTTCACCAACTCGGGGATGTCGGGGTGCGAGAAGATGTGATGGCTCCCCGTGGTGCGAGCCAGCCGGAACCCGTCGGGTGGCCGGGGCAAAGTCCTCGTGCCCCGGCTCGGTGATCCTACGCCGTCCGGGGCACGAGGACTTTGCCCCGGCCACCCGCCCGCCCGCTTCTAATTCAAAGATTTTTTGATGGCACCCATGACGATCGCCAGGAAGATGGCCGCGACCCTGATGAGGATCATTGTCAGTGGATCGTTCACCGCCTGGCCGCAGGATCGACAATAGCCGCGGCGCAGCGAGACCTGGCGGCCGCAGTTGGCGCAGCACGGCAGCCCATTGCGGGTAACGATTCCCCGCCGCGGGGCCGACGGCCCTTCGATCACCGCGACCGCGGGCGACGGCCGACTGTGTAGCGACGGTCCGGGTATCGCCACCTGCCCCAGGATGCAGGCCCGGTCCTCGTCGCCAACCGTGCCCCTCGCGACCGCCCGCTCCAGGGCGGCGGCCACCGCCTCGGCCTGCGGCCCGACGTCCTCAGCCTCGCCCATCAGCCGGGTGACCACCGCGCCGAAGAAGCGCGTCGAGATTCGGACCGGGCTGGCGACGGCCGCGTAAACCGCGATCCGGTGGAGCACCGCCCGCTTGGTTGCGTCGTCCGCCTGCTCCAGGCGGGCGACCGGCGGGACGTTCCGGTTCAACCGGACCAGCTTCCGCTCTCCCCCGGCCTCCCAAACCGCCCTGACCGACCAGGGGCGTACCTTCATGGCTCCGAAGCTGATCTGCAAATCCATCACGGACCCGCCGGGCACGGGCGACGCCTCGGCCGGCCCCGCATCGTTCGCATCCTCGTTGCCTGCCCCGTTGCCACCCAGGGATTCCCAGGGAGGGTCGGTGTCGGCAGCGGCGGCGGGCTCGGCGGCGGCGATCTGGGTCGCTGCGACGTGCTCCATCAGCCCCCGGACTTTCCCCGCCGGGTGCCACCGCCTCCCGTCCCTGCGGACCTTCGTGACCGGCGTGATCTCGCCAAGCCGCACCAGCTCCGCAAACTGCCGAGGAGTGTAGGGGCCAACCTCCGTGTTATCACCATCGCGGTAAAACCAGGACGTGGCCATCGGACGCCTCCTCCCTATCCTCCCGGAGATTCGCCTGCCTGCGCCGGCTGACTGACCGGCGCATCGGCGATTTTACCCGAGTGGCATCTCCATGTGAGCAATCAATCCTGGCGTCCATTGTGTCGCCGCTTAGACGTCGGGTGGCATGGCCTCGAAGACGCTTGTCATTCCCCAAATCTCAGGTCCCGACCCAGACGGACCCCTTCGGCGAGCGTGCGGAGCCGCAGCATCCCGATCCAGAGCGTCTGCCAGCCCGGCATCCCATCCCGCTTGCGGTTCATGTGGCCGCCGAGCCGCCCCGCCGCCAGCACCACCTCGCGGACCGTCCCGATCGGTCGGCCCAGCTCGCGGCGCAGGACCTCCAGCTCCAGCTGATCCAGTCCCGACCGCTCGGCCGGCGCCTCGGGGTCCGACCGCAGCCGCTCCTTCAGCGCGATCAGCCGCCATGCCACCACGCCCATGATCGCCACCGCGGCGAAGAGCCGCCCGGCCGTCTCCAGCTGGAGCCGCTCGGCCCCCAGCCCGGTCTTCAACGCCTTGTGATACTCCTCGATGTTCCAGCCATAATGCCCTCCAAGAGCGCGATGGGGCGGCCCGGCTCGCCCTGAGCCGGGCCGCCCTCACTCTACCGTCCCGGGCGCGGCCTCGGTCTGGTCAGTTCGGCAAGCCGCCCCTTGTTCGCCCACGTCCGCGGCAGCCGGCGGAGCTCGCGCAGCCGCCGCAGCTCGGACCCGTCGGCCCAGATCACGTGGTGGCCCTGGGCGTCGCGATGCGCCGTCAACCACCCGACCCGCACCCATCGCCGCACCGTGTCTCGCGACACCCCCAGCCGACGCGCCAGCGACGACGGCCGGTATTCGTCGCGGCCGAGGCCGGCCGGGCTGCCGAAGGGCGTGCGGGCCAGCCCCAGGTGCCAGAGCAGCCGTTGCACCATCCCCCGCGTGAACCGCTCGGCCCGCTTCGGGGGACGGAACCCCTCGACGTTGAGCCGCTCGGCCATCGCCGCCGGGCTGAGCCGCTCGGCGCGCCATCCCCGCAGTCGCTCGACCAGTCGGGGGTAGTCGGCCAGGAGGTCGTACCGCTTCACCGGCCGGGACATGGCGTGCGACTCGGTCATGCCGCCGGACCAGTGGAGCGTCACATCGACCCGCTCGCTCGCCTTGTCCACGGTGACGGACACGTGGTCAATCAGGAGTCGGGCGATCCGCTGCCGCTCGGCGGGCGTCGTCGTCGTCGCCTGCCACACCGCCGGCAAGTCGCCGGCCAGCGACCGGATCGTCCGCTCGTCGTCCGGTGAGAGCCGACCGGGGGCCGACCCCCGCCACCGCTCGTGCTCGTCCTCGAGGCGCCGCTGCGCCCTCAACGCCTCCTCCCAGCGCCGCTCCAACTCGCGGCCGACCAGGCGATTCTCCGGCTCGCAGGCCTGGTACTGCCGGGCCGCGCGGTCGGCCTCGCAGCCGGCGCGTTCGAGGCGGAGCCGCCAGTGCCGGGCCAGCTCGGACCGCTCGCGCTCGACCTCGGCCACCGCCGCCAAGCTCGCCTCCAGCGCCGCCGGCTCCACCGCCGCCAGGACCCGGCCGGCGACCAGCCCGTCGAGCGCCGGCCCGGAGAGGCTCTGGCAGATCGGCTCGGCGTGGTCGGCCGCCCCGCGGGCACAGGTGTAGCTGTACCGGCCCGTCGCCCCCGAGTACCGCACGAGCATCCGCCGGCCGCACCGCCCGCACCGCAGGAGTCCGGCCAGCAGCGAGGCCCCCTGCCGCGGCGCGCCGGGGCGGTCCCGGCGGGCCCGGTTGGCCTCCAGCCGCTCCTGGTTGTCACAGAACCGCTCCCAGGTGATGTAGGCCGGCAGCCGGTCGCGGATCAGCACCAGGCACTCCTCCGGGCGGCGGACCAGCTTGCCGGTGTCGGGCCGCCCGGGCCGCTTGCGCCGCGGGTCGACCTCCCGGTGGCCGAACCGGTAGGCACCGGCGTAGGCCGGGTGGTGCAGGACGTTCGACAGCGTCGGGCGGTTCGGCCGCCGCCACTCCAACCCGCCGCGGTTGGGGCCGTGGCGGGGTCGGATCGGGATGCGGACCCCGTGGTGGACCAGGTAGCGGAGCAGGCCGTGCAGGGTACCCTCGCGGTCGAACCGGTCGAAGATCAGCCGCACGGTCGCCTGGACCTGCTCGTCGGGGTCGATCGCCCACTCGCCCGAGGCGAGGCGTACGTAGCCCAGCGGCGGGGAGCCCATCGGCTCGCCCCGGCGGGCCTTGTTGAGCCGGCCCTGGCACATCCGCTCCTTGATGACATGAAGTTCTGCCTCGTTCAACATGCCGTGCAGGCCCAGCAGGAGCCTGTCGTTGTGGTCGGCCGGGTCGTAGACGGCGTCGGCGTCGGCCAGGAGCACGCGGAAGCGGGCGCAGAGCTCGAGCAGCTGGTGCCAGTCGCGGTTGGACCGGGCCAGCCGGCTCATCTCCAGGCCGAGGATCAGCCCGACGTTGTCGAGCGCCACCTCGGCCAGCAGCCGCTGGAACCCGGGCCGGCCCTCGATCGACTGGCCGCTCTTGCCCAGGTCGTCGTCGATCGTGGTGACGCGGTCCCGTGGCCACCCGAGGGCGACGGCGCGGTCGGCCAGGGCGTACTGCCGGTCGGTGGACTCGCGGTGGTCGAGCACCTGCTGGGGTGTGGATTGGCGGACGTAGACGAAGGCCGCCCGGTCGAGATGCCAGGGCCGGAGCTTGGGCGAGCGGGTTGCGTCACTCATGGCCGGCCTCCTCGCTTCGGGTGGCCGCCAGGAGCCTGGCGAGGAGTTGGCCGAGCAGGTCGCGGAGCTGTCGCTGCCGGTCGGCCGGCAGGCGGGCCCAGATCGTCGGTGCGACCGTCGGCGGTGGGCAGGGCGCCGTCGTCAGGCGCGGGGGGGAGCGTTGTGACGGGGGGCGACGGACATGCGATGTCTCCCGATGCCGAGGTCAGGTGATGTCGGCACCACGCCGCCAGCTCAAGCAGCGCGGCGGCGCTGATCGTAACCGCCGCCGGGGGTGCTGCACCACCGGTCGCTTGAGGTGCAGTCTGCTTGGCACGTCTCGACCAGCCACCGCGCCGAGTACTGCGAGGCCCGCCCGATCGCCGCGTCGCGGCCCGCGACCGGGGCGTCGCACATCAGGACCCACTCCAGCGGCTCGACGCCCTCGGGCGGGTGCTCCTCCCAGACCCGCACCGCCGTGCAGGTCAGCCGCTCCGTGGCGTCGGCGGCCCGGCCCGGCCGCCGCGGGGCGACCGGCGCCACCGGGGTGACGCTGACCGACAGCATCGCCGACCGCGCGGCCCGGCCCGGTCGCGACCGCAACTGGAGGACGAACTGGCCGAGGGCCGCCGAGGCGGCGACCTGGCGGCGCAGCGAGCCGTCGGGCCGGCCGGTCGCCGGGTCCCTCACGATGCGGTCGCGCGCCGCGCGCACGACGAAGCCGCGTCGGGCCCGCTGGCAGCTGCGGAGGAACTCGTCGATGTCCGCCTCGCGGTCGCAGACCCGCACCCAGCGGACCGCGGCCCCCTCGGGGGCCGGGCCGACCCGCTCGGTGGCCCGCTCCCAGGCCTTAGGCGGGTCGGTCGGCTTGCGGGCCGGCGGCCGACGGCGGGTCGTGCCGGCCGGCAAGGGTGCTCGGACGTCGGACTGCTGGTCGGCCAGGCCGAGGACCTCCAGGGCGGGCCGCCGGCCGTGCGCGTCGGGGCGGACCTGCCCCGGCCAACGGGCCGCCAGGACGGTGTGCAGGTGGAATCCCGTCTGGCCCCGCCCGGAGTAGCCGACCGTACCCAGGCCGGGGACCGGCCGGCGGCCGGGGTAGGAGATGACGGTCGTGTCCTCGATCAGCAGGGAGGTCCCCCGCTGTCGAAGGGCCTCGGCCACGAGCCCGCGGTGCCCGGCCTGGAGGCGCTCGGGGGTGGCGTCGGCGTGGTCGAACAGGTGGTAGGCCGCCTTGATGTCGTAGCGGTCCTCGAACGGAGCCGGGATGCTGCGACCGGGCCGGTCGGCCCAGGCCCCGGCGATCCGGACGACCCTGCGGACGCGGCGGACATCGGCGAGGTCGGCCCCCGCGAAGTGGGCCGAGGCCCAACGGGTCGGCTCAGGTTCGGGGGGAATCGGCCGCTCCATCGCCGGGCCTCCTCACCAAGGGGACGAGAGCGCGGAGGAGAAGCTTCGACCATGCTACCAAGATTTGGGGAATGACAAGCGAAGACGTGAACATGCCACCTGACGGGATTCAAACCAGCTCGCTGATCGCCGAGCCGCCGTCGACGATCTTCATGGGCCGGCCGAGCGGGGTGGTGTACTCGGTGTCGACGTTGATCCCCAGCGCGGTGCACATGGTGGCGATCAGGTCCATGACGCCGACCTGGCGGTCGACCACGTCGATGCCGTCGGGGTCGGTGGCGCCGACGACCTGGCCGCCCTTGATCCCGGCGCCGCCGAGGACCACCGACCAGCTCCTCGGCCAGTGGTCCCGGCCGCCGTTCTGGTTGATCCGGGGGGTGCGGCCGAATTCTCCCATCCAGACGACCAGGGTGTCGTCCAGCAGGCCGAGCCGCGCGAGGTCGGCGACGAGGGTTCCCATGCCCTGGTCCAGCTCGGGGAGCCGTTGCTCCCGGAGGGTCCGGAAGATGTCGTCGTGGTTGTCCCAGCCCCCGAGGCCGACCTCGGCGAACGTCACCCCGGCCTGGACCAGCCGGCGGGCCATCAGGCAGCCGGCGCCGAAGCCGTTGCGGCCGTAGGCGTCCCGGACGGCGTCGGGCTCCTCGTCGAGCTTGAAGGCCCGGGTGTACGAAGAGTTCATCATCTTCAGGGTCTTGCCGTAGATATCCCGATGTCCCTTGGCGGCGACGCCCCGGTTCTGGCCGATGAAGCGGTCCTCGACCAGGCCGAGCATCTGGATCCGGCGGTTCATCCGGGCGGCGTCGACGGCGGGGCGGAGGTTCTCGATCCGGCCGTTCGGGTTGTTCACCACGAACGGGGCGTGGGCCATGCCGAGGAACCCGGCCGACTCCCCGGGCCGGTTGATCGAGACGACGTGAGGGAGGGGAAATTCGTCGCCGAGCTGGGAGCCCAGCTCGAACGAGCAGACCGAGCCGAGGCTCGGGTGCACCACCGTCGGGTTCGGCTGGTAGCCGGTGTGCATCAGGTAGGTGCCGCGGTCGTGGTTCCCCTCGCTGGTGGAGAGCGACCGGACGATGCTCAGGTGGTGCATCTGCCGGGCGACGGTCGGCAGGTGCTCGCTGATCCTCACGCCGGGGGCGCTGGTGTCGATCGGCTTGAACTCGCCGCCGTTGCGGGGGCTCTCGGGCTTCAGGTCCCAGGTGTCGAGCTGGCTGGGCCCGCCCCCCATCCAGAGCAGGATGCAGCGCTTCTGGGTCTTGCGGAGCTGCTGGGCGTTGGCCCGAAGGGCGCCGAGGAAGCTGGCCGCGGGCAGGCTCAGCGACGTGGCGGCCAGGTGCCCGAGGAAGTGACGGCGGGACATGCCCCGAGGGGCCTGAAGGCGGTCGAACATCGGTCGAGTCCTCCCCCCGGCCGCCCGGGGCGTCGGGTCGGGGCGATCAATGGTTCAGGACGAATTCGTTCGAATTCAGCAGCGCCCAGAAGATGTCCTCCATGACCGCGACCCCGTCCGGGCCCTGCCGCAGCATCGCCTGGGCGGCGGCGGCCTCCGTGCTGCTCGGCGGTCGGCTCAGGGCGGCGAGATAGAGCCGGTCGACGACGAAGTCGGCCGAGGCCCCCCGCCTCCTCGCCTCGTCGAGCAAGTCTTTCAGGAAGCTGCCCGGCGTGCAACTGGTGGCCTCGGTGATCAGGTCGCCGTTCATCATCATCAGGGCCTGGGGGATGGTGCCCTGGAAGCTCGTCCCCTCGTTCACCTCGTCGTTGGAGAAGGTGAAGGTGAACTGGCGGAGCCAGCGGTCCCGGCGGGCGTCGGAGTCCCCCCCGGCCCCGGACTGATGGGCCTGGGTGGCGGTCAGCAGCGACTCGAACAGTTGCTCCGGCGTCAGGGGCTTCAGCGCCATGTGGCTGAAATACGTCTCGTCCCGCTCGTTGTCCGGGGTCCGGACGCTGGAGAGGTGGTACGCCCGGCTGGAGGTGATCCGGCGGATGAGCTGCTTGATGTCATAGCCCGACGCCTCGAAGTCGGCGGCGAGGTGGTCGAGCAGCTCGGGGTTGCTGGGCGGGTTGTGGTCGCCGAAGTCGTCGATCGGGTGGACGATCCCACGGCCCATCAGGTGGCCCCACATCCGGTTGACGAAGGCCCTCGCGAACTGGTCGTTGCCCGGCTCGGTGACGAAGGTCCCCAGCTCCTTGCGGCGGTCGGCGTCGGTTCCCTGGCTGATCTTCCGGCCGTCGAGGTAGGTGGGGAAGGCGATCCGGATGGTGCCGTCGCGGCGATCGAAGCGGGCGAAGGCGTCGGTCGGGTCGTCGAACAGCTCGTAATAGGCCGTCTCCTCGGCCCCGCCGGCGCCGACCCGGCCGACCTCGCGGGTGCGGACGCCCCGGAAGAAGGCGTTGATCCCCCAGAAGTCGGCCTGCTTCCAGTCGTTCGAGGGGTGGTCGTGGCACTGGGTGCACTGGATCTGCTGGCCGAGGAAGACCCGGGTGGTGACCGACGTCAGCGGGACGGCGTCGAACTCCAGGTGGGCCATCGCGAAGTTGGTGGCGCCGTTCTCGGCGGTGTTCGGGCCGGTGGCGGTGATCAGCTCCCGGGCGATCTCGTCCCAGGGCTTGTTGGCGGCGAACTGCGTCCGCAGCCAGGCCCGGAGCGCGGGCCGGTCGACCGAATTCCCCTGGTCCCCCCGGCCGATAAGAGCGACGCTCCAAAGGTTGCCGAAGTGCCGGGCGTAGTCGGGGTGGTCGAGTAGGTAGGAGACGAGTTTGGCCCGCTTGCCCGGATCCGAGCCGTCGAGGAAGCCCCTGGCCTCCTCCAGGGACGGGATCCGGCCCACGAGGTCGAGGTACGCCCGGCGCAGGAATTC
This sequence comes from Tautonia plasticadhaerens, assembly GCF_007752535.1. GTDB lineage: Bacteria > Planctomycetota > Planctomycetia > Isosphaerales > Isosphaeraceae > Tautonia > Tautonia plasticadhaerens. The sequence goes on from NZ_CP036426.1 coordinate 2,553,118, forward strand.
GCCGTCCGGGGCCAGCGAGGAGGGGGAGACGCCGGCCGCCTCCCAGCCCTCCCGGACCAGCCGGTCGACGGCGGACGTCGGGGGATCGGCCGGGCCCTCGTCGGCCGGGCTCGACGCGCCGAGCCCGAGCGCCAGCGCGGCCGCCAGCGAGGCCGGGAGGCGGCCGCCCGGGGACATCGATCGCACCAATCGGCTCGTCGTCATGGCGTGCACTCCTCCGCCCTCCCGAGCCGATCCCGGCGGGTGGGCCGAACGTGGCGACGATCGACTCGGCATCTGAAGCAGGATAAGGCGACCCGGGACGGCCGGTCAAACCGGTCGAGGCAGGGCGAGGGGACGTGCTTCGACCTCGGGGGCCGGGCGGAGACGATCGCGGGGAGGCGCAACGCTCCCCTGCCATTCTACGCGAGGATCGACCACGCGTGACCCGTTTCGCTCATCCGGGGATGGATCCGGCGGCCGGGCCGGTCCGCCGGGTGTCGAGGCCCCCGCCCGGGCCGTCCCCCGATCGCCGGGGGCCCGCCGGGGGATCATCGGGGCGAGGCGGCGGTCAGGCGCTCTCCCGGTGGTATTGCAGCTCGATGAGGCGTCGGAACAGGTCGGAGCCCCGGCTCAGCTCCGCCTCGGTGCCGACCGCCTCGATCCTCCCCTCGTTCATCAGGACGATCCGGTCGGCGAACTGGAGCGAGCCGAGGTTGTGGGTGATCAGGAAGGTGGTCCGACCCCGGGAGAACTCCTCAATGGCCCTCCGGATCAGGGCCTCGTCCTGGATGTCGACGGCGCTGGTCGCCTCGTCGAGGATGAGGATCGCCGGATCCCGGAGCATCGCCCGGGCCAGGGCGATCCGCTGCCGCTGGCCGCCGGAGAGGCCCGCGCCCCGCTCGCCGATCATCGTGTCGTAGCCCTCGGGCATGCTCGCGATGAACTGGTGGGCGTAGGCCCGTCGGGCGGCCTCCTCGATCTGCGAGCGGCTGGCGAACGGGCTGCCGTAGGAGATGTTGTTGGCGATCGAGTCCTCGAAGAGGATCGTCTCCTGGATCACCATGCCGATCTGCATCCGGAGGCTCCGCAGCGAGACCTCCCGCAGGTCGCGGCCGTCGATCCGGATCGTCCCCCGTTGCACGTCGTAGAACCGGGGCAGCAGGTTCATCAGGGTCGACTTGCCGCAGCCGTTCGGGCCGACCAGGGCGATCGTCTCGCCGTGCCGGACCTCCAGGTCCAGGCCCCGGAGGACCGTCGCCCGGTCGTCGTAGGAGAAGTGGACGTCCTCGAAGTCGATCCGCATCCGGTGCCGGGGCATCCGGACGGCCCCCGGCCGGTCGATCACCACCGGCTCCCGGTCCATCAGCGAGCAGATGCGGTCCGAGGCCGCCGCCGCCCGCTGGATCTTCGAGTGCACCGTCGAGAGCTTCCGGAGCGGGTCGGAGACGCCGGCGAGCATGACGTAGAGGGTCAACAATTGCTCGATCGTCATCGGGTCCGAGGCCAGCTGGATCCGCATCGGCCCCAGTTGCAGCGAGGTCGACTCCCGGAGCACCAGGTACGCCCCCGACATCAGGGCGATCGACACCGTCGACAGGGCCAGCAGCTCCAGCACGGGGTCGCTCATCGCCTCGATCGTCGCCACCCGCACCCGCTTCTTGTAGAGCGCCTTGGACTCCAGGTAGAACCGCCGGCGCTCCCGGCGCTCCATCGTGTAGGCCTTGACCAGCTTGATCCCCTGGAACGTCTCCTGGAGGATCTTGTAGATGTTCGACATGCTCTCCAGGGACCGCCGGATGGCCCGCTTCATCAGCTTGCCGACGCGGACGGTGGTCATCGCCGAGACGGGCACCAGCACCAGCGCCAGCAACGTCAGCCGCCAGTTCAGCCAGAGCGCCCCGCCGAGGCAGGCGAGGATCCGCAGTGGCTCCCGGACCACCTTGCTCAGCAGCACGACGAGCCCCTGGCTCACCGAGTCGAGGTCGCTGGTGAACCGGGCCATCAGGTCGGCCGTCCCCTGCTGGCCGAAGCTGCCGAGGTCCAGGGCGAGCGTCCGGCGGAAGAACCGCTTGCGGATGTCGAAGATCGACAGCTGCATGATGTTCGCCACCAGGTATTCCTGGCCGAACATGAAGACGCCCTTGATCGCCACGCCGACCATGACGATCCCGAGCAGGACGGCGAGCGTCCGGAAGTTGTCCTCCGGGAGCCAGCGGTCGGCCAGGGGCGCCGCGATTCGGAAGCGGGACTCCCAGCGGAGGGCCCCCTTGAGCTCCCCGCGCCAGGATCGCCCCCGGCGGTCGAGCGCAGAGGGGCCGCCTTCCTCGAGCAGACGGGAGGCGGACCCTAGCTCGTCGAAGCGTGCCTCGGCGACCCGGTAGGCGCGCTCCAGCTCCAGGTAGCGTTCGTGCCGCTCCGCGGGGATCGGCGGGCGCTTGCCGACGGACGTGGCGTGGAACTCCTCGGGGACCTCCTCGAAGTAGCTGTTCCAGGCATGCTGATACGCCGCCTTGATCCCCTCCACGTACGCCTCGGGCACCCCGTCGTCGCCGTGGCTCCGGACGACCGCGAGCTCGGCCAGCCGTGCGCGCAACGCGTCCGCCTCGGTCTCGTGCAGCTCGATCTGGTCGGAGACCCAGCCCTGGACGTTCTCGCCCCCGAGCAGGATCTTCAGCAGCGGGAAGACGGCGCCCAGCTCCGAGAACCAGAGCAGCGCCACCATCACCGCGCAGCCGAGCGACAGGGCGAACCGGCCCCGGTAGGGCCAGGCGAACCGCACGAGACGGGCGAAATTCTTCATGTGTTGGCCAGGACCGACGACGTGGGACCCGAGGGCATCCGTGCCATCCCCGCTCCGGGACGCGGCGCGGTCGACCACGCGCGGGAGGGGGTCAGGGTTACGGGCAGGTGTACCATCGCCCGCCCGGACTGGCAAGCCGAGTCCGGGCGGGAATCCCGAGGTCCCGGGACGGATTCGGATCTCGCGCGGAGGCGCAGGGACGCGGCGGAGAGGGGACAGGAGATCGGATCTCCCTACCCTCTCCGCCGCGTCCCTGCGCCTCCGCGTGGGAGCCCCCTGCCGCTCCGATCAGAGCACGAAGCGGAAGGTCTTGGTGATGGTCCGCCAGAGCCACCAGCCGAGGGTGGCGGTGCCGCCGTCGATCTTGGCCATGCCGCGCTGGCCGGGCTGCAGGGCGAGGTCGGCGTTGTCGATCGGGATGATCACCTCGTAGACGGTCGTCAGCGGCACGGCGCCGCCGGTCTCCTGGTCGGGCTTGGTGGCGATCTCGCCGCCGGCCATGTTGGAGAGCTCCGGCGGGATCTCCTGACGGTTGCGGCGGGCGATCTCCTCGACCCGGGAGATGATCGTCTCCCGGGACCGGCCGTAGATCTTCACCCAGGCGGTGGGCGGGGTGCCGTCGTAGCCGTGCTTGATGAGGTCGATGTCCGACTGGTCGATCAGCAGGTGGGCCTCCAGCGCCTTGGGGTCGCCGATCTCGCAGAACAGCTCGCCGGGCTGGAGCCACTTCCCGGTGACCTCCCGGTTGGGCACGCCCATGGCGATGCCGTCCCGGCCGGCGGTGAGGACCAGCTTGCCGCGCTGGTCGATCGCCACGTCGAGCTTCGGCTGGAGGTCCTGCTGGATCATCTCCACCGTCTCGACGTGGAGGGCCCGGTTCAGCGGCCCCTGGTCGCCGCCGGAGCTGGTCTGGTCGTAGACGAGGGCCTTGACCTCGTTGACCTGGATCTCGGTGCCCAGCTCATTGACCTCCCGGAGCAGGTCCAGGTTGCTCAGCCGGGCGATCACCGTGCCGGGGGTGCCGTCGGGGCGGGGCCCCTCGACCGGCTGGTTGTCCCGGACGTCGATCGAGACGAGCCGGCCGGGGACTTCGACGTAGATCCGCTCCGGCTTGGCCGGCGTCAGGACCAGGGTGCCCTTGACCCGCAGCGGCGTCGGGATCAGCAGGATCCCCGCGATCACCGCCGCCGCCCCGGCGAAGCACAACGCCGCTCGGACCTTCTTCACTTTACGCATCCTCCCGGGTTGGCGGACGAACTTGAACATCTTCGTGAGCGGCATGAGCAGCAGGGGCACCAGCGCACCCATGGCGAGGAAGGCGCTGATGATCCGGAGCTTCTCCGGCAGGAAGTGGTACAGGAAGAAGATGATGCTGAAGGTGATGACCCACCGGTACACGTACGACGCCACGGCGTAGGTCACGAACAGCGTCCGACGCGACCGGGGCATGTAGCTCTGGACCGGCACCTCCAGCCCGAGGACCTTCTCCTGGAACAGGTAGGCGAAGAACTGGGTCGACTTGATCCGGAGGTTGGGGATCTCCAGGTAGTCCGACGTGACGTAGTAGCCGTCGTACCGCAGCAGCGGGTTGGCGTTGAAGAGGATCGTGTTCACCGAGCAGATGAACATCGTCGAGAGCATCAGGCTGTTGAACAGCCCCGGCTGGGTGTTCCACCAGACGAAGGTGGCCACCGCCGCCAGGAAGCACTCGACGTAGATCCCCGCCGCCGCGATCCAGATCCGCTTCCACTTGTTCGGCAGCAGCCAGCTGTCCGTCACGTCGCAATAAAGCGCGGGGGTGAGCACGAGGAAGAGCATGCCCATCTCGTGGACTTCCGAGCCGTAGTGCTTGGCCGTCAGCCCGTGGCCGAACTCGTGGATGATCTTGATGATCGCCAGGGAGAGCCAGAGCGACGGCAGCGTCCGCCAGTTGAAGAAGCTCTCGAAGGTGGGCAGCTTGGTGGTGAACGTGTCCCACTGGGCGAAGATCAGCGTCATGGCCGCGAGCATCAGCCCGAGGCTGAAGACGACGAAGTAAGAGGTGAAGATCCACCGGAAGTACGGGTACATCCAGGTGAGCAGCTTCTCGGGGTCGATCACCGGGATCTTGATGTACAGGATGTTCGCCGCGCCCTGCATCACCTTCTTCCAGCGGTTCTTCCGCTTCCGCTTCACCAGCGCCTTGGCCTGGTCGGGGGTGTCGACCAGCACCAGGCTGGCCTCGTGCAGCTGGGCGACGAACCGGAGCAGGTCCTCGACGGTGATCGTCTGGGGGCGGTACTTCCGCTCGAAGGCCCGCTTGATGTCCTGGAGCGTCTTCTTGCCGTCCAGCTCCTGGAGCAGGAAGTACTCCTCGGCCTTGAACCGGAAGTACTTCAGCGCGATCGGGTCCTTGATGACGTAGTGCGTCACCCCCTCGTACGGCACCGGCTGGACGACCAGGTCGGGCCGGAGTCGGGCCGTGAGGTACTCGGCGGCCTGGCCGGCGGGCACCGAACCGGGTGTGGATGGGTCTCTCAGCATCGGGGGGCGGCCCTTCTCGGGTCGATCGCGGGTCGAGGCGAGCGGGTTGGGTCAGGTCGCTTCGCGTCCCCCTCTCCCCGCTTGTGGGGAGAGGGTTGGGGTGAGGGGTCTTCGAGGATTCGCCGGACCTTGTATCGTCGTCCGGCCCCCCCTCACCCGGGCTGCGCCCACCCTCTCCCCCGCGGACGGGGGCGAGGGTCGAAGTCTCTATGCTTCTCCCCATCGGTGGGGCGAGGGATCGAGTCGGGGCATCGGGCGGCGTCGCGTCCCGGGGCAGGTCACTGCGCGGCGGGCGTCGACAGCTCCCGTCGGCCGAGCACCGGGGGCTGCGGGGCCGGCTCGGGGGCGAGCTGGAGCATGTCCTCGGGGGGGGCGGGCACGAGGTTCGGATCCTCGGTCAGGTAGACCAGGATGTTGGCCTTGTGGCCGACCCGGAGGTCCTTCTCGGTGTTGTTGATGATGTCGGCCTTCACCAGCACCTCGGCCCGGCCCCGGGCGGGGGCGAGCTCGCGGCCGATGTAGACGACCTTGCCCCGGAACCGCTTCTGCTCGATCGGCACCTGGGCCCCGTCGACCACCGGGCTGAGGTCGACGACCATCCCCTTGCGGAGCTGGTAGACGGCCTCCAGCGGGACGTAGCCGTAGAAGCGGACGCGGTCGGTCCGGGCGACCTGGACGATCGGCTCCATCGCCTGCACCGCCTCGCCCGGGTACTTGATCTGCTCCAGGACCTCGCCGTCGAAGGGGGCGAGGATGTTGTGCTCGGCGACGGCCTCATTGGCCATCTCCAGCTCCTGGGCGGCCTGCTCGAGCTTGGCCACCTCCTCGCTCACCCGGGCGTCGGCCACCCGGTACTGGGCCTGCTTCAGCTCGTATTCCTCGGCCGAGATGATGTCCCGGATCGCGCCGTTGCGGAGCCGCTCGGCCCGCGCCATGTTGGCCCGGGCCACCTCCTTCTCGGCCTGGGCCATGTTCAGGGCCGACTGGTCCTCGGCCATCATCTCGGTCTTCTTGTAGGCCAGCTCGGCCATCTCGGCGTCGAGGTAGGCGACCAGGTCGCCCTTCTTGATCTCGGCCCCGATGCTCTTCTCGATGTGCTCGAGGATCCCCTCGCGCTTGGCGGCCAGGGCGGCCCGCTCGATCCACTCGATGTTGCCGGGGATCATCAGGGTCTGCACCTGCGTGCCCGACGGGGCCGCCGGGGGCTGCTGGGCCGGGGCGCGGCCGGGGGCGCCCAGGGTCGCCAGCATCGCGGCGGCGAGGGTCGCCTTGGTGGTCGATCGCATCTTCATCGGTCTGGTCTCCGCCGGGAGTGCCCGATTGGCTGGTTAATCACGTCAAGGTCGGGATGCCGCCCGGCCGGCTCAGGCCGGGCCGGTCCGGCTCAGGAACGGCCAGCGGAACAGGACGGTCTCGTGGAAGGCGTTGATCACGTCCCGGAACAGGACGTAGGCCAGCCGGGCCTCGCCGCACTCGATCCGGGCCCTCACCTCGGCCCCGGCCCTCAGGCCGCGGTCGGTGTTCTGGCTGCGGGCGACGATCCGGTCCCGGACCTCGTCGCTGAAGCCGACGGTCACCTTCACGACGTGCTCCCCCTCGATCGTCTCGGCCTTCGAGGCGATCCGGCGGACATGGCCCGGGTAGCGGTGCTCGGGGTCGGTGGCCAGCACGAAGTAGGCCGTCAGCGTCTCGTCCGGCTCGGCCTCGCCGGCGGCGATCTTCTCCCGGAGCTTCGACTCGGCGGCCAGGATCGGCGCCATGTCGTCGTCGGGGACGTTGACCTCCAGGATCCACTCCCCGGTGGTCGAGGCCACCGAGACCAGCTCCTGGCCCACCTCGACCGGCCGGCCGAGCAGGTTCTTGCGGACCTCCCAGGTCACGACCATGCCGTCGTGGGGCGCGGTCACCTTCAGCTGGTCGAGCTGCTCCTGGATGATCGTGATCTGCTCCTCGGCGCTCTGCCAGCGGATCCGGGCCTCCTCCTGCTGGCCGGAGAGGGACGTCTTCTCGTCGAGGTCGAAGGTCTTGTTGATCCGGGGGGTCAGCGTGGCCTCCTGGCTCATGTAGTAGGCCTTGTCGGCCTGGAGCTGCTCGAGCTGCTTCTCCAGCTCCTCGCTCTTGAGCGTCACCAGCAGGTCGCCCTGGCGGACGAGGTCGCCGTGCTCGGCGTGGACCTCGTACACCCGGGAGGGGAGCGGGGCGTAGGTGTTCCGCCGCTCCTCGGGCAGGATCGAGCCCTTGCCCTCGATCGTCAGCTTCCAGGGGACGAAGGTCATCGCCAGGACGACCGCGACGAGCACCGCCAGCACCCCGGCGATCTTCGCCAGGGTCCGGCCCCGGAAGAACCGCCAGGGGGAGCTCATCGCCTTGAGCACCGGGCGGAGGAAGATCCGGTGGTGCTCCTGGGCGTTGTAGAGGGCCGTGGAGGCGTGCCGGGAGACGACCTCGCTGCGGGCGTGCACGTCGGTCACGACCAGCTCGTCGCCGATCTGCTCGGCCACGATGCAGCCGAAGGGGACCCGCTCGGGGACCTTGCCGTCCTTCGAGGGCTCCTCGGGCCGGTGCAGCAGCGTGATGATGACGGCCTTGGAGCCCGACTCGTCCACGTAGATTTCCAGGGCGTCCCGGATGTCCGGCGGGAACCCCTCGGTGTCCCCCGTGTAGACGAGATCCTCGCCCGACTTGATGACCAGCTTGCAGAGCTTGGTCAGCTCCCGGATCAGGTTCGACTTCTGCTCGACGACCTCCTGGCCGCTGACCGCCTCGATCATCGTCCGGCCGCTGATCTTCAGGGCGACGCAGAGCCGGTCGCAGCCGATCAGCCGCTTGCCGTCGTTGGCGACGGCGTAGGCGGTCTCCTGGAGATCCAGCGAGCCGTGGATCGCGTGGGTGAACCCCTCGAGCTGGTTCCAGAGCTTCTGCTGCGACATCATCTGCCGCATCTGGCGGTTCTTCAGGTACTGCGCCGCCAGGTCGCAGAGGTCGCCGACGAACCGCAGCGTGCTCTTCTGGGTGGCCGCCCGGCGGCTCGGATCCATCAGGATCTCGACCAGGCCGACCACCTGCTTGTCCACCACCAGCGGGGCGATGATCAGGGCGAACGCCGTGGGGTTGCCGGCGCCCGGGACCCCCTCGATCGTGGCCCCCGGCGGGATGATCTGGGCCTGGGCGGCCTGGAAGATCGTGCCGAGCAGCACGTCGTGCGGCTGGGTCCGGACCTTGCCGTCGAGCAGGCCGGTGAGCCGAAATTCGAGCTGCGACTGGAGCTTCAACGTGCCCCGGTTGTCGAGCATCCACAGCGCGCCGCCCGAGGCGGCGACCGCGGCGACGGCCCGGGTCATGAACTCCTGGTAGAATTCCGGGGGCTGGATGTCCGAGTCGGCCAGGTCGGCGATCTCGGCCACGAGCGTGCGGATCTGGTTCTTCGTCTGCTCGAGCAGGCCGGGATCGATCGGCTGTTGCTGCTGCTGAGGCTCTTGGGTCTTGGTCGTGTCTTCGGCCATAAGGGCAGCCCCGAGGAGTGAGGAGTTCGCTCGCGAAGTCCGGCCGACCCGCGCGTGCCTGTGGTCCTGTCCGTCCCGTCCCGTCCCGTCCCCGGTCGTCTCCGGCTTGGGGGGCCGTCGCCCCGGGGCCCCGCGTCGACGCGAGGGACCCCGGCTACCTGCAACGGGACGCCGCCCCTCCAGCCTTTCCCGAAACTTTTTCGATTCGACGCCCACGCATGGTTCGCCTTGTCCTCTCGGAGGGTCCGGCGGTATGCTCCCGGATCCCCCGATCCGTCCCCGACCGATCCCCCGGAGCTCGGCACCGATGGCATCTGAGGCCGAGGCCGAGCCCCGGCGGACCTTCACCCTGCTCGACGCGATGATCCTCGTCGCGGCGATCGCCCCCGGCTTCGCGCTCTCCCGGATCATCGTCGATCAGCAGGGCTCGCCCATCGTCGCCGATCACCCGGCCCGGACGGCCTTGAACGCGGCGACCTTCGGAATCTCCGTCGCGACGCCGGTGGCCCTCACCCTGACGCCGGCCCTCTTGCTCCTGAGGCTCCGCCGGCCTCGGCCCCCCCGGCGCCGGCTCTGGCATACGCAGGGGGCGCTGAACATCGCGGCGCTCTCGGCGGTGACCCCGATCACTGGTGTCGCCCTCTGGGCCCTCCTAGCGCTCGGCGTGCCGTTCGCGTCCGATCCCTTCGATTTCGAGGTCATTGAAACCGTCCTGCTGCTGCTTCCGATGACCCTCGCCCCGACCGCGATCGCCGTCTCGATCTGCGGCCGCTTGCTCGGGGTGCACGGGCGTCCTCCCGATTGGCTTGATCGGCTCGGCCAACGCTGGGGATGGTTCTGGGTTGCCTTCGCACCGATCGATTTCTGGGCAATCTTGCAGTAAACGAATGGATATCCCCGAGAGCACCGGAGTTCGCCCCTGCCTCGTCACCGGCGCCACCGGCCTGCTCGGCAGCCACCTCGCCGAGCGGCTCGTCGCCCGCGGGGAGCCAGTCCGCGCCCTGGTCCGGCCGTCGAGCGACACGGGGTTCCTGGAATCGCTCGGCGTCGACCTCGTCCGGGGCGACCTGACCGACCCGGCTTCCTGCGCCGAGGCGCTCCGGGGCACCCGGGTCGTCTACCACGCGGCGGCAAAAGTCGGAGACTGGGGGACCTGGGCCGAGTTCCAATCGGCCTGCCTCGACGCGACCGAGTCGCTGGCCCGGGCGGCCGTCGCCGCCGGGGTCGACCGATTCGTGCACATCAGCTCGACCAGCGCGTATGGGCATCCGCCCCGGACGGGCCGGCCCATCGCCGAGGACCACCCGCTCGGCGTCGGGACCTGGTGGCCCTGGGACTACTACACGATCAGCAAGGTCGAATCCGAACGCATCCTCTGGCGACTGTCGAGGGACGAGGGCCTGCCGCTGACGATCATCCGGCCGAGCTGGCTCTACGGCGAGCGCGACCGGACGACCACCGCCCGGCTCATCTCCCGGATGCGGGGGGCCGGCGTCCCGGTCATCGGCCCGGGGGACAACCCGCTCAGCGCCGTCTACGCCGGGAACGTGGCCGACGCGAGCATCCTGGCGGCCGAGGACCCGGGTTCGGTCGGCGAGGCCTACAACGTCACCGACCAGGGCCCGATGACCCAGCGGGAGTTCCTGGGGATGTTCGCCGAGGCGGCGGGGGTCGGCCGGCCGAGGTGGTACCGCAGGCTGCCGTACTCCTATCCGGTGGTCTTCGGCGGGGCGCTGGCGATCGAGGCGTATGCCCGGGCGATGCGGTGGCCGAAGGCGCCGATCATCACCCGGTACGCCGCCTGGCTGATGGCCCGACGGATCCGGTACAGCACCGAGAAGGCCCGGACCAGGCTCGGCTGGTCGCCGGCGCTGGGGAACGCGGAGAGCATCGGGCGGACCGTCCGATGGTTCCTCGACCGGGAGGAGGGGAGCGACGGCCATCGCCCCGGGCCGACCGGCCCGGCCGGGCCCGGCGATCGGTGACGCGCCGGGGATCCCGACGCGTCCGGCCCGCCCGTTGCAGGCCGGGATCCCTGAGGCCCGAGGCGGCCGAGGAGGCATGGCGTCCGGCCCCGATCGGGCCGTAGAATCGGTCCCATTCACCGCCCGAGACGGGGCACGGCCTCCCGGCAATGGCGGCCGGGGTCGGGGAGAGGGAAGGGGTCAGCGATGGAGCCGACGAAGCCGGAGGACGACCCTCGATCGACCGAGGGGATCGTCCGGGGGGACCTGGAGCGGGCGATCGCCATCTACATGGAGCTGGCCTACCCGGACTCGCCGCCGCCCGAGGCCGTGCTCCGACGCCTGGCCTGGCGGGAGGCCCCGGGGCCGGTGCCGCTGGGAGGGCCGCCGTTCGAGCCCTCGGCCTCGGGGCCGGGTCAGTCGGCGACCTACTCCCTGCGGCTGGGCAACGCGAGCTACCCGCACATGAAGTTGCAGGTCCAGCCCTGGCCGAGCCCGGCGGGCTTCCTGCTCTCGGTCAACACCCACGACCAGGTCGCCGCCCCCGACCCCTCCTCCCCCGACGCCGAGGCCTTCCGGGCCCTCCAGGCGGCGAACCAGCAGGTCAAGACCGCCATCGAATCCGCCTGGGAGCGAGACGGCCTGCCCACCTTCCTCGCCTACCTGAAGGACTACATCGAGCAGGAGGAGCATCGCTCCCGGAGCGCCGACGCCGGCTGACCGGTCGTACCCCGGGCGAGACGACGGCCCCCTCGCCCTCCCCGGAGGCGGTCGGCGGCCCCGGTCAGTCCGACGTGGGGGGCGGATCCGCCGGGGACGGCCCCGAGTCGACCGGGGGCCGGGGCAGGGGGGAGCGCGGCAGCCGGATGCGGAAGGTGGAGCCCCGGCCGGGCTCGCTGGCGCAGGAGACGGTGCCGCCGTGCATCCGGACGAAGGTGCGGACCAGGCTCAGGCCCAGGCCGATGCCGCGCTTGCCGAACTGGAAGTCGCCGGAGGAGTGGTGCATGGTGTCGAAGCCGGTGAAGAACGGCTCGAAGATCAGGTCGCACTCGCCGGGCTCGATGCCGACCCCCTGGTCGGACACCTCGAACGCAACGAATTCGCCGCCGTCGGGGCGGGCGTCGAACCGGATGGTGCCGCCGTCGGGGGTGAACTTGATGGCGTTGTTCAGCAGGTTCGCCAGCGCGTCGGCCACCTTCTCGCGGTCGATTTCCGCCGAGCCGAGGCCGGGGTCGACCGACAGCTCGACCCCCTGGCGGCGGGCGTCGAGGTAGGGCCGGGCGTCGTCGACGACGGTCCGGAGCAGGGGCCCCAGCTCGACCGGCCGGGCCTCCAGGGTGGGCGCGAGGCGGTCGGCGTGCAGCAGCTTGACCATCCGCTCGACCGTCGAGGCGAGCCGGCGGCCGGCGGCGATGATGCGGTCGATCCAGGCGTTGGAGGGGTCGTCCGGCTGGCCGCCGTGGGTGAGCTTCCAGAGCTCGGCCATGCCCAGGACGATCGTCACCGGGGTATTCAGCTCGTGGCTGGCCACCTCGATGAAGTTGGACTTCAGCCGGTTGGCCTCCTCCAGGCGGGCGTTGGCGGTCCTCAGCTCCTCGATCAGCCCCTGCTTCTCGACGATCAGGTCGTGGTGCTCGACCGCCTGGCGGATCACGGTGCCCAGCTCGTCGGGGTCCCAGGGCTTGGCGACGTACCGGAAGACGTGCCCCTCGTTGATGGCGTCGATCACCGCCTTGAGGTCGGCGTACCCGGTGATCAGCAGCCGGGTCGCCTCGGGGCGGATGGCCCGGGCCCGGCTGAGGAACTCCACGCCGGTCATCTCGGGCATCCGCTGGTCGGACATCACGACGCTGACCTCCTGCTCCTCCTGGAGGATCTCCAGCGCCTCGGCCCCCCGGGTGGCGGTGAGCACCCGGTAGTCCAGGCGGAAGAGGTCGAAGAGCGAGCGGAGAACCTCCGCCTCGTCGTCGACGACGAGCAGGCCCGGCCGGCGGCGGCCGGGTGCCGGGGAGGGGCGGCGTTGCGGGGGTGGGTGGGCGGAGGCCTCGGGCACGGCTCTCAGGCCTCCTGGCCGTGGCGGTCGGGGACCGAGTCGGCGGGGAATCGCTTGGTCAGGGTCACCTCGTTGCCCGCGTCATTGTGCGACAGCTCGTCGACCATCCCCCGGGTGATCAGCAGGCCGAATCCCCCCTCCCTCAGGCCCAGCTCCCGGCGGATCTCCATGTGCCGCAGCGGGTCGTCCCGGGTGGCGGCGTGGGCGAGCATCGAGCGGTCGAAGCCGGATCCCTGGTCCCGGATGATGATCTCCACCCGGTCCTCGAAGACCCGGTAGGTCACCTCCACGGGCAGCTCGACCCGCATCCGGTTCCCCCACTCCACGGCGTTCTGGCCGATCTCCAGCACCGCCTGCTGAAGGTGCTGGACCTGCTCGATCGTCAGCGGGGTCGACCGGTACAGGCCGACCAGGAAGTCATTGACCTCGCGGAGGTACTTCGGGGAGCTGTCCATCTCGATCCGGATCTCGCCGCTGAGCCGCTCGACCCCCAGCGAGTCCCGCCAGGAGCGGGCCAGGTCGATCGCCTGGTACAGGTCGCTCGGGCCGTAGGGCTTGGTCAGGTAGGCGTTGGCGCCGACCCGGAAGCCCAGCTTCCGGTACTCGTCGCCGTGCAGCGCGGTGACCATGACCACGGGCAAATCGATCGCCCCGGGCAGGCTCCGCAGGCGTCGGCAGACCTCGAAGCCGTCGATGTCCGGCAGCATCAGGTCCAGCAGGACGAGGTCGGGGCGGCGCTCCGAGGCCAGTTCCACGCCCGACAGGCCGTCGAAGGCCGTCCGGGGCTCGATCCGCTGCAGGCGGAGGAAGGACGCGGCCATCTCGGCCTGATCCGGGTCGTCCTCGACGATCAGGGCCGTCTCCATCGCCATCGCCGACAAGACTCCGCGGGAATGCCGGTGCGGTCGGTGCTCGGTCCACGGGGGAGATGACGGGGGGATCCGAGGCCGGCCGCGCCGATCAGGTCTGGTCTGGCCGGGGCCCGAGCGGCCGAGGCCGGGGCTGCCCGCCCCCGGGCCGGGTCACGATCGGCTCATCGGCGGGCGGCGGGCCGGCGGCCGATGGCGGCGAGGGGCCCGGGTCGGGGGGACGTCGGTCGGCCGCCGGTCGGCCGAGGGGTCGGGGGGGGAGCGGGCATCGTTGCGGTCCTCGACAATCCTACGCCCGGCCGGACTCGGGGTCCAGCCGGACGGGGGCGCGGGCGGACGACCCGGGACGGGTCGGCCCCGGGGGCCGGCCCAGCCTCGCAAGCTATCGGCGCCCGGCCCCGGGATCAAGGGGGCAGGATCGCCGGCCGGCCCCCTCCCCGGCCCGCCGACCGCCGACCGCCGATCAGCGCCGGGTCGGCGCCGCCTCCCCGCCCCGGGCCTCGGCGGCGGGGGGGGCGAGCAGCTCGACCCGCAGGTCGTCGAACTCGACCTCGCCGGAGGTCGCCGCCAGGCCGAGCGTCACCGTCAGCTCGGTCGACTCCGGGGCCCGGCGGTAGAGCACCACCCGCCGCCACTCCGGCTCGCCGTAGTACTGGTGGAACTGCATCAGCTCGCCGCCGATCGAGTCCCGGACGATCACGCCGCCGCCGCTGCCCTCGGCCTGGAAGGTCACGGGCTTCATCAGCACCGAGATCCGGATGAAGTTCCCCCGGGAGACGGGGACCGGCGGCGACCGGATCGCCACCGTCGGCCGGTCGAAGGCCGGGGGGAGCTGGTCCACGTCCTGCCCCTCGGCCGGGCGGACCCGGAGCCGGAGCAGCCGCTCGCTGCCCCGGGCGTCCGGCTCGTCCTCCGGCTCGACGTCGATCAGGGGCTCCAGCCCCGGCACCCGGTGGCCGACGCTGGTCCAGCCCTGCTGCACGTACGCCTCGGGGTCCAGCTCCTCGAACTCGCCCCCCGGCACCAGGTTCTCCCCGAAGGAGTACGACCGCACGGCGCTGGTCCAGAACCATTCGAGCTGCGGCAGCGTGTTGTAGCACATCAGGGGGGGGGCGGAGATCGGCGAGATCAGCGGCTCCACCCCCGGGTCGTGGTCGAACCGGGTGGCCTCGATCAGGTCCTCCTTGGCCCGCTCGAAGTGCTGCCGCATGAGGATCTGCAACGGGCGGCAGACGCGACGGGCGTTGGCGAAGGCCTCGCCGGCCTCGCCCCGGGCCAGGCCGGCCCGGGCGGTCTCGAGCTGCTCCTCGGCGATCCGAAGCAGCGTGGCGCTGCCCTCCACGTCGAAGCCGTCGAGCACCAGTTGGCCGTGCGTCTCCTTGACGGCCCGGATGGTCAGGTCGGCCTGCTCGACCGCCAGCTCGGCGGCCCGGGGGGCCCAGGAGGCGATGCTTTGCTCCAGGCGCCGGACCATCTCCGTGTCCGGGGTCAGCAACACCCAGCTCGTCGCCCCGAAGTCGGTCAGCTTGATCTCGACCCCGCCGGGGGCCCGCTTGCGGTCCAGGTGGCGGACGCCGCCGAGGCTGATCTCCCAGGCCGAGACGTTGGTGTGCCCCGGCACCGTGACCCGGACCTCCTCCTCCGCGAGCTGGCCGGGCACCCACTGGGCCCCCCAGTTCAGGTTGCTGATCAGCAGCAGCGTGCCCCGCTTGTCGGGCGTGGGGAAGCCGACGGCCTGGACGTGCCAGATCGGGTCCTCCTCCTCCTCCCGCTTGTCGTCGTAGCGGTTGTAATTCCGCTCGAGGGGGCGGCCGGTCTCCTCGTCGGGGGGCGGGTAGGTCTTGTACCGGAGGATCGGGCCCAGGCCCCGGGCCAGGATCTCCTGGAACAGGTCGATCTCGGCGTTGAGCAGTTGCAGCTCGATCAGCCGGGTCCGGCCGGAGGCCCGGGTCAGCTCGGCGTCCCCGGAGTAGCCGATCCCCCGGAAGCCGGCCGAGAGGGCCGAGGCCGTGGCCAGCCGGATCTGCTCCGGCAATACCTGGGGACGGCCCCAGGACGGCGGCGGGTCGTCCCCGTAGATCGCCCGCCGCACCTCCGGGGGCGCCGAGGCGGGGATCCGGGTCCAGTAGAGCGCCTCGGGGTTGGCCAGGCCGGTCAGGTCCCGCCGCACCGACAGGTAGCGGAAGTAGGTGATCGGGTCCGTGGCCGACCCCCACGGGTTGCCGTGCACCCCGAGCAATTCCAGGCGGCCCGGCCGGCTGGCGTAGAGGGCCAGGTCCCCCTCCACGTCCCCGGTGGCCAGCGGCGAGACGTCCTCCAGGTCGGCGATGGCCTCGGCCGCCCCCCGGACCCTCCGGAGCGTCTCCCGGCGGGCCTCGGGGTCGTCCCGGCCCCCGAGTTCCTCGCCGAGGTGCCAGAAGGCGACCGACTCCCGGCGGGGGTACGAGGCGACGGCCGCCCGGATCCGGTCCGAGTCGGCCGCCCCCAGCAGCGGGTCGCCGAGCATCGGCATCAGCAGCATCCCCGAGTCGGCCGCCCGGCCGACCTCCTCGGCCGACGCGCCCGGGCGGACGGCGTAGACGTCGAACCCGAAGCGCCGAAGCTCCTGGGGGTCGGCCCCGGGGGCGTCGATGATCGTCGGCAGCCAGGGGAAGTAGGCGCGCTGCGGCTCGTCGAGCAGCTCCAGGCGGTTCCGGGCGTACCGGACCCGGGCCTGGGCGAAGATCCGGCCGTCCTCGCCGTCGCCGGCCCGGCCGGGGCCCGGGCCGACGGCCTCGGCCCCCCCCGGGTCAATCCCCTCCCCCCCCCCGTCTGCCAGGTCGACCCCGGTGCCGAGCAGCTCCGAGGGGACCGGCTCGACCCGGAGCGAATCGACCAGGACCTCGGTCTCGCCGGCCCCGCCGTAGAGGTTCAGCACGAGCCGGTCGAGGTACGCCCCCTCCAGCCGCACCGCCCGGTTCGACTTGATCCGCAGCAGCCGGGCCTGGCGCTCGACCGCCTCCGGCAGGCCGGCCAGCTCCAGCCGACGCCATCGGCCGTGCTCCTCGTAGATCGACCCCGTCACGTTGATGAAGAACGGCTGGCCGGTCTCCGGGTCGAGGTCGTTCGGCAACACCACCCGCCCGAGCAACTGCATCCCCGGCCGGTCGGACCGGACGTAGACCGACGACGACAGGTCGGCCGCCAGCGGCACCCGGGGCAGCGGATAGCTGAAGTAGACCCCGCTGCCCAGCCCGGCCTCGAAACCGAAGCGTTCGCTCCGCTTCCCCTCGAAGGCGCCGTTCTCGGTCCGCTCCTGGGCCCGGATCTGGACCGGCGCGTCGCTCGTCTCGTACCTCCAGGACGCCCGGTCCCCCTCGAAGCCGTCGAGCAGGACCCCCTGCTCGATCCGATCGGGGGCCGGGGCGATGGCCTCCGGCCCCTCCGGCGTTCGGACCTCCTCGGCCGTGGGCGTCACCGAGATCGAGGCCGACGGCACGGGGAGATCCGGCAGGCCGACGCTCGGCGGCTCGGGGACCTCGAACGACTGGGCGAACGCCGAGGCGGGGAGCAAGAGGAGCGCGGTCCCCACGCAGAGCCGCAGGGACGCGGAGCGGACCGGAGAGACGGCGAAGATCAACGACGACCGCCAGGGCAGCACGCGACCAACCGCCCGGTCCCGCCCGCCCTCTCCTCCGCTCCTCGTCTCTGCGCCGTCGCGCCCCTGCGTGAGATCCCCGTCTCCGGCGAATCGACCCCGGAGGGACTCCCGCGCAACACCCCAGCGGAAACCGCTCATGGCTCCGGGCCTCCCTGCCTGGTTGCCGATCGGGCCCTCGCCCCCCGAGCCGGGGGCGAGGGCGGTCCGGTCGGGAGGGTAGTCTCGGCCCCGGTTCCCGTGAACCCCAGTTTCGGCTCATCGGCCCGGCCCCTCGCCCGCGACCCGGCCGAGCCAGCCCATGACGACCCGCCCCACCTCCTCGATCGCCCGGGGGTCGCAGGCCTCGGGGGTGTCGCCCACCGTGTGCCACTCGGGGAACTCGATGTCGACCAGGGCGACGCTGGGGACGCCGATCGCCAGCAGCGGCAGGTGGTCGTCCTCGACGTAATGGCCGCAATCCTCCGAGAACCGCGAGGCCCCCCGATCTCGGGCGACCTCCCAGAGTTCCTCGGTCAGCCAGGCCGCGTACTCCAGGCCGAAGCCCTCGCGATTGAGTTGCATCGACCGGCCCGCCACCATGTCCAGCACCACGGCCGCCTCGTAAGAAGGGCCCCCGGAGTCGAAGGCCCGGCGGTGACGCCGGGCGAATTCCCGGGAGCCGAGGCAGTAATCCCCCACCTCGTCGAAGACCAGCTCCTCGGCGTCGAAGACGGCGAGGTCGACGCCGAGCGCCCCCGGCAGGTCGCTCACATGCCGGGCCAGCTCCATCAGGGCAGCGACGCCGGATCCGCCGTCGTTGGCGCCGAGGAAGGGGAGCAGGCGACGGGCGGGGTCGCGTTCCCGGTCGGCGACCGGCCGGGTGTCGCCGTGGGCGGCGACGAGCAGGCGATCGGACGCCCCCGGCCGCCACGAGGCGACCACGTTGGCCATCGGCACGGGCTCGCCGGTCAGGGGATGCTCGCCGCGGAACCCCTGGATCGAGACGGCGCCGCCGCTCGACCGGAAGTGCTCGGCGACGACTCGCCGCTGCTGTCCGGCGGCGGGGGAGCCGGACGGTCGGGGGCCGAGGGCGCAGAGCCGGACGATGTCTCGGATCGCGCGGTCGCCATCGAAGCGGTCGGCCCAGCCGGGGAGGGACATGGGGGGATGCCTCGGCGCGGGGCGGGGTTCAGGGCGCGATCGCGGGGTGATCGCGGAGCAGTCGCCCGAGGCGCTCCATCGGCAGGCCGACGACGTTGGACCAGCTCCCGGAGACGACCGTGACGAACGGGTCGTCGTCCTGCACGCCGTAGGCCCCGGCCTTGCCCTCCCATCGGCCGGAGTCGAGGTGCTCGTCGCGCTCGGGGTCGGTCATCCGCCGGACGAGCACCACGCTGGACTCGACGGCCCCGACCCATTCGAGGCGGCCGGCGTGGTACAGGCAGATCCCGGTGAGGATCTCGACCTCCCGCCCTTCCTGGGCCCGGAGCATCCGCCCGGCGTCGGCCCGGTCGACCGGCTTGTTCAGCAGGAGGCCGTCGAGGGCGCAGGTGGTGTCGGCGGCGAGGATGAGGCCGGAGCCCCTCCTCCGGGCGACGGCGTGGGCCTTCCGCCACGCCAGCTCGGCGACGAAGGCCGGGGCGTCGACGGGCCCGTCGGGCTCGGGCTCGTCGACGCCGGAGGGGTCGACCTCGATGACGTAGCCCTCCTCCTCCAGCAACTGGCGGCGGCGGGGCGAGGCGCTGGCGAGGATCAGGGGAGGGGGCATGGGCTCGGGCCTCGGTGGTCAGGCGGCGGGGCGGCGACCGGCCTGCAACTCGGCGCCGAGGGCCTCGGGGTCGGTGGCCAGGCGGAGGGCCTCGGTCCCGCTGACCTGCCCGGCGCGGTACATGGCCAGCAGCTGGCGGTCGAACTCCTGCATGCCGCCCTGCTGGCCGGCCATCAGCCGGGCGATGTCGTCGAGCCGGTTGGCCAGGTACAGCTCCCGGGTCTGGTGCAGGCCCCGGAAGACCTCGACGACCGGCCGGCGGCCCCCCTCCTTGGTGGTGGCCAGCCGGAGGGCGACGATCGCCTCCAGGGCGGCGGCCAGCCGGGCCTTGATCGCCGACTTGCGTTCGGGGGCGACCGGGTCGAGCAACTGCTCCAGGGCCCGGATCGTGGATGAGGTCCGCATCGAGGCGACGACGTGCCGGCCGGACTCGACGGCCCGGAGCACGGCGGCCAGCGCGACCTCAGTCCGGTCCAGTTCGCCGAGGACGATGAGGTCGGGGTCCAGCTCCAACGCCCGGTCCACGGCCCGGGTCGCGCCGTCGGCGCCGAGGCCGGGGTCGACCCGGGTGAAGAGGGCCTTGTCCGGCTCGTGGACGAACTCGGCGGGAGACTCGACGGTGACCACGGCGGCCGGGCGGGACCGATTGACCGCGTCGACCATCGCCGCCTGGGTGGTCGTCCGGCCGCTGCCCGAGGCGCCGACGATCAGGGTCAGGCCGCGTCGGGCGATCGCCAGCTCCCGGAGGACCGGGGGCAGGCCGAGGGACTCGATCGAGCCCGGCCGGGTCGGGATGACCCGGAGGCAGACGCCGGGCCTCTCCTCATTCCGGTACAACGCAGCCCGGAATCGGGCGAGGCCCTCGACGGCGAAGGCGAACCGGGAGCCGCCGTCGATCGCCGCGTCCAGCTCCCCCAGCGAGGCCGGGGCGACCGAGCGGAGGAAGGCGAGGAGCTGGTCGTCCGGGACCTTGGCCCCCTCCACCCCCCGGAGCTGGCCGCCGATCCGGAGCATCGGCGGGGAGCCGCCCTGGAGGTGGACGTCGGAGGCCCCCTGGTTGGCCGCGAACTTCAAGAGATCCTGGATGTTCATCGGACGCTGGCCCTCAGCTCGGGCCCGGCCCCCCCCGGACCCGTTTCCCCCGTCGACGAGTCGGGGGGCGGGGCCCGGCGGATCGAGGCCCGGCGATCAGACCCGGTCGGGGATGACGAACGGCACGCGGTACTCGCGACGGGTGAGGGCCTGGGCCTCGGTGTCGCCGACGACCTCCTCGGTCTCGGGGTCGATGGTGACGCAGCCCCGGCCGGTCCGGAAGGCGATGTTGGCCAGGTGGGGCAGGGCGGCGGAGCGGTGCCCCTGCTCGATGTCGGCGTTGGGAAGGCGGGCGGAGGCGATGGCGTCGAGGAAGTCCTCGAAGTGGTGGCGGTCGGCGAAGGGCTCGGACTCGACCGGGACCGGCTCGTTCCCCTCGAACAGCCGCCAGCCGGAGCGGCCGATCTCGACCCGGCCCTCGGTGCCGAAGAAGATCACGCCGTTCTCATAGCCGGCCTCGACGTAGGGGGACCAGTCGCGCTGCTCGAAGACGAGGACGGCGGGGGAGTCGGCGAAGGTGAAGGAGGCGAAGACCGAGTCGGGCGTCTCCCAGGTGGTGTTGACCATCCGGCTCGCCGTGCAGGCCACCGACGTCGGCATGCCCACCCCCAGGCCCCATCGGGCGATGTCCAGGTCGTGGACGCCGTCGTTGCCCGCGTCCCCGGTGCCGTAGTCCCACATCCAGTGCCAGGCGTAGTGGAAGCGGTTGGGGTTGAAGGGGCGTTCCGGGGCGGGGCCGAGCCAGAGGTCGTAATCTACCCCCTCGGGGGCCGGGCCGTCGGCCTGGGGGGAGAGGTCGGGGCGTTTCTGGCTGTTCCAGGCCCGGGCCTGCAAGACGGTGCCGATCCGGCCGGAGGGGAGGACCTCCTCGATGACGCGGCGGTAGTGCGGGGTGCTCCGGCTCTGGGTGCCGACCTGCACGACCCGGTCGTACTTCCGGGCGGCCTCGACCATCTTCCGGCCTTCCCAGAGGGTGTGGGAGGCCGGCTTCTCGACGTAGACGTGCTTGCCCGCCTGGCAGGCGAAGACGGTGGCCGGGGCGTGCCAGTGGTCGGGCGTGGCCACGACCAGGGCGTCGACGTCGGGGTTGTCGAGGACGCGGCGGAAGTCGGTGACGGCCTCGGGCTCGTGGTCCTGGATCCGGCCGATGGCCTCGACCGCATTGCCGAAGAGATTCGAGTCCACGTCGACGACGTGGGTGACCAGCGCCCCCGGCAGCCCGGCGAACCCCTGGGCCAGGCCGCCCCCCCGCCCCCGGATGCCCATGACGGCGACGTTCACCCGGTCGGCCGGAGCGGCCTTGCCCGATCGGGGGGCGAGGACGGTCCAACCGGCGGCGGCGGCGGCCGATCGGCCCAGGAACGCGCGACGGTTCGGCGAGGTCATGGCTCCGGCTCCGGTGCGAGGGTGGGGGGATCTCGGGAGGGTCGGCCGGCGGCCCTCGGGGCGATCGCCCGACGGACCCGCATCGTAACCCCTCGGCCCGCCCACCTCCAGCGGGCGACCGCCTTGCCGATCGGCGAGCGGGTCGACTAGCCTAAGGTCATCGGACCGACCCTCGCCCTCCCCGGCCCCGACCGACCCACTCCCCATGCGAGACGTCCTCTCCCACCTGGCCGACCTGCTCGACTCCGGCCGGGAGGCCCTGCTTTGCCAGGTCGTCGAGACGAAGGGCTCGACCCCCCAGAAGGCCGGCGCCCTGATGCTGGTGGACCCGGGCGGCTGCCAGGTCGGCACGCTCGGCGGCGGCTGCGTCGAGAACGAGGTGAAGCAGAAGGCCGTCCGACGGCTCGGCCAGGCCGGGGCGGAGCGGCACACCTTCGTCCTCGACCACGACTACGCCTGGGCCGACGGCCTGATCTGCGGCGGCAAGATGGTCATCCTCGCCGAGGCCTTCCGGGGCCCCGAGGCCGCCTCATACTTCCGGGCCTACCGCGACCGGATCGACGCCGGGCTCGGCCTGGTCGAGGCCGTGGCCGTCGACCCCGAGCGCTGCGGGGCCGACGCGATCGGCGCCCGTTGGCTCTTCGGCGACGAGGCCGACCTGGTCGCCTCGCTGCCCGGGGGGGCGCCCCCGGAGGCCGTCCGGTCGCTGGTCGAGCCGATCGACCGGCGGCCGAGGCTGGCGTCGAGGGGGGGGGTGGCGACCCTGCCGGTCCTGCCGAGGATCGCCCTGGTGATCGTCGGCGCCGGGCACGTCGGCCAGGCGGTCGCCCGGCTGGCCATCGAGGCCGACTTCGACGTGACCGTGGTCGACGACCGGGCCCAGTACGCCAACCCCGATCGCTTCCCGGGCGCGAAGCGGATCGTCGTCGGGCCGATCGAGGAGGTCCTCCCGGCGCTCCCCATCACCCCGCACACCTTCGCCCTGGTCGTCACCCGGGGGCACGGGCACGACCAGGAGGCCCTGTATCACCTCGCCCCGACCCCGGCCTCGTACGTGGGGCTGATCGGCAGCCGGAGGAAGATCCGCCTGATCTTCGAGGGCCTCCGGGGGCTGGGGGTCGCCGAGGGGCACCTGGCCCGGGTGACGGCGCCGATCGGCGTGCCGATCGGGTCGCAGACGGTGCCGGAGATCGCCGTCAGCGTGGTGGCCCAGCTCATCGCCCGGCGGAACCTCGGGCCCGAGGCCGTGCCGACCAACGACTTCGGCCGGGCGGGCGGGCGGCCCCCGGAGCCCGAACCCGAACTCGAAACCGAATCCGCCGAGGCCCTGGGCTCATGATCGCCGCCGTCGTCCCCGCCGCGGGGAAGAGCACGAGGATGGGCCGGCCCAAGCTGACCCTGCCGGTCGCCGGCGGGGGGACGGTGATCGAGCGGGTGGTCTCGGCGCTTCGGCTCGGCGGCGTCGACTCGATCGTGGTGGTCGGCCCCCCCCCGGAGGAGCCCGGGGCGGCCGAGCTGTTCGAGCGGGCCACCTTCGCCGCCGCCAGCGCGATCCCGGTCCCCCGGCCCACCGCCGACATGAGGGCGACGGTCGAGGTCGGCCTCGAGTTCCTCGACCGGGCCCGGATCAACCCGGTCGCCGTGCTCATCGCCCCGGGCGACTGCGTCGGCCTGACCCCCCAGGTCGTCTCGATGGTGATCGACCGCGTGAAGTCCGATCCCCGGTCGATCGTCATTCCCGTCTACGGCGGCCGCCGGGGGCACCCGATCGCGCTGCCGAGGGACGTGGCCGGGGCGATCCGGGGCCTGCCCGAGGGCGTCGGCATCAACGCGATCCGGGAGCACTTCGCCGACCGGGTGGTGCTGATCGAGGTCCCCGACCCGGGCGTGGCCGAGGATCTCGACACCCCGGGGGACTACTCGCGGTGGTCGCCCGAGCCCGAATAGGCGTCCTCAGGACTCATCGCCGTCCTGCATCGCGTCCGGCGAGGGCGTCGAGGAGGGGAGGGCCGAATCCCGTCCCGACCGCCGGGGGCGGTGGGGGCCCCGGTGGATCACCCGGGCCTCGGCCACCTTCGGCGCGACGACGTCCCAGACCAGGCCGAGGCGACGGAGCAGCACCAGGGCCTGGTAGGTCAGGTCCAGCTCCCACCAGCGGTGGCCGTGGGAGGCGGCCCGGGGGGCGGCGTGGTGGTTGTTGTGCCACCCCTCGCCGTTGGTCAGCAGCGCGACGAACCAGTTATTGGTGCTGTGCTCCCCGGTGTCGTAGTTGCGATAGCCCCAGAGGTGCGACAGCGAGTTGACCGCCCAGGTGATGTGCCAGACGTAGACCGTCCGCACCAGCACCCCCCAGACCAGCAGGCTGCCGCCGAACCAGGCCGCCTCGGGCCACGACCATCCCATCGCCAGGCCGACCAGCACCCCGCCCGGGAAGAAGAGCGAGGCGTGGGCCACCCAGACCCAGAACCACATCAGGTTGCGGTGCAGGCCGGAATAGAAGGGGTCGGCGAAGACGTCCCTGGCGTACTTGTCGTGGAAGAACAGGCCGCTGGTCGCCGGGCTCTTGACCACCAGCCAGCCGACGTGCCCCCAGAGGAAGCCGACGAGCGGGCTGTGCGGGTCCGGCTCCTCGTCGGAGTGCTGGTGGTGCTTGCGGTGGACCGCCACCCAGTGCCCCGGCCCGCTCTCCAGCGAGCAGACGCCCAGGATCACGAACGTCCGCTCCAGCCAGGTCGGGCACTTGAAGCTGCGGTGCGTCAGCAGCCGGTGGTAGCCGACGTTCACCCCCATCGACCCGAACACGAAGTTGCCGACCGGCACCAGCAGCAGCCCCGTCCAGCTGAAGAGCTGGGGCACGAAGGCCAGCGGCAGCAGCAGGTGGAAGGCGAGGAAGACGCCGAGGTACGGCCAGTAGAGCCGGCCCCGGAGGGCCCGGATCCGTTCGAGCGTCGGGCGTCGGGTGGTGGTCATGCGGGCTCCGGGTGGTCGTCCATCGCGGTCGGGGCCGGCGGCGGGGCGGCTCGGGGCGAACTCTAGCCGACATCGCCCGGCGCGCAAATCCGAGTTTCCGCCCCCCGGCCCCCGCCGGTCCGGACCCGTCGGGCCCGCCGATCTATCCCCGAGTGCCGGAGGCCGGGGCCGTCCCTGCATCCGCCCGCGGGACGAACCGCCGTCCGCCCGCCCGCCAAATTTACCAGATCGTGTTTGCCTTTTTATGTTGTTCATACATCAATATCACCGGCGGTCGGCCGTGTGATCGGCGCGGCCGGCTTCCGGCGGCTCGTCGGCGATCGGCCCCCGGTCAGGAGGCCCGATCGGCGATGGATGGTCGGGTACGCCCGTCGATCGGCGTCCCGGGGGGCGACGCGGGCGACCGCGAGCGCCGCCCCCCGCCGGGACGGACTCCGGCCCGCGACGCAGGAGGCCCCGCGGCCGGTCGCCCCCCTCGGCGGCCGCCCGGCCGATCCCGGTCGTCGGGCGACGTCTCGCCCGCCCGGGTCGGCGAGTCGAGGAAGGAGCGTCCCCGTGGCGACGAGACGGGTCATCGTGGAACTGCGGTACAACCCCGGCCTGGCGGACACGGCCTTCGCCGGCGGCCCCGGAGGCCGGCTCGACCCGGAGAGCGTCCCGAGGCTCGACGGGGTCACCTTCGATGAGCGGTTCCCCCCCACGGCGCTGCCGGGCAGGGAACCCGGGACTCGGGCGGAGAGTTCCTACGTCTCCTGCCCCGTCGACCGGCTGGTCGAGCCCGAGCGGTCGACGTACATCGTCCGCGCCGAGGTCGACGAGCGGATGATCGACGCCCTCAGGGCGGACGAGAATGTGGTCGGTGTCTTCTCGGACCCGCCCATCGAGCCGATCCAGGCCTCGTGCCCGGGCTGGCACGTCGGCTCGTACCACGACGTGGAGCGCCTGCTCTGCGCGTCGGGGATGCGATCGATCGGCATGGATGGGCTCGGCGTCCTGGTGGCGATCGTCGACACGGGGATCAACATGGCCCACCTCAAGGCCCGCGGGAAGACCCCGAGCCTCGACGCGGCCCGGAGCTGGGCCCCCGAGGCGGGTTTGCCGACCCCGGGCGACTCCCCCGTCGACCACGGCACGATGTGCGCCTACGACGCCTGCATCATCGCCCCGAAGTGCACCCTGCTGGATATCGCGCTGCTCGCCTGCAGCGCGAGGAGCCTCACGACCCTCCTCTCCGACGCCGTCCGGGCGTTCCGCCACCTCTTCGACGTCATGGTCCCGCCGGTCCACCGCTGGGCCTCGCACTCGATGGTCGTCAACAACAGCTGGGGCATGTTCAAGCCCTCATTCGATTTCCCGCCGGGGGGGCCGGGCAATTACAGCGACAACCCCAACCACCCGTTCAACCGCATCGTCGGCGACCTGGAGTGGGCCGGCGCGGACATCCTCTTCGCCGCCGGCAATTGCGGCCCGGAGTGCCCGGACTCGCGCTGCGAGGTGACCTCGAACACCATCTACGGCGCGAACGGGCATCCGTCGGTCCTCTGCGTGGCCGGCGTGGACACGTCCCAGACCAGGCTCGGGTACTCCTCGGTCGGGCCGGGTCGGCTGACCCGGGCCAAGCCCGACGTCAGCGGATACACCCACTTCCGGGGCTCGGGGGTGTACCCGTCCGACGGCGGCACGTCGGCCGCGACCCCGGTCGTGGCCGGGGTGGTCGCGGCGGTCCGATCGAAGCGCCCCTACCGCCCGGGCAATCCCGCCACCCATCCGGCGGCCATCCGCGCCCTGATCACGTCGACCGCGGAGGACCTCGGCCCGGCCGGATTCGACTTCGAGCACGGCTTCGGCGTGGTCAACGGCTGTGCCCTCCTGAGGCGGTTCGCCCCGCTCCACTTCTTCACGTTCTGCGAGCGCTACCCCGCGCTGTGCGTCGGCGGCACCCCGACCAGGGAGGCCCTCCGGCCGGTCCGGTTGGATGCGCAGATGGGGGGCGGCGCGATGCGGCCCGCCGACCCCCCGCCCCGGATGCTGGGCGTGGAGGAGGCGCCGGGCGAGTTCTGGTCCTCGGAGGCCGGGACGGCCGGCCCGGACGAGGACCTCCGGCCCCTGCCGACCGCCTCGGAGCTCGCCTACCTGAGCGGATACCTCGACGCCTCCCGGGGCCGGGACGAGGGGCCACGGCCTCGCCCCGGCGGCCGGGGGGGATGCTCCTGCGGCGGGAATCCCGGGGCCTGACGCCGGCCCCCTCGGCACGCCTCGAGCTCGATCGCCCTCGATCTCGATCGCCGCCCGGCCCCAGGACGCCGGGCGTCGCCTCGCGTCCCGAGCACGTCGGCCGGGCGGGCCGGGGCCGGGCGGCGGCCCCGGTCCGCCCCGGTCGCGACCCCGCCGAGCGATCCGGGGTCACGCCCCGGGTGACGCCCGGCGGGCCCGGCGACGACGACCCGGCCGGCGGGTGGGATCTCATCACCCGGGAGGAAAAGTGCTTAAAAACCCCTCGCCCCACGATAGTAACGTAGGGGGACGCGGCCCGACCCGATCCCCCGCGCCAGGACCGCCGGAACCCGACCCCGAGGGACTCGCCCCATGGCCACCTTGAAGCAGACGATCGCCAACCGGCTGAACGCCCTGAGGTCCACCGGCCCGAGGTCCGACGGCGGGAAGGCCCGGTCCTCCCGCAACGCCCTGCGGCACGGCCTCTCCCGGCTCGGCGCCGTCCCGCCCGAAGGCATGGCCGACGCGATCGCCGACCGCAAGGAGCGGTGGCGGCCCTCCTACCGGCCCGAGGGCCCGGCCCAGGACTGGCAGTTCGAGCGCCTCTGCGCCGAGTCGGTCCGGCTCGACTCCTGCGAGCGCCGCCTGCTCGCCCTCCGGGCCGAGCGGGCCGAACGGGCCGCCGAGAGCTGGGACGACGACCGGGCCGCCCTGGTCGCCGAACGGGCCTCGACGCTCCCCGCCCGGCCCGAGGTCGTCCAGCCGAGGCTCTTGCAGAGCCGGCACGGCGTCCTCTGGCTGATCGGGCGCTGGGACGAGGTGGCCGACTCCCTCCGGCGCGCCCAGGGCTGGACCCCCGAGACCTGGGATCTGGCCATGGACCTGCTCGGCCTCCCCCGGTCGTCGCGGGCGGGCTCCGGCCCCTGGGACCTCCACCCCGAGGACCCCGGCCCCGGGCCGGGCCTGGAGCTGGTCCGAGACGCCGTCGAGCCCCTCCGACGCCGCCTCGACACGCACCTCGACGCCCGGGACGCCCGGGCCCGGGCCGACGCCGAGTCCGGCCTGGCCGACCCCGCCGACTCCCCCGACCTCCGCCTCCTGGAACGCTACGCCGCCGACGCCCGCCGCCAGGTCGCCCGCTGCTCCGCCGAGCTTCGACGGCTCCAGGCCCTCGACGCGAACGCATCGGCCACGACCCCGGCCCCGAACCCGAGCCCGAACGCCGCCCCGTCCCCCTCGGGCCCCCCCGGCCCTCGCCCCGACCGCACCTCCCGGTCGAACCCCTCCGTCGCGGCCCCCCGGCCCGCCGAGGCGCCCCCGGCCCCCATCGCCGCCCGATCCGCATCGAACCCGGCCCCGGCCGCCCGCCCCGGCCCGACGCGGTCCCCGATCCCGACCGCCTCGACCCGAGACCCGATGCCCGGAGGCGACGGAGTTTCCCTCAACCGACGGGCCAGGCGCGCCCTCGCCGCCGCCTCCCGACGTTCCTGATCCGGGATTGCCCGGACCAATCACCCCTCGGGTGGCCGGGGCTCGTCGGTGAGACACCCGTCCCCGAAGGCGAGTCGACCGGGCAATCCGGTGTGACCTCGGCTCCTCCCCGCCCGCTCCGCCGGCGACCGCCCCCGAGGCGGCCTGCCCCCGCGCCATTCCCGATCTCGAACCCCCAGCCGGCCTGGCGCGACCGACCCCGGGCGCGTCCCCGATCCCCGTCCGCGCACCCTCAATCCCCCTCGGCCCGGTCGCCGGGGAATGCCACCGACCTCCCCCCCGCCGGACGCCCCAGACGGCCGATCACGATCCCCTTCCCCCCGACGACGACCACCCCGACGAAACGAACCCGATCGGCCCCCCCAGGCCGGGGGCCCCGGCCTATCGCGCCGGATCCGAGGGGCCGGTCGGGGGGTCGGGGGCCGGGTCGAAGCCCCACCAGCGGGGCGGGGTGAGGACCTGGGCCAGCAGGCCGAGGCCGACGGCGACGCCCATCAGCAGGGCCCCGGTGACGGCGGTGACGAGGAGGCCGCCGGGGACGCCGACCACCTCTCCCGGACCGTACTCGTCCGGGGTGACCACTCCCGCCCGGGAACCGACCGCCAACCCGATCGAGCCGGCGATGACGTGCAGGACCCAGACGAACTGCGAGGCCGAGACGACGGCCCCCCCCACCAGCAGGGCCGGGGCGACCCGGCCGGGTCGGGTGCAGAGGAAGGTCCCGAGCAGGCCGAAGCCGGTCACCGCCAGGCCCATGCCGATCGTGGCCTCCCGGTCGGTCATCGAGCTGCCGAGCAGCAGGCCGAGCGGCAGGTTGATCGGGAAGACCAGGATCCACCAGCCCAGCCGACGGAGCGCCTCGCCCCGGCAACGGCCCGGCGAAGGTGGTCGAGGAGACGGGGCGGAGGAGGGGGCGAGATAGGGATTGGTGTCGTCCACGCCGGGGTTCCTGTCGGCCTCGAACTCGATCCGGGGGGGGGGCGGGGGCCGGGGATTCGTCGGGAGGATTCGGGGTGCAGACGCAGCCACCCGCCGATCGGAGCCGGGGGATCAGCCGATCGCGTCCAGGTCGATGTCGAGCCCGAGGTCGGGGTCGGGCTTCGAGTCGGGGAGGTCGACGGCCTCGAAGCCCCACCACCGGGCCGGCGTGATGAGTTGCAGGACGAGTCCGAGCAGCAGGGCGCCGGCGATCAGCAGGCCGCCGGTCATCAGCGTGACGAGGAACCCGCCGGCCACCCCGGTTGCTCGGGAGAAGCCCAGGTCCTCGACCGGGACGGCCAGGGCCAGGCCGGAGGCGACGCGGAGGGCGAGGGCCCCCGCGCAGACCTGTGGCAGGGGGAACATCTGGGCGAGGGCGACCAGCACGCCGCCGCCGATGACGGCCCGTCCCGGACGATCCCACCGGGAGCAGGCGTCGGCGCCGAGCACCGCCATCACGAACAGGGCCCCGATCAGGCCGACGAAGGCCCCCCGGTCGACGGACATGGTGCCGAAGCAGAGCGGGATGGGCAGGTTGGCGGCGAAGACCTTCACCCAGCCGGTCGCCAGGCGACGCGACCGCAGGCCCCCGGCCGGGCCATTCGACTCGGAGCCGCCCGTCGGGGCGAGGTCGAGGCGGGGGTCGTCCACATGGCCCTCCCGAGTCCGGGGATCGTCGCGACGAGGCCGAGGCGCCGTTGCCTGTCAGTGTAGCCGGTCAAGGGCCCGGATGCTCACGCTCGGGTCGGGGGGCATCCGGGCGGGGGCGACCGGGGTTCCGGAGCCGGAAGAGGAGGCCGAGGACCGAGGCGGCGAGCATCAGCAGGAGTCCCATGACCGAGCCGACGAGGAGCCCGCCGGCCGGGCCGAGGACCCGGTCCTTGAAGCCCATCTCAATGCCGAGGGGATCGGGTGACTCGTCGACACACCCGGCCGCGATCCCGATGATCCTTGCGACATCGCCGGCGAGGAGGTGGAGGATCGGCACGACCTGGGAGAGCGCGACGGCGAGCCCGCCGGGGATCAGCACGAGGGCGAGCCGGGGGCATCGGGCGCAGGAAGCGACCCAGGAAACGCCCAGGATCCCGGCCGCCGCCATCATGCCGATCCTCGCCCCGGCGTCTCCCATCGGCAGGCCGACGGCCAGCGGCAAGGAGAGGTTGAGCAGGAAGACAGCGACGGCCCCGACCCGGCGGCGACGGGCGGGAAAGGCGAATCGGGGGCGGTCGGCCCCGGGCCGGGTGCTCGGGGGCTCGTAGGGGTTGGGGGCGTCCACGTCGAGGGCCCCGCGCGACCGGGGGGTGTTCCGGATCAAACGGTGACGATGCGGCGTTCCCAGCCGGCGGGCGGGGCGAGGTCGGCGCAGGTCTCCGGGTCGATGGCGGCGGCGGCGATCCGGAGACTGGCCTCCAGCCGGGGGCCGGGGCGGGCGAAGAAGGAGGAGCCGTCGGCGAGGCTGACCATGCCGGATCGGACGGCGGGCAGGTCGTCCCAGCCGGGGAGACGGGACAGGGCGTCGACCTCCGATCGGGCCCGGCCGAGGTCGAAGCCACAGGGGGCGACGATCAGCACCTCGGGCCGGGCGTCGAGCACGTCCTGCCAGGAGACCCGGCGGGAGGCCTCGCCGGGCTTCGCCAGTTGCTCCCGGCCGCCGGCCAGGGCGACGAGTTCGGGGTTCCAGTGGCCGGAGGAGAAGGGGGGATCGGTCCATTCCAGCAGGACCACCCGGGGCTCGGGCCGTCCCCGGCGGCGACGGGCGACCTCCCGGGCGGTGGACTCGAAGCGGCCGACGAGGTCGTCGGCCTCCGTCTCGGCGTCGAGAAAGGCGCCGACGCGGCGGAAGACGGAGAAGACCCCGGCCAGATCCTTCGGGTTGACGCTCTCGACCCGTGGGGGGTGGGGCAGGCCGGCGGCGAGGTCCCGGACCCTCGCCTCATTGACGGCGCAGACGTCGCACTGGGTCTGCGTGAGGATCAGGTCGGGCCGGGCCTCGGCGAGCCGGTCGCGGTCGAGGTCGTAGAGGCCGCCGCCCTGCTCGGAGACGAGGGCGTCGATCTCGGCGCTGGTGCCGTCGTGGGGGATCCGGCTGCGGGTCAGGTGCGGCAGCGAGGCGACCGTCGGGGGGAAGTCGCATTCGTGGGTGACGCCGACGAGCCGGTCCCCCCGGCCGAGGTCGCAGACGAGTTCGGTGAGCGAGGGGAGGAGGCTGACGACCCTCATGGAGGTGACTCCGAGGCGCAGGGGAGGCAGGACGACCGCCGACCCCCCGAGACGGCCGGGGGGGACGAACGGAGGAGTGCCGGAGGCGAACCGGCACGGGGCTCAGACCGGGGGCCGGATGTCGACGTTGGGGCCGACGGAGACGACGGTGAGGGGGAGCAGCGGGTAGTCGGCCAGGACCCGGCGGATGTCGTCGCGGGTGACGGCGGAGTAGGCATCGACTTCCTGCTCGACGGGGATGTAGGCCCGGCGGTAGGTCCAGTCGTAGCCGAGGGGCATGAGGCGGCCCATCGGGCGCTCGCTGCGGAGCACCAGGCGGGAGAGCACCTTGTTCTTGGCCCGCTCCAGCTCGTCGGCGTCGGGTCCGTCGTCGGCGAAGGCCCGGTAGACGTCGGCGATGCGGTCGAGGTTCTGCTGGGCGGAGGGGGGGTCGCAGGAGAGGAAGGAGTAGTAGGCGCCGGCGGACTCGTAGTCCTGGAAGCTGAGGTCGGCGCCGTCGGCGTGGCCGGGGTCGATCAGTTCCCAGTAGAGGCGGGACCCGGTGTGGTCGCCGAGCATGGTGGCGACGAGCCCGGCGGCGTGGCGGTCGTCGGATTCGAGGCCCGGGGCGTCGGCGACGGCGATGACCGTCTCCTGGTGGTCGTCCTTGCGGAGCAGGGCCTTCGGCTCCCCGATGCCCCGGTGCGGGGGGAGGGCCCGGGGGGCCTCGCCACCGAGCCAGGCGCCGCAGTACCGGCCGGCCAGTTCGAGGACGCGGTCCCACTCGGTATTCCCGGCGACGGCGA
This sequence comes from Tautonia plasticadhaerens, assembly GCF_007752535.1. Classification (GTDB taxonomy): domain Bacteria; phylum Planctomycetota; class Planctomycetia; order Isosphaerales; family Isosphaeraceae; genus Tautonia; species Tautonia plasticadhaerens. The sequence continues at coordinate 2,585,335 of NZ_CP036426.1, forward strand.
GCACGACGTTGGGCGGGCCGTAGCGGTCGGCGAAGTAGGCGCGCATCCGGTCGACGGTGAGGGCCCCGACCGTCTCCGCCGTGCCGAGGACGCTGCCGCCGAGCGGGTGGCCGAGGAAGTGTGCGGCCTTGGCGGCCTCGAAGGCGACCATCATCGGGTTGTCGTCGTACATCTTGATTTCTTCGATGATGACCTGCTTCTCGGTCTCGAAGTCCTCGTCGTCGAGGCGGGGGCGGAGGATGTCGGCCAGGACGTCGAGGGCCTGGGGCAGGTACTCGGGCAGGCAGGAGGCGTGGTAGACGGTGTCCTCCTCGGAGGTCTGCGCGTTGTGCCGGGCGCCGATGCGGTCGAAGTCCCGGTTGACGGACAGGGCGTCGCGGCGGGCGGTGCCCTTGAAGACCATGTGCTCCAGGAAGTGGGAGACGCCGGCCAGCTCGGGGGCCTCGTCCCGGCTGCCGGCGCGGACGAAGAACCCGGCGGCCACGGAGCGGGCCAGCTCGTTGCGCTCGAGGATCACCCGGAGCCCGTTGGGCAAGGTCTCGTGGTGGAACGTCACGGCGAACTCCGATGCGATTCGGGGCGGGGTGTCTTCACGGGTCCGGGGGAAAGCCGCGGCCGGTCAGCCGAGCTGCAGCGGCTCGGGGCCGAGGGTGAGGATGGTCATGGCGTCCAGGTCCATGCCGGAGGCGAAGGCGCCGACCTGCTCGGGGGTCAGGGCGTCCAGGGCGGCGGCGACCTCGTCGATCGGCCGGACCCGGCCGAGGTGGTACCAGTCGGAGGCGAGCGAGGCCGACCGGCTCATGCTCGACTCCTGCTGCATGACCAGGGCGCTCTTGAGCCCGGCCCGCATCATGTCCAGCTCCTCGCGGTCGACGCCCCCCGAGGCGAGGCGGCGGATCTCCTCCAGGGTCACGTCCAGGGTCTGCTGGGCGCGCTCGGGGGCGGTGCCGGCGTAGCAGATCACGGCGGCCCGGTCCTTGAAGGCCTCGTACGAGGCGAAGACGGAGTAGCAGAGCCCGCGCTTCTCCCGGACCTCGGTGAACAGCCGGGCCGACGTGTAGCCGCCGAGGATGGCCGCGGCGGCCCGGGCCCGGTAGTAGTCGGGGTGGTTCACCGGGACGGAGGGGAAGGCCAGGGCGATCTGCGTCTGCTGCGTCTCCTGCCCGAGGTGCGAGCGGGCCGGGCCGGTCGGCCGCTCGAGGACCGGGGAGGGCTGGCCGGCGTCCCAGTCCCCGAAGAGGCGGCCGACCTCGTCCCGGACGGCCTCCCAGTCGAACGCGCCGGCGACGCCGAGGATGGCGCCGTCGGGCCGGTAGGAGCGGCGGAACAGGGACCGGAGGTCGTCCGGGGCGGCGGCGGTCACCCCCTCCACGGTGCCGATCGGGGAGCGGCCCCAGGGGTCGGCGAAGTGGCGGCGGCGCAGCTCGGTGATGGCCTTGGAGCCGGGGTCGTCCTCCAGGCTGCGGAGGGACTGGAGGCAGAGGGCCCGGATCGAGTCGACCTCGTCGTCGTCGAAGGCGGGGCGGCGGACGACGTCAGCGAAGATGGCCAGCGCCGGCAGCAGGTTGCGCCCGAGCGAGGCGGCGGAAATGCAGGAGTGGATCGTCTGGGCCCCCTCGGCGTGGGAGACGCCCAGCTCGTCCAGGGCGGAGAGCAGGTCGCGGCTGTCGCGCTCGCCGGCCCCCCGGATGAGCCACTCGCCGAGCATGGAGGCGGAGCCGGGCAGCTCGGCCGGCTCGAAGGCGGCCCCGGCCGGGATGAGGAAGCTGAAGGCGGCCGACTGGACGTGCGGCATCGGCTCGGCCAGCAGGACGAGGCCGTTGGGGTACTGGTGCTGGAGCAGCTCGGGCGTCATCGGGTCCCTCTCGGTTCGATCCGCGCCCGCCGGCGATCGGGCCGGGACGGGAGGGGACGGCCGGGGCGCGGCCGTGCGCCCCTCGGGGGGTGGGGAGGCGGGGCGATCAACCGTCGACCGCCTTGTACAAGGTCTTCACGCGGCGGAAGCCGAGGGAGCGGTACAGCCGGACGGCGTGGACGTTCTCGGCCGTCACCTCCAGGAACGCCCGGCCGACCCCCCGCTCCCGGAAGCCCATCAACGCCCGGCAGACCAGCCTCCGCCCCAGGCCCCGGCCTCGGTAGGCGGGCAACACGCCGACGTTCTGGATGGCGCCGACGCCCTCGCGGTCGATCACCCCCTGGATCGTCGCCACGAAGCCGGCCGGGGCGGCGATCAGCCAGGTCGCCGGGGGCAGGAAGCCTGGCTTGCGGCGGATCTCCCGCATCAGGCGGCGGCAGCCGGCCAGGTCGCCGAGGCAGGGGAAGACCTGAGCGTCGATCTCGTCCCGGAAGCAGAGGTACTTGACCTCGGCATGGGCCTCGACGAGCGAGTCGTCCCAGGGCTTCCACGTGTAGGGCGACGGCAGGGCGGGCGGCGAAACGCCTCCCAGGTCGATCTCCATGCGGTACCGCTTGTAATACGTGATGGCCATCGCGGGGGCCGGGCCGACCTCGGAGACCAGCGGGGGTTTGCGGGCCATTCTAGCCCCGTTCGGAGACGACGGTCAACTTGGGGAAGCCCCTCGAGCCCGATCGGGTCAGGGCAGCAGGTCGCCCAGCCCGGCCAGGCCGATCGGCTCCCGGCTGGCGAAGGGCTCGGCGAACCGGACGCCGGCCAGGTGGCCCCAGAACCGGGCGCGGTCGGCCACGGCGTCGATCACGCCAGGCCTGCCCTCGGGCTGGTTGTCGACGAGTTGGGAGCGGTAGCAGCGCAGGGCGTCGAGCTTGGCCTCGTGCTGGTCGCTGACGTCGACGACGAAGCTCGGCCGCTCGACGATCTTCAGGTGGACGCTGAAGTAATACAGGATCCGGCTCGGGTGGAAGGGCTCCCCCGGGATGTCGGACTTGGAGAGCTTGCCCCAGAATCGGGCGTCCTCGACGAGCCTGGTGGCGGCGGTGTGGTCGGGGTGGGCGTCCTCCCAGAAGGGGGCGAACAGCAGGCGGGGGCGGAGGCGCCGGAACGCCCCGGCCAGGGCCCGGCGGTGCTCCAGGGTCGGCTCCAGGCTGCGATTGGGCAGGCCGAGGTTGGCCCGCCAGGGCTCGCCGATCCGGGCGTTGGCCTCGGCCGTCTCCCGCGTCCTGGTCTCGACCGAGCCCAGGGGGGTCGGTTCCCCGCTGGTCAGGTCGAGGATGCCGACGTGCCAGCCCTGCCGGATCAGCCGGAGGATGGTCCCCCCCATGCCCAGCTCGGCGTCGTCGGGGTGGGGGGAGACGACCAGGGCGTCGAGGGGCTTCTGGGGGATGTCCACGGTGATCGGTCGCGAGGCTCGGGGGGAGGGGGTTCCGACGATGGCCGATCGCCGGCGGTCGAGTGCGTCGTGACCAGTGTAGCGCGAGTCCCTCCCCCGGGGCCAGCCTCTCAATCGCCGGGCCGAGCCCGCTTCCGGGCGAGTCTCCGCCACCGATCGGCCGCCGGCTCCCGGGCGATGGGATCCGCCCCCCGGGCCCTCCCGGCGGCCGGCCCCCCGAGCATCGGCCCATCGTCCCCGCCAGAAGGACCCCCGGACTGCCTCCGAATCGGAGGAAGGTCGAGGGGGCGGGGGCGGGCAGGAAGACGGTATGATCGGGCCTCGGGCCGGGTCCCGGGCCGGTCGGCCTGGGAGGCTCCGGCGGGGGGATCGGGTCGGGCGGCGGCTTGGCCGGGCCCGGCCGGGGAGCTGGGCCGATCGGGAGGGGCGCGGGGATGGTTCCGACTCCAGGGCCGGAGGGATCGGCTTCGGCGGGCCGATCGGGGGAGACGGAGGCCGAGGCGCCCCGGACGGCGGGGAGGAGCCCGGGGGTCGGCCTGTTGCGGGCCGAGCTGCGGTGGCCGACGATCGGGCCGTCGACCTGGGCGGCGGTCGCCATCGCCGTCGGGGTGGCCTTCCGGGTGGCGGAGTACGTCGCCGATCGCACCATGTGGATGGACGAGGAGGCGCTGCTCGCCAACGTCTCGGGAAGGCCGATCTTCGAGTTCGGCGAGCCGATGACCAACAGCCAGATGGCACCTCCGGGCTTCCTGGCGATCGCCCGGGCCTGGGTGCGGGTGCTGGGTGACTCGTCGTACGCCATCCGGCTGTTGCCCTTGTGCTGCGGGATCGCCGCGCTCTTCGCGATCCGGGGGGTGGCGGGCCGGTTCACGTCCGCCCTGGCCGTGCCGATCGCGACGGCCTTCTGCGCCGCCTCGGACGACCTGATCTACTACGCGACCGAGTTCAAGCAGTATTCGAGCGACCTCCTGATCGGGCTGGGCTGCCTGTGGCTGGGGTCGGGATTGATGTCGGGGGGGTGGACGAGGCGTCGGGTGGTGGTCTCCGGGGCGCTCGGGGTGGCGGCGGCCTGGCTGTCGCACCCGTCGGTGTTCGTGCTGGGGGCGGTGGCGGGGGTAGTCGGGCTGGACGCCGTCGTCGGCCGGGACTGGCGACGATTGGCCGGCGCCATGGGGCTCGGCCTGACCTGGGCGGTGGCCTTCTGGGGGTGCTTCGTCGTGTCGGACGCGATGATCTCGCCGGGGGACCGGGAATTCCTCTGGACCTGGTGGAACTTCGCCTTCCTGCCGCTGCCGCCGGGGTCGATCGGGGAGGCCGTGCAGGTCTTCTGGCAGTTCGCCAACGTGTTCTCGAACCCGGGGGGGATCGGTTCCCCGATGGGCCCGAGGGTCACCGCGATCCTCTGCGTGGGCCTCTTCCTGGTCGGGTCCGCCTCCCTGGCGGCCCGGGACTGGAGGCGGGCGCTGCTGCTCCTGCTGCCGATCGCGCTGACGATGGCGGCCTCTGCGCTGGGTCGCTACCCGTTCCACGGCAGGCTGCTGCTGGTGCTGATCCCGAGCGTCTTGCTGCCGATGTCGGAGGGGATCGCCGTGTCGGGCCGACGGTGCGGGCGGCTCGTGATGGTGGCGCTGGTCGCGTTGCTGCTGGTCTCCCCGACGACCCTGGCCCTCGAACACATCCTGGTCAAGGGCCGCCTGCGCGTCTTCGACTCGCACGGCGACCAGCGGAACGACCTGCTGGACGCCCTCGGCGGCCCCTGAGTCCGGAGGGGTCGGGGATCGGGCCGGGGGAGTTCGGCCCGGTGCGCCTCGTCGCACCGGGCCGATCGGGTCGGTTCGGATCGGGCCGGATCAGCCGGATCAGCCGGGGAGGCCGGGAAGGTAGGTGACCCCTTGGGAGCCGTCGAGGTCGACGTCGCCGGAACCGTTCTCGGTGATCCGGTTGTTCTCGATGACGGTGCCGCCGCTTTGGCCGAGGGCCCGGACCCCGAAGAGGCCGTTGCGGACGATGGCGTTGCCGGCCAGCGGGGTGCCGATCCGGTTGCGGCGGGCCGATCGGATGAGGACGCCGTCCCCGGCGTTGTCCCGGATGTCGTTGCCGAGCACGTCGGAATCGCTCGCGCCGTCGAGGAGCACGCCGGGGCCGCCGTTGTGGGCGATCGTGTTCTCCAGGGACGGGTCGGCGCCGCCGACCCGGTTGGATCGGGTGTCGGGGCCGAGGGAGACGCCGCCGAGGGTGTTCCCCAGGGGGATCTGGCCGAGGCCGCTGACGCCGATGATCGAGTGGACCACGGCGTTGTCCCGGGCCTGGCCGGCGAACTCGACGCCGAACCGCCCGTTGGCCGAGATGGTGTTGGTCGGCTCGATCGAGGGCTGGAATCCGCCGACGACGTTCCCCCGGGCCCGGCCCGAGAAATAGACGCCGCTGCCGCCGTTGGGCATGGCGGCCTGGAGGTTCGTGGTCACGCCGATCCCGGTGTCGGTCACCTGGACGCCCCGGGCGTGGCCGCCGATCTCGATGCCGTGGCCGAGGTTGCCGGAGACGATGTTGGTCCGCAGCAGGTTGTTGCCGCCGCTGGAGGTGATCGTGATCCCGTTCAGGCGGTTCGGGGCCGGGCCGCCGAAGGCGAAGAGGCCGGCGAAGGTGTTGAAGGAGATGAAGTTGCTGGCGGTGTCCCGGACCTCGATCCCGTGCCGGTCGTTCCCCGAGATCACGTTGCCCAGCGGGATGACGCCGCCGACCTGGGTGTTGCTCGAGTTGCCCGAGACGAGCAGGCCGTCGCCGCCGTTGGGGACGACGGTGGCGTTGTCGGCCCCGGCCCCCATGAAGTTGGCGTGGACGGTGGTGTTGTCGGAATTGGTGATCCGCAGCCCGTTGCCGCCGTTGCCGCTCAGGACGTTGTAGAAGACGAACGGATCCTGCTGGAAGGTGCAGCCGATGAGCTGGTTGTTGTCGGCGTTGACGACGGCGACGCCGTCGAGCCGGTTGCCCAGCGGGGCGCTGCCGCCGGCATCGGTGCCGATGAAGTTGCCGCTGAGCAGGTTCCGCTCGGCATGGGTGTCGATGAGGACGCCGTTCTGGCCGTTCCCGGAGATCAGGTTCCCCTGCGGGGGCCGGACGAAGACCCCGCCGGTGGGGTCGTTGCCGCCGGTCGACTGGCCGCCGATCCGGTTGAAGTCGGCGCCGGAGGTCAGCCGGATGCCGTTCTGGCGGTTGCCGATCGCGACGGTCCCGGTGGCGTCTGTGCCGATGAGATTCATGGCGATCCGATTGCCCGACGAGCCGACCACGCCGATGCCGTTGCCCGCGTTGCCGGAGATGACGTTCGACCGCTGGAAGCCGACGTCGACGGTGGCCTGGTAGGAGACGACGCCCGAGGCCGTCTCGGCGACGCCGACCACCTGGTTGCCGGCGACCGAGTTCGACGAGGTGGGCCCGGTGGCGCCGGGGTAGGCGATGTCGACCCAGGCCGCCTCGCCGAAGGAGCCGTCGGTGTTGCGGCGGACGGTGACGAAGGAGCCGGTCTCGAAGCTGGCGCCGTTGAGCCGGGCAGAGTCGGCGTTGAGGGTGTAGACGCCCTTCTGGTCGCTGCTGATGCCCTCGAAGTGGGTGACGAATTCGAGGGAGCCGGGGGGGCTCGGGTGATCGAACGCCTTCCAGTTGGAGAACTGTCGGGTGAGGGAGTCGTAGTCGACGAGCATGCCCTGGCCGATGGGGAGCCCTTCGCCGTCGGGGTTGCTGCGGGGGAGCTGGCTGAAGCCCCCGGCCAGGGTGTAGCTGGTGCCCCCGTTGTGCCAGATGCCGTAGACGGTGTTGCTGACCGAGCCGGGGAAGACGACGTCGGTGACGAACCGGCCGGTGGCCACGTCGTAGATGAAGGCCCGGCCGGCGCCGATCGGCAGGCCGGTGTCGGTCGGGCCGTCGGAGTTGCCCACGGCGAGGCCGCCCATCGTGCTGTGGACGTAGGTGAACTGGCCGCCGGGGTAGGCGATCTCCCGGTAGTTGTCGGCGTCGTCCAGCTCGGCAACGGCCCCCTCGTAGAGGAAGCCGGAGACGGTGTCCTCGCCGGTCCGGTAGCTGCCGACGAGGCGGACGTTGCCGTCGCCGAGGTCGTCGGGCCCGTAGACGCTGGAGGTGGCGGCCCCGGGGACGTTGACGGCGTAACTCTCGCCGCCCTGGCCGTCGACCGGGCCGACGTAGAGCAGGCCCTCGGAGCCGGAGGTGCCGACGATCAGGTACGCGCCGGGCTGGTCGGTCGACTCCCGGATCCCCTGCCAGGCGGAGACGGGCTGGATCGGGACGCCCGAGGCGTCGGCGAAGGAGACGCCGGTGACGGGGTCGTCGTGGCCGATCAGGTTGTCGCGCGATCCCCGGTTGATCCGGACGCCGTCCCCCCGATTGCCTTGCGGGGTCGAGCCGTCGGGCAGCAGGCCGATGTAGTTGCCGGCCACGGTGACCCGGGAGGCGTCCAGGGTGATCCCCGAGTTCCCGGCCCGGACGAGGGAGAGCCCCCGGACGGTCGAGCCGTCGGCCCCCCGGGCGAGGTGGAGGCCGCGGCCCCCTCGGAAGTCGACGGCGACGACGGGAGAGCCGCCGTAGCCGGGGGCGGTCGTGCCGTCGAGGGTCACCGGGTCGGTGATCGAGGGCAGGGGGCGGGTCGCCCGAATGGTGCCGGAAACCTCGAAGGCGACGGTGTCGGCCCCGGGGGCGAGGTTGGCGTCGAGGATCGCCCGGTGCAGCGAGCCGGGTCCGGCGCCGTCGAGGCTGGTGACGGAGAAGGTCGCCATCAACTGCCGGGACTCCAGCGCCTCGGCGCCGAGCGCCGGGGCGGGCCGCCTCCTCGGCCGACGGTCTCGCCCGGGGGTCGTCGCCTGGGACTGGATCGATCGGCCGCTCGCCTTCATGGTCGTTCCCCTCGTCACGCGTCTCCGGGCCGGATCGTGGCACCGGTCCCGGTCGAGTTCGGGGCGCTCGGCGCGAGTCGCGACGCGGACGCCGGACGCCGTCAAGCCCCCGGGACTGCGCCGACCTCCCGGGTCACCCGCCTTGCGGGGTCACCGGGATCGTCACATGGCCCCCGCCTCAGTCTAGGACGCCGATCGGGTCGTGCCAACGGACCCGACCCCCGGGGATGATGGTCGTCGAGCGGATCCGCTGCGAGGGGCCCCTCGGGAGGGACCGGGGGCGGGCGGGCTCGCGGCCGTCTCCTCGCGGATCCCTCGTCGTCACCCGCCTCGCATCGGCCTCGGGTCGTCGGCCCGCCCGCAGGTCGCCCGGCCGGGCCTCACATGACGCCCTCGAAACGCCGGGCCGAGGGGGAGATCGGCCGGCGGTTGATCGCCGAGACCGCGTCGAGCAGCCGACGGGTCGCCCGGCGGTACTCCGGGTCGTCCGCGGGCAGGTAGCGGTGCGAGGCCTGGGCCGCCCGGGGGTCGACGCGCAGGTCGACCACGTCGGAGGGGCCGTCGGGCAGGGCCCGCAGCCGCGAGAGCAGCGGGGGGCCGATCGTGAGCTGGCAGCGATTGAGGCTCACGCGTTCGATGTGCCGCCGGTGCCGCTCCAGGAGCAGGGCGGAGGCGACCACGTCCTCAGCCCGCTCGCCGGGGAAGCCGTGGATCATCGTGACCCGGACGCTCAGGCCGGCGGCCGAGGCGTCCCGGAGGAAGCGACCGGACTCCCCCAGGTCGGCCCCCTTGCGCATCAGGTCGAGCACCCGCTGGCTGCCCGACTCCAGGCCGGTGGTGATCCGGACCATGCCCGCGGCCCGGGCCGCCTCCAGCTCCCGGCGGCCGAGCCCGTTGGGCTGCCGGGCGCCGACGTGGACGGCCCCGATCCACTGGCCCCCCGGGACGGCCCCCTGGAACCGGCCCAGCAGCGCCTCCCAGACCGAGAGGTCGGAGTTGAGCTTCAGGTCGACGAAGGTGAACAACTCGGCATCATGACGGCGGGCCTGGTGAGCCAGCTCCTCGATGACGTTCCCCGGGGATCGGGAACGGAAGGTGCGGCCGACCGTGCTGGTGACATCGGAGCAGAAGGTGCAGGCCCCCCAGCCGCAGCCCCGGCCGGTGATCATGGGGACGATGCGATCGGGGTAGGAGTCCCAGGGGAAGTCGGAATAATCGGGGAAGGGGAGGCGGTCCAGATCCCGGAGCGGGGGGCAGGCCGGGCCCCGCCCGCCGCCCGGGGTGGAGACGCCGGGGAACCGGGCCAGGTCCTCGCCCCCGGCGGCGGCGCGGACCAGGTCGGCCAGGTGCGGCTCGACCTCGCCGCCGACCAGCCCGACCAGCCCCGGCACGTCGAGCCAGGCCGCCCCGACCTCCTCCTGGGAGAAGTAGCTGCCCCCCAGCAGCAGGGGGACGCCCCGGTCCCGGCATCGCGCCCCGATCGCGACGCAGAGGGGGTGATACATCAGGTACGTCGACACGAGCACGGCGTCGTAGCCGGCGTCGAGGGCCCGTTCGAAGCGATCCAGCAGGCGGGCCCGGCGGCGGGACTCGCCGGGGGCGCGGACCCGGGCGGCCCGGGCGAGGGTGGCGACCGGCCCGGGCCGGGCCTCCAGCTCGTAGTTGAGCCGGCGGAGCAGGCCCCGGGCCCGGGTCTCCCGGGGCTCCCGGGCCACGCCGGGGACGCCGAACCGGAGCGGGGAGAAGACCTCCACGCCGATGCCGGCCTGGCGGAGCAGGGCCGCCAGGTAGCCGACGGCCACGGTCGGGTATCGGGCGAAGTTGTTCAGGTCGACGACCAGGACTCGCGTCGGTTCGGCGATCATGGGGCGGAGGCACCCTGGGGTTCGGGCATCGGCGACGATGCCCCCGGGACCGCCCGGCCGACCTCGGCCGGGCTCGGAAACAGGGAGGCGAGCCGGCGGCCCTGCTCGGGCCCGAAGCGTTCGACGACCGCGAGGCGGCCGGCCGCCCCCATCGCCCCGAGGCGGGCCGGGGGCACGAGGAGGGCCTCCCGGATTGCCGAGGCCAGGGCCCGGGGGTCGCCCGGGGGGACCAGCCAGCCGTTGACGCCGTCGAGGACCAGCTCCGGGATGCCGTCGACGCCGGTCGAGACCACCGGCCGGCCCAGGGCCATCGCCTCGAGCAGCACGTTGGGCAGCCCCTCGGCCTCGCTCGGCAGGACCAGCGCCCGGGCCCCCCGGATCGCCCGACGGACGTCCGGCGGGCCGCCCCAGCCGGCGAACCGGATGCGGCCGGGCAGGCCCAGCGCGCCGGCCCGACGCTCCAGGCGGCGGCGGTCCGGCCCGTCGCCGATCAGCTCCAGCTCGAACTCGGGCGGCTCCGGATCCGCCGCCAGCAGCGCCAGGGCGTCGAGCAGCGTGTCGAGCCCCTTCCTCGGGACCATCCGACCGACCCAGGCGAGCCGGGGGGCCGTCGGCGGCTCGACCTCGGGCCCGACGAGCGTCGCCGGGTCGACCATGATGCGGACGACGTGGATCCGACCCGCCGCCGACGGGGCGAGGTCCCGGAGCCGGCCGGCCGCGTCCTCCGAGATGGCCCTCACGAAGGCGGCCCTCCGGCACTTCTCGACGAGGCCGGGGCGGTCGGCCGGGTCGAATTCCTCCGGGCCGTGCACGGTGAAGCTGAAGGGGAGCCCGGTGATCGCCCCGCAGAGCATGGCGATCGTCGTCGAATTGCCGAAGTGGGCGTGGATGTGATCGACCCCCTCCCGCTCGGCGAGGCGGGCCAGGGCGCAGGCCTCGGCGAAGTAAGCCAGGTGCCGGGCCGGGCCCCGGCTCGACCGTGAGCCGACGCGGAGGGCCAGCCCGGCGGCCCCCGACGCCCGTCCCGGCCGGGCACACCAGGCCCCCGCCGTCGCCGAGGCCAGGCCCGAGGCCCCGACGTCGAGCAGCGCGTGCGTCCGCCCCCGTTCCGACCGGTCGGCCTCATCCCCCAGCGGCCCCGGGTGGCGGCGGATCGTGCAGGGGACCACGTCGATCCCGGCCGCCCTCAGGGACTCGGCATCCCTCCGCATGCAGCCGTGAGACGGCGCCGGGTAGCGATTCAGGAAGAAGAGCACTCGCATCTGCGCCCGCCGATCCAGCGACCTCGCCCCGCCCCCCGGGGCCATTCGCCCCGGGGAATGACGGACGACGACCTGCATGGTATCGCGAAACGACGTACCGAATCAACTTAATTTCACACGTCACACGACAACACTGTTTTTCATGGCGACCCCGACGCCATTTCTCCGGGAGTCGGGCCGAGCCAGGCCCGAGGGACGCGGGGAAAGGCCGAAGCGACCGCCGATCCACGCCGAAGAAACGGGCGGAGGCGGGTTGCCCAGAAGCGACGCCCGGACCCGAGCCGCTCGCCCCGGGTGGGCCCGCGATGGGGCCGGGGCCTGGGGGGCGGTCAGCGGGACCGGGCGGGGTAGGGCTCGGGTTCGGGATCCGTCGCGTCGGCGACGAGGGGGCCGGATCGCATCGCCTCCCAGGGCTGGCCGGTGATCCGCTCGACGACCCGGATGGCGGAGAGGACGACGGCCATCGTCCCCTGACCGGGGAAGACGGAGTCCCCCACGACCCAGAGGTTCGGCCCGAGCACGTCGGAGTCGACGGCCAGGAAGTTGCTGTTGCGCCGGGAGACGGGGGGCCCGCCGACGGCCCCCCCGGCCCTCCGGGTGTACCGGGAGAAGCTGCGGGGGGAGCCGACCTCGGCGTGCAGCAGGGCCCCGGGGGCGTCGGGCAACGCTCGGCCCAGCGCGTCGAGGAGCCGACGTTGATATTCGGATTTCTTCTCCAGGTGTTCGGCGGGGGAGAGTCCTTCCCACTCGGAGGGCCGGGTGTGGGTGGAGAGGGTGGCGACCCGGGCGTCGGGGGGGCCGTAGCCGGGGTCCCCGGGGGGGGAGAGAGACACCAGGACGTTGTTGCCGTCGTGGATCGGCGCGTCGTAGTCGCAGAGGACCTGGTAGAACAGGGGCCCGGCCTCGGGGACGGCGTCGGCCCGGATGGCGAGATAGGCGGTGACGGCGCTCCAGGAGGCCCGGCTCCGGCGCTCCCGGCGGGCGAGGGCCCCGTCGAGGTCGCGCCCGAGCAGGCGGGCGGCCAGGTCCAGGGGCAGGTTGAAGGCGACCTGCCGGGCCGAGAGCCGGCGTCGACGACGGGTGGTGACGACGAAGCCGCCGGAGCCGTCGGGCTCGACGCGATCGGCGATGGTGGCGCGGTGCAGGGTGCCCCCCATCGCCTCGAACCGCGCGCCCATCCCCTCGGCCAGGGCTTTCATGCCGCCGAGGGGGCGGCTCAGGCCCATCCGGTAGGCCTGAAGGCAGGCGGCGGCGTTGGGGAAGGGTACGGCGTCGGGCCCGGTCTGGGCGGTGTCCTGGAGGAGCATCGCCACGAGGGATCGGAAGGGCCTGTCGCCGGCCAGGCCGAGGATCCGGAGCACGTCGAGCACCGTCAGCGGCCAGGTGCTCGCCGCCGCCAGGCCGCCGGGCCCGAGGACCCGGAGGTCGTGGAGCAGGTCGGCGGGGGACCGGGCCGGGAGCCTCGGCACGAGACTCGCAGTGCGGAAGAGGGCCGAGCCGACGGCCGCCTGGAGCCCCCAGAATCGGGCCCGGGCCCGATCGAGGCCGGGGAAGGCGTCCCGGACGTTCCTCCCGAACCGGGACGCGTCGGGGACCACGTCCAGGGTGCGGTCGGGGAGGCAGACGCGGTAGGAGGGGGTTTGGACCGACCGGGACTCCAGGCCGATGGCCTTGAAGAGGCCGCCGACGGGCTCGTCGGGCCCGAGGCCCATCAGGGCGGTCGCGCCCGCGTCGAAGGTGTACGGGCCCCGGTCGAACCAGCCGGCACAGCCGCCGAGCCTGGTGTGCGACTCCAGCAGGCTCACCCCCAGGCCCCGCGCCCGGGCCAGCGAGGCGGTCGCCAATCCCCCCCAGCCGCCGCCAATCACGATGAGGTCGTCCATGTGCCCTCCGGGCTGGCCGCCGACCAGAGGCGAGGGGTGTCTCGGACGGGAAGGTCCGGGGTCAGTGTAGGCGACCGGGGGGAGGCGGGGAGGGGATCGCCCCCGAGGGCGACGGTTCGCCGGGTGCGGATCGAGGACGGCCCCCTCGATCACCCCCGTCCCCCCTCGACCCCGGGCCTCCGTCTCAGATCCCAGGCCGGGGGCCCGATGATTGACAGGAGCCCGCCCCGTCGTCGCTATACTAGCGGGAGGCCGCGAAGGGGCGGGCCGGGGGGATCGAGGGGGGGAGGACGCATGCCGGGGTTCGTGACGCTGGCCCGCCTGTCGGATCTGCCGACGGGAGGGGCGCTGGAGGTCGAGCATGGGGGGAGCATTTATGCGTTGTTCCGCCTCGACGACGGCCGGGTCTTCGCCCTCGACGGCATCTGCCCGCACCAGGGCGGGCCGCTGGCCGAGGGGGGCTGCGTCGGGACGGTCGTCACCTGCCCCTGGCACGGCTGGCAGTTCGACGTGAGGGACGGCCGGAGCCCGACCTTCACGAGGATCCGGCAACCGGGTTTCGCCGTCCGGGTCGTCGGCGACGACGTGATGGTCGAGGTCCCCTGACTCGCCCCGACCCGCTTCCCCCCCCGAGCCGACCGGGACCGAACCGTGACGACCTTCCGCACCGCCCGAAACGACGACGTCCCGGCCCTGGCCGACCTCTGGAACCGGGGGACGCCCGACTCCGGCGTCGCCAGGCCCCTGAAGCCCCGCGAGCTGGGGGACGCGGCCTTCTCCCACCAGTACTTCGACCTCCGGGGGCTGGTCCTCGCCGTCGAGGAGGGCCGACCCGTCGGCTTCGCCCACTCGGGCGTCGGGCCGGCCGAACCGGCGGGCCCGTCGCACCGGCCCGACCCGACGCTCGGCACCGTGGCGATGATGGTGGTCGACCCGGACGCCGACGCCGATCGGATCGGCCCGGCGCTGGTCGGGCACGCGGCCCGGTCGCTCCGGGGGCGGGGGGCGGAGGTGTTGTACGCGGGGGGCCAGTATCCGTTGAACCCGTTCTACTGGGGGATCTACGGCGGCAGCGAGTTCTCGGGCATCCTGCGAGGCCACGAGGCGTTCCACCGGGCGGTCCTCGAGGAGGGGTTCCGGGAGGTCTCCCGCTCGGTGCTGATGGAGCTGGGGCTCGTCGGCGTCTCCGACCCGCCGTTCGACCCGAGGTCGCTGCTGCTCCGCCGGCGGTTCCGGGTGGTCATCGAGCCGGACTGCTCGTTCGACCGCTGGTGGGACGCCATGGCCCTGGGGGCCACCTTCGCCACCGCCTTCCGCCTGGAGGACGCCCACGGCCGCCCCATCGCCCGGGCCACGACCTGGGACATGTCCGGGTTCGAGCGGCTCGACGGCCGCCTGAGGGTCGGCCTGGTCGACGTGGACGTGTCCCTGGAGCACCGCCGGCAGGGATTGGGGCGCCACCTGATCCGGGAGGTGATCCGACACCACGTCTCCCGGGGGATCCACGCCCTCTGCGTGCAGACCCGGTCCGAGAACGAGCCGGCCCGGGAGTTGTACCGGGGGCTCGGGTTCCGACAGGTCGACGAGGCGGTGCTCTACCGGCTCGACCCGGCCTGAACCGGGCCGTCCGGCTGCGGCACGGCCGGCACCCCTCGGCCCGGGGAGGCGGGCCGGCGTGTTCGGCGCAGGCCCTTCGGGATCGTCCCCCCACCCGGGTCCCGGCCGGGCGAGGGGCGAGGATCGGAGGTCGAGCGTGGGACGCGCGCCCCCGACCAACAGGCCGGGGATCCCGTCGATGCCGCCGTCGGGCCGCACCCGCTCGCGGTTCCGATTGACCGCACCGCCCCCGGGCGCAACAATTCCGATCCACGCCCGGGTCGATCGACCGACGCGGCCCCGCCGATCCCGCCGACCGAGAGGAACACCGACATGGCCCGACGCACCCAGCGACCCCGGACCCTCCGCGACCTCCGCGCCGAGGTCGAGGCCGCCGAGGCCCGGGCGAAGGAGGCGGCCCCGAGGACCGGCACCGGCCGACCCCAGCCGCCGAAGCCCGAGCCGGAAGGCCGCCGCACCCCGCTCTCCCAGCCGAGGATGAAGGTGGTCTGGGCGGTCTGCGACATCGGCGGTCGGCCCGTCGCCACCTTCCCCTATGCCGAGAAGGCCGCCGCCGAGGCGCACGCCGCCCAGCTCAAGGCGAAGAAGAAGGCGGAGTTCTTCCTCCGGTCGATCAAGGAGCCGATCGAGCCGTCGGAGTGACCCCGAGGCGCCCGGGACACGGCCCCCCGGGGAGACCGGGTCGGGTCATCCCTCGCCGGGATTCGGCCCGGGGCGACCCCGGGTCGCGCTTGTCGGCCCGAGGGGACGGCGCGTATGCTGAGGGGACGCATCCGATGCGATCACCCCTCCCGACGGTCGCGGCGTGATCGGACCCGTCCGGCCGGCCGCGCCGCCGACCGCTCGCCTCTCATTCGCCTCGTCTCGCCTTGCCTCGCCCAGCCCGCCCGTTACGGACCGGACCCCGGAGGAGCTCGACCCGTGACCGTGACGCACCACCCCGCCGCCCGGATGGCCCTGATCCTCGGCCTCGCCCTGCCGATCGCCCTGGCCCTCCGCCCGACGATCGGAGACGAGTCCGGGGCGAGTCCCCCCGACGAGTCCGGGCCGCACCGCTCCCCCGTCGCCCTGGCGCTCTCGGGAGACGGGTCGAGGCTGCTGACGGCCAACGAGACCAGCGGCACCGTCTCCCTGGTCGACCCCGGGGCCGGGCTCGTGGTCGACGAGATCCCGACCGGCGAGCGACCGGTCGGCGTGGCGATCTCCGGGGACGGGGCCAGGGGGGCCGTGGTCCACTGGTACGGGTATGACCTGGCGGTCCTAAAGATCGGACAGGATGGGCTGGAGGTGGCCGACCGGGTCGAGGTCGGCCCCGAGCCGAGGGGCGTGGCGATGACCCCCGACGGCTCGACGGCCTACGTCGCCGTCGGCGTCTCCAACGAGGTGGTCCGGGTGGATCTGGACCGGGCCGAGGTGACGGGGCGAGTCGCCGTGGGGCGGGAGCCCCGGGGGCTGGCCCTGAGCCCCTCGGGCGATCGCCTGATGGTGGGGAACAACCGGTCGGGCAGCGTGACCGTGGTCCGCACCGGGGACCTGACCGTGGAGCGGACGGTGGCGGTCCGGGGGTCGAACCTCCGCCAGGTGGCGATCGACCCGGAGGGGGAGTTCGCCTACGTGGCGAACATGGAGAACCGGGGGATGGCGACCACGGATCGCAACATCGACCTCGGCTGGGTGCTCGGCCAGCGGCTGACCCGCATCCCCCTGGAGGGCTCGGAGGAGGACTACGCCACGCAGTCGCTCGACCCCCAGGGGGAGGCCGTCGGCGACGTGCACGGGGTGGCGGTCAGCGGGGACGGGAGATTCATCGCCGTCTCGGCCGGCGGCACGCACGAGGTGATCCTCTTCCGGACCGACCTGAAGCGGCTCCCCTGGCGGACCGGGGGCTCCCGGGACCTGATCCACTTCTCGCTCCGGGCCGACGACGGCCGATTCCGGAGGGTCGTCACCGGGGGACGGCCGACCGAGCTGGCCTTCGCCCCGGACGGGACCACCCTCTACGCGACCAACTACCTCGACGACTCGGTCCAGGTGATCGACGCCGAGACGGCCGAGCTGGTCCGGTCGATCGACCTGGGGGGGCCGGAGGAGCCGTCGCTCGCCCGACGGGGGGAGATGCTCTTCCACGACGCGGGCCGGTCGCACAACCAGTGGTACAGCTGCAACACCTGCCACAGCGAGGGGCACCTCAACGGCGAGCGGTTCGACACGATGAACGACGGCTGGCACGAGTTCTCGAACATCCCGACCGACGTCAGCAAAAAGGACGTGCCCAGCCTCCGGGGGGTGACGAGGACCGGCCCGTGGACCTGGCACGGCTGGCAGTCGAGCATCGAGGACGCGATGATCGAGTCGTTCACCAAGAGCATGCAGGGCGACCCGCCGACGGCCGAGGAGGTCGAGGCGATCATCGCCTACCTCGGCACGCTCGAACGCCCGAGGAACCCCTACGTCGGCCCGGACGGCGCGATCTCCGAGGCCGCCGAACGCGGCCGGGCCGTCTTCAATTCCCCGAAGGCCGCCTGCAACACCTGCCACTCCGGCCCCGAGTTCACCGACGGCGAGATCCACGTCGTCGGCCTCGAGGGGCGGAGGGACGTGTACGAGGGGTACAACCCCCCGACGCTCCGCGGGCTGTACGACTCCGACCCCTACCTCCACGACGGCCGGGCCGACTCCCTCCGAGAGGCCCTGACCGGCGACCACGCCCCGGACTTCGTCTCCGGGCTCGGGGAGCTGACGGAGCAGGAGACGGCGGACCTGGTGGAATACCTCAAGACCCTCTGATCTCGGACCGCTCGGGTCGGAGGGCGGGCCCGACCACGGCGCCCCTCCCCTCGGTCGAGCGGACGGAGCCGCCCCCCGCCCGGGTCCGGGCACCGGCTGCGATCCCTCCCGGGGCATCCGGCCTCAGTTGTCGTCGTCCCGGGTCCATTCGAAGGTGATGGGGCGGGCCGCCTCGGTCTCGGCCCGGAAGTGGTGGGGGACGCCGGGCATCAGGGGGGCGAGCCGGTCGGCCGGGGGGCCGGGGTCGGCGCCGGGAGGGGTGGTCGAGATGAGGTCGGGCAGGCCGGCGGCGGCCAGTTCGGCCTCGAGGTCCTGGCGGGCCGTGACGATCCGCCGGAGCGGACCGCGCTGGCGGACCACCTCGGCGGCGTCGGGGCGCATCAGGGCGGCCCAGTAGGCCGAGCGCTCGGCCTGGCGCTGGAGGGAGAGGAAGCGGGCGACCTCGGCGGCCACGGCGTCCCGGTCGGGGCCATCGGGCGGGGCGTCGTCGCCTCCGAGCAGGCTGCGGATGCGGTCGGCGGTGCGCCTCATGCGGTCGACCAGCGGCGAGGCGGCCGGGGTCGGCAGCACCGACCCGGCCGAGGCGGTGAGGACGTGCTCCTCGTCGCATCGCAGGGAGATCAGCGCCGCCGAGCCGTCCCGGGCCGCCTGGGGGAGGGAGAACCGGCGGCCATCGCGTCGGGCGTTTTCGGGGGCGGGGTCGATCCAGACCAGCTCGACGCGTCGGGTCGGGCCGTCTCCCAGGGGGACGACCCAGCGCCCCTCGGGGCCGATCCGGGGCAGGACGGGGCGGCCGTCGACCACGGCGGCCGGCGAGACGGCCCCGCCGGGGACGAGCAGGACCAGGAACGGGGACGCCGAGGGGACCAACTCGAAGGCGGCATGGCCCCGGACGGTGCCCCCGGCGTCGACCACCGCGGAGAGGTCGGCCTCGGCCACCCGGGCCCCGCCGTCGTCGCCGTCCGGGCCGGTCGAGGCGGAGGGTGGCCGCACGGCCAGCGACCAGCCCTTGAGCAGGACGCTGTAGACGGTCCGGGTCGAGTCGGCCGGCGGCTCGGCGGTGAAGAGGGCGTTGAACCGGTCCCGGGTCGAGGGGTCGGCCGGCTCCAGGCCGGAGAAGTCGACGATCGGGGCGCGGTCGGTCGGCGCGACCAGGGCGATCGTGTGCCTGGAGAAGGTCCCCTGGCGGCTCCAGGGGACGAGGTCGGGGAAGTTCAATGCCTGGTCGGACGCCAGCGAGCGGAGCGACCGGATCCGCAGGTCGGCCACGCCCCAGATGGGCCGCTCGGGGACGACCTCGACGTGGTCCCCCAGGTCCCGGACGCCGATGGCGCCGAAGCCGTCCAGCTCGTACTCGGCCCCCTCGACCCAGGCGTCGGGCAGGTCCAGCTCGATCCGGTCGGCCGGGCCGCCGACGACCTCGAAGCGGAGCAGGGCGTCCCAGCGGGCGGAGCGGTCGTTGACGGAGAGCTGGCTCCAGAGTTCCACGGTGACGCTCGGGAAGGACTCGACCCTGAGCATCCCCGGCTCCCGGACCTCGATCTCGCGGTAGGGGCGTCGGTTGTTCGACGGGGCGAGGCGGTCGACCGGGACGGGCTCGCCGTCGGGCTCGAGGTAGCCGATCAGGGCGGTGGTCGGCGAGGAAAGCAGCAGCTTGCCGGGCCGCTCCGAGGCGCCCGGCCATTGGGGCCAGGGGAGCGGACGCTCGACGACCAGGGGGCCGGGGTCCATGGGGCCGCAGGGCTGGGGGATCCAGCCGCCGACGGCGAGGCTGCGGGCCGGGGAGGCCGGGCCGTCGAACCGCAGGCGGAGCCGGTCGCGCGCGGGGCGATCCCAGGCGGTCAGGCCGGGGGCGGCCACGTCGAGCAGCTCCAGTTCCCGGGGGATGCCCAGTTCCATCTCCCGGATCGGCCGGCCGTCGACGTCGAGCACCTCGGCGGCGAGCCGCCACTCCCAGCGGCCGGCGTCGAGGTCGAGCTGGAGCGTCGGGGTGACCCGGAGCCGGGAGGGGGTAGGGCCGATCGGCACGGCGACCGCCGGGGCCCCCAGGAACCGGGCGGCCCCGGCGGGGTCGAGCGCAGCCCCCCGGGGCAGGGGGCCCCATTCCTGCTCGAATTCCTGCTCGCTCAGGGGCGGGCCCCCCGGGAGGGGGGAGAGCCGACCGGACCAGCTCTCGGGCCTCATCAGGGCGATCTTCCCCTCGAAGCGATCCACGCCGATCGGCTCCAGCCGGGGGGGTCGGACCCCGGGTGACGGCCCGTCGGGACCCCCGGGGACGGCCCCGGGCCGGGGACGCCAGAGCTCGACCTGGATGACGCCGCCGTCGGGCAGGGGGGGGTCGATCCGGGCGACCCAGCGGTCGCCGTCTTCGGCGAGGATCCGGGAGCCCTCGACCATGGAACCGGAGGCCCGGATGGAGCGGACCGCCACGCCGGGCTCGATGGCGAACCAGAGCTCCCGGATCGGGCCCCCCCCGGAGACGGTGAGCCGGGCGTCGAGCCGGTCGGCCGAAGGCATCGCCCGCCAGAGCAGCAGCCCCTCGACCCGAGGACTCGGGGAGGCCGGGCCGCCGACGCCGGGGGCGTCCCAGGAGACCTCCACCCGGTCGACCGGCCCGATCGCCGACCGGATCCGGCCGTCGGGGGCCGTGGTCGACGGGCCCCGTGCGTTCGGCAGGGCGGGGGCGCCGGGGCCGGGGGGGTCGGCCACGGAGAGGCCGGCCGTCGCCACCGGGTTGACCGGCACGGCGAGGCGGAGGCCCCCGGAGTCGGCCTCGGGGCGGACCCGCTGCCGGAGGGTGAGGGTGTGCAGCCCGGCCGCCCCGCCGATGGCCACCGAGGCCCGGCCGGGACCCGGGCCAATGAGCACGGGTCGGGGACGGCCGTCGAGCGAGGCCTCCAGGCCCGTCGGGCGGTCGATCGGCAGGGACCAGACGGCGGGGCCGTCGGCCTCGAACCGCAGGGTCAGCCGGGATTCGAGCCGCCAGGAGCCGTCGGGCTCGGGAGTCAGCTCGTGGTCGGCCGAGACGGCGCCGACCCGGGGCCACTCGGGGGGCCCGGCCTCGGGGACGATCGAGGCGGCCTCCAGGCGGTCGAGGTCGGCGTCCCGGAGCCAGAGGGCCGGCCCGGCGTCGGCATCATCCGGCTCGTCCCCGCCCTCGGGGGGGTCGACGAGGAAGGCGACGATCGGGTCGCCGGGCCCGGAGGGGGGGGGCGTCTGGGCGTTTCCGAGCGCGGAGAGGGTCGCCAGTAGGGCGATCGCCCTGGCGGCGGCCCGGGAACCGGTGCCATGGGACCGGGTGACGGTCGAGCCCGGGGGGGCGGGCGGGGAGGCCCGCCTCGGGAGGCGCACCGGGGCGATCACCGCGCCGATCACGGCGCCATAGAAGACGCCGACGGCGACGGCGGCCGTCCTCGGCCCGCCCCGGGACCAGGCGAAGGCCGAGCCGATCGCCGCGAGCAGGAGCACCGAGACCCGGATCGCCAGCCAGGCCCGGCCGGGGGTCCGGAGGACCGCCCCGGCGAGCAGCAGCAGGCCCGCCCCGGCGCCGAGCACGAGGAACGGCCAGCGGTCGAGCGACCGGACCCCCTCCCCCGGCCCCGGCCAGCCGGGGGAGACGAACCGGAGGACGGAACGGGCGTCGGGGCCCGGGAAGACGGCCAGGTCCTGGCCGGGGGAGGAGGGCCTCGACGCCGACCGCCAGTGCTCGACCGACTGGAAGCGGTCGGAGCGGTCGGCCCCCCAGGTGACCGCCTCCCGGACGGCCCGGATCCAGGAGGACTGCGAGGCCCCCCCGGCCAGCGGGGTGGGGGGGAACCGGGGGGCATCGTCCAGGGTGGTGACCAGCAGCACGGTGTCGATCGGCACGATGAGCAGGCCCAGCGGCGAGAGCCCCCGGCGGGCCGTGCCGGTGGGACGGCGATCGGCCGGGGCCGCGGCCCCGGCCCCGGGGAGGGCGGGCAGCGGGGTCTCGGGGCCGATCCCCCGGGACTCCAGGGCGGCCCGGTCGACGACCAGGGGCCAGCGGCCGACGTCCCAGGAGGCGAGCACCCGGCCGATCGGCCGGCCGTCGGGGGGCCTCGTGCTCGCCTGCTCGTCGAGGCGGTCGAGCATCGCCCGCTCGACCTCGCCGGCCTCGGAAAGCCGCCCGTCCTCCAGGCCCGGGAGGATGCCGCGCCGGTCCGGGCCCGGATCCATCGACCGGAGCGAGGGGCCGACCGACTCGACGAGCCGGTTGCCCGGCATCGCCAGTCGCCAGGAGAAGGAGAGGCAAGGGATCGAGAACTCGGGCCGTTCGGCCTCGACCTCCGGGCCGCCCCGGGCCCCTTCGTAGTCGATCACGACCCGGCAGGAGGCGTCCGGGGGGCCGGTCGGGGGCTCCCCGGCCGATCGCCGGGGCAGGGGGACGCGGAGGGCTTCGCCGCCCAGGGACGGCCGGATCGGCCTCCCGTTGCAGGAAACGGCGAGGGCCGAGGCCCCGGGCGGAAGCCGGACGCCCAGCTCGGCGGGGCCGTCGCCGGCCACGTCGAGGGCGAGGCGGTGCCGGACGGGGGCGTCCCCGGCCGGGGCCAGGGTTTCCAGGTCGGCCCGGAGGATGACGCCGGCGCCGGGGGGGGCGGGCAGGGCCGCGGTCCGGACCAGCAGCGTCCCGGGGGGGCCGTCGTGCATCAGCGAGGCGGCCAGCCGGGTCGGCCCGGACCCCTCGGCCCGTTCGGCGGGGCGGGAGGGATCCCGGGGGCTGCCGCCGGCGTCCCGGAAGGAGAAGTCGCCCCGGACCTCGGAACGCATCGCCGGGTCGACCCGGAGCGTGACCGTCCCCCTCGTCTCGAACCTCCGGGGCAGGTG
Source organism: Tautonia plasticadhaerens (assembly GCF_007752535.1). Taxonomy (GTDB): domain Bacteria; phylum Planctomycetota; class Planctomycetia; order Isosphaerales; family Isosphaeraceae; genus Tautonia; species Tautonia plasticadhaerens. Next base: position 2,607,803 of record NZ_CP036426.1, read on the forward strand.
CAGCACGGGCAGGGCCCCCTCGCCGTCCCAGGGCAGTTCGAGCTGGCCGACCAGGATGACCGGGCCGCTCGGTTCGCGCGGCAACAGCACCTCCGGGGTGCCGCCGGGCTCGGAGGCCTGGACCGGCCGTGCCCCCCGGCCGTCGGCCCCGGAGATCGTCCAGCGCGTGGCCTCGGGGGCCTCGGGGGCGGGGACGACCCGATAGGGCAGCGAGCGGATCCCCTGGCCCCGGTCGTCGAGCTGGATCCGCCACTTGATCGCCAGGCGGCCCCCGGTGATCGTCGCCGACTGGGAGACCACGGCCGACGGCCGGGGGGCACGGTGCTCCCGGAGGGCGAGGCCCCGGCCCTCCGGGGCGATCCAGCGCCAGGAGAGCAGGGCCCGCGGGGCCTCGGCCGTCGTCGGGACGCCGTCGGGGGTGGGGCCGGGGGGGAGCCAGGCGAGGCCCTCGGCCTCGACCGGCCGGAGCGCGACGCCCGACCCGGCGAGGACCGTCCAGCGCTCGTCGGCCACCGCCATCCCGATCGGCCGGAGCCGGGGCAGGGCGAGCGCCTCGGGCTGCTCCCGGGCCACGGCCGCCGAGACGGTCAGCGAGGTGCGGCGGGGGGCCGAGGGACGCTCGGCACCGGGCAGGGAGACGAGCAGCCGTCGGCCGCCGTCGGGCAGGACCTCCTGCTCCCATCGGGGGGCGGAGAGCCCGTCGGCCAGCCGGATCGACTCGGGCAGCCAGCCGGGCGAGAGTTCCAGCTCGACGATCGAGGCGGCCGAGGGGGCCGGGTCGAGGTCGACCTCGGCCTCGATGGCGTCGGCGCCATCCCGCAAGAAGACGGTCCCGCGGACGGCGGCCGAGGGGGAGGGGGAGGCCGGGGCCAGGCCCAGCTCGGCCACGGGGGAGGGTCGGTCGGCGAAGAAGGCCAGGATGGTGCCCGTCCCGCCGGCCTCGGGGACGAGGTCGGCCACCTCCGTCGTGTCGAGCCGACGGCCGTCGCGCTCCCGGCATTCGAGCAGCGACCAGGACGGGCCCAGGCGGACGATCACCGGCCCACCGGTCCACTGCGCGCCGACGGGCTCGGCCATCGGCACGAGCCAGGCCTCGGGGTCGTCGATCGGGGCCAGGCCGGAGAGGGTCAGCCGGGTGGGGCCGATCAGGCCCTCCCGCCACCGGACCAGGAGCCGGGTCCCCCCGGGGTCGGGCCCGGCGGGGGCGGGGAGGGCCTCGACGCCGGCCACGTCCCCCTCGGGCCCGGAGACGTCCTCCCAGCAGACGCCGGGCCCCAGGGCGATCTCCAGGGGCCGGTGGCCCTCGGGCCCGGGGTCGACCTCCCAGGAAGTCGACCACCGCGCGGCCCCGGCCGGCCGGGAGGGGTCGGCCTCGTCAGGCAACTCGACCACCGTCGGGCCGCCGACCCAGGGGCCGGCCGGCCGGCCGGGGTCGGGGGCGGACCGGAGCCGGAGGACCAGGGCCCCGCCGGGGCCGTCGAACCGCCATCGGGACAGGCCGGGCTCCCCGGTCGGCTCGGGCCCCTCCCGGTAGCCGGGAGGGCCGGAGGGGGTGATCCCCTCGGGGAGGTCGAGGACCAGGGCCGTCGACGGGCCCTCGATCAGCTCCAGGTCGAAGATCCGCCCCTCGGCCTCGACCCGGGGGCGGAGCGTCCAGGAGATCGAGGCCGTCCGGGTCGTGTCGGCGGGTGCCTCCTCGGCGTCGGGAGCGATCCGGAGGAACGCCCGGCCATCCTCATCGCGGTGCACCAAGGCGATCGACTCCGGCCGGACCGATTCCAGGGCGGGAGACCACGGCTCCAGGGCCGCCCACCGGGCCCGCAGGCCGACGGCGGGGAACCGGAGCGTCGTCTCGCCGACGAGGCGGCCCCCGTCGAGCCTGGCCCGGTGCTCGACGCGCATCGGACGGAGCAGCCCGGCCCCCTCCCGGACATGGCCCGCCTGACCGGCCCCCTCGACGAGCCGATCGAACCGATCCGGCTCGACCCGAGTCAGGCCGGCGAGGCCGGGGAACCACTCCGCGAGGGTCGATGCCGGGACCCGGAGCCGGACCACCGCCGGCCCGTCCTCGCCCTGGCCCTCGCCGCGGGCGGCGATCGCCCCGGGAGCGGGGTGGGGGGACGCGAGCACGATCGCCGACAGCGCGGCGGCGATCGGCATCACGGGGGATCGTCGGGGGACTCGGCTCATCATCTCAGGTCGCCCTGCCGTCTGTCGTCCGTGGTCTCTCGGCCTCGGCCTCGGCCTCCGGCTCGAGGCCTCCCGGTCGCTCAAGAGGCCTCCCGACCCGCCCGGGGTGCGGGGATGTCGAAGGCCTCGTCGATCGGACCGGGCCGGTCGATGCCGGGGGGGAGGGGGTCGATCGCGGGCGGGCGGGCCCGGATGGCGGTGGAGTCGTCGGAGCCGACCAGGGGGGAGGAGCCCGCGGAGCCGATCGGCCCGCCCCCGGAGGGGGAGTCGACGCCCGAGGAGGTGGCGGTGCCCAGGCCGCTCGGGTCGCCGAACCGGGCCGAGGGGCGGCGGCGGTCGACGGCGCGTCGGGTCAGGACGGCGACGGCGACGAGCAACCAGCCGACCGACGAGGACTGCACCGCGAGGATCGCCGTGCTCCGGTTCACCGCCATCAGGGCCGCCAGCCCGACCAGGGCGGCGGCCGGCAGTACCCGGCCCCGGTGGCGGTGGCGCACCAGCGCCGAGAGGCCCGCGAGGAGCACCAGGCCGGAGCAGGCCCCCACGAGCACGGACCGGGGGGAGATGCCCGGGGCCAGCGGGGCCGGGTCGCCGGGGCGGCCAAAGAGGTAGCCGTGATCGCCGATCCGGCCGCCGGAGAGCGGCGGGCCGAGCGCGTCGACCGTCGCCCCCGGGCCGGCGACCCAGGCGGCCAGCTCCCCGGGGGAGAGGCCCGGCCGCCGCTTGAAGACGTAGCCCGCCCAGTACCAGACGTTCTCGTCGCTGTAGCGGCCCGGCACCCCGACCAGGGCCCGGCTCCAGGGGACCCGGACCTCCCAGAGGGTCTCCAGGACCCGGCCGCCGCCGAGCAGCGTGGGGGGGGCCCACGCCGTCCGGGAGGGCTCCCGGGGGAGCCGGTAGCTCAGGCCGAGGAGGACCACCCTGGCCGACTCGGCCGGCAGGTGGAGCTGGTAGGAGCCGGGGGCGGCCAGCGCGTCGAGGTCCTCGGGGGTGACGGGCTGGCCGTCGAGGTAGACGCGGTCCAGCTCGGCGGCCGCCGGCAGTCGGAAGCCCAGGGTGGGGCCGTGGTCGTCGAACCGGAACCAGGCCGAGGTCCGGACGCCGCCGTCGGCCCCCTGCTCGGATCGGATCCAGAGCCGGGTGGCGATCGCCTCGGGCAGCGAGGCGGGAGTCGAGGCAGTCGCCGAGAGGCTCGGCCGGGCGTCGGCGGGGGCCCCCGGGGGCCGGACCCAGACCCCCCGGATCGGCAGCGGGTCGCCGCCGTCGGGGTTGGTCACCCACTGATTCTCGGCCGGACGACTCCAGCCCCCCCCCTCGGTCCTCAGCTCGATGCCGGGCCCGGCGGCCACCTCGACCCGGGGGGGCATCGCCGGCGGGGGATCCACCACCTCGATCCTCGGGATCTCCAGCGGTCGGGCCTCCCCGGGGACCAGGCGGTCGACGCCGGGGACTCGGTAGCTGATCCGGAGCTTCAGCGGCGCCCCCGCCGCCGCCTGGGAGAGGGTCAGCCGGCGGATCGGCTCGCCGTCGTGCCCGGCGGCGATCGGCTCGACCTGCTCGACCAGCCCGCGGTCGGTCAGCTCCCAGCCGCGCTCCAGCTCGGGGGGGACGGCCAGGTCCACCCGGCCGAGTACCCCGTCCTGGGCGTAGAGGGTCAGGTCCTGCTGCACGTCCACCCCGTCCCGGCCCACCCGGACGAGCTGGTCGACCATCGACGAGGAGCCCGGGGCCCGGGGGGAGACGTCCAGGGGGACGGCGTCGATCGGCGACTCGTGCCGCATCCAGAGCGCGACCCGCGCCGGGTCGAGCACCACCCGGAGCCAGGGGCCCGGCTCGGCGGCCGGGGAGGACTCGGTCGGGCTGCCCGCCGGGCCGTCCGGGTCGGCCGGGGCGACCTCCAGGTCGGGGGACGCCGCGACCGCCAGCCGGCCGCCGTCGAAGGCCGAGTCCAGGGGCAGGAACACGGGGACCGACCCCGCCCGATCCGGGTCCAGCCGGGCCCGGCCCGACAACTCGACCCGGATCGGGGTCGCCTGCCCTTCCCGGAGCGCCGAGGCCAGCGTCAGCTCGATCGTCGACGGGCCCGAGGGGCTCGCCCCCCCCGGCTCCCCGGCCGACCGGACGAGGTCCCAGGAGGCGACCGCCTCGGGGGGGCCGACGCGTTCGACCTCCAGCCCCTCGGGGACCCGGACCCGGGCCGTGAACACCTGGCCCCGGACCGCCCGATAGTCCAGCCAGGACTCGACCCGGGCCCCCCGCCCCCCGGGGTCGAGGACCACCAGCGACCGCTGCGAGGCGCGGACGATCGCCGGCACCGGCCCGACCCGCAGGCGGAGGCCGAACGGCTGGTCGGCGAACCGGAAGGCCGAGATGATCGTCGGCCGGGAGCGGGCGATCTCCTCCCGGAGGTCCCGGGGGTCGATCCGTCGCAGGTCGACCGACGGCTCGGCGATGACCCGGAGGCCGTCGGCCCGGCCGATCGACAGCGTGCCGCCCTGCTCGATCAGGCCGCCGAAGCGGTGCCCGCCGAAAGGGACGGCCGACCCGTCGGCCCCCTCCTCGGGGGGGGGGATCGGCCTCAACGTGGTGACGGAGACCCGGACCGAGTCCCCCTTGCGGAGGGTCCGGGGGAAGGGCAGCCGCCTCCCCCGGCCGTCGGCCAGGAGTTCGGGGGCGATCGATCGGCCTTCGACCTCGACGTCGAGCAGCTCGTCGCCCGGGTCGGCCAGCAGGTCGACCGAGGAGGCCTCCCCCCGGCGGACCTGGATCTCCCAGGTGGAGCGGGCCGTCAGGACGCCGTCCCCCACGTCGATCGCGATGTGGCCCCCGCCGGTCAGCAGCGGGGCCTGGGGGGCGGACTCGTCCCGGTGGGGCAGCCAGCGGACGTCCAGTTCGTCCCGGGAATCGAGCAACGCCTCGATCCGGGATCGCTTGCCCCCGTCGATCGGCTCGATCGGCAGCGGGGCGCCGTCGCCGAAGGTCGCCTCGTCCACCGGGCCGGGGAGGTCCAGCCGGAGGCTCGTCTCGGCCGCCCGGGGGATGGCGATCGTCAGGCCCCGGCGCTCGTCGATCGACCGGACGGGGGCGACCACGTCGACCCGGACGGTCCGCCGCTGCTCGTCGTCGTCCGAGTCGCCGCCGGGCAGGACGAGGAACCAGCCGTCGGGCGGCTCGGCCTCCCAGCCCAGCGGCTCGCCGTCGGTCACCGCCTCGCGCGGGTAGAGCCCGTCCAGGCCGATCGGCACCCGGTGCGGCCCCGTGCCCCGGGCGTAGAGGCCCAGCGTCATCGACACCCGCGCCAGACCCCCGTCCCGGGGGACCTCCCCCACCACCTCCACCGACGTGACCCCCGAGATGGCCGCCCGGACCACGTCGTCCAGCGCGACCCCGGGACGGACGACGATCACCGGGGACCCCGGCCCGGCCGTCCCCCGATCCCCGGCCGGGTCGCCGTCCTGGGCCGGGCTCGGGGCGGCAACCAGCAGCGACGCGAAGACGGCGCAAAGCCAGGATGTGCGAGGGGGTCGGGCCAAGCGGAGTGCTCCCGGTGCGTTCGGGACGTTCGGCCGACCTCGCGGCGATAGGAGCGAGGAGGGTCGAGGAGGGCCGTCGGGGATCGGCGGCCGTCGGGAGGCGCAGGGGTGCGACATCCCCGGAATTCTACCACCCCGCGGGTCGGACCGTCACGGGTGCGCCGCCCCCGCCGCCGAGGGGGGCCCGACACCCCGCCCGCAAGGCCAGGGATGACCGCCGGTTACGGCAGGATCGCTGGGAGACCTCGCGGGACCGCCCGGCCCTTGACTCCTCGATCGCCCTCGGGCGGCCCGGGTTGAGGCCGTCGGGCCGGCGTCGGAGGTCGTCGGCCATCGCCCCCGCCGAGGGAGACCGGCGTGCCGGCTCCTCGCGGAGGGCGTGCAGGCCATGATCCGGGTCCCAGGTGAGGCCGGGGGCGATGGGCCGGGTCAGGAGGCCGAGGCGGCGATCGCCTCCCGGGCGGCCTGCGCGGCCTCGTCGTGGACCGGGCCGTTGGAGGCGAGGATCTCGGGGCGGTAGAGGTCGTACTCGCCGCCGTCGAGGCCGGTGACGCGGCCCCCCGCCTCCCGCACGATCAGCACCCCGGCGGCCACGTCCCAGGGGTTGACGTGGGTGCCGAAGGTCACGTCGCAGCCCCCCGAGGCGAGCTGGGCGAGGTTCCAGGCGGTCGACCCCGAACGCCGGACCGAGTGGGTGCCGTCGGAGTACCGGCCCATCAGCGCGAGCTGCCGGGGGGCGTCCGGGCCGAATCGGGTGGGGAAGGCGGCGGAGATGAGGCAGTTCCGCAGCCTGTCGGCGGTGCTGACCCGGGCGGGCTGGCCGTCGACGGTCGCCCCGCCGCCGAGCCCGGCCGACCACATCGTTCCGGTCAAGGGGGCGTAGATCGCCCCGGCGACCAGCATCCCCCGATGCTCCAGGCCGATCGAGACGGTCCAGATCGGGTAGCGGTGGGCGAAGTTGACCGTGCCGTCGAGCGGGTCGACGATCCATCGCCAGGGGCGATCCGGGTCGGGCGTGACCCCCTCCTCCTCCGCGAGCAGGGTGTGCCCGGGGAAGGCTTCGGCCAGTCGGCCGGCGATCAGCCGCTGGCTAGCGAGGTCGGCCTCGGTGACCAGGTCGCTCGGCCCCTTCTCCCTCGCCTCGACCCGGCCGTAGTGGCCGAGCAGCAACTCGCCCGCCTCCCGGGCGATGCGCTCGGCGGCCTGCCTTAACTCGCGATAGTCTTCGGCCAAGGTCGAGGTCCTTCGGGGCTTGGGTGGAGCCGGCCCGACTCGGATCGGCCTGGGGCCGGGAGGCCGAGGGCCGAGGCACGGCGGGATCGAGGCTCACGAGGTCGAGCGTCGACGGGAGGGTCGGCGGGCCTGCCACACCGGGTGCCGACTCCGGAGCGGGCATCGGGTATCGGGTATCGGGCATCGGCCCGGCCGGCCCTCTCCTCCCGGATGGTCTGGGACGATCAGGCCCGCCGGCGACCGCCCCGGGTCGGCGGGCCTGATCTTCCCAGAACGGGGGATGACGCGCCCATCCCCCGCCATCGGGCATCGGGGAGGAGGGGCCCCGGATCAGGGTGAGAGGCGGCCGGAGCGGAGGAGGTCCTGCCAGGCCTTCAGGCCGGGGCCCTCGGGCTGGTCGGGGTCGTAGCCGAGTGCCTCTCGGCCGGTGAGGGCGCGGAGGGCCTCGATCGCCAGCTGCCGGACGCTCGGGTTGGGGGAGGAGAGGTCGGCGACGAGCCCGGCGACCCGATCGGGATCCGAGCGGTCGTCGGGCCCCAGGCCGACGAGCAGGAGGCCGAGTTCGTCGGCCTCCTCGGCCGGGTCGGTGAAGCGGCCGAGCAGGTCGAGGACTTCCTCGGCCGCCGCCGGCCCCCGGGAGATCCGGCGGCGGAGCACGTCGATCGCCGAGGATCGGAGCGAGGGGGCGTTGACCTGGTTGAGCAGCGGCATGACCTGCTCGAGGTTGGCCGGCTCGACCGTGCTCATCGCGCCGAGCGCGGCGACGGCGGCGGCCTGGATGTCGGGGTCGTCCCCCTGGAGCCCTTCGAGCAGGGCGAAGGTGATCGAGCCGGGGAATTGTTCGAACAGCGGGGCGAACGACTCTCCCAGCTGCTCCTCGGCCGGGCTCGGGCCGGGGTCGGCGACCCAGTCGGGGGTCACGGCGGCCTCGGCGTCCAGGGTGCCGGCCTTGGGGTCGAATCGGACCTCCACCGGGCCGTCGAAGGTCCGGGGCTCGCCGCCGAGGCCGCCGGGGGTCACGCGGAGCGTCCCCGAGGGGGCCCAGATGCCGAGCAGGGGTCGGCCGGCGGGCTCGCCGGGGGCCCGGTCCCCGATCCAGGAGAGGCCGACCGGCTGCCCGGTCGGCGGCTCGACGGCGAGCATCCTCCCCTCGAAGCCGACCCCGACGGTCGCGCCGGGCTCGTCGGCCCGGAAGACCACGTCGCCGTCGACCAGGTCGAATCGGGCGTCGAGGCCGGCCCGGGGCTCGGCGATCCTCAGGTCGGCCTGTCCGACCATCGTCACGTGGACGGCCCCGAAGCCCAGGGTCGACCGGAACGGGAACAGGTTGACGACCAGCTCCCCCACGACAAGGGGGTCGCCGGCCCCGTGCGGCTGCCAGTCCCAGGTCGCCCCCATGGGGGTCGCACCCAGGGCGACGCCGTCGACCTGCTCCAGGACCGCGGCGACGCCGTCGGGCAGCGGGGCGGCCGGATTCGGCCCGGGGGCGGGCCCGCCGTCGGGGTCCGGTCCGGCATCGGGATCGACGTCGGCGTCGGGCTCGGCGGGCCGCTCGTCGCGGATCGGAGGGGCGGGGACGAGCGGCGCGGCCTCTTCGGCTCCCTCGACCACTTCGCCGTCCTCGGCCCCGCCTTCCTCCGGGTCGAGGGGGACGCGACGATTGCCGGCGAGGTCGGTGTCGTACTGGCGGACCTGGACGTCGGCGGAGCGGAGGTTGAGCAGGCCGACCAGGGTCAGCGCCGCGATCAGGGCGACCGCCACCAGCGGCGGCCCGAGCCGCTCGAACGTCGAGGGACGGGGCGGGGAGGCCCCGGCCCAGGGCGGCTGGCCGTCCCCCGGGGCGTCGATCCCCGCCATCTCGTTGGTGCCCAGCAGGCCCCGATCCCCCGGCGGGGCGGCCCCCTTGTACGAGGTCCGCACCGCCTCTGGCCCCTTGAACAGGCGATACATACGATATCGAGACTCGGGGGGGACCTTCGCCTTGTTCTTGATCAGGCTGAGGATCTGGTGGCAACTGGCCACCTCGGCCAGGTGGACGTCCGAGGCCAGGCAGCGCTTCTCCAGTTCCGCGACCCGGTCGGCCTCCAGCTCGTTGTCGAGGTACGCGGCCACCAGGTTCGGGTCCACCCCCTCCGGCCCGGTGTTGGGGGGGACGGTCAGGCGTCGCCTCCGGGTGACCTTGCGGATCCGCTCGACGAGCTGCTGGGCATACGGCGTCTCGGAGACCTGCACGCCGATCTCCCGGACTTCTTCCGGCGGCAGCGTGTCGTCCAGCCAGGCGAGCAGGGTGCGGAGCGTCAGTCTCATCGGGGTGCTCGATTCGAAGGTGCGGTGCCGGCCGGGGACCGCGACCCGGCCCGATCGGCCGGCATCGGCGCGCCCCTCCCCATCGTTAGTGCCCCGGGAGCCGGAGATCCGTCGACCTCCCGGGGGAAATCACGAGAAATTCGGACGGGGGGGCCGGACCGGGCCCTCCGACCACCCGGGTCGTCACCTCCCCGGCCCGACGCCGGCCTCCCCGGCCTCAGGATCCCGGTTCGAGTCGGTAGACCCGGAACAGGGGATCCTCGGGGTTCGAGCCGTAGGAGGGCCGGAATAGCCCCGGGTGGGCGTCAGCCCAGCGCCGCTCGACGGGCCAGGGCTCTCCGGGATTGTGCCGGGCGACGACGAGCAGCTCGATCCGAGCCCGCCGCAGGTTGTCGAGCCAGGCGTCGAAGTCCTGCTCCTCCCGGTCCCAGCCGGGCATGTCGCCGGGCCAGTTCGGGCGACCAGCTCGTGCGGCCTCGCGGTGATAGTCGTGCATCAACCAGTCGGGGTGGGCGTTGACGTTCACGTAGCGCACCGTGTTCTTCATCCCCGGCCCGAGCAGGAAGTACGGGAGGTTCGTCCCGGTGTAGGCGATCCGGGCGCCGTCGGGGCCGGCGAGGCGATCGAGCGCCACCCAGCCCCGATAGTAGTCCCGGAACGCGGGGAAGAACCGCAGGGGTTCGGGCAAGGCCCACGGGTAGGTCACCAGCCCCGCCCCGACGAGCAGGGCCGCCCCGCCCCCCCCGACGGCCAGCCTCGGCCAGCCCCCTCCCGGCCGATCCGACGCCCGGCCGAGCGCCCGGGCGGCGAGCATCGACAGGGCGCCAATGAGCAACGGCCCGACCACCGCTAGGATCAGGGCGATCACCTCCGCCGTCCGGCCGGCGGCCCTCGACGCCGAGACCGAGGCCCACCAGGCCGAGCCGGGCGGCACCAGCCCGATCGGCCCGGCCATCGTGTTCGGGATCATCGGCGAGAAGTCCCAGGGGATCTCCCCCTCCTCCCCGGCCCCGGCCCAGGGCCAGGTCTGGGGGGTGAGCAGGTGCAGGCCCAGCAGGACGACCCCGACGACCCGGAGCGCCCGGGACCGATCGAGCAGCATCGCCACCGGGACCGCCGCCAGGCCGACGGCCGGGAAGAGGAACCGCTGCTGCGTCCGGTAGGGGATGATCCCCCAGTAGATCGCGGCGTTGAGCACCGCCAGGGCCGACATCCCCCAGACCCATCGCGCCCGACGCCGGTCCCGAGGGGCCGGCAACATCCAGGCTCCAAGCAGCGCCGACAACCAGATGGGCGCGAGCCGGGGATCGAGCACCTGGAGCAGGATGTCGACCCCCGCCCTCCAGTTGCTCGGGTCGATGTAGTAGCGGCTGCCCTTCATGACCTCGGGGGCGTACCAGCCGGTCAGGATGGTCCTGCCGAGGACCTCGACCTGTACCGGGTAGAGGGGGTTCCCGGTCAGGATCGCGTTGCGGGCGTACCAGTAGCCGGCCGTCGTCATCGGCAGGGCGGCCAGGATCGCCAGGTGGCCGAGCGTCCGTCGGGCCCCGCCGCCGCGGAGCAGGACCGCCAGGCCGACGGCCGCCAGCAGGGGGGGCACGAGCACCAGGCCCGTCGGCTTGCACCCCCAGCAGCACCCGGCGGCCAGGGCGCCGACGGCCAGGGTGCGGCCGTCGCCGTCTCCCATCGCGTACCGGAGGAAGAAGAAGGCGGCGGCGAGGTAGCCGGCCTGGAGGATGGTGTCGACGTTCGCCTCGAAGCCGAAGATCAGGAACGGCGAGGAGGTGACCATCCATCCCGCCGCGATCGTCGCCGCCGACCGGCCCGAGCCGACCTGGCGGGCCATCGCGTAGACCGCCAGCCAGGTCATCAGGTGGAACGGCGCCTGGCCGACCCTGGCGAGCCGGTCGCCCCCCCAGCCGATCATCAGCCAGGAGAGCCAGAGGTCGCCGACGGCGGAGAAGTACGTGACCACGTTGTCGCCGAAGGGGGCCGCCACCAGGTGCAGTTCCCCGGCCTCCCACCAGCGGGCCGCGAACCAGAGGTGGTAGATCGGCCCGTCGCTCATCACCTTGACCGGCAAGAGCAGCGACCGCATCCCCAGCAGGACCGACGCCCAGAGGACCAGGCCGACGGCCACGGTCGCCTCGGCGTGCCAGGAGGGGTCGCCGGAGGGGAACGCCTCGGGATCATCGCCGATGGGATGGGGCCGAAACCGCCGGGTCCCCCAGGCGATCGCCATGCCCAGCAGGGACCAGGCCAGCAGCGGCCCCCGAGTCATCAAACCGCTCGCGCCGAGCAGTTCCAGGCCGACCGTCGCCCAGGCCCAGGCGACCACGGCCGCTGCCAGCCATCGGGCCACGCCCCGGGGCTGGCCGAACCCGGCCCTCGCCACCCAGAGGCCGCCGACCAGCAGCGGGGCGTTCAGAAGGACCGTCCAGAGCATTCCCTCGGCCAGTACCATCGCTCGATCGCTCCTGCGAGGGTCACCCGGTCGGCTTCCGGCCGACGGCGATCGTCGACAGCGCGGGCCAGCCGGGCACGTGCTCGACCAGCCTCGCCAGCGGCAGCAGCAGGTCGAACAGCCGCATCTGGCCCGGGGAGAGCCGGTCCCGGCCGAAGATCTTCCCGCTGACGTACCAGCCGAGCGTGCCGAAGCGGTTGAACCCCTGCTGGTGGACGACCTCGAACCCGGCCTCCTCCAGCTTCCGGCGCAATTCCGACTCCTCGTAGCGCCGCTCGTGCCCGAGGGCGCGGTCGGTCGGCGAGTAGAGCCAGGGGTGCTGCGGCACGAGGATGATCGCGTGCCCGCCGGGGACGAGCGCCCGGCAGAAGAGGCGGAGCACCTCCTCGTCGGCGGCGATATGCTCCAGCACGTTCAGGCAGACGATCGTGTCCAGCCGCTCGGGCCCGATCCGCCCGTAGTCGGCGGCCCGGGCGAGGTCCATCTCGACCGTCGAGACGTTCTCCAGGTGCCCGAAGCGTCGGGAGATCATCTCGACGTAGAAGGGCTCGTTGTCGGTGGCGACCAGTCGGTCGCGCTCCAGCAGCAGTTCGGTCAGGTTGCCGATCCCGCAGCCGGCCTCCAGGACCCGGTCACCGACCCAGGGGGCGATCTGCCGGAACAGCCAGCGGTTCAGGCCCCGGGCCTTCCTCATGGCCACGAGCACGGCGTACCCGTCGTGCGAGGTGAACCGGCGGTCGAGGAACCGGCAGCGGAGCATCACGCCGATGGCCCGGAGGCCGTCGGCCCACCGGACCTTCTTGCCTTCCAGGTAGGTCCGGCCGGCGTAGCTGATGGGCACCTCGTAGAGCCGGACGCCCCACTGGGCCAGGCGGACGGCCAGCTCGGGCTCGAAGCCGAACTTGCGGCTCTTGAGCGGGGTCTGGCGGAGCAGGTCGGCGCGGACGGCCTTGTAGCCGGTCTCCATGTCGGTGAGGTTCAGGTCGCAGAGGACGTTGCAGAGGCCCGTCAACAGGCCGTTGCCCAGGCTGTGCCAGAAGTAGAGGACCCGGCGGTACTCCCCGCTCAGGAACCGGGAGCCGAAGACGGCGTCGGCCCGGCCGTCGAGGATCGGGCGGACGAGCCGGGCGATGTCCGCCGGGTCGTATTCGAGGTCGGCGTCCTGGGTGACGACGATCTCCCCCCTCAGGTGCGGCAGGGCGGTCCGGATGGCCGCCCCCTTGCCCTTGTTGCGATCGTGCCGGAGGACCCGGATGCGGCCGTCCCCCTCGGCGAGCGACCCGAGCACTTCGAACGAGCCGTCGGTCGAGCCGTCGTCGACGGCGATCAGCTCGAAGGGGACGGGGATCCCGGCGTCGAGCACGCGACGGACAATCGTCCGCAGGGTGCGACGCTCGTTGTAGACCGGGATCAGGATGCTAAGCAGGGGCCGGGGAGGGGCCGGATCGGGGGGGGGCTCGGCCATGCGATGGGTTCGGGAGGGTTCGGTTCGGGCCGGGGGATGGGCCGGATTCGTACGATACCAGGGTCGCCGTCGGGGCTCCAGGGGAGGGGCGGCGCAGGCCCGGCTCAGGGGGGGGACTCGCCCCCCCCGGGTGGGGCGTCGGGCGTCGCCCCGGGGCGCCTCCACCGGCGATAGGAGGCGAGGATGGCCCGGGCGGCCCGGTCGCCGCCGACCCGGGCCATCAGGTCGCCGAGCGCCTCGGCGTGGGCCCGGGGGCGGTCGGCCCCGGACGACGGGGCCGGGCGGGGGCGGCCGAGGATCACGGCCCGGGAGAGCGCCGCCGCCAGCGCCAGCGCCAGGAAGTGGCCGGCGACCACGCCCAGCGCCGGGATCTGCCGGATCACGTCCCACGGGGTCGGCATCGGCGTCTCCTCCCCGAGCAGGAACGAGCCCTCCACGAAGGCCACGTTCCTCGGCTCCTCCCCCGCCCACCCCGCCGCCCGCACCGCGAGCGGCCTCCGACCGGGGGGGACCATCGCCGCGTTGAGCAGGAACGCACCGTTGGCGAGGACCAGGACCGCCGACCGGTCGTCGCCCCCGGCCTCCATCTCCCAGGTCCAGTCCATCGCCAGGATCCGGCCGTCGCCGACGAGCAGGGGGGCCTCCGCCTCGCCCACCGAGTCCAACGCCCGGTTGACCGGGATCGCGGCCGAGGCCGGGTCCACCCCCTCGGCCCAGGGGCCCTCCAGGGAGGAGCAGGCCGGCGTCATCCCCCCGGTGGTGTCGAGCCCGAACCAGGTCTCCGGGTCGGCCGGCTCGGTCCCCGGGGGGGCCGGCTGCGAGCCCCATCCCCCGGCGTCGGCGAGCCTCGCCTCGATCCGCTCTCGCTGCGCCTGGGGGGCATCGGCGGGGAGCGAGGCGAGGGCGGCGGACCAGTACTCGGCCTCGGCGCCGCCGTCCCGGCAGACGTAGATCAGCCGGCGGCCGGGCCGGGAGAGCTGCCAGTCGAGGTACCACTCGGCCTCCTCCCGCTCGATCGGCCCGGAGTAGGGGGCGAACCGGACCAGCGTCTCGGCCCAATCCCCCAGCTCGTCGTTGAGCCTCCGGGCGGTGCGGACCTCGTGTCCCCGGTGCCGGAGCAGCTCCGCGAAGACGCCGGTCCCGTTGACGCTCTCGCCCCGGGTCAAGCCATAGGTGGTGTCGATCTCCGTCCCGCCGCAGCCGGAGAGCGAGGCGACCACCGCGAGGGCGACCGAAGTCATCCCCCGGATCCGGATCCTCGGGCCGGTCATGCCGTCACCCCCGGAGAGAGCCGGGCGTCCAGGACCTCGGCCTCGGCCCAGAGGGCGTCGAAGGCGTCGGGGCCGGGCTCTCGGTGGCCGTAGCAGACCTCCTCGAACTGGCGGAGGGTGCGGGAGACGGAGCGTCGGATCTCGTCGTCCTCGATCGACCGGACCAGTTGCCGGCCGGTCCGGCCCGGGGAGAGCCGGATCCGCCCGAGGCGGTCGAGCAGCAGGAGTTGGTGGGCGAACAGCAGCACGACAGCCCGGGCCCGGTCGCCCCTCGCCCGCAGCAGCCGGGCGGCCTCCAGGGGCTCCGACTCGTCCACCTCAAGCCCCCTCGGCAGGGACTCGACCCGGGTCGCCGAGCCGGCCACCCCGGGCGGGCCGGGGGCGATCGTCCGTCCCTCGATGCGACTCCGGCGCCGCCAGGTCCTCGCCACGTAGAGGAGCAGGCCGGTCAGGGCCGTCGCGAGCAGGACGAAGACGATCAGGCGTCCCAGCTCCTGGAGCGACAGCCTCGCCGGGTCGAACATCGGCCGCCCGCCCGAGGGATTCGAGGGGGGGGCGTCCGGTGCGGGGGGCATGACGGGCCGGAAGTCGTCGGCCGGGGCGTCGTACCAGGGGAATGACCGGGCCGAGAGCGCCTCGCGGACGGTCGAGACCGCCTCCGGATTCGCCGGAGACGTGCCCCCGCCCTGCCGGGCGGGGGAGGCATCCGGGCAGGCCAGCAGGATCAGCAGCGAGGCCGCAGCGATCGACGCAATCCGACGGCTCACCATGCCTCCTGCCCCTCCTGCATCGTCCGCCCGACGGCCCGGAGGCGAAGCTCCACCTCCCAGCCTTCGAGGCGGATCCGCTGGTCGATGTAGGCCAGGAACCGCGCCACCGCGAAGAATGCCACGGCGACCCAGATGCCGAGGACCGCCCAGGCGTTGAACACGAGGTCGAGCCCCGGCCGGGCCCACGTCAATTCCCCCTCGAACACGCCGAGTACCCGGGCCGACGCCAGCCAGAAGGCGAGGACGAACATCGAGCCGAAGGCCACCTGGGCGAGCCATTGGCCGAACAGCTCGCCCCTCCGTTCGTTGGAGAGGTCGCCGCAACGCGACCAGGCCTTCCACCACCGGCCCCGCTCCAGCAACACCACCTCGTTCAGGAAGGCGAACCGGGCCGGCACCAGCCACGCCAGCACGATCGAGGCGAGAAGCAGCCCCCTCAGGGCCCCCTGGTAGAGCACCATCGGCCCGAGTTGCCGGAAGGTCGTGGCCGCCACCCGGCCGGCCCTCGGCCGGGAACCGAACATCAGGCCCCCGAGCACGACCGTCAGCGGCGCCGTCGCCAGCGGCGCCTCCAGCGCGATCAGGGCGAGCTGAAGTGCCGCCCTCGACTCCCCCGAGCCGGCCGTCAGCCACGCGTTCAGGGCCGCCCAGGGCGCGATCCCCAACGCCGCCGTCCCCCCGATCGTCGCCGGCCGGTGCCGGATCACGACCAGGGCCAGGTCGAGGATGTCCAGGTAAGACCGCTCTCGGATCTGGACCAGGGTCCGGTCGACGGCCACGGTTCGATTCCCCCTCCGGGCTGCTCGACGCGCTCGGCGATTCGATGGCGGAAGGCGTCCAGGAATGAGGCGGATGTGGGATGGCCGGCGGCCCGGCGATCGATGCTCGGCCCCCGGCCTCGGACAATCCCCCGACGACCTCCCTCATCTCACCACGCACGACATATGGGTCAAGTTTACGTTTTCTGATACTTATTCACCCGTCATCCGGCCCTCGGACTCATCCCGCGCCCTCTACCCGGACCGTCCCCCGCCCACCTATCATCAGGAATGCGAGCATCAGCGCGGTGCTGCCCGCCGCCACTCCCGCCTTGGCGGCGTAGGGCAGGGGGGAGCCGGAGACGAAGCCCTCGACGAAGGCGGCGAGCACGAACAGGCAGGTGGCCGCCCCGGCGATCGGCAGGGAGTTGCTCGCCTCCCGGGCGAGGGAGTCGATCCGACGCCGGCCCTGGGTGTCGATCAGGCCCCAGCCGAGCCGGAGCCCGGCGGCGCCTGAGAGGACGATCGCCGTCAGCTCGAAGGGGCCGTGCGCGGTCACGAACTCGTAGAAGTTCGCCGCCATCGGCGTCGTCGCCATGTGGCCGAACATCGTGCCCAGCACCAGCGCCTGGAAGCCCAGCTCGTAGAGCGTCATGATCCCGAAGGTCAGGCCGTAGGCGAAGCACTTCAGGCCGATCGCCGCGTTGTGGTTGATGTAGAAGCCGGTCATGAACTCGTCTTCCCGGGGCAGTTCGGTGAGCGGCCGCGCATACATCTCCTCCAGGCTCGCGAGCTGCTCCGGCCCGACCACCTTCTCCGAGAACCCGTCCCGCGCCGCGGCCAGGCACCCGGCCAGGGCCATCAGCCCCCAGAAGAGGACGGCGGAGATCCTCAGGAACGGGTCGGACCGGAGCCGGCGGGGGACTTCCTCCAGCAGCTCCGACGCCCAGGACCGGACCCGGAAGCCCCGGGTCCGATAGAGCGAGTTGTGCGCCCGGCCCACCAGCGCGTGCAGATAGGCCACCGTGTCCCGGGGCAGGTCGTAGGCCTCGGCCAGCATCAGGTCGGCGCAGGCGGCGCGGTACAGCTCTCCCAGGCGGACGACCTCGGCGGCGCCGACCTTGCCGTCGGGGGAGGGGGCGGTGGGGTCGGCCGTCGGGTCGGCCGGCTCGAACCGACGCCAGGCCGGCACGGGCCACCGGCGGAGCGCCCCGGCCTCCTCGAATCGGCTGAGCAGCACGTCCAGTTCCCGCCAGCTCCGCTCGCGACGGGCGAGGCGCTCGGCGACCTTCATGCGCGGTCAGGCCTCCAGGAAGACCCGGTGATACAGGGCGCAGAGCACGAGATCGCCCGGCACGTCCGCCGGCAGGTCGTATTTCCGCCGGGCCGGACGGGCGAGGTGCCCGGCCATCTCCTCGCGTCGGGAGGGGTTGAAGCGCCTCCGGCGGTTCACGTAGTCCGACAGGGCCCGGGCCAGCTCCGGCCCGGCGTCGATCGTCGCCGGCAGGAGGGGGAGCAGGGCCTCGACGGCCCGGTCGTCCGGCCGGGCCACCCCGGACCGGGGGGGGCGGCCCTCGACGATGACCATCGTCCGGGCCGCGAGGTCGCCGAGCCGCTGGAAGCGTCGGGTCATCACCATGCTCGCCAGGGCGGGCATGTAGGCGAATGGGAGGGCGCCGTCCAGGCACCAGAGCAGGTTGCGGAGGAACGCCTGGCCGCCGCCGATCGGCACCCCCTCGATCGAGACGACCCGGAGCGACATCGCCCGCTTGCCGACGGTCTGCCCGTTGAAGATCCCCTCCAGCAGGGCCCCGTAGCCGAACCGGAGCACGAAGAGGATCACCAGGAACAGCCCCCCCCCGGCGGCCGACCCCAGCGAGAGCGTGAGCGAACCGAGCAGCCCGAGGAACCCGAGCAGGATGAGGACCATCAAGTCGATCAGGTACGCCGACGCCCTCCGGAACGGCCCGGCCAGCGGGTACCGGAAGGCGATCCGTTCGGGGGTGATCAGCCGGACGGTGGTGTCGAGCGCCTCGACCGCCTCCGCGGGCTCGGGGGCCGCCGTGGCCATGACCTGGTGTACCGCCTGCTGCTGCCGTCTCGGCCGGCCCCGCGCCCGGGCCCCCCGGAGCGCATCTCGACCCGACCTCGGTCGATCCATGCTATCCCCGGGCCGCCCGATCGGCAACGCGCCGCCCCGGCGGGCCTCCCCCCGGGCCCCTCCCCCGGGAGGTCAGCCCCCCGCGACCTCCTCGCGGAGGTGCCTGGGCTTGTATTCGGAGAAGACCGTGGTGACGACCGCCCCGGCGTACAGGTCCTTCAGGTAATCCTCGATCAGCTCGGTCTCCTTGCGGGCCTTGATGAGGCCCCGGATCTCGTCCTGGACCTCCTCGAAGCTCAGCCGGCCGGCGGGCCGGGAGGATTCGAGCCGGACGACGTGCAGGCCGGTCGGCCCCTCGATCACGGCGCTGGTCTGGCCGGGCGACATCCCGGCGAGCGCCTCGTTCACCTCGCCCACCGCGTAGCTGCCCGGGGCGGTGGTCCAGAGCCCGCCCTCGGAGGCGTTGGGGCCCTCGCCCAGCTCCCGGGCGACCTGCTCGAACGGCTCCCCCCGGGCGAGCCGGGCCGTCGCCTGGTCGATCTTCGAGCGGGCGGCCTCGCGGCCCGGGTGGTTGGCGAAACGCACGGCCAGCTCCCGCCAGATCAGCTCGGGGCCGCGCCGGAAGGACTCGTGGTCGCGGTTCTCGAAGTAATAGGCCCGCATCTCGGGCAGGTCAACGGTGACCTTCGAGGCGACGTTCATCATCAGGAATTGCTGGTAGACGAACTCCAGCTTGAATGAGTCGATCGCCTCGTCGAGCGACTCGCCGCGCTCGGCCATGACCCGCTCCAGGTCGTAGCGATCCTCGGCCTTGTACTTGTTGAGCAGGGCGGGGAGCTGCTGCTCTTCGAAGAACTCGACGGCCCCCTTGTTGATCATCTCCCAGCGCTTGGGGTCCTTCAGCTCGTTGCGACGGGCCTTCTGGATGACGAGCGAGCGGTCGATCAGGTGGTCGAGCACGCTGGAGGCCAACATCTGCCGGACCTCGGGGGCGGCCTGCTGCTCCGGAGACAGCTCCCGCATCCGGCGGACGACGGCCGATTGCAGCTCGTTCCAGGTGATGATGTCGTTGTCCACCCGGGCGGCCCACTCGCCGACCGGCTGGCCGACGACCGGGGCGGGCCCGGCCGCGCTCGCCTTCGAGATCTCCGGGTCGGCGGGGACCCGGGCGGCCTCGCCGACCGGCCCGGCCGCAGCCCGGTCGGGGGGCGGCACGGGGGCGTCGACCAGGGCGGCCGCGACGGACGACCGACCTGCCTCGGGGGCCCCTGGCGCCGGGTCGGCCGGCGAGGCGGCGACCCGGGGGGCCTCGATCGGTCCCTCCCCGTGGACGCCAGGCGAGACGCCGGAGACCCGGGTCGACGGGGGGGCCGGCCCGGTCGCTGGGACCGGGCCGTTGTTGATCCGGTCCCCGATCGGCGGCAGTCCCGGCGGCAGGCTCGCGGGGGCGAGCCCCGCGGTCGGCTGGAGCCCGTCACGGGTCTGGCTGCAGCCGATCAGGGCCGCGGCGAACATCCCAAGGCCGACCAGGCGCTTCATCGCCACCCCCCTCGACGCACATTCCGGCCGCAGGGGGCCGGATCGGGTCCCGGAACCGGTTCGGACGCGATCGATCGATCCCCGCCCCCTCGGCGGCATCCCGGGCGGGAGGAGGGATCCATCGATCCTCGGACGGATCGCGACGACGTGATGCCGGGACGAGTGACCGGGGACGATACGACGGCCCCCCCGACCTGGCAAGGCCAGTCTCCTCGACCCGCCCCACCCCCGCCGTCCGGGCTTGACCGCCCCGGCCCGCCGCCCTAGAGTACCGCCGCCCCGGGACGGGGCGCGAACCCGGGGATGGGATGGAACCTCGTGCGTAGCACCGACGACGACCGCTCCTGCATCCTGGTCCTGAACTTCGACGGCCGAGGCCTGCTGGCCGAGTGCCTGCCGTCGGTGCTCGACGCCGCCGCCCGGGCCCCGATGCCCTGCGAGGTCACGGTCGTCGACAACAGCTCGACCGACGACTCGGTCCCCTTCCTCCGGGACCGCTTCCCGGGGGTCGCCGTCGTCTCGGAGCCGAACGCCGGGCTCGCCTCGTTCAACCGGGTGCTGGCCGGGAGGGACGAGGACGTCGTCCTCCTGCTGAACAACGACGTGAAGCTCGACCCGGGGGCCGTCGGGCCGCTGGTCGCCGCCGTCCGCAACGACCCCGACGCCCTCTTCGCCGCCCCCCGGTGCTGGACCTTCGACGGCTCGACGTATGAAGGGATGCGGACCCGGGTCCGGATGCGGTTCGGCCTGGTCCAGGGCCTCTGCCGGGTGCCCGGCTTCGAGCGTGAGGTCGACCGCCCCGGCCTGACCGCGAGCGCCGGGCCGGTCCTGGCGGTCGACCGCCGCAAGTTCCTGGAGCTGGGCGGCTACGACCCGCTCTATTTCCCCGGCCGGATCGAGGACCTCGACCTCGGCTTCCGGGCCTGGATGGCCGGCTGGCGTGGGGTCTACGTCCCCGAGTCGGTCGCCTACCACCGGGGCTTCGGTTCGTTCGAGCCCGCCTTCGGCAAGGAGGGCTGCGACCGGCTCGCCCTGCGCAACACGCTCCTGTTCTCCTGGAAGAACCTGAGCGGCCCGAGGCTGCTGGGTCACCTCGGCTGGCTCGCGGTCCGGGCGCTGGTCGCGGCGGGGACGGGGAAGGTCGCCTTCCTCCGGGCATTGGGCGGGGCGTTGGCACGGCTCGACGGCGCCCTCGCCTCGCGTCGGGCCGCCTCGGTCGGGCGTCGGGGGCGCCTCGCCCGGCAGGAGGCCTTCTTCCGGGAGTTCCGCTGGTAGGCCGACCGGCCGCATCGCACCCGAACGACCGACCGCAGGCGATCCGGCGCAGGGAGGCGCCCGATGGCACGAACGAGCAAGACGCCCCCGATCCTCATCGACGCCCGGCCCCGTGGGCCGGACGGCCCGATCGCCGGGATCGCGCTGCTCGGCCGCCCGGTGCTGGCGCACCTGGTCGAGCTGGCCGCCGGGGTCGGCGGCGACGGGGCGCCGGTCACGATCCACGCGAGGGTCGACGAGCACCCGGTCCTCTCCGGGCTGCTGGCCGGGACCCCGGCCGCCCGATCGGTTCGGTTCGTCACGGGCCCGCCGCCGGAGGGTTCGATCGTCCTCCGGGCCGACCGGCTCTACGACCCGAACCGACTCCGACGCGCCGCCCGACGCGGCCGGGACCCGGAGTCGGCCGCCGTCTGGCGGCTCGACTCGCCCCACGCGATCGCCGGGGCCGAGGCGGAGCTGGTCCGTCGCAAGAGCTACCAGCCGATCGGCCGGTACTGGTCGGTCGGCCTCGCCGGGCTGCTGGTCCGGCTGCTGGCGCCGACGAGGGTGAGGCCGCACGCCCTGACGGTCGGCTCGTTCCTGCTGATGCTGGCCGCCTCGGGGCTAGTCGCCTCAAGCCGGCTCGACCCGGCGATCCGCTGGGCCACTGCCGCTGCGGTGGCCCTGGCCCTGGTGCTCGACGGCACCGACGGCCGGCTGGCGAGGAGGCAGGGGACGGCCTCGCCGCTCGGCCGGTGGCTGGACACCACCCTCGACGAGACGGGGGAGATGGTCCTCCATGCGTCGATCGCCCTCGCCGCCTTCTCCCGGACCGGCTGGCCCGGCTGGCTGGCGGTGGGGATGGCGTATGCGATGGGCAAGTACCTGTTCACCGTCAGCAATGACGAGTGGGACCGCGCCGTCGCCCGACAGGACCGCAACTCCGGGCTGGCCCGCGTGCCGCTCGACGCCGAGGCCCGCCCGGCCTCCCCGACGTGGTGGATCCGCCGGCTGGGGCACTCGGACATCCGCTGGCACCTCTGGATCGTCCTGGCCGCGCTCGGGCGGCTGGAGTGGGCGCTGGCCCTGTACGCGGCTTATTTCCCGATCCGCGCCGCGCTGGGCGCGATCCGAAAGGTGGGACCGTCATGGCGAGGCGACCCCGCATCTCGGCCCTGATCATCGCCCGGGACGAGGCGAGTAACCTGCCCGGCTGCCTCGCCTCGCTCGGCTGGGCGGACGAGGTGGTGGTCGTCGTCGACCCCGCCAGCCGGGACGACACCCTGGCGATCGCCCGCCGCAAGGCCGACCGCGTCGTGTCCCGCCCCTTCGACGACTTCGCCTCCCAGCGCAACGCCGCGCTGGAGGCGTCGAGGGGGGACTGGGTCTTCGCCATCGACGCCGACGAGCGGGCCACGCCCGCCCTGGCCGCGCAGATCCGGGACGCCGTGCTCGACCGCAGGTCCCCGCTCGTCGGCTACCGGGTGCCGATCCGGAGCGTGATCCTCGGCCGGCCCTTCGGCCACTCCGGCACCCAGGACGACCGGCCGCTCCGGCTCTTCCGGAGGGGGAAGGGGCGCTGGGTGGGGTCCGTGCACGAGACGGTCGCCCTGCGAGGGCCCGAGGGCGTGCTCACCGAGCCGCTCTTGCACCGGACGATCCCCACGATGGACGTCTTCCTGAGGAAGCTGAACAAATACACGAGCCTGGAAGCGATCGAGTTCCACCGCCAGAATCGGCCGGTGCGCCCCTGGGACCTGGTCGTCCGGCCATTCTGGACCTTCGCCAAGCTCTACGTCGCCAAGCAGGGCTACCGGGACGGCCCCGAGGGCCTGGTCTTCTGCGCGATGTCGGGCGTCTCGGTCGCCGTGCGGCACTGGAAGCACCGCGAGCTAACCCGACGGGCCGAGGCCCGGGGGAGGGCGGCGTGACCCGGCTCGATTCGACCATTGGCGCATCGACGGGCCATCGTTCGGGGTCGCCCCAAGACGCCCCCGTTCCCCCGAAGGCGGCAGCGAAGAGTCCGGCTCTCCGACCCTCGCCCCCGTCCTCGGGGGAGAGGGTGGGCGAAGCCCGGGTGAGGGGGGATCGGGCGATGAGCACGACTCTGCGAACCCTCGACGGCCCCTCACCCCAACCCTCTCCCCGCGAGCGGGGAGAGGGGGACGGGCTCGGGCCCTCGCCCCCGTCTGCGGGGGCGAGGGCGGCCGGAGGCCCAGAGAGGGGGCGGTCCGCAGCCGCCTCCCGCCACGAATCCACGGTCGCCTCCCGGTTCGACGCGCTCGAGGCCCGGTTCAGGGACGAGGTCCCGGCCGACGACTTCCGGCTCTCCGCGATCCTCCGCCACCTCGGTCCGATCGACGGCCGACTCGTGCTCGACCTGGGCTGCGGCAAGGGGCGGTTCGCCTCGAAGCTGGCTCGGAGGGGGGCGAGGGTCGTCGGGCTGGACGTCTCCGGGGCCATGCTCAGGGCCGCCCGCGACTCGGGGTTGCCGGTGGCGCTGGGGTCGATCCGCCGGCTGCCGATCCCGGACGGGGGCATCGACGCGGTCCTCTTCGTCGAGGTCCTGGAGCACGTCTCCCCGGGGGATCTGCCCGTCGTGCTGGCCGAGGCCGCCCGGGTCCTCCGGCCGGGGGGGCGGGTCGTGATCGTGGACAAGAACGCCGCGTCGCTCGACCCGATCCGGCCCTGGCTGCCGGCGGCCCTGGTGAAGCGGATCGACGAGCGGAGGGGCCGGTGGATGTACCCGCCGGGTTCGGCCGTCCGGGAGCGCTGGTTCCGGCCGGGGCAGGTGCCCCGGCTGCTGCGAAGGGCCGGATTCGTCGGCGTCCGGGCCGAGGCGATCCGGTCGCCGATAGAGCAAAAATCGCCGATCTTCCGATTCGTCCCCGTGGCCCGGCGGTTCGTCGCCTGGTCGGCCCGATCGGGGGAGGAGTAGGGCCATGGACGCGACCTCCGGCGCGAACGCGGCCGACGGGCCGCCGGCCCTGCCGCTCCTGCTCTGGGGCACGCCGCCGGGGTTGGAGCGGATCCTCCGGCAGGAGGGGGTGCCGTTCGAGACGATCGTCGAGCCCCACCCCGTCGTCCTCCAGCGCGGGCGGTTCCTCCTCTTCGACGGCCGATCCGGCATCTCGGCCCGGGGGCTGCCGCTGGGCCCGGTGCAGGAGGCGATCGACGTCGACCGCCTCCGATCCGGCTGGCCGTTCGACCCCTTCGACGCCCTGGTCGACCACCGGGCCGGTCCGAGCACCTGGCAGGTCGCCGGGGCCGAGCTGACCGAGCGCGTCTCGACCCGGGACAAGGGGGCGATCCGCCGCCTCCTGCTCGCCCGGCTCCGCGAGGAGGTCTCCCGGAGGGGGGGGATCTGGGCCCGGATCTCGGCCTTCCCCTACCCGTACCGGGCCGCCTTCAACCTCCGGCTCGACCTGGATGAGCCGTTCCCCGACGACTACCGACGCTTCGCCGAGGCCCGGAGGCCGCTCGACGACTGCTCCACCCACTTCGTCAGCACCGCCGCCTACGGCCGGGACGAGTCGGTGCTGGCCGACCTCCGCCGGCTCGATACCCAGTCCCACGGGCACTTCCATGTCGTCTACCGGGACCCGGTCGCCAATCGCCGGAACCTGGAGCGGGCCCACGCCCTGCTCGTCGATCGGGGGTTCGACCCCGTCGGCTTCGCGGCGCCGGAAGGGAGGTGGAACCCGGGCCTCGACGCGGCGATCGAAGGCCTCGGCTACCTGTATTCCTCCGACTTCAGCCTCGGCTACGACGACCTGCCCTCGTTCCCCTGGCTGGGAGGACGCTGGTCGAAGGTGCTCCAGGTGCCGATCCACCCGATCTGCGAGGGGCTGTTCGTCGAGGCCGGGATCGGCGAGGGCGGGACCATCGCCTCCCACCTGGTGAGGGCCGTTCGGGCCCGGATCGACCAGGGGGAGCCGGCCTTCGTCTACGGCCACCCCGAGCGGAGGCTGGCCTATTTCCCCGAGGTCCTGGAGGCGCTGGCCGGGGAGGTGGACCGCTACGAGCTGACCTGGCGGGCCACCCTCACCGACTTCGCCCGATGGTGGTCCTGGAGGGACCGCCGCCGCTGGTCCGTCTCGCCGAGGGGGCCGGGGCGATTCGAGGTCGCCTTCGAGGACTGGGGCAGCTCATATCCGATGACCCTGGAAGTGGTCCGGGGCCGTCACGTAGCCAGCCTGCCGATGCCCGGCCCCCGGGGGACGCTCCGGCTCGACGGCCTGGCCTTCGAGGGCCCCTCCCACCGGGTCGACCTGCCGGGGCCCTCCGCCGTCCGCCCCCCCTTCAGCCTGAAGGCCGCCGTGCGGTCGGCCCTCGACTGGGAGACGGTGACCCCCGTCGAGGAGCTGGACGAAGACTCCCTCCCCTCGATGCTCAAGAAGAACCTCCGACGCTGGCGGGACCGCCGACGAGGGTCCCAGGTCGGGGCCGGGGGCGGCCGGGCGACGGCTCTGCCCCGGTGATCGACCGGGCAGCCCTCGAAGTCGATTTCCCCGCCCTTGCGCCTCAGCGGGATGGCCCGGGTTCGTCACCGGGGGGATCCGCCGGGGTCGCCCCGGGATCGGGCTCGACGGCCTCGGATTCGTCGGCCTTCGTCCCGGGGAGGGCCCAGGGCACGAAGGCCGACTGGCAGACCGCGCCGGTCTTGCGGTCCTGGACGAAGACGACAAGGCCGAGGCGGTCGGTCGGCAGGCCGGGGGCGACCTTGAAGGAGAAGGCGGACTCGGAGGCCGTCCGGTCGTCCTCCAGGGTGGCAAACTCGTATTCGGTCTTCCGCGCCGGGTAGCGGTTCACGAGGGTCTTGCCCGCGTTCTCCCCCGAGGGGACCTCGGTGGCGACCCGGTCGTCCCGGAGCACGGCGCAGACGAGCAACTCCCGGCCGACGACCCGGGAGGATAAGGGGGAGACGGCCACCCTCAGGTCGGCGGATCCGGGCTCGGCCCCCGGCGTCAGCTCGGCGTCGATGGAGACCAGCGGCGGCCTCGACCTGGCGGCCTTGACGGCGAGCCGGAGGTTCCGGGGGTCCCGGCCGTTGACGGTCTGGACGCCGTCGACCATCATCATCGGCGTGTAATAGAGCCCATACTCGGGGTTCTTGGGCTTGGTGTACAGCTCGTTGTAGGTCCACTGCCGCCGGCTGTAGAGCGTCTCCGAGAAGGGGTCCTCCCAGGGCTCGTTGAAGTAGTCGACGTGGAAGGCCACGGTGAGGGCCTGGCCGTCCGCATCCCCCAGGTCGCCGAGGATCTCCTCCGCCTCCGGGCACATGTTGCAGCCCTGGGAAGTGAACAGCTCGACGAGCACCCGACGCTCGTCGACCCCCGAGGTCCCGGGCTGCGCCCGGGCCTCGGGCCCCACCAGGGCGAGGATCGCGGCGGGGAGGAGTCTGAGGATCATCGCATTGCGCATTCGGGAGCCCCGTTTCGGATCGAGTCGAGGGGGTGCATCCGCCCGGGCGAGGCGCCCCTGGCCGGGCCCGGCTGGCTGGGACAGGGACGACGCCCCGTGCGGCCCTATTCGTCCGGCCCGCCGGAAGGCCGGGCCCGAGCGATCCGGTTGCAGGGAGCTACTTCCCGACGTGGGAGAGGAACGCGAACGGCTCGGCGGGCTCGAAATTGGCGGTCGGGTCGCCGATCAGGCCGGGAGGCGCTGGCCGGGGAGGTGGACCGCTACGAGCTGACCTGGCGGGCCACCCTCACCGACTTCGCCCGCTGGTGGTCCTGGAGGGACCGCCGCCGCTGGTCCGTCTCGCCCAGGGGGCCGGGGCGATTCGAGGTCGCCTTCGAGGACTGGGGCGGCTCGTACCCGATGACCCTGGAGGTGGTCCGGGGCCGTCACGTCGCCAGCCTGCCGATGCCCGGCCCCCGGGGGCTGCTCCGGCTCGACGGCCTGGCCTTCGAGGGGCCCTCCCACCGGGTCGACCTGCCGGGCCCCTCCGCCGTCCGCCCCCCCTTCAGCCTGAAGGCCGCCGTGCGGGCGGCCCTCGACTGGGAGACGGTGACCCCCGCCGAGGAGCTGGACGAAGACTCGCTCCCCGCACTCCTCAAGAAGAACCTCCGACGCTGGCGGGACCGCAAACCACGGCCGTCCCCCTCGGCAAGCCGGCCGAGGTCCTCGGGATCACGGTGATCGATCGCCCCGGAGACGACGGGAGGGTGGTCAGATGCCGTCGGCGAGGACGCCGAGCATGGCCTCGACGAACACGTCGATCTCGTCGGGCGTGGTGTAGAGGTTCGGCGAGATCCTCACCCCGGCGAACTGCTCGTGGGTGGTCGGGGAGGTGACGATCTGGTGCTTGCCCCAGAGGTGCCCGAACAGGGCACCGTTGTCGATCCCGTCGACCCGCACCAGCGCGATGCCGGTCGAGGCGTCGTCGTCGTCGATCGAAGTCAGGATCTCGACCCGGGGGTCGGCCTCCCGGAGCGGCTTGGCCCATCGGTCCCGGAGGTAGCGGAGCCGGGCGAGCTTGCGGTCGACGCCGATGGCCCGGTGGAAGGCCAGGGCGGCGGCGATGGCGTTGTGGATCGCGGCCGGGTGGGTGCCGATCTCCTCGAACTTGCGGATGTCCTCGTCGCCGGCCGAGGAGGACATCATCGGCCAGACGTCCTTGATCCTCCCCTTGCGGACGTAGAGGAAGCCGGTGCCGATGGGGGCCAGCAGCCACTTGTGCAGGCTCGTGCCGTAGAAGTCGCACCCCAGGTCGTCTCGGCGGTCGGGGAGCTGCGCGAAGCCGTGGGCGCCGTCGACGAGCACGTCGATCCCGCGCTCCCGGGCCAGTTGGCAGACCTCCCGGATCGGGAAGACCTGGCCGGACCAGTTCGTCACCTGGGGCAGCTCGACGACCCGGGTCCGGTCGGTGATCGCCCCCCGAATCCCGTCGAGGAACACGTCGGGGGACGGCAGCGGGACGGGGAACGAGAGTTTCTTGACCACGACCCCGTCCCGGCGGGCCCGCTGCGTCCAGCAAGTCTGCATGTGGGGATAATTCTGGTCGGTGATGATCGCCTCGTCGCCGGCCTCCAGGTCGAGGCCGAAGATGAGCGTGGCCATCGCCTCGGTGGCGTTTCGGGTGATGGCGAGCTCTTCGGGGTCGCAGCCGAACTCGCGGGCCAGCTCCCGGCGGACCGACTCGACCCGGGGCTCGAGCACCCTCCACATGTGCTGGACGGGGGACTCGTTGGTGAACCTCAGGTCCCGGATCATCTGCTCGAGCACGTGGCTCGGGGTCGGGCAGACGCCCCCGTTGTTCAGGTTGATGACCGTGCGATCGGTGTCGAAGCAGTGCTTGATCTCGAGCCAGTAGTCCTCGTCCCGGGCGACCTCGGCGGCGGGCCGTCGGCCGGCCCGCTCGGAGGCCCCGGCGGCCCGGGCGATGGCATCGCCCCGGAAGGACGCGCCGGCCAGGCCGACGCCGGCGACTCCGGCGAGGAAGGAACGTCGAGAGGCCATGCGATACCTCGGGGGGGCGGGTGCGAGCGAGGGGGGCCGGGGCCTCGCCGGACGAGGGCCGCGTGCTCGGGCCGGGCGAGCGCGATCCGCCGGCACGGCCCGGCGCCCCGAATCGGTCGAGGGGGCCGGCGGCCCGGGTGGGCGAGCCGCCGGGGTCGGTTAAAACTGGTCGGCGCTGATGACCTCGCCGCCGTTCCTCGACGAGAGGGCCTGGAAGACGCCGACCCGGGTGCCGGGGACCACGGTGTAGACGCCGTTGGTCTGGGTCACGCCGACGGGGAGCAGGGTCGCCTCGTCGTACTGCCAGGTGTCGATGGTGTCCTTGAGGAAGCGGACCGAGCCGTCGGCGAAGGCGAAGTTCGCGCCGCCCGGGTGCAGGCTGGAGGCGGCGGCGGTGTAGGCGTTGCCGCCGCCGGGCACGCCCACGTCGGGGCCGGTCACCCGGATCCGGTTGTAGGGGTTCAGCGGGAAGAGGGTGGTGAACATCGTGTCGCTGTAGGCGCCGGAGAACCACAGGAACCAGACGTCCTTGCTCTCGGGGGGCAGGATCCGGCTGAAGGCCCGCTCACCCAGCAGCAGGGTGTTGCTCGTGCCGTCCCGGATGGCGGAGAGGGGCACCTGGCTGCCGAAGTGGATCGTGCCGTTCGCCTTGGAGACGATGGCCGAGTAGTTCGGGTCGACGCCGTTGGGGCCGCTCGGGTAGGCCGGGAACATGCCGGCGTTGCCAGCATAGGAGGTGTGGTAGAGCAGCCACGGGGGATTGGCGACGAGGCCGCCCGGCACGCCGCTGCAACTGCCCAGGAAGTTCCTGGGGATGCTCGCCACGACCGGCTGGGAGACCTCCGGGTCACTCGGGCACCACAGGGCGCTGAAGCCCAGACCCATGACCGTGGAATTCGGGGCCTGGTAGGGGTGCAGCTGGTAGTTATACGAATTGACGGCCGAGATCTGCTCGAAGTAGGGCAGCAGTCCCATGTAGAAGCTGTGGGCCTGTTTCCACCGGTTGCAGGTCTGGGGCCACATGTAGAAGGAGCCCATCGGCAGCATCTGGTTGCTGTCGACGTAGTTGTGGGTCGCCAGGGCGAGCTGCTTGAGGTTGTTGGTGCACTGGGCCCGCCGGGCCGCCTCCCGGGCCGCCTGCACCGCCGGCAGTAAGAGGGCGATGAGGACGCCGATGATGGCGATGACCACCAGCAGCTCGATCAGCGTGAAGCCGAGGCGGCCTCGACTGCGCCGAGAACGATCGGACATGGACGGCTCCTTGTGATCGGGGGAGAGGTTCGAGGGATTGGAGTCGCCCGCCCGGGTCGGTCGCGAACGACCGGGCCCCGGGCGGGGGCGGCTCAGCGGGGCTCGGGCGACGAACCGGACACCGGCTGGGCGATGTTCTGCTCCATCTGCTCCCGGTAGTCGGCCGGGGCCTGGCCCTGGATCGTCCCGGCCGGCTCGCGCTCCGAGGAGCCGCAGCCGATCGTCGGGAGGGCTCCCAAGATCGTCAGGGTCGAGGCCAGGGCCGCTCGTCTGAGGCTGGACACGGTGATGAAGCTCCCAGGTGGGGGGCGGGGATCGGCGCGGATCGTCTACGGCGGCCTGGGGATGAGTCCCGAAGTCCAGGGCCAAACCCGGATGTCAACGCTCTACCTACCTATGAGCGTCAATCGACGGACGCCGGGCCCAAGGAGTGGGGCCGGCGTCTTCGGGCGGCTCGACCTCGACCTGGAGCCCCCTTGGGTGAAGAGGATCCTCCGCCGGTCAACGCCTGCCGGGGATAACCAACGGCGTGAAACCTCAAAAAAGACGCTACCCATGCCTGAGAGAACTGTCAATGACCACCTCGTCGGGGACTTCCGAGACGCGACCCTCCCCTCGGGCCGGCGGATCGACCGGGCCCTACTCGCCTCCCCCTTGCATTGCCCCCCCGGTCGTCGTACGCACCTACCTTCTTCGCGACTCGTCCCGGGGCGCCCGGGAGGGTCTCCAACCACCCCCTCCCCGCCGATCGGGATGTCCTTCGAGATGACGTCGTTCGACTGGCTATCGACCCGATCCTCCGGCCCGATGGATGCCGGGGCCGTGATCCTGCACTCACCGAGCCACGCCTTCCAGGCGCCGGGAGGGGGCGAGGTGCAACTGGCCCGGACGGCCAGGCACCTGGAGGCGGTCGGGGTGAGGGTCCGGCCGTTCAACCCGTGGACGGACCGGCTGGAGGAGGGGAGGCTGCTGCACCTGTTCGGCATGTCGAGGGAGGGGCTCGAGCTGGCGAGGGTGGCCGGGGCGAGGGCCGTCCCGGTCGTGCTCTCACCGATCTGCTGGTTCGAGCCGTCGGCATTGTGGGGCCTGGCCCCGAGCCGGGTGAAAGGGGCGAGGGACCTGGGGGCGTGGGCCTTGCGGCGGGCGGTCCCCCGGCTCCCGGGCTGGCGGCGGGAGCTGCTGGGGATCGCCGACGCGGTCCTGCCGAACTCCGAGTCCGAGGGGGAGCAGCTTGTCCGACTCTTCAAGCTCGACCGGCGGAAGATCCGGGTGGTCCCCAACGGGGTGGAGCCCGACGTGGCGGAGGCGGATCCGGCCCTCTTCCGCCAACGGGTCGGCGCGGGGGGATTCGTGCTGTACGCGGGGAGGATCGAGCCCAGGAAGAATGTGCTGGGGCTGGTGAGGGGGGCAAAACGGGGAAACCTGCCGCTGGTGGTGATCGGCGACCCGGTGCCGGGCTGCGAATCCTATGCATCGCGGTGCAAGGCCGAGGGGGGAGCCGGCGTGACCTGGGTGCCAAGGATGGACGCCGACGACCCCGCCCTGGCGTCGGCCTTCCGGGCGGCCCGGGTCTTCGCCCTGCCGAGCTGGTTCGAGACGCCGGGCCTGGCGGCCCTGGAGGCGGCGCTGGCGGGGTGCGCCGTGGTGATCACGCCGTTCGGGAGCACCCGGGAGTATTTCGGGGATCGGGCGTTCTACGCGAGGCCGGGGAAGGTGGGGGAGATCGCCGGGGCCTTGCAAACCGCGTGGGAGGCCGGTCGGGGCGGAACTGAGCTTGCCGAACTCGTCCGTCGGCGGTACCTCTGGGCGACCGTGGCCCGAAGGACGGCGGAGGTCTATGACGAGATCGCCCCGACAGGTTGATCGGGCGCCGGGCCCCGTGCCGGTCCGCCGCTACCGCTACAGCAAGTGGCGATGGCGGGTGCTCGTCGGCGTGCTGGACGCCGTCGGGGGGCTGGCGATCCTCCTCTGGAGGCTCGCCCGGCCGGTCGGCAACTGGCCGGATCCGGGGCGGATCCTCGTGGTGCAGCTCGACCACCTGGGGGACTCGGTGCTGTCGAGCCCGATCTTCCCGAGGCTCCGGGCGAGGTTCCCGGGGGCGTCGATCGACGTGCTGGCCTCGCCGAGCAACCGGGCGGTCTTCGAGGCCGAGCCCCTGGTCGACCGGGTCATCCTGGCCGACCGCAACTGGTTCGAGCGCCGGCCGGGCCGGTGGGCCCTGGCCTCGGCGGTCTGGTCGATCGGCCGGACGCTCCGACGGGGGCGTTACGACCTGGGGATCGACGTGAGGGGGGACGTGCTCTCGGTGCTCGTGCTCGCCCTGGCCGGGATCCCCAGGAGGGTCGGCTGGGCGATGGGGGGCGGCGGGTTCCTGCTGACCGACCTGGCCGACTGGGTGCCGGGGAGGCATGAAGTCGAATCCCGGCTCGCCCTGCTCGACGCGATCGGGGTCGATCGCGTCGGGGACGACGAGGCGAGGGTGTCGGTCCACGTCTCGGACCGGGACCGGGCCCGGGTGTCCCGGATGCTCCGGGAGGCCTGGACCGGAGACGACCGGGCGGCCCGGAAGGCGGCCCGGAAAGCCCTGGCGGCGGTCCCGGCGGGGGGAGGCCCGTCGGCCGAACGGGCCGATCCCCCTGGGGCGTTCCCCGACGAGTTCGAGCCCGACTGGCTGCACGCGGGCCGGTTCGGGGCCTCGGCCCCGCTGCTCGCGGTGCACCTGGGGGCGGGGACCCTGGCGAAGCGCTGGCCGATCGCCCACTGGGACGACCTGCTCGGCCGGTTCCTGAAGGACGGCTGGCGGGCGGTGGTCATCGGCGGCCCGGACGACGACGGCCTGGCGGCGACGCTCCGGTCGCATCCCGGGCTGAGGGACTGGACGGGCCGGCTCGCCGTGGCCGAGACGACCGCCCTGCTGGAGCGGGCCGACCTGTTCCTGGGCGTCGACAGCGGGCCGGCGCACCTGGCGGCGTGCGCGGGGGTGCCCTCGGTGGTCCTCTTCAGCGGCACGAACCGGGTGGGGCAGTGGCGGCCCTGGTCGAGGCGGAGCCTGGTGCTCCGCCGCGACGTGCCCTGCCGCCCCTGCCACCGCAAGGCCTGCCCGCTGGCCGATCACCCATGCATGTCGGGGATGACCCCGGATCGGGTCTACGAGGCGTCGAGGCGATGGTGGTCGAGGCTGCACCGGTCGGAGTCCCCCCATGCACCGCTCTGAGGCCGCCCGGCCGTTCGATTGGCGATCGTGGCTGACGCTCGGCTGGGTCGTCGTCTTCGGGGCCCTGTATGCCCGGATGGTGCTCCGGGAACGACTGCCGGGGGCGTGGGAGGCGATCGAGGGGATGGCCCGCGCGGGATGAGCCCGGGCGTCGTCGGGCGTCGGGGCCGGGGTGCCCGTCGAACGGTAGGCGCGGTCGCGGGGGCTCTGCTACGCTGGGCGTCGAGGAGGCGGCCCCGGCGGGGCCGCCCTTGGCGTTCTGCGCCCGAAGACATCTCCCGTCGCCACCAGGCGATCGAGCCCCCCAGCCAACAGGACGGTCATGGCCGCGGTCGACCCCTATTCCCCCTGCCCGTGCGGCAGCCAGGAGAAGTACAAGTGGTGCTGCCACAAGGCCGAGGAGCCGGCCTTGAGGGCCGAGCGCCTCATCCGCGGCGAGCAGCTCGACCAGGCCTTGAAGGTCATCGACGAGGGCTTGAAGAAGGCCGGAGACGCCCCCTGGCTGCTGCTCCAGAAGGCGATCGTCCACGAGCGGCTCGACCAGCCGGGCCCGGCGATCCGGGCCGTCGACGCCATCCTCAGGGCGAAGCCGGACCACCTCGGGGCCCTGGCGCAGAAGATCCAGCTGACGCTGATGACCGAGGGGCCCGCCCGGGGCGCCGAGGAGTTCCAGTCGGCCCTCTCGGCGGTCCCGCCGGAGGCCCGGCCGGGCTTCGGAGGGATCTTCCGGATGATCGGCGTGATGCTCGTCCGGGATGAACGGATCCCGGCGGGGATCGCCCACCTGGAGATCGGCGCCGCCTTCGAGCCCGAGGACGACCCGATGGCCAAGCAGGCCCTCCGGTCGCTGATGCAGGACGGCGGCCTGTCCCCCTGGCTGAAGAACCCCTACGGCCTGAAGCCGGCCCCGGCCTCGCTCCCCGCCGAGGCGAAGCCGCGGTTCGACGCCGCCCTGGAGGCCGCCGACGGCGCGCTCTGGGCCCAGGCCGCCGCCCGGTTCGAGACCCTGGCGGCCGACGGCATCGTCGAGGCCGAGCACGACCTCGGCATCTGCCGGCTCTGGACCGCCGATGAGGACGGCGCCGTCGAGGCCCTCCGGCGTTACATCAAGGCCGTCGGCCCCACCCCCGAGGCCGTCGACCTGGAGACGCTCTGCCAGCTCATCGAGCGGATCCCCGACGACGACCAGGTCGAGCACGTCCGGCTCACCTGGCCGATCGCCGACCGCCAGGCCTTGCTGACGGCCCTCCGCAAGGCCGAGGAGGCCGACAAGGACGTCGCCTCCGAGGGGTCCGGCGTGATGGACCAGGACGACCCCGACGCGGACGAGGTCGAGGTCTTCTCGATGCTCGACCGCCCGCGGCCCGAGGCCCGAACCGGCATGGCCCCCGGCGAGATGGCCCGGGTCGTCGGTCGGGTGCTGGTGGCCGAGGACAGCGTCCTGCTCGACGGCTTCGACGTCGGCAAGCAGTTCGACCGGCTCCGCGAGCGCTTCATCGCGCTGGCCGGTCCCGGCATCCCGCCCTCCCATCCCAGGACGACGGTCCTGGAGAAGGTGGCGAAGGTCTCGCTGGCGCTCCGGACCGAGTGGGTGATCCCCGAGGGCCTGGAGCGTGACGAGGTCCGCCGGATCCAGCGCGAGGAGCAGGCCCGGGTCCTCCGGGAGGTCTGGCCCGAGACCCCCTTGCCCGGCCTCGGGGGCCGGACCCCCCGGCAGGCCGCCAGGGACGGCGACGCCGAGGTCGCGCTGCGGGCCGCATTCGGCCAGATCGAGGCCGGCCGTTCCAACCCGGGCTTCGACCTGGACGCCTTCCGGGCCGAGTTGGGCATCCCCGCCGAGCCGACCCCCGACCCGGCGACCGTCGACATCGAGTCGACCCACCTGGCCCGCCTGTCCCGGATCCCGGCCGAGCACCTGGACAACGACCGGCTCTGGCAGCTGTTCCTCCGCAGCCGGACCTTCGGCCAGCACCGGGCCCTGGAGCGGTCGGCCCGGGTCCTGGCCGACCGGCCGAGCTTCCTGGAGGGGAAGCATCCGGCCGAGCGACTCGTCGTCTTCGGCGACCTGGCGAACCTCGCCGCCGGCCGGGGGGAGGTGAAGGAGGCCCTCGACTGGATCGACCGGGGCCGTCGCGAGGAGCCCGCCCCGCACAAGGCCGCCAACGCCCCCCGGTGGGACTTCCAGGCCGTCCGGATCCGGTCCCGGGCCGAGGAGCCCGAGCAGTGGGTCCCCGAGCTGGCCGTGATCCTGGAACGCTACCGGGAGGACCGGGGCGCCAGCCAGGTCGTCATGTCGAACCTGCTCGACATGGGCCTGATCCAGATGGCCCCGCACCCCGAGCGGCCCGACCAGATGATGCTCGACAGCCGCCCCCTGATGGCCGTGCTCTCGCAGTACGGCCCCCGGGTCACCACCGCCTCCGGCGGCCTCGGCGTCTCGGCCACCAAGCCGGAGATCTGGACCCCGGGCGGCCCCTCCGGAGGCGGCGGAGGGGGCGTCTGGACCCCAGGCGCCCCGGCCGGAGGCGGCGGGGGGCAGGGGGGAGGGCGGAAGATCATCCTCCCGGGGCAGTGACCGCCGGGGATCCCCCCCGTGCCGGTCGACGACGGGTGGTCGATGGCGGTCCCGTCGCGGGCTCGCCGAGGCCCGCCCCCCGATCACCCCGAGCCGATCCCTCCGACCCTCCCCCCCGCAGGAGGGGGAGAGGGTGGCCGAAGGCCGGGTGAGGGGGTTCGGTCGAAGCACAGGGCGCGGCGTTCCAGGCCCGGACCCCTCACCCCAACCCTCTCCCCGCCTGCGGGGAGAGGGGGCCAGATTGATCGAGCGCCGCGGCGCGACCCAGTCCAGGAGAATCCATGTCCCCCGACCCCGCCGCCCTCGCCGCCGAAGCAGCCCTGGCCCTGGTCCACGAGGGCTGGCGGCACTTGCAGCTCCGGCGGCCGCTGGCGGCCTGGGCGAGCTGGCAGCAGGCGATCCGCCTGAAGCCGGGGGACAAGGCCGCGACCGAGGCCCTGGCACGGCTCGCCGACGCCGAGGATCTGCCGGAGGTCGCCCGCAAGCCCCGTCGCCTGCTCAACCCGGCCGACGACGAGGCCCGGGGACGCTGGAACGAGACCTTCCGGGGCCGGGATCTGTCGGATCTCGACGCGGCCGCATCCGCCTTCGAGGAGATCGCCGAGGGGGAGCCGACAGACGCCCCGGCCTGGTACAACCGGGGGCTCTGCCTGGCCTGGCTGGGGCGCAACGACGAGGCGATCGACGCCCTCGACTTTTACGTCCACCTCGCCGCCGGGCCCGAGCCCGACCTCGCCGCCGAGGCCTGGGCGCTGGCCGAGATCCTCCGGCACGGCGCCGGGGCCGAGCACCGGGCCGACGACCTGAGCTACGCCTTCGAGGTCCCCTGGCCCGACGACGCCCCCCCCCCCTTCGAGGCCGACCAGGCCCTCGGGGCCGTCCGGGAGATGCCCGTGCCCGTCGACCCGGCCAGCCTGGAGCCGATGGCGCCGGGGGCCCGGATCGTCGAGTGGCTGGACCGGCCGATGCCCCCCGCCTCCCCCGAGCCGGGCCCGGCCGACCTGCCCCACGTCCGCGCGGTGGTGATCCTCTCGCCGGGCCTGCTCCGCTGCTCGGGCCTGGATCGGTCGGCCATCGAGGGGGTGGAGCAGGCCATCGAGGCCCGGCTCGGCCGGGGCCTGGAGTTCGACCGCAGCAGCACGCCGCTCCCCCTGGCGATGCTCGACGCCTCCGCCGCCACCGTCCGGCTGCCCGAGGGGCTCTCCCCCGAGGCCCTCCGGCGACTCCAGGCCGCGGCGATCGCCGACGGGTTCGAGCGCCGATGGGTGGCCGTCCCCCGGCTTGGCCTCGGGGCCGGGCTGGGCATCGGCCGGACGATCGAGGACGAGGAGGCCCCCGCCCGACGATCCCCCCGGGAGGCCGGCGAACTCGCGGCCGAGGGGGACCTCGTCCTGCGGGCGAAGCTCTCGGGCGTGACCCTCGTCCGGGAGCAGCTGGCCCGGCGGCCGGGGTCGGCCGAGCTGTACCTCGGCTACGACTTCGACCGCCTCCGCCGGAGCCTCGGACTCGACGCGCTCGACGCCCCTCCCCCGGGCGTCGACCTGCCGCTCCAGCCCCGAAGGGACCCGAAGTGACCGCCCCTGAATCCGAATCCGAAGCCCAGACCGGACCCGATCCCGCCTTCCTCGACCTCCTGAAGTGGACCGCCGACGGCCTGATCCCGGCGATCGTCCAGGACGCCGAGGGGGGCGAGGTGCTGATGATGGCCTGGATGGACCGCCCGGCGGTCGTCGACACGCTCCGGACCGGCCAGACGCACTTCTACTCCCGATCCCGCAAGTTGAGCTGGCACAAGGGGGGGACCTCCGGGCACGTCCAGCACGTCGAGGAGATCCGGGTCGACTGCGACGGCGACGTGCTCCTGATCCGGGCCCGGCAGGTCGGCGGCGCCTGCCACGAGGGCTACCGCTCCTGCTTCTTCCGCAAGGTCGAGGCCGACGGCCGGCTCGGAGCCACCGGCGCCCCCGTCTTCGACCCCAGGGCCGTCTACGGGGCAGGAAGCTGAGGCAAGACCGACACCGACACGGATTCCGACCCCAGGGGGCCCGGATTCAAGGCGAAGGGCCCCGGACGACGACCCGGGGGCGATCCCCACGGCCGATCGACCGGGAGGCCGGCCCGAGGCCCCGGCCCCTCGTCGCTTCTCGCGAACACGACTCCCCGAACTCGGGTCGGGATGGGTAGACTGGACCCTTTCCCGCCCCGTCACCCCGCTCGTGCAATTTTTCACAAGCCAAGGATTCGTACCGATGCGCAAGCCGCGTCTGATGGCCCCCGGTCCCGCCCCCGTGCCGGAGGAAGTCCTGCTGGAGATGGCCAAGCCGGTCATCCACTCGCGAGATCCGCGCACCAAGCAGGGGATCAAGGAGGCCGTCGAGGGGCTCCAGGAGATCCTCAAGACGAAGTCCGACGTGGCCATCCTCGCCGCCACCGGCACCGGGGCGATGGAGGCCGCGGCCATCCACGCCGTCCCGCCGGGCAAGAAGGCGCTGGTGCTCAACGCCGGCTGGTTCGGCCTGCGATGGCTCAAGATCTGCCAGGCCCACGGCATCGAGGCCGAGACGATCGACTTCGAGTGGGGCCAGCCGGTCGACCCCGACCGCGTCTCCCAGGCGCTGAAGGGCCGGGACGACATCGCCGTCGTCATGGGCACCCTGAGCGAGACCTCCACCGGCACCGGCCACCCGATCGAGGCGATCGGCAAGGTGGTGGCCGAGACCGACGCCCTGTTCGCCGTCGACGGCATCTCCGGGGTCGGCGCGATGGAGTGCCGGGCCGACGACTGGAAGATCGACTTCCTCTGCATCGGCTCGCAGAAGGCCCTGATGTTGCCGCCGGGCCTGGCCTTCGTCACCGTCAGCCCGAAGGCCTGGGCGGTCATCGACTCCTTCGAGCCGAAGGCCTTCTACTTCGGCCTGAAGGCCGCCCGCAAGAAGCTGGCCGACTGGGACACCCCCTATACCCCCGCCCACACCCTGATCTTCGGCCTGAACAAGTCGCTGTCGATGATTAAGGCCGAGGGGATCGAGCGGGTCTGGGCCCGCCACAAGACCATGAGCGAGGCCTGCCAGGCGGGCATCAAGGCCCTGGGCCTGGAACTCTTCAGCGCCCGACCGGCCGAGGGCCTCACGGCCTTTTACGTCCCCGAGGGGCTGAAGGACTCCGACGTCCGCAAGAAGCTCGACGACCGCTTCGGCATCACCATCGTCGGCGGCCAGGACAAGGTGAAGGGCAAGATCCTCCGGATGGGCCACATGGGCTACAATGACGAGGTCGACGTCGTCGGGGCCCTCGCCGCCCTGGAGATGGTCCTCGCCGAACTCGGCCACGAGTTCGAGCCCGGCGCCGGCGTCACCGCCGCCCAGCGGGTGCTGATCGGCCAGGGCAGCCCGGTCGGCGCGTCCTGAGCGTCCTTCCCGGATCCCCCGCCCCCTCGACCCCGGGAGGGCGGGGGATCCGCCGTCCCCCCCTCGCCGCGGCGAACGCCCCGCCCCCGCCTGGATTACCCCCCGAACGAACCGAGCGACCGGAGCCCGATCGACGTGCCCCATCGAGTGCTGGTGACCGACAAGGTGTCCGAGGAAGGCCTCGCCCTGCTGAAGGCCGAGCCCGACTTCGAGGTGATCGTCCGGACCGAGCTGGCCAAGGACGTGCCCGGCCTGAAGGCCGCGCTGCGGGAGGCCGACGCCCTGGTCGTCCGCTCCGGGACGCAGGTGACGGCCGAGATCCTGGAAGGCCAGACCCGCCTGAAGGCGATCGCCCGGGCCGGGGTGGGCGTCGACAACATCGACGTGCCGGCGGCGACGAAGAACGGCATCGTCGTGATGAACACGCCGGGGGGGAACACCGTCTCCACGGCCGAGCACACCATGGCCCTGATGCTCGCCCTCTCCCGGAACGTCCCCCAGGCCGACGCCAGCCTGAAGGCCGGCCGCTGGGATCGCAACAAGCTGACCGGCCGCCAGCTCGAGGGCAAGACCCTGGGGATCATCGGCATGGGCCGGGTCGGCCAGGCCGTGGCGCAGCGTGCGCTCGGTTTCGAGATGCGGGTGCTGGGCTTCGACCCCTTCCTCTCGGCCGAGCGGGCCACGGAGCTGGGCATCGAGAGCATCCCGCACCTGCACCAGCTCTGGGGCCAGTGCGACTACATCACCCTGCACACCCCGCTGACGGCCGACACCAAGGACCTCATCAACGCCGAGACGATCGCGCAGATGCGCCCCGGCGTCCGGATCATCAACTGCGCCCGGGGGGGCCTGATCGACCCGGCCGCGCTGCGG
This sequence comes from Tautonia plasticadhaerens, assembly GCF_007752535.1. GTDB lineage: Bacteria > Planctomycetota > Planctomycetia > Isosphaerales > Isosphaeraceae > Tautonia > Tautonia plasticadhaerens. The sequence goes on from NZ_CP036426.1 coordinate 2,647,472, forward strand.
GAGGCGATCGACTCCGGGCACGTCGCCGGCGCCGCCGTCGACGTCTTCGAGCCCGAGCCGCCGCCGGCCGACCACCCGCTGGTCGGCCACCCGAAGGTGGTCGTCACCCCGCACCTCGGCGCCTCGACCGAGGAGGCCCAGGTGGCGGTGGCCGAGGAGGCCGCCCGGCTGCTGGTCGACTTCCTCGCCCGGGGCCAGGTCCGCTTCGCCGTGAACATGGCCACGCTCAACCGCGCCGAGCTGGACGACCTCCGCCAGTACCTCGACCTGGCCCGACGCCTGGGGATGCTCCACGCCCAGATGGACCGGGGGATCATCAAGTCGGCGACCCTCCGCTACCGGGGAGAGGTGGCCGGCAAGAACACCCGGCTGATCACCGCCGCCTTCGCCGCCGGCTGGATGGAGACGGCCCTCGGCGGCCAGGTCAACCTCGTCAACGCCGAGGCCGGGCTCAAGGAGCGCGGCATCACGCTGACGGAGGAGAAGTCGACCGACCCGGGCGACTTCTCGTCGATGATCCAGGCCGAGGTCGAGACCGACCGCAAGGGCTACGTCGCCTCCGGCACCCTCTTCGGCCGGGAGTTCCTCCGGCTGGTCCGCCTCGGGCCGTACCGGCTGGACGCCCACCTGGACGGCAACCTGCTGATCTTCACCCACAACGACCGCCCCGGCCTGATCGGCGCCCTGGGCACCGAGTTCGGCAAGCGGGGGGTGAACATCGCCCAGATGAACGTCGGCCGGGAGACGCAGGGGGGCGAGGCGATCGGCGTGGTCAACCTCGACGCCGTCCCCGACGAGGAGGCGCTGAAGGCCGTCTCCGACCACCCCGACGTGATCAGCGTCAGCTTCATCAAGCTGCCCGCCCACGGCGAGCTGCCGAGCTGGCTCCAGCTCTGACCGGACCGGGCCGACGCCGGGCCGGCATCGGCACCGGGGTTGCACCAGAGTCGGGCCGTATCCCGTCGGTGGGGATCTCATGAGATCCCCACCGACGGGCCCGCGCCAACCGACCGAGCCGCAACCGCCAGAGGTGCCCCATCATGCCCCGCCCCAACGCCGAGGCCCCGTCGAAGCCGAGGCAGGCCCACCCCGACCGGGACTCCTGGGCGCGGACGGTGTCGCTGGTCGTCATCGCCACCGTGGTCGTGCTGGCCGCCAGCACCCAGATGACCGGGCTGATCATCCCGCTGATCCTCGCCCTGGTGCTCGCCATCGCCCTGCACCCGGTCGCCTCCTGGATCGAGCGCCGGGGGCTGGGCCGGGGCGCCTCGAGCATCGCCTGCACGGCGATCGTGACGCTGATCCTGCTGACCGCCGCCGGGCTCGTCGCCGCGCAGGCCGGCCGGGTGGTCCGGGACTCCGACCGCTACTTCGACCAGTTCAGCCGGCTCGCCTCGAAGGTCACCGGGCCGCTCCGAGGGTCCCCATTCTTCGGCGCGGTCACGGAGCCGGAGGTCATGACCGGCTCGGAGGGCGGCGAGCAGGAGGGCGGATCGGCCCCGGGGCGAGAGCCCGGCGGGGAGGCCGAGGCCGGGGCCGGGGCCGGGGCCGACTCCTCCCAGCGAACGGAGGCCTCCGACTCCGACGGGTCGTCCACCCCGGGGATCACCTCGCAGGAATACTGGGCGGAGAAGGTCCGGGAGAATGCCGGGTCGATCGGCCAGTGGGTGATGCGGAGCGTCGGCGGCGTGCTCGGCGTGCTCGGGCAGGTGGTGGTGTTCCTGTTCCTGATCCTCTACATCCTCTACAGCCGGGGGGAGTGGTCGGCCCGGATCGTCCGGGCGGGCAACGCGCTGGGCATGGAGCTGAAGGACGAGGACCTCGAACGGATGGGCCGGACCATCAGCAGCTGGGTCGGCTGCGTGCTGATGGTCGCGACCGGGTACGCCGTGACGATCGCCCTGGTGAGCTGGGCGGTCGGCCTCCCCCAGTGGGCGCTCTGGGGCTTGATGACGGGCCTGCTGGTCCTCGTCCCGTACTTCGGGGCCGTGATCGCCGGGGGGATGCTGGTCTTCGTGGCCGCGATCACCAGCCAGGCCCTCTGGCCCCCGCTGGTGATGCTGGGGGTCTACGTGCTGCTGCAGACCCTGGAGAGCTACATCATCCTGCCCATGCTCTACGGCGAGGCGATCTCCATCGACCCGCTGGCCGTGCTGGTGGGCGTCCTCTTCTTCGGGTTCCTCTGGGGGCCGCTCGGGTTCGTCACGGCCTTGCCGATGATGGTCCTGATCCGGGGGTTCGTCGAGGTCACGCCCGGCTCCGCGCCGATCGGGGCGTTGTTCGGCGGGAACGGGCGGGAGTCGTAGTCGCGTTCGGGTCATTCGGCCCGGTCCCCCTCCCCCGCGGAAGGACGGGGGAGGGGGCCGGGGCATGGGGACTCGCCTCACTCGGCCTCGGCCAGGCCCATCGGCGCCGGGCCGTTGATGACCCGGCCCTTGGGGTCGTACCGGGCGCCGTGGCAGGGGCAGTCCCACGACTTCTCCAGGTCGTTCCAGCGGACGATCCCCTGCAGGTGCGTGCAGACGGCCGACCTCCGGTGCAGGGTGCCCGACTCGTCCCGGTAGACGGCCACCTTCTTCAGGCCCTCCCGGACGACGGCGCCGGAACCGGGGGCGATCTCGTTGGCCGAGGCCACCTCGCCCCCGGTCAGCCAGTCGGCGTACTGGGCGGCTACGTTCAGGTTCTCGCCGGCGAAGGTCCGGAGGGAGCGGAGCGACTTGCGGGAGGGGTCGTAGAGCTTCGCCCAGGGGTTGTCGACGCCGAGGATCAGGTCGGGGATCAGCATCCCGGCGATCGTGCCGTGGGTCAGGCCGTGGCCGGAGTCCCCGGTGCTGATGAAGACGTTCTCCTTGCCGGACGGGTCCTCGCCGATGAAGGCGAGGCCGTCGGCCGGTTCGAGGACCTGGCCGGACCAGCGGTGCTCGACCTCGCCGGCCTCGGGGAACCGCTCCCGGGCCCAGGCTTCGAGGCGGCCGAACCGGGCGTCGAAGTCGTCGGCCTCGCCGACCCGATGGTCCTCGCCGCCGACGATCAGGAGGTCGTGATCGGCCTTCCCCTCCCGATTCCGGACGGGGTGGATCCGGGCGTAGTGGTAGGGGTCGGCCGTGTCCGAGAACTGGGCGGTCGGGATCGCCCCGGCCGGCACCTCCAGGGAGACGACGTAGGTCCGGTAGGGATATTGCTTGGTGTGGATCGCCAGCCAGTCGCTGATCGGCGAGTTGGTGGCGACGACCACCGACCCGGCCTCGACCGTCGGGCCGCCGTCCGTCTCCACCCGGCAGGGGGAACCGCCCTCGATCTTGCTCACCCGGGTGCCGGTGCAGATCCGGCACCCCCGGCGGCCGATCGCCGCGGCCAGCCCGGCCAGGTACTTGAGGACGTGGAACTGGCCCTGGCCGGGGTGCTTCAGGGCCTTCCCGGTATCGACGCCGGGCATCGGGGCGCGGTCGACGGGGGAGACGTCCGACTTGCCGACCCGGTGGCAGGCCTCCAGCTCCTTCTCCAGGTCGTCCGGAGACTGGCCCTCGGCGGCGAAGAGGTAGCCGTCGACCCGATCGAAGTCGCAGTCGATCTCCTCGTCCCGGCAGATCTCCTCGATGCGGTTGATGGCGGCCCGGTGGCTCTCGAAGGCGAGGCGGGCCCCCTCGGCCCCCTGGAGGAATTCCAGCAGGTGGAACCCCTCGTCGAGCATGTCGGACAGGTGCCCGGTGGTCCGGCCCGACTCGCCGCCGCCGATTGGGTTGTCGTCCAGCACGAGGACGGACTTGCCGCGTCGGGACAGCTCATACGCGACCGTCAGGCCGGCGATCCCGGCGCCGACGACGCAGATGTCGACCCGGGCATCCCCGTCCAGTGGCCCGAAGGTCGGCAGGTCGGCGGTCTCCATCCAGGTCGAGGTGGTGCTCCCGGAGGCATTGGGCATCGGTCATTCTCCGTCGTTGCGGTCGGCTCGGTGGGGCGGCGTGTCGACACCGAGGATGCAACCGACGGACCGAGCCCGGTTGAAACGGTCCCCCTCTCCCCGCTCGCGGGGAGAGGGGCCATTGTCTGCAACGCCGGGCCGTTCGAATCGTCCACATCCCCCTCACCCGGCCTCCGGCCACCCTCTCCCCCGCAAGCGGGGGCGAAGGTCGAGGGTCGGCGTGGGAGGGCCGATCAGTCGAGCGCGATGGTCACGGTCTTGTGCTCCAGGTAGTTATCGAGGGCCTTCTCTCCCAGCTCCCGGCCGATGCCGCTGGCCTTGAAGCCGCCGAAGGGGGCGGCGGCGTCGAAGACGTCGTAGCAGTTGACCCAGACCGTCCCGGCCCGGACCCTCGCGGCGATGGCGTGGGCCTTGCCGATGTCCCGGGTCCAGACGGCGGCGGCGAGGCCGTAGTCGGTGGTGTTGGCCCGGGTGACGACCTCGTCGATGTCCCTGAACTTGAGGACCTGCATGACGGGCCCGAAGATCTCGTCGGTGGCGATCGCCATGTCGTCCTTCACGTCGGCGAAGACGGTGGGCTTGATGTAGTAGCCCTTGTCGCCGAACCGCTCGCCGCCGGTCACGCAGCGGGCCCCCTGCTGCTTGCCCTTCTCGATGTAGCCGAGGATCTTCTCGAACTGCTCGCGGTCGACCTGCGGGCCCTGCTCGGTCCCCTCGGCGAACGGGTCGCCCAGGACCCGGCTGCTGCTCTTCTCGGCCATCCGGTCGACCATCTGGTCGTAGACCGACTCCTGCACGAACAGCCGGCTGCCGGCGCAGCAGCACTGGCCCTGGTTCAGGTACAGGCCGAGCATGGCGCCATCGACCGCCTTCTCCAGGTCGGCGTCGGCGAAGACGATGTTGGGGCTCTTGCCCCCCAGCTCCAGCGTCACCCGCTTCAGGGTGTTGGAGGCGTTCTTCATGATCAGCTTGCCGACCTCGGTCGAGCCGGTGAAGGCCACCTTGTCGACCCCCGGGTGGTCGACCAGGGCCGACCCGGCCCCCGGCCCGTATCCGGGGACGAGGTTGATGACCCCCTCGGGGAACCCGGCCTCGAGGGCGAGTTCCCCCATCGCCAGGCAGGTGAGCGGGGTCTGCTCGGCGGGCTTCATGACGACGGTGCAGCCGGCGGCGAGGGCGGGGCCCCACTTCCAGGCGACCATCAGCATCGGGAAGTTCCAGGGGATGATCTGCCCGGCGACGCCGACCGGCTCCGGCTTGCTGTAGCTGAAGAAGTTGCCCCGGATGGGGATGGTCTTGCCGTGGATCTTGTCGGCCCAGCCGGAGTAATACCGCAGGCAGTCGACGACCAGGGGGAGGTCGCCGTTGCGGGCCTCGCTCAGGGGCTTGCCGTTGTCCAGGGTCTCCAGCTCGGCGAGCCGGTCGATGTCGCGCTCGATCAGGTCGGCGAGCTTGGCGATCAGGCGGCCCCGGTCCCGGGCGTCCATCGACCGCCAGGGGCCGGCGTCGAAGGCCTTGCGGGCGGCCTTGACGGCGAGGTCGACGTCGGCGGCGTCGGCCTCGGCGACCTGGGCGATGACCTCCTCGGTCGCCGGGTTGATCGTCTCGAAGGTCTTGCCGCTGAGGCTGTCGCGCCACCGTCCGTCGATGAGCAGCTTGGTCTGGAACGAGCGCCTGGTCGAGGGTCGGGCCTCGGTCGCCGTGGCCATCGGGGGCCTTCCTTTCCGGTTGCGGTGCGGGTTCGAGGGGCGGAGAGGGCACCGTTGCGCCCCGGCCACTCCCGGCCGGGGCGGGGCACTCCTCCATCTTATCGCCGGGGAAGGGCCCCTCAACCCACCGGCCGACCGGGCCCGAGGGCCAGCCTCCCGGAGCAAACCCCGGGGCGAGTCCGGGCGGTCCGGGCCCGGGACGCGGTGGGTGCGCCGACGACGCACCCACCGGATTCGACGCAAGTCTTGATCCTGAAACAATAGCCGACGAAGGAAATGGGTTCGCTCCGCGCGGCGCACCGGGGAGGACCGTCTGGGGAGGACGCTCGCCCCGAGCCGTCTCCCCGGCCGCCGATCGAGGACCCGAGGGATCCGGTCGGGACGCGGTCGAGACGCGGTCGGGACGCGGTCGGTGCGCCCCCGGTGCGCCCCTCGGTTCTGACGCAACCCATTCCCCGACCAACCATTGCGGAACTCGAAATGGGTTCGCTCCGTCGCGGCGCACCACGACGGTCTTCCTCGGGCTCGCGACCGTCCGGGCCGGACCGATCGCCCGGGGCCCGTCCGGAGGCGAGGGGGACCGGGACGCGGCTGGATCCCGGGCGGTGCGCTCCCGGTGCGCCACGTGGATCGGGCGCAACCCGTTCTCCGGTTGGAAAATGCGCGATTCGAAATGGGTTCGCTCCGTCGCGGCGCACCGGCGATTGCGGACGCCTCGCTCCCGAGTTTGCCCCGGCCTCGGGCTCAAGGCCGAGGTCGGGCCCGAGGCGCAATCGGCGGGGCTCCGACCGGGGTCGGGGCGCCCGGATTGGGCGGTGTCGGGTCGGGGGCTGGGGGGCGGATCGGTCGACACGGTGCTGGCTCTCGGCTCTCGGCTCTCGGCTCTCGGCGCAGGGCAGGGCAGGGCAGGGCAGGGCGGCGGGGCCGACTCGACGACCCCTCCCCATGATCATCGTGGCCCGGGGCGATTTTGGTCATACGAAATCGGCCCGGGGCGGAACCCTCCCCGGCGACCGGACGAGTCGAGGGCTTCCGGAACGCACCAGACTCGAGGCCGTCCGCTCCGGCTCCCCCTCCCGCGCTCGCGGGGAATCGGGACGATGGATCCCGACCCTCGGCTCCGTCTTCGGGGGAGAGGGTGGCCGGAGGCCGGGTGAGGGGGGATCGGACCACGCGCGAGGCGTGGCGAGCAGTCGAAGACCCCTCACCACGGCCCTCTCCCCACTCGCGGGGAGAAATTTATGCATGCGGACAATCAATGTCTCGTGGAAGTTCGATCTATCGGGCCGGATCCGGACGGATCCCGACGGGCAGCGCGTCCGGGCCGATGGGCCATCCCTCGGCCACGTCGAGGGCCATGCCGCGCATCGGCTCGCGGAGCGAGGGGTCGGATCGCAACGCCTCCAGGACGGCCGCTGTGTCGCGGTGCCGGTCGAAGAGGGGCCAGACCAGGGAGACGGCCTCGCGGCGGTAGAGCGTCGCAAGCGAGGGACGATCCAGGTCCCAGATCCTGGCGGTCTGGTCGATGCTCCCCGAGACGAGGCGACGGCCGTCGGGGCTGAATGACAGGGAGATTACGCCGGAGGTGTGGCCCCGGAGGGTGAAGACTTCCTCAAAGGTCTCCGTGTCCCAGAGCTTGATGGTCCGGTCGTCGCTTCCCGTGGCGAGGCGGCGGCCATCGGGGCTGATCGCCACGGCGCGGACGACGTCCGTGTGCCCGAGGAGGTCGGCGATCTTGCGACCCGACTCGGGATCCCAGACGGTCACCTCCGCCCGGCCCTCCAGCACCCGGCCGCCGGTCGAGACGAGGAGGCGGCCCTCGGAGTGGAAGGCCACGCCGTGTACGGGAAACCGATGCTCGAGGGGCGCGTAGGCCAGGCGGCCGGTCCGGGTGTCCCAGACCTTGACGGTCGAATCGGAATCGGTGGCCGCCAGGTATCGGCCCTCGGCGTCCGGGCTGAACGCCAGGCCGGGGAAGAATGTGAAATCGGCTCGCTGGCCCTCGAATGCAAGCGGCGAGAAGAGCAAGCGGCCGGTCTGCGCGTCCCAGATCTTCACCGTCCGATCGGCATAGCCGGCCGAGGCGAGGCGCCGGCCATCGGGGCTGAAGGCCAGGGCCGGCGTCCCCCCGTCATGCGCCTCGAACTCCAGGAGTCGTCGGCCGGTGGCGATCTCCCAGATCGTCACCATCCCACTCCGTTCTCCCGTGGCGAGGCGCCGGCCGTCGGGGCTGAAGGCGAGGGGCCAGGCCTCGGTCGGCGCCGGGAAGGACCGGATCGGCTCGCCCGTGGCGCGATCCCAGAGGACGGTCCACGATTCCTTGTAGGGGAGAAAGGACGCGGTCGATGCGGCGAGCTGGCCCTCGGGGCTGATCGCAATGGAGACCCAGCCATCGTGGCGATCGAAGGTGAGGTCGAGGCTCGGCGTCGCGAACCAGAGCTTGACCAACCGGTCCAACCCGCCCGATGCGACCCGAGACCCATCAGGGCTGAACGCCACGCCGAGCACGAAGTGCGCATGCCCGCGGAAGGTGGCGAGCCCGCGGCCGGAATCCACTTCCCAGAGCTTGACCACCTTGTCCTCGGCCCCGGAGGCCAGGCGACGGCCGTCGGGGCTGAAGGCCAGGGCCCGGACGAAGCCCTCGTGACCGTGGAAGGACCGGACCGGCGCCCCGGTGGATCGATCCCAGAGCTGGACCGTCTTGTCGAGCCCGCCCGAGGCGAGGCGGCGGCCGTCGGGGCTGAACGCCACGGCGTAGACCAGCTTGCCGCCATGGACTGGCAGGGAATGGATCCGCCTGGGCGTCTCGACCTCTTCGACGTCCCAGACCTCCACGAGGCCCTTGCTGGTCAGGGCGACCTGGCGGCCGTCGGGGCTGAACGCCACGCTCCAGACGCCGCACTCGCGCCCGGGCAGGACCCCGCCCACCGCCTCGCCGTTCGAGGCATCCAGGAGCCGGGCGTAACCGGGAGTCTCGAAGTTGCCGAGAATCCCGAAGCCCAGGACGATCCGCTTGCCGTCGGGGCTGAAGGCCAGCCCGAGGGCCGAGCGCTCGCCGGGCTCGGTCCTGGGGGGGAATCGCTCCCGCCCGGTGGCCAGCTCCCAGACGGCCAGATGGGGCCCGAAGCTCGCGGCGATCCAGCGGCCGTCGGGGCTGAACGCCACGCTCCGGACGCCTCCCGTCAGCCCATCGCGCTCGAAGACCACCCGCCCGGTCGTGGCGTCCCGGATCACCAGGGCTCCCGCGACTCCCGGCTCCTTGTCGTAGAAGTGGCCGGATCCGCACGCGACCTGACGGCCGTCGGGGCTGAACGCCACGGCATTGACCGCCGGGCCGGGCTCCCGGAACGTCTTCAGGTCGAGATGGCACTGGCGCCAGACATACGCCCACTCCCAGCCCCGGAGGTCGACCGGGCACCCGTCGAGCAGTTGCAGCGCCCGGGCGACGTCGTTCCCGAGGCACTCGCTCAGGGCGAGGTTGACGCGGGCGATGTAGTTCTGCCTGCGCAGCGATTCTTTCTGCCACTCGGCGCGCAGCCACTGGCTGGACACGCCCACGAACCCGGCGACGATGGCCATCGTCAGCAGGGCCAGGAGCGCAGCGATCGCCGGCCGCCGCCGCCCCCACTTGACCAGCCGCTCCCAGGACGACACCGGACGTGCCACGATCGGCTCGCCGGCCAGGAACCGGCGCAGATCCGCTTCCAGCGAGGCGGCCGAGTGATACCGCCTCTCCGGCTCCTTGCGCAGGCAGGTCAGCGCGATCGTCTCGAGGTCGCGGGGCAGTCCCGGCACCAGGCGGGACGGCGGCACCGGCTCGGCGTTCTTGACCTGCTCCAGCGTCTCCAGGAGCGTCGCGCCCCGGAATGGGGGCCGGCCGGTGAGCAACTCATACAGGATGGCCCCGAGGGCGTAGATGTCGGCCGCCGGGCCGACCTCCCGGGAATGGCCGCCGGCCTGCTCGGGGGCCATGTAGCTGGGGGAGCCGAGGATCGAGTCGGTGGCGGTCAGGCCCGAGTCGGAGCCGATCGCCTTGGCCACGCCGAAGTCGGCGACCTTGGGGGACTCGTGGTCGTCGAGCAGGACGTTGGCCGGCTTCAGGTCGCGGTGGACGACGCCCGCCTCGTGCGCCGCCTGGACGGCGTCGGCGAGCGTGGCGACCAGCCCGGCGGCGTGTCGGGGGGCCAGGGGGGTGCCGTCGAGCCGCTCGTCGAGGCTACCGCCGGTGAGGTACTCCAGCTCGATGAAGGGCAGGCCGTCGTGCTCGCCGATGTGATGGATCGTGACGATGTGTGGGTGCCGGAGGCGGGCCACCGATTCGGCCTCGGCCAGGAACCGGACCAGGGCCTCCGAGGATGCGAGCGGCCCGGAGCGGACCATCTTCAGGGCGCAGAGGCGATGGAGCCGCAGGTGAGTGGCCTTGAAGACCACCCCCATGCCGCCCCGGCCCAGCTCCCCCAGGATCTCGTAACCGGGGAGGACGGGCAGGGCTCGGGGGGAGGTCCCCGGGTCCGCTCCCCCGTCGATCGTCGGTGCGTCCGGGCCGGGCCCGGAGGCCCGGGGGTTGTGATGCCCGTCGATCCGGGTCTCGGCGCCGGAGGGGCCATTCGGGTCGTCGATCGTCGGTCCGGCCGGGTCGCGCCGCCCCGAGGGGGCCCCCGAGGCGTCGGCCTGCCGGGCTTCGGCGGGGACGCCCGACCTCGGGGGATCGGGGATGATTTTCTCGAACTCGTCCATGGTGGGGATCAGGGGCGATCGGCGAGGAACACCACCAGGCCCGGGGGATCCGGGCTGCCATCGATCCCACGTTAAGGCCCCGGGGCACCTCGTCCAACGGAATTCCCCCCCTCCCGCGGGAAGGGAGGCCGATGCCGGGGAGTTCGAATCGTCGGGCATGGTCCTTGCTTACCCGGCGATGAGCCGTGTGTTAGTGTCGGGGACGCCGGCGTGGGGTCGCGCCGGGCCCGAACCGTCTCTGGTCCCAACACCCGAAGCTCGGAGGCCAACGCTCATGGCCCAGGACAATCGCAACGTGTCCCGCATCGAGACCCTCTCGCGTCGCCAGTTCGTCCGGGCCGTGGGCGGCGCGGCCGCGATCGGCGGCCTGGCCCCGTTCGTCGGCCTCGGCACCGGCGCCGCCCGGGCCGCCGTGCTGGGCGAGGGGCCGAGCCCCAAGAGCGCCGCCGAGACGGCCGCCGGTCGGCTGTTCGAGTCGCTCAAGCCGGAGCAGCGCGAGGTGCTCTGCTTCTCGTACGACGACCCGCTCCGCAAGAAGATCAACGCCAACTGGGCGATCACCGAGCCGACGATCGGCGAGCTGAGCACCGAGCAGCAGATGCTCGTCGAGGACGTGGTCCGGGGCGTCACCAGCCCCGAGGGGTACGAGCGCTTCCGGATCCAGATGGACCAGGACTCCGGCGGCTTCGAGGAGTACCACATCGCGCTCTTCGGCGAGCCGGGCACCGACGCCTTCGAGTTCGAGCTGACCGGCCGGCACCTGACCCTGAGGGCCGACGGCAACAGCAACCCGGGCGCCGCCTTCGGCGGGCCGATCGTCTACGGCCACGGCCAGGGGGACTCCACCAAGGGCCTGCCCGGCAACGTCTTCTACTACCAGACCGTGAAGGCCAACCAGGTCTTCGGCGCCCTCGACGGCACGCAGCGCGACCTGGCCCTGGTCGACAACGCCCCGAGGGAGACCGCCGTCGAGATCCAGGGCGAGGGGGGCATGCTGCCGGGCATCTGCCTGAGCGAGCTGGCTTCCGACCAGAAGGAGCTGGTGGCCTCGGTCATCCGGGTCGTGCTCGACCCGTACCGGGCCGAGGACGTGGAGGAGGCGATGGCCGTGATCGAGGCCGGGGGCGGGATGGACGCCCTGCACATGGCCTTCTACAAGGAAGGCGACCTGGGCGACGACGGCGAGTGGGACAACTGGCGGATCGAGGGCCCGACCTTCGTCTGGCACTTCCGGGGCGCCCCCCACGTGCATGCCTATGTGAACATCGGCAAGAGGGCCTGACCCGGAATCGCCACCCGCTCCCCCTCGCAGACGGGGGGAGCGGGTGGCCAGGGGCCGGGCGAGGGGGATCGGACGCCTCGCCGGGCCTTGCAGTCACGCCAGGACCCCTCACCCCGTCCCTCTCCCCGCTCGCGGGGAGAGGGGGAGGGAGACGGACCCTCGCCCTCGTCTGCGGGGGAGAGGGCGGGCGGAGCCCGGGTGAGGGGGGCCCGGAGGATTCATGGGGCCCCGCGTCCCGGTCACGGCCCCCTCACCCCGTCCCTCTCCCCGCTCGCGGGGAGAGGGGGACGGAGGTCGGATCAGCCCAAATTGGTCCGAATCGGCACGATTTTTCATCGAGAATCGCATCCATGAAGATTTCCCGACGCACCTTCGTCCGCTCCGCCGCCTCGGCCGGGGCCCTGGCCGCGATGCCCGGCATCCTCCGGGCGAAGCAGGACGCGACCCACTCGACCGCGCTGATCGGCTCGGGCTGGTGGGGGACCAACATCCTCCGGGAGGCGATCGCCTCCGGCCGCTGCCGGCCCGTGGCGCTCTGCGACGTGGACGAGTCTCAAATCGCCTCCTGCAAGTCGGCCCTGGGCGGGATGCTGCCCGACTCGATCAAGGTGTACACGGATTATCGAGAGCTGATCGACGCCGAGCGGCCCGACGTCGCGATCGTCGCCACGCCCGACCACTGGCACCCGCTGATCACGATCGCCTGCTGCGACGCCGGGGCGCACGTCTACGTCGAGAAGCCGATCGGCCACACGGTGATGGAAGGCCGGGCGATGGTCGAGGCCGCCCGGCGGAACGACCGGGTGGTCCAGGTGGGGACGCACCGCCGCGTCTCGCCGCACAACCTCGCGGGCATGGAGATGCTCCGGGACGGCACGGTGGGGGAGGTGGGCATGGTCCGGGCCTTCGTCCACTACGGCGGGGGCCCCGAGGAGCCGATCCCGAACGCCGAGCCCCCCGAGGGGCTCGACTGGGACCTCTGGTGCGGCCCCGCCCCCCTGCGCGACTACAACCCGATGCTCCACCCCAAGGGGTTCCGCCAGTTCCTCGACTACGCCAACGGCACCCTCGGCGACTGGGGCATCCACTGGATGGACCAGATCATGTGGTGGACCGACGAACTCGCCCCGAAGACCGTCTTCTCCACCGGGGGGCGGCCGATCGCCGGGCCCGCCATCAACGACGGCACTCGGCAGACCTCCGACGCCCCCGACCACCAGATCGCCGCCCTGCAGTTCGACGACTTCTCCGTGAGCTGGGAGCACCGCCGGTTCGCCGGCAACACCGCCGAGAAGACCCACCCCGGCCAGGCCGTCGGCTGCTACTTCTACGGCACCGAGGGCACCCTGCACATCGGCTGGCTCGACGGCACCACCTTCTACCCCCGGGACGCCAAGCGGGCGCCGACCAACGTCCCGGCGCAGCTGCACGACCCCGACCAGCAGAACATCCGGGAACTCTTCGCCGACTTCCTCGACGCCATCGCCTCCGGCCGCCGGCCGGTCAGCGACATCGAGATCGGCCACCGATCGTCGAACATGAGCCTGCTGGGGATGCTCTCCTACAAGCTCGGTCGCAGCATCTCCTGGGACCACGAGGCCCACGAGATCCCCGGCGACCCCGAGGCGAACGCCCTGCTCCGCCGCGAGTACCGATCGCCTTGGACCTACCCGGCGTGATTGGTGTTTCCCCGGCCCGAGGATCGGCGATGGTTCGCCGATCCTCGATGGGTTGCGAACAACCTCCACTCCAGGGGCCCGAACCGGGGGCCGAGACGATGACGAGGCCCTGCGTCGAGTTCCTCGTCCTCGATGCAGGCGAGTGCTGGGAGCGGGTCGGCCGGCTGCAACGCATCCGCTCGATCAAGCATGAGTATTACGGTCGGCCCGACGCCTTGCGTCTCTCGTTCGAGCTGATGGAGCCACTCGCCCCGCTGTTCCGGGCCGCGAATCCTGATTTCAACTTCTTCGGCCCCACCGAGTTCGAGGGCGAGGCGGTCGACGCGCTGGTCGACCGGCTAGGATGCGATCCGGTGACGCCACCAGGGCGTACGAGCAGGGCAATCGAGGATGCGGTCCGGGCCATCGCCGACCTCGCCCGCCTCGCATCCGAATCGGGGAAGGTCCTGCTGGTCCTGGGAATCTGACGAACGGCCGGCCGGATGCCTTGATCGGGTTCCGATTTCTCCGGGACGTTGGGAGAAATCGGGATTGGTCGTCGGCCCCGCCTGCATGGCAAGGGTGGCGGCTTGAGGTTCGATCGGGGGGCCAGGCATGGGCATGGCGAGCAGGTCGGGGGCGGCGGACGAGCTTCGGCGGCAGGCCGCCTCCCTGTTCGGGGGAGGGGCGGTCGCGGGGCTGGGGGACGGCGAGCTGATCGACCGGTTCCTCCGCCGGGGGGCCGCCGGGGATCTCGAGGCGGCCGAGGCCGCCTTCGGCGCCCTGGTGTCCCGGCACGGGGGGATGGTGCTCGGCGTCTGCCGGCGGGCCCTGCGAAACCCGCACGACGCCGAGGACGCCTTCCAGGCCGTCTTCCTCATCTTGGCGAGGAAGGCGGGCTCGGTCCGGGTCGACGACTCGATCGGCCGTTGGCTCTACGGCGTCAGCCGGAAGGTCGCGGCACGGGCGAGGACGAGGGCGAAACGCCTCCACGCCCGGGAGGTTTCCTCGACGGCGATCGACGCGACGGAGCCCCCCGGCCGGGACTCGGCCGAGAAGGCCGCCGATCGGGACGACCTCCGGACCGTGATCCTCGACGAGCTGGCCCGCTTGCCGGGCCGGTACCGGGAGGCGATCGAGGCGTGCGACCTGGACGGTTGCTCGCACGAGGAGGCCGCGCTCCGGCTCGGCTGGCCGGTCGGCACCGTCCGGAGCCGGCTCTCCCGGGGACGCGACCGGCTCCGGGGCCGTCTCGAACGCCGGGGGGTCGGGCACCCGGGCCTCGGCGTCCCGGTCGTCCGGGGCCTCTCCGGGTCCATGCCCCCCGCGCTGGCTTCCGCCACGACTCAAGCCGCCGTCCGATTCGCCATGCGACGTGCCCTCGACGGGTCGTTCCCGGTCGCGGTCGCGACGCTCACCCAGGAGGCTCTGCGAGCCATGATCATCAGCAAGCTGACCGTTGCAGTTCCGGCCGCCCTGCTCCTCGCCGGAGGAGCCGTTGCCACCGCGCAGTTCGGGGGCCTCGGGACGGGACAGGGTGGCCCGGCCTCCGGGAATTCGAGCCCGCCGGCCGTCGGAGCACAGGCAGGTGGGGGCCCGGGCTCCCTGACGAATCCGCCCGGCTCACGCCCCGGCGCCGTGGCGTATGGAGGAGGCGGATTCGGGGGAGGGTTCAGCCAGGGAATCCAGACTGGGGGCTTCGGTGGCCTGCCGGGCCTCGGCGGGTCCGGGTACACCGGGGCGGGCCGTCGGATCACGCTCCAGGCGGGGACGATGATCCTGCTGGAGTCGGAGGCCAAGGACCAGATCACGGTCCACGACGCCGGGAGCGGCAAGACCGCGAATTACCAGGTCCCCGAGGGGCTGACCGCCGTCCCGATCGCCACCAACGAGGTTGTCGTCCTCCAGATGGAGGGCGAAGGCATCTCCCGACTGGCGGCCTACGGCCCCGGGGCGGACTCCTGGTCCACGATCGACCTGCGCCCTGCGGTCGACGGGACGCTCCAGACGATCGTCTCCGGGGGCATGGCCGCCATCTGGGACGGCCCCCGCGTCTATGCCTTTAGTGCAAGGACAAGTCGATGGGACGTGGTCGAGCGGCCCGAGGGGGCCGAGGGGCCGCCGATCCTGAACAACGAGTATGTCCTCTGCGAGGACGACGATCGCGTCTACGTCTTCGGCGCCCGCACCGGCCGATGGGCCGCCGTCGATCCCGAGTGATGCCCTGATGGGGATCGTGGAGACGTGTCTCGGGTTGATCAGGACGATGTCGAGGGGTTAGGGTTCCGGGGATGCGTTGTCGCCCCTGGCCCGTCCATCCGGTGTCCACCACGCGAAGGCCCGGCCTCGAGGAGAAGCAGGATGCTAATACCAGATGTCGTGATCGTTTCCCTGGCGTCCGCCCTGTCGCCCCCCCTCCCCCCGATGGCCGAGCTGACATCCACGGAGATCCGGAGGGAGTTGGCCCGATTCTCGATGAGGGTGACGCTCCCCGGCCGATCCTTCCGTGCGGGGGAGCCGATTCCCCTGTCTTGTGCCTTCGAGAACCACTCCGTCGAGGAGACGACGATCTGGAGCCGGGGGTTCTGGGCGAACCACCTCGTGACCGTGACGGACGAGGACGATCGGGAGCCGTTCCTCACCCCCTGGGGCCGGGAGCGTCGGGAGGCGTTTGCCCCGTTCGGCCCCTGGTCGAAGAACGTGCGGTTCCGGATCGGGCCGGGCCGATCGATGGTCCGAGCTGGGGAGGGGTCGGCGTTGGTCGACCTCGCCCGGATGTACGTCCTGGGCGCGGGGCGATACGCCGTCCGGGTCGTCTACCATGAGACGCAAGAGCCGGCCATGCGGGTGGAATCCGCCCCGGTGCTCTTCGAGGTCCGATGACGGCTCCGGGGGGCATCGTCAGCCCTGCTTCGAGTCCAGTTCCTTGATAATGCCGACGAGCAGGGCCGGGTCGCGCTTCTGCATGAGGTGGTCGATCCGGGAGGCGGGGAATTCGAGCCTGGTGAGGAGGTCGGAGACCTGCGTCCAGAGGCGATCCCGCTTCTTGCCCTCGGCGAGGTAGAGCTCGGCGGCGAGGTCGGAGAGGCGCTGGGACTTGATGGCGTCGAAGTTCTCGTAGTAACGCTTGATGATCTTCTGCTGGTGGGGCGAGTAGTTGCGGTCGGCCATCGTCGAGGGTCTCCGGGGGCGTCCGTTCCTGGGGATCGGTCGATCGTTCTGTCAGTCGAACGAGGGGGGCTTGCGGAGCTTCTTGGTCTGGGATCGCTGCTTCTTGGACTCGGTCGTGCGCTGCTTCGAGCCGAGCGTGGGCCTGGTGGGGATCCGGGGCTTGGGGGGGGTGGCGGCCTCGAGGACGAGGTCCCGGAGCTTGTCCAGGCAGTCGTCGATGTTCCGGAGGCGGTCCCTCGTCCGCTGGGAGGAGATGATCAGCTCCCCCTCGGAATTCAGCCGGGGGCCGACGGCCCGGAGCAGTCGGCGGCGGACGGGCTCGGGGAGGCTCGGGCTGTCGGCGGGCGTCCAGCGCATCACGGCCTTGGTGGCGACCTTGTTGACGTTCTGGCCGCCGGGGCCGCCGGATCGGGCGTAGTCGAAGTGGAGCTCGTCCATCGGGATCGAGATCCGGTCGTTGATGCGAAGCATGGACGCCCCCTCGGGCCTGCGGTCGGTCGGTCGGTCAATCGAAGAGAGCCCCCCGGCGTGCTCGAACGCCGGGGGGCTCGACGGGCCCGGTCGCCCTATTCTAGCGACCGAGGGCCGCGTTGGTCAGGGTTGCACTCAGCGGGCCGAGGGCCCTCCGTGGGTGCCGTAGTCGACCGACATCGTCGGCGGGGCGGTCACGGCCCGGGTGCTGGCGGCGAGGGTCGGCACCGCGGTGCGGAGGGTCGAGCCCCGCAGGGTCGAGGCGGCCCGATTGGTCCGGGCCCCGGCGAGGGTGACCACCGGCCCGCTGCCGAGCGTCCCGCCGCCGAGCGTCCCACCTCCCAACGTCCCGCCGCCGGGGGTCGGCGAAGAGACCGGGGGTGCCGGGGTCGGGGCCGGGGCGGGTGTGAGGACCGGGACCTGCCCCAGGAACGACCGGGCGATGGCGCCCCGGGTGGGCTCGGCGCCGAGGGTGCCCCGGAGGGCCGGGCCGAACTCCTGGCGGATCCGCTGGGCGGCCCCCGGCTGGAGCCCCCGGTAGAACTGCCCCGGCGGGGGCGCCGGGTTCGTCACCGGCTGGGGGGGCGTGGTCACCCCGGCCATGAACAGGGTCACGTCCCGGTTGAAGACCTGCACCGGGCTCACGAACTCGGTGCCGTCGTTGAGCTGGCCGGTGAGGTTGACGAAGGTCACCCCGGGCGGCAGCGGGTCGATGTCGGTGCTGAGGAAGATGTAGGTGGCGTCGAGGTACGGGTCCTTGTTCGAGAACTGGGTGAAGGTGATCAGCGGCTCGGCGCCGGAGAGGCTCACCGTGTCGGTGTTGACCTCGGTCACGGCGAACCGGGGGGAGCCGAACAGGTTCACCCGGACGAGCTGCGGGTGCGCCGTGTTGATCGTCCGGTGGTTGTGCGGCTGGACCAGGACCTTCGGCTCCAGCGGCGGGCACGGCGGGGGCGGCGGCGGGGGGGGAGGAGGCGGGGGCGGCGGGGGAGGAGGCGGCGGCGGGGTGGGCAGCGTGGAGTCGCCGAAGTTGAAGCCGAGGGGCGGGATCTGGGCCTCGCTGATGCCGTCGTCCTGGGCCGAGCCGGCGAAGGCGGAGACTTGCAACCGGGTCTCGGGGGTCAGCTCCGTGCCGGTCCGTTGCTGGTAGAGCTGGGCGAAGTTGCGGACCTCGAACTCGAAGTTCGGGGCGCTGGGGGTGTTGCTCAGGAAGGAGACGCCGATGTTCTCCGGCAGGATGTCGCCGAAGCCGTTGCGGAGCGGGTCGGCCGAGTACTCGGCGACGGTATAGATCTTCCGCAGGGGCTCCAGGGTGTCGGGGTCGATCCCGTTGGTGATGCCGGCCACGACGTTGTCGGCCAGGGTCTCGGGGTCGCCGAGCACGTCGTTGTCCAGCAGGTCGATGCTGGCGTACATCGTCTCCGAGCCGCCCAGCAGCAGCGGGTCCTCGAAGAAGACGGGCAGCGCCTGGACCTCGGGGGCGACGGTGCCGCCATCGAGGTTGTTGTCGGCGTCGCCGGCGATCACCGGCTGGCCGGTCTTGCCGTTGATCGGCTGCTCCAGGCCGATCCGCAGGGAGTCCTGCTCCTGGTCGTAGGAGACCCGGATGGCGTCGAGCTGGAAGCCGGAGACGCCGATGAATTCGCGCAAGCCCGGGGGCTCGGGCGGGATGAATGGGACGAGGTAATCGGGGTCATCCGGTTCGGGAGTGAGGACCACGACACCTGGACTTGTGGTAGCGGGGAAATCGGTTACAACGTTTCCCGTGAAGTCGACGCTCATGAGCTGTCGATGATCCAGATGCTCGACTGCGGCGCGCCGGCGTCGCCGCGCCATGGGCGCGGTCGGTCCCCGGCGCGGTCGCCAGGAAAGCACGGCCTGGAGGATCTTCCTGATCGCGGTCATGGCGTCCTCGTCCTTTCTCACGGGAGGCCCGCGCCGGAAGCGGCCCCGGGCATGACGCGAACTGGGCCGCCGGGACGGCGGCCGGGCCGGCGCGCGACCCGGGCGGCCGACGACCCCGAAGGGGGGCGTCGGCGGACCTGGTCGCCGGGGGGGGGATCGAAGGCGAGCCGGCCAGCGGCCCGGTCCGTCCCAAGGCCTCCCCTCGCATGATCGTTCGGCGAGCCGGGCTGCCCCTCCGGGGCGACCCGAGCCTCGCCGATCAGCCGCCGAAGCGTGGAAGGAGACACGGCATGCGGCAGAGGAACTGCCCCATCTTGTTCACGGTCGGATTCGGCCTGTTCCTGGCTTCGGCCGGGACGGCCTCGGCCGGCGCCATCGGGACGATGACCGGGGATGTCGAGGTCGACTTCCCGATCGCCCCGAAGAACGGCGTCGTGGCCATCGTCGACAACCCCGGTGCGGACGGCGGCGCCAGCCCCTGGGACGTGGCCCAGCACCAGAAGCTCCCCGGCACCACCGGCTGGAACATCAAGGACCTCCGCCTGGCCTACGATGATTCCGCCGACCGGATGTACCTGGGGCTGAATTTCTTCGGCATCGCCGGGGACGCCGACGGCGACGGCGACCCCGGCTCCCTGTCGGTCGGCATGGGTAAGGACATGCCGAGCCTCGGGGGCATGGAGTCGATCGTCGTGGCGCTGGACCTGAACCTGGACGGCGTCCCGGACGTGGTCTCCGGCGTGCCGACCCAGAAGTCCGGTGGCGCCCCGGGCACCTCCGCCTTCACGGTGGCGAAGTACCAGCACGCCGAGGCCGGGCTCGGCTTCAGCTTCGGCGACACGCTGGCCGATCACGTCGGATCCCTGGCGTTCGACCCCTCGGCCGAGCACCCGGACTTCCAGTTCACGATCGACAACTTCATGAAGCTCGAGGGGCTGGTCCCCGAGGACGGCTTCATCATCAGCGCCTTCGCCGGCGCCCCGGACGACGTGATCGCCGGCGAGGACTTCATCGCCAGCACCCGGATTGCCTTCCCGGGCAAGGGCAACCAGAACGTGCCGGAGCCGGCCACCCTGCTGGGCTGGGCCCTGATCGCGGGCGGGGCGATCGCCTACCGGGGGCGCAACCGGGTCTCCCGGGGGCGCTGAGCCGGCAGGCTTGGTCCAGGCGAGCATTCTTCGGACTCCGTTCCGACTGGGCGGGGCCCCCTCCGTGGGGCTCCGCTCTTTTTTTTCGGCCGATCCCGGCCCCGAATCCGACCGACCGGGCCCCGATCGCACCCGGCCGCCATTTCCTCCGGCACAGCCCCCCAGGTCGACGCGACCGGGCCCGCCCGACCGTCCCGTCCCGTTGCCGAGGACCGGGGAGACGGGGTACGCTGCCTCGGTCGCGAGGCCGGGGCGACCGATCCGCCCCGGATCCGCTCGACGGGGGCGCAACCGATGTCAGACCACCGATCCCGATCGAATCCCCGGCCCCGGGCGACGGCCCCGTCGCTCCTCCCGCTGCTGCTGCTGCTGGGGCCGTTGCCGGTCGCCCCGGCGGCCGGGCCGGCCCCGGTCGACGACCCCCCGACGGCCTCGACGGCCCCCCGGCACCCCGACCTGACCGGGCCGATCGTCTGCCTCTCGGTCCGGGGCTTCCGGGAATTCGTCCCCCGGGAGGAGCCGAGTCTGACGAAGGACGAGAAGCTCCAGGTCTACTACGAGCCGTTCAACTTCACGATCGTCCGGCTCGAGGGCGGGGAGGGCTTCCGGGCCCACCTCACCCAGGACGTCCGGATCCGGAAGGCCGGGCAGGGCAAGGTGATCCAGGAGATCGAGGGGGTGATCGACTACGCCCCCGAGTCGGACGACCCGCCGACCTCCTTCTACATGTTCACCACGCTGGAGCTGAAGCGGCTCCCGGTCGGCCCCTACGAGCTGGACCTGGTCCTCCGGGACGAACTGGCCGAGGGGACCCCCGAGACGGTCCAGGTCGTCCCCTTCGAAATCGTCTCGCCGCCCCCGCCCGACGGCCGATGAGGGCCCCGGGGGGCCGGGCCCGCTCGGGGGGAAATCGGCCGGGGGTCACTCCTGGCCGAGCAGGTAGCGGCCGAACCCGGGGCGGCGGACCGTGCCCTCGGCGGGGTTGTACTGGAACCGGGTCGGGATGAGGCCGGTGTCCCGGTACTGTCGGGGGTCGGTGTACCCGTAGGTGATGGCCGTCGAGGTCGGCCGGAGCACGCCGTCATACCCCCGGGAGTAGGTGACGACCTCCTCGGGGACCGGCCGTAGCCGGGAGAACGGGCCGTAGAAGGCCATGGCCGCGGTGTTCGTCGGCAGGCCGGCGGGCATGTAGGAGCCGGTGACCCCGGGGCCGGTGTAGGAGACCAGCGTCGGGTCGGGCCGGAAGGTGCCGAGCGAGGGGCGGCGGTAGGCGGCCGGCATCGGCCCGACGATCGCAGTCGGGGCCGGGACGACGTACGAAGCCCCCGGGGTTGCCGGGAGGGCCCGGGCGTGGTCGTGCCCGCCGGCGATCGCCCGGGGCCCCGGGCCGATCGACAGCAACAGCAACAGCAGCGGCAGGGCGCCCGCCGACGGGGGGAGGGGTCGCGTCATGGTTGCAAGCTCCGGATGCGGTCGCCTCGGCGGCGAAGCTCAAGGTGTACTGCCACTCTACCACGCGAATCGGGCCGACTCGGCCCGATCGGCATGATCCGTGCCGTCGTCCCGGGGAGACGACCGGCCGGTTGACCGCCCCGGCGGGGGCGAGTCCAATCGGTACGGCCGGCGGGCCGTCCCGACCGAGGGGCCGGCCCCCCGATCGGACCGAAACACCCCAGGGGGAGACGAACGATGGCAGACCAGAATCGATCCCGGATCCTCGGCCTGGCGGCGGGCCTCGGCCTGATCGTCGCGTCGGCGGGCGGCTCGCACGCCGGGGAGATGGTCGAGTTCAAGAACGCGATGGGCCAGCCGACCCGCGCCTACCTCGCCGCCCCCGAGGGAGACGCCAAGGCCCCGGCCGTGCTCGTGATCCAGGAGTGGTGGGGACTGACCGACTGGATCAAGGAGAACGCCGACCGCCTGGCCGAGGACGGCTACGTCGCCCTGGCCGTCGACCTCTACGACGGCAAGTCGACCGACGACCCCGGGGAGGCCCACGAACTCATGCGGGCCCTCGACCCGAGCGAGGGGGTGGCCGACCTGGAGGGGGCCATCGAGTTCCTCCGCTCGCACGACCGCGTCGACCAGGGCAAGAAGATCGGCTCCGTCGGCTGGTGCATGGGGGGCATGTACTCCCGGCTGATCGCCCAGCAATCCGACCAGGTCGGCCCGACGGTCATCTGCTACGGCAGCGTGACCACCGACCCGGAGCAGGTCGGGGCCCTCGCCGGCCGCCCCGTGCTCGGCATCTTCGGCGCCCAGGACCGGGGCATCCCCGCCGACCGCGTCCGGGAGGTCTTCGAGGCCCTCCGGGAGGGCGGCTCCGAGGTCGACCTGCACCTCTACGACGACGCCGGCCACGCCTTCATGCGCCCCGGCGGCGACCAGTACGTCGAGTCCGACGCCGACGACGCCTGGCAGCGGATCGAGGCCTTCTTCGCCGAGCACCTGAAGGGCTCGGACTGATCGGGGGGTCGGGCGATCGAGGGGGACGGGGGATGTGGCGCTTCCGGATCGAGGAACTCGACCCCGGGGCGGGCCGGGGCCAGCGGTTCGCCCTGGAGCGGGGAGGCCGGGCGGCCCCCGTCATGGAGGCCGTGCTCGGCTGGAAGGAAGACCCGACCTTCCGCTCCTGGTTCAACGAGACGCTGGCCGAATCCCCGTTCCTCGCCTTCCGCTGGGAGACGCCCGCCGTCACCGCCGAGACGGCGGACCTCCCCTTCGAGTTCGTCCTGCTCGACAGCCCCGGGCTCGCCCGGGACGCCGACCCGGCCGCCTTCGCCGACCACTTCGAGTGCGCCGAGGGGAGGGAGGTCCTGGTGTTCCCCAACCTCGGCGGCGACGCCCTGCTGATCGTCCCCTGCCCGATGGTCGAGCCGACGGCCTACGGCCACCTCGCCTCGTTCGTCAGTGGGGCCCCCGAGGGCCAGCGTCAGGCCCTCTGGCAGGCCGTCGGCGAGGCGATGGCCAGGAGGCTGGACGACCGCCCCGTCTGGCTCAACACCGCGGGGTGCGGCGTCCCCTGGCTGCACGTCCGGCTCGACGACCGGCCGAAGTACTACGGCTTCGGGCCGTACCGGGCGACCGACCGGCAGGTCCTCCCGCCCGAGGCTACTCCGGGTCGGCCCGCTCCAGGACGATGAGCCCCAGCCCGCTCTCCGGCGCCGTGGCGAATTCGGAGGGGCGTCCCTTCGAGTCCGAGGCGAGGTCCCTCAGGCAAATCGTCAGCCGATCCCCCTCGATCTTGTAGATCCCCCGCATGACCTTGCCCTCCTGGGGCCCGTCCAGGCCGATCAGGTCGAGCGACCGGGGGTCCGTCGCGAGATCGAGTTCGACCCTCGACCGGATGGGCGGGATGCGGGGGTCTTCGAAGGAGACGACGTCCCCCTCGAAGGACCATCCCCCGTCCTTCATCGCCTCGATTTCCGCCTCGGTGGCCTTGCGGCCGTCCGATTCGAGGGCCACGCCCTTCCAGTGCCCCTGGAGGCGATCGAACTCGGCCTTCGCCCCGTCGTCGGCGCGGGCCGTCGGGCCGAGGACGACGGCCACCAGGATCACGATTGATTGCCGCGTGAACATCATCGCATCTCCTATTCTTGGATATGGGCGAGGTCGGGCCGGGGCCCGCGTCAATCGGCCATCGCGATCGACAGGCCGCCTTCCTCGGGCTCGGTCGGCTCGGGGACGGGGGGGGCGTCGGAAGGGGCCCGGAGCGATTCGAGGAAGCGGATCAGGGCCCGCTCGTCGGACTCGTCGAGCTTCTCGAAGGCCCGGGTGACGGGGCTCGCGTCCCCCTCGTGGCGGATGATCGCGTCGCGGAGGGTGGGGCTGGTGCCGTCGTGGAAATAGGGGGCGGAGTCGGCCACCCCCCAGAGCGCGGGGGTCTTCCACTCGTCGGGGGTGGGGTGCTCCCGGGGGATCGGGGCGCCGGTGAGCACGTCCCCGTAGCTGGATCGGCCCTGGCGGTCGACCAGCCGGTGCAGGAGCAGGTCGCTGTAGATGCCGGCCACGCCGCCGAGGTCCGGGACGTGGCAGACGGCGCAGCCGACCTGGTCGAACAGCAGGCGGCCCCGGGCGACCTCGGCCCGGGACTCAAGGTCCGCCGGCGGCACTTCCTCGGGCCGGGGCAGGGTGTCGACGAAGGCGACGAGGGAGCGGAACTGGCCCCGGTCGAGATCCGGCGGCATGTCGGGGTAGGGCAGCTCGACCCGGGGCTTGGCCTGGGGCATGTGGGGGGTGCCCAGGCCCAGCTCGTTGGCGCAGGCGGCGGCCACGAACTCCTCCAGCGTGGCGAACTGCGCCTTCCAGCCGAACTTGCCGATCCGGCCGTCGGGCAGGACCCGGTAGCGGCCGGGGGGGATGCCGTCGAAGTCGGCGGCCAGCTCACGGCCCACCGCCTCGATCGACCGGGCCAGGTTGCGCCGGGAGATACTCCGGCCCGAGATTCGGTCGATCCAGCCGGCGCCGAAGAGGGCGGTGGAGTTGACCCGCTCGGTCTGCACCGGGTCGAAGTCCTTGACCACGACGTAGCAGCCGTTGGTGATCCGGATCGCCTCCGGGACGATCGGGAAGTACTCGCGGAGGTCGGAGAGGTCCTCGAGGTAGTGGTTGGCGACGGCGAACCTGTGGACCAGCCCGGCGGCGATCTCGGGGCGGTCCTCGGTGGGCTTGGCCTCGAAGGCGAGGACGTTGTGCTCGACGGTTCCGCCGCCCCCGGCGCCCCCCTGGAAGTGGCACTCGACGCAGGACCGGCCGTTGAAGACCGGCCCGAGGCCGTCGGCGTTGGCGAGCGGGTCGTGCGGCAGCCAGGTGCGGACGAACAGCGCCTCGCCCTCCGCCTTCCTCTCCTCGCCGGCCGAAGGGGCGCGGAGCACCGGCACGCCGGGCATGGCGACCCAGCCGACCGCCACCGCCACCCCCCCGAGGATCGCCACGCCGACCCGCCGCCGTCCCCGCTCCAGCTCGTTGGCTCGCATCGCGGTCCCTCCCTCGCGGCCCTCATCCGGGATGTCCGACCGTCCGGGCGACGGTCTCGGACAAGTGTAGAATGGCGGGCGCGCGGAATCAAGACCGGATTCCTTCGGAGGAGGAGGACGACGACTCCGGGGAAAGGCCCTGGCGGGGGGGGCCCCGGTCCTGCTAGTCTGAGAGCGCAGGAACGCCCCCGCCCGACTTGCCGTCCCCGCGAGGCTCACGGCGGCGTCGACCCAGTGGCCCCCGGCCGAGTGACCGGCCGAGGCGGCCCGCGTCCCTCCCCGGACCCCATCCCTTCGCCGGCCCGGCCCGACCCGGATCGACCGACCGACCCGCACCCGGGCCGCCCCGGCCCCGATGCCCGCGGGGGATCGTCTCGCCATGCCCCACGACCGCGACCTATTCGACGAAGAGCAAGAGATGGTCGCCATGAGCTTCGGCGACCACATCGAGGAACTCCGGATGCGCCTGGTGCTGGCCCTGCTGGGGCTGGCCGTGGGGGTGATCCTGACCCTCGTGCCGCCGATCAACATCGGCTTCCACGTCATGCACGGCATGCAGGACCCCGCGCAGCGGGCCCTGGATGAGTATCACGCCGAGCGGACCCGGGAGAAGATCGCCGAGGCGGTCATCGCCGCGACCTACACCCAGATGCCCGCCCGGATCCCGGCCGCCGCCCTGCTGGAGGCCCTCCGGGAGATCGCCCCCACGCTGGAGCTGCCCGAGGAGGAGCCCTCCGGCCTGGAGGGCCACTACATCGAGCTGCCGATGGAGGTGCGGGACGCCGCCGCCATCGACATGGTCAGCTCGAACGTCGAGCAGCGCAAGGCCCTGATCTCGCTCAGGCCGCTGGAGACAGCGGTCATCTTCTTCACCGTCTGCCTGATCACCGGGCTGGTGATCGCCAGCCCCTGGGTCTTCTACCACCTCTGGGCGTTCGTCGCGGCCGGCCTCTACCGGCACGAGCGGAAATATGTCTATCGGTACCTTCCGTTCTCGCTCGGGCTGTTCCTGGGCGGGGTCGGCCTCTGCTACTTCGGCGTCTTGCCGCTGACCTTGAGGTTCCTGCTCCAGTTCAACATCTGGCTGGACGTGGAGCCGAACCTCCAGCTCACCGCCTGGATGGGCTTCGCCACGCTGCTGCCCCTGGTCTTCGGCCTGGGGTTCCAGACGCCCCTGGTGATGCTGTTCGTCGGGAAGCTCGGCATCGTCTCGGCGACCGATTTCCGCGAGAAGCGCAAGTTCGCCGTGCTCGGGACCGTGGTCCTCGCGGCGATGCTCACCCCCGGCCCCGACGTCGTCAGCCAGCTTTTGCTGGCCGTGCCGATGCTCCTCCTCTACGAGCTGGGCATCGTCATGGTCGCCCGGGGAGAGGCCGAGGCCGCCAAGGCCGAGCCGGCCGACTGAGCAAAGCAACGCCGGATGGCGGATGGCGATTGCCATCCGCCATCCGCCCCCTTCGCATCGGTCAACCGTCATCCGAGTACGTCCGACGGCAGCCAGGTGCCGTGGAAGCCGTAGGGAATCCTCCGGGGGATGAGCACCCGGGCGACCGGGTCGTCGTCGAAGGCGAGCGTGTCGACGACGACCATCTCGCTGGTGTCCGCGTCTCGGTCGAACACGTAGGTGATCAGCCAGCCGTCGTCCTCGGCGGTGGCATCCGGTTTCGGGACGAAGACGCCCTCGCCGCCGAGGCGGCCGGGGCCGTGGCGGTGCCGGAGCGTAAGGCCCCCCCGGAGGTCGACCTTGAGGAAGCCGCCCATCTCCCCCTCCATCGCGTAGCCGAACCGGGTGGGACGGCCCATCCGGGCGTCGTTGATCCGGGGGAACTCGCAGGGGACGTCATGGAGCGTCTCCTCCCTCGTCTCGCCGCTGGCGAGGTTGAATCGCCATCGGTAGATCCGGGGGGCGTCGTCGTCCGACCCCGGCGCGTTCGGGTGCTCGTCCGAGGGCGGCCCTCCCATCCCCAGGGCGCCGGGGAACCGGCCGTATCGGCAACCGACGAGGACGACCTCCTCCCCCTCCTCGTACGCGTTCAGGGTGTGGAAGACGTAGCAGGAGGGGGACTCGAACCACTTCACCTCCGACCCCTCGCCGTGGCGGGGCAGGATGCCGAAGCGGGAGGGGAGGTCCGGCTCGTACTTCAGGAACGGCCCGCCGGTCAACAACCGGGCGAAGTCGAAGGTGGCGGGCAGGTCCATGAAGATCGAGTGCCGATCGGTGACGGCGAAGTCGTGCATCATCACCGGCCGGGGCAGGTCGATCGCCGTGGTGGAGCGGATGGTGCCCTCGGCGTCGACCACGCTGTATCGCAGGTACGGCGGCACCGGCTGGTAGCCGAAGCAGAGCATCTCCCCGGTGACGGGGTCGACCTTTGGGTGCGCGGTGAAGGCGTGCCTCAGGGCGCCGTCGAAGTCGTACGGGCCGACCGTCCCCAGGTCCGGCACCGAGATGACGTGGGGTTCCCCGCCTTCCCAGAGGGCCATCAATTTCCCGTCGTGCCAGACGACCGAGGTGTTCGCCGCGTTCTTGAACATCGGCTTGCCCCGGGCGACCAGCCCCATGTTCGGCGGCTCGGCCAGCCCCCCCCAGATCGCCTTGCCGGATTTTCGCTCCTCGACGAACCCCCGGGTGCGGACCCATCGGTTGCGGTAGCTCGCCTTGCCGCCCCGGAGCAGGACGCCGTGCAGCATGCCGTCGCCGTCGAACCAGTGGTAGTTGCCGATCGGCGGGAACTGGGGGTTCGGCCCGTTGCGGACGAACATCCCTTCCAGGCCCTCGGGGATCCGGCCAACGACCGCAAGATCCTCGGCCTCGATCTCCTCGGAGACCGGCCCGTAGTTGCCGGTCAGGAACGGGGAATCGGGCCATTCGGCCCGTTCCCCGTCTTCGGCCCGGGCGGACCCGGCGCGGCCCATCGACACCCCGACCATCCCCGAGACGGCCGCCGATCTGAGGAATTGCCTGCGATTGATCGCCATCCGCCGGGCCTCCCTGGGCGTCTCGTGTCGTGATCCCCGGCGCGATCGAGTCCGATCGGCCGATCCTGGCCGGGTGTTCGCGTCCCGCTCCTCCCTATTGTGCGAGCAGGTCCAGGGGGGCGGAACCGGGGCGCGCCCGCGACCTCGGCCGCCGTGGGCCGGTTGGGGTGGACGGATGCATCCGGGTCGGCGAAGATCGGGGCGACCGACCAGGGAGGGGGGGGACGGCCTCGATGGCATCGACCGCGCCGCAATCACAACCCGGATCGACGGCCGACGGGGTGCCCGGCCGCGTGGTCGGCATCGACCCGGGGCTGGGCACGACCGGCTACGCCGTGATCGAGCCGGCCCCCCGGGCGGCCTCGGGGCTGATGGGGCCCCCGCCGCTGGTGGTCGAGGCCGGGGTGATCCGGGCGAGGCGGGACGGGTCGCTCGGCGTCCGCCTCGACGCGATCTACGGCGGGATCATCGAGGTCCTGGAAGCCTTCCCGCCCCGGGCCCTGGCCCTGGAGCAGGTCCACAGCCGGGTCAAGCACCCCCGGACGGCGATCCTGATGGCCCACGCCCGGGGGGTGATCGTGCTCGCCGCCGCCCGGCGGGGCGTCCCCGTGATCGGCTACGCCCCCTCCCGGATCAAGAAGACGCTGACCGGCCACGGCAAGGCCCCCAAGGAGCAGATGCAGCACGCCATCCGCACCGCCCTGGGCCTGGACCGCCTGCCCGAGCCCCACGACGTGGCCGACGCCTGCGCCGTGGCCCTCTGCCACTTCCAGATCGACCGCAATCGGGGCGGCCTGCTGCCCTGACGCCCGGCGACGGCGGATGGGGGGAGACGGCCGACGGATGTCGGGTGACGGCGGACGGCGGAGGGATCGCGCCCGGTCGGGCCCCCGCTCGTCGTCGGTCGGACTCCGTGAGGGGCCCGCCCCCGGCCACCCGCCCACCTCGATCCCCCGGCGGGGGGCGCGGTACGATACTCCCTTCGTCTGCCCCCCGCGCCCATCATCGCCCCATCCATCGCCCGAGGTCCGTCCGTGCCCACCATCCCCGTCCCGTCCCGCCCCAGGAAGGAGGCCGGCGACGCCAGGGCCGCCGACCCGAGCCGCCTCAGGCTGGCCGACGCGGCGATCCTCGCGGCCTTCGCCGCGCTGGCCTTCCTGCTCGGCGTCTTCCCCCTGAAGGACGTCGACTTCTGGTGGCACCTCCGCACCGGCGACCTGATCCGGGAACTGGGCGCCGTCCCCCGGGTCGACCCCTATACCTATACCGTGCCCGACCGCTCCTGGGTGGACCTGCACTGGGGCTTCCAACTCCTCTTGAGCTACGGCTACGAGGCGGGGGGCGTGGTGCTGTTGAACCTGGGCAAGTGCGTGATCACCACGGCCGCGGTGCTGCTGCTCCTCACCTCCCGGCGGCGGGACTGGCCGCTCTGGGCGATGGTCCCCGCCTGGCTGCCGGCCCTGGTGCTGCTCGGCGGCCGGATGTACATCCGGCCCGAGACGTTGACGCTGCTCTACCTCGCCGTCTTCCTCGCCGTGCTCTCCCGGTGGGACCGCCGCCCCTGGCTCGGCCTGCTCCTGCCGATCACGCAGGCCCTCTGGGTGAACACGCAGGGGCTCTTCGTCTTCGGGCCGATCCTGCTCACCTTCGCCCTGATCGACGCCGCCCTCCGCCCCGGCGCCTTCGAGAAGGGCCGACGCCGATGGTGGCAGATCGCCCTGGGGGTGACGGGGCTCGTCGGCCTTGCCTGCCTGCTGAACCCGTACGGGATCCGGGGGGCGGCCTTCCCGATCACCGACCTGCTCTTCGGCACCCTGAGCGACCCGATCTTCAAGGAGGAGATCGCCGAGCTGAGCTCGATCCCCAAGCTCATCGAGGACACCGCCGGATACCCCCACTTCATGCTGATCGTCCACCTCTCGACGGTCGCCCTCGGCGGGCTGAGCTTCGTCCTCCCCCTGCTCTGGCGGGGGACGACCCGGATCGCCGACCTGAGGGGCGGGGGGGGGGACGCGGACCAGGGCGAACGCCCGAAGAAATCCAGGGGGAAGCGATCGAAACCATCAGCAGGTCCCAATCCCGGGGGACGGGGCAAGCGATCGGCCGCCGAAGCCCCGGGGCCGGGCTGGTCGCTCCGCCCGTTCCGCCTGCTCCTGTTCCTGGCGTTCACGGCGCTGAGCTGGCAGGCGACCCGGAACAGCCACCAGTTCGCCGCGGTGGTGGGCACGGTGACCGCCTGGAATTTCGGCGAGTGGGCCGCCGCCGTCCTCAGGCGCAGGGCCGACCGGGGGCTCGACGCCGGGCCCCGGCTCTGGCCCCGGCTGGCGGCGCTGGGGGTGACGGTCGCCCTGCTCGTGGCCGTCGCCACCGGCGGCCTCTACGCCGCGGCCGAGGAAGGCCGGACGATCGGCCTGGGGGAGGAGCCCGCCTGGTTCCCCCACCGCGCCGTCGAGTTCGCCGGCAGCGAGGGCCTGCCCCCCCGGTTCCTCGGCTTCCACATCGGGCATGATGCCCTGTTCATCTATCACCACGGGCCCGAGCGTAAAGTCTACGTCGACCCGAGGCTCGAGGTCATGGGGGCCGACCAGTACCGGGCCTACAGCACCCTGAGCCGGGCGATCGCCAACGACGCCCCCCGGTCCTCCTGGCGCAGCGTGCTGGCCGAGGCGGGCAACCCCGTCATCCTCGCCGACAACGACCTGGCGACCAAGGTCGGGGTCACCCTGCTGCTCGACCCGTCCTGGCGCTGCATCTGGTTCGACGAGGTCGCCTCCGTCTTCGCCCAGGAGGCCGACGCCCGATCGGGCGACTTCCCCGCCGTCGACTTCCTCGGTCGGCACTTCGGCACGCAGGCCGACCCCGCCCCCCCGAGGCTCCCCGCCGAGTGGCGGGCCTCGGTCAAGGGCCTGAGCAAGTACATCTTGATCTTCCTGGAGCAGCGCAACCGCCCCGACCAGGCCGCCGCCATGATCCCCCTGGGCCTCTCCCGGGCCCGGCAGGCCCGGGCGGTGCTGCCCGGGGAGGCCGAGCCCTGGGCCTTCGCCGCCGCGATGGAGCTGGGCCGCGTCGGCCTCGCCTCCGCCGGCCCCGACCGCCGCTACCTGCACCCCTTCGAGCCGATCCGGGATCTGCACCCCGCCCGCGTCGCGTCCTTCGCCCGGAGTGCCCTGGCGATCGACCCCGACGCGACGATCGCCCTCTCCGCCCTGCTCGGCCTGGCGCTGCAACGCGGGATGGACGACGTGGCCGTCCCGCTCCTGGGGCGGGCCATCGCCCATCGCCCGCGGTCCCCGACCCAGGCCCAGACCCGGGACGCCTATCGCGACCGCCTCTCCCAGGCCGTCGCCCGGCTCGGGGCCGAGCCGAGGGTCGACGTCTCCAACGGCGACCGCATCCGCCGGAGCGTCGACGCCCTGCTCGCCTCCGGCCGGGTCGAGCAGGCCGTCGACCTGCTGGAGCAGCAGTACCCGATCGGCGAACGCGACTGGCCGACGGCCGACCGCATCGCCGCGCTCCTGATGCACCTCGGCCGCCCCGACCGCGCCCGGGCCTCCTGGCGATCGGTCGCCGATCCCCCCGACCCGGCCCTCCGACAGGCCCGGGTCGCCGCCTCCTACTACGCCGAGGACGACCTCGACGCCGCCCGGGAGGCCTACGAGCTGGCCCTCGACGCCGACCCCCGGTCCTTCGACGCCCAGTTCGGCCTCGCCCTGGTCGAGCACGACGCCGGCCGTGCCCCCGATGCGCTCTCCGCCGCCCGGGAGGCGATCGAACTCGCCCCCGACGAGCCCTCCCGGGCCGCCTCCCAGGCGATCGTCCGCCGGGTCGAGCCGTATTCCGACGCCGGGCCGGCCGCCCCCTGATCCGAATCCGTCCCCCTCTCCCCACGAGTGGGGAGAGGGCCGGGGTGAGGGGTCTTCGATTGAACGTATCGCCTTGCGAAACTCCGATCCCCCCCACCCGGGCTGCGCCCACCCTCTCCCCCGAGGTCGGGGATGCGGGGCGATCGTCCGCACGAGGGACGCGGCCGAGACTCGCGAGCAGAACGCGGGCAGACGCTTATTCGTACAACGCCCCGATCGGCCTCCCGGTCGTCACATGGAAGGGCCGGTTCAGCGGGTCCCGGTACTCGGCGTGCGGGTCGACGCCCAGGCCGGCGAACATGGTGGCGGCCACGTCCCAGGGGCCGATGCGATCGGTGGTGGGGTAGGCCGCCATGCGGTCGGTCGCGCCGACGACCGCCCCCGGCGTGGTCCCGGCCCCGGCGACGAGGATCGAGTAGGCGTTGGCCCAGTGCTTGCGGCCGGGAGAGGCGCCGGCGAACCGCTTCTCCAGCGCCACCTTCGGGGCCCGGCCGAACTCCCCCATGCAGACCACGAGCGTCTCGTCGAGCAGGCCCCGGGCGTCGAGGTCTTCCAGCAGGGCCGAGAGGCTGTGGTCGAACCTCGGCAGGAGTTGATTCATGACGTCGAAGATGTCGTTATGCGTGTCCCAGCCGAGCCAGTCGATCGAGTCGGGCCGGGTGTCCTGGCCCCGGGCCGAGTGGTTCCAGGCCACGGTGATCCAGGGCACGCCCGCCTCGACCAGCCGCCTCGCCAGCAGGCAGGCCTGGCCGGAGCGGAACCTCCCGTACCGCTCCCGGGCCGACTCGGGCTCGGCCGAGAGGTCGAAGGCGAGGCGGACGGACGGGTCGCTCATCAGTTCATATGCCTGCCGGTAGACCGCCCGCCGGTCGTCCTCCCCGGCCAGCCAGCCCGCCTCTCGGCGGGCGAGCTCGACGGCCTCCAGCAGCGACCGGCGGGCCTCCATCCGCACGGTCGGCACCCCGTCGGGCAATTCCAGGCTGGGGATCGAGCCCTCCGGGTCCGTCGGGTCTCCCACGACCAGCGGCATCTCGGCCCGGCCGAGGAAGCCGCCGTCCTGCCCCGGGGCGGGCAGCTCGGGGACGACGATCGGCATGTTGATGTGGGCCGCCGTGTAGGGCGAGGTGGCCGACGGCCGCACCCGCTTGAGCACGGCGGCGAGCGTCGGGGAGTCGTCCGGCGACGGTGCCGGGTTCGACGACTTCCTCGGGTGATACCGGCCCGTCAGCGCCAGGTAGGCCGCCGAGCCGTGGTCGAGGTCGTCGTGCGACATGCTCCGGACGACCGCGTAGCGGTGGGCCAGCCGGGCCAGCCGGGGCAGGTGCTCGCAGACGATCGTGCCGGGCACGCTCGTGGCGATCGACGAGAACTGGCCCCGGATTTCCGCCGGGGCCTCCGGCTTCGGGTCCCAGGTCTCGAGCTGGCTCTGCCCGCCGTTGGCGTAGACCAGGATGACCGATTTGGCCCGGCCGAACCCCGCCCCGCCGCCGGCCGCCCGGGACGGCCCCCCCGGGACGAGGGCGCCGAGACCGGCCAGGCCCCCGATCCTGAGGAACTCCCGGCGGCTCGCCGGCTCGCCCCGGTGCCGGGCGGGTGCGAGGAATCGGATCACGGCATCCCCCTCGGTTCGCACCCGATCGGATCAACACGGACGAACACGAATCGCCCTGATTCTACCGGAAAAAAGCCCCTCCCGTCGCGGCCTCCGGCCCGGGGAGGGGGGGATTGGGGGGCCCTCGGGCCGGGCCTGCCGGCTCAGCGACCCGACCCGGCCGCGGCGGCGGGCTCGGCCTCCTCGGCCGAGGAGCGGTCCCTCGGCCCGCCGCCGAGGGTCCTCCGGATGAAGTCGAGCCGGAGGTCGGCGTAGTGGTCGCTGGAGATCCCGTGCCGTGACTCGGGGTAGACCATCAGCTCGAACGGCTTCCCGGCCTGCTGGAGGTTGTGGATGAGCTGATAGGTGTTCCGCAGCGAGACGTTGTCGTCCTTCGCCCCGTGGACGATCAGGAGCCGGCCGTGCAGGTCGCCGGCCGCCCCGACCACGGAGGTACTCGCATACCCCTCGGGGTTCTCCTGGGGGGTGAGCATGTAGCGCTCGGTGTAGATCGAGTCGTAATTGCGCCAGTCGGTGACGGGGGCCCCGGCGATGCCGCAGGCGAAGCGGTCGCTGTGGGTCAGGGCGAAGGCGGTCATGAACCCGCCGTAGCTGTGGCCGGTCATGCCGATCCGGTCGGGGTCGACGTAGGGACGCTCCTTGAGCCAGTCGATCGCCGTCTCGATGTCCTCCAGTTCCTGGATCCCGAGCCGCTTGTAGGCCGACCATGCCGAGACCGCCCCCTTGCCGCTGGCACTCCTCGGATCGGCCCGGAAGACGATGAAGCCCTCCTGGGCGAGCGCCTGGTCGGTCGCCCGGGCGCCGGCCCAGGAGTCCCGGATCGTCGGGTAGTGCGGCCCGCCGTAGGTCTGGAACCAGACGGGGTACCGCTTCGACTCGTCCAGGTCGGGCGGCAGGATCAGCTCCCCTTCGAGCGTGAACCCGTCCGGCGTCTCGATCCGCACCAGCTCCCGGGGCCCGAAGGTGTACTTCTCCAGGTCGGGCAGCGGGTTGTCGTCGATTATCCGGACGATCGAGCCGTCGGCGGTGGAGCGGAGGGCGACCTTCGGGGGCGTCGTCACGCTCGACCACGTGTCGATGAAGTGCGTGCCGTCCGGGGCGATGCTGACCGAATGGTCCCCGTCCTCCTTCGTGAGCCGGTCGACGCACAGGTCGTCGATCGACACCCGGTAGAGGTTCTCGGCGACGTGGCTGTCGAGCGTGCCGGTCACGTAGACCGCCCGCCCCTCGGGGTCGAGGTGCTCGACGGAGCGGACCTCCCACTCGCCCATCGTCAATTGCTTGAGCAATTCGCCGTCGGCCGAGTAGTGATACAGGTGCTTCCAGCCGTCCCGCTCGCTGGGCCAGAGGAAAGAGCCGTCGGGCAGGAAGGTCGGGGCGCCGGGGCTCTCGACCCAGGCCTCGGTCGTCTCCCGGAACAGCGTCTCCGGCGGCCCTCCCGAGGTCGGCACCCGGAGGACGTCGAGCCAGGTCTGCGTCCGGTCCTGCACGTAGCAGAGCGCGGCCCCGCCGTCGGGCAGCCAGCCGACGTGGCTGATGAGGAACGAGCCGTCGAGGTAGTTCGAGAGGTCGGCGAAGCGGGGCTCGCCGCCCGCGCTGGGGACGACGGCCATCGCGACCTTCGGATTCGGGTCGCCGGCGAACGGATAGGGCGTCTCCTCCACCGCCCGTCGGGGGCCGGTGTCGTCGAGCACCGTGTGCGCGTCGAGCGGCCGGTCGTCGAGGCGGAGGAAGGCGAGGTGCTCGCCGTCGGGGCTCCACCAGAAGGCCTTCCAGCTCCGGCCGAACAGCTCCTCGAAGTAGACCCAGACCGCCTTGCCGTTGCGGACGAGGTCGGTCCCGCCGGTGGTGAGCGCCCGCTCGGTGGCCGTCTCCACGTCGACCACATAAAGGTCATTCGCCCGGACGAAGGCCACGAAGCGGCCGTCGGGGCTGAACTCGGGCAGTTCCTCCTCGCCCGGTGCGCTGGTCAGGCGGAGGGCCTTCGAGCCGTCGAGCGCGACGTAATAGAGGTCCTCGCCGTGCTCGACCAGCGCCCCCGAATCCGTCGGGTCGGGGCCGGCGATCGCCCGGCGGGCCAGGCGATCGGCGTCCTCGGGGCCGATCGTCGGGAGCGTGGCGAGGGCCTCGGCGATCGGCTCGGGGTCCAGGTAGGGCTCGGCCTCGCCGGTGGCGGCCTCCACCTTCATCGGCCGGCCGTCTCGGGTCTGGAGGAAATGACCGTCGTCGAGCCATCGCACCGACGACGGACGGCCGCCGAAGTCGGGCGCGTCTCGGCCATCGAGCAGGTCGAAGGTGATCGGCTCCTTCTCGCCCGAGTCCTCGTCCTCGTCGATCGGCGGGATCGGGCGGGTCAGCAAGGCCACCTGTTCCACGAGGCGGACGGCCGGGAAGTCGTCCCCGGCCTCGATCCCGTCGGCGAGCAGGCCGTGGGTCATGAGGTTGTCGTCCGACCCCGGCTCGAGCAAGTAGGTCGCCAGGGTCCCCATCGGCTGCGAGGTCCGGACCAGCACCGACCCGGCCTCGACCCGATAGGACTCCTGCCGGGCGGACGCCTCGGCCTCCACGGACGCCGGGCCGACGTAGCCGCCCCGGCGGCGTCGGACCTCGTCGAGTCGATAAATCTCGGCATCCACCTGGACGTCTTCTCGAACGTGTTCGAGCGCGATCCCGTGCCGGCGGAGCGTGTCGACCGCCCCGTCATGCCCCGGCGGGATCACGTACGCGAAGGGCCGGGCCACGGCCAGCGTCGGCTCGAAGCGGTGGACGAGCGAGACGGTGTAGTCCTTCGGCACCCCGACGGCGACGCTCTCCGAGGGCGTCGCGCCGGTCGTCTCCTCGAAGCCGAGGATCGTGACCGGAACGTCGAACGGCCTCGCCTCGGACCGGATCGCCACCTCGGCACCGTCGGCGGCGATCGTCTCCGAGCGGGCCCGGTCGAGCAGCGAACAGATCTCCTCCTTACGCGACGCAGCCACGTCCAGGGCGGACCGAACGAAGGCACGCGTGCCGTTTACGCGATCCTCGAACGAGGCGTAGGCGTACGCCTCGGAGAGCAGCGAAAGCCGATTGCGAAGCCCGGCGTAGGTGGTCCCGAACCGGGGATGGGCCGGGTAGGTGGTCCACTCCGAATGGTCGTCCTCGAAGTTGCCGTAGGAGAACGCGTGTTCGCCGGTGGCTTGGTGGAAGCCGTCGGCGACGGCGGGGAGGAATTGGTACCGGGAGAACGCGAGCACCTCGGGGTGGGTCGCCGGGTTCTTGGGGCCGTCGTAGGTGATCAGGTAGCGGTGGGCCGAGCCGTTGGTGGTGTGGGTGTCGAGGAACAGGTGGGGGTCCCACGCATCGAGGAACCGGACGAGTCCCCGGGTCTCGGGGGCGCTCAGCGCGACGAAGTCGCGGTTCAGGTCGAGCCCCTGGGCGTTCTGCCGTTCCCCCATGCCGTCCTCGGGCCCGAGCTGGCCGGGGCGGTTGTCGGGCGCGATCCGCTCGGCGCCGTCGGCGTTGAAAAGCGGGGCGACGCAGAGGATTATGTCGTCGAGCAGCGGGTGATCGGGCCGGTCGGTCAGCTCCCGGACGAGCATCGGGAGCGCCTCCTTGCCGCAGACCTCTCCCCCGTGAATCGAGCCGATCGCCAGCACGACCAATTTGCCCGACGCCCGGGCCTCCTCGGCCGAGGCGACCGGCGGGTCGCTGACGATCAGCAGCGGGATCGACCGGCCCTCGGCGGTCGTCCCCAGGGAGTCGAGCCGCACCAGCTCGGAGCGGTCGTCGAGCCGTCGGCAGAGGTCGACCGTCTCGTCATAGGTCGCGGTCGCGGTGTAGCCGCTCCGCTCGGCGACGGTGCGGAGGTCGTCCGCGGCGGCGGCCGGCGCCGCCACGATCGACAGCATCAGCAGCGAGGCGACGGTCCGGGGGCGCATTCGCATGTGAATCCTCAAATGGGTGAGGGCGAGCGGGACGGATTCGGGCGGAGGGGAGAGGTGGCAACCCCCTCCCCGGCGATTCGGGGAGGGAGGAGGGTTCGGCCGGGAGGCCGGTCGGGTCAGTCGAGTTCCTTGATGAAGAGATTCTTCCAGCGCACCTCGGCCGGGCTCTCGCCGTCGAAGGAGTGGACCTGGAGGCCGATGAAGCCCTCGGCGGTCATGCCGTCGGTCAGGTCGGCGACGGGATACCCGTTGACGAAGGTCCGGATGTGGTCCCCCTCGCAGACGACGACGTAGCTGTTCCACTCCCCGGGGCGGAAGGCGCCCCGCTCGACCTGGTTGGTCCGCTCAGTGGAGAGCCATCCTCGGCGTGACTCGTCGTAGACGTAGCCCGAGTCGCCGTCGGAGTCGATCTCGACCTGGTAGCCGTGCACGCGGCCGTCCCGGTAGTCGGGGGTGCTCAGGCTGCGGATCTGGACGCCGGAGTTGAGCCGGGGGTCGACCTTCACCTGGAACATGAGGAGGAAGTCGCCGTAGTCGCGGTCGGTGCAGAGGAACGAATTCGGGCTCCCCTCGGCCGTGGTGCCGACGACGCAGTCGTCCTCGACCCGGTAGTCGGCAGTGCCATTTTTCTGGACCCAGCCGGAGAGGTCCTCGCCGTTGAACAACGGGCGGAGGCCCTGGGTCTCCTGGGGTGCCGGGACCAGCAGGGCGAGCCCCGTGGCGCCCGTCCGGACCCGGACGGGGCGGGCGGCCTCCTCCTGGGCGGCGGCGGCGAGCAGCGGGAAGGCGAGCAGGGCGAGGGGGAGATGCATCGGCGGATTCCTCAAGGTCGAGAGGCGTTCAATTCCTCAAACTCGACAGCGGCGCCGGGATCCGGCCGCCGTGGCGGACGAACGCCGTGCTGCCCCCGGCGGCGTGGATGGGCAGGATGTCCATCTCGCCGAAGAGGCCGCCGAAGACGGCCCGCTCGCCGGCCGCCTTTCCGGGCACGGGGATGACCCGGACGGCGGTGGTCTTGTGGTTGATCACGCCGATGGCGACCTCGTCGGCGATCAGGGCGGCCAGGGTCTCGGGGTCGGTGTCGCCGGGCACGGCGATCATGTCCAGCCCCACGGAGCAGACGGCCGTCATCGCCTCCAGCTTCGCCAGGGTGAGGTCGCCGCAGGCGACGGCCGCGGCCAGCGCCGCGTCCTCGCTGACGGCGACGAACGCGCCCGAGAGCCCGCCGACGCTGGAGCTGGCGAACGAGCCGCCCTTCTTCACCGCGTCATTCAGCAGGGCCAGCGCGGCGGTCGAGCCGGGGGCCCCCAGGCGTTCCACCCCCATCGCCTGGAGGATCTCGCCGACGGAGTCCCCCACCTGGGGCGTGGGGGCCAGCGACAGATCCACGATCCCGAAGGCGACGCCCAGCCGGGCCGCCACCTCCCGGCCGATCAGCTCGCCGACCCGGGTGACCCGGAAGGCGGTGCTCTTGATCTCCTCGGCGATCTCGCCGAGGGTCGGCCGGACGGCGGCGGACTTGACCAGGTCCTCGACGGCGGCCTTCACCACGCCGGGGCCCGAGACGCCGATGTTGATGACGCAGTCGGGCTCCCCCGCGCCGTGGAAGGCGCCGGCCATGAAGGGGTTGTCGGTCGGGGCGTTGCCGAAGATGACGAGCTTGGCGCAGCCGAAGCCGTCGTGCGACCGGGTCCGCTCGGCGGTGTCCTTCAGGATGCGGCCCAGCAGGGCGATGGCGTCCATGTTGATGCCCGCCGCCGTGGTGCCGACGTTGACCGACGAGCAGACCCGCTGCGTGGTCGAGAGCACCTCGGGCAGCGCCTCGATGAGCCGCTTCTCCGACTCGGTCCAGCCCTTCTGGACCTGCGCCGTGAAGCCGCCGATGAGATCCACGCCCACCTCGGCGGCGGTGGCGTCCATCGCCCGGGCGACGGCCAGCAGGCCCTCGGCGTCGTGGCCGGCGGCCACGGAGGCGATCGGGCTGACGGCGATCCGCCGGTTGACGATCGGGATGCCGTAGCGCCCCTGCACCTCCTGGCAGACCTCCCGGAGGCGCCCGGCGTAGTGGATCAGGCGGTGGCGGACCCGGTCGCAGAGCGTCGCGACGTCGGGGGACGCACAGCTGTGCAAGTCGATCCCCATCGTCACGGTGCGGACGTCGAGCTTGTAGTGCCGGACCATCCCCAGCGTGGCCAGCACGTCCTCAGTGCGGTACAACGACGTCGCTCCCCTCGGGGTTACGGGCGGAGCCGACCCGGACGGGGCGCGGCTCGTTGGTGGCGAGGAAGATGTCCTCGTGCTGGACGTAGGCCTCCAGGCCCAGTTCGGCGCCGAACTGCTCCAGCTCGGCCCTCAGCTCGGCCGGCTTCAGGTCGGGGGGCAGGAAAGCCTCCATGACCAGGCTGAACCGGGGGCCCTCGGTCCGGGCGTGCAGGTCGACGATGTTCACCCCGCGCCGGGAGAGGCTGCCGGCGATCCGGTGGATGTTCCCCGGCTTGTCCTCCCCCAGCACGGTGAGGATGAACTTGTCCCCCCCCGGCACGGGGTCGACGTGCCGGCCCTCGTCGGGCAGGACGGCGACGTTCAGGTCGAACCGCTCCCCCCGGGTGGCGACCGCCTCCCGGATGGCCTTGGGATCCCGGGGGCCGTCGAACTCGACGGCGAGGATGATCGTGAAGTAACCCCTCAGGACCGTCTGGCTGAGTTCCTTGATGTTCCCGCCCCGCTCCGAGATCGCCCCGGTGACCGCGTGGACGATCCCCACGCGGTCGGCGGCGGTGACCGTCACGATATACGTGTGCATGTGGCTCCCATCTGGATGTCCGTCCTCGTCAACACGGCGGCCGTGGTCGATGGTCCCGAGGTCTCAGGCGTCGGCCGCTTCGTCGTCGTGCTCGGGCGTCTCGGCCCGGGAACCCCCGGCCGCCTCGACGATTGCGGGTCCCCGTGGCGGAGGCTCCCGGCGATGGGGACGCCCGCGGACGCGATGCCCCGGCGGATCGAAGCCTGGGAGCCTTCTGTGACGCAAAGGACCAGGCCCATGCGGGACATGATCAACGGATCGATTCCCGTGGTCGAGGTCCGGTGGATCTTCATGGGGTCCTTCCGCCGCCATCCGGCATCCGCCGAGGATCGATCGGCCGAGGGCCCCGGCGACACGAGCGCCGGCTCAGGCCACCCGCTGCGGGTCCTCGGCCCCGACGCCCGCCCCATCCAGCTCCTCGGCCCCGGCCCCGGGGCCGAAGCGGTCGGCCCGGCAGGCGGACGCCATCGCGAACCAGCCGGCGATGAGCGCGAGGCCGCCGATCGGGGCGATCATCCCCAGCCAGTCGGCCGTGCCCCCGGCGAGCACCAGCAGGTACAGGCTGCCCGGGAAGACGATCGACCCCACCAGGAACAGCCAGCCCGAGGCCGACAGCGCCCGGGACGCCCCCGACGCCGACCCGGAGCCGAGCCCGGTCCGCATCGCCAGCAGGCCGACGGCGATCAGGGCGAAGGCGTGGTACATCTGGTACCTGACGCCGACCTCGAACGTCTCCAGGTCGCCCGGCTCGACCTTCCCCTCCAGGCCGTGCGCCCCGAACGTCCCGGCGACCACCGCCAGCCCGCCCAGGATCGCCCCGACTCGGACCCAGGCCGCTCCGCCCATCATCGCCCCTTCCTGACCCAGCTCCGGATCGGCTCGCCCCCGGCGGGGGGACCGGGGCGGCAGCCAGTCGCCGCGCCTCCCGATCTCCGCATCCCGCCCGACCCGATCATTGTCGCCTCCCGGGCCCCGGCGCTCAACAGTTCCTGGGAGGGATCGACGACCGTCGCCGGATGCCTCGTGGCATCGGCCACCCGCCTACCGGTGCATCCGGGAAGATCCCCCGACGCGTTTGGAGGTACCCGACCCCCGCCACCGCGTGCGAGAGCGCGGATGGTCGGAGGCCGGGTGGGGAGGGCTCGGACGGGGCGCAAGGCGTGGCGATCGCTCGAAGGCCCCTCGCCCCGGCCTCTCCCCGCTCGCGGGGAGAGGGGGACGGTTCCGGTCTGCCGACGAATGAGGCGGATCGACCGCTTACTGTCCCGACGACCGGGAGCCGTTCGGCCCACCCCGGATCGGCATCCCCTCGGGCAGCGGGCGGGCGGCCACGGTGAAGCCGAGGCGGTGCAGGGCGTCCCAGAGGCGGCGGTACATGGGGAAGCCGTCGGGGTAGACCCAGAGGGTGATCGTGGTCCGGGACGGGTTCAGGCGGTGGATCACCCGGCCGACCTCCGAGACGGGGGAGAA
The DNA here is from genome assembly GCF_007752535.1 of Tautonia plasticadhaerens. Lineage (GTDB taxonomy): Bacteria > Planctomycetota > Planctomycetia > Isosphaerales > Isosphaeraceae > Tautonia > Tautonia plasticadhaerens. Next base: position 2,689,104 of record NZ_CP036426.1, read on the forward strand.
GGCCAGATCGAAGGTCTCCCCTCGCATTTCGCCCGCCGGGACGACCTCGAACCCTTGCAGCCCGATCGAGGCGGCCAGGCCCGGCCCCCTCAGGTCGGGGACCAGGCCGATCCCCGTCGGGCCGACCTGGTAGTCGAGCGAGAACGAGCCGACCGGCCCGACGCTGCCGGAGGCGGTCCTCGCGGTCGGCCCGGACATCCGCAGGCGGAGCCTCGCGTCGGCCTGGGCCTTCTCCAGCAGGCGGTCGAGGTCGACGAAGGCGACCCGGTCGGCCCGGACCTCGAAGTGGAATTCCTCGCCGTCCACCATCCGGGCGACGGGGCTCCGGCTGGTGTTCAGGGCCTCCCTCGGCCGGGGTGCGGCCTCGATCTCGGCGATCACCCGGGAGAGCTGGTCGCGCTGGGCCTGCAAGGCGAGGACGTCCGCCTTCGCCCCCTCCAGCCGTTCGGCGGCGTCGGCCAGCCGTCGGGCCGACTCCTCCGCCGATCGCCCGGCGGCCAGCTCCCGGAGCTCGACCTCCTGCAAGGCGGCGTCGAGTTCGGACTCCTGCCGCTCGGCCTCCCGGAGCGACTCCCGGACCGCCTCCAGCTCGGCCCCGGCCGCCGCCAGCAGGGCCGGGTCGGGGCCGGTCGGTCTCGGCGAGACCGGCTCGGGCTCGGGCTCCGGGTCGGGCATCGCCTCGGGGGGGAGGGGATCGTCGATGACGGGCCCGGCGACCGTCGGCGTCTCCGCCTCGATCTCGACCGCCGCCTCGGCGGTCGGGCTCGGCTCGGCGGGCGTCGAGAGAAACAGCCGGGCGCCGACCGCCGAGAGCAGCACCAGCAGCCCGAACGCCTCGGCGACCACCCGGGAGATCGGTCGAGGGTTCGCGGGCCGGGCTCGAACGGGATCTTGGGTCTGTGCGGTGGTCATCACCAGCGCTCCGATCCGAAGATGGTGAAGGTCCGGCGTTCGGTCGCCTGCCACTCGATCGGCCAGCCCAGGCCGGCCAGTTCCACCTGGGCCCGGGCGTCCCAGTAGAGGCCGTACCCGCCCGGCTCGACCAGGAACCGGAGGGAAGGCACCGGGGAGGCCGACGGCTCCCGCCTCCTCCTCGACGAGAGGACCGCGCGGAGGGTCTGCACCAGCCTCCCGTCGTCCTTCGCGATCACCTCCTCGCCGATCTTGTAGCCCCCCGGGTGGATCGTCACTCCCTTCGGGCCGCAGGCGACGACCATCTCGATCCGGCGTCCCGCCCCCCCCGACCCCGAGCCCGCCCCCCCGGGCGGCCCGCCGGGGCCCGAGGCCGACGACCCGACGGCCCCCGCCTCGCCGGCCTCACGCGGCGAGGAGCCGGCCCCGGCACCGGCCGCGGCCGCGGCGTCCGAGCCTCCCGCCCCCGACCCGCCGGGGATGTCCCCCGGACCGACCCCCGACGCCCCCAGCCGGGACGCCAGGCCCCCGACGACCCGACCCAGGCCGCCCGCCGGGATCGACTCCGGGCCGCCGTCGAGCCGGCCGAGGCCCGTCCCGCCGGTCGATCCCGGTCGACTGGTCCCGGGGGGCGTCGGCCCCCGATCTCCCGGGAGGGCAGGGGGGATCGACCCTGCCCCGGCATCGCCGGCGAACCGAACCCGGTCCGGGGAGGCGGGTTCCCCAGGCCCGGGCGCCCCCCCGGGGATCCCGGACGGATCGCCGAACCGACCGGGGCCGTGGGGCGACGCCCCGGGCGCCGGATCGCCCCCGTCGAGGCCGGCTAGCCCACCGGCTCCCGGCCCGGCCGGTTCGTCGCCGATGTCGCGACCGACCGGCCCTCCCGGCGTCGGCGATCCCCGACCGGGTCCCCGGCCGGATTCGGAGGCCCGACCGCCCGACTCCCCGGCCATCGGCCCCAGGCCGGGCCGTCCTCCGAAGCCCGAGCCCGCCCCGGCCGCCGGGCCGAGGTCGGCCGGGAGCAGGTCGCCGAAGCTCCGCATCGCGTCGGGCATCTCGGACGGGGACGGCGGGCGGGGCGGGAAGGTGCCGCCGTCGGGATCGGCCCCCCCCTGGCCGATCGGCCCCCCGGGCCCGGGGGGACCGGCGCCGACGGGGTCGACCTCGGCCAGCAAGGCGGGGTCGGCCATCTGGGTCTCGAGCGAATCCCAGATCGTCGGGTCGTCCCAGTCGGGGTACTCGATCTCCCAGTCCTGGTCGACCAGCTCGTAGCCGTAGGGGACGCCGATCGCGTCCAGGGCGGACCGGGCCTCGTAGAAGGGGCGGATGCCGTCGGGGCGGACCACGAAGAGGACGTAGGGCTCGACCCGTTCCCCGCCCGGGGCCCCGCGGGCCTCCAGGATCGAGGCGAGTCGCCGGACCGCGCCGCCGAACGGGCTGGTCCGGCCGGAGAGGCCCATCAGCTCGACCATCGAGAACCGCATCCCGCCCGGCTCCATCGCGGCCGAGCCGTCCCGGCACTCCACCGGGATCGGCCTCCGCCAGGTGCCGCTCGGCCCCCGGTAGGGGAGGATCGCGTAGCCGGGCCGCTCGACCGCCTCCCGGCGCCCCTGCACCGCCCGGTCCCGCTGGCGTTCCAGCACGTCCCGCTCCAGGGCCGCCAACTGGCGCTCGGCCTCCAGCCGATCGGCCTCGGCGGCCAGCGCCGCCCGCTCGCGGTCCGCCTCGCTCGCCCGGGAGAGCGTGAGGTCGATCAGCCCTCCCCGGGCCTCCAGCTCGCTGGCCAGCGAGCTGGCCCTCCGGATCTTCCGCCCGGCCTCGGCGGCCAGCGCCTCCCGCTCGGCCTCGATCCGTGCCAGCGCCTCGGCCGTCGGGTCCACCTCCGGCTCGATCGGCGCCAGCGGCTCAAGCCGGGGCATGGGGGCCGAGACGGGGGGAGCCGGCTCGGCCGGGATCTCGGCCTCGACCGGATCCCCGGCACTCGGCCCGGCCTCGGCCGGGGCCGCGACCACCACCGCATCGACGGTGACCGGCTCGGGGCCGACCCGGTGATACGCCGAGATCAGCAGGGCGCACGTCCCCGACACGGCGATCAGCATCGCGACCAGGCCGAGCACCTCCGCCGCCACGACCGCCCCGCCGCCTCGGCCGCCGCCGATCGCCGGGCCGGTCGCCTCCCTGGGGCCGTCGAGTGCCATCTCCCCTCCCTCCTGATCCGACGCGAATCGCCGGCGGGACCGTCCTGTCCGCCTGTCGTCTCCATCGGAAGGCGGGGCAAGCTGGCTTTAGTGGAGGATGCGGGGTGGAGGGAGAATCTGCATCCTGCGGTGAAGCTGGGCGCTCTGGAAAATCTGCCCGACTAGGAGAAGATTCCGACGCCCAGATCGATTGCGAGCAGGACGATTACGGCCGCCGCGATCGAGCAGAGGGCGGCCCAGCGGCCCGGGAAGGCGGACGAGGCCAGCAGGATCAGGGCGGCGAGGCCCGCGCCGGGCCCCCGGAAGAGGCGTGAGACGGGCTCGGGGGCCCCCCGGACCCGGAGCGGCCGGGCCCCCTCGGCCTGGGCCTGGATCCGCTCGCGACGGGAGTCGAGCGCGGATCCGAGCGCTTCGAGGTCCCCGAGCTCATCGCTCGACCGGGCGATCTCGTAGAGCTGCGAGACGTCCTCGCCCCGGATCAGGCGGTTCTGGTGGGCCCAGGCGAGGAAGCCGACCAGCAGGGCCAGGCCCGCCAGCAGCCGGGCCCGGGGCCCGGTGATCGCGTCGACCAGCCGGAGGGCCCGGCGCTTGAGGCGATCGGCGGCCGATTCGGCCTCGGCATCGACCAGGACGTGCTCGGGATCCCGGACGGCGTCGAGCAGCCCGGCGGCGAGCGTGCCGCCGGGCATCGGCGCCCCCGCCTCGAAGTCCCGGAGTCGGGAGAGCAGGGCGGGGGCGATCCGCCACGATCGCCGCCGGGCGGTCAGCTCGAAGACTCCCAGGGCGATCAGCCGACGTTCCTCCAGCCTGGTCAGCAGCGCCCGGTCCCGCTCGTCCCTCCGGGCCCTCAATCGGGCGTCGATCGCGTCGATCGCCCGGCCCGACAGCCCGACCCTCGCGAGCCGTCCGGTGGCCGACACCCCCCGGCGGTTGAGGGCCTCGCGGTAGGCGTCGACGCCGAAGAGCTCGAGAAAGATCGGCCCCCAGCGCCCGCCGCCGTGGTCGACGGCGAAGGCCCGGACCCGGTCTTCGGCCAGGCCGTGGTGGCGGAGGTCCTTCAGCAGGGCGGCGGCTCGGTCGAGCGGCCCCCGGCGTTCGTCGTCGATCCAACGATCGAGGAACGCCTCCTGGAGCCCGGCCAGGGCCGCCGCCACCACCCCCAGCACGACCGACAGGCCGAGCAGCCCCGCCGCCTCCAGGCCGGCGATCGAGAGCACGACCGCCGCCCCGACCGTCGCCAGGTCCCTCGCCCGGCCCCCGAGCACGAGCCGGCGGGCCCGGTCGAAGACCGGCCCCCCCCGGGCCAGGCCCCCGACCACGAACGAACACCCCGCCGTCATCGCCACCAGGCCGATCAGCCCGATCGCCAGGCTCGACAGCCCGAGCAGCGTCGCCAACGCCGCCAGGCCCGCCGTCCCCCCGTACGAGGCCCGCAGCACCGTCCGCTTCACCCGGGCCGTCGGGGCGTCGGCGAATTCGGAGGCACACTCCCGGTACGCCTCCACCAGCTCCTCCCTCGGCAGGAAGGCGCCCGGCTTCGGCGCCCCCGCCAGGCGTTCCAGCTCTCCCACCGCCTCGACGATCGTCGCGTACCCCCCCGACCCCTCCGGGGTCATCAGGCGACGGATCAGGGCCGAGAAGGCCGACGGCACCCTCGGGTTGATCGACTCCGCCGGGGGAGACGCCCCCGGATCGCCCGAGGGGCCCGGCGGGGAGCCCGAGGCCAGCTCGAACAGCACCCGGCCCAGCGCGATCCGGTCCTCCCTCGCGGCGGAGGGGTCGGGCAACCTCACCGGCCCGGCCGCGTCCGGGTCATCCTCCGCCGGGGGGGCGACCCGGCCCAGGCCGGTCAGCGTCACCCGCCCGTCCCCTCGGACGGACAGGAGGTCCGGGCGGAGGTCCCCGTGGATCAGCCCCAGCCCGTGCAGGGCCTCCAGCCCCCGGGCCGCCTGGAGCCCGATCGCCAGGGCCCGTCGGACCCCCGAGGGCCCCGGCCGACCCCCCTCCTCGTCGCCGACCACCGGGGGCCCTCCCGAGATCCGCTCGATGACGGCCAGGCGCCCCGAGTGGTCGGCCAGCCGGACGACCTCCGCCAGGTTCGGGTGCCGGACCCGGGCCAGGGCGACCGCCTGCCGGGCGAGCCGCTCGGCCCGGACCGGGTCGTCGTCGACCCGGGCGGCGTCGACCCAGAGGGCCACGTCGTCCTCCTCCCCCGGCGACCACGCCCGGTAGGAGACGCCCGAGGCGTCCTGTCGGATCGGCCCGAGCACGAGCACCCCGGCCCGGGGCCTCGGGATCGGGGAGGGGATCGGGAGGCGGATCATGGGGCGCTCGGACCGGGTCGGGGGGGATCAGGGGCCGCCCCTCGATCGCCGGGCGTCGGCGACCGAGACGACCACGCATCCTATCGCCCGACCCATCCCCGGGGGAGCGGCCCGGCCCGATCCCCGGGGAGGCGGCGGGGCCCCCGGGCCCGAGCATCGGGGCCGGGGGCCTCGGCCGGATCGCGTGGCGTCGGGTCGTCGAGGGCGGCCGGAGGGCCGCCCGGCCCGGGCTCAGTACTGGTCTGCGGAGACGACCTCCCCTCCGTTGCGGGTCCCCAGGGCCCACCAGATGTCCAGGTTGATGCTGTCCTTGACGAACCGGACCGAGCCGTCGCCCATCGCCACGTTCACCCCGCCCGGGTGGGCGCTGGAGGCGCCGACGACGAAGGCGTTGTCGGGCCAGCCGTTGACTTCCGACTGCCCGGTCCGGCAGCCGCCGAAGACGTCGTTGGGCGGCTGGATCGTGTTGAACATGGCGAAGGCCGAGGCGCCGTGCGACCAGCGCCAGCCCTTGAAGTCGTGGCGGCCGCCGTTGCCGTTGCGGAAGTCCTGGCGACAGGCCTCGACGGCCGCCAGCACGTCGACCTTGCTCTGGAAAGCATTGATCACGAACGGATTGCCGCCGGGGCTGGTGCCGGTGATGAGGAAGTTGCCCCGGTACGACGAGCCGGGGGCGACCCCGTCGTAGTTGGTCCCCTGCTCGCCGGTGAGCCACTCGGCGAAGGCGATGGTGTTGCTGGTGCCGTCCCGCGCCGCCGCGATGTTGTACGACTTGCCGAAGGTGAACATCCCCGAGGAGTCCGCGGGGACGGCGTTCCTGGGCACGGGGACGGTCTGGGCCGGGTCGACCCAGCTCGACAGCGACGTCGTGGTGGCGCCGTAGCTGGCGGCGTAGCTGTTGGTGTGCCGGGCGTCCGCGTTGGGGTCGGACGGGCAGAGGAAGCTGCTGATCAGCGAGAGGTAGACCGTCGGGCTATTGGCGCGCACCTCGTAGGGGGACCAGCTGAAGTTGGTGGCGGAGTAGAGCGGCTGCTGCTCCAGGTAGGGCAGCAGCTGGGCGTGGGCGCTGAAGCCGGTCCAGGGCCCGCCCCACTCCAGGCCGCCGCCGCCCTGCTGCGGGGCGTCGGTGATGCCCATCGGGAAGGCGTCGTTGGCGCTGTGGTAATTGTGCAACGCCAGGGCGATCTGCTTCAGGTTATTCGTGCATTGCGACCGCCTCGCCGCCTCCCGGGCGCTCTGCACGGCGGGCAGCAGCAGGGCGATCAGCACGCCGATGATGGCGATCACCACGAGCAGCTCGATCAACGTGAATCCTCGATCGGCACGAGACCTCATCGGGGGCGTCTCCTGTGCGGGGAAGGGGGTCAGGGCGGGGCCGGCTCCGGCCCCGAGGTCAGGCGTCCTCATTGGCCCCCCCGGTACTGCTTCGAGTACTGCTCGGCGTAGTTCTGGGTGACCTGATCGAGGTGCTGGTCCATCTCCTCGGTCTGGACCGCCTGGTCCCCCTCGCCGCCGTCCCCGCAGCCCGCCAGCGGCGCGGCCAGGGCCAGGGCCGAGGCGAGGGCGAGTCCCTTCGCGACGAACGGCCTCAAATCAAACATTTCCGACTCCTTTGATGGAATCCTCGTCCCCCCCCTCGACGGCACGTCTCGCGGGACGCGAGGGCCGGGCGACCTGGAGTGATCAAGAATCGTCGAACGACCCGGGGACCAGGACATGAAGACGGGAGTGTGCAGGGTAGAACCGCTGGGGTGCCGACGCAACGGTGCCGCAAACCATGCGCCGACCCGACGCCGGGGGGGCCGGGACGCGGACGAGCCTCCCCGTTCCGCGCCGGGCCGGGCGCTGATACGCTCGGGGTCGCGGGGCCTTCGAGGCGCCCCGATTCGGCTCCACCGCCGGGGGCCCCAGACGCGCCGGGGAATCAAGCCATGAACGCATCAGATCGCGATCGCGATGACGGACTCTCCCTCCCCCCCGCCCGGCCCGCCGACGGGCCGGACCGATCCCGACGGGTCTGGTCGCTCGCGCTGGGTGCGGGGCTGGTCGGGGGGCTGATCGCCTGGGCGGCCGGCGAGGCGGCCATCGCCGCCGTGAAGCCGGAGACGGAGATGCTCAGCGCCATGGGGGTCATGATGGAGACGGTCAGCCGAAAGGGGGAGATCGAGGCGAACGCGACGAAGTCGCACCTGTCCTCCGGCGTGCTCGGCGGCGCGCTCGGGCTCTGCCTGGGGCTGGGGGGCGGGCTGGCCCGGCGGTCGGCCCGGCAGGGGGCGATCGCCGGTGCGGTCGGGCTGGTCGTCGGCGGGGCCGTGGGCACGGCCGGGTCGATGGCCCTGGCGCCGGTCTACCAGGCGCACCGGGACGCCGAGCCGCTCTCCACGGACCTCACCGTGCCGATGCTCGTCCACGGCGGCATCTGGACCCTCGTCGGCGCCGCCGGCGGGCTGGCCTTCGGGCTGGGCCTGGGGGCGGGCAGGGGGGACCTCGTCGCCGCCGTCGTCGGCGGGCTGATCGGCGCGGCCCTCGGCACGCTCGCCTTCGAGGCCCTCGGCGCCGCCGCCTTCCCCCTGGACAAGACGCACATGCCGGTCTCGGCCTCCGGCACCTCCCGGCTCGCCTCCCGGATGACGGTCGCCCTGCTGGCCGCCGCCGGCATCGGGGCGATGCTCACCCGGGAGCCTTCGAGGCGACGGCGGCCCGAACCCGGGCCCTCGCCCGCCCCCTGAACTCGCGCCCGGGCGCGCCGGGCCTCGGGACGCTTCGACTTCCCACCCGAGGCCCCTCGGACGACGGCAATGCCCCCGGCGGCCTCGGGCCCCCGGGGGCATCCGTCGGTCCGACCGACCCGGCGACGGGTCGGCGGAGGAGACGCGATCAGTACTGGTCGGCGCTGAGGACCTCGCCGCCATTGCGGGTCCCCAGGGCCCACCAGACGTCCAGGTTCACGGTGTCCTTGATGAACCGGACCGAGCCGTCGCCGAAGCCGACGTTCACCCCCCCCGGGTGGGCGCTGGAGGCGCCGACGGTGAAGGCGTGGTCCGGCCAGCCGTCCTGCCGGGGATCATCCCGGCAGCCGCCGAAGGTGTCGTTGGGCGGCTGGATCGTGTTGAAGAGGCCGAAGACCGTGGCCCCGTGCGACCACCGCCAGCCCCGGAAATCGTGGATCCCCGCGGTGGCGGTCTTGAAGGCCTGCCGGCAGATCTCGACCCCTTCTCGGACGGCGACCTTGTTGGTGAAGGCGTTGATCTGAACCGCCCCGTCGGGCAGGGGCACGTCCTGGATCAGGAAGTTGCCCCGGTACTTCGCCCCGGGGTTCACCGCGTCGTAGTTGGCCCCCTGCTCGCCGGTGAGCCACTCGGCGAAGGCGATGGTGTTGCTGGTGCCGTCCCGGGCCGCCGCGATGTTGTACGACTTGCCGAAGGTGAACATCCCCGAGGAGTCCGCGGGGATCTGGACGTTGACGGAGTTAGCCGGGACGTTGTTGTTCCAGTTGTAGAGGTTGGTCGTGGTGGCGCCGTAGCTGGCGGCGTAGCTGTTGGTGTGCCTCCGGTCGGCGTTCGGGTCCGAGGGGCAGAGGAAGACGCTGACCATCGCCTGGTAGACCGTCGGGCTGTTGGGGGGCTCGAAGCAGGCCCACTCGAAGTTGGTCGAGGCGTAGAGCTGATTCTGCTCCAGGAAGGGCATCAGCTGGGCATGGGGGCTGAAGCCGCTCCAGGGGCCGCCGTAGTCGAGGGCGCCCCCCTGGGGCGTCTGGGTGATGCCGATCGGGAACGAGTCATGGGTCGAATGGTAGTTGTGCAGGCCCAGGGCGATCTGCTTCAGGTTATTCGTGCACTGCGACCGCCTCGCCGCCTCCCGGGCGCTCTGCACCGCGGGCAGCAGCAGGGCGATCAGCACGCCGATGATGGCGATGACCACGAGCAGCTCGATCAGCGTGAACCCGCGACTCGTGCGGTGACGTCTCATCCCATTGCTCCTCTCTCGTTGGGATCGATCTCGGGACTCTCCTCGGACATCGGCAGGTCGGGCCGCCCCCCCTCGGGGACGGCCCCGATCACTGCCCCTTCTTGCTGTACTGCTCGGCATACTGCTGGCCGTAGTTGCCGGTGACCTCCTGGAGATGCTGGTTCATCTCCTCGGTCTGAACGGCCTGGCCGTCGTCGTCGCCCCCGCAGCCGACGACCGCCGGCGACAGGCCCAGGGCCACGATCAGCGCATGCACGCGCGACGGCCCGAATCGCATCCAGATCATGCGAAACTCCCTCATCGTTGCACGGATTCGCCCGTCGGGGAGGGCCTCGGGCGTGGCCGGCCCCGCACCCCGGGCCAGGGCCGGGGGCCGACCAATGTCGGCACCCCGGCGTCCGCCCCGACGCGCGCAGCCACGACCGCCGAACGTCCCCGAAGGACCTTCGACGACTCTTGGTCCCCGCCGCCTCGCCGGCGGCGTCCGGAATCGGAACGCGAACTCGACGCACGGAAGAATGGAGGGCCCCGGCATGCGGGTGCCCGCATCCTTCTATACGGGAGTCACGTCCCGATTGCAAGGGGATGGGTCAGTCGTCGTCGATCCGACCGGGATCGGCCGTCTCCCGGCCCCCCATCGAGGCCCGCCCGCCCGCGCCGAAGCCGGGCAGGGGCCGGGGGACGGGCTCGCCCTCCCGGATCAGGAAACCCGAGTCGACCGGCAGGCCCCCGAATCGGTCGACCCTCCCGGAGGGCCACCGGACCTCGACCGAGTCGACCCGGTCGGCGTCCCCCAGCCCGAAGTGCACCCGGGGATCCCCGCTCGACTGGTAGCTCCCCCCGCCGACCCGCCAGCCGACCCGCTCCCGGCCCCCGGCCGAGACGGTCACCCGGGCCCCCACCGCGTCCCGTCCCGACCCGGTCCCCTCCAGGGCGAAGGTCGCCCAGCGGCCGATCCCCCCGGACCGGTTCCGCAGCAGGGCCATCGGCGCGTCGAGCGACAGCAAGACCAGGTCCATCCGGCCGTCGTTATCAAGGTCCCCCTCGGCCATCGCCCGGCCCAGCCGGTCGACCGTCCAGGGCTCCCCGGCCCGGCCTCCCGCGTCGACCAGCCTCCCCGAGGGGCCGCCGAGCAGGAGCTGGGCGGGCATGGCGTAGGGGGATTCGGGACGGAAGTCGTCGACGTGCCCGTTGGCCTGGGCCAGGTCGTCCCAGCCGTCGTTGTTCGCGTCGAGGAAGGCGATGCCGAAGCCCAGGAGCGACCGGGTCGCGGCCGAGACGCCCGCCCGGGCGCTCGAGTCGTTGAAGATGCCCCGGCCGAGGTTCTGGTAGAAGGTCGTCCCCTCGTCGTAGAAGTTGGTCACGACGAGGTCCGGCAGGCCGTCTCCGTTCGGGTCGCCGCAGGAGACGCCCATGCCCGCCTGGTATCCCCCGTGCCCGCTGGCCGCCACCCCGGCCAGCTGGCCGGACTCCTCGAACCGCATCCCCCCGAGATTCCTCCAGAGGAAGTTGGCCGTCTGGTCGTTGGCCACGTACAGGTCGATCAGGCCGTCGCCGTCGAAGTCGTTGGCGACCACCCCCATCCCCCGGCCGTGGGTGTCGACGATCCCGGCCTCCGCCGTCACGTCGACGAATCGGCCGTCGTCGTTCCGGTAGAGGTGGTCCGGCCGGGACGGGAAGAGCCCCGGGTTGCAGAGGCGGACCACCTCCTCGTCCGGCTCCTTGCAGACCCTCGGGTGCTCGGGATCCCAGACGAGGTAGTGGCAGACGTAGAGATCCAGGTCGCCGTCCCCGTCGAGGTCGGCGAAGGCGGCCGAGGTCGGCCAGTCCCGGTCGCCCCCCAGGCCCGACGCCTCGGTGGCGTCCCCGAACGTGCCGTCCCCGTTGTTCCGGTACAGGGCATACGACCCCCATCGGGTCAGGAACAGGTCGGGGTCGCCGTCGTCGTCGACGTCCCCCACGGCGACGCCATGGCCGTAGCCGGCCGGGAGCCGGGCGATCCCGCTCGACTCGGTGGCGTCCTCGAAGGTCCCGTCCCCCCGGTTCCGGAACAGCCGGTCGCCGGTGCTGGGCGCGTCCGGGTCGGGCGGGAAGGTGCCGCCCTGGACGACGAAGACGTCGAGCAGGCCGTCCCCGTCGAAGTCGAGCAGGCCGACACCGCCCCCCATCGTCTCCGGGATCTGGCGCTCCGGGGTCTTGCCGCTCGCATAGGTGAACGTCAGCCCGGCCTCCGCCGCCTCGTCCTCGAACGTCGGCATCGGGCCTCCCGGGATGGCCGGGGCGTCCGAGGGGCCGATCGAGGTCCCCATCTCCTCCAGATCCGCCAGCAACTCCGGCAGCGAGGCGGCCGAGGCCCGACGCCCCTCCAGGAGGTCGAGCCGGGCGATCGCCCGGCGACGCTCCTCGGCCTCGTCCTCGCCGAGCGAACCGGCCAGCTCCCACCACCCCCTCGCCTCGAAGGCCCGGCCCAGTCGCTCCGCCCAGCCGGCAAGCTCGACGGCGTCCTCGATCGGGTCGGGCTCGAACATGCGGTCGAGATAGCGTTCGAGCAGGCGATCCAGCTCCCCCTTCCGGCCCCGGAGCCGGTCGACCTCCCCCGGCTCCCCGAGCCGGGAGGCCAGCCCGGCCAGGCGGTCGACGGCGTGGATCGCCCCCGGATCCAGCTCGACCAGCCGGCCCAGGGCCCGGCGCTCGGCCTCCGGGTCGCCGGCCAGGGAGGCGAACCAGGCGCGCAGCTCCAGCACTTCGGCCGGGGGCACGAGGCCCGGCGGCAGGTGCCCCAGCGCCTCCCGGGCCCTCGCCGGGTCCTGCACCGCCAGCGCCCGGTCGAGGGCCACCCGCCAGACGGCCGGGTCCTCGGGGCGGCGGGCCAGGCACTTCGAGAGCCAGGCCGCCGAGTCGTCGAACCGGGCCTCCCGGTTCGCCAGGTGGGCCCGGGAGAGCCAGACCCGGTCGTCCTCGGGGGCGGCCCGGGAGGCGCGATCGACGATCCGGCGGTGGTCCTCCAGCGCGATCGGGTTGGCGTTGTCCAGGTGCCAGAGCTGCTGGAGCGTGCCGACCTTGTCCGGGTAGCGGACCCACCCGTCCCGGACGAGCCGACGGGCCTCCTCGTAACGGCCCTGGAGCTTGTAGAGCAGCAGTAGCGACTCCCTCGCCTCGATCCCGAGCGGGCCCTCCGCCTCCAGCGCCCGGGGCAGGTGCCGCTCGGCCTCGGCCATGAGGTCGCCGGCCAGGGCGACCCGGGCGAGCATCATCGCCGCCTCGGGGCCGAACTCGGAGCCCCCCGGCACCCGGGCCCAGGCCGCCTTCGCCGCCTCGGTCCTGCCCATCGCCTGCTCGACGGCGCCGAGCAGGAACTCCGCCTCCCCCCGGCCCGGCCATCGCGAGGCGGCCTCCTCCAGCGTCCGGCGGGCCCTCGCCACCGAACCGCTCGACGCCTCCCGCTTGGCACCCTCGATCGCCTCGAGGTACCGCCGGGCCGACCACGACCGCCACCCCCACCACCCCCCGGCGCAGCAGGAGACCCCGGCCAGGACGGCCACCACCAGCAGCAGTCGACGCATCCGGGCCCCTCCGAGCGAGCGATCGATCGAGACGAGACGACCTGAGACGAGACGGGCGAGGGGCGGGCTCACCCCCCTCCCATTGTCCCGACGCCCGCCCGGGGCATCAACCACCGCCGCCGGGCCCGATCAGGGCGGAGGCGAGGCCGAGGGGGACGACGGCGCTCCCTCCCCCTCGACGGCCCCCGCCGCCGGTTCCTCCGGTTCGGGGAGTTCGATCGAGCTGGAGGCCGACTTGCGGATCGTCCGCTGGGAGGGGGGGATCGGCCGGTCCCGCCGGGCCGCCCTGCCGGAGGTCTTCAGGCTATCGACGGCCATCGCGGCCATGATCGAGATGAGCACCACGGCGACCGGCCCGAGCATCAGGGCGTGGGGCGCATGGAACCGCATCACCACGGTGAAGAGCACGAACGCCGCGACCGCCAGCATCGCCAGGATCCAGATCTCGTCCGTGAACAGGTCCACGCTCGACGGGTCCCACCACGTCAGGGCCCCGGCCAGCAGCAGCGTCGACCCGCCCACCTTCAGCCAGGCGAGCGGCGTCACCTCGTCATAGAAGTGGTTCTGCCCCACCTCGGTGACGATGTAGCAGACCACGAACAGCAGCAGCCAGTAGATCAAGAACGTCCAGAGCCAGAGCATCCCGCCCCCTTCGCCGATCGCGCCCGACCATCCCGGGCGGCCAACGCCCCCGATCGACCGGCCTCCCCGGCCCCGGCCGCCGCCCTCGACGCCCCATCCTACACCACCATCCCCCTCCCGTCAGTCCGCTCCCGACCCCGGCCAAGCCCCTCACCACATTACCGGTTGCGGTATGATCGAGGGGCTTACTCTGCCACGCACAACGGTGCGGAGTCGAGAGCCGTCCGACCGCACGAACTCGATGACGTCGCCGATGCGGAGTTTGAAGTGAGCTTTCGACACGGGGATGTCGGTCGCGACGACGAGGCCGCGCCCCCGGATGTCGAAGAGTTCAGCGACATGGAACAGCGGTTGTGCCGTCGCCTCCGCCGCCTAACAATAAAGCTCAGCGGACCGGCCCGCCGAGAATGTGCTCCGCATCGGAGTCAGCGCGGGCGGCGGGCCGGGTCCGTTGCAGCGCGAGGTTAGGCCGGCTAGGACCGGCTCCGCTTGCCCGCAAGCGAACGCATGAGTCCGACCGCGAGCCCGCCAACCATCATCGTGCCGCCGGCCAGGAACGCCAGGGGGACGGCCCCCTTGGCGCGGGCGAACTCGCCATACGCCAGGACCGCGGCCGCGAAGACGAGGCCCAAGAGTGCGACGGTGAATGGTCGGGACATCCGATCGTATAGCTCCCGAGCCGCCTAACGTCGAAGCTCAGCGGACCCGGCCGCCGAGGGATAGCTAGGACTGTCCACAAGACGCCGCGGCGGCCGGGGTCCGCTGCAGCGCGAGGTTAGGCGGCGGGATCAGTCGGCCTTCGCGTGCTGCTCAAGCGGAACAGCGCGGAAATGCCGGCGGCGGCCCCGAGCGCCGTCGCGATGAGCAGCGTCGCGATCAGCACGCGGTCGATGCGATTCGCAGCCGAATGGTAGACGTTCGATCGGGCCGCATATCGAAGCTCGACCGCCTTGAGTCGCTCGACCTCGGCCCCCTGCGGCCCGAAGTCGAGCGGCGAGCTGGGCGGCGGCCACACCCCATTCGCCCGCGTGACATAATCGGACGCCCGGAACCGGAGCCGATCGCTGTGCGCCGCGAAGGCCAGCCACATGCCCACGAGGGCCACCGCGACCATGAGGCGGCGGACGGTGAAGCGGGGTCGCGGCGGCCCTAGAGGTCGGCCTTCGAACCGGATCACCAGCGCTGCCGGGATGAACGGGATCGGAATCCGCATCTACCCGCTCCTTGAGCGGAATTGCCGCCTAACTCCAAAGCTCAGCGGACCACCCCGCCCGAGCGACCTTCGATTGTACCAGCGAGCGCCGCGGCGGCGTGGGTCCGCTGTAGCGCGAGGTTAGGCGTCGGCCGCCGACACACGCTCGCGTATCTTGGACACAAGGCTACGGATGTACGGTTCGGCCTCCTCGTCGGGTTCGTCGCCGTAGTGGCGCCAACGCTGGAACTCGAAGAACAGGCAAGTCCGCAGGTCGATCAGCGTGGCGTCTCGCTCTTGGTTGGCCACCTCGGCGCACTTCTCGAAGGAACCCCAATGCTGGTACCCATTGAAGGTGAGGGCGAGCCGCCAGATGTCGTCCCAAGATGCGTCCGGCGGCGGAAGGTCTTCAGCGCGGAGGTCGGAATCTTCGCCATCCGCCACGTCACCGACTCCCGAGACGCCTAACGAAAAAGCTCAGCGGACCGGCCCGCCGAGAGAAGCCATTGCATGACCAATTAGCGCCGCGGCGGGCCGGGTCCGCTGCAGCGCGAGGTTAGGCGGCGAGGTTGCCCCGCTTGCGCAGTTCACCTCCAGAATTAGGAATGTCCCCTTTCCAGTCCTCAAGCGGGATCCGGGATGAGGCGCACTACCGGGAGGCGGCAAACATGCCCAGGTTGCTCGACCAGTCGCGCGAGGCGGCGGGGCGGCCGGGGTCGTCCGCGACCCCGGTCCGACCGGAGCGGCCGGGTCAATCGGGCTGGGGTCGCGGACGACCCCGGCTACCCCGCCGGTGAACCATCGGCGGGCGGGTGGCATGCTCTCGCGCAGCGTGAGCATGCAGGGGCAGCCGAAGACATGCTCACGCTGCGCGAGAGCATGCCACCCGCCCGCACCCTACCCTACTTCGGCGAGACCGTGATGTGGTAGGTGGTGTGGTAGTCGCCGAGTGGACCCTGCACGTCGATCACCAGCGTGTGCTCGCCGACGGGCAGTGGGTGGAACACCGCGCCGGTCCCGAAGACGAACGTGGCCGCGATGGCGTTCAGTCCGGGACCGCGAGGCTGTGGCTCCGCGTAGAAGATCGGCCCATCGAGCACGACGGTGCCAAAACTGTACGGCTCGTAATCGCTGGCGAAGCCCTGGAACAACACCTGGCCATCGAGCCGGGCATCGATGAAGGTGGCCTCATACAGGAACGAGTAATCGGCGTCGGGATCGTCCTGGGTGCCGTCGTCGTAGAGCTCTCCGTAGATGGGCAACACGGGGTGCGCGATCGCCGTCCCGGGCTTGACCCGGATGTCGAACTCGTCTCCCGCGAAATTGAATGGCATGAACCGGACCTTCTGGACCGTCCCGGGAAGATCCTGACCGCCCAGACTAGTAGCGATCTCCCATTCGAGGGCCAGGACGTTCCACTCCGTAAACGACTTGCCGCGGAAATTCGCGTTCGGCGGCAGTAGCGGCGATTGGCCGCCCTGCCCAAACGAGAGCGTGGGGGCCATCGCGACGGCCACGAACCCCAAGAGCATGACGACTGCGGACTGCTTCGAGAGGCGACTCATCGGATGCTTCCTCGGGCCACAGAGCCCGTTCAAAGGGAAAGGCACCGCTTCGAACACCACTCGTCTCGACGCTGAGGCGAGGGCGGTAGCTGCCCGCGCAATTCCGAACATCGGCGACCGCACCTTATCATCGAGCAGCGTTGCTGCAAGCGGAATCAAGCAATGTCTCGGAAAAGCAACCCTCGATGCTGCCTGTCGCTCGGCACACGCAGACAAACCCACGTCCGAGGAACCCCTGCGAGCAAGGGCTTCGGCCGCCGCCTAACGCCAAAGCTCAGCGGACCGGACCGCCGAGAGTGACCTCGATGTTACCAGGAAGCGCCGCGGCGGGCCGGGTCCGCTGCAGCGCGAGGTTAGGCGACCTGAAGGCTCCACCCGCCTATACTTCGGCGTCGCTTCGCGACTTCTGCTCGCGTTCCCAGTACCAAACCACGACGTGACTATTGGAGTGAGATATCGATATGAGTTGTTCCGGAGCGAGTTGCTCCGTGAAGTTCGTTGCCGCGTCGAAGTTGGGTTCGTCATCCCATTCGATGCGGAATGCCTTACATGCGACCTTCATCATCGCCCTCCTTCCGGTCACTCCACAGGTGCGGGAGACGCGACACCTCCGCCGCCTAACGACCAAGCTCAGCGGACCCGGCCGCTGAGTGTGAGCTTCGATGTTACCAGAAGCCGTCCACAGCGGCCGGGGTCCGCTGCAGCGCGAGGTTAGGCGGAGTCGGCCGCCATCCGCATGGCGCTGAACGCCAGGTACTCCGCCGAGAACTTTGGGCCATCGGCCTCCGAGCCGGCGAGCCAATCATCCAGGTCGTCGTCGTTCGCCTGGACGGCTGCCTTGAGCCGGGCAATCTCATGGGGCGACGCCGAGGAGACGAGCCGCTCGCGTTGGACATCATCGGTGACGCCGAAGCGCTCGGCAAGCGGGATCAGGTGCCGGAGGCTCGGAGGGACATTCGCGGAGCGAAGCACCGGCGTTGCACCCCCGCCGCCTAACGACCAAGCTCAGCGGACCGGCCCGCCGAGCGGAACCGTTGACTGACCACCGAGCGCCGCCGCGGGCCGGGTCCGCTGCAGCGCGAGGTTAGGCGATCAACCCGGCGCATGCTCGTTGCTCACGACCTCTTGTGCTTTCTGGAGATCGACCTTCCTACGACCGGTCTCACCGCGGAGGATGATCTCCCCTTGCTCCCTCCGCCGCTCAAGCTCGCGAACGCGCTCTTCGAGGCGACGGTTCTCCCGCTGAAGCGCCCGGACCTGCGAGCCCAATGCGGCCCCGCGCCGCTCCAGTCGCTGGCTCTGGAAGACGATCGCCAACCCCAGGGCCAAGACGAGCACCAAGAGCATCAGCGTTCCGAGGCGATAACGCATCTTCGCCCCCGCCGCCTGCTCTGTAAATGGGCCTCGAAGGCCGGTCCGTCCCCAGCCAGATTGCCCATTTTCATGATCTCAGGGTGCCGCTTGCGGCATGACGACTAACGACCAAGCTCAGCGGACCGGCCCGCCGAGACAGAGCTTGATGTTACCACGAAGCGACGCGGCGGGCCGGGTCCGCTGCAGCGCGAGGTTAGGCGGTCCCGGCGAGCCTCGACCGGCAGAGGCTCAAGGCATCTCCGAGTCGGGGGCATCGGACGCGGCACGCCGATCGCGGTGCGGGGGGCCGCCGCCGCGTGGGACCGGCGAGCCGGCCGCATCGCCATCTTCCGGGCCTGGCCCTTCGTCGATCATCCGCACGATCAGGGCGTTCAGCGACACCCGCTCGCGACGGGCACGCTCGGCGAGCCGATCGTGTAGCGCGGCCGGCATCCGAAGCATGAAGTGAGCGACCGTCTCCCGCATCGGACACGCCCTCCGCCCCCCGCCGCCTAACGCCAAAGCTCAGCGGGCCGGCCCGCCGAGGGTTTGCTACGACTGACTAGCGAGCGCCGCGGCGGGCCGGGTCCGCTGCAGCGCGAGGTTAGGCTCAGCCGCCGACAAGCTCTGCGCGAAAGACCGTGACCCTCGTCAGATCGCCGTCTCGGACCCGATGGATGACGAGAGTCGTCAATGCGGACGTCGACTTGTGGGTAAATGCGACCTCTTCGACCCCGTCCATCGCTGCCGATGTGGACTTGACGATCGAGAATGACTCGCCGCTCTCGACCGAGCCGGAAAGCACACCGATCGCGCCGTCCGGGTCGGCCATGTTCCCCGGGTCGACCCCCAGCTTCTTGGCGTAATGCTTCAGGACGGTATGTACATCATCGGGTGTCTTGAACATCGTGTTGTAAAACGAAGGCTTCCCGGCGGAGAGAACGTCTGTCGCCTCGGGATAGACCCACGCGGCAGCGACCTCGTCGATGTCCGGGCCATCGACGGCCAGCGTAGGCGTCGTTGGAAGGAGCAGGAGGAGGCCCGTGGCCGCCGAGACCAGGTGACGCATCGGTGATCTCCTTGTGAGCCTAACGACCAAGCTCAGCGGACCGGCCCGCCGAGACTGGGCAATGCATGTGAATGAGCGCCGGTGGCGGGCCGGGTCCGCTGCAGCGCGAGGTTAGGCGGTCGGCGCGAACACCAGCGGCCGCAATTGCTCGATCTTCGGGAGCGACCACGCAGTATCTTGGCCGTCGACCGACCACACCTCCAGACCAGCAAGCAGGCCGCCACGCGCGAAAACGAACACCCCGAACAACGGCCCTCCTGCCGCCTGCCACTGGTAGTCGGCCAAGACCTGCATCCCGGCACCGACCGGGGGAAGCTCCTGGCCGATGGAGAAGTCGACGCTGGGGCACCCGCACGGGCACCTGGACACCACTCTCGCCTCGGCGAGTTGCGGGAGGAATCCGGCGGCGTCCGGGTTGCCGTGCTCCAGCAGCCAGCGGACAAGGACCTGCTCTTGCGCGGTCAGTGGGCGGTCTTCCGAGATTGGCGGTGCTGCAGTCATACGACCTCCGCCGCCTAACCTTGTTTCGGCGCACGATTCGTCGCATTTGCGACAAACCGACGTCCGAAAATTCGTGGTGTAACACGCCTGAACGCTCGTATAATCCCGGGCGTCGGATCCAATGTGGCTGCAATCGCCGGAGATTGCAAGGGAATTGCCCGGGGTTCGACGTGCGAACGCGCACGAAGGGCACGAGCGAAAGGCGCACCCCGATGGCGAAGCTGCTCGATCAGGTCCGGGAGGCGATCCGGGTCCGTCATCTCAGCATCCGGACCGAGGAGGCATACGTCGGCTGGATCACGCAGTTCATCCGCTTCCACGGCACCCGGCACCCGATCGAGCTGGGGGAGGCGGAGGTCAACGCCTTCCTCACCTCCCTGGCCGTCGAGCGGAGGGTGGCGGCGTCGACCCAGAACCAGGCGATGGCGGCCCTGCTGTTCTTGTACAAGGAGGTGCTCGGACGGCCCGTCGAGGAGCTGGGCGAGGTCGTCCGCGCCCGGAGGCCCGATCGCCTGCCGGTCGTCCTGACCCGGGAGGAGGTCAAGGCCGTCCTCGACCACCTCACCGGCGAGAGATGGCTCATCGCCAGCCTGCTCTACGGCGCCGGGCTCCGCCTGCTGGAGTGCCTCCGCCTGCGGGTCAAGGACGTCGACTTCGGCCAGGCCCACCTGGTCGTCCGGGACGGCAAGGGGCAGAAGGACCGCGTCACCCTGCTGCCGAGGGCGCTGGCCGACCCGCTCCGCAGGCAGATCGAGCACGCCGCCGCCGTCCATGCGAAGGACCTCCGCGAGGGATACGGCCGGGCCTACCTGCCCGGCGCCCTGGCGACGAAGTACCCGGACGCCGACCGTCAGCCCGGCTGGCAATACGTCTTCCCGGCCTCGAAGCGGGGCGTCGACCCGCGATCGGACGTCGTCCGGCGCCATCACCTGGCCGAGCGGGCCGTCCAGGCCGCCGTCTCGAAGGCGGTCCAGGCCTCGGGGATCGTCAAGCCCGCCTCCTGCCACACCTTCCGTCACAGCTTCGCCACCCACCTGCTCGAATCGGGGAGCGACATCCGGACCGTCCAGGAATTGCTCGGCCACAAGGACGTGCGGACCACCATGATCTATACCCACGTCCTCCGGTCCGGCCCGATGGGCGTCCGCAGCCCGATCGACTTGCTGATCGGCTGATCCGAAATGGCTCGGGACCCGGCCACCCGGGGGCGATGGGGCCGGGCGGTGCCGGATCACGCCTCGCGGAAAAGATGAATTTCGCCCGCCCTCGGCGTGATGATTAGGGTATGGGCCCGTCGCGCGCCGGAGGGGAGGGGTCCGCCCGGACCGGGGGCAGGAGGGGACCTCCGGTCGGCTCGGATGGGATGGGATCGGTTCGGTCCTCTCGGGACACGTTCAACGCACCTGGCACCGCACCTCGTGGAGATCGCATCGTGGGCACGCCGTCGCCGAAGCAGGTCGAGGCCAACCGTCGGAACGCGCAGAGGTCGACCGGGCCGAGGACGCCCGGGGGGAAGCATCGGAGCCGATCCAACGGACTGAAGCACGGCTTCGCCGCGCTGGTGGTCGTGCCGGAGTCGGACCGGGCGGCCTACGAGGCCGAGCTGGCCCGATGGCGGAAGGAGGCCGGGCCGGAGAACGTGGTCGAGGACCACCTGGTCCTCCGGGCGGCGGTCGGCTCGGTCGCCCTGAAGCGGCTGGACCGGGCCCGGGAGGACTCCCGGCAGGAGGCGGCCCGGGAGGAGGTCCGGTCCTGGGAGGACCGCCAGCGGCACCGGGCCAGGCGGAGGGCCCAGGACCTGCCGAAGGACCCGGGCCACGTCCTGTTCGACCTGGAGGCGTCCGCCTTCGGCTGCGACTGGCTGATCCGCCGCTGGGAATCGCTCGACGCCCCGCTCCGGCTCGGCAACGGCTGGGACCAACGGACCGTCCTCCGGGCCCAGCTCCTGCTCGGCCTGCCCGAGGGGCTCCCCGGCCCCGACGCCGAGCCGGAGGTCCGCCTCCTCTGGAGGCTGGCCGCCTCCTGCTCCCCCTCGACCGTGACCCGGATCCCCGACGCCCCGGGGGAGGATCCCGTGCCCGCCGACCCGGCCGGGGCGAGGGCCGCGCTGCGGGCCTTCATCGCCGAGCAGGTCGACCGGCTGGTCGCGCTCCGGGAGGAATCCTGGGCGCAGGTCGAGGGGCCGTCCCGGGACGCGGTCGTCTCCCGGGCGATGGCCGCCGACCCCTCGACCGGCGGGCAGCTCCGCCAGCGCTACGCCCGAGACGCCGACCGGTCGGCCAACGCGGCCGTCCGGCTCTACCTGAATCTCCGGGACCGTCGCCGACGGGAGCTGCTGGAGCGCTCGAAGGAGGCCCGGCACTGCACCCTCCCCCGGGCCCCCGTCGGCGGCGGCTGGTGGCGGGAGCTGGACAGCGACCCCACCCCCCCGGGCTTCGAGCGGATCGGGGTCGACGCCGCTTGTCCCGGACTCGACCTCGGACCCGATCTCTCCCCCTCGATCGGGACCGGTCTCGCCCCCGGACCCGAGGCGATCCCGATCCCCCCCGAGCCGTCTTCGATCGGGGCCCGTCCCCGATCGGGACCCAGGAGCAGCCCCGGGAGCATCGGCCGACGCCCCCGCCCCCCTCCCCGATCGGGCCGGCCGTCCCCCCGTCTCCCCCGGCCGGACTCCGGGCCGAACTCCCCGGTGCGCCGCGACGGACCGAACCCATTTCGGCGGCGAAACTCGCCGACGATTCGACGCAAAAGCCGAACCCAGGTCATGAGTTCCGACACCGGCTCCCGACCGGGCCTCCCGGCGAGCCGAGGCGCACCTTGCCATATCCGGCCCCCGACCGCCCCGGCCGATCGGGGGCCGATCGCCCCCCGGCCCGATCGATCCGGGGAGGGCCCTGCGGCTCCCCTCCCGGGGCCGTCGAGGCGTCCCGAGGGGCCTGACGGGCCGGGAGGCCCGGGGAGGGCCGCCGAGGGGCGTTCGCAGACGGGGGGCGGGCTGGTAGGATAGGCCCATCATCCTCCGGCCCCGCCGGTCGCGCCCGAACCGCGCCCCGGCCGGCCCCCGCCCCTCGGGACCGTCCCCCATGATCTACCTGAGCGCCTTCGCCGACGAGATCTCCGCCGACCCGACCGAGCAGCTCGACAACCTGCTGATCCACAGCATCCGCTTCGTCGAGTTCCGGTCGATCCACGACACGAACGTCCTGGACCTGACGGCCGAGCAGCACGAGGAGTTCCGGGAGATGCTCCGGGAGCGGGGCATGGCGCTCAGCGCCATCGGCTCCCCCATCGGCAAGATCAAGGCCGACGAGCCGTTCGAGCCCCACCTGGAGCGGCTCGACGTCGCCCTGGGCCTCTGCGACTTCTACGAGTGCCCCCGGATCCGGATCTTCTCGTTCTACATCCCCGAGGGGGGCGCGCCCGAGGACCACCGCGAGGAGGTCCTCCGCCGGATGGCCGCCATGGCCGAGGTCGCCGAGAAGCGGGGGGTCACCCTGCTGCTGGAGAACGAGAAGGGGATCTACGGCGACACGGCCGACCGGGTGAAGGAGATCCTCGACGCGGTCGACTCCCCCGCGCTGGGCCACGCCTTCGACCCGGCGAACTACCTGGAGGTCGGCCAGCCGGTCGACAAGGCCTGGACGATGCTCCGGGACCGGGTCGTCCACTTCCACGTGAAGGACTACGACACCAAGACCAAGAAGAACGTCCCCGCCGGGGAGGGGGAGGGCCAGATCCCGAAGCTCATCACCGACGCCGTCGCCAAGGGCTTCGAGGGGTACTGCGTGCTGGAGCCCCACCTGCTGGTGGCCGAGGCCAGCACCGGATTCACCGGCCCCGAGCGCTTCGGGGACGCCGCCGTCGCCCTGCAGACCGCGCTGTCCCGGGAGGGCGTCACCTACGCCTGAGCCGACGAGCCGAGGGCCGGGAGGCCGGGCGGGCTCCCGGCCCCGATCGAATCCCGGCCGGCGTCCCGCCGTCGAATCCGGGGCGGGCCGCCGGCCCCCGGGCGTCGGTCAGCCGGCCGACTGCGGCTTGCGGGCGGGGCTGAGGACCATGCTCATCACCAGGATCAGCAGCATCACGCCCCAGAAGAACCAGGGGGGCATCTCCAGGTTCCGGGCGAACCAGTCGGGGACCTCGCCCCGCCAGCCGTCGGTCAGGCGGGCCTCCTCCCGGTAGAGGGCGTGGTGCAGGCCGGAGCCGATCAGCTTGATCCCGATCCAGCCGACCAGCACGTAGGCCCCGACCGCCAGCCCCTTGAACCGGTTCAGCAGCAGCAGGAAGTACCCGGCCACGTACCGCATGGTGATGATCCCCAGCACGCCGCCGATGTAGATCACCCAGGTCTCCAGCGGGAAGAAGACGAAATGCAGGTCCCGCAGGTGCTCCGGCAGGCCGTCGGCCAGCGCGACCGCCGCCAGGATCGAGTCGATCGAGAAGGCGATGTCGGCCAGCTCCACCCCGGCCACCGTCGCCCAGAAGCCCCCCTTCTTGCGCCTCCGCTTCCGAACGGAGGCCGGAGGGGCCGGCTCGTGCAGGGCCGGGGAGACCTGGGAGTCGGCGGAGTCGGGGGCGGGGTCGGGCAGGGCGTCGGCCTCGGCCTGCTCGAGGTGGTGGTCCTCCTCGCCGTGGATCAGGTGCCGGACGGCCAGTTGCAGCAGGTACAGCCCGCCGACGACCTCCAGCTGCCAGTAGTCCAGGATCTTCGCCGCCAGCAGGACCGCGATGAACCGGAAGACGAACGCCCCGATGATGCCGTAGCGCAGGGCCTTCTTCTGCTGGTCCCGGGGCAGGTGGCGGACCATCACCGCCAGCACCAGGGCGTTGTCGGCGCTGAGCAGCCCTTCGAGCGCGACGAGCGTCAGGATCGTGCCACCGAGGGTCATCCAGTCGGCGGCGGAAAGGGCCTCGATCAAGGGGTCGGACTCCGGCATCGGGGGGAGGACGGGCGAGGGGGTGGCATGAGGGCGGGGAGGCACCCCGGCCGTCGGCGGGGGGCCCGACCGGGCGTTCCATCATGCGAACCGGGCCCCCGTCTCGTCAATGAGCCCTCCGATCGATGCCCCGCCCCCGAGGGTGCGTCTCCACTCGGCATCGCCTCGATCCGCTCCGGCCATTCCCAGGCCCCGAGCCCCCACCCCCCCGAACCGGAGGGACCGATGCCCCCGACCCGGCCCGCCCCGCCGCTCATCCCGGCCCTGTTGATCGCCCTGATCGGCTGGGCGGCCCCGGCCCTCGCCGACGACCCCAAGCCTCCCCCGGCCGACGAGCCGAAGCCGGGCGCCGAGGCCGACGACGGGACCCAGGGGCCCGGGCCCGATCGCCCCCGGAGGGTGGTGGGGCCCGTGGTCCGGTCGTCGACCGAGGCGGCCGACCTGCTCCGGGATCCGGGTGAAGATCCCTACGACCCGGCAATCGACTGGGCATCCCTCCCCCCCTGGCAGCGGACCTCCTTCTACGGGGTCCGGGCGAAGGGGACCTTCTTCGTCTTCGCCGTCGACTGCTCCGGCAGCATGGCCGACGACCTCCGCCTCTACCGGGCCAAGCAGGAGCTCCGCCGCTGCA
Source organism: Tautonia plasticadhaerens (assembly GCF_007752535.1). Lineage (GTDB taxonomy): Bacteria > Planctomycetota > Planctomycetia > Isosphaerales > Isosphaeraceae > Tautonia > Tautonia plasticadhaerens. The sequence continues at coordinate 2,713,960 of NZ_CP036426.1, forward strand.
TCGGGGCCCTGCGGTTCCCCCAGCGCTACCTGGTCGTCTTCTACAACGACCGGCCGATCCCGATGGGCGGGGGCGTGCCGAAGTCGGCCGACCAGCGGGGGAAGGTGAACACCTATGCCTGGCTGGAGTCCGTCGACGCCATCGGCGGCACCGACCCCAGGGGCGCCATGAACCTCGCCCTCGGCCTCCAGCCCGACGCCGTCTTCCTGCTCTCCGACGGCGAGTTCCCCCCCGGCACCGAGGAGGGCATCGCCGCCACCAACCGCTCGACGATCCCGATCCACTGCATCGACCTTGCCGGGGGCCTCGGCGCCGAGCAGCTCCGGACCATCGCCGGGGACTCCGGCGGCCAGTACGCCCTGAGGCGCTGACCGCCGACCGCTCCCACAGTCGTGTCGTCGACACCGCCCATCGAGGGGGACCGAGTCGCCGAATTTCGGATGAGCCGCCGGACTCCACCCCGAAGCGATTCCCGGACCATGAATTCCCCGACCCGCCGCCCCGACCCGCCCGGCCGATCGGACCCGGCCCCGGGAGGTTCAGCCTCCCGGGATCGGGGCGATCCGGATGTCCCGGAAGCTGAGGTCGGTGGTCGGGTCGTGCCCCTGGATGCTGATGACCCCGGGCGCAGCCTTGTAGCCGTTGCGGCCGTTGTCGTCGGCAGGGCGATCGTCGGTCCAGTCGGTGACCTGGTAGCCATTCACCCAGACGGCGAAGTGGTTGTCGTGGGCGACGATCGTCTTGGTGAACCACTCGAAGTCGTCGGCCACGATCTTCCGGGCGGCCTGTCGGCGGTAGATGGCGCCGGTGCCGTAGTCGACGGGCTTATTCCGATCCTCTCCCTCATATTCGTTGCGGATCTGGGACTCGTACCCGCTCCAGAACTCGCCGGGGACGGCCCGGAAGAAGATGCCGCTGTTGAGGTGCTCCCCGTTGGAGAAGACGTCGAGCTGGAGGACGAAGTCGTCGTACTGCCCCTCGGTCTGGATGTCTCCCCGGCCATTCTTGACGTTGAGGTCGCCCTCGTCGGTGACCGAGTAGACCGACTCTCCCCCCTCCAGCACATTCCAGCCGGAGAGGTCCTCGCCATTGAAGATCGGCTCCATCCCCCGGGGGAGCAGGTCGACCCGGTGCACCCGAAGCTTGCCGCCGCCCTCGACCACGATGACCACCGGGGAACGTTCCCCGCCCTCCGTCGAGAGTTCAAGCGTGCCGGTCCTGGAGATTCGACCCATTGGATCCGCCGTCTCGTCCCGGCCGAACCCCACGATCGCCCCGGCGATGCCCTCGCCATCGGCCTCGACCCGGAGCGTGGCGTCGCCGAACTCGGTGGTCGTCCGCACCGTCGCCGGCCCGACGATCGTCAGCACGCCGTCCGCCACCGAGACGGCCTTCTCCGGATCCTCGGCCTCGACCGTCCAGCCGAAGGTCGTCTCGCCGTCGAACAGGCGGAGCCACCCCTGATCGATCTCCTCGGGAGTGAGCCCGTCATCGGCGGCGAACGCCGGGGGGACGGGGACGAGGCAGGCACAGAGCAGGGCGGCGACAATCGGCAGGCGATCGAACATGGCGAGGGCCCCTCGGGTGCGGGTCGATCCGGTCAAATCCGCATCATACGAGGGGTGCCGGCGTCGGGCCAGCGTCCGGCAGGATCAGGTCACCAGCCTGGGCCGGGCCGGGACGTTGGACAGGCCGAGCGCGGCGGCCCTCGCCTCGGCGGCCAGGAACAGCGAGCCGGTGACGCAGACCAGACCGGGGACCGGCGACCGCCTTCGCGCGGCCTGCAGGGCCGAGGCGGGATCGGCCGAGACCTCGGCCGGGGGCCCTCCCAGCGCCGAGACCGCCTCGGCGATCGCCGACGGATCGACCGCCCGGGGGTTCTCGACGTAGCGAGTGGCGATCACGGCGTCGAACAGTGGGAGCAGGGCCCGGAGCTGGCCGTCCAGGTCCTTGTCCCTGCTCGTGCCGAAGACGAGCGTCCGGGGGACGGACGGGAAGTTCGACCGCAGGGTCCCCGCCAGGGCCTCGGCCGAGGCCACGTTGTGGGCGCCGTCGATCACGACCCAGGGGGACTCGCCCACCACCTCCACCCGGGCCGGCCACCTCAGGCCCGAGACGCCCCGGGCGGCGGCCCCGGGGTCGACGTCCAGGGTGGGATCGGTTTCCGCCAGGGCGTCGAGGCTCGCCAGGGCCACGGCGACGTTCCTCGCCTGGTGTTCCCCCGGCAGGGGGGGGACGATCGGGCCCCAGTCCCTCCGCCAGGTCCGGACCCGGACGACGCCGTTGCTCGGCCGGTCGACCGGGGGCGTCGGCGGCTCGTAGTCGTACGAGACGTCGGGGCCGACCTCCCGGATCGGGCATCGCCTCGAGCGGGCCACCTCGCGGATGGCCGACAGCGGCTCGTCCCCCCGGACGCCGACCACCGCGGGCGTCCCCCGCTTCAGGATGCCCGCCTTCTCCCGGGCGATCTGGCCGAGGGTCGGGCCGAGCTGGCGGACGTGGTCGAAGGAGATCGAGGTGATCACCGAGACGCCAGGCCGGACGACGTTGGTCGAGTCCAGCCGCCCCCCCATGCCGACCTCCAGGGCCACCGCCCGGCAGCCGACCCGGGCGAAGTGCAGCAGGCCGATCGCCGTGGTCGCCTCGAAGAAGGTCATCCCCCGCCCCTCGGGGTCGGGCCAGTCGGCCTCGACCGACTCGACGACCGGCAGGACCTCGTCGCACCGGGCGACCAGATCCGAGGGGCTCATCATCGCCCCGTCGACCTCGAACCGCTCCTCCAGCCGGTGCAGGTGCGGCGAGGTGAACAGCCCGGCCTTGATCCCCGAGGCCGACAGCGCGGCGGCCACCATCGCGGAGGTCGACCCCTTCCCCTTGGTCCCGGCGACGTGGACGATCCGGAGGGCGTCCTGGGGGTCGCCGAGGCGGCGGAGCAGGCGCCGCATCCTCCCCAGCTTCAGCTCGGTCGAGGAGGAGGAGGCGGGCATGCCGAGCCGCTCGTAGTCGAGCCGGGCGTAGAGCGCGTCGAGGCGTTCCCGGTAGGCGTCGGGGGCGGGTTCGGTCATCAAGGTCGGTCGGGCCCGGAGGGGATGGGGTCTCGATGCGACGTCGAGCAGGAGGCGAGGCCCCCGTCGTCCCCCAGGTCGACGCCGAAGGGGGGGCCGAGGGCCCGGGCGGCGCCGTCGAGGACCTCCCCGACCAGTGCGTCGATCGAGCCCCCCTTGAGGAGGATCGAGGCCGCCCCCCCGGCCAGCGCGAGCAGGCGGCCGTCGGCCTCGCCGTCGCCGGTGAGCACGACGACGGCCAGCCGGGAGGCGACCGGGTCGAACCGCAGGGCGTCGAGCACCTGGAGCCCGTCGACCCCCGGCATCCAGAGGTCGAGCACCAGCACGGTCGGCCGGTGCTCCCGGACCAGCCGGAGCGCCTCGGCGCCGTCGCAGGCCTCCCAGACGGTCATGCCCGAGGCCCGGAGCCGGCCGGCGGCCACGAGCCGGAGGTCCGCGTCGTCGTCGGCCAGCACGATCGAGATCGAGATCGGGTCGGGAGGCGTCACGGCAGTTCCCCCTTCGCTCGGCCTCGCCCGGGGGACGGATCGGGCGGGCCCGGCCAATTCGGATCGTCCGGTGCGGCTCCTCCGAGGCTCGATCTCGGGCTTCAGCATACCCCGAGCCCCCCCCGGCCGCCATGTCGGATCCTCGGGCAGGCCGGGGCCGGGGCCCTCGCCGGGGGCGGTCGAGGCGGCGGCCCCGGCTCGCCGGGCGAATCCGAACGGGGCGGCCCGCCCCGGCGGCCTCGGCTCATCGTCCCCGGCCCGCCGGGACGGGCTCGCCCGTCCCGGGGTCGCTTGCCGATCCCGCCGATCGGCCGATAGACTCGCGGTTCGGGCACGGGATTTCCTCGGAGGATCGGGGACGCTCGGACACCTCGCCTCGGCAGCAGCCGACCGGACGGAGACCCACCATGACTCGGACCCGATATCCCCGAATCCCCGGGGGGTGGCTCGCCGTCGTCGTTGTCGTCGCGATGGCCGTCCCCGGGCCGAGTCCGGCGGGTGGCCAGCTCGCCCCCCGGCCGGGGGTCTCCGCCCCGAGCCGTCCGGGGCCGGCGGACCTGCTCCGGGCGGCGCTCGCCTCCAACCCCGTGACGGCGCCCTACCCGATCGAGGTGGTCGACCGGGGGGGACGGGCCGCACTCCGGGGCGTGGTCGGCACGAAGGTCATCTATGATGCCGCCATCCGGACGGCGATCGCCTCGGGAGTGCCCTTCGCCGACGAGCTGGTCATCGACACCCTGGCCGCGCAGGACGTGGCCCTCCGGGGGGCGGCGGCGATGGCCGAGGCGGTCCCGCCCGGGTTCGCCCCGCCGATGCCCGGGCCGTCCTACGGGGCGGTCGGCGGGTATCCTCCCCCGACGTACATGCCGTTCGGGCCCGTCCCCGGCGGGGCTCCGGGCCTCATCTACCCCCCTCCGCTGTTCGGGTTCGCGGACGAGCCGTTCTTCGGCCTCGAACCGCCGGTGATCAGCTACCCGCCCTACTGGGGGGCCCTCTCGGCCCGGAGGCTCGCCGAATACCGGGCGAACGGCCCGGCCCCGGCGCCGTTCCCGGCGGCCGGGGGCGAGTTGCCGCCCCCGGGGCTGGTCGACGTGGAGCTGGATCCCGACGGCGTGGCGACGATCCGGGGCCTCGTGCCGACGCTGGCCGACCGCGTCGCCGTCGGCCAACAGCTCGCCCAGACGCCGGGGATCACCCAGGTCATCAACCTGCTGGTCGTCGAGGCGGAGGCCACCTCCTCGGCCCCGGCCGACGCCGCCCCCCCGGAGCCGCCCGCACCGGGCCTGTTCATCGATCCCCGCCCGGTCCCCCCCGCCCGGCCCGGGCCCGGGCCGGTCCCGGGGCCAGAGGGAGGGGCCGGGCCGGGCGGGCCTGCTCCTCCGGAGGCCGACGCACCGGCCCCGGCCGAGGCGAGCCCGCCGGGCGACCTGCCCGAGCTGGCCGGCCTGCCGATCCGGGTGACCCTCCGGGACGGGACCGCGACCCTCTCGGGGGACGCCCCCTCCGCGGCGGCGGCGATGGCCGCCTATCTCGCCGTGAAGCGGCACCCGGGGGTGGACCGGGTGGTCGACCGCCTGAGGTTCTCCGTGCCGGTCGAGCCGGGGGAGAACCCGCTGCGGTCGGCCGCCGACCTCCGGGACGTGGAGGAATACCTCGGCGACCAGGTCCGCCGCCAGCTCGACGGCCTGGCCGAGGTCGACCGCGTCCGATTGCTGGGAGACCGGCTGGAGATCCGGGGCCGCTTGCTCGACCCGGCCGGCCTCCGGAGGGCCGAGGCTACCCTCCGATCGACCCCCGTGCTGCGCGGGTTCACGATCGCCCCGGAGCTGGTGCCCGGGGGGTGATCGGGGGCACGACATGGCACCCTGGAAAAGCTGCGTCGACCTTGAGGCCCGGGGTCGGCGAGGCCATCGAAAAAACCCCCGGGGGCGAGGCATCCGGGGTCGGATTGGCCTTGATCGTTCAACAAAGGCAGGCTTAGGATGTGCCCCGCGCGATACCCCGGGACATGGATGTGCCGGTCGCGTCCGAGGTTCGATCGACAACACGGATGGGCATCGGGACGAACCACCTCAAGGAGGGGGGACCGAGACCGCGATGATCGTCAAGCGCGAGGGTAGCAAGCTGGGGCGGGGTCCGGCCGCGGAGGCGACCCCGCGAGGCGTCGGGACTCCCCCCCCGGTCGACTCCGACGCCCTGGATCGCGGCCTGGCCGCCACGAGGGGCTGGCTGCTGGGTCAGCAGCGCGACGACGGCCACTGGGTCGGCGAGCTGGAAGGGGACACGATCCTCGAATCCGAGTTCGTCCTGCTGCTGACCGCCCTGGGCCGGGAGGAGGACGAGGTCGCCGTCAAGCTCTGCAAGTACTTGTATGAGCAGCGGCTCCCCGAGGGGGGCTGGGCGATCTACCCGGGCGGCCCGTTCGACGTCAGCGCCTCGGTCAAGTCGTACTTCGCCCTGAAGCTGGCGGGCGTGCACCCGGACCACCCGGAGATGGCGAAGGTCCGCGACCGGATCCTGGAGGCCGGCGGCGCCGAGGCCTGCAACAGCTTCACCCGGTTCTACCTGGCGCTGCTGGGGCAGATGTCGTACGACGACTGCCCGTACGTCCCCCCCGAGCTGATCTTCCTGCCGACCCGGACGGGCCTGAGCCTCTACGACATGTCGTCCTGGACCCGGACGATGGTCGTGCCGCTGTCGATCCTCTCGGTTCTGCGCCCGGTGCGGCACCTGCCGCCGGAGAAGGGGATCGCCGAGCTGTTCCGGCCGGACCTGCCGCCCCCGTCGAGGAGGACGGAGCGGGCCTGTTCCTGGTCGAACTTCTTCGTCGCCCTGGATCGCGGCTTCAAGTGGGCGCACCGGGTCGTGCCGAAGGCGCTGCGCCGTCCCGGGCTGGCGGCGGCCCACCGGTGGATGATCCGGCACTTCGAGGGCTCCGAGGGGCTGGGGGCCATCTTCCCGGCGATGGTCTACTCGATCTTCGCCCTGCGGAGCCTCGGCTACGACGACGACCACGTGCTGGTCCGCCGGGCCCTGGGGCAGCTCGAAGACCTGATGATCGAGGAGGGCGGCGCGGTCCGGGTGCAGCCCTGCGTCTCGCCGACCTGGGACACGGCGATCGCCGCCATCGCCCTGGCCGACTCCGGCGTGCCGGCCGACGACCCGAGCATGACCGCCGCCGCCCGCTGGCTGCTGGACCGGGAGATCAGCGTCCCCGGCGACTGGCAGCGCCGTCGGCCCGGCCTGGAGCCGACCGGCTGGGCCTTCGAGTACCGCAACGACTTCTACCCCGACATCGACGACACGGCCATGGTCCTGCTCGCCCTGGGCCGCACCGCCCTGGCGGGCCGACCCGAGGGGAGGCTCGCGACCGACCGGGCCGTCGCCTGGCTCCTGGCGATGCAGAACCGGGACGGCGGCTGGGCGGCCTTCGACGTCGACATCGATAATCAATTGCTCACCAAGGTCCCCTTCGCGGATCACAACGCGATCCTCGACCCGAGCTGCGCCGACATCACCGCCCGGATCCTGGAGATCCTGGGCACGATCGGCTATCGCCAGGACCACCCCGCCGTCTCCCGGGGGCTGGAATACCTCTGGGCCTCCCAGGAGCCGGAGGGCTGCTGGTACGGCCGCTGGGGGGTGAACTACATCTACGGGACCTGGCAGGTGCTGCTGGGCCTCCGGGCGATCGACTTCCCGATGGGCCACCCCTCGATCCAGCGGGCGGCCGACTGGCTGGAGTCGGCCCAGCAGGAGGACGGCGGCTGGGGCGAATCCTGCCGCAGCTACGACGACCCCGCCTGGATGGGCCGGGGCGTGACGACCGCCTCGCAGACCGCCTGGGCCGTCAACGGCCTGATCGCGGCGGGGAGGGCGCATTCGCCGAGTGTCCGGCGGGGCGTCTCCTTCCTGCTCCGGACCCAGAACGCCGACGGCACCTGGGACGAGCCGCAGTTCACCGGCACCGGGTTCCCGAAGGTCTTCTACCTCCGCTACCACCTCTACCGCATCTACTTCCCGCTGATGGCCCTGGCCCGCTACCGGGCCGCCGTCTCCGGGCCGGCCGCCCCCCGGCTGGGCCGGTCGCTGCACTCCGGGGCCCTCGCCTGCGGCGTCCCGGCCGACCCGAGGCCGCTGGACGTCTGAGGGGAGCGGGGATGGTCGGCGGATGACGGATGACCGATGGCCGATGCTCGGGTCGCGGTGCCTCGCCGATCCGGGCGAGGCCGTCCGCGCGTCCCGGGTCCGGGCCGGCCCCGGCATTTGACGTCCGGCATCCGGCCGGGTCGGGTCCGAAGGGAAGGCCAGCCCCCGCGCCGAGGGTCGGAGTGCGGAGCCACCTTGATTTCCCCCCGCCCCACCGACGATCCTCGACGGGGCTCCGAACGCCCCGCCACCCGCACCCCCCGCGACACGACCCACGCGCATGACTCAACTGCTCCCGCCCCCGGTGCCGGCCGACGTGGGGATCGTGGCCGCCCTGCCGATCGAGATCGGCCCGACGATCGACCTGCTCCGGGACGTGCGGACCTATTCCGACCCCGAAGGCTCGCAGCGGGCCGTGGTCGAGGGGATGCTCGGCGAGAAGGTCGTGGTGATCGTCTCGGCCGGGGTGGGCCGGAAGGCCGCGGCGAAGGGGGCGAGGCGGTTGCTCGGCGGGCACCGGCCGCGCTGGCTCGTCTCGGCGGGGTTCGGGGGGGCGCTCGACCCGGGCCTGAGGCGGAACGACGTGGTCTTCGCCACCGAGATCGTCGACGCCGCCTCTCCCGACGCCCCGCCGCTGGCGATCGGCCTGACGCCCCCGGCCTCGACGCCGGGATCGAAGATCAGGTATTCGTCCGGCCGGCTGGTGACGGCCTCGAAGATCGTCCGCACGGCCGCCGAGAAGGCGGCGATGCGGGGGCGGTTCGCGGCCGAGGTGGTCGACATGGAGACGGCGAGCGTCGCCTCGATCTGCGCCGATCGGGGGCAGCGGTTCCTGGCGATCCGGGTCATCAGCGACGAGGCCGGGGCCGACCTGCCCCCGGAGGTGATGACGGTGATGGGCCCGACCGGCGGCTTCCGCCTCGGCGCCACGATCGGCGCCCTCTGGAAGCGGCCCGGCAGCGTGAAGGACCTGTGGACCCTCCGGGAGCACGCCATCGAGGCGGCCGACCGCCTGGCCGAGGTGCTCCCGGGGATCATCCATCAACTGGATTGATTCCCAAGACCCGGCGGCGCCCGGAGGGGCGGCTCGCCGAGGGGGTGCGGCTCGACGCCGCCCTGGCCGATGCCGAGCGGGCGGCCCGGGCATCCCCCCTCGACCCCATCACCCTGAGCTACCGGGCCCGGGAGGACCTCGAATTCCTCGAATTCATGGCCCGGCTCGGCCTGATGATCGCCGATCGGCCGGGGGACGTCGACCTCCACCGGCGGATGGGAGACCAGGCGGCCGAGTCGGGCCGACCGGTCCTTGCGGCCCAATCGTCTCGCGCCGCCCTGGAACTCGACCCGAATTGCCGAGGGGCCCTCGACGGCCTGGCCGCCCTCAGGCGGGAGGCCGGCCCTTGACTCCGTCCGCCGCGCCTCGGGCGGGCCCCGAGGGGCCCGGCCGGCGGGGGCCGGGCCCGGATCCGGATCGGGTCAACGGACCTCGATCGGCTCCAGCGAGAGGGTGTTGAAGACGCGGACCACGTCGAGGAACTGGGCGTAGGGGGAGACGCCGTCGAGGCTCGTGGCGTTGAGCTTCAGGTGGGTGGCGTCGACCTCGGTCTGCTTCAGGGCGGCGTCGACGGCGACCCATCGTCCGTTGACATGCACTTCATTCCACATGTGATAGCCGAAGCCGCCGAGGTCGTCGGCGTAGAGCAGGCCGACGACCACCCGGGCGGGCACGCCGGCGGCCCGGCACATGGCGGCGGTCAGCACGCTGTGCTCGCTGCAATCGCCGCTCAGGTCCCGGGCGACGTCGCGGGCGGTGGCGAAGGCGGTCTCGAAGTTCTTCTCGCGTACGTTCTCGGCCACCCAGTCGGTGATAGCCACGGCCTTGGCCCACGGGTCGTCGGCGGCGCCCCGGATGGCCTGCCGGGTGAGGGCGACGACCCCGGGATCCTCGCTGTTGAGCATCGGGTTGGCGGCGAGGTATTCGGGCTCGACGGTCGCCGGCCCTCCCGAGCCGTCCCGGGGCCCGGAGGTGTGGACGTCCAGCAGGGTCGAGCCGTCGGTCGCCCGCCGGACGGTCTGGCGGTCGTCGGCCGGGAAAACCTCCTCGATCGGGGTGTCCCCGCTGTAGGAGACCCGGTAGACGGCCGACCTGGTGCCGGTGGAGTTGGTGATCTGGCGGGAGACGCGGACGATCGAGGCCTTGACGATGTCGAAGGAGCCGGAGCCGGGGGCCTCGGCGGCCTCCTTGGTGGTCCGGTAGGTGAGGATGCCGCCGAAGGCGTCGGTGTGGCTCTTGAGGATTTGGCCCCCGGAGTCGGCCCAGTAGGTGGCGTCCATGCCGGGCAGGGGCTTGCCGTCGGGGCCCTTCACCTGGGACTCGACCTTCAGCAGCGACATCGTGGTGTCGCCGCCGAGCTCGACCTCCTCGACCTCGCGGGCCTCGAGCACGGTCAGGCCGACCTGGTTGAGGTCGGGGATGAAGGTCTTGATCTCCCGGCGCTCGCCGGGGGTCATGGGGGATCGGGAGAGGCTCAGCTCGGGCCCATAAGGGCCCCGGACGTCGTCCCCCCAGGGGATCTCGACCCGTCGTCGCTGGCCGCCGGCCTCGAGGGTCAGGGGCAGGATGTCGTCCCGGGCGTCCCCGGAGATCCGCGTCTCATTCGGGCCGACGAGGCTCCGGGCGTCGAGCCGGAGGACCCGGCCGTCGTAGGTCTCGATCGTGCCGTACCGGGTGGCGATGACCACGTCGTCGTCCAGCCGCTTGATGTTCAGCCGGGAGTCGACCTGCACTCGGAGCAGCTCTCGGCCGTCCCCGGCGGTGACGGGCTCGACGCGGAGGTGGATGTGCCCGACCTTCCGGCCGCCGATGAAGACGGCGTCCCAGGCATCCCGGGCCTTGTCCGGGGCCGCGTCCTGGGCCTCGGCCCGGGGGGGGAGCAAGGTCGGCGTCGCCAGGGCGAGGGCCAGGGCGAGCGTTCGGGCGGCGAGATCGATCCCTCGCATCGGGCGAGATCCTCCCTGGGACTCGGGGCGGCGTCGGCCTGCTCGGGGCGACCGCCCGACGGGGCGATCGGCCCGGGTCACGCGATGGGGCCCCGGCCGGGGTCCGCTCATGCCGAGGCGGGTCGAGTCGATGGGTGCGGGGCCGGGCCCGGGGCGCGCGCCGCGACGACCGCCCGGCCCGACCACTATGGCGCATCGGTCGACCGGGCACAACCCGAGCCGGGCCCGCCCCGGCGGATCCATCGGCCGATGGATCCGCCGGGGCGGGCCCGGCGGTGTGGTTGGAGTTCCCGGGAATCGATCGCTTCAGGAAACGAGGATATTCATGTCGAAGCGATCGCTGGGCAGCAGCTCCAGCGCCGCATACAGCGCCAGTTGCTTGGTGTGATAGGACGGCACCCGGCCCCGGACGACGAAGCGGCCCTGGACCTCCTCGACGGCCAGGTCACGGATCCGACCGTGGGTTGTCTGCCTGATTGAATGCTCGACCTGCTCCAGGAGGGAGGTCGAACCATTCCCAAGGTTCCTCCGCATAGTCCATCACTCCTGAGATCTGTTGCGGGTGAATCGAGATCGCGAGGGGCTGCGATCCAGGAGGGAGTCTCAACATCCTTGGGGTGAGCACGCCCATTATCGTGCTCGCCTCGGGGAGAATGCAAGGGAAAAGGTTGACGGGTCGCCGGGGAACCGACCCCGCCGGTCGATCGTCGACCGATGGTTCGGATCGGGCGTGCCCGATTGCATTGTCGTCATAGTAAACACGGCAGCCGGCGTCGGAGTCAACCGACCAGGCCAGATTGCGCCGGGAAGTCAGCCCGTTTCGGGCGGAGGCTCCGGGAGCGAGGCGGTCGAACCGGCCCCGCCCGGGCGGGGCCGCCTCGGCAATTCGAGTGCGAGCGCGCGGAGGGCGGGGCGGTCCCAGGAGGCGACCGGGCCCTTCCAGCGGTCCCAGAATGGGCCTCGGCCGGCCCCGGTCAGCTCGCTGAGGCGGCCGAGGTTGTAGCCGAGCTGCAGCAGGGCGCGGCGGTCGGGCTCGTCGAGGGCGGCAAGCTCCTCGACCTTCGAGACGCAGTGTGCGACGGCCTCGTCGTCCTCGCGGTCGCTCATCTGGGCGGTTCCCGGGTCCGGGGGGGAATCGGCCCGGCCGATCAGTCTCCGCGGGGCCGGGCGAGGGAGACGATGAGCCGCTCCAGCACGGCCCGCTCGTCCAGGGTGGAGGAGCCCTTCAGCGCCAGGTCGGTCTCCAGCAGCAGGGCGGGGATGCGGTCGACGCGGTCGGGCCCGAGGTGGGCGTGCTGCCGTCCGGTCTTCTCCACGTCCCGGGGCCAGATGCCGGCCCGCTTGCAGGCGTCGGCCAGCTCCCTGCGGGCCAGCCGCAGCGCCCCGGCGTGGTGCACCTTGCGGAGGGAGATCGCCAGGGCCGCCAGCAGCCGCTGGGGGGCCTCGCCGGAGGCGAGCAGCCGGTCGAGCACGCCGAGCGCCCCGGGGGCGTCGCCGAGCGAGGCGCGGTCGATCAGGTCCCAGACCTCCAGGACCCGGCCGGCGCCGACGAGCTTCGCCACGTCCTCCCGGGTGATGGCCTTGCCGTCGCCGACGTAGGCGGCGAGCTTGTCGACCTCGGAGACGAGCAGACCCGGCTCGGGGCCGACCAGCTCGACGAGGAAACGGGCGGCCTCGGGGGGGAACTTCAGCCCCCAGCGCCCCGAGGCCAGCTTGCCGAGCCAGGAGGCCAGCTCCGAATCCCTCGGCGCCTTGCACTCGACCGAGGCCCCCGACTGCTCGACCAGCTTGGCGAGCTTCGTGTTCGACGGCCAGGACTTCACCGACAGCACCAGCACCCCCGAGTCGGGCGGCCGGGCGGCGAACGCCTCCAGCTCCTTGCGGTGGGCGGTCACGAACGGGTCGGCGTCCTCGACGATCGCCACCCGCCTGGGCGCCAGGAACGGCAGCGTCCGGACCTCGTCGAGCACCCTCGCCAGCTCCGCCTGGGCCCCGGGGAACCGCGAGACGCCCAGCTCCTCCTCATCCTGGCCCCCCATCGCGTTGCGGATGATGGCGAGGATCGCTTCCCTCCTGAGGTACGCGTCGTCGCCAAAAATAGCGTAGACCGGCAGGACTTCTCGCACCTTTCTCGGGTCGACGAATTCGAACGCGTGCATGGGAGATGCCTGGGCTCGGGGGGGCGAATCCCGGGGTACTGAGCGTAGCGGCGAGGGGGGCCGGCCGCCAAGCCGGGATGTCGGAGTTGGACGCTTGACGACGCGAGTTCATGTCTGACGGAGGATGAAACGGGTGCGGTCGGGGGGTCGTCCGGCGGTCGATCCGGCCCGTTCCGCTCGATCGAGGATCGGCCGACCGAGGCGGGACGATCGATCGAATGTCCATCATTCCCCATCCGGCGTCGACCCGCCCCGGGGATCAGGCGGCGAGCCCGGCCGAGGTGTCGGCCCCGGCGGGGTTCCCGGCCGCATCGCCGAGGCCGAAGCGCTCGGCCAGGGCGAGGGCGATCCGGTCGGCGGCCTGGCCGTCGCCGTACGGGCTGATGGGGTGGGGAGGGGGGGCGGAGCCGGAGAGGATGGCCTCGGCCTCGGCGACGATCCGGGCCGGGTCGGTGCCGACGAGCCGGCAGGAGCCCATCGCCACCCCTTCGGGGCGCTCGGTGCGGTCCCGGAGCACCAGGACCGGCCGGCCGAGCGCGGGGGCCTCCTCCTGCACGCCCCCGGAGTCGGAGAGGATGAAGACCGAGGCCTTCATCAGCGAGACGAACTGGGGGTAGCTGACCGGCTCGATCCGCCGGACCCGGTCGAGCCCGGCCAGCTCCCGGTCGACGATCGCCCGGACCGGGGGGCTCGGGTGGACGGGGAAGACGACGCAGAGGCCGGGGTCGCGGTCCAGGAGCGTCCGGACGGCCCGGCAAGCCCGCCGGAGGGGATCGCCGAGGTTCTCGCGGCGGTGGGAGGTCATCAGGATCATCCGATCCGTCGGCGGCTCGAAGGGCAGGGGGGCCGGGCGGGACTCGATCCAGCGGAGGGCGTCGATCACCGTGTTGCCGACCACCCGGATCCGGCCGGCGGGGATCCCCTCCCGGAGCAGGTTCTCCCGGGAGGCGGCGGTGGGGGCGAAGTGCAGGTCGGCCAGCCGGGCGGTGAGGGCCCGGTTGGCCTCCTCGGGGAACGGCTCGGAGAGGCGGCCCGACCGGAGCCCGGCCTCGACGTGGGCGAACGGCACCCGACGGTAGTGGCAGGCCAGGGCGGCGGCGAAGACCGAGGTCGTGTCCCCCTGGGCGACAACGAGGTCGGGGCGATGGCGGCCGATCCAGCCGCCGAGCCCCTCCAGGCATCGGGCGGTCAGCGCCGCCAGGTCCTGGCCGGGACGCATGAGGGCGAGGTCGTCGTCGACCCGGATCTCGAAGTCGGCCAGGGCGCGGTCGAGCAGTTCTCGGTGCTGGCCGGTCGAGAGGACGAGCACCTCGAAGCCGCTGCCCGGCCGCCGCAGCCGGCGGACGATCGGCGCCATCTTCACCGCCTCGGGGCGCGTGCCCACCACGCACGCGACGGTCGTCGCCATCGTCCCGGCCTCCTCGCCCCCGTCGCCGGGCGAGTCGAATCGCCCGAGGGGCGGGGGGATGATAGGCGAAGCGGCGGGATCGGGCCAGTCGAATCGGCCGACCGCTCAGGAGTCGGACTTCGAGCCCGACCTGCCCCGGCCGCCGCCGCCCGGCTTCTTGCCGCCTCCGTCGTCCTTGTTGACGGTGGCCCAGGCCCGACGCTCGGCCTCGTCCTGGGGCACTCCCCGCTCCTTGTACCCTTCCTCGATGTGCTCGGCCTTGCGCTTCTGTTTGTCGGTGTACTTGCTCTTGTCGCCCTGGGGCATGATCCCGTCCTCCGGTCGAGTCCCAGCCCTTCGCCCGATCGCCGACCCGATCGGCGTCGGGGGCCCGGACTGATCAGAGATGACTGGTGCAAGTCGCGGGCCGAGATGGGGAGAGCCGATCAGGGAGACTCCAGCCGCCTCCGGAGCCGGGCGAACTTCTCGCGGAGCGCATCGCCGCCGAGGTCGGGGTGGAGGGCGGAGGTGCCGTCGATCAGTCGCCGGGCGTCGGAGGGGCGGCCGGTGCGGTAGTAGGAGACGGCCAGGCCGTATCGGGCCTCGAACCAGGGGGCCGAGCCGGGGGGGTGCGAGGCGATGATGGCGCGGTGGACGTCGGCCGACTGGGTGTAGAGGCCGAGGCGGTCGAGGGCGTCGGCCAGGGGCCCGAGCAGCCCGGGGGGGAGCCGGGAGGGGAGCAGGTCGCCGGCCCAGGACTGGGCCGAGGCCCGGGCGCCGTCGAGGTCCCCGGTCTCGAGCTGGCCCCGGAGGCGGACCACCCGGGCCCGGGCCCGCAGGCCGGGGTCGAGCCCGTCGGGTCGCGCCAGCACGCGCTCGGCCAGCAGCCGGGAGACGCCGGCGATCCGACGGCGGGAGGGCTCGGCCGTGGCGGCGGCGGCGGCCCGGTCGAGCCGCTCGGCCAGGGCGATGATCTCCCCGGGATCGGAGCGATCCAGCTCCTCCCTGGCCTCGCGTTCGGCCTCGGCGGCCTGCTGGTCGAGGGCCAGGGCGACGATCCTGAGCCGTCGGGCACGGTCCCGTCGGGCGGCGTCGGACTCGGATGCGACGAGGCGGTCGAGCCGTCCGAGGGCCTGGCCGATCTCGGCCGACCGGAGCCCGGGGATCAGCTCCAGCTCGGCCCGGGCCAGGTCGAAGGCGTTGCGATCGCCGGGGTCGGCCGCCTCCTCGGCGAAGGAATCCAGCGCCGCCCGGGCCCGGAGCAGCCGGGCCCGGGCCTCGTCCTCCTTGCCCTCGACGAGCAGCGATTGCACGGCGTCCCGGTGAAGCTCGACAATCGCCATCCTCGACTCCCGCCACCGGGGGTGCGAGCGTGGCACGGCCGACCAGAGGGCGATGGCGTCCGCCTCCCGGGCCTCGGAGGCCTGGAGCCGGCCAAGGATCCAGCGGGCCTCGGAGGCCGACGGGTCGTCCGGGAAGGCGGCGATGTGGTCCTCCAGCGCCTGCTGGTAGGCCGGCTTCGCCCCCGACCCGCCCTGGGAGGACGCCAGCCTCCCCAGCGCCAGGGCGTGCAGCAGGCTGGCGTTGGCCCGCTGGTCGTCCGGGGCGGGGCTGCCGGGCGTCCGGGCGAGCTCGGCGAGCGGGCCGAGGGCCTCGGCGGCCCGGTCGAACCGCCCGGCTCGCACGAGGATGGCGGCGGCCCGGTAGCGCATCACCCAGGCCCGCCCGGGATCCCCGAGCCGCTCGGCGTGGTCGGCGCCGAGCTGGTTGACCCGGACCGCCTGGCCCACGTCCCCCCGGGCCAGGTGCCCCTCGGCCAGCAGCTCCCAGAGGCCGGGGTCGTCGGCGTCGTCCGGCTCGACGATCGAGGCGGCCAGCCTCGCCAGGGCGGGGGAGGCCTCGGGGCGGTCGGCGTCCCGGAGGCGACGGACCCGGGTGATCGCGTCCTCCTCCACCGCCGACCGCTCCCGGCCCGGGAACAGGTCGATCCACTGCCGGGCCCGGACCCGGACCGCCCGGACGTCCTTCGACGGCCGGTCCAGCCCCGAGCGCTCGATCGCGACGATCGCCTCCTCGAATTGCTTCCGGGCCAGCAGCAGGTCGAGCTGCACGTCCAGCCGCTCCGCCTCGCCCGGGCCGGGCATGTCCTCGGCCTGCCGGAGCGCCTCCTCGGCCTCCCCCAGCTCTCCCAGCTCGACCAGCAGCCTCGCCCTGAGCAGCGTCGCGTGGCCGGCCAGGGGGGGATCCAGGGGCAAATCCTTGAGGCGACCGAGGGCCTGCTGCCGGGCGTCGAGCGCCCGGCCCGGGTCGTCCTCCAGGTCGCCGCGGTCGGCCAGGGCCTGGGCGAACCGGAACCGGATGTTCTGCGCCGTCAGGTCACCCTCGGGCCTCCCCCGGGTCTGGGTCCAGAGGCGTCGGAGCCGGGCGATGGCGTCGTCCAGCGCCTCGATCGCCCGGGCCCGGGCCTCGGGGTCGGCCGGGGAGCGTTCGAGCTGGGCGATCCAGGTCCGGCCCTCGGCCCATCGGTAGACGGCCGCCTGGAGGTCGACCGCGTCGGCGATCGGGTTGCCGGGGTCGACCATGAGCAGGGCGTCGAGCAGGTCGACCGCGGCGTCCCAGCGCGAGGCCCTGCGGCCGGCCTCCGGCTCGGCCTGGGCGGCGGCGTCGAGCCGATCGGCCGCGTCGAGCGCGTCCCTCGCCCGCTCCTCCCGGTCGATCGACGCCTCGACGAACCGCCTGCGGGCCGACTCGACGAGTTCCCTCACCTGGCGGTCGTCGAGCCGGTCCGGGTCCTGCACCGCCGGGACCAGCATCGCGACCAGGATCGCGCCGATTGCCATCGTCTCGCTCCTTGGGTTCCTCGGCCCGTTTCCCCAAGTCTACAGCCCGGCGCAAGGCCGGGCTGCCCGGTCTCCCCGCCGGGGGATCCCGCGGAGGGGCGGCACGAGGCCCCCCGGCGCCTTATGCTTCATGCTCCGGGGGTCCGGGGCGATCGGTTTCGGCCGGGGGAGCTTCAGCGATGGGGATCGATCCGGGACCCGGACGCCCGACCTCGCCGACGACGTCGATCGTCGAGCCCCGATCGGCGATCGAGGGGCTGGAATGGCCAGCCGTGCCCGACCCGACGGCCTCCCGGGTGCTGGCGCTGGCCTTCCAGCTGGAGCATTCGCAGTGGTGGCCGCCGGGGACGCTCCTGGATCATCAGCTCCGGCAGGCGGGCCGGGTCGTCGAGCACGCCCGACGAACGAGCCGATTCTACGCCGGACGGTTCGACGGGCTGGATCTGGGTCCCGGCCCCCCGAGCCTCGACCAATTCCGGTCCCTGCCGACCCTGGACCGGGAGACGGTGCAGCGCGAGGGCCCGGCCCTCCGGAGCACCTCCCGTCCCCGGTCCCACGGCGAAATCCTCACGATGCACACCTCGGGCTCGACCGGCCGGCCGACCGAGGTGCAGGCGACCGGCCTGTCCTGCCTGTTCCTGATGGCCCACACCCTCCGAGACCACCTGTGGGGGCGTCGGGCGTTCTCCGGCTCGATGGTCCTGATGCAATCGGCCTCGGGCCGGTCGGCGGAGGGCCGATTCCCGGGGTGGTTCCGGGGGATCGCCACCGGGCCGGCCCGGGTCGTGGACGTCACCCGACCGGTCGGCGAGCTGCTCGACCTCCTGATCGAGGAGGATCCGGACTACCTCCAGGTCCATCCCTCCACGCTCGGCGCCCTGCTGGATCGGTCCTTAAGGGCCGGGGTCGCGCCGGGCCGCCTGAAGCAGGTCAAATGCTTCGGCGAGGTGCTGGGGCCGACGACCCGGGAGCGATGCCGGGTGCAGTGGGGGGCCGAGGTCCGAGACTGTTACGCGTCGGAGGAATGCGGGCCGATCGCGTTGCAGTGCCCCGAGTCGGGGGACCTGCACATCCAGGCCGAGAGCACGCTCGTCGAGGTCCTGGACGACCGGGGAGAGCCTTGCGGGCCGGGAGAGGTGGGCCAGGTCCACGTCACCCCGCTGCACAACTTCGCGATGCCGCTGATCCGGTACGGGCTGGGGGACTACGCCGAGGTCGGCGCCCCGTGCCCGTGCGGGAGGGGGCTCCCCACGCTGCGACGGGTGGTCGGCCGGGTCCGGCACCTGGTGAGGCTGCCCCGCGGCGATCGCATCCATCCCGAGTTCGACGAGGAGGCCCTGAGGGCGATCGCCGACATCAGGCAGTACCAGTTGACCCAGGTCGAACCGGAGAGGATCGACGTCTCCCTCGTGGTCGAGGGCGGGCCGCTGGACGACGACCGGGAACGACTCCTCTGCGACCACTTCGACTCGGCCTTCCGCCACCGGTTCCGCTACCGGGTCCGATACCTCGACGAGATCCCCCGGACCCCCCGGGGCAAGTTCGAGGTCTTCCGCTGCGAGGTCGACGACCCCCGACCTTGATGGGGTGATCGGCCCCGCTAAGGGCCGATCCCCTGGGATGGCGAGCCAGAGGGCCTCCGGGTACGATGAGGCTTTCGCCGACCGATTGGGGGGGAGGAGATCGCCGTGCGCGTCGGGATCGGACACGACACCCACCGCCTCGTCGAGGGGAGGCCCTTGATCCTGGGGGGCGTCCGGATCGAGTTCGAGCGCGGCCTGGCCGGGCACTCCGACGCCGACGTCGTGCTCCACACCGTGGCCGACGCCCTGCTCGGCGCCGCCGGGATGGGGGACATCGGCGAACTCTTCCCCGACACCGACCCGAAGTGGGAGGGGCTCGACAGCGGAGAGCTGCTGGCCGATGTCGTCTCCCGGGTCCTCGCCGCCGGCTGGTCGCCGGTCAACTGCGACCTGATCATCCACGCCCAGCGCCCGAAGCTGCTGGCCCACAAGCCCGCCATCCGGGCCAACGTCGCCCGCCTGCTCGGCCTGCCCGAGGAGGCCGTGAACGTGAAGGCCAAGACCGGCGAGCACGTCGGCCCCGTCGGCCGGGGGGAGGCGATGTGCTGCGAGGCGGTGGTGCTGGTCGACCGGGCGGGGGGCTGACGCCATGACGATCCGAATCGGCCTCATCTCCCGGCACCGGCTCCGGTTCACCATCGGCACGATGATGGCGATCATTGCGGTGATTGCCACTGTGCTGGCGATCGCCTCGGACGCGGCGAGGGGCGGGTGGTTCGGACTGGCCTCGCTCTCGATCGTGAGCCCGGTCGCCCTGGCCTACCTGGTCCTCTTCGCCGTGCCCCGGACCTTAGTCCGGCTCCTCCTCTGGCTGATCCCCTGCCTCCGCGCCGAGGACGAGGACCCGCTCTGAACACCAGGTCACATCGCCCCTCGGCCCGCCTCGCGAACCCCCGACCGGAACGACCCCGACCATGCCCATCCGCGTCTACAACACCCTGACCCAGGCCAAGGAGCCGCTCCAGACCGTCGTCCCCGGCAAGGTGGGCATGTACGTCTGCGGGCCGACGGTGTATTCGAAGAGCCACATCGGCCACATGGTCGGGCCGGTGATCTTCGACACGATCAAGCGGTTCCTCGCCCACAGCGGGTACGAGGTCACCTGGGTCGTCAACATCACCGACGTCGACGACAAGCTGATCGTCCAGGCCAACGCCGAGGGGACGACCGTCAAGGAACTGGCCGGGCGGGTCACCGAGGACTACCTCGCCTGCCTCGACGCCCTGGGGGTGACCGGCATCGACCACATGCCCCGGGCCACCGAGCACATCGACGGCATCATCGGCATCACCCGCGGCCTGATCGACAAGGGCTACGCCTACCCCGCCGGGGGGGACGTCTACTTCGACGTGAGCAAGGCCGCCGAGTACGGCAAGCTCTCGCACCGGAACCCGGAGGAGCTGCAGTCCGGCTCCCGGGTCGAGCCGACCGAGAAGAAGAAGCACCCCGGGGACTTCGCCCTCTGGAAGGGCTCCAAGCCCGGCGAGCCCTCCTGGGAGAGCCCCTGGGGCCCCGGCCGCCCCGGGTGGCACATCGAGTGCTCGGCCATGAGCATGGAACTCCTGGGAGAGCACTTCGACATCCACGGCGGCGGCCTGGATCTCGTCTTCCCGCACCACGAGAACGAGGTGGTGCAGTCCGAATGCTTCTCGGGCAAGCCGTTCGCCTCGTACTGGCTGCACAACGGGCTCCTGACAAACAAGGGCCGGAAGATCAGCAAGTCGGACCCCGACACCGTGGTCCTGATGGCCGACCTGCTCGGCCAGTACCAGCCGGACACGCTCCGGGCGCTCCTGCTCTCCAGCCACTACCGCCGCCCGATCGACTTCAGCCCCGGCCGGCTGGACGAGGTCGAGCGCGGCCTCCGCGCCTTCTCCTCGCTGTTCGACCGCTTCGAGCGGCTGTCGGGCCGGTCGTTCTACGACCTCGACTCCCCTCCGAGCCGGGAGGCCGGCGATCGGCTCGCCTCCGGTGACCTTCCCCCGGAGGTCGCCGACCACCGCTCCCGGTTCCTGGAGTCGATGGACGACGACTTCAACACCGGGGGGGCCCTCGGCGAGCTGTTCGAACTCGTCCGGGCCCTCAACCGGTTCGCCGACTCCGAGCAACTCGAGAGCAAGAAGGGGGACGCAAACGCCCTGGCCCCCTGGATCTCGGGGATGACCGTCCTCCGGGAACTCTCCCTGTTGCTCGGCCTGTTCCTCCGCCCCCCGGCCGCGTCCGGGGCCGACTCCGGGGGCCTGACCGGTCCCCTGATCGAGCTGTTCATCGAGCTAAGGGCCCAGGCCCGCAAGGACCGCAACTTCGCCCTTGCCGACCAGATCCGGGATCGCCTCGCCGCCCTCGGCGTGAAGCTGGAGGACCGGCCCGACGGCACCGGCTGGAAGTTGGAGGGCTAATCCTCCGGGATCCCCGTCGAAGACTCCCCGGGGGATCGTGAACCGGGGCGGGGGTCGGGCGACTGACTCCCCGGTTGACTTGCCGGTCGCAGGCGGGAGGATCCCAGGAGGGGGGGAGTGCCCCCCCTCCAAGGAGACACGCCCCGATGTTCGTCCGATTGCTGCTGCTCCTGACCATCGTCCCCATCGCCGAGTTGTTCGTGCTCCTGCAGGTGCACGGCGCGATCGCCGAGCGGTACGACTTCAAGACGGGCTTGCTCGTCACCGTCGGCGCGATCCTCTTCACCGGGGCACTCGGCGCCTACCTGGCGAGGCGCCAGGGGCTCGGGGTGATCCGGGAATTGCAGCGGTCGATGGCCGAGGGGAAGTTCCCGGGGCGGACGCTCCTCGACGGCGCGATGGTCCTGGTCGGCGGCGCCATGCTGCTGACCCCGGGCTTCCTGACCGACCTGGTCGGCCTCAGCCTGCTGATCCCGTTCACCCGGGACGCCTACCGGAGGGTCTTCTCCGCCTGGCTCTCCCGGAAGGTCCGGCGGGGGGAGGCATTCGTCCGGTTCGGGCCGGGGCCCGGGTCGGGGATGGGGCCCTGGCCGGGATCGGGCGACCCGAGGGCCCCGGGCCCGTCGTCCGCGAGGGGGCGCGTGATCGATGTCACTCCCGAAGACCAGGACCGGGCCTGACGCCGTCTCGACCGGGCCGATCCTGAGGCTCGACGCGGTCGGCCGGACGTTCCGGATGGGGGAGGTCGAGGTCGAGGTCCTCCGGGACGTCAACCTGGAGATCGACCCCGGCGAGCTCGTCGTCATCGTCGGCCCGAGCGGCTCGGGCAAGACGACGCTCCTGAACCTGATCGGCGGGCTCGACCAGCCGACCGTCGGCCGCGTCTGGTTCCGGGACCGCGAGTTGTCGCGCTGCTCATCCCGGGAACTCGGCGCCTTCCGCCGGGACGAGGTCGGCTTCGTCTTCCAGTTCTTCAACCTCGTGCCCACCCTGACGGCCCGGGAGAACGTGCAGGTCGCCGCCGAGCTGGTCGACGACCCGATCGACGTGGACGAGTGCCTCCGGATGGTCGAGCTGGCCCCCCGGGCCGATCATTTCCCGTCCCAGCTCTCCGGCGGCGAGCAGCAGCGGGTCGCCATCGCCCGGGCCCTGGCCAAGAACCCGGAGCTGCTGCTCTGCGACGAGCCGACCGGCGCCCTCGACTACGAGACGGGCAAGGCCGTGCTGTCGATGCTCTGGGACGTGAACAGGCGTCTGGGGAAGACCGTGCTCATCATCACCCACAATCAGGCGATCGCCCGGATGGCCGACCGCCTGATCCGGATCCGGTCGGGCCGGATCGTCGAGGACGTGCCGCAGGGGCACCCGGCCCGGCCCGAGGAGGTGACCTGGTGAGGCCCTCGGCCCTCGACCGCAAGCTCTGGCGCGACTTGCGCGGCTCCGGCGTCGTGGTGCTGGCGATCGCCAGCATCATCGCCGTGGGGGTGGCCTGCTTCGTCGCCATGCGGTCGGCCTACCACAACCTCGGCGAGGCGAAGGACCGGTACTACGCCCGGTGCCGGATGGCCGACTTCTCGGTCGAGCTGAAGAAGGCACCGCTGTCCGACGTCTCGATCCTGGGGTCGCTGCCGGGGGTGACGGAGATCCGGCCTCGCATCCAGCAGTTCGTGACCGTCGACCTGGAGGGGGTCGACGCGATCATCAACGGCCAGGTCCTCTCGCTGCCCGACGAGCACCGGCCGATCATCAACGACATCGTCCTCAAGCGCGGGGGCTATTTCACCGGGAGGCTCGAGGACGAGGTGATCGTCAACGACGCCTTCGCCCGGCACCACGGGCTGGGGCCCGGGGACCCGGTCCACCTGATCATGAACGACCGCCGCCGGGAGTTCCGGGTGGTCGGCACGGCGATCAGCAGTGAGTTCGTCTACCTGCTCGGCCCCGGGTCGATCGTGCCCGACCCGGCCCGGTTCGGCGTCTTCTACCTGAAGCGGAGCGACCTGGAGGCGGCCTTCGGCTTCGAGGGGGCCTGCAACCAGGTGGTCGGCCGGCTCTCCCCGGGGGTCCGGGACCGGCCCGATGCGCTGCTCGATCGCGCCGAGCTGCTGCTGGAGGACTTCGGCGTTGCCTCGACCACGCCGAGGCGCGACCAGATCTCCAATCGGTTCCTCAGCGACGAGATCCGGCAGCTCGGCACCTTCGCCTTCGTCATGCCGGCCATCTTCCTGGCGGTGGCGGCCCTGGTCCTGAACGTCCTGATGGGACGACTGACGGAGCAGCAGCGGACGACGATCGGCACGCTCAAGGCATTGGGATATACCGACGGGGCGTTGTATCTCCACCTGCTCAAGTTCGGGGTGGTGGTGGGGCTGATCGGCGGGCTGGTCGGCTGCGGGTTCGGGCACCTGCTGGCGGGGCTGATGACGGGGCTCTACCGGCGGTTCTTCGAGCTGCCGAGGCTGGAGAACCGGGTCTTCCCGGGCGTCATGGCTTCGGGCGTGGCGATCAGCGTCGCCTTCGCGCTGGTGGGGGTCGCCCGGGGGGCCCGAGGGGTCCTCTCGCTGGAGCCGGCCGAGGCGATGCGGCCGAAGCCGCCGGAGGGATCCCGGGTGACCTGGCCGGAGCGGATCCCGTGGCTCTGGCGGGCGATCGGCACCGGGTGGCGGATGATCCTGCGGAACATCCTCCGAAACGGCCGGAGGAACCTCGTCGGCGTGGTGGCCTCGATGATGGCCGCCGCGCTGCTGGTGACCTCGCTGATGGGGGGGGACGCGATCGACCGGGGCGTCGAGGTCCAGTTCTCGCTGATCCAGCGGAGCGACGTCGACCTCGGCTTCCGGGACACCCGGGGCCGGGCCGCCCTGCTGGAGGCGAGCCGCCTGCCCGGGGTCGACCTCGCCGAGCCGATGCTCAACGTCGGCTGCACCTTCCGCAACGGCCCGTTCGAGAAGCGGGCCGCCGTCACCGGCCTGGTCCCGGGGGCCCGGCTGACCTCCCCCCGTGACGCCGAGGGCCGCCCCGTGGCGGTCCCCCGGGCCGGGCTCGCCCTGGGGAAGACGCTGGCCGAACACCTGAGGGTCGGGCCGGGCGACCTCGTCGTCTTCGAGCCGACCGAGGGGAGGAGGGAGCCGATGGCGGTCCCCGTCGTCGCCATCGTCGACAGCTTCATCGGCCTGGCGGCCTACGCCGACCTCGGCTACCTGAGCGGGCTGATCGACGAGGAGTTCGCCGTCAGCGGCGTCCAGCTCCGGGTCGACCCCCGGCCCGGGCCGCGCCGGGAACTGTTCCAGGAACTGAAGCGGCTGCCGGCGGTCCGGTCGGTGGGCGTCCGGGAGGAGATGATCGCCAGCATCCGCAAGGCGGTGGTCGACACCAACGCGGCGGCCACGGCGATGATGATCGCCTTCGCCGGGACGATCTTCTTCGGGACGACGCTCAACGCCTCGCTCGTCGCCCTGGCCGAGCGCCGCCGGGAGGTGGCGACGCTGCTGGTCCTGGGGCACGAGCGGTCGGCCGTCGGCCGGCTGTTCCTGGGGGAGACGCTGGTCATCAACGGCATCGGCACGCTGCTGGGCCTGCCCGCGGGCCGCGCCCTGTTCTGGGCCCTGATCCGGACGGCCCAGACCGACTCGTTCCGGATCCCGACCGCCTCGCCGTGGTCCTCCTTCGCCTGGACATTGGCCGTCGGCCTGGCGTTCAGCCTGGCGGCGCACGCGGTGGTCGCCCGGTCGATCGCCCGGCTGGACCTGCAGGAAAGCATGAGAATCCGCGAATGATCGGCCCCGGGCCGATCACGCCTGGCCGAAGCGCTGGAGCCCGACATGAGCACGAGAACGATCGTCGTCCTGGCCGTTGTCGGCCTGGCCGCCGCCTCGGCGGCGGTCGCCGGGCTCGGGCCGCTGGACGGCGGCCCGGCCGTCGACGCGGCGAGGGCCCGGCCGGGGCCGATTCGGGAGTTCGTCGACGAGCAGGGCAAAACTCGGCTGCCCCGGACGTACCTCGTCTCCATGCCCTACGAGGGCCGGATCGCCCCGATCGGCCTGGAGGAGGGGGACCGGGTCGAGGCCGGGCAGGAGGTGGCCCGGCTGGTGCCCGAGGACCTGGAGATCCGGGTGGCCGAGGCGACCGCGGCCGTCTCCCGGCTCGACGCCGCGATCCGGGAGGCGGAGGACACCCGGGTCGAGGAGGCGCTCATCGGCCAGGTCGAGGAGTTCCTCCGGTCGGTCGACCGCACCGTCGAGGCGGCCGACGAGCAGGTGAAGGCCGGGGAGGCGGTCCTCGGCTTCGCCGACTCGAACCTCCGACGCCGTCGGGCCCTGGCCCGGCGGGACGCCGCCTCGGAGGAGGACCTCAACCGGGCCGAGATGGAGCAGGCCCAGGCGGCCGTCGACTACCGGACCGACGTCCTCACGGCCAGCGCCCTGCGGTCGATGCAGGCGGCCTTCTCGCTCACCCCGATGATCATCCGCCGGTATATCGAGACGAAACAATTAAACGTCTCCGTGCTCGAACGCGAGAAGGCCGAGGCGGAAGCCCGGCTGGAGCAGGTGCTCCTGGACCGGAGTCGGGGGACCCTGACCAGCCCGGTCGACGGCGTCGTGCTCGCCCGGGAGGTGAGCAACGAGCGGCTGCTCCAGGCCGGGGCGACGCTCCTGGAGATCGGCGACCTGACGACGCTGGAGGTGGAGGCCGAGGTGCTCACGCAGGAGGCCGCCCGGGTCGAGCCGGGCCAGCCGGTCGAGCTGCTCGGCGCCTCGGCCGGCGGCGACCCGGTGCCGGGCTCGGTCCGGAGGGTCAACCCGGCCGGGTTCACCAAGCTCAGCTCCCTGGGGGTGGAGCAGCAGCGGGTGACGGTCGTCGTGGCGATCGACCCCGAGGCGCTGGGACGCCTGCTGGAGCGGGGACACCTCGGCGTCGGCTATCGGGTGGACGTCCGGATCCTGACGGCGGAGAAGTCCCGGGCGCTGCTCGTGCCGAGGCCGGCCCTGTTCCGGGGGCTGGACGGCCGCTGGGAGGTCTTCGCCATCCGGGGGGGCAGGGTCGAGCGGAATCCGGTGGCCGTCGGCCTGATGAACGACCGCTGGGCCGAGGTCCGGGACGGCCTGGCCGAGGGCGACCTCGTGATCCCCGCCCCCGAGGCCGACCTGGAACCGGGCATGAGGGTGCGGCCGGTCGTGTCGGCGGCCGGGGCGTGAGCCCTCGTGGCCGTCGCCGGATTCCCCGATGGAAGGAAATGGCCGGGCACCTTGAACCGCGCCTACAGTAACCCCGGCACGCCCCGGACGCGTCGATCCGGGGCCGCGACCACGAGGCATCACCCCGGATCGAGGAAACTCAGCCATGGCGACCGACCTCGCCGACACCCGGACCTGGCCCGACCTGGCGATCGGCCTGTACGACAGGCTCACCGGCCGCGGCTCGGAGATCATCTACGAGTTCGACAACTTCGAGCTGTTCATCCCCAGCAGCGCCTCAGAGCAGGCGGCCCACGCCAAGTGGCGGATGAACGGCACGCTGCGGATCCGCACCCGAGACAACGCGAACGGGTGATGATGCGATGGACCGCCCGCTGGAGATCGAGGGGGAGCTGCAGCTCGATTACGAGGGCGGCTCCGCCCAAATCCACATCCGGGACGAGACGGTCGACGTCGAGTTGCCCGGTGCCCGGTCGGCCCTGGCCCTGACCCGGCAAGTCTCCCCCTCGATCCGCAGGGACGGACTCCGACGCGCCGACGCCGCCCTCCGGGGTGCCGGGCTCGTCGGCCGGATCCGGAT
The DNA here is from genome assembly GCF_007752535.1 of Tautonia plasticadhaerens. Lineage (GTDB taxonomy): Bacteria > Planctomycetota > Planctomycetia > Isosphaerales > Isosphaeraceae > Tautonia > Tautonia plasticadhaerens. Next base: position 2,740,805 of record NZ_CP036426.1, read on the forward strand.
CCGGGGGCGGACCGTCGCCCGGATCGGCGGCAATGCCGAGCCGGGACCGCTGGCCCGGCTGCTGGGGGTCGACCCGCTGGCCCTGAGCCTCTTCTCATTCCTCGGGGCGGCGCTCGACCGCCGCAAGGCCACGACAACGGCGGGTCCCCCGGGGATGGGCGGCCCGGGTGATCCCCCCACTCCCGCACGGGGCGGGTGACCCCTGCCGGATGGCGAATGTCGGGGCCGGGTGCCGGCAATCGCCCCTCGTCGGGATCGCCGACCCCACCCTCATCCCCTCGCCCATCACCCTCGTCCGGACGCGACCGAGCCATGAAACCGATCCTCGTCACCGGCGCCACCGGCTACATCGGCGGTCGGCTCATCCCGATGCTGCTCGAGCGTGGGTACAGCGTCCGATGCCTGGCACGCGACCCGAAGAAGCTGGAGGGGAGGCCCTGGACGGATCGGGTGCAGGTCGTCCGGGGAGACGTGCTCGACCCGGACTCGCTCCGGGCGGCGCTGGTCGGCTGCCCTTCGGCCTACTACCTCGTGCATTCGATGGTGGCCGGCGAAGGCTCGTTCATCGACCGCGACCGCGCCGCCGCCCGCAACTTCGCCTCGGCGGCCGAGTCGGCCGGGCTGGACCGGGTCGTCTACCTCGGCGGCCTCGGCCGGAGGGCCGACGACCTGTCTCCCCACCTGGCGAGCCGGCAGGAAGTAGGGGACATCCTCCGGGGGGGGGCGGTCCCCGTCACCGAGCTCCGGGCGGCCATGATCATCGGCTCGGGCAGCGCCTCGTTCGAGATGATGCGGTCGCTCATCAAGCGGCTGCCGGTGATGATCTGCCCGAGGTGGGTCAGCACGAGGAACCAGCCGATCGCCGTCCGGGACGTGCTCGCCTACCTCGTCGGCTGCCTGGAGGAGCCGAGGACCGCCGGGCGGACCCTCGACGTCGGCGGGCCGGACATCCTGACGTACAAGGAGATGATGATCCGCTTCGCGGCGATCCTCGGCCTGAGGAGGAGGATCGTCGTCGTGCCGGTGCTCACGCCGACGCTGTCGGCCTACTGGATCAACCTGGTGACGCCGATCCCGGCGGCCCTGGCCTTCCCGCTGGTCGAGGGCCTGAAGTCGGAGGTCATCTGCCAGAACGACGGGATCCGAAGGCTCGTGCCGATCACCCCCACCCCCTTCGGCGAGGCGGTGCAGCGGGCCCTGGACAAGGTGGCCGAGAACGACGTCTCGACCCGATGGGCCAACGCCGCCCTCCCGAGCCGGGCCGCCCTGCTCCGGCGGCCGAAATTCGAGCCCGATTCGTTCCCGCTCCGCGACGTGCAGCGCAAGGAGGCCGACGCCCCCGCCCCGGCCCTCTTCGACCGGGTCAAGCGGATCGGGGGATCGACCGGCTACTACTACGGTGACGCCCTCTGGCGGATCCGGGGTGCGATGGACCGGGTCGTCGGCGGCGTCGGCCTGAGGAGGGGGAGGCGGGATCCGGTCCGGATCTACATCGGCGACGCCCTGGACTTCTGGAGGGTCGAGGATTTCGTCCCCGGCCGTCGCCTGCTGCTGCACGCCGAGATGCGGGTGCCGGGCGAAGCCTGGCTGGAGTTCCGGGTCGACCCGATCGGCGAACGGCGGTCGGTGCTGACGCAGACGGCCTACTTCAAGCCCTCGAAGTTCTGGGGCCGGCTGTACTGGTACGCGAGCCTGCCGGCCCACCTGTTCATCTTCTCGGGGATGGCGAGCAGCATCGTCCGGTCGGCCGAGGCCGCCTGCGACAGCCGGCCCCCACCCCGCGACGACGAGGAGGACCAACCGACGGCCGGCAAGGCCGGGCCGCCGATGGTGATCGACCAGCCCGAGGGGAGGGCGACGACGGCGGGAGGCGCGAGCCGGTAGCGTCGGCCGGGACGAGGCCCTACCCTGGGACGCATCGATCGCCCTAGGTCCGGCGATCGCAGGCCCCCTGGAAGGGAGTTCCCCCACGATGCCCCCGATCTCCCGACGCTCGTTCCTCGGCGCCGCCGCGACGACCGCCGCCGCCTCGGCCCTCGGCCCGGTGCCGGTCGCCCGGGCGATCGACCCGATCCGACGCACCCGCCCCAGCCACCTGAAGCTGAGCATCGCCGCCTACTCCTACCGGCAGTTCCTCACCGGCGACCAGCCGACGATGGACCTGTTCGACTTCGTCGACCTGGCCGCCGACATGGGGCTGGACGCGGTCGAGCCGACCTCCTATTACTTCCCGGCCGACGTGTCGGACGAGTACCTGCACGCGCTCCGACGCCACGCCTTCCTGCTGGGGCTGGACGTCTCCGGCACGGCGATCGGCAACGACTTCTGCGTCGCCCCCGGCCCGGAGCGGGAGGAGCAGCTGGAACTGGCCCGCTCCTGGATCGACCGCGCCGCCGCCCTGAACGCCCCGGTCATCCGCGTCTTCGCCGGCCGGACGCCGAGGGGGGACAGCGAGGAGGAGGCCGTCGCCCGGGCGATCGAGGGCTTCAACGCCGTCCTGCCGTATGCCGAGGAGAAGGGGGTGGTGCTCGCCCTGGAGAACCACGGCGGGATCACGGCCACGGTCGACCAGATGATGAGGCTGATCGAGGGGATCGACCACCCCTACTTCGCCGTCAACCTCGACACGGGGAACTTCCACACCTCGGACCCCTACGGCGACCTCGCCCGGATCGCCCCCTATGCGGTGAACGTGCAGGTGAAGACCGAAATCGCCCCGGAGGGCGGGCCGAAGCGGGAGGCCGACCTGTCGAAGCTCGTCGGCATCCTCCGGGACGTGAAGTACTCCGGCTACGTCGTCCTGGAGTACGAGGCGAGCGACGACCCGATGACGGCCATCCCCCGGCACGTCGAGCAGCTCCGGGGGCTGGTCGGCTGACCCCGGGATCGGCCGCGACCGGGGACCGGGCCCGATTTGCCCGGGACGCCCCGGCTCGGCTACAATCCCGGCCGCCCTCCCCGGAGGCCGGACGGGATCGCCGCCGGCCCCGGGAGTTTGCCCCGAGACCCCGAGGCCGACCGTGCCCGACCCCGGAGACGATCGCGCGCTGCTCGACCTGATCTGCCTGACGATGACCCCCGGGGTCGGGCCGCTCACCAGCCGGGCCCTGATCGAGCACTTCGGCGACGTGGGGTCGATCCTCTCCGCCTCGCTCGCCGAGCTGAAGCGGGTGCCCGGCGTCGGGCCGAAGCTGGCCGAGAAGATCGCCTCGGGCCGCAAGGACCTCGACCCCCAGGTCGAGCTGGAACGCTGCCGACAGCGGGGCGTGCGGCTAATCCCGTTCGATTCGCCCGACTACCCCGAGTCGCTGAAATCGATCCCCGACCCCCCGCTGCTGCTCTACGTCCGGGGGGAGCTGACCCCGGCCGACCAGCTCGCCATCGCCCTGGTCGGCGCCCGGAAGTCGACCCCCTACGGGATGAGGGTGGCCGAGCGGCTGGCGGGCTCGCTGGCCCGGGTCGGCCTGACGGTCGTCTCGGGCTTGGCCCGGGGGATCGACGCGGCGGCCCACCGGGGGGCGATCCGGGCCGGGGGGCGGACGATCGCCGTGCTCGGCAACGGGCTGGGGTCGATCTACCCGCCGGAGCACGGCCCGCTGGCCGATGAGGTCGCCGCCCACGGCGCCGTGATCAGCGAGCACGCGATGGAGCAGCAGCCGCTGGCCGGCCTGTTCCCGCAGCGGAACCGGCTGATCGCCGGGCTGAGCCTGGGGGTGGTGGTCGTCGAGGCGGCGCCCCGGAGCGGGTCGCTGTCGACGGCGTCGCACGCGATGGAGCAGAACCGGGAGGTCTTCGCCGTGCCCGGGCCGATCGACAGCCTCGCCAGCCGGGGCTGCCACGCCCTGATCCGGGACGGGGCCCGGCTGGTCGAGACGGTCGACGACATCCTGGAGGAACTCGGGCCGCTGGCCCGGGCGGTGCAAGCGACCCCCGAGTCCCCGGCCGTGCGGCACCCGGCCGAGCTGTCGCTCTCGGAACACGAGCGTGCGCTTCTCGGCCACCTGGACGACCTGCCCCGGGGGATCGACGAGCTGATCGTCCGGACGGGCCTCGCGCCGTCGCAGGTCATGGCGACGCTGGCCGTCCTGGAGATGCGACGGCTGATCCGAAGGGCCGCGGGGAACCAGTTCAGCCGGGTCTGATCCGGGGACACCCGGCCGGCGCGGGTCGCCCGACGCCCCGGATCAACGGCGGGGGCCGCTCCCGCCGGGCCCGGCCCGGATGCCCCGCCCCCGGGCCAGGGACCGGGAGCAGGCGCCGAGGGCGGCGATGAGGACGAGGGTGATCGAGGCGGGCTCGGGGACGGCGTTCGGACCCGACCCGCCCGGGACGCCGCCGCCGTCTCCGCCGTCGTCGGGGTCGGTCGTGCCGCCGTCGGACCCCCCGAAGTCGCTCGGGCGGAGCAGGAAGGCCCGGGAGATGCCGCCGAAGGTGCCGGTGCCGACGATCAGGCCGTCGGCGTTGATCGCCGAGGCGACCTGGAGGATCCAGCCGGTGTCGGGCTCGAGCAGGGAATTCAGGTCGACCATGCCCCCCTCGGCGGTCCAGAGGAAGGCCCTCGAGCCGCCCCCCATGGAGGACAGGCCGACCACGTGCCCCAGGGCGTTGACGGACAGGCCCTGGCTGGAGTGGCCGCCGGGCAGGACCCCCAGGGCGGCCAGCTCGCCCGCCCGGCCGATGAAGGCGATCTCGGAGCCCGACGAGTCGGTCGCGTGTCCGGTGATCAGGCCGTCGTCATTGATCGCCCGGGCCACGCTGGCGCCCCCGCCGGGCAGGGTGCCGGCGAAGCGGATCCCCTGACCGTCGGCGATGAAGGCGCGGTTGATCCCCCAGCGGTCCTGGGCCTGGCCGACCACGTGCCCCAGGCCGTTGATGCCGAAGGCCCGGCTCGACTGCCCGCCGGGCAGGAGCCCCAGCTCGACGAACTCCCCACCGGCGTCGATCCGGAAGGCGACGGCCCTGCCGTCGGCCCGGTTGCCGGTGCCGGCGATCTCGCCGCCGTCGTTGATCGCGACGGCCTCGCTCCAGCTGCCGCCGGGCAGGGTGCCCAGGTCGGCCATCTCGCCCCCGTCGGCCCGGAAGGCCCGGGGACGGCCGGTGTCGTAGTCGCTGACGCCGACCACCACGCCCCCGCCGTTGATCCCCAGGCCGCTGCTCCTCCCCGACAGGCCGGCGAGCGATCCCAACCCCACGATGCCCCCCCCGGCGTCCCCCCGGAAGGCCTGCATCACCCCCTCGGAGTCGGCGGCGCCGGCGATCGCGCCCGAGGCGTTGATCGCTATCCCCATGCTCCGGGTCAGGGAGCCCGAAGGGCCGAGGTCCGTGATCGCATAGGGCGAGAGCGTCCCGGCCTCGACCCGAGGGGGCATCAGCCAGGCCACCATCACCAGGACGAGCGGGGCCAGCCTTCGCATGACGACACACCAATCTCGGCGCCGATCACAGTCTCCTGAAACCAACCATCACTCAAACCTATCCCACCCCGTGATCGCACAACAAGGAAAAAATCAATGAAATCGGGCGCCTTCCAATGATTGCACGCATTGATTTCAGCTCCCGGGCGTCGGGCGGGGGGCGGGTCCGGGTCCCTTGTTCGGCGTCGGGTGGGGGCCGTATAGTTCAACGATCCGCCCTCGGTCGGTTCGGACGGAGCCGGTGCCGGAGCCCCCCCGATCATGCCCCCTCGCCTGGTCTCGCTCGGGATCCTCGTCTTCTGGGCCGTCTCGGCCTCCAGCCTGCTGGTGCGGGACGTGCTGCCGGATCTGCTGGTCGGCCCGCCGCCGGACCTCCGGGACATCGCCCGGGCCGGGGAGCGGGACGCCTCGTCGCGCTGGACGCTGCTGGTGGGCGACCCCGTCGGCGACCCGGGGGACCTCCGGGCCGTCGGCCAGGCGACCACCGAGACGACGAGTCGGGGGGACGGCCACGTCCGGTTCGGGAGCACCGTGACCTTCGACGCGGGGGCGCTGCTGGAGCAGACGCCGCTGAGGTCGGCCGGGGGGGAGCGGCTGGAGGTCACCAGCGTGCTGGACGTCGACGGCTCGGGCAACCTCAGCGGGCTCCGGTCGGAGGTCCGGGTCGAGGGCGACGAGGACTCGCTGCTGGTGCTCGAGGGCCACCTGGAGGACGACTCCATCGCGATCACCGCGCGGGGGCCGATGCTGATCTTCGGCAAGCGGACCTTCCGCTTCCCCTATCAGGCCCGGGGGATGGTGCAGAACGCGATGGCGCCGCTGGACCGGATCCCGGGCCTGCACGTCGGCCAGCGCTGGGAGAGCCGGGTGGTCAGCCCGCTGACCGGTCGGGTGGAGGTGGTGCACGTCGAGGTCACCGACCGCAACGTGATGGTCCCCTGGGGGGACGAGCTGGTGCCGACCTTCCTGCTCGTCTCCCGGATGAACACCGGGATGGGGGAGGCCCGCGCCCGGACCTGGGCCCGGGCCTCCGACGGCCTGGTGCTCCGCCAGGAAGTGCCGCTGGTGCTGGTCACCCTGATGCTGGAGCGCCAGCCCTGACGCCCGACCCGAACGACGACCGCCGGGCCGACCCGGGGAGGCGGCGATGATCGAGCTGATCGGCGTGACGAAGGCCTTCGGCCGCAAGCGGGCCGTCGACGGGCTGGACCTGGCGGTCCGCCCCGGCGAGCTGTTCGCGTTCCTCGGGCCCAACGGCGCCGGCAAGACCACGACGATCAAGATGATCTGCGGGCTCCTGTCCCCCTCCGGCGGCATCGTCCGGATCGGCGGCTTCCCCGCCTCCAGCCGGGAGGCCCGCCAGCTGATCGCCTACGTCCCCGACCAGCCTTACCTGTACGAGAAGCTCACCGGCCGGGAGTTCCTCCGGTTCGTCGTCGAGATGTATGGGCTGGAGCGCCGCCGGGCCTCGGCGAAGATCGAGGAGCTGGTCGACGTCTTCGAGATGGGGGACTACGTCGACGAGCTCTGCGAGAACTACTCGCACGGCATGAAGCAGCGGGTCGTCTTCGCCTCGGCCCTGGTGCACGAGCCGAGGGTGCTGATCGTCGACGAGCCGCTCGTGGGGCTCGACCCCCGGAGCGGCCGGATCGTCAAGGATCTGTTCCTCTCCCAGGCCCGATCGGGCGTGGCCGTGCTGATGTCGACGCACCTGCTGTCGATCGCCGAGGAGCTGGCCGACACGATCGGCATCATCGACCGGGGCAAGATGCTGATGACCGGCTCCCTGGCCGAGATCCGGGAGCGTTCCCAGATGCACGGGCCGCTGGAGGACCTGTTCCTGAAGCTGACCGGGGGGGACCGCCCCCGACCGTCGGCCTCCCGCAACGGCTCCGCGACGGCCGAAATCGACACCGAGCCGATCGAGCTGGGGGACCGCCAGCCGTGACCAGACGCCCCGACGCCCCTCCCCCCCCGCCGATGGCCCCCCCCCGCCGGGTCGCCCGGGGGTTCGGCTTCCTCCGCGGCCGGCTGATGGCCAACCACGGCAGCATCCTCCTCTCGCAGTCGCTGCTGAGGCTCTCCACTGTCGTCGTCTGCTCGGCCGTCTTCTGGGCCGGCCTGTTCCTGCTCTTCTTCGAGGGCTTCCGCTTCCTCGACGACTACGTCCAGGTCACCAACGAGATCGTCGAGTACCTCTTCAGCGTCTTCTTCCTGTCGCTGCTGATCATGCTCCTCGCCTCGACGGGCATCATCCTCTATGCGTCGCTCTTCCGGAGCCGGGAGGCGTACTTCCTGCTCGCCACCCCGGCACCGGAGGACCGGGTCTTCTCCCACAAGTTCATCGAGGCCATGGCCTTCTCCTCCTGGGGCTTCCTGCTGCTGGGGAGCCCGATGATGGTGGCCTACGGCATCACCTCGATGGCCCCCTGGCCGTTCTACCCGATCGCGCTGGCGTTTCACCTGGCCTTCGTGGCGATCCCCGGGGGCGTCGGCGCGGTGGCGGCGATCCTGCTGGCGAACCTGCTGCCCCGGCAGCGGAAGACGGTGCTGGTCGGCTCCGGGGTGCTGGTCGTGGCGGGGCTCGCCTACACGGGGTTGCAGGTCTGGACGACGCCGGGGTCGACCCTCTCCAGCGAATGGATGAACGCCCTGCTCGGCCGCCTGGAGTTCAGCACCAACCACCTGCTGCCCAGCCGATGGATCGCCGCGGGGCTGCTCCGGTCGGCCCGGGGGGAGTGGGGGGACGGCCTGTTCTACCTGATGGTGACCGCCTCCCACGCGATGCTCGCCTACCTGGCGGCGGCGGTGGTGGCGAGGGACCTCTACCGGGTCGGCTACGGCCGGGTGCTCGGCGGCCGGTCGGCCCGCCGCCACTTCGGCTGGTACGGCGCCGACGCCGCCTTCCACCGCCTCTTCGGCTTCATCGCCGAGCCGATCCGCCTGCTGATCCTCAAGGACCTCCGCACCTTCCGGAGGGACCCGACCCAGTGGTCGCAGTTCCTGATCTTCTTCGGGCTGCTGGCGTTCTACTTCGTCAACATCCGACGGCTCGGCTACGACGTGCAGAGCCCCTACTTCCGCAACCTGCTGGGCTTCCTGAACCTGGCGGTCACGGCCCTGATCCTGTCGACCTTCACCAGCCGGTTCATCTTCCCGATGCTCTCGCTGGAGGGGCGCAACCTCTGGCTGCTGGGGCTGTTCCCGGTGCCGAGGCGGTCGATCATCTGGGGCAAGTTCGCCTTCGCGGCGGGCATCTCGCTGGTGGCCACCGAGGTCCTGATCCTGCTGAGCGGCCTGATGCTCAAGGTCGGCGGCGTGATGCTCGCCCTGCACGCGGCGATCGTGGCCGTGCTCTGCTTCGGGCTGTCGGCCATCAGCGTCGGCCTCGGCGCGAGGCTGCCGAACCTCCGCGAGGAGGACCCCTCCAAGATCGCCGCCGGCTTCGGCGGGACGCTGAACCTGCTGGTCAGCCTCGCCTTCATCGTGCTGGTGATCGGCCCCCCGGCGGTCCTCAGCCACCTCTACTTCGCCGGCCGGGGCTCGGACATCTACCAGGTGATCGGCCGCCGGTCGGAGGGGGTGCTCCACACCCGATTGCTCCTCGCCGCGGGGGTCAGCCTCCTCGTCGGCGCCGTCGCCACGATCGTCCCCATGCGGATCGGCATCCGGGCCTTCGAGCGGATGGAGTGCTGACGGCCCATCCCGCATCGCCCCCGGGCGCTTGCCGGCCCCCGAGCCCTGACGCCCTCCCGGACGCACCCTCGACCCGATCGGCGGCGCGGCCGATCGGGCCGGACGCCTCCCTCTGGCGGCCTTGTTGGGACGGGGCCGGGCGCCTATAATCCGTTCAGAAGTTTCTGAAACCGCAACCCGTCCTGTCCAAGGGGGGAGGCCCCGGGTTTGTTGCCGATAAGCCAGTCGGGATTCCGCCCGAGACCGCTCCGGGTGGGTGCCGTGAGGTACCTGAACGCGAAGCCGCTCTATTTCGGGCTCGGGGCGATCGCTCCCGGGGTCCGGCTGGAGATGGACCTGCCGAGCCGGCTGGCCGACCGCCTGGGCTCCGGGGCGCTGGACGTGGCGTTGATCCCGTCGGTCGAGTATCTTCGGGGGGCGCAGCTCGGCTACCGGATCCTGCCGGGGTTCGCCATCGCCTCCGGCGGGCCGGTGCGGAGCGTCAAGCTCTACAGCCGGGTGCCGTTCGACCGGATCGACCGCCTCGCGCTGGACGAAGGGTCCCGGACCAGCCAGGCGCTGGCCCGGGTCTGGTTGGCCGAGGCCCACGGGGTCCGGCCAACGCTCGTCGAATCCCTGCCGATGGGGGTGCCGGTGCAGGAGAGCACGGCCGATGCCGTCCTGCTCATCGGCGACCGGGCGATGCGGGACCCGGACGAGCCCTTCCACGCCGTGGTCGACCTGGCCGAGGCCTGGAAGGGCCTGACCGGCCTGCCCTTCGTCTTCGCCCTCTGGGTGGCCCGGGAGGGCGTCGACCTGGGGGATTTGCCCGAGATCCTCGCCCGGTGCCGCTCCGAGGGCCTGGCCCACGTGGACCGGATCGCCGACGAGGTCGGGCCGGGGCTCGGCCTGACCCGGGGCGAGTGCATCGACTACCTGACCCGGAATATCTCGTACGATCTGGGCGAGTCGGAGGTCACCGCCCTCCGCCTGTTCGCCCGGAAGGCCGCCGCGCTGGGGCTCGCCCCGGAGGATGTGGACCTTGCCTTCGCCGACACCCGACGTCTCCCGGATCCTGCGGCGCGCCGCTGAGGGCGATCGCCTCTCGTTCGACGAGGGCGTCACCCTGCTGAGGGAGGGGGACCTGCTCTCGCTCGGCCGCGCCGCCGACGCGGCCTGCAAGCGGCTCCACCCCGAGCCGTACCGGACGTACAACATCGACCGCAACATCAATTATTCGAACGTCTGCGCGGCGATCTGCCACTTCTGCGCCTTCTACCGCAAGGTGGGGGACACCGACGCCTACGTCCTCGACCGCGACGTCCTGCTGGGGAAGATCCGGGAGACGGTCGAGCTGGGGGGGGACCAGATCCTCATGCAGGGCGGCCTGCACCCCGAGCTGCCCTTCGAGTGGTACACCGACCTGCTCCGGGACATCAAGGCCGCCTACCCCCGGGTCAACGTCCACGGCTTCAGCCCCCCGGAGATCCACTTCCTCGCCAGGAAGTTCAAGATGCCGGTGATCGAGGTCCTCCGCCGCTTCAAGGAGGCGGGGCTCGGCAGCCTGCCCGGCGGCGGCGGGGAGATCCTCGTCGACCGCGTCCGCAAGATCCTCACCAAGGGGAAGGTCCTCACCGACGACTGGCTCGCCGTCCACCGGGCCTGGCACGAGCTGGGCGGCATCTCGACGGCCACGATGATGTACGGCCACGTCGAGACGCTGGAGGAGCGCATCGAGCACCTGGAGCGCTGCCGACAGCTCCAGGACGAGACGGGCGGCCTGACCGCCTTCATCTCCTGGACCTTCCAGCCCGACAACACCGAGATGGACCACATCCCCCCCAAGGGGGCCCACGAGTATTTGCGCGTCCAGGCGGTCTCCCGGCTCTACCTCGACAACGTCCCGAACATCCAGTCGTCCTGGGTCACCCAGGGTCCGGCCATCGGCGGCCTGGCCTTGTACTTCGGCGCCAACGACATGGGAAGCCTGATGATCGAGGAGAACGTCGTCTCCAAGGCGGGCACGGTCTTCCACCTCTCGGTCGGGGAGATCCGCCGGGCGATCCGGGAGGCCGGCTACGTCCCCCGCCAGCGGAACGTCTTCTACGAGTACCTCGACGCCGATCCCCTGGCCGAGCCCGCCGCCGAGCCGGTGGGGGCATGAGGCGAGGCGCCTCGCCTCGACGGTTCGGACCGACATCCCGAGGCCCGCTCGACCGCCCGGTCGGTCGGGCCTCGGCGGTGCTCAAGGGGGCGATCCTTCCAGGCGAGGGGCGCGGCCGCTAAAATGGCCTAGATTCCCACATCGGGCGGCACCAAGGCGCCCTCCCTTCCCCCTTCGCCCGGTCGAGCGGCCCCGATGATCCAGGTCGAGCACCTCAGCAAGGCGTTCCTCGACTACCGGAGGGGCTGGATCCCCGCGGTGGACGACGTGAGCTTCGCGTGCGAGCCGGGGGAGATCTTCGGCCTGCTCGGCCCCAACGGGGCGGGCAAGACGACCACGCTCCGGATCCTGAGCACGGTCCTGAGGCCCACCGCCGGCCGGGCGATCGTCGCCGGGCACGACGTGGTGGCCGAGCCGGGGGAGGTCCGCACCCGGATCGGCTTCATGTCGGCCAACACCGGCGTATATGATCGCATGTCGGCCTGGGAACTCGTCGAATACTTCGGCCGGCTCTACGGCATCGAACGCGAGCCGCTCCGGGAGCGCATGGAGCGGCTCTTCGGCTGGCTCCAGATGGACGACTTCCGCGACGTGCTCGGCTCGAAGATGTCGACCGGCATGAGGCAGAAGGTCTCGATCGCCCGCACGATCGTCCACGACCCGCCGGTCCTGATCTTCGACGAGCCGACCTCGGGGCTCGACGTGCTGGTGGCCCGGGCCGTCATGCTGAAGATCGCCGAGCTGCGGGACCGGGGCAAGACGATCATCTTCTCCACGCACTCGATGCAGGAGGTCTCCAAGCTCTGCGACCGCGTCGCCATCATCTACAAGGGCCGGCTCCAGGCCGAGGGCCGGCCGACCGAACTGCTCGACCGCTTCGGCCAGCCCGACCTGGAGGAGCTGTTCTTCCACCTCGTCGAGCGGGCCGACCTCGGGGCCGTCGCCCCGACGTGAGCCGGGGGCCCGCCGATCGGCCCCCCGGGTGCCGGGGCCGCGCTCTCCGGGGACGGGAGGCGTCCGGGGCCCGGGGACATCCGTCGCCGGTCCCACGGCCCGCCATCCAGCATCGCCCGCCGGCCACCGGCCCTCGGCCATCGGCCGCCCGACCCGGGCGCCGGCCGATCCCCGCAAACCCACCGAGCCCGCCGTACCATGAGATGGTCCCGAATCCGACTGATCTTCGGCAGGGAGCTGCGTGACCAGCTCCGAGACCGCCGGACCCTCTTCATGATCTTCGGCCTGCCTGTGCTGCTCTACCCGATCCTCGGCTTCACGGTGAAGGAGCTGACCGCGGCCTTCGAGCAGAAGCCGAGGAACGTGGTCGTCGTCGGTGCCGAGCACCTGCCGGAGCAGCCTCCGCTGCTCCAGGAGGACGGGGCGGGGGGGGTCGGATTCGCCGGGGAGCTCTCGGCCGAGTTCGCCCCGGCGCCGATGTTCGTGCGGGCCGCCTCCTCGGAAGGCCCCTGGGGGGACCCGGAGCAGCAGCTGCTCGCCATGAGGAGGGGGCAGGTCGACGTGGTCGTCGAGATCCCCGGGGACGTCCGGGAGCAGATCGAGGCCGTGCAGCGGCCGACGATCAAGATCGCCTACCTCCGGTCCGACGAGCAGAGCCTGGCCACCTACCGGGACGTGGAGGAGATCATCGCCCGGTGGCAGGACGCGATCGTCTCCCGGCGCCTCGCCGCCGACGAGAAGCCGGCCGAGTACGTCTCCCCGGTCGAGGTCGAGGGGGTGGATCTGGCCCGGCAGGTCACCGGGTCGTCCGCCTCGGGGGCGAGCATCTGGGCCCGAATCTTCCCGTTCCTGCTGGTGATGATGGCCCTCACCGGCGCCTTCTACCCGGCCATCGACCTCTGCGCCGGCGAGAAGGAGCGGGGGACGATGGAGACGCTGCTGATCAGCCCGGCCTACCGCAGCGAGATCGTCGTCGGCAAGTTCCTGACCGTCATGGCCGCCAGCGCCGCCACGGCGCTGCTGAACCTGGCGAGCATGGGATTGACGATGGCCGTGCTCGGCCGGCAGCTCGCCGGCAGCCTCGGGCCCGGGGCCGAGGCGGGGCCGGGCTCCCCGCTCGACGAGCTGAGCCCGCCGTCCCTGACGGCCCTGGCGTGGATGGTCGTGCTGCTGATCCCGCTCTCGGGCTTCTTCAGCGCCGTCTGCCTGGCGCTGGCGGTGCTCGCCCGGAGCATGAAGGAGGGGCAGTATTACATGACGCCCCTCTACCTCGTCACCCTGCCCCTGATCTTCCTCACGCTGATGCCCGGCGTGGAGCTGAACCCGTTCTACAGCCTGGTGCCGGTCACGGGCGTCTCGCTGCTCCTGAAGAAGCTGATCCTGGAGCAGTACGGCGAGGCGCAGTCGTACATCCTGCCCGTGCTGCTGTCGACGACCGTCTACGGCCTCGTCGCCCTGCGGTGGGCGGTCGGCCAGTTCCGGAGCGAGCAGGTGCTGTTCCGGGAGGCGGAGCGGTTCGACCTCGCCCTGTGGTTCCGGCACCTGGTCCGGGACCGGGGCCCGGTCCCCTCGGGGGGGCAGGCGATGGCCTGCTTCGCCCTCATCATCGCGCTGTCCTGGTACACGCAAATCCTCATCTCCGGGGCCGACCCGCTTGCCGGGCTGGCCCTGGGGCAGCTCGTCTTCATCCTGATGCCCCCGTTGGCGATGGCCCTGGTGTTCACCTCCAGCCCGAGGCGGACGCTCCGGCTCTCCTGGCCGGGCTGGTTGCCGCTGGCGCTGGGGGTCGGCCTGGCGGCGGCGCTCAACCCGGTGTCGAGCGAGCTGAGGCCGATCGTGATGGAGCTGTTCCCGATCCCCCCGGCGATCGAGCGGGCGTTGGAGGGGCTCCAGGAGGCGATCCCCGACCTCGCCACCGCGGTGCTGCTGCTGGCCGTCATCCCGGCGATCTGCGAGGAGGTGGCCTTCCGGGGCTACATCCTCTCGGGCCTGGAGACGGCGGCGTCGCGGTGGACGGCGATCGTGCTCTCGGCCTTCCTGTTCGGGTTCCTGCACGTGCTCATCAGCCTCTTCCAGCAGTTCTTCAACGCCACGCTGCTGGGCCTGGTGCTCGGCTGGATGGCCGTGCGGACGAGGAGCCTTCTGCCGGGGATCGCCTTCCACCTGACCAACAACGCCCTGGCCGTGCTCGGCCCGAGCCTGGCGGCCGGCTGGCTCTACCGGGACCGGGAGCTGTTCCTCTACCGCTGGCCCTGGGTGGCGCTGGGCGTGGTCGGCTCGGCGGCGATGCTCCTGGTCCTCTCCCGGGTCGGCTCCCCCGAGCCGGAGTCGGCCCCCCCGGCCGGGGCCCCCACCGGTCGGGAGACCCTCCCCTCCGACGCCGACCGACGATGAGCACGCCCGACGACCTCACCCTGGCCGCCCGGGTCGTCCTCCCCGTCGAGGGGGGGCCGATCGCCGGCGGCCTGGTGACGATCCGGGAGGGGCGGATCGCCGCCGTCGGGGGGCCCGGCGACCGGTCGGCCGACCTGGACCTCGGCAACGTCGCCCTTATCCCCGGCCTGGTCAACGCCCACACCCACCTGGAACTCTCCCCCCTCGACGGCGAGGCCGGGCGGGACGACCCCGCCTCCTGGCCCGAGGACGAGGTCGACTGGCTCCGCCGGGTGGTCGCCCACCGGATCGGCCGGTCGCCGGAGGCCCTCCGAGACGCCGTCGGCCGCAACCTCGACGACGCGATCGACGCGGGCACCACCCTGCTGGCCGACACCACCACCGCCGGCCTGAGCTGGCCGCTCGTCTGCTCGGCCCCCCTGCGGGCGGTCGTCTTCGCCGAGCTGATCGGCCTGAAGCGGATGCGGGGGCTGGAGACCAACCGACACGCCTGGGACTGGATCGGCTCGATCGGGCCGGTCGACCAGGTCGTCGCCAACGCCCGACCCGGCCTCAGCCCGCACGCCCCCTACAGCACCGCCGGGTGGCTCTACCACCGGTCCGCCGCCGGGGGCATGCCCCTCTCGACCCACCTGGCCGAGCTTCCCGAGGAGCTGGAGCTGCTCCGGACCCGGGGGGGCCGGCTCCGCGAGTTCCTCGAAGGGCTCGGCGCCTGGGACGACGACTGGGAGCCGATCAGCCCCGAGCCGGCCGACTACATCCGCCAGGGCGGACTCCGGGAGGCCGACTGGATCGTCGCCCACGGCACCTACCTCGACCCGGCGGACTTCTGGCAGCTCCGCCCCGAGGCCGCCCCGGACGGCCACCGGGTCGCCGTGGCCTATTGCCCCCGGACGCACGCCCGGTTCGGCCACCGGCCTCACCCGTTCCGGGAGATGCTGGAGCACGGCGTGGTCGTCTGCCTCGGCACCGACAGCCGGGCCTCGACGCCGAGCCTCAGCATCCTGGACGAGATGCGGTTCCTCCACGCCCGGCACCCCGGACTCGGCGGCGCGCTCCTGCTGACCATGGGCACCCTCTTCGGCGCCTGGGCACTGCGGGCCGAGACGGTCACCGGCAGCCTCAAGGCCGGCAAGTCGGCCGACCTCGCCGTCGTCCCGCTGCCGGATCGGGACGACGCCGACCCCTATGACCTGTTGCTCGGTACCGACCTGCAGGTCGTCGCCTCCGCCTTCGAGGGCCGCTTCCGGGCCGACCCGGGCTGGAAGGCCGGGGCCGACCTGCCCCGGGCCTGATGGCCGATCCGCTCCCCATCCTCCTCCCGGTCCGGGCGGTTGGGTTCGTTTTGCGCCGCGCAGCGGCGGGAATCGATCTCCACTCGGCCCGCCCCGGTCGTCCGAGAGGAACGAGGCGGTGCGCCCGGAAGACGCCGGGTGGTGCGCCCCGGTACGCGCCGGGCATCGGGGAGATTATCCGTTCTGGAGAACGAGTTGCGCCGATCGAACTGGGTTCGCTCCGCGTCGTTCCCCCGGCCGATTGGCTTCGCTTCGCGCGGCGATCCCGGGCCGATTGGCTTCGTTTCGCGCGGCGGTTCTCCGGCGAGTTGGCTTCGTTTCGCGCCGAGGTCGGCGGGCGATCGGGCCGGGAGTCATCACCCGCGACGGCTGGTGGGGACGCAGCAACGTTCGGGTTCTCAAAGAAGACGCGGCCCGGGCTCGCCCGACGACGCGAAACGCGTCGGCGAGGCGTCCCAGACCGGCGTACGGGGGGCGCCCACGCCTAAATCATCGTGGAACGCGGCGATTTCAGTCACAAGAATCGTCGGATGGCACGGGAGGGGACGCCGGCGCCATCCTTCACCGCGTCACCGGGGCGGGGCGATCAGCCCTCGGCCGGCGTCGAGGCGGCGGCCTTGGCCCTGTCCTGTCGGATCTTGCGAGGCTTGGGGCGGCTCTTGCCGTACGACTTCCGGAACAGCTTGCCGCGCTTGGTCCGCTTATCGCCCTTGCCCATCGGCGGGTCGTCCTTCGCTTCGATGATCGTTCGTCGGGCCGGCCTCCCGGGGGTCGGGCGGGCCCGGTTGATTTCGTGGGAAGCCGCCATCATACCAGCGGCCCGGCGGAGATTCCAGGCCGCTCGTCCTCGGATAGCGACGTCCTCAGGGGCGCGGGGGAGGTCCCGGCTGCGCCGGAGGGTCGGGGGCGAAGGGCTCGGCGTCCTCGACGGGGTCGTAGAGGTCCTCCCAGGGGGTCCCGTCGACCTCCCGTCGGAGCAGCAGGTAGATCCGGGCGAAGGCCGACCAGAAGAAGCTGAACGCCCAGGCGTAGGCGACCAGGCCGACGCACCGGATCCAGACGCCGAGGAAGGTGTCCGGCCGAAGCCGGGGGAGGTCGTCGAAGGAGGGGGGCGGCGCGTTGCCCCGGGAGTCGAGGGCCCGGGAGATCGCCCGGAGCCGGTCGGGATCGGGGACGCCGATCGCGGGGGACCGAGACCGGAACCCGGCCTCGACCCACCGGTCTTCCCCTCCCAGGGCGAAGGCCCAGGACGCCAGGTGGACGACCAGGCCCGCGAACAGCCCGACGAGCAGGACCCCGACCGTGCCGAGACCCCACGAGCCGAGCACCGCCAGGGCGTAATGGCCCGCCCGGCGACGGGCATAGGAGAAGGCCCGGCCCAGGGCCTCGAACCCGTCCTCCCCCTCGACCGCCACGGTGAGCACCATCAGGGGCCAGGTGAAGGCGACCCCCAACACCAGCATCGCCGAGGGCACCGCCAGCAGGATCGGCACGATCGCCAGCGCCGACGCGATCCCCCCGGAGAGCTCCGACCCCCACCGGCCGATCAGCCCGAGCACCGCCCCCGGGATCGCCAGGCCCGCCACCAGGGCCAGCGGCCCGAGCGGGGCCGTGACCAGCGAGGCGACCCGTCGGCCGACGAACCGGAGGGCCGAGCCGATCCCGAGGCCCTCGCCCCCCGGGGCGGCCGCGCCGACCGCCGCCATCCGGGCGATCGCCCCGCCGACCAGCCCCCAGACGAGCACCACCCAGGCCAGCTCGACCAGCGACCGGGCGAAGACGGCGTTCCCCCGACCGATCGCGAAGAGGCCTCGGAGCGGGTCGAGGAGCACGAACCAGGGATCGGCCGCGATCGAGGAGGCCGATCCCAGCCCGGCCCCCCACCCCTGACCCTCCGAAATGCCGGGGGCGAGCCGCCATCCGAGGCCGACGCCCGTTTGCTCCCCCGGGAAGATCACCCGGGACGCCCAGGTCCCCAGCCGGGTCAGGACTACCCCGACGACCGCCATCGCCAGCGACTTCGGGGCCGAGGCCGCCGCCAACGCCCCCGACAACCGGAGCCAGGCCGGGCTCGGGCCGCCGTCGGGCGGGGCAGGGGAGGGCGGTTGGGGATGATCAGCGGGCAAGGGCAGGGCTCCGGGGGAGGGGGGACGGATCGAACCTGGCGACGGTCCCGGCCCGGCCGTCCGGAGGGCCTCCTCGGCCCCGCCGATCCTCGACGGGCCATCGAGGGCCTCGGACCGGGCCTCGGGATTCGGATTCCGACATCGATCTCGGCCGGCGATCAGGGCAGAGTGCAGGCCAGCACGGTCGCCTCCCCGGCCTCGGCGGTCATCGTGCAGGAGCCGATGGAGGCCGGCAGCAGGAGCGTCTCGCCGAGGCCGACCGGGTACGACTCGCCCCCGTAGGACACCGAGGCCGAGCCGCCGAGCCCGACCAGGGCGGTGAACCGGGAGCGGTCGGCGGCGCCGACCGAGGCCGGGCCGGTCACCCGGAGCCGGTCCAGGAGGAAGTACGGGCACCGGACGAGGTGTTCGAGGGTCCCGCCTTCCATCGGCTCGGGCCGGGTCCGGACGGGATCGACGGGCCCCCCGGAGAAGTCGGTGACCTCCAGCGCCTCGGCGACGTGCAATTGCCGGGGACGGCCGTCGGGCCCGAGGCGTCCCCAGTCGAAGACGCGGAAGGTGGCGTCGGACATCTGCTGGACCTCGGCCAGCATCACCCCGGCGCCGATGGCGTGTACGGTCCCCGCCGGGATGTGGATGCAGTCCCCCGGCGTCGGCTCGAAGGAGTGCAGGAACTCCTCGACGCGGCCCGACCCTAGCGCCTCGGCGAACCGGGGCCGCGTCACCCCCTCCTTGAGCCCGGCGTAGATCCGGCTGCCCGGGTCGGCGGCGATCACCACCCAGGACTCGTTCTTGCCGTTGTCGTCGGCCAGGCGTCGGCCCTGGGCGTCGTCCGGGTGGACCTGGACCGAGAGCACCCGGTTGGCGTCGATGAACTTCACCAGCAGGGGGAACTGGTCCCGGGGGGCGAGGCCCGGCCCGAGCAGCTCGGGGCCCCGGCCGACGACCAGGTCGTGCAGGGTCGAGCCGTCGAGCGGGCCCCCCCGGACGACGCTCCGGCCGTGTCGGTGGTCGGAGAGCTCCCAGGACTCGGCGTAGTCCGACTCGGGGCCGATCGGCTTGTGCAGCAGGTCCCCCAGGCGTCGGCCCCCCCAGATCAGGCGCTTCAAAATGGGGTCGAAGCGCAGGGGGGTCAGCGGTCCTTCGGTGTTCATCACGGGTCTCGTCTCGTCGGCTCGAGGCGACCTCGGCGGCCCGCCCGGCGGGGAGGGGCTGCCCGACTTGTACGGGAGTCCCGCCGCCTTGTCCAGCCGGCGACGCCCGGGGGTGCCCCCCCGGTCGCCGGGTTCCGCTCATCCCGGGCGGCCGGATCGGCCGATCATCCGGATCGGCGGGGACCGTCCTGCTCGGGGGTCGATCGGTCGTAAGACGTCGGCCGACCGGGGCGGGACCGCGACGAGAGGACCGGAGGAGGAGCCGTGACGAATCGAACCGCGATCGGCAGGATCGCCCCGGTCCTGGCGGCCTTGCTCGCGCCGGGGGCCGCCGAGGGGAGGCAGGACTCGGGGCCGGCCGGCCAGGTCGAGATCGGCGCGCCCGGCTTCGAGTCCCCGGTCAGCTCGAGCCTCGGCCAGATGCCGGGTTCCGGGGGGAACCTCGGCGGCAACGCGCCCGGCTCCGACCGGCCGGTGATCGGGGGGGGGACCGGGGCCTCGGGCCGGGTGCCGCCGAGCCTCTCGACGCCCGGGGGGGACCAGTTCCAGGACCTCGGCGGGGCCGGGATGGGGCTGGTCCCGGGCCTGCCGGAGCCCTCGGTGCCGATCTTCGGCCCGATGACGATCTCCGACATCGAGGACGAGGGGCCGCCCGACGGCCTGACGCTGGACCAGGCCGTCGCGCTGCTGGTCCGCAACAACCTCACCCTCCGCAGCCGGTTCTTCGAGCTGCCCAAGGCCCGGGCCGACATCCTCACCGCCAGCCTGTATCCGAATCCCTTGCTCTTCTACGACGCCCAGCTCGTGCCCTACGGCAATTACTCCGAGGAGCAGCCGGGGGGGCCGGTGCAGCACGACCTGAACATCCAGCACCCGATCGACCTGACCAACAAGGTCGGCGCCCGGACCCGGGTGGCCGAGCGGGCCTACACGGTCCTGGAGGCCCAGTACCGGGACGCCGTCCGGATCGAGATGGACAACCTGTATCGCACCTACCTCGGCGTCCTGCTGGCCCGGCGGGCGGTCGACTTCTCCCGGGCGGCCGTCACCGGCCTGGAGTCGTTCCTGGAGACGGTCCGGGACCGGCGGCAGGAGGAGCTGGCGACCGAGGTCGACGTGAACCAGATCCTGCTGCTCCGGGAGCAGGCGATGATCGGCCTGGAGGACGCGATCCAGTCGGAGCGGGCCGCCAAGATCCGGCTCGGGACGCTGCTGAACCTGCCGCCGTCGCAGGCCGAGCAGATCCCGATCCGGGGCACCTTATTCAAGACCGAGACGCCGGACCCTCCCCTGGGAGCGGCGCTCGTCCGGCTTGCCCTGGAATCCCGGCCCGACCTGGCCGCCTTCCGGATGGGGGTCGACCGCAGCCGGGCGGACCTGGATCTGGCCCTGGCCAACCGCCTGGCCGACGTCTACATGCTCTACCAGCCCTTCACCTACCAGGACAACGACGTCGGCGTCGGCGAGCAAGGCTCGTACTCCTGGGCCCTCGGCCTGACGGTCCCGCTGCCGCTCTACAACCGCAACCAGGGGAACATCCAGCGGGCGAAGCTGAACGTCGAGCAGACGAAGGTGGAGCTGACGAGCCAGGAGCGCCAGGTGGTCGCCGAGGTGATCCAGGCCGAGCGCGAGTACCTCGTCTCCCGGGCCGCCGCCGAGCGCCTCCGCCAGGTCTCCCGCCCCGCCGCCGAGCAGATCCTCGAGACGGCCAAGCTCCGCTACCGGGCCGGCGAGCAGGACCTGCTCTACGTCCTCAACGCCTACCGGGAGTACAACGGCTTCGTCCGCCAGTACCTCTCCACCTGGCTCCGATACCGCCGGGCCATGCTCTCGCTGAACACGGCCGTCGGCCGCCGGATCCTGCCCTGACCGGGGGCGGGGTCGGGGATGGGCGTGCCCGACCCCGGCCTCCCCGACGGCCTGCCTTCCGGGCAATTCGCGATCACTCCCCCGCCCGTCGGCGGTAGAACCGCAGCCACTCGCCTCCCTGGCGTTCGGCGAGGCCCGAGAAGGCCGCATCGATCGCCACCCTCGGCGGCGACCCGGCCCGTTCCAGCTCGACCCCCTGGAGGACGAGCCGCTCGGTCTCCCCCTTCCAGTCGCCGGTCGCCTTGCCCCGGGCCAGCGCGGCGAAGTACCAGACGCGGGCGTCGTCGGGCTCCTGCTCCAGCAGCTCGAAGAACGTGTCCCGGGCCGCCGAGAACTGGTCGGATCGGAACTGCCGAATGCCCTGCTCCAGGGCCGACTCGTCCTCGTCGTCCTCCCCGGCGCCCGGCCGGAGGACCCGTCGGAGGTTCGTCGAGTCGTCGGGGCCGGCGTCGGAGGTCGGCCCGGCCTCCGGGGCCCCGCCGCCCTCGTCGCCGGGCGACCCGAGGCCGCCGCCGATCAGCCCGCCGGCCCCGCCGCCGAGCCCGCCCCCCGGGGCGGCGGCGTCGACCCGGTCGCTGATGGTCGTCAGCCGGGATTCCACCTGGTCCAGCAGGTCGGACATCTCGTCCAGCCGATCGGACCGCTGCTGGAGCTGCTGGGCCAGGCCCTCGACGCCCTGGGCGTCCCCCTCGATCGCGTCGAGCCGCTCGGAGACTTCCGAGAGCCTCGTGGCCATCTGCTCCACCTGCGAGCCGGAGGCGGGGTCGGGGCGACTGCTCAGCTCCTCCCGGAGCCGGGCGACCTGCTCGGCGAGCTGGTCGATGCGTTCGGACTGCTGCCGGGCCATCGAGCCCGAGTCGCCCATGCCCCCCGCGCCGTAGGCGCCGGGCTGCTCGCCGGCGGGCAGACCCTCCGGGCGATCCTGGGAGGGGTCCCCGGCCATCGACGTTCCTCGATCGCCCGAGCCCCCGGGCTCGGCATCCTCGGCCGACCCCGGGCCCTCGCCCTCCCCCTCGGCCTGGGCCCCCCCCGACCCGGACGAGCCGCCGAGGAAGGCGCCATAGGCCCAGGCGCCGAGCAGGCCGAAGATCAGGGCCAGGGCCGCGGTGATGGCCAGGTTCATCACGCTCACGGAGCCCCCCGAGCCGCCCCCACCCGCCTCCCGACCGCCCCCTCCTCGGTCCCGATCGCCGTGCGGACCGGCGCCTTCCCGGGGGCCGACGCCCGGGGGGGCGTCGGCGGGGGAGACACCCTCGGCGCCCTCGGTGACGATGTACTGGCTCCTCGATTCGTCGATGATCTCGTCCCGTCGCGGCTCGTCTCGTTCCCCTGCCATGGTCTCCCCCCGCTGTGTCGGCCCGGAAGGCGGGGCCCCCGTTCGCCGGCCCGACCGACGGGCCGCCGGGTCCCCACACCCCGTATCCATGCAGATCGGATGCCCTGGGCACCGGGGGCAATCGGCATCGAACTTGCACGAACTCGCATCCAGATTCACTTGAACCGAGTGGTGGGCAGTCGGCGCCCCGGCCGTTCGACCTGCGCGCACCCCGGCGTGGTCCCCGAGACGTGCGAACATCCCCATGAATACCTTCGATCGAAGACTCCCGGCCCGCCGCGTCGCCGTCGTCTCGGGCGCGGTGGCGGCGCTGCTGGTGGTCGGGTTCCTGCTGATGGCCTGGGGCCCCTGGTCCGGAGGGCCGGAGGGGGGATCGGGCGAGGGGGAGGAGTCCGCCGGCGAGCAGGAGACGAGCCCGCAGCGGGCCGGCGTCATCGCCGTCACCGGGGAGCGGCAGCGGGCGCTGGGGATTCGGACCGCCGAGGTCCGCACCGGGGTCGTCTCCCAGGTCTTCGACGCGCCCGGCCAGATCGTGCCCGACGAGGCGAGGCATGCCTACATCACGCCGAGGGCCCCGGGCGTGGTGCGCAGCGTCTCGGTCCAGATCGGCCAGCAGGTCGAGGAGGGGCAACTGCTGGCCCAGGTCGACAGCCAGGAGGTGGCCGACGCGAGGCTGCACCTGATCGACGCGCTGCAGCAGCTGGAGATCGCCCGGGCCCGGCTCAACTGGCAGCAGACGATCTACGAGAACGCCCTGGACATGATCGAGGCCCTGGAGCGGGACACGCCCCCGGAGGAGATCCAGGAGGCCTTCGCCGACCGCCCCGTCGGCGAGACCCGGGAGCGGCTGATGCAGGCTTATGCGCAGCTCTACCTGTCGGGCTACGAGGAGGACCTCTACGAGAACCTCAAGGACCGGGACGCCGTCGCCCCGGCCCGGTACCGCGTCGAGCAGGCCGAGTTCGAGAAGGACCAGGCCATCTTCCGGGGGCTGATGGACCGCATGGCCTACGAGGTCACGCTCGACTACACGCTCGCCCGCCAGCGGCTCCGGGAGGCCCGGACGGCCGTCAAGGTCGAGCTGGAGACCCTCCGGGTGCTCAACGCCTCCCCCGACGAAATCCTCCGCCGGTTCGAGTCCGGCGAGCTGACCCGGGACACCCCCGAGGGCACCGCCGAGGCCACACTCCGCCAGGCCGCCGAGGCGGCCACCGACCCCTCCCGGGAGGTCGAGCAACTGCGACGGGAGCAGGGGGAGACGCCGGTGAGCACCTACGACATCCGGGCCCCATTCTCCGGCACCGTCCTGGAGCGCGGCCGGATCGTCCCCGGCGTGGTCATCGACGGCCAGGAGCAGCTCTTCACCATGGCCGACCTGCACGAGGTCTGGGTCGAGGCCCACGTCCACGAGGGGGACTTCTTCCTCCTCCAGCAGGCCGAGGGGGGCACGATCGCGTTCACCACGGCGGCCTACCCCGGCCGCGTCTTCGAGGGCCGGGTGCTCTACACCGGCGACCTCGTCGACGAGAAGAGCCGGACCATCCGCATGATCGCCCAGGCCGACAACCCCGACCGCCTGCTCAAGCCGGGCATGTTCGTCGAGATCCGCGTCCGGGCCGAGGACCCGCAGGAACTGCCGCTCGCCCCCTCCTCCGCCATCCTCACCGAGGGGGACGAGCGACTCGTCTTCGTCCAGACCGGCCCCGAGCGGTTCGAGCGACGGGCCATCCGCACCGGCCGACGCGACGAGCAGGAGGACGTCGTCGCGGTCCTGGAGGGCCTGGACGAGGGGGACCGTGTGGTCGTCCACGGCGCCTTCGAGCTCAAGGCGGAGATGATCGCCGAGGGCGAGAGCCGCACCTCGGTCCTCGGCCGGGAAGGGGGCGAGGCCGGCCCCGGCGCCCCCACCGGGCCGGACCGGGGCGGCCGGACGGATGACGGCGGCGGGCCGGGCGCCGGCGACTGAGCCGGCGCCACGCCGCGACACGATGGGACATCGACGATGGTTGACGGACTGATCCGATCCGCCCTCACCCACCGGGGGCTCGTGCTGCTGCTTCTGATCGCCCTGATCGCCTCCGGCGTCTACTGCGCCCTGAACCTGCGCATGGGCGCCCAGCCCGACATCACCCCCCCCCTGGTGGCGGTGCTGACCGACGCGCCTGCCCTGAGCCCCGAGGAGGTCGAGCAGTTCATCACCATCCCGATCGAGAACGGGCTGAACGCCATCCCCAAGATCGAGGAGATCCGCTCGATCTCCCAGCAGGGCCTCTCGGTCATCCGCGTGATCTTCACTCGCGGCACCGACATCTACTGGGCCCGCGCCCAGGTCTCGCAGCAGCTGGAGCAGATCCGCGGCCAGATCCCCGAGGGGTTCGGCAACCCCCGGATGGGGCCGATCACCACCGGCCTCGGCGAGATCGTCCAGTTCGAGCTCCGCAACGCCCCCGGCGCCGAGGACCCGAAGTCCCCGATGGAACTGCGGACGATCCTCGACTGGGAGGTCGCCCTCCCGCTCCGGAGCGTGCCCGGCGTCGTCGGCGTCAACTCCTTCGGCGGCCTGCTGAAGACCTACCGCGCCGAGGTCGACCCGAACCGACTGCTCGCCCGGGGCATCCCGATGGACGACGTCTACTCCGCCCTGCGCAACAACAACGCCAACGCCGGCGGCGGCTACTACCAGCGCAACGGGGAGGTCCGCATCATCCGCGGCGAGGGCCTGATCCGCACGACCGAGGACATGGACCGCATCGTCCTGGACACCACCGACGACGGCACGCCGATCTCCATCCGGGATGTCGGCCGCTCGGCCATCGCCCCCATGCTCCGGCAAGGGGCCGTCACCCGGGACGGCCAGGGCGAGGCCGTCATGGCCATCACCTACATGCTGCTGGGCGAGAACGCCCGGGTGGTCGTCGGCCGGGTCGAGGAGAAGCTCGAGGAGATCCGCGGGAAGCTGGAGCCGATGGGCGTCGAGATCGAGGTCTTCTACAATCGCGGCCGGCTGATCGAGACGACCCTGCACACCGTCGGCGAGAACCTCGTCATCGGCGGCATCCTGGTGATCGCCGTCCTGCTCTTCCTGCTGGGCAACTGGCGGGCGGCGCTGATCACCGCGGCGGTCATCCCCCTGTCGATGGTCTGCGCCATCGACGCGATGTTCATGGCCGGCATCGCCGGCAGCCTGCTGTCGCTCGGGGCGATCGACTTCGGCCTGATCGTCGACAGCTCGGTGATCGTCGTCGAGAACATCGTCCGGAGGCTCTCGCTGGCCGACGAGGACGACTCCAAGCTCGGCGTCGTCTTCGACGCCGCCCGGGAGGTGAAGACGCCGGTGCTCTACGGCGTCGGCATCATCACCATGGTCAACCTGCCGATCCTGGCGCTGATCGGCGTCGAGGGGGCCATGTTCCGGCCGATGGCCCTGACGCTGATCTTCGCCCTCTCCGGCTCGATGCTCCTGTCCCTGACGCTCGTCCCCGTGGCCGCCGCCTCCTTCCTGAAGATGGGCGAGCGCGAGCAGGAAACCTGGCTGATCCGCCAGGCCAAGAAGCTCTACACGCCGGTCTTGCCCTGGGTCCTCGACCACCCCTGGCCGGTCATCTTCGCCTTCCTCATCGCCCTGGCGGCGAGCATCCCGCCGGTCTTCATCATGGGGTTGGAGTTCATCCCCCAGCTCGACGAGGGGGACATCACCATCGTCATGACCCGGCCGGCCAGCGCCTCGCTGGAGGAGGGCATCGAGCAGTCCACCCGCTTCGAGCAGGCGGTGCTCGAGCGCTTCCCCGACAAGGTCGAGTCGGTCCTCTGCCGCACCGGCCGCCCCGAGATCGGCCTCGACCCCGCCCCCCTGAACCGCACCGACGCCTTCGTCTTCCTCAAGGAGTACGGCGTCTGGGACCGGGACGCCGACGGCGAGCCCGACCCCGACGACGACATCAAGAACAAGGACGACCTCATCAAGGCCCTCGAGGAGCTGTGCGCCTACCAGCTCCCCGGCACCAAGCTCAACTTCAGCCAGCCGATCGAGGTCCGCTTCGACGAGATGATCTCCGGCGTCCGGGGGGACGTCGGCATCGCCCTCTTCGGCCCCGACCTCGACGTGCTGCACCGCAAGGCCGGCGAGATGGCCGAGATCCTCAAGACCGTCGAGGGGGCGGCCGACATCAAGGCCCGGCCCATCCGAGGCCTGCCGTACCTCCGCGTCGTCGTCGACCGCCAGCAGATCGCCCGCTACGGCATCAACGTCAAGGACGTGCTCGACGCCGTCCGCGCCATGGGGGGCTACACCGTCGGCCAGGTCGTCGTCGGCAAGCGACGCTTCGACCTCCAGGTCCGCTACGAGCTGGAGGATCGCAACGACGTCGAGTCGATCGGCGAGATCAAGATCGCCGACGCCCGGGGCCGGATGATCCCCCTGCGCGACCTCTGCGACCTGAGGATCGAGGACGGCATCTACGAGATCCGCCACCGCGACCGAGAGCGCCGGGCCCTGGTCCAGTGCAACGTCCGGGGCCGCGACCTCGCCGGCTTCGTCGCCGCCGGCAAGCGGGCCTTCGACGAGCAGCTGGAGCTGCCCCCCGGCTATCGGGTCGAGTGGGGAGGGGTCTACGACAACCTCCAGTCGGCCAGCCGTCGGATGACGATCGTCCTGCCGCTGTCGCTGCTGCTGATCTTCCTGCTGCTCTACGCCACCTTCGGCTCGATGAAGCTCGGCCTCCTGATCTTCCTGTCGATCCCCTTCGCCACCACCGGCGGCATCTGGCTGCTGTTCCTCCGGGGGATCGACTTCAGCATCTCGGCGGGCATCGGCTTCATCTGCCTGGCCGGCGTCTCGGTCCTCGACGGCCTAGTGCTCGTCTCGGCGATCCGGGACCGCCTGACCCAGGGGGGCGAGTCGATGCGAGACTCCATCTACGAGGCCTCCATGGAACGCCTCCGCCCGATCCTCATGACCGGCCTGGTCGCCAGCCTCGGCTTCGTGCCGATGGCCTTCAACACCGGCATCGGCGCCACGGTCCAGCGCCCCCTGGCCACGGTGGTCGTCGGCGGCATCGTCACCAGCACCCTGATGAAGCTCCTCCTGCTGCCGGCCATCTATCACTGGTTCGACCCCGGCCCCCCGGCCGACCCGTCGGACGGGGACGGCTTCGACGGCCCCGGGCCCGATGATGACGACGGGGATCACGCCCCCTGACGCCCCCCCGGTCTCCCTTGCGGCAGGACGGGGGATGGGAAACAATGGGGAAATTGGCCCTCCCATCGGGACCGAACCGACGGACGAGACTTATGCGACGGCCCCGGACGTCCGCCCCGCCGCCGATCCCGGCGGCCGTCCTGCTCGCGCTGATGATCCCCCTGGCCGTCGAGGGCCGGGCCCAGCCCGTCGGCGGGCCGGTCGTCGGCACGAAGGGCTCGAAGGTCTACCACGACCTCGACTGCGGCTCCGCCCGGCGACTCTCCGGCCCGAACCGGGTCCCCTTCGCCACCCCCGGGCTCGCCGAGGCCTCCGGCTTCCGGGCCTGCCGCTCCTGCGAGCCGGACGAGGCGATCCGCATGGTCTCCCTCTTCGCCGCCCGACCTCCCGGGCAGGGCGAGGGCGAGGGCGACGACGGGGGCGAGGGCGAGGACGGCGGGCCGAAGTTCTCGACCCACGTGGCCCCGGCCCTCGTGGCCAACTGCGTCCGATGCCACAACGCGGACGACCGCCGGGGCGGATTCGACCTCTCCACCTTCCGGGCCCTGATGGCCGGCGCCGACTCCGGGCCCGTCGTCGCGCCGGACGCGCCCGCCGAGAGCGAGCTGCTGCGGAGGATCACGGGGGAAGCCACCCCGAAGATGCCCCCCGGCGACACCGACCTCGCCCCCGAGACGATCGCGAGGATCGAGGCCTGGATCGCCGCCGGGGCCCCGCTCGACCCCGGGGCCGACCCCGGCGCCCCGATCTCCGAGCTCGCCGCCTCCCCCGAGCAGCTCCGCGCCCTCGAACTCGCCCGGCTCTCCGACGACGACCGCCGCCTCCTGCTCGTCGAGGCCGCCAACCGCCGATGGGCCCAGGCCGGCGCCCCCGGCGAGCCGGCCCTGGCCGCCGGGGACCGCACCCTGGTCTTCGGCGCGCTGCCCGAGGCCCGCGCCGGGACGCTCTCGAAGACGCTCGACCGGGCCCAGGAGACGGCCCGGGCGCTGCTCTCCCGGCCCGGGATGCCCGCCCTGGCCGGCCCGATGGCGCTGAGCGTCTACGTCTTCGACGACCGCAACCACTACGCCGAGTTCGCCCGGACCGTCGCCGGCCAGGAGCCCGCCGAGGGGGAACGGGCCCGGGCCGACCTCTCCGGGGAGGCACCGTACCTGGCCGCGCTCGACCCCCTCGGCGGCCGGGAGGAGTCGGAGTTCGGCGAGGGGGGGACCGGGAGGGGGCTCGACGCCCTGCTCGTCGAGCAGCTCGGCGCCGGCGCCGTCTCGGCCGCCGGTGCCGAGGCCCCGCGCTGGCTGGCCCTCGGCTACGGCGCCCTGCTCGCCTCGAAGCTCGAACCCCGGGGGGCCGAGGTCGCCCGGCTC
The DNA here is from genome assembly GCF_007752535.1 of Tautonia plasticadhaerens. Classification (GTDB taxonomy): domain Bacteria; phylum Planctomycetota; class Planctomycetia; order Isosphaerales; family Isosphaeraceae; genus Tautonia; species Tautonia plasticadhaerens. Next base: position 2,769,744 of record NZ_CP036426.1, read on the forward strand.
CGGGCCGGGGCCGTCCGGGCCTATCAGGTCGGCTGGACGACCAAGGCCGGCGAGGCCCTCGGCGACGTGCTCGACCCCGACGAGACCCGGGCCCTCGGCTTCAGCCTGCTGGAATGGCTCTCCGCCGCCAACCCCCGGGCCGTCGGGCCGTTCGTCCGGGGGATGCTCGGCGGCCGGGACCGCCTGGACGACGGCATCCAGCAACTCTTCGGCGCCAGCCGGGAGCAATTCCTCTCCGCCTGGGGCCAGTGGGTCGCCGCCCGATACGGCCGAGGACGCTGATCCCATGTCCGATCCCGAGTCCGAGGTGGGCGCCCCGGGGCCCGACCGCCGCCCCTCCGCCGCCGACCCCTACTTCATCCCCTCCGGGGCCGGCACCCGCCACGCCCCGTTCCCCGGCGTCGAGCTGTTCGTCTCCGCCGGCAGGGGCCTGATGCTGTCCGTCGTCGAGTTCCAGCCCGGCGGCGTCGTCCCCGAGCATGCCCACCCCCACGAGCAGATGGGCTACCTCGTCTCCGGCCGCCTGGAGTTCACCGTCGGCGGCCTGACCCGGATCCTCGGCCCCGGCGACCTCTGGCGGATCCCCGGGGGCGTCCCCCACCGCGTCGTCGCCCTCGACGGCCCCGCCGTGGCCCTCGACGCCTTCCACCCCATCCGGGAAGATTACCTCCGCCACCCGTCCCCCTGCCCGTCCTGCGGGACCCTCCTCGAAGGGCACGGCGTAACCTGCTGGCACTGCGGCCGATCCGGGCAGGGCGGCCCGGTCGACCCGCCCCCCGCCCCCCGCTGAACCCCCCTCCACGGCGAGGGAAACCCGCCCGACCGGCGACGGCAAGGAACTTGCAACAGTCGCGCTCCTCGGCTACATCATGAATCTTTCGTGAATAAACCGCATAGGAGCGATGATGGCCAGCACCACCCTGGCGCCCGGGGCGCTCTCCCGGGCCGCACATTTCGTCCGACGCGAACTGCGGGATTCCCGGATCCTGCCCTTCCTCCTCCTGCTCATCGGGACCGACCTCCTCCTGTGCTCCCTCCATCTCCTCCATTATTTCACCAATCGGTTCAACCACCCGAACTGGAACCTGACGAGGGAGAAAGGCACGGGGGAATACTTCCAGTACCTGAAATACCTCTGGTGCTGCTGGATGCTGCTGACGGTCTTCTCCCGGCGGCGGGAGGCCAGCGACGTGGCGTGGGCCGGGCTGATGGCCTACCTGCTGCTGGACGACTACAAGGGGATGCACGAGAAGACCGGCAGGCTGATCGTCGAACGAGTGGGGTTCGAGCCCTGGCTCGGGCTGCGGGGGCAGGAATTCGGGGAGCTGTCCTATGTCCTGCTCGTCGGCTCGGTGATCGCGCTCGTGTTGGTCGCCTCATACCGGTACTCGGGCCGGCGGGCGCGGGCCGACTTCGCCGTGCTAGGCGCCCTGATGTTCGGGATGCTCGTGGCGGCGGTGGGCGTCGACACCCTGCACATCCTCGTGCTGAAGGACCGGATCCTGGAGCCGGTGCTCGGCATGCTCGAGGACGGCGGCGAGATGATCATCCTCAGCCTGATGACCGTCTACTGCTTCCACATGGCCTTGCGATCGCGGGACGACCGACCCGAGCCGATCCCCGGGTGACCCCTCGGCCGTCACCCCGGGGGCGGCCACCGCGAGGGTGAGATCCGCCGCGACGGCCCACGCCGGGATGCAGCCCGCCCCCCGAACGCGGGGCCATCCGGCCGACTCGGGCTGGCACGCCCGTTGCTCCCTCCATCCCGGGCCGGGCGCCCCCGATGTCCCCCGGGGAGATCACGCTCGGCGCCGGGAGGGGAGCCGATGCCGGACGTCGTCATCTACACCAAGAGTTGGTGCTCTTACTGCCAACGGGCGATGGACCTGCTCCGCCGCAAGGGTGTCGAGTACACCGAACTCGAAGTCTCCCGCGATGACGCATTGGAGGCCGAGATGGTCTCCAGGGCGGGAGGGCGTCGCACCGTGCCCCAGATTTTCATCGGCTCGGCCCACGTCGGGGGCTGCGACGACCTCCATCGGCTCGAGGCCGAGGGCCGACTGGACGCATTACTCCGCTGACCCCGGATCGTCGGCGGGGGAGCGGGCCGAGGCCAGGGCCCCGATCTCGCGGGCGAGGTTCGCACGCGCCCCGGCCTCGTACCGCTCGAAGAACGGCGCCGTGCGGTAGATCCGGGGCCGGGACGCGAACCCCTCCAGCACCCGGAGTCGCCCCTCCCGGTACGCATCTTCGGGGACGTGGGCGTACTCGGCCCGGATTTGCCGCCCGTACTCCTCGAAGCGCCCGGGAGGCTGGCCGAGGATGGACAGGTCGATGTCGACCATCAGCGTCTCGTCCCTCCCGGCCGGCCCGACCTCGTGCGAGGTGACGAGGATCAGCCCGGCGACCCGGGCGATCACCTCGCCCGAAACGCCGCACCGGCCCAGGACCGACCGGGCCAGCTCGACGCTCCTCCGCTCGTTCCCGGGGGAGGCGGGGTCATAAACCGCGTCGTGGAACCAGAGCGCCGCCTCGACCTCGGCGGGGCGGTCGGCCAGGGCCCGGGACCGATCCAGTTCGGCGAGGCAATCGGCGATGTGTCGATCGGAGTGGTAGGCCCGGGCCGGCTCTCCATAAGCCGCCGCCAGCCGCGCGAACCCCGAGGCGTCCGGCGAGGCGGCGCCGAGGGCCCGGAGGCACCGGAGATAGCGTTCGGGGTCGAGCATCGTGGGGGAGGCCCGGCCCGGGGCCGGGTTCACGACCGTCGGGCGACGGGATCGCGGTCGACGTTGGTCATCGCCGAGGGCTCGCCGTCGATCGGCCCCGGGATCACGGAGAACGAGCCGTCGGTCTCCAGCACGACCGCGGCGACCTGCTCCATGGAGCCGGCCCCGCCCTGGCGGACCGCCTGGAGGATGTCGGCCTCGATGACCCGGGCGCCCCGCATCGCGCCGCGCAGCAATCGACCGTCCCGGACGAGCAGCACCGGCTCGGATTTGATCAGCCCGGCGACCCGATCGGAACGGGTCGCCAGCCAGGTGATCAGCCATTGCAGGGCGATCAGCAGGGCCAGCGCCGTGATGCCCTCGACCAGGGCCGTCTGCTTCGAGAGCAAGATCGTGGCCAGCGTCGACCCGAGCGCCACCGTGACGACGAAGTCGAAGGCATTCATCTTCGACAGGGTCCGGTTGCCGGTGATCCGCATCAGCAGGACCATCGCCAGGTAGGCCGAGGTGCCCACCAGGGCCACGCGGGCCGGGCCGCCCCAGCCGTCGAAGAACCAGGGGACGATCGTGTCGCCGTTCATGAGGGGGCACCTCGCGGTAGGGCCGCATCCCGGCCTCGCCGATCGGGTCGCCCGGCGTCCCGGCGGCCCGAATCGGATGGCCGGGGAGGGGAGTGGGCCCCGGGGGGACGGATCCCCCCGGGGCCGGGTCGACCGAGCAGGGCTCAGTTGCCCACGGCGTCGTCGACGGCCTGGCCGGCCTCCTCGGCCGGGCCGGCGGGGTCGAGGGCATCCCCGACGTCGCTGGCGGCGTTGTCGATGTTCTCGCCGGCCTCCTCGACCGGGCCCTGGCTCTCGCAGCCGACGAAGATGGCAACCGCAGCCGCCAGGGGCAGGACGCGGACGAGGTCGATCAGTCGGGACACGGTGCAGTCTCCTGGGTCATGTTGGGGTGACGCGACTCGGCCGGCGAAATCCCCCGGCCGGGTCGCCGGGACAGCGTAACGCAAGTGCCGGGCCGAGGTCCACGCCACTCCGGGGGATGGCCGCCTCAGAGGGACCGGTCCACGGCCTCGGCCACCCGACGGCACTCGGCCATCATCCGCTCGAAGGCCGAGGGGGTGATCGTCTGGGCGCCGTCGCTCATGGCGTGCTCGGGGTCCTCGTGGACCTCGACCATCAGGCCGTCGGCCCCGGCGGCGATCGCCGCCCTCGCCATGGGGGGGACCAGCGGCGCCTTGCCGGTGCCGTGGGACGGGTCGACGACCACCGGCAGGTGCGTCTTCGCCTGCAGGTAGGGGACCGACGCCAGCGGCAGCGTGAACCTCGTGTGCTCCTCGAAGGTGCGGACCCCCCGCTCGCAGAGGATCACCTGGTCATTGCCGCGATCGAGGATGTACTCGGCCGCCAGCAGGAACTCCTCCATCGTCGAGGCCATGCCGCGCTTCAGGAAGGCGGGCTTGCCCGACTCGCCGACGGCCGTCAGCAGCTGGTAGTTCTGCATGTTCCGGGCGCCGATCTGGAGCACGTCGGCGTACTCGGCCACCACCGCCACGTGCTCCGGCGCCATCACCTCGGTGACGATCGCCAGGCCCGTCTCGTCCCGGGCGGTCGCCAGCATCTTCAGGCCGTCGACCTTGTGCCCCTGGAAGCTGTAGGGGCTGGTCCGGGGCTTGTAGGCCCCCCCCCGCAGGCCGGTGGCGCCCAGGGCCTTGAGCGTCCTGGCGATCGAGACGATCTGCCCCTCGCTCTCCACCGAGCAGGGCCCGGCGATCACGCCGATCCTCTTGCCGCCGATCTCCAGCGAGCGGGCCCGGACGACCGTCCGCTCCGCCTTCAGCTCCGACGAGGCCCGCTTGTAGGGGGCCATGATCGGCAGGACCTTCACCACGCCGGGGCTCGGCTCCAGGGTCTCGACCAGCCCCGGCCGCTCCTCGCCGATGGCGGCGATCACCGTCTGGTGCCGGCCGACGATCACCTGGGGCTGGAGGCCCAGCTGCGAGATGTGGTCCCGGACGTGGGAAATCTGGTCCTCGGTCGCGTCCGGCTTCATGACGACAATCACGGCGATCCGCCCTCTTCGATGGGTTCGATGCGATGCTCGGCCCGCCGGCCGCCACGATGCGACCGGCCCCGGCCCCGCCACTCCGAATCGAACGACGGTGCGAACGATGACGCAACGAAACGAAAAAAGCCCCGAGACCTTCGCAGGTCTCGGGGCTTGGGTGATTCTCCGGCTCGACATGCGGTCGAGTCACAATCCCGTACGTGCCCGGCGACCTGCGGCCGTCCGCTCGGTAAACGAACGGCCCCACCACCGATACCCGAAGGTAAAGGAGAAGGGGTAGCGGCCGGGGCTCGCGGCGGGCCGATCCAACATTCGTCTCCAGGAATCAGGACAAGAGCATGCGTCGACGGCTCGACGCGATTCGATCCGGTTAGAACGAGAGAGAGGGTGCTCGGGCCCGGCGCCCCGGGCCCGAGCGACCCACCCGCCGCATGGGCCGGCGGGGCATCGGAAGATGCGGCTGCCCGACGGGCAACCCGTCGGCTGCCGTTAGGCGAGCCGCCTCTGGTTGTCGCTGCTACACACAGGATCACCTCCTTTCAAAACCGGTCCCCCCTGTTCCCGCGGGAGTCCAGCCTCGGACGGGTCAGGGCTCCAGTTTGCCGCGCCACGTTCACGCGGCCCGTAGAGGCCGACCCCGCGTGTGCTCGCGAAGGGCCGACACGGATACGATATCCCCCGGGTGGGGTCGAATCAAGACCCCCGGCCCTCCCGGCCGATCGACCGCATCCCTCGGCGTCTCGAACGGGAGGCGAGGGCGACGATCCCCGCCGCCCCCAGACCGCAGAGGGCGACCGAGGACGGCTCGGGCACGACCGCCAGGCGGAACCGGGCCACCTGATATCCGGGGCCCGCGAACTGGGCGTCGGCGAACCGAGGATCGCCCAGGATCGGCCCGCCGTCGAGGAACCCCCCGGCCAGCTCGACCGTGCCGTCCTCGTCCACCCCGGTGTCGGGCGTCGCCTGGCCGAAGAAGGCGGTGTTGGCCATCAGCTCGTCGTTGACCTCCGTGCCGGCGTCGAGCACCTGGGAGCCGAGCACCAGGAACTCGAACACCCCCGGCGTGCCGGTGTTCCCCAGGAAATTGCCGAGGTCGTCGAACAACTCGAACGCCATCGGGTCGCCGTTGGCGATGAAGAAGTCGTTGCTCGGCACGATCATCGACGCGTAGCTGAAGAACCGGCTCGCCCCCGACATCGAGTCGATCGAGAACTCGATCGATGCCGAGCCCCCGGGGGCGATCACCGGGGCCCCCGGGAAGCCCGGCCCGGCCCCGTCCCCGAAGAGGACCCCCTGCAGGCTGCCGTTGGCGGTGGCGTCGAACAGGTCGTCCAGGGGGCCGGGATTCCCGTCCTCGGCGATCCGCTCCAGCGCCTCCGAGGCCGGGGCCCCGCGGTCGTACAGGTCGAAGTCGCCGTCGTGGAACCCGAACCAGACGGGCGTCAGATGTACCCCCCCGGTCGGCGAGAGGTTCTCGACCGTCAGCCTCAGGGTCGTCGACGAGCCCAACGCCGGCCCCCCGGCGGCCATCCCCAGGACCAGGGCCAGCACCCCGATCCCCATCCCCGGCGAGGCGATCCGATTGGCGATCATCACGCTGCTGCTCCTCGTCTTCCTTCATCCTCGGTCGCGGAGCCCGACCCGGCTCGAGCCGGGAGGGGAGATCGGAGCGGACGGCGATCGGCGACGCCGGGGCGGCTCCCGCCCGGCCTCGGCGCGGACCCTCGACGAGACGGCCCGTCGCGGCACCCCCGCGCCGATGGCCGTCCGCTCGTCCCCCCGTTGGTCGCCGACCCCGCCCGGATCCTGACCTGTTTTCCCCCGGATCACCGATCTTTCAGCTGCCGCCGGATCCGATCCTTCAGCTCCTCCGGCATCCCCGGGCCCGATCCCGGCAGCCCGTCTCGCCCCCCGGCCCGGCCCAGGGCCTCCCGGAGCACCAGCAGCTGGCGTCGGTAGCGTCGGCAGGCGACGCAGTAGACCAGGTGCGACCGGTAGGCGGCCCGCTCGACCGGGGAGAGCCGCTCGTCGAGCGACCGGCTCACCAGCTCCGAGATCCCCTCGCAGGGCAGGTTCAGCAGGCGCCAGGCGTGCCGGAGGCGTCGCACCATCGCGAGTCCACGCTCGATCGGGTTGGGGTTGGGTCGGGCTGGACGGCCCGGGGAAGGCTCAGAGCCCCTCGAACCATCGGCGTTCGAGGCAGTCCCGGAGCAGGAGCCGGGCCCGGTGCATCCGCTTCCAGAAGCTTTCCGGGGAGATCGACAGCTCCCGGCAGACCTCCGGGCCGTCCCGGTCCTCCAGCTCCCGGAGCAGGAACGTCTCGGCCAGGTGGTCGGGCATGGCCCCGAGGCAGCCCCGCAGCGTCTCCCAGAACTCGGCCGATTCCAGCGCCAGGCCGGGGTCCCCCCATCGCTTCGGGCCCCGCTTCCAGAACCCGAGCCGGTCGAATGGGCCTCCCGATCCGGGGCGATCCCGGTCCGGCGTCGCCTCTTCGACGGGCCGTTCCCGGCGACGACGCCTGAGGTGGTCGCCGATCTTGTGCTTCAGGATCGCCAGCAGCCAGGTCCGCTCCGAGGACCTCCCGTCGAACCGATCGTGCCCGCCGAGCGCGGCCAGGAACGTCTCCTGGACGACGTCGGCCGCCGCCTCGGGGTGCCGGAGCCGGAGCAGGGCCCAGCGATAGAGGGCGTCGCCGTGGCGATCGACCCAGCCTTCGGGGTCGGCGGCCGGGGCGGGAGGGGCGGGCTCGGGGTCGGTCGGGGCACGGGCCCGGTCCGAGGGCCTTGCCTCAGCCGGTCGGTTCGTCGCCGGTCGGGAGTGGGTCGCCTCCGGTCGGCTGCTCATCGCGATGCGAACCGCCCTCGATCCCCGACAGTACGCCCAGGCCCCCGCGGGCCAGCCGTTCGAGCCGGGCGTCGCCGTCGACCAGGCCCAGCCCCTCGATCGACGACCGGGCCATCGCGATTATTTGGTCCCGCCCCGCGTTGAACCGCCCCCAGACCTCCCGGCCTTCGGCCAGGTCCGCCGCGATGCTCCCGAGGTTGTGCAGCTTGTCGGCCAGGACGATGGCCTTCGCCTCGATGGGGGCCGAGCGGAGCAATTCGAGGTGCTCCCGCTTCCGGTCGGCCCAGGGGCGCTTGCGCCCTTCGGCGTCGAGCTTCTCCTCCGAGCAGTGCCCGACCAGGTCCGCGACCCGGGCCCCGAATCGCCCCCGGACGTCGTCCAGCGTCGCCTCGGTATCCTCGACCACGTCGTGCAGCAGGCCGGCGATCACCACGTCCTCGTCGAACCCGAGCCGGTCGAGCATCCAGGCCACCGCGATCGGGTGCTGGATGTACGGGACCCCGCTCGACTTCCGGTGTTGCCCGTCGTGCCAGGCTGCCGCCCATCGGATCGCCAGGTCGAGCCGGGGGGACAGCGGCCCGACCCCGGTCGGCCCCGAGTCGTCCGACGCCGGTCCCCGGCCCGTCGCCCCGGTCACGAGACCGCCCGTCGCACCACCCCCACGTGCCGGGCGATCCGCCGGGAGACCTCCGCCCGGTGGCTCAGGAACCCGAGGTGCCCGGCCCCCTCGATCGTCGCGAACCGGGAGTGCGAGAGCGACCTCGCCAGGGCCTCCTGCCGGTCCGGCGGCACGACGACGTCCTTCGAGCCCGCCAGGACCAGCGTCGGCGCCTCGACCCGCCAGAGCCGGTCGGACGCGTCGAACGACTCCAGGGCCCGGAGGCGGTCGGCGATCACCCCCTGGTCGGTCTCCCAGATCCGCCGGACGACGAAGTCGGGCAGGGGGCCCGGCTCGGGCTTGCCGCCGTGGAGCAGGTTGAAGAACTGGTTGATGAACGGGTTGTCGTCGGGGATCGGGAACCGCTCCAGGACCCTCCGGGCCATCGTGGCCGCCCAGCGTCGGCCGAACTGCGCCTCGGCCCCCGAGAGCACCAGGCTCCCGAACCTCCCCGGCGCCTCGACCGCCAGCTCCAGGGCCACCGCCCCGCCATAGGAGACCCCCACCAGCCCCGGCCGCTCCAGGCCCAGCCGGTCGATCGCCTGCAAGAGCGACTTGGCCTCGTCGGCCACCCCCACCCCCGAGCACCTCGGCAGGATCGCCCCGTCCCCCGAGAGGCCGACCAGGTGGACCTCGTGCCTCCGGGCCAGCCTCCGGGCCAGCGGCATCAGGAGCTTCCACCCCCCGGCCAGGCCCGGCACCAGCACGACCGGCTCGCCCCGGCCCAGCCGGACGACCTCATGCGAGCCCCCCGATCCCTCAACCTGTCGGCACGTGATCGGGCTCCACTCAGTCTCCCACCTCGACGCCGTCCGCCACTTCGCCGATCGTCGCATCGAACCACCATCCTCGAAGAGCCGAGTTGCCCGGTCCCGGGAGCTGCCGCGTCTCGAACCGATCCCTCGTCCGTTGAAGCGCCCCAGGTCATCGACTCGATCGGACGCGTCGTCTCGGTGACGAGCCCGAGCGGCGACCCAGGACCGCCTCCCTATTCGCAGCTTCGATGCCCTCGCCGCTCGCGAGGTGGCGAGATTATCGACACCGCCATCCTCCGCGCGACATCGCTCGATTTTTCGCTAGCGAATGTCGGCGCCGAAAAGCCGACAGCGCGGGCTCATCGCCCAATCCCAAGGAATGCAGCGAACACCGTCACCCCAAATCTAGCAACACAAACCTCTTACGGACGACCACAGGGACAGTCACCTACAACCTCCAAATTAACCATAATCTATACCGTCATCAAATTACCCAAATTATCAAACGTGTGACGTGAAATGGATTTCGGACCTAACCGACGCGATCGGGATGGCGAACCGACCTGGTGCGTTGATTTTCGGCGCCGAATCGCTATCGTGAATCCTGGGTTTGCACCGAAGGCCACGTCCGCCGAGCCATCTCGCACCCCGAGGCGACCGCCATGACCGACGAGTCGGGGCCCGACCGGCCCGGACGCCGACCTCCGTTGCCGGACCTCTCGCACCGGTCCGCGGTGATCGTGGCGACGCTCGGCGTGCTGGTTTACTCCGCGGCGGTGCTCTGGGTCGTGGCGACCTCCGGGGACGTCGGCATCCGATGCGTCTTCGGCACGGCGCAGAAGGAACAGATCGGGCAGGAGGAGTATGACTGGTACGACGCCGAGCGGGGGCCGGGGGCCCACCTGGCCCCCGGCATCGGCGACCAGTTGACCCGGATCGCCTCGGCCGACGGCTCCTGGAGCTTCGACATCGAGCAGGGGGACTACACGGCCGTCATCCGGGCCCAGCGTCGGATCGGGGAGTCGGCCCGGGGCCGGGAGGTCCGGGTCGACTGGATCCCGGCCGGGGGGCCGATCGATGGGGAGCCGGTCCGGGCCGTCGCCAAGGTGCGGTCCCGGCCGATCGCCACCTACGTCTGGTCGTTCGTCTGGCTGGCGCTGGAGCTGGTGCTCTTCGGTATCGGGGGGATCGTCTCGTGGCGGAGGCCCAACGACCGGGCGGCCCGGGTCTTCTTCTGGCTCTGCGTGGTGACCGTCGGCGCCTACATGGGCGGCTACCACTGGTCGGAGATCGTCATCAACCGCCCGCTCATCTTCGGCTTCGTGCCGATGGCGATGGCGGTGCCGATCGTCAGCCTGCACTTCTACCTCGTCTTCCCCCGCCCCAGCCCGCTGATGCTGCTGCACCGCCGTCGGGTGCTGGCCTGGCTCTACGGCGTGCCGGTCGCCTGCGTGGCGATACTCTGGGCGGCGATGGTCTGGCTCTCGTTCTCGGGGGAGGCCGGCGGCGTCTCCGGCCCCCCGGGCGCGGCGGTGGTGGGCCGTCGGCTGATGGCGCAGGGGATCATCAAGTGGGTGGCCCTGGGCTACGTCGCCTACTCGGTGGCGATCTTCGCCCTCTGCATCGCCTGCCTGATCTACAGCGACCGCCGGGCCCGCAACCGGGCCGAGCGCAACCAGGTGCGCTGGATCCTGCTGGCCTCGCTCGTCTCGACCGTCCTGATCGGCTACCTGATGCTGATGACCTGGGAGGACACCGCCGTCCTCGGGCTCGACAGCGCCGCCTGGCCCATGTACGTCGTGAGCCTGCTCTATACGTCCGCCTACGCGGTGAGCATCACCCGGTATAAGCTGATGCAGGCGGAGGAGATCTTCCACCGGAGCGTCCGCTACCTGCTGGTCAGCCTCGGCCTGAGCCTGCTCTACTCGCTCGTCCTGGTGGTGGGGGCCGTGGCGGTGGGGTACTCGCTGCAGGACGACCAGACCAGCCGGGAGGCGACGGTGGTGATGATCACCGCCCTGGTGATCCTCGTCCTCTCGGGGGCCGTCCGGCGGCGGTTCGAGCAGGCGATCGACCGCCGCTTCTTCCGCGAGAAGTCCAAGTTCGACCAGGCGATGCGGAAGATGAGCCAGGCGGTCGACCGCCTGGTCGACCGCCGGACCCTGGGCCGCCGGCTGCTGGAGGCGGCCGCCGAGGTCCTCGGCCTGGACTGGGGGGCGATCTACCTCCGCGAGGCCCCCGGCCGGCCGCTGACGGCCGTCGCCAGCCTCGGGCCCGAGCCGGAGCAGGCGACCCTGCCCGACGACGGCCCGATCGTCCGTCGCCTGCGGTCCCGGCCCACCCTCCGGCTGCCCGGCACGATGGGCCGGGCCCCCGTCGACCCGATCGCCGACGCCCTGATCGCCCTCGGCGGCGAGGTCGCCGCGGCCCTCTCCTCCGACGGCGAGCTGGCCGGCGTCCTCATCCTCGGGCCGAAGCGCAACGGCATGCCCTACGACGACGAGGAGCTGGTCTTCCTCGCCGCCCTGGCCTCGGTCGCCGTGCTGGCCCTGCACTCGGCCTCGATCCACCGGACACTGGAGGAGCTGAACCGGGAGCTGCGCGACAAGGTCGAGAAGATCGCCGAGCAGCAGCGGCGGATCCTCATCCTCCAGGACCAGCTCATGGGGGGTCACGGCGCCGCCTCCGGTGTCGACCGCCCGCCCGCCCCGGTCGGCCCACCGGCCCCGGAGCCGGACCCCGAGGCCCTGGAGCGGATCCGGGGGACGAGCCCCGCCATCCGTCGCGTCCTGGAGACCGTCCGCAAGGCCGCCGCCAGCCCGTCGGCCGTGCTGATCCTGGGGGAGAGCGGCACGGGCAAGGAGCTGATCGCCGAGGCGATCCACGCCGCCAGCCCCCGGTCCGGCGGGCCCTTCATCAAGGTCCACTGCGCCTCACTGGCCCCGGGGCTGCTCGAATCCGAGCTGTTCGGGCACGTCAAGGGGGCCTTCACCGGCGCCGACCGCGACCGGGTCGGCCGCTTCCAGCAGGCCCACGGCGGCACCCTCCTGCTCGACGAGATCGGCGACGTGGGCCTCGACGTGCAGACCAAGCTGCTCCGCGTCCTGCAGACCAAGACCTTCGAGCGCGTGGGCAGCTCGCAGCCGATCACCGTCGACGTCCGGATCGTCGCCGCCACCCACCGGGACCTGCCGGCGATGATCCGATCCGGCCGGTTCCGGGAGGACCTCTACTACCGCCTCAACGTCATCAGCATCGTCTCCCCCCCGCTCCGGGTCCGCCGCGACGACGTCTTCGAGCTGGCCGTCACCTTCCTCCGGCGCTTCGCCGAGCGCTCCGGCAAGCCGATCACCCTGCTCGAGGACGACGCCATCGAGGCCCTGACCGCCTACGACTGGCCCGGCAACGTCCGCGAACTGGAGAACGTGATCGAGCGTGCCGTCGTCCTGGCCGAGGGCCCGTCGATCACCCGGGACGACCTGCCCCCCGACCTGTTCGGCCCCTCCTCGGCCTACCGGCTCCGGCGTCGGGCGGCCGCCGCCGCCCCCGGGGGCCGCCGGGGGCGTCCCCGGCGCCTCGCCTCCCCCGCCGGCTGGGACGCCCCGGGCCCCGACCCGGCCGACCCCGAGCTCGACGCCTTCGAACGCCACCAGCTCCGGGACGCCCTCGCCGAGGCCCGGGGCAACAAGAGCGAGGCCGCCCGCCTGCTCGGCCTGCCCCGCAGCACCCTCGTCAGCAAGCTCAAGAAGCACGACCTGATGGACCCCGACGGCGGATGATCCCCGCCCCCGTCCCTGCATCGGCCTCCCCGATGACTCGACGGACGGGGCGACTCGGTCCCGAGGCCGATGCCTCGGCGGATCGGGCCTCAGTTCGAGGGGGAGGATGGCGCCAGGGCCGGGCAGGCCCGGCTCGTCAGCCCACCCTTGGAGTAGGTCTTGCCGACCCCGGCCAACTGGGAGACGGTGACGAGCTCGTAGACGGTGCAGAGGACCCTGAGGGCCCCGACCGACGCCACGCCGGGCAGGCTCGCCCCGCCGAAGTTCCCGAGCATGGCGACCATGGTATTCTTCTGGATGTCATGCAGCAGGATATTAACACCCGGCTTCGTGTTCAACAGGACGTAATCGTAGATCGCCTTCGCCGGGCTCTCCCAGTCCCTCGGGTCGACGTCCCAGCCGACGACGGCGTAGTCCAGTCCCGCGATGTGCTGGATCCGATCCTCCCGGAAGGTGTCGACCCACCCGTAGGGCGGCCGCATCACCCGGGGCGCCTTGGCCTGGCCCACCACCGCGACGATCGCCTCGTGGGCCCGCCTGACGTCCTCGATCACCGCGTCGATGTCCGCGAAGGACGGCCTGCAGTAGCCCGTGTGGTCCCAGGAATGGTTGCCGACCTCGTGGCCCGAGTCGGCGACCCGCTTGAGGATCTGGGGATGGCGCCCCGCCATCTCGCCGACGACGAAGAACGTGGCCTTGGCCCCCCACCAGTCCAGCCCGTCGAGCAGGGGCGCCGTCAGGCTCGCGTGGGGGCCGTCGTCGAAGGTGAGGGCGATCCTCGGGCTGCCGACCTTCGCCTGCAATTCCCGCCACGTCCGCTCGTCCACGATGCCGAGGGTCTCTAGGGGCACCGGCGGGCTGAGGGCCTTCTGGAACTTGATGACGGCCTCGAGGGTCCCGTCCCCGAAATGCCCGTCAGGTTTCAGCCTCCGGGCCGGACTCCCCTCGATGTTCAACAACATCTGGAGGATGATCACATCGAAATCCTGCTGGAACTCCCCCTTCCTCAGCGGCAGCGGCATGGGCGGATCCCCCTGATTGAGGCGACCGGCCGGCGGCCCCGGGCCCCGGCACCCAATCAAACATCGTCAAATCCTCGCTCGTCGCGACACGCGATCGGCCGGATGACCCCGGGCCCGGCCCGACCCCGACGACGCCCCGATTCCGGGGCCGATCCCACGTGGATCGGGCCGCACGACTCCGATCAAAATCGATCGATCATTCCATCGTCGACGAGGGCGAGGAGGCCCGCCTTCCCCTCGGCCCCGACCGGGAATCCGGCATCAACCCCGGCGGCCCCGTGCCCCGGCAGGCGAGAACACCGGCCCGTCGCGAAGCGGGGGATCGGGGCCGAGGGGACGCCGCCGCCGGGTCGAGATCGCCGGTCGGGCGGGGCCTCGAACCCACCCGGGCCGACCAGCGATCGACCTCGGCTCCCGGCGCGACCCCCGCATCCCCGGCCCCGGGGACGGACCCGAGCGGCGCGCCCCTCCCGAGAGCCCCCCCAATGAGCCGAGCCACGCCGGCCGCCCTTCAAGGACGTACGGGAGCCGCACGAGCCTCGGGAATCTCACCCCTCCGGCCGCTTCGACATCCGGAAGTTCCGGAACGAGACGCCCCGGAGGACCACCTCCTGGGGCGACCGCACCTCGAAGCCTCTCCGCTCGAAGAAGGGCCGGGCCGTGAGGCTCGCCTCGGCGGACAACTCGGCGATCCCGAGGCGGCGGGCCTCCTCCTCGACCACCTCCATCAGCCCGGAGCCGACCCCCATCCCCTGGTGATCCGCCGAGACGTAGAACCGGTCGATGTGGCCGTCGGGCTCCAGCTCGGCGAAGCCGGCGAGCCTCCCCTCGACCTCGGCGACCGCCACGAACCGGCCCGAGAACCGGGAGGCCCAGGCCCCCGGGTCGATCTCGTCCGAGGCCCAGGCCCGGATCTGTTCGGGGCCGTAATCCCTGGCGTTGACCCGACGGATCGTGTCTCGGAACAGGTCCAGCAACGCCGGGGCGTCTTCCGGGCGGTACGGTCGGATCCGGACCATCGCAGCTCCTCCGAGGGGCCCCGGGCCTGCCCCATCGACGGGGCCTCCTGCCGGGGAACACGGCCTGAGCCCACCTCACCCGGCCTCCGGCCGCCCGCTCCCCCGCAGACGGGGGCGAGGGTCGGGGATCCGGTCGTCCGGTCAGACTGCCTCCCCGGTGTACAGCTCCTCGATCGGCGAGCCGGTCACCAGCCGGATCGGCCGGCCGAGCATGTCGACGACCTCGGCCTGGCCGTCGATGCCGAGCGCCCGGTAGATCGTCGCCGCCAGATCCGCCGGGGAGAACGCCCGGGTGGCCGGGTAGGCGCCCGATTTGTCCGACCGGCCGATGACCTGGCCTCCCCGGACCCCCGCGCCGGCGAAGGCGGCCGAGAAGACCTGGGGCCAGTGGTCGCGCCCCACGATCGTCTGCCCGGGCAGGGTCGACAGCTTCGGCGTCCGGCCGAACTCCCCGGCCAGGACCACGAGCGTCTCGTCGAGCAGGCCCCGGGCCTCCAGGTCGTCGATCAGGGCCGAGACGCCCCGGTCGGTCGGCGGCAGCAGGTCCTCCCGCAGGCGTCGGAAGATGTCGGCGTGCGAGTCCCAGGTCTGCACGCGCCCCAGGTTCACCTGGACGATCGGGATCCCCGCCTCGATCAGCCGCCGGGAGAGCAGCAGCGACTGGCCGAACATGTGGCGGCCGTAGCGGTCCCGGAGGTGCTCCGGCTCCTCGTCCAGGTCGAAGGCCCGGCCGACCTCGCCGCTGGAGAGCATCGAGTACGCCTGCTGCCGCTGCTTCGAGAACGACTCCGACTGCGCCCTCGCCTGCCAGGCCTCCCCTTGCGAGGCGATCGCCTCGGCCAGGGCCCGGCGGCCCCCCAGCCGCTCGACGCTGAACCCCTCGGGCAGGGCCAGGTTCTCGACCTCGAAGTCCTCGCGGTTGGGATCCTGGGTGAGCTGCCAGGGGTCGAACTTCGGCCCGAGGAACCCGGCGTGCTGGCCCGGCCAGGTGAGCGGGCCTTCCATCAGGTAGGTCGGCAGCATCACGCCGCCCGGCAGGCCGTCCTCGCGGGGCCTCAGGTACGACATCGCCGAGGCGTAGCAGGGGTAATCGGTCCGGGAGGCGACCTTGTCGAAGAAGGCCCCCGGCTGCTCCTGCCCGGTCATCACCCAGTGCGTCGCGTTCAGGTGGTTGTTGTGCTTATGGGACATCGTCCGGACGACGGCGAGCCGGTCCGCCCGCCCGGCGAGCATCGGGATGTGCTCGGCGAACCGGACCCCCGGCACGCTCGTCCCGATCGTCCCGTACTCGCCCCGGATCTCCGCGGGCGCCTCGGGCTTGGGGTCGAACGTCTCGTGGTGGCTCGGCCCCCCGGTCTGGAAGACGAGGATCACCCCCTTCGCCCGCCTCGGGCCCGGGCCCCCGGCCCCCGGCCCCGCCTCGCCCGCCCTCGACCGCGCCGCCAGCAGGCCGGGCAACCCCAGGCCGACGAACCCCGAGAACCCGACCTGGAGGAACTCCCGGCGGACGACCCCGAACGGGTGACGATGCCCGAATTGCATGGCGACCTCCCCCGGTCGACCCCCGGCCGCCCTCGGCGGCGGCCCGGGGGCCGATTGTTCAACTTCGGTTGAGCGTAGCCCGGTCGACCGGCCGGGGCAAGCGGAATCGACCTCCGGCGTCTCCCCCCGGCGAATCGCCGCCTCCCCTCCCGGAAAAAGTGACTGGAACCGCCCCGATCTTCGATATTATGGTCAATCCCGTCCCCTCGGGAGCTGCCCCCCTTGCGCCCCCGATTCGGGCCGGACCCGGGGGCCTCCCCCGTGCGGTTCGAACCCCGAGCCGCCCCGGACGGTCCGGGAAGATGAGGACTCCGCCCCGCGAAACGAACCCAATCTCCTCGCGCGAAACGAACCCAATCTCGCCGAGGTCGCCGCGCGAAACGAACCCAGTCGCGCCAAGATCGCCGCGCGAAACGAACCCAATTCCCTGAGTCGACGGCCCGCGAAACGAACCCAATGCCGCGAGATGAGGTCCGGTGGCGGTTGACGGAGCGAACCCATTTCCGCCGGCGCACCGCACGACAACCCCAATTAAATTCAGGACTTGCGACCGACCCCCCGGACCACTCCCCGGCGCACCGACCGGCGCCGGGCCCCGGCCGACGCCCCCCGGGGCCTCCTCCTGAGCGAACCCAGCACGCGGAAGACCGCCCGCCCATGAGCATCGCCGAGCAGCTCCCCAAGCAGTACGACCCCCAGGACGCCCAGGCCCGCTGGTATCCCTTCTGGGTCGATCGCGGCTACTTCCACGCCGACCCGGGCCGATCGGCGAAGCCCTACGCCATCGTCATCCCGCCGCCGAACGTCACCGGGGCCCTGCACCTGGGGCACGCCCTGAACAACACGCTCCAGGACGTCCTCATCCGATGGCGTCGGATGCAGGGGTACGACGCCCTCTGGATGCCCGGCACCGACCACGCCGGCATCGCCACCCAGGCGGTCGTCGAGAAGCGGCTCTTCACCGAGGAGAAGAAGACCCGGCACGACATCGGCCGGGAGGCGCTGGTCAACCGCATCTGGGCCTGGAAGCACGAGTACGAGGCCCGGATCCTCGGCCAGCTCCGCCTGATGGGCTGCTCCTGCGACTGGGACCGGACCCGGTTCACCCTCGACGACATGTGCGCCCGGGCCGTCCGCGTCACCTTCTTCAACCTCTTCAAGGCGGGGAAGATCTTCCGGGGCAAGCGGCTGGTGAACTGGGACACCCAGCTCCGGACGGCGGTGGCCGACGACGAGATCGAGTACAAGGACACCGAGGGCCACCTCTGGACGATCCGGTACCCCGTCACCGGGTCCGACTCCGAATCCCTCCAGGTCTCCACCACCCGGCCCGAGACGATGCTCGGCGACACCGCCGTCGCCGTCCACCCGGGAGACGATCGCTACAAGCACCTGATCGGCCGGACGGTCGACCTGCCCCTGACCGGGATGCAGATCCCGATCATCGCCGACCCGATCCTGGTCGACCCCAAGTTCGGCACCGGCTGCGTGAAGGTCACCCCCGCGCACGACCCGAACGACTACCAGACCGGCCTGCGGCACGGCCTGCCGATGGTCAACCTGCTGAACCCCGACGGCACCTACAACGAGAACGCCAACGCCTACGCCGGCCTCGACCGCCGGGAGGTCCGCAAGCGCGTCGTCGCCGACCTGGAGGCGCAGGGGCTCCTCGTCAAGGTCGAGCCCTACACCAACCGCGTCGGCTACTCCGACCGCTCCAAGACCCCGATCGAGCCGTACCTCTCCGACCAGTGGTTCGTCCGGATGGGGGACGGCGAGGACGGCTCACCCGGCTTCGCCCAGCAGGCGATGGACGCCGTGACCTCCGGCCGGCTGAAGATCCACCCCGAGCGCTATGCCAAGAGCTACCTCGACTGGCTCGGCGAGAAGCGAGACTGGTGCATCAGCCGGCAACTGTGGTGGGGCCACCGGATCCCCATCTGGCACGTCGGGGGCACCGCCACCTGTTCCGAGGTGGACCTGAAGCGTGCCTTCGCCGGCCGGGACGACGTGACCTGGCGCGAGTCCGAGTCCGGCGGCTGGCTCATCTGCGCGCTGAACGACCTGGACCCGAAGCAGTTGCCCGGCTTCGCCTTCCAGGACCTGGAGCAGGACCCCGACGTCCTCGACACCTGGTTCAGCTCCGCCCTCTGGCCGCACTCGACGCTCGGCTGGCCCGAGCAGACGCCCGAGCTGGCGAAGTACTACCCGACGAACGTCCTGTCGACGGCCCGGGACATCATCACCCTCTGGGTCGCCCGGATGGTCATCTTCGGCCAGTTCAACATGGGCGACGTGCCGTTCAAGGACGTCTATATCCACCCGGTCATCCAGGACGGCGACGGCAAGCGGATGTCCAAGTCGGCCGGCAACGGCGTCGACCCGGTCGACATCATCGAGCTGTACGGGGCCGACGCCCTCCGGTTCACCCTCGCCTCCTCGGCCACCGAGACGCAGGACCTGCGGATGCCGGTCGAGCCGACGATGCTGCCCGACGGCCGCACGGTCAACACCTCCAAGAAGTTCGAGGAGGGCCGCACCTTCCCGAACAAGTTCTGGAACGCCTCCCGGTTCGCGATGATCAACCTGGAGGGATATGACCCCGAGTTCCTCCCGGGGGAGTTGCAGGGCACCGGCCCGGTGGACCTCTGGATCCTCGGCGGCCTGGCCCGGACCACCCGGGAGGTGACCCGGGCCTTCGAGTCCTTCCAGTTCGCCGAGGCCTCCCGGATCCTCCGGGACTTCACCTGGAACGACTTCTGCGACTGGTACGTCGAGCTGGCCAAGCGCCCCCTCCGCTCGGAGGACGCCGTCACCCGGCAGACGACCCAGCACGTCCTGGTCACCGCGCTGGACACCCTCTGCCGCCTGCTCCACCCGATCATCCCGTTCGTCACCGAGCAGGTCTGGCAGGCCCTCAACCAGGTCGCCCCGAGGCGCAAGGACCCGGTCGCCCTGGCCGCCGAGCCCGCCGCCGAGAGCGTCTGCGTCGCCCCCTGGCCGACCTTCCCCGACTCCTGGGGTTGGCCCCAGTCCGACGAGTGGGTCGCCCAGCTCCGGGAGAAGGTCACGGCCCTGCGCAACCTCCGGGCCGACCGCAACGTGCCCGCCTCGGCCAAGATCGCGCCGACGATCGTCGCCTCGGGCCGGACCGCGATGATCCTCGGCCCCTTCACCACCGACATCATGGCCCTCACCGGCGCCGAGTCGCTGCGGATCGTCGAGGCCTTCGAGAAGCCGGGCAACGCCGCCGTCGCCGTGCTGCCCGACGCCGAGATCGTCCTGCCGATGGAGGGGCTGATCGACCCGAAGGTGGAGGTCGAGAAGCTGGCCAAGTCGAAGCTCGACCTGGAGAAGCAGCTCGGCGGCGTGAGGGCGAAGCTGGGCAACGCCTCGTTCGTCGAGCGGGCCCCGGCCGAGGTCGTCCGGCAGCAGCGCGACCGCCTCGCCGAGCTGGAGGCGCAGCACGCGGCGGTCGCCTCCCGGCTGGCCGAGCTGGGCGGCTGATGCGTCGGCGATCCCCCCGCGCCGGGCTCGTTGACCGGCCGGGGGGGCACCCGTATCATCGAATCGAGAACGGATTGTGACTCGCGGCGGCCGGGGACCATGTCCATCCCGGCCCACCCGCGCCGGCCGGACGGGGCGATTGCCGTGGCCATTCAGATGGCGCTGTCGCGCATCATCATCAGCGAGACGGGCGAGCAGCAGATCATCTACCTCAAGGAGGTGGGCGGCGAGCGCACCTTCCCGATCGTCATCGGCATCTTCGAGGCCACCAGCATCGACCGCCGGGTCCGGGGGATCGTCCCGCCCCGCCCCCTGACGCACGACCTGCTGGCCCGGGCCGTCGAGCAGCTCGGCGGCGAGATCCAGGACATCTACATCAACGACCTCCGCGACCACACCTATTTCGCCCAGCTCCGGATCCGCCACGACGGCGAGCTGATCGAGGTCGACAGCCGCCCCAGCGACGCCATCGCCGTGGCCGTGACCGTGGACGCCCCGATCTACGTCTCCGAGGAGGTCATCGAGGAGGCCGGCCGCTGAGCCGGGGCGGACCGGCCCGGGCCGGGCCGGCCCGATTCCCGTCGGATCGGACTGGATGCCCGCAACTGTTCGTGCGACCATCTCCAGCCGAAGAGGAGAGCGGCCCCCGGAGGCGGGGCCGACCGGGAGGACTCCGCAAGGATTCGCGTCCCCGACGACGTGCGTCGGGATCGCGCTGGCATGGAGCGAACTGCCCGCGGGGCTGATCGGGCGTCACCTGCCGGGGCGCCGGATGCACGGGCGCGGCGGCGAGCAAATCCGAGCGGCCGCCGCCGGGGAGGGAGGGGGGCCGCGATCAGCCGGGCGGGTGGTCGCGGAGCGTCCCCCGCAGGTCGGCCTGCCAGGTGCGGCCGGTGTGCAGGTCGAGCAGGGTGAGCCAGCCGCCGCCGTAGCAGCAGGTGTCGATGCAGAGCAAGTGCCCCAGGTCGAGGACCTCGCCGTCGCGCTGGGCGGTGTGGCCGAGGATGACCGGCTTGCCCGATCGGTGGGGGCCGGGCTCGTAGTCCCGCAGCGAGGTCCAGTGCAGCAGGTCCAGCGGCTGGGAGGCCATCGGCAAACCGGGTTCGTAGCAGGCGTGGGCGAAGATGAGGCGGTCGGTCTCGTACCAGTCGGAGAGCCGGTCGAGGAACTCGACGTGCTCGGGGGGCACCGCGTCGAGCCCGCCGTAGGAGTCGATCGTCTGCAGGCCCCCGCAGCCGAGCCAGGTGGACAGCCCCGGCACCGACCACGGCTCGGCGAACACCCCGGGGGCCTCGTCGAACAGCTCCAGGGCCTGGGAGAACATCAGGTCGTGGTTGCCCCGCAGCGGGACGAGCCGGCAGCGCGACCCCAGGTCGATCAGGCGGTCGACCACCCCCCGGCTGTCCGGGCCCCGGTCGACGTAGTCCCCCAGCGTCACCAGCGTGTCCCCCGGCCCCACGCCCGCCGCCTCCACCACCGCGTCGAGCGCGGCGAGGCAGCCGTGCACGTCGCCGAGGGCCAGCAGGCGCCCCGACCGCTCGTCTCCCGATCCCGGTCCCGTTGTTGGCATCTCGGCCTCGGGGAGCTCGTCCCTGGGGGCGAGGGGCCGCATCCTCTCGATGGCCCCCCATGAACCTTACGCCCCGCGCCGGAGTCGTGACGCCCGGCACGCCCCTGGAATGACCGGCACGCGTGCCATAGCCTAGGACGACCCCCGAACCCGACCGTATCGACCGGAGCCGGACCGATGGCCCGCACCCGATCCAGCGAACCGACGCCCCCGACCCCCGAGCCCCCGGCGGACCCGTCGGGCCGGCGATCGAGGGCCGACATGGCCCCCACCCCACCCGTCAACGCCCCGAGGGAGAACGACGAGGTCAACGTCGCCATCGCCGCCTCGGCCGACTCCGGCGGCGGCACGATCACCGCCCGCAAGGCCGGCGGCCTCCGCGACGTGGGCATGAACGTCGACCCCCTGCAGGTCGGCCTTCCGGCGGCCCTGCAGCACCTGGCCAAGGGGGTGAACATCGCCTTCCAGACCGACTACGGCGAGAACTACCTGGAGGCCGTCTACCAGGCCGCCGTCGTCTTCGACGACGAGATCCGGATCGTCCACAAGGAATACTTCGGCTTCGGCCAGTCCTGGTTCAGCCAGTTCGGCAAGCTGATCCGCTCGATGCAGCTGACCTTCGACGGCCCCGACCCCGCCAGCCCCGAGGGCCAGCGCCGGCTCCGGGAGAACGGCCCGGCCACCATCCGAGGCATGCTCAACCTCTTCGGCCGCAAGCTCGACCTCGTCGCCGAGTACGAGGACCGCGTGCCCGCCTACGTCGAGCAGATGTTCGACCGCCTGGAGGCCTCGGGCATCATCGACGGCTGGAACCGGGGGGACTGGAAGGTCCGCACCACCCGGATCGGCCTGGACATCCGGATCACCCCCGCCGAGCACGTCCTCGAACAGCTCGCCGCCCGGGCCAAGGCCGAGGCCGAGGCCAAGCGCGCCGAGGCCGAGGCCGCCAAGGCCGAGGCCGAGGCCGAAGCCAAGCGCGCCGAGGCCCGGGCCCAGTCCGCCAAGGCCAAGGCCGAGCCGGAGCCTGAGCCCGAACCCGAGCCCGCCAAGGAGAAGAAGGGGGGGAAGGGGCGTCGGAAGTGATCCATCCTCGCGGGTGACGGGGGACCGGGGAGGCATTCGCGCCGATCCGGCCCCCATCCCTTCCCGGCTCAATCCTCCTCCGTCAAGGCCTCGATCCGGGCCCCCGCCGTCTTCGCCTCGGGGGTGCCGGGGGCCTCGGAGACGACCCGGCGATAGAAGCCCAGGGCGCCGTCGGCCTTCCCCTGTTTCTCCAGCGTCTGGCCGAGCCTCAACAGCGAGGCGGCCTTGCGGCGGGCCTCGGCGTCCGCCGAGGGGGTCGGGGAGGGCTCGGGATCGGGCTCCGGGTCCTCGTCCGGCCCGACCCCCGGGTCGGGCCGATCGCCGAGGTCTCCGGGCTTCGGGGCATCCCCCTTGGCGACCTCGGACGATCGGCCGGGGGTCGGGCCGAAGGAGCCGTCGCCCCGGCCGGTCCCGATGGCGTTCGACCCGTCTGAGGGGGCCGAGGCCATCCGCTCCTTGAGCTGCTGGGCGTACTTCCCCGGGTCGGCGAGCACCTCGTCCCGGCACCCGGAGCAGCAGACGGGGAAGGTCGAGCCGCCGGCCGAGACGGCGATCGTCGCCGCCCCGCCGGTCACGATGCACCGCGAGCCCCCCGTCACCGCCCCCCCGGCGGCGAAGGTGACCCCCTCCTTGCCGAGGTTGGCCCGGACCAGCCTCGCATACTGCGGGGAGCCCGGCGCCTTGCGGTCGAACCAGAAGTCGGAGCGGATGCCGTTGGAGTTGGGCCGGATCGTCAGCCGGTCCTCCCCCTCGGGGCCGGACCGCCCCAGCGTCATCGCGTTGGTCTTCGAGTCCCGGGTGCCGACGAAGGCGACCGACTCCCCGCCCGGCCCGATCCCCTCCAGCCGATAGGAGGAGGACTCGGGATCGAAGGTCAATCGCCCGGCCTTGAGGACCTTGCCCCCCTCGATCGCCAGGGCCATGCCGACCGGCTTTCCGCCCTCGAAGGCCCAGGCCCATTCGTGGGACTCCCGCCAGCCCCTCAGCGGGTCGTCGGCCGGCACCGCCTGGCCCTTCCATCGGCCGATCAGGTCCGAGTACGGCCCGAACGCGGCGGGCACGGCTCCCGACTCCCCGGTGGGTTCGACCTGAGCCGGGGCCCCGGCGATCGGGCCGAGCAGGGCCAGGACGATCAGGGAGACGGACCGAGGTCGATCGAGCATCAGGAGTCCTCCCGGGGGCCGGGACGGGGGCAGGGGCCGAGGTGCGAGCGGCTCACGCAGGATCGTCGTCCAGGGGCCCCGACAGCATCTCGTCCAGCGAGAACGGGCAGTTTTCCGGGAAGGTCGAGGCCGGCAAGCCCATCTCCGCGGCCGCCTGCCGGACCCCGTTGGCATACGCCCGAGGCAGGACCTCGGTCGCATGGCCCCGGAGGACGCCACTCTCAAGGAGATCCGAAAGCTCCTGACGCTGCACCTCGACCGTCGCCCGCCAGCTCCCCGACCGCCGATCCGGTTGGTGGATCCACTTCAAGTGGTGGGCAATGAGCAGCGAGAGGCGACTGGTCACTTCCCGACGATCGCGACGGGCCATGTCCGAGAGGTACTCCGCCAGATTCGAGGAATCGACCTCGTCGAGACGGCCCTGCCGGATCAGCTTGGACATGGCCTCGAGCCAGGCGGTCTCGTCCCGCTCGAAGAGCGAGGCAAGCCGGGCGGCAGTCGCCGTGGTCATGGGATCTCGCCTCCGCTCGGTGGTCTTGATGCCCCTGGGTTGTATCGTACGACGGGCCCCGACCCTGGGGCAACGCATCCCGAGGGGTGACGCGAGCGGCCGGCCGAGCCCCCGATCCCCCGGGGGGCTGCGTCCGGGCGCATTGCAATTGCATCACGTCGGGCCCGTTCGGCCCGACCCGGACCCGACGGGCCGTCCGTCGGGTCACTCCTGCCCGCCGATCGCCTCCATCACTCCCAGCTTCGGCCGCTGCTCGGGGGGGAGCGGATAGGAGACGTCGACGAAGCCGATCATCATCTCCTCCCAGGTCTGGGATCCCCAGCGGACCGGCTTCGAGGGATCGGGATTGACCGGGTTGTCCGGGGAGTTGTCGAAGTGGGCCAGGCAGTCGATCCGATCCCCGGCGCGGAAGGGGATGGGCTCGGCGAGGGTGTAGTAGCTCTGCCAGTTGAAGTCGTAGGCGGGCACGTCGAGCAGGATCTCGCCGGTGCCGTCGGCGTAGGCCGCCTCGTAGCGGAAGGACTTGCCCCGCAGGTGCATGTGCGGCATGAGGGCGATCAGCTCGGCGTCCCTCGGGAAGACGAACCGGGACCGGACGGGGAAGTCGGCGGCCTGCTCCTTCGCGTCGGGGCCGGAGCCGGGGGGGATCTCGAATTCCGAGTCGGCGATGCCGATGGTCAGCGCCTCGCGCTCCACCGGCCGCCTCGCCAGCACGAGGCCGACCTTCGACCGGTCGATCCGGAGCTTGCCGATCGGCGTGTAGTGCAGCTCCAGGATCATCACGGAGCCGGCCGGGATCCGCTTGGCCGTGCCCGGGGGGTAGACCGAGGGCATCTCGCCCGGGGCATAGCCGCAGAGGTGGATCCGGTCGCGGCCCTCGTGGTCGCCGCCGGGGGGGACGATGTAGGCGATGATGTGGTGGACGACCGAGCGGTCGGTCGGCCGGGCCTCGGCGGCCTGCACCCAGACGTCCTCCTCGAAGTCGAGCGGGATCCGGAAGTGCTGGTAGGGCTCGGCCCCCTCGGCCTTGATCGTGTAGGGCCTGGGCATCTCGACCACGAGGTCCGGCTCGCCGATCGTCCAGCCTTCGGGGTAGTCGATCGGCGCCGGCAGGTCGCCCGGATCCCCCTCGGGGGCCCCTTGCTCGATCCAGGCCAGCAGGATCGCCCGCTCCCGGGGCGTCAGGCTGCGGTCGTTGGCGAAGTGCCTCCCCTCGGGGAACCGGGGGTCGGCGTGCCAGGGGGGCATCCGCCTCAGGTCGACGACCTCCTGGATCCCGGCCGTCCGCCGGCTGACCTCCGGGTAGCTGGTCATCGGGAAGGGGCCGACCTCGCCGGGGCGGTGGCACGACTCGCACTTCGCCCGGACGATCGGGGCGACGTGCTCGCTGTAGGTGACCGGGCCGACCTCGTCGATCAGGGCGTCGGCGTCCGGGGCGACCTCGCGCCAGGCCTCCTCGAGCTGCACGGCCGGGGGCCGGACGCGGTCGGCGGCGGCGATCAGGCGGTTGACCCGGGCGGCGACGTCCAGGTCCATCAGGTCGGCCACCCGGCCCCGGTCCTCCTCGCGCTCGATCGGGCAGCCGACGACCGGGGTCGCCGACGGGTCGGGGGCCCGGCCCTCCAGGACGGCCCCGATCGCGTCGGCCAGGGAGTGCCGCCCGGGGGAGTCCTTGGCGAAGCCGAGCCCGTACTGGTCGTCGATCGCCCCCCGGTAGCGGAGCACGCCCCCGGCGTCGAGCACCAGGGCCTCGCAGGTCCGCTCGGCCAGCAATCGGTCGGCGACGGCGTTCCCCTCGTCCCTGAGGCTCGGGAAGGGGAGGCCGAACTCCTCGGCCTGCGCAGCGACCTCGCCCGGGCCCTGGCCCCGGTTGGAGTTGATCGCCAGGAAGGCCACCCCCTCGGGCCCGAAGCGATCGGCCAGGCGGACCAGGCGGGGCATGTACAGGTCGCCGATCGGGCAGTCGATCCCGGTGAAGACGATCACGGCGGGCTTCCCCCCCCGGAGCTCGTCCAGCGAGACCGTCCCCCCGGTCCGGGGGTCGGGCAGCCGGAAATCGGGCACCCGGTCGCCGAGGCCCCGGCCGAGGATCTCCGCCTCGGCGGCGGCGTCGGCCCCGGAGGCCTCGGGGACGATCGGGACGAGGACCAGGGCCGCCAGGGCCCATCGCAGCAGTCGAACGCTCACGTCGTCGCGCTCCTGGGGAGATCGGGTGGGGGCGGTGTCGCGTGGGCCGGCCGGCCGGATGCCGGGCGATCGGGGGGTGGACCGGCCCCTCCCCGGGTCGGGGGGAGCCAGGTGGCCCCGGGGTATACCCCGGGGCGAGGCCAGGAGTTTCGGCGGGACCGAGGATCGAGGCCGGGCACCGGCCGGCGGGCGTCGGCGGGGGGGCCCCGTCCGGTCGGCCCCTCTCGCGTCGGGTCATCGCCTCCGGGCCTGCTCGACGTACCGGTCGACCTCGGTGAAGTCGACCGGCTTGGTCAGGTGCAGGTCGAACCCGGAGGCGAGGCTGCGGTCCCGGGCGGCCTGGCCGTCCCGGCCGGTGACGGCGATCAGCCGGGCGTCGGCCAGCTCGGGCTCGAGCCGGACGGCCCGGGCCACCTCCAGGCCGTCCATCGGGGCGTTGAGGTGCAGGTCGCAGAGGATCACGTCGGGGAGGAACCGGCGGGCCGCCTCCAGGGCCGACGGCACGTCGGCGGCCAGTTCCACCTCGTGGCCGATCCGTTGCAGCACCCGGCGGGCGACCTCGGCGAGCGACTGCTGGTCCTCGACCAGCAGGATCCGATAGGTCGACCGCCCCGGCTCGGCCGGGTCCGGCCCCCCGACCCCGCCGGCCTCGCCTCCGGCCGAGGCGTCGCAGGCCCCCCGGATGTAACGATCGAGCCTGCGGAGGTCGACCGGCTTGGTGACGTGGCGGTCGAAGCCCGAGGTGATCGACCGCTTCCGGTCCTCGACGCCGCCGTAGCCGGACAGGGAGATCAGCCGGCGGTCGGCCATCCAGGGGGCCCGCCGGAGCCGGCGGGCCAGCTCATAGCCGTCCATCCCCGGCAGGCCGAGATCCACCACCAGCACCTCCGGCCTCAGCTGCTCGGCCCGCTCCAGGCCGCTCGGCCCGTCGTGGGCGAGGTCGACGCGGTGCCCCTCGGCGCGCAGCAGTCGGGCCAGGGCGGTGCCCATGTCCCGGTTGTCGTCGATCAGCAGCACGTGGCGGGCGGGCCCGATGGCGGCCCGGTCGTCCTCGGGCTCCTCGGGCCGCTCGGCGGGGTCGGGGGGCTCGGCGGCGGGCAGGCGGACCCGGAAGGTGCTGCCCAGTCCCGGCCCGTCGCTGGCCACCTCGACCTTACCGCCGTGCAGCTCGACGAGCCGGCGGACCAGGGTCAGGCCGATGCCCAGCCCCCCCTCCTTGCGGTCCAGCGACCGCTCGGCCTGGGAGAAGAGGTCGAAGACCCGCTCGCGCATCTCGGGGGTCAGGCCCAGGCCGTTGTCCTGCACCGAGATGAGCAGCCGCCCCTCGGCCCCCGGGTCGGGCCCGATCGCCAGCCGGATCCGGCCCCCGGGCGGGGTGTACTTGACGGCGTTGGTCAACAGGTTGACGATCACCTGCTCCAGCCGGGTCGCGTCGGCCTTCACCCAGATCGGCCCGGGGAGCCGATCCAGGGCCAGGGCGTGCCCCTTGGCCTCGGCCGAGGGCCGGACCGCCCGGGTCGCCTGGTCGGCCAGCTCCCCCAGGTCGACCGTATCGGGCCGTAGCGCGATCCGGCCCCGCTCGACCCGGGCCACGTCCAGCAGGTCGTCGACCATCCAACGCATGTGGGCGACCTGTCGTTCCAAAATCGCCGCGACCTCGTCGTCCGGCGCCCCGCCCCCGCCCCCCCGCAGCAGCGCGACGCCGTAGGCGATGGCGGCCAGGGGGTTGCGCAGCTCGTGGGCGAGCATGGCCAGGAACTCGTCCTTGCGGCGGTCGGCCTCCACCAGCCGGGCCTGGGCCCGCTTCTGGGGCGTGACGTCGGTCATCGTCACGACGTAGGCCAGCCGACGGCCGACCTCGTCCCGGATCGGCCCGCTGTTGAGCAGCAGCACGTCGCGGCGGTCGCCGCAGGCGAGGGCCACCTCCCGGTTCCGGACCGGCTCCTCGCCGAACACCTCGGCGGGGGGCAGGGGGGGTGCGTCGGGGGAGACCCCCGAGCCCTCGGGCCCCGATCCGGTCTGGCGGAGCGGGAAGGCCTCGACGAAGGGGCGCAGCAGCGGGTTGCCGCCGCAGAGGCGGTGGGCCTCCCGGCTGGCCCGGAGCACCCGGCCCTCGGGGTCGCAGACGACGATCGCGTCGACGGCCTGCTCGATGATCGACCGCGCCAGCCGCTCCGAGGCGAGTAGCTCCTCGTCGCGCTTCTGGTGGGACAGGTCGGTGACCGTCACGAGGAAGGCGTCCAGCCCGTCGAGCTCCAGCGTGCCGACCCCCACGGCGGCCGGCAGGGTCGCGCCGTCAGGGCCGAGCAGGCGGAGCAGCACGCTGTCCCGACGCTCGGACCCCGACCGGGCCGAGGCCACCAGGGCCTCCAGGTGGCCGATCGAGTCCGGGTCGAACAGCGCGGCCACCGGCCGGCCGATCACCCGGTCGGCCGGCAGGCCCAGCAGGTCGGCCAGCGCGTCGTTGGACCGCAGGACCCTCCCCTCGGCGTCGCAGACGGCCACGCCCTGGGCCATCAGCTCGACGATCGCCCGGTAGGGCCGGTCGGCCCCCTCCCGGATGAAGACCTGGGGCCCGGAGCCGGCCGGCACCAGGATGGCGTCGGCCTCGCCGGCGTAGATGGCCTCCAGGGCCTGCTCGGCCTGGTCGGCCCGCCTCGTGGCGGCCGAGAGGGCCTGCCTCAGGGAATCGACGGTCGGGTTGCGGTCATCCGCGTCCACGGGGAACACCTCTCATCCGCTCGGGGCCTTCCCCGGATCCAGGGTCCCGATCTCGGCCCCCGGCCCATCAGGATACCGTCGAGTCGCCCCGCCCCGCATCGGGCTGGGGCGCCGATCGCCGCCTCGCCGCGTCCCGGCGACTCGACCGAGCTGACCCGGCCGGGGCGGCATCGCCCCATGTCCGCCCCGGCCCGTCCGGCCGGGACGCGGACCCGGGAAGGCCCGGGGGTCGGTTCACCACAGAGTATGCGTCACGGATCGACGCCCCCGTCGGCCTTCCCCCCCTCGCCGCGTCCCGGTCGTCTGCGGGCCCCCGGCCGGGGCGTGGCGACGGCGGGGGGAAGGCCCGACTCCCCGGCGGGAGGGCCCGGAGACGACTGGAACGCGGGACGAGCCGGGGGTATAGTCGAACCCATCTGTCGCGGCCCGGCACGCGGGGGAGTCCCCCGACGTGCCGGCCTCGATCCGCACGGGCCGTCAGCCAGGGTTCGCCATGCGCCTGGAGGCAGTGGTCCTGCCCGAGCTGGGAACCGACCCGGACGAGCCGATCATCATCAGCCACTGGTTCGCGTCTCGGGGAGACGAGGTGTGGGAGGGGGACCGGCTCGTCGAGGTCCTGGTGGGCCCGGCGACCTTCGACGTCCCCGCCCCCCGGTCCGGCCGCGTGGCCGAGATCCGAGGCCGGGAGGACGATCGGGTCTGGCCGGGGTCCGTCCTGGGGCTGTTGCTCGTGCCGGATGATGGCACCGACGGCGGATCGCCGACGCCGGACGACGCCCCCGGACGACCTCGCCCATGAGCCCCTTCTTCGAGCGATCCGCCGGCGTCCTCCCGTTCCGGGTCGCCGAGGACGGGACGACCCTGTACCTGGTGCTCCACTCCGCCACCGTGCGCAACCCCCGCGCCCGCTGGGAGTTCCCCAAGGGCGGCATGGACCCCGGCGAGACCACCCGGCAGACCGCCGCCCGGGAGTTCCAGGAGGAGACCGGCCTGACCGACTGGAGCTTCCGGGAGGGGTTCGAGCGCAGCCTCTCCTACACCTACCTCCGGCAGGGGCGCAAGGTCCTCAAGACCGTCGTCTACTACGTCGTCGAGGTCCACGACGCCGCCGCGCTGACCTGCTCCTCCGAGCACATGCCCGACCCCACCGGCCACTGGCACCACTGGGGCTCCTTCGACCGGATCTCCCGACTACTCTACCACGCCAAGATCCGCCACCTCTTCGCCGACGCCCACGAGTGGCTCACCGGGGAGCCCGTCCGGGGGCCCGACCGCTGAGCCCCGGCCCGGCTCGGCTTCCCGATCGGCCCTCTCCCCGGTAGAGTGGCCCCATGAGCACTCCCCCCCCCCGGAGGCCGGCCGGCCGGGCACCTTCCTCTGCCTGGAAGGCCCCGACGGCGCGGGCAAGTCGACCCAGGCCGCCCGGCTCGCCGGGACGCTCCGGGCCAGGGGGGTGGAGGTCGTCTCCTGCCGGGATCCCGGCGGCACCCCGCTGGGGGACCGGCTCCGGGCGCTTGTCAAGGACCGGGGGGACGTCCCCATCGGCATGAGGGCCGAGATGCTCCTGTTCATGAGCAGCCGGGCCCAGCTCGTCGAGCAGGTCATCCGCCCCGCCCTGGACGCCGGCCGGGTGGTCGTCTGCGACCGCTACCTGCTGAGCAACGTCGTCTACCAGGGCTACGCCGGGGGCCTGGGGGTGGAGGAACTCTGGACCGTCGGCCGGGCCGCCACGGGGGGCCTGATGCCGGATCTGACGCTCCTGATCGACGTCCCTCCCGAGGTCGCCCGGTCCCGGACCGGCGGACCCCGGGACCGGATCGAGGACCGGGGGGAGGACTACCGGGCCCGGGTCCGGGACGGGTTCCTGCGGGCGTCGGCCTCCTACCCGGCGCCGATCTCGGTGATCGACGGCTCGACCGGGCCGGACGAGGTAGCCCTCCGGATCGAAGGCGAGGTGAGGCGTGCCCTGGGGATCGGTCCGAGGTCATGATCGGGTGGTCGAAGACCTCCGCCGGGCGGCCTCCGGCGGCCGGTTCCCCCATGCGCTGCTGTTCGTCGGGCCCGAGGGGGTGGGCAAGAAGACCCTCGCCCGACGCCTGGCCCAGGCCATGTTCTGCGAGCGGAGGCCCGAGTCGGCCCTGGACCCCTGCGGCGAGTGCCCCTCCTGCCGGCAAGTCGCCTCGGGGGACCACCCGGATCTG
Organism: Tautonia plasticadhaerens; assembly: GCF_007752535.1. Taxonomy (GTDB): domain Bacteria; phylum Planctomycetota; class Planctomycetia; order Isosphaerales; family Isosphaeraceae; genus Tautonia; species Tautonia plasticadhaerens. The sequence continues at coordinate 2,801,099 of NZ_CP036426.1, forward strand.
TACGAGGTCGCCCGGCCGGAGGACAAGCACGACCTGCCGATCGACGCCATCCGGGCCCTGGAGCACGACCTCGGGCTGAAGCCGATGCGGGGCTCCCGCAAGGTCGCCATCGTCGACGACGCCGACCACCTCAACGAGCAGGCCGCCAACGCCTTCCTCAAGACCCTGGAGGAGCCCCCCGATGGCGCCATCCTGATCCTCGTCGGCACCGCCAGCGAGCTGCAGCTTGACACCATCCTCTCCCGGTGCCGGGTCGTCCGCTTCGACCCGCTCCCCGAGGCCGACCTGGCCGCGATACTGCTCGACCGGGAGCTGGCCGCCGACGCCGACGAGGCCTCCCGCCTCGCCCGGCTGGGTGAGGGGAGCGTCTCCCGGGCCCTGAGCCTGGCCGACCCGGCCCTGACCGACTTCCGCCGCCGGCTGGTGGACGAGCTGGCCACCCCCGGCCCCCTGGACGGCCCGGATCTCTCCAAACGGCTCGAGGAATTCATCAACGAGGCGGGCAAGGAGAGCCTGCCCCGCCGCACCCGGGCCGCCGCGATCTTCCAGGAGCTGGCCCGCTTCTTCCGCTCGGTGCTCTGGCAGGCCGCCGGCCTCGACGCCCCCTCGCCCGACCCCGACGACCGCCGGGCCGCCGCCTCGATCGCCTCCCGCCTGGAGCCCGAGGACGTCTTCCTGCTCGCCGAGCGCTGCCTGGAGGCCGAGTACCACCTCCGGCGTCGTTCCTACCTGCCCCTCCTGCTCGACGCCCTTTGCCGCGACCTCTCCCGGCTGCTCTCCGGCCGTCGCTGAGCCGGACGCGTCCCCCCCGAATGCGGCCCGGACCCCGAGGCCGACCGGGGGCCCGGGACGATGACGCCCATCCCCGCCCTTTTCCGAATGTCGGGGGGAGGGGCCGGGGCGGGCGATCGACCGGCCGGCCGAATTCCGGGACACAACTGCTTCAACCGGAAGGCATTCCGTCCGCGATCGGCGGGAACCGGGAAATCGACCGCAAGAAACGCCCCTCCCCGACGTATACACTGGTGGTGCTCGCCCGCGACCGATCGGATTGAGGGGAGGGACAGAACCTCCCGGGACGTCGCGGTGTCACTCAGACGAATCGATCGGCCCTCCCCGCGTGGGGTCGGCGCCCGGTCGGTTGGACGTGCGAAGGACTCTCCCCATGACCCCGAATCCCCCCCTCCCGAGCCGGGCCGACACGCCGGCCGACGCCGTGCGAGGCCTCGCCTCGCGGGCGTACCGCGTGCTCAGGCTGGGCCGAGCGGAGGACCGGGACGAGGTGCTCGACCTGCTCGACGAGCTGCATCGGTCCCGCCGGCTGCTGGACGGCGCCGACGGCGGCGACCTCGCCCGGTGGTTCGACCACCTGGAGGCCGAGGTCTCCGGGCTGATCGCCCCGGTCGAGCCTCAGGACCCCGACCCGCTCCGACGCGCCGTGCCCTCGGCCTGCTGCGGCGGCGTCGCCTGACGACGCGGTCCCCCCCGATCCCCCCGGATCGGCTCGGACCGCTCGCAAGGCCCCCGGGACCGACCATCCCCCCGCCTGCTCCCCGCCCCGCCTGATCCCCGCCACTCCCCACCCCGATGGCCTCCCCCAAGGCCGATCGCATCCCCGGCGGTCGACCCCGACCGGATGGATCGATCCCCCGACCGCTTCGGGGGCCGATCGGATTCGGCCCGGTGGCGGCCCGAGGAGCTGGGCGAACGGCCCCGAGCCGGTCTTCCGGGGGATCACCGACGGGAGCTCGGGGGGCGGGATGGCTCCCTCCACCGGGGCAATCCGATCGATCAGGGCGAGGCGACCTCCCGCAACGTCGAGAGGTACTCCAGCAGGTCGGCGGCCTCCTGCGCCGTCAGCGAGCCGAGCAATCGCTCCGGCATCAGCGACTCCGCCCGGGGGACGAGCTGCTCGATCTCCCCGGCCTCGACCCGGATCGACAGCCCCTCGGCGTCTTTCAGCTCGGCGAAGTCGTCGTTCGCCTGGACGAGCACCCCCGAGTGGATCAGCCCGGTGGTCGTCTCCAGGATGTACGAGACGTATTGCGGGTCGACCTGCTTCGACGGGGAGACGATGTGGTCGAGCAGCTCCCGCTTGGGGTACTTCGCGCCGATGCCGTCGAGGTCCGGGCCGACCACCCGGCCCTCGCCGCCGACCCGGTGGCAGTTCTGGCATTGTGAGGAATTGCCGAAGAAGACGACCCGGCCCCGGTCGGCGTCCCCGGCCAGGGCGAGCAGGGCGTCGAACTCGATCGCGTCGCCGAGCCGCTCGACCCGCTCCGACTCGGGCACGAACCGCTCGAACAGGTCCCGGACCTCGGCCCTCGGGTGCTCCCTCGACAGCGCCACGAGCCGCTCGGCCACCGGCCCGGCGATGCTCCCCTCGTCGACCCGACGCACCAGCGCCAGGGCCCCCCGGACGGTGCCTGTCGCCTGCTCGAACGCCTCGGCGCACGCCCCGACCGGCATCGGCTCCTCGCCGCGGAGCCGGGCGATCGCCCCCGACACCTCGGCCGGCAGGTGCCCGAACGGGTCGGCCGGGGGGCCGGTCGTCCCGTCGTCCTTCAGGGAGGCGATCCAGCGGTACATCAGGTCCACGCCCCGATCGTCCACCCGCTTCGGGCCGACCCGGGGCATCCGGCCCGCGCCGAGCTTGGCCATCCGGAAGTAGAGGACCGAGCCGAAGGGGTCGCCCGGGTCGATGATCCGGGCGTCGTCGAGGTCGAAGGCCCCCTGCATCGGCCGGACCCCCAGCGTGCCGGTCTCGGGCATCGGTCGGTCGGCGGTCAGGAACATCGCCGCCGAGCCTCCGGCGCCGAAGCGGTGGCAGTGGGCGCAGTTGACCTGGAGGTAGGACCTGGCCCTCGACGCCAGGTCGGCTGACTCGTCGTACGGATTCGACAGCCGGGGTAAGGCCTCGGGAGACTCGGGCAGCGGCCCGTCGAACAGGCCCAGCCGCTCGAAGCTGCGGAGCTGGTCGATCGGCTCGTCGTCGTCGAGTTCCTGAACGTTCATCTGCAAGGTGTTGGCCGTCAGCGGCGTGGCCGACTGCCGGCCGAAAAGCAGCCCCTCGCCGGCCCAGGGGTTGTGGCAGAGCACGCACTCCGACCGCGCCGAGATCCGGTGCGTGACCGTCCGCTCGCCCCCGGGCACCTCCGGATCGGCCACCGAGAAGGCCACCGTCTCCCCCTCTGGGGGGGACAGGGTCGCCTCGGCCTGCTCATCGTCCCAGCGGTAGGAGTAGGGACGCCAGCTGCCGTCCTCGAAGTGGAGGATCTGCGTCTCCAGCCTCCGGGTGCCCGAGGCCCCCAGGTCGATCGTCACCGTCCGGGCCAGCACCGAGCCCTCGGGGAACTTCCAGAGCTTCTCCCGCTCGAAGCCGATCCGGGAGGTCCCCGGCAGGGCCATCAACCGGTCGCCCTCGGTGCCGTCGTCCCAGAAGGGCGCGTTGATCCGGTAGGGGAGCACGCCGGGGCTCGGCACCAGGTCCTCGACCGAGGCGAACAGGCCGGTCTCGCCCAGGGTCCGGGGGAACCGGCGGTTGGACTTCGAGGCGTCGGGGTTCGGCACCAGTCGGTAGACCGTGTTCGACTGCTCGTAGTCGAGCAGGAATAGCTCGCCCGCCCGGTCCTCGCCGAAGGCGACCAGCCGGAGCGGCGTCTCGGCCAGGACCTCGTGCCGGGTGACGGCCTCGCCGTCGTACCGGAGGCCCCAGACGGTGCCGGTCTGGTAGTCGCCGTAGACATAGGCCCCCTTGAGATCCTCGAAGCGATCGCCCCGGTAGACGAACCCGCCGGTCATCGAGGCCGCCTCGGAGTGCGGGTGCTGCACGATCGGCGGAGAGATGGGGGTGGGACCCCTCGGCCCATCGGGCATGACCGGCTGGCTGCCTTCCATCAGGCTCCAGCCGTAGTTGCCGCCCTCCTCGACCCGGTGGACCAGCTCCCAGAGCTCCCAGCCCACGTCGCCGAGCCACAGGTCGCCCGACTCGCGGTCGAAGCCCATCCGCCAGGGGTTGCGGAAGCCGTAGGCCCAGACTTCCGGACGCGCCCCCTCCAGGCCGACGAACGGGTTGTCCGGCGGCACCCGATAGGCCCGCCCGGGGTCCTGCGCGTCGACGTCGATCCGCATGACCTTCGACATCAGCGTGCCCAGGTCCTGCCCGGCGAGGAACGGGTCGGGCGGGGTCGGGTCGGCGCCGTCCCCGGCGGAAATGTAGAGATATCCATCCTTCGGTCCGAACTTGAGCGAGCCGCCGTTGTGGCCCCCGGCGTACCAGGTGATGAGGATCCGCTCGCTGGCCGGGTCGGCCCGGGGGGGATCCCGGCGGTCGGGGTCGACCCGGAACTCGGAGACCCTCGTGCCGTCGTCGATCGCGTAGCCGACCGTGTAGCAGGCGTAGAACCGCCCGTTCCGCCCGAAGTCGGGGTGGAAGGCCAGGCCGTAGAGCGCGGCGAATTTCGGCTCGACGGCCTTGAGGTCGAGCAACAGGTCGGCGCGATCGGCCCCCGGGTCGTTGGCGAAGGTGACGACCCGGCCGCCGGACTGCGCGACGGCCAGGCGGTCGGTGCCGGGCACGAAGGCCAGCTCCAGCGGCCGGTCGAAGGTCAGCTTCGGGAACGCCACCTCGACGGTGTAGGGCCGGGGGGGCTCGGGAGAGCCGACCACCCGAGACGACGTCCAGGGCACCCGGCCCGACGCCTCCGGGTCGGGGGACGCGGTCGGATCGGCCGGAGGATCCGGGGGCCCGAACCAGCCGGGGACGAGCATCGCGACCGAGACGAACACCGGGAGGAGCCCGAGCGACCGGAGCAACCGACTCATGACGGAGGTCTCGCTCGTTCGCATCGAATCGACCCCAACACACGGGGTGCCAGCCCCCCACTGCCCCGGGGGGCGGCCGCCGCCGGGGGAGGCGGACCCGGGGGGGCGGCGGGATGCCTGGATCAGGAGGACGGGGGTTCGTCTTGGATGGTTTCGTCGATCGTCTCGGCGCCGTCGACCTGACCCCGGAGCCGGGCGACCGCCGCCAGGCCCTCCGGGTCGTCGGGCCGGGCCTCCAGCACGAGCCGGTGCCAGGCGAGGGCCTCACGGGGCCTCCCCAGCCGCTCCCGCTGGTCGGCGATGGTGCGGTAGAGCGGGACGAGGGCCGGGTCGCCGAGGTTCTCCTCGGCGTTGGCCCGGTCGTACAGGTCCCGGACCTCCTTCGAGGCCGCCTCGGAACGCGCCAGCCGGGCGTCGAGCCGGTCGGCCCCCTCGACGTCCCCGGCGTTGCGGAGGGCCCGGCCGAGGCGGTAGCGCAGCCGGGTGTCCTCCGGGTCGTCCGCCACCGCCCGGCGGTAGGCCTCGGCCGAGGCGGCCCAGTCGCCCCGCTCCTGCGCGATCCGGCCGAAGTGGCGGGCGAATCCGGGGGAATCGGCCAGACCGGGGGGGAGCTGCTCGATCGTCCGGGCCATCAGGGCGACCTCCCCGGCGTCGTCCAGCCCGGTGAGCAGCGCGTCCCAGGCGTCGGGGTTTTCGGGGCGGCGCTCGACCTCCCGGCGGAGCAGTTCCAGGCCCTCGGGGGCCTTGCTGTCCCGGACCAGGCCCAGCCCCAGCGCGATCGCCGAGTGCAGGTCGTCGGGATGCCGCTCGACGACCGGGCGGAACCGCTCCACCACCGCCCCCGGCGCCAGCGGCATCGCGTCCTGCCGGACCAGTTCCAGCAGGAGCTGGACGCGGTCGTGCCGGTCGGGCTCCACCCCGTGGAGCCGGAGGGCGAGATCCCTCCCCTCCCCGTCCCTCCCCTGGAGGTAATAAAGGTCGAGCAGCGACCACCCGGCCTCGGGCACCTGCGGGTCGAGCCGAAGTGCCTCGAGCCAGTGCGCCTCGGCCTGGGCCATCCGCTTGCGGTAATAGTCGGCCTTGCCCCGGTAGAGGGCGACGATGGCGGCCGTCGCGCCCCCCTCGGGCCGGACGCGGTCGAGGTGCCCGGCGGCCCGGTCGGCACGGTCGAGCAGCAGGCGGTCGGCGTCGTCCCCCTCGGGCGGGGGGCGGTCGAGCAGGACCTGGGCGGCGAGCAGGTGGCCCGGGGAGCTGGCGGGCCGGGCCTTCAGGAGCACCTCGACCCGGGCTTCCGCCGCGTCGTAGTCGCCCGCCGTGGCCAGGGCCGCCGCCTCGTCGAGCGAGGGGACCGGGCGGACCATCATCCAGCCGGCCCAGCCGATGCCCGCCGCGAGCATCGTCCAGCCGAGCGCCGACGCCGCCAGGCTGATCCGGGATCGACCCGTCATTCGGCCCGCCCCCCGGCCCCGGGGTCGGGCCCCCCCGGAGGCTCGTCCCCCTCGACGACCCGGTGCGTCCGGCCGAGTTCGGGCCCCGACAGCTCGGTCGTGCCCCCGCCCGGCCAGCGGACCACGGCCCGATCGACCTCCTCGGCCGGGCCGAGGCCGACCAGGATCCTCGGGTCGTTCGACGAGAGGTAGCTGCCGCCCCCCTTCGCCAGGCGGCGGATCGCCCGGCCCCCCAGGTGGACCTCGACGCTGCCGCCCACCACCGGCCTGCCGCCCCGGCCGACCAGCTCGAACCGGATCCAGTTCCCCGGGTCCGACTCGTTGAGCAGCAGCGCCGGGGGGCCGTCCATGCGGCTGACGGCCACGTCCAAATCGCCGTCGTCGTCCAGGTCGCCGAAGGCAGCGCCCCGGGCGACGTGGTCGATGGAGAAAAACGGGCCCGGATCCCGGACGAGGCGGTATCGGCCGTCGCCGAGGTTCCGCCAGACCTTCGACGGCTCGGCGTAGGGGACGTCCTGGCCGAGCCTCGGCAGGTTATCATCCACGTGCCCGTTGAAGGCGGCCATGTCGGGGAGGCCGTCGTTATCCAGGTCGGCCAGGCCGCAGGCCCAGCCGACCTCGGGCATGCTGTCGTTGACGATGCCGGCCCAGGCCGAGACGTCGTGGAAGAGGCCGCCGCCGAGGTTGCGGTAGAGCGTGTTGGAGTCCCCCCGGAAGTTGGTCACCAGCAATTCGGGCTGGCCGTCCCCGGTCACGTCCTCGGCGTCCACGCCCATCCCGGCCTGGTCGAAGCCGGACTCGGACCGGGAGGCGCCGGACCGCTCGGTGGCGTCCTCAAAGGTGCCGTCCCCCTTGTTCAGGAAGAGGAAGTTGGGGCAGAGGTCGTTGGCGACGTAGAGGTCGGCCAGGTCGTCGCCGTCGACGTCCGCCGCCACCACCCCGAGGCCCCGGCCGTCCTCCCGGAAGATCCCGGCCGACTCGGTGGCGTCCTCGAACGTGCCGTCCCCCCGGTTCCGGAGCAGGAAGTGGCGGCTCGGCGTGATCGAGAGCGGCGAGCAATACGTCCGCACCCCCTTGGCCTGGTCGCCGCAATAGCGATCGGCGTCGGCCTCGGACCAGCGACCGTAGGCGGTCACGTAGAGGTCGAGGTGGCCGTCGCCGTCGAAGTCGAGCGCGGCGGAGCCGGAGTTCCAGGCGTCGAGGTCGGCCCCCGAGCCCGCGCTCGAATCCCGGAAGGTGCCGTCGCCGTTGTTCAGGTAGAGCACGTTCGGCCCGAGGTTGGCGAGGTAGAGGTCGGGATGCGTGTTTCCGTCGAAGTCCCCGACCACGGCGCCGTGGCAGAAGCCATTGTAGCCGACCCCGGCGGCCCCGGTGGCGTCCTCGAACCGGCCGCCGCCGAGATTTCGGTAGAGGCGGTTGCCCGCCGAGGCCGAGGGGGCGTCGAGCGGTAGCTCCCGGGTGGTGGCGAAGTAGAGGTCGAGCCGGCCGTCGCCGTCGAAGTCGATCAGGGCGACGCCGCTGCCGTTGGCGGTGGGGAAATGCTTCTCGGGGCTGTTGCCGGATCGGTGGACGAAGTCGACGCCGGAGCCCTCGGTGGCGTCCCGGAACCGGATGGTCCCGGCCCCCTCGGCGGGGGGCTCGAACTCGGGGAGCCTCGGCAGGTTGACCGAGGTCGACCCCATGCCCGATCCCGGGGCGGCGGTCGCCGGGCGGGGTGGCGACGGGGCGGCGGTCGCCGCCGGGGAGGGCCCGGGGGCCGGGCCCGCCCCGGCTCCCGGCCGGCAGCCCGGCGCGGGGGCGAGCAGGGCGAGGGCGGACAGGTTGAGGACGATCGCGGAGGCGGCCGACCACGACCGAGGTGCCGCGATCATCATCCCTTGGGGTATCGGCATCGTCTCGGGAGTCACGGGGCCTGGGGTGGGTCGGGGTCCTTCAGGCGGTCGGCCTCGAGTCGGAGGCGGTCGGCCTCCTCGACCCGGCCGAGCCGGCGGAGGGCAAGGCTCAGGCTGTAGCAGGGCTCCGGGGCCTCCGGGGCGAGTTCGGCGGCCCGTTCGAGCAAAGGGACCGCCTCGGCCGGGTCGCCGGCGATCAGCGTCATGCGGCCGAGGTTCAGCCAGGGGCTCGGCATGTTCGGGTCCCACTCGGCGGCGCGTCGCCAGCATCGGGCGGCCTCGTCCATCCGGCCCTCCTTCTCATACGTCCGGGCGAGCTGGTCCATGAACCCGGCGTCCCCGGGGTGCCGCTCCAGGGCCCGGAGCAGGTGGGCCCGGGCGTCGGCCGCCCGGCCGAGGTTCAGCAGGCTGTGGGCCAGGTAGCCCCAGAACATCTGGGGGGGGTCGAGCGGCATTTGCTCCAGGTCCGGATCCAGCTCCAGGACCCGGGAGAAGGCCGAAGCCGCCTCCTCGAAGGTCCCCCCGTTGTAGGCGATCACCCCCCTGAGCGTGTGGCCGATGACCGCCCCCTTCGGGATCGCCGCCAGCCGATCGGCCAGTCGGGACGCCTCCCGGACGCGGTCGGCCGCGATCTCCAGGGCCGCCAGGCGGCGCAGCGCGAGCACGTCGTCGGGCTCCCGGTCGAGCAGCCCCCGGTAGGCCGAGGCCGCCTCGGCCCGCCGCCCGGCGGCGACCAGCCCGTCGGCCCTGGCGTGCAGGTCCTCGATCGTATACGGCCCGCCGGCCTTCTCGAAGAGGGGCCCGGCGCGGTCGGCCGCGCCCATCCGGCCGAGGCTCCGGGCGGCGACCAGCAAGGCCTGCCGGTCGTCGGGCCACCGCCGGAGGTGGACGATGGCCGAGCGGTGGGCGTCGGCATACCGATGCTCGGCGTAGGCCGACTCGGCCGGCCGGAGGGATTCGACTCGGCCCCGCTCCCGGATCACCAGGACCGACGCGGGAGCCGCCAGGGCGATCCCCGACAGCGCGGCCAGGGCGATGACGGCTCGCCTTCGCATCAGTCGCCTCGATGCCTCATACGGTCGGGCCGAGGGGCCCCCGGATGCGGGGCCCCCTCGGGGGACGGGGCGAGTGGGCCGGGAGGTGGCCCGCCCGCCCTGCCCGGCCCGATCCGGATCAGAACTGGTCGGCGCTGACCACCTCGCCGCCGGCCACCGTACCCAGGGCGGCCCAGGTCACGCCGTTGACCGTGCTCTTGACGAAGCGGACCGTGCCGTCCATGAACAGCACGTTCACGCCGCCGGGGTGGTGCGAGCTGGCCGCCAGCACGTTCAGCGCCGCCGAGGAGGGCTGGCCGATCCCCGGATAATAGCAGGACCGGCGGTTGGGGGTCTGGGTGTGCGAATAGGTGCACGACTGGCCCGACGGCCACCAGTCCCCCTTCCACGTCCAGTTCTTCGTCAGGCCCTGCTGGAAGCAGTCGTTCCCCTGCAGGATGTCCTGGTTGAGCTGGCCGGCGTAGGCGTTCGGCGCCGTGGGCGAGGTGTAGACCTGGAGCAGGCCGTCGGCCGACACCGCCGGATCCAGGCCGTCCCCCTTGACCCACTCGCTGAAGGTCGAGGTGTTGCTGGTGCCGTCCCGGAACGAGGCGATGGTAATCGTCCGCTCGGCGTTCAGCCCATTGAGGAGGGCCGGGCGGCCGGGCCACTGGCCCATGGCCGGGAAGTACGCCGGGCCGGTCAGCCGCCCGGCGGCGGCGCCGGAGTAGGGGTTGGTGCCGACGTTGAACGGGTAGCTGAACCCGCCGATCAGCTGGAGCGGCCCGCCGGGGAAGAAGGCGATCCCGGTCAGGTTGCCGACCCCCTCGTCCGAGGGGCAGAGGAAGGAGTTGATCTGGTTGGCGATGGCCGAGGCGTTGGCCAGCGACCAGTACGACCCGTTGGCCGTCGAGCCGTTCCAGCCGACCACCACGTCGGCGCCGCCGCCCCAGCGCTCGCCGAAGTTGAAGTTGATCGTGTTGTAGATCGCCGTCTGCTCGATGAACGGCAGCAGCCGGGAGTGGACCGACCATTGCTGCCCGGCGTTGTCGGTGCCCGAGATGGTGCTCGGCGCATACATCACCATCGTCGGCGGCAGCGAGCCGTTGGTCGACTCGTAATTGGCCATCGCCAGGCCGAGCTGCTTGAGGTTGTTGGTGCACTGCGCCCGCCGGGCGGCTTCGCGGGCCGACTGGACGGCCGGCAGCAGCAGGGCGATCAGGACGCCGATGATGGCGATCACCACCAGCAGCTCGATCAGCGTGAACCCTCGTCTCCGCGCGCGGATCATGGGGAGCGTTCCTCGAGTTCGATTGGGTGATGGGACGGTCCGGACCGGGATCATGCCCGAGTCCCGGGCGGGGAGGCACGCCGCCCCCCGAAACCGCGATGCATGGCCCTCCCGCCCTGAGGCGCCCCCGCGTGCCGGCCCGGGCGGGAGGGGACGGGGCCGCCGCGGCCGGGCCGGACGCCCGGGGGCCGCTCAGGACGAGGGCGCGGCCGCGCCGCCCTGCATCTGCTTCTGCTGCTCGTAGAACTCCCCCATGTTGGTCGGCGCGTCGGGGGCCACCTTGGATTCCATGTCCTCGATCCCCGGGTCGTTCGGCTCGCCGCCGCATCCCCCACCGAATCCGAGGGCCAGCGCGACGAGCCCGATCCTGACGACGACCGGGGGGCGAACGATCGGCCGCATGAATCCTCTCCCTCTCAATGCCAGGCGAGTTCGAAATGTGCAAACATACGCCCACCCCGACGACCGGGGCGCACCCTCCCCCCCGGCGGGCGATCGGGCCCCGCCGTCCGCCCGATCGGTGACCCCGCAATGCGCATCCCGAACCCGAAGCCCGGGCCGAGCGGCCCCGCCCGATCAACTGCCCGGATGCACTCGATCGCGCCCGATCGCAGCCATCGCTTGCCCCGAACGCACGAGTCGTGCCTCGCCGACGCGGGGCACCGCAAACATCGACGCCGAGGGCGGTCACCTTGATGACGGCCCGTTCCGCACAATACGTTGGACCGATCAGTCCGAGATGGGGAAGCTGAACGCCGGAAGGGGCGGTGTCTGTTTTATCCGCTCCCGATCCCGAGTCAAGTGGGCGTCCCGATTTCCCGCACGCTTTTTCTCGATCATATCTCGGATCGCCGGTGCGCATGGCCGGGCAACCCGGGGGCGCCGCCGGCCGGCTCGATGCGGTTGACGGGGGCGACGGCCGGGGCGATCAGCCGGGGCCGTCGGCCCCGGGACGCGACAGCGTCAGGTTGCTCGCCGACCAGGCCGCCACGACCGACACCAGCAGCGCCACCGACAGGTAGGCCAGCAGCCGGGCCCCCACCGCGATCGACACCGGGTGTGCGGTCTTCGCCGTCGGGAACGCCAGGGCGGCGACGATCTCGTACGCGGCGACCGCGGCCGCCGCACCCAGCACACCGCCGAGGGCCGTCCGCAGCCCCCGACGCCACCCGTCCAGCCCCAGCCCCAGCGCCAGCCCGCCGCACAGCCCGGCGGGCAGCCACATGCCGCCGTGCATCATCAGCGGGCGGAGCAGGTCCTTGGAGAAGGCCTCGTTCGACGCCCGGAACGACTCGTGGAACCCCCGGCACAGCGCGAAGGTCGCCAGCGCCCCGGCCGCCCCCCCAGCACCATCCCCAGCGCCCCCGCGGTCATCCCCCGGGACCGGGAGCCCCCCGAGAGCCCCCCGGCCAGCCCCAGGCCCAGGCCGAGCAGGCCGGCCAGGGCGCCGTACCCGGCGACGGCCTGCCGGGTCGTGTGTTCTTCCTTCTGGCGGTAGACTTCCGCTGTGGAACTCTGGATCGAGCCCCTCAGCTCGTCGCTCATGTGGAAGGCCGGCTCGAAGGCGACCCTCGCCGCCTCCCCGACACCCCAGGCGAGCAGCCCGGCCAGCAGCCCCGCCGACGCCGCCGACGCCCCGAGCCGACGCCCCGGCGCCTTCGGCGTCGAACCGACATCCGAAACTCCCCGCGCGACGGGCTCAGGATTGGTTGGCTCCATGGACACGTCTCCGAGATGCCGAATTGTCGAGCGGTCGATCCCGCGTCCACCCCGACCGGGAGGGATCCCGATCCTATCGGCCGACCGCCGGCGGGGCCACCGGGAATCCGGGACGTCCGGATCGGCGGGGGGATCTCAGGACGGCCCGACGAGGTAGGCCTCGGCCAGCGCCTCGAACCGCCGGACCTCCTCCCGACGCCAGGCGTCGTCCCTCCCCAGTTCTCCGGCCAGGATCTCGGCGACCCGGGGGGCGGCCTCGACGGTCGCCTTCGCGTCCAGCAGCAGGGCCCGGGTCCGCCTCGCGAGCACGTCCTCGACCCGGCAGGCCAGCTCGAACCGGGCCGCCCAGGCGACCTCCCCGACCCGGTAGGGGAGGTCCGGATGCAGCGGCCCGTCCCAGCCGGGGCGGGACCGGAGCAACGCCTCCACCTCGGGGGCGTCGGCCCCGTAGCCCGACAGCGGGCCCCCGACCGGCGCGTCGGACGCCCCCCGGAGCCTCAGCGTCTCGGTCGTGCTCGGTCGCTTCGGCAGCCCGCCGACCGTCGCGGCCCGGTCCACGGCGTCGGCGGCCATCACCCGGTAGGTCGTCCACTTGCCGCCGGTGATCGTGACCATCCCCCCGCCCGAGGTCATGACGGCATGTTCACGAGACAGCCTCGAGGTCGGCCCGCCGCCCCGGCCGAGCAGCGGCCTCAGCCCGGCGAAGGTGCTCCGCACCTCGTCCCTCCTCGGCGCCCGGGCGAGGTAGCGTCCGGCGTGGTCGAGCAGGTACGCCACCTCCTCGGCCGACGGGCGGGGCTCGACCTGCGTCCCCTCGACGGCCACGTCCGTCGTCCCCAGGAGGACCCGACCCAGCCAGGGGATCAGGAACAGCACCCGGCCGTCGTCGGTCTTCGGCACCATCAGGGCCGCTTCCCCCGGCAGCACCGAGCGGTCGAGGACCAGGTGCGACCCCCGACTCGCCCGGATCAGGGACGGGGTCCCGGGATCCTCCAGCCGCCTCACCTCGTCGGCGAAGACCCCTCCCGCGTTGACCACGACCCGGGCCTCCACCCGCAGCAGTCCCCCCGACTCCTCGTCGATCGCCTCCACCCCCACCACCCGGCCCCCCTCACGGACCACCCCGACCACCGGGGCCCGATTCAGGGCGATCCCCCCCAGGTCGACGAACGTCCTCAAGAGCGCGATCGCCAGACGGGCGTCGTCGAACTGGCCGTCCCGGTAGGCGATGCCGCCGAGCAGCCCGTCCCCCTTGAGCGTCGGCACCAGCCCGGTCGCCTCCCCGGCCCCGACCCGCCTCGACGCCCCGAATCCCCGGTCCCCGGCGAGCAAGTCATATGCTTTCAGGCCGATGCCATATTTGAGCAGCTCGAACCGTCGATACGACGGCACCAGGAATTCCCGGCTCCGGACCAGGTGCGGCGCGTTGGCCCTCAGGAGCCCCCGCTCTCGGAGCGCCTCGTGGACCAGCCCCACCTGGCCGCGGGCCAGGTAGCGGACCCCGCCGTGGACGAGCTTCGTGCTCCGGCTGGAGGTCCCCTGCGCGAAGTCCCTCGCCTCGACCAGCAGCGTCCGATACCCCCGGGCCGCCGCGTCGACCGCCGTCCCCAGGCCCGTCGCCCCGCCGCCGACGACCACGACATCCCAACGCTCGCCGCCCCGAGCCGCCTCGATCATCCGGCTTCGCACCGCACCCCTCCTCCGGTTCGGCCCCCCGAGCATCCCTGGAACCATACCGGGGCGGGCAACGCCCCGCCTCCCCCGGATCGAGGACCGGCCGGGGATCCGACCGATCAGCGGCCGGCCGGCTCCCCCCCGTCCGGGCCCGTCGACCGCGCGGCGGCCTGCTCGCGCTCGACCCGCCGGATCATCGCCGAGACCGAGACGTCCGCCAGCCACGGGAAGGCCCCGAAGAACGCCCCCATCACCCGGACCGGCCAGACCAACCGACGGGGCACCGCCGCCCGGGCCCGGGGTGCGTCGATTAGCGCCGAGATCCGTCTCGCCGCCGAAGCCACCGGGATGGTCATCGCCCCCGGCGGCCGGTCCCGCATCGCGTTGTAGACCGACCCCATCGGCGGCCTCCCCAGCAGCCCCCGCTCCCGGCCGCCGAGCCGCCCCACGGCCTCGAAGAACTCCGTCTCCACCGGTCCCAACTCGACCAGGCAGACCCGCACGCCCCGGTGTCTCACCTCCCTCCTCAGGGCGTCCGACCAGTACGACAGGGCCGCCTTCGTCGTCCCGTAGGCCCCGAGCACCGGGCTGGCCAGGCCGACGATCGCCGAACCGATGTTCACGATGACGCCCCTGGATTCGACCAGATACGGCATCGCCAGCCTCGCCAGCATCATCGGCGCCGTCAGGTTCACCTCGACCTGGGCCCGGATCGCCCCGGGTTCGCACCGGCCGAAGTAGTCCGGCAGGCCGATCCCCGCGTTGTTCACCAGCACATCCAGGCCCCCCAGCCGATCGACGGCCGCCTCGACCACCCGGGCCGGGGCCTCCGGATCGGCCAGGTCTTCCGCCAGGCAGAACGCGGTCCCCCCCAGCCCCCGGACCTCGTCGGCGACCCTCCCCAGGCGATCGGCCCGCCTCGCCACGAGGGCCAGGCGGTCCCCACGCCTCGCCCGCTCTCTCGCCACCTGGGCCCCCAGCCCCGCCGACGCCCCGGTGATCACCACCGCTTTCCCGCCCCGATCGTCGCCCGTCCCCATCGTGCCCATCCCCTGTCCAGCCCGCCCTCGACCACGGGATCCCGACGCCTCCGACCGCCCTCGCCCGATCAAGGCTCGACGATCACCCCGTCCCTCAGCCTCACCTCCCGGGTCGCCTCCCCCGCCACCTCCGCGCTGTGGGTGACGACGACCAGCACGATCCCTCGCTCCCGCCTCAGCCTGGCCAGCAGGCCCAGGATCTCCCGCTCCGAGACGGAGTCGAGGTTGCCGGTCGGCTCGTCGGCCAGCAGGAGCGACGGCCCGTTGGCCAACGCCCGCGCGATCGCCACGCGCTGGCGCTCGCCAATAGAAAGCCGCCTCGGCTCGTGCCCGAGGCGGTGCGAGAGCCCGACCTCCTCCAGCAGCCGGCGGGCCCGAGCCGGCCGCTCCGCCCGGGGCACGCCCCCGGCCATCATCGCCACCTGCACATTCTCCATCGCGTCGAGGGTCGGGATCAGGTGGAACGACTGGAAGACGAACCCGACCTCCCGCGCCCGGAAGTCGTCCAGGTCCAGCTCCCCGAGCGGCCGGCCCCGGTACGAGACCGTCCCGGAGGAGGGCCGGTCCAGCCCCCCCAGCAGGTGCAGCAAGGTGCTCTTGCCGCACCCGGAGGGCCCCGTGATCGCCACGAACTCCCCCGGCGCCACGGCGATCGACACCCCCCGGAGCGCCCGGACGCCCCCGTCCTCGTAGGTCCGGGTCAGACCCTCGCCGCAGAGCAGGGGGGGGCCCCCCGGCCCCTCTCCCATCGATCGGGATTCAATCATGCCGGAGCGCCTCCGTCGGTTCCAGCCGGGACGCCCGGACCGCCGGGTACAGCCCCCCCAGCAGGGTCAGCCCCACCCCCAGCGCCAGGCCGACCCCCAGCACCACCGGCGACAGGTTCGGGTCGATGAACCCGCGGGATGTGGGCGACAGGGTCACCGCCCTCGCCCCCCCGAACGCGAGCGCCGTCCCCAGGAGCACCCCCAGCAGTCCCAGCGCCGCCGCCTCCCCCATCAGGAGCAGGACGATCCGGCTCCTCCGCCATCCCAGGGCGCGGAGCAGGCCGATCTCCGAGGTCCGCTCCGTCACGGCCATCGCCATCGTGTTCAGCAGGCCGACCGACCCCAGCAGCAGCGCGATCCCGGTCGTCGCCGCCGCCATCGCCCGGGCCAGGCGGAGCTGGATGTTCCCCGACACGTAGTCCCGGGCCGGGGTCGCCGCCACGCCCCCCACCCTCCGCTCGATCTCCCGGCCCAGGGCCCCCGGGTCCGTCCCGGGCTTCGCCACGACGACGAACCCGGTCACCTGGCCCTGCCTCCCCATCATCCGCTGCAATTCCCCGAGCGGCATGACCAGCCCACCGTTCTCGAACAGGCTCTCGCTCTCATAGACGCCCGCCACTTCGAACGGCTCCCCGGCGATCTCCACCCGGTCCCCCACCCCTTTGCCCAGGTTCAGGGCCAGCACCCGCCCCAGCAGCACGGCCGCCCCGTCCCCCTCCCGCAGGCCCCTCCCATCGACTATCGTCAACCCGTCGATGAGGAGCCCGCCCGGCTCCCAGCCGTTGGCCAGCACGCTGACGAGGTTCGCCCCCTCGAACGAGACCGAGTCCATCAGCGAGGGGGCCAGCTCGGCCACCCCGGGGATCCGCCGGATCGCGCCCGCCATCCCCTCGTCGAGCGTGCTGGAGAGCTGGTCGCTGATTCCCGCCCGGACGACGATCAGGTCGATGCCCCGGGACCGGTAGATCGCCTGGAACGCACGCTCGAAGCCCATCGAGATCCCCGAGAGCAGCATGACCGCCGACACCGCGACCGCCAGGCCGACCGTCGTGAGGGCCGTCCGCGCCGGCCGGCCTCTCAGGTTCCGAACGATGAACCGCAGATATCCCATCGGCCACTCCGCCCCCGTCCCACGCCGGCCGATCAGCCCGGCACCCGTCCCGAGAAGACGTACCCCATGCCCCTCCAAATCCGCTCGAACCGGCACCCCGGCAGCACCCCCCGGGCGATCCCCTCCACGTCGAGCTTCCGGTGCCGCTCCACCATCGCCGCGAAGTCGTCGCCCAGGTTCATCATCCTCGACACCACCCAGCGCTCCACCCCCGGCATCCCCATCCTGCGGAAGGGCAGGTAGTCGGTCAGGTCCGGCACCTCGTCCGACACCACGATCGTCCCCCCCGGCCTGACGGCCCGGGCCATTTCCCGGAGCGCCCGCTCGGGATCATTGAAATAGTTGAACGCGCCGATGCTCAAGGCCGCGTCGAAGCGACCGTCCCGCACCGGCAGCTCCTCCGCCTGCCCGAGCACCAGGGAGAGCGCCCGGTCCCCCGACCGCCCCCGGCAGGCCCGCAACTGCACCTCGGACACGTCCACCCCCACGACCGACCAGCGCGCCGGCAGCCAGGGCAGGTACACCCCGTCGCCGATCGCCACGTCGAGCAGGGCCAGGTCGTCCCCCTCGGGCAGGTGTCGCAGCACCTTCGACCGCGCCCGACGCTCGCCCCCCAGGTTGACGAACGTGAACCACTCCCAGAAGCGGAACTTCGGCCAGAGCGGCCCGTCGTAGAAGGCCCGGGCCACCTCGTTGTTGTCCGAGGCCTCGTCCCGGGCCACCACGATCCCGTCCCGGACCGGGTACGAGGCCCCGCACGACCGGCAGGCGATCGGCCCGCCGGCCCCATCCCCCTCGGCATCGCCCCCGCAGGAGAGGCAGCGCCAGACGTCGGCGAGCGTCTCGGGAATTTTACCTGCAATCGATGCGGACATGACGAGTTCCTCCTTCGAGCCCCGATCGTTCACCGATCCACGACGCAATAGCCCAGCCCGCCCCAGATCCGGCGCCACTCGGCCCCCGGCAGCACGTCCCGGAAGACCGGGCGCAGGTCTCTTGGCAGCGCGAACACCATCTCGACGAACTCGGGATCGAGCCCCAGCCCCCGCAACCACCAGCGGTCGATCCTCGGCACGCCGATCAGGTGGCCGATCCCCATCCGGCAGAGCCAGGGCTGCTCGTCGGCCACGATGACCGGCCCCCCCAGCCGGGTCACCCGACGCAACTCCCGGAGGGCCCGCTCGTGGTCCTCGAACATGGTGAACCCTCCCACGCAGAGGCTCGCGTCGAAGCTCCCGTCCGGGAACGGCAGCTCGGACGCCTGGGCCCTCGCCAGCCGACCGGCCATCGACGGGAACCGGCGCAGGCATTCGTCCAATCGGGCCCCCGAGTGGTCGACCCCCACCACCTCCCATCCTCCGGGCAGGAATTCAAGGTTGTCCCCGTCGCCGATGCCGACCTCCAGCAGCCGGCTCGACCCCGATCCCGGCAGGTGCCGGAGGATCGGCCGCCTCGCCCTCCGGCTGCCGCCCTGGATCGCCAGGAACCGCCGCTCCCAGGGCCGGAACCGCTCCCAGGCCGGGCCGCCGTAGAACGCCTCGGTGATCCGGTCCCGGCCGACCAGCGGCCCGATCGCCTCCACGATCCCCCACCGCTCGGGGTACGACCGCCCGCAGCCGGCGCAGGACCCGCACGGACCGACCGCCCCCCGGCAGCCCAGGCAGCGCAGCAGGCCGCCGAGCGGTGGCGGTCGATCGGTACTCGGGGGAGAAACCTGGGGCACGTGGTCGGCTCCTTCGATGCTCGGGCCGGCGATCTCAGAACTCGACCGTGAGCGCCTCGGGCCCGGCCCGGTCCATCATCTGGTCGTAGAGGCGGTTCGGCATCCGCCGGAGCAGCCCCATGCCCAGGGCCGTGCCCATCGGGAAGGTCGAGTCCCGGGGCCGACGGTCGATTGCCCGGATGAGATGCCGGGCCGCCTGCTCGGGCTCCATCATGGAAACCGGCCGGCGGAACGGCGTCCCCTCGGTCATCGCCGTCCTCACGAACCCGGGGTAGACGGTGGTCACGCCGATCCCCCGGCGCTTGAGCGCCGGCCGCAGGCCCTCCAGGTAGGTCGTCAGCGCCGCCTTCGACGCCGAATACGCCGCCATCCACGGCATCCCCCGGTATCCGGCCACGCTGGAGACGCCGACGATGTGCCCCGCCCCCCGGGCGATCATGCCCGGCAAGACCGCGTCGATCGCGTTCGCCACCCCCACCACGTTCACGTCGAGCATCGCCCGGAGCGCCCCCGGGTCCAGGTCCGGCAGGAGCGTCAGGCCCCCCACCCCCGCGCATGCCACCAGCACCGACACCGGCCCAAGCACCTCCTCGATCTCCGACGCCGCCCCCCGCATCGCGGAGAGGTCGGTCACGTCGGCGGATCGGGGCGCGATCGCATCGCGATGCGACCTCAACTCCTCGACGACCGATGCCAACGCCCGTTCATCCCGATCGATCAGGCCGAGCCGGTCCCCCCGCCTCGCCAGGGCGATCGCCGTCGCCCGGCCGATGCCGTTGCCGGCCCCCGTCAGCAAGATCACGCCGGGAGACCTCATCGGCCGACCCCCACTTCCCCGGCGGCAGTCACCTCGTCCAGGAACGATCGGATCGCCGCCAGGAACGCCGACGGATTCTCCTCCGGTGCCCGGTGCTGCGCCCCGGGCACCAGCACCCTCCGGCAATCCGGCAGGTGGTCGGCCAGGTACTCGGCCGTGGCCAGGAACGGCGACGCCTCCCCGTACAGGGCCAGCACCGGCGCCGAGATCGACGCGATCCGGTCGGCCGTCAGCCCGGCGTCGGCCTTCGAGTCGTCGCCGCAGGTCGTCCGGCAGAGGCGGAGCAGCCGCTCCGTGGCCGGCAGGCCGACGGCCCTCCGAAAGCGGAGCATCCCCTCCTCGTCCAGGTGGGAAACCTGGTCGAAGAACTTGCCGAGGTCATACCAGTATTCATCCGAGAGCAGGACCCCCGCCCCCTCGGCCTCCCTCCGGAAGTTCTGCCAGTGGCCCCATCGGCTCAGGTCCTCCAGGTGCCGCAGGGCGGGGAAGTACGGGTCGGAGAGGACGATCCCCTCCACCCGGTCAGGCGCGAGCACCGCCGCGTGCGCCGCGATCACGGCCCCGAAGCTGTGGCCGACGAGCACCCCCCGTTCCGCCCCGATCTCGTCCATCAGCGCGATCACGTCCCCCGCGTGGTCGGCCGAGGTGTACCCGGACGGGGGCACGTCGCTGTACCCGTGCCCTCGCAGATCGAACGCCGTCACCCTCCTGCCCCCGGCCAGCTCCTGCATTGCCCGGCAGAGGAACCAGATCGACAGGTCCCCGGTCACCCCGTGGATCAGGATGACGTCCGGCCCCGCCCCGGCCTGCTGCACGTGCAGCGACAGCCCGTTCACCGCTCGCCTCGGCATCGAATCGACCTCCGCTCAATTCCCGAGGTGTCGGGCCAGGAACTTCGCCAGCGTCCCCATCGTCAGGTCGCGGTCCTTCCGGGACCCCAGCTCCGCCATCAAGTCGCCGAAGGGCAGGGGGCGGCCGTAGAAGTCCTGGAGCGACTCCCCCAGCACCACCGCGTCGATCGACGCCAGGCCCAGGTCGGCGAAGAACCGGGTCTCCGCGCCGATCGGCCCGGAGTAATCCCGACCGCCGAAGTCGGCCAGGACCCCGGCCAGGTCGTCGAGAATCTCGGATTCGCTCATCGCTCCGCCCCCCCCCGGACGAACCAGGCGAGGGCATACCCCTCCCGGGTCGTCGTCCCTACGTCCAGTCCGCCCCCCGCCAGCCCCGGGCAGGCCGAAGCCAGCCCCGTGCCGAGCCGGGCGGCCATCATCCCCGACGCCGGGTCGATGGCCGTCACCTCCACCCCCCTCGGCCCGTCGATCATCCCCAAGCCGGTCGCCTTGGCCACCGCCTCGCGGGCGCACCAGAGCCGGGCGACCCACTCCGGCCGTCGCTCTGCGTCGAAGCGGTCGAGCAACGCCCGCTCCCCCGGCCCGAAGGCCAGGTCCTCGAAGGATCCCGACCGGGGCGTGATCCGCTCGACGTCGATCCCCACCCGGGCGCCCGGATCCCGGCTCGCCAGCGCGACCGCCACCCCCTCGGTGTGCGAGATCGACAGGATCGGCATGTCCCGGCCTCCCGGCCCCACCCCGGGGAGGAGCACGGGGCGGCCCGACTCGTCCGGCTCGATCGTCAGGTCGGCGGGATAGAGGTGCCCCCTCCCCTCGGCCAGCCAGAGCCGACGGGCCGCCTCCTTGGCCGCGATCCGCCCCCAGAGCCGGAGCGTCCTCCTCCGGTCCGACCCCTCGGGTCGCAGGCACCCCGCCCGCTCCCGGGGGGAGAGCTGCACCCGCTCCAGCACGTCCCGCCAGACCGGACGCCCCATGTCCTCCGGCGGCCGGAGCCACACGGCGGAGGTTCCGGCAGGCAACCCCGCCAGACCGATCGGCTCGCCGAGCAGGATCCGGTCGGGCTGACGGAACAGGTCCCGGTAGCGCGCGGGCCAGTCGAACCGCCAGTCCTCCCAGTCGCGCAGCCGCATCCAGACCCGCCCATCCGGCCGGAGGATCTCCGCGTCCGCCCGGACCCTGTGGCGATCGACCGCCGTCACCTCGATCCGGCAGGGCACGTCGGCCCCCTCCGGAGGGTCCTCGCCGAAAAACTCCAGCCTGCCCATCCGGAGCGGGAAGATCACGTCCCCGTCGGCCAGCCGGTCCAGGCCCCAGCAGCCGAGCAGGTGGGTGAACGCGTCCAGCACGATCGGGTCGGTCAGCGGCATTGGGGCCCCTGCCTCGCGCCGGAGGGCGCCCCTCGGGAGCACCCGGAGCGTCCCCTCGATCCCCCGGTCCGACACCTCCCCCACCCCCACCACCCCCCGGAGCGCAGGGCCGTGGAAGAGCCACTGCTCGCCGTAGAGCGACTCTGCGGTGAACCGGGACGCCTCCGCCTCCCCCAGGTCGAACGGCGAGGCCCCCGGCGCCCCGGGGCGATCCCCCGATAAGACCACCACCGCCTCCATCTCCGGCCGATCCCCCCTTGGCCCCGGCCGATCGGCCCGGCCCCGATGGAACAGCCCCGCCCGTACCTCGCCGGGCCGGTCGGGATCCGCCTCGGCGACGATCTCCAGCAATGTCGGCGCGTCTTCATATCTGACCCACCGACGCGCCCTCACGTCCCGCAGCCCCACCAACACCCCGCCGGGCACGAGCCGGGCCGACGCCTCTGCCAGCATCTCCGCCATCACCGTGAACGGCAGCACCGGCAGGCCCTTCATGTCCGAGTCGATCGCCGAGATCCGGCGGCCGCCGAACGTATGGGCCTCGGCGACCGGGTCCCCCTCCGCGTCCAGGATCCGGCGGACGACGCAACGCCCGGCCGTCGCCTCGATCGCCGCCCCCTCCCGGGCCCCTCCCGTGACGCCCCGGCCCGGGGCGGGCCCCAACCCGACGGCGACGCCCTCGCCCCGAGTCGAGGTCCCCGCCCCCGCCTCCCGTCCCCCCGGGACGGAGACCTCACGCGCCGGGGCCGCGGGGGCATCCCAATCGGCATCCACGGCGAGGCGAGCGTCGGGGCCGACCTCCCCCCACTCGTCCCGCCTCCCCGGCGGTCGACTCGGCCGGCTCCCCCCCGGATCCTCGGGCCGGAGGCCCGCCCGGGGCCCGGGGGATTCGGGCCGCATCGTCACCCCCCTCGCCCCGGTCGGCGGCCCCCCCTCCAGGTCGACGGACATGGGGCGGCGGCGGGAATACAACACGGCCGGGTCGATCGTCGCGCCCTGCGCGAACAGCGACGCGACCAGGTGATTCAGTTGAGAGAGGCCCGATCGCCTCGGCAGGTTCGCGGCCACCGCGAAGGCGTCCCGCCCCCGGAGTGTGTCCTCGACGAACCCGGCGAGGTTCCCCCTGGCCCCCACATCCACGAACAGCCGGATGCCGTCGACGTGCATCGCCTCCACCGCCCGGCGGAACTCGACCGGCCGGGTCCACTGGGCCACCGCGAGCCGTCGCAGCTCGTCCGGCCCCCCCGACACCCGCCCCGCCAGGCAGCAGGAATATAGCGGGATCGACGGATCGCCGATCGGGATCGACTCGAAGAACGCCCGGATCGGCCCCATCGCCGGGCCGAACTCGGGGCAGTGGTAGGCCCGGGAGAACGGCAATTCCTCCACCGAGATCCCCGCCGACTTCAGGCGACCCGCCGCCTCCCGGATCGCAGCCGGCCCGCCGACGATCACGACCTGATGCGGGCAATTGTCCGCGGCCACCGCCACCGCCGTCCCGGCCGGGCTTCCCAGCAACGCCTCGACCCGAGACCGGTCGGCCCCCACGCCCAGCAGGCGGGCCTCCGGGATCGCCCCCGACCGCTCCAGCCCGGAGAACACGGCGGCCAGCCCGATGAGCCGGGCCTCCAGCCCGTCGTCATCCGGGATCGCCCCCGAAGCCACCAGCGCGGGGAACTCGCCGCTGCTGTGGCCGCAAACCGCGTCCGGCTCCAGCCCGAGCCGGGTCAGCAGCGTGTACAGCG
The DNA here is from genome assembly GCF_007752535.1 of Tautonia plasticadhaerens. Taxonomy (GTDB): domain Bacteria; phylum Planctomycetota; class Planctomycetia; order Isosphaerales; family Isosphaeraceae; genus Tautonia; species Tautonia plasticadhaerens. The sequence continues at coordinate 2,824,402 of NZ_CP036426.1, forward strand.
CCCACTGAGAGCCGAGCACCACGTGCACCGCGGTCCCCGCCTCCCAGAGCGACGGGTCGACCCCGGCCCCGGCGCCGTACAGCCGGGCCCCGGGCGGGTCGATCGCGCCGGAGGCCAGCGCCATCCGGTCGATCCGGTCGAGACAGCCCCGGACCTCGGGGAAGTGCATGCACAGGTCGGCGAGCATCCCCGGATACTGCGACCCCTCCCCCGGGAACAGGAACGCCAGCCCGCCGGAGGCCCCCGCCGGCCGGTCCCAGTAGTACGCCCCCCGGGCGTCCCGGATCGACCCCCGCCCCGGGTCGTCCAGGCGCCCGGCCGCCGATTCCAGGCGCTCGACCAGGTCGCCGACCGACCGCGCCACCAGCCCCAGGCGGGCCGGGGCCCCGGCCCGCACCGCCTCCCCGTTCAGCCGGGCGGCGACGTCCTTCAGGTCGAGGTCGGGCCGGGCCCGGAGCCGATCCGCCAGCCGCCGGGCCCGATCGGCCAGGCCCGCGCGGTCCTCGCCGGCGAGCAGGACCGCCTCGTCGGGCCACCGGGGGAGGGCGCCCGGGACCTCGCGATCCGACCCCCCGTGCTCCTCGAGGATCACATGCGCGTTGATGCCCGAATGCCCCGACGCGCTGATCCCCGCCCGCCTCGGGGTCGGGAGCCCGCTGATCCAGGGGCGGCTCGACGGGTTGGTCGCCGACCGGGCGACGTCCCGGCCGGGCCGCGGTCGGGGATCCCCGGCCGCCGGGCTCGCGGGCAGGATCCGGTGGTGCAACGCGAGCGACGCCTTGATCAGCCCCGCCATCCCCGACGCCTCCCCCGCCGGCCCGACCACCGCCGACGCTGCGCCGAGCACCCGATCCATGCCCGACCCCGGGGGCGGGAAGGCCGCCCGGAGGGCCCGCAGCTCAGCCCGACCGCAGGCCGGCATCCCCGGCCCGCCCCCCTCCAGCAGGCCGACCGTCCCCGGGTCGATCCCCGACCGCCGGTAGGCCCGCCTGATCGCCCTCAGCAGGCCCCTCGCCCCGGCAGGGGCCGGATCCCGGTCCCCCTCGACGCCGCGATCGAGCCCCGCCCCCTTCACCACGGCGTAGATCCGGTCGCCGTCGCGCTCGGCGTCCCGCAGCGGCCTGAGCACGACCACGCCCACCCCCTCGCCCGGCATCGGCCGGGCCCGATCGGTCCGGGGGCGAGGGCCCCGGCCGTTGGCCCCGATCGGCCCCTCCCCGTCCGGATCGAGGTGCACCGCCCCCGCGATCGCCAGGTCCGCCCGGCCCGACGAGACCGCCCTCGCCGCCCTCGCCAGCGCCTCCAGGGCCGACGCCCCCCCCGCGTCGATCATCCGCACCGGGCCCAATCTCCCGGGCAGCCCGATCGACGGGCCCGACACGGCGTCGGCCCCCCCGGCGGCAGCCAGGGGAGGTGGGCCCCCCACCAGCCCGGCCCGCACCGCCTCTTCGTCCTCGGCCGACCACCCCGGGTGCAAGGCCCCCGAGATCGCCGGCTTCCGCCCTGGCACCCGGCCCCGTCGCCGCCGCCGAGCCGGGGCTCGGCCGTCGAGCTCGGCCCGCCGGCCGATCACCACCTCGACCCGCCTCCCCTCGGGGATCCCCTCGCCGAGCCCCGCGTCGGCCAGCGCGGCCCGGGCCGCGTCGAGCGCCAGCACGAGCCCCGGCCCCGATGCGTCCGACGCCCCCCACAGACCACCGACCGCATCAGGGCCCGACGCGATCGGACCGGCGAGGGCCCCGCCCGGACTCCGGTCGGCCCCGATCGAACCCGGATCCGGGATCGCACCCTCCTCCCCCGGGACGAGGGCCCGACCGGCGAGCACGTCGTCCCAGAAGGCGAACAGGTCGCCGGCCCCGGCGAACCGGCAGGCCATGCCGACGATCGCCGCGTCGAGCGGCCGGGGCGTCCGGCTCATCGCCCCACCCCCGCCGCCGCCGCGACGCCCCGGGCCGGGAGCGGGCCGTCGAGCCCCCCCAGCGCCCCGGCCAGGATCACCTCCACCTCGCCCTTGCGGCCGAACCTCAGCTCGTCGACCAGCGCCCGGGACCCCGACGCCGGGTCGATCATCCCCAGCCCCCGACGCCCGAGGTGCCCCTCCAGCTCGGATACCATCCCCACCCCCGACCACGGGCCCCAATTCAGCGAGACGACCCGCCCCGGCCACCGGCGGTCGAGCCACACCGCCAGCTTATTGAGCACCTCGTTCGCCGCCGCGTAGTCAGACTGGCCCTGGTTCCCGAACCGCCCGGCGATCGACGAGAAGAGCGCGGAGAACCGCAGCACATCCCCCCGGAGCAGGCGGGCCAGGTTCATCGCGCCGTCGACCTTGGTGCCGAGCACGGCATCGAAGGACCTCGACGTCTTGTCCCGGAGCAACTTATCATGGATCACCCCCGCGCCGTGGATCAGGCCGACGGGGTCGCCGAAGCGTCGCTTCCAGGATGCCAGGGCCTCGGCCAGCGCCCCGGCGTCTCGGACGTCCACCGACGCGTACTCGGCCACGGCCCCGGCCTCCCGGATCCGGCGGATCGCCCCCCGGATCTCCCGGTCGACGAGCAGCCGACGGCAGGAGCGGTCCAGCTCCCGGGGGGCGAGCCGCCCGCCCCCGCGCCGGGAGGCTTCGAGCAGGGCCCGCTTCAGCTCGGCGGCCGTCGCCAGGCCGGCCGTCTCCGGGCCCTCGCGGTCGGGGGGCATCGGGCTCGACCCGATCAGCAGGAGCGTCGGCCGCCATCGCCTCGCCAGCTCGGCCGCCACGGCGGCGCCGATCCCCCGGGCCCCCCCCGTGATCAGGATCGGCTCACCCTCCCCGACCTCGACGCCCGGCCGGTCGCCGGGGATCGGCCGGTCGGTCGCGCCCAGGCGGATCCGGCGGCCTCCCAGGTAGCCCACCTCGGGCCAGTCGTCGTCCGTCATCGCCTCGTCGGCGAGCCGGTCGGCCAGCAGGGGGGGCGGGTCGGAGGGCCGGAGGTCGACCACCCGGGCCCGGACCCCGGGCCACTCCCGGGCCAGCGTCTTCACCAGCCCGGCGACCCCCCCGTCTCCCGGGAAGAAGTCGGCGTCCGCCCCGCCGACCGAGGCGAAGCCGCCCCCCATCGCCGTCGCGGCGATCAGGCACGAGCCGCCCTCCCGGCTCGAACGCTCCAGGTCCTCCGCCGCGGCCCGGGCCAGGTGGAACAGGCCCCTGAGCGACGGATCCAGCCGGCCGGACCAGCGCGACGGGTCGAGGCCGGCCGGCCCGGGATCGCCGAGCGGTTGCGCGTGGATGATCCCCGAGACCGGCGACCCGCCCTTCACCCCGCCCAGCCATTCGGCCACCGCCGAGGGCGAGGCCGGGTCGGCCCACCCCGGCCCGGCCACCTCCACCGACAGCCCCGCCCCCCTGAGCCTCCCGGCCACCTCCCCGGCGACGCCCCTCCCGTCGTCGGTCACGACGACGATCCCCCCCGGCGCGAGGCCCGCCCCCTCCCTCCTCGCCGGGGCGTCCACCGCCTCCAGCACCATCCGGCGGGGGGGGCGGGCGGGGCCGTCGGCCCGGGCCGTGTCGCCCGGGTCCCGGCCCGTTTCTCGATCCCGTCCCGGCCCGCCCTCACCGGGGATGACGCCCCGGTCCCGATCGGGTGGGGCCTCGCCCGGACACGTCAGCGCCGACTCCACCCGCGAGACGATCTCCCCCAGCGTCTTCGACCGGGCCAGTTGGTCCATCAGCCCCGAGCCCCCGGCCTCGGCCATCCCGTCGATCGCATCGCGCAAACTCCCGAGGATCTCGATGCGTTTGATCGAGTCGATCCCCAGGTCCGCCTCCAGGTCGAGCCCCATGCCGAGCATCTCGGCCGGATACCCGGTCCGGTCCCGCACGATCGCCACCAACCGGTCCGCCACCGACCCGCCCGGCCGATCGGCGGGGTCGGGCGGGGGACTCGATTGCACCCCCGTCGATTCGTCGACCCGCCCCGACGCCCCCGGCTCGTCCCCGGGCGGGTCGCCCTCGGGCCCCGGGCCGGTCGGGTCGAGAAGGGGCCGGTCGCCCCCACCCGGCCGGGGGACCGTTCGAGGGGGCGGGGGATAATTGGCCGGGCCCACGGCCTCGTCACCCATCAGCTCGCCCTCGGGGCGGTGCCGCCCAGCATCCGGCTCCCATCCGGCCCCCTGCGGGTCGCCCGCCCTCGGGGCGTCGGGGACGCCAGGATCGAGGGACTCGGCGGGGGCGTCGGCGGGGGGGCGGCCCGAGAGGTAGGCGAGCATCGTCGACCGCTGCACCTCCAGGAAGGCCCGCATCGTCTCCTGGAACGCCTCCATCACCCGGGCCGATTCCCCGGCCCCGGTCCCGGTCCCGATCGGGGGCGTCGGAGACGGATGCCTCGCCGCATGACCGTTCCGCTCGGCGGCGGTGATCCCCGGCCGCCCCGATCCGTTCGTCTCACGAGTCACGTCGAATCGACCTCGCACCGTCCCCTCCCGAGGTCCTGTGCGTCCGCCGTCGACCACGCCGTCGGCCGAGACCCCTCGGGGCCCCGGCATGCGTCCGTCCCCATTCACAAGGCCCTTTTCGTCCTCCGCCCCGCTCCGAGGCAGGTCGGGTGCGCCGGGGACGGAGGCCCGATGGCCATTCGCCCCGTTGTTCCCATGACGATGCGAGGCATCGCCCGACGCTTCGCCGGGGGGCGGCCCCGGTAGGGCCATCCCCAGCCTCCTCGGCTCCGGGCCGGAGATCGGCCGGGCCCGGCTCCCGTTGACCAGCCAGGTTGAAGGCGGCGGGGCGGGGACCTCGTCCTCGGGCCGCTCGGGGTCGACGCGATGGGACCCGCGACGCCCCGTGAGCCGGGCCAGGCGGCGGACCGGCACGCCCCCCGAGAGCAGCCGGGCGAGCGCCGAGAGCAGCGTCGGGATCCCCCCCCGCCCCGGCGCGTCGGTCGGGGCGACGAGGTGGGGCCGATCCCCCAGGATCGAGCGGACCAGCGGCGAGAGGGTCGACCCCGGGCCGCACTCGATGAACGACCGCACCCCCGAGTCATACATCGATTCGATCATCCGATCGAACCGCACCAGGGACGCCAGGTGGTCCCCCAGCCTCCGGGCGATCTCGGCCGGATCATCGGGGTGCGGGGCCGCGTCGAGGTTGGAAAACACCGGAGAGGCCGGGGGCCTGGCGATCGCCTCCCGGGCCCGGTCGACCATCGGCCCGATCGCCCCCGAGACGACCGGCGCGTGGAAGGCCCCCCCGACGGGCAGGTCGAAGGCGCGGATCCCCTTCCCCCGGGCCCGGTCGATCGCCCGGTTCAGGGCGTCCCGGTCGCCCGAGATCACCGTCTGCCTCGGGCCGTTGAGGTTGGCGACGACCACGCCGTCGATCCCCGAGAGGATCGCCGCCGCCCGGTCGGCGTCGCAAAGCAGGGCGGCCATCGCGCCCGGCTCCGGCCCGGCGGCCCGGGCCATCAGCCGCCCCCGGGCCTCGGAGAGCCGGGCCAGCGCATCCACGTCCATCGCGCCGGCGGCGCAGAGCGCCACCAGCTCGCCGTAGCTGTGCCCGGCGAAGGCCGACGCCTCGACCCCCAGGGCCTCCAGCAGGTTCCACATCCCCACCGAGGCCGCCCCCACGGCCGGCTGGGCGGCCTCGGTGGCCGTCAACTCGTGCCGGGCCCGGTCCCGTCCCCGGTCGTTTAGGGTCGTCGGCGGGAAGACCATCGGCCCGATCGGGCGGCCGCCCGAGGCGATCAGTGCCGCGTCGAACGCCTCGAAGCCGAGCCGGACCTCCTCGAACGCAAGCGTCAGGTCCCCCAGCATCTCCGGCCGCTGCGCCCCCTGGCCGGGGAAGAGCAGGGCCACGCCCCCCCCGGCGAACGCGGGTTTGTTCGAGAAATGAACACCTCGGCGATCGTCGAACGTTTCGTCCCCCCGGGCGATCGCCCCCCGGGCGGTTTCCATCCGCTCCCGGAGTTCCTCGACCGACCCGGCGACGATCGCCAGGGTCGGCCGGTCGACCGCCTCGGGGTCGAACCGCAGCGCGAGCGCGTGGGCCAGGTCCCGGGGCCGGGGCCGGGCTCCCTCGCCGATCGAGGCGATCAGGCGGTCGACCCGGCCGAGAATCGCCTCGCGGTCCTCGTCCCGCCAGACGAACAGCTCGGCGGGCCACTCGTGCTGCGGGTCGGGCCGGGGGGAGGGGTCCCCCTCGTACGATTCGAGGACGGCGTGGAAGTTCGTCCCGCCGAAGCCGAAGGCGCTCACCCCGGCCCGCCGGGGCCCCCCCGAGGCGTGCAGCCAGGGGCGGGCCTTCGTGCCGACACGAACCGGGCCGTCCCGGAGGTCGAAGGCCGGGTTGGGCCGCTCCACGCCGATCGTCGGCGGCAGGGCCCGGTGATAGAGCGCGAGCGACGCGTTGATGAGCCCCGCCAGCCCGGCGGCGCACTTCGTGTGGCCGATCATCGACTTCACCGAGCCGACCACGCACGACCCCGGGGCCGCCCCATGTTCCCGGAGGAACCCGGCCAGCGCCCCCACCTCCACCTCGTCCCCCACCGCCGTCCCCGTCCCGTGCGCCTCCACGTAGCCGACGCTGGCCGGCGGCACCCCGGCCTTGTCGTAGGCCCGGCGGAGTGCCCGGGACTGCCCCTCGCCGTTGGGGGCGGTCAGGCCCCGGGCCCGGCCGTCGCTGGAGGAGCCCAGCCCCTTGATCACGGCGTAGATGCGGTCGCCGTCCCGCTCGGCGTCGGCCAGGCGCTTCAAGATCAGCACCCCCATGCCCTCGCTGATGACGATGCCGTCGGCCGAGGAATCGAAGGGGCGGCAGCGGCCCCGGGGGGAGAACGCGTGTGTCTTGCTGAATGCCAGGTACGTGAACGGATTCTGGACCGTGTCCGCCCCGCCGAGGATCACCACGTCGGCGGCGCCCGTCTCCAGCTCCCGGACCGCCAGGCTCGCCGCCGCCAGCGACGACCCGCAGGCGGCGTCGACCGTGTAGTTGGCCCCCCCCAGGTCGAACCGGTTCGCCACCCTCCCGGCGGTCACGTTCAGCAGGAAGCCGGGGAAGGCGTCCTCGGTCCAGGAGGGGAGCAGGGGCTCGGCCGCCTCCCTCGCCGCCTTCCCGGCCTCGGGGGCCACGGATTCGAGCATCGGCAAGTAGGAGCGGAAAGCATAGCCCATCGCCAGCTGCGCCGCCCCGCCCCCCATACCCAGCACGACCGCCGTCCGCTCCCTCGGGAACGGCCGATCGGCGTACCCGGCGTCGTCGAGGGCCGCCCGCACCGCCTCCAGCACCAGCAGCTGCGCCGGCTCGATCGAGGGCAGGCTGGAGGGCGGCATCCCGTAGCGGAGCGGGTCGAAGGGCACGTCGGGCAGGAACCCTCCCCACTTCGAGACGACCTTGTCCGGCGCCTTCGGGTCCGGGTCGTAGTAGGGCCGCCAGTCCCAGCGGTCGGGCGGGATCTCGACGATCGCGTCCACGCCCTTCAGGGTATTCTCCCAGAACGACCGGATGTCGGCGGCGCCAGGGAAGATGCCCGACATGCCCACGATCGCCACGTCGGAGGGTCGCTGCGAGTCCGCCGAGGGGTCCCCGACCAACGTCTGTTCGAGCAGGGCCGACGCCCCCGAGCAGATGTTTTCATGCAATTCGTCGATGGTCGTCACCCGATCGCGCAGGGTCGCCACCTGGCCGATCATGTAGAGGCCCCGGCCGTACTGCTCCTCCTCCGCCAGCGGGCGGAAATCCTTCCCGTCCCGGTCCATGCCCTTGCTCGCCACCCGGAGCCGTCCCACGTTCAGGCGCTCCAGCGTCTCGCGGACCTCCTCGGCCGGGGCCCCGGCCTCGATCAATCGGCGCCGCTCGGCCTCGAAGTGGCCCGTGAACGGCGAGGGCACGGCGCGGACCTCGTGCCCCGGCCCGGTCGGCAGCAGGACCGTCTCCCGGCAGGAGAGGGCCTCGCGCTGGAACCTCGGGGCGATCGCCCCCGAATCGACCGCCTCCTTCGCGAACAGGTAGGCGGTCCCCACGAGCACGCCGACCTTCACCCCAAGCCCCGCCATCGGGGAGGCCAGCGCGGCCACCCCGGCGGCCGACCTCGCGTCGTGCACCCCGCCGGCGAACAGCAGGTGCAGCGAGCCGGGGTCGGCCACGACACCGGAGTCGATCGCCGAGCGGATCTCCGCCGCCGCCTGCTCCCAGAGCACGAGGCTCGACCTCGGCCCGACGTGCCCGCCGCACTCCCGGCCTTCCAACACGAACCGCCGGGCCCCGTCCCGGAGGTACTGATTCAACAGCCCCGGCGAGGGGGCGTGCAGGAACGTCCGGATGCCGAGCCGCTCCAGATCCTTCGCCTGGTCGGGCCTCCCCCCCGCGATCAGGGCGAACGGCGGCCGGGACTCCCGGACGGCCTCCAGCTGCCCCGCCCGGATCTCCGGGTCGGCGAAGCCGAGCAGCCCCACGCCCCAGGGCTTGCCCCGCAGAATCTCCGCCGCCTCCGAGAGCAGCGACGCCGCCTCGGGCCCCTTCAACATCGCCAGGGCGAGCATCGGCAACGCGCCCCCGTCGGCCACCGCCAGGGCGAAGGCGGCGGTGTCGCTCACCCGGGTCATCGGCCCCTGGACGATCGGGTATCGCGTTCCCAGGGCCTCGGCCATCGGCGAGCCCTTCGCCAGCGGCCGGAGCGTCGAGGCCAGGCGGATCCCCTCGTCGATCGCCCCCTCCACGGCCCCCACGATCCCGCCGACGGTCCGGAACCGCCCCGCCAGCCGCGCCGCGAAGGCGGCATCCTGGCCGAGCGGCCGCGCCCGGCCGGGTCCCCAGCCCACCAATGCGGCCTCGGCCCGGGCCCACGCCTCGCCCCCGATCGCCGCCGCCTCGCGCAACCGGGCCACCGCGTTTGATCCGGGGGGGGCGTCGACCCGCACCCTCGGGCCGCCGTCGGGGCCGATCATGGCCGTCTCGCCGCCGTCGAGCCGGGCGACCCGGTCGCGGTCGGCCTCGGCCAGCGGAGACTCCTTCGCCAGCAGCAGGGCGCCGTCGAGCACCACCCCGGCCGCCCCCATCGCCACCACGGCGGCGGCCGACCCCGGCCCGATCCCCCCCCGCACCCAGGCCCGAGCGACCCCCTCGCCGAGCACCGCCTGGAGCAGCACCAGCGACGACTCCTCGCCGCACCGCCCGCCCGCCTCCAGCCCCGAGACGATCACGCCGGCCGCCCCGGCCGCCGTCGCCGCCAGGGCCGACTGCCGATCCGTCACCTCGGCCAGCGCGACCCGCCCCCGGGCCGACACCCGGCCGACCGCCGCCCGCCAGTCCGTCCCTGGCCCCCCCCGGCAGACGACCGCCGCCAGCCGATCCGGCCAGGCCCCCGCCGCCATCCCGCCCGGGGGCAAGACCACGCCGAACGGCCGGTCCGCCCATCGACCGGCCTGCTCCAGGGCCTCCCTGACTTCCCCGTCGTCGGCCCAGGTCAGGTCGAGCAGGCCGAGCGCGCCCGCCCGGCCGCCCGCCACCAGGGCGGCGATCCCTCCCGGCCCGCCGGGGGCCAGCACCAGGACTCGGGGACACGATCCGATCATCGCCTCGTCGCTCCTCGGGGCCCCGCCCCCTCGTCGTCGGATCGAGGCCCGAACCGGATCGGCACCGCCCCGCCCCTCGCCCGCCACGGGGCCTCCCGACGCCCCGGCCCCGACGGGCCCGTCCCGCCCTCGTCCCGGGATCCTCCGGGATGACGGCCCTCCACCTTCCTCGAACTGTAAAGATACAGCGAATGAGCAATCTGGAGAAATTCTACCTCATTCCCTGGACCGTGACCGCCCTCGGGCTATGATCGGGGACCGGACATGCCGTCGGTGGGGGATGGGAGAGTGGAATAGGGGGGGAGGATGGCCAGGGGCCGGGTCGTTCGATCGGCGAGGCTGGCGGTGCTCGGGGCGTTCTCCCTGCTGATGGCCGGGGGGCAGGGGACCCGGCTCCCGGAGGACCAGCCCAGGTGGTGCATCCGGGAGGATTCCCGACCCGACGGGGGCGGTCGTCTCCGACCCTCGCCCCCGTGCTCGGGGGAGAGGGTGGGCGGAGCCCGGGTGAGGGGGGACCGGACGGATCGCGATGCCCCGCCATCGCTCGAAGGCCCCTCGCCCCCGCCCGCTCCCCGCGCGTGGGGAGCGGGGGACGGAGATCGATCCGTCAACCCTCAACGCGGATTGGACACGAAGGGATCGGGCCCGGTGCCCTTGCCGGGACTGGTCCACCTCTCGCCCGGGGTGGAGGTGGGGCAAGGGCCCCCGAACGGCTGGGACGCCCGGGTGGTGCGGTCGGTGCCGAGGCTGGCCTCGGGCGACCTGGGCGACCTGCCCCGGTCGGCCGCCGCCACCGCCACCCGGTTCCGGACCGTGATCGTTGCCGACGTGGCCGGGTCGAGCCGGTCGGGCTACCGGCTGGCCCGGGTCGGGGTCGGCAACGCGGTGCCGGTCGGGGATCGGGAGCTGGTGGTGACGCCGGGGGGGCCGGACGAGGCCCTCGACGCCATCCCGCTGGTCGACCGGGTCGTCCTGATCGCGGCCGAGGCGAAGCTGGGAGAGGGCTCGATCGCCGCCCGGACCCCCACCTTCGCGCTCTTCCGGACGCCGACGGTCCTGGCCGTCGACGGCGAGCACCGAGACCTGGACCTCTGCTACGCCCTGCTCGTCGACCCCGAGACGGGCGCCCTCGACACCTTCTGCTGGCCCGCCCCCCCCGGGCCCTCGCCCGCCCCCGGCTCGATCCTCTTACTCCCGCCGGATCTCACCTTCGACGCCACCCTCGACGCCCGGGCTACCCGACGGATCGGCCCCCTGGCCGTCTCCTGGTCGTTCGCCCTGGACGGGCCCCCCCCGGGCCTCCGGGTCGAGGTCCCTCCGGCGGTCGCCCCGGGCCTGGCTCGGCCCGACGGGCCGATCGACGCCCGGGCGATGGAGTGGGCCCTCCGGGCGCTCCTCCCGGCGTCCCGCTGACCGGGGGTCGGGGAATTCCGGCCGGTCCGGCCGGAAAACATGAATTTCCGGGGGTCGGATCACGAGCGTAATGGACAGGGGACCCGCGCGATCGCGTCCAAGACGCCGGCCCCGCCCACCACCTCGGACGACGCCCCCCGGGATCCCGCCCATGGCCACCTCGCTGCGGCAGACGATCGCCAACCGGCTGAACGCGTTGAAGTCGACCGGCCCGAGGACGGCCGAGGGCAAGGCCCGATCGAGCCGGAACGCCCTGCGGCGGGCTCTTCCGGATCGGCACCGTCACCCCGAATGCATGACTGACCATTCGGCGATGCCCGGGCCACACTCGTAAAGCTCGGTCTCCCAGGCAATCCTGGATGAGAGCACCCCTGCTGCGCGAATCTCCCCAGCCGGGTGCATAATACCGCCCGATTCCACGATAGTATCGTCGGCGGCGGGGAGGCCCCGGTCGACGGACGGCCGAGGCCACACCCAGGCGCAGGATGCCCGAATGACGGCCGCCCTCCCCGCCCCGGCCGCCGGCCTTCGCCCGAATCCACCGCGCCCCGGCATCCGTCGTCCGTCGCCCGCCATCTCCCGGAGGACCCCGCGATGGGCCCCGTCCGAATCCTCGCCGCCCTCGCCCTCCTCGTCGTCCCGCCGGCCCTCGCCGACGAGGGGGACGGCCCGGAGCCGGAGACGACGACGCTCCGGGTCGCCGCCGTGCAGTTCCGATCCTCCCGGGACCTGGACGACAACGTCTCCCGGATCCGGGCCCACCTGATCCGGCTCGGCGGGCAGGGGGTCCGGGTCGCCGTCTTCCCCGAGTGTGCCCTGACCGGCTACTCCGGGGACTCGGCCACCTCCACGACCGCCGACCGGCTCGCCGAGGCCGAGGCCCGGGTCGCCGAGGCCTGCCGGGAGGCCGGGATCTCCGCCGTCGTCGGCTCCCCCTGGCGGGACGGGGGCCGCCTCTACAACTCGGCACTCGTCTTCGACCCCTCCGGCCGGGTGGTCGAGCGCTACCACAAGGTCCAGCTCGCCGAGGCCTGGCCCGACCCCGGCGACCACCTCTCGGTCTTCCCCGTCGACGGCGTCCCCTGCTCGATCATCATCTGCCACGACGAGCGCTACCCGGAGCTGGTCCGGCTCCCCGTCCTGGCCGGAGCCCGGGTCGTCTTCTACCTCTCCCACGAGTCGGGCATCCGCCAGGAGCACAAGCTCGACCCCTACCGCGCCCAGATCCGGGCCCGGGCCGTCGAGAACACCGTCTTCGTCGTCCAGGCCAACGCCCCCGCCAACGACGACCTCTCCGGCTCGCACGGGCAGAGCCGGGTCATCGCCCCCGACGGCAACCTCCTCGGCGAGGCCGGGATGTTCGGCGAGGAGATCGTCACCGCCGACCTCGACCTCTCCCTCGCCACCGCCTCCAACGCCCTCCGGAGCCTCTCCCGGGGCCCCCTCGGCGACTGGTGGCGCGCGGGCGTCTCCCGGGTCCGGATCCTCGGAGGCCCCCCCGAATGACCCCGCCGTCCCCGATCCCGACCCCGAAGGTCACCTACGCCGTCGAGCCCGACCTCGCCGCCGACGCGTTCCTCGACGTGCTCGCCCGATCGACCCTGGCCGAGCGCCGCCCCGTCTCCGAGCCCGGGACGATCGAGGGCATGCTCCGGCACGCCGACCTGATCGTGACCGCCCGGCTCGGCGAGCGGCTCGTCGGCGTCTCCCGGGCGATCACCGACTTCAGCTACTGCACCTACCTGTCCGACCTGGCGGTCGACCGCGCCCACCAGCGCCTCGGGATCGGCCGGGAGCTGGTCCGACTCACCCACGAGCACGCCGGGCGGCACACGAATCTGATCCTGCTGGCCGCCCCGCTTGCCCGGTCCTACTACCCCCGGATCGGCATGCAGCCGCACGACTCCTGCTGGATCTCCCCCCGGCGGCCCCCCGAGGGGGGCCAGACGGGGCCATCCCCCCGGCCCGAGACGCCCGCCCCGCCCCCGGGAGGCCGACCGGGCCGTCCCGAAGGCCTCCAGGAATGAGGGTTCGACCATGACGCGGACAGGGCACCGGGGACGGCTCGGGCGGCGGGCGTTCCTCTCGGAGGGCGTCCTGCTGCTGGGCGCGGCGACCATGAGCGGACGGGCCTCGGCCGCCTCACCGGACTCGGAGGACCGCCCGGCCCTCCGAGTCGGCCTGATCACCGACCTGCACTACGCCGACAAGCCCCCCGCCGGCACCCGGCACTACCGGGAGACCCCGTCGAAGCTGGCCGAGGCCGCCGGGCTGTTCCGCGGGGAATCCCCCGAGTTCCTCGTCGAGCTGGGCGACCTGATCGACGCCGCCGACTCGGTCGAAGTCGAGCTGGGCTACCTCGACCGGATCGACCGGGACTTCTCGGCGATCTGCCCGAGGCGGTACTACGTCCTGGGCAACCACTGCGTCGACACCCTGACCAAGGCCGAGTTCCTGGGCCGGGTCGGCCAGGAGCGATCGTTCCTCTCCTTCGACGCCGGCGGCTGGCACTTCGTCGTGCTCGACTCCTGCTTCCGGTCCGACGGCGAGCCCTACGGCCGCAAGAACTTCGAGTGGACCGACCCGAACATCCCCGAGGCCGAGGTCGACTGGCTCCGGGATGATCTCGCACGAGCCCCCAGCCCCGTCATCGTCTTCGCCCACCAGCGGCTCGATGTCGGCAGCCCCTACGGGGTCCGCAACGCCCCCGAGGTCCGCCGGATCCTGGAGGAGTCGGGCCGGGTCCGGGCCGTCTTCCAGGGCCACAGCCACGCGAACGCCTACGCCGAGATCGGCGGCATTTCCTACGTCACCCTGGTCGCCATGGTGGAGGGATCCGGCGAGCAGAACAGCGGCTACGCCCTCGTGGAGGCCGGCCCCGACGGGGCGATCCGGGTCCGGGGCTTCCGATTGCAGGCCGATTACGCCTGGCCCGGCTGAGGGCCCCGGGGGCCTGCCCCCCGGACCGCGCCGGGGGCGCATCCGCCGATCCCCGGGGGACGGTATCGTTCGCTCCCTCATCCGGTTATACTAGCCCGTGGTTGGTCTGACGACTGAGCAAGCGAGGTAGGCCCGTCCCCGACACCTGCTTCCGCCTTCCTCCCTCGCCGTTCCCGCCGATGGGCTCGCGCCTGAGCCCTATCCTCTCCGGCCCGGGGAGCATCGTAGGGCCGGCACGACTGAGTCCAGGAGATCAGCGGTGGGCAAGAAGCTTTATGTCGGCAATCTGACCTACGGGGTCAGCAGTTCGGATCTGGAACAACTGTTCTCGCAATTCGGCACGGTCCAGAGCGCCCAGGTGATCGAGGACCGGGAGACGGGCCGGAGCAAGGGCTTCGGCTTCGTCGAGATGGACTCCGAGTCCGAGGCCCAGGCCGCCATCGACGGCCTGCATGACCGCGAGCACGACGGGCGTCGCCTGACCGTCAACGAGGCCAAGCCCCGGGAAGACCGCGGCGGCGGCGGCGGCGGCTACGGCGGCGGTCGCGGCCGAGGGGGCGGCGGCGGCGGCTACGGCGGCGGCGGCGGCTACGGCGGCGGCGGCGGCGGCGGCCGACGCTACTGATCGCCCTCCGGGAAGATGACCGACGGGGGGCCCGCGCGTGCGGGCCCCCCGATCGCTCGGGCGGTTGCCCCAGGAATGGCTTCCTCGGTGACCTCCTTCCCCACCACCGGGAGGCCCCATGAATCCGAAGCACCTGCACACGCCGCCCTCGACCCGGACACGATGCCCGGTCTGCCAGCAACCCGTCTACTCCCGGGTGGGCATCCACCCGCAGTGTGCGGTCCGGCAGGCCGACCCGCCCAGGCCGAAGGCCAAGGCGGCGAAGTCACCCCTCCCCCCCTCGCCCGGCCCCGCCGGCCCCGAGGCCGTCTGAGCCGCCCCCGAGGCCGGCCCCCGACAGCAGACACCTCCCCCGACCCCGATCGGCTCGCCCGGCTGCCCGCCGGCCGGCCGGCCCCGGGTCAGGGCCTCGATGCCGGCCCGGGTCCGCCGGCCCGGCGGTGCACCGCCGCCGGGCCGGCCCCGATCCGCGCCCACGGCCGTCCTCCTCGGCCTCGAAGAGGGGGACGGGCCGATGCCCGACCGGGGCGACCCAGGACGCGGCCTCGACCCGAGCCCGCCGCCGCGATCACCACGGGGACGCGACGGGCGATCGGACGGTCGCCGAGCCCGGGAACCCGCCCGCCTCCAGGAGCCCCCGGGACTCCTCCTCCGTCCGCTCGGCGCCGCCGAGGACGGCCACCATCGTCAGGCCCATCAGCTTGCCGGATGGCCCGCGTTGCCCCGTCATCCGCCACGCAGTCGCTCGCCGCACTGGTCGATGATCTGGGCGGCGACCTGATTCGGGTTGTATCCCCCCGGCAGCCGTACCAGGGGCGTTCCGTGCAGGTCGCAGTACCGCCTCACCTCCCCGAACGCATGGCTCGACCAGCGGATCGCCAGTAGCACCAGGGCCACCTCGGGCCGGGCGATGACCGGCTCGAAGGTCGAGACCGCCTGGTGCTCCTTCGTCTCGACCCAGACCAAATCCGCCAGGCCCAGGGCCTCTCTCAATGCCGCCCGGGCCTCCGGGCGGCACATCCCGCCGAGCAGCACGATGCTCCGGCCCCCCAACAGTCGGCGGGCCTCCTGGACCTCGGGGGTCGGCTCGGGGGTGACGGGTGCCTCGGTGGGGTCCGCGCGGGAGGCCAGGTAGCGGTCGATTTCCCGCAGGACCAGCCGGAACCCCTCCGGCGGGTCGTCCCGGTCGGGCAGGTCGTCGATGGCCGGCAGCAGCAGATCCCGGAGGTCCTTGCTGCTGGGAGGGAGGCCCTCGGCGACCATCTCGTCCACGGCCTCGACGACCTCCTGCCAGTCCCGGTCGGCGTCATCGCCCCGCCGGATGGCCTCCAGATGCCGTCGGAGGCGCTTGACCCGGGGACGGTGCCGCCGGGCCCGCGGGTCGCCCCCGGCCTGGGCCTCGATGCGGGCCAGCAGGTCGGGCCAGCGGGCGGGGTCGGCGAGGTCGTCGGCCCGCAAGTATCGCTTGATGAAGACCCGATGACGGGTGGCGGCATCACGGGCCCATTCGTAGGCGGCCAACTGGTCCGGGTCGTCGGGGGCCTGGAGGTGCTGCGTCGCCGACCGCACCGCCGACTGGGCCTCGGCGAGGAGGTGCAGCGACCGCCCGAGGGCCCCACGACGCTCCCCGTCGCCCGCCGCCAGTGCCGAAGCCCCTGCGAGTGCCTCGAAGCAACCACCCAGGTCGTCGAGCAGGGAGATGTCGGGCGGTTGTGTGCCATCGTCGTCATCACGCCAGGAGAAGGCGTCGGTGAAACGGTCGGCCCACGAGGCGACCTCCGGGTTTACTGGTGCAACCCCGCCCCCGGGGTCGCCCCCACCCCGAAGCCGACGCAGGCGGGCTGCGGCATGGCGAGCCGCCTCGGCCTTGAGGCGGCAGCGGGCCTCGATCTCGTCGAAGTCGAGGGTCGCGTCGAAGGCCGAGCCCCCGTTCTCCTCGGATGGCGGATGTCGCTCCACGCTCACCGGGCGTGATCGCCCCAGCGTCAGTTCGTGGAGCGGCTCGGGCCCTCGGGGGCCACCGGACGGGACGGCTTGGGCCTCATCGGCATCCGGGAGTGCGGGGGCCGGGTCAGGGTGGGAGCCCTCTGCCGGGACGACGCTGGGCGGAGGCTCCTCGGTCGCCGCCAGGATCACCTGGGCCAGGGCTCGCAGTTCCGCCCGCAGATCGGCGTCCCCGGCGGCGAGGGAGAGGAGGCGCTCGGCCTCGGCCTCGATGATCTTCATCTCCCAGCCCGGCATCGCTCCCTCCGGACCCCGGGGCCGACATGACAGGTCGGGGATGGTGCCCCGGCCCATGCCGATCGATGAGGGGTGATCGCGTGACCGCCCGTCGTCGAGCATAGCCCTGTGGTTTGACGACGGGAACGGGGGCGGGGACAATCGGCCCGCGATGCGGATGCCCGGGGATTCGGCTGCGGAGGAGGACCTCCATGCCGACGTTTCGCGCCAGCGATGCGCCCCATCGGGGGTCGCTCCCCGTCACCCCGCCGGCCCTGACCCTCGTGGCCGGGCTCCTCGGGGCACTCCCGGGTTGCTCGCCGGGCGGGTCCACCGGGGCCAGTCAGCAGCCGGATCGGCTCCGGGGTGAGGGACGAGGAGATGAGGGCATGAACGCCGATGCCCGCGCCGTCGTCGAGGGCAACACCCGCTTCGCCCTGGACCTCTACGCCCGGCTGGGGTCGGACCGGGACGATAACCTCTTCTTCTCGCCCGGCAGCCTCTCCACCGCCCTGGCGCTGACCTACGTCGGGGCCGGGGGCGAGACCGCCGAGCAGATGGCCGAGGCGCTCCACCTCCGCTCGCCGCGAGGGTCGCTGCATCCGGCCTTCGCCGCCTCGCAGCAGACCTGGGACGCCGATGCGGAGCGGTCCGGCTACCGGCTGGGCGCGGCCAATCGGCTCCGGGGCCGGCGGGATTCCGACTTCCGGGTCCGCTTCCTCGCCCTGACCCGGGAGCACGACGGGGCGGAACTGGCCCGGGTCGATTTCGCCCGGCAGGCCGAGCAGGTACGTCAGCAGATCAACGCCTGGGTCGAGGAGCGGACCGGGGGGAAGATCGCCGACTTGATCCCGCCGGGGGGCCTGGACGCGATAACCCGGCTGGTCCTGACCAACGCCGTTTCCTTCAAGGGCGACTGGTCCGACCCGTTCCGGGAGGAGGCGACCCAGCAAGCGCCCTTCCACGTCTCGGCCGGCCGATAGTCGACGTGCCGCTGATGCACCGGCAGGACGACTTCCGCTACTGGGCCGGCGACGGCCTCAAGGCGCTGGAACTGCCCTACGGGTCGGGCGACCTGGCGATGGTGATCGTCCTCCCAGGTAAGATCGAGGGGCTGCCGACCCTCGAAGAACGCCTGAATGCCGACGACCTGTCCCGCTGGCTCTCGGGCCTGCGGGAGCGGAAGGTCCGAGTCTTCCTCCCCCGGTTCACGTCGTCCTCGCAGTTCCAACTTGCCGAGGTGCTGGGGGCGATGGGCATGCCCCGGGCGTTTCGGCCGGGCGAGGCCGACTTCTCGGGCATGAGCAGCGAGGAGGAAATGTACCTCACGGCCGTCGCCCACGAGGCATTCGTGGATGTGAGCGAGGAGGGGACGGAGGCAGCAGCCGCCGTCGTCATCGGCCGCTCGCCGGAGGTGGATGCCCTGCTGTTCGACACGGCGGGGCCGGAGCCCGACTCGGGGACGCTCTCCGATCGCTTCATGGCGGCGGGGGTCAAGTGCAAGCCGATCGTCAACGTCGAACTCTTCGGCGGCTGGACGGGCCGGTTCGAGCGGGGCGTCTTCCCCGAGGAGGTCCGTCGGGCCTACCTCCGGGAGGTCGAGGCCGCCGCCGCCCGCCCCGGCCTGTCGGTCTTCTTCCACAACAACCCCTGGTGCCAGCAGGAGCCGATGCGGTACGACCTGGCGGGATCGGGGACGGAGGACGACCCGGGCATCCGCTGGTACTTCGAGGCGGTCCGGGGGGTGACCGGGCAGCCCGGGGACCGTCAGGCCGAAGGTGCTCCCGAGGCGCCGCCCGTCGCCTTCGAGGATCAGCCCGACGGCCTTCGGATCACGGTCGGCGGGCAGCCGTTCGCCACCTACGTCTTCGAGCGGGGGGAGACGCCGAGCCCGTTCCTGGAGCACCTCCACACCCCGGGAGAGGTGCAGGTCACCCGCAATAACCCGCCGGTCGAGGGCGTGGACATCGCCGACCACCCGACGTTCCATCCCGGCCTCTGGCTGGCCTTCGGCGACCTGGGCGGGGCCGACTCCTGGCGCAACGCCGACCCCATCCGGCACGCCGGGTTCGTGAAGGAGCCACAGGGCGGGCCGGGCCGGGGCGGCTTCACGGTCCGCAACCTCCACTCGAGGGACGGCGGGGTCATCGCCGAGGAGATCTGCCGGCTGACCGTCCTGTCACGTCCCGCCGGCACGCTGCTGGTCTGGGACTCGGAGTTCCGCCCGATGGACGATTCCCTGGCCTTCGGCGACCAGGAGGAGATGGGGCTCGGCGTCCGGGTCGCCACCCCGCTGACCGTGGTCAACGCCGGGCGGATCATCGACGATGAGGGGAGGGTCGACGAGGCCCGGGTCTGGGGTCAGCAGGCAGACTGGTGCTCGTACAGCGGGCAGGCCGGCGGCCGACGAGCCGGCATCCTGTTGATGCCCGCCCCGGGCAACTTCTGCCGCTCGTGGTTCCACGCCCGGGACTACGGCCTGCTCGTGGCCAATCCCTTCGGGCGGCACGCCTTCACCGGGGGCGAGCCGGGCCGGGTGGTCGTCGATCAAGGCGAAGCCTTGCGGCTGCGGTTCGGTGTCCTGATCTTCGACGGCGAGCCCGATCCTGATGCGGCCTATCGGGACTTCCTGGTTCAGATCGGGCACGACGGATGATCGAGGCCCGAGGCCCGAGGCCCGGTCGCCTCGGAGGCCGAGCGTATCCGCCCGGCCCGGGGACACGGGCCTGCCGCCGTCACGGCCTCTTCGCCGAGATCAAGGCCCCTCGCGTACACGACGAGGTGCGGTCGCCCGTCCGGCCGTGGCCCACGGACTCCACGAACCCCGGATCGCCCCGCATCTCCGGGAGCGACCGCCCCCACACGGCGCCGGCGATTCGATCGGAACAGGAGCCATTGCTCGACGCCTCGTCGGGCGAGACGTGCGGCTCCCGCAGCATCTCCGCCATCCGGGTCCGACCGCCGGGACGGAGCACCAGGGAGACCTCGGCCAGCACCGCAGGCCTGTCCGGGCACGGGTCGAACACGCCGTTGGAGAGCACCGGATCGACCGAACCATCGGGCAGCGGCAGGCGCCCGATCCCGCTCAGCGGGGAATCGACGTTCCCCGACCCGAGGACGTCGGCGTTGCTTCGTGCCCTGACGACCTTCCCGTGGGTCATCTCCTCGCCGATCGCCCGACCGGCGGGGCCGACCCGCCGGGCGGCTGACCTGCCCCCCGGAAACGAGACCAGCTGCGATGCGATAATCGCGGGCGGCAACCCCAGGGGCGCGGGACCATGGCCAATAGGCAGCGACACACGCCCGAGCAGGTCATCGCCAAGCACCGCGAGGCCGAGGTCGAGACGGCCAGGGGGGTGGCCCTCGCCCAGGCCCGCAGCACGTCCGGAGCGTGCTCGGCCCCGACCGCGTCTCGCGACGCCGGGCCTGCAAGGTCCTGGGCCAGGCCCGCTCGACGCAGCGGCGGGCGCCGGCCGTGCCCGACGACGAGGCGCGGCTGGTGGCCCGGATGGTGGAGCTGGCCTGCGAATACGGCCGCTACGGCCACCGCCGCGTCACGGCGCTGCTGCGGGCCGAGGGCTTCGACGTCAACCGCAAGCGCCTCGGGCGGCTGTGGCGTCGGGAGGGCCTGAAGGTGCCGGCGAAGCAACCGAAGCGCGGCCGGCTGTGGCTGAACGACGGGTCGTGCGTGCGGCTCCGTCCCGGGCACAAGGACCACGCCCGGAGCTACGACTTCGTGCAGGCGAGGACCCGCGACGGCCGGGCCTTCCGGATGCGGACGGTCATCGACGAGCACACCCGCGAGTGCCTGGCCATCGCGGTGGCGCGGGAGCTCAAGGCCGACGGCGGCGGCTCCAACGGGAGCCGACGCCGGCTGTGGAAGGTGGAGCTACAGGGGCTCGCTGACGAGACCGGCCTGAGCATCTCGGCGTGCCACTTCCCGCCGGGCACGAGCAAGTGGAACGAGATCGAGCACCGGATGTTCTGCCACATCACGGGGAACTGGCGGGGCCGCCCGCTGGTGAGCCGGGAGGTGGTGGTCGACCTGATCGGCAGCACGAGGACGAAGACGGGCCTGGAGATCAGGGCGGAGTTGGACGTGGGCAGCGACCCGGTCGGCCGGGGGGCGAGGGAGCAGCAGATGGAGGGCCTCCCCGTCAAGCGAGAGAAGTTCCACGGCGAGTGGAACTACACCATCCGGCCGAGGGAGTAAACGGTCAATCTATTGTGGCGAGTGACCTTAATCAACCCGTCGCCCCGGGGGCCGCGTCCGGCCCTGAGGGAGCACCTTGAGGCCGGCGAACGGTGAAATCTGACCTGGGCCGTTGGGCCGACGGCTCAAGGCTCCGGCGGCTGCGGGATGACGGTGATCTTGCCGTCGCGCTCCAGGACCGCGTACCGCACCTGCTCCAGCCGCTCCAGGCCCTGGAGGCGACGGGCGGCCTCCAGGATGTCGTCCACGTCCACCCGCGCCTTGTCCATGCGGTCCTGCAGCGGCCGGCCGTCCTCGACCAGCACCGTCGGCACGCCGTCGATCCACATCTCCAGCCACCGCGACCGCTGCTTCCAGAGCGACAGGCCGATGTCGAGCGCGATCAGCGTCAGGATCGAGAGGAAGGCGTTGGTCAGCGAGAAGTCCTCGCCGAGCAGGGCCTGCTGCGCCGCCTCGCCGACGACCAGCAGCAGGACGAAGTCGAAGCTGGTCATCTCCGAGAGCGTCCGCCGCCCGGCAACGCGGAAGAGGACGACCAGGAAGGCGTAGGTCGCCGCGGCACGCAGGACGGTATCCACGGTCGGCTCCCTCCTCGGGGAGGATCGGGGGGCTCAGGGGTAGACGAAGTGGCCGAATCGCAGCGGCGTGCCGTCGCCGAGGGAGACCCGGCCTCGGATCCGGCCCGGCCGCTCGGGCTGCAGCGCGAACGTCACCGTGGCCCGCAGCCTCGGCGACCGGGCCCGGAAGACGAAGTCGATGCCGTCGGGGCCGACCTCGGCGTGGTCCGGCTCGGGGGTGATGCGGCGGACCTGGACGTCGCGGAGGTACGCCCGGCCGATGCGGAGCCGCGCCGTGCCGTCCGGGCCCACCCCCGCGTCGATGTGTGCCCGCAGCGTGGTTTGGGCGCCGAGCCGGGCGAACCGCTCGTATTCCAGGCGGAGTGGCGCCCCCTCGTCACCGGCCGTCGCCCGGATAAGAGACTATCCGGCAATCGGCCAACCACGTAAACTCTTGCCCCATCAGGAGGTCCGCACCACACGCCGACGACGGAGCACGCCCCGATGCGAAAGCCCTACCCCTCCGACCTCACCGACGATCAGTGGGACCTCATCGAGCCGCTGATCCCCGTCGACGAGGTCGGCCGGCCCCGGGAGGTCGACATGCGGGAGGTGCTCGATACGACCCCCTATCTCAACCGCTCCGGCTGCCAGTGGGACATGCTGCCGCACGACCTGCCGCCCGAGAGCACCGTCGACGACCACTTCGCCCGCTGGCGAGATGACGGCACCTGGCAGCGGGTCATGGATACCCTCCGCCGCCGGGTGCGGGTCGCCGAGGGCCGGGGAGCCGAGCCCGAGTGCCGGCAGCATCGACAGCCAGACGGTCAAGGGGGCCGAGGTCGGCGGCGAGCGGGGTTACGACGGGGGCAAGAAGCTCCCGGGGGCGAAGCGGCACATCGTCGTGGACACGCTGGGGTTGCTGCTCGTGGTCGTCGTCTCGGCGGCCTCTGCCGACGACGGGACGTACGCCCCGGAGGTGCTTGGGCGACTGACCGAGGAGCGCCGCAGCCGGCTGGAGTTGGTGTGGGCCGACTCGAAGTACCACAACCACCGCCTGGAGTCGTGGATGGCAAAGGAGGAGGTCGGCTATCGGATCGAGGTGGTGAGCCGCCCGGCAGGCTCGGAGGGGTTCGTGCCGCTGCCGAGGCGTTGGGTGGTCGAGCGGACGCCGGCGTGGCTGGGGCGATACCGGCGACACAGCCGGCACTACGAGTGGTACCCGGAGTCGGGCGAGTCGATGATCCGGATCAGCTCGATTCATCGGATGCTCAAGCCCTTGAAGCCGGATTGGACCGGCCGGCAGGCACCGTTCAAGTGCCGGAAAGTGCAGGAATAATTACCGGACAGCCACTAGTACTACTCCGTTAGCCACTACGAACCAGCCCCGGGGTCTTGTTCGTACCAGGTGGTATGAGCAAGACCTACACCCCCGAACTCGACCCCGAGGCCCTCTCACGCCTCGACGCCTACGCCGCCCGCTTCCGCGACGCCTTCGCCCTCGATCGGCCCGCCCGCTGGTGCCCGGTCTATCTCCGCGGCCTGATCACCGACGGCGAGCGCAAGAGCATCGAGCCGCTCTCCCGACGCGTCCCCCTGCCGCCCGAGCTGGCCGTCAAGGACCCCGAGCAGGCGCTGCAGCAGTTCGTCAGCCAGAGCCCCTGGGACGAGCAGGCGGCCTGGAAGCGCTACAGGGCCGTCATGGCCGAGTGCTTCGCCGACCCGGCCGGCATCTTCGTCATCGACGACACGACCTTCCCCAAGCAGGGCAAGCACTCCGTCGGGGTGCAGCGTCAGCACTGCGGCGCGCTGGGCAAGAAGGCCAACTGCCAGTGCGCCGTCTCGGTGCACTACGTCAGCCCGAAGGGGCACTGCCCGCTCGACCTGCGGCTGTACCTGCCGGAGAGCTGGCTGGGGGACGAGGCGCGCCTCGACCGGGCGGGCGTGCCCGAGCCGGAGCGGCGGATGCTGACCAAGGGGCAGATCGCCTTGGAGCTGCTGGACCGGGTCCGTGGCGAGGGGCTGCCGGGGCAGCTGGTGCTGGCCGACGCCGGCTACGGCGTCTCCGGGCCGTCCCGCGCCGGCCTGGCCGCACGTGGGCTGCACTATATCGTCGGCGTCACCGACGAGTTGGTGGTCTTCACCGAGGAGCCCCGGTGGATCGAGCCGACGGCCGCGACGGGCGGCCGCCCGCAGAAGCGGCCCCGCCTGGCCGAGGGATCCCCCCGGCCGGTCAGCCTGAGGGAGCTGGCCTCGCGGACGCCGCGGCGGAAGGTCACCTGGCGCGAAGGGACGAAGGGCCCGATGTCGGGCCGCTTCGCCTGGCTGCGGGTCTGGCCGGGGCACGGCTGGGCCACCGGCGACTGTGCCGGCGAGGAGCCGCTCTGGCTGCTGATCGAGGAGCAGGCCGACGGCAAGCTCAAGTACGCCTTCAGCAACCTGCCGGCGGGCACCAGCCGCCTGCGGGCAGTGCGGCTGTGGCGGAGCCGCTGGCCGGTGGAGCAGGGCTACCAGCAGATGAAGGAGGAACTCGGGCTGGACCACTTCGAGGGCCGCTCCTGGCGCGGGTTCCACCACCATGCCTGCCTGGTGATGCTGGCCTACGGCTTCCTGGCACTCGAGCAGCGGCGAGCCCGCCGGGGTCGACCCCGGCCGGGCAAAAGGGGGGGCGCCGAGGTCCGGTGATCACGCTGCCGTCGATCCGCCGGGCGCTGCAACGCCTGCTGGCCCCGATCTGCCGGCACGACTGCCCCTACTGCCGGGGACTCGTCGACCCACCTCCCGAGCAACTAACGGAGTAGTACTAGTGAAGCGTCACTCGTTAATCTTCGGGTAGAGGTGCCTCAGCTTGATCCGGGCGTCCTCGGTGGTGAAGTGCCACTCGACGCCCACCTGTTTGGCGTTCCGGCGCTCGCCCCAGGCGCCGGCCTCCCCGGCCACCTCGTCCTGCACCGCGATGCGCCGGTCCAGGCACTGCCGCGTCAACACCGACAGCTCGATCTCGGCGACGTTCAGCCAGCTGCCGTGCTTCGGCGTGTGCACCAGCTCCAGTCGCCGCGCCAACCGCAAGGCCTCGGCCGGCTCGAACGCCTTGTACAGCGACGCCAGCGAATGGGTCACGAGGTTGTCGCAGACCAGCGTGATCCGCTCGGCCTCGGCGTGGCGCGGGTCGTCCACCAGCCGCTGCACCCGGTGGGCCCAGTCCACGGCCGTCTTCGCCTCGGTCACGCGCACGTCGCGCCAGCCGGCCAGCGGCTCGACGAACATCCACACCGTGCAGGTCCCCTCGCGGACATACTCGTAGTCGACCCGGGCCGGGCGTCCGGGCGCCGCCGGCGATGGCCGCCGCGCCTCGGCGATCAGCTGCTTGGGCTGTTCGTCCATGCAGACGACGGGGCGCCTCGGATCATACGGGCGCCGGTAGGCCTCCAGGACCTGCTCCATCTGGCAGACGAAGGCCGCGTCCTGCTCCGGCGGGATGCACCACATCCGCCTGAGCCACGGCTTCAGCGCGCTTTTTTCAAAGAGCGGCGGACGGTCTCGTGCGAGACCGCCGCGACGACCTCCAACTCCACCAGGCGCTCGGCCAGCAGCCGGAGCGACCAGCGGGCCAGGCCCCTGGGCGGCTGCGAGCAGGCCAGGGCCGTCAACCGCGCCTCGTTCTCGCCGCCGAGTTTGGGGACCGCCGACGGGGTCCGCGGCCTGCGCTGCAGCAGCGCCATCGGCCCGTGCTCGACGGCCCGCTTGCGCCACGACTCCAGGCTGCGGGTCGTGACGCCGAACGCCTCGGCGATCTTCGCGTCGGGCCAGGCCGGCCCGTCGGGCCCCTGGTCGCACTTGAGCAGGGCCTGAGCCCGCTGCACCTTCCAGCCGGCGATGTTGCCCTTGCGGACCAGGCGAGCCAGCTCGGCCCGCTCTTCGGCCGTCAGCTTCAGGACGTACTTCTTTGCCATGGCAACCCCCCCGGCGAGCCACGATGCGGCCGGACAAGGGGGGTCATTTTACCCGAAAATCAGCGAGTGACGCTTCACTAGGGCCTACTGACAATCACTTGCGGTAGCTGGGCGGCCTGTGATCGACTGGATAATCCGATCGACCCCAGGGAGGCCCCCCGATGCGGCGATTCGAGATGGACGACGAGCGGTTCCGACGCATCGTTCACCTGTTGCCCGGCAAGCCGGGCGACCCCGGGGCCACCGCCAAGGACAACCGCCTGTTCCTCGATGCGGTCCTCTGGATCGCACGCACCGGCGCCCCCTGGCCGGACCTGCCGGCCCGGTTCGGCCCCTACGACACGGCCTATCAGCGGTTCAACCGCTGGGCCAAGAAGGGCGTCTGGGCCCGCATCCTGGAGGCCCTGGGCGGCGACGCCGACCTGGAGTACCTGCTGATCGATTCGACGGCCATTCGCGCGCATCGGCACGCCGCCGGCGCGCGAAAAAAAGCGGCGATCAGGCCCTCGGTCGCTCCCGGGGCGGGCTGACGACGAAGCTGCACCTGGCCGCCGACGCCCTGGGCAACCCGGTGCGGCTGATCCTCACCGGCGGGCAGGCGCACGACATGTCGCAGGCCGGGCCGTTGATCGATGGGATCGAATGCGAGCACGTCATTGCGGACAAGGGGTACGACAGCGGCCCGTTCGTCGCGGCGATCAAGTCGGCCGGCGCCGCGGCGGTGATCCCTTCGCGGTCGAACCGCCGCGAGTCCCGTCCGATGGACGCCCACCTGTACCGGGAGCGGAATCAGGTAGAGCGGCTCATCGGCCGACTGAAGGAATGCCGTCGGGTGGCGACCCGCTACGAGAAGACCGCCCGCAACTACCTGGCCTTCTGCCAGTTAGCCTCCGCAATGGTCCTCCTGGCGTGATTGTCAGTAGGCCCTAATATTACAGCGCAGGTTCTCTCGCCCTACTTTTTACGCCGCGTCGCCGCAGTTCGGCAAGCCTCCGCTTGCGGTGACTGACGGCGGCCCGACGGTTCCGCTCGCGACGCCATTCCGACCACCGCAGGATCTCGCCGACGTCCCACGCCCGCACCTCCAGCAAGTGCACCAGCAGGGCACGCACCTCGGGAACGCTCATCTGCGACGCTTTTTCCCCCCAGCCGCACCCGCTGGAGCACCAGGAAGGCCAGGGCCAGCATGGACAGGGCCGTATGGTGATGCCAGCCGGCCCAGCCCCGCGTCTCGTACTCGTCCAGGCCGCATTCCCCCTCGGCCGACTGGATGTCCTCCTCGGTCGTCCAGCGCGTCGCCCGCACCTGCGCCAGCTTCGGCAGCGGCACCTCGACCGGGGCATGGGAGCGGTGATATTTCAGCTCGGGCTCCCGGCCCAGCGACCGACGCACCAGCAGCCGCTCACGCGGGCCGGGCAGGCCCCCTTCGCTGAACCAGGCCCACACCTCGGCGTACTCGTAGGCCCGCGGCCCCTGGCTCCCTTCGGCCACCGTCAGCCGGCACCACGCCGTCGCCGGCAAGGCCGCGACCACCTCGTCCACGCGCCGGGCCTCCCCGACGACCAGGGGCTGCGTGCACGGCCGGCCACGCTTCGGCCTGGGCCGCTCCTCGGCGGGATCACCTGCGGCTCGCCGGTCCAGACCCGGGCATCGGCCGAGCTGTCCAGCACGTACCGCTTGCCGAGTTGCCGGACGCCCTGCACGAAGGTCGGGCTGTCGCCGTAGACGCCGTCGCCGCCGACCCAGCGGAACGGCACCCCCTCGGCGACCGCGTCGGCGGCCATCGCCAGGGCCAGCTCCGGTTTGGTGCGGAAGATCACGCCGGCGGGCACCCCGGCCTCCTCGCGGCGTTCGCCATCGGCGGCCCACTCCTCGGGCAGGAACAGCCGCCGATCGAGGGACGTGTGACCCTTGACCGAGCAGTAGTCGGCGAAGACGGCGACCTGGCAGTTGTCGGTCCGCCCCAGCGGGCCGGAGTACTGCCGCTTGACGCCGACGGACTTGGTCCCCTTCTTGGGGAACCCGGTCTCGTCGGCATTCCAGGCGGCATCGTCGTCGGCCAGCACCTCCAGGACGCAGCCGCGCAGCTGCTTGAGGATCGCGCCGTCGGACCAGACGCCGGTGCTGATGAAGGCTTGCAGCGAGCGCACCGGGCCGCCGCTCATCGCCTGGGCGAGGTTCTCGATGCTGCGACGCTCGCCGCCGTGGAGCAGGCCCTGGACGAAGCGGCGCGCGTGGACCTGATTCTCGTCGCGGCCGAAGAGGGGTGCGAAGCGGTCGAGGAAGCGGTCGAGTTCGGGCTTGAGGGCCAGGAGCTGCTGTTCGTCCACGAGCGATCGCCTCGGGAGGTCCGATGGGACTCACGAATGATCGCTCGTGTACCCGAAGCCATTGCGGCGTAGAAGAGAGGACCGACCTGCGCTGTAGTACTAGTTACTGGTGCGAAATAGGCACGTTTCCTGGCCTCTGGTACGCTGATGGCATACCCGGGAACCGCACCAACCGGACCGCTGGAACATCGGAGCCATGCTCGGGAATCGATATTCCCGGACCGACCTGTTCGCCTTGGTCCCCCAGCTCGACCTCCGCTTCGAGCCGCAGCTGGAGCAGCTCGACCGCCTGCTCGACGACGACGAGCTGTTCGACCGGGTCCGCGACGACCTGGCGCGCCGCCACCCCAAGACCCGCTCCCGCGGCCGGCCCTCCACCCCGGTCGAGGTCATCCTCCGGATGCTGGTGGTCATGCGGCTCTACGGCTGGAGCTACGCCCAGGCCGAGTACTTCGTCAACGACAGCCTCGTGCTCCGGCAGTTCTGCCGGGCCTACCTCGAGAAGGTCCCCGACGACACCGCGCTGATCCGCTGGGCCAGCACGATCGGCCCCGAGACGCTGCAGGCGCTCAACGACCGGGTCGTCCAGCTGGCCCGCGGCCTGAAGGTGACCCGCGGCCGCAAGCTCCGGGTCGACACCACGGCGGTGGAGACCGACATCCACTTCCCCACCGACAGCGGCCTGCCGGGCGATGGCGTGCGGGTCGTCTCGCGGCTGCTGCGGCGGGCCAAGGCGGCCCTGGGCGAGGCGGCCGCCGGGCTGGGCGAGGCGTTCCGCAGCCGGGTCCGCACCGTCCGCACGCTGTCCCAGCAGCTGCACCGCCTCGCCCGCCGCAAGGGGGATCAGGGCCGCGCGGCGATGAAGGCGGCCTACGGCCGGCTCATCGCCACGGCGAGGCGCACCGGCGCCCAGGGCAAGCGGGTGCTGAAGGCCCTGCGGGGGCGGGCCGACGAACCGGCGACGCGGCGGCTCGCCGCCCGGCTCGAGGAGGTCCTGCCGCGGCTGAGCCAGGGGATCCGGCAGGCCGAGCGACGGGTGCTCGAGGGGGAGTCGGTGCCGGCCGGCGAGAAGCTGCTCTCGCTCTTCGAGCCGCACACGCAGGTGATCCCCCGGTTCAAGGCCGGCAAGGCGGTCGAGTTCGGCCGCAAGCTGCGGCTCGACGAGGTCGAGGGCGGGCTGATCAGCGGCTACGCCATCCTGGAGCGGGGCGGCGGCCAGGACCAGCCGCACCTGCCCGACAGCCTGGCCAACCACCGGCGGCAGTTCGGCCGGCCGCCGGACCTGCTGGCCGGCGACCGGGGGCTGGAGTCGGCCGAGAACGAGCGGCTGGCCCGAGAGGCGGGGGTCAGGCACGTGGCGTTGCCGCACGTCGGCAAGGCGCCGCCGGGGCGTCGGGCGGAGGAGCGGGGCCGGCGATTCAAGCGGGCCTATCGGTTCCGGGCGGGGATCGAGGGGCGGATCCACGTGCTGCGGCGGGATTATGGGTTGAAGCGTTGCCGGTACCGCGGCGAGCGGGGCTTCGGCCGCTGGGCCGGCTGGGGGATCCTGGCCCACAACCTGGCGAAGGTCGCGGACGCGGGGGCGAGCAGGTAAGCCGGGCAAGGCGGCGGGGAAACCGTCCGATCCGACCGGGGTCGCGTCGCGGGGCACACGGAGATCCAGCGACCAACACACATAATTTCGCACCAGTAACTAGTGAAGCGTCACTCGCTGATTTTCGGGTAAAATGACCCCCCTTGTCCGGCCGCATCGTGGCTCGCCGGGGGGGTTGCCATGGCAAAGAAGTACGTCCTGAAGCTGACGGCCGAAGAGCGGGCCGAGCTGGCTCGCCTGGTCCGCAAGGGCAACATCGCCGGCTGGAAGGTGCAGCGGGCTCAGGCCCTGCTCAAGTGCGACCAGGGGCCCGACGGGCCGGCCTGGCCCGACGCGAAGATCGCCGAGGCGTTCGGCGTCACGACCCGCAGCCTGGAGTCGTGGCGCAAGCGGGCCGTCGAGCACGGGCCGATGGCGCTGCTGCAGCGCAGGCCGCGGACCCCGTCGGCGGTCCCCAAACTCGGCGGCGAGAACGAGGCGCGGTTGACGGCCCTGGCCTGCTCGCAGCCGCCCAGGGGCCTGGCCCGCTGGTCGCTCCGGCTGCTGGCCGAGCGCCTGGTGGAGTTGGAGGTCGTCGCGGCGGTCTCGCACGAGACCGTCCGCCGCTCTTTGAAAAAAGCGCGCTGAAGCCGTGGCTCAGGCGGATGTGGTGCATCCCGCCGGAGCAGGACGCGGCCTTCGTCTGCCAGATGGAGCAGGTCCTGGAGGCCTACCGGCGCCCGTATGATCCGAGGCGCCCCGTCGTCTGCATGGACGAACAGCCCAAGCAGCTGATCGCCGAGGCGCGGCGGCCATCGCCGGCGGCGCCCGGACGCCCGGCCCGGGTCGACTACGAGTATGTCCGCGAGGGGACCTGCACGGTGTGGATGTTCGTCGAGCCGCTGGCCGGCTGGCGCGACGTGCGCGTGACCGAGGCGAAGACGGCCGTGGACTGGGCCCACCGGGTGCAGCGGCTGGTGGACGACCCGCGCCACGCCGAGGCCGAGCGGATCACGCTGGTCTGCGACAACCTCGTGACCCATTCGCTGGCGTCGCTGTACAAGGCGTTCGAGCCGGCCGAGGCCTTGCGGTTGGCGCGGCGACTGGAGCTGGTGCACACGCCGAAGCACGGCAGCTGGCTGAACGTCGCCGAGATCGAGCTGTCGGTGTTGACGCGGCAGTGCCTGGACCGGCGCATCGCGGTGCAGGACGAGGTGGCCGGGGAGGCCGGCGCCTGGGGCGAGCGCCGGAACGCCAAACAGGTGGGCGTCGAGTGGCACTTCACCACCGAGGACGCCCGGATCAAGCTGAGGCACCTCTACCCGAAGATTAACGAGTGACGCTTCACTAGTACTAAACGGCCCGGAGCCGAAGAGACCCAGGATCGCCGCCAGGATCAGGGCCGCCATGACGGCCCAGGCGACCCGCTGGACGACGACCATGTGCCGCTGGAAGCGCTGGTCGGTGTGGATCTGGAGCCGGCCGATCGCGCGCCGGGGCTCGGCCATCGTCTCACCCCCCCTCCGGTCCGGGTCGCCGGGCGGGCGATCATGCCCGTTGCCCCGCGGCCCGGCAGATGCACGCCCGAGGTGCGAGTCCCGTTCCAAAGGCGCCGGGCCCTCGGCAATCGGCTCGGGACCGTCCCCGACCGCGACGCGGCCAGGAGATCGAGGCGATGAAGGTCCGATTCGATGAGGCGAGCTGGAGGAGTACCTCCAGGTCGCCCAGATCTGCGGGGGCACGGCCAACGACCTCTACAGCTTCGCCAAGGGGGTGGCCCAGCGGACGGTGGCCAGCCTGGGGACCGAGCGCGATGTCTCGGAGGAGGAGGCCGAGCACGTGCTGAACATCCTGCTGTCCCTGCGCGACACCACGGCCGACGCCGCCCTCGGCTATTCCCGGGCCCTGCAGCGGATCGACGCAATGGTCGACCGGGTCGAGCCGGCGACCGGCAAGGCCGTCTCCAGGCAGCGGCGGTCGCGGCCCAGGACGCCTCGGGTCTGATCGAGCCCGGGGCGTCGCGGGTGCGCGAGGCCGGGTCGGTTTGGTTGGAGGAGGAACGTGAATATTCCGATAGAACGGTTGATCCGCCTGGGATGATCGAGGCGGTCGTGCCGTCGCCCCGGCCCCACGGCCAATCGCCGACCTCGGAGGCTCGTGGGATGGGACGTCCGAGACGCCTGGCAGTGATGGCCGTCGCGGCCCTCGGCCTGCTGCTCGTCGCCGACGCGCGGACGGCCCGGGCCCAGCGGTCGCTGCTCGACGAGCTGATCCTCATCGCCACCCGGGGGACCGAGCGGGGCGTCTCCGTCGGGCACGAGCGACAGTGGCTCGACCCGCCCCCCCCCCACGCCCGGCAATACGAGCGGCCGGTGCCCGAGGAGCGGATGCAGCTGGAGGCCCGCGAGGTGCCGCTTCCCCGCGAGGGCGTGGCGCCTGTCCCGGGCGGGCCGACGGGGCGGCCCCCGGGCTCCTCCGGCGGTGGGTCGACGATCGTGGCGTCCTCCCGCCGGCTGATGGTCCCCGAGGGCCCGGAGGACGAGGGGCCGCCCGACGGCCTGACGCTCGACGCGGCGATCGACCAGGTCGTCCGGGCCAGCCTGGAGCTGCACACCAAGTCCTTCGAGATCCCGATCGCCGAGGCCGACGCCCTGCAGGCCCGGCTGCCCAAGAACCCCTGGCTCTTCGGGGTCGCCCAGGGCGTCCCCTACGGCAACTACCGCGAAGGCAAGCCCGGCGAGATCCAGTACGGCACCACGATCGTCGTGCCCGTCGACCTGACCGGGAAGTACCGCGCCCAGGGCGCCGCCGGCGACCAGGCGGTCGCCGTGGTCCGGGCCCAGTTCCGCGACGCGGTCCGCCGCGAGGTCGACGAGCTGTACCATCGCTGGGTCGAGGTGCTCCGCGCCCGGGAGGCGGCCCGCTTCGCCCGGGCGACCGTCGCGCACCTCGACCGGACGATCGCCGAGGCCCGCGACAAGGCCCCGGAGCAGCTCGATGCCCTGGAGATCGAGCGGGACCTGGCCTCCTACCAGGCCGGGCAGGAGGACGACCACATGAAGGCGGCCCTCCGCGACCTGGCGGAGACGCTGAGCCTGCCGCCCGAGGCGGCCGAGCACCTCCGGATCCGCGACCTGCTGCGCCGCCGCGTCGACCTGCCGGACGACGCCGCGCTCATGGCCCTGGCCCTGGAGCAACGCCCGGACCTGGTCGCGCTGCGCGAGGACGTCGGGCGGGCCCGGCTCGACGTACGGGTGGCCAAAGCCCGCGCCATCCCCGACATGTGGGTCCTCGGCACGCCGTTCCAGTACCGCCAGCACCCGATCGAGGGCGAGCGGGACTCGGTGGCCTGGGGCGGCGGCCTGCTGGCGACCATCCCCATCATCGACCGCAACCAGGGGAACGTCCGGCATGCCGAGCTGACCGTCGGCAAGACCATGGGCGAGCTGCGGACGATCGAGCGCCGCGTGGCCGCCGAGGTGGGCCTCGCCGCCGAGGAGGTGCGGACCACCGGCACGGACCTCGACCAGCTGGAGGGCCGGATCCTGCCGCTGATCGGCCACTATCGCCGGCAAATCCATGAGAAGTACCTCGTCGGTCAGGTCGACGACGAGGCGTATGCCGATGCCCTCAAGCGGGCCCACACCGCGGCCTCGAAGTACCACGAGACGCTCGTCCGCCATCGACGGGCCCTGCTGCGGCTGAATACGGCCCTCGGCTGTCGCTTCGCGCCCTGACCGCCGAGCCCGCAATCCCCCGGAGGGTTCCCGCCATGGATGGACGCCGGTCGACGGCGCATGCCGCGCTCGCCGTGCTCCTCGTCGCGGCCCTCTCGGGCCCTGCGGCGGCCCAAGGGCCGCCCATCCCCGCGCCGGTCCTGCCCGCGCGGGTCGGCCCGCCCTCCTCGGACGCCGGGGCGACGATCCCCGCGCCGATCGTGGTTCGGGTCGGGCGGCCGGGACACGGGCCCGGTGGGCCTCCTGCGCTCCCCCCGGCGCTGCCCCCCGACGCGGTCCTCGGCGACACCGGGCCGAGCCTGTCGCCCCTGGTCGTGATCCCTGACGGGCCCGAGGACGAGGGGCCGCCCGACGGCCTCTCGCTGGAGGCCGCCGTCGCGACCCTCCTACGCCGCAGCCCGCTGCTGCAGGCCCGGGCCTTCGAGATCCCGATCGCCCGGGCCAATGCCCTGCAAAATGGCCTGCCGAAGAACCCGTTCATCTTCCTCGGAGTCGAGGGCATCCCCTACGGCAACTACCGCGAGGGCAAGCCCGGCGAGATCGCCTACGACTTCACGCTGGTCAAGCCGTTCAGCATCACGGGGATCCCCCGGAAGCACGGCCGGGCCGGCCTGCAGGGGGTGCGGGTCATCGAGGCCCGCTACCGGGAGGAGGTCCTCCTGGAGGTCGAGTGGCTGCACCACCTCTGGGTCGAGGTGCTCCGGGCCCGGGAGACCGGCCGCTTCGCCCGCGCGACGGTCGAGGCGCTAAAACGGACGCTGGCCGAGGCCCGCGACCGCCGGCGCCCCGAGGACCTCGACGCGCTGGAGGTCGAGCACGCGCTGATCTCCTTCATGGCCGAGGAGGAGCGGGCGCGGCTGCGGGCGGCGTACACGTCGCTGGCCGAGGCGCTGGGCCTGCCGCCCGAGGCGGCCGAGGGCCTGGCGATCCGCGACCGGCTGCACCGCCGCGCCGATCCGCCGCCCGACGGGGGCCTCATCGGCATGGCCCTGGAGCATCGCCCCGACCTGTCGCGGCTTCGGCAGGAAATCCACCACGCCGAGCTGGAGGTGGACGTCGCCCGGGCCGCGGGGGTCCCGGAGATCTACCCCCTGTTCGCGCCGTCGGACTACGCGCAGCACCCGGTCGAGGGCGAGCGCGGCTCCTGGAGCTGGTCCTCGGGGGCGTTGGTGCCGCTGCCGATCCTCAACCGCAACCAGGGGGACGTCCGGCACGCGCAGCTCAATGTTGCCCAGCTTCGGGCGGAGCTGGAGCTGATGCAGCGTCGCGTGGTCACGGAGGTCCGCAACGCCGTCGAGGAGGTCCGCGGCTCGGGCAGGGACCTCGACCTGCTGGAGCGGCAGATCATCCCCCGGGTCCGGCAATACCAGGCCCGGGCCCGCGACCGCTACCTCGCCGGCGAGATCGACGACGAGGCGTACCTCGCGCACCTC
The DNA here is from genome assembly GCF_007752535.1 of Tautonia plasticadhaerens. Classification (GTDB taxonomy): domain Bacteria; phylum Planctomycetota; class Planctomycetia; order Isosphaerales; family Isosphaeraceae; genus Tautonia; species Tautonia plasticadhaerens. The sequence continues at coordinate 2,858,936 of NZ_CP036426.1, forward strand.
CAGGAATATCAGGAGGTGGCGATGGAATACCGGGATGCCCTCGTCCGCCACCGTCGCGCGACCCTGCGGCTCAACACGGAGGTCGGCTGCCCGGTCCTGCCCTGACCCGGCCCGACGGGGCGGGCCGGCTTCAGAAGCTCCGGGTCAGCGAGAACTGGAGCTGGTAGTCGAAGGGCTGCGGGCCGGCGACCGGGACGAGGACGCCGCCCAGCACCCCCAGTTGCCCTTCTCGCCGAGGCCGAACCGGAAGCCGGGCTGGAGGTAGACGTCGTCGATTGAGCCGGCGTTGCCCGCCACGTCGGAGAGGACGTCGGCCGTGAGGTGGACGACCAGGTCCTTGAGCGCCGCCTCCTTGCCGGTCACGTAGCGGCCGACCGAGAGCTGGTTGACGAGGACCGTCGTGCCCGAGGAGGGGGCGGTCAGGATGTTGATCGAGGTCCCGCCGCGGGCGACCCACTTCGGCGCGAAGTTCCACCAGAACTCCAGGGCGGGGGTGACGTAGTTGATCCCCGATCCGTTCTCGAAGTTGCCGGTCGGGATGCGCTCGCCGACGGCCGCCACCAGGCTGAAGTCGCGCCGCTCGACCAGGTGGAGGCGGGCCTGCACGCCCGTGTCGCCCCAGTTGCCGCGATAGCCGGAGTCGGGGCCGATCCGGTTCGAGGTGATGAACGCCGTGCCGAAGAGCACCTCCATCCGGGCGCTCAGCGGGAGCAGCACCACGGTGTAGCCGGCGTACTGGTTGCCGGGGACGGTGGACGGCTTGACCGGGAAGAAGGGGAAGCTGGGGTTGAGGAACAGCGCCCGGCTCTCGGAGAGGTTGTTGGTGTAGAAGAAGCCGGTGTCGACGAACCGGCCGAAGGTGCCGGCGGGTGTGCCGATCCAGTTCTGCTTGGGGGCGCCGTTGGTGCCGGGGGGTGCCTTGGCGAAGGGCGTGTCCCAGCCCTCGGTGAAGAAGGTGTGCAGCGAGAGCGGGCTCCAGCACTCCTCCGGGGCGGGGCCACAGATCGACTCGGCGATGACCCCCAGCGGGCCCATCACCACGCGGGGCGGGCTGGAGACCAGGGCGGGCGGCGGCCCCGCTCCCGTCGGGCCGCCGGCCTGCTGGTAGCCGGCGGCCTCCACGAGATCGAGCAGGGACGAATGGCCCTGCGGTTGGGAGGACATCCCGACGTCCCGGCCTCCCGCCGGCGACTGGGCGTCGGCCGTCGTGCCCCACGCGACCATCGCGGCCAGGCCGAGGACGACGGCCAACCCGGCCCCGGCATTCGGCCTCGACCGGCGTGCGATCCGGTCCATGGCGAAGGACGTGTCCATGAACTCCTCCTCGACGTTCGCCCATCCTGGGCATGGATCGACCCGGCCCGGCCCGGCCGTCGGGGAGAAGATCGGCCCCGGGCGGGCCGGAAATCATGGAAACGCGAGGATATGAGCGAAGAGGGCCGCCGCGACGTGCCCGGCGGCCCTCCTCCTCGGATCATCCCACAAGGTCGCCCGCGGCCGGGCCCTGGCCGCGGGAATCCGGGGCCGGGAAGATCGAGCGGCGGAGCCACCGGACGCCCTCGCCGAGCACGGCGAGGATGAGCACCCCGGCGGCGACCGTGCCGGCGGTCGTCCAGGTCGGCGGGAAGCCGCCGAGGGCGACCAGCAGCATGGTGGCCGCCGCGGGCGGGTGCGAGGCCCGCAGCAGGCCCAGCCCGAGCATCGTCAGCACGGTCGCCAGCGTCGCCGCCCCGACGCGGATCGGCACCAGCTCCCTGGTGGCCAGCACGCCCGGGGCGTCGGACGCCCCGAGCAGCAGGACCGCGACCACGCCGGCCGCCAGGCCGACGAGATGCCCGACGACCGTGTTGTAGGACCGCGCCGACTTGTCCCCCGGCTTCTCGGCCTGGAGGAAGGCCGACGGCCCGAGGCTGGGGAACAGCCACGGCTGGCCTGCCGCCACGCCGATCAGCCCGATGGCCGCCAGCAGCGAGCCGACCGCCAGCGGGGCCCAGATCAGGTCGGGGACCGCCACGCCCGGCCGGCGGCCGCCGGCCCCCCCTTGCCCGTTGGTGCTCATCGCTCGCCCCCGGCCCCGGGCAGGATGTCCCGATCGAAGATCGCCGTCGGCAGCTCGACGGTCAGGAAGGCGTTGGGGATGTCGACGATCCCCGCCACCCGGCCGACGATCGGCGCCGCCCCCAGCAGCAGGTACGCCTGCTGCGGCGAGTCGTCCAGCACCGTCGTCAGGTAGCGGATCGCCGAGAGGCAGGCGTTGCGGTAGGCGACGTTGGCGTCGAGGTAGGTCTGCGTCCCGTCCTCCTTCACCGACAGCCCGCTGAAGCAGAGGTAGTCGGAATGGTGCGGCTCCAGCGGGCTGCGGGCGATCATCGGGGTCGTCTGCTGATAGAGCGCCATGCCCCCCTTGATCAGGTCGACGCCCAGGTGGATCCAGCCGGCCATCTCGATGGCGCCGCAGAAGGTGATCTCGCCGTCGCCCTGCGAGAAGTGCAGGTCGCCGACCGACAGGTTACCGCCCTCGACGTGCACCGGCAGGTAGATCCGGGCGCCCCGGGTCAGGTTCTTCATGTCGATGTTGCCGCCGCTCTCGCGCGGGGGCACGGTGCGGGCGCACTCGCGGGCGATGCGGTCGCGGGCGTTGCCCGAGGCGGTGCCGGCCAGGGCGTAGTCGGGGCTGGGCGGGTAGGCCAGCGGCGGGACGCGGTCCGGGTCCGTGTCGATCAACGCCCTCTCGCGGGCGTTCCAGGTGTCGAGGAGCTTCGGCGGGGGGGCCGTCACTAGCTGGCCCGGGTGCGAGAGGCCGGCGAACTTCACGCCCGGCAGGTGCCGCGAGGTGGCGTAGACGCCGTAGAAGTCCCAGACGGCCTTGTGGGCGTCGGGGAAGTGGTCGGTCAGGAAGCCACCGCCGTTGGTCTTGGGGAAAATGCCGGTGTAGCCCCAGCCGCGCATCGGGCCGATGTCGAGGACGTCGACCACGAGCAGGTCGCCCGGCTCGGCGCCCTTGATGCGGAAGGGCCCGCTGAGCATGTGGACGGCGTGCAGGTCGGCGTGGGCGTCGTCCTCGGCGCTGTCGTTGTTGCCGACCTGGTTGTCGGTCCACTCCTGGCACTCGACGCGGAACTCGTCGCCCGGGGCGACCTCGACGACGGCCGGGATGTCGGGGTGCAGGCGGTTGTGGCCGGGGATGGGCTGCTCGGCCATCTTCCGGTCGGGGTCGACGTGGAAGAGGGTCCGCACGCCGAGGTCGTGGGCCGGGTGGCCGTGGCCGAGGTCGGGCGGGGCCCCCTGGGCGGCCCCGGCGGGCACGGCCCCCAGGCCGGCGGCGCCGAGCAGGTCGCGTCGGTTCATGGCCGGTTCACTCATCGAGTCTTCCTCCGCTCGGGCCCGGCCGGGCCGTTGAGTCCGGGTCACGACGGGACGATCAGCGCCTGGGGCGCCACCTGGTCGATCCGCGTCCGCAGCCAGGCGATCTGACGGTCGTTCTGGGCGCCGCAGCGGCCGCAGATGGCCTTCAGCTCCTCGTCGCGCAGGCCGAGCGACACCTGGCGGAGCACCTCCCAGGAGACGTGCGACTCATTGGCCAGCAGCCAGAGGTCGTGCAGGTCGCGCAGCAGGCCCAGGCCGCCGCTGCGGTCGCCGCGGAAGAGGGCGTCGGCCAGCCGCCGGGGCTCGGCCTCGCGACGGGAGGAGTAGCGTTCGACCACCGGGCCGAGCGCCTCGACGTGTGAGCGCGACCACGACGCCAGGAGGTCGCAGAGGGTCTTCATGCCCGGCTCGATGTCGTGCCGGCCGCCGACCCGCTCGAACGCCTCGGCCAGCGCCTCCTCGCTGGTGAGGACCATGCCAATGTAATCGCCGAGCTTGCGGTCGCTCGGGGCCGCCTTCGACCCCGAGCCGGGCGTCGGCACGGCCGAGGCGACCGCCCCGGCGACCGAACGCACCACGCCGACGGCCGCCCCGGCGGCGTCCTTCGCCTTGTCGAGCGTGCCGACCTTGCTGAGCCGCGCGGCGGCATACTTGAAGTGCGGCTGCTTGCTGGCCGGGTCCCAGGTCGGCAGGGTCAGCTCATTGGCGGCCGTCGGCCGGTCGGGGCTGTTCAGCGCGCCGTAGTGGAAGGGCAGGAACAGGTGATCGGGCAGGATGTCGCCGAGCTGGGCGGGGGCCCGGACCGTGCCGCGTCGCGTCTCGACCTCGACCAGGTCCCCCTCGGCGATGCCCAGGCGGGCGGCGTCCCCGGCGTTCATCTGGACGAAGGCGTCGGGGGCGGCGTCGTGCAGGGCCTTCGACCGGCCGGTCTTGGTCCGGGTGTGGAAGTGGTAGACGACGCGGCCGGTGGTGAGCATCATCGGGTAGTCGACGTCGGGCACCTCGGGCGGGGGTTGGTACGCGGCCGCCTTCAGGATCGCCCGGCCCTTCGGGTCGCGGGAGCGGTACTCCTGCTCGGTGTAGGCGGCGCCGGTGACGAGGTCGTGGCCGAACGAGCCGCAATAGTCCGGGTCGGTGCCGAAGGTGTGGTCGGCGTAGAGCCGCGGGGCGCCCTCGGGATGCTCCTCGGTGACGGGCCATCGGATGCCCGAGCTGTCCCTGAGCGTCTCGTAGGAGACGCCGCTGTAGTCGCACGGCCGGCCCTTCGAGCATGCGCGCCAGGCGTCGAAGGCGCCTTCGGGGTCGGACCACTTGATGAGCGGTTTGCCGTCCTGGTCGCGGAAGTCCATCCGGCGGGCGAAGTCGAGGAAGATGTCGAGATCCGACCTCGCCTCGCCCGGCGGCTCGACGGCCTTGAGCGACAGGTGCACGGTGCGGTCGGTGTTGGTGAACGCGCCTGTCTTCTCGCCCCAGAGGGCCGCCGGCAGGACCACGTCGGCGTACCGGGTCGTCTCGGTGGGGAAGGCGTCCTGGACGACGAGGAACAGGCCCTCCTTCCCCAGGATCTCGCGGATCCGCGGCAGGTCGGGCATCGAGACGGCCGGGTTGGTGGCGATGACCCAGAGGAAGGAGATGGAGCCCTGCTCGGCGTAGCGGAAGATCTGCATCGCGTGCGTCGGCGGTGCCCAGTGGGGGATGGTGTCGATGTGGACGTTCCAGAGCCGGGCCAGCTCGGCGATGTGCTCGACGTTGCCCCAGTTGCGGAAGCCGGGCATCTCGCCGTCGGCGCCGCACTCCCGGGTGTTCTGGGCGGTCGGCTGGCCATTCATCTGCAGCACGCCGCAGCCGGGCTTGCCGATCATCCCGCGGATCAGCTGCATGTTGTTCACCTGCACGGCCGCGGCGCTGGCCTGGTTGGACTGGTAGAAGCCCTGCAAGACGCCCGACATCAGCCGCTCGGCCGTGCCGAGCACGTCGGCCGCCCGCCTCAGCGTGTCGGCCGGGATGCCGGTGATCTGCTCGACCCGATCCGGCGTGTCGGGCTCGACACCCTCGCGGAGCTGGTCGAAGCCCATGGTGTGCCGGTCGATGAAGTCGCGGTCGATGTGGCCGGCCTCGATGATCAGCCGGATCAGCCCGTTCATCACCGCGACGTTGGTGCCCACGCGAGGGGCGAGGTGGACGGTGGCGTGCCGGGCCGTCTCGGTGACGCGGGGGTCGATGACCACCAGCTTCGGCGGCTCGGGGCCGGCGAGGCGGTCGAGCAGCCGCATCCAGAGGACCGTCTGCTGCGAGGCGGCGTTGTGCCCGGCCAGCAGGATCGTGTCGGCCTGGTCGTAGTCCTCGTAGGAGGAGGGCTGGCCGTCGACGCCGAAGCTCTCGAGCAGGGCGCGGGCGGCGGTGGCGGTGCAGAGCCGGGTGTTGCCGTCCATGTGCGGGGTGCCCAGGCCGGCCTTGCCGAGCACCGCCAGCGTGTAGTACTCCTCCAGGAAGAGCTGGCCGGTGCTGTAGATGCCGATGCCGCCGGCCGTCTGCCGTTCGATCGTCCGGCGGGCGTTCTCGACGATCAGGCCCATCGCCTCGTCCCAGCTCGCCTCGACGAGCTCGCCGTCGCGGCGGACCTGGGGCCGAGTGAGGCGGTCGGGGGCGTTGTTGGCCACCCAGCCGTTGAGCCCCTTGGGGCCGAGCCGGCCGCGGTTGACGTGGTCCTCGGCCCGGCCGCGGACGCCGACGATGCGGCCGCCCGTGACGCCGATGTCCAGGCCGCAGCCGTTGGAGCAGAGCACGCAGCAGGACTGGACCCAGCGCTCGGCCTCGTCGTCGGAGCGCTCGTCGAGCCGCTCGGGCCACCGGCGGGGGCCGACGTAGGGGGCACGCGGGCCCCAGATGTTCTGGATGCTGTCCCGGGTCTGCATGGGGGTCCCTCCGGGGTCGGGCCGCGTTTGGGCTCGCCGCGGGCCCACCGCCGCGAGCCGGCCGACGGCACAACTCGATCACCTCGGCCGAGGTGCAGCAATTTCCCGGCCATGGTCGCCAGAAACCTCGCCCGTCCCGGGGACGAGCCGATCGAGTCCCATTCCCTCGCCGCAGGGAAGTCATGGACCGCCGGCCGCTCACCGCGGTGCGTTTCTGCCCCCAACCACGCAGACGCTCCCAAGGCCCAAGTGGATCCGACGTGGCCGATGAGACGGAAAACCCGGGAATTCCGGCCTCAAATCGAATTTAATAAGAAATTTGAATATTTCTGATTTATAAATATATTAGTAATTCAAACACGATGACGCACCATCAGCCCTTCAGCCACGACTCCTGCACGCGCGAACAGAATCCGGCAATCGGTCCAAGAAGTATTTCGCCTGCGATCCGGCCATCAGATTTCCGAAGGTTTAATTGACAGCTTGAGCCGACTCCCCTTTCGACCCTTCGGGTGAACCCACCGGCCAATCTCGTGTCGACCCTTGCGAAGCCACCCGATCCCGTCTCGCTAACCACCTTAGATTGAAATGTACAGGTTGGGCCCGCAAGCCGAGGTTCTAGAGGCGCCTAATGCTACTCCGTTAGCTTCGATCTACCGTGGGCGAGCCAGGGCCGACAGTACGCGCAGTCGTGTCGGCTGACCGGGGCCAGCAGACGCTGCAAGGCACGGCGGACCGCCGGCAGCGTGATCACCGGACCTCGGCCTCCCCCTTTTTCCCCGGCCGGGATCGCCCCCGACGGGTTCGGTGTTGCTCCAGGGTGAGGAAGCCGAAGGCCAGCATCACCAGGCAGGCGTGGTGGTGGAAGCCCCGCCACGACCGCCCCTCGTGGTGGTCCAAGCCGAGTTCCTCCTTCATCTGCTGGTAGCCGAGCTCCACCGGCCAGCGGCTCCGCCACAACCGGACCGCACGCAGCCGGCTCGTGTCCGCCGGCAGGTTGCTGAAGGCATACTTGAGCTTCCCATCGGCCTGCTCTTCGATCAGCAGCCAGATCGGCTCGGCCATGGCGCACTGCCCCGTCGCCCACCCCTGGCCCGGCCAAACCCGCAGCCAGGCGAAGCGGCCCCACATCGGCCCCTTGGTCCCCTCCCGCCAGGTGACCTTCCGCCGCGGCGTCCGCGCCGCCAGCTCCTTCAGGCTCACCGGCCGGGGCGAGCCCTCGGCCAGCCGGGGCCGCTTCTGCGGGCGGCCGCCGGTGGCGGCGGCCGGGGCGACCCACCGCGGTTGCTCGGTGAAGACGACCATCTCGTCGGTGACGCCGACGATGTAGTGCAGCCCACGTGCGGCCAGGCCGTCGCGGGACGGCCCCGAGACGCCGTAGCCGCTGTCGGCCACCACCAGCCCGCCCGGCAGCCCCTCCGCGCGGACCCGGTCGAGCAACTCCAGCGCGATCTGCCCCTTGGTCAACGGCCGACGCTGGTCCTCGGGCACCCCGGCCTTGTCCAGCCGCGGCTCGTCGCCCAGCCAGCTCTCCGGGAGGTAGAGCCGCATGTCGAGCGGATAGTGGCCCTTCGGGCTGACGTAATGGACCGAGACGGCGCACTGGCAGTTGGCCTTCTTGCCCAGCACCCCGCAGTACTGACGCTGCACGCCGACGGAGCGCGTTCCCTGCTTGGGGAAGGTGGTGTCGTCGATCGCGAAGATGCCGGCCGGGTCGGCGAAGTCCGCCGCCATCGTGGCCCAGTAGCGCTTCGGGACCGCCTGTTCGTCCCAGGTGCTCTGGCCGAGGAACTGCTGCAGGGCCTGGTCGGGGTCGGAGACCTCCAGCCCCGCCGGCGGGGGGACCCGGGCGGCCATCGGCTCGGCGCTCTTGCGGTCGCCGTCCTGGATCAGGCCGCGGAGGTAGACGCCGCACCAGGCGGCCTGGCGCGGGCGGTTGAAGTCGTCGCGGAAGCCGGCGGCGTAGGCGGCGAGACGGTCGAGCACGTCGGGGGCGAGTTCGGGAGTGTAGGTCCGGTTCATACCTCCTGTACGAACCGGCCCGGTCGATCGTTCGTAAGAGCTAACGGAGTAGCACTAAGTGGTGCATCCGGCAAGAGGACTGACGCCCGCGGTCTGACGTAGGAGGGGTGTGGCCTTCGCGCGAAGGGAGGTGCACCCATGACCCTCACCCAAGTCACGCCCCGCGAACTGACCCCCGAGGGACGTCAGGCCCTCCAACAGCTTGCGTCCTCTCGGACCGCCCAGGCCCGCCTCGTCGAGCGGGCCCGGATCCTCCTGGCCATCGCCGACGCAAGGCGACCCAGCCAGGTCGCCGAGGGCCTGGGCGTCTCCCGGCCGACGGTCTACACCTGGAGCCATCGCTTCGATGACCGCGGGCTCCACGGGTTGGAGGACCAGCCCCGGGCCGGGCGCCCACCGACCTATACGGCCGAGCGACGCGCCGAGGTGATCGCCGCGGCGTCGACCGACCCGAGGAGCCTGGGCCTGCCTCTCGCGTGCCGGGCGCCCGATCGCCTGCAAGCCTACCTCAACGAGCAGAGGGGCATCCCGATCCGGCGCAGCCGCATCGACGAGCTCCTCCTGGCCGAGGGCCTGCGTTGGCGCCATCAGGGGGCCTGGTTCGGCGAGCGGGTCGATCCCGCCTTCGCCGAAAAACGGGGATCATCGAACGGCTCCACACGCCGCCGCCGCCGGGCTCCGTCGTCGTCTGCCCCGACGAGATGGGGCCGGAGAGCGCCAAGAGCTTCCCGGGCCAGCGACTCGTCCGGGCCGAACCCCGGGCGGGGGCCGAAGGACAAGCCCGAGCGGCCGAACGAGCCCGGCAGGAGGTCGACTACGGCCGCCGCGGCGAGGGGTACATCTTCGGCGCGTTCCGCCCGGCCACCGGCGAGGCGATGACCCGCCCGTACCCGAGCCGGAGTGCGGCGAGCCGGGCCGACTTCCTCGCCCGGCACAGCACCATCACGCTGACGATGGACCGCTATACGCACGTCGACCAGGGCGACGTGGCTGGTGCCCTCAGCCGGGTCTCGCTCTTCGCTCCCCAGAAACCCTCCGCGGAGGAGCTGGGGACCCCTTCCGTCCCGAGATTGGACGGATCAGTACCCCCTTCCGCTTGCACTGGCGCTTGCACAGAACTTGCACAAACGCCTGTCCCGTCCTGTCCCGAGTTTTCGCCCGATGGCACGGACGGGACGGCGGACGGAGACGAAGGAGAGTGCCACAAAGCAAAGGGGGACAAGGAGATTGGCACCCCTTGTCCCTCTTTGACGCCGGTTGACAAGCGGAGGGGGAGGGATTCGAACCCCCGGAGCCGTTGCCGGCTCAGCGGTTTTCAAGACCGATGGCGGGATGCCGCAAGCAACCCAAAGTCAACGGTTTACGGCTTGCCCCGGATCCGGTTGCCCCTCATTTGCCCCACGACATCCGTAGGACTTCTCCGGACCTGGCCGAAGTCGTTGACGCCTGGCCCGAGCTGCCCGAGGCGATCCGGGCCGGCATCCTTGCGATGGTCCGAACCTCCTCGGGTGGACGGGGGGAGCGATGAGCCGCTCAAGGACGCCCGACCCCGAGGCCATCCGAGCCCTCCTCGAAGCCCTCCGGGCGGGGAGCTTCCCCGGGCCCGCCTGCCGGGCCGCCGGGATCAGCCGGAGCACCCTTCGCCGATGGCTGGAACGGGGACGCACGAAGGACGGGCACGACGCCCCCTATCGGGCCTTCCGGCGAGACTACCGGGCCGCGATCGCCTCGGCCGCGATCGCGGCGTTGGACTCGATCCGCCGCGCCGGGTCCGAGGGAATCCCCGGCTTCTGGCAGGCCAGTGCCTGGCTCCTGGAGCGTCGGTTCCCGGCCCGATGGCGGAGGAAGGACCGGGCGCCGGACCCGTCGCCACCGAAGCCCCACTCGCAGATGACCGACGCGGAGCTTGACGCCTACTGCCATCGTCTCGGCCTGCTCGACGAGCCGCGTCGGTGAACCCTTCTCCCCTCGATGGTGAGCCCGACACATGCCACGCCCCACCAAGTTCACCCCCGAGATCGGCGAGTCGGTCCTCCGCCATCTCGCCTCGGGCCGCTCCCGACGGGAGACGGTCGAGGCCCTGGGGATCGGTCGTCGGACCCTTCAGGACTGGCTCCGCCGGGGACGGGCCGGGGAGCCCGGCCTCGCGGCCTGGGCCGAGCGGGTCGATCGGGTGGCGACCCTGATGCACCGGCAGCGGGTCCGGGCGACCTGGGATCGCCTCGAGGCCGAGTCGAAGGAGCGCTGGATGCGGTTCAAGCGGGCCCGGGAGGAGTACTGGATGGAGCGGCTCGGGCCGCTCGAGTTCTGGAGCCGTCGGCTGGCGTGGCTGGCCGAGCGAGGGCGGTGGGAGGCGTACCGACGGACACTCGAGCGGCTCAGGACCGAGGGTTTCCGCACCGACTGCACACCATAAGAAAAGGAACCAATGGGAAATCAAGGTGGCCGCCCCAACCTCTACACGGGTGGGCGTCTCGAAAGTAGGTGGGAAATCCCGTACAACAGGGGTGGCTGATGGGATCGACGGATTTCACCCACAACCTCGCACGGACATCCCGCCATGCGCACCCCCGATTCGGGCCTGACCCCGGAGCAGGCCGCCGACGCCGAGCGGATCTACCAGGCCCTCCACGCCGCCTCCGAGGAGGACCATTGGCGGATCGCCCAGCTCCTCGCCTCGCGGGGCGACGACCGACTCTTCGGGCAGACCGAGCACGAGGTCCGCGACCTCGTCCACAAGACCGGGGCCAAGGCGATTCAGGCCGCCCTCGACGGGCGGAAAAAGGGGGGTACCGGGGGTCGAGCGTGAGCTGCCCGACCTGCCTCGAGCCGGCCAAGTTCATGGGCCACCGTCCCCGCCGGGTGGTCAGCCTGCTCGGGGCGGTACGGGTCACCCGGGCGTACTACCACTGCCCCCACTGCCACGGCGGCTTCGCCCCCGGCGACGCCGTGATGCGGGTGCCCGAGGCGGCGCTGACCCCGGCGGCCTACGAGGTCGCCTGCCTGGCCGGGGCGCTCTCGGCGTTCGCCGAGGCGGCCGAGGTGACCTTGCCGAAGATGGCCGGGCTGCGCCTGGCCGAGTCGACGGTCGAGCGGGCCGCCGAGGCGGCCGGGGCCGAGGTCGGCCGGCGGCTGGCCGCCGGGGAGGTCTTCGGCGGGGCCCGCGCCTGGCACTGGCACAAGGACGCCGAGGGCAAGACCTGCGCGTACGTGGCGGCGGACGCGACCGGGGTCGGGCAGCAGGGCGAGGGCGGGTCGTCGGCCGAGGGGCGGATGGCCACCGTGGCGATGGTCTACAACCCGGTCCCCGAGGTGTCCGCCCGCCGGGCGCGGCCCGACGGCCCGCCGCCCCGGTTCCGGGCCCGCTACGTGGCGGGGCTGTGCGGCGTGGCCCCCCTGGGCGAGCCGCTCCGGCGGCAGGCGGCGCAGGTGGGGATGGACCGGGCCGAGCGGTGGATCGCGCTGACCGACGGGGGCAGCGGGCTGGAGGGCTGGGCGCGTGCCAACTTCGGGAGGGTCGAGGCGGTGATCCTCGACTTCTACCACGCCGCCGAATACCTGGGGGGCCTGGCCCGCGCCCTGTTCCCGGGCGACGACGAAGCGCGGGAGGGCTGGCTGGGCGACTGGTGCCACCGGCTGAAATACGAGGGCGGCCCGACCGTACTCGAGGCGTTGCGAGGCCTGGAGGTGCGCGGCCACGCGGCGAAGGAAGCACGAGCGGAGGTGGTGCGGTACTTCACCAACCAGGCGCACCGCATGGACTACCCGGGCTACGTGGCCAAGGGTTGGGCGATCGGCTCGGGGCCGGTGGAGGCGGCGTGCAAGACGGTCATCGGGCAGCGGATGAAGGGCTCGGGGATGAGGTGGGGCGCCGACGGGGCCGACGCCCTGAGCCACTTGCGGGCGTTGTTCAAGAGCGGAGATCGGCAGTGGGACGCCTTCTGGTGCCCCACACCGAACTGATTCCACCTACAAACGAGACGCCCTCCCCCTCTACACCCCGAGTCGGCTGGTCGCCCTCTTCCGGGGGATCGCCGATGGCCTCTCCCGGGACTGGGCGGCGGAGGAGGCCGGCATCAGCAAGCGGACCCTGCAACGCTGGATCAAGGCCGGCCGCGCCGGCGATCCTCGCTATGCCGAGCTGGCCGAGGCGGTCGCGACGGCCGAGCGGCTGGCCGGCTGGGGTCGGGAGATCGCCCCGACCTTCAGGGAGCTGTTCCGACGCCGGGTGATCTGACGCCGCCATCCCGCCTGAAACCGAGGGAGAACGGAATGGCGGGTGCCAGGACCGGGGGCGTCGGGGTTCCGGCGCCAGCCATTCCACAGAACTGCAAAGGAATAGGAGGGCGCCGGTGCCAGAACGGGGGGCCCGAAGGGGACCGATTTCGGGGGGTGGTTCTGGCGTCGCGTTTCGCTGAGAGCAGCGGAATGAACAGGGGGGATCGGTGCCGAAACCGATCCGGACGAGGACGCCCCGAGCCGACGGGGTTTGTGTCGCCCTCTCTGGAGGGCCGGGCGTTATGATCACCGGGGGAGCGGGTCCACGGCCTGCAATGACCGTTTGTTCAGAGTTGCGACTTCTGCCCAACAAGACGCACCGACCAGGAGAACCTGAACGCCTCCCGGTCGATGCGTACGGGACCGTTCCCGGGCGCGGCCCGGATCGCTCGTACGCCCCATCGGCGGGAGCCGATCGGCCGGGACCGGCGGATCAGGAGCGGATCAAGCCGACGCCCGATGGATCCCGGGGATTGGCTTGACTGCTGCCCTCCTCGTCGTCGCGGAGCGACCGGAGCTCGTCCAGGAGTTCCCGGATCGTGGACTCGAGCTGCCGGATGCGACGATCACGCTCGTCGCGATCGGGTTGAGGGCCGGCCTGTTCCTGATCGACCTGCCGCATCCGGGCCTCGGCCTGCTGGAGGACCTTGCGGTCCGCCTCGAGCTGCGCATCGTCGATGTACCCGAGCTCATGCATCCGCTCCGCGGAGCGGACCCGTTCCCGGGCTAATTCGAGGGCCTGAGCCGCCGCGGCCTCGGGGTTGGCGGTGGGACCGGTTGAGCCTTCTCGAGGAGCCGCGTCGACGCCCTTGAGGGACTCTGTGGCGCGCCTGGCCTCCAGCGTCTCGCCGAGCTTCTCCATCTGCTTGGCGAACTCGGAGTCGGGGCCGAACTTCGACTCCATCTGCTTGGCGAACTCGGAGTCGGGGCCGAACTTCGACTCCATCTCCCTGCCTAGGGCCTCCATCTTCTTCTCGAACTCGGGGCCGAACTTCGACTCCATCTCCTTGCCGAGGGCCTCCATCTGCTTGGCGAGCGCCTCCAGCTCCTTGGCCTTGTCCGCCTGCGCCGCTCGGGAAGTCTCACCGTCGTCCTGCACGGCGGCCTCATGCGGGTCAAGCGTCGCGAGGAGGACCGGAGCAGCCCGGGGTTCGTCGAGCGTCGAGGCCGGGCCGGCGGAGGTCCACGAGGGCAACGACAGCACCGCGAGCAGGCCCGCTCCCAGCAGGGTGACGCGGGACGGGCGGCAAGCGACTCGTTCTCGCAGGATCATCGTCAGTCTCCTCTCGAAGAAGCGGCCCGCGCCACCGATGCCCAACGAGGGCGCCGGCGGCCCGGACGGGCGGCGGGATAGGGATTCACCGATCTGGAAGAGGACCTCGGCGTACGAGACGCGGTCCCCGGGCAAGGCCCAGACGACCCAGGCGTCGCAGGCCAGCTCGGCCTCGGCGTCGAGCCGACGCCGGACCAGCCAATACAGCGGGCTCCACCACCAGAGCCAGCCGGCGGCCAGCCCGAGCCGGGCGACCCAGTGGTCACCCCGTCGCAGGTGGGCCAGCTCGTGGGCGAGGATCCCGCGCCAGCGCCCCGCGTCGAGCGATTCGACGAGGTCCGCCGGGAGGAGGAGCCTGGGGCGGCCCAGGCACCAGATCATCGGGGGCCCGAGTCGGGGGACGACGCACAGCTCGGGCACGCGGACGCCGATCCGCTCGGCGAGGCGAGCGGCCTCGACCTCGAGCCATTCGGGGGCGGGGATGGCCCGGCGGAGGTGTCGGCGAAAGCGGAGGATCCGGGCCATCTGGACGGCCGCGACTACGGCCGAGGCGGCGAGCCAGGCGGCCACCACGCTCCTCCGGATTCCTCCCCTATCGGACAGCCCCGGCCGGGATCCGTCGGACGTCGAGGTGCGGGGGGATCGGGCATCAGCGTCCACGGACGCCACCCCGGGAGCCCGGGCACCACCGACGGTCACGACCGGCGTCCGACCCGACCGGGTCGCGATCGGCTCCGGGCCGGCTCCCGGGCCCGGCCCGGGGGGTGACCCCGGCGCGGAGGCTTCCAGGACATCGAACTCCGAGGGGGCGAACGACAGGCGCGACTCAATGTTGAGCCCGCCCCGGGCCGGCGGAGCGAGCGACCACGGCCAGTTCACCGGTGGCGGGATCACGAGCTTGAGCAAGGCCACGAGCCAGAAGACGTGCCTCGCGGCGGGGGAGAGCCGATCGCTCCGTCCGGCTAAGATCGCCACCGCGGCCAGCCCCGCCACGACCATCGTCGTCTCGGCGAACCACCACACCATGGTCTTGCCTCCCGTCCCGGGCGATGCGGCCCGGATGCCCGGCCGCGCCACCCGACATTTAGCCTCCGGATTGACCCGGTCGCTTGGCCGGGCGAGACCGGCCACGCTGCTCGTCGATCAGCTGCCGGAACCGCGCCAACTCCTCGGGGGAGAACCGGTGGGATTGCACCAGCGTCAGGACCAGGGGCGCGGCCCGGCCATCGCAGAGCTCATCGGCGGCTGCCTTGAGCCGCTCGCCGAGCAGGTCGTCGCGCGTCAGGGCCGCCCGGTAGACGTGGGGGACCGCCGACGGGTCGACGGCGACGGCCCGCTTGGCCTGGAGCCGTTGCAGGAGGGTCGCCACCGTGGTGTAGGCCCAGCGTCGCCCCCGGCCCTGGAGCGTCGAGTTGATCTGCCGGACCGTCGCCGGCCCGTGGTCCCAGAGTGCCTTGAGGACCTCCAGCTCCGCGTCGCTCAGGTTGGGCCGATTCGCCATGGTCGCTCCGATCTCCCCGTCGTCGCCGCGCCTCGGGCGGACCATCGACATGGTGTAGAGGCAAGATCTACTACATCGCGTAGATGGCGCCAAGGGGCTGACCCATTTTTCCGGGGAGGTGACGCCCGTCCGATCGGCGGCCCGGCAGCCCGGAGGAGGCGACCGATCACTCTTGAGTCCGGATCGCACGGAGGTACGAGCAATCCCACAGGATCGGTCGACGGAGGTCGGCGTTTCGAGCGGGCCGCCGATGAGGCGTCGGTTCGAGGTCCGTCCGCGAGCGCGCCGGGCAGCGAGGCGGGAGACCGGGCAGGGCGTCTTCCGGCTCAGACAGGGCCAGGTGAGCATGTCGCCATCTGCCCCAATTGACGCACCTGAAAGAGTTCTCACGAAGCCGGGATCGCAAGCCTGACGTTCTTGACGTCCAGCAAACCACGTGGTGATGCAGTCTGCTCGACGGCGATGGCCGTTCGCCTCGTGGGCGTACGTGTTTCAGGGCAAGTCGGTTCCCGGTGCCCGGAGATTCAGGGCGGACTCGAGCCGGTCCGGGCGGTTGAGATGCGGGCCCAGGGATTCGGGGGGCAGCAGCTCATCGCCGACGCGCCACGAGAGGAGGCGACCGACGCCGGGCGAACCGTCGTAGTAGCCGTCCGGGTGATAGGCCAGCCATTCCTCATCGACCGTGTCGCCGCGACGCTCGGGGAACGCGAAGAGCGTGACCAGGTGCCGCCCGGACGCGACCTCCCAGGCGTTCGTCGTCCCGTAGCTGCCGCCGCTGACCACGAGCCGGCCGTCAGCCGAGAAGGCGAGCGACTGGGTCCGCTTGAGATGCCCGTACAGCTGACGGAGCGGCTCTCCCGTCCGAGCGTCCCAGAGCCGGACCGTCTTGCCGCCCGTGGCCAGGATGGCGCCGTCGGGCGACAGGGCCATCGGCCGTCCCGAGACGGCGGGGTCCGAGAACGTGCGCCGCAATTCGCCCGTCCGGACGTCCCAGAGGCGCACCGGCTCGGCGAAGTTCTGGTTCACGCCGGCCGTGCACGTCGCGAGCGTCGACCCGTCCCGGCTGATCGCGACGCAGGTCATCGGCCGGTCTCCCGTGATGGCCCCGGCCTGCGAGGCCTCGGGCCGGAAGCTGCGGACGCGACGGCCCGAGCGGACCTCCCAGAGGTGGGTGGTCCCGTCGCCGGCGCCGCAGGCGAGGGCCGTGCCATCGGCCGAGAAGGCGAGCGAGGTCGCACCCCTGGTGTGACCCGACAAGGTCCGCGAGACGGTGCCCGTCCGGGGGTCGCGGAGCTGGATCAGGCCGTCGGCGTCGGCGCCGGCGAGCGTCGCCCCGTCGGGTGCGAAGGCGACCGCGAGCACCTCGGCCGCGTGGTCCCCCGCAGACCAGGCGTGCTCCCCAGTCGCGACATCCCAGACGCGGACGACGCCCTTGCCATCGGGGCTCCCGCCGCCGGCGGCGACGCGATGGCCGTCCGGTGCGAGGGCCACCGCCATGATCTGATCGGCCGGGGCGCCCAGCCGTCGGATCAGTCGCCCCTTCCTCGCGTCCCACAGCCGGACCGCCCCCGGACCGATCCCCTCTGCCCCCGCCTCGCGCACGCCCAAGGCGAAGCGGCCGTCGCTGCTGCCCGTGGCCAACAGCGCGCCGTCCTCCGTGAGCACGACCGAATTGACCTGCTCGAAGGCACCGGGCGTGTGCCACTGCTCTCGGCCGGTCGCGAGGCTGGTACGCTTGATCGTATGGTCGTGGCTCCCGCTGATAATCGCGTCGCCGTCGGGAGCGAAGGCGACGGACGTGACGCCGTGATGGTGGCTCGTCACGACCCGGCCCGGGACCTCGGACGCGAGGTCGTACAGCCGCACCTCCGCCCCGATCCCGCAGGCGAGGGACGTGCCGTCGGGCGCGAAGGCCAGGGACAGGAACCGCCCCGACTCGGCCTCGGCGCGCTTGAGATCGCCGGAGGCGGCATCCCAGAGCCGCCACTCGCATCGCTCCGTCCCCCTCCAGGCCGGTCGGGGCCAATCGTGGCCGCGGTGGAAGGACCAGTCGCAGCTCCCGCTGGCGAGAGTCGTCCCATCCGGCGAGAAGGCCACGGTGCAGACCCAGTCGCGATGGCCAGTGAGGGTCCGACCGAGCTGTCCGGTCCTCATGTCCCAGAGCCGCACCGTCTTGTCGCCGCCGCAGGCGAGGGTGGCGCCGTCGGGCGAGAAGGCGAGGGTGGTGGCCCGGAAGGGCTGGTCCGCGAGCCGGTGCCGGAGGTTCCCCGTCGCGAGGTCCCACACGAGGATTTGCCGGTCCGTCCCGGTCGAGGCGAGCATCGTCCCGTCGGGCGAGAAGGTGCAGGCGTCCGTCTCCCACTCGGTGTGCCCGGTGAGCGTGCGCAGGCGACGGCCCGTCTGCACGTCGTAGATCCCGACCAGCTTGTCCATGTGGAAGCCCCCCGCCGCCAGGCTCCGCCCGTCGGGAGAGAAGCTGACCGAGCGATCGCCGACCTCGCCGATCGCCCGCAGTAGGACGCCGGTCTTCGCATCGTAGAGGCGGACCCCACCCTCGTTGGCGGCGCCGGCGACGATCGAACCGTCGGGCGAGACGGCCACCGAATTCACCCCTGCCGCGGGCGGTGTCTGGAGGACGAGCTTCGGCGTTGGCGGTTCCTCCGGCGAGCCGCCGGTGAGGGCGATCAGGCCGAGGGCGATCAGGCCGAGGGCGAGGGCCGGTCGAGCGATCCCGGATCGCATGTGTTCACTCCTTATCCCTGGGCATCAACATGGTGGGTCGGACGATCGTTCACGTCGATGGGCCTCGGGAGGCGGCGCCCCTCAAGTCCCGAAGAGGATTTCCACTCGCTCCTCCTCGACGCACCGTGTCGCGATGTCGGGCTTTCCGTCGCCGTTGAAATCGGCCACCGCCAGCCGCCAGGCACCCTTCCCGGTCCGATAGGGAGACCCGTCGGCCGGCCGGAAGCCGCCCCTCCCGTCGCCCTCGAACACGCGGATGGCCTCGTCACCGGCGACGACCAGGTCGGCGTTGCCGTCGCGGTCCATGTCGGCGATCTCCACGCCCCAGGCGCCATGACCGAGCTGGAGTGGCGAGCCGGGTGCGGGAGAGAGCACGCCGTGACCATCGTTGATCAGGATGGTCAGCGCGGCCCCGCCCTCGGAGTGAGTCGCCACGACGTCCGGCCGGCGATCGTCGTCCAGGTCGCCCGCCGCGACGTACCAGATGCCGGCATCGCAGGTAAGAGGCGATCCTGGCGCCGGGGCCAATTCGCCTCGGCCGTTGCCCAGCAGGATCTGGAGTGTTTCGAGGTCGGGGCCGCTATTGGGGACGAGGACGTCCGCACATCCGTCACCGTTGATGTCGGTCGCCGCGATGGGGTAGGGACTCCGGCCGCACGGGAACGGGGACTGGGGCGCTCGGGCGAATCGACCATGGCCGTCGCCCAGGAGCAGGGACACGTCGCCGTCGGCGTTATTGGCGGTCACGATGTCCGGGTGCCCATCGCCGTCCGCGTCGGCGATTGCGAGCCCGTGAGTGTGCGGCTGCTCCCCGATGCGCGCGATGAACGGCGAGCCGGGAGCGGCCCGGAACCGACCGTCTCCGACGCCGAGCAGGACGGTCACGGCGTAGCTGTCGTGATCGGCCAGGACAACGTCCAACCGACCATCATGGTTGACGTCCTCAACCGCAATCTCGCTGGCCTTCCCCGGCAGATCCGCGGTGATGTCCGGCTCTCTTCGCCAGGGACGGTGGGCGCTGCCGAGGAAGACATTCAACGTCGTCCCGGTGCACAACACCAAGTCGGCGCAGCGATCGCCGTCGACGTCGCCGGCGGCGAGGGTACCGTCGGGGGCGGGAAGCGGTGAGCCCGGCGCCGGGGCGAGCAGCGTGTGAGGCTCCGATCTCGGGACTGCGGATCCGCACTTCTCGTCTGGCCCCGTTCGCGTTACCAGCGTCGAGACCGAGCCGATGTCGGAGCCGGGATGGGCCGGAGCGGTGGCCCCGAACACGATCAGGCCGAGGGCCAGCAGCGGCGATAGGCACCTTGTATGCATGGGTTCACTCCTGATGCTGGCGGGGCAGGTATGGTGAATCTGGTGCTCTCTCTCGCAGCGAGGCGCGGTATTGGCGGGAGCGCACGCGCACGCGCTGCTCCTCTCTCCTCAGCTCATCGAGGAGCCGGACGATGTCCTTTCGAGAGTCTTCGTCGATGGCACCGGCGCCGACGATCTCGGCGGTCCGCCGCACCTGGACCAGCGCCCCCTCCCAGGGGCCGAGCTGGTCGGGAGGGATGCGCCGGGACTGGTCGCGGAACCAGTCCGCCTTCCGGAAGAGCGCGGCCACCTCGGCGACCGCCTGCTCGGCGCGGGCCCGGCGCACGTGCTCGGCGATGATCGCGAAGGTGACGGCGGCCAAGATGGCGGCGCCGAGCGCCGAAGCGAGCACGGTCGTCCGTCGCCTCGCCTTGCGCTCGGCGGCGGCGGCGGCCCGGGCCTCGGCCGCGGCGACTTCGGCGGCCCGGGCTCGGTCGCCGACCGACGCCAGGAAGGCCGAGACCTCGCGTGCCAGCACTCCCGAGTGGCGGGGCCGGACGGCTCGCGAGGCATTGAGGCAGCGCTTGGCGAGCCGGATCAGCTCGCCATCGGCGCCGCTCGCATCGAGGCAAGCCCGGGCTTCGTCGAGGAGACCGACCGCTGCGTCCTCGAGGATCCGGGAACGGTCCCCGACGTAGGGCGGCTGCCCGGTCAGGATCTCGCAGAGGATGGCCCCGAGGGCGAAGACGTCGGCCTGCTCGTCGAGGCGGTCGACTTCGCCCCGCGCCTGCTCCGGGCTCATGTACGACGGGGTGCCGATGATCGCCCCCGAGTGCGAGGGCGAGCTTCCCCCGGCCGTGCGCACGGTCGTCACCTGCGGCTCGGCGGCCTCCGGCGTTTGTCCTGGGACACCCTCCTTCGCCCCGCCCTGTCGGAGGACCTTCGAGAGGCCCCAATCGACCACCTGCACCTCGCCGAAGGCGCCGACCATGATGTTCGACGGCTTCAGGTCGCGGTGGATGACTCCCCGAGCGTGTGCATAAGCCACGGCCTGGCAGACTTGCTCGAAGATGGCGAGGAACCGACCGAGGTCGTGGGGGGGGGCAGGCCGCTCCTCCAGCAGGGCGGCCAAGGTCCTTCCCTTGACCAGCCGCATCGCGAAGTAAGGTCGCAGGTCGGCATCGAGCCCCAGCTCGTACACCGGGAGGATGCCGGGGTGCTGGAGCTGCCCGGCGATCTGGGCCTCTGCGATGAACCGCTGGATCATCGCCGGGTTTCGCGAGTGACCCGGATGGAGTACCTTCAGGGCGACGTCGCGGCCGAGGTCGGGGTCGCGTCCCTTGAGGACGATCCCCATCCCCCCTCGGGCGATCTCACCGAGGACCTGGTAGCGTCCCTGTCCGACGCAATCCAGGGCTTCCTCCCCGGGCCCGATCACCGGCAACGCCGCGTCCGGCTCGTCGCGCAACAAGACGCGCGATGTGACGCCGGTGGAATCTCGGACGGCCTCCAACACGCCGCCCCACGCCCCTCCTGCGGCTGTCGATGGGGGCCCGAAGGCCGCCCGCAGCGCCGCATCGAAGCGGGCATCGGGTCCGTCGGCCACGGGCATTCGATCGGCATCGGCAGGGTCGTTCATGGCGCCTGGCCCTCGCGGATCTCCGGCCCGCTACTCCGGGTTCACCGACCGGCCCGTTTTCGCGCAGGAATTCTCGAGGGACGGCGAGGAATACCCCCAGACGGCTCGGCTCCGCGCCGGGGTCGCGAGCCGGAGACGAGGTTATTCGAGCAGGGAGAGGAGTTGCTCGCATTCGCGATCGACATCCTCCGGCGATCCGGGATGGTGGGACGCGATCACCTCCCACAGCGCCGACCGGAACTCCTGGCGTGCCCGAGCAAACTCGTGGTGGAGGTATGCGGCGTCGAGGCCCCAGAGCCTGGCGATCTCCCGGATCGGCAGCCCTTCGTGGAATCGGAGCCTGAGCAACTCGACGCGACGCCGGGCCGCCTCGCCGCGTCGTGCCGCCAGCACCGACTGCCGCTCGGCGGCCTCGCGCACGACCACCTTGGCCCAGGCGCGGTCGAAGACCCGTGAGAGCGTCTCCTCACCACCCGGGATGCCCTCGAGGTCGATGCCCTGCGCCGGCTCGCGGGCGAGCTGCCGGGCCCGCCTCGCCTCGGCCCGCAGCGCGACGTGGCGCACGGCGCCATAGAGGAACGCCCGGAATCCCCCGGGTCGATCGGCCCGCGCCCGTTCGAGCAGGCCGCCCTCCCTCAGGCACTCGACGAAGACGTCCTGGACGGTGTCGTCCAGGTCCTGGAGTCGCTCCGATCCCCGCCAGCGCGCCGCCAGGTAGGTGCGGACCACGGGGGCGTACCTGGCCGCGAACTCGGCGCGGGCCACGTCGCTCCCCGCGGCAGCCTCATGGAGGATCGTCCAGCAGGTGGAATCGCGAGTCCCCATGCGCATCCCCTGACGTGGTGCAAGTGGTCGGGCGCGGGGGGCCCGGCGAAATGCGGCGTCGCGGCGGACTGTCCGGGTCGGTCGACGATCGATCCTCGGCAATCGTACAGGAACCTGCTCCCGGTAACATCCGAGCCGGTTCACGATGGCTGGATCGCTGGACCAGTACGGCGTGGAGGTGACACCGACCAACTCGCGACCCGGGCCGGCGGAGCGCGGTGCGTCGCCCGGATCTGCTCGGTCAGTCGCCCGTGCGACCTGGTGAATGAGGCCAGGAGTCACGCGCCGGAGTTCGAGCCGCGTCTTCCGCCCCAATTGACGCAGCCGGTCCGCGCTGTGTCACGGCTTTCGAACGGCTCAGCCTACTAGAAACGCTGCGGAAGACCAGCCCCGGTGCCGGGGGCTCTACGCATCGACGACCGCTGGATCACGCATCGGCGGCACCTTCCGAGATCGAAGGAGCAGGGGCCACTCCTCACGTTCCTGGACAGATGGCCACAAGAGAAGCGTTGCGTTGGTCCTCGTCCGACTATAATCGAACAACCCTGCCATGCGGCATGCCCGATAGAGCTCGGAGTGGTGCAACGACGATCGGTGTAGGGCAATTTGGACGGGTGGTGTTCGGAGACGTTCAATGCCCTGGAAACGACGCGGAGGCCGGTCCTACTTCTACGAGAGCCGTCGGGAGGGCCGGCGAGTCCGTTCGGTCTATGTCGGCTCGGGCTGGCGGGCCGAGCTGGTGACCGATCGACTTGCAGAGCATCGGGAAGCCCGCCAGGCGGATCGGAGGCATCATCGAGCCCGGCGAGCGTCCGAGGCAACCAAGGAGCGGGCATTCGACGACCTGTTTACCCTGTCCCGAGACATGGCCGAGTGGGCCCTCCGATCGGCCGGCTTCCACCGGCCCAACCGGGGCCCCTGGCGACGGAGGAGACGACCCATGAGCGAGACGATTCCCGAGCCGGCCCGGCCGACCCCGCCGCCGGTCGAGCCCCTGGAGCTGCGTCGGATGATGGAGCGGGCGATGCTCGATCGCGTCGTCTCGGCGACGGGCGAGAACGAGTCCGAGGAGGCCCGGCAGACGGCCCGGACGCTCAAGGCCGACCTCCTGGCGTTCGCCGGCGAGCTGGCCGGGCCGGAGCCGACGCCGCTCGTCCGATCCCTGGCCTTCACCGCGGCGGTGGCCTACCTCGATTGGATGCACGCCGGGTTCTCCGAGCGGGAGAGCATCCAGCGGGAGCGGGCCATCGAGCGGGCCGAACGGCGGTTCCAGCGGGCCGCGAAGACGCTCCATGCCGTCCAACGCCACCGTCCCGAGTCGTTCATGGCCGTGCAGATCAACGTGGGTACGGGGGCCGGGGAGACGCCAATGGCTTCAGGCCCCTGCGTCCCGGCCGGCTGATGGGACGGGATCGATTAGGATAAGACACCCCGGCCGACCGAGGGGGCCGATCGGGGAGATGTCCGGGGGGAACCGACGTGCTCAGAAGGGCGGGGAAACGGTCTCGGACTCTGGGCCGACCGGGAGGGGCGAGGGGCAATCGAGCGCGGCCCGCTCGGCCGCGCCGCACGTATTGCAGGCCGCCTCGGCGACGTGATCCGGGCCGGGCATGTCGTACTCGATCAAAACTCGGCCGCATGAGCAGACGAGGCGGCCGGCGGGCCCCTCGCCCGGGTCGTCGCACTCGGGAGACGAGGGGCCGGGCGTCCATCGGACCTCATCGGTCCAGGCCGGCCAGGTCGAGGCAGGGGAGCGTCGGGGGTGGGGCGTCGGGTCGGGATGCTCATGCCGTCGATACTCCGGGAAGGGCGGGAAGCGGACGAGGTCGGGGGCCCGATGCCCCCGGCCTCGGGCGTCTCAGAGGTAGCCGAGCGACTCGACGCGGTAATCGGCCTCCGCATCGTTCGCAGCCCGCTCCCAGAGGATCGAGGCGGTGTCGGTGTCCAGGGCGTGGAAGTCGCCCCCCTGAGAGGCGTGCCAGGCCGCATCGGCGGCCGAGTAGCCGACGCGGCGGAGGGGGTTGCCGTAGGCGTCGGTCGGCCGGGAGAGGCGGAGGCCGAATCGACGGTTGGACTTGGCGGGGCGGGTCGAATCGAAGAGGATGGTCATGGGTGGGCCCCCCCAGAAGCCTTGCCCTCGGGGGTCGGGTGAGTACGTGTCCGTCCTGTAGACCGCATCTTCATTATTGATCGACTCGGCCCGATGATTGAGTCATCGCTCTCCGCGTTCTTGGAGTCACCGCGATGGCCAAGTCTTCCTCAACGTCCAAGGCCGACTACTGGACCGGGATCATCCGGGAGTATCGACGGAGCGGCCTGACCCAGGGCCGATTCTGCCAGGAGCATGGCGTCGCGTATCATAGCCTCCGCTGGTGGCTCGGCCGGCTCAGGGCGGAGGGGGCCTCTGTCTCCCCGAGCCGGCGCAAGCCCAGGGCATCCGCGCCGAAGCCTCGTGAGCCTGGGGGACCGTGCTTCCTGCCCGTGCGCGTCATCGAGGCCGAAGCCGACCGCCGATCCCACGAACCATCCGACGGCGCCGCATCGCCGATCCAGATCCTCCTGACCGGCGGGCGACGCATCGCCGTGGGGGCCGACTTCGACCCGGACATCCTCCGCCGCGTCGTCGCCACCCTGGAGGCCCCGGGATGCTGAGCTGGCCGCCCTCCGTCCGCATCTTCCTCGCCGCTCGGCCGGCGGACATGAGGCGCGGGTTCGACGGCCTGGCTCGCATGACGACCGAGGTGATCCGCCAGGACCCGCTCTCCGGCGCCCTGTTCGTCTTCCGCAATCGCAGGGGGGACAGGCTGGAGGTCCTGTACTGGGCCGGCGACGGGTACGCCCTCTGGTCTCGGCGGCTGGAGCGGGGGACGTTCCGGTTCCCGGCCTGCGACGGCGACGCCGCCGAGATCCGCGGGGCGGACCTGGCCATGATCCTCGACGGGGTGGACCTTGCCTCGGTCCGACGCCGGCCACGCGACGCCCTCCCCACGGCCTCCACCACGCCCTGATCGACGGCCCGAGGCCCTTGCGCCCGGCATCTGTAGCGGTCAGAATTGGGCCATGGAGACCGCGGCTCTGCCCGAAGACCTGGCCACCTGCCACGGCATGATCCGCCAGCTCGCGGACAGCCTGCGGGCCGCCCGTCGGCAAGTCGAGCAGCTCGGCCACCGCCTCGACCTCCTGCTCCGCCGGATGTATGGCCCGCGATCCGAGCGGGTCGATCCGGGCCAGCTGCTCCTCTTCGCCGAGCCGGCGGAGCCACCTCTCGCCCCGTCCCCCGAGGCGCCATCGGAGGCATCGCCGCCATCGCGTGCCCGCCCGGTGAGGGGCCACGGCCGCCGACCGTAGCCGGCCGACCTGCCCCGCGAGCGGCGCGTCCACGACTGAGCGGTGCGCAAAGAAGATCAAGTTTCCTCGATCTTCAATCCGTCTTGGGCGTAGAAGGCTCGGACCAGATGTGGCTTCTGGCGTAGGTGACCGACGACGAGGTGGAACTCCTGGTCTTCGTCCCACGGGCTCAGGTCGGGGGCGTACCCCGGCAACTCCTCCAGTCAAAGCTTGCCGTGCGCGCCCGCTACGAAGCATTGGCCTCGACACGGCGGTGGATCGGCGATCCGTCCCAGATCACCAGCAGTCGCTCCCCCGCGACGCGCAGCAGGTGCACGCGGAGCTCGATGCTGTGCTAGCCGTTGTGCGACTCCTGCCTCGCCAGGGTGTAGACCTTGCCCTCGGGCGTCATCACGCCCATGACGGACAGGTGGTCGCGCGTCACCTTCTCGCGGAGCACCGGCGTCGGCCCCTCGGGGGCGTAGGTCCGGACCACCCCCGGCAGCAGGTAGAACCCCGCCTCGTCCACGAGGACCGGCACCCGACGCTCGCTCCGCGCCTGCCGTCGCAGTGCCGACCAGTCCTTGTCCCATCAGCGGCGGATGGCCTCCTCGTCCCGCTGGATCGCCCGCCGGACCGGCACCTGGGGCGTCCAGCCCAACTCAGGGGGCAACCGACCGACGTGGGCCTTGTGGTAGCAGACGCCGAACTCCTCCTCGATGACCCGGGCGATGCGGCGGCGGGTTCAGACCTGGCCGCGGAAGCCGTAGGCCTCCGGCCCGTGCCAGAGGAATCCGGGGATCAGCCGCTTCTGGGCCTCCGAGAGCTTGGGCGGGTGGACGGGCACGGGGTGGGCGAGCAGCGCAGCTCGGCCACCGTGACGGGCGCGTGCGAGCCAGCGGCTGATGGTCTCTTCGGAGGCGTCCTGGGCCTCGGCGATGACGCCAGGCCTGTTGTTTCAGGTCCTGCACCCGCAACCTCCGCCACTCGCGCCAATCATCACCTGATTCTTCCAGCCGGAAAACTTGACCGCCTTTGCGCACCGCTCAGGAGGTCCCGCCCGATCAGCGGGCCTGCCCCGGATGCGGCCACGACCGGGTGCCGATCGGCGAGGAGACGAGCGAGCAGCTCGACTACCGCCCGGCCTCGCTCTTCGTCGTCGAGCACGTCCGGTTCAAGGTCGCCTGCCGCCATTGCCAGGGGCATGTCGCCGTGGCGGCCAAGCCTCCCCAGCCGATCGAGAAGGGGCTGCCGGGGCCGGGCCTGCTCGCGCAGGTGATCACGAGCAAGTACGCCGACCACCTCCCGCTCTACCGGCAGGAGGGCATCTTCGCCCAACACGGGGTCGAGCAGTCGCGCAAGACGATGTGCGGCTGGATGGCCCGGGCGGCCTGGCTGCTGGAGCCGATCTGGAAGGCGATGAGGGCCGAGGTGCTCAGGTCGCGGGTGATCCAGACCGACGACACCACCGTGCCGGTGCTCGATCGACGCCTGGATCGGGCCCGCACCGCCCGGCTCTGGGTCTATCTCGGCGATCGCGAGCATCCCTATGCCCTCTACGACTACACGGCCGACCGGAGCCGCGACGGGCCGGAGCGGTTCCTGGGCGACTACCGCGGCTATCTCCAGGCCGATGCCTACAGCGGATACGACCGGATCTACTCTCGTGGCGTGGTCGAGGTGGGCTGCTGGGCCCACGCGCGCCGCAAGTTCTTCGACGCTCGCACGAGCGACCCAGAGCGGGCGCACGAGGCCCTGGCGCGGATCCGACTGCTCTACGAGGTGGAGGCCGCGGGCAAGGGCCGGGACGAGGCCGGGCTGCTCGCCCTGCGGCGGGAGCGGTCCGTCCCGCTGCTGGACCGGCTCGGCACCTGGCTGGAGGAACAGGCCCGGCGGGTGCTCCCGAAGAGCCCGATCGGCGGCGCGATCGGCTACGCCCGGTCGAACTGGGCGGCATTGAACCGTTTCACCGAGGCCGGATTCCTGTCGATCGACAACAACGCGAGCGAGCGGGCCGTGAAGCCGGTCGCCATCGGCCGCAAGAACTGGCTGTTCGCCGGGAGCGAGGGCGGCGGGAGGACGGCGGCGATCCTGTTCAGCCTCGCCTCGACGTGCAAGGCCCTGATGATCGACCCCTTCGCCTACCTCCGCGACGTGCTGGATCGGGTCTGCACCCACCCGGCCCGCCGGGTCGCGGAATTGCTGCCCGATCGCTGGCGGACCCACCACTCCATTCCGGGATCAACCCCGGCGTGATGGCCGTGGCCGCCATCGAGCGAGCCGATCGGAAAACCTCAGAAAATATCCTTGACCACCTCGCGTTCCATTGTATTATTGGATTAATACAGGAAATCAACAGGGTGGGTGGCGTCAGCCTTCGATGGACATCCGAATCTCGGCAAGCGACGGCATCCCCATCTACCAGCAGATCGTCAACCAGGTGAAGTATCTGGTGGCCTCCGGCCGGCTCACCCCGGGCGAGGAGCTGCCCCCGATCCGAGCCCTGGCCGAGCGGTTGGTCATCAATCCGAACACCGTCGCGCGGGCCTACCGTGAGCTCGAGGTCGCCGGGGTGGTGGTCAAGCGGGGCACCACCGGCACGTTCGTCTCCGCGTCCGGTTCTCCACTGGCCCACCGCGAGCGGGTCCGCATCCTCTCCGAGCGGGTCGACGCCCTGCTCGCCGAGGCCCGCCAGCTCGGCTTCGACACCGACGCGTTGTTCGACTTGATCCGCCGGCGCGAACGGGCGCTGCAACCACGCCCCGAGGAGTCCTGATGCCATGGCCGCTCCCGCCTGCACGACCGCCCCGGTGATCGCCGTCGACGGCCTGACCCGTCGCTTCGGCCCCAGGGTCGCCTTGGACGGCGTGACCCTCCGGGTCCCCCGCGGCGAGGTGTTCGGGCTCGTCGGCGCCAACGGGGCGGGGAAGACGACGCTCATCCGGCACGTCCTTGGCGTGCTGAAGGCCGGCGTCGGCTCGGTGCGCGTCTTCGGCCGCGACCCGGTGGCCGACCCGGTCGGGGTCCTCTCCCGCATCGGCTACCTGTCCGAGGAGAACGACTTGCCCGGGTGGATGCGGGTCGACGAGTTGATCCGCTACACCCGCTCCTTCTACCCCGGCTGGGATGACGCCTACGCCGAGGAGTTGCGGCGAGCCTTCGAGCTGGCCCCCGCGGCCCGGATCGGTCACCTCTCTAAGGGCCAGCGGGCACGGGCCGGGCTCCTGATCGCGCTGGCCCACCGCCCCGAGCTGATCGTGCTCGACGAGCCGTCGTCGGGGCTGGACCCGGTCGTCCGCCGCGACATCCTGGGGGCGATCATCCGGGCCATCGCCGAGGAGGGGAGGACCGCGCTGTTCTCGTCCCACCTGCTCGACGAGGTGGAGCGGGTGGCGGACCGCGTGGCCATGATCGACGGCGGGCGGGTCATCTTCAGCTCCGACCTGGACGACGTGAAGCAGAACCACCGCAGCCTGACGCTCCGGTTCGCGGAGGCCCGCACCCGGCCGCCTGCCCTGGCTGGCGTGCTCACCTGGGCGGGGACGGGCCACGAGTGGACGGCGGTGTACGCGGGCCGGCCCGGGGGGCTCGCGTCGGCGGCCTCGGAGTGCGGGGCCCGCATCGTCGGGGAGCGGACCCCGTCGCTGGATGAGATCTTCTTCGCCCGGGTCGGGGCCGCCTGCGTCGCGACCGAGGAGGGTTGAGCCGTGCTGTCTCCCGCGTTGGCGATCGGCTGGGAGTTGTGGGCCCGCAACCGCCGGGGGATCGCCGCGGTCGCCGCCGGGCTGATCGCGGCCGGCCTCACCGGCGCGCTGCTCCCGACCGGGACGGCGGAGGAAGCCGTCGTCGTCCTGAGCTCCGTGTTCCTCCCCGTCGCGATCGTCTTCCTCCTCTCGGCCGTGAGCCATTGCGAGTTCCGCGAGGGCCGCCTCCGGCTCGGCTTCCCGGCGCGGATGCTCACCCTGCCCATGCGGACCGGCGCCCTGGTCGCGTGGCCCATGCTCTACGGGGTTGGGGCCCTGACGCTCCTGTGGGTCGCGATGGCCGTGCTGGTCTGGATCCCGGCGGGGGTCGAGCCGTTATGGTGGCTGGTCCCGCTGCTCGCCGTCGCGCTCGTCTGGTTCCAGGCGATCTGCTGGGCCGTGCCGGGGCCGCCCCTGGCCCGGGTCCTCGCGGCGTGCGTGGTCCTGCCGGCCTTGAAATTCGCGCTCGAGATGATCGCGACGTACATCGTCATGGTCGTGAACCACGAGCCCCGGGTGGACCACTCGACCCTGGTCCCGGCGCGCCCGGTCATCGTGACGATCTTCGCCGCCTGCTTCCTCCCGCTGGCCTACGCCGTGGCCGTGGTCGGGGTGTCCCTCACCCGCCGCGGGACGGTCAGTGGCTGGACGCCGACCTGGCACCGAGCCGGACGCGTGCCGGCGCGGGGCCGGCCGCCGTTTCGCTCGGCCGCCCGGGCCCAGCTCTGGTTCGAGTGGCGGCGAAAGGGGGCCATCCTGCCCCTGTTCCCGCTTTGCTCCCTTCTCTTCCTCGCGGTCGTGGTCGCCCCGTTCGTGGGGGCGAGGGAGCTCGTCCAGGGGGTCGTCGGGATGGTCGTCCTCGTGCTGGCCGTGGCCTTCGCGGTGGGGTACGGGTTCGGCAAGACCAGCTTCTGGGCGAGCGACCTCCATCTCTCGGCGTTCCACGGCACCCGGCCCCTCGGCAGCGGATCTCTGGCGTCCGCCAAGCTCGGGGCGGCCGCCCTGAGCGCCCTGGCCACGACCACGCTGGTCGTCCTCGGGGTGCCGCTCTGGCTGTGGCTCCTCGGGAGGTCGGATGAGGTGGCGCGGTGGCTCGCGCCATGGCTTCAGGGCTTCGACGGGCCGAGCTTCGTGTTCGCGGCCGTGCTCGGGGGCATCGGCCTGTTCACCCTGACCTGGGGGCAACTCGTCGGCGGGCTGGTGCCCTCCCTCACCGGCCGCGCGTGGGTCGTCAACGGGGTGGTCGCCACGTACCTGGCCCTGGCCACCGGCCTCGGCCTGGTCGCGCGATACGTCGGCCGCCACCCGGACGCCCTGGGGCCCACCGTAGAGGTGCTCTCGTGGTCGTGCTGGTCGCTGATCGGAGTGAAGCTGTTCGCGGCCGTGTGCGTACTCCGGGCGTCACGCCGCCGCGGGCTGCTGTCCCGCCGAGCGATGGCGACGAGCCTCGGCGTTTGGTCCGCGGGCGTCGGCGGCCTGCTGGTCATCACCTACGGGCTCCTCACCTCGGGTGTCAGGCCCCTGGCGATTTCAGCCGTGCTGCTCGTCCCTCTGGTGCGCCTCGTGGGCGCCCCGATGGCCCTGGCCTGGAACCGGCACCGCTGAGCACTTCTTCACCGCGACAGAGTCCCATCTGACCCACGAGCCCGCTGATGGGCTCCGAGATAATCGCCCGGTACTGCGGTGGGGAACCCGGCCGTCTGCGGGGGTGTGCCTTACGCATAAGACCCAGCTATCGGATCCATCATCGATGGGCAGGCCCTGTGCCGGGCTGGACGCCAAGAATGGGTTTCACCGGACGCTCACGTGAGTACCAGTCACCTGGCCCCCTCTCGTTTGCGGGTTCGCCCATTGCTCGTCCGTCTGCACAGAGTATAATCAAGTGGCCACACAATTTCAATATTAGTGGCCACAAAAAATGGGGCGGTTCCGATGGACGAGGCGAAGCGAGGCCGGGGCCGGCCCCCGGCGGAGAACCCGCGATCGAAGTTCGTGAAGATCCGGGCGCGGCCCGAGTGGGCGGACTGGCTCCGCGACATCGCCGAACAGTCCGGCCGGGACGCGGCCGACATCATCGGGGAGGCCCTCGAATCGTGGGCGAAGCGGAAGAAGCTGCCCGCGCCTCCGGAGCGGTAAGCCGGATCAACCCGGAGGATCCGCTCCTAGACCTCTATCCCGCTCGCGGCATCCTTCCCACGCAACGACTCGTAGAGCCCGGCCGGGCCGAGGAGGATGTCCCTGATCCCGTTCTGCACGGCCTCCGAGCCCAACGCCTGCGTGCTCATCGAGGTGTGCGCCTCTAGTGGTCGGCCACTGACGACTTGAGGGATGGGCTGCAATCGGTTCTCCTGGAGCCCTAACCGCTTCAGGAGCATCGACATGAAGAAGTACATCGTGACGCTCACCGCCGACGAACGCCAGGCCCTCCTCGATCTCATCTCCGCCGGCAAGGCCTCCGCTCTGAAACTGGCCCATGCCCGCATCCTCCTCAAGGCTGATGCCGCCGAGGGCGGGCCCGCCTGGCCCGACGACCGCATCGCCGAGGCCGTCGAGGTCTCTGTCGCCACCATCGAGCGGGTCCGCCAGCGGTTCGTCGAGCAGGGCCTGGAGGCCGCCCTGGTCCGCAAGACGCAGGCCCGTCCCAGCCGCCAGCGGGCCCTCGACGGCCGGGCCGAGGCGAAGTTGATCGCCCTGGCCTGCTCGGAGCCCCCCGACGGCCGCAAGGCCTGGACGATGCGATTGCTGGCCGACAAGCTCGTCGAGTTGGAGATCGTCCCCTCGATCTCCGACGAGACGGTGCGCCGCTCTTTGAAAAAAGCGAACTGAGGCCGCATCTGAAGCAGCAGTGGTGCATCCCGCCGGAGGCGAACGCCGAGTTCGTGGCGGCGATGGAGGACGTGCTGGAGGTCTACCACCGGCCCTACGACGAGACGCGACCGCTGGTCTGCCTCGACGAGGCGAGCAAGCAACTGATCGGCGAGACGGTCGTGCCGATCCCGGCAGCGCCAGGGCGGCTCGAGCGGTTCGATCACGAATACGTCCGCAACGGGACGGCCAACCTGTTCATGGTGACGATGCCGCTGCTGGGGTGGCGTGCGGTCCACGTCACCGAGCGTCGGACGGCGTTGGACTTCGCCGAGGTGGTGCGTTGGCTGGTGGAGGAGGTGCACGAGGAGGCGGAGAAGGTCGTGCTGGTGATGGACAACCTGAACACGCACAAGATCGCCTCGCTGTACGAGGCGTTCCCGCCGGAGCGGGCCCGTCGGATCGCCGGGAAGTTGGAGATCCACCACACGCCGAAGCACGGGAGTTGGCTGAACATGGCGGAGATCGAGCTGTCGGTGCTGGCGAGGCAGTGCCTGGACCGGCGGATCGGGTCGAGCGAGGAACTGAAGCGGGAGGTCGCGGCGTGGGAGGAGGACCGCAACGAGCGGATGGTGGGCATTCGGTGGCAGTTCACCACGGCGGATGCCCGGATCAAACTGCACCGACTATACCCGGCAACTCAATAGCGGACGACCACTAGCGCGTCGATGATCGCGTTCATGATCTCGGACTTCAGGTCGGGCGAATTGGCGAACTGCTCCTTGGTGTTGTGGGTCGCCTGCTGCCTGAGCTTCTCGGATTCCAGCAGCTTGCCCATGATGACGTTGTTGACGTAGACCAGCTTGTCCTGGTCAGTCAGTTCCCCCTCGAACAGTTCATTCACACGCTGGATGATCTCGTTCAGCAGCGCCTTCTGCTTCTCCTGGACGCTCCCGCCGCCCGCCTCCGTCATCGGTTGGAGCTTGGGCGTGTCGCCGCCGCCGAGGGTCATCGACTGCTTGCCCTGGTTCTTCAGGCTGTGATGGGTCAGCACGACACTGGGCGATGTTGTACGGGTGGAGCCGCACCCACCGCATGATCCCCTTCAAGGCCGCGCTGCGCTCGACCTCCGTGTCCTCCACGTCCTTGCCGTCGTGCGCGAGCCGAAAGGCCAGCTTGTACGTTGTGTAGTTCTGGAGCACGTCGAGGATGAACTTCTCCTCGATCGCCTGCCGCATCGAGTAGACGTGGAAGGGAGCGGGGAGGTTGTCCGGGCCGGCGGGCTGGCTCGGGTCGGGCCGAGTGCCGAATAGCTCCATCGTCTTCGGCTTCGGCGTGGCGGTGAACGCGACGTAGGTGATCCCCGTGTCCTCGGCCCTCGCCGTCATCTCGGCGGCGAGGATGTCCTCGGCATCGACCTCGCCGCCGTCGTTCAGGTCCTTGAGTTCCTCGCCGGACAGCACGGCCTTCAACTTCGCCGCCGCCTCTCCGGTCTGCGAGCTATGCGCCTCGTCGGCGATCACCGCGAACCGCTTGCCCTGGGTCGCCGCAAGCTCTCGGACTGCCCTGATCGCGTAGGGGAAGGTCTGGATCGTGCACACGACGATCTTCTTGGAGCCCGAGAGGGCCGCCGCGAGTTCGCCGCTCTTGCTGCCCCCCTCGCCCTTGATCGTCGCCACGACCCCTTGCGTCCGCTCGAAGTCGAAGATCGCCTCCTGCAACTGCGTGTCGATCACGTTCCGGTCGAAGACGACGAGGACCGTGTCGAACAGCTTCGCCTGCTCCTGATTGTGCATGTCGGCCAGGAAGTGGGCCGACCAGGCGATCGAGTTCGTCTTCCCCGACCCGGCCGAGTGCTGGATCAGGTACGTGCCGCCCGGCCCCCGCTCCCGCACGGCGGCTTGAAGTTTTCGCGTGGAGTCGAGCTGGTGGAACCGGGGGAAGATGTACCGCTCGATCTGCTTATTCTTGTCCCGCTTCGCCACGAGGTAGCGGCCGAGGATTTCGAGCCAGCCATGCCGCTCCCAGATGCGCTCCCAGAGGTAGGCGGTGCGGTGCCCGCCCGTCGGATTGACGGGGTTGCCGGCCCCGCCGCCGTCGCCCTGGTTGAACGGCAGGAAGACGGTGCTCGGGCCGTCGAGCCGCGTCGTCATCTGGACTTCGCGGCTGCTGACGGCGAAGTGGACGAGGGCCCCGTTGGGGAACGAGAGCAGCGGCTCGGGGGCCTGGCCCTTCGGCCGGGGATGGCGGTCGAAGCGATACTGGTCGATGGCGTCAATGATGCCCTGGGTGAAGTCGGTCTTCAACTCGGCCGTCGCCACCGGCACGCCGTTCAGGAACAAAACGAGATCGATGCTGTTCTCGTTTTGGGTCGAATACCGGACCTGGCGGACGACCCGGAGGCGGTTCGCCTCGTACCGGGCGAGGATGTCGGGATTGATCGCGAGGGCGGGCTTGAACTGGACGAGCGGCAGTTTCTCGCGGAGGCCCAGCATCTCGATCCCTTGCCGGAGCACATCGAGCGTGCCCCGCTGGTCAATCTGGTCGCGGAGCCGGGCAAGCAGTGTTTCGGCCGCCTTCGATCCGTGGTTCTTTTCGAGGGCGCCCCAGGCGTTAGGCTGGGTGAGCGTAACCCAGGCCAGCACGTCCTCGGGGTACAGGACCCGCGTCCGGTCATATTTCGCCGCGTCGCCGTCCTCATGGAGCCAGCCGTTGGCAGCGAGGTGGTCGCAGATTTCGGCCTCGAAGTTGACCTCGTGATGCAGGCTCATGCGGCCTCCGACTCGGCCAGCCCGCGCACGTCAATCTTGCCGGTGACGGCGGCGGAGATGAGGGCGGTTCGACGCTCTAGAAGAAGGTCGATTGCCCTTTGACCTTCTGAGCAAAGCGAGTCGAGACGAGCGAGTTCATTATCTAAATGCGAGAGCAAGAACTTTTGTTCCGGCAAAGGAGGATAACAAACGGGCATTTTTGATAGTCTTGAAATATAAATATGCTTAATTGTAGTACCTCCTGCATCAAATAGCATTCGCTCTTGGTAGATCCCGCCAAGGAGACAGGTCGCCATAAACCGGGGAAGAATCAATTCTGGCTTGGGATTGAGCTTTGCAACCGACTGGTTTATACAGCATTCTCGCCCATCGTGGACAGCGACCCTGCCGAGTGTTCCATCCTTCGTTATCAGGACATCCCCCTCTTTAGGTCGGCTCTTGTCTGTGAGGTCGTTTCGATAAGCTTCGTAACTTGTCTTGCGGGCAGTTTCGTACTTGACTCGGCCGTAATCCACATCATTCGCGGTCAGCAGATACGGACCCTCCTCGGTAGTAGGCATCGGGTTCGTGAACCCATAGGTGACTTGTTCGCACAAGTGAGAGACTGGCGTCACGCTCCAATGTGCTGGCACGTCGCCGAGCCACTCGATGCCGGAGGGCTTCATGGGGGCGTGTGGGTTCAGGCCCTTGGTGACGGCGTGGGAGATGACGGCCTGGCGTTTTTCCTTCAGCAGTTCAATCAGCCGCCTCTGCTCCCCCACCAGCGCGTCAATCTTCGCCATCTCTTGGCAGAGAAACGCGGAGATCAAGACTTGCTCGGGCATTGGGGGTAAGGCGAGTTTCCTCGTCGCCATGACCGATAATGGAATACGCGAACGAGTCGAACCTGAAGACAAAAACCCACCATCAAAGGTGGAACTAGTGGTCGTCCGCTATTGAGTTGCCGGGTATAGTCGGTGCAGTTTGATCCGGGCATCCGCCGTGGTGAACTGCCACCGAATGCCCACCATCCGCTCGTTGCGGTCCTCCTCCCACGCCGCGACCTCCCGCTTCAGTTCCTCGCTCGACCCGATCCGCCGGTCCAGGCACTGCCTCGCCAGCACCGACAGCTCGATCTCCGCCATGTTCAGCCAACTCCCGTGCTTCGGCGTGTGGTGGATCTCCAACTTCCCGGCGATCCGACGGGCCCGCTCCGGCGGGAACGCCTCGTACAGCGAGGCGATCTTGTGCGTGTTCAGGTTGTCCATCACCAGCACGACCTTCTCCGCCTCCTCGTGCACCTCCTCCACCAGCCAACGCACCACCTCGGCGAAGTCCAACGCCGTCCGACGCTCGGTGACGTGGACCGCACGCCACCCCAGCAGCGGCATCGTCACCATGAACAGGTTGGCCGTCCCGTTGCGGACGTATTCGTGATCGAACCGCTCGAGCCGCCCTGGCGCTGCCGGGATCGGCACGACCGTCTCGCCGATCAGTTGCTTGCTCGCCTCGTCGAGGCAGACCAGCGGTCGCGTCTCGTCGTAGGGCCGGTGGTAGACCTCCAGCACGTCCTCCATCGCCGCCACGAACTCGGCGTTCGCCTCCGGCGGGATGCACCACTGCTGCTTCAGATGCGGCCTCAGTTCGCTTTTTTCAAAGAGCGGCGCACCGTCTCGTCGGAGATCGAGGGGACGATCTCCAACTCGACGAGCTTGTCGGCCAGCAATCGCATCGTCCAGGCCTTGCGGCCGTCGGGGGGCTCCGAGCAGGCCAGGGCGATCAACTTCGCCTCGGCCCGGCCGTCGAGGGCCCGCTGGCGGCTGGGACGGGCCTGCGTCTTGCGGACCAGGGCGGCCTCCAGGCCCTGCTCGACGAACCGCTGGCGGACCCGCTCGATGGTGGCGACAGAGACCTCGACGGCCTCGGCGATGCGGTCGTCGGGCCAGGCGGGCCCGCCCTCGGCGGCATCAGCCTTGAGGAGGATGCGGGCATGGGCCAGTTTCAGAGCGGAGGCCTTGCCGGCGGAGATGAGATCGAGGAGGGCCTGGCGTTCGTCGGCGGTGAGCGTCACGATGTACTTCTTCATGTCGATGCTCCTGAAGCGGTTAGGGCTCCAGGAGAACCGATTGCAGCCCATCCCTCAAGTCGTCAGTGGCCGACCACTAGCCGTTAATTGCTGAGCGACGAACTCGGGCAGCGCTTTCGACACGTCCAATCGAAATCGAAAACAATCGGCCTTCACCATTGCCGGCTCAATCCCGGGTGGTGCAACACATGCCCTGCCAACTGTGTTTCTTTCATCGCCAAGACCAGCAATGAGCACATCGCCACGGCAAATGTCATGGCCGGCTAGTGAAGCGTCACTCGTTAATCTTCGGGTAGAGGTGCCTCAGCTTGATCCGGGCGTCCTCGGTGGTGAAGTGCCACTCGACGCCCACCTGTTTGGCGTTCCGGCGCTCGCCCCAGGCGCCGGCCTCCCCGGCCACCTCGTCCTGCACCGCGATGCGCCGGTCCAGGCACTGCCGCGTCAACACCGACAGCTCGATCTCGGCGACGTTCAGCCAGCTGCCGTGCTTCGGCGTGTGCACCAGCTCCAGTCGCCGCGCCAACCGCAAGGCCTCGGCCGGCTCGAACGCCTTGTACAGCGACGCCAGCGAATGGGTCACGAGGTTGTCGCAGACCAGCGTGATCCGCTCGGCCTCGGCGTGGCGCGGGTCGTCCACCAGCCGCTGCACCCGGTGGGCCCAGTCCACGGCCGTCTTCGCCTCGGTCACGCGCACGTCGCGCCAGCCGGCCAGCGGCTCGACGAACATCCACACCGTGCAGGTCCCCTCGCGGACATACTCGTAGTCGACCCGGGCCGGGCGTCCGGGCGCCGCCGGCGATGGCCGCCGCGCCTCGGCGATCAGCTGCTTGGGCTGTTCGTCCATGCAGACGACGGGGCGCCTCGGATCATACGGGCGCCGGTAGGCCTCCAGGACCTGCTCCATCTGGCAGACGAAGGCCGCGTCCTGCTCCGGCGGGATGCACCACATCCGCCTGAGCCACGGCTTCAGCGCGCTTTTTTCAAAGAGCGGCGGACGGTCTCGTGCGAGACCGCCGCGACGACCTCCAACTCCACCAGGCGCTCGGCCAGCAGCCGGAGCGACCAGCGGGCCAGGCCCCTGGGCGGCTGCGAGCAGGCCAGGGCCGTCAACCGCGCCTCGTTCTCGCCGCCGAGTTTGGGGACCGCCGACGGGGTCCGCGGCCTGCGCTGCAGCAGCGCCATCGGCCCGTGCTCGACGGCCCGCTTGCGCCACGACTCCAGGCTGCGGGTCGTGACGCCGAACGCCTCGGCGATCTTCGCGTCGGGCCAGGCCGGCCCGTCGGGCCCCTGGTCGCACTTGAGCAGGGCCTGAGCCCGCTGCACCTTCCAGCCGGCGATGTTGCCCTTGCGGACCAGGCGAGCCAGCTCGGCCCGCTCTTCGGCCGTCAGCTTCAGGACGTACTTCTTTGCCATGGCAACCCCCCCGGCGAGCCACGATGCGGCCGGACAAGGGGGGTCATTTTACCCGAAAATCAGCGAGTGACGCTTCACTAGTTCTTCTCGGTAGTATGTCTCGTCGATGAAAGCCGTGTCAGACCCATCAAATCCATTTGCCCTAATATTCTGGAGCCGAACTACTCTCACGCCTGTATCGGTGTAATGTTCCGACTTGAGGCCCGATCCAAACGGCCCGTCACATTTGTCAATTGTGATTTTCCGAGTGCTGTTACTGTCCAATCTCGGGGGACCAATCCCAGCCATTCCACCCCGCTATCCTTGTACGTCCCGTACCTCGGAAAACTCATCTCGACAGTCCCCCGATCATCTCAAGAATCCGGTCGGTGACGCCCTTCAACTCCGCGTCAATCTCGGCCAGGTCGCGGGGCGGTTTGAACACGTAGAAATGCCGGTTGAACGGGATCTCGTAGCCCACCTTCGTCTTGTCGTGGTCGATCCACGCATCGGGCGTATGCGGCAGCACTTCCCGCTTGAAGTACGTCTCCACGTCCTCGCCGAGCGGCACGTTCTCGGTGTCGCGGAGGCTGGAATCGGGCTGGGGCTTGCCCTTCGCCTTGCCTCGGGTGCCGAGCACGACCTTCCCCTTCTCGTCCCGCAGGGGGTGTTCCACCGTGATCGTGCGGTAGCCGAAGTCCTCGTTCCTGAAGATGCGGCTGATCGGCACGCCGTCGCAGTTGACTTCCCGGCACTCGCCAAATAGCCGCGTGATCTCCTCGATGTGCTCAGGGCTCAGCTCCTTGCGCTTGCTGCCCAGGCTCTTGCGCATCTTCCGCCAGTATCCGCTGGCGTCGATCAGTTGCACCTTGCCCTTCCTCGGCGTCGGCTTGCGATTGCTGACAATCCAAACGTAGGTGCTGATGCCCGTGTTGTAGAACATGTGGATCGGGAGCGCGACGATGGATTCGAGCAGGTCGTTCTCTAGCACGTAGCGGCGGATCTCGCTCTCGCCCGACCCCGCCCCGCCCCGCCCCGCCCGTGAACAGCGGTGACCCGTTCAGGACGATGCCGAACCGGCTGCCCCCGTCGACGGCGGGCCGCATCTTCGAGATCAGGTGCAACAGGAACAGCAACGAGCCGTCACTCACCCGGGGCAGGCCCGGCCCGAACCGCCCGTTGAAGCCCTGCTGCTCGGCCTCCCGGCGGACCTCCTTCTCGATCTTCTTCCACTCCACGCCGAACGGGGGGTTGGACAGCATGTAGTCGAACTGCTTCCCCGGCAGGCCGTCGTTCGACAGCGCGTTGCCGAAGATGATGTTGGCGATGTCCTGCCCCTTGATCAGCATGTCGGCCTTGCAGATCGCGTACGACTCGGGGTTCAACTCCTGCCCGTACATCACCAGACGGGCTTCCTCGTTCATGCTCGCCAGGTGCTCGTCGGCCACCGATAACATGCCGCCCGTTCCCGCCGTGGGGTCGTAGAGCGACCGGACGACGCCCGGCTTGCGAAGGGCGTCGTCGTCCTCGATGAAGATCAGGTCGACCATGAGCCGGATGACTTCGCGCGGGGTGAAGTGCTCCCCGGCGGTTTCGTTCGAGAGTTCGGCGAACTTGCGGATCAGTTCCTCGAACACCGCCCCCATCTGGGCGTTGCTGACGACCTCGGGATGCAGGTCGATGGTCGCGAACTTCTCGGTGATCAGGTACAGCAGCTTCGCCTTCGCCAGCCGGTCGACCTGCGTGTGAAAGTCGAAGCTCTCGAAGATGTCCCGCACGGCCTGCGAGAACGCCTGGATGTAGGCGAACAGGTTCTCCCGAATGTGGTCCTGGTCGCCGACCAGCTTCTTCATGTCCAGGGGCGACGTGTTGAAGAAATGCTGGCCCGACTTCCGCAGCAGGAACGGCTCCGGGTTCAGCCCGGCCTTCTCCCTGGCCTCCCGCTCGGCCAGCACGGCGGCCTTGGTCTTCTCCAGCACGCAGTCGAGCCGCCGCAGCACGGTGAATGGCAGGATCACCTTGCCGTACTCGGACTGCTTGTAGTCTCCCCGCAGCAGGTCGGCCACTGACCAGATGAACGAAGACAGGTTCGGGTCATTCATCGGCGGTTTTCTTCCGATCCTCGGACGGGCAACTCCAATGGCCGGGACATCTTAGCACGAGCCGGACCGCGCCGACAGCGTGCCCATGACCCTCGCCTGGCACGCTCGCAATGACGGCCGTGCCCATCGCGTCCAGGAGTTGCTCGATGCCCTCGTCTCGCTCGGTCAGGCCCGAGGACTCGAAGGCGGTTGACTTGTCATCTTCTGATTCCTGCCTTGTCGGCGGAAACCTCCGGATCGTCAATCTGGATTCGCCCACGCGATTAGGCGGGGTATACTGAAGAACACGGGTTGGTTCGATCGGTTGGCCGCCGATCGGCCGGGAAAGCGGCCCGGCGCGTCAGTCCCGTCCCCTACCGGGCCCGACCGCCGGGTCGGCCCGTCCGTAGGGGAAGACCATGCTCGACGAAGACACTTCCACCGGGCCAACCGGCCCGAGGCCCGAGGACGCGCCGGCGCCGATCGTCTACAGCACGACCGGGAAGGCAAGCGGCCCAAACCATACCTTCGATCCCTCCGGGGCGAAGTGCTATGAATCGCCGAACCTCCGATGGATTGGGCCGCACGTCTACCGAGAACGCCTGTATGCCATCGACGGGCGATGGATCGCGGTTCGGTGGCGCCCCTCTCGGCCGAAGGAACGCGGGAATCCCGGAGGCCGACCAGCCGGGGTTGGCGTGGCCCTGTCGCTCGACGAGGCCGCGAAGTGGTTCGCCGATCACGGTCTCGATCCCCCCGGCCTCCTCGTCAACCAGTTGGCCGCTCCCCGGGAGCCCCAGGGCGACCCGACGGGGGGGGCCACCATCGCGCGTGCAGCCCTCCCCCTGCTCAAGGCGGTGCTCGCCCAACTGGAGAACAACCCGGACGACCCCTATGCCGCCTCGGCCCTCGATGGACTCGCCGGGGAGATCGGAAAGGCCCTCGATCGGTGGATCGGCCGATCGCACGGCGGTGATCCCGGGTCGAACGTCGGGATCGCGTTCAACGCGCTGTGGCGACTGAACGATGCTCTGGCGACTCGCGATCCGGCCAAGATTGGACCGGCCGCCGATGCCCTTAAAAGGGCCCTCCGCCTGCTCCCAGAAACGCCCCCGGGGGCGAGCGGCCCGATGCCCGGGGCCGCTCCTCGGAGTCGCGCCGACGTTCCCATCCCCGAGTGGCGTCGGCCGATCCGCGGGTTGACCCCGCACGCAAGGCAGACGTTGGCCGGCTGGCTTCGCACGCGGAAACGGCTTGGGCTCTATGAGGCGGGGGCCATCCTGGAAGAACTCGACAGGTTGGAGCGGTTCGATTCCGACTGGTATCGGGAACAGGCCCGGATTCAATTCCGCCTGCTCGACGCGATCCCGGGGGCAGATCGGGTTTTTCGCCGCTACTTCGACCTGGCTACGTTCAGCAGTGCCGGTCGACCGACGCCGGAGTTCATCCGGAGCCTGATCGACGAACTGATCGCTCGTGGGGAATCGCCGGATTGGATCCGACGTACGCCGCTCGCGGTGGCTCTGGATCGGCTGGAGTTAATCCGGGATCAGGCCGGGGGCCGCTCTCTTGACGCCCCGAGACAGGAAACCGAGCCGTCCCCCGAGGATCGCTTGGAGTTGGAGCTTCGCCGCAGGGGTAAGGGGAGTCCTATTGCAGCAACACTGGTGGGCTACATGAAAGGGAAGGAGTGCGCTCTCCCCTCCGATGTCGGCGACGAGGTTCATGACGATCGAGATGCTAGCGACAAGACGATCCGGGGGAACCTCAATCGCGTCAACGAAGTCGCGGAGGAACTCGGCTTGTCCCTGCGCTATCGACTGAAGGGGGGCCGGGTCTGGAAGGAAAGGGGGTGATTGGTCGATGCATCCAAGATGTATCCGAGATGCATCCGAGACGCATCCGGTCGCGCTCATGATTCGCTCGGGCGGGGAAAGAACCGCCTGGGAGATCCACCATGAGCGAATCCGACCGCGACTTGATCCCGCCGCCGCCCCTGGTCCGGGCGAAGCTGGCACGGGCCGTTAGGGAGGCCCGACGGCTACGGTCATTGCTCCGCCTCTCCGAGAAGGCCGAGCTCGACCGCCAGTTCTGCGATGAGCTGATCCACGCCACGAAGTCCCACGAGGGCCGCCGTATAGTCGATGGCCGGGGGGTGGCCAGATGAACTGCCCGACCCGAACGCCCTCGCCTGAGGCCGCTGCAAGCCCCGAGTCGTCCGAGCCTGCCGAACTGCCCCCCGGCATCGGCCAATTGGCCGAGATGCTGGCCGCCTCGCTGGACCGGATCGCGGCCCGGATGCTGGCCGCCGAGATGGCCGCCGCTGGCATCGAGCCGCTGGTCGGGATCGACGAATGGGCCGCAACCCTGGCCTGTTCTCGACGCGAAGTCGAGCGAATGCGATCGGCCAGGAAGCTGCCCCCGCCGGACTTGTCGATCGGCCGGTCACCCCGGTGGAAGGCCGCCACGCTCCGGACCTGGATCGACGAGCAATCACGGGCCTCGGGCCGGGGGGGACGATGATGAGTCCC
This sequence comes from Tautonia plasticadhaerens, assembly GCF_007752535.1. Classification (GTDB taxonomy): domain Bacteria; phylum Planctomycetota; class Planctomycetia; order Isosphaerales; family Isosphaeraceae; genus Tautonia; species Tautonia plasticadhaerens. The sequence goes on from NZ_CP036426.1 coordinate 2,901,508, forward strand.
CATCGTGACCCGACCGAACGCCTCGTGGCCCGGCTCGAGTCCCTGGGGTTCGACCCTCGCCCGACCGGTTCCGACTCGTGGGAGAGCCGATGCCCGGCCCACGACGGGGACCGACGGAACCTGTCCGTCTCGAGGGGCGACGACGGCCGGGCACTGGTCCGATGCCACGCCCACGGTTGCCCCGCCGGGGATATCGTGGCCGCGCTCGACCTGGACCTGAGCGATCTGTTCACACCCCGGGACGATCGCTCCACCCCCACGAGGCCCCGGGCCAACGGCAAGGCCCGAGCCGACCGGAAGGCCCACCCGACCCCCGAGGCCGCCATCGGGGGAACCGCCCTCAAGCTGGGCAGCCCGACGGCCCATTGGGCCTATCACGAGGCCGACGGGACCGAGGCCGCCCGGGTCTATCGGTTCGACCCGGCGGGCGAGCGGAAGCAGTTCCGGCCCGTCCATCTGACCGCCGAGGGCTGGGTGATGGGCGACCCGCCCGGACTCTGGCCGCTCAATCACCTGTGCAACCTGGCCGACTCTGACCGGGTCTACGTCGTCGAAGGTGAGAAGGCTTGCGACCTGGCCCGGAACCTCGGGGCGACCGCCACGACAACGGCCCACGGCTCGAAGTCGGCCCACAAGAGCACCTGGAACCCCTTGGCCGGGCGGGATGTCGTCATCCTGCCCGACGCCGATCCCGAGGGGGAGGATTACGCCCAAGCCGTCATCGCGGAGCTGGCGAAGCTATCCCCGAGGCCCACGGTCCGGGTCGTCCGCCTGGACGACCTCTGGCGGACGGATGCCGAGATCACCAAGGGGGCCGACATCGCGGAATGGCTTCAGGACGGTGTCCCCGAAGGCTGGGAACCCGAGCAATGCCGGGAGGAGTTGGATCGAGTGGCGGACCTGGCCCCCATGCTGGACCTCCCCCCCCCGCCCCCGGCCGAACCCCGGGACGCTCCCGAGCCGCCCGTCGGCCCGGCCTGGCCCGATCCGCTCGAAGCCCCCGAGCTTGATGGCTTGGCCGGGGAGCTCGTCCGGGCCATCGAGCCCCACACCGAGGCGGACCCGGTGGCCATCCTCGGGCAACTGCTCATCGGGTTCGGCAACTTGATCGGCCGTTCCGCGTTCTTCGCCGTGGAGGCCGACCGGCATTACGGCAATGAGTTCCTCGCCCTCGTGGGGGAGACCGCCAAGGGCCGCAAGGGGACCAGTTGGAGCCATGCCCGGCGCCTGCTGGACGCCGCCGATCCGGCCTGGACCGCGGATCGGGTGATGACCGGGCTGAGCACCGGGGAAGGCCTGATCCACGCCGTTCGGGATCCGGTGATGAAGCGAGAGCCTATCAAGGACGGCCCGTCGAAACGCATCATCGGCTATCAGGAGGTCGAAGTCGACCCGGGCGAGACGGACAAGCGGATCTTGTGCATCGAGCCCGAGCTTGGAGGGACGCTCCGGGTAGCGACCCGGGACGGGAACAATTTGTCGGCCCTCGTGCGCCAGGCCTGGGACTCGGGCGAACTGCGGACCCTGACCCGGAACAACCCGCTCAAAGCGACCGGCGCCCATGTCTCGATCGTCGGACATATCACCCGCGATGAGCTGGCCACGCTGCTGACCCGGACCGACGCCGCGAACGGCTTCGCCAATCGGTTCCTGTGGCTCTGCGTCCGCCGGTCCAAGCTGCTCCCGTTCGGCGGGTCGATCGGCGACGTGGATTTCGCCCCTTTGGTGCGACGGCTCACCGAGGCCGCCTAAGTTGCCCGGACCCGAGGCCGGATGACCCGGGACGCCGCCGCCGATGAGCTGTGGGCCGCCTCCTATCCCGAGTTGTCCGGGGGGCGGCCCGGCCTCCTCGGCGCCGTCACGTCGCGGGCCGAGGCCCACGCGATGCGCCTGGCCATGCTCTATGCCCTGATCGACGGATGCCCGATGATCCATGCCGATCATCTCCAATCCGCTCTGGCCCTCTGGCGGTACGCCGAACGGAGCGCCGCCCACATCTTCGGAGACGCCCTGGGCGACCCGGACGCCGACGCCTTGCTCGAGGCCCTCCGCGCCTCGATGCCCGAGGGGCTGACCCGGACCGAGATCCGGGAAGGTGTCTTCCAGAAGAACAAGTCGTCGCAGCGGATCGCGGGGACCCTCCGGGTGCTGACCGCTGCCAACCTGGCCTTCTGCCGGATGGAGCCAACAGCGGGACGATCGGCGGAGCGTTGGTTTGCAGGTAGGGAACCTACGCCATAAACGCGGTAGACGCGATATCTCGCCCTCGGTGCTGACACCTTAATGCGTCTATGGCGTCTATGGCGTAGCTGAATCGACCGGAAACCCCTTGCCTCGGTCCCGATATTTCGACCCACACCGAGCCGACAGATTGCGCCCCGGGCCGACTGTATGCGACAATCCGACCAAGCCGACCGATCACCTGGAGGGGGATGACCGATGGCCGACCTGAGGAAGCGTGGGAAGAACTGGTACTACCGATTCACCGACGCCGACGGGCGACGGGTGGAGCGGAAGGGTTGCCCCGATCGTCGGGCGACCGAGGAGATGGCCCGAGCGGCGGAGTCGGACGCCGCCCGGCAACGGGCCGGGCTGATCGACCCCAAGGCCGACGCCTTCCGGCGCCACGAGGCGCGACTCCTGGCCGATCACCTGGACGACTGGCGGGCCGACCAGTTGGCTCGGGGTGTGACCCCCAAGCAAGCGAACCAGAACCGCAACCGGACCGGGCGGGTGATCGAGTTGGCCAGGGCGGAGCGGCTGTCCGATCTGACGCCCTCGGGGGTGCAAGCCGCCCTCGGGGCGGTCCGTGCGGAAGGAAAGGCCCTCCGGTCGGTCCATCACTACACCCGGGCGATCAAGGGATTCTCGCGCTGGCTCTGGCGCGATGGCCGGACGCGGGATGACGCCCTGGCCCACATTGCGCCACCTAAGAACCCCGATTCCGACCGCCGGCGCCGACGCCGGACCCTCTCCCCCGAGGAAGCCGCTCGACTGATCGGGGCCGCCGAATCCGGGCCGGTCGTTTTCAAGCTGCCCGGCCCGGATCGGGCGATGCTCTATCGGCTGGCCCTCGGGACCGGGTTCCGGGCCGAAGAACTGGCATCCCTGACCCCGGAGAGCTTCCGACTCTCCGAAGCCCCTCCGGTGGTCGTCTGCGCGGCCGCCTACTCCAAGCGCCGCCGGGAAGATGTCCAGCCGATCCGGCCCGACCTGGCCGCCATCCTGGCCCCCTGGCGTGCATCCAAGTCCCCCTGCAAGCCACTATGGTCGATCAAGAGCGATCACACCGCCGCGATGATCCGGCGCGACCTGGCCGCCGCCGAGATTGCCTACGAAACCGATTCGGGGGTGGCCGACTTCCACGCCCTCCGCCACACCTACGTCACCATGCTTGCCAAGTCGAGCGCCCCGGTGAAGGTGGTGCAATCGTTGGCCCGGCACTCGACTCCGACGCTCACCCTCGGGACCTATGCCCACATCGGCCTGGCCGACCAGTCGGCAACCCAGGACGCCCTGCCCCCGATCCGGCCCGAGTCACCCACGAACGAATCGGCCCGAGCAACGGGGACCGACGGACCTAGAAGCGATCGCTTTGCCCCATATTTGCCCCATACAGGGGACGGATTGGGTCGGTCCAGGTCGGATGGTGGCGATTCGGAAGCGATGAAAGCGGGTTCCGATGTGGCTCTGGCGATGAGTCGTAACCCCGTTGATTTCCAGGGAGTTGACGCTTTGAGTCGGACCCAGTCGGACCCTGTCGGAGCGGAGGGGGAGGGATTCGAACCCCCGGAGACGTTGCCGCCTCAGCGGTTTTCAAGACCGCCGCAATCGACCACTCTGCCACCCCTCCGAATTGCGTAAGCCTATTTTTTGCTTGACTTTGGCGATCCTGTTCTGCAAACCTCCCGCTTGCGTGATCTTCATTACCTTCTAATCAGCGATTTGGTCTTCTAGATCCGGGTAACTGATCGCCATCGAAGGGTAACCGGGAAGCGATCGCCTGAACTGAAGGACAAGCGAGTCAAGGGGTATCATACTACGTCGCCCGGCATCGTGGCACCATCGAATATCTCGGGAGGGTGGATCGGGGGTGAGCGTCTCGAAAGTCGGTGGAAAATCGCGTACAACGGGGGCCGCTGATGGGTCCGTCCTGATTTCGTCGTCATTTGCCCATCGAGGCCCCCGCATGTCTCTCCCCGAACTGCCCCCCGAGCAAGCCGCCGAAGCCGAGCGCATCTACCAGGCCTTGCGGGCGGCCGGCGATGCCGAGCTGCGCCGGATCGCCCATCCGCTCGCCTCCAAACCCGACGGCCAACTCCTGGGCGAGACCGAGTTCGAGGTCCGCGACCGGGTGCATCGGATCGGGGCCAAGGCCATCGAGACCGCCCTGAACGGGCGCAAAGGGGGGGGGACCGGGGCTCCAGCCTCAGCCGCCCGGCCTGCCGCGGCCCGAGCAAGTCCCAGGGCCGCCGCGACAAGGCCTTCATCAGCCTGATGGGCCCGATTACCCTGGCCGGGCGGGCCTACCACACCTGCCCGGCCCGCCGGACCGGGCACATCCCCATCGACGCCGAGCTGGGGTTGGCCGCCGGCACGCTGACGCCGGGGGCCGAGGAGATCACGACGTGGGCCGGCACCGTCGGCAGCTTCGCCGAGGCGGCCGAGAAGCCGCTGCCGCGGATGGCCGGCCTGCGGCTGGCCGAGTCGACCGTCGAGCGGACGACCGAGGCGGCCGGCGAGCGGCTCAGCGGGCTGTGGGCCGCGGGGCACGCCCTCGGCCCGGCCGCCGACTGGCGGTGGAACCGCGATGCGCGGGGGCGGGCCGTCGGCTACGTCAGCGTCGATGCCGCCGGGCTCGGCATGCCGGGCGACCGCGGCGCCAAGGCCGACGGCCGCATGGCCTCCGTCGGCAAGGTCTTCAACCCCCGCGCCGCGCCGTCCGAGGCGGCCCCGAAGGGGCATCCGCCCGCGGCCCGCTACCAGGCCGGGTTGATGGGCCTCGACGAGTTGGGCGCGCGGATGCGGCGGCAGGCGGCCCAGGTGGGCCTGGACCGGGCCGAGCGGTGGGTGGCGTTGACCGGCGGCGGGGCGGGGCGGGACGGCTTCATGGACGTGTCCTTCCCGCGCGCCGTGCGCGTCCCGGACTTCGACCACGCCGCCGAGCACCTCGGCGACCTGGCCAAGGCGTACTGCGGCGGGGATGCGGAGGCCGCCGGCACGCTGACGGGGCGGTGGAGCCATCGGATGAAGCACGAGGGCGGCGGTGCGATCCCGGCGACGCTGGAGGCATTGGACCTGGGCGGCCGATCGGCCGCGGCCCGCGAGGGGCATCGGCAGGTGAGCGGGTACATCCGGAACAACCTGCACCGGATGGACTACCCGCGGTACCGGGCCGCGGGCTGGCAGATCGGCTCGGGTCACATCGAGGCGGCCTGCAAGACGGTAAGCGGAGCGGGATGCGTTGGGGCGGCGACGGGGCGGATGCGGTGTGCCAGCTGCGGGCGTTGTACGAAGGTGAGCCCGGCCAATGGGATGCCTTCTGGTACCGATCCATCAACCGACACACCAACCGTCTACCGACGAAGAAGACGCTCACCCACCGGGGTCGAATGGCGAGCAAGGCACTGGATCCCGATCGACCTCGGCCCGGGCTTCCCGCTCCGGCGTCGATCACGTCGTGCCCCAGGCCCTCGAGGTGCCGGTCCACCAGCCCCTCGCCCCCCGACCCTCGAGTGGGGCTCGCCCGCGCGCATTGCCCTGAAAGAGGGTTCTGGCCTGCGCCCCGGCGAACTCGTGAGCCACGTTCAGCCACGCGCCCGCCCCCGAGGGAGGACGGGCCGATCGAGCCGAGCACGCCCGAGGTCGCCCGGGAGGGCCGGTGGGCGACCGGACCCGAGAGCACCGCCCCCCGACGCCGCCCCGCCCCGGCGTGCCGCCGCATCCGACGAGGACCTGCCCGATGGTGATTCCCCAGGCCGCGATTCGCCCCCCGATGGACCAGAGCCCGACCGATCCCGGACGATCGGCGTGCGAGCCGACGAGGCAGGGCCTCGGTCGAGTGCCTGGAGCCTCGTACGCTCCTGGACGCGGCGACCGGACCGGTCATCAGCGAGTTCCTCGCCTCCAACGACGCGGGCCTGCTCGACCTGGACAGCGACGCCTCGGACTGGATCGAGGTCCACAACCCGACCGCCTCGGTTGTCGAACTGGCCGGCTGGGCGCTGACCGACGACGCCGATGAGCCGGGCAAGTGGGAGTTCCCGGGCGTCACGCTGCCGCCGGGCGGATTCCTCGTCGTGTTCGCCTCGGACAAGGACCGGGCCGAGCCGGGCGGCGAGCTGCACACCAACTTCGGGATCGGGGCCGGGGGGGGAGTACCTGGGCCTCGTCCGGGCCGACGGCACCGTGGCCCACGAATATGCCCCGGAGTTCCCGCCGCAGGAGGCGGACGTCTCCTTCGGGGTCCCCTTCGACGGCGCGTCACCGGATCCGTCGTCGATGGGCCTTTATTTCATCGACCCGACCCCCGGCGCGCCCAACTCGGGGGGCGACGCCAGCGTGCTGGAGCCGGTCTCCTTCAGCGTGCCGCACGGGTTCTATCAGTCGCCGATCTCGGTCGGGCTGGGTTCCCCCACCCCCGGCGCCACGATCCGATACACCCTCGACGGCAGCGAGTCGACCGTCGACCACGGCGAGATCTACACCGGCCCCCTCGCCGTCACCCGGACCACGATCCTCAGGGCCGGCGCGTTCAAGCCGGGCCGGGCCGCCCCGCCGACGGTCGCACAGACCTACATCTTCCTCGATGACGCGTCGCGGCAGTCCCCCCAGGGCCAGGCCCCCCGGGCTGGCCGACGACCTGGGGCGACCACGTGGTCGACCTCGGGATGGACCCCGCCATCGTGGATCACCCCGAGTTCGGCGGCGAGGCGCTGGAGGCCGCGCTCCGCTCCATCCCGACGATCTCGCTGACCACCGACCTGGCGCACCTGTTCGACCCCGCTACCGGCATCTACGCCAACTCCTTGCAGGGCGGCCGGGATTGGGAGCGACCGGCTTCGGTCGAGCTGATCAACCCCGACGGCGCTCCCGGCTTCCAGGCGGGGGCGGGCGTGCGCATCCGGGGATCTTCCAGCGCCGTCCCGACGAACCCGAAGCACTCCTTCCGCCTCTTCTTCCGGGACGGATACGGGGCCCCGTCCCTGGACTTCCCGCTCTTCGGCGACGAGGGCGTCGACTCGTTCGAGAAGCTGGACCTGCGGACGGCCCAGAGCCTCTCGTGGAGCTTCACCGGCGACCCGGGCAGCAACTTCGTGGCCGAGGTCTTCGCCCGCGACACGATGCGGGATCTGGGACAGCCCTACACCCGCAGCCGCCATTATCACCTCTACCTCAACGGCCATTACTGGGGCCTCTACCAGAGCGAGGAGCGCCCGAGCAGGGAGTTCGCCGAGTCCTATTTCGGCGGCGACGAGGACGACTACGACGTCGTCAAGGTCGAGTCGGGCCTATACACCATCGAGGCCACCGACGGCGACCTCGGGGCCTGGCGGCAGCTCTGGCAGGCCACGACCGCCCCCGGCGGCCTCTCCACGCTCGAGGCCTACTACCGGGTCCAGGGCAAGGATCCCGACGGCTCCGACAACCCGGCTCGCGAGGTCCTGCTCGACGTCGACAACCTGATCGACTACATGGCCACGAATCTCTATATCGGGAACCTCGACGGGCCGATCGGCGGCGACCCGTCGACCGGCCTCTTCATCAACAACTTCTACGCGATCCGGAACCGAGCCCCCGACGCCCGCCAGGGGTTCCAGTTCATCATGCGCGATGCCGAGTGGTCGCTCCTGGATCACAACGTGGACCGCAACGGCCCCTACGAGGTCGGGTCGGATTTCCCGAGGTTCAACCCGCAGTACCTGCACCAGCAACTCCTGGCGAACCTTGCCTATCGCGAGCAGTTCGCCGCACGAGTCCGGCGGTACGTCTCCCCGGGGGGGCCGCTCACCCCCGAGGAGTCGATCGCCCGGTTCCGGGCCCGGGCCGCCGAGATCGACGCGGCGGTCCTCGCCGAGTCGGCCCGGTGGGGTGACGCCCAGCGGCCCGACGCCCCGCTGACCCGGGCCGACTGGCTGGCCGCCGTGGATCGGGTCACCTCGCAGTTCTTCCCCCGGCGGACGGGCGTGTTCGTCGACCAGCTCCGCGATCGCGGCATCCTCCCGCCGGATCCGTCCGTGGTCGACCCGGCGGCCCGCCCCGTCCCCGGCGATTACGACGCCGACGACGTCGCCGACCTGGCCCTCTTCCGGAGGGGAACGGCCCGGGGATCCTTCCTGGCCTCGACCCCGGGCGGCGAGCTGTCCCGGGATCTGGGAGGCCCGGGGGACATCCCCATCACCGGCGACTTCGACGGCGACGACGTCGCCGACTTCGCCGTCTTCCGCCCGGACAGCCCGCAGATGCCCGGCGCCTCCGAGTGGTTCATCTCCGGCTCGAGCAACCGGGGATCGCACCCTCCTCTTCGGCGGCTCGGGCCTCGACCTGCCGGCCGCGGCCGACTACACCGGCGACGGCATCACCGACTTCGCCGTCTTCCGGCCGATCAGCGACCTGGTCCCCGGCGCCGCCCAGTGGTTCATCCTGCCGAGCGAGGGCGGCTCGGCCTTCAGCGTCACCTTCGGCGGCGCCGGCGGCCTGGACCAGCCGGCCCCCGCCGACTACGACGGCGACGGCCGGGCCGACCTCGCCGCCTTCCGGCCGATCAGCGACCTGGTCCCCGGCGCCGCCCAGTGGTTCATCCTGCCGAGCGGCCCGAACGACGCCACCTTCAGCGGCCGGGTCGGCGGCTATGCCCTCCCGTTCGGCCAGGCCGGCGTCGACCGCCCCGTGCCGGCCGACTACGACGGCGACGGCCGGGCCGTCGTCGCCGCCTACCGGCCGACGACCTCCGAGTGGTTCATCCTCCGATCGACCGCGGGCGCCTTCTCCACGACCTTCGGCATCCCGGGCGACGTGCCGGCGCCGGCCGACTACACCGGCGGCGGTGCCGCCGACCTGGCCGTCTTCCGCCCCTCGGACGCCGTCTGGAGCGTCCGGCCCCTCGACGGCCCCGCCGCGATCGACACCCCGTTCGGCGCCCCCGGTGACGTGCCGACCCTCGCGCCGCTGTCCGATCGGGATCCCCGGCCCGGCCCGATCGTCGCGGCCTCCGACCCGGCCTCCCCGGCCGGATCGGCCGCCGCCTCCCGATTCGCCGGCGCCCCACTCGGCCTCGGCCGGCAGGCCGCCGACTCCTCGCCCACCGGCATCGTCCGCCCGGTCGGACCCCCGGGGAGAGCCGCCGCGGTCGCCGAGGCCGAGCGAGTCCGCCGCGTCCCGTCCGGGGATGACCGTCCGGGGAGGGTCCGCGGCCCGTGGCCGGGTGCATCGATCCGCCCGGCCGCCGTCCTCCGCTCCCGGCTCGCCGGCACGAGGCTCCGCCGAGACGCCCTCGGCGGCTGCTGAACCCGACCCCACGCCCGCCCTGCCGGTCGATCCCCCCGGGGGCCTCGGGGGGATTACCGGCCGGGCAACCTGCGCCCGGATTCGCCGGGCCCGGCCGCGGGAAGCTCGTCGAGACGCTGCACCTTCCGGGGCGGGGGACGCACCGCTGAACCGACGGTCATGGCAGGCCGTGGACCCGCCCCCCCGGTGCTCTCGACGCCCGGCCCTCCGGCCTGGTGTCCGCCCCGTCCCGCCCCCCCGTATGGGGCAACTCCGGGGCGAAGAGAACGATGACGGGGCCGCGGCGCGGACCGGCCACGTGCATCGGGGCGGACGACGCACCCGCCGATGAGCGGTCGGGGACGAACGCAGCGGCGAGGCCCCGGTCCCCGGGCGATGCCGAGGCCCTCCCCCCCCGGCTCGAGGGCCTCGGCATCCCATCGCGGCCGGGGGAGGCGTCTCGTAAGATGAGCGTGCGGCCCCGGTGAGAGGGGCCATCCCTCTCCGGTTCGCCGTGCGTACGGTCCTGCCCTCGGGAAGTTGTCATGATCGACTACGTCTTCCGGTACGACCCCTCGCAGCCCGGCGTCAAGCGCACGCCGGCCAACGCGGAGGAGGCGCGGCAGCTCCTGATCGAGGGCAACCGCGTCTTCTCCCAATGGATGGCGACGTGCCGTCGCGGCGACTCCCCCACGGGGGACTCCCAGTACGTCGTCCCCAGCAGCGGCCTGGATCCCTCGACCTTGAGCCCGACCGGCGGGTATCCGGTGCAGAAGCCGTTCGCGGTCGTCCTCGGCTGCTCCGACGCCCGAGTCCCGACCGAGATGCTCTTCGGCCAGGGCTTCAACGACCTCTTCGTCATCCGGGTGGCGGGGAACGTGATGGGCAACGAGGTCCAGGGGAGCATCGACTTCTCGACCGTGGCCCTGAGGGACAGCGTCCGCGTCCTGGTCGTGCTCGGCCACACCAACTGCGGCGCCGTCAAGGGGGCGGTCGAGGCGTATCTCGAGCCGCAGAAATTCTGGTCGCGGGCCAACTCGCCGTACTTGAGGCAGATCTTCCAGGAAATCTTCGTGGCCGTCCGCGAGTCGGACAACGCCCTCCGGGCCGCCTGGGGCCCGGAAGCCCCGGCGCAGCCGAGATACCGGGAGACCCTCAACGACATGGCGGTCTGCCTCAACGCCGCCCACACGGCCTTCTCCCTCCGCCAGCAGGTCGAGGCGGCGGGGATCTGGGACATCGAGGTGCTCTTCGGGGCCTACGACGTCTGTACCTATCAGGTCTGCATGCCGATCCACCCGGACGAGGACCTGGACGCCCAGAAACCCGAGCTGGTCAACCTCGCCCACGCCCCCACGCACCCCCGGGAGTTCGCGGCGCTCGCCGCCCGGCTGGCCACCACGCTCCGCCGGCCCGGCGCCCCCGCGTCCGAGTCCGCGTCGGTGGAGACGTCGGCGGAGGCGGGCGGCGACTCGGATCAATGACCGGTGACCTCTCGGGTCACGGCCGGCCGGGCGATTCCCCCGCCCTCCGGCCGTCCCGCCCTGGCCGCACGGGGGCCCCGGCGGCGTGGGGCCCGGCCGACGGCCGAGGTCGACGACCGGGGCGATCGGCGGCCGGTGCTGTGGGATCGCGCGGCGGGGGCGTCGAGGTGCCGAGGAGCCGCCCGGCCCGCTCCTCGGCGAGGCCGACGGCGGCGCGATAGCGGCTCGAGACGCCGGGCTGCGGGAACAGGCCGCCGCCCAGGATCAGGGCGGTCAGGATGAGGACGGCGACCCGCTCCGGGAGGCGGATCCGCAGGTCGATCGTGGCCTCTCGGGGCCTCCCGGTGAAGATGCGGAAGTAGGCATGCATCACCGCCAGGCCGTTGAGGGCGGCCACGACCACCACGCCCGCCCCCGCCAGGGGCATGGCCCGGGTCGCCCCCTCGACGAGCAGCTCCAGGCCGACGAACCCGGCCGTCCCGGGGAATCCGATGCCCGCCAGGCCGGTCAGCAAGAACAGGGCGGCCAGCAGCGGGACGTGGGCGTCCAGGCCGTGGAAGTCCGCCAGCGAGACGCGCCCCACGCGCGACTCGACGCAGCGCAACGCCAGGCCGAAGCCCGTCAGGGATAGCGCCACCGAGGGCCACAGGCTCAGCGCCCCCGTCAGGCCGACCGGGGTGGCGGTCTCGAGCCCGACCAGCACGAGCGACGAGTGGCTGAGGAACAGGTAGCAGAAGAAGCGGCGGGCCTCCCGCTGCACCAGCGCCATGCCCGCGGCGTAGAGCGCCGTGAAGAGCGAGGCCGCGGAGATGGCCTGCAAGATCCAGGGGGGGGCGACCGGCAGCACCAGCCGGGTCACCCCATAGGCCCCCACCATCGGCGTGACGGTCAGCAGGGCGGTCCCGAAGGTGGCGTGCTCGAACAGGTCGGTCATCCAGCAGTGGACGGGGACGATCCCGTCCCTGAGCAGGACGGCGGAGGTCAGCAGCGAGACGGCCAGCACCGAGTATCCCGGGGCCCCCCCCCGGTCGGCGATCAGGGCCTGCCCCAGGCAGAGCAGCGCGACGAAGACGGCCATGTGGGCCGCGTAGACCCGCGTCGGCCTGCGTCGCGCCCGAAGCTCCAGGAAGGGCGGCACCGTCCCGGCGGCCAGCAGGGCGACGATCCCCCAGGGGTGCTTGCAGGCCAGCGTCGCCAGCAGGACCGCCTCGGTGGCCAGGGACCGGGCAAAGGAGAACTCGCGGACCTTGGTCCGCAGGGTCGCCAGGTTGGTCAGGAAGCAGATCAGGGCGGACATCGGCAGCAGCGGCGCGCTCAACGCGTCGAGGACCAGCAGGTCCTCGGGGAGCAGGCGTGCCAGCGGGGCCCAGCCGTCCCGGGCCTCCGAGGTGCCCAGGATCCCGAAGTCGAGCCACGCCGCGACGGCGCAGGCCAGGGCCAGGCCGGACGCGACGAGGCCCAGACGCCTCGCGGAATCCGGGTCCTTCGTCAACCCGACCCGGATCGCCCCGAGCGCGGGGACCAGGACGCAGAGCCCCAGCCAGGGCAGGTGCAACTCGGGCATCACGGCTCCTCGCCGATCGGAGCGGAGGGGGAGACCGAATCCGACTCGCGGGACGCGGTTCCGGCCAGCAGGTCGGTCCAGCGGCGTTCCATCCGGTCGCACCAGCCGAAGGCGAGCACGAAGGGCCGGACGACGAACCGGTCCAGCGCCGCGTCGAACTGGCCCCGGTCGAAGCCCACGCGATAGAGGCCCCGGCGGACCCGTTCGGGGAACCGATGCGCCGCGGGGCCGTGCTCGACGCGGAGGTGCCCGCCGACGGCGTCCTCGAGCAGGTGATAGTCGTGGAGCAGCGAGGGCGCCCGGAGCAGCTGGAGCGTCCGCAGGCAGGCGTGGCCGATGATGTGGACCAGCGGGATGTACCGCAGGCCCAGGCCGATCTCGGCCGTGATGATGCCGACCTGCGTCAGGGAGGCATAGGCCAGGGCCCCCTTGGCGTCGGCCTGGACGCGGCCGGCGACCGCCGCGAACAAGGCCGTGCCCAGGCCGATCGCCACCACCGCGGCGCACAGCCAGGCCGAGCGATCGAGGATCGGGCTGACGCGGAGCAGCAGGAAGGCGCCCAGGTGCACCGAGAGCGCCCCGTAGAAGACCGCGCTCGACGGCGTGGGCCCCTCCATCGCCCTCGGCAACCATCCCGAGAACGGGATGAGGGCCGACTTACCGGCGGCCGCGACCAGCAGCAGCGTCCCCACGCCCAGGGCCTGGCCGGGGGTGAGGGCCGCCTCCCCCCCCGGCCACGGCCCCGCCCCCATCAGCCCCTCGAAGTCGCCCTCCCCCGAGACGTGGTGCAGGGCGACGGCCGCGAGCAGGAAGGCGGCGTCGGAGATCCGGTACACCGACCACACCCGCTGGGCGTTGAGCACCGGCGCCGCCCGCTCGTGGAAGAACGCCACGAGCAGGGCCGAGGAGAGCCCGACCAGCTCCCAGCCGAGGAACAGCGTCTCGATCGTCCCGGCCAGCGAGGCGACGACCATCCCGAGCAGGAAGACGGCGAAGCAGCGGAAGAACCGGCCGTACCCGGGCTCGCGGTGCAGGTAGCGGTCGGCGAAGGCCCCAATCGTCCCCACGAGGACGAACGTGAGTAGGGCGAAGGGGACCGAGAGCCGGTCGAAGACGAACTTCAGGTGGAAGTGGAAGCGTTCCTGCGGGATCGCCACCCAGTCTCCCAGCTCGATGGGCACGAACCGGGAGCCCGAGGCGAGCATCAGGGCGAGCACCCCCAGGGCCGAGCCGAGCCCGAAGACGACGCACGAGCCGGTCCAGCGGGCCGTCGCGCCCTCGCCCAGCGGCCGGCCCAGCAGGGGGGCGGTCCCCAGGACCGCCAGCAGCAACGCCGGGGACGCGATGACGCAGGTGCCGAGGACGGCGTAGATCGCCTCGATAGTCATCGGGCGGCCCCCTCGGGGATCGGGTCGTGATCCCCCGCCTCGGGGGAGATGGTGGCGAACCCCAGGTGGCCCCGTCGGCCCCGGGACCACGCCGCGGAGGACGGGGCGACGGGCAGGTCGGCGTCCCCCGGCCGGTACGGCTCGAAGCCGCCGTCCCGGAAGACGTGGACGGCCGGGGAGGCGGGGTCGAGCGTCGCCAGCTGCACCCAGCCGTTGCGCACCAGGCGGCCGATCGGCCCCTCCCCGCCCAGGATGGCCATGAGGATCTCCGGCGTGGTCTCGACGACGAACAGGATCCGCATCGGCTCGTGGATCTCGACCATCTGCCAGGGGAGCCCGGGCCGCAGGTCGCTGGCCGCCCCGTCCATCACGCCCAGGAGCGAGGTGATGTTGTGGGGCAGCTTGGTCCCGCAGCCATACCCCGAGGGATCGACGGACGAGAAGAAGTATTCGAGGTTGATCCCGGCGCAGACCGGGATGACGGCCCCCAGCAGCGCCGCCAGGGTCGACCCCTCGGCGTCGTCCCGGGTCGGGTCGTACGAGGCGAGGAACGCCCGACGGTCGAGGAACAGGCCGCGCGTCCGCGACCGCCGGCCGACGACGCAGGCCGCGTTGGTGGCGTGGCCGTATTCCGGGCGCGTCTGGGAGAGGTCCTCCGCCCGGGCCTCGACGTGGCGCAGGGCCTCGTCGGCCGTCGGCAGGGGACCGGCCGACTCGAAGCGCCGGCAGCGTTCCTGCGCGTTCCGCCGTCGCGCCTCCCCCGAGGCCGCCCTCGCCCGCTCGGAGAGCCCCCGGTGGGATGCCGGCAGTCGGTCGAGGTCGAAGTACGTCAGCCCGTCGTCGCAGGTGTTGTGGTAGGCGCCGACGAAGTGGACCTCGTCGGGGATCGGGAGCCCGTCCTCGGCCAGGAGGCGACGCACCCGGGGGTCGTTGGCCATCTGGGAGAAGGCCCGGGCGTTGGGCCCGCCGCGGGCCCCCCCGCAGGCCCCGCAGTCGTGGGCGGCCTCCTGGGGGTTGTTGAGGCTCGACGAGCCGTGCCCCATGACGACGACCAGGCGGGCATATTCCCCGGTGAGCCCGATGGTACGCAGGAGGCCCCCCACGACGCCCGCCATCTCGGCGACCGAGTAGCCGAGCCCGCCGTCGACGGGACCCGGCTCCGGATCGGAACGTTCGAGCCGGAGCTGGGTCACCGGCGGGGTGACGACCCGCCCGAGGAGGCGCCGGATCCGGGCGGTCCGGCGGGGCAACAGGACTCGCATGAGCAGCGGGACGCCGGCCACCGCCCCCAGCAGGCCGGTCAGCAGGCCGCCGACGAAGGTGCGCGTGCCCAGGTGCAGCATATGCGAGAGCCGGCCGAGCCGGCGGCGGGCCTCCGCCTGGATCCGGCCGGCCCCCTCGAAGGAATGCGTCGGCTCCTCCTGCACGTAGTGTCGCGGCGTGACGCTGATCGGGCAGAGCGGGCGGAAGTGGGCCTCGGTGACGCCCCGATAGTACATCGCCACCCCGAAGTACCCCGCGACGCCGAAGGTCTCGCAGCCCGGCTCCACCTCCTCCAGGTGGCGGCGGAAGGACTCCTCGCGCTCGTCGAGGCAGCAGACGACCTGGAAGATCGCGCGGCCCTCGGGCACGGCCGCCGCCCCCGCGTGGGCCGTCAGCGCGTCGAGGACCCGATCGCGGTAGTGCCGCTCGTAGGCGAGGTGGTAGATCCGCCGCCGATCGAGGTCGCCGAAGGACTCGATCTCCTCGACGAGCCGCCCCCACTCGACCTTCGAGAGCCGATGCAGGTCGGCGGGGCCCCACCCCCGGACCTGGGCGAGCTGGAACACGAGGTAGGCCCGCTGATCGACGCTGACGCGCGACGGGCGCGGGATCCGGTGGCGGAGGGCGGCCCGAAGGTCTCGGAGGTCGGTCGCGCCCGGGAGCGCCTCGCGGGCGACGTGGCGCAGGGCGACCCGTTCGAGCAGCAGGCGGACGGCCAGGTACTCCCGGAGCGTCCCGGGCGGGGCCGGGTGGGCGGCCCATTCCGCGTTCGTCTCCATCTGCCGGAGCATCCCGGCCCAGCCGCGCAACGCCAGCAGCGTCTCCGCGAGGTACCCCGCACGTTCGGGCTCGGCGACGCCCAGCAGTCGGAGCGACTCGTCGATTGATTCGATCGGGGACAGCCCCGCCCGCTCGACCCTCCGCAGCTCGTCCGGCAGCCCGCGGAGCCAGGGGTCGACGGGCCTCGCGTCCCGGTACAGGCCCGCGAAGGCGCGGAAGAACCCGGCCTCCCGGCCGGGGAGCGGCCAGGTGGCGAACCCCTGGTCCAGGAAGGCGGCGCAGAAGCGGATGAGCACCTCGTGGACCATCAGGTCGGTGTCCCGGCCGGTCGCCAGCACGACCAGGTCGCGATGGCGGGCGGGGGGCGGGACGGCGTCGCCGGGCCTCCTCACGCCGTGGACGCCGGCGTGGCAGATCCGCCAGAGCAGGTGCAGGGTGAACGACTCCCAGATCCGCGCGGGCCACCGCTCGACCGTCGACGCGCCGAAGCGGTCGAGCAGCGCGGCGACGACGGCGGCCCCGCGGCCCGCGCCGCCATCGCCGTCGCCGGTGGCATCCCCGAGGACCCACCGACGGGTCCGGTCGACGACCCGCCGCCTCGACTCGGGCGTGGCCTCGTCCCGGAACCGCACCAGCGCGTCGGTCTCGGCGACCAGCCACCGCAGCTCCGCGTCGGTGCCGAGGCGGAGCGGGTGCTCGAGCATGGCCAGGCGCAGGTGATACCTCGTCCCCATGAACCCGATCAGGACGTCGGCATCCTCGCCGAGGTCGTCGACCAGGGCCTCGGCGAGGTCGCCCGGGGTGATCCTCCCCCGGGCGACCTCGCCTCGGTAGGAGCCCTCGGGCAGGTAGGGATGGCAGCCGTAAGTGGCCGCCCCTCGCCTCACAGCCTCGTCG
The DNA here is from genome assembly GCF_007752535.1 of Tautonia plasticadhaerens. Classification (GTDB taxonomy): domain Bacteria; phylum Planctomycetota; class Planctomycetia; order Isosphaerales; family Isosphaeraceae; genus Tautonia; species Tautonia plasticadhaerens. Next base: position 2,918,370 of record NZ_CP036426.1, read on the forward strand.
AACGGCAGATCCTCGAAGGCGTGCAGCGTGTTGTGGTGCACGAAGACCGTGATCGGGCCCTGCGACGGCAGCAGGTGCGCCGCGTGCTCGATCTGATGCGCCAGGTCGTGGGCCGGCCCGTGCCCGCCGAGGCCTGCCAGGTGTCTCGACTCGGGGGTCGATGCGTCGTGCACGTCGGGATGGTCCGGTTCTCGGGGACGTCGCCCGGCTCGCCCGGCGTCGCGGGGCGGCGGGCCGGGGTGGCGGATCGACCGGCCCTCATCGCCCTTCGGATGCCGGGTCGGGGCCCAGGGCCGGCTCGGCGCCGCCCAGCTCCTCCTCGGCCCGCCGCACGTGGGCGAGGATCCCTTGCCGCGAATCCTGGTCGCGCAGGGCGTGACGGACCTCGGGATCGCGCAGGACGAACGACAGCTTGGACATCAGGTGCAGGTGGGCCCGCGTCGTCGGGCTGATGATCGTGAACAGGGTATGCACCGGCTCGCCGTCCAGGCCGCCGTACGCGATCGGCCGGTCCAGGAAGCACAGGGCGAGGGTCGGCCGGTCGATGTGCAGCACGACGGGGTTGCGCACGTGCGGGATGGCGATGCCGTCGCCGATGGCCGTCGACGCCATCGCCTCTCGGGCCAGCAGGACCCGCAGCAGGAACTCGCGGTCGACCTCCCCGGGGAGCCTCAGGAGCTGGACCACCTCGCGCAACGCCGACTCCTTGTCGGAGCCGGAGACGCGGTAATGCACCCCGCCGGACTCCAGCGCCTCGACCAGCGACGGGACCGGCTGCCCGGCCGCCTCCGGCTCGGCGAAGATCTCGCTCGAGACGTTCAGCCGCCGGGAGGTGGCCCACTCGAGGATCTCGGCCCGGTTGAAGCGATACTGGTCCTGCACCCGGTAGGCGGGGATCGACTGCTGCTTGATCCAGCGGTAGATCGTCTTCTCGGAGACGCTCAGGATGCGGGCGGCGTCGCGTACGGAGAGGTTCACGGTCGCGTCCTTCGCGCCCCGGGTCCCGCCCGTGCAGGGCCCCACCGGAATGAGGCGACCGGCCCGGCGTCCCGCTCAGCCGGCGGTGATCGCCCCCGGGGACGCCGTCGTGCCGGCCGCCTCCCGACTCCCCTCGGCGTCCCGGAGGATGGCGACGATCAGCGCATTGAGCGAGGTCTTCTCCTCCCGGGCGCGGCTCGCCAGATACTCATGGAGGGGTGGGGGCATCCGGATCTGGAAGTGGACGACGGTCTCGGGCATCTCAGACCTCGGGCGGGGCCGCGCCTGGCCAGGAATGGGAATCGATGGACATTCAGGACTCCCAGTGACATCTCAGGACATTGTCCCCCAGGTGACGCCTGTTGTCAATGACGAAGGAGTTTTGCCGAGGCAGGGCCGAGACGCCGCACCCGAGCCTCGACGCCCGCCCCGGGCACACCCATCGCCTCGCGTGCCGCCCGCGGCGCCATCGGCCTCGGCGAGCGGGGGAGGCGACGGGCCTCGCCGCTCGAAGCCGACGCTCCTTGATTCTCGCGCGGGGGCGAGCGTTCCGCTCAAGTCGGACGGGCCGGGACCCGATACGACCGGCATAATCGTCAAACTTCGCCACAGGGGCCGGTGCAATGCGAGGAACCATACGGGCCGTGCTCGGGGCCGTCTTGGTGGCGAGCTGGGCCTCGACGGCCGGCGCCCAGGGGATCATCCTGCCCGGCGCGGGGCCGATCAACCGGTCGATGGCGGGGGCCTCGACGGCCGCCCCGATCGAGCTGGGCGGCACGTACTGGAACCCGGCGCTGCTGAGTGCCTTCGAGAGCAACCAGGTGCTGCTCGGCTCCGAATTGCTGATCCCGAGCACGCACTTCACCGGCACGCTGCCCGCCGGGGCGATCAACGGGACCTTCCCGCCGAACGACCGCTACGGGGTGTCCCGGAGCGACAGCGGGGTGGCCTCGAACCTGGCCACGGGCGTCTCGTTCAAGCTGAGGGAGGACTCGCCGACGACACTGGGCCTGCTGGTGGCCGGGTTCGTGGGCGGGAACGTGAACTACGCGGGCAGCTTCAGCACGCCGCTCCTGACCCCCCGGGTGCCGCCGGACTTCGCCGGGGTCGGGCCGATCTACGGCAACGCCTCGATGCTGGCGATCACGCCGATGATCTCGACGCGGATCGGCGACCGCTTGCACGTCGGCGGCGGGCCGATCATCAGCACCCTGTCGCTCGCGATGGACCCGGCCTTCTTCGCGCCCGGCCCCCGGGACGAGTTCGGCCTGGTGACCTTCCCCTCGGCCACGCACTCCCGGCCGTTCTGGGGGGGCGGGTTCCAGTTCGGGCTGCTGTACGAGGTGAACGACTCCTGGAACGTCGGCTTCTCGTACAAGAGCCCGATCTGGCAGGAGCGCTGGAGCTTCAACTCCTCCACCCCGGACCTCGTGGGGCGGAGGATCGGCGTGGACGCCGACATCCCCCAGATCTTCTCCTGGGGCGTGGCGTACAAGGGGATCGACCGGCTGCTGGTCGACGTCGACCTCCGCTATTTCGACTACCAGAACGCCGCCCTGTTCGGCCAGCGGGTCGTCGACGGCGGCCTCGGCTGGGACAGCATCTTCGCGGTGGCCTCCGGGGCCTCCTACCAGCTCTCCGACCGGCTGACCCTCCGCGGCGGCTATTCCTACAATGAGAACCCGATCCGGGACAACACCACGCTCTTCAACGTGCAGCTGCCCGGCATCCTCCAGCACAACCTGTCGCTCGGTGCCTCGCTGAAGGTGACCGAGAACGTCACGTTCACGGCCGGCTGGGTCCACTCCTTCCGGAACTCCTCGGAGGGCCAGGTGACCCAGGTCCCGGGCGCGACGGCGAAGTTCGACACCCAGCTCGACTCGATCCTGGCCGGCATCAACATCGAGTGGGGCACCCGATGCCCGGAGTGCCACCGGCACCACGTCGACCACGGCCACGGCTCCGGGGCCGGGGCCGAACCGGCCTCCAACTGATCGCCCAGCCAGTCGGCATTGCATCGCACCGGCACCTTCCCCCGCCACCCGGCGACTGCGACAATCCGGGGCAGTCGTCGCGAGCCGGACGACGCCCCCTCGGACGCCGTCGGCTCGGGTCGCCCTCGCACCGATCCCGGGGACCCTGCCATGCCGATCCTCGCCCTCGTGGCGGCCCTGTCCGCCTCGATCGCCGCCGCCCAGGAACAAACCGGGCTGCCGGAGCTGACCGCCCAGCAGGATCACGCGCTGATGATGCGGGCCCTGGGCATCGCATCGCTCCGCCCCGGGGCGAACGGCCTGGACCCGGACGCCCCGAACGCCGCCAACTACGACGAGTCGAAGGCCAACCCCTACCCGGGCCTGCCCGACCCCCTGGTGACCGACGACGGCGACCCGGTCACGACCCCGGAGCAGTGGTGGCAGGTCCGACGCCCGGAGATCGTCGAGCACTTCGACCGGGAGGTCTACGGCCGGGTCCCCGACGACGTGCCCGCCGTCTCCTGGGAGGTGGTCGAGACCGTCGAGGAGGAGGTCGGCGGCGTGCCGGCCGTGACGAAGCGGCTCCTGGGCCACGTCGACAACGTCAGGTGCCCGGAGATCTCGGTCGACATCCAGCTCTCCCTGACCACCCCGGCCGACGCCGAGGGCCCGGTCCCGGTCATCCTCGAATTCGGCTTCGGCGGGTTCGGCCCCCGGCCGGGAGGCCCGCCGAGACGGGGCCCGGGCCCTCCCCGAGGCGGCCCCCCCTGGCGGGAGCAGGTCCTCGATCGGGGCTGGGGCTTCGCCGTGGTCGTGCCGGTCAGCATCCAGGCCGACGACGGCTCGGGCCTGACCCGGGGGATCATCGGCCTCTGCAACGAGGGACGGCCCCGGGACCCCGACGACTGGGGAGCCCTCCGGGCCTGGGCCTGGGGGGCCAGCCGGGCCCTGGACTACTTCGAGGCCGACCCGGCCGTCGACGCCGATCGGGTCGGCATCGAGGGGCTCTCCCGGTACGGCAAGGCGGCGCTCGTGGCGATGGCCTACGACCCCCGGTTCGCCGTCGGCTTCATCGGCTCCTCCGGCGCCGGGGGCGCCAAGCCGTTCCGCCGGACCTTCGGCGAGCTGGTCGAGAACCTCGCGAGTTCGGGCGAGTATCACTGGATGGCCGGGAACTTCCTGAAGTACGCGGGCCCGCTCACGCCCGGCGACCTGCCGGTCGACTCCCACGAGCTGATCGCCCTGTGCGCCCCCCGGCCCGTCTTCGTCAGCTACGGGGCGTCGACCGGCCCGGGGGCCGAGGGCCAGTGGGTCGACCAGCGCGGCAGCTTCATGGCCGCCGTGGCGGCGGGCCCGGTCTATGAGCTGCTCGGCGCCCGGGGGCTGGGCACCGCCGAGTTCCCCGAGGTCGGCACGGCCCTGGTCGACGGCGAGCTGACCTGGAGGCAGCACGAGGGCGGCCACACGACCGGCCCGAACTGGCCGACCTTCCTCGACTTCGCCGCCCGACGGATCACGGACGGTCCCCCACCCGACCCCGAAGGCCCCTGAGATCGACTCGCCCGGCAGGCTGGCCGTCGGGTCCGCCCGGTTCAGGCGCGGCCGGCCCTGAAGTGCGCCCCTGGGATTGGACCACCATTTCTGGGGGCGTCATCTGGTCGGCACCACCTTGGAAGCTCCAGCACGGGACATGAGCGAAGCGGGTGACGTTCTTCGGGTCTCCGCCCCCGCAGTGAGGGACGATCGCCGACCAGCGATCTCGCCTCCAGCCCCGGCCGGGGGCTCGGCTCGACCTTCCGGATCGAGCTGCCCACGGTCCCCGCCCCCCGGCCTCCCGATCCGACGCCCCCCCCGCCCGGGGCCGAGGCCGTGCGGCCCGCCGTCCGCATCCCGCTCGTCGAGGACGACGACGACCTCCGCTCGATCGTCTCCCGGATGCTCCGCAAGGAGGGCCTCGCCGTCGAGGCCGCCGGGGACCTCCGATCGGCGATCGCCTCGGCGAGTTCTCCCCCGTCGACGTGCTCGTCACAGATGTCGGCCTGCCCGACGGCTCGGGCCTCGACCTGCTCCGGGAGGTCCGGGACCGCTGCCCCGGTCCGGTCTCCGGCATCACCATGAGCGGCTACCGCTCTCGCGGCGACCTCGACGGCAGCTGTCGGGCCGGATTCGATGCCCACCTGACCAAGCCCGTCGAGTTCGACGACCTGCTCGCCTCCATCCGGCGGATCTGCCCGGCTTCTCGGGACCGGGCAGCCGGCGTTGCGGGAAATCGGCCGCGAGGGTAGAGTCCCGGGCGATCCGCCCGGGACCGACGACCGGCCCGGGATCTCGGGCCTTCCGCCCCCCGAACGCTGCTCGATCGGGCGGCCGACGCCGACAACCGGCTCGGCGACCGGCCCTCGACTCCATGGATGGAGCGGACGCATGCGTCTCCGGCCCCTCCTGCTCTCCCTGCCGGCCCTGGCCTCCCTGGGCTGCGTCGGCATGGATCTCTCCCAGTTCGACGACGACGAGCTGGCCCGGCTCCTCGACGAGCCCGCCGCCGTAGCCCCCGAAGGCCCCGACCGGGACAAGCCGGCCCCCGGTGCCGGGGAACCCGGCCCCTCGACCGTCGTCGACGACGTCCCCGAGTTCGAGCCCCCGGCCCCCGATCCCCCCCGAGATGAGGCGATCATCCGGGCCTCCGAGGTCGCCGAGGACCAGGAACGACGCCAGGCCCGGGACCAGGACCAGGCCCGGGACCAGCCCCCCGGCCGGGACGACCGGTTGGAAACCACCCTGCTCGATCGTGCCCTCCAGGAAGACGCCGAGCCGGCGCGGGACGACGAGCCCGAGCGAGCCCGGGGGGCCGTCGTCGCCTCGGTCGGCGAGGAGGAGATCCGGCTCCCCGAGCTGACCCGATCCGTCCGGCGTCGGATCGATCGGCTCCCCGAGGGACGGCCCCCGAACCGGAGGCTGGTGATCGGCATGGTCCGGGCCGAGATGGAGTCCCGCATCCTCTCCTCGCTCGTCGAGCAGCAGGCGGCCCAGGTAATCGGCGACGACTCCGAGCGGGCCGTGCTCCGGGCGTCCCTCGCCCGTGACTGGTCGGAAGACGAGCTTCCCGGCATCCTCCACCGAGAAGGCCTGCCCGACCCCGACGCCCTCGACGCCCGGCTCGCCGAGGACGGCCGGTCCCTCGACGACCTCCGGACCGCCTTCGAGGCCCGGGCCCTGGCCCGGGAGCTGATCCGCCGGGAGGGCCTCGACGTCGAGGACGTTGACGACTACCTCGACCGGCTCCGGGACCGCTTCCCGATCGCCTCCGACCTGATCCCCCCCGGGCGACTCCCCGCCGAATGAGCCGGGAGGGCCAACTTCGATCGGCACCCGTCGAGGAGCACGGATGATCGGATCTGCGAACCAGACGCCCGTCGACCTGGGAGATCTCGGAGACCTGATCCGTCGCCGAGCACCACGCCCGGCCGATCGACCGTCTCGGCCCGCCCCAGCACCGGAACCGGAGCAGGGGCCGGGGCCGGAATCGGGGCGAATCGTCAAACCGGCGCTGGAGGTCTGCGGCCTGGTCAAGCGGTTTGGCGGCCTGACCGCCGTGGCCGGCGTCTCCTTCCACGTCGACCGGGGAGAGGCGGTCGCCCTGCTCGGGCCCAACGGCGCGGGCAAGACGACCACCGTCTCGATGATCTGCGGCCTGCTCCGCCCCGACGACGGCTGCGTCCGGTTCGACGGCCTCCCCATCCGGGGGGACACCGACCCGAACAAGCGCCTGCTCGGACTGGTCCCCCAGGAGCTGGCACTGGTCGAGGAGCTGACGGCCCGGGAGAACCTCCGCTTCTTCGGCGCCCTCCAGGGGCTCGGCGGCCGGGCCCTGGAGCGGGCGATCGCCGACGGCCTCGCCCTGGTCGGCCTGACCGACCGAGCCGGCTCGGTCGTCTCCTCCTACAGTGGCGGCATGAAGCGTCGGCTGAACCTGGCGGTGGCCCTGCTCCACGACCCCCGGGTGATCCTGCTCGACGAGCCGACCGTCGGCGTCGACCCCCAGAGCCGCAACGCCATCTTCGACGGCCTTGAGGCGCTGAAGGCCCGGGGCAAGTCCCTGCTCTACACGACCCACTACATGGAGGAGGCCGAGCGCCTCTGCGACCGGATCGTCATCGTCGACCACGGCCGTGTGATCGCCGACGGCAGCCTCAAGGGCCTCTCCGGCCTGATCCACCGGGACACACGCCTCCGACTGGAGCTGGACTCCCCCGGCGACGGCCCCTGGCTCGACCGGGTCTCGGCCCTGCCGGGCGTGACCTCGGCGCGGCTGGACGACGCCACGCTCGTGCTCGACCTGGCCGGGCTGTCCGACGCCCCGGCCGTCCTCGGCGCCCTGGGGGGCCTCGGCCTGGTGGTCACGCACCTGGAGAGCGAGCGGGCGGACCTGGCCACCATCTTCCTGAACCTGACCGGGAGCACCCTGCGCGACTCATGAGCGCCCGACCCCTGCTGGCCCTGGTGGCGAAGGACCTGAAGGTCTTCCTCTCGGACCGCTACGCGCTGGTCCTCTCCTTCCTCGCGCCGGTGGCGCTGGCCAGCTTCATGGCCCTGATCTTCGGCGGTGCGGGGGCCGCGCCCCCCAGCCGGATCCCGATCCGCCTGACCGACGAGGACGGATCGGCCATCGCCCGCCGGATCGTCTCCGGCTCGGCGGCCGACGACCGCCTCGACGCCGTCGAGCAGCCCCGGGACCTCGCCCGGTCGGCCGTCCGGACCGGGGACGCCGTGCTCTCGGTCGTCATCCCCCCCGGCTTCGGCGAGGCCGCAGCGGACGCCCTTTACGGCGACGCCGAGCCCCCCGAGCTCCACTTCCTGCACGACCCGATGAGCCAGTCCGACGTCAGCCTCGCCCGAGGGCTGCTCACCCGGGTCATCCTGGAGGCCGTCACCTCCGAGGCCCTCTCCCCGGGCGACCGGCAGGACGGCCTGATCGACCTGTTGAGCGAAGAACTGCTCAACAATGACGTTACCTCACCTGATTCTGATGAGGATATTCAGCGGGCCGAGTTCCTCGCCCTCTTCGACGGGGGCGACTCCTGGTGGCAATCCCCCGCCCCCGAGGCCGAGGCCGGCCGCGCCGAGCTGGTCGAGGCCTTCCCCGGCCTCGCCGACTGGTTCGAGCCCGTGCCCGGGGAGCCGATCGAGGCCGAGGCCGATCCCCCTGGCGACCGAGGCTTAACGCTCCCCTACGCCACCCGGGAGGAGTCGATCGCCCCGGGGGGATCGGAGGGAGAACAGGCCTCGCTGGCGGCCCATGCCTTCGCGGGCATGGTGGTGCAGTTCGTCCTCTTCTCGGCGGTGGAGTGGGGCGTGGTGCTCTTGCAAGAACGCCAGCGCGGCCTGTGGAAGCGGCTGAGGTCGGCCCCGGTGTCCCGGTCGACGCTGATGCTGAGCAAGATCCTCGGCTGTGCGACCGTCTCCCTGGCGATCATCCTCTCGGTCTTCGCCGCCGGGGCGCTGCTCTTCGGCTACCGGATCGCCGGCGACCCGATCGCCTTCGCCGCCACCGCCGTCGTCTTCGCCCTGATGGCCTCGGCCTTCGGCCTGACGGTCGCCTCGCTCGGCCGGACGCCCCAGGGGGCCCGCTCGGTGGCCCTGCTCGGCGTGCTGGTGATGGTGATGCTCGGCGGCTGCTGGATCCCCAGCTTCCTCTTCCCCGACTGGCTCCAGTCCCTCACCCCGGCCATCCCCACCCGGTGGGCCATCGACGGCTTCGACGGCGTCTTCACCCGGGGCTACTCCCTCGCCGAGACCCTCCCCGCCCTCGCCGCCCTCGCCGCCTTCGCCGCCGGCTTCGGCCTCTTCTCGACGCTCGCCTTCCGATGGTCCGAGCCTTGACCCCGGGGACCGCCATCGTTCATCGATCTCCCGAGCCCTCGTCGACCAGCCGCAGACCCGGCGCCCTGCCCGACCTCCGGGCGTCCTCCAGCGCGGCCCGGATCGACCCCGACGCCGCCGGGTGGACGAGCCCGAAGGCCGCGTCGGCCCGGCTCCCGCTGACGTGAAGGCGCAAGAACGCCCCCGAGACGACCGCCGGCGAGCCGTACTCCCGGACCCGCCGCACCACCCGGCCCGCCGCCGCGTAGGCCAGCCGCATCGGCCCCTCGGCCGCGTCGGGCAGGGTCCGCACGACCCGGGGCCATCCGGCCATCCGGCCGACGATCCGGGCCATCTCCGCGTAGCTGAGGTACGGCCCGACCGCAGCATACCGCCGTCCCGGTTCCCCGGACTCCAACGACCGCCGATGTGCCTGCGCAATCACTCCCGCGTCGATCACCGGGATGCCTCCGCCCGGCACGATCGCCACCGGCACCCGGGCCATCAGCAGCAGGAGGCCCGTCGAGGTCGGCCGCACGTCCCTCGGGCCGACCACCATCCCCGGGCAGATCGCCAGGCAGCCGAGCCGATCGCCGGCCCAGCCCAGCACCATCGCTTCGGCCTCCCGCTTGGTCCGGCAGTAGGGAGAGTCGACGACCCGGAGGTTCCAAGGCGCCTCCTCGTCGGCCGGCCCCTCGGCGGTGCCGCAGGCGATCGTGTGCAGGGTGGAGGTGTAGACGAACCGCTCGACCCCGGCGGCCTCGGCCTCGACCAGCAGGGCACGGGTCGCCTCGACGTTCACCGCCCGCGCCCGGCCGTCGTCCGGCCCCAGGCTCACCCAAGCCGCCGCGTGCACGACCGCCCGCATCCCCCGGACGGCCCGGCGTCGGTCGCCCGGCTCCAGCAGGTCGCCGATCCTCCAGTCGACCTCGGGGTCGCCGGGCTCGACCGGCGGCGGCCTCCGCACCAGGCCCCGGACCGGGTGGCCCGCCCTCGCCAATTCTCGGGCGACGTGCCCGCCGACGAACCCGCCCGCGCCCGTCACCAGCACCGGCCAATCCCCCGGCACGACCCCGGGCACGGTCAGGAGCCCCCGAGCGTCAGCAGCGTCGGATCCGGCGCCCAGACATACAGGAATGTCGGCATCTTCGCCCGGTCGAGGCCCGGGTAGCTGATCGGGAAGAACTCCCGCTGGATCGGCCGGTTCGGCGTCTCGGCGTAGATCGACCGCGCGGGGTCCCCCCGGCGCTTCAGCAGCACGACCTCCGCCCCCCCGCCGGCCACCCCGGCCCGGCGCTCGGCCTCGGCGATCGCGTCGTCCAGATAGCCGATCGCGTCGATGAGCTGCCGGTCGATCGCCTCGCTCGCGGCCACGACCCGGCCGTCGGCGAGGACCTCCCAGTCCTCGTCGCCGACCCCGGGGCGACGCAAGGCCACCCGCCCCCGGAACCGCGCGGCGAAGCCGTCGGCCATGTCCCGGAGCAGGCGTTCGGCCTCGTCGGAGAGCGGCCCGGCCAGGCTCCCCATGTCGACCATCGGCCCGGAGGCGATCGGCTCGGCCACGATGTTGAACTGGGCCATCGCGTCCCGGAGGTTGTATCGATTGATCAACGCGCCAATGCCCCCCGTCACCGTCGTCGGGTGGGCCAGCACGTGGTCGGCCCCCACGGCGAGGTAGTAGGCCCCGGAGGTCCCCAGGTCCATCAGGCAGGCGACGACCGGCAGGCCGGTACGCTCCCGGAAGCGCCTGAGGTCCTCGGCCATGACGTCGCAGGCCGTCACCGAGCCCCCCGGGCTGTTGATCCGCAGGACGACCGCCCGGATCGTCGGGTCGCGGCCGATGGCGTCCAGCCGCTCCCGGAAGCCCGACACCGGGTTCTCCCCGGCCGAGTACGGCCCGCTCGGGCGGTCGTTCAGCAGCAGGCCGTCCACGTCGACGATCGCCACCCTCGCCCCCGTCGAGCCCTCCCGGACGGGCACGACCCGCACCGGGCCGGGGTCGGTGACCGTCGGCACGGTGACCTCGATCGGGCCCGTCAGCGCCGCCTCGACCCGGGCCGCCACGTCGGCATGCCCCCGGAACGTCGACCTCGTGTCGACCGTCCCGGCCAGTGGGATCTGCCCGCATCCGGCCGCCAGCAGGGCGACGGCCGCCAGGAATGTCATCGCCCCCCGACGCCCGGCGGGCCGCTCGTCCTGGGCCACGTCGATCCCCCTCGACTCGGGCCGACTCGGGACGGACTCGGGCCCCGCGACCGGCGGGGCACCCTGGTACAATCCCAATTATCGGCCCGACCCGGGCGAAACTTGCACCCGGACCCGCTCCCCGGAGGCCCGACGGCCCATGTCGATCCCCCTGTTCCTCGGCCTGCTCTCGACCACGTTGGGCAGCCCCGACGGCCCCCCCCACGCGGAGAACGCCGTCTTCCGGGCGGTCGTCGACGAGGGCCTCGCCGTCGGCGACCGGGCCGTCCGGCTCCCGGCCCCCACCTTCCCCGACGGCCAGGCCGCCGACGACCGGCGGTCGGCGCTCCGGGAGCTGGCCGGGTCGGATCGGGCCGTCGAGGACTTCTTGCGCGACTCCGTGACCGCCCCGTTCCTGCTCTCCCTCGACGACCGCAAGGCCGAGGGGGCGATCGTCCGCACCGGCCACCTCTACTTCTCCCTCCGGGTCGACCTGGACGAGATCGACCCCGCCGACCTGTTCACGAACGCCGACCCCGACGCCGGGCCCGTCGAGGCCGGCAACATGCGCTTCGAGGCCCGGGTGCTCGGGCCCGAGGAAGCGCCAGACGCCGACGACGCCCCCCCCGGGGCCCGCCTCGTGCACTCGACCGGGAGGCTGCTGGACCGGATCGCGGTCGAGTCGACCTCGGTCGTCCTCGGCTCCCGGTCGGCCGAGTCGATGGTCGTCGCCTCGATGACCGACCGCCGCCTCGACGGCGACGACCGCCGCCCGAATCGCTGGGCGACGATCGAGGGCCGGGGCGACGACGAGAAGACCGGCCCCCCCCACCCCTACGCCGGGGGGATCGGCTATGCGAAGCTCACCCGGCTGGAGGACCGGCCGGGCACGGTGCTCGTCGAGCTGCACTTCGCCTTCGCCGAGCCGACCGAATGGTTCGACGGCGCCCCGATCCTCCGCTCGAAATTCAGCCTCATCGCCCAGGACCAGATCCGCCGCCTCCGGAGGGAATTGCAGTCGGCCCGGCCCTCGTCGGAAGACTGAGCCGCGACGGCCACCGAATCCCCGGGCCGCCGCGGCCGAGAATTGTCCGGGTCGGGTCAGCCCCGGGCCCGCCGCCTCCGGCGACGGAGGGCCAGCCCGGCGAGCGAGGCGATGCCGATCGAGAGCATCGCCACCGAGCCCGGCTCGGGCACGACGGCCGCGTCGTTGGTCAAGAGAACATTGAAGCCGAAGTCCGGGTCGGTCGACCCGACCAGGCCGATCGCGAAGGCGGTCGAAACCTGACGGCTGGTCAGCTCCAGCTGGCTGAAGGCGGCCAGCGTGTCTCCCGTCGAGGCCTGGACGATCTCGATGTCGTAGAGGCCCGCCGCCAGGCCGAGGTAACCGGTCGCCGAGCCGAAGGCGAAGTCGTCGAGGGCCAGGCCGCCGTCGACGAAGATGTCGACCAGGCCGGCGTCGGGCGAGGCGTGGACGATCCGGAGCTGTGCCAGGTCGCTGACGACCGCGTTATCCTCCAGCAGCAGGGCCGTCAGCGGGACGTCGTCGCTGTCGTCCAGGGTGCCGATGGCGGCCGCCGTGTAGGAAGTGGCGCCGTCGAGGGCGATGTCGTTCAGGTCGATGGCGACCATGCTCGGCATCCCGGCCGGGGTGACGTCGATGAAGTAATTCCCGGTCGGGACCGGCAGGTAGCCGGTGCCGTTGGGGTATGAGAGCCCTTCGACGATCGGCGCCTTCGTGTCCTCGCTCGCGCCGGCCAGCACGTCGACGGCCGGGGTGTCCGGCGAGAGGTGGAAGAACCGGACATCGGCGAGCGCAGGGGAGGAAAGAACCACCATCGCCAGGGCGACGGCGGCCGAGTGGGTGCGAATCATGGGGACGCGACTCGACTCGGTGGGCGGAAGTTCGGAATCCATCAAACCGGAGATCGAGGCCCGATCCTGGGATCGGGCCGGAGGGACTGTAGCCACGCGCCCCCGATCGTCAACCCGCGATTCAAGGCCTCCCCGGGCGTGATCGCCTCCCCCGCGTACGAGTCTCCGGGCATTTCCCCCGGGCAGGCCGACCCCCTCGACGAGGAGGGTGCCCGCCCGGGAGGCGAGACAGGTCAGGGGCCGGTCACGCCCGGCCAGTTGTCGGTGCGGAAGGGGGAGGCGGGCAGGCCGCCCTCGTTCCAGAGGTTGACGACCGGGAAGTTGGCCCAGCCGAATCGGACGGAGGCGGGGCGGTCGACCTCGGGGCTGGAGACCTCGATCGTGTCCTCGGAGACGATCTCGGCCTCGGCGTCCACGAACTTCTTGTCGGCCCCGGCGACGGTGAAGCCGGTGAGCGAGCCGTCCTTGGCGACCAGGCCGCCGCAGGTGTGGTCGAACGTGAGGATGGCCTTGCCGTCCTCGAACTTCGCCTCCTTCAGCGTCGGGCCGGAGTAGCAGACGTCCTGGCCGTAGGCCAGCGCGAGGGCCGCCAGGGCGAGCCGCTGGCCGACCGGCTCCTTGGCCTTCGGGTGGATGTCGTCCTCCTCCCCCACGTCGGTGATCACGGCCATGCCGACGTTGCGGAGCCGCTGGGTGGCCATGAGCTGGGCCTCCCTCAGCTCGGCCCAGGCGGAGTCATTGGGCTGCTCCTCGATCTTCATGAACGGCGCGAGCTGCACCAGCAGGAACGGGAAGTCGCCCCGCTCCCAGGCGTTCCGCCAGTCCTGGATCATGGCCGGGAAGAGGGTCCGGTACTCGTAGGCCTGTCCGGCGTTCGACTCGCCCTGGTACCAGATGGCCCCCTCGATGGCATACGGGACGATCGGGTGGATCATCGCGTTGTAGAGCCAGGCGGGGCGGTGCGACTCCCGCTCGTTGAGCGGCCGGTCGAGGATCGGCTTGAGCTGGGGGTCGGCGGCCAGCGCCTCCCGGGAGGTCCAGGCCTCGGCCGGGGTGCCGCCGAAGTTGGTGCTGATCAGGCCGACCGGCACGCCGAGATCCTCGCGGAGCTTCTTGCCGAAGTGATACGCCACGGCCGAGAAGCCGGGGATCGTCTCCGGGGTCGTCGGCGACCAGCCGATCTCGACCGTCTCCTGGGGCTCGGCCGTGCCGACCCGGGGGACGGTCAGCAGCCGGAGCTGGTCGTCGTTGGCGCCGGCGATGACCTCCTCCGGGTTGGCGCTGGCGGAGACGGTCCACTGCATGTTCGACTGGCCGGAGCAGATCCAGACCTCGCCGACGAGCACGTCCTTGATCGTGACCGTCTCGTCCCCGGCGGCGATCGTCAGCTCGTCGGGGCCGCCGGCCTCCAGGGCGCCGAGGTGTGCCTGCCACCGGCCGCCCTCGGCGGTGGCGGTGGCGGTCTGGCCCCGGAAGGAGACGGTGACCTCGTCGCCGTCGTCGGCGAGGCCCCAGATGGGGACGGTGGTGTCGCGCTGGAGCACCATGCCGTCGGAGAAGATCGGGTTCGGCTTCAGCTCGGCCAGGGCGGGGACGGCCGCGACGAGCCAGGCGGCCGCCGCGAAGGCCAGGGAAGATCGGCGCAACATCGGGTTGCCTTCCTCCTCGATGGTTGACCCGGTGGGGGGGATTCCCGCGAGAGTCGCGGTGTCGACCGCGATGATAGCGGCCCCCCCAGGGGCATGCCATGACCCGCCGGGTCCCCCTCGGGCTCAGCGGCCGGGGCCGGCCAGGGGCCGATGGGTGCGGAGGGCGTCGAGCACCGCCTCCATGTCGGCGGGCAGGGGGGAGGTCAGCTCCATCGGCGCGCCGGTCCGGGGGTGGGTCAGCTTCAGGTGGTGGGCGTGCAGGGCCTGCCGGGCGATCAGCACGCGGTCGGCGTCGGGTGCGTCGGGGCCGAGCAGGTCGCCGAGCGTCAGCCGGTCCCGGCCGGAGTAGAGCTTGTCGGCGACGATCGGACAGCCGATGTGGGCCATGTGGACCCGGATCTGGTGGGTCCGGCCGGTCTTCGGCTCGCAGAGGATCAGGGAGTAGCCCCGGAACCGCTCGACCACCCGGTAGAAGGTGCTGGCGACCTTGCCGCCGTCCTCGGGGCGGCGGATGGCCATCTTCTCCCGGTGCGTGGGGTGGGGGCCGATGAGCTTCTCGACGTAGTCGCTGTCGCGCCCGGGGTCCCCGGAGACGATGGCGAGGTACTGCTTGTGGATCGTCCGCTCCTCGAACTGCTTCGCCAGGGCCCAGTGGGCGCCGTCGGCCTTGGCGACGAGGATCAGGCCGGAGGTGTCCCGGTCCAGCCGGTGGACGATCCCCGGGCGGTGCTCGCCGGAGACGCTGGATAGCTGGTCGAGGTGGTGTTGCAGGGCGTTGACCAGCGTGCCCGACCAGTTCCCCTTGGCCGGGTGGACCACCATGCCCGGCGGCTTGTCGACCACGGCGAACGCCTCGTCCTCGAAGACGAAGCGGAGGGGGATCGCCTCGGCCTGGGGGACGTCGTGGTCGAGCACCGGCAGCCAGACCCGGATCACGTCCTCCTGCTGGACCCGGTACGACGCCTTCACCGCCTGGCCGTTGACGAGCACCGCCCCGGCGTCGATCACCTTCTGGAAGACGCTCCTCGAATAGTCGGGGAAGCGGCTGTGCAGGTAATGATCGATCCGGCGGGCCTCGACCCGGGCCCTGACGGTGAACTCGGTCGGCTCCTCGGAGAGCGAATGCTCGCGGGACATGCGCGGGTCGGTCCCTCGATGGAGGAGCCGGGGGCCGGCCTGCCGATCGATCGGCAGGCCGGCCGACCGACCGGGGCGAGGTCAGCCGTTCGGGCCGCCCGAGGGGAAGACGCTCTCCGGCAGGCCGTCGGCCTCCGGCTCCGGCCCGGGTGTCGGTGCGGGCTCCGCGTCGGGCGCGGGGGGAGGGGACGGCTCGGCCGACGGGGCGGGGGTGCCGAACGGGTCGTCGGGGACGACGGGGGAGTCGGGAGCCGGGGCCGGGGTCGGAGGATCGGCCGGGGGCTCGGTGCCGGCCGGCTCGGGGGCGGGCTCGACGGGGACGGGCTCGGGGGCCGGGTCGGCGGGGACGACCTCCGGCAGCGGGACCGGCGCGGGCATCTCATCCGAGTCCCCCGGGGCGGGCAGCTCGATGCCCGAGCCCGAGCCCGTCGAGGGCGTCGGGGCGCCCGGCAGGCCGGGGATCGAGCCGCCGGGCAGGCCGGGGAACGCGCCCCCGGGCGTGCCGAAGGGGGACGGGCCGAGCAGGCCCTCCAGGGGGGAGGAGCTGCCCGAGGGCAGGTCGATGCCGGGGAAGCTCGGGGCGCCCGGGATGGAGGCGTTGGGGTCGAACGCGGCGAGCTGCTCGTAGAAGGCGATGCTCTCGCTCCGCTGGAGCCGCCGCGTCTGCCGCTCGGCCTGCTCGGCCTCGGGGGTGTCGGGGAACTGCTCGACGACCCGGTCGTAGAGGGCGAGGACCTCGTCGAGGTCGGCGTGGTCGGTGTCGTCGGCGTCGAGCCCCATGCGGGCCTCGGCGGCCCGGGCGACGCCCAGGGTGGCCATGCGGCGGAGGGACTCGTCCCCGGGGGCGTCGGCCAGCTCGGCGAACAGGTCGCCGGCCTCGACGACCTTCCCGGCCCCGGCGCTGCGGCGGGTGGTGGCCAGCTCCCCGGATCCCTCGTTGAGCAGCAGCGAGGCGGCCCGGAGCCGGGCCCACCGGGCGGCGGCGGTCTCCGGGTTCAGCTCGGCGATCTCCAGGAGCCGGTCGGGCAGCCCGGCGTTGGGGTCCGGGCCGAAGGGGGTCATCGACGAGGGGGCCGTGGCGACCGACGCCAGCTCGGTCCAGGCCTCCACCGCCTCCCGGCCCGGGCCCGAGGCCCGCTGCAGCAGGATGAAGGCGGCCGCCGCGGCGGCCGCCACCAGGCCGATGGTCGCCCAGAACGACCAGCCGCGCTCCAGGATCCGGCGGAACCACTGCTCCAGGAGCGTCGGCTCCTCGTGGTGGATCAGGGACTCGGGGGGCGGCTCGCCCTCGTGGTGCTGGCGCGGGTGGGGCTCGGTCTTCATGGTCGCTCGGCGGGCTCCGCCCCCGCCCGGCCCGGCCGGGACGGCGGCTGTGTGCGGGGAAGTCCTGGGATTCGACCCCATCGAACCGGCCATCTTATCGGCCCCCCGTCGGGCCGGTCAAGCGAACCGGCCGCGCCGCCACGGCACCGAACTTGCCCGGATTCCCCGGGCCCCCCAGGCGGCCCCCCTCGGCCGATTCCGGCGGATTCCCGGTGGAAAGCCGGGGCGATCGCGGGTAGCTTCAAGCACCCCTCCGACGCCCATCGTCTGGCGAGTCGTCTGGCGAGACCCCGGACCACCCGAAGGATCGGACCCCCACATGGCCCGCATCTGCCTGATCAATCCCCGCTTCCCCACGTCGTTCTGGGGGCTCAATCACGGCCTCCCGCTGCTCGGCAAGTCGTGCAACATGCCCGTGCTGGCGCTGCCGACGATCGCCGGGCTGACGCCCGAGGAGCACGAGATCGTCGTCATCGACGAGAACATCGAGGACCTGGACCTCGACGCCCTCGGCGACTTCGACCTCGTCGGCGTCACGGGGATGACGGTCCAGCGCGACCGGATGGTCGAGATCCTCCGGGGCCTCAAGGACCGGGGGCACACCACCGTCGTCGGCGGGCCCTGGATCACCGTCGCCGAGGGCTGGGACCGCTTCGAGGGGCTCGTCGACGTCGCCTTCATCGGCGAGGCCGAGGAGACCTGGCCGCGGTTCCTCCGGGAGTGGGAGGCGGGCACCCACGCCGCCCGCTACGAGCAGGCCGAGAAGACCGACATGACCAAGGTCCCCATGCCGCGCTACGACCTCGTCAAGTTCGAGGAGTACGCCATGGGATGCGTCCAGACCTCGCGCGGCTGCCCCTTCCAGTGCGAGTTCTGCGACATCATCGTCATCTTCGGCCGCCGCCCCCGGGTGAAGACCCCCGAGATGGTCGTCGCCGAGGTCGACCACCAGTACCGCCAGGGGGCCCGGATGATCTTCCTGGTCGACGACAACTTCATCGGCAACAAGAAGGCCGCCAAGGAGATCCTCCGCGCCCTGGTCCAATGGCAGCGCACCAACGGCTACCCCGTCGTCTTCGGCACCGAGGCCAGCCTGAACCTCTCCGAGGACGACGAGCTGCTGGAGCTGATGGCCCAGGCCAGCATGAACACCGTCTTCGTCGGCATCGAGAGCCCCGACGAGGACGCCCTGATGGAGACCAAGAAGATCCAGAACGTGAAGAAGGGCGTCACGATGCTGGACCGGATCCACAAGATCCAGGACGCCGGCATCGAGATCTACGCCGGCATGATCGTCGGCTTCGACTCCGACGACCTCGGCGTCTTCGACCGCCAGTACGAGTTCCTCACCGCCGCCCGCATCCCCGCCGTCATGGCCGGCATGCTCTCGGCCATCCCCAGCACCCCGCTCTACGACCGCCTCCAGGCCGAGGGCCGCCTCGACAACGAGGCCGCCGACGACCCCGCCATCGCCACCAACGTCGTCCCCCTGCAGATGTCCGTCCACGAGATGCGCGACGGCTGGCTCGACCTGATGGACCGCCTCTACGACCCCGAGGAATACTTCAAGCGGTTCGACGCCCTCTACGTCGACGGCGACGTCCCCCTCGGCGCCGCCAAGATGGGCTGGATGAGGAAGCACCGCCCCGTCTCCTACGTGCTCCAGCACATCGGCATCGTGATCGCCTCGCTGACGATCCTCGCGCGGATCTGGCGGGACCCCCGCACCGAGCCCTTCCGACCCGTCTATGCCCGCACCCTCCGCAAGCTCATCACCCGTCGCAAGCCGATCCGCCTCCTGTTCACCTTCGCCACCCGATGCGTCATGCACACCCACTTCGCCGTCATGACGAGGCAGATGGTCCGGGGCGAGTCCCGGCTCGTGAACACCTGAGCGGCACGGGCCGACACCCGGGGGAGGGGGCGGTGCGGACCCTCCCCACGCCCCCACGGGGAGTCCCGCACCTCAGCGCCCGCGAGACCCGGGACACGTCACCGGAGGCCGACCCATGAACCTCCATCGGCCCCTGATCCTCTCGATCGCCGCGCTGATCCCCCCGGCCGACGGCCGGGCCGGGGACGACGCGACCCGGATCGCCCTGCAATACGCCCCGTCCCCGGCGGACAACCCGCTCAAGGGGCTGGTGCCCTACGCCGGGCAGGGGGGGCGGTTCCCGCACTCCCTGGAGTTCGACTACGTCGGCCTCGGCGAGGTGATGACCGGATACGACGCGTTCGACTGGGCCCCGCTCGACGCCCGGCTCGACGCGATCGCCGGCCGGGGCCACCAGGCCATCTTCCGCGTCTACCTCGAATACCCGGGGCGGCTCGGCATCCTCCCCGAGTTCCTCCTCCGGGACGGCCTGGCCGTCCACCGCTACGAGGTCGCCGACACCGACGGCAAGCAGGTCGAGACGCCCGACTACGAGGACGAGCGCCTGCGACGCGCCCTCGCCTCGTTCATCGCCGCGATGGGGGACCGATACGACGGCGACCCCCGCCTCGGGTTCCTCACCGCCGGGCTGCTCGGGCACTGGGGGGAGTGGCACACCTACCCCCGCGAGGAGCTGTTCGCCTCGCGGGAGGTCCAGCGCGAGGTGCTCGACGCCTTCGAGGCCGCCTTCGAGTCCACCCCCGTGCTGCTCCGCTACCCGGCCGGGGACGACGACGGCCGCATGGCCCCGAACGCCCGTCGCCCGTTCGGCTACCACGACGACTCCTTCGCCTGGGCGACCCTGGAGACCGGCCGCCGCCAGGACTCCTGGTTCTACATGGCCCTGCTCCGGGCCGCCGGCCCCGAGGCCCTCGACGCGTGGAAGACCCGTCCCATCGGCGGCGAGATCCGCCCCGAGGCCTGGGGCAGGGTCTTCGACGAGGACCCCGGCGACCCCCGCATCCAGGACTTCCGCCGCTGCGTCGAGCAGACGCACGCCTCCTGGCTGATGGACAGCGGCATGTCCCGCCGGGGCGTCCCGGACGACCGCCGCCGCCGCGCCGAGGCGGAGGTCCGCCGCATGGGCTACGAGTTCCACGCCACCACCTTCGAGCACGGCCCCGCCCAATCCGGCAAGATCCCCGTCGCCGTGACGATCGAGAACCGCGGCGTCGCCCCCTTCTACGCCGACTGGCGCCCCGAGTTCGGCCTCATCGCCGACGGCCGGGAGGTCGTCCCGATCCCCGCCGACGGTTCGCTCGCCGGTCTGCTCCCCGGCGATCCCCCCCGCCGCTGGTCCGCCTCGATCGCCACCGCCTCCCTCCCCGAAGGGGGCGTCACCCTGGCCCTCCGCGTCCCGAACCCGATGCCCGGCGGCCTCCCCGTCCGCTTCGCCAACGCCTCGCAGGACCTCGACCGCCCCGGCTGGCTCTCGCTCGGCCCGATCGGCAGGTGACTCCCCCCCGGGCCCCCCACCCACCCGGCGGGGCCGGGGGGTGGCCGGGGTCGTCCTCGACCCCAGTATCAGATCCCCTCGGCCGATCCGGCCGGGG
Organism: Tautonia plasticadhaerens; assembly: GCF_007752535.1. Taxonomy (GTDB): domain Bacteria; phylum Planctomycetota; class Planctomycetia; order Isosphaerales; family Isosphaeraceae; genus Tautonia; species Tautonia plasticadhaerens. Next base: position 2,938,837 of record NZ_CP036426.1, read on the forward strand.
GGCACTGGTGGCTTGCCCACCAGTGCCACCCGCCGAGCCTGAGTGGAAGCCGTCGGGGTTCGAATCGCGTTGCATCGTGCTATCATGTCAGGCTTTGCAGGCAACTGATTGCATCTATCGGCTGTGGAGATGAGTCGATGGAACTCCTGGGTTGGCTCTGGCGGCTGTTCCGTTACCGAAAGGATCTGGCGCTAGTCTATGAGGGTGGCCTCAACCTAGTCCTGGGGAGAAAGACGACTATCGCCGTGACCGGCATGCAGGGCGCCGGCAAGACCGTCCTACTCGATCACCTCACGGGAAGGGCTCTCAGACCGGATTATCAGCCCCCGGGGCAGTCAACGAGGTCCGAGAGCTATAGAATCAAGGATAAGCGGTCGCGACTGATCGTGGACGTCGTCCCAGGCCAGAAGGCCAACCCGCGGCTCCTGATGCTCGATGAACTTTTCGCCGGATCGAAAAAGGTGGATCTAGTGCTCCACATCGTCGCCAACGGCTTCGCCACGATCCGCAACGAAGACGCCCGCCGGATCCTGATCGAGGACCAGGGGATTACGACCATCGACCAACTGAGGGCGTATCAAAAGGCGAGGGAGTTGGAGGACCTCGCAGAGACGTGCCAGTTCATCAGGCAGGCCCACCGGAAGAATCGCGCGCCAACATCCATGCTTGTTACCATGGACAAGGTGGACCTTTATCACGATCAACTACCCGCCGCACGCCGTTACTACGGCACCCAAGCCGATTCTCCCTTCGCCGAACAACTCAGGGAAACAGCTAGGAGCATTGGCACCGACTTCTTCGCCTGGGATGCTATACCGGTCTGCACCCGGCTGGAGCAATACGAATGGAATGGAGCGGTCACAAAGCCGCAGATAAGAAACGGCAAGCGAGACAAACACTTGGCGGAGCTTCTGTCGAAAATTAAGGAATTCTGCAAGTGAGGTAGAACGCAATGAACGAGAAACCGGAGGTCAAGAAGGGGCCAAGAATCAATTCCAGCACGCGGCCCTCGCTTCTGAGCCGGGACCTGCGAACCCTGCTTTCACTGGCCGAAAGGTACCAGGAAGACATTGAGACGAGCCGCCGCCGGCTATACATGACGACTGTAATTTCATATGCTATCATGTCCTTATTCATTATTTTGTTCGTTTTTATTACATCAGAACAACAACATCATTCAAAATATCTATATCTTTCAATTAGTGCTATTATTGCCGTAACCACTTTAGCTAGCGCAGCACATTACAAAATGACAAAATTAGGATACGATTCTTTAAGAAGAGATGGACGCGCACTGATGTCGCTGATCGACTTGCTTCGAGAAATCGAGGCGTCTGCATCCGATCGGAAAAACCTCACAAATCTTCAGAGGGCTGAGCTTCGCATTCGACTCTCACGATTCGACATCGGCCCCATGCGAGAGCCCCACAACGATTCAATCGTAAATACAATTCGCTCTGAAGTTCAGCAATGATTACGTCCTTGTGCAATTCCTAGGCGGCCTCCGGCGTCGGACGGCGTGCCACCCATGGCGTCGTCCCCCGAGGACGGGCACGAACCCGAGCACGACGACGTGAGGGGCTGCGCGCGACCTTCATCACCCGACGGCCATCGCACGCAATCGAGATGGGCGGGGCCAGGGGGTGAGGCCCCGGGGCCACGTGCCCCCCCGGGAAGAAAATACTGCCCCCCCTATGACATTTGTCACAGATCGGAGATACTAAGGAATACGGGGTGGGTTGCCCCGGCACGGGGGGAGGACTGCCATGGTGAGGAGACTGACCGGCCCGGCGGCCTACGTGCTGCTCGGGGGCGCCGTGCTCGCCTGCGTCGCGAGCCATCGGCACCGGCCCGAGTCGCCGGGGGATGTCATCTCGCGGGCGGCCCGGCCCTGCGACCTGCCGGGATGCGTCGTGTGCGAGGCGGAGCGTGCGCGGCTCCGTGACGCCCCCTGGGAGGAGCCCGGGGCGATCTGGGACGCGATCGAGGTCGGCCGACCGCTGACCGTCGCGCAGGGGGACCCCGATGGGCCCGAGCCCCGGCCGGGCGGCCCGGGACCTCCGTCGCCTTAGCCACGCGCCGCCGGCCAGCAGGACTCTGATGCCCGCCGGTGGGTGGCTGGGGTCTCGTCCGCGAGACCCCGGCGGGTGGCACTGGTGGCTTGCCCACCAGTGCTCCCAGGCGTTCCGGACGCCTCGGGCGGGGGGCCCCTGGAGACGCCCGCCGGTCACGAGGTACGGATGAGGACACCGGTACCTCTCGATCGAATCGATCCCGGCCCCTCGCCCTCCCTCGGGGACGGGATCGGTTGCGGGTCGACGATCGGCCGGGCGGGGGGCGGCGGCGCGTCCGGGTCGTCGGGCCCCGGCCGACCCCGCGTCGCCCGGCCGGCCTCCGGCATGGGAATTGCCCTGGAAACTGCCGCCGAAAACCGTCGGGACGTCCCGCCGATCCGACACGTGTCGGCATGCAGGGGCCCCGATTTCCCGCACGCCTCTCCCAACAGGAGTCCCACCATGGCCGCCAAATCGGATTTCTACACGGATGACGACCTGAGCACCTGGGAACGCATCAAGAAGGCCTTCGCCAACGACTGGGAGCAGACCAAGTCCGACTTCGGCTCCGACACCGCGCGCGACATGGACCAGGACGTCGACGACACGGTGAAGCAGATGGCCGGCTCCGCGGACTCGTTCGAGAACCGCGAGCAGGCGTTCCGTTTCGGCTACACGGCCCAGACGCGCTACCAGTCCGACTATCCCGCGTGGAACGACGACCTCGACACCCGCCTGCGCTCGGAGTACCCCGGCGACTACGAGGCCGACCGGGCCTACATCCGCCACGCATACGGCTACCGCACCTCGAAGTGATCCGGCGAGACGGCTGGGGTCGTCCCCGACCCCAGCCCGGCCCGCCGCGCCGCATCGGCCGCACCGGGGTCGAGGACGACCCCGGCCTCATCGTCGCTTGCCCTGGGCTCGATCGGGCCGGCCGGCTATCCTGGATGTGGGGTGTTCGCGCCCGCGAACGACTCAAGCTCCTTCTCCCATCCCCGGCGAGGTGACGGCGTGGATCTCCGCACGGTGCTCAGCGCGGTCGAGTCCTGGTCGGCCGAAGATCGCCTCCGGCTCATCGAGGAGGTCTGGGAGAGTTTGGAGGCCGACCCCCAGGGGACCACGCTCACCGAGTCGCAGACGCAGGATCTGCAACGTCGCCTGGATGCCTACCGAGACGACCCCAAGGCGGGCTCCCCGTGGAGGGAGGTCAAGGACCGCCTGCGGCGGAGCGGGACGTGAATCTGCCCCTGATCGTCAACCCCGAAGCGGAGGCCGATCTGGCCGACGCCTGGGCGTGGTATGACGGTCGGCGTGCCGGGCTCGGCGACGTGTTCCTCGAGCGCGTCGAGGAGGTCTTCGCCCGCATCCAGCAATCGCCCGGCCTCTACGCCATGGTCTTCCAGGACCTCCGGCTCGAGCGCGTCCGTCGCTTCCCGTATGTCGTGGTCTACCCGGTCGACGCCGACCAGATCACGATCCTCGCGGTGTATCACACGAGTCGAGACCCGCGCGGGTGGCAGCATCGGGCTTGACCTCGGACCTTATCGGCAGGGTGGCCAACGTCTCCCCGATCCCCGGGTCGATCCCCTGCGACCTCGATCGAGACGACCACCCCGGGCGGAGTCATGTCTCTCGGCCTGCGCCGAATGTCCGGAAAAAGTGACTGCGGCGGGAGATTTCCTCGATGGTTATGGGTATGGGGATCGTGCGCCCTGGCGCAGGTCCCCCGGCCGCACCCCGAGCCCCCATCCTGGAACCGCACCATGGCCAGCCTGAAGCAGACGATCGCCAACCGGATCAACAGCCTCAAGTCCACCGGGCCCCGGTCGGCGGGAGGGAAGGAGCGGGCCTCGCGGAACGCCACCGCGCACGGGCTGTCCCGGCTGCCGAGCACGCCACCGGCCCTGATGGCGAAGGCCATCGCCGATCGGATGGCCGCCTGGAAGGGGGCGTATCGGCCGGTCGGGGAGGCCCAGGAGTGGCACTTCGAGCAGTTCTGCGCCGAGTCGGTCCGGCTCGACGCCTGCCGGTTCCGCATCCTCGCCGCCCGGGCCGAGGCGGCCGAGCGGGTCTCGGAGAGCTGGGACGACGACCGGTCGGCCGAGGTCGCCGCCCTGGCGGCCAGGCTGGCCGACGCGCCGGAGGTCATCCAGCCGAAGCTCTTGCAGTCGAGGCACGGCGTCCTCTGGCTCATCGAGCGCTGGGGGGACGTGGCCGCCGAGGTGGCCCGGCTCGACGGCTGGACGCCGGAAAACTGGTTCCTCGCCCTGGACCTGCTGGGCGTGCCGGTCGAGGGCCGTCGGCACTCGGGCCCGTGGGACCTGGACCCGGAGGACGGCACCGCCGGGCCCGGCCTGGAGCTGGCCCGGAGCGGCGTCGAGGCGCTCAAGGCCCGGCTGGAAGACTATCTCGACGCCCGGGACGCCCGCCACCGCGAGGCCGCCGAGGCCGGGCTCGACCCCGACCGGTGCCGTGAGGTCCGCCTGCTGGAACGCTACGCGGCCGACGCCCGCCGCCAGGTCGCCCGCAACCGGGACGAGCTGCGGCGCCTCCAGGCCGAGGCCGCCCGGGCCCCGTCGGCCCCCGCCCCGTCGGCCTCCGGCTCCCCGAGGCCGACCCCCGACGGCCCCCCCGGCCCCCGCCCCGACCGAACGGCCCGGTGGCCCCGGCCGACACCGGCGACCGTCATCCCCGAGCCCCGATCGGCCCCCTCGTCGGCCTCACCCGATCCGAACCCGGGCCCGAGCCCGAGCCCGGCCCCGATCGTCGCGGAGCCCGGCCGCGTCGGGGCCGCGTCCCCGTCCCGCCCGTCGACGGCCCCGGCCCCGCTCGGCGACCGCTTCCGCGAGCGCACCGCCCCGGGCAACCGACGGGCCCGACGCGCCCTGGCCGCCGCCGCCCGACGCTCCTGAGGGCCGGGCCCGCCCGCCGCACCCCGGCGCTCGGCCCCCCCGACCGATCCGCCCCCGACCGCCCCCGGACACCGTCTCCCTCCACCGGCCGAGCCCCCCGGGCCCGTCCCCCGGGGATCCTCCGCGCCCGAGGGCCCTCGCCCCCGAGACGAAACCCCCGGAGGCCCCCGACGGGACCGGCGCCGTCCCCCCGGCCGCCGATCGATCGGCCCGAAGACCCCCGGCCCTCCACCGTCTCGAATCGAAGCCAATGCGCCGGACGGTCCCATCCGGGATCGCCCGGAGGCCCAACCCATGCCCCCCGGGGGCGGGGGAGGGAGGGCGTCTCGTTTGTAGGTGGAATCAGTTCGGTGTGGGGCACCAGAAGGCGTCCCACTGCCGATCTCCGCTCTTGAACAACGCCCGCAAGTGGCTCAGGGCGTCGGCCCCGTCGGCGCCCCACCTCATCCCCGAGCCCTTCATCCGCTGCCCGATGACCGTCTTGCACGCCGCCTCCACCGGCCCCGAGCCGATCGCCCAACCCTTGGCCACGTAGCCCGGGTAGTCCATGCGGTGCGCCTGGTTGGTGAAGTACCGCACCACCTCCGCTCGTGCTTCCTTCGCCGCGTGGCCGCGCACCTCCAGGCCTCGCAACGCCTCGAGTACGGTCGGGCCGCCCTCGTATTTCAGCCGGTGGCACCAGTCGCCCAGCCAGCCCTCCCGCGCTTCGTCGTCGCCCGGGAACAGGGCGCGGGCCAGGCCCCCCAGGTATTCGGCGGCGTGGTAGAAGTCGAGGATCACCGCCTCGACCCTCCCGAAGTTGGCACGCGCCCAGCCCTCCAGCCCGCTGCCCCCGTCGGTCAGCGCGATCCACCGCTCGGCCCGGTCCATCCCCACCTGCGCCGCCTGCCGCCGGAGCGGCTCGCCCAGGGGGGCCACGCCGCACAGCCCCGCCACGTAGCGGGCCCGGAACCGGGGCGGCGGGCCGTCGGGCCGCGCCCGGCGGGCGGACACCTCGGGGACCGGGTTGTAGACCATCGCCACGGTGGCCATCCGCCCCTCGGCCGACGACCCGCCCTCGCCCTGCTGCCCGACCCCGGTCGCGTCCGCCGCCACGTACGCGCAGGTCTTGCCCTCGGCGTCCTTGTGCCAGTGCCAGGCGCGGGCCCCGCCGAAGACCTCCCCGGCGGCCAGCCGCCGGCCGACCTCGGCCCCGGCCGCCTCGGCGGCCCGCTCGACCGTCGACTCGGCCAGGCGCAGCCCGGCCATCTTCGGCAAGGTCACCTCGGCCGCCTCGGCGAACGCCGAGAGCGCCCCGGCCAGGCAGGCGACCTCGTAGGCCGCCGGGGTCAGCGCCGCCTCGGGCACCCGCATCACGGCGTCGCCGGGGGCGAAGCCGCCGTGGCAGTGGGGGCAGTGGTAGTACGCCCGGGTGACCCGTACCGCCCCGAGCAGGCTGACCACCCGGCGGGGACGGTGGCCCATGAACTTGGCCGGCTCGAGGCAGGTCGGGCAGCTCACGCTCGACCCCCGGTACCCCCCTTTTTCCGCCCGTCGAGGGCGGCCTGAATCGCCTTGGCCCCGGTCTTGTGGACGAGGTCGCGGACCTCGTGCTCGGTCTGCCCGAAGAGTCGGTCGTCGCCCCGCGAGGCGAGGAGCTGGGCGATCCGCCAATGGTCCTCCTCGGAGGCGGCGTGGAGGGCCTGGTAGATCCGCTCGGCGTCGGCGGCCTGCTCCGGGGTCAGGCCCGAATCGGGGGTGCGCATGGCGGGATGTCCGTGCGAGGTTGTGGGTGAAATCCGTCGATCCCATCAGCCACCCCTGTTGTACGGGATTTCCCACCTACTTTCGAGACGCCCACCCGGCGGGGGAGGATTGCGTTAAAAAAGCTTGAAGTTCGTTACAAACGTTGCTAGCGTTTCGGTCGCTGTCCAATGCACCGAATCCCTCACGGATTCCGGCCGACATTTCCCTGCGGAAGGGTCGTACTCAACGACCCCCTCTCCGTCCCAGGATCGACCTCCCCTTATCCGTCTCGTGATCGACGAACAAGGTGCCAGATTCATGAGGATGCAGGCGCGAGCCAGATCGATCGTTGCGGCCGCGGCCGCGATGGCCTCCCTGTTGGTCCAGGGGGGCGGTTGCGGCGGGGACGGCCTGCCCCGGGAGGCCGTGTCCGGCACGGTGACGCTCGGGACCGAGCCCCTGAAAACGGGGATCATCACCTTCGTCCCCAGCGGACCCGACATCCCGACCCAGGGCGGCACGACGGTCGCCGATGGGGCGTATTCGATCCCGAGGGCCCAGGGGCTCGTCCCCGGCAAGTACAAGGTCGTGATCTCGTCGGGGGAGGGCTCCCCGGAGAAGCCGGTCGAGAACCTCGAGGAGCTGGGCCCCGGCATGCCCCCCGTCCCGTCGACCGAGGCGATCCCCCCGCAATTCAGCGCGAACTCGGTGCTGGAGGCGACCGTCACCTCGGGGGGCAGCAACCAGTTCGACTTCACCCTGAACAAGGCGGGAGGCGCGGGCTGAGGGCCCGGACCGGGCCTCCCGCGTCCCCCGACCTTCCCGGTCCCGGGCTCCGCACGCCCCTCTCCCCCCCTCTCTCGGGCGGCCCGGGTTCGGCCTGCCTCGTCGCTCGCCCCGCCAGGGGCGCGGCCGTTCCTCGTCCCCACATCGGATCCGAATCCCGGAGGATCGTTCATGTTCATGAGGTCTCGTGATCGTCGCGGGTTCACGCTGATCGAGCTGCTGGTGGTGATCGCCATCATCGGCGTGCTGATCGCCCTGCTGCTGCCCGCGGTGCAGAGCGCCCGCGAGGCGGCCCGGCGCGCCCAGTGCACCAACAACCTGAAGCAGGTCGGCCTGGGGATGCACAACTACCACGACACGCACCAGGTCTTCCCCTCGGGGACGAATTCCTGCTGCTGGGGCACGTGGATCCTGTTCACGCTGCCCTACGTCGAGCAGCAGAACCTCTTCAACGCCTGGAACTTCGGCGGCTGGTCGTACGACACGACCGCCACCTTCCGCTACGCCGGCCCGCTGAACTGCACGGTCAGCGCGACCCGGGTCTCCGGGTACCTGTGCCCCAGCGACCCCCAGGCCGAGAACCTGACGAACATCGGCCCCACGATCAACGGCATCAAGTACGCCACCACGTCGCAGAACTACGTCGTCAACTTCGGCAACACGACGACCGCGCAGACCGCGACCTATGACAACGCGATCTACCCGGGCACGCCGTTCCAGTTCGGGGGCGCGCCCTTCGCCGACCTCCGGGCGCCCGGCAACGGCAACGGCGGCAAGAAGAACTTCGGGATCAGCACCATCAAGGACGGCACGACCAACACCCTGCTGGTCTCGGAGATCCTGGTGGGCACCGGCTCGGGCGGCGGGGCCTACGCCGCCCCCTACGACCTGCGGGGCTTCTCCTGGTGGGGCAGCGCCGCCGTGTTCTCGGGCCTGATGCCCCCGAACACGACCTACCCGGACGTCACCGAGAGCAACAGCTACTGCATCTACCCGTTCCAGAACAACCCGCCGTGCACGGGCCCGACGACCGAACTGCCGCGGGTCAACTTCGCCCGGAGCACCCACCCCGGCGGCGTCAACGCCGCGATGGCCGACGGCAGCGTCAAGTTCTTTAAGAACACGGTCGCGGTGAACGTCTGGCGGGCCCTGTCCACCACCCGGGGCGGCGAGGTCGTGAGCGCCGACCAGTATTGATCGGCGGCCCGATCCGCCATCCCTCCCCCTCCGCTCCCTCCCGAGGGGGGCCTCGACGAGGCCCCCTTCGGGGCCCGGCCGGACGCCCGGCCGGGCAACCCGCCGCGGGTTCTCGCCCCACCGCGGCGAGGCCGGGGGCCTCGAAGGGCACGACCCGGGGCACGCTCGACGCCCCGGGCGACCCTCCCCCGCCCGAGACGGGCCCTTTCCCTGGCACCCCGGGATCCCGGCAGTCCTCCCGCCGGCGACTCCCGGGAGGTGGAGGGACCCGGCGGCTAGGAGATGTGCGTCTCGTTGGGCCCGAGGGTGCCGAGGGCGGCGGGGTGGGGGCCGTGGCCGGAGGGGTCTCCCAGGAGCATGCCCAGGAGGTTGCGCTCGATGGTCGAGCAGATGTCGTCGATGGGGAGGTGGTCGATGCGCCGGGTGTCGAAGGGGTTCTGCAGCTCCATGCCGATGCGGTCGAGCGACAGCAGCGGGTAGGAGACGAGCATGACGTAGAGCGGGATCAGCCAGTCGTAGGAGCCGAGGGCGCGGTCCATGAAGCTCATGTCGGGGTCGGCCTGGAACTCGTGCAGCAGCGCGAAGGGGAGCGAGGAGAGGAACAGCAGGATGAAGCGCCGGACCTGGATGGCCGAGGAGCGGGCCAGGGGGGTGGCGAGGATGCGCTCGCAGCCGCCGAGGTGGTCGACGAGCAGGCCGCGCTGGTGCTCGGCCTGGTAGAAGGCCATGGGGTCCATGCCCCGGTCCCGGGCCTCCCGGAGCATCCGGGCCAGCTCGACGGCGACGACGTCGGGCATGTGGTCGGCCGAGGCGATGCGGTCGGCCTCGGCCTCGCCGAGCAGGACGGCGACCTCGGGCAGGGACCTGCGGCCCCGGAGGCTGCTGCGCATGACGTGGGGGAAGGCGGCGGCCCACCGGATGAACTGGGTGCGCCAGGCCTCGTCGTCGGGGCCGTAGCAGAGGGCCGAAGAGGCGAGGTTGCGGGACTGGTTGACGATGCCCCCCCAGAGCTTGCGGGCCTCCCACCAGCGGTCGTACCCGGCGTTGGAGCGGAGCACCAGCAGCAGGCCGAGCACCGTGCCGGCGGCCTCGAAGGGCCCGACGGTCACTCCCACGTGGATGTCGAAGCGGTGCTCGGCGTATCGGGAGGCGAGCACCACCAGGGCGGACAGGACGCCGAAGGAGATCACGTCGCCGAGGACCCGGAGCGTGACCGCCCCCCGGATCTGCAGCGCCCCGGCCCAGAAGGAGTAGCGGAGGGGGCGGCCCTGCACGTCGGCGTAGTGGTCGTTCGAGCGGCTCATCGGGTCCATCGGGTTGCGTCGCCTCGCCTCGGCCCGGCCCGATCGTCGGCCGGTCGCCCCCGATCCCCCGGGGCACCCGACGCGGTCCGGCCCGCGTCTCCGGCCCCCGGGGCGGGGGGAAGGGAGGCCCCCATGATCCGGGGACGGGGCGGGGGATCGCAAGCCCGATCCGAGCGGCGGCCTCGCGGGGGCCGTTGGCCTACTTCTGGCGCCACCAGCAGGAGGGCGGCGGATCGGGCTCGGGGAGGCGGTCGAGCAGCTCCCGGCGGAACCGGGCCGCGTCGACCGGGTAGCCGGCGCTGGCCTTCAGTCCGGGCACCCTCGACGCCCAGTAGGCGTTGAAGGCGGCCATCCAGTGCTCCCGGACGAGCTTGCAGGCGATCGAGGCCAGGGCGACGAGGCCGTCGTCGGCGTCGGCCCGGGGCAGCAGCTCGACGGCGATCGCCCGGCCCTCCCCCCGGATGGCGTACCGGCTGAGGCCCGGCCCCTCGGCCTCGGCGACCACGGAGCACGGGGGCAGGGCGGCCCGGATCAGGGGGCCGTAGAAGTGCCGGCCGCCGTGCTTGTCGCCCCGGATGAGCGTCGGCTCGCCGTCGGCCGAGCGGTCCCAGGCCCACCGCAGCAGCCCGGCGAAGGCGGAGGCGTGGACGCTCGCCTTGCTGCCGGACTCCCCCAGGAGGTGGTTGAACCGCCTCGGGCCGAGCACGACGCCCCGGATCGCCTCGATCCGCCAGGGGCGTCCCGAGAAGGCCCCGAGCCGGATCGCCGAGGCGACCCGCCCGGCCGACGACGGCCGGGGGACGGGCGGATCCCCCCCCTCGGGGATCCAGGGGCGCAGCTCGGCCTCACGCTCGGGGTCGACGCCGAGCGCCCGGAGCAGGCCCGAGAGCGTGCCGGGCCCGGGGAGGCCGCAGGCGTCGATCGCGGCGAGGGCGGCGGCCTCCAGCCGGTCGAGGCCGACGCCCCCTCGGTAGAGGCGCTTGGAGTCGTCGACCCAGAGCCGGGGGCCCCGGACCCCGGCCCGGCAGACGCCGAGGGCGCAGTCCCCCCAGAGGTCGGGGCGAGCGGGGCCGGGCCCCTCGGCGGCGACGGCGGCCATCACCATCGGGCCGAGGTTGGGGCCGTATCCGGCCTCGTCGATGCCGATCCATCGCATCAAACTGCCTTCACATCGACATCAGGCGGCCGGGGCCGAGGCGGGGTCGCCCGCCGGCCGCCCGGCGGCGGGGACCTCCCCGTCGGAGTCGGGCTCGGCCGGGGCGGCGGGGCGGTCGGCCGCCGCCCAGGTGCCGGAGGGGGCCCGGCCCTGGATCTCCCCGGCGAGCGAGGCGTAGTCGGAGGCCCCCCGGCTGGAGGGGGCGTACTGGAAGATCGACTGGCCGAAGCTGGGGCACTCGGCCAGCCGGATGTTGCGGCGGATCCGGGACCGGAAGACCTCGGCCTCGGACCAGGGGGAGCTGGGGGCCCGCTTCCTCGCCTCGAAGAACTTCTCCAGGTCCTCCACCACCTCGGCCCCGAGCCGGGTGCCCGACTCGTAGAGGCAGAGCACCACGCCGGAGACCCGGAGGTCCCGGTTCACCCGCTTGCTGACCAGGTGGATCGTCTCCAGCAGCTTCGACAGGCCGTGCAGCGCCAGGAAGTGCGCCTGCAGCGGGATGAAGACCTCCCGGGCGGCGCAGAGCGCATTGAGGGTGAGGATGCCGAGCGAGGGGGGGCAGTCCATCAGCACGAATTCATACGACTCCTCGTCGGCGGCGAGCTGGTCGCGGAGGATGACCTCCCGGCCGACGGTGCCGATCAGCTCGACCTCGGCGGCGGCGAGGTCGATGTGGCTGCCGCAGACGAACAGGTCGTCGGCCACCTGCCGGCGGACGTCGGCCAGGGGAAGCCCCTGGGTGAGCACCTCGTAGAGCGACGGCCCCGACCGGCCGGGCATCAGGCCGAGGTGCAGCGTGGCGTGGGCCTGGGGGTCGAGGTCCAGCACCAGCGTCCGGTGCCCCTCCCTGGCCAGGGCGGCGGCGAGGTTGACCGTGGTGGTCGTCTTGCCAACGCCCCCCTTCTGGTTCAGGACCGCGATCCGGCGCGTCATCGGGTTCCCTCCCTCGATCGATGCGGATTCCGTCCGACGGGCGTCCGGCGCCGCGCGCGGCGGCACCCCGAGTCGAGGCCGCACTCTAACCGGCCCCGCCGGCGGCGCGAACCCGAGTCCCGGGCCCGGCGATCGGGGACGGCGGTGGGCGGCTCAGGCCGGCTCGAGGATGGTGAGCGACGTGCCGGCGACGATCTCCTTGACCCGGGAGCGGAACTCCTCCATGTGTGGCGCCTTCAGGTGGGCCTTGAGGTGGTCGAGGCTCTCCCACTTCTCGACCACCGTGACGACGTCGGGGCGGCCGGGGGCCTGGGCCGGGATGTCGGTGTCGAGGTCGACGGCGGTGCCGTACTCGATGCAGCCATCCTCGGCCCGGACGGGCTCGAGGATCGAGCGGAAGCCGGCGATCAGCTCGTCCCTCCGGCCGGGCCGGGCGGTGATCGCGGCGATGACGTGGATCATGGTCGGTCCTGCGAGGAAGCCGGTCGTTGCGGGGGGCGGGCCGGCGCTTCGGGTCCCGTCGCGACGGCTCGACCGGACCAGTGTACCCCGATCGGCCCCGGCAGTTCAGCCGTCGGGCGGCCGGGGCCTCGACTCGACCCGGGGATCGGGGGTCGGCCGGGAGGCCGAGGACCGCGGCCGCCACCGAATTTCCCGGCCGGTGGGGCCCCTGCGGGCGGCGGCCGGGAGGCTCCAATCCTTGTGCAAGAATCCTGTTGACAGACCTTATCCTCCATGAGAAGTTAATCCTCGATCGGTCGTCTCATTAAGCTCGACGGCCGATTCCGGCGATCACATTCCGGTCGCCGGAAGACATCCTCGAAGACTGACGCCCAGACCCGAGGTCACCCACCCCCCGATCGTCCGGCTCGCCTCGTCTCGTGGCCCAAGGACGTGCGGGAGGATTGCGATGGCCGGAATCGGTCCGAGTCCTTCCTGACATCACCACTCGGTGCGTCCCTCTCCGACGCACCCGGCATGATCGCCGATGTTCCCACCGGGCCGACCCGCCCTCCCGCGGTGTCGCCCAGATTGCTCCCAGAATCGGACGTCCGCCGGGCTTCCCGTCCGTGAGGGCACCCGTAGGGCCGTTCCACCCCGTCCTGAAACCGGAGCACATTCGCATGATCCGATCAGGTCACACCCGACCCCGCACCCGGATCGCCCGCGGCTTCACGCTGATCGAGCTGCTCGTGGTCATCGCCATCATCGGCGTGCTCATCGCCCTGCTGCTGCCGGCCGTCCAGGCGGCGCGCGAGGCCGCCCGCCGGGCCCAGTGCACCAACAACATGAAGCAGATCGGCCTGGCGCTGCACAACTATGAGTCGAGCAACCAGGCGCTGCCGCCGCCGAAGATCCGCTCGGGTTCGTGCACGGGCACTTACTCGAGCAACACGACCGGGACGATCCTCAACACCACGGCCTTCTCCATGATCCTCGGCTATGTGGAGCAGTCGCAGTTATTCAACGCCTACAACTTCCAGCAGACGTCGTCCAACAGTTCGTGGTACGGGGCGCCCGGCCAGGCGGCCCTGGCCGGCAGCGCGTTCGTGAACACCACCGTGGTCGGCTCCCTCGTGTCGTCGTATGCCTGCCCGTCCGACCAGGAGGCACGCGTCGAGAACTACGACGTGACCAACTTCGGCCCGTACAGCATGCAGGAGGCCCGTCGGAGCAACTACGGCACCGCGACCGGGCAATACACCGAGTACAACTGCCTCACCCCAGGCACGCCGAGCCTGCCCACCGACCGGGCCATGTTCTACTCCGACGCCTCGACCGGCCTGAGGGATGTCAAGGACGGCCTGAGCAACACGGTGATGATCGGCGAGAAATCCCAGAACACGATCAACTGGTGCGCCAGCTTCTTCTACTTCGGCCCCTACTGGGGGTCCGGCACGCACACCTCGACCCACCTGGTGGTCTGGCCGCCGACCTCGACTCTCGCCCCGAAGTCGACCCCGAACGCCCCCTGGGGCAATCAGGACGGAACGCTGAGTTGCGAGAAGAACAAGCGCGGTTCCTACGCCTGGGTGATGTCGAGCGAGCACCCCGGAGGGATCAACGTCTGCATGGGTGACGGGAGCGTCCGGTTCATCAAGGACACGATCAACCCGTACACGTGGTATTCGTTGCAGACGATCCGCGGTGGTGAGGTGCTCAGCGCCGACACGTACTGACGAGCCTCCCGGGTGGGGGCGTCCCCCCTGTCCACGCCGTTCAGCCGCCCGAGGGCCCCCGTCCTGCCTGTTCGGTGGCCGGGGGCCCGATGCGATGGCCGTGGGCGCGTTCGTCGATCGCGTCCACGGCCCGACACGGTCGGGGGGCCGGAAGCCCAGGCCGACCCCCTCCTCCGCCGGGGAATGTGGGTCGGGGGCCTCGGGCCGAATGGAGCAATCAAGGAATCCACCATGTCGCTACGATCCATCGCAATCCGCCTCTCCGTGACTGTATCCGTAATCGTGGCCCTCATCGTCGCCGGCTGCGGAGGGGGCCCAAAGCTCGTCCCGGTTTCCGGCGTCGTGACCCTGGACGGAGAGCCGCTCGAGGGCGCCACGCTCTCCTTCGTCCCGGCCGCGGGCAACGTGTTGGCGACCGCGGGGTCAGACGTCTCCGGCCCCAACGGCAACTTCATGATGACCTACAAGGGCCGCAATGGCCTGTCCCCGGGGACCTACCGAGTCCTGGTCAGCAAGACCGAGGAGATCGAGCCCCCGAAGAACTTCCAGGTCCCGCCCGAATTCGCGAAGGCCTCCTTCGAGAAGCAACTGATGGGGCTGACGAAGGAAACCATCCCCCCCCAAAGCTTCGAGCACGAGATCGAGGTCCCCGAGGACGGAGCGACTGACTTCGCCCTGGACTTCAAGTCCAAGGAAAAGAGCTGATCCGGGGACCCACACGAACGTGAGGCCTCGTTCGTCCCGAGTCACCCCCCCGGCCCTTCGGGAGGGGCATGTCTCGGGACCTCTCCGCATGTCGATGATCGATCCGTTGCGAAAGGAGTGTTCGCCTCGATGAACGACCGATGGTGGATCGCCCTCGCGCTCGGTCTGGCGAGCGGCCTCCTGGGGGGCTGTGGGGTGGAGGACTCGCTCCCTTCGCCGCCCGAGCTCTTTCCCGTCACCGGCAAGGTGACCGTCCAGGGAGAACCGCTGGCCGAGGCCGTGGTCACATTCCTGCAAGTCGATGAGAAGGGGACCCTGGCCGTCGGCGAAACCCAGGAGGACGGCACCTACATCCTCAGCCACGTCGGCACCCCCGGCGCGGCCGCCGCCTCTTACAAGGTGGCGATCAGTTACCTCGTGGGGGAGGACGGTACCATTTACGGGCTAGGGCCCCGCTCCGGCTTGGCCAAGCCCCATGGGATGCTCTCCGCGAAGGAACTCATCCCCCAGGAGTGGAGCGACCTCGGCATCGCGGAACATGTGGTCGAGGTCCCCGAGGGCGGAGGGGTCATTGACCTCGACATCGATGTCCCGCTGCTCCCCCCTCCTCCTCCGGCGAGTCCCTCGGGATTCGAAACGTCCGCCGAGCCGAGCCCAGAGGCCGACTCGCCCGAGTCCGAGGACGATGCGGATCACGACGAGCCCCCGGCCCCCGACCTCGGTGCCGAGCCCGCAGCCGAATCCGCCGATTCGCCCGAGGGGGCCCCCTCCCCGGAACCGGACGAGTCCCCGGCAGCCGATGAGGCCACCGGATCCCCCTGAGCCGTGCCCCGGCTCCAATTCCCCTCTCCCTCCGGGCGGCCCCCGCTCCCCAAGCGGACGGTCGCCCTCTTCGTCACGCCTGAGATGATCGCCACTCCCCGGATCCCCCGGACATCGGCCCTGGACCGATCGGTCCGGGGCCGTCGCGCCCTTGCCAAGTCGCCGGGGCCGCCCGCCAAGGCCATGTCGTCCCGGCCGCATCCAAGGTCCGATCGTCCGGGACATCCGGGATGACCGGCCCGCTCGAGTTTCAACGCACCGGGCAGCCACCCTGGCCTGCTGCATGACCCCGTTCATGGGCCGGCATTGGACCGGAGACTTCCCAAAAAAATCGGCCGTCGGCGTGTTAGGCTATTGACGAAGCCGCTGATGTCCGAGTGTATTATTGGAATCTCGAATACCGCGGCGCCCTCCTCGCGAGGCGGGGGCGATCGGCCGAGGGGGCGACCCCGGGGCGGGGGCGGGTCGAGGTCAGCGGCGGAGGCCCGATTCGGGCCCCGCCAACGGGATCGAGCGGACGAGCGGGGCCCGCCGGGGCCTCCCGCGATCGAGGTATCACCGCGACGATGCAGTTCGAGGCCCTGAAAATCTTCTGCGACGTCGTCCGGCTCGCCAGCTTCTCCCGGGGCGCGACCGAGAACGGCGTCTCCCAATCGACGGCCAGCCAGGCGGTCCACAACCTGGAGGACCGGCTGGGGGCGAAGCTGATCGACCGCTCCAAGCGGCCCCTGAAGCCGACGCCGCACGGGAAGGTCTACTACGAGGGGTGCCTGGAGCTGGTCGAGCGGTATCAGGAAGTCGAGCGGAGGGTCCGGGCGCTGGGGCGGGAGGACCGGATCGAGGGGGTGGTGCGGGTGGCGGCGATCTACTCGGTCGGCCTGGGCCACCTGACCGGCCACATCGCCGCCTTCCGGGCCCGGCACCCGCTGGCCGACTGCCGGCTGGAGTGCATGCACCCCAGCGAGGTCGTCGAGCGGGTCCGGGACGGCGAGGCCGACCTGGGGATCGTCTCCTTCCCGAAGAAGTGGCCGGGGCTGGACGTGGTCCCCTGGCGGGACGAGGAGATGGTGCTGGCCGTGCCCCCCGGCCATCCGCTGGCGGATCCGGCCGGGGTCGCCGCCGGCCGGCTCGACGGGGCCCGGTTCGTGCACTACGATCGGGAGCTGCCGATCCGACGCGCGATCGACCGGCACCTGAAGCGTCGGGGGGTCCAGGTCGAACCCGGCCTGGAGTTCGACAGCATCGAGAACATCAAGCGGGCCGTCGAGGTCGGCGCCGGGGCGGCGATCCTGCCCCGGGCGACGCTCGACCGCGAGGTCGCCTCGGGCAGCCTCGTCGCCGTCCCGCTGGCCGACCACCCGCTCGTCCGCCCGCTGGCGATCATCCACCGGGGGGAGGCGACGCTGGGCCTGGCGGGTGCCCGGTTCCTCCGGGCCCTCCGAGACGAAGACGAGGCCGGCGAGCGGCCCGGCCTCCCCGATCCGGCCGCCTCCCCCCCGGTCAACGGGGCGGCGAGGCACGAGAACGGCCGGGTCCCCCGGGACGGGCGGGCCCCGGTTTCGAAGAAAAGCTGAGCAGATGCTGGTGCATCGGCCCGAGGATCGGGGCCGGGCGCCGGCCCCGGGGCGGCCCCTCGACGCGTGCGAGCGGGGCCGCCCCGGGGCCGGCGCCTCCCGGCCGAACCGAGGGCCGTCCGGAGTCCGGAGGAGCAAGATCGATGAGCACGAGTCAGCCGCCCCGACAGGGCCTCTACGACCCCGCCCTCGAGCACGACGCCTGCGGCGTCGGGTTCGTCGTCGACCTGGAGGGCCGCCGGTCGTTCAAACTCGTGCGCGACGGATTGCGCGCCCTCTGCAACCTCGACCACCGGGGCGCCCGGGGCTGCGAGCCCAACACCGGGGACGGCGCCGGCATCCTCATCCAGATCCCCCACGAATTCCTCAGGGCCCGCTGCGCCCCGCTGGGGATCGACCTGCCCGGGCCGGGGCGATACGGCGTCGGCGCCATGTTCGCCTCGCCGGTCCCCGAACGCCGGGACGCCGGCAAGGCGATCTTCGAGAAGATCCTCGAGGAGGAGCGCCTGCCGCTGCTCGGCTGGCGGGAGCTCGTCACCGACAACTCCTCGCTGGGCGCCACGGCGAGGGCCGTCGAGCCCGGCGTCTGGCACGCGATCGTCGGCTCCCGCTTCGGCGACGACACCGACGCCTTCGAGCGGAAGCTGTTCGTCGTCCGCAAGCGGTTCGAGCACGCCGTCGAGGCCGCCGGGCTGGACGACCGGGCGTTCTTCTACTTCTCCAGCCTCTCCTGCCGGACGCTGGTGTATAAGGGGATGCTCACCCCCGAGCAGGTCATCGACTACTACGCCGACGACCTGGGGGACGAGCGGGTCGACAGCGCCCTCTGCATGTTCCACTCCCGGTTCAGCACCAACACCTTCCCGAGCTGGGAGCTGGCCCACCCCTACCGGATGATCGCCCACAACGGCGAGATCAACACGCTGCGGGGGAACATCAACTGGATGCGGGCCCGCGAGGCGCTGTTCGCCTCCGACCTGTTCGAGCCCGGCGACCTGGAGCACCTCAGGCCGGTCATCCGCGAGGGGCTCTCCGACACCGCCAGCCTCGACGCCGCCATCGAGCTGCTGGTGAAGGCCGGCTACAGCCTGCCGCACGCGATGATGATGCTCGTGCCCGAGGCCTGGGAGAACCACGAGACCATGTCCCGGGAGAAGAAGGACTTCTACGCCTTCCACTCCTGCCTGATGGAGCCCTGGGACGGGCCCGCGTCGATCGCCTGCACCGACGGCCGGGTCATCGGCGCCACGCTCGACCGCAACGGCCTGAGGCCCAGCCGGTACACCGTCACCAAGGACGGCCTGGTGGTGATGGGGTCGGAGACCGGGATGCTCGACGAGATCGCGCCGGAGGACGTGGTCCTCAAGGGGCGGCTGGAGCCGGGCAAGATGTTCCTGGTGGACATGGAGCAGGGCCTGATCGTCGGCGACGAGGAGCTGAAGCACGCCCTCGCCTCGGCCAAACCCTACGGCGAGTGGGTCGAGCGGGGGATGCCCCGGCTGTCGGAGGTCCCCCGGCGTGGCGAGGTCCCCGGTCCCGACCACGACACCCTGCTGCACCGGCAGCTCGCCTACGGCTACACGCTCGAGGACCTCAAGTACATCCTCAGCCCGATGGGAGAGCGGGGGGAGGAGGCGATCGGCTCGATGGGCACGGACACCCCCCTGGCGGTGCTCTCCGACCGGCCCCAGCCGATCTTCAACTACTTCAAGCAGCTGTTCGCGCAGGTGACCAACCCGCCGCTGGACGCGATCCGGGAGGAGCTGGTCACCTCGGTCCTGACCGGCCTGGGGGGCGAGGGGAACCTGCTGGCCCCCGGCCCGGAGAACGCCCGGCAGATCCGGCTCGACACCCCGGTGCTCGACAACGACGAGACCGAGGCGATCAAGGTCCTGGAGGGCTGGCGGGGGTTCAAGTCCGCCACCATCTCGATGCTCTTCCCCGCCTCCGAGGGGGCCGGGGGGATGGCACGCCGCCTGGAGGAGATCTTCCAGGAGGCCAAGCGGGCGATCGAGGACGGGGCGAACATCATCGTCCTCTCGCACCGGTCGGTGACGAGGGACCTGGCGCCGATCCCCTCGCTGCTGGCCACCTCGGGCCTGCACCACTTCATGGTGCGGGAAGGCCTGCGGATGCGGTGCGGGTTCGTGGTCGAGTGCGGCGACGCGAGGGAGGTGCACCACTTCGCCCTGCTGCTCGGCTACGGCGCCGGGGCGATCAACCCCTACGTCGCCTTCGAGACGCTCGACGACATGATCGCCACCGGCTACCTCCGGGGCCTGACCCACGAGGAGGCGGTGGCCCGCTACCGCAAGGCGATCAAGAAGGGGGTCGTGAAGGTGATGTCCAAGATGGGCATCAGCACGATCCAGAGCTACCGGGGGGCCCAGATCTTCGAGGCGATCGGCCTGAACTCGGCGTTCGTGGCCAAGTACTTCGACAAGACGGCGTCGCGGATCGAGGGCATCGGCCTGGCCGAGGTCGCCGAGGAGACGCTCTTCCACCACCGCCGGGCCTTCGCCGAGCGCGAGGTCGGGCCGGTGATGCTGGAGGAGGGGGGCCAGTACCAGTGGCGCCGGGACGGCGAGTTCCACCTGTTCAACCCGGAGACGGTCTTCCGACTGCAGCACGCCACCAAGGCGGGCCGGCTGGACGTCTTCAAGTCGTACTCGAAGCGGGTCGACGAGCAGAACGAGCGGCTCTGCACGCTCCGGGGGCTGTTCGAGTTCAAGTTCGGCGACCGGACGCCGGTGCCCATCGAGGAGGTCGAGCCGGTCGAGTCGATCGTCCGGCGGTTCGCCACCGGGGCGATGAGCTACGGGTCGATCTCGGCCGAGGCGCACGAGACGCTGGCGATCGCCATGAACCGGCTCGGCGGCAAGTCGAACACCGGGGAGGGGGGCGAGAACCCCGAGCGGTTCACGCCCCTGCCCGGCGGCGACAGCAAGCGGTCGGCGATCAAGCAGGTGGCCTCCGGCCGGTTCGGGGTGACGAGCGAATACCTCGTCAACGCGGACGAGATCCAGATCAAGATGGCCCAGGGGGCCAAGCCCGGCGAGGGGGGACAGCTCCCCGGCCATAAGGTCTGGCCCTGGATCGCCAAGGTCCGGTTCTCGACCCCCGGCGTGGGGCTCATCAGCCCGCCGCCGCACCACGACATCTACTCGATCGAGGACCTGGCGCAGCTCATCCACGACCTGAAGAACGCCAACCCCAGGGCCCGGATCAGCGTGAAGCTGGTGGCCGAGGTCGGCGTGGGCACCGTCGCGGCGGGCGTCTCCAAGGCGCACAGCGACGTGGTGCTCATCTCCGGCTTCGACGGCGGCACCGGGGCCAGCCCGCTGACCTCCCTGAAGCACGCGGGCATCCCCTGGGAGCTGGGCCTGGCCGAGACGCAGCAGACGCTGGTCCTGAACAACCTCCGGGACCGGATCGTCGTGCAGGCCGACGGCCAGATGAAGACCGGCCGGGACGTGGTGATCGCGGCCCTGCTGGGGGCCGAGGAGTACGGCTTCGCCACCGCGCCGCTGGTGGTGATGGGCTGCATCATGATGCGGGTCTGCCACCTGGACACCTGCCCGGTCGGGATCGCCACGCAGAACCCGAAGCTGCGGGCCAAGTTCGCCGGCAAGGCCGATCACGTGGTCAACTACTTCAAATTCGTCGCCGAGGAGATCCGGGGGCTGATGGCGCAGCTCGGCTTCCGGACGATGGACGAGATGATCGGCCGCAGCGACGCGCTCGACATGCGGAAGGCCATCGACCACTACAAGGCGAAGGGCCTGGACTTCTCGAAGATCCTCCACCGCCCCGAGACCCCGCCGGGGGTGGCCGTCCGCCGGGTCGTCGAGCAGGACCACGGCCTCGACCGGTCGCTCGACCAGACCTTCCTCGTGCCGAAGTGCGAGCCCGCCCTGGAGCGGGGAGAGCCGGTCGCCTTCGAGGTGCCGATCCGCAACATTAACCGGACCGTGGGGACGATCCTCGGCAGCGAAGTCACCCGCCGGTACGGCGGCGCCGGCCTGCCGGACGACACCATCCACATCAAGTTCGACGGCTCCGCCGGCCAGAGCTTCGGCGCCTTCGTCCCCCGGGGGATCACCCTGGAGCTGGAGGGGGACGCCAACGACTACACCGGCAAGGGCCTCTCCGGCGGCAAGGTGGTCGTCTACCCGCCGAGGGAGGCGACCTTCAAGGCCGAGGAGAACATCCTCGTCGGCAACGTCGTCCTCTACGGCGCCACCGCCGGCCGGGCCTTCTTCCGGGGGAGGGCCGGCGAGCGGTTCTGCGTCCGGAACTCGGGGGCCCTGGCGGTGGTGGAAGGGATCGGCGACCACGGGTGTGAATACATGACGGGCGGCGTGGCCGTGGTGCTCGGCCCGACCGGCCGCAACTTCGCGGCGGGCATGAGCGGCGGCATGGCCTTCGTGCTCGACGAGGCGGGCGACTTCCGCTCGCGCTGCAACGCCGAGATGGTGGACGTCGAGCCGTTCTCCGAGTCGGAGGACCTGGAACTCGTCCGGGACCTGCTCATCCAGCACGCCGGTTACACCGGCAGCGTGGTGGCCGCCCGGGTGCTGAACGACTGGGACTCGGCCGTCCCGCAATTCGTCAAGGTCATGCCGCGGGACTATCGCCGCGTGCTCGACCGCCAGAAGCAGGTCATGGCCTCGCTCTTCGAGGAGGCCACCGGCCTGAGGCGTTCCCGGGGCGAGTTCGAGCTGGACGACCTGCGGCACAAGGCCGAGCCGAACGACTTCGCCTTCGTCGAGGACATGCTCTCGAGGTTCGCCCGCCCGGCCACGCTCGACGAGGTCGACGGCCTGCTCGTCCCCCGCAACGGCCACGACTGGGACTGGCCGTTCACCAACTTCGTCAAGGTGCTGCCCGAGGGCAACCGCCGGCTCCTGCTGGAGCGCAAGCGGCTCGGCGCCGACGCCGCCCCGAACCGCCCGAGCGACCCGGGCCTGACGCTGGAGGTCAACCATGGGTAAGCCGACCGGATTCATGGAACTGCCCCGACGGGCCGCCGGGTATCGCCCCGTCGACGAGCGCCGCAAGGACTACCGGGAGGTCTTCACCAGCCTCCCCGTGGTCGACTTGCAGGACCAGGGGGCCCGCTGCATGGACTGCGGGATCCCGTTCTGCCACCAGGGCTGCCCGCTGGGGAACCTGATCCCCGACTGGAACGACCTGGTCTACCGGGACCACTGGCGGGAGGCGATCGACCGCCTGCATCTGACCAACAACTTCCCCGAGTTCACCGGCACCCTCTGCCCCGCGCCTTGCGAGGCCAGCTGCGTGCTGGGCATCAACGACGACGCCGTCACGATCAAGCAGATCGAGCTGGCCATCATCGACCGGGCCTGGGACGAGGGCTGGGTCGTCCCGATGCCGCCGAAGGTCAAGACGGGCAAGGCGGTGGCGGTCGTCGGCTCCGGCCCCGCGGGCCTGGCCGCGGCCCAGCAGCTCGCCCGGGCCGGGCACGACGTGACCGTCTTCGAGCGGGCCGACCGCATCGGCGGGCTCCTGCGCTACGGCATCCCCGACTTCAAGATGGAGAAGGGGCGGATCGAGCGCCGGATCCGGCAGATGGAGGCCGAGGGCGTGACCTTCCGCGCCGGCGTCGACATCGGCGTCGATGTCGATCCCCAGGACATCCTCGCCGAGTTCGACGCCGTCTGCCTCTGCTGCGGCGCGACGCAGGCCCGAGACCTCCCCATCGAGGGCCGGGACCTGAAGGGCATCCACTTCGCGATGGACTTCCTGCCGGTGCAGAACAAGAGGGTCTGCGGCGACGCCGTGACCGACGACCCGGACTTCGATGCCAAGGGGAAGCACGTCGTCATCATCGGCGGCGGCGACACCGGGGCCGACTGCCTGGGCACGGTCCACCGCCAGGGCTGCGCCAGCGTCCACCAGTTCGAGATCGTCCCCCGCCCGCCCGACTCCCGGGACCCGGCCAACCCGTGGCCGCAGTGGTGGAACACCTTCAAGACCTCCAGCGCCCACGAGGAGGGCGGGGGCCGGGAGTACTCCATCAGCACCGTCCGCTTCCGGGGCGAGGATGGTCACGTGACCGCGCTCGAGACCGTCCGGGTCGAGCTGGTGCGAGACGGCGGCCGGATGCGGTTCGAGCCGGTCGCCGGCAGCGAGCGGGACTACCCGGCCGACCTCGTGCTGCTGGCGATGGGCTTCACCGGCCCGGAGAAGAACCGGCTGGTCGAGGGATTCGGCGTCGAGCTGGACGAGCGCGGCAACGTGAAGGCCGACCCCGAGACCAAGCGGACGAGCGTGCCGAAGGTCTACACCGCCGGCGACATGACCCGGGGCCAGAGCCTCATCGTCTGGGCGATCGCCGAGGGCCGGCACGCCGCCCAGGCCATCGACTGCGAGCTGATGGGCTGCTCCGACCTGCCCCGGCCGCTGGAGCACGAGAACTACTTGAGGCCCTTCGCGGTCTGAACCGGGTCCCGGGGGTAACCGCTCCCCCGGGGCCTTCTCGTCGAATCGACGCGCGATGCCCCGCCCCCGCTGATGCGAGATGACGAGGGACGTGGAGGCAGCGATGATCGAGATTACCATGGACCTCCCGGACGAGGTGCTTTCGGCCCTTCGGATGACGCCGGAGCAGGTCGGCGTCGAGCCCCGGCTGGCGGGGGCCGTGAAGCTGTTCGAACTCGGTCGGCTCTCGACCGGGGCGGCGCTGGCGGGGGTGCCGAAGCCGGTCTTCCTCCAGAATCTGGGGGAGTACGACGTCGCCGCATTCGACCTGACCGACGAGGAACTGGGTCGGGAATCCCGGCTTGGCTGAGTCGACCGGGCGCGATCGGCTTCCAGCAACGCGAACGGGCCCGGGCGGCCGTCCTCCGGCTCGCGGGAGAGTCACCGTGATCGGTCGCGTCGGGACCGGGCCCTTCAGCCCGGCGCCGGGCAGGGCGTCATCGGCCTGACGGCGTGCTCGGGAAGGATGACGGTGAACCGGGAGCCGCCCCCGGGGACCGGCTCGAAGGCGATCGAGCCGCCGTGGTCCCGGACGATGCCGTAGCTCATCGACAGGCCCAGCCCGGTCCCCTGGCCGATGGGCTTGGTGGTGAAGAAGGGCTCGAAGATCTTCTCGCGCAAGGAGGGGTCGATGCCGGATCCGGTGTCGGCCACGGCGATCTCGACGGCCCCCTCGGCGGCCCGGGTGGAGACGACCACCTCGCCCCCGGGGGGGCAGGCGTCGACGGCGTTGGAGACGAGGTTCTGGACGACCAGGTTGACCTTGGCCGGGTAGCAGACGACCCGGGGCAGGGGGCGCAGGTCGGACTTCAGGGAGACGCCCTGGCGGTCGGCCAGGCACTGCATGATGTTCAGGGTGGCGACGATGCCGGTGTTGAGGTCGGCGTCCTGGAAGTCGGAGTCGTCGATCCGGGCGAAGTCCCGGAGGTCCTCGACGATCTTCTGGATCCGCTTGAGCCCGGCGGTGGAGCGGTCGAGGATGCGGTCGAGGTTGTCGAGGACGTAGGGCAGGTCGACCTGCTCGCAGAGGTCCCGGATCCGGGCGTGCAGCTCGCCCCGGTACTGGGCCAGGGTCTGCTCGGCCTCCCGGTAGAGGCAGAGGACGTCGTGCAGGCTGGCGACCTCCCGCCTGAGCACGAACATGTTGCTGGAGACGAAGGCCAGCGGGTTGTTGATCTCGTGGGCAACGCCGGCGGCCGTCTGGCCGAGGCTGGCCATCTTGGCCTGCTCCAGCATCCGGCCCTGGGCCTGCTGCAGCTCGTCGTGGGCGCGGCGGAGGGCCTCGTGGCCGACGCTCAGCTCGTCGAAGGCGCGGCGGAGCTCGGCGGTGCGCCCGGCGACCTTCACCTCCAGGTCGTCCCGGGCCCTCCTTAGCTCGTCCTCGACCCGGTCGATCTGGCCGCCGACGTGGGAGGCGATCCGGCCGCAGATCACCCCGAAGACGACGGTCGCCGCCGTGGCCAGTGCGGCCGAGGAGAGGGCCGAGGAGGCGCCCCCGGCCCTCCGGGACACCTCCGGCGTCAGCCAGGCGACGAGGCAGACCGTCGCCGCCACCGGCGGCAGGAAGGCCCGCATCAGCCTCGACCGCACCGAAGGGCCCGAGAACCGGTCCAGGGGGAACGACCGGGGACCGGCCGAGGCCACCAGCCCGCCCCCCAGCAGCAGGAAGCCGACCGCGGTGTTCAGGGCCATCGGGATCGTGCCCGAGCCATACAGCAGCGGGGCGTTCGGGCTGTAGAGGTAGCCCAGCGCGAAGACCAGTCCCATCGCCCCGGCCGACAGCCCGCAGATCCCCGCCGCGTGCCCGGCGGCCGGCAGGGGCCGGGGGATCGCGAGCATCCCCAGCCCCACGCTCGACGCCAGGAACGCCGCCGCCGTGGTGAAGGCCATCTCCCCCACCGGGGCCAGGTCGAGCACCTCGGCCGGCACCTGGAGGAACCAGCGGTCGACCCCGAAGTCGTAGCGCGAGACGAATTCGAGGAACCGCAGGGCACAGACCGCCCCGGCCAGCAGCGCCGACGCCCCGGCATATCGCCTCCGCCAGGCCGAGGACGGGGCCGCACCCCCCTCGGACACGACCAGGGCGATCCCCAGGGTCAGGAACCCGAGCGCCGTGTTCGGGGCCATCGGGATGTAGTCCTCCCGGATCCCCATGAGCGCGGGCCGGCCGGTCGCCCAGCCGATCAGCGCCGCCGTCGCCAGCGTCGCCGACGCCACGCCACAGCCGAGGGCGATCCGACCGGAGGCCGTCCTCGGACGCTTCGATGCCTGCACGGGAGGCCTCCGGGATGTCCTGGCAGATCCGACCCCGCCCCATTCTACCGGCCCCGGGCCCGGGATCACGCGACGAATCGGCCCGGGGCCGGTCAGCCGTCCCCGTCGTCGAGGAAGACCGGGTCGCGTCGGATCTCCCGGCCGGTGCGGACCTCGTAGACGCGGACGGCCAGCGAGGGGACCTCCAGCACGGCGAAGCTGTAGGAGGTCTGCACGCCGGGGATCCCCATCAGGGAGCCGGGGTTGATGATCGTGCCCTGGCCGTCGAGGCGGTCGATCATCGGCAGGTGGGTGTGACCCAGAACCAGGACCGAGGCGTCGGTCCGGTCCCAGAATTGCACGATGGAGTCCGGCAGCGGCCGGTACGGGGTGATGAACTCGGTGTCGCTCGCCGGCGAACCGTGGTGGACCTCGAGGACGACGCCGCCGGAGGTCCAGGAGAGGGCCGCCGGCATGCCGTCGAGGTACTCCCAGGTGGCGTCGGCCAGCGTCGCCGGCTTCCAGCCCCGGGCGCCGATCACCTGGCGGCGCTCCAGCGCCCAGCGGTCGTGGTTGCCCCGGGCGCAGGGGATCGCCAGCTCGCGGACGCGGTCGACCACCGCGTCGGACTGGTAGCCGTAGCCGATCAGGTCCCCGGTGCAGAGGATCTGGTCGACGCGCAGCGTCTCCAGGTGCCGCAGGGCCGAGTCCAGGGCGCGAAGGTCTCCGTGGATGTCGCCGATGAGCCCGAGCTTCATGACGATGACCGATCGCGACCACCCCCGGGGGGCGGCCGGGGCGGATTCTGTTACAGTGGACGACACCCGACCGCCGCCCGCCGCGACCCGGTCGTGCGAGGTCAGTGCTCGGCGGGCGAAGGTCTCATTATCGTCCGGGGCAGCACCGATGGCCACGCCAATCCCGGCGGACCTGCGCCGGGCACTCGCCCGATCGCACCCCGAAGCCTGGGTCGACCACCTGCTCGGCTCCTTCCCCGGGGACTACCTCGCCCGGTTCGACGCCGAGGCGCTGTCCCGGCACCTGGGCCTGATCCGGGAGCTGGGGGCCGACCGGCCCGTCCGGGTCTGGGCCGGGCCGGCCGACGACGAGGGGACCTGCCGGGTCGAGATCGTCGGCTACGACGCCTTCCAGCTGCTCTCGACCGTCTGCTCGCTGCTGGCGATCCACCGCCTCTCGGTGGTCGAGGCGCGGATCTACACCTCCGAGCCGCCGGAGGAGGAGGAGTCGGCGTCGGCGGGCCCGGGCCCGGCCCGTCCCCGTCCCCGGGGCCCGGGGGGGAGGCCGGGGGGACTCCCCGGGCGGGTCGGCCCGCCGAGGGCGTCGGCCAAGGGGCCGGTGGGGCCGGATCGCCGCAGGAAGATCGTCGACGTGTTCCTCGTCCGGCCGGTCGACGGCGGCGGCCCCCCCGACTGGGGGGCGTTCGAGCAGGAGCTGTGCGACCTGGCCCATCGGCTCCGGCAGGGGCAGCACGACGAGGTCCACCACCGGCTCATCGGCCGGTTCGCCGCCGCCCTGGGGGACCGCACCCCGCCGGGGGCGCCGCTGGAGTCGATCTGGCTGGAGATCACCCCCGGCGGCCCCGACGCGCCGACCCGGGTCGACGTGCAGTCCCGGGACAGCTTCGGCTTCCTCTCGCTGACGGCCGGCGCCCTGGCGCTGAGCGGGCTGCGGATCGTCCGGGCCGACGTCCGGACCGACCCCGAGGACGGCTTCGCCCGGGACACGCTCTGGATCACCGACCGCTCCGGCAAGCCCGTGGTCGACCCGGATCGGGTGCTCGCCCTGAAGTACGCCCTGATCCTGATCGAGCACTTCAGCTCCCGGCTGCCCCGGGCCACCGACCCGGAGGCGGCCCTAGTGCACTTCAGCCGGTTCGCCAACGACCTGATGGCCCGGCCCGACCGCGCCCGGGAGTTCGCCGCGCTGGACCGGCCCGAGGTGATCGACGCGCTGGTCAAGGTGCTGGGGGAGAGCCGGTTCCTCTGGGAGGACTTCCTGCTGGCCCAGCCGGAGAACGTCCTGCCCCTGATCGGCGACCCCCGGCGCTGGGCCACCAGCCCCGATCGGGGCGAGCTGACCGCCGACCTGGCCGACCGCCTCTCCTGGGCCGACGACCCGGATGCCCGGGTCCGGGCCCTCCGACGGTTCAAGGACCGGGAGATCTTCCGGGCCGACGTGCGGTCGATCCTCGGCCTCAGCGGCGGCCCCGAGGGGTTCGCCAACGAGCTGACCGACGTGGCCGAGGTCGTCATCGCCGCCGCGCTGGACCTGGCCGCCCTGCGGCTGGGGGCCGAACCCCCGGCCCGCAACGACGGGCAGCCGGTGCCGGTCTCCGTCTGCGCCCTGGGCAAGTTCGGCGGCCGGGAGCTGGGCTTCGCCTCGGACCTGGAGCTGATGGTCGTCTGGGACGACCGGGACGCCGCCGATCGGCCCGGGGGCCCGCCGGCCTCCGACTACTTCGACCGCCTCGTCGCCGGGCTCCGCCAGGTGCTCGGCGTCCGGCACGGCGCGACCTTCGAGCCGGATTTCCGCCTCCGCCCCTACGGCAAGGGGGGCCCCCCGGCCACGGCGCTCTCGCTCTTCGAGTCGTACTATCAGGCCGGGGGCCCCGCCTGGTCTTACGAGCGTCAGGCCCTGATCCGCCTGCGGGCCGTGGCCGGAGACCCGGCGCTCGGCCGGTTGCTGGAGCGGCGGCGAGACCGCTTCGTCTTCGGCCCCGAGCCGTTCGACGTCGACGGCCTGAAGAAGATGCGAGCGCAGCAGGTCCGCCAGCTCGTCCGGCCGGGCACCGTCAACGCCAAGCTGAGCCCGGGGGCCCTGGTCGACATCGAATACACCGTGCAGGCGATGCAGATCACCTACGGCCGGGCCGATCCCGGCCTGAGGGCCACCAGCACGCTGGACGCGATCGCCGCGCTGGAGGCCGCCGGTCGGCTCGACGCGCCGACGGCGAACCTCCTGCGAGAGGGCTGCCGCTTCTTCCGGTCGCTGATCGGCGCGCTGCGGGTGGTCCGGGGCAACGCCGAGGACCTGACCGTCCCCCCCGCCGACTCGGAGGACTTCGCCCTGCTGGCCCGTCGCCTCCGCATGGACGGCCCGGGGACGCTCCACCGCCGGATCGAAGATCGGCTCCGGGAGACGCGGGCGGCCGTCGACCGCCTGCTCGCGACGCTGGCCTGAGGCCGGACGGCCCGGATCGCGAACGCCCGGGAGGCCGGGGCCCCCTCGGCGGCGTGAGCCGGCGGACCCCGTCCCCCACCCGCACGATCCCCGGACGACAAGGTCCCGGGCCCGGGGTGACCGGGGGCGGGTCGAGGGGGAATGGCCGGGGAGCGGGGGCGGATGCCCGGCATCGGCCATTCGCCCCCGGTGCCCGGCCCCCCGGCGGTCAGATGGCGTCGGGGCCGCGCTCGCCGGTGCGGATGCGGATGCAGTCGTCCAGGGGGAGGACGAAGATCTTGCCGTCGCCGATTTCCCCCTCGGGCCCGGATCGGGCGGCGTCGATGATGGCGGTGATGGCCGGCTCGATGAACTCGTCGTTCACGGCGATCTGCAGCTCGATCTTGCGGAGCAGGTTCACGGTGAACTCGTGGCCCCGGTAGACCTCGGTGAATCCCTTCTGCCGGCCGAAGCCCTGCACGTCCATGACGGTGAGGCGATAGACCTCGACCTTCGACAGGGCGAGCTTGACCGTCTCGAGCTTGGTGGGCTGGATGATCGCGATGATCAGCTTCATGGTGGGGTCGGGGGCCGCTCCCATCGCCGACGGCCGGTGCGGCCCGGGCCAGCCTCGTCGTGCTGGCCCGGGCCGGGCAGGGCCGCGGGCGTCGGTTGAATCGGGGTGGTGAAGCCGACCCCGGGGGGGATCGGCGCTCGACTTCGGGTGGATCAGGCCGACGGACGGGACGGGACGGGACGGGAAGGACGAGGCCGGTCCCCAGGGCCTCCCAACGCCTCGTCGCGTCGGGGGGCCCTTCGGGGCGCCGGTCCGGGTCGCCGACCGGTCGCGTCACCGGGCCGAGGCGACCTCGACCGGCCGGGTGGCCGAGGGCTCGGACTTCGGGGAGACCTTGCGGGCGGCCATCGGGTAGTCCTCGTAGGGGACCGACGCCTTGACCGTGGGGGCGAAGTCGGGGTAGGCCTCCATCCCGTGCTCGCCGATGTCCAGGCCGTTGACCTCCTCGTCGGCCGAGACCCTCAGGCCGAGCGTCAGCTTGAGGGCGCCGAAGAGGATGCCGCCGACCACCACGCAGAAGCCGAAGACGGCCGCCACGCCGATGAGTTGGTGGATCAGGAGCCCGGCCCCGCCGCCGAAGAGCAGGCCGTCGCCGGTGGTGTCGGGGGCGAAGCGGTCCTCGGCGAAGAGGCCCAGGGCGAGGGTGCCGAAGGCGCCGCAGACGCCGTGCACGGAGACGGCGCCGACCGGGTCGTCGACCCCGACCTTGTCGAAGAAGAGGATCGCCGCGACCACCAGCAGGCCCGCCACCAGGCCGATCAGGGCGGCCGACCACGGCGCGATGAAGGCGCAGGGGGCGGTGACCGCCACCAGGCCGGCGAGCACGCCGTTGAGGGTCATGCTGATGTCCGCCTTCCGGAACAGGGCCCAGGAGAGCACCATCGCGCCGATGGCCCCGGTGACGGCCGCCAGGTTGGTGGTCATGGCGATGTGGGCGATGTCCGGCGTGGCGGCCATCGTCGAGCCGGGGTTGAAGCCGAACCAGCCGAGCCAGAGGATGAAGACGCCCAGCGCCGCCATCGGGATCGAGTGGCCGGGGATCGGGTTGACCTTGCCGTCCTTGGTGTACTTGCCGATCCGGGGGCCGAGGAAGATCGCCCCCATCAGGGCCAGCCAGGCTCCGGTCGAGTGCACGACCGTCGAGCCGGCGAAGTCCCACATGCCGAGGCCCGCCAGCCAGCCGCCGCCCCAGATCCAGTGGCCGACGACCGGATAGATGAAGGCGCTGATGAAGAACGAGTAGATCATGTAGGAGTGGAACTTCGTCCGCTCGGCCATCGCCCCGGAGACGATCGTGGCCGCCGTGCCGGCGAAGACCAGCTGGAACATGAACTTTGCCGCCAGGGGGACGCCCGACCAGGCGATCGAGCCATACACGCCCTCGTAGTCGTCGATCGCCGGGGAGTTGTCGGCCCCCTGGAGCAGCCATCCGGAGTGGCCGAACAGGCCGTTGCCGTCGCCGAACATGATGGCGAAGCCGAAGAACCAGAAGCCCAGGGTCGCCAGGGCGAAGTCGCCCAGGTTCTTCATCATGATGTTATTCGTGTTCTTCGACCGGGTCAGCCCGCCCTCGACGTAGGCGAATCCGGCCTGCATGAAGAACACGAGGAAGGCGGCGAGCATGACCCAGAGGGTGTCCAGCGCGACCTTCTGGCCGGCCACGACGGAGGCCAGGTCCTCCTCCTGGCCCATCGCGGGGGGGGCCAGGGCGAGCCAAAGGCCGGTCGTCGCGCCCAGCGCGAGCAAGAGGGTCCGGTTCCGGCGGCGTTGCATCGGTCAGTTCCCTCGGGGGATGGCGATCGTCGGCGACCTTCGGCGGGGGCCCCGTCCGGGCGTCCCCGCCGCGTCCCCTCGCGTCGGCGACGCCCGGCCGGGGCCGGGCTCGCGCGATCGATCGATCGAGATGGATGTCATCGGGGACAGTCGGGCGCGGCTTTGAGAGCGCATCGGTGCGTCCCGCGCCCGAGATCGCCGTCTCGGCAGAGAATATTCCGTGCCATCCGCCCCGAGCCGACCCGGGACGATCGCCCCTATCCGTGACACGACCATGAGTTGCGTCCCGATTTCCGGCGTCGGGGTGGCCGGGACGGCCGCCATGCTCGCCTGCCGATCGGGCAGCGCCGCCGCAATGGCGCGCACCGAGGCCCGCGGCCGTCCGGGATTCCCCGGGTGGCCGCGGGCCTCGATGTCCGGCAGCGATCGGCCCCGCTCGCCCGCTCAGTAGAGCAGGATCACGTCCAGGCCGTAGGTGAACTGGCTGCCCGAGACGCCGCCGTTGTAGGGTGAGCCGTACTGGGCCCAGTCCCACCGGGTCTCGGGGCGGATCCAGAGGTTGGGGCAGGGCTTGTAGATCATGCCGAGGGTCTGCTCGTAGTAGCGGTCGGCGGTCCCGGTGCGGACGCCGTCGGTGTCCCAGAAGATTTCGCTCCGCCAGACGCCGGTGAGGTTGTCGCCCAGCTCATAGAGGAACCAGTTGCCGAAGCTGTACCAGGTGCCATTCCCCCGGCGGACGAAGGCGACGTCGTCGTCGGGCGAGGCGTCGAAGGGGACGCCATACTCGATCCCCTGGTCGGTCTCCATCACCTGGGTCAGCCGGTCGGTCCACTGGTAGGAGAGGACCGTGGTCCAGAGGTTGGTCGAGTCGTCGGTGTAATCGGCATTCGACCCGAGGGTCGGGGTGTCGCCGATCGCGACGTTGAAGAACCTCGGATAGACGTTGGCGTTGCTGCTGAAGACGAAGGTGAGGTTGAGCTTGTCCTCCATCCCGGTGTAGCTGAAGCCTCCCATGTAGCCCCACGGGGCATTCTCGTTCTGGAAGCGGTCCCAGCCCTGGGGGATGCCGTTGTAGACGACCAGGTTGTCGCTCACGTTCCAGGTCGTCATCAGCCCCCAGTGGGTGAACGGCTGGCCGAAGGTGAACATGTAGGGGACCGACAGCAAGGGGCGGCCGATCGCCGGCACCACCTCATAGCCGTGCAGCGTGTACCAGCGGCCGAACTTGAGGTCGAGGCCGCCCTCCGTCAGCACGGGCAGGTGCATCTCGGCGTAGAACTGGGCCAGGTCGATGCCGGCGAACTGGGTGGCGCCGAAGGCGCCGTCGAAGACGCCCCGCATCTTGTTGAACGAGTGGTCGTGCCCGAAGAGGAAGTCCAGCCGGCCGCCGAAGTTGACCTCGCCGTCGTGGTCGAGCGGGCGTTCGAAGACGGTGTAATACTGGTTGCCCATCCAGTCGTTGGACTTGTAGTTCGGGGTGACGCCGAAGTTGATGCCGTCGGAGGGGAAGGCGGGGTTGGCGGTGAAGCTGTTCTGAATCCAGCCGTAGATCTGGAACTTGCTGTCCTCAGCCCCGAAGAGTTCCATGATGTAGCGGCGGGGCTCGCCCTCGGCGGCGGCCTCGCCCGCGGCGGCCTCGAGCGTGGGCTGCTCGCCGGCCAGGACGTTCTCGGCGGCGGGCAGTGCATAGGGCTGGACGGGGTCGACGGCCGGGGCGGGGGCCTCGGCCATCGGCAGGGGGGCGACCGG
Organism: Tautonia plasticadhaerens; assembly: GCF_007752535.1. Lineage (GTDB taxonomy): Bacteria > Planctomycetota > Planctomycetia > Isosphaerales > Isosphaeraceae > Tautonia > Tautonia plasticadhaerens. The sequence goes on from NZ_CP036426.1 coordinate 2,972,224, forward strand.
GGAGGGGGCGGCGGAGGGGGGTAGCGGGGGGAGGCCGTCGGGGCCGACCTGGGCGTCGACCCTCCCGGCGACCCCGAGCCCGGCCAGCGCGGCCGCCATCGCCCATCCCGGCCGCCACGGTCGAGATCGCGTCGTCTTGAGCACTGCGGTGGACCTCCTGTCCAGTGCGAGGGATATCCTGGTCGGGGGGACACCGGCGGGAGAGGTACCGGGACGGGGCCGGGCCGATCGGGGGCGCCTCATCCTTCGGCGGCCCCCGCGGCGTCCGGGCAAGGCGACCGCCCCCGCACCTCCGCGGGCGCGACGCCAAACCCCGTGAGACAGATCATCGGATCCGGACGGGACCCGACGTGAGCCCCCGGCGGCGGCCGCCCGGGCCGGGGGCGGCCCGGGGGAGGGGAGGATTGGCGGACTGGCCCCTTGCGTCGGCGGCGCCGAACGGGTATTTCTCCTTCCCAAGCCAGGACCATGGGCACGGTCTCGCGCCGCGCGCCGACGACCGTGCGGGAGAACGCCGCCCGCCGACCGACCGACCCATCCCCCCTCTCCCCCGCTAGCACGGAGCCCGTCTCAGCAATGGCTATGACCCCCGCCGACGTTCAGAAGATGGCCAAGGACGCCGGAGTCCAGATCGTCGACCTGCGGTTCATCGACCTCCCCGGTGTCTGGCAGCACTTCTCGATCCCGGTGCGCAACCTGGAAGCCGACCTGTTCGAGGACGGGCTGGGATTCGACGGCTCGAGCGTCCGCGGCTATCAGCAGATCCAAGAAAGCGACATGCTGCTGAAGCCGGACCCCGACACGGCCAAGATCGACCCCTTCATGGCCGTGCCGACGCTCACCCTGATCTGCAACGTCTACGACCCGGTGACGCTGGAGTCCTACAGCCGGGACCCGAGGTACATCGCCACCAAGGCCGAGGAATATCTCAAGTCGACCGGCATCGCCGACACCTCCTACTGGGGGCCCGAGGCCGAGTTCTTCATCTTCGACGATGTCCGGTATGAGCAGACCGCCAGCACCGGCTTCTACAAGGTCGACTCCAAGGAGGCGATCTGGAACTCGGCCCGGGACGAGGGCCCGAACCTCGGCTACAAGATCCGCCACAAGGAGGGGTACTTCCCCGTCCCGCCGGCCGACTCGCTGCAGGACATCCGCAGCGAGATGATCATCGAGATGGAGAAGCTCGACATCCCGATCGACCTGCACCACCACGAGGTCGGCACCTCGGGGCAGGGCGAGATCGGCATGCGCTTCGACACCCTCCGCGCGATGGCCGACAAGGTCCTCTACTACAAGTACGTCATCAAGAACGTCGCCCGCCGCCACGGCAAGACCGCGACGTTCATGCCCAAGCCGATCTTCGGCGACAACGGCTCGGGCATGCACACCCACCAGAGCCTCTGGAAGGACGGGACCAACCTGTTCTTCGACGAGACCAAGTACGCCGGCCTCTCCGACACCGCCCGCTACTACATCGGCGGCCTCCTCAAGCACGCCCCGGCGCTCCTGGCCCTGACCAACCCCACCACCAACTCCTACCGCCGCCTGGTCCCCGGCTACGAGGCCCCAGTGAACCTGGTCTACAGCCAGCGGAACCGCTCGGCCGCCATCCGCATCCCCCTCTACAGCAAGAGCGCCAAGGGCAAGCGGATCGAGTTCCGCTGCCCCGACCCCTCCTGCAACCCCTACCTCGCCTTCCCCGCCCTGATGATGGCCGGGCTCGACGGCATCCAGAACAAGATCGACCCGGGCGAGCCGATGGACCGGGACCTCTACGACCTGGAGCCCGAGGAGGCCGTGAAGATCAGGAGCACCCCCGGGAGCCTCGCCGAGGTGCTCGACGCCCTGGAGAAGGACCACGAGTTCCTCCTCAGGGGGGACGTCTTCACCCCCGACGTCATCGAGACCTGGATCCACTACAAGCGCGAGCGCGAGTTGCAGCAGGTCAACCTCCGGCCCGTCCCCTACGAGTTCTACCTCTACTTCGACATCTGAGCCGGGCCGGAACCCCGGGCGAATCGGCCCGATCGCATCGGGCCCAATCGGGCCGCCGCCGACCCCCATCGGCGGCGGCCCGATCTCGTTCCCGGCCTCGGCCATGGCCCGGCCGACGCGACTCGACTCGACTCAGGAACCCTCACCCTCGGGGGCCGGGGCCTCGGCGGCGGCGGGCTCGCCCTGGGGCAACTTGGCGAGGAACGCCGCGGGGTCGGCCTCCACCTCCCCCTTGCAGCCGGCGCAGCAGACGAAGACGGGGGTGCCGTCGGCATCCACCTTGATCGGCACGCCCATCGAGCCGAGCGGTTCCTCGGAGACGGGGCAGACCGTCTGGGCCAGGGCGAGCTCGGCGTCCTCGGGGGGGAGCTGGTTGATCAGCTCGCGTTGCTCGTCGTCCAGCTCGACCTGGGCGAGGGCGGCGTCCTCCGCGGCGAAGACGTCGCCGGGCATCTCGGGGCCGGCCCCGGTCGTCTCGACGGGCTCGACCTCGGCGTCGGGCGAGGAGCAGCCGGTGAACAGGGCCCAGGCCAGGGCCGAGGCGGCCAGGGGGGCGGTCAGTCGGGTCGTCATGTCGTGATCCTTTGGTGCGACCAGCGGGGCGGGGTGGGGGGGCGATCCCGGGTCCGTCGCCCGGCCCCGATGGTCGCCCCTCGATGTCCGCCCCCGATTGTAATACCCCTCCCCAACCCGGGCCAGCGCGGCCCTCGTCGTCAGAACGGCGGCTGGTCCTGGTCGGGCAGCGGCAGGGGGGTGCCCCGGTAGAACCTCCGGTTCTCGACGGCCCAGATCTTGGAGGTGAACGGCTCCTCGCCGTCGGCGGTGCGGAGCACCTTGGCGACGGCGTTGAACTTGGCGTCCAGCTCGTCGGCGTAGTGCAGGATCATCGCCTCCAGCGTGGCCGGGGGCTTGGGGGAGCCGAACTCGGTCTTGCCGTGGTGGGCGAGGATGGCGTGCTCCAGCAGCAGGAGCGTCTCGACCGGGAAGTCGCCGATCTCCCGGGCGGTGTCGCGGACGAGGTCCCGGCCCATGAGGATGTGGCCGATCAGGTTCCCCTCGGTGGTGTACTTCGCCTCGATCGGGTGGTACTCCAGCTCCCGGAGCTTGCCGATGTCGTGCAGGATCGCGGCGGCGACGATCACGTCCCGGTTCAGCGGCGGGTTCAGCTCCTCGTAATAGCGGCCGTAATGCTCGGCCAGCAGGATGCTGACCCGGGTGACGCTCCAGAGGTGCTCGACCAACCCCCCGGTGACGTTGTGGTGCATGTGGGAGGCGGCCGGCATCAGCTCCAGGGCCGGGGCGTGCGCCTCCAGGATCCGCCGGACCAGCTCCGAGAGCTTCTCGTCCTCGATGTAGCGGCCGACGAATTCCAGGATCTTCCCCAGGCGGTCCCCCTGGGGGTACTTCGACCGCTCGACGAGCGTGCCGATGTCGAAGCCGTCGGCCTCGTCGTCGGGGCCGCCGGCGGGGCGGAGGTCGATCAGCTCCAGTTGCAGGCCGTACCGGGCGTTGAACCGGCCCCGGGCCCGGAGCCGGTAGGCCAGCCCCTCGGTCCAGCCGTCGGCCTGCCTGAGGAACCGGCTGTCGGCCCAGAGGGGGGCCTCGACCGTCAGGTGCCGGTCCCGGAAATAGCACTTCACGAACGGCTCGTTCTTCTTCGTCGTACCCTTCTCGCGGGTCGCGAGCACGGCGAAGCACTCGGCCTCCTGGCCGTCCTGGAATTCGCCGAGCCGGATCAGGGTGGTCTCGGTGCCGCTGGCCATTGGGGTCGCTCCCCCTTCTTGACGGTGGGTCCGGGTGTGGGTGCGGGTCGATTCGACTCGGTCGGCGCGGGGCGCCATTCCTCCCTGCATCGGATCCGGGGCGGCCCCGACTGAAGCCAACCCGGCCCGGCTCCACCGGATGGAAGCGTACCATCCGTCGACTACGATGCAAACTGATACACTGGTCGTTTGTTGATTGCAACCTGATCAAAATACCACTATATCCTCCCCAGGCGTCAGATCGCGTCCGACCCGATCGTCCGTCAGGTCCGCCCCGTCCGACGCCCCGGCCGGCGATTCGGCCCCGATCGGGGAGGGCCGGGCCGCACGGGAGGCCGATCTTCGATGGCGACCCGAGGTCGGGCCGGGTGGCCCGATTTCGATCGTCCCTGGGACGAAGGCGGTCGGGCCGGGGCCGGATGGCGGAGGAGGGATGGCGAGAGGCGGGGTCTTCATCGTAGGGTGGGTCCTCGCCGAGGGACCCAGCCCCGGGCCGCCCCCCTGGTCCGTGGCGAGTCTCGCGGCGCGGGCCCGCCTCACGGATCGGATTCCGCCCCCCGCCCCCGAAGGGTTCCGGAGTTGCTCCACCCCGATGGCACGGATCGGGGGCGTTCCCGCATCGGAGGGGATGCCAGGCGGGATCGCGGCGGGAGGCCGGGCCGGGAGGGCCCGGGCTCGGAGGATGTCCGCCGTGGCGGACCACGACACGGAGGTCAGGGAATGGCATCCTCGGCATCGAGGGACGAGGTCGGGGACGGACGCCCGGCCCGGGGGCGGCGGGACTCCCGGGCCGGATGGGCCTGGACCTGGGTCCTGGCCCTGGGGCTCGTGGGGACGGCGATCGGGCCGTCGGGCCGGGCCGCGGCCCAGCCCGGGGCGGACCCGGTCCGGCCCTCTCCCCAATCGGCCCCGGCGGCCCTGCGGGTCTCGGGGCGGCACTTCGTCGACCCGGCGGGCCGGGTGGTCCTGCTCCGGGGGGTGAACCTGTCGGGGGACTCCAAGGTCCCGCCCTTCCACCCGGCGATCAGCCCCGAGGACCTCGACCGGGTCGCGGCGATGGGCTTCAACGTCATCCGCCTGCTGTTCGTCTGGGAGGCGTACGAGCCGAGCCCCGGCGTCTACGACGAGTCGTACCTGGAGGCCGAGCTGGCCGTCGCGGCCGAGGCGGCCCGCCGGGGGATCTCCACGGTCGTCGACGTCCACCAGGACGGCTTCTCCCGGTTCGCCTCCCGGGGCAGCGGCGACGGCTTCCCCGCCTGGGCCGTCTCCCCCCGGGGGACGCCGTCGGTCCCCGACAACAGCCCGGACTGCGCCGCCTGGCCGTTGAAGATGTTCTCGGACCCGACCACGCACAAGTCGTTCGCCGACTTCTTCGACGACGCCCACGGCGTCCGCACCCGATACCTGCTCATGCTCTCCCGGGTGGCCGCCGCCTTCTCGGGGGAGCCGGGCGTGATCGGCTACGACCCGATCAACGAGCCCTGGGGGCACGAGCGCAGGGAGCTGGCCCCGCTCTACCGGGACGCCGCCGCCGTCATCCGGGCCCGGCACCCCTCGGCCATCCTGTTCCTGGAGGGGCACATCACCACGAACACGGGGCTGCAGACGAGGCTGCCCCGCCCCGACGACGGCCCGATGGCCTACGCGCCGCACTACTACAACCCGACGACCATCGTGCTGAAGCGGTGGCACGGCCTGACCGCCACCATGGACAACGCCTTCCGGCACATGACCGCGACCTCGGCCCGCTGGGACGCCCCGCTGTTCGTGGGGGAGTTCGGCATGGACGCCCGGGTCGTCGGCGTCGGGGCCTACGTGGACGAGGTGTACGACCGGCTCGACGCCGCGCTCGCCTCCGGGGCCCAGTGGAACCTGACGCCGGACTGGTCGCCGACGCTCAAGGACCGCTGGAACGGCGAGGACTTCAGCATCCTCCTGCCCGACGGCCGCCCTCGCCCCAACTTCCGCCCCCGGCCCTACCCCCGGGCCACCGCCGGAATGCCCGTCCGGTTCTCCTTCCGCCGGGGGGACGAGTCGGGGGATCCCCACGTCCTGGAGTTCGACTGGCACCACCTCCCGGGGCTGGGGGAGACGGAGATCTCCCTGCCGCCCTCGCTCTTCCCGCCGGGATCGACCGTCGAGGCGAGGGCCGCCGTCCCCGGCGCCGTTGTCTCCCCGCTCCGGGACCCCGCCCGGGGCCTGCTGCTGGTCCGGGCCGACCGCCCCGGTCCGGTCTCGATCCGGGTCCAGTCGCCGGTCGGCCCTTGAGGCCGCCCCTCCCCTCGCCGACGGGGTGCGCATGCCGGGCCATCCGGGCGTCTCGGGGACGCCCGTCCCGGCCGAACGGGGAGGGGACAAGGGGTGATCGGGCGACATTCTACCGGATTCCCCGACTGACGGACCGTTGGGATGGCGGGGGGCTCGCTCCGCTCGACCCCGACCACCCCGGACCGCGGGCGGCACCCGGGGGAGAGGGGGAGGGATTCCGCCCCTCGCCCCCGTCCTCGGGGGAGCGGGTGGCCGGAGGCCGGGTGAGGGGGGCTTCGTCGACGCGCAAGGCGTGGGGATCACGGTGAAGGCGCTTCCCCGTCGGGTGGGCCCGTCGGCTCGCCACCGCCTCCACCCCGAACCGCGGCCGATCTTCCAACTCGTCATGCCGAATGACCCGGAAGACTGCCTTTCGGGGTGACCGGGGTCGAGCGGAGCGAGCCCCCGGTCGGGAGGCGATCGCCACCGGGGGCCGCTGCGCGGGCCCCGGCCAACCCGGCCAGGGTCCGAGGGGATTCGGAGGGGGTTCGGGAAGGCTCGAAATCCGGCCCGGTGCGCTCCGGTGCGGCCGGGGTCGGCGTCGGGGGCTCGTTCCGCAGGGCGTGATCGTCGTTCGGCTTGCGGCGATCGAGCGTCGGCCCGACGGCCGTCCGGGTCGGCTCGTTTCGGTGAGCGGCGGCGGGGGGAGGCGCGGGGGACTCGGGGGCGGAACGAGGGGGCTCGGGGCCCCGGGCCGGGGCCGGCGGGGTCGGCTGGGGCTCGGACCGCCGGCGGGGGGAGTGGGCCCGACGCCACTGGCGGTCGTCGTCCTTGCTCCGCTCGACCCGGATCCGCATCACCTGGTCCAGCCCCCGGACCATCTCCGAGAACGCCTCCCGGCGGTAGCGCTGGCGGAGCTGCCCCTCCTTGCTCGTGTCCACCCGGCCGGTCCGGGCCGCGGCCTCCCCCTCCGGGCCGTCCTGCTCGTGCCAGAGCCGCTCCCGCAGCGCCTCCAGGCGGTCGAACTCCCGGGCGATCAGGCCCCGCAACGCCGACCGGGCGGCGACGGGGTCGGTGGGCAGGCGGTCGACCGTGCGGCCGAGGGTGGGCAGGCCGCAGGCGGCGAGCATCAGGTGGTAGAAGGCGAGGGCGGCCGGGTCGCCGTCGAGGCCGGGGGCGTCGGGGGAATAGCCGCGCAGGGTCATGGCCAGGTCCTGGTCGCGGGGGTGCCAGCCCAGGCCCTGGGCCAGCCGGGCGTCCAGGCGGGACCAGTGGCGTTGGAGCCACTCACAGCCGAAGGAGCAGGACTGCAGGTCGGCCGCGACGTTGACCGGGTCGGCCCGCAGGTCCTGGGCCTTGCGGCGGGCGGCGTGCTGCTTGCGGCGGGCCCAGCGGCGGACGGCGTCGCGGGAGGCCTCCTCGAGGGCGGCGTCCTCGGCGACCCGGCAGCGTTCGAGGCGGGCGAAGGCGGCGGCGGAGGCGCGGATGAGGGCCCCCTCGGCCTCGACCTCGGGTCGGAGTTCGTCGGCCCAGCGGTCGGCGAAGCCCTGCATGGCGGCGGCCTCGGCCTCGGAGTCGGGCAGCGCGGCGGTCAGGCCGTGGAGCCGGGCGTTGTGCCGGCTCCGCAGGCGGCTGGAGGGGGAGCGGTCCCGGGCGTTGGTGTGCGAGGGGCCGGGGCCGGGCTGGTGGGCGACGTCGTCGGCGCTCATGGGATGGCCTCAGGTGGTGCGGGTCGTCGGAGCGGCCCCGGTCGGCTCGGGGGCGGATCTGGTCTGGGGCTCGGCGGCGTCGCCGGGCGTCGGACGGGGCCGGATACCGAAATCATCGAGGAAACGGGCCCCGGCAGTCACAAAATCCGGGACGAGGGCTCGAATTCCCAATCGAGGTCGGGCAGGCCGACGAGCAGGGTCCAGTAGCCGCCGAGCAGGGCGGGGACGAGCTGGGGCAGCAGGACGACCAGGGACGCGAACGCGTCGAAGGCGAAGGGGAACGCCCAGCCGGCGAGCGGGGCCGGGGACAGGACGAGCAGCTCCGTGAAGGCCGACTGGATCAACGGCACGATCAGCGTGCCCCCCGCGACCGCCGCGAGGGCCACGTAGAGGGCCATCGCCGCCAGCCCCCCGGCCAGGAAGCCCCGGAGGAAGAGGCGAGAACCGGGGGAGCCCCGGCCGACGAGGTAGCCGACCCCCAGCACCTGCACCATCGGCAACACGCCCAGCAGCAGGGCGTAGCTCGTCGGGTCGATGGCCGCCCCCCGGGTCCGATACGCCCCGAAGTTCAGGGCGACCAGCAGCACCAGGATCATGATCCGGGCGATGGCCGATCGGCTGACCACCTTCATCGGGGAGGCTCCGGGGGATGGATGGGGCGAGGTGCCGGAGCCGCCGGGCCGGGCGTCGCCCCCATCCCTAATTGTGTCGGAGTGGGGACGGCTGCGGCAAGGCCCGGCATTCGGGATCGGCCCGGCCCCCCGCACCCGGCCCCCGGCCACCCGCTCCCCGAGGACGGGGGCGAGGGTCGGAGTTTTGCCCCCTCTCCCCGCAAGCGGGGAGAGGGTTGGGGTGAGGGGTCGTCGAGGAATCTCACGGCCCGGCGCGTCGTCGGAGCCCCCCTCACCCGGGCTGCGCCCACCCTCTCCCCCGAGGACGGGGGCGAGGGTCGGAGGCGGTCGCGTCACTTCCCGCCTGAGGCGGTCGGGCTCAGGGGCCGACGGCGGCGGGTTCGGGCTCGATCCGTCGGGAGAGGGAGGCGGGCTCGGGGGCAACGAGCTGTTCGAGGACGCCGCGGACCCGGGGCCAGAGCAGGGCGGCCTCGACCACGAGCCAGGCCTCCAGGACGATCGTCGCCAGGCCGATGCCCAGCAGGACCCACTGGCGGTCGGCCAGCCAGCTGCCGCCGGCGCCGGGGGCGTCGATGAAGATCTGCCAGAGCATCGCCCAGGCGGGCAGGATGAGCATGAAGACCAGCGGGGCGATCAGGAACCAGTTGGGGATCCCCCGGCGGCGGAGGTAGAAGGCGATCACCAGGAACGAGAGCCCGCCGAGGAGCTGATTCGTGGCGCCGAAGAGGGGCCAGAGGATGAGCCCGCCCTGGCCGGCGTTGGCCCAGGTCCAGCCCTCCCCGGCCTTGGGGAAGGCGGCCAGGGCCCCGGCGATGACGACGGCGAAGATGGTGGCGCCGTGCTTGTTCGCCAGCCAGGAGAGCGGGTTGGCCGAGAGGGGGACCGGTTGGCGTCGGAACAGGGGGGCGTCCGGGGATTCGGATTCGGATTCGGATCCGGTCGCGGACGCCGTGCGACGCGCCCCCATCAACGCGGTGGCGAGTTCCTGGACGACGTAGCGCTGGAGGCGGCAGGCGGTGTCGAGGGTGGTGCCGGCGAAGGAGGCGACGAGGACGCCCATCAGCGCGACGGAGACGCCATCGGGGAGGCCCATGGCCCTGAGGAAGTTGGCCGAGCCGTCGACGAAGGCGCCGACAGTGGAGGCGAGGCCCCCGGAGGTGTTCCAGGAGCCGTAGCGTTCGGCGAAGGCGGCGGGCCCGAGCAGGCGGGAGCCGTCCTCGCCGGTGATCCCCAGGCCGAGCCCGGCGACGCAGGCGAGGATGACGAGCGTGGCGAGGAACCCCTCGGTGAGCATGCCGCCGTAGCCGACGAACCGGGCGTCGGGCTCGCGGTCGAGTTGCTTGCTGGAGGTCCCGGAGCTGACCAGGCAGTGGAAGCCGCTGATGGCCCCGCAGGCGATCGTCACGAACAGGAAGGGGAAGATCAAAGGGGCGTCGGCGGGGCTGAGGTCGACGGCCGGGGCGGCGATCGTCAGCTCGGGGCGCCCGAGTTCGCCGTCGACCGGGGCCCCTCCCGCGACGGCGGCGACGGCGAGGCCGACGACGATCAACCCGAGGGCGCTGATGAGCTGGAGCGAGTTGATGTAGTCCCGGGGCTGGAGCAGGATCCAGACGGGGATGACCGAGGCGACATACGAGTAGAGGAGCAGGATCGCCACCCAGGCGATGATCGGCCAGGCGGCCATGGCCGCGTTCCAGTGGTGCAGGGTGGCCTCGACCACCTCGATGCCCGAGGCGACCCAGCCGGGCAGGATCGAGAGCTGGGCGACCGGGGTGTTCTCGTCGCCGAAGACGACGGTGAGGTACATCAAGGCCAGGGCGATGATCGAGGGGACCGCGATGGACGCCCCCTTGCGGTGCAGCCACAGGCCGATGGCGACGGCGATCGGGATCTGCACCAGGCAGGGGAAGATGGAGGCCGGGTACTGGCGGAAGACGGCGGCGATGACCAGGCCGAAGATCGCCAGCACGATCGTCAGGGCCATGAACAGGATCAGCAGGAACAAAATCCGGGCGCGTCGGTTGATGAGCCGGCCGGCGATGTCGCCGACAGTCTGGCCGTTGTTGCGGAGGGAGACCACCAGGGCGCCGAAGTCGTGGACGGCGCCGATGAAGATCGAGCCGAAGACGACCCAGAGCAGGGCCGGCACCCAGCCCCACATCACGGCGATGGCCGGGCCGACGATCGGCCCGGTGCCGGCGATGGAGGTGAAGTGGTGGCCGAAGACGATCGACCGGGGGGTGGGGACGTAGTCCTCGTCGTCCCGGAGGCGGTGGGAGGGGCAGACGTAGTCGGCGGAGAGGCGGAAGATGGTCTTCCCGAGCCACCGGCCGTAGGTGAAATAGGCCACGAGGAAGGCCACGCCGGCGCCCAGCGCGATCAGCAGCGTCTGCATCGGACGGCCCCGAACGATTCCCGGATGGTTGCGCGATCGACCCCGATCGAGTGCGTGCGAGACCCAGTCTACGGCGGCGGCGGCGGGGCATCAAGCGGGGCAGCAGGGCCGGTCCGCTCCCGAAGCGGCGGGGGGCGAGCGGCTTGCGTCGGCGGGGGGCGCGGGCCATGCTGGGGCGTCGTCGACGCCCCCCCTCGGGACCCGCATCGGAGCAATCCGCATGTTCCAGCCCCCTTATCGCGCCGCCGTGATCGGCCGGACCGGCCGGGGAGACTACGGGCACGACCTCGACCGGGCGATCGCCGAGGACCCGAGGCTCTCGCTCGTCGCCCTGGCCGACGAGGACGAGGCGGGGCGGCTCGCCGCGGCGGATCGGCTGGGGGTCGACGTCGGGTCGACGTATGCCGACTTCCGAGAAATGCTGGCGAAGGAGAAACCCGAGTTCGTGGCCGTGGCGCCGAGGTGGCTCGACTGCCATCGGGAGATGGTGGTCGCCTGCGCCGGGGCGTGCGTCCGGGGCATCTTCCTGGAGAAGCCGATGGCCCCCTCGCCGGCCGACTGCGACGCGATGCTCGACTCCTGCCACGCCGCCCACGCCAAGCTCGCCATCGCCTTCCAGACCCGGGTCAGCCCGATCTTCGACCGGGTGAAGACGCTCCTCTCCGAGGATGCGATCGGCCCGGTGCTGGAGCTGCGGGGCCGGGGCAAGGAGGACCGCCGGGGCGGGGGGGAGGACCTGATGGTGCTGGGCTCCCACATCATGGACCTCTCCCGGGCCGTGCTGGGGGACGCCTCCTGGTGCTTCGCCCGGGTCACGGAGGGCGGGGAGCCGATCGGCCGGGGGAGCGTCCGGGACGGGGCCGAGGGGATCGGGCCCCTGGCCGGCGACCGGGTGGACGCCATGTACGGGTTCGAGGATTCCCCGGCGGTGGCCCACTTCGCCACGACTCGGCCCTCCGAGCCGGGGGGGCGGTTCGACCTGCGGATCTTCGGCGAGCGCGGCGTCATCGTGATGGGGACCGGCTGGATGCCCGAGGCCTACCTGCTGCACGATCCCCGGTGGCTCGACGCGCCGGGGGGCGAGGGCTGGGAGCGGATCACCAGCGCGGGGGTCGGCCAGTCGGAACCGTTGCCGGCGGGGGGCCTGCTGGACGGGAACCGGAGGATCCTGGCCGACCTGATCTCGGCCGTGGAGGAGGACCGGGCGCCGATCGTCTCCGGGGAGGACGGCCGGGCCTCGATCGAGATGATCCTGGCGACGTACGCCTCGCAGCGATCGGGGGGGCCGGTGGCCCTGCCGCTGGAGGACCGGGGGCACCCGCTGGCGGGGTGACGCCGGGGCAGGGCCTCGGCGCTGGCGACGGCGCCGCCATCATGCGAGAATCCGGCCCCGAGGCCGCCCGGCGGGGGCGGTCGAGAGCCGAATCGAGCCGATCGACCGCCGATCCGGGCGACGGAGGACGCGATGGGGGGGGCCCGGATCGACTTCGCCGCGCTGGGGGCACCCTCGACGCTGCTGGCGCCCGAGTCGAGCTTGACGGTCGCCTCGGCCGTCTGCTTCCTGGAAGGCCCGGCGGTCGACGACGAGGGGGCGCTCTACGTCAGCGACATCGCCGGCAACCGGATCCTGAGGAGGTCGGCGGCCGGCGAGGTCGCCACCTTCCGGGAGCCGAGCGGCCGGGCCAACGGCAACACCTTCGACGCCCGGGGGAGGCTGGTCACCTGCGAGGGGACCGAGCAGGGGCTCGACGGCGGCCGCCGGGTGGTCCGATCGGATCGAACGACCGGCGCGGTCGAGGTCGTGACCGATCGGTTCGAGGGCAGGCGGTACAACAGCCCGAACGACGTGGTGGTCGACCCGATCGGCCGGATCTGGTTCACCGACCCCTATTACGGCGAGCACCGGGAGATCCTGGAGCAGGACGCCGAGGCCGTCTACCGGGTCGACCCCGACGGCACGGTGGCCCGAGTCCTCTCGCAGTTGGAGGTCGAGCGGCCCAACGGGCTGGCGATCACCCCGGACGGCCGGACGTTGTACATCATCGACTCCCACGGCAGGCCGGGGGGCAATCGTAAGCTCTGGGCGTTCGACCTGGACGACGACGGCACACCGTCGGGCCGCCGCCTGGTGGTCGATTTCGGCCGGGGACGGGGAGGGGACGGGATGCGGCTGGACGAGCGGGGCCGCCTCTGGGTCGCCGCCGGGATCGCCCGGCCGAGGCACGCTGGGGAAGACGCCTCGGTCCCGGCGGGCGTCTACGTGTTCGAGCCCGACGGATCCCCCGTCGGCCGGATCCCGATCCCCGAGGACGTGGTCACGAACCTCGCCTTCGGCGGGCCGGGGCGTCGGACGCTCTACGTCACGTCGGGGAAGACGGTCTACCGTTTGCCCGTCGCCGTCCCGGGATACGCGCTCTGGCCCCCGGTCGGATGAGGGGATCGGGGCGGTCGGGAATCCCCCGGGTCGCGGCGGAGGTCGATCGCCGGAAGGTCGAGATTCGAGGACGAGACGCGAATGCCGGACGGTCGAAGGACGACGAGCCGGGCGTCCGCCCCGGATCGGCCCGCGATCCGACGGCATGTCCCGGTCCGAGCGTCGGGCACCGGCCGACGCCCTTCGGGAATCGGAAATCTCCAGGTACGCATAAATCCTCGGCCGCCGTGGTCGGGGTTCGAATCATCAGCAGGGGAGGGGCGCCGTGGTCGACCTCGAGACCGTCGTTCGGTTCGTGCTGGGGGTGGTCGCGTTGATCCTGGGGGCCAGGCTGCTGGTGCAGGGGGCGGCGAGGCTGGCGGCGACGGTGGGCGTGCCGCCGCTGGTGATCGGCCTGACGGTGGTGGCCTTCGGCACCGGGGCCCCGGAGCTGGCGGTCACGCTCCGGGCGGCCCTCTCCGAGTCCCCGGGGGGCGCGGACCTCGGCGTCGGCAACGTGGTGGGGAGCAATATCGCCAACATCCTGCTGGTGCTCGGCGCCTCGGCGATGCTCACGCCGCTGGTGGTGCGCCGGAGGCTGGTGGGGTGGGACGTGCCGGTGATGATCGCCGCCTCGGCCCTGGTGCTGGGCCTGGGCTGGGACGGCTCCCTCAGCCGGACGGACGGGGCGATCCTCTTCTCGGGGATCGTCGTCTACACCGTGGCGTCGATCGTCCAGGGGCGTCGGGCGATGGCCCGGGAGCGGGCCGAGCAGGCCGAGGTGCTCGCGGCCGAGGGGGTGCCCGCGACGCCGGCGGCGGGGCCGGGGCAGGTGCTGTTGCAGTTCGTCCTGATCGGGGTCGGGCTGGCGATCCTGGTCGTCGGGGCCGACCAGTTGGTGCAGGCGGCCCGGACGTTCGCGCTGGCGATGGGGGTCAGCGAGCTGGTGATCGGCCTGACGGTGGTGGCCGTGGGCACCTCGCTGCCCGAGGCGGCCACGTCGATCATCGCCGGGCTCCGGGGGGAGCGGGACATCGCCCTGGGCAACGCGGTGGGGAGCAACATCTTCAACATCCTGGCCGTGCTCGGCCTGGCCGGGCTGATCACGCCGGGGGGGGTGCCGGTGTCGAGCCAGGCGCTCCGGTTCGACATCCCGGTGATGATCGCCGTGGCCGTCGCCTGCCTGCCCGTCGTCTTCACCGGAGCGCGGATCGCCCGCTGGGAGGGGGTGCTGTTCCTGGCCTACTACGGCATCTACACGGGGTTCCTCTACCTGAGGTCGGAGCAGCACGAGCTGATCGAGGAATTCAGCCTGGTGATGGTCGCCTTCGTCCTGCCGCTGACGATCCTCGGCCTCGGCCTCACGGTCGCCTGGGCCGTGCGATCGGACCGATCCCCGGGGGAGGGCCGGGGGCGGACGTGAGCCGGGCCGGCCGCCGGGCGAGCCCGGATCCCGGATGACGAACCACGGGGCGGGAGGACGGGCCGGGGGCGTCGGGGCGGGCGTCGGGACCGGGGAGCAGCGAGGGCCGGGGCGGCGAGGCTCAAGTCGGGCGGGGGCGCGGGTCGATGTCGAGGGCGGAGGGGCACGCCGCCGGGGCCGGGTCGAGCCGACCCGATCCGGCCCGGGCCCGCCAGGATCCAGCCAGTCCCGGGGACGGAGGCCCGTCGATGACTCCCGATACGAACGCGGGTGGAATCGGGGAAAATGACGCCGAGTCGATCCGGGTGGAGCCCGGCTCCTGCTCGGGCCCGAAGCCGGGGCCGGCGGTCCTGCTGATCGTCGAGGGCTTCGGCTCGGCGCTCTCGGGGGACGTCTGGGTCGAGGTCGGCCCGGGGGATCGGGTCGTCGTCGACGCCGGAGAAACCTGCGCCGTCCGATCCCCGACCGGTGGCGGGGCCGTCTCCGCAAGGCTCGTCCACCCCACGGCCCATCCGGCCGTTGCGGCCTGATCACGCCCGGTCACCTCGGTCCGCCGGTGTCGGATCAAGGCCAGACTACCGGCAGCTCCGGTCGCATCCAGGCGGTTCGTCCTCGGAGAGACCGTGAGCCAGGCCCGGAGGCCGGTCATGCTGGATGAAGGGTTATCCTGCACAAACTCGGGGCAGGTAGGAGGGGTCACCCAAGCCTCGGACGAACCTCTCAACCGCCCACGAGCCGGGCTCGCATCTGTTCGGCGTCCTCGGCGGGCGTCGTACCGAAGAGTCGCTTGAACTCCCGGCCGAACTGCGAGGCACTCTCGTAGCCGACCGCGTGTGCTGCCGTGCCCGCGTTGTAGCCGTCGAGGGTCATGAGCGTCCTGGCCCGGTCGAGCCGGATGCGTTTGAGGTACTGGAGCGGCGAGCTGGCCGTGACGAGCTTGAAGTGGTGGTGGAATACCGACACGCTCATGCCCGCCATCTTCGCCATCTCCTCGGTGCCGAGCGGCTTGGCGTAGTCCGAATGGATGTGCCTCAAGACGCGGGCGATTCGCGTGAAATGGTCGTCGCGACTCGCCATCGCGTAGAGTGCCCCGCCCTGCTCGCCGCGGAGCACGCGATAGACGACCTCACGCACCATCTGGCGGCCGAGTAGCCGGCTGTCGACCGGGCACTTGAGGCATTCGAGGAGCCGGATGACCGCCCCGGCCAGCCCCGGATTCATCGGCGTCGAGGAGATGCCTCGCGGCGTCTCGCCCGGGAGGGGCGACGTCCCGTCGATTTCGAGGAGCATCTCGCCGACCATCGTCGCGTCGACGTCGATGTTGACCATCAGGATGGGCTTTCCGTCCTCCGTCTCGGCGTCGCATTCGGCGGGCAGCGGCACCGCGAGCACGAGGTAGTTGGCGGGGTCATAGGTGTAGACCTCGCCCCCGAGGTAGGCATGCTTCCGGCCTTGCCCTACGACGATGATGTGCGGGCGGTAGACCATCGGGGCACGCGGCACCGACTTCGAACCCTTGAAGATATGAACGCCTTCAATGTGTGTCGGCTGCAATCCTTCTTCCACCGCAATCTCGTCGAGAAGGCCGGCGAGACGCTCTCGGTAGTTCGCTGACTCGTCCATCGTTTGCTCCTCGGTTAACTCGATTTCAGTACTATCAGGTTACCTATAACGGTATTTCTTGGGTAGATTCTTCGCTGCTCAGGAGAATTAGGCTAAAACTTCGGAGGAACGTTCCTTTCCGTTCAGAGCTGGCTGGCCTTTAATGGGAGTGAAGCTGAAGCGGGGCCTTTCGAGGTTCCTCGCCTCACGGCAATCAAGGAGACGACCCATGTACAAAGCCACCGCCTTCGCCGCCACAGCAAGGCTCCTTTCGGCCGTGACCGCCATTTTGGCTGGCTTTTCGATGTTTTCTTCAGATCTGAGGGGGCAGGACATGAACAACCAGGCGGACAATTTTTACAAGAGCGACAAGGTCGCCGTCGAGAAGGTCACCTTCAAGAACCAGTACCGGATGAGCATCGCCGGGAATCTGTTCGTCCCCAAGGGCTTGAACCGGGACGCGAAGCATCCCGCCATCGTCGTCGGGCATCCGATGGGGGCGGTGAAGGAGCAGAGTGCCAACCTCTACGCCACCAAGATGGCCGAGCGGGGATTCGTCACGCTGTCGATTGATTTGCCGTTCTGGGGCGAGAGCGAGGGGGAGCCTCGCAACCTCGTGTCGCCCGACCTCTACGCGGAGAGCTTCAGTGCCGCCGTGGACTTCTTGGGCTCTCAACCGCTCGTCGACAAGGGGCGAATCGGTGCCATCGGGATTTGCGGCAGCGGGAGCTTCGTCATCAGTGCGGCGAAAATCGACCCGCGTCTGAAGGCCATCGCGACCGTCAGCATGTACGACATGGGGGCCGCCAATCGGCACTCGCTCAGAAAATCGCAGACCGTCGAACAGCGGAAGCAGGTCATCGCCGAAGCCGCGTCGCAGCGTGACGTCGAGTACGCGGGCGGTGCGACCAGGTACACGAGCGGGTCCGTGCACGAGCTTTCGGCAAGCTCCCACCCCATCGAGCGGGAGTTCTACGACTTCTATCGCACGCCTCGTGGCGAGTTCACGCCGAAAGGCTCATCACCCGTGCTGACCACGCATCCGACGCTCTCCAGCAACGTCAAGTTTATGAACTTCTATCCGTTCAACGACATCGAGACGATTTCGCCCCGCCCACTGCTCTTCATCGCAGGCGAGAAGGCCCATTCCATCGAGTTCAGCGAGGACGCATACAGGCTCGCCGCCGAACCGAAGGAGCTGCTTATCGTCTCGGACGCGGGGCATGTCGACCTCTATGACCGCGTGAACGTCATCCCGTTCGATAAGCTGACGTCCTTCTTCACAGAGCACTTGAAGTGACAATGGAGACGCGAAGGCTCGCCATGAACAGCTCACGACGAATCGCCCTCCTCGCAGCCGGCCTGCTGGTCGGGCTCATGGGCTGCGACGCGACGGGCCAGCAGCATACCGCCGTCGCTGGTTCGGAAGCCCGACGCGACGAGCCTCGCGGCAGTGAAACGAAGAGTAACCCCATGAACATCACCATCGGTACGAAGACCTTCAAGGCCACGCTCAACGACAACGCGGCGACGGCCAAGCTCCGGGATCTGCTCCCGCTGACGCTCGACATGGCCGAGTTGAACGGCAACGAGAAGCATGCCCGCCTATCGACGCCGCTCCCGACCGATGCCACGGACCCCGGAACGATTCGGAACGGCGACCTCATGCTCTGGGGGTCCGATACGCTGGTGGTCTTCTACAAAGGCTTCAAGACCAGCTACAGCTACACCCGCCTCGGTCGAATCGACGACCCGGAGGGTCTGGCGGCTGCGGTCGGGTCGGGGAGCGTGAAGGTGACCTTCGAGCTGGAGTGATGAGCGAAACGACCAAGGCGACGAGGACAGGAGAGGAGACAGGAGATGGCAGACACACTCGATTTCAGCGGCAAGGTGGCACTCGTCACCGGGGCTGCGGCCGGCATGGGGCTCGCGACGGCCAGGGCCTTCGCGGAGGCGGGTGCAGCCGTCGTCCTCGCGGATTATAAGGAAGACGCCGTGAAGGCGGCGGCGGCGGAGCTGGTCGCCGCAGGTCACAAGGCGATTGGCGTCCGCTGCGACGTCGCGGACGACGACCAGGTGGCGGCGATGGTCGACCGCACCGTCTTGGAGTTCGGGCGGCTCGACGCTGCGTTCAACAACGCGGGCGTCATGGCCCGCATTGCACCGACGGCAGAAAGTACCCGCGAGGAGTGGGACCGCGTCATCGGGGTCAATCTCCGCGGCGTCTGGAGCTGCATGAAGCACGAGTTGCGGCAGATGGAACGCCAGAAGAGCGGGGCCATCGTCAACAACGCCTCGGTCGGGGCATTGACCGGTAATCCCGGCATCGGCTCCTACATCGCTTCGAAGCACGGCGTGGTGGGCCTCACGCGGACGGCGGCCCTCGAATACGTCACGCACGGCATCCGGGTGAACGCGGTGAACCCCGGCCTCATCGACACGCAGGTTGCCCGCGACGTCGTCGCCGGGAGCGAGGAGGCGTACGGCGAAATCGCGAAGGGCGTCCCCATCGGCCGTGCGGGCAGGCCCGAGGAGATTGCCTCGGCCGTCCTGTGGCTTTGCAGTCCGGGAGCAAGCTACGTCGTCGGTCACGCCCTCACCGTTGACGGAGGGATGACGGTCGTCTGATGAGCCTTCACACGAAAACCGAGGAGGTGCCGGCCGTGACTCTCTCCCGTCGCGCGTTCGCGACCTTCGCGGGCTCCGTGCTCGCGTGCTTCGCCGCTCGACGGGCACACGCCGCCCCTTCCACTCCAACGCAGGAGAAGAAGATGGATATCACCCGAGTGGGCTCCCAGCCTTCAAGCGAAGGGCCGGCCGACTGGTTCACCGGCACCGTCCGCATCGACCCACTGTTCCAGCCTCAAGCCCCGGCCCGTGCGGCAGCGGCCAGCGTCACGTTCGAGCCCGGGGCCCGGACGGCCTGGCACACACACCCGCTGGGGCAGACGCTCATCATCACGGCCGGCTTCGGTCGGGTGCAGCAAGAGGGCGGCCCGGTCGAGGAGGTACGACCTGGTGATGTCGTCTGGTTTCCTCCGGGCGTCAGGCACTGGCACGGGGCGAGCCCGACCACGGCGATGACCCATACCGCCATTCAAGAGGCCCTCGAAGGCAATATGGTCAATTGGCTGGAGAAAGTCAGCGACGAGCAGTATCGGAAGTGACACAAAGGCGATTCTTGACCACTCGGCCGGATCCCATCCGAGTGCCCCCAGGGCCCGGCCCCCTCAATCTCCCGTGCCGCCCCGCCGCTCCCGCATCAGGTGGATCGCGAAGCCCGACAGGATCCCCGCGACGACGAAGGCCCCGCCGAGGGTGAGCGTCGCCCGGGTGAGGTACGTGGCCATGGGAAGGCCGTCGGTCCCGTAGAGCGAGCCGTAGGACCACGCCAAGGCGAGGACGGCGGCCAGGCCGAGCAGGGCCCCGATGGTGGTGCGCCTGCAGAGGCGGACGTCGTCGGCGAGATGCCTGGTGAAGTAAGACATGCTGACCTCCGGGAGGATGGGACTCCACCCCATTGTAGGGCGTTGACACCCGGGCGGGGGGCCGCGAATCGACCGCGATGAATGTTTGCGGATGCCACCCGACCACGATTCGAAGGATGACCACGCGATCGCCCCCTTGTCCCGCGGAGGGCTTCGGGTGTTAGAATCCGCCCGATGGCCCCATCCCCGCCTCGGATCCGGTCGCCTCGGGCCGATCACCTCGGCCTCCGGCGTCGTGCGTCCGGCCCGGGACGTCGTGCCGGGGGGCGGGGCGCCCGGGACCGGGGCCGGGTTGTCTCCGGCTCCCGCGGGGTGGGTGCCGATCGCAGATCCCGGGGAGCGACCCCGGCCCGACCCCTCCGACGCCCGTGGCCGGGCCCCCCCGCACCGTCTCGGGGCGGCCGCCGGGCCGGGGCGAGACGACACCAGGCCCGCCGAACTCGAGGGACTTCCCGATGACGAGACTCGCCCCCGCCGCCTTCATGACGCTCGTCGGCATCCTGCCGCCGGCCGCGGCCCCCGCCGCGCAACAGGATAAGCCCAACATCATCGTCCTGATCTCCGACGACACGGGGTGGGGCGACCTCGGCTGCTACGGGGGAGGCGCCGGCCGCGGGATGCCCACGCCGAATCTCGACCGCCTGGCCGAGGAGGGGTTGCAGTTCTGGTCCTTCTACGGCCAGGCGAGCTGCACCCCCGGCCGGGCCGCCATGATCACCGGCCGCATCCCCAACCGCAGCGGGATGACGACCGTCGCCTTCCAGGGCCAGGGCGGCGGGCTCCCCGCCGCCGAGTGGACCTATGCCTCCGTGCTCAAGCAGGCGGGCTACAACACGTTCTTCGCCGGCAAGTGGCACCTGGGGGAGGCCGACGACGCCCTGCCGATCGCCCACGGCTTCGACGTGATGAGGAACACCTTCCTCTACCACCTGAACGCCTACACCTACCCGCTCGAGTCGTTCAATCCGGACATGGATCCGGCGCTTCGTGCGACCTTCGCCGAGATCACCACGGGACTGCTCGAGGGCGAGGCGGGGCGGCCGGCCCGCGAGGTGGGCAAGATCGACGACGACAACATCTCGGAAATCGACGTGATGACGACGGACGTGTCGCTGGAGTACCTCGAACGGTTCGCCGGGCAGGACGCGCCGTTCCTGATGAGCATCAATTTCGGCAAGAATCACCAGCCGAACATCCCGGCCCGGGCGTTCGAGGGGGCGTCGCCCGCGAAGAGCAAGTACGCGGACTCGGTGGTCGAGCTGGACCATCACATCGGCCAGATCATGGACAAGGTCCGCGAGCTCGGCATCGAGGAGGACACGCTCGTCTTCTACACCGTGGACAACGGGGCCTGGCAGGACGTCCACCCGGACGCCGGCTACACCCCCTTCCGGGGGACCAAGGGGACCTGCCGGGAGGCCGGCAACCGGGTGCCGGCGATCGCCTGGTGGCCGGGAACGATCGAGGCGGGGGGCGACCGCCACGAGATCGTCGGCGGGCTGGACCTGCTGGCGACGTTCGCCTCGCTGGCCGGCGTGGATCTGCCCGAGGAGGACCGGGCGGGCGAGCCGATCGTCTTCGACAGCCACGACATGACCCCGCTGCTCAAAGGCGAGGAGGGGTGGGATCGCGACGAGTGGTTCTATTTCACGGAGACGGAACTCTCGCCGGGCGCCATCCGCGTCGGGAAGTGGAAGGCGGTCTTCAACCTGCGGGGCGACAACGGGGCGATGGCCGGGAGCGAGTCCCCGGCCCCCGAGCTCGGCTGGCGCGGCCAGGAGAAATACGTCGCGACGGTGCCGGCGATCTACGACCTGTGGCAGGACCCGCAGGAGCGCTACGACCTGTTCATGAACAGCTTCACCGAGAAGACCTGGACGCTGCTGCTCTTCAACGAGACGATCGCCGGGCTCATGAAGAGCTACCAGGAGCATCCCCCGCGGAGGCTCCAGAGCGAGGTCTACACCGGCCCGATGACGATCGAACGCTTCCGCACGATCGACCAGATCAAGGGCATCCTGGAGAAGAAGGGGATCACACTCCCCCAGGACGACGAGTGACGCCCCCGTTCGCCGTCCGTGAGGACGCCCGGGTGTCACCGACCCCGCCGGTGCCGGATCGGCGGGGTGGCTGGGGTCGTCCTCGACCCCAGCCCGGTTGCCCGGGCCGCTCCGATCGCACCGGGGTCGAGGACGACCCCAGCCACCCCGCCGATCCGGCCCCAGGGCGCCAACTCTCACCCCCGTGAACGGTTGCAGGAATCTAATAGTCTATCGTCCTCAGGTCGCTCCTCGACATGAATCCCCGAACACGCTCGGAATGTTTCAATAACTCACCTTTCAAGATAAGCGTTTCCACTTCCACCACGCGATCTTCGCCAGCAGCAGCATCGTCGTCATGGAGGACATGCACCTCATCTCCCAAGGTGAGGATCGAAGAAGCTGGGTCCTGGGAAACGATGGGGGATCTGGGATCGCTTGATTCGAGCCGAATGAAGGCCTGGCCATTGCTCGGCACAACTTGAACTCGCTGGCCGGATATGAAGCGGCTGTCGTTTCGTTCGTGGGAACATCCGACAACGGCCAGAGAGGACAACAAGAGCATCCGCCACATAATCGTTTCTTCGCGATTTCTTGTGACTAATCTAATATCCGTCCCCAAGTCCCGTAGGGTCCGCTCAGCGGAACTCCCCCCTTTACTCTCCTACATCCTCGATCGACCACTTCGCGAAGGACATACCTTCTTCCCATCTGCCCCATTCGGCGGGGCCGGTGGCCCCTCGATCCGCCGATCCGGGCGGCCCGCTACCGGCGGGGGGAGGGGCCGGGGTCGTCTCGCCAGCGGTCGAGGCGTCTGGCGAGCAGGCGGGCGACGAAGGCGTCGTAGTCTTCGGCCGATCGGCGGCGGCGGGGGTCCCAGCGTCGGCCCTTCTCGTGGTTGCAGGAGGCGTGGACCAGGGCGAGGTTCCGGGGGTCCTCGGTGCCCCCTCGGGAGCGGGCCCGGATGTGCTCCAGCGTGGCCCCCTCGCCGGTCCGGGCGTCGAAGGCGATCGGGCCGTTGCAGATCAGGCACTTGCCGACCCAGAGGGCGCCCCGACGCTCGAAGGTGCGGTCGGTCCGGGCCACCCGGTCGAACGTCTCGGCGGTGCTCATCTCGGGGTCCGTTGCGGGATGCCGCACGGCGGGGGGACGAGGTCGGGAGGCCCGGGGAGGCGGGCCGGGGCCGCGTGATCATGATATCGGATCGACCGGCATGGTTGCCAACTCGGGGTGAAGCGGGAACTCGGGCAGGGCCTGCCTGGTGATCGCGGGGAGGCGATCGGATAGGGTGGCGGGCCCGGCCCGGATCGATCCCCCCCGAGGAGGCCCGCCGATGAGCGTCTCGCCGATGGTCCTGCTGCTCTCGTCCCTGGCCCCGACGGCGAGCCAGGCGCAGGACGCCCCCCGGCCGAACGTGGTGATCATCTTCTGCGACGACCTCGGCTACGGCGACCTCGGATGCTACGGCAACCCGACAATCGCCACGCCGAACCTGGACCGCATGGCCGCCGAGGGGCAGCGGTGGACCCAGTTCTACGTCGGGGCGAGCGTCTGCACCCCGAGCCGGGCCGCGCTCATGACCGGCAGGCTGCCGGTCCGATCGGGCCTGTGCAGCGGCGAGCGGCGCGTCCTGTTCCCGGATTCGGCGGGCGGCATCCCGGCGTCGGAGATCACCCTGGCCGAGGCGCTGAGGGACCTGGGGTACGACACCGGGATGGTCGGCAAGTGGCACCTCGGCCACCTGCCGCCGTACCTGCCGACGAGCAACGGGTTCGACTCCTACTTCGGCATCCCCTACAGCAACGACATGGACCGCCTGCCGTCGGCCCCCGAAGGGAGGGCGGCGATCACCAAGCCGAGGGTCGAATACTTCAACGTGCCGCTGTTGCGGGGCACGGAGGTCGTCGAACGCCCCGCCGACCAGCGGACGATCACCCGGCGCTACACGGACGAGGCGGTCCGGTTCATCGACGAACACAAGGGCGGGAATCCGTTCTTCCTCTACCTGGCCCACAGCATGCCGCACGTGCCCCTGTTCCGATCGGACGAATACGAGGGGGTCAGCCGGAGGGGGCTGTATGGCGACGTGATCGAGGAGATCGACGGGTCGGTCGGCCGGGTGCTCGACGCGATCCGGGAGGGGGGGATTTCGGAGGAGACGGTGGTCTTCTTCACCAGCGACAACGGCCCCTGGCTCGTCTTCGGCCGGCAGGGGGGCACCGCGGGGCTGCTCCGCAACGGCAAGGGGAGCACCTGGGAAGGGGGCATGCGGGAGCCCTTCCTCGCCTGGTGGCCGGGGACGATCCCGGCCGGGGGGATGGTCCGCGACCTGGGGGCGACGATGGACCTGTACGTCACCTCGATCCTGCTGGCCGGCGGCACCCCGCCGGGCGATCGGGCGATCGACGGCGTCGACCTCCGTCCCGCCTTCTTCGGGGCCGGGCCGAGCCCGAGGGACTCGATGCTCTACTACCGGGGCACCGAGCTGTACGCCGCCCGGCTCGGCCCGTACAAGGCCCACTTCATCACCGAGGAGGCCTACGGCCGCGACACGAACCGAGAGGCCCACGACCCTCCCGTGCTCTACCACCTGGAGCACGACCCCTCCGAGCGATTCGACGTCTCCGCCGAGCACCCCGGGGTGATCGCCGACATCCGGGCGCTCGTCGACGCCCACCGGGAGACGGTCGAGCCGGTGCCGAACCAGTTGGAAACGCGGATCGGCGGGGAGTGAGCCCTCCCCTCGAATCCCGGGCGCCTGAGGACGCCCGCGACGGGCCGGGCCGACGGGCCCGACTCGGACGGCAAATGCGAGAGGAGGGACTCGAACCCTCACGCCTTTCGGCTCAGGAACCTAAATCCTGCGCGTCTACCAGTTCCGCCACTCTCGCAAGGATTTACGACGAATCACCGGGTCGTCGACCTGGATTTTCGGGCCGTGCTTCAGTGTAATCTCCCCGACGATCCGGGTCCATCGCCTTTGACGCCGAGAACCGATGCCATGCGCCGACGCCGCTTCCTGACCGATAGCACTGCCGGGCTCGCCGCGATGATGGCGGCCACCTGGGGACGGCCGATCGCCTCGGCGGCCTCGTACCGGGGCCGGGAGCTCGGGGCCGACGTGGCGGTGATCGGCGGGGGGCTCGGGGGATGCGCGGCGGCGCTAGCGGCCCTGCGGGCGGGGAGGTCGGTGGTGATGACCGAGGTCACCGACTGGGTCGGCGGCCAGCTCACCAGCCAGGCCGTGCCGCCGGACGAGCACCCCTGGATCGAGCAGTTCGGCCGGAACGAGTCGTATGCGGAGTTACGCCGTCGCACCCGGGATTACTACCGGAAGAACTACCCGCTGACGGCCGAGGCGAGGGATCGGGCCCACCTCGACCCGGGCAACGGCTCGGTCTCGGCCCTCTGCGCCGAGCCGAGGGCATTCCTGGCGGCCCTGACGGCGATGCTCGCGCCGTATGCCTCCGCCGGGAGGCTGACCCTGCTGCTGGAGCACCTCCCGGTGGCGGCCGAGGTCGAGGGGGACCGGGTCCGGTCGGTGACCGTCCGGGACCTGGCCACGGGGGACGATCGGGTGGTGGTCGCCCCGTACATCCTGGATGCGACCGAGCTGGGGGACCTCCTGGAGCTGGCCGGGGTCGAGCACGTGGTCGGCTTCGAGTCGAGGTCGAGCACCGGAGACCGGTCGGCGCCCGAGGAGGCCGAGCCGCTCAACCAGCAGGCGATCACCGTCTGCTTCCCGATGGAGCACCGCCCCGGCGAGGACCACACGATCGACCGCCCCGAGGGGTACGAATTCTGGCGCGATTACGTCCCCGGGCTGTCGCCGCCCTGGTCCGGGCCGCTCTTGAGCCTGACCTACAGCAACCCGAGGACGCTGGAGCCCCGGACGCTCTCGTTCGACCCGACCGGCGACGCCTCGGGCTGGTGGACCTATCGCCGCGTCCTCGACCTGGAGAACTTCCGGCCGGGCGCCTTCGAGGGCTCCGGCGGGGTGACGATCGTCAACTGGCCGCAGAACGACTACCTTCCCGGCCCGCTCGTGGGGGTGTCGGCCGAGGAGGCGGCGGGACACGTCGACCGGGGGAAGCAACTGAGCCTGGCGCTGCTCTACTGGCTCCAGGCCGAGTGCCCGAGGCCCGACGGCGGGGTCGGCTGGCCGGGCCTGAGGCTGAGGCCGGACCTGGTGGGCACGAGCGACGGGCTGGCCAAGTCCCCCTACATCCGGGAGTCGCGACGGATCGAGGCCGAGTTCACGGTCCTGGAGCGGCACGTCGGCGTCGAGGCCAGGAGGGAGGCCGAGGGGGAGGTCCCGGACGAGGCGACCTTCCCGGACAGCGTGGGGGTGGGCAGCTACCGGATCGACCTGCACCCGAGCACGGGGGGGGACAACTACATCGACGTGGGGTCCCTGCCGTTCGAGATCCCGCTCGGCGCGCTCATCCCGAGGCGGGTCGAGAACCTGCTGCCCGCCTGCAAGAACCCGGGGACGACGCACGTCACCAACGGTTGCTACCGGCTGCACCCGGTCGAGTGGGCCATCGGCGAGGCGGCCGGTGCGCTGGCCGCCTTCTGCCTCGACCGGGGCCTTTCTCCCCGACAGGTCCGCAACACCCCGGAGCGGCTCCGGGAATTCCAGGCCGCGCTGACCCGGCAGGGGGCCGAGATCCACTGGCCGAGGGCCCGGCCGCGCTGATCGGCTCCCGAACTGCCTCGATCGAGCCGAGTGGCCCGGGAGGCTGAACCGTCGGGTTGGCCGGAGTTGAGCGGGATCCGAGTGATAAGGGCACGTCGATGACTCCCGCCCATTGCCGCGACGAGACGGCCGACCGCCCGTCGGAGCCCTGGCCGCCCCCTCGATGGGCCCTCCGTCCCCCTCTCCCCGCAAGCGGGGAGAGGGTTGGGGTGAGGGGTCTTCGAGTGGTCGCGGGGCCTTGCGATCCCTCCGAGCCCCCCTCACCCGGGCTTCGCCCACCCTCTCCCCCGGGGACGGGGGCGAGGGTCGGATCGGACGATCGGCACCCGGCATCCGTCGGCGGCCCCAGTCAGTGATCAGGTCAGTCCGGTCGCCCGGCGGCCGGGAGTTGGCTCGGCTCAGGCCCGGGCGGCGGGGTCGGGCCGACCGGACTCGAAGGGGAGGGGCACCGGGGCGCGTGCCTCCGGGGCCTGGGAGCCCTGCAGCGCGGTCCGGACCATGATGAACTCGCCGATGTTCTCCAGGGTCAGCAGGCCGATCGGCCGCTGGAGGCCGTCGACGACCTGGAGGCAGGGGCCCTCGCCCTCCCGGAGCCGGGCCAGGGCAGGGACGATCGGGGCGTCGACCTCGATGGTGCCCAGCTTCGGCCGGGAGAAGTCGGAGACCCGGCCGTCCCGGCCGGCCTTCGAGAGGCCGTCCATCAGGCTCGACCGGGTCAGGACGCCGACCGGCTTCTGGCGGTCGGCGTCCTCGACCACGGGGAAGTCCTGCTGCGACCCGGCCAGCAGCAGGCTCGCGGCGTGGCCGAGCGAGTCGTCGGGGGCGAGCGTGTGGTACTCGGTGAGCATCGCGTCCCGGATCCGGGCCCCCTGGAGGTTCACCCGCTCCTCGACCTGCCGGGCCTCGGCCTCGGCGCCGATCCAGACGAACAGGGCGATCAGCAGCAGGAACGGGTTGGAGACCAGCCCGAGGAAGCCGAAGCCGATGGCCAGGGACTGGCCGATCGTCGCGGCCAGGCGGGTGGCCCGGGCGTAGGGCATGGCCATCGCCAGCAGGGCCCGGAGGACCCGGCCGCCGTCCATCGGGAAGGCCGGGATGAGGTTGAAGAGGACGAGGAAGACGTTGATGAACGCCAGGGTGGCGAACGGGTTGTCGTCGGGGTCGAAGAGATTGACGCTGGGGATCATGTCGGCCAGGTCGTTGCGGGAGAGCAGCAGGCCGCCGACCAGGACCGCCGCGATCACCACGTTCACCGCCGGGCCGGCCAGGGCGACGAGCAGCTCCTGGCCGGGCTTCTCCGGGATCCGTTGGAGGCGGGCGACGCCGCCGATGGGGAGCAGGGTGATGTCGGCCGTCGGCACGCCGAAGCGCCGGGCCATCAGGGCGTGGCCCAGCTCGTGGAGCACGACGCAGCCGAAGACGGCGACGACCATCAGCACCGCCCGGAGGGCCGCGCCGAGGTCCTCCCCGCTGACGGCATAGGCCCGGACGCCGATGAACGCCAGCAGGATCAGGAAGGTCCAGTGGACGAACAGCGGGATGCCCGCCAGCCTGCCGAGCTTGATGGACCAGGACATTCGGTTGCGAGCTCCTCGATGCGATCGTCGGCCGGGGCGTCCGGGCCCCGTCCCCCGGCCGACACCCGGCCGCATCGGGAGGCTCCCCGCCCGTCCCTAGCGTACACGTTCGGGCAAGGCGGATCCGCCGGTGACCCGGCGGATCCGCCCGGGGCCGGGGCGCCTCGGGGCGGGGGGATGCCGACGGGGGGCGGGCGATGGTATGAATGGGGCGAACGTCAGGGGGCGACGGCCGTCGTCGCCCCGCCCCCGACCCGACCCGAAATCCAATCCCGCCCGACCCGACCCAACCTGCGAGGTGCCGCCGTGCCGAGTGCCGAATCGTCCCACCTGAGCTTGGGGGTGTGCAGCTGGAGCCTCCAGGTGACGAGCATCCCGGAATTGAACCGGCTGCTGGCCGAGCTGGGGGTGAAGGCGACCCAGATCGCCTGCGGGGATCCGCACCACGCGGCCTGGGACGAGGGGGACGCCATGCCCCGGGCGGCCCGGGAGGCCGACTTCGTCATGACCGGGGCCATGCTCGGCTTCCCCGGGGAGGATTACACGACCCCCCAGACGATCAAGGAGACCGGCGGCTTCGGCCCCGTCCCCCTCAGGCGGGAGCGGATGGACCGGCTCCGGTGGGCCCTGGGGCGGACCGAGGACCTCGGCCTCTCCGACCTGATGCTCCACGCCGGGTTCATCCCCGAGCCCGGCCAACCCGACCGCGACGCCTTCCTCGACACCCTCCGGGAGGCCGGCCGCCTCGCCGCCGAGCAGGGGATCACGCTCGCTTTCGAGACCGGCCAGGAGCCGGCCGAGCTGCTCCGGGCGACCCTCGACGAGCTGGCCTCCCCCAGCCTGAAGGTCAACTTCGACCCGGCCAACATGCTGCTCTACGACATGGGGGACCCGATCAAGGCCGTCGAGCTGCTCGGCCCCGACATCCGGAGCGTCCACCTCAAGGACGCGAGGCGCCCCACCACGCCCGGCCACTGGGGGGAGGAGGTGCCGCTCGGCCGGGGGGAGGTGGACTTCCCCCGGTTCCTCGCCGCCCTGAAGTCGATCGGCTTCGACGGCCCGATGCTGATCGAGCGCGAGGTGGGCGACCAGCCGGCCCGGATCCGGGACATCGACCACGGCCTGGCGTTCGTGAAGCACCTGCTGGCGAATTCCTGACGGGGGGCCCCGGCGGCCTCGGGTCGTCCGGGCCCCTCGCCGGGAGCCCCGCCACCGTCCCGGGCCCCGACCACGGTGCCCGAGGCGACCGGACCCTCCCCCGGCCCGGGGGACGCGGGACGGCTGCCCTCGGTCATGCGTCCTGGGCCAGTCGCCGGCCCCGATCCGCCCGGTCGGGGCTCGGCGCGCGGCTTGCACCGCGGATCTCCCCGATGACGGGCGGCCCCGGCCCCGCGAACGATCGCGGCGCCGGGCCGTCGAGGAGGGACCGCCGATGCGTACTCGAATCGATCGCCGAAGGCTCAAGGTGGCCGCCCCCCTGCTCGCAATCGGGCTGGCGGCGGCGGCCCTCGGGCCCGGGCCGCCCGCGATGGGACGGCCACAGGAGGGCGAAGGGGCGGGAGAGCGGGTCGGATCCCGCGTCGACGACCTCTTCAATTCGCTCCGGAAGAACTTCGAGGGCCTCTCGGAGGACGTCCGACGACGGTTCGCCGAGGCCCAGCAGCGGGTGGAGGGGCTGGGGGTCGAGGCCCGGGTCTACAGCCGGATCCGCTGGGACAAGGCGCTCACCGACTCCGAGATCGCCGTGGAGATCCGGGAGGGGGACCTCGCCGTGCTGCACGGCACGGTGGCCGACGCCGAGTTGAGGCGCAAGGCCGTCCGACTGGCGGTGGAGACCGTCGGCGTCGAGCGGGTCCAGGACCTCTTGACCGTCCCCGACGCGCCGGAGCCGGCCCCGACGGCCCAACCCTGACCAATCCGATCACGCCCGAACCTCAGGCCGATTCGCACGGGAGCCGGCCCCCCGGACGGCGAGGCCGGGGCGGCGAGACGCATGCCCCGGTGCCGGGACACGCCCGGCGGGTCACCGGCCGAGACGAGCCGCGACGGCCCCGGGCCGTCCCCCGGACGTCCGGGGGCCGGACGCCGAGCCGATCCGCCCGGCCCGGATCGGCTCGGAGATCACGAGAACGGCGCGCGAGGGTAGCCGGTCGCCCTGGCCGGGTTCTCGGCCTGGATGCGGCTTGCCCCGGCCCGGTCCGGGGGGACGTCCTGGACGCCTGTCGGGGGATCGGCCCCGCTCCGGGAGAGGGGGAAAGGGGCCCGTTCGGATTCGGGGTCGAGGGCGGGACTCCGGGACGACCGCGGTCCGGTCGGCCGGCCGGCCGGAGGGGTCGGGTCGGCTCAGACGATGGCGTCGATGATCCGGGAGAGCTCCCGGCCGCCGTCGGTGAGGTAGTAGTAGTTGTGCTTGCCCATGCGCCGGGGCTCGATGAGCCGGCCGTGGCGGAGCAGGGCGAGGTGGTGGCTGACGGCCGGCTGGCTGGTGGAGCCGAGGTCGGCGCACAGCTCGGAGACGTTGCGCTCCTTCTCGGTCAGGAGCATCAGCACCTGCAGCCGGGTCGGGTCGGAGACCTGCTTGAGCAGCTCCGCGGCCTGCCGGACGCTGGCCGAGGGGCCCTTGCCCCGCTTGGGGGCCGGTCGTCGGGTCGCGGCGGCGGTGGCCGCCGGCTTGGTCGCGGGGCGCGCCTTGGTCGCGGTGGTCGACTTTGCAGCCATGGAGAAACCGGGATCCTCTGGGAAGGGGAGGGGCCGCCGACCGGGGTCGATCGGGGGCCGTGAAGGCGGAAGGCGCGTGGGGCATTCCTCCGTAATTATACGTAGTATACCGATCGGTCAAGTTGATCTCGCCTGACGACCGCCGAAGTCGCCGGTCACAGGGGTGGGGACCGGTCGTAAGCCTTCCGGAGCACGCGTGATCGCTCGCTCGAAGACGAGCAAGGTCGATGCGGTCGCCGGACCGGTCCGCGCCGCTCGTCCGCGCCGGGCCCGGGGCGATCGGCCCGGGGACCGGCCTTGAATCGGATCAGGCGTACACTATAATCCGTCCGGCCCGGATGGAAGGCCCGCACCGACCCCGAGGACGCAGGAGGTCCCGCACCATGTTGGTCTTGAGCCGCAAGATCGGGGAACGGATTCGGATCGGCGACGACGTGGTCCTGACGGTGGTCCGGATCCACGGGGACAAGGTCCGGCTGGGGATCGAGGCGCCCGAGTCGGTGGCGATCCACCGGGAGGAGGTCTACCGCCGGCTGCTCCGGGAGCCGGGGGCCGGGGGCGAGGCCCCTCGGGGGGGCGGGGAGGGGGGGGGGCCCGAGGGCGATCCGTCCTTGTCGGCCGGCCGAGCCGCCCGGTAGAGTGGGAGTCCCGGCGCCCTCCGAGACGGCCGGACGGGTCGACCGGGCCGATGGGCCCGGCCGACCGGGTCGGGGGCCGTCTCGTGGCCGGCCGGACCGCCACGCCGCGAGGACCGCGATGCCCGCCCACGCCCCTTCCCCGGCCCGGATCACCGACACCGACCTGGCCTTCCAGCGCTGCATCAACCCCAGCTGCGCCGCCACCCTCCCCGTCGATCGGGCGGTCTTCTCCTGCCCGGACTGCGGCGACCTGCTGGACGTCGTCTACGACTGGGACCGCCTGCCCGTGCCGTCCCGGCTGGCCGACTTCGAGGCGAAGTGGTCCCGGAGGCTGGACCCGCTGTGCTTCTCCGGCGTCTGGCGGTTCTACGACCTGTTGCCGTTCGCCCCGAAGGACCGGATCGTCACCATCGGCGAGGGCCAGACGCTGCTGCGCCCCTCGGACCTGGCGGCGCGATACGTGGGCGTCGACGACGGCAACCTGCTGCTGCAATACGAGGGGATGAACCCCTCGGGCAGCTTCAAGGACAACGGGATGACCGCCGCCTTCTCGCACGCGAGGATGGTCGGCGCCCGCCGGGTGGCCTGCGCCAGCACGGGGAACACCTCGGCGTCGCTGGCGGTCTTCTGCTCGGCCACGGACTTCGGCTTCAAGGCGATCATCTTCATCGGCTCGGGGAAGATCGCCTACGGCAAGCTCTCCCAGGCGCTGGACCACGGGGCGCTGACGATCCAGATCGTCGGCGACTTCGACGACGCCCTGATGCGGGTCCGGGAGGTGTCCGACCGGCTGGGCATCTACCTGATGAACTCGGTGAATCCCTTCCGCCTGGAGGGGCAGAAGTCGATCATGTTCCGGGTGCTGGAGGCGATGGCCTGGGAGGTGCCCGACTGGATCGTCGTGCCCGGGGGGAACCTGGGCAATTCGTCGGCCTTCGGCAAGGCGTTCCAGGAGCTGAAGTACCTGGGCCTGATCGACCGGATCCCCCGGCTGGCGGTGATCAACGCCGCCGGGGCGCAGACCCTGGACCAGCTGGTCGGCACGCACCGGATGGCCTGGAACAGCGGCCTGCCGGACGAGTCGATCTCCAAGGCGTACTACGACCGGCTGGACCTGGAGCACATCCGGGCCTCGACGATCGCCTCGGCGATCGAGATCAACCGGCCGGTGAACCTGAAGAAGTGCCTGCGGGCGCTGGACGTCTGCGACGGCGTGGTCCGGCAGGTCTCCGACCAGGAGATCATGGACGCCAAGGCCCGGGTGGGCGCCGGGGGGCTCGGGTGCGAGCCCGCCTCGGCGGCGAGCGTGGCGGGGGCGAAGCGGCTGAGGGAGGAGGGGATCATCGCCCCGGGCGACCGGGTCGTCTGCATCCTCACCGGCCACCAGCTGAAGGACCCGAACGCGACGGTCGCCTACCACTCCTCCGACCGCGAGGAGTTCGACCGGGTGCTCGGCTCCCGGGGCGTGAAGCGGGCCGGGTTCGCCAACCGGCCGGTCGTCGTCCCCAACGAGCTGGACGCGATCATCCGGACCATCGGGCTGTATTCCGACCCCTCGGCCTGACCCGACCGATCGGGAGGCCCCGGGGCCGGGGCCGAGGCCGGGGCGCCCGGGTCGGCGGCCACCGACCCGGGCGATCCGGGATCACTCCGCCGCCGCCCCGGCGGGCTGCTCGACGGCGGGCCGGTGGTCGGGCCGGCCGCCGAGCAGGCGGCCGAGCCGGCCGAGCCGGCCGCCGTGGATCAGGATCAGGTACGACGGCACGAGCAGGGGCCGGATGAAGAAGGTGTCCAGCAGGACGCCGAAGACCAGCGCGAAGCCGAGCTGGTCCAGGCTCGACAGCGTCCCCCCCCAGATCAACGCGGCGAACGTGCCGGCCATGATCACGCCGCAGCCGGAGATGATGCCGCCGGTCTTCGACAGCCCGGCCAGCACCCCCGGCACCGGCCCGAGCCTCTCCTGCTCCTCGTCGACCCGGGCGACGAGGAAGACGTTATAGTCGGCGCCGACCGCCATGAGCAGCGTGAACAGGAAGACGGGCACGGTCCAGTCGATGCCGTCGTAGCCGGGCCCCTCGATCGCCCGGAAGACGAGGATCGTCACGCCGAGCGTCACGAGGTAGCCCAGCAGGACCGTGCCGACGAGGTAGAGCGACACGGCCAGCCGGCGCAGCAGCACGACCAGCACCAGCGTCACCCCGGCGGTCGCGTACAGGTAAATCCGACGGCGGTCGACCCGGGAGACGTCCCGGAGGTCTCGGAGGCTGGCCGAGGGGCCGGCGACGGCCACCTCGGCGCCCGAGAGGCCCTCGGGGAGGGCCTCGACGACGGCCTCCCGGAGCCGGGAGACCCCGTCGAGGGCGGAGTCGCCGAAGGGGTCGTAGGAGGGCACGACGACCAGCCGGGTGGCGTCCCGGTGCCCGTCGGGGCCGCCGACGTACTCGGAGACGGCCCGCTCGCGGAGGGCGGCCATCGCCTGCTCCGACGGGGCGCCGGGGACCAGGGCGTCGGTCGCGCCGACCATGAGGTTGCCGATCGCCCGGCCGAGGCCGGGCTCCCGCTGCCGCTCCCGACGCTCGGCCTCCTGCTGCTCGGGGGTGAGGGACTCGCCGAAGCCGTCGGCCACGCTGCGGAGACCGGCCAGCCCCAGCTCGTCCTTGCGGGCGAGGATCCCGTCGGAGAGGCGGTCGACCAGGGCGATCCCCTCGTCCGAGGAGAAGTCGACCCCCTCGGCCCGGAGGACCACCGTGAGGGGGCCGGCCAGCCCGGCGGGGAAGTGCTCCTCCAGCAGCCCCACGGCCGAGACGCTGGCGGCGTCGCCGGGGATCTCCGACATCGGCGCGTAGCTCAGCTCGTCGCGATGCCGGGCGCCGAAGGCCGCGAAGGGGAGCATCGCCGCCAGCGACGCGGCCCAGATCAGGCCCGGCCGCCTCGTCAGGCCGCCGCCGAGCCGGCGCCAGATCCCGGCCAGGGGGTCGACCCGCCCGGCCCGGGAGGGCCAGGCCGCGATGTGCCCCAGGATCAGCAGCAGGGCCGGCGTCACCGTCAGCGAGGCGAGGAGCATGACGAACAGGCCGAAGGGGATCGTGAACCCGGCCCGGGAGAACATGCCGAAGTCGGCGAACAGGAGCGTGCCGATGGCGACAATCGCCGTCCCGGCGCTGATCGTGACGGCCAGGCCGACCCGGCCGATCGCCTCGACCATCGCCTCCCGGGGCGGGACGCCCTCCCCCAGCCGCTCCCGGTACCGGGAGATCAGGAACAGGCTGTAGTCGATGCCGGCCCCATAGACGAGGACCGTCGTGTACACGTCCAGGCTCTCGAACAGCTCGATCCACCCGGCCCGGGCCATCAGGGCGAGCAGGGAGAGCGTCACCTGCATGGCGACGAAGACGGTGACCACCTGGACGAGGGCCAGCAGCGGGGCCCGGTGGACGGCCAGCAGCAGCAGGAGCACCCACCAGATGGTCCATCGCTCGATCACCCGGGCGCTGACGTCCTCCCGGGCGTTGATGTCGTGGCCGACCACGGCGCTTCCCGTGACGGCCAGTTCCAGGCCCCGGGGCGCGTCCCCGCCCCGGCGCAGGCGGTCGACCAGGGCCCGGGCCGGCTCGACGACCAGCCGGTTGGAGCGGTCCATGAAGCTGGAGCCCAGCTCGATCTGGACGATCGTCGCCCGGCCGTCCTCGCTGACGAGCACCGGCCGCTCGACGTCGTTGGCCAGCGACCGGATGCGGATGACCTCCGGCCGCTCCCCCTCGCCCGGTCCCGGAGTCGCGTCGGGGAGGGCCCGGGGCCCTCGGGCCTCGCCCGGGGCGGCGTCTTCCCCGGCGTCGGGCTCGGCGTCGGCGTCGGTCTCGGGCTCCTCGGGCATGGCGTCGGCGTCGGCGTCGGGCTCACCGGCATGCCGGCCGTCGTCGACCAGCGGGTCGGGCCGGGGCCCGGGGCCGAGGTCGGCCGCGATTTGTTCCAGGCCGGGGACGAGCCGGTCCCGGAGGAACGCCTCGTCCTCGGGGCCGAGCGGCCGGTCGGGCCGGCGGGCGAGGATGACGATGGCGCTGTCGGACTGGCCGTCGGGGAAGGCGAGGCGCATCAGGTCCTCGGCCCTCCGGCTCGGCAACTCGTCAGGGAGGAACTGGAAGACCCCGTCGTCGGCCACCTCGTCCCAGTCCGGGGCGAGCCGCCATCCCGCCGCGAAGACGGCCGCCCAGGCGAGCAGCCAGAGCGGCCAGGTCCTCGTCACGACGATCCCGATCATCCGGAACATGCGGTGCCTCGATCCGTCAGGCCCCCGCCCGGCCGGACGGCCGGGGGGCGGGCCGATGCCCTGCGTTCGCGTCCTGCCGGCTCCGGCGCCGCCGCCGGGCCCGTCGCGGCCCGCCGCCTGCCGAGCGATTCCCGTGCCGCCGAGGTGGATGGGCCGACGGCCCTCGGCTATCATGGGGCGGCGTCGGGCCGGGGGCCCCCGGCCGAGGCCGACAAATCAACAAAACTACATTTGAACCCCCCGAAGGAGGCGTCCCACCGTGAGTCGCGGACCCCTGGGCGTCGCCATGCACGGCGCCACCGGCCGGATGGGCCTCCGGATCATCCAGCTCATCGCCGAGGCCGAGGACCTGGCCCTCTCCGCCGCGATCGAGCGGCCGGGGCACGCCCGAATGGGGGAGGACGTCGGGCCGATCGCCGGCCTGGGGCCGGTCGGCATGCCGCTGGTCGACCGGATCGACGGGCCGATCGACGTGCTCATCGACTTCTCGGCGCCGGGGGCGTCGCTGGCGATCGCGTCGAGCTGCGCCGAGCGGGGGATCCCCCTGGTCGTGGGCACGACGGGGTTCGAGCCGGGGCAGCGGGCCGAGCTGGACCGGCTGACCGACCGGATCCCGATCCTGGTGGCGTCGAACTTCAGCAAGGCCGTGAACCTGCTGATGCATCTGGTCGGCGAGGCGAGCCGGGTGCTGGGCGATTCGGCCGACATCGAGGTCGTCGAGCGTCACCACCGGTTCAAGAAGGACGCGCCGAGCGGGACGGCCCTGAGGCTGGCCGAGGTGGCGGCGGAGGCGATCGGCACCGATCGATTCGTGCACGGCCGGCACGGCCAGGTCGGCGAGCGTCCGGCCGGCGAGATCGGCCTGCATGCGCTCCGCACCGGCGACAACCCGGGCGAGCACACCGTCGTCTTCGGCCTGATGGGGGAGTGCCTGGAGCTGTCGCACCGGGCCTTGAACCGGGACGGCTTCGCCCGGGGGGCGCTGGACGCGGCGCGGTTCCTCGCCGGCAAGCCGCCGGGCCGGTACTCGATGGAGGACCTGCTGCGGCTCGGCCGGGGCTGAACGGGGGGACGGGATGGCGACGACTCAGCCGAGGGAGGGGACGGGTCCGTTCCGCTGGGACCGGGGCGGCTGGTTCGGCGGCCTGCTCGGGTCGACGGCCTGGCTGGTGGTCGGGGCGGCGTTCATGGCGAGCCGGGCCCCGGCCGTCTCGGCGGCCTGGCTCGCCTGCTTCGCCGCGGCCAACGGGGTGGGGATCTGGCTCTGGGCGAGGCGAGACCGGGTGCGGCCGTTCCCGGCGATCCAGGCCATGATGCTCTCGGTCGGCCTGGCGGGCCTGGCCGCCTTCTCGGCCCTCGACGTGCTGGCCCCGGGCCAGGACTTCGGCCCGGTGGGGACGCCCCGGCAGGGGTACGCGGCGATGCTGATCGTGCCCCTGCTGATGGCGCAGTTCGCGCTGCTCGAATCCCTCGGCAGGCGTCAAGGCCGCCCGGGGGGCCGCGGCTGAGGCGTCCCCCCCCGCCAAGTTCGGCTTGTCGCCCCGGCGTCCCGAGAACTATGGTGTTAGCGCCCGAGGTGTTCGGGCGACGAGGATGCATCCCGGGAGGGTACGGACGTGAGGACGGTGATCACCGGCGGGGCGGGGTTCGTGGGCTCGCACCTCTGCGAGCGGTTCCTGGCCGAGGGGCACGAGGTCGTCTGCCTGGACAACCTGCTGACCGGCCTGGAGCGAAACATCGCCCACCTGCGGGACCACCCGCGCTTCTCGTTCGTCCTGCACAACATCTCCGAGCCGGTGACGATCGACGGGCCGGTCGACGCCGTGCTCCACTTCGCCAGCCCGGCCAGCCCGGCGGACTACCTGGCCCACCCGATCCCGACCCTGAAGGTCGGCTCGCTCGGCACGCACAACGCCCTGGGGCTGGCCAAGGCCAAGGACGCGCGGTTCCTGCTGGCCAGCACCTCGGAGATCTACGGCGACCCGGAGGTCCACCCCCAGCGCGAGGACTACTGGGGCAACGTCAACACGATCGGCCCCCGGGGGTGCTACGACGAGGCGAAGCGGTTCGCCGAGGCCATCACGATGGCCTACCACCGGTTCCACGGCGTGCAGACCCGGATCGTCCGGATCTTCAACACCTACGGCCCCCGGATGCGGCTCAACGACGGCCGGGTGCTCCCCGCCTTCATGAGCCAGGTGCTCCGGGGCGAGCCGCTGACGGTCTTCGGCGAGGGGCAGCAGACGCGCAGCTTCTGCTACGTCACCGACCTGGTGGACGGCATCTACCGCCTGCTGCTCTCCGAGGAGTCGATGCCGGTGAACATCGGCAACCCGTCGGAGATCACCGTGCTGGAGCTGGCCGAGGAGATCATCGCGATGGTGCCCAACACCCGGAGCACTATCGACTACCGCCCGCTCCCCCAGGACGACCCCAAGCGCCGCAGGCCCGACATCACCCGGGCCCGGGAGATCCTCGGCTGGGAGCCCAAGGTCGACCGCGCCGAGGGCCTGGAGAAGACGCTGGAGTTCTTCCGGTCGGTCATCTGACCGCCCGGCCGGACTCAGACCGAGGGCGTCCCCGCGCCGTCGGCGGCGGGCCCGGCCGCGGCATCCTCATCGAGACCCGGCCGGGGCGGCAAGCCCTCCGTGGCCGGGGTCGTCTCCTCCTGCCTGGCTTCGAGCCGGACGTCCAGCCCGCGCCGGACCTCCGCGGCCAGCGACCGGCTGACGTCCTTCAGGACGCCGAAGCTGATGATCACCGCCCCCAGCAGGATGCAGACGATCCCCGGGGCGGCCGTCGTCAGGCTGAACCTCGTCCGGCCCCGGTTCCCCGACAGGTCCAGCGCCCCCGAGACCCCGGCCGAGAAGAGCAGCACCCCGATCCCCGAGAAGAACAGCCCCGAGACCAGCGCGAACGAGATCTGCACCCCCGCCGTCCGGATGTCGGCACTGGCGTATTCGAGGATGATCGCCAGGTCCACCGTCGTCTCGTCGACCTCCCCCGGGCCCCCGGCCTCGGCCTCGTCGAGCTGCCGGGAGTACTGCCGGGTCAGTTCCTGGAAGAACGGCGTCGGCCGCGTCATCGGCCGGACCACGACGACGAGCAGGTACCCCAGCATCAGCATCAGCAGGGCGCAGAAAGCGAGGGCCGCCGCCCCCATCGCCCGCCGACTGAGGTCCGCGATGGTCCTCCCCTGGCCCCCTCCCCTGGTGTTGGCACCGCTCAATTCACCCTCCTCACCATGCGCTCGCCGTCCATCGGCCCCGCCTCGACTACGCCGAACTCCAGGGGAACGGGCCGCGGCGGGGGGTATCCGACCCCATCTCGGTAGGTGACGCGAACCTGGCCCCCCTCGATGATCGGCACCTTGGTCCACGTCGGCAGGGAGATCCTGCTACCGTCGGGCCTGGTATCGCGGATGTCCGCATCCCCGGCCTGGTCGCGTGCGACCTCCCAGGCAAAGACCTTCCCCCCCTGCACGTCGAGGTCATTCACCTCGTACGGCCGGTACGGGCCGACCTCGACCTGGTAGGCCGCGTCCCATTGCCGAAACTTCGGGACCCGGAAGGAAAAGGCCCAAACGTCGTCGTCCGTCTCCACCTCGACGATCGTCGAGGTGGCCCACTCGTGGCCCCCCCCGGGCTGGCCCGGGCCGGCCTCGCAGCGGATCCGGGCGAACACCTGCCGGCCGGCCCAGTCGCCCACCTGGGCTAGGAAATAGATCCGGTAGTGGTCGTCGAACGGCTGCAACGCGACGTGGAGCCCGGTCTGGCTCGACTGCACGAACTGGATCTCCGGGTATTCCGGGGCCGCCGCCCCCGCCACCGCCGCCGCGAGGATCCCGGGCAACGCGACCGCCATCATCTCTCACCTCCCAACGCATATCGACCCAATCGACCCATCACGCCCGATGACGTCCATCAACGATCACATTCTCCAATCGATCTGCGATGACGCAAGCACTTTTCCCGGAAATGCGGCCCCAAGGAGGGCCTGCACGCCGTCCCCTCCGGGCCCCCCGGCCGGGGATTTTCCCCGGCCGTCGCCGGTTTTTGTGACTGAATCGGCCCCTCGACACGATGATTTCGTGAGGGGGCCCACGCCCGGGCCGTCGTCGCCACCTCGCGACGGGCGGGCCGACGCCCCCCGGCTGCCCCGGGGCGGCCCCCCGCACCCGCACCGAGTCGAGGTTTCACCATGAGCGCCGACGACGCCGCCC
The DNA here is from genome assembly GCF_007752535.1 of Tautonia plasticadhaerens. GTDB lineage: Bacteria > Planctomycetota > Planctomycetia > Isosphaerales > Isosphaeraceae > Tautonia > Tautonia plasticadhaerens. Next base: position 3,012,054 of record NZ_CP036426.1, read on the forward strand.
ACCAGCCCCAGCCCTCGCGTTCGAACGCCCGGGACCGCTCCCCCTCCAGCCGCCTGCGGAGCCGGCACAACGCCCGGCTCCACGGCCTGACCGCCGCGCTGCCCGACTCCGAGGCCGAGGCCGCCGCCATGCAGGGCTTCGCCGACCGCTGGGCCGACGAACTCCGACCCGAGGTCGAGGCCGAGGGCGCCCTCATCCGCGCCTCCGCCGCCGCCTTCGCCCGCCTCGAGCGCTGCCGGGTCGCCGAGGACGCCGCCCTCGAGGAGGCCTCCCGCGACGCCGTCCGCCGCTGGGCCCGCCGCAAGCAGCACGCCGCCCGCCGCAAGGCCCAGGACCTGCGGGCCGACCCGGTCAACGTCGCGGCCGACCTGCAGTCCTGCTCCTTCGGCTGTGAGTGGCTCCAACGCCACTGGTCCCGCCTGGACGCCCGGCTGGCCCAGGGCCTGGGCTGGCACCCCCGGGACCAGGACCTGGCCATGACCCTGCGCGGCTATTCCCCCGACCCCCCCGGCCTCGACGGCGACCCGGCCGCCCGGGCCTTCTACCACCTGATGCTCGCCGCCTGCGGCCTGCCCACCCTCGGCCGCACCGTCGACCGCCTGCCCACCGACCCCGTCGCCGCCCGGTCGGCGTTGCGGGGCCTGATCGCCCGGGAGTTCGACCGCCTGGAGGCGCTGCGGGAGCGGCTCTGGCAGGAGCAGGACGGCCCGGAGGGGGAGGCCGCGGCCCGGACCGGCCGGGTGGACACGAGCAAGGAGGGGCAGCTCCGCCAGCGCTACCGCCGGGAGGCGTTCTCGGAGATGGTCCGGGGGCTGGACCAGGTGATGCGGATCCGGGTCGAGCGGAGCAAGGACGACGACCGCCAGTGGCGTCGGGCCCACTCCCCCCGCCGCCGGGCCGAGCCCCAGCCGACCCCGCCGCCCCCGGCCCGGGGCCCCGAGCCCCCCGCCTCCGCCCCCGAGCCCCCCGCGTCTCCGGCCGCCGCCGATCACCGAAACGAGCCGCCCCGGACGGCCCCCGACTCGCCATCCGATCGCCGCAAGCCGAACGACAATCACGCCCTGCGGAACGATCCCCCGGCGCCGACCCCGGCCGCCCCGGAGCGCACCGGGCCGAATCCCGGGCCCTCCCGAGCCCCCTCCGAATCCCCCCGAACCGTGGCCGGGGTGGCCGGGGTCCGCGCAGCGGCCCCCGGTGGCGATCGCCTCCCGACCGGCGGCACGCTCCGCTCGACCCCGGCCACCCCAATCGGCAGTCTTCCGGGAAATACGGCATGACGAGTTGGAAGATCGGCCGCGGTTCGGGGTGGCGCCGGCCAGGGTGGCCGGGGCCGAGCGGACCGAGCCCCCAGCCCCCGGCCTCCGACCCTGGGGGCTCGCCCCGATCGAGCCCGGCCACCCCGAATGTCTGTAACTCAAGCAATCTGTCCAGCCACTCCAAGAGTCAGCGATCCGGGCGATCCGGCATGAGCCGGCCCGGTGGGCGTCCCCGGGCCCCGTCTCCCGGTCTGGGTCATCGGCCCCCGGCCGGCCGCCGCCCCCGCCCGGGGAAGGCCGGGCCCCTCGCCCGGCGGGCGCCCCCTGGCGACCCGGGACCGGATTTGTTACAGAGTCCGAGCTTGCCGGGGATTGCAACCGAGGGCGACGGAGCCGGACGGGGGGTTCGGATGGCGAAGAACGAGCGGTGGGCCTCTCGGGTCGGCCTGGTGCTGGCGATGGCCGGCAATGCCGTGGGACTGGGGAACTTCCTCAGGTTCCCGGCCCAGGCCGCGCAGAACGGGGGGGGGGCGTTCATGATCCCCTACCTCGTCTCGCTGGTGGTGATGGGGATCCCCCTGATGTGGATCGAGTGGACCATGGGCCGCTACGGCGGCGGCCTGGGGCACCACTCCACGCCCGGCATCTTCCAGTCGCTGGGCAAGAGCCGGGCCTGGAAGTACCTGGGCGTGCTGGGATTGCTGACCTGCCTGGGGATCGCGTCGTACTACCTCTACATCGAGTCGTGGTGCCTGTCGTACGCGATCTATTCGCTGCTGGGGGGCTTCTCGGCCGAGCCCCCGGCCGCCTTCTTCGACCGGATCACCGGCCAGGCGCCCAACGAGGTCTTCGCGGTCAGCGTGCCGGGCCTGGTGATGTTCGCCGTCTGCATCGGCATCAACATCTTCATCCTCTCCCGGGGGGTGGCGGGGGGCATCGAGGTGGTGGCCAAGGTCGCCATGCCGCTGCTGATCCTCTTCGGCGTGGTGCTGGCGGTGAAGGGCCTGTCGAGCCACCCGGACGCCGACCCGAACATGGTGGAGAGCCCCTGGATCGGCCTGAACTACATCTGGGAGCCGGACTACTCCCAGCTCGGCAACCCGGCCGTCTGGCTCGCGGCGGCGGGGCAGATCTTCTTCACGCTGTCGATCGGCATGGGGTCGATCCACTGCTACGCCTCGTACCTCCGCAAGAAGGACGACGTGGCCCTGACCGGGGCCACCACGGCCTGGACGAACGAGCTGTGCGAGGTCGTCCTGGGCGGCGCCATCCTGCTGCCGATCGCCGTCAGCTACCTCGGCCTGGAGGCGGTCCGCCAGAGCGTGGCGGGCGGCTCGGGCTTCGGGCTGGCCTTCATGACCCTGCCGACCCTGTTCAACAACTGGGGGCCGGCGTTCGCCCCGCTGGCCGGATTCCTCTGGTTCGGCCTGCTGTTCCTGGCCGCCATCACCAGCTCGCTGGCGATGGGGCAGCCGGTGATGGCCTTCCTGGAAGACGAGTTCAACTTCAGCCGGGTCCGGGCGTCGTGGGCGTTGATGGGGATGCTGCTGCTGCTGGCCGTGCCGGTGGCGATGATCCACGAGCAGGGGGTCTTCAGCGACTTCGACTTCTGGGTCGGCACGTTCGCCCTGGTGGTCTTCGCCCTGCTGGAGGTGATCCTCTTCGCCTGGGTCTTCGGCATCGACAGGGGCTGGGAGGAGCTGATGCGGGGCTCCGAGCTGAACGTGCCGCGGTTCTTCTACTACGTGACGAAGTACGTGACGCCGGCGTTCATCATCGTCATCCTGCTGGCGGCGGTCTTCAAGCCGAGCGTCGGGTGGGACGGCTTCTTCGGCTCGATCGGCTCGGGGGAGGGGGTGCCCGCCTGGGAGTGGGCCGGCGACAGCGTGATCGGCAAGATCCTCCACAAGGACCTCGTCACCCCCGAAGGGGCCTCGCCCGAGGTCGTCTCCTACTACGAGTCGCTGCGGTCGATCCGCACGTATGACCGGCTCGGGCTGATCGGCATCTTCCTCTTCTTCTCGGCGCTGGTGGCGTTGGCCTGGTCCCGCAAGGGGACGCAGGAGCGGGGGACCCCGGCATGAACACCGACGGCATGACCACCTCGGCCTGGATCTTCATGGGGCTCGTCTGGGCGTTCGTCCTGGCGATGACCACCTACTGCTTCGCCAAGCTGCTGACCTCCAGGCAGTTCGTCGAGCCGGACCACGACCCCGACCACACCCCCACCTTCAAGGAGGAGGGGGAGGACGACCTGGCCTGAGCCGGGTCGGGCCGACGAACGGCCCGGGGACTCGTCCGATCTCCCTCACCCGGACTGCGCCCGCCCTCGCCCCCGCCTGCGGGGGCGAGGGTCGCAATCCCTCCCCCTCTCCCCGATCGCGGGGAGAGGGCCAGGGTGAGGGGTCCCGCGTCCGGGCTCAAGTCGTTGAATCGTCCGATCCCCCTCACCCGGCCTCCGGCCACCCGCTCCCCCGCGGGCGGGGGCGAGGGGCGGGATCCGTCCCCCCTCCCCCCGAAGCCGAGGGAGAGCCTTGGGGCGGGTCGCCGACGGGTCGGGCTCACTCCACGTCCCGGCCCTCGACGACGTCGGTGAACGGCGGCGTCTTGCGGGGCGGCGCCATCGAGCCGGAGCGCATCCTGGCGAAGTAGTCGGAGAAGGCGTTCATCGCCTGGTAGCCCATCGCCAGGATGATCGGCACGTTGGCCACGAGCATGACGCCCGTCCCCAGGTCGGCGAGGTTGCCGAGCTGGGTGTCGGTCCGGATGAAGTCCGGCAGGGTGACGACCACCGTGGCCAGGCAGAAGACGAGCTTGTAGGCGGTCACGGCCCGGTCGCCGAACAGGTAGATGACCCCCTGCTCGCCGTAGTAGGCCCAGGAGATGAGCGTGGAGATGGCGAACAGCCAGCAGGCGGCCGTCACCAGCCACTTGCCCAGCCCCGGGATGGCCCGGTCGTAGGCCAGGCCGGTCAGGGCGGCGCCCACGAGGTCCCGGTAGACCCCCTTGCCGACCAGGGTGGCGCCGTCGGCGGCCTCGGCCGGCAAGGAGCCCCAGGCGATCCTCAGCCCGCCCTCGCCGTCGTCGACCAGGGCGCCGGGCACCCGGACGAGGTTGCTGCCCGTGTCGCCGGAGGTCTCCTCGACCTCGGCGACGAGGAAGAAGGCGTTGCCGGCGGTCCAGACGTCGGGGGCGGGCAGCTCGGGGAGGTGCTCCGGGGCGGTGTCGCCCCGGATCTCGAAGGCGCCGGACTCCCCCTCGACCAGGGCGATCTCCCCGCCGAAGTCGCCGGCGGCCTCCCGGTTCCAGGTGCCGGTGACGAGGATGACCAGGGCGGTCAGGGTGCAGACGAGGCAGGTGTCGATGAACGGCTCGAGGCCGGCGACCACGCCCTCCCGGACCGGCTCGTCGGTCTTGGCCGCGGAGTGGGCGATGGGGGAGGTCCCCTGGCCGGCCTCGTTGGAGAACAGGGCGCGGCGGAGGCCGGTCGTCAGGCCGAACCAGGCGGTCGCGCCGATGAAGGAGCCGGCGGCCTCGGTCGGGCTGAACGCCTCCCGGACGACCAGGGCCAGCAGGGCGGGCACGTCGGCCGCCTTGACGATCAGCACCACCACCCCGGCCAGCAGGTAGAGCCCGCACATGAAGGGGACGAGCCGGCCGGCCACGTCGCCGATCCGCTTGATGCCGCCGATGATGACCACGCCGGTGATCATCGCCAGCACCACGCCGGTGAACACGGTGGGCACGCCGAAGTAGGTGTTGGTGATGCTCGCCACGTTCCAGGCCTGGAACATGTTGCCGCCGGTCATGGTGGAGACCAGCAGGGTGACGCAGAAGACCGCACCGATGGACCAGGCCACGGGCCTCGCCCAGCCGCCGACGCGGTCGCCGAAGCCGCGCTTGATCACGTACATGGCGCCGCCGTGCGGGTTGTCCGGGTCGCTGGTGTCCCGGTAGATCATCGCCAACGTCACCTCGACGGCCTTGATCGCCATGCCGAGGAAGCCCGTGACCCACATCCAGAAAAGGGCCCCGGGGCCGCCGATGCCAATCGCCAGGGCCACGCCGCCGATGTTCCCCAGGCCCACGGTCCCCGACAGGGCCGCCGAGAGGGCCTGGAAGTGGTTGATCGCCCCGGGGTCGTCCTTGTCGTCGTAGGCGCCCCGGAGGACCTTCACGCCGTGGGTCAGGGCGCGATACTGGATGAACTTGCTCCAGACCGTGAACAGGACGCCCGTGCCCAGCAGGACGAAGAACGTGGGGGTGCTCCAGAGGGCCCCGATCACGAGGTCCATGACCCGGTTATACGTATCCATCGGTGGCTCCGAGGGGAGGCGGACGGGAGTCGGGATCGGGTTCGAAGCGGGGGAGGGGAGGGGGGCGGCGTCGGCCCCGGGGGATCGGCCCGAGCGGGAGGGAGAGGTGGACGGCCGACGCCCGTTGACGGGCGTCGGCCGGGGGTCCGAGCGGGGGCGTCGGCCGGTCGGCCGGTCGGCCGGTCGGCCGGTCGGCCGGTCGGCCGGTCGGGACGGTCAGTTGGAGGGCAGCTCCATGACCTCGACCTTGCGGATCTTGACCACGCTGCCCGGGTCGTGCCCCTGGAAGGCGAAGTGGCCCGACTCGTACTGGCGGTCGTAGTCGAGCAACTCGTAGAGGACCGTGTCATTGACCTTCACGGTGATCGAGGTGACGACCTTGCCCCGGTAGTCCACGTCCTTGACCTCGACCTCCTGGGTGAACCAGGTGTCGGGCGGGACGAGCTCCTCGTACACATGGACCCGTGTGTAGATCGACCCGGTCTTGATCGGGTCGCGGTGGGTGCTGTTGATCTGGCACTCGTAGCCGCCGGTGAAGCTGGGGCCCTTCTCCGAGCGGAAGTACATGCCGGAGTTGCCACCGTCGTTGATGCTGATCTCGGCCCGGAAGCGGAAGTTCTTATAGTCCCCCTCGGGGCTGTAGAGCATCGACGCCTCGCCCCGGCCCACGAGGACGCCGTCCTCGACGGCCCAGGTGCTGTCGTTCTGGGGATCGAGCTTGATCATCTCCCAGCCGCCGAGGGTCTCGCCGTCGAACAGCGAGGTCCACTCCTCGGACTGGGGCTTCGGCTCGGCGGCGCAGGCCATGACGGGCAGGAGCAGGGCCAGCATCGCCGGCGCGCAGATATTCCGGAACATGGTGTTTCGTCCCTCTCGGATCGCCTACAACGGTCCCGTGGAAGCCCGGCCGGCGCGGCGCCGACCCCGGCTGGATGCCGCATCTTACGCCAGCCCGCGCCCCGACGCCAGCACCCGGCCCGACCCCGGTCGGCGCGGCCGACCCGCCCGGCTCCCGGCCCCGGAGCACCCCCGACCATGACCGCCGAAGAGGCCATCCGTCGCCGCCGATCCGCCCCCCGGTTCGACCCCGGCCGCCCCGTCCCCGACGGCCCGATCGTCCGGCTCCTCACCCTGGCCGGCCTGGCCCCCTCGAAGCACAACCTGCAGCCCTGGCGCTGGCTGGTCGTCCGGCAACCGGGCAACCTCGACCGGCTCCGCCGCGCCTCCTACGCGCACCCGGCCCTGGGCGAGGCGACGGTTGCCCTCGTCGTACTCGGCCATCACTTCCCGCACCGGAGCCACTGGGGCGCGATCCTGGGACAGATGCAGGCCGGGGCATCCCTCGGCCCCGAGGCCTCCGGGCGGCTGGACGCCGAGGTCCGGCGCGACCTGGCCTCCGAGCCGGACCTCCCCTGCCGGGCCTGCAAGGACGCCGCATTCGCCTCCGCCACCCTGATGATCGCCGCCGAGGGCCTCGGCCTCGCCACCGCCCCGATCGACCGCTTCGACCCCGACGCGATCCGGGACGACTTCGGGATCCCCGTCGACCACGCCCTCTGCGGCCTGATCGCCCTGGGCTACCCGGCCCCCGGCCACGCCGAGGTCCCCTCGCTCGGTCGCCTGCCGCTGTCCGAACTCTGCTTCGAGGAGCACTTCGGCCAGCCCTGGACGCTGGGCGAGGCCGATTGAGCCGAGGGGCGGGTCGAGGATCGCGGGTCGCGGGCGATGAGGCCGGGCGACGGGAGGTCCCGTCCCGACTGCGGGCGCCGATCGCCGGGCCGCGGGGCGGCCGGGGTTGGGCACCGTTCGACACAATCCCGGAGGAGGGATGGTCGATGACGGTGGGCGATTGCCGGGAGGGCCGGGAGCGGAGACGATCGTCCGGGGGTCGTGCTCCCCCTGGTTCGCCGCCCGAGACGGGCCCGAGGATGTCGGGCCGGTCGAGCACGCCGGTCCAACGGGGCCGCCGGCCATCCCGACATCGGCCATTTGACATCCGACTTCCCCCGTGAACCGCCACCTCCCCTCCCGACGACTGCTGCTGCTCGCCGCGACGGCCGGGCTCACGGCCGCGGCGGCCGGGGCGATGGCGACGGCGCACTTCGCCGCGATGGGGGCCCGGCCTCCTCATCGAGGGGGGCCGACGACACCGACCCCGAGGCCAGAGCTGCCCGGCTGGCTGGCGCAGCACGACGCGATGGTCGCCCGGGCGGCGGCCGGGCCGGTCGACCTGCTCTTCCTGGGGGACTCGATCACCCGGGGGTGGCTCGGGTCGGGCCGGGACCGGTACGACGGCGACGGGCTCGACCTCTGGCTCTCCCGGTTCGAGCCGAGACGGGCGGCCAACTTCGGCATCGGCAGCGACCGGGTGGAGCACCTACTCTGGCGGGTCCGGCACGGCGAGCTGGCCGGGATCGACCCGGCGGTGGTCGTCCTGATGATCGGCTCGAACAACGTCCCGGTCGACGAGCCCCGGGAGATCGCCGAGGGCATCGCCGCCGTGGTCGCCGAGGTCCGTCGCCGGCTCCCCCGGGCGGTCGTCCTGTTGATGGGCCTGCCCCCCCGGGGCGTCTCTCCTCCGAATGACCCGCCGCCGGGGCGGGACCGCCCCGACCCGGAGGTGGAGCAGGTCAACCGCCTCATTGCCCCGCTCGGCCGGCTGCCCCGGGTCCGGTTCCTCGACCTCGGCCCCCGGCTGCTCGACGACGAGGGGATGGTCCCCCGCTCCCATTTCCCGGATTATCTCCACCTCTCCCGGCCCTCGTACGAGGCCTGGGCCGAGGCGATCGAGCCGACCCTCCGGCTCCTGCTCGGCGCCCCGGCCGCCGGCGGCCGACCGCCCGGAGGTGCCGGGCGACCCCCCGGATCCGGGACGCCCCCCTCGACGGGCCGACGGCCCGGCGCCCGGCCGTCAGGAGTCGGGCCCCTCTCCCCACGCGGCCCGCTCGTCGGCGAAGGGGTGGGCGGTGCCGCTCCCGGATCGGGGGCGGGGGAGGACCCGGGAGATGGCCTCGGCCATCCGGAGGTCGTCCTTCGTGGTGATCTTGATGTTATAGGGCGAGCCGGCGACGATCCGGCAGGGATGGCCGATCGCCTCGACGAGCTGGGCGTCGTCCGTGACCGGGGCCGTCAAGTTCGGCCGGTTCTCGTGGGCGCGTCGGAGCAGGTCCAGGCGGAAGGCCTGGGGGGTCTGCACGGCGTAGAGCCCCTCCCTCGGCACGGTCTCGACGACCAGGCCGTCCGGGCCGGCCCGCTTCAGGGTGTCGGAGACGGCCAGGCCCGGCAGGGCCGCGCCGTGCTCCCGTGCGGCCTCGAAGACCAGGTCGATCAGGCCGGCGGCCGGGAAGGGCCGGGCGGCGTCGTGGACGGCGACGTGGTCGCAGCCCGGATCCACCCGATCCAGGCAGGCGGCCACCGTGTCGAACCGCTCGGCGCCGCCCTCGACCACGGTGACGCCCAGGAAGGCCGCGTTCGCCTTGTAGCGGCGGTCGAACAGCTCGAAGTCCTCGGGGGCGATCGCCAGGATCAGCTGCCCGACGTCCTCCCGGTTGACGAACGGCTCGACGGCCCGGAGCCAGACGGCCCGGCCGTCGACCTCGTGGAAGATCTTCTTCCGGCTGGCGTCTCCGAACCGCCGCGATCGGCCGGCGGCCGGGAAGATGACGGCGAAGGAGCCCATGTCCGGCCCTCTCCCTGGGGGGATGTTGAATCGCGAGGTCGGCGCCCTCATTGTGGGAACGCCGCCGGGGCCCGTCAACGCGAGGGGGGCAACCCCGACCGTGCGCGGCCGCCCCCCCCGGGCCCGGCCTCCGCAGAATGAACCGCCCCGGCGATCGAATGCACCCCGGGCGGTCGGGGTCGAGGCCGTCATCCGGCGGGATGCGGATCGACCCGAGACCACGGCAACGGAGCCGACGCAGGCGATGGACGCACTCTTCCGATGGCTCCCGATGGCCCTCATCCTCGTGGTGGCCGGCGTCTTGCTAATGCGGCTGGGGCGTCGGCTCCTGGCCTCGGACTCGGGCCGGGGAGATGTCGACTCGGGCCCCGGGGTGCTCGGCCTCGTGCTGCTGGGGGGGGCGACGGTCGGCTGCCTGGTCGTCTCGGTGGCGCTCGGGTCGGCGGGGTTCGACCGGCTCCGCCGCCAGCGGGACCTGGAACGCGTGCCCCGCACCGAGGTCCTCGCCGCCATGACCGGCGAGATCAACCTCTCCGGCCGGGCCGAGCCGGACGAAGACTCCGGGGTCGTCCACGCCCCGCGATCCCACGTCCCGTCGCTCTACTACCACTACACCGAGGAGGAGAAGACGACCGACTCCGACGGCGACACCAAGTGGGAGGTGGTCGATCGCCGGGAGGCCTGGGCGCCGACCTTCCGGCTGATCGACGACTCGGGCTCGATCGCCGTCCGACCCGCCGACGGGGACGTCTTCCGGACCTCCGGCAAGGACCTGGGGGAGACGGTGGGGAACCGTCGCTACAGCGAGTGGCGGATCGAGCCGGGGGAATCAGTCTTCGTCTTCGGCTTCGCCCGGGTCGACGCCGAGGGCCTCGGCGAGGTGGTCTTCGACGCCCCCGGCCGGTACTCGCCGATCGTCGCCGAGGGGGACGAGGTGGGCCAGCGCCGGGGCATGGCCACCGTCGCCATCTTCCTGATCTGGGGGGGCCTGGCGGCCCTCTCGTTCGCCGTCTACTTCGGCGGCTGGCTCGCCCGGATGCACAAGTCGCCGACCTACCTGGCGGTGCTGGCGACGGCGATGGTCGTCGGGCTGGGCTTCTGCGGCCTCCGGATGGTCCACGCCGACCTGGTCGGCGCCCGGGATCGCCTGGACCGGGCGAGGGGATCGGCCCGGGAGGCGGTCGGCGATCTGCTCCGGAGGCGGGGGATCTCCTGGGAAGGCGACTGGGGGGCCCTCGGCCGCTTCGACGACCCGGCCGAGTTCGCCCCGCTCGACGAGCGGGAGCGTCGCCGCCTCCGGAGGCTCCGGATCGACCTGGCCCGGGCCGTGTTGCGGGCCAACGCCATTCGGGATCGCTTCCCCGAGCGGCAGCTCGCCCCGCTCTGGGGCGTCTCGGCCGCCGAGCCGGTCCCGCTGCCGGGACCGGACGCCGAGGAGCTGTCGAGGCTCGACCGGCAGTTCGAGGCCGCCCGGCTGGGGGGAGGCCGGGCGGGGGGCGTCGGGGCGGGGGCATTGGTGCTGGCGGTCGTCGGCTCCTGGATCGGCCTGAGGAAGGTGAAGGAGAAGCGGTACATCGAGAACGTGCCAACGAGCCCGACCGTCGGCGTGGCCGTCGGCTTCGCCGAGGTGGTCGGCACGATCGAGCCGGCCTTCGGCGGGCGGTCGCTCACCGGCCCGCTCTCGGACCGCCCCTGCGTCCAGTTCCACTACACGGTGCAGGAACGGAGGGGGACGGGCAAGAACGCCAAGTGGGTGACGATCGAGGACCGCGCCGAGCAGGTCGGCTTCGACTGCCGGGACGACCACGGCCGGCTGTTCGTGCTCCCCGAGGGGGCCGAGATCCTGACCCGGCACCACGACAGCCGACAGGAGGGGAAGCTCCGCTACGGCGAAACCCGGTTGGAGGTGGGCGACCCGCTCTACGCGCTGGGCTCGGCGACGATCGAGCCGGAGGAGATGGCCTCCCTCCGGCTGGAACGAGGAAACGATCGCTCGCTCCCCTACATCCTCAGCAACTATTCCGAGCCGGCGTTGATGCACCGCAAGGCCCGGGTCGGCCAGTTCTGGGTGACGCTGGCGCTGGACGCCCTGATCCTGCCCACCCTGCTCGGCTTCGGCGTGCTCGGCTCGTTCCAGGCGACCGACTTCCTGGCGGCCACTGGCGTGGCGATCGGCTACTTCGCGCTTGCGGTGGCGATCCTGATGTTCAACGACCTGGTCTTCCTCCGCAACCGGGTCCGACGCGCCTGGCACAACATCGACGTCTCGCTGAAGAAGCGGGCCGACCTGGTGCCGAGCCTCCAGGAGATCGTCGATTCGTACCTCTCCCACGAGCGGGGCGTGCAGGAGGAGCTTTCGCTCATGCGACGGGGCTACGGCGGGGGGGTCGTGCTGGATCCGACCCGGGCCTCCGAGGTCCTGACCGCCGAGCGATCGCTGCTGGGCCGGATCACCGGCCTCCGGGAGGCCCACCCCGAGCTGAAGGGGGACACCCTCACCGGAGACCTGATGCGACGGCTCACCCTGCTGGAGAACGAGGTCGCCCTGATGCGCCAGGGCTACAACGACGCCGTGGAACGCTACAACACCCGGATCGCCCACGTGCCCGAGGTCCTGCTCGCCGCATGCTTCGGCTTCCCGGAGGCGTCCTACTTCCGGGCCGAGGTCGAGGTGCGACAGGCGCCCCGGGTCGAGCTGGCGGGCGGCGGGGCGTGAGCCCCCGGCGCATGCGGGTGCGGGTGCGGGGCGGGTCGCGGGGCGATCCGGACCCGGCCCCGCCGGGTCGCATCCGCCAAATGGCACGCGGCGCGACCGGGGTTCCTACCCGCCAACGCTCTCCCGATGGTCGATCTCGGGCCCGCCGGACTCCAGCGCCGATCGGCCCGAGTCGCTGATGCGGGCGAGGATGGCCTGCTCCGAGGGCTCGAACTGCTCGACGTAGCCTCGCCGGTGCAGCTCGTCGGCGACCCGGGTGATCTGGGGCCACGCGTCGACCCCGTTGCCCCGGGCGACGGCCACGAGATCCTCCATGTGGGTGGGGCTCCTGGAGTCCCGGAGCGCTTCGAGCATGATCCGGCCGAGTTCTTGATCGTTCACGGGTGATTCCTCCGCTCCGCATCCGGCGAGGGCTCGGTACCACGGGCCACGAGACGCGGCCGGTGGCCCCTCGCGGGGACAATCGGTGAATCTCCCGGCAATCGGCGCGCCCGACGCGCCGGCCGACGCCGCCTCCCTTCCGGGACGGTCCCCGAGGGCGGTAAGATGGCCACGAACCGTCAATCGCCCGGAGTCGATCCCGAACCAACCAGGCAAGTGAATCGATGAGTGCCCAGAATCCCCCGGCCCCCCCGGGCCAGACGATCGTCCTCGAGCGGAGGGAACGCCCCGGCTGCCTCCGTCGGCTGATCTGGCCGGTATTGCTGCTGTCGATCGCGCTGAACGTCGCGTACCTGTCCCGGGAGTCGGGCGGCCTGACGCCCGACCGGCTGGATGAGCAGTACGTGACCGGGTCGGTCAATCCGACGGCCGACACGGTGGCGGTGGTGCGGGTGGAGGGCCTGATCGCGCTGAACAGCGTCGACTTCGCGGTGAAGCAGATCCGCCAGGCCCGGGCAGACGAGAAGGTCAAGGCCGTCGTCCTCCGGGTCGACTCCCCCGGGGGGACGGTGACCGGCTCGGACCAGATCTGGCGCGAGGTGGAATTGCTGAAGCGGGCCGGCAAGCCGGTGGTGGTGTCGATGGGAGGGCTGGCGGCCTCCGGGGGCTACTACGTCTCGGCCCCGGCCGACGAGATCATCGCCGAGCCGACGACGACCACCGGCTCCATCGGAGTGATCATCGAGCTGCCCAACGCCTCGGAGCTGATCGAGAAGATCGGCGTCGACTTCCGGGCCGTCACCGCCGGCGAGTGGAAGAACATGGGCTCACCCTTCGAGCCGTTCAGCGACCGCGAGCTGGCCCGGTTCCAGGAGCTGGTGGACGACACCTATGAGCGGTTCCTCAAGATCGTCGCCCAGGGCCGGGACCTGCCGATGGCCCGCGCCCGGGAGGTCGCCGAGGGGCAGATCTATTCGGCCGACGAGGCGCTGGCGCTGGGGCTGGTCGACCGGCTCGGCTACCAGGAGGACGCCATCGCCGAGGCCATCCGCCGCGCCGACCTCGACGGCCCCCGGGTCGTCCGCTACCAGAAGCCGATCAGCCTGGGCTCCCTGTTCGGCCTCTCGGCGTCGTCGAGCCGGACGGCGATCATCGACGAGCAGACGATCATGGAATTGCGCACCCCTCGGATGATGATGATCCTCCGCTGAGACTCCCCGTCCCTCGGCGTCGGCCATTCGGCCGGGGGTCGCGACCGCCCGGCGGGTTCCCTCCCGGGGAGGACGCCGTTAGGCTGGCAATCGAATCGGATCGGGCCGCCTCGACGGGCCAGGATCGCGACGCGAGAGGGAATCAGCCGTGCAGACCGACATCCGCCTCGGGACCTTCGACCTCGACGCCTCCCCCCCGATGGGCCACCCGCTCTGCGGGGGCTGGATCACGCCGGTGGTCGGGCAGGACGACCCGCTCCGGCTGCGGGGGATCGTGTTGCTGGGGGCCGACGACCCGATCGTGATCGCCTCGCTCGACTGGACCGGCGTGCTGAACGAGTCGCACCGCCTCTGGACCGAGCGGCTGGCCGAGGCGGCCGGGACCTCCCCCGACCGCGTCGCCCTGCACTGCGTCCACCAGCACAACGCCCCGTTCGTCGACCTCGTCGGCAATCGCCTGCTCCGGGAATCGGGGGCGGACCCGCTGCTCTTCGACGAGCGGTTCGTCGAGGGGCTGATGGCTCGGTCGGCGACGGCCGTGGCGGAGGCGGTGAGGTCGGCCGACCGGGTAGACCTGCTGGGGGTGGGCTCGGCCGAGGTGGACCGGGTCGCCTGCAACCGCCGGGTGATCGGGCCCGACGGCAAGATCAAGTTCACCCGGACCAGCGCCACCCGGGATCCCGAGGCCCGGGCCGAGCCGGTCGGGACGATCGACCCGACCCTGCGGTCGATCTCCTTCTTCCGGGCCGGCCTCCCCGTCGCCCGGCTGTACTACTACACGACCCACCCGATGAGCTACTACGGCGACGGCCGGGTCTCCGCCGACTTCGTCGGCCTCGCCCGGGCCCGCCGCGACGCCGACGAGGCCGGGACGCTGCACCTGTACTTCACAGGCTGCGCGGGGAACGTGACCGCCGGGAAGTTCAACGACGGGTCCCCCGAGAACCGGGTCGTGCTGACCGACCGCGTCTACGAGGCGATGGCCGCCGCCGACGCCTCGGCCGAGGACCACCCGCTCGACCTCCTCTCCTGGACCACCCTGCCGATCCGGTTCGACCCGAGGGAGGACCTGGACCTGGACCGCCTGCTCGCCGTCGTGAAGGACCCGGACGCCCCGACCGTCGATCGCAACCGGAGCGCGATGACCTGCTCCTGGCTGATGCGACTGCAGGCCGGGCGGCCGATCCTGCTGGGCAAGCTCGACACGAACGCGTCGAGCGTGATCCACCTGCCGGCCGAGACGTTCGTCGAGTATCAGCTCTTCGCCAAATCGCTCTCCGGGGAGTTCCCGCTCGCGGTCGCCGCCTACGGCGACGGCGGCCCGTGGTACATCCCGCTGGAACGATCCTACGGCGAGGGGGGCTATGAGCCCTCCGTCTCCTGGGTCAGCACGATGAGCGAGCCGATGTACAAATCGAAGCTCGAAGAATTGATCCTCCGATCTTGACCCGATTTGTCACGCCCGGGCGGTCATCCTGGCGGTCGGGCCTGGCCGAGTTCCCGGAGGATCAGCGCGTCGAAGTCGTGCAGCATCGACTCCCGGGCCGAGTACGGCCCCGGCCGGTAGGCCCGTGAGGCGATGCCGAGCTGCGAAAGCTCGCTGACGTGCCAGTCCTGCCGGTTCGTCAGGTCCCAGAAGGAGACGGCGTCGGAGGGGTCGAACCCCGGCTGGCCGAGGGCGTCGGGGTGGAAATGCCACCGGCAGACGACCTCGGTCCGGTCGACGGCCCGGGGCCAGACCAGGTGGGTCATCATGTAGTCGGGGTGCAGGCTCAGGAGCAGGTTCGGCAGCACGGCATAGTACTGGACCGTCCTCCGCTGCTCGGGTCCGAGGCCGGGGAGCGGGGGGCGTCGGGAGGTGCCGTCGGCGGTCATCGAGGCGATGCCGTCGCGGAGCCGCATCGCCCCGCCGAGGTGCCCGGGGGCGGCCGGCTCGTTCTCGCCGCTGAGGAAGTGCGAGAGTCGGTTCAGGGCCGGGTGGATGACCGGGCAGTGGAGGCATTCGGAATAGTTCTGGATGATCAGCTTCCAGTTCGCCGCCACGTCGTAGGCGATCCGTTCGGAGGATCGCAGATCGGCCATCCCCCAGGAGCGGAAGCGATCGGGGAGGTCGCCGAGCTGGGCCGAGAGGGGCGCCGGATCGCCCGACAGGTTGATGAAGACGTGTCCGTCCCACTCCGAGACGACCACCCGGGCCAGCGGCCAGTCTTCCTGGCGGAAGCCGGGGACGGCGTCCATGTGCGGGGCGCCTACGAGACGTCCGGACAGGTCATAGGTCCAGGCGTGATAGGGGCAGCGGATCGAGCCTCCGGTGTTGCCGGACGGATCGGCGCAGAGCCGGGTGCCGCGGTGTCGGCAGACGTTGAAGAACGCCCGGATCGATTCGTCCTCGGCCCGGACGACGATTAGATTCTCGACGCCCACGTCCCGGGTCACGAAGTCTCCCCGGGCCGGGAGGTCGTCGACCCGGCCGACGCAGACCCACTTCCGCATGAAGAAATGCTCGACCTCGACCCGGAACTGGTCGGGGTCGACGTAGAATCCGGCCGGGAGGGTCAGGGCGGGGGTCGGGTCGACTGCGGCCATGGCCGATCAGCTCCCCCCGCCGCCGATGGGGTCTCCGGCCGGGGTCGGGGGGGGATCGGGCCGGGAGCGCTCGGGCATGGGCCGGTCGAGGAAGCGCTCGATGTCGTCCCGGATCGCCCGGCGGTGGGGCGCGTCGGGGAAGGGGATGTTGATCCGGGCCAGGAGCGAGCGGAGGGCCTCCGTGGCCGTCGCCCGGACCTCCGGGGCGGCCTGATCGTCCCCGGCCAGTCCGATGAGCCGGGTCACGACCAGCGACTGGACCGCCCGCTGGACGGCCGCCTGACGCCCGTCCCCGGGCTTCGGACGATGCCAGGTCCGGTCCACCAACGCATCGACGACTTCGGTGAAGCCGGGGTTGGCGTCATCCCGGGCGTGGTAGTCGGCGAGCCGGGCGGCCCGGTCGCGCTGGAGCAGCCCGGAGACGGCGAGGTCGGCGGCGACCGTGGCCGCGGCGATCGGGTCGAAGGTGGGGCCGGTGTGGCCGGTGAAGGACTCGGCGGTGCCGCCACCGAAGCCGAAGGGACGGGGCGGGATCAGGTCGAGGATCCGATCGGGCAGGGCCAGGGCGGCCGGCTCGACCGCCGACAGGACGGCGTCGAGCGCCTCGCGCTGGCGATCGGCCGGGACGACCTCGATGACCGGCTCGGGAGAAACGCCGTCGCCCGACTTCACCGCGTAGGTATACGAGGCGCCGCCGACGCTCTTGACGGCGGCCTGGAGCTGGTAGCGGTGGTGCAGGTAGAGGGGCAGGAGCTTCGCCTCCAGCATCCCGAGCGGGGTGTCGGCGTCGAGATTGGCGAGGCCGAAGCGATCGAGGGCGATTCGGCGGACCTCAAGCTCCTGGCGGAGCATGGCGACGGGGTCGTCGCCGTTGTCCCAGAGGTTCGCCAGCGGGTGGGCGGCGCCGGCGGGCCGGGCGTCGGCGTCGGCGAGGAACAGCAAGCCGGCGTCGAGGCCGTCCCGGATGATCCGAGCCAGCTCGGCATCCTCGTCGGCCTCGGGGGGGAACTGGGAATAGGCGTAGCGGATGGCGAATTTGTCGTAGTCGCCGATGCCGGCGTCGTAGGCGTCGGACAGGTCGATCTCGCCGCCTTCGGTCACCTTGACCAGGGGCGCGGGGTAGTCCATCACGGAGGCCCGGCCGTAGGAGCTGGCGGCGAAGTTGTGGGAGAGGCCGAGGGTGTGGCCGACCTCGTGGGCCGAGAGCTGTCGGATCCGGGCCAGCGACATGGCCTCGGCGTCGACGGACGGGTCGAGGCCATCCAGGTACTCGACCGGCGGGGACATCGCGCATTCGCAGCCCGTCGCCGCGTCCTCTTTGGCGGCGACGGGCACCAGGCCGGTGCCGATGAGGTAGTCCTGGCGGACCCGGAGCGATCCGAGGGTGACGTGCCCCTTGAGGATCTCCCCGGTGCGGGGGTCGATGACGGAGGAGCCGTAGGACCAGCCCCGGGTGGAGCGGTGGACCCAGTTGATGACGTTGTAGCGAACGTCCATCGGGTCGGCGTCTTCGGGGAGGATCTCGACGCGGAAGGCGTCGTCGAAGCCGGCGGCCTCGAACGCCTCAGCCCACCAGGAGGCGCCCTCGACGAGGGCCGATCGGATGGGCTCCGGTGCGCCGGGGTCGACGTAATAGACGATCGGCTCGACGGGTGCGGAGCGATCGGCCTCGGGGTCCTGCTTCTCCAGGCGGTGCCGGGAGATCCAGCGGGTCTCGATCGGCTCGGTGATCGGCTTCGCATAATCATGGAATTCGACGCCGAAGACGCCGACGCGGGGGTCGAGCCGCCGGGGGGCGTAGGAGCCCTCGCCTCCGAGGGGGGGCAGCTCGATGAAGGAGAGCCGCTGGCGGACGGTGACGGCCTCGGGCGAGGGGGTGGTCTGGCGGACGAGGCGTCCGGGCTCGCCGTCGGTGGCGAAGGTGAGGATGGCCTCGATCTCGGTGTTGGCGGGGAATCCCTTCGTGCGGGGGAGGTGGAGGGCGCTGCGGTCGTCGTCAAGCCGGTAGCTGCCCTGGTCCGACCGGCGGAGGGCGGCGGAGATGCCGTGCGCATCCCGGAGGGCGAAGGGGGTGAGGTCGACGAGGACGCGGCCCTCCTCGACCGCCTCGGCCGTGAAGCCCCAGTGGACGGAGGTGGCGAATGAGTCCTCGACGGCCCGGCGCTCGGCCTCCCTGCCGGTGATGGCGCGGTATCGGGTGTTCCGTTCGACGAGGAGGACCTTGGGGCCGACCCGGTGGAAGACGACGACCCGGGAGTCGCCAAGCTGTCCTCGGTCCAGGCCAATCGGATTCGAGCCGACGCCGGAGGAGAGGGCAACCTGGTAGAGGATCTCCTCGTCGAAGCGCGCGATCTCGGCGAGGAGCTTGCCCTCGGCGTCGTCCCAGTAGAGCGGGAGGAAGCCGTCAATCTTCTCCAGGCCGTCGGTCGCCTCGGCGATCGTCGGCGGGGCGTCTTCCGCGAGGGGGAGGGCGAGGAGGACGAGCAGTGGGGCGATCATGGACGTAGGCCCGTTGGTGTTGATGGGATCGCGCCTCGATCGTCGAGGAGGCCCGCCCGGTGGTTGCCGACGGCCTCGGAGGTCCGCAGGGGGCGGTCGTAGATGCGGACGGAGCGGAGATCGCCGTAGAGGCGGGAGGCAAGCCGGGCCCGGTCCCGGCCGTTGACGTCTCCCAGCTCGGTGAGGAAGCGGGTCCAGCCGTGCTGGCGGAGGGCGCCGCCGTCGTTGAGGACGCCGTCGACGACGACGCTGAGGATCCGGGGGCCGGCGTCGACGATGACGGTGATGTGCTGCCAGTCGCCCACCCTGAGGGTGCCGGGACCGGTGCCGGGGTCGCTGTCCCAGGTGGCCTCGGTGGTACCGTCACCGAGGGAGATGCCGAGGGTCGATCGGGTGGTCGTGACCAGGCGGATGCCGCGTCCGGACTCGTCCCGGGTGTCGAGCAGGGTCTGGCCTCCGGTCAGCTCCCGGAAGCGGGCCTGGAGCTCGATGGCGAAGCCGCCGCGATCTTGCAGGTCGGGGAGCGAGGGCATCTCGACCTCGCTGCCTGGCTCGATCGGGTCTCCGACGTGCTCGAGGGCAAGGCCGTCGTGCTCGACCTCCCGGCGGTCGAGCTGGCCCCAGAGGTCGTCGAGGAGGCCGGGGTCGATCTCGTGGACGCGGGCGGTCTCCTTCTGGGTCTCGGTGACGTAGTAGCGGCCGCCGTCCTCGACGAAGTCGGGGTAGCTGATCCGGACGTCGGGGTCCTCGTCGTAGAGGAGGATCTCGGGCTCGGACCAGTGGATGAGGCCGTCTCGCTCGACGCCGCCGAGGACCCAGGCGGGGTTGCGGCCCTCGTAATAGTTCCAGCCCTCGCGGTGGACGGGCTCACCGCCGTGGAAGTGGAACCAGTAGAGATACTTGCCGTTGTCGAACTTCCTGACGAAATTGGCGGCCCGGGGGTGCTTCACCCGACGGCCGTCGGGCCCGTAGGTCATGTAGGCCGTTGGGGTCCAGGTCCTGCCGCCGTCCCGACTGTAGGCCTGGCAGGGGTAGCCGTCGATGGTCCGGTAGGTGGCGAAGAGGGAGCCGTCGGAGAGGGAGACGAGGTTGGCCTCGTCGGAGACGGGCCCCTTGGGGGCGCGGAGGCCCTCGTCCCCCTCGGGGAGCAGCTCCCAGCGGATCGCCGAGGGGTCGGGCTCGGCGAGGATGTTGTCGCTGTGCATGAACACGCCCTGGGACTCGACCATGGCGCCGGGGGTGCCCCACTTGCCGACCTTGGCGAAGCCGAGATAGGCGTCGTCGCCGACGCTGATGGGCTTGCCGACGCCCCAGAAGAACAGGACCTCGCCGCCGGTGGTGTTGCCGCGGTCGATCCCCATCCGGCGCATCGGGATCTCGAACCGGTCGTCCGACCAGGTCCGGCCGCCGTCGTCGGAATACTTGAAGGCATAGGCACCCAGCGTGTCGACCCGTCGGCCGACGGGGTCGGAGTTCGAGGGGACTTCGCGAATATTTTTGGAATTATAAGTATAGAACGCGTAGATGCGACCGCCGGGCACCTTCAGGGGCATCACCCAGGACGCCTCGGGGCCGTCGGAGGGCTCGATGGGGATGTGGTCGGACCAGGTGCGGCCCCGGTCGGCGCTGATCGTGGCGACGATGTGCTGGCCGGCCTGGCCCTCGTGGCCGGTGCCGGTGGTCATGGTGCAGAGCCAGTGGCCCTGGTCGGTGACGACGACGTAGGGCTGGTCGCAGTAGCCCTCGTCGGGGATCGTCCAACCGTTGCGGATGTCCCTCGGGTCGTCGGCTGCCGAGGCGAGGGAGGGGGCGATCAGCAGTGCCAGCAGCGCCGGGATGAGGGGGAGACGAGGGCGACGGGGCATGGGACTTCCTCGGCAATCGATCGGGTCTCGGCGATCGTTCCGAGGGTATCGGGCCGCCCGCGACGCCGCAAGCCGCGGGGCGAGAAACGGGACCGGCCGCCCGCCCCGAGCGATTCGCGGGGCGGGCGGCCGGTCGTGGGTCGGCGGGGATGGGATCGGGCCGCGATCAGCGGGCGTCTCGGTCGAAGACCGGGAAGACGCGGTCCTCGGCGCGTCGGTAGCGGACCTTGCCGCCGACGATGGCTGTCTCGACGTAGGTCCGGTAGTCGAGCGGGGCGCCGTCGAGGATGAGCAGGTCGGCATCCTTGCCCTGCTCGATGCTGCCGATCCGGTCGTCGAGGCCGAGGATCCGGGCCGGGACGATGGTCAGGGCGGCCAGCGCGGTGGCCTCGTCGGCCCCCCCCCGGATGGCGAAGGCGGCCTCCAGCGGCAGGCTCGTCAGGTCGCGGCCGGCCAGGCCGTTGAGGCTGACGGAGCTACCCAGGGGGGTGATCGCGAAGGGGATGGCGGCCTTCTGGAGGATGCCGGGCGTCTCGATGGAGGTGCCGGTGGTGTCCTCCCGGCCGGGGTCGGGGCCGCGGCGGTCCCGGGGGGTGATGATGACGGGCACGCCGGCCTTGCCGAGGTCCTCGGCGACGACCCAGGACTCGGCGGCCCCGTCGAGGACGAGGTCGTAGTCCAGTTCGCGGGCCAGGGCGAGCATGTCGCGGATCTCCTCGGCCGAGTCGGCCCGGACCCGGAGCGGGATCTCCTTCTTGACGAGCTTGATGAGCCCGTCGTCGACCGGGTTTCGGGGCTCCTTGAGGTCCTTCTTGCCGGCTTTCTTGTCGGCCTCGTACTCCTCCAACTCCTCCAGGTACGCGCGGGCCTTCTTGATGTTCTCCCGCCAGGAGAAGACGTTGAACGGGCCGGTGAGGGCGGAGGGGGAGAGGCTGTAGAAGGGGTCTTCGGCGGCGAGCATGCCGTCGAGGTCGCCGTAGGTCAGGCGGAGCACGGCGTAGCTGTCAGGCCGGGGCCTGGCGGGGGAAGGGGGGGCGAGCGGCTCGGGGAGGGTCTCCATGACGGTGGCCGAGCAGTGCGCGCAGGTGCCGGCGCGGTCCTGGTCGCTGAAGAAGCGGCCGTCGAACGGGGAGACCATGCCGGGGCCCTCGCCTCCGGCGAAGAGGCCGAGGGCGGGGTCGGCGTGGCCGTGGCCGTCGCCATGCCCCCGGGCGTGGGAGATCAGGTGGTGGAAGGTCGCGTCGTCGAGCTCGCCTTCGGCGTGCAGGCCGATCAGGTCGTCGATGGTCAGCTCGACGGGGGCCCGGTCGGGCGAGCCGGGGCCGGGCTCGAAGAAGAAGCGGGAGCGGGACGAGCCGCCCACCTGCACGGCCCCGGCCGTGATGCCGGAACCGAGGCAGAACTTCATATTCCGATCGAAGGGGTCGAGCGCGTCGGCCACCTTGTTGCTGTCGCCGCCCCCCCGGCCGCTGGCGGCCGGGCCGACGCCGACGCCGTCCATGTCGACGGCGACGAATCCGGGGGTGATCACCCTGCCGCCGGCGTCGATCACCTCGGCCCCCTCGGGCACGTCGACCGACTGGCCGACGGCGAGGATCTTGCCGTCCTGGACGAGGATCGTCCCCCGGCGGATCGTCCCCCGGGTGACCGTCTCGATGTCGCCGCCGACGATCGCCAGGATGGGGCCGGGCTTCTCCTTCTCCTGCTCGGCATCCTTCGCGTCCTCGGCCGGCTTCGACGAGGACGGCTCGGGCGTCTCGTCCTGGGCGAATGCCAGTCCGGGGGCGGTCGAGACGAGGCAGAGGAAGGCCAGGGCTCGGATGAAGTCAGTCGGTCTCATAAACGGTCCTCCCTGCGATGATGACGGTGCGGAGGCGGCTATAGGGGTCGAACGGGTCGCCGTCGAAGACGAGGAGCGAGGCGGCCTTGCCCTCCTCCAGCCGGCCGAGCGCGTCGCCCTGGCCGATCAGGTCGGCGGGCCGGGCGGTCAGCGCCTCCAGGGCGACCTCCCGGGGCAGGCCGGTGGCGATGAGGTAGCCGACGTCGAACAGGGGAGTGTCCTGCGCCGAGAGCAGTCCGAAGCGGTTGCCGCCCTGGCTGAACGCAAGATCCAGGCCGGCCTCGTGGGCGATGCGGGGCAGATTGATCCGGTCCCGGTTGTCGGGCATCGTGTCGATCGTCGGCCGGAGCAGGAGGGTGACCCCTCCCCGACCCGAGAGGCGATCGAGCGTCCGGTAGACGTCGGAGCCGGAGGCGATCAGGGCGACTTCTACGTCCTCGAAGTCCTCGATCGCGTCGAGCAGGTAGAGGATGGCGGCGGCGTTGCCGGCGTCGGCGAGCAGCGGGGCCTTGCCCTCGGCCACGGCCTTCCAGAGGTCCCGTGAGGAGTCGGCCGAGGACGACCCGGGAGAGGGCGGGCCCCCGGGGCGGCCCGACGCGCCGTCGCCGCCCGACCTCCCCCGGCCCGTCGGGCCGTCGGGACGCCCTCGCCCGCCGCCGGGGGCGTCCGGCTTGGTGGCTTCGAGGCCCTTGCGGACGACGTCGAGGCTGGCGGTGCTGTTGGAGACGGAGACATACAAGCGCCCGTCCCGCTCGACGAGCATGCCGTCGGGGTCGTCCGGGGTGATCCGGACGACGGCCGTCTGGCCGTAGTCGGGGGGGACGAGGTCGAGGTGCGTGAGGCCGGAGCGGAGCAGGGCGTCGAAGTCGGCGCGGAAGGGATCGAAGGAGTCGGCCACCCGGGTGAAGATGGGGGATCTCGTGGGGCTGGAGCCGCCGAGGGTGATGACCCGGCCGCCGATGATGATGGTGCGGGTCCCCGAGGACGAGGACTCGCCCGGCACCTGGAACGGGTAGGCCGGCTCGACCACGCCGGGCATGATCGTCATGCCGGAGGCGTCCTCGACCCGGGCATCCTCGGGGATCTCGACCTCGTCGATCGGGCCGACTCGCTCGATCTTGCCGTCCCGGAGCACGATCACGCCCGTCTCGATCCGGCCGGCCTCGCCGACGGTCTCGATCGTCGCCCCCTTCAGCGCGAGCGGCCGGTCCTGGCCCCGGGCCCCGGGGGCCGGGGCGGCCAGGGCGAGCGTCGCGGCCAGGAGCGGGAGGAGGCGGGTGGGTGTCACGGGTCGGGGCTCCGGGGGGGATGGCGGACGGCCGGTGACCGTGGACCGGGGTTCAGAAGCGGCGGCGATCCTTCTCGATGTCGTAGGCGACCTTGCCGTCGATGATCACCTGGGTGACGTAGTTGCGCGGGTCGATGATCGAGCCGGTGCAGATGACGAGGTCGGCGTCCTTGCCGGGCTCGATCGAGCCGACGCGGTTCTCGATCATCAGGGCCCTGGCCGGCTCGATGGTGATCCCCCGGATGGCCTCCTCCTCGTCCCAGCCGTAGCGGACGGCCATGGCGGCCTGGAAGAACAGCTCCTCCTGGGGGATGACGGGGGAGTCGGTGTTCACCCCCAGCCACTCGATGCCCCGGTCGTCGTACTCGGCGACGATACCGTGGATCTGGCCGTCGTCCGGGTCGTATCGGAACCCCCGGGGGCCGGCGATCACGGGGATGCCACGCTTGTTGATCTCCTCGGAGATCAGGTAGCCCTCGAACGTGCCGTGGCCGATCACGAACCGCAGGTTCATCGCGTCGTTGAGCATCTCCAGGGTGGCCTGGATGCCCTGATAGCCCTGGGTGTGCACGAGGACCGGGATCTCCCGGCGGAAGAGCGGCTTGAAGTATTCCAGGCGGAGGTCGGTCTCGGGCCGCTCGGAAGTCTCGCCGGACTCGTACTTGTCCCAGGCCTCGACGTACGTGCGGCCTTCTTCGAGTTGGTCCCGGATGATCCAGTTCATCCCCATCCGGCCGGAGCCGAGGGTGCCGTCGCGGCGCTCGGGGTTGCCCCACTGGGCGATCTTCAGGACGCCGGGGAAGCGCACGAGCACGTCGTCGAGCGTGCCGGGGCCGGTCTTGAGGATGGCGCCGAAGCCCCCCATGTTCGTGCCGCTGCCGGGGATGTAGCAGACGGTCGTCACCCCGCCGGCCACGGCCACCTGGAGGGCCTCGTTGTGGGGGATCACCTGGTCGAGCACCCGGAGGTCGGGGTTGGTCTGGTAGACCATCTCGTTCAGGTCTCCCGAGCCGCCGATGTGGCAATGCACCTCGACGAGGCCGGGCATGAGGAACTTATCGCCGCAGTCGATGACCTGGTACCCCTCGGGTATCTCGATCTCGGCCCGGGGGCCGACGGCCTCGATCTTGCCGTCCTTGACGAGCACGATGCCGTCGACGATCGGGTCGCCGGCGCAGGTGATCACCTTCCCGGCGAGGACGGCGAGGCGGCCGGTCTCCGAACCCTCGGCGGGCCGGGCGTCGTCTTGCGCCGGGGAGGACGGGGCGGAGAGCAGCACCAGGAGGGCGGCGGTCGGGGCGATCCAGGTCGGCGTCATCGGCGGTCGTCCTCCTGATCGAGATAGGCCCAGGTTCCGTCGATCATCACGGCGAGCACCCGGCTGGAGGGCCGGAAGGGGGGGCCGCTCCAGACGACGAGGTCGGCGTCCTTGCCGGGGGCGAGGATGCCGATCCGGTCGTCCAGGCCCAGGAATCCCGCCGGGCTCGAGGAGAGGGCGGCCAGGGCATCTCCGGTGCCCAGGCCGAGCCGGACGGCGTATCGGACGGCCCGGGGCAGGGTGCCCGACCCGGTGCCGGCCTGCGACTGGAAGCCGAAGGAGATCCCCCGGGTGGCGAGCACCTGGGCGAGGTTGACCGTCTCCCGGTCGACCTCGCGGACGAGGTCGGGGCCGACGACGACGGCCAGATCCTTCTCGGCGAGCAGGTCGAGATCCCGGAAGGCGTCGGCGGCGCCGAGGAGGACGGTGTCCAGCTCGTGTTCGTCCCGGAACAGTTCGACGGCCGCCCGGATCTCGTCGAGGCGGGAGACCTCGACGAGGGCGGGGATGTCGCCGCCGAAGAGGGCCCGGTAGGGCTCCAGCGAATCGACCTTGTTCGGCTCCTTGGGAGGCTTGGGCTCCTCGGGGAGCGTCTCCTCGTCGGATTCGGATTCGGCCTCGGTCTTCTCGTCGTCGTCCCCGGGATCGTCGCCCTCCTGCGTCTCTTCCTCGTCGGACTCCTCCTCATCCTGACCCTGCTCACCCCCACCTTCGGGCCGGGGGGGCTGGTCTCCGGTGGGTTCGTCCTTCGATTCGTCGGAGTCGCCTCCGGACTCCTTCTTGGCCGCCTCGGCCTTCTTCTCGGCCTCCTCGGCCGTTCGCTTGGCCGCCTCGGCCTTCTTCTCGGCTTCGAGGCGGGCCTTGGCCTCCTCATATTCTTTCTTTTTCGCCTCGTACGCTTCAAGGTCTGTCTTGTATTTTTCCCAGGATTTCGCGTAATCGCCGGCGCGTCGGAGGGTGGAGCGGAGGCCGGAGACGGCGGTCGTGAGGTTGCCGCCGAGCTGGAAGCGGATGGCGGCGGGATCTCGCAGGACGGTCGGCTCGTCGCCGAGCTTGAAGGCGACCACCGGGGAGGGGGAGGAGGACTCGCGGGGGCCGGTGAGTACCGTGGTGATGCCGCCCCTTCGGGCGACGGCCACGGCGGGGTCGCCGGAGACGAGCCGCTCGCCGAGCTTGGTCTCCAGCGAGACGTTCGTCCGGGACGGGCCGCCGAAGTCCCGGTCCTCCTCGTCGTCCTCGATGATGATCGGGAAGGGGCCGAGCACGATCGTCGAGGAGGTCGCGGAGGGCGGGCGGCTTGAGAGCGGGCCGCCGAGGCCGAGGTCGGCGGCCAGGTCGAGCAGGCCGGGGGTGACGACGGCATCCTCGAAGACGAAGACCTCGGCGTCGATCGGCGCGGAGGCATCGGGGCCGACCCCCCGGATCATGCCGCCCTGGACGACGATCGTGGGGGCCTCGACCGTCGAGCCGTCGCCGAGCTGGGCGGAGCCGGCCCGGATGACGGTAGCCTTCGACTCCGGGTCGGCCGACCAGGAGCGTCGGCCGGAGACGTAGACCTCCCGGACCCGGGAGTGGAGGTCGAAGGGGTCTCCCGAGAGGACGACGAAGTCGGCGTCCTTGCCGGGGGAGAGGGTGCCGACGCGGTCTCCCACGCCGAGCAACTCGGCGGGGGAGGCGGTGACCATCCGGAGGACCTGGGACTCGGAGAGGTCCCCGGCGGTGAACTGGCCGGCGAGGAAGAGCAGGTCGCCGAGGTCGGCGTCGGTCGCAGGGACGATGGCCACGGGGATCCCCGCGTCGACCAGGGAGGCGGCGTCCTCCCAGGGCTCGGTCGGCTCGGGGTCGCCGGGGGAGGGGACCGGCAGTTCGGTCACCTCGCCGGGCCGGAACCGGGCGTCGAGCACGACGCCGTCGACGAGGCCGGCCCAGGAGTCGAGCCGGCCGAGGAACGGGGACAGGTCGAGCGGGTTGACGAGAAGGAGCCTCAGGTCGAATTCCCGGGCCAGCGCGAGGGCGGCCCGGATCTCGGAGGCGCCCGGGGCGGTGACCCGGAGTCGGCCGGTGTCGTCCAGGGCGGCGGCGAGGGGGCCGAGCAGCGGGTCGGTCCCCCCGGCCGGGTCGTCGGCCCGGGCGGCCCCGATGAGCGACCGGAGCCCGGCGACGGCCCCGGCGAGGCTGGAGGCGAGCTGCGGCTGGGTCGGGTCGATGGGCCGGTCCCGAGAGGCGAGCCGGGGGGGAGGCTCGTAGATCCGGGGAGGGTTGAGCGCCTCGGGGGAGAGCAGGATCCGGAGGTCCCCCTCGGGGTCAAGCGTCCGGTCGGCCGGGTCCGGCCCGTCGAGCTTGACGACGGCCCCCCGGCCGGGCATCAGCCGGCTGCGGCCGGGGCTGAGCTGCACGCTGGTCACGCCCCCGGAGAGCGGTCCGTCGAACTCGGCGAAGGGGTCGAAGCCGTCGATGGCGCGGACTTCGGGGGTCAGCGCCCGCTCGTCGTCCTCCCGGACGGCCCCCAGGCCGGTCTCGGCCGCGACGAGGCCGGGGATCAGGACCGCCGAGCTGCCGAGGTCGACCTCCCGGGCCGTCTCCGGCACCTCCACCTCGGCCTGATCGCCGACGGCGACGACCCGGCCGTCGGCGACGACGAGCACCGCGTCCTCGATCGGCGGGCCGTCTCCGGTCCAGAGCCGGCTCGCCCGGTAGGCGACCGCCTCCTCGGGGGGGGCGGCCGTCGCCGGGGGGACCAGGGCCGCGACGACGATGAGCAGGAGGAGGGGGAACGGGGCGGGGCGGGACATGGGCAATCTCATGCTCATGGTGCGGTGGCCCGGGGCGGTGGGTGATCGATCGCGGAGGGCGGGAGGCGGCTGCCGGACGCGGCCGGGCCGGGGCCTCGACGCCCGAGGGTCGTCCGATCCGGGTTCGACGCGCCCTCGGCCCGGCCAACCGTCGTCATCGGCCAATCAATCCTCGCCGGCGTCGTCCCCGATCGGCCGGAGCAGCTCCTTGAGCCGGGAATCCTCGTCTCGTCGGTAGACGACCCGGCCGTCGACGATGGTGGTGTCGACCCAGGTGCCGAGCTTCAGGGGCTCGCCGGTGAGGATGACAATGTCGGCGTCCTTCCCCTCCTCGATCGAGCCGACGAACGCGTCGATGCCGAGCATCCGGGCCGGGCGGAGGGTGAGGGCCTCCAGGGCCTCCTCCGGGGGCATGCCGTACTTCACGGCGGTGGCGGCCTGGTACCAGAGGTAGCTCGGGCCGAGGCTGGTGGCCGAGAACGAGGAGACGCCGGAGGCCTGGAAGGTGATCGGCACGCCGGCCTCCCGGTAGATGCGGGGCAGGACGATCCGCTCGTCCTCGTCGGTCCGGGGGTCGGTCTCCCAGAAGACGAGGTCGGGGTCGAGGACCACCGGCTCGTCCCGGCCGGCGACCAGGTCGACGGCCTTGTAGCAGTCCCGGCCGAGGATGAGCGTGGCGTCGAGTTTGTACTCGTCGATGAGTCGGAGCGCCTGGGGCACGTCCATCGCCTGCTCGCAGTAGACGAAGGCGGGCAGCTCCCCCTTGAGCAGCCGGACGAGGGCCTCGCGCTGGGCGTCGGGCTCGGTGTCCTCGGCCGAAGGGTCGGGTGAGTCCCCCTCGTCGTCCTGCTCCTCGTCCTCCTCCTGGGGGGCATTGGCGTCTCCCTCGTCATCGCCTCCCTCCTCCTCGTCCTGCTCTTCGTCGGCCTCGGCCCTGGCGGCCTCGGCCTTCTTCTCCTCGAGGGACTTCATGTAGCGGAGGGTCTCGTCCAGCTCCCTCCGGAGCCGGGCGAGATGGCCCATCCGGCTGGAGGAGCCGGAGGGGCGGAGGGAGATCTTCAGGGCGGCGTCCCGGCGGAGAACCATGTCCTCGGCGAAGGTGCCGGAGGTCTTCACCACGGCCGACTTGCCGCCGAACATGGTGCTGTTGCCGGGGATGGCGTGCGCGGTGGTCACGCCGTTGCGGCGGGCCTCCTCGAAGTAGGTCGCGTTCGGGTCGATCGCGTCGACCACGCTGACGAACGGCACGTTCGGGTTCACCTCGTTGGCCTGCACCAGCGGCTCGGGGCTGTGCGGCTCGACGAACCCGGGCAGCACGACCTTGCCGGTCGCGTCGATCACCCGGGCCTCGATCGGGATGTCCAGGTCCTCGCCGACGGCCTGGATCGTGCCGTCCCGCACCAGGATCACGCCCCCCTCGATCGGCTCGCCGACGACCGGGATGATCCGGCCCCCCTTGATCGCGAGCTGGTCCTGCGCCGATGCGGCCGGGGCCGCGAGGGCGAGGGCGAGTACGGCCGCGAGTCGCGTCACGTGATGATTCGTCGCCATGTCGGGCTCAATCCTCCTGCGGCTGCGACGGGTCGGGGCGGGGGAATCGGATGGTGCCGTCGACCATCACCCAGCGCACGGCGGTGGTGAATTCGAGCGGGTCGCCGTCGAGCGCGACAAGGTCGGCGTCCTTGCCGGCGGCGATGCCGCCGAGCCGGTCGTCGACGCCGAGCACCCGGCTCGGCTCGATCGTGATCGCCCGCAGGGCGGCCTCCCGGGGCAGCCCGAACCGCGCGGCGAACCGGGCCTGCTCCAGCAGGTCGCCGCCGGAGAGGGCGACGGGCACGCCGGCCTCGTGCAGGATCCCGGCGACGTTCCAGGCCAGCTCCGTGCGCTCCGGGCCGTAGGGCCCGTTGACCCGGAGGGCCCCGAGCACGACCGGCACCCGGGCCGAGGCGAGCACGTCGGCCACCTTGTACGCCTCGTGCCCGCCGAGGATCGTCGGCGCGTAGCCGAACTCTCCGGCCAGGCGGAGGACGGTGAGGATGTCGTAATCGGTCCGGCTGATCGCCAGCACCGGCCGGCCGCCGGCCATCGCCTCCCGGAGGGGCTCGTAGGGGTCGCCGTCGGAGGGGAGGGTGACGTCGGGGTCGGGGTCGACTCCCCGGGCGGCCCGGGCGAAGGACTCCCGGAGCAGGCCGACCACGCCCATGCGGTTGGTCGGCTGCCGGACGTAGATCGAGTCGGGCCGGGTCCGGGACCGGTTCCGGGAGGCCGGGTCGGAGCAGACGGAGATGACCAGGCCCGCATCCGGCTCAACCACCCGGGGCTCCCCGGGGGGCCCGGCGGTCTTGACCACCGCGGCCAGGCCGGGGACGACGTTGTCGCTCGACGGGATGATCCCCCCGGCGGTCGAGCCGCCGGCGAGGGCCTCGGTGAAGGCCCGGGAGGACCAGTCGATCGCCGGCAGCGGGCTGAACCGGGGCGTGACCTCCCGGGTGACCTCGGCCGACGGCCCCGACACTCCGTTGGGCAGGTCGACGTCGACGAGGCCGGGGATCAGGGTGGCGTCCGCCCCCAGGTCGATGACCGTCGCCCCCTCGGGGGGGTCGATCGAGGCGGCCACCTCGGCGATCTTGCCCCCGGAAATCAGCACCGCCCCCGGCGAGAGCGGGCCGGCCTCGACCGTCTCCACCGTCCCGGCCCGGACCAGCACGTCCCCCTCCTCGGCGGCCGCCCTCGGGTTGGGGGCCAGGGCCAGGGCCAGGACGAGGGCCAGGGCGATCGGCGAGGCGGGACATCGGCCTTCGGTGCGTCGAGGTCTCATGGTGCGGCTCTCGGGTTCGACCGATTCCTGTACGGGGGCGGGCGATCGTCGGTTCGGGGTCGGCTCCGGCTCAGGGGAGGAGTTCCCCGTCGACGACGACGGCCAGCGGCCGGCACGAGAGGTCGAGCGGAGAGCCGTCCCAGACGACGAGGTCGGCCGGGGCCCCGGGCCGCCAGGGGCCGGTCGGCGCGTCGGCATCGTCGTTCGGGCCGATCGCGTTGAGCCCGACGGCCAGGGCGTCGAGCGCCGACCCCCGGGGCAGGCCGGCGGCGACGGCCGAGGCCGCCAGCAGCCGGAGCGGCTCGGCGTCGTCGGCGGCGAACAGGACGCGGGCCCCGGCCTCGGCCGCCGAGACGACGGCGGCCATGCGACGGGTCGCCTCGGGCCCCGGCCCCATCGGTCGGAGGACCAGCGCCAGCCCCGAGCCCTCGGCCAGCCGGGCTACCCGATCGGGGAAGTCCTCGATCGCCCCGGGGCCGACGAGGACGGGGCAGATCTCCAACTCCTCGGCCAGGTCCAGCGCCGCCTCGACCTCCGCCGGCCGGTCGACCTCGAAGAAGGCGACGCACTCCCCGCCCCGGAGCCGGTCGGCCCGACCCCGGCGGACGGCGTCGAGGCGTTCGATCGCCGGATCGGAGAGGTAGTAGCCGGGCTGGCGGCGGGCGCTCGGGTCCTCGCCCCCCTCCAGGCCGAGGAACTCCCGGAGCAGGGCCACCTGGCCCGGCAGGCTGGCCGGGTAGCGGTCCTCGTTGCGGGCCGAGGCCGACAGCACGAGGTCCATGCCGAGCACCGGGTCGATCACGGGGTCGGCGGCCGGGCCCAGCCGGACGGCCCCCACCGCGCCGGCGACCACGTTGACCGCCGCCGGGGCGAAGCCAATGCGGAGCACGCCGCCCCGGGCCAGCTCCCGGACGGTCCGGCCGGTCGGGTCGAAGGCGTCGACCGCCCGGAGGAACCCGGCGTCGGCCCCGGCCACCTCGGCCGCGGCCCGGCCCTGGCCGAACGTGCCGAAGGCCGAGGTCAGGCCGGGGGTGACGACCGCGTCCCCCACGTCATACGCCGGGATCTCGTCGTCCTCCTCGACCGATTCCCCGGCGGCGACGATCGTCCCGTCGGCCACCGAGACCGCCCCGGGGGCGATCGAGCCGCCCGGGCCGAGCAGGCGACGGGTCCGGATCACGAACCGGCGGGGGAGCCGATCGGGCAGCTCGGCGTCGACGACCGCCACGGACTCCTCGGCGACCGGATCCACCTCGGGATTCCGGTAGACGACCTCGCCGCCGGAGACGACCAGCGCGATGGGGGAGGCCGGGTCGATCGGGTCCCCGGCGAAGGCGACGAGGTCGGCCCGGAGGCCCTCGGCGATCGAGCCGAGCTCGTCTTCGAGGCCGAGCACCTCGGCGGCCCCGGCGGTCAGGGCTCGGAGCACCCGGTCCCGGGGGACGCCCCGAGCGACGGCCGCCGCGTGGACCCGGAGCAGGGCGGAGTCGGCCGGCCGTTCGCCGTACGAGCCGATCGCCCATCGGCTGTCCTCGGCGAGCAGCCCGGCCGGCCAGTCCCGGGCGCGGTCCCGGCGGTAGACGGGCGTATCCCCCAGTTCGAGGACCGGGCCGAGCACCATCGGCGTCCGGCGGTTGACCAGCTCCTCCCGGGCCGAGCCCGGGTCGCTGAGCCCCTCGACGATGAGCGTCAGCCCCTCGAACTCCTCGACCAGGGCGAAGGCGTTGCGAAGGTCGTCCTCGCGGTGGGCTTCGATCCGGAGGGGCACGGTGCCGTCGAGCAGGCCGACGAGGAATTCCTTCGTCTCGTCCCGTTCGGGCTCCTTCGGAGGTTCAGAGGGCGCTTTGCCGCCCTCGTCCTTCTTCGCGGCGGCCTCGTCCCCGGACGGCTCGTCGTCCTCCTCGGGATCCTCCTCCTCCTCCTCGTCCTGGAGGGGGGAACCGCGCGAGGTGGAACCGGGCTCGGAAACCCCGTCGTCCTCACCCTCGCCGTCGCCCTCGACGGGGTCGTCTTCCTTGCCGTCGTCTTCGCCTTCCTCGCCGTCGCCTTTCTTCGCGTCGGCCTCGCCGTCCGTCTCCTCGGCCTCCTTAGCCTCCTTGGCCTGGGCCTCGTCGTACTTCTTCTTCGCCTGCTCGTACTTCTCCCAGTCCTCCTTGTACTTCTTCACGCTGTCGAGGGCCCGCTTGAGCTGCTCGAACTGCTGATAGCGGAGGACGGAGTTGGCCGAGGCATTGTTGACGCCGAGGGCGGCCTGGACGAAGGCATCGGCCCGGATCGTCAGGTCCTCCACCGTCCCCCCCGGGCCGACCCGGAGCACGGCCCCCCGGCCGCCGAAGAGGCCGGAATTGCCCGGCTGCACGGCGACGGCCGTCACGCCGGATCGGGCCACGTCGAGCCAGTCCTCGGCGTAGGGATCCACGCCGTCGAGGATGTCGAGCGAGCCGTCGTCGCCCCCGTCCCGGCGCGATTCGGGGGGCAGCCAGAGGACGCCCCTCGCGTCGATCAGGCCGGGCGTGACGACCAGGCCGGAGAGGTCAACCCGATCGGCCCCCTCCGGGATCTCGACGTCGGGACCGACCGCCTCGATCCGGCCGTCCCGGACCAGGATGGTCCCCTCGATTTCCCCGGAATCGGCCTGGGTGAGGATCCTCCCCCCCACCAGCGCCAGGACCCCGGGTTGATCGGCCTCATCCGAGATCGCTCCCCGGGGGAGGGAGAGGAGCATGGGGAGGAGGAGACACGCGAACGTCCGGCGCAAATTCGGCATCGGCATCGTCTTTCGGTCGGCGCAACGATGTCGGGAGGGCGGGGCGTCGGGGCGGAGAGGAGGGGTCGACGGCACCAGCCTTCATTCGTTCTTCTATCATAGCGAGCAAAACAGGCAGGATGGGAGGTTTTTCCCGAAGTTTTCGCCACAGGGGTCGAGGGGGGAACCGGCCGACCTCGTCCCTCCCCGAGTGTCATCGCGGGCCGCGTGGGGCCCGGCCACCTGGCACAATCATCCGATCATCGACGATCGGCGTCCCCCTGCGACCCCGAGTCGGCATCCGGCTCGGGCCGGGGGCCCGA
Source organism: Tautonia plasticadhaerens (assembly GCF_007752535.1). GTDB lineage: Bacteria > Planctomycetota > Planctomycetia > Isosphaerales > Isosphaeraceae > Tautonia > Tautonia plasticadhaerens. The sequence goes on from NZ_CP036426.1 coordinate 3,045,688, forward strand.
GACCGAGAGCCGATGGCCCTGCCGCTCCAGGCGGCCGGAGGCGATCAGGGCGTCGACGACGGCCGAGACGCGGTCTCGGGCCTCGTCGGTCGTCCGGGGGAACCCGAGCAGGCGGCAGACGGCGGGGGGGAGGTCCTCGGGGGCGATCCGGAAGGCGTCGGCCACGATCCGCTCGACGGCGGCGGAGAGCTCCTCGGCGCAGACGTATTCGAGCCTCCTGGAGGAGGAGGGGAGGGCGGATCGGTCCCGGGGCTCGGGCCGTCCCAGGTCGCCCGGCCAGAGGAAGGCGCCCTGGCGTCGGATCGGGCCGTTGTCCCGGAACGGGGAGGAGGCGGCGCGCTCGATCGCCTCCTTCGGCTTGCCGGCCAGCCGCCTCAGGCCGATCGCGTCGGCCAGCCGACGCACCACCTCCGCCTCGTGCACCGGGCCCTCGACCCGGACGACCTCGCCCACCCACTCGGCGAGCCGGTCGGGGGCCAGGGCGGCCGGGTCGGACTCGTCGGGCCCGATCTCCAGCCTCGCCATCGTGTAGGGCGGCAGGGCGGACAGCTCCGGCCCGGCCTCCTCGGCCCGAACCTCCCGGGAGATCGACGCCGGGAGGGGGGCCGAGGGCACGTCGACCGGCCCGTCGTCGTCCCGATCGACCATGAGCACGAGTTCATCGCACTTCCCGCCGGGGTCGTGCCACCAGTCGGGCGACCAGGCGTGCGCCAGCCGCCAGCCGAGGCCACGGAGAACGCCCGGCCGGATCCGGTCGCGGTCCCGGGCCGACCGGGGGGCGTCGTACGAGGGGCCGTCGCAGAGCACCCCCAGCCGGTAGCGGCCGGGACGGTCCGGGTCGACCACCGCCAGATCCACCCGGGATTCCTCCGACCCCAGCCCCCGGACCACCTCGAACCCCTCCGCCCGGAGCGTCCGGGCCACCTCCTCCTCGAAGCCCGAGCCGACCCCGGGGGAGGCCCCGGGGCGGCCCTCGTCGCCGTCCAGCTCGCCCAGTTCGGCGAACCGGAGGAACGTCCGGAGGGCCCGGACCCCCCGGGCGGCCGACCGGCCCGATTCGAGATCCGAGCCGCGCAGGTTCGTGAACACCTCGCAGCGCAAGCGGGCCCGGGTGATCAGCACGTTGAGCCGACGCTCGCCCCCCTCGCCGTTGAGCGGGCCGAAGTTCATCGACACCCGGCCCCCGGCGTCCCGGCCGTAGCCGACGCTGATGAAGATGGCGTCGCGCTCGTCCCCCTGCACGCTCTCCAGGTTCTTGACGAAGAAGGGCTCGGGCCCCTCCTCGGCGAAGTACGGCTCGCACGACGGGTCATCGCGCCGGAGCCGCTCCAGGCGTCGGCCGATGGCCTCGGCCTGGGCGGCGCTGAAGGCGGCCACGCCGAGGGTGAGACGGCGATCGGCCGGCTTCTCGAGCTGGTCGCGGGCGAACGCCATCGCCGCCTCGGCCACCGCCTGCGCCTCGTCCGGGTTCGTCCGGGATTTGCCCCGGTCGTAGGCCGTCTCCGGCAGGCACCGGAGGACCAGGCCGCGCTCCGACCGGTCGCGCTCCGGGCCGGGGAAGACGACGAGCCGGCCGTCGTAGAACTCCCGGTTCGAGACGGCGATCAGCGATTCGTGACGGCTCCGGTAGTGCCATCGGAGCATCCGGCGGGGCGCCCCCTGGGCCAGGAACAGGCCGAGGATGCTCTCCAGGGCATCCGACGCGAGCGAGCCCCCGTCGTCCTCCTCGTCGACATGCTCGTCCCCGGCGGTCAGGCGGTCGAAGAAGGTGGTGGGGGGGAGCTGGCGATCGTCCCCGACGACGATCGCCTGCCGGCCCCGGAGCAGTGCGCCCAGGGCGTCGACCGGCCGCACCTGGCTCGCCTCGTCGAAGACGACCAGGTCGAAGGCGAGCTGCCCCGGCTCCAGGTAGGCGGCCACCGAGAGCGGGCTCATCAGGAAGACCGGCTTGACCGCCTGCACCGCCCGGCCCGCCTGGGCGAACAGGACGCGGAGCGGCAGGTGCCTCGTCTTCTTCTCCAGCTCCCGGCGGAGCACGGCGAGGTCCCCGGCGAGTGCCTGGTGCCTCGGCAGCCTCGACCAGTGCTCGCCCGCCGCCCAGGCCCGGTTGTGGCCCAGCACGGCCACGTCCAGCGCCCCGAACCGCTCGGCCATCGCCTCGTGGTCGCCCCCCGAGAAGGAGCCGAGCGCCGGCCGCTCCCGGGCGGCCCGGTCGAGCAGGGCCTCGGCCCATCGGGCCCGGAAGGCGGTCGAGAGCAGCCGGGGGGCCTCGGGCCAGCTCCGGGCCGCCTCGACCACCGCCCCCATGCCCGCCTCCCGGCAGCTCGACGCCCGCTGATTGACCAGGGCGACGGCGTGCAGCTCCTCCGCCCGGTCGCCGGTCGCGTCGATCCGACCCTGCAACGCGTCGAAGGGGAGCGCCGACCAGTCCGAGGACGGGCTCGCGGCGGGACGGTTTCCCGGCTCTCCCTCCGGCCGGATCTCGCCGCCGGAGGGGGGCAACCCGGCGAAGTCGGCCAGCGCCCGGAGGGCGGCCCGATGGGCCTCGATCGCCCCTCGGAGGCGGTCGGCCAGCGGGAGGGACCGGCGGATCACGTCGTCGTCGTCGAGCGACTCGATCGCCCCGACCGGCAATCGGCCGGATCGGACGTCGTCCCGGACCCGCCGGGCGAACCGGGCGACCTCGGCCAGCTCGGCGAAGTCGGACTCCTCCTTCCGCCAGCGGCTCCCGAACAGTCGGGCCGCCGTGCAGGAGTGCTCGACGATCGCCGCCCGATGCCGCCGGGCCTCCATCACCGCGTCGATCAGCGCGAGCCGGTCGATTGGCGCCTTCGGCGGCTCGACCCGGCAGAGCGTCCCCAGGCGGAAGACCGCCCGGCGGTGCCGGGCCGAGGCCCATCGCGACCACCACCGGCGGCCGACCGTGTTGAAGGCCTCCCTCGTGTCGACGAGGTCCCGATCCCACGCCTCCGGCAGCAACACCGGGTCATACGAGGCGTGGAGCGAGGCGAACGCCGAGCCGGCGGCGAGCAGGTCGTCCAGGTCGCGCCCCCGGTCGTCCCAGGCCGGGTCGTCGAGCGGCAGGTCGACCGGGATCCCCCCGCCGGGCAGGGGCCGGACGGCTTCCGCCATCGCCTCGGCGCCGGCGAGGTCGATCGGGGCCGGGACGCCCAGCGATTCGGCCAGGGCGGCGGCGGCCGACCGGAGGTCCTCGGTTGCCCGGCGGGCGGCCCCGGCCCGACGAGAAAGCTCGGAGCGGTCGGAAGGGGTCCAGAGCGATCGGGACGACCGGAGCATCGGGTGGTCGGGCGGCAGGCGCAGGTCGGCCAGCCGGGCCCGGAGCTGCTCGACCATCAGCTCTCGCTCCCGGAACTCCGGCGCCGACCAGTCGGCCATGCCCGGCACGTCGATCGGCGGCGGCACGGCCTCCCCCAGCGCGTCCCGCTCCCGGAGGAGGATGCCCGCCGCCTCGTGGGGGCTGACGCCGCTGGATCCGACCGGCGTGTTGACCGCCCCGGCGAACGTGTTCAACCGGCCCCGGAGGTCTCCCAGGACCTTCGCGTCGTCCTCGGCGGCCCCCGTCCGGGGGCGGCCGAGCTGGAGCGTCCGGCGCAGCTCGTCGAGCACGTCCCGCTTGCGGGTCCGGTTGCTGTGCAGCTCCAGGCAGGCGGCGCCCAGGCCGACGGCGTCGAGCCTCCGGTGCACCACCTCCAGGGCCGCCGCCTTCTCGGCCACGAAGAGCACCGACCGGCCCCGGCCGACGGCCTCGGCGATGAGGTTGGCGATCGTCTGGCTCTTGCCCGTCCCCGGAGGCCCCTGGATGACCAGCGTCCTGCCCTTCGAGGCGTCGACGAGCGCGAGCATCTGCGAGCCGTCGGCGTCGAGCACCGGACGCACGTCGAGCGGGCCGAGCCTGGCGTCGAGGTGCTCCTCGTCGCCGATCGTCGGCTCTCCCTCGTCTAGCCCCTCGCCGAGCAGGCCGGAGAGGACCGGGTGCGACGACGGCCCGGAGCCCTCGGGCCATCGGGTCGCGTCGAGGTCCCGGTACATCAGCAACCGGCTGAACGAGAAGAAGCCCAGCGCCGCCGCCTCTCGGTCGACCTTCCAGCCCTTCTCCCCCGACACGGCGGCGTCGACCGCGTCGAAGTAGGAGACCGGGTCGAGGTCGTCGGCCCCGGGGATTTCGGGCAGCTCGATGCCGAAGCCGGCCCGGAGGCGCTCGGCCAGCGAGAGGTTCGTGCCGAAGTCCTCGCCCGTATACCGGGCCCGGAAGCGGTCCCGGGCGTTCGACCTCCCCAGGGCCACCGGCAGCAGGATGAGCGGGGCGAGGACGCTCCGGCCGTTGCGCTCCTCCGACCACCGGAGCATCCCCAGCGCCAGGAACAGCGTGTTGACGCCCAGCTCCTCGACCGAGCCCCTCGCCGCCGCGTCGATGGCGAGCAGGCGGTCCTGGAGCTGGTCGGCGGGCACGTCGGTCTGGAGGTTCAAGTCGGTCGGGTCGGCCGGGGGGAGTTCGAGCCCGCCGTTGGGCGGCTCGCCGTGCGACGACTCACCCTCGTCCTCCGGCCCGGGGCGGTCGGGGGCGGGGTCGAACGCCATCCGCTTCCCCTCCCGGACGAGGATGCGGACGACCTCCGCCGGCGACTCGCCGACGATCGTCAGGCCCCGACGCCTCGGGCGATAGTTCAACAGCGGGTTGCGCAGGCTCAAGTCGAGCAGGGCGAGGCGGTCGGCGTCGAGCCGGTCGGCGATCACGGCGGGGGAGACGGGCATCGTTCGGTCGCTCTCGGTCGGGTTCGTTCGGGCCGCCGGATTGATGGGGCTCGATCGTCGAAGCGGGCCGGCCAGGTCAGGGGCCGGCCCTCGCGAGGAGGTCGCCGACGACGAGGAAGCTCCCCGAGGGGAGGGGCACCATCACGGCAAGCAACGCGTCGGAGACCACCCGCATCCGCCCCCCTTCGACGGCACTCCGAGGGGAGCTGCGCCGGCGTCCCTCCCGTCATTCTCATCCATCCGCAATGCCTCGATCGCCCGGATGTTCACCCGGCGAGGTCGCTCGGGCCGAACGCATCCGGCAGCAACTCGGAGAGGGGTCGTCGGATGAGGTCGGGGCCGTCGCATGCGCAGATGATCTCCGCCCCCGGTCCGAATTCGTAGACCACCTGGCGGCAGGCCCCGCACGGGGCCGTCGGCGAGGGGGTCGGCGTGAAGACGACCACCGCCCGGATCGACCGCACGCCGCGTGCCACGGCCCCGAAGACCGCGACCCGCTCGGCGCAGGTGGTCAGCCCGTGCGAGGCGTTCTCGACGTTGCAGCCGGCGACGATCTCGCCGCCCTCGCCCAGCACCGCCGAGCCGACCGCGAAGCCGCTGTACGGGCAGTAGGCCGACCCGCTTGCCTGCCGGGCCAGCGCGATCATCCGCTGCAATGTCACGTCGTCCAGCCCGTCGGGCATGGCGAGCTCCCTCCGCCGGCCGGGGGGCCGGGAGCATCATCCTACCCGCCAGGCCGGCGGAGGGCGATCCCGGGCGGGGATCTCCGGATCTCGCGCAGGGACGTGGGGCCTCGGGGAACTCGAGGGAATCGCCCCGCGCCCCTCCTCGGCCCTGCGCGAGATCGGCCCGCTAGGCCTCCGCCCCTTCCGCGGCCAGCGCCTCGACGCCGACCCGGTGGCAGTAGTCGCCGAACGACTCGCCCGGCCCCCGCTCGACCTTGAAGCGGGTGAAGACGGGGACCAGCTCGTCGACGATCCGCTCCAGCGGGACGTAGTCCTTGTAGACCACGTTCAGGCGGTCTCCCTGGACCCTGCCGCCGAGGAAGATGGTGTAGGTGCCGGGGCCGGGGGAGCCGTCCGGGTTCTTCGAGGCCCCCCGGCCGACGAGGCCGATGTCGCAGTTGTAGGGGCGGGCGCAGCCGTTGGGGCAGCCGGTCATGTGGACGCTGTACCGCTCCTCCTCCAGGCCGAGTCGGGCCATCGCCTCCTCGAACTGGCCCATCACCGCGGGGAGCACCCGCTCCGACTCCGTGACCGCGAGGCCGCAGGTCGGCAGGGCCGGGCAGGCCATCGCCCAGCGCCGGACGGTCGAGGTCTCCTCGGCCGAGGCGATCCCGTACTCCTCGAGCCAGGCATTCACCTCGTCCTTCCGATCCGGCGGGATGTCCGTCAGGATGATCGACTGCAGGCAGGTCAGCCGGGCCGGCGAGCCGAACCGCTCGAAGTAGGCGCGGAGGCCGCTGGCCAGCCTCAGGTCCCCCTCGTCCTTGACCCGGCCGTTCTCGACCGGGATGCCGAGGAACCAGTTGCCGTCCCCCTGCTCGTGCCAGCCGAGGTGGTCGTCGACCTCGGTGATGGGCAGGTCCCTGGGCGGCGTGAGGGGCTCGCCGAGGTACTCCTCGACCTTGGCCTTGAAGGCGTCGATCCCCCAGTCGTAGATGACGTACTTCAGCCGGGCCCGCTTGCGGTCCCCCCGGTCGCCGAAGTCGCGTTGGACCTTGAGGACCGCCTCGCCGACCCGGAGCGCCTCGGGGCGGGGCACGTAGCACAGGTCGACCGCCACGGCCGGGAACGTCTTCTTGGCGCTGGGCGTGGTGCCCATGCCCCCGCCGACGACGACGTTGTAGCCGACGACGTGGCCGCCCTCGACGACGGCGATGTAGCCCAGGTCGTTGGCGTAGACGTCGGTGCAATTGTCATCCGGCAGGGCGAAGGCGGTCTTGAACTTGCGCGGCATGTAGGTCTTGCCGTAGAGCGGCTCGACCGCGTCGTCTCCGGCGGTGGGGACCAGGGCGGGTTGGGGCCTGGGGGCGTCGGGGTTGTCGATCTTCTCGCCGTCGAGCCAGATGTCCCAGTAGCTCGACGACCGGGGGGCGAAGTGGGCGGCGAGCCGGGCGCAGTCCTCCTGCATCTCGGCGTGGACCGCGTCGTGGACCGGCGCCGGGCAGCACAGGACGTTCCGCTCCACGTCGCCGCAGGCGGCTAGCGTGTCGAGCAGCGTCTCGTTCACCTTGCGGATCGTGGACTTGAGGTCCTGCTTGAGGATGCCGTGGAGCTGGAACTCCTGGCGGGTCGTGATCCTCAGCGTCTCGTTGCCGACGGCCCTCGACAGCTCGTCGCAGGCGAGGTACTGCCGGGCGTCGATCCGGCCCCCCGGGATCCGGACCCGGACCATGAACGAGTAGGCCGGCTCCTGCCCCTCGCGGCGGAGCTGCACCCGGGTGTCCCGGTCGTCCTGCTGGTAGGAGCCGTGGAACTTGAGGATCTGCATCGCCTGCTCGCCGACCGAGGCGCCGTCCGCGTTGACCTCGTCGATCAGCGGGAGCTTCAGATACTGGCTCTCCAGCTTCAGGGCCTCGACCTTGCTCCGCTTCGGTGCGCCGTTGCCGCCGGTGCTCACAAGCCCCCTCCGTCCGTTCGGTTCGCTCGACCCGGTCGACCGACGCCCGCACGATCCCTTCGTGGCAGGTCGCCAATCTTCAGTTGGTTCATGATCATCGTGAACAATACCCATTCTAGTGCGAACGTCCCGGCGGATCAATCGCGATCGGGCGGGTCCCCGGCCTGTGACGGGGTCGCCCCCGGCGGTAGACTCGGTCGGACGCCAATCGGACCCGGCCGCCGACCCCTGGGGATCTCGACCTGATGGGCAGCTACCGGCTCGAAGGGCCCAAGCCGGCCCGGATGTACGAGGTGATCCTGCCGAAGAAGCTGGGCTACTACGGCAAGATCGAGGAGGTGCTCGAGGACCTCTTCGACGAGCGGGCGATCCGGTCCGTCCCCTTCGTGCAGCGGCAGATCGCCGAGGCCCGGGATCGGGATGCCGGCTTCGACGAGGACGCCTGGATCCGGACGCTCTGCGAGGCATCCCGGGGCTACTCGATCTACGAGATGGACGGCCGGTACCTCTCGGCCGCCGGGCCGATCGACGAGCGGGTGCTCGTCTTCCGGTTCATCTTCCACAACCCGGCCGAGCCCCCGCCCTCGAACTCGGCGCTCCGCACCGACTTCCTCGCCGCGTCGCTGGAGGTCGTCAACTTCCTGGTCGCCCACCGCTTCGCCGAGGAGCTGGGCGTCGAGGAGGAGATCTGGTTCCTCGAATACACCGAGCCCCGGCTGGCCATCTGGCGGAAGGTCGACGACGCCGCCACCGGGGCCGACCCACCCGCATCGGAGGCCGACCGGTGACCCTCGACGTCTTGATCGACCGCTTCGAGAACGGCGGGCCCCTGCTGGCCTACTCCATCACGAACCTCTCCCGGGAGCACGAGCTGGCCAGGCCCGGGCCCGGCGCCTGGAGCGTCGCCGAGCTGGTCGTCCACATGCTCGACAGCGACCTCGTGGGCGCCGACCGCATCAAGCGGGTCATCGCCGAGGACAGCCCGACGCTGCTCGCCTACGACGAGAACGCCTGGCTCGCCCGCCTCGGCTACGAGGACCTCCCGGTCGAGGAGGCGGTGAGCATGTTCTTGGCCAACCGCCGCTGGGTCTCCCGGATCCTCAGGTCGCTGCCCGAGGCCGACTTCTCCCGGGCCGGCGATCACACCGAGAAGGGGCGTGTGACCCTGGCCGAGCTGGTCCGGGGCTACGTCGGCCATCTCGACCACCACCTGAAGTTCCTCTACGCCAAGCGAGGGAACCTCGGCATGGCGGTCTACCCCAGGTACAGCTACGCCCTGGAATGAGGCCGGGGTCGGGACGGGGCCGGGGCGCGTCCTCACCCCCGGCGTTTCCGGCCGGGGGGGCGGGATCGGCGAGGGGCCGGGCGGGACTCCCCGGTGGCTTCCAGGGCGTCGAGTTCCTCCCAGGGTCCCCGGCTGACGAACTCGGGAAGCGGGAGGGAGTCGACCGCGGCCCTGATGTCGGGGCCCTTCAGGTCGTCCCGCCGGGTGCCGACGCCCCGGAAGACCGGCAGGTCCCGGCTCCTGGCGAGGATCTCGCGCCGGGAGCGGCCCTCGGGGGCGTCGGGCCAGGGCCCGGCCTGCTCCCGGAACGTGAAGAAGGAGGGGGCGACCGAGGCGACGTACTCCCAGTACTCCGGGCTGTCGGTCTGGACCACGAACAGCCCGCCGGGCCCGAGCACGCGGTGGACGTGCTTCAGGAACGCCGGGGTGATGAGCCGGAACCGGGCCTCCTTCGGGTCGTGGTAGGGCTGGGGGTGGTAGATGTGCACCTCGGCCACGCTGCCGGGGGCGACGTAGGACCTCAGGAACGACTGCGCGTCCTTCACGATCACCCGGACGTTGTGCAGGCCCCGCTGGTTCGCCCGCTTGGTGGCGTACCGGACGACCGCCGGCACGAGGTCGACGGCCACGTGGTCGTGGTCGGGGCGGCTCAGGGCGCTGAGCAGGGTATACCGGCCGTTGCCGCAGCCGAGGTCGAGGACCACCGGCGCCTCCCGGCCGAAGATCGCCGCCCAGTCGAGCGGCCCCTCCTCGGGGGGCGGCAGGCGCTTGATCGCCGTCCGGGCCCACTCGGACTCGGGGAGGATGCGGCCGGGGATCGGCACGCCGAACTCGGTTTCGATCGGGTCTTGGCTCATGGGACTCAGATCTCACGCAGGGTCGCGGAGACGCGGAGGAGAGACGGAGGAGAAGACTCGGGCATCGTCACTCTTTCTCCCGTCTGCGCTCCGCGTCGTTGCGGACCCGTGTGGGATCTTCCTTCGCTGGCGAGGGCACTCGGTTCATCGTGTAGTGGGAGATGTCCGGCTCGGCGCCGGGCAGGTCGGCCCGAATCTCGTAGATCCGGCCGGGGATCAGCGGCTCCCTCACGGCGAGCCGGACCGATCGGGCATCGTCGCCGGGGGAGACCGAGGCCACGGAGAGCGGCTCGACGTCCGTCGGCGGCGAGTGGTACGAGCCCTGGAACTCGTGATGATACCGGCGCAGCGAATAGCGGGCCGGGTCCAGGGCGAGGTCGGGGTCGGGCGGCTCGGCGAGGAACCGCAGGGTGAAGCCGTCCGGCTCAGCATTCGCCTCCAGGATGCCGAAGGCGGGCTGCCCGGTCGGCCGGACCCGGTAGATCGCCCCCTGCTCGGCCTCTCCCCCCCAGGAGGGCTCCCGGATGCTGCCGACGTAGAGCGTGCCGTCGGGGGCGAACGCCAGGGTCAGCGGGCCGAGCAGGCCGCCGAGGAAGGGGTAACACGCCCCCTGGATCTGGCCGTCGACCTCCTCCAGCGTCGCCCTCAGGATGAACCGGTGGTTGTACTCGCAGAGGACCAGCTGGCCCTCCAGGGGCCCGAACTCCCCCCCCGTCTCCGCGAACGCCAGGCCGTTGACCGACCGGGCCCAGGGGTACGGGATGAGCACTGCGGGGGTGTACGGCTCGGCGTCCTCGGGCCCCGAGGGCGGGTCGGCCTGGCTGGGGTAGCCGTACCAGTGGCCGGGCCGGAGGACGTTGATCTCGCAATTCGTCTTCTGCTGCCCCTGGTTGTCGGTGAAGAAGACGAGGCCGTCTCGGGAGCGAGTCGCCCAGCCGGTCGGGTAGCGGAGCCCCCCGGCGAGGACCTCGACCGAGCCGTCGTCCGGGTCCACCGCAATCGCCTTGCCCCGGAGGTGGTGACGCCCTTCCACCGATCGTTCCCGGACGTCGTCGGTGACGGGGCTGACGACGTACGAGCCGTCGGTCCATCGGGCGATCCCCGTAGTCCAGTCGTGGTGGTCCCGGGTCACGTCCCAGGCGTCGGTGACGGTGGTCCAGCGCTCGGCCCAGCCGTCCCCGTCGTCGTCGGCCAGGCGAAGCAGGGCCGACCGGGTGGAGATGACGACCTCGTCCCCCTCGACCGCCATCCCGAGCGGCCAGTGCGGCAGGGTGCCGGCCCATCTCCGGTAAGTCTCGGGGATGCCGTCGCCGTCCTCGTCGACGACGAGCAGCACGTCGCCGTCCATCGAGCCGACGACGAGCGTCCCGTCCGGGCGGACGGCCATGCAGCTCGGCAGCACGTCAGCCGGCAGCGGCAGGCGGTCGGCGAGATACCCGGACGCCTCGGGGCCCTGGCCCGTCGCAGGGCAGGCGAGGGCCGCGCCGAGCAACAGCACCGGGGCGAGCGCCGCGATTCGATGGCCGATCCTCAATGCTCCGTCCCCCATTCCCCCGGTCGTTCGGGCTCCCGATCGTCTCCTCATTCTTGCCGACCGAGGCCGGATCGGACAAGCGAGGCGATCCGGGGCAGGGGCGTCGTCGGGTATGATGGGCGACGACGACGACACACCGATGAAGCAAGCCGAGCCCGAATCCCGGAGCCCCGACCGTGGCCGATCAGCCGAACGTCCTGCACGCCCTGTCCGACCTCGTCGCCGATCGCAAGGCGAGCCCGCCGGCCGGGCGGTCGTACATGGTCTCGCTCCTGAACGGCGGCGTCCCGAAGATTTCGGGCAAGATCACCGAGGAGGCCGCCGAGGTCGTCGAGGCGGCCGATGAGCCCGGCGACGAGGGAAAGTCCCACCTCGTCAAGGAGGTGGCGGACCTCGTCTTCCACTCGATCGTCCTGCTGGGCTGCCGGGACCTGCCCTGGTCGGAGGTCGAGGCCGAGCTGGGACGTCGGTTCGGCATCAGCGGGATCGTGGAGAAGGAGTCGAGGGGCAATGGGGAGGCGGGCTGATCGCCCCTCCCCCGCGTCCGCCACCGATCACCCGCCAGTTCATTCGAGGAGCCCCGCCGATGGGCCGACTCTTCGCCGGCACCCAGTGGGACCGCCCCCCGCATTGCGAACGCTGCGGCGCCCCGGAATCCGAGTGCTCCTGCCCGCCCCCCGGGCCCGCCCCCCCCGAGCGGGTCGACCCCTCGACGCAGACCGCCCGGATCCGGGTCGAGAAGCGGCCGAAGGGGAAGATGGTGACCACCGTCCGGGGGCTCGACGCGCGGGGGAACGACCTGCCCGCGCTGGCCGCCCGGCTCAAGGCGGCCATCGGCGGCGGCGGCACGGTCAAGGACGACGGCACGATCGAGGTCCAGGGCGACCACCCCGACCGCGTCGAGGCGATCCTCGGCTCGATCGGCTACAAGACGAAGCGTGGCTGAGCCCCTCCCATGAGTCCCCCCACCCTCCGGCCCGCGCGGATCACCGCCGTCGGGCTCGCCTCGGTCGTCCTGGCCTGGCAGGCGGGCAACGCCGCGGCCGGTCGCTTCGTCCACCCGTTCCTCGTCGCCGACCTCGTGGTGTCCGCCTGGCTGCTGCTGGCCTCATGCTGGCCGGGCCGGAGAGGGGCGTCGGCGGCCCTGCTCTCGGGTTTCGGCGCGATGCTCGGCGTCTTCCTCTCGGCCGTCACCGGCCGGATGCTCTCGGGGGCGTTCGACGCGGGGACGGTCGCCGCCGCCCTCGGGATGGCGCCAAGCGTGATCGGCATCGCCCTGGTCACCCGGGCGGATTGACCCGCCCCTCGATGTCTCCCGGGGCCATCGAATCTCAGGCTCTTGCTTGCATCCGGTGAAGCAAATCATTCTGATTGGAAACGCCGTGTCCTGAACGCACGGCCGGATATTTTTTTGAACCATAGACCCGGGGCCCGTCAATGCGACGCACAGTCCGGATTCGCTGGATCTCCGCGTTCTTCCTCGTCGGCCTGCTGATCGTCGCCGCCTTGGTGGCAGTGCTCCGCCCGGAGGACGGCAAGGGCCTGATGGCCCGCACACTGGGCGGGGACGACCGGACGTCATCGCTGCTCCGGATCGAGACCGATCCAGCCAACCCATTCTCGGTAGGCCGCCCCGACCGGGAGGAAGTCGACGCCCTCCTCCAGACCCAGGTGCAGCTGATCACCAGCCCGAGCGTCCTCACCGTGGCCGCATCGGATCGAGAGGTCTCCAGCCTGGAGTTCGTCAAGCGGTCGGGCGACGCCGTGGAGGCCATCCGGGATCACCTGGAGGTCAGGATCCTGGAAGGGTCCTCACTCGTCGAGGTCGCGTCCCGGGGCCTCCCCCCGGACGAGGGGGCGATCGTCGTCAACGCGGTCGTCGATGCCTTCCTCAGGGAAGATGCCACGTGGGCCGACGCGAGGAATCGGAATTCGATCATGCGGCTTGAAGCGTACCGCGAGGAGTTGGAGACGAAGGTCGAGGCCCTCTCGCAGTCTCTCGACGATGCCCGGAGGACCTCGGTCGCCCCGGATCGCCCGCCGGTCGACCGGGCGATCATCGAGGCCGACCTACTCGATTGCCTGGGCCAGTTGCGCCGCGTCCGGCTCGATCGGGCCGCCCTCCAGGCCGGGCCGGACGGGCCGGGAGTCGCGGAGGGGTCGTCGACGGAGATCGAGGCATTCAAACGGCAGGAAGCCCTGCTCATCTCCGAGCGAGACCGGATGGCCTCCCTGCTCGCCGAGTCGGACGAGGCCCTCGCGGCCGAGAGCCGGAGGCGGCCCGAGCTGGAACACCACCTGGAGCTGAAGCGTCGAGTCGACGACCGGATCGAACGACTCGAATACGAGAGCCGGGGCTCGGCCCCGATCCTCATCATCTCCCGGGCGAGCCCCTGAACCCACCCGGGCGGACGCGACCCGATCCGGTCTCAGCGCCGGGGGGCCAGGATCCAGGGGCCGGTCGGGGGCAGCAGGTGGCGGCCGAGGTAGCGGTAGGCCTCGTCCTGGTTGTCCCTGAAGTAGTGGATCGAGTGCGATTGTAGCGGGGCGGTCGCCAGCTCGACGTGGACCCCCCGGGAGGCGGCGAGCCAGGCGAAGGAGAGCGCCTGGGCGTCGAAGTTCCAGTTGTCCCGGCCGCCGAAGTGGCAGAACATCGCCAGCTCGCCGGGCTCCAGGTCGGTCGTGAACAGCAGGTCGGCCGGGTTGAGGGCCCGGATGATCTCCGTCACCTCGGGGCCGCTGCCGAAGACCGGCTCGATGTACTTCCTCGCCCGGGAGCGCCGGAGCCCGAAGTAGAAGACCGCGTAGACCTCCTCCGGGTCGTAGTACTCCTTCCAGCGGTAGCTGGCCGGGCTGAAGTCCTCCCGGGGGCCCTTGGGCCGGGCGTCGTCGTAGCGGATGTTCACCGGGGAGGCCAGCGTGGCGACCGCGCCGAAGAGGTCTCGGCGGCGGATGGCGATGCTCATCCCGCCGAAGCCGCCCCCCGAGAGGCCGAGGATGGCGTGTGCCTGCCGCTCCGGCCGGATGGAATAGTGCCGGGTCACGAACGGGAGGACCTCGCCGACGAGGTGGTCCTCGAAGCGGCCTCCCCGGCCGTTGACGAACAGCGAGTGCGGCTCCCCGGTGCGATTCTCCCCGGAATAGAGGCCGTCGGGGCAGGCGACGACGACCGGGGGCATCTCCCCCCGGAGGATCATCCGGTCGAGCCGGACCAGGGCCGGCGAGCCGAGGAAGACGTGCTCGTCGACGTACCCCATGTGCAGCCAGAGGATCACCGGATACGACCGCCTCGGGTCATAACCCGGGGGCGTGTAGACGTACAGGTCTCTCGGGCGGCCGAGGATCGGGGAGTGGAGCCGGCGGTCGGCGCTGTGGTTCTGGGTGTAGTCGTCGACATGGCCGGAGAGCCGGTGATTGACCCAGTCGATGTTCACCAGGTCGCGGAACTGCGCGTGGGAGGATCCGGCCCCGATCAGCAGGACCATCGCCGCGATCGGGACTCGCCACCTGCGCATGATCGACCCTCGAAATCCTTCCGGGGCGACGCGACCCCCCGACCCCGAGCGGCGGGAGCCCATCCGGTATCATCCATCGGCCGGCCGACCCGCCGACTTCAGTCGATCGCCCCGGGCCGTCCGACCCGGCCCAGGGCGGACCGGGCCGCCGAGACGACTTCGGGGACCTCGGCCATGCCGCCGGCCCCCACGTCCCCGCAGGCCAGGCGCTTGGAGATCGGCGCCACCAGCGAAAGGCCGGGGGCGTGGCGGTCGAAGACCGCGGTCGCCTCGTCGAGCGTCCAGGGGCCCGGGGGGCCGCCGTCCCCCCGGTCTTCGAGCAGGAGCCGGAGGTGGCGTCGGGTGACGGGGCTGTCCCACATCAGGGTGTTCATCGCCGGGGCGAGGACCACCGGCCGGGAGAATTCCCAGGCGCGGAACAGGCAGGTGAGGCAATTGTCGCTCAATCCGAGGGCGAACTTGCCCAGCGTGTTGGCGTCGATCGGCGCGACGACGAGCAGATCGGCCCAGCGTCTCAGCTCGATGTGCAGGACCGGGTCGTCGCGCCGCCAGCGGTCGAAGGCCCATTCGTCGGCGTCCCGGTAGAGCGGGCCGCCGAGGCGGAGGGCGTCGTCCTCGTCGGGGGGGCCGAGGTCGGCCGGGTCGAAGAACTTCAGGGCCGCCTCGGTGGCGACCACGCGGACGGCGTGGCCGTCGGCCCGCAGCGCCGCCCGCAGCGTCGGGGTGCGGAGCGCGGCGACGGAGCCGGTCACTCCCAGGATGATCCGGGCCATCGGGGGGGCCTCCTGTCCCGCTCCGCGACTCGGCCGGCCGGGGGGCCGACGACTCGCCCCGTCCCGCGCTCAGCGGCACTCGGCCGTGAGCGGGGCCATGGTCTCGTTGACGGCCTCGGAGAGGCGGCTGAGCAGGTCGCGGTGCAGCTGGCGGTATTCTCGGCGGGTGAGCAGCAGGCGCTCGTGGGCGCGGCGGGTGAGCAGGGCGGCGACGGCCTTCAGGTCGGCCTCGACCAGCCCGGTGAGCTCCTCGAATTCCGGGGGCAGGCTCAGCTCGGTCACGGGGGCGGTCGACGTGTCGCTGGGGCAGGACATCTCAAACCCTCCTTGGCTGGGACCTCCGCGGCGGCACGGACTCCCCGTGCCTGATGAACACGATTAGCCGCGAGGAGGTCGCCAGTCAAGACTCGAATGGTGCTCGGTTCCGTCGTGATCGGCGATCCGAGCGGTGCAAGGCGTATGCCGGGCGACGGCTCGCCCGGCCTCGATCGTTCACATCTGCACCCGTACGCGGCGGGGACGGCCCCGTCGCTCGGGGGGTTCTCGGCGTCTCGGGAGGCCGAGCCCTCGGCGGGCGCCTCGGGCGGACGGCCTCGGGGAGGGAGGTCCGGCTCGGCACGTGACCGGTTCAGGCGTCATTGTATGCAACGGCGTCAAGGCCCGTGCGTGACGCCCATTCGGGGATCTCGGGGGGGGCTCAGAACCAGGCCGGCTCGGGCTCCTTCACCGCGCCGGGGCCCATCGCCTCCCGGACCAGCTCGACGAGCCTCGGGCCGTCGACCAGCTCGATGGGGTGATCGGCGGCGAACCGCTCGGCGGCCAGGGAAAAGGTCTTGGTCGTGACGAAGAACCCCTTGTGGCTGCCCGAGTGGTGGATCGTCCCCAGGAACTTCTGCAGCTCGGGAGACCCCACCACCCCCTTCTTGTGGTACTTGCACTGTACGACGCCACGGAGCCCCTGGCGCTCCACCTTCAGGTCGATCCCCTCGTCGCCGGTCCCGCCGACCCGGTCGACCGCGAAGCCGATCGCCTCGAACAGCTCGGCCACGAACTCCTCGAACCCCTCGGGGGTCAGGCCGTCGAGCTGGGCGAGCTTCAGGTCGGCCCGGCGGGCCTGGAGCCGCAGCCGCTCGGCCTTCTCCCTCGCCTCGGCGACGGCCTCCTGGATCGCCTTCCGCCTCCGCTCCACCTGCGGCCCCTCGGGCCCGGACAGCGTGCCGGCGTAGCGCTCGATCTTGAACAGGACGTTGCGGATCGTGTTGTCCAGCCTCGCCCGCTCGGCCCGGGTCAGCTGGTTCTCGAACCGCCGGAAGACGGCGTACTCCAGGTGCTCGAACGCCCCCTCCAGCTCGGCCTCCGACCGGATCGCCGGCGCCTCGTCGTTGTACGAGACGCTCGTCCAGAGCATCCCCTGATCGGGTCGGCCCCGGCCCCGGGCGCCCGGCTCGGCGGGCGGGGCCGGGGCCCCGGCCCGCGTCCCGGGCGGCCCGGCCTCGGCGGCCCGGGCGCGGAACCATTCCAGCATCAGCTCGGCGCACTGAGGTCCCAGGCACTCCATCGGTCGGTGCGGCTCCTCGGGTCTCGATCGTCGCTCGACCGGGTCGTCGGGGGGGCCGGGCCCTCCCGGCCGGTCGATCCGCTGCCCTCGGCCGGGGGCGATCCGTCCGCCCCCAGGGAGGCCCCATCATAGCCGAACCGCCGGCCGGATCCACCGGCCGCCGGCCTCGTCGACGAACCGGGAGGGGACGGCCGAGGGCCCTCGGCCGACGGGAGGGGCGATCCCCCCCGCCATCGGGTCTCCCGACGGCTCAGGCCGAGGGTTCCCCCCCCAACCCCTCCGCCGCGCGGGCGAATGGGGCGCCGCCCGGGTCGGCCAGCTCGGGGTCCTTCTGGGCGCCGGGGACGCCGAGGATGTCGTCGAAGGGGTCGGGGTCGCGGCGGGCGGAGACGTCCCGGACGGCCCGGTCGAGCCGCCGCTGGACCACATCGAGCAGGAAGTGGAACAGGAAGGTGAAGGTCAGGGCCGACCCCACGGCGGCGACCCGGGGGGGGCCGAACCCGACCTCGAACGCCGGCCCGGCGTCCTCCATCAGGCCGGTCGAGATCATGATCCCGGCCAGCGGGCTCAGGGCCGCCGAGGTCAGGGAGGCCTGCGGGTCGAACTGGCCGGCGGCCAGCCCCCCGGCGATCACCAGGGGGACGATCCAGGCGAAGAAGAGGAACAGGGCGAAGAGGGTGTGGCCATGCTTCCTCATGTAGAGCTGCGCCGCCTGGAGCCCGAGCCCGACGTAGGCGATCGTCAGGACGCCGATGGCGATCGTCTGCGAGTAGGCCGAAGGCCCCCCCCGCTCCCGGCCCTCGACCACCTCCCAGGCGACCGTCGTCCCCAGCAGCACGACGGCGCAGAGCACGAAGAGGGACAGGCGGTTGGCCCCCGGGTCGGCCCAGGGGCTCGGCCGCTTCCGGCCCATCCGGATCGCCCGGCGGAGGCCCTTGATGTACTCGCTGCGGTCCGGGGTGACCGTGACGGCCAGCAGGATCGCCACGAAGACCAGGGCGTAGAGCAGGCTGACGACGAGGAAGTCGTACCCCCGGAGCGACCACGTCACCCCGAGCACCAGGGTCACGATCGTGACCAGGAACGCGATCGCCTGGGGCTTGGAGAAGAGGTGGATCCGGTCGGAGCGCATCCGCCGGACCGAGGGGATGAACAGGAAGCCGATCAGGATCGCTTCATACGCGACCACCAGGACCATCCAGGGCACCGGCAGGCCGAAGAAGCGGATCGTCGCCATCTGGCCGGCGAGGTCGAACAGGAAGAACTGGATGCCGAAGAAGATCCCCTGGCCCATGAACAGGCCGAAGATGACCAGGCCGATCAGGCCCCGGTTGCCGGCCTTGGGCTTCTTGCTGACCATCGCCCCCAGCAGCGTGAGCGTGTGCACCAGCCAGGCGGCCAGCAGCAGGGGGAACTCGAAGGCCGCGAGCCCCTGCCAGCCCACGGGCCCGATCACGGCCAGGAAGATCGCGAAGGGCATCGTCAGCAGCGTCAGCCAGTATTCCAGCAGCGGCGCCCCGAAGAAGAAGCCGATCGCCAGCCACAGCGGCGGCACCGGGGAGACCCGGTGGAAGTCGAGGATCCCGCTCTCCCTCGCCCCCCCGACCGACCCGCCGATCTCCCCCGCACCGGCGAAGACCAGCGCGACGACCTGGAGCATGATCACCATGGTCAGGGGAGTCGTGCCGAGCAGCCCGTTCTGCTGGTAGAAGACCCAGCAGATGACGGCGCAGAGCGTCACCACCACGATCGACCAGGGCACCACCCGGTTGCGACGCAGCCGGGACCGGGAGTGCTTGGTCAGGATCGGGTTGTCCAGGACGATGTCGAGCACGCCGGCCATCACGAGAGCTCCTTGGCGCCGACCTTCAGGAAGAGCTCCTCGAGCCCTTCCTTGCGACGGCCGAACGAGGCCACCCGCACCCCCGAGCCGACGAGCGACGCGAGCAGCCCGGCCGCCTGCTCGGCGTCGCCGTGGTACGGGACCTCGAACGTCCTGCCGTTGACCCGCTCGACCCCCGAGGCACCCGGGTCGGCCTCGACGACCCTCCGCAGCTCGTCGGCCCCGTCCAGCACCTCGATCACCAGCACCCCGGCCCCCAGGACCCGGTCCCGGACCGCGTCGACCGTGCCGCTGACCACCATCCGGCCGCGTTCCATGATGGCGACCGACGTGCAGAACTCCGTCATCTCGGCCAGGATGTGCGAGGAGATCAGCACGGTCTTCCCCTCGCTCGCCAGCCTCCGGAGGATGTTCTTCAGGTCGATTCGCCCCCTCGGGTCGACCCCGCTGGACGGCTCGTCCAGCAGCAGGACCTTCGGGTCGGGGATCAGCGTCTTGGCCAGCATCGCCCGCTGCCTCATGCCCCGGGAGAGGGTGGCGACGAATTCGTCCTTCTTCTCCATCAGGCCGACCAGTTCCAGGGAGCGGTCGACCACCCCCGGCCGCTCCTTCCGGGGGATGAAGTAGCTGTTGGCGAACAGGTCGAGGAACTCCCAGACCTTCAGGTCGTCGTACATCGGCGGGAAGTCGGGCATGAAGGCGACCACCTTGCAGGCGTCCCGGGGCCGCTCCCTCATGTCGACGCCGGCGAGGTCGATCTGACCGTAGGTCGGCTCGATCAGCCCGAGGATCGCCCGCATCGCCGTCGTCTTGCCGGCGCCGTTGGGGCCGATCAGCCCGCAGACCTCCCCCGGCCCGACCTCCAGCGACAGGTCGTGCACCGCACAGACCGTGTCGTAGTCGACCCGGAGGTCCTTCACGTGGATCATGCGTCCGCTCCCGACCGATTCAAGACCGCCGATCGCCGCCGCTACGGTATGGCGGCCGGGTGTTGCTGTCCATAGGATGACGGGCGTCGCCCTCCCGACCGGATCCGACCGCCGGAGCCCTCGCGATGAAGCTCGGCTTCAACACGGCCATCCTCCCCGACCTCTCGCTGGAACAGGTGCTCGACGTCGCCGCCGAGCAGGGCTTCTCCTGCGTCGAATGCTGCTGCTGGCCCCCCGGCAAGGCCGAGCGCCGCTACGCCGGCGTCACCCACATCGACGTGACCGCCCTGGACGCCGACGGCATTAAACGGATCGGGGATCTCTGCGCGTCGAAGGGGGTTTCGCTCTCCTCGCTCGGATATTACCCCAACGTCCTCCAGGCCGACCGCTCCCAGGCCGAGCTGGAGATCGCCCACACCCGGCGGGTCATCGAGGCCTCGGCGGCTCTGGGCGTGAACGTCGTCACCACCTTCGTCGGCCGGGACCCCGGCCTCTCGATCGACGAGAACTGGCCGAGGTTCCTGGAGGTCTGGCGCCCGCTGGTCTCCCTCGCCGAGGACAGGGGGGTGAAGATCGGCATCGAGAACTGCCCGATGATCTTCACCCGGGACGAGTGGCCCGGCGGCAAGAACCTGGCCAGCACCCCCGCCATCTGGCGTCGGATGTTCGGCGACATCCCCAGCCCCGCCTTCGGCCTGAACTACGACCCGTCGCACTTCATCTGGCAGATGGTCGACTACATCGCCCCGATCTCCGAATTCAAGGACCGCCTGCACCACGTCCACGCCAAGGACGCCCGGATCGACCGCGCCCTCCTGAACGAGCACGGCATCATGGGTTACCCGAACCTCTGGCACACCCCCAAGATCCCGGGCCTGGGCGAGGTCGACTGGGGCCGGTACTTCGGCGCCCTCTCCGACGCCGGCTACGACGGCCCGGTCGCCATCGAGGTCGAGGACCGCGCCTTCGAGGGCGCGCTGGACAAGCGCAAGGAGTCGCTGATCATTGCCCGCCGCCACCTCATCCAGTTCCTCGCCGGCTGAGCCGGACGGGCCGCCGATCGACCTGTCGGTCCTGATCCCCGTGAAGGACGAGGCCGAGAACGTCGGGCCGCTCCACCGGGAGATCCTCCGGGCGATGGGGCCGATCCCCCTGCGCTTCGAGGTCATCTTCGTCGACGACGGCTCAACCGACGGCACCGCCGCCCGACTCCGGGAGATCCAGGCGGCCGACCCGGGGCACGTCCGGGTCGCCTTCCTCCGGACCAACTGCGGGCAGACCGCGGCCCTCTCGGCGGCGATGGACCTGGCCCGGGGGGCGGTGCTCGTGCCGATGGACGGCGACGGCCAGAACGACCCGGGCGACATCCCGAGGCTGCTGGAGAAGCTCGACGAGGGCTTCGACGTCGTCTCCGGCTGGAGGAAGGATCGGAAGGACACGCTGCTGACCCGCAAGGTCCCCTCCCGGATCGCCAACCGGCTGGTGGCCCGGCTCTCCCGGGTCCCGCTGCACGACTTCGGCTGCACGCTCAAGGCATATCGGCGGGAGGTGCTCCGGGGGGTCCGGCTCTACGGCGAGATGCACCGGTTCATCCCCGTCTTCGCCTCGTGGCAGGGGGCGAGGGTGGCGGAGTTGGTCGTCAACCACCGGCCCCGGAGGTCGGGCCGGACCAAGTACGGGCTGGGCCGGACCTTCAACGTGGTGCTCGACCTGATCCTGATCCGCTTCTACCAGAGCTACGCCCAGCGGCCGATCCACTTCTTCGGCCGGGTCGGGCTGTATGCCGTGGCGCTGAGCTTCGGGTCGTTCGGGCTGATGCTCTTCTACAAGTATGCCTACCCGGCGCTCGGTTTCCCCAACAAGGACTTCGTCGAGACCCCGCTGCCGCAGGTGGCAATCACCCTCTTCCTGGCCGGCGTCCAGATGATCGTCACCGGGGTGGTGGCCGAGATGGTGATGCGGACCTATTACGAATCCCAGGACAAGCCGACCTACCTGCTCGGCGAGGTCCTCCAGTCGGCCGCCGAGGCGGGCTCCGACGCCGACGCCGCCCCGATCACGGGCGGGCGGCCGGGGCCGGGTCGGACTGTCGGGTGACCGGGTACGAGCCGGCCGCCGAGGCCGGCGGCGCCTCCTGGGTCAGCGACCGGACCTGCCGGGCGTTGGCGAGGTAGACGAACAGGGCGATCAGCGAGCCGAGGTACTGGGCGACGTGGAAGGCCATCATCGTCAGCGCCCCGCCGTCGTAGTCGGCCAGCTTGAACAGCACGTCGCTGATCTGCTCCGAGACCCCCAGCGCCCCGAACGGCAGCGGGATCGCCGTGCTGAAGAGCACCAGCGGCACGATCAGGAAGTGCTGGGCCAGCCCCGGCACGACCGGGAAGATCGACCGGCCGATGATCATGAACGCCAGGACGTTGAGCACGTGGGTCAGGGCCGACATCACCACCGTCGCCACCACCACGTCCATCCGTTTGCGATAGGTCGAGCCCATCACGGCCAGCTCGTGGAGCATGTGGGAGAGCCGTCGCCGCTTCGAGAACCTCGTGGCCAGCGGCCGGTAGAGCGGCGGGGCGAAGGCGACGGCCATCACCGCGGTCACCGCGACGGTCAGGAACACCGCCGCGCCGATCAGCCGGCGGACCGGGGGCTCGACCGACTGCCAGGAGAACGCCCCCACCACCACCGCCAGCACAAACATCCCCAGCAGGCCGATCAGCCGGTCGATCGCCACCGAGGCCGCCGCCTGGGTCTTGCGGGACTGCTCCTTCATCAGGTAGGCCGCCTTGACGAAGTCGCCCCCCACGGCTCCCGGCACGACCATGTTGAACAGGAGGCCGATGAACCCCAGCCGCAGCGCGTCCCGCACCCGGAACGGCAGGCCGAGCGCCCGGACCAGGAAGTACCAGCGGATGAAGGCGAGGATCACCCCGGCGAAGTACAGGCCGAAGCCGACGGCGAACAGGCCGAAGTCCGGCCGGCGTCGGAGCACCAGCTCGATCTGGTCCCGATTGGCCCACAACGCCAGGCCGAGCAGCCCGAGGCCCAGCCCCAGGCGGAACAGGTAGCCCAACAGCAGTCGGGCGGATCGGGTGGCGGGGCTCATGCGGCTCCTCGAACATGGCTGGACGACGACGATCGGGGGACGATGCCCGCCGGTCGGGGAAACGTAGTGGAGGGACGATGAAGTGTCAACCTGACCCGCCGGCCCCCGGCGGCCGGGCCGACCGGTCCGGGCTGATCCTGGCGTTGATGATGGCAGGCTTCCTCGCCTGGCAGGTGCCGCTCTTCTACCGGATCCGGGCCGGCCAGGACGAGGACTTCTACGGCGTCCCCGGGATGATGATCCTGCGGTCCGGCCTGCCGACGATCCCGTACCTCCCCGCCCGGGACCCCGGGTCGGTCTTCTACCGGGCCGACGAGGCCCTCTACACCCTCCCCCCCCTGGGCTTCTACCTGGAAGCGGCGGTGCACCTGGTGCTGGGGGACGGACTCGGGCCGGCGAGGGTGTCCTCGGCGGGCGCGGGGATGGCGGCGGTCGCCCTCGTCTGGAGCCTGGCGGGACGCTGGTCCGGGTCGGCCCGGGGGGCGTTGCTGGCAGCCGCCTCCTACGTGTTCTGCCGGGCCTTCCTCTTCCCGAGCACGACCGCCCGGCCGGACATGGCCGCCATCGCCTTCGGCCTGGGGGCGATCTGGTGGACGGCCCGGGACGGCCGGCGGTGGCGGGAAGTGACGCTCGGCGGCCTCTGCTCGGGCCTGAGCCTGCTCTGCCACCCGATCGGCCTGGTGCCGACGGCCCAGGTGGGGCTGGCGCTGCTGATCGGGGCGGGGTCCTGGCGGAGGAAATTGGGGAAGGCGGGCCTCTTCGGCCTGGCGAGCCTGACGGCCTTCGGGCTCTGGCTGCCGATGATCGCCCTGCACCCGGACCTCTTCCGGATCCAGTTCGGCGGCAACGTGCTCGGCCGGGCCGGGCCGGGGCTCGGCCGGACGCTCCTGGGGCTGCCCGGGGTGGTCGCCTACCAGGCCCGGCAGTTCCTCGACCACGTGGGGCCGATCCAGGCGGGCCTGTACGGTGCGGGGATGACCTGGGCGTCCCGGGAGGCACTCCGGGGCGACGCCCGGATGAAGAGGGTGGCTTACCACGCGGCGTCGGCCTCGATGCTGCTGGTGCTGTTCATGGGCCGGCACCACATCCGGGATTATTACGGCTACCCGGCCGCCCTGCTGGGTGTGACGGTCGGCCTGGGCCTGGACCGCGCGGCGGGCCTGCTCGACGGCCGGCTGGGGCGTCGGGCGGCGTCGGCGGTCGCGGCCGGCGCGCTGGGCCTGGCGCTGGTGCCGGGGTCGGGGCTGAGGGTCCTGGCGGCGCATCTGGGTCACTGGGACGATCCGAACTACCGGGTCGAGGTATTCGCCGACCGGATCCTCGCGGACATCCCCCCGGGGGCGCTCGTCGCCGCCGACGGGTCCCTGGTGCTGGAGTTCTTCGAGCGGGGCCACCCGGTGGTCGAGGCGCTGGTCGACCCGTTCTTCTTCGACGTCCGATCCCAGCCGTTCGACTATGCCGTCTTCGGGCCGGTCGGGCTGGAGCAGGCGAGGCCGGGGATCGAGGGGCTCGAACTGGTCAGGACCTACGGCGACCGGGCCGACCCCTTCGGGCATTACGCGGAGCTGTATCGCCGGAAATCGGAGTAGGCCGACGGCCCGCGCCGGCTCCCGATCTCAGCACGCCCCCTCCTCGCCGGGGGCGTGCTGGAGGTGGCGGAGCAGGGCCTCGGCGTCGAACCGGGAGATGCCGAGCGAGGCGGCGAGGGCGAGGTCGTCGAGGCCGGATTCGACCGGGCGGAGGACGTGGGGGATCAGGCTGCGGAGTCGATCGGGCAGCTCGGGGGCGGGGGAGCGGCGGCGGTGCTCCCCCCAGGGGTCGCCGAGGCCGACGAAGTGGGAGTCCAGCCAGTAGGCGCGTCCCCCTTCCCGGAGCAGTCGGGCGAACCAGGCCTCGAAGCTCGGGGCGATGATCCGGGGGGGGAGGCCGGTCAGGTCGTCCCCGGAGGCGAAGATGGGGGCGTCGCCGCAGGGGACCCAGCGGTAGGCCAGGTCGATGCAGATCGTCTCGGCCTCGTTCGGGTTGCCCAGCTCGAACCAGCTCTCGGGTTGGACGATCAGGCCGGGGACCCGGGCGAAGGGGACCATCGGGCCGATGGCGGCGATCGGGTGGACGGCCGGGCCGGACTCGGGGTAGAAGCCGTCGGAGCGGCGGAGCCAGGCGCGGAGCCCCCGGGGCAGGCAGAAGCCGTGGCGCCGCTCCCAGTCGTCCAGCGCCCGGGGGTCGGCGGGGGGCCGCAGGGTGGCCGAGGCCGGGCCGATGGCCGAGAGCGCCTCCGGGGGGGGCAGCCACGAGGCCGGCACGCCGGCCTCCAGGGCCCAGCCCCCGACGGCCTCGTCTAGTTTATCCGAGGTCGCGACGATCGGGCTCATGAGAGGGCGGCCTCCGGGCCCGGGCTCGGGGCCGATTCCGTGGTCAGGACCCGGCCGAAGAGGGTGACCGCGCTGACGTCCTCGACCACGACCGGCAGCAGGTGGCCGGCTTGGCGGCGGTTGCCGGTGAAGACGACGATCCGGTCGCAGGTCGTCCGGCCGGTCATCTGGGTGACGCCGCCGGGGCCGTCCGACTCCCCCTGCCGGCCGGCCGCCTTGCTCGGGCCCTCGACGAGGACCTCGACGGCCCGGCCGACGAAGGGGAGGTTGTCCTCCCGGCAGATGGCCGTCTGCTCGGCCAGGAGGAGGCCGTTGCGCCGCCGCTTGACCTCCTCGGGCACGTCGTCGTCGAACCGGTCGTCGGCCTTGGTCCCGGCCCGGGGGCTGTACTTGAAGATGAACGAGTTCTTGAACCGGCTGCGGCGGACCAGCTCGACGGACTTGCCGAAGCTCTCCTCGGTCTCGCCGCAGAAGCCGACGATGAAGTCGCTGGAGACGGCGACGCCCGGGACCGTCTCCCGGATCCGGGCCATCATCTCGTCGTACTGGTCCACGGTATAGAGCCGCTTCATGCGTTTGAGGACCGCGTCGCACCCGCTCTGCGCGGGGACGTGCAGGTAGCGGCTGGCCTTCGGCAAATCCCGGACCGCCTGCAGCAGGTCGTCGGTCATGTCCAGGGGGAAATTCGTCACGAACTTGAGCCGGAGCAGGCCGTCGAGGTCGTGCAGGGCGGCGAGCAGGTCGGAGAGGCGGGAGGTCCGGCCGTCGCCGTGGTTGTACTTGTAACTATTGACCGTCTGGCCGAGCAGGGTGATCTCCCTGACCCCCTGGCCGACGAGGCGGCGGGCCTCCTCGACGATCAGTCCGGGCGGCCTCCCCTGCTCGGGCCCCCGGACGGAGGGGACGATGCAGTAGGTGCAGAACTTGTCGCACCCCATCTGGATCCGGACGAACGCCTGGAAGGGGGTGGCGCCCCGGGGGGTGGGCTCGGCGGGGCCCCGGTCGGGGTCGAAGGTGGGGAAGGAGTCGAGGACCTCCAGCGTCTTGCCGGCGTTGCGGGCGAGGGAGACGGCCAGTTGGGGCCGGCCCTCCCGTTTCGCCGCCTCCAGCAGCTCGGAGACCCGGCCGAGCTGGCCGGGCCCGGCGACCACGTCGACGTGCGGGGCCCGGTGGAGGATCTGCTTCTGGTCCTTCTGGGCCATGCAGCCGAGCACGCCGATCGAGACGTCGGGGCGACCCCGTTTGAGGTGCTTGATCCGGCCCAGGGCGCTGTAGATCTTGTCCTCGGCGTGCTGCCGGACCGAGCAGGTGTTGTAGAGGATCGTGTCGGCCTGGCCGGGGTCGTCGGTCAGCTCGTACCCCTCGCTCCGGAGTTGGGAGACGACCAGTTCGCTGTCCAGGACGTTCATCTGGCAGCCGACGGTCTCGATGTAGAGCTTCTTGGAGGGGAGCGGGGGCGCCGGGTCCGACATCGTCAGGCTCCGGTCCGCCGGGACGACCACCCGGCGGATCTTGGGGCGAAGGGCGATGGGGTGCCGGGCCGCGACGGGGCCGGCAATTCGCCCATTCTAACTGGGAGGGCTGGGGTTTGGAAACGTGACTCCGCGGTCCTCGGGGGCGTCCGGGCCGGAGGGGGGGCGGGGTGGGGATTCGGGCGGGATCATCCCTGGCGGGTACCGGCCGGCGGGGGCCGGTATCCATCGACTCTACGAACTCTCCCCGGCCGGGGCAACCGGACTTCCCGGGGAATCCGGCCCGAGCAGATCCCCGGGCTGCACGGCGTGGCCCCGCAGGAACTCGGCGGCGGGCATCGCCTTCCTGCCGGGGACCTGGAGCGTGACGAGCCGGACGGCCCCGGACCCGGCCGCCACGTCGAACCCCGAGGGGCCGGCGGCGATCACCCGGCCCGGCTCGCCGACGCCGTCGATCGCCATCGCCCGGTGGACGATCAGCCGGACGGGCGGCTTTCCCGGGCCGGAGGGGTGCCAGTGGGTCGAGGAGGCCGGCCAGGGCTGCATGGCCCGGACGAGGTCGTGGATCCGGCGGGCCGATCGGGACCAGTCGATCACGCCGGATTCCTTGCGGAGCTTCGGCGCCTTCGTGGCGAGGGCCGGGTCCTGGGGGATGACCTCCGCCGCCCCGGCGGCCAGGGCGTCGACCGCCTCGACGACGAGCGGGGCTCCCAGCCGGGCGAGCCGCTCCTCCAGCTCCCCGGCCGTCTCGTCCGGGCCGATCGGCGTGCGGGCCACGGCGATCATCCCCCCGGCGTCGACCCGGGGGGACATGGCGATGACCGTAACCCCGGTCTCCGACTCCCCCTCCTGGATCGCCCGGGCCACCGGGGCGGCCCCCCGGTACTTCGGCAGCACCGAGCCGTGCAGGTTGATCCCCCCCCGGGGGGCCGCCCCCAGCAGCTCGGCCGAGAGGATCTGGCCGTAGGCGGCCGTGACCAGCAGGTCCGGCCGCATCGACCGGATCAGCTCGACCCCCTCCGGCGCGTTCACGTCCTTCGGCTGCTCCACGCGGACCCCGAGGCGGACGGCCTCGGCCTTGATCCGGCTGGGGATCAGCTCCTGCTTCCGGCCCTGGGGCCGATCGGGCTGCGTGACCAGGGCCACGACCTCGTGCCCGGTCTTCAGCAGGGCCAGGAACGTCGGCAGGGCGAAGTCCTTGGTCCCGAGCATCACGAGTCGGAGCGGCGGGGGCATGGAGCGATTCCGGAGGTGCGGGAGTGTTCGAATCCGGGGCGGGGTCGACGGCTCAAAGCTCGGGGACCTGGGGGGGCGCCTCCGATCCCTCGGCGGCGAGCCCGTCGGGCTCCGGGGGCGGCGGCGGGCCTTCGAGCACCTCCGGGGGGACGACGCCGAGCCCGGCCAGCTCGACCACGCGACGTTGCATCGCCTCGTCGTCGGGCCAGAGGCCGCCGGCCTGCGCCTTGCGGAAGGCCTGCTCGATCTCCCGGAGCTTGGCGGCGTTAGCGGCCCGGACGGGGGGGTCGAAGCGGTCGGTGATCAGGGTGCCGTCGAGGTGGTCGTGCTCGTGCTGGATGGCCCGGCTGAGCAGGCCGTCCACGTCCTCCTCGATCGCCCGGCCCTGGAGGTCGAAGGCCCGGAACCGGATCTTCTTGCTGCGACGGACCTTGCCGTAGAGGGTCGGCAGGCTGAGGCAGCCCTCCTCCTCCTCGACCACCGACTCCCGCTTGAGGATCTCCGGGTTGATGAAGACCCGCTCCTGGTCGGGCTGCTCCGGGTCGCCGGTCACGTTCAGGACGAAGAACCGGAGCGGCAGGGCGACCTGGTTGGCCGCCAGGCCGATCCCCTTGGCCTCGTACATCAGGCCGAACATCTGGCGGACGGCCGCCCGCACGAGGTCGTCGATCCGGCGGACCGGCGTGCTCTTGTGGCGCAGGGCGGGGTGGGGGAAGGTCACGATCCGAAGCACGACGGCACTCCCGGGCGGGCTCGACTCGGTGCGGTCTGATCTGGGACGGGAGATTATAGGCGGTCGGGCCGCCTCCCCGCCACGCCGGAACGGGGCCCGGGCGCGGGTCGGTGCGCCGACGGGGTGGGGGCGAGTTTGTTTGCCGACAAGGGGTTGCGCCGAGCAAATGGCTTCGCTCCGCGAGACGCGCACCGGGACGGTGCGCACCGGCCGTCGGCCGGACCGTTCTTGAAGACGCAGTGAAATCCCCGTTCGGGTCGAGGAGCGGTTGCCCCGTACCGGATTCGGCCGGGCGCGGGTCGGTGCGCCCGCGGAGGATCCGCGAGTTCTTGACGTGGAAAGGACTTGCGCCGAGCAAATGGCTTCGCTCCGCGAGGAGCGCACCGGGGAGGCGCCTTGGGTCTCCGACTCCCCGGAACAGCCGCCCTCGACGACGCCTGGGTCGCGTCGCAAGCGTCGGGGGTGCATCGATCGTTCGAGATGCCAAAGAGCAGCGTCGCCGGGATGGCGACGCCCGGTTGCGTCGACCGGGATCCTCCTCGGCCGGGCGGATTCCCCGGGCGACGGGGCCGTCGCGCGATCGGGACTCGGGAAATCCCGACACCG
Organism: Tautonia plasticadhaerens; assembly: GCF_007752535.1. Classification (GTDB taxonomy): domain Bacteria; phylum Planctomycetota; class Planctomycetia; order Isosphaerales; family Isosphaeraceae; genus Tautonia; species Tautonia plasticadhaerens. The sequence goes on from NZ_CP036426.1 coordinate 3,074,902, forward strand.
AAATCATCGTGAAAATCGAGGGCGGCAGTCACCAATTCTTCGGGGGGCCCGTTGCCGGCGGGGTGGGTTTCGGGTCAGTCGGAGAGGCGATCACCGAGGGTCGAGAGGTCGCCCTCGACGAGATGCCCCTCCGGGTCGATGAGCAGGACGGTGGGGAAGCCGTCGAGGGAGTAGCTCGACCAGGAACGGAGCGAGGGGTCGATCAGGACCGGGAACGGGAGATCCTTGCCGTCCCAGACGTGCTCGACGAACGGCCGGAGTCGGCGCTCGAATTCGGGGACCGTGGCGACCTCGCCTTCGGTGTCGATGAAGACCGAGAGGACCTGGAACCGGTCGAGGCGATCCCCGTGTTCCTCATGGAAGGCGATCAGCTCGGGCATGTGGTCGATCAGGCAGGAGGGGCAGTCGAATCCCCAGAAGACGATCAGCACCCACTTGCCGGGGAAATCCCAGGGCTGGGCGTCGGCGTCGATCCCCCGGCCGGCGACGGCCTCGATCCGAGGGGGGCGTCGGCCGTAATGCTCCCGATAGTCGCCCGAGAACCCGTCGGCGGCGGCCTCGGCGATCTGCTGCTCTCGGGGCGGGACGGGGGAGAGCGTGAGCGTGCCCAGGTCGACCTCGGGCTCGGCCCCGGTCAGGTGGATCGAGGGGGCGTCGAGCACTCGGACGTCGATCACGTCGGACTCGGCTTCGCTGATCCCGTAGGCGTTGAAGCGGTAATCGCCGGGCGGCAGGAGCATCTCGAACTCCGAGGAGAACGAGCCGCAACCGGCCACCCGGGTCGAGTCGACCGGGCGAGTCGGGTCGTCGGGCAGCATCGTATAAATGTGCGTCCAATCGGGCCGGCCGCCGCCGGGCAGCGCCATGCGGCCCCGGACCCGGACGAGGGGGCGGAGGCGGATCTCGATCGGCTCATCGCCGAGCCCCCCGACGGGGATCAGGCCGACGGCCCCCCGACGCCGATCTCCGTCGAGCACCAGGACGTGATGCGTCCTCCGGCCCAGTTCCAGGAAAAATGCCCCGTCGTCGTCGGTGGCGGTCAGGGTGCTGGATGAGGGCTCCATCCGGCCGAGGTCACCCCAAAATCGCCGGAGTTCCTCCGGGTCCGAGAGGTCGAAGGCCGAGCCGTCCGGCTTGCGGTGCGAGCCGTTGGCGAACCAGTACGGGGCGACCTCGGCGCCGGCCACCGGCGTCCCCGACTCGTCGACGACGCGGCCCCGGAGCGTCCGGCCGCCGTCGTCCGGGACGACCGCAGCGGAGGCCAGGGCGATCAGGGCCAGGGTCGATCCGATGCTCATGGTCTCGTCCCGACTGGGTGTGCGTCCCGAGGGGGATTGATGGCGTGGATCGCCGATCCAGGCCGCACTCTGACAGATGTCATCGCCCAACACAAGACAATTGCCCGAGGATCGCCGACGACCGACGCGGGCGGGAGTCGGGTGCCTTGAGGGCCGAGGGCGGCGGGGGAATAATGGCGACGGCGGCGATCGGCCGTCGGCACGTCTTCAATGGCGGGATCCCGGGTCCGGGCATGATCGACGTCGAGCAGCTCTCCAAGCGATACGGGTCCGTCCGGGCGGTCGAGGGCGTCAGCTTCTCGGTCGGCCGGGGCGAGGTCGTCGGCTTCCTCGGCCCGAACGGGGCGGGCAAGTCGACCACCATGCGGATGCTGACCACCTACCTGATGCCCACCAGCGGCCGGGCCCGGGTCGCCGGGCTCGACGTGCTGGACGAGCCGAGGGAGGTCCGGCGCAAGGTCGGGTACCTGCCCGAGGTCGTGCCGATCTACCCCGAGATGCGGGTCCGGGAGTTCCTCCGGTATCGCTCCAAACTCAAGGACGTGCCCGGCAGCAGGCGTCGGGCGGCGATCGACGACGCGATCGAGATGACGGGCCTCGCCGACGTGGCCCACCGGGTGACCGGGAACCTGTCGAAGGGGTACAAGCAGCGGGTCGGGCTGGCCGACGCGCTGTTGAGCGACCCGGACGTGCTGATCCTGGACGAGCCGACCGCCGGGCTGGACCCGATCCAGATCGGCGAGGTCCGGGAGCTGATCCGGGAACTGGGCCGGCGGCACACGATCCTCCTGAGCACGCACATCCTGCCCGAGGTCGAGGCGGTCTGCGGCCGAGTCATCATCATCGCCAGCGGCCGGATCGCGCTGGACGAGCCGCTGGATCGACTCCGGGCGGGCCGTGCCGTCGAGGTGGAGGTCCGGGGGCCGATCGACTCGGTCCGGGGGGTTTTGGAGACGACCCCGGGTGCGGGGGGCGTCCGGAAGATCGCCGTGGAGGGTGCGGCGGCCGGGGACCCGGGGGTCTGCGGCTTCGAGGTCCGGTCCAAGGACGAGTCGGCCGTCGAGGCGCTCCGGGAACTGATCGCCGCCCGGGTCGTCCAAAACGGGTGGGCGCTGCGGAGGCTGGACCTGTCGCGGTCGACGCTGGAAGAACGGTTCGTCAGGGCGGTCCGGGATGCGGTGGTGGTCGACCACGGCGGCAATTCGGGAGAGGCAGCGTGATGGATCGTCGAGGGGGCACGCGGCCTGGCTCCTCATCGCTCGCCTCCCGTTCGAGGGGAGGCGGCCGATGCGGGGAGACCGGGCCTCGGCTCCGAGACCGGCCCCCCTCACCCGGGCTGCGCCCACCCTCTCCCCCGCAGGCGGGGGCGAGGGACCGAATCCGTCCCCCTCTCCCCACGAGTGGGGAGAGGGTCGGGGTGAGGGGGCGGTTCGTACGACGCCGGGCCTCGCGATGCATCGAAGCCCCCCTCGCCCGGCCTCCGGCCACCCTCTCCCCCGAGGACGGGGGAGAGGGTCGAAGAAATTGATTCCGAGACGAGCACCTGGGCCGCAGGGCAGCCACTCGAACCTCATCTGAAGGCGAACGAACGATCCCATGAGACACGTCCCCGCCCTGGTCCAGCGCGAGGTCTCGTCGTACTTCCTGAGGCCGATGGCGTACTTCGTCCTGCTCGGGTTCCAGGTCATCGCGATGCTGGACTTCTTCCAGCTCGTCGAGCTGCTGAGCGACCCGAGGTCGGTCTTGTCGTTCTCGGGGCAGCTCAACCCGATGAACTCGTACGTGGCGGGGAGCTGGATGTTCTGGGTGGCGCTGCTGGTGGCGGTGCCGGCCCTGACCATGCGGCTGATCGCCGAGGAGCGGCGGACGGGGACGATCGAAGGGCTGATGACCGTGCCGGTCACCGAGGCGGAGGTGGTGATCGGCAAGTGGATCGGCGGGGTCCTGATGTACCTGGCCCTGCTCCTGCCGTTCGCCATCTACCTGCCGTTCCTGGCGAGGGTCGGGGAGTACGCGCTGGACCCGGAGCCGTTGATCTCGCTGGGGATCGGCCTGACGACGATGGGGATGATGTTCACGAGCATCGGCATCGCCTTCAGCGCGGCGACGAGGAACCAGGTGGAGGCGGCGGTGGGGACGTTCGTCGTCCTGCTGTCGTTGCTGCTGATCACGGTGGTCAACCAGGTGGTGGGGCCGAGGCCGGGGTGGGCGGAGGCGGTGTCGTTCCTGTCGGTGTACGTGCAGCTCTCGGAGTTCGCCTCGGGGCGGCTGGACCTGCGCGTGGTGGCGTTGCACCTGTCGGTGACGGCGTTCTCGCTGTTCCTGGCGGTGAAGGTGCTCGAAGCACGCAGGGAGAGCTGAGGCGATGGGCAGTCGGGTGCTCGAACTGCTGGGGAGCGAGGCGGCGGCGGTCGCCGGATTGGTGGTCGTGGTGGCGCTGGCCCTCTACTGGTTCCTCCGGGGGGCGCCGCTGGGGCAGTCGGCCGAGCAGGAGCGCGACGCCGAGGCCCCTCCCGCGCGATACCGGGACCGGATGGCGGCGGCGACGACCCTGGGCGTGCTGGGGATCGCGCTGGGGGCCTACGTGGCGCTCCGGTTCGGGGTGCCGCAGTCGATCGCCGTGTTCGCGATCGCTTTCGGCGTCCTGCTCCTGACGATGCGGTCGAACCGGCCGCATCGGCACGCCAGCCCGAGCCTCCGCCGCATGGCCCGCTTCGCCGACGCGACGATGACCGGCGCCCTGCTGGCCGGGGTCCTGATCGTCGGCAACGTGCTGGCGTTCACCTACGGCGGCCGGCCGATCGACCTGTCGCTGGACCGCTCCTACAGCCTGGAAGCCCTGACGATCACGCAGCTCGAGGGCCTGGAGGAGCCGGTGACGTTCACCGTCTTCTTCGGCGACGGCGAGTTCGGCCAGGTGGACCGCGTCCGCCAGTTGCTCCAGCTCTACAAGGACGAGGCGCCGGACCGGGTCACGATCGAATACCTCAATGCGTTCGGCGAGCCCGACCGGGCCCGGGACCTGGCCGATCGGGTGCCCGGCCTGGCGTTGACCGAGGGGGGCGGGGTGCTCGTCTCCTACGGCGAGGGGGACGAGGTCCGGCACATCATCGTCCGCAACGCCGACATGTTCGCCGCCGAGCTGCCCCAGGACCCGGGGTCGGGCGTGGTGGCCGAGACCTCGTTCCTGGGGGAGGCGGCGTTGACCACGGCCCTGATCCGCCTGAAGCAGGGGGAGCAGCCGATCGTCGCCTTCACCACCGGCCACGGCGAGCCGTCGATCGACGCGATGGACCCGAGGAGGCCGGGCCTTGGGCAGCTCCGGGCCCGGCTCGAATCGGTGGGGATGAAGGTGGTGGCCTTCAACCCCGCCGGCCAGGTGCCGGAGGGGGCCTCGGTGGTGGTGGTCGGGGCGCCCGAGGAGACGATCGGCCCGGAGGTGGTGGCCCGACTCCGGGGGTTCTCCGACACGGGGGGGAGGCTGCTGGTGATCCAGGGGAACCGGACGCCGAGCGGCCTGGAAGCGTGGCTCTCGGAGTGGGGCGTCGGGATCGGCGAGGGCCGGGTCGTGGACCCGGCGTTCAACTTCCGGGGCAGGCCGGACTGGCCGCTGGTGGCGATCGAGCCGGGGCCGAGCAACCACCCGATCGTCGCCCCCCTGGAGCGGCTGACGGTGCTGATGCCCCGCCCGGCGCCGATCGGGGCGAAGTCGGGGGCCGAGATGCCCGGGGCCCTGCTGGTGACGCCCTTGCTGCGGACGGGCCGCGACTCGTTCGTCGAGTCGACCCCCGAGGCGGGCCCCCCCGAGCGCGACGCCGAGGCGGACCTGCCCGGCCCGATCGTGGTGGCCGCCGCCGTGGCCGACCGCCCGTCTCCCCGGGATCGTGAGGCCGAGCCCAATCCCCGGCTCGTCCTCATCTCCAGCCCGGAGGCGGCCGACAACCCGATCGTGGCCTCGACGGGCGTGGCGAACCTGGACCTGGTCGTCAACGCGGTGGGGTGGCTCCAGGACCGTCCGGACCTCGTGTCCATCGCCCCCCGCACCTACACCGCCCGGGTGCTCAAGGCCGGGCCGAACCTGAGGGCCAAGCTCGTGCTGCTGCCGACGCTGCTCTCCGTGTCGGTCCTCATCGGCCTGGGGATGGCGACGTACATGGCCCGTCGGGAATGAGGACGGGCCGGGCGAGACGGGCGGGGAACTCCGCCGACGACCTCCATCGAGCGAGCTCGAACCACGACGGGGCCGGACGATCATGGGCAAGCGGAGCACGATCCTACTCCTCGTCCTGTTCTTCGGGGGCCTGGGCGCGCTCTGGTGGGCGAGGACGGCGGACCTGCCGACCGCGGCCGAGCGCCAGGACATGGCGGGGCGGGTCCTGCCGGGCTTGATGAGGGTCGAGCCGGGGGAGATCGCCCGGATCGAAGTGGAGGATCCGTCCGGGGAGGGGGCCCTCGTGGCGCTGGAACGCCGGGGCCCGGAGGGCTGGCAGGTGGTCGAGCCGATCGAGGCGATGGCCGACGCCCGGCGGGTCGAGGTGCTGGTGAACAACCTCCGGGAGCTTCGCAAGGCGGCCGAGGCCGGCGAGGTGACCGGAGACCCGTCCCGGTTCGGCCTGGAGCCGCCCGCCCGGCTGGTCCGGCTCTACCGGGCGGGGGACGACGAGCCGGTCGCCACCCTGGCCCTGGGGGACGAGCTGGAGCGACTCCGGTACGTGCAGCCCGAGGGCGGCCCGGTCACCCTGGCCGACACGCTCCGCGTCGAGCCGGATTCCGTCGACCCCGACGAGTGGCGGGAACGGGGGCTGTTCGACATCTATTCCTATGACGTGAAGTCGATCGACGTGACCGGCCCCGATCGCCGCCTGGGCGTGGCGCTGGAGGGCGGGCGGTGGCGGGTCGTCGAGCCGTTCCGGGCCCCCGCGAACGCGGAGGCGGTCAACGGACTGCTCGCAGACCTGGCCGAACTGGAGGCGGTGGCCGGGCCGGAGGGGTTCGCCGCCGAGGACGTGGGGGACCTGTCGGAGTTCGGCCTCGACCCGCCGCGGGCGACGATCACCCTGGTCCCGGCCGGGCTGACCGGGTCGGACGCGCCGCAGACGGCCCACCTCGGCGGGTCGCCGGAGGGCAGGGATGACGTCCTCTACGCGCGTCGGGAAGGGCAGGACGACGTGCTGCTCGTCCGGGCGCGGGGGGTGGCCGACGTGGGGAGCGACCCCCGGGCGATCCGGAGCCGCAAGGTCGTCGACTCCCGGCCCGAGGAGGTGGTGGCGCTGCGGATCGAGGCCGACGGCGTCGAATACCGGCTGGCCAAGGGCCCGGCGGGCTGGAATGTCGTCTCCCCCGACGAGGGCACGGCCGACGCGGTGGACGTGTCGACGCTGCTGGAGACGATCACGACGCTGGAGTCGGCCGAGTTCTTCCCGAGCGATCAGGTGACCGGCTCCGGGCTCGACGAGCCGACGGCGACCTTCGACCTCTGGGTGTCGGAGTCGGGGGGCGTCCCGGAGACGCCGTTCGCGTTCGAATCCGACCGGCCCGCCGACGTCTCGCTGGCGATCGGCCGGTATGACGCGGGCACGAAGCTCGTCTACGGGCAGCTCGGGGGGGACGAGGGCACGGTGCTGGCGCTGCCGGAGACGGCCCGACGCGCGATCCCCGAAGGGCCGCTGGCGCTGCGGGACCGGACGGTGGTCCGGCAGGACCCGAGGGCGGTCCGCCGGGTCGAGATGGACCGCGCCGGCCGCTCGCTGGCGCTCGAACGCCCCGCGACCGACGCCGCCGGCCCCGGGGCGGCGACGGCGTGGCAGGTGGTCGAGCCGAAGCCGGCGGCGGCCGACCGGCTGGCGGCGACGATGCTCGTGGACGCCCTGGCCCGGCTGAGGGCCGAGCGGGTCGTCGCATCGGAGGCCGGGGACCCGTCGACCTACGGGCTGGACGACCCGGCGGCCCGGGTCTCGTGGGAGGCCGACTCGGGAGAGGAGTCCCGGACGACGCTGGTCGTCGGCGGGTCCGTGCCCGATCGGCAGGGCGAACGGTACGCGCGCCTGGAAGGCCGGCCCGGGGTCTTCACCGTGGGACCGAAGCTGCTGGCCCTGCTGTCGGCCGAGTTCCGGGACCGGAGGATCCTCGGCTTCGCCCCCGACCAGGCCGACCGGCTGGTCGTCCGGGGCGACGGGGCCGAGCTCGCCTTCGAGAAGTCCGAGGGAGCCTGGCGGCCCGAGGGGGGGGGCGGATCCTGGCCGACCGGCTACGACGAGGCGAAGGTCGAGGCGACGATCGCCGCCCTCTCGACCCTGACCGCCGACCGGATCGTCCAGGACGACGGTCCGATGCCCGAGGGTTCGGCCCTGGAGCCGCCGGCCCGGGAGGTCGAGGTCCGGATCCAAACCGTCGAGGGCGAGCAATCGGCCACCATCCGCCTCGGGGCCCGGCTCGGCGAATCCCGGTTCGCCGCGATGGGGGACGGGGGGCCGGGCGCGGCGTTCCTGGTCCCGGCGGAGCCGTTCGACCTGCCGATGCCGGCCCCGGGGGGCGGGGAGGGATTGCCGGAGGACCCGTTCGAGCGATCGGGCGGGGGCCCGGACCTCGAATGACGCCCGGCGGACGCGGGATGGCGGCCGGGGGGCCGGCTCAGGTGGCGTCGACGCGGCGGGGGACGGCACGGCCGGCGGTGTCGGCGGAGGGGTCGTCCCCCTGCTCGTGGTACTCGGCGTCGGTGTTCACGCGCCAGGTGTCATACGAGCCGAGGCCGAGGATGTTCCGCGCGGCGAGCAGCGCGGTCATCATCGAGTGATCCTGGTTATTATATTTGTGCATGCCGTTGCGGCCGGCCAGTTCAAGGTTGTCGAAGCGGTCGAGCCAGCCGCGGACGACGGCGACGCGGTCCCGGTAGGTCTCGTCGTAGACGGGATACGCCTTGGGCATCCGGACGACGCAGCCGTCGACGACCGAGGAGGCGGGGATGAGGCCCATGGCGGCGATCTCCCGGCGGCCCAGGGCGATCAGGTCGGCGTCGGGCATGGTCCAGAGGTCGTCCCCCTCGAAGCAGAAATACTCCAGCCCGAGGCTGGAGGTGGTGGGGTCGGGGACCATCTCCGGGGACCAGTTCTTGAAGTTCTGGATCCGGCCGACCCGGACGCCGGGCTCGTGGACGTAGATCCAGGTGTCGGGGAACGTCTCGGGCCGGTCGACGATGAGGACCACGGTGAGGAAGTCTCGGTAGCGGAGGCCGCCGGCCGCCTGCCGGACCTCGTCCGGGGCGGGGGGGCTCATGGCGGCGATCAGGTGGCGGATCGGCAGCGTCGAGATGAAGTGCCGGCCGCGGTATTCGGTGGCCCGGCCGTCGCGGTCGCGGGAGACGAAGGCGGTGATCGAGCGGCCGTCGTGCTCGATCCGGTCGACCCGGCGGCCCAGGTGGACGGCCCCGCCGGCCTGCCGGACGCGATCGGCCGCCGCCTCCCACATCTGGCCGGGGCCGAGCCGGGGATACTTGAACTCCTCGATCAGCGTCTTGACCACCTCTCCCCGGCCGGGCCGGCCGACCTTCAGGGCGTTCAGCGCGGCGCCGATGAGGCTGAGGCCCTTGATCCGCTGGGCCGCCCAGTCGGCCGAGATCTCCGAGGTGGGCATGCCCCAGACCTTCTCGGTGTAGGTCTTGAAGAAGATCTCGAACAGGGTGCGGCCGAATCGGTTGACGATCCAGTCCTCGAAGCTGCGCTCCGGCTCGACGGGGCGGAGCCGGGCCTTCAGGTAGCTGGCGAGGATGCGGGCGGACTTGATCGGGCCGAGCTTGAGCAGGGCGTCGACGGGGCGGAGCGGGTAGTGGAAGAACTTGCGGTCGTAGAAGATCCGGCTCAGGCGGGGGCGGCGGAGCAGGTCGCCGCCGAGGATCTCGTCCCAGAAGGCGTTCACCTCGGCACTCTTGGAAAAGAAGCGGTGGCCGCCGATGTCGAAGCGGTAGCCCTTGTAGACGTCGGTCCGGCTGATACCGCCGACGCGCTCGGGGTCGGCCTCGACGACGACGCAGGGCCGGCCGTGCCGGGTCAGCTCGAAGGCGGCCGTCAGGCCGGCCGGGCCGGCGCCGGCGATGACCGCGTCGAAGGACTCGACGACGGCCGGCTCGCCCTCGGGGCGGTCGACCCGCTGCCAGCGGTGCGGAGGAAGGTCGCTCCGCGTCGTCGCGGGCCTCGGCTGATCGCTGCCCATGCCGGACTCCCCATCCCTGAGGACTCCGCGGCTCGGCCCGGTTCGGTACGGTCCCGCTCCCGGCCACCGCGAGGTTGTCCCGTCCCCGGACGGGCCGGGGCGCGTTGGCCTCGGGCCGGCTCGGGGTCGGATCGGTGTTCTGGCAGATCCGGCCGATCCGGTCAAGGCCGGACGAGGGAGGAGGAGCTCACGCGGAGGTGGAGGAGTCGCGCGCGAGCGGCCGCGAGCGGCGGAGACGAGAGGAGGGGAGGGGGGATGGACCGAGGGTCGGGCCGTCCCGCGCGGCGGCGTCCTACGCCTACGCGGGCGGGTTGAGCAGCTCCAGGGTCCGCCGGGCGAACGAGGAGGCGGCCTCGACGGCCTGGTCGGGGGGGAGGGTGAGGCGCTGGGCCCGGCCGAAGTCGAGCAGGTGCCGGGCGTCGAGCAGGCCGGTGCGGACGTAGAGGGACTCGCAGGCGAGCAGCAGGCAGCCGAGGCCGGCCTCCCGGTAGCCCCGGGCATAGACGAGGGCGCGGAGGCAGCAGAACATCGCCTGGTAGGCGAAGAGGCAGGTGTCGGCCGGGTCCACCTCGGGGCTGTTGAGCAGGTCGGCCGCGGCCTGGAGTCGGTCCCCCGACCGGGAGAGCAGCTCGCCGACGAGGTCGGCCGCCGAGTCGTCCCGGGAGAGGTAGGGGCCCTCAAGGCACTTCTCGAAGGTATTGACGATCGCCATGACGTTCATCCGTTCGGGAGGGGGCGGGGCGCTCAGGGCCCCGGCTCGGGGGGGGCCTCCGAGGTCCGGAAGCGGTCGAGGAAGGCGCCCCGGAGGGCCCGGTAACGGGCCAGCTCGGCCTCGCTCTCGGCCCGGGAGGGGTTGAAGCCGCTCGGGCCTTCGATCGGCGACGGATCCTCCGGCTTGGCGAGGTAGCGGTCGAGGGCGACCATCGCCCGGCGGAGCGCGTCGACCGAGGAGGAGAGGGCGTCCCGGATCTCGACCAGGTCGGGGTCGGCGGCGGGGATGCGGGCGACGGCGTCGCGCTCCTCCTCGGCCCGTGAGATCAGGCCGGAGAGTTCCGCCCGGGCGTCGGGCAGGGCCAGCTCGGAGCGGTCGACGCGGCCGATCAACGCGTCGAGCCGGAGGTTGGTCTGCTCGAATTCCAGGCGAAGGGGGTCGAGTTCCCCGGCGAACTCGTTGTAGATGCGGATCGACTCCCGGGCCAGCGCGACGCGGACCTCGGCGTTGCGGAGGACCTGGCGGTCGAGGACGACGGCCGCGACGGTGAGGGCGGCGGCGATGACCAGCCCTCCGGCGAGCTGCCGGGGCAGCCCGGCGGTCGGCCGGGGGACGGGCCAGGGGCGCTGGAGCAGCAGGCCGGCGAGGAGGCCGGAGACGAGGCCGCCGAGGTGCGCGGCGTTGTCGATGCCGGGGATCGCCAGGCCGAAGAGGGTGTTGTAGAGGACGAAGGCGACCACCCCGCCCCGCATCCGGACCAGGACCTGGGCCGGGATCGCCGTCCGGTGCGAGACGAGGAACGCCCCGAGGCCGCCGATCAGCCCGAAGATCGCCCCCGAGGCGCCGACGCTGACGACCCGGGGGTGCCACCAGGCGCTGGCCATCGCCCCCCCCAGCCCGGCGGCGAGGTAGAGCAGGGCGAACCCGGCGTTGCCGTAGAGCCGCTCGATCAGCGGCCCGGCCCGGTACAGGACATACATGTTCAGGCCGATGTGGATCAGGCCGCCGTGCAGGAAGACCGAGGAGAGCAGCCGCCAGGTCTGGCCGTCGAGCGCGACCAGGACGCCGACGTTGCCCCCCCAGGCGATCAGGTCGGGCACGGTCGGGTCGATCGCGGAGACGCCCGAGGCGATCATCGCCAGGTAGACGAGCAAACAGGACGCGACGATCAGGTAGGTGACCACCACCCGGGGGGTGGCGGTCATCACGTCGGCCTGGAAGGAGCGGACCTCCCCCCCGGCCCGGTGCATGGCCTGGGCCTGCCGGACGACGTGGCCGATCTCGGCCCGGGAACATCGGAGGGCGTCGGGGGTGGCGGAGCCGGCGAGGTCCCCGGAGTGGCGGGCCCGGCCGATCGTCGAGAGGACCCCGGCGAGGGCGTCGACCGGCCCGGGGGGGTCGAAGCCCCCGAGGGGGACCTCCCGGCCGCCGCCGAGGTCGAGCGCGGGGTCGGGGGCGCCGGTCACCCGGACGGCCCCGCGCAGTTCGTCGAACGACAGGGACGAGCCCGGCCGGGCCGTTGCCCGGGCGGGCACGTCGGAGGGCCAGCAGAGGCGTCGTGAGGTGATCGCGCAGCCGGGGACGGGGCCCGTCGGGCCGGGCCGCTCGACGAGGGCCAGCAGCAATTCGTCGGGCCGGGGACGGAGGTACGAATCCAGGGCCCGCACGACGGCCTCGGCCGAGAGCCGGGGGGCGACGTAACAGTGCGGCAGCCCTTGCAGGGGCTGGCAGGCGGCCAGGGCGAAGATCTCCCAGGCGTCGACCTCGTCGGGGGATTCGGGGTCGTCGTCGTGCACGGGGCTCGTCCTCGGCTCGGCACCAGCAGGTGGGAGGAAGGGTCAGGGCAGGGGGGGCGCCTCGGGCCGGCTCGGCGCCGCGGAGGCGGGGCCTGGGACCTCCGGCGGGGGCAGGGTGATGGCGAGCATCGCCCCGGCGGCGGCCCGCATCGACTCCACCAGGGGGGCCGGGTAGAGGCCGAATCCGACCGCCACCAGCGACGCCAGGGCGATCGGCCAGGCGATCCCCCGGGGGGCGGGGGCGGTGCCAACCGCCGGGCCGCCGGGCTCGGGGCGCCTCAGGAACATGGCGCGGAGGACCCGGGCGTAGTAGAAGGCCGAGATCACCGAGTTCACCAGGGCGACGACGACCAGCACCAGCAGGGTCGTCCGGGCGTCCGAGTCGGCGTTGAGCACTTCCATGAACATGTAGAGCTTGGCGAAGAACCCGGCCAGGGGGGGGACGCCGATCAGCGAGAGCATCAGGACGACGATGCAGGCCGCCAGGCCGGGGGACCGGTACCCGAGGCCGTCGAGGTCGTCCAGGTCGTCCCGCCCCCGGTCCCGGGCGAGCCAGGCGGCCGCGGCGAAGGCGCCGACGGTCGTCAGGCCGTAGATGACGAGGTAGAAGAGGACCGAACCGGCCGTCTCGGGGGCCGAGGGGCCGGTCCGGGTCGTCACGGCCGCCGCGAGCAGCCCGACGAGGATGTATCCGGCGTGGGCGATGGAGGAATAGGCGAGCAGCCGCTTGAGGTTCCGCTGCGCCATCGCGGCGAGGTTGCCGTAGGTCATCGTCACGGCGGCGATCGCGCCGACGATCAGCACCCAGCCGCCGTCCCCCACGCCCCCCACGGCCCCGGCCCAGGGGCCGAAGGCGTGGAGGAAGACCTTCATCAGGGCGATCACCCCGGCGATCTTCGAGCCCGAGGCGATGAAGGCGGAGACGGGGGCCGGGGCCCCCTCGTAGGTGTCGGGGGCCCACTGGTGGAAGGGGACGGCGGCGAGCTTGAAGCCGAAGCCGACGAGCATCAGCAGCACGGCGGTGGCGCCGATCACGTCCCCGGCGAGGCCGGGGGCACCGGACCCGCCGGCCCGGTCGAGCAGGACCTTGCGGACGCCGTCGAGGTAGGTGGTGCCGGTCAGGCCGTAGACGAGGCTCAGGCCGAACAGGAAGAGCGCCGAGGCGACCGAGCCGTAGACGAAGTACTTCATCCCCGCCTCGGCCGACCGCCGTTGCGACTTCTCGAAGGCGGCGAGCAGGTAGAGGCAGATGGTCATCAGCTCCAGGCTGAGGAAGAGGATGAGCAGCTCCTCGGCGGCGACCAGCAGCATCATCCCCACGGCCGACCAGAGCAGCAGGGCGAAGTAGGCCCCCCAGTGCTCGGTGAACTCCCAGGCCATCGACATGCCGACGACCATCGCCAGCAGCACGGCGATCAGGCCGTTGAAGGAGAGGGTGAGGAGGTCGGAGGCGAGGGTGCCGTAGAAGATCGTCGGGTCGGGGTCGGCACCCACGTCCCCCGGGCCGGCGAAGGCCGGGGCGAGCAGGAGGGCGAGCACGCCGAGCGGCCCGAGCAGCGCCAGGCCGCCGAGGGCCGTCCGCCGGGCCTCCCCCGACCGGCCCCGCATCAGGCCGACGTCGACGAGCAGGACGACCAGGCCCCAGAGCGTCAGCAGGATCTCGGGGGCGAGGGACCAGAGGTACTCCGGGTCGATCGGCCGGGCGGCGGAAGGGGGCATCGGCGGGGTCCAATCGATCGGTGGGTTCGAGGCCGGTGGTCCGGGATCCGGCTCAGCCGGCCATGCTGTCGAATCGGTCGACGTCGGCGGCCCGCCAGCGCCGGTAGCAGAGCAGGATCAGGGCGACCCCGACGGCGACCTCCGAGGCGGCGATGGTGATGACGAAGATCGCCAGCATCACGCCGGGGATCGGCCCGCCCTCTGGGCCCGGGGCGTCCCCGAACCTCCAGAAGGCGACGAGGTTGATGTTGGCCGCGTTGAGCATGATCTCGATGGCCATGAGCACGGCGATCGCGTTGCGGCGGGCCAGCACGCCGAACAGGCCGATGGCGAAGCAGGCGGCGGCGAACAGCAGGAACCAGCTCAGGGGGACGTCGCCGCTCATCGCGCGATCCTCTCGGCGGGGGTGTCGGTCTCGTCGGCCTCGCCCCCGATCGGGGAGGGCCCCGCCCCGTCGTCCTGCCGGGCCAGGACGATGGCGCCGACCAGGGCGGCCGTCAGCAGCAGCCCGGCGACCTCGAAGGGGACGACGAATCGGGTCATCAGCTCGTCGCCGACGGCCCGGGGCATGTCGGCGACCGCCGAGGCGGCCACCGAGGCCGTGGTGGCCGGGACGGTGGCGGCGGCACCGGCGTCGAGGTCGAGGAAGGTGACCGGCCCGCCGGCCGGCGCCAGGACCAGCGGCATGTTCTCGGCCCCGGCCCCCAGGCGGACGGCCCGGCCGGGGGTGACCCGGGTCGACCCCCGGAGCGGAGGTCCGTCGTCGGCCCGGGGGCCGAACCCCCAGACGAGGAGCGAGGCGTCGACCGGGGCGTCTCCGGCGGCCGGACCCGGGTCGGCCTCGGCCATCGAGGCCGGGCCGACCAGGGCGGCGACCCGGCCGATGCCGGTCCCCAGCGCCACGGCGATCGGCACGCCCTCCAGATCCTCGGCGGCGAGGACCTCGGTGCCGTCGGTGGCGTCGAAGACCCGGAGGTCCCAGCGCCCCGGCTTGCCGCTAATGAGCGAGGCGACGGCCGCCAGCGGGCCGGGGGGCAGGTCGGGGCCCAGACCCTCGGCCGGGGGCCGCGGCGGGGCCGGCGCGGAGGCCGGCATGCCGGGCCCGGCCATGCCGACCGGGGTGCCGGCGCCCTGCACGGGGCGGGGCGCCGGGGTCAGGCCCACGGCCGACGCGGCGATCGGGCGGCCGGGGGGGGCGGCGGGGACGCTCGACGCGAACTCCCCGGTCGACGGGTCCAGGACCCGGGCGCGACGATCGGCCCCGAGGGAGACGAGCCGGCCGTCGGGGGCGAAGGCCAGGGCGCGGATCGGGCCGTCGTGGGCGGGGATCTCGACGGGCTCGGGGCCGTCCCAGAGGCGGACGATCCCGTCGGCCCCGCCGGCGGCGACGAGGCGGCCGCCCTCTTCCACCGGCCGCTCCGGCCCGACGGCCAGGGCCGAGATCCGCCCCGGACGGCCCCCGGATCGGGAGAAGGCCGGGAGGCGTCGGGCGACGTCCCAGGAGAGGACGCCGCCCCGGTCGTCGGCCGAGGCGACGATCGCGCCGTCGACGCTGAAGCCGACGGCGGTCGGCCGGCCGGCGGCCTCGTCGGTCGGGAACGAGGCGACCTGTCGGCCGACGGGCGTCCGGAGTCGGACCCGGCCGTCGAGGTCGATCGAGGCGACGAACCGGCCGCTGGGGCTGTAGGAGAGGTCGGCCGCGCCGGGGCCGCCGACCGGGGGGTTCACCCCCCCGGGCCGGGAGACGGTGCGGGCCCACGACTGCTGGCCCGGCCGGCCTCGCTCGGCCGAGATCCCGTAGAGCAGCACCCCGAGCACCCCGAGGGCAACGACGGCGACCGGGATTTTCCGGGCCCAGTGGCCGCCGGTCGTCTCGTCCCCCTGGATGTTCCGGGTGAGCATGATCCCGAAGAGCAGGAGGATCGAGACGGCGCCGATGTAGACGAGCACCTGCATCGCCGCCAGGAACTCGGCCTCCAGCAGGACGAACTGGGCGGCGACGGCGAAGAAGAAGGCGACCAGGAACAGCGCCGCGTGGACGAGGTTCTTCGCCAGGACCGTGCCCAGGGCCGTCAGCAGGCCGACGGCAGAGACGATCAGGAAGATCAGTTGCATGGCGCTCACGGTCGGGCCTCCGCCGGGATCTCCGCACTCATCGCGACGCCCCGAGGCGGCGGGGGGCGGGGGACGGGGGACGGCCGCCCCGACTCGCCCCGTCCCGCCCGACCACCGGCGCCGGGCCCCCCGCCCGGGAGAGCCGGAGCAGTCCCGAAAGCGTCAGGATCAGGGCCGGCAGCAGCACGAGCCAGCCGATCAGGGGGCGATCGCGGCGGATCGTCAGCTCCAGCCAGGCGGCCGAGGCGATGACGTTCACCAGGCTCAGCGGGATCAGCACCTTCCAGGCGAGGTTCATCAGCCGGTCGACCCGCATCCGGGGCAGGGTCGCCCGGACCCAGAAGACCAGGAAAATGAACAGCGAGACCTTCGCCGCGAAGACGCCGATGAGCACGAGGTTGACGAGGATGACCGAGTCGATCGACCCGAGCGGCCAGGCGGTGAAGGGCAGGGTGCCGCCGCCGAGGAACAGGGCGGTCGCCAGGCAGGCGATGCCGAAGATCGCCAGGTACTCGGCCAGGAAGAAGAGGCCGAACCGCATGCCGGAATATTCGGTGTGGTAGCCGGCGATGATCTCGGACTCGGCCTCGGGCAGGTCGAAGGGGGCGCGGTTGGTCTCGGCGATGCTGGAGATCGTCAGGATGACGAAGCCGAACAGGCCCGGCGGCGAGAACAGGAACCAGCCGTGTTCGAGCTGGGCGTTGAAGATGCCCACCAGGCTGAGGCTGCCCGCCCAGAGGATCACCGGCACCATCGAGATCACCTGGGGGATCTCGTAGGAGACGAGCTGCGCGACGCCCCGCATCGAGCCGATCAGGGCGAACTTGTTCCGGCTCGACCAGCCGGCCAGGAAGATGCCGAGCACCGAGAGGCTGGCCGCGGCCACCAGGTACAGCAGGCCCGAGGCGGTGTCGACCGCCGCCAGGCCGGGATACCACCGGCCCTCGGGCCCCGGCTCGCCGAACGGGACGACGTCGGGGCGGGTCGAGGTGACGCCGAAGGGGATGACCGCCAGCACCAGGAACGAGGAGACCAGCAGGATCACCGGCGCCAGGACGTGCACGGCCGCGTCGGCCGCCCGGGGGACGATGTTCTCCTTGGTCAGCAGCTTGAGCAGGTCGGCGATCGGCTGGAGCAGCCCGAAGGGGCCGACCCGGTTCGGGCCGATCCGGTCCTGGAACCGCCCGGCGAGCTTCCGCTCGGCCAGCACCACGTAGGCCACGATCAGCGGGAAGACCAGGGCGAAGACCAGCAGCCAGGAGGCCCAGTACACCCAGGGCGGGCCCGACAACTCGGCCCTAGCCTGGGCGAGCAGCAACAGGCCCGGGACGATCGGCGGATTCACGGGTCAGTCTCCCTCAAGCTCGGCCAATGGCGCCCGGATCGGGCCGGGGCGACCCACCCCCGTCGGGCGGCCATCCCGGCCGGTCAGACCCAGCGGAGGTCCCCGGCCGCCCAGGCATAGACCAGCGCCGCGGCCAGCAGGACCAGGAAGCTGACCATCTCGACGAGCACCAGCAGCCCGAAGCCGGCCTCGGCCAGGCCGAGGTAGCTGACCGCCCACGGGTAGAGGAAGACCGTCTCGATGTCGAACACGACGAACAGCAGGGCGAAGATGTAGTACTGGACGCGGAACCGGATCCAGGTCTCCCCGGTGGTCCTCACGCCGCACTCGTAGGTCTCCCCCTTCTCCCCCGACCGCTTGCTGGGCGCGATCAGGGCGACCACCACCAGCGGGGCCACCGCGAAGGCGACCGCCGCCAGCAGCAGCAGGCCGATGAAGCCGTAGTTGGGGATCATCTCGGGCGGTCCCTCGGTCGTCGCGTCGCGTGGGTCGGGGTCGGGCCGGTCCGGGCCGGCCTCAGACCGGCCTGGGGGGAGGGCCGCCGGCGACCTCGGGGGCGGCGCCGGCGATCGCCTCGACCCGGGTATTGCCGTCGAGGGCGACCTCGGTGATCGAGCCGTCGTCCTGGCGGAGCCGGAGGGTCGGCTGGTGGCAGTAGAGGGCCTTGCCGCCCATCTCCATGCCGCCGACGGGGCGGAGGCCCTCCCGCTCGACGGTGCCGACCGTCTCGGTCATCCACCGGCGGTGGCCGACCCGGACGTACTGCACGACGCGGACCCGGGTGCCGGGCTCGTAGTTCGGCGGGGGGGGCTTCAGGAACATCGACGCACTCACCTCTCGGGATGGCGTGGAGATCGTAATCGGCCCGACCGGCCCGGGCAAGGGCCCGGGACCGGCGCCGGGCCCGGCTCCGTCGGGCCCATTGTAGCCGGTCGGGCCCAGGATTGTCCCCTCGACTCGGCCGGGTGACTCAGGCCCCGGCCGGCTGGGGCTCGGAGGCGGCGGCCTTCGCCTTCTGGAGCCTTTGCTCCTTCTTCCTCGCCACCTTGGCCCGCTCGGCGGCCTCCTCGGGGCTGGACCAGGCCTCGGGGTGCGTCCGGGCGTAGTAGGCGCTGGAGACGAGGAGGTCTTCGAGCGAGTAGACGTGCGACCGGTGCCGCTCGTAGTTCGACAGCTCGAAATTCTGGTCCATCTTGATGGCGTCGAACGGGCAGTACTCGGCGCAGAGGCCGCAGTTCATGCAGACGTCCATGTCGATGTAGAACTCCTCGGGGAGCGGCACGACGGTCCCCCGGGCGCTCTTGGCCTGGACCATCCAGATGCACTGCGGCGGGCAGACCTTCGCGCAGATGTTGCAGCTGGTGCAGCGGACGTTGCCGTCCTCGTCATCGAAGATGAGCACGGGGAGGACCCGGGAGCGTTCCCGGGTGGGCAGGCGTTCGTCGGGGTACTCGACGGTGAAGAGGCCCTCGGTGGTCGGCCCCTGGTCGACGACCGGCCCCTTGCGGTGCTCGGGGCGGTTCCACCAGAGGTCGATCGGCAGGTCGCCGCCCCCCCTCCGCTTCAGGGTCGCCCCGTGGCCGACGGTGAACGTCCGGACGAACCGCCGGAGGGTCACGAGGTGCCCGACGATCATCCCCCGGCCGTACGGCCAGATCCCCACGACCGCCGAGATCGCCGATCCGACCGGCCCGAAGAACCCGCCGCCATTCCGCCTTGTCTCGCTCGCCATTCCAATCAACCTTTCACGCCACGGCGAATCCGGTGTGCTGTCGGAGTTCCGGAGACTTGAAGCCGAGGACGATGCGATCCTTCGGGATGCCGGCATCCAGCAAATCCTGGGCGATGCCGTATTCGATGCCGTCTCGCTGGATCCAGATCTTGCCGCCGATCAGGTCGACCTGAGTGACAATCTCGTTGATCCGACGATAGCCATCCCAACCGGAGTGGATGAGCAGATATCGGTCTCGTTCGCGGTCGAAGACGACCTCGCTCGCGACCGGCTGCCGCTCGGTCGCCGGGCTGGCGAGGTTCGACAGGACCCGCTCGATGACCTCTCGATCTCGGTTCAAGTCTTCCATCGGAGGATCGTCTCCGTGTTCGGGTCGAAGCTGATCAAGGAGATGGCGTACCTCTCGATCACGACCTGGCCGATCGGCTCGAGGAACAGGCCTTCGGCAACCTCCTGTGGGATTGCCAGATAGAGCCGGCGGCCCGGATCGACCCGTTCCAGCAGCGTGAGATAGACGCAGTATTGCCCCAGCGCCGTCTCGAAGTCTGCAAGTTCCGAGGCTCCGACAAAGCTTTTGATCTCGACCGCAATCCGCTCCCCCT
The DNA here is from genome assembly GCF_007752535.1 of Tautonia plasticadhaerens. Classification (GTDB taxonomy): domain Bacteria; phylum Planctomycetota; class Planctomycetia; order Isosphaerales; family Isosphaeraceae; genus Tautonia; species Tautonia plasticadhaerens. The sequence continues at coordinate 3,094,426 of NZ_CP036426.1, forward strand.
CTTTCTCGGCGCTGATCAGCCGTTCGGCCGCGAGGTCGACGAACGTATTCCGCCCACCCCATTTGATCGTGAACGGATCGTCGGTGATCGTCCAGCCGTCCTTGAGCAGGGCGTTGCGGACGGTGTCGTGGTAGAAGTCCCGCGCCGGCATCGCTCACGCCCCCCTCACCGGTCGACCTCCCCGAGGACGATGTCCAGGCTGCCGAGGATGCCGACCACGTCGGCGACCGTGTGGCCGAGGCACATGGCCTCCAGCGCCGTGAGGTTGATGAAGCTGGGGCTGCGGACGTGGTAGCGGTAGGCGGTCGGGCCGCCGTCGGCGACGATGTAGTAGCCGAGTTCCCCCTTCGCGTTCTCGACCCGGGAGTACGCCTCGCCGGCGGGGACCTTGATCTGGTAGCTCTTCTTGCCGGGGAGGATCGGCCCCTCGGGCAGGGCGCGGAGGGCCTGCCCGAGGATCCGGACGCTCTCCCGCATCTCCCGGAGGCGGACGTGGTAGCGGTCGTACACGTCCCCGCCGGTGGCGGTCACGACGTCGAACTCGAAGCGGTCGTAGATGGAGTAGGGGGCGGCACGTCGGATGTCGTAGGGGACTCCCGACGCCCGGAGGACGGGGCCGGCGGTCGAGAAGGCGATCGCCTGCTCCCGGGAGAGGACGCCGATGCCCCGGGAGCGGTCCTTGAGGATCTCGTTCTCCGAAAGCAGGGCGTCCAGCTCGTCGATCTTGCGGCCGAGCCGGTCGTTGACGATCGCCGAGCAGCGGTCGACCCAGCCGGGGGGGAGGTCGAAGGCGACGCCGCCGAAGCGGAAGTAGTTGCACATCATCCGGCTGCCGGCGGCCCACTCGAAGAGGTCGAGGATCAGCTCGCGCTCCTCGATGGCGTAGAGGGCCGGGGTGAAGAAGGCGCCGAGGTCGTTCAGCAGGAAGCCGATCGACCACATGTGGCTGGCGACCCGGTTCAGCTCGGCCATGATGACCCGGATGTGCTCGGCCCGCTCGGGGACCTTCGCGTCGTCCCCCATGAGCTGCTCGACGGCCAGGGCGTAGCCGTGGTTGTTGAGCATGGAGGTGAAGTAGTCGAGCCGGTCGGTGAACGGGAAGTTCATCAGGAACGTGTTCCGCTCGCCGATCTTCTCGTGATTGCGGTGCATGTAGCCCATGACGGGCTTCAGGCCGACCACCGTCTCGCCGTCGACCCTCAGGTTCATCCGGAAGACGCCGTGGGTCGAGGGGTGCTGGGGCCCCATGCTCAGGACGAACTGCTCGGTGTCCAGCTCCTGGACGTCGACGCCGGTGCCCCGGGGCATCTGGCCGAAGCCCTTGGCGTCGGCGGCGGGGTCGAGGCCGTCCCAGCCCCGGAAGCCCTTCGGGATCTTGACGTTCGAGCCGAAGGGGTTGAACTCCTCGGCGCGGTGGTGCTGCCCCCGGCCCTCCTCGATCCGGCTGGGGAAGACCTTCGCGGGGCCCTCGTAATAGGGCTCCAGGAAGTCCTTGCGGAGCGGGTAGTAGGCGAAGCCTTCCCACATGAGGATGCGGGTGAGGTTCGGGTGCCCGGAGAACCGGACGCCCATCATGTCGTAGGCCTCTCGCTCCTGGAAATCGGCCCCGGGCCAGACGCCGATCACCGAGGGGACCTCGCCCTCGCCCTCGGCCTCGGCGGCGCGGACCCGGAGCTGGATCAGGGAGCCGGGGGAGGCAGTGCTGTCGAGGTGATAGGTCAGCTCGATGCAGTCCTCGTAGTGGACGCCCTGCAGGCTGGCGAGGTAGTCGTAGCGGATCGGGTTGCGGTCCCTGAGGAAGGACGAGACGTCGAGCAGCTTCCCGGCCGGGACGAGCAGGGCGGCCCGGACGACGGTGGCGGTCCCCTCGCCGAATTCGGAGTCGAGCCGACCGGCCAGGTCCTTCAGGCCGTCGTCGCCGAGCCAGACGAGAGTCGGGCGGCTCGGGGCGACCCTGGCCTTCCTCGACGGCCTGGCGGGGGCCTTCTTCGCGGCCGTCGCGGCGGCCCCCTCGGGGACGGCCTCCCCGCGCGACTTCGCCCGGATCAGCTCGATCTTGCTCATGGCCCGGCCCGAGGGGGCGGCGGCGGATTCGGCCTGTCCGTCGGCGGCCTCCTCCGCCTCGGGGACCTCGGGGCGGGGGGCCGGGATCAGGGCGGGGCGGGGGAGGGTGGCCTCCCGGGCCTCGGTCAGGCCGGCGGCGGTGCGCTCGGCGGTCAGCTCCAGGGTCCGGACGTCGATCAGGTCGGGGCCGAGCACCGGCACGGGCACGTCCCGGTTGGCGTCCGGGTCGTACCAGGGGGTGTTCCCCTTGCGGCCGATCGCGGGGATGTCCAGCTTCTCGCCGTCGATTTTCCGCTGCAGGGTGATCAGCCCGTGCAGCAACGCCTGGGGGGTGGGGGGGCAGCCGGGGACGTAGACGTCGACCGGGAGGTACTTGTCGATGCCGGAGACGACGTTGTACCCCTCCTTGAACGGCCCCCCGCCGCTGGCGCAGGCCCCCATGCTGATGACGTACTTCGGCTCGGGCATCTGGTCATACAGCCGGGCGATCATCGGCATCATCGTCTTGGTGACGGTGCCGGACACGATCATCACGTCGGCCTGCCGGGGGCTGCCCCGGAAGACCTCGGCCCCGAACCGGGCGATGTCGAACCGGGAGCTGGCCGTGCAGATCATCTCGATGGCGCAGCAGGCCAGGCCGAACCCCAACGGCCAGAGGGCCGACCGTCGCCCCCAGTTGTAGACCGTGTCGACCATGCCGAGCAGCTTGTCCCAGCTGGTGACCAGGACGTGCCGCTCCAGCTCGGCCTGCAGGGCCGGGTCGATGGGGATGGTCCACTCGGGGCGGGCGGTCGAGGGGGTCGGCATGGCGGTGGCCCTGGCTCGGTCGAGGGGCGGCGGGGCCCGAGGACGCCCCGGCCGATCGGGGTCGGTCGGGGGTCGTCGGCTTCGGCGGGATGGCCCGGCGGGGCGTCCCGGCCCGCCTTCCCTCTGCGGACACGGGAGCGTCGGCCTCGGTGCGCGAATTGTAGACGGCTCGCCGGGATCAAACCAGCCGTTCCCTTCCCGGGGAGGGCCCGCCGACGATAATAGCGTCATGCGACCGCGGCCCCTGCAGGTGAGCGTCTCGGCCCTGATCCTCGTCGTGGCCGGCCTGGCCCTGAACCTCTGGCTCTTCCGCTTCGGCATGCTCGCCGGGATCCTCGGCCTGAGCCTGACCAAGCACGTCGCCATCGCCTGGCTCTGCCAGGTGCTCGGCGTCGACCGACGGCCCCGCCCCGGCCCCGGGGGGGGCCGGGACGGCATCCGAGGCGGGCCGGGCCCGACCTCCCTGGGGCCGACCGCGGTGCCCGCCCCCGGGCCCGGGTCCCGACGCGACCCCGGACCCGCCCGGATTTAGGTGGGCGCCGATCGCCAGGCCCGCTACAGTACCGCCGCGGGGCAAGGACGCCCCGAGGAGGATCGCCGATGCCGACGGATCGCGACGGCACGCTACTGCTCGTCGAGGACGAGGACCTCCTGCGGGGCCTCGTCTCCCAGTTCCTGCGCATCTCCGGCTTCGCGGTGGTCGAGGCCGCCGACGGCCGGGAGGCCCTGCGCCGGATCGAGGAGGACGGGCCGTTCGACCTCGCCCTGGTCGACCTGAACCTGCCACACTGCTCGGGGGTCGACGTCTGCCGACGCCTGCTCGGCCGGTGGCCCGGGCACCGGGTCATCATCTGCAGCGCCGCGATCGTCGGCGAGAACGAGGCCGCGCTGCGAGGGCTGGGGATCGACCACTACCTGACCAAGCCCTATCACCCCGAGAACCTGCTGCAGCAGGTCTCCCGGAGGCTCTCGGCCGTCGCCTGAGCCCGCCCCCGGGCCCGCTAGGCAACCCCTCGGCCGCTCGGTTAGAATGCGCGCCGGATCGAACGGCCGTCGCCCGCCCCCCCCGGACGCCCCCGGCCCCGGGCCCGCGCCGACCGCCCCGCCATCGCCCCGGACGAAGGATCACGCCCATGGCCGGCAAGCCGCAGAATCGCCTGGAGTTGCGCCGCCAGTACGAGGCCGCCGAGGACCTCGATCCGGTCGAGGACGACGCCGGCGCCGTCATCGACGAGGTCGATGAGGACGAGGAGGAACGCAAGCCCAAGAAGAAGAAGCCGGCCCCCAAGAGCAAGGCCAAGTCGACCAAGGCCGCCAAGCCCACCGCCCGGATGCGGATCGTCTGGAACGTCGTCAACGACGCCTTCAAGACCGTAGGGACCTTCGAATACGCCCAGAAGGCCGAGGCCGAGGCGAAGGCCGAGGAACTCAACGCCAAGGGCAAGGGCACCTTCTTCGTCCAGAAGGCCAAGGAGCCGATGCCCGACGACGCCCCCGGCCTGGGCGCCTCGATCTCCCGGACCACCGCCCCTCCCCCCAAGGCCGTCACCCTCGAGCCCGAGCCCGAAATCGAGGCCGAGGCCGAACCCGAGGACGAGGAGGACGAGGCCGAGGAGGAAGACGAGGACCTCGACGAGGACGACGACGAGGATTGAGTCGGGCCGAGGCCCCGCCCCCCGTCCCACCCTCCCCGGACGCCCGAGGCCGACCGGACCGCCCTCGACGGTCGGCCCACCACCCCGAGCCCGGTCGATGATCCGTCCCGGGCCGCCCCTCGGGCCCGAGTCGGGGGGCATCCGGGTGCCGCTCCACCGCCCTGCCGGCCGGCCGGGTCGATGGCCCGTGGCCGGCCCGACGGGGCGGCGGGCTGATCCGGGATCGCGATGAGTCCGGCCGCCCCGGGTCGGGGTGGCCGGGATGGAGCAGAGCGATCCCCGCCAGCCGAAGGGTCCGCGATCCGAACGATTCGACCTGAGAACAGCGATCGCCGATCAGACGTGATGCCGGCGTCGCCTTCGAGTATCATACGACGGGGGGACCCGCCGCGCCCGAACCGCCGGTCGCTCCCGGCCGGGAGGGGTTCGAAGGCGTCCCGGACCTCGAGCCCTCGAGGGTTGGTGCCTTCCGGCACGAGCCCCTCGTCCTCCATGGGCCGGAGGGACTCCGCCTTCGCCTGCTCGCGGCCCTCGGCCTTCGAGGCCGCTCGCCCCCGGCCGATCCCCGATGCCTCCCGGGAGTAGGGCCCGGATAATGGGCAATTCTCCCGAATGCCAAGTGTCCCGGAATCCTTCTTCCGTCCCCTGACCACCGTCTCGGTCCCCTCCATCGCCCTCCCGAACCCAGCCTCCCGCCGCATCACCTCGCCGGTCGGTCCGGCCCGATCCGGCATCTCCCGAGCGCCAGTCGCCCGCCCGATCGCAGCGGTGAGCCGATCCGCCGTCAGCCTGCTCTGCGGGATCGGCTCGGGCGACCGTGTCGCCCGGCCCGAGTAGGCCAACGACTACGAGCCCCAGGCCGGTCCGTACCGGTGACGATCGTGTTGCCGGTCCCGAGCCCGATCCCGCCCGATGAACCTGGCGACGACTCGCCGCATCCATCATGGTGGGGGGACGAGCCGAAGCCCGCCGGCGTCTGCTGCCGGGTCGTCCGTCGGTCGGCCCCGCCGGGGAGGATGGCCGTGGAACCGCTGCTGCTCGTGGGCCTCGACCCGCCCGAGTCCGCCGAACTCTGTCGCCGCCTCGACCGGCCCGTGCTGGCCTTCGAGACCCAGCCCCGCATCCGGGTGGACCGGGGGAGCCTGCTCGTCGAGCATCCCCGGTTCATGGGCCACTTCGTCCCCGTCGAGCGGGTCGCCTACCACGCCATCTTCGGCGACGACTTCGACTTCCTCGCCGCCCTGGCCCTCTGGGGCGGGCCGTGCCTGCCCGGCGCCCGTGGCATGATGGACCTGCGGCTCCGGTTACCCGGCCTGGTCCGGGCGCTGGCGGTCACCCGCTTCGGCGGCATCGCCAGGGGCTACGCCGACCGGGGGACGACCGTCGCCGCCGGGGGGCCGACGGTCGCCAAGTGGGGCAATTGGCATTGCGGCGAGGACAAGGCCCGCTTCGACGACGCCTGGACCGCCGAGGTGCCGACGCTCTTCGAGCAGTTCGTCGAGGGGGAGGCCGTCCGCATCGTCCTGGTCGGCGAGCACCCCTGGCAGGCTCGCATGGCGGGCGAGGGCTGGCTGAAGTCGATCCACGACCCGAGGGCCGCCTTCATGCCGATCGACCCGGAGCTGCTCGACGACGCCCGGAGGCTGGCCCACCATTTCGGACTGGCGAGCGTCGGCGTGGACTACATCGTGGCCCCGGACGGCGGGCGATATCTTCTGGAGGTCAACCACGTCCCCAACGTGACCGTCTTCCCGGAGGTCCGAGAGGCGTACCTGGATCTGGTCGCCCGCTGGGCGGGCGAGCCGGCGTCGGACTGAATCATCGAACGGAGCCCGGCATGAGCACGCTTCAACGACTGGCCGACCGGGGCCTGGTCAAGACGCCGAGGTGGCTGCCGGGCAACGTCCAGTATGAGACGATCATGGGAAGCGTACCGGCGGGGCGAATGGATCTAAAGAGCGGCTGAGACAATAGTTCGCCGAGAAGGAGTCGCAGCTGGAGCGGGCCTACGCCGAGAGCACGCTGCGGGCGACCCCGACGAGCCGAGGATCAGGACGCGGCTCCTGGCCGCCTTCGAAGATCACTACGGGAGCCTGGAGGGCTGCGTCGTGGACCCCGACCGGGCGGTCGTGGCCCTGCGGAACATCCAGGCCGAGCTGGGGCGGGTGCGGGACTTGCTATGACCGGGAGCGTGACGGCGGACGCCCTGGAGCGGCTGAGACGAGCGGTGGCCCGGCAGCCGTACCCGCTGGTCTTCGCCACGGTCGGCGGGGCGCCCCCCTACGGCTTCCCCTCGCCCGACTCGGACTACGACCTGCGGGGCTGCCACGTCCTGCCCCTGCGGGAGGTCGTCGGCCTGGGCACGGGCCGGGAGACGGTCGAGGCCTCGGCGAATGACGGCGGCCTCGAGCTGGATCTGGTCACGCACGACGCCCGCGAGTTCTTCGGCCTGCTACTGTAGAAGAATGCCTACATGCTGGATCAGCGGTCCTCGCCGTCTGCCGGACGGGCCGGACGATGGTCGCCAACAATGGGAGGGTGAGAGATGCCCAGGAGCGTCCCGAAGAGCGGCAAGCGGAATCGCCCGAAGACCGTGTACAAGGGCAAGCGGTATCTCTGCGCCATCTGCCGCAAGCGGAGCCCGAAGCCGGTGAAGACGCCCGCCCCGTGGTATTGCCCGAAGTGTCTTGCCGAGCGGGAGGAGCACCGGGCTCAGTAGGCCCCCGGCCCCGCCCACCGCTCCCCGAGGTATCGACGCCCCTCGGCCACGCCGCTGGTCCACTCCACGTCGATCCGGATCCGCTCGTGCTCCCGGACGACCCGGTAACGAAGCCTGCCCGCTCGCCGAGCCGGGCCCTGGACTCGCCCAGGGCCTTCGCCGAGAGGTCCAGGACCGTGACGTACTCGTACCCCTCGTCCAGCAGGTCGTCCGCCAGCGTCGAGGCCCCGCCGCCCACGTCGATGATCCGCCCGTCCCGGCCGATCCCGCTCGCCCGGATCAGCTCCAGCGAGAACTGGAGGCGGGGCCGATACCAGCTGACCTCGGTCGGCGCCTTGGCCTCGTAGGCCTGCTTCCGGTGAGCCTTGCGGTCCATGCCGGCACTCCTATCGGATGGCGCCCGCCGCCTCACGCTCGGGCGTCCGGGCCTCGGGCGGGCGGCGGGCGGGCTCCGTCGCCGTCGGGTCGGCGGCGAACGGCGAGCGGAGCATGCCCAGGACCGTCTGCCATCGGTCCTCGGACCAGCCGTCCAGCCCCAGTCGGACCCGCCGGGGGTCGAGGGCCGTGCGGTAGGTCCGCGCCAGCCGGTCCCAGGCCGAGAGCACCGAGGCGTAGTTGGAGTCGGTCTCGACGACCCGACGGGAGTGGTGGACCCGGTGCATCGCCGGGCTGACGATCACCAGCCGGAGCAGCCGGTCCCAGCGCTCGGGCAGGCCGACGTTGCCGTGGTGGAACAGGGTCGCCGCCAGCAGCACCGTCTCGTACAGGATCAGCGGCACCAGCCCGATGCCCAGCAGCACCAGCATCGGCAGGCGGGCCAGGGCGGACAGGAGGATCTCGCCGACGTGGAACCGGGTCGCCGTGCTGGCATCCATCTCCGGGTCGCTGTGATGGACCCGGTGGAACCGCCAGAGCAGCGGGACGGCGTGGTTGGCCCGGTGCCAGAGGTACGTCCAGCCGTCGAGCAGCACCAGGGCCAGCACGGTCGCCGCCCAGGGCGGGATCGCCGTCCGGCGGAGCAGGCCGAAGCCGGCGCCCTCGGCCCAGGCCAGGGCCAGGGACGTCAGGCCGCCCAGCAGCCCGCCCACGACGGCGACGTTGAGCAGGGCCAACGCCCAGTTCCGCAGGTCGTGCCGCAGGCGACGGGACCGGCCGACGACCAGCGGCGCCCAGGTCTCCCAGGTCCAGAAGAGCCCGAGCAGGCCGACGGCGACGGCCGCCTTGATGCGGAGCAGCAGGTCGGGGTCGTTCATGGGGTCACCGCCGGCTCGCAGCCGAGCAGGATACGCCCGCCGTCGGGGCCGTAGGTCGGGTTGGGCGGCGGCAGCGGCGGCGCACTCCGGACGCAGGCGAAGGCCAGCACCAGCCCGAGGGCGACCAGGAGCGCCACGGCGAGTGCGGACGGCCTGCCCTCCGGGCCGCGGGCCGCCCCGACCACGAGCAGCCCGGCCAGGAGGAGGTGGGCCAGGAGGCTCTGGAGCGGCACGGTGCCGAGCCCGAGCAGCCCCGCCGGGCACTCCAGGATGCCCCGCCACTCCAGCGAGACGTGGAAGCCGGCCACCCCCAGCCCGGCGACCGCCAGCGGCAGGGCGAGCCGGGCCAGCGCCCCCGGCCGCACCTCCCGGCGAAGGGCCAGGCCCACGCCGAGCACGGCCGTCATGCTGAAGACGAACGTCCGCTGGTAGAAGCACAGCGGGCAGGCCCGCAGCCCCATCCCCACGCTGAGCAGGACGCTGCCGACCGAGGCGGCCACGCCCACGACCAGGGCCGCCACCAGCCATGCGGGGGTTCGCTGCGGGCTCGACAAAGATTCCATGGCATCGCTCCCCTCGTCCGCCCGACGGGGCGGTCATGGAGTCGATCCTATGGGACACCGGGTCCGGGCAGCCCCCCGATTAGGCTGATACGCCGGGGGCGGGCCATTAGCGCCCGTTATGGGGCCGTCGCCGGGGAGGGCTGTTCCCGGACGAAGCGGAGGAAGGCACGGGCCGGCGGCGGCAAGGCCCGGCGGCGATCGACGGCCACGTAGAGGAGCCGATCCAGCCCGCCGAGCCCCTCGACGGCGACCTCGTGCAGCCGCCCCGAGGCCAGCTCCCCGGCGACCGCCTGGGCGGAGGCGAAGGCCGCCACGACGCCCCGTGCCGCCGTCTCCCGGATCGCCGGATTGCTGCCCAGCTCCAGGAGCACCGAGAGGTCGTCGAGCGTCAGGCCCAGCGGCTCCAGGGCCTTCTCCAGGCAGCGGCGGGAGCCCGAGCCCGGCTCCCGCACCGCCAGCGGCCGAGTCCGCAGCTCCTCGGCCGAGACGGACGCCCGGCCCGCCCACTCATGGCGTCCCGAGACGACCAGCGTCAGGCGGTCGGAGGCGAACGGCCAGGACTCGGCCCAGGGGGCGGCGACGGGGCGGCCGACCAGGGCGATCGTCGCCTTGCCCTGCTCCAGGGCCTCCACGGCGGACTCGCTGTCGCAGACCTCGGCGACGACCCGGATGCCGGGGTGGGCGGCCCGGAAGCGCCCCAGCAGCTCCGGCAGCAGGCACTCCGCGGGGACGGTGCTGGCGGCCAGGCGGACCTCGCCCTCGGATCCGGGCGTGTCGAGGCCCAGGGCGGCACGGGCCTCGTCGTGCAGGTCGAGGATGCGGCGGGCGTAGTCGTAGAGGGTGCGGCCGGCGTCGGCCAGCTCGACCCGGCCGGCCCGGCGGTGGAACAGCGGCACGCCCAGCTCCCGCTCCAGGGAGCGGACGTGCTGGCTGACGGCGGCCTGGGTCAGGCCGAGGGCCTCGGCCGCCCGGGTGAAGCTGGCCAGCTCGGCGGCCTTGCAGAAGGTCTCCAGGTGCGGGATCGGCCCCGTGCTCGGCATGCGATCCGCCTCGGTCATCGGCCCCCGCCCGGTCGTCGCCGGCTCGTCGCTCCCCCGAGCATAAACGATCGGGCGGGGGAGGGGCAGCGGGACGGCGCCCGGCGTCTCATCCCGGCCTCCCGGCGGGGGGATGGCCGTGGGGAAGCCCCGGGGCCGCCTCGTCAGGCCAGGTCCGCCCGCCGGAGCCTCAGGGCGTTGCCGACGACCGACACCGAGCTGACGCTCATCGCAGCGGCGGCGAGCATTGGGTTCAGCAGCAGGCTGGCCGAGATCGGGTAGAGCACCCCGGCGGCGACCGGCACGCCCAGCGCGTTGTAGACGAAGGCGAAGAAGAGGTTCTGCCGGATGTTCCGCATCGTGCGACGGCTCAGCTTCACCGCCTTGACGATGCCCCGCAGGTCGCCCCGGACCAGGGTCACGCCCGCCGACTCGATGGCCACGTCGATGCCCGTCCCCATGGCGATCCCCACGTCGGCCGCCGCCAGCGCCGGGGCGTCATTGATCCCGTCGCCGGCCATCACCACCCGACGGCCCTCGGACCGCAGGGCCACGACCCGATCGTGCTTCTCCTCCGGCCGGACCCCGGCCCGGAACTCGTCGATGCCCAGCGTCTCGGCCACGGTCCGGGCCGTCGCCTCGTCGTCGCCGGTGAGCATGATGATCCGCAGGCCGAGGTCGTGCAGGGAACGGACCGCCTCGGCCGTCGTGCCCTTGATCGGGTCGGCGACGGCCAGCAGCCCGGCGAATCGCCCATCGACGGCCACGTGCACGACGGTCCGGCCCTGACGCCGCAGGGCGTCAGCCCGCTCCTCCAGCGGGCCGAGGTTGTGGATCCCGGCCTCGGCCAGCAGCGGGCGGTTGCCGACCCGGACCTCCCGGCCCTCGACCCGGCCGACGACGCCGCCCCCGGTCACCGAGTCGAATCCCTCCACGGCCGGGACGGCGAGGCCCCGCCCCTCGGCCCCCTCGACGACGGCCCGGGCCAGCGGGTGCTCGCTGTTTCGTTCCACCCCGGCGGCGAGCCGGAGCAGGTCGGCCTCCGAGAACCCCCCGGCCGGCTCGCATTCGGTCAGGCTCGGCCGCCCCTCGGTCAGCGTGCCGGTCTTGTCGACGACGACCGTATCGACCTTCTCCAGCGTCTCCAGGACCTCGGCGTCCTTGATCAGGATGCCCTCCCTGGCCCCCCGGCCGACGCCGACCATGATCGACATCGGCGTGGCCAGCCCCAGGGCGCAGGGGCAGGCGATGATCAGCACGGCCACGGCGTTGACCAGGGCCCAGGCCAGGGCCGGCTGATCCGGGGCGGCGATCATCCAGGCGAGGAAGGTGAGGACGGCGATCCCGACGACGGCGGGGACGAAGTAGCCGGCCACGAGGTCGGCGAGCCGCTGGATCGGCGCCCGGCTGCGCTGGGCGTCGGCGACCATGGCCACGATCTGCGAGAGGACCGTCTCCCGGCCGACCTTCTCGGCCTCCATGAGGAACGAGCCGGTCCGGTTGACCGTGCCGCCGATGAGCGGGTCGCCGGGCCGCTTCTCGACCGGCATCGGCTCTCCGGTGAGCATCGACTCGTCGACGGCGCTGCGGCCCTCGGACAGGCGGCCGTCCACCGGGATCTTCTCGCCGGGCCGGACCCGCAGGGTGTCGCCGTGCCGGACCACCTCCAGGGCCACCTCCTTCTCCTCGTCGTCCCGGACGATCCGGGCGGTGGGCGGGGCCAGCGAGAGCAGCTCCCGGATGGCCCCGCCGGTGCGACGCCTGGCCCGCAGCTCGAGCACCTGTCCCAGGAGGACCAGCGTGACGATCACGGCCGCCGACTCGAAGTAGACCTCCAGCCGGCCGTGGTGCCGGGGGGCCTGGGGGATTAGGCCGGGGGCCAGCACGGCGACGAGGCTGTAGGTGTAGGCCGCCCCGGTGCCCAGGGCGATGAGCGTGAACATGTTGAGATGGCCGGTGACGACGGACCGCCCGCCCCGCTCGAAGAACGGCCAGCCGGCCCAGAGGACCACCGGCGTGGTGAGGGCCAGTTGCAGCCAGAGCTGGGCCGTCGTCCCGCCCCAGCGGTCCGTCGGCACGCCGAGCATCGGCAGCATGGCGAGCAGCACCACGGGGACCGTCAGGGCGACGGCGACCCGGAATCTCCGGGTCATGTCCCGCAGCTCGGAGTCGTCCTCGGCCGACCCCGGGCCGACGGACTTCGGCTCCAGGGCCATGCCGCAGATCGGGCAGGGGCCGGGCCGATCCCGCTCGATCTCGGGGTGCATCGGGCAGGTGTAGACGACGGGCCGGCCCTCCGGTGCGGGCTCCCGGCGGTCGTGGTGCTGGTCGAGCGGGGCGTGCCCGGCCGGCTCGCCGTCGGCGAGGAACCTCCGGAGGCAATGCTCGCTGCAGAAGTAATGGGTCCGCCCGTCCCGCTCGGCGACGAGCCCGCCCGACTCGTCCACGGTCATGCCGCAGACCGGATCGATCGCCATGGTCTCGTACTCCCTCCCGTGATCGCCGGGGCGCCCCGGCATGGTGATGTCCCGGTCCCCGAGCACCCGGACGGGGCCGGGATGACCTGCCGCGGGGGCGACGGGGCGTTCCTCTTCACGGGCCGTCGCAGCGATCGGCCCGAGTCGTCCTCACGACGGAGACTTCGCGTGCCGCTTGCCTCGGCCGCCCGCCGCCCCCTGAGGATCGCCGGTCGTCGTCGTTGCCTCGTCCGGACGGTCGATCGTCGCCAGGATCGGGCAGTCCTCGGCGGGGCCGTGCCCGTGGCAGGTCCGCTCCAGGGCCAGCAGCACGTCCTTGATCCGCAGGAGGTCACGGACCTTGGCCTCGATGTCCTCGACCTTGCCCCGCACCCGCTCCCGTACGTCCGAGCGGGTCGCCGCCGGGTCGTGCCGCAGATCCAGCAGCTCGGCGATCTCCTTCAGGGTGAAGCCGAGTTCCTTGGCCCGGCGGATGAAGCGGAGCCGGTCCACCACGCCCTCGTCGTACTGCCGGTAGCCGGAGGCCCGCCGTTCGGGCTCGTGCAGGAGCCCCTGCCGCTCGTAGAAGCGGACGGTCTCCACGCCGACGCCGGCCCGGCGGGCGACATTTCCGATGGTCAAGGGCTTCTCCATCGCACGACCTCCCGAGAGGCGTCCTCGTCGAGCTACGGACATTATCGACCCCGTACCATACTACAGGGTCAAGGGGCATCCCGGATTCCATCTCCACGGCCACGCCCTCGATCCCTCGCCCCGCCCATCATCCCGGATCGTGTCCGTTGGCACCTGCGGGGCGGGATCGTCTCCCTCGACAAGGTCGACACGCTCGGCGGGGGCCCGGTCTTCGGGACGAAGGACATGCGGCCGGGGGTCCAGCTCGCCCTGCTCAAGATGATCGAGGGGGCGGTCGCCAACGTGCCGCCGAGCGGCGGGCCGAAGCGGCCGATGGAGGCCCGCATCCCGTCCGACACGACGAACGTCCTGTTCATCCGCGGCGGGGCCTTCGTCGGCCTGGTCGAGATCATCTCCCGCAGGGCGGGCCGTCGGGCCTCCTCCGGGTTCGACCTGCTGGACTCGGCGCTCCACGACGAGGCGACCGACCCGCTCCACCACGTCCTGCCCGAAGGATCGGAGAAGTTCGGGCTGATCTTCGGCTACTGGGGCGCCTGCCGGTCATGCCTACGCTGGACGATCTCGCCGTGGAAGATCTGGTGCGAATCCTCAAGGAGGCGACGCACCCTCTCCTCGGACAGTGCAAAACGCTGCTGAAGTACCGCCACGCCGACCTGTCGTTTTCCGACGGGGCGATCCGGGAGATCGCCCGGCTCGCCCACGAGCGGGGCACGGGGGCCGGGGGCTTGCGGACGATCGGCTACCTCAAGGCTCGGGGGTCCGTACCGCCGGAGCAGGGGCCCGTGCCCAGGAAGCGAGGGCCGCCGGGGCGGGCACGGACGAGGAGCTGATCGGCCACATCCGCCGAGTGCTCTCCGAGAGCCCGTTCCACGGCGAGGGCTATCGCAAGGTCTGGGCGAGGTTCGGGCACCGGGGCATCCGCACGGCCTCCGAGCGGGTGCGGCGGCTGATGCGGGAGCACCACCTCCAGGCCCCCGGCGGGCCGGCGACCCGCGCGGCCCTGAGGCCCACGACGGCGTCATCATCACCGAGGAGCCGGACACGATGTGGGACACCGACATGACGACCATCGCCACCACGGGCGAGGGATTGGCCCGTGCCTTCGTGGCCGTCGACCACTGCACTTGCGAGTGTGGCCGTCGACCACTGCACTTGCGAGTTCGTCGGCCGGCACATGGCCAAGGGCGGCAACCGGTTCGAGGCGTTGGAGCCGCTGCGGCAGGGGGCGCGGGGGCACTTCGGCGGGTTCGACCGGGGGGTCGCCGAGGGGCTGGCGATCCGCCACGACCACGGCAGTGCGTCCATGGGCGACGACTTCCAGCGGGAGCTGACCTTCCTCGGCATGGAAAGTTCGCCGGGCTTCGTGCGGGAGCCGGGGGGCGACGGCTGCGCCGAGCGGTTCATCCGCACCCTCAAGGAGGACCTCCTCCGGGTGCGGACGTTCGCCACAATGGCGGAGCTGGCCGAGGCGTTGAGCGAGTTCAAGCGGACCTGCGACGGGCGGTGGCTGATCCGCCGTCATGGCCACCGCCCGCCCGGCCAGGTGCGACGTGACTTCCTCGGTAGCGTCCCAGCAGCGGCATGAGTACCATCAAGCAAGTCCCCGTCCAGAGAACCCAATGACCATACAGGGTTGACACCCGCCCCCAGGATCGCTACTTTGCATTGCAAAGAAAGACGGTCTTCGTCAACGCCCGGGTGACCGCGATGGAACTCCACGAGGCCCTGCGCCAGATCGCCGACATCCGACACCAGATGGCGCTCGGCACGGTCTATCGCGGCTACCGGGCGATGACGGTCGGCGCCTCCGGCGTGCTGGCCCTGCTGGCCGCGGCGATCCAGCCGCGATGGGTCCCGGAGCCCGAAGGCGACCTGGGACGCTATCTCGGCCTGTGGGTCGGCGCCGCCGCCGCCAGCCTGGTCGCGGCGGGGGTGGAGATGTCCCGGAGGGCTTGGGGGCACGGCCCGGGGCTGGCGCGGCGGATGACGCTGCTGGCGGCCGAGCAGTTCCTGCCCTGCGTCGCCGTCGGGGCCCTCCTCACCACCTGCATCGCCCGCGGGGCGCCGGACGCGGCCTGGATGCTGCCGGGCCTGTGGGCGCTGGTCTTCAGCCTCGGCATCTTCGCCTCGCACCGGCTCCTCCCCCGGCCGGTGGGGTGGGTCGGGGTCTATTACGCCCTGTGCGGGTGCGGCTGCCTGGCGTGGGGTCGGGGCGAGCACGCGCTGGCCCCCTGGCTGATGGGGATCACGTTCGGCGGCGGCCAGTTGCTGGGCGCGGCGATCCTACACTGGACCCTGGAGCGGACCGATGTCACGCAAGGACCAGGCTGAGGGCCCGGACTCTGGGGCGGGCCGCTTCTCCTACGAGGGGCTCGACCGCGTCCTGCACGAGCGGGCCCGGCTGGGCATCCTGGCCTCCCTCGCCGCCCACTCCGGGGGGCTGCTGTTCAACGACCTGAAGCAGCTCTGCGCCCTGACCGACGGCAACCTCAGCCGGCACCTGGCCGTGCTGGGCGAGGCGGGGCTGGTCGAGGTCTGGAAGGGGGCCTCGGGGCCCCGGCCGCAGACGATGTACCGGCTCACCCCCGACGGCCGGCGGCGGTTCGCCGAGTACATCAGCGTCCTGGAGCGGGTCGTCGCCGATGCCCAGGTGGAAGCGCTGCCGAGGGCCGGCCGGGGACGCTATCCGGAAGGCTGGTCCCCCGCGTGACTTCGCCTCTCTTTTTTTGTCCGTTCGCTTTGCGTCGCAAAGCAGACAGCGTGATGGAGTGACCCGACCGTGGATGTCATCCGGGCCGAGGAGATGGGGATGTGCTTCGGCGTCAGGGACGCGCTGAAGGTCGTCGATGCGATCCGCGATCCCTCGCGGGTCACGATCCACGGCGAGCTGGTCCACAACCCGGTGGTCACCCGGCGGCTGGCCGGGGCGGGGTTCCGCCAATCGCCCGAGGGCGACCGCGAGTTCCCCGCGCCGACCCCGCTGGTCCTGATCACGGCGCACGGCGTCAGCGACGCCGAGCGGCGGCGGCTGGAGGCCGCGGGCAAGGGGCTGATCGACGCGACCTGCCCGCTGGTCCGTCGCGTCCACGAGGCCGCCAGGGCCCTGGAGGCCGAGGGGCGGCACGTCCTGCTGATCGGCAAGCCCGGCCACGTCGAGGTGCGGGGCGTCGTCGAGGACCTGGGGCGCTGCGACGTGATCGGGGCCGCGGATCAGGTCCGCTGCTACGAGAGCCGGCGGCTGGGGATCGTCTGCCAGACGACCATGCCGCCGGATGTGGTCGACGAGGCCTGCGACCGCATCCGGCGACTCAACCCGCGGGCGGACATCCGCCTGGTCGACACGGTCTGCCTGCCGACCCGGATGCGTCAGCGGGCGATGCTCGACCTGCTCCGGCGCGTGGATGCCGTCGTCGTCGTGGGCGGCCGGAACTCGAACAACACGAGGCGCCTGGTCGACCTCTGCCGGCAGCACCGGACCCCGGCCCATCAGGTCGAATCCGCGAGCGACCTGGAGCCGGGCTGGTTCGCGGGCGTCGACACGGTCGGGCTGACGGCGGGGACCTCGACACTGGACGAGTCGATCGACGAGGTCCACCGTGCCCTGGAGCGGATCGGGATCATGCAGCAGGCGGGGGAGTGACCGTCATGGGGATGTCCACGATGCCGCGGACGATGCGCATCGCCCCGCCTCCCGACTCCGACTTCGAGGCCGGTCCCGGGCTGCGGCGCCCCGATACGCTGATCGTCCCTGCCGACCCCGAGGACCCGGACGCCGACTCCGACACGCACGCGTCCGGAGATCCTCGCAGGCCGTCGAACCATCTCATCGAGGAGGCCGGGGCATGGTGAGGCGGGTGGGGCTGGGGCCGGTCTTCGCGTTCGAGTGGCTGACGGCCTCGCGGCGCTGGCAGGGCTATGCGCTGCGCTCGTCGCTGGTCCTGCTACTCCTGCTCGGCCTGGCGGGCGTCTGGCTGGGGAGCCACGGCGGGTCGGGGGACCTGTCGATCGGGCAGTGGGCCGAGGTCGGCCGGGGGTTCTATGCGGTCACGTCGCTGATCCTGCTCGGGCTGGTCGGCCTGGCGGCGCCGGCGGCCACGGCCGGGGCGATCTGCCTGGACAAGGCCCGGGGAAATCTCACCCTGCTCTTCGCGACCGACCTGAGCGACGCCGAGATCGTGCTGGGCAAGCTGGCGGCCCGACTAGTGCCGGTGCTCGGCCTGATCGCCTGCGCCGCCCCGGTGCAGGCGCTGGCGACGCTGCTCGGGGGCGTCGATCCGATGGTGCTCTTCGGTGCGACCCTGGTCTGCCTGGCCTGCGCCGCCTTCGGCTGCACGCTGGCCCTGACGCTGTCTGTCTGGGGGCAGAAGACGCACGAGGTGCTGTTGGCGACCTACGCCTTAGGCATCCTCTACCTGCTGGCGGCACCGGCCTGGATCGCCCTGTCCCCGATGTTGCCCGGGTGGGCCCGGCCGGCCTGGCTGCCGGGCAACCTGGCCCTGCTGCCCTACAACCCCATCGTCCTCGTGCTCGCCCCGCTGAATGCCGCGCCGCTGGTGCCGATCGGGCTGGGGGCGCAGGCCCGGTTCTGCACGCTCGGCCTGCTGACCTCGGCGCTGCTGGCCGCCGCGGCGACCTGGCGGATGCGGGCGGTGGTCATTCGCCAGGCCTGCTGGGAGGAGGCGGCGCGCCGGGCGGGCCGCCGGACCTGGACCCGCCGGGGCCCGATCGCCCGGCTCGCTCGCCTGCTGCCGTCGCCGTCGCTCGACGGCAACCCGGTGCTCTGGCGCGAGTGGCATCGGCGGCGGCCGTCGCGCTGGTCGGTCGCCGTCTGGGGCACCTTCGGCCTGCTCTCGGGCGGCTTCAGCCTCTGGGCGATCGTCGAGGCGGTCGACGGCGGCGGGCCGGGACCCGGCGAGATGAGCGCGGTGCTCAACGGCCTCCAGGTGGCCGCCGGGCTGCTGCTGCTAAGCGTCTCGGCCGCGACGAGCCTGGCCGAGGAGCGCCAGCGAGGCAGCCTCGACGTGCTGCTGGCCACCCCGCTATCGACCCGGTCGATCGTCCTGGGCAAGTGGTGGGGCGCCTTCCGGGGCGTCCCGCCGCTGGCGGTGTTGCCGACGCTCGTCGCCGCGGCCCTGACGACGCACACCGGGTTCGCCCCCGGCCCGGTGCTGATCGGTGGCCTGGTCGTCGCCTACGGCGCCGCGCTGACGAGCCTGGGCCTGACCCTGGCCACCTGGCTGCCCCGGATGGACCGGGCCATCGGCCTGACCGCCGGGGCTTACGTGGTCGTGACGATCGCGGCCGTCCCCGCCGGGATGGCCTTCTTTGGCGAAGGCCCCGGCGAGGCCGGCCCCGGCGTCGCCTCGGCCAGCCCGTTCTGGGGCGTCGGCTTCTCCAGCGCCCTGTTCGGCGGGAAGGGCGGGCAGGGGCAGGAGATCGGGGAGCATGCCGGCTGGCTCGCCTTCTGGATCGGCGCCTATGGCCTGGTATCGCTCTTCCTGCTGCTGGCGACGTTGAAGACGTTCAACCGCTGCCTCGGCCGGATCGACGACCCGTCGCCCGACGAGGGTCCCTGCTCGCGCCTCGCCCGCACGCCCTCGGCCACTCTCCCAGACGCAAGGCCAGTGCCCGACCTCGACCTCCGATCCCGCCCGGCCGACCAGCCGGCGTCTGACCATTGAAGCCCGGCTCGCCCACCGACGGACCGGGACGCCCCGCCCCGGCCGGTAGCCGGGCGTGCCGACGGCGTGCCGGGACAAGCTGCCAGGGACCACAGACCGGGGCAGTAGCCGTTCACGGGCGCGATTGCTTTGCGTTGTAGGCTCGTAGAATCGGGAGCATGAACCCCCATCCTTCGATCCCCGAATCGCTCTGGAACACTGTCCCGCCGCAAGCCCAGGCGGCCATCTTGGCCGTCATCGCCTCCCTGGAGAAGCGGGTCACTGACCTGGAAGCCCGGCTCAACCAGGACTCCACCGCCTCTTCCAGGCCGCCCTCGTCCGATCCGCCCTCCGCGAAGGTCAAGCGGCGGCCTCCGGCCCCGCCGACCGAGCGCAAGCGGGGTGGCCGGCCGGGCCACAAGCGGCATACCGGGGCGTTGGCCCCCCCCGAGCAGCTCCGCGCGACCTTCGAGGTCAAGCCGACGCACTGCGGTGGCTGCGGCTCGCCGCTCCAGGGCGAAGACCCCGAGCCGGTGCGGCACCAGGTCGCCGAGATCCCGCCGATCCGCCCC
This sequence comes from Tautonia plasticadhaerens, assembly GCF_007752535.1. Lineage (GTDB taxonomy): Bacteria > Planctomycetota > Planctomycetia > Isosphaerales > Isosphaeraceae > Tautonia > Tautonia plasticadhaerens. The sequence goes on from NZ_CP036426.1 coordinate 3,113,866, forward strand.
GACGTCGATGAATTCCGCCTCCATCGAATGACTTGTCCCGGATGCGGGGCCATGACCCGGGCGGGACTTCCCGCGGGCGTGCCGACCGGGCCGTTCGGACCGCGCCTGCGGGCGATCCTGGCGATGTTCGCCGGCTCCTGCCGCCTGGCCAAGCGGCCGATCCCGCAACCGGTGTCCGACCTGTTCGGGCTGGATGTCTCGCCGGGCATGATCTCGAAGCCGGAGCGGCAGGCCGCCGCCGTGCTCGCGCCGGTGGTCGCCGAGGTAGCCGCCGCGATCGAGGCGGCGCCGTCGCCCACATCGACGAGACGTCGTGGCCCGAGGCCAATGCGAAGGCGTGGCTCTGGGTCGGCCTAGCCGACGACCTGACCGCCCCCACGATTGCCGACAACCGGGGTGCCGGCGTGGCCCGCTCGATCCTCGGGACCGACGAGACGAAGGTCGTCATCAGTGACCGGTTCCCCAGCTACGACCGGATCGAGCAGCACCTGTATTGCTGGTCGCACCTCTGCCGGGATTTCCAGGCGATGATCGATCGTCGCGACGAGGGATCGGCGATCGGGTCGGAGTTGCTCGGGGCCTCGAACCGCCTGTTCCATCGGTGGCACACGTACCGGGACGGGGCGATTGCCTGGAGCATGGTCCTGGGCTACACCCGCCCGATCCGGTGAGGCGTCCGACAGGCGCTTCGCCGGGGTCCATCCTGCGGCAGCTCGAAGACGGCGGCGACATGACGGATGTTGCTGGAGGGGGAGGAGCACCTGTGGACCTTCCTCCGGGTGCGGGCGATCGCAGCGGATCGTGGAGCCGATCCTGTTCGACCCGAAGCCCTGGACGACCTATGTCGTCACCGATGAGGCGGTGCGGGGCGAGAAGGTCCGGGTGCTCGGATGCGGCGGTCTGCCCAAGGTTGCCCCGCTGCAGGCACGGGTCGCACGACGCTCGGCGGGAGGCTGATCCTCCCGTCCGGGGCGTCGTGGAACGGTGATCCCGGCGCCGATACCGCCCCGGCCCCGGAACCGTTGAAGGCTGCCGTATGATGGTCGGGGGAGGAGGGCCGGCGGCCACCCAGGCAATGCTCAGCCCCGGCGGACTGGCCTTGCGAGCGGCGGGCGACGGGGGGGAGGCCCGATGGACGAAGCGACGGAGATCGTGCCGCTGGGGCTCCACGACGAGGCGGTGGCGGAGGGGATCGGCCTCTGCCGATCGACGCAACGCCGGCCGGTCCGGGCGAATCGGCACGCCCACGCCTTCCACCAGCTCACCGTGGTGCTGTCCAGCCCCGGACACATCGAGTGGCACTTCGGCGAGGGCCGGGCCTACTCGGGCCGGCCGACGGCGGGCGACGTGGTGGTGGTGCCGGCCCTCGTCCCGACCCTGGTCCGATGGGACCGGCCGTTCGAGTCGGTCTCGGTCCGGCTCTCGACCGGGCTGCTCGATCGGGTCGCCGGGCGGGCGGGGCTGGGGACGGCCCGCCTGCGGCCGGCGGCGATGCGGCGTGACCCCTTCGCCGGGGAGGTCGCCCGCAAGCTCGCCGACGAGGCCGGGGGCGGCGGGCGGGCGCTGCTGGCGGAGTCGCTCGGGACCGCCCTGGCCGTCCACCTGCTGCGGGAGTACGCCGACGACGGCCCCGACCCGACCCCGGCCGATGCCGGGCTGGCGGGCGACGTGCTGCGGCGGGTGACAGATTACGTCGAGGGGCACCTCGACGGCGACCTGTCGCTCGCCCGGCTCGCCGCCGTCGCCGGCCTGAGCCCGTACCACTTCGCCCGCCGGTTCCGGGCCGCCGCCGGGACGACGCCCCACCAGTACGTCATCCGCCGCCGGGTCGATCGGGCCAGGGAGCTGCTGCAGGGCGGCTGCGACATCGCCCAGGCGGCGGCCCGAGTCGGCTTCTCGGGCCAGTCGCACCTGCACCACCACGTCCGTCGGCTGCTGGGCGTCACCCCCGGCCAGCTAGCCCGCCGCCCGCAGGCCGACGGGCGTCCTCGCTGAAGATCGCCCTGCTGGCGACGGCGGCGGCCACCGACCCCTCGGCGACCGCCGAGGCCACGCTCGGCACGCCGGCCTCGGAGGCGTCCCCGACGACGTAGAGGCCCTCCACCTCGGTCGCCCCCATCGGGTCGGCCCGGACCATCCCCGCCTTCGGCCCCTCCTCGTGCAGCGAGCACCCCAGCCGCTCGGCCAGGTCGGACGCCTGGCGGAGCCGGGCATGCACGAATAACACGTCCCGCTCCAGCCGACGGCCGCCTTCGAGGTGGATCGCCCGAAACTCCCCCGCATCCCCCTCCAGGCGGTCGATCCGGTCCTCGACGACCTCTACCGCATGGCCCTCCAGCCAGGTCCGGTGCTCGGGGGAAACCCCGGACGGGCCGTTCGTGAGGAGCGTCAGCCGCTCGGTCCAGCCCCGCAGGAGGGTGGCCATCTCGACGACGGCCTCGGGGGGCACGAGGAAGGCCCAGGGTCGGCCCCGGAACTCCCAGCCGTGGCAGTAGGGGCAGTGGATCACGGACCGGCCCCATAGCTCCCGCAGGCCGGGGATCTCCGGCAGCACGTCGGCCATCCCCGTGGCGAGGATGAGCTTGCGGCAGGCGACGGCCTCTCCGCCGTCGAGCGTGACCTCGAAGCCATCCTCGGTTTTGCGGGCATCGACGACCGCCCCCTCGTGGAACTCGACCCCATAGGGCCGGAGCTGCTCCCGGCCGATCCGACGCAGCTCGGCCGGCGGGGTGCCGTCCTGGGTGAGGAAGCCGTGGACGCCGGCCGCCGGGGCGTTGCGCCCCCGACCCGAGTCGCAGACCAGAACTCGCAGGCAGGCCCGCCCGAGCACGAGGGCGGCGCTCAGCCCGGCCGGGCCGCCGCCGACCACCACCACGTCGAAGGCCCGATTCGTCGCATGCACCGGCTCGTCCCCCTTTGCCTCGGCCGTACTTCTGCCCAGCAACACGCCGGCCGAGGCCGCCGCAGCCATGGCCTGCCGTCGAGTCATCGCACCGCCGCTCGATCCCAGCCCTTCTTCAGCCATGATTACCCTCCCCGTCGGGTCGCCCTCGCCCCCGACCGATATGCGGGCCGGGCGTCCCACGCCCGTCCGTGCCGCCGGGTCGAGGCCGTGTCGCACGAGGGGAGTGGCGCCCGCCCGGTCACTGCCGCAGTCCTGGCCGTCGGCCGGGGGCCTCCGCCCTTCCGGTCGCCGAGGGCAAGATCGGGGGATCATAGGGCTGGCCGAACTGGCGGGTCTTCCGGGTTCCTGCGGCCGGGTTGCAGGAAGTTGCGGGTCCGGGGCGGCCGTCGAGCGATCACGGCAGGGGAAAACCATTCCCACCTCCCTACATAGGGTGTGGAACCAACAACGACCTATCACATCCTCGACCTGGACGCCGGGGTCCAGCCCACCGCCATCTACCTGATGTTCCTGGGCGGCGAGTTCGACGAAGCCCTCGACTGCGCCGTCTTCGCCGACACGCAGGAGGAGCCCGGTCCGGTCTACCGCCATCTGGAGTGGCTCCGCTCCCTCGGCGGGCCGCCGGTCCTCACGGCCAAGGAGGGGAAGCTGGGCGACGAGACGAGCCCCACCGGGTCTCGAAGGTGAGGAACCGGTTCATGGGCTACCCGTGGGCCAAGGGCCGGTTCCCGCTGTTCGACCTGGAAATGAGTCGGGGCGACTGCGTGGAGTACCTCAAGGGGCAGTCGATCCCGCTCGAGGTTCCCAGGAGCGCCTGCGTGTTCTGCCCGTACCGCTCGAACGCCGAGTGGCGGCACCTGCGGGCCGCCGACCCGGCGGGCTGGGCCAGGGCCGTCGAGGTGGACGAGGCGCTGCGGCGGCCCGGCACGGTGGCGAATCGGAACCTGGAACAGGCGATCTATCTGCACCGGTCTTGCCTTCCGCTGGACGAAGTAGACCTCGGCGGCCGGGACGTGACCGGCGGGGTCGTCTAGGGCGAGTGCGAGGGGATGTGCGGGCTCTGATTGCCGGGAGTCGCCCTCGGGCCGACCTCGGAGCCCGGCGGACCCCGGAATTGCGTACACTCGGGGCGGCGACCGGCTATAATTCCGTTGTTGAACTATTTGACTCTCGAACAAGCGATGCCTATCATGTCGGCGAGCGGCGAGAAGGGTGGGCCGGACTCCTGCGGGATCATGGCGAACCTCTGGCGGCTGATCCAGGCCGTCGTGGACGACTCGGAGCCGGAGCTGGAGGCGCTGGGCCTGTCGGCCAAGGCGTTCTTCCTGCTGGAGGCGGTCGGGGAGCACCCGTTCCCGGCCGTGCTCGCCCGCCGGATGCACCTGCCGCCGCCGACGGTGACCTACCTCGTCAAGCAGCTGGAGGAGCGGGGCTTCGTGGTGCGCCAGCCCGAGCCGGGCGACCTGCGGAAATTCCGCCTGGTCCAGACCGATGCGGGGCGGGAGGCGCTGCGGCGGGGCCGGGAGGCGCTGAGCCTCGCCCTGGGCAAGCGGCTGGGGAGGCTGGAGCGGGGGGAGGTCGTCGCCCTCGACCGGATGGTCGGGCGGCTCGCCGGCAACGGTGAGGCCCCCGAATCCTGAGCTGGCGTGAATCCGATCGCCGGGGTGACGCCGCCACGGCCGTCGTGGGCGGCCCCGGAGATCGTCCGTACCTGACCGGGGGAGCGTCAAGATGGGTCTCGAAGGGAAGATCGCCGTCGTGACGGGGGCGTCCAGGGGCATCGGCCGGGCCATCGCCCTGCGGCTGGCCCGTGACGGTGCGCTGGTCTGCGTCAACTACCGGAGCAACGCCGAGGCGGCGCATTCGGCCGTCGCCGAGGTCGAGGCGGCCGGCGGCGAGGCGTTCGCCCTCCCCGCCGACGTGGGCTCGGTCGAGCAGCTCGGGCGGTTCTTCGAGGCCCTCGACGCCGAGCTGGACGCCCGCCGGGGCGACCGGGGGTTCGACATCCTGGTCAACAATGCCGGGGTCGCCGATGTCGTCACGGTCGAATCGGGCACGGAGGAGGCGTTCGATCGGGTGTTCGCCACCAACGTCAAGGGGCCGTTCTTCGCCGTCCGGCACGCCCTCCCACGCCTGCGGGACGGCGGCCGGGTCATTAACGTCTCGTCGAACCTCTCCCGCAACCCGATGCCGCTGGCGATGGCCTACTGCATGACCAAGGCGGCGCTCGACAACTTCACCGTCGGCCTGGCGGGCGAGCTGGGCCGGCGGGGCATCACGGTCAACACGCTGGCCCCCGGCCTGACGGCCACCGACCTGAACGCCGCCTTCCGGGACGACCCGAAGGTCGTCGAGGCCTACTCGGCCATGACGGCGCTCGGGCGGGTCGGCAAGGTGGAGGACATCGCCAGGGCGGCGGCGTTCCTGGCCTCCGACGACTCGGCCTGGGTGACCGGGCAATACCTGGAGGCCAGCGGCGGGTTGGGGTTGGCGAGGCCCGGCCAGTCGTGACCGGCAAGCCGACCTTTCCATCGTTTCGGACAGCACAAATTCCTGGAGATCAAGATATGCGTTATCGACTGCTCGGGAACTCGGGCCTGCGGGTCTCGGAGCTGTGCCTCGGGACGATGACCTTCGGCGAGGAATGGGGCAGCGGCTCTTCGAAGGACGAGAGCCGGGCCATCCTCGACGCCTTCTTCGAGGCCGGAGGCAACTTCATCGATACGGCCAACATGTACACCAACGGCACCAGCGAGGCGATGCTCGGCGAATTCCTCCAGGGGGACCGGGATCGGGCCGTGCTGGCGACCAAGTACACCAACGCCATGCCCGGCACCGACCCCAACGCCGGCGGCAACCAGCGTAAGAACATGATGCGGTCGGTCGAGGCGAGCCTGAAGCGGCTGAGGACCGACTACATCGACCTCTACTGGCTTCACGTCTGGGACCAGATCACGCCCCTGGAGGAGGTGATGAGGGCCTTCGACGACCTCGTGCGGCAGGGGAAGATCCTCCACGTCGGCGTCTCCGACATGGCCGCCTGGGCGGTGGCACGGGCAAACACGCTGGCGGAGCTGCGGGGCTGGTCGCCGTTCGTCGGGCTCCAGATCGAGTACAGCCTGGTCGAACGGACGGTGGAGCGGGAGCTGCTGCCGATGGCCGAGGCCCTGGGCCTGGGCGTGACGGCCTGGTCCCCCCTGGCGGGCGGCGTGCTGACCGGCAAGTACGCCAGGGGCCAGGCCGAGGTCGACGCCCGGTATCACAACGAGATGATGAAGCACTTCGCCCCGTCCGGAGACCGCATCGAGGCGATCGTCTCCGAGGTCCGGGCAGTGGCCGAGGAGGTCGGCCGTTCGTCCGCCCAGGTGGCACTGGCCTGGCTCCGACATCAGCCGACCCCGGTCATCCCGATCGTCGGGGCCAGGCGCCTGGAGCAGTTCCGGGACAACCTCGCCTGCCTCGACCTGAGGCTCGACGAGGCCCACCTCGGGCGGCTCGGTGCGGCGAGCCGGGTCGAACTGGGCTTCCCGCACAGCTTCTACGACAACGAGATGGTGAAGGCGTTCGTCTTCGGCGGCATGAGGGATCTCATCGACAACTGAGCCGGGCTCCGGGATGATGGGCGGCTCGTTCGACCCCGAGGGAGGTGAGGCCGATGGAGACGAAGCGGCTCGACGGGAAGGTGGCCCTGGTGACGGGATCGTCCAGGGGGATCGGCCGGGCCATCGCCCTGCGTCTGGCCCGAGACGGCGCCGCCGTGGTCGTCAACTACGCCGGCAACGCCGAGGCGGCTCGGGCGGTCGTCTCCGAGATCGAGTCCCTCGGCGGCCGGGCCGTGGCGGTGCGGGCCGACGTGGGTGTCGTCGCCGATGTGGCAAGGCTGTTCGACGAGGCGATCGGCCAGTTCGGCCGTCTGGACATCCTCGTCAACAACGCCGGGATCATCCTCTACAAGCCGCTGGCCGACGTGGGCGAGGAGGAGTTCGACCGCCTCTTCGCCGTCAACGTCAAGGGAACCTTCTTCTGCTGCCAGCAGGCGGCCCGGCGGCTGGCCGACGGCGGACGGATCGTCAACTTCTCGTCCTCGACGACGGCGCTGATGCTGCCCACCTACTCGGCCTATGTCGCCACCAAGGGGGCGGTCGAGCAGCTTTCGCACGTCCTGGCGAAGGAACTCGGCCCCCGTGGGATCACCGTCAACGTCGTCTCGCCGGGGCCGACCGACACGGAGTTGTTCGGCCGGGGCAAGACCGAGGAGGACAAGAGACGGTACGCCCAGATGGCGGCGCTGGGTCGCCTCGGGACGCCCGAGGACATCGCCGACGTGGTGGCATTCCTGGCGGGCGAGGAGGCCCGGTGGGTCACGGGCCAGAACCTCCGGGCCAACGGCGGCCTGATTTGAATGCCTTGCCGGACCCGGACGCCGGGGCGGGGTACGCCCCGATCGGGGCGGCATGGGGTGAACCTCCTCCCGGCTCGGGGTGTCGCCCCGTCGGGGCGTGGTTCGTGCGATGGTCGAAGGGTGGGAGTCTGGCCCGGCGTATCCGCCTGGGGGAGAATCGCTCCCATGGTGGAGCGTGGCGGGCCGATCGGCCCAGGCGAGGAGGCGAGTCATGGGCGAGGCAGGGGGATCGACCGGCGATCGGGCGGCCGTGGCGGAGGACTTCGTGGCCGAGGCCCGCACGAGCCTGGAGACGGCCGTCTCCCTGATCCGGCACGGCGTCGGCCAGCTGGATGACGAGCAGGTCTGGTGGCGGCCTCGGGAGGGGATGAACTCCGCCGGCAACCTGCTGCTGCACCTGGCCGGCAACCTCCGCCAGCGGTTCGGCTCGGTCATCGGCGGCGAGCCCGTCGACCGGGACCGCTTCGGCGAGTTCACCGAGCGGGGACCGATCCCGAAGGGTGAGCTGCTCCGCCGCTTCGAGGAGGCCGCCCGCCATGCCGAAGAGATCCTGGCCGGTCTCACGCCCGAGCGGCTCTCCGAGACCTGTCGCCATCAGCTTTTCGCCGGGACGGCGGAGAAGACGGTGATCGGCGTCGTCCTCCAGGCGTTGACCCACCTGCACGGCCACGCCCAGGAGATCCTGCACCTGGCCCGGTTGCAGCTGGGCGAGGGCTACGCCTTCCGACAGCCGGCGGGGGTTCCGCCCGAGCTGCGTGGCGGGGGCTGATCGGGCAGTGCGACGACGGGTGCGTTGGAGTATCTCCGCCCTGCGGCGTGAGGGGAGGCCCGGATGGGCAAAGTGTACGACGGCATCGACGACCGCCTGGCGGAGTTCCTCGGGCGTCAGCACGTCTTTTTCGTGGGGACCGCCCCATCCGACCCGGAGGGGCACCTGAACGTCTCGCCCAAGGGCCTGGACACGTTCCGCATCCTCGGGCCGCACTCGGTGGCCTACCTCGACCTGACCGGCAGCGGCATCGAGACGGTCGCCCACCTGCGGGACAACGGGCGGGTCACGCTGATGTTCTGTGCCTTCGAAGGCCGCCCGCTCATCGTGCGGCTCTACGGCCGGGGCCGGGTCGTCGAGCCCGGCGACGGCGAGTGGGACTGCCTGATTTCCCGCTTCCCCGATTACCCCGGCGCCCGCTCGGTGGTCGTGGTGGACGTGGAGCGGGTCGCCGACTCCTGCGGCTACGCCATGCCGCTCTACGAATTCAAGGGTGAGCGGTCGCAGCTGATCGCCTATGCCGAGAACAAGGGGCCGGAGGGGATGGAGGAGTACAAGGCCCGGAAGAATGCCCGGAGCATCGACGGGCTGCCCGGCCTCGGGGGCGTCCGGGGCTGACGCCGATCCCCATGGAGTCGGCGGGTCGTCCGGGGGTCGGTCATCGCCGACCTCCCGGTTCGGAGCCCGCCGCTCCCCCGAGGCACGCCCGTCACGCATCGCCGCCGACGGTCACGGCGGGCGCCCTCCGTCGGGCGGACGTGGCGGCGAAGGCGATCAGGCCCGCCGTCGTCATCGCCAGGCCGACTACGCAGACCCCTCGCCAGCCGGCCAGGCCCCAGCCCCAGGCCCCGCCGTAGGAGCCGAGCGCCCCGCCGGCGAAGGCGGCGACCATGTAGGCGGTGTTCATCCGGCTGCGGGCCTCGGGGCGCACGGCGAAGATGCGGGACTGGTTGGAGATGTGCGCCGACTGCGCCCCCAGGTCCATCAGGACCACCCCCGCCACCAGGCCCCACAGCGTCCGGCCCAGGCCGGCAAAGATGAGGAAGGAGACCAGGACCAACGACAGGCCCGCCCCGATCGTCGAGCGGGGGCTGCGTCGGTCGGCCAGCCGCCCCGCCAGCGGGGCGGCCAGCGCCCCGGCCACGCCCACCAGGCCGAACAGCCCGACCGCCCCGGCCTCGTACCCGAAGGGCGGGCCGGTCAGGTGGAACGCCAGGGTCGTCCAGAAGGCGCTGAAGGCCCCGAAGCCCATCGCCCCGAAGAGGCACGACTGCCGCAGCGCCGGCTCCTCCCGCAGCAGCCCGCCGATCGACCGCAGCAGGCCGAGGTAGCCCATCCCCGAGTGCTCGGGCTGCGACCTCGGCAGCAGCACCCGCAGCGCCAGGGCGAGGGCGACCATCAGGGCGGCGGCGAGGGCGTACATCGCCCGCCAGCCGAGGTGCTCGCCGACCACGCCGCTGACCGTCCGGGCGGCGAGGATGCCGATGAGCAGGCCGCTCATTACCGTGCCCACCACCCGACCCCGCTCGCCCGGCCCGGCCAGGTGGGCGGCAAAAGGGATGAGCAGTTGCGGGGCGATCGTGGTGACGCCCACGGCCAGGCTGGCGGCGGCCAGCCAGGGGTAGCCCGGTGCGGCGGCGACCCCGAGCAGGGCGACCGTGACGGCCCCGAGCGTCGTGAGGATGAAAGACCGCCGCTCCAGCCGGTCGCCCAGGGGCACGAACAGGAGCATGCCGGCGGCGTAGCCGACCTGCGAGAGCATGGCGACCGTGCCCATGCGCCGGTCGGAGACGCCCAAGTCGGCGGCCATGTCGGCCAGGAGCGGCTGGGCGTAGTAGAGGTTGGCGACAGACAGGCCGCAGCCGACGGCCATGGCCCACAAGGTGCGGCGTCCGATCATGAGTCCTCACGTCCAGGGGGAGGGTTGCCGAAAGTGATCGTCCCGGCGTCGTGGCCTTTGTCACCGGGCCGGTCTGCGGGGGCGTGGACGGACTGGCGTCTGGCTCGCCTGGGCGTGGTGGCGAACCCCGGCGACGGCCCCGATGCCCGGCTAGGGATTCTCCCGTGACCAGCCCTGCTCGGCCAGCGTGGGATAGTCCGTGTACCCGTGGTCGTCGCCGCCGTAGAACGTCCGCACGTCTCCCGTGACCAGGGGGGCGTCGAGCCGGAACCGCTCCACGAGGTCGGGATTGGCGATGAACGGCCGGCCGTAGACGATGAGGTCGGCCCGACCCGCCTCGATCGCCTCCTGCCCCGACGCCCTGGTGAAGCCGCCGACGGCCAGCAGCGTGCCGGTGTAGGCCGATCGCAGGAGATCGACGGGGTTGAAGGGCGGGGCGGTCCCCCGTGAGTAGCCGCTGTCGTAGCCGACGTGGAAATAGGCCAGCCCGAGCGGGTCCAGCCGCCGGGCGAGGTGGGTGTAGGTCTCGGCGGGGTCGTCGTCGAATGTGTCGTTGACGGTGAAACCGGGGGCGACCTTGATGCCGACCCGATCCGCACTCCGCACCTCGCACAGGGCCTCGACCACCTCCAGCGTGAAGCGGGTCCGCCCCTCCGGCGAGCCCCCGTAGGCGTCGGTGCGGCGGTTCGAGCCGGTGACCTGGAACTGGTTCGGCAGGTAGCCGGTCGCCGCATGGAGCTCCACCCCGTCGAAGCCGGCGGCGATCGACAGCTCCGCCGCCCGGCGGTACTCCCCGACCACGGCGGGGATCTCCGCCGTCTCCAGCGGGCGGGGCGTCTCGAAGGGTACCTTGCCGCCGAAGGTGTGGATCTCCCCCGAGACGGCGACGGCCGACGGTGCGACCGGCAGGGCGTGGCCGGGCAGCAGCGACGAGTGGGAGACCCGCCCGGCGTGCATGAGCTGGACGAAGATGCGGCCCCCGGCGGCGTGGACCGCATCGGTCACCCGCCGCCAGCCCGCCGCCTGCTCCTCGGTGTGCAGTCCGGGCGGGGAGGTGTATCCCCGGCCCATGGGGCTGGGGTGCGTGCCCTCGGTGATGATCAGCCCCGCCGAGGCCCGCTGGGCGTAGTACCGAACCATCCGCTCGCCGGGGGCGCAGCCCTCGTCGGCCCGGATGCGGGTCATGGGCGACATGACGATCCGGTTGGGCAGCTCCAGCGGCCCGACCCTCACCGGCGTGAACAATCCCGGACGTTCACCCATCGCTCGGCCCCCTCGATTCGCCCGACCCCCGACCGCACGACACCCGGCCTGGCAGTCACCCTCGCCGGGACGGGCGGGGCGTTGACGCACCCGGACCGTCCCGCCCCGTCTCGCCAGTCCGGGTGCCCGGCCCACGTTCCTGCCCGGTTCCCGGATGCACGATGCATCGGGCGGTGGTGTGCCGGCCCAAGACGGCCCTCGCATGCGATCCCTCCTGCGGGGTCGCCGAAGCCCGCTCACCGGTTGGCGACGGCCTGGTGGCTCGTGATCAGGTTCCGGTACGCCGGCAGGCGGTCGCCCAGCAGTCGGGCCAGGCCCTCCATGTCCCGCTGCAGCTCGCAGGCCACGGCGAACCAGCTGGTCATCACCGCCCCGGCCTGCTGCATCCGCATCAGGGCGGCGTCCCTCACGGATTTGTTGAACGTCCCCGAGGCGTCGGTGACGACGAACACCTCGTAGCCCTCCCGCAGCGCCGAGAGGGCCGGGAAGGCCACGCACACGTCCGTCACCACTCCAGCCATGACCAGCTGCTTGCGGTCGGTCGCCTTCACGGCGGCGACGAACTCCTCGTTGTCCCAGGCGTTGATCTGGCCGGGGCGGGCGATGAACGGGACGTCGGGGAACAGCGCCTTCAGCTCGGGCATGATGACGCCGTTCGGCCCCTGCTCGAAGCTGGTGGTGAGGATCGTGGGCAGCTCGAAGAACTTCGCCGCCTCGGCCAGGGCCAGGACGTTGTTGCGGAACTCGTCGGGGCCGTAGTCCTGCACCCGCGAGAGGAGTCCCGACTGGTGGTCGATCAGCAGCACGGCGGCGTCGTCGATCGACAGCCGAGAGGGGATCGCCGGGTAATCGGCCATGAGGTTCTCCATCGGGTGTGAGGGAAACGGGTCCACGAAGGTCTCATCCACCGGACACCAGGCGTCGGGTGATCTCGGCGACGTGTCGGCCCTGGAAGCGGGCGATCTCCAGCTCGATGGCGCTCGGCTGCCGACTGCCGTCGGCCCCGGCCAGCGTGGTCGCCCCGTAGGGCGTCCCGCCGCCGATCTCGTCCATCTGCACGAGCCGCTGCTCGGAGTACGGCACGCCGACGATGATCATGCCGTGGTGCAGCAGCGTGGTGTGGAAGCTGGTGATCGTCGTCTCCTGCCCGCCGTGCTGGCTGGCCGTGGAGGCGAACACGCTGCCCACCTTGCCGACCAGGGCGCCCGAGAGCCAGAGCCTCGTCGTGCGGTCGAGGAAGTTGCGCATCTGGGCGCACATGTTGCCGAAGCGGGTCGGCGTGCCGAAGAGGATGGCGTCGGCCTCGGCCAGCCGGCCCGGCTCCATGACCGGCACGTGGGCGAAGGCCGCCCGGGCGGCCTTCGCCCCGCTCTCCTCCAGCGCCTCCTCGGGCACCAGCTCGGGCACCTGAAACAGGGCCACGTCCGCCCCCTCGACCCGGCGGGCGCCCTCGGCGACGGCCTCGGCCATGCGGTAGAGGTGGCCGTGCATGCTGTAGAACACCACCTGGATCTTCACGGCGATTGCTCCTGCGCCTGGGGTTCGGGATGATGGCCGCCGGTCACCGATGACGGCGGACCCGGGCTCTCCGCTCCCTGAGAGAGCCTCACGCCAGGTCGAACAGCAAGACCTCCGACGGTTCGTCGGCCCGGATCGCCAGGGCCGACTCGTCGCCGAGGGCGGCCCCATCTCCGGCGGAGAGGGCCGATCCGTTCAGGGTGACGCCGCCTCGCAAGACCTGGAGCCAGGCGTGGCGGCCCGGTGCCAGTTCGTGCGAGACCTCCCGGCCGCCGTCCAGCGTGGCGAGGTAGAGCCGGGCGTCCTGCCGGATCGTCAGTGAGCCCCCGGTCCCGTCGGGCGAGGCGACCAGCCGCAGCCGGTTGCGCCGCTCGTCCTCGGGGAACGCCTTCTGCTCGTAGGACGGCTCCAGCCCCTCCCGCTCCGGCAGCAGCCAGATCTGGTAGAGGTGGACCGGCTCGGACTCCGAGGGGTTGAACTCGCTGTGCGTGATGCCCGTGCCGGCGGTCATCCGCTGCAGCTCGCCGGGGCGGATCACGCTGCCGGTGCCCAGGCTGTCCCGGTGCTCCAGCGCCCCGGAGAGGACGTAGGTGACGATCTCCATGTCGCCGTGCGGGTGGGTGCCGAAGCCCCGCCCCGGCGCCACCCGGTCCTCGTTGATGACCCGCAGGGCGCGGAACCCCATGTGGCGACGGTCGACGTACCGGGCGAACGAGAAGGTGTGGTAGGTGTCGAGCCAGCCGTGGTCGAAGTGGCCCCGCTCGCCCGCCCCGCGGATCGTCATCATCGATTCCCCCCTGGTTTTCTCGCCAATAGATGACATGGAAATCAAGACCGAAATAAGCTCGGTCGGGCTCGGAAAGCGATTGCCGTGCCTTCTCCGGCAGCCGGATCGGTTCGTTCAGCTCGGCCTGCGAGCGGTGGCCGACCAACCCCTCGTGCGGCGCCCCGACCGGCTCGCCCAGCCTGCCGAGCAGGTCCGGCCCTTCGGCGTGCTCGCCACGAAGACGGCCCGTCGATCCTCGGCCGAGCGCTCCCGGGCGATCAGCCCCATGGCCTCCGGCCGGTCGATCAGGCCGGTGATGCCCGGCACGGCGACCAGGCGGTCGGCGACCTCCAGGATCGGCAGCGGTTTGTCCTCGCCCCGGAGGATCGCAGGACGTCGTGCTGCGAGGGGGTCGGACCGTGCTCCCGGGACAGCCGGGAGACGCGGATGCCGGAGCGGTCGGCGGTGCGGGCGATGCCCAGCGTGGCCTCCCGCGCCGGCGAGTCGAAGGTCCGCGTCCCCTCCGGCTCCTCCTGCCATCGACCCACCGGGATGGCCCATCCCCCGCCCGCCACTTGGTCGTCACGAATTTAATTTACGCGACAACTAAATGCGAGTCAAGGGTTCGCGGGGGGCACCAGCCCCGGGGCGAGGGCTAACGGCCCAGCCAGCGGGCCTGCCCGGGGTCGTAGCGGTCGCCCGCGGCGGCTCCGGGCGGGAAGGCGGCGTCCAGCCGGGCGATCTCCTCGGGCGTCAGCCCGATGTCCGCCGCCGCCGCGTTCTCGTCCAGGTGAGTCCGCCGCTTCATGCCGGGGATCGGGATGACCCGCTCGCCACGGGAGAGCACCCAGGCCAGGGCGACCTGGCCCGGCTTCGCCCCGTGGGGCCGGGCGACCTCCTCCAGGGGCCGCAGCAGGGCGAGGTTGCGGGCGAGGTTCCCCCCGGCGAAGCGGGCGTTCGATGCCCGCCAGTCGCCCCGGGCCAGGCGCCTCGGGTCGGTCAGCGTGCCGGTGAGGAAGCCCCGGCCCAGCGGGCTGAAGGGGACGAAGGCGATCCCCAGCTCCCGGCAGGCCGGCATGACCGCCGCCTCCGGCTCCCTCGTCCAGGGCGAGTACTCCGACTGGAGGGCGGCGATCGGGTGGGCGGCGTGCGCCCGCCGCAGCGTGGCCTCGGAGACCTCCGACAGCCCGATGGCCCGGACCTTGCCGGCGGCGACCAGCTCGGCCATCGCCCCGACCGACTCCTCGATCGGCACGTCCGGGTCGGCCCGGTGGAGGTAGTACAGGTCGATCACCTCCGTCCGCAGGCGGGCCAGGCTCGCCTCGCAGGCCGATCGGATGCGCCCGGGGCGGCCGTCGACCTCGACGGCCGTCGTGCCGTCGGCCGCCGTCCGGCGGACGAAGCCGGTCTTGGTCGCCAGGACCGCCTCGTGGCGTCGCCCGTCCAGGGCCCGACCGAGGAGGCGTTCGTTGTGGCCGTCGTCGCCGTAGGAGTCGGCGGTGTCGATGAGGGTGACCCCCCGGTCGAGGGCGTGGTGCAGGGTGGCGACCGACTCGGCCTCGTCGGCGGGGCCGTAGGAGCCGGACATCCCCCAGCAGCCCAGGCCGATCGCCGAGACCTCGAACCCACCCCTGCCGAGTTCACTTCGCCTCATGTCCGTCTCCATCGCGAGGGTCGGCGGTCGAAATCAGTCGCGTCCCCGGCCGGAGATCCGATGGACACGGCGGGCCGGCTTTCGTTCGCCCGACCGTCGATTTCTCACCGTGGAAACGGCTCCGTGGTCGGACGGCTGATGCGGTGGGGTCCACCGAGCGGGGCGGTGGGGTATGATCGGGGCCACTGTCGCATGGGACACGTGGCAGCCCCGCCCTCCGGGCGGGCGTGGAGGACGACGATGAGAGCCGTGGTCGCCGTCGCATCGATCCTCATCCTCTGCCCGGCTGCCGACGCCGACGAGCCCGCCCCCTTTCCGGGGGCTATCTGCCGGTGGAATGGCTTCGTCCGCCATGATTTCAGGGTGTACGGAGCCGACGTGATCGTGGTCGAGCCGAAGGAGCAGCCGCTGGGTAGGCCGTGGGCCTGGCGAGGCGAGTTCTTCGGCGCCTTCCCGGACGCCGATCTCGAACTGCTCCGAGGCGGCTGGCATCTGGCCTACATGAGCGTCCCTGACCTCTTCGGCTCGCCGAAGGCGGTCGCCCGCTGGGAGGCGTTCTACGACCTGCTGGTGAAGGAATATGGGGTGAGCCCGAGGCCGGCGCTGATCGGGCTGAGCCGAGGGGCGCTCTACTGCAAGGCCTGGGCGGCGGCCCACCCCGACGAGACGCTGGCGGTCTATCTGGACAACGGCGTCTGCGACTTCAAGAGCTGGCCCGGCGGCTGGCCGAAGGGGCTGGGGACCGGCGCCGGATCGCCCGAGGAGTGGGTCAAGCTGCTCGACGCCTATGACTTCGAGGACGACCGAGAAGCCATCACCTACAGGGGCAACCCGGTGGACCGCCTGGGACCGCTGGCCGAGGCCGAGATCCCGATCCTCTTGGTCTACGGGGACAGCGACGAGACGGTCCCCCACCGGGAGAACTCGGAGGTCGTCTACGATCGGTACAGGGCGCTGGGCGGGCCGGTCGAGCGGGTCGTCAAGGCGGGGGCCGACCACCACCCGCACGGGCTGACGGACCCCCGCCCGGTCGTCGAGTTCATCGAGCGAGCCTGGCGAGATTGGGGTCGTCCTTGAGGAGACGGAAGCGAGGGGATCGATGGATGACACACCCCTGCACGAGGTCGAGATCGTCGAGGACGTGGAGCGGTTCCTCGACGCCGACTGGCCCGTCGATGCCCCCGGCTGTATGGGGGCCACGCCGCTGTTCGACGCGGCGGAACGGGGCCTGACCGAGGTCGCACGTGCCCTGGCCCTCGGGGTGCGAACGTCTACGCACGGCGTCCCGACGGCCTGACCGCCCTCCACTTCGCCTCCGGCGCCGGGGTGGCGGGCCTGCTGCTCGAACGTGGGGCCGATGTCGATGCCCTCGACGTCATCGGCCGATCGCCCTTGCACTTCGCCGCCCAGCACGGGCGGGCCGACGTGGCCGGGCTCCTGATCCGGTCCGGGGCCAAGGTGGATCGCCCGGCGGCCGACGGGATGACCCCGCTGGACTGGGCCGCCCATGAGGGGCACGCCGAGGTCGCCCGGCTCTTGCTGCGGGAAGGGGCGGAGGCCGATCGGCCGGACGGCCGGGGCCGCACGCCGCAGCATCGGGCCGCTTGGCGGGGCAAGGCGGAGGCGGTGGGGGCTCTACCCGATGCCGGCGCCGACCCCAGCATTCGAAGCAAGGCCGGCCAGACGCCCTTGCACGAGGACGAGTCGAATGGACACGAGGCGACGGCGAGGCACCTGAATCCGCCCAGGGCAGAGCGGCACGGGCGGAGCAGGCGATCCCGGAGCCACCGGCGAGGCGGTCGCTCGCCCTGTCGAGGGTCAGGGCGCCCCCGCTGCGGCCCGGGGCAGTCACCGTCGCCGAGCCAGGCGACCCTGCACCGCTGGAGACTCGCAGATCCACCGGAGGCCTTGTGCGGTCTCCAGGCCCATCATGCCTGGCTCGCCGACATCGCCGTGGCCCCGCAGGTTGAGGTCTTTGCCGTCACGACGCGTCCTGATGGAAGGTCCCGGAGCGACCCCATGCCGACCTTCGCCGAGCTCGGCACCCCGTTCCCGCTCTTCGAGGCCCCGACGGACGAGGCGAGCGGCTACGCCGGCATCGCCACCTGCCGCCTCTGCGGGGAAGCAGAGCGTCACTGCTTCGAGCCGGGAGGCGGCGATCACCAGATCTTCCCCTGGGCGACCTGCGGCATCGAGATCCGGCTTTCTGCCAGCGCCCGAAGGGACGTACCCTGCCGTGGTTGCGGCTCGACAGACCCGTTCCCAGAGCCCCTCCGAGCTAAGAAGCCCTGACAAAACCGGGTGAATCACATCACATCCTGGTGGAGGATACGGAAGCAGATGACACAGGCCGCCAGGGTCGTCCAGGCGTCCTGGATCACCCCCAGCCGGTCGTACCGCACCCGCATCCGCCGCAGGCCCTTGATCCAGCCGATCGTCCGCTCCACCACCCAGCGGACCTTGCCCAGCCCGCTGCCGTGCGGTGTCCGACGCTTGGCGATGTGCGGCTCGATGCCCATCCAACGCAGTAACGCCCTCGTCCCCTCGCTGTCGTAGCCCCGGTCGGCATACAGGTCATCCGGCAACTGCTTCGGCCTGCCCGGTTTGCCGGCGACGCTCGGGAAGTCGAGCACCAGCGGGATGATCTGGCGGTGGTCGCTCTCGTTGGCCCCGGCGGTGCGGATCGCCAGCGGCACTCCGGTGCGACTGACCATCACCGTGTGCTTCGTGCCCTTCCTGCTGCGGTCGACGGGGCTCGGGCCGGTCGCCTCGCCGCCGCCGGAGGCCCGCACCGTCACGCCGTCGACGACCACCGTGTCGGTCTCCAGCTTGCCAGCCTTGCGGAGCAGCCTCAGCAGGTCGGCATGGAGGCGGTCCCAGATGCCGGCCTCCTCCCAGGCCCGCAGCCGGCGATGGGCGGTGCGACCTGAGCAGCCGAGTTCCTGCGGGACATCCTCCCAGCGATTGCCGGTGGCCAGGACGAACCAGATGACACGCAGGGCGACCCGGTGCCCGATCGGCGGACGCCCGCCGTAGGGGCCGATGGCCGGTTCCGGCGGCAGGTGGTGGGCAACCAGATCGAAGAACTCGTCCGGCATGTGGGCGCTCGCCATGGTGGTGTCTCCTTCGGTTCGGAGGAAAACAGCACCAGGGCGCAAACTCCATGCCACACGGTTTTGTCAGGGCTTCTAATACTACTCCGTTAGCTTGGTCTTGGAGCGGGTGAGCCAGGGCCGGCAGTGCGCGCAGTCCGGCCGGCTGACCGGCGCCAGCAGCCGCTGCAACGCCCGGCGGATCGCCGGCACCGTGATCACCGGCGCTCGGCCTCCCCCTTTTTGCCCGGCCGGGATCGCCCCCGACGGGCTCGGCGTCGCTCCAGGGTGAGGAACCCGAAGGCCAACATCACCAGGCAGGCGTGATGGTGGAAGCCCCGCCACGAGCGGCCCTCGTGGTGGTCCAGCCCCAGTTCCTCCTTCATCTGCTGGTACCCGAGCTCCACCGGCCAGCGACTCCGCCACAGGCGCACCGCGCGGATCCGGCTGGTATCGGCCGGGAGGTTGCTGAAGGCGTACTTCAGCTTGCCGTCGGCCTGCTCCTCGATCAGCAGCCAGATCGGCTCCGCCCCGGCGCAATCGCCTGTCGCCCATCCCTGGCCCGGCCAAACGCGCAGCCAGGCGAATCGGCCCCACATCGGGCCCTTGGTCCCCTCCCGCCACGTCACCTTCCGGCGCGGCGTCCGCGCCGCCAGCTCCTTCAGGCCCACCGGCCGGGGCGAGCCCTCGGCCAGGCGACGCCGCTTCTGCGGCCGCCCGCCCGTCCCGGCCTTGGGCTCGTCCCACCTCGGCTCCTCGGTGAAGACCAGCATCTCGTCGGTCACGCCGACGACGTAGTGCAGGCCCCGCTCGGCCAGGCCGTCGCGGAACGGGCCCGAGACGCCGTAGCCGCTGTCGGCCACGACGAGCCCGCCCGGCAGCCCTTCGGCGCGGATGCGGTCGAGCAACTCCAGGGCGATCTGACCCTTGGTCAGCGACCGCCGCTCGGCCTCGGGCACCTTGGCCTTATCCAGTCGCTTCGGGTCGGCCAGCCAGCCCTCCGGGAGGTAGAGCCGCATGTTCAGCGGGTAGTGCCCCCTCGGGGCGACGTAGTGGACGCTGACGGCGCACTGGCAGTTGGCCTTCTTGCCCAGGGCGCCGCAGTACTGCCGCTGCACGCCGACGGAGTGCGTGCCCTGCTTGGGGAAGGTGGTGTCATCGATCACGAAGATGCCGGCCGGGTCGGCGAACTTCGCCGCCATCGTGGCCCGGTAGCGGCTCAGGACCGCTTGCTCGTCCCAGGTGCTCTGGCCGAGGAACTGCTGCAGGGCCTGGTCGGGGTCGGCGACGTCGAGCCCCTCCGACAGGGGGACGCGGGCGGCCATCGGCTCGACGCTCTTGCGGTCCCCGTCCTGGACCAGGCCGCGGAGGTAGACGCCGCACCAGGCGGCCTGGCGGGGCCGGTTGAAGTCGGCGCGGAAGGAGGCGGCATACGCGGCGAGGCGGTCGAGGACGTCGGGGTTTAAGTCGGGGGTGTAGGTCCGGTTCATACCCTCGGTACGAACCGCAGCAGTCGATCGTTCGTATGATTTAACGGAGTAGCACTAAGGAGTCTCGCCAAAATAATCTATTCAATTTGCTGCCTCGGGAGGATCGAATAATTCCACTCACCGTGGAACTTGTCACCGTGGAACTTGTCCCGCTTGATGGACAACCCCTCCATCTGCTCGTCGCTGACCTTCCGGCCCGTCAGGTAACTGCCCTCGTCCAACTCCGATCGGATCGCCAAGCCAGTCTTCGTCGTCGTATGCCCGATCAGGTTGACCACCACCTCCCGGCTCACCAGCGGGCGGCCCCGCCAGTTCTCCGTGATGTAGCAGAACATCCGGTGCTCGATCTTGTTCCACTTGCTCGTGACGGGTGGGAAGTGGCACGCCGAGATTCGTAGGCCGGTCACGTCGGCCAAGCCCTGAAGCTCCACCTCCCACAGCCGGCAGCGTGTCCCGTTGGAGCCGCCGCCATCGGCTGTGATCAACAGCCGCTCCGCATGGGGATAGACCCGGTGGCCCATGTTCCGCCACCAGCGACGTAACGTCTCCACGGCGAACTCGGCGGTATCGTGATCGACCCCCACGCTGACCCAGCCGGAGTCGGTCGTCTGGTCGTAGACGCCATAGGGGATGGCCTTGCCCAGGTCCTTCTTGACGAAGTCGCAGACATCCACCCCTTCGGTTTGCCCCTGGGGCTGCCATTCCCGACCGCCGTTGCGGAACTGGCCCACCAATTCCTTCTTCTTGGCATCGACCGACACCACGGGCTGCCCCTGCCTCTGGAACGCCTTGACCCGTCGGTTGATGTGCTGGAACTGGGCATCACGATCGGGGTGGCCTTTACCCTCGATCGTCTTGCGGTTGGATTGCAGGCTGTAGCCCAGCCCGTGGAGGAGGCGGTTGACCGAACGCTCGCTGGCGGCATGCTCTCGGGCCTGGAGTTCGACCGCCAACTTGGCCGCACTCTTACACGTCTAACGCAGCGGCGACATCGGGTCGCCACGGGTCACCGGATCGACCAGGGTCTCAAGGTCACGGAGGAGGTCGGGGTCGTGATCGACCAGGGCCTTCCGTCCACCGCCGGGTCGGCGTACCCGATGGCGTGCGACCTCCCGACCGGTGGGAATGGCCGGGTGACCGAGTTCGGTCAGGCCGGCCTTGATGGTGATGCGAGAGAGTCCGGTGGCCTCGGCGACCTGGGAGATTCCGCCCCAGCCGATGGCTCGTGCTTCGGTAGCGGCCCAGAGGCGTCGAGCCCGCTCATCGAGTACGGGTTCCAGGTTCTCGTACTTCGTCCTGATGGTCTGGACTGCGGCGTCTCGCATGCAAACCATGCTACCGATCGTGGTCAGGAATTGGACAGGTTATTCTGGCGAGACTCCTTAGTCAGTAGTTTCCCCGAAAACCTGCACTCCTACCGGCCTCCTGTTGCATCTTGAGCGGGGCATCTCCCGATCGGACCTTGATGGGTTGATCACCACCTCATCCGGTCCCGCACCAGGAGATGCCCCGATGACCGACGCTACGCTGCTCTGGTCGATCTGGCAAGCACTGCTCGCCCGCTTCGCCTGGGCCTTCAACCGGCCCGGACACCGCCGCTTCGTCGAGTGGGTCACCGGCCTGGCCCTCAACGTCGAGGAGCATACCGTCACGCAGTCGGTCCTGGCCCTCGACCGGCCGGCCGACTGGCGGGCGATGGAACGCTTCGCCGAGTACGGGGCCTGGGATGCCGGGGCCGTCACCCGCAGCCTGACCCGGCTCGTCGAGCAGGCCCCCGGCCGCACCTGGCACGGCTATCACGCCCCGGCGGTCGATGACACCAAGGTCCACCGCTCGGGCAAGCACGTCTGGGGAACCTGCACGTTCCACGAGTACACCGCCCGCTGCCCCAACCGGGCCGCCACCGTCCGGGCCCATAACTGGGTCGTGCTCGGGGCCTTGCTCGATGAGCCCGGTCGGCCCGCCTGGTTCCTGCCGGTCTCGGGACGGCTCTACTTCCGCAAGTCGCAACTGCCGGCCCGGTCGGGGTTCGTCGGGCCGAAGGTGGGCTTCCGCACGAAGTGCGAACTGGCCGTGGAACTGATCCGGGAGCAGGCCCGGATCACCGGCGGGCGGCACCTGGCCGTCTTCGACGGCGGCTACGCCCTGAAGAGCGTGATCCGGCCGCTGGTCACGCCCGAGGGCGACTCGCCCCGCATCGAGTTCCTGACCCGGCTGCGGCACGACGCCCGGCTGCACGCCCCGCCGCCGACCGGACGCCGCGAGGGGCAGCGGGGGCCGATGCCGAAGTGGGGCAAGAAGCTGGAGCCGCCCCGCCGGGGCGGCCGGTGGTCCGGGCCGTGGCACGAGGGGCACGCCCTGGTCTACGGCCGGCGGCGGCGGGTCCGCTGGAAGGAGGTCGTCGGCCGGTGGCGGGTGGCCGGCCATGGGGTGCCCATCAAGGCGGTCGTCGCCTGCGTCGAGGGGTACAAGAAGCGGTTCGCCCTGGTCACCTCGGCCGTGGAGTTGACCGGGCTTCAGATGGTCGAGTTGTTCGCCGCCCGCTTCCGGCAGGAGGACGGATTTCGAGACCTAAAGCAGCGGTTGGGATGGGAGCAGTGCCGGGCCTGGACGAGGAAGCCGATCGAGCGGACGAGCCAGGCCCAGTGGGTGACGATGAGCCTGCTGCGGCTGGCCCAGTTCCGGCTGGAGGCGGCCGGCGAGGTGGGCTGGTGGTTCCGGCCGCCGTGGAACCGCAAGAAGGACCGGCCGAGCGTGCTCGATGTCGAACGACTGCTGCGACGGCACGGCCCGGAAATCCGGCGGCTCCTGTCGGAATGGCTGGGAGAAGGGCGGGAGGACGGTTCGAGGCGGTCGTGCGGCGGGGTCGGCGGGGTCGGCGGGTAGCGATCCGACGCCGACGGGCGTTCGAGGCGGGAAATCCGGGGCCGACCGAGCCACCTCACGGTGCGGGTAGCGGGGAGACGCTACGCACCGCCGGAGATGGGGTGGAGTGATTCGGGGAAACTACTGCTTAGTGAGGGTGAGAGGCTATCCGGAAAGGTAGGCGGCCTGGGGTTTCCTGTACATGAATGGAGCCGGCTTCCGCGTCTCGTCGGGGGCCAGCCTCCGCAGCATCCCCCCGATGGCGCTGATCCGCACCCACGCCCCACTCGACTCGGGATTCCACTCGTAGTCCTTGCTGTGCCGCCGGTCCCGGCCCAGCCACGCGAAACTCCGCTCGGCTACCCATCGCTTCGGCAGCTTCACGAACCCCGCCTCCCCTTCGGGACGCTTGACCACCTCGACCCGGAAGGGGGCCTCCGTCTCCTGGAGCCAGCCGTCCGGCCGCCGGTTGTTGTACTTGGTGTCCCCATAGATCACCTCCAGCCGGGGATACCGCGGCCGGTCCAGCCGCCCCAGGACCTCGGGGGCCGTCGCCCCGTCGTCGGCCGAGGCCGCGGTGATCACCACCGCCAGCAGCAGCCCCAGCGAGTCGAACAGGGCGTGCCGCTTCCGCCCGCGGACCAGCTTGCCGCCGTCGAAGCCCCGCTCGCCGCCGACCTCCGTGCCCTTGACCGTCTGGCTGTCGATGTAGCCGACGCGCGGCGTCGGCTCACGCCCCTTGGCCTCTCGCACCTGCGGGCGGAGGGCGTCGGCGATCCGCTGCCAGGTGCCGTCGTCGCGCCACTGCTGGAAGTCGTCCCAGACGGTGCTCCTGGGCAGCAGGTCGTGCGGCAGCAACTCCCACTGGCAGCCGGTGCGGGCCTGGTACAGCAGGGTGTTGAGCACCTCGCGGATGTCGGTCGCGCGTGGCCGACCGCCGGGCCGGCGGGGCGGGATGAACGGCTCGATGATCGTCCACTGGGCGTCAGTCAGGTCAGTCTTGTAGGGCTTTCGCATCGGGGCGTAGGTGGCTAAACCGTGATGCTGTCTCCTGTTACCGCGGGGATTCTAGGGCCAAGCCGGCTTCCCGGATAGCCTCTGAGCGTCTCGAAAGTCGGTGGAAAATCGCGTACAACGGGGGCCGCTGATGGGTCCGTCCTGATTTCGTCGTCATTTGCCCATCGAGGCCCCCGCATGTCTCTCCCCGAATTGCCCCCCGAGCAAGCCGCCGAAGCCGAGCGCATCTACCAGGCCTTGCGGGCGGCCGGCGATGCCGAGCTGCGCCGGATCGCCCATCCGCTCGCCTCCAAACCCGACGGCCAACTCCTGGGCGAGACCGAGTTCGAGGTCCGCGACCGGGTGCATCGGATCGGAGCCAAGGCCATCGAGACCGCCCTGAACGGGCGCAAAGGGGGGGGGACCGGGGCTCCAGCCTCAGCCGCCCGGCCTGCCGCGGCCCGAGCAAGTCCCAGGGCCGCCGCGACAAGGCCTTCATCAGCCTGATGGGCCCGATTACCCTGGCCGGGCGGGCCTACCACACCTGCCCGGCCTGCCGGACCGGGCACATCCCCATCGACGCCGAGCTGGGGTTGGCCGCCGGCACGCTGACGCCGGGGGAGGAGATCACGACGTGGGCCGGCACCGTCGGCAGCTTCGCCGAGGCGGCCGAGAAGCCGCTGCCGCGGATGGCCGGCCTGCGGCTGGCCGAGTCGACCGTCGAGCGGACGACCGAGGCGGCCGGCGAGCGGCTCAGCGGGCTGTGGGCCGCGGGGCACGCCCTCGGCCCGGCCGCCGACTGGCGGTGGAACCGCGATGCGCGGGGGCGGGCCGTCGGCTACGTCAGCGTCGATGCCGCCGGGCTCGGCATGCCGGGCGACCGCGGCGCCAAGGCCGACGGCCGCATGGCCTCCGTCGGCAAGGTCTTCAACCCCCGCGCCGCGCCGTCCGAGGCGGCCCCGAAGGGGCATCCGCCCGCGGCCCGCTACCAGGCCGGGTTGATGGGCCTCGACGAGTTGGGCGCGCGGATGCGGCGGCAGGCGGCCCAGGTGGGCCTGGACCGGGCCGAGCGGTGGGTGGCGTTGACCGGCGGCGGGGCGGGGCGGGACGGCTTCATGGACGTGTCCTTCCCGCGCGCCGTGCGCGTCCCGGACTTCGACCACGCCGCCGAGCACCTCGGCGACCTGGCCAAGGCGTACTGCGGCGGGGATGCGGAGGCCGCCGGCACGCTGACGGGGCGGTGGAGCCATCGGATGAAGCACGAGGGCGGCGGTGCGATCCCGGCGACGCTGGAGGCATTGGACCTGGGCGGCCGATCGGCCGCGGCCCGCGAGGGGCATCGGCAGGTGAGCGGGTACATCCGGAACAACCTGCACCGGATGGACTACCCGCGGTACCGGGCCGCGGGCTGGCAGATCGGCTCGGGTCACATCGAGGCGGCCTGCAAGACGGTCGTGAACCGGCGACTGAAGCGGAGCGGGATGCGTTGGGGCGGCGACGGGGCGGATGCGGTGTGCCAGCTGCGGGCGTTGTACGAAGGTGAGCCCGGCCAATGGGATGCCTTCTGGTACCGATCCATCAACCGACACACCAACCGTCTACCGACGAAGAAGACGCTCATCCCCTTAGTGGTTCATCCGGCAAGTCGTCTGATACCGGGGACGGCCGCGATGCCCGGCCGGCGGCGCGGCCGGTGTCGCCGTCGGCGGCCCCAGACGAACGGATGCCGATGCCCGTTCCAGTAGGCCGTCGCCTCCTCGGCTGCCCGGCAGACTTCCTCCCAGGTCTCGAACCGACGCCCCTTCAGCGCCAGGCTCCGCGGGACCTCCCACCAGGGTCCGATCAGGTTCAGGTACGCCGCGTACACCGGCCGGGAGACGAGCCCCCACCGCGGGTGAGCCGACGCGAACGGCAGCACATCGGTGGCCCGATGCGCCTGCAGGTTGCCCACGATCGCATAGACGCGTCCCGCCTCCGCCGGGACCCATCCGTCGACCCGGGCGAGGAAGTCGGCCCGGCTCGCCGCACTCCGGCTCGGGTACGGGCGGGTCATCGCCTCGCCGGTGGCCGGGCGGAACGCGCCGAAGATGTACCCCTCGCCGCGGCGGCCGTAGTCGACCTCCTGCCGGGCTCGTTCGGCCGCTCGGGCTTGTCCTTCGGCCCCCGCCCGGGGTTCGGCCCGGACGAGTCGCTGGCCCGGGAAGCTCTTGGCGCTCTCCGGCCCCATCTCGTCGGGGCAGACGACGACGGAGCCCGGCGGCGGCGGCGTGTGGAGCCGTTCGATGATCCCCGTTTTTCGGCGAAGGCGGGATCGACCCGCTCGCCGAACCAGGCCCCCTGATGGCGCCAACGCAGGCCCTCGGCCAGGAGGAGCTCGTCGATGCGGCTGCGCCGGATCGGGATGCCCCTCTGCTCGTTGAGGTAGGCTTGCAGGCGATCGGGCGCCCGGCACGCGAGAGGCAGGCCCAGGCTCCTCGGGTCGGTCGACGCCGCGGCGATCACCTCGGCGCGTCGCTCGGCCGTATAGGGGATCCGATAGCAACGGAGCAAAAACCAACGAACTTGACTCGGAGCACCGGATTCGCCGAGTGGAAGCTTCTCGAAACCCGTCTCCGGCCACCTGATTCGAGAAGTCCCATTCGAGAGCGGTTATCGAGAACGCAGGATCCTGGGAACCAGCGGTTCCCCGCGGAAGTCCTTGCGACCTTTCGAAATCGGTCGTTTGCGAGAGCCGACCGCCCGGAAGATCGTTGGTTTTTGCTCCGTTGCTATCGGATCCCCGTATAGGTCGGTGGGCGCCCGGCCCGGGGCTGGTCCTCCAACCCGTGGAGCCCGCGGTCATCGAAGCGATGGCTCCAGGTGTAGACCGTCGGCCGGGAGACGCCCAGGCCCTCGGCGACCTGGCTGGGTCGCCTTGCGTCGGCGATGGCCAGGAGGATCCGGGCCCGCTCGACGAGGCGGGCCTGGGCGGTCCGAGAGGACGCAAGCTGTTGGAGGGCCTGACGTCCCTCGGGGGTCAGTTCGCGGGGCGTGACTTGGGTGAGGGTCATGGGTGCACCTCCCTTCGCGCGAAGGCCACACCCCTCCTACGTCAGACCGCGGGCGTCAGTCCTCTTGCCGGATGCACCACTTAGCAGGTCAGTCCCAGAACCGCGACGTCCGCGTCGCAGGAGATGACTGTGGTGGTAGGCCCCACGTGCAGAGCCTTCCGAGCTGTCGCACCGATGCTCCTCGCCATCACGCTCGCGCGTTTCGCGGGGGCGCAGGCAACTGCTCCACCCCCGCGTGCCGCCGGGATCGACGCGATCCTCGTGGCCGACACGAGTAACGGGCCGGAGGGCACCGGTGCGAACCTGTTCCTCCTCGAGAGGATGTTCGAGATGGTGCGGGACATGGGCTATGACGTGACCGTGACGGTCCTGTCGGAAGACCGGGCAACCCCGGGGGCGATCGTCCATTCGATCCGCCGGCTCGACCCCGGTAGGATGCGGAACCGGACGCTCTTCGTCTACTACGCCGGCCACGGCGGCACCGATCCCAGGACGGGCCATTTCCTGAGGACCCCCTGGGGCGACCTGTCGAGGGCGGTTCTGCTCGCGGAGGTCCGGGCGAGGTCGCCGAGGCTCTCGCTCGGGATCACCGACTGCTGCAGCACGAGGGCGACGTTCAAGGGATTCCTCCCCCGGGTGCCTTCGCCGCCCGAGCGACGGGCGGTGGAGCACCTGCTCCTCCAACACGTCGGCTGCGTCGACATGAACGCCTCGAGCTACCAGCCGGAGCGGTGGCTCTATCAGGCGGCCTTCTACGACCCGACGGGCGGGATCTTCACGAGGGCGTTCGTCTCGATATTCGACCCGATCCCGCAACCGGCGCCGCAAGTCGGCCCGGTCGCTGCGGGTGAGCCCGACCATGGCGGTTACTATCGGCGTTTCCACGCCGACCACCCCGCGCATCACGACCGGAACGAGGACGGGTTCATCGACTGGACCGAGGCCCGCGGGTATCTGGACGCGACGGTGTCGGCATCATTCCAGGGTTTCCGTGCGGAGGTGCGCTCGGGCAGGATACTCGAAATGGCGAACGCGGCCGATCGGAGACTGCTCGACTCCTAGTGCGGTCTCAAGCGACTTGTTGTGTGATCGGGTCCGATGGCTCGCAGCCGTAGTAGACGCAGACCCGCTCCACGACCTCGGCCGCCGTCAGCTTCCGCTGCGGCTCGACGAGGGCCCGCTTGCCGTGGACCCACTTCGGCTCGATGGCGTTGAGCCACGGGGCCTTCACCGGCAGCCGGCAGGCGACGGTCCTTACGCCCCCCTCGGCCTTCGCCCGGCGGTCGTGCGCCTTGATCCGGGACCGGGCCCGCTTGCCGACGTGCCAGGCGGCGTTGTCCCAGACCGGCGGCAGGGCCGTCTTGCCCTCGGCGGCCAGCCGCTCGCGGGCCCACGCGAGGAAGTCCTCGGTCACCTGGCTGACCGGCCGGCCCCGGACGAACCGCAGCAGCATCCCCCCGGTCTCGCCGCGCAGCAGGCCGTAGCAGGCCGGCGCCTGCCGCGCAGCAGGCCGTAGCAGGCCGGCGCCTCGGGGTCGGGGTCGGGGTCGGGGTCGGTGGCCGGCTCGTGCAGCCGCAGCGGCTCGCCGCCGGCCCAGGCGTGCAGGCCCGGCCGGGCCAGGCGGCTCCACCAGACCTCGCCCTGGAAGCCGAGCACCCAGCCCGGATGGGCCTCCGCCAGGCGGATCAGGCGGTCGCGTGCCCCTGCTATGAGGCCGGTTGTCAAGGGGCGAGATGCGGAGCCCGAGGCGTGGGAGGATCGGCCTGCTATTCGTGCTCGGGGCACAGGTTAGTATTACAGCGCAGGTTCTCTTGCTCTACTTTCCACGCCGCGCTGCCGCAGCACGGCGAGACGCCGCTTGCGATGGCTGGCGGCGGCCCGCCGGTTCCGCTCGCGGCGCCACGCCGACCACCGCAGGATCTCGCCGACGTCCCACGCCCACACCTCCAGCAGGTGAGTCAACAGGGCACGCACCTCCGGCACGCTCATCTGCGACGCTTTTCCCCCCCAGCCGCACCCGCTGGAGCACCAGGAATGCCAGGGCCAGCATCGACAACGCCGTGTGGTGATGCCAGCCGACCCAGCCCCGGGTCTCGTACTCGTCCAGGCCGCATTCCCCCTTGGCCGACTGGATGTCCTCCTCGATCGTCCACCGCGTCGCCCGGACCTGCGCCAACTTCGACAGCGGGACCTCCGCCGGGGCGTGGGAGCGGTGATACTTCAGCTCCGGCTCCTGCCCCAGCGACCGACGCACAAGCAGCCGCTCGCGCGGGCCGGGCAGGCCCCCTTCGCTGAACCAGGCCCACAGCTCGGCGTATTCGTAGACCCGCGGCCCCTGACTCCCCTCGGCCACCGTCAGCCGGCGCCAGGCCGTCGCCGGCAGGGCGGCGACCACCTCGTCGACACGCTTCGCCTCCCCGACGACCAGCGGCTGGGTGCACGGGCGTCCGCGCCTCGGCCTGGGCCGCTCCTCGGGCGGGATCACCCGCGGCTCGCCGGTCCAGACCCGGGCATCGGCCGAGCTGTCCAGCACGTACCGCTTGCCGAGTTGCCGGACGCCCTGCACGAAGGTCGGGCTGTCGCCGTAGACGCCGTCGCCGCCGACCCAGCGGAACGGCACCCCCTCGGCGACCGCGTCGGCGGCCATCGCCAGGGCCAATTCCGGCTTGGTGCGGAAGATCACGCCGGCGGGCACCCCGGCCTCCTCGCGGCGTTCGCCGTCGCCGGCCCACTCCTCGGGCAGGAACAGCCGCCGATCGAGGAAGGTGTGGCCCTTGGCCGAGCAGTAGTCGGCGAAGACGGCGACCTGGCAGTTGTCGGTCCGCCCCAGCGTGCCGGAGTACTGCCGCCTGACGCCGACGGACTTGGTCCCCTTCTTGGGGAACCCGGTCTCGGCGGCATTCCAGGCGGCGTCGTCATCGGCCAGCAGCTCCAGGACCGCGCCGCGCATCTGCCTGAGGATCGCGCCATCGGACCAGGCGCCGGTGCTGATGAAGGCTTGCAGCGAGCGCACCGGGCCGCCGCTGGTCGCCTGGGCGATGTTCTCGATGCTGCGACGCTCGCCGCCGTGGAGCAGCCCCTGGACGAAGCGGCGGGCGTGGGCCCGGTTCTCGTCGCGGCCGAAGAGGGGGGCGAAGCGGTCGAGGAAGCGGTCGAGTTCGGGCTTGAGGGCCAGGAGTTGGTGTTCGTCCACGAGCGATCGCCTCGGGAGGTCCGGCGGGACTCACGAATGATCGCTCTTGTACCCGAAGCCATCGCGGCGTAGAAGAGAGGACCGACCTGCGCTGTAGTATTAGGGTCTGTCTCACGAAGCGAGGAGGCGCTGGCAGCGGCGGATCATGGCCGGCTTGACCATCCCCATGAAGCTCACCGCCGGCTTCTCGTGACGGGTCCCGATCCGCCGGCTCTCCTTGAGCCAGTCGATGCACCGCTCCACCACGTTGCGTCGGCGATCGCTCGCCTCGTCGAAGTGCGGGCTCCGTCGCTGGTCCTTGCGGGTCGGGATCACCGCCTTGGTCCGGCGGCGTCGCAGGTAGCGGCGGACTCGGGGGGAGCTGTGGCCCCTGCCCCCGGCCGGGGCCTTGGGGCGGCTCCTCGGCCGGCCCCGTCCGGCTCGGGGGATCCGCTCGGCCTGGAGCACCGGCTCCCGGCGCTTCGACTCGGGGGCCTGCCCCGGCGAGATCGACGCGGCGCGGGGCGGGCCATCGCCATCGACGATCAGGTGGGGCTTGGTGCCGAAGCCGCCGCGGGACCGGCCCAGGGCATGGTCGCCCGGCTCCCCATCGACGCGCCGCCGGGCCCCGGCCGCCGAGCGGCTGGCCCGGATGCCGCTGCCGTCGACGCACCGCAGGTCGAAGTCCAGCCGCCGGAGCCGGTCCGGCCGGGCGTGGAGCCGGCGACGGACGCGGCCGAGTGGCCCGTCCTCGCTCCGGCGATTGAAGCGGCCGTAGGCCGACTTGCACTTGCCGTCGCGGCCGGGCGGCTCGCGTCGCCGGGCCCCGGTGCGGAGGATCCGACCGATGCCATCGAGGGTGGTGCGGTGGTCATCCCACTGGCCGCCGCGACGGCCGTTGGTCGGTAGCAGGTCCTCGATCCGGGCGTACTGCCCGTCGGTCAACTCGTAGGGGCGTCGGATCCGCACGGCGTCCTCCGCGAAAAGACCACCATGATGACACCTTGTGATTCGTCAGACGGACCCTAGGCCCATCGCCTCGTCCCAGCTCGCCTCGACGAGCCTGCCCCCCCGCCGGACCAGGGGGCGGGTGAGGCGGTCGGGGGCGTTGTTGGCGACCCAGCCGTTGAGCCCCTTGGGGCCGTGCCGGCCGCGGTTGACGTGGTCGTCGACCCGGCCGCGGACCCCAACGATGCGGCCGCCCGTGACGCCGATGTCCAGGGCGCAGCCGTTGGAGCAGAGCACGCAGCAGGACTGGACCCAGCGTTCGGGCGGCTCGCTCGTGTGCACGTCCTCCCGCTCGGGCCAACGGCCCGGGCCGGCATAGGGGGACCGATCTCCCCAGATGTCCCGGATGCTGTCTCGCGTCGGCATCGGTCCCTCCCGGTTGATGCGCCACGACCTCATCCCTCGGGCAGCCGGAGCATCGCCTCGGCCACGCCCGGCAGGGTCTCGGCCCGCACGTCGGGCGGGTCGAAGGCCGGGCTGACGACCCGCTCGTGCCGGCTCACCCATTCGCTCACCAGCCCGGCACGATGCGCCCCGTGGCAGTCCCAGGCGTGGGCGGCGATCAGGCCCAGCCGCCCGGGCTCGACCCCAATCGCCCCAGCCGCGTGCCGGTAGACCTCGGCCCGGGGCTTCCAGGTGCCGACCTCGTCGATCGAGACGACCCGCTCGACCTGCCCGAGCAGCCCGGACCCATCCAGGAGGTTGCGCGTATTCGCATCGCCCCCGTTGGTGAGTACGATCACGCGCACGCCGTCGAGCAGCCGGGCCATCGCCTCGCCGGTGTCCGGCCGGGCGGGCAGGCGGGTGAAGTGGTCCAGGACGCTCGAGATGCGGTCGGGGGCGGCCGGGAGGCCGTGCTCCGCCAGCAGCCCTCGGAGCGCCCCGAGGCGACCTCGGCGAACGGCCGGAACGCCCCGGTGGCGACCAGGGCGAACCCGTCGCGCAGGATGCGAGCGAACCAGGCCCCCAGGGTGCCCGGGGGCAGGCCGAAGGCCCCGCGCGGCACGCCGAGCGGCTCGAGCGCGAACAGCGTCCCGATCACGTCGAAGGCGAAGGCCGAAGGTCGGTCAGGCATGGCGGGACGCCCCTCGGCCGGGGGCCGCGTGGGTCAGCGAGTTCGGCGCGTCGAGGTGCGCGCCCGGGTCGACGCCGACGCCCAGGCGGTCGACCAGCTCCCCGCCCAGCCAGGCCGTCACCCCGCCGACCAGCAGGCCGCCGACCGAGAGCAGCAGCGCCAGACCGGAAGGCGCGCCGGGGTCGTCCCACCGCAGGATCCAGCTCAGGCCGAACAGGCCGATCACGCCGAGGGCGTTGCCCAGCCCGTGCCAGAGGCCGACCGCCTTGGCCCGGGTGCCGCCGGGGATGGCAAACCAGTCGATCCAGCCGGGGACCGCCGCGACCACCCCGCCGATCAGCCCCGAGGCGATCATCCAGTAGGAGATGTCCGCCCAGCGCGGGTCCCGCCCCCCGAAGTAGTGGATGCCGTCGAAGACGACCGATGTCACCAGCAGGCCGAGGGGGAAGACGATGAGCATCTGGTGCAGTGGGTGTCCGAGGAACTTCGCGCGGCTTTCCATCGGGGGCTCCGGGGGGTCGGTGCGGTTGCGGGGCTCAGCTCAGGCGTCCAGGCCAAGGAGGATGGCCATCGGCCCCATCTCGAGCATGTATTCCTGGATCAGCAATTGATCCTTCGTCTTCTCGGCGACGAGCCGGAAGCAGGGGTCGGCCAGCTCCGGCAGGCCGAGGGCGTAGCCGAGCTGCTCGGCGACCGCGAAGGCGCCGATGGCGTCCTGGTTGGCCAGTAGGAGCTGTCGCACATCCCTCCAGTTGCCGCGGGCCCCGCCGGAACGCCCGACCACGTCGGCCACCAGCTCGGCCCCCTTCGCCAGCACCGCCCCGGCGGTGGAGCGCCCGGCCGTCGGCTCCCGGCCGAGCACGAGGAACAGCCCGCGGGCCTGCTCCTCGTGCTCGGCCGCCCGCCCTGCGATCTCGCGGAGGTATTCCCTGATGTGCGGCTCCTCGATCTTGCCGGCGGCGTCCTCGGCGTACGTCCGGAACTTCTCCTGGGACATCAGCAGGTTGCCCAGCCAGGCCGAGGCGCGATCGAGCTGATCGGCCCAGGTCTCCTCGTCGAGTTCCAACAGCAATGGCCCGTCGGTCATCGTCCGTCCTCCCTGGTCAGATCCGGGTCAGGCGCCAGAGCACGCCAGTGCGGGCGTAGGCGACGACGTGGGTGGGGGCGACCGCGGTGACGCCGAAGTCCAGCAGGTACAGGCTCCGGCCGTCGGGGTGGAACTTGCAGTCGACCGGCCGCTCGATCCCCCCCGAGCCCGGGTGCGCCGAGGCCGGGCCGGGCCGGCGGTTGCGAAGGAAGGCCTCGCCGCTGCCCGAATCCACGTCGACCTTGGTGATGCAGAAGCCCCGCGTCAGGGCGTTTGGGTCGGGGGTGTTCAGCGGGGCATAGGTGCCGAAGCTGGCCACGAACAAGGCGCGGCGGTGGCCGAAGGCGTCGGACCGGCAGAACTCCATGTGGCAGAAGCAGGTGTGGGGCTTCTCCAGGTAGGTGGCCGGCCCGGCCCAGGGGGGCGGGTCGGCGATCAGCCGCTCGGCAGCCTTGCCCTTGGCCGGCCGGTGCGACTCGTGATCGACCGGCAGTCCGTCGGCACACATGTCGGGGAAGCCGTACCAGTCGGGCGTCGAGACCGACCCATGCGGCGTCCGGGCGTTCCGGATGTGCCAGACCCGGTCCGGGTCGTCGGCGATGGCCCGCTCGCCCTTCTCCTCCAGGTCGTTGTCCGAGGCGTACAGCTCGCCCTGCTCGCTGAAGGCCAGCCCGTACGGGTTGCGCAGGCCCCAGGCGAGCAGCTCCAGCCCGCTGCCGTCGGGGTGGCAGCGCCACAGCCCGCTGCTGCACTTGAGGTGCCCCCTAATTACCTCCCCCTTCTCGGCCCGACGGCCGAAGGGCTTGAAGGGACCCGTCTCGGCGAGGTAGGGGAAGGGTGCGGTCGGGTTGCGGCTCCAGACGTTGTTTCCGGTCAGGGTGACGTCCTGGCCGGGCACGTCGCAGGCCGTCGGGTGCTTGGCCAGGTCGACGGTGAAGCCGGCCGGCAGGCAGACGCCGTTCTGGCTGACCGAGCCGTTGCCGAAGTAGAGCAGGCCGTCGGGCCCGAACACCGGGTCGCTCGGCTCGTGCCAGCCGCCGCTGGGCAGGCCGTCGACGATCGTCGTCCGCTCGCCGGTGGATGGGTCGATCCGATCGACGTGGGCGTGCCGGCCGCCCTTGACCGTCACGTAGAGCGTGCCGTCTCGCCAGGTGACGCCGCGGGGGCCGCCGAGGACCTCGCTCGCGATCTCGTCCATCGCCCCGGTCGCCGTGTCGAGCCGCAGGATCCGGGCCCGCATGTAGGGGCGGGTCGGCCAGGTGCTCCCCCCCTCCAGGAGGAACAGCGAGCCATCGGGGGCGAACCCCATCCCGCAGGGGAAGGAGAGGCCCACCAGCACTGGCTCCAGCTCATAGCCCTCGGGCACCTCGACGTCGGCCGGGTCGACCACCGGCCGTGCGGTCGTGGGGAGCGACCGGAGCGCATCCCAGGAGGTTCGGGTGACGGTCACCGGCATGTCGATCCTCCGATTTCGGGTGGGCAATGAGGCGGCCGAGCCGGGCCGCGACCGCCACGGTGTCGACGGGCGGCGGGAAGTCCGGCGAGGAAGCCCGCATGCCCCATGCCATGGGCAATTTCCACGGGCCTCGTTCCGCCGTGGTTTCCGGCGACGCGATCAGCCGAGCGGAACAGGTCACGCACCTCGACCTCGGCAAGGGGGCAGGCGTCGCGGAGACGGTGCCACTCAGGCGGGCGCGGGCCGGTAACGCGCCTCGTCCGCCGCGGACCCCGATCCCAGTGCCCGGACCCGCTCGTCTCGGCTGCCCGCCACCACCTCGGCCCCGAGGGACATCTTCGAGGTCCGCCCGGGCGGGCCCGTCGGGGGCAGGCGGCGGTCGACCACGGCGAGGGCATGCGACATCAGGTTCGGCGCCACGCCCTGCGCCCGCTGCATCAGCCAGGACAGCGGGGTGACGGCCCGCTCCGGGTCGCCGTGCTCGGCCGCCGAGACGACCGTCCGGGCGGCCCGGCCGGTGTCGGTCGCCGACCAGGGGGAGGTGAGCGAGCGGGCGAACCAGGCGAACTCCTCCTCGGCCCGGCCGTTGAAGTGGACGTGCAGCGGCGCCCCGTCGTCCAGCGGCGGCGGCGTGACGGTGCTCACGCGGATGCCGTCCTTGGCCAGCTCGGCGGCCAGCGTCCCGGACCATCCGGTCGCGGCGAACTTGCCGGCGTTGTAGGCCGCCTGGTGGGGGTTGGGCACCTTGCCGCCGATCGAGGTGACGTTGACGATCCGCCCGAAGCGTCGGGACCGCATGTGCGGCAGGACGGCCATCGTCGGGTGGTACTGCGACCAGAAGATGTTGCGCAGGGCGTACTCGACGTCTTCGGCCTGCAGCTCGGCGGCCGGGCCGACGAAGCACTGGCCGGCGTTGTTGACCAGCACGCCGATCGTGCCGAAGCGGTCGAGCACCCGGGCCACGAATGCCCCGACCTGCCCCGGGTCGCTCGCGTCGCAGGACATCCCGAAGGCATCGGCGCCCCGGCGGCGGAAGTCGGCCACGGCGCGGTCGATCACCTCGCCGTCGCGGCCGCAGATCGCCAGCCGGCAGCCGCGACGGAGGAACTCCTCGGCGATCGCGAAGCCGAGGCCACGGCCGCCGCCGGTGATGACCACGACCCTTCCACTCAGGTCGACCCGCCTGGCCGCTCTCGCCAACGCCGCGGCGGCGATGCCGACCCCCGCGACGACCCCGACCGTAGCCAGCAGGCTGATGTCGGTGCGATCCTTCATCGGTCCGTCCTCCTCGTCTCCGCGTGTAGGCCGGCCGCGCTCAGAGGAGCTTGTCCGGCGTGATCGGCAGGTCTCGGATCCGTCTCCCGGTGGCGTGGTAGACGGCGTTGGCGACGGCCGCCGCGACGCCGACGATGCCGATCTCCCCCAGCCCCTTCACGCCGATCGGGCTGGCGACCTCGTCGTGCTCCTCCACGAAGATCACGTCGATGGGGCCGACGTCGGCGTGGACCGGTACGTGGTACTCGGCGTAGTCGTGGTTCATGAACCGGCCGAGACGGTGGTCGAGGACGCTCTCCTCCTCCAGCGCCATCCCGATGCCCATCACGACCCCGCCGAGCACCTGGCTCCCCGCCGTCTTCGGGTTCAGGATCGTCCCGGCGGCGACCGCGATGACCACCCGGGGGACGAGGGCCATGCCCAGATCCTTGTCCACCTTCACCTCCACGAAAATCGCGGAGTGCGTATATCTGGCGAAGGGCTTCTGCTTCGACGAGTCCGGTTTGGCCTGCACCTGCTCCTCGATGACGTCGACCTTGCCCTGCCGCATCGCCTCGACGATGGGGACGCCGCGGTAGGGGTCGTGGGCGAGGCGGACCTGGCCGTCGGCGAAGGTCACGTCGTCGATCGAGGCGGCGGCCAGCGGCGAGCCGTCGACCGATCGGGCCAGCTCGAGGACACGCCTGCGGACCGCCAGGCAGGCGTCGTGGACCGCGGTCCCGATCGTCGCGGCGGTCCACGAGCCGCCCTCGACCGGGGAGGTCGGAAGGGCGGAGTCGCCCAGGAGGAACGTCACGTCGTCGATCGGCAGGCCGAGGGCCTCGGCGGCGAGCTGGGTCATCACCGTGTAGGTGCCGGTCCCGATGTCGGCCGTGGCGCTGGAGACGGTCAGCGTGCCGTCGGCCGTCAGCACGGCCCTCGCGGCGGCCGAGCCCTGCTGGGCCTCCCAGACGCCCGAGGCCATGCCCCAGCCGATGAGGGCGTCCCCCTCGCGCATCGAGCCGACCTCGGGGTTGCGACGCGACCACCCGAACCGCTCGGCGGCCTGCGCGTAGCAGGCGCGCAGCTCCTTGCTGGAGAACGGCTTGCCGGAGCTGCCATCGACGTCGGCGTAATTCTTCAGGCGAAGCTCGGCCGGGTCCATGCCGAGCGAGACCGCCAGCTCGTCCATGGCCGATTCCAGGGCGAAGACGCCCGTCGCGGCCCCGGGGGCGCGCATGTCGATCGGCGTCGGGAGGTCGAGCTGCGTGACCTTGTGGTCGAGCATCACGTTGTCGCAGCGGTAGAGCAGGCCCGACCAGAGGACCATGTTCTCCACGTAGTCCTCGTGCCGGGAGGTCTCGGCGGTCCCCGTATGGATGATCGCCTCCAGCGTCCCGTCGGGCGCGGCCCCCAGGGCCACGCGCTGCACCACCGCGGGCCGGTGGCCGAAGGAGAACATCTGCTGGCGCGTGAGCGTCACCCGCACCGATCGCCCCAGCTGCTTCGCCGCCAGGACCGCCAGGAACACCTGGTATTGCGGCCGCAGGCCGGAGCCGAACGCCCCGCCGACGAACGGCGAGAGGACGCGGATCTCGCCCTCGGAGAGCTTGAAGACCTTCATCAAGTAGTCGCGGACGTTCTGGGACCCCTGCGTCTTGTCGTAGACGGTGATCTTGCCGCCGCCGTCCCAGACGGCCGTCGAGCCGAACATCTCCATCGGGTTGTGGTGCTCGACGGGCAGGGTGTACGTCTCGTCGACCTTGAACGCGGCCGAGGCCAACGCCCGTTCGGCGTGCCCCCGGGACTTCGGGGGAATGTAGCCGGTCTTGTTCGTGTTCGGCTCGCGGGCTCGGTCGAGGTGTTGCTCCAGCGACGTTTCGTGCGGCTCGGCGTCGTACTCGACCCGCACGAGCGAGGCCGCGTATCGGGCCAGCTCGAACGTCTCGGCGACGACCAGGGCGATCGGCTGGCCGCTGTACTGGATCGTGTTGTCGTAGAGCGGCCGGAAGGGCGAGCCCGCCGGGGCGACCTCGTCGTAGTAATTACGGTCGAACCACGGGAGGCGCATCCGGTTCTCGTGCGTGAGGACCTCGATCACCCCGTCGAGCTTCAACGCCTCACCGGCGTCGATCGCCCTGATCTTGCCCCGGGCGATGGCGCCGGAGATGACGTACCCGTGGGCCAGGCCCGGGACGTTGTACTCGGCGGCGTACTTCGCCGCGCCGGTGACCTTGGCGCGGCCGTCGACGCGGCTGATCGGCCGCCCGACGTAGGCCGTCTCCGGTGCCTTCATGAGGACCTCCCGATCCCGGCGGCCCTCCGCAGGGCGCGGACGATGACCCGCCTCGCCAGCTCGATCTTGAACGTGTTGTGGCCGAAGCCGGCGGCGCCCGTCAGCGCCGCTTCGGCGGCCCTCCGGAAGGCGTCGTCGTCAGGTTGCTGGCCCCGCAGCAGGGCCTCAGCCTCGGCGACACGCCACGGCTTGTGCGCCACGCCGCCGAGGGCCAGTCGTGCCTCGGCGATCCGGCCGCCGTCGATCTCCAGCGCCGCGGCGGCCGAGGCCAGCGCGAAGGCGTAGGAGTGGCGGTCGCGGGCCTTGACGTAGGCGTGGTGGTCGGGGAACCCCTTCGCGGGCAACTCGACGGCCGTGATCAGCTCGCCGGGCCCGAGGTTCGAATCTATTTGAGGCGAGTCGCCGGGCAGGCGGTGGAACTCGGCGAGGGGGATCGACCGCGCCCCAGACGGGCCCTCGACCTGCACGACCGCCTCCAGGGCGGCCAGGGCGACGCACATGTCCGAGGGGTGGGTGGCGATGCAGTGCTCGCTCGTCCCGAGGATCGCGTGGTTGCGGTTGAACCCGTCGATCGCCGAGCAGCCGGCCCCGGGGTCACGCTTGTTGCAGGGCGTGGCGACGTCGTAGAAGTAGTAGCACCGGGTGCGTTGCAGGAGGTTCCCGCCCGTGGTTGCCATGTTGCGGAGCTGGGGCGAGGCGCCGGCAAGGATGGCCTCGGCGAGCAGGGGATACCGCAATTCGACCAGCGGGTGGGCGGCCACGTCGGCGTTCGTGACCAACGCCCCGATTCGAAGGCCGCCGTCGTGCTCCGCCACCTCGTGCAGCGGGAGGCCGTTGACGTCGACCAGCCGGACGGGTCGCTCGACCCCCGCCTTCATCAGGTCGAGCAGGTTCGT
The DNA here is from genome assembly GCF_007752535.1 of Tautonia plasticadhaerens. Lineage (GTDB taxonomy): Bacteria > Planctomycetota > Planctomycetia > Isosphaerales > Isosphaeraceae > Tautonia > Tautonia plasticadhaerens. Next base: position 3,152,780 of record NZ_CP036426.1, read on the forward strand.
CCCGCCTCCGATGAACCGCGTGCCGTCGCCCCGCGTCGCCTCGCCCACGGCCGAGGCCACGTCGTCGACGCGCACGAACAAGAAGGGGTTCATCGACGTGCCTCCCCCGCCATCTCCCCCATCGCCTGCTCGACGGCCGAGAGGATGTTCACGTAGGCGCCGCAGCGGCAGATGTTGCCGCTCATCTGCTCGCGGATCTCGTCGGCCGACCGGGCCCGTCCCTCGGCGATCATCCCCAAGGCGGAGCAGATCTGCCCCGGCGTGCAGTAGCCGCACTGGTAGGCGTCGCGGTCGAGGAAAGCCTGCTGCATCGGGTGCAGCTCGTCGGGGCCGGCGAGGCCCTCGATGGTCGTCACCTCGGCGCCGTCCTTCATGACGACGAGCGTCAGGCAGGAGTTGATCCGACGGCCGTCGACCAACACGGTGCAGGACCCGCACTGGCCGTGATCGCACCCCTTCTTCGTGCCGGTCAGGTCCAGGTGCTCGCGCAGGGCGTCCAGCAGCGTCGTCCACGGCGCGACGTCGAGTTGCCGCTCGACGCCGTTGACCCGCAGGACGACCGAGCACCGCTCCGACGCCGAGGGGCCGGCCCCCGCGGGCGCCCCGTCCTCGTTGCGATGGTCCATGAAAGCCTCGGCGTAGATGGCCCGCGAAGCGGCCCGGATGGCGACGCCCGTCACCCCGCCCGTCGCGGGGCGAATTCATCGAAGGGCCGGCAAATGACGTGCCTCGCGACCGGCATCATCCGGCCTCCCGGGCCTCCTCGATGACGAACCGGCTCCGCGGCAGGGCCGGGAGCCTCGATCGCTCGATCTGCAGGTCCTGCCCCGGCACCCGATAGGTGATCCGCCGGGCGAGGAGATCCACCGCCACCTTCGTCAGCTCGATGGTGATCCACTCGCCCGCGCAGCGGTGGTCCCGGAAGTGGTCGCCGCCGCCCTGCGGGATGAGCTCGAAGGGGCCCACCTCACGCCCCCGGAAGCGATCCGGCCGGAACTCCTCCGGGTCGTCCCAGAGCCGGGCATCGTGGTCGGTGCCGTGCAGGTCGAGCATGACCAGCCGCCCGCCGGGGAATCGGTAGCCCTTCCACTCGAAGTCGTGCCGCACCCGAGCCGCGACGGCGGGGAAGAAGGGATAGAACCGCCGGACCTCCTGAACGAACCACTCGTCGTGGCCGGCCTCGCCGGCCCGGAGCCTCGCCCGGCAGCCCGGATGCCGGTGCAGCGCCAGGGCGGCGAAGGTGACGTAGACGGCGATGGCGACGGTCGGCCTCAGGACGTTCAGCAGCTCGACGGCGGCCTCGTGGCGGCCGAGGAGAGCCCCGCCCGGGTCCCGATGCCGCGCGATGATGTGGGCGGCACTCGACTCCGGCGGGTCGAGGCGACCGGCACGGACCCGGTCGATGATGCCGCCGGCCCAGGCGTTTGCCCGCTTGCGGTTCACGCGGGCCCACCAGTGCCCCGGCCCGACGAGGCTCCCCTGGTCGAACAACGCGGTCAGTTCCCTCGTCCGCTTCGGGACCTCGGACTCATCGAGCGGGAGCCCGGCCCACGCGCAGACGGCCCGGGTCAGCACCTCACTCGCCTCGTCGTACAGCACGACCCGACCCCTCGACGCCCACCGTCGCGAGGCGCGTCGCCATTCGTCGCCCGTCCGGCCGGCGAGGTCGGCGATCCGTCCCGGGGTCATCAGGGACATGAACATCGCCTTGCGGTGGCGGTGTGCCTCGCCGTCCAGGCCCTGCACGCCCCCGCGGCCGAACAGCGTCTTCTGAACCCGACCGGGCGGTGCCCCCCGCCTGATGAAGCGGTCGGGGTCGTAGAACAGGGCGGCCGCCTCCCGGCCCGTCATGCAGATGGTCCGCCGCAGGAAGAGCCGGGCCTCGAAGAGGTCGGAACCGTGGCGGCGGCACCGCTCGGGGATGAATCCGTAGGGGTCCCGGAGCAAGGCGATCGAACTCTCCGGGCTCCGGTCGCGCGGGATCATTGGCATCGGGCCGTCCTTGAAGTTGGGGAAGTGCCCCCTCACGTCCGATCAGGGTACGGTCGCCGACGGATCGGATCGGGACTCGACCAGGTGCCCTCGGCCGAGCTCGGCGAACGAGGCGCAGCCGCTGAGGCCGAGCGTCAGGTCGATGTCGGCCTCGAGGTTCGCCAGCACATCCCGGACCCCTTGCTCGCCGCCCACGGCCAGGCCATAGCAATAGGGGCGGCCCAGCAGCACGCAGCGAGCCCCCAGGGCCATCGCCTTGAGCACGTCGGCCCCCCGGCGGATGCCCCCGTCGAACAGGACGGCCGCCCGATCGCCCACCGCATCCACCACGCCGGGCAGGGCGTCCAGGGCCGCGACCGCCCCGTCGAGCTGGCGGCCCCCGTGGTTGGACACGACGACGCCGGCCGCCCCTTGGTCGACGGCCCGCCGCGCGTCGTCGGGGTGGAGCACGCCCTTCAGGAGGATCGGCAGCCGAGTCGCCTCGCGCAGCCGCGCCAGGTCGGCCCAGGTGCGCGACGGGTCGGAGAACACGTGGGCGAAGTGCTCGAAGGCCCTCCCCGGCTCCCGCACCGGGTCGACGCCGGCCTCGGCCCGGAAGACCGGGTCGCTATAGTAGTTGGCCACCCCCTCGCCGCGGAGGAAGGGCAGGTAGGCATGCTGGAGGTCGCGCTCCCTCCAGGAGAGCAGGTAGGTATCCAGCGTCACGACGACGGCCCTGTAGCCGGCGGCCTCGGCCCGCCGGAGGAAGCTGGCGGCCAGCTCGTCGCTTCGGGGCCAGTAGAGCTGGAACCAGCGGGGGGCGTCGCCCATGGCGGCGGCCACCTCCTCGATCGTCCTCGACGACGCGGTGCTGAGGATCATCGGGACGCCCAGCGCCGCGGCCGCGCGGGCGACGGCAAGTTCGGCCTGCTCGTGCAGGATCGACTGGACGCCGATCGGGGCGAGCATCAGCGGGGCGGGCAGCCGCATCCCAAGCACCTCGACGCCGGTGTCGCGCCGGGAGACGTCGCGGAGCATGCGTGGGACGATCCGACGGCGGCGGAAGGCCTCGCGGTTGGACCGCATGGTCTCCTCGGCGCCCGCCCCGCCGGCCAGGTAGCCGAAGGCCTCGGGGGCGAGCACCTCCTCGGCCCGGCGGGCGAGCTCATCGACCGAGATGGGGTGGGCCGGCGCCCGACCCTGCAGGCCCGCCTCATAGATCTGGAATTGTCGCTTGATTCCCGGCGAGAGGAGGGGGTTCGACTCGGTCATCTCGGACCTCGGCCAACGAGTGCGATGGTTCTGGGCCACTCGGCCGTCGACACCGGGTGCCAATCCGATGCCGGCCTCCCTGGCCGTGGGCCGCACCAACATGCTGCGATGAAACTCCGGAGTCGCCCTCCCGTGAACCTTCTCCCGGAAGTACGGACCGCTGCCACCTCTCGGTTCCGGAAGGGGCCACTGCCATGCGCGACCGGCCTGCTCGCTGCCCCCAGCGCGACCGAGACTCGCCCCGTCGTGGGACCTGCCCCCGTCCGATCGGGGCCCCTCGTCCCCCCGGCTGTCGGCCGACCCGTCCCCCGGCCTGTCGGCCGTTGCGACACCCGTCGTGGCCCCCTCCCTGTCCCCCGGCCCGTCGCGGCTCGCGGCCCATCTCGTGCCGCCGGCGGGGGCGATTCGGCCACCGCCGACGGGCGGAGAGCCGGAAGGACATCTTCCAGGCACTCCCCGGTGTGGTCGCCGGTCGGCGGGCCGCAGGTGTTCGGAGGGCTCCGTTCAGGCGGCCACCGCCGGGGTGGCGCCTCCCCCCAGGGCAACACTCGGTCCCCCTCGACCACCAGCTCCGCCTCCTTGGACCACCGACGCCCCACCTCCGACTCCACGGCGATCGGGATGCCCGGGCAGACCTCGGCCATCGAGTCGATCGCGATGGACTCCACCGCCCGCACCTCCGCCAGCGGCACATAGCCGCCCCGGTCGGGCAGCTCGACCAGGAATTCATCGTGGACGAATCCCACGGTCCTGAAACCGGCGCGGTGGAGGTTGCAGAGGGCCAGCTTGGCCCCGTCGGCCGCCAGGCACTGGAAGGGGGTGTTGCGGCCCTGGCAGAAGATGACGCCGCCGCGGATCCTGCCGCTGGTCGTGGCCACCGGGGCCAGGGACAGCCGCCGAACCAGATCCTCGTCCGGCTCCCGCCGCCGGATCGCCGCCCGGAAGTCCGGGTTGCGGTTGAGCGACGCGAGTCCGTCCCAGACCCGCTCGACCAGCTCGTCGTCGGCAGCTTGGCCCATCAGCACCTCCCGGACCCGGAAGGGCAGCCACCGGGCCTTGCCCCGGCCGGCCAGCCGGGCGACGACCTCGTCGCGGCCGCGCCCCAGGTTCGTCGCCAGCAGGCCCAGATCGTCCGAGTCGAGGTACTGCCCCAGCTCCGGGTAGGTCTCGGTGATGAGGATCTCCTTGAAGCGGCGGGCCTCGTCCTCGGTCATCGCCACCCCGTACTGGCTCCTGGCGTAGGCCGCCAGGGTCTTCGCGCCGAGCCCGCCGGGGACCCCGAAATTCACGACCTTCGCCTGCTGCCGCGCACGCTTAAAGGCTGCCGGGTCGGCGGCCTTCATCGCAACCATGCCCTCCATGTCCAACCCGAGGATGCGGCCGGCGGTGAAGACGTGCGGGTCGATGCCTCCTCGGATCACGTCGGCCAGCACGCTGCGGCCGTACCTCTGCTCGCAGATGTGTGCGAGCGTGCGCAGCTCGATGGCGGCGTAGTCGAGCTGCAGGAGCAGGTGGCCGGGCGAGGCGACGATCGCCTCGCGGAAGCCGGCCGCCTTGGGCACCTGCTGCACGTTCGGCCCGGAGCACGACGTGCGGCCGGTAACCACGATGGGATTGTACCGAGGGTAGATGCGGTCGGCGTCCAGGGCCCTGGCGTAGCTGATGAGCTTGCCGGTCCCCTTCAGGCCGGTCCACGAGCGGACGAACGGGCTGGATTCCGCCAGGTGCTCCCAGTCCTCGGCCCTGGTCGAGACGCCTCCCTTCTCGGCCCGGGGCAGCTCGACCGCCTCGCCGGTGGCGGCCGCGTGCTCCCTGGCGACCCCGGCGAGGATCTCGACCAGCCGGGCCCCGCTCTGGCTCGGCTGGCCCTTGGCCGTTCTGATCTGCGTCCCATCCTTCTTGGTCTTGAACAGGCCCGAGGGGAGCAGCTCCCGGTAGTGGCCGTCGAAGGCCGCGTCCAGTTGGGCGCACAGCCGGCGGACCTGCTCGCGGTCGACGGCCAGGCCTCGGCGCCCGATCGCCTCAAGGGCGATGGCCCCCCGGAGCTGGATGTGGTGGGTCAGCGGCCCGTAACGGCAGACCAGCTCCTCTGGGACGCGGTGGACGTCCAGGGCGAGCTGCAGCACCCGGTCGATCAGGCTCTCGAAGGCCCAGATCGTGGCGATCGCGTCGGCCACCGCGTAGGAGAAGAAGCCGGGCTCGATCGCCGGGTCGGCCAGGTCGCGGCCGATCAGCTCGGCGTAGCGGCGGCGGTACGGGTCGTCCTTGCGGAGGTTGACGCCGGCCAGCTCCCGGGCCACCGTGCCGAGGTCACGCGGCCGGGGCTCCTCGCCGCGGCGGGCGAGCCGATCCAGCCCGTCGAGCAGGGCCGTGTCCCAGAGCCGGCCCTCGTCCAGGGCGGCGGCGAGGATCGGGGCGGCGGACGGGTCGTGGGCCTCGATCACGGCGAGGTCGTAGGGCAGGTTGTGGCCGACCAGGTCCTTGTCGGCGTGGGCGTGGACGAAGTGGCCGACGTCCTCGGCCCGGACGACGACGGTGACGTCGCGGTCCGACGCGGTCAGCAGGGCCAGCCGGGGGACGCGGCCGGGCACGATCAGCTCGGTCTCGGTGTCGATGGCGACGGCGCGGCCGGGCAGGGGCGCGACGCCGTCCCAGACGGACCAGGGGAAGTCGTCGCCGCCGAGGCGGGCGACGCCGGAGGGCAGGGCGCAGGGGCTCATCGGGGTCGGGTTCCGGGGGGTGTGGGACGGGAAACATCGGCGGCCGAGTGTTCCGGGGCCGGCCGGGCGCCGACGCATGGCGCGGAACACATGGGTTCGTCGCAAGTGATCTGGGTAGTTGGCCTTGGGGCCGAGGCTGGTGTGTGTTCCAGTGTTCCTCTCTCCCCGAAGGGGAGAGGGAACTCTGGAGCACTCAGCAGCCCCAGGCGCGGACCGGTCGACGTGGGGAGCGGCGCCCGCCTCATCCGGCCGCCGCGGGCGCCGGCGCCGGCCGCCAGTAGAGCGTGGACCGCCGGGGACCGCTGCGGGACTCGGCCTCGCCCCGGTGCTCGGCTCGCTTGAGGCACTCCAGGACGCGGGCCTTGCTCAGGCCCGCCTCCTGGCCCCGCTCGATCAGCGCCCGGACGTTGGCCGTCGCGTCGGCGCCGAGCGGCAGGACCGCGTCGAGGAACAGCGCGTCGTCCTCGGCCTCCCGGGCCCCCCGGGCCGCCTCCTGCTCGTCCTGCCGGGCGGCCCCGACGGCCCGGCAGGTCACCAGCCCGCCGGGGGCCAGGGAGAACTCCCGGGACCACGGCTCGATCCCCCGGCCCCGGCCGCGCAGCTCGCCGACCTCCTCACCTTCGGGCCGGCCGGCCTTGAGGATCAGGTCCACGCCGCCCTGCCATTGCGCCGACCCCATCGCGTCGCTGCTGGCCTTGGACGAGTGGCAGATCAGCACCACGGCCCAGCCGGTGGCTGCGGCGATCGCCCGCAGGTCATCGGTCACCTGGCTGACATCCACAGAATTGTTCAACAATGACGAGTCGGCAAATCGCCTGCCGAAGGCGGCGATGAGCGTGTCGATGACCAGGATGCCCGTGGCGTGGACGCCGCGGGCCTTGATCTCCTCGACCTTGGCGATCACGTAGCTGGACCGCAGCGGGGTGCCGTTCTTGCGGAGCTTGTCCTGGTCGACGACGTGCAACAGCGGCCGGGCCTGCTCGGCGGTGACGCCCCGGGCCGCCAGCATCCGCCGCACCGTCCCGGCGAAGTACGCCGGGCGATTCTCATAGTCCAGGTAGAGGACCGGGCAGGGCGTCGTGTCGAACTCGTCCAGCCAGGGCTGGCCGGCGACCACGCCGGTGTCAGGTGGGCCATCAGCGTGCTCTTGCCCACCTTCTCCCGGGCCACCAGCAGCGTCACCCCGCCGGCCTGCACGGCCCGGTCGACCAGGAAGACGTCCGGGTCGGCGTCGGCCCGGGCGAAGAAGTCCACGCAGTCGAGCACGTCGTCGACCTCGTCGTCGCGGGCCGAGGCCGCGGCGTCGTAGAGCCGGGTGGCCTGTGCCCAGCTCGCCGAGGCCAGGGCGTCGCACGTGTCCGTGCGGCGGGCAGTCCGCCGGTCGTAGACCCACGTCCCCAGCCGCTGGCAGCAGGGGCAGTCGGAACGGGCCTTCCAGCCCCGGGCGTCGCCCTGGGCGGCGAGGATCGGGATGCCCCGGCCCCGCAGGTCGGCCTCCAGGGCGGCGTCCTCCTCGTCGGGCGTCGGCCAGACGACCGCCAGCGAGGCGGCCGGCGGGCCCGGCGAATCCGGCGAGTCGGCGGGGGCCGCCGCGGTCGCCGGCATCGCCGGGGCCGCCGCGACCAGCTCCCGCAGCCGCTCGGCCGTGCCGCCGGCGGCGACCCAGTCGACCAGGTCGCCACGATCCGTCAGGTCCGGCAGCGCCAGCAGCCTCACCGTCGGGGCCGGGTCGAGCCGCGCCAGCAGCCCGGCGACGGCCGATGCGTACGCCCGGCCGTCCGAGTCATTGTCGGGGCAGATCGTGACGAGCTTGCCCGCGAGCGGGGCCCAATCGCTCTTTCGAGCCGACTTGGCCCCGTGGGCCGACGTGCAGGCCACCAGGCCCAGGCGTCGGGCGGCCTCGGCCGCCTTCTCGCCCTCGACCACGAGCACCTCGGCCGCGTCGGCCAGCTCCGGGAGCCGGTAGAGCGGCAGCGGACCTGCCGGGTCGCCGGCGTACCAGCGGCCGTCGGCCCCCCGGTGGAAGGGCCGGTACGACTTGGGCCGCTTGGCCCCCGGGTCGGGGTCGGCCGCGTCGGCGGGCTCGAACCGGTAGATCCGCATGGCCTCCTCGCCGTCGGCGTCGCGGTAGGCCCAGCGGGCCACCCAGCCCCAGCCGTCGGCGACCCGCAGGGCGTCCGCCGCGTCGTCGGCCTCGGCGTACCCCTTGCGGTCCGCCTTCGGCCGGGCCGCCCGGGGCGTGCCCGGCCGGGGGGTCGGGGTCATCGGTGCGGCCCCGGCCGGGCCGTGCTCGACGCCGCAGCCGCAGGGGTCGCCCAGGCGGTGGGCGAACCCCTCAATCTGCTCGATGCGGTCCAGCCCGCCGGCGTGCTCCTCCCGAGTGCAGAACGCGGTCGTGCCGTCGTGGTGCACGAAGCCGAAGCAGCGGACCCCCCGTCCCGGGGGGTCCTCCACGGCGCCGCCGCAGACCGGACAGCGGCGGCCGTTGCTGTAGCGCTGGCCTCTGCCCACCGGGCATCCTTCGCCATCAATAATTCATTCATAAGTGCTCATGTTTTCTGACTGGATTGGCGTCGAGGTTCAGTCGTGGAGGTTCCATCCGCGGGCGGCGGCGATCCGGTGGGTGGCCCGGAGGAGCCAGGGCCGGTCGAACCCGTACTGGGAGACGAGCCTGACGAGAAGGCCAAGCATCCGCCACGGGTCGTCCGGGAGCAGGTACGTGCGGCCATTGGCCAGGACCATCACGTCGCCGCCGGGAGTGATCCGAGGGCAGGGATCCTTGGAGAATTCGATCTCGTGGTCATCCGGGGTCAGTCGTTGCATCCGCTTCATCGCGGTGCTCCTGTCAATGGACGAGTTGGGGTGGTTGTTGATCGTGATGCGGGAGGAGGAACGGCTGTGCGTCGAGGCCGGGGGTCGCGGTGAATGTGGGAGTGGAGGCGAGAGGAGTCGCTGGCGCCGGGAGCGACCGACGTCCGTGCCCGACCGGTGGCTTGCAGGAGGCCGGGCGAGTAGCGAAGGACCCGAGGCCGGGGGTCGTGGTTGTACTGCTCACCCGGAGGCCCTGCCTCGGCGATGCTCGACCTGCCGGGGCAGCTGCCCCGGGAGAGCCAGCGATCGAGGGCTTCGCGGTGGTAGCGCACCACTCGGCCACGACGGCTGAAAGGGATGTACCCGGCGCTCGTCCAGTTGCGGATGGTGCCGGGCGCCACGCGGAGGTAGGCCGCCGCCTCGTCGGGCGTCAGCCAGGGCGACGTGCCCCGCGAGCCGTCGGGGACGATGTCGTTCATGGAGATCCGTCTCCGGTGAAGTGAGCTGGCAAGGAGTGACCTGGGGTGATCATCCCCCAAGAAGATTGTAAGTTCTGCAGGAGACTTCGATCGGGATAACGTGCACAAAATTATCCCGGTCCCGGCGGCGCCGGGCGGGAGGTCGGTTCGACGGGCTATCGCCGGCCGTCGTGGCCGCCGACGGTCGCGGGGGATCAAAGGCTCGGGAACTGCCGGGGGGAAGAACCCCGAGTCCGGGATGAGCTGATGTCGAGCTTCCGGAGCCGGCGGAGCCGAGTTTCGGGGATGTGCCCCAGAGCGTGCTGGGACGACGCCATCGCCCGCCGCCCGGCTTGGAAGCCCGAGCGGCAGTAGTGTTCAGAAGTGCAAAATTTGCCCGAGGCTGACGCCCAGGATGTAGTATTTACTCGTGACGCGCGGCGGTGGAGTACACCTCGATTGACGTGAATACGTCGGCCGCGGCACCCGGCTCGTGGAAGTGTCAGGACGACTCCGGCCGGATCGAAAGGCACGGAAAGCAAGGTCAGCGGAGATGGTGGCAACCAGGACGAAAACGGATCCGAGACGGCGGGCCGACGGGGCCCCCTACACCGTGGCAGAGGCGGCCGAGCGGCAGAACGTCTCGCGCAGCGTAATCTACGAGGCGATCGGCGCCGGCACCCTCCGGGCTTATGCGATCGGCCGGGGCCGCTCCCAGCGCCGCTACCGGATCGAGGAGCGGGACCTGCTCGCCTGGTGGGCCTCGCTGAGGGTCGGCCCCGAGGACGCCGGCGGGGTCATCCGTGATCATCTCGCTTGAGCCCCCGGGCCGCGTCCTGCAAATGCGACGATCGTTCGGAGAGCTTCGAGTAGACCCGGGAGACCATCGTCGTGTCGGCATGGCCGGCCAGCTCGCTCACGGTCGCCAGCGGCGTGCCCCCGGAGAGGTGGTCGGTCACCCACTTGTGGCGCAGCGCATAGGCCGTGAACTCCGGCCCGCCGCCGAGCTTCTCGCGGAGGCGGGCGAACCGGCAGGCCATGGCGTTGCGCGTCCAGGGGTTGCCCCGCATGTTGAGCAGCAGCGGGCCGGCCGGATGCTCCTCCATCAGCCGGGCGACGATCGCGGCGGCACGGTCGTTCAGATAGATCTTCCGGGGTCGATCCGTCTTGGCGGCGGTCTTGTGATGCAGCAGGGCGATCGCCACGGGGACTCCCTGCTCGACGACGTCGGCGGCCTCGGCGCGGATCAGCTCCCCTGGTCGGGCGCCGGTGTCGTGGATCAGCTCCACCAGATCCCTGAACGCGCGGTCCCGAATCGCCCCGAGCATCGCGCGGACCTGGTCGTCGCTGGGGATCGCCTCGCGGCGCTTCGGCTTGGGCCGTTTCAGCTTGGCCAGGGGATCGGCGCCGATCCGACCGGCCTCGCTGGCCCAGGAGAGGGCCGCCTTGACCGCCGTGATTGCGTTGAACCGCGTCGTCGGCCCCCAGTCTCGGTCCGTTGCGTCGACCCAGCGGGAGACGTGGAAGGGCTTCAGGTCAGCGACGTCGAGCTGGCCGAACTCCTTGGCCGCCGACTTGAGGAAGCGAACGTAGCCATCCAGCGTGTGTCGGGAGCGCTCGCCACGCCCGACCCGCCGGTCGGTCTCCGCCAGGAAGAGGTTGAAGACGTCGCAGACCTTCAGGCCGCGGCGGTTGGACTCGGCCGGCGCGAGCCCCTCGGCCGCCATGAGCCGGTGGAACTCGTTCTTCGCCTTGTCGCTGCCCTCGGCCCCCGACGCCAGTCGGTGGCGCTTGCCCCGAATCGTCACATACCAGGCGTCGCGGTCCTTGCGATATCAGGGTTCGGGATCACGGCCAGCCATGATGTCGTCCTCGCCGGGGGATTGTGTACCCTATTCTGTACCAATCCGGTTCCGGCGATCGACGTAAGTCCTTAGTGGGCAGAGCCGGGATCGAACCGGCGACACCAGGATTTTCCGATTGGATCGCGGCGACGACTCGACGGCTCGGAGAAGGCGGTCGAGGCGTTGGCCACACGACCTAGCGGTTCCCAGCGTCCCTCGTGTCAGGCCACACGGTACCTCGTGATCCCATCCTCGAGCAGTCCCAGCCCGAGCCCGGGGGCGTCGGGGACGGCGACCCGACCGTCGACGGAGCGGATCGGCTCGCTGATCTGATGCCGGAGCGTGGTCTGCTCCTCGACGACGAATTCCAGGAGACCCAGGGTATTGGGGATGCTGGCCAGGAGGTGCAGCGCCGCGGCGACGTTCAGGTACGTCGTGAAGCCGTGGTTGACCACCGGCAGGCCGCGGTCGGCCGCCAGCGAGGCGATCTTCATGGCCTCGGTGAAGCCGCCGCAGCGGGTCAGGTCGATCTGCACCACGTCGATCCGGCCGACGTCCATCAGCTGGAGGAAGCTCCGGCGGTCGCTCTCCTCCTCCCCGGCGGCGATCCGCAGCGGCGAGGCGGCGGAGAGCTTCGCGTAGCCGGCGTAGTCGTCGGGGGAGAGCGGCTCCTCGAACCAGAGCAGGCGGAATTCGTCGAACGACCGGGCGCGCTGGATGGCGGTCTTGGCGTCGTAGCAGAGGCCGGCGTCGATCATGAGGTCGGGGCCGTCTCCAAGCCCGGCGCGGGCCTCTCGGACGAGGGCGATGTCCGTCTCCTCGTCCCGGCCCATCGGATCCCAGCCGAACTTCACGGCGGTGAATCCCTGGTCGACCAGGCGTCGGGCCCGGTCGCGGGTCTCGGCCGGCGTCGCGCCGAAGAGGTTGCTCGCGTAAGGGCGCAACGAGGTCGCGAACCCGCCGCCCAGCAGCCGCCAGACCGGCATCTCCATCGCCTTCCCCTTGATGTCCCAGAGGGCGAGGTCGATGCCGCTCATCGCGTGGACGGCGATCCCGGAACGGCCGCCGTAGATGTTGGCCCGGTACATCTTGTGCCAGAGGTACTCGGTGCGGAACGGGTCCTCGCCGATGAGGAGCCGGCCCAGGCCGGTCGTCGCCGTGTGCGAGAAGGGGCCCTCGATGGCGCCCTTGGCGGCCATCGGGTTCGAGTCGACCTCGCCGTAGCCGACGATCCCCGAGTCGGTCGTCACCTTGACGATGAGGGCGTCCTGGCCGCTGTCGCAGCGGGCCCCGACCTCGGGGAGCCGCAGGTAGATCGCCTCGACGTCGGTGATCTTCAGGTCGCTCGTCATCGGGCCAGCCCTCGGACGCCCCGGGCCGAACGCCGGTCGACGGCCGACAGGCCGATCGCGGCGAAGGGGCCGGGGTGCTGCGGCAGATTGTGCCCGCCGTCCTCGAAGTCCGCAAGCCGGCGGGCCGGCCGGGAGGCCCCCGGTCCGCCCGAGTCCGAGGGGGGCGATGAAAACAGCGTCTGTTCATGGGGGCCCGGGCTCGCGATAATTGATCGGTGGCGGGGAGAGGGATGCGCGACGGCCGGGGATCGGCGGGTCGCCGCCCGCCGAGGCCCGTCGGCTCTCAGCCACGACCGGGGTTGAACTCATGCATCATTCGGCCTTCCTCATCGCGGTGCTGGCGGCGCCGGCCCTCGGGCTGGGGGCGGGGCTCGTGCCGATGCCCGTGGCGGACGCGACGGACCGGCAGGCGATCGAGTTCTTCGAGGCGAGGGTCCGACCGGTCCTCGTCGAGCGGTGCCTCGGGTGCCACGGGCCGGAGGACCAGAAGGCCGACCTGAGGCTCGACTCCGCCTCGGCCATCCGGCGGGGTGGCGATTCCGGCCCGGTCGTCGAGCCCGGCGACCCGGAGGCCAGCCCGCTCGTCTGGGCGATCCGCTACGACGACGTCGTGCAGATGCCCCCCGATGGGAAGCTCGACGACTCGGTCGTCGCCGACTTGGTCGAGTGGGTCCGGCTCGGCGCCCCGTGGCCCGAGGCCTCGGGCCCGGCGGACGAAGCGAAGGCAGCCCCGCCCCCGGAGGACAGCGGGGACCATTGGGCCTTCCAGCCGCCCCGGATGCCGGCGATCCCCGAGGTCGACGACACTGCCTGGCCGGCGACCCCGATCGACCGCTTCGTCCTCGCCGGGCTCGAAGCCCGGGGACTCCACCCGAACCCCGAGGCCGACCGGCGGGCCCTCATCCGTCGCGCGACGTTCGACCTGCTCGGCCTGCCGCCGACCCCCGAGGAGGTCGACGCGTTCGCGGACGACCCCCGGCCCGACGCCTTCGAGCGGCTGGTCGACCGCCTGCTCGCCTCCCCACGATACGGCGAGCGCTGGGGCCGCCACTGGCTCGACGTCGCCCGCTACGCCGACACGAAGGGCTACGTCTACACCGACCGGGAGGAGCCCCGGTTCCCGTTCTCCTACACCTACCGCGACTACGTCATCGACACCTTCAACGCCGACCTGCCGTACGACCGCTTCCTCCGCGAGCAGGTCGCGGCCGACTGCCTGCCCGGCGACGGTGGGGATCGCACGTCGCTGGCGGCCCTCGGCTTCCTGACCCTCGGGCGGCGATTCCTCGGCAACGCGCACGACATCATCGACGACCGGCTCGACGTGCTCTTCCGGGGGACGCAGGCCCTGACCGTCGCCTGCGCCCGCTGCCACGATCATAAATACGACCCGATCCCGACGGCCGACTATTACTCCCTCTACGGCGTCCTCGCCGCGACGACCGAGCGGACCGTCCGGCTGGCCGACGACCGGGGCGATTCGGAGGCGACCCTCGCCTACGAGGAGGGGCTCCGGGAGCGGAAGGAGGCCTTCTCCCGGGCGATGGACGAGGCGCGGCACGCGCTCTCGGATCGGCTCCGCTCGCAGGTGGCCGAGTACCTGGAGGCGGTCCCCGACGCCCAGCGCTACCCGAGCGAGGAGCACTACGTCATCCTCGCCGAGGGGGAATTGAACCCCCTGATCGTCCACCGCTGGCGGGCGTACCTGCTGAGGATCCGAGACGAGACCCAGTTCCGGCCGATCTTCGGCCCCTGGCACGCGTTCGAGGCCCTCTCCCCGGCCCGGTTCCCGGACGAGGCCCCCGACCTGGCCCGGTTCTTCGCCGCCGGCGGCGACCCCGAGCACCCGATCAACCCCCAGGTGGCCCGCCTCTTCGACGGCCCGCCGCCCGCCTCGATGGCGGAGGTCGCCCGCCGCTACGGGGCGATGTTCGCCGGGGTCGACTCCGAATGGCGAGACGCCCTAGCCCGGGCCGATTGCTCCGGGGCTGGGGCCCCCTCGGGCCTGGCCGACCCGGGCCGCGAGGCGATCCGCCGGATCCTCTACGCGGACGACACGCCGACCGCCGTGCCGCCGGTCCACTACAACCAGCTCGAATTCTACTTCGACGAGAAGACCCGGGTTGAACTCGGCAAGCTCCAGATGGAGATCGACCGCTGGCACCTCTCGGCCGAGTCGCCGGCCCCGCACGCGCTGGTCCTGGAGGATACAGCCGACCGGCCCAATCCCCGGATCTTCCTGAGGGGCAATCCCAAGACCAGAGGGGACGAGGTGCCCCGGCGGTTCCTCCGGGTGATCTCTGGGGAGGACCGCAGGCCGTTCTCGACCGGCAGCGGGCGGCTCGAGCTGGCCGACTGCATCGCCAGCCCGGCGAACCCGTTGACGGCCCGCGTGATGGTCAATCGCATCTGGATGCACCACTTCGGTGAGGGGCTGGTGCGCACCCCGAGCGACTTCGGCACCCGGGGCGAGCCGCCGACCCACCCCGAGCTGCTCGACCACCTCGCCCTGGCGTTCGTCGAGGACGGCTGGTCGATCAAGGCGATGCACCGCCGGATCCTCCGCTCCCGCACCTATCGCCAGTCGTCGGCCGACAATCCCGAGGCGCGGGCGGTCGACCCGGAGAACCGCCTGCTCTGGCGGGCGAACCGCCGCCGGATCGAATGGGAGCCGATGCGGGATGCGCTGCTCGCCGCCGCCGGCCGGCTGGACCCGAAGGTCGGGGGACGCCCCGTCTCGCTGACCACCGCCCCCTTCACGCCTCGGCGGTCGGTCTATGGGTTCGTCGACCGCCAGGATCTACCGGGGGTCTTCCGCAGCTTCAACCTCGCCAGCCCCGACCAGCACACCCCGCAGCGGCACGAGACGACGATCCCGCAGCAGGCCCTCTTCCTGATGAACAGCCCGTTCGTCGTCGAGCAGGCCCGGGCCCTGGCCGCCCGGCCCGAGGTCTGCGGGATCGGGCGGCCCGACGACCGGATCCGGGCCCTCTATCGGCTCGCGCTCCAGCGGGCCCCGTCGCGGACCGAGCTGGAGGCCGGCCTCCGGTTCCTGGCCCGCCCCGGCCCCGACCCGACGGCCATCGAGATCGTGCCCCGTTCCGCGTGGCAATACGGCTCGGCCCATCTCGACGAGGCGGCCGGGCGCCTCTCGGGCTTCGAGCCGATGGGGCACTGGGCCGGGGACGCCTGGCAGCCCGGCCCCGACGCCGACCGGCCGATGCTGACCCGCGAGGGCGGGTTCCCGGGGCCCGACGCACGCCGGGCCGCCGTCCGACGCTGGGTCGCGCCGGAGGCGGGCGTCGTCTCCGTCTCGGGGACGATCCGCCACGAATCGGGAGACGGCCCGGGGGTGATCGCCGCGGTCGTCTCCTCCCGATCGGGCGTGCTCGGCCGCTGGGAGGTCGGCGGCGGCGAGGCGGAGGTCGAGGCTGAGGTCGATCGGGTCGAGGTCGGGCCGGGAGATGCGATCGACTTCGTCGTCGCCTGGAGGGAAGGGCCCGGCACGGCCCCGTTCTCCTGGGCCCCCCGGATCCGACCGGCCGAGGAGACGGCGGCCGGGGCCACCTGGGACGCCGCCGAGGGCTTCGAGGGGCCGGCGCCCGAGCCGCTCTCGGCCTGGGAGCACTACGCACAGGTGCTCCTGCTCTCCAATGAGTTCGTCTTCATCGATTGAACGAGGGGGACCGACGATGACCATCGACCGCCGGCCGGCCGGCCTCCGCCCGAGCCGCCGCGAGGCGATCCGCCGCTGCGGCATGGGCTTCGGGGCCCTCGGCCTCACCGCGCTGCTTGGCGACGAGGGGCTGCTCGCCCCCGCCCGGGCCGACGGGGCGACCGACCCGCTGGCCCCGAGGCGGCCGCCGCTGCCGGCGACGGCGAAGCACGTCATCCACATCTTCCTCAACGGCGGCCCGTCGCACGTCGACACGTTCGACCCCAAGCCCGCCCTGTCGAGGTACGCGGGCAAGTCGCTCCCCTCGGGCAACCTGCGCACCGAGCGCAAGACCGGCTCGGCCCTTCCGTCGCCCTTCAAGTTCCGGCGCCGCGGCGAGAGCGGCCTGGAGATCAGCGAGATATTCGCCAACGTCGCCGAGCACGCCGACGACCTCTGCGTCGTCCGATCGATGTACGCCGACGTGCCGAATCACGAGCCGTCGCTCATGCTCATGAACTGCGGCGACAACCTGATGATCCGGCCGAGCATGGGGGCCTGGGTCACCTACGGCCTCGGGACCGAGAACCAGAACCTGCCCGGCTTCGTCGCGATGTGCCCCGGCGGCTACCCGATCAAGGAGACGGAGAACTGGCAGTCGGCGTTCCTGCCGGGCGTCTACCAGGGGACCTACATCGACTCGAAGCACACCGACATCGACCGCCTGATCGAGGACATCCGGAGCCGCTACACGCCGCTCGACGGCCAGCGCCGGCAGCTCGACCTGCTCCGGACGATCAACGAGGAGCACGCGAGCCGCCGCGAGCACGACGCCGCCCTGGAGGCCCGGATCCAGTCGTTCGAGCTGGCCTACCGGATGCAGATGGAGGCGGCCGAGGCGTTCGACGTCCGGGGAGAGCCGAGGTCCGTGCTCGACCTCTACGGCCCTGGGGTGCACGCCCGGCAATTGCTGGTCGCCCGGCGGCTGGTCGAGCGCGGCGTCCGGTTCGTCCAGCTCTGGCACGGCGCCGGCCAGCCCTGGGACGACCACGGCGACATCACCAACCACCGGACGCTCGCCGCCCAGTGCGACCGGGGGATCGCCGCCCTGCTCACCGACCTGAAGCGCACCGGCCTGCTCGGGGAGACGCTGGTGATCTGCGGCGGGGAGTTCGGCCGCACGCCGGTGGTCGAGCTGATGGAAGGCCAGGAGGCCAAGGCCAACGGCCGCGACCACAATCCCTACGGCTTCAGCCTCTGGATGGCCGGCGGCGGCGTGAAGGGGGGGCACGTCCACGGCGCCACCGACGAGTTCGGCTTCCAGGCCGTCGAGGACCGCGTCCACGTGCATGACCTGCACGCCACGATCCTCCGGCTGCTGGGCTTCGACCACGAGCGGTTCACCTACCGCTACGCCGGCCGAGACTTCCGCCTGACCGACGTCCACGGCCGGGTGGTCGAGTCGCTGGTCTCCTGAGCCGGCCTCAGTCCCCGACGACGACCCGGCCGTCCTCCTGGATCGCGAAGTCGAGGCGGTTGGAGCCGCGCCCGACCTCGACCGCGATGCCCGAGGTGTTGGGGTTCCCCAGCGACTCGGGGCCGAGGACGCGGTAGACCTTGCCGTCTCGGCTGGTGAAGGTCGGCCCGTCCTTGCTCGCCGCCGGGGGGCGCCTCGGCTGGCCCTTGGTGGCCATGAAGGCCTTGGGGTCCGCCTTGGGGTCGATCGCCTCGACGGCGTCGACCGGGTTGGGGTCGAGGGGGATGATCGCGACCCGGTGGGAGCCGACGACGGTGCCGTCGTCGGGGTCCTGCGTGGTCAGGGCGTAGGCCCCGGACCCGGAGATGGTGCTCATCGCCGGCGGGCCGACGGTCCCCCTGGTGTCGTCGGGCTGGAAGGTGATGAAGCCGTAGCGGACGGGCTCGCCCCGATAGGTCACCGTGCCCTTCACCCGGCCCAGCTGCATGCCGTGGCCGGGCCCGCAACCGGCCGCCGACAGGGCGAGCAGGACGGCGATCAACCATCCTCGTCGATCCATGGGAAGGGTCCTCGATGGGGTGGAGGCCCCGACGCGGGGGGGGCCGTCGGGCCCGCCTGCGGTCGGGCGGGCGGCGGGTTGCGCTCAGAGGGCGTCGGCCGAGATGATCTCGCCACCGGCCCGGCTGCCTAGGGCGTTGTAGATCCGGGGACTGATCGTCTGCTTCACGAAGCGGACGGAGCCGTCGGCCAGGGCGAAGTTGGCCCCGCCGGGGTGGAAGCTCTTGAAGGCGTAGATGTAAACCTGATTGCGCCAGCAGCGTACGCTCCGGTTGGCGTCGAAGAGTGCGTTGATGTCGCAGGCGTCGCCGTTGGGCTCGACTTGGCCGTCGCGGTAGCTGGTCATCCAGTTCAGGGGGATGACGGTGGTCGCATAGGTGCCGTCGCCGTTGGCCCAGGCGAGCTGACCGTTGAGGTTCGGCGAGTTCTCGCCGACGAGCAGGGTGTTCGAGGTGCCGTCGCGGACGTCGGCGATCTTGATGACGGCCCCCCGGCTGCACTCCCCGAAGAGGCCCCGGAACCGACGGTTGCACCCCCAGCTGCCCGGGCTGGGGTCGCCCGAGAGGTAGTCGAAGGGGCTGTCGACCCGGGTGTCGCCGAGGCTGGCCGTGTAGTTGGTCGGGGCGCCGGTGACGGGGAAGTCGCCGTAGTTCTCCGGGTTGACCCAGTAGAAGTCGGTGAAGAGCCGCTTCGACTCGTCGGTCGGGCAGAGGAAGCCGTCGATCAGGCTCTGATACACGGTCGTCCGGTTGGCGACGTTGTAGGTGGGCAGGCTGAAGTTGATGGCGTTGTAGACCGACGCCTGCTCCATGTGGGGCAGGGCGAAGGCGGCCCAGTTCCACCAGGTGCCGACGTAGCTCGGGTCGTTGATGCCGCCGGGCGGGAAGCTGCCGACGGCGTCGTGGTAGTTGTGGGTCGCCAGGGCGATCTGCTTGAGGTTGTTGGTGCACTGGGCGCGGCGGGCGGCCTCCCGGGCGCTCTGCACCGCCGGCAGCAGCAGGGCGATCAGGACGCCGATGATGGCGATCACCACCAGCAGCTCGATCAGCGTGAATCCGCGACGGCGCATGGCTGGCTACTCCGGGGAGAGGGAGAGGGACCGGGGTCGCGGGCGGCGATGGGGCACCGACCTCGGGGCGCCCGGCGGCGAACCGGCCCAACCGCACGACGGAATCAGGAAGTGCAGTTCGATTGTTGCTGCGGCTCCGCCCGGACGCAAGGCTCGACCGGGCGATCGCCGCCGGTCGGCGGGGGCCCGGCGGGGGCGCCGTCGCCTCGGGGACGGTTGCGGCCGCGCTCGCCGGCGTCGATCCAGGGCCAGAGGCAGGCGCCCGCCAGGCAGACGAGGCCGCCGATCCTCAGCCCCCAGGCCCAGCCGAGCTCCCGGCCGAGGTCGGGGGTCAGCAGGGCCCCGATCCAGGGCGTGACGACCGGCGAGAGGAAGCCGCCGACGTTGCCGCCCGTGTTGACGATCGCCGCCGAGGTCGCCGCCCTGGAGCCGCCGAGGTCGATCGCCGTCGCCCACGAGGCGCCCTCGCAGATGCCGATCGCCCCCAGCGCCAGCGCGAACGAGGCCACGATCGCCGCCGGCGACGCCGTCAGCGTTCCGGCGCAGAGCAGGAGCCCGCAGCCGACCATCCCCCCCATCGCCACCGAGGCCCGCGCCCATCGGTACCCGAGCGGGCCCATCAGCCGGTCGGCGACCCATCCGCCCAGCGGCAGGCCGACGCCCATCGCCAGCGGCGGGAGCATCGCCGCGATCCGGCTCGTGCGCTCGCCGAGCTGGAGCACCTGCTCGAAGTAGTGCCCCGACCAGTAGAAGACCAGATACTCGGAGTAGCCGATCGCGGCGTAGCAGGCCGTCAGCAGCCAGAGGCTCCGGTTCCTGGAGAGGGCCGGCCAGCCGTCGGCCGGCGCGGAGGCCGACGCGACCGCCGCCGGCGAGGGGTCCGCCAGCCGCCCCGCCGACGGCCCGACCGGCCCCCCGGGCCCGCCCCCGCCGATCAGCCGACGCTCCGCCCGGTTGACCGACGGGTGCCGGCCGGGGTCGTCCCGCCCGTACCAGATCCAGAGGGCCGCCAGCAGCGCGGTCCCGAGCCCGCTGACCGCGAACGCCTGCCGCCAGCCGACGGCGTCCATGAGCCGGGCGAAGAGTGGGTGGGCCAGCGCAATTCCCAGCATCGCGGCCGTCATCACCAGCGCGTTGGCGAGGGCCCGGCCCCGGAAGGGGATCCACCGGGTGACGACCCGGCCGGCCGCGGGATAGAGCGGCGAGGTGAACATCCCCATGAACGCCCGGACGACCAGCAGCGTCGGCCAGACCATCCCGACGGCCAGCGCCGGGTGGCCCGCCAGGCCGCTCAGCACGCAGAAGGCGGCCGTGCCGAGCCCGACGGTCGCCAGCGCCACCCGGCCGCCGACGCGGTCGCTGAACCAGCCACCGGGCACCATGAACGCCGTGTAGGCGACCAGCAGCGCCGAGTAGACGAGGCCCATCCGGACCTCGTCGATCGGGTACTCGCGCATGATCCGGTCGCCCGCGACCGGCATGCTGATCCGGTTGAAGTAATTGACGAAGCTCATCAGCATCAGCAGGCCGACGATCCGCCACCGGACCGACGTGGGCGGATCGGGCCTCGCATCGAGTTCCCCTGGCTGCATGGGACGCCGGCCCTCCCCTCGAGATCCGCCGATCGGTGGGCCCCGACGGTCGATCGCCTCGGGGATCGGGCCATCGTATGAGGGCCCGGCGGCCGCCTCAAGCGTGGCCTCGCCTCGGCGTCGGCCCGATGTCTCGGCCGTCGTCCCTCGCCGCCCCGGGCCCTGCGCCCTTTTTCGTGGCGATTGATCGGATCGACGCATAGACTCTCCCCCGAAGCTCGTCGCTGCCGACGATTGCCCCCCGCTCCTCTCTCCGGAGGATCCCGACGATGCGGATCGCCCTGCTCGCTGTCGCTGCCCTCGCCCTGGCCGCCGTCTCGGCCCCGGCCGACGACCTCCCCCCCTCCGACGCCGTCGAAGCGGTGGAGGTCGTCCGCACGGGGGACTATTCCGAGGGGGTCGTCGTCGACCACGAGGGCAATCTCTACTTCTCTCACGGCCGGGTCATCACCAAGACGACCCCGGACGGCTCCGAGGTGTCGACCTGGGCCGAGACGGGCGAGCCGAACGGCCACAAGATCCTCGCCGACGGGACGCACCTCGTCTGCGACCCGGGCCGCCACGTCGTGCTCCGACTCGACGCCGGGGGCCGGGAGCTCGGGACCGCGGCCGGCGAGTCGGACGGCCAGCCCCTCGAGGCGCCCAACGACCTGACCCTCGATCCGCCCAACGGCGGCTTCTACCTGACCGACCCGGGGGCCTGGGACCCGAACAACTATGAGGGGAAGGTCCACTACGTGGATGCCGACGGCCGGGCCCGGGTCATCGCCACCGGCCTCGGCTACCCGAACGGGATCGTCCTGCGGCCCGACGGCAATGAGCTGCTCGTCGGCGAGAGCTTCCGCAACCGGATCATGGCCTACCCCGTGCTCGGCCCCGGGAGGCTGGGCGAGGGCCGGGTGTTCGTCGAGCTGCCCGAGAAGGTGCCGGGCCAGTCCGACAACCAGCCCGACGGCCTGGCGCTCGACACCCTCGGCAACCTCTACGTCGCCCACTACGGCATGGGGCAGGTCCAGGTCATCAGCCCCTCGGGCGAGGTCATCCGCCGATATCCCGGCGGCAACCTGACGACCTCCAACGTCGCCTTCGCCGGGCCGGACATGGACCAGCTCTTCGTGACCGGCGGGGAACCGGGCGCCCTCTACCGGATCGACCTGGGCGTCCGGGGCTTGACGATCCTCCCGCCCCGGTCGGGAAAACCTCGGGAGGGCTCCACCCGTTGAGGGCCATCGCATCCGGGCGGCGAGCCGGTCCGCCGTGGGGTCGATGGGACGCCCCCATCGACCGGTCGCTTCGACCTCCCCACGAGACTCGGCGACGCTCGGATGCCCGGGCGCGTCGGCCCCCGGGCCGGTCCCGGGCCGGGACCGAGGTCGGTGCCCCACCGGCCCTTGCCGCCCGCCCGGGATGCCGCCCGACGCCCGTGCGCCCCCGATGCCCGGGGGATGCCTCGGCTCAGGGGTTGACGCGGACCGTGCCGGACTCGTCGATGACGAAATTGAAGGTGTTCGAGCCCCGCTCCACCTCGACCGCGAGGCCGGACTCGGTCGGGTTGCTCAACTTCATCGGGATGAGCGAGCGGTACGTCTTGCCGCCCTTGTCGGTGAAGGTCTCCGCCGCAGGGCCCGACGACCGGCTCGCCTGGGCCGCGGCGCCGGCCTTGGCCCTCATGAAGCCGGCGGGGTCGTCCTGCGGCTTGGGCGCCGGCCGGTCGGAGATCGGCTCCTCCTCCAGGCCGGCGAGGCCGACGAGGTGATGGCCGACGATGGCGCCGTCGCCGGCCGACTCGGTCGACATGACGAACGAGCCGTCGGCCGTGATGGCCCCGACGGCGGGCGGGCCGACGGTCCCCTGCGCCTCGTCGGGCATGAAGAAGACCGTGCCGTTGGTGATCGGCTCGCCCTTGAAGGTCACCGTCCCGCGGACACGTCCCATGGTCAGGCCATTGCCCGGGGAGCAGGCCGGCAGCAGCAGGAGCAGGGCCGCCACCGCGGTCGGGCGGCCAGTTCGGCGTGTTCGGTTCATCGGGTGCCGTATCCTGGTCGGGGCGGGGCGTTGCCGCCCGGCCTCGGGGCGATGGGATCAGAACTGGTCGGCCGAGACGACCTCACCGCCGGCCTTGGAGCCCAGCGCGTTGTAGACGCGAGAGCTGATCATCTGCTTAAGGAACCGGACCGAGCCGTCGCAGAAGGCGAAGTTCGCGCCGCCGGGGTGGTAGCTCTTGAAGGCGTAGACCACGGTCTGGTTCCGCCAGCAGTGCTGGGCGCCGGTGAAGTTGTTCAGCTGGCCGAGGTCGCAGGTTGTGCCGTCGGTCGGGTCGACCATCCCGTCCTTCAGCTCGGTCCTCCAGTTGATGGGCACGACGGTCGAGGCCATCGTCGCATTGCCGTTGGACCAGAGCAGCGCGCCGTTCATGTTTGGCGAGCACTCTCCGGCGAGCAGGGTATTGCTCGTGCCGTCCCGGACGTCGGAGATCTTGATGGACTTGCCGTCGCTGCAGTCGCCGAAGATCCCCCGGAGACGGCCGTTGCAGCCCCAGTTCGGGCCGGTGCCGGGTGGGCTCTCCCCCGAGAAGAGGTCGAAGGTCAGGTTGCCGGTCTTCTGGTCCCCCCAGTTCCCGACGTAGCAGGTTGCGGCGCCGGTGTACGGCGTCCCCAGCAGGCTCCAATTGCTCCCCGCGGTCAGCCAGGACAGGTTCTCGACCAGGCCTTCGCCCACGTCGTCGGAGGGGCAGAGGTACGAGCGCACGACGGTCCGGTAGGCGGTCACCTGGGGATCCTGGAGTGCATTGGCGTTGAGCTGATTGATGTTCGGCAGGGAGAAGTTGATCGAGTTGTAGACCGGGTTCATCTCCATCCCCGGCAGGATGAACGACAGCCAGTTCCACCAGGTCCCGTTCCAGCCCGGGTCGCTGATCCCGCCGGGCGGGAAGGCCCCGACCGCGTCGTGGTAGTTGTGGCAGGCCAGGGCGATCTGCTTGAGGTTATTGGTGCACTGGGCGCGACGCGCCGCCTCTCGGGCCGATTGGACCGCGGGGAGGAGCAGGGCGATGAGCACGCCGATGATGGCGATGACCACCAGCAGCTCGATCAGCGTGAAGCCGGGACGATCACCACGGAGACGCATGGGAGCCCTCCCGAGGGAGCGGGGATGGAATCGACGCCTCTCTACGGACGGGGGCCGGCCCGAGACACCCGGGGCTCCGCCGACCGTCCTCTCACCGACACCTCGGCCGCATGGTCGATTTGGCGGCCAACCACACCGCATCTTCACCTTATCGCGGCCCCAATCCGACGCAACGGGTGACCGCATGGTCCGGCCGATTATTCCGACGGATGCCGGCGGCCCCGCGTCGAGGCGAACCCCCTCGGGCCTCGTCGAGGCGGGGGGAGGCATCCGGGACGACGCGGAGGACATGCGGATGTCCTCGGTGATCTTGGAGCGACAATTCGGGCGCTCGTGGCCCGATTTGTCGGCGATCACGGCGGATCGCCGCCCCGACGGGCGGCCCGACGCGGGGCGAGGTCGCCTCAACGATCGTGGCCGCCGGTCGGGCCGATCGCGTCGCCCCGGTGGCCCCCCGGCCGCCAGAGGTCGATGTCGATCCCGGGGATGTCGTCGAGCGCGAGGTCGGCCAGGATGCGGCCGATCAGGCACGAGAACTTGAATCCGTGGCCGCTGCACGGGCTGGCGACGATCACCCCGGGACGGCCGGGGAGCGGGCCGAGGAGGAAGTGGGCGTCGGGGGCCTCGGTGTAGAGGCAGACCTCGGACCGCAGGAGCGGGGCATCGGCCAATGACGGGAGGACGCCCCGCAGGAAGTCGCGGACGAGGTCGACATAGGAGGCGTCGACGGCGCGGTCGACGGCGTCGGGGTCGCAGTCCGGCCCCGAGTGGCGGGCGACCTTGACGCCGGTGCCCAGGAAGTCCGGCATCCCGTAGAACGCCTCGGACGGCGACGCTCCCTTGCAGATGAAGGCGGGCAGCCGGCCGATCGCGAACGGCCCGATCGGGTCCGGCCCCAGGTAGAGGACCTGCTGGCGGGTCGGCCGGAGCCGGTCGGCCAGCCCGGGCAGGAGGCGGCCCGCCCAGGGGCCGGCCGCCACGATCAGCCGGTCGGCGGTGATGCGGAGGCGGTCGGCCAGGAGGGCCGGCCGCTCGCCGTCGAGGTCGATCCGGCGGATCGGGCACCGCTCCAGCACCTCGGTCGTCCCGGCGCCGAGGCGTCGGGCCAGCTCGATCTGGGCGGCGATCGCCCTCGATGCGGAGATCAGGCCGGCGTCGGGCTCGAAGACCGCGTCGAACTCGTCCGGGACGGCGAACGACGGGTAGGCCCGGCGCACCTCCGCGCCGCGGAGGCGGCGGTGGGGTACCCCGACCTCCTCCAGGCTCGAGGCGACCCGGGCGACGTAGTCGACCCCCGGCGGGCAGAGGCTCAGGCCGCCGATCTTCACATAGAGCAACTCGCCCGCCTCGGCTTCGAGCCGCCTCCAGGCGGCGAACGCCTCGGGCATCAGCCGGGAGTAGAGCACGTCCGCGTAGGAATGGCGGATGATCCGGGCGGCGCCGTGAGAGCTGCCCCGGTCGTGCCCCGCCTCAAACTGCTCGACCAGCAGCACGGGCTCTCCCCGGCGGGCGAGGTGGTAGGCCGCAGCGGCGCCCATGGCGCCGGCGCCGAGGATGACGTTGCGGGCGTGGCGATGGTCTATGGGCGAGACATCCGGGATCGGGCGCCCGGGCGGAGGGGGGCCCGACATGAGGATCCGAGCACCTGTGCGACTCCCGAAGACTCCGACGCGCTCGCCCTCAGAGGGCCGTCAGGTAGCGCCGGATCTCCCAGCGATCGACCTGGGCGTGATAGTCCCGCCACTCGTCCCGCTTCAGTCGGAGGAACTCGTCGGCGATCGGGCCCAATGCCT
Source organism: Tautonia plasticadhaerens (assembly GCF_007752535.1). Lineage (GTDB taxonomy): Bacteria > Planctomycetota > Planctomycetia > Isosphaerales > Isosphaeraceae > Tautonia > Tautonia plasticadhaerens. Next base: position 3,178,478 of record NZ_CP036426.1, read on the forward strand.
CCCGGACGACCGGGTCGGCCTCGAACGCATCCAGCGCCTCGTCGAGCGACTGCGGCAGGCGGGCGATCCCTCGCGCTGCCATCTCCTCCGGGCCGGCCTCGTAGAGGTTGCCCCGATTCGGCTCGCCGGGGTCGATCGCGTTGGCGACCCCGTCGAGGCCCGCCGAGAGGTAGGCGGCCAGCGCGAGGTAGGGGTTGCACGACGCCGAGACGGTCCGGTCCTCGAAGTGGCCCGGCTCGGGCGTCCGGATCATCTGAGTCCGGTTGTTGTCGCCGTAGGAGACGAAGGCCGGGGTCCAGGTGTAGCCCGACCGGGACCCGAGCGTCGCGGCCCCCCCCTGCAGGCGCTTGTAGCAATTGACCGTCGGCGACGCGACGGCGCACAGCGCAGGCGCGTGCCGCAGGACGCCCCCCAGGAAGTGGTAGCCGAGGGCCGAGATGCCGAGGCCCCGGCGGTCGTCCTCGTCGACGAAGAGGTTCGCCCCGCTCTCGGCGTCGGCCAGGTGGAAGTGGACGTGGGCCCCCGAGCCGGTGCGATCGGGGAACGGCTTGGGCATGAAGGTCGCGACGGCGTCGAACCGCCGGGCGACCTGGCCGGCCATCATCCGGAAGAAGGTCAGGCGGTCCGCCGTGACCAGGGCGTCGGCGTACCGGAAGTTGATCTCGAACTGCGAGTTGGCGTCCTCGTGGTCGGACTGGTAGACCCCCCATCCCAGTGCCTGCAGCGTGTCGTTCATGGCCCGGAGGAAGCCGAGGGCGCCGGACAACCCGTTGTAGTCGTAGCAGGGCTTTTGGAGGTCGTCGACGCGATCCGGGTCCCAGCCGGAGATCGAGCCGTCGGCGTCTCGGGTGACGAGGAAGAACTCCGGCTCCATGCCGACGTTGAAGGAGAAGCCGAGGCCCCGGGCGCGGTCCAGGACCCGCCGGAGGTTCACGCGAGGGCAATAGGGGTGGGGCTCGCCGTCGACGAACAGCTCCGCGGCGAATCGGGCGACGCCCGGCTCGTAGGGCAGCGGGGTGTAGCTGTCGAGGTCGATCCGGGCCATCAGGTCGTGCGAATGCGGCCCCTGCCCCATGCCCCAGATCGCACCGCCCGCGAACCCGGCGCCCGACTCGAACGCGGGCACCAGGCCCGACGCCGGCACGAGCTTCACCTTGGCCGCGCCGTGGAGGTCCACGAACTGGACCAGGAGGTAGTCGATTCGGTCGGCGTCCAGCCGATCCCGGAGCGCGGCCAGCCGAGGGTCGGTTGTGTTCATCGGATCTCCCCAGGGTCGAGCGAGGCCGGCGCGGCCGACGGCCTCCGAGGACGGCGGGGAGAGGGCGACCGGAGGCGACCCGATCATGATGGCGACAGCGGGCTCGCGGTCACTATACTTGTCCCGACCGCGAGCGTTCTCGCCGGATCGGCACGAGGACCGGGCATGTGCGGGGTCATCGGCTTCATGGACAAGCTGGGCCGGGCCGACTGCCCGTCGGGCCTCGTGACGATGGCGATGCTCGACGCCCTCGGCTGCCGGGGGCCCGACAGCGCCGGCCTGGCCGTCCTCCGAGGGGACGCCGAGGGGCCGGCCGGCTGGACCGTCCGGATCTCCGGCGTCGATGCCGGGTCGGTCGCCCAGGCCCTCGACGGGCTCGGGGAGGTCGGCCGGATCCGGCTCGACGGCGAGACCGTCGTCGCCTGCATCCGGGCCGCCCCCGGCGTGACCGCCGAGCAGGTCGAGCGGGCGCTGGGCGGCCGGAGGGGAGGGCCGGAGGTGCTCTGCCTGGGCTCGGCGCTCGACCTGGTCAAGCAGGTCGGCTCGCCGGCCGGCCTCGGCGCGACCTACGGGCCGGCGGATTGGCGGGGCCCCCTGGCGATCGGCCATACCCGGATGTCGACCGAGAGCAGGATCGACCTGAGCCACTCCCAGCCGTTCTGGGCCCACGGCGTCCCCGACCTCGCCACGGCCCATAACGGCCACGTCACCAATTATCACCGGCTCCGCCGCCGCTTCGAGCGGCTCGGGACGACCTTCTACACCAACAACGACTCCGAGGTGATCGGCGTCTACCTCCGAGACCGCCTGGAGCAGGGCCGGTCGCTGCCGGAGGCGATGGCCGACTCGCTCGAGGACCTGGACGGCGCCTACAGCTATCTCGTCGCCTCTCCCGAGGGGCTGGGCGTGGTGCGCGACCGCTTCGGCTTCAAGCCCCTGATGGTGGCCGAGGCCGAGGAGTTCGTCGCGGTCGCCACCGAGGAGGTCGCCCTCCGTCGCGCCCTTCCCGGAGACTTCCGCGCGGTCGAGGCGCCCCCGGGCCGGGCGACCTTCTACCCCCTGCCCGTCGCCATCCCGGCCTGACCCCGGACCCCGCCCGCCGCCGAGGGAACGCGCCGTGAGCATCGCCGGTCACGAATCGCTGACGATCGATTGCGCCGGCCGCCCGGTCCGGGAGATCAACCGCGCCATCCGCTCGGCGATCGCCGGCGGGCAGTCCCGATTGCGGCTGCTCAACCCCGCCGCGAGGCACAACCTGGGCGTCGCCCTGCCCGAGGGGGTCCACCTCCGGGTCGACGGGCCGGCGGGCTACTACGCGGCCGGCCTGAACGACGGCGCGACGGTCGAGGTCGCCGGCGGCGTCGGCTGGGGAGCGGCCGAGAGCATGAGGGACGGCACGGTCGTCATCGACGGCGACGCCGGCAACGCGGTGGCCGCCTCGATCCGGGCCGGGACGGTCGTCGTGCGGGGGGATCCCTCCACCCGGGCCGGGATCGCCATGAAGGGCGGGCTGCTGATCATCGGCGGCGACGCCGGGCCGATGGCCGGCTTCATGATGCAGAAGGGGATCCTCGTCATCTGCGGCGACGCCGCCGACAGCATGTACGCCGGCACCGTCTACGTCGGCGGCGTCGTGGGCGCCCCGGGGTCCGACGTGGTGGAGGGGGAGATCGCCCCGGACGAGGAGGCGATGCTCCGGGAGCGGCTCGATCGCTGGGCCGTGCCCGCCCCGGCCGGCTTCCGCAAGCTCGTCTCGGGCCGAAGGCTCTGGAACTTCCAGCGGGCCGACCTGGAATTCTGGAAAGACGCGCTCTGAGCCGGATGTGCCCCGTCCTCATCGCCCGCACCCTGCGAGACCCCCGACCATGGAATCGCCTCGCGAGCCGAACCCCGCCGACGGCCATTCAGCCCTCCCGGCCGGCTCCGCCGGGGCCGACCGGTCGCCGGCGCAGCGATCGGGCACCTTCGACCCGGGGGTGATCGAGGACATCCAGATCAAGGCCTAGCTGGCCCGATACCGGATCCGCGGCTTCGGCATCCTCCGGCCGAGGACCTGGGCCACCTTCGACGACCTGACCTTCATCCCCGGCACCCTCACGCGCATCCCGCTGGAAGGCTACCGGGAGAAGTGCAGCACGAAAACGGTGCTGGGCACCCGGTTCGCGTCCCGGCCGCTGGAGCTGGACATCCCGCTGATGGTCACCGGGATGAGCTTCGGCGACCTCTCCCGCAACGCCAAGGCGGCCCTCGCCCGGGGCGCCCGCAAGGCCGGCACCTCGACCACCACCGGGGACGGCGGCATGCTCGATGTCGAGCGATCCGAGTCCCGGGCCCTCGTCTACGAGGTCCTGCCCAGCCGATACGGGATCGACATCCGACACCTCCGCCAGGCCGACGCCATCGAGCTGACGATCGGCCAGGGGGCCAAGCCCGGGACCGGCGGCCTGCTGCTCGGATCCAAGGTCTCCGACGAGATCGCCGCGATCCGGGACCTCCCCCCTGGGGTCGACCAGCGCTCCCCCTGCCGACACCCGGACTTCCTCGGCCCCGATGACATGGTCATCAAGATCGAGGAACTGCGCGAGGCGACGGACTGGCGGGTGCCGATCTTCGTCAAGATGGGGGCCTCCCGCGTCTTCGACGACGTCCGCCTGGCCGCGAAGGCCGGGGCCGACGTCGTCGTGGTCGACGGCATGGAGGGCGGCACCGCGGCCTCCCCCGAGCTGCTCCAGGAGCACACCGGCATCCCGACCCTGGCCGCCGTATGCGAGGCCCGCGCCGCCCTGGAGGACATCGGCCTCTTCGGCGAGGTCCAGCTCGTCGTCGCCGGAGGCCTCCGCCACGGCGCCGACTGCGCCAAGGCCCTGGCCCTGGGGGCCGACGCCTGCTACCTCGGCACGGCGCTGCTGATCGCCCTGAACTGCAACAAGCCGATCCACGTGGACGACTACGAGGCCATCGGCGCCGCCCCGTATGCGTGCCACCACTGCCACACCGGCCGCTGCCCCGTCGGCATCACCACCCAGGACCCCGACCTGATGGCCCGCCTGGAGGTCGAGGCGGCCTCGGACCGCGTCGCCAACTTCTTCCACGCTTTGGCGTCGGAGATCCAGATCCTCGCCCGCGCCTGCGGCAAGAGCGACGTCCACCACCTCGAACCCGAGGATCTCCGCGCCCAGACCCTGGAGGCCTCGATGATCACCGGCCTACCCCTGGCCGGCACCACCCGCGTCTTCGGCGGAGGCCCGGGCTGGTAGGGCGGACGGTCAGGCCGATGGGGGGACCGTCCTCGCCCGTGGATTTTGTACCCTATTCTGTACCAATCCGGGTCCGGCGATCGACGTAAGTCCTTAGTGGGCAGAGGCGGGATCGAACCGCCGACACCAGGATTTTCAGTCCTGTGCTCTACCAGCTGAGCTATCTGCCCTTGAAATGCAGTCGGGATGAACGATCGTATCGGGTCGCCGGGGCGGTGTCAATGGTCGAGGCTTGTTCGTCAGGGCGATTGCAACGACGGGCACGGCGACTCATTTCTTGACGGGTCGGGGCTTGCCTCCCCCGCCTCCCCCGGCCGGATGCGGCCCCCCCGTTGCCCACACCCGCCCCCCAAACCGCACCGGGCCGCGATTCGACGCCCGAGTGCCCCGGCATCCTCCACCACTCCCCGGCTTGCCGGCACCGACCTCCCTCGGCCTGATCTGCCGACGGGGGGCCGGCGGTCGGGTTCGTGACGCGGAAGGTCGCGGCGATGAAGGCCTTGCGGGCGACCGGAGTCGCCCGGTCCGCCGGGTCGATGCGAGGGTAGGTCGACGCCCGATCAGGGAAATCCGCCTCGCCGTCCGGCTCACCCCGGACTCGACGTCGTCGACTTCGGTACCGTCCTGGCAGGTCCGCGGCAGGGGAGGGCCGTCGAGATCTGACTCCTAGGGTCCGTCTGACGAATCACAAGGTGTCATCATGGTGGTCTTTTCGCGGAGGACGCCGTGCGGATCCGACGCCCCTACGAGTTGACCGACGGGCAGTACGCCCGGATCGAGGACCTGCTACCGACCAACGGCCGTCGCGGCGGCCAGTGGGATGACCACCGCACCACCCTCGATGGCATCGGTCGGATCCTCCGCACCGGGGCCCGGCGACGCGAGCCGCCCGGCCGCGACGGCAAGTGCAAGTCGGCCTACGGCCGCTTCAATCGCCGGAGCGAGGACGGGCCACTCGGCCGCGTCCGTCGCCGGCTCCACGCCCGGCCGGACCGGCTCCGGCGGCTGGACTTCGACCTGCGGTGCGTCGACGGCAGCGGCATCCGGGCCAGCCGCTCGGCGGCCGGGGCCCGGCGGCGCGTCGATGGGGAGCCGGGCGACCATGCCCTGGGCCGGTCCCGCGGCGGCTTCGGCACCAAGCCCCACCTGATCGTCGATGGCGATGGCCCGCCCCGCGCCGCGTCGATCTCGCCGGGGCAGGCCCCCGAGTCGAAGCGCCGGGAGCCGGTGCTCCAGGCCGTGCGGATCCCCCGAGCCGGACGGGGCCGGCCGAGGAGCCGCCCCAAGGCCCCGGCCGGGGGCAGGGGCCACAGCTCCCCCCGAGCCCGCCGCCACCTGCGACGCCGCCGGACCAAGGCGGTGATCCCGACCCGCAAGGACCAGCGACGGAGCCCGCGCTTCGACGAGGCGAGCGATCGCCGACGCAACGTGGTGGAGCGGTGCATCGACTGGCTCAAGGAGAGCCGGCGGATCGGGACCCGTCACGAGAAGCCGGCGGTGAGCTTCATGGGGATGGTCAAGCCGGCCATGATCCGCCGCTGCCAGCGCCTCCTCGCTTCGTGAGACAGACCCTAGGAGAGGGGCGATCCCGGGAGGAACTCGGGGACGCTGGATGGTTGACTCCCGGCGAGGCCCGGTTAGAATCGTCCCATCACAACCCGCACCATGCGGGCGCATAGCTCAGTTGGTCAGAGCGCACCCCTGATAAGGGTGAGGTCCCAGGTTCGAATCCTGGTGCGCCCATTCGCCCAAGTCCATAGCCGAACACGTCTTGCGTGTACCCCCCGGTGGTCGGCGGCGCGGCCCGAAGGCAGTCCGACGGTGGTAACACTACCACCGAGGCCCCTCGGCGAGTCGCGTCCATGCCCTCCCGATCACCCCGCATCCCGTCCTACGGGCTCCACAAGCCCACGGGCCAGACCCGCGTCCGCATCGACGGCCGGGATGTCTACCTCGGCAGGTTCGACAGCGACGAGAGCCGCGAGCGATACCGGCGCGTCGTCGCCGAGTGGCTCTCGACCGGGACCGCCCCCGAGCCGTCCCGGGGCGTCGCCCCGGGCGGAGCAGGGGGGAGGCCGCCCGGCGGCCCCACCGTCGCCGAGCTGCTGGTCCGGTTCCTCCGCCACGCCGAGGTGCACTACCGGCACGCGGACGGGACGCCCACCGGGACCACGGAGAAGTTCAAGGTGGCCCTCCGGCTGCTCCGCAGCCTGTACGCGCGGACGGCGGTCGCCGACTTCGGGCCGAAGGCGCTCAATTCCGTCCGGGCGGAGCTGCTCCGTCGGGGCCTGAGCCGCTCGACGATCAACTTCCACGTCGGGAAGGTCGTCCAGGTGTTCAAGTGGGGGGTGGCCGAGGAGCTGGTCCCCCCGGCCGTCTACCAGGCTATCGTGGCCGTCCCGGGGCTCCGGCGCGGGAGGACCGAGGCCAGGGAGACGAAGCCCGTCGGGCCCGTCCCCGAGGCGTACGTCGAGGCCGTCCTGCCCCACGTCTCCCGCCAGGTCCGGGCGATGATCGAGATCCAACGGCTTACGGGCATGAGGCCGGGCGAGGTGGTCTCGATGAGGACGGCCGACCTCGACACGTCCGGCCGCCTCTGGGTCTACCGACCTGCTCGCCACAAGACCGAGCACCACGGACGGCAGCGGGTCATCTACCTCGGGCCGAAGGCGCAGGGACTCCTCGGGCCCTGGGTCCGCACGGAGCTGGAGGCGCCCCTGTTCAGCCCGGCCGAGGCGGACGCCGAGTTCCGTTCCCGCAAGCGGGCGGCGAGGAAGAGCAAGGTGCAGCCGTCCCAGCGGGCCAGGCGGAAGGCCAGCCCGAAGCGACGGCACGGGGACCACTACAGCGTCGGAGCCTACGGCTAAGAAGTGGTTTCAAAACCCCGGACGCCCGGGGTGGTTCACGGGTTCCACCCGGAGGAACCCGATCATGGCTGCCCTGGTGACCGACGAGCTCTGGCGGGCGATCGCCCCGCACCTGCCGCCCCCTCCGCCGTCCCCCAAGGGGGGCCGTCCCCGGGTCGAGGACCGGCAGGCCCTGGCCGGCATCCTCTTCGTGCTGCGCGAGGGCCTGCGTTGGCGGTCGCCGCCGGCCGAGTCGGGCTGCGGCTCGGGCAGCACCCGCGGGCGACGGTTCGCCGAGTGGACCGCCGCGGGGGTCTGGGACAGGGCCCATGCCCACTTGCTCGCCGCGCTCGGCGAGCGGGGGCTCCTGGACCTCGAGCGATGCGCCCTCGACTCGGCCTCCACGCGGGCCGTAGAAGGGGGGCGCACACCGCAGGAAGGGGGTGTATCGGGCCGAGACGCGTGCAGCGGCTTCGTCGGAGACCTTCTGGATGGGATTGTCCTGGGCGGTGACGGCTTCGGTGCCAATCAGGTAGTCGTAGAAGGTCGAGACGGCGGCGAGGTTCCGGTTGATGGTCGTGGGGGCGAGGGGCCGGGCCAATCCCTTCGGCCCCCGGCCGGGAACCTCGCGCAAGAAGGCGAGTAGGTCCAGGGCGCGGGCGGGCGTGAAGTCCTCGATCCGGAGTTGTGCGGAGCGCAAGAACCGGAAGAGACGCTTGAGGTCATGCGCATAGGCCAGGAGGGTATTGGGCGAGCAGCCGCGAGCGCGCAGGTGGCGCAGGAACGCGGCGACGGCGGGGATCACCGTTCCGTCGTCGTCGAGCAACTCGACATGGAGCTCGCCGTCCCGTCGTTGTTTTGAGACCCTCATGCCGGCTTCCTCTCTCGGTGTACCGCCGTTCGCCGTGAATGTCCACATAACTCTGTGGAAGGCCGCGGGGAAGGGCAGGACGCCATACTACTTCCACCTCCGCGACGACCCGCCCTTTGCCTTCGCTGGCCTGTGGGAATGCTGGTCGAAGGGCCCAGAGCCGATCGACAGCGTCGCCATCATCACGACCGAGCCGAATGAACTGGTCGCCCCGGTTCACGACCGGATGCCGGTGATCCTCCGGCCCGAGGAATTCGGTCAGTGGCTCGACCCTCAGGAGCAGGAAGCGGACCTGCTCTCGCTCCTGGCACCGCTTACGGCCGGGTGGATGGATCCGTATCCGGTCGGCAAGCTCATCGGCAGCCCGAAGAACGACCGGCCGGAGTGCATCGAGCGGGCGGCCACCTGACCGGGGGCCTCGCTCAATAGCGCTGGTCGATGAGCACCGGCATCCAGGCACCGCCGGTCATGTTCTTGTAGTAATTCGTCGACGGCTCGCACACGACGAAGCAGACGGCCCAGCCCTGCTCGTCCGGGGCCAGGACCCCCCGAATCCCCTCCCGGACGAAGACCCAGGCCCCGTTGTGGGCCCAGAAGCTGGCGGCAATCTCGACCGGGACGGCCCCGAACCGCGCCCACTCCCCCGCCTGCACGCCGGAGAGGCGAGCCAGGGCGGTGCGCGGCAGCCGCCGGCTCCGCCCGTCGAAGTTGCCCCAGCGGGCGAACTGGATCGTCCCGTCGCGTCGGATCGGGATGCGAGGCCGGGGGTCGGCCAGAGCGAAGCGATACTCGGGCGGCGACTCGCCCCCGAAGGCCCGCCGCCTCAACTCCGGCCGCCCGACCAGCTCCGTGGGCACCTCGCTCCCTGCCAGGATGACGACCGGCCGCATTGCTCAGAAGACGTGCTTCCCCCGGATGTCGCACACCTCGCGATAGGTCGCCGGGTCGCTGTAGATCTCGGGCAGGGCCAGGGTCGCCGCGCTGCGCAGGGCGAAACGCCCATGCCGCGCGTTCACGGACTCCTTGAGCGCGTCGACCACGTCACAGGCCGCCGCCGGCTCGTCGAACAGCGCAAGCTGCTCCTGCCCTTCCGGCGCGAGCTGCTCGGCGAAAAGGTGCATCCGCGTGGCGGACGCGCCCGGGATATAGGCCGCCCGCAGGCAGGCGGAGTAGCCGTCATAGACAGTAGTTTCCCCGAATCACTCCACCCCATCTCCGGCGGTGCGTAGCGTCTCCCCGCTACCCGCACCGTGAGGTGGCTCGGTCGGCCCCGGATTTCCCGCCTCGAACGCCCGTCGGCGTCGGATCGCTACCCGCCGACCCCGCCGACCCCGCCGACCCCGCCGCACGACCGCCTCGAACCGTCCTCCCGCCCTTCTCCCAGCCATTCCGACAGGAGCCGCCGGATTTCCGGGCCGTGCCGTCGCAGCAGTCGTTCGACATCGAGCACGCTCGGCCGGTCCTTCTTGCGGTTCCACGGCGGCCGGAACCACCAGCCCACCTCGCCGGCCGCCTCCAGCCGGAACTGGGCCAGCCGCAGCAGGCTCATCGTCACCCACTGGGCCTGGCTCGTCCGCTCGATCGGCTTCCTCGTCCAGGCCCGGCACTGCTCCCATCCCAACCGCTGCTTTAGGTCTCGAAATCCGTCCTCCTGCCGGAAGCGGGCGGCGAACAACTCGACCATCTGAAGCCCGGTCAACTCCACGGCCGAGGTGACCAGGGCGAACCGCTTCTTGTACCCCTCGACGCAGGCGACGACCGCCTTGATGGGCACCCCATGGCCGGCCACCCGCCACCGGCCGACGACCTCCTTCCAGCGGACCCGCCGCCGCCGGCCGTAGACCAGGGCGTGCCCCTCGTGCCACGGCCCGGACCACCGGCCGCCCCGGCGGGGCGGCTCCAGCTTCTTGCCCCACTTCGGCATCGGCCCCCGCTGCCCCTCGCGGCGTCCGGTCGGCGGCGGGGCGTGCAGCCGGGCGTCGTGCCGCAGCCGGGTCAGGAACTCGATGCGGGGCGAGTCGCCCTCGGGCGTGACCAGCGGCCGGATCACGCTCTTCAGGGCGTAGCCGCCGTCGAAGACGGCCAGGTGCCGCCCGCCGGTGATCCGGGCCTGCTCCCGGATCAGTTCCACGGCCAGTTCGCACTTCGTGCGGAAGCCCACCTTCGGCCCGACGAACCCCGACCGGGCCGGCAGTTGCGACTTGCGGAAGTAGAGCCGTCCCGAGACCGGCAGGAACCAGGCGGGCCGACCGGGCTCATCGAGCAAGGCCCCGAGCACGACCCAGTTATGGGCCCGGACGGTGGCGGCCCGGTTGGGGCAGCGGGCGGTGTACTCGTGGAACGTGCAGGTTCCCCAGACGTGCTTGCCCGAGCGGTGGACCTTGGTGTCATCGACCGCCGGGGCGTGATAGCCGTGCCAGGTGCGGCCGGGGGCCTGCTCGACGAGCCGGGTCAGGCTGCGGGTGACGGCCCCGGCATCCCAGGCCCCGTACTCGGCGAAGCGTTCCATCGCCCGCCAGTCGGCCGGCCGGTCGAGGGCCAGGACCGACTGCGTGACGGTATGCTCCTCGACGTTGAGGGCCAGGCCGGTGACCCACTCGACGAAGCGGCGGTGTCCGGGCCGGTTGAAGGCCCAGGCGAAGCGGGCGAGCAGTGCTTGCCAGATCGACCAGAGCAGCGTAGCGTCGGTCATCGGGGCATCTCCTGGTGCGGGACCGGATGAGGTGGTGATCAACCCATCAAGGTCCGATCGGGAGATGCCCCGCTCAAGATGCAACAGGAGGCCGGTAGGAGTGCAGGTTTTCGGGGAAACTACTGCATAGAGGGAGTCGAAGCGATCCGAGGGCGGCACGACCGACGACCGCCCGCCCCGCGTGATGCCGTGGCGGTCCTTCCCCTTGCGATAGCAGAGCAGCAGGCTGATCCGCCCGGCCTTGAGCCGGTGGAAGCGGAACTCCTCGATCAGTCGCTCCAGGTTCCGGACCATCCAGCCGTGGATCATGTAGGGGTCGGCGGTCTCCCGCCCGAGGCTGCCACCCCGGCTGATCATCTTGTGCCTCGGCCGCTCCTCCTTGAGCGGCAGCACCGCCTCGCCATTGACCTCGTACCAGATCGCCTCGCCCACGACGGTGAGGAGACGACGGATCAATCGCCGATCCGCCCTGGCGAACTCCAGGCAGGTGCCGATGCCGACCCCGGCCAGGACGGCGGCCCGCCGCTTGCCGATCCCGCACAGCTCCGTGACGGGTAGGGTGACGAGCAGCGACTCCTCCTCGGCCGGCGTGAGCACGGCGGCGGCGCCGAACGGCTTGGCGACGTCGCAGAGCAGCTTGGCCAGCGTGCGGGTCCGCGCGATCCCCGTCGTCGTCGGCACGCCGACCCGCTCGCGGATCTGGCCTCGGACCGCCTCGGCCGTCCCTTGATAGGATCCGCCGATGGGCAGCGCCTCGAAGCCCATCTCATCGATCGAGAAGTATTCCGCCAGCGGGGACAGCGTACGGAGCTCCTCCAGCATCCGGCCGGAGACGTCGCCCAGCCAATCGAAGTCGCGCTTGAGGAACACCCCGTTCGGGCACCGGACCTTGGCCTCCCAGATCGGGTCGCCGACGGTGATGCCCGCCCGCTTCATCTCCGAGCTGCGGGCGATCACGCAGGCCCCATTGTTGCCGAGGACGCCCAGCGGGCGGCCGCGCAGGCTCGGGAACCGCACGCGCTCGGCGTTGCAGTAGAATGTGTCCGCGTCAACCCAGCCGATCGCCTCCATGAACAAAGGGATACACTGAACCCAAGGCCAGGTCAAGTCGCGGCCGACGCCACGCGTACTCGCCCCGCGACCCTGTCGAGCATCCTTCGGGTGTTCCCGGGCAAGGCGAGGCGGCTCTCACCGCGGGCCACTCATGTCGATCTGGATCGCCATGAACGACTCGGGCATGTGGCGTTGCACGGCATTGAGCGTCTTCGCGGCCCGCTGGAACCGCCGCTCGGCCCGCTCGACGGCCCGATCGCGATGGTGCCCGCGATCGTGGAAGCCGGCGTGGACCCAATCGAAGTAGGCCACCGCGGCGGCGAAGGCCAGGGCCCGCACGAGGGGCGACGGCGACGGGCCGGCCAGCTCCCCGGCGAAGGCCAGGAGGTCGGCCCTGAACGCCTTGGCGGCGTCCCGGGCGTCCTGGACTTTCCGATCGCCCGTCGCCGAGCCGACGACGCGATCGAGCATGGCCTTCTCCATCGTCTGCCGCAATCCCAGGGGCTCGACCGGCGGTGGCGCCGGCCGGGCCGTCTCGGGGGTCGTCTCGCTCATGGGTCGTCGCCTCCGTCGCCAAGGGCCTCGGTTCGGTCGGTGGAAGCCGGCCGATCGGAGGGCCCACTCGGCCAGGTCTCGGGACAGGTCGAACAGGTCGTCGAACGCCCGCTCCTCGGTCGCCTCGGCCGCTCGCCGGGCGCGGTCATGCCTCCGATCCGTTTGTCGGGCCGTCCGTCTAACCGTAAGCCTCTCGATCACCAGCCCGGCCAGCGGGCCCGAGCCGACGTAGACTGACCGGACGCGCCGACCCTCCCTACGACTCTCGTCGAAGTGGCCATCCAAGAACTACTTCCAAGTTCTCGCTGAACGCCGTCCGCCCTGGAGTTCCGTCTTCCGGGGCCGATCGTGTCGTTCCACTCCGGGCAGACTCCATGCCGCTCCAGGTCCAGCCGCCTCATCACGGCCTCGGGCACCTTCACCTTCCTCGGGTACTCCGCACGGTCCAGGCTCGCCGTCACCCCGAAGCCCCCGACGGTCGTCCCTCGGACCCAGCCCAGCATCGTCTCCAGTCTCCGCAGCGGCTGCCCCGCCCAGTTGATGCTCACCGGGCCGAAGAGCCGGGGCTCGACCGGGTTCCACTTCGACGCCCCGGTCGGGTAGTGGCAGACGGTCACGTGGAGCCCGTAGCGGTCGGCGATCCGCTCCTGAAGGGCGGCCTTCCAGAGCCGGGGCCGGTGGCCGTTGCTGCCGCCGCCGTCGGCCAGGATCAGCAGCTCGTCGGCCCCCCGGTATCGCTCCGAGCCGTGGCGTGCCCACCACGAGCCGATCGCCTCGACGGCGAAGGCCGGGGTATCCGCCGAGCTGCCGACGCAGACGTGCCCCCGGCCCGAGAGCACGTCGTAGATGCCGTAGGGGGTCGCCCGACACTCGGCATCGCTGAGGAAGTCATAGACATTGACCTCCTCGGGCTCTCGGAGCCAGGCGGCCCCGGCGTTCTTGAAGTTGCCGACCAGTTCCTTCTTCTTGCCGTCGACGCTGATGATCGGCTGTCCCAGCCCCCGGAAGATGGCGATCCACTCCTCGATGTTGCGGAACTGCCGGTCCCGCTCGGGGTGGTCCGGCCCGGTGAACCGCTTGACGTTGATCCGGGGCGAGTAGCCCTCGGCCCGCAGCAGCCGGGCCACGGTCGTCGGGCAGGCCGCGAAGCCGTGATCGGCCAGCTCCGTGCCGAGGGCGGCGAGGCTGCGGCGGACGAACTTCGCCTCGCCCATCGGGTCGCCGCCGGTCCGGGGGCCGACGAGGCTCAGGAGCGTCGGGATGATCTCGGGGACCTTTTTTCGAGGGCGGGCCGCCCCCCGCCGGGGAGGCGGACCCGGTCGGCGGGGCGGCCCTCCAGCGAGGCGGCGAGTTCTTCACGACCCCTGCGGATCGTGTCGACGTGCAGGCCGGTGATCCGGGAGACGGCCCGGTCGCCGCCATGTCCGAGCTTGGCGCTCTCGACGGCGGCGTACCAGCGGCGTTGCTGCTCGTCGAGGCGGCTGAGCAGCAGGTTCATCTGCCGGTGGAGTTCCCGGTCGGGATGGGGCCCCGGGCCGAGGCATCCGGGGCACTGGCACTGGTGGACTTCCTGCGGCTGGGGCACGGGCCGGACCTCCATGAGGCGATGTCGGACCATGCCAGCTTAACAGAGACTTGGAACTTGAACTTGGATGGCCCCGAAGAACGACCGGCCTCCGTGTTGCTTCCAGGGCATCGATTCTCTCCGAACCTCACCCGGCCGTTATTGCCTTATACGGGATTGCCTGGATAACTACTGAGCCCAGCCTTGCCAAAGAGACAAGGACTCCAACCGGAGTGGGATCCCGGCGTGGCGGATGAACGAGGCCGGCAGGTCCGGTCGCTGCCGCAAGGCCGAGAAGCAGGTTCGGTCGCTGCCGCAAGGCCGAGGACTCGTCCCACAGCCGGAGCCGGAGCTCTCGGGTGTCCTCGGGCGCATAGCTCGGCAATCGCGGGTACTCGGTGTCGCCCCACACCCCTTCGTCCGGATTCGCATCCGGGGCGTAGCCGGGGAAGTCCTCGGCCTCGATCCCCGGATGCTTGGCCTGGTACGCCTCCACCACCCTCGACCGCTTATGGATCCCGCCCCGGTCCCGGAGGATCGTCATCGGCCCCCGGGGCCGGCCCCGGGGCCGGGCCAGGAAGGAGACCGTGTCCTCCCCGTGGGCGTTGGCGTCGTCCGGCAGCAACCGGAAGACGAGGTTGGGCCGCCGGAGCGCCGGGCTGACGGCCACGGCGCCGATCGCCGAGATCCGGCCCTTGCGATGCCACGCCCCCTGGATCGGGGCCTTTCCCCCGGGGGCGTAGGTGCGGCGGGCCACCGGCTCGAGCGGGGACCCCGACCCGTCGAGGAAGGCGAGTCGGGCCTTCCGCTGCTCGGCCCGCTCGACGATCCGGCGCAGCACCTCGGCCCTTCAGCGGGCGATCCCCTCCTCGTTGCGCTGCTTGGCCCGCCTCTGCGGCCTCTGGCCGGCCCGGTTCAGCCGCCGTCGGATGAGCTTGCGGGCGTGCTCGACGTGGTAGGTGACGCCGAAGCGGCGGCGGATGACCTCGGCGACCCGCTGGGCACTCCACGGGTCGTTGGGCCAGCCGTGGGCCCTGGCCCCCCGCGGCAGCAAGTCCTCGAGCTCCCGGAGCCGCTCGTCGGAGGGCCGGGGCGTCGGGCCGGGATGCGGCCTGGCGGCCAGGGCCTCGGGGGAGTCCTTGGCCATGCCGAGCCGGCGATACAACGAGGTACGGCAGACGCCGAGGATGCGAGCGATGACGGTGGGGGACTCGCCCTGCTGCATCAGTTCGACGGCTCGGCGACGGCGGCGTTCCAGTTCGCCTGCGGTCCCGATGGGCCTCATACCGGTACTACGCCGCAAACCGCCCAGGTGTTTCTTTGGCCAGGATGGAGTCAATAACTTCGTGGCATTCGCCCCTAGCCCGGATGTTGCATGCCCGGGCCGCACTTTGAATTGTGCGGTGGCCTTACTCCTCGTAGGGTTTGGGTTCGCACGATCCGAACCCCTCCATGTGCAAGGCCTCCGCCATGACAGGCTGTACCGCCGAGACTCTCCTCTTCGCCAGCCTCGGGCGCAAGTCCGTCGTCGCCGACTTCCGCGGCGGCCGGCTCACCACCGACGCCGGCGCCCTGCTGCTCCGCGAGCTCGAACGCCGCCTGGGCCTCCTCGACGCCCTCGATCGGGGAATCTCCGACCCGCGGCTGCCGGAGTTGATCGTCCACGAGCAGCGCGCCCTGCTCGCCCAACGAATCGTCGCCATCGCCTGCGACTATGAGGACCTCAACGAATACACCACCCTCCGCGACGACCCGGTGCTTCTATTGGCGGCCGGGCGGCCGATCGTGCAACCCCCTTTCTGTAAATTCCCGGCCTGAAGGCGGACAGGTCACCCCGGTCCCGTCGCCAAACGTCTCCCCCCTGTCTCCCAGCCCTCGCTGATCCCCATCGCCACCGCACTGACCAGCCGCAGGACTGATCCCTCGTTCGGGGACAACCCCGCCACCTGCGTCCGCCGGCTCACCTCCTCGTTCAGCCGCTCCGGCATGTCGCTCGTCCGCAGCCGCCGCCGGCGGCCCGGCGGCAGCGTCAAGATGGTCAGCCCCTCCGGCACGTCCTGCTCCGGCCACTCGGCCGGCTTCGGGGCCACGGCCCGGCACCTCCTCGCCGCCAGGCCCAGTCGCCGCTCGGCCTCGCCGCGATCCGGGGCGTCGAAGACCGCCCGCGGGCCGGCGGCGACCTCCGGCGGCAGCGACGGCCTCGGCACGTAGGCCGGGGCGTCCTCCGCCGGGGGGGACTGGCCCCGCCGCCGCGGCACGCCGGTCAGCCGGGCGGCCAGGGCCTGCTCCCGGCCGGCGTGGGCGTCGCCGGCGGGCATCTCGACCCCGTGCGGCCCACGGGCCTGCAGCGAGGCCGGGAAGCCCCGCCAGTGGACCTCCGCCTCCGCCATCGAGACGCCGACCCCGGGGATCGACCGCCGGCCCCCGGGATCGATGCCGATGGCCGTCAGCACCGCACACGAGACGATCGAGCCGCCGAGGCGGACCTCCTCGCCGCGGGCATCCGGGATCGGGTACGGCGCCTCCCCCGGCGGGCGGCCCCGCCACCCCTCCGGTCCCTCGTCGAGGGCCCCGGCGGCCCGGCTGACCTGACTGCCGGTGACCTCCGACCCGCGGGGCCGCTCGGCGATGGCGGCCCCCTTGCCGGTCGAGACGCCCGGCCCGTCCCTCTCGGCGACGGCCGGCTTCGACGCCCGCTCGCTGCGGACGCCCCTCTCCAACGCCGAGGCATAGGAGTCGAGGCCTCGGGCCTGCGGCACCCGGACGGCGATCGGCCCCATCGGGGTGTGCCGCGTCTCGGGCTTGGAGCCGTTGGCGGAGCCCTTGCGTGCCTCGGATCGCCGGTGGGGGGCGGCCCCGAGGGCCTGGGTCCGCTCCCGCTCCATGAGCTCGTCGCGCAGGACGCCGATGGCCTGGGCCAGGCCGTCGGAGCCATGCTCGGCCAGCAGTTCCATGACCTCGTCGATGGCGGCAGGTTGATCCTGGTGGGTCATCGGCGGCGGTCTCCCTGGGGTCGGTCGGCACTTTCCGGGGGGACCGGCGGTGACCCGCCGCTTCAAGCCGAGCCCTCGCCCAGGCGGGCGGGGGATTTCCAGAAACCAGGATGCACTATCGGGCGGCCCCCGAGGCCGATTTGCCGCTGACCTCGCCAGCAACCCTCTGCCTGCTGGAGGACCGCATCGACCGCGCCACGCTGGTCCGCATCGCCGCCGCGCTGGTCGACCAGTTCATCGCCGCCCACCCCGAGCCTCCTGAGTACCTGATCCTCGACTTCGACTCCACCGACGATCCGGTCCACGGCCATCAAGAGGGCCGGTTCGTTCATGGGGACTGAGCTCGACTGATGCAGATTCCCTGGAGCTATGCCGCTGGCACCAACGCGTAGAACAGGACGTCCTGTAACGGTCGGGGGAGTTCTTCGATGGCCGTCGCTCCCCCGGCCTGGGGGAAAACCCCACTCCCGCCACAGCCAGCGAGGCACCGCCGTCAGCCCATCCGAGAACCTCACGCCGGACTTGCCCAGCCAACGCACCCCGCCCTCCCGCTCCGACTCGGGCAGGGCCTGATACGGCAGGGCCACCGCTGTCTACAGCCCGAACAGGCACGGCGCCGTCCGCAGGACCGTCCGTCGACACCGGCCCCGGGTCGACTCCAATCCGAGATGGCGGCGGGCCTCTTGGGGTGTGGTCTCCAGGTTCCAGCGGCCGGTCTAGGCGGTGACCATCGCCGTCGAATCCATACCCGGATCGGTGCTGAAGAAGTATTCGTCGCGATGGGTTCCAGTCCGGTCGCGGACGAACACCCAGGCGATCGGCACCGGCCCCTCGCCTGTCTCGTACCAGTGCCCCGTGCCGCCGGCGAGCCCGACCTCCCGCCGCCCGCCGCCGTACCATGCGACCGCCCCGGCACGCGACTCGGCCGACGCCGTCGCCCGGCTGGGCTTGGGGAGCCGGATGCCCTTGACCGGCAGCCGGCCGTTGCACTTGTACGTCGGGGGCTGCTCAAACAGGTTCGCCTCGGGGTGCAGCTTGCGGACCCTCGCCAGTCGGGCCCGATGACGGTGGACGAACCGGGCCAGTTCGTGGGCGCCGGAGCCGGCGTCGCCGACGAAGCCGAAGCTCCGGTCCGGGGACCATAGGAGCATCACCCGCAGGGACGGGGCCATGATTTGCGCCGGCGTGCGGTGCGGGCGGCGGCGGAGCCGGTCATCCTCCTCGGAGCGGTCCAGGTCCACGAGTCCCGGCAGGTCCCGGGGTCGGGTGGCCCAGGGGAAGCGGACCAGGACGGCCGGGACGACCCACTCGTGGCCGTACTGCCAGGCGGTGTCGCCGTGGCTGGGGCGGACCGGGTCGCGGTGACGGGCCTTGCCATAGGCCTTGCGACCGGGGTGGCTCTCGACCGTGTCATTGCCGACTAGTGTCCTGAGTCGGAAATCCGTTGAATAACCTTGCGCCCTCGCCGTTCGCCCGGTAGAGTCTCCCCAAAGGAGACCCCAACATGGCGCGACCGTTGGCCGAGCTGGTCCTGAGCGACGACGAGCGGCAGACGTTGACGACCTGGGCGAGCCGCCCCAAGAGCACCCTGCGGCGCGCCACCCGCGCCCGCATCGTCCCGGCCTGCGCCGAGGGGCTGGAGAACGAGGCGGTCGCCGCCAGGCCCCGCGTCTGCTCGGCCACCGTTGGCACCCGGCGGCGGCGGTTCGTCGAGCGACGCCTGGAGGGGCTGGCCGACGAGCCCCGCCCCGGCGCGCCGCGCACGATCGCCGACGCCGACGTCGAGCGGGTCGTCACCGGGACGCTGGAGACCAAGCCCGAGTCGGCCACGCACTGGAGTACCCGCGGCATGGCCGAGGCCGCCGGCATGTCCCAGACGGCCGTCGGGCGGATCTGGCGCTCGTTCGGGCTGAAGCCGCACCTCCGCGAGACCTCCAAGCTCTCGACCGACCCGTTCTTCGTCGCGAAGGTCCGCGACGTCGTCGGGCTGTACATGAGCCCGCCGGAGCGGGCGATCGCCCTGTGCGTCGACGAGAAGAGCCAGGTCCAGGCCCTGGGCCGGACCCAGCCGCTGCTGCCGATGACGCCGGGGCAGGCCGGGCGGCCTACCCACGACTACGTCCGCAACGGGACCACATCGCTGTTCGCGGCCCTGGACGTGGCTACCGGCGAGGTGATCGGTCGGTGCCACCGGAGGCACCGCGCGAAGGGGTTCCTGCGGTTCCTGGACGAGGTCCACGCCCGCGTCCCGCGCGAGCCGGGCGTGGAGGTCCACCTGGTGCTGGACCACTACGCGACCCACGAGACGCCGGCGGTGGAGCGATGGTTCCTGCGGCCCCCTGAGTACCACCCGCACTTCACTCCGACCCGCAGCTCTTGGCTGAACCCGGTCGGGCGGTTCTTCGCGGAGATCACCGAGACGCGGATCCGACGCGGCGTGTTCCGCAGCGTGGCGGCGTTGGAGGCGGCGATCCGAGGGTACCTGGAGCACCACAACGCGGACCCCAAGCCGTTCGTGTGGGCCGCAGACGCCGGCCTGATCCCCAACCGCATCAAGCGGGTTTGTAAACGGACTTCCGACTCGGGACAATCGTCGGGCACGAGCGTCAGGACCAGCCGGCAGGTGCCGCAGGCCGTCTGCATGGCCGACCACGAGGCCGAGGAGAGGACGCGTCGAGACGTTGTGACATGCCCGGCGGCCATCGGCGCGGCGATCCGCATCAGGTTGGCGACGGTGCGACGGCCGGTGACCAAGATCGCAGCCCCCATCAGCGGCGCGAAGCGCGTGAAGGTCGGCTGTGAGAAGGCGGGGGCGAGCGCCTGGGGCGACGGCAGGGCTTCGGGTGGTAGGAACTGGCGTTTTGCAACTTCAAGTTATGCGCAGCTGTGCCACGACATGCTCGAAGGGGAGCCCTCGCTCGGTGACCTGCTCGATCGCCCAGGAGAGCGTCGTGCGCAGGGCCTCCTTCACCATCGCTCGACAGGCTTCGCCGATGGTCATCAGCCGATGGAACGCCCACTCCTTCGCACGGCCCTGCTTCAACTGACCCATGAGCAGGCTGTACGCCAGCATGACCGGGTACATGTGCCGGGTCTGGCCCTAGTGATCACGTAGCTGACAGTCGCCCAGTCCGAGTTGCTGCTCGCCGTCCCGATGGGAGGTCTCCGTGCCCGTCCAGCGATGCCGGTACACCCGCACGATCCGACTCACCTCCCAGGTGATCCGGTTGGTGACCAGGAGCTTGATCGGCTCCGGGTCCTGGCGATACCGCCAGAGGATCACGACCCGCACCTTGTGGTTCACCTCCGGGATATGCAGCGTCACGGTGAAGTACCACTGCCGCCGATCCCTGATCCGCAACCCCTTCCGATCCTCCGGCGGGATCGAGGCCGCCAGTTCGCTGACCTTGATGACCTTGCCCTTCCACTGCACCTTGCGGTTGCTCTTCAGGTCGCCGACGTAGCCCCGGGGCCGCCCGAACCGATCCGCCTTGCCGTGGATGTGGTTGAGGACCTTGACGCTGGTGAAGTAGCAGTCCATCGTGAAGTCGCCGGGGATGTCCCGCTCACACACCCAGTCGATCAACTCGCGGCAAAGGGCGGTATGGCTGCGGAACGGCTCACCGATGGCCTGACAGACCCCCTCCTTGCGGACGGGGCGGAACTCCGGGGGATAGTGCTTGCCGCTGGTGCAGACGCAGTTGATGAACAGGTAGTCCTGGGCGACCTTGTAGCGATCCTCGGCATGGTCCCGGTACCAGCCGGCGTCGGGGATCAACATCCCGTCCCGGTCGATCAGGGTATTGTCGATCGGGATGACGCCCTGGTCGCTGTAGCGGGTGGAGGGGTCCTTCTGGAGTTGCTCCAACCGCCGCTCGTTGAGGTCCTGGACGTCCCAGGGGGCCTCGGTGAGGAAGCGATTGAGGCAGGATTGGTCGGTGGTCCGGGCGAACTCGCCATGGATGCCCAGGACGGCCTTGCGCTCGGCGACGATCAGTCCGGTGAGGTACTCGGCGAAGTGACGCCGCTGGCACCGGTTCTCGAAGAGGTCGCCGTAGTGCCCCAGGGCGTCCTGGATGAGCCTGGGATACTCGACGATGCCCGGCATGATCGCATGCTCCGCAGTCCAACTGCGCCGGAGCGAAACGGGGGCGGAAGGGACCGATTTCCCCTATTTTACCGCCGTCCCCGACGACGTTGCAAAACGCCAGTAGGATCATGGCGGGCCCGTCCTCGATCGGTGGTCGTGGGAAGCCGCTTCAACTCCCCATGCTACCGCCGAGGCGGGCCCGCGAAATCCGCATCAGTCGAGCTGAGAGCAGCGAAAGAAACCGGGGGGATCGGTGCCAGAACCAGGCCGGCCGAGGACACCCCGAGCCGACGGGGCTCTTGGCGCACTCGCTGATGGGCGGGCGTTGCGGCCACGGGGGTGGGGCGAGCCCCCAGCCTGTCATGCCCGCTGGTTCAGCGATTCGTCCTCTGACATGGAAGGAGCACCCTCGGAAATGGATTCGGGATCCCTCGACGGGGATTGCCATCGGCCCGAGGGGGCCCCGGCGGTCCTCGACATCACCGGGGAGTGAGGCGGACGGCCGGCTCCGAGCGCACCACGGCGGCCGCCAGCACGCATCCCAGGGCGAACGTCGGCAAGCCCACCACGTCCTCCAGCCAAGTCGAGCCGTCGCCGATCAGCAGATACGCCACCTCGAAGGCGGAGATCCAGCCGAAGTAGCCCAGCAGCGCGGCCGCCAGCGCCGCCCGGCGACGGAGGCGACTCCAGTCCTGGGCGACCCAGTATGAGGCGAGCATCAGCGGCACCATCTGGTACTGAGGCAAGCCGTTCTGGCTGAGCAGCAGTGTCGTCAGGGCGGCCAGGACGGCGGCCGACTCCGGCTCGGGGTGGCGGGCGCGGCACCACACCCACGCCCCCAGCAACCCCAGGGCGAGGGCGGGCCCGGCCAGCCGGTCGAGGTCCGGATCGGGCAGCGGCCCGCGGAGCGGGGAGTACCGCCCCCGGAGGAAACGGAAGATCGACAGGTAGGACGAGGAGCGTCCCGCGGCGAAGCCCAGCGGCCGGAACGTCGACGGACCCCAGACCAGCCAGCTGAGCCCCAGGCCCAGGGCGATCAGGCCGGCCGAGGTGGCGAGGAGACGGACCCGGAGCCGCCCGCGGTCGAGGGCGAGGAAGGGAAGCAGCACGATCGGGAAGAACTTCAGGAGCGTCCCGGCGGCCAGTGCGACGGCGCAGGGCAGGTCGCGATCCTTCCGACGGGCGTGCACGGCGGCGATGGCGGCCAGGCCGACCAGGACGTCGAAGTGGCCGCGGATGGCGACCTCGACCCAGGCGTAAGGGCCCCAGGCCCAGGCCATCAGCCCCGCGACCGCGAGCGGCGACGTCCGTCGTCCGTCGGCGAGGTGCTTGAGCAGGGCGACGGCGGCGGCGCCGTAGGCGGCGGCGAAGAGCAGCTTGGGGGCCAGGGGGTTGACCGCCGCGAGGGGGGCCAGCGCGTTGAACAGGGGGCCGTAGGCGTTGGGGGGGTAGGCTCCCCAGTAGCCGTGCTCGACGAACCAGGGGTCGCCGCCCATGCGGACGACCGCCCAGAACCGGAGGTAGAGGGCGTAGTCGTGGACCGCACCGGCGAGGACCGTGACGGCGAGGAAGGCGGTCGCGACGAGGAGCAAGGAGTTGCTCGAGAATCGGCCCGGCGACCGATCCCCGGGCGGTCGCCGGGCAGCGGTGCGGCGGTCCCATCGGCGCAGCGTCAGGGCGAGCGCAAGGCTGAGGGCCCAGGCCATCAGCCCGGCGTCGATGAGGGAGAGGTCCGGGGCGAGCCACAAGGTAGCCGAGGCCCAGGCCGCGGCCAGGGCGAGGTACAGCGGGATCAGGATGTCCACCCGGCGGTGGTAGGGAGCCATGGCCGCCCCTCGCGGAGACGATGCCGAGGATACCAGGCGGTCGGCGTGGAGGGAAGAAGCGCACCGTGGCGTGGGAGTGGGGTCGAGGGGGCGGGCCGCCGAGCTCGCCGCGGTGCCAGCCCGGCCGGCACGGACCACGCGGCACTCCCGAGTCGCGATTCTTGCCCCAAATAACGCAGCCGCCGACATGCCCGGGTCTGCCTGGGGAATCCCCCCAGAAGAAGCTCGAGACCCCTGATCAGTGGCTTCCGAGCCGGAAATGCCGGACTTGACAGGTCGTCTGGTTGCGCCTATTAATTTTAAACTGTGTTGTCCTGCGCCACCGAATAGAGGGGCAAGTGACAAGGCTTCCAATCGCGACAAGCTGCTGTCTCTCCGGCATCGCACTGCTGATGTGCGCACTCTCGTCGCCGACCGGGACCCCGCAGGCGACAAACACCCGCCTCCATCCGGATTCCCTCGCTCGGAAGACCGTCGTCACTTCTGGCGGCTCCGCAGTGGCCTTCACGTCAGCCGCGCCTGTCGGGGCGTTCCTCGTCGAGGAGCACTCCGGCCTCATCGAGGAGACCGAGGAGGAGTCGTTCGACTCGTCCTCCTGCCTCGCCTCGCCCGCCTCCATCGTGCCGTCCGTGCCGCCCAAGGTGCGTTCCGGCTCCCTCCTGGGTCGATCGTCGAGGACGTTCGCCATCCCACTTCGTTGTTGAAGTGTGACCTCCTCGGTCCCGCCGCGCCTTCGCCCATCGGCGACCCCCTCCTCGGTCCCGCCGACGGCCGACCCGATCACTTTGCGTGCGTCGCTCCGCCGCCCCTGACGGGTCGCCCGAACACGTCCAGCCCCTGAGCCTTGGCGCGATCGCATCGACCTGGAGGTCGGGGAGCGTCCCCGGTCTGGCTAGCACGACAGCCGCAGGCTCGCCGTAGGCCATTGGTGATGACCGCTCGTCTCGTCGACCGCCCGGGAGCATCCCCGCACGCGGCGTGGGCCCGGGAAAACCGAGCACTTCGCAGATTGAGGGATTTCGATCATGAATCCGTTCGCCTACGCCCGCCGTCGGCCGATCACGACGCTCCTGCTCGTCCTCGGCCTGGCAACGGCCGGCGTCCTGGCCGCCACAATGATGGACGTCGTCGACGTCCCGGCGATCGACACGGCCAGAATCGGCCCCTGGCTCGATCGCGTCAGCAGCAGGGCCCTCGACAGTGTCAGCGGCGTTGCCGAGGCAGCCGAGCCCGAGGAGCAAGGCCACCACGGCGAGCACCACACGATCATCGTGACCAGACCCAAGGCGATGGACGTCACCATCACCCAGCCCTATGTCTGCCAGATCCATTCCAGGCGACATATCGACGTCTGCGCCCTGGAGAGCGGTTATCTTGAGCAAATTCTGGTAGGTGAGGGACAGGTGGTAAAGGAGGGCGATCTTATGTTCAAGATCCTCCCGACCCTCTACCAGGCGAGGCTGGACGCCGAGATGGCCGAGGCCCAGCTCGCGGAGCTGGAGTACAACAACACCAAGAGCCTGGCCGACAAGAAGGTGGTCTCCCAGAACGAGGTGAAGCTGCTCCAGGCCAAGCTGTCCAAGGCCCAGGCCATGGTGACGCTGGCGAAGGCGGAACTGAATTTCACGAACGTCGTCGCCCCGTTCGACGGCATCGTCGATCGCCTGCACCAGCAGTTGGGCAGCCTGATCGGGGAAGGGGATGTCCTCACGACGTTGTCCGACAACAGCGTGATGTGGGTCTACTTCAACGTGCCCGAGGCCGCCTATCTCGAATACATGGACAGCCGCGCGAAGGACGGGCGGGATGAGCGAATCGAGCTTGAGTTGGCCAACGGCGAGCTTTTTTCGCAGGTCGGCAAGATTGGTGCGATCGAGGCCAAGTTCAACAACGAGACCGGGAACATCCCCTTCCGGGCGGACTTCCCCAACCCTGACCGCCTGCTCCGCCACGGCCAAACCGGCACCGTGCTGATCAACCGAGTGCTGGAGGGCGCCATCGTCATCCCGCAGCGGGCGACCTTCGAGATCCTCGATAAGCGTTACGTCTACGTGGTCGACGACGACGACCACGTAGTCGACGACGAGGGCGACGACGACGACGACGAGGGCAATGAAGACGACGGCGCCGTGCACCAGCGCCTGATCACCATCGAGCACGAGAAGGACGATATCTTCACCGTCAAGAGCGGGCTGACCGAGACCGACAAGATCGTCCTCGAGGGGATCCGTGAGGTACGCGAAGGCGAGGAGATCGAATACGAGTTTCAGGAGCCGGAAGAGGTCCTCGGGCACCAGAAGTACCACGCGGAATGAAGGATCATCTCGGGCGCCTCCCCCTAACACACGATCCCTCCACAGTTTTCTAAAAAATGTTCACGAAAATACTCTACCGGCCTGCGCTCGCCATCGTGATCTCCATCATCCTCCTGTTCCTTGGGGTGCTGGGGATTGAGACCCTTCCAATCGCGCAGTTCCCCGATATCGCGCCGCCGACCGTCCAGGTCTCCATCGCTTATCCGGGTGCGAGTGCGGATGTCCTGGTGGATGCGGTCTTGATCCCGCTGGAACAATCCATCAACGGCGTCCAGGACATGCGGTACATGGTCTCCTCCGCCACCAGTGCGGGCGAGGCGGCGATTCTGATCTACTTCGAGCCGGGGACGGATCCGAACATCAATGTGGTCAACGTGCAAAATCGGGTCAATATTATGCTAAGTCGGCTCCCCCCCCTGGTCGTGCGGGAGGGGATCCTCGTCAGCCAAGTTGTGCCCAGCATGCTGATGTACGTAAACATCTACAGCACGGATCCGAACGCCGATCAGAAGGACCTGTTCAACTTCGCCAACGTCAACATCATGCCCGTGCTCAAGCGAATCCCGGGCATGGGCATCCCCAGAAATCTTGGCAACCGTGCGTTCGCGATGCGCGTCTGGCTGAAACCGGAGCGCATGCGCGCCTATAAAGTATCCACCGAAGACGTCATGGAGGCCTTGGCGGAACAGAGCGTCATCGGATCGCCCGGGCGGCTCGGCCAGGCAACGGGCAGGACGTCTCAATCTCGCGAATACGTCCTGACTTGGATCGGGCGTTACAACAAGCCCGAGCAGTACGCCAACATCATCCTGAAGGCCAATCCCGAGGGAGAGATCCTGCGGCTCAAGGATGTCGCCG
This sequence comes from Tautonia plasticadhaerens, assembly GCF_007752535.1. GTDB lineage: Bacteria > Planctomycetota > Planctomycetia > Isosphaerales > Isosphaeraceae > Tautonia > Tautonia plasticadhaerens. Next base: position 3,204,656 of record NZ_CP036426.1, read on the forward strand.
ACGTCGAATTGGGATCAGAGTTCTTCGATATATATTCGGACATCAACGGTCATCCCGCGGCATCCATCATCCTGAAGCAGTCGCCCGGTTCCAACGCCGCCGACGTCATCGAGCAGATCAAGACCGAACTCGAGCAGATCAAGCAGGAGACGTTCCCTCCCGGAATGGATTACGAGATCGCTTACGATGTTTCTAAATTCGTTGATGCGTCCATCGAAAAAGTGCTCCATACCCTGCTCGAAGCGTTCATCCTGGTGTCGCTGGTCGTCTTCATGTTTCTCGGGGACTTGCGGTCCACCTTGATCCCGACCCTCGCCGTCCCGGTGTCGCTGGTCGGGACCTTCTTCGTCTTGCAGCTGTTCGGTCTATCGATCAACCTGATCACGCTCTTCGCCATGGTCTTGGCGATCGGTGTCGTTGTCGACGACGCGATCGTGGTGGTCGAGGCGGTGCATGCCAAGATGGCGATGCAGCACCTGCCGCCGTACCGTGCGACCATGGAGGTCCTGCACGAGATCTCGGGCGCAATCATTGCCATCACTCTGGTGATGACGGCCGTCTTTGTCCCGGTGACGTTCGTTCCCGGACCCGTCGGCACCTTCTATCGCCAGTTCGGGATCACGATGGCCACGTCCATCATCCTGTCCGGGATCGTGGCCCTGACGCTGACGCCCGTCCTCTGTGCGATGATCCTCAAACCCCACTCCCATGACGACGGCCACGAGAACATTAACGGCCACGAGAACGGCGAGAAGAAGTCGCGCGGGTTGGGCGCCATTCTTCTCTACGCCATCGGCGGCCTGCTGGTCCTGGGAGGGGTCACCTATCTCGCCTACGAACTCTGGGGGCCGGTGGGCTTCCTGTTCATCCTCCTGCCCCTCGTCCGACGCCCCTTCGACCGCGCCGTCGAGATTGTCACGACCGGTTATGCGGGGATCCTGCGGCGCATCGTCACGCTCCGCATGCTGACCATGCTCGTCATCGGGGGTTTTGTCGCAGGCATCGTCGTCGTCAACACGCGGCTTCCTTCTGGATTCATCCCGGGAGAGGACCAGGGCATCATCTACGCCGTCCTCCAGACCCCTCCGGGCTCGACGCTCGAGTACACCAATGCCAAGTCCCACGAGCTAGAGGCGATCGCCAAGGAGGTCCAGGGGGTCACCTCGGTCACCTCGTTGGCAGGCTACGAGGTCCTGACAGAAGGGCGAGGCTCGAACGCGGGGACATGCATCATCAACCTGAAGAACTGGTCCGACCGTCAACAGACCTCACGCCAGATCATCGAGGAACTCGAAGAACGGTGCCGTCAGATCAGCAACGTGAAGCTCGAGTTCTTCGAGCCCCCCGCGGTCCCCGGCTTCGGCGCGGCCGGTGGGATCTCGGTGGTGCTCCTCGACAAGACGAATACGTCCGACTATACGCGGCTCGGAGAAGTGACCGACGAATTCATGGCCGCCTTGGGCGAACGAGATGAGCTGAGCAACCTTTTCACGTTCTTCGCCGCCGACTACCCGCAGTACGAGCTGGTTATCGACAACGACGTGGCCATGCAGAAGGGCGTGTCGATCGGGAAGGCCCTGGATAACCTGAACATCCTCATCGGTAGCACCTACGAGCAGGGCTTCATCCTCTTCAACCAGTTCTACAAGGTCTACGTCCAGGCGGAGCCCGAGTCCAGGAGGTTCTCGGCGGATCTGGACAACCTGTTCGTCAAGAACGAGACCGGCGAAATGGTCCCCTACTCCTCGTTCATGAAGATCGAAAAGAAGCAAGGCTTGAATGAAATCACCCGTTACAACCTCTATCCGTCGGCCACCATCCAGGGTGCTCCGGCTCCCGGCTACAGCACCGGACAGGCCATAAAGGCGATCCAGGAGGTCGCCGACGAGACGCTGCCACGCGGCTACGGCGTCGGTTGGGCCGGCCTGTCCTACGACGAGTCGAGGAAGGGGAACGAGGCAATCTATATCTTCCTCATCGTCGTCGCCTTCGTCTATCTCATACTCGTGGGCCAGTACGAGAGCTTCATCCTGCCGCTGGCCGTGATCTTCTCGCTGCCGATCGGGGTCTTCGGCTCCTTCTACTTCCTGCAGCTTGTGGGCATGTCCAACGACGTCTACGCCCAGATTGGTCTGATCATGCTGGTCGGCCTGCTGGGGAAGAACGCGATCTTGATCGTCGAATTCGCCGTGCAACGGCGGCAGGAGGGCCAGTCGCTCATGGCCGCGGCGGTTGAGGCGGGGAAGTTGCGCTTCCGGCCGATCCTGATGACCTCCTTCGCCTTCATCGCCGGGCTCATCCCGCTGGTGGTTGCCACCGGTGCCGGGGCGATCGGCAACCGCACTATTGGCACCACGGGCGCCGGCGGCATGCTCATGGGCACGCTGGTCGGCGTCCTGGTCATCCCGGGCCTGTACTACCTGTTCGGCAAGCTCGCCGACGGCCGCAGCCTCCTCCAGGACGAGACGAATGAGCCCATGAGCGAGGTCTTCGAGCATCCGGCCGAAGGTCATCCGGGCGGGGATCAGCAGTAGGGGATTCCCGCGGTGATGGAGCGCGGCCGTGGCCACCCGGCGGCCGGGATCGGCACGATCCGAACGCCGGGATGCTGATCGAGCGGCGGTCCCCGGACCACACCCCGGCATCGCCGCACGGCCGCCATCGAGATCGGCAACTGATCCAGGCCGGTGATCGCGGAGGTCCGACGGGCCCGGGGGCGATGCCGCCCCTGCGCCTGCCCACTCGGGGACTCGCCCGATGCACCGGGCCGCGGACATCGCCCAAGGAGGGTTCCAGGGCGACCATGACCCGCTGGTCGCGAACCCGTACCCGGGTCGAGATCGCCCCATTCTCGGATCGGAGCGACGGGGTCCGTAAATGCGTAGACGACGCCGGATCGCCCGACATCGGGTCGGCCCCGCCACGCCCGCCACCGAGTCGACGAGGCGATCTCGCATGCCACTCCGGTCCCAATCGCCCCCGGTCACGCCGGGAGAGGGCAGGACGTCATCCCGATCGACACCCCGGACGCCCCCGAATTCGGGCGACCGGGCCATTCGTCACAAACGTCACTCAAGTCAAAATCCTCAGGGGTCGATCCAAACAAGGTTCCCCCCCTCGCGTGTTCTGTTCAAGCTCCCGCCGATCTCGCCCCTGAACATGCCGGACGCGAGTAGGGACACGGATGCCTAGGGATCGTTCGGCGGCAATCGCCGACCATCTCAAACTCCTCAGGGACAAGGCTGATGGCCCTCTCGTCGAAATCCTCGGACACCGGTCGCAGGACGCGCCAGATTGCGAGGGCAATCGCCGGTAGCATCATCCTGCTCGTCCTGCCGGCGTGTGGCATCCCCCCACGCCGTCCCCCGGATCCGATGCCGGCGCTGCCTGAGAGCTTCAACGGGGTGACCACCCCGGACAACTCCTCCCAGCTCGGGGTCCAGGAGTTCTACCGGGATCCGACGCTCCTGCGCCTGATCGAACAGGCCCTGGCCGACAATCGGGAGCTGAAGATCCTGAACGAGGAGGTGCAGATCGCCAGCAACGAGATCCTGTCGCGCTCCGGGGCCTACCTGCCCTTCCTCACCATCGGGCCCGAGGTGGGCCTACAGCGGTTCAGCGATCGCACGCTCGAGGGGGCCGCCATCGACGTCGATCCCTTCGTCTTAAACCCCGATAAATTCTTCAAGAACCCGCACGCCAACTATCTGCTCGGGACCAACTTCACCTGGCAGGTCGACATCTATCGGCAGCTGAGGAATGCGCGGGACGCGGCGGCTCGGCGCTACGTCGCCGCCATCGAGCGGAGGAACTTCTTCGAGACCCGCTTAGTCGCAGACATCGCCGAGAATTACTTCCGGCTGATGGCGCTCGACAAGCGGCTCGAGAACCTGAACCAGATCATCGCGTTCCTGGAGCAGAGCCTCATAATCGCCGAGGCCAGGAAGGAGGCCGCCCGAGACACCGAACTGGCCGTCCTCCGGTTCGAGGCCGAGGTCCGCAGGAACCAGAGCGAGAAGCTGATCGTCTACCAGGACATCATCGAGACCGAGAACCGCATCAACGTCCTGATCTATCGCTACCCGCAGAGCGTCGAGCGCAACTCGGCGGGGTTCTTCGACCTGTACATCAACTCGCTCGACGTCGGGGTGCCCTCGGAGCTGCTTCAGAATCGGCCCGACATCCGCCAGGCCGAGCGGCAGTTGGAGGCCGCCGGGCTCGACGTGCAGGTCGCCCGCGTCAACTTCTTCCCCCAGCTGATCCTCAACGCCGGCGTCGGCCTCCAGTCCTTCAACATGGCCGGCCTCTTCTCGCCGGCGGCGGTGCTCGGCAACGTGGCCGCGGGCTTCGTCGGCCCGCTGGTCAATCGGAGGGCGATCAAGGCCGATTACCTCTCCAGCAACGCCCGGCAGCTCCAGGTCATCTACGACTACCAGAGAACCATCCTCGAGGCCTTCACCGAGGTCGTCAACCGCCTGACCGAGGTGCAGAACTACAGCGAGAGCGTCGCGCTCAGGAAGCAGCAGTTGGCCTCGCTCGAGGCCGCGGTCGATGTCGCCAACCAGCTCTTCCAGTTTGCCCGCACCGAATACCTCGACGTGCTCACCGCCCAGCGAGACCTCAGGGACGCGAGGACGGCCCTGATCGACACCAAGGAACAGCAGCTGACCGCCGTCGTGAACGCCTATCAGGCCCTCGGCGGCGGTACCCTGTGGTCGATCGCCGATCGGGAAGACGTGCTGCATCCGATCCCCCTCGTGCACGGGGCCCTCGGGGACAAGGACTTCTGGGCGCTCTCGCAGATCCATTACGGGTCAGGCCGATATTTCAAGGCCCTCCGAGCGTCCCTCCAGGGGGTCATCCCCTACCGCGACCACCTCAACCCTCCCGATCCCTACGAGGTCCCAAATGTCGACCAGCCAGCCCCTGCCCTGATCGAGGAAACCCTCCCGCCTGCTCAACTCCTCCCCGATACGGAGCCCGACGACGACCCGGGACTTCCGCCCGCGCTGCCGCCCATGCCGCCACCCGCGGACGAAGCTGGCCCATTCGGCCGGACCCAGTAGTTCCAAGAACGGACCTGGAGTCGAGGGGTTGAGGTGGATGACGCAAGGCCCCTCCGTAGAATGACTTTTGGCAACGAGGTCATCACCGGAGGGAGCCATGCGCCCGAAGCATTATCCCCTCGACTGTCGGCAGGTCTGTCGCGCCGCCACCGAGCACCTGCAAGCCCACCTGACCTGCCCCCCGGAAACGAGACCAGCTGCGATGCGATAATCGCGGGCGGCAACCCCAGGGGCGCGGGACCATGGCCAATAGGCAGCGACACACGCCCGAGCAGGTCATCGCCAAGCACCGCGAGGCCGAGGTCGAGACGGCCAGGGGGGTGGCCCTCGCCCAGGCCCGCAAGGACTGGCGATCACCGAACAGACCTACTCCCGCTGGCGCAAGGAGTACGGCGGGAGGGAGCTCGACCGGGCCAGGCGCCTCAAGCAGCTCGGAGGCGAGAACGCGCGCCTGAAGCGGCTGCTGGCCGACGCCGAGCTGGACAAGGCCATCCTCCGGGAGGCGGCCTCGGGAAGATACTGGGCCCGGCGAAGCGGCGCGAGGCGGTCGAGCACGTCCGGAGCGTGCTCGGCCCCGACCGCGTCTCGCGGCGCCGGGCCTGCAAGGTCCTGGGCCAGGCCCGCTCGACGCAGCGGCGGGCGCCGGCCGTGCCCGACGACGAGGCGCGGCTGGTGGCCCGGATGGTGGAGCTGGCCTGCGAATACGGCCGCTACGGCCACCGCCGCGTCACGGCGCTGCTGCGGGCCGAGGGCTTCGACGTCAACCGCAAGCGCCTCGGGCGGCTGTGGCGTCGGGAGGGCCTGAAGGTGCCGGCGAAGCAACCGAAGCGCGGCCGGCTGTGGCTGAACGACGGGTCGTGCGTGCGGCTCCGTCCCGGGCACAAGGACCACGCCCGGAGCTACGACTTCGTGCAGGCGAGGACCCGCGACGGCCGGGCCTTCCGGATGCGGACGGTCATCGACGAGCACACCCGCGAGTGCCTGGCCATCGCGGTGGCGCGGGAGCTCAAGGCCGACGACGTCCTGGAGCGGCTCTCGGACCCGTTCGTGCGGCGGGGCGTGCCCGGGCCCATCCGGTCGGACAACGGCCCGGAGTTCACCGCCCAGGCGGTGAGGGGTCGGCTTGAGCGGGTGGGCGTGACGACCCTCAACATCGAGCCGGGCAGCCCGTGGGGGGGCGGCGACATCGAGTCGTTCAACGGCAAGCTCAGCGATGAGCTGCCGGACCGCGAAATCTTCGACACGCTGCTGGGGCGAAGGTGCTGATCGAGCGATGGCGGGTTCGGTACGACACCGTCCGCCCGCACAGCAGCCTGGGCTATCGGCCGCCGGCACCCGAGGCGATCGTGCCGTGGACGCCGGCCTTCGGAGCTGCGCTCCTCGGCCCGGCGTCTATGGCCGGGGCGGTTGGATCATTAGTGCGGTTTCGGATTGAGTGTGGCGGTTGACTCGCCGGTCGGGTACCCGCTATGGCAGAACCACCCGAGGATGTCAGCCGGACGGACCGCCCGCAGGGCCTCGCCCATCGCGTCGATCAGGGTGGCGACCGTCCGCGCCTTCGCCTTCCGCAGCCACGCCTTGAGCTTGGAGAACATCTGCTCGATCGGGTCGAGGCCCGGGCTGTACGGCGGCAGGTAGCGGACCTCCGCACCGGCCGCCTCGATCAGCCGCCGGACCTCGGCCGTCTTGTGGCTGCCCAGGTTGTCCATGATCACGAGGTCGCCGGGCCGCAGGGCCGGCGCCAGGCATCGCCCGACGTAGGTCTCGAAGCCGGCCGCGTCGGTCGCCCCGTCGAAGGCCAGGCAGGCCGGCTCCGGCACGCCGCCCAGGCGTACCGCGGCCGTCAACGTCGTGATCTTCCAGTGCCCGTGGGGCACCGGACCGTCGACGCGCACGCCGCTGGGGGCCCGGCCGTAGGCCCGGTCCATCGCCGTGCTCGCGCCCGTCTCGTCGACGAAGACCAGTCGGGTCGGTCGCCGCGAACTCGGCCCGCCAGGCGGATCGCGCCTCCTTCAACTCGGGCCGGTCCTGCTCGGCCGCCCGCCGCGACTTTTGTTGCGCGTGATCCCCAGACGCACCAGCGTCCGGTGCACGGCCGAGGGGCAGCACGAGACGCCGGCGACGCGGGCCAGCCCCTCCAGCGTGGCGTCGTCATCGGCTCGGACCGCCTCGCGGAGCCGCCCGGCGGCCCCGGGGTCGAAGGCCGGGGCTCGCCCGCCGCCGTGCGGCCGCGGCGCGATCGAGCCGGTCTCCCGCCGTTGACGCATCAGCTTGCGGATCCAGGAGACGCTGACCGAGAAGCGGGCGGCGACCTGCTCGCGGGTGGCGTCGCCCTCGTCGCAAGCCGCCACGACCCGCTCGCGGAGGTCGGTCGATTAAGCTCTCATCCCTGGGGCCCTCCATATCGTCCCAGGGATAACCGCGTCAACCGCTACATTCAACAAGAAACCGCACTGAGAGGCTATCCGGAAAGCTAGGCGGCCTGGGGTTTCCTGTACATGAATGGAGCCGGCTTCCGCGTCTCGTCGGGGGCCAGCCTCCGCAGCATCCCCCCGATGGCGCTGATCCGCACCCACGCCCCACTCGACTCGGGATTCCACTCGTAGTCCTTGCTGTGCCGCCGGTCCCGGCCCAGCCACGCGAAACTCCGCTCGGCTACCCATCGCTTCGGCAGCTTCACGAACCCCGCCTCCCCTTCGGGACGCTTGACCACCTCGACCCGGAAGGGGGCCTCCGTCTCCTGGAGCCAGCCGTCCGGCCGCCGGTTGTTGTACTTGGTGTCCCCATAGATCACCTCCAGCCGGGGATACCGCGGCCGGTCCAGCCGCCCCAGGACCTCGGGGGCCGTCGCCCCGTCGTCGGCCGAGGCCGCGGTGATCACCACCGCCAGCAGCAGCCCCAGCGAGTCGAACAGGGCGTGCCGCTTCCGCCCGCGGACCAGCTTGCCGCCGTCGAAGCCCCGCTCGCCGCCGACCTCCGTGCCCTTGACCGTCTGGCTGTCGATGTAGCCGACGCGCGGCGTCGGCTCACGCCCCTTGGCCTCTCGCACCTGCGGGCGGAGGGCGTCGGCGATCCGCTGCCAGGTGCCGTCGTCGCGCCACTGCTGGAAGTCGTCCCAGACGGTGCTCCTGGGCAGCAGGTCGTGCGGCAGCAACTCCCACTGGCAGCCGGTGCGGGCCTGGTACAGCAGGGTGTTGAGCACCTCGCGGATGTCGGTCGCGCGTGGCCGACCGCCGGGCCGGCGGGGCGGGATGAACGGCTCGATGATCGTCCACTGGGCGTCAGTCAGGTCAGTCTTGTAGGGCTTTCGCATCGGGGCGTAGGTGGCTAAACCGTGATGCTGTCTCCTGTTACCGCGGGGATTCTAGGGCCAAGCCGGCTTCCCGGATAGCCTTTAACATAGAGACTGCCCCCCCCGATGATCCTGCTGGCGAAATGTCAGGCCGGGACGGCCGCGGTGATCAGCCGGACGAAGGCGCACGTCCTGGTCGCTTCTCGAGGTGCCTCCGCGAGCCAGTCGACGACGCGCAAGATGTCGATCGCGGCCGCCGTCGCCAGGTGCTGGAGGTGCGTCTTCGCCCGACCCGCGTAGCGCGATCGCCGCAGCCCGGCGACCCGGACCGCTTGCGAGATCGTCCCTTCAATCCCCGCGCGGTGGGCGTAGTCGGCCCGGTACTCCTCCGTCTCCTCCCGCGCGCGGGCCGCCCTCAGCGCCTCGAACGGCTCGCGGGCCCGGATCGTCAGCGACCGCCTCGCCGCCCCCGTGCACCGCTCTCGGGCGGGGCAGGGCTTGCAGTCCTTCCTCGAGAACTTGATGTGCACGACCTCGGTGTGGTCCCGCTCCACGGCCGGCGTCCACCCCGAGCTGACGCGCCCCTCCGGGCAGGTGGCCCGGCTGCCCTCCCAGTCGATGGCGAAGTCCGACGCCGTGAAGCCGCCGCCGGCCAGGGCCTGCCAGCCGTAGTCCGGCCGCGTCGGCCCGATCAGCTCCACGCCGTGGTCGCGGCGGCTGCTGACCAGCAGCTCGGCGTCGATGTAGCCGGTGTCCGCTAGGTGCTTGCCCGGCAGCGAATCCTTCCGGCCCAGCTGCTCGTAGATCCCGGCCAGGGCATCGCCGTCGGCCGCCGGCGCCGGCGCGGTCGTCACCTGGACGACCAGGTGGGGCGACTCGTCGTCGCACGTCTCGGTCAGGTGGGCCTTGTAGCCCACCCAGATCGTCGACCGCTTCTTGCCGTACCGGGCCTCGGAGTCGTGAGGCGAGTTGATCGACGCGGCGGAGGGCGGGATGCCGTCACCCTCGGCCCGCCAACGCAGCCCGCCGGCCTCGACCAGGAAGTGCTGGACCCAGACCCGGCGCAGCGTCTCGACCGCCGGCGATCGCGCGACCGAGGGCGGGGCGCCGGCGTCGTAGGCCGCCGCCAGCAGGGCGTGGCCGTCCTTGCCGACCTCCCGGGCGAGGGCGCGGCGGCCCTCCTCGGAGTCCGGGAGCCGGGACTCCTCGGCTCGCCGGCCGTAGCGCTCGACCCACTCCGCCCGGGCCTGACGGCGGAGCCACTCTGGGTCCGCCGCTGCCAGGCTGTTCAGGACGTGGCGCATCGTCTCGACGACGCACTCGAGCCGGTCGAGGTTGCGGACGCGGGCCAGGACGTGCGTCGCGTCGGTGCGCTGGCGGCCGCGGGTCTTCAGCCAGCCGCGCCCGCGGCAGAGATCGAGGAGCGCGTCGAGCAGCCGCCCCTCGGCCGAGCCGGCGACGAGCCGCGCCCGGAACTCGCAGAGGACCGAGGCGTCGAAGCCGGGGTCGTCGAGCCCCAGGCCGAGGGCGTACTTCCAGTCGATCCGCCCGCGCACCGCGTCGGCGGCGCGGCGGTCGGACAGCCCCTCGGCGAACTGGAAGACGGTCACGAGGGCCAGCCGCCAGGGGGACTCAGCGGGGCGGCCGCGGCTCGGGTACGGGTCGGCGAAGTCGTCGTCTCGGAAGATCGTGCCCAGCTCATCGCGCAGGGCAATGTAGGTGTTGCCACCGGGGAAGGCGGCGTGCGCGACGCGGGCGGCCTCCTCGGGCACCGATCCGATCGGCCGTGGGTGAAGCGACATGTGCGGGCTCCGTCCGGGTGGGATTCCCCTGGGACGTAGCGTAAGCCCCACCCGCTGGTCGATCTCGGATTCGCCAGCAGGATCAACGGCGGGGGCAGGTCAGTCGGCTGGCGGACCACCCGCCTGAACATCGCCGAAGGGTTGGCCGACCGAAGCCGCCTCTCTCACGCCCTTTGAGGGATATGGCTACGCGGGGTTCTCGTGGAGGATGCGGAAGCAGATCACGCTGGCCGCCAGCGTCGTCCAGGCGTCCATGATCACGCCGAGCCGGTCGTACCTCACCCGGAGCCGACGCAGCCCTTGAGCCAGGCGATCGTCCGCTCGATCACCCAGCGGACCTTGCCCAGCCCGCTGCCGTGCGGCGTCTTCCGCCCCAATTCACGCAACCGGTTCGCGCAGTGCTCCGGCCTCCGAGCGGCTCGATCTTCCAGGAGCCTCGCGGTAGACCGGTCCAGGTGCCGGTGACTCTACTCATCAACGAACGCTGGATCACGCAGTGGCTGCACCTTCCGAGATCGAAGGAGCAGGGGCCACCCCTCGCGCTCCTGAACAAGTGACCACAAGAGAAACGTCGCCTTGGCCCTCGTCCGACTATAATCGAACAGTCCTTCATGCGGCATGCCCGGCTCTCGGACTGGTGCAACGTCGATCCGTGTAATACGGAATTGCCTGGATCGCTATCCTTCATGCGGGGATCGCCCGCATGGAGGGCAGCACCATGGCCCGCGACCGACTGCCGATCGCCCCGCTCCTGGACCCCGGCGAGATCGCCCGCCGCTACCGCGCCTGCCGTTCCGGCGTCGAGAAGACCCACGGGCAGGTCCTCCGGCTGCTGACCCGCACCGCCGACCCGCCCGCCCCCGCCGCGGTGGCCGCCCGGGTCGGCCTCACCCCCGCCTGGGTCCGGGCCATCCTGAAGCGGTGGGACGCCCAGGGGCCCGCCGGCCGGGCCGACCGCCGGGCCGCCCGCGACGGCGGCCGGCATAAGCCCCCGGACGAGCAGCAGGCCGTCCTGTTCGAGGCGTTGCAGGGCCGCCCCGACGACGGCGGGCTGTGGGCCGGGCCGAAGGTGGCCGCCTACGTCCGCGACCGGTGGGGCGTGGCCGTCCGCGTCGAGGCCGGCTGGCGCCGGCTGCGGCGCCTGGGCCTGAGCCTCCAGGTCCCCCGGCCCCGCGACCCGGGGGCGGCGACGGCCGACGAGCAGCGGAGGTGGCAAAGGCGACCTGGCCGACCGGCTGGCCGGGCTGAGGGCCGAGCACCCGGGCAAGGCCGCCGAGCTGTGGGCCGAGGACGAGGCCCGGCCGGGGCTCAAGCCCGTCGCCCGGCGGGTCTGGGCCGTCAAGGGGCGACGACCGACGGCCAACGGCCGCACCGGGTGTCAGTGGCTCTACGTCTACGGCTTCGTCCACCCGGCCAGCGGCCGCGACCTGGAGCCGATCCTGCCGGCGGCGGATACCGACCGGATGGCCGCAGCGCTCGGCGAGTTCGCCCGGTGGGCGGGCCCCGCGGGCGAGAGGCTGCTGGTGGTGCCGGTCGACAACGCCGGCTGGCACGTGGCCAGGCGCCTGGCGGTGCCGCCGGACGTGGTGCGGCACCGGCTGCCGCCCCGCACGCCGGACTTGCAGCCGGCCGAGCCGCTCTGGCCGCCGCTGCGCGCGGTGGTGGCCAACGAGGGCTTCGACGACCTGGAAGCGTTGGAGCGCCCCTTGATCGGTCGATGCCGCTGGCTGATCGACCACCCCGAGGTCGTCCGCGGGGCGGTCGGCTTCCACTGGGCGGTCGCCCTCAATGGTTATTGACTCCATCCTGGCCAAAGAAACACCTGGGCGGTTTGCGGCGTAGTACCGGTATGAGGCCCATCGGGACCGCAGGCGAACTGGAACGCCGCCGTCGCCGAGCCGTCGAACTGATGCAGCAGGGCGAGTCCCCCACCGTCATCGCTCGCATCCTCGGCGTCTGCCGTACCTCGTTGTATCGCCGGCTCGGCATGGCCAAGGACTCCCCCGAGGCCCTGGCCGCCAGGCCGCATCCCGGCCCGACGCCCCGGCCCTCCGACGAGCGGCTCCGGGAGCTCGAGGACTTGCTGCCGCGGGGGGCCAGGGCCCACGGCTGGCCCAACGACCCGTGGAGTGCCCAGCGGGTCGCCGAGGTCATCCGCCGCCGCTTCGGCGTCACCTACCACGTCGAGCACGCCCGCAAGCTCATCCGACGGCGGCTGAACCGGGCCGGCCAGAGGCCGCAGAGGCGGGCCAAGCAGCGCAACGAGGAGGGGATCGCCCGCTGAAGGGCCGAGGTGCTGCGCCGGATCGTCGAGCGGGCCGAGCAGCGGAAGGCCCGACTCGCCTTCCTCGACGGGTCGGGGTCCCCGCTCGAGCCGGTGGCCCGCCGCACCTACGCCCCCGGGGGAAAGGCCCCGATCCAGGGGGCGTGGCATCGCAAGGGCCGGATCTCGGCGATCGGCGCCGTGGCCGTCAGCCCGGCGCTCCGGCGGCCCAACCTCGTCTTCCGGTTGCTGCCGGACGACGCCAACGCCCACGGGGAGGACACGGTCTCCTTCCTGGCCCGGCCCCGGGGCCGGCCCCGGGGGCCGATGACGATCCTCCGGGACCGGGGCGGGATCCATAAGCGGTCGAGGGTGGTGGAGGCGTACCAGGCCAAGCATCCGGGGATCGAGGCCGAGGACTTCCCCGGCTACGCCCCGGATGCGAATCCGGACGAAGGGGTGTGGGGCGACACCGAGTACCCGCGATTGCCGAGCTATGCGCCCGAGGACACCCGAGAGCTCCGGCTCCGGCTGTGGGACGAGTCCTCGGCCTTGCGGCAGCGACCGAACCTGCTTCTCGGCCTTGCGGCAGCGACCGGACCTGCCGGCCTCGTTCATCCGCCACGCCGGGATCCCACTCCGGTTGGAGTCCTTGTCTCTTTGGCAAGGCTGGGCTCAGTAACGCATAACTTCCGGACGACGAACGGCTTATCGCCACTCGAGCACGGGAGGGACTCCGGGCATCCTGCGGGGTTGGTCACGACCCCACACCGATGCCAGGAGGACCCCCAGGGCTACCGCACTATGAACTACTGACGGCGTAGGGGTTTCCGGCTATGCCGGGGGGAAACCAGGAGCCCCATCCCATGCCGCCACTGCCGATCACGGCCGTCTTCGCCGAGGTGCCCGACCCCCGCCGGGAGACGGCCAACACGCTCCACGACCTCACCGACATCCTGACCGTCGCCACCTGTGCCGTCATCGGCGGGGCCGAGTCCCGGGAGGCGATCGCCGAGTACGGGAGGACCAAGGAGGGGTTCTTCCGCCGCTTCCTCCGCCTCGACAACGGCATCCCCAGCCCGGACACCTTCGAGCGGGTCTTCGCCAAGCTGGCCCCGGGGGCGTCCGCCCGGGCGTTCGGGCGCTGGATGGCGGCGGCCTGCGGGGCGACCGGCCTGGTGCCGATCGCCATCGACGGCAAGTCGGCCCGGGCGGCCAGGCGGGACACGGCCACCGGGTGCCTGCACGTCGTCACGGCGTGGGCCGCCGAGAACCGCCTGGCCCTCGGCACGGCCTGCGTCCCGGGCGGCTCGAACGAGGTGGCGGCGATCCCCGCGCTGCTCCGGGTGCTGGACCTGGCCGGGGCGATCGCGACGATCGACGCGGCCGGCTGCCGGGTCGAGGACGCGCGGATCATCCGCCAGCAGCAGGGGCACTCTCTGCTGACCGTCAAGGACAACCAGCCGACGCTCCGGGCGGCCGTCGAGTCGGTCTTCGAGCGGGCGTGCGAGGCCGACTTCGAGGATGTCCGGTGCGACGGTCACGAGTCGGACGAGGACGGCCACGGGCGGCACGAGGAGCGGTACGTGACGGTGATCTACGACCCCGTCGGCCTGCCGGCGGGGTGGCCGGACGTGGCGGCGGTGGTGCAGGTCAACCGCGAGCGGGAGGTCGGCGGGGAGCGGGCCGTAACCACCCCCTACTACATCGCCAGTCACCCGGGGACAGCCGCCGAGTTCGCGGGCCGGATTCGGGGCCATTGGGGTATCGAGAACGGGCTGCACTGGGCCCTCGACGTGGTCTTCCGGGGGGATCGCAGCCGGATCCGGGCGGAGAACGCCGGGGCCAACCTGGCGTTGATCCGGCGGGTGGCGGTCGCGCTGTGGTGGCGGGCACCGGGCAAGGGGAGCGGGGTCACGAAGCGTCTCAAGGCCGGCTGGGACGACGACTATCTGCTTCAGGTCCTTCAAAGGAATGACAGCAGTTGTAGTGCGGTAGCCCCGGGGCGGCTTCTCGGTCGACTTCTCCGAGCACCACAACGCCAGGATGCAGGACTTTCGGACGGCGATCGGCTGCGCCTCGGCATACCCGGAGGGGCAGGTGACGATCGGGGGGGTCGTATTCGCCATCCCCGAGGGCGGGCCGAACACCTGGTCGGCCGCCGCCGTCGCCCTCGACCACGGCGACCAGCCCGTGTCGATCGAAGTCGGCGTCGGCGCCTTCGGCGTCGAGTCGGCCCACCTGCTCCTGACTACGCACAAGGGGGAGCGGCTTCCGGGCAGCTTCGCGATGCTGGAGTTCTTCGGCTCGGGCGGGGCGTACTACGCCCGGCCGCTGGACGGCGACGAGGACGTGCGCGACTGGCTGTTCAGTGAGTACACCAACGCGATCAACGGCACGTCCACCGTCGAGGTGTTCGCCGCGGGCAGCGGCTTCCAGCGGGCGTACCGACTCGACATGCTCACCGTCGAGCTGCCGGTCGCGTTCCGGACCCAGACCCTGGACATGATCCGGGTCAGCGACTGGGGCAACTATGAACTCCAGCGGCTGAACGTCCACGGCATTACGATCACGGCCGTCCCCGAGCCGTCCTCGCTCCTCGTGGGACTGCTTGGTGCCTGTCTGGCCGGCTTCGGCGGGTGGCGGACCCGACGCCGAATGAAGACGTGAGTAAATCGTGACGTCCCGCGACGACACTCGCCCGTACGCGCCGCGCGTTGTCCCGCCTCCGGACGAGGCGGACCGAATCCGCTCGGCGGATCGATCTCGCGGCGGCTAGACTAGGAACCCGGACAGACCGCTCGCTCGTAGGGGGCTACCCGGCCTCACTGAGCACCCTCGGAGATGCCAAGATGTGGCGAACTGAAGAGGGCCCTCGCGTCCTGCGCGGGGCCGAGTGGGCGCTGTTCCAGGCCGGGCCTGAGGCGACTTGGGAGTGGGTCGAACTCTCGTACGGCGACCCCACGGCGTCCCTGGTCGACACGCCCGCCTTCGACTCGCTCCAGTACGGCCAGAAGCTCGCGATGCTCGCCCTCGTCGGCCGCGCCCTTCGAGATGAGGACGTCCCCGAGCCCGAGCTGACCGCCTTCTCCGAGGGCACGGTCGCGGCGATCTACCGGCACATCGTCCACAATATCGAGATCGAGATCGAGGAGCCCAGCGAAGACAACGAGGGGGCGCCGGTCGAGCGGGCTGAGGCCCCGTCCGACCGGAACTGGCGTCGGCTGGCCCTGGAAGCTTATCGGGAGCCGGAGACCCGTGGCGCGGGGGAGCTGTCCGAGCCCCGAGCCCGGTCGGCCGCGCCTGGGGAGGCGGCCGGCAGTCCGGTGAGTGAGGACGAAGATCCGGCGCCGGAAGGTGACGAGGACGACATGGAGTGGCACCCTCCAGTCCTCGACTCGGCCGTCGTCGAGGACTGGGAGTACCTCGTCGACGGCCTCGCACACCGCGTCCTCTGGGACGACGAGGACTTCGACGTCACTTACCTCAAGGACTTGGATCCCGAGGTCGCCTCTCGCCGGAGGGCGATCCTGGACATCCCGGATAATTACTACATCGCCGTCGCGCCGGACCCGACCGACGAGCAGCTCGACGAGATCCGGCGGACGCTCCGCGAGCTGTGCGGTCGCCCCGAGCCTCCCGAGCCGCGATTGGTAGGCATGATCGTCGACCTCCACCACGACCTGCACGTCGGACCGTGCGAGCCCGGGGAGATCGAGGGCGAGCACGAGGGCCCGCTGGTCGTCGTGGCCGAGGCCACGGAATCGTCCGACTTCGACTGCACCTACGAGGAGTGGGCGCGACACTTCCGGGAGGAGGCCCGCCGGGCGGGCGAGGCCCACGCCGGCCGGCCTGCGGACTTCTCCGCGGTCCCCGGACCGGAGTGGGCAGATCAGGTCGACCGGGCCGGGGTGACCGGCCTCCCGATCAAGCTCGAACACGGCTGTTGGATCGAACAGATCGTTGAGCGTTGGGTCGTGCGGGACCGAGATGGCGACCTGCTCGAAGACCCGCTGGAGAACTGCTGGTCGGGCGAGGGCCTGGTCGATGACCTCCGTTCCGTGAGCTATGCCACCCCGCGTGTGGCCCTGGGGGCCTATTTGTGGTGCCGGGAGATGGCGGCCGATCGGCAGGCGCGCCACGAGGATGCGATGCGGCTCCTCGGCCTTGATGGGGATGCCGGGCAGTGACGGGTCGCCCGCAGCGGAGGGCGTCTCCCCCAGGCCAGCGGTGCAACCCGGTCGACGGATGGCCGGGGTCACGACGAAGGTCCCTGCGGCGATCCGATGGGGAGGGCGATGGCGACGCTTGGATGGGGGCTACCGTATCGATGAGGGGTCCAATGAGCCCTTTGGGCTCTCCGCCGGGGCCGTCGACCTGGACCGCGTCATCTCACTCTGCTCCGCCCCCCTCGTCATCCGTGGTAATTGCGACTTGGTGTGACTCTGGAAGCTCATCGTGACCGAGGGGGACCGCGTAGTCGCCGTCGTCCAGACGCACCACGGGCGGCCGGCGACCGTGACCCGGTTCGGAGACTGATCACTGCCCCGGCCGCGAGCTCCGATCCTCCCCCGAGGGTCGGAGTTTTTATTGAGCGCAAAACCCCAACAATAGGCTTAATATTGCATGCAGGATACCGGCGGGGCCGTCGGGTTGCCCCGCCGCACGCCCCGCCCCTGGTCCGCCCGGGGCGTGCCACCACTCGCGAGCCGGAGGTCAACCGATGACGATCGAGACGCCGAGTGCCCACCTGGCCCTGCTGATCGGCGGGGCCCGCACCAGCGATTCGGTGCGCCTGTGCGACGTGTCGCGCAGCGACGACGAGTCGGACCCGCGCGGCGGCGGGGTCGCCGTGCAGATGGAGCTGTCCGACCCGCCCGGAGGGACGGGGACGCTGCTGCTGTCGTCCACCGAGGCGGAGGCGGTGGCCCATGCGCTGCTGCGGGCGATCGACAGGGAAGCAGGCCAGGTCCCGGCGTTGCGACGGCCGGACGTGCCGGGCGACGCCGAAGGCTCCTGACCCACCTAACTATCCGAGATAGTACCCGCTCCCGGCCCCGAGGCTCGCACCCTCGGCCACCCGGGGGCGTCGGCATTCGATGCCGCTGGCGTTGCTTCCGTGAGTTCGCTCCCGAGGTTGCGGCGGTTGAACGTCGGCCCGATCGGCGACGGGCCGATCTAACTGCCCGTCGACTTCAACAGCATGCCTGTCCTCCATCCAGATCAGAGGCGAGCGCGGGAACCGCATGCACCAGGTCGACTACGTTGGGTTAAAGGGAGGCCATCGACGCCCACCAGGCCAGCATGCCGCCGTGGCGGTATCAGTTCCCCCGAAGCAAGTACCTGACGCTGGGACCGGGATGACCTGCCCGACTTCGGACGCGACTTCGTCTCCCCTGGGTACATCGCTGGGGCTGAGTTCCTCTACCAGGGCATCCGGGCGTCGTCTTAAACCAGAGGGGGTTCGGCGGGTCATCACTCCGCCGGGCCCCCTCGAAGGCTACCCCTCCCGTTTGACCCACAAGGACTCTCCTCCGTGAATCCCAGAAAGAACCTGACTCCTGCCCGGGAGGACGTTCTCCGTCCGTCCCGACCTTCCCCCGCCTTTGCCATCGCGTTCGCGGTCTGGATCGACCCGGAGGCCCTCGCCGGCCTCGGGGTATTCCTTCGCAGCCTCGGGGAATTTCTCGGGGACCTCGCGAAATTCATCGGGCCCTTCGTGATCGCCGGGCTCGCCTCGCAATTCTGACCGCTCTATCCCCGGACGCCCGAGAGGGCGTCCGGGGCCCTCGTTCCGGCTTTACTCCGCCTCGACCGCCTTGAAATTCCTCGCCTCGATCACGCCGACCATTCCCTCCGCGGCGTCCAGGAATCCAAGGTCAATCGGGCGGGCTGTTCCAATCTTGGTTGCCCGCTCGACGGACACCTTCACGACCGGATGTCCGTCCGGCGTCTCTTCTTCCCCGAGCAGCCTCACGACGCTGCCAGTGCCAAGGCCCTTTGAAGTCACCAGACCAATCAGGGCCCCCGTCGACGTACCGTCCGGGGTCGTCTCGGTCGCCCGACGGAGGCTTTCGTCGAGGAGTTCGCCGGCCGTCGAGGTTTCGCCGTCCACCCAAAGCCGCTCATTCTCGACCAAAGCGTATCGGCGTCCTAGTATGTAGCTGCCGTCATCCCCATTGCATCCGAAAATCGCCATAAATAAAGTAAATGAAATCGTCTCCACTCGCCGCATTACCCTCACCTCCCTTGCCTGGTTCGCGAGCCGAAGACCCAAGGCACTCGGGTCCGCCCGTAGTCGTACAAGAAGGGCGGACCCGGGCGGGCACGGTTCGTGTCGGGCTCCTCGGTTCTGATGGCCGGAGTGCCCGACCGCCCGGCCGGTCACTCCACGCCGAATCCCTCGGGCCGGGCTCGCCTCCCAATCATCCCCGGGGGCCCGGCCTCCGTCGAGGCTCAGTACCTCGGCCGTCGTCGCTCGACCGCATCGGTGTAGCCCTGGCGCATCAGTTCCAGTGCCCGGGGGCCGCGTCCCTCCCAACCGAGCCGCCGGGCCAGCTCGTCGAAGGTCGGCATCGGCCGGCGGCCGGGAGTGACGGCCCCCCCGGCGAACGTCTCACGCTCGACCAGGTCATGCCCCGCGGCGTACCCGGTCCTGTAGGGCAGCCAGGCCCACGCCTCGGCCGGGTCGTCGTCGAGGTGGTCGCCCTGGTGATCATCGGCCATCCCGCGCCTCCCCTATCACGGCCGTCCCCTCCCCGCTACATTGCCCTGGCGGCCGAGATGACCCGATAGGACCAATCGAGGAGGGCTTGTCTATGAAACTCCGCTGGATGGCGACCGTCCCCTTGGCGGCGGTGCTGGTGGCCGGGGCGGCGGTCTGGGGCCGGCAATTCGACCACGTCGTCGACTCGGGGCCGACGGACCAGTTCATCACCGCCGGGAGCTATGCGTTCAACCGGGCCCACATTGCGATGGTGACCTGGCGACCCGATCCGTCGCGGGTCCCGACGGCGGTGCAGGGCACCGGCGAGTTCCTTACGCCCTGGGTCGTCGACGTGTATGGCGTCGGGGGCCAGCCGCACGTCGTGCTCCACGAGCCGAGTTCCTCCGCCCTGCTCTCGCAGCTCGACATCGACCCCGAAGGTGACATGGCCCCGGAGGCTCCGGTAATCCCGGAGGACGAGGAGGCCCCGAAGCCTCCGGAGTACACGAAGGAGTCCCTCCCAGAGCCGTCGGGGGAGTGAGCCCTGGCAACCCGTTTCCATCCAATCATGGGCCCTCTCCGGCGAACGTGTCCGGGGAGGGCCAACACCTCGTGGGAAAACCCATAATTCCGGAACATGGTTACACTACCACGGACTACTACGGAAGGGCCATCCGTACCACCAAAGCTCAGGACTTTACGCGTCGGGACGCGACGGATTTCAACCGGGGTCGACTCGGTGTAAACTTCTACCAGTCGGACGTTTCGGGCTGAGCGATCGTGACCGGATTTGGACTCTGAATAAGGGTGAGGTCCCAGGTTCGAATCCTGGTGCGCCCATTTCCGCATATCCCAATCCGAACGCATCCCGCGTTTCTCCTCTCGGGCGGGCGGCGGCTCGGCCTGACTGCGGTCCGATCGTGACCGTCACCGCACCCTGTCCAGGGCCCCTCGGCGAGCGGCGGTCATGCCCGTCCGTCCGGTCGTCCCGAGTCCCTTCCTCCGCGATCCACACGCCCTCCGGCCGGACCCTCGGTGGGGATGCCACTCCCCCTTCGAATGAGTTCAGCCGCGATGTGATCCTCGGTGTTGTGTTCGCCTCCCCCCGACCCGATTCGAGTCCGGCCAGGAGGGGACCCGAACGGAGGGACCCGGGCCCGTCTCCCGGCCCGGGATGCGTCGGGCCCCTCAGGGGGGGATCGGCCGGGATGTGTCGGGGCAGCCCGACGCCTCGGGGCCATCTCGCCGGGGACGCCGAGCTAGTCGCCGGCGGGGCTGGGGGCACCGATGCGGCGCGGCCGGTCGGGGCCGGCGGGCGGGGCGACCCCGGCTCCGGGGGTGGGCGATCCCGGGCTCTCCTCAATTTCCTCCTCGGGATGGGTCGATAGGAGAATCGTCCCATCCCGACCAGGAGGCGCGGCGGCGTGCCCCCTCGGGGATCGCTCGGGGAGGAGGTCGAGGCGATGGCCCGATTGGTCGCGATGTCGCTCGGGCTTGCCCTGGTCGCCGTCCCCTCGCCCGCCGTCACCCTCGGCGGGCCCCCGGCGACACGGGCAGGGCAGGAGATCCCCACCCCGGTCCCGAGCCGGATCCCCGAGACCCCGGGCGACCTGCCTCCCCCCCCCGTGATCCCGCACTCCCCGGCGACGGGCGGGGTCCGGCAGGCGCCCCCGCCCCTGGTGCAACTGGATCCGGCCCCTTCGGCGGCAACCGACCTCCGATTCCCGATCAACCTGGCCACGGCGCTGCGGCTGGCCGACGCCCGGCCCCTGGTCGTCGCCGCCGCACAGGCCGGCACCTGGGTCGCCGAGGCGAAGCTCGCCCGGGCCAAGGTGCTCTGGGTACCCCAGCTGAACCTCGGCGCCAACTACATCCGGCACGACGGCGGCGGGCCGGACTTCAACAAGGGCATCCTCACCGCACCCAGCGTCAATTTCTTCTACGGGGGCGGCGGCCTGGTCCAGAACGTCGCCCTGACCGACGTCTACTTCGAACCCCTGGTCGCCCGCCGGGAACTGGACTCGACGCACTGGGACGTGCAGGCGGCCAAGAACGACGCCCTGATGATGGTCGCCGACGCCTACTTCGCCGTCCACCGGGCCCGGGGCTCCTATGCCGGGGCCCTGTACTGCGTCGGCCGGGGGCGGGACCTCGTCGAACGGGTCGACCGCCTCAGCGGCGACCTCGTCCCTCGGGTCGAGGTCGACCGGGCCCGCAACATGCTGGCCGACCTGCAGCAGCGGGCCACCTCCGACCGCGAGGCCTGGCGGGTCGGCAGCGCCGACCTGACCCAGGTGCTCCGGCTCGACCCGAGGGCCGTCGTCGAGCCCCTCGAACCGGACCACCTCCAGCTCACCCTCGTCGACCCGGCCCGGGGGCTGGACGAGCTGATGCCGGTGGCCCTGACCAATCGCCCCGAGCTGGCCTCGCACCGGGCGATGGTGGCGGCGGCCGAGGAGCGGATCCGGCGGGAGAAGGGCCGTCCGATGCTGCCGAGGGTCCGGATCAACGGCTTCCAGACCCCCTACGAGCAGATCCAGGCGGGCATCTTCGGCATGGGGCCCAACAGCAGCCTCGACCAGTGGAGCGGCCGGTTCGACTTCAGCGTGCAGCCGCTCTGGGAACTCGAGGGGATGGGACTGGGGAACCTGGCCCGGATCAAGGAGCAGCGCGGCGAGCAGTCTCGGGAGATCATCGACCTGCTCGCCACCCAGGACCGGGTGGCCGCCGACGTGACCCGGGCCCAGGCGAGGCTCCAGTCGGCCGCCGCCCGGGTCACCCAGGCCGACCGGGCCTTGCGGACGGCGATCATCACCTTCGACGGGACCTACGAGGGCCTGAGCCAGACTTCCCGGTTCGGCGACGTGCTCGTGCTGGTCAACCGGCCCTCGGAGGCCGTCTTCGCGCTGAAGCTCCTGAAGCTGGCGATCGACGAGTATTTCGCCACGGTGGCCGAGCACAACCGGGCCCAGTTCGAGCTCTTCCACGCCCTGGGCTACCCGGCCCGGGAGCTGGCCGAGCTGGCCCCGCCGGGCGACCTGGTCCCGGTCGACACCTCCCGACCCGACTACCTGCCACCCGTCGGCAACGGGCCCCCCCCGGCGACCCGGTGAGCACGCGGGGCAGGGGGCGACGGGCGACGCTCGGATCGGGAACGGTCGGGCAGGGCAGCGATTCGACTCGAACTCGGGGACTTCGACGATGAAACCGATCGCCAGCGGACGGGCCCGGGGGGGCGTCGGGGCGCTCGCCCTGGGGTTGATGATCTCGGCCCCGGGCCCGGCGTCCGGGTTCGGCACCGACGGCCCCCCGGCACACCACGGGCCGAACATGGGCGTGGGCACCCTCGGCTACGGGCCTCCCGGGCCCCGGCCGGGGTACCAGGGCTTCGGCCTGAAGTTCCACAAGGGCCACGGCTACGGCGGAAAGGACGCCCTGGGGGTCGGTGCCCTGGGGGGGTATCCGGACTACGGAGGGCCGGGCTATCCCCACCACGCTCCCCCGCTCCGGCGCCTCGGCCGGTTCCTCCCGTTCCGGTACCGGGGGGGCGAGGGGATGCCCTCGGCCTTCCGGGCGGTCGGCCCGCTCTCCCGGAATCGGGACGTGGTGACCCAGCAGGCCGGGGGAGGGCCCTCCGGGGACTTCGGCCGGTTCACCGGGGCATTGCCCTATCCGGAGGCCGCCTTCTCCCCCTTCGCCTCGACCCCGACCGACTCGGCGTCGGAGGCCGCCCCCCGAGCCGTCCCGGAGGTACCTCCCCCGGCCCCGATCGACCCCGGCCCCTTCTCCCCCCCCGGCCTCGACCTCGAAGGGCCGCGACCGGGGGCGATGCCCCCCCTCGGGATCGGCGACGACGAGTTCCGCAGGGATCTCGGGCTGCCCGATTCGAGGTGATCGCCCCCAGGGCCCCGGAATCCGCCGGGGCCGGACCGAAGGACCCGTGCCATGCCCCGACGACGACCGGCCTTGAAGCTGCGACCCTCGGCCGAGCCGATCGAGCGGAGGTCCTTGATGAGCGCCGGGCCGATGGTCGTCGGGGGGGCGCCCGGGCTCGGCGCCGTCGTCCGGCCCCTCGACCTGCTCCGCCAGGATCGGGAACGGGCGAGGGGCCTCATGCTCGACTCGCCCCATTCGCAGCCCCTCCGGGAGCGGATCGCGCAGCTCCGCCAGGCCCGACTGTCGGCGATCCGGGGAGGGGGCCGCCCCGGGCCCCCGGCCGACCCGGCCTCGCCCCCGCCCTCGGCGTCCCCGGTGTCCGGGGTCACCATGGAACGGATCACCAATCCGACGCCGATCAACACCCGGATCGTCCCCCCGCTCTCGCAGGTCCGGGTCCAGGACCGGGAGCCGATCCCGGGACAGAGCTACAACGTCGTCTTCGTCACGGTGAGGAACAGCACCGGGAGGACCTTCGACGCGAGGGATGGCCTGGCCGTCCAGGTCACCGGCCAGGGGCCGGGACACTCCTACCCGATCCTGTCGGGGGCCGACACCTGGGACCCCCGGGAGGTGTTCGTCTTCTACTTCCTGACCAAGGAGTACTACCCGCTGGAGCCGGTCCAGTCGGCGGGCTTCGAGTTCAACTTCGTGAACCCGAGGGTGGTGGCGATCCCGGGCCCCTCCGGATTCTTCCAGCGGATCCTCTACGACCCCGAGACCTTCCCTCGGGTGCTCGACGCCGTCGTCGTCGGCGGGCCCGGCTCGAAGGGCCGGCATCTGGGGCTCCCCGACACGTCGCTCTGGGAGATCATCCCCTCGAACCTGAACGTCATCCCGCTCTGATGGGGGTTCAGGGGCCGGGCCCACCGGGCCGGGTTCCGAGGATCGACCCATCCCGGCGAATCGCCCCCATCCCGATGATCCTCCCGGCCGGGATCGGCCGATACAAGCGAAGTCGTGGTCGGGCCGTTCGTTCCCGGCTCGCCGCCCGAGGGCGAAGCGGCTCCAGGACCGTTCGAGGGTAGGGGGACCTGATGAGGGGAATCGGCCCGGCATCGATCCTCATCCTGGCGGCCCTGGTCGTCGGGGGCGCGCCCGCCCCCGGGCAATCGACGCGCCCACCGGCATCGGCACCCGACCCCGGGGCCGGGACGGACGTGCCCCCGCCGATCCTCCCCGGTGGGGGCGTCGGGGAGTCCCAAGCCCTGGCCCCGCCGCTCGTACGGGACCCGGTGCAATTGGCCCCGGCGCCGACCGCCCCCACGGACGTCCGGTTCCCGATCAACCTGGCCACGGCGCTGCGGCTGGCCGACGCCCGGCCCCTGGTCGTCGCCGCCGCACAGGCCGGCACCTGGGTCGCCGAGGCGAAGCTCGCCCGGGCCAAGGCCCTCTGGCTGCCGACCGCGATGGTCGGCTTCGACTACATCCGGCACGACGGCGGCGGGCCGGACTTCAACAAGGGCATCCTCACCGCACCCAGCGTCAACTTCTTCTACGCCGGCGGCAGCTTCATCCAGGTCGTCAACCTGACCGACGCCTACTTCGAGCCCCTGGTCGCCCGCCGGGAGCTGGACGCCCGGCACTGGGACGTGCAGGCGGCCAAGAACGACTCCCTCTTGAGGGTCGCCGACGCCTACTTCGCCGTCCACCGGGCCCGGGGCTCTTACGCCGGGGCGTTGTACTGCATCGATCGGGGCCGACAGCTCGTCGACCGGGTCGACCGCCTCGGCGCCGACCTGGTGGCCCCGGTCGAGGCCCAGCGGGCCCGAAACATGCTGGCCGACCTGCAGCAGCGGGCCACCTCCGACCGGGAAGACTGGCGGGTGAGCAGCGCCGACCTGACCCAGGTGCTCCGGCTCGACCCGAGGGCCGTCGTCGAGCCCCTCGAACCGGACCACCTCCAGGTCACCCTCATCGACCCGGGCAAACCGCTGGACGACCTGATGCCGGTGGCCCTGACCAATCGCCCCGAGCTGGCCTCGCACCGGGCGATGATCCGGGCGGCGGAGGAGCGGATCCGCCGGGAGAAGGCCCGGCCGATGCTGCCGGTCGTCATGCTCAACGGCTTCCAGAGCGCGGGCATGCTCATCCAGGCGGGCATCTTCGGCATGGGGCCCAACAGCAGCCTCGATCAGTGGAGCGGCCGGTTCGACGGCAGCATCCAGCTCCTCTGGCAGCTCGAGGGGATGGGCCTGGGGAACCTGGCCCGGGTCAAGCGTCAACGGGGGGAGCAGTCGGACGCCATCGCCGACTTCTTCCGGGCGCAGGACCTCGTCTCGGCCGAGGTGACCCGGGCCCGGGCCCGGTTGCAGTCGGCCGCCGCCCGGGTCACCCAGGCCGACCGATCGCTCCGGGCCGCCCTGATCACCTTCGACGGGACCCTGGAGGGCCTCGGCCAGACCTCCCGGTTCGGCGACGTCCTGGAGCTGGTCAACCGGCCCCAGGAGGCGGTCTTCGCGCTGGAAGAGCTCTATGCGGCGTTCGAGAATTACTACGGCACGGTGGCCGAGTACAACCGGGCCCAGTTCGAGCTCTTCCACGCCCTGGGCTACCCGGCCCGGGAGCTGGCCGAGCTGGCCCCGCCGGGCGACCTGATCCCGGTCGACACCTCCCGACCCGACTACCTGCCACCCGTCGGCATCGGGCCCCCCCCGGCGACCCGGTGACCGATCAGGCGTCGGGATCGAGGGAGGAGGCCCCGGACCCGGTCCCGTCCTCGGTCGGGCCCGGGGGGGGTGCCTGGGCGACGGTGCTCGGCTTCGACTGCGGCGCGACCTCGACGTCCTGGCCGTCGGAGAGGACCGAGAGGTCGCCCAGGATGACCTGCTCCGAGCCGTCGATCGGCGTCCAGTCGCCGTCCCCGTCGGGCCCGGGGGCGTGACGACGGTTGGTGACCTCGACCCAGGCCCCGTCGGAGATCCCGGTGCGGACCTCGGCCCGGGTCGCCCGGCCGTCCTGGAGGATCCAGCAGTAGGACTGGGCCCCCTCCCGGACGAGGGCGTCGGTCGGGAGCGCCCGGACGCCGGGGCGGTCGATCTTGACCTCGGCATAGGCATACATGCCGGGCAGGAGCTGGCCGTCGGTGTTGGGCAGGTCGATCTCGGCCCGGAGCGTCCGGCTGGTGACGTTCAGCGCCCAGGAGGTCCGGGTGACCGAGCCCTCCAGCGGCTCGTCCCGGAAGGCCCGGACGAGGATCGACGCCTTCGCCCCGTCCTTGACGAAGATGGCGTCGCTCTCGGGGATGTCGACGAAGATCCGGACCACGTCGGTGCGGTCGACCACGTAGATCGGCGCGGCGGCCCCGCTGGGGGAGAGCTTGGGGGCGTTCTTGTCGGCCGTGGGGTCGCCGGTGGAGGGGAGGACGAAGTCGAAGGTGTTCGCGTTGCGGGCGACGATGACGCCGTCGAAGGGGGCGGCGAGCGTGAGGTAGCCGACCCAGGCCTCCCACTTCTTCTCCTCGCTCTGGGCCACGGCCAAGGCGGCCTCGGCCACCTTCACGTCCACCTTCGCCTTGGCGAGTTCGGCCTGCTCGGAGAGCAACTCCGCGTCGGCGTTCTGGATGGAGGCCTGGGCGGCATCCCGGGCGGCGGTGCTCGACTTGAGCTGATTCGTCGACTCCAGGAGGATCTGGGGGGCGACGACGCCCCGGTCCGTCTCCTTCTGGAGGCGGTCGACCTCCGAGGCCCAGCGGTCGACCTCGGCCTGGTACTTCGCCAGGATCGCCTTGGTCTCGTCGAGGTGGGCCTGGGCGGCCTTCACGTCGGCCTCGGCCACGTCGACCATCTTCCCGGCCAGCTCGATCCGCTCCCGGTCCAGCGCGACGGTCGCTTTCTTCGAGTTCAGCTCCTCGACGATCTCGGGGACGAAGAGCGTGGCCAGCACGTCCCCCTTCTTCACCCGGTCGCCGATGTCGACGATCCATTCCTCGATGTACGCGGTCATCTTCGGGTAGATCGACGTCCGCTCATACGCCTCGATGAAGCTCGGCTGGCCGACGACCCGGGTGATGTCCCGGGCCTCGGGCCGGACGACCCGAACCGTCGGCGGCTTCGAGACGCTCGTGTAGGAGGGCTCCGGCGTGCTGTCGCAGCCGACGGCGAGGGCGATCGCCGCCAGCAGGCAGGACGCCGGCCGGGCGAGGCCGGGGGGGCGGCCGGTCGCCGGGGGCCGGGGCGTGCGTCGCATCGCGGTTCTCCGGGTCGAGGGGATCATCGGTGGCCCCCCTGGGCGGGGTCGTCCGGCGGGGTCGGGCCGTCGGGGACGGCCCGGGCGTGGGCCGGGGCCTCCTCGGCCCCCGGGCCTCCCGGGCCGGGAGGGTGGTCGGCCCCGTCGGCCCCGTTGCCGGCCGGATCGGGCCGGAAGACGCCGTCGCCGGCCCCCTCGCCCTCCCCTTCCTCGACGGGAGGGTTGGCCTCGTGGTCGTAGTGGGAGCTCTCGGGGTCGCCGGGGTCGATCGACGGGGAGCGGGGCGACCGCTTGCCGATCAGCAGGGTGAAGACCGAGGGGACGACCAGCAGCGTGGCGAAGGTCGACATGACCAGGCCGCCGATGACCGCCCGGCCCAGCGGGGCCTGCATCTGGCTCCCCTTCTCCAGGGCCAGGGCCATCGGCACCATGCCCACGGTCATGGCGCAGGCGGTCATTAGGATCGGCCGGAGCCGCTCCCCGGCCCCGACCACCGCCGCCTCCCTCGACGGCATCCCCGCCTTCCAGTGCTCGTCCATGAACGTGACGAGCATCACCGAGTTCGACACCGAGACGCCCAGGCACATGATCGAGCCCATGAACGACTCGATGTTCAGCGACGTATTCGTGAAGTAGAGCATCGTCGCGATCCCCGCCAGGACCCCCGGCACGGCCGAGATGGACACGACCGCCAGCCTCGGGGACTGGAAGTAGGCCGTCAGCAGGACCAGGATCACGAAGACCGCCACCGAGAGGCCGACCCCGAGCGCCTGGAACATCTCCTCCATCGGCGGGAGCTGGCCCAGGGGGATCACCCGGACGCCCCGGGGGGGGTCCCCCGCGGCGGCGATCGCCGAGGCCACCTGCCGGGAGGCCCGGCCCATGTCCTCCCCCTCCACGTTCGCCGTCAGGGTCAGGTAGCGCTGCGACATCGACCGGTCGTACTGGCCGGGCCGCTGCCCGGTGCTCACGGTCGCCACGTCCCGGACCATCAGGTTCACCAGCGGGTTGACCGACTCCACCGGCAATCGGCCGATGTCGTCGGGGGAGACCATCCGCCGGGGGGGGACCTGGACCTGGACGAGGTAGTCGAAGCCGGTCGCCTTGTCGATCCAGTAGTTCGGCGAGCTGAACCGGGTCGAGACGGTCGCCATGTTCAGGGCCCGGCCGACGTCCTCGACCCTCACCCCGCTGAGGCCCGCCTTCTCCCGGTCGATCTCCACCTCGACGGTCGGGTAGTCGAGCGTCTGCTCGAACTGGACGTCCCGGAGGAAGGGGATCTGCCGCATCGCGTCGGCGATCTTCTCGGCGTGCCCTCGGATCAGCTTCAGGTCGGTGCCGATGACCCGGACGGCGATCGGCGTCGAGGAGCCGAAGCTCATCACCTGGGTGACGATGTCCCCCGGCTCGAAGCCGAAGGTGCAGAGCCCGGCCTGCCGCTTCGCCTCCTCGGCGGGCAGCCCCCCCCGCTCCAGCCGGTCGGCCATCCAGGGGATCACCTTCTCGGGCAGGACCTTGCGCATCCGCTCCCGGAACGCGTCGAGCGTGATGCCGCTCCCATCGGTAAAGGCCACGCGGAGCTGGCCGTCGTCGGGCCCCCTCATGAACAGCAGCATGTTGTCGATGCCGAAGTTCGGCGCCACCTGGCCGACGAACCCCATCGTGATCGCCAGGTTCTCGACCTTCGCCTCCGCCTCGATCTCCTCCAGGCACTTGACCGCCATCTCCCGGGTCAGCTCGTAGTCCGACCCCGGGGGCGGCCGGAACCGGAGGACGAACTCCCCGGAGTCGATCTGCGGGAACAGCTCGGTGCCGACCTGGAGGCCCAGCCCGGCCAGTACCAGGACGCAGGCGATCAGGTACGCCGGGACCACGACCCAACGGGCGGCGACCAGCCCCCCCACTCCCTTCGAGTAGCCGGAGACGATCCGGTCGAAGAGGCCCTTCTTCTCCTCCTGGCCGGCGTGATGGCGGTGGGCCTTCAACAGGTGCACGCTCATGATCGGCACGAACATGCTGGAGAGCAGGTACGAGGAGATCATCGCGAACCCGACGCCCAGCGTCAGCGGCACGAACAGCGAGCGCAGCGGGTCCCCCATGATGAAGGCGGGGATGAAGACCGAGAGGATGCAGAGCAACGCCAGCAGCCGCGGCACGGCCGTCGCGTTGCTGGCCCTCAGGACGGCCGTGGCGATGTTCGAGGTGTGCTTCATCTGCACGTGGACGTTCTCGATCGTCACCGTCGCCTCGTCGACGAGGATGCCGATGGCCAGCGCCATGCCGCCCAGCGACATGATGTTGATCGTGTTCCCGGTCATCCAGAGGCCCAGGAGCGACCCGAGCAACGCCAGCGGGATGTTCGAGACGACGACGATCACGCTCCTCGGGTCCCCGAGGAAGATGAGGATCATCAGGCCGGTCAGGGTCGCGCCGATGAGCCCCTCGGTCGCCACGCTCTCGACCGCGGCGAGCACGGTGGGGGACTCGTCGAACTCGAAGCTGACCTTCACGTCCTCCGGGACGACGTCCTGGAACAGGTGCATCGATTTGTGGATGTCGGCCACGACGTTGAGCGTCGAGGCGGTGTCCTTCTTGATGATCGGCAGGTAGACCGACTTCTTGCCGTTGACCAGGGCGTAGCCGTAGGTGATGTCGGTGTCGTCCTCGAAGGTGGCCACGTCCCGGAGGAAGACGTAGTCCTCCAGCTTCAGGGGGATGGTCCCCAGCCGCTGGATGTCGTCGACCGTGGCGTTGTTGGCCACGATCGGCATCGAGTCCTTGATGTAGACGTTGCCCGAGGGGACCACCCGGTTGCCCCGGGCCAGGGCGTCGATGACGTGCTCGGGGGTCAGCTCGTAGGCGAGCAGCTTCTCCGGGTCGACGTTGACGACGATCGACCTCATGTTCGGGCCGAACGGCGAGATGGCCACGGTGCCGGGCACGTTCTTCTGGACCAGCGGCCGGATGATGTTCTGCGCCAGGTCCCCCATGCGGCCGATCGTCGTCTCGGTGCTCTCCAGCACGAGATACCCGACCGGGACGCTCCCGGCGTCCATCCGCATGATCATCGGCGGCAACGTCCCCTCGGGCATCCACGACATGGCCCGGTCGGACATCGCCACCACCTGGGCCATCGCCTGGCCCATGTCGGTGCCGGGGAAGAAGGACAGCTCGCAGAGGGAGACCTGCTGGATGTTCTTCGTGTCGATGTCCTCGATCCCGTCGACGTACTGGAAGTACAGCTCCAGCTGGTTGACGATGAACCCCTCGATCTGGGCGGGGCTCATGCCGACGAAGTCGAGGTAGACGTAGATCTTGGGCGTGTTCAGCGACGGGAAGATGTCCACCCGCATCCGGCTGTACGCGAGGGAGCCGCCGCTGATCAGCGCCACGACCAACATCAGGGTCGTGATCGGCCTCCGCATCGCGAACACGGTCGGATTCATGCCTTGGCGCTCCCGACGGGCTCGATCGTTGCTGGTTCGACGCCGGAGGCCCCTCGTCCCGGGGGGCCTCGGTCCGCGCCGCCCGGGGCGGCCCTCGCCGATCCTATCCTAATTCGCGATCGGCCCCGAGTCTCCTGGTACGGGCCGGATCCCGCCCCCCCTCCCCGGGAAGTCGCCGGGAGGGCCCTCGCCCTCGGGGGGGGCGTCCTCATACGATGACCCGGGAGATCCGGACATGCAACCGGCCGATCCGGGGCCGACCGGGCTTTCCCGGCAGGACCGGCATCGGCGCCGACCCGAGCAGGAGGAGGATCAAGGCCATGGAGACGATCACGGCCGAGAAGTTCGACGCCGGGCTGTTCGACCTCGACGGCGTCCTGACGGCGACCGCCGAGATCCA
Organism: Tautonia plasticadhaerens; assembly: GCF_007752535.1. Classification (GTDB taxonomy): domain Bacteria; phylum Planctomycetota; class Planctomycetia; order Isosphaerales; family Isosphaeraceae; genus Tautonia; species Tautonia plasticadhaerens. The sequence goes on from NZ_CP036426.1 coordinate 3,235,755, forward strand.
CGCCCGATGCTGGAAGACGATGTTCGACGCCTACCTCCGCGCGCGGGCCGACCGCCTGGGGGGGCCGTTCCGGGAGTTCACCGTCGAGGGGGACTACCGGCCCTTCGTCGACGGCAAGCCCCGGCCCGACGGCGTCCGGGACTTCCTCGCCTCCCGGGGGATCACCCTGCCCGAGGGGGATCCGGGCGACCCCCCGGACGCCGAGACGGTCGCCGGGCTCGGCAACCGCAAGAACGAGCTCGTGCAGGCCGAGATCCGGGCGGGCCACGTCCGGGTCTTCGACGACGCCGTCACCCTCGTCCGACGGCTCCTCGCCGCCGGGCTGAAGGCGGCCGTCGTCACCTCCAGCCGCAACTGCGAGCCCGTGCTCCGGGCCGCCGGCATCGCCGACCTGTTCCGGGAGCGGGTCGACGGCGAGGTGGCGGCGCGGTACGGTCTCCCCGGCAAGCCGGCCCCCGACACCTTCCTCAAGGGGGCCGAGCTGCTGGGCGTCCCCCCCTCCAGGGCGATCGTCTTCGAGGACGCCACGGCCGGCGTCGCCGCCGGCCGGGCCGGCGGGTTCGGGCTGGTCGTGGGCGTCGACCGGGTCGGCGGCCGCCACCCCGAGGCGCTCCGATCTTCCGGCGCCGACGTCGTCTCCGGCGACCTCAGCCTGCTGATGCCCGACCCCTCCGCCCCCCCCAGGTGACGCGACCATGCTCCGCCACATCCCCGAACTGCCCCCGGAGGACATCTTCCCGGTCGACCCCTGGAAGATCGAGCAGCTCGGCTTCGAGGAGCACTACATCGCCCAGGAGGAGTCGATCTTCACCGTCGCCAACGGCTATCTCGGCCTCCGGGGCAGCTTCGAGGAGGGCCGCCCGGTCGAGCACGACGAGACCTTCGTCAACGGCTTCTACGAGACCTGGCCGATCGTCTACGGCGAGACGGCCTACGGCTTCGCCAAGACCGGCCAGACGATCGTCAACGTCTCCAACGCCAAGATCATCAAGATCTACGTCGACGACGAGCCGTTCGTCCTCGGCCAGGTCGAGCTGCGCTCCTTCCGCCGCGCCCTGAACATGAAGGACGGCACCCTCGACCGCGAGGTGGTCTGGGAGACCGCCTCGGGCAAGCGGGTCCGGGTCGAGTCCCGCCGCCTCGTCTCGTTCCGGCACCGGCACCTCGCGGCGATCGACTGCCGGATCACCCTGCTCGACGACTCGGCCCCCGTGGTCGTCTCCTCGGAGATCTTCACCGAGCTGGGGGGCGTGGCCGGCGAGGGCTCCGGCGAGGACGACCCGCGCAAGGCCAAGAAGTTCCAGGGACAGGTGCTCGAGCCCCGGCTCCACGAGGCCCGGGGGCGTCGGGTCGCCCTGGCCTACCGGACCCGCCGCAGCGGGCTCGGCCTGGCCTGCGGCATCGACCACCTCGTCGAGGTCGACGGGCCGGTCCACGAGTCGATCGTCCTGGGGGGGCCGCTCCGGGAGTCGATCCGGGCCGAGGAGACGGCCGGGCGGTTCGACTTCCGGGGCGAGGCCCGGGCCGGGCAGACGATCCGGGTCGTCAAGCTGCTCTCCTACCACACCGGCGAGGGGGCCGACGACCGCGAGCTGATGACCCGGGTCCACTGGTCGCTCGACCGGGGGCTGGAGCAGGGCTTCGAGGGACTGCTCCGCGACCAGGTCGAGTGCATGGACGACTTCTGGAGGCGGAGCGACATCCGGGTGCAGGGCAACCACCCCCGGGCCCAGCAGTGCGTCCGCTTCAACCTCTTCCACCTGCTCCAGGCGTCCGGCCGGGCCGACCAGCACGGCATCCCCGCCAAGGGCCTCACCGGCCAGGCCTACGAGGGCCACTACTTCTGGGACGGCGAGATCTACATCCAACCCTTCCTCACCTACACCGCCCCCCGGATCGCCCGCCGACAGCTGGAGAACCGCCACCGGATGCTCGACAAGGCCCGGGATCGCGCCCGGGAGGTGAACCAGCGGGGTGCCCTCTACCCCTGGCGGACGATCAACGGCGAGGAGGCCTCCGCCTACTACGCCGCCGGGACCGCCCAGTACCACATCAACGCCGACATCGCCTACGCCCTCCGCCGCTACGTCCAGGCCACCGGCGACACCCGGTTCCTCCACGACCACGGCGCCGAGATCCTGGCCGAGACCGCCCGGCTCTGGCTCGACCTGGGCTTCTACCAGGACCGGGGGGACGGCCGCTTCCACATCCACGGCGTCACCGGCCCCGACGAGTACACCGCCGTCGTCAACGACAACCTCTACACGAACCTCATGGCCCGGGAGAACCTCCGGTACGCCGCCGAGGTCTTCTCGACCATCCGGCTCGAACGCCCCGTGCACTTCGAGCGGCTGGCGGCCCGGCTCGGCCTCGAGCCCGAGGAGGTCGAGCGGTGGCGGGACGCCGCCGAGGCCATGTACGTCCCCTATGACGAGCGGCTCGGCATCCACCCCCAGGACGGCGACTTCCTCCGCAAGAAGGTCTGGGACCTGCCGAACACGCCCCGGTCCCACTTCCCGCTGATGCTCTCCTACCACCCGCTGGTCCTCTATCGCCACCAGGTGATCAAGCAGGCCGACGTGGTCCTGGCGATGTTCCTCCTGGGGGACGACTTCACCGCCGAGCAGAAGAAGCGCAACTTCGACTACTACGAGAAGCTGACCACCGGCGACTCCTCCCTCTCGGCCTGCATCCAGGCGATCATCGCCTACGAGGTGGGGGACGACCACTCGGCGTTGAAGTACATGAGGGCCGCCACCCTGATGGACCTGGCCGACGTGGGGGGCAACGTCCGGGACGGCATCCACGTCGCCTCGGCCGGCGGCACCTGGATGTCCATCGTCTTCGGCATCGCCGGGTTCCGGGACCACGGCGGCCGGTTCCGGTTCCGACCCCGGCTCCCCGACGGCTGGGACCGCCTCTCCTTCCGCCTGACCATCCGGGGCAGCGTCCTCGAGGTCGACCTGCTCCCCGACACCGCCACCTACCGGCTCATCGAGGGCGACCCCCTGACCGTCGAGCACGAACTGGAGCCCCTGACCCTGGCCCCGGGGGCGCCGGTCCGGCGGCCGATCACCTCCACCGTCGTCGCCGCCGCCTCGCTCGCCAAGAACGAGCCGGACCCGGCCCGCTCCGAGGAATCGGAGTTGTGACCGGGCCCCCCCGGGACCGGCGACCGACGTTCATTGCGAGAGGATGATCGCCGAGTAGGGGCCGACGCCGACGTCCGCCCGGCAGGGCAGGCCGTCCCTCCCCCCCGGCTCGGCCGTGGTCCCATCGCTCGGGAAATCCCCGAATGCGCCGTCGTACCCCTGCCAGTCGCTGTTGAACCGGACGTGCCAGGGGCCCGGCCGGGGCAGGCCGATGGTATAGCCCTGGTAGCCCCGGTCCCCGAAGTTGGCGACGACCACCACGTCATCCCCGGGGCCGCCGTCCTGCCAGCGGTGGAAGGCGAGCACCTTGTCCCGATCATTGCGGTGGAAGACGTTCACGTGCCGACCCCGGAGCCCCCGGGTCCGGTCGGACCAGTTCCTCCGCAGACGGATCAGGTCCCGGTAGAGGTGGTAGATCCCCCGGAATCGACCCTCGTCGTACTTGTCCCAGTCCATGTAATGGTCGTCATCGAACGGGAGCCATTCGAGAATCTCCTGCCCCTGGAAGATCATCGGGATCCCGGGGCTGGTCATCACGAGCGCCGCGCCGAGGGTCGAACGCTTCTTGGCGTACCAACTGTCGGCCTGGCCGGGGTGGATGTCTTCGGTCAGCCGTCGCTTGCCGTTCTTCGTCGCCACCTCGTCGTGGGACTCGGTGTAGACGACCCTCCGGAAGGGGTCCCCGCCGTACCGATGCTCGACGGCACCTTGCACGGCCCCGAGGTCCCGGTCCTCGTCCCGGGGCGTGGCCAGGGCGGCCCGGACAGTGTGGACGAACAGGTCATCCCACTGGGAGTCGATCCCGGCGCCCCCCTCGGAGGTGGGCCGGGTGACGGCGTGGTTGCGCCTCATGTCCTCGGCCAGGGTGATCTTCCAGGGCTCATGGGCGTCGATCTCGTCGCTGATCCAGCGCAGGAGGTTCCAGCCCCAGCCGTCCAGGTTGGTCGGGTCGTCGGGGGGGACGTCGTCCCGGGCGTCGACGTTGCGGATGTAGCAGGACATGTCGAACCGGAGGCCGTCGACCCGGTACTCCTCCAGCCACATCAGGGCGTTGTCCCGGAGGAAGGAGCGGACCTCGGGCCGGCCGTAGTCGGGCCGGTTCTTGTGGCCCCAGGGGGTCCGGGCCCTCCAGTCGTTGTAGAAGTAGATGCCCCCCATCTCGTCGCCGTCATGTGTCCGGAACCAGCCGTCGAACTGCCAGACCGACGCCCCCAGGTCCTGGGGCCCGAGGTGGTTGTAGACCAGGTCCAGGAAGACCGCCAGCCCCTTGCCGTGGGCCGCGTCGACCAGCCGCTTGAGCCCCTTCGGGCCGCCGTAGGAGCTCTCGACGGCGAAGATGTTCGCCGGGTTGTACCCCCAGGAGAGGTCGCCGAAGAACTCCCCGGTGGGCAGCAACTGGATCGCGTTGACGCCCAGCTCGACCAGGTAGTCCAGATCCCCGATGATCGCGTCGAACTCCTGATCGGGCCCGACCGGCCGGTCGGGGAAGGTGCCCGGGTGCATCTGGTAGATCACCAGCTCGTCCCAGGGCGGCATGGCGAAGTCGTTCGACCGCCAGTCGAACTCGGGGTCGGCGACGATCCCGACGCCGCTCGAATGCGTCACCTGCCGGGCCCTCGGGTCGATCCGCCATCGGCCGCCGTCGATCACGAACCGGTAGTCGTGGCCGACGGCCGCGCCGGGGACGTCGGCCGACCAGTGCCCATCCCCCTCGGGGGCGAGCGGGCTGGCCGTCGGGCTCCCGCCGTTGAACGCGCCCGCCGCCGACACCGAGCCGGCGAAGGGGGCCCAGACCCGGAAGGTGACCCCGCCGGGGTAGGGGATCGCGCCCATCCCCGGTCGGGTCGATCGAGTCGCCATGACGTGCCTCGCTTCGGGGGGGACCCGGACCGTCCGGATCGGAGCCGCATTCGGAATCGGGGTCGGGGCGTGCGGTCGGGACTCGCCCCGGGTCGGCCCCCATTGGACCGCCCCGGGGGAGGCCTGGACAGCGAAAAATTTGGCGAGGCGTCCTCGTCCCCGGGGCCGGGGACGGGGATCGCCCGGGGGGCTTGGATGAGCCGGGCCGCGAGGGGGCCCTATCGCGGAGATCGGCCGGCCTCCGGGCGGATCCGGGGGCGCCGCAGCAGGGCGAGGCGACGATGGCGAAGCCCGTCGAGCGCGACGGCCAGGAAGATGAGGACCCCGGTGACGACCGGGTAGAGGTACGGGTCGGCGTTCACCACGTTCAGGCCGTTGCGGATCGCCTGGATGAGCACCGCGCCGAACAGCGTGCCCGGCAGCACCCGGCCCTTGCCGCCGAAGAGGCTGGAGCCGCCGAGGACGGCCGCGGCGATCGCCTCGAACTCCCAGCGGTCTCCCAGGCTCGGCGAGACGGCCGCCAGCTGCCCCAGCAGCACCAGCCCGCCGATCGAGGCGCACAGGCCGCTGGCCAGGTACGCGAAGGCCAGCACCCGGCCGACCCGGATCCCCGCCTTCTTCGCCGCCTCCGGGTCGTTCCCCACCGCGTAGAGCTGCCGGCCGATCGGGGTCATCGAGAGGACGACCTGCGCCGCCGAGAGCACCACGACCATCATCGCCACCGGCAGCGGCACGATCCCCAGCACCCTGGACGAGCCCAGCCGGAGGAATTCGCCCGGCAGGTTCATGGCCCGGGTCTGGGTCAGGAACAGGCCGAGCCCCCGGCCGATGGAGAGCGTGGCGAGCGTGACGATGAAGGGCATCAGGCGGAGCCTCGTGATCAACGCCGCGTTGACGAGGCCGAAGCCCAGGCCCACCGCCGGCGCGACCGCCGCCGCCAGCCACGGCGAACCGCCCGCCAGCGCGAGCTTCCCGGCCGCGATCGCCCCCAGGAACATGATCGAGCCGACCGACAGGTCGATCCCGGCGGTGATCAGCACGAAGGTCATCCCCGCGGCCACGATCGCCGTGGCCGACGACTGCACCAGGACGTTGACCGCGTTCTCGGCCGTCAGGAACCTCGGCGTCGCCAGGCCGAAGCCCGCCACGGCGGCCAGGAACAGCAGCGCGGGGGCGGCCCGGAGCAGCGCGACGGCGGCCCCCGACCGGGCCCGGCCCGTCATCGTGGGAGCCCCCGGCGCAGGGCGGCCCGGAGGATCGCCTCGCGGTCGAATCCCCCCCGGGGGAACTCGCCCGAGATCTCGCCCCGGCTCATGACCAGGATGCGGTCGCACATGCCGATCAGCTCCTCGATCTCCGGCGAGATCATCAGCACCCCCGCCCCCCCGGCGGCCAGCTCGCCGATCAGGCGATAGATCTCCTGCCTGGCGCCGACGTCGACGCCCCGGGTCGGCTCGTCCAGGATCAGGGCCGACGGCCCCGACATCAGCCATCGGGCCAGCACCACCTTCTGCTGGTTCCCCCCGCTCAGGGTGCGGACCGGCTGCCCCGGCCCGGCCGCCCGGAGCCGGACGGCCCGGGTGACCCCGTCGACCGCGTCGGCGATCCGACGGCCGTCGAGCAGCCCGCCCCCCCACCCGGAGAAGCGGGGGAGCGACGCGAGGGCGACGTTCTCGGCCACGCCGGCCTCCATGAGCAGCCCCTCCCCCCGGCGGTCCTCGGTGAGCATCGCCAGCCCCCGCCGGATGCGGGCCCGGGGCGACGACCGGCCGAGCGGGCGGCCCAGCAGGCGGACCTCGCCCCGGTCGGCCGGGTCGAGCCCGAAGAGGATCCGCGCCAGCTCGGTCCGCCCCGATCCCATCAGGCCGGCGAGCCCCAAGATCTCCCCCCGCCGCAGGGAGAAGCGGATCTCCTCCACGACGCCCGAGCGCGACAGCCCCTCGACCCCGAGGACGACCTCATCCGAGGGGCGTGCGGTCCTCCCCGGGAATAGCTGCCCCAGGTCCCGGCCCACCATCAGGGCGATCAGGTGGTCGACGGCGAATCCCGACGCCGGGCCGCTCCCGACGAGCCGGCCGTCGCGGAGCACCGCCACGTCGTCGCAGAGCCGGAGCACGTCCTCCAGGGCGTGGGAGATGTAGATCATCCCGATCCCCCGGGCCCTGAGGCGTCGGATCAGCGCGAAGAGCCGGTCGGCCTCCGGGGCGGTGAGGGACGTGGTCGGCTCGTCGAGGATGATCAGCCGGGCCTCCACCGTGAGCGCCCGGGCGACCTCGACGAGCTGCCGCTCGCCGGGGGAGAGGTCCTCGACGAGGGTGCCCGGGCGGCGTCGCAGCTCGACGGCCTCCAGCGCCTCGCGCGCGAGCGAGGCGGCCCGGCGGCGGTCGATGAGGGGCCCGAGGCGGGGGAAGCATGGCAGGAACAGGTTCTCGGCGATGCTCAGGTTCGTGAACAGGTTCAATTCCTGGTGGATGAACGCCACGCCCCTCCGGGAGGCCTCGGCGGGGTCGGCCGGCTCGTAGTCCTCCCCCCCGAGGCGCATGCGGCCCGAATCGGCCGGGAGGACGCCCCCAAGGATGTTCATGAGCGTGGACTTCCCCGCCCCGTTCTCCCCCACCAGGCCGAGGATCCGCCCCGGGCCGACGGCGAGGTCGACCTCCCGCAGCACCGGGACGCCGAAGAACGACCGGCAGACGCCGAGGACCTCCAGCAGCGGCGGGCCGTCGCTGCTCATCTCAGGCACGCCCCGCCGCCCGGGCCCGGGCCGAGTCGAGCAAAGCCGCCAGCAGGATGACCCCGCCCTTGACGATCATGATGGCGAAGTTCGACAGGTTCATCAGGTTCAACCCGTTGTCGATGACCGCGATGAAAAGCACCCCGTAGGCCGTCCGACGCACCCCGCCCCGGCCGCCGAACAGGCTCGTGCCGCCGATCACGCACGCGGCGATCACGTCCAGCAGGATCCGGGGGGCGATCTCCGGCGACCCCGTCTCCAGCCGGCTCGTGTACAGGATCGCCCCGATCGCGGCGCAGAGCCCGGAGACGACGTAGGAGGCGGCCGTCACCCGGCCGACCGGCACGCCCGAGACCTCGGCGGCCCTGGGGTTCATCCCCGACGCGTACAGCCACCGGCCGAACAGGGTCCGGGAGAGGGCGACGTGGGCGACCACCGCCAGCGCGGCGACCAGCACGGCCGCCGGGGGGACGCCGAGGACCGAGCCGTAGGAGACCCCGACGAACGCATCGGGGAGTTCGTAAATCTTCTGGGATTTCGTGTACCAGACCGCCAGGCCCCCCCCGGCCGTCAGCGTGGCGAGCGTGACCATGAACGGGGGCATCCCCAGCCGGGTCGCCGACAGGCCGTTGATCCCCCCCATCGCCCCGCCGACGCCGAGCATGGCCGCGACCGCCGCCGGCACCGCCATCGGGTGCCCGGCAAGGGGGCCGCCGTCGCCCGTCATGATCGAGGCGCCGACCACGCTGGCCAGGGCGATCGAGGCCGTGACCGACAGGTCGATCCCCCCGCCGATCAGCACGAACGACTGCCCGATCGCCAGCGCCAGCAGGGGCAGCGTGTTCTGCAACACGTTCGCCGCGTTCCGCCCCGAGGCGAACCCGGGGACCGCCGCCCAGAACGCCAGCGCCGCCGCCGCCGAGAGCAGGAGCACGAGGTGCTCGGATCGCAGCAGGAGGGCCGCCCGGGGCGGGCCGACGCCCGGAAATCGCATGGGCATCGCGTCAATCCCCGCCGACGCCGGCGCCCCACATGCGCGGGGCCATCTCGTCGAGGTTCCCCTGGTGGATCACGAACCCCTCGTCCTCGATGACCGGGGGCACCTCCTCCCCCGCGATCAGGTCGGCGAGGGCCCGCACCGTCTGCTCGCTCTCGAAGCCCAGGTCCTGCACGCCGTCGGCGTCGAGGTACCCGTCCCGGAGCATCCGGTAGGCGGTGGCGTCGCCGTCGAAGCCCCCGAGGATGACGTGGCCCGGCTCGCCGACCTTCTCATACTTGCCCGCCGACCGCAGCGCGGAGACGAGCGACGGGAAGAGGAAGTCGGACGACGTGAAGATGAAGTCGATCCCCGGGTCGGCCTGCAGCGCGTTCGTGACGCCGGCCAGGGCCTTCTCCTGGTTCCACTCGGTGGGGATCTCGGCGACGACCTCGATCCCCCCGCCGTGCTCCTCGATCGCGTCGTCGAAGCCCCGACGCCGATCGACGGCATTCTGGTCGGCGAGGTCGCCGATGAGGATCATCGCCTTGTGGGCCCCGCCGGCCTCGGCCGCGAGCCGGGCCATGTGGGAGACCGTCTCCCGGGCGATCGCGTAGTTGTCGGCGACGATCGTCACGGCCTCGGCCGACGAATCGGCCGGCGGGCGGTTGTAGAGGACCATCGGGATCCCGGCCCGGTTGGCGGCCCGGATCATGGGGATGACCGTCTTCGCGTCCTTGGGGGCGACGATGATGCCGTCGACGCCCCGGGCGATGAAGCCCTGCACCTGCTCGAACTGGCGGTTGGCGTCGCCGTCGGCGATCGCCTCCAGGACCGTGAACCCCCGCCCCTCCAGCTCCCCCTTGATCGACTCGAAGCTGACGACCCAGTACTCCGTCTGGAGCGTCTCGAACGCCACGCCGACGGTCTTCGGGCCGGGGCCACCGGGCGCGTCGCCCCCGCCCCCGCAGGACGCGAGCGGCAGGGCGGCGAGGGCGAGGGCGATTCCCGCTCGCGATCTCATGGGCGGATCTCCTCGGAACGGGCCGGCGGGGGCGTGGTGATGTCCCGGACCGATTCCCGAAGGTTCTCCGGGTCGAAGACCCGCTTCCAGTCGGGACGGAAGATCATGCCCTTCGCCCTGGCGATGGCCTTCAGGGCGCCGTCGGAGAAGGGCGAGCCGATCTCGCCGAAGACGATGGCGAGCTCGATGTTGATGTGACCCAGCAGGAAGTCCCGGGCCGCCTCGGGGGGCACGCCCAGGCGGACGGCCTCGTCCATGGCCTCCTTGACGACGGTGATGCAGGTCGCGGCGGTCGTCTCCGCCAGCGCGGGCTCCAGGAGGGCCATCTGCTCCACGGTGATGCGGTGTGACCGCATCACCGGGGCGTACATGGCCCGCGCGATCGCCTCCCCTTTCGCATAATCGGCGTCCGGGCCCTTCATCAAGGCGCAAACGATATGCTGCTTGGCCTTGATGCCGCCGAAGAAGTCGCGGCGGGCCTCGGGGTCGGTCTCGTCGTTGAAGACGGGGGGGTGGCAGGGGTGGGTGAAGAAGTAGGAGAGGTCGTCCCGGAGGGGCAGCACCCCGGCGTGGGGCGCGGCGGGGTCGAGCCCCATGAGCATCGCCCCGGGCTTCATGAGCGGGACCGCCTCGGCGGCGATCGTCCCCATCAGGGCGTCCGGCACGGCGAAGATCACCACGTCGGCCTCGGCCAGCGCCCCGTCCCGGGGGGTCACGTCGAGCCCCCGCTCGGCCAGGCGCTCCCGCCCGGCGGGGCCGATCTCGACGTACCGCATGCGGTATTCGTCGCGGTTGCGGAGGTTGTCGGCGATCCGGCAGCCCATCTTGCCGCCGGCGCCGAGCAGCGCGATCGTCGTCATCGTAATCCAACTCCCCTCGGTCCGGCCGATCGGGCGGGCGGGGTGCGCCGCCCTACGGCTCGCCTCGCAACACCTTGCCGAAGTAATCGTCCCGGCCGACCTGCCCCCCCTTGAGCACGATCTCCAGCCCGTCGACCGACGCCCGCCCCGAGGAGGCCCGGCAGAGGGGCGATCCGGGGGCCGTCGGCATGACGAATTCGAGCGCATCGATCCCCAGCTGGCGGGCCGCGTGGCCGGAGGTGTCCCCCCCCGCGACCACGACCCGCCGCAGCCCGGCGGCGTCGACCAGTTCTCGGAGGATCAGGCCGAGCTGCTCGCCGAGGCGGTCCCGGGCCTCGGCCGGCGACAGGCCGAGCGACCGGCCCCGCCCCAGCGTCTCGGCGATCCCCGGGTCGTCCGGCCCGATCGCGGACGAGACGACGACCCCCGGGGAGCCGGACAGGCCGTCGAGGCCACGCCGGACGGCCCGGACCCGCTCCCCTTCGGCCCGGGCCGGATCGATCAGGGCATCGGCACGGACCTCGACCCCGACGAACCCGTCCCGCAGCGACTGGCGGATCTGGTCCCTCGTGGTCGGCGAGCAGCTCCCCGAGACGACGGCCAGGCGGTCGACCGGCCCGGCCGGGGAGACGGGCCCGGTCCCGGGCCCGGGCAACATCCCGGCGGCCCTCCAGTGGGCCACCAGCGCGTATTCCAGCCCCGACGACCCGGCCGCGAACACCGGGCGGGGGGATCCGGAGGCATGCCGCCAGATCACCTCGCCGATCCGGCGGAGGTGGCGGTCGTCGATCACGTCGAAGAGCTGCACCTCCGCGCCCGAGTCGATCCCGGCCCGGACGGCCTCCCAGGCCGCCCCGGGGCGGGGGTCGTCCAGGTCGAGGACGCTCACCAGGCCGATCGGCAGGCCGGTCTGCCGGGCCAGGTGGAGCCTCAGGTCGGCCTCATCCATCGGGGTGACCGGGTGGCGCCGCATCGTCGGGTGGCGGTCGAGCCGGTGCGTCTCGCCCCCGGCCGAGGCGAACAGGTTGCCGAAGACGCAGTAGCGTCCCAGGATCGGCGCCCCCACGACCAGCGGCACGAACCCCTCCCCGAAGCACCCCCTCCCCAGCTCGATCGCCCGCCCGATGCTGCCCACCTCGGGGGACGAGTCGAAGGTCGAGCACGTCTTGTAATGGACGATCGACGGATTGAGCCTCCCCAGCGCCTCGAAGGCCGGGGGCAGGGCGGCCTCCATCCGGGCCGGGGACATCGACCGGCTCGTCCCGGCGACCCCCACGGCCTGAAGGCCCCCGAACCTCCCGGCCAGATCCCCGGGGGCCGGCGGCCGGAGGAAGAGGGCCGTGCGCAGGCCGGACCGGGCGAGCGACTCCATCACGTCGGTCGAGCCGGTGAAGTCGTCGCCGTAGTAGGCCAGCAGCGGGCGGGGGGGTCCGGTCACGGTCCGAAGGCCTCCAGGGCCCGTCGCAGCTCGGGGCGGGCCCGGGCGTACTCGTCGGCCGGCGTCCCCGAGAGGGCCGCCTCCCAGGCCTGGCGGAGGCTGAGGACCCCGGCGGCCACCCCGTCGGGGTGGGCCATGATGCCGCCCCCGCAGACGTGCATGAGGTCGATGCTGCCGATGCGTTCATACGTCTCGCCCGCCCGCCCGGCCCACTGGCCGGAGGCGATGACGGGCATCACCCGCCGGCCGAACAGCGGGGCCAGGCAGCGCCGGGCCGAGGCGACGACCGAGTCGTCCGGCTCGCAGAACTTGTTCCGCAGGCCGTTGCAGTGCAGGTGGTCGGCCCCGGCGAGCCGGTAGAAGGTGGAATAGGCGGCGAACTCCATGCCCAGCATCGGGTGACGCGCGTAGATGCCCCAGCCGTTGCGGTGCCCGTGGATGGGCAGTTGCGAATGCGACCGCAGGTGGGCCACGCCGGCCAGGCCCACGCCGTTGAGGCTGACCATGACGCAGGTGCCCCCGGCGTCGAGCACCGCGTCGTGGTGGCGCCGCATCGCGTCGATCTCGTCGGTGATGTTGAAGGCGATCATCGCCTTCTTCCCCGTGCGGTCGGCGTGGTCGTTGACGACCCGCATCACCGCCTCGACCCGCCGCCCCAGCGGCGAATGCGGAGGGTTGGCCATCAGCTCGTCGTCCTTGACGAAGTCGATCCCGGCCTCGATCAGCGTCCCCACCAGGGCGGCCGTCTCCCCGGGGGCGAGGCCGACGCTCGGCTTGATGATCGTGCCGATGATCGGCCTCCCCTCGACCCCGGAGAGCCTCCGCGTCCCCTCCGGGCCGAACTGGGGGCCGGGGTAGGCCTCCCCGAACGCGGGGGGGAGGTCGAGATCCACCAGCTTCAGCCCGGAGAAGGCGGAGAGTTCGAACAGGTTCCCCGCCACCGTCGCCAGCAGGTTCGGCAGCGACGGCCCCACGTTCTCCAGCGGCCAGGAGAGCACGACCTCCGCCCTCCGGAACCGGGGGGCCGCCCCCGCCCCCCCCGGCGGCCGGGAGCCGGGCAGGCTCGGCCCGTCCGCGTCCTCCAGCTCCGTGACCCGCTCGACCCGGGCGCCGAACCGCTCGCGCAGCGCGTCGGTCTCGCCGGGGACCCGGACGAACGTCCCGGTCGATTGCTCGCCGGCCATCGACTCGACCGCCCGCCCGATCGGGTGGGCCGTCTCGATCCGGTAGGTCGCCGAGATGCGATCGGGGGGCATCGGCCGCTCCGTATTCCCGCCGTCAGGCCAGGGTGATGAACCGCCGCTCGGCGGCCGACCGATAGGATTCGAACACGAGCCGGAGCGTCCTGAGGTTGTCCTCGCCGGTCGTCTCGGCCCGGCGCCCGCCCCCCAGGTGGGCGAGCAAGTCCGCGAGGCAGGGCACCATGCTGGCGTGGGCCGCGTCGTAGGACGGGTCGGCCCAGGGGAACCGGGCGGGGGGGCATCGGCGGGAAAAGGTCCCCTCGGCGGTCGTCTCGCGGATCCAGAAATCCGGGTCGAGCCGGGCCGAGCCCCGATCCGCCTCGACGGCGACGAACGTCTCGGGGAAGCGGTCGACCTCCAGCGGGTTCCCGGCGTAGGCCATGTTGCAGGAGACGATCGCGCCCCCCTGCATGGCCAGCATCACCGAGGCCACGTCCTCCCCCCGGATGTCCTCGTGGACGCGACGGGTGAGGGCCATCAGCCCCTCGGCCTCGCCGAAGAGGAACCGCGCGGCGTCGAGGATGTGCGTCCCGATGTCGGTCAGGATGAACTGGTCCAGCTCCCTCAGGGCCGGCTGGTTGTCGAAGACGGGGAACCCCGTGATGAAGTCGATCCGGGCCCGGAACGGCCGGCCGATCCGCCCGGAATCGAGCACCGCCTTGAAGGCCCGGATTGCCCCCTGCCAGCGCCAGTTCTCGTGGATGAGCAGCGGCACGCCCGCCTCCCGGCAGGCCGAGACCATCCGCTCGGCCTCCCCATACGACGCGGCCATGGGCTTCTGGCAGATCGCGGGGATCCCCCGCTCGGCCGCCATCAGCACCAGGGGGGGGTGCGAATCCACGCCGGTGATGACGTCGATGAAGTCGGGCGCCTCCCGGTCGAGCAGCGTCGCCGGGTCGTCGTAGACGGCCGGCACGCCGGCCTCCGCGGCCAGGGCCTCGGCCTTCGCCCGGTCGGGGTCGCAGAGCGCCACGCACTTGGCCCCGGGCACCTCCCGCCAGGCGGCGAGCTGGTACCTCGCCCAGAACCCGGCCCCGAAGGCGGCGAAGCGGAGCGGCGTCATCGGTCGCCCCCCGGCCCGCGGGGCCGGGCGGTGTCGATCCGGGCGAGGGCGTAGGGGGCCAGCACCAGCGGCAGCGTCCCCCCGCCCGTCTCCACCTCGTCCCCCCGGCTCGCCCGGAACGCCTCGGGGGACCGCATCGCCTCCTCGGCGTTCGACTCGTCCAGCCGCCGGACCTCGGCCGAGGCCCCGAGGCCGAGCACCCGCACGGCCCGGGGCTCGGCGTCGAGGTTGGCCACGAGCACCCGGAGCCGGTCGCCGTCGGCCAGGGCCAGCGCGGCCACGCCCCGATCGCCCCCCGACTGGACGGCGAGGCACTCCCCCCCCGCGAACTCCCCGATGTCGGCCAGGACGTGGTACATCGGGAACACCTCGCCCGGCCGGGACGGGAAGCGGTCGGGCAGGGGGGGGCCGTCCTCCCGCTCCATCACCCCCCGCCAGCCCACCGCCTCGAAGTAGGTCAGCGCCAGGGGGGAGGGGTCATCCCCGCGCCCGGCCAGTGCCGCGATGCTGCCGAGCGTCCAGGCCGCCCCGAGCAGGGACCGCTGCCTCGGGTCGACCGAGTCGGGCAGGACGCCCGGGGGCTGGTCGGGGGCGACGCCCCCGGTGGCGTTGGGGTTGAAGCGGGGCCTCAGGGTGATCGGCGAGACGACCGCCGGGGGGGAGCCGGGCAGGGCCCGTGCGCCCCGGACGGTCCACGGCTGCGCCTCCAGCGTCTCGACCACCGAGGCGTCGTCGGAGGCGTGGACCTGGGGGTTGATCGAGTAGCAGACGAAGTCGACCGGTGGGACGGGCGGGTACCCCCGGTTCAGCTCGGCGAAGTAGGCGTCCGACCCCGAGCCGATCGGCACGCCGGGCGTCATTCGTTCGAGGTGCGGCCGGGCCAGGCGGACCCAGCGCTCGCCGGTCGCCTTCTCCGAGACGTGGAAGACCAGCCATCGGGCGATTCCCGGCCGGGCCGTCGCGACGGCCCGGCCCAGCTCGACCAGCTCGGCCTCGGCCGCGTCGGAGAGGAACAGGGCGACCTCCAGGGGGACCCCGCCCAGCGCCGTCGCCTGCCCCCAGGTCCTCGCCAGGGTCTCCCCGAGCCCCGGCCGGGACGGGTGCAGGTCGACCCTCAGGTGCCCGGGGTTCAGGGCCCGGAGCCGGGCGGCCTCCCGGGGGCTCCACGCCCGGCCCGGGTCGCCGATCCCCAGGCCGATGGGCGGCAGGCGTCGGCCGGGCGCCGCGACGACCGACCGCCACGACGGCGGGTCGGCCGGCGGCTCGACCAGGCGGATCGTCGCCGACTGCTCGACCCGGGTCCCCCGGGCGACCTCGACCGGGAAGGGGAGGTCGAGCGGGGTGCCGTAGGTCTTGAACGAGGCGTCGGTCCAGTTCCGCTGGTCCTCCATCTCGAACGCCTCGCCCTCCAGCCGGACCTCGACCCAGACGCCGGTGTCGGCCTCGTGGGCGATGGCCCGGATGTCCCGGAACGGCTGGTGGGGCGCGATCCGCTGGGGGAACCGGCCGTCGATCACCGCGCCGGCGGTCGTCTCGACCCGGCAGGGCAGGCCGGCGCACCGGACGATCGGGTGGAGCACGCAGAGGCCGATCCGATTGCGCAGGAAAGTGGAGCGGGCCTCGCCCTCCATCCGGTAGGTGATCGTGCCGTCGGGCCCCCCCCGGATCGATCCCCGCCAGGAGAAGTCGATCGGACCCTCGCGGTGCTCGGCCAGGAAGGAGACGGCGAACGACCGGCCGTCCGACTCGACCGACCGCCCGGAGATCGAGGCGGGCACCGTCCCCCAGTCTCGGTCCCGGACCGCGACGTGGAGGCGTCGGATGTACTCGACGCCCCCCAGGCGGATCGACCGCAGGTCGCCCCCGTCCAGCACCGCCGACAGCGGCCCGGCCCGGAGCCGCTCCCGGTGCGGGGAGGGCGCGGCACCACTCGGGCGGGGCTGATTCACGCGCGATGATGCCACGGGACGACCCCGTCGAACGGGACGCGGGGGAGATGCGCCGAGGGCTCGGCGGGAGTTCAGCTTAGCCCCCCACCCCCGGATTGCAAGGGGCGTGGCGCCCGGGTCCCGGGGCTCGGCCGCCCCTCCCGGCCGGGCGAGGGCCTCCCCGGCCCCCCCGGCACGCGTCCCGCCCGGGCATCACTTCCCATCGGACCGACTCAGGGGGCCCGGCCGTCCGGCGATGCCGCGGCCTCGATGACCCGCATGGCCTTCCACCGGCCCGAGCGGAACCGGAGGGTGAAGCAGGCGGCCATCGCCAGGATGTAGGCCGTGGCGAAGGCCCAGGCCCACTCGATCGCCCCGCCGGAGCGCACCAGCAGGTAGGTCGGCACGACCATGACCGGCCAGGCCAGCAGGAACGTCAGCACCGAGACGAACCGCGTGTCTCCCGCACCCCGCAGCGCGAACGCGAAGGTCATGTTCGCCCCGTCGGCCACCGAGTAGGCCGCCGCCATCGCCAGCAGCGCCGGCACCAGCTCCGCCACCCCGGCGAATCGCCCGGGGTCGTCCCTCCCCTCGAAGACGGAGACCATCACGCCGGGGATCGTCAGGTAGGCGACCGCCACCAGGCTCATGTAGCCGACCACCCACCTCAGCCCCGTGTAGGCCGACCGCTCGGCCAGATCCGGCCGCTCGCCTCCCAGGCGCTGGCCGACCAGGATCGAGACGGCCTGCACCATGCCCAGCATCGGCAGGAAGGCCACCATGTTCAGCCGGACGGTCAGGGCCGTCGCCCCGGCCTGGGCCTCCCCCAGGCGTCCCACCAGCTGCACGAAGACGTGGAAGACCAGCACGTCGGAGAGCACCTGCGAGCCCGCCGGCAGCCCGAATCGGAGCAGCCGGCCGGACAGCTCCCGCTCCGGCCGCCAGCCGGCCAGGGTGCGGAACGCGCGGGCGTATCGGGGGCGGAGGAACAGGGCCAGGGCGACCAGGGCCGAGACCCACGAGCCGGCCACGGTCGACCAGCCCGCCCCGGCGATCCCCCACTCCGGGAAGCCGAGCCGACCGCCGATCAGCACCAGGCCCCCGGCGATGTTCACCGCCGTGCCGACGACCTCGATGCCCAGGACCGTCCAGGTCTGCCCCCTCCCCGAGAAGAACCCGTTGATGGCGGACATCACCAGCATCGGCAGCGCGGCGAAGCTCAGGCAGCGCAGGTAGGTGACCTCCAACGCCTGCAACGCCGGCGTGTGCCCGCCCCAGGCGATCAGCCCGGGGGCCGCCGGCACCATCAGCAGGAACAGCAACCCGGCGACGACGGCGAAGTGGATCCCCTGCCAGACGGCCGGCCCGACCCGGTGCGGCCTCCCCGCCCCGGTGTACTGCGCCACGAACGTGGCGACGTATCCGGCGGTGGCCTGCAGCAGGCCGAAGGGGAGCCAGAACCACATCATGGCCGGGAAGGAGGCGGCCATCTCCAGCGGGTCGTGGCGGGCGAGCAGCAGGGTGTCGGCGAAGACCTGGGCGGTCATGAAGCTCTGGCTGACCACCAGCGGCAACGCCAGCGAGAGCAGCTCCCGGCTCCCCCCCGGCCGGGACCTCCCGGCCGGTGCCTCCCCGGGGCCCTCCCCCGGGGCCGGACGGGACTCGCCGACACTCGCATCCATGATCGCGTCACGACTCATCGCCTGTCCCCTCGGCGGGATCCGGAGGGCCGCCCGGCCCGGCCTACCCGAGCGGAGGCGATTCCCGCCCGGGAGGTTCGGGCCCGCCCCACGATTCCGGCCGGGAGGGCCGCGGCACGGCCTCGACGGGGGCCCGGGGATCGGGGTCGCCGCCGGCCCTCGCCCGCGCATCCGGCGCATCCTCCAGGACCGCGCCCGGGGTGGGGTCGGGCCCGGGTCGTCCGGCCCGGGGCGCGGTTAGACTTCGGCCGTCGGGCCGCGCCGGCGGTCCCCGGTCTCGGGATCCGACGGGGCCGAGCCCGACGACCGGCGACCCGGAGGTCTCCGCACTCGAATGCCGTTAGGGAGTCTCGCCATGGTTTCGACGACCGATCTCGCACGGACGATGCGACGGGCCGCCCGACCCTTGCTCGCGCTGTCCCTCGCCCTGGCCGCCTCGTCGGCCGAGGCCGGCGACTTCCTGAAGAAGCACCACACGCTGAAGTACGAGCTGGTCCAGGGCTACATCCTAAACCAGGGCGCGGCGCCGGCCCAGCCGACCTTCGTCCCCGTCTCCTGCCCGGTCCCAGTCGGGGCGGGATGGGGCCACGCGGCGGGGTGCTCCTGCCGACCCACCTCCAGCCCCCAGGACGGGGGCTCGATCTTCGGCAGCCCGCCGATGCCCTCGAAGCAGGTGGCCGCCACGCCGGCCCCGCTGTTCTCCACCCTGGCCTCCCAGCCGCTGCCCCAGCCCGTCATCGGGGTGGTGTCCCAGCCCGTCCAGGTGCAGGCCCCGGTGATGCAGGTCGCGCCGGTCCAGATGGTCCAGGTTTCCCAGGCGCCGGTCCGGCAGGTGCAACTGGCCCAGGTGCCGGTGCAGCAGGTCCAGCTCGCGCAATCCCCCGTCCAGCAGGTCCAGCTCGTCTCGGCGCCGCTCATCCAGGCGGCCACGACCGTCGCCTCGATGCCGGTGCAGATGCAGGCGGCGGCCGTCCCGGTCGCGGCCCAGGCCCTCACGTCCGTCCAGCTGCTGGTGCCGAAGCAGAAGCACTGCCTGCTCGGGCTCGGCTATTGCTTCTTCGGCCACTGCCACTGACCGTCCATCCCTCCGCCCGACGACGAAGCGAGGCATGACGGGCCCCGGCTTCCCGCGGACCGGTCGGTTCCTCCGACCCGCCCAGTCCCGAGCCATGAGCCGACGCTGGAAGTCGGAGACAGACCTGGTATACTATCGCCAAATGCCCCTGTTTCCACGATCATCACAGTTTCCCAGGATGACCCGGTGACGGAGCAGCCCCTCGGACTCGCCTCAATTTCCCGGAGGATGATGCTCATGTCTTTGCTTCGAGTTGGAGCGATACGCACCCTAGTCGGGTTCGCGGCCGTCTGCTGCGTCCTCTGCGTCGGGACGGGACGATGCCGGGCCGGAGACTGGTTCCACCAGCATTTCTTCAAGTCCCACCACGCGTCGTCGCCTGTCTTCGTGACCCAGACGGCGGTCAGCCAGCCCGCGACGTTTGGGCCGGTCAGCCCGATGGCAGGGTTCTCCGGCGTGGCGATGGCCCCCCAGATGGCATTCGGCCAGGTCTCGACGGTGGCCGTCGCCCCGCAGCAGGTCGGCATCGGCCTGGCCTCCGCCCCTCTTCAACTCCAGCAGGTGCAGATGCAGTCGCCGGCGATCCAGTCGATCGGCGTCGCCCCGGCCCAGGTGTCGACCTTCTTCGTCCAGGGCTCGGGCACGACCGGAGGGGGCACGCTGCCCGTCTCTCCCTTCCTATCGTCGAGCGTCGGGGGCGGGGTCGGGGCGAGCATGTTCGCCGACTCGACCGGCTCTGGGGGCCTGGTCGGCGTCAGTGACGAGACGCTGCTGCGGGCCGACCCCGAATACCGGCTGCTCTCCCAGCAGATCGGCGAGTCCCACGTCAGGGCGCTGAAGAACGAACTGCGGGCCCGCCTCCGCCAGCAGCTCCGCAGCGGGGATTCCCGGCAGACGTTCCGTCAGCTGGGCCGGTTCCTGCTCCAGGTCGCCCTGGAATACTTCCGGAACTACGGCTTCGGCGGCGTCCCTGGCGGCATCTTCGCCCTGATCGACCGCCTGATCATCGACGTCCTCCGCGAGGAGGGGTTCTCCGACCAGTCCACGGACCCGACCGGCCCCGATCCGACCCCTGAGACCCTGCCCAGCGGGACCTACCGAATCACAGGGACGATCGAACTGATCGACGGGGGTGACGGCGGCGGCGGCGGCGGCGGCGGCGGCGGCGGCGGCGGCGGCGGCGGCGGCGGCGACACGATCAATCCGGACCCCGGCGATCGCGACCAGCCCGCCCGCCGCTAAGCCTGGGGCCTAGATGACCGGACGAGGGGAGAGGGCCGGGCCCCCTCCCCTCGTCGCTTTGGCATCCCGGGGGCTGAACATGCTCATCACCGTCGCCTCAGCGTGAGCTCGATGAATTGCCGGCCGGGGGGGCCGTCCTGCAGCGTGTCGTACTGGCGGAAGGTGAGGACGACCTCCTCGGGGTCGTCGAGCCGGACCGGGATGATCTGGACCTGATCGACCCGGCCGAGCACGCCTCCAGGGCGGGGGTTGTACCGCTCCTGCTCCTCCGGGGTCATCTTGCGGACGTCGAAGGAGAAGCGCGGGGGGGTCGAGTCGTCGAAGAAGCGGCCGAGCTTGGTGACCCCCTCGGACCGGGACGCGACGAGGTCCCAGCGATAGGTCGTGGGCTGGACGGGCAGCATGATCTCGATCCGCTCCCCCGCCCGCCAGTCCAGGCGCTCGACGACCTCCTCCCGGAAGGCCCAGAGCCTCCCCTCGTCGTCGACCTGCGCCCCGGCCGTCGCCCCCAGGGCCAACACGATCGCGGGGACGACGACGGCGATCGCCCCGCTGCTAGGGATATGACGCGCCATGGCCTGACTCCGCTTTCCGGGGACGCCGAACGATCCGCGACCACTCATCGTCCATTGTCGGGCCGAGCTGCGCCCCGATCAAGTTGCGCACGAGGACGCCCCTCTTGGCCCGCGAGCGCTCGCGGGCCAAGAGGGGCGTCAAGCCGGCCTGGGCTCCGAAGGCCGGTGGGAGGCGGGGGCCGTTCGATCAGGGCGATGGCGTCTCGGGGGACCTGGCCCCGGCCTTCGGGTCCGCCTGACCCTGGTCCTCCCGAGGCTGGGCCGACGGCTGCTTCGGGTCGCCGAGGGGAGGAACGCCCTCCGGCACCCCCGGGGGGCGAACACCGCGTTCCATCGTGTTCGGGTCGTAGGTCTCCCCGGACCGATGGGAATCCCCGGGGGCTCCCCCGGGCTCGATCGCCTCGCGGTCCATGCTGCCCGGGTCGATGCTCCGGGACGGGATGGCGTCCGGCTCGTCGGGATAGGGGGAGACCGGCCCCCGGGCACCGTCCCGAGGGGCGACCGGCACCGGGTCCTCGTCGCCCGCGGAGGCCGGGGGCGCCGAAATCATCCGGTCCGGGCGTCCCAGGAGCATCGACCCCCGGTTCAGGTTCCCTTCCTTCAGGAGATTCTGCAGGGCTTCGAGCCGGCGCGTGGCCAGCTCGGAGGCCTGCCTGGCGTACTCCAGCTCGGCCTGAGCGGCGCTCTGGCCCGTCTGCTTGTACCGATCGAGCTGGTCCACGTTCTCGTCGCGGAGGTCGATGAGCGAGTCGTTCAGCAGCGTCCGGGCCCACTCGTGCGAGTCCAGGGCAATCCGGGCGGCGATCGCCGCGCGGCGGGCGGACCGGGCGGCCTCCCACTCGGCGTCGATGGCCCGCCGGCGCTCCTGCTCGGCCTCCCCGGCCAGCCGGTCAGCCTCGAACCGATCGTCCTGGGCCCTCCGGAAGGTGGCATAGGCGTCGTCGTCGTAGTACGCCTCGGACGAGCCGGCCATCGTCCCCACCCCGGTCTGGGTGTTGGTAGCAGTGGACGCGAGGGAGGTGGAGGCCCGGCTGCCCCGCACCCGGGGGGTGCTCACCCAGGCCGCGCCGAAGCCGATGTTGTTCTGCTCGTAGGCGACCCGGGCAAAGCCGTCCTCCCCCCAGTTCGGGCCCCACGAGTTCTTGATGATCCAAGCGCCGCCGTTGTTGTCGTCCCAGCCGACCAGCAGGACGGCGTGGTTCACGTCGGCCAGGGCGCCGGCCTGCGGGGCCCTCGACGGTAGTTCCCGGTACACGCCCCCCCGGTACTGGAGGAACGTCGGCGTGGCGTTGATGGCGATGGCCAGGGGGCCGTAGCGCACCAGCGCCGCCTTCAGCCGGTCCCGCTGGGCCGAGGTGGTCGGAACCTCGTTCCGGCCAAGGACGTAGCCCCAGTCGATCGCCGTGAACACGCCCCGAAGGCTCCGGACTCGGGTCCGGTCCTGCCGATCGACCTCGTAGGGCTCGGCGCGCTCGCCGACCGTGCCGTAGCTGCTGCCCGTGTCCGACTTCGGGACCAGGAAGTCGAACGCCCACCAGCCGCCCTGGCAGGTGCCGGCGCCGCTGGCGTCGAGGATCCGCTTCTCGGAGACGTTGTACAGGAAGTCCCCGCCCGAGCCGGTGCCGGCACTGGCCAGGGCCAGGGCCGACTCGTACGCCCCCGCCGTGCCGAACGCCCAGCACGAGCCACAGTTGAGCTGGTTGCGGGGGGGGGTCACCATCTCCCGATCACGCCAGTCAAACCGCCGATCCGTCTCGGAGCCGACCGTCCCGGGGCTGCTGAGCGTCTGCGCCTGCTCATCCGGGACGATGCCCTGGGCGATCTGCTGCTGCAGGACGTTAACGTCCAGCCCAGTCACCCGCAGCAGGCCCCGCTGGGCCGCAGCGTTGGCGTCCTCGTTCCCCAAGATCCCCCGGGCTGCCGCAACCCCCGGATCCCTCCCCTGGAGCTTCAGCCCCTCGGTGACGGCCAGTGCGAAGACGTCCGTCGGCCCCAGAGTCGCCCCCCGCACCTCCCTGACGCGGACGACCTGCCCCAACTGCTGCTGGACCGGAGCGATCTCCCGCTGGACTTCCGCACTCAGCTCCTGCCTCGCCCCGGCCACCCCCGGTGTTAGGGCGATCGCCGCCGCAATTCCGAGCCATCCACAAACCGTCCGCCAGTCCCGGTCGACACGGATCATCGTTGCCCTCCCCTTGCGATCGGGCGGTGCTCAACGCACCTCGACGCGGCCACGATACCCTCGCAGTCCCGCGTACCTTCATTAAAATGCCGAGCCTGGGGAAACACTACAACGAAATTGCGCAAATTGCCAAATCCTTCGCAATCGACCGACTCTTTCGAACACAACCAAACACTCCAAGTCATCATCCTCGGGAAGATGGGCCATCCTGCCGGACACTCCAGTGCCGCCGACTATCCCCGGACCGGACCCGGAAACGGCGGACTGCCGCCGGCCGAGGGGAAGGTAGAGTCCTCCTCGGCCAGCGTCCCTGCCCAGGTATCGCCCGACGTGGTTCGGCACCCCCCCCGGACGCGAGCACTGGATCAATGACGATTAATTGCATGATGATGTGGAGCCCCCTGGGATGAGGGGCGGACCCCGGGGGGCTCGGGAGGCGTATGGGGGAGCGGGCAGGGGATGGTGCACGACTCGTTGCAGGGTACGGGGGGGGCGAGCAGCGTCGGGGGGATCTGCGTCGACGGCTGGGCCAGTGGGACCGCCGAGGTGGTCGAGATGGTGGTCATGCCCGGCGAGGACGCCTGGGACAGCGGCGCCTCCAGCGTCGTCTCCTGCTCGGAGACGATCCGGACCCGGCCGAGCCGCGTCAGCCGCTCGCCGAACCGCGCCGCCGCCGAGGCGAGCATCCCCGGCCCCCGGACCCGCACCCGGCTCCTCGACGCGCTGGTCGGCAGGTTCATCTGCTGGTTCGACACCGCGGCCAATTGGGTCGGCTGCGCCGCCAGGGCCATCGTCGGCGGGGCCGCCGCCATCATCATCGGGGACGGCTGGGCCGCCATCATCATCGGGGACGGCTGGGCGGCAACCATCATCGCAGACGGCTGGGCGGCCATCATCTGCGTCGGCTGCGGCGCCATCGCCAGTTGGCTCGGCTGCGAGGCCGGCAGGAATAGGTTCGGCGTGGGGGCCGAGGCCGGGGCCATCGCCATCACCTGCTGCTGGGGCACGTACACCATCGGCGACTGGGCCGGGGACATGAAGACCTGGGGCGCCTGCTGCTGGATGACGAAGTTCTGGCTCGGCACCGAGATCACGCTGGCCGGGGTCGACGCCATCTGGGGCACCATGGACATCATCATCGGCTGGCCGTACTGCGGCGTCGGGCTCCCCGACGGGACGCTCGGCGTGGAGTAGCTTTGCGGCGAAGGCAGCGACTTGTCGGCGTGCGACGCCTGCACGAGCGCGGGGTCGGCCATCGGCCGGCCGGCCGAGGCCGAGGCTGAGGCCGGCGGAGGGGGCGACAGTTCGCCGAGCCAGCCGGCCAGGGCCGCGACGCTGGCGCAGTCCTCGTCCGTCAGGTGCCGGACCAGGCCCGAGTCGCCCAGGCGGTAGACGACCGCCGTCGGGAAGGTCGCCACCCCCATCGCCGAGACCAGTTCCGGGTCGTCCTCGGCGACCAGCTCCAGCACCTGGACAAGCCCTCGGTGTTGCCTGGCCCATTCGCCCTGGAGGAACTGGCGGGCGAACTCCGACGAGGCGGGGAGCCGACGGGAGGTGATGAGTAACACCGCCGGCACGCCCCGGTCGCGGGTCATCGCCACCGCAGAGCGAGCGGTGGAGCTCGCCGCGGGAGCCGTCGTCTCCGAGGCGAGGGCCCCGGCGGGCGTGAGCCCCGACCAGGCCATCGCCGAGGCGATCGCCATCGCGACCGCGATCCTCCGATTCGAGCAGGTCACCATCATCTTCATCCCCGTCCTGGAGTTTCGGGGCGACATCCTGTCGCTCGCCGGACACCGACGCCATCAATCCACACCGACTCGTCCCATCGGGGCTGGCCCCTCGGCCCAGCTCCCCCGGCCCTCGTCCCCGGCTTCGATCACTTGAGGGACCGCCCGGAGGCCTCCCGGAAGGCCCGTGCCAGGGCCTGGAACTGGTCTTCCATCCGCTCGCGCTGGGGTGGGGTCAGCGGGCGATCCATGCTCGCCGGCTGACGGACGTCCAGGCCGACGGACTGCATCTGGGCGATCGTGAATCCGGTCAGCGGCTGGAGCAGCGCCTGGCTCCACGCGAGCCGCCGGGCCGGGTCGCTCGGGATCACCACGTCGAGCCGCCGGCTCAGCTCGCTCTGCGCGTCGCCGAAGCTGGTGTAGAGCGTCGAGCGTTCCGCCACCGCCTGGAAGACGTCGGCCACCTCCCCGGCCAGCCGATCCCCCTCCGCCAGGCCGGGCAGGGCCGACGCCACCACCGCTTCGGGGCTCGTCACCGCCGGGTCGTTGGGTGGGGCCGATCCGGCCATCGTCGCCGGGGAGGCGGGATTCATCGTCCCGTTCATCGCCGCCGGGGACAGCCCGCTGCCCATCGGCGCGGAGCCGACCAGCACCGAGACGCCGTCCGGCTCGCTGATCTCCCCGCCGACTCCCACCACCAGGGCGAACTGGTAGAGCCCCTGCGCCGTCGGCACGAACGAGTAGTACTCCCGCTCCTGCTTCGGGGCCAGGATGGGCGGCCCGGCCACCTGGATCCACCGGAGGACGAGCCCCGAATCCGGCCGGCTGGCCGACCCGTTGAGCGTGACCCGGTGCCCGACCAGGCCGACCTGGTCGTCCCCCGCGTCGGCCCTCGCCGGGCCCGACGGCTCGCCCCCCTCCACCGGGACGACGAACCGGACGACCCGGACCGCCCCCGCCCTGGCCTCGATCCTCAGGAACGAGAGCCGGGACGCCCCCCCGGGGACCTCGACCTCGACGGTCCTCCCGTCCGGCCGTTTCAGCTCGACCCGGGGCCCTTCGACCTGGATCCACCGGTACAGGTCGGCCGGCTCGGCCTCGCCGTCGGCGATGTCCAGCTCCACGGTCGAGCCCGGCTCGGCGAGCTTGCCCGCCTTCAGGCCCGCCTCGGCGTAGGAGACGGCCGGGATCCCCTGCGGCCCACGGTCGTCGCCGAGCACGGGGGAGAACCCCGGATCCGACGGCGGCGGGACGACCACGTCCGGGCCCCCCCCCGGGGTCCCCTCGGCCCGGGAGATGACCGACGGCGGCAGATCAACCGGCCCGGGAGGCGGCACCTCCTGCGCCCGAAGCCCCGGCACGACCACCATCACAATCAGCCCCAGCGCGGCCCTCGTCGATCGAGGCCCGCCGGGTCGCGGCCTGTCGCAGGTCTCGGCGATCACGATTGACCTCCCTGCCGGATCGCGTCCGATTCGCAATTCCACCCCAAACACAACCATCCTGCCCGTTGTATCGACCGCCCCGGGACGGCAGCGTTGGGAAAAGATGGCGATTCCCCCCCGCCTCGCGTCCCCCGGGGCCCGGTCGCCCCCCGACCCCCTCGGGACCACTCCCCCGCCGGTCGCCGGGTGCGACCCCCGACCGGGGTCCCGCCCCGGCCGGGCCCGCACCCCGACCATTCGACGCAATCCCCCTCCCACACATGGATTTCGCAACGGGCCCGGCACGGAAGCCTCTCCGGCCCCGTGCCGAAGCCCGGGCCCTCCGGCCCCCTCCCGCCATTTCGGATGACTGCCGAGACGGGATTTCACGATGATTACGTCGGACGCACGAGTAGGCCGGCGGCCGTGTCTCCCCCCTTCGGGCCGCCCCCGACCCGAGGCCGACCCGGATCCGCTCCTTGGCAAGCCGAATCGCCCCCCTTCCGCTCTTCGCTCCCCGGGGACCGGCCGTCAGGGGTCCCGTCCTTGGCCCTCGGACGATCCGGGCGCCTGGCGGCATCGGTTCGCGGGCAACCCGAGGTACCCTCGCCCTCGCCGAACCGGGGATCGGGGTGTCGCCCAGCCCGAGGCAGCAACCGTCCCCGGATGATCCGCCACCCCGTCCGCCGCCGACCACGCCCTCGTTCCCGGCGAAACGAAGCCAATCGACCCCGGGCCGGTTCGCGGAGCGAACCCAATCCGATCGACGCAACCCCAAATCCTGCAAGGGAAATTCCCCGTCTTCCCCCGGCGCACCGGGGCGCACCGACCCATCTCGGTCGCCTCCGCGATCGCCCTTCGAAGGACCTCGCCCCCCGACCGGGGATGGCAGGGTGCCCCCCGGACCACCGGCGCCGCAGTCCCTCGACGCCGATCCCCGGCCCCCCGTCCCGGTCGCGGCGAAACGAAGCCAATCGACCCGGATCCGGCTCGCGGAGCGAACCCAATTCGATCGGCGCAACCCTTTTTCCCAAAAGGGAAATCCCCCGGCGCACCGGGGCGCACCGGGGCGCACCGCGGCGCACCGGGTCCCCGCCGCCCCCGGCTCGGGCCGGCTCGGGCCGGGCCGAGGGGAAGGCGGGAATCCCGTCCCGTCCCGTCCCGCCTCGAGCGGCCCGAGGTCCCACCGCGGCCGTCGAGGTCAGCGGGCCCCTTCATCGAACAGCTCGTCCCGGAGGCCCGCCCGGATCTTGACCTCCTTGATCCCGCAGTAGACGACCGGCACCACGAGCATGGTCATCACCTCGATGAGCATCCCGCCGAAGCTGGGGATGGCCATCGGCACCATGATGTCGGAGCCCCGGCCGGTGGAGGTGAGCACCGGGATCAGGGCCAGGATGGTCGTGGCCGTGGTCATCAGGCAGGGCCGCACCCGGCGCATCCCGGCCTCGACCGTCGCCGCCCGGGCGTCCTCGACCGTCTCGATCCGGGCCGATCCGAAGCTCTGGTCCAGGTACGTGGCGATCACCACGCCGTCGTCCGAGGCGATCCCGAAGAGCGCCAGGAACCCGACCCAGACCGCCACGCTCAGGTTGATCGCCTGCACCTGGAAGAGGTCCCTCAGGTTGACCCCGAAGACCACGACGTCGAGGAACCAGTCCTGCCCGTAGGCCCAGAGCATCAGGAACCCGCCCGCCCAGGCGACGACGATCCCCGAAAAGACCAGCAGACTCGTCGCCACCTGTTTGAACTGGAAGTAGAGGATCAGGAAGATCAGGAAGAGGGCCAGCGGCAGCACGACCGAGAGGGTCTTCTGGGCCCGGATCTGGTTCTCGTAGCTGCCGGAGAACCGGTAGCTGGCCCCCGCCGGGAGGACGAGTTCCCCCGAGTCGATCGCCCCCCGGATCAGGGCCTGGCAGTCCTCGACCACGTCGACCTCGGCGAACCCCGGCTTCTTGTCCAGCAGCACATAGGCCACCAGGAAGGTGTCCTCGCTCTTGATCGCCTGGGGACCCCGGACGTACCGGATCTCGGCCAGTTGCTCCAGCGGGATCTGGGTCCCGTCCGGGGCGGGCACCAGGATCCGGCCGAGCGTCTCGATCGAATCCCGCAGCTCCCTCAGGTAGCGGACCCGGACCGGGTACCGCTCCCGGCCCTCGACGGTGGTCGTGATTCGCGTGCCGCCGATGGCGACCTCGATCACGTCCTGCACCTGCCGGATCATCAGCCCGTGTCGGGCGATCGCCTCCCGGTCGATGTCGATCTCCAGGTAGGGCTTGCCCACCACCCGGTCGGCGATCACGGCCGAGGGCTCGACGCTCGGCACCCGCTTCAGCAGCCGCTCGAACTCCATCGCCAGCCGCTCGATCGTCTCCAGATCCGGCCCGTAGACCTTCAACCCCATCGGCGCCCTCATGCCCGTCTGGAGCATGACGAGCCTCGTCTCGATCGGCTGGAGCTTCGGCGCCGAGGTGGATCCGGGGATCGTGGCCGCCTCGACGATCTCATCCCAGAGGTCGTCCGGGCTCCGGATGTGGTCCCGCCACTGGCGGAACGGCCGGCCCTCGGAGTCGGGGATCAGCCCGCCCCGGTCGTCCCGGGCGAACGCCCCCGAATCCTCGTCGTAGCGGAAGTTGATCCGATGCCCCGACTCGTCGCTGATGTATTCCGAGACGTACGAGA
Source organism: Tautonia plasticadhaerens (assembly GCF_007752535.1). Taxonomy (GTDB): domain Bacteria; phylum Planctomycetota; class Planctomycetia; order Isosphaerales; family Isosphaeraceae; genus Tautonia; species Tautonia plasticadhaerens. The sequence goes on from NZ_CP036426.1 coordinate 3,264,638, forward strand.
CGACCGTCTCGACCATCGAGATGGGCGCCGGGTCGAGCGGGCTGTCCACCCGGCCGATCTTGCCGACGACGAGGTCGACCTCCGGGATCGCGTTGATCGCCATGTCCTGGAGCCGGAGGGCATCGGCCGACTCGCCGATCGACGCGTGGGGCATCGTCGTGGGCATCCAGAGGAACGAGCCCTCGTCGAGCCGGGGCATGAACTCCCGGCCCAGCCCGGGGAAGGCGTGCGACAGGGCGACCCAGGGCTTCGAGAGCCGGACCCCCTGCGGGTCCCCCCCCGCCTTGCCGACCGCCCAGGGCACCGCCCCGAACACCCGGTCGAATCCCAGCCAGGCCGAGCCGCCGAGCAGTACGATCGCCGCCGGGGCCGTCAGGAATAACAGCTTGTGATCCAGGCACCAGCGCAAGAGCGGCCGGTAGAGGACCATCTGGAAGAGGAGGAAGGCGCCGAGCAGCCCGCCGATGAGGGCCGCCACGAAGGCCAGGTTGCGGCCGAGGCCCTGCTCCACCCCCAGCGGTTCCCAGTGCCTCGCCAGCACCACCCCCACGACCGCCACCGCCGCCGCATTGGCCAGGTAGACGGCCGCCCTCCGCGACCAGCCCGGCAGGGCCGGCTCGACGAGGCGGTAGATCCCCAGCCCCGCGAGGATCGCCCCCGCCCACCACGCCAGGGAGGCCCCGACGACCCCTCCCGCCACCACCAGCCCCAGGGAGACCAGCCGCCGAAGCCTGCCCGACCCGACCCGACCCGCGAACAGCAAGTGGGCCGCCGGGGGGATGATCGTCAGGGCCACGACCACCGAGGCGATCAGCGCGAACGTCTTCGTGAACGCCAAAGGCCGGAACAGCTTCCCCTCGGCCCCGATCATGGTGAAGACCGGCAGGAAGCTGATCACCGTGGTCGAGACGGCCGTCAGGACCGCCGACGCCACCTCGCTGGAGGCCCGGTAGATCACCTCCAGCCTCGGCTCGTCCGGATCCGCCTCGTCCAGGTGCTTGAGGATATTCTCGCAGATGATGATCCCCATGTCCACCATCGTGCCGATGGCGATGGCGATCCCCGAGAGGGCCACCACGTTGGCATCCACCCCGAAGGCCTTCATGGCGATGAAGCACATCAAGACCGCCAGCGGCAGCAGCACGCTGATCAGGAACGAGCTGCGCAGGTGCATCACCATCACGATCACCACGATGATCGTGACCAGGATCTCCTCGACCAGGGCCGTGTTCAGCGTGCCGAGCGTCTCGTAGATCAGGCCGGTGCGGTCGTAGAAGGGGACGACGGTCACCTGGCTGGTCGTCACCCAGTCGGGCCAGGCCGCCCGGGGGTTGGCCCTGAGCCAGGGCAGCCAGCCGTCGTCGTCCAGGCCGCCGCCGGAGAACGCCTCGAAGCCGTGCCCCGTGGCGAAGGCTTCGACGGTGGCCCGGTCGACGCGATCGAAGTCGACGGCGACGGTCGTCGGCAGGCCGGGGGCGATCTCCTCGATCTTCGCCTTGATGTTCTTGATCGCCTCCAGGGGGTTGTAGCCGTATCGGACCACCGCCACGCCGCCGACCGCCTCGGCCCCCGCCTTGTCCAGCATCCCCCGCCGCAGGGCGGGGCCCAGGGAGACGGTCGCCACGTCGCCGACCCGGACCGGGACGTTCTCGTTCTCCTTGATGACCGACCGCTCGACGTCCGCCACCGACTCGATGAACCCGAGCCCCCGGATCACGTACTCGACCTTGTTCACCTCGATCGTCCGGGCGCCCACGTCGACGTTCGACATGCGGACGGCGTTGAAGATCTCGTCCAGGGTCACCCGGTAGGCCCGCATCGCGTCCGGGTCCACGTCGATCTGGTACTCCTGCACGAACCCGCCGACGGAGGCGACCTCGCTGATCCCCTCGGCCGCCTGGAGGCCGTAGCGGACGTACCAGTCCTGCACCGTCCTCAGCTCGTTCAGGTCCCAGCCCCCGGCGGGGTTGCCGTCGGGATCCCGCCCTTCCAGGGTGTACCAGAAGATCTGCCCCAGGGCGGTCGCATCCGGCCCGAGGGTCGGCCGGACGCCCTCGGGCAGCGTCCCGGCGGGCAGGCTGTTCAGCTTCTCCAGCACCCGGCTGCGGGACCAGTAGAACTCGATCTCCTCATCAAGGATAATATAAATAGACGAGAATCCGAAGAATGAGTAGCTGCGGATCGTCTTCACGCCGGGGATGCCCAGCAGGTTGACCGTCAGCGGGTAGGTGACCTGGTCCTCGACGTCCTGCGGGGAGCGTCCCATCCACTCGGTGAAGACGATCTGCTGGTTCTCGCCGATGTCGGGGATCGCGTCGGTCGGCACCGGATCCCGGGGGAGCCCGCCGAGGTCCCAGTCGAACGGCGCGACCATCGCCCCCCAGGCCGTCACGGCGACGACGACCAGGGCCACGACCAGCTTGTTCTCCAGGCAGAAGCGGATGACCCGGTCGAGGGCCGACGCGCGGGGGGCCGGATTCGCAGGGGCGGGCCGTTGCGGATCACTCACGATCGGAGCCCTCCGGGCGGGCGTCGGCGATCCGCTCGACCTCGGTGGCGCACCGGATCATCGCCGAGCCGAAGTACGGATTGCGGACCTCCTCGGTGGCCTGGAGCCAGGCGGCCCCCCGGCCGTCGAAGGCCATCGGGCAGTGCATTCGGTAGACCGGCGAGCCGACCTCCGGGCGGTACGCCTCGAAGAGCACCGGCATCTCCTCCGACATCAGGGCGAAGCCGGCGCGGAGGGGCTCGATCCCGTCGGCCTCCGTCATGCGATCGACCGCCGCCCGGAGGTTCTCCCGCTCGCGATCCCAGGCGTCCCGCGCGTCGTCCTCCAGGGTCGACGCATCCACCGATGCCAGCACATCCCCAAGTTCCCCGGCGGCCCGCCGGGAGGCGTCCGGGTCGTCGGAGGCGAGGGCACCCTGGAGATCAAGGTATGCGTCCCAGAGACCGGCCAACTGCCTCCGGAATCCGTCCGGGATGTTCGCCGGGGCGGCCTCGACGGGAGCGGGGGGAGGAGGGCCGTCCCAGACGACCTCGACCCCGGTGGTGCAGCGGGGCATCCGCTGGCCCATGTACGGGTTCCGGACCTCCTCCCCGGACTGCAACCAGGAGGCCCCGGCGTCGTCGAGGGCCATCGAGCAGGAATGGGCCACGACTGTGCCAACCGGCCCGGCCAGGCCGATCGACGCCACGACCGGCCGGAGCGCCGTCGACCACCGCTCGAAGGCCGATCGCAGGGCGGGCAAATCCTCGGCATCGACCATCCGGGCGAGGGCCTCGTCCAGGTCTCCCCGGGCCGAGTCCCAGAGGTCCCGGGCCTTGCCCTCCAGGGAATCGGCCTCGATCCCGGCCAGCGCCGCCGAGGCGGCCCCGGCCGAGGCCCGGGCGGCCTCGGGGTCGTCGGCGACGAGGGCATCCCGGGCGGCGAGGTAGGACTCCCAGAGCGGCCCGAGCCGGTCCCGGAAGGCCGGGGGCACGTCCAGGGGGGCCGAGGCGAGCAGGGTCCCCGGGTCGTCGGGCAGGCCGAAGGTGGACCGGAGCCGGCCGACGTCGGCGAACAGCCGGTCGACGGCCTCCGTCTCCCGACCGGGGCTCAGCGCCCATCTCCCCTCGACGGCGTCGTTCCGGAGCCTCATCGACAGCTCCTTCCAGGCCATCGCCGCCCGGCCCTGCAAGGCGGACGCATCGACGGAGGCCACGGCGTCCTCGAACCGGCGGAGGGCTTCCCGGGTCGCGGCGCGGTCGCCTGACCCGCCCAGCTCCCGCACCGCCCCGGCCGCCTCCTGGAGCCGGGCGAGCTGTCGGGAGACCGAGGGCGGGGCGTGCAGTGCCTCCTCCATCACCTCCTCCAGGCCGCCGTCGGGGTTCATCATGCTCGGCTTCGCGGCGATCTGGAGGGCACTATCGAGCTTGAAGTTCCCCTGGGTGACGACCCGTTCCCCCTCCTCCAGCCCGGCCCGGACGATGTAGGAGTCGCCGGCCCTGGGGCCGAGGACGATTTCCCGGCCCTCGTAGGTGGGCGAATCGGCGTCGGGGCGCTCGACGTAGACGACGGCCCTGGTGCCGGTCTTCAGGACCGCCGGGACGGGCACGACCAGCGGCTCGGCCGACTCGTCGGCCGCCGAGGCCGCCGAGACGTAACCGAGGGATTCGGTCCGCACCAGGGGCATCCCGCAGACGTCGCAGTCGCCGGCCGAGTCCTTGACGACGCCGGGGTGCATCCGGCAGATCCACTTGCCGACCAGGCCGGGGTCCATCACCCGGCCGGCCGTGGCCACCTGGGCCCGGACCGAGGCCCTCACGAACATGTCCGGCTTCAGCCGGCCGCTCGGGTTCGGCACGTTCACCCGGACCTTCACCGTCCGGGTCTCGGCGTCGAGGACCGGGTCGATGAAGGCGACGGTGCCGGTGAAGACCTCGCCGGGATAGGCCTCGGTGGTGAACTCCACCTCCTGCCCGTAGCGGAGCCAGGGCAGGTCGGATTCGTACGCGTCCAGCTTCACCCAGAGCCTGGAGAGGTCGGAGATCGTGTAGATCCGAGTCCCCGTGTCCACATACATCCCCTCCTGGACATTCTTCTGGATGACGATCCCGGACATCGGCGCGTAGATCGTCAGGTTCTCCGACGGCTCGTCCTGCGACTCGATCTGGCCGATCTGCCCCTCGGTCAGGCCCCAGAGCCGGAGCTTCTCCCGGGCGGATTCCAGCAACCGCTCGGCGCCGAGGGCCCCGGTCGTCGACCTCCGCTGCTCGACGGCCTGGCGGGCCCGGATCAATTCGGCCTGGGCGCTGTACAGCTCGGGGCTGTAGATGGAGACCATGTGGTCCCCCTCCTGCACCTCGACCCCGGTGTAGTCGACGAAGAGCCGGTCGAGCCGGCCGGGGACCCAGGCGGTGATGTAGCCGAGCCTCGTCTCGTCATAGTCGACCTTGCCCACCATGCGGACGGTCGCCGTGACGTACCGGCGCTCGACGGGGGCGACCTTCAGGTCGAGCAGCGCCCGGGCCTCCCGGCTGATGGAGACCTCGCGGAGCGCCTCCGCCTCGCCGCCGCCGCCCTCATCGGCCGGGATCAGATCCATTCCGCAGATCGGGCAGTCTCCCGGGTTGGGCTGGCGGATCTGGGGGTGCATCGAGCAGGCCCAGACCGTCTCCCCGGCGGCATCGGGCGACGCGGATCCCACTCCGACGGCCCCGGCCCCCTCGGCTCCCGTCGGCAGGAGATAGCGGCCGACGCCGACCCCGATCCCGAGGGCCGCCAGCACGACGAAGGTCGTCACCAGGGCGCCCGCGATCCTTCCGGCCCCCCCCCGCCGGAGAGGCGTCGAGGGCGGTGTGGCGGCGGACGCGCCAAGACCGGCCGACGGCTCGGGCTTCGCAACCTGTCCAGACATGGGTTACCTCCAGCACGCCCGGGCGGGCGTCCGAGTGCTCGGAGTCGGGACCGAGGGGTTCTGGTGCCGCCCCCGACGAGGACGGCCCTGCGATCCACGTCCGCCCGTTCCCGGGCGATCCTGGCTCCCGGCCGGAACGGGTCCGAGGCCCGGGGACGACAAACGGGACCGGGGACGCCGATCGCCCGCAACAGGGCGTTATCGCGCCGGGCGATCGGAACGGGGCGGATCCCGGGTCAGTTCAGGAGATGGAGCGTGCGCAGATAGATCGGCACGCGATCCCGACCGGAAGCGACGGGGGGGATGGGGCAGGGGGCCTCGCCGGAGGAACAGGCGGTAGGGAGTCCGGCAAGGGTCGTCTCGGAGGAGGCCGAAGGGGCAGGCCTACCTTCCGAAGCCCTCGGATCGGGACGGGACGCGGGAAGATCCGGCTCATCGGACGGGCAGAGGCAGGCGCGGCACGGCTCGACGGCCGGGGACCGGACGGGGGCGCCCGGGACGCCGATCTCGGCAGTCGGGGAGGGTGTGGTCCTCGACTCCGGGACGGGGGCCTCGCAGCAGCCGCAGCCGGCGGCCCCACCCTTCATCCCGCAGGCGGCGGCCGTGTCCGGGACCCCATTCCTGGCCGTCGTGCAGGCCGAGGCCGCCTCCGCCGCGCAGAGCGAGCCGAGGATCGCGGCGATCGCGAACCAGGGGGCTCGGCGGCGATGATCGCGGGAGGCCTTCGACATCAATTCCTCGATCGGGATCGAACGGCGACTCCAACCCGAACATACCCTCGGCGAGGGGGGCGGGCAAGGCGAGCTGCGAGGCCGAGGGCAGGCGATGGACCTTGACCGTACTTCCTCCTACGCATGAAGACGGCGCGAGGTTCGCCCTGGAAGCATCAATCGGCAAGAGAAGGGCCAGCCCCCGATGCCGGAGAATCGCCAAACGTCGAACCCTCCCCCGGCCGATTGAGGAACCTGGATTCAGGGGCGGCACTCGCAGTCGAGCTGGCCCGCCGGTCCCTCTCGAACCGGAGCGAGCGAGACGATGAGGCATCGCTGGCGCGTCGGCATGGGGGCGGCCCTGATGTTGGGAGGGGGCGGCTGTGCCCTGCCCAGCCAGGCCCCGCAGTACGCCGAGGTCGCGGCGAACCTGCGGGACGCGGCGATCCGGCCCCCGCACTCGATCGGCCCGGACGAGCCGATGGCCGCCGCGCTCGACCCCGCCCCGGCCCCTCCCGGCCTGGTCGGCCCCCGGCCCGTCGACGACTTCATCCGCCGGGCCCTGGCCGAGAACCGGACGGTCCAGGCCGCCTACTACAACGTGATGGCGCAGAAGCACCGGATCCCGCAGGTCACCTCGCTGGAGGATCCGGTCGTCTCGAACACGATCTACCCGAGCGGCTCGAACGGCCTGCAGACCGCCGCCGGGTACGTGCCGTGGAACGTCCTGGTCGCGCAGCAGTTCCCCTGGTTCGGCACGCTCGCCCTGCGGGGAGAGGCGGCCGAGCAGGACGTGAAGGTGGCCCTCGCCGAGTTGGCCACCGCGCAGCTCGACGTGGTCGAGGCCGTCAAGCGGGCGTATGCCGACCTGTACGCCAATGAGCGCTCGGCCGTCATCCTGGGTCAGAACCGGGCGCTGGTCGAGGACTTCATCGAGATCGCCCGCATCCAGTACGAGAGCGGGCAGACGAGCCAGCAGGACGTGCTCAGCGCCGAGGTCGCCCTGGCCGACCTCGACCGGGAGTTCGTCGGCATCCGCCAGGGGATCGAGTCGGCCCGGGCCGACCTGGCCGCGCTGATGCACGTCACCCCCGAGGCCCCGCTGCAGACCACCCTCGACCCTCCGGCCGGAGACGTGCCCGGGCAGGTCGACCGGCTCTACCGCCTGGCCGTCGCCTCCCGCCCCGAGCTTCGGGGACGGCTCGCCGCCGTGGCGAGGGACGCGGCGGCGGTCGAGCTGGCGAAGAAGCGGTCGGCGCCGAACGTGACGCTCGGGTTCAACTACGGCCTCGTCTCCGAGGACGACGCCCTCGCGCCGATGGCCAACGGCAATGACAACCTCGGCGTCTTCGTCGGCTTCAACCTGCCGATCTACCGGCGGAAGGTCGACGGCGCCATCCTGGAAGCCCAGGCCCGGGCCGTGGCCGACGCCAAGCTCTACGACGCCGAGCGCGACGGCGTGTACCGGGAGCTGAAGGACCTCCTCTCCCGGGCCCGGGCTCAGCGAGAGACGCTCGACCTGTTCCGGGCCAGCATCCTCCCCCGGGCCCGGGACGCCCTCGACATCGCCCTGGCCGACTACCAGGCCGGCGGCGTCGACTTCCTGACGCTCATCAGTGCCTGGCGGGAGGTGCTCCAGATCGAGCTGCAGGTCGCCCTCTTCGAGGCCGAGCTGGTCAAGAGCGTCGCCTCGCTGGAGCGGGCCGTGGGCCTCCAACTGCGGGACCACCCCCCGGCGCCGGGGGCGGAGCATCTCCCCGTCGGGGGATCGCCCGACGAGGCCCCGCCGCCCCCGCCGGGATCCGGCGTCGGCCCGGGGACCGAGGAGGACCGCGTCGGCGACCGATGACCCCGGGCCGGCTCAACCGCCGCCGAGCACCGAGGGGGCCCCGAACGGAGATCCGAGCCGAGGGGGCATCACCCCGGGCATCCCGACGCTCGGCGATCGGATCAGGCCAACCCGGCCCATCGCCCCGCCCGGGATCGAGACGCCGCGGCCCCCCATTCGGGAGACGCCGCCGATCGGCGTCCGGGCCATGCCGGTGCCGCCGATCGGCGTCCGGGGGGCCGGCTCGGGGTTCGTCGCCATCCCGACCGGCGGCCTCGGCTCCAGGGCCCGCTGGGCGATATAGCCCCCGAATCCGCCGGCATAGGGGAGGTAGGAACTCCCCATCTCCGTCCGGTACGACCGCATGATCGTCATCGCCCCATAGCCGCCGAGCGGCCGGCGCCGGACGCCCACCTGGCCGATCGCCAGTCCGGGAGCGCCCCCCAGCATCATCGCCAGCCAGGCCACGACCACCACCCTCGATGTCCGACTCATCTCGGCCCTCCGATCCGATCCAGCCAACCCGGCCCCGACCGAGCGTCCCCGACCCCGGGGTGCGCCCCGCCCGGATCGGGTCGCCGCACGGCGAGGCCGACGAGAACCCGTCGAAGGACATCGGCCGTCCTCGGCGGGCCGCTTGACGGCGGGCCTGACCTGCCTGGGTCGAGGGGGAGTCCGATCGGCCAGGCAGGCCGAATTCGCGCCGGCCATCGGGACGCCGATCGGATCGAGCCGCCCGACCGGCCCCGTCTCTCTACCCTGCCATCCGGCGCGACCGGACGCCCGAGATCTCCCGACCCTCGCCGACTCGACCGCCCCTGTCCTGCCTCCGAACGCCGGTTTCCGCAGGTGGGGACGGTGACCGAGCCTTCCCACTCGAAGCGGCGGGACCTTAGCCCCCTCCCGGGTTGAAAACCGAACGTCCCTCCCGTATGATCGACCGATCAGGAGGGCCTGCTCGACCGATCGTGCTCCCTCCGACGGCGGCGTAGCTCAGTCGGTTAGAGCAGCGGAATCATAATCCGCGTGTCGGGGGTTCGAATCCCTCCGCCGCTATTCGCGACACAACACGGCCCGAGGCGACTAAAGCCGCCTCGGGTTTCATTTTGCGCCGACGCTCCGCCGGATCGGACACGCGAGAATCACGCCAGCCCCCGACACGATCCGCCCCTGTCCGTCCCCTGACTGCTACCCAAAATGCTACCCACGTTCGGCCCGGTGACGCGGACCTTGCCGAAGTTATCGACGCCTGGCCCTCCCTGCCCGAGGCGATCCGGGCCGGCATCCTTGCGATGGTCCGAACCTCCTCGGGTGGACGGGGGGAGCGATGAGCCGATCAAGGACGCCCGACCCCGAGACTATCCGAGCCCTCCTCGATGCCCTCCGGGCGGGGAGCTTCCTCGGGCCCGCCTGCCGGGCCGCCGGGATCAGCCGGAGCACCCTTCGACGATGGCAGGTACGGGGACGCTCGAGGGACGAGCATGACGCCCCCTATCGGGCCTTCCGGCGAGACTACCGGGCCGCGATCGCCTCGGCCGAGATCGCGGCGTTGGACTCGATCCGCCGCGCCGGGTCCGAAGACATCACCGGCTCCTGGCAGGCCAACGCCTGGCTCCTGGAGCGTCGATTCCCGGCCCGATGGCGGAGGAAGGACCGGGCGCCGGACCCGTCGCGACCGAAGCCCCTCTCGCAGATGACCGTCGTGGAGCTTGAGGCCTACTGCGGTCGCCTCGGCCTGCTCGACGAGCCGCGACGATGAACCCGCCCACGTCCTCGATGGTGAAGGCCGAGTCATGCCACGCCCCACCAAGTCCACCCCCGAGATCGGCGAGTCGATCCTCCGCCTTCTCGCCTCGGGCCGCTCCCGACGGGAGACGGTCGAGGCCCTGGGGATCGGTCGTCGGACCCTCCAGGACTGGCTCCGCCGGGGACGGGACGGGGACCCCGACTTCGTGGCCTGGGCCGATCGGGTCGATTGGGCAGCCTACCTGCTGCACCGGCAGCGGGTCCGGGCGACCTGGGATCGCCTCGAGGCCGAGTCGAAGGAGCGCTGGAAGCGGTTCAAGCGGGCCCGGGAGGAGTACTGGATGGAGCGGCTTGGGCCGCTCGAGTTCTGGAGTCGCCGGCTGGCGTGGCTGGCCAAGCGAGGGCGGTGGGAGGCGTACCGACGGACACTCGAGCGGCTCAGGACCGAGGGTTTCCGCACCGACTGCACACCGTAAGAAAAGAATCCAATGGGAAATCAAGGTGGCCGCCCCAGCCTCAACACGCCGAGTCGGCTGGTCGCCCTGTCCCGGGGGATCGCCGATGGCCTCTCCCGGGACCGGGCGGCGGCGGAGGCCGGCATCAGCAAGCGGACCCTGCAACGCTGGATCAAGGCCGGCCGCGCCGGCGACCCCCGCTATGTCGGGCTGGCCGAGGCGGTCGCGACGGCAGAGCGGCGGGGCGACTGGGGTCGGGAGATCGCCCCGACCTTCAGGGAGCAGTTCCGACGCCGGGTGGATCTTACGCCGCCATCCCGCCTGAAACCGAGGGAGAACGGAATGGAGGGTGCCAGGACCGGGGGCGTCGGGGTTTCGGCGCCAGCCATTCCACAGAACGGGAAAGGAACTGGTGGGCGCCGGTGCCAGAACGGGGGGCCCGAAGGGGGCCGACTTCGGGCCCCCCGTTCTGGCGTCGCGTTTCGCTGAGAGCAGCGGAAAGAACAGGGGGATCGGTGCCGAAACCGATCCGGACGAGGACGCCCCGAGCCGACGGGGCTTGTGTCGCCCTCTCTGGAGGGCCGGGCGTTATGATCACCGGGGGAGCGGGTCCACGGCCTGCAATGACCGTTTGTTCAGATTTGAGTCCTCTGCCCCAATTGACGCAGTCGGCGATCGGTTCATGACTCGTCCCACCCCCTTGTCAAACTCCCCGGGGCGCGTCAGAACTGTGCGAGGATCCCAGTCGACCCGGCCCCCAGTGCACCGATGATCGACCCATCGAAGAACGACCACGCAATCGAGGCTCACGCCCGATGGAGGTACCACCCGCGCAGGGCCATCGCGACCGGGACCAGCGAGTGGACGGTGGAGCAGGCCCGGTCCGATGACCGGTGTGAGTTCGGCCGGTGACTCCGGGAAACACGCCTGCCGGACCGGATGACGACGCAGGCGCGGGAGGTCGCCCGACTCCACGCCGAGTTCCACGCCCGGGCCGCCCAGGTGCTGCACCTCGCCTTGACCTAGCGGGGCCAGGAGGCCTCGGCGGCGCTGGCCCCGGGGAGCGACTTCGTCGCCATCTCCTCGAAGTTGACCCACGCCATGGTCGCCTGGAAGGGGGCCGCAGGCGACGGCGGGACCGCGCCTCCTGATGGCCCGGGGCGTCCCCGATGCCGGTCCGCCCGCCGGCCTCGGCCGGGTGCGGGTCAGGCGACTGGGCACGGAGTCGCCCCCCAGATCGACCCGGCGTACTCGGCGATCGTGCGGTCGCTGGAGAATTTCCCGCTGCGGGCGACGTTGATGATGGCCTTGCGGGCCCAGCCGGCCCGGTCCGCGTAGAGGTCGGAGACGCACCGCTGGGCCTCGGCGTAGGAGGTCAGGTCGGCCAGGTGCATGTAGGGTTCGCCGTGCGTCAGCAGGGCCTCCCGGATCGGGGCGTAGCGGCCCGGCTCTCCGGGGTTGAAGTGGCCCGAGGCGATCAGGTCGAGCGCCCGGCGGGCCTCGGGCTCGTGCTCGTAGTGCCAGCGCGGCTCGTACCAGCCGCGGGACCCGGCGACCTGGTCGGCGGTCAGGCCGAAGAGGAAGAGGTTCTCCTCGCCGACCTCCTCGGCGATCTCGATGGTGGCCCCGTCGCGCGTGCCGACGGTCAGGGCGCCGTTCATCATGAACTTCATGTTGCTCGTGCCGCTGGCCTCGAAGCCAGCTGTCGAGATCTGCTCGGAGACGTCGCTGGCCGGGATCAGCCGCTCGGCCAGCGTCACGGAGTAGTCCGGCAGGAACGCGACACGCAGCCGGCCGCGGGCCGCCTGGTCGCGGTCGAGCGTCGCGCCGACGTCGTTGATCAGCCGGATGATCAACTTCGCGAGGTGGTAGGCCGGGGCCGCCTTGCCGGCGAACAGGAACGTCCGGGGCGGCGGGTCCAGGCCCGGGTCGTCGCGGAGGCGGTTGTAGCAGACGACGACATGGAGGACGTTGAGTAGCTGCCGCTTGTACTCGTGGATCCGCTTGACCTGGGCGTCGAAAATCGAGTCTGGATCCAGCGCGATCCCGTCCCGGTCCCGGATCCAGTCGACGAACCGGAGCTTCGCCGCCCGTCGGGCGGCGAGGAAGTGCTCCCGGAACCCGGCATCTTCGGCAAGCGGGGTGACGGCGGCGAGCTTGCCGAGGTCGGCGGCCCAGCCCACGCCGACCGCCTCGGTGAGCAGGGCCGCCAGGCCCGGATTGGCCAGCAGCAGCCAGCGACGGGGGGTGACGCCGTTGGTCTTGTTGCCGAACCGGCCGGGGAACATTGCGGCGAAGTCGGGGACGGTCCGGGTGCGGAGCAGTTCCGAGTGGATGGCCGCCACGCCATTGGTGCTGTGCGTGCCGACGATCGCCAGGTGCGCCATCCGGACCTTCCGGGTCGGCCCCTCCTCGATCAGGCTCATGCGGCCGACCTTCGCCTCGTCGCCGGGGTGGGCGGCCCGGACGTCGTCCAGGAACCGGCGGTTGATCTCGTAGACGATCTCCAGGTGCCGGGGGAGCAGGGCCTCGAAGAGGTCGACCGGCCAGGTCTCCAGCGCCTCTGGCAGCAGGGTGTGGTTGGTGTAGGCCAGGGTCCCGATGGTCAGCTCCCAGGCCCGATCCCAGTTGAGCCCGGCCCGGTCGAGCAGGATCCGCATCAGCTCGGCCACTGCCAGGGCCGGGTGAGTGTCGTTGAGCTGGACGGCGACCTTGTCGGCCAGCGCCGGCCAGTCGTTCCCTCGGCGGAGGAACCGGGCGACGATGTCGTCCAGCGAGCAGGCGACGAGAAAATACTCCTGGAGGAACCGCAGCGAGCGGCCCCGGGGCGTCGAGTCGTCGGGGTAGAGGACGCGGCTGACGGTCTCGGCGAGCACCCGGTCCGAGACGGCGCCGAAGTAGTCGCCGCCGCTGAACTCGCCGAAGTCGAAGACGTCCGGGGTCTCGGCCTTCCAGAGGCGGAGCGTGTTGATCGTCCGGCCGCCGTGGCCGACCACCGGCCGGTCGTACGGCACTCCGAGCAGGTGCGAGGCCTGCCCGCGGTGCACCGCGATCTCCCCCCCATGCGCCTCGAACCGGCAGCCGAGCGGCACGGTCACCGCCTCGTTCGGCCGGGCCACCTCCCACGGGTCGGGCCGGGCGAGCCAGCGGTCGGGCTGCTCGACCTGGCAGCCGTCCCGGAGCTCCTGGCGGAAGATGCCGAAGTCGTAGCGCAGGCCGTAGCCGATCGCCGGCAGCGCCATCGTGGCCATCGACTCGACGAAGCACGCCGCCAGTCGGCCGAGCCCGCCATTACCCAGGCCGGCGTCCGGCTCCTGCTCGATCAACTCGGCCAGGTCGAGCCCTCGCCGCCGGGCGGCGTCGTCGACCAGCGGCGAGAGCAACAGGTTCATCACGTTGTTCGCCAGCGAGCGGCCGATAAGGAATTCCATCGACAGGTAATAGACCTGTTTCGGGTTGGCACGTTCGTGTTCCTGTTGGGTGCGGACCCAGCGCTGGGCGAGCACGTCCCGGATCGCGGCGGCGACCGCCTCGAACCGCTCCCGAGGCCCGGCCTCGGTCAGGTCGACGACGTGGTCGAAGATCAACCGGCGCTCGTAAAGGGCATCATCGTGGCCGGTGAATGGCACCGGGCCGCAGCCGTAGCGGGCGAGGAGGTCACCGGATCCGTCGCCCTCGGGGCCATCGGCCCGGGGCGTCGCAGAAGGTGTAGCACGTGTGCTCACTTTACGGTCTCCGCATGGGATGTCCGGCGTCATCCGGAGGCCCTGAACTCCCTCGTGCATCCTGCCCCGGCCGAGCCGGCGCGAAGAGCATCACGACCGATCGGGACTCGGCCCGATACGAGCCCCCGGCGACGGCCGAGGCGTTCTCCCAGGGGAGGATATCGTCCGGCGAATCGAGGGCCGTGTCGATCCAGCGGCGCCAGGACCCGCCGCCTTCGAGGACCGGCAGCTCGAAGTCGAGCGGCTCCCAGTGTGCGTTCAGGACCAGGTGGATGGCGAGCCCCTCACCCCGCAGCTCCGCCCCCAGGGCCAGGCTGTGGGAACAGTCCCGCCAGTCCGGCCGGTGCAGGTGCACGCCGTGCCAGGCCTTGTTCGCCTGCCGGAGCAGGGTGTCGAGGCTCACCCGACTCGACTCGGGCCTCGGGTCGCGCAGCAGGCGACGAGCGTTGAGCAGCGACACGAACCGGACCAGGTCGGTGTGCCGCTCGACCAGCCTCCAGTCGAACCAGCTCGTCTCGTCGTCCTGGCAGTAGGCATTGTTGTTGCCGCGCTGCGAGCGCCGGGCCTCGTCCCCCATAAGGATCATGGGCACGCCCAGCGACAGAAGCGTGGCCGCCAGGTGGTTCTTCACCTGGCGGTTTCGCAGGCGATCGACCGCCGGGTCGTCGGTCGGACCTTCGATGCTGCAGTTCCAGCTGTGGTTGTCGTCGGCGCCGTCGCGGTTGCCCTCGCCGTTGGCCTCGTTGTGCTTCTGGTTGTAGGAGACCAGGTCGTTGAGCGTGAAGCCGTCGTGGCAGGCCACGAAGTTGACGCTCTGCTCGGCCTCGCGGGCCTCGTGGCCGAAGACGTCGGGGCTGCCGAGCAGGCGGTCGGCCATCCGGCGGGTGGAGTCGGGGACGGCGCGGAAGAAGTCGCGGACGTCGTCGCGGAAGTGCCCGTTCCACTCCTTCCAGGCGTCGCCGACGAAGCGGCCGACCTGGTACAACCCGCCCGCGTCCCAGGCCTCGGCGATGAGCTTGGTCCCGGCCAGCACCGGGTCGGACTCGATGTCCCAGAGCACCGCCGGGTTCGGGTGCGGCCTGCCGGCCGAGTCACGCGCCAGGACCGACGCCAGGTCGAAGCGGAAGCCGTCGACGTGCATCTCCCCGACCCAGTAGCGCAGGCTGTCGAGGATCAGGCGACGCACGGCCGGGTGGTCGGCGTTGAGCGTGTTGCCGCAGCCCGATTCGTTGGCGTACCGGGCCCCGCCCCCCTCCAGGCGGTAGTAGGTCGGGTTGTCGATCCCCTTCAGGCCGATCGTCGGCCCGGCGTGGTCCCCCTCGGCGGTGTGGTTGAAGATCACGTCGAGGATCACCTCGATCCCTGCCCGGTGAAGCGCCTTGACCATGTCCCGGAACTCGTCGACCGGGCCGAGCGGGTCGCGCCGGGAACTGTACGCCCGGTGCGGCGCGAAGAACGAGACCGGGGCGTATCCCCAGTAGTTGACCAGGCCCGGGGGGCAGTCGAGGTGGTCGAACTGGAAGACAGGCATGAGTTCGACGGCCGTGACTCCGAGCCGCCGGAGGTAGGGGATCGCCTCGACCAGCCCCGCATACGTGCCCCGGGCCCGCTCGCCGACACCGGAGCTGGGGTGGCGCGTGAAACCGCGGACGTGCAACTCGTAGATGATGGTCCGGGCGGAGGAGCGTTGCAACGGCTGGTCCCCCTCCCAGTCGTAGGCCCCCGGGTCGACGACGACGCCTTTCATCGCCGTCGCGGCGTTGTCGCCCGGCAGCCCGGCGGCCCCGCAGTCGTACCCCTCCGGGACGGCCACGGCCCGGGCGTAGGGGTCGAGCAGGAGCTTGTCGGGGTCGAACCGCAGCCCCCGGCCGGGCGCCCACGGCCCGGCGGCCCGATAGCCATAGAGCTGCCCCGGGCGCACGCCGGGCACGAACGCGTGCCAGTAGTGGTATGTGCGGTTCGAGGCCGGGTCGAGCCGGACGAACCGGGACGGGGCGGCATCGTCCTCCTGGTCGAACAGCACCAGCGTTACGTCCTCGGCGTGCCGCGAGAACAGGCTGAAGTTGACCCCACCGTCGACGACGGTTGCCCCCAGGGGGAAGCCCCGACCGACCTGGATGACCGTAGGCTTCTCGGCCCCGCTCGCCGCCATGATGTCTGCCCTCCCCGGGCCGGTCGGCGGCCCGAGGGCCGGCCGCCGCGTCGGATCACGCAATCGATCCCATCCCGGACGCGCCGGCCGGGGTCGTGTGCCCGCTTCGGGCCTCGGACGCACGGTCGTCCCGGGCGGAGCCTCCCCGTCCCTCAGGCGATGGTGTGGGACCCGAGGTACTTCGCGGGCTCCCGCTCGAACGCCTCGCGCGACTCCTCGGTGAAGAAATGGTAGGTCGTCCCCTCGTGCTCGGCCGTCCCCCGCGCGAAGGTCCTGGGGAACGACATGCCGAGGACCGGGTCGACCACATCCGACCCCCGCTGGTAGGAGGCGTTGAAGAAGAGGCTGATGTAGGTCCGCGTGAACTGGACCGCCTTGCGGTCGAACCAGTCCAAGGCCCGCTCGACGCTGGCCTCCTCCAGGGGCAGGGCGAGCTGGTCGTGCCGCTCGAAATCGAGGAAGACCGGCATGATCCTCAGGTCGTAGGAGAGCACGAGGCCCTCGACGGCCGGGCCGGCCTCCAGGGCGAGGCGGAGGTTGATCTCGGCCGGGCAGCGCTCGGAGCGCGGCAGGTCGAACGAGACGATCACGGCGTGGAACGTGCGCCCTGCCGGGCCGAAGTCGCGTCTGGTGACGGTCGGGGTCGCCCCCGGCAGCGTCTCGGCGAACGCCTCCAGCCGGGGCTTCACGGCGTCCCGGATCCGCTGGCTGAGGTCGAGGAACGTCGCGTACCGGGCCTGCATCCGGCGGTATTGCTCCGCGGACTCGGCCTGCATCGCCTCGACTTTCTCCCGGGCGGCCTCGACCTCGCCCCGGAGCGTGGCCTTGAACTCATCGATGCCGGACATGGCGAACCCTCCTGTTCACTGGGGCGGAGGAGAAAACGATGCCCGTTCAGTGACGCTCCGGGTCGAGGGGCCGGAGCCGCCCTCGGACCGCGTCCGGCAGGCCGCGGAGGATCCGGTCGACCGCGTCCCCGGGCGAGTCGACGATCGTGGCGAAGCCCAGCTCCTCCTCGGAGACGGCCCCGGCCAGGACCAGTCGCCAGATGTAATCGCGCAGGCCGGACCAGAACCCCTCGCCGACGAGCACCAGCGGGAACGGCCCGATCTTGCGGCACTGGATCAGCGTGGCGGCCTCGAACAGCTCGTCAAGGGTCCCGAGCCCGCCCGGTAGGCAGACGAAGGCGCAGGAGTACTTGACCAGCATCACCTTGCGGACGAAGAAGTAGCGGAACTCGACCACCTCGTCGAGGTAGGGATTGGGGTGCTGCTCGAAGGGCAGGATGATGTTGCAGCCGATGCTCCGTCCGCCGGCCTCCCGGGCCCCGCGGTTGGCCGCCTCCATCATCCCGGGGCCGCCGCCGGTGATGACGACGAAACCGGCTCGGGCCAGCTCGCCGCCGAGCTGCCGGCCCGACTCGTACTCGGGTGTCCCCTCGGCGAACCGGGCCGAGCCGAAGACGGTGACCGCCGGCCCGAGGTCATGGAGCTTCCGGAAGCCCCGCTCGAACTCCTCGTCGATCCGGCGGAGCCGCTCCTGCTCTCTGGCCGGTGTCCTGGACTGGGTGAGGAAGCTCCGTTCCTGGGTCGCGCCGGCGTCCTCATCGGCGGCCGCGTCCAGTTCGTAGTCCAGGGCGCCGGCACGGGCCCAGTAGCCTTGCCAGCGTCGCTCCCACTGCTCGGCAGTCGGCGGCCCCGGCAAGGGGCGCGTCGTCTTCCCTGGATCATGCGGTCCGTCTGGTCGCGTCGACATGTGCGATCGCTCCGATGACGCCCTCGCCTCGTGGGTCGACCGCCCCGTCGACCGACGACACCGCTACCCGCGGCGGAAGCCCGCTCGACGAATGGTGTGTCCGTCATGCCGCCCCCGACGGCGGATCACGGGGCCGTGCCGGGCTCCGGGATCGCGCCCGCTTCAACCCCGAAGAGAACGGGCCCGCTTCCCACTCAACCGCGCCGCGTGGCCGTCGCGACCGGCAGTCCTCTCCCGTCGTGAGAAGGGACCTCTATTCGGATTGTAACAGGAAGGCAGGCCATAGCCACAAATATTGATTTGCTCCCCCTCGCGAGGTCTGGGATTGATCCGCCCTCCGAAACCGCATCCAACTCGTGCGGGGCACGGCCCGGGGCCGGCTCATGAGCTGGCGTCGTCCTCGAAGAGCGGCTCCGCCTCGATGAGCGCCTCGTAGTCCCGGGCTGTGCCCCCGTCGAGCATGCACTCCACGATCCGGCGCCCCAGCGGGTCCAGGTCGGAGACCAGGAACTGCCGGAGCTGCTCGGCGAAGAAGGCGGTGAGGATCTCGGCTCCGGCGTCGTAGGCCTGCACGCCGACCTCGGGTTGCCGATCGACCTGGAGGGCATGGTCTGGGACCTGCACCCCCTCGATCACCAGCGACGCCGGCGAGTAGCCGAGCAAGGGGCACCGGGAGGGCGTGAACTGCGAGCGGCCGAAGCGGGCGATGCCGCGGCGGGCGAAGTATTCCCGCATGATCCACTGAGGCATGAACCCGACGTGCCAGGCCCCGACGTGCTGGTTCGGCACCAGCAGGTACTGCATGCGACGGCCGTCGCGGAACTGCTCGAGCAGCAGGTTCGCCTGGTCGACGCGGCGGCCCGTCGCGAAGGGCCAGTAGGAGCCGACGCCCTCGGAGCTCATCCCGCCGGCGTCGAGGACGCTCGGGTTGGCGTGGCCGCGCGGGGCCACCAGCCGCCAGAGCCAGGCCAGCGCCGGCGGGAGCAGGTGGAAGAGGCCGGCGATGCCGTAGCTCGGGCGCTCGCGGGTGCACGGGGGGAAGCGGACGCCGAAGGTGCGCAGGTCCACCGCCACGGGGCCGTCGACGACCCCCTCGACGTCGGCCCGAGGGATGACCACCCGCGGGTTCGGGCAAGGCTTGCCCGGCTCGTCCTCGATGTGGTCCCAGGGCAGCGCCGTCCCGCCGGGGAAGGCCTTGATGTTGAGGAACAGCAGCGGGCTCCGGGGCTGGATCATGCGCCGCTCGAGGTCCGGGTCGACGCCATAGCGGTCGATGTGGTTGACCCGGACGAACCAGGCATCCTCGGCGTCGACCAGCCCCAGCCGGCCGTCGGCCCGCCGGAGGCTCGGGTGGCAGAGGGCCATGTCGTCGGTGACAGGGTAGAGCCGGCAGCCGCTGGGCAGCAGCGCGTAGCTCTCGGCCCCGGTCACCAGGTTGCGGCCGACCAGCAGCCGGCCATCCCGCTCGCGGTGGATTTCCTCGAGCATCTCGCTCTTGCCGCCGCCGCTGGCCCCCTCGTGCATGATCGTCAGGCGGACGCCGTAGGGGTTGACGACCCGTACGGTCGAGCAGTGGGCCGTCACCCAGCGCTCGCGTTCGCCGACGGCCAGCAGCACACCGTAGATCCCCTTCTTCGCGCTGGGGCCGGGGTAGAGGTTGTAACTGAACAGCTCGTGCAACTCCGGGCGCCGGTTGTGGACGACGACCTGGCGGCCCTCGAAGTGGGTGTGGCGGAACGGCGGGGCGACGTAGACCGCCGCCCGGGGCCGGAAGGACGGGGAGACCGCCCCGGGGGTGAGCATCCCCTGGAGCAAGGCCAGCCCCATCGCGAAAAACCCGGCGTTGGCCGGCACGACGGCCACCGCCTCGACCCCCTTGCCCGGCACCCCGGAGGTGAAGGGGAAGATCGCGAGCTCCTGCGTCTTCAGCCAGTCGAGGGTCTCGCGCCGGGTCCCGTTGAAGGGGCGGCCGAAGCGCTCGGCGTACGTCGGCTTGTTCGTGGGCTGGTCGTCGCCGATGACCATGCACCCCGGGTCCCGGCGCCGCATGGCGGGCTCGGGGTAGTTGGCGGCGACCCCGTTGGTCACCCGGCAGACGCGGGCCTCGACGACCCGACCCCGGCCGGGGACCTCGTAGGCGACCTCGTGCCAGCCGTCGATCGCGTCGCGCGTCGCGAGCTCGACCAGCTCGTCGACGCCCTCGGGCAGATGCCACCCCGGGCAGCCTGCCAGGATTTCCCCCAGCTCCTCGGGGACCGCGAAGCGGTCGAATGGCCCTCGGTCCGAGATCATGGTGCGAAGCCCTGAAGAGGTGGGTTCGGGTGGATCGGCGAGGCGGACGGTACCACGGGCGGTTCAGCCGCCCAGCCAGGCGGGCTGGCCGGTCACCGCCAGGACCGCGCCCCAGAGCTCGCCCTCCGGGTCGACCTGCCGCTTCCGCTCGACGGCCAGCGGGATCGGCACGTGGGCGAACGACCCGTTGAGGCCGACGACCACCAGGTCGGTCCGGCCGGACATCGCCGCGTGGGCGGCGCGGCGGGCCAGCTGGTCGCAGAGGAAGCTGTCCTCGGTGTTGGCCGCCGCGCTGCGGACGATATAGCTGGGGTCGATGTACTTCAGGTCGACCGGGCTGCCCAGCGTGCGGAAGTGCTCCACGATCCGCCCCTTGAGCAGCGGGCCGATGTCGTGGTAGCGGCGGTTGCCCGAGGCGTCGCCGCCCGCGGCCGGCTCGCCAAAGAGATTCTGCCCGGCCCCCTCGGAGACGACGATGACCGCGTGCTCGCGCTCGTCCATCCGGCGTTCCAACGCGGCAAGCAGGCCGCCCTCGCCTTCGAGTTGGAAGGGGACTTCGGGGATGAGCGTGAAGTTGACCTCCTGGCTGGCAAGCGTCGCCCCGCAGGCGATGAAGCCGGCGTCGCGGCCCATGAGTTTCACCAGCCCGATGCCGCGGGGCGCCCCCGTCGCCTCGGTGTGGGCCGCGTGGATGACCTGTCGAGCGAGGTCGACGGCCGTGGTGAAGCCGAAGGTGCGGGTGCAGTAGCGGATGTCGTTGTCGATCGTCTTGGGGATCCCCACGACGGCGATCGGCAGGCCCCGGCGCCGGGCCTCCTCGGCGATCGCGTGGGCGCCGCGCAGGGTCCCGTCCCCGCCGATGCAGAAGAGCAGCCGGATCCCCTCCCGCTCCAGGAAGTCGACCATCCGCCCCGTGTCCTGCGCGCCCCGGGAGGAGCCGAGGACCGTCCCGCCGTCCGTGTGGATCCTGGAGACGAACTCCCGAGACAGGGGGATCGGCGGCCGGCCGACCGCCGGGTCCAGCCCCATGTAGCCGTCGCGGATGCCGAGCACCTCGGGGACGCCGTAGCCGAGGTGCAACTCCAGGAAGAGCGAGCGGATGACGCTGTTGAGCCCGGGGCAGAGGCCGCCGCAGGTGACCACCGCCGCCTTCGTGGAGGCCGGGTCGAAGAAGAGGCGCTCGCGCGGGCCGGCCTTCTCGAAGAGGATCTCGTCACCGGGATCGGGCCCGCCCTCCCGAGCGACCTCGACCCGGTTGCGGACCCAGACGTCCTCGGTCACGAACCGGGCCCGACCGGTCCCCGTCGCCGTCGCCAGGGGCAGCGGCGACGGGCCCGTCGGGGTCCCGAGCGTCGCGACGCGGATCAGCCGCTCCGACTCGTCCATCGATCGGGCCCTCCCGGCGGTCCGGGGAGTACCCCACACGCGTGGGCATGGGGTCGAGTGGTCAGCGGGAGTGGGCCCGCGCCAGCGGGCATCCTGATCATGGCCCCGGGATGAGCGACCAGCATCGTCTCGCACTCATTGACGAGCAGGATACCCGCGCGGGACAATCAAATCCATAGCTATCTAATTCGTGGCAATCTGGAAAACACCGCGGGGCGGGAAGGTCCTGGGCCTTGCCCTCCGGCCGGTTCACCACCTGGGAACCCCTCCGATGCGCCCCCGGATCCGCATGACCAGCCTCGCCGCCGCGACCTCGCTGGTCGCCGCGGCGGCCGGCTGCCAGAGCGCCGAGCCTTCGGTCGTCGAGACGAAGCCCTCGGCCGTCTCGGTCAGCACACCCCTGGTCCGGCCCGTCGTTGACTACGACGCGTACACCGGCCGGACCCGCGCCGTGGCCACGGTCGACATCCGGTCCCGCGTCCAGGGTTACCTCAAGGAGATCCGCTTCGAGGCCGGCGACCTCGTCGAGGCCGGCCAGATCCTCTTCGTCATCGACCCGCGCGAGTACGAGGACGCCGTCGCATTGGCCGAGGCCCGGCTGGAGCAGGCGAGGGCCCAGGCCCGGCTCACCGCCGTCGAGCGGGAACGTTACCGCATCCTCGCGCAGCGCGACGTCGGTAGCCGGCAGGACTTCGACCGCGCCGCCGCCGCCTACGACGTTTCCGTGGCCGAGGCCAAGGGCGTCGAGGCCGAGCTCGACCGCGTCCGGCTGGACCTGAGCTTCACCGAAGTTCGCTCGCCCATCGCCGGCCAGGCCGGCGCCCACCTCGTCGACGTCGGTAACCTGATCACCGCCGGCCAGACCGATGCCAACCTGCTCACCGCCGTCGTCGCAGTCGACCCCATGTACGTCGACTTCGACGTCGACGAGCGCGCCCTGCTGAAGTACCGCAAGACCGCCGCAGACCGCCGGGGGGAGGAGGTCGACCCGGCCCACATCCGCGAGGCCCGCATCCCGGTCGAGATGGGCCTGGCCGATGAGCCCGGCTTCCCCCACGTCGGCATCCTCGACTTCGCCGACAACCGCCTCGACCCCGACACCGGAACCCTCCGGGCCCGGGGCGTCTTCCCCAACGCCGACCGCCTGCTCACCCCCGGCCTTTTCGCCCGCGTCCGCATCCCGGTCGGCGAGCTGGGCGACGCTGTCCTGGTCGCCGAGACGGCCATCGGCTCCGACCAGGGGATCCGCTTCGCCTACGCCCTCGGCGAGGGCGACCGCGTCGAGCGTCGGCTCATCACCGTCGGCCCGGCCATCGCCGGCATGGCGGTCATCACCGAGGGCCTCTCTCCCGAGGATCGCGTCCTCGTCAGCGGCATCCAGCGCGTCCGCGAGGGGATCGCCGTCACGCCGCAGGACGTCCCGATGCCCATGCCCCCCGGCGCCGACGAGGCGCTCGCCTCGGCCGCCTCGGAGGCCCCCGAGGCGCCCCCGGCCGACCTCGCCACGTCCGTCGCCAACGCGGCCGCCGGCATGGAACCTCCCCCCGAGCCCGAGCCCACGCCCGGGCCCGAGACGACCGAACCGGACGCCGACGCCCCGCCGGCCGCCCCTGACGATCGCTGAGGACCGCCCCCATGTTCGCCGAGTTCTTCATCAAGCGCCCGATCGCCGCCGCGGTCCTGGCGATCCTCATGATCATCTTCGGCGGAGTTGGGCTGCTCGGCCTGCCGGTGGCCCAGTACCCGGAGATCACCCCGCCGACGGTCTCCGTCACCACCACCTTCCCCGGCGCCAGCGCCCAGACGGTGGCCGACACCGTCGCCTCGGAGATCGAGAAGGAGGTCAACGGCGTCGAGGACATGCTCTACATGTCGTCGTACTCCACCTCCGACGGCATGTACACCCTGAACGTCACCTTCGAGGTCGGCACCGACCTGGACAACGCCCAGGTCCTCACCCAGAACCGCGTGAGCACCGCGGAGGCGAAGCTGCCCGAGGAGGTCAAGCGCAACGGCGTCACCACCAAGAAGAAGTCGCCCTCGATCACCCTCTGCGTCAACCTCATCTCGCCCGAGGGCCGCTACGACCAGCTCTACCTGAGCAACTTCGCCACCTTGCAGGTCAAGGACGAGCTGGCCCGGCTGCCCGGCGTCGGCGACGTCAGCTTCCTGGGCGAGCGTGAGTACAGCATGCGGGTCTGGCTCGACCCCGACCGCCTGGCGGCCCTCGACCTGACGGCCTCGGACGTCGTGGCCGCGATCCGCGAGCAGAACGTCCAGGTCGCCGCCGGGCGCCTCGGCCAGCAGCCGGCCCCGGACGACGTCGGCTTCCAGTACACCCTCTCCACGCGCGGGCGGCTGCTGGAGGCCGAGGAGTTCGAGCGGATCATCGTCAAGACCGGCGCCGAGGGCCGCGTCGCCCGGCTCCGCGACGTCGCCCGCATCGAGCTAGGGGCCCGCAGCTACGACGTCAACAGCTACCTCGACGGCCAGCCCTCGGTCACCCTGGCGGTCTTCCAGCTGCCCGGCTCCAACGCCGTCGAGACGGCCGAGGGCATCTACGAGAAGATGGCCGAGCTCCAGGAGTCGGTCTTCCCGCCGGGGCTGGAGTACCGCATCGTCTACGACACGACCCAGTTCATCGAGGAGTCGGTCGCCAGCGTCGTTCACACGCTGATCGAGGCGTTCATCCTGGTGTTCCTGGTCGTGCTGGTCTTCCTCCAGAACTGGAGGGCCACGATCATCCCGATGGTCGCCGTGCCGGTCTCGCTGATCGGCACCTTCATCTTCATGGCGCTGTTCGGCTTCTCGCTGAACAACCTGTCGCTCTTCGGCCTGGTGCTGGCCATCGGCATCGTGGTCGACGACGCCATCGTGGTCGTCGAGAACGTTGAGCGCAACCTCGCCCTCGGGCTGAAGCCCCGCGAGGCGACCTCCCGCGCCATGGGCGAGGTGATCGGGCCGATCATCGCCACGACCTTCGTGATGCTCGCCGTCTTCGTCCCCGTCGCCTTCATCACCGGCATCTCGGGCCGGTTCTACCAGCAGTTCGCCCTGACGATCGCCGTCTCGACGGCGCTGTCGGCCTTCAACTCGTTGACGCTCAGCCCGGCCCTCTGCGCCATCCTGCTCAAGCCGCACGACCACTCCGGGCACGCCGCCCGGTCGTGGGCCCTGCCGCGGCTGGCCTACGTCCTCTTCTTCGGCTACCTCGCCGACATGCTCGCCAGCCCGCTTGTCCTCGAGGCGACGGGGCTCGACGGGGCGGGGGCCTGGGCCGCCCGGGGCGGGGTGGCGCTGGCCGGCGGCGTGGCGGGCTGGTTCGTCGGGGCGATCCTCGACCGGATCATCGCCGGCTTCTTCAAGGGCTTCAACGTGGTCTTCGACGCGGCGACGTCCGTCTACGGCAAGGTCGTCGGCGGCCTGATCCGCGGCTCGGCGATCGTGCTGGTCGTCTACGTCGGCCTGCTGGGGCTGACCTACCAGGGCTTCCGGGCCGTGCCGGTCGGCTTCATCCCGGCCCAGGACAAGGGCTACCTCGTCGTCAACGCCCAGCTCCCCGATGCCGCCTCGCTCGCCCGCACCGAGGCCGTCATCCGCCGCCTCTCCGAGGCGGCCCGCCAGATCCCCGGCGTGGCGCACACGATCGACAACGTCGGCTACTCGGCCCTCAACGCCACCAACGCCTCCAACGTCGGCTCGATGTTCGTCATCCTCGAGCCCTTCGAGGAGCGCGCCGGCCACCCCGAGCTGGGGGCCGACGCCGTGCTCCGCACCTTCGCCGAGCAGACGTCGGGCGACCAGGACGCGATCGTCAGCGTCTTCGGCGCCCCGCCGGTCGAGGGCCTGGGCAGCGTCGGCGGCTTCAAGCTCATGGTTCAGGACCGCGGCGACTCCGGCCCGGAGGCCATCCAGGGGGCCGTCGCCAACCTCGTCGAGGCGGGGGACGACCAGCCGATGCTCGCCGGCCTGTTCTCCAGCTACCGGGCCGACGTGCCCCAGTACTTCATCGACATCGACCGGGACATGGCCCGCTCGATGGGCGTCCCCCTGGACAACATCTTCGAGACGCTCCAGATCGAGCTCGGCTCGCTCTACGTCAACCAGTTCACCCGCTTCGGCCGCAACTGGCAGGTCAACGTCCAGGCCGACTCCGCGTACCGCTTGCGCCCCGACCAGATCGCCCAGCTCAAGACCCGGGGGGCCGACGGCAAGATGGTCCCGATCGGGACCCTGGCCGGGGTCCGGGAGATCGGCGCCCCGACGATCGTCGAGCGCTACAACATGTTCCCCGCCGCCGCCCTCAACGGCGCCCCCGCCCCCGGCGCCAGCTCCGGCCAGGCCGTCTCCACGATGGAGCAGCTCGCCGCCCGAGAGCTGCCGCGCGGGATGGGGACGCAGTGGACCGAGCTGACACTCCTGCAGAAGCTGGAGGGGAACACGGCGCTCTTCGTCTTCCCGTTCTGCGTGCTCTGCGTCTTCCTCGTGCTCGCCTTCCAGTACGAGAGCTGGAGCCTGCCGCTGGCGATAATCCTGATCGTGCCGATGTGCCTGCTCTGCGCCATCGGCGGTGTCTGGCTGATGGGGATGGACAACAACATCTTCACGCAGATCGGCCTCGTCGTGCTCGTCGCCCTGGCGAGCAAGAACGCCATCCTGATCGTCGAGTTCGCCCGCGAGCAGGAGGCGGGCGGGATGCCCCGCCGCGATGCCGCCGTGACGGCCTCGGTGCTCCGGCTGCGGCCGATCCTGATGACCTCCTTCGCCTTCATCCTCGGCGTCGTGCCGCTGGTCCGCGCCGTCGGCGCCGGGGCCGAGATGCGGCGGGCGCTGGGCCTGGCGGTCTTCTCCGGGATGCTCGGCGTCACCGCCTTCGGCGTCCTGCTTACGCCCGTCTTCTACGTCGTTATCCGGTGGCTCTCGGCCGCCCGGGGCGCGGCCGACCCGTACGAGCCGGCGCCGATCACGGCCGCCCTGCGGGACGGCGCGGAGGGCGAGCCCGTCGAAGCCGGAATCGGCAGCGACATCCATGCTCCGGCGTCATGATCCGTCCCGTCCTGGCAAGAGGATCGACTCGCCTCCCCTCGGGGCCGGAGGGCCTGGATGCGCCCGCCAGGGCGGGTTGAGGCGAGTCGGCGGGGTTGCACCCGAACCGACCCGCGGAACGACCACGCCCCGTTGAGGGGTCGTGGAGGTCCAGCCTTGCGGCTCCGCCCGCAGATCCGGGGCTCGGCGACCTGAGCCAGCTCCTGCCGCGGCCCTCATCGAACGGGACGCTCACCGCCCGATCTGCTCCAAGGCGACGCGCAGCGGCTCGCCGGAGGTGCGGATGATCCCGTCGAACGGGTGGTCCAAGTCCAGGACCAGGAACACGGCGCTGGAGACCGACAGCGCGCAGACGGCCAGGGACAGCAGCGCCGTCGCGTTGCCGGGCGCGAACAGGCCGAAGCTGGCGAGCAGGAAGGTCAGCCAGACCGCCAGGACCACCAGGAACGGCGTCGGGAGCGTGGTGCCCCGCTCCTGGGCGAACAGGAGCCAGCGCATCTGCCCGGTCTCGCCGACGAGCTTGAGGGCCTGGGCCTGGATGGCGCGCTGGACGTCGGTCCTCGGTTGGAGTGCCA
The DNA here is from genome assembly GCF_007752535.1 of Tautonia plasticadhaerens. Taxonomy (GTDB): domain Bacteria; phylum Planctomycetota; class Planctomycetia; order Isosphaerales; family Isosphaeraceae; genus Tautonia; species Tautonia plasticadhaerens. Next base: position 3,291,707 of record NZ_CP036426.1, read on the forward strand.
GGATCCGGACGTACAGCTCATCGTAGCGGCCCTCGGCCCGGCCCCCGGCCGTCGGCCGCCCCATCGTGGGGTCGTCCTCGGGCCAGGTCCGCCGGAACACGTCGACCACCGAGGCACAGAGCAGTTCGCGGGTCGGCCGGGCCTCCTCCCCGTAGTAGGCCAGGAAGCGGTCGAGGACGATGGTATTGGCGGCGAGCTGGGCCACGCCGTGGCGCTGGGCGTCGAACGAGGCCTTGGCCGACGCGACCAGCATGCCGAGCACCAGGGCGGTCATGGTCGCGACGAGGCCCATGGCCAGCCGGACCACGTCCTTCGATTCGGCGCCGAGGTGGTGGTCCGGCAGCCGGGAGCGGAGCAGCATGCCGAGCAGGGCGCCCCCGGAGACGCAGGCGAAGACGATCCCGCTGACGGCCATCGGCCCCATAATCCTGATCCTCTCGTCGCCCGGCCGCGTCCCGGGCGAGCCGCTCGGGAGCATCGCGGCATGTCCCTGTGGCCACCCTGCCCACGGGCGGCTGCGTCGTGGGGGCGGGCCGCGCGGTCCCGGGTGTCCGGTCAAGCGATGTGGAGGACATCCTCAACGCAGCTTCGCCATGTTCCGCCAGAAATGCTCCAGGCTCTCCGTGCCCCCGAACAGGGTGGTGAAGATCGTCGAGTCGGCGAGCAGGATGTCGCCGCCGCGTGCACCGTCCGGCGACATCCAGATGAGCGAATTGAATTCTCGATTCCCCGCCGCGGTGAACGGATGCGGCCGGGACGGGTCGATCGGCTGCCTGGCCAGGACATGGATGGAATCCGCATCCTCTTGGGTCAGCGCATAGTGCGGCAGGTGCAGGTGGAAGTTGAACGTGGTCACCCCATCCAGCAGTTCCAGCGAGTCGAGATCCCTGTTGATGGTCAGGGGCGCGATCTGGTCGGTCCCCGGCACGACGGCAGGCCGGAGCCCGAACTGGTTGAGCACGGGCACGCCGAGCCCGTCCATCAGCGATCGCGTGTACTGGCCGAAGCGCTGCTGTCGCGGCACGAGCTCGTCGCCGTGATGTTTGTACTCCATCTGGCGCTGCTGCATGTCGCCGGTGAACCCGACGTCGTGGTGCGGCGCCAGGAGCAGGCACGTCCCCTCCCGACCGAGCCACGCCCGGATGGCGTCGATCTCCGCCCGATCGGCCTCCTGCTCGGAGACGAGGTGGTCCAGGCCGAAGACCATCAGCGTGTCCGTGTCCGCGAGGACGCGCTCGTCGATCGGGAGCCTGTACCCGGCCTGGTCGATGCGCTGGTAGACGGCCACCGGATGACCGGTCGCCTCTCCCACCGTTTGCTGGAAGGCGAGCGTGGAGCGGTGGAACAACTCCAGGGTCCCGGCGATCCCCTGGAGGAAATTCATCCGATCCCACTCGGGCCCCTCGAAGGCCGGCCAAGCGACCCGTCGCACCTCGGTCATGGTCGAGAAGCGGTTGTCCAGCTCGGTCGGGTCCCGGTTCGATTCCCAGGGGTAGCTCCAGGTCCAGTAGATGCTGAACCGGCGACGGCCCGGCGTGTACGGGCGCGGGACGTGGTCCTGGTTGTAGGTCCGGCCGGCCAGGCTCGTCGATCCCATTGCTGTATCCTTTTTATATTCAAATTCTCATTCTTGCCTCGGTCGGCGCCGCGAGGTGGCGGAGCGCGTTGAGGCCGGGCAGGAAGAAGTACGCCCCGCCTCGGACGGTGGTGAAGGCCGGGAGCCCCTTGATCGTCTTGCGGATCGGCCGTTTGGGGATCTTGAATTCCAGGGTGCCGTCCTGGTTGCCGATCATGGGGTCGCGCTCGTTGGCCAGCCCGTGGAAGTTCTTGTCGTTGGCCCACACGTTCTGCGCGAACTCGAACTGGCGGATCAGGCTCGCGCAGATCACGAAGGCCGCGATGCCGCGCTCCTGGCCGTCCTCCGGCGCGCCTTCCGGCAGGGGCGGCCCGTAGGTGGCCCCGCGGCGGATCATGCGGCGGCGGTTCATGTTCGCGGCCGTGTCCCGCGGGTTCATGCGGCGGATGTGCGCCCCCAGGGGCACGGCGTAGCCGTGCGGGTCCGATTCCTTGTAGTTGAAGTCGTTGTTGCGATGCGGGTCGGCCCCGAGGGCCGGGTCGTCCTCCTCCGGTGCCAGGACGAGCGGGGCGCCGCTCCGCCAGCGGCCCATGAGCTTGGCGGCGATGAGCTCCTGCTCCGCCGGGGTCTGGCCGTGCTCGCGGAGGAAGTCCCGGAACGCCCCGACGTGCTCCTCCAGGCGGCGGTAGGCCGCGTACGTGCCGTTGCGGCGGAGGATCTCGGGCTCGGGTTGGCCGGCGACGTTGCCGTCCTCGTCGGGGTAGCCGAGGATGAATTCGCCCGCCTTCAGCGGGCCGCCCGACCCGGGCGTCGGCTCGTCGCCCGAGCCCTCGATGATCGTCGGCGAGAGCCGGTCCCGGTAGCCGAAGTGGTCGTGCGCGTGGTCGAACGGCGGGGTGGCGTCGAGGTCGAGCGACGAGAGCACCTCCACCCCCTCGCATCGCGCGACGAGCCCCCGATGCTCCGACGCGCAGCGATCGCGCTCCGCGCGATCGCGGGCGAAGAGGATGGCGATGGCGTGGAGGCCCGGGCTGGCCAGGCCGCCCGCCCAGTGATTGGGGTGGTTGGCGCCCGTGTCGCCGAGGATTTCGGCGCGGACGACCATCCCCTGACGGAACTCCTCCGGGAAGGTGCCCAGCGACGCCCCGTCCACCCCCAGCGCCCGCAGGCCGTTCCAGGTGAAGCCGAGGGTCACCCAGCGGTTGTTCTCGTCCGCCGAGGCGCGCGACGCGGCGACCGATTGTACCGTCGGCAAGATGCCCGCGAGCCACTTTCGCCCGGCGGAGGGATCGCGGAAGGACAGGAACTCGTAGCGCGCCGACATCGCCGGCGCCCGGCCGAGGAGGATGTGTTGGATGTCGTCGAGTTCCAGCATGGCACGTCACCCCGAGTGCTGCTTACTGCATCTGGTCGAGCATCGTGGAGAAGGCCGCCTTGAGCCGGAGCGCCTTCTTGATCTCGTCGGCGCTCACGTAGGGATACTCGCCGTATTCGAGGAAGCTCGGGCGCTGGTGCTCCCGGACAAACTTGACGAAGGCAGCGGGGTTCGACTTCCAGTCCTCGGGGAATCCTTCGAGGTTCTCGAAGACCGTGTCGATGCCGTATTTCGAGAAGAGGGCGACGGCGTCCTCGGTGTACTTGTCGAAGTCGGTGTCGAAGATGCCCTGATACATGAAGTACGTCTCCGCACCGATGTCGAAGAGCACCCAGCGCAGGTAGTGCAGCTTGAGCATCTCGAGCGCGTCGGGCAGGCCGGCGATGGTCTCCTCGATCCGCTTCGCATACGAGCGGATGGCCTGCTCCGTGCCGGGCTTGATCCTGGCGATGATCGTGAAGCCATAGCACGCGGGGGTCTTGGGGAAGACCGGCCCGTATCGCCCCTGCTCCTGCTCGATGAATCCCCCCTCGGGAATCGCCATGGCGGCGGGCTTCGTCCAGTCGTCCTGCATGTCAGCCTTCCTGCCTTTCGTGTCGGGGGCCTTCGACCGGTGTTGCCTGGCCTCCGGGACGTCCACCGGCAGGGCCCGCGGCCGGGAGCCGCCGTGCCAGGCGGGTGACGAGGCCGCGGGCGATCGCATACGGGACGACGGCCAGGGTCGTCGCCGTGAGGAGCAACTCCAGGGTGTAGATGCCGGAATGCACGATGACCTGGTAGATCGCGTCCAGGGCGATCGCGACGAGGAAGATGTTCCGCAGATCGCCCAGCACGTCTCGAAACGATTCGCGCCGGCGGGCCGGATCCGAGACGACGGCCCACAGGAAGGGCGGCCGGCCTTCCCTCGCATCGCGCAACCCGGCACGAATCGCGAGGAAGACGGCCACGACCGGCTGCATGATCAGCCGGAACGTCATCGGCCCGCTCGAACGACCGATGAGATCGTCCCAGCCGCGACTGAGTGCCTCTTCCATGGATCCACCCCCCCCGGCTGGGCGCCCCTGGATCGGCCGGGATTTCCCCGATGGACCACGATCGCGCCGTCGCGACCGGGACTTGGAACAGGTCGAGGATGCCCACCGCCCCGGAGAGTCACTCCCGCCGAGTGTCCCACAACGCCTGCCCCCCGTCCATCAGGCGTCGGCCGGCCGTACGATCGATCGTACGGCCGGCCCCGGCTGCCTCAAGGAGATTGGCGCGAACGGAGCCGTCCTATGCGGCCGCCCTGGGGATTCGCCGCAACGCGAACCCGAGCATGAGCCACCACACCCCGCGGAACAGGATGCTGATGCCGACGAGCAGGCCGATGATCGTCAGCCCCGACGCCGGCAGCTCGCGCCAGATCAGGACGCCGAGCGCGATGTCGATCACGCCGCTGGCGAGCAGCCAGCCCCACCCCTCGACGCGGTGGGCGAGGGCCGCGACGACCCGGAAGATGCCGCCCACGAAGAGGAAGCTCGCCAGCAGGATCGTCAGGGTGATCCCCCCCCGGATGGGATTGGCGAGCAGCATCAGGCCGATGACGACGCCCAGGGTGCCCGAGAGTACGGCGAGGAAGAACCCGCTCCACTCGCGGCACCAGAAGGCGCCGACGGCCTCCGCGGCGCCCGCGACGAGGATCAGGGCCCCGAGCATGGTCACGGTCGCGAGCGTGGAGATCACCGGGAAACCGATCAGGGTCGTCCCGAGCACGATCAGCGCGACGCCCAGGGCCACCAGCCAGGCCCACTTGCCCCGGATCGCCTGGAGTTCGTGGCGGATCGCCGTACGCAGCGGCATCTCGCGGAGGACGGTCGTGTTCATCGTCGCGCTCCTGGGCCTCGGACGTGGAAAGGTGCCGCCTGCACCGGGCAGGCCGCCGGCTTCCCATGGACATGGGGTTGGAGTTGCATCGGGGCATGACAACGGGCCGGGATGAGGCCGGCGGCCCCGCTCGCCGCGGTTCGCTGCCATGCCCGGAGGTCATTGGGCCCGGCCGGCTCCCGCACGCCCCTCGACGGCGTCATCCACCGCGGGGGCACGCACGGCGGGGCCAGCTCGACCAAGCCCGCGTTCTAGCCTCGAGGACCCGGATGGATGGTTCAAATAGATAGGTGGGTTATTCAATTGTCAATACTGCGGTCCCTAGAATCGCGGAGAATGCAGGCCCGTCGTCGCAAGGAGCAATGAATGCGCCCCCGTCGGCCGGGGTCCGGTCCCGCGACCAGGCGGCCCGGGGTCCGATCAGCGGGGTGCGGCCGCGACGACGCCGCCGGTCGGGGTGAAGCTCCGTGGCGGGCAGGAGGCGAAAAACTCCCAAATGGCGCGGGAGCCGTCGTAGTCCTGGCTCGTCTTGCCGACCGCCCACTCGGGGTGGCTGCGCCGGTGGCCGGGCAGGCCGTGGCCGCCGCCATGGACCAGGTCGACGACGACGCGGGGGCCCTCCGCGCCGGGCGGGTAGGCCCGCCGCTCGGTGGTCGTGCCGTCCCGGGCGGTGTCCTCCAGCATGCACACCTCGGGCCGGCCCTCGATGCCCGTCGCGGACAGGTACTTCGCCAGCGTCTCTTCGAGCGAGCTGATCCGGCCGCGCACCTGCAGGCCGGCCGGGTAGACCAGGCCGCCCTGGATCGGGACGATCGGGTCGGCGTCGCCCTGGATGGTGAAGAAGGAGACGGGGCGCCCGAGCCGGAACTCGTCGAAGTACGGCAAGGCGACCGGGCCGGCGACGGGGGCGACCGCCGCGATCAGGTCGGGGGCCTCGGCGGCGAGGCGGTGGCAGAACATGCCGCCGCAGGACATGCCCGTGGCGAAGACGCGCCCGCGGTCGACCGGGTGGAGGGAGTCGACCTCGTCGACCACGGCGCGGACGAAGACGACGTCGTCGGGGACCGGCGCGGGCTCGGCCGGCCGGCGGGAGGCGAGGCGGTTGGCCAGGCTGAGGGCGAGGCCGACGCCGCCGGAGGGGGGCCGGGGGAGCTCGCGGCCGTCGTCCCACATCGCCGCCAGCCCTTCGGGGTAGGCAACGAGGAAGCCGGCCTCATCGGCGAGCCGGTTCATGCCGAAGTACGCCTCGGTCCGCCGGCCGTCCCCCCCCTCGCCGTGGAAGACGAGGACCAGGGGGCGCGGGCCGGCGGGTGCCGCGGTCGGCGCGTAGAGCAGGTAGCTCCGGTCGAGCCCCTGGACCTCGATCCGCCGCTCGGTCGCCATCGGGGCGGCGGTCTCGGCCGTCGCGCCGTCGGCGAGGATGAGGTGGGTCAGGAGCAGGAGGGGGCAGGTGAACATGGCAGGACCCTCATGAGGTGTGGGTGCAGGAAGTACGGATCCCCCGCAAGCCGGCGGGATGGGCCGCCGGTGCCCGGGACGAGCCAGGTCCTCCATGTCGGACCAGTCGAGCGAGCGCGTGGATCGAGGGGACGTTGAGCGGCCGGCCTGGGGATTCGCCTCGACGCGAACCCGAACGCCTCGGACGATTTGATGCAAGTTCTACTGCATTCCTGACACCGTGCTACGGCCGAACACGCCGGTCGGTTCATCGGAAGTCGTAGGCGGGGTTGGTCGCGTCGAAGTCGCGGTCGCTCGGGACGGCGGAGGGGTCGAACTCGACGACGACGAAGCGTCCGCCCAGGAGAGGCTCGCCGGGCCCTGGCGCCTCGGGCCAGTCGGAGAAGGTCATCTCGCGGAGCAGGAACGTGCCGGGGTCATAGAGCACCTCGACGCGGGAAAAGGGCCGGCCGGGGGCCGGCGCGTCGTAGCGGAGTCGGGAACGATACCGCGTGTGCCCCTCGGGATCGACGAGGCGGTCGAGCACGATCGAGGCGCCCGGCTCGCCCAGGTCGCGTCGGCAGTCGTCACGAAGCATGCGGGCGGCCGACAGCAGGCCGGCCTCGGTGATGGGGAAGCGGCTCTGGGACATCGCCAGGGGGGAGCGGGGGCTGAGTTCCAGGACCGGCAAGAGCCGGCCGGCGAGCCCGCCGGAGTGGTGGATGAGCTTGCCGTCCCGCAGGCCCTCGACGAAGATGACCTCGAACCCGTCCTGCACGCCGATGTTCCTCACGTAGATCGACGCCGGCCGGTGCCGCACCTTCATCCGCAGGGTCTGCTCTGCGAGCAACCGGCCGCCGACCCGCTCCTGGCGGCGGATCACGGCCGAGTAGCCGTCGTGACGTTCGAGCCGCTCGACCAGGCCGGCCAGGGCGTCGAGGAGCAGCCGCTTGGCCTCGGGCCCCTCCAGCCGGTCCGAAGGCCAGTCCGGCGGCGGGGCCGTCCGCCGAGTCGCCGCCGCCTCCGGCGCCGCCTCCAGGCTCGCGGGAGAGGGCAAGGGGGCGACCGGCGCCGACACCAACCAGCTCAGCCCGAGCCCAAGGACCACGGGGCCGGGGACCAGGAGAGCGATGGGCTTCCATCGCCTCGCGAGACGGCTTGACGGACGACGATGGAACCTCACGGGTCGCGTCTCGATGGGTCCAGGATGAGAGATCAGCAGGCGATTCTACCACACTTCTGGATTACAGATAATTGTGCATTGGGGGTTTATTTGGATCACGGTGCCGATGCGCATTGACTCCTCAAGTAGAGCCAGGAGTCTGCCGCGACCGCTCGCCGCATCGCCGGGATGAAGCAGCACCGCGACGCCTGGTTCCGCTTCGATGAAGGGGGCGACGCCCACCACACGCCCGCCCGTGCGGCCTGAGCGGAGGGCCGGGGCGCCACCGCGGTGACGCCCGGCCGCAGCCGCCGGCGTGCGAGCGCCCTCGCCGGCCGCCGGCGGCGCGGGGACCGGGCGCGGCGACCATCAACTGTCCGCCGCCGACATCGCCCCGGGTGGGCCCGTCGGCCCAGGCCGGGGCGCCCCCGCGGGGGGATCGGAGGACCGGGGGACGGTCAACGCCCCGGGCCGAAGCCGCCGAAGCCCAGGCCGGGCCGGACGCCCAGCCCGGACGCCGGCCCGCCGAGGCCGCCCGGATTGCCGCCCATGCCCAGGCCCGGTGCGCCGAAGCCCAGGCCGGGCCGGACGCCCAGCCCGGAGTACGGCCCGCCGAGGCCGCCCGGGTTGTAGCCGTATCCGTACCCGCCGGGATAGCCGGCCGTGCCGCCGGCATACCCGGCCGTGCCGCCTGCGTACCCGCCGTAGTCGTATCCCCCGCCGGCCATGGCGTAGCCGCCCCCGGCGTCGTAGTAGCCCGTGGTGCCCGCGTAGGTGTACCCCGCGGAGCTATACCCCGCGTAGCAGGTCGTGGCGGTCGCGCGGGCCCGACGCCGATGGCACGCGTCGGACGTCGTCGCCAGCGCGACGATCAAGGTCGGGGCAATCAGGAGGCTCCACCTCAAGGTGCGCGTCATCATCGATTCTCCCACGGGGCCCGCGGCAATCACGAAGGTACTCGCACGATCGCGGTGCCACGCGACGTCGCATCGGTCCCGCACGGGCCACCATAATGTGCCCAATCCCTAGAATCTAGATATCCCCGGCAAATTGCCACGCCAGCGGAGCGATATCATGCGATCGTGCTTGCTCTTTTGCCCTGGCGCCTTCGCCGACGAGCGTCGCGGCCGGCAGTCGGCTCGGGAGGGTCGACGGTCGAACATCCTGCCATCGTCGGTGGCCTCCGGTCCCGAGGCCCGCCCGCCCCGCACGATGACGCACCGCCCGGGAGGCGTTGGTTGCCCCCGGGGCGGGGCCGGTCGACCCGGGGTATGACGCGCTTCCCGGTATCGAGCCGGCCTCGGGCGATTCGCCCCCCGCCGCCGACGCGACGGCGACGGGCGCCGGAGATTAGGGGTCGCGCAAGAATAACCTGGTGAAATTCCGGGGGTGGGTGGCCGGGGTCTCGTCCGCGAGACCCCGGCCGGGAGGCCATCGCACCGGGGTCGCGCGGACGAGACCCCGGCCACCCCGGCACGTGCCCCTCCGGATCTCTGACCAGGTTATCCTTGCGCGACTCCTTAGTACGCCTTCACGATGGCCGTCGACATCTGGTAGTCGTAGGGCTTGTCGCCCGTCAGCGGGAACTCCCAGTAGTGCAGGAACCAGAAGTTGTTCGCGATGTGGAACCGCGTGCCGGGGCCGACCCCGACGTAGGTGGGGAGGTTGTCATCCTCGAGGGGGACGATGAGGTTGCAGTTGGCATAGAGCACGAGGTCGCCGAACGGCACGTCGTGGGGCGTGAAGTAGCGGCCGAGCGCCAGGGCGGCGTTGTAACTCGTCTGGGAGGTCGACTCGCCGAACACCAGTCCCCCCCCGGGCTCGATCACGGGGTCCGGCCGCTGGTCGTTCTTGTTCAGCGGGACGTTGATGCCCGTCCCGCCGCGGAACACCCACGCGCCGCCGCCCGGGTTGCTCCAGAACGAGTAGCGGGGGAAGATGGTCATGAGATCCCCCCCCGTCTCGGTCTGGCCCGTCGGCACGATCGCACCCAGGGTGAACAACTGCGTGAACGACTCCGTCTCGGAGAGCAGGAACGACCCGGCGATGGAGATGTCGCCGAAGTCCGAGCGGTAGCCTCGGGTCGGGTCCTCGGTCCCGTTGGCGGTGACGAACGGCACGTTGAGGAACAGCTCGAACCGGCGGCTGAAGGGGATGAAGATGGCGGCGTCCCCCCGGTAGCCATTCCCGCCGTACGGCCGGTTGAGGTTGTTCTGGTAGATCATGTCCACGAGCCAGAGCCGGTAGAAGACGCCCTCGAACGCCCCCAACCAGCCGTGGCGCGGCGTCAGGCCGGATCGCCCGGCGGGGCCGCCGGCCCAGGGCTCGAGCCAGCCCTCGCTGAAGAAGTTGCCGAGCGAGAGCGGCCGCCATTTGCCCGGGGCGGAGGCGTCGCCGAAGATCGACTCGGCGATCGTCTCGAGGACCCCCATCTCGACCCGGGGCATCGGGGGCGCCGCGCCGTAGCCGGGGGGATACGCGGGCCCGGGTGCGGTCACCGGGCCGGTCATCACCATCGGCGCCGGAAGGCCGTCGTAGAGGTCGGAGAGGCCCGGCGCCGGCATCCCGGCCGGCGGCAAGGGGGGTGGCGGGGCTTGCGCCCGGGCAACGCCCGCGGACGTCAGGAGAGAGACGGTGAGGGCGGCTGCGAACCGGCCTCTCAGCCGAAGGGGGCGGCATCCTGCCATCGGTCCACCTTCAGGAATTTGGAATTGTTGGCATCCCCGTCCATCCTTGAGGATGCCCGAATGTCGGCCAACGCCCGGCTTCCATCGCCGAGGGTCGTGGGCAGCCCCGGGACGCCTCTTCAACTTTATCGGCCTGAGACGAGCCCCGAATTGGTTCAAGGCGGCGGGATCGCGACCTGTTCATCGGCACAACCGGAACTGGTCCCAGCTCGACGCCGATCGGCCCCACGCTCCCCCGCCACCACCTCGAGATCGTGCAACCCCCTTTCTGTAAATTCCCGGCCTGAAGGCGGACAGGTCACCCCGGTCCCGTCGCCAAACGTCTCCGCCCTGTCTCCCAGCCCTCGCTGACCCCCATCAACACCGCACTGACCAGCCGCAGGACTGATCCCTCGTTCGGGGTCAACCCCGCCACCTGCGTCCGCCGGCTCACCTCCTCGTTCAGCCGCTCCGGCATGTCGCTCGTCCGCAGCCGCCGCCGGCGGCCCGGCGGCAGCGTGAAGATGGTCAGCCCCTCCGGCACGTCCTGCTCCAGCCACTCGGCCGGCTTCGGGGCCACGGCCCGGCACCTCCTCGCCGCCAGGCCCAGTCGCCGCTCGGCCTCGCCGCGATCCGGGGCGTCGAAGACCGCCCGCGGGCCGGCGGCGACCTCCGGCGGCAGCGACGGCCTCGGCACGTAGGCCGGGGCGTCCTCCGCCGGGGGGGACTGGCCCCGCCGCCGCGGCACGCCGGTCAGCCGGGCGGCCAGGGCCTGCTCCCGGCCGGCGTGGGCGTCGCCGGCGGGCATCTCGACCCCGTGCGGCCCACGGGCCTGCAGCGAGGCCGGGAAGCCCCGCCAGTGGACCTCCGCCTCCGCCATCGAGACGCCGACCCCGGGGATCGACCGCCGGCCCCCGGGATCGATGCCGATGGCCGTCAGCACCGCACACGAGACGATCGAGCCGCCGAGGCGGACCTCCTCGCCGCGGGCATCCGGGATCGGGTACGGCGCCTCCCCCGGCGGGCGGCCCCGCCACCCCTCCGGTCCCTCGTCGAGGGCCCCGGCGGCCCGGCTGACCTGACTGCCGGTGACCTCCGACCCGCGGGGCCGCTCGGCGATGGCGGCCCCCTTGCCGGTCGAGACGCCCGGCCCGTCCCTCTCGGCGACGGCCGGCTTCGACGCCCGCTCGCTGCGGACGCCCCTCTCCAACGCCGAGGCATAGGAGTCGAGGCCTCGGGCCTGCGGCACCCGGACGGCGATCGGCCCCATCGGGGTGTGCCGCGTCTCGGGCTTGGAGCCGTTGGCGGAGCCCTTGCGTGCCTCGGATCGCCGGTGGGGGGCGGCCCCGAGGGCCTGGGTCCGTTCCCGCTCCATGAGCTCGTCGCGCAGGACGCCGATGGCCTGGGCCAGGCCGTCGGAGCCATGCTCGGCCAGCAGTTCCATGACCTCGTCGATGGCGGCAGGTTGATCCTGGTGGGTCATCGGCGGCGGTCTCCCTGGGGTCGGTCGGCACTTTCCGGGGGGACCGGCGGTGACCCGCCGCTTCAAGCCGAGCCCTCGCCCAGGCGGGCGGGGAATTTCCAGAAACCAGGATGCACTATCCGCTTCGACCTGGCCGAAGTGCTGGCCGTCCTGGATGCCGAAGGGCCTGCTCCTCTCTCCAAGGCCAGTGGCCGGGGGGACGAGTGATGTCGATCCAGATCCCACCAGAGGCTCGCCAGAAAATCGGAGAGGTCCCGGTCGAACGACTGGCCCTTCGCCTCGATGAAGTCGCTGCCGCCCTCGGCCTGAGCCGCCGCGTCCTCGAACGCGAGCGCTCCGCCCGCCGATTCCCGAACCCTGATCGCGTCGTCGGCAAGATGCCCTTGTGGGCGCCCGAGACGATCCGCCGGTGGGTCGCGGGAGGGGACGGCGAATGACGACCCTCCCGCCCCGCCACGCCTGGACCCTGGCCCGCCTCCTCGGTGGACAGGCCGTCAACGGGGAGGCCGACGAGCTTCCCCCGGCCCTCCGCCTCGTCGCCAACCATCTGGCCGCGATGGAACCCGAGGCGCGACTGGCCGCCTGGCCGATCATTCAAGCAACCCACCCCGATGGGGAGGCGCTTGCCCTGGCCCTCGCCAGGGTCAATCCCGCTGGACTGCCGCCCGAGGACGAAGCCCAATCGCGAATCCCCGCCACGATCGAAGACCTTTGGAAGCTGATGGCAGAGACCTCGTGGCAGTGGGAACCCTGGATCCCGTCGTCCAGGCTGTTCGGAGTCGCCTGTATCGCCCTGAGTTCTCTGGACGGGGACTTGAGGCTACTCACGCCGCTGTCGGGACGCCACCGTTCCGGTCTCGTCGGACCTGGCTCGGCGGCCTGTGGCCGTGGCGACCGATCTGCCATCGCTCGTCGTACGTCCGCTCGAACTCGCCCAACGCCTCGACCAACTCGGCCACCGGGGCGAACGTCCGGACCCAGAGCAGCTGCCCCTTGGGCGTGCGGATGAACCGCTCGGCGCGGCCGTCCCCCCCCGGCTCCCGCACGAAGCCCGGCGCGCTGGCCATCCCCAGCAAGGCCGGCTCCCGCCGGAAGTCGTCGCCGAGGTAGTCGCTCCCGTGGTCGTGGCGGGTGGTCAGCCCACGGGCGAACCGGCCTCGAACCGGCCGAAGTGCTCCCGCACGCCCTGCCGCAAGGGCTCCAACGCCTCGAACCGGTTGCTGCCCTTGGCCACGTGCAGGCCGACGCATTCGCAGGTGCGGTGGTCCACCGCCACGAAGACGTGCACCGCGCCCTCGCCGGTGGTGACGGTCGTGGTCCTGTCGGTGCCCCACAGCGCGTCCGGCTCCTCGGCCGTGATCGTGCCGTCGTGGGCCTTCGGGCCGCGGGCGTGGCCGCCCCGGCGGGGGGCCCGGAGGTGGTGCCCCCGCATCGGCCGCCGCACCCGCCCGGACGCCGCGCGGATGCCCTGAGGCCGCAGGCGGGCCCAGGCCTTGCGGTAGCCCTCGCCGGTGAACGGGCTCTCGGCCGGCACCCGGCGGACGTGGACCACCAGCCCCTCGTCGGTGGCCGCCCCGGCCGGCCCCCGCTTCCCGGGGGCCGGCCGCTGCTCCGGCGGGACGGCCTCCCGGGCCTTGAGGTCGTCGGCCGTCGCGCGGGCCAGGCCGAAGATGCGGCAGGCCCGCTGCATGCCGTACCGCTTGCCGGTCGAGGGGGAGGCGGACCGGCTCAGGTGCTCCGCCTCCCCGACGCGAAAGGGCGGCCGCCCTCCAGGTGCCGGCACCTCATGCCGAGCGGCTGGCGATCCATCGTCAGCTGGCCGCCCTCGGCCTGGAGCCGGGCGACCAGCTCGTCCCGGCCGTCGGCCGGCCGGCCCTTGAGGGCCGCCGTGCCGCCGTCGAGGAAGCCGTCCCGCCAGGAGGAGAGGGTGGCGGCGGTGACGCCCAGCTCCCGGGAGAGGGTGTCGAGGTCCTCGCCCCGCAGCAGGCGGACGACGGCCTCGGCCTTCCGCCTGGCGGGGAAGCGGCCCCGATCGGGCGACTCAGGTGTGCTGCGATTCTGGGTCACCTCGGGCATTCCTTGCTGGGCCATTATGGCCCATGAGAGTGCCCTGAGAAAATCTCAGGCGAAGGAGTTGACCTATCGGCATGGTCGACGCAACCCCTGTGGACAGCATCCGGCGGTAGTATCTGGACCTCACGCCGCTCCTGAACGAACGGCTCCGGCGGCCCTGGGCCGCCGCCGAGGCCAGGGAGATCGGCTGGGGTGGCGTGACCGCCGTCGCCCTCGCCACCGTGCCCTCGCAGACGACCATCGCCGTCGGGCTCCGGGAGCTACAGCAGCCGCCCCTCAAGCCCGATCACGACCCGCCCATCGATCGGGTCCGCAGGCCGGGCGGTGGGCGCAAGCCCGTCACCTCGCACGACCCGTCGCTCCTGGCCGACCTGGGGGAGTTGGTCGATCCCGTGACCCGAGGCGACCCGCAGTCGCCCCCGCGCTGGACCTGCAAGGGCACCCGCAAGCACGCCGAGGCCCTCGGGCAACAGGGCCATGCCGTCGGCTCTCGCACGGTGGCCGCCCTGCTCTGGGAGTTGGGCTACAGCCTCCAGTCCAACCGCAAGACGAGGGAGGGGGCCTCGCACCCCGACCGCAACGCCCGGTTCCAGTACATCAGCGATCAGGTCCGCCTCTTCCAGCGTCGGGGCCAGCCGGTCGTCTCGGTGGATACCAATGAAGGAGGAACTGGTCGGCGACTTCAGGAACGCCGGGCGGGAGTACCAACCGAAGGGGCATCCCGAGGGGGTGCGGGTCTACGACTTCCCGGACGAGGAACTGGGCAAGGCGATCCCCTACGGGGTCTACGACCTGACGGCCGACCGGGAGTGGGTCAGCATCGGGATCAACCACGACACGCCCCGGCTCGCCGCCGAGTCGCTGCGGCGATGGTGGGTCAATATGGGCTCGCAGGTCTATCCCGAGGCGAGGGAGTTGCTGGTGACTGCCGATTCCGGCGGGAGCGACGGCGTCCGGGTGCGGTTGTCCGATCCCTTCGCGGCCACCCATGTCGATCCACGGACGTAGACCGAAAGACCAGGGCGATGGCTGTCGCCTGGCGGAGGAGTGATCGGTGACGTGAACCAGGTCTCGGATGTGGGAAGACTCCGAGACGGACGGGCGAAAACGAAACCGGGACGCCCGAAGGCGTCCCGGCGTGATGGTCGAGCGTGAGAGAGCGGGTATCAGCCGCTCAAGCCACCTTCGAGCGGCGGCTGCGGATGCGGTATCCCACCATCCCGACGAGGCCGACGGAGAGCAACAGGGAGCTCGTCGGCTCGGGGATGACGGCGAACGACGCGGTCGCGTCCGCCTGGAAGAGGAAGTTCGGGCCGGTGAGGCCGTTGACCGCGCCGAGCGACGCGAGCGTCGCCGCGGGCGTGCCGTCGAACATCATCGCCGCCGGGTCGACCTGGCTGAAGGGGACGACGTTCGAGGTGTTGAAGTTGAAGCTGAAGGTCGAGAGATCGGTCAGGAAGAAGTTCGAGTCCTGGAACTCGGTGTCCACGGTGATCAGCGTGCCGCCGGCACCGGTGACCGAGTTGAGGTTGCTGTACTGGTTGCCGTTGGGCGACTGGTCGAGGGCGACGGGGTTGGTCGAGATGACCGCGAAGCCTCCGCCGCCGTCCTGGTTGATGGTCCCCCGATAGATCAGGGTGCCGTCGTTGAAGCCCGTCCCGGCCAGATCGTTGGCGTTATTGCCCGGATCGAAGTAGATCTCGATGAAGCTACCCGTCTGGTCGGTATTCGTGCTGAACGAGGCGGCCGTCGAGGTCCCCGAGGCGATCTCGTTGAACCTCGCGACGATCGTCAGCTCGCCGGCCGTGTCCACGCCCGGAACGACCAGGGTGTTGTTGTTGGCATCCCGCAGGGCAGCGACCTTGGCCTGGTAGAGGAGCTCGAACGGCGTGTCGAAGATGACGCTACCATTGGCGATGGCGTTCACAGCCAGGGCGTTGCCTGGTGCTTGGTCGAACTGGCCGACGGCGAGGCTGGTCGCCCCGGCGGTCCCGTTCGGGTCGAAGTTGATGATCGAAGCGGCTTGAGAGGCCGAATTGCCGACCATGGCCAAGACGATAAACGTCAGGCCGGAGACGAGCGACATTCTTGACATGCGACTTCCTCGATAAGACGTCCTGTGTGAACCGTCGCAGAACACTTTAATCCCCTGTGACTCGCTCGCACATTGCAGGGCCAACTCTCCCCGAACGCGCTGCGACACTCAATGGGTGTTCGGAAAAATCGACATCGGGGAACGTGGGAATACACCACGCGACGCTCCACGCCGCCGTGAACCCACGCTCGGGTACAATCCCCGGGGCGCAGGTTGTCCCCCGCGGACGGCGAAGTTGAGCAATTCCGGCGCCAGTGCCCCGACTTCGCGCCCGAAACGAGGTTATGGATGGGATCATTCGCCATTTGACCCGTGCGTGGAACCACGATCGAGGATGTCGTTTGGGGTGCGATTCGGCTTAAGTAATTCCGGTCCAAGATGTTGCGCTGCGACGTCCTGCAATTGGCCCCGAGGGTCGCCCGACTCGATTGAGCCTGGATCTCCGCCGACCCCGGTGTCGAAACGATGCCACTCCAGGTCGAGGGAGGGCCGCAACACCACCCCCTTGTGGCGACGCCTCGCCCTCGACGAGTTGGCCGGTCAGCGAGCCACGCCGAGCTTCTGCGCCCGTTGCTCGTCCACGACGGCGAAGGCCGGCTCGACGGATTGCCGCCGCGTCTCGGGGGTCATCTCCAGGTCTTCGGTGGCCCTGGACCCCGTACACCTTCGAGGCGACGCCCCGGATCGGGTTGATGTTGCAAACCACGCGACGATGGCCGACGAACCGTGGCGTGTGGCCTGCGCGGCAGGTCTAGATAAATAAGGGGCGTCAGGCGGCTACCGGTCTGGGGTCACGGAACTCGGGGTCCACATCCGAGGGCTCGAGGCGGTGGAGCATCAATCGGATCATCGCCAGCTCGATGAACGACTCCGACGACCGGACACACCTCTCCCGGTCCACGCTCAGGCGGCGGCAACGCCCCAGCCAGGCGAACGTCCGCTCCACCGTCCGCCGGATCGGCAGCCGCCCCCGACCCCGACTGCCCTCGGGGCGGCGGATGACCTCCAGGTCCCACTTCGCATGCTCCTCGACCCACTCGTAGAGCGTGAAGTCGTGTTCCTTCGAGTCGCCGCACATCCCCCGGACCTTGCCCATCGGCCGGCCGTCGAGCCGGGCGAACAGGGCCGGCGCCGCCGCCGCATCGTCGACCGAGACGGCGGTGACCAGCACGGCCAAGAGCAACCCCATGCGATCGACGACGATGTGACGCTCCCGCCCGCCGACGTCCTCGGGATTGTCCCGGCCCCGCCGCTCGCCCCCGGAGGTCGTGTCGACCGACTGGCTGTCGAGGCTCGCCGAAGTACGGGGGCGGTACGGCTCCCCACGAGGCCGGGCGGGGCGCGATCCAGGAGCGTCGTCGGTCGAGGGGACATGGGGACCTGATCGCACCATCGGGGATGGGGCACCACCCCCACGGCTACGATGGAGATTGCTTGCGGAAACCATCATCAAACAATCTGTCGACAACATTCACAGAACACTGATTGAACTTCCCTGAGATCGACCGGGCGGCGGCCGAGAACGACGGGGCCTCCAGGATCCGGCCGACTGCGGCTCGAATCGCGGGGGGGGATAGCCGATCCGAGCGTAGGGTCAGGCCGGCGCCGAGCCGTTGGACCGACTGCATGTTGAGGTGCTGGTCCAGGTTACCGGCGACCCCGATCACGGGGGTGGCGGCGGCCAGGGCCTGTTGCGTGGCGGGGCTCCCGCCGTTGCAGATGACCAGCTGGGCGCGGGCGGCGGCCTGCCGACCCGGCAAGTACGGGGCGAGGCGGGTGTTGGGAGGGATCGAGCCGAGACGTCCCCGGTCGAGGCTGGCTGCCAGGATCGTGAGCGGCCGATCGGCCAGCGCATCCAGGACGATGGGGAGCAGGTCCGCCCGGCCCGAGCTGCCGAGGTTCACATAGACGGCGGGGCGGTCATCGGGGATGTCCGCCCACCACTCGGGCGTTGCGACCGCCGGGGACCAGAGGAGGGGGCCCACGAAGTGGTGACCGGGGGGCAGCTCGGATGTCTCCACGTATCCCGGGAAATCCGCGTAGAGGACCCGATCCGCGTCCGTATAGATACGGCGGAGATCCGTGCCGAGGCTGGCGAGGCCGAATTCCCTCCTCACCCGGTTCAGCGGGATCGTATGGGACGCGAACGCGAGGGGGCGGACCGCGCGGAACAGGGGCCCGGCCAACGGCAAGGGCAGGAGATTCGTGAGCGGCCGGAGTTCCGGCACCGGGTAACGCTGCCGGGCGTAGGGGCTCCAGTAGGCGTTGGTGATGGCGAGATACGGGACTCCCGCGAGGCGGGCGCTGATGGACAGCGACAGCCGGAAGTCGCCGATGATCGCATCCGGGGCCGCCTCCCGGATGACCTCCAGGTCCTCCCGGACGTACCCGCGGAGCGTCGCCGCATCGTAGCACGGGCGACCCCGGGCCAGGGCCCCCAGGAACTGCTCGGTCGGGATGGAGCGGATCGGCCGCACCGGGAAGGGGAGGTCGCCCCAGAGCGGCCGATGCCTCGGGTCCACGGCCAGGCGTATCTCGAAGCGACCCGAATCCAGCGCCTGGGCCAGGGCGATTGGCCGGGCGACGTGGGCCAGCGTCACGGCCTCGGCCACGAAAAGCAGTCGGAATCGGGGCCCCCGGCCGGTCGGGGGGCGGATGACGGGGTCCATCGACGGATGCTCCTGGCTCGATGTGCCGGGAGGCCGGGCTCCCGATCCGGGCCTCCGGGGCGGGCGTGCCCGCCTCGCCCCCGCCCGGGGACGGGGGCGAGGTTCAGGAGCCCCGGCCGGGATGCTCCGGGACCGGCGGGGCGTGCGCGACGACGCTGGCCGGCACGGGGAGTCGACCGGATCGCCCGCTTGGAGCAGGGGCGTATCCGAATCGCATCAGGAACGCGGGCCGTCCCTCGCCGATCTCCGGCGCCAGGGCCTGGGCCTCCTCGAGCAAACCCGAGACGTGCCCCCGGCCCAGCGACTCGATCAGCTTCGCCTCGCCGAGCCTCAGGACGTTGTCGAGCACCAAAAGCGACATCATGGGTTGTGCCGAAATCCCCAGCTCGTCGAGGGCCAGCCAGGCCCGCTGCATCGTCCTGCCGACGAGGAGATCCGTGGCCTCGTCGTCGTCGGGGGCGACGACCAGGAGGAGCCCCGAGGCGCCGAGGACCAGTTGCCTGGCCTTCGCGCGGAAGACCCGGCCGGCGCCGCCGAGCCTCAGCAGCCAGTCCGGGGAGCGTCGCATCACGCGGAGCGCGAGCCGATCTCCGTGGGTCAGTTCCAGCGAGGACGGGGCGAGGCCCTCGGGAGCCCCCTCGCCATCTCCGGCGTCGAGGTGGACCTTCCGCAGGAACGCGAGCCGCATGTCGGGGTGGCCGAACATGGTCGCGTCGGCCCGGCCGATCAGGTCGGCCCAGGCCGGGAGGCGATCCTGCCCGACGATCCAGTGCGTCCGGACGCCATCGAGGCCACGTGCCCGCCGTTCCAGGAGTGCGAGGTCCTCCTCGGAAACGGGGCGGCCGTCGTACGGGCGGCGGTTGGTCACCCGATCGGCGAGGGCCCGCTCGATCGGGCCCGCCTCGCCGCCCCGGTCCCGGAGGCGGACCAGCGCGAGTGTCGGGGGAGGGGCGTCCTCGACCTGGGCGCCCCAGCCGAGCGCCTCGGCCGCCCGCAGCAAGTTCTCCAGGGCGGCCCCCACGGCAATCCTGGCCATCCGCTGGCCGGCGTTCATGGGAGACGGGTCCCGCTCCTCGTCCACCCGGAGCCCAATCGTCCCCTCCCGTTCATCGACGAGGAACCGCCAGGGCTGGGTATTGTCGCCGGACGGTGCGGCCCCCGCCGCGCCCAGGATCGCCTCGATCGGCGGATTCACCTCAGCTCCCTCCGATGGTCGGTCGCCCCCACCCCATCCGCTCCAGGAACCGCCGGACTAGCCGACGCTTCAGGAGGCGCCAGGGGTGGCGATTCGCGCCGGGGAGCTTCCCCCGGCGGAGGATCTGGCGATAGGCGTCGAACTGGAAATACCACGGGGCCGGGCGGATCGGCGATCGGCCGAGGAGGATCTTGACGACCTCGGCGGCCGCGACCCCGCTGCACAGGTGGCAGGCCAACCCGACGGAAGGCCCCCGGCCCGTCGCGGTGTCGACCTGCGAGAAGTCCAGGTAGGACCGGTGCGTCGCCCGGGGGGTCAGGCCGACGAGGAACGCGACCAGCTGGTCCAGCGGGTCCATGCCGTCTCGGAGGTCGAAGTAGTCGTCGAAGCTCATGCCCGAGGGGTCGAACGAAATCCAGGCGGCACTGAAGCCGATCGGGCCCGCCGTCAAGGCCCAGATCCCCCGCCGCCTCGCCTCGGCGAAGACGAGCCGTCGCGTCTCCATGGCGAAGAAATCGATCCCGTCGACCAGCACGTCGACGCCATCGAGCAGCTCGCCCACGTTCCCCCGATCGATGGCCTCGGGGATGACCCGGAGCCGCACCTCGGGGTTGATCGCCCTCGCCTCCTCGGCCATGACCTCGGCCTTCGGGCGGCCCAGGCTGCGGCAGCTGGCGCCGTATTGCCGGTTGAAATTGACCAGGTCGAAGCGGTCGGGGTCGGCGATGGTGAACCCGCCGATCCCCAGGCGGGCGAGCGTGACGAGGTGGATGCCCCCGACGCCGCCCATGCCGACGATGGCGACCGTGGCGGCCCGGAGTCGCCGCTGCTCCCCGGGGCCGATCAGGCCGAGATTCCTGGAGAACGCCTGCTCATAGGAGAATGATCTTCCCGGGTCGTCACGCTCGGGGGGCGAACCGGGACGGTCAATCGGGCCCATCGTATCGCACCAGGTCGCTTCTCGCCGGGTCGACGGCGTCGGGGTCGGGGTCGATCCGCACTCGCACCCGCAGGTTGACCGGCAGCTCCGCGCCGGCGTCCAGGTCGATCAGGACCTCCCGGAAGTAGAGATCCTTGTATTCCCCGGGCGCGTCGCTCTGGGGGGCATTCTGGCCCATCCTCGACGCGACGAGGGACACCCGGCCCGAGAATCCGCGGCCGGGCAGGCCGTCGGCGGTGACGAGGGCAGGCTGGCCGAGCCCGACCCGGGCCGCGTCGAGCTCCTCGACGAACGCCCGCACCCGACGTCGGGACAGGTCGGCCAGGAGGAGCACCGGATCGGGCGTCGCCGGGCCGACGACCTCCCCGGGCTCGGCATACGCCCTCAAGATCCGCCCGTCGGCGGGGGCCCGGAGCCGGGTCTTCTCCAGCTCCGCCTCGGCCAGCCGAAGGCGGGCCTCGGCGGCCTTCACGAGGGCCTCGGCCTCCGCCAGGTCCTCGGGCCGAGGCGGAGCCTCGACCAGGGCCCGCTCGGCCTCGACCTCGCCCAACGCGGCCCGGGACTCGACCTTGGCGTAATAGTCCCGGTCCCGGCGTTCGGTGCTGATGGCGCCCCTCCCGAACAGCTCCTCGGTCCGGGACCAGTCGGCCTCGGCCCGCTCGAGGGCCAGGCGATGCGTCTTCTCGATCGCCTCCAGCACCCGACGCCGCTCCTGCCGTTCCCCGTTGCGGAGCCGATCCAGCCGGGCTCGGGCCACCTCGAGCTCGGCGGCGGCCAGGGAGACCCGCTCCCGCTGGGGATCGTTGCGAAGCTCGGCGAGCAACTCCCCCCCCGCCACCTCCCGGTTCTCGGCGACATGGAGTGCGGCCAGCACGCCCTCGACATCGGGGCGTAGCCCCGCCTCCGGCCGGGCGCCCTCGACGACCCCATCGGCCGCGATCACGTCCGAAGGGCGGACCATCGGGGCCTCCGGGGCCGCCGACCCGGCGGGGGCGGCGACGTCCTTGAGGGTCGCGACGGAGGCCACGCCCAGGGTCGCGGACAGCAGCAACGCGAGGGCGATCGCCGCCTTCATGGTCCCCACTCCCGCCGCCGCCGGCGGCCGTCCGGGGCCGCCATCACCCCGGCGACCTCCTCGGGAGGGTCGCCCCCCCCGGGGCCGTCGGACCCCACGACGCGGCCTCCCTCGAGCCGGAGGATCCGATCGGCGAAGGGGAAGATCCGGTTGTCGTGGGTCACGATCAGCAAGGTCGCCCCTCGGGTGCGGACCAGGTCGGTGAGCAGGTGCATGATGGCTTGCCCGTTCTCGGCATCAAGCGAGGCCGTCGGCTCGTCGGCCAGCACGAGTTCCGGGTCGCCCGCGAGCGCCCGGGCGACCGCCACGCGCTGGCATTCCCCGGTGCTGAGCCGGCCCGGCCGGAGCCCGGCCCGGTGGGAGAGCCCCACGCTCCCGAGCAGGGCGGTCGCCCTCGCGGTCGACTCCCGTCGCGAGATGCCACGCATGGCCAGGGCCAGGCGGACGTTGTCGAGCGCCGAGAGCGTCGGCATCAGGTGGAAGGTCTGGAAGATGAAGCCGAGGTGGTCGCGCCGGAAGTCGGCCCGCCGGGCCGGGTCGAGCCGGCTCGTGTCCTGGCCGAGCACGGTGAGGGACCCTTGGTCCGGGGTCATGATGCCGCCGATCAACGACAGGAGCGTCGATTTCCCGCTCCCGGAAGGGCCCACGAGGAAGACGACCTCGCCCCGACGGATCTCGAGGCTGACGCCCTTCAGGACCGTGGCCCGGCCCCGACCGCCGCCGAATCCCTTGCCGATCTCGCGGGCCGCGACCGCAGGAGGCATCCATCCTTCGTCATCCACCCATGGGTCGACGAGGGTCTCGTGGGGGAAATGAGCCGGATCCGAACCGCGAGGCCGGACGGGACCTCGCCCGAGGAAGGCGGGGGCGGACGGTGACCACAGCATCGTATGTCAGGCCCTTCAGCTTCGCAAGACGATCGCCGGGTCGATCCGCCGGAGCCTCACGTAGGGCAGCGACGCGGAGACCAGGCAGACGAGGACCACCAGCGAGACGCTCAGGGCGCCCACCTGCCAGGTCAACACGACCGGGGCCCGGGGGGAGCTCATCACCCGGCCGGCGAAGGCGGAGCCGGCCAGGCCGAGGGCCGAGCCCATCGTCGCGTTGCCCAACGCCTGGACGAGCAGGAAGGAGCCGACGCAGGAGTCGTCCGCCCCCATGGCCTTCAGGGCGCCGTACTCCCTGATCCGATCGGTGACCGCGGCATACAGCGTCTGGGCCACGACGGCCAGGCCGACGAGCAACCCCAGGGCCGCGGCCAGGCCGAAGCTGATCCCGATGCCGGTGCGCGTCAGCCAGAAATCCATGCAGCGCCAGCTATAGGTGGCCCGGTCGTAGACGTCGAGATCCGGGACGCGGGCCCGGATCCGGGCGCAAAGGGCAT
This sequence comes from Tautonia plasticadhaerens, assembly GCF_007752535.1. Taxonomy (GTDB): domain Bacteria; phylum Planctomycetota; class Planctomycetia; order Isosphaerales; family Isosphaeraceae; genus Tautonia; species Tautonia plasticadhaerens. The sequence goes on from NZ_CP036426.1 coordinate 3,314,700, forward strand.
CCAGGTCCGTGCCGGGGCGTGCCTTGACCAGGAAGTAGCAGCACCGGTCGCGGGGGATGCCGGTGCCCGGCCCGAACTGGTCGCGGGCCCGGGCGAGCGTGGTGAAGACGTAGGGGTTGGTCGTGAAGCTGACGATCCCCCGGGTCATGCCGACGACCTCCGCCCGCCGGCCGTTGATCTCCAGCGCGTCGCCGATCCGGCAGCCGCCCAGGCGGGGGGCGTCGCAGGCGTCCACGAGGACCCCGTCCGGGTGGCGGATGGCCCTCGGGTCCCCCTCGGCCACGTCCCAGGCGTTGCCCATCAGGCTGGCCGCCTCGCTGCCGACGATGACCACGTTCTCGAACCGGCCGTCCCGCATCGCCGCCTGGCCGAAGATGACCACGTAGGGCTCGGCCCGCTCGACCCCCTCGACCCCCCGGATCCGGTGCACCCACCGCTCGGGGATGTATGCCCCCATGTCGACGGTGGTCATGTGCCGCGGCCCCGCCCAGATGTCGGCCCGGCCGTAGTCGACCAGCATGCTGCCCTTACGCAGCATCCCCAGCAGCAGCCCCCCCTGGAGGTTGACGAGGACGACCGAGAAGGCCACGCCGAGCAGCGAGGCCGTCAGCTTGCCCCGGTCGGCCAGCATCGCCTTGAGCGCTAGGATCCACATGGGGCGGCCCGATGCTCGCGGTTCGCCGGGGTCGGCCCCGGCTCGGCCCACTCCTGCCAGCGGGGCGGCGCCCCGGACGAGCCGACCTCCCGCCCGATCCGGAGCAGGGCCTCGGGATCGGCCTGGGTCGAACGCCCGGCGAAGTAGGGGACGTGCCCCGCCTCGCGAGGCGGCGCGTCGAGGACCTCGTCGGGCAGCGGCTCGCCGAAGATCTCGCGGTGCTTCCGGGGGGCGTTGGCCCTCATGAGGTCCTCATCGACCAGGAACCCCTCCGCCGGATGATGGCGGACGCTCGGGTAGGATCGGGGCGCCCCGATCGAGATGAACCCCAGCACCTTGCGGTAATAGTCCCGATGGCGGGGGTGGACGGTGATGACCCAGCTGTCGCCCCCCTCCCGGTGGTGGTGCTGGCAGGTCAGCCGGCTCATCGCCCCGAAGACCCTGAGGAACTCGCGGTGGCTCAGGTCCCGGTCGGCCAGGCTCGTGATCTCGGCCAGGCGCAGCCCCTGGGACCTCAGCTGGTCGATCTCCCACCCATAGATGCGTTCCATCGGCAATCCGAGCAGGGACGTGTCCGGCACCTGCGACATGGTCGCCACGACCCGGCCCTCGCGCTCGGCCACGACGGTGATCGTGCCGGGCAGGACGTGGTAAGGGGTGAAGCGATAGGGCCGAGGGCTCGGGGACTCGTAGCCTCGGGCCTGGTAGCTGCCGGCGATCATCCGGAATGCCTGCGCGAAGGACTCCCGACTCGAGGCGATCCGCACCCGGATCTCCCCGCCGTCGGCCCCCTGGACCGCGATCGATCGGCCGGCCTCCGGGCGGGAGGGCAGCCTACGCTCCCTGTCCGTCGGGAGGCGGTCGTAGGCGACCTTCGAGCCCTCGGCGAAGAATGGTTGCACGCGCGGATCGACCGCGTGGAAGGGAATGGCATGGAGCATGTATTATGTCTCTTCGGCGAGCCAATGCGTCGAGTCGTCGACGGTGCATTGCGATTCTGCGATGGGGGGTGGCCGCGACCGCAGAGAGACATCCGACGTCTCTCGCCGGTCGAGATCCCCTCGCTCGTTGCAAGGCGACGCATGAACCTGAATGACGGGAATGAACGCGTGGGCGGGTCCGCGCGCAGGCCGAGCGGCTCGGCCGTGGCCGAGTTCCTGAGGCCCGCGATCGATCGCGAGGGGGCCGAGGGGTGACCTGCTGACGGCCGACTGGGGGCCGACCATCGCGGCCGGCGTCATGAACGGGTGGCCTCGCCGAGCGGGCCGGGCTCGACGGGGGCATCCGAGGGCCCCCATCCGCTTACCTGACCGTTTGGGTCCTCACCTGCCAGTCGCTCCCGACAAACGAACCATAGCTCATCCGGGGAGCCCCGTCGGGGGCATCCGGCAAGACGAGCCCGGATTGTTTGGGGGGGGGAATGAGGCTTCACCTACGCCCGCTCGCGTCGAGCCCATCGAACGATGGACCCGGATCGCCGCAACCAGGGAGGTGATGATCGAAAGTCGACTCATATTGCGGGGTGCCAACCCTTCCGTCAAGAGACTATGCGGGGAAAAATCAGGGTCCGCCGAGACCAGGGTTGCATGCATAAATCATTAGAGCATTGAAATTTCATATACAATTTCCAATGCTTGAAATTCTTGCCAGACCCAGTCTTTTCCGGGGTTTGCGGCCTTGACGCCCCATCCAGGCCTCTCAGCGAGGACATCCCACTCGCCCCAGGCACCAACATGCATCACCCCATCTCATGGCGAAATGGCGATCTTGGCACCAGTTTAAGCATAAGTCCTTGAATGGGTGAATTGTCGCAATGATTCGGGGTGAGACGCCATCGCAGTGATCCCCTCCCCTGGTGACGGGGCATCATCGACGGAAGGCGCTTCCATCTCGGGCCGCGGCCCGACGCCGGCCGGCTCCCCGGGATGCCGATCGTGGCATGGGTTGCGCGGGACGGGGCGGGCCGAGCCGACGAGGACGGCATCGTCCCGATGGGCCCGACGTCGTTCGTCGTCTGAAGGCGTCTCGGGCACGGACGCCTGGGGTGGCGTGGAAAGGGGCTCGGGGATGTCGGACATCCCGGCGGCCCGACCGGAGGGGAGAAAGCCTCGCCGGATCGCGTGATCCTTCGAGGGACGCCACCATCGAGGCGCCGGGGATCGGGCCGGGTCGAGCTCCGGGCCCGTCGAGGGATGGAATCATCCCGGCCGCATGTCACTCCCGGCGGGGACACCTCGTCAGCCTTCGGGAACCGGACCCGAAGCAGGCGATCATGACCCCGAGATTGAACGCGTACGCCGCCGCCCCGCGTTGATGCAATCGTGGCTCGAATTCGGCAAGGGCGCCCACCAGGGCGGTCTGGAGGACAGCTGATGGAGCTCGCCTAGGTCCGCGTCTCGCAGCTCAACGCCTGCGCCTCCTGCCTCCACATGCATTCCGCGGAGGACAGGAAGAAGGGCGAGACGGAGGGGCGGCTCTACTTGCTCGATGCCTGGCGCGAGCCACCGTTCTACAGCGCTCGCGAGCGTGCAGCGTTCGGCTGGACCGAGGCCCGACCCTTGTGGCCCGGACGCACGCTCCGGACGATGTCTCTCAGGCGCTCCGGGGCCACTTCACCGAGGAGGAGCGAGCGGCGCTCACCCCGCTGATCGTCGCGATCAACGGCTGGAACCGTATCCAGGTCGGCTTCCGGGCGGTGCACCAGGTCGCAGCGCATCTGGTGGCCTGATGGCGAGCACGGCCGACGACGAGGCCGCCGAGACCTTCGCCCCGGCTGTCGGCGGTTGGGCTCGGTTGGCCGCCGAGCGATCCGGCCCGACGCGGCCGATCACCCCGGCTCTGAGGCCATCTCGGCGAGCCTGGTGACCGTGTTGATGTTGCGCGCCGTGCCGGCGGCGGCGGCGGGGATCTTCAACCTCGACCTCCCCATCCCGTCGCCGTAATGAACGTAGATCTCCCGCCTCCCGAGGCGTGTCTCCTCGTCGGCCCGGCCGGTGACCCGCTCCAGGGCATCGGGGGGCGGAGGCCCGTCGAGGAAGATGGCCACCGTCCTGCTGGGCGAGGAGCCCGGGAACGGGTTCCCCGAGACGACCTCCGCCATCTCGGACGCGGTGCGCACCAGCACGCCGACGGGCTTGCCGGCGTAGGCTCCCAGGGCCTCCTCCAGGGCGGCCTTGATCCGGGCCTCCGGCTCCCGGCTCGTGAAGACGACGTTGCCGCTGGCGATGTAGGTCCGGGCCCCGGGGAACCCGGCCCGCCGGAACAAGTCTTTGAGGTCGCTCATGGGCATCTTGCCGGTGCCGCCGACGTTGACGGCCCTCAGGAGTGCGATATAGGAGTTCATGGCAATATCCTTCCCGAACGCCCCGGGGCAAGACTCGCGTCGCCCGGCCGCATCCCGGGCCGGCCATTCTCCCGAGCCGTCGGCCGTCCAGCCAGGCAGGTCTGCCGCTCGGCACGCCCCTTGCGGGTCCCCGGCCGGGAAGCCTCCGCGATCTCCTCGGGCTGGGGATTCCCGGCTGCCCGATCAGGAAGGACCGCCATGTCGCCCGACGAACCCGTCCCCGACTCGATCCCCACGCCCGAGGAGCCGAAACCCGGCTCACCTCCGCCGGACTACCCGGAGATCCCGAAGCCGGGGCCCCCGCAATCCCCATTCCCCGTCCACCCGGAGCCGTCTCCCGGCCAGAAGCCGATCGGCGAGCCGCCGGCGACCCCGCCCGATCCGATGTGACCCAGGGCATCCGTCCCGGGGAAGGCGATCACGGACGCCGGCCACCATCGGGTGGCCGCGGACACGCCCCCGGGGCGGCCGCCGCGTCGTTGATGGGACGGATGAGGTCGTGATCGACAGGGATCTCGCCGCCCGCGTCCTCGACAATCGACCAGCCGAGCTGCGCCTCGCGCGCCGGGACAATTCCCCTCCCCCCGATCGAGGTGCCGACGACGAGACGACGGTCCGAGCCCGAACGAGGTTCAATGGTCCTGCATCCCCCCGGCCTCGGGCCCGTCGATCCCCGGCGGCCGGGCCCGGGGCGGTCGGCAGCGGGGCCAACGCCATGTCGCCGGGCCTCTCGATGCAGGAAGCGACGTACGAGCCCGCGACCCGGACGCTGACCACGGGCCGGATCGAGGGGCCGTGACCGGCTGGGATCGTGTTGGCGTTCCGCTCGACGACGGAGTACAGGAGCGACGGCACTCGGGTCACGACCTTTTACTCGCCGGGGGGCCAGGGCGAGGAGTTCGTGATGATATGATGCGGATCACCGACACACGCCGCCCGGGGGCGAAGACGACGGCCCGTTGAGCGTCTGGGCGTCCCTCGGGCGGGGGGGCCGCCGGCCGCCCCGCTGTGAGGCGAAAATCCCACCGGGCCGACCGGCCCCGACGCCGACCGGAATGCCCCCGCCTCAGGCTCGGGGGGCGGCCGGCCCAGTGGGGTCGCCCTCGGGGGGAGGCTCCGGGCGGGCGACGGGCAGGACGATCCGGAATCGGGCCCCGAGGCCGGGGCGGCCGTCAACCTCCAGCCGGCCGCCGTGGTCCCGGATGATGCCATGGCTGATGCTCAGGCCGAGCCCGGTCCCCTGGCCGATCGGCTTGGTCGTGTAGAAGGGGTCGAAGATCCGGGGGAGGTCCGATTCGGCGATGCCGACCCCGTCGTCGACCACCTCCAAAACGACCTCGTCCCCCTGCTGCCGGGTCGACAACGCGATCCGGCCGTGGTCTCGGCCGGTGGCCTCGATCGCCTGCAGCGCGTTGACCAGCAGGTTCAGCACCACCTGGTTGATCTGGGCCGGGGTGCAAGAGACCGGGGGCAGGTCGGCCCAGTGTTGCTCCAGGGTGATGTTGTGGTGGGCGAGCCGGCCCCGGACCATCTCGATGCTGCTGGCGATCGCCTCGTGCAGGTCGACGCGATCGACGGCGGTCTGGTCCAGGCGGGTGAAGCCCCGTAGGTTCTGGACGATGTCCGAGACCCGCTTGATCCCCTGCTTCGTGCTGGCCAGGAGGCGGCCGAGGTTCCGCCGGAGGTAGGGCAGGTCGAACTCCTCGGCGATCTCATCGATCCGGGAGAGGCGGTCGGGGCAGGCCCGGAGCATGTCTCCCCGGGCCTGGTCGTGGACGTCGAGGATCTCCGAGAGCGCGGCGAAGTCGCGCTCCAGCACGGCCAGATTGTTGGAGACATAAGCCAATGGATTATTGATCTCATGCGCGATCCCGGCGCTGAGCAGCCCGAGCGAGGCGAGCTTCTCCGCCTGGCTGATCCGGGCCTGCATCCGCTGGCGGTCGGTCACGTCCCGGATCGCGCCGAGCAGGACCACCCCCTCGGGCAGGTCGATCGCCGAGAGGGAGACCTCGAGCGGGAAGACCTCGCCCCCCTTGCGACGGCCCCTCAGCTCGACGGTCCGGCCGACGAGGTGGCCCTCGCGGTCCTCGACGAAGCGGCGGACGGCCCCGCGGTGGTCCACCTGGTGGTCCTCGGGGATCAGCAGGGAGAGCGGCCGGCCGAGGGCCTCGCCCTCGTCGTAGCCGAAGACCCGGCGGGCGGCCGGGTTGACCAGGGTGATGACGCCCCGATGGTCGGCCACCACGATGGCGTCGCCGGTCCCCTCGGTGAGCTGCCGGTAGAGCCGCTCGGAGGAGCGGAGGGCCTGCTCGGCCCGCTCGCGGTCGGCGACCTCCCGGGTGAGCTGCTCGTTGGCCCGGGAGAGCTCGGCGGTGCGCAGGTCGACGCGGCGCTCCAGCTCCTCGTGGGCCCGCTCCAGCTCCTCCCGGGCTTTGCGGCGCTCGGCCCGGGCCCGGAGGGAGACGACGCCGAAGGCCAGGTCGTCGGCCAGGCCGCGCAGCAGGGCCACCTCCTCGTCGTCGAAGGCGTCGGGCTCGGAGGCGTAGATGACCACCACGCCCAGGGCCTCCGCCTCACAGAGCAGCGGCACGCCGATCACCGAGGCGTAGCCCCGCTTCATCGCCTCCTCGCGCCAGGGTGCGAAGTTGGGGTCGTTGGCCACGTCCTTGAAGACGCTCGGCCGTCGGGACCGGATGGCGCGGCCGACCGGGCCCCGTCCCCGGTCGGTGTCGTCCCAGGAGACGCAGAGCGTCTTGAGGTAGCCGTCCTCGTAGCCGGCGTGGGCGACCGGGCGGACGGCCTTCCCCGCGTCGTGCTCGGCGAAACCGACCCAGCAGAGGCGGTAGCCGGCCACCTCGACGATCACCCGGCAGATCTCCCGGAGGAAGGACGGCTCGTCGACGGCCCGGACCAGCGCCTGGCTGCATCGGCTCAGGGCCATCCGGGCACGCTCGACCCGCTGGAGGCGGATCTCGGCCCGCTTCCGCTCGGTGACGACCTCCGTGCACATGATCAGGCCGCCGACCGCGCCGGAGGCGTCGGGCCAGGGGCGGCATTCCCACCGGACCCAATCGGTGTGGCCGTCGGGCCGGGGGAAGGGATCCTCCTCGCAGCCGAGGACCTCGCCGGCCAGGACCCGGCGGTGGATCTCCCTCCAGCGGTCGGGGACCTCGGGGAAGACCTCGTAATGGCTTCGGCCGATGATCTCGCGGTCCCCCAGGCCGTAGTCGGTCCGCCAGCGTCGGCTGGCCAGCACGTAGCGCATCTGGCGGTCGAACATGGCCACGGCGGCCGGGCTGTGCTCGACGAACAGGCGGAACTGCTCCTGGACCTGCCGGAGCGAGGCCTCGGCCCGCTCCCGCTCGGCGACCTCCGAGCGCAGGGCCTCGTTGGACCGGGCCAGCGCCCGGGTCCGGATCCGGACCCGCTGTTCGAGCTCGTCTTGCACCGCGCCGTGCCCCTCCCGGCTTGCTTCCCGGCCTCCCGGGCCCCGACCGCCCGGGGTGGTGCCCCCTGTTTTGGACCTGCGGCGCCCCGCACGCTCCCCCCAAATCATAGGCGACCCGCCGGGGCCGATCACGGAGAATCTCGATGCGGGACGTGGCCGCCGGGCGCCCCCCTTGCGGGGCGGCCTCCCCCGCGATAAAAAAGGCCGTCCTGCGGATCGATGGATGGGTCAACGAACGGGAGGACAGGTCTAGCTCGACGCCTTCGGGCGTCTGGGCGGCGTTGCGCCGCCCGTGGAATCGGCCCCTCACGCACCACAACGAAGGCTGTTTCAGGCCCGCTGATCGTCCCCAGGGGGGACATCTACCGGGCGGGCCTGGTCCAACCGCGCCGATCGCCGTTCCGCCCGGTAGATGTCCCCCCTGGGGACGGCGGGCCGGAGAGCCTTCGATGTCCCAGGTCCGGTGGTAGATGTCACCCCCCGGATCGTTGCCCCAGCCCGGCCCCGCAGGACTCGGGACGGGGGAGGGCGGCCCTTCGCCGGGCAACCGGCGGGGGCCGCCCGACCCCGAGCCCGATCTTCCCCCGGCGAATCACCTCGACCGCGACCGATAGGGCGACCAGCCGTGGCGATCCGACCCTCGATCGACGACGCCCGACGCGCCTGGGAGGCACGAGACCCGATCCTGGTCGACCTGATCGAGGCGATCTCCTCCCGGCCCGACCCCGAGCCTGAGGTCCCCATCCGGGAAGGGGCGCCGACCTTCGACCTCCTGATGGCCCGGACCCGGACGCCGGAGTTCCTCAAGAAATCCCCGGAGGAGCAGCGGATCGAGTGGCTCTCGGCCTTCAAGGCGCTCGAAGCCCCCGACGCCGAGGCCCCGCTGTCCGACCGCCTCCGCCTCCATGAACTCATCCTCGCCCTCTGGGAGGACGGTTCCCCCTTCGCCCGGGCTTGCCTGCTGCGGGTCATCGACACCGTCGCCCTGACCTACGGCCCCTGGCGGGCCCTGAAGCGGATCTTCAAGGAGGCCGAGTCGCGGGGCGACCTGGAGGTCTTCGCCGCCCTGACCGCCCGATTCGACGTGGCCCATGCCGCCCACCAGCACGGCGTGAGCCGCCGGACGCTGGCCTACATGGTCCGGCGGGCCTGGCGGCACCTCCGGGCGATCGGCCGGATGATGCCGGTCGCCTACCCCGACGTCGCCTCGGCCGTGCTGGCCCGGTATCCGTCGACCTGGGGGAGGGACCGGTCGCAGGCCGAAGGGGCGTGGGTCTACAACCATATCCTTTACCACGGCTCGAAGGCCTACACGCGGGGCCGGTTCCTCTTCGGGGCGACGAAGAAGGACCCGGTCGCCCTCCGGGCCTTCCCCGACTCCTGGAGGCGGAGCCCCCGGCCGCTGTTCGTCCTGCTGGAGCGGGCCCGGAGCGACGCGGTGCTCGCCTTCGCGACCGAGGCGCTGAGGAGGGACTTCCGGGCCTCGCTCCGGGAAGTCGAGCCGGGCTGGGTCGTCCGGCTGATCGCCTCCCGGGCCGCCCCGGTGCACGAGTTCGTCGTCTGGATCCTGGGCAACGTGCCGAAGTTCGAGCAGTCGAGCTTCCGGGAGTTGGGCCTGCATGGGCCGGTCCTCTCGCTGTTCGACTCGCCGAGCGACCTCGCCCGGTCCTACGCGGCCGACTATGCCCGGGCCCACACCCGGGACCTGCCCGTCGACGAACTCGTCCGCCTGGCCGACAACCGCAGCGAGGCCGTCCGCAAGCTCGCCGCCGACCTGCTCGGCGAACGAGACCCCCGGAAGGAGGTCGGCCTCGACGCCTGGGGACGCCTGCTCGAATCCGAATACGGTCATACGCTGGCAGCCAAGGCCATCCAGGCGCACTTCGGCCCCAAGGAGCTGACTTCGGAGTGGTTCCGAAACCTCCTCTTCTCACAGAGCGAGGAGGCGTTCGAGTTCGTCTCCGAATTGCTCCCCAAGATCCACTCGCCTGGGACGCTCGGTTACGGCTACTTCCGGGACCTGCTCGACAAGTACGACTGGGCGGATCAGGAACCTGCCGGGGCTCTGGCCGAATTCGCGATGAAACACCTCGCTCGATTCGGGCCAGACACCTTTGATCCGGAATTCCTCGCTCTGCTGTTGATCCGCCCCGACACCCGATGGATCGCCGCCTCCTGGATCAACGAAGGTCGGCTCAAGGCCGGGTCGGTGCCGATTGACGCCCTCAAGGCGATGGCCTTCCACCCCGACTGGGACGCTCACCCGCTGGTGCGTCTGGAAGCCTCGATCCTCAAGGGTCGGGACAGGGAACTCAGCTTCGACGAGCCGCTGGCCGACCAGGTCCTCGGCTGGCTCGGCGATGTCCGCCGCTTCTCCCCCGGGGATCTCGGCTTCGACTGGCTGCTCTCCCTCGCCCGTCGGGCCGAGCCCCGCTACCACGACTTCGCCGTCGAGCTGATGATCAAGGGTTTCGTCCCCGCCGACTTCGCCCCCGCTCAGGACCAACCGGCGTCCGTCGACCGGCCCCCAACGAAGGAAGAGGTCACGGTCGACCTCGGCGGCCAGTCGTTCCTCTTCACCGGCAAGCTGGCGACGATGCAGCGCAAGGAGTCCGAGGGGAAGGTCCGGGACGCCGGCGGGGCGGTATCCTCGGGGGTGACGGCGAAGCTGCACTACCTCGTGATCGGCGACGAGGGCTCCCCGCTCTACGGCAACGGCAACGGCAAGAAGGGGTCGAAGCAGCTCAAGGCCGAGGAGCTGAACGGCCAGGGGGCGAACATCCGGATCATCTCCGAGACGGCCTTCCTCCGGATGCTCTCCGGCCGATCTCGGGACGTCTCGGCCGACGCCACCCTCGCCGGCTGCGAACGCCTCTGGGAGATGGCCGTCGGCGGCGGGGCCTCGGACGCCCGGCTCGGCCAGTTCGCCCGGAAATACATCAGGCGGCACCACCCCCGGATCGCGCTCGACGAGACCGACCGCCCCGTCGATCCCGGCGCCGAGATTCCCGACGCCTTCCTCGGCTTCGACCGCGTCCTCCCCCTTTTCTTCGAGACGAGGGAGCCGATCCGGGCCTTCGCCCTGACCCTGGCCCGCTCCGAGTTCGGCCGCTGGTCGCCGCCGGGCGAGGATCTGGTCCGGCTGGCCGAGGCCCCCTTCGCGGAGGTCCGCCGCCTCGTCGCCGATGCCCTGCTGGCCGACGACGCCCCGGAGCACCGCCGGTACCGGATCGACCACGACTCCCTGAGCCCCGCCGCCGTCTACCGCTTCTGCGAGTCGGGCGACGAGCAGACCCGGGCCCTCGGCCTGAAGCTGATCGACCGCTCCCCCCGCCTGAGGCTCCCCGACGAGCTGTACCGGCTGACCGAGAGCCCCGACCGGGCCGTCCGCGCCTTCGTCGTCCGGGCCCTCTGGTCGCTCTACCGGGACCGGCACATCACCGGGGGCTGGGCCCCCTTCGTCTCCCCGAGGCCGACGATCGGCCCCGTCGCCCGCAAGAAGGCGGCCGAGGCGGCCACGTCCCGGGGGACCGGCCCCCCCGCCCGGCCCGACCGGCCGCCCGCCCCGCCGCCGAGCCTCGGCGACCTGCTCCGTCGGATGCTCTTCGAGCTGCCCCCCGGCCGGCCCCCGAGGCGATCGGCCGGCCCGACCGAAGGGCAGGGGGGGGACGGCTTCGACCGCCTCCGCCCGCTGCCGAACCGCCTGGCGAAGCTCGCCGTCGTCGAGACCCTGTGCGACCTGGCGATCGAGGACGAGGCGTTCGCCCGGTTCGCCCTGCCCCCCCTGGTCGAGTTCCTCGGCTCCCGGGGCAAGAGCGAGCACGCCGCCTGCCTGGTGGCCGTCACCCGGATCCGGCACGCCCACCCGGGGCTCTCCGCCCCCGGATCGGAGGCCGCCTCGTGAGCGTCGCCGAGAAGCACCTGGCCTACCGGGGGCGGATCCGGGCGCTGGCCGCCTCGGGGAAGATGCTCCTGTTCGTCACCGAGCACCCGGAAGGGCGGCCGACGTCCCTCTACCGGCTCGACTGCGAGACGTTCGACCTGGCGAGCGACCCGATCCCCGGCGGGGGCCGGGCCCTCTGCCTGTCGGGCGACGAGGTCTGGGTCGCCGCGTCGGACGGCTCGATCTGCCGCTGCCCGATCTCCGGGGGCTCGCCGTCGACGGCGATGTCCCTCGACGGCGAGCCCGCCTCGGCCCTCTCCCCGCTGCAGGGGGACCGGCTGGCGATCGCCGCCGGCCCGACGGTGGTGATCGCGGACGTCAGCAAACCGGACGCGAGGCCGATCCAGTCGCTCGACCTCCCCGCCGCCGCGACCGCCCTCGCCGCCGACCCGACCGGCCGCTGGCTCGTCGCCGGCACGGCCAGGGGGGACGTCTCCGTGTTCACCGCCGAGGGCCGCGAGGAGTTCATCCTCAGCGAGTCGGCCCGGGTGCACGAAGGGGCCGTCACCGCCCTGGCATTCGAGCCCGACGAGCTGCGGTTCCTCTCGGCCGGGGCCGACCGCGCGCTCCGCTCGACCCTGGCCCGCGGGGCCCTGGAGCCGGAGGACCGGGGCAGGAGCTTCGGCCACGACGACGCCATCACCGCCATCGCCTGGGCGCCCGGCGATCGGTTCCTCACCGGGTCGCTCGATTCGACGGTCAAGACGTGGCCCCGATCCGGGGGGGCCCGCCCGGGCACCCTGAAGGACGGCGTGGCGAAGGTCCGGGGGCTGGCGGTCGTCTCGGTCCACGACCGCCCCCGGCTCTCGGTGGCCTGCGAGGACGACACGATCCGGCTGTTCGTCCTCGACGCCGCCGGGAAGTTCGGCGACCCGGCCCAGAAGATCCACGGCGCCCTCTCCCGGGCCCGCCGGGAGCTGGCCGAGGGGGATCCGAGGCGTCGAGAGCATGCCATCGCGGACCTCGCCTCGGCCAACGACCTCGCCGCGCTCGACCTGCTCGCCGAGCACTCCCGGGCCGACGCCGACCCCGGCCTCCGCCTCGACGCCGCCCGACGCATCGGCGACTCCGACCACCCCCGGTCCGTCCCGCTGCTGGAAGGGCTGCTCGGCCACCCGGACGAGGCCGTCCGCCTGCTCGCCTTCGACCGGCTCCGCGACCGGGCAGGGGAGGCCGACTTCCGGCCGATCGACCTGGCCCTGAAGACCGGCCTGCCCGAGATCGGCCGGAGGGCCGTCGAGGCCCTCGCCCCGCGCTCGAAGCAGGACGACCAGGCGCTCGACCGCCTGCTCGCCGCCCTCGACGCGAAGGAGTGGGAGGTCCGCCGTTCCGCCGCCGAGGCCCTCGAATCGATCCACCCGGCCGATTCCCCCGAGGCCGACCTGATCGTCCTGGGCACGTCGCACGCCGACCTTCGCCGATGGGCCCTCATTCGCCTCCTGCATCGGGGCCTGCTCGGCCAGGCCGCCGTGTCGACCTCGCTGCGACGGATGGCCGAGGACCGGGACGCCGACGTCCGACGCGTCGCCTTCCTCCTGATGCTCCACACCCGCCCCCGGCTGGTCGAGGCCATCCGGGCCGGGGACGCCGACCTGGCCCGACAGCTCGACGACCTCGACGCCGCTCTCGAAGGGCAGGGGGGGGCCGCCGGCCCTCCGGCCGGAAGGAGCGGGGCCGACGCGAAGGCGAAGCCCCCGAAGAAGGGCGCGAGGGGCAAGGCCGGATCGGAGGCGCCCGCCGGGCTCGACGCCGAGGACCTCGCCCCGCTGCTCAACGCCGCCGCGAGCCGGTCGCTCGACACCTCCCTGCGGGGGGCCCGTTGCCTCGCCCTGCTGGGGGATCCCAGGGCGTTCGGCCTGCTGCTCCAACTCAGCCGGGAGGCCGAGCCGTCGGCCCGGGTCGAGGTCTGCCGGGCCCTGGCGAACCTGGGGGACGCCGCCGCCGTCAGCCGCCTCCGCTCCCTGCTGCACGACGAGGCCGCCGAGGTCCGGGACGCCGCCTTCACCGCCATCGCCTCGATCGACCGGGAGGTGCCCCTCCTCGCCGCCGGGGCCGGGCTGGACGCCGACCACGACGACGTCCGACGTCGGGGGCTCCAGCTCCTGCTGGCCGAGGCGAAGAAGGCGCCCCCGGCCTCGGCCGAATCGCCCACCGGCCTCCTGCTGGTCCGGGCGCTCAACGACGGCTCCCCCGCCCTCCGGGCCGAGGCGTTCAAGGCGGTGCTCAACCTGCCCGCCGCCGGGGGGGGGGCCGGGGCCCTCCGGTTCGCCCGCCGGAGCATCCACGCCGACGTCCGCCGGGAGGTGCTCACCGAGGCCCTCGCCCAGCTCGCCGAGCCCTGGGCCTGGGACCTCCTCCTCGGAGCCTTCGACGACCCGGATCCCGCCCTCCGCGCCGACGCCCTCGACGCCGCCAGGAAGAAGTCGAAGGGGCTCGACGTGCTGGAGGCCGCGCTCGGCTGCCGACACGCCGACCTCCGGCTGGAGGCCGTCGCCGGGCTGGTCAAGACGCACACCGCCGCGGCCCAGGCGCTGCTCGTCCGGGCGATCGACGACGAGGACCCGGACGTCCGCCGGTCGGCCCTCGACGCCCTCGTCTCCGACGACGCCACCGCCCCCCTCTCCTCCGCCCTCGGCAGCCCCCACGCCGAGATCCGGGGCCGGGCCGCCCGGGCGCTGGCCCGGCTCGGCGACCGGGCCGCCCTCGGGCCGCTCGTCGCCCTCGCCGCCGCCCCCGAGCCGGTCGAGGAGGACCGCCGTGATGCCTGGCTGGCGCAGGCCTTGATCGCCCTCGACGGCCTGGCGGAACTCGGCGACCCCGAGGCCGTGGTCCCCGTGCTGCCGATGCTCGACTCCCCCCATGCCCCGCTCCGCAAGTGGGCCGCCGCCGTGCTCTGCTGGTGTGCCGAGCCCGACGCGACCGGCCCGCTCCGCCTCGCCCTCTCCCACGCCGACCCCCAGGTCAGGTACCGGGCCGCGATGGGCCTGGCCCTGCGGGGGGACGCCTCGGTCGCCCCGATGCTCGACTCGGCCGAAGGTGCGGAGGTGCTCGGGCTCGACGATCGCCTCGCCGTGCTCGCCGCGCTGGGGGACCCGGGAGAGCCCCGGCTCGTCGTCTCCCTGGACGACGGCGACCAGGCGACCCGCAACCGGGCCCTGCTCCTGCTCCTCTGCCGGGAACTGAAGGCGCCCCGGGGGGACGCCTCCCGGCGGATCGCCGCCCTGTCGAGCCGATCGCCCCGCGTCCGCCTCGCCGCCGCCGACGCCTTGCGGTCGGGCCACGACCCGGCCGGGCTGCTCGCCACCGTCTCCCGGCTGGTCAACGACCGGGGGGGACAATCGGAGGCGAGCTGGTCCGTCCCCGAGGCCACCGTCTCGGCGATGGCCGACCTGCTCGCGATCGCCCCGCCGATCGTCAGGGCCCGGGCCGCCTCCCGGCTGCTGCCGACGATCGACCCGGGCGTGAAGGAATCGGCCGCCCTCGAACTGGCCTGCTCGGCCCTCCTGGAGCGCTTCGCCCCGGGACTCGACCGGGCGAAGGCCGACGCCCCCCCGAGCCCGGCCCCGACGATCACCCCCGAGGCCCTGCTGGAGCGGGCCTTCGGCGCCTACGTCGGCCTGGCCCGGGAGCAGGGGGAGGCCACCTCGAAGGGGAAGAAGGGCCGCCCCTCCCCGACCAACGTCGCCTCCCAGGCCAACGCCGCCCGGGTCCGCCGGTCGGCCCTCGACCGCCTCCGCGCCCTGGCCGACTCCGACCCGAGCCTCGTCCCCGCCGTCGTCCCCGTGCTCGTCCAGGCGCTCGGCGACCCGAGCCAGGAGGCCCGCCTCGCCGCCTTCGACCACCTCGTCGCCCTCGGCCTCGACGCCACCACCCTCGGCGCGGAGGCCCTCGCCTCCGGGCAGACCGACGTGGGCACCCGGGGGCTGGAGCGGCTCCGAGGCGCCTCGGGGGACGACGACCGGGGCCGATCGGTGCTCGACCAGGTGATGATGTCCCGCAAGGACGACCTCGCCGTCGAGGCCGCCCGGCTGCTCGCCGACCGCCTCGGCCGCCCCGCCGTCGCCGCGAAGGCGATCGAATCGGGCTTCGAACGCCTCCGGCTGCTCGCCGTCTCCTGGCTGGACGAGGCGGTCGACTCGGGGGACGAGCCGGCCCGAGACGCCCTCCGAGGCGCCCTCGACTCCCGATACGCCGCCGTCCGCCGGGCCGCCGCCCTCGCCCTGGCCGACCGCAAGGATCCCGCCGCCTTCGAGGCCCTGGTCCGGCTGCTGGGGGCCGCCGTCGATCGGGGCGAGCAGATCCGCATCGTGGCCGCCCTCGAACTCCAGGGAGACCCCCGGGCCCCCGGCGCCCTGCTCGACCGGCTCGAACGGGACCCCGCCGGCACCGCGGCGGCGGAGGTGCTCATCCCCGCCGCCGGCCGCTTCCGACGCCCCGAGGACGCCGACCGCCTGCTCGCCCTGATGGACCTCGAGAAGAAGTGGCGGCCGCTCGCCTTCGACGCCCTGCTCGCCCTCAGCGGACACGACCAGCCGGTCGAGGATCCCAACGACGACCGGCCCGACGACCGCCGCTGGATGGAGTCGCAGCACTCCAGGAGGGACGGCATCCTCGCCTCGATCCTGGACCGCTGCCTCTCCCTGGGAGAACCCCGGCTGCTGCAGCGGGCGATCTCCCCGGCCCGATGGGCCCTCGGCCCCGAGGTCGACGGGCCGCTCGCCCTCGCTTCGTCCCACCCCGACGACGGCCCGAGGCACCTCGCCCTCCGGGCCATCGGCTGGCGGCTCCGGACGCGATCCGGCCCGGCCGGGCCGCTGCTCAGGGCCCTCCAGCACCCCGACCCGACCAGCCAGTTCCTCGCCGCCGAGGGCCTGGCACTCGGCGACCGCCCCGAAGGCTTGAGCGTGCTGCTCTCGGCGGTCGACTTCCTCCAGGACCTCGCCCTCCGCCGCCGGGCCGTCGTCGCCCTGGGGGAACTGGGCGACCCCCGGGCCTTCGACCGCCTGCTCCAGCTCGCCTCCGAGGACGGCCACGCGCTCCAGGACGTCGCCGCCGAGGCGATCGGCCACCTCGGCCGGTCCGGCCAGTCCGCCCGGATCTACTCGCTCCTCGACCGCCAAAGCCGGTCCCCCGGCAGCGTCTCCGAGACGGCCTTGAAGGGCCTCCGATGGCTCGGCACCCCCGAGGCCTGGGCGCGCATCCGGGAGGTGGCCGGGGGGGGGGAGACCCGGGGACGGGCCATCACCCTCGATCTCTTGGGACACGACGACGAGCCGGCCACGCGAGACTTGCTGAGACTTCACCTCCGCTCGGGCGAGGAATTGCGTGACCTGCTCATCGCGCTCCGCAGCGCCCGGCGGCTGTTCGGGGACGATTCCCTGGAGCCCGACGAGGCGGTCCTCCAGAATCCGAACCCCGTGCTCGCCCTCTGCGAGGATTGGGACCTGATCCGGGAAACCCACGGCATCCCGCTCGACGCACCGCTGGATCGACTCCGCGAGCGAGGCGATCCGAGCCGGCTGTTCGAGCTACTCCCCCGCTGCCCCGACATGGTCGCCGACGCCCTGGGATCGATCCTGCTCGACCTCCCCGCCCCTCCCCCGGCCGAGGTCCGGGCCGCCGTCGCCTCCGATCACGCCCGGACCGTCGCCGTCGCGGCCCGTATCCTCGGCCGGACGCGAGACCCGGGATCGGGTCCGGCGATCTCGGAAGCCCTGGCAACCTGGACGTCGCGCTGGGCCCACCTCCGCGAAACGATCGAGCGTGGGGGCCTGGAACGATCCGCCTCGTATCCGGTCGCCGCCGACTCTCGCGGGATTCCCGGGTGTCTGTCGTCGTTGGCCTGGGCTTCGGGCCGGGTCGGCACCGCCGCCGAGGGGCTCGCCGCGCTCGTCGCGATGGAAATCGCGGGCTCTCCGATCTGGACCGGCAGGGAGATCCTCCTCGCGACCGCGGAGGCCCTGGTCCTGTTCGACGACCCCCCTCCAGCCGTGCTCGACTCCCTGGAGTCGATCGCCCGAGACGGCCCCCCCGAACTCCGCACCCTGGCCGCCGCCGCCCTCGCCCGACGGGACCGGGACCGGGCCTCCCGGCTCGGCCCGGGACTGATCGTCGACCCGGTCGGCTTCGGCCTCCTGGCCGATGCCCTCGGCGACGCCCTGGATCCCGCGATCGACCTAGCGGCCGGGCGGCTGCACGAGCAGGGGGTGGCCGTCCCGGTCCTCGTCACTCGGAAACGGATCGACACGCTCGCGACCGTGGCCGCCGACCGTTCCCTGCCCGACGCCACCCGCCTCGGCGCCGTCGAGGGCCTGGCCGCGATCGCCTCCGAGGCCGCCGAGGAGCACCTCCGCCGCGTCGGCCTGGACGAGCAAACCGACGAGGAGCTGCGCAAGGCCGCCTGGCGGGCCCTCCGACGCTCCAGGCGTGCCCGTTCCCGCAAACCCAGACGTGTCGAGGTGACGCCTTGAGCGACGCCGACGATCGCCCCGAGCCCGCCGACGCCCCGACCGAGGCGGTCGAGCCACCGTCCCACACCGACGTGGACCTCGCCTACGCCGGGCCGAGCAGGCTCGTCGGCGAGGAGGGCGAGGCGACGGTCGCCCTCGTCGGCAACCTCCGTCGCCCCGCCGTCCGGTTCGAGGCCGCCCTGCGCGACCCCGTCCGCTTCCGCGAGGCGATGGCCGCGCTGTATGCCGTCGTCGGCAGCGACTACCGGTACGTCCCGAAGGACCGCACCGCCTACCTCGCCTACCGCCGGATGAGGGCCGAGTCGGCCCATCTCGGCCTCTGGGAGGCCCAGCGGTCGTACTTCTCCTGGCTGATGCGGAACGACCCGACCGCGGCCCTGATCCTCGACCCGGTCGTCTCCGTCCACCCCGACCAGGTCTTCTTCGAGGTCTTCAGCAAGGACGAAGGGGCCTACGCCAAGCTCGGCGTCGACCTGGCCGCCTTCGACCGTGACCCCGCCGCCGAGCCCTCCTGGGGCACCACGAACGTCGACTTCAGCCAATCCCTGCACGACGGCCTGGAACGGCTCCGAAGCTACCGGCCGACCCGGCTGAGCATCGGCCGGGAGGGGGTCGCCGTCGCCACCGAGGGGGCCGGCTCGGTGCTGGAGAAGACCGTCCGGGTGCCGGATTCCTGGCTCCGGGGCTTCCTCCAGGTGCAGTCGGCCGCCGCCCTGCCCAGGGAGTCGTTCTCGCTGGCCCCCATCGACCTCTACAACGCCCTCCGGCAGCTCCGGATGCATGCCGACCGGAAGGGGAAACGCCGGGGGATCCGGATCGAACTGGTCCCCGGAGAGCCCCCCCGGCTCGTGCTGGAGCCCTGGGAGACGGTGATCCGATCGACGGCCGCCCCCTATGGCGGCAAGGCGGCGAAGGTGGTGCGGGTCTGGGGGCGTCGCCGCCTGTTCCTGCTCCGGAGGTTCCTGCCCCTGGTCGAGGAGGTGGAGGTCCACCTGCTGGGCAGCGGCCTGCCCAGCTTCTGGGTCCTCCGGGCCGGGCCGATCGCCCTGACCCTCGGCCTGACCGGCTTCACCGCCGCCAACTGGTCCCAGGCGATCAGCTTCGACCTGCTCTTGCCCCGCAAGGCCCAGGAGACCTCGAAGGAGCTGGACGCCGTCCTCTCCCACCTCGCCGAGCACTGGAAGGCCGGGGCAGGAGAGCTGCTCAGGGCGACCAAGCTGAAATGGGAGCCGCTGGTCGAGGCCCTCCAGCTCGGCTGCCAGCAGGGCCGGATCATGTACGACCTCGCGGCCGACGTCTACCGCCTCAGGCCCCTGACCGACGCCCCGCTCGACCTCTCGAAGCTCGAATATCGGAACAAGCGGGAGCGGATCGCCCACGACCTCGTCGAACGACGGGGAGCCGTGGCGATCGTCTCCGAGGTCCGGATCGCCGCCGCCGGCCTGGAGCTGACCGGCCGCGTGGAGGTGGCCGAGGACCGCCGGGAATATCGCCCCGTCCTGCTGCTGACCGATGAGGGCCAGGTCTCGAAGGCCGAGTGCACCTGCCCGCTCTACCGCCGCCAGGGGCTCAAGGACGGGCCCTGCGCACACCTCGTCGCGCTCCGGCTCTCCCACGCCGGGCGCGAGGCCCTCCGCCGCAGGGGCCAGACGCCGCTGGAGGCCCTGACGGCCGAGACGCGTTCCTTCTCCCGTCGGGACGATCGCGGGGAGGACGTCTATCAGCTCGCGCTGGAGCGCCGGCGATTGACGATCCACTGGGGCCGGGCCGGGCTCCCCATGCGCCGACAGCGGCTGACGTTCGACTCCGTCGACGACGCCCGGGACGCCTACCTCTCCCGGATCGCCGAGCTCTCCGGGCGCGGCTTCCTCGACGCCTCTTCCTCGTGACCGGACCGCCATGCCCCCGATCCACCGCCCCGTGATGCTCGACGAGGTGCTCGCCTGGCTCGACCCGAAGCCGGGCTCCGTGGTCGTCGACGCCACCGCCGGGGCCGGCGGGCACGCCTCGGCGATTGCGCAACGGGTCGGGCCCGGGGGCCGGGTCGTCGGCCTCGACCGCGACCCGGGGATGCTCGACCTCGCCCGGGGTCGGACCGAGGGGCTCCCGGTCACGCTCGAACACTCGTCCTATGACCGCATCGGCGAGGTGCTCGACGCGCTGGGCCTCGGCCTCGTCGACGGCATCCTCGCCGACCTCGGCTTCGCCTCCGACCAGATGGACACCGCCTCCCGAGGCTTCAGCTTCCAGCGCGAGGGGCCGCTCGACATGAGGTTCGACCCCGGCCAGCCGACCACCGCCGCCTCGATCGTCAACCGGTGGCCCGCCGACCGCCTCGCCGACGCCTTCCGGGACCTCGGCGACGAGCCCCGGGCGAAGGCGATCGCCGACCGGATCGTCGCCCAGCGGGCCGAGGCGCCGATCGAGACGACCGGCCAGCTCGCCGACCTCGTCCGGGGCCTCTACGGCCCCCGTCGCGACCGGACCGACCCGGCCACTCGGGTCTTCCAGGCGCTCCGGATCGCCGTCAACGACGAGCTGGGCATCCTCGACCGCTTCCTGGGACTCGCCCCCGATCGCCTCCGACCCGGCGGCCGGTTCGTCGTCATCAGCTTCCACTCGCTCGAGGACGAACGCATCAAGGCCGCCTTCCGTTCCGACGACCGCCTCCGCCCCCTGACGAAGAGACCGGTCGTCTGCGGAGACCGGGAGCTGAGGCAGAACCCCCGCTCCCGGAGCGCCAAGCTCCGGGCGGCCGAGCGGGTCTGATCCCGAGGGCCCGACCTCCGAAGCGACGACACTCCGCCGGGACGACCTCCCCCGGACCTCAACCCTCGACCCGTCCCCCACCGCCGGCCGATCGACCGAGTCGGCCCCGATGCACCCGAGAGGCCGCCCCATGTCCCGGACGACCGACCTCACCTCCCTCTGGCGGGCCATCGAGCGGGCCGGCGGCATCGACTCGTATGTGAACGGCCAGCTCTCCGAGCGGGGCTTCCTGGTCGAGCGCCGGGAGATCGACACGCTCTCCGACCGGGAGCGGGAGGCCTACAAGAAGCAATTGAAGGAGGAGGCCGCCCGGCGCCTCGAGCTGAGGAGGGAGGCCTGGCAGGCCTACAAGGCCCGGCACATCGTCCACCTCGGCGAGGGGATCTTCTGGGATGACCACGCCACCGAGGACAAATGGGACGCCCCCGACGCCGAGGAACGCGCCGCCGAGAACGAGCTGCCGCCGCTGGACGGCCCCCGGGACCTGGCCGAGGCGCTCGGCCTGACCATCCCCCAGCTCCGATGGCTGGCCTTCCACCGGGACGCGGCGACCTCGATCCACTACGCGCGGTTCACCGTCGCCAAGCGGGACGGATCCGAGCGGGCCATCTGGGCGCCGATGCCGACGCTCAAGGCCGCCCAGCGCTGGATCCTCCGCAACATCAGCGAGAAGCTCCCCATCCACGGCGCCTCCCACGGCTTCCTGCCGGGCCGGTCGATCAAGTCCAACGCGCAGGAGCATGTCGGCTCGAAGCTCGTGCTCAAGATGGACCTCGCCGACTTCTTCCCCTCCGTCACCTACCCCCGGGTGCGGGGGATCTTCCGCCGGGCCGGGTACCGGGAACAGGTGTCGACCCTGCTGGCCCTGATCTGCACCGAGGCCCCCCGGGAGGTCGTCGAGGAGGGGGGCACGACCTACTACGTCGCCCTCGGCCCGAGGTGCCTGCCGCAGGGGGCCCCCACGAGCCCGAGCCTGACCAACACCCTCTGCCTCCGGCTCGACCGCCGCCTGAGCGGGCTGGCCCGGTCGCTGGGCTGGCGGTACACCCGGTACGCCGACGACCTGACCTTCAGCCTGCCCGCCTCCCACGGGGGGGAGCCCCGCCTCGGTGCCCTGCTCGGCGGGGCGAGGCGGGTGGTCGAGTCGGAGGGGTTCGCCGTCCGGCTCGACAAGACCCGGGTGGCCCGGGCCGGGGCGAGGCAGCAGGTGACGGGCCTGGTCGTCAACGGGGAAGGCCCTGCCCGTGTCCCCCGGCGGCTCCGCCGGCAGCTCCGGGCGGCGGCGCACAACCTCGAAGTCGGCCGGGCCGGGCCCGACGCCGACCCGGTCGACCGGCTCGCCGGCCTGGCCAGCTTCGTCTGCATGACCGACCCGGCCCTCGGGGCCGCGCTGCTCGGCCGGCTGCGGGGAGGCTCGGCGGGCTGAGCCCGCCTCGCCGGTCGCCGAAGGGGCGACGGCCCCGTCGCCCGGTCGCATCCGGGTCTCATCCCCGAAAATCCACCGGGACGATTCTAGGGCTTGCGTCGACCCCGCCGCCGATGTAGGACAGAGGATGCACTTTGCTGTCCTCTCCCAGAAATCGACCGATGCCTCCGATCGGCATCCGTGGGCCGCTCGCCCCCGACGACGAGGGCGCGCCTGCCCGCCCTCGGAGACCTGAGATATGGAAGTCAGGCTCGTCCAGCTCGGCGCCTACGGCAAGCAGCAGCACCGCGTGTCGGGGCAGGAATACGTGATCGGCCGGGAACCGTCCTGCGACCTGCGCCCCGACCACGGCCGGGTCAGCAAGCGGCACTGCCGCCTGTTCTGGCGCGGGGAACGCCTGTTGGTCGAGGACATCAACTCGGCCGACGGCACCAGCATCAACGACGAGCGGATCCACGCCCCCGGGGAGCTCCGGGACGGCGACGAGCTGGGCGTCGGGCCGGTGCACTACCTCGTCATGATCGGCGAGCCGGCCGAGCTCGACGCCCGCACCCCGGCCTGGATCGCCGAGACGATCAAGGCCCGGCGGCCGGCGGGCGTCGCGGCCGGCGGCTCGGACTCGAACATCGTCGTCTCCCCGGCGATGGAGACGGCCCGTCTGATCCTCGACCGCATCGCCCACGAGGGGGATGAGGAGCATGGGCACCACCACGCCGCCACGGCCACCCGGCACGGCCTGGAGATCGAGGACCAGCACGGCATCGCCCTGGCCCGGATCCTCGACCGCGACCTGATCGACGAGGACGACATCCGACGCGTCGCCCACCAGCTGGAGGAGCTGGCCTCCTCGGGCAAGGTCCGCATCGCGCTGGACTTCCGCAACGTCGAGCATTGCTCCAGCCAGGCCCTCAGCCACGTCCTCCGCGTCTACGAGCGCTGCAAGAGCGGCGGCGGGGCGCTGAAGGTCTGCACGGTCCAGCCGTCGGTCGCGCAGCTGTTCTTCATGACCGACCTGTACAAGCACATCGAGATGTTCCCCGACACCGAGCCGGCCCTGGAGAGCGTCTGGCCCCGCCCGGCCTCGGCCCGGCCCGAGGCCGAATCGGCCCGGCAGGAGGACGCCCCGGCCGCCACCGGCCCCGACCCGCTCCCGGCCCCCGGGGCGCCGGTCGTCCGGCTGGTCGTCTCGCGGGGGAAGGGGCAGGGCCGGGCCATCGAGATCAAGGGCCGACGCTTCGTGATCGGCCGGGACGCCCGCTGCCAGCTCCGGCCCACCAGCGAGACCGTCAGCCGGGTCCACGCCATCATCGAGATCCGGGACGGCAAGGTCTTCGTCCGGGACTACGGCACCAAGAACGGCACCATCCTCGCCGGCCGGACCCTCCGGGGGGAGGAGGCCGAGGCCCAGGACGGCGACGCCCTCCAGGTCGGCATCCTCGCCTTCTCGGTCCAGATCCTCCCCGCCTCCGGCATGCCCTCGCCGGCCGACGACGAGGCCCTCGCCTCCTGGCTGCGCGACCAGGCCTCCTCCTCCAACCCCGACGCCCCCACCGAGCTGCTCATCCCCATCCGGAAGGAGCCGGACGAGGTGCAGGGGGCCGCCCCCGACGACTCCCCCCCGGAGGAAGGGCCGGCACACCACGACGACCCGGCCCTCTCCACCAACGCCCTGGCCTGCGAGATCGTCCGGGGCACGCTCGTCGCCCGCATCCGGGAGTCGTTCCTCGACGACGAGGCCAGCGTCGGCCCGCTCCGCTACGAATTGCAGTCGTTCTTCGACAAGCCGCTCCCCCGACGCGTCGTGCTCAACCTCGAACACGTCGACTACCTCTCCAGCCGGGCCGTCGGCGTCATCCTCGCCTTCTTCCAGCACCTCGACCGCGAGAACGGCGCCCTCCGCGTCTGCTGCGTCGCCCCGAAAATCCTTCCGGTGCTCGATTCGATGCGCCTGCCCAAGCTCGTCGACCTGTATCCCTCGGCCGAGGAGGCCGTCAACGACCCCTGGATCTGATCCGCCGGGAGGCCGGGCCCCCGTCCCGGGAGGGCCCGGCGTCCCCCGTCCCGGGACGACCCCTCAGAGCAGCCACAGGATCAGCGCCCCGATGCCGACCAGGCCGAGGGCGACCCACCACCACGGCCTCCCCTCCCAGCCCCGGAGGCGACGCCGGGCGATGAAGTCGCCGCAGGACGGGCACCGTTCGGCGTCCTCGTAGACCTCGGCCCCGCACGAGGGGCAGGGGAGGACGGCGGTCTCGCCGTCGTCCTCCTCGTCCTCGTCCCCATCCAGGTCGGGGTCGTCGTCGTCGTCCCAGTCGTCATCGGGCAAGGCAGGAGACCTCCGGTCGCCCGTCGGGCGTCGGGCCCGGCTCAATACTGGTCGGCACCGATGACCTCCCCACCGCGGATCGTCCCGAGGGCGACCCAGATGGGGTGGCCGACCGTCTCCTTCAGGAACCGGACCGAGCCGTCGCCCAGCAGGACGTTCACCCCGCCCGGGTGTCGGCTCTTGGCGCCGGAGAAGGTCCGGAGCCGGTCGCTGGAGACCGCCGGCACGCAGGGCAGGCCGTCGGCCGGCTCGTTCACGCAGAAGACGGAGGCGTTGAGGCGGTCGGCGTCGTGCTCCAGCCCGTAATAGTCTCGGAACTGGTTGGGGGCGAACCTCGTGGTGAACGAGCCGCCTCCCATCAGGCTGGACCAGATCACGCCGCGCTGGTCGTTCTCGGCCCCCTGGATGATCTCCGAGACGATCACCGTGTTGCTCAGGCCGTCCCGGATGCTGGCGAAGCCCACCTTGCCGACGTGCCCGAAGGCCGAGGGGAGGAAACGGGCCGGGGCGCCGGTCACCGGGTCGGTCAGCAGCGAGGCCGGGTCCGGCTGGTCCTGGCCCCAGTAGGTGTTGCCCCAATTGACGGCGTAGTTCCCCTTCGACGGGGTCGGGCCGCTCAGCGCGCCGCCGAGGTAGCCGGTGGAGATCCGGAAGATGCGTTCCTCGTCGCTGGGGCACTGGAAGGCGTCGATCCGGGTGGCGCCGACCGTGGCGTTGGCGAAGTAGCCGGCGGCCACCGAGAGGCCGGGGCCGGGGAATCCCTCGGCGCCGAGGTCGGCGTTGAAGGCGTCATAGAGCGCCTGCTGCTCGATCTGCGGCAGCATCATCGAGAACCACGGCGTATTCTGGCAGCCGACGAAGAACCCCCGCCCGCAGGCGGCAGAGGCGATCCGCCCCGGGGGCAACGCGTTGTGGATGTCGTGATAGTTGTGGACCGCGATCCCCAACTGCTTCAGATTGTTCGTGCATTGCGCCCTCCGGGCGGCCTCCCGGGCGGCCTGGACCGCGGGCAGGAGCAGGGCGATGAGCACCCCGATGATGGCGATCACCACGAGCAGCTCGATCAGGGTGAAGCCGCGTCGCATCGGGCTTGCGATTCTGGTTGGACGCATGACGGTCGACACGTCTCCCTCGGAGGACCGATCCCGAACGATCGGGTCCGGACGGCCCGGGTCGGGGCATCGAATTGGTTGACCCCTTCGGATGGGACCGAAGTGAACTGTCTCCTACTATAGCGACACAGCGCCAAATCTTCACCCACCCGGGACGGCCCGGAATCTGCGGCACGGCAGGCCGGGTGCGTCCAGGCGGTCAGGTCCCGTCGAGTCGATCCGAGCGGACCGGAGAGGGGGCGGGGTGGGCGATCGGGCGGGGGGGCGTCGGCTGGCGATCTTCGGGGCCGGCCACGTGCACGTGGAGCTGATCCGGCGGCTCGGGCCGATCGCCCGGGCCGGGGCCGAGGTGACGATCGTCGAGCCGGAGGACTTCTGGTACTCCGGCCTGGCGACCGGCGTGCTCGGCGGCCGGTACGAGGTGGAACTCGACCGGGTCGACGTGGCCCGCCTGGCCCGACGTGCCGGGGCCTGGCTCATCCGGGACCGGGTCGAGGAGATCGACCCGGCCGCCCGGGTCGCCCGGCTGGCCGGGGGCGGGACGCTGGGCTACGACCTCGCCGCGCTGGACCTCGGCAGCACGGTGCCGGCCGATCGCGTCCCCGGGCTGGCCGAGCACGCCTTCGCCGTCAAGCCGATCCGCCGGCTGGCCGAACTCCGCGCCGACCTCGCCCGGCGGTTCCGCGCCCGGCCCCTCGGCGATGGCGACGCCCACGCCCGCGATCCGGACGGGGGCGACGGCCCGCTCCGGGTGCTGGTGATCGGCGGCGGCGCGACCGCCTGCGAGCTGGCCGGCAACGTCCGGGCCCTGGCCGAGCGGCACCGGGCCCCGATCGCCGTCACGCTCGCCTCGTCCGGCGCCCGCCTGCTGCCGGGCTTCCCCGAGGGGGCCGCCCGGGCCGTCTCGGAGGCCCTCGGCCGGTGGGCGGGCATCACCGTCCGGACCGGATCGACGGTCGACCGGGTCGGGCCCGGCGAGGCGGTCCTCGCCGGCGGCGACCGGCTCCCCTTCGACGTGGCCATCGCCGCGAACGGCCTGACGGCCCACCCGCTGGTCGCCCGGCTCGGCCTGCCGACCTCCGAGGGCGGGCGACTGCTGATCGACCCCCACCTCCGCTCGGTCGCCGAGCCCACCCTCTTCGCCGGGGGCGACTGCGCCACGCTGGCCGGGGTCGACCTCCCCCGGATCGGCGTCGTCGCCATCCGACAGGCCCCGGTGCTGGCCCACAACCTCCTCGCCTCGCTGCGCGGCCGCCCGCTCCGGCGCTACCGGCCCCGGCGCCACCACCTCCTGATCCTCAACCTCGGGGACGGCACCGGCCTGGCCTGCTTCGGCCCCCTCTGGCACCGGGGCCGGGCGATGCTCTGGCTGAAGGAGGTCCTCGACTGCTCCTTCCTCCGCCGGCTCGGCTGATCCCGGGCCGATCCCTTACCCCCGATCGAGGTGCCCCCAGGGCGAGGGCCGAGGATCGATGCCGGGTGCGGACGCGGCGGAGGAAGGAGGGCGATTGATCGAGGGCCGTCGAACGGATCGGTCCCCGGCCCGGGCCTGATGCCTCGGTCCCCCCTCCCCTGGGGAGGCCGGAGTGGGCATCCGCCTTCGCTGCTCCGCCCCCACGGCATCCGGCCCCCCCGAGGGGCCTCGGGGATCAGGCCAGCTCCCGGATCGGCTCCCCGCGGGGCAGCAGGGGGATGGGCCTGCCGGTGCGGTCCCGGTGGGTGGCGGTGGGGTCGATGCCGAGGAAGCGATACCAGGTGGCGAGCAGGTCGCTGGGGTGGAAGGGGCGGTCGCTCGGCTCCTCGCCCCGGGGGTTGGTGGCGCCGATGACCTGGCCCATCGGCATCCCCCCCCCGGAGAGCAACACCGACATCGCCTTGCCCCAGTGCTCCCGGCCCGGCTGGCCCTTGAAATTCGAGAGCTTCGGCGTGTGGCTCATCTCCCCCATGACCACGATCATGGTGTCCCGGTCCATCCCCCGGGCGTGGACGTCCTCGATCAGGGCCGAGACGGAGCGATCCAGCACGGGCAACCGGATCTTCATCTGTTCGAAGATGTTCCAGACGCTCGCGTGGTCGTCCCACGAGAAGGCCTTCTGCCCCGGCACGCACGGGAAGTCGATCGTCACCAGCCGTACGCCGGACTCGACGAGCCGACGGGCCAGCAGGCAGCGCTGGCCGATCTCGTCCCGGCCGTAGCGGTCCCGGAGCCGGGGATCCTCCCGGGAGAGGTCGAAGGCGTCCCTCGCGGTGGTGCCGGTCAGCAGGGTGAGGGCCTGCCGCTGGAACGCGTCGAGCGCGTCGACGGCCCCGGTCTGATCGACGGCCCTGCGAATGCGGTCGAAGTCGTCGAGCAGCCGCCCCCGGGCGGAGAGCCGGCGGCGTGGCCCCTCGTCCAGGCTCAGGGCCGGCACGTCGAAGTCGGCCCGGCTCGGGTCGCCGGTCACGGCGAACGGGCCGTGCGACTCGCCGAGGTAGGCCCCACCGGTGTACCGCATCCTCGGCAGCGCGACCCACTGCGGCAGGCCCGGCAGGCGGCTCGGCAGCATCGCGTGCGAGGCCTGGAAGATGTCCGGGTACTTCGGCTCGTGGGGCGGCGCCTCGACCAGCTCCCCCGGATAGCCGGTCAGCACCGTGTGCGTGCTGTTGACGTGGCCGGGGCTGTCATGGGTGATCGACCGGATCAGGGCGTACTTGTCCGCGATCCGGGAGAGCCTCGGCAGGTGCTCGCTGATGAGCATCCCCGGCACGTTCGTCTCGATCGGCCGGAACTCCCCCCGGTACTCCTCGGGGGCCTCCGGCTTCAGGTCGAACGTCTCCATGTGGCTCGGGCCACCCCAGAGCCAGACCACGATGATCGACGGCCCCGACCTCGGCCCGGCCGCCGACCCGCCCTCGCCGCCCGCCCTCGCCTCCAGCCGGAGCAGGTCGGCCAGCCCCAGCGTCGACAGGCCCGTCAGCGAGGCCCTCAGGAAGGCCCTCCTCGGCAGCGTCCCCTCGCATCGGGCGGTGAACGGGTTGCCCATCGGCGGGCTCCTCCGGCTGGGAACCGCCCCCGATCCGGCGGCGGTCCAGGACACGGTCGGGGCCGATCACGTCGGGAGAGGCGGCCCGAGTCACCTCGGTACTCTAGGGAAACCCCGATTGTTAAGCAAGGGTTTGACCGGCGTCCGGCACATCCACGACGCCTCCCCACCGCCACGACCGGGTCCGCCCCCCGACCCACTCCCCGCGGAGGGGGGCGGGGCCGTCGACGGGCCATGCCCGACGTTCAACGGGCCTCCTTCCTCAGCTCGGCCAGCCTCGACCGCAGCTCCTCCAGACGGCCGGCTTCGGCCGGGTCGGCGGCGAGGTTGTGCTCCTCGAACGGGTCGGCCTCCAGGTCGTACAACTCCTCGAAATCCCACTCGGGCCAGTAGGAATACTTCAGGTCGTCGCGGACGACGGCCCGGGAGGAGGGGATGCGTTCCCGGTTGGAGACGGTCGGGTGCTCATAATAGAACTCCTCTCGCCAGGCGGGGGGGTCGGCGTCGAGGTAGAGCGGGGCGAAGTCCCGGCCCTGCATCCGGGGGGGGATCGGCACTCCGGCCGCCGCGAGCACGGTCGGGGCGACGTCCGCATTCAGGACGAAGTCGTCGTTCACCAGCCCCCGTCTCGCCTCGGGCATCCTCGGGTCGACCACGATCAGCGGCACCCGCAACGACTCCTCGTACGGGTACCACTTGTCGGCCAGCCCGTGCTCGCCGTGGAAGTAGCCGTTGTCCCCCATGAAGACGATCAGGGTGTCGTCGAGGGCGCCTTGCCCCTCCAGCGCCGAGACGATCCGGCCGATCGCCGCGTCCACCTCCGTGGCCATCCGGTAGTACGCCTTCATGGATTCCTGGTAGCGCTCCGGCGTGTCGAACCGCCAGTACCAGCGGATCCTCCCCTCGTTCTCCTCCGTGCTGAGGAACGGCGGCAGGGCCCGGAAATGGGCCTCGGTGGCGGTGGCGGGCACGGGGATGGTCACGCCTTCATACAGGGATGCGCTTTCCGGTTGATAAAGGTACTGCTTCGGGTTCGGGTCCTCGGCATGGGTGGCGAAGAAGGCGAGCGTCAGGCAGAAGGGGCGGTCCTTCGGCCGATCGGCCAGGAACCGAAGCGCGTCCCGCTCGTTCCGGTCGGTGACGTGGATCTCCGTCCCGTCGGGTAGCGTCATGTAATGGCGGCCCATGTACGAGGTCCCGGAGTCGAACTCCCCGGCCGGGAAGGGGCCGTTGTGCCACTTGCCGACGTGGCCGGTCCAGTAGCCCGACTCCCGGAGCAGGGCCGGGTACGTCTCGTCCCAGGCCCCCGGCGGGATCGGCTCGTTGCCGCGCTCCAGGCCGTGACGGGCCATCCACTGGCCGGTGAACAGGGTCGCCCGGCTGACCCAGCAAATCGAGGTGGTCACCCGGGCGTCGCGGAACCAGGCACCCCGGGCGGCCAGGGCGTCGAGGTTCGGGGTCTGCACCACCCGGTTGCCCGCGTAGCCGAGCGTGTCCCACCGCCAGTCGTCGGCGAAGAGGACCAGCACGTTCGGCCGGTCGTCCTGCCCCCGGGCCGTCGGCCCGGGCGAGAGCACGAGGACCAGCAGGATCCAGGGCAGCGGTCGCCGGGGCGATTCGGGGCACGCATCGGACATCGCGTCGGCCTCTCGGTGTGGGGCGGCGCCTCGACGACCGGGCCTCCCCCGGGGGGGCCCCGCCTCGCGATCGGCGAGGAGGGGCCCACCCACCCCGTCGCGCGATCGCCCGGGAAGACGCCCGATCAGACTAGTCGACGCCCCGGGGAGGCACAACGTCGCAGGCCCAACCTCCCACACAACCCGATCAACCGGCACACCCCGACCGACCGATACCAGAAGATCGGCCGATCTCGGTTCGACTCATCGCGACGATGGGGCAGAATGGAGCGGCTGTAGCGATCGGGCCCGGATTGCCGGACGCCCGAGCGACGCGACGCGCATCGATCCCGAGCGACCAGGGAGACCTCCCCCGATGGAATTCACCAGACGCACCGTCCTCGGGACGATCGGCGCCGCCGGGGCGGGGCTCGCCGTCGAGGCCCGGGGGCAGCAGATCCCCCGGCCCCCCGACCCGAGCGTCCCGGTCCACGCCGCCGAGCCCGCCCAGGCCCCCGGCGTCCGGGGCCGGATGACCGGCGCGAAGGCCGCCGCCCTGGCCTTCTCCGCCGAGCGGGTCCCCTGCGTCTTCGGCGTGCCGGGTGCCCAGAACAACGAGTTCTGGGACGCGATGAAGTCGATCGGCCTGCCCTACATGCTCACCAGCCACGAGTCGGCCGCCCCGGTCATGGCCGACGCCTCCGCCCGGGTCTCCGGCCGGGTCGGCGCCTTCGCCCTGATCCCCGGCCCCGGGCTGACCAACGCCATGACCGGCATCGGCGAGGCCCTGCTGGACACCATCCCCCTCGTCGCCCTCGTCACCGACGTGAAGCGGGGCCCCAAGGCCCCCCTCGGCCAGGTCCACTCGCTGAACAACGCCGCTATCCTGCGGACGGTCACGAAGGCCGTCTTCGAGGTCCACCACCCCGGCCAGATCGCCGCTGCCATCCACCGGGCCTTCCAGGTCGCCCGGGCAGGCCCGCCGGGGCCGGTCGGCGTCGTCGTGCCGTACGACCTCCTGTCACAGACCTGGGACTACGACGAGCCGGTCCCCCCCGAACTCGCCCCCCCCTGGGACGAGGCCGCCTACCGCCGGGCCCTGGACGTGCTCCGGGACCCGAACCGCAAGGTCGGCATCTACGCCGGACTCGGCGCCGCCGAGGCCGCCGCCGAGCTGATGGCCGTCGCCGAGCTGCTCCAGGCCCCCGTCGCCACCACCGTCAGCGGCAAGGGGGTGATCCCCGACGACCACCCGCTCGCCGTCGGCTGGGGCTACGGCTCCTTCGGGACGAAGGCCGCCGAGCGGGCCTTCGGGCAGGTCGACGCGGTGATCGCCGTCGGCGCCCGATACAGCGAGGTCTCGACGGCCAACTACAACGTCCCGAAGCACGATCACCTGATCCACGTCGACATCGACCCGAACGTCCTGGGCCGCAACGTGCCCGCCTCGGTCAAGGTCCACGCCGACTCCCGCCTGTTCCTCGCCCGGCTGCTGGCCGACGGCGAGCAGGTCCGGCGCCGCCCCGACCCCCGGCTCATCCAGGCCGTCTACCAGGACCGGGAGGCCGAGCGTGCCCAGCATCAGGAGGTGCAGATCAAGGACGGCGTCGACCCGATGCGCTTCCTCGCCCTGCTCGGCGAGTCGCTCGGCCAGGACGGCCTGATGTTCGTGGACGTGACCGCCTCGACCCACTGGGCGGCCGAGTCGATCCGCCGCAACGCCCCGAGGCGCTACGTCACCCCGGCCGACAACCAGAGCATGGGCTGGGCCGTCTCCGCCGCCATCGGCGCCCAGCGGACCCGCCCGGACCTGCCCGTCGCCTGCGTCACCGGGGACGGCTGCTTCCTCATGTCCGGCCTGGAGGCGTCGACCGCCGCCCGGGCCCACCTGCCGGTCAAGCTCTTCGTCCTGGACGACGGCGCCTACCACTACATGCAGATGCTCCAGGAGCCGCTGTTCAACCGCACCACCGCCACCGTGCTGGCGAACCTGGACTACCCCGCGCTCGCCCGGGGGATGGGCCTGGCCTCGCTCTCGATCGAGACCAACGACCAGGTCCTCGGCGGGATCGCCGCCGCGCTGGCCCACCCGGGGCCGATCCTCGTCCGGGTGGCCATCTCCTACGAGGGGCGGGACATCCGCTGGCTCCAGTCGCTCCGCTCGTCCTACCTCGACAAGGCGAGCACCGGCCAGAAGGCGCGGATGGCCTTCCGCCTCCTCGGCCGGGCGGCGAATCCTGCGCTGGAGAGCGACTGATCGGGGGCGGATCGGCTCGACGCCCGGGCATCGCTAGCCGGTCGGGACCGGGTACGGTCGGGACCTCGCCTCGTCCACCAAATCGTAGACCGAGGCGGCCCACCGTGCCGCCCCCCCGGGGTCGAGGGCCGCCCGGCCCCCGGCCCCGAGGGCGTCGACCAGCCCCGGCGCCTTCCGCAGCGCCCCCGCGTCCCCCAGCCATTCCAGCAGGCTGCCGACCGCCCCCGGGATCCCCGCCCGCTCGTCGGCGACGGCGGCCACGACCAGCAGCCCGGCCCCCCGGAGCAGCCGTCGGGGCCCGACCGGGCCCAGGCGGTCGGCGAAGGCCCCGGGCATCTCCCGGAAATCGGCCTCGCCGAACCGGGAGAGCCGGGCCTCCCGCAGCCCGTCGGCGGCGGCGACGAGCTTCTCGTAGGGGCCGGCCCGCTCGGGGACGGCCCTCGAGAGGGCCTTCGAGAGCACCCGGAGGTGCACCTCCAGCAAATAGCTCGGCATCCCCCGATTCGAGAGCACCGAGGCCAGCCAGGTCACCTGGTTGCGGATATGAGGCGGCTCGTACCGCCTCAGGCGGGCCAGCCAGGCGCTGTCGCTCCGGGTGAAACGCTCGCCCCGCTCGCCGTACCTCCAGGCGTAGTAGGGGAAGATCCGGTAGGTCACCCGGCCGGCGCGCAGGGCCGCGTCGACCTCCCGGGGGTCGTCGGGGATCGAGACGTAGCCGGCCTCGGGGTTCAGCGGGTTGGTCATGCTCGGGTCCGCCCCGGGGGCGCCTCCCGGTCAGAAGCAGATGTCCACGATCCCGCCCTCGACCCGGTGCGCCGCCCCGCTGGTGGCCGAGGCGAGCGGCGAGCAGAGGTAGGCCGCATGCGCCGCCACCTCCTCGGGGGTGGCGAACCGGCGGATCAGCGAGGAGGGCCGGACCATCGGCACGAACTCGGCCTTCATCGCCTCGGCGGTGGTGCCGCGTTGCTCGGCCATCTTCGCCACGAAGGTGGCCACGCCCTCGGTCCAGGTCGGGCCGGGCAGCAGCGAGTTGACCGTCACCCCGGTGCCGGCCAGGGCCTTGGCCAGGCCCCGGGCGATGGCCAGCTGCGCCGTCTTGGTCATCCCGTAGTGGACCATCTCCTCGGGGATGTTGATGCCCGACTCGCTGGAGATGAACAGGATCCGGCCCCATCCCCGGTCCCTCATGCCGCACATCACGGCCCGGGAGCAGCGGACGCCGGACATGACGTTCACGTCGAAGAACCGCCGCCAGTCCTCGTCGGGGATCTCCTCGAACGGCTTCGGCTCGAAGATGCCGACGTTGTTGACCAGGATGTCGACCGGCCCGATCGCCTCGGCCCCCGTGATGAGCGTGTCGACGCCCTCGGCAGAGTCCAGGGCGCAGACGATGCCGTGCACCGTCCCGCCCCCGAGGGCGGACAGCTCCTTCGCGGTCGCCTCCACCGACTCCGGGTTCCGGCCGTTGACCACGACCGTCGCCCCCTCGGCCGCCAGGGCCGACGCGATCGCCCGGCCGATCCCGGCCGTCGACCCGGTCACCACCGCGAGCTTCCCCTCGAGCTGCAAGTCCATGGATGTCGTTCTCGGTTGATGATTCGGGTCGGATCAGAGTCGATCGGGGTCCAGCGCGACGTGCTTCACCCGCTCCCGCTTCCAGGTGTAGGTGACGTGCACCATCCCGTCGTCGGCCTGGATGACGGCCGGATACGAGTACTCTCCCGGCCCGGATTCCAGGGTGTGGACCATCCTCCAGGATTCGCCGTCGTCGTCGGAGATCGCCACGTTCAGCGGCGATCGGCCCCGCCCGGTGGCATTGTAGACGAGCAGGTGCCGGCCGTCGGCCAGGGTCACGGCGTCGGTCCCGGAGTTGGGGTTGGGCAGGTCGGTCAGGGCCATCGCCCCCCAGGAATCCCCGCCGTCGGTCGATTTCGACACCCAGATCCGCCCCTGTCGGCTGCGTCCCAGCGCGATCAGCGTGCCGTCGGTGGCGGTCAGCAGGCTCGGCTGGATGGCGCCGATGGCCTCGCCGTCGTTGATCGGCCCGATCCGCGTCCAGGTCCGGCCGAGGTCGTCGGTGCGCTCGAAGTGGACCCGCCAGCCGTCCTCCTCGGTGCTGGAGCCGCAGAGGATCGAGCCGTCGGCCGTGGCGATCGGCTTGTTCTTGACCGGCCCGAGGATCCCCTCAGGCAATCGTCGGGGGGTCGACCACGTCTCGCCGCCGTCGGGGCTGGTCGAGAGCATCCCCCACCACTCCCTCGGGCTCGGGCCGACCTTGGAGAAGAGCATCAGCGGGCCGCCTTCGGGCAGGTACAGGACCGGGTTCCAGCAGGGATGCCGGCGGACCTCGCCGCCGGGGGTCGCGTACTGGACGCCGTCGGCCACCTCGACCGGGCTCGACCACGCCCCCCCCGGCGACTTCCTCGCCACCCAGATCCCCACGTCCGGGTTCTTCTCGTGAGTGCCGCCGAACCAGGCCGCAACCAGCGTGCCGTCACCGAGCGACTCGATCGTCGAGGCGTGACACTGCGGGGTCGGCGCCTCCTCGTAGACGAACTCCTCGACCTGCACCGGGGACTGTCCCCGGGCCATCGCGGCCGAGAACACCAGCACCGTCAACGCTCCTGACACCGAGCACCAGGGGGACTTCATCGAGGACACGCTCCAAGGGGGGATTCGAGGAGGCCCCGGCCGGGCGGGGCGGACTCCCCCCAGGATGCCCGGCCGCCCTCGGAGAATCCAGGAGCGATCGTCGAGCGATCGGTCGAACGCCGGCGACCCGGATCGGGGGGCCCGCCCTCCTCCCCGGCGCTGACGCCCGCCCCCGGGGTCCGGTACGATGGCCGCCTCGACCCGCCACGGAGGGAGCCCCGCCATGACCACCGATGCCGCCCCCTTCCCCCCCCTCGCCCTCGTCCGGCAGCGGGTCGCCCACCCGGCGCTCGACGACGCCCCCGGCGCCGTGGCCGAGGCGATCCGGGCCAGCCACCTCGCCTCCCGGGTCCCGAAGGGGGGCCGCGTGGCGGTGACGGTCGGCAGCCGGGGGATCGTCGGGATCGACCGGATCGCGAAGGCGGCGGTCTCGGCCGTGAGGGGCCTGGGCTTCGAGCCCTTCGTGGTGGCGGCGATGGGCAGCCACGGCAAGGGGACCGCCGAGGGCCAGCGCGCCCTGCTCGCCGAGCTGGGCGTGACCGAGCGGTCGGTCGGCTGCCCGATCCGGTCGGAGATGGACACCGTCGTCCTCGGCTCGAACAGCTTCGGCCTGCCGGTCCACTTCGACCGCAACGCCTTCGACGCCGACGGCATCCTCCTGCTCAACCGGGTCAAGCCCCACACGTCGTTCACCGGCCGATATGAGAGCGGCCTGCTGAAGATGCTGGCCATCGGCCTCGGCAAGCAGCAGGGGGCCGCCCAGGTGCACAAGCTCGGCCTGCCGGGCCTGAGGGTGCTCCTGCCGGAGGTGGGCGCGCTGCTGCTGAGGAAGACGCCGGTCGCGCTGGGGGTCGCCCTGCTGGAGAACGCCGAGGAGCGGACGGCGAGGGTCGAGGCGGTCGAGCCGGAGGACCTGCTGGAGGCCGAGCCGAGGCTGCTCGACGAGGCCCGGCTCATGATGGGGCGCCTGCCCTTCGATCAGATCGATATCCTGATCGTCGGGGAGCTGGGCAAGAATTACAGCGGGACCGGCATGGACCCCAACGTCATCGGCCGCCAGCGGGTCGAGACGATGCCGGATCTGCCCCGGCCGGTCGTCACCCGGCTGGCGGTGCTCGACCTCTCCCCCGAAACCAAGGGGAACGCCACCGGCGTCGGCCTGGCCGACCTGACCACCGACCGCCTCGTCCGCGCCATCGACCCCGAGCCGATGCGGGTGAACTGCTTCACCAGCAACTTCCTGACCCGGGCCCGGGTCCCCCTGGCCCTGTCCACCGACCGGGACGTCGTCGCCATGTGCCTGCAGACGTGCTGGAAGGTCGATCAGTCGCTCGCCCGGCTGGTCGCGGTCCCGAACACGCTGGAGCTGGCCTCGATCGCCGTCTCCCCCGCCCTCTCGGCCGAGGTGGAGGCGGATCCGGCCCTCCGCTTCGAGTCCGACTTCCGGCCGATGCCGTTCCGCCCCGACGGCTCGCTCGACCAGCAGGCGCTCTTCCCCGAGAGCGTCCGGGCGCGCCGCACCCGGTGGGCCCGGGATTGATCCGGCCGACCCGGCCATTCATGGCTTTTTTCCCTTGCTCGGCCCGGGATCCGGGGGAATGCTGGAGGTGGGATCGTGCCGGCCCGGCGAGTCTCGACGGGGCCGGCGGGACATCGCCTCGCGTCTCCAGCCGGGTCGAGCACCATGATCGACGGGTACCCCAACGGGGAGGATCGCCGGGACGGGATGCCGAGGGGGGGTCCCGGGTCGGAGTACCAGGCCGTCGTCCGGCGGTTCGAGGAAGCCACCCCCGACGAGCTGGAGCTGCTGCTCACCTCGCCGAGCATCGAGCAGGAGCGGGCCCTCCGGCTCTACCTCGGCGACGACCGCTACACCCGGATGCACCGGCTCGCCCTGATGCAGTCCGTCACCCGGGGGGCCGAGCCGCCCCGGGGCAACGTCGTCATCCTGCCCGGGCTGATGGGCAGCGCCCTGCACACGATCGACGCCCGGGGCAACGACGACGAGATCTGGCTCGACCTCTGGCAGATCGCCCGGGGCCGGGTGGGGCGGCTCCGCCTGGCCGCCGACGGCGTGCTCCAGGCCGACCCGTCCTTCTCGACCCGCCCGGGCAAGGTCCTCTGGAAGTACTACGGCGAGCTGGTGCTGGCCCTGAAGCGTCACTGGCGGGTGCTCGTCTTCGGCTACGACTGGCGGAAGGACCTCCGCCTGGCCGCCGACGGCCTGCTGGCGAGCATCAACGCCCAGTTCGGCCCCGACGAGCCGGTGCACCTCGTCGCGCACTCGATGGGGGGGCTGGTGGCCCGCAGCTTCATCCAGCGCCACCCCCAGCGGTGGCGGTCGATGTGGGCCGGGGGGGCCGACCGCCGCTCCCGGGGCGGCCGGCTGGTCATGCTCGGCACGCCCAACCACGGCACGTACCTCGTCCCCCAGGTCCTCTGCGGCCTGGCGAACACGGTCTGGAAGATCGAGCGGCTCGACATCACCCGGGACATGGGCGGCCTGCTCCGGGTCATCCACTCGTTCCCGGGCGTCTATCAGCTGCTCCCCTCGCCGATCGCCGACCTCGACGCCAAGGCCCTCTACGACCCCGACACCTACGGCCCGCTCGGCGTCCCGGGCCGCCACCTGGAGTCGGCCGGCGCCTTCCACGAGGAGCTGGCGAAGGACCTGGAATCCAAGGTCGCCCGCCAGTCGGTCGAGGACCGCCTGGTCTACTTCGCCGGCTACGGCCAGCAGACCCCCGACGGCATCCGGGCCGGCAAGCTCGGCCACCTGGCCCGGGTCCCCCAGCCCTCGGGCTTCGAGGTCGGGGACCACTACGCCTTCACCTTCCAGGGGGACGGCAGCGTCTCCCGGCGCCTCGGGCAGCCCCGGGACCTCGACGGCGAGCTGCTGAAGGTCCGCACCTACAAGGTGCAGGACGAGCACTCGGCGATGCTCTCCAACGCCAACGTCCTGTCGGCCGTCGACGAGGTGCTCCGGCTCGGCGAGCTGCGAGGGACCGGCACCCGGGGGCGCTCGGCGACGGCCCCCGGCTCCCTCTCCGAGCTGGACTGGGGCGACCCGGCCGAGCGGCCCGGCATCGAGCCGGAGCACGACCCCGACGCCGCCCGGCTCTGGGCCGAGGCCCACGAGGCCGACCGCAGTCGGTTCGACGCGCTGCTGGAACGCACCCGGCTCCGGGCCGTCGCGTCCCGGGCCCCCGGGGCGGGGGCGGGGGCGGCGGACGACGAGCCGCCGATCACCCCGGGCCTGGTCGAGGACTCCCCCGAGGCGAGGGAGCTGACCGAGGCGGTCCTCTCCGACGTGCTCTACGCCCCCAGGGCGGCCGAGTCCCGGCCGGCGCCCCCCCCCTCGGCGACGGACCAGAAGCCCCCGAGGATCGGCCTGCACCTGGCGCTCGACTGCGTCTCCAACGTCGGCGTCCGGCGGCTCCACGCCGAGGACCGGGCCGACGTGCCGCCGGTCGACGCCATCGCCCTCGGCCACTACAAGGGGGAGAAGCCCCGTCGGGGCGAACCGGCCTGGGAGCTGGACCAGCTCCTCGGCCGGGCCCTGCTGCCGCCCGACCAGCGGGACGAGGCCGATTCCCCCGCCTTCGAGCCCCCCGGCCCCGACGGCGAGCCGTCCGGCACGCTCCGCGAGGCCCGCCAGGTGCTCAGCCAGATGATCGAGCGCGGCGTCGCCCGGGGGGAGCTGGGCCAGCCCTTCTTCCTGCCCGACCCGAGGGAGCCCTCACGCCTGGTCGCCCTCTGCGGCATGGGCGTCCCCGGCGGCTTCGGCGCCCCGGAGCTGACGGTGCTGGTCCGCGAGCTGGTCTGGGCCCTCGGCAAGCTCGGCAAGCGCCACCTGGCCGCCGCCCCCATCGGCACCCGGAACACCAACATCCCCCCCGCCGAGGCGGCCGAGGCCTGGGTCCGCGGCATCAAGCTCGCCTTCAGCGGCATCGAGGCCGGCACCGACCTGGCCCTCGAGCACATCACCTTCGCCCTGCCCGACCCGGGGATCTTCCCCGACGTCGACCGCGCCTTCCGCGACCTCGAGGCCGACCTCCGCTCCCAGGGCCGGCTGGACATCTCCTACACGTCGCTCACCCCCGGCCGGCTCGAGGAGCTGGGGAAGCGGGCGGCCGAGTTAGACCACGAGCACGCGGTCGACCGCTGGGAACGCCGCCGCAAGCTCTGGGAGGCGGCCGAGACCCCCGGCCTCGACGGCCGAGGGGACCGGCCCGACCCGGTCCGGATCACCGTCCGGTACGGGCCCGGCGACGCCTCCGGCCGCCCGGTCTTCCGCTTCGGCGCCGTCACCCGGGAGGCGGCGTTGCCGATGCGGGAGATCGACGTGGACCACACCCTCGTCGCCGCCGCCAACGACGAGCTGGCCGACGAATTCGCCCCCGACCAGCAGTTCGCCCGCGGCCGGTTCCTCGGCCAGCTGCTGCTGCCTCGGGACTTCCGCCCCTTGCTCCGCACCGGCGGCTCCCTGGTGATGATGCTCGACGCCCAGTCGGCCCGGATCCACTGGGAGATGGTGGCCAGGCCCGAGCTGTGGGACCTGCCCGACCACCCCGGCCTCTCCGGCGTCCTGCCCGGGGAGTCGACCGACTGGACCGCCTTCCTCGGCACCAGCCGGGGGCTG
Source organism: Tautonia plasticadhaerens (assembly GCF_007752535.1). GTDB lineage: Bacteria > Planctomycetota > Planctomycetia > Isosphaerales > Isosphaeraceae > Tautonia > Tautonia plasticadhaerens. The sequence goes on from NZ_CP036426.1 coordinate 3,354,382, forward strand.
ACCCGGCAGCTCATCACCGGCTTCGCCCCGCCCCCCGAGCCCCCGCCGCCGGGCCGCCGGTACCTCCGGGTGCTCGTCGTGGCCGACCCGGCGAGGGACGCCCCGCTGCCCGGCGCCCGCCGCGAGGGGGTCGCCGTCGTCGAGCTGCTCCGGGCCTTCAACGCCGCCTGGGGGGGATCGGGCAACGTCGTCGAGGTCGACGCCCTGATCGGCCCCGGGGAGGCGACCCGCACCAACGTCCTCCGCCGGCTGATGGGCCGCACCTACGACGCCTTCCACTACGCCGGCCACTGCTATTTCGACCCGAAGGACCCCAGCGGCTCGGGCCTGTTGTTCTCCGACGGCCAGGTGATCTCGGCCCACGAGATGAGGCGGATCGACCGCGTGCCGAAGTTCGTGTTCCTCAACGCCTGCGAGTCGGGCATCGTGCCGTCCGACCTGATCGCCGGGGCGACCGGCTACCGGCCGGGCATGGCCCCGAGCTTCGCCGAGGCCTTCTTCGAGCGCGGCGTCTCGAACCTCGTCTGCACCGCCTGGCCGGTCGACGACCAGGCCGCCACCGCCTTCTCCCAGCGGCTCTACCGGGGCCTGCTCGGCCTGGACGGCCCCGACGCCGACCGCGTGGCCCCGGTGATCCCCCTGGTGCTGCACCGGGCGATGCAGGAGGCCCGCCTCGCCATCGCCCGCCCGGGGACCTTCCCCGGGGGGGCCCTCACCTGGGGCGCCTACCAGCACTACGGCAACCCCGATTTCGCCTTCTTCGACGGCTCCCGGATGGCCCGCGGCGAGCCGGCCGTCGTCGCCCGGATGGCCTCGACGGGCTCGACCAATGCCGAGGCGAAGGCCCCCGCGAAGCGGAAGCGATCGACCCGGTCGAGGTCGAAGGCCAGATCATCCCGGGCGAAGGGTTCCTGAGGCAACCCACCGAACCCTCTCCCCCGCTTGCGTGGGAGAGGGTGGGCGCAGCCCGGGTGAGGGGGCCGGGACGAGTCACCGGGCTTGAGCCCGAACGCCGGGGCCCTCACCCCAAATCCTCTCCCCGCGCGGGGAGAGGGGGACGGGAGTTGCAGGGACCGCAGTCGGCCCCTGCGGGGCCGAGGGCCCCCGGCTCACTCCCCCGCCTGGGCGGTCCGGGCGATCTCCGAGTACTCGGCCAGGGCGCGGTCGAGGAAGGAGATGAACTCGGGACGCTCGATCAGGCCACCCTTGGAGGAAACGACCTCGCCGTCCGGCGTCATGACGACGTAGAGCGGCTGGGTCGATTCGTCCGTCAGCTCCAGTTCCCGCTCGAAGTTGCGGATCGCCAGCTCCTCCGAGCGATCGGCCCCGAGGCCCTCCACCGGCACGCGGTCGACGTAGAGTTGCACGGGGACGAACTGGCGGAGCCGCTCGATGACGTCCCCCTTGGGCATCACGCCCTGCTCCATCGACCGGCAGTTGGCGCAGTTGACCCCGGTGAAGTCGATCAACACCGGCCGGTTCGACTCCTTCGCCTTGGCCAGCGCCACGTCGAGGCTCATGTCCCACCAGACGCCGTGCAGGCTCCTCGCCCGCTGGACCTCCGGCGGGTCCTCGCTGTCGGCGATCAGCTCCTGGGGCTCCGACGCGCCGCCCCCCCCGGAGAAGCCGATCGACTCCAGGCGCTTGACCAGCTCCGTCTCGGCGTTCATCTCGCCCGCGTCGGCCGGCAGCAAGCCGACCACCAGGCGGTCATAGATCTTGCTCCGGGGCGGGTACCCGAACAGGGCGGGGGAGAAGTACAGCGCCACGAACAGGAAGAACGAGCCGAACAGCAGGCGGCCGACGCCCACCGACGGCTCCCCGTGGTCGTGGCTGGTCCGGAAGAAGCCCAGCAGGTAGAACCCGCAGACGGCGGCGATCACCACCCAGGAGGCCATCAGCACCTGGGCGTCGAACCAGGCGGCCTCGGGGTTGCCCCTCAGGCTGACCTCGGCCGTGTTCAGGAACTTGAAGGCGGCGCCGATCTCGACGAGCCCGCCGACCACCTTCACCGCGTTCATCCAGTCGCCGCTGCGGGGCATGTTCGACAGGATCCCCGGCGCCAGCGCCAGCAGGAAGAACGGCAGGGCCAGCACCGTGGCGAAGGTCGCCAGGCCGATCACAGGGTACAGGTAGCTCCCCCCCGCCGCCACCACCAGCAGGGCCCCGACCACCGGGAACGTGCAGGTGAACGAGGTGATCGTCAGCGTCAAGGCCATGAAGATGACGCCGATGACGCCCCCCCGGGATTCCCCCTGGGCCGAGGCGTTCAGCAAGAAGTTCGGCAAGCGGATCTCGAACAGGCCCAGCAGGCTCAGCCCGAAGGCCAGGAACAGCCCGGCGACCACGAAGTTCAGCCAGGGTGCGTTGCTGAGCTGGTTCAGCGCCGTCGCCCCGAAGGCCGCCGAGAAGACCACGCCGACGAGCGTGAAGACGCCGATGATCGCCAGGCAGTAGGTGATCGCCAGGCCGGTCGTCGACTTCTTCTCCTTCCCCTTCTCGGGTTGCCCCTGCTTGACGAAAAAGTTGACCGTGATCGGGATCATCGGCCAGACGCAGGGCATCATCAGCGCCACCACGCCGCCCAGGGCCGACCAGAGCATGAAAGGGATCAGGCCCTGGCCGATCTTCTCCCGAAGCTCGGTCGAGCCGACTTCGGTGCTGGCGGACGCAGCGGCGTCCCCCTCGGCCTCGGTTTCGAACCCCGATGCGGCCTCGCCACCCGAATCAGCCTCGGCGACCGCCGACGACGACGGCCCCGCCTGCGACGGCCCGGCCGACGGGGCGGCGGCCCCCCCCGGGCTGGCGAGCACGGTGAGCATGGCCGCCGGCAGGGTCACCCGGGTGGGAGGCTTGCAGCTCTTGGGGTCGCAGATCTGGAACTGGATCTGGGTCCTGACCGAGCGCTCGCCGCCCCCGGCGTCGGCGGGGACCTTCAGCGGCAGGGTCCAGGTGACCTCGTCCTCATAGTACTTGTACGCCAGGACGCCGGAGACCTCCTCCGGCTCGTGGGGCTCCCGGGAGGCGGCCCACTCGCCGGCTTTCTCCAGGCCGTCGAGGCCGAAGGCGTCGAACCGGGTGGGGACGGCGGCCACGCCCTCGGGGATCGACTCCGCATAGGCGTAGATGTGCCAGGTCGGGGCGAGCTTGACCGAGACGTTGTAGTTGACCGAGTCCCCCGGCTTCGCCTCGGCGGGCTCGATCGAGGTGGTGAAGGTCGCCTCCTTCGGCTGCAAGATCGGGGGCGAGTCCTTCCGCTGCGGCCGGGCCTCGTCTTGCGGGGCGACGAGCAGCGGCGAGGCCAGCCCGGCCAGGGCGGCCGAGGGCCGATCGAGCCTCTCCCGCGATTGCCCGCCCTCGATCGTCAGCCCCACCGGGTCGACCGTGCGACGGGTCGGCGGCTTGCAGGTGGAATCGGTGCAGAGCTGGAACATCACCTGGCCCTGCAACGAGACGGCGCCGGGCGCTGCGTCGTCGGGGACCCGGAGTTTCCGGCTCCAGGTGACTGCTCCCTCGTGGTAGTCGAAGACGATGACGTCGCCCAGCGGGGGGGGCTCGACCGGCTCCTCGGAGGCCTCCCAGCCTTCCCCGGTCGGCTCCAGGCCGCCGAGGCGGAAGAGGTCGAACCGGGTGGGGACGGCGGCCACGCCCTTGGGCTGCTCCTCGGCGTGGGCGTAGATGTGCCACGGCTCCTCGACCCTGGCCGAGACCGAATACGTGACCTCCTGACCGGGCCTCGCCCGGGTCGGCTCGACCTTGGCGGTGAAGCGGACCTCGCCCGGCTGGAGGAACTCGGGGGAGTCCGGCCGGGCGGGCTTCGGGTCCTGGGCGGCGGCCGGGGCCGTCGACGCCAGCAGGGCGATCAGCAGGCCGGAGGCCAATCCCGGCCCCCTCCCGCGCCAAAGGTCGATTCTCATCGCGTCTCGCTCCGGGGCGATTCCCAGGCCGGGCCGGCCGTCGCGGTCGTCCGACGCCCCCGCCGGCCCGATCGCCGATTCGCCCATTTGTTTCGACGATCCCTGTCCCGTATCGTAGCGGCCCCCCCTCGGCGGCCACAACCCGACCGGCCCATCCACCGGCCCCGTGGCCCTGCTACGCATCCCGGACCCGGATTGTGCGACCGGCCGGCCTCGCCCGCGCCGGGGCGCGAAGCCGGGCAACCTGGAAGGGACAGATACGGCCCGGCCTTCCCATTCGGGTTGACCGGGCCCGGAGACCGCCCTACGATCCGCCCGCCCGACGGCCGGGGGAGACGGATGCCCCCGTGCACCGGACGCACGTCGGAGCGGAGCGGGACACGGACGGCCCGGGAGGTGATCATGCGCATCGCGATGGCCGCGGCGCTGGCGGCGATCGTCGCCGGGGCGACGACCTGGCTGACGATCGAGGTGAAGGCCAACCGCCTGGTCTGGGACCACTTCGACGAGGTCACCCCCGGCGTCCTCTATCGCAGCGGCCAGCTCAACCCCGAGCAGCTCGCCGAGGCGATCGAGTCCTACCGCCTCAAGACCGTCGTCAGCTTCCTCCTGCCCGGCCCCGACGTGGAGGCCGAGCGGAGGCTGGTCGAGCGCCTCGGCGCCGAGTTCATCAACCTCCCCATGCCCGGCGACGGCTTCGGCCGGGAGGAGCAGTTCCGCCAGGTCCTCGACGCCATCGACGACCCGACCCGTCGCCCGGTGCTCGTCCACTGCGCCCGGGGGACCTGCCGGACCGGCTCGATCGTCGCCCTGTACCGGATGGAACGCCAGGGCTGGATGATCGACGACGTGGCCCGCGAGCTGGAGCGCCAGGGCTACCGGGAGGGCTGGATCTGCGGCTATGTCTACGGCATGGTCGACCCCTGGCCCTCCGACGCCTTCCCCGGCGTCCCCCCCCGGGCCGACGACCGGCCGACCGAACCCGCCCCCGAGCTGGGGCCGCTGCCGGGCCTCTCCCGGGCCGATCGGACCCCCGAGCACGGAGGCACCGCCCGATGAGCCGAGCCACCACCCCCGCCCCATCCCCCGAGGTGATCGCCCCCCGACGGCTCCGGGCCGACGCGCCGCTCCCGGTCGGGCTGATGGCCCCGGCCCGCCTGGCGGCGGGGCTCGCCGTGGCGGTGATCGTCGCCTTCACCCTGCTCGGCGCCGGCAACCTCGACCTTGGCCCCGGGGAGGCCCGACTCGGCATGGCGGCCGGCGACCGGGTCGGCCCGTTCGGCCTGGTCTACGGCTCCTGGGAGCCCGGCCTGCTGCCCGCGAGGGTGCTGCCGAGCCTCGTCTGGGCCTGGTTCTACGGCGGGGTGACGGCCGCCTCGGCGGCGATCCGATGGCCCGAGGCGATCGCCGCCTCCCTGATCGCCCTGGCCTCGGCCCATCGGCTGAGGACGACCCTGGGCCCCCGGGCGTCGGTCCTCGGGGCGCTGACGGCGGCCGGATCCCTGGCGATGATCGACCGATCCTCGGCCGGGCTCGGGGCCCTGGACGCGGCGATCGGCTGGCTCTGGTTCGGGGCGACGGGCGGCCACGCCCTGATGCTCACGCCGATCCTGCCGGATCCGAACCTGGTGGGCGGCCTGCTGGTGGTGCTGGCCCTGGATCGGCTGAGGTCCCGGGGGGCCGGGCCGGCCGTCGGCCTGCTGGCCGGGCTGGCGGGGCTGGCCGGGGGCTGGCCGATGATGGCGGTGGTGGCGATCCCGTCGGTCGTGCTCCGGCGTCGCGAGGGTTCCAGGCCCGCCCTTGCGGTGCTCGGGGCGCTGGCGGTGGTCGGGGGGTGGTCGGCCTGGGCCTGGTCGACGGCCCGGTTCGACGCCTGGGCGGCGGCCGTCGCGCTCCCCCTGATGGAGGGCCCCTGCTGGACCCTGGCGATCTGGGCGGCGGCCTACGCCCTCCCGTGGTCGCCGATGGCGGGGCTCGTCGGGTTCGAGTCGGTGCGGTCGGGCTGGTCGGAGGAGGGCCGGTCGCTGGTGGTCGGCTGGCTGAAGATCGCCGGGGCGCTGGCCCTGGCCGGGACGCTCGTCCCCGGCCTGGGGGACGCCGCCCGGGTGCCGATCCTCTTCGGCCTGGCGGTGGCGTCGGCGGCGGTGCTGGAGCGGGTCCTCGGGGGCTGGCCCGGGCTGTCGACCGGGGCGAGGCGGGCGTTCTGGGCGGCGGCGATCGCGGCCTCGGTCGGCTGGGCGACGGTGGCGATCCCGACGTTCGGATACGCGGCGGCGGCCATCGGCACCTACCGGACCCTGGCGGTCCTCCTGATCGGGCTGGCGCCGGTCGCCGCGGCGGCCGCGGTGCTGGGGGGGGCCAGGTCGAGGCCGGCCCTGGGCCTGGCGGCGCTGGTGCTGGTGGCCGGGTCGCTCAAGCTGGCCCACTGGGGCGTGGTCGTGCCCGAGTGGAATTACCGGGCGAGCCAGGGCCCCTGGGCCCGGGCGATCGGCCAGTGGATTCCCCGGAGGTCGACGCTCTATTTCATCAACACCACCGCCTTCGACCCGAGCATCCCCGACCGGGACCGCTGGCCCGCCGACCTCGCCTTCCACACCAGCCGGCGGGTCAGGCAGCTCCCCGCCCCCGAGGCCCTGGGCCTGGAGCCCGAGCCCCAGTCCCCCCACTTCGTCCTCCTGCACCCCACCGAGCTGGAGCACTGGCCCGACTCGGCCCCCGAACTCGTGCTCGTCCGAGAGATGCAGGACAAGTACGGCTCCCCCCGGGTGCTGGCGAGGACCGGAGGGCCGATGTACCCCGACCGGAGGGAAGAGCTGGGGGAATAGCTCGGAGGCGGGAGGGGGCCCCGACGAATTCCGGCGGCCGGCAGTCGATCGACCCTCGCCCCCGCTTGCGGGGGAGCGGGTGGCCGGAGGCCGGGTGAGGGGGCCGAATGACACGCGACGCTTGGGTTCGAACGCCGGGCCCCTCACCTCGGCGCTCTCCCCACTCGTGGGGAGAGGGGGGCGGATTCGGACCCTCGCCCCCGACCTCGGGGGAGAGGGTGGGCGAAGCCCGGGTGAGGGGGGACCGGCCGACGATCAAGGCCCGGTCTCCAACGCACCGCCCCCTCACCCCGGCCCTCTCCCCGCTGGCGGGGAGAGGGAGACGGAGGGGGAGGCCGGGACGCCGACCGGCGGTTCGCCATCCTCGGGGAACGCCGCCGCTCAGCCCTCCCAGCGGACGCCCCGGGGCCCTTCCTCGACCCGGCCGATCACCCAGGACGGGATGCCGGCCTCGGTGCGGAGGTATCGGGCGATGGAGTCGGCGTAGTAGTCGGAGACGACCAGCACCAGGCCGATCCCCATGTTGAAGACACGGTCGGCCTCCTCGTCAGGCAGGTTGCCCAGCGACCGGAGCCAGCCGAAGACGGGGGGGACGTCCCACGAGCCGCGCCTCAAGCAGATCGAGAGCCCCTCGGGGAGCACCCGGGGGGGGTTGTCGATCAGCCCCCCGCCGGTGATGTGGGCGATGGCGTGGATGATCCGCTTGACCCGGTAGTGGCGATAGACCGTCTTCAGCGCCTTCACATAAATCCGGGTCGGCACCAGGAACTCCTCGGCCACCGTCCGGCCCAGCTCGGGGACGAACGAGCCGGGCTCCAGCCCGGCCACCTCCAGGGCGAGCTTCCTCGCCAGGCTGTAGCCGTTGGAATGCAGCCCGGAGCTGGCCAGGCCGATCACCCGGTCGCCGGCCCGGACCTCGGAGCCGTCCAGGATCATGTGCCGGTCGACCACGCCGAGGCAGAAGCCGGCCAGGTCGTACTCGCCGGACTTGTAGAAGTCCGGCAGGATCGCCGTCTCGCCGCCGAGCAGGGCGCACTCGGCCTCCAGGCAGCCGTCGGAGATCCCCTGGACGATCCTCCGGGTCAAATCCGGGTCGTCCCGGCTCATGGCGACGTAGTCGAGGAACAGCAGCGGCTCGGCCCCGGCGCACAGGCAGTCGTTCACCGACATCGCCACCAGGTCGATGCCCACCGTCTCGTGCCGGTCCGAGGCGAAGGCCAGCTTCAGCTTCGTCCCCACGCCGTCGGTCGAGGCCACCAGCACCGGATCCCGGTAGGTCCGGGTCAGCAGCCGAATCTTGTCGTCCAGTCGGAAGAGCCCGGCGAAGCCCCCCGGCCACTCGATCACCCTCGGCGTGTAGGTCCGGCGCAGCAGGGGGGGAATCTGCCGCATCGTCCGCTCGTACGCGTCGAGGTCGACGCCGGCGGACTTGTAGTCGATCGGCCTGGGATCGGGCTCGGGGATGGACATGGGGGCTGGACCTGGGCGGCTCGGCGGTCGGGGACGGCGGGGGTCGGTCGGACGCTCGGGGAGGCCCCGAGACGGGAAGTCTACCAGACGACCGGCCCGACGGGCAGCATTCCGAACGGCGAACACCGGACCGGAAGGCCGGCCCGGCCGATGCGATCGGCCGACGAAATGGTAAGATGAGGCCCGATCGGCCATCAACGGAGGACCCGGCCGCGACCTTCGTCGGCCGCCCGAAGGCGAGGCCCGGATCCGGGAGGCGGTTCTGTCTTCTCCCCTCGACCCCGAGTCGCGACACGGCAATTCCCCCGGACAGGCTTCTTCCTCGCCGATCGGCGCCGGCCCGAGCCCGAGCCCGAGCCCGAGCCCTCCCACCGCAACGACCTCGGCGACAACCGGGGCTGGTCGGCTCCTGGCCTGGGCCCTCGGAGCCGGGCGGGCGACCGGGTTCGCCGCCTGGGAAGCGGGCGAGGCCCTGATGGAAGCCCACCGGGACGGGCTCACTCCCCGGATGGAACCCTTCCCCTCGATCGAGACGAAGCTGGCCCTGCTGAATGCCCGCAAGGCCGTCGCCGTCGAGACGTTCGCCGCCCTGGGAGCGTCGCTGGGCCTGGCGCTGGGGATCGTCGGGGGCCTGGGACGAGGGTCGGCCCCGGGCTCGGTGAAGGGCGGCCTGGCGGGGCTCGTCCTGGGAGCGGCGGCCGGCGGGGGGGCCGCGCTGGGGATGCTCCAGATCTACTACTCCCGGTTCGACCCCCAGAGCGACACCTGCTGCTGCCGATGCTGACCCACGCCGGGATCGCGGCGGCCGTCGGGGCGGCCGGGGGGGCGGCGCTGGGGGTCGGTCTGGGGCTGGGGAGAGGTGTCGGACGGGCGGTCGTCGGGGGCCTGGTCGGGGCGGCCGGGGGAGCGGTCCTGTACGACCTGGCCGGCGCCCTGGCCTTCCCCGTGGCCGGCACGTCGGAGCCGATCTCGGCGGCCGTGGCGACCCGACTGTTGCTACACCTCTTCGTGGCCGTCTCGGCGGCCTTCGGGACGGCCCGGGCGGCCTCCCCCGCCGAGGCGGGACGCCCGAAGGGCCCGGCCCCTGTCGGATGAACCCGCCCTTCGAAACGGGCCCGGCCGTCGCGACCGCCCGGGCGGTCGCGACGGCCGGCGGTGGGATCGGGGGTGCTCGGTCCCCCCGGTCGGGTCAATACTGGTCGGCGCTGACGACCTCGCCACCCTTCCGGGTGCCCAGGGCCATGTAGACCAGCGGGTCGATCGTAGACTTGAGGAACCTCACGCTGCCGTCGGCCAAGGCGAAGTTGGCGCCCCCGGGGTGGTCGCTGCTGGCGTTGACGAAGTTGGAGCCCTCGGGGGAGCAGCCGGCGCAGGTGAAGCCGCACGACCGCCAGGGATACTGGGTGGAGCTGGGCGGGACGACGGTGTGGAACAGGGTGTAGCCCCGCTCCCCCAGGGCCCAGAGCTGGCCGATGTAGTTCTTCAGCCCCGATCGGTTGCAGTTGCCGTCGGGGCAGCCGAGGATCGCCGTGCCCTGCCACCAGGCGTTGCAGGCCTGGAGCCCCTGGGTGACGAGGGCGGGGTTGTCCAGGGCGTTGACCATGGTGTTCAGGCCCGCCGGCGGCGTGCCCGCCCCCGTCATGCCGTTGCCCTGCTACTGGGTGTTGCCGCCGTCGCCGACCAGCCCCTCGCCGAAGGCGATGGTGTTCGACGTGCCGTCCTTGAGGTCGCTGATCCCGTAGCGGCCGGACCTCGACTGGCTGTTGTACAGGGTGAAGGGCCCGGTGGTGTCGCCGTTGGGCGGGCCGTAGCGGTGGATCGTCGTGCCAAGGCTGGCGTAGTAGCTGTTGATGTTCTGCACCCCGGCGTTGCCGTCGGAGGGGCAGAGGAAGGCGGCGATCCGGGTGAAGACCACGGTGGAGTTGGTCACGTAGGCCTCGTCGCCGTACCAGCAGCAGGCCCAGTTGAAGTTGGCTGCGTTGTACAGCGGCTGCTGTTCCAGGTAGGGCAGCAACATCGACTGGGGGCTCCAGGCCACCCAGGTGGAGAACTCGTCGGGCAGGTTCGACGTGGTCGTCACGATGCCCGGAGGGAACCCGGCGGAGGCGCTCTCGTAATTGTGCAGCGCCAGGCCGAGCTGCTTGAGGTTATTAGTGCACTGGGCCCGGCGGGCCGCCTCCCGGGCCGACTGGACGGCGGGCAGCAGCAGGGCGATCAGGACGCCGATGATGGCGATCACCACCAGCAGCTCGATCAGGGTGAAGCCCCGACGCGGAGCTGTGTTCATCCGTGCGCTCCTTCAGGAGACCTGTTGGCGAACTGGTGTCTGCGATCGGCCCCTCCGGGTCGTCCGGGGGGCCGTCCCGTCCCCCTTGCGGGCCGGGATCGCCCGGCCGCGACGGTCAACTCACTGGCCCTTGAACCGGTCGTCTGCCATGTCCTTGTAGGTGTCCCTCATGTCCTGGATCTGGGCCTTCGTTTCCTCGGTTACCTGCACCTGCGTGCCGTCCTGCCGGCTTGGGTTGGAGCAGCCGTTGAGCAACGCAAGGCCCAGCATCGATATGAGGATTGACGAGCTCTTGGACCTCATCTTAGTTCCCTCATGGGTGTTCATGGGGCATGCATGATTCTATCCAAGAATCAAAGCAATGAGTCACCCAATGACCAGGCGACTGAAATCTATCAAAGTGATTCCAACCTTTTGGATCGTTTGCGAAACTAATTCGTCGAGGGCTCCGTCGTTAAGGGCCAGCCAGGGGACGTCCGAACATGCCTCGGGCAGCGGGTGAGACATCGACTCCGGAGACATTCGCTGCCGCCGCGTGGCTTGCATCGGCGCCCGGCGGTGTTTATGGTGGCAAGACCGCCAGGCAGACCCGCTGTCGGGCGTCGGCCGGAGAGTTCGTGCGCGGCCGACGCCCCCTGCCGATCGAACCGACCCGCCCCGCACGCCCGGTACGCAAGGTTTCGCCCCCCGCACGAACCCCAGAATCGGAGTCCTCGACCGATGATGTTGCGCAAGTCGCTCGCGCTGGCCGCCGGTGTCTCCTTCGTCGCCCTGCTCACCGTCGGCCTCTCGGGCGCCGCCCCCCAGGAGGAGGGGGAGCTGCACGAGCTGATGGAGAAGGTCACCGCCGCCAACAACAAGATCAACCGGTACATCCGCACGCCGGTGAGCTTCAAGAAGTCGCAGGAAGACATCGTCACCCACGCCAAGGAGCTCACGGAGCTGGGCAAGAAGGCCCGGGAGAATGAGGAGGCGATCGAGAAGGCCAAGGACATCGAGAACCCGAAGGAGAAGTGGCAGGAACTGATGGACGACATGATCGAGCACTGCGAGACCCTGGTCACGCTCTCCGAGGAAGGCGACCAGGCCAAGGCCAAGGCCGCCCACACCGAGGTCAAGAAGTCCTGCGCCGAGTGCCACAAGGTCTTCCGCGTCGAAGACGACTTCTGATCCGGGCCGATCTCCCCCCCGGCGCGGCCCGGGCCCGACCGAACGTCCGGGGCCCGGCCGCATCCCCTCTCGTCGCCGGTGATGGTCCCTCGTCCAAGGCCTGACCGACGACAACGACCCGAGGCCCGATTGGTCGGCCGTCCGGCCGGGCGGATCGATCGGTCGAGCCGCCCCACCCTCCTGCGACGCCGGTGCTCGGTTTTCCGGCCCCCGTGCGGTGCCCCGGGACCATCGCCCGCCATGCCCGACCCCGCCCTGCCGCCGTTCCGGGTGCTCGACCTCACCCTGCCGGGGGTCTTCGCCAACCTCGCGCTCGACGAGGCCCTGCTGATCGAGGCCGACCGCCGGGGGGACGCCGGGCCGGGGATCCTCCGCTCCTGGGAGCTGCCGGGGCCGGCGGTGGTGATGGGGGCCTCGTGTCGGATGGCCGAGGCGGTGGACCGGGACGCCTGCCTCCTCGACGGCGTCCCCGTCTCCCGGAGGGCCAGCGGCGGGGGGACGGTCCTGATCGGGCCGGGGGCGTTGAGCGTGTCGGTGATCCTGCCGATCGCCTCGGTGCCGGGGGGCGCCGCCGTGGGGGAGCTCCAGCGTTGGGTGCTCGGCCGGCTGGCCGACCGGCTCCGGGCCCTGGGGCCCCCGGTCGAGGTGCGCGGCTCGGGGGACCTGGCCCTGGGCGGCCGGAAGTGCTCGGGCAGCGCCCAGCGGAGGCTGAGGCGCTGCGCCCTCGTGCACGCCTCGATCCTCTACGACCTGCCCGCCGACTTGATCGCCCGGTACCTCGGCGTCCCACCCCGTCGCCAGCCCGAGTACCGGGCCGGCCGGGATCACGCCGCCTTCGTCACCAACCTGCCCTTGCCGAGGGGGGCGATCCTCCGGGCCTTCCGGGACGCCTGGATCCCCCCCGGGGTCGAGCCCCAGGAGCCCCCGGTGCCGGAGGCCCTGGTGGCGGAACTGGTCGAGACGAAGTACGGGGATCCGGCCTGGACGGCCCGGTTCTGATCGGGGCCGGCGCCGGGCCGGGCGGGGTCGGTCAGTCCATCGGCTCGCCCCGGATCCGGGCGATCTCGTAGGCGTCCTTATCGCCCCGGCCGGAGAGGCAGACGACCACCACCTTGCCGGGGCCGAGCCGGGCGGCCTCCTTCATCCCCTGGGAGACGGCGTGGCTCGACTCCAGCGCCGGGAGGATCCCCTCGCGACGGGCGAGCGTATGGTACGCCTCCAGCGCCTCGGCGTCGGTGATCGACTCGTACCGGACCCGGCCGATGTCCTTCCAGTAGCTGTGCTCGGGGCCGACGCCGGGGTAGTCCAGCCCGGCGGAAATGGAGTGCACGTCGCTGGTCTGGCCCTCGTCGTCCTGCAACACGTAGCTGAAGCTGCCGTGCAGGACCCCGGGCGCCCCCTTGGTCAGGCTGGAGGCGTGCTGGCCGAGGTTCGAATTGCGGCCCCCGGCCTCGGCGCCGATCATCTCGACCGACTCGTCGCCGAGGAAGGGGAAGAACATGCCCGCCGCGTTGGAGCCGCCGCCGACGCAGGCGACCACCGCGTCCGGCAGGCGGCCGACCCGGGCCAGGCACTGCTCCCTCGCCTCCTTGCCGATGACCGACTGGAAGTCCCTGACGATCATCGGGAACGGGTGCGGGCCGACCACCGAGCCGATCGTGTAGTGGGTCCGCTCGGACGAGCCCATCCAGTCGCGCATCGCCTCGTTGGTGGCGTCCCGGAGGGTCCGGGAGCCGGCGGTCACGGGGACGACCGTCGCGCCCATCGTCCTCATGTTGAAGACGTTGAGCTTCTGGCGGCGGATGTCCTCCTCCCCCATGTAGATGGTGCACTCCAGGCCGGTCAGGGCGCAGGCGGTGGCGGTGGCCACGCCGTGCTGGCCGGCCCCGGTCTCGGCGATGACCCGGGCCTTGCCCATCCGCTGGGCCAGCAACACCTGGCCGATGCCGTTGTTGATCTTGTGGGCGCCGGTGTGGTTGAGGTCCTCGCGCTTCAGGTAGATGTCGGCCCCGCCGACCATCGCCGACAGCCTCCCGGCGAAGTAGAGCGGCGACGGGCGGCCGACGTAGTTGGCCAGGTAGTCGTCCAGCTCCCGCCAGAAGGAGGGATCCGTCTTGATCTGCTCATACGCCCGGGCCAGCTGGTCGAGGGCGTCCATGAGCGTCTCGGGGACGAACCGGCCGCCGAAGGCGCCGAAGCGGCCGAGGGCGTCGGGCAGCCGCCTCGGGTCGGCGGCGGCGTCGGCATCGCGGGAGCTGGTGGTGGCCATGCGCGGGCAAATCCTCAAGCAAGTCGAATGCGGCGGGGCGGCGGCGGGCCGGGCGACCATCGATGGGGGGCGTCGCGTCCCATTGTTCCGGAGCCGCCCGGGTCGGGTCAAGGGAAGCGACCTCGAGGGCGTGCCTCCGGATTCCGCCGATCCGGGCTCGCCCGGAGGGCCGCCGGTCCGAGCAGGCGAGCCATGGAGACGAGGGATCGTCTGGCCCGGCTGATGCCCGGTCGCCCCCTCCGCCCCGGACCGGCTCGACGTGCCCCGTCCCTCCTCTCCGCGACTCATGCGGATCTCCCCGGATCGATCACCCTTGGGTGGCTGGGGTCTCGTCGGCGAGACCCCGGTCCCCGAGGCCGCCGAACCGGGGTCTCGCCGACGAGACCCCAGCCACCCCGGCCGCGACCCCGCAAGAGGTCGACCTGCCCGGGAACGCCCCCCGGGACGAGCATCCTCGGCCAACATCCAGCGGGGCGGCCGGGCCTCGGGGCCGGGGAGCGGGTTCGGCGACCGGGCCCGGCGGCTCGCTCGGGTGTCGAGATCGTCGGCGACGGTCGGGACGCTCGGCGAGGCCGGGCTCAACCGGCCCGATCGGGCCGCCCCGGGGTCGGCCGGGGCGGGGTCGGTGTCGGCCCGGTGCGCCGATCGACGCCCGGGGCATTCCGCACGAACCGGATTCGCAACGCATTCCCTTGATTCGACTTACGATCATTTTTCCCGGCCGAGTCGCCCGCCGAATTGGGTTCGCTCCGCCTCGGCGCACCGGGCCCTTCGGACGGGGCCTCGGGCCCGGTGGAACCGGTCGAGCAGGCGTCGATCGGTTCGGCTGGGACCTCGACGACGAGGGGGACCCGCGCGGGGTCGGCGTCGGCCGAGGGGATCGGGGAGCCGGGGAGGGAATCCGGCCCGACCGGATCGGGCGACGGCTCGGAGGCGATCCGCTCGAAGCCGGGGGGGGCCGGGTCGGCGTCGACCTCGCACCACCAGCCGCCCCCCACCGGGGCCCGGGGGATCGAGCAGTGCCGCGCCTCCTTCGACAATTCGAGCAGCTCCCGGCGCCGGCGGTCCCGCAGGTTCAGGAACAGCCGGACGGCGGCATTCGCCGAGCGGTCGGCCGCCAACTCGTAGCGGTGCATCAGCTGGCCCTCGCCCGACGGGTCGGCCGCCGCCGCCTGGAGTGCAATGGCGCGGCCCTCGGGCCCTTCCACCTCCTCCCACGACTCGGCCCGCAGCCCTTCGAGCCGCCGCACCTGCTCGGCCACGAACCGGCTCAGGGTAGCCCGGGCGTGGGCCGGGTCGGTGGGCAGCGATCCCTCGGCCTCCAGCCGGGGCAGCGCCGTCACCTGAGCCGGCGAGGCGGCGGCGGCCAGCAACCAGAGCCGTCGGACCTCCCGGTTGGCGTCGGGGCCGGGCAAGTAGTCCGGGAAGCCGAGCAGCGCCTGCGCCTTCAGCACCGTCCGCTGGTCCCAGCCCTGGCCCAGTTGCAAGGGGGCGTCCAGGGCCTGCCACTGGCGGATCAGCCAGTCGCAGCCGAAGGCGGTGCCCTCCAGGTCGAGCACCGTGTTGCTGGGATCCCGGGCGAGGTCCTGGGCCTTGCGGCGGGCCCGGGCCTGGCGGCGCTTCTCCCAGCCGGCCAGGGCCTTCAGCGCGGCCTCGCGGCGGGTCTGCTCCCGGGCGAGTTCGATGCGTTCGAGCTTCACCGCGTTGGCGGCGGCGCGGCGGGCGAGGTGCCGCTCGACGACGTTGGCCGGGCCCATCTCGCGGTCCCAGCGGGCGAGCTGGGCGTCGAAGGCGGCGCGGTCCTCCTCCGGCACGACCACCTGGGCGGCCAGCCCGTGGACCAGGCCGTTGCGGCGGCTGCGGAGCTTGCCCTCGGCGGTCCTGGGGCCGGTGGAGCGGAGGGCGTTGCGGCGGTTGGCCGCGAGTTGCTTCTCGGAGGGGGTCGTCATCGCAAGTGATCTCAAGAGGTGCCCGGGCCGGGGACCGGCCCGGCCGCGCCGGTGCGGGACGGCGTCGTCCCGCGCGATCGGCGTCGGCCGTACACCCTTAAGATCAGGGAATCGGGCCCCGGCAGTCACTTTTTCCGGCCGGCGGGCCGAGAATCCCGATCGTCCCCGGCCAGCCGTCGTCATCGGGGTGGATTGCACGATCGCCCTTCGTACGTGTTTGCACGTCGGATCCCGGTAAATTCCTTGCAATCCCCGGCGATCGCAGCCAGATTGGATCCGACGTCCGGGATTAGACGCGCGTTCAGTCGTGTTGTATCACGAATTTTCGGACGTCGATTTGTCGCGATCGCGACGAATCGTGCGCCGAAACAAGGTTAGGCAGACAAGGGATTTCAATGAGCCCCAAGACTACAGTGCGAACTGGACCATCCTTGACATGGAGCAGCTGATGACGCGCGGTCAGGTGCAGAGGGCTCTGGCGGCAGTCGTCGTGCTTGCACTCGTCCCCGCAACCTCCTGCACGACGAAGCAGGACGCGACGAGATCGAAGCTGAACGACAGCGCCATCGGTCCGCCTGCACGACTCCGGTTCAAGACCGTGCGCTCCATCCTTGAGGACAGCAAGGGCAACTACTGGTTCGGAAGTTGGAACGAGGGCGTCGCCCGCTTCGACGGCGAGAGCCTCACCTATTTCACCGAGGAAGACGGCCTGAGCGACAACCAGATCAGGTCGATCCACGAGGATCAAAACGGAGTTGTTTGGTTCGAGGGAGGCGTCGAAATCAGCGGGTTCGACGGCGAGAAGATCATCACCCCCACCAACAAGAACTACACGTCGAGGGGCGACTGGCAGCTGAGTTCGGGAGACCTGTGGTTCAAGGAGGATGGGTCGAGCGGGGCGACCGATACGGAAGCGCAGCCGGGGGCGTATCGGTACGACGGAGAGACCTTCACCTACTTGGCATACCCGGTCCCCTCAGATCGTGCCCAACGCGTTAATTACGCGACTACAGGCATTGCCAGGGGGAAAAGCGGGAGGCTCTGGTTCGCAACGTACGACGCTGTGTTCGGATACGACGGCCAGTCCTTCACCATCATCGATGACGGGAGCTTAGGACTCAACGAGAGCACCGGTCGGCTTCACGTTCGTAGCGTCCTCGAGGACAGCAAGGGGAGGCTCTGGATCGGAAACAACGGGATCGGAGTCATCCTGCACGATGGACACACGGCCACCCTATTCACGCAGGAGAACGGGCTTGGCAGGTTGGGGCCGCACGGTGGGAGAACGGTGCCTCAGCCCGGGGACGTGACGGATGGTTCCCCCTCGCTGCATCGGGTGTTCTCGATCGGAGAAGACCGTGATGGGAACATCTGGTTCGGCACCGTCGAGCAAGGTGCCTGGCGATACGACGGTAGGTCGTTACGGAACTACACGGCCGAAGACGGGCTGACGAGCAAGGACATCATGGGTATCTACACAGATCGCCATGGTGACCTGTGGTTGGCAGGGAATGGCGTGTTCAAATTCAACGGAGCGTCGTTCGAACGGATTCTCTGACACGGTCTACAGCGAGGGCAGGGCGGCGGGGTGGCATGCCTACGTCTTCGTGGGCATGTTCAAGCGTAGGCATGCCGCCTAACCTCGCGCTGCAGCGGACCCGGCCCGCCGCCATCGCTTCTCATCAGTCATGGCTGATCCTCGGCGGGCCGGTCCGCTGAGCTTGGTCGTTAGGCGGCGGAAGCCACAGCAGGGGGGAGCCGGTGCCTGGGTGCGTTCTACGGGCGTACGGTGCGATGTTCGACGTGGACGGCTTCCTCGCCTTCTCCGCCCTCCAACCGTGTGCGGTGTTCCGTCGTGGCAAGCCTCGCACTCCCGGCTCTGCCCGTCTGAGCGAGCAGGGCGGTTTCAATCTCGAGGTCAGCGCCGAGGGCGGTGACAGCGTCCCAGCCCAGGTCTGCGACGCCGAGTCCTTCGTGGCGTCGCAGCGAGAGGAGTTGTCCCGGCTGGCGGCTTGGCCGGGCGTCGAGTCGGTGACGCTGGACTTCGGATGGGACTTCCCGTGCGGGCGGGTGCCCGGCCAGTGGAACATATGTATGGCCTTGAGGTTCTCTGGACGGGGACTTGATCGTAGTCACGCCGCCGCCTGGACGCCACCGACGAGGTCCCGCCGCACCTGGCTCGGTGTCCGGTGACCATGGCGGCGGATCACCCACCGCTCGTTGTACGTCCTCTTGAACTCACCCAACGCCTCGGCCAACTCCACCACCGTGGCGAACGACCTCACCCGGAGCAACTGCTCCTTCAGCGTGCGGACGAATCGCTCGGCGCAGCCGTTGCCCTCCGGTTCCCGCACGAAGCTCGGCGAGCTGGCCATGCCGAGGAAGGTCAGCTCCCGCTGGAAGTCGTCGCTCATGTAGGCGCTGCCGTGGTCGTGGCGGATCGCCAGGCCACGGGCGATGCCCCGGTCGAAGCCGCCGAAGTGCTCCCGCACCCCCTGGCGCAGCGGCTCCAGCGCCTCGAAACGCTCGCCTCGCTCGGCCACGTGGAGGCCGACGCACTCGCAGGTGCAGTGGTCGACGGCCACGAAGACGTGGACCAGGCCCTCGCCGGTGGTGACCGTCGTGGTCATGTCCGTGCCCCACATCGAGTCCGGCTCCTCGGTCGTGATGGTGCCGTCGTGGGCCTTCGGCCCGTGCGGGTGGCCGCCCCGGCGGGGGGCCTGGAGGCGGTGCTCCCGCATCAGCCTCCGCACTCGCTCGGAGGCCGTGCGGATGCCCTGATGCCGCAGGCGGGCCCAGACCTTGCGGTAGCCCTCGCCGGTGAACGGCGACTCGGCCAGGACCCGACGGATGTGGCCGACCAGCTCCTCGTCGGTGCCGGCCCCGACCGGCCCCCGCTTGTGCGGCACCGGCCGTTGCTCCGGCGGCACGGCCTCCCGGGCCTTGAGGTAGTAGGCGGTCGAGCGGGCGATCCCGAAGATGCGGCAGACCCGCTGCATGCCGTATCGCTTGCCGGTGCCGGGGGAGGCGGAGCGGGCTAACTGCTCCGCCTCCTCGCGACAAAAGGGCGGCCGCTCTCCAGGTGCTGGCACTTCTGCCCCAGCAGCTCATTGTCCATGGTGAGCTGGCCGACCTTCGCCTGGAGGCGGGCGATCACCTCGTCCCGGTCGTCGGTCGGTCGGCTCTTCAGGGCCGCCGTGCCGCCGTCGAGGAAGCCCTCCCGCCAGGAGGAGAGCGTGGCGGCGGTGACGCCCAGCTCCCGGGAGAGGGAGTCGAGGTCCTCGCCCCGGAGCAGCCGGAGGACGGACTCGGTCTTCCGCCTGGCGGAGAACCGGCCACGATCCTGGGAGTCGGTCTTGGTGCTCTTCTTGGTCATCTCGGGCACTCCTTCCAGGGCCATTATGGCCCATGAGAGTGTCCAGAGAAGCCCTCAGGCTAAGGACATATTCCCTCCCGCGCTGCTGGCGGCGTGCGGGGCGCTGGGTATCGGCATCGAGGTCAGCGTGTACTCAGTGTCGGTCGGAGACGAAAAGCTGGACGCCTATCCTCTCGCTGCAGCGGACCCGGCCCGCCGCGGCGGTTCCTGGTATCATCAAGCTAACCCTCGGCGGGTCGGTCCGCTGAGCTTGGGCGTTAGGCGGCAGAGTCCCGCAGGAGTTCCCCGTGAGGCTCCGCTATTCGATCTCGCGGTTGATGGCCCTCGTCCTGGTCATCGCAATCGGCCTGGCCGCCGCGATGGCCGGCGCGTTCACGTTCGCCGTCGTCGCGTTGTCTGCGGCAACCCTTTGCGCGTTGCTTCGGCATGGCCCGAGTCGGGCGTTCTTCACGGGATGCGCAGTGTTCGGCTGGGGCTTCATGTTGCTGGCGTTCGGCGCGGGTCAGGAGGTTCGGATGTCACTCCCAACGATTCGGCCCATCCGCCGGATCTATGAGGCTGTCTACGGCCCCGGACCGACAACGTTCAAGTCGCCGGAAGATGCCGGGCAGTGGATCATCCGGGTGGTCGAGGCCGTGAACGGGGCCATCACGATGGGTCACTCGCTGATCGCGCTGGCACTGGCTTTGATCGGTGGAACCCTCACGTGGGGCGTCACCCGTTGGTGGATGGGCAGAGAGAACCGGGGACTGGCCCGGACCATCGTCGGCGGCCCGATCCCCTAACCTCGCGCTGCAGCGGACCCGGCCCGCCGCCTCGCATTCTGGTCAGTCATCGGTTTCCCTCGGGGGGCCGGTCCGCTGAGCTTGGTCGTTAGGCGGCGGGGAGTCAGGCCGATGACCACGCGGGAGGTGCTCAATCGGAAGGCGTTCTACTGTAGAGTGTCGTTCCACATCGGCGTCGCCGTGGTCCTCGGCTGGATCGTCGTCATAACGTGCATGATCATCCCGCCTTCTCCGGGATTTTCGACAGAACCGGAAGATTCCTGGGTGATCGGCATTCATGTCGGCACGATCGCGGGCGGCAGCCTCCTGATGGCGGCTAGTGGGATCTGTTCGGCGTTGGTCCTCCGCTGCCCTTGGTGCAATGGCGAGCTGACTTCGGCGGTGAATGAGGCCGTCCGCATCAAGAAGTTGACCCCGAACCATTACATCATGAATCTGGACTGCGTGACGTGCTGCCCGCACTGCACGAGGTTGCTGGATGAGAAGTGGCCCGTGAGGGGCGAGGTCGAGAAATTCCCCAAGAAGAGCAAGTCGTGGGACGACGAACTCGCCTAACCTCGCGCTGCAGCGGACCCCGGCCGCCGCGGCGCGTTCTCCTTCGACTCACGGTCTAACCGGCGGCCGGGTCCGCTGAGCTTGGGCGACTATGAAGCCGGGGGTAGGTCAAGCGGTCGGCGGACGTTTTCTTCGGCAGTGGCTCAGCTCCTCGGCTCGCCTGGTCGCATCGAGAAACGCCTTCGGATGCACTCGACTCTCCGAGGTCTCGGACCGACGTCCGGCCTCATTCATCCGATGCGGCCCGCCGCTCATCCGTCCGGTCGCACTCGTCGGGCCGCTCGGGGCGGCTCGCGCCGTGCCATCAAAGCTCCGAGCTGACGGGCGCGGGTCCTCCGGCGGGCCTCGGGCGACGCGGGCGGCGTCGCGTGGTTCAAATTTTTATTCGTGAATATGAGGAGGCGATCATCGGGCCGCTACGGCGACGGCGGGCAGCCGGCCAGCCTCGGGTCCCACGGCCGGCCGTCGCGGAGCATCGCCCAGCAGCGCACCAGCAGCTTGCGGGCCACCGCCACCAACGCCTGCTTGCGCCGGGTCACCTGGCCGCGACTAATGCGTGCCACCAGCTTCGCCGCCCAGGCGTTGTACCGCAGCATCAGCCACGCCGCCTCGACGAGCACCTTGCGCAGCAGGCCCGGCCCGCGGCGGGTGATCCGGCCGAGGCGGTCCGTCGCGCCGGACTGGAACTGCTTCGGCACCAGCCCGGCGTACGCCGAGACCTGGCCGGCGGTGGCGAAGCGGCCGGCGTCGTCGAGGGCGGCGACCACGACCTCGGCGGTGCAGCGGCCCACGCCGGGGATCGTCCTCAGGAGTTGCACGCGCGAGTCGCCGTCCGCGTGTCCCACCAGCTTGGCGTCGACGCATCGGATCTGCTCGATCAGGGCCTCCAGGGCGGCCAGCTCCAGGGCCAGCTCGCCGCGCCACAGCTCCCGCGGCCCGCAGTCGGCCAGCGGCCGGGCCCAGGCGGCGATCGCCGCGCGGCCGGCCTCGGTCCAGGCCCGGTGGCCGACCGGCGCCGCCAGGCCCTGGCCCTGCAAGAGGGCGCGGATGCGGTCCCGGATCGCCGTGCGGCGACCGATGAGCTTATCCCGATACGCGACGATCTCCCGATATTGGCGGGCCTCCGGCGAGGGGACGTGGACGCTCGGCAGCTCGCCGAGGGCGGCCATGCGGGCCAGCTTCTTGGCGTCGTCGCGGTCGGTCTTGCGCTTGACCTTGCGCCAGCTCCAGGCCTCGGTCATGGTGTCGGCGACGAGGAATTCCAGGCCCAGCTCGCGGCAGGTGTCGGCGAGCCGGCCGCTGACGGTGCAGGCCTCGAAGGCGACGAGGTCGGGTCGGGCGCGGTCGAGCATCCCCCTGAGGGCGTCGGGGTCGGTGGGGATGGTGGCGTAGGCGGCCTCCTGGGTGGCGGTGTCGTAGGAGCGGGCGACGCCCTTGAACTTGCCGAGGTCGATGCCGATGATGGTGGCCATGGCCGTGGGGCTCCGCTGCGAGGTGGCATCGGGAGTCGTCAACCAACTCGAGGTTACCTCAAGGCGGCCCCACGGCTTACATGGATTCTTTAGGCGGCGGTCGGGAGAAGACCATGGACGCGAAGGCGATGGTGAGCTTCCTCCTCGACGCGTTTCCCGGGGTCGAGACCACCGAGGCGTTCGGCTACAAGTTCTTCTTCTACGCCGATGAGCGCAGGCTTCCGTTCGCCACGCTCGCCTCGTCGGACAACGAGCATGACCGCGTTTCCAACCTGGACCGGCCAGGGGTTTTCCGGCTGAACATCGGCGTCTCTCGAGAGACGTTTCAGGACCTCTTCGGCGCGAGCAAGGTCGATGTCAGCTCCTACGATTTCACGGAACTGGACAGGATTATGCCGCATCCGGATTACGCGGCGCAGAACTTCGTCTGTGTCTTGAACCCGGAGGAGAGCTTGGAGGCCGTGCGTTCTCTACTGACTGAGGCCTACGGCCTAGCCGTTCGCCGACACGAGAGGCGCCAGCCGACAGGCGGGTCAGAGACCGATGATCCCGCCTGACCTCGCGCTGCAGCGGACCCGGCCCGCAGCGGCGCTTCATGATCGTTCGATCGCTTCCCCTCGGAGGGCCGGTCCGCTGAGCTTGGTCGTTAGGCGGCGGGGAGAGGTCCACGGGAGAAAAGGGACGTTCTATGATTTTTGGCATGTGAGCATTTTTGATGTCGTTTGTTCCATGTTCCCTGTGCGACAGCCGATTCGGTGCATTGCGTCCCTGATGAGGAGCGACCATGCGTCCTTCGACCCTTGCGTTGCGTTCGGGCTACGGCCCGCTCTGTGCCGCTCTCGTGTGGCTGGGTCTCGCCACCGAAGTCCGGGCCGAATGGCTGATCAACGTCGATTTCAACGCTCAAGACAGCCCGACGTACAGCGGGGCCGGCGTGCTGGGGGCGTCGGGAGACGTCTGGAACGGGATCGTCGGCACGTCCCACACCGGCGACATGCTGCTGGTCGACTCGGCGAACGCGGACACGGGCGTGACGCTGAGCTACCGGGATTTCGATCCCGCCTCCGACGCCGCGGGGAGCGCCATCTTCGCGGGCACCCCGTACGATGCCCTCCTGCGCGACTACCTCATCGCCCCCGGCAATGATCTCGGCTTCGCGGGCATCGTCACGTTCAGCGGCCTGACGCCGGGCGGCACGTATCGGCTCATCCTGTACTCCGTCGCGAATCTTCCCGACCGCGGCGCCACCTTCACCGCGAACGGGGACAGTCAGGTCGTGGTGCCGTCCGGCATCCCGGTCCTCGCCCAGGGCGACAACTACGCCGACTTCACCACCCGGGCCGACGCGACGGGGATGATCACGATCACCGCCTCCAGCGGGGATGGATCCGAGGCGGACCTGAACGGCTTCCAGCTCCAGCAGCTCGCGACGGCGGTGATCCCCGAGCCCGCCTCGCTGGTCAACGTCCTGCTCGGCATCGCCCTGCTCGGCGGCGGGGTGGCATGCCGACGTCTGCGTGGGAATGCGCAAGCATCGGCCGAGCCGTCTAACCTCGCGCCGCAGCGGACCCGGCCCGCCGCGGCGGCTCCCTCTCATGCGTAGGCTTTCCCTCGGAGGGCCGGTCCGCTGAGCTTGGGCGTTAGGCGGCGGGGAGCCGAATGGGGGTGTCATGCCAGCGAATCTTGGTGCGACGGTCTTCATGATCGCCTCGCTGTTCCAGCCCAGTGCCCTCCTCACCCCGGCAGACTCGATCGAGTTGACGGCCGGGCCGGATGTTCGCGTCGGTTTCGACATGGCTGTTTGGAAGCCTCTCTCGCCTCTCCGTCGACCTGAGCCGGGCGCGTATCAATCCATGACCTGGGCGATCGAGAAGCCCGAGTGGATCCAGATCACCGTGACGAGCGGTCCCGAACAGAAGACCGAGGTCGACCACCGGCGGGAATTGCTCTTTGCCCAGCAATTCAGGGGTGATCCCGCTGAACTCGTGCGCGAACGCAGGGGGACAGTCTCGGATCGGGATTGGCTAGTCCTCGAGTTCCGCAACCCGAACACGCGCCCTCCGCGGAGCGAAATTCACTACTTCCTGCAAACCTCCGATGGCTGCGTCACGCTCTTCCTCGTCTGTGAGGAAGCCGATTTTGCCGAGCATCGAGACGCGACCGAGTCGTTTCTCGGCGAGATTCAAGTCAAGTGAGCGGGGCCAATGCCCGGGGTATCGACTTCTCACCCGCCTCCGGCGGGATGGCACTGGCGAGGAGTCTCGATCTGGGTGCCCCAGGCTCCGCCAGTGCTCCACGCCCGCTCGGCACTGGCAGAGCCAGGGGCACCAGGGCGGACGAGGGATGCAGAGGTCCGCGTACCGGCTCGGGCAGGGGTTGGGGTCGAGCCGGCAGCGGCAGGGGCGGGGACATTCGGGATGATTCGTTTGTCCCTGGATTGCTGGATTTTGCTTGCGTGCCGGGGTGCCCGGGGCTAGAACTGCGTCGCCGGTCCGGCCTGGGGAGGGGGTGGGGGTCGGGGAGGCCCCGCTGAAGGGGGTCTCCCGGGTTGTCTTGATTCGGCGTGGTCGCCGATCGTTTCATTGCGTTGTTCCCCTCGCCGGTCCTGGTGGTCGCGCCCCCCTGGGCGGGGGTTCGGCGTCCGTCCGATCGTTGCTCCCGGCTCGGCGGTCGG
The DNA here is from genome assembly GCF_007752535.1 of Tautonia plasticadhaerens. GTDB lineage: Bacteria > Planctomycetota > Planctomycetia > Isosphaerales > Isosphaeraceae > Tautonia > Tautonia plasticadhaerens. The sequence continues at coordinate 3,379,131 of NZ_CP036426.1, forward strand.
ACCGGCCGGCGGCGGGGGCGGTCGGCGCGGCGCCGCGCGGTCCTGCCTTGCCGTGGTCTGCTCGGTTTGTCTCGATTCCCGGAGTGGATGCGATGATTCGGACGTGTCGATGGACGGCCCCGATGGGGGGGGTGCTCGCGCTGGTGGTGGTGGCGGGCCCGGCGTGGGCGGGGGGCGGCTCCGTGTCGAAGCCGTTCAAGATCAGCGGGGAGGGGATCGCCCCGATGGGCCTGCCGCTGCCCGGCCAGGGCGCCGGGCCGCACTGGATCGACGGCCAGGCGACCCACCTCGGCCGGCATCACGGCGAGGGGACCGTGGTGACCGACACCGCGGTCGTCGACCTGGAGGACGGCGTCATCACCGGGGAATTCGGCGGGGGGTCCCCGTTCGTGTTCGAGGGGGCCAACGGCGACCTGCTGGTCACCTACTACGGCCGCCCGGAGTTCGGCGCGGAGGAGGTGGGGACCTTCACGCTGGACATCCTCGGCGTGACGGCCGGCGGCGACCTGATCGTCGAGGCGGCGTGGGTCGCCGAGTTCGTGGTCCAGCCGGGGGCGAGCACGGGGAAGTTCCGCGGCGTGACCGGGAGCTGGATCATGTACGCCTACTCTGATCCGTTCGTGCTCGGCTCGACCGACCCGGCCGCCTACCGGTGGGAGGGGGAGGGTCGGCTCTCGTTCCCGAAGAAGTAGCCCCCGGGCCCTCGCCGCGGCCCGCCGGTCCCAGCCCTTGCCCGGGTGCGGCGGGGCGGCCGTCGCCTGCCGGCGGCGGATCGGCCGGTCGCGGCCGAAGGCGCTGCCCTCCGGGTCGAGCACCGCGTCGGACGGGTCGGCGGCCGGGTCGTGCGGCGGGCCCGGGACCGGCGGCGCTTCTCCCGGGTGGCCGGCCAGGGCCTTCGGTGCGGCGTCCGCGGGTGGCCTCCCGCGGTGCGGGCGAGCGTTTCCGATTCGTCCAGCTTCACCTACTCGTGTCCACACAACCGGGGAGGCGGGAGGGGGCCGGTGCGGGGGCTCGAATCCCCCGAACGCGAAACGACCGGGAAAATTCGAGGGGCAGCCTCTGTACGATGGGGGCGTGAATGTCTATGATAGACGGGATCATTTCTCGAGATCGAGGGGCGGACAACCTGATTTTCCCGTTACTCAGGTGATTCCGCCAGCAGGGTCGTCACGCCGGAGAAAGACGCTTGAACGCTCAACGATGCAAGCCGGCGGTCCTCGCCGCTGCGATGATTTCCAGCGCGCTGCTGATCGGGTCGGGCTGCGGCAACTCGAACCAGACGGACGGGGAGCTTGTGACGCCGACGGAGGAAGTGGAGTCGTCGCGCGCGGCCATGTCAAACCAAATCGAGCAGAATCCCAACATGTACGCCCCCACGCAGCAGCGGGGACGTTAACGGCCGTTCGGGGGGGATCCTCGTCCCCCCCGATTCATCCCTTGTCCCATCCATCACGAATCCACCGGACCAATGACCCATGAGTTCTTCGAAGCGTCGCGGCTTCACGCTGATTGAATTGTTGGTGGTGATCGCCATCATCGGCGTGCTCATCGCCCTCTTATTGCCGGCCGTCCAGGCAGCCCGGGAGGCCGCCCGGCGGTCCCAGTGCACGAACAACCTGAAGCAGATCGGGTTGGCGCTGCACAATTACCATAGCACCAACGAGGTCTTCCCGATGGGATCCTCGCGGGCCCCGACGCCCGCCGGCCCCCCCAACTGGCAGTGGTGGGGGGACTGGAGCGCCCAGGCGATGCTGCTGCCCTACCTGGAGCAGCAACCGCTGTTCTCCGCCGCGAACTTCTCGCTCACGGCGATGGGGCCCGACCCGGCCCACCGGACGAACGATACGGTCGTCAACACGCGGCTCGCCGGGTTCCTCTGCCCGTCCGACGGCAACGCGGGGCGCAACTACACCAACAGCTACTACGCCAGCGCCGGCACGACCACCCACCGGTATCACGACGTCGACTTCACGGGGGTCTTCGGCCGGAACTTCAGCTACGGCATCCGGGACATCACCGACGGCACGTCGAACACCGTCGCGTTCTCCGAGTCGCTCATCGCCAGGCCCACCGGGCAACGGACCCGCTCCCACTCCGTGGTGAACGTCACGCAGTTGCAGATCCCCGAGGTCAATCGCCAGTCCGACATGTGGAGCATGGTCCCCATGGGGACCGCCCCCCCCGGGCCGACCGTCACCGGCTACCTCCAGGCCTGCGTGGACAAGCTCAAGTCCGGCACCCCCGCCAATGACATCAAGGGGAACCAGGGCGAGCGATGGGCGTGGGGCGAGACGGGCATGACCATCTTCCACACCCTCGTCCCGCCGAACTCCAAGCAGTTCGCCTTCGGCTCCTGCCGGGATGACTGCGCCGGCTGCAGCCCGGACGCCGCCGTCTTCACCAACGCCCAGAGCAACCACCCCGGCGGGGTCAACGTCCTGATGGCCGACGGCAGCGTCCGGTTCATCAAGGACACGATCACCTGGAGCACCTGGTGGTCGCTGGGCACCAAGGCCAACGGCGAGACCGTCAGCGCCGACCAGTATTGAGGCCGTCCGGGGGGCCGGGAGGTTACCGCTCGGCCCTTTCATGACGCGTCCCCGAGGCCCCCAGGATGGTCGACCCGACCGTCCTGCGGGCCTCGTCCGTTGGGATCGATCCCGAGTGCCGGGGGTCGCCCGCCCCGCCGGGGTCCCGTCCCCCCGCCTCGGGGATCGCATGCCCGTCATTCGTCGTCCCCGGACACCGGGGATCGGCGCGGTTCCTCCCGGTCGTCGCGACGACTATGATCGGATGTATCGGACGGCCCGGGAGCCCCACGGCGGTCCGACGAAGGATCGACCCATGCACCCCTCGCTCCGCTCCGCGACGGTCGGGACCCGCGTCGATCGGCGGCCGCCGTGGCTGGTCCTCCTGGCGTTGACGCTCTCCCCGCCCGGTTGCGGGGATGCCGAGGCACCGCCGGCCTCCGCGGCGACGGGAAGCCCCGCGGGGGGGGCGTCGGCCCTCCCGAGCCGGGCCCCTCGCCCCTCCCCCGGGGGGGACGCGGGGAAGCCCAGGCTGGTGGGAGACCGCATGGCGGGGGTCGAGTTCCGGCCGCCGAGCCGGGCGACCGAGCAGGAGCCCTCTCCGTTTCGCTTCACCGACGTCGGCCCCGAGTCCGGGGTGGACTTCGTCCACGTCTCGGGGATGACCGAGGAGAAGCACTTCCCCACGGCCAACGGCTCCGGGGCGGCGGTGTTCGACTACGACGGCGACGGCCGGATGGACCTCTACTTCGCCTCGAACGAGTACATCCTGCCCGACGCCCCCGTAGTCGGCCGGAATCGGCTCTACCGCAACCTCGGCGACGGCCGCTTCGAGGACGTCACCGACGCCTCGGGCCTGGGCTTCTCGGGGTTCTGTCACGGGATCGTCGTCGGCGACGCCGACGGCGACGGCGACCCCGACGTCGTGCTGTGCAACTACGGCCCGAACGCCTTCTACCGCAACAACGGCGACGGCACCTTCGCCGACGCCACCGAGGAGGCCGGCCTGGGGAGCCCGAACTGGTCGTCCGGCGGGGCGTTCCTCGACCACGACGACGACGGCGACCTCGACCTCTACGTCGCCAACTACGGATCCTGGAGCTACCCCGAGGACGACGAATTCTGCGGCGACCGCGAGGCGAACCTCCGGTTCTACTGCACCCCTCGCCAGATCCGCACGGTCCCGCACCTCTTCTACCGGAACGACGGCGACGGCACCTTCACCGAGTGCGCCGAGGCGGTGGGCCTGGGGCGGGCGTCGAGCCACCAGGGCCACGGATTCGGCGTCGTGACGGCCGACCTGAACGGCGACGGCCGGATCGACCTCTATGTCGCCAACGACATGAACGCGAATTTCCTCTTCCTCAACGATGGCGACGGCACCTTCACCGACGCCACCGAGACCTCCGGCGCCGCCTACGACGACATGGGGAACGACCAGTCGGGCATGGGGGTCGACGCAGAGGACGTCGACGGCGACGGCCTGCCGGAGCTGTTCGTGACCAACTTCGCCGGCGAGTACAACACCCTGTACCAGAACCTCGGCCGGGGGTTCTTCTACGACCAGACCCCCTCGTTCGGCCTGGCCGCCGACAGCGTGCCGTGGGTCGGCTGGGGCTGCGGCCTGGTCGACCTCGACAACGACGGCTGGCCCGACGCCTTCGTCTCGAACGGGCACGTCGACGACAACCGGGCGGACTCCGAGCACGCCGAGCCCCCGATGCTGCACCGCAACGTCCCGCTGGGCGACTCCCCGGGCGCCGGCCGCCGGTTCCAGGTCTCCACCCGGGACGTGGGCCCGTACTTCGACGCGTCGCACGTGGGCCGGGGCGTCGCCTTCGGCGACCTGGACGACGACGGGGCCCTGGACATCGTCGTCAACCACAAGGACGGCCCCCCCGCCATCCTCCTCAACCGGACGCCCACCGCCGCGCAGAACGGCTGGATCCGCCTGTCGCTGGTCGGCATCCGGAGCAACCGGGACGGCATCGGGGCGAAGGTCGAGGTCGAGGCCGGTGGCCGGGTCATCCACCGCCAGCGCAAGGGGGGCACCAGCATGTTCTCGGCCCACGACCCCCGGATGATCGTCGGCCTCGGTGCGGCGCAGGAGGCCGAGTCGGTCGTCGTCCGATGGCCGAGCGGGGCGGTCTCCGAGCTGGGCCGCGTGCCCTCGGGCTCGACCGTCGAGGTCCGGGAGCCCGGGGCCGATCCCGACCCCTGACCCCCCGGACACCGCGCCCCCCGGATCCCCGACGGAACGTATCTCGACCCTCCCGGAACGACCATGGTGGCACCCGAGACCCGTCCCACGCCGCAGCCCGATTCGAAGGCCCCCCCGACGCTGGCCCGGTGGGCCGGGGCTGCCTTGCTCGGGGGGCTGCTGATCCTGGTCGCCGTCGCCGCGTGGAGGCACGTCCGGGAGCGGGGGAGGCCGTCCTCCGTCCGGAGCCGGGCCGAGGTCGCCCTGCGGTCCGGGCGAATCGCCGAGGCCGAGGCGGCGATGGGACGGCTCGCCGAGCTGCGGGCGCCGACGGCCGAGGACTGGGTCCTCCGGGCCGAGATCGCCCTCGCGGATGATCGGCCCGAGGAGTCCATCGCCGCGCTCTGCCGCATCCCGGACGGCCACCCGATGGCCCCCGAGGCGCGCAAGCTGGCCGGCCAGATCGAGCTGCGGGAGGGCAGGGTCCGTCGGGCCGAGGAGTACCTGCGGGAGGCCATCGAACTCGACCCGAACCGGTTCCAGGCCCGCCGGGAGCTGGTCTACATCTACGGCATGCAGCTCCGCCGCGAGGAGATCGACGAGCAGTTCCGGGCGCTGGAGCCGCACGTGCCGCTGAGCTCCAAGGACGCCTTCCTCTGGGGGCTGTCCCGCAGCACCGCCTGGGAGGGCAGCGAACTCTCCGAGACGCTCCGCAAGTTCATCGCGGCCGACCCGCAGGACCACAAGAGCCGGCTCGCCCTGTCCGACACCCTCGCCGGCCTCGGGCGGCTCGACGAGGCCGAGGAGGCCCTCGACCCCTTGCCCGCCGACAGCCCCGAGGTGCGGGAGCGGCGGGCCGCCCTGGCCATCGAGCGCGGCGACATCCCGGAGGCCGAGCGATTGCTGGCCGACGCGCCGGAGGACCACGCCGGGATGGCCCGGCTCCGGGGCACGCTCGCCCTGCGTCGCCGGGACGCGGAGGCCGCCCTCCGACACTTCCGGGCCGCCGAGGCCCTGGAGCCGGACCACCGCGAGACGATCTTCGGCCTGGCCCGCGCCTACACCCTCGCCGGGGACCTGGAGCGGGCCCGGCCCTACCAGGAGATGGCCCGCACGTACGAGGATTTCTCGACCCTCCTGCAATTCGCCGCCACCCCCGACGGCCAGGCCGACCCGGAGCTTCCCCTGAAGCTCGGCCGGGCGGCCGAGGAGCTGGGCCGGCTCGCCGAGGCCCGCACCTGGTACCGGCTCCGGCTCGAACGCGACCCCTTCGACCGCGAGGCCCAGCAAGCCCTCTACCGCCTCGAATCGGCGGACGAGCCCGATCCGCCCCGGCACGACGGCTGATCCGGACCCCGCCGGGAGGGTCGCCGTCGTCGTTCGGATTCTTGGTGCGGGGTCACGACCGGCATGGATATGCTGATGCTTGGCTCGATGACTTGCGCCATGAGTTACGGCACGAGCGGCGGGGACGCGGCCCGCCTCGACGAGGGCGTGTCGCTGCTGCGGCGGGTCCGGGACGACGAGGCCGCCGGCGCCGCCCAGCGCGACCTGGCCGCCCGGGGCATCCGACTCGTCCAGATGGCATGTCGCCTGGATGCGGCGGCCGGAGGGTGATCGCCGCCCCGCCGCTCAGGCGGACCGGCGACGGCATGCCGCGGGGCGTCGCGGGCACCTCATGGAGTGCCCACCCCCACGCACCCCTCGACCCCCCGGTGCCCCGATTCGGCCCAGCACCGTCGGGGCCGGGGACACCCGGGATCGACCGCCCGCCGGTGCCTCGGCCGATGGGGAGGGCGGCCTCGGGGGCGAGCACGTCGTCGTCATCTTCGACGGCCGGGAGGTCGTCGACGCCCGCGAGCCGGGCGTCGCGCGGGGACGGCGGGCGCCCGGCGGCCGGGACGGGGTGGAGGCCCATGTCCGCGACGTCCGGGTGACGACCCCCGAGGGCCAGCCGTCGGGGGAGGGGATTGCGGGGCTCGGGGTGCCGGGGCGGGGGCGATGAGGTGTGGCCGTGGCGATGACGTGTGGCCGTTGGTTCACCCGGGGCCGGGCCGTCGGCTGGCGAAGGCGATGAAGCGGCCGTCGGGGGACCAGCAGGGCTCCCGGTCCTCGAAGGGGTCGGGCAGCAGGGGGCGGGCGACCTCGGAGGCGAGGTCGAGCAGCAGGATCCGGCTGCCGGGGCGGCCGAGGTCGTCGGTGAAGGCGACCCGGGAGGCGTCGGGGCTGAGCGCGGCGGTGTCCTCGCGTCGGGGGTGGTTGGTCAGGCGGCGGACGGCGCCGAGGCCGTCGGCCGGGATCCGGTAGAGGTCCCAGCGGACCCCCCGGTTGGAGAGGAAGGCGACCTCCCGGCCGTCGGGCGTCCAGAGCGGCTCGGTGTCCATCGCCGGGTCGTCGGTCAGTCGGATCTGCGCCAGGCCGTCGGCCGACCGGACGTAGACGTCCCAGGAGGCCCCCCGGCGGCCGGCGAAGGCGAGGCGGCCGTCGACCGGCGACCAGCGCGGCCAGAGGCCCGAGGCGACGACCTCGACCGGCCCGGGTCGCGGCCCGGCGTCGGCATCGGGATCGGCCTGCGGGTCGGGTTCGGGGAGGCGGAGCACGGCGATCCGCTCGTCGTTGCGGCCGGGTCGGGACCAGTCGGTGGCGATCCCGGGCTTGCCGCTGATCATGAAGGCGAGCGTCGATCCGTCGTGCGACCAGCTCGGCGCGACCCCCTCGGCGACCGCCCGGGAGGCGCCCCCGGAGGCGGGGACGACGCGGATCTCGGGGCGTCGGCCGGTGGCGTCGAAGGCGGTGAAGGCGAGCTTCCGGCCGTCGGGGGACCAGCTCGGGTGGGCGGCCCGGCGGAAGTCGTCCGGCCCGGCGCCGGGGGACGCGACGGCCCTCAGGCCGGTCCCGTCGGCCCCCACCACGAACAGCCCGGCCGGGGCCTGGAGGGCCTCCGCGTCCCGGGGGCCCGCCGCCAGGAGCAGGGCCAGGGAGGCGACGAGAATCCCCCCGGCGGTCGGCCTCGCTCGCCCCGTCTCGTCCCCGGAATCCCGATGGCCCACGGTCGACCTCCCTCGCCCCTCCCGCCCGTCGGCGCCGCGGGGATCGCGGGCCGCCCCCGTACTTCGCGGGGGAGGGCGGCCCATTGCGGGGATCCGGTCGGGGGGCCGCCCAGTCTATCAGGGGGCTCGGGCCCGTGATATGAAGTCGGGTGGGCCGGGCCCGTCAGCCTCGGAGGGCGGGCCGGGGCCCGGGGTTCCCGGCGGGCCGGGGGCGATGGCGGGCGGTCCGCCTCGCCGGGGGCGCCCGGAAATCCCCTCGGCGCTGGCACTCCTCGGGCACGAGTCCCCATGAAGGGAGTGTCCGGCCCACCGATCGCGGGCGCCGGGAGTCCCGGAGGGAGTGCCCCCGGTCCGGGGTCGATCGCATCGGGCCGGCGTCGGCCCCGGGACGGCCGGACCGGGACGGCGGCCCCCGATCGGCTCGTCTCGGCCTGTTGGCGTTCGGATCCGCCGGGCCCCGGCGTCGGGCGGCCGGGGCGAACGGGGAACACTCGGAGGAACACTCAGATGAGACTCCAGCTCGAATCGCCGAGGCTCTCGTACGCCCTGCTGGGGGCCGGCTTCGCCTGCTCCGTCGGCTTCCTGGTGTTCCCGATCTTCTGGAGGGGCAACCTCGGCGTCTCGGCGGGCCGGCTCCTGATGTTCCTCTCGGCCGTGGTCGCCTCCCGGACCTGGCGACGGACCGGGTCGAGGGTCGTGCTCGCCTTGAGCGGCGCCGAGCTGTCGTTCCAGGGGGTCTCGATCGCCCTGGGGCCGCTCCTCTACATCATCGGGATCATGCTGGTCGGCGGTTGGAACGTGAAATAGGGCCCCGGGGCCGGTCGGGCCGGGGCACCCGTCGAGCCGAGGGGGCCGGGGGGACGACGTCGCCGGATCGGCCGGCCGGGCAACTCGGGGCCTTCCCGGTGTGCTCGGATCCCGGGCGATCGGGTCGGGTTCGGGGTCAGAAGGCGACGGTGAGGCCCTCGGATCCGCCCTCGGGGATCTGGACCTCGACCTTCTCGGCGCCGGGGACCGGCTCGCCGAGGTCGTTCTGCAGCTCGACGCGGTACGAGCCGGGCATGGCGCCGTCCTTGTCGCCCCCGGAGACGAGGGCGAAGCTGCCCGACTGGACGGCGCTGGTGGCCTGCTGGTCGCTGCCGCCGTCGAGGACGGGGACGAAGACGAGGATGCCGGAGGCCACGGGCTGGCCCCCCTTGGTGACCTGGCCCTTGGCCGGGACGGTGGAGAAGTTGGCGGCACCCGGGGGCGTGACGCCGGTGCAGCCGGCCATCAGCAGGGCGGCCGCGAGGGCGACGGCGAGGCGCCGCGGTCGGGTAGCGATGGGGAGCATGGGGGTGGTCCGAGGGTGGGGGGGAACCTTCGCCGGCGGCCGGGGCCGGGGCGATGCTCGAAGGTAGGGGCCGGGCCCGGCATCGGGGGGCCGACGCCGGGCCCGGGGCACCGTCCCGGGGTCGTCGACCGGCCGAGGGGGCGGGACGACGGCCGGGCGGTCGAGCGGGCGCCCGATCGGGCGACCGATCGGGCGATCAGTACTGGTCGGCCGAGACGACCTCGCCGCCCTTGGGGGTGACGAGCGACCGGAGGACGACGACGCTGGTCGTCTCCTTGAGGAACTTCACCGAGCCGTCGCCGAGCAGGACGTTGGCCCCGCCGGGGTGGAACGAGGCGATCTCGTCGTTGTTGAAGGCGTTGTTGTTGCGGGCCCGGGCGTTGGCCAGGCTCTGGTAGGCGACCGTCTCGTTGGCCGGGCGGAAGGGGTTGTTGATCTGGCCGGAGACGCCGAAGGCGCCGTCGGGCTCGGCCCACCGCCAGAAGCGTCGGGCGGCGTCGAGGTCGTAGTTCAGTTCGGCCGGGCGGGTGATGGTGTTGTTGACGGTCTTGGCGTTGGCGATGAAGGTGGCGTCCCGGCCGGCGTCCTCGGCGATCATCATCGTGTTGGAGAGGCCGTCCCGGACCTCGGCGATGGCCGTCTTGTAATGGTGCAGCAGGCCGTCGGCGCGGTCGAAGTTGTTGCGGAAGGGGGTGGCGGGGGTGGAACCGGCCTCGCCCCGGTCGCCCTGGGCGTCGATGTCGGTGTAGCAGGGGGCGCCGTAGTCCTGCACGCCGTAGCCGTGGGGCTGGGGGTAGGCGGTGAACGCGGGGTCGAGCTCGTCCCGGGCGTCGCCGCTCTCCCGGACGCTGGAGGGGCAGAGGTAGGCGCCGATGACCGCGCCGCAGCCGGTGAGGTTGGCGCCGTTGATGTCGGCGTAGGGCAGGTCGAAGTTCAGGGCGTTGAAGACCTGCTGCTGCTCCAGCCCCGGCAGGATGCGGGCGAGGACGCCCCACTCGCCGTCGACGAAGATGGTGCTCGGCGGGCTGACGCTGAAATTGGTCCCCTGGCCGGCGGGCGGGAAGGCGCCGTTGGAGCTCTCGTAGTTGTGCAGGGCCAGGCCGATCTGCTTCAGGTTGTTGGTGCACTGGGCGCGGCGGGCGGCCTCCCGGGCGCTCTGCACGGCGGGCAGCAGCAGGGCGATCAGCACGCCGATGATGGCGATGACCACCAGCAGCTCGATCAGGGTGAAGGCGGGGCGACGCGATCGCTTGACCATCGGGGTGGGGACCTTCGTTCGTGACCTGGGGGGGCGGTGGACCGGGACGGGCCGCGTCCGAGGGCGGCTCGCCGGGCCAGGGGACGAGGGTCGGGCGGGCGGGGATGCCCCCGGCGATCCGCCCGACGTCGAGGCCCCCGGCCCGGCCGTCGGGTCCGATTCTCGGGCAAGGCGGCCCCCGGTCGCCCCCGGGAGTCGGGGAAGATTCCGGGAAAGTTTCGTGAAGCGGGCCCGGCCGGGCGGGGGAGGGCCGAGGGCCGGGACCCGTCCCCGGGGGACGGCCCTGATGGCCGGGGCCGGGGAGTGGGAGGCCGGTCAGCAGGAGGAGGGGGGGGCGGCGACGCCCCGGTGGCCGAGCAGGCGGATGGTGCCGGGGCCGAGGGCGGACTCCAGCGAGGCGATCAGGGCGTCGTCGTGGCGGACCCGCCAGGAGGCGCCGGCCCGGAAGACGGCGCGGTGGGCCTCGGCCAGGCCGAAGACCTCGAAGTAGACGTCGAGGTTCCCCTGGTACTGGCCGAGGACCCGGCCGAGGCGGTCCAGCTCGGCCTCGCCGTGGGCCCCCTTGGTGAGGCGGACGACCAGGCCCCGGCAGAGCTCGCCGGCGGCGCGCTCGATGGGGATGATCCGGCTGACGATCAGCTCGGCCGGCTCCCGCTGCCGGGAGAGCTGGCCGCGGACGAAGCAGATCAGGTCGTCCCGGACGAGGTCCTGCGCCTTGGCGAACTCCTCGGGCCAGAGCATGGCCGGGGTGGAGCCGGTGAGGTCCTCGATCGAGAGCTTGGCCATGCGGGTGAGGCCGGATCGGGACCTCTGCACGTTCTTGATCTTGACCCCGGCGAGGATGCCGCCGAGGACGACCTCGACCTTGTCGGGCAGCTCGGCGAGCTGGTCGACAGTGTGGGTCCGGAAGGCCTCGATGAGCCCCTGGTGCCGGGTGAGGGGGTGGCTGGACATATAAAAGCCCAGCACCTTCTTCTCCTCGGCGAGGCGCTCGGCGTCGGAGAGCTCGGGGACGTCCGGCAGGGTGGTGACGATCGTCTCGGGCTCGGCGACGGCGACGGCGGCGTCGAAGGCGTCGAAGAGGCTGGCCTGTCCCCGCTTGCGGTCCTCCTGGCGGGCCTGGCCGCCCTGGACGGCCCGGGGGAGGACGGCGAGCAGCTGGCTGCGGCGGGCGCCGAGGCAGTCGAAGGCCCCGGCCTTGATGAGGACCTCGATCACTCCCTGGCCGACTTCCCGCGGGGGGACCCGCTCGCAGAAGTCGTCGAGGCTGGTGAAGGGGCCGCCGGACTCCCGGGCGTCGATGATCGACTCGATCGCCTTGTAGCCGACGCCCTTGAGGGCGCCGAGGCCGAAGAGGATCGTGTGGTCGTGGTCGGGGCTGGGGCGGAAGGAGACGTGCCCCTCGTTGATGTTCGGCGGCAGGACGGCGAGGCCCATGCGCCGGCAGTCGTCGATGTGCTCGACGAAGAACTTCTCGCGCTCCGAGCCGTCCATCTCGGAGCTGAGCACCGCCGCCATGTACTCGGTCGGGTAGTGCGACTTGAGGTAGGCGGTCTGGTACGCCACCAGCGCATAGGCGGTCGAGTGGCTCTTGTTGAAGCCGTAGCCGCCGAAGAACTCGATGAGGTCGAAGATCTCCTTGGCCTTCGCCTTGTCCAGCCCCCGCTCGACGGCGCCGTTGAGGAAGGCCTCGCGCCCGGCGGCGATCACGTCCGTCTTCTTCTTGGAGATGGCCTTGATCGTCGCGTAGGCCTTGCTGAGCTCGATCCCGCCCAGGCGGTTGAGGATCCGCATCACCTGTTCCTGGTAGACCATGATCCCGTAGGTCTCTTCCAGGACGTCCTTCATCACCGGGTGCGGGTAGTCGGCGGGCTCCCGGCCGTGCTTGCGGTTGACGTAGCTGTCGACCATGCCGCCGTTGAGCGGGCCCGGGCGGTAGAGGGCGTTGGTGGCGATGATGTCGGCGAAGCGGTCCGGCTTCATCTTGATGAGCAGGTCGCGGATGCCGGCCGATTCGAGCTGGAAGACGCCCTTGGTCTCGCCGCGCTGGAGCAGGGCGAAGGTGTCGGGGTCGTCCAGGGGCAGGGCGTTGAGGTCGAGGGGGCGTTCGGGATACCGCTCCCGGATCATCGAGATGGCGGCGGAGAGGCTGGTCAGGTTGCGGAGGCCGAGGAAGTCGACCTTGAGCAGGCCCGCCTTCTCCACGTCCCCCATGTCCCACTGGGTGGACACCACCTCCTTGCTCTTGTCCTTGTTGGGGATCTTCTGCAGGGGGCAGAGGTCGCGCAGGGGGCGGTCGGCGATGACGACGCCGGCGGCGTGGGTGCCGACGTTGCGGACGGTCCCCTCCAGCCTCCGGGAGAATTCGAGCATCCTGAAGATGTCGGGGTCGCGCTCGGCCTCGGCCTTCAGCGCCGGCTCCTTCCGGATCGCCTCGTCGAGGGTGATGTTCAGGACGTTGGGGACGAGCTTCTTGACCGCCTCGACCTTCGCCAGCGGGATGCCCAGGGCGCGGCCGACGTCGGTCATCGCCGCCTTGGCCTTGAGCGTGCCGAAGGTGCCGATCTGGGCGACGTTCTCCTCGCCGTACTTCTTGCGGACGTACTCGATGACCTCGTAGCGGCGGTCCTGGCAGAGGTCGATGTCGATGTCGGGCGCCTCGGAGCGGTTCGGGTCGAGGAACCGCTCGAAGAGGAGGTCATACGTCAACGGGTCGACGTGGCTGAGCTTGAGCGCGTAGGCGACCAGCGCGCCGCAGGCCGAGCCCCTCGCCGTGGTGGGGATCCCCTGCTCGTGGGCGTAGCGGACGAAGTCCCAGACGATGAGGAAGTAGGCGGAGAAGCCCATCCGGGCGATGATGCCCAGCTCGTGGTCGAGCCGTTGCTTCGCCTCGGGGGGGATGGGGTCGCCGTAGCGCTCGCGGAGGCCCTCCTCGCAGAGTTCCCGGAGGTAGCTGTCGGGGGTCTTGCTCGGCGGGGGGTCGAAGGCGGGGAAGCAGCGCGTGCCGAGGCCGAAGCTCTCGTAGTTGGGCTCGACCGACTCGGCGATCGCCTGGGTCTGCTTCAGGGCCTCGTCCAGGCCCGGCATGGCGGCGCTCATCTCCTCCGGGGAGCGGACGAAGTATTCCTGGGTGTCGAACTTCAGGCGGGTCGGGTCGTCGAAGGTCTTGCCGGAGGAGACGCAGAGCAGCACGTCGTGCGACTCGGCGTCCTCTTTCGTCAGGTAGTGGGCGTCGCTGGTGGCGACCAGGGGGAGGCCCCGGCGCCGGGCGAAGTCGAGGGAGCGCTCCAGGTGCTCGGCCTGGACGTGGTAGCCGTTGTTCTGGATCTCGACGAAGACGTGCTCGGGCCCGAAGATGCGTTGATACCAGGAGAGGAGCTTCTCGGCCTGCTCGGTGCGGTCGTTGAGGATGAAGTCGGAGTACTCGGAGGAGACGCAGCCGGTGAGGCAGACCAGGCCCTCGGCGTGGCGTTCCAGGATCTCGTGGTCGATCCGGGGCTTGTAGTAGTAGCCCTCCAGGAAGGCGGCCGAGGAGAGCCGCATGAGGTTGCGGAACCCCTCGCCGGTGCGGGCGAGCAGCGTCAGGTGGAAATAGTTCTTCTTGTTGAGGACGCCGCCGGCGCCCTTGTCGGTGCGGTGCCGGGGGGCGACGTAGGCCTCCATGCCGACGATCGGCTTGATGCCGGCGGCCTTCGACTCGCGGAGGAACTCGACGGCGCCGTACATGTTGCCGTGGTCGGTGAGCGCGAGCGCCTCCATGCCCAGCGCCTTGGCCCGCCTCGTCAGCTCGGGCAGCCGGGAGCCGCCGTCGAGCAGGCTGTAGTGGCTGTGGCAGTGCAGGTGGACGAAGGGCGGGGCGCTGGGCATCTCGCTCACCTCGGTCGGCTCGGCGACAGGCCGGCGGTCGCGGCCTCGGTCGGGAAGGCGGGGCGGGCGCACGGACGGTCCGGGGCGGGGGGCATCCCGACGCGATCCGGCGGGGATGCGGCGGCCTCCTGCCGGCATCCCCCGGGCCGGCACTGCTGTACCGGCGAACACATCAACAGTGTACCGGATCCCCCCCGGGGCGGCCAGGCGCACGGACGTGCCGAAGCACGCCCGTCCAGTCAATCCTAGCTGGTATCGGCCGGGGCGCGAGGCCGAGTTCGGGGTTGTTCGGGGCCGGGGGGAGGGAACGTGACGGAGGGGGGATCGGGGAGGGATCCGGCGGGGTGGGACGAAGGCCGGGGAGGGGGGGATCGCCTCATCCCGGCCCGGACGGGGGGGCGAGGGGCACCCCGGCCGAGCGGAGCAAGGCGTCGAAGACGGGCTGGGGGGAGCGATCGGTGGTGCCGGACGCGGAGGACTCGCCGCGATGGGAGACGAACTGGAGGCACTCGAAGCAGATGACGTAGTCGACCACCTCGCCCCCGATCCGCTCGACCTGGAGGCCGTGGCGGGGCCAGAAGCAATCGACCACCGTCCCCCCCCGGGCGACCCCGTTGTTGAAGGCGTCGATCAGCACCGAGGCGCGGTCGGCCTGCTCGACGTGGACGAGCCCCAGGACGGGATAACCGCGGAAGGAGGCAAGCGAAGGATCCCCGTCGGCCGGCGGGGCCGGGACGGGATCGAGGGCGTAGAGCGTCACCCGGCGGACCTGGTCGGGGTCGACCTCCGGGTCGGATCCACACCCGGAGAGCCCCGCCGCCAGGCCGAGGAGGCCCAGTCGGAGCAGGGCGATCGGACGCATGAGCATCCCCCTTCTCCACCCGGTCCGGTCCGGCCCGATGTGGGAACTCGACCGGCGAGATGGGCGGAACGCGACACGATGACGGGTTTGGCCATCAATGCTGGTTCAAGGGACGATCAGACTCGGCGTGCGAGCCGATCCAGAACCAGGAGACGTCATCGCCTTCTCGCACGCCCACCGCCCGAGAATGCAGCCGACGCGGGCCGAGAAGACTCGGGCGGACGGGATGAACTCGGCGAAAACGAAGGCTCGGGTGATGCGGATCTTGCCGGAAGAGGGCATCGGCGTGACGGGCCTGCGCCGAACCTTCCCGGGCAATGGCCGGTAAAGGGCCAGGAATTCCGGCAGGAGGAACGAGTTCATCGTCCTTCGGGGTCGAGCGGCCGGGCCCGCCCCTGCTTCGCCCCGTCCAGCGCCCGATCGGCCAGGCGAGCGAGGAGCTCGGCCGATTCCGGCCGGTCGAACAACTCATCCCAGTGCCGCTCGGGCTCGATCTCCTGGAGGATGATCGATGCGAGTGCCTCCTGCTCGGGCTCGGGGAGCTGTCGGGGCTTCTGGATCGCCTGCTCCATCAGCTCGGACATTACCGATCCCCTTTTTTCGGCGGGCGATCTTGCCTCCATCCAGCATACTTCGCCAACCCGCCCCGGCCCAGCCGGGAGCGGGCCGCCGGGCTCGGGGATCCTGGCCACGAGGGCGCCGGCCGCCCGTTGGTCGGGGGAGACGGCGACCGGGGGCGCGGCATCCGCCGCGCCCGGGAGACGGCAACGGCCGTGGGAGGGGCCCGGCTCAGACGGGGACCAGCTCGCCATCGGGCTCGGAGGCGGGGACTCGGATGGCCGGGACCTCGCCGGAGCTATCGGGCTCGTCGGCGGGCTCGCCGTCCCCCTTGCCGAGGCCCTGGACGAGGGCGCCGAGCTGCAAGGCGAGCAGGCGGTCGGAGGGGGTCTGCCCCCGGAGCAGTTCCAGGAAGGCCTCGGCGCCGATGATCACGGCCTTGGGCTTGCTGTGGATGGTCAGGACGTATCGGCTGTCGGTGTCTTCCAGCTTCTCGAGGACCTTGGGCAGGTCTCGGTGCAGCTCGCGACTGCCGATGAAGCGGACGCGGGACTGGGGCATTGATTCCTCTTGGCCGTGGTCGGCCGGATGGGTCGGGGGCGGAGCGCCCGAAGGGCTCGGACGGCGCTCCCCTTACTCGCGATGTGCGAGTTGAATGGTACCGGGAGGCCCCCGGCCCGTCAATCGACCCTGGACCGGGAGGCGGACACTTCATCGAAGTTTTATGGCAGCCGGCGGCGGGGCCGGTCAGGGGCGTGCCGATCCGGCTTCCGGGTCCCCCTCGCCCTCGGCCGGGTCGGCGGGCGGGGCGGCGTCGGGGGCGTCGTCCGGGGAGCCTCGGGCCGGTGCCGGCTCGGGGTCCGGCTCGGCCCGGGGCCGGGTCGACCCGGCGTCGGCGTCATCGTCGGGGGCGGTGAGGTCGCCGGAGTTGAGGCGATCCAGGGCGGCGTCGGCCTGGGAGATGAGCTGGAGGAACTCGGCGTCCCCCCGGGCGGGGGTGGCGTAGGAGGCGATGAGCTGGCGGAGCTGGGTGCGGACGGCCTCCTCGGGCAGGCCGCTTCGCAGGCCCATCATGGCCTGTCGGAAGAGGTTGGCGGCGGTGAGCTTCTGCTCCCGGAGGGCCTCCAGCGACTCCTCGCGCTTCTCCCGGCCGAGCATCACCCAGCCGCGCTGCTCGGGGTCGTCCCGGCGTTCGAGGGCGGCGACGAAGAGCGACCACTTCTCGGCGACCAGGGCGTTCTGGCCGAGGGTGACGAAGGGGGTGATCTCCGAGATCGTGGTCTTGTACAGGGCCTCGACCGGCCGGTCGGGCCGGGGTCGGCCGAGGTTGGTGGGGCTCTCCAGCTGGACGGCCCGCCCCCGGGCCTCGTCCAGGGCGATCCGCTCCCGGAGTTCGGCGAACTGGTCGCCGTAGGGATGGTCGGGGAACCGGCGCTCGATGGGCTCGACGTAGCGGTCCAGGGCGATCTTCCAGTCGGCCCGGCTGTCGGACTTCATCAGGGGCTCGGCCCGGGCGTGGAGGGCCTCCAGGCTCGGCGGCCAGAGCAGGTAGGCGGCCAGGGCGACCAGGCCGACCAGGGCGGTGCCCAGCCCGGCGGTCTCGAGGGCCCGGCGTCGGCGCTCGGCGGTGTCCCGCTCGGCCACGCGGGCCTTCGAGGAGGGGGGCTTGCGCAGGCGGGTGCCGGTGGCGCCGCCCCGGGAGGGGTGGATCGGGCCGAAGTCGCCGTTGGAGGGGGCGAGGACGACGCCCCCGGCGTCGGCCACCTGCTTGCGGCCCTTGTCGAAGGCCATGGGGACGCGGTCCCCCCGGCCGGCCTGGGCGCGAAGGTCTTCCAGCAGGTGGGCGACCTGGGAGGCGTCCCAGGGGCGGTCGGGGGGGTCCTTGGCCATGAGCTGGACGACCAGGTCGTCCAGGGCCCGGGGCACGTCGGGGGTCTTGCCGCTGGGCCGGGGGGGGGGCTCGGCCATGTGGGAGTGCATCAGGACGACGGCGCTCTTGCCCTCGAAGGGGGGCTTGCCGGCGAGCATCTGGTAGAGCAGGCAGCCCAGGGCGTAGAGGTCGGTCTTGTGGCTGATGCCGGGGGTGCCCCGGATCTGCTCCGGGGCCATGTAGGCGGCGGTGCCCAGGGTCCGGCCGGTCCGGGTGAGGTTGACCGTGGCGTCCAGGTCCTTGGCGATGCCGAAGTCGGTCAGCTTGATCCGGTGGTCCCGGGTGATCATGATGTTCGACGGCTTCAGGTCGCGGTGCACGACCTGGTGGTCGTGGGCGTACTGCAACGCCTGGCAGAGCTGGATGCCGAACTCGACCACCTGCTCCCAGCCCAGGAAGCCCTCGCGCTCGATCAGGTCGTCGAGGGTCTCCCCCTCGACGAACTCCATCGCGTAGTAATACGTGCCCTGGTACTTGCCGTGGGCGTAGTAGCGGACGATGTTCGGGTGGCGGAGCTGGGCGAGGATCTCCGCCTCGCGCTGGAACCGCTTCAGGGCCAGGTCGCGTTCCAGGAAGTCGGCCGAGACGACCTTGACGGCGGCCGTGCGGGCCCGGCCGTCCTTGAGCGCCTGGGAGGCCTTGAAGACCTCCCCCATCGCCCCGGCGCCGATCTTCGATTCGAGCAGGAAGGAGCCGAGCCGCTGGCCGATCATGGTGCCAACCTGGTGCGGGCGGTGCGAAGTCCGATCGGCCGGGGCCGGGGCCGGGGGGCCGATCGGCCGACGCCGGGCGGCACGCCGTCGGGCCGTCCGGCCGTCCGGCCGTCAACGCCGTCCCAGTATAAGGGGGAGGCGATCGGCGATCGAGCCCCGGGACCTCGAAAACGCGGCGGGGTCGCCCGGGGGCGTCGGGGCCGTTCGGGGCGGCCGAGCCGGGGGGGGCGCCGGCCCCCGGCCGGCGTCAGTCGAAGAACCGGCGGACGGCCACGCGGAAGTCGCCGAGCAGGTCGGGGACGGTCAGCTCCTCCTCGGGCCCGAGGATCCGGGGGGGCTGGTCGACCCGGTAGACCTGGGCCGATCGGGCGTCCGGGTCGAGGACGACGACCGCGACGACCCCGGCGTTGAGGTATTCCGTGACCTTGGCCAGCAGGTCCGGCCAGCGGTCGCCGGGGGAGCGGACCTCGACGACCAGCTCGGGCACCTCCGGGCCGTAGGACTGCGGCAGCGGCCCCCTCGGCAGCCGGGCATACGAGTAGAAGGCGACGTCGGCGCCCCGGACCGTGTCGGGGTCGCGCCCGGTGATCACGCCGGCGTCGTTGCTGAGGACGTGGCCGAGGTCGTGCTCGTCGACGTGCTGACGGATCAGGAAATACGACTGCCCGCAGACCTGCCCGTGGCGTCGATTCGGCGGCGGCATCCGGACGATCCTCCCCCGGACGAGTTCCTCGGGATGGCCCGGGTCGGGCCTCGATCCGAACTGCTCGGCGGTCCACGTCGATGCGGCGGCCGTCGCCATCGGGCACCTCCCCGGTTGCGGCCCTGGTCTCCTCCCCGATTCTCGCCGATCGCCCGCCATGCTTCCAGCCCGGGCGAGCCTCAGCGGGCGAAGGGCTCGGCCGGGAAGGCGAGATCCGCGAGCAGGGCCCGGAAGTCGTCCCGGCCTCGGAGGGGGTCGAGGGCGGCGTCGCCCCGGAGATCGTCGAGGCCCCGGTCGCCGGACCGGGTCGCCCGCCGGAGGTCCGAGACGGCCGATCGGGCCAGGGCCTCCCCCTCGGGGCCCGGGATCCCCGACCCGGGCCGGGCGGCGACCCCGGCAAGGAGGGATCGGCCGCAGGCCAGCTGGTAGAGGGTCTCGGGGGTCGGGGTGACCTGCTCCAGGACCGCGACCGCCCGGCGGTGCTCTTCGATCGCCCCGGCGAGGTCCCCGTCGCGCGTCAAGGTCCTCCCCAGGACGTTATGGGCGTAGGAGAGATCGCGCCGATAGGAGTCGTCGCCGGGGTGGTCCTCGGCCAGCCGCCGGCAGACCGCCGCCGCCTCCCGGTACGCCTCCAGCTCCCCGGCCGGCCGGCCCAGCTTCGCCTGGAGCGAGCCGAGGTGATCCAGGGTGTAGGCCTGGAGCCTCCGGAGGTCGACGAAGTCGGGATTGTCCTCGATGAGCCTGCGGCGGAGATCCGCCGATTCTCGGATCGCCTCCAGCGCCTCGGCCGGCCGCCCGGCCCGATCCAGCAGCTCGCCGATCGAGTAGCAGACCCACGACAGCCTGTCCCGGAACTCGGTCCTCCGGGGGCTGCGCCCGACCAGTTCGAGGAGGATCTCCCGCGCCTCCTCGTACGACGCCAACGCCTCGGCCGGCGTCCCGAGCTGGGCCCCCAGCATGCCCACGTTGATGAGGGTGGCCGCCAGGAGTTCCCGGGAATCGGTGAGATCGGGGTGCTCCTCGGCCAGCGGGCGGAGGATCGCCAGCGCCTCGCGGTACGACTCCTTCGCCCGGCCCGGCTGCCCGGTCCTCGCCGCCAACCATCCGAGGTTCAGGTGGTTGACCGCTAGGCTGTTGCGGAACTTGACGACGGCGGGGTTCTCGTCGACCAGCGTGCGACGGAGTCCCAGCATCTCGAGGTAGGGGCCCTGCGCCTCGTCCGTCTCCCCGGCCCGCTCCAGCATCGTGCCGATGCTGTTGAGGGCGTCGGCGAGCCGATCCCGGAAGTCGGTGACGGCGGGGTTCTCGTCGGCGAGCGAGCGGAGGATCGCCGACGCCTCGCGGAAGGACGCCAGGGCGTCGCCCTCCTGGCCGCGCCGGGCGAGGTGGAAGCCGATCTGAGTGTGGCCGATCGCGAGTCGGCTGCGGAACCCGGTGTCGGCGGGGTGGTCGTCCGCCAGCGTCCCCCAGATCGCCATCGCCTCGCGGTACGACTCCATGGCCTCGGCGGACTCCCCGACGCTCCCTCGGAGATGGCCGAAGCCCAGGAGGCTCCCCGCCAGGCGGTCCTGGCCGTCGGTGGCGGCGGGGTCGGCCTCGACCAGCCTCCGCCGGATCGCCAGCGCCTCGCGGTATTCGGCCGAGGCCTCGGCCAGCTCGCCCGTGGCCGAGAGGACGTCGGCCGTCCCGTGACGGGTGGCGCCCAGGACTTCCAGGGCCTCGTCGGACGCACTCGGGCCGTCGGCCGGCGTCCCGAGCAGCGCCCGGGCCTCCGCGAACGCCGAGAGGGCCCCGGCGCTGTCCCCCGTCGCGTGGGCCAGCCTCCCGGTGGCGTTGAGGCTGCGGGCCAGGTCGAGCGTCGCCTCGGCGTCGGCCTCGGCATCGGAGGCCAGCCCGCGGCGGATCGCCAGGGCCTTGCGATGCACGGCCAGGGCCTCGGTCTGGATGCCGATGGCCTCGGTCAGCTCTCCCAGCTCGAAGTAGGACCGCCCGAGGATCCCCCGGGAGTCGCGGTCGGTCTGGCCCCGGAGCAGCGCCTCCAGCTTCTCGTAGAACCCGGCGGCCGAGCGGAGCAGCTTGTCCCGGAGCCCCTTCAGCTCCGCGCCCTTGAGCATGTCGTCCTCGTTGACGCCGTCCTGGAAGGCCCGGATCGCCTCCCGGGCCAGCTCGAAGCGGGCCTCGACCCGGGCGTTGGCCCGCTCCAGCTCGGCGTTGGCCTCCGTCACGAGGTCGTTGGCCCGGGTCAGCTCGACGTTCTTGGAGGCCAGCGCGCCGTTGGCCCGCGCCTGCACGGCGGCGACGGCCCCCAGCCCGGCCAGCCCGGCCACCAGGGCCACCGCCGCGGCGATCACCGCCGTCCGGTGCCGCTTCGCCCGACGCCGGGCCCGGCGGGCGAACGGCTCCCGGTAGCAGGCCACCGGCTCGTCTGCCGCCCAGCGGTCGACGTCCTCGGCCAGCTCCCGGCAGCTGGCGTAACGGTCCTCCGGCCTCGTCGCCATCGCCTTCAGGCAGACCGCCTCCAGGGCCGGGTCGATCGAGGGGTCGAGCGCCCGGGGGGCCGGGAACGCGCCGAGCCGGACCCGGCGGAGCACCGAGCCGGCGTCCCCCTCGAAGGCCGCCTTCCCCGTCATGAGGTGGTAGAGGGTGGCCCCGAGGCTGTAGACGTCGGAGCGGGGGCCCAGCGCCTCCAGGTCGCCCCGGGCCTGCTCGGGGCTCATGTAGGCGGGGGTGCCCAGCGCCGTGCC
This sequence comes from Tautonia plasticadhaerens, assembly GCF_007752535.1. GTDB lineage: Bacteria > Planctomycetota > Planctomycetia > Isosphaerales > Isosphaeraceae > Tautonia > Tautonia plasticadhaerens. The sequence continues at coordinate 3,400,877 of NZ_CP036426.1, forward strand.
CGGCACGGTCTCCGACGAGTCGCCGGCCGAGGGGGGCCTGAGGGTCCGCTCCTCGGCCAGCCCGGCCCCCGCCGATCGGCCCTGGGCCCGGGCCAGGCCCCAGTCGACGACCAGGGTCTCGCCGTGCGTGCCGACGATGACGTTGCCGGGCTTGATGTCCCGGTGCAGCACGCCCCGGGAATGGGCGTACTCGATCGCGTTGCAGACGTCGGTGAACCGCCTCAGGAGGTGGCGAAGCTCCAGCGATCGGCGGCCGGGGTCGGCCTTCGACGCGGGATCGTCGTGGAACCGGATGATGGCCTGCTTGAGGCTGTCTCCCCTGATGAATCGCATGGCGTAGTAGGGGCGGCCGTCCCGGTAGGCCCCCAGGCCGTAGACCGGGACGATGCCGGGGTGCTCCAGGCCGCCGGTGATCTCGGCCTCGACGAGGAACCGGCGTCGGCTGCCGGGGTCGTCGGCGTGCTGGTCGAGGATCTGCTTCAGCGCGACCTCCCGGTTCAGCTCGCCGTCGAGGGCCACGAAGACCGCCCCGAGGCCGCCCCGGGCGTGGGGCCGGAGGACGCGGAACCGCTGGCCGTCGGCGGTGGTCGACCCGACGGCGTAGGAGGCGGTGACGGTGGCGTCGGCGTCGGCGTCCGGCTCGGTCGAGCCGGGGCCGGCCCGGGAAAGGGTCTCGTTGAGGTCGGCGTCGTCCAGGGCCTTGAGGCGGTCGCGGGTGGAACGGCCGGCGGGGAGGGCGGCCAGGCTCTCCCCGGCGTCGCCGCCGTGCTTCTTGAGGTGGAGCGTGGCCATGGCCGCGACGACCGACCGCTGGTCGGCGTCGAGGTCGCCGCGGTCGAGCAGGTGGTCGGCCAGGGGCCTGGCCCGGTCCCGGGTCCAGGCCTGGAAGGCGGCGACGAGCTGCACCTGGTCGATCAGGCCGTTCTGCAGGGCGAGCAGTCCGAAGAGCAGGTCGCGGTCGGCGGCCATCGGGGGTGCTCCGGAAGACGCACGGTCTCGGGCGGGCGGCGGACGCGCCGGAGGTCGAGATGGGGTGGTGTCATTCTCGCATGACCGACCGTCAGATCCAGGCGCGGATGCCCGAAACCGCCCGGTCCGGGATGGGATGGGATGGGATGGGATGGGATGCGACGGGAGCCGGCCGGGGCGATCCGGGCGAACGCCCCCGGCGCCGTCCCGGCCGGGGGCGGGGGCACCTCGCGGGCTCGGGGCCGGGTTGCCTCGGAGGTCGCCGATCTCGGGGAGGGACGCGAAACGGGGCCGGATCGCCCCCGGGAGGGGGGGATCCGGCCCCGTGGTGTTGCGTGGGGGGGTGGCCCGGCTCAGGTGTGGAAGCCGGGCATCTCGCAGGGCTGGCCGCCGGAGGCGGGCAGGTAGGTGAACTGGGCGTAGTCCATCACCTGCCGGTCGGAGTTGAACCGCCAGCCGAGGGTCCGGATGCAGTCCTTCACCCGGGCGATCCACTTGCGGGGCAGGCCGGAGGCGTCCCGGTCGTAGTAGAGGGGGACGACCTGGGAGGAGAGGGCGGCGATCAGGTCGTCGTAGTCGCGCTCGTCCTGGACGCGGGGGTCGGCGTGGGTGCGGCCCGAGCCGATGGCGAAGCCGTTGCGGCCGTCGTAGCCCTCGGCCCACCAGCCGTCGAGGATCGAGCAGTTCAGGCCGCCGTTCATGGCGACCTTCTGGCCGGAGGTGCCGCTGGCCTCCTGGGGGCGACGGGGGTTGTTCAGCCAGACGTCGACCCCCTGGACGAGGAACCGGGCGACGTTCATGTCGTAGTCCTCGATGAACGCCAGGCGGCCCCGGAACTGCGAGGAGTTGGAGATCCGGACGATCTCCTTGATGAATTCCTTGCCGTACCGGTCCTCGGGGTGGGCCTTGCCGGCGAAGAGCAGCTGCACGGGGCGATTCGAGGAGTTGACCAGCGCGGCCAGCTTCTCCGCGTCCTTCATCACCAGGGTGGCCCGCTTGTAGGTGGCGAACCGGCGGGCGAAGCCGATGGTCAGGGTGTCGAGGTCGAACATCCGCTGGTAGGGGGCGACCTCGGCGTCGCCGGCCCCCCGGTTGGCGGCCTGCCGGGCGAGGCGCTGGCGGACGAACTCCAGCAGCCGGGCCTTGAGGACCTGGTGGGTCTCCCAGAACTCGCCGTCGTCGATCTCCGAGGCGCCGGACCAGACCTCGGGGTGGCGCATCCGGTGGGTCCAGTCCCGGCCGAGGTGACGGTCGTAGATGGACTTCATCTGCGGGGCCAGCCAGCTCAGCACGTGGACGCCGTTGGTGATGTGGCCGATCGGCACCTCCTCCTCGGTCCGGGAGGGATACAGCGGGTGCCACATCTGCCGGGAGACCTTGCCGTGCAGGGCGCTGACGCCGTTGGCGTGCCGGGAGAGCTTCAGGGCGAGCACGGTCATGCAGAACGGCTCGTTGTGGTCGCCGGGGTGGACCCGGCCCAGGCCGTTGAAGTCGTCGAAGGGCAGGTGGAGCTGCTCCCGGAGGATGCCGAGGTTCTCCTCGACGAGATCCGAGCCGAAGCGGTCGTGACCGGCGGCGACGGGGGTGTGCGTGGTGAAGACGGTCATGGCGGCGACCTGGCGGACGGCCTCGCCGAAGGGGCGGCCCTCGTCCTCCATGACCCGCCGGATCAGCTCCAGCCCGGCGAAGGCGCTGTGGCCCTCGTTGAGGTGGATGACCGAGGGGTCGATGCCCGAGGCGAAGAGGGCCCGGACGCCGCCGACGCCCAGCAGCAATTCCTGGCGGATCCGGACGCCGGCGTTGCCGCCGTAGAGGCGCCCGGTGAGGGCGCGGTCGGACTCGCCGTTCTCGGGCACGTTGCTGTCGAGCAAGAGCAGGGTGGTCCGGCCGACCTCGACCCGCCAGACCTTGGCGTGCAGGGTGCCGGTCCGGGTGTCGACGGCCACCCGGACGGGCGTGCCGTCGGGGGCCAGGGCCTCCTCGATCGGCAGCCGGGAGGGCTCGTTGTAGGGGTAGTTCTCGTGCTGCCACCCCTCGGCGTCGAGGGCCTGGCGGAAGTACCCCTCGGCGTAGAGGATGCCGACGGCGACCAGCGGCAGGCCCAGGTCGCTGGCGCTCTTGAGGTGGTCGCCGGCCAGGACGCCCAGGCCGCCGGAGTAGATCGGCAGGCTCTCGTGCAGGCCGAACTCCATGGAGAAATACGCCACCGGCCGGGACCGGAGCGTGGAGGCGTGCACGGCCCCCCAGCTGTCCTTGTTCTCCAGGTACTCGTTGAGCCGCCGGAAGGCGTAGTCGATCCGGGAGATCAGCGCCATCTCCGAGGCGCGCCGGACGAGCTGCTCGGGGGGGATGCGGTCGAGGAAGACGACCGGGTTGTGGTCCGTCTCCCGCCAGAGGACCGGGTCCAGCTCCCGGAACAGCTCGATGACGTGGGGCTGCCACGTCCACCAGAGGTTGCGGGCCAGCTCCCTCAACTTGTTGATGATCGTGTCCTGGCTGACCATCGCGCTCCTCGCCTCGGGTCGGTACTCGGCCTCGAGCCCCGGATGGGCGGGACCCTCCCTGCCTTCGGGATCGAACTCGGGCCGCTAGTATGTCGAAATCGCCCCGGCTCGCCAACCCCGCCTTGACTTGGGCGCGATCGGCCGTCCTCGGGACGAGGATCCCCGGGGCGTCTTGCCTGAACCGTAGGACATGGGCGGGATTGCGGGAAGCGGGCTCGCCGAAAGGCCCCGCCTCGATGCGGGGGCAGTCCGGCCAGGCGTCGCCGGCGATCCTCCGGCTCGAAGCGGTGCCGGGGGTCCTCCGGGTCGGGTCGTCGGCCACGCACGGGCCCGGGTCGGCCGACGGGCCCGGGGGGCTTGAGCCACCCGGGCCCGGCTGGGATGATCGAGGGCCTGGCGGCGCCGAGCCCGAGGGCCCCTCCGCGGGCGGCGGGGAGATCGGCGAGGCCACCGGTCCCGGACCACCCTTCATCTCATGAGCGACTTCATCGAGGTCTACGACGACGCCCTGGACCCGGGCCTGGTCGACGCGATCCTCGACGCCTTCGAGCGCAGCGACCGCAAGTCCCCGGGCCGGACCGGCCACGGCGTCGACCCCGCCCGGAAGGACAGCCTCGACCTGGACCTGACCGCCGCCGCCGGGTCCGACCCCTCGTGGAAGGCCTTGCACGACGGGGTCCTCGACGCCACCCTCCGGCACCTGCATCGATATGTGACGACCTACCAGGCGATGCTCGTCGGCGCCCTGTCGGCCTCGCTCGTCGACCCGGGGACCGGCCTGCCGCTGGACCTCGCCGCCGGGGAGCTGACCGAGGCCCAGTCCGGCATGCTCCTGATGAAGCTCTACCGGCCGGGGCACATCATCATGCAGAAGTATGCCAGGGGGGTCGGCGGCTACCACCACTGGCACTCGGAGATCTACCCCCGGTCGCCCGACTGCGAGACGCTGCACCGGGTCCTGCTGTTCATGTTCTACCTGAACACGGTCGAGCAGGGCGGCGAGACCGCCTTCCTCCACCAGGGCCGGTCGATCCGACCCCGCAAGGGCCGGATGGTGATCGCCCCGGCCGGCTTCACGCACACGCACAAGGGGAACGTGCCGACCTCGGGGGACAAGTGGATCCTCACCTCCTGGGTCATGTTCCACCGCGCCGAGTCGCTCTTCGGCTGACGAGCCCGCGCCCGGCCCGCCATCGAGGGGTGGGCCCCCGGGGGCCGGCCTCGGCAATCCGGTGGGGCGGTGCTCCGGGGAGCCCGAGGGCCGGCCCGGGCGACCCCGGCACCGGCTCGCCTCGGGGAGTCGGCCGAGGGGGAACGAGGAGGGGCGACCGGCGGGGGGCTCATCACGGAATTGCCCGGATCAATCACCCCAGGGTTGGCCGGGGTCTCGCCAGCGAGACCGCGGCCAACCCGGCGCCCCGGAGGCAAGTCTCCCGGGCGATGCGGTCGCATCCTGCATTGCCCCGATCACTGACCTTTGGGGTGGCTGGGGTCGAGCGCAGCGAGCCCCCGGTCTCGCGGGCCTCGGACCGGGGGCTCGCTGCGCTCGACCCCAGCCACCCCGACCGGGAATCGTCACGGTTCAACGCAATCCCGTATCAGGCCTTCGGCGCCCGGGGCCTCGACCGGCGGATCCGGGCGGCGTCCTTGCCGGTCGCCGGCCCCAGCCGGTCGATCAGGGCGTCGATCCGCCCGACGGCCCGGGTGTAGCCGAGGGCGGCCTCGGCCGCGTTGTCTCGGAGGGCCAGCAGGACGTTGAGCACGTGCTCGGCCTCCGGCCCGGAGACGTCCCGCTCGGCCCCCAGGCTGGCCACCGTGCGCTGGGCGACGCCCTCGGCGAAGCCGTAGAGGTCGTTGGCCGTGCCCCCGCAGATCTGGGCCACCTTGAGGCACTCCTCCAGCTCGCTCCAGGTCGACTCGTCGAAGTGGACCTTCATCGTCTCGGGCTCCTTGCGTCGTCGAGGTCGGTCCCGGGTGCGGCCGGCCTCACCGGGATCGTCGCGATTGGAACGGGACTCGCATCGGACCTGCACGTGCCGGGCCGACGAGAATCGGCCATGCGGGCCGGACCCGGCGTCCCGGCCCGGCCCGGCTCGGGAGAGGAGATGAGGCGATGGCCGAGCCCCGGAGGGCCGTCGGGCGGCTCCAGATCCAGACCGACCCGCGTTTCCAGCGGACCATGTTCGCCGTCCAGCGGGCGGCCTGGGCGGTCATGGCGGCCCTGCTCCTGGCGGCGCTGCTGGGCCTCTTCGGGTCCGGGCCGGTCAGCCGGGCGACGGCCGGGGGAGGGGGGGCTCCCCTCCTCCTGGAGTTCGAGCGGTTCGCCCGGCTCGACGCCGAGACCACCCTGAGAGCCCGGATCGAGGCCGCGCCGGGCCCGGACGGCACGATCCGGATCCGGATCGACGAGGGATACCTCCGGGACGTCCAGGTCCGACGCATCACCCCCGAGCCGGACCACGCCGAGGTCGGGGCCGACGTGGTCGACTACGTCTTCCGGGCCCGATCGCCGGGGCCTCGCGTCACGGTGACCTTCGCGGTGCGGCCCGAGCGGGCGGGCCGGCTCCGGGGGCGGATCTCACTGGGCGACGGGACGCCGCTGCGATTCGGCCACTTCGTCTACCCCTGAACGCCCCCGGGCAGCCCGGGGTGGAGCCGACCTTGGACTCGGTCCTGCGAGCCGCGGCGATCTACGCCTTCCTGGTGGTGCTGTTCCGCGTCGCCGGGCGGCGGACGCTCTCGGAGATGACCAGCTTCGACTTCGTCCTGCTGCTGGTCGTCGGCGAGGCGACCCAGCAGGCGCTGCTGGGCGAGGACTTCTCGCTGACCAACGCCTTCCTCTCGATCCTGACGCTGATCGCCATCGACATCGGCCTGTCGCTCTGGAAGCAGCGATCGACGTGGCTGGAGATGTGGATCGACGGGGTGCCCACGGTTCTGGTCGAGGACGGCCGCCCGCTCCGGGACCGCATGGACAAGGCCCGGGTGGGCCTGGACGACATCCTGGAGGCCGCCCGGCGGCTGCGGGGCCTGGAGCGGCTGGAGCAGGTGCGGTACGCGATCCTGGAGCGCGACGGCAAGATCACGATCATCCCCCGTCCGCCGGAGGGATGACCGGGGCCCGCCGACCTCCCCCGGTCCCGTCGGGCCACCCGGCGACAGGACGCCGCCCGACGTTCGACGCATACGCTACCTGGCAGGGCAGATTGGCGGCGTCGGCGAGAGGGGTGGCAGTTACGTCGGCTCATCCTCCCGACCCTCTGGCCGCTGGCTTTGAAGCCGGAACCCTGCGCCGGCCGGGGCGTCTAAGGCGGGGCTTCGTGTGGGCACTACACATCGTACGAGGGGGAGACCGATGCGATACCGCTCCAGGCTCAACCTTGCAGCCTTGGTGACCCTCGAGGCCGCTGGAGGCATGCTCCTGTCACCACCGCTCCGTGGCGACGAGCCGCCCGACCAACGCCTGGGTGAGAGATCTTCTCCTACTGTGACCGGCCTGCTGGATCCCGCCCAGCTCAGGACGCTCTGGGAGAAGCAGGCGAGCGAGATCGCGGGGGGCCGATTCGAGGTGATCCTGTTTCGGTACTACGATCAAAGCGGCAAGCTCCTCGACCGTGCCGAGGCCATCCGGCGACTTGAGGCCCTCGACCCGATGGCGGACGAGGAGGTGATCGAGCCGCTGTTCGACGACATCGAGAGGCTGGGTTGGTCCAAGCAGGAGTCGACCCTCTGGGGCACGAGGGTCGAGGTCGCGATCGACGGACAGAAGGTCGCCAATGTCTACCACAAGCCCAAAGGGGATGACGTCCATGTTTATGATGGCGTGGATGAAATTTCGTATCTGGGGAATCAGGCGTCAATCACTTCCGGGCGTAGCAACATCGCGCTAACCGACCTCGCCGCGATCCGTACCGTCCCGACCTGGGTCTCAAGGGAGCAAGACGTGACCGTCGAACCGGTCAATGCTCGCGAGGGCATCCTCCGGTCGGGCCGCGCCGTCATCCGGTTCGATCGCGCGACGGGATTCGTGAAGCGATATACCGAGATGAACGGCGGCCTCGCCGTGCGCGAGATCGTCCAGATCGGCCCCGAAGGGGACGGCGGCGCGAGCCTGCCCAGGATCAGGGCCGAGATCAGGTGCGAGGGGGAGAAGGTCCGGCTGCTGTCGATCTACCTGATCGAGGAGGCGGACATCGACGCAGTGATCGAGGCAAAGGACTTCCTCGTGAGCGTCCCCGCGGGCACTAAAGTCGTCGACTTCAGGGTGATGGACCAGGATCGCCCGAGGGTCGTCAAGGTGCCGATCGGGCTCAAGGATGTGAAGGACTATCAGGCGGCCGTGCGATAACACGGCGACGACCAGCCCCGATCTGTCTCGCGGGCCGTCCCCGACGACATGGGTCGGCTCCTAGCGACGGGTACCGCCGAGAAGGCTTCCAGGGCCCATCCCGCGGCGAGGGAGGGGCCGATCGATCGACACCCTCTTTGTCAGGGTCCGGGCCACCCAGCGTGGAGCGGGGATGAGGCCCTTCCGTTCCAGCCTGAGCCGAGGCTCGGTCATGCGGCGTCGAATACTGCTCTGGCTGATCTCCTCTGCGACCGCCCTCGGGCTGGTCCTGGGGATGGCTCTGCTACTGGCGATTGCTTGGGATGATGCGGCCAAAGGAGGGTGCCGCGGCACCCTTGGCACGCTCATGGTAGGTGTAGACGGATACGTCTACGCGAAAGGCCATTACCCCCCGGCCACCGTGCCGACTGAGGGACTGCCTCCGGAGGAGCGGCTGAGTTGGATCGTCGAGATCCTCCCCTTCGTCGAGGGCGGCGGCCCCTGGCTCGTCGACCGGACGATGGCATGGGATGAGGGGGCGAATCGGATCCTCAGGAGGCGGGGCAAATTCTCGGACGAGCGGATCTTCGTCGAAGGTCGTGACAGGACCGGTTGGACCCACTGCCCGGCCCATGACACCGTCTTCGACGTGGCGGGCCACGAGTTGACGTCTTACATCGGGATCGCCGGCCTCGGCCTGGACGCGGCCGAATTGCCGCTGGTGGACCCGAGGGCGGGGGTCTTCGGCTTCGACCGGCTGACCCCCCCGGGTGCGATTACGGATGGCACCGCGACCACCATGGCAGCCGCCGAGACCACCGAGTCCAACGGCCCGTGGAAGGCCGGGGGCCCGGCCACGGTACGTGGCTTGGACCCGAGCCGCCAGCCCTACATCGGTCGTGGTCGTCAGTTCGGCGGCACGCATCGGGATGGAGCCATGGTCGCCTTCGCCGATGGTTCGGTCCGCTTCATCCGAGCGACGATCGACCCGAAGGTGTTCGAGGCCCTTTCGACGATCGCGGGCGGTGAGCGATTGCCAGCCGGCTGGGACCGATAGGGGCCGACTGCCAGGATGAGTCTACTCCTGGCGACGGGGACTGTCGGGAAGGCTGCCAGGGCCCCTCCCGCGGCGGGGGAAGGGCCGATCGATCGACACCCTCTTTGTCAGGGGCCGGGCCCTAAGCCGCCGACGAGGGGCAACGGTCAGGGGCCTGGGTCCGGGGGGGCGTCGGGGGGCGTGGGCTCGGGGAGCGGGGCGAGGGTCGATCGGGCGAGCAGGTGGGGGATCCGGGTCGGCTCCGAGCGCTCGACGACCCATTCGAGGAGGGGGCGGGCGGCGTCGGGGTCGTCGGCATGGGTGAGGGCGAGGCCGGCGTAGGAGCGGGCCTCGGCCTGCTGGTCGGGGGTGGTGGCGGCGGAGAGCAGGTCGTCGAGGCCGAGGTCTCCCGCGAGGTAGGAGAGGATCGGGGAGGGCCAGGATTCGGGGTCGAGGTGCTCGGAGGCGGCCGAGATCAGGCCGTCGGCCTGCTCGGGGCGGCCGTCCCGGCGGTGCTCCAGGGCGGCGAGGATCGCGGCGTAGGGGGAGAGGGACTCGTACCAGCCGACCAGGGCGAGGTAGGCCTCGGCGTCGGCGGCGGCGCCGTCGATCCCCAGGGCCAGGGCGACCGCCGCCCGGTTGAACCGGGAGGCGGCGTGGTTGGGGTCGACCCGGAGCGCCAGGCCGAAGGAGGCGTAGGCCTCCCGGGGGAGCCGCTGTTCGAGCAGCACGAGGCCCCGGTCGTAGTAGGGCAGGGGGTCGAGCGGGGCCAGCTCGGCGGCCCGGGAGAGGTCGGACTTCGCCTCGTCGAGCCGGCCGGCGGTGAGGCGGGCCTCCCCCCGGTTGAGCAGGGGGAGGTACCACTCGGGGTCGAGGCGGAGGGCCTCGGTGAAGTCGGCGTCGGCCAGGTCGGGGCGGCCCCGGTCGGCCCAGAGCAGCCCCCGGGCGTTGTAGTCCTCGGCGGCGGCGTCGCCGGAGTCGATCCGAGCGGTGGCCGCTTCGAGGGCCCGGTCGAACGGGATCACCCGGTCGGCCCTGGCCCAGCCGGCCACGTCCTCGGCCTCCAGGAACAGCCAGGGGCCGTTCGCCTGGAGCACGGTGTAAACCCGGTGGATCTTGCCGTCGGCGACCACCCGGCGCTCGATCCTCAGCTCGGCGTCGGTCGAGTCGAGCACGACCCGATCCCCCGGCCCGACGGCCTGCCGGGCGGCCGAGGCCGAGGCCGAGGCCCCCGGGGGGGCGACCAGCAGCGCGAGGGCGATCGAGAGGGCCCGGGGCAGGAGGCCGGGGGCAATCATGGCGGGTCCCCTCCGGTGTCGGGAGGTCGGGGCGGGGCCGGGACGGGCTCCTTGCATCGTATCGCGGCGAGGGAGGGGGACCAAGGCGTCGGCGAGGGGGCTGGCGATCGTCCGGAGGGGGGACGCGATGGGATCGCGGGCCGGGGTCGGGCCGGATCGCGGGTGGCCCCGGGGGAGGAGGCCGGACTCCGCCCCTCGCCCCCGCCTTCGGGGGAGGGGGGGGCCGGAGACCGGGGGGTTCGGACGACGCGCCAGGCATCGCGATCGCTCGAAGACCCCTCACCCCAACCCTCTCCCCGCGAGCGGGGAGAGGGGGTCGGAGTCCGACCCTCGCCGAGTCGAGGGATGGAGAGGCACTCCCGATTTCCCGCTCCGATCCCCGGCTCGGGTGGGGGAGCTGGACGGGAGGCCCCGGGCTTCCGATGATCGAGGGGTTGCGCGAGCGGGCGGATGGCACGGTCGGGCCCCGATCGCCCCCCGGCCTCGCCCCTTCGCGGGTCGAGTTCTCGGACGCCGGGCCCCGTCCTATCCTTTGGGACAGCCGGCCCTCGGGGATCGGCCGGATCGACGGATGTGGGCCTCGACGCCGAAACGATGGAGTTCGCCATGATTGCCGACATGTTTTTCCTGAACGCATTCCTCGCCGGTTCCCTGCTGTTCGGCGGGGCGGGGGAGGGGGGCGAGTGGCCGAGCCTGCCCTCTCCGGACGGCCACGCCTATCGGATCTCCGACTTCGAGGAGAGCCGGCTCGTCGTGCTCGTGTTCACCGGCAACACCTGCCCCATCGCCGCCGACTACGACGCCCGGCTCAACGCCTTGGCCGGGCGGTTCGACCCCCGTCAGGTGCGGTTCGTGGCGGTCAACGTCGCGGACGGGCCCGGCGAGTCGATCGAGGACATGAAGGACCGGGCCGGGTCGGGAGGCTTGCTCTACCTGAAGGACGAGGCCAAGGCCCTCGCCCGGAAGTTCGACGCCCGGGTGACGCCCCACGCCTTCGTGCTCGCCGAGCGGGGGAGTCGGGTCGTCTACCAGGGGGCCATCGACGACAACCCGGCCGACGCCGCGAAGGTGCGGCGGCCCTTTTTGGAGCAGGCGATCCGGGCGGCGCTGGAGGGGAAGTCCCCGGCGGTCTCCCGGACCACGCCCAAGGGCTGCTCGATCCTCTACTGACCGGGAGGCCCCGCCCTCCCGGTCGGTCATTCGCCGGCGAGGTCGGAGGCCATCCGGCGCCACTCGCGGAGCTCGGCCCCCCTGGGCTCCAGGGCGGTCCGGAGGATGTCCTCGGGCCCCCTCGCCTGGATCGGGCCCGGGTCGTTGCTGGAATGGCGGCGGAGGGTCCGCAGCGGGACGACCCGGCCGAGGTCGGCCGGGTCGACGGGCCCGAGGGCCGTCGAGAGGCGGTCGGAGAGCCGGGCCCTCGGGGTGTCGAAGGGGGAGAGCAGGTCGTCGACCAGGCGATCGAGCCGGAGTCGGGCCGCCCGGACCGCCTCCTCGGCCGCCGAGACCTCGGCCGCCAGGCCCGGCCGGGCCGCCGTCGTGTTCCCATCCTTGGGGTCGGGACCCTCGGGCCGCCAACGGCCGAGGGGGGAGGCCTCGACGATCGTCGAGGCGAGCGCGAGCGACGCCTCGACGGCCTCCCGGTAGCCCGCGAGCACCGGCAGGACGGCCCGATCGGCCTCGCCGACCGACTCCATCGCCACCAGCAGCCGTCGGAGGGCCGCCTGGTCGGACCAGCTCCGCTGCGAGGCGTGCTCGTAGTGCTCGGCCAGCCGCTCGGCCCGCTCGGCGACCTGGACCCCGGCGGCCTTCTGCGAGGCGAGCAACTCGGCCCGGCCGAGGCGGAGCCCGGCGTACCGGAGCTGGGCGTCGGTCAGCTCCGCCTGGGCGTCGAGCCGGGCGATGGCCGCCCCGATCCGGCCGACGATGTAGGAGTCATAGAGCAGGGCCGCCTCCAGCGCATCGGCCTCGAAGTCCAGCGCGGCGAGGTCGGCCGCCAGCGCCTCCCGGGCCGCCTCCAGCTCGGCCTGGGCCGCCTTCGCCTCCCACCGGAGCGCCTCCTCGGCCTCCCTCCGGTAGGCCGAGGCCGGGCCCGGGCAGTCCCGATCCGGCCCGCCGACCGGCCGATCCTCCCCGGGGTCGAGGCGGAACCGCAGGAGGATCCGGGCCGAGTCCTCCCGGAGGCCCGGGCAGGAGCCGGGCCAGTCGGCCTCGGCCCCGGTGTCGGGGTGCTCCCCCAGGACGACCGCCGTCAGGGCCGCCCCGAGGCGATGGGAATGCGCCCGGGCCCAGGCCCTCGACGCCTCCCGATCGGCCCCGAGGGCCTCCCGCCTCCGCCCCAACATCGCCCGGCGCCTCCCGTGGTAGGAGGCGAGCGACCGGGCGGCCCTCAGGCCGGCGGCCGAGGCGGGGGCGAGCCCGTCGACCGCATCTCGCTGCGCCCCGAGGCTCTCCAGGCGGGCCCGGTAGACGAGGGCCCGCTCCTCTTGCCGCTGGAGTTGCTCGGCCCCGACGCTCGAGGCGGAGCCGCCGTTGATGCGGTGCGATCGGGCGAGTTCCCGGCCGGCCTGGTCCCGGTCCCCCCCCAGGAGCAGCTCGAGGCGGTGGAGGACGTCCCGCTCCTCGATCCGCTGGGAGCGGTCCTCGAAGACGACGTACTCGCCCAGGCCCCGGGCCCGGATCTCCTCGGACTGGGCCTCGAGGATCGCCGCGTCGAGCGCCGAGAGCCGGGCGCCGAGGGCCCGTGAGCGTCGGACGGTCGCCCCCAGGGCGGCGGAGGCCCCGGGGAGTCGCCCGGAGTCGAGGCCGGGGTGCCGGCGGAGCAGGGCGTCGACCTCGGCCGAGAGGGCGGCCGATCGGGCCTCCTCCCCCTCGATGCCGTCCCCGACCGGCTCGGGCTCGACCGATTCCCGGAGCCTCCGGTACTCCTCGTCGGCCAGGGCGAACCGACGGGCCGGGGGAGCGGAGGCCCCGGGCGATCCCGGGACGCTTCCCGGGCCCGCGGAGTCCGGGCCCGGATGCGAGGGCTCGGGCCTGCCCGCGATCAGGGACAGCGCCAGCAACGGCCAGATCCAACGGCCCGGGCCTCCTCGGCCCCCGGGCGAGACGACTGGAGCCATCGGGGACGAACCTCACTCGGGGGGGCCTGGGAGGACGCGTACGGGATTGCGTTGAACCGGGACCATACCTGGCCGGGGTGGCTGGGGTCGAGCGCAGCGAGCCCCCGGTCCGAGGCCCGAAGGACCGGGGGCTCGCTGCGCTCGACCCCAGCCACCCCAACGCACAGTGATCCAGGCGATTCGGTCGTTCAGGATCGACAGGCCGGGCCTCGGGACGATCGCCGGGAGGGGCCATCGCCCGGAGGGAACGTAGCACCTGGGGGGCGAGGCCGACAACTCCCGGCCGGGCCCCGTCGGCGTCCGCCGGAGGTCCCGGGGGGGCGTCAGCGGGCGGCGGAGGCGGAGGGGACCCGGGCGCTGGGGTCGAGGCCGAGGATGCGGCCCCGGGGGCGGGGGATGTCGAGGACGATCGGCTCGGTCGTCTCGATCGTCTCCTTGTTGCCGAGGCGGTCGAAGACGTCCATGCGGACGAAGAACCGGGCGGGGACGTTGGGGGGCAGCGTCCAGGAGAACCGGCCGGTGTCGGCCATGGGGGGGGTGATCTGCTGGGGGATGGCGTCGGGGGAGTCGGGGCGGATCGAGAGGATGACCGGCAGGTCGGCCGGGTGGGGCTCCTCGGTCCGCCACGAGAGGACGAGTGCGCCGGCCTCGTCGCCGGTGCCGAGGCCGACGGCGTCGAGCGAGACGACGGGGGGGGTCGTGTCCACGATCACGTCGACCTGGGGCGGGGTGCCCGGGGTCGGCCGGGGGTCCCCCAGGCCGTTCTCGGAGCGGACGACGATCCGGAGGCCGTACCGGCCGTCGCCGCCGAGGTCGACGAAGAAGGGGGACTGGCGGTCGGGGTCGGTGCCGAGCGACTGCCAGGTCTGACCGCCGTCGGCCGTCACCCACATCTCGACGACCGAGAGCATCGCGCCGGAGGCGTCCTCCACGTCGTAACTGAGCGGGAACCGGGGGGAACCGACCAGCAAGGGCTCCCCGGCGTCGGGCCCGGAGGCCGACGCCGGGGCCGATGCCTCGGGGGGCAGATCCGGGGCCGGTTGCGGGGGGGCCGGGCGGGGGGGGGGGGCCGCCCTCGACGCCGAGGCCATCCCCGGCGGGGAGATCGGCGGGGAGGCCGGGGCCTCCCGGCTCGGGGTCGGCAGGGGGGCGTCGGGCCCGATCCCGGCGAACGGGTCGTCGGGCGAGGGGGACGGCAGCCGGTCGGAGGCCCGGCCGGCCTGCATGATCGGCGCCGGGGCCGATCCGGCCGCCGGGCCGACCGGGGCGCCGTCCGGGGCCTCGGCGTGGCCGTCGGGCAGCGCCGCCTCGGCCGATCCCCGGTTGCCGGCGAGGTCGGAGATCGAGACCCGGACCGTCACCGGGTATCCCGTGCCCACCTCCCAGCGCTCCTCCCCCATCAGCCGGGGCTGGGCCCGGACCCTCCTCCAGGAGTTGGCCGGGGCCCCCTGGATCTGGTACTCCAGGGCGAAGGAGTCGATGTCGAGGTTCTCGTCGTGCACCGTCCAGTGGACGCCGACCACCCCCCCCCTCCTGGGCATCGCGCGGACGACCACCGAGGGCTCGGTCGTGTCGACCACCACCCGGAGCTTGGGGCGGACCTGGTCCATGTCGGGCGGGTAGAGCCGGTCCTGCCGGTCCCGGGTCCGGACCGCGAACCAGTACTCGCCGTCGTGGTCGGCCCGGAAGGGGAAGGCCATCTGGTTCGGCGCCGTCGCCCCGGCATACTCCCAGGAGAGCCCCCGGTCGGCCGAGACGTACAGGTGCACCTCGGCGATCTGCCGGAGCGTCGCGGGGTCGGTGATGTTGAACGGGATCCGGAAGGCCGGGCTGTCGGAGAAGGTCGGGCGGGGCTGCGCATCCTGGGGCCTCGGGACGGCCCGGGCGAGGGGGGCGACGCCGGGCGCGAGGAGGGCGAGGACCAGGGCGACCCCCGGCCCGAACCCCCTCCGGCGCGACCATCTCGCCGCCGATGCTGCCACCGCGCCCTCCTTGGCCGATCCCGGGCCGATCGGGTGCCCCTCGGCCGTGATTGGCCGGGGGCCGCCGGGCCCGATCGGGCGATCCTTCGCCCCGTCGAGGAACCGGGGGCGGCCGGACGACGCGCAGGGCGTCTCCCGACTCGGCCCGAGTTCCGGTTTCAACGGGTTTATCGACGCGCCCGGTTGAACGGCTTGAGGCCATCTCGCCGAGGGCGACCCCGGGGCGGGGACCCGCGGCGGGGCCGGGGCGTCTCCGGGGGGGGCGCCGCGTCCCCCCCTTGCTCGCCCCCTCGCGAGGACCCGGCCCTCGCCCGTCAGCCGCCCCGGAACTCGCGGACGATGGCGACGTACTGCTCGGCCAGGGCCCGGATGCGGGCGAAGTCCCCGGAGCGGACGGCGGCGGGCTCGACCAGGGAGGAGCCGACGCCGAGGCAGCAGGCCCCGGCCCTGAGGAAGGACTCGGCGGTGGTCAGGTCGACGCCGCCGGTGGGCATGACCCGGACCTGGGGCAGGGGGCCCCGCAAGGCCTTCAGGTAGGGGGGGCCGCCGACCTCGGCGGGGAAGATCTTGACCACGTCGGCCCCGGCCTCCCAGGCGGTCAGGACCTCGGTGGGGGTGAAGGCGCCGGGCATGATGGCCTTGTCGTAGCGCCGGCAGAGTTTGATGACCTCGGTGTTCACCGTCGGGGAGACGAGGAACTCGGCCCCGGCGAGCAGGGCGGCCCGGGCGGTCTCGGGGTCGAGCACGGTGCCGGCCCCCAGGACGATCCGGTCCCCCAGCGCCTTGCGGACGGCCCGGATGACCTCCGGGGCATCCGGCACGGTGAAGGTGATCTCGGCGGCGGTGACGCCGCCGTCGGCCAGGGCCGAGACGACCTCGGCGAGCTGCTCGCCGGACTCGGAGCGGACCACGGCGACGATGCCGCAGTCGAGCACGCGTTTGAGCGTCTCATCTCGGGACATGGGGGTTCCTCGGTCGCTCGAACGGGTTCGGGACGAAGCGAAGGGGCGGGCCATCCGGGGGGCGGCCCGATGTCGGGCGGCCCCCGGTCCTCCCGGTCTCCCGGACATCTTGGCGAGGGGGGCCGGCCGAGGTCCACCGCCCTTCGGCCGCCGGGCGGGGGTTTCTGATGGTCCCCGGGCCGGGTACGGTGGGTCCTCCGGGGCCGGGCCGCGAAGGCGCTCGGCCCGGGCGAGCCGAGGCGAGGGGGGCGATCGGGCGTCGATGGTCGAGACGATCGGGCCGCTGCTGCTGTCGATCCGGGTGGCCGCGATGGCGACGGCGGCGGTCGTCGCGCTGGGGCTGCCGGCGGCGATCCTGCTGGCCCGGGGCCGGTTCCCGGGCAAGGGGATCCTGGCGGGGGTGCTGACCCTGCCCCTGGTGTTGCCGCCGACGGTCCTCGGCTACGGCCTGCTCCTGCTGCTGGGGCGTCGGGGGCCGGTGGGGGGGGTGCTGGACCGGGTGTTCGGCGGGGTGCCGGTGTTCCACTGGTCGGGCCTGGTGATCGCCTCGGCCGTGGCGGCCTTCCCGCTGTTCCTGCTGCCGGCGAGGGGGGCGATCGAGTCCGTCGACCCCGCCCTGGAGGACGCGGCGAGGCTGCTCGGGCGCCGCGAGCGCGACGTGCTGCTCCGGGTCACGCTCCCCCTGGCCTGGCGGGGGCTGCTGGCGGGGGCCCTGCTGGCCTTCGCCCGGGCCCTGGGGGACTTCGGCGCCTCCTTGATGGTCGCCGGCGACATCCCCGGCCGGACCCGGACCGCCGCCATGGCCATCTACGACGCCGTCGAGGCCGGCCGGCCCGCCGCCGCCGCCCTGCTCTCGCTGCTGATCTCGGCGGTGGCCGTCGCCGTCCTGGTGGCGGTGCAGGGGGTGGGCGGGGGAGCCGGGCGAGCCCGGGGGGGCGCGAATGGATGAGGAGGGCGGGGGGGGGCGGGCGGGCCCCTGCTGCGGGCGAGCCTGGGGAAGGCCGTCCACCGGGGCCTGGCCGTGGAGGCGAGCCTGGAGGTCGGCCGGGAGGTCGTGGTGCTCTTCGGCCGGTCGGGGGCGGGGAAGACGACGCTCCTGAGGATGATCGCCGGGCTGGAGCGGCCCGATTCCGGGAGCGTCCTGCTGGGGGGTCGGACCCTGTTCGACTCGGGGTCGAACCGGAGCATGCCGCTGAGGAGCCGGCGGATCGGCATGATCTTCCAGCACGACCTGCTGTTCCCCCACCTGGGGGTCCGGGAGAACCTCCGGTTCGGCCTGGCCGGCTGGCCGAAGGGCGAGGCGGAGGCCCGGGTCCGGGAGGTGGCCGGGCTCTGCGGGGTGTCCCACCTGCTGGGCCGGGCCCCGGGGACGCTCTCCGGGGGGGAGCGGCAGCGGGTGGGCATGGCCCGGGCGCTGGCGCCGAGGCCGGAATTGCTGCTCTGCGACGAGCCGTTCAGCGCCCTGGACCTGGAGGCCCGGGACGCCCTGGTCGACCGCCTCCGGGTCGTCCAGCGGGCCGAGGGGCTGCCGGTGCTCTACGTCACGCACAGCCCGGCCGAGGCGATCGCGCTGGGGGACCGGCTCGTCCTGCTCGACGGGGGCCGGATCCGGGCCGAGGGGCCCCCGCTGGACGTGCTGGCCGGGCGGTCGGCGTCGGGGCCGGGCTCCCGGCTGGAGGGGGTCCGCAACGTGTTCCGGGGCCGGGTGGTCGGGCACGAGGGCGGGTCGACCCGGGTGGCGATCGGGGGGGGCCCGGAGCTGGTGGTGCCCCAGGTCGGGGGGGGCGGGGAGGGCTCGTCGGTGGTCGTCTCGGTGCGGGCGGACGACATCCTGCTCGCCCTGGGGCCGGTGGGCGGGCTGAGCGCGAGGAACGCGATCCCCGGGGTGGTCGACCGGGTCGTCCCCCACGACGGCGAGGCGGAGGTGGTGGTGGCCTCGGGCCGAACCCAGTGGATCGTCAGCGTGGTGGCCGGCGCGGTGTCCGCCTTGGCGTTGCAACCGGGCGTCCCGGTCCGGATGATCGTCAAGGCCCGCAGTTGCCGGGTCGCCGCCGAGGCCGAGGACGTCCCCGGGCCCGGCCCCGGGCCGGGCTGACCGGCCGGGCCGCCCCGGGAGGTCGACGCCCCGGGCCGGCGACCGCCCGAACCCGCCCGCCGAGGCAGACCGAGCCGACCCGATGGACGTGCCCCGATCGGACGACCCGACCACCCCGACCGACCGCATGGCCGAGACGGTCGACCTGGACGCCGCCGCCGGGGCGTTCCCCCTCGGCGACCCGACGTCCGCCTCCCGCTCCCTCTCGGGGGGGGAGGGCCCGGCCTCCCGGGGCGTGGAGGTGGTCGAGGGGTCGGTCGACCTGTCGGAGGAGACGAGGGAGCTGCTGCGAATCCGGCTGAGGGCGGTGGCGGGGATCCTGCTGATCGGCTTCATCGCCTTCTTCCTGCGCAACCAGTTCCTCCCCCAGTCCCAGGGCATCCGCCTCTTCTTCGCGATCGACTCGCTGCACGTGCTGACGATCCTGCTGCTGGGGGGGGCGTTGCTGCTCCTGGAACAACGGCGGGACTGGTCGATGCGCCGGCTCCGCCAGATGGAGCTGGTGATCTTCGGCTCGAGCCTGCTGTTCTTCGTCGCCCTGCACTACTCGACCGTGACCCACTGGATCGAGCGCGGGGACTTCGAGGTGACCCGGGCCCTGCTGCTGGACGGCCCGCCCGACCCGGGCACGGTGGCCGCCCTGGTGGAGGCGGCCGGCAGGCTGATCGGCAGCATCGAGGGGTCGGTCGTCTTCATCATGATCCTGATCATCCTGTACGGCCTGTTCGTGCCCAACACCTGGAGGAGGGCGGCCCGGGCCGTGGGCCTGCTGTT
This sequence comes from Tautonia plasticadhaerens, assembly GCF_007752535.1. Lineage (GTDB taxonomy): Bacteria > Planctomycetota > Planctomycetia > Isosphaerales > Isosphaeraceae > Tautonia > Tautonia plasticadhaerens. Next base: position 3,419,940 of record NZ_CP036426.1, read on the forward strand.
CCTGGCCGCGGCGGCGGTGCAGGCGACGGTGCTCGTGCAGACGGCCGACAGCCGGGCGATGGTCGAGCGGCTGGCCAGCTTCGAGCAGATCTCGACCAACGTGCTCATCCTGCTGCTGGCCGCGCTGATCTCCGTGTACGGCAGCCACCTGATCAACTCCCTCCGCGTCGAGGCGTTCGAGGCCCGACGGCTGGGCCAGTACATGCTGCGGGGCCGGATCGGCGGCGGCGGCATGGGGGAGGTCTACCTGGCCGAGCACCAGCTGCTCAAGCGCCCCTGCGCCATCAAGCTGATCCGCCCCGACCGGGCCGGGGACCCCGTCGCCCTCCGCCGGTTCGAGCGCGAGGTCCGGGCGATGGCCCGGCTGTCGCACTGGAACACCATCGAGGTGTACGACTACGGCCGGACCGAGGACGGCACGTTCTACTACGTGATGGAATACCTCCGGGGCCTGGCGCTCGACGCCCTGGTCGCCCGGCACGGCCCGCTGCCCCCGGCCCGGGCGGTCTACCTGCTCCGGCAGGCGTGCGACTCCCTGGCCGAGGCGCACGCCGCCGGGCTGGTGCACCGCGACCTGAAGCCGGCCAACCTCTTCGCCGCCGCCCGGGGGGGGCGGCACGACGTGGTCAAGGTGCTCGACTTCGGCCTGGTCAAGGGGCTCGGCCCGGAGGCGGGGGAGCCGGGCGTCGACCGCGCCGAGTCCGTCTCGGGCACGCCGCTCTACATGTCCCCCGAGCAGGCGACCGCCGACCCCAGGCTCGGCCCCCGGAGCGACCTGTACGCCCTGGGGGCCGTCTCCTACTTCCTGCTCACCGGCCGGCCGCCGCACCCGGGGGACTCCCCCCTGAAGGTGATGGCCGCCGTGGCGAGGGTCCCCCCCGAGCCGCCGTCGAGGCACCGGGCCGGCATCCCGGTCGACCTGGAGCGGGTCGTCCTCCGATGCCTGGCCAAGGAGCCGCACGACCGCTTCCCCTCCGCCGAGGCCCTCGGCCGGGCCCTGGCCTCCTGCTCCTGCGCCCCCGACTGGGACGCCTCCCGGGCCGCCTCCTGGTGGGTCGAGTTCGAGCCGGGGGCCCTCCGGGGCGCATGACGGCCCGCCCGCCCGGCGACGGGCGCCCCTCGGGGGCATCCGGCGGCTGATCGGGGACGGGGGGACCGTCGCCGATCGACGCCACCCCCGGCCTCCACCTTTTACAATCCCTCGTCCGGCATCCATCATGGGCCATCGGCCGGCGACCGCCCGCCCGCCGACCTCGCGCCGACGACCGTCCCGAGGCCCGACCCCGGACCCGAGCACCCCCGGACGCCCCATGCTGCCCGACACACCGATCGACGCGACGATCCACCTGGCGTTCGCCTTCGACCTCGGCTACGAGATCGACCTGGAGCGCGCCCGGCCGCTGCTGGCCGCCGGCGAGGCCGGGGGCCTGGCCCGGAGGAGGAGGACGCCGGAGTCGATCCGCTACCGCCCGGCGCCCTTGCGGCTGGGGCTGGACGCCTCGGGCGTGGCCCTGCCGCCGCCGGGCCGGCCGGTCGAGCCCCCCCGGGCCGACCTCTCGCTGTTCGACTTCGGGGCGATCTCGCTGGCGATCCGGTTCCCCGTCCGCATGACCCCCGGCGAGTTGCTCGCCCTGGCCGGGGAGCTGGCCGACCCGACCCCGCTGACCGCCTCGGCCCGGCTGGTCCTCGCCCCCTGGCTGGACCGGATCCGGCCGGTGGTCTCGGGATACGAGGTCAGCGACATGAGCGAGGAGTACGTCATCTTCCAGCTCGGCGAGGCCACCCCCGGCTGGCTCGACGCCCGGCGGGAGTGGGTCGCCGGCCTCGTCCGGCTGGAGACCGAGCGGATGTCCCCCGAGGAAGTCACCGAGGCGACGAGGCTGGGCATGTCCTACGCCCCCAACGACGCCATCGTCATCGACTGGGCCGCCGCCGTGGTGGCCGACCGGGATTGCGCCGACACGCTCCAGGTGCTCGAATTCGCCAACGTGCAATTGCTGGAATTCCGGCACATCGACGACCGCCTGGACGACCGCCTCGAGCGCGCCTACGGCACGATCCACCCCGCCTCCCCGAGGCTCCGGCTGCCGATGGTCTGGTCCCCCACGCACAACGACGCCGTGAGGCAGGTCCGGGAGCTGGAGATCGAGGCCACCAGCCTCTTCGAGCGGGCCGACAACGCGCTGAAGCTCATCGGCGACCAGTACCTGGTGCGGGTCTACGACCTCGCCTCGGCCCGCTTCCACCTCCGGGAGTGGCAGAACTCCATCCGCCGCAAGGTGGAGACCGTCGGCAACGTCTACGACCTGCTCGTCTCCCAGGCCGGCAACCGCCGGGCCGAGTTCCTGGAGCTGGTGATCATCCTCCTGATCGCGCTGGAGATCGTCCTCGCCTTCTTCCGGTGACGATCGGGGGGACGGACGGCGGGCGTCCTCAGCAGAGGAGGCGGCCGGTCCGGACGTCCCGGATGGGCAGGAGGCCGCCGAAGTGGCGGTCGGAGAGGGCCTCGGCGACGAGGGAGCGGTGGCATCGGGCGGGGTCGGCGCAGGCGCAGAGCAGGGCGACGGGGGGGGCCGACGACCGGACGAGGTCGGCCAGCCGGGAGAGGCCCCGGTGGACCGGCCATCGCCCGGAGGGGTCGTCGAGGTGGGACCGGAGGACGGCCATCGCCGGGTCCTGTCGCTGGGGGTTGCCCAGCTCGACCACCCACTCGTAGGCGATCCCCCGATCGGCCAGCAGCGCGACGATCCCCTCGCCGGAGCCCTCGGCCCGGAGGTGCCAGGGGCGGGGGCCGTAGGTCCGCTCGGGGTCGAGGTCGCTGGGGCAGGGGCCGATCCTCACGTCGACCAGCAGGCCGATCCCCCGGTCCGACAACGCCCGGGCCAGCCGGTCGGCCCGGTCGGCCGCCGGCCAGGCGCCGTAGCCGACCGTCCAAAGTTCCCGACCCGTCCCGATCGCCCCCGACCCCGATCCCGATCCCGCCATCGAGCCGCCCTCCGCCCGATCGCCCCGACTGGCCCCGGGTCGGGCCGTTGCCTACCATGAACCCCGAAGGGCCGGGGCTCCCGGCCTCAATCGGGACGCATCGCAACGCGCCCCGCCCCGACTCGCCTCGCCTCGCGCCCGAGGGCGGCTCGCGGGGCGCCTCCCCAGCCGAGAGGATACCCCATGAGCCGACTCGCGATCATCGCCCTGCTGGGCCTGGCCCCGATCCTACCGTCCTCGTCGTCCCCGGTCGCGGCGGCCCCCCGAGAGCCGGTGGCGACCGGTTCGTCGGCCGGGGCCCGGGTCCAGGAGCACGACCACGACCACGACCGCCCCGCCACCGACGGCACCTACCGGGGCCGGATCATCGCCGACGTGATGAGCTACCTCGGCGCGAACTGGCTGATGAGGCCGTCCCGGATCCGGGAGGAGCGCCCGGACGAGATGCTCGACGCCCTGGGTATCGAGCCGGGGATGGCCGTCGCCGACGTGGGCGCCGGGGTCGGCTACCACAGCCTGAAGATGGCCGAGCGGGTCGGGCCCGAGGGGGTCGTCTACGCCACCGACGTGCAGCCCGAGATGCTCCGGATGCTCCGCCGTCGGGCCCAGCAGGCCGGGGCCGCCAACGTCCGCCCCGTGCTCGTCACCCAGGACGACCCGGGCCTGCCCGAGGGGCAGCTCGACCTAATCCTGATGGTGGACGTCTACCACGAGGTGACCGACCCCGAGGCCACGCTCCGGGGGCTCCGGGAGGCGTTGAAGCCGGGGGGCCGGCTCGTGCTGGTCGAGTTCCGGGCCGAGGACCCCGCGGTGCCGATCAAGCCCGAGCACAAGATGTCCGTCGCCCAGGCCCGGGCCGAGGTCGAGCCCCAGGGACTCCCCTTCAAGGAGGTCCTCGACTTCCTCCCCTGGCAGCACGTCATCATCTTCGAGAAGCCCGCCGATCCGGCCGACGCCGAGGCGGACGCGGACGCCGACGCCGACGCCGAGCCGCCCGGGGAGGGCCCCGCCGGCTGATGAGGTCGACGCCCCGTCGGCCGGCCGGGAGCGTGATCGAGGGGCCCGGGCCGCGGCGCGGCCCCCATCCACCCCGGCCAGCAAAGGATCCGGGCCCATGCGAACCCGGATCAAGCCGTTCAGGTCGTCCGCTCCCCCTCACCCGGCCTCCGGCCACCCTCTCCCCCGAGGACGGGGGCGAGGGTCGCACTCCCTCCCCCTCTCCCCGCGAGCGGGGAGAGGGTCGGGGTGAGGGGTCGGTGCGTCGGACGCGGGGCCCGGCCTGACATCCGAGTCCCCCTCACCCGGGCTTCGCCCACCCTCTCCCCCGCAGACGGGGGCGAGGGTCCGAATCCGGCCCCCTCTCCCCGCGAGCGGGGAGGGGGTCGGGGTGGGGGGAGCGGCGTCCGGGCTCATCCCGGGAGGCCCGGGGGCGTGGGTCGCGCCCCCGGGCCTCGCCCGGCGAGGGGCGACGATCAGTCGAGGTTGGGCAGGTCGTCGAGGTCGTCGAGCACCTCGTCGACGAGCGGCCCCAACAAGCCCCGGGAGGCCGAGCCGGTGCCGGGGTCGGCCTCGGCGCGGGCCAGGGCGGTCGAGGCCGCCGGGATGTTGCCGGTGAACGACAGCCGGAAGAACAGCGGCGAGAGGACCGGCACCGCCGGCAGCCCCGTCGGGTTGAACGTCCGGGTGCTGGTCGTGTTGCCGTCGGTGTCGCCGATCGTCCAGATCCCGGCGTCGGTGTCGTAGACGGCCAGGTCGGGGGCGCCGTCCCCGGTGTAGTCGGAGACGGCGGCGATGTCGCCGTCCTCGCCGAAATTCACCGGGAAGCCGTTGGCGACGCCCGGGAAGGCGCCCGAGGAGGGCAGGATGAACCAGCGGTCGCCGGTCGGCAGGTCGGTGACCGACCGGAACAGGCCGATGTCGTCCCGGCCGTCGCCGTTGTAGTCGGCCGGCACCGGCTGGTCGGCGTTGTCGGGGGCGCCGAAGAGGAAGCGCTGGGCGCCGGCGGTGGTCGCGTAGAGCGGCTGGTTGACGCCCGAGGGCAGGATGAAGGTCTGGGCGACCTGGGGGACGCCATTGGCCAGGTCCTGCGCCGTCGGGATCGGCCGGAAGGTGGCGATGTCGGCCTTGCCGTCGGCGTCGTAGTCGGCGATCGCCGGCAGGTCGGTGCCGCCGGGGGCGCCGAAGACGACCCGGAAGCCGGCGTTGACGTCCGACGACGGGCGGACGAACCACTCGGCGGCGCCCGGCGTCAGGTCGCTGTCGGCCCGGAAGGTGGCCAGATCGGTGATGGCGTCGCCGTCGTAGTCGGCCGGGGCCGGGCGGTCGAGGGCCCCGGTGGCGCCGAACGGGATCTCGACCCGCGTGTCGTCGCTGGACTGGATGTAGGCCCAGACGCTCGCGTCGGGCTGGGTGTCGTTGCCGAACGGCTGCACGACCGCCAGGTCGGCCAGGCCGTCGCCGTCGAAGTCCCCGGTGATGGGGATGTCGTTCTCGGAGAGGCCGGAGAACTGCTCGACCCGCTGGCCGCCGGTCGACAGCTCGAGCTGGAAGATGCCGGCGCCGAGGAACTCGTCGAAGAGGTACGACGAGAGGTCGGCGATGCCGTCGCCGTCGTAGTCCCCGGCGGTGGTCTTGCCGTTGCGGACGACGTTCTCGCCCGCGTTGGGGACGAGCCGGTTGTTGCCGGGGCCGCCGTCGAGGGTGTCGTTGCCGGGGCCGCCGATGAGCGTGTCGTTGCCGTCCCCGCCGCCGCCGACGACCGGCAGGGCGGCGACCAGGCCGGAGGCGTCGAGCAGGTCGTCGCCCTCCCCGAGGTCGGCCGAGATCCCCACCAGGCCCTCGACCGTGCCCAGGTCGCCGACGGTGACCGAGTCGTTGCCCCCCACCGAGGAGACCTCGATCCGCTCGACCGTGCCCAGGTCGATGCTGAACGGGCCGGGATTGGTCCGCTGGAAGAGGACCCGGCCGCCGGGGCCGGCGGAGATGGCGAAGGTCTCGTCGGCGCCGCTGCCGTTGACCTGCTGGACGTCGACCCCGAGGCCGCCGTCGACCACGTCGGAGCCGTCGCCGTTGTTCCAGATGATCGTGTCGTTGTCCGGCGCCGCGGCCAGGCCGACGATCGGCGCGGTGCCGTCGCCGATCGTGCCGACGAGCAGGGCCGACCCGGTCGAGAGGTCGACCCGGTAGAGCCCGACCACGCCCCCGACGGTGAGCGAGGCGAAGGCCGTCTGCTCGGCCCCGGGCAGGATGTCCAGCCCGGCCTGCTCGGAGGTGTCGGCCCCCAGCAGGCCGATCGTGTTCAGGGTGCCGTCGTTGGGGGGCAGCTGGGAGAGCAGGGCGTCGAGCGTCGCGTCGACGTCGAAGAGCATGGTGCTCGTCGCGCCGGCGACGCTGTTGGTGTAGGCGGCCGCGACGACGTCGGGCGTCCCCCCGGCGTTGGGGTCCCCGGCGGCGAAGGCGAGGTCGCCGTCGGTGATGGTCGCCCCGGTGTCGACGTCGATCCGGAGGTTCTGGCCGGTGTTGCTGACGACCCGGAGCCGGTCGGGTACGGGGTTGAAGTCGACGCCGAAGCTGGTCCCGTCGAGGCCGTCGAACGGGTCGGTCGGGTCGTCCGGGTCGGCCGTCAGGGTCGAGAGCAGGGTGACCTCGCCGGTGGGGGGCGAGGTGTAGATCCGGCCCTGGTCGGTGACGAGGTAGAGGACGTCCAGGGCCTCGCCGGCCCGGTAGTCGGCGCCGATGACGGTCTCCCCCTCCTCCAGGCCGGTGAAGGTGACGGTGTCGACCACGGCGGTGGCGTCGGCCGTGAAGATCAGGGCCGTGTTGTCGGAGGTCACCGCGGCGAACAGGGCGTCCTCGGCCGTGATCCCGGCGACGATCTGGTCGGCCCCCCGGCCGCCGACGATCGTGTCGTCCCCCTGGCCGCCGAAGATCGAGTCGTCGCCCTGGCTCCCCAGGATCGTGTCGTTGCCGGGCCCCCCCCGCAGGGTGGCCGCCACCAGGCCGGCGGGCAGGGCGGTGGCGTCGATCGAGTCGTTGTCGGACTCGCCGTCGACGTCGATCCGCTCCAGGTCGGCGACGCCGGTCAGGTCGTTGATGGTGACGGTGTCGGTGCCGAGCCCGGCGTTGACCTCCAGGGCCTCGACCGTGCCGATGTCGAGCGTGAAGGGGATGAGGTTGGTCCGCTGGAAGGACAGCCGGGTGCCGTTCGCGGAGACCTCGAAGTCGTCGCCGGCCGGGGCGCCGTTGACCACCTGGGTGTCGACGCCTTCCTGGCCGTCGATCAGGTCGGAGCCGTCGCCGTTGTTCCAGATGATCGTGTCGTCGCCGGAGCCCCCCATGATCGTGTCGCCGCCCCGGCCGCCGACGAGGCTGTTGGCCGTGTCGCCGCCGGTGATCGTGTCGCCGGCCTGGCCGCCGACGACGTTCTCGACGTTGACCAGCTCGGCGACCCCCGTGGCGGTGGCCTCGGTGCCGACCAGGAGGATCTGGCCCCGGATCTCGCCGGCGGGGAAGTCGGTGGTGTGGATGTTGAAGTAGACCAGGCCGTTGCGGAGGTCCTCGACCAGCTCGGGGGTCAGCGGCTGGGCGTCGGTCGAGGTCCAGACGCCGGAGAAGGTGCCGTCGGGCACCGTCGAGCCGTTCAGCTCGGCCGGGGTCAGGGGCCGGACGATCGGCGCGTTCTCCCCGGGCGTCGCCGGGGCGTGGAAGTGGGCGCCGATCGCGCCGAGCAGCTGCCCGACCAGGCCCTCGTAGGTGACGGTGAAGGTCAGCTCCGTGCCGGCCGCGTTCAGGACGAAGGTGCCGATGCCCGTCGCCGGGGAGGAGGTGGGGGGCACCTCCTGGGCGCCGTCCAGCACGGCCCGGTAGGACTGCGGGCCGGTGTCGAGGTCGACGGTGATGGGGGTGGTGTAGCCGTCGTAGCTGATCGTGTCGCTGCCGGCGCCGCCGTCGATCCGGCCGGCGAGCACCGAGCCGCCGTCGAGGAAGGCGAAGGCGTCGTTGCCCTCGTCGCCCATCAGGTTGACGGCCGTCAGGTCGGCCACCCCGGAGAGGTCGGCGACGACGAACGTGTCGTCGCCGAGCCTGCCGTTGACGTCCAGCACCTCGACGGCGCCGATGTCCAGGGTGAACGGCCCGGGCGAGGTCCGGGAGAACGAGAGCCGGCCCGGCGTGGCCCCCTCGACGATCTCGAAGGCGTCGGCCGCCGAGGAGCCGTTGACGACCTGGGTATCCGTGCCGATCCCGCCCTCGATCGTGTCGCTGCCGTCGGTGTTGTTCCAGATGATCGTGTCGTCGTCCGACTCCAGCGGGCCGTCGGCCAGCACCGTCAGGCCGCCGACCGGGATCGTCCCGTCGCCGATGTCGCCGACGGGCGTGGCCGCCCCGCTGACCAGGTCGATTTCATAGAGCCCGGCCGAGCCGTCGACGACCATCGAGGCCAGCGCCCGGTCGGATCCGGGCAGGATGTCGAAGCCGAGCACCGCGGTCACGTCCCCCACCCCCAGCTCGCCGATCGTGCTCAGCGTGCCGTCGTTGGGCGGGTTCTGCGCGGCCAGGATGTCGAGGCCGGTGTCGATGTCGAAGAGGGCCGTCGAGGTCGCCCCGGCGACCGGGTTGAAGTAGGCGGCCCCCACGACATTGGGGTCGGCCCCCTCGTTGGGGTCGCCGGTCGCATAGGCCAGCGCCCCGTCGACCGTGGCCGCGCCGCTGGCGACGTCGACCCGGAGGTCCTGGTCGGCGTCGCTGACGATCCGGAGCAGGTCGACGGTCGGGTTGAAGTCGACGCCGAAGTCGGTGCCGTCCAGGGCCTCGGAGACCATGGAGGCGATCGTCGCGGCCCCGGTCTCGGGGTCGATCGTATACAGCCGGCCGGTCCCCGCCTCGTTGGTCAGGGCGTAGATCTGGCCGGTCGACGGCCGGGCGTCGATGCCGACGATCGTCTCGGCCCCGGGGATGTCGGTGATCGGCGTCGTCGAGAGGATCACCGTCGGGTCGTCGGCCGAGAACCGCAGCAGGGCCACCCCCGTCGCGTCCAGCCCGACGAGCGTGGCGGCCTCGTCGCCCGAGGTGTCGCCGAAGATCTGGTCGCCCCCCTGGCCGCCGACCAGGGTGTCGTCCCCGGTGCCGCCCTGGATCGTGTCGGCGCCCCCCAGGCCGAAGATCATGTCGTCGCCGGCGCCGCCGAGCAGGGCGTCGGCCAGGGCCGAGCCGATGATCGTGTCGTCCCCGGCGAGGCCGTCGACCGACACCTCGGCCAGGTTCTCGAAGCCGGTGGCCGAGACGGCCCCCAGGTCGATCGCGTTGCCGCCGGGCCCGCCGGTCACGTCGATCGAGATGACGTCGGTCGCCGCCAGGGCGCCCGAGTCCGGGTCGGCGCCGTTGACCAGGACGTTGCCGCCGGAGAGGCCGACCGTGATCGCGTCCGCCGCGTCGCTGGCGATCGTCAGCACGCCGGCGGCGAAGCTCGACGTGACGGCCAGCAGCGTCCGCTCCTCCAGCCGGTCGACCGTCGGCCGACGCCTCCGGGCCGCCCCCCCGGGGCTGATCCGGGCCGACCGGTCCCGACGACGTCCGAGGTTCCCATGTGCCATCTTCTGCGTCTCCCTGGTGTGATTCGCCCCGGGCCGGGCCCCGTCCGGGCCGTACCCGATCGTCATCGGGACCTCGTGTCCGACCGCCGCGTCCTTCGCGTCCTGGATCTCGGCAATCCGCCGGGCCGGCCGTCAACCGCCCTTCCATACCACCTACATTCGCCCACCGGCCCGGGACACGACCTCGGGGGAAACACCCCGCTCCCCGGAAACCGGGCGGGCCTCGCAAGCGGGACGACCCCCCTATCCCCTCGGATTGCCGGATTCCTCCTAGCTACCGCAAATCTTCGGACAAGTCCACGGTTTCTTTCGGCGTCGAAAAAATAGGAGGCCTGGTATGGCGTCTCCGGCCCCCGACGCCGGACGCCCCCTGGACGATCGGCCGGCCGGGCCGACAAGATAGGACCGGGCCCCGCGCCCTCGGGACCGGAGGACGGCCCGGCGCGGTCGCCGGCAGGAGGCCCGGATCCCACCCCCGCGAGAATACACCGTGATGCAAGCAACGCGCCGAGGCGCCCTCATCGCCGCCCTGGTCCTGGTCGGGGCCGGCCCGGCGACGGCCGCCCCCCAGGACGAGCCCAGACGCCCCCAGATCCCGGACCTGGGGGTCGAGACCTACGCCCTGCCCAACGGCCTGGAGGTGATCCTCCACGAGGACCACACCATCCCCGTCGTGGCGGTGAACGTCTGGTACAAGGTCGGCTCCAAGGACGAGGCCGAGGGCCGCACCGGCTTCGCCCACCTCTTCGAGCACCTGATGTTCCAGGGCTCCCAGAACCTCGAGGGGGAGTACTTCGCCCCGCTGGAGCCGATCGGCGCCGACCTCAACGGCAGCACCAACACCGACCGCACCAATTACTACGAGGTCGTCCCCAGCAACGCCCTGGAGCTGGCCCTCTGGCTGGAGGCCGACCGCATGGGCTTCCTGCTGCCCACCTTGACGCAGGAGTCGCTGGACAACCAGCGGGACGTGGTCAAGAACGAGCGGCGCCAGCGGATCGACAACGTCCCCTACGGCCAGGTCCAGGAGCGGATCCTCGGCGCCCTCTACCCGGGCGACCACCCCTACCACCACAGCGTCATCGGCTCGATGGAGGACCTCTCGGCCGCCACCCTGGACGACGTGAAGAACTTCTTCCGGCGGTACTACAACCCGAACAACGCCAGCCTCTGCCTGGCCGGCGACTTCGACCCGGCCGAGGCGAAGGCCCTGATCGAGAAGTACTTCGGCCCCATCCCCGCCGGCCCCGAGCCCGAGCCGATCCCGACCCGGGTGCCGACCCTGGACGTGTCGGTGGACCTGGCGATCACCGACCGAGTCTCGCTCCCCCGGGTGTACCTCTCCTGGCCGACCGTACCCCAGGGGCACCCGGACGAGCAGGCGCTCGACGTGCTCGGCGACGTGCTCGGCCAGCTCGACAAGGAGAGCCGGCTGGAGAAGGCGATGGTCTACGACGAGCCGCTGGCCAGCCAGGTCTTCGCCTACCACGGCGCCGACGCCCTCTCGGGCACCTTCGCCGTGATCGCCACCGGCCGGCCCGACGGCGTGCTCGACGACCTCGTGGCGGTGATCGACCGGGAGATCGCCCGGCTCCAGCGGGAGGGGGCGACCCCGGACGAGGTGCTCAAGTCGCAGAACACGACCGAGAGCGGCCTGGTCTTCGGCCTCCAGGACGTCGGCACCCGGGCCGACTTCTTTAACAGCAACAACGTCAACTTCGGCGACCCGCTCGCCTACCGGGACCGGCTCCAGGAGCTCTTCGACGTGACCGCCGAGGACGTCCGTCGGGTCGCCAACCAGTACCTGACCCCCGACCGGGTCCGGATGGACGTGACCCCCGGCTCGCCGACCCCCCGGCCCCCCGAGGTGGCCTCGAACGCCGCCCGGGACGTCGAGTTCGTGGCCGAGGACCCGGCGATCGAGGACGCCTTCGACCGCTCGATCCAGCCCGGGACCGGCGAGGCCCCCGAGTTCTCCCCGCCCCCGGTCGAGCGCCGGGCCCTGGAGAACGGCCTGGAGGTGTTGGTCGTCAGCCGCCCGCAACTGCCGATCCTGACGATGGACCTGGTCGTCAAGGGGGGGGGCGCGCTGGTGCCCGAGGCCAAGGACGGCGTCGCCGAGCTGCTCGCCGACCTCTTGACCGAGGGGACCGCCGACAAGGACGCCCAGGAGCTGGCCGGGGCCCTCTCCCGGATCGGGGCCTCGATCTATGCCTCGGCGGGGATCGAGGCGATGACCGTCTCCCTCTCCACGCTGACCAAGCACACCGACGACGCCCTCGACCTGTTCGCCGAAGTGGTGCTCAACCCCGCCTTCCGGGACGCCGACCTCGAACGCCAGCGGGACCTGCTGCTGGCCGGCCTGCTCCGGCAACGGGACAGCGCCACCTCGATCGCCGACAACGTCTTCCCGATCCTGCTCTACGGCGAGTCCCACCCCTACGGCCGGCCCGTCGAGGGGACCCTGGAGACGGTGCCGTCGATCACCCGGGACGACGTGGCCGCGTTCCACTCCCTGCTGTTCCGGCCCAACAACGCCGCCCTGATCGTCGTCGGCGACACGACGGCCGACGCCATCGTCGACCGGCTCGAGCGGTCGCCGATCGGCCGCTGGGCCCCCGGCGAGGTGCCCGCCTTCAACCTCCCCGAGCCCGCGCCGTCCCCGGCCGGGACGCTCTACCTGGTCGACCGGCCCGAGTCGGCCCAGTCGGTGCTCTCGGTCGGCGAGATCGGCCTGCCCCGAGACACGCCGGACTACTTCCCGGCCACCCTGCTCAACGCCGTCTTCGGCGGCCAGTTCTCCAGCCGGATCAACCTGAACCTGCGGGAGGACAAGGGCTACACCTACGGCGCCCGCTCCGGGTTCTCCTTCCGCAAGGGTGCCGGCCCCTTCTCGGCCGGGGCCTCGGTGCAGACGGCCGTCACCGCCCCGGCGCTCTCGGAGCTGCACCGCGAGCTGGTCGAGATCACCGGGGACCGCCCCGTGACCGAGCAGGAGCTGGCCGACGCCCGGGGCAAGCTCGTCCTCGGCTTCCCCGGCGACTTCGAGACCGCCGGGAGCGTCGCCTCGCAGCTGGAGGCCCTGGTCCTCTACGGCCTGCCGGACGACTACTTCACCACCTACCAGGACGCGCTGGAGGCCGTCACGCTGGAGCAGGTCCGGGAGGCGGCGACGCGGCACCTCCACCCGGGCAAGATGACCATGCTCGTCGTCGGCGACCGCGACGCGATCGCCTCGGAGCTGGAGTCCCTGCCGTTCGTGCCCTCGATCACCCTGCGGGATCCCCAGGGCGACCCGGTCGAATCTGCCGACGGGGCCGAATCCGAAGGCGGGCGCTGAGTGCCAGACTCCCGTCGCCCGAGGCCCCCGGGGGCGGCCCGATCGGCCGTCCCCGGGCCCCGGGAGACGGGGGAGGCGTCTCGCCTTCGCCCGGACGAGGACAGGGCCGGGCCGTCGGCGTCGGCCGGCGAGCCGGGCCGCATCACCTGCCGAGGTCGATCCGCAGCAACACCCCCAATCCGCTGACTATCAAGACGATCAGATTCGCGACGAAGGCGATCGACGAGTCGGCGGACCTCGAAAAGAGGATCGCCAGGAACGTCCCGGCTGAAACGCTAAAGATGGCAATACAGAGCCAGAGGGAAAGATCACTCAGGCGGTGCAACGTCGCCCGGGTCCTTTCGGTACGAGCAGGATCGGGAACGAGGCGGTCTGCTCGAATACGAGGCCGGCGACCGCCGGGTGACCGATGTCGACCAAATCCGACATCACCGGAACGCTCGGCTCCCCTGCATCCCCTCCATGATCGCGGCGCGACTCGCCGGGCGACCGTCCCCGCCGGGTCGCCTCCCCGTCCCTCGAACCGGGTCCAGGGGAGTGCGACCGGCCGAGGCTCCCGCCTGGCGAAGCTTCGCCAACCCTGCTAAATTACCAGATCGCCCTGAAATCCTACGGGGACCGTCCCGGCCCTGTCTTGCCCCTCACGCAAGATCCGCCCCGGGCGGGGACGTCTCCATCGCCATCGTGCATCGATCACGACCGAGGAGACACCGAATGATTCGCTTCCCCTGGGCCACCGGACTGCTCGCGATGCTCCTGCTCGCCGGCCTGCCGGGGCCCTCGATCGCGCAGGACGAGCCCGAGCCGAAGGACGACGAGCCCAAGGCCGAGGCCGACGAGGGCAAGAAGGACGACGAGAAGGAGGACGCGTCGGAGTCAAAGAACGGCGTGAAGCCCTACGACGAGGTGATCACCGAGGACGCGACGACCGACCCCGGCCTGTTCCTCGTCCACCGGGCCGACGGCAAGGTCTACTACGAGATCCCGACCGACGCCCTCGACGTCCCCATGCTCTGGGTGACCCAGATCGCCCAGACCTCGAAGGGCCGGGACATCATGGGCACCCTCGGCGACGACCTGGTCGTCCGCTGGGAGCTCCGGGAGGACGACGAGAAGATCCTCCTCCGCCAGGTCCGCTTCGCCATGAGGGCCGAGGAGGGCGACCCGATCGCCGGGGCCGTCGAGGCGTCGAACCTCTCCCCCATCATCATGGCCTTCCCCGTGGCCGCCTACGGCAAGGACAAGGCCCCGGTGGTCGACGTGACCGGCCTGTTCACCGAGGACGTGGCCGAGCTGAGCGTGAAGGAACGCCTGGGGGCCGAGCGGGTCGACCCCAAGCGGACCTTCATCGAGCAGGCCAAGTCCTTCCCGGAGAACGTCGAGGTCAAGGTCCTGACCACCTACAACCCCCGCCCCCCCCGGGGGGGCGACGACGGCCCCCCGGCCTTCTTCGGCCCCTCCGGGGACGACACGATCACGGCGGTCGTCCACCACAGCATGGTCAAGCTGCCGGACGACCCGATGGAGCCCCGCCGCTACGACGACCGGGTCGGCTACTTCACCGTCGGCTTCGACGACTACTCCAGCGACGAGCACCAGGTCGACGAGATCCGCTACATCACCCGATGGCGCCTGGAGAAGGAGGATCCCGAGGCCGAGGTCAGCGACCCCGTCGAGCCGATCGTCTTCTACGTCGGCCGGGAGGTCCCCGAGAAGTGGCGGCCGTTCGTGAAGCAGGGGATCGAGGCCTGGCAGGGGGCCTTCGAGGAGGCCGGCTTCTCCAACGCGATCCTCGCGAAGGACGCCCCCGACCCGAGGGAGGACCCCGACTGGGACGCCGAGGACGCGCGGTACAGCTCCATCCGGTGGCTGCCCACCGACGTCCAGAACGCGATGGGCCCCCACGTCCACGACCCGAGGACCGGCGAGATCCTCGAGTCCGACATCCAGATGTATCACAACGTCATCAAGCTCTGCCGGGACTGGTACTTCGTCCAGGCCTCGCCCAACGACGAGCGGGCCCAGGACCTCCCCCTGCCCGACGACCTGATGGGGGAGCTGATCGCCTACGTCGTCAGCCACGAGGTCGGCCACACGCTCGGCTTCCCGCACAACATGAAGGCCAGCTCGTCCTACACCGTCGAGGAGCTCCGCAGCAAGGAATTCACGGAGGAGTACGGCACCGAGGCGTCGATCATGGACTACGGCCGGTTCAACTACGTCGCCCAGCCCGGCGACGGCGCCCGGCTCATCCCCATCATCGGCCCCTATGACGAGTTCGCCGTCGAGTGGGGCTACCGCCGGTTCGAGAGCGAGGAGGCCGAGGAGCAGGGGCTCGCCGCGCTGGTCGAGAAGCAGCTCGACGACCCCAAGCTCCGCTTCGGCGACCCCAACCCCGGCGAGGACCCCTCGCAGCAGACCGAGGACCTCGGCTCCGACCCCGTGCTCGCCACCGAGCTGGGCCTGAAGAACCTGGAGCGCGTGGCCGGCTTCCTCGTCGAGGCCACCGGCGAGGAGGGGGAGAACTACGACCTCCTCCGCAACATGTACGACCAGCTCGTCGGCCAGTTCCGCCGCGAGACCGGCCACGTCGCCAACGTCGTCGGCGGCTTCTACCGCAACAACGCCTGGTACGGCGACGCCGACACGCAGTTCGAGGCCATCGCCCCCGAACAGCAGCAAAAGGCCGTCGCCTTCCTGATCGAGCATGCCTTCCGGACGCCCGAGTTCCTCGTCCGGCCCGACGTCCTGCTCCGCCTGGAGGCCGACGGCGCCGCCGACCGCATCCTCGGCATGCAGCGGAGCCTGCTCGGCTCCCTGATGGACGAGTCCCGCCTGAAGCGGATGGCCGAGCACGCCTCCCGGGCCGACGAGGGGGAGCCGTACCGCCCGATCGACCTGATCCGCGACCTCTCCGACGGCATCTTCGCCGAGCTGGACCCGGAGCAGGCCGGGGCGATCGACCTCTACCGCCGGAACCTCCAGCGGGCCTACGTCGACATGCTCATCGAGCAGGTCAAGGCCGACTCGAACGTCTCCGACCTGCCCGCCCTGGCCCGGGGAGAGCTGCGGAGGCTGCTCGACTCGATCCGGGAAGGACTCGCGCCCGACGACGTGGAACGCGACCCGACCTCGCAGTACCACCTCCAGGACCTCCGGGACCGGATCGCCCAGGCCCTCGACCCCCGAGGCGTCCTCGAGGGCGTCGACGTCGCCGGCGACTGACCCGACCCGATCGGCCGAAGGCGGCCGGCCCCCCGGGGTCATTCCCGGGGGGTGTGACCTCCGATTGATGTCTCAACGAGGCTTCTCTGGCTCGAACTCCATCAGGACGTTCTCGGAACCCGCCCGACTGGTGAATTCGGTGGGACGGTCTCCTGCGTGGTAGCAAACCTTCAGGCGACCGTCCTCGAACTTGTAGGCCCCCTTGTAGGTGACCTTGTCATCGAAGCGAAGGTCGATCGTCTTGGGGTCTTTGCTCGGGTCGATCGAGAAGGTTCCAGGTGCCGCCTTCTCTTCACCGTTTAGGATGCCTGAGGCGGTCAGTTTGCCTCCGGTGAAGATCCATTTCATGCCCTGTCCAGCGTCGTATCGGTCGATGCCGTTGATTTGCATCGACACCAGAAGCCAAGTCCCTTGGAACCTCTCCTTGTCCCTCTGAGGCTCAGAGGCTCCCGAAGCGGTCAGGATGTAGAACACGACTGAGTTTATCAGGAGCGTTTTCATAATTCTCTCCGGCCCGATCGCCTTGGACACAGGGTCAGGTAGATGGTCACTTCGACGAGTGCGGTCGTTTATTGTCCCGAATAGACCCTGGCGGGAGGTAATCCGAACACGGCCCGGTTACATCAGTCCGAGGTCACACCCCTCCCGGGGGGGACGGATCTCGAAGTCGATCGGCTTGAACGAGCCGTTGTTGGACAGCTCGGCCGAGCAGGCCGTCAGGCCGACGATCAGGTCCATCTCGGCCCTCAGCTCGATCGCGTCCCCCGGCTTCGAGGCCGGCGGGTCGATCCTGAGCCTCCCGTCGGGCGCGACGGAGACGTTCATGAAGATGTTGAAGGTCGTCGGGATCGCGTCCGGCGCGATGCCGAACCGCCCGAGGTGCTCGGCCAGGTTGCCGAAGCAGCTCGGGTGCTCGCCCTCGTGGTTGTAGATGATCTTGAAGGTCTCCGGGCTGCACGGCGTGTAGAGGAAGTCGTGCCGGCCCACGTCGTCGGAGACGATCGTGAACATCGGCCGGCTCCGGTTGGAATAGAGGACGTGGCCGGCGGTCAGGGAGATCGTGTCGGCGTAGTCGATCGACCGGCCCGAGGAGAGCCACTCCCTGGGGTCGTCCCGGCTGAACGCGGTCAAATCCGAGACCTGCTCCCCCATCGGGTCGACCACCCGGAGGACCTGGCCCGCCCTCAGCTCGAAGGCGGTGCCGGTCTGGGGGTCGAGGCGATGCGGGCCGGGGGCGTCGGGGGTCGTCCTCGTCGTCATCGGGGGGGCTCCGGGTCGTCCCGGCGCCGGGAGGAGGGGCACCGGAGGGCGGGGTCGTCGGCCGGGGAGAGGTCGCCGGGGTGGGGCAGGAACGGGGCGTGCCATTCGGCCCCGACGTTCCGGCCGGAGTACTGCCGGGCCTCGGTGTCGGCGCCGTGGTCGGCGAGCACGGGGTTGATGTCCCCCTGGAGCTGCTCGTCCCGGTGCCGGACCACGTCCCGGAGCTTCTCGAACCGGCCGGACTGCCTCAGCCGCTCGAACTGGCCGTGGGGGTTGAAGACCAGGGTCGGCCAGGGGAACCGCCGGGCCATCCGGGAGCTGTTCGGGTGCAGGCCGACGATGAAGAAGGCGGTGCCGGCGAAGCTGAACGAGAAGTGCGGGTCGTCCGGGTCGTCGCTCACCCCCGGGGCCCAGTCGTGGATCGGCGCGTCCCGGTCGTGCAGGAGCTGGAGCTGCGCCCAGAGCAGGCGCTCGAAGTCGCGCTCGTCCAGGCCCGTCGGCGACCGGAAGGCGGCGACGAAGGTGGCGAAGTCCCCCTCGGCGGTCAGCTCCCCCAGCTCCCGGGAGAACCGGTAGAGGTCATAGGCCAGCACGGGGGCCGACCCCGGGTCGGCCAGGCGGTCGTAGCACCCGAGGCGGATCGCCTCGTGGTTGACGGCCGACCTCGCGGCGATGCAGGAGAACTGCGGGTCGAGCACGAAGGCCTGGAAGGCCCCCGCGATGGCCGAGGCGGTCAGGTCCGGCCCGCCCCCCGGCCCGTCGAGCCGCTCGGGGCGGCCGTCCTTCAGGCCGAAGACGAGGCTCCGGCGCCGGGCCTCGGGGCTGTCGAACGGGTTGGCGTCGGCCACGGGAGGCTCCGTCGCTGGGGAGGGCACCGGCCGGGGGAGGCCGGGCGGTCGATCGGGCGGATGCCGGGATCCCCGGGCAAGATCGGTGCCGACCGGCGGATCCCGGCCGCGGCGTCGGGGCCTCTCCGAATGGATTCGGTTGACAGGCGCCCGACCGCTCCGCGATCCTGGGAGCCGGCCCGGCCCGCCGTCGGGCGCCCCGGGCCCTCGGATTCGAGCATCGGAGCGATTTGATGGAATCCCGACGGAGCCGCCCCCGCCTGTCGCCGGCCCCTTCCCTGCTGCTGGTCGCGGCCTCGGCCGTGCCGACCCTGCTGCCGGCCCCGATGCCCCGGCCGGCGCCGCCGTCTGGCCAGCACCTCGCCCCGGTGGCCCATCCCCTCGACGCCCCGGCCTCGCCCCCGGCAAGCGGGCAGGACGAGGCCCCCGAGGAGCTGGAGGCCCCCGGCATCGAGAACCTGTTCCGCCTCGCCCCGGGGCTCTACAGCGGGGGGCAGCCGGGGGGGGACGAGTCGTTCCGGGCCCTGGCCGACCTGGGGGTGAGGACGATCATCACCGTCGACGGCGCCTCGCCGGACGTGGAGGCGGCCGGGCGGTATGGGATGCGGTACGTCCACGTCCCGGTCGGCTACGACGGCATCCCGGCCGATCGGGCGTCGGCGCTGGTCAAGGCGGCGAGGACCCTGCCGGGGCCGATCTACGTCCACTGCCACCACGGCAAGCACCGCGGGCCGACCGCCGCCGCCCTCTGCGCCGTCGCCGTCGAGGGCTGGGACCGGCCTCGGGCGCTCGGCTGGCTGAGGCAGGCCGGGACCTCCCCCGACTACGCCGGGCTGTTCGACGCCGTCTCCTCGTTCGAGCCGCCGACCGACGAGCAGCTCGCCGAGGTCCCCGACTCCGCCCTGCCGGAGCGGGCCGAGGTGCCGGACCTGGTCGAGGCGATGGTCGGGGTCGACCTCCGCTGGGAGCACCTGAAGGCCGTCGCCGGGGCCGGGTTCCGGCCCCCCCCCGACCACCCCGACCTCGACCCTCCCCACGAGGCCCTGATGCTCGCCGAGCACTACCGGGAGCTGCGACGGCTGGGGGAGTCGGAGGCCCGGGGCGAGGGCTTCCTCGACCGGCTCGAACGGGCCGAGCAACACGCGATGACGCTCCGGGACGCCCTCCGCCCTCCTGCCCACGGGGCGCCGATCGACCGGGAGGCCGCCTCGGCCGCCTTCGACGCCGCCGGGACCGACTGCACGTCCTGCCACGCCGCCTTCCGGGACCGGGCCGGCTGATCGACCGACCACCGGGGGATCTCGCTTGCTTCCCCGGCCCCGACGGCCGAACAATGCCCCGAGGGGCGAATTCGGTCGTGTGGGAGATCCGGGGGCGGCTGTCCCAGATCCACGGACCAGCTTGCCCGAAGTTCGAGGCGTCTCCTGGTGGTCCATCCGCCGCGTTGGTTGACGGATCGGTTCCGTCCCCCTCTCCCCGCTCGCGGGGAGAGGGCCGGGGTGAGGGGTCTTCGACATTCGCCACGCCCCGTGAATCGTCCGCTCCCCCCTCACCCGGCCTCCGGCCACCCTCTCCCCCGAAGACGGGGGCGAGGGTCGGAGACGACCGCTCCCGTCGGGGATCTCCCCGGACGGACCCCTTAGCCGGTCCCTGGCCCCTCCCCGATCCCCCCTCCCCATGTCCCCTCCCGAGCACTCCTCCCTGATCAGGCGGCTGGCCGAGGGCCTCCGCTTCGACCTCGTCGGCATCGCCCCCGCCGTGACGCCCCCGGGGTACGGGCACTTCCTCGACTGGCTCTCCGGAGGCCGGGCCGCCGGCATGGACTACCTGCACCGCCACGCCGAGGCCCGCCGCCACCCCGACTCCGTCCTGCCCGGGGTCCGGTCGGTCGTCATGGTCGGCCTCTCCTACAACCCGGCCGAGCCCGACCCTCCCGCCTCACCCCGCACCGGCAAGGTCGCGCGGTACGCCCGGGGGAGGGACTATCACAAGGTCCTCTGGAAGCGGCTCGGGGCGCTCGGCTCGCAGATCCAGTCGGAATACCCGGACGCCCACGTCCGGGCCGTGGCCGACACCGCCCCGCTCCTGGAGCGGGACTTCGCCCGGCTCGCCGGGCTCGGCTGGATCGCCAAGAACACGATGCTCATCAGCCGGACGCTCGGCAGCTACACCGTGCTCGGCGCATTGCTGACCGACCTCGACCTGGAGCCCGACCTCCCCTTCGGGCCCGATCACTGCGGCTCCTGCACCCGATGCCTCGACGCCTGCCCGACCGACGCCTTCGACGGCCCCCACCGGCTCGACGCGACCCGATGCATCAGCAACTGGACGATCGAGCATCGCGGCGACCTGCCCGACGAGGCCGCCGACCAGCTCCACGGCTGGCTCTTCGGCTGCGACGTCTGCCAGGAGGTCTGCCCCTGGAACCGCAAGGCCCCCCCCGGCCGCGACCCCGAGCTGCAGGCCGACCCCAGGCGGGTCGCCCCCGACCTCGTCGGACTGCTCGACGCCGACGACGAGCAGGTCGCCGACCTGCTCCGGGGCTCGGCCCTGACCCGGGCCAAGCGATCGGGCCTGCTCCGCAACGCCGCCGCCCTGCTCGCCTCGTCGGGGGACCGGGACGCCGTGCCCGCGCTAACCGCCCGGCTCGCCGACGAGGATCCGGTGGTGCGATCCTCCTGCGCCCGGGCCCTCGACCGGCTCGGCGGCCCCGGGGCGAGTGCGGCGCCCGACGCCCCCGGGGGCGACGGCACCCCGCGATAACCGGCCGGCCCGGCGCCCGTTCTGCAAGCGAGGTCCCCACCGAGACCGATCATCTCGTCGCGATCCCGGAGGGGAGTCGAATCATGGCGAAGCACCGAGGATCTCCCGGGTCGAACCCCCAGCCCGACCCGCACGCGTCCGGCGGCCACGGGCACGGGTCGCACGAGGGCGGCCACCAGGGCGGCGGCATGGGGACCCGGGGCGTCACCCGCCCGATGGCCGAGCGGGAGGCGGAGGGGCAGCACCACGGCGGCCACGGTCACGAGATGGGCCGGGACGACCGCCTGGAGATGCTCCGGATGCATCACCGGCAGACGCTCTGGATCTACTGGATGCTGCCGATCCTCGGGGTCTGGACGATGCTCTCCCCCGCCACGTTCGGCTATTTGAACGAATCGCACTGGGTCGACCCGAGCGGCGGCCGGGGCGCCTGGTTCGGCGACCAGACCCACACCGCGCTCCGGGCCGGGCTCATGACCTGGAGCGACGTGATCAGCGGGCTGTTGCTCGTCGTCCTCGGCTGGAGGGCGCTGACGCCGAACCGGCCGGTGACGCTCTGGGCCTGCTGCTTCGTGGGGATCTGGATGACCTTCGCGCCGGTCCTGTTCTGGGCGCCGACGGCGTCGAGCTACCTGAACGGAACGGTCGTCGGGGCCCTGGTGATCGCGCTGACGATCCTCGTGCCCGGCATGCCGAACATGATCATGTACATAAAGATGGGCCCGCCGACGCCCCCCGGCTGGAGCTACAACCCGTCGAGCTGGCCCCAGCGCTGGATCATGATCGCGACCGGCCTGGCCGGCTGGCTCGTCTCGCGGTACCTGGCCGCCTTCCAGCTCGGCTACATCGACTACGTCTGGGACCCGCTCTTCGGCTTCGCCGAGGGGACGGAGCGGGTGCTCGACTCGGCGATGTCGCACTCGTGGCCCCTCTCCGACGCCGGCTTCGGGGCCCTGGCGTACACGTTCGAGTTCCTGATGGGCTGGATGGGGAGCCCGGCCCGGTGGCGGACGATGCCCTGGATGGTCGCCTTCTTCGGCATCCTCGTGATCCCGCTGGGGCTGACGCACATCATCCTCGTGGCCTCCCAGCCGCTGATCGTGCACCACTGGTGCTCGATGTGCCTGCTGGCGGCGGCGATCATGCTGCCGATGATCCCGCTGGAGGTGGACGAGGTGGTGGCGATGATCCAGCACGTCTCCCAGGCGAGGCGGAGGGGGGACCGGGGCGGCTCCCTCTGGCGGATCTTCTGGAAGGGGGGCGAGGCCGACGGCTGCGAGCCCGACGACCGTTCTCCCGAGCTGATGAGCCTGCCCGAGCAGCCCGGCCGCGTGTTCAAGGCCTCGATCTGGGGGATGAGCTTCCCCCGGACCCTGGTCGCCAGCTCGGCGCTGGGCCTCGGCCTGATGGCCGCGCCGACGCTCTCCGGCCTGGAGATCACGACCACCGCCGCCGACGTCGGCCACCTGGGGGGCGCCTTGATCCTGACCGTCTCGGTCGTCTGCATGGGGGAGGTGGTCCGGATCGGCCGGTATTTGAACATGCCGATCGGGCTGGCCGTCGCCGCGGCCCCCTGGTTCCTGGCGGAGTCGACGACCGGCTATGCCCTCACCTGCTCGGTCGTCGGCCTGGCCTGCGCCCTGCTGTCGATCCCCCGGGGCCCGGTGACGGAGCGGTACGGCTCCTGGGACCGGTTCGTCCGGTGAGGCCCCGCCGGGGCCGGTCGCGGGGCCCGGGGCGATGGCCCGGTCATGCCGCATTGCCCGGGAGACTCGCCTCCGGGGCACCGGGGTGGCCGGGGCCCCGTCCGCGAGGCCCCAGGCCGGCGGCCTCGGCGACCGGGGCCTCGCGGACGGGGCCCCGGCCACCCGAAGGTGACTGATCCGGGCGATCCCGGATCACTTGCTCTTGATGAGCTTCTTCGCGCCCCGGAGGGTGCTGCGGACCCAGTGGCCCATCTTCTCGGCGGGCATCAGGACCTTGCCCTTGAGGATCTCGTCGGGGCGGGCCTTGAAGACGGTGGAGTGCGCCTTGCCGTCCCAGCCTTCGGGGGCCTGCTGGGTGTAGTAGTAGGCGGCGAACGACTTGCGGGTGTTGCCCGGCGGGCACTTCACGGCGGTCACGCCGTGGTAGCTGGCCTCGCTGGTGGCGAAGATCACGCAGCGGTTGAAGACCGGGAGGAAGGCGTGGTGTCGGACCTTCACGTCCTCGTCCCACAGCTCCACCTCGCCGCCCCACTCCGGCCTCCAGTCCCGGTTGAAGTAGACGAGGATGTTCAGGCGGCGGTGGAGTTTCCGATCCTGCTCGAAGTTGAAGTCGACGTGCACGTCCAGGTGCCCCTGGGGGCCGGTCTGGTGCATGCCGCCGCCGATGAGGTGGGGGTCGTCCAGCAGCTCGGGGATCTCGAAGATGTACGAGAGGTCGTCGCGGAACTCGGGGGAGGCCAGCGCCCGGTTCAGCTCGGCGATCGGCTCCGGGAACAGGGCGGAGTTGGTGACCTGGACCTTGCCCCGCTCGTTCAGGGCGGCGAACTGCCGGCCCATGGTCAGCGCCTGCTCGAAGCTGGGGAAGGCGTCGGCCGCCCGGTGGGCGAACTCCTCGTCGAGCAGGCCGTCGATGCAGAGGTTCGGGAAGGGGGTGGCCTCGCGGACGCGGGCTCGGAGGGCGTCGCGGTCGAGCGGCTTGATGATCATGGGGGTCGGCTCGTGGTGCCGTCGGTGGGGCTGATTGGGTAGGTGCGGAGGAGGGACCGAGCCCCCGCATCCGGTCGCTTCGCCTGGATACGGGGCCGTCTCGGGACCGGTGACGGCCCGGAGTAGCCTAATTCGCCCCCACCGACCCTGTCAAAGCGATTCCCGGCCTCCCGGGTCGCCCCCCCGTCGGGGGCTCACCGGCCTCCCGGGTCGCCCCCGACGGGATCCCCGGCCCCCGACCCACCGCGGAGCAGGTCGATCGGGTCGACCACCAGCAGGTCCCCCGGCCCGACGCCCCCCTCGACCTCGACGTAAGGGCGGCCGACGCCCGGGGCGATCGCCACCTCCCGCCACTCGAACCCGCCCCCCGGGAGCCGGACCGCGGCATACGCCTTGCCGTCGTGCCGGAGCAAGGCCTTCGAGGGGATCCGGA
The DNA here is from genome assembly GCF_007752535.1 of Tautonia plasticadhaerens. Taxonomy (GTDB): domain Bacteria; phylum Planctomycetota; class Planctomycetia; order Isosphaerales; family Isosphaeraceae; genus Tautonia; species Tautonia plasticadhaerens. Next base: position 3,444,077 of record NZ_CP036426.1, read on the forward strand.
TGGCGTCAGTCGGCCCGGACACCCGGATCCGGGCCTCGGCCGTCATCCCGGGCCGGAGCATCGGCGAGGGCTCGTCCAGCTCCACCGGGGTGAGGTAGACCTTGACCCCGTGCCGGGAGAACAGCCCCGGGTCGGGCCTCGGCGCGACCTCGATCACCTTGCCCTCGAAGGTGGCGTCGGGGAACGCATCCACCCGGATCCGGGCCCTCTGGCCGGGCTTGAGGCGATCGACGTGCGACTCGGGGGCCTGGACGACCACCCGCATCGGGCGATCGAGGTCGATGATCCGGACGATCAACTGCCCGCCGTCGACCTCGGCGTCTTCCTCGATCACCACGGCCTTCCCACCAGGAGAAGACTCGGAGGCATAGACCACCATGCCCTTCCCCGGCGAGGAGACCGAGCACCGCTCGATCTGGGTCCGGACCCGCCGCTCGGCCTCCTCCGATCCCTTGAGGCTCTCCTCCAGCTCCAGCACCCGATCCCGGGCCTCGTCGATGGCGGCCTGGAGTTCCTTGACCCTCCTCGGCTTCGTGAAGTCCTCCAGCACCTCCAGCTTCCGCTCGGCCTGTTCGAGGTTGAACCGGGCCTTCTCCAGGTCGGTCTTGTGGCCCAGGTTCTGGGCCGTGCTGATGTAGCCGAGTTCCAGCATCTCGTCGGACCATTCCATCCGGTCCTGGTCGCGTTCCAGCTCCGACCGGGCCAACTTGATCTCCCCCTCGACGGTCTTCAACTGGTTCGGGTAGTCGGCCTCCAGGTATTCCTCCAGCTTGATCTCGGCGAGACCCATCCGGTTCTTCGCGGCGGCGAGGGTGCCCCGGTTCCGGATGTTGGAATGCTTCAGCCATTCCAGCCGGTCGAGCAGGGGTGCCGGGTCCAGCTCGCAGACGAGTTCGCCCGCCTCGACCCGGGTCCCCTCGGGGATGATCGAGGCGAGGGTCGTCGGCATGTCGAGTGGGGACCGGATCTCGACGACCTCGGACGCCTCCAGGTTCCCCCGGGCCGAGACGGAGACGGCGGGGGTCCCCGGCCCGACCTCCAGCAACAGGACGCCGCCGGCCCCGCCGCCCCCTTCGGCCTGCGCCTCGGGGCCATCGGCCGGGGGGGGCCCGGCCGGGAGTCGGCCGTTGCCGGAGGCCCCCCACCCGGCCCCGGCGGCCAGGACGAGGACGATCGAGGGGATGACCAGCTGCGCGATCTGGGCGTGGATCATGGCCGAGGAGGCTCCCTGGGCGATCAGGGCCACCGCCGCCGGGATCGAGGGCCCGGCGGCGACGCCCTTCGAGGCGGATTGCATCGCGAGGCCGATCGTCGACCTCGACAGCGAAGGGGGGACGGGCGCCCGGGGCCCCCCGGCGGCGACGATCGCCGCGCCGGGGCGTCCCTCCGGGGCCAGGCCCCGGCGAGCGAGGCGGTCCCGGAGGCGGCCCCGGGCCCGGGAGAGCCGGCTCTTGACCGTGCCGACCGGGCAGCCGAGCCGCCGGGCCGCCTGTTCCAGGGTGAGCCCCTGGAGGTCGCAGAGGACGACCGGGTCGCGGTGCCTCCCGGGGAGGCGGTCGACCTCCTCGAGGAGGATCTCGGCCAGGTCGAGCCCGAGGTCGGGGTCGGGGGCCTCGGCCCCCGGCCCGGCGGCGGCGATCAGGCGGTCGTCGGTCGCCGGGGCCTCCCGCTCGACCTCCCGGCGACGCTCCCGGGTCGCCCGGGCGCACCGGGCCGCCCGCCGGGAGACGGCGAGCAGCCAGGGGCCGATCGAGTCCCGGACCCACAGCGACCGGGCCTTCCGGGAGAGCACGAGGAAGGTGGCCTGGAAGGCGTCCTGCGCGTCGTGCTCGTCCCGGAGCACGGCCCGGCAGGCCCGGAGCACCAGCGGCCCGTGGCGGTCGACGATCGCGGCGAAGGCCAGCTCGGCCGCCTCCCCCCGCCCCTCGATGAAGCGTTCCAGGAGCTGGCCGTCGGTCAGGTCCCCCGTCGGGCCGACGTGGAAGAGCGTCCGGAGGTGCCGCAGGGCGATGCCGTCGGGTCGATGCGCCACGGGTCGGTGCCCCCGGTCGGGTTGCGTGCCTCCGTCCCCACCTCCGCCTAATGAGTAACGCGACGGCCCGGGCCGGGCGTTCCATCTTTTTCCGGCCCGTCGCCCCGCCCCGGTCGCTTGCGACTTCCCGGGCAGGACCTAGAATTCCTCGCGCGGCGACGCGGCCGCGGTTGAACCTGTTGTGGATCCGGCCTCGCCATGCTGACCTCCACCCTGCTCCCGGCCCCGGGGCCCCCGGAGGGCCCCGGATTCGACCCCCTCGCCGACCCGGCCCGGCTGTCGGCCCTGTCGAGGACCGGGCTGATGGACAGCCCCCCCGAGGGGGCCTTCGACCGGCTGACCCGGCTGGCCGGGCGGGTCCTCCGGGCGCCGGTCGCCCTGGTCTCGCTGGTCGACGACCGCCGCCAGTTCTTCAAGAGCGCCCTCGGCCTGCCCGAGCCCTGGGCCTCCCGGCGGCAGACGCCCCTGACCCATTCCTTCTGCCGGCACGTCGTCCGGTCCAACGGGCCGCTGGTCGTCCCCGACGCCCGGCTGGATCCGCTGGTCCGGGAGAACCTGGCGATCCGGGACCTCGGCGTCATCGCCTACCTCGGCGCCCCGCTGACCACCTCCGAGGGGTTCACGCTCGGGGCCTTCTGCGCCATCGACGGCCGCCCCCGGGCCTGGGACGACCTGGACCTGGAGGTCGTCACCGAGATGGCGGCCTCGACCATGGCCGAGGTCGAACTCCGCATGGAGGTCTCCCAGCGCCGGGAGGCCGAATCCCGCCTGGCCGACTCCCTCCGCCGGGCCGAGGCCCTCAACCTCGCCCTCCGGGCCCGGACCTCCGAGCTGGCCGACTGCAACGCCCGGCTCGAACTGCTCGCCCGGTCCGACGGCCTGACCGGCCTGCTCAACATCCGGGCCATGCGCCAGGAGCTGGAGGACCGCGCCGCCTTCTGCCTGTCCGCCGGCCTGCCGATGAGCGTCCTGATGATCGACGTCGACCACTTCAAGGCCTTCAACGACGCCTTCGGCCACCCCCTCGGGGACGACGTGCTGACGACCGTCGCCGGCCTGATCCGCCAGGGGATCCGCCAGGAGGACCTGGCCGGCCGGTACGGCGGCGAGGAGTTCATCGTCGGCCTGCCCGGCTGCTCGTCGACGAGGGCCGAGGCCCTGGCCGAGCGGCTCCGGGCCTCCATCGCCTCGCACCCCTGGCCGCTCTGCCCCGTCTCGGCCAGCGTCGGCGTCTCCTCCGCCTCCCGGCCGTCGGACCTGCCCGCGCTGATCCGGGCCGCCGACGAGGCCCTCTACCGGGCCAAGCGAGACGGCCGAAATCGGGTCTGCGTCGCCGAGCCGCTCCCCTGACTCCCCGGCCCGGCCCGGCGTTGCGGCCGGGGGACTCCCGGGAGACAATGCGGCCCGTCGGGGGCCGGTCGTTCGAAGGGTGTCGAGGCGGCGGAGCAAGGGGCCATGATCACCGCGCTGTTGATCCTCGCCGCCCTCGGGTCCGAGGGCCCGGAGGCCGGGGGCCGTCGCCTCGAACTGCCCGGGGGGGCGACCCTCATCCTCCCCCTCGACCCCCCCGAGGCCGGGCCGATCGACCTGGTCGTCCACCTGCACGGGGCGGTCCCGGCGGTCGAGCGAGCGCTCGACGCCTCCGGCTGGGACGCCGCCGCCGTGGTCGTGAACGAGCCGGGCCTCTCCTCGGCCTACTCCCGCCCCTTCTCCGCCCCGAGCCTGTTCCCGACCCTGCTCGACCAGGCCCGATCCGCCCTGGCCGAGGCCCTCCCCGGGGCCGACCCCGACGCCGGCCTCCTGATCGTCAGCTCCTTCTCGGCCGGCTTCGGCGGGGTCCGCGAGCTGCTGAAGCAAGGAGACGCCCTCGACCGGATCGACGCCCTGGTCCTCGCCGACTCCCTCTACTGCGGCTACGAGGGCGACCCGGCCGACCGCCGCCTCGACCCCGCCCTCATGCTCGGCTTCCGACGCTTCGCCGCCGAGGCCGCCGCCGGCCGCAAGGCGATGCTCGTCAGCCACTGCGCCCTCGTCCCCGACGGCTACGGCAGCACCGCCGAGACGGCCGACGACCTCGTCCGCCACGTCGGCGGCGCCTTCGAGCCCGGGCGGGAGGACTGGGGGGGCGGCTGGATCCGGTCCCGCGAGTTCCGCCGGGGGGGCCTGCTCATGCTCGGCTTCGAGGGGGAGGCCGGCGAGGACCACCTCCGCCACCTGAGGAGCCTGGGAGCCCTCTGGCGTCGTCTCCCCGAGGCCGACCGGCCCTGACCGGGCCTCGCCCGGGCCGACGGCCGTTGCGGGGCCCCCGCCCGATCGGCGAGAATGCCCCGTCTCGGAGGGGATCCAGGCCGGGAACCCGGGGGCCGACGGACGGACGATGCAACACCCGATCTTATCGCGGAAGGCCGAGCGGTTCACCGAGAGCGTGATCCGGGGCATGTCGATCGAGGCCCGGACCCACGGCGCCGTCAACCTCGCCCAGGGGATGCCCGACTTCCCCGCCCCCGACGAGATCAAGGAGGCCGCCTGCCGGGCCATCCGCGACGACATCAACCAGTACGCGATCACCTGGGGCTCGAAGAACCTCCGCGACGCCGTCGCCGAGCACGCCTCCTGGCACCTCGGGCTGGAGGTCGACCCCGAGCGGGAGATCACCGTCACCTGCGGCAGCACCGAGGCGATGCTCGTCTCCCTGCTCTCGATCGTCAACCCGGGCGACGAGGTGATCCTGACGCAGCCCTACTACGAGAACTACTGGCCCGACTGCGTCATCGCCGGCGCCGAGCCGAGGTTCGTCCCGATCCGCCCCCCCCACTGGACCTTCGACCCCGACGAGCTGGCCGCCGCCTTCAACGACCGCACCAAGGCCATCGTCCTCTGCAACCCCAACAACCCCACCGGCACCGTCTTCAGCCGGGAGGAGCTGGAGCAGGTCGCCGCCCTCTGCCGCAAGTGGGACGTGATCGCCATCACCGACGAGATCTATGAGCACATCCTCTACGACGGCCGAAAACACGTCTGCATCGCCGCCCTCGACGGCATGCGGGAGCGTTCCGTCACCGTCTCCGGCATGTCCAAGACCTTCGGCGTGACCGGCTGGCGGGTGGGGACGATCCTCGCCCCCCCGAACCTCTCCTGGGCCTTCCGCCAGACGCACGACTTCGTCTCGATCGGCGCCGCCGCCCCGCTGCAAGAGGCCGGGGCCGTCGGCTACCGCCTCCCCCGGTCCTACTTCGCCGGCCTCTCCGCCGCCTACCAGGCCCGCCGCGACCGCTTCTGCAACGCCCTGCTCGAGATCGGCTTCGCCTTCGACCTCCCCCAGGGCGCCTACTACGTCATGGCCGACTTCTCCGCCTTCGTCGGCGACCTCCCCGACGACGAGTCCTTCGCCCGCCACCTCGTCCGAGACGTCGGCGTCGCCGCCGTCCCCGGCTCCAGCTTCTTCCGCGACAAACCCCTCGGCCGCCACCTCATCCGCTTCTGCTTCTGCAAGAAAGACGACACGCTGGACGAGGCCATCAATCGCCTCAAGTCGTTGCGTGCCATCGCCTAGCGGATTTCCACGATTTGGATGAATTGGCAGGATTTGGGGCGAATTATTCCCGATTTCCTGCCACATTCCTGCCATGTCAGGGCTGGTATCAATCCTCCCCCGGCGTCCACTCCGCGTACGGCTCGAAACCGTCCGACGGCGGCTCGAACTCCCCCGGCCGACGTTCCGGGTATCGCGGCTCCAGTTCGAACGGCCCAGGCCGGTAGACCCGCCTCTGTCGTTCACCGGACGCGAGTTGATCGCGGAAGGTTTCCCAATCGCTCTTGGGCGAGTCTTCCGGTTCCGCGTCGGGCTCCCCTTCCCATGTCACATTCTTCGGCTTCACATCCCCATGCCGTGGGTCAGCGTGCACCTGGCGGACGGCTTCCGCGATCCGGCGGAGCATTTCCAGCTTGTCGGGGTCGAGCGGCTCGGGCAGCAGATGGTTTTCCATGGTGCGGCTCCGCTGGTAACCTGGACGGATGCGACCTATCTCCAACTACACGATACCCGGAGAGGCGGAATACATCCTGCTGAAAAGCGGGCTGGTCGCGGTGCGGGGTTCCGCCGTCGAGCCGACGCAGGATCTGATCGCCCTCTTCTGGGGCGCGCCCGTGCCGCCGATGGCCGAGCTGGAGCCGGTGCTGATCCAGGTGGCCGAAGTCACCGCCTACGGGCTGGGCGGGGCGATGAACGTGTCCAAGCTCCGCTCGCAGGCGATGGAAGCCGTGCGATTGCTTGGTATCACGCACACGCACGGGGCACTGTCGGAACTGTTCATGCGGGTGCGAGCGGGCGCAGAGGCGGCGGCGGAAGATATTCGGAATCAGCCGCCGATCGGGGCGCTGTGATTAGGCCGCACCAGACCTGCGGCGCCACACCGCCTGCGCCCGGTCGTAGGCATCCTTGAGCCGCAGGAAGCCTTCGTGGGTCCCGCCGTGGTCGGGGTGATGGAGCTTCGCCAGCGTCAGGTACGCCCGCTTGGCGGCACGCACGTTCTCTTCTGAAGGCATCCGCCGCAGGAGGTCGAACGCCCGCCAGTGCTTCAGCTCCTCGGCCAGGCGTTCCCTGCGCCGCCTCTCCGCCTCGGCTGCAGCCGCCTTGTCCAGGTGCGACTGGATAATGCCGATTCTCGCCTGCGCCGCCTCCAGCTTCCGCCTTAGCACCTGCTTCCGCTCGCAGGTCGCGCGGCGCATGGCCTTTGCTGCCTGCTCCTGCTGTCGCTCCCAGTGGGCGAGCGCGGCGTCCAGCGTGCCGGTGTCGTCCTGCTCTCGCCCCAGATAGCACAGGGTCCGCTTACGCGAGCGGCCGTTCTCGTCGCGGTAGCTCTCGACCAGGTAATAGTTTAGGGTATTGCGCGATCGGCGGAGTGCGATGAAGGCCATGGCCGACCGGATAGCACGATCCGATGTTTCGCGCAAGCGATTACAGATACCACAGGCAGGACGAGGCCGGGAGGGCCGTCGTCGAGACCCCCGAGACGACCGAGTGAGGCGGCGTGGTATCTGTAACGGGTAGGAGGCTACGCGGATTCCGGTGGTTGCTCAGCGGTTTGTCTAATATTTCCGAGAATTTCAGATACCAGGAGTTGCCGGGAGGTTGAGGGGAAGTCATGGAGGTCAACCGTGGGCGGGTCGTTCTCGGTCGCGTAGTTCGCGGCGGCCCCTTGGCGCATGCACACTATCTTGGGAAAATGCGGGTTTCCGGGCAACTCGGCCATTCGATTCGCCGGCGGGCTTCTAAATCTATGGCAGACGCTGCTATAAGCTCAGGCGATGTTCTCAAGGTCATTCATCAAGAAATAGATGAATGCAGGATTTGCGCTTCGTCGGTCCAAGGGCTGCTGAAACCTGCTTCGATGAAGCGCGGCGAGGCTGGCAAGGTGATGATTGTTGGGAAGGGACCTGGCAGGACCGAGGTTCAGGAAGGCAAGGCGTTCAGCGGGCCAGCCGGGAAGAAGCTTGAGCAATGGCTCAGTCGATGCGTCCCCAACCCCGGCGAAGTTCGGGCCGGGATCTACTTCACGTCCGTCACGAAATGCCTCTCGCCCGACCCCTCATTCCCCATATTGGCGAAGAATTGCTGGAAATTCCTCGATCGGCAGATCGACGCGGTTCGACCAGCGTTAATCATCTCCCTGGGTCAGGAAGCGTACGAGGCGTTGCAGGTCACGGATGACAGCTATGCCCACGCGGTGTGCCGCTTGTACGACAGTTCTGAGTCGATGCTCTTCACGCGATTTGGATGCCATTACAAGCTCATGGTCTGGCCCCACCCGAGCGGCCTGAACCGCTGGTTGAACGAACAGAGTAACATGGCGAGGCTTGAAACCAGCTTCGAGATTGTTCGATCTGAAATGGGGGTTATCTCGTGAAAGTTGCTGGAGTTGTGACTTGGATTCAGGTCGCGATCGTTCTCGTCGCTTTCGCTGCGAATATCGCCTTAGCGTATTTTCCCTCGCTGGTGGGAGCGTTGACGGGATTGCCGGATGATCCAGATGCGCGCCAGATTTTGGAGTTCCAAATATCAGCGATTTGCCTACAATTCGGCCTTCTGACGGGCGTGATCGGCGCAATCTTCGCGCTGGAGGCCGTCAAATCGGACGATTTTCGTGAGAACTTGAAACGGCTCGTTGGGATCATTCAGGTCAAGAAGCTTTCTTCAGAAGACTTTTATAGAGAATTTTATCACGCAGCCTCGAAGGCTAAGCATGTCGTCAACATTTCGTACCTAGCCCCCGATCCGCCCGGCAAACACGACCACCAATACAAGAAGGATTATTACAAAAATCTACAAACATTGATTTGCAGGAACAGCAAAGTGACCTTCCGCAGGATCATCCGGAGGACCGACGAGAATTACGCGTGGGCGTGCGAACTGCTGCGAGAATTTGAGGGTAGGGCCAATGCGAGTATCGCCCTCATTAACGAGTCGGACAGTACAGCAAACCCAGCGGCGCTCAGCGTCCAAGTGATCGATTCAAGATTTGCGTGGTTCGTGGCGGTGAAAGACCACGATCAGTATGGAGACTGGAGGGACATATTTGTCGAGAACGAGCAGCTTGCCGAGGCCATGGGCATATATTACGAACGGCTTTGGGATAGATCGGACGAGTTGCTCAGGTGCGGAAAATTGACTGCCGAGGGCCGGAGGCTGCTGGCCGAGAATGCCGCCTCTACGGGCGATGGAACGATGGCAAGTGCTGACCAACCATGAATCAAAGCCATTTATTTAATCCGAATGGGGATGAATGTGGCGCGGCGCTGCTGCTATCAATCCGTCCCCAGCATGCCGCCCGTATTTTCGATGGTCAGAAGAAATTCGAGCTTCGGAAAGCGCTGCCGAAGAAGCGGTTTGCTCGTGTCTATTTGTATGAAAGCGGCGGTCGGGGAATCGTGGGGTGCTTTGACGCCGGCCGCGTCATCCACCGGCCGCTCGATGACCTTTGGGAATCCGTTGGTGAGCATGCTACCACCCGGGAACGGTTCGACGCGTATTTCGGCAGCTGGCAGAAGGGCTATGCGATCGAGGTGCTTGCGCCGCTCAAATTTAGCCGGCCGCTGCGTCCTCCCGAACTGAAAGATGCAATCCCTACGTTCACGGCACCACAAAGCTTTCTGCTGCTTCAGCCTGGCGAAGGGCTCTTCAACGTGCTTGAGGAGAAGCGGAACGAGCACCTCGGCAACCGGTCAATCCGGCTGGAGCGCATTCGGCCGGAGAATCGTGACTGCTTCATCGAAATCGTGACGGAAGAAATTTCCAGAAATTACGACGAGATAACCCAAGGGTTCGCGGAATCGCTGATCAAGCTGGATGCCCTCGGTGAAGACCCCAATGGGATCTTTACGATCAGCAAAGAGGTGTATTCCGCATACGATGCACAGCATGGCCTGATCGGTTTCACGACACTGACGTTTAAGCTTGGTGGAGCAGCGAAGACTGGGCCGACGATCCTGTTTCCCGATTATCGCGGCAAAGGGTATGGCACATCGCTTCGCAGTAAAGTGGTCGAGCTTGCGAAGCAGCGTGGGCTACGAAAGTTGTATTGCACATGCCCGGATACCGAGCTGCCCGTAATCCGGCATTTGCTCGGCAATGGCTACCGAGTTGAAGCTCATCTCACGGCGCACTATCGGCCCCGCCATGGCGAACTCGTTTTTGGGATGCGCCTTGACACAAAGGACAATGATTATCCGGCTGCTCCCAAGCGCAGATCCCTTAAGGCCGTCATAACTCCGCCAACATCGTTCCCTGATGGCATATTGACCTCGGCTGCTCAGCAACTGCTTTCGGAAGCCGGATATCCCGTGGACGGCAACAAGGCAGCAATGCTTGTCCGTCGGGCGAAAGACGAGCAGTCCAAGCCGTATGAATCCAAACCAATTAGCATGATTTGCATGGCGCGAGATTCTCAGTGTGTCGGCCTGATGATTTTGATTCCGAAACGGGGCGGCGCGACCAAGGGAATTCTTGCGGCCAGCACATCGAATCGGGATTCGATCGCGCAATTGCTGTCAGCAGGTGAAAAGGGGCAGCGTGATCGGGGCAGGAGAAAGCTCTATTTCGCCCAGCCGCTTAACGACCAGTATCTGATCGACATCATGATTCGGTCTGGGTATCAGGCAGAAGGCCTGCTCAAGCAGCCTTATAAACCCGGCCTTGACGCCCTGGTCATGTCGAAGCACATCTGAGGGTAATTAGCAGGCTACGATTACCCTACCTCCGCCGCGCATCCCCCGACAGCAGCCGCTTCGGCCCCGCCGCGTCCGAGATGACCGGGCGTTGATGCCTCAATCCGCCGGCAATTCCCCCATGATCTCCGCGGTCTCCATGCTCACGCGGATCACCCGTTCGGCGAGCTGGACGATGAATTCCGGGTCATCCGGTCGGTTCGGATTGTCTTCGATACCTGAGCGCGGGTCTGTGTAGACCTGGTACTGATCGATAACCCATTCCAGCGGGCTGCGACTACCAACCCGGTACTTCAAGGCTTCTTCCGGCAAGCCGGTCAGGGTAAACGTGTCGTTGATGACGAGCGCCGATTTATCCCGGCTCAGCTTCATCTTTTCGACGTGGAAGGATAGCGGCGTGCCGTCAGCATAAACACCGTCAAGCGGCCAGGGCTCCGCCTCTTTGTACGCGAGATGAATCTCTGCCAGCTGCTTGCCGGCCTTGGAAAGGACCCAGAAATCCTCAGCAAGCGGCACCCGAGGCAGTTCCTTCTTGAGTTCTTCGGCATGGCTCAGCCGGTAGGACGGCTGGTGCAGTGCGCCGTATATGTAATAGAAAATATCCCATTTCCCGATCGCCTCGTCGCCGTAATTGTCGCGAAACCTCTCTAGTGCCCAGTCGGTGATGTTTTCCGTTCGGTTCGATCCATCTTCGTCGTAGACGTAGAACGGGAAGCACTGGTTGCCGTCGCCGGACGTGAAATGCAGATCGGTGATCTTGTCGGTCACCATCACCGACCATGCGTCGCGGAATCCGACCGTCGGGACGCAGATGACGCGGTTTTCCCCCTCCGATTTCTCGGTCGGGAAAAACTTGTGAAACTGTCCGGATTCGTCGACGGCGATGTTTTGGAAATATAGGAACATCTCGGTGAAGGGCCGGTACATCGCCCGGCGAACCCGTGTCTCATCAAACGTCATGTATTGGAGTTTTTTGAGAGAGCTTTTTAGATTACGACTCCACTTGATGTGGGTGATGTCCAGGAATTCGTCGAGGTCTTTCGGCGATCCGTCTTCGTTCTTGCCAGTGCCCCACTCCCGCTTGTACCGGTCGACTTCAGCGTTGTAATGGTCGATGAAGCTGCGCGCATTCTTGACCAGGGCAGCGCGATCGAAGTTGTAGAGGACCCGGTCACGGTTCGTTGACACGCCGAGCGAATAGGCTTTGAAGATTGTTTCATCTTCGATGCCCCGCTTTCCCGCCTTGGAGCCCAGTGGCAGGAACGAATCAAACTCATCGTTGTCACCGGAGCCTAGCCAGTCGTAGCGGGAATCGGGCTGCCGCTCCTCCCACTCGACCCCGCTGATGGATTTCACCCTGGCCAGCCAGGTTAGCTTTTCCTCCCTCCGCCATTGCTTGTCGACCTTGGCGTAGAAGAGCTGGCGCCGCTTGTGCTTGGCCGACCGGATCGCGACGGTGATGCCCACGCCAACCTGGATACCAAAGACGTTGTAGGCCGTCCCGCTCAGCTTGGGATCTGACTTGACGTCGCCCATCAGGTCGAGGTGATAGACCCGAGTAAAATCATCGAGTAGGTGCTTCCGCATGCCATCGAAGGCAAACTTGTGTACGAAGCTGTTATTGGTTACGAAGCAGACAATGCCGTCCCGGCCACCGAGCCGATCGGTGGCCCACCGGAAAAATTTCACATATGGATCATAGAGCTTTGTACTAAGTGTGGCCCTTGAATCCCTGGCATAGGTGTGCTTGATCTGATTGTCGACGACCTTGTATTTCCGGTTTTTGTTCCGGTCGTTCTCGTTGACCTGCCCTATGTTGTACGGCGGATTCCCGATGATGACCGTGATTTGCGCCTGTTGCTGGCGGTTAACCCGATCCGTATTCTCCTCCGTCACGAACGACAGCTTTCCCGATTCGTCGGCCAATTCCAGCGTGTCCACGAAGCAAAGCCCGTCGAACGGTACATACTCGCCCGTCAGCTCGAAATATTCGTGCTCGATGTTTTGAGAGGCGATGTAGTACGGAAGCAGCATCACTTCGTTGGCGAACAACTGGTTCTCGTACGCCCGGGGCAATTCCCTGCGGTCGAATCGTCGCAGCAGATTGACCAGGAAATTCCCTGTGCCCGTGCAGGGGTCCAGGATATTGACGCCCTCGCCGGTCAGTTTCTTCTTGAACTCGGATTTCAGCACGCCGTCGACGCTGGCACACATGAAATCCACGATGGCCTGCGGCGTGTAGACGATGCCGTGCGTGTCGGCCAGCTTAACCGAGTACCCTTGGAAGAATCGCTCGTAAACGGAATTAAGGAAGTATTGTTTCTCGCCGAAATCCTCGATCGTCCGCGCAGCTTTCTCGATGGCAGTATAGAACGGGTTGAGCGATTTCAGGAACTCCTGCCGGTTGAAGCTCTTGCTCACCAGCGCTTCGATCACTTTCTCGACTTCGGCGGCGATGACGTTGCGCCTCACAAACTCCTGGTTCTGAAACACACGCTCGAACAGCCGCTCGGTAAGGAGATGCTGCACGAGCATCTCATCCACCGCGGCGTCGCTAATATTGGGATTCAATGAAGTCCGGCACAGCTCCAGCAATGACTGGAACGCGGCGGCGAATTTCGGAGTGTTCTTATGGGCGTCTTCGATTTTTTCGAGCAGGGCTTTGGCAAGCGATGGAATGCGATCACGAAAGTCGATGACCGCCTGCTCGAATCCCTCGAAATCGCGTTCGGTGTGTGCGTAGAATTGATTTAATAGCCCGACCAGCTCCTCCGGGTCTTGCAGTTTCGCCCGCATGACCCGCTTGCCATTCTGGTATAGTATCCCTTCTCTCGTATCCTCGAAAATCGTGTTGATGGTCGGGTAGCCCTGGGCGATCTTCTTGCGAATTTCGTCTTCCAGCTTGTCGTCAGTGTCCTTCGCTTCCCAGTAGCCGCGCGGGAAGAGCCAGGCCCCGTCACGCAGTGTTCCATCAGGGCGGATGGACCTGCCTTTCACCTTCATGGTCAATTCTGGGATCAGCGTCCACTTGTGCAGCTTGCCGGTCTCAGCCAACAAGTTCTGGAACGCGGAACGCAACGCCGTTTCGTGGCTGACGCTCTGCCCCGCGTAGGCCTGCAGGGCTTCGTAATAGGCAGGAACGGCCTTGTGCGTCGCTTTGATGACCGGGACAGCAGGCATCGGCTCGACCTCTGAAGACCATGCGTGGTACAGGAATACTGTTAATCAGCGAGCGATAACGGCCGACATGGGGCTTGGGCGGTGGTTTGGAGGATCATTAACCTAATCTAGCACCTCCCGGTATCAGGCGTTTTGGGGGCCGACCATGAGCCGACCGTGCGATTCACCCCCTCCGCTGCCCGCAATGCTCTCGCATTCCGCATGACCGGCACTGGGCGGGCCTGGGATTCACCGGGATCGGTTCGGCCACCTGCCTGCGTGCCGCCCGAATCTGATCGGCCACGTCGAGCACCCAAGCCCGCAGCTTCTCCGTATTCTCTATCTTCACCCGCTCGCCATCCCCCGTCACGATGAACCCGCGCGGCGGCCGGATGCCGGTCGTTTCCTCGATCAGCAGGAAGTAAACGCCCATCTGCGCCCGGTGCGAATCGTAGACCCGCCGGGAGGACTTCCATTCCTCCGGGATGCCGCCTTCGATGATCCGGTCCGGTCTGCCGGCCAGCCCCAGCCGGGCGGAGTAGAGCGTCCGGGTATCCAGATCGAGCGTTCGGCCCTGCCCCAGCCCACGCCGCTCCCGCACGCCCCTGCCGCTCAGGATCAGCAGCAAACCGAGCACCAGGGCGGCGACAACGATCAGCCAGGGCGTCATCGGGTGAGCAGCCAGAGCGCCACCGCCAGAATCACGGCGATCACGATCAGGACGCGGCCGAGCGAAATGGAGCCGCCTGCCACCCGCTCGGCGGTTGCCTTGGCTTCGTGGTGCCGGGTGCCGGCGGCAAGCGCCGGACGGTTGCCGGGCGGCAGCTGCAGGCCATCGCGGAGCCGCCACGATTCCGGGCAGAACACAAAGTTCGCGATTTCGCTGGCGGTGACGGTCTCAAGCCGCTGATCGTCGTGCCCCATCAGAACGCCCCTGCCGATAGCCCACGCATCCCGCTGTCCGGCACAACGGCGACGACGCCGGAGGTGCCCTCCACGTCGAGATAGGTGACGTTGATGCTCCGGTCGTAGAGCAGCTTGGCTTTGGGCTGCTCCCGACAGACGTACTCGCTGGTCCGGTCTTCTTGCCGCCAGAGCGATCCGTCGCCCAGCTCGTAGACGCGGCCAGGTGCGTAGCCTTCAAACATGCCGGGTAGGCGGCCTTCCCAGGTTGTTTCCATGGCGATCCCTCCTGCCGGATAGGATCGCAGGAGGGAGGAGGTGTGTCCAGATGTTCAGAAGGTGGCGTCCATGCCCCGTGCTGGTTACCCAAGCAGATCGACGATCCGCTTGACCTGATCCTTGCCTAGACTATCGACCAGCGGCTTCATCGCCTCCATCGCGGCGAGCAGCTCGCCCTGGCCGCCGACCGCTGGCTTCTGCTGAGGTGGCGGGGCCAGGTAGCCTTCAACGCCCTTGGTGGCGGCTTCTCGCGGTTTGCGGCCCGGCCTGCCCTTGGGCTTGGGGGCATCGCCGCCGCCATTCCCCTTCTTCGCCGCGCGGCTTTTCATCTGCGACCGCGTGGCGCTCCAATGCTGCGGCGTGATCTCGATGCCGAATTCCCGCCGGATGTAGGCGGTGCCTTCCTGCGGCCCGTCATGCCCGGCCGCCAGAGAGCGGCGGATGGCTTCCGCTTTGGAAATGGCCTTGCCGCCGGTTACCGGCTCATCCTGGTCGTCGGGCTCGGTGGCTTCCAGTTCCGCCTGATCCTCCGGCAGGTCTTGCGATTCGTCTTCCGGCTCGACGTGCTTCGGAGCGGCTTTGCGGGCCATGGCTGCCTCAGTTAGTGGGCTGAAGGAACAGTCTGCTTACCTATATTAACGCGCAGCGGCGGCCGAGCAATAACCTGTTGCGCCAAAGGCGAATAACCCCTAAGGTCGGCTATGCGACCGACACAAGCCGATTCCCTATGCTCCTGCGCGTAACCGCTGCCGGTCGGTCGCAAATCGCCATGCGGCGGTTACGCGGAGGGGCAGATAGAGAGGCCAGATGAATGATGCAGTCAACCATCCGAAGCACTACAACAGCCACCCGTCTGGCGTAGAAGCGATCACGATCACCGAACACATGAACTTCAACGTGGGAAACGCCATGAAATATCTCTGGCGGTCTGATCATAAGAACGGCTTGGAGGATCTGAAGAAAGCGCGGTGGTACATCGACCGCGAGATTCAGCGTCTGGAGGGTGCAGCGTCAGCGTCGGTTTCGGGCAATGCAGCCGCTTGAGAACGCGCGGATCGACGTTCTCGATCATGGGTTTGTCCGTCTGATTGACGCGATGGGCTCCGATTTGTCGGTAGTGCGTGCCGCCCGCGTCAGCTATGACGCCGCCTGGCGTGCCGGTGAGGATCAGGGCAGTGATGCCCGGCTTATCCGCTATCTGTGGAAGAACCACCACACCACGCCGTTTGAAGCCGTCCAGTTCACGTTCGAGATCAAAGCACCGATCTTCGTGTTCCGCCAATGGCACCGGCACCGCACCTGGAGCTACAACGAGCTGTCTGCCCGGTACCGGGAGTTGCCGGAAGAGTTCTATCTGCCGAAGCCAGATCTGATCGGCCAGCAATCGACCAGCAGTAAGCAGGCCCGCGACATCGGCGATGCGACCGATGATATGCTCGAAGGGCGGCATCACCAGCTGATCCTCGCTCGGGAGGCGATGACGGCTTCCTTTGAAGCCTACCGCCAGTTGCTCGCGGCTGGCTGGCCGCGCGAGCTTGCCCGCTCCGTGCTGCCAGTGGCGACCTACAGCCACATGTTCGCCAGCGTTGACCTGCTGAACCTGCTCAAGTTCTTGACGCTGCGCTGCCACTCGCACGCCCAGTATGAGATCCGGGTCTATGCGGAGGCGATGCGGGAGCTGATCCAGCCGATCGTGCCGGTCTGCGTGGCGGCGTGGGAGGAGGGGCGTCTTCTCACATGAAGGTTGTCAAAGGCTCTGCCTCGACCCCTTGCCGAAGCCTTGTCGATCTGGTATCAGGAGTGTTTGGAAGGATCGAAACGTGACGATAGCGTTCGAGCAATTCTGATTGTTTGATCCACCAGGGGGCGATCATGGCGACTGTCGTCTTCGAGTTTTGGACTCCGAACTCCCCGCTTAGCGCGGGAACAGCGCACCCTCTCTACTTCTCGGTGATCTTCAACGGAAGCAATCTGGCCCGCTCAGATTTCGGGCAAACAGGTACCGGTCAACGCGCGGTGTTCGAGTATACCGTTCCAGATTCTGCAGGTGCAATCGTCTCGGCTGCAGTGCGTCTCGCGGGGCTCGCTCCCGAGGCCCCCGATAATTGGTTGCCGAATAGAGTTAAACTTACCTATGGAGGCGAAGTCTTAGTTGATACGCCATGGAACCTCCCTTTCGACGAACAGCACCGCAGTCATGAAAT
Source organism: Tautonia plasticadhaerens (assembly GCF_007752535.1). Classification (GTDB taxonomy): domain Bacteria; phylum Planctomycetota; class Planctomycetia; order Isosphaerales; family Isosphaeraceae; genus Tautonia; species Tautonia plasticadhaerens. Next base: position 3,460,877 of record NZ_CP036426.1, read on the forward strand.
ATATCGACGGGCTTTCGACGCTCTTCGGGGCGCGGAAGAGTATGAGAAGTCCTCGTCTGAGGATTGATCTCTTTCCCCTCAAAACAGCCGCAGCTGCTCCCCGCTGCATTGACGGCGCTTTATCACGGCATGCGCGTGCCCATTCACCGGCTTCGGTGGTTCCGGCAACCTGATCTCCGCCGCTGCCGGCGGAACAATGGTCGGGGGCGGTTCCACCGTGGGAGGCTCCTCCTGCCTGAATTCGGCCACCTCCGCCGGTTCCACCTCCTGCCGCTTCGCCCGAATCCTCGCCGTCACCGGCGTTTCCGCGCGTGCCGCCTTCCGGGTCCCTACCCGCTGCGGTGCCGCCTCGACCGTGTTCCGCTCCCGTAAGACCTTGATCTGCTCCGCCAGACTGGCGACCGAGGATTTTTCCTCATCCCCTGCCTTCTCCGATAGCCCCGCCTTCAGCCGGTCGCGTAGTTCCGAAAGCTCTTCCTGGTAGGCGGCATGGGCGAATGGCAAGCCCAACCGGGATTCGTAATCCCTCAACTGGCCTTGCTTTACCGCAATATCGGCTTTGAGGCGGCGGCAATCGTAGTCGTAGCCATTCGCCAGCCGTTCCAGGGCGTTCAGCACGGCACGCGGGCCGGGGTTATCGCGCATCAGCGTCTCGCGGCACCGCACTGCGCCGTCCAGGTAGACCTCCGTGCCGCCGAGCGGGTGAAGGATGATTCCGCATTCCAGGCCGCGATAGGTGCCGAGCTTTGTGCGGTACGTCTCGCTCACCTTCTCCGGCATCTGCCCCATGCGCTTGCCGACCGCTTCCTGCGATGGAACGCCGTCATTGGCCGCCAGCGTCGCCTGGTCGGCCGTGAGGCCTTCCAGCCGCCTCTCCAGCCGCCTCTCCAGCCGCCGGATGTCGTCCGGCAAATCGCGCAGGTTCCGCCGGGCAAGGTACTGCTCGTCGCGGTGGTTCTTGTGCAGGATGGCCAGCCGTTGCAGCTCGGCATCGGCTTCGGCCAGCGTCAGCACGGCCGGGTTGCCGGAGGCGATGGCCTTCACCTCGGCATAGCTCAGCTCCTGCCCGCCGATATCCTCGGCTTTCCGCACGGCTGCCTCGCCGCTCATCACCTGGGCAATGAACCGGGCTTTCGTCTCGAGCGCCTGCCACATATATGCATCGAATGAACCCTCGGTGACGTAACGGTAGATCGCCACTTCCGCGTTCTGATTGCCCTGCCGGAGAATCCGGCCTTCCCGCTGCTCCACCTCGGCCGGCTTCCACGGCGCGTCCAGGTGATGCAGGGCCACCAGCCGCTTCTGCACGTTGGTGCCGGTGCCCATCTTGGCCGTCGAGCCGATCAGCACGCGCACCGTGCCCTGGCGCACTTTCTCGAAGAGCACCTGCTTCTTGGCGTCGGTGTCGGCATCGCCGACATTGGCGATCTGGTGCCGGGGGATGCCGCGCTCCACCAGCTTGGCTATCACTTCTTCGTAGGCGGAGAAGCACCAGGGCGTAGGGTTCACGCCCATGTCGCAAAAGATCATCTGCGTGCCGCGCGTCGCCTCGGTCTTTGCCCAGATGCGGGCGACGTTGGCGACCAGAGCGTTGATCTTCGAGCCAAGGAAATCCTCGCCCGGCTGGAGCATCCTGCCGTCCAGCGCCAGCTTGCGGCCGTCGGTGGTGATGGCGAGCGCGTTGTCTTCCCGCGGATCGACCTTCTCGTTGCGGATGCGGTCGTACCGCTCCACAAGCTTGGCCTGCAGCTCCTGCTGCTCTTCCGACATCGGGCAGGCTACGGTCTGCGGCTTGCCGCCTTCCAACGCCGGGCGCGGCAGGTCGAGCATCTCCGCCGTCTGCACGTCGGCGAAGGCGCGGAACATCTGGGTCAGTTCCGGCAGGTTGACGAACTTGGCGAAGCGGCTGCGAGGCCGGAGCGATGCGCCGTCGGGCGAAATCTCCATGGAATCCACCACCTCGCCGAAGGTAGCCGCCCAGCCGTCGAAATGATCGATGCCGCGTGAGCGCAGGCCTTCGGGGTCCAGATAGCGGCACTGGGTGTACATCTCCACCATCGAATTGCTGATCGGCGTACCCGAGGCGAACACCACGCCATGCCCCGGATGCTGCTCGCTCAGGTAGCGGGCTTTCATGTAGAGGTCGAACGCCCGCTCGCTGCCGCCGGTCTGGATGCCCGCCACCCGATCCATCTTGGTCGGTGTTTCGAGGTTTTTGCCGGCCTGGCTTTCGTCGTAGAAAATCTGGTCGACGCCCAGCTCGTCGAACACCAGCCCGTCATCCTTCTTATCCTCGGCCAGCAGGTTCTTCAGCTTCTCCTCGCGGGCGGCTTTCTGCTTCTCCAGGCTCTTGATGATGTTGCGGCCGTGGGATGCCTTATCGACCAGCAGGGATTCGTACTCCGCGATCTGCTCGCGCAGGAACCGCTCCTGAAATTCGCGACTCATGCCGATCCGCTCAAACGAGCTGTGCGTGACGATCACCGCGTCCCAATCGCCGGTGGCAATCTTGGCTGTCAGGGCTTTGCGCCGCTCGCGCGTGAAGTCGTCTTTGCCGGCCACGAGCAGCTTGGCGTTCGGGTAGAGCTGCATGAACTCGCGGGAGAATTGCTCGAGCATGTGGTTGGGCAGACAGTAAAGCGGCTTTTTGATAATTCCTGCCTGCTTCATTTTCATGCCAGCCGCACACATTTCGTATGTGTTATGCGTTACGATAAAATCGTCGGTCACGTAGAGCCTTGAGGGGTGGGCTACCGAGATACACTGGCATGGTTCGATTCCGTCCGGTTCGATGGAAACAATACATTTTTTCAAAGAACGGCGTTTGCCTACCGATTCATTCCACGCTTTAACCTTCCTTGGGAGCTTGAAGGGCGGCGCTTTCCCGGGAATCTTTATGTCCACCCTAAATTTTACGCTTCCCGGGGTCGCGCCTTCGCCAACATGCTTGTGTGCCACCCCGCCCAAGCTGCGGACAAGGGTTACCATGTCGGTCGCCAGTTGAGCAGAATAGCTGGTGAACCTGGCTGTTCTCCCGCACATCCCTCCATCGGCGTCCATCAAGCCTTGCACCAATGCGAAGCGGGAATCGGCATCGGCCCATAAGTATGGATCTGGGATGAATTTCTCGGGGCTTTTATGCCCCCATAGCCCGAGGTCGCGCAGGATTTGATTCAGAGGATTGGGGCGGACACCTCCACCCACTAACCAGGCCACTGGACACTTCGGCGGCTTCGACCATGTCTTCGCAGTGATGCCGACCGGCAGTCGAAGGAATTCCAGCTGCACCGCCTCTGGAAGGGCAAGCTGAACCGAGAATTGACGGAACGATGCGTTCCCAATGAGAACCCCAAGCGTATAGGGATCGAGCGGCAGCTTTGGACTTTGAAACTCAATCTGGCCGACAATTGGGACGTAGTGCCGTTGGCCGATCGTTCGCGCAATTTCATCGGTTGTGCGAACCTTCGGCTGGCCCTTGACGGTCACATGCCCGTTGGCTTGTGCCTCTCGCCATGTCTGCCGCTCCTTGCTGGTCTGGGTCAGCCAAAGGTGTTCCCCGCAAGCTCTGGTCGATGCTCCATCAGAGAAAGCGACTCGAAAGACGGACTTTTCACCCTGCGGATAAACGCCCGTTACTTGCGTGACCGTACCGTCGCCAGCGATCACATCATCTCCCACTCGCAAATTCCCCATGCGCGCCCAGCCTGTAGGCGTCAGCACTTTGGCATCCAGAGGCTGAGCTTTCCCCGCCCCGACGCAATGCGCCAGCAGCGTATTCCCGGCGGTCATGCACCGCCACACCGCGTCGACCTGGTGCGGCTTCAGCGTGATCGCCTGGCTCATCCCCGGAAAATCCAGGTGCGAGCCGTCGAACAGGCGGGGCCGCAGGTTGTTGTAGGTGTCGTTGTAATCGCGCACCAGCCTCTCGGTGCGATCGGGGTCGGCGAAGACCCAGCTTTTGAATTTCTCCTTGATCAGCTTCTGCTTCTCGCGTGCGGCCTGCGTCTCTTCCGGGTTCAGCACCCGCTCATCGCCATTCACGCCGCGCACCGTGTCGAAGATGACCGGCGTCTTCAGGTTCAGCGCCAGCCCGAGCAGCTCGGTGCCGTTGATGCGGCCGGTGCCGTAGTCGGCGGTGGCGGCGACCGAGCTGATAGCACGGTAATCCGGCTCCACGCTCCACACGGCATCCTTCTTCAGGTGGCCGATCGTAAAGGCTTCCGGCGGCACGTTGAATAGCTCGGCGGCAAACGCCCGGATGTCCGTGGCCGGTATCCACGGCGCGCCGAGATTGGCGTCGATATCGCCCGGTAGCACGTCTTCCGGCTGCACCTGGCGGAGTGCCTTGGCGTTGTTCGCATAAGCGGGTCCTGCGGCTTCCGCGATCTTCAGCTTCTCGCGGACGTTGCCTGATAAATACTGGTCGGCGGTCTGCAATTCCTTGGTCGCTGGGTCGTGATAGATCAGGTCGCCCAGCTCGCTGATGATGATCGCACCCGGCTTCCCGTAGAGCTGATTGATGTAGCCGATGTCAACGCAGCCTTTCTCATTGAGCGACACCAGCAACCCCTCTTCGGCGCTGGTGACGTGCGTGACCGGCGGCTTTGGGCCGACCACATCCCGCTTCAGGATGGCCGCTTTCACCGCCTTGCCGGTCGCTTCGTCGTATTCCTCCAGGCTCATCACCAGCATGGCGTCCGGGTCTTCGCGGTATTTGACCAGGTTCGGCATGCGGCGGATCTGCGTGCCGTCCTTGGTTTCGCTGAGCGTAGTCTTGTTGATCGGGCCGTAGGCGGCCACGAAGCGGTCATAGGCGCGGTTGAGCTGGTGGCGTTCGGTTTCGCGGGCGGCTTCCGGCCAGCCTTCGTTCTGGCTCTGGAGTACGCGGCGGGCGGCATCGCGCAAGCCGATCAGCCCGGCGATGCGCTTACCGGTCATGGTGCCGTCGGCTTTGAGCAGCGTGCCGCCGTAGGTAACCGGCTCGGCCTGGCTGTTGACGACCTGGTGGATCACCTTATCATCGCCGACGAACAGGCTGCTCTCGCCGATGTGCCGGAGCGGCGGCGGCGGTGTGAAGGAGGGTCTGGCAGATTCTAAAGGGGTCGAATTCGACCGGTTTGGAATTGGCGGCGGATTCGGTCTCTCCGCTTCCGACTGCATCACGCCGGGCAATCGGCCTATCGCCTCCCGCAACTGCTCGCGCAGATCTCCATTGGCAATGACCGAAAACCCGGAGCCGTAGAGCGTGTCCTTGCGGCTCCAGTCGCCCAGCACCATCTCGTGGTGGTTGCAGAAGTAGCGGTTGACCGGCAAATCCGCCCCGTCGATGCCGAGGACGGAGGTTTCCAGCCATTCGGGATCGGCGTGGTTCGGCTCCTGCCCCGGTACCCGCTTGCGGAGGAACAGGATATCGGTGGTAACCGCCGTACCTTCGGCCTTGAACGCCGTGGACGGCAAGCGGATGGCGCCAAGTAAGTCGGCCTGCTCCGCGATCAGCTCCCGGGCCGCCGCATTCTGCTTGTCGAGCGTGTAGTGGCTAGTGACCACCGCCAGCACGCCGCCGGGCTTGAGGGCTTCGACCGATCTGGCGATGAAATAGTCGTGCAGGGAGAGCTTCTGCCCGTGGAAATCGAGGTGGATGTCGGCGAAGGGCACGTTGCCGATTACCGCGTCCAGCGGCGGCAGCTTCGTGTCGCGGAAATTCTCGATGCGAATATCGGCCTGCGGGTGGAGCGCGCGGGCGATGCGGCCGGAGAGGGAATCCAGCTCCACGCCGATGAACCGCTGGCCGGGCTTGGCCTGCGCCATGAAATTGCCGACCCCGCACCCCGGCTCCAGCACAACGCCATTATCGGGCACGCCCAGCTGCTCCAGCGCTTCGTGCATCGCCGACATGACGACCGGCGCGGTGAAGAACTGGCTGAACGTCGTGCGCCTGGCTGAGTCGTATTCCTCCGGCGTGAGCAGCGATTGCAGCTCCTGGCCGATTGCCTCCCAGCCTTCCTTGAACTGTTTGGTGACCGGGTTCGGGAAGATCGAGAGCGCCACCGGGCCGAAACCGCCGAAGCGGGCAAGTATGTCTAGTTCATCGGTAGTGGCTAGCCGGTGCTCCCGCTCGATGGTTTTCAGCGTGCGGATGGCGGCCAGGATGTCGCGGGCCTTGCCCTTCTCGCCGCTGGCCGGTGCCGGCGTGGAGACGGGCGTGGGCTCTAGCTGTTTTGGTGGCTCAGCTGGCGTGCCGAACATCGGCAGCAGCGTCTGGCCGCGCGAGGCGGTGACGCGGGAGGCGTGCGACTGATGGCCGTTGCTGCGGGGAGGGAAGCGGTCGGCGAAAAGGTCGGGGCGGCGGGAAGAATCCAGGGGCATGCGGGGCGTTGACGCTTAATCGTTAATGTTCAACGCAGTATCCCGAAAAATGCAGGAATATCAATCAATAAGTTGACGAGTTGACCATAATTCTTGAAGGGCTCACTCTGGGTGGGATGGCCGCCGAGTGGAGCGCAGCGAACGCTCAAGCGAGGCGACTAGCCCACCCACCGCTTTCCGGGTAAAATCGCCCTCCACACGGAGGGTTTGCCATGCAAGCGACCACGCTATCCGAAGCCGCCGCTGATCTGCTCAAGCGCCGCCTGGCGGGGGAGCGGGTCGAAGTGACCGAGGAAAACCGCTCGCTCTACCGGGAGCTGGTGACCGCCGGGCTGGCGATTCCGCTTCATAGTTTTGCTCGCGGAAACGAGGGGCATTTCCGGCTCACAGAAGCCGCTTGCGCTTTGAGAGAAGCCTGATAAGTTGGAAAAGCTGCGGCGGCGTGGGAAGCAGACACGCAAGCTGACGGGCTGGGGCGCATGAGTCCGGGGTATGGACGCGCCTGCCGATAGGTCTGGGCGGGCAATGCCGACGCAGGGCTGGCACATGAAACTGGGGGTTCGAATCCCTCCATGCCTTGCCGGAGTAGCGACCGGCCCGCAGCTAACGGCCACGCCATCCGGCTTCCATCCTTCTCAGCAGCTCCCTCGCCGCGTAGCTGATCGGCAGGTTCGTCTCCGGTGCGGCGATGAGCGCCAGCTCGTGATCCCCGTATTCGTGTTCGGCCAGTTCGTGGGCGATGATGGCCTGCGCCCGGTCTTGCAGCTGGGTCTTCTGCCAGATCCGTTGCGTGGCTTCGTCGTAGTTCGCGGTCAGCAGCTCCGGGTTCATCAAACCGGAATCCAGCGTCACCTGCCCGGCGGGTGAGATCGTTCCGCCTTCCCGGTCGCCTGGGAAGAAGGTGTGGTGCTCGCTCCGCCTGTCCGGGTCGCGGGCACCCATCTGATGGTTGGACAAGCCCAGATCGAGCATCGCCTGCCCGGCGACGATATCCAGGTCCTCCGCATAGCGTTGGCTGAAATCCTCGGCGTGGTCTGCGGGATCGGTGGGCGGCTTTTCGGTCATCGGGTGAGATTAGCTCACCGGCTGCTCCTGCGCAACCACGGGCTTGGGCTTTACCGGGTTCTTCCGCAGGCTGACCAGCCCTTTCAGGATGGCCACGCGGCTGAGCTTGGGGGCGGAGAGCCGCTTCCTGACTTCCGAGCAGTAATCGTCGGCCTGGTGCCGGGTGAAAGCCAGGTTTTCGTCAGTCCAGTCGGCGTACTTTTCGCGCTTTACCTCCGCAAGCACGCGGCGGAATTCTTCGACCGTGCCCGTGTAGCCCATCTCCGCAAGCTGCTCGGCGACTCGCTTCTTCACGACTGAGCCTCCTGAATAAAGGTGCGCTAATATTGTAGCGCTAGTGATCCTCTAATCAATACTTGCGCTTGCATATTTCAAAGAAAAGGCCGCTTGCGCTCGCGCACAAAACAGCCTAATCTCCTTCTTGTCTAGAGAAGGAGTTTAGCATGTCAGAATGCAAGGAAGTTGCAAGCGAAGAATGGCGCCCAGTGCTAGGGCACGAAGGGCGGTACGAAGTCTCGAATCGCGGAAACGTCAGAAGCTTGCTTAATCGGTACGGTAATCCCCGCGTCAAGGTGCTGGCTAAAAACCGATGTGGCAGATACGAACGGGTGACGCTCTGTAAGAACGGAACCAAGGTCACGGCACAGGTGCACCGCCTGGTGGCGACTGCATTCCTGGAGTTAATCGAGGGAAAGAATTACGTTAACCATATCGACGGGCAACCGTTCAATAATGATCTCGCGAACCTTGAATGGGTAACCCCAGCCGAAAATATTATTCACGCGGCGGACATTGGCTTAAGGCGAACCGGAGATGACGTCCCGTGGACAAAGCTAAGCGAAGCTGACATTCCAAGAATCCGGGAGAAACTCGCCCAAGGAGTCTCAATCGGGTCGCTAGCAATAGAGCACGGAGTCGCCACATCAACGATATTCGACATAAAGCGGGGTAAAAGCTGGAGGCGGGTTGCATAGGCCAGAGCTGGCGCATGGCGTAGCCTCCATGAGGATGATGTCCACATGAATAGTACGCAGCGCAACGCGCAAAGCAATAGGTGCGCTTGGATTTTATCGAGCCCACCCCTTATTCTGCTCCATCCTCACCCCACGGAGCACCATTTGGCTTCCCATCCAGACCATCGCCCCACCCATGATGGCGAGCATATAGCCGTTGCTCTCCCCATGCCGTTTGGACTCGGAATAGCCGCGACGGGCGATATGGAGGATGTCGCTGGGGATGCCTTGCTCGTAACTCACAATGGGAACCGAATGTTGAACATGCAGCGACCCATATCGCACCGGGCACATCCGGTCAGCCAAAGCGTCAGCGTCAGCCAGCGCACACTACTTGTCGTTCAGAGCCGCAACGGCGGATTCGATGGCCAGGTTGATGGCGTTGTCGATCAGCGGGATGCTCTGGGCCTGGAGGTTAATCACCAGCGCTTTGCGGGCGGCGTTGTACTTGTCCTTGCCGGAACCGCCCTGTCGCTCGGCGGCGAGCACGGCTTCCTTGGCGGCGGAGATCAGCACTTCACCCCCGGCGCGCGCTAAGAGCTTCGCTGCGGGTAGGAGGTAGCCGATAAACTTGTTGAATAGGCGTTGGAGTAGGTTCATTTGGAGTCTCCCTGATTATGATTTTGGTGCCACGGGAAGTCGCCTTCCTGCCCTGGTGTAATGACCATAGGCGAAGGCTTCCCCACCAGCTTCGGCACGATCTGCTTCTTGATGGGCAGCACGGCTTTCACCCGACCCCACATAGCAACGACCCCGACGGCGGCGGAGCCGATGCCGAGGATGAGCTGCAAGCCGTTCTCCACGGTGCCGCGCAGGGCTTCGATATCAATCTCCGCTCCGGTCGCTGCTGCGTAGATTTGCACCGCGCCAATGATGATGCCGGTCAGCCCAGCCACCATCGTGGCGGAAGTCCACCACGGTTTGCCCGTCATAAATCCTCCCTGTTGTTCTCCCACCGCACCGCTTCCGTGAGCACGGTTACATGGCGGTTGTGCCAGCCGTCGCCGTAAGTCGGGTAGTCGGACAGGCGTTTCACGTATTTCATGCGGAGCTGCGTCATCTTCGCCGCAGCCTTCACGGGGTCGGGGTAAGCCTTCACCGCCGCGATGGTTCGCGGGCCGATAGCCCCGTCCGGGTATGCGCCCACGGCTTCCTGAAGCCAGCGCACGGGATTCAGCGGGGAGTGGTTGACCACGCAGTCGAAGAGCACTTCCGCCAGCGGCCACGGTAACGCCTCGCAGTAGAACTTATTCCAGTAATCCTTGCGGTAGAGTTCCTTGGCCTGATCGAGCGTCAGGTTCTTGATATCGATGTGCGGGTATCGGGCTTTGGAGATGCCGTATTTCGTCTCGCCGCCGTTGTCGCGGCTGTCGTTTACGTACCCGCCTTCGACGTCGGGGCGCATGAGGATGGCGAATGCCCGGTCGAATTTCGCGGTCATCTGTTCCCCTGCCGAAGCAACTGCTTCACGTCGTCCTTGATTTCCTTGATGTATTCCTTCATCTCCCCGAATTTCTCGTTGAGTGTGTTGATGGAACTGCGATCCCTCGCCTGCTCAAGCTGCAGCGCCGCAAGGGCCGCCCCGTGCGACTCGATGGTCTTATCCTGTTGCGATATGGCGCGCTTCAAGAGGAACGCGATGATGGAGAGGCCGAGCGTGACCCCGAGGATGATGATTTTGAGGTAGGTAGCTTCGTCATTCATCACGTCCCCGGTTATCTCAGATTCATATAGACAATTTATATTGTGGTTATTATGCACGCCAGGGCCGCTCAGCGCCAGCAATTTCGGCCTACGGAGCGCCGAAAACCGCCACGGAAACGCGGGCTGCGTCGGTTAAGCTGCCGGAGGTGTTGAAGCACCGCGCACGGACGGTTGATGTGGAGGGTTGGGAGCCGGTGCATATCAGCGCCGTGCCATTCCCTTCCGCCGTCACCAGCACCGCGCTCGCCGAATCCGCCGTGGCGCTGCTCATGGTCAGGGTATAATCCCCCGCGCCGTTGCGGGTGATGCCGTAGTTGAACCCGACCGCCCGGTGCATGACCGGGCTGGAGGAGGGGACGAAATTCGCCACCGCATGCGCCACCGTCATCGGCCTGCCGTATTTCAGGGCGTAGCCGTCCGGCGTGTACAGCACGTCATTGGCCGTGCCGGGAGCGTCGGGCAAGATGACAGGGAAGGTCGCGTCGATGCTCTCGGGAACCCGCAGCTCCACCGATTCCATGCCGTTGGTTTCGTTCTCGTAGAGCCGAAGGCGCGCGGCGGAATCATGGGTGGCGTGGAAGCCGAAGAACCAGTTTCCTTTTCCCCGGAACGAAAGGCTGTAATTATCACCCTGTCCTAATGCGTAAAATTCCGCGTTCTGGTTGCCTGCCGTGTTGCCCGGCCAATAACCGACGCCGTTGCCGCCGGTTCCCGATGGGTTGGAGCCGAAGGTGATGGCGGGTACGGAGTCATCGTCGTAGAGGACGGTGGGGCTGGCGCTGGCGGCGAAGGATGCGGACAGGATGGCGGCGGAAAGGAGGCTGGCGTTCATTAGAAATCTCCGTAGACGATGAGCGAGGCGCGGGTGGGATCGGCCAGCGTAGAGGCCGTATCCGCGTCGTGGAAGCGCACGCGGAAAACCGTGGTGGATGTCTGCGTGGGCACGGCGACCAGCCCGAATGTGTCGGAGCTGGCAAAGACCGCGCAGGCGGTGTCGCTGGTGCCCTCGGTGAGCGTGATGTTGTAATCTCCCGCGCCTGTGCGCGAGATCGAGGCGACGTTGTGGCTGCGCTGGATGACGGGCGGGTTGCTTGGCGTGAAATTGATCCACGCCTTCGCCACGCCGGGGTGGTATTTCATCCGTCCCGGGCTGGCGAGCTTTGTCGTGCTGCTGGCCGCTTCCAGCTCGTTCTGGCTGGCGGCCTGGCCTAAGACGAACGCCGTGGTGGCCACCTGCGTGGTGTTGGTGTCCGCCGAAGCGGTCGGTGCGGTCGCGTAGAACACATTGGCGCTGGTGTCGAACTCGCCCAGCGCGATGTCGTCCGATCCGTCATAGAGATACAGCGTCCAGCGGGAGGAGCTGGGGCTGTTGTCATCCAGCCAGAGCTGCCCGGCGGAGATGGTGGAAGGGCGGGTGGAGCCTTTGCTGGTGGTGGCGAGCGCCGCCAGTGCGCTGTTCAGGTCGGCGCGGAACGTCGCGCCGTCTGCGTTGGCGAGAATCATATCATGTTGGGACATTAAGTTACCTCGTCTGCGTGTACGGAAAGGGAAGTGACGGAAATGTTGTAGGTCGGGTCGTCCACCGCCATCTCCAGCATGAACTGGAAGGCGCGGGTGAAAAACTCCCCGGAGTCGAGCCGCTGCCATGCACCCCAGGTGGGGGTACCGGCGGGGTTGTCGTCGGTCTGGCGCACATAGATGCGGGCATCCCCCGCTGCGGCGTCGGTGCCGTCGAAGGAAGCCCAGTTGTCGATGGAGTCGGAGCGCGAGTCGATCTGGTCGTAGATTTGCGTGATGGCTGCAACCACCTCGCCGGTCAGGCGAACCGCTTTCACGCTGCCCAAATCCATCGCACCGGAGAACAAATAGGTGCCGGTGACGCTGGTGCCGCCGTAGGCGTCAAGGTCTGCCACCGCGTCGAAATCCGGGATGGAGTCGAACTCTCCCGCGCCGGTGAGCTTGAGTGCCCCGCTGTCCACGATGACGCCTGTTTTCGTGCCGGAGAAGGTCGGGTCTTCGGTCAGCGTGGTCAGATTGGCGAAGGTGAGCGCGGTGGCCTGGTCGGCGGTGACGCTGGCGTAAGCAGCGGACTCGATGCCGGAGGAATCCACCGCCTTGAGCAGGTAGACGCCCGGCTTGAGCGGCACCGCCCAGCAGGCGGCAGCACCGGGGGCGGGGTTGCCGATGGATATTGTCTGGTTCCACGTCGCGCCCGTGTCCGAGGAATGGCGGATGACGATTTTGCCGCCGATCCGCACGTCCACGTCGGGCGTTTGATCCCAGTAGAGGTACGCCATGCCCCCGATGGTGGCGATGGTGAGGTTCTGCGGCTCCTGCGGCGCGTCCAGCAGGCCGGAAATCTGCCGCGAAGAGGTCGAGTAATCCGACGACACGCCGAGCTGGTTGAGCGCCTTGACGCGGAAATCGTACTCGCCCGGCTGGATGTCCTCGATGGTGGCGGTCACGCCCTTGGTGGCGGAGAGCTGCCGCCAGATCACTTCGGGTTTGAGCTTGTATTCCGGCTGGTATTCCCGCAGGAACCCGTCGGGCGAAGCGCCCCAATCCATGATGGCGCGCACTTTTACCCCGTCGCCGGTGCGGGTGATGTACTTCTCTTCAGTGATGGTGACGGCTCCGGGAGGCTGGACGGTGAAGACGGAAGGCAGCGTGGTGTCCGGTGCCGCGTCCACGATATGCGCCTCGGCGAAGTTCCAGCTGTAGGAGGCGGAGGATTCCTCCTGAAGCTCCAGCAGGATCGGCCCCGGCACGCCCATACTCCATTTGAGGATGCGGAACGGCTTGGCAGTCCAGCCGAGCTGCGCGTTGGTCAGCGTCACCACGTCATAGACGGCGTGTTTCAAAGCGGAATGGTTGACCGGGATCGTCACCCGGATGCCCTGCCTGCCCTTCTCCTGGATGATCTTGGCGATGCGCTGGGCGGCTTCCGCGTTGGTGGTAAAGGGAAGCTCGATGTCCCGGAAGATGCGCTCGCCCCCGTCCTGTGCCTCATAGGTGGCGTTGGTCATGGCCGGGAAATCGGTCGGCTGCCATTGCTTGTTCGGATCGACGTAAGTGCCTTTCACCGCGTTGAACAGCTCCTTGCGGGAGGGGCGGGCGTCCATCTGCACGTCACCGGCGAGCATGTCCAGCCCGATCTCGCCCGAGGGTGAGTCATAGGCGGCGGCGTGGATGCGGAACTGGCCTTGGACATAGGTCACCGCCCCGGCACCTGCGGTCAGGAGGGAGGAGAGGTTTTCCAGCGGGGCGGTCGCGGTATCCACCACGCCGTTGCAGGTGTAGCGGGCTTGCGTGCCCCCGGCATAAAGGTTCACCGGCTCATCCGCGATGTTGGCGGCGGCGATGAAGTAGCTGTCGTTGATCTCGTCGGGCTGGCAGTTAAAGCCGTAATCGGCATAGAGGTAATCACGCACGCACAGCGCCCAGTTGTCGCTCCACGAAGTCACGCCGGTGCGCGGGTCGTAGAGCTTCTTCCCCTTTACCAGGAAGCTGACGTTCGGGATGCCGGTGGGGAATACATCGGCGTTGAACTCGAACCGAAGATAGGCGTAGGCGATGCCCTGCAAGCGGTGATCCGCCGTCCATTCCGGGGCTTCGGCCATGAGGTAGGTGTCAGCGGTCTGATTGGCGGCTCCGTTATGCTTGCTCACCCGCACATAGCTCTGGGTCTGGGTGGAGGCGGTGGCGACGCTGATATTGCCGCCCGTGGCCGATGCGTCGGCGGCATAGGCCGCGTTGCTGACGCTGCACACGATGCTGGTAGGGCTGCTGACCGTGCTGACGACGAATCTCCCCGCGAAGCTGCGGTCGCTCAAGTCCTTGAGTTCAATCGACTGGCCGACGGAAAGCCCGTGCGCGGCACTGGTGGTGATGGACAGCGTGAGCGTGCTGTTGCGGGTGGTGTAGGTGCGCGTGGCCGAGGCGACGGCGATGATCCGCGTGTCGGTCTTCTCCACCTGCTTCGCATACGGGGAAGATGTCACCCAGTCCCCGCCCACCGTGACCGGCGCATCGTTCAGGTAAAGCGTGCCGATTTCCTCGACCTCATGCCCGGCCAGGGGCAAGACCATGTGGAGGAATTTGTTGTCGCCGGTCACGGTGGCACCGGTGGAATCCGGGCCGGAGCTGGTGGTGGTGATGAACACAATCGGGCCGGAAACGCGCGCCTGCCCATAGATGATCTTATGGCTCTCGACGCTGGAGCGGATCATGGACACACGGCCTGCGGCGTCCGCCTGGAAGTTCTGGCCTTTGGGCTTTTTGGCTAGAGCCTTGCTACCGAGGAAATTAATGCCGGTGGCGACGACCGCCCCAGCGATGGAGCCGAGGAACGCCGTGGAGAGGCCAAGCCCGGCGAATGCGCCACCAGCAAGGAGGAATGCCGGGGTAGCGGCAACACTCGCGGAAACGGCGGCTCCGGCCACGGCGGCGGTCAGGGTGACGGGGTCGGCAAAGGCCGGGGCGGTCAGTGCGGAGGTGACCAGTAGGGCGGCGAGAAGACGCTTCATACGCCCCACGCCTTGAGGCAGGCGAGCGTTTCCTCGACGCACAAGCCCTGAGGCGTGACGAAATGCGAGAACAGACCGTTGCAGATGCCGAGCGCGCCTTGCGGGTGCAGCACCAGGTCGCCGCGCATGGCGACCGTCACGGGCTTTTCTTCCAGATGATGGTCGGCGATGTCTTCGACGGTTTCAAATCCCCGGTCGATCATGGCGCGGCGTGCGCCGAACTCGGTGGCGTAATCGCCCTTCCAGCGGCTGACGTGATCCGACCCGGTGGCGAGCAGCACCCAGGTGGCGGCATAGAGCGCGCAGTCGTGGCTGCCCCACGCAAACGGCTTGCTGGCGGAGGCGTGCAGGTACTCGCCCAGCAGCGATTCCCAGCCCGGCTTGCGGTTACCCTGCATAGCGCTGCCCCCACACGATTTGTTTTTCAGTAGCTTGCTCGACGAACTCACAACCACGGTCACCGGGGTATCGGGACTGCTGGTCGGCGTGGTTATAGCGGCGTGTCAACGGCCGATCCCACGCGGCGAAGCGGCTCTCCACGGTCACGGTCACGGCGCAGGTTTCTCCCTGCGCGACGGACGCGGTGTCCATCCTGCCGCGGTAGATGATGATGGGGTCGGCGGTGAGTAGCCGGGTGGTCTGGTTCAGGTAGCCGAGATAGAGGGTTGCCGTGCGCCCCTGGTAATACTCATTGAGGATGATGCTGATGATGTCGTTCGGCAGCCCGCGCAGCGTGAGCTTGAGCGTGGAGCGGGTCAGCTCCGCGTCTTCCTCCACGGTGTCGATGCCGCCGATTGCCCCGGCTCCGGTGTAGGATTCGCCGTCAAAGTTGATGGTGCCGAGCGAGGTATGCAGGCGGATGTCGCCGCTGTCGAATTCGAGCTTGACGAACCACACTGGCAGGATGACATCGGCTTCGGATGCGGTCTGCGTGGCGGCGTCGATCTGGCGGGTCATGCGATAATATGCTTGCTGTTTATAGGGTTAGTGCTATGGTCGGCAGGTGGCTGCGGCGGCATTGACGGAAACGTTAGCTGTGTGTTGCCAGATGGGCTAGAGCAACGGGGACATCTGTAGCCATTCAATCTCCGGCTCCAAATCCGACGCAGCCACACAACCGCAGGGAGGCGATATGGCCAAGGGATACACCGACACGCTCCAGTTCGCCTTCAAGCTGCTTCGAGTGCGCTGGTTGAGGTTTGTTCGCACCGTGCTCATGGAAACCGGACTCTATCGGCTCAGATCAATCGGTCAGATTCCCGCGTTAATCGGGTTGATCGCCATTATGCTGCTCCTCATCCTGCATGAGATGAGGATTCTTTAGAACACCTCCATCGCGCTAAACGTCTTTTCCTCGTACACGCCCATCACATCCGCATCCCACATCCCCTGCCGGTCATCCACGAGGATCATCGTGCAAGTGGGGTTGGTGAAGTTCACCGCGCTGTTGTCGGTTGGGCTCCCCCGCCATGCTGGCATGAAGTTGAGGGTTGCCTGCCCCGAGCCGTTGGTGTTCACGTCGGCGGTGAGCTGCTTGAGTTCGCCGTTGGCCGAAAAATAATCCCCCGCCCTCGCCCATCCGGTGACATTGGCCGTGCAGCCGTCAATGGCGAGCGTGGTGCCGCTCTGGAAGCTGCCGTTGACCAGGGGAGTCCCGCCCTGCAATCCCTTGGAGCCTTTGCGGTCGGGGTCGTAGGCGTAGAAGGATTCGCCCATGCCCTGGCATTTGAGGAAGAAGGCGATCCAGTTGCGTGCAAGCTGGTCGTCCTTCCGCATCCGGCGGATGGTGGCGGTCATGATCCAGCGTGAGCCGGCCAGTATCGCGCGCTGGGTGTTGCGCGTGAGCGGGCTTGTGTACGTTTGCGTATTGGTTTCCAGCCCGAAGTTGCACCGGACGAGGCCAAGCTTGGGGGGTAGGCTGATCGGCATAATATCCGTTGACGTTAATAATTGTTAATGCTATGGCTGCTCCCGTTAACCAATGGGGGCACTATGGCGAAATCGATCTGCAAACAATGCGGCTCCACCTTGATGCGGTGGGCCGCCAATTCCTTCAACGGCTGGGTCTTCGTCTGGTGGATCGCCGCCTTCGTGGCGCTCACCCTCCAGTTGGAGGCGCTGCTGTACTGCTGTCTGTTCGCCGCCACGCTCAAGACGCTGCACGGCCTGCTGAACTGGGAGCGCCAGTGCAAGACATGCGGGTCGGACGATGTGATCCCGGCGGATTCGCCCGTGGGCAGGCGGCTGCTGGCCGATTAGCCGCGTATCTGGCGGGTAAACGCGCCGCCCTTCTGCACCTCGGTGGCGACCGCCTGCTTGGTGGCGGAGATGATGCCGGGGAGCATGCCCGCCACTTCCGAGCGGGTGACGCCGGAGCCGAAGCTGTTGTTCTGGACGATGGTGATTCCGCCGCCACCCATCTGGTGGTTGGGTATGATCTGCCCGCTGACGGAAGGCGTGAAGATTTCCGGGCCGCGCTCGCCCACGAGGTAGGACTTGCCGCCTCCGACCGGGCCGCCGTCTGCCCTGGCTCCGCTTAAGAACCCGCCGATGCTCTTGAAAATGTCCGTGCCTTCGATGGCACCCATGATGCCGTCGCTCAGCGGGCCGGTGACGCTTTTCTTAAGAATCTGGGCGGCGATCTCGTCGAAGAACCGCTTCGCCGCATCGCCTGCGGAGTCGAAGTGCAGGATGATGTCGGTCAGGCCGTCCGTCAGCTCCTTCCGCCATTCGCGGGCGGTTTCGGCGGCTTCTTCCTGTGCTTTGGTAATTTGTTTGGTCGCTTCTTCGGCCTCGTAGGTGACGCCCGCCTGCTCGCGTATCTTGTCGATAAGCTCCTGCGACGTGCCGAGCGTCTTATCCTTGATCGCCTGTGCCGTGGCTTCCATCTCGGCGCGGCGTTCGGCCAACGCCCTGCCGGAAAGCTGCGCCAGTTCGGCCTCCTGCTCGTATTTCAGGAGCAGGTTGCTGAGTGCATCCCCGGCTTCGTCGTAATCCTCGGCTTCTTTTTTCTTCTTCGTCTTCCCGCTCTTCCCGAAGCTGCCACCACCGCCTTTCGGCCTGTTGCCGGTAACGTCAATAGAGGGAACGGTCGGCGCGTCGTTCTGCGCCATGAGTTCATCGAGCAGCGCCTGCTTCACGGCGGGGTCGTCGGTGAACTGCATCGCAATCCCGCCGACGATGGCGTTGAAGCCCTGCTTGAATTTCGGGATGTTTTCGTTGGCGGTTAGCGTGAGGTTCTTGATCTCGTCGGCCACGCCCTTAATCAGCGCGGTCAGCCCGGCATCGCCGATGGTCTTGGCGAGCTGGTCGAAGCTGTCGCCCATGTTGGAGAGCGCCACGGAAAGCGTGCTTTCCTGCTCCTTGATCGCCCCGGCGAACTGCACGTCGCCGATGGAGCGGATGTAGCCTTCGATACCCGCCGCATTCTTCCTCACCTTGGTTTCCATGCCCTGGAAGGTGAAGATCACGCTGTCACCCGCGTCCTTGGTGCGGATGCCGAACTCTTTCAGGCGCTCGAACTCTCCCGTGGCGGCGTCGGCCACGGCTTCGACCACCTGGTTGAGCGACTTGCCCATCGCCGAGGCGGTGTTTCCGTAGGACAGCAATGCCTTCTCCGACGGGTCAAGCCCCAGCGATTTCAGCTTGATGAAGGCATTGGCCACCTCTTCCACGGCAAACGGCGTGGTCGCGGCGAATTTCTGGATCATCCCGAAAGCAGCGGCGGCATTCTCCGCCGATCCGGTGACGGTGCGCAAGGAGGCTTCGATTTTCTCGAACTTGGTGATGCCGTCGATCAGCTTGCCCCCGGCCAGCAGGCTGGAGATGGCGGCGAGCTGCACGCGGAACTGCCCCATCGACGCGCCCATCTTCTTGCCCGCGTTTTCGGTGACGGTGGTCGCCTTCTTCATCTCGCGGTCGAGCTGGGAGGCATCCGCCTTGATTTTCACCGTGAGTTCGCTAAGTGTTGCCATCCCGTATCCGTTCCTTTGCGATTTCTTCGTCCATCCATGCCTTCAGCTCGCTTACCTTTTCCGAAGACAGGGCGGTTTTCTTCTCCGGCTGCTTCAGCCCGTGCTTCAGCGCATAGCCCTCATAGGCTTGTTCCACCTCCCACACGGTCGCTTGCCAGAATGCCTGCGGCGTCCATCCCAGCGCTCCTAGGCAGAATCGCTGGTAGTCTCGCCAGGGGAAGCCGTCTCCAGCTTCCCGGTCAGCTTTCCCATCGCTTCGGCCACTCCCTCCCGGTCTTTCGGCGGGGAAAGCAGGATGCGAAGGAACGCGAACAGGTGGATTTTCAGCATGCCGTGCTCTTCCGAGTCGATCCCGAGGCCGAGGATGGCGTCACCCATGTCCTTCACGGTCGCCTTGTGCCCGCTGCTGGTGAGCATGGCCGCGAGCAGCTTTGCCGTGTCGGTGACGCCCATGTCCATCACCCGCTTGGCGATGCGGATGATGCCCTCGCCCAGCGCGTGCTCGCAGGCTTCGATCAGCTCGAACGTGCCCAGCAGTTCGTAGTTCTTCCCCGCCAGCTCTAGGCTGTAGCGGGGGCGGGCTGCGTCGTAGCTCACCGGTAGTTCGTCAGCTTGACGGCAGCCACGGTCATGCCCGTTGCATCGCTGAGCGTGTAGTTGACATTGCCGTCCACGTCGTTGAACCGATCCACGGGGAATGGGCCAGCGGCATACCTACCGCCATTCGTGCCGGAACCCGGCAGGGTGATGACCGTATCCGGGGTGGCAATCGTGCCGAAGCCGGGCTTGGTCGCGTCATTCGCGGCGAAGGTCAGCGTGCGGCTGGAGGCGTTGCTGTTCAGGAAGATCAGCATCGTGCGCCCGTCGTTGGCGAACTTGTCAGCCGTCGAAGCGGAGCCGAGGGTATAGGCCAGTCCGCCAAAAACAGAAGTTTGAACAGAGAGTGTTGCCATGGGTTACCTCTATGCGGCTGCGGTGAAGGTCGGCTCGCCGTGCGATTCGAGCGTGTAGCTGTATTGTTCCACGCCGTCCTTCGCGCCGTTGCGCGTGTAGCCGGCGATGAGGAAATCGCCCTCGATGGTGTCGCCGTTCGGGAACACCAGCGTGTAGGTGTCGATGGTTCCGGCGAATGCCTTGGCGCGGATGGATTCGTCCGTGGCGGAATCCTTGAAGAATCCGCTGCACGCGATGGAAAACGACTTCAAAGAGGCATCCTCCACCAGCTCGCGCCAGCCGTTGGTGTCCTTGGTGCTGCCGTCGACCACGTTGTTGCCCATCGTGATGCTGGTGTCCGTAAGCCCGCCGATGGTAGTTCCCGTAGCGGCATCGCCCAACTTAATGAGCATGTCGCGGCCTTTTTGTAGTGCCATAAGCCCTCCTTGGCTAAGTGTGTTAAGGGGTGATCAGTTCGACGGTCGCGCTTTCCAGCGTGATCGTCTCGCCGGTATTGGAAAGCTGCCCGGTCAGGGCCAGGGTCGTCGCTGCCGTGGTGTCCACGCTCGCGGTGACGGCGGTGCTCGATGAAGTACCGAAGGTCACGCCCCCGCCGACCCCGCCTTGCGAATTGGTGGCGTTGCGGTTCTGGATGGTGGTATAAACCCGCGATGTGGCCGCCGTGGTCAGCGCGAATGAGGAAAAGGCGGTGCCGCCCGCGCCGTCGTAGCGCACGCGCAGCGTCTTGGTGTTTGCGGAATTGGTGTGCGACCAGCCGGACGTGATGGCGAGCTGGCCGTTGGTTCCAAGGACATTCGCCGGGACGGTCACGGTGGCGAGCGTGGTTTCCGTCAGCGTGCCGGTGATGGAGGCCGAAACCGCCGAGGAAGAGAGGATGCAGCGCCCATTGACCAGCTTGTAGCGGGTGCCGGTGGAGTACCAGAGCGAGCCGTTGCAGACATCGGTGACCAGATACACCTTGCCGGTGTTGCTTGCTGCTGCGGGGAGGCTTGCAAAGGTCGTCTGCGGGTAGCCGATGCCGGGGGTGTAGGCGAGCGCCGGGGCGGATAACAGCCAGAGCGAAAGCAGGCGTTTCATCATGCGGTGATCCTCCAGGTGGTGCCGTTGTAGTAGAAGGTGAGCGCGCCGTAATTCTCCGAAATGGTCGGGTTCACCACGCCGTCGAAGGTGCCAGTCAGGGTAATCGGGTAGGTCTGGGCATTGCCCGCGCCGTCCTTGACGGTGAACTGCTTATAGGGGGTGACTTTCGTGGGGAGCGTCACGCTCGTCGTGGCGGGGACTGTCTTTGCGATCTCCACCAGCGTGTCGGAATTGGACATCGTGACCGCGCCTGATGCGATGACAACGCGACCGTTCGGCCTTCCGGGGAAGCCGTTGTCGTCCTCATAGAGCGCGGCGCAGATGGCCGGGGTTCCGATGGCGGTCTTGTTCGTCAGGTTGGTGCTGCCGAAATTGTTGCCGTAAACGTGAACGCTGGTTAATGCGTTATCGGCCACGGAGCCGGAATCCACGATGATCGGATAGGCGGTCGCGCCCGCGTAGGAAACCGAATTACGCTCCACCTCGAAGCGGGAGACGGCGAGCGTCTTGGCCGAAGCATTGCCCCCGATAAGGCGGATGAAGCCTTCCGAGCCGGAGCCGTTGGAATTGATGTTCACACACTCGTTGCCCTTCACGCTCAGCCGGGTGACCGTGGCGTTGTTCGGGAAGTTGAGCACGATGAACGAGCGGGCAAGGCCGGTGACGAAATTGTCGCGGAAGATGATCTCGTTCGCCGCAGCGGTGGACGACGAACCCGCCGAGCAGGTGATGTAGCCGAAGCGGAACATCGGCCCGTTGATGATTTTGTTGCGCTCCACGATCAGGGTCTTGAAGCCCTTGCTGGGCAGAACCCCGAGGAAGGCGGAGGTGGCGAGGCAGTTGGAGGCGATATTCCCCGCCACCACCATGTGCTCGCAACTCAGGTTCACGATGGAGCCGGTGGCGCCGGGCTTGACGTTCTCGAAGTAATTGCTCTCGATGACAGCGGTGCCGTTGTCGGTCTGCTGGACGGTGATGCCGGAACCCGAGGTGAAGGCCATGCCGTTGGAGGCGATGCCTGCGGTGTTGTCGAGGTTGCGGATCACGTTGTCGCGGATGACGATTTTGCACTGGTTGCCGGAAGACCAGATGATGCCGCCCGTTCCATAGACGCCACTTTCCACGTCGTAGCAGTCGATGTAATTGCCCTCAAGGATGGTGTCGCCCGGCACTTCGTAGCCGTAGGTGAGCGAGGTCGAAGTGATGCCCGGCGCGATGGACTCGCCTTCCACCCCATACTCCCAGTTGCCGATGAGCACGTTGTTGCGGATGATCGTGCCCTTCCAGTTGGAGTTCTGGATGCCTTCCTGGAAGGCGCGGGTGACGATGTTGTCGGCGATGAGTAACCCCTGCGAGGCGAAGCTTGCGTCATCCCCATCGATCCAGCCTGAAGAAGAGATGCCGTTGCGCGACCCTAAATGCCCCAGCAAATGCCCGCAATGATCGACGATATTGCGCTGGATGACGCCGTTCCTGCCCCAGTTGCAGTAAATGCCCGAGGACGGAAGGTTGTAGGCTTCGCAATCCACCACGCTGAAATTGTGGCAGAAGACGATGGAAAAGCCGTTGAGCGACTGGTTGGCGCTGAGATCGGGGCCGGAGTAGGCGCTGTTGTCGATGGTCAGCCCACGGATGTGGACGTTCTCCACCACCGTCGAATCGGTGACTGACTGGCCGGAGGTAATCCCTGCGCGCTTGCCGTCGGTCGGGTTGCCGGTAATCATCACCGCGCCCGCGGCGAGCGGGTAGATGTTGCTCAGGGTGATTGTGGACAGGTCGGGGATGATGATGGACTGCGCTTTCACCCCTTCGAGCGTGATGTTGCTCGGGATGATGAGCGGCGAAGCCACGTTCCAGCCGCTATAGGTGCCGGGGGGCACATAGACAACACCCCCGCCTAAGCCGGAGACATAATTGATCGCGGCCTGCCATGCGTTGCGGTGGTTTAAGGAGCCGTTCGAGCCGTAGAAGTCGAGCACGTTCACCTTGAACCGCACCGCGAGCGTGCGTTCTGTCGTGGAGCCTGCGGCGAGGATGGAGAGCGCGGAATCGCTGCCCCCGTCGAGAATCGTGCCGGAGGTGTCGGCGAAGCGTGCCAGCCTTCCAACGGTGGCTGCGCCGGAGACGGAGGCTACGGTGCCGCCTGCCCCGGAAGCGGCCTTTGTGGCTGCGGTGCCCAAGCCTAGATTGGTGCGTGCCGTGGCGGCGCTGGCGAGGCCGGAGAGGTTGCCCGCTGGCTGAAGTGCGGAATCGGCTTTCGTTCCTTGCTCTGTGGTGGCAAACGCCGAAGAATCCTGCGTTGCGGCGGAGCCTACGGCCACGCGGCGGTTCTCGCCACCCCGTGCCACGGGGATCATGTCGCCGGTTTGTACCGTTCCGCCGTTGGTCAGTGCGCTGATTTTGGTATCTGCCATTTACGCTTCCATGAGTAGGTTGTCTCCGGTTTCGAGGAGCAGGCCGTAGCCGCTCTCAAGGAGGAATTCCGAGCCGGGGAATTCTTGCTCCTGCACAATCGCGCGGAACCGCATCACGCCGTGGTAGTACCTGTCCGGCTCCGCTTCGTCCCCCGTATCGGGGAGGAGCTGGTTGAACTCGCAGGTGATCTCGGTGAGGTCGTAGCCTTCCACGTCCACCGCGTTTTCCTGCCGGTCTAATGCCCGGTAGACGCTTTGCATCAGGTCGGCGCATGCCTTGTCGCCGCTGCCCTGCGTCCATGCATGGAGCGTCACGGTGATTTCCTGCCCGTCGCCGGTCTTGGTGCGGAACGGGATGGATGTTTTCTCGCCGATCACCACATACGGGAAGGCTGAAGCCTGCGGGATATGGCTGTAGACGTTCGATCCGATGCGGATAACCAATCGGTCGTAGATGCCCTTGTGCAGTGCGTTGACGGCAAGGGTCATATACCCGCACCATCGGTGTTCTGGCTGCCTTGTCCGATACCGTCATTCACGGCCTTGGCGATGCGTTCCAGGATGAATGGCTTGCTCTTCTCCAATGCGGTAAACATGAACGGTCGCGGCGCGATCTTGTGCGTGCCGAACTCCAGCATCTTGGCATATTTCGCGGAAGCGCTGACCGTGGCAATCAGTTCGTTGTTTTCCTTCTTCACGCTGGAATCGACCTGGATGCTGTTGGTCAGATTGCCGGTATCGGATGCCGGCGCTTCGCCGGGCGCGGAGGCGGTGTGCGCCTTACTGCGCTTGACGAATCCGACCGACCTGCCGTTGATCGTGAACCACGCGGTGGGTTCTTCCCCATCCACGGCGGGGCGCATGTCGTAGGTCTTGCCGGACTTGCCGCCCTGCTGGATGGATTTCTTCGCCTCGGTCGCAACCCGTTGGGCGGCAACGTACAGGGCTTTCTTGACCTGCTTATCGACGGCTTTCTGTACGAGTTCGGTCGCCTTGCGAAGGTTATCCAAGCCGTCAATTTCGACCTTGAATCCGAGGGATGAGCGGTCTGTCCCTGAAAACGTGCCTCCCTCAGTCGCCATGCTCTCGTACCAGTCCTTTGCGTTTCATTTCCGCCAGTCCGATATCCATGAGCGCGGCGATAACTCTTCCATTGTGCCGTTGCGGGGTTTTCTCCTTGCTGGGCTGGCTCTTCGCGGCAAGCCGCTCCAGTCCGTCGATCTTGACGCTGATTTCCATTACGGGATGATCAGCTCGACCATGTGGCGCAGGAGCGTCATCTCCTCGCCCGCGCCCGCGCTCTGCAACTGGCCGGTGATGACCAGCGTGGTATCCGCCGAGGTGTCGATGGCTCCGGTGACGCCCGCCCCGGAGGACTGACCGTAACCGGCCGACCCGGCACTCATGCCGAACTGGCTGTTCTGCGCGTTGCGGTTGGTGATGATGGCCGTTGCCTGCTGGGAAATCAGCGTGGTGCTGCCCGCCTGCAGGAATACCGTGCCTGACGCCCCGCCCAGGCGAATGCGGAGGGTTTTGCTGTTCGCCGAGTTGTTGCCCGAGTTGGTGCAGGTGATCTGGAGGGAGCCGTTGGCGGTCATGAGGCCGCCGGGCACATTGACCGTCACGAAGGTGGTTTCGGTAGTCGTGCCGCTGAGCGTGGCCGAGGCGACGGCAGATGATGCGAGGAAGCAGCGACCGAGCGGCTTCCACACCGAGCCGTTGGAGATGAACAGGGTGCCCCCGCCGATATCGGAGAAGTAATAGATTTTGTCCGTGGCCGCCGATGCCGCAGGGCGGTTGGCGAAAGTCGTGGAGGTAATGGCCATGTCGTTCAATCCATAAGCGTTGAGGAGGGTGAGCAGGCGGCTCATCAGAGGGGCCGGGTGGCGAGGGTGATGGCGGTATCCCCGGTCTGCGTGCCGGTCACCAGCTTGATGAAGCGAAGTCCTGCGACAACGGGCAGGTTCTCGACCGGGCAGTATTTGCTCGCCGCCGTGGTGAGCGTGAAATCCACGCCGCCGCTTTGCACGGTGACGAAGGTTCCGCCCGAAGCGGGGGCAGCCTTGATCTGCACGGTGCTGCCGTCGAAGGTGGAAGGCATGAACAGACCGATCAAATCGGTGCCGTTCAGGTCGATCTCGTTGCTTTCGGTCGCGCCGTTGGCGATGGTCGCCGTCAGGTTGTAGCTGTCGTTGGGCTGGTACTGGTGGCTCTCGGGCATTAGCGGCTCCTGATGCGGATGGTGAGTGTCTGGTCTTGCTCCCGCCCTGCGGCGGTGATGATGTGGTTGACAAGCGCATATTCCGCGCCGAGCGTACCGCCGGAAAGCCAGATCGTGGCAGTGGTCTGGGTGGACGATTCGTTTTCGACCGTGATCCCGGCGGGTGCCGTCCAGGTGCTGGTGGCGATCGTGTCTCCGTCAAGCCAATCCTCCCACTCGATGACGTAATCCTTCAGCGCCTGCGGGTCTTTGATCTTGATGTTGCTCATGCTGCTCTCACGGCTTTCAGTTCAGGGGGCACGCGATACGTGCGGTCTTCCGCCTTCACGCGGTAGGTTCTGTCATCGGCGGGCACGCGGTAGGTGCGATCCGGCGGCGTCGAGCCGGGATCGGCGGAGGAGAATTCGCTCCCGGCGGTCAGCAGTTCGCTCCGCGATGCATTCATGGCGCTGAAGGCGGTCAAGCCATCGGTGGCCGTCAGGGCTTCCGCGAAGGCATGGCCATAGGCCAGCGAGGCAGTGGCGCTGTCGGTTGCGGCGATGTCCTCTGCGTAGCTCGCCGCCTGCGTCTGAAGAGTGGCGAGGAAATCCTCGGCGGCGGCGGTATCGTCGTAGGCGGCCGCCATCGTCTGGGCGGCCTCCATCCAGTCTTCGGCCAAGGCCGATTCTTCCATGTCGAGGAAGAGGGTCACGGTATCGGTCAGGCTTTCGGCTGCGGCCGAGTTTTCGTCGTAAGCCGCTTCTTGCGTGGCGATTACGGACTGGGCATCGCTCGCGGTGGCGGCTTCGCTCACGAACACGTCGTAGGTCTGCGGCCCCACAATCACGTTGCCATCGTAATTGTCATTCGCCGCGAGTGGTTCGTCGTAAGGCGGAACCAGCGTGGCGGTTGTAGCAAGCGACTCTGCGGCGGCGGCATCCTCGCTGATCGCTGCGTCCATCGCGTGCGCAGCGGCGTAACTTTCGGTGCTGGTTAGACTTTCGCTCAAAGACGGGTCGAAACTTACGGTGCCGTCGATTCCATCCTCTGCCGAAGCGGATTCGCTGAAGGCTGGGATGAGTGTGGCATCCACCGCCAGGGGAACGTCCGGCAACACCTCTTCGAGGATGGCCGTATTGGCCATCAGGGAGACCGCTACGGCATCGTCTGCGGCAATGTCCCCTGATAGCTCCTCTTCGAGTAACAGCCCGCCAAACAGGCTCTCCGTGGCCGTCACGGCTTCGCTCAAGGCTGCATCGGCGATTGCCGTGGCGGCCAGACTCTCCCCGGCGGCCGCGGATTCGGCTCGCGTGGTGTTGGCGGTCAGCGCCGGGCTAGTGGATTCTGCGGCGGTAAGGGCTTCGGAGAAAGTGTCGTCGTAGGTCGAGCCGGAAGAGGCGGTGAATTCCGCCACCTGCCAGCCGGGCGTGGAGGCGACCGTTCCGGCATTTCCCTTCCGCGCGGTGACCGTCGTTCCGTTGGTCAGCTCCGCCGAGGCGAGAATCTGGTAGGTGCTGCTCCCTGTCGTCGAATAGCCGAGGAACGATAGCGCCGATTTGGTCGTATCCACGCCCGTAATCGCGCTGGCGGCCGAGGTCGCGGAGGTAACCGCCGTTGTCCCCTGCTGGCGGCTGGCCAGCACGCCGGGGACAAACTCGATCACGGTATAGTTGACCGTGCGCGACGACGAAGATGTGCCCGCGCGCGTCAGCGTGACGGAGGTGCTGCTGGCGAGCTGGAGATGGTAGGAAAATCCGTTCCATGTGCTCGTCGTCGTGCTCACCCCGCCCCAGATCAGGAGAGTATTGGCGGTATTGACGCTCGAAATCGTGTCCGTGCTGCTAGTGGTGTTCACCGCGAGCGTCACCGAGCGTTTCTGCACGCTCTGTATCACGGACGGCTGGAATTCCACCACGCAGTAGGCCGCCGTGACCGTGTTGACCCCGGCGCTTCCGCGTGTGGCCGTGACCGTCGTGCCGTTCGTCAGCTCAAGTCGCGGGAAGGTGTTGGTCGGTGCCGTGCCGGTGCTGGAGTTGCTGCTGCCGAGGAAGAACACCGCCGAACGGCTGGTATCCACCGAGGCAATCGTGGCCGTGTTGCTCGCAACGCCGGAGGCGAGGGTGATCGTCCCCTGCTGCACGGAAGCCACCAGCGCGCTGGAGAATTCCACGACCTGACCCCGGACGATGCAGTTGGTGCCGGTGCCGCCGCGCGTGGCGGTGACGGTGGTGCTGTTCGTCAGCTCGGCGCGGGCGATGACGTTGTTCATCAGCCCGCCGGAATCGGTGCTCGTGCTCCCGCCGAAGAAGATGACGGACCTGGCCGTATCGACGGCGGCTATCGTGTCAGTGCCCGTGGCCGCGCCGCTGCCGAGCGTTATCTCGAACGGCTGGGATGACGCGATATAGGAGGCCATCGAAGGCCCCGCTTAGCTCACGCTGACGGTCGGAGTGACGTTCAGCGTATCGCCATTTGCCACGGAGCGGGATACGGCGAAATCCCCTGCGCTATAAAGAACGCCGGAGGTGCCGGTATTGGCCGAGGCGATAAACGCGCCCGCGACCGTCGCGGTGCCGGTGATGGAGAAGGACACGGCGGTGGCGGTGTTGGAGCCGTTGGTCGTGGTGCCGAACGTAATCGCCGGGCGGTTGCCGGAATAGGGCGTGACTTCCGACCACCCGCCATGCGAGGAGAGCGTGTCGGCGGCGGCTGCGGAGCCTGTCCCCTTAAGCCCCAGATACCACGCGGCGGTATAGGCGGAGCCTTTAAAGTATTTATCCACGAGGTCGGTCTTGCCCGCGGTGGTCACCACGTTGGTGAAGCTGTCTTCCCACTTGAGGTTGCCGTCGGCGTCGAAGCACTCGAACTTGTAGGTGTATTTGGGGGCGTCCAGGCCGCTTTCAAAGCCGGGGTTCATCACCGCGCCCGCGTTTACGGAATCGCTGACGTTGGAGTTCTCATTCATCTGTCCTCGCTAACTGACTGGGTTTTTCTCGACGCAGAGCAGCCGCAGGAACCGGCCCTCCTCGTTCTCGTTGATGACTTCCTTGATGTGCAGCACGCGCTCGCCGTAGAGCAGGCGCATGGCGTTGGTGACGCCGGCGCGGTAGCGGATCATCACCTTGTGGGTGAGGGGCGTTTGCAGCTGCATCGCCTGCATCCGCTCGTAGCCCTTCATCGGCATGATCTCCGCCCAGGTGCTGGCGACGTTGCCCCAGCTGTCGGTGAAGCCGCCCTGGCCGTCCTCGGTCTGGGTCAGGCTCTGGAGCGTCACCCGCTTGTTCATGCGGGACATCGCGTTGGTGCAGTTCACAGGCACTCGACGCGGTACTGGCGGAGCAGCTGCTGGGCTGCGGGCGGCACGTCGCAACCGCATTGGCCGCGCGTTTCGTACAGGCTCGCCGCGTGCATCTGGATGGCCATGCGGATCGCGGGCGGCACGTCAGATGCGGCATCGCCATAGCCGTTGATGGTCACAATCGCCACGGCGGCGACGGAGCGGAGATTGGTCGGCCAGGTCGCTGTTTCGGCCAGCACGATCCGGTTACCCGCCGTGTCGGCGGTATAATTCGAGGGGTCGAACGTGCTGGCGGTATTGGCTGTATCGTAGGTGGTGACGCTGGTGATGCTTTGCACCGGCGCGCGGGGCAGCTCGATTTCGTCGGGCAGCTCGCCGTAGAGGGCGGTGACCGGCAGGTCATAGACGCCTTCGGGCAGGTCATAGACCATACCGCAGCGGTTCAAATCGAGCGAGAGTTTCCAGCTCTGTGTGATGAACGCCCGGCGGGTGTATTCCTCCGCAGCCTGGCGCGCCACGGTGATGAAGCTGTCGATCAGGGCTTCTTCCGCGCTCGCGGCGTCGTCGTCCAGCCGCGCGAACGCGGCAAGCTCGCTCACCGTTACCGGCTCGATGGCCGGGGCGGTGATGAGCGTCAGGTGGCGCCGGGCGGACACGGTTATTTCTTACCCTTGTTGGCGGGTGCGCGCTGGATGGCCTTGTTCTCGGGCGCGAAGTCCAGGGATTTGGTTTGCTCGATCTCGATGGGATCGCCCGGTACGGCCGTTGCGCCTTCCGGCAGTTCGTCTTCCTGGAGCTTTTCTCCTTCGGCCAGCGTGCGCGGCTGGAGTTCGGTCACCAGCTCCACCGCCCCAAGCTCCACGAAGCAGCGAAGCAGCGTTTCACCGAGCGGGTATTGGTTGCCCGCCTCATAGGTGCGGGGGTAGATGTCGCCCTCGTCCACGCCGAGCATGGTCTTCAGCATCGTCACGGTTTGCTTCATAAGAATCCCGAAAAATGTGAGGGAGCCGGAGCCCCCTCACTCAGTTGGCAATGGCTTAGGTGTAGGCGTTCACCGGAGCCTGGCGGTTGCGGCCGCGCAGGCCGAGCACGCCAACGGGCGTTCCGGTCGAGTGGGTGCCAGTAACGTTGAACACGCCGCGGATGTAGCGCTTGCTGCCTTTGTAGCCGACCGCGAAGACGTTGGAATCCTCGGCGGGGGCATCGATCACAGCCACCGTGCCCGGGTTGGTGCCGGTGACATAGTTGGTCAGGTCGGCATTGGCCACGTCCGTCCAGTTGGTGTTGTCGTCGGACTCTTCGACTTCGAGCTCGATATAGACCGAGCCGGAGAGCGTATCGGCGGAATTGCCGACATCGAACAGCAGCACCGCGTCGTCGCAATCCTGCAAATCCAGGCCGGTGGAGTTGGCATCCGCCGTGCGAACGGCAGGAATCAACAGGGAGATGAACCCCGTGTTGGCGTAGAGGGAAGTGTGGTTCGGCATAAGGAATCCTTTCCTTGGTGTTCAGGTGGGAGCGGGTTGCCCCGCCCCCGGTTAGTCACTCACTGTTACTGGGCTTCAGCAGGTTAATTGCTGAGTTTCAGCAGCTTGTAAGCCTCAAAATTGATCACAGCCCCGCCGACACGTTTGGTCGTGTAGAACGAGATGTACGGCTTGTCCGTGAACGGATCGCGCAGCACGCGGATGCCCATGCGGTCGACGATCTGGT
Organism: Tautonia plasticadhaerens; assembly: GCF_007752535.1. Classification (GTDB taxonomy): domain Bacteria; phylum Planctomycetota; class Planctomycetia; order Isosphaerales; family Isosphaeraceae; genus Tautonia; species Tautonia plasticadhaerens. The sequence continues at coordinate 3,491,184 of NZ_CP036426.1, forward strand.
AGGCGCGCTTGAAGTCGCCGTAGGCCACGCTGAGCGAGGCGGAAGCCGCAACCGGCATGTCGTCGGCGAAGTAAATCTTCTTTCCGAGCACCATGGTTTCCAGCCCGGCGTTCTTGTCGAGCGTCAGGTTGAAATACAGTCGGTTTTCCGCGTCCTTCAGCTTCATGATCGCGCCCCAGGAGGAACGCTTCATCAGGAACACCGCGCCCGCCTGGTACGGCTCTTTCAGGCCGTTCTGCAGGGAGATCAGCCCGTCGATGGTGAACGCGCCGGCGGAACCGGAGACGATCTGTTCCACCTGCTGGGCGCCGATATCGGTGCCTGCGGTGTAGCTCAGGATGCCCTTGGGCTTCAGCACGCCGGTGCCGGAGATGAACGCGGTTGCCTCATCGCGGGCGAATTTGTCGACCACCTTGCTGCCGAGCCACGACTCCATGTCGATGCCCGCGTCGTCCAGGATCTTCTGGGTCGCCTTCGGGTTGGCGTAGAGCTCGTTGACCGGGATGGTCAGCTTGCCCAGCTGCGGGGTGCTGGTCGTGGAACGCGATCCGGTTTCGCCCACCCAGCCGGAGCCTGCCTCGTCGTTGTCGAGGATAACTTCATAGCTGTCGGTGCCGATGGTGATCACGCTCGCCAGCTGGCGCATCGGCGAGGATTCCCACACCTTCGTCTGGATGATCCCGCCGAGTTCCGGCATCACCACGAAGCCGCCGCTCGGGTCGGCGTTGACCGACAGGGCTTTGAGTTCTGGGTTGGCATCGGCCTTCTGGGCGATGAAATCGGCGAAGTCTTCGCGGTTCGCGCTCTTGGTGCGGGTGAACTGGTTGAACAGCGTGTTGGCCTGGGCTTTGGCTTCCTTGGATTTGTCCTCGGAGGTGCCGGGCGCGGGCAGGCGGTTGAACGCCGTTTTCAGGTCGCTCAGTTCCTTATCGTGCTCGACCTGCTTGGCTTCCAGCGCCTTGTTCTGGTCTTCCAGGGCTTTGGTGCGAGCCGCCTCTTTCTGGCTCTGCTCCAGCGCTTTGCCGATGTCGGTCTGGATGGCATTGAACTTCGCTTCGTCGAACGCGTCGAGCTTGCCGAGCTTCGGTGCCAGGTCGGTTTTGAAGGCTTCGAACGCGTTCAGCGCATTCTTGACTTCGGTGGTTACATCATTGGTCATAGGTCCTCTTACAGGGTGAGTTGTTGGGTAAAGCGGCCGAATAGCTCGGCCAGTTCCTTGTGCTCTTCCTCCTCAGCCTCCCGCTCAGGGTTCAGCGCCTTGAAGCCGCGCAGCGCGATGGTGGTCGCGTCGTCGCGGCTGTATCCTCCTGCCTCCCGCAGGAAATCCTCGAACTGCCGGATGGTTTCCGGCTTGCTCTTCACTCGTGTGATGTTCGCTTTCTCGTTGGCCGGGAAGGTCACCAGCGACACTTCCCACAGCTCCAGGTCGAGCAGCTTGCGGGTGCCGTTGGCCTGGTCGACTTCGTATTTCTTGGTCGAATAGCCGATGGACAGGCCCTTCATCGCCTTCATCTTCGCCAGCTGGTAGGCTTCCTCGCCGAGCGGCGTGTTCGCGAACGTGCCTTCCAGGTAGAGCCCGCGCGTTCGCTCCTCGTAGACGTCCCAGACGCCGGGGATCATGTCGCTGCGGTGCTGCCAGAGCATGGCCGGCTGGCGGTCTTTCATGCTGCGCAGGAATGCACCCGGCATGACGATGTCGCCGTAGCTGTCGGTGTTGCCGAACACGGAGCCGTAGCCGCATACTTTCCGGCTGCTGTCGTCGGCCTTCAGCTCGATCAGCTCGAAGCTTTTGAATTCACGTTCCATGGATAGTCCCCTGTCTGTGGGCAATAAAAAACCCCGCCGGAGCGGGGTTATGATTAGAAAGTGGCTATCGGCTCCTCAGCGGACTGGGATTTACGCTCCCGTGCTTTTAGAATCGATTCGATCACTTCTGGATGCGATGCGCCGAACGCGATATCGATCTCACCATCCGCGCTTTTGCTGAAATTGCATACGACGGGGTGGACAAGGCCTTCCGGCTCCTGCTCCGGTAGCGTCTCGTGGTCCGTCACCTGCACGGTAATCGTGTTCTGGATCAGGTCTTCCCACGTGATAGCAACCTTTTCTACCTTACATTTCCCGCCAAACACTGCTTCAAGCAGTGGTACGGAAATGCGTAGAATTCCAGCCCTCTTTGTCATTCCGCCTCACTGTAAATAATTGAGCACCTGCACGCTATCGTGTTACCCGCACTCCCAGCCGGGTCGCCCGGCCGGTCCATCAGCTCGCCGCCGACGTTGAATTTCTCGTCCAGCGGGATCGCCGGGTGATTCGCCATCGCAAGGTGCTCCGGGCGCGTGCGGCTATCCGAGGTCGGCAGCCAGGCTTTGAGCATCTTCATGTCCAGCTGCTGCTCGGCATCCCGCACGCTCTCGATGCTGCCGTAGGTGGCGGCGGCGTGCGTCTCGGTGCGTGCGATCACGCTGGCCCGGCGCGGCGTCAGGCTGGTCAGCTTGCGGATATTCGAGGCGATGGCCTGCGTGCCCAGCCCCTCGCCGATCCCGGCTTCGATGGCAGCGGCCACGGTATCGCGGTCGGTGTCGGTGATCATGCGTGCTTTTCGCAGCGCTTCCCGGCGAACCCAGGAGAACATCAGGGCTTCCAGCGGCGTGAGTGCCGATTTCTTGCCCTTGGCGATGCCGGAGAGCGCCAGCTTGCCAAAATTCGCGGTCGTTTCCGTGTAATGGGCGAGTAGCGTGTTGAAGACCCGCGTGCGGTGCTTCTCGTTCAGGTGGGCGGGCACGGTGCCGGTGTCGGCCACGGATCTGGCGACCTGGCGGAGGTAGGAATTGAGCGCGGTACCGGCCTTCAGGCGGAGCTTGTGTTCGTAGAACGTCATCCCGCGCTGGAAGGCGACGTGCTGACGGCGGCGGGAGAGCATCTAGGCTTTGTGTCCGAGCCACATCATCGTGGCCATGAAAGCGAGTGCGGCAATCAGAACGACGGCCAGGATAGCCGCGTTTTGCGAGTCCATCCCGCCCGGACGGGGGCGCGGGTTCTGCGTCGGAGCAGGCCGGTTGTAGGCGCTCACGTCCTCCGCAGGCATAGGGCGTTTCGGCTTGTGCACAGTTCCGTCGGGCAGGTATATCAGTTTTTCGGTCATAACTCAGGCAGGCAGCAGGAAATACGGCTGCCAGAACCACGGGCCGAACCAGCAGTTCAGCCGCACCAGCTGCACGAATTCATCCTGGTAGACGATGTCGAGTGCGGAACCGGCCTGGGCGTTCGAGCCCGGGAACTGGATGCGGATGACCTTGTCGTCCTCTTCGATAATCTCGACCTCAAGCGTCATCCTCGTCCTCTTCTTCTTCCGCCGGTTTAGGCTTCTTGGGCTTCTTCGGTTTCGGCTCGGGCTCAGGTTCCGGCGACGGCGCATCTTCCTCGCCATCGGCATCGCTGCCCGGCTCGGCCAGATCGGGGATTTCGCCGGCCAGTTCCAGCGGGATGTTGGTGGACGGCACCAGCACCACGTCGCCGCCGTCCACGTCATCCAGGCCCATCGCCCGGCGTTTCTCGTTGACGGTCATGTAGGTGGCAGCGTTGATCCGGTCACCCTTTTCCTTGCGGCGCGGCTCCAGCGCGGGAATCGCCTCTTCGTCGTACCAGATCACCAAATCGTCGCCGAACAGCGGGGCCAGCCAGTTGTTCAGCTCCTCGAGATCGCTCTCCAGGAAGGGGATCACGGTGTCGGAGTAATAGGCGACCTTGGCTTCACCGTAATTAGAATATGTGCTTTCGCCCGGGATGTTGACCAGCTGCGGCGGGGTGTGGAACACGCCGGCGATGAAGCGGGCGGTAACCAGCATCGTCTCCCGGTGGTCCATGTCCTTCGGGCTGAGCGAAATCGGCGTCCATTTCATGCCGCCTTCGAGCACCATGGGCTTGCCGGCGTTGTGCTTGCCGGAGAACCGGTCGTCGAGCATGCGCTTGAGGCTGGAGCGCTGGTCATCGGTCAGGGATACCGGCTTGCCTTCGCGGTCGACAATCTCCAGCGCGCCGGAGGGGCGAGCTTCGTTATCGAGCAGCGCCTTGTTCCAGGCTTGCCCGGAATTGAACGTGTCCACGCCGAACGCGGCGGCCACCAGCGGCGGCAGGCCGATCGACGGGTTGAGCGGGTTGACGGTCTTCAGGTGCAGGATGGCGCACTTGCCGGTGATCCGGTCGACCGGGAAGCGGATCGGCTTGGCCTGGCCGGGGCGGTAGTCGTACCAGGCGGGAAGCGCGCTCTGGGGCTGCGCCTGCACCGTCACCGACTGCGTCGGCAGGAGCCATAATTCTTTCGGCGGGTTGCCCTTGCGGCTGAACGGGTCGATGCCCTCGCCGTGGACGTAGGCATTCCCGCCGATCAGGCGGTAGGTGGCCATCGCCTCGCGGAAGCTCCGGCCGCCCGCCATCGGGTTGGGGCGTTCCAGCAGTTTCAGCAGCGGATGGTTCTCCAGCTTCACCAGCTTGCCGCCCTGCTTGCGGTAGACGTGCAGGTCCACCGAGGCGGACGCCCTGGCGAGCTTGGTCACGCAGGCGTAGACGATCGGGTTCTGCTCGTAGCCGTCCTTGGCCAGCAGGTCGAAGCGGCGTTCCAGCCAGCGGGCCGCGCCGATGCCGTAAAGGAACGTGGCGTTCTTGACGGCGAATTGATCGACCGCTTTGGAGCGGCGGGTGAACCAGGCCACGGGCTACCAGATGCGGATGTCGGGGGTGACCGACCGGGTGCGCATCCAGTTCAGGAACTGCGTTGTGCTGTCCACCTGGTCGTCGTGCGGAGCGTTCGGAAAAGTCATCAGTTCCATCTCGTAATCGGTTAGCCAGGCGGCGTGCGTGGGCAGGCTCACCTTGCCCGCTTCCACGAGGGCGGAGACGGCGCTGGCACGGGTTTCTTTGTCTTTCTCCGGGTTGATCGCCAGCAACGGCAATTGCGTGCTATGTCGGAGATCCTGCAAAACCTGCTGGCCGGAGGATTTGTCCTCGATCAACACGGCGTTGGCGCCCCATGTTTCGGCGTGCTCGGCCACGCGGGCTTTGAGCTGAGGGTATTCCAGGCGTTTGACCAGCACATGCAGGAGGTCGTAGCCGTCCGGGCGTATGCCCCATGTGGTGCAGCAGCTCGGGTCATTCAATTCCGCCGCCTTGCTCGCGGTATCCCAGCTCTGAACGATCTGCAGGTAGCTGTCCTGCGGCCGCTCGTGGCGTTTGAACCAGCCCGCCTTGAAGATGCCGCCTTCCGCCGGAGCCGGGCGTTGCTGGTACTGGCCGGCAAAGGCGTAGGAGCCCATGATATTCTTCTGTGCCTCGACCGCCGCCGCACTCTCGCGCTCGGGATGGAGCAGATCGCCTTCCTCGCGGACCACTTTGACGCGGCCGAAATCGATGACGGTGCGCGTCTCGGCAATCGCCGGGATGCAGAGGTTTTCCCATCCGCCCTTGGCCAGCAGGTGACCGGAGAGGTCATCCGCGTGAAGTCGCTGCATCACCACGACAATGACGCCGTTTTCTTTGTCGTCGAGGCGGGTGCAAAACCCCTGGTCGAACCACGTATTAGCTGTTTCCCGGTCAGCGTCCGAAAGGGCCTGCGCCGCATTCAGCGGGTCATCGACGATCAGGAAGTTGCCGCCTTCGCCGATGGCCGAGCCGCCGACCGAAGTGGCGAAGCGATGGCCGCGAGCGGTGGTGACGAATTTGCGTTTCTCGTTCTGGTCGCCGGTCAGGTGAACGCCGGGAAACACCCGCTTGTACCACTCCGACTGGAGGATCAGGCGGGTATCCACGCTGTGCTTGAGCGACAGCACCTCGGCGTAGGAAGCGGCCAGGATGCGTTCGGATGGGTTATGCCCCAGCAGCCATGCCGGCCATGCCACGGTGACCGAGATGGATTTCATGTAGCGCGGCGGTATGTTGATGATCAGCCGCTTGATCTCGCGACGGGTGCAGGCTTCGAGATACTCCGCGATCAGGTCGATGTGCCAGTTGTGCTTGTAACTGGCGCCCGGATCGACCGTGGCGAAGGCTTTGCGGGTAAACGCCGCCAGGCGGGTGCGCAGGAGGGCGTCGAACGCCTTCTGGTCACTTACCTTGTTTTGCGTACTCGTCAAGCAGAGCCTTATCCTGCTCCGCCAGCTGTACCCCGTTCACGCTCACGTTCACATTGGTATCGCCCTTGGAGCCAAATCGCTTCGGTGCCAGTTTCTCGGCCACCTTGATGCGCGTATCCACCCGCAGCTTGTCGCGTTGTGCGGTGGCGGCAAGGAACTCCTGCCGCGCCTGGCTATCCTGCGGTGAAACCCCATCGTCGTTGCTGCCGATATGCTCGCGCTCGGCGGGCTCGCCGTCTGCGATATCCACGGCCTCGTCCATGTAGGATTCCGCCTGCCAGTCGCGCGCACAGGCGTACTGGTCGCAAAACGCCTTGTATGTTTCCTCGCCAGCTGCACCTCTGGTAAGCCAACGGATCACGGTAGCTTTGTCCGGCATGTGCTCGTCGGAGCAGATTCGACGCAGCGATTCGCCGTTCGCCAACCGCTCACAGATGTCCGTGGCGAGCTTGGCGGAATATCGTGTCGGCCTTCCGGTCATTTCACATACTTCTCGGGAAAGCTGATCGCGGAAGCCACGCGCACCAGCTCCTCTTTCGCGATCAGGCGGAACCGCACCGCGTCGTCATAATGGCCATCCTGCACCGGCTTCCCGAGCGACCGGTCGCCTTGCCTGGCCGGGAAGAGCGGCGTGTAATCGAAGTCGACCGGCACGTTGTTGCGGTCGTAAACCGTCTTGCCCTTGATAGCCGGCGGGTAATACTCGCCGTTCACGATTTTCTGGAAGATGGTGCCCTTGGGGCAGGACAGGAACGATATGCGGGATAGCTCCTTGCTCATCGCTTGACGAACTTTCCGTTGACGCGTGGCTGCGGCTGGCGGTTGACCTTCGGCTTTGCAGGCACGCAGTTTTCGGCCGGAGCCGCAGGGGTTTTCACCATCGCCTCGATCAGCTGCCTGCCCGATTCCGTCAGTTGGCGGTCCAGCTCCAGAACGATATCGCCATGGGCTTTCTCCCGGGATTCCTTGATCGCCTTCCGAAGCGAGCCGATGCCCTTCAGGACGTCCTTCTGCTGCCGATCAATCCTGGCGATGGCCCAGAGCACCAGCATCAGCGCCAGTGCCAGCAGGATGACCAGCAGGGCGTTCATCACGCGCGGCTCCCCAGGCAGGCCAGGAGTACGCGGAGCGGTAGCTGGACTGCGAGTCCGAACCAGAGCAGCGGCATAAGCAAAACCTGTGCAAAAAGAAACCCCGCGTTGGCGGGGTGGAGTGAATTCGATGAGGAGGAATGATGCCAGACGGTCCTACAAAAAACGCTCTAAAACCCATGGTTCAGGCGCGCGAACCCCTCTTACGAAAAACAGGCTAGCATACGGAAAATTTATGCGCAAGCGTTTTCGAACTTATGCTGCGTTTATGCCTTCACGCTTCTTCTGCCGCATCTCGCGGTTCGCCTCGCTCCAGGCGTTCGGGTTCTGCCGGTATTCGTCCGCATCGCGGTTGATGGTGTTGATCGCGTCGGCCATGCGGCGGAACGCATCCAGGAAGGGCTCCCGATTAGCGCATACCCCGATCACCTGCTTTTCGGTCGGGTGGGAGCTGACCAGGATATCCACCAGGCGGAGGTCTTTGCGGTCGATTTTCTCCAGCAGCTTGGCGAAACGATCTTCCTTGCTCCAGGCCTCCGGATCGCCGGTGCCGACGTTGGAATAGCGGGCAGCCTCGGTGACCGCGTAGAATGCGGCGCGCCAATCGGCGTAAATGCTGGCGTGCGTTTGCGAACCGTCGTCCAGAACGCCTTTTTCGATCAGCGATGCCAGGATGGACTGGTTCTTGAACCCGGCATGCGTGATGACCCCGTGCAGGATGCGTACCCAGGCGGTACCGGACTGGAAATAGCCGTCGGCGCGGGGAATGGCGATACCGTGCTGCTCAGGCCATCCACACGGCACGAAATCGTCGGCATGGCCCGGATGCCGGGCGGTGGCCGCTTGCCCCTGCTTCCGCATCAGCCGCTCGACGGACTGTTTCAGCTGCCTGTTCTCCGCCAACGTCAGCCGGAGCTGCTTCAGGAGGTCTTTCTTCTTGGCTTGCGTCCAATCATTCTCGGCTTCGGCGGGGGTGTCGGTCATGCGGGGGCTGGCTCAGGTGGGTTTGACCAGCCTTAGCAGTAAATTCCGCGTCAGGCAAGTGACGCTTTGGTGTAAGCGCGGCGTAAATGCACGGTCACGCAGGCCCTTGCGGGGAAAGGCGGCCGATGTGAACCGCTGCGCCCGTGCTGCCGGTGTTACAAAGCCACTACCGGCTTGGCCATGCGTCATTTGCCGTTGTCCTCCGGCGATAGCGATTCCCGCTCCGGCCACGGAAAGGGTTTGCCGTCACGCTGTACGATGCGCATTTCGTCTTTTCGGCCGGTGAATTCGGAATCGAAATTGCGGAAGATCAGGTCATCACCTCGAATTTCCAAGAGCCTCCAGCCGATCGCGCCACGGTTCGTGAGCATGTCACCCACCCGCGCCTCCGCCTTCGCCACGCTCTCCGGCGGCAGGTAGCACTTCACGCCTTCCGCCCGGGAGCGGATCGGGTCGCACAGGCGTTCCATCGTGAACGGCGAGCCTACCCGGTCCACGGTCTGGATGTCGTGATCGAGCAGCGCGGCCAGGGCGTGGTGGGGCTGGCGGTAGAGGAAACGCTCCGTCATGCCGCCCCCGCGAATCGTGCCTGCAGCTGCCGCTCGCGGGCGTCCATTGCCTCGAAGGCACTCAGCAGGGCCTGGAACAACGGCCAATCCTTCCGCTTGAATTCACCGAGCTGGGCTACGGTATCCTCCCTGGCCGCAACTGCTTTGCGGATATCGGCTTCTGTGTAATTCGCCTTGCCATCCCGCCAGGCGCCGATCCAGATGCTAAGGCCAACGCCCCGCTCCAACGCCATCTGCCCGATGGGGGAACGCATCAGCCGTTCGGCCAGCGCGGTGTTGGCGTGGCAGAAATACTCCTTCCGGTCCTGCGGGTTCGAGATGACAGTGCTGGACTGCCGCTCGGCCTTGAGGTGTTCCATGAAATGCGCGATGGTCGGTCGGGTCTTGCAGCTGAGCCGGACCTCTCGCCATGCTGCATCCAGAGCCTGCTCGCTGAATCTGCCCAAATCGTCGACGTAAGCCTTGATTTGGTCATCGCTCAGCATTCGCATCCCGAAATAGTTGACCATTGGATCGATGACAGCGCGTTTTACTTTGTCGTAGTTGATTTCCTTAGCTTGCATTGAAATTCTCCCTCATGCGTTTGTCCTGTGCTATTCGTTCCTCCCTCGCCGCCTTGGCGGAAAGGATGGCGTGCGTGAAATACCTGAAACTACCGATATCCCCTCCCTTGGCGGCGATGCGGTCATCCACCGAGGGGATGATGTCCTGCTCGACATCGCATCCGGCGTTGAGCCATTCATCGATTTCGGGTGATGCGCGTGCCGCGAGCTGCGGCAGGCGGCCGCAGATGTAATCCCTGACCCGCCGGTGGTCGGGGTGGTTCTGGGCTGGCATCATCCGCGGTGATTTCGGAGGCGGCGGATGGGTCTCCTCGCGTGTGCGCGCGTGCGCGCCGTTCGCGACGTTGATTCCTTTACTGGATTCATAATTCATGATTCCTATACCTACCATGCAACTGCCGTTATCTAACGGTGCTTTAACGGTTAGGGCACCGTTATTTTCCTCAAGATGCTGATAATGCACCGTGTTTTTTTCGGTCGCCTCGGGGAGGCTGCTTTCGCGCTCCGTTTTGTGGGGCGATTGGTGCTGGCGGAACTTGTTTATCCAAATGTAAAGCAACGCATCGTGCACATAGAAGGTTAGGAAGCCCAACCGTGCCAGTTCCGTTAGATAACGGTTAAGTAACGGGAGATCGATGTCGTCGTACGGGAAGATCTGCTTTCTCAGCTTCTTGGGACGGTATTCCAGCCGCCCTTCCTTGTCGGCCTCCGTCCACAACCCGATGAAAAGAAGCCTGGCGGCGAAGTCAAGTTCTGCCAAATGCTCGTTTTCGAAGAAGGACGGCTTGATGTTGCGTGCTCGTGCCATAATCCCTTACGCCCCCCTTATGCCGCCGGCAGCATGACCGGATTGCCGCTTGATGTCGCCTGGTATCTCCTGGAACCCCCGCCAGATGCGGGGTGACTGGCTCTCGCGCTGTTTCATGGTCATGTCCCGCCCGATGGCGGCGGGGTCATGCCTGCCCGCTTCAACTTCTCGTCGAATTCCCTCCGCAGCGCATCCAGCTGCTTATCGACCGCTTCACAGACCATCGCGGCTTGCGGGGATATCTTCGTTTCCTGGTAGCTCGCCGTTCCGAGCTTTTTCTTCTCCCGTACGATGATCCCCAGCTGCTCAATGGTTCGCATTGGCTGCCTCCTGCTCAATCTGACGGAGAAGGAGCGTTGAGAGGTAGTTGCTCGGCGAACGGTTCTCGCCCTGGGCCTTCTCCTCAATCCACTTTTGAATTTCCTCGGGAAGATAATAGGTTGCGTTGCTCTTCTTACTCATAGTGTACTATCCCTTAATTAGTGGTTGACTAATTGCATATATTAGATTACGTCTAAAGTCAAGAGCGGCGAGGTTGCCGCGATAATCATGGAGGGAACATGCAAAAATCACATCTCACGCTTGTCGTAAACCGCCTGCCGCGCGCCGAGCAGCTACCGCTCTGGCTTGCCGTGCCGTTCGGGACGCTCTCCCTAATGGCGTTCATGGGCCTGATGCTCTTCGGCGTCGCCCTGCTGCATTCGTTCGCCGGGTAGCGCCATGGAAGCGATCACCCCATCCGATGATCAGGCGAAAGCGATCCGGGCAATCGTTGATTGGTTCGGCGATGACAGCCGCGAGGAATTCTATCTGGCCGGTTTCGCCGGGGTCGGCAAGTCCACGATTGCCAACCTCGCCATCGAAGAGATCAAGGAGCAGCATAACGTCAGCAAGGTGCGAACCGCCGCATATACCGGCAAGGCCGCTTCCGTGCTCCGGAAGAAAGGCATCGAAGACGCCAGCACGATCCACAGCTTGATCTACACGCCGAAAGTGGATGAAGAGACCGGCGAGCTGAAATTCACCCTGTCGGAGGAGTCTGCGGCGGCGGAAGCAGACCTGATCGTGCTCGACGAATGCTCCATGATCGACGACCGCCTGGCCGACGACCTGCGTTCCTTCGGCAAGAAAATCCTCGTCATGGGCGATCCTGGGCAGCTGCCGCCGGTCAATGGCCAGGGCGCGTTCACCCGCAACGTGCCGGACGTCTTCCTGCATGAAATCCACCGCCAGAGCGCCGAAAGCCCGATCATCGAGCTGGCCACGCTGGCGCGCCAGGGGCTGCCCATCCCCCGGAACTACCGGAAGGGCGACGTGGAAGCCATGGTGTTGACCAAGGCGACGCAGGAGCTGATCTATCGGGAAACCACCCAGCCGATCTGCGGCCTGAACCGCGTCCGCTGGACCTATACCCAGCGGATGCGTGCCCGGAAGGGTTTCAGCGGCGAGCATCCTGTGGCAGGCGAGCGGATCATCTGCTGCCGGAACAATAACAAAAAGGGCTTGTTCAACGGCGGCATGGGGCAGTTGGTCACCCGGGGAGCGGACATCATCGGCGTGCGCGAGATCTATTCGCTCACCGTGGACATGGATGATCTGCACGGCACCACGGAGGATTTGCTGACCGACCCCTACCTCTTCGCCCACCACTTCAATGAGGGTAAGGCGCAGAAGATCCAGGGCGCGCGGCCGATGCTGAACGAGTTCGATTGGGGATACATCATCACCGCGCACAAGGCTCAGGGCAGTTCCTGGGACCACGTGACGGTGATAGATGACAGCGGGGCGTTTCGGGATAACCGCCGCAACTGGCTCTATACCGCCATCACACGGGCGGAGACTGGATTAACACTTTTGATGAGGGACTAACGATGACCACGCTAGCACTACCGACGATCGGGCATAATGCCCCACCAAGTGACGCCGAAATGCTCCGCGAATCGCTGCTCAGCGCGCACGAATCGCTGCTGACCAACGCCGAAAAGCTGGTCGAAAGCGTCGGCCGCATCCCCGAGCGATGCGAGGATGATTCTACCGCCGGAAAGATCGGCGATCTGATCAAGCTGCTGACCGGGCAGCGGAAGAACCTCGAATCCGCCCGTGTCGCCGAGAAGGAGCCGTTCCTGTCGCTCGGACGCGCGGTAGATGGGTTCTTCAAGGGCTACATCGACCAGCTGGATGCCGCCAAGACGAAAGCCCAGAAGCCGCTCGACGCCTACCTCAAGCTGAAAGCCGAGGAAGAGCGCCGCCGTCGTCTGGAAGAGGCGGAAGCCCTGCGTCTTCAGGCGGAGAAGGAAGCCGAAGCCGCCGCCGCCCTGGAAGCGGCCCAACTCCAGCCGCTCGCGGAATCCGCCCTGGATCAGGCCCAGGTGACCGAGCAGCAGGCCTTACGCGCCCACGCCTCCGCTGCAGCCAAGCCCGCCGGTATGGCCCAAGCTCGCGGCTCAAGCGGCAGCCTGGCCAGCCTCCGCACCCGCTGGGTGGGCGAGGTGACTGATCGCAACCAGCTCGATCTGGACGCCCTGCGGGCGCATATCCCGCTGGAAGCCCTGCAGAAGGCGGTCAACGCCTTCGTGGCGGCCGGTGGCCGGGAGCTGAAGGGTGCCAAGATCTTTGAGAAATCCGAAGCGGTGGTGAGGTAGGTAGTGCAGACGAGCAAAATTGAAACCGGAACACCCGAATGGCATGCCCAGCGTCGGACCGGGATCGGCGGGAGTGATTGCGCCGCCGTCCTCGGGCTCTCCAAATGGAAATCCCCGTATCAGCTCTACCTGGAGAAGATCGGCGAGGCCGAACCGGAAGACGAAACGTGGGAAATGATGCGGGGGAAGGCGATGGAGCCGCTGTTACGGCAGCATTACGCCGACACTACCGGGCAGGTCGTCATGCTACCTGATGGTGCAATTCGGAGCGATGCGTATCCTTTCATGATCTACAACCCGGACGGGTTGACCGAAGACCGACTGCAGGAGTTCAAAACGGCCGCGTACGGCAAGGAATGGGGTGAAGCAGGGAGTGACGAGATCCCGCATGAGTATCTCCTGCAGGTCCAGCACGGCATGATCGTGACGGGAAGGCAGGTCGCGGACGTCACCGTTTCGATCGCCTCCAACCGGCCGAAATACTTCGTTGTCCAGGCCGATCCCGAGTTGCAGGAGATCATCGTTGAGGCCGAGGCACAATTCTGGCGGATGGTGGAAGACCGCACCCCGCCCGAGCCCATCTCAAACGAAGATTGCGCCCGCATCTATAGGGCGGTGAGTCTGGGCGCGAGCACGTTAGCGACGGTAGATATCCAGGAGGCACTGGAGGAGCTGAAAGCACTGAAGGCTGTCGCGAAAAGGGTAGAAACCGAGGAGGAAGCGCTGCAAGTCAAAATCAAAGCCTATATGGGCGAATGCGAGTCGCTCGTGGACGAAGGTGGGAAGACCTTAGCGACATGGAAACTGGCGAAAGGTGCGGAGCGCATCGACGCCGCAAGCCTGAGGAAAGAGCAGCCTTCCATAGCTCAGCGATACACCGTTATCGGCGAGCCGAACCGGCGATTCCTGCTGAAATAATCAATAATCAATCAACTCAAAAAAGGAGAAACACCATGAACGATATATCAACCAAAGTGGCCCCCATGGAAAACAGCATGGTCGCGGCATCACCACGAAACGTGCAGAGCCAGACAGCCGGAACGCAAGCCCTCATGCAGCGAACGCTTGCAGAGGTACAGGTAGCCGTCATGATGGCAAGGCAATTCCCACGCGATAAGATCGAGGCGCGCGAAAAGCTGGTGCTGGATTGCAGCCGCGAAGGGTTGGCCAGCGTGGCGACCTACTCTTACGCCCGCGGGGGAACTGAGATAACAGGACCTTCCATCCGCCTGGCGGAAGCGGCGAAGAACGCATGGGGCAACCTGCAATCGGGCTGGCGGGAACTTTCCCGCTCGAAAGGTGCTGACGGCGTCGGTCAAAGCGAGGTGGAAGCGTTCGCCTGGGATGCGGAAAACAATACCCGCGAGAGCGTTACGTTCATCGTCAGGCATTGGCGGGATACGAAGGGTGGCGGCTATCCACTAAAGGAAGAACGCGACATCAAGGAACTGCTCGCCAACCAAGCCAAGCGCGTAGAGCGCGGATGCATCCTCAACAGCATCGACGGCGACATGATCGAAGCCGCCCTGGCCCAATGCAACGTCACGCTCACCACGAAGGTGACCGCCACGCCTGAACGCATCGCTTCCATGGTCGCCATGTTCAATGAACTGGGAGTCACGAAGGGTCAGATTGAGAAGCGGATTCAACGGCGCGTCGATGCCATCAACCCACCTCTGATCATCTCTCTGACGAAAATCTACAACAGCCTGAAGGACGGCATGAGCAAGGCTACCGATTGGTTCGAGCCGGAGGAATCGACCGAAGATGCGGCCAAGCCGGGTAGTCGTGCGGAAGCCATCAAGGAAAAGCTCAGGAAGGAAAAGCCAGCCGCGCAGGAAGGGAAGCCTGGTTACGACCCGGAAACCGGGGAAATCCCCGCTGAAGAGAAGCCCGAAACCCAGCAGGCCGGCACTCAGGCCGAAGTCAAGCCGAGCGTACCCTTCTCCGCCGCTCTGATCGGCATGAAACCGATGCCCGGGAACACCTCGCAGTTGGATCTGGACGGCTGGGCAGCCGCATGGGAGGCGATGTGCCTGGCGGCACCGGATGCGGACAAGCTGCAGCTCCTGCAGAAGAATAACGCCAAGCAGCTGGCTCAGCTGCAGTCGCTGCGGCCTGCCCAGCACCAGTGGTGCATGGAGGTTTATGCCTCCAGCCTGGAACGCCTAGGAGGAAAGCCGGCGGCGTGACGCAGGAGGAGAAAGACCGGAAGATGGGCGAGGTGGTGCGGCGCGCCATCTCCGCCTGCCTGGAGCATAACGCCTGCGGTGAATTGCTGCTGGGCCTTAACACGGATGGGTATGGCGTTGTGGAGGTGAAAATCCACATCTGCCCGTCCCGCCAGGAATCAGTTAAACATTAGGATTGAAGTGGAAAGACAGTATGGCACTACCGGGACATAATAGTAATCGCGCCGGGGGCGTTGCTGGTGAAAGGTTACGAAGCCTGATCGAACGAATCGAACGACTGGAAGAGGAGAAGGCGAGCATAGCGGCGGATATCCGGGATATCTATGCCGAGGCAAAGGGTAACGGGTTCGATCCGAAGACCATGCGCCACATCATAAAACTGAGGAAAATGGAGCATGCCGAACGGGAAGAGCATGAAGCCCTAATTGACATTTACAAGGCATCCCTCGGCATGCTGGATGGCACACCGCTCGGTGAGGCTGCTATCAAGCGATTGACCAAAGAAGCGATGGCGGAGGGCGAGAATCCTGGCGCCTTCCCTGATGCTTCAGAGCCGGAGCAAGCAGCGAACGCAGACCCACTTTCTGGTATCACGGTCCAGGAAGCCCGCGACATGGGACGCCAGGCGGCGCTGGAAGGCGAGCCCGTTACGAGCAACCCGTTCCCGGCCCGCGATCCGCGCCGATCGGCGTGGGATGAAGAGTGGTGCATGACCGCCGGGAGCGACGGCATGGAACTGCCGGAAGCGTGGCGACGCTCGCCGAAGAAAGGACATGGCGGTAGCGAAGGCGGCGCGACGGGAGAAGCCGCTTGAGCGGGCTTCAGGGCTTCCGGCCAGTGCGGGATATCACCGACTTCGCCGAGGTGCTCAAGCCGGAGGAGGCGGAGCCGCCGATCCTCTCTCCGGCAATCCGGCTGGCCGTGCGGCAATGGCTGGTCGAGCTGGCGGCGGAGGAGGAATTGGCTTCCTATGGCCTCAAGCCACGCCGCACGGCGATGCTCTCCGGGCCGCCCGGCTGCGGCAAGACGACGCTCGCCCACCATTTCTCGGCGAGGCTCGGCCTGCCACTGATTCTGGTCAACATGGCCTCCCTGATCACCAGCTTTCTCGGGGGGACCGGCCAGAACGTGAACAAGCTGTTCGACGCGGTGCGGGCGCAGAGTCAGGAGTGCATCCTGTTCCTGGATGAATTCGACTCGGTTGCGTCCAAAAGGGTCAGCGGAGCCCGGAACGCCGACAATGAGCGGAACAGCATCGTCATCTCGCTCCTGCAGAAGATCGATACCTTTCCGGGAATCATGATCGCCGCGACGAACCGGAGCGACGATATCGACCCCGCCATCTGGCGCCGATTCGGCATGCAGCTCGAAATCCTGGAGCCGGATGCTGACGCTCGGTTTGCGATCCTGACCCGATACCTGGCGCCTATGACCTTGCCAGAAGAGTCGATGGAACTGCTCACGGAAGTGACTGCCGGGGCATCGCCCGCCGTGCTGCGGCAGCTCATGGAGGGGCTGAAGCGGGATGTAATCCTTGCACCCCGTTATGGCCAGCCGGTAGAAGCGAAAGCGGTATTATCCCGCCTGGTCGCATCGGTAAGGCCCCACGCGGAAGCCGTGATGCCGCCGCTGTGGACGGAGACTTGGGCGATGGAATCGATCGCCAAGATGCCGTGGCCGCCGGTCGATGGACGAGAGGATTCGCCAGAAGCGAGCTGACGATGGATGTCGCGTGAGCGGGTGCTTTGCGGCCTGATCGGTCAGGACGGCATCCGCTACGCGGCCGTTTCCCAGCCTGGCACCAGCCGCTCAGCCTGGGCCTTGATCAGCCGGTATTGCCTGGCATCGATGACGACCAGCCGCACCGCCGGGTGGTACTTGGCCATCCGCTTGATCTTGGTGGCGCTCCGGGCGTCCATCCAGCCCTTCACCTCGTGGTAGGCTTCTTCGCCGTTCCGCTCGATCACCAGAAAGTCAGGCAGGTAGCTCACGCAGCCGCGTTTGATGCCTGGGAACCAGAACGTGCAGGGCTCGTGCTTCCAGTCCCGGATCTCGCCTAGCGACTTCAGCCATTCCAGGTACCGGGCATAGTTGCTCTCCCACGCACTGCGGTAGTAATTCCGCTTTCCGCCGATTTCGCGCCACCCGGCCTTCCAGCGGGTTTGCGGCTGGCTGCCGTCGATTACACTCTGCTTATTCACCATCCCTGCCTTCCACATTGCCTACTGATCCATCCCTCGCTCTACTGGCCGCTCCCTTTGCATGAATGGTGGCGCGGCGGGAAACTCGGCTTACCGCTGAGCATGCCGCGCCGTATTTCATCCGTCGGTCTTCGGTTGGTGACGATTCGCCGCTCGTGCCGCGGCGGCGATATTCGGCTCCTTCCGGTACGACCGCTTGACCAGCGCCTTCTCGGCATCGGTGAGGCACGGCCCGCTCATTACTTAACCCCCGGTTCGTCGTACCAGATGTCGAGGACTTCTTGCGGCGCCGCGCTATAACCGGGTTCTATCAAAAGCACGCGAGTAGTTGGGCCGGTCTTGGCTTCGATCTCCCGCCGCAACCGCTTCTTCTCTTGCTTCGTCATAGGCCCGCGCGACCGATTCACGCGGCGGGCTTCCAGCGTTCGCTGTAGAGCAGCGGCGGGATGTCCTGCTTGGCCGCCTCGGCGTTCGCCATCTGCATGATGTCGTCCAGGTGCCGCACCCTCCCCTGGTACCGCATGGTGTCGCGGTCGAAATCGCGGAGCATCGATTCGGCGAAGACCAGCGGGTTTACCCGCATCGCGGTAGGCTTCCCTTCGACGGGAGACTGCTTCCCACGGTCCGGCTTGTAGGGCTTCGGATCGGTCAGCCCGGCAGACGCCAGGATGGCGGAAACGGTCGCCTCCGAACGGCGGAAGGTATCGGCGATCTGCTTGCCGGTCAGCCGCATGTATTGCCGCTTGAACGCGATGATCCGCGCTCGTTCCGCATCGTCGCAGGGAAGCCCGTTCATAAGGCGACGGACGGTACAGCGGCTTCGCTGCCATTTACACGCTGAGCACGCGAGCGGTTCACGATTTCTCGCCGCAGCTGCGCTTCGGCTTCCAGACGCTCTGCATCCGGCAAAGCACGGATACGGTCGGCTACTTCGGGAGGAGCTTCAGAAACGGGCCAGTGGTCGTTGGTGGGCTGGGACATGCGGGGCCTCGAATGGCGGGTTTGATCGACATTAAGGCGGCATGCGGAATTGTCAAGCGGGATATAAGGGGAGCGTCAAGGCTCCTGTTTTGGACGCTTCTTCTGTCTAGCGATCTTGCTCTCCATGTGGGCTATCCTGCCGTGCCATCCGAATGCTCTTGCTGATAATTCGCGGTTGTTTCCAACACCGGTCATGTTATACATGTGAGCCTTGAGGGCGAACGCTTTAATGACGCGACTTTCAAACTCCGTCGCGCATTCCGCAGGAACGACAAGCAAGGGCTTGAACTCAAAAGATGCCAGTCCAAAGAGCCAGAAATCAACCTGAATCAAGCTGTTAGGGTGGCCATTCAACATTAACGACTGAAAGTGACCGATGATCCGCTTGTCGAGATCTTTGGCCTTTCCGATATACACTCGCTTCGACTTACGACACGTCATTTTGTAGATCGTGATCGAGTTGGCTGGCGGCCTATGTCGCACATCCGGGCTGACGTTATTTCGCCCCACACTTCTTCTCCGATTGTTCCTTGGCCTTCCTTACCAGCTGTGATAACAACTTGCTGGCCGAGCGATCTTGCCGAGCCGCCTCCTCATCTAGCCATTGCATTAGCTCTACCGGCAGATAGAACCCTCTGACTTTTCCTTGCTTTTCTACCTTCATTCTTTCATCTCCTGAAAGCTGTTGACATTTGCTATCATATGCAGTAATTCTTATATCGTCAAGCCGATAGAAGCGGCTTCGCAGTTACTACCAACCAACAAAAGGAATACTACAATGGCACTTCGCATAATCAAACTGGCGCGCGGCTCTTCGGCCAACCCCAACCCCACCATCACCGTGACGCAAGGCGGCGATCTTCGCATCAACAAGGCCGCGCAGGACGAACTCGGTTTGGCAGCCGGCCAGCACCTTCAGTTCCTGGATGACCCCGAACGCGCCAACACGCTCTTCCTCAAGCAGGCCGACGCAGGAGAGCAAGATACGCGTGTACTGAAAGGCGATAAGGACGGCAAAGGCACTTCCCTGACGGTTTCCGCGACCTCGGCCACCAGAAGCCTGAAGATTAAGCCCGGCCGCTATTCCATCCAGCTGGACGAAGAAACTGGTCTTCCGGCGTTCGAGTTCGTGCAGGCCGAAGTGGCGAACGAGAACGAGCGCGTGTCCAAACCTCGCGCCGCCAAGAAGGCCAGCTAACCGGAGCACGGCGGGTTCGGTCGGTGATCGACCCGCCCCACACCGAGGAAAGGAATCCACCATGGCCATCATCCCAATTCAACAGCCAGAATCCCGCGAAGAGAAGCGCGCCCGGCTGGAACTCTTCTGCCAGGAGGTGCTGGCACCGCTGGTGAAGCCCGGGATCGACCGCACCAGCGACAGCCTGGTGCAGCACCACGGGAGGCGGCCATGAGGCTCAATGAGGCCATGGAGCGGCTGAAGAAGCACGTAGCGCAGGACGAGTTGCTGTACAGCCACGAGAAAACGCTGATCTGCCAGGTGATCGATAATTTCCAGGCGGAGGAAGAACGGAAAATCCATGAAACGTACGAGGCCAAAAAGCTGCTGCTTCGAAAGAACGACAAGCAGGCCGCCGTGCGGAAGTTATTTCGAGCGAAACCATTAAACCTGAAGGAATTGGGCGATGACAAAGAGTAAGAAACCCCAGCCGAAGCGTCGCCCGGCGACCAAAGGCTGCCACATGGACGGTGACAAACCGTTCTGGTCGGCTCTGATCCTCTCCGTCGTCGCCGCCTGCGGCATCGCGTACAGCGTCCAGAGCCAGCCCATCGATGCGGCTCGGTCGGCAAGCTGGGTGATTACCGCCGAGGACAAGGCCACGCTGGAACGGGCGAACCGTTCCGCTGCGGTGGAAGCGCAAGAGCTGGTGAGCAAGCCGGTCATCCTTCAGGCGCCGAAAAAGCCGGAAGCTCCGAAGGAGGCGAAGAAGCAGGTGGCGAAGCTGGACGCGAAACAGGCGGCGAAGGAGGAAGCCAGGCAGAAGCGTGAGGCGGAGAAGCGAGTGCTTTATGACCTCGCCTACCGCGCCTCGATCCAGGAAGGCGTTGACCCCTACCTCTACATCGGCCTGCTGAAGTCGGAGAACTCGTTCAAGACCAGCATGGACGTGAGCAGCGCAGGGGCTATCGGCCCGGCCCAGCTCCTGGCGAGCACGGCGGCGGAGATGGGGCTGAACCCCTGGAACCTGGAGCAGAACGTCACCGGCGGCGCGCGGTATCTCAAGCGGAAGCTCGACTCGCTGGGGCAGGAAGCGCTCGCCATCGCCAGCTACAACATGGGCGAGGGGGCGCTGAAAGGCTGGATGAGGAAAGGCGGTCACCCGGAGCGGCTTCCGGCTGAGACGAAAACCTATGTGATGAAAGTCCAGATGAACGCTGCCTACGAGCGGCATCAGGGCACGCTGAAACAATACGCGGCGATGGAGTAAGGAGGATGACTCAGGAGGCAATCGTAGACGAAATGCACCGTGCCAGCCGGTCGGTGCTGCCGGCAACCGGCGGGCAGGAAACGGTGGTGCCGCAGGACTTCGCGGCCTGGCTGAACGGCAAGCTCACGGAATGGTGCCGGGCACGCGGCTACTCGCCGGTGCACCAGGGCGACCTGTTCAAGATCGTGGATGAGGCGAAGAGATTTGCCACCTCGGCTGTGATTGCAGATAGACCGCAGACCTGGGAATGCTTCTGCGACATCGCCTATTACGATCAGTGGGCCGTGCGTCCGGTGGGGGAGAACCGCTGGGGGTATTGCTTCCACGTGCCTAGCCGGAAGGAAGCGGAGGCGCTGCGGGATTTGCTCCAGGGCACCGCGTCACCCTTTTCGGCTATCGACGCCCAGGAGGGCGCATGACCGAACTGGAACGCGCCATGGCCGCGATGGAAGCAGCCATGGAGAAACACGACTACCACCACGCCGATGACATCGCATTGCGAATCGCCAAACTGAAGAAGGAGCAGACCATGAAAGTAGAAGACATTTCCCCCGCCTCGCAGACGCTCTGTGCCGTGGTTTCTCTGCGGCAGCTCCAGGCAGCATGCATCGCCATCACGGATCTAGACCCTGGCCTGATCGACCAGGTGGCCATCAGCGGCGAGCGTGGGCCAGTCGATCCGCTGACTTTTCTCTCAAAGCTGGGAAGAGACGTATTTTGCGCCGTCGACCGCCTGGAGCGGTACCGCGCTGAGCAGCAGCGGCAGATGGAATGCCGTGGCACCGTTGAGGTGAAGCCTTCCCTGAGCGATGCGCAGGCATGGCCTGACCCTGCGGTATGGCCGGAGCCAGCCGCATGACGCAGGAGTACCCCTTGCAATGGCCGACGAGCTGGCCGCGTACGCCACGCCCAGCCAAGAGCCAGTTCAAAACAAGTCTTTCCGCAGCGATCGACAACGTGCTCGGTTCGCTCCGCCTGTTTGGCGCTGACAGCGGGCGCAAGGTTGAAAAGGTCGTGGTGTCGAGCAACGTGTCCCTGATGGACCGGAACCCGAAGGATTCGGGCGTTGCGGTCTATTTCACCTGGGACGGCATCGCCACCTGCATTGCCGTCGATCGCTACCTCAAGCTCGAGGAAAACCTGCAGGCGATCCATCACGTCATCGAAGCGGAACGGACGAAACTCCGGCACGGTGGCCTGAACCTGGTGCGTGCCTCCTTCCGCGGCTATGCCGCCTTGCCTTCGCCGTTGGCTTTCCCAGACTCGCCGTGGGAAGTGCTGGGCATCCAGCCGGGCGTATCGCGCGAGGAAATCGAGCGGGCGTTCCGTGAAAAGGCGAAATCGGCTCATCCTGACGCCGGAGGCGATCCTGACGCGATGGCACGCCTCAACGATGCCAGGGCGGCGGCTTTGCGGGGTGCTGCGTGACCGGGAATGGGCAGATTTCCGAGCTGGAGGCGGCGCACAACGCCATCCGCGACCTGTCGGAGCGGCTACGGCTTGCCCGGGAAGGGCTGATGCTCTGGCGACACGGCTACCCGATGGGGGAAGCCGGCCGGAAGGCGCTCGACGCCACTGATTTAACCAAGCCACTCAAGGAGGAGCCATGACCTATTTCCGCTTTGCCTGCGCCCTGTCCTTCGCCTGCTGGATTTTGCTGTTCGGGTATCCGTCATGAGTGAGTTAGCGGATATTGCGCTGGCCTTTGCCAAGGAGGTGATGGGCTGGGAGAACTGCCGAGAGGCTACGCTGTATCAGGACGCCGTATGCGGGCACAACCCGGCCTGCAATGAGGGGCAGATTTTCTCTTATGGAAAGCTCGATTCAGTAATGGCTGCGGTGCGGGAGTGGTGCGACGATGCCGAGCAAGGGCTTACCATCGCCTACTATGCGGGGTTGCCGAACGCTCCGTGGCGGGTGGTGATTCCTTGGGAAGCAGAGGTAATGCACGATAACCTCTGCCAAGCCCTCATGGCCGCCTGTCTGGAAGCGAAGCGGAAGCTATGAACTGGGCGGAGCAAATCGCCAAAGGCAGGGAAACGCCGCACCATCTGGCCTACTGGCTGCCGGGGGCGACGTTCCTCTCCGCGTGGATTGCCGCGCTGGTTTGGGCGCTTCAGGACAAAGAACCGCCGGGGCGGGAGCGGTAGCCATGCAGCACAAAGCACGAAGGCGAAAGCGATTCTTCAGCAACCAGAAAGGCCGGTGCGGCTACTGCGAGGATGGGATGCGGTTTCCGGAGAGTGGCAAACCTCATCCGCTCGATGCGACGTTCGACCACCTGATTCCCCGTGCCCGGTGGCAAGGGGATAAAGGCAGCCGTTCACGCAACAGCAACCTGGTGCTCTGCTGTCGCGATTGCAACGAAGCGAAGGCCAACATGACTCCGCGTGAGTTCCTTCGGGCGATCTGGCTGCTGGGCCAGCTGCCTGATTTTGAGATGATGATGCTCCCCTCGCCGCCCGACGGCATCCCGATATGCCTGCCTGGCCAGCCGACTGCCTGGCTGGATGGCGCGGCGGAAATGCCGCCCCAAGAGGTCATGGCCAGCGTTTCTTCCACCGTGGCATAAAGACAGGCGGCTCGGGGGATTCCGCCGTAACATTTCGCCGTATGCGTAGGGTGTATAAGGAAGCCAATTCTTGCTCCAAACCGGCTCGGCGCTATGATGCGGGTGACGCTCAACCGTGAGGCTGCCCCATGATTAACGCCACCTTCCCCGCTAACGCTGAGGCTGCCATCGGCTACTACGGCCACGCGGGCACGGAGCTGGAGAAGGTCGGGGAATGGCAGGGCAAAGGGGCGGAGAAGCTCGGCCTGTCCGGTGCCGTGGATATGGCCGACTGGCGGGCGCTTGTGCGGGGAAAAGCCCCTGACGGCACCAAGCTCGCCCAGCGACTGCGGGATGACCGCCGGGTGCTGCTCGATCTGACACTCAGCGTCAACAAGGATACCGCTGTGCTCCTCTCGCTGGTCGATCCCCGGATTGAAGGGGTAATCCAGCGGGCAAACGCGGTTGCGATGGAGCTGGCGGAATCCTACCTCGATACCCGCGTGAAGGGGCTGCTCGGCACGGAGACGGTGCAGTCGGCGGCGATGATCTCGGCACCGTTCTACCACCAGATCACCCGGGCGCGGGAGCCGGGCTACCACATCCACAACACGATCATCGCCCTCACGCCGTATAAAGACCGCTGGTATGCCCCGGAGTTTGACCGGCTGGTATCGAACAGCGACCGGATAAAACGGCTATTCCACAGCCAAGTCGCCCGGGGCATGCGGGAACTGGGCTACCAGACGGAGCTGACGAAAGACAATTTCCGCGTGGTCGGCTTCCCGGATTCCATTCGGCGGGAGTTTTCCACCGGACAGGGGAACATCGACCACGAGCAGGCGATGCGGGAGACGGCGCTGTCCGAGCAAATCCGCCGGACAAGCGATCCGGTCGAGCTGCGAAAGCTGGAGGGCAAGCTCGGCTTCGTCAAATCGCCGAAAGGCCGGGCGGCGCTGGCCGTGCAGGTGCGGGAGAAGAAGCAACGCGATCTCGATCCGGCAACGCTCAAGGCAGATTGGTGGGGCAGGCTCACGCCCGAGGAGGCAAACGCCCTCCAAGCCGTCCTCCGGCAGGCGTCCAGCCGTGAACCCAGCAAGTTGCCTGACCATTCCCGGCAATTCTTCGGCCAGTCGGTCAACCGGCTGAGCCAGCAGTATGGCCGCGTGCCGGAGGAAGACCTGTTCACCGACGCCCTCAAAACCGGCGTGGGCGAGGTGACGCTGGGCGGCCTGCGGCAAACGCTCGAGCAATCCGAGCTGCTGCGGGTCACGGTGAACGGCACGCCCATGGTGCAGACATGGGAAAACCGCCAGAAGGAAAAGGAGCTATTGGCGTTCGCCCGTTCCGGCGGCATCGTCTGGATCAGCGGCAAGCCGGACGCGGCCACCGTCCGCGAGGCCGAGCAGCGTGCGGGCAAAAACCCGCTCTGGGTCAAGGATGCGGGCAGCCAGCCGTTTGCCGAGCTGCACCGACTGAGTCAGGCAGCTGAGGCCGAGCAGCGTCGCATTGTGCTCCAGGGCCTGCCGCCGCGGAACGCCCCTGATGGCCACACGCTCCGCCTGCTGCAAGAGGTGGCCGGGCTGAAACCGCTTGACGATAAGCCTTTGAAGCCACGGTCAAGCGTGCTAAAGCTCCTGCCGAAAGCATGGCGGGAGTCGATGCAGCAGCACGTTGGTCGGCTGAACCGGATGCATTTCTTCAAGTCCATCCAGCAGGAGCACGCCATCGATGAGCAGCGCACAAGAGCGGCTAAGGAGCAAGCTGAACGGCGTGAGGCCGTCTGGGAACGGTGAGCCCACGCAGGCCGACGGCGTCGCCACGGCATCGTCCAGCAACAAGAAACGGGCGGAAGGGGCGAACCAGTCCAAGCTCTGCCTGCGGTACTTCCCGCTCGAAAGCAGCCCCGGATTCGATAACCGCTGGCTGGCCATGCCCTATTCCTCGATCTGGGACATCAGGGGCAAGCGGGATTTTTCGCAGATGGTCGTTCGCTACATGGACGGCAAGAAGGTCACGATTGACGGGCCGAACCTGAAATCCATCGCCGACCGGCTGGAAGGCGGCCGCCTGGGCGACGTGATTCAGGCCGATCCGATGGAAATGGCCGGGGAGCGGCACTGCGTCACGCTCACCGTGCGGGGCGATGAGCTGGAGCCGCTGCTGCAGGCGCTCAAGCTGTTCCGCACCGCGAAGGTGGATGGCGTTCACGCTGCGGACGATAGCGATCTGTTGCAATGCCTCGTGACCAAGCTCACGCTGGAGCAGGAGAAGGTGTGATGCTGGCGGTGGCATCCGGTGGGGATAAGCGAGCGAAGCGAGCGCGCGGCGGCGGTCGCGCCAGTTAGCTGGGTGACTGAATGGGGCGGCGTGGCTAGCCGCCCCGTGGCGGTCAGGCGGCTTCGCCGGTGGCTGCTGCGTGAGCCTCGAATATCGCCTGATAATCCCGCTCCAGCTGCTCCGCGTTGTCATTCTCGCCAGCCGAATAGGCCAGCTCGATTTGCTCGCGGCCATGCTTCACCAGCGGTTCGATAGCCGCCAGCAGCTTCGGCGCGGCATGCATCAGCCGCACGCGGGCGGCGTTCTCCTCGTGCGTGCCGAACGGAGCGCCGGTGATTCGCTGGTAGAGGTCTTGCGCCTGCTGCTCGGTCTGGCAATCGGCGATGGCCTCCACGCCTTCTCCGTCGATGTGGCCGTAGAGCGTCCAGCAATCGGCTTCCGCCCGTTCGCAAACCTCGAAATAGAAATGGCCGGGCTTGTCAGGTTCTTCGTAGCGGCGGCACGGGCTGATTTCGTAGTTGTCGAATACCTTCATGGTGTTTTCCTTCCTTGGTTGCGGGGCAGGCATGCAACCCGCCCCTCGGTAGTTATGCCTTCTTCGCGGCGAGCCTGTCGGCCTCGTCCATGGCTTTCCGCAATGCTATGGCCTTATCAATC
Organism: Tautonia plasticadhaerens; assembly: GCF_007752535.1. Classification (GTDB taxonomy): domain Bacteria; phylum Planctomycetota; class Planctomycetia; order Isosphaerales; family Isosphaeraceae; genus Tautonia; species Tautonia plasticadhaerens. The sequence goes on from NZ_CP036426.1 coordinate 3,517,278, forward strand.
GGCGCTTCGCTCTCTGCCGTGAATGTTGCGCGCTTCGCTTGGCCGTGTCCTTCGCTGGATACGACAATCACGAAGTCCAGCCCGTTCCTGACCACGCGGAATGTGCCGTTGTCGTGGTGGATATTGGAAATGCTCAACATAAGTTTTAATTCCTTGGTGGTGGGGCGGCAGGCCAGCGCCGCCCCGGTTGATTCATGGCTCCGGCTACCAGCTCGCCTGATAGACGACAGAGCGCCAAACGCCCTCTTCTTCCTCTTCCAGCCACGCGATGGCTTCCCGGAAGATGGCCAGATCTTCCTCCTTCTCGCTGCCGTCGCTGGCACCGAAAAAGAAGCCGGTCGTATGAGGCAACTGCTCCGCCTCAACCGCCGCGATAATCCGCTCCATCCGTTCCTTATCCAGATAGATGGGCTGGCACTCGTCCTCGCCGCCCGCGAATTCCTTGACGATGAAGCCGTGAAGGTTCGGGTGCTTCCGCCAGTAGCCGAGGTCGTAGCGCTCCCCCTTCTTGTCGCCGCGCTTCCGCTTTACTCCATGGAAGTATTTTTCTCCGGTGAGGTACATATCGAGTCCCATAGCAAACTCCATTTTGCTGTTAATCGTTAGGTGTGCGTTTCAGGTCGGCTTCTTCGCCGTCCTGAAACCTTGCCAAGCGGCGAGCTGGGCGGGGTGAATCCGCAAGGGTCGCCGGGCCGTCTGCACGGAGCGCAGCGCAGGAAGATGGTTCGGCGACTCGCGCAGCCCTTGCGGAGAGGGGGCGGAACTGCCCCCTCCTGCGTCAGGAATGCGCAGGGCCTGGTCGCCGCAAGGCGACGGAGCGAACAGCGACCCCGGAGCACTCCGCCCGGACGCCCTACCCGGCATTCCGCTTCAGCGCCGCCCGCTTTCTGCATCTATCGCACGGGCAACTTGACAACCACAGAATGCCCTTGATGGCTGCTGTCACAACGAAAGCCGCGACGCACAAAATCCACACCAATAAATTCATACAATCCCCGCCTGCTTGCGGATGGCGGAAAGGGCGGCTTGTGCATCTGGCGCGCGGGTTTCCCATTCGCGCTCCAGCACCACGTCAACCAATTCAGGCTCTATCGTGATGCCAGTGACGATCTGCCTGCGCCGTATAGCTCGCGCCATATCCTCCACCGTTTCCGGGTCATCCAGCAGGGCGCGGAGATAGACATCAATAAATGAACTGCGGATAGATTCCCCTGCCTGCCGAATGAGAAAAGCCCGGTTATCGGCTCGAGTTTCATCCCATGTGCCGTTGTCGTAACCCTGACTATACCGATAGACGGTTTCCCATCGCGCTTTAGCGACCGCCTCAAGCGCCCGTTCATGTGCTGTCTGTGTCATCAATATAAATCCTCGCTGAATAGTTCCTTGCTGTCGGGGTTCCCGCTCTTGTGACGAATCTGGCCAGCGGCGGTAGCCACCTCGAATGCCTCCCTCCGGTTCATGAACACGCCCCGCTGGTCGATGAAACCCTGCTCGGCTTTGTGAACCGCCTTCGTGTAGCCGCTGACCACGTTGAATTCCGGCATCCGGGCAAGCTGACCGTGCATCACCATGTCGAAATGCCGCGCCCCGGCGATGATCGTATCGCCGATCTTGCAGGCGGCGCAGACAACGCGGCGCTGAGTGCGGTCGTGACCGGGCGTGGTCATACTGCGGTTCCTTTCTCTGCCGTTGGTTTATCGAAGCGGGCAAGCCCGAGAGGAAGCGGCAAACTCTCGCGTGATCCATCCGCGTTTATCCGCGAGTAGCTGATGACATGGAGCATCAGCCCTTCCTGTTCCAGCGGCACCACGGCGGCTTTGCCCTCCATGATGGCCGCAATCGCCGCTTCGCCGAGCTTCTGCCGGAGCGGGTCGGCGCGCAGCGCGGCCTTCGCATCCTTATGAGCCTGCCGCCCGTCGCGGTGGCCACGCATCTGATCCACCGGCTTGGGCTGGTTGAGCGCGTCCCGGTTGCGGTTCTGCCAGATGGCCGCCCGGATGGTTTGGATGGCTTCTTCGTGATGCGTGGTCATGCAGCGGTTCCTTTAAGTTTGTCGCGGATGGCGCGGGCTTTACCGAAAGCGGCCTCCATCTCCTCGGACTGCCAGCTGGCCTCATAGCAGGTACGGTCGTGGATGTGGTCGAAGGCGAGGATAGCGTCCAGCGCCTCCAACAGCTCGGAGGTGTCGGCGGCGTGCTGACAAATTATCTCATTAACCTTGTCCAGCGGCACATAGGCGCACAAGCTAACCAAGACATGGGGCAGCGACTGCACCTTCTCGATCATCTCCTTCATGTTTCCTTGCTCGATGGTCATGCCGCCTCGCTTTCCGGCTGCTTCGGCGTGAAGCCGTCGCAGCTTTTCAGCCATAGCGGGTCGTAGTTGAACGGCCAGGCGAACCAGCCCTTGCGGATGCCGTGCGGGTCGCCGGTCACGGCAGCGGCGGGGTTGGCGCATTGGCTATGGGCATCGCCGGGCAGGTTGCGGCGGAAGATGCAGGCGTAGCAGTTGGGTTTCGGGGTCATGCCGCCTCGCTTTCCGGCCACATGCCAAGCTCACGCAGGGCGGCCTTTTTCGCTTCCGGCAGCGCTTCCAGGGTCAGGATGCTGTCGGGGTGGATGTAGACACGGCTTACCGGGTGCAGCTTACTTCCGGGTCGATTCCGGTAATCCCAGTCGTCAACGAGGTGGTGGGCGTTGCGTGTACCGTAAGCGTCGTAGTCGCCAGCGGCGGTAGCGCGGAGTATGACCGTCAAATTGCAGTGCTTCGCCGCCCATGCGGCAGTCAGCGGGTCGGTGAAGAAGAGGTGCTTCTGGGTCATGCCGCCTCGCTTTCCACCGTCATCTCGGCGATGGCATCGTCCACCAGCTTGTAAAGCGAGCATCCGAGAGGGATGTCTTCGAGCGCGGCCTGCTGGCTGGGGGCGTAGGCTTTCTGCTGGCTGTTCGATACCTTGTACCGATTCCAGCCGAGCACCTGCTCCGCGATGATCGCCCCGCGCTTCCAGTTTTCGCAGATCAGTTCTTCGACGCGGCTCCATGCCCGTGCCGCGTCTTCTTCAGCCCTGGCCAGCTTGTCCTTCAGGATGCCGACTTCACCGCCGGGATGGGTCATCCGCTCAAGGTAGGCATCCCAGCCGTGGGTCTTGATCCAGAGCGCGGAGCTGATGACGGCCTGGTGCATCGCCCCGGTTGTTCCGAACTCGCCTGCCGCGTCGCAGGCGGCCTTGCTCAACGCCTTCGCGTCTTCGTTATCCTCGTCGATCACGTCGTAAACGTTCGAGTAGCCGGTAAATCGGGGGTCTGCCTCCGGGTGGCCGTCCAGCCATTCCAGCGCGGCGATCAGCATCCGGCGGCAACATTCCTCGTAGGCTCCGCCAAAGCCGCTGATTTCGCGCATGGCGGGGGTAAATTTGTACTTCTGGGGCATAGCACCTCTCTTTCAGGTTGGTTGTTAGCGAGCCGCAGGGCGGCGAGCGCGGCGGGTTGCCCCGCCGTGCCCTGTTGGTTGACTGACTATGCGGCGGTGGCCTTGGTGATGGCATCGTCATTCCCTTGAATCCTCTGAGTGAGGAGCAAGTCGATTTCAGGCCAGCGCGGATGGTTTTTGTCAGCCACCAGCCGCATTAGTTCGATCGTGTCGTTAGTCAGCACCAGCCTATCCAGCAGCTCCGGCGCGGCGGCGATCAGCCGGGCGTTGGCCAATGCCTCGGCACGCGGTCGTGGCGCATACTGGAAGTCACCGACTTGGGCGACGATGGAGCCGGTAGCATCATCGCAATAGACCAGTACCGGGCTTTCTCCACGGCTCGGATCGCCGCACTCCCACGGCCCCGGCGTGTGCCGTGCCGTGTCCGTCTGCGGTTCAGCGTTGTCCAGCGGCTCCAAATCGGCAACCGGCACGGTGAAGAACGGGTAGTCGCCATCGCTCTGGAGCGTCACGCTCCGGTGTTCGACCCCGGTTGCCCGCGTGTCGTCACCGACCACTCCGTAGTTCGGCTTGATGCAGTCGTAGACGATGGTTCCGGCAGGGGTGCCAAATCGCTCCGCTTTCAGTTTGTATTTCCTCATGATGTGCCTCCATGCTGTTGGTGGGCGGCGCATCCACGCCGCCCGGTTTCGTTATGCGGCTTGTAGCGCGGCCAATTGCTTTTCCCGCTCCGCGATTTCTTCGGTGAGTCGAGCGATTTCGCGTTGTCGCTTCTCTTCCGCCTCCCGCTCCAGTCGCTCCTTGCGGGCTTCTTCCGTTTCGCTCGGTACGGCTGAGAAAAATCGCTGGCCTTTCCCCGAAATCGGCTGGACGGTGTTGTAATCGAATCCCATCTTCTCACCGAGCGCCGCCCATGCGCGATTGGCATTCTCCTGCGGCGAACTGCTCATGGGCTGCCCGCCAGACAGGTACATCGCGGGTGTTGGCCTGCAAGCTTCAAGCAGTGTCTTCAGGTCTTCCTCAGTCATCTCGTATTCGGTTCTTGGGTACATAGCGGTTCCTTCCATTGCATATGCATTACGGTTAAATGATTTTCCAATTCTCGGCGATTCGTCAGAAACAGGGCGGCGCTCTCACGCCGCCCCGATTCGTTACGCCGCTTCCGCCACGGCCTTGGCTTCTTCCGCACCGAACGCCATGCCTTCGGGGAGCCACTGTCGCAGCGCTTCCACCTGCTCCGGCGTTTTGCCGTGCGTCTGCGGTTCGGCAAACGCTTCGTTCAGTTGCGTCACCAGCGCCGCCCGTTTCGAGTTCCGGCGGTGCGATACCCACAGGGCACCGAGGACGCGCTCGCCGACCTCGAGCAACTGCCCGATCTTGATGCGGCCAAAGAAGTTGGCGGCAGTCGGTCGCCAGTATGCGGCCACGTTCACCCCGGTCTGAGCCAGTGCGGCATCGTAGACCGTCCGCTGCTTGCCAGCGCCGGGAGCGAGCTTCGGCTGGAGCGTCATCGCCGTGCAGTAGGCCAGAATCCGGTGCTTGTCGGCCTCGTCCAGCCGCTGGAAGGCGGCGAGCTGGGCGGCTTCGGTCTTCTCCCGCAGCCACGCCAGCGGCAGGGCTTCGCGGATGGCTTCCAGTCGTGCGGCGGCGGCGGTCTGCTCGCCTCCGCTGGGGCGTGGGTAGCTCTGGTTGAAGCTGACGTTCGCCCCGTCAAACCCGCCCTGGCTGGTCAGCACCTTCCGGGCGGCGGTCACCACCAGCAGGTCGAAGGCGATGGCCGGGTTTTCGGCGATGGCGACCTGAGCCACCTGCGTCCGGTAGGCTTTCAGGTCGTCGATCAGCGCCTGCGAGAGGGCGGGCTTGGCCGGGGCGGATTCTTCGCTGTCTTCCTCGTCGCTGCTGGCCTGAGCGGTGGCGGCGGCTTTCTTGTCCTCCGGCTTCACCAGCCCTTTGTCGATGCTGAGCCTGCCGCCCCAGACCACTCTGACGAAGCATCCGGCCAGCTTCTTCTGCTCGGGGTCGAAGTCGGTGAATGATTCCAGCTTCTCCTCGACAGCTTCTCGTTTCTCTTCCGCCAAGCGGCACTGCTCATAAAGGGATTCCAGCTCGTCATCGTCTTCGGTCGCGTCAATCGCGTCCTCGATCCGCTGTTCCTCAGCCTTTGCCGCTTCCAGTTCGGCCATCAGGTCGGCGGGAGCATCCAGCGGCACGGGCTGAATCCGGCCAAATTTCGAGAGCGTCGAGTAATCGCCCTCGAAATCCGCCTCCACCCATCCCCAGCCATCGGCGCGGAGCTTTTCGGCTTCCGCTTCCAGCTTTTCCCCGGCCAGGCGGTGCAGCAGCGTCATGTCCTCCAGATACACGTCCTCCCCGAACAGGTCAGACCTCGTCTTGCCGCCAGCGGCTTGATAGGCTTCCAGCCCGACAAATGCGGTCAGCTTGCTGTCGGCCTTCGCCATCTTGTCGGTCAGCAGCGAGCGAATTTCGCTGGCGTGGTGAATCTGCCAGCCATTCTTCACCTGCTTGTAAACCTTCAGCTGCCGCTTGCGGTCATCCGTGATGGTGAAGGCTTCCAGCACCTCCAGCTTCAGCTTCCCCTCCCGGTACTCTTCCAGCAGTTCCGGCGCGACACGCCCCAGCTTGAGCCGCTGGAGCACATGCTTCTCCGTCTTGCCGAACCGCTGCCCGATCTGTTCGGCGGTTTCGCTCTTCTCCACCAGCGCGGCGAAGGCTTCAAATTCGTCCGCCGGATGCATCGCCAGCCGCACCATGTTCTCGGCGAGGCTCATTTCCTGTGCCTGTTCCTCGGTAACGATCAGGCAGGGCACCGCGTGGTCTTCCGGCAGCTGGCCTTCCGCGATCAGGGCTTGCAGCGCCTCCAGTCGGCGGCTGCCAGCGCTGACGAAATACTTGCCCTTCTTGCCGGGGTAGGCGGTCAGGTTCTGCATCAGGCCGTGGGCGAGGATGCTTGCTTTCATTTCGTCCAGCGGGGACTTGCTGCTGCTGCCACGCCTCACGTTCAAGGGGGACTTGCTAAGTTTCTTTACTTCGATGGTTTGTGCAGTCATACTGTGGTTCCTTATCCGTATGGTTAATGAGAGGCCGGGTTGCAGCCCCGGCCTTTAGTTTTTGGCGCTTCCTCTCCGCTTTCTTGCGACAGGCTTCCGAGCAATACGCCTTGCTGCGACGCTGAAACTCCATTTCAGTCCCGCATTCCATGCACCGCATTACGAGCGGCTGATTACACGCTTTGCATATCCTCATTCGTCCGTCTTAGCACGGCTTAGCGTGACTGTCCACGAAAGAATTAAGGGTAAGCGAGCCGAAGGCGAGCGCCGCGATTTTCCCGCCGCCCCAGTCAGTTGCCCGACTGTTCCGCCCTCTCCTTTGCCCGTTCCTCCTCGTACAGCCGATAGGCAAGCTGCCGCACCTGCTCCGAATCCGGCGGGAAGTCTCCCGTTTCCCGCCAGATGGTCACATACGCCACGAGGGCGCAGTTGTGGAACAGGTCGTTTAGAATGTCGTCCATGGCCTTACCCCGTTGATTCCTGCCCCAGCCGGTACGCCTCCATGAGCGCCTGTTTGACGCTCCAGCAAGCAACGCTGTGGAAGTCCAGCGAATCCGCGTTGCGAGCCTCCAGCGATGCTATGCCAAGATGCTTTGTCGCGATTGCGGTAAGCTGTGCGTGTAAATCGTCCATGGCGTTTCCCTTTCAAGGTGGGCGGCGCTTTCACGCCGCCCGGTTGGAGGTTAATTACTCTGGCTTTCGGCTACCGCCTCCGGCTTCTCAAACACCACGCAGGTATCGTGTAGGCCGGGAATAAACGCCGTGTTGTACCGCCTGCGGCTGCTGGTCGAGCCGTGCGAGAACCGGATAATGTCGGTCACGCGCTGCTCATATCCCAGCGAGAAAGCCGCCTGCTTTGTCAGATAGGTAAGCGGCAGGAATCCAAGCTCGCGGTCGTTGTAGTCGCCGATTAGCACGGCCAGTTTCCCACCCGGTGACAGGCGGTGCCAAATCGCCTGCATGGCTTCTTTGAGCTTTTCCACGAAGTCGGTCAGCGTTGGCTGCGCGGACAAATCACGCGGGTCATTGCTGTAGGCAATCATGCGCCAGTAAGGCGGATGAATCCAAGCGAAGTCGAATACCTCACCCTCCGTGGCAGTTTCCAGTTCTTCCGCGTTGCAGGCATCCAAACCGGTGCGGAGGTCGCCGGAATAGCACGGGATTCCGAGGCTGCGGCATACATCCCCGGCAGTACCCGAGCCGCTCATAACATCCAGCACGCTTTCCGGCTGGAAATACAGAATCAGGTCGCGAATCAGGTTGCCGCTGCAATTTCCGCGATAGTTGCGGTTGCCGTAAATTCCGGCATCGGCGTTGTGGTAGAGGCTGGTAAGCCACGGCACGGGGCTCTCGTTCCGGGGCGGTTGCGGAAGCTGGACGTACCGGGGGGCGCGGTAGGACTGGCGGAAGGCTTCTAAGTGTGCGTTAGTTGTCATTTGCATCTTTCCTTATCTTAGTTGATTTGGGTTTCAGCGGGGGGCTTGCTTTGAAGCCCGCCGCTGAAACCCTGGCTCGCGCCGAGCAGCGGGGGTGGGAGCGGAAAGGCCTGAGCACGGTGAGGGGTATCTCCCGGCTTTGTCGCTCGCGGCAAAGTTGGGGATACGCCGTGCGAACCGTAGGCGAGCGCAGCGAGGGCCTTGAAGCGGAGAGGGGGCAGGAGCCCCCTGAACGCTTGCATGGGAACTGGGCGTGGCCTGTTGGCCACGCGCCGCTTGGGCTATGGCATTGCTTGCGATAGGGATGGAAACCGGATGGCCGAGACGCTTCAGCGGCTCGGTGCGCAGCATGACAGCCCGGCCCGAAGGGATCGCCGTGAAACCGCCGGTGAAAGACTTCCCGCCACCGGTGCCGCTCCGGCTGGCCATCGCCCCGGCCGCCATTAGAATAGCGCCGGAGGTGCCCCATGCCGCTGAGCGATGCCGAGCTGGCCCTGATCGCTGCTATCCACGCTGATCCGCGAAACGACGCCCCGCGGCTGGCCTATGCCGACTGGCTGGAAGCGAACGGCCTGGGCGACGAAGCCAAATTCATCCGCGTCCAGTGCGAGCAGCCGTATTTCTCGCTCATCACGCGGGATGGGATTCGGCCTGCCACGGATTCCGGGCGGATCAAGTTTGAAGACCCCGAGCGGATGGAGCAGGCGATTGAGCTGCTGGGCCGCATCTACCCCTCAGAGCGGTACCCGGAGACCCGCTATTACGATGAGTACCGCCGTGGCCTGCCGCTCTACGAGGAAAAACTGAACGACGGGAACCTGCGGTACAGCGCGGCACAGATCAGAGCCGACATGTCGCCGCTGGTGCGGTATCGGCTCCATCTGGAGACTTCCAGGCTAGCCGACTGGCTGAACCATCCAATCATGCAGTTCGTGGATGTGCTCCGGATTTCACCCGGCTGGGAAGATGACGATGACGTCGAAGATATCCGCGCCGATGATCTGCGGGCACTGGCCGCCTCCCCACTGATCGACCGCCTGGAGAAGCTGGGCCTGGGCGTCGACATGGCACCGGACGCGGTAGAGCTTGCCCGCTCCCTCGAGCGTCGCGTGGAAGTGGAGTACGGAGACTGGACGATTTAACTACCGCCAGTTCTCCCCACTCGGATCGTCAGGCAGGCTCGTCGTTTCTGGCGGGAGCGACGGCTTCCTTCGAGTCAGCGGGCGTGCGGGGCAGTGCCGCAGGCACCGGAGCGGGAGCGAAGCCCGGGAGCACTCGACGGCGCCAGACGGGACGCTAGGGCACTCACCGGTGGACATCCAAACACAGGCCGGTTATCTTCCGCGATCAGAGAATCTGGTGTGACCGGGTGCTGCATCCGCCATGGCGGTTGATGGAACCGGATGTACGAGCCGGAGGTGGAAATCCTGGGTAAAGCGGTAAAGTAGGCGATGTGAGGCGACCGAGCTAGAGCAGAGAAACTGATGGCGTAAGGCTTGAGGCAGTCAGTGTTTTTGGTGGATGGGCAATGGCCAAGCAATCCCGTCAGAGATCGGCCCAGTCTGATAGGATCAAAGCGGCTCCTTACGCTGCCGACGATCTGCCAGCAGAGTCTGCGCGAATTGCAGACAAAGATACATCGAGCGCCTCGCCGGATGGATCAACCCGATCTGCAAAAGACTTCCTATATCAGAATTTTTCAGAATCAGAGCTGGTGCTGGGCTTGGTTGCGGCGGTCGGCACCGACCTCAAGAGCGTGATCGGAACGATTGAAGATCGTTTGAAAATATTTGGATACACGACCATTGTAATCAAGATCTCCAAGGACGTCATTCCACGCGTTGCCAAGATCAAACCCCTTAACGAGGGGAGTGCTGGCTACGTCCGCACTGACGCCTTGATGACTGCCGGAGATGATGCCCGAAAACTATCGGATGATTCGTCGATCCTGGCACTGGGGGTAGCAGCCAGAATCGCGTCTGATCGCAATTATGAAGGCAGCGATATTACGCAGGGCCTTAAGCCCAAATTTGCCTACATTGTGGATTCCCTGAAGCACCCCTCCGAAGTGACTCGCCTGCGGGAGATTTACCCGGAATCGTTCTATCTCGTTGGAGTACACGCTGACGAAAATCGCAGGAGGGAGGTGTTGACTGAAGAGAAGAGAATGACGGAAGACGAAGCTACCCGCTTGATGCAGCGGGATGAGGACGAACAGCTGTCATATGGGCAGCGGACGAGCGACACATTCCATATGTCGGACTTCTTTGTTCGGTTCGACGAAAGCGCGGACAAGCTGAAGCAGGATCTTTGGCGATTCCTCGACATTATTTTTGGTAACCCGTACATTACGCCGCTGTTCGATGAGTTTGCCATGTTCATGGCATTCTCGGCAGCGCTGCGCTCAGCAGATTTGTCCAGACAGGTCGGGGCGGTGCTTGCGAAGAATGAGGAACTCTTGTCAACCGGAGCTAACGATTGCCCCCGGTTTGGGGGTGGGCTTTATTGGCCATACTACGATGCTCCCAGTCGACGCTACGCAGACGTTCCTGGAGGCAGGGATTACACCCTTGGCGTCGACTCCAATAAGGCTGAGCAGCAAGACATCATCGAAAGCATTTTAAAGGACTCTAGCAATCATGTTAAAGACCTAGATGCGTTTCGAGCGGTGCTGAGGAGCAGCCGAATCGGTGATCTTACTGAGTACGGCCGCGTCGTGCACGCCGAAATGGAGGCGATGCTGTCCTGTGCGCGGAACAATATCAGTTGCCGTGATGCCACGCTTTATGGGACGACCTTCCCATGTCATAATTGCGCCAAGCATATAATTGCGGCAGGCATTAAGAGAGTCGTTTACGTCGAGCCCTATCCAAAGAGCAAGGCCGTTGATTTCCACAGAGATTCGCTTGTGCTCGGATTCTCCGAACGCGAACAAGCAGTCCGCTTTGAACCATTCGTCGGCGTAGGCCCTAGAAGGTTTTTCGACCTCTTCTCCATGGGCCTAAGCTCCGGATATCCGGTGGTGAGGAAGGACAAGCGAACAGGTAAGGTCATTGATTGGAAACCAGAGACAGCGAGGCTCAGGCTTCAACTGATGCCGCTGTCATATCTCCAACTTGAAACCTTGGCCGGATCACTATTCACGGATTTCCTGATCGAGAAGGAGGGCACGGATGGCCAGCCAAAATGAATCGTCCCCCTCGCAAGAGGAAGATCGCTTCCTGATCTACTTGCAGTGGGCCCGAGAGGAGGTTCGTTCCTGGCCGGAATGGAAACAGAACCTACTTGGATGGCACTACAGCAAGAAGCGGGCGCGCGAGGCCGGGGAGCGTGAACAGAGCGACAAATCAGATTATGGGCCAGGTCGCAAAGCCTAGGAGGAGTGTCCGTTTACGATACGTTTAATCCCGGCTGCCAACCACCACTCCCGGCACACGAAACACGGGCGGCGAGCCGATGGCGCCGCCGCCCGGGCGGCCAGCTACTCGGCTCGGTCGTTACTGAGGGCGCGGCTGGGGATGAGCGTGGCCGCGCATCTACCTCGCTCTGGTCGAAAGCACTGATGCGGTGCCAGCATCCGACACCAGAACCCGAGGCAGCCCCGCACCAGTAGCTGCTTCTAGCTCAGCGGAAAGCATTCTTATCCCCGGCCTCGAACGCCCGGAATCGCTCCTCCGCCTTCTGAGCGAAATCACTCGTCAGGTCCTGCACCTTCCCATGCTGGACCCGGTCCAGATCGCGTAGCTCGATGAGTGATTCCTGTCTCCCGTCCCGGTTGATCAGGATGCCGCCGAAGAAGAACGCGGGGCTGCCGAAGTGTGTGTTCGCCAGGAGCCGCAGGAAGGCATCCTTCGTTTCCTGGTAGATGGCTTCTGTCATCACGACGAAACGCCTCGGGTCACCCACATCCCCCGCGCCGAGGATGGCGTCTTTGTGCCTTAGGACGATTTGCCGGATCGTCTCCTGCTGGTAATCGTCTACCGGGTAATCGCAGGGCTCCTTGTGGGTAATCGTTCCTGCCTCTAGAGCTTTGAGCGCCGCCGCCGCTGCGCCGCAACAATCGCTCGGCGTAGATTGGCCAGGCCGGACCACCTTGCCGACCTGCCCGTCGCTGGTGATGCCGACATGCGGGCCGAAAAACATCAGCGCTGCGCCGGGCTCAGGGATATGGTGGGAGAACGCGCCAAGCCCGGTCATGCCCGCGAACGGGAAGCCATTGAGGCCGCCCTGGACGAACGGGCCAACCATATCGGTCCGGGGCAGCCCGACACTGTTGAGGTCGTCGCTGCAAATGCTGGTCAGGAAGGCGACTTGCTCCGGGCTGATGCCGTACTCGCGATTTGCATAAGCTAAAAATGCATTGATGTAGTAGCTGGATTCAACCGCCCTGGGATAGTAGGAGCTCACGTTGCTGCCAGCGCGGATATCGAGCACGGCGCGGTCCTCCATAAATGGCACGGGGGGAATCCGAGCCTATTCTCACCGTGCCGTGGGCGGCATGCAACCGTCCTTTCGGATCTCGCGTAAGCCATTTGTGGAAAACAAGATGGGACTGCGGCGGCACGGCCCGCGGCTAGAACGGCAACTCGTCCGGGTCACTGAGCACAGGCAGCTCGTGGCACACGATCTTCTCGCCGGCGGCCAGGCGGCGGGCCTGCTCCCGTTCCACGAAGCTCTCGATCTGCTGTTCGTGCCGCCGCAGCCCTAGGTAATCACGATAGCCCTGCCGGTCGCCGTTCCAGTGCCGGGCGACGGTTGTGGCGAAGCCTTTGGCGCCGATTTCGGCCATGTGTTTCGAGCCATGGCGCTCAAACGTGGTGCGCCCGCCCTTGCTTCCTGCTGCGCTGCGGTCCATCCGGCACGGATAGCACGGTCAAGCGTGCAGCGCAAGAATCGCTTGCGCTTTCCGGCAGGCTTGCTATGGTCGCCGGATGCGAACACTCACCACCTTTCACACAATTAGCCCTTCAGCGCTGCGGATGCCCGAGTGTTCGCAAAATTCTTGTCGCGTCCGCAGCGCTGAGCGGCTGAGAGTGAGGTAATGTGCTTGAGATTCCGAAATCCCCCAATGACGAAACCCGGCTGCAAGCCGCCATTATCACAGCCCAAACGCTGATCGACGAAGAGGGGCTTAGCGGCAAAGTGGAAGAGCTTGCCGCCGACATCGTAAGGCATTGCCGATCTGGCGACGGCTACAGCATGGCGAAGGATCTAGAAAAGCACGGATGGGATTGCGACACGGCTATCGCGGAGATCCTGGATAGCCACCAGCACACGCTCGCTCGCGCCCATGAAGACTTTCTTCGGGGTTTCCAACAGACGCATAACGTGCAGCCGCCTATCCCCGTGGGAACGTGCGTGAAGACCCGCCGCGGCACGGGCGTTATCGCCGAGGTCTACCCGCATCGGCCAATGAGCTACGCCATCAAGCAGGATGGTGATGCGCAGGCGGAAGAACCGACGAATCGCCGAATCCTCCTCTACTGGGACGAAGTTGAAGCGCTGCCGCTCAGCGGGGCCGCATGAAAGCGCTCAGCATCCAGCAGCCGTGGGCGTGGCTCATCGCCCACGGGTTCAAGCCGCTCGAAAACCGGACGTGGAACACGAAATTTCGCGGCGAACTCCTGATCCATGCCGGGAAGACGTTCGACAGCGACGGCTATGACTGGGTGCGTGAAGAATTCCCGGAGATTCCGATGCCAGCCCCGGGTGATTTCGAGCGTGGCGGCATCGTAGGCAAGGCAGATCTGACAGACGTTGTGAAATCCAGCGATTCGCCGTGGTTCTCCGGCCCGGTTGGCTTCTGTCTGGAGCGAGCTCAGCCGGTGGATTTTCTGCCGATGCCCGGTAAGCTGGGCTTCTTCGAGGTGGACTACCCGCAGCAGGCAGCCGCATGAGCGTGGTCGTCCGGTACATCGAAGGCGCAGACCGGAACGATCCCAATGCCGCCCGCTCCCATATGTATGCCCTGACGAAGGCCGGGAACTACTGGCCGATGTGCGATTACGGCTGGAACCGGAGCAACGGCGCGCGGTTCAGCATCCTGCGGGGGTGGGGCAGCAAGCGGGGCACCTGTGCGATCTGCCTTCGGAACGTCGAGCAGGGGAAACGTCCGGTGATCCACGCCCGATCTCATAAGACGAAGTGGTTATGATCTGCCGCCTCCTCCGGCTCGGCTGGCCATACAGCAAACGCAGGCAGAAGCGCCGGGAGTGGCTGGCGCTCCGCAAGGAAATCGAGCGTGAGCGCAAAGCGGCGGCGAAGGCCTGCCGCGAGCAAGGGCATAGCTGGGTGGTCGGCTCTCATTCCGTGACGTTCCTGCCCAAAGACCGGACATGTTTCCGCTGCCTGCGCCGAGAAGTGCCATTGACGGTGTGGGTGAAGAAAGGAGGGCTACAAGGTGTGGACAGGAAAAATTGATCGGTATTACCCAACCAGGGAGAAGGCAGCCACGACGGGCTGGCTCTCCCCTTCCGGGGAATTCATCGCCTGCGGGATGGGCGAGCACGAACCGATAGGCGCGCTGTTGGTCTGCCTCGGTGCGCCGCAAGCGCTTCGGGGCTGGCTCCGTATCTCCGATAATTGGACGGGCGACCATCTGAACGCGGACAAGCTCACGAGCAGCCAGGATCGGTTTATCGCCAAGAATTTCGGCGAACGGGAATTACATCTCAGAACCGGATACGAACACCGATTCGGTGACGCGGAGCTTCGGCAGGCAATGCGGGACATCAACTTCACTGACGAAACGGATGTTCCCGAACTGAAAGCGCCTGATGAGTTCAGCACAATGGTTTAACCCGCCGAAGCGAAGCGAGGCGGCGACTCCTGAGAATCACCGCCCGTCGGTCAAAGGTCTTCCGCGATGCAAACGGTGGTCTGCCCCGGATCGGTGATGATGTGGATACGCTCTCCATCGATGAGGTAGCTCGACCGGATGGCCTCCCCTTCCTGTGCGTTGAGCGCCTTCTGCTCGTCGGATACGTCCCCCCAGTCCCCTTGCCGGTGACGTTCCAGCGCCTTGGCCACTTCTTCCATCGAAACGAAGAACTGCGCTCCGGTAGTGACGACGATACGGCCTAGTTTAAACATCTGCCCTCCTGACGTGGGTTTCGGACTCGGTGGTGAGGAGTTCAAACGCGATGCCGTCGTGCTCGTGCTGGCTGTGCTTCTCGCTCCCGGTGAAATGCCGGACGATGGCGGCGATTAATGCCGAGCGCGGAAGGGTAGTCAAAAGGTCGGGGTCGGCTTTCAGGGAGCCGCAGGGGAACGAAGCGCGCATGGTCGAATCCTTGGCCGGAATGATGGGCTAAGCGGTTGATATGCCGTGGTTGTCTTGGGCGGGCTTGGACAGGGTTGGGGGCTTCCATGCCCCCGAGACGTTTAGTCCACCAGCTCCGCCATCCGTGCGGTGAGCGTCCACAACGCCTTGTTCAGGCGAATATCACGATCCACGGCCTTCACCGGCCTGGTCGTGGTGCGGCGGCCGGTCGGCGTCGTGCCGCTGATGCCGCCCTTCAACGCGCCTTCCTGCACGGTATTGAAGGTAGCCCAGAGGGACCGGCTGCCGTCCGGTGCGGGCTGATCCTCGCTGCGGCGGGGGGTGAGCAGCTGGTCGGGCGTGATGTTCGGTGCATCGAGCAGGACATGGGCGGCCTCCGCGAATGCCGTCTGTGCCGGTGCCGGGAGAGCGAGCTGCTTCCAGGCGTCGATCTGCTGCAGCACCTTCGGCGTGTCCTCGACGATACGGAACGTCGCGTCGATGATCCGCTGGCTGAAATCCGCCCCGCCCGCATGCTTGACGCTGATCGAGCCGAAATCGCTGCTGGCCACGACAAGGCCATTCGAGCAGACCAAACGAAAGATGCCGGAGGCGAAGCGGTACGCCGCCGTGCCATCATGGCTGTTTGATAGCACAAGCTCCGGCAACTCGGCCCCGACCGTCTGCGGCGTCAGGTAGTCGGAATGGCGGAACCGGAGCATGTGCCGGGTGTAGGCCTGCTTCCCCTCGATCCTGCTGCGGCTCTGTGCCGCCTTGACCGGGAAGAAGCCGCGGTCGCGGAGGATATCCACGACTTCGATGGTGGGGACGTGCCGGTAGCGGCCGGACATGCGGTGCCACGGTTCGGAGGCGAACACGCTGGGGCAGGTGCGGCGGAGGGTGGCGGTGTCGAGCACGGCGGGCAGGTTCTGGGTGGCGGACATGGATCTGTCTCCGGTTAACGATGCCTGTTTGACCGTGAAGTTCGCCTCGCGCGAAATTCACTTGGGCAAACGGGGCGAAGACAGAAACAGGGGGTGAAGCGGAGTGAAGAGAGAAGCTGGCGGCTGCACACGGGAGGCACGACCACGGAAGCTGACGGATTCGACCTTCATGGAGCGAGGGCGCAGCCCTTCTGTTGCCCGTCGTTTTCTGCTTGCTCCCGAATGTCCCGAATCCGCTCTAGAAGCACAGGATGCGGTTCGGTCTTGCCCGCGATCCATCGCCGCACTGTCCGGGAGTTGACCGGCTTGCCGTGCGAATTCAGGGGCAGCAGCCGGGCGAGCTTTGTTTGCCCGCCCGTGCCCTTGTCATTGTTCAGCGCCTGGCATGCGCGGCGCACTTCCTCGGCTGGAGTCACTATTCTTCTGTTCGCATCGGCATCATTACGCAACGAACGCCTTCCAGCTTTGGACTTGTGACCAAATGGGGGAGACCCGTCGAGCCATCCTCCTTCTCCCGAAAGATATTAACAGGGGTTCCTTCGCCGAAAACGTTAGCTACTGCATGCACATATTTTGAATTGAATCGGTCAAAATAATATTGCTTTTCATGATTTGGCTTAGGAATGACTCTCTCATAGTCGGGGTAATTGGCGTCGATGGTCTTGGTGATAAGCTGTGCGTCGATATTGTCCTGTACTTTCCGGGGGAATGTATATGTCATGCGGCCAGACTGAGCAGCCTTTCGGCCGTGGCCTGAATTTCCGCCTCGGTAGCCCCCGGGCGTAGAGTCGCACGAATCTCCTCGCCCAGCAGATCGCGACGCCAGGCCCGGCGCTTGTCCGCATGGCTCGGGCGGCGCAGCGTCGAGTCCCACGGCGAGGTCGAGCGGTCCACCAGATCCTCCGCCTCACGGCCCCAGGCCCACGCCTCGGTCATGGTGTAGGTCCACAGGCAGATGTGGAAGGCCCCGACGTTCGCCCGGATGAACCGCACCTGCTGCTGCCCGGCCCCCACGACCTGCTTGCACTCGCGAAATGCGATCTCCAGGCCGAACCGGTCGGCCACGGTCGTCAGGATGTCGGCGACGCTCGCCTCGGTGTCGGTGCAGAAGTAGGCCCGCCAGCCGGTCGGCTCGTCCACCAGCACCACCCGGATCGCGCCGCCGGCCGGACGCCAGGTCGCCGGGAACGTCTTGTACTTCTTGACCGCGGCAACCCCGTACAGGCTGATTGTCTCGGTGGACCAGCCGCGTCGCTGACCGGCCCGCTTGGCCAGGTCGATCACATCCGGGCCGTAGGTGCGGGGACGGCCAGGCTTGCCCGCAGGCCGGGGGCCGGGCAGTGACCGCAGGGCCGCGTCCTTTCGGAGCCGGCTGACGACCGTCATGCCCAGCTCCATCGCCGGCTTGAGGAACTCCCTGCTGGCATAGGCCCCGTCGGCCACCACCCAGATCGGCAACCCCAGGGGCCCCAGCCAGGGCTTGGCCCAACGGAGCAACTCGACGGCCAGCTCCAGCTTGGTGCGGAACTCCGGCCGGTGTTTCGGGTCGATTCCCGGCAGGTCCACCTTCCGGACGTAGAGCCGGGCCAGCAGCGGCAGGGCAACGACGCCCCACGCCGGGTGGGCCACGAGCAGGGCCAACACGACGAAGACGTGGCCGTAGACGTAGGGCGAGCCGGCCGGGCCGGGTGTCGGGTTGTGATGCACGCCGGCCCCCTGGACGTGCGGGCCGTACCGCTTCGTCGGGGTGTCGTCCAGGGCGAGGGTCAGCCGCGTGGCGCCCTTGACCAGGGGCCGGACCACTTCGGTCAGGAGGCGTCGGGCGATGCGATCGGCCCGCTTGCCGGCGGCGGCGACGGCGGTATAGCAGGGGCGGAAGTGGTCGCTGAGCTTGGCGGCCCGGATCCAGGTCGTGACGGTCCGGCGGCCCCGGGCGAGGACGGCGCCGAGGAACAGCAGGGCGAGCCGGGGTGCGGAGCGGCGGTCGAGGGCGGCGGCGAGCCACGGGAACCACTGGCACGGGGCGGGCGGTAGAGGCGAGGATGTCATCGGGGGCCGGCTCCGCTCGGGGTCTCTGGCTGGTCCGGTAACCGCCATCGTCCCGGCCGGACCGGCCCTCATCTACCCTCTGCCCCGGATCGCGCTACGTACATGAAGTCCCGGAAAGTGCAGTATTGTCAAATGTCAGGCGGTACGGCTTTGCTTCTTCCACTGTCATCGTGACCCGGCCGAAAGCGCATTCCTTGAGCATACTGCAAAGAGCAGCAATGGCTTGACGCGGACAGATGGCCGCGAATGCTTCGCCATGCTCGATGGCGCATTTCATGACCGCCTCGTACAAGATATGCCCGTTGGTGGCCACTGCCTTTAGCTGTTTGCCATCGTATTTGAAATAGACGCCATTGAGGTAATAGCGGGTTTCATCGTCGCTCATAAATGGGGTTATGACTTTCAGCTGCTCTCTCAGATTCTTTGCCTCGAAAATGAAAGTCGGAAACGTCTTCTCGGTCATATACACTCCGCAATTTGCCGGGCTTCATTGCCCATGCGCAGGGAGGACATTAGGGCAGGCCGCCCTAATGGTCAAGCGACAATTGATGTGATCCCGAGGGGTGGCGCGCTCCCGGCCTTTCCGCGATAATGGCCGTGGGAGGTGACGCATGCGGTTCAACAGCTGGTTCGGTGCTTTTGTCCAAACGCAGCCAATGGCCGAAGGCGGCAGGCTGATCGCCGCGGGGCTGCTCCGGCCTGTCTATGACGGGCGCGATGTAATCGGCGTGGAGTCGACCGCCGCGCTGGCGGGGTCTTTCGAGCGGCTGCCCGAGATGGAGCGGCTCTATCCGCTGCTGGTCGAGTTCCTGGCATGCTGCCGGTTCGCAGGCTTTCCGGGCTTCTGCACCGGGGATGCCGGGCAGCAGCTCAGGGCGCTCGGCATGTCGGAGGAAGGGCTGGTGGCGCTCAGGCGGGTGGCGGGGTGACTGGGTCGGCCTTCTTCGCGGCTTCTATCAGCGATTTGAAGGCGGCATGAGTGTCCGGTATTGCCAGATGCCATGCCACGCTCATTTCGTTCGTCCACTGACGCGGATCGAGGCATTGGCGGAGCACGTCACGTTCGGCGATGACGCCCTGAAGGAAAGCAGATGAGTTCAGGCAAGCATCTACCGCTTCGTTCTCATCGCCTGGGCTCATATCGCACGAATCGACCCATTCAATATCGTGCAGCGCCTTGATTACCTTCTGCATGTGCTGCCAGAAAGCTTCGCGCTGCGGCGTGTTCCGCTCGAACGGGCTGGATTCAAGATCATACTCGAGCTTCGAGTAGAGGTAATTCATGCTCCCGCCGCTCATCGCCCGCGTCCTTCCTGTTGCCGCGTTCCCGGTGCGATTCGCGGTCGCTCTGCGTCGATCAAGTCCGCGAACCGCGAATAGGCTTCCCGTTGCGTCATGCGTGGCCGCTCTTCTGGCGACTGGTAGAGCTTGAGCCGGGGCTGCTGGGTATCGGGCTTCGGGGCGGTCATACAGCGACAACGAACGGCTTGGTTTCGCTCGAAAGCAATCGGCCTGCCTGGCGAGCATGGTCAATGTATGCAGTGCATTTCTCGCCCACTCGCGGTGGCCTGTCCACCTCGTAAAAATCCGATACGGCAGTGTACTTGCCCGGCTTAAGTGGCGCTTCGTGCCCCGGAACATAGCGGTGCTGAAAAAGGTAACCGTCTTCTGTGACTTTCCCGGCGATCATGTATCGATTCCCGTCACAATCCTGCCCTGGATTTTTGCGCTGGCCTTAATACTCGCCAGCCGCTCTGCTGCGTCCTGATCGGACGTCGCCCAGATATCGAAGGCAAAGTCGGCCAAGCTGCCTTCCGGCCTGCGGTGGGGGTACTTGAATTCATATTTGAACCAACGAACTCCGTATCCGTCCGTGAACACGCAGTCGGCATCTGTCTGCCGGACTATTCTCTCTTTGGTGAGCTCGACGGCATTACTCACCGCCCGTGCCCTTCTAACCCGCGCGCCTGCTTTACCTCGTCCAGCAGCTTCAGCGCATCGAGGATGTTCTCGCCGGGCGTTTGCTGGCTCGGGTCGCTATCGCGCTGCCACTGGCGGGCATGGTCACGGAACAAAAAGCCCTGATCCTCCACATGGTCTACCAGGGCGTTCTCGCTATTCCGCGACAATTTGCGGTTTTCCGCGAACTGCAGCGCCGCCGTGCTTCGCTGGTTGCCATCCTGATCGCGCCACAGCTTTTTGGTGACGCGTATACCGGCGGCGTTGTCGGTCTTGACCGGGATGAAGCCCGGCGGCACCTGCCCGAAACGGGGGCGACCCTCTTCTAGCGCCGCTACGAAGCTGCCGGGCTCGAAGGGCACATCAGCCGTAGGCGCGGGGAGCTGGTGCCCTGCATCCGGCAGGGGATAGCGCTCGGCCAGGATGTCGCCGATGGCGCGGGGTTCTTCGACGGCAACCGCCGGGGATTCGGGCTCTACTTTGGATTTCTTCGCTCTCGGCTTCCGTGCCATACCGCCTCCATGCGTGGGATTAACAACCATTAGCGCATGGAGGGGCAAGCGTCAACTGTCGGATTCGCCCTTCTTTTTTTTGCCCGCCAGGCCTTCCTTCCGGGCGACATCCTGAGTGAACCGAAAGGGCATCAATTCCAGCAACGTTTTGTAGGAGCCCGACCGCTTCTTGGTCATGCGGTTCTCCAGCACATATCGCCCATCCCCGTTGCGCGTCGCCATCGCATAGATGACGCACGGCTCGCCGTTCTCTGGATGCCTCAAGGCTTGATGCCGCTCGCGTAACTCGGCGTTGACCTTCTTCGCCAACTCCTGCTTGCGGGCGTAGTCGGTTGCATCATCGGCGCGGAATATTTCTTGCGCGTATTCCAGGAGCCATTGGTAAGACTGCACCGAGTAGTCGAGCCACGAGGTAACCTGGTAGAGCAGGAATGCGGCGGATTGCACTTCCTTCGCTGCCTTGACCCGGAAGGCAACCCCTTCTTCCTGCAAAAGCCTCGCCGCCTCCGCCAAGGCGCCGTCCACGGCGTCGTTGGCCGCCTTCAACTCGCGCATTGCATTATATATATGATCTTTGGCTGGGGCGTAACGGACACTCAGTCCGTCGGCCATCGCCCGGAGTTCGGCATTGCTCTTTTCCGTGCCCCGCGAATAGACCGTCGGCATGGCTGCCAGGGCGGCGAGCCAGGCCACCTGCTGCTCCGTAGGTTTGTTCTCCTCGGCCATCAGTGGAATTTCCCGTAAAACTTCCCGTTTCAGCGCCTTGAACTTCCGCCGCGATACAGCGTAGAGTAGGTGTGTAAGAAACTTCTATCACAGTCTAGCCCCTGGTAGTGGGTTGGACAAGGGCGAAAGGAGGAAAATCCCCGCGTCCGCTCTGCGCGCAAATCCAACGCCCGTAATAGCCCGCGTTTCTGACAGGAGTATCTTCCATGCTCAAGGAACTCGACCCCGCCGATTGCTTCCCGCCCCACGACAACCGCCCCATCACCGATGAGGATGTGGCCGACCTGGTGGAGGACTACCAGCGAAACGGCCAGCTCCAGCCCGGCATCGTCTGCCCCCACCCGGACTTGCCCGGCAAATGGCTCGTCATCGCGGGCGGGCGACGTGGGCATGCCTGTCGGATTGCCCGCATCCTATTCCGTGCCGAGGTGCGCGACACGATTCCTTCGCAGGCGGAAATCATCGAAATCCGCGTCGGCGAGAACTCCAAGCGCAAGAATCTCGACGCCTTCCAGCTCTGCAACGACATCACCACCTACAAGAAGGAGAAGCGATTCACCACCTGGGCGGAGGCTGGGAAGGCGCTCGGCATCCCGGCCAGCACGCTCAGCTCGATCACCTGTGTCCGGCGCATCCCGCCGGAACTCCGCCCGAAGACGGAACGGCTCTGCGGCACGGTGGTCAGAACCATCGCCCGGATGCCGACGCGGGCAGACATGGAGGAGCTGATCGCCAAGGCGTTCGATGAGAACGACCAGCCCATCCCGAAAGACCGGGTGGAGCTGCTGGCCAAGCAGATGAAAGAGGGCAATAAATCGGGCCGGAAGCCCCGCGGGTTCACCGTCAAGGATGGGGGCCATGAGGCCGTCATCAAGCCCAAGCCCGGCGTTTCGACGGAAGACATCGCCAAGTGGCTGGAAGGGCTGGCCGCGAAGCTGAAGGCCAACAAGCACCTGCCGCCGGACGGGTTGAGATTCCTGTTTCCGTGATATTCCCGCTCGGGAACATTTCGTTCCGTAGCGGCTGAATCCAGGCCAGATATTCCCGCTCCGGAACATCCTGTTCACCCAACCAAACCCACGCACCGCGCGGGGCCGTAGACGCTCCGCGCCTGGAGGAAACATGCGACAGCGAATGACCAAGCCGCCGACGTACGCGATCCGCTGCGACCATGATGTTTGCGGTTGCATCAGTTACATCGTCGCCATGCCCAGTGATTCGCGCTTCACCTTCACCGAAACTACGTCGCTGTTCCGCGAGGAACGGCCGCTCACCGAACCGCCGAAGGATCAGGCGGTTAGCTGACGGATAAGTCCAAAATTGGACCCGTTTGAACTCGTCTGTACCCGAGCCTCGCCTTGCTATCGCGCGGCACGTCCGGCGTGCGCGCACACGTTCCGATCACCCGCAACCGGAGGCAGAAACCGTGGACGCATTCCTGAGCGAGCTCCAGAAGATCCCGCCGGAATACTGGCAGAAGTGGTTCCTCGCGGGATGCGTCGGCCTGCCCCTGGGGGCGCTGATCGCCCATCTCCGCGCCAAGAGGAGGAATGAGTGAGCCAAACCGACATCCTGGTCTACGCCGGCTGCGCCAGCCTAATCGTGACCGGCCTCATCATCCGCATTGGGGAGCGCCGCAAACAGAAGCAACTACCGGCCAGGGCGTCCCCGTCAGGCCCGGAAGGCTTCACCATCTGCGGCATCCACCTCGGCTGGCCGGACTCCGGCATCGTGGTCACCGGCTCCAGCGGCTACGGCAAGACGTTTTTCGCCCGGTCCATCGAAGCGCAGGCGATCAACCAGTGGCTTCCCTGCCTCTTTGCCTGCCCAAAACCTACAGACGCCAACGAGGTTGATGAGCTATGTCGCCAGCTCAACGCGTCAGACCGATTCGTGCGATTGAAGCCCGGATCGCCTTACCGCATCAACCTGCTCAAGTACCTGACCGAGATGCCGGGCGGCTCTTCGCTGCTGGCCGCGCAGTTCCTGGCGCGGCTGAACGACATCGCCAGCCGGGCGGAAGGGACCGGCAACCACGGCGAAGCGTTCTGGATGACGATGTTCGAGACCGCGCTGGTCAACGCCATCGAGCTGTGCATCCTGGCCACCGGCGAAGCCAGCATGGAGCTGGTGAAGGATGCGCTGATCAGCAGCCCCGGCACCCCGGAAGACGCGCTGCCGGCCAAGCTGTTCGGCGGCGACCCGGAGAATTTCACTATCTGCGCCAAGATGATCCTGCTGGCGCGGGAAAACCAGACGCCCGAAAACCAGAGGAGGGTCAAGCGCGCCACCGAATTCTTCCTCAACGAATTCTCATCCCTTGGCTACAAAGCCCGCGGCGCCATCATCTCGATGGTGAACGCGATCCTGGGCAGGTTCCTGCTGGAGCCGTTTTACTCGGCGCTCTGCGAGGAATCGACGCTCACGCCCGAAATGATCGAAGCGGGCAGACTCGTTGTCGCGCTCGATTACGATCTGCTCACCTACGAAACGCCCGGCCGAATGTTCCAGCTCGCCTGGATCATGCTCTACCAGGGCTACTGCCTGCGAAGGCCTGCGGCGAACGCGCCGCGCAGTCTCATCGTCAGGGACGAATACGCGTATTTCAGCCACCCGGGCTACGACGCAATCGTGGCCGCGGTGTCGCGATCGCAACGCGCGCTACACCTGGACCTTTTCCAGGATTTCGACCTCATGGAGCAAACCTACGGGGGAGGCCCCAAGGCCAAGAACGAGGCGCTCAGCTCCTGGTCGAACCACGGCGTCAAGCTGATGTTTCACCAGAACAACCCGGATTCGGCGGAAGTCCAGAGCCGCCTGACCGGCGACGTCAAGGAGATCATGCTGTCCGGCGGCTCCAACGGCCGTGCCAACCGCGAATCCGGCGATTTGCGCGACGGCTGGCTGGGCGTGAACCAGTCGATGCACTGGTCAGAGCAATACGCCCGCGCAATTCGCCCCGAGTTCTATTCAACGCTTCCGGTCGGTGTAGCCGTGCTCCACGCCCACGGCGAATTCCAGGTTCTCGACATGAGGGAGTGACGCATGCCGCAGCAAGAGCAACAACAATCGAACGACCCCTTCCACGGCATCCGGCAGACCGGCAACTTCATCCTCTTCGCCGTCGGCCTGCTGGCCGGGCCGTATCGGCTCCTGTTCTACCGGCCGGGCAGCATGGGGCCGCGATCCATCGGCTTCCACACCATCGTCGGCGTCATGATCGGCTATCCGCTGGTCGTGCAGCTGACCGGGCCGCCGATGACGCAGGAAGGGTTCCAGGCGTTCGCCTGGGGAAACATGGCGCTCTACGGGCTGCTGGCGCTGCACTTCCTGGCGGCGATGACCAGCAAGGAGCGGCGCCACAGCGAGGAATGCGGCCAACCGCTGGCCAAGGACGACACGAAGGAATTCCTGCTGGCCGGCGTGGCAGGGCTCTGCCTGCTGCCGCTCTGCCAGGGCATGGCCTGTTTCGTCGGGCTGGGGTGGCTGGCCAGCAAGATCCAGCTCGGCCTCTTCAAGGCGAAGGTCGATCGCGAGGCGCAGGCCGCCTACGACAGCATGCTGCAGGCCCAGATGCAGCAACGTGCGATGGAACGACTGCGGAGGTGGTGAATCCGGGGCCGCCACGGATGGCGGCCACGTCACTTTCCGGCATCCAGGCGGGCGAGGTAACCGAACACTACCACAACGGGGGAGCAAATCAGCATGCCAGATCACAAACCGTCCGCGTCCGACCGGCTTACCGAAGCCTTCCGCAATGTCCAGGAGAAGCTCGCCCAGAAAAACCAGGAGCTCAAGGACAATACGCCGCCCCTTCCCAGCGGCCTGAAGGACCTGAAGGCCGCAGCCGTCAAGGGCATGTACGAACTTGGCGGGCTGTGGACGGGCGACGCCTATCGCGGCGATCTGGGCCTGCTCACCAGCGGTGCCACGCCAAACCAAGGGCCTCAGCCGGACGGGCCGCAGCACGGCGTGCACGGCCCGACGGATCAACACGCGCCGGAGCCTTCGCCGGAGCAGCAGGCCGAGCACGTGATCGAATTCCAGCAGGCCAAGGCGACGCTCGGCAAGCAACGCCAGATCGACAAGGCCATCTCCGACATGACGCCGGAGCAGAAATCCATGGCCGGGAAATTCATCGGCACCACCGACCCGCTGAAGACCGCGCAGCAGCGCGGACAGGAGTTCGCGGAGAAGAGCCAGGACAAGGGGCAGTATCGCAGCTTCTAGCTCAGCCGAGGATTCACGCGCCACGGATGGCGTCACCCTCCCCGCTTCGCACCAATGAGGAACAGGCCATGCGTCGGATGATCCGCTGCTTGACGAACAACTGGCACATCTGCTTCAGCGTCCTCGCCGCGTCCTGCGGCCTGGGGTTCGTGTGGGTTGTCCAGCCCACCGACTGGATGAAATCGGTCCAGGCCAAGGCGGAACCGGCCTGGCATTCCGCATCGGGCTTACTCTCCGGCCGTACGGCACGGGTGGACGATGCGCTCGCCCAGGCGGAACGCGAGAGCGCCGCCGCACTCGAGGCACGCATTCGGGATCTGGAGGGCTATCTGGAGAGCCGGAAATCCGGTGGCAAGGCCTTCGCCGAAGATATTCTGAGCCTCCAGGCCAAGGCGCGATACGCAGGTATCGTCGTGGAGGAAGTGATCGGCGAATTCGCTTCGCTGTTCGATACCGGGCCGAAGGAATATCAGATTCCGCGCGATCCGATCGGCGAGGACGTTGACGCGGCGTTCGATCGGCATGTACTCAGCGAGGACGAGCTGAGCGAGGCGATCCAGGTGGCGGCGGCCGGTTACATCGACGATCTGCGTTCCATCGAAGCGCGTGCCCGCGTGGCTGCCCGCGCCCCGGCGGAGCAGATTACCGGCGGTATCTCGGCCGAGGATCTTCCTTCCGGGTCATACGACCGTTACAGCGCGGTGACCGCAACCGCCCGCATCGCCGAGTTCGACTTCGTGCTGTCGCCGGTGCTGTTCGTGGCGGGCAACAAGCTCGGAGATCTGGCTGCCAGCCCGATCGATTCGGCCATCGCCGGGCAGCGATGGACTCCGGGCCAGAAGCGCGCCGCCAGCATCGGCGCGAATATCGGCTCCGACTACGCGGTTGGCAAGGGGATCGATGCCGCCCTGCACGGCGCCGGGTATACGCCCGAGCAAGACATCGAACGCAGCGTCCATGCCGCGCTGGATGCCATCCGAGCTTCCGTCATCGACGGCGATGCCGCTGGCGGCGAGTCGGGCCTGCGCGGGCGGCTGCGGAAGCTCCACGACGAGCGCGTGCGGTGGCGGGCGGAAGCGTTCGCCCGGCTGGCGCGCTGACACAAAGCCCATCCCGTTCACCATCCGAGGAGATATTCCCATGAAACGCAGCGCGATGATCCTGTTCGTCTTGGCCACGCTCGCCACCGCCGCGCCGGCCAGGGCAGATTTCTGGGGCAAGCTGGTCAAGGAGAGCGGCGAGTTCATCTCGAACAAGCTCGGACGCAGCGCGGACGACGCGGCACGGTTCGCCGCACGGCACGGCGATGACGCCGCACGTGGATTCAGCCGCAACGCCGACGATATCGCAGGTGTGGCCGGCGGAACAGCGAGCCACCTGAGCGCCCGCAGCGTGCGACGCCTGGAGGCGCTCCGCACTTCCGGCCATCCCGGAGCGTCTGGCCTGGCGGGCGTGGTGGAAGCCTATGGCGATCCGGCGATGGATTTCATCTACCGCCACCGCGGCACGCTGGCCGGAACGGCCGCCCTGACGGCGTTCCTGGCCAATCCGGAACCCTACCTCAACGGCGTGGAGACGCTCGCCGCGCCGCCCCTTACCCGCCTGAGCGACGGCGTGGTGTCGGTGTTCGATTCGCTCGGCTGGGTGCTGATCATCCTGTCGTTCGGCGGTGCCGCCGCCGTGTTCCACCACTACAAGCAGAAGCTCCGCGAGGGGCAGACAACGGAGAAGGAAGGGGTGCATCCGTGATCGAGGCAGCCATCGCCCTGGTGTTGTTCCTGGTGTTCGGCCGGTTCATCCTCGGCCAGGCCGGGCCGGCGAAGCAACGCATGCTCGAGTCGCGCTGGGAATTCGGCCGGCGCAACGGGGGAGGGTCGTGAACGAAGAGCGATACGCTCACGCGGTCGCGGCTGCCGCGCTCATTCTCAACACCATCAGCAGCTCGCCGGGCGCCACCACGCCCGAGCTGATGGGCATCATCGTCTGCATCGTCGAGGAGGCGATCAAAACTTATGAACGCAAGCGAAGTTTCTCAGCGGAGCCCTCCGTCAACTGAACGGGCGGAGCTGGTGGCGCGATTCGTCGCCGGCAAGCCGCCGCACATCGTCAACCGCGCGCTTTCGCACCGGCTCAGCAGCCGGTGCCTGGAGCTGGTGCGAGAGGCAATCCAGCCGGAGCTCCATTCCACGCTGCACGAAGCGTTCTACGAGCTGATCTTCGAAGGATTGGAGGAGGTGCGAAATGCTGGTCAACATCAACCAGCCGACCAGCCCGGAGATTCATAACCTGAGCATTCGGCTGGCGCGCGAGTGTCGCTACGTGGTGCAGGGATGCCTGAGGGAAGAGGAGTGGTCACTTTGCGACCAGGAATTTTACCGCGTTATCCGCTCCGGCCTGGAGGAGTTGGCGAGGAAGGAGAAGCCATGAACGTGTCCGTGCCGGAGCGCGACCCATATTTCGCCGAAGTGTCCCACCTGCTGCTCCCGCTGCTGATCGACTACTACTGCGCGGCGGAGGAGCTGTTCAATGCCGACGGCGTGTTTCAGCCCGCTGCGAGAGATCATTTCTTCGAGGTCAGGAAGGCGGTGGATCGCGTTACCGCCAACAGATCCCTGCCTTCCTACCCCGAACGCATCGACTTGCAGTGCAAGCGCATCGGCAATGACGTGCTCGACGCCTTCCGCCAGGCGATTGCTTCCTCAGATAACTACTTCGAGATGCTGAGCCGCATGGAATCGGCGGGGCGTAATGCCGCGTTCGTCACCCTGATGGAGATGGACGCGGCACACCACGACATCGCCCGCCAGCAGGCCGAAGAGGCAAGGCCCGCTCGCCGGTTCCGATGGCTCAACCTTTTTCGATGGAGGCGCAACCGTGAAGACGCTCATCCCCAGCCTGATCGTCGCCCTGGCGTGCCTGCCGTTCGGGTGCTCGCCAACGGCGGAACAGCCCAGGACTGAACCCAAGGCGGAACCGACCGCTCCGGCCACTGAATTCAAACTGCCACCGCTGCCTCCGCCGCAAGTTCCGCAGGCGGTGCCGCCCGGCAACCAGGCGCCGTCCCTTCCCCCGCTGCCGAAGGAGCCGTCATGACGGACAAGAAACCTTCTCCACCCGGCCAGCGTGTGGACTGGCGTGGCGCGGATCTGCGTGGCGTCAGCCTGGCCGGCGTATCGCTCGAAAACGCCGACCTGCGGGCCGCGGATCTGAGCAACGCCAACCTGAGCAGCATCAACCTCCGTTATGCCGACCTTCGCGGCGCGACGCTCAATGGCGCCAACCTGCAGAACGCCAATCTCTACGGCGCGAAGATGCAGGGCGTTGAGGCGTTTCAGGCGGACCTGCGCGGAGCCAACCTCCAGATGGCCAACCTGGGCGGCGCGTACCTGGAAGGCGCCATGATGCCCGCGCCCGCCGCGAAGCTCGGGCTGAAGTCGCCCGATCCGCTGGAGACCGCCCAACGGAAGGCGAAGGAAGCCTTGGCAGAGAAGGGAAAACCCAAGGGGCTGGAGTTCGGCGGATGAAAACACACATTCGGCACCGCGCCCATCGGCGGGTGAAACACCCCGTCCTCGTCACCGCCGGCATCTGGCTGGCGGTGATCCCCGCCCTCTGCTTCATCGCCGGGACGCTCCGCCCCATCCCCCTGCTGACGTTTGGGGCGATCAGCGCCATTACCGTCATGATCTGGATGGAAGTCAACGAATGGAGGGGGTGAGCCTATGGACGTAAAGGAGGCGGCGCGGCGGCTCGAAATCAGCCCGTCGCTCGCCTACAAGCTGGTCCAGGAGGGGCGCTTGCCATGCGTCCGCATCGGCCAGAAGGGCAGGCGCGGCAAGATCGTGCTCACGGAGGAGCATCTGAAGCAATTCATGAAGGAGCTGGAAGAGGCGCGGGGGCACTAGCCCTCGCGTTTCTCATTTCCGTCCAGCGCCTCGCGCATCGCTTTGTGGTCGTGGTGGAGATAGGTTTTCATCAACTGCTTCAGGTCGGTGTGCCCGAGCTGGATGGCCACGAGCGCCGGATTGAGGCCCTTCTCATTGATGGCCGTTGACGCCCATGCGTGGCGGTGCGAGTACATCCGGTCGCCGTAGGTGATGCCAAGCTTGTCGCACAGGCGGCGCATCCGAACCCGGAGCGCATCGGCCTGCCACGGCTTGCCGAACTTGTTCGAGAAAATGTGCCCCGCCTTGCGGTCGCCGATGACCCGCTTCAGCAGCTCGATCATGGCGGTCGAGAGGAACACCGGGCGCTCGTCGATGCCGGTCTTCGCCTTCGTCTTGTTGGGCACCATCAGCACGCCCTTGTCGAAGTCGCACTTTTCGATCAGCGCTTCCCGCGCCTCGATCGGTCTGCACCCGGTTCCGGCGAGGAAGTGGAGCACGTCGCGGAATTCCGGCGCGGCGGCGGCGGCCAGCCGCTCCGCGTCCTCCGGCGACATGACATCCTCCCGCCTGCGTGCGAGCGGCATCGTCACCTTGCCCTTGATCGGGTTGGCGGCGATCCAGTCCTGCCGGGCGCAGTAATTCAAGCACGCATTGACCGTGATGATGAACTGCCGCACGGAGTTGGGTGCCCACGGCTTGCCCTTGAGGAAGTCGGTGACGTGGTGGGCGCGGAGCCTGGACACTTTCGGATCGCCGGTCGCCCTGGCGAAAGATTCGAGGTAGTCTTTGGCGCGGCGGATGGAGTTGGGGCGGCAATCCTGCAACGATTCCAGATATTTGGACGTGCAGAAGGAAAGCTTGCGGTCTTCCGGCTCCGCCTGGGCCTGCATCGCGGCGAGGTATTTCTTCTGGATCGCGGGCGGCGGTTCCTTCGGCTTGACCTTGGGGGGAGAGGTGAAGCGTTCGTCGCGCCCGAGGTTGACCTGCTTGCCGCCGGGAAGCTCGACGAACCAGCTCAGGCGGTCGGATCGGAACCACGGCTTGTTCATGGCGGAGTCCCTGCCAATTCTCTGCCATCGGTCTTTTCGGGGGTGTGCCCCACTGGTTATAGTTTATGAGGCAGCAGGAGGTTACGTCAATGACGCCAAGCGATGTCCGGTTCCGCTTCTGCAAGAAAGACGAGACCCTCGACGCCGCCCTCGACCGCCTCCGCACCCTCCGGGCCCTGGCCTGATCACATCCCGGAGGGCCGAGGGACGAAGGCAAGCGGCCGAGTCAACGAGACAACGGGTGCCACTGGCGGCTTGCCCGCCAGTGCTCCCGGCCGCCAGACATCTCCGAGCGAGGCGGCTCATCATGGCACGTCACCCACATCGGCAGAGCCGACTTGATACGCGAACCTCGGCGACGCAGACGGACCGGATCACTGGCGGGCAAGCCGCCAGTGGCACCCAGAAGAGACGCCGCACCAGTGCCACCCGCCGCCGGCCGCCGGCCGCTGGTGAGGATGGCCGCGACGAGCAGGAGGGCGAAGCGTCGGGCGGTCGGCCAAGCGAACGCGTGCAACAATTCGGCCCACAGCAGGGCCGCCTCGGGTGGTAGCATCATGGAGGGTCCGCCGTCGGTCGGTGGCCAGGGGTGCGCGTGTAACCCTCAGGTTACCGCCGAGGCGGGCCCGCGAAATCGGGAGCAGTCTAGCTAACGCGCGATTTCTACGGTTTTGAATGCCGCAAGGTAATTGTCGGCATTTTCTGAATTGTTCAGCACATCCAAATCCGTTCCATCCGCAATTTGGTACAAGCCAACCTGAATTTTATACAATCCCGGTTCTTCTGGGAGTGGGATCTCGTCGGAGAAGGTAGGAGTATGCGTTCGACCCGACGCAACTTGGAATATCTGGTCTTCATATCGTCTCTCCCAAATGGGTACGTCACCCCGGAGGGCATCACCATCATAAATTCGAACTGCCCACATGTAATTCCATTTGGTTTTTTTTGATGAGTCCCACATCGAAGCCTCCGAGTTCACAAAGGCTATCTCACCTAGCGGATGGATCTTCAACTCTGTTATGCGAGAGGCCGAT
This sequence comes from Tautonia plasticadhaerens, assembly GCF_007752535.1. Taxonomy (GTDB): domain Bacteria; phylum Planctomycetota; class Planctomycetia; order Isosphaerales; family Isosphaeraceae; genus Tautonia; species Tautonia plasticadhaerens. Next base: position 3,548,862 of record NZ_CP036426.1, read on the forward strand.
GCGATGGGAACACCTTCTTGTGGCAGAGTTATATTTTCTTGAATTTCATACGTAGCAATACTCTGACCGATTAGCGGATCTGGGAGCCGGAGTGCTGGAATAGGAGCGGAACGTTTTGATCCCATTTTTACGTTTGCATACGACACTGAAAACGAAACCATGCCTAATGCGACAAGGCCCAAGACCTTTGCGTTGAAGAGGAATCTCATCGTGAACTCCTTCGGCAAGGTGAAAGGAATGGGTTCCGTGCTGGCACATTAAAGGTATTTGTCGATCATCGCTCAAAGCTCAATGGTGACACTTGTAGTGTCATCTGGAATAAGGGCCTCGCAACTGTGACCGTCAAACCCACTATTTATGGAGCTATACGCTGCCAACGCAACCTTATATGTTTTATTTGCCTGCAAATTAATTGCTCTGGTTATCATGTATCTTGTATTGTTGGCAGATCCACAGTTTGCTGGTGTTAATAGAATTGTGCCGGGATTGCCCAGCTCCACGATTTCGTCCCACTCGCCAGTACTGGGATTTAACCTTCCAAGGGCGAATCTAACGCATACCGCACATGTATCCGACATGGCGGACGCACAATCAAATTTGAGCGACGAGGTTCCCATAAAAGTGTATTTGCCATCCGGTTGAATCGTTGTAGTTCCACCCAATTCGGATGTAAAAGAAATATTAATAGCCGAGCATCCATAAATCCATTGAGCAATAGATTCATTAAGCGGGATGACTAAGAACAGAATGGCCATGTAGGTTCGCCATTGAATATTTGCGCATTTCATACCGCGTCCCTCTTTCCGGGCTGGGTTGATGAGGTGACGACCGCGTGCTGTGTGCTGCACGACCTACCGACATGACTGGTATCGATTATTTTGCTTGGCTCTAGCAGATTGTGCAAGCTTTTTTCTGCTTGTTACGGATTTTGGGGAGGGAGTCATGCGTCCAGCGGGTGGTCCGTTATAGTGGGGACCACGGATCAACTTCCTGTCGGTCCTCATCGATCGTGCAACCGCGGGTGGCCCGGACGACGTCCGCGTCGTCCGGGCGGCGAAGCTGCAGGAGGCTGGAGAGGCAGCCTTGCCCGTTCGATCGGCCGAGCTTGCCGGGCCGCCTCGTGTCGCTTCGCGACCCGGACGACGCGGACGTCGTCCGGGCCACCCCTCGACAGGCAACTCTTTCCCTGCGGGACAAGAGTGTCGTATTGTCGCGGGGATGAAGGTCGGCGAAGTCCTGAAGCGGCTCCATGACGACGGCTGGTACCTCGTCGTCACCCGAGGCGCCCACCGGCAGTACAAGCACCCGAACACGCCGGGCCGGGTCACGGTCTCCGGGAAGCCGAGCGACGAGGTTCCCCCGGGCACGCTCAACACCATCCTCAAGCAGGCCGGCCTGAAGCCGCAATGAGCCCCTCCATGAAGCGATACGCCATCGTCATCGAGAAGGCCGAGTCGAACTACGCCGCCTACGTCCCCGACCTGCCGGGCTGCATCGCCACCGGCGCGACGGTCCAGGAGACCGAGCGGCGGCTCCGAGAAGCCATCGAGTTGCACGTCGAGGGGATGCGGGAAGATGGCCAAACCATCCCCGACCCGTCCAGCCAGGTCGAATACCTGGAGATCGACGCGTGACCGCACGCCGCGAGGGCGGGTCGGTCAGTCGGCCCCTCCCGCCTCCACCCCCATGACGGCGCGGAAGGCGGGCTTGGGGGCGGCGTCTCGGTCGAAGAGCAGGGGGTACTCGGCGTGCTCCCAGGGGAAGTGGTTCAGCCAGCTCCGGCCGTCGTGCAGGTCCCAGAAGGTGACGCGGGCGATCGTGTCGGCGCGGTCGACGAAGAGGCGGAACAGCGCGGCGTACTGCTCGGCCTGGCGGTCGAGCAGCTCGGGGGGGCAGCCGTCGGCCAGGGGGTCGGTCCTGGCGATCTCCTCGCGGTGGGCGCCGCCGTCGGCCCACCAGCGGCCCCGGGGGACGACCCCGAGGTCCAGCTCGGAGACCATCACCTCCAGGCCGAGGGCCTCCAACTCGCCGAGCAGGGCGGCGATGTCGTCGAGCGGGATCCGATCGAGTTCCCAGTGCCCCTGGATGCCGACGGCCCCCAGCGGCACGCCCTGCGCGCGCAGCTCGCCGAGCAGGCGGAGCAGCTTCTCACGCTTGCCGGGCAGCTCGACGTTGTAGTCGTTGTAGACGAGCAGGGCGTCGGGGTCGGCCTCGTGGGCGGCGGCGAAGGCCTCGGCGATGAACCCGGGGCCGACGATCTCCAGCCAGCTCGACGGCCGGAGGTACGGCTCGCCGTCGTCGAGGGCCTCGTTGACCACGTCCCACGAGGCGACCCTGCCCCGGTATCGCGAAACGACCGTCCGGATGTGGTCCTTCATGCGACTCAGCACCAGCTCGCGGGAGGCCGGGCCGTCGCCGTCGCGGAAGAACCAGGGGGGCGTCCGCTCGTCCTTGGCCCAGACGAGCGTGTGGCCGACGACCTGCAGGCCGTGCCCCTGCGCGAAGTCGACCAGGGCGTCGGCCTCGTCGAAGCGGTACTCCCCCTCGACCGGCTGGATCGCGGTCATCTTCATGCAGTTCTCGGGCGTGACGCCGCCGAACTGGCCCAGGATCAGCCGACGCTCGGCCGGCGAATAGTCGTCCGGCACCCGCCCCCCCAGCGCCACGCCGACCACGAACCGATCGCCGAACTTCTCCCGCAAGGAGCCCGGCTCGGGCCCGCCCTCCTCGCCGTCGAGGGCGGCGGCGGGCCGGTCGGCCGTCGCGGCGAGCAGGGAAATCAGGGTGCAAGCAACGCGGAAACTCATGGGAATATCCAATCTGATGGACCAGCAGACCTCACGCCCCGTACCGCCAGCGTATCGGATCGCGAGAGGGCGGGGCAACCGCCGGTCCCGTCGGCGTCCCCGGATGCGCCCCGGGTCGGCCGGGGGCCATTTGCGGCGGGAGGGGCGGCCGTGCGAAGGTGTCGTCGGCCGACGGCCGGGCGGATGGGCCTGCCCCGACCGGAGGCCCCGAGCGGGCCGAGATGTGCAGGACGCCGCTCGGGATGACTGCGGATCGGGGGGAGGTCGGCCGATGCACCCGGGACTCGCGGCATTGTTCGAGGCCGATCGGCAGGACCACGAGGCCCCGAAGGTGGCCGGCACGCCGGGGTACGCCGAGATGAGGCGCCGGGACGCCGATCGGCGGGCCCGGGCGGCCGCCATCCTCCGCGACGAGGGGCCGGGCGCGCCGATCGACTGGTACCACGCCGCCTGGCTGTTCCACCACGGCGACTCGCCCGAGGAGGCCGAGGCCGCCTCCCGGCTCGCCGCCCGGGCGATGGACGCCGGCCATGCCCCGGCCCGGTGGCTCCACGCCGCGGCCACCGACCGCGGCCTCATGTCCAACGGCCTCCCCCAGCGGTTCGGCACCCAGATCGTGCCCGACGGCCGCCGGTACCGGGTCTGGGACACCGACCCCTCGACGACCGACGAGGAGCGGGCCGCCCTCGACGTCCCCCCGCTGGCCGAGCAGCACCGGAGGGCCGACGAGCAGACCGCTTCATGTCCGCAGCCCCCGATGGACCTCGCCCCGGCCTGGCTCAAGGACGCGATCGCACGCTGGGAGGGGTCCGGGAGAGCCTGACCCGGCCGGGATCTCGCGGACGTCGTCCGGGCCACCCGAGGCGCGACCTCGAGGGCCGTTGGGGGCGGTCCGGCTGCCGCTCGTCGCTGGCGGCCCCGGCCGGCGGGCGACCGGGGCCGCCCGCCGGCCGCTGTCGCCGCCGATCCACGCCCTACGACGATCATCATGAGCGAATCGGTTACGGGAGGCGAGATGTCGATGGGAGGGCGATCGCACGCCGGGGCGAGTGCCCCGGGGCCCGCCCGCGTCGATTCGAGTCGTCCGGGTCGCCCCGGGCGCCCGGGGCGAGGATCCCCTCCTCGGCCTCGGCGAGTCGGCCTCGCCCGCCTCCCGCGGCCCTCCGGTTCGTTCAGGAGCCGCGTATGGCCCGTGATCTGACCGCGGAGGCGCAGACGCTGCTCTCCGCACACACCGGGTTCCTGTCGGGCCCGGACACGCGATCGCTGGGGGCCCACCTCTCCCAGGTCGCCCTGACCCGGCCCGAGCTGGTCTACAACGTCCTCCTGCAGATCGAGTTCCGGGGATATCCGGGGCAAGTCCTGCTGGACACGACGCGGGCGATCGCGGACGCCCTCCACCCGGCCCAGTTGCTGCAGATGGCCCGCACGACCCGGGTGGGGAAGATCCTGCTCGTCCGGATGAGCCAGATCCTGAAGACCCCCTCGCTGGCCGACCTGGCCCGGAACTGCAAGGTCTGGGAGGCGTTGACCGGCCCCCCCGCGCCGGTCGAGCTGTCCCAGGAGGTGATGGACTTCTACGCCCGCCTGAACGGGCAGGCCGCCCGCGTGGTGACCTTCCGGCCGGAGGTCCGCTGGGAGCTGCCCCGCAGCGGCCCCGGCTACGAGACCTACAACCGAAACGACCTCAAGCGGGGGACCGACGCCTACGGCTACGACCAGGTCGGCACGAGGGGGACCGTGGAGGCGGTGCTCCGGCTCGCCCGGGAGTGGCTCCGCGCCCATCCCGACCGGCCGCTCCAGGTCGGCGACATCAGCCGGCCGGGGGGGATCGACACGCCCGATCACCTCGGCCACGAGGCCGGCAAGAACGTCGACCTGCGGCCCCTGCGCAAGGACTCCCTGACCGGAGACGGGGCCCGGCTGACCTACCGAGATCGGGACGCCTACGACCCGGACCTCACCAGGGAGTTCATCCGGCTCGCGAGGAGGCTGCACCCCGGCCTCTCGGTCCGGTTCAACGACCCCGCCATCAGCGGCGACGCCGAGTTCAAGGCGTTCGTCAGGAAGGACGGCGGCGGCGGCAAGGTGCACGACAACCACCTGCACCTGGATTTCCCCTGATCGCGGGCGGCCCGGGCCTCGCCCGCGCCTCCCGGGCGGCGCAGCCGCAGGAGGCCGGGGAGACGCCCTTGCCGGCCCGATCGGCCGGGCGTGCCGGGCCGCCTCTCGTCGCTGCGCGCCCCGGACGACGCGGACGTCGCCCGGGCCGCCCCGCCGCGGGACGTTGATGCTCGCCCGCTGCCCATCTCGCCCCTTCTCAGCCAGGCCCCCGGGCTGCGAGCCGGGCGGCCTCAGCCGCCGGATCGCCCGGCGGCCTGGGAGCGGATCCACTCGACGGCGGCGTCCAGCGCCGGGTCGCCGCCCTGGAGCAGGGCGTCCCGGGCGGGGGGGGCGGGCTGGTCGGGCTCGACGCCGGAGCCTTCCAGGGCCTCGCCGTCGGCGGAGATGTAGTTGGCGAAGGCGTACTGAAAGCCGTCGCCGTTGGGCAGCTTCACCACCACCGAGGGCAACGCCGCGCCCGCCGTCCGGGTGCCGAAAATCCGGGCCCGGCCCAGGTCCTGCAGGCCCCCGGCGAAGATCTCCGAGGTCGAGGCCGAGCAGCCGTCGACCAGCACCGCCACCGGGCCGTCGAAGGTCCGGGGGCGGGGGAAGACGACGAAGTTCAGGTCCGTGTCCCTCGTCGACATCGTGCCGAGCCGCTGACCGGCCTCGCCGAAGAGCCAGCCGCAGATGCCCATCGCCATCGCGCCGATCCCGCCGGGGTTGCCCCGCAGGTCGAGCACCAGGCCCGGGGCGTCGAGGTGGCCGGTGATCGCCTCGCCGATCTTCGGGATCAGCCCCGCGGGGTCGAAGAAGGCGCTCCAGTGGACGTACGGGATCTCGTCGTCGATCACCCGGGATTCGAAGTAGACCTGCATCGGCGGCAGGTTGCCGAACCGGGCAGTCGTCCCCCGGGGCTTCGCCAGGGTGATCGTCTTCTCGACGGAGTTCCCGTCGCCGTCCCGGAAGGTGGCGGTGCGCTCCGAGCCGACCGGCCCCCCCAGCCTCCGCTCGACGGCCCGGGAGGCGTACAGGTCGTACTGGGTCGAGTCCTCGAACGCCTCGACCACCTTCTCCAGGACCGGGCCGACCGGCTTGCCCTCGACCGCCTCGACCACCCAGCCGGGCTTGATCCCGATCTCCTCGGCGGGCGACCCGGGCTCGACGAGCACCACGAGCGCCTCGCCGTCGACGGCCCGGACGTGCAGCCCGGCCTGGCCGTCGCCGCGGTCGGTGTCCTCGTCGCCGTCGATCGCGTCGTAGACCGAGCTGGGGATGATGCCGAAGTGCGACTGGTTCAGCCGCTTGATCATCTCCTGCATCGCCCCCCGGGCCTCGTCCATCGAGCCCGCCTCGGCCACCTTCGGGCGCAGCTCCTCGCGGACGGCCGGCCAGTCGACGCCGTTGAGGTCCGGGTCGAAGTGCTTGTCCCGGATCGTCTCCCAGACCGCGTCGAACGACTCCAGGTTCAGCCGGACCTGCTCCTCGGAGAGTTTGGCCTCGGCCTTCGCCTTCGCCTCGGTCGCGCCGGAGGCGGCCTCGACGGCGGGCTCCTGCGCCGTCGCCGCCAGGGTCGGCGCCGCCGCCAGCGTCATCGCGGCGAGCAGGCGGAACGATCGGGTCTTCCAGCTCATGGGGTTCGGGTCCTTCGCTCGGAGGGATGGGATGCGGGGCGTCCGGGTCCGGACGGTCCATTGTACTTCGCCGGGCCCCGGGAGATCTTCCGCAGCTCCCGGGGCGGGGCGAATCGAGGGATCTCACGCAGGGCCGCGGGGGCGCGGAGAAGGTGAGGGACCGAGCCGGCGGAACGACGGCCTCCCTCGCGATCACCTCCTGCCCCGCGCCCCCGCGGCCCTGCGTGGGATCCGCCCGTCTCGCCCCTCCCGTCCCGATCCGTCATAATCGACGATCACCCTCCCGCCCCGGACCACTGGAGCCGCCCATGCCTCGCCTCCGATCCGCCCTCCTGCCGCTCCTGCTGCTGATCCCTTCCGCGAGAGGCCAGGAGGCGATCGGCCCCGACGCGCCGATGACCGCCGAGGCGGCCGAGGCGCTCGGCGCGTTCCTCGACCGGGAGGTGGAGCGGAAGGGGATCCCGGCCCTCTCGATCGCGCTCGTCTCCGGCGACCGGGTCGTCTGGGCCCGGGGCTTCGGCGAGGCGAGGCCCGGCGAGCCGGCGACGGCCGAGACGGCCTACCGGGTCGGCTCGGTCTCGAAGCTGTTCACCGACCTGGCCGCGATGCAGCTCGTCGAGCGGGGCGAGCTCGACCTCGACGCCCCGATCGCCGACGCCCTCCCCGGGCTGGACATCCCCGGGCCGTTCGAGGCCCCGATCACGCTCCGGCACCTGATGTCCCACCGCGCCGGGATCGTCCGGGAGCCCCCCGTCGGCCACTACTTCGACCCCTCCGGCCCGACCCTGGCCGAGACGGTTTTGAGCCTGGTCCGGACGACCCGGCTGCTGGAGCTGGGCTCGAAGACCAAGTACTCCAACGCCGGCCTCGGCGTCGTCGGCCTGGCCGTCGAGCGGGCCTCGGGCAGGCCCTTCGCCGAGGTCATCCGATCGGGCCTGCTGGGGCCCCTGGGCATGGCCTCCAGCGACTTCGAGGCGACGCCCGTCGTCGAATCGAAGCTCGCCGACGCGATCATGTGGACCTACGACGGCCGGACCTTCCCCGCCCCCGACTTCCCCCTCGGCTACGCCCCGGCCGGCGGCCTGATGGCCTCGATGCCCGACCTCGGCCGCTTCCTGGTCGCGCTCCTCGACGAGGGCAGGGGCCCCGGCGGCCCGATCGTCGGGCCGGAGACGCTCGAACAGATGCTCGAACCCCAGTTCGACGACTCCGGCCGGTTCGGCCTCGGCTTCGCCCTGGGGGACTGGAAGGGCCGCCGACGGTTCGGCCACGGCGGGGCCGTCTACGGCTTCGCCACCGAGCTGGTCGCCCTGCCCGACGAGCGGCTCGGCGTGGCCGTCTCCGCCTCCCGGGACTGCGTCGACCTCGGCCCGATCGCCGACCTCGCGCTGGAGACCCTGCTGGCCCTCGAGGACGGCGAGCCCCTCCCCGAGTTCCCCCGCACCGAACCGCTGCCCGACGGCCTCTCCCGGGAACTCCGGGGCCGGTACGCCCCCGAGGGGGAGGACGACCGGGTCATCGAGCTGGTCGACGTCGACGGCCGGCTCCTGCTGATGTCCCCCCGGGGCGGGGAGCTTCCGGAGCTGCGGTCCCCCGCCGAGGGCGACCCGGACACCCTGGTCGTCGACGGCCCGATCGCCTCCCACGGCCCGACGATCGCCCTCGAAGCCGGCGGCGAGGACGACGACGCCAAATCCCTCATCGTCGGCGAGACCACCTTCCGCCGCCTGCCCGACGACTCGCCCCCGCCCCCCGCGCCGGAGGAGTGGCTCGGCCTGATCGGCGAGTACGGGTGGGATCATAACGTCCTGTACATCCTCGAACGCGAGGGGGACCTCTACGCCCTCGTCGAGTGGTTCTACCTCTACCCGCTCGCGCCGACCGACGAGCCCGACACCTTCGCCTTCCCCGACTTCGGCCTCTACCACGACGAGACGCTCGCCTTCGACCGCGACGACTCCGGCCGGGCCTCCCGGGCCGTGCTCGGCGGCAGCGTGGTGTTCGACCGCCGGCCGATCGACGGCGAGGACGGCTCCACCTTCCGGGTCGACCCGCTCCGCCCCGTCTCCGAGGTCCGGCCCGAGGCCCTCGCCGCCTCCCCCCCGCACGAAGGCGGCGACCTCCGGGAGCCCGACCTCGTCGACCTCACCGCGCTCGACCCGTCGATCCGGCTCGACGTCCGATACGCCACCGACGACAACTTCCTCGGCACCCCGTTCTACACCTCCGCCCGGGCCTTGATGCAGCGTCCCGCCGCCGAGGCCGTCGTCCGGGCCCACCAGGCCCTCGAACCCTACGGCCTCGGCCTGCTCGTCCACGACGCCTACCGCCCCTGGTACGTCACCAAGATGTTCTACGACGCCACGCCCCCGGAATCCCGGGGCTTCGTGGCGAATCCCCGGAGCGGCTCGAAGCACAACCGGGGCTGCGCCGTCGACCTGACCCTCTGCGACCGAGCCACCGGGGAGCCGATCCGAATGGTCGCCGGCTACGACGAGTTCTCCGAACGGGCCGGCGCCTTCTACCCCGGCGGCACCTCCCGGCAGCGTTGGTACCGGGCCCTGCTCCGGGACGCGATGGAGGACCAGGGGTTCGACGTCATCGACAACGAATGGTGGCATTTCGATTACAAGGACTGGCGCTCCTACCCCCTGGGCAACCAGCCCTTCGAGGCCATCGACGCCGACCTCGACGCCCCGCAGCGCCCCTGAGCCGCCCTCCGCCCGAGCCCCCTCCGACCCTCGCCCCCGTCCTCGGGGGAGAGGGTGGGCGAAGCCCGGGTGAGGGGGGCCGGATGAGGAAGGCCCTGTGTCCCGGTCGCCGACCCCTCACCCCAACCCTCTCCCCGCTCGCGGGGAGAGGGAGCAGCCGACCGCCCCCAGCAGGCCCGACACCCTCCCCCCATGCGCACCGAAGACTTCGACTTCCACCTGCCCGACGACCTCATCGCCCAGCACCCGAACGACCGCCGGGATCGGTCCCGGCTGATGGTCGTCCGCCGGGACACCGGGGCGATCGAGCATCGCGTCTTCGACGAGCTGCCGGGGCTGCTCCGGGCCGGCGACCTGCTGGTCCGGAACGACTCCCGGGTGGTCCCCGCCCGCTTGCTCGGCCGTCGGGAGGAGACCGGGGGGCGCTGGGAGGGGCTCTACCTCTCCGAGCGGCCGGGGGGCGCCTGGGAGCTGATGGCCCAGACCCGGGGACGCCCGCAACCGGGAGAGGCGATCGTCCTCGACGGCGGCCTCCGCCTGGAACTGGTCGAGCGGCTCGGCGGCGGCCACTGGCTCGCCCGGCCGCTCGACCCGAGGCCCTCGCTGGAGCTGCTCGACGCCTTCGGCCACGTCCCGCTTCCCCCCTACATCTACAGGGACGGGGGCGGAGACGACCCGACCGACCGCGAGCGCTACCAGACCGTCTACGCCCGATCCCCCGGCTCGGTCGCCGCGCCGACGGCGGGCCTGCACTTCACCCCCGAGGTCTTCGACCGGCTCGACGAGCGGGGGGTCGGCGTCGCCGACGTGACCCTCCACGTCGGCCCGGGCACCTTCCGGCCCATCAAGGCCGACCGCATCGAGGACCACCAGCTCCACGCCGAATGGGCCGCCCTCACCCCCGACGTGGCCGGCCGGCTGAACTCGGCCCGGCCCTCCGGGGGCCGGGTCGTCGCCGTCGGCACCACCGCGACCCGGGTCCTGGAGACCTGCGTCGACCCCTCGGGCACCTTCCGCCCCTTCACCGGCCAGACGAGCATCTACCTCCGCCCCGGCGTCCCCGTCCGGGGCGTCGACGCCCTGGTCACCAACTTCCACCTGCCCCGGAGCAGCCTGCTCGTCCTCGTCTCCGCGCTCGCCGGCGTCGACCTCGTCCGGGAGGCCTACGCCGAGGCCGTCCGCCGCCGCTACCGCTTCTACAGCTTCGGCGACGCCATGCTGATCCTCTGAGCCGAGGCCTCGAGCGATCGCACACGCTTCTTGAGGCCGGGTGGCCGGGGTCCAGCCAACCCAGGATCACATGAACACAGTCGGCGCACGACGGCCCGGCCGGCCGGGGAGATCCCCGGCCGGCCGGAGCCGGCGTTGACATCGGGAGCCCGTGCATCGGGCCGGATCGGCCCCGGCCCGGTCGGGCTCAGAACTGGTCGGCGGAGACGACCTCGCCGCCGGCCCGGGTGGTGATCGCCTGCCAGACGGGGACCCGGGACCCGGGCACCACGGAGAAGGTCCGGTTGCCGTCGACGTTGTACTGGACGTTGACCGGGTCGGAGGTCGCGGTGTTGATCGCCCAGCTCTCGATCGTGTCCTTGATGAACCGCACCGAGCCGTCGGCGAAGGCGACGTTGACGCCCCCGGGGTGGTAGCTCGACGGGTTCATGCCGATGGCGTTGACGACCACCGTCCCGATCGGCTTGTTCTCGGCGTTGGGCGGGTAGTACGACTCGACCAGGGTGTCGAAGTAGTACCCGGAGTTCCACCAGTTGTACTCGGTCAGGTAGGCGTCGGCCTGGGTCACCCGGCCCGTCCGGCGGAGGAAGTCGGCCCCCTTGGCGTGCGCCCGCTCGGCGAAGATCACGGTGTTGCTCGTGCCGTCCCGGATCGCGCCGATGGTCACGGCGCTGTGCCCGAAGATCAGGCCGTTCATGTTGGACCGCCGCTGGGCGAAGGTCGAGTCGGGCGTGCGGACCCGGAGGCTCCACATCCCCTGCATGCCGCCGTAGCTGGTGAACGACTGCTGGAAGCCCCCCGCGGCGGGCACGCCGTAGGAGGCGGCGTTGATCGCCACGTTGTCGACGTTGTTGTCGCTCGGGCAGATGAAGGTCCTCACCTGCACGCCGGCGGCGGTGACGTTGGCCGAGACGAGGTAGGACAGGTCCCAGTTGATCGAGTTGTAGATGTTCTGCTGCTCGACGAACGGGGCGAGCCGCGCGAAGACGCTGTAATTCTCCCGGCCCACGGTGGTCCCCGCCGGGGGCAGCAGCGTGACGTAGCCGGGCGGGAGCGTCTTGTTGGCGTCCTCGTAGTTCATCGCGGCCAGGGCCAACTGCTTCAGGTTGTTGGTGCACTGGGCGCGCCGGGCGGCCTCCCGGGCCGCCTGGACCGCGGGCAGGAGCAGGGCGATCAGCACGCCGATGATGGCGATGACGACGAGCAGCTCGATCAGCGTGAAGCCGAGGGCCCGGGCCGGGCCCCGGCCGCTTCGATGGGTCTTCAAGGCAGGAATCCTCTCGGGGTGGAGTTCGGAGGTGAGGTCACAGGGGGGGAGATCGATGGAGAGGGGCCTCCCGGGGGAGGATCGACCGCCGAGGGGAGGGGGGGCGAGGGTCGGCCTCAGCGTTCCCCCGCCTCCAGCACCTCCCGCTGCGCGGCCCCCTCCCCCTCGGCGGGGCCGGAAGGGGCCGGGGCCGGCGCGTCGGCGACCGGCTCGGAGGAGCAGCCGATCGGCAGGGTCACGATGAAGGTCGCGGCGACGGCCGCGAACGCGGCCCGGCGGGCCAGGGACCGGAGGGATGTCGATCGCATCGGGTGGTGGTACCCTACCTGGGGAAATGGGGACGGGATGAGGACGAATCGATCGGGCCGACGCCGCGCCCGGCGGGCACCCTCGGCCGTCGCCGACTCGCGGGACGATCGCCCCGCCGGGGGCGACGGCCGACGCCCGGCGGGCCGAACGACAACGAATCTCGCATCCATGCTTCACCAGGGGCACGCCCGCACCAGGGCCGTCCCCGGATCGATTAGACCCGGCCCGCACGCCCCCTGTCCAGCGCAATCCCGGTCCCGTCCTCCCGATCGGGCGCCGCGGGGGGCCTCCCCGGAGCCCTCCCCGATGCGACCGCCCCCCCCGATGCCCGACGCCTTCGACGACGCTCGTCGCCGATTCCGGGCCGCCGCCGAGGAAGCCGGCGCCCTCCTGCACCGCTGGCCCGTCGGCCCCGAGTCGGACGACCTGGCGATCGAGGCCGCCCGGCTCGGCCCCGAGGACGCCCCGGGCCTGGTGGTCGTCTCCTCCGGCCTGCACGGGGTGGAAGGCCCGCTCGGCTCGGCGGTGCAGTCGAGCTGGCTGGAAGGGCCGGGCCCTCGGGCGCTCCCCGGGGGGGTGGCGGTGCTGCTGCTGCACGCGCTCAACCCGTTCGGCTTCCGGCACTCCCGGCGGTTCGACGCCTCGAACGTGGATCTCAACCGCAACTTCCTCCCCCCCGGCGAGGCCTACCGGGGCCACCCCCCGCTCTACGCCCGACTTGACCCGATGCTCAACCCCCCGGGCCCCCCCGGGCGGCTCGACGCGATCGGCTTCCCGGCCCGGGCCGCCTGGGCCCAGCTCCGGTTCGGCGCCGAGGCGGTCAAGCAGGCCGTCGCCGGGGGCCAGTACGACTTCCCCCGGGGCCTCTTCTTCGGCGGGCACGCCCCCTCCGAGGCGTTTCTCCTGCTGGACCGGCACCTCCCCGGCCTGGTCGGGCCGGCCCGGTCGGTCGTCCACCTCGACTTCCACACCGGGCTCGGCCCCAGGGGCTCCTACGTCCTGCTCGTCGACGGGCCGGCCGACTCCCCCTCCACCGCCCGGCTCTCCCGGGCCTTCGGACCCGACCGGATCGAGTCGCACGCCCCCGGCGGCACCTCCTACCACATCCGGGGGAACTTCGGCGTCTGGTGCTCCCGACGGCTCGGCGGCCCCGGCCGGTCCTACGACTACACCTGCGCCGAGTTCGGCACGTATCCCGGCCCGGTCGTGATCGGCGCCCTCCGGGAGGAGAACAGGGCCCACCACCACTGCCCCCCCGGCTCCCCCGCCTTGCTCCGGGCCCGGGCCCGGCTCCGGGAGTCCTTCATCCCCGCCGCCCCCCCCTGGCGCTCCTGGGCCCTGGCCGAGGGCCTCGGCCTGGTCGCCCGGGCCGTCTCCCACCTCGCCACCGCCCCGGCTCCAGCCGACCCAGCCCCGGATCCGGAATCCGGGCGGATCGGGTGACTGAAACGGCCCCCGGCCTCGATACTACTGTCGGGGACCCGTCACACCCGACGCCCTCCCCGAGCGGGGAGCAGGCAACCATCTCCGACCCTCGCCCCCGTCTTCGGGGGAGAGGGTGGCCGGAGGCCGGGTGAGGGGGGATCGGGCGATCCTCGACGCCTCGCATCCGGGCCGAGGTCCCCCCGGGGTCTCGGGAGCCCGGGACGGGAACACCCCGGAGGGATCGACGGAGCGAACCCATTTTCTCCCGAAATGTTCTTTCCCAATCAGGACTTACGCCGATCGCCCCGGGCGCACCGGCCGCCGCCCGCCCCGTCCCTTCCCTCTGCATCGGACGCGCTTCGCCCGAGCAAAAACGAACCCAACCGCCAGGATGGCGGCTCGCGACGCCGCGTGACGAACAAAGCCACCTGCCGGATTGGCAGCCTTGGTCACCACCACGACGGCCCCTCCCGGCCGGGCTTCTCGCCGCCGAGTTCGACGGAGCGAACCCAATTGGATCCCGGATCTCATTCCAGGATAATCACTTGCGCCATCGGCCCTCGGCGCACCGGCCGAGACGGGCCGGGGGAGGGCCCCTGGATGCACCCCCGGATGGCCGCACCCGAGGGCAGGGGGCTGATTGCCCACCGGGGTTCCGGTAAGCTGGGTCGTCCGCCGAAGCTGCATCGAGACGCAACCGAGAGGAGCCTCCATGCCGATGCCCCTGGACCCGTCCCCCCGGACGATCGCGGCGGCGGTCGTCGCCCTCTCCGCCCTCATCCTCGACGTCCCCCCGGCCGTCGCCCAGGGGCCCGGGCCGATCCGGCTGGCCGAGGACCCGGCCGTCTCCCCCGACGGCGAGACGATCGCCTTCTCCTGGGCCGGCGACCTCTGGTCCGTCCCGGCCGGGGGGGGGACCGCCCGGCGCCTGACCGTCCACCCCGGCCTCGACGCCGAGCCCGCCTTCTCCCCCGACGGCGAGACGATCGCCTTCGTCGCCGACCGGGGGGAGGGCCGGCAGGTCTACCGGATGCCCGCCGAGGGGGGGGCCCCGGTCCCCCTGACCGCGCATAGCGAGGGATATCGCCTGGAGGGCTGGTTCCCCGACGGCGAGTCCCTGCTGGTCAACGCCTCCCGGGACCACTTCTGGAGGCACGCCGAGCGCTTCTTCCGGATCGACGCCGACGAGCGGTCCGCCGACGAACTGCTGTTCGACGCCTACGGCGCCGACGGCTCCCTCTCCCCCGACGGCAAGCGGCTGCTGTTCACCCGGGAGGGGGTCGCCTGGTGGCGGAAGGGCTACCGGGGGTCGCAGGCGAGCCAGATCTGGGAGGTCGACCTCGACTCGGGGGAGTACACCCGGCTCCTCGACCCCGAGACCGGCGCCCGATCGCCGCTCTGGAAGCCGGACGGCTCGGGCTTCTACTACGTCGGCGTCCGCGACGGCGCCTTCAACCTGATCGAGCACGACCCGGGGTCGGGCGAGGACCGGCCCCTGACCCGCTTCGAGGACGACTCGGTCGTCATGCCCGCCCTCTCGAAGGACGGCAAGACCCTGGTCTTCCGGCACCTGTTCGACCTCTACCGGATCGACCCCACCGCCGACCGCCCGGGCCCGACGAGGCTGGAGGTCGTCCACGAGGCCGAGGCGATGGTCCCCCCGGTGGCCCGGGAGACCCTGGAGCGGGCCGAGGACGTGGCCTTCTCCGACGACGGCCTGGAGCTCGCCTTCATCGCCGGCGGCGACCTCTGGGTGATGGACACCGTGCTCCGGGAGCCGGTCCGGGTGACCGACACCCCCGAGGAGGAGCGGTCCCCCGCCTTCTCGCCCGACGGCGACTCCATCCTCTTCATCAGCGACGCCGAGGGCCAGTGCGACCTCTGGCGGGCCACTCGCGAGGACGCCGACCGGTTCTGGTGGCAGAACGACGGGTTCGACCTGGACCGGGTGACCGAGGACGCCGCCGTCGAGTCCCGGCCGCTCTGGAGCCCCGAGGGGTCGAGCGTCGCCTTCGTGAAGGGGAACGGCGACCTCTGGGTCATGGACGCCGACGGCTCCGACCCCCGCCTCCTGCTCGAAGGCTGGAGCCCCCCCGAGTACTGCTGGTCCCCCGACGGCCGGTGGATCGCCTTCGCCCGGGACGACGACGAGTTCAACGCCGACGTCTGGATCCTGCCCCTCGACGGCTCCCGGGAGCCCTCCAACGTCTCCGAGCATCCGTTCAACGACGGCGACCCCGCCTGGTCCCCCGACGGCAAGATCCTCGCCTTCGCCGGCGAGCGGGGGTCCGACGGCGAGGTCGACGTCCACTTCGTCTACCTCCGGCGCGAGGACGACGAGCTCGGCCGACGGGACCGAACCATCGAGGAGGCCATCGAGAAGATCAAGAAGGCCCGGAAGGAGGGCGGCAAGGGGGACGGCAACGGCCCCTCCGCCCCCAAATCCTCGCCCTTCGAGCCCGACGGCGACGAGCCCGAGGACGAGCCGGCGGAGGACGAGGACGAGGACGACGACGGCAACGAGGAGGAGGACGAGGACGAGACGCCCGTCGTCGAGATCGACTTCGAGGACCTGCACGAGCGCGTCCGACGGGTCTCGATCCCCGACTCCCGGGAGTCCGGCCTGTTCTGGTCCCCCGACTCCGAGAAACTGGCCTTCCGGGCCTCGGTCGACGGCCAGGACGGCACCTACACGATCAAGCCCCCCGACGAGCTGGAGCCGAAGCGGCTGACCCCCGAGACGATCGCCGGGGCCCGGTGGCTGGACGAGGGGAACCAGGTCGTCGGCAGCCTCGGCGGCGTGCCGGCCAGCGTCTCGGGCTCGGGGGGGTCGGTGACCCGATATCCCTTCGCCGCCCGGCAGGAGTACGACCGACGGGCCAAGTACCGGGCCGCCTTCGACCTGGCCTGGCGGACCATGAGGGATCGCTGGTATGACGAGGCCCTGAACAACCGGAACTGGGACGCCATCCGCCGCAAGTACATCGACGTGGCCGCCTCGAGCGCGGATCTCGGCATGTTCTCCCAGGTGGTCCGGCTCATGCTCGGCGAGCTGAACGGCTCCCACCTCGGCTTCTCCCCGTCGGGCGAGGACGGCATCGAGCCGGTCGAGGGGGACTGGGGCATCGAAACCGCCCACCTCGGCCTCCGGTTCGACCCCGGGCACGCCGGGCCGGGCCTGGAGGTCCGGGACGTCCTGCCCGGCGGCCCGGCCGACCAGATCCGCTGGAAGATCGAGCCGGGGGAGCTGGTCGTCCGGATCGACGGCGAGGCCGTCGACCCCGACATGGACCTGACCGCCCTACTCAACGGCCCGCTCGACCGGGACGTCTCGCTGGTCGTCCGGGATACCGACGGCGAGGACCGGACCGTCACCCTCCGGCCCATCTCCTTCGGCCAGGCCCGGAGCCTGCTCTACGACAAGTGGGTCGAGGACAACCGGGAGGCGGTCGAGGAGGCCGGCGACGGCACCCTCGGCTACCTGCACATCCGGGCGATGAACGGCTCCAGCTTCGACCGGTTCCAGGAGGAGCTGTACTCGGCCGCCGCCGGCAAGGAAGGGCTGGTCATCGACGTCCGGGAGAACGGCGGCGGCTCGACCGCCGACCTGCTGCTCACCGCCCTGACGCAGCCGGCCCACGCCGTCACCGTCCCCCGGGGGGGAGGCCCCGGCTATCCCCAGGACCGCAAGGTCTTCGCCTCCTGGACCCGGCCGATCGCGGTCCTCTGCAACCAGAACAGCTTCAGCAACGCCGAGATCTTCAGCCACGCCGTCAAGACCCTCGGCCGCGGGACGCTCGTCGGCGTCACCACCGCCGGGGGGGTGATCAGCACCGGGGGCACCTCGATCATGGACGTCGGCTTCCTCCGCCTGCCCTTCCGGGGCTGGTTCGTGATCGGCACCGGGGAGGACATGGAACTCAACGGCGCCGAGCCCGACGTCGAGATCTGGCCCGAGCCCGGCGAGTGGCCCTCGGGGGAGGACCGCCAGCGCTCCGAGGCGATCGACCGGCTCGAGCAGGCCGTCTCCCGGGCGAAGGACCAAGTGCGACCCGACCTCCGCAAGGCCAGCGACCGGCGCTGAGCTCCCCGGCCGGCCGAATGCCGCCGAAGGAGGCTGGAGGAGCGACGACGAATTTCGGAGGATAGCGAGGCCCCGGGCCTTCCCCGGCCCGGTCGGCCCCCCCGGCATCCGGCATCCGGCCGTCTCCCGAAGTCTCCTATGACCCGTCCCGCCGCCCGAATCTCCCGAAAGGCAACGACCCGATGATCGCCAAGATCGGCCCCATGACGCTCCGCCCGACGATCGCCCCGGCCCTGGCCCTGGGGCTGCTCGCCCTCGCCGGCGCCTCCTCCCCCGCGCAGGACGACCCGCCGAAGGCCGAGGAGCTGCTGTCGAAGTACATCGAGGCCACCGGGGGCGCCGAGGCGTACAAGGCGCTCAGCTCCCGCAAGGCCACCGGCACGATCGAGTTCGCCGGGGCCGGCCTGAAGGGCTCGCTGGAGCTGATGCAGCAGGCGCCCGACAAGATGAAGACGGTCCTGGAGCTGGAGGGCGTCGGCACCTTCGTCCAGGGCACCGACGGCACCACCGCCTACGAGATCAACCCCATCAGCGGGGAGCGGACGCTGGAGGGGGCCGAGAAGGCCGCCTTCCTCCGAGAGGCCGCCTTCTACGCCGACCTGGACTGGCAGGACTACTACACCAAGGCCGAGACCACCGGCACCGAGGAGGTCGAGGGCTCGACGTGCTTCGTCGTCGAGATGACCCCCAAGGAGGGGGCCCCCGAGACCCGATACTTCGACGCCGACTCCGGCCTGCTGGTCAAGACCAAGCGGGTCGTCCAGACGCCGATGGGGGAGATCCCCGTCGAGTCGTTCCTGGGAGACTACAAGGAGGTCGACGGCATCACGATGCCGTTCTCGAGCACCGAGAAGCTCGTCGGCCAGGAGGTCAAGACGACGATCGAGGCGGTCGAACACGGCGTCGACTTCCCCGAAGGGACCTTCGCCGTGCCCGACTCGCTCCAGAAGTGAGCCGGTGGGCCGGGCCCCCGACCCGGGCCGATCGGGGGCGGCCCCCGACCCGAGAACCGTCCTCCTCGCCCCACCCCGCCCCCGATCGCCGGGGCGGGGCAGGGGAGGCGGGGCCGCCCGGCCGACCGCCCGGGCCCCTTCCGTCCCTCCGACATCGCGACCGGCACGGGAGTTGAATGGTCAAGTCCCCGTGCCCCCGCCCGAGGCGCGTGCAGGGCAGTCCGCCCGGGGTCGGGCGATGTCCGAGGCCGGCAGGAGTGCCCACCAATGACCTTCCGAGAAACCCTGGAGCAGCACCTTCGGGCCCTCAAGGAACGCGACCTCGACGCCCTGATCGCCACGCTCCCCGACGACGAGCTGACCCAGATCTCGGCCGACGGCCGCCTCGTCCGATCGGTCGACGAGTTCGTCCGCCGCCACCGGGACTGGTTCTCCTCCCCCTCCTGGACGCTGGAGACCCGGCTGGAGGAGCTGACCGAGGCCGACGCCCTCGGCCTGGCCGTCGTCCACCTGACCTGCCGGGACGAGCCCCCCGACGGCGACCGGGTCGTCACCCAGGGCTTCCTGACCCTCGCCTTCGCCCGGCAGGACGACCGCTGGGTCATGTTCCACGACCAGACCACCCCGACCCGACCCCGGACCGACCCCGCCGGCTGACCCGCCCGCCCTCCCGGGGCCTCCCCCGGCGGCCGGGTCGGACCGACCCGACCGTCCGAACCGCCCGAGCGAGGCCCGACCATGCCCAGGGAGCAGACGGGGAGCCTCTTCGGCGAGCCCGAGGAGCGGCCCGATCCGGCCGGGCCCCGGCCCGAGACGCCCCCCAACCCCTCGGCGCCGCTGGCCGACCGGATGAGGCCCCGGTCGCTCGACGAGTTCGTCGGCCAGGAGCACCTGATCGGCCCCGGCAAGCTGCTCCGGAGGCTGGTCGAGGGGTCCGGCCGGATCCCGTCGATGATCCTCTGGGGCCCCCCCGGCTCGGGCAAGACCACCCTGGCCCGGCTGCTCTCGACCCGGGACCGGACCCGGTTCGAGCCGGTCTCGGCCGTGCTCTCCGGCGTGAAGGAGCTGAGGGAGGCGATCGCCCGGGCCCGGGAGGCCCGCCGGCACTTCATCCACACCCTCCTGTTCGTCGACGAGATCCACCGCTTCAACAAGGCCCAGCAGGACGCCCTGCTGCCGAGCGTCGAGGACGGCACCGTCACCCTCGTCGGCGCGACCACCGAGAACCCGTCGTTCGAGGTCAACGCCGCGCTGCTCTCCCGGTGCCGGACGGTGGTCCTCCACCCCCTGGACGAGGGGACGATCGCCTCCCTGCTCCGGAGGGCGTTGGAGGACGGGGAGCGCGGGCTGGCGACGCTGCTCCCCGAGGTGCCCGAGGCCGAGCTGGGCCGGCTGGCCCGGTCCTCCGGGGGGGACGTCCGGGTGGCCCTCTCGGCCCTGGAGGCGGCGGTGCTCTCGAGCCCCCCGGGGGAGGACGGCCGGAGGGTCGTCGACGAGGCGACCGTCGTCGAGGCGCTCGGCCGCTCCCGGTACTCCTACGACAAGGGGGGGGAGGACCACTACAACCTGGCCTCGGCCCTGATCAAGAGCCTGAGGAACTCCGACGCCGACGCCGGGCTCTACTGGCTGGCCCGCCTGATCGGGGGGGGGGCCGACCCGGTCTTCATCGCCCGGAGGCTCTGCATCCTCGCCTCGGAGGACGTCGGCCTGGCCGACCCGATGGCGATGGTCCAGGCGAGCTCGGCGGCCGAGATCACCCGGCTGATCGGCCTGCCCGAGGCGCTCTACCCGCTGGCCCAGGCGACGATCTACCTGGCCCGGGCCCCCAAATCGGACCTGGTGAAGCGGGCCTACCACGCCGCCTCGGCCGACGCCGACGAGACCGCCCGGGAGCCGGTCCCCCTGCACCTGCGCAACGCCGTCACCCCGACGATGAAGGCCGCCGGCTACGGCCGGGGCTACCGGTACGCCCACGACGACCCGGCCGCCCGGGAGGAGATGTCCTGCCTGCCGGACCGGCTCCGGGGCCGATCGTACCTCGACGACCCCGGAGCGGGCCCGGGCCCGTCGGGGTCGGCCGAGGAACCGGGCGACCCCTGACCCCGGGCGGCCGGGCTCCGACGCCCCGGGCCCCCGGGCCCCGGATCGGGACACGCTCGACGCCCCCGCCTCGTTTCGAGGCGTGCCGACGAGTCGGAGGGGCGCCGTCGGAGACGGGGGCCGGCCCGGGGCCCGGGAGGGCACCGGCGCCCCCCCCGCGACGACGCCACCCCGGGTCGATCCGGCCGGCCGATCTCCGGGTCATTCGCCGTCCCCGGGCCCCGCGCCGATCCCCTCGACGGCGTGCTCGGCCGCCCGGACGACGTAGTTGTTCGGGTCGTCGAGGGCCCCCCGGATGACCTCCTCGGCCGGGGAGGCGAGGCCGTCGAGCCGGTCGAGGACGTTGATCGCCCGGAGGCGGACCCACTCGTTGTCGCTGCCCATCGCGTCGACCAGGGCGGGCATCGCCTCGTCGACCCTCCCCAGCCGGGCGAGGGCGTCGGCGGCGGCCACCCGGACCCAGGGGGCGGGGTCCTCCAGGCTCGATGCCAGCCGATCGGCGACCGGCAGGGCCGAGTCCCCCCGGATCGCCAGGCCGGTGGCCCCCCACCACCGGACGGCCGGGTCGGGGTCGTCGAGCAGGAGGGCCAGGTCGTCCACGTCCGACGGGTCCCCCCGGCCGGCCAGGTCGGCCGCCTCGGCGATCCGGCCGATCGGGTAGCACGACGGGTCGGCCCGGACGGCGTCGTAGGGGGCACGCTCGCCGAACCGGGTCCTCAGGTCCGACTCGGGGAGCAGGCCGAGGTCGACGACCTCCAGTTGCCATCGGCGGTGCTCGGCGCGGAGACGTTCGAGGATCTCCCGGTGCTCGGGGGAGGAGGCGAGGTTCTCGACCTCGGACGGGTCGAGCCGGGTGTCGTACAGCTCCTCGACGGGCTTGGACAGCGTCATGAAGGCGGCGGCCCCCCCGGTCAACTCCCCCGAGTCGGCCAGGCGCTGCCAGTCCCGCATCGTGGGCATCTCGTACATGTAGCTGATGTGTTGGTGGTGGAAGTAGGGCAGGTGCGGCAGGTAGTTGCGGATGTACGTGTATCGTTTATCCCGGACCATCCGGATCAGGTCGTAGCGCTCGTCCATGCGGTCCCGGAAGCCGAAGACGAGGTCCCGAGGGCCGGCCTGCGAGTCGCCGAGGAAGGCCGAGCCCTGCATGTGGCCGGGGATCTCCAGGCCGGCGAGGCTGAGGACGGTGGGCGCCAGGTCGACGAAGCTGATCAGCCGGTCGGTCGTCTCGCCGGGGGAGCCCGGGGAGAGCCGGGCGTACTTCTCGGGGAACCGGACGATGAAGGGGACCCGGGTGCTGGAGTCGTAGAGCCACCGCTTGCCCCGGGGCATGCCGGCGCCGTGGTCGGAGTAGTAGAAGACGATCGTGTCGTCGAGCAGGCCGTCGGCCTCGAGCTGGTCGAGCAGGGCGCCGACCTGGCCGTCCATGTAGGTGATCATATCCGCGTATCGGGCCCAGTCCCGGCGGACGGCGGGGGTGTCGGGGTGGTAGGGGGGGACGGTCGCCCTCGCCGGGTCGTGGAACATCCCGGGGGAGAAGCCGGCGACCCGCTCCCGGTACTGGTCCTCGGGCAGCCGGATCTGGCTCTCGTGGCTGGTGGTGAAGTTGAAGACGGCGAAGAAGGGCTGCCCCTCGGCCCGGTCCCGGTAGGTGGCCGTGTCGCTCGACTCGTCCCAGGTCCCTTCCGGGGTCGGCAGGTTGTAGTCGGTCTTGGAGTTGTTGGTGCAGTAGTAGCCGGCGTCCCGGAGGTACTCGGGGAACATCCGGACCCCCTCGGGCAGCGTCCCCCGGCAGCGCATGTGCTGGGAGCCGATCGAGGGGGGGTACATGCCGGTGATGATGGTCGACCGGGCGGGGGCGCAGACGCCGATCGTGGCGAAGGCGTGGGTGTACCGGACGCCCTGCGAGGCGAGGCGGTCGAGGTTCGGCGTCACGGCGTAGGCGTCGCCGAAGCTGCCGAGGTTGGGGCTGATGTCCTCGCAGGTGACCCAGAGGATGTTGGGCCGGTCGGCCGGGGTCCGGGACGCCCCCAGGCCCGGGGCCGGGAGGGCGGCGAGCAGGATCGGGATGAGGCAGGACGATCGGGGCGTCATCGGGTCGGTCCTCGGGGGGCCGGATCGGGGCGGGTCGGTTCGGGCTTTGCGTGCCTCGCGAGGGGCCGCTCGCGCGAGCTCGACGCCGGGCCCCTCCCCGGGAGCAGGACTATCAGAACGCCCGGGCCCGGGCAAGGCGCCGCGGGCGTTGCCCGGGGGCCGGGGGGGATATAGATTGGAGTGTCGAGGCGCGACGCGACGGCCATGCCGTGCCCCGCGTCGCCCTCCCCCCGACCGAACCACCCCCGACCCGGGACACGCCCATGTCCGACCCCGCCGAGCCGCAGTTCGAAGCCGAGGACGTCGACGGCGCCACCGTGGCCCGGGTCACGGCCCGGGAGATCCGGCACCCCGACGTGGCCGTCGCGCTGGGGGCGCAGCTCCGGGGGCTGGTCGAGGAGCACGGCCGGACCCGGATCGTCGTCGACCTGCACGACTGCCGGTACCTGAGCAGCACCGGGTTCGGCGCCCTGCTGAACCTGGGGAGGCTGCTGAAGCAGCACGACGGCAAGATGGCGATCTGCCGGGTCCACCCCGACGTCCGGGTCGGGGCCCGGATCATCGGCATGGAGCAGGTCTGCGCCTTCTTCGACCACGAGTCGGAGGCGATCGCCCACGTCTCGGCCTGACCCCCGGGCCGGGCGCCCGGCCGGCCCGACGGCGGTTGACACGCCCCCGGGCCGACTGCACGATGGACGCTCCCACCCCCCGAGGAGCATCCCGTGAACCTGCCCCAATCGCATCTCCCTGGCCGCCTCGCCTCGTCGTGGCTGGCGACGGCCCTCGCCCTGTGGGCCTGCCCGGCGGTCGTCGCCCACGACGGCGAGGGGGACCACGACCACGAGCCCCGGGCCGTCCCCCCGGGCGAGCAGCACGCGCCGTCGGCCATGCCCGACCGGATCATCCTGACCTGGACCGGCGACCCCAGCCGCTCCCAGGCCGTCACCTGGCGGACCGACGCCACCGTGCCCCGGGCCGTCGCCCAGATCGCCCCGGCCGACGACGGCCCGGAGTTCGTCGACGAGGCGAGGGAGGTCGAGGCGACCACCGAGGCCCTGGACACCGACCTCAACCGGGTCCACTGCCACACCGTCGTCTTCGAGGGCCTGGAGCCGGGCGAGGACTACCTCTACCGGGTCGGCGACGGCGTGAACTGGAGCGAGTGGATCCGGTTCAAGACCGCGCTGGACGAGCCGGCCCCGTTCTCGTTCATCTACTTCGGCGACGCCCAGAACGACCTGAAGGCCCACTGGTCCCGGGTCATCCGCCAGGCCTACTCCGACGCCCCCCAGGCGAAGTTCCTGCTCCACGCCGGGGACCTGATCAACCGGGCCGACGCCGACGCCGAGTGGGGGGACTGGTTCCGGGCCGGCGGCTGGGTCAACGCGATGATGCCCACCATCGCCACCCCCGGCAACCACGAGTACGGCCGGAGCCTGGACGACGGCCGGGCCCTCTCCGGGCACTGGCGCCCCCAGTTCGCCTTCCCCGAGAACGGCCCCGAGGGGCTGGAGGAATCGGCCTACTCCCTGGACTTCCAGGGCGTCCGGTTCGTCTCGCTCAACTCCAACGAGAAGCAGCAGGAGCAGGCCGACTGGCTCCGGGGGGTGCTCTCCGACAACCCCAACCGCTGGACGATCCTCACCTTCCACCACCCGATCTACTCCGCCGCCCGGGGCCGGGACAACGCCGACCTCCGCGCCCTCTGGCAGCCGATCATCGACGAGTACGCCGTCGACCTCGTCCTCACCGGGCACGACCACACCTACGCCCGGAGCGGCCTGATCGCGGCCGAGGAGAACCTCCCCGAGGGGGCCCGGGCCCGGACCGGGGAGGCGGGCACCGTCTACGTCGTCTCGGTCAGCGGGCCGAAGATGTACGACGTCGACCGGGAGGACTGGATGAGGAGGGCCGCCGCCGACACCCAGCTCTACCAGGTCGTCAGCATCGACGGCCCGGTGCTCATCTACCAGGCCCGGACCGCCACCGGGAAGCTCTACGACGCCTTCACCCTCCGCAAGCAGCCCGACGGCCCCAACCGGCTGATCGACGCCATCCCCGACGAGCCCGAGCGGCTCCGGGCCGAGGAGCCGGCCGAGGACGCCGCCGCCGCCGGCGCCTCGAACTGACCGACGGGCCGGCCGGACGCCCCTCCCACCCCGGACGCCCCCGGCACGGCGATTGCTCCTGGAGCGACGCTGCCCGCGCCCGGGGGCCGGACGGCCCCCGGGCGCGGGCCCCTCGGCCGCCCCGGGGCGTCGACGCCCCTCCCACGGCCTCCCGGCCGGGCCCCGGGGCCCGGCCCCGACGCGACCCGGGCGGATCCCCGGGATCCGCCGCCTGCGCCGATCCTCCCGAGCAGGATTGAGGAGATCGGTCGAACCGACCGGATCGGCCGGGCGCCCGAGGCGGCCGGCCGGCCCGGCCCCTCGACCCGGGCCGATCCGGATCGGCCCGAGACGCCCCCCCGGAGGAATCGACGCCATGGCGCGAACGAACCGCCCCTCGAACCGCCCGAACCGCTCGTCCCACGCCCTCGGGGCGACCGTCGCCCTGACCGGGCTGGTCCTCTACCAGGCGGGGGCGATCGACGCCTCGCCCGGCACCCCGGCCCCCCAGGACGCACCGGCCCCCGCCTCGGCCGAGGCCGAGATCCCCGTCGCCCCCCCCGACGACCCCCCGGCGTCGGCCGTCGACGCCCCCCCGGCCGACGCCGGGGACGGCCCATCGGCCGACGCCCCGGAGCCCGCCCCCGTCGACCCCGGGGTCGCCCCGGCCGGGGCCGGGATGGACGAGGCCGAGGTGATCTCCCGCCTGGAGCGGATCATCCGGGCCAACCGCGAGGAGCTGGAGAAGCAGGAGGCCCTGCTCGACGACGGCCCCGAGTCCGAGTATCGCCGGGCCGAGGGCGAGCTCGGCAAGCTCGACGACGAGTTCGAGGAGGCCCGGGAGGCGTTGCAGGCCGCCCTCGACGCCGGGGAGGGCGGCCGGGCCGCCGAATTGCAGCAGACGCTCGACGAGCTGGGCCGCCGCCGGGCCCTGGCCAAGGACCGCTTCGAGCTGGAGATCCGGGAGCGGAAGGCGGCCAACGAGCAGGTCGACATCCTCTCGCAGACCATCGCCGCCGACGAGCGGCAGCTCCACGAGCTGCTCGGCGAGGAGACCCCCGGCCCTCCTCCCGGGGCCGACGCGGCCCCCGCATCCCCATCCCCGGAGGCCTCGGGAAGTCCCGCCCCCATCCCCGCCGAGGCCGAGGCCGCCGCCGCCCCCCCCGCCCCGGCGGGCGGGGCGACGGCGGCCCCCCCGGCCCCGAGCCCGGGGATCCCCGGGCTGCCGGCCCCGGAGGCCGACGCCACCGGGGCCCAGGCCCAGGCCCAGGACTCGGAGCAGCCCAAGAGCGAGGAGGTCGTCAAGGCCCAGCAGGAGGTCCAGGCCAAGACCGCCGCCGCCGAGCAGGCCGAGCGGCGGACGCAGTCGCTCGACGAGCGGCTCGGGCTGATCGACCGCAACATCGCCACCATCCGGGAGCAGCTGGCCACCTCCCAGCGCAAGTACGACAACGCCCGGCAGACCCGGGACCTGCTGGCCTCGGAGTTCCGGGACAAGTCCCTGGCCGACACGCCCCAGGCCGAGCTGAGGCGGCTCCGCGCCCGGATCGACGAGGCCGAGGACGCCGTCCGGGAGGCCACCGGCGAGGTCCGCGACCGCACCGCCCGGCTGGAGCAGCTGAGGGACGAACGCGACCTGATCCTCGACGCCCGGGAGGCCGTCTCCCGGGAGGCGGCCTCGGCCCGGGCGGAGCTGCAGTCGGCCCTGGACACCCTGAAGGTGGCGAGCAACCCGTTCTCCGCCCGGAACGTCTCCCGGTGGGCCTTCACCCGGGGGCCGGGGATCCTGATCATCGTCTTCGGCGCCGCCCTGCTGATCTGGGTGATCAACCGCCTCGACCGACGCCTGGTCAAGTGGATCGCCGACCGGAGCACCCGGGGCTCGCAGGCCGAGCGCGAGGACCGGGCCGCGACGCTGGTCACCGTCTTCCAGAACGCCGCCACGGCGGTCATCGTCATCGGCGCCTCGATCATGACCCTGGACCAGGCGGGCATCCCCATCGCCCCGATCCTCGGCGGCGCCGCGGTGCTCGGCCTGGCCATCAGCTTCGGCGCCCAGAATCTCGTCTCGGACTTCTTCTACGGCTTCATGATCCTGCTGGAGAACCAGTACAAGCTCAACGACGTGGTGAAGATCAACGACCACTCCGGCCAGGTCGAGCGGATCACCCTGCGGATGACGGCGCTGCGGGACCTGGAGGGGAACCTGCACTTCATCCCCAACGGCCAGATCAACGCCGTGATCAACCAGACCCACGGCTGGTCCCGGGCCCTGTTCGACATCGGGGTCGCCTACAAGGAGGACGCCGACCACGTGATGGAGGTGATCATGGAGCTGGGCAAGGAGCTGAGGAAGGACCCGAAGTTCCGGATGTTGATCCTGGAAGACCCGACCATGCTCGGCGTCGACGCCTTCTCGGACTCGGCCGTGATGATCAAGTTCTTCATCAAGACCCGCCCCCTGCAGCAGTGGGCCGTCAAGCGGGAGCTGCTCCGCCGCATGAAGCGGCGGTTCGACGAGCTGGGCATCGAGATCCCCTTCCCGCACCGGACCGTCTACCACCGTTCCGACGACGAGGGCTTCCGCCACGTCATCGTCGAGGCCGACCGCGGCCTCGACGGCGGGAACGGCCCGGGCTCGGGCCCGGGGAACGGCTTCTCCCGCTGAATCCGGCCTCCCCACCGAGCCGGACCCCCGGGCGGCCGCCCGGGGGCCGGCTCTCCGCCCGATCGACGACGAGATCCGGGATCAGTCCCCCGAGTCGGGGTCGTACCGCGGGTTGGGCCTCGGGGGCTGGGCCCCGACCGACTCCCGCCAGGAGGCGAGCCGGCCGCGCAGCTCCTCCGCCTTCTCCGGCATCGCCGAGGCCAGGTCGTCCGCCTCGCCGAGGTCCTCGGCCAGGTGGTACAGCTCGACCCGATCGTCCTCGAAGAACTCGACGAGCTTCCAGTCCCGGGCCCGGATGGCGGAATAGGGGGTGGCGCCCCCGGGGTGGTAGTGCGGGTAGTGCCAGTACAGGGCGTCCCGGTCGAGCGTGGCGTCGGGGTCCCGGAGCAGGGGGACCAGCGACCGGGCGTCGGGCAGTTCCCCATGCCCGACGGCGCCGGAGACCTCCAGGGCGGTGGCGAACAGGTCGGTGCTGATGACCGGCTCGTCGCAGGTCGTCCCCGGGGGGACGACCCCCGGCCACCGGGCGATCATCGGCACCCGGACGCCCCCCTCGTAGCTCGACCCCTTCCCCTCCCGGAGCGGGTGGTTGTCGGTGACGTCCCGCAGCTCCAGGCCCCCGTTGTCGGAGGTGAAGAGGATCAAGGTCTGTTCGGCCAGCCCGAGGCGGTCGATCGCCCCCACCACCCGGCCGACGGCCTCGTCCATGCTGTGGACCATCGCCGCGTACACCGGATTGTCATGCCGCACGCCCGGCGTAATCTTCTCCCGGTAATGCTCGACGAGATCTTCTTTCGCCTGGAGGGGCGTATGAACGGCGTAGTGCGGCAGGTAGAGCAGGAACGGCCGGTCGGCGTTGGCCTCGATGAACCGGACGGCCTCCTCGGCGAGGCGGTCGGTGAGGGATTCCCCCTCGGGGCCGTCGTCGAGGGTCGGGATCTCGTAGGGGGAGAAGTAGCTTGGCGGCGACCCCTTGCCATATCCAGCGACGTTCTCGGTGAACCCGTGGTGGTCCGGCCACCGGCCGGGCTCGTCCCCCAGGTGCCACTTGCCGACGCTCGCCGAGGCGTACCCGAGCGGCGCCAGGGCCTCGGCCATCGTCACCTCCTCGAGGGGGAGGTACTCCGTCCATTCGGGGGGCCGGAGCTTGGCCTTCGGCCGGTCGTGGCCGTGGATCCAGTCGGTCAGGTGCAACCGGGCGGGGTACTTGCCGGTCATCACCGCGGCCCGGGTGGGGGAGCAGACGGTGCAGGCCGCATAGGCGTCGGTAAATCTCATCCCCTCGCTCGCCAGGCGGTCGAGGTTCGGCGTCTCGTACAGGTCGCTGCCGAAGCAGGCCAGGTCGGTCCAGCCGAGGTCGTCGATGAGGATGACCACCACGTTCGGCGGCCGGTCCCGGGCGTTCGCCGTCGAGGAGCAGAGCAGGGCGAACAGGCAGAGCGTCAGGATCCGGTGGGTCATGGAGCGGGCTCCGAACGGTTGGAGGACTCGGGAGTCCTCCCCGGGAGGAGGGCCCTCGGCGTTTCGTCAGGACCGGCCGAGGATGGAATCGACGACCCAGCATCCCCGGATGTGATTGTGTCTCGAGCGGCAGTGCGAGAGGACCGGGTCGAGGTCGCAGCCCGCGGCCTCGAGGGCATCGCCCAGGATCGGCATGCGGTCGAAGGCCCGGTCGCGGTCGATCGCGAGGGCCAGCCCGGCCGCCTCGGACGTGATCCAGTTCGGTTCAAAGGTGATCGGGCGGAACGGGTTGCCGAACAGGTCGCGGAGGTCTCGGCACTGGCGACGCCGCTCGATCCGGGGGTTGGTGAACGACCGGCACCGTTCGCTGCGGGCCAGGCCGAACGTGTTGTCGACCACGTCGAGCAGCCCCGCGTCTCGCCCCTCGGCCTCCGTCCAGCAGGCCCCGGCCACGGCCAGCGAGGCGGACTCCCAACCTCGGAATTGCCCGGAGGCATCGGTATCCGAGAATTCAACGTATGCCCCGTACGCCACCCGCCGGGCCTCCTGCAACTCCGCGAGGCTGGCCATCCCGTCGGCGAACCGCTCGGCCGTGTCGAGGGCCGACCGGACGTCATCGTCCGGCAGCAGGTCGAGGAAGCGACGGCAGCAGGCGCAGGCGAACAGCCGCAGCTTCCGATCGCTGGCCCCCTCCCCGAGGAACTCGAGCATCCTCATCGGTATGGTGCACGACTCCCATTCGGCCTCGGTCATCAGTCGCCCTCCGAGACACCCCCCCACTCCCGTCCGCCTCGCCGGGTCGCCCCCTCATCCCTGCCCTCGGGGGAGAGGCCAGGGGAGAGGGGAGCAATCAGTCGGGCGATCGGACGGGACGGGGTCAGGCGGAGGCGAAGGAGTCGGGCTCGTTGCCGGCCTTCCACTTGATGTTGCAGCCGAGGCTCGGCTTCTGCTCGCCCGACACGTCCCGGCCCGAGAGGACGGCGTCGACGGCGGCCCTCAGGTCGTCGCCGGAGGGGGGGATGTCGTTGCCGGGCCGGCTGCCGTCGAGTTGACCCCTGTAGACGAGCGTCCGGGAGCGGTCGAAGACGTAGAAGTCGGGGGTGCAGGCGGCCTTGTACGCCTTCGCGGCCGACTGGTCCTCGTCGTAGAGGTAGGGGAAGGTGTAGCCGACCTCGGCCTTCTCCCGGGCCATGTTCTCGGGGGAGTCGTCGGGGTGCGTGGTCACGTCGTTGGAGCTGATGCCGACGACGGCGGCCCCCCGGGACTGCAGCTCCTCGGCCAGGTCCCGGAAGGCGTGCCGGACGTGCTTCACGTACGGGCAGTGGTTGCAGATGAAGGCCACGACCAGCGCCGGTGCGTCGCCGAAGTCGGCGAGTCGGATGGTCTTGCCCTCGGTGTCGGGCAGGGCGAAGTCGGGGGCCTCGGTGCCCAGGGGGAGCATGGTCGAGGGGGTCAGGGCCACGGTGCGTGCTCCTTCGGTGATGGGCGAGGTCGGGCCGTCCGGGCCCGACGCATCGGGGCATCCCCACCGTAAACCAAAGCCGGGCCCCCCGGTAGGGGTCGCCCTCGCCCCGCCGGGCGGGTCACTCCGGCCGGAGCAGCGTGCGGAACTCCGAGACCGGCAGGGCCCGCAGCAGGCCCAGCACCAGGAGGTACGCCGAGGCGCCGCCGAGGACGGCGGCCAGCACGTGCCAGCGGGCCAGCAGCAGGCAGGCCGGCACCATCGCCGCCGAGGCGAGCAGCGGGGCCCCCAGGTGGTGGTGCCAGGCCGGGGCCCGGCCCTCGACCCACAGCCGACGGTAGCCGCAGGCCGTCAGCAGCAGGCCGACGACCACCACCGAGGCCGACGCGCCGACCAGGTCGAATTGCAGCCGGAGGGCGGCCGTCAGCGGGCCGATCACGACCGCCGCCCCCAGCAGCATCCGGACCCCGGCGGCCTCCCGGTTCAGGGCGATCAGCGCCGTCTGGTAGAGGAAGGCCAGCGTCAGCAGCGGGATCCGCCAGGCGCCGACGGCCAGCAGGACCCCGGCCCCCCGGTAGTCGGGGCCCAGCAGCAGGGCGATCAGCGGCTCGGCCAGCACGGTGGCGCCCACGGCCATCGGCAGCAGGACGAGCATCAGCACCCGGACCATCCCGTCGAGCGCCTCGCGTCCCTCGGCGGCCGCCCCCCGCCAGGTCCTCGCCAGCATCGGGAAGACGACCTGCCGGAAGATGATCCCGAAGGTCAGGGCCGCGGTGACGATCCGGTGCGGGGCCCCGTAGAGCCCCACGTCGGCCCACTGGCTCAACACGCCCACCACCAGCAGGTCGGCCGAGCCGATCACCGCCTGGGAGATCTGGATCAGGTAGACCGGCCGTCCCTTGCGGATGATCGTCCGTAGGGCCCGGGTGGCCCGCAGGGTGGGCCGGGGCAGGCCGTAGGACCGGACGTAGCAGGCCCAGACCAGGGCGATCCCGACCAGCTCGCCGCCGACCAGGCAGATCGGCACCCAGACGATCCGGGAGGGGTCGATCACCCAGAGGCCGACCCCGACCGCGTAGATCGCCGTCCGGATCAGCAGCGAGACGGCCACCAGGCCCATCCGCTCCAGGCCCCGGTAGACGAAGTCGAGCCCGATGGCCGTGGTCAGCAGCAACAGGCCGTAGAGCACCAGGATCCGCCGCTCGGTCGGCTCGGAGAAGCAAACCGAGCCCACCACGACCAGCCCGGTCAGCAGCGCCGCGGCCAGGCACCCCCGGATGGCGAGGATGTGGTTGACCAGCGGCCGGATCAGCCGGGGATGCCGGGCGATCTCCCGGGTGGCGATCACGTCCAGGCCTTCCCGGACGAGCAGGACCAGCCAGAAGACCACGTTGAAGGCGAACTCGACCCGGCCGTAGCCGGCCCGGCCGAGCCGCTGGGCCAGCGCCAGGGTGACGACGACCGAGAGGGCCCGGCAGGCGACCTCCGCCGCGCTCAGGGCGGCGAAGTTCCAGGCGATCCGCCGGGAGGACCCCGATCCCCCAGGCCCCTCGGCGGGGGAGGCGCCGGGGGCCGGGATCGGTCCGGGTCCCGGCCCGGGCCCCGGATCGGGGGCCGGCGGCCGGGGGGCCGATCGGGGCGGTCGGGCGGTCCTCGGCGAGCTCGACGTGCTGGGCATGCGCGATCGCACTTCCCTGGGAGCCGGGCGGCGGTCGTCCTTGATCCGCCCGTCGGGTTCGCCCGCGACCCGAGGAGCCCTCGGGGACGCCTCGTCCTCCCTCCCGATCGCATCGGGTGGGGGGGGAGGCGTCCGGCCCGAGGCGAGAGACACGGGGCTCGCTCCGTCCGGCAAGGGGGGGCGGGGCCCGGTTCGACTCGTCGAGGGATCGGAGGGCCCCGGGATGCGGTCCGGGCATCCTAGACCGGGCCGTGATCACCGTCAATCGAAGGTTCGGCCCGCGGGGGCCCCGGACTTGAACCGGATCGCGGGGAGTCCCGCCCCCCGAGGGCCCCGGGCCGGTCACTTCACTCCGGCCGGGTCATCTCGAAGAGCACGCCGACCGAGACGGTCAGCTCCTGCTCCCCCGGGGAGACGGGGACCGACTCGGCGGCCATCATCATGGCCCGGCCCATCATCGGCTGCGGGGGAGGGGGGGCGAAGCCGCTGTTCTCCGTGACCTGAATCGGGGCGCCGAGCACCATGCCGAGCTCTCCGCAGAGCTGCTCGGCCTTGCGGCGGGCGTCGGCCACGGCCCGCTTGCGGGCCTCGTCCAGCAGCTTCTCCGACTGCTCGACCCGGAAGCCGATGCCGTTCATCTGGTTGGCCCCGGCGGTCACCACGGCGTCGAGCAGTTCCCCCAGCTTCGCCAGGTCCCGCACCGTGACGCGCACGGAATTGGTGACGCTGTAGCCGATGATCCGGGGGGTGAACCCCTCCTGGCCTTGCTGGGCCTGCCCCGGCTGGGGGCGGGGGGGCTGGGCGTACCGGGGGCTGAGGTTGACGTTGGTCGTCTGGACGTCCTTGGCGGCCACCCCCCGGCCCTTGAGCTGCTCGGTGAGCGAGGCCATCGCCTGGTTGCCCTGGGAGAGGGCCTCGCGGGCGGTCTGGGCCTCGGCCACGACGCCGACGTTGATGTCGGCCACGTCCGGGGCCGCCGAGATCTTCCCCTGGCCGGAGACCGACAGGGTCCTGCGGTCGCTCATCCCGTCCTCCTGGGCCGAGGCGGCCAGGGTCATGCCGAGCAGGGCGAAGGCCATCGCCATCGCCGGGATCGTCGTCTCCGAGTGCATCGTAACCGTTCCTCCCTGGGAATGAGTCGACCGGACCGGATCCGATCGGAATCGGCCCGCCCCCGGCGACACGGCCGGGCCCGATTCCTCCCCGATCCCGGCCGGCCGGCCGATCAGCCCTCGCCCCGGTGCCGGATCCGGTCCAGCGTGACCGCGGCGATGATGATGACGCCGATGATGACGTCCTGGGTCGGGTTGGGCAGGCCCGCGTGGACGCTGCCGTTGTTGAGCACCGACATGATCAGCACCCCGATCAGGGTGCCGAGCACCTTCCCCTCCCCCCCCGAGAGGCTGCCGCCGCCGATGACCACCGCGGCGATCACCTGCAGCTCCAGCCCCTCGGCCGTGGTCGGGTCCCCGGTGCCGCCGAGGTAGGTGAACTGCATCACCCCGGCCAGGCCGGTCAGGAGCCCGGCGATCCCGAAGACCGCCAGCTTGATCCCCGGGACGTCCAGGCCGCAGAGCCGGGCCGTCGCCTCGTTCGAGCCGACGGCGTAGGCGTGGCGGCCGAGCAGGCCGTACCGCAAGACCAGGGCCGTCAGCACGCTCAGGGCCAGCAAGATCCAGACCCCCGGCGCCAGGCGGGCGAATTCCCGGGCCGCCGCCCCCAGGGGGCCCGGGAGCGCCCCGAGCGCCTGCTCGACCCCGGCGGGCGGGGCGGCGTCGGTGGCCAGCAGGCCCTTGAACCAGGGGGCCTTCTCCCCCTCGTCGATGTAGACCGACGTGCTGCCGGCCGACCACTTCGCCAGCCCCCGGAACACCTTCATCGTCCCCAGGGTGACGATGAACGGCACGACCCCCAGCCGGGTGATCAGCCCGCCGTTGACCAGCCCGCAGATCCCCCCCAGCAGCACCCCGCCCACCATCGCCGCCGGCAGCGGCACCGCCGGCACGGCGATCGACTCCCCCAGCACCCTCCGGGGCAGGTCTCCCCCCAGCGCCGAGGGCAGGGCGGGCACCGGTAGCTCGAAGCCGCCGACCATCGACGCCGAGGCCACCGTCACCAGGGCGACCATCGAGCCGACCGACAGGTCGATGCCGCCGACGATCATGATCAGGGTCATGCCCAGCGCCGCCGTGCCGACGATCACCGACTGCACGGCGATCGTCCGCCAGTTGTAGGCGGTCATGAAGGCGCCGGAGTCCCTCGTCAGCCAGGCGAAGAGCAGGACGATCAGCACGAGGCCCAGGAACGGCGCGAGCAGCGTCCAGGCCCATCCCAGGGTCCCCCGGATCCTCGACGGCCGGCCGACGGCCGCCTCCACCTTCGGTTGCCCCTCGATCGCCACCGGCACCCCTCCGAGAACGGGTCGGATCGCCCCCCGCGAAGGGCCACATTCTAAATCAGGCCCCCGGCCGTCGCCACCGCCCCGGCCCGGCTCGTCCCATCCCCCGGAAGCCGGGGCGTTCGTCCTCCGGATCGGCCGGCCGACGGGCTATCGGCCCGACTGGTTGACAATATCGCGGAGGACTGCCAATAAGGAACTCGTTAGCGATGTCGCTCGCGAGGGGCGACCGTGCGGGGTCGAGGCGGCCCTGCCCCAGGGTGTCCTCTCCTTGCGATCAGGACCTTTGCATTCCGGCCCCGAGGGGACCGGGTCGCTTACCCGAGATCGCCTCGCGGACGTAGGGTGTACCGATCGCCCGAGGCGCCATGACGCGCAACGTGGAGGAACGATCGATGGTTCTGCGTAAGCTGTCCGTCCTCATGACCGCGGCTTTGCCCTTGGCTCTGGCCGATCCACCAGCCTCCTCAGCCGCCGAGATTACACTCATCGCCGACTCCGACGGGCCCTTGATCAGTTTCTCCCATGCTTCGATCAACGCCTCCGGCACCGTCGCCTTCGCGGCCTTCCGAAACACCGGCTTCCCGTTTAGTGACCGGGGCGTCTACGCCGGCAGCGGGGGGACGCTCACGACGATCGCCGACTCCGACGGGCCCTTCAAAGCGCTATTTAGCCCTGTGATCAACGCCTCCGGCACCGTCGCCTTCGCGGCCCTCCGAGACGACGGCGGTCGGGGCGTCTACACCGGCAGCGGGGGGGCGCTCACGACGATCGCCGACTCCGACGGGCCCTTTCAATTTTTTATAGACACTCCTGCGATCAACGCCTCCGGCACCGTCGCCTTCGTGGGCTTCCGCGATGATGGTGTCTTGGGGATCTACACCGGTAGCGGGGGGCCGCTGACGACGATCACCGACTCCGACGGCCCCTTCGAGGACTACAACCGCATTGCGATCAACGCCTCCGGCACCGTCGCCTTCAACGGCAACCGCGACGACGAAGGCCTAGGTATCTACTCGGGCAGCGGCGGCGCGATCACCACGATCGCTGACACCGACGGCCCCTTCGGGGGATTCGGCTACCCTACGATCAACGACTCCGGCACGGTCGCGTTCACCGCCCAGCGAAACGCCGCCGGCGACTTCGGCCAGGGAATCTATTTCGGAAGCGGGGGGACGCTCACGACGCTCGTCGAGTCCGACGGACCTTTCGACGGCTTCGGCCCTACCGCGATCAACAATTTTGGCACGATCGTCTTCGAGTCCATCCTCGATGACGGCAGACACGGCATCTTCACCGTCAGCGATGGGATCGCTTACAAGCTCATCATCTCGGGTGACGAACTGTTCGGCTCGACCGTCACTGCCCTCCAATTCAGCCAGTTCGGCCTCGCCGACGATGGCACCATCGCATTCATCGCCTTTCTGGCTGATGGCCGCGATGCGGTCGTCCGAGGCAATTTCGACCCGGTCCCGGTGAATTCGATTCTGATCCCCGAGCCGTCCAGCTTCGCACTGATGGTAGTCGGACTATTCGGTCCGGCAGCATTCGCCGTCGCCCAACATCGACGCCAACGGTAATCCCCCGACGTCATGCCGGTGTGCCAGGGGTCATCCCGGGCGCAGATGTCGGCGCCGTCGCCGGGTGGCCCGGACACCTCGAGCGGTGAAGGCGTCCGACAATTCAGAGCAGATCAAGTATCCAATTGACCCCGGCGTCATCATGGCCCTTGATCCTGTCGTAGGTCGGCAGGATCTGGTACAGGAGCAATGCGGCAAGCACCTGAGTGAAGTTGTTCCCCAGGCCGGCGTGCCAGACGTGCTCGTCCAACACGAACAGCGCCGGGAACCGCCCGGAGAACGGCTCGACCGTCTTGCCCCGCCGCCCCGAGACAACGCCCGGCCGAACGCCGTCTCGTAGAACCGCCGCCGCTCCGCCCGGTGCTCCCGCCGCAGACGCCGCCGGCGGATCTCCTTGTCGTCCGGGCCACTCTGGCGCGAGAAAACGCCCGATGCCGGATCCGATCGAGGATCCGGCATCGGGCGTCGGTCGGTCGGGGATCATCGGCCATTGCCAACTGCGAGAGATCAGAACTCTCGGTCCCGGAGGCGGCCCGGCTCGGGCTGCGGGTAGATGCCGCTGGCGAGCAGTTGCAGCGGGGCGGGGGAGTCCATGGTGAACGAGTCGACCTCGGGGGCGAACTCGTGCTCATGATTGAGCATTTCGTCGAAGGTGACGACCCGGCCGGTGTGGGCGGCCATCCGGCCCATCGCGGTGACGAGGGACGCCTCGGCGCCCCGCCTGACCTCGTTCCAGGGCTCGTCGTTGCGGATGGCGGAGATGAGGTGGTCCCACTCCAGCTGGTACGGGTTCGGCTCGGGCTGGGGGAAGGCCCAGGTCGGCTCGCCCTGGTCGATCCGCTGGTCGGGGTAGATCCGGCACTTGGCCGGGGTGTGGCTGCTGGTCGAGATCACCGCCGAGCCCTTCGTGCCGTGGGCGTAGCTGGCGAACTCCTGGTGGCACCGGGGGACGTTCCGGGTGTAGACGAACAGCTTGGTGCCGTCGTCGAAGGTGTACTCGATCGAGTAGTTGTCGAAGTTCTGGTCGACCTTGTCCCCGCGGTAGAGGCGGGCGCCCTGGGCCTGGGCGGTGACCGGCCAGGCGTCCTTCATCCAGCAGGATTCGTCGATGTTGTGGATCATGTAGTCCATGATCACGCCGCCGCTGGCCCACATGAAGCCGTGGAAGTTGCGGATCTGGTAGAGCAGCTCGCTCATGTCGCCGTCGTTCGGGCCGATCAGCCCGCCGCCGCCGACCTGCCGGTAGGAGCGCAGGGTGTGCAGGTCGCCGATCTCGCCGTCCTTGATCCGCTGGTGCAGCTCCTTGCGGGCGTCGCAGTGGCGGCACATCAGGCCGACGCCCACCTTCAGGTTCTTCTCCTTCGCCCGCTCCCCCAGCTCGATCATCCGCCGGGTGGTCGGGCCGTCGACCGTGACCGGCTTCTCCATGAAGGTGTTGATCCCCTTCTCGATCGCGTACTGGAACATCGGCCACCGGAAGGCCGGCGGCGTGGTGAAGATGACCACGTCGCCGGGGTCGAGGCAGTCGATCGCCTCCCGGTAGCCGTCGAAGCCGATGAACCGGCGCTCCTCGGGCACGTCCATCTGGCTGGAGAACTTCTCCTCCAGGTACGTGACGCTGCCGTCCATCTTGTCCTGGAAGACGTCGGCCATGGCCACCAGCTTGATCGGCCCGTTCTCGACGGAGAGGGCATTGGCCGCCGCGCCGGTGCCCCGGCCCCCGCAGCCGACCAGCGCCACCTTGATCGTGTTCTGCTCCCCCGCGTGCACCGGGGGCACGTACACGCCGGCCAGGGCCGAGGCGGCCGAGACGGCGCCGGCCTGCTTCATGAACGACCGTCGGGACGACCCTTGCGCGTTGGAAGGCGTCATCGGGGGGCTCCTCTTCCGGATCGATTGGATTGGATGGGATCCGCCCCGGCCGATCGCCGTCTCGGGGGCCCGGAGCGGGGCGGGCCGCCATCGGCGATCGGTGCAAAGGCGGGGAGTTCTCGGGCACCAGGCCAGGCCGGGACCCCTCCCGACCTCCTTCCCCCGGCCGCGCCCGGCCTCTCGCCGAACGCCCCGGGCCATCCTCCATGCTAACGCGCCGGAATCGGTGTCGATACCATGAAGCCCGACGGCTCGCGGACCACCCCCCGGCCCGGGCCGGGGGGCACGCTTGGGGCGGGTCGGGGCGGGGCGGGGGATGGGACCGACCTCGTTCGGCGTCCGCCTGCCGGGACGGCGCATCCCGCCCCCGGATCGCGAACCCAGGCATGCCGGGCCGGCAAAACCGCCCCCGATCGCACCAACCCGCTCCCTAGACGAGGGGTCCCCTCCTCGACGTTGGTACGGCGTCGTTCGAGCAACGAGCCGGGGTCCCGGCGTCGACTCGGGGGCGCGCGAGGGTCGGCTCCGGGTCGGTCAGGACTTCATAGAGGTCCTCCCCCAGGCGGTTCACCGGGATGCATTCTTCCGTCTGGTAGGTGAGCACGCTCGGGGCCCGGCCCGCCCCGTCGACCGCATCCGGCTCCTCGTAGGAGCTGTACTCCAGGATGACGAACTCCCGCCCGTCGTCGCCGACGGCAAGGATCCTCTGCGTCTGCTTCGTTTCCATGGCGTTTCTCACGAGAGCCGGGTCGGCCGGGCCCCCCGTGGGGACCGGCCGACGCGGATGCCGGCCGTCCGGCCGTCGTCCCCGGGGGGCCGTAATGGGCACCTCCACCAGCCGGACCCAGCCGTCCCCGAAGGGGAGGGCGTCCGGGGGCCGACGGCCGGCCGGCAGCCGCTCCCATTCCGCTCGCGTCCACCACATCACCGCCCGATGCCGATGCATGGTCGTCCCCCATCCGCGGCCACTCCGGCCCCCCGACGCCCGGCCGGGAGGCACGAAATTCAGTCCCCTCCCGGCCCCGACGCCGACCGGTCGCCGCCCGCCCCGGCCGAGATCAGCGCGAGCAAGGCGTCATGGTCGAGCGGCTTGACCAGGTGGTGGTCGATGCCCACCTCCCGCGACCGGCGGCGGTCCTCGTCCTGGCCGTAGCCGGAGACGGCGACGAGGATCGCCCCCTCACAACACCCCTCCCGCCGGAGCCGGGAGGCGACCTCGTGGCCGTCCATGCCGGGCAGCCCGATGTCCAGCAGGACGAACTCGGGCCGGGTCTCCCTCGCCGCCCCGAGGGCCTCGTCCCCGTCGTGGGCCACCGTCACGTCGTGACCGGCGAGCCTCAGGAGCCTCTCCAGCGACCGGGCGGCGTCCGCGTTGTCATCGACGACGAGGACCCTGGCCCCCGGGTGGGCCGCCCTCGACGGGCCCGCCGACGGGGGCCGCACCTCGACGGGCCCCGTCGCCGCCGGCAACCGCACGACGAATTCGCTGCCCCGGCCCGGCCCTTCGCTCGCCGCGTCGATCGTGCCGCCGTGCAGCTCGACGAGCCGCTTCACCACCGCCAGCCCGACCCCGAGGCCCCCCTCCGAGCGGCCCGGCGAGTTGTCCCCCTGGGCGAAGAGCTCGAACAGCTCGGAGAGCTGCTCGGGAGGGATGCCGAAGCCCCCGTCCTTCACGCGGACGACGAGCTGGCCCGCCTCGACGCGGCCCGAGAGCCGGATGTGCCCCCCGTCCTCGCTGTACTTGGCCGCGTTGGTCAGCAGGTTCACCACCACCTGCTCCAGGCGGGTCGGGTCCACCTTCGCCCAGAGCGTCCCCCGGTCGAGGTCGAGCTCCAGCGTGTGGTTCCGCTCCTCGACGAGGGCCGCGACCGTGGCGGCGGCACTCTCCAGGATGGGCGTCACCTCCAGCGTGTCGCGTCGCAGCCGGATCTTGCCGCGGGCGATGCGGGAGACGTCCAGCAGGTCGTCGATGAGCCGCGACAGGTGCCGCTGCTGCCGCGAGATGACCCCCAGCGACCAGGCGAGGTCCTCCCCGGCGTCGGACCTCTCGGCCAGCCGGACCGCGTTGCCGATGGCCGCCAGCGGGTTCCGCAGCTCGTGGGAGAGCATGGCGAGGAACTCGTCCTTGCGTTCGGCCTCGCCGCGGAGCTCCTGGTCGGCCCTCGCGTTCGCGATGGCGACGGCCGCGAGCCGCGCGAGCTGCACGAGGACGGCCTCGTCGTCCTCGGTGAACTCGCCCTCGACCTTGTCCCAGAGCTGGAGCAGCCCGATGCCCTTGCCGTCCCGGTCGACGAGCGGGACGACGAGCCAGCCGTTGGGGGTCGGGCGGCCTTCCCCGACCAGGCGGGAGGGGCGGGACCTCGGGTCGGCGTCCAGCTCGGCCCTGGTGAGGCGCGCGGGCCGGTCCGTCGCGTCGAGGGTCGCGAAGGGCAGCAGGCCGTCCCCGTCCAGGGGGCCCCAGTCGCGGGGCGGATCTTCGGCGGTGGAGGCGACGACGATGAGCCGGTTGTGCCTCGGGTTT
This sequence comes from Tautonia plasticadhaerens, assembly GCF_007752535.1. Taxonomy (GTDB): domain Bacteria; phylum Planctomycetota; class Planctomycetia; order Isosphaerales; family Isosphaeraceae; genus Tautonia; species Tautonia plasticadhaerens. The sequence continues at coordinate 3,589,327 of NZ_CP036426.1, forward strand.
CCCCCCACGCTCATCGCGGCCCCGCGGGCGCCGATGAGGTCCCTGGCCCCTTCCGCCGCCGCCCTCATGAGCGGATCCGCGTCGCGTTCGGAGAGGATGCGCGCGACCAGGGCGACGAGGTCCCGGGGCGGTCGGGCCCGGGGCGGCGTCATCCCGGCGGCGGGACACGCGGCCCCGTCGCCGTCGTGGAATCGGGCCGCGACCAGCTCGGCCAACGCCGCGAGGGCCGCCTCGGCGTCGGGCCCGCGGGCCTCCAGCTCCAGGCGGGTGCCGCACCCCGCGGCGAGCGTCGCCAGGTCCAGGATGCTCTTGCCGTCGACCGCCCGGCCGTCGAGATGGACCCGGACCTCGGCCTCGAACCGCCGGGCCGTGCCGACGAACAGGTCCGCGGGCCTGAGGTGCAGTCCGAGCGGGTTGAGGATCACGACCGGGCGGCGGGCGACGGGCACGCCATCGACTTCCAGCATTCACCACGCTCCGATGAGGGGCTTTCGAGCGGCAGGACGCTCGCCGGCCCACGGCCATGCCGCCACCCGACCTCCTCTGTACCGCAGGGCTTGCCGGCGACGGCGGCGTGTCGCCGGGCGGGCCCCCACGCGATGCGTGGGGTCGCGAGACAACCCATCGTCACGGTCGACGACATCCCGTTCAGCTAGGAACCGTACAGACCGCAGGGTTTTTTTCCCGTATCATGAAAAATCCCGGACTTCGGCCACGCCCGCCACGCGACGGGCCGGTTGCCCGTCGCGTGGCGGGCGTGGCCGCCATTTGAAATCATATTCCTTTATGGGAACAGTCACCTTTTCGACATCGGCTGGCCGCCTCGGCGTCGGGCCCGTGCCATCGGTGGCCCTCTCCCGAGGGACGAACCGGCAGGACTGACCGATGTCGAAGCCACCGACCCCCGCGGATGGGCCGCGAAACCGCCTCCTGGCCCGCCTCCCCCGGGACGAATACCGCCGCCTGCTCCCCCTCCTCCAGCCCGTCACGCTCAAGGTCGACCAGGTCCTCTACGAGCCCCGCGGGCCCATCGACTACGCCTATTTCCCGAGCGGGGCCGCCCTCTCGGCCCTGACCGTCATGCGGGACGGCAACGCCATCGAGGTGGCGACCATCGGCAACGAGGGGCTGGTCGGCCACGACGGCTTCGGCGGCAAGACCTCGCCCCACCGCGTGGTCGTCCAGGTCGCGGACGGGGCCGACCGCATCGCGTCGCGGGCCTTGCACGAGGAGTCGGCCAGGGACGGCCCGCTCAAGGACCTCCTCTCGGCCTACCGCATCGCCTTCATGGTCCAGGTGTCGCAGTCGGTGGCCTGCAACGGCCTGCATCGGCTGGAGCAGCGGTGCTGCCGGTGGCTGCTGATGACCCGCGACCGCGTCGGCTCGGACGACCTGAGGCTGTCGCATGAGTTCCTGGCGATGATGCTGGGTGCCCGGCGGGCGAGCGTCACCGAGGCCCTCCGGCCGCTCCAGGAGGCGGGGCTGGTCAAGTCGCACCGGGGCCGCATCACCATCCTCGACGTGGAGGCCATGGAGGACCGCTCGTGCGAGTGCTACGCCGTCGTGCGGGACGAGTACGACCGCCTCCTCGGCGACCCGCGTTGACGCCCGGCCCGGGGACCCCCGCGGCCCGCCCCGTCGTCGAGGGCGGGCCGCCGGGATTGCCGGGGATCATCCCCCTGATCCGCGGGTGGCCTGGACACCGTCCGCGGTGTCCGGGCGGCGAAGCCGCGAGAGGCTCTTGATCGGCCATCCGTCGCCGATGACCAGGGGTGGTCTTCCCGGGGGCCTCCTGTGCCTTCGGCCGCCGGCGGCCGGCGGCCGGCGTGGTTGGAATCCACGCATCGGGGCGGACCTCGGCCGACTTCCCGGCCCGGCCATCCTCGGGATAGGATGATCTACGTGGTTGAGCGAGGGCAAGGCGCCCCTGATTTCGGGAGCATGACGATGCAACTGCCCGAATTCCTGCACGAGCAAGACGGAGAGGTCCGACTTGCCGGCCATCGGATCAGCCTGTCTCACCTGCTCGTGTTCTACCGGGAGGGCTATTCCGCGGAGATGCTCCGCGAGCAGTTTCCCACCCTGCCGATGGCCCTGATCCACAAGGCCCTCGGCTATTACTGGGAGCACCAAGGCGTGCTCGACGACGAGTCGGCCCGCGTCCAGGATCGGCTCGAGGCCGCCAGAGCCTCCCGAGGACGCCTGGACCTCGCCGCCCTCCGGGCCCGGCTCGTCGAGCGGTCGGCCAATCCGGCATCGGATTGACAGATGAAGATCCGGTTCGTGCTGGACGAGAACGTGCGTGGCCCCCTCTGGCGGGCGATCCTCCGCCACAACGCCTCGGGCGGACTGCCGATCGACGCCACTCGCGTCGGCGAGCCGCCCGACCTTCCCCTGGGCTGTTCGGATGAGATCCTGCTGGAATGGTGCGAACGAGAGGGCCGGATCCTGGTCAGCCTCGACCAGGAAACCTTGCCCGTGCACCTCGCCGACCGGCTGGCCGTCGGAAAAAACTCCCCGGGCATCTTCTTGATCCGGCCGAACGCCTCGCTCCGAGGCGTGCTCGATGCGCTGGTCCTGGTCGCCCATGCCGGCGACCCGGTCGACTCTCGCGACCAGGTCGTCTCTATCCCCTGATCGGCCGAGGCCCCGCCCCGGGGCGAGTCGCGGCCCCCGTCCCGGCCGCTCAGTCCCCCTCGACGTGGTCCTGCTCGATGTCCTCGATCCGATGCTCCAGGGTGCGGCGGATGCCTTCCTCGTCCTTGAGGCGGCGGGCGAGCAGCTCGACGCGGTCGTCGGGGGTGTCGGGGGGCAGGAGGATCCAGCAGGGGTCGTCGGGGTCCAGCGCCTCGACCCGGCCGGAGGACGTGATGCAGATGGGGGCGTGGCGGCACTCCTGGTGCCTGTAGTGCCAGCCGAGGCGTTCCATCAGGGTCGGGTCGGGGTGGACGGGGCGCGGGTCGTCGCTGGTGTAGTGGTGGACCACCTGCGACTGGATCGCGACGACCGGCATCGTCTCGTGGGCGAGGCCGTCCGGGCCCCCCTCGCCCGACCCGTCCCGGACCGCCAGGACGCGGAGGCCGGCGGGGGCGGGGATGTCGGGATGGACGAGGCGGAGGGCGTAACGCTCCATGGCGGACCTCCCGGGCTGGGAGACGGCCGGGCCGATCGGGGGACCGACGACGCCCCCCGACGCCCGACCCGGGCTCAGCGGTCCAGCGGCCGGACCCGGACGGATCGGAAGGCCACCGGGCCGTGGTCGGCCTGCAGGAAGAGCGGACCGGTCGCCCGCTCGGCCTTGGTCCGCCAGGCGTGCCCGGTGGGGTAGGGGACCTCCAGGTCCTCGTGGATGAGCCGGCCGTTCAGCTCGGCCCGCTCGACCCGGGCGTTCGCCACCTTCTCGCCCGAGTCGTCGAACCGGGGGGCCCGGAAGGTCGCCCGCAGCACCTGCCACTCGCCGGGGGCCTTGGAGGCGTTCACCATCGGCGGGAACCCCTCGTCGATGTGGTGGTAGCGCGGCAGGAGTTCGGCCCGGGGGTAGACGCCGCCGTTGCCGGTGGCGTCGATCTCCTCGCCGAAGCTGTCGTACATCTGGATCTCATACAACCCGACGAACTTCACCCCGGCGTTGGAGCCCTCCGGCAGCATGTACTCGATCTCGACCTCGACGTCGCCGAACTCCTCCACCGTGTCCAGGTTCCGGGTCCTCCCCGGCGGGTCGTTGATCATCACGCCCGAGCCCGGCTCCGAGGCCAGGTGCCTGGGGTCCTCGGGGTCGAGCCTCGAGGAGCCGACGACCCGCCAGTCGCCGTGGGGCTCCCGGAACGCCTCCAGCCCGGCCCCGGGGCCGAACAGCGTGATCCAGCCGCCTTCATCCGCCTTCGCGTCCGTCCCGGCCCGGGCCGGGGGGGCGGCCACCGGGGCGATCAGGGCGGTGGACAGCGCCGCGGCGGCGATCACTCGGGCTCGTCGCATGACTCGGGGCTCGCTCGGGGACGTGGCGAGGGGGGGCGGGCGGGACGGGCTCCTCGTCCGCCGATCCCCCGATGGTACGGGGCCCCTCGGCCCGATTGCAACCGGCTGGCCCGGCCCCGGGGCTCCCGGCCGGTCTCGGGGCCGATCGGGTCAGGCCGGGGCCGGCTCCCGGGCCGGGGCCCCGCCCCGCCCCGCCGGGAAGTCGCAGAGCGGGACGCTCTCGGTCGGCTCGGCCAGCACCTCGGCCATCGTCGTCCGCCGGAAGGCGTCCTCGACCCCGGCCAGCGCGTCGTCCAGCCTCCGGTGCAGCGGGCAGAGCCGCTCCCCGTGCGAGGCCAGCCCCAACGGGCAGGTCGTGATCCGGCAGATCGGGTCCACCGCGTTGACCACCTCCAGCACCGTCAGCTCCTCCGGCCGCTTCACCAGCGCGATCCCCCCGCCCACCCCCCGCTGCGACCTCACGATCCCCGCCCGCTTGAGCCCCTGCAAGACCTTCGACAGGTACGGCGCCGGCACCTTCGTCGCCCGGGCGATCTGCCCCGTCGTCCTCGCCTCCGGCGACCGGTCCGCCAGGTGCGCCACCGCCCTCAACGCATACTCCACCGTCTGCGAGAACATGGGTCGAGCCCCCAACCCTGCCTTCGGCGCGTTTCCCGATATCAGACCTTGAACTCCATTATAGCCACCGGTACAGTGGGGCGACGATATCGGACTCATCTGTCCGATTTGGATTTCTCTCCCGAATCCGAAGCTGCACGAGGAGCGGACCCGATGACGACGACCCGACGCCCGACCCTGCTGGCCTGGATCGGCGGCCTGCTGGCCTCGGCGGCCCTGCTGACGACGATGGTCGCCCGACCCACCTCGGCCGACGAAGGCGGGGAGGGTGACGACCCGGCGCTCGACCGGGCCCGGGCCGAGGTGAAGATGCTCGACGCCCTGTACAAGACGGCGGTCGTCTCGATCACCGAGCGCTACCAGCGCGGCCAGCCGGCGATCATGGTCGCCAAGGACGTCTTCGGGGCGATGGACGAGCTGGGCCACCACTCGGCCCGCCTGGTCGACGCCTCCCAGGCCCCGCTCGGCGAGCAGACCAGCCCCGAGACCGACTTCGAGAGGCGGGCCGCCGAGGCCATGCGGCGCGGCGAGTCCTACGTCGAGGAGGTCGCCGGGGAGGGCCCCGACCGTCGCCTGCTGGCGGCGACCGTCGTGCCCGCCGTCCACCGCCGCTGCGCCTCCTGCCACGGCGTCGAGGAGGGGGATCTCCTCGGCTTCATCCGCTACGAACTGCCGATCCGCTGACCCGACCCGACCCGACCCGCCCCCCCCGGACCCGGGCCGATCCGGCCCGGACATGCGACGAGGAGCATCATCATGAGTTCCCACATCGACGAGTCGAGGCTGGAGCTGGACCTGGGCTATCGTTTCTCCTACCTGGCCGGGTTCATCGGCTTCGGCGAGGCCGACGTCCGGGCGATCCACGCCTCGGCCGCGGCGCTGGCCACGAGGGTCCGGGGGTTGGTCGACGCGGTCTACGAGAAGCTCTTCTCCCTCGACGCGACCAAGCGGCATTTCCTCCGCCGCCAGCACGGCTACGACGGGGAGCTGCCGCGGGACATGGGGTCGCTCGGGGTCGACCATCCCATGATCCGGTTCCGGAAGCAGCACCTGGCCATGTACCTCTCCAGGCTCGTCACCCAGCCGTACGACGCCCGGATGGTCGGCTACCTCGATTTCGTCGGCAAGATGCACACCCCCCGCGCCGGCAACCCCGAGCTGGACGTGCCCCTGGTGCAGATGAACGCCCTGATGGGCTTCGTCTCCGACGCCTTGACGGCGACGATCCTCGACCTGGGGCTCGACCGGGAGGCCGAGGTCGCCACGCTCCGGGCCTTCAACAAGCTGCTCTGGATCCAGAACGACCTGATCACCCGGCACTACCAGGCCGACCCCCCGGGCCCCGAATCCCCCCGGGCCGAGGGCCGGGGCCGGGTCGTCGCGATGACCAACTGATCGCCCCCGGGGCGACGACGACGGGGCTCCCCCACCCCCGGCCGATCCGCCGGGGCTCCGGGGACGCCGCATCGGGCGGGGGCCGCCCGGCCGGGTCGGAAGGCCGGGCGGCCCCCGGTTGCATTCTCATCGGCGAAGGTTTAAGTAGAAGGGCGGGGAGTCGCCCCCGAGAGGTCCCTGCCGGGATCTCCCCGACGCGACGGGTCGTTGGTCCCGGGCCCGAACCCTTCTAACCAGGTCTGTGCGATGAGCCATCCCGAGCCCTCCGCCTCCATCGGGCCCGAGCCCGTCGCCCCGCAGCGGACGCAGGAGGTCATCGCCACCCTGAACGTCGCGGCCGCCGAGCTGGTGAGCCGGATCGTCCGGGCCGAGCGGGACGTCCACGACCAGCGCAACGCCGCCTTCCGGGCCATGAACCAGGCCGCCCTGCTCAGCGACGACGTCCAGCGGCTCCGGGTCGCCCTGGTCACCGCCCATCGCCTGATCGAGGCCGCCCAGGAGCTCAGCCCCTCGGGCCCCCTCAGGGAGGAACTCACCCGGGGCATCGCCCTCCTCGAAGACGTCCTGGCCGATTCCTCCGCTTCCCGGGAGTGTTGAGCCCCCTCGCTCGGGGCAGGGGCCCCGAGATCGGCGGTGCCGATCGGCCGGGATCCTGGGAGAATGACGGGGGCCGCGCCCGAGCCGGCCCGACCGATCGCCCCCCCTCACGCCTCCGATCGGCGATCGCCGAGGGGGGATTCCTCGACGAGCCTCCCCGAGAGCCGACGCCGATGAGCCATCCCCAGCCCCCCGCACCCCGCCGCTCCCGGGCCCCGATGCGGCCGATCCCCTCTCACTCGCTGTCCGCCCTGCTGCTGACGGCCTCGACGCTCTGCCCGCCCGCGACCGGCCAGGAGCCGGCCCCGCCGAGGCCCGGCGAGCGGCTCGAACGCCGGGGGGACGAGATCGTCGTCTGCGGCCAGCTCGTCCACTCGACCGCCCCCGTCGTCCTCTGGACCGACCCCGGCGGCTACGACGCTTACCGCGTCGAGCGCCGGTTCGTCCCCCTCGACCAGGCCGGATGGCGGGATTCCCAGGCCGCCGGGCTCCGCTCCCCGGTCCGATTCGGCCTCCGCTCCAACGGGCTGACGCCCGAGCAGCTCGAGCAGGTCCGGGGGGGCGGCTGGAGCCTCCCGCTGTTGCAGGAGGTGGTCGACCAGTTCGTCATCCACTACGACGTCTGCGGCACGAGCCAAGCCTGCTTCAAGGTCCTGCACGACCTCCGGGGCCTGAGCGTCCACTTCATGCTCGACGTCGACGGCACGATCTACCAGACGATGGACCTGAAGGAGTCCGCCTACCACGCCACGATCGCCAACCAGCGCTCCATCGGCATCGAGATCGCCAACATGGGCGCCTACCCCCCCGGGAACGCCGAGGCCCTCGACCGCTGGTACGACGAGGGACCCGACGGCGGCACCCGACTCACGATCCCCGGCGGCCCCGAGGCCAACGGCGTCCGAGATCTCTCCGCCAGCCTCCGCCCCTCCCGGGACGAGCCCGTCGTCGGCACCGTCCGGGGCACCGAGCTGGTCCAGTACGACCTCACGCCCGAGCAGTACGACTCCCTCACCCGGCTCACCGCCACCCTCTGCACCGTTTTCCCGAAGCTCGAGTGCGACTACCCCCGGGATCCCTCCGGCACGCTCATCACCGACACCCTCCCCCGGGATGACTGGGAGTCCTACCAGGGCATCCTCGGCCACTACCACGTCCAGACCAACAAGGTCGACCCCGGCCCCGCCTTCCAGTGGGACGCCGTCATCGAAGGCGCCCGCGCCCTCATGGGCCTGGGATCGGGCGAGCCCGCGATCCGAGACTGATGACCAGGGTGCCCGCCATCGCACCGACTCCCCCGCCTCGGACGGGCGAACGCGGATCCCATGTTGAGGAAGGAAACGACGGGCGGAACCGCCTCCATCGGGGATCTCGACGGAAGCGGCCCCGCCCATCGTTTACGACTTCCACGACCAGGGAGCGCGGCGCCGACCAATTAACCCGGGAACGGACCGGGTGCCGGACCGGGCATCACGTCTCCTTGAACGCCCGGTGGCGTCCCGGAGCGGGCCCGAACCGTTGCCCCAGGGAACCGGCGGACCAACTTGGAACTCGCCCGCTGACCTCCCCGACTCGGCCCTCGATCGGTGGACCCGGGGGGCGCAACGGCGGACACCCCGCATCAACGCAGGTTGATGCGGGGCGTCGCGGTGTGGGACCCGGCGATGACCGACTTTCGCGCCGGAGCACTATCATGGGCCCCGCGAGCTTAACGGCCGTGTTCGGGATGGGAACGGGTGTGGCCTCGCGGGTGTGGTCGCCGGGGAGGCGGCCGTCGCGTCGACTGCGAGACGCGGCGGCCGCGTGGGCCCTGCAGGCCGCCCCGACCCGGGGGGTGGGGGACGCAACAATCAATCAGGTCGCGGAGAACTGTCGACCAGGGGACGCGGACCCGTCGGGATGCGTCGGGGTCGACGCGTCGGGGTCGTGCGGTGAAACGCGGGGGTGTTGCGCGATTGGGCCACGCCGGGCCCGCCCGGTCGCCGCGTGGGGCGGCGGGGGCGGGTCGGGGTGGTCAAGCCGCTCGGCTCTTAGGACCGGTCGGCTGCGGCGGTCGCCCGCCGTGCACTCCCGGCCTATCGACCTGGTGGTCTCCCAGGAGCCTTCGCACCGTGTGGTGCCGGAGACCTCGTCTCGGGGCCGGCTTCGCGCTTAGATGCCTTCAGCGCTTATCCGTTCCCGACCTGGCTACCCGGCGATGCCGCTAGCGCGACAGCCGGAACACCAGAGGTCGGTCCTCCCCAATCCTCTCGTACTAGGGGAGAATCCCCTCAAGTCTCCTCCGCCCGCGGCAGATAGGGACCGACCTGTCTCACGACGGTCTGAACCCAGCTCGCGTACCGCTTTCATCGGCGAACAGCCGAACCCTTGGGACCTTCTCCAGCCCCAGGATGCGATGAGCCGACATCGAGGTGCCAAACCTCCCCGCCGCTATGGACGCTCGGGGGAGATCAGCCTGTTATCCCCGGAGTACCTTTTATCCGTTGAGCGACGGCCTTTCCATCCAGCACCGCCGGATCACTAACGCCGACTTTCGTCCCAGCTCGCCCGATTGGGCTCGCTGTCAGGCCCCCTTGTACGTTTGCGCTCGCGTTGCCCGATGGCCGACCGGGCCGAGGGGACCATGGCGCTCCTCCGTTACTCTTTGGGAGGAGACCGCCCCAGTCAAACTGCCCGATGAGCAGTGTCCCGTCAGTTGGGTGACGGTGAGGCACGACGACGACCCAGGCTGGTATTTCACCGGTGGCTCCACCCGGGCTGGCGCCCGGGCTTCGCGGCCTCCCAGCTATGCTACACAGGGTCGACGTCGGGCCAGTGCCAACCTGCAGTAAAGGTTCACGGGGTCTTTCCGTCTAGCCGCGGGGACGTGGTATCTTCACCACGACTGCAGTTTCACCGGGTCCCTCGTGGAGACAGTGCTCCGGTCGTTACGCCATTCATGCAGGTCGGAACTTACCCGACAAGGAACTTCGCTACCTTAGGACCGTCATAGTTACGGCCGCCGTTTATCGGGGCTTCGGTCGCCAGCTTCCGCTTTCGCGTCACCGCCTCCCTCAACCTACCGACACCGAGCAGGCGTCAGACTCTATACGTCCTCTTGCGAGTTGGCAGAGTCCTGTGTTTTTGGTAAACAGTCGCCGGAGCCGATCCTCTGCGGCTGGCTCGCGCCAGCGCCCCTTCTACCGAAGGTACGGGGCCATTTTGCCGAGTTCCTTCACGAGGGTTCTCCCGAACGCCTTCGGATGCTCGCCTGGCACACCTGTGTCGGTTTGCGGTACGGGCCGGTGGATTGTCCGGACGGGGTTTTTCGCGGCCGAGGACTCGGGGACTTCCGGCTATGCCGTCGCCCTTGCGGGACGGGGGCGTCTATCACCCCGATCCCCTCCGCCTCGGCGTCACCCGCCATCAACCGCACCACCGGGTGCGGGAATATTCACCCGCTGCCCATCGGCTACGCCTTTCGGCCTCGCCTTAGGTCCCGACTGACCCTGGGCGGATTGCCCTTCCCCAGGAAACCTTGTGCTTTCGGCGGGCCGGCTTCTCACCGGCCTTATCGTTACTCGTTCCGGCATACGCACTCGACGGCGCTCCACCACCCGTTGCCCGTGTGGCTTCGACGCGGCCGTCGACGCTCTCCTACTGCTGGAATTTCTTCCAACCCGCGACTGCGGCGCGATGCTTGAGTCCCCGTCATTTTCGGCGCGGGACGGCTCGACCGGTGAGCTGTTACGCACTTTTGAAATGGTGGCTGCTTCTAAGCCAACATCCCGGCTGTCACCGCGGTCCCACTTCCTTTGCCACTGAGCATCGCCTTGGGGGCCTTGGTCGGCGGTCTGGGCTGTTCCCCTCTCGAGCGCGGAGATTCTCCCCCGCGTTCTGACTCCCGGGCTGTAAGCGTGCGGTATTCGGAGTTGGGTTCCGGTGGGTACCCGGGGAGGGCCCCAGCCGGATTCCGTCGCTCTACCCCCGCACGAGATCACCCGAGGCTGGCCCTAGAGCCATTTCGGAGAGAACGAGCTATCTCCAGGTTTGATGAGACTTTCACTCCTCCCCACGGGTCATCCCCCAGTTTTTCAACACTGGTGGGTTCGGTCCTCCACGCCCTGTTACGGGCGCTTCAACCTGCCCATGGGTAGGTCACCTGGTTTCGCGTCTCTGGCACCCGACAAGCGCCCTGTTCGGACTCGCTTTCGCTGGGGCTCCCCGCCTGAAGCGGTTAACCGGCCGGATACCAGAACTCGCCGGATCATTATGCAAAAGGCACGCGGTCAGGCGGCTCGATGAGCGTCGCCCTCCCACCGCTTGTAGGCACGGGGTTTCAGGTTCAGTGTCCTCCCCTCGTCGGGGTTCTTCCCACCATTCGGTCGCCCTACTGGGTTCACTATCGGTCGTCGCCCGGTACTTAGCCTTGCGGGATGGTCCCCGCCGATTCGGGCCGGGTTTCACGTGCCCGACCCTACTCGGGTACCACTCTGAGAGGACGGAATCCGTCACCTACGGGACTTTCACCCCCTGCGGTGCGCCGTTCCAGGCGGCTTCGGTTGGATCCCGTCTTTGTCACTCTCCGGAACGAATCCATGAGTGGCCCCACGACCCCGGCCGGTGACCCGGCCGGTTTAGGCTCTTCCCCGTTCGCTCGCCGCTACTGAGGGAGTCGCGGTTGCTTTCCGTTCCTCCGGGTACTGAGATGTTTCAGTTCCCCGGGTCGCATCTGGGTACCTCGGGATCGACGGGCGTTCGGCCCCTCCCCCGAGCTTTTCGCAGCCTGCCACGCCCAGCTTGCCGGCGACGCCAAGGCATCCCCCCCGTGCCCTTCGGGGCTTGACCACGCCGACCCGGCCCCGACGCTGCGTGTGAGGCAGCGGCGGGACCCAACGGGCCCGCGTGACCACGCTCCCCCGCGGCTCGGCCCTCGCCTCCCGGCGACGCCGATCCGCACCGACGACCTCGCGTCGTCGACTTCCGATCATCCGAAGGGTCTACGTTCTGGTCTGTGCGCGAGCGCCGGGCGGCGGCGACGGAAAGTGTGATTGGCACTTCAAACCGCTGCCCGGTGGAGGTGCTCGCGCGTTCTTCGCGACAAATTGTTGCGCGATCGATGCAATCGATCGCGGCCTGCCGGATTGTCAAAGAATGCCCGGGGCCTGACGCCCCGGGCCGGGCGGCCATGCGATGCGTCCCGCCCGTGAAGGCGGGCCGCAACGCCCTGGCCGGGGGGCGGGGCCGTCCCCGCGGGGGAGACGGCCGCGCCCCCCGCCCAGGGCGGGGGGGGCGAATGCGGTCGATCGCGCGACGAATCAACGCCTCGGGGCGTGTGTGCGTCCGAATGCCGTGCAGCCGGCGAGGGCCATCGGGCCGCCGGCCGCATCGCCGGGGCGATGCGGCGGCCGTTCGATGGCGGATCACGTCCGCCTGGTGGCGGGCCCGCGTGGGGGGACGGCGACGGCGTCGGCCGGTGCCGCCCCGGTGCGGGGCCGATGTGGCTCATGGCCGCGGGGCGGGCCCCTCGGACGCATGGCCAATCAGTCATCCTTAGAAAGGAGGTGATCCAACCGCAGGTTCCCCTACGGTTACCTTGTTACGACTTAGTCCCCATCACGAGTTTCACCTTCGGCGCCTGCCCTCGCGGGCTCAGCGACTTCGGGTGCCCCCCGCTTTGGTGGCTTGACGGGCGGTGTGTACAAGGCTCAGGAACCCATTCACCGCGGCACTGCTGATCCGCGATTACTAGCGATTCCAGCTTCATGTGGGCGGGTTGCAGCCCACAATCCGAACTGAGGGCCGGTTTCTGCGATTGGCTCCCGCTTGCGCGGTGGCGACGCTCTGTCCGGCCCATTGTAGCACGTGTGCAGCCCCGGGCATAAGGGCCATGATGACTTGACGTCGTCCCCGCCTTCCTCCGGCTTGACGCCGGCGGTCCGACCAGAGTCCCCAACTTAATGATGGCAACTGGTCGCAGGGGTTTCGCTCGTTACGGGACTTAACCCAACACCTCACGGCACGAGCTGACGACAGCCATGCAGCACCTGTGCACGTTCCACCCGAAGGCGTCACGCCGCTTTCACGACGCTAATCCGCGCATGTCAAGCCCGGGATAAGGTTCTTCGCGTAGCCTCGAATTAAGCCACATGCTCCACCGCTTGTGTGAGCCCCCGTCAATTCCTTTGAGTTTCAGCCTTGCGGCCATACTTCCCAGGCGGGGCACTTCACGCTTTCGCTGCGGCAGGGGGCCCATCGGCGAGCCCCCTACCCAGTGCCCATCGTTTACGGCCAGGACTACCGGGGTATCTAATCCCGTTCGCTCCCCTGGCTTTCGCGTCTCAGCGTCAGCAGGCGTCCAGGAGCTCGCTTTCGCCGCGGGCGTTCCTCACGATCTCAACGCATATCACCGCTCCACCGTGAGTTCCAGCTCCCCCTACGCCCCTCCAGACGACCCGTTTCGGCGCCACACCCCCGGTTGAGCCGGGGGCTTTCAGCGACCGACGCGGCCATCCGCCTACACGCGCTTTAAGCCCAGTGATTCCGAATAACGTTCGCACGGTTCGTCTTACCGCGGCTGCTGGCACGAACTTAGCCCGTGCTTCCTCCAGGGATCACTCAAGCGCCGCTCTTCGCGGCACCTTGTTCCCCCTCGACAGGAGTTTACAACCCGAAGGCCTTCGTCCTCCACGCGGCGTCGCTCGGTCAGTCTGTCGACCATTGCCGAAGATTCTCGACTGCAGCCACCCGTAGGTGTCTGGGCAGTGTCTCAGTCCCAGTGTGGCGGGCCACGCTCGCACGCCCGCTAGGCGTCATCGGCTTGGTGGGCCATTACCCCACCAACGACCTGATACCACGACGGCCCGTCCCGCGGCGGACTCGCACCTTTGGCCGGATGATGAGGCCATCATCGCGGCGTCATGGGGGATTACCCACAGTTTCCCGTGGCTGTCCCCCTCCGCGGGGTTGGTTGCCGTCGCCTTACTCACCCTTTCGCCACGCCCCCGAGGGGCGTCCGACTTGCATGCCTAATCCACGCCGCCAACGTTCATTCTGAGCCAGGATCAAACCCTTCGAAAAGTGCGGCACGCCGCCGAAGCGACCCGCCGCCGACTCCCGAACGAGTTCGAGTGGTCGAATTCCCTCGCCGGCAGGCCCCAGTTGAGGACGCCCCGCGAAGGGCCCCCTCGACGCCTGCCGACTCGTCTCTGCGTCCCGCCCGCGACCGCTCGGCCGGAGCCTCGCGATCGCCTTCGCGGCGGGCGGCCCTGATGCCGTCTCCGTCGCCGACCCCCCTCGCGGGCACGCCGGCGGACCTGGACGCCACCATCGGCCGGCCATGGGCCCCGACCGAGGTCGGGGCCCGACGGCTGATGATCCTCGCCGAAACTGAACAGCGCTCGGCTCACACACGCCTCCCGCCGCCGTCGCCTCCCGGCGACCGGCGGGCCGGCCCCCCCGCCCGCCGCGGCCCCGTTGCCGGTGCCGCGACGCTCAGTGGAGGGCCGATTGCGTTTGATTCAATCGGGCGATCGACCGGATTGCCAAAGATGCCGCCGATGGGGCAAGGTCACGACCTCGATCTCCCTCGGAAATTGCCCGACGTTGCCGACGGGCCAGTCCGGGAGGATGCAATCGCCACGTTGGAGGACCCGATGGCCGTACAAGGACGGCGATGGGATACTTCCGGACGCGGCGTTGGGGGTGCCTCGCTTTGGTGAGGACGGGCCACCGAGTTCGGCGTCCCGCGTCAGGTGTTTCTCACCAGCGGCAAGAGCCATCCTACCGGAGAATCGCGCCGGGTCAACACCCTGGCGGAGAAATCGGAGAAAGGACCGGCGGCCTGCCCCCGGGACGGTCGATAGAGGGGGGACGGGGCCGCGAGCCGAGCGGTGCATTGCGGCCCCCCGAGGCCCGGGGGATCGACCCCGGACGACGACGCCGGGCGGAGCCGGCGGGGTCGACCGGGATGCCGGGCGCGGGGAGGAGGATCTCCGGGATCGGGCGGCCCGGCCGGGGCCGGGTCGCGGACAGAAGGCCCAGGGAGGGGTCCGGACGTGCCCGTCGCCATGTCAACGCAGACGGACTGGCTCAGGAGCGTCCTCTTCGATCGCGGCTACCTGGGCCGGATCAAGGGGGAGGCGATCAAGGTCTACCTGGTGATGGTCGCCGCCTGCGGCGGGAGGCCGGATCGCAGCGTGACGATGAGCCTCAGCCAGTTGATGGACCGCACGGCGCTCTCGTGCCCGACGGTGATCCAGAGCCTCAGCCGGCTGGAGCACCTCGGCCTGGTCGTCTCGACGACCCGGCAACGCGGCCGGGTGACGACCTATTACGTCCCCGACCCGCCGGATCCGGAATCGGACTCGGAATCCGACCCGCTCTGACGGCGTCCCCGGACCAGGCAGGCCGGGCCGGGTCACGGCCCGGGCCCTCGACGACGACCGCTCGCGTCCCCAGGAAGGGCGACCGAAGGCCATGGACTGGTTTTTCTTCCGAGTCGAGCACGACCTGCTCCGCTCCGAGGCGTTCCGATCGCTCGGCGGCTCGGCGATCAAGGTCTACCTGGTCATCGGCCTCTATTCCGATTTCGGCACCGGATGGGCCTATCCGAGCATCAGAACGATCGCCAAACAAGGCGGAATGAGCCGACAGACCGTCCTGGACGCCATCGCCGAGCTCACGAAAGCGGGCTTCCTCGCCGCCAGCAAATCGCCGGGCAAGGCGACTGCCTACAAGATCATCCGGAACGCCCCCGACCGGCCGAGCCGGAAGGGGCCCAAGGTGGCCCGAAATCCGAGGATTGCCGTCCCAGAACCTTTAGAGGGGCCCCTGCGAAGCGGCCCATTTTCTTTAGAAGACGGGGATGAGGGTGTCCCGGAATCCTCAGGGGACGCGGCCCGGGAGTTCGGCCGGGGCGGCCGAGCGGGTGGGCCCGAACAAGATCCAGGAACGAGAGGAGAAGACGACAACACGAGCATCCCGATCGCCGGCACCCCGTTCCGGATCACGGCCGAGGGGAAGTTGCTTGTTGCTGTCGATCTCCAGGAACTGTTGACTGAGCAGGGGCTGCCCAAGAAACTGGCACAGCGGCTGGCGATCCAGAAGGAGCCGCAGGACGTGGCCAAGGTCCTGCTCAACGCCCTGTTCCTGCAGAGCCAGGGGAAGCTGCAGAACGGCCCCGGCTACATCCGGGCGGGACTCGAAGACGGGTACGAGCTCTTGCCGCAAGTGGCGTCGAAGCTGGAACTTCGGCGAAGGCAACTGGAGGAGCACCTCCGCTCGGCGGCCGCCAGGAGGGACCGGGACCGCCGGGACGAGCAACGCGAGGCCGAGGAAGAGGCGATCGGCCTGCTGATCGAACGCCTGCACCCGGAGGAGCTGCAGCGCCTGGTCGATCGGGCGGTCGAAGAGCTCCCGGGTCCCATCGTCCGGCGGAACCCCACGCTGTCGAACCCCTTCGTGAGGGGGAAGGTGTACGAGCTGGCGGGGGGGGAGCCGCTCGCATAGCTCGCCGCAAGTAAGCCGAGATTTGATCAGGGTTTGCGCATCACGAGCAGGTCGCGGACCTGGCCGAGGAGGCGTCCCTCGGCCCGGGCCCGCTGGACGTGCTGGGGCAGGTAGGAGCCGTCCATCGGGCAGCTGATCCGGCGGACGGGGAGGAAGCCGGCCTCGGCCAGGGCGGCGTAGCCGAAAAAGGCGTGGTCGACGTAGCCGAACCCGGCGGGCAGGTCCTTCTCGGTCTGGTTCGCCAGCAGCAGCGCGACGTGGCCGCCGGGGCGGAGCGTCTCGAAGGCGTCCCGGCAGAGTTTCCTCAGGAAGCCGACCCAGCCGGTCAGCGGCTCGGGCTCGACGCCGAAGGCGGCGTAGGGGCCGGAGAGCATGGTATGGTAGGGGGGGTCGCAGAAGATCAGGTCGCATCCGCGAGCTTCGGGCGGAAACCCATGTCTTACGTCGGACTGGCGGATTTCCGGGCGTACAGGATCGAGGTCGTACGCGAGGCAGCGGCGGCCCATCGCCTCGCAGACGTCGACCGTCGTGCCGCCCCCGGCCATCGGGTCGACGACCAGGGTCCCGGGGCCGGTGAAGTAGTGCAGCGCGTGGGCGACGATCCCGGCCGGGATCGAGCCGGGGTGAGGGACGCCGTAGGAGGGATCCCGGCGGAAGGCCCAGACGTCGTAGGGCGTCGGGCGGAACCCCGTGGTCAGGCGGTCCCGGCGGCGGAGGTCCTTGTAGGCGGCGTGCACCGACTTGGTGCCCTGGTCGAGCTGGGAGACGCCGCTTTTCGCCCGGGGGTCGCCGGCCCGCGCCGCCTTCCAGACGGCCCGGGCCTGGCGGTAGAGGTCCTTGCCGCCGAGGCCCAGGGCCCGGGCGATCGCCTCGTCGGTGCGGCCGCGCCGACCGTCGGAATCCCGACGATCGGCGCGGTCGTCCCCCGACTCCGACCCCCGGAGGTTGGCGGCCCGACGCTCCCGGGCGGCGGGGGAGAGCAGGGCTTCCAGGGCGTCGGCCTCGCGCATGAGCTGGCTGAAGGTCTTGCGGCGCTGACGGTTGTAGTCGAGCACCGCCCGGCGTCGGGCGGCCCCCCGGGGGAGGTCCCGGACCTCGCAGGGGACCGACTCCAGTCCCAGTGCCCGGGCGCAGGACAGCCGGCGGTGGCCGGAGAGCAGCTCGAAGCCGTCGCCCTCGGGGGAGGCGACCAGGGGGACGAGGATGCCGCGTTCCCGGACGCTGTCGAGCAGGCCGTCGGCCCGGATCTCCGCGTCGGGGTCGCCGTAGAGCTCCAGGCTGAGGCGGTTCGGGCGGATCGCGTCGATCGGCAGCGATCGGATCTCGGTCGGCGCGGCGAGGCTACTCATGGCGGGGACGTCCGTGTCCGAGGGGTCGATTCCGGGCCGGTCGCGGAAGCTAGCACGGATCGGCGGAATCGTCCAGGACGGTTGCGGGGCCGGCCCCGGCCCCCCTCGGGAGGGCCGTCGCGTCTCGGGCGACGGTCGCCGTCCCGATAATGGGGCCGCCCGGCCGTGCCGATCATCGCCAGTCGGGGCCGCCGAGCCAGGAGGTGGGGGGCAGGTCGAGCGTGCGAATCCCGCCCGCCTCGAGGTCGATAATCGCGACCCGGTAGTTGGCGTCTTCGGTGACGCCGATGTACTTCTGGCCGTCCTCGTCCCGGGACCAGGTATGCATCGCGACGGCGAGCGAACGGCCGTCGGGCGACCAGCAGAGTTGCCCCGGCGCGTCGTCGCCCTGCTCCCGGAACACCTGGCGGCGGTCGGAGCCGTCGACGTCAATGACCCAGATGCTGGCCTCCCCGCCTTCGGAGTGCAGGTAGGCAATCTGGCGGCCGTCGGGGGAGAATCGGGGGTAGACGTTCAGGCCGTTGCCCTCGGTGAGCCGGCGCTGTTCCGTGCCGTCGGGCCGCATCAGGTAGAGTTGATATCCCGTGCTGTCGGGATGGTCACGGTCGGAGACGGTCACCAGCCATTTGCCGTCGAGGGACCAGTCGTTGACCTCTTCGGTCTCGGGGATCGGCAGCTTGGTGGCATCCGAGCCGTCGACCTCGAATCGCCAGGCTTCACGCCGAGGCCCATCGTCCGAGGACTCGGGACGCCACTTGCTGACGATCAGCTCCGAGCCGTCGGGCGACCAGGACATGACCCCGCCAAACTTGGAGAGCCGCCGAGGCTCCCCCTCCCCCTCGGCGTCGAGGATCCAGACGCCCGGGTTGTCGATCTCCGTGGCCAAATCCTTGCCGGACCATCCGGACCGAGAGAGGGCCAGCATCCGGCCATCCCGGGAGGCCCGGACGCTGCCATAGAGGTCGGTGACACGTTCCCGGGTCTCGGCCTCGGGGTCGATCGCGTAGACGCCGGCGATCTGGACTCTGAAGGCGTCGGAGTCGACCTGGGCGATGGCCTGGACGTAGATCGTGCCGGGGCCGTCGTCCTGGGACGCGGCGGGCGGTTCGGGCGTGGCCAGCAGCAGCGTCGGCAGGGCGGCGGCGGCGACGCAGGAGACGCCCAGCGCCAGCCAGTCTCGCCGGGAGGGTGCGGTCGGGGCCGATCGGGTCGGTGCCAGCATCAACATTCGTCGCCTCCAGAACGTGCTGAGCCGTTGCGAGTGCCCGTCCCCCAGGGCGGAGGACCAGGGGCCGAATCGGTCGAGCATGGCGGGGACTCCTCAGCAGGAGGATCAGGGGATGGTGGGAACGTCGATCGGGGCCCTGGCCGACGACCGAGGGGCAGGGGGGGCCGACGACCGGCCGACCACGGCGACCAGGGTCGAGGCATATCCGGCCGCGTCCTGGCCGCCGAGGACCATGGCGACCTGGTCGCAGGCCAGCTCCCGCTCCAGCCGGATCCGGGCCGAGACGACCAGCGCCGCCGGCAGCATCGGGAAGAGGACCCGGGCAAGGGTCGGGATCCAGTCCCAGAGCAGGTCCCGGCGCCGGAGGTGGGCCAGCTCGTGCAGCAGGACCGAGCGCAAGGCCCCGGGGTCGAGCAGCTCGGGCAGCCCGTCGGGCATCACCAGCGTCGGCCGGGCGAGGCCGCAGACGAAGGGGGAATCGATGCCGTCGACGACCAGGACCCGGGGCGGTCGACGCAGCCCGACCCGATCGGAGAGGCGCGCCGCCAGGGCGACCAGGCCCGGGTCGTCGGCAAGGCGCGCCCGGCCCAGCAGGAGGTCCAGCCGACGGCGCTGCCGGACGATCCTCGAACCCTGGAAGGCGACCGCGAGGCCCCAGCCGAGCATCAGCCAGGTCCGCCAGCCGACCTCCCCGAGCCTCGGCCATCCTCTCGCCGAATCGATCGGGGCCTGGTCGCCCTCCTCGACCGAGATCGGGAACGGGGCCGGGCCCGTCGTCGGCCCCTCGAACGAACGGCCGGGCCGATCGATCGCCCCCCGAGCAGGTCCCGGGCCGTCGTCCCCGGCGGCCGTCGCCGGCAGGGAGACCGAGACGCTCCAGATCGGCATCAGCAGCAGCTTGACGGCCGCCACCTGCCAGAGCCAGTAGCGCAGGCCCGGCGACGACCGCCGCAAGGCCCGGGAGACGAGCGTGAAGGCCCCGACCAGCAGCGTCGACTGCCAGAGGACCGCCCAGGCCAGCCCCGCCCAGGACCCGGCCAGGCGGTCGAGGGCCTCGATGCCCGGGACGTCGGCCGGGATCATGGCCCGTCCTCCGGCTTCGGGGCCTCGCCGATCTTGCGGGCGATCTGGCGGAGGGCCTCCAGGTCCTCGGGGGAGAGCCCGGCGCCGTCGGACTCGGCCAGGTAGGCCGCCAACGGGGCCGCCGAGCCCCCCAGCATCCGGTCGACGAACCGACGGACCAGCGCCGGGAGCACCCGACGCTCCTCCATCGCCGCCCGGTACCGGATCGGCCCCCGTCCCTCGCCTGCTTCCCGGACCAGCAGCCCCTTCTCCTCCAGCCGCTGGATCGTCTTCAGGACCGTCGTCCGGGCCACCGGACGATCCTCCCGCACCAGGTCCGTGACCCGGCGCTCCGAGCACGGCTGCTCCCTCCAGACCAGCCGCAAGACCACCACCTCCAGCTCCCCCAGCGACGGGATCGGCTCGGCCATCCCTCAGTCCTCCCCCGTTTTACGGCGGCTGTCGTCAATACGCAAATTTTTACGACGGCTGTCGTCAACGTCAAGGGCAAGGCGGGCGGATTTCGGGGCGGGCGGGGGGCGATCGGGATCATCGGGGGCGGAGGTGGTAGGATGGGACCCCGACCGTCGGCCGTCCCCCGACGGGAGGACCCCCGGCCAGGAATGCGTGCCATGCCCCGTGCCTTGCTCGTGATCGACGTGCAGAACGAGTATTTCACCGGAGCCCTGCCGATCACCCACCCGGCCGGGCACCTCGACCGGATCCTCGGGGTGATGGACGCCTCGACGGGCAAGGTCCCCACGGTCGTCGTCCGGCACCACGTCCCCGGCCCCGACGCGCCCTTCTTCAAGCGGGGCAGCGAGGGCTGGGAGCTGCACCCCGAGGTCGCCGGGCGGCCCCGGGACCTCCTGGTCGAGAAGACCCTGCCGGGCAGCTTCACGGACACGCCGCTGGAGGCCTGGCTCCGGGAGCGCGGGATCGACACCGTCACCATCGCCGGCTACATGACACACATGTGCTGCGACACCACCGCGAGGCAGGCCGTCCACCGGGGCTTCACCGTCGAGTTCCTCAGCGACGCCACCGGCACCCTGCCGCTCTCGAATTCCGCCGGCGAGGTGACCGCCGAGGAGCTCCACCGCTCGATCCTCTGCGCCCAGCAGATGCTGCTGAGCGAGGTCCTGCCGTCGGAGAAATGGCTCGAGCGGCTCTGACGACGATGGCCGGATCCGAGGCGGGACCGATGCGTCTGGCAGGCCCGGTCGGCGCCCATCCGGGGAATCCCGGCCCCACACGAGGAGGACCTGCGAATGACGCGGAAATCGACGCTCGTCGGCACCCTGCTGCTGCTCGTCTCGGGTCTGCCCGCCCCGGTGACGGCGCAGCAGCCGATCACCCTGGATGACGTCGAGGAAGGCCTGCCGATCATCAGCGCCGACGAACCCGGAATCGGCCGGTTCTCGGCGGAACAGGCCGCGACGTACCTCGATCGCTCGGCCTTGAACTGGCAGAAGACCAAGACGTGCGCCACCTGCCACTCGAACCTGTTCTACCTGGCCGCCCGCCCGGCGCTGGCCGAGGTCCAGCCGGACTCGGGAGAGGTCCGACGCTTCTACGAGGATTACCCCCGGGTCCGCTGGCAGTCGAGGACGCCGACGGAGGCCCAGGGCTTCTGGCCGGTCGTCGTCGGGGCCGGATTGACGCTCAACGACGCGCAGTCGTCGGGCACGCTGAGCGACGAGGCCCGCCAGGTGCTCGACCTCATGTGGACCGTCCAGCGCGAGGACGGCGGCTGGAACTGGCCCCATTGCGACTACGCGCCGCTGGAGATCGACGACCATTACGGCGTCACGGTCGCCGCGCTCGCCGTCGGCGTCGCCCCCGGCGGCTACGCCGAGACGCCCCGGGCCCGCTCGGGCCTCGAGAAGGTGCGCACGTACTTCGAGGCCAATCCGCCCAAGTCGCTGCATCATCGCGCCATGCTCGCCTGGTGTTCGGTGCGGGTCGACGGGATCACCACGCCGGAGCGGCGCGAGCAGACGCTGGCCGAGCTGCTGGCCCGGCAACTGGACGACGGCGGCTGGTCCACGGCGGGCTTGCTCACCGACTGGAAGGGGCTCGAGGTCGAGGACGATCGGCCGCTGGACACCGCGACCAGCGACGGCTACGCGACCGGCTTCGTGATCGTGGTCGCCCGGGAGCTGGGCGTCCCGGCGGACGACCCGAGGCTGGCCCGGGGCATCTCCTGGGTGATGGCCAATCAGCGGGAGAGCGGCAAGTGGTTCACCCGCTCCCCGGTCCGGGACTGCGGCAACCGCATCTCCAACGCGGGCAGCGCCTTCGACATCCTCGCCTTGCAGGCCTGCGGCGAGCTGCCCGGCGGGCCCTTCGGCAGCACCAAGAAACGGGACGGTGAATGATGAACCCGCAATCAAGCTTGAATCGACGCCAGTTCGTGGGCACCCTCGCCGCCGCGGCGGCGGCCGGCCGCCTGGCGAACGCCGGCGTCCTCGCCGTCCCCGACGCCGGCCCCGAGATCCGGGAGACGGAACATTTCTGGTATCGAGGCGCCCCGGAGGGCCCCTACCTCGACTCCCAGCGCGACCACAAGGCGTTCGGATTCGACGACGCCAGGATCTACCTGTCCGAGGACAACGGTCGGACCTGGGCCCACGACGCGGCCTTCCCGGACGCCGCCAACATCACGTTCAGCTGCCTGCTCGAGAACGGGAACATCCTCTTCGCCACGCGAGAGCGGCTGTTCCTGAGCACCGACGACCTCGAGACGCATCGCGAGCTCGTCGTCAAGGATCGGGACGGGGGCGACTACCGGCCGCATGCCGCCCGGGATCCCGACCAGCCCGGCTGGTACTTCCACCCGCTCGACGGCGTCCACACCTGGGAGATCGACGGCCGGGAGATGCTCGTCTGGGGCAACTACTGCAACGTACTCGGCGGGCCGGTGCCCGTGAACATCTACTACTCCACGGACGGCGGGGAGACGGTCAAGCTCGCCTACTCGTTCGGCAGGAACCCGCACTTCCAGGAGGAGGGGACCTCGCCCGAGTCGTTCCTCGGCAATCCGGACAATCCCGTCATCTGCCGACATGTGCACGGGGTGACCTACAACCCGGCCGATCGGGCGTTCTACGCCTGCACGGGGGACATCGACCGGGGGCACGGGAACGAATGCCACTGGCTGCGAGGGGTCTATGACGCCCCTGCCGACCGATGGGACTGGACGGTGCTGGTCTCGGTGGACGCCAATTCCCGGTACAAGTCGGGCGGCATCAACTTCGTCGACGGGCAGCTCTACTGGGCGGCCGACGCCAACGGGCCGAAGCGGCCCGACGAGGCGTATGACCGGGGGATCTTCCGGTGCGACCCGGCCGACCTGGCCGACCCGTCGAAGCATACCCGGCTCTTCGACGCGGAGTTCGAGATGGGGAACATGATCATCCAGGACGGCGTGATCCTGGCCGGGCACTGCGCGCCGGCGTCGACCTTCAAGACGGGCATCGCCTTCTCCCCCGATCTCGGACGGACCTGGGTCGAGTACGACCTGGCCGAGTTCGGCCCCCGGTCTCCCGCCCGCTTCCAGCCGAAGAACAGCGACGGCTGGTTCCGGATGGACCTGCGGAAGGGGTGGATCGAGCGGGCAGAGGTCCTGTTCATCAAGCCGAAACCGGGGAAGGCGAGCTGAGCGAGCCCGGATGATGGCGGCCTCCTTCGCCCGGCGGGCCGTCGAGTGCCCGCCCGGGACGACCGCCGGCCGCCTCGGGATGGGGGGGATCGATCGCCCGGATGGGCCTGGTTCGGCCTATCCGAGACGGGACCGGGTCATGGTATGATCCGTCCTTCCCGCCAGGGCGGGGGGCCATCCCACGCGACGGACTCAATGGGAACGGGGCGGTCTGGCGCGATCCATGAGCCGTGGGGGGGATGGTGTCGGCCGCTCATGCTGAAGCCACCCGGGGAATCCAGCCTTGCCGAACTCGATCCTCGACGAGATCGTCGCCACCAAGTGCCGGGAGGTGGCCGAGGCGAAGAAGCGGATGCCGATCGAGGAGCTGGAGGCCCGGGCGGCCGAGGCCCCGCCGGTGCGGGACTTCCGGGCGGCGCTGGGGGGGCCGGGGCCGATCCGGCTGATCGCCGAGGTGAAGAAGGCCAGCCCCTCGGCCGGCGTCATCCGGGCCGACTTCGACCCGGTCGCCGTCGCCCGGGCCTACCAGGCCCACGGGGCCGACTGCCTCAGCGTCCTCACCGACGTGCCGTACTTCCAGGGGCACCTGTCCTACCTCGCCCGGGTCCGGGCGTCGGTGGCGATCCCGATCCTCCGCAAGGACTTCCTGATCGACGAATACCAGGTCGTCGAGGCCCGGATGGCCGGGGCCGACGCCGTGCTGTTGATCGCCGAGATCCTGGACGACGACCGGCTCTCGGCGCTGCTGGCCCGGGCCCGGTCGCTGGGGATGTCGGCCCTGGTCGAGCTGTACGAGGAGGCGAACCTCGACCGGGTGCTGGCCGTCGGGGCGGACCTGGTCGGGATCAACAACCGGGACCTCTCCCGGATGGTGACCGACCTGGAGCACACCTTCCGCCTCCGCCCCAGGGTACCCGAGGGGGTATTGCTCGTCAGCGAGAGCGGCATCCGGGGCCGCCCCGACGTGGAGCGGCTGGAGGCGGCCGGGGTGGACGCGATCCTGGTCGGAGAATCGCTGATGCGATCCCCCGACCTCGGCCGGGCGGTCGAGGAGCTGCTCGGGCTGCCCCCGGGCAAGGCCGCCGGGCCGTGAGGGCGGCCCGGGATTGGCCCGGCCCGGGGCATCACTCCCGCTTCATTTTCTGAACGTCCTGGCAGTCAATCCCTTGCACCTCGGCTGCCCCTGGCGGTAAGACAGAGTAACCGATCAGTGTATGATCGGCATTATTAAGTAACGCGCCCTCCAGGAGATAGGATGAAGATGTCAGCCGCCCACCCCTCGATCCTCGCCCTCGCCCTCGGCCTCTCCCTCGCCGGGCTGGCGACCCCGGCCGCCGCCGAGACCGTCATCGACTTCGACGACGTCGACATCCCCGGCGACACCGAGCTGACCACCTTCTCGCCATACCAGGAAGACGGCTACACCCTGACCGCGACGAACCCACCGACCGGGTTCTCGTCGGGCCTGGTCTTCTACGGGGAGAATTCGATCTTCTATGCCGGGTCGCAGGCGGCGAGCACCTTCGCGCCGGACAACGCCCCGTTCAACATCCTGGAGCTGACCAACGACGCCGGCACGCCGTTTGCCCTGGAATCGATCGACCTGGCGAGGAACTTCGCGTTCGACCCGGCCCCGACGGTGACCTTCACCGGGGTCAAGGTGGGGGGTGCGGAGGTGATGCAGAGCTTCACCGTGACGACCCCCGTGGGGGTGGCGGAGTTCCAGACCTTCGCGTTCTCGTCGGACTTCTCGGATCTGGTGGCATTGCGTTGGGGCCAGCCGATCCTCTCGCAGGGCCTGCACCAGTTTGATAACATCCGAATCCAGGCGATCCCCGAGCCCGGGACCGCCGGGCTCCTGGCGGTCGGGGCGCTGGCGATCGGTGCGGCCCGGCTCGTCCGGAGGCGCCCCGGGCTCCCCGCCTGATCCCGATCCCGGCCCGACGAGCGGCGGCGGGGCCCCGGCCCCGGGGCGAGGATCGTCACCCCTCCCCGGCGATGGCCCGGTGAGGAGTCCGAGGCGGCCCGCCCCGCCCGCCCTGCGTTGCCCGGGTGCCTTCGAGCCGGGCATCGCCTTTGATAAGTGACGCGGGGCAACCTCGACGATGCCGGGAGCTAGGCATGATCCGGTTGGATTGCCCCTGCGGGAAGACCTACGTCGTCCAGGACGAGTACGCCGGCAAGCGGACCAAGTGCCCGGCCTGCCAGGCCGCGCTGGTGGTCCCGACGGCGCCGGCGGCGGGCGCCGACGCCGGCGCCGGGGGCAAGCCGTCGCCGCCGCCCTGGTGGTTCGACGACGCCCGGCAGGACCCCTCCCGACCGGCCGGGGCCACCCCGCCGACCCCGGCCGGGGCGGCGAATCCGGCCCCGGCGCCCGCCCCCGCGCCCGCGTCGGGGTCGGGGACGAAACCGAAGTCAAAGTCGAAGTCTCGAGTGCCGGTGGCGCTGGGGGGGATCGGGCTGCTGGCCGTCGGCCTGGCGGCCTGCTGGGCCGCCGGGCTCTTCCCGGGCTCGACGGAGGACGGGGGGCCGCCTCCCCCGGTGACCGGGATCTCCTCCACCCCGGCCCCCGGGGGAGGCGGCACGGCCGGGGCCTCCCCCAGGTCCCCGACGATCGGGGCCCCGCCGCCGGCGCCGTCCCCGTCCCCCGGGGGGCTAGACCGCGGGCCGGCCGTCGCGGCGGCGGGGGGGCAGGTCGAGGGATCGGTTGAGGCCAGGCTTCAGCTGCTCGTCCCGGCCTATTTCTACCCCGCCGGGCCGGGGCTGGTGGAATGGGAGCGCCTCTTCGAGGCCGCCTCCCGGGTGCCGATCGTCGCGGTCGCCAACCCCGCCAGCGGCGTCGGCGAGCGGCCCGACCCCGAATACGTCGCCATCATCGACCGGGCGGCCCGGAGCGGCGTCACGGTGGTCGGCTACGTCTTCACCAAATACGGCCAGAGGCCGGCGGCCGAGGTCCGGGAGGAGGTCGACCGCTGGGTCGACTTCTACCCGGGGATCCGGGGCATTTTCCTCGACGCCCAGGCGAACCAGGCGGCCTTCGTCGACCACTACGCCGCCCTGGCCTCCCACGTCCGTGGGGCGATCGACGACGCCCTGGTCGTCACCAACCCGGGCACCACCTGCGACGAGGGCTACGCCGACCCCCGGGTCAGCGACGTGATCGTCATCTACGAGGGGGTCTCCGGCTTCGACCGCTTCCAGCTCCCCGGCTGGGCCGACCGGGCCTCGGGCGTCCGGTTCGCCGCCCTGCCGCACCAGGTCGACGCCCCGGAGCGGATGCGGGACTACCTGCACCTCGCCGACCGGAGGGGCATCGACCTGGTGTATGTTTGCGGGAGCGGCTTCGACCGCCTGCCCGAATTCTGGGAGGATCAGGTCGAGTCCGTGCTTCGGATCAACCGGGGGGAGGCCCCGTGAGGCCCACCCGGCCCGCCCCCCCGCCGGCGGCGGGGGGGCGAAGGGGCGGGAACGCGGCCCGGGTCGACGCATCGGAGGCGGCCCCATGACCAATCCCCGGGACTCCCGGTTCTGGCGCGACGCCTTGAACTCCGGCCTGATCGACGAGAAGGCCCTGCTCGCCTGCTGGGAGGCGATCCCCCCCGGGCGCCGGACCCCCGAGGCGATCGACCAGCGGCTGGCGCGCCGGGCGGTCGAGAACGGCCGGCTCACCCGTTGGCAGGCGGCCCAGCTGCTCTCCGGCCGCCCGATCGGCTTCTTCATCGGCCGATATGCCCTGCTCGACCTGCTGGGGCAGGGGGGCATGGGCCGCGTCTACCTCGCCCGGGACCGCCGGCTCGGCCGGAAGGTCGCCCTGAAGCTGCTCTCCTCCCGGGCCCGGCAGAACCCGACCGCCGTCGCCCGGTTCCGCCGCGAGGCGGTCGTCGGCGCCGGGCTGCAGCACGACAACCTCGTGCGGCTCTACGACGACGGCGAGTTCCGGGGCATCCCCTTCCTCGTCATGGAGTACATCGAGGGGGCCCCGCTCGGCCGGCTGCTCTCGGAGTTCGGGCCGATGCCGCCGAGCACGGCGAGCCGGCTGGCCCGCCAGGTCGCCCTGGGCCTGGGCCACCTGCACCTCAAGGGCCTGGTCCACCGGGACGTCAACCCCTGGAACATCCTGGTCACCCCCGACGGGGTCGCCAAGCTCGCCGACCTCGGCCTGGCCGTCGACTCCGGCGACCACGTCGCGCTCACCGTCGACGGCACCACCGTCGGCACCTTCGACTACATGGCCCCCGAGCAGGCCCGGCATTCCCGCAAGATCGACTCCCGGAGCGACATCTACTCCCTGGGCTGCACCCTCTACCAGATGGTCACCGGCACGGTCCCCTTCGACCGGCCGACCCTGCCGGAGAAGCTGCTGGCCCACCTGTCGGAGGAGCCCCCGCCCCCCCGGTCCCTCGCCCCGGACCTGCCGATCGGCCTGGAGGCGGTGATCCTGAGGATGATCCGCAAGGATCCCGAGGACCGCTACCCCACCCCCTCGGCCGTCGTCGAGGCGCTGGACCCCTTCGTCGGCGGCATCCCCGGGCCGTATCCCCACCCGGAATTCGCCTCCACCGCCTCGGCCTCCTTCGAGTCGATCGCCCCGGCCCCGGCCCCCGGCTCCTCGGCTTCTGTCTCGTCCTCGGCCTCGGCCTCGGCCTCGTCCTCGTCCTCGTCCTCGTCCTCGTCCTCGTTCTCGGCCGAGGACCGCGCTACCGAGGAGGTCTTCGACCTGATCGCGATGCTCGAGGCGCGACGCCCCGCCGGCGGCCTGTTCGACCGGGCCGCCCGTCGGGTGCGGGAGGTCGGGGCGCTGGCCTCGCTGCTGGTGGCGATCGGCGCGCTGGCCTCGATCCTCCTCGTCCTGCTCCTGGTCCTCGGGCCCCCCGGCCCCGGGGATCGGCCCGAGACCGCCGACGCCGACCCGACGCCCCCCGCCGACCCGGGCACCCTGACGATCCGGGTCGTCCTCCCCGACGGCTCCTCGGTCGGGGCCGACGACCTGGACGAGGCCCTGGGGCTGGCCTCCGGGGGCGGGGGGCGGATCGAGTTAGGGGGCTCGGGCCCGGCCCGGCTGGTGCGATCCGGGTCGTTGGAGATCGCCCGGGGGGCCGTGACGATCGCCGCCGCCCCGGGGGCCCGGCCCGAACTGGTCCCGGTCGTCGCCGGCTCCCGGCCCTTCATCCGGGTCCGCCCCCGGGCCCGGCTCCGCCTGGAGGGGCTGTCGATCCGGGTCGAGGCGCCCGGGGGGTTCGCCTCGCCCGCCCCGCTCATCGATTCCAGCGGCCTGCTGGAGCTGAGCCGTTGCGCCTTCCGCGTCTCCGGCCCGGCCCCCGGGGCCCGGGCGGTCGTCACGGACGGCCCGGGCCTGGCCGCCTCGGGGTGCTGGTTCGAGGGATTCTCCCCCGCGCTCGACCTCTCCGCCTTCGCCGGCTTCGAGGCCGAGCTGGAGCACTGCATGCTCATCGGGGCCCGGTCGGGCGACCCCGAGACCTCCGCCGCGATCCGGGTCGACCTGGCCCCCGACCCCTCGGACGACGGGGCCCGGGTGCTCCGGATCCGGGACTGCACGGTCCGGGCCCCCTGCCTGCTGAGGGCCGACGACTTCTCCGACTCCTCCCCCCTGACCGTCTCGATCGAGCGGACCCGGGTCCAGAGTCGGGGGCTGCTCTCCTGGCGGTCCGACTCGGACCCGACCGCCGAGACCCTCTCCTGGTCCGGCCGGGACAACCGCTACGAGACCCCCGGCCCGTCCCTGGTCCACCGGCCCTCCCCGCCCCCCGGCGCCCCCCGCCCCCGGATCGGCTGGGAGGAGTGGATCCGGACCTGGGCCGAGCCCGGCAGCTCGATCCGGCCCTCCCCCCTCCCGGACGCCCCTCCCGGACGACCGGGCCGGCCCCCGATCCCCGACGACTTCCCCCGGGTCGTCGACGACGGCGGCGACCCCCTCGGGGCCGACCCCGACCGGGTCGGCCCCGAGGGGGGTTCCCCCTCCCGGGCGGCCTCGGAATGACGCCTCGCCGCCGAGCGTTGCGGCCGACGGCCGGGTCTCGGTCTCGGTCCCGTCGGCCTGCCGACGCCCGGGCGGGGCCCATCCCGGATCGCCCGAGGCCGGGAGCGTCCGGCGCCCCGGGATGGGGGGCGAACCCCGGCACCCGGTCGCGCCCCCGATACGGGCCCCGGATCGAACCGATCCGGGGTCAGAGCTTCGCCTTCAGGGCCGAGACGGCGGCCTGGAGGGTCCGGGCCGCCTCTCGCTGCTGCTCGACGGGGGCCCGGGAGGCGGCGAGCCGCTCCAATGCGTTGATCTTCTCCCGGACGAGGTCGGCGTCGGCGGCCAAGGGGGTCTCGGCGGCCTCCTTCATAAAGACGGCCAGGGCCATGCCGATGCGGTCGCTGTCGGTGCCGAGGTCGCCCGAGGTGCGGTAGGCCTCGTCGAGGACCGTGGCGCAGAGGTCGCCGACGGCGTTCTCCATCATGGCGAACGACCCGAGCATCGTCCTCGGGTCGTCCTCGGCTCGAGGGCCGCCGCAGCCGGCGACCGCCGAGACGCAGGCCAGCGCCAGGGCCGGCGCGAAGGGCGGCAAACAGATCCGGGTCATGGGAACCTCCGAGGCGGAAGGATCGAGTCGGCGCGACGGGTGCGACCCGGGAGGCGCATCCCGGCCCGGCCCGGCCCCGGGGCGGGGGCCGGGATGCGCCCGGGCCGCCCGGGTCAATACTGGTCGGCCGAGATGACCTCGCCGCCGGCCCGTGTGCCCAGGGCCCGCCAGACGGTCACGTCGACCGAATTCTTGAGGAACCGGACCGAGCCGTCCCCCAGCATCAGGTTCACGCCGCCGGGGTGGTCGCTGCGGGCGGTCATCACGGCCGACTCGTTGGGGCTGTCGATGAAGCTCTGGCCGCTGTTGCAGTCGATGACGTTGGAGTTGGGCGGCAGCAGGTGGTTGTACATCGTGTGGTGGACGTGCCCGTAGACCGACGCCCCGTAGCCGGCGCCGTGGTCGCTCAGGTGGTTGGTCACGGACTGGCCGTTCTGGACGCACTCGCTGAGCATCGCGTCGGTCGTCAGGCTCGGGTCCCGCATCGCCGGGCCCCGCCGGGAGTCCCCGAGGGAGAGCGTGGCGCTATCGAGGTCGCCGAGCATCCGCTCGCTGAAGGCGGCGGTGTTGGACAGGCCGTCCCTCACCGAGGCGGCCGAGGTGACCCCCTCGTCCCGGAACATCCCGCCCCGGCCCCCGCCCATCTCGGCCTTGCAGTTGGCGCTCCAGGGATTCTGGGTCGCCCCGCTGTCGGCCCAGGCGCTGCTCTGGCAGATGGTCGGCCCCATGTTGTAGCGGTAGTTGTTCAGCGGCAGGCCGGGGTCGTTGGCCTCCGACGGGCAGATGAAGACCTGGATCCGGGTGGAGACCACCGTCAGGTTCGCCTGGCAGTCCGGCGGGCTGCTCGGCGGCGACTGCCTTACACGGGACATGCCGAAGTTGAAGGCGTTGAAGACGTTGGTCCCCTCCATGTAGGGGGCCAGGTGCATGTGCACCGCGATCCCGCCCTGCCAGCACTCCCCCGGCCCGCCCGAGAAGTTCCCCAGGTACGGGCTCATCCGGCCCGGCGGGAAGCTGTTGGTGGCCGCGTGGTAGTTGTGCAGGCCGATGCCGATCTGCTTCAGGTTGTTCGTGCACTGCGCCCGCCTCGCCGCCTCCCGGGCGCTCTGCACCGCGGGCAGGAGGAGCGCGATGAGCACGCCGATGATGGCGATGACCACCAGCAACTCGATCAACGTGAACCCGGACGTACGACGCTTCATGACCACCCTCCCGCTCGATCTGTCGAGCAGCGTTGGAGGTGCGAACCACGACTGGGACGGACTCCCCGAGCGACGGCCGGCGCCGAGGGCGGGCGATCGTCCCCGACGCCCGGGCGTACCCCCCGGCGTCCCTCGGGCCGCCGGCCGGCCGCCCGGGATCGGATCGCTCGCCATTTCCAGGGGAAATTGCGCACCCCGGACGCCGGATCCTCGCGGGGCATCGGGCCCCGCAACGACCTCGAACATGCCGGGATGTTGACCTCGGAGAGGATCCCCGATTCGGCCCGCCGGATCGTCGGCGCATCCTTGACAAAATAAGCGGCCGCGATTCTATCTAGGAAGGCGTCGTACAGGCAAGCAGAGTCCAGATCTTTTTCGGATCGGGGCATCCCTCGATCCCAACCCGTTCGAGGGGGCCAGGATGGAGACGGAGACGGATACGGTGAGGATGAGGGGGCGTCCCGGCGTCGGTGCGTCGCTGCTGCCCCTGCTGCTCTGGGCCGCGTCGGGCCCCGGCTGCTCCGGGCCCTCCCCGGATCCGGGGGCCGGAACGGCCGGGCAGGGGGGGGCGCTGCCGCCGCTGCCCCCCGCCTCGGCCGGCCTGATCAGGCCGACTCGGTCGGCCGGGGAACTCCGCGCCGAGGCCGAGTCGCTCGCCGACCGGGGGGACCTCCCCGGGGCGATCTCGGCCCTGGAGGACGCCCTGATGGTCGACGCCAGGGACCGCGACGTCCTCCGCCTGATCGTCGACTACGCGAGGCGGCAATCCCGGGCCGTCCGCGACGACGACCCCGCGCAGGCCTACCGCCTGATGGTCTCCGCCGGCGAGTACCTCCGGACGCTCCGGCAGCACTACCCCGAGCCGACCGACGAGGAGCGCGCCCTGGCCCTCGACGTCCTCTACGACGAGGCCGCCGCCCACGCCCGGTCTACCCGCATGGAGGAGGCCACCGGCGCCCTCCGGGAGCTCGTCGCCGCCGGCTTCCGCGACTTCGACCGCATCCGCGGCGACCCCGACTGGGACCCCCTCCGGGCCGTCCCCCAGTTCCCCCCCCTCTTCGACGAGATCACCGCCCCCCACGCCGCCCCGGAGTGACCGCCCGACCCCCCGAGGGCATCGGCCGGGGATGCCCCGGGCCGTCAAACGCATCCGAATCCCCAAGATTCCAGAATTGTCGAGCGTTGACTCGGTCCAATGCCCGGGGCATGCTGGTGCGATCGGGCAGGCCCATGGTGGGCGAGCCCGATCCATCGGCCCCGGCGCGTGACTGCGATGGTCGCCGGGACCAATTCATCTCCCGCTCCTCGCCCGGCCCGGCAGCGAGGCCGTCCCCGGGCCTCACCGCCCCTGAGGCCGACCATGGTCCCGACCGCGCCTCGCCGATCCGCCCGGCGACCCCGCCATCGTTCCCGCCCTCGGATGGAGGCGATGGAGCCCCGGACCCTGCTGGCGACGTTCACCGTCACCAGCCTGGATGATGCCGGCCCCGGCTCGCTCCGGGAGGCGATCGAGCGGGCCAACATGGACCCGGACCCGGACGCGATCGACTTCGCCCCGGGACTCGGGGGGACGATCGAGCTGACGACCGCGCTGCCCGAGCTGGCGACGGATGTCGTCCTGAGCGGGCCGGGGGCATCGGCCCTGACGCTGACGGGCGCCCCCTCCGCCCGGGACCTCCGGGGCGTGACCGTCGCGGGCGGTGCCGAGGTGCGGATCTCCGGCCTGACCATCTCCGGCGTCGGCCCCGGCCTGCCCGGCAGCGGGGGAGGGATCCGGAATTCGGGGACCCTGACGCTTTCGGGCGTCTCGATCACCGGCAATGTGGCCCTCGGCGGGGGCGGCATCAGTAACGAGGGCGTCCTGACCCTCATCGATTCGACCGTCAGCGGGAACACCGCCGAGGGGTTCGGTTCGACCGGCGGCTCCGGCGGCGGCATCTCCAACAGCGGCACGCTCACGGTCATCAATTCCACGATCGCCGGGAATGTGGCGAGGCCCGGCACCATCGCCCAGGGGTTCGGCGGCGGCATCTCGAACGGCGGGACGGCGACCATCGTCGATTCCCTC
Organism: Tautonia plasticadhaerens; assembly: GCF_007752535.1. GTDB lineage: Bacteria > Planctomycetota > Planctomycetia > Isosphaerales > Isosphaeraceae > Tautonia > Tautonia plasticadhaerens. The sequence continues at coordinate 3,622,561 of NZ_CP036426.1, forward strand.
ATCGCCGAGAATGGTTCTTCCGACCTCATCGGGGTCGTCGGGGGAGGCGTCGCGAATTCCGGGACCCTCCTGGTCTCCGGCTCGACCCTCAGCGGCAACTCGGGCGACGACGGGGGTGGCATCAGCATCGGCCCGGGTGCGACCGCGACGTTCATCAACTCCACCATCAGCGGGAACCACGCCCGACGATCGGGCGGCGGGGTCTCGAACGCCGGCACGCTGACGGCGACCAGCTCCACGTTCGCCGGCAACTCGGGCGACGGCGGCGCCGTCTCGAACGCCGGCATGCTGAGGCTCGCGACGAGCATCTTCGCGGACCCCGACGGCGACACGCTCGTCAATGCCGGCGGCTCCGTCCGCTCCGAGGGCCATAATCTCTTCTCCGACGACCCCGGGACGACCCTCGACCCCACCGACCTCATTAACACCGACCCCCTCCTCGGCCCGCTGGCCGACAACGGCGGGCCGACCCCGACCCACGCCCTGCGGCCCGGCAGCCCGGCCGTCGACGCGGCCGTGCCAACCGCCGGCGTGACCACGGACCAACGAGGCGTCCCGCGTCCCCAGGGCACCGCCCCCGACATCGGGGCCTTCGAGCTGGTGGAGAGCGCCTTCCTCGAACTGACTTCGGAGACGGCCTCGAACGCGGTCGGCCGATCGCAGACGGTCCTGGCGACGGCCCGAGACGCGATGCTGGCCCCCCTGGCGGCGGTCCCGGTGACGTTCCGCATCGCGGCCGGCCCGAACGCGGGTGCGTCGGGGACGACCGAGCCGGCCGACGGCCGGACCGACGCCGACGGCCGCATCCGATTCACCTACCCCGGCGTCGGCGGGGAGGGGACGGACGTGCTCATCGCCTCGGCCACGCTCCCCGAGGACGCGGACGTCATGTCCGGGCCGGTGACGATCGACTGGAGCGGGCCGCCGACGGTCGTGGGCGTGCGTCGCCTCGGGTTCCACGCCCGGCCGACCCGCCTCGTGGTGGCCTTCGACGCCGCGATGGACCCGACCCGGGCCGAGGACCCGGCCAACTACCGCCTCGTCGCCGCCGGCCCCGACCGCCGCCTCGGCACGGCCGACGACCGCCCGCTGGCCGTCGACGCGGCGACCTATGACGAGGCGTTGCGCGCGGTGACGCTGTCCCCCCGGCGTCGGCTGCCGCTGCACGGGACCTACCGACTGACGGTCGTCGGCACGCCGCCGGGGGGCCTGACGAGTGCCTCGGGCCTGCCGCTCGACGGGGCCGGGACGGGCCGGCCGGGCAGCGACTACGAGGCGACCTTCGGCCGGGAGGCGCTGGTGCGTCCGGGGGCCGAAGCGACTGCGGAGCGGGTCGCCGAGCTTCGGCGTCGGCACCAGGAGCGTCGGGAGGCGCCGGTCCAGCAGCATCGGGCGTGGCTGGCCGACCGGCTCGCCCTGCGGGCGGAGCGGCAGGCGGCCCTCCGCAACGCCCGGGAGGGATTGGTTGGCGGATGAGGCGTCGGGCCTATCCGGAGGGACCGGGGCGCGGGCCTCCCTGGCCAGGGAGGCCGGGAGCCCGCGCCGAGCGGTCGATCCGCCGTTTCGTTGACGGATCGGTTCCGACCCCCTCTCCCCGCCCGCGGGGAGAGGGCCGGGGTGAGGGGCCTTCGACGGATCGCCACGCCTTACGGCATCGCCTGAGCCCCCCTCACCCGGCCTCCGGCCACCCTCTCCCCCGAAGACGGGGGCGAGGGTCGGTTCCGACTCCCTCTCCCCGCTCGCGGGGAGAGGGCCGGGGTGAGGGGTCGGTGCGTGGGATACGGGCGCTTGCTCGTCATCCGAGCCCCCCCTCACCCGGCCTCCGGCCACCCTCTCCCCCGCGGACGGGGGCGAGGGTCGGAGACGAACACGCTCGTCAAGGCTCTCCCCGGATGACCATGGAAGAGGGGCCGGCTCGGAGGTTTTGTGACTGAAATCGTCCCCGGACACGATGATCTTGATGAGGACCGTCGCTCGACCCGGGGAGGCTCCCCGTCCGTACCGTGCCCGGAGTGCCCGCCGACGATGGCCGAGCCCGACCACCTCCCCGAACCGAGCCTCCCCGATGGGCCGACTGCCCCCGACGAGGGGAGCCGCCCCGTCATGTCCGGAGCCCAGTCGCCGGGCCCCGCCCGATCCGGGGCCGGGGAGGGCGATCGGCCCGGTGCGCGTCGACGGAGCGAACCCAATGCGATCGGCGCAAGTCGGTTCCCGGTCGTCCCGATCGCGAGTGCGCAGGGGCATGCTGGGAGCGCACCGAACCAATTCACGACGCATCCCGACCCCGTCCCCGGGCCTCCGGGACGGCCGTCGGGACCGGTCCGGCGTCCCCCGACCGAGGGGGAGGACGCTTGCCGGATCGAGGCCACCGGTCACCTCGGTGTGCTTCGACGGAGCGAAGCCAGTTCGATCGGCGCAAGTCGAAATATGGCCGATCATTCGGCGAGTTCGACGGGGCGCACCGCGGGCGCACCGGGCCGTTCCTCCCTCCGCATCGACGGCGTCCCCGGGCCTCCGGGACGGCCGTCGGCGGCGGGAGGTGTGGTCTCGCCCCCCGGTGGGATTTCCCCTCCGGGGCGAGGTCCCCGGGAGACTCGGCGCGGTTCGACGGAGCGAAGCCAATCCGATCGACGCAAGTCGCTTTCTGCGAAGAGAATCGGTGGATTACTCGGGACGCACCGGGGGCGCACCGGGCCACGCCCGGCCGAGCGTCGACTCGATCCCGGGCGTTCGTCGAGCTGGCCCGATCGCGGTGGTTGCTGCTCGATCGACGGCAAGAGGGAAGGGGAAGGGGCGAGCCGGAGGGGGGAGCCTCCTCGGGGCTCAGCCTCCCACGACGAGGGCCGACGACCGGATCAGGTCCAGCGCCCTCATCTGGGCCAGGCCGTCCTCGGCGGGGAGATCGAGCGAGCCGGAGGAGACGGCCCGGGCGAAGGCGTCGACCATCCGGGCGTACTGGTCGGCGCCGTCGAAGGAGAGGGACTCGGGGCCGGCCCCCTCGACGTCGGCGTCGGGGCCGCCGTCGGCCGCGAATCGGAGGGCGGTCGGCCGGGCGGGGGGGAGGTAGGCGTCGGGCACCCGGATCGAGCCGGAGGTGCCGACCAGCTCGTATTCGCAGCGGAAGGGGGCCTCGAAGCTGCAATCGACCAGGCCGATGACGCCGCCGGGGAAGGCCAGCTCGGCGGTGAGCGTCAGCTCCACGCCCGAGGGGTGCGGGCGCTGCATCGCCCGGACGGCGACCGGCTCGGCCCCGGCGAACAGCCGGCAGGTGTTCACCCCGTAGCAGCCGACGTCCCAGAGGGCGCCTCCCCCCCGGGCCGGGTCCAGCCGCCAGTCCCCCGGGTCGATCGGGAAGGAGAACGACGAGCGGACCAGCCGGAGCGTCCCGAGCCCCCCCGAGCGGACGAGTCCCAGCAGCTCGGCCGTCCGGGGCTGGTGCCGCCACATGAAGGCTTCCATCAGGAGGACGCCCCGCGATCGGCAATGGTCGACCATCTCGGCGGCCTCCCGGGCGTCCAGCGCCAGGGGCTTCTCGCAGAGGACGTGCTTGCCGGCCTCGGCGGCGGCGAGGACCCAGGGGCGGTGCAGCTCGTTGGGCAGGGGGATGTAGACGGCGTCGACCTCCGGGTCGTCGAGCACGGCCCGGTAGTCGCCGTACGCCCTGGCGGCCCCGAACTCCCCGGCCCAGGCCGTCGCCGTCTCCCCGTCCCGGCTGGCCAGGGCGTGCAAGGTGCCCGACTCCGAGGCGAGGATCCCGGGCGCCAGGCCCCTCCGGGTGATCCGGGCACAACCGAGGATGCCCCAGCGGATCGGTCGGGGCGGGGGGGCGGACGAGGGCATGGGGGCGGGCTCCGGGGTGGTGCGTCGGGGATCCTGGATCCTGAAGATCCCGAGGTTAGCCCATCGAGCGGCCGGACGCGACGGGACGGCCCCGCGGGTCGCACCGGGGGGGAGGGCGGAGGCCCCTGCCGAAATGCCGGGGCGTCTCCGGGACCGGCCTCGATCATCGATGTCCCGACATCTGTCATTCGATCTCCGAGAGCCGGCCGGAGCCGGGCCCTCGCCCCGTCCCCGGCGGGCGGCCCTCGACGCGTCGCCGACCGCTGCCGCCTTGCCCGGCCCCGGAGGTGTGGTCATGATGCGAAGGATGGGCGGGGCGCGGCGACCGGGGGCCCGGCCGGATCGGATCGGCCGGGGACGGGCGTCGGGCCGACCGGCCCGAAGGGAGACTGATCGCACCATGACGACGCTTCATACGAGGATCCTCCGGGGCTCGATCGCCCTCGGGCTGGGCGTGGCGGCCGCCTCGCTGACGGCGGCGGGCCCGGTGCAGGGAGACGGGGCGGAGGCGATCTTCGACGGCTCCGGCCCCGAGGGCTGGGTCAACAACAACGACCTCGCGCCGATCCCGACGTCGGCCGTCCAGGAGGACGGGCTGAACCCCCACGGCACCGGCGCCTACGTCGTGCTCTACGAGCAGAAGGTCAAGGACTTCGTGCTCGACTTCGACTACAAGCTCTCCCCCGGCTGCAACTCCGGCGTCTTCATCCGGGTCGGCGACCCGAAGGACCCGGTGATGACCGGCCTGGAGGTGGCCCTCGACGACACGACCGGGACCGGCTATCACGACTCGGGGGCCTTCTACGACCTGGTCGAGCCCGAGGCCAACGCCCAGGAGCCCGCCGGCGAGTGGAACCACATGACGATCATTGCCGAGGGGCCGATCGTCACCGTCTCGATCAACGGCACGCAGGTCAGCCGGATCGACCAGTCCCAGTTCACCGAGCCCGGCAAGCGCCCCGACGGCTCCGACCACAAGTTCCGCCGGGTCGCCATCGCCGACCTCGTCCAGGAGGGCTACTTCGGCTTCCAGGACCACGGTTCTAACGTGTGGTACAAGAACGTCCGCCTCAAGAGGAGCCCCGGCTAGCCTCCAGGTCGTCGAGTTCTTCCGGGGCGGAGCGTAGATCGGCCTAACGCCCCTACTGCTCAACGCCGCTCAATTCCTCTGCCGATGAAGGGATTATCCAGACGTCCTAATTGACACTTCGAGTCCGCCGAACAAGTACTACTTTTACGGCTGTCGTATGGCGGCAGCAAATGCGTGCCCGTCAGATGGGAGGGGGAATCGAGCCTAGCATTGTTCGGCCGAACGTCTCTCATGTGGCTGAAGTGCCGGACTTCAGGCGGGTCGTGAGGCTGAGTCCCAGCCGTAACTCGATCTCCAGGAGTGACTGATGGTCCCAGCGAGGCCGAGTGGTAGTTTCAAATTCAGGAAGAACTCGACCATCGGGGCGGCAGCAGCAGAGAACGACCGTCATTTCCTGGAAAATTGCTACATCGACACCGGAGACCTCGATGTTCTGACCGACCAGACGATAGCGAAGTGCATCGTGGTCGGGAGGACCGGTTCGGGGAAGACGGCACTGCTGCTACGACTCAAGGAGACGCAACCGAACGTCATCGAATTTTCGCCCTTCAACTTGACCGTCGAGTTTGTCAGCAACTCCCAAGTGATCCGCCTCTTCACCGAGGCCGGGGTCAATATGGACCCCTTCTACAAACTCCTCTGGCGACACGTCTTCACGGTCGAACTGATCAAGAAAATCCACGGCATCACGGATCGGAGGAGCCAGGGTGTTTTCTTCGATCTAATGAAGAAGACATGGAGCGATGAGAAGAAGGAGCAGTATGACTTTCTCCTCAAGCACGGCGACTCGTTCTGGAAAGAAGCCGACGAGAGGGTGAAGGAGACAACGAAAAAGACAGAGACAGAACTTAAGGCAGCCCTCGGGGGAATATTGGGATCGGCCATCGACATCGGAGCGTCGAGGCGATGGACTGATGAACAGAAGGCCGAGATCCGTGCACAAGGACAAGAGGTCGTCAGCAGGACCAAACTCAAAGACCTGAATAGGATGTTCGACCTCATCAAGATGGAGTTGGCCGAGGCTGCCAAGTATACCTACTTCATCGTAATCGACGACCTCGATCAGCAATGGGCCGACGACAGCATCAGATACAAACTGATCTACGCACTGATCGAGACGATGCAGGAATTTCATCACAAAGTAAAAAATGTTAAAATTGCGATATGCTTGCGAACAGACCTGATAGAGAGGATCATCAAGCAGATCAAGGGGGCCGGCTATCAGGAGGAAAAAATCCGGTCGCTCTTTCTTGATTTGACGTGGACAGGTGATCAACTTACAGAGATGCTGGACGCCAGGATCAACCAACTCGTCCGGGACAGTTATACGCTCGCCACGATCACGCACCGGGAATTACTTCCTAAGCTCAGCAGGAAGGTAAACGACAACGCCGCACTGGAATATATGATCGAGCGAACGCTTATGCGTCCGAGGGACTTGATCACCTTCTTCAACTTTTGCATTGGTTATGCTGTAGGTAGACCGGACATAACGAAGACAATGTTGCTTGGTGCTGAGGGTGATTACTCGAAAGATCGCCGAAGGTCGTTGGAGCAAGAGTGGAAGGCCGATTATCCAGACCTCAAGGAGTTCATTGACCTGTTCAAAAAACGGCCTCCCCAGTTCCGCCTTGGTGAATTGACCAAGGACGATCTGGACGATTTTGTGGTCAAATACACCACCCAGCGTACTCATCCAGAAGGGGGACTCGGGCACTTAGCCTACCAGTACTACAACGAAGTGATCGGGGACTCGGTGTTCCGTATTTCTATGGTATCGATACTCTATTCAATCGGGTTTCTTGGCATCAAAACCGACTCTTATACGAGCATGCAGTATGTCGGGCTCGGACAGGGATCGCTCGACAAGGAAGATATAAGCGATGACAGTTTGTGCGCTGTCCACAAAATGTACTGGAGGTCTCTTGGTATCCACGATCGTGGAGGAGATAGGCGATAGGGCGAAACTACCGTCTCAGGACCACGGCTAGGACTGCTGGTACCAGGACGTGAGACTCAAGATCCTGGGGGACTGACCGGGATCGGGCCCGGGTCGAGTCCGGTCGGGTCGAGGCTCGGGAGGCCGTCGGGGCCCCCCGGGGGTGGACCGTGGCGTAGAATCCCTGGGTGATCGGCGGCGGCGGCGAGGCGATCGGGTCGGTTGCGAGTCCGGGGGGTCCCGGGCCATCCCGCTCGACGCCCGGGTTCCCCATCGTGGCGGTGCGGAGCGGAGCGGGATCGGGATGGCGACCCTGGCCGAATTCCTGGAGCGGCTCTTCGGCGAGGGCCGCGTCTCGTTCACCGGGCCGCCCCCGCCGTCCCCGGCCGAGGCGGAGCGGTCGGAGGCCCTCGGCCCGCTCCGCCGGGCGTTCGCCGACGACCTGATGGACCTGGCCGGGCCGCCGCTGCCGATCGACGGGCCCGCCGCCCTGGCCGCCGCCGAGTGGACCCGGCTCGCCTGCTGGTTCCTCGTCAGCCGGGGGGCGCCCCCCGAGGTGGTCGATCGCGCCCTGGCGCCGCCCCCCCCGCCGAGGTCGGCGGCGGCCCACCTGTCGGCCGACCTGACCTTCCGCTACCTGCCGGGCGTCCATCGCCGGGCCCGGGCGATCGACCCGGGCGACGTGCTCGCGTCGAGGCTGGCGGAGGTGCTCCGCCGCTGGCCGCTCTCCGGGGCGCTGTCCGACGTGCAGGGGGTGCCCACCTCGCCGGTGGACTTCTTCGGGCACGACGGCCTGATGCTCCGCTTCGCCGAGCGGCTCGCCCTGCGGGAGGCCCCGGACTGGATCCCGACCCGGGGCCGGGGCCTCGAGCTGTGGGATTTGACGCTCGACGCGATGGGCCGCCGCCCCCGGTCGTCGCCGGGGGATGTCGAGGGCATCGGCCCGGGGTCGGGGTCGGGGTCGGGGTCGGGGTCGGCGAATGGGATCGGGACCGAGATCGGGGGAGGCGCCGGTGGCCGGGGATGACATCGACCCGCACGCCGGGGAGGTCGTCTCGCGCCTCAGGCGGGACGTGATCGACCCGCTCAAGCGCCGGTTCGTCGGCCGGGACGAGGTGGTGGACCTCATCGCCCTGGCCGTCGTCTCGGGGGAGCACCTGTTCCTGCTCGGCCCGCCGGGCACGGCCAAGTCGGCCGTGATCCGGGGCTTCGCCGAGGCGGTGCAGGGCCGCTACTTCGAGTACCTGCTCACCCGGTTCAGCGAGCCGAACGAGCTGTTCGGGCCCATCGACCTCGTCCGACTCCGGGAGGGGGCCGTGGCCACCGTGACCACCGGCATGCTGCCCGAGGCGGAGTTCGCCTTCCTCGACGAGCTGTTCAACGCCAACAGCGCCATCCTGAACAACCTGCTCACCGTGCTCAACGAGCGGGTCTACCGGCGGGGGGCCGAGGCCCACCGCCTCCCCCTGCTCTCGCTCTTCACCGCCTCCAACCACCTGGCCGAGGACGAGGCGCTGCGGGCCCTGTTCGACCGGTTCCTGATCCGCTGCCATGTCGACAACTTGAAGCGAGACGCCATGCCCCGGCTCCTCGCCGCCGGCTGGGAGCTGGAGCGGGCCGGGCCGTCGTCGGCGGGCGTGTCGGCCGGGGACCTCAGGGCGCTGTCGCGCCGGGTCTTCGACGTGGACCTCTCGGCCGTCTCCGGCCCGTACGCCGAGCTGGTCTGGAAGGTCCGGGACCTGGGGGTCGCGCTCTCGGATCGGCGGGCCGTGAAGGTGCTGAAGCTGGTGGCCGCCTCGGCGCTGCTGAGCGGCCGGGCCGGGGCGAGGCCGTCGGACCTCTGGGTGCTGCGCTACGTCTGGGACCGCGAGGAGCAGATCGACCCGCTCCGGTCGCTGGTCGGCGCCGTGCTCGACCGGGCCGCCGACGACGACCCCGACGCCCCCCGCCACCCGCTGGCCGAGCCCCCCGACCGCGTCGACGCCGAGGACCTCGCCCGCCAGCTCGACCAGGCCGAGGCCCAGCTCCGGGCCCCCGACGGCCGGCCGCTCGGCCTCGCCGCCGCCGCCCGACTCCGGGAACGCCTGGCCGAGCTGTCCGACCGGGCCGCCTGGGTGGGCGACGACGCGGCCCGGCGGCACCTGATGGGCCGGGTGTCGGAGCTGACGGGGCGGTTGACGTGAGGCGGGGCGGGGCGGGATCCAGGCACTGGAGGGCGGATGGCGCCCGGCACCCGGGTTGACGTTATTACGATGATCCCCCCCCCGAACTCCCCCGCCCCCCTCTCCGGCGTCCGCCTCGCCCGCGTGCCGATCGCGGGCCTGGCGGCGTTGGCGGCGCTGCGGGGGAGGGGGGACGTGACGGTCCTCGCCGCCGAGGGGGGCGAGGACGCCTGGGTGTCGTGGCGGCCGGGACCAGGGGGGGACCGCGACGAGGTCGTCGAGGCGCTGCTGCCCGTGCCGGGGGCGGCCTTCTTCCGCGGCGATCGGGGGGGCTGGTATCGCGTCGGCCGGAGCCTGCCGGACTTCGACGCCGGGCCGGCGCCCGAGGGGGACCACGCCGGCCCCCCCGGCCTGCCGCTGCACCGCGCCCTCCTGCCGGGGCCGACCCGATGGCTCGACCCCCGGGCCGACTGGAGGCCCGCGACCCTGCGGCTGGCGGCCGACCACCGGCCGAGGCCGGCGTCGGCGCTGGTGATCCGGGCCGGGGCGCTGCTGCCCTGGGCCGAGTCGGCGCCGACGGCGAGCCTCCGGGGGCTGGCCGCGGCGAGGTCGGGGGACCGGGTCCTGCTGCTCGGCCGGCGATTGCCGCCGGTCCTCGGCCTCGGCCGGTACTGGGGCGGCCGGGTGCTCGTGCCGCTCGGCTCCAGGCCCGAGCCGGATCTGCCCGAGGCGAGGATGGCCGAGGCGCTCGGCCTGCCCGACGGGGACCTCGGCCTGATCGGCCCTGACGGTCGCGTCGAGGTCGTCCCCGGCCGGGCGCCCCGGCCGCTCTCCCGGGCGTCGGCCCGGCTCATGGCCGGCATCTCGGATCGGCTCCCGGGGGGGCAGGGCCCGGGCTCGGGGCCGAGGGAGGGGGGGCGATGATCGCCGCGGACTCGTATCTGCACATCCCCGAGGCGTACGGCCGGTGGCTCGGCGGCCTGAAATGGTCCGTCGGCGGCGAGGCGGTGGAGTTCCCCGACGGCCAGACCTTCGCCTTCGGGCGGGAGCTGTCGCTGTTCCTCGACGGCTTCGCCGCCGGCCGGGAGCCGATCCACTTCGCCCACGTCCTGCACCTGGTCCACCTGCTGCTCCGGGGCCCGCTGAGCCACGACGTGGTGACCCCGATGGATCTGGCCGGCAGCTTCGTCGCCCTCGGCCGGCCGCATCGCAACGCCGGGGCCTTCTGCGCGACGCTCTGCGACGGCGTCCCCGGGCTGCCCGACCCGCCCGACGTGGAGGCCGTCTGCCTGCTGCTCACCGCCGGGGCGGCCGTGGGCGGCTACCGCCGGGCCGAGGTCGAGGCCGACCTCGTCCTCTGGGAGGGCTACGACCCGGGCGACCCGGGACACGGGCCGGCCGCCGCCCTCGCCGTCGACGACCCGCCGATGTCGCCCGCCGTGTTCGAGCGGCTGGTGCTCGAACGCCTCGCCCGCCACCGCCCCGATCAGGTCCGCCACTGGCTCCGCCTGGGCCGCCCCCCGGAGCCCTCGGGCCGCTCGGTGGCCGACCGGGTCGAGGCCGAGCTGCCGGGCACCGTCCGGGAGGCGCTCGAGCCCCTGCTGCGTCGCCCCCGGCTCTCCGGCTCGGCCGGCCTGCTCGACCGCCTCGTCGGCGCCCTGGCGCTGCCCCCCCGCACCCTGGCCCGGGAGTCGTTGCCGACGGGCGGCTATGCCGACGTCTCCAACCGGGGCCACCCCGAGCGCCTGCTCCCCGGCCAGCACGCCATGGAGCCCGAGGAGTTCCTCCGCCGCTTCGCCGAGAACGAATTGCTCTACTACCAGCGGGAGGAGCCCCACGCCCCCGAGTCCGAGGAGCTGGTCGTCCTGATCGACCAGGGCGTCCGCACCTGGGGGGCCGTCCGCCCCGTGCTCGCGGCGGCGGCCGTCGCCCTGGGGCGCCTGGCCGACCGCCGGGGGGCGGCGATGCGGCTCGGCTCGACGGTCGACCCGACCCGCCTGCTCGACCCCCTGGCCAGCCCCGCAGACGCCCTCGCCGCCCTGCTCGAGGCCAGCGATTTGAGCCCCCACCCGGCCCCGATGCTGGCCTCGGCGCTGGCGGGGGGCTCGCCCCGGCGCCGGGACGTGGTGCTGCTGACCCACCCGAGGTCCCTGGACGAGCCCGAGGTGGAGGCCGCCGCGCGTCGGGTCGGCCCGGGGGACCGGCTGTTCGCCGTGGCGGTCGACGACCGCCGGGACGTGCAGCTCTCCGAGGTCCGCCGGGGCCGCCCCGTCCCCCTCGCCCGGTTCCGGGCCGAGCCGGCCGACGACCACCCCGCCGCCCCCCGCCCGGCCCGGCCCGGCCGGGGGGGGGCGGGGGCGTGGGAGGGGGACGTGGAGCCGATCGGCTTCCCCTTCCGCCTCGCCCCCGGCGTCGGCCCGACGCCCCGGGGGATCGGGCCGACGTTCGCCTTCACCGAGTCGGGCGAGTGGCTGGCGGCGATCGGGCCGCACGGCGTGCCGCTCGCCTGGCGGGTGGACGGGTCGTCGGTCGAGGCCTGGCCCCGCGGCCTCTCGGGGGGCGAGGTCGTGCGGACGGTCGACGCCCTGCTCGGGGTGGCCGGCGGGTTCGTGGTCATCGGTCGGCTCGGCGACGGAGACGGAGACGGCGATCGGCCGGTCGCGGTGCATTACGACCTCGCCCCCCGCCGGGTCCGCTCCTACGTGAAATACCTCTCCGCCGAGCCGGTCTGGGACTGGTTCTACCTCCGGGAGTCGCACGCCCTGATCGCCCGGGGGCCGGAGGAGAGCTGGTACGTCGACCTCCGCACGGGGGGCCGGTTCTCGTCGCAAGACCGCTGCTCCTCCGAAATCGTCGCCCGGGATCTGGCCCGGGTCGAGGGGGCTTCCGTCCCCCCCCCCGGACTGCTTGTGCTGCACGACGACGACACCCGGCCCGCCTCCGGCCCCTCGGCCCGCCTGAGGGTGGGGACCGGCACGGTGACGCTCGACGGCGTCTCCCCCCCCTGGCGCCCCTTCCGGCCGTTCGCCGACGGCCTGCCGCTGCTGGCCGGGCGACGGCTGGAGCGGGCCCTCCTCCGCGGCGACACGCTGGCCCTGTACGCCTCCGGGGGCGGCCGCCCCCCCCGCTGGCATGTGTTCCAGGGGCCCGATCCGGTCCTGCTGCCCGATCGCCCGGCCCCGGGCGCGGGGGATCTTACGCTCTCCGCGGACGGACGGCTCATGGCGGTACGCCAGGACGACCATCGCTACGCCGTATCCGTTGTCGATTCCGCCGGCCCCCCCGCGCTGCTCACCCCCCGGGCCGGTGCCTCGGGCTGGCCCCACGTCGGCCTCGGCCGGGACTGGATGGCGCTGCAGGACGGGCCCCACGCCACCCTCCTACGCTGGGACGGGGGCCGGCTGGAGGTCCGCTCCGCCTCGGGGGACCGGGCGTATGCCTATTCCGCCCTCTTCCACGAGGGGGTCCCCGCCTCCCCGCTGGTCTCCGTCGCCCGCCGGGGGTCGCTGCCCGCCTGGGCCTCGTACGACCCCCGGCGGTTCAAGGCCACCTGCCGGGGCCCGGGGCTGGTCGCCGTGGTCGACGACTTCGGCCAGGTCGCCCTCTCGGATTCGGGCGGCACGCTCCTGTGCATCGTCCTCGCCTCCCGGGGCCGCCTCGCCGCCTGGATGCCCGACGGCACCCGCTTCGGCCCCGCCGAGCTGACCGGCTCTCCCCCCACCCCCGGGGCCGGGGAGCGGATCGCCGCGGCCCTGAGGGGGGCGGCGCGGGGGGGGTTAGCGGGGTGATTGCCGGCGGCGACGGGACGACTCGCGGACCTCGGGAACGAACGGCTATCGTAGGGAGGTGATCGGATCGGCCGCCCTCCCCCGGCCCACCGCCATCCGCCGACGTGAAGGACCCCGCACCGATGTCCCCCCCCGCATTGCCCCTCCGCCTGCCGCTCTCACCCCGACGCCGGACCGAGCCGGCGCCGGCCGAGGCGTTCCTGCTGCCGGGAGGGGACGGGGGGGCGGCCCTGGCGATCGTGGCCGGGCAGGGGGGGGAGGCCCGGATCTTCGAGGTGTCGGGCGGCCTGCTGGTGGTGCTCGGGGGGGGGGGACGGCCCGGCCGTCGGCCGCCTCGGTGACGACGGCCGCCTTGGCGCCGGGGACGATCCGCCTCCGGAGGCTCGGGCGGGGCCTGTTCGTGCCGGTCGATGCCGACCTCGTCCCCGCGCTGCTGGAAGACGAGGTCGAGGGGCTGACCCGGGGCCGGGGCCTGGTCTTCCTGCCGGGCGGGACGGCCCTGAGGTTCGACCCGGACCGGCCGCTGCCGACGTCCCGGCTGCTGGGGGTCGACCGCGCCGACGGCCTCCCCGGCTGGGAGTCCCCCCCGGAAGGGCCGACCCGGGCCGATCGGCTCGTCGAGGTCTCCCTGGATCTGCCGGGGGACGACGCCGAGGCCCGCCTCGGGGCCGGCGGCGACGACATCGCCACCGAGGAGACCCGGCCCGAGGACACCGGCGCCCCCCGCCGGGCCCTCGGCGGCGCGGCGATGGGGGCGGGGCGGGGGATGATGTGGCTCGGCCGGACGCTGGGGATGTCCGGCCTCTCGGGGATGGGGGCGCGCTGGATCGGCTCGGCGATGGAGCTGGCCCCCCGGCTCGGCGAGGCCCTGCTCGGCAAGCAGGAGGGGGCGCTGCGCGACCTGCTCCGCGAGTTCCGGGAGGGGGACGTCGAGCGGGCCCTCCGACGGGCCCTGCCCCTGGGCAAGGGGAACGAGCGGGGGGCCTCGGCCGCCGGGTCGGCCGACCTGCCCGAGCGCGACCCCAGCTACTCCTTGCCCGACATCCTCGGCCCGCCCGGCGTCGGCCGGGGCGGCGGCGCCGGCTACTGGTTCGGCGGCTTCGACGTGCAGCAGGAGCTGATCCGGGAGTACCACCGGGCCGCCCAGGCCGCCGCCCGACGCGGCGACTACCGCCGGGCCGCCTTCATCTACGCCCGGCTGCTGGAGGACTATCGCCTCGCCGCCGGCGTGCTGCTCCAGGGCGGGCTGGCCCGGGACGCCGCGTTGATCTACCTGGAGAAGCTGGACGACCGCCCCGCCGCCGCCCGGGCCTTCGAGGCCGCCGGGGAGTTCGACCGCGCCCTGGCCCTCTACCGGGGGCTCGACGACTTCGAGCGCGCCGGGGACCTGCTCGCCCGGCTCGGCGAGCCCGAGGAGGCGCTGGAGGCCTACCTCCGGGCCGCCGACCGGATCGTCGACCTCGAGGGGGACCACCTCAAGGCCGGGGAACTGCTCCGCTCCCGGGCCTCCCGCCCCGACCTGGCCTCCCGGTTCTTCGCCGACGGCTGGGCGGCCCGCCCCGGTCCCAACGCCGTCTCCTGCGCCGTCGAGCTGGCCCGGTCGTGGGCCGACTCGGGGGAGGCCGCCCCGCTCCGCTCGCTCGTCGCCGAGGCCGACGAGCTGCTCGGCCCCCCGGGGCACGAGGCCGACGCCTCCCGGTTCTACAACGAGCTGGCCCGCCTGGCCGACCTGCCGGGCCTGGCCCCCTGCCGGGTCGAATTGCGGGACCGGGCCCTGATCGGCCTGGCCGGGAAGCTCCGGCAGCGGGCCGGGCCGGGGGCGTCGGCCCCGCCGGGGCTGGCCTCCTCCCTGTTCGGCCCGGCCCGGGAGTGGTCGGCGGACCTGATCCGGGACGCCGAGTACGCCCTGCGGGCCTCCGCCCGGCCCCGGGCCGTCGGGGAGCCCCGCCCGGCCTCCCCCCCGCCGCGGGCGACCACCTCCCGGCTCGTCGACGGGCCGGTCACGGCCGTCGCCTTCGCCCGGGGGGCTGGCCTGGCGTTCCTCGGCACCCGGTCCGGGGACGTGTACCGGCTCGACCCGGCCCGGGGCGAGGCCGAGCGCCTGGGCCGCTACGCGATGCCGGTCTGCTCCCTGGCGGTCGACGAGGCCGGGGGTGCGCTCTCGGTGCTCTGGCACGACCCCGAGTCCGGCCGGACGGTCCTCGCCTCCTACGCCCGACGGCCGGACGGCTCCTACCGGATGACCGAGGGCCGCGCCGTCACCGCCCGGTCGGCCGGGGATCGCCCCTTCCTCGCCCCCCCCGCGCCGGGGATGGCCGGGGAGGTTGCCCTCTGGGACGGCCGCAGCTACGTCCTGCTCCGGGGGGCCTCGCTCACGCCCTGGGGGGAGATCCCCCGGGGGGCCGACGAGGACGGCGGGCCGCCCCCCGCCTCGGTCCTCCTGCCGATGGGCCCGGCGCCCTCGGCGACCCTGCTGGAGCTGGGCCCCCCCCGCTCCTGGGCCTGGCTCGCCCCGGACCTCGGCCCGGTCGACCGCCTGGCGGTCCCCTGGTCCCCCCGGCCGCCGATCGAGGCGGCCGGGGCCTCGCCGTCGCTCTCCTGGATCCGGGAGGACCCCGGGAGGCTGATCCTGGCCGGCCTCGGCGACGGCGGCGTGCTGCACCAGACGACCCTCTCGCTCCGCCGGGACCCGATCGCCGTCGAGGGCAACGCCTCCTGGTCCTCCCCCGAGGCGATCTTCCGGGCCGCCTGCCTCGTCCGCCCCGGGCTGCTGGCCGGCGTCGGGGCCGACGCCGTCCACTGGCTCCGGGCCGAGCCCGGCCGCCTCGCCCGGCGCTCGACGACTGGCATCGCCCTCGGCAGCACCCTGGCCGCCGTCCCCAGCCCGAAGACGGGTGAACTCGTGCTCATCGGGGCCGACGGCCGGGCCGAGCGCCTCCCGCTGCCGTATCCCTGAGGGCCCGGCCCCGGGCGAGGCCGTGTCGCCTCGGACCCGGCGGCTGCGACGATCCTCCTCGGGGGCGACCCGGTCGACGACCGGGTCGACGGCCCCGGCCGGCGCCCGCCCCCTATCCCGATCCCGTTTCGATCCCGATCCCTGTCGAGGGGGCGGCCGATCGCGCAGGTCTCCCTCAAGGGGGCGCGGGGACGCCCCGACCATCCGGGTCGGCGGGGTGGGGGCCGCGCCCGGTCGGCCTGGGAGGCCGATCGGGCGCCCCCACCCCGCCCGCCGCACCGACTGGAGGAGCCCGATGGAGATGACCGTGAGACGAATCCCGAGGCATGCCCTGCTCGCCGTGACGCTGGCCTGGATCGGGCTCGGGTCGGCGCCCGACGCCGCGGGGCAGGAGCCCCTGCTTGACGGGCTCGGCCCCTACTCCCGCCCGGTGACGACTTCCTCCGAGGCCGCCCAGCGCTATTTCGACCAGGGGCTCAACCTCCTCTTCGCCTTCAACCACGAGGAGGCCGCCCGCTCCTTCCGCCAGGCCGCCGAGCTGGACCCCTCCTGCGTGATGGCGTGGTGGGGCCTGGCCTACGCCCAGGGGCCGCACATCAACCTGCCGGTCGTCTCTGAGGAGCAGGCCCGGGTGGCGCTCGACGCCATCGAGCACGCCCGATCGGCCGCCGGGGAGGCGACCGGCCTGGAGCGCGCCCTCGTCGAGGCCCTCGCCCTCCGCCACGTCCCCGAGCCCCCCGAGGACCGCTCCGGGCTCGATCGCGCGTACGCCGACGCCATGCGGGAGATCCGGGCCGGGCACCCCGACGACCCCGACGTCGGGTGTTTCTATGCCGAGTCGCTCATGAACCTCCGCCCCTGGGCCCTCTACACCCAGGAGGGCCTCCCCGAGCCGGGCACCGAGGAGATCGTCGCCCTGATCGAGGCGATCCTGGGGTCGTCCCCGGACCACCCGCTGGCCAACCACCTCTACATCCACGCCGTCGAGCCCTCGGCCCGCCCCGACCGCGCCGAGGCCGCGGCCGACCGCCTGCGGGATCTCCAGCCCGGCCTCTCGCACAACGTGCACATGCCCTCGCACATCGACGTGAGGCTCGGCCACTGGGAGCAGGCCGAGGAGTCCAACCGGAAGGCCATCGAGGCCGACCGCCGCTTCCTGGCGATCCGGCCCGATCCCGGCTTCTACGGCCTCTACATCGCGCATAATTATCACATGCTCGCCTATGCGGCCATGATGCGGGGCAGGAGCGGGGCGGCCATCGACGCGATCGACGAGATGATGGCGCTGATCCCTGAGCGGTGGGCCCGGGAGAACGCCGCCATCGCCGACGGCTACCTCGCCATGCCGCTGGAGGTCCGGATGCGCTTCGGCCTCTGGGAGGAGATCCTCGACGCCCCCGAGCCCGACCCCGCCTTCCCGCTCGCCCGGGCCCTCCGCCGCTACGCCCGGGCCGTCTCCCTGGCCGCCCAGGGCCGCGTGGAGGAGGCCAAGGCCGAGCAGGGGGCGTTCCTGGAGGCTCGGGCGCTCGTCCCCGAGTCGGCCCGGTTCGGCAACAACGCCGCCTCCGACCTGCTCGACGTGGCCGAGCACCTCATGCGGGGGGAGATCCTCTATCGCGAGGGCCGCGAGGACGACGCCTTCGACGCCCTCCGGGAGGCCGTCCGCCTCCAGGACCTGCTCCGCTACTCCGAGCCCCCCGACTGGATCCAGCCGGTCCGCCACGCCCTGGCCGCCGCCCTGAACCAGTCCGGCCGCTTCGACGAGGCCGAGCGGGTCTGCCGGGAGGATCTCGAACAGCTCCCCGAGAACGGCTGGGCCCTCTTCGGCCTGATGCAGGCCCTGGAACGCCAGGGCAAGGACGAGGAGGCGAAGCAAGTCCGGGCCCGCTGGGAGGAGATCTGGAAGGACGCCGACGTCACCCTCTCCTCCTGCTGCTTCTGCCAGCCGGGGGTCTGATCGACCCCGTCGGGAGATCTCGCCGGGCGGCCCCCGGAGGGCCCTCCCCGATGGGGGCCCGCGTCCCGGCCCTTGGGCCTCGACTCGAGGGCGCCGGCCCCTCCCCGACCGGGGCCGGGCCCGACGCCCCGGGGGCGTCGGGGGCCCGGCCCCGGTCGGCGTGCCGAGTCGCCCCGGCCGCGCCGACGGCGACCGGGCGGCTCCACCATTCCGAACGAGTCCGATCCGCAACATTTCAGGAGTCGGGGAGATGAGCAAGTCTTACATGCCGGGGATCTGGTCGCATCAGTATGAGGCCCTGCCTCCCGCGGAGAAGGCCGTGATGGCCGGGGAGGTCGACGGGATCTTCCGCAAGCAGACCGGGGTGACCCGGGCGCTGGACCCGGATCGGGACCGCGAGCTGGTGCGCACGTGGCTCCGGATCCGGGACGACCTGATGGCCCGACGCTCGGCCGGGAGCGGGGCCAGGGCCTCCAGGGTCCCCGGCCCTCGGGCCTCCGGCGGGAGCCTGATCACCGGGTCCGTCGGCATCGGGGGCTTCAACTACGAGGGGGACGTCGCCCTCGTGAAGACCCTCCTCAACGAGGTGAAGTCCTCCCTGATCTACGACCCGAAGGAGCTGGGCGAGGTCCTGCCGGACGGCACCATCGCCCTCCGCATCGTCTCCCTCGCCCCGAACGGCGAGGTGACCCCGACGCTGATCGACCACATCCGGCGGTTCCAGCGCCGGGCGGTCGGCATGGCCGACCCCGACGGCCTGGTCGAGCCCGACGGCAAGACCATCCGGGAGCTGACGCGGCACTTCCTCCTCTCCGGCTCCCTCCTCCGGCTGAAGGACAAGGACGTCGAGGCGAGGCTCCATCCCGACTCCGTCCACACGATCCGGGGCGGCCCGCCGATGCTCGACGGCCTCCAGTTCAGGCGAGGCCAGGTCATCAACGGGCTGGACGGCAAGCGGCTGCTCCTCTCCATCACCGCCCAGGAGGCGGTCTTCATGCTGCTCGACCGCTCGGGGCCCGGCGGCAAGATGGAGGACCTCGACCCGATGCGAGGGGCGATCGGCGGCTTCTACGCCCAGTCGACCGACGCCTTCGTCGGCGAGTACGAGACCTTCTTCTGGCGCGACCTCTCGAAGAAGCTCGCCCCGATCCAGACGATGATCGAGGTCGAGGTGAACCTGCTCATGGCGATCGGCACGGCCATGACCGGCACGGCCATCTTCTACGCCGGCTTCACCCTCTCGGACTTCATCGCGCGGAACCGCCACAAGTTCACGCACTGGATCGCCATCGTCGGGGCGGTCCTCGACGCCCGGGAGGATCTCCAGCGCCTCGCCCCCACCCTCTACGACAACCTCTTCGACGCCCTGTTCTCCTTCTACCTCCGCAGCCTCAAGCCGGGGAACGTCTCCAAGGTGGTCGGCGCGATCCTCGGCAAGGGCGGGGAACGCCTCGTCCGGGGCAAGATCAACGTCCTCCTCTCGGCGATCACGCTCATCCTGGGGGTGGTCGTCGCCCTGCTCCAGAACATCGCCGACTCGCTCTCGAGGGCCGAGTCGATCTACAACCAGGGGATGCGCACCCTCGTGGCCGACCTGCGCGACCAGGGCGTCACCGTGACTCCCCGGGAGCAGGCCGCCATCTTCGACGAGATCCGCGCCCATCCGCAGGAGATCCGGGACGTCTTCACGCGGTTGCACACCAAGGTCGACGAGCACGCCCGCCTGGCCCAGTAGGACCGGGGAATCCAGGCGGGTCCGCCTCGTGCCCGGACCGAGGCCGGTGCCCGGTCAGAGGACCGGGCCGAGCATGGCGACGGTGTTGTTCCAGAGGCGTCGGCGCCTGGGCCAGCGCGTCACCTGCTCGGCCGAGACGGGGCGGGAGGAGGAGAGGTATGCTTGCTGGCGGGCCCGGACCTCGGCCGTCAGCCCGGGGTCGTAGAAGAGGATGTTGTTCTCGAAGTTCAGCTCGAAGCTGCGGCGGTCCATGTTGGCCGAGCCGATCAGCGTGACCTCGCCGTCGATCGTCAGCGACTTGGTGTGCAGCAGGCCCCCCTCGTATTCGAAGATCCGGACGCCGGCGGCCAGCAGGTCGGCGTAGTAGCTGCGGCTGGCGGCCCCGACGATCCAGGAGTCGTTCCGGGCCGGGAAGATGATGGTGGTGGGCACCCCCCGCCTCGCGGCGGCGCACAGGGCGGCCTGCATCGCCTCGTCGGGCACGTAGTAGGGGGTGGTGATGACCAGCTCCCGGCGGGCGGAGTACATCAGCGTCTCGAACAGCTCGGGCATGGCCGAGGGGCGGACCGTCGGCCCGGTGCCCACCACCTGGGCCGTCAGGCCGGGCTCGGGGGTCGGCATCGGCCGCAGCAGCAGGTCGTCGAGGCCTTCCCCCGTCCCCGAGGTCCAGTCCGAGGCGAAGAGGAACTGGTTCTGACGGGCGATCGGCCCCTCGAACCGGATCACCGCGTCGACCCAGGGGGCGTACTTCGCCTTCACCAGGAAGGCCGGGTCGGCGCAGTTCTGGCTGCCGCAGTAGGTGATCCGGTCGTCGATCACCACCACCTTCCGGTGGTTCCTCAGGTCGACCCTCCCTTTGATCGGCCCCAGCAGCGGGTTGCCGATCGGCAAGGCCGCCGCCAGCCGGACGCCCGACTCCCGCATGGCCTGCCAGTGCCCCGAGCCGATCATGGCCCGGGAGCCCAGCCCGTCGGCCATCGCCCGGCAGGCCACCCCCCGGGCGGCGGCCCGCTTCATCGCCTCGACGACCTTCAGGCCGTTGGTGTCCGCCAGCCAGATGTAGAAGAGCAGGTGGACGTGGTCCCGGGCGGCGTCGATGTCCGAGACGATGGCGTCGATCGCCGAGTCCGAGTCGGCCATCATCCGCCCCCGGCTGCCGCCGATCGGCCCGAAGCCGTTGATCGTCTCGCCGAGCCGGAAGAGGTGTTCCCAGTGCTCCGGAACGTCCGGCCTCAGGCCCGCCTCGCCCGACCCGGGGGCGTCCGAGATCCGGGGCATCGCCGCGAGCACCTCCCGCATCCGCCCCACCCGACGCCGGCCGACGTTCACCTCCCCCAGCAGCAGGTAGGCCACGATCCCGACCACCGGCGCCGCCAGGATGACCAGGATCCAGGCGATCCGGGAGGCCGGCTCGCGGTGCGGCCTCAGCAGCACCCGGACGCAAAGCGAAAGTTGGATCAGGAGGTGGATCGCGGCGATGAGCGCCGAAGTGAGAAGCGGCCCGGGCATCGATCGTCCCTCGCTCCCCGCCTCCGGCCCGACGTCGCCGGCCGACTCGGGGCCGACCCGGCCCGCATCGCCCCGGCCGGGGAGGGCCGGGGGCGGCCGATCATCCTAATCGCTCTGCCCCCCAGGCGACACGCAGTCCCGCCGTCGGGGGCGTCGATCACCTCGACGGGCCGTTTCCGAGCAGGCCCGTCGGCCTTTTCCCGGTGACCCCCTCCGGATCGATCGGACCGACCGGGCCTCGACGCCCGGCCCCCGCGATGCGAAGCTGGGATCCGGGGCCCTGGGCCGGGGCTCATCACCTCGACGGAGGCCGGACATGCCGATGCGAACGCCCCGGATCCCCGACGCCCTCCGGATCGCTCCCCGGCTCGACGAGGCCGTCCGGCCGGGGCCTCCCCGGCGCAGATCGGCCCTGCTGATCAACCCGTTCTACCCCAAGGACCCGCACGCCAGCTTCGGCAAGCACGTCCTGACCCCCTCGCTCGCCCTGACCAGCATCGCCGGGGCGACCCCGGCGGACTGGGAGGTGTCCTACTGGGACGAGAACCTGCTCCAGGGACCGCCCCCCTGGGACCCGTTCCCCCAGGTGGTCGGGATCACCGTCCACCTGACCTTCGCCGACCGCGCCTATGAACTCGCTCGGTGGTATCGGGCCCGAGGGGCCGTGGTCGTCATGGGAGGGTTGCACGCCCTGTCCTGCCCGGAGGAGGTTACCCCCCATGCCGATTCGATCGTGATCGGCGAGGGCGTCCAGGTCTGGCCCCAGGTCCTCCGGGACGTCGAGTCGGGCTCGCTCCGATCGGTCTACCGGGGCAGCGATCGACGCCCCTACCGCGAGGACCCTCCCCCCCGACGCGACCTGCTCCCCCGCCGATCCTTCCTGACCACCACCAGCCTGATCGCCTCGAGGGGCTGCCACAACCGCTGCGGGTTCTGCTACCTGGCGACCGACGGCCTGGAGATGCCCTATCAGGTCCGGGATGTCGAGCAGGTCGTCGAGGAGTTCCGGGGGGACGGCCAGCCGTACGCGGTGTTCACCGACAACAACCTCGGCTCCCGGCCCCGGTACCTGAGGGCCCTCTGCCAGGCCCTCCGCCCCCTGGAGGCGATCTGGAGCGCCGCCGTCTCGATCGACGTGACCGACGACCCGTCGCTGGTCCGGGAGATGGCGCTGGCCGGCTGCACCGGGGTCTTCATCGGCTTCGAGTCCCTCTCCGGGCGGAACCTCGCCGAGGCGAGGAAGAAGACGCCGAGCCCGACAGACTACGCCAGGAGGGTCCGGATGCTGCACGAGCACGGCATCCAGGTCAACGGCAGCTTCGTGCTGGGCTTCGACCACGACCGCCGGGACGTCTTCGATCGGACCGTCGGCTGGATCGAGGACGCCCGGCTGGAGTGCGCCACCTTCCACATTCTGACCCCCTATCCGGGCACGCCCCTGTTCCGCCAGATGGAGGCCGAGGGTCGGCTCCTGCACCGGGACTGGTCGAGGTACGACACGGCCCACGTCGTCTTCCTCCCCCGGCACATGGCCCCCGAGGAGCTGTTCGAGGGGTATGCGTCGTGCTACCGCCGCCTCTTCTCGCACGGCTCGATCTGGCGACGACGGCCGGAGGACTGGCGGGCCGTGCCGCCCTACCTGGCGATGGCCTACCTGTACAAGCGGTCGAATTGGCTCTGGCACCGGCTCATCCAGTCCCGGATGACCGGGCCGGTCTGGCGGCCCCTGGTGGAGTGGACGAGGCGACGCCACCTCCGATTTCGGCGCCGGCTCGGGGCCTGCCCCACCTTCCCCGACGGCGAGATGGCCGGCTCGGTCGTCCCCGCCGGGGTCTGATCTCCTCAAGGCCCGGGTGGGGGTCGTCGTCGCTGTCCTCGACCTGGAGGAAGCGGCCATTCGGCCCGCCCCTCCCGGGCGAAGCCCGAGGGCCAGGCCCCCCGGACGATCAGCGTGATGCCCTCCAGGGCCGCCAGGACGACGGCCCCTTCGGAGGGGCGTCTGGGTCAGGACACGACGGACTCCGTCCCGGGCGGGCCGGCGGGCGAATCGGCGTCGGTCGCCCCGGGGCGAGCCCGACGAAATGTCGGGCAATGCCCGCCTCAAGGAGGCTGTCGCGGCTCCCCTCATGCCAGCCCGACTCGCCCCCGAGCCGGCCGACCGGGCCGGCCCGATCATGGGGCCTCCCCCGATCGGGCCGCCGCCGGCCGACGACGATCCCGGCGATCGGCCAGCAGGCGAGCAGGGCGACGCCGACGGCCGAGCCCGCCCGGCCGACCCTCAGGCTCGTCGGGTCGAACCGGAAGCGGACCCGACGGCTCCCGGGCCCGACGACGCAGGCCATCAGGTCCCCGTAGGCCGGCAGGACCTCGGCCGGCTCCCCGTCCACCTCGGCCCGCCAGCCGGGGTGGTGACGCTCGGCGAGGACGAGGAGCTGCCGGGAATCGGCCTCGACCGCCACCTCGATCTCGACCGCCCCCCGGCCGACGACCCGGGCCCGGCCCGGCTCGCCGCCCGACAGCGAGACCGGCCGGTCGACGATCGCCGTCGTCCCGGGATCGATCCGCTCAATGTCTCGCCTCGGGTCCTTGCTCGGCACGGCCTGGGTGACCAGCCGGGCCATCGCCAGCGGGTCGGGGGCCGGTCGCCAGGACCCCGGCTCGGATTCCCCCCGGACCTGGCCGACGCCGGCGACCCGGAGCGCGGCCGGGCGCCCGTAGTCGAGGACGCCCCTCGGCCGCATCGAGCTGTAGCCGTCGACCAGGGAGCCCCCGCCCATCATCAGCAGGTTCGTGCCCCCCCGGGTCCTCGCCCCCCCGGGATCCCCGGGAGGGGGCGGGTCGAGGCCGACCACCGAGGCGATCGGCAGGGGGGGGATGCGTCGGAGCATCCCCTCGACCCCGTAGGTCGCCTGGTCCGAGGCGGTCAGCAGGACGAGGACGACCAGGGCGCCGGGCCTGCCCCGGGCCGAGCCCAGGCCGGCGAGCGTCGCCCCGGCGAACAGCAGCGGCCCGGTGCGGATCGCCTCGCCCGACCCGACGAGCCCCCCCAGCACGCCCGACCCCCGGGCGGCCCCGAAGGCGGCGGCGGCGAGCAGGCTCAGGGCCAGCGGCGGGGCCATCGGCCAGAGCTGCCCCCAGGGGAGCCGGCCCCGACGGTCCCGGACCCGGGCGAGGTCCGCGAAGGCGACCGCCGCCAGCACGGCCGAGGCCAGGTGAACCAGCACGATCGCCCGGGAAGGGCACCGGAACAGGCCGACGACCGGCAGCCGTTCGCAGGCCAGGCCCGCCGGCGTGTACCGGCCGACCGCGAGCACCAGGCCGACCGCGCCGAGCAGGCCGGCCCATCGGGTCAGGCCCGGCCACCGGGACGCCCGGGCCCTCGACAGCGCCCAGGCGGCGAGGACCGTCACCGCCGCCGTGTTGTAGAGCCCGAACTCGTGCGTCGGCCAGGGGCCCCCGTGGTCGAGGCCACCGAAGTACCGGGCCCGGAACCCGTACGGCGAGACGAGCTGCACGAGGTTCGCCGGGTGGAGCGGGTTAATGGCCGCGAATCGGGTCGTCGGGTCGTTCCGGGTCGACCCGGAGAAGTGGGCGAGCGTGGGGAGCACCTGCGAGGCCGAGACGAGCAGCCCGAGCGCCTTCGAGGCGGCCAGCCCGGCCCATCGCCCGGCCGCCGGGCCCGCCGGATGCCGGGACAGCCAGGCGGCGTAGAGCAGCTCCGCCAGCCCCGAGAGCCAGACGAGCTGCGGGTGACCGATCCACAGTTGCGACGCCGTCAGCGCCGAGACGCCCGCCCACGCCGCCGAGGCCCGGCCGGGCCCCTCGGCCCTCCAGGCCCAATCGATCGCCGCCAGCAGCCAGGGGATGTGGGCCACCACGGCGACCATGTTCAGGTGGAAGTAGTGGAGCAGGTTGAACCCCGAGAACGCGAAGACCAGCCCCCCGAACAGCGCCGAGTCGCCCGGCAGGCCCCTCAGGCGGAGCATCAGGGCCGTGCCGGCGAACAGGGCGGGGTAGCTCAGCAGCAGCTCGAGGTTGAACGCCGGGCCCAGCGGCAGCGTCCCGTAGAGGAGGCGGTGGGCCGGGTGGTCGAGCCCCGCCTGCCCCTCCCCCTGGAGGTAGAAGCCGCAGAACAGGCCTGGCAGCCAGGCCGGGTCGTCCCCCTCGGCCAGGCATCGGGCGAGGAAGTGCCGGAGGGGCAGGTGGAAGCCGCCGAGGTCGTCCTCGTGGTAGACGAGGCCCCAGGCCATCGGCAGCGCCATCACCCCCCACAGCGTCCCCGCCGCGGCGAGGACCGCCAGCCCCCTCAGCCTGGCCGGGTCGACTTCCCGAGTCCCGAGTCCGAACACGCCCCGCGCCCCGCCCGAAGCCCGATCGATCCCCCGTCATCTGTCACGCCGGGGCAGATGATCGGGGATCGCCTCCCCCTGTCAAGGCGAGCCGCCCCGGGGCCCCCCCGCGCCCGGGCCCGTTCGGGCCCGGGGCGCCGACCATCCCTTCGCCTCGAAGCCCCCGAATCCGATTGTGGAGACAGGGCGGGCGAGCGATGATCGGGGGCATCCGGGCCGAGGGGCGATCGGGGGGCCGGGCGTCCGGGCGCTCCCGCGCCGGAGGGGAGGCAGCGATGTCCAACAAGGCCGCGAAGATCGTCGAGGTCGCCAAGCGACACGTCGGGAGCGCCCTGTGGGCCTACTCGGTCGAGAAGGGCGACTTCGGCAAGAACACGAACAAGTGCAACCTGTTCGTCTACGACGTGATGGTCGAGGCCGACGCCCGTCCCCTCCCCGTCGTCTCGAGGCGGATCTTCTGGACGCGCCCGCCGCTGGCCCGGGAGTGGGCCGACCCGGCGGTCGAGATCGAGGGCTGGGACGTGGTCTCGAGCCCCGAGCCGGGGGACGTGATCTCCGAGGCCCACGAGTACGCCGACGCGACCGGTCACGTCGGCATCGTCGTCGGCCCCGGGGAGACGGTCTCCGCCGCGTCGAACGCCGTGCTCCGGAACGACTGGGGGTTCCGCCAGGGCCAGAAGCCGACCTACCGCCGCCTCAGTCGCCCGCTCGCCGGCCACATGACCGGCCCCCCCGGGAGGCGCGAGTATCATCCGCCCGGCGGCGGCGGCCGCATCCCGGAATGGTGATCCTACGGCTTCAGAGAGGGGGCCGGTCACCCGTCGTATCCTGGGGCTTGCCTCGGGCTGGTCGAACTCTCGCCCTAGAACGACCAGATCAGGGGCACGAGGATCGTCGCCGAGACCCAGAGCAGCAGGTTCAGCGGCACGCCGACGCGGACGAAGTCGCCGTAGCGATACCCGCCGGGGCCGTAGACCATCATGTGGGTCTGGTAGCCGATCGGCGAGGCGAAGGCGAACGAGGCGGCCAGGGTGATGGCGATGACGAACGGCCGGGGCTCCACCCCCAGCACCCGGGCCGACTCCAGCGCCAGCGGGAAGGCCAGGGCCGCGGCGGCGTTGTTGGTGACCAGCTCGTTGAGGATCATCGTGCCGAAGTAGAGGGCCGCCAGGGTGGCGACCGGGCCGAGGGAGCGGGTCAGCGAGACGAGCAGCTCGGCCCCGGCGGCGGCGGCGCCGGTCTTGGACATCGCCTCGGCCAGGGCGAGCGACGAGGCGATCGCCAGCAGGACCGGCCACTCGACCGACCGCAGGGCGTCGTTGCGGTTCAGGCACCGGGAGGCGACCATCAGGCCCCCGGCCAGCAGGGCCGCCACCGCCGGCTCGACCAAGCCCGAGGCGATCGCCAGGACGAGCAGGCCCGTGATCGCCGCCGCGATCCCGGCGAGGCGGTGCCGGGGGGTGGTCGAGCCCTCGACCTCGGAGACGAGGTAGAAGTCCCGGTGGTCCCGGAAGCCCCGGCTGAAGTCGGGGCCGACCTGCAACAGCAGGGTGTCCCCCGGGCGGAGGACGATGTCCCCCACCTTGCCGGTCAGGCGGTCGCCGTTGCGGTGCACGGCCACCACGGCGGCGTCGTACATGCCCCGGAACCCCGCCTCCCGGACGCTGGTGTTCACCAGCGGGGAGGCCGAGCTGACCACCGCCTCGCAGAGCCGGTGCCCGGGGCGGTCGACCCCCGAGCCCCCGGAGATCTCGTAGTCGGGCTGCGCGGCGGGCATCAGGCCGGGGATCTTCTCCAGCTCGGTGATCGTGGAGACGTCCCCGGTGAACACCAGGCGGTCCCCGGCGTGGATCTCCACGTCCGGCTCGACCGGGCCGATCGCCTCGCCGTCGCGGTCGATCTCGATCAGGAAGAGGCCCGGCAGGTGCCTCAGCCCCGCCTCCTCGACCGTCTTGCCCACGAGCTTGCACTCGGGGGCCACCCGCAACTCCGAGAGGTACTCCCGCCTTGACTCGCTGAGCTGCTGGCGGACGTCCTTGCGCTCGGGCATCAGCCGGGGGGCGACCCAGAGCAGGTACGCGGCGCCGACCAGGGCGCAGGGGATCCCCGCGTAGCCCAGCTCCAGGAACCCCAGCCCCGACGCCCCCTGCTTCAGCAGCAGCCCGTGCACGACGAGGTTCGTGCTGGTGCCGATCAGCGTGCAGCAGCCCCCCAGGATCGACAGGAACGACAGGTGCATCAGCAGCGTCGAGGGGGAGACGCGCATCCGGCGGCACCAGTCGACCACCACCGGCATCAGCATCGCCACGATCGGCGTGTTGTTCACCACCGCCGAGCTGGGGATCACCAGCCCCGCCAGCCTCGCCCTCGCCCCCCGGGCCGTGCCCACCCGGCCCAGCAGCCGGTCGCCGACCACGTCCAGCACTCCCGTCTCCCGCAAGGCCGCGGCCACCACGAACATCCCGGCCACGGTCAGCACCCCGGGGTTGGCGAACCCGGCGAACGCCTCGGCCGGCTCCAGCACGCCCACCAGCGCCAGCAGCACCGCCGCCCCCAGGAACACCACGTCCGGCGACGCCCAGTCCCGCACCAGCGTCAGCAGCACCGCCGCCGTCAGCCCCAGGGTGAACCAGGCCCCGAAGCCCAGCCCACCGGCGTCACCGGCACCCCCCGGCGCCACCCCCTCGGGCCCGGCCATCGCGACCCCGCCCCCGGCCCAGAGCAAGACGACCCCCGTCAGGACGATCAGCGGCAACCATCGAGGAGGCGGCATGGGCGGGCGAGACCGGGGGATGGACGGGGATCGTGAATCGACGGCCGGCTAATCTATCCCATCTTGATCGGGATGTGCAAGATCGTTGCCGGCGTCGTTGCCGGCGGTGAACGTCTCGTGAAACCCCTGGGAAGGGGGGCGGAACTGCTGGCGATCCGGCGCGCGACGGCGTTCAATGGGCGGCGACCCCTCGACTTCGGTCGAGGGCCTCGCCGCTCCCGATCGACCCCAACCGGAGGACGACCACGCCATGAGGGGAACCCCCTTCGCCGGATGCCTCGCCGCCGCCGCCCTGGCCCTGGCGACGGCCATGCCCGCCCCCCCGACCCGGGCCACCGACCTCGTCACGCTCTCCCCCCAGACCTGGGACTCCTACGCCCCGGTCGGCAAGGAGGCCGACGCCATCTACGGCGACTTCGCGCTCCGCAACGACCGGGTGGTCGCCGTGATCGCCCGGCCGGTCCGGATGCGGAACGCGAACATGACGGTCCGGGACGTCGGCGGCATGATCATCGACCTGGCCCGCCGGGACTCCGAGGGCGGCGACCAGCTCCAGGCCTTCTACGCCGCCTCCCCCACCAACGACTTCCAGTTCGCCGGGGTCGAGGTGGACGAGCCCGAGATCTTCGACGTCGAGCGGAACGAGCCCGACGGCACCAACCGGGCCCGCCCGTCGATGCTCGTCCGGGCCCGGTCGATCACCCTGAGGCTCATCTCGAAGCCCCGGCCCGACCGCCCGACCGTCGAGCTGCGTTACACCCTGGGCGACGACGCCGACGCCGTCACCGTCGAGACGACCTGGACCAACGACACCGGCCGGGATCTGGCGATCGAGCCCGCCGACGCGCTCCGGGCCGAGCGGACCTTCGAGAAGGCCCCCGACGGCTCCTCCTCGCTCTTCTGGGTCGCCGACGCCCACTTCGGCCAGGCCTACGGCGTCCTGCCCGAGGGGGTGGAGGTCTCCTCGAAGTCCGACGCGAGGTACTCGTACCTCGACTACCCGATCGGCGGGTCCGACGAGGTGGTGCTGGGGCCCGGCGAATCCACCTCGCTCTCACGGCGCCTCGTGCCGGCCGCCGACCTCTTCGAGGTCCGGGCCGTGGCGGCCGAAGCCCAGGGCGTCGAGCAGTCCGAGGGGAGCCTGGTCGTCCGGGACGAGTCCGGCGCCCCGGTCGAAGGGGCCGACGTCCTGCTCCGGGTCGACGGCGAGCTCTATGCCCGGGGCCGCACCGACGCCGAGGGCCGACTCTCCGGCCGGCTCCCGGCGGGGATGGAGGGCGAGCCCGAGGTCGTCGCCCCCTGGGGAGACTCGACCACCGAGTTCGAGCCGCTCGACGGCGAGCCGGGCACCTACGTCGCCACCCTGCCCCAGCCCGGCTACGTCGTCGCCGAGATCTCCGGCGAGGACGGCGGGCCGATCCCCTGCAAGGTCCAGTTCAAGGGGAAAAACGGCACCGAGTCCCCCGACTTCGGCCCCGACTCCGGCGAGGTCGCCGTCGGCAACCTCTACTACTCCCACGACGGCCGGTTCCGGCAGGCCCTCGCGCCGGGCCAGTACGACGTGATCATCAGCTACGGGCCCGAGTATGACGCCGTGTTCACCGAGTTGGCGGTCGATCGGGGCGCCGAGGCCGGGCTGACGGCCACCCTGGTGCGCACCGTCGACACGACCGGCTGGGTCAGCTCCGACTTCCACAGCCACTCCACGCCCTCGGGGGACAACACCGCCAGCCAGCTCGGCCGCGTGCTGAACCTGCTCTGCGAGCACGTCGAGTTCGCCCCCTGCACCGAGCACAACCGCCTCTCGACCTACGTCCCCCACCTCCGGGCGCTGGGCGTCGAGCGGCTGATGGCCACCTGCACGGGCCTGGAGCTGACCAACCGCCCCCTGCCGCTGAACCACCAGAACGCCTTCCCCCTGGCCCTCCGCGAGCACACCCAGGACGGCGGCGCCCCGACGATCGACGACGACCCCGAGACGCAGATCGAGCGCCTCGCCCTCTGGGACGGCCACAGCGACAAGCTCGTCCAGGTCAACCACCCCGACCTCGGCCACATGTTCTTCGACCGCAACGGCGACGGCCAGCAGGACCAGGGCTTCCGGGGC
Organism: Tautonia plasticadhaerens; assembly: GCF_007752535.1. GTDB lineage: Bacteria > Planctomycetota > Planctomycetia > Isosphaerales > Isosphaeraceae > Tautonia > Tautonia plasticadhaerens. The sequence continues at coordinate 3,652,766 of NZ_CP036426.1, forward strand.
ATGTTCGGCCACATGGACGTGATCGAGGTCCACCCGCTCCACACCATCTTCGAGCCGGCCTCGATCGACCGCGACGGCCGGTCGTACAACAACACGATCGTCAACTGGATGCAGCTGCTCAACCAGGGGCACCGCATCCCCGGCGTCGTCAACACCGACGCCCACTACAACCTCCACGGCTCCGGCTGGCTGCGGAACGACCTGAAGAGCCCGACCGACGACCCGTCCGAGATCGACGTCATGGACGTCGTCCACGCCGCCGAGGCCGGCCAGGTCGTCATGACCAGCGGCCCCTTCCTGGAGGTCGTCGCCCGCTCCGACGGCGCCGAGGCGATCCCCGGCGGCGACCTGGAACTGGCCGGGGGCTCGGCCACGCTCCGCGTGAAGGTCCAGTGCCCGAACTGGTTCGACGTCGACCGCGTCCAGGTCTTCCTCAACGGCAAGCCGTCCGAGGACCTGGACTTCACCCGGGAGTCGACCCCCGACGCCTTCTCCTCCGAGGGGGCCGTCCGGTTCGACCGCGAGATCCCGCTGACGCTCGACGAGGACACCCACGTCATCGTCGCCACGATCGGCGAGGGGTCCTCGCTCGGCCCCGTCTTCGGCGAGGGCGGCCACGCCGACGACAAGCCCGTCGCCGTGTCCAACCCCATCTTCATCGACGCCGACGGCGACGGCTTCGAGCCGAACGGGGACACCCTCGGCGCCCCGCTGCCGACCAAGGAGAACTGACCCGCCCCCGTCCCGATCGGCCCTCCCCGGGGCGTCCCCCCGGGGTGGGCCTTCCCTCCCCCCGCACCCTGGCCCCCTCGCCTCCCCGATGGTTCAATGGGGTCGTGCCGGCCCTCCGGCCCCGGTCGTGCCGCCTCGGATGCCCCCGGCAATGGGCGGATGCCCGATCGCCGAATCCGCGATCGCGATCCGTCGGGATCGATCCTCGGCCATGGATCTCCGCCCTCCGCCGCGCCACCCGGAGGCGACCCTCGCCCTCGCCCCGAACCAGCCTCGGTGACCACCATGCTCCCCACGCTCCTGCTCGCCTCCGCCCTCGCCGGCCCGGTCGACGACGGCCCCCGGACCTACGACGTCGTCGTCTACGGCGGCACCTCGGCCGGCATCGCCGCCGCGGTGCAGGCCGACCGCATGGGCAAGTCGGTCGTGGTCGTCTCGCCCGACGTCCACCTCGGCGGCCTCTCCAGCGGCGGCCTCGGCTGGACCGACTCCGGCCGCAAGGAGACCATCGGCGGCCTCTCCCGCGAGTTCTACCACCGCGTCTGGCAGCACTACCAGAACGACGACGCCTGGCGGTGGCAGTCGCGGGACGCCTACGGCAACCGGGGCCAGGGCACCCCCGCCATCGACGGCAGTCAGCGCACCATGTGGATCTTCGAGCCCCACGTCGCCGAACAGGTCTTCGAGGACCTCGTCGCCGAGCACGACATCCCCGTCGTCCGGGACGCCTGGCTCGACCGGGAAGACGGCGTGGCGAAGGAGGGCGACCGGATCGCCGCCATCACCACCCTCGACGGCCGCACCTTCGCCGGCACGCAGTTCATCGACGCCTCGTATGAGGGCGACCTGATGGCCGCCGCCGGCGTCTCCACCACCGTCGGCCGTGAGTCCAATTCCAAATATGGCGAAACGCTCAACGGCGTCCAGGCCCGACGCGCCGTCAGCCACCAGTTCGATTTCCCGGTCGACCCCTACGTCGTCCCCGGCGACCCCTCCAGCGGCCTGCTCCCCCGGATCCACCCCGGGGGCCCCGGCGAGGAGGGCGAGGGGGACGACCGCCTCCAGGCCTACTGCTTCCGGATGTGCCTGACCGACCACCCCGACAACCGCGTCCCCTTCGAAAAGCCCGAGGGCTACGACCCGGCCGAATACGAACTGCTCGGCCGATACCTCCGGGGCGGCTGGAAGGGCGTCTTCAACAAGTTCGACCCCATCCCCAACCGCAAGACCGACACCAATAACCACGGCGCCTTCTCCACCGACAACATCGGCCGGAACTACGACTACCCCGAGGCCTCCTACGACCGTCGCCGCGAGATCATCGCCGAGCACGAGCAGTATCAAAAGGGCCTGATGTACTTCCTCGCCAACGACCCCGGCGTCCCCGAGGACATCCGGTCGAAGGCCGCCGGCTACGGCCTCTCGCGCGACGAGTTCACCGACAACGGCCACTGGCCGCACCAGATCTACGTCCGGGAGGCCCGCCGGCTGGTCTCCGACTTCGTCATGACCGAGCGCCACCTGCGGGGCCTGGAGCCCACCCCCGACCCCGTCGGCATGGGCTCCTACAACATGGACTCCCACAACGTCCAGCGCTACGTCGACGAGAACGGCCACGCCCGGAACGAGGGGGACATCCAGATCAGCCCCGGCGGCCCCTATCCCATCAGCTATCGCGCCCTCGTCCCGAGGCGGGAGGAGTGCACCAACCTCGTCGTCCCGGTCTGCCTCTCCTCCTCGCACATCGCGTATGGCTCGATCCGGATGGAGCCGGTCTTCATGATCCTCGGCCAGTCGGCCGCCACCGCCGCCTGCCTGGCGATTGACCACGACACCCCCGTCCAGGCGATCCCCGCCGACGCCTTCCGCGACCGCCTCCTCGCCGACGGCCAGGTCATCGACCTGCCCGACTCCACCGCCCACCGCCCCAGCGTCACCCTCCAGTCCTCCGACCTCCCCGGCGTCGTCGTCGACGACGCCGACGCCGACCTGACCGGCCCCTGGTCCACCGGCGCCGCGTTGCACCCCTTCGTCGACCTCGGCTACCGCCACGACGGCGACTCGGCCAAGGGCTCCAAGCACGCCACCTTCCGCACCCCCCTCGGCCCCGGCCGCTACGAGGTCCGCATCTCGTACGTCCCCTCCTCCAACCGGGCGAGCAACGTCCCCGTGACGATCCGCCACGCCGGGGGCGCCGCCGAACTCACCCTCGACCAGCGCCGCCCCCCCGCCGATCCCCCCTTCCACCCCCTCGGCACCTTCGACTTCGACGCCGAGGCCGCCGTCGAGATCCGCACCGAAGCCACCGACGGCCACGTCATCCTCGACGCCGTCCAGTTCCTGCCGAAATGACCCCGCCCCGGCCCGGTCGTACGAGACCGACGGGCGACGAGTGATGGAATCGACTTGTCTCGGACCTTCGGAGATAATCCTCCAGTGCAATCGTGATTTCGGCGCGATGATGCTGGAGGATTATCGCTGGTGAGCACGCTGATCGTCCGCGACGTGAGCGAAGGTGATGGCCACCGATTCCAGGTGATCCGGGATAGAGACTTCAAGGCCACCAATTCGGCCTCCATCCCTTCCCCCATCGGCTTCCCGGTCGAGGGCAGGCCGAACAGCGAGCTGATGCGGGACCTCCGGTGGTACCTGGAACGCTTCCTCGACTACCCGTTCCCCCCGCAGACCGACGTCGCCGACCGCGTCCGGGCCGCCCTGAAAGGCTGGGGTGAAACGGCTTTCACCGCCCTCTTCGGCGCCGGCCAGGGGAACACATTCTTCCACGACGCCACCCGAGACGGCCTGGACCGGCTCCACTTGCGAATCTCCAGCGACGACCCCCGCGTGCTAGGCTGGCCTTGGGAGGCGCTACTCGACCCGCAATCCGGCTTCCTGGCCCCGGCCTGCCAGATTGAGCGGCAGCTCAACACCACCCGAGACCCCGCCCCCCTGCCCGACGCGCTGCCGAACGATCGGATCAACATCCTCCTCGTCACCTGTCGGCCGTTCGAGGCCGACGTCTCCTACCGGTCCCTTTCCCGCCCGCTGGTCGAGATGGTGGTCAACCAGAACCTCCCCGCCGAGGTCACGGTCCTCCGCCCGCCGACCTTCGACCGCCTCCGCGAGCACCTGCTGCACGAGCGGCCCGGCTACTATCAGGTCGTCCACTTCGACGGCCACGGAGCCTACCAGGCCGAGGCGGTCGGGCCTATCGACCAGCATCAGTTGAAGGGCCCGATTGGCAAGCTCGCCTTCGAGGACGTCGAGGGCAAGCCCGACTTGAAAGACGCCGAGCAGCTCGCCCTCCTGCTGCGCGAGTGCCGCATCACGGCCGTGGTCATGAACGCCTGCCAGTCGGGCATGGTAGACCATCAGGCGGCCGACCCCTTCGCCTCGGTGGCGGCGGCCATGCTCCGGGCGGGGGTGCGAAGCGTGGTGGCGATGGCCTACTCGCTCTACGTCAGCGGAGCCCAGCAGTTCCTCCCCGGCTTCTACCGCGCCCTGTTCCGCACCGGAGACATCGCCCAGGCTACCCGGGCTGGCCGCCAGCAGATGCTCGCCTACAAGGGCCGCGTCTGCGTCCGGGGCCGTTTCGACCTCGACGACTGGCTCGTGCCGGTCGTCTACCAGCAGGAGGCGCTCGCCCTCCCGTTCGCCTCCCAGGCCCGCACCCATCGCCCCCCGACCGACGCCGATGCCCTGCCCCCAGAGGCCCGGGACGACGAGAACCCCTATGGCTTCGTCGGCCGAGACGGGCCGATCCTAGTGCTGGAGCGGGCGATGCACCTCCCACGAGCCGGCATCCTGATCCAGGGGCTCGGCGGGGTCGGAAAGACCACTCTTGCCCGAGGGTTCGTCCGCTGGCTCAAGGACACCGGCGGCCTCGGCCGGGGCTGCTTCTGGTTCACGTTCCAGGGCATCCGCACTGCCGAGTACGTCATCAACCGCATGGTCGAGGCCCTGATCGGCACCGACGCTATCCCGCTGCCGCTGGAGACCAAGCTCGACCGCCTCATCGCCCTCCTCAAGGCCGATCGCGTCCTCGTCGTCTGGGACAACTTCGAGACCGTCCGCGGCATCCCCGGTACTCCCGTCGAGGCCAGCCTCCCGGCCGAGGATCAAGAACTCCTCCGTTCGCTCCTCCGCCGCCTCCGCGACGGCAAGAGCAAGGTCCTCATCACTAGCCGCAGCACCGAGGACTGGCTGGGCGACAGCCGCCTCAAGATCGGCCTCGGCGGCCTGGCCGGCGAGGAACGCTGGGACTACTGCGAGACGATCCTCCGCGACCTCGGCAAGTCGATCAACCGCGACGACCCCGACCTCGGCGCCCTCATGGACCTCCTCGCCGGCCACCCGCTCGCCATGCGGGTCCTCCTCCCCCGACTCGAAGACCAGACCGCCGCCCAGCTCGTCCTCACGATCCGCGACAACCTCTCCGCCCTCGGCCCTAGCGGCGACGAGATCCAGGACACGCTCTTCGCCACCCTCCGCTTCGCCGTGGACTCTCTCCCCGATGATCTTCGTCCGCTCCTGATCCTCCTTGCCTTGCACGAGCACTTTGTCGATGCAGATTCTCTGGAAGCGATGGCGAAGGATGTGGACAAGTCCTGGACCCGAGACCGCATCGACCAGTTCGTCTCCATCCTCTCCAACGCCGGGCTCCTGCGTAATCGCGGGCTGGCGATCTACGAGATCCATCCTGCCCTGACCGGCTTCCTCCGCTCGACCTCATCGACCTCGGCCGCGGCCGCCCGCGATCCGTGGTGCCGGGCATTTTCTAAGGTGATAGGATCCATAGGTGTTCGTGTCATCGGGTGTCCCGTCCACGAGCAGCGCGGGCCGTTCTCGGTCCATTCGACAAACTTCAATCGCGCTTGGGAGGAGGCAAGCAGGTTGGAGATGGACCGGATTGCCACAGGCTTGGTCGCGACCCTGGCATCCTATGCCCAGAATACGTGGAACTTCCAGCACGCCGAACGATTGTTGCAACGGCTCACTGAGTCTCGACTTGTCAGGGAGAATGAAAGACTTAGAGCCGGCTACTATCACCAACTGGGGGTTGTGGCCCAGCTCCGCTGGGATCTGGACGCCGCCGAACGCTGGTATGCCAAGGCCCTGGAGATCAAGGAGCGGTTGGGCGTCGAGGCCGGCCCCGCAGCTACCTATCACCAACTGGGAATGGTGGCCCAGCTCCGCTGGGATCTGGACGCCGCCGAACGCTGGTATGCCAGGGCCCTGGAGAGCTTCGAGCGGCTGAGCGTCGGGCCCGGCCGCGCGTGTTCCTACCACCAGTTGGGGACAGTAGCCCAGGACCGGGAGGATCTGGACGCCGCCGAACGCTGGTACACAAAGGCCTTGGAGATCTCCGAGCGGCTGGGCGACGAGCCCAGGGCCGCAGGCACCTACCATCAGCTGGGGAGGGTGGCCCAGGACCGGGGGGACCTGGACGACGCCGAACGCTGGTATGTGCGCTCCCTGGAAATCAAGGAGCGGTTGGGCGACGAGGCTGGGGTCTCTCTCGCCTATCACCAGTTGGGGATCGTGGCCCAGCTCCGCTGGGATCTGGACGCCGCCGAATGCTGGTATGCGCGTTCCCTGGAGATCTCCGAGCGGCTGGGCGACGAGGCCGGGGCCGCGCGCACCTACACCAATCTGGGGATCGTGGTCCAGGACCGGGGAGACCAAGGCGCCGCCGAACGCTGGTACACAAAGGCCCTGACTGTATGGACGAAAACGGGCAATGAACAAGAAAGGGAGAACACTCAGAGATTGCTAGACAAACTGCGGGACGGCTCCGCGTCGTAAGCCCCTGTTTCGACCAGTGGCATTTCCCCAATGAGGTGCACCCATGCTCGACGACCAGATTCGGCAGCTCAAGGACGACGAGGCCATTCGCATCCTGGAAGCGGTGGCCGACGCGAAACTGAACCTGGATGAGCAGGATTTCCAGACGGCGCTGACACCGGACCTGGGGCAGGCCCTCCGGGAGGAGTTCGCGGTGGAGCTGGGGGAAGAGACGATGACTAGCGCGGGGGATCTGGCCCGCGAGGCGTTGATCGTCCTGGCCGAGGACGAGGCCGAACGCCCGGCCCTGGAGGCCTTCCTCCGCAATCCGTCGGCCGCCCCGAGCCGGATGGTCCTGCTGGAGGCCGCCGGGACGACCGCCATCGTCGTCGCCGCCCTGGTCGCCCTCCAGACCCGCGTGACGATCCGGCGCGACACCAAGGGCAACCTCTCCTGGACAATCGACAAGAAGCCGACCGAGATCCCCCTCCTCAAGCCGCTCGTGGCCAGGCTCACCGCGCTCCTCGGCTGATCGCCGGCTTGCGGCACGTCCGTCCGTCGTCCTCGGGGACAGTGACCTGAGCGTTCCTCGAAGCGTCGTCCGATGAGGACCCCGAGGTCGCCGGCCGAACTCGCCTCGATTTCTTGTGAGTGGATTTCCACATTGCCACGATACTTCTTGTGTGGGGCCGTGCTGCGTGCCCCGGTCTGACCCTCCCGGGTGGACCCTCGTTCCTTGGCAATGCGATGGCGATGGAGACGGCAACGAGGTTCGATCTCGATCGGATTGCGCGCCCCTATTCCCGTCGGCTCTGCCAGGCTTACCTCCTCCCCCTGTTAAGGCCGCTCGGGCAGCGAGGGTCGTCTGCAAGTGATCTCCCGAAACGAACCAGGGCTCATTCGCGATATCATTGACGGGGAAGCGAGTTGCGTCATCTCGACTTGGCGTTTCGTTGCGCACCGTCCGGCGAAACCGAGGCGCACCCGGAGGATCGAGGGGGCCGCTTCGGACTGCTCGGGGTGTCTGGCGGGGTGGGATCGGGGCGATGCGCGGAGCGAACCCGTTTGGTTTGGCGAAATCAATTACAGGTCAAGATGTTACGGTGATCACGGCTCGGCGTGCCCGGCGCACCGGTCGGAATCGGCCAGCCTGCGGGCGTCCGTAATCGGGCCTGGGAGCCGGGGCGGGGAGTGGCGATCGGGACGACCCGGGGGAGACGGCGGGTCGCGGCGCGGACCGAACTCATTTGAATTCCTGGAATCGCTTTTGGGTTCAGGAGTTGCGTTGATCGAGGGTGGCGCGCCGAGGCGCACCGAGCCGGGACCGGGCGGCTCGGCGGCGAAAGATCGGCCCGCGAGAAGCCCAGCAAGGTCAGGTCCCGGGGGCGGCCGGATGAGGACAGGTCGTGAGGGGTGCGGGGGGAGGGGCTCGGGGCGTACGCATTGGCAGGGGGTTGCGGCGGCGGATACAACGGATGAAGAGGAACCGGGGATGACGGTGCCCGTTGGCGTGTCGGCGGGGCACCCCCGACCGCGAACCGGGCCAACCGGACCGACCCATGGCCGGACCCCGCATTCGAACCGAGGAGGCCCGGCGGCCCGGCCCCGGCCCCCGGGTGGAGCGGCTCGAAGGCAAGGTCCTGCCGACGAGCTTCACCATGACCTCGCCGACGAGCCGGGGGCCGTTGCCCGACGGGGTGACGGAGGTGGGGGGGATCGTCCTGGACCTGGTCGGCGGCAACGGGGCGAGGGTGGTCGCCCAGGTCGGGGCCGGGGACCTGTTCGTCGGGGCCTTCGACGACGGCAGCCCGGCCGAGTTCCGGGGCAACCCGGGGACGATCGGGGAGCGGTCGGGGTTCTCCCCCGAGGTCGTCGACGCCCTCGGCGGCGAGCTGGCCGAGCTGGCCGTCCGGATCACCCTCTTCGACGGCGACACCGGGCCCGGCGACTTCGACGACGACGGCCGGAACCTCCTGCTGATCAACGGGGAGCCCGTCGGCCGGTTCGACGAGGTCGCCACCGAGCAGACCGACGAGTCGGGCCGGCGGTCGATCTCGACCAACCCGGGGGGCGGCTTCCGGGACGAAGTGCTCGACACCGGTTTCTTCCACCTGACCGACCGGGCCGCCCTGGCCCGGATCCTCGACTCGATCCGGGAGGCCGGGACGGCCTCCTTCCAGCTTTGGGACGAGACGCCGTTCGACAACTTCTTCGACTTCACGAGCGGCCTCGACGGCGGCCTGATCGACGGCGACCGCCCCCCCGAGCCCGAGAACCGGCCCCCGACCCTGGAGTCGCTCCGGCTCGACGGCCCCGCCCTGGAAGGGACCCCGGCCCGGTTCGTCGCGGCCGGCTCCGACCCCGATCCGGGAGACGTGTTAACCTATGAATTCGACTTCGACGGCGACGGCCGCTTCGAGGTCTCCTCCCCCCTCGGCGAGGCGACGGCCACGTTCCCCGACGACGGCCCCGCGTTCGTCTCCGCCCGGGTCCTCGATGGCCGGGGGGGCGAGGCCCGGTCCTCCCTGCCCGTGGTCGTCGGCAACGTCTCCCCGGCGGTCCGGGGGCCGTCCGAACAGGAGTCCTCGGAGGGTTCGGAGACAAGCTTCTCCCTGGGATCCTTCGACGACCCGGGGCTCGAAGGCGAGTGGACGGTGTCGGTGGACTGGGGGGACGGCTCCCCGGCCGAGGCCTTCGAGGTCGAGGAGGCCGGCCCCCTGGGCCTGAGGCCGCACCGATACGAGCAGGACGGGACCTACGAGGTGACGGTCCGGGTCGGGGACGGCGAGGGGCAGGGCGAGGCGACCTCCCGGGTCCGGGTCCGGAACGAGGGGCCGAGGCTGTCGGGCGCCTCGGCGCCGGGGAGGGTCGAACTCGGGGGGCCGATCGACCTGCAAGCGGGCTTCTCCGACCCCGGCCGGCTCGACGCCTTCCGGGCGACGATCGACTGGGGCGACGGGGTCATCAGCCGGATCGACCTCCCCCCCGGCTCGACCTCGGTCTCGGCCCAGCACGAGATCGGCCGGGCCGGGACCTACGCGATCACCCTGACCGTGGCCGACGACCGGGGATCGGCCGCGACGGTGAGCCTGCCCGTCTCGGTCGTTTCCCCCGAGCCCCCGGCCCCTCCGCCCCCCCCGCCGACGAGCTCGCCGGGATCGTCGGCCGACCGGGCGTTGGCGGAGGCCCTGCTGCCGAGCGGCCCGGGATCGGCCCCGAGGGCGGCTGGCGGCCCGATCCCCGAGGTCCCGTCGACGCCGGCCCCGGCCGTCGGCGTCCCGGTCGCGACCCTCCAGGCCCCGCAGGCCCCGCACGCCCAGTCGGCGTCCGTCTCCCCGGACCTGCCCCTTGTGCTCCCCCTTTCGACCGCCCCCGGAGGCTCGCCGACGCCCCCCCCGCCGGCCCCCGGGGCCGACGACTCCCCGGTGGCCGAGGCCGAGGTCGAGGCCGAAGCGGCCCCGATGCTCGCGGCCCAGGGAGGGGAGGGGCCGGGCGTGGCCGACCCGGACGCCCCCGCCACGGTCCGGGAGACGGGGTTCGTCTCGTCGCAGGCCCCGGCCCCGGGGGCCGAGGCCGCCGGGGGGGACGGGTCGGCGTCCCCGGGGGGAGACGGATCGGGGTCTCGGGGGGCCCGGGTGATGGTGCTGATCGTCGCCATGCTCGGCCTCCGACGCCGTCGCCCCCTCACCGCGAGGCGGCTGACCGGGGCCGCGATCCGGAGGGGCGCCGGGCGATGATGAGCCGATCGGACCCCCCGGGCCGCTCCCTTGCCGCCGAGGGCGCCGTCGAGCACACTCCCCGGGGCGAAGGCCCCGGGCCGGACCCGACGCCCCCCCGAGCCGAGGACGCCATGTCGAGCCCGAGCCAGGACTCCTCCCCGCCCGACCCGGTCGGCCAGGAGCTGCTCTTCTTCGGCAACGAGGAGATCCTCCGGGGCTCCGACAACGGCACGCTGGTCGCCTTCGCCGCCATCGCCTTCCAGGAGCTGAGGGGGGGCGGCGAGTCGGTCCACCGCGTCGGCTGCATCTTCCTGCTCTTCAGCGTCCTGTTCTGCGCCCTGGTCCACTTCGCGCTGGGGAACGCCTATATATACCGGGCCCGGTCGATGATCCGCCGCCAGCCCTCGTCCAGGCCCCGCCGCCGGGCGGTGTTCCGGGTGGTGAACCTGGGGCTGGTCTGGGTGACGGTCCTCTCCCAGTTCGCCTGCCTCGCGGTGGGGCTGCTGCTGATCCTGCCCGAGCGGCCCCCCGGCCTGCTCGTCCGCCACCTGCTGCCGCTGTTCGAGTAGCCCCCCAGGCGGGGGAATCCCCTTGCGCGTTGCATCGGCCGGGATGACGGGACAGAAGCGATCGAGCGCCGGCCCAGATCCCCTTCCCCCCTCCGACGGCCCTCCCGATCGCGGAGATCGGAGGCCCCCCGAGAGGCGCCCGCCATGATCCCCCTGCGATCGGCCGCCCGCCCGACCACGCGAAGCCCTGCCATGATCGCCCCGATGCCCCCGCCGTCGTCCTCGACCCGATCGGCCGGGCCACCGACGCCTACGGCGTGACCTCGATCCCGACCCTGGTGCTCATCGACCGGGCGGGGACGGTGTGGGCCGTCCACCTCGGCGCGGGGGAGGCGGTGCTCGACGCCCTCCGGGACGAGATCGACGCCCTCCTCGACGGCCTCCCTCGACCGTCCCCGACGGGGGACCGTTGACGGCCCCCAAGGGTTAGCGGGGGGCCAGGAGATTTTTGATCTCCTCCTCCAGATCGACGCTTGACGGGTGGCCTCGCCAGGCGATCCGGCCCTCCGGGTCGATCAGGACCGCGGTCGGCACGCCCCGGATCGCGTACGAGAGGCTGGCCCGGGGCACGTCGCTCCCCTCGGGACCGGGGACCTCCTCCGGATCCGGGGCCGGGCTCCAGAGGTGTCGGATCGAGCCCAGGCCCCGGGTCGTGACGTACCGCCGCAGCACGTCGCGGTCCTCGTCGATCCCCACCGCCACGATCGCGACCCGATCCTTCCAGTCCTCTCCCCGACTCGCCCCCAGGGCGGCGAGCCGCTCGATCGGCTCCCGGCAGGGGCCGCACCAGGTCGCCCAGAACTCCAGCAGGACGACCCGGCCGGAGAACTCCGAGAGGAACACCTCCCGGCCCGATTCCAGGTCCCGGGCCAGGCCCTCGGGCGCCCGATCGCCGGCCATCGGCGGCATCCTCAGGGTGACCGACTGCTCGGCCGGCTCCCGATCGATCCGGAACGGTTCGAGCGACACCTCCCCGACCTCGACCGTGTACATCCCGCCCGCCGGGTCGTCGCCGCTGGCGGCGACCCCCTCGATCCGGATCCGCCCCGAGGCGTCGAAGGTCCCCCCGGCGACCGGCAGCTCGTCGTAGTTCGCCAGGCGATACCAGACCCGATACGACTTGCCTGCGAGGCTCCCTCCCCCGGCCGGCTCGACGGTGATCGTCGCCGACCGGTCCCCCCGCCAGGCGTCCCGGTCGAACGGGGGCGGTTCGAAGCGGGCTGATTTGGTCCGCCCTGCCTCCAGGTCGAGCTTCCGGGCCTCCCGGTAGACGCCGGGATGGGCCTCCCGCCATCGGCTCGGGTCGCGCCCCTCCCGGGGGGTCGTCGAGGCGTGCAGGTGATACCTCCCCGGTGCGAGCCCACGGATCGTCGCCCGCCACTCGTCCCCCTCGAAGGCGCCCGACTCGACGATCGGGATCGAATCCCCGTTTCCCGGCAGCATCGGGCCGACCCAGTAGGAGCCCCCGGCGAAGGGGGATTTCCCTCCTCCCCCGGTATCCGGCCGGAGCGAGACTTCAAGCGTCGCCGGCTCCGGCAGGACGACGTCCCAGCGCCCGCCGAGCACGTCCGACGGCATCACCGGCCCCTCGACGTAGAATCGGATCAGCTCCGGATGGCTGATGCCGAGCGTGAGCGGCTCCTCCGCGTCGTCCGGGAGCCGGAAGGCGAACACCCCGTCCTCCGATCGGCCGACGTTGAGCAGGTTGGACCGCTCGATCTCCCGATCCCGGGCCTCCTGGTCGCCGTAGGAGAGGATCATCATCGCCGAGTCCCGGTGCCTCGCCGTCGCCAGCAGCGGCAGGGGGAGCAGGTCGCCCGGGACCGGCCTTCCCGACGCATCGCGGACGGTCAGGCGGACCTCGGTGCCCCGTTCCAGGGTCACGTCCACATCTCGGCGACCTTCGATCGCGCCGAGGGGGACGATCGTCGAGGCGAACCCGGGGGAGCGGACGACCAGGTCGCCGCCGTTCCAATCGAGCAGCTCCTCGGGGGTCAGGGCCGCCCGGCCGCCCTCGCCGATCGCCGAGGGGGGGGCGATCTGGGGGGCGTACAGCAGGATGTCGAAGTCGTCGACCGGGGCCCCGTGCTCGTCCCGGGCCCGGACGAGCAGGCCCGGCTCCTCCGGGTCGTCGAGCGGCCGGGCCCCGGCCGCGAGCGGTCCTCTTGCCTCGGCGACGAGCTCGACCGGCCCGGGGTCGCCCTCCTCCGGGACGTCGAGCCGCGCGACCCCCGAGAAATCGGCGCTCTGCCGAGACGCGTTCGGCGTCGAGGCCCGGATGGCGTCGAGCCGGAACTCGTAAGACCCGGGGGGCAGGGGAGGGGTCTCGAACGTCCCATCGGGCCCGACCGGGAGGACGTCGAGGTGGGTGAGGTACCGCGTCGGCTCCCCCGAGGGCCTCGGCTCCTCCTCCGGGCCCCAGTAACTGATGGTGACGTGGGCATAGCGGAGCTTGACCCCGTCGAGCCCCCGCACCCGGCCCCGGGCGGGACGGCCCTCCCGGCGGTCGAACGAGGCCGACGCCCGGCCCCCGCGGTCGACCGCCAGCAGGGTCCGCTCGCTCGGGGTGAGGAGGAGGCCCCAGCCGCCCCGGTCGGTCATGTTCAAGCGCTCGACCACGAACCGGGCCGGCGGCAGGTGCTCGACGACTTTCCGGCCCGGGTTGTCGACCCCGACGTCCCGGAGGTAGAGCACGTCCGACTCCCAGTCGACCCCGTCGAACGTCCGGGAGACGACCTGGAAGTCCTGGGTGTCCGGCTTCCCGGGCACGTCGCACCGGATCTCGATCGACCCCGGCTCCGGCAGCCGGACCTCGACGTCCCCCGATCGGGGCAAGGCCGACCGGGGGACCGTCCAGAGCAGCACCTCGTCGGCGATCACGGCGATCCGGTCGGCCTCCGAGCCCGGGCGTCTCAGGGAGAACGCCCCCCGATCGTCGGTCGTCGCCGAGGCCGTCGCCGGGCCCTCGGGGAGTTCGGGCCTCCTCATCCAACTCGTCGAGAACCCCTCGCCCTCGGCCTCGGGGATCGCGAAGACGGTGAGCGTCTCCTCCCCGAGCAGGAAGACCTCCGCGTCCCGTACCGGCCGGTCCCGGTGGTCGATTACCCTCCCCCGGACCTCGACGCCGGCCGGCCAGCGATCCTCCGGCGCGGGCTCGCCGCCCGGGGGCGCCTCGGCGAGGGCGATCGCCCCGGGAGGGGGCGCGAGGGCCCCGGCCCGGGGGGCCCGCGCCACCGTGATCAGGGCACCCCCGGCGACGACGAACCCCGAGAGGACGACGATCCCGATGGCCTTGACGTTGGCGAGGATCATGCCGGTGAGCACCCCCGAGACCAGGGCCGACCCGGAGGCCGAGGTGACTTCCGCGAGGGGCTTGCCGGCGGCGATCAGCGCCGAGGTCCGGATCGTCCGGCGGAGCAGGGCCGCCGGGATCGCCTCCCGGGCGGCCGCGAGCGTCATGGAAGACGGGGCCAGCCCGCGACGGGAGAGTCGGCGTCGCAGCCGCTCCCGGGCCGTCGCCAGCCGACGCTTGAGCGTCCCGGTCGGCCATCGGAGCTGCCGGGCCGCCTCGTCCCGGGTCAGGCCCCGGACGTCGCAGAGGATTACCGGCACCCGGTACTTCTCCGGGAGCCTCGCCAGCTCCTCGTCGATCGCCCGGCGCAGGTCGTCCCGGTCGGCCCCCTCGGACTGGGATTGCCCCCGGGCCTCGGGATCGATCAACAGCTCCCGGGTGCGTCGGCGGAGGGCGTCGGCCCGGGCCCGGACGGCGACCCGGTGGGCCACCCCGTAGAGCCAGGGGCCCAGCCGATCCGGGTCCCGGAGCGACCCGGCCTTGCGGGCGAGGATCAGGAAAGTCGCCTGGAAGGCGTCCTCCACGTCCCTCGGGTCGCGCAGGGCCCTCCGGCAGAGCCCCAGGACCATCGGCCCGTGTTTGTTGACGATCGCCTCGAAGGCGATCTCGTCCTGATGCTCGACGAAGCGTCCCAGCAGCGGGCCGTCTCCCAGCCCCGAGGCGCTCCCCACCTCGAAGAGCGTCCGGAAGGCCTGCTCGGCGGTCGTCCTCGGGCTCGGCTGTGACATGAGATCCGTCCCGTCGGTTGCGAGGGGTCATCCCCAACGTACTGCGGGGATCGGGGCGTTGGATCCCGCTTTCTCCCCGATTCTCCCCGGACCTTCCGGACCAGGAGTGGCGCCGGGGACGACGGGACGGGGGCCGAGGCGAGGAGGGGGACGATCCCGTTGTCCGGCGTCGGGGAGGGCGATAGGGTAGGGCGGCCCGGGTCGAGGCAACGCAGTCGAGTCGCCGGAGACTGCCGCCCCGGGCATCGAGGAGTCCGCACCATGTCGATCGTCGCGCTCGCGGCCGGGATCCTGCTGATCGCCCCCTCGCCCCTTCCCCCCGGGGTCGACGCCCCGGCCGGGGGGACGCTCCAGGTCCGCCGGGTCTTCGGCCCGGAGATCGAGACCGGCCCGTACAAGCACCCGGCCTGCATGGCCGAGCTGGACGGCGGCGACCTCTACCTCGTCTACTACGGCGGCGCCGGCGAGTACGCCACCGACACGGCGGTCTACGGCTCCCGGCTGGCGAAGGGCTCCGACGCCTGGACCGCCCCCGAGGTGATCGCCAGGGACCCCTTCCGGTCGGCCGGCAACGGCGTGATCTGGCAGGCGCCCGACGGCCGGGCCTGGCTCTTCTACGTCGTCCGGTTCGGGGAGACGTGGTCGAGCTCCCGGATCCAGTTCAAGGTCTCCGACGACGGCGCCCGGACCTGGTCCGACGCCTCGGTGCTGGCCACCGAGCCGGGCATGATGGTCCGCAACCGGCCGATCGTGCTCGACGACGGCTCCTACCTGCTGCCCGCCTATCTGGAGAAGGGGGAGGACACCGAGTCGGTCGCGCCCGACAGCACCTCGCTCTTCTTCCGCTTCGACCCCCAGGACCCGACGGGCGGCTGGGTCGAGCTGGGGCGCATCCGGTCGCCGAAGGGGAACATCCAGCCGGCCCCGGTGCAGCTCGACGACGGCCGGATCGTCGCCTACTGCCGACGGGGGGGCGGCTACGGCCCGACGACCGACGGCTACCTCGTCCGGGCCGAGTCGACCGACGGCGGCCTGACCTGGACCGAGGGGGTCGACTCCCCCTTCCCGAACCCGAACGCGGCGGTCGACTTCCTGGAGCTGGACGGCGGCGATCTCCTGCTCGTCTACAACGACAGCATGAGCCGGCGCACCCCCCTGGCCGTCGCCCTCTCGACCGACGACGATCAGTCCTACCCCCACCGCCGGGCCATCGCCGACGGCGAGGGCGACTTCGCCTATCCCATCGCCTTCCAGGCCGAGGACGGCCGGATCCACGTCGTCTTCACCTCCGATCGCCGGTCCGTGGTCAACCACGCGATCTTCGATGAGGCCTGGATCCGAGGTGGGGACTCGGAGTGAGGGGCGAACTCGGATGACGGGCGACGGATGAACGCGATTGGATCGCGACTCGGGCGGACGAGGGCCGGACGCCTCCCGGCCCGTCCTCGGTCATCCGTCCTGCTCGTCCGTCACGGCTGCGGGCCCTCCTCCCTCGGCCCCGCCGGGCGGGCGGGGCTGTCGGGGGGGAGGCCCAGGTCGCCCTGCTTGGGGTCGGGGAAGCGGGGGTCGACGCCGGCCCGGCCGTCCTGCTCGGGCAGGTCGAGGCGGGGGAGGCCCCGGCCGGGCTCGTCGACGCAGAACCAGACGTTCCTCGCCAGCTCGAACGTCTCGGGGGCGGTGCCGGGGCCGATGTTGATCGGGATCGCCAGCTCGTCGGATCGGTAGGCGATGATGTTGTCGGTGAACCGGCCGTTTCGGCTCGGGGCGAACTCCGGCCCGTCGCTCTCCTGGAGGATCCGGAGCGCGAACCGGCCGGGCCGGTAGAAGATGCAGTGCCGCACCACCGCCCCGTCCACCCCCACGAACGCCACGCCGGCCGTCGAGCCGACGACGACGCAGTCTTCCACCGTCAGGTCCTTCGCCTCGTACCCCGGATCCGGCGGCCGGAAGTACGGCCGGCCGGTGCTGCCGCCGAGGTTCAGGGCCCGGTCCCCCGCCCGTTCGAACCGGCATCGCCGGACCGACACGTCGGAGCTTCCCCCCTTGGCCTGCACGCCGTTGCCCCCCCGGCCGCCGCCGTCCCGGAAGGTGCAGCCGACGATCGTCCCCCGGTGGCATCCCACCAGGTCGATCCCCGAACCCCCCGACCCCCAGCGCTCGACCGTGCAGCCCTCGACCTGGAACGCATCAACGCCCGAGAGCTTGATCCCGTCCCGATTCCCGTCCGGCCCCACGTCCCGCACCACCAGCCCCTTCAGCGTGACGTGGTGGGCCGGCGTGGCGCCCGAACCGCCGTCGTCGATGTTCAGCCCGTTGCCCGATGCCCCTTCCAGCACCAGGTCTCGCAGCTCGACGTGCCTCGGCCCGGCCAGGTGAATCCCGGATCCTCCCCCCCGGATCACCGGCGGCCGCGCCGGGTCGGCCGCCGCGATCACGATCGGCCTGCCCGGCTCACCTTCGAGGCCCGGGACGCTCAGTCCCCCCTCGTACTCCCCCGGCTCCAGGGCGATGGTCGTCCCCGGGGCGGCCGAGGCCAGGGCCTCGCGCAGACCGGCCGAGTCCGAGACGGTGTCGGTCGGGCCGGGGAGGGCGGCGGCAAGGATCAGGACGAGTTCGGTCATCATGTTGATCGGTCGCTGGAGGTGATGCGAAGACGCCGGGCGAGGTCAGCACGGCTGGTCCGGTTGCGCGGCCCAGTCCTCGGCCCTCAGGCCGGGGATCTTGCCGAAGTCGGCGAGGTCCCGGGTCACCAGGGTCGCGTCCCGGGCGAGGGCGATCGCGGCGATCCTCAGGTCCATCGTCCCGACCCGGAGGCGGGATTGGCGGAGGCGCCTGAACTGCGCCGACGCTTCCTCGTCGTAGTCGAGCACGATGAGTCGACCGTAGTCATCGAGCAGTCGATGGAGCCTGAGGTACGAGTCGACCTCCTCGGCCCCCGACCGCGATCGGGCGATCCGGCTCATCCAGCCTCGCACCTGCTCCTCGAAGCTGATAATGGTCGTGGCCACCTCCTCGATCGGCACCGCCCCGAGGCGATCGATCAGCGATCGGGCGGCCGGGGGGTTCCGCATGAGGAGGCTCAGCGCGTCCGTGTCGAGGACGATCATCTCGGGGCCTTCCGCCGGGACGAGGACTTCGGCCGCAGCGATTCGCGGTATTCACGACCAAGCTGAATCGCCTCCTCGAACATCGGGTCGTCGGCGAAGGTGCCCACGATCGCCCGCCAATCCTTGACCGGCGTGGACTCCCGGTCGACCGCCGTCTTCAAGTAGTGCACCTCGGCTTCCAGCTTCGTCAACCGGGCTTCGAGATCGGATCGAGCCATAATCGGGTTCCTTCGATCAGCGTCCGAATCGGTCGCGAACGTTAATCGCCATTCTCCGGCCCCGCCCCCGAGGCGGCAAGGGCGGCCGAGAGGACGCGGCCGGTGGGGGAGTCGACCCGGGAGACGGCCTCCGGGGGGCCCTCGGCGACGATGAGGCCGCCGGCCGAGCCGGCGCCGGGGCCGAGGTCGATGATCCAGTCGGCGCAGAGCATCAGCTCGGGGTTGTGCTCGACGACGACCAGCGAGTTCCCCAGGTCCGCCAGCGTGTTCAGGCAGTCGATCAGCGTGAGCACGTCCGAGGGGTGCAGGCCGGTCGTCGGCTCGTCGAGCAGGAACAGGGCCCTCGGCCGCTCCGATCGCCTCGTCGCCGAGGCGGCCGAGGTGGGCAGGTGCGAGGCCAGCTTCAGCCGCTGCGCCTCGCCCCCGGAGAGGGTCGAGGCGGGCTGGCCGAGTCGGAGGTAGTCGAGGCCGACCTCCATCAGCGGCCGGAGCTTCGCCTGCACCTTCGGCCGGTTCTTGAAGAAGCCGAACGCCTCCCGGACGGTCAGATCCAGGACCTCGGCGATGTCCTTCCCCCGGTAGGTGACCTCCAGCGTCTCGGGACGATACCGGGTGCCCCGGCACTCTGGGCATCGGACCATCACGTCGGTGAGGAATTGCATGTCGATGACCTGGAAGCCGTTCCCCTCGCAGGCGTCGCAGCGCCCCCCGGCGACGTTGAAGCTGAACCGGCTGGGGCCGTAGCTGCGGAGCTTCGCCTCGTGCGTGGCGGCGAAGGCCTTGCGGATCTCGTCGAAGGCCTTGAGGTACGTCACCGGGTTCGACCGCGCAGACCGGCCGATCGGCGACTGGTCGACCAGCACCACCTCGTCGATCGCCCCGGTGCCGAGCAGCTCCCGGAACGGCTCTCCCGGCTCGTGCTCCCCCTTCAGGCGGCGGAGCAGGGCGGGGTAGAGCGTCCGGTCCACCAGCGTGCTCTTGCCCGAGCCGCTGACCCCCGTGACCACGCAGATCAGGCCCGTCGGGAACGACACGTCGACATCCCTGAGATTGTGCCCGGTCGCCCCCTTCAGCGTGATCCTCTCCTCGCCCGGCTGTCGACGCCTCGCCGGCGGCACCACGCGACGGCGCCGGGAGAGGAAGGCGCCGGTCGCCGATTCCGGGACATCCGCCACCCCCTCCGGCGGACCGTCGTAGAGGATCCGGCCGCCCGCCGTCCCGGCCCCGGGACCCACGTCGACGAGCCGGTCGGCCGCCCTCATGATCGCCTCGTCGTGCTCGACGACGACGACCGCGTTGCCCCGATCCCTCAGGTCGACCAGGCTGGAGACCAGGCGGTCGACGTCGCTGGGGTGCAGGCCGATCGACGGCTCGTCCAGCACGTAGAGCGTGTTGACCAGCCCCGAGCCCAGGGCCCTCGTCAGCGCCACCCGCCTCGCCTCGCCGCCGGAGAGGGTCCGGGCCTGGCGGTCGAGCGTCAGGTAGTCCAGGCCGATCCTCCCGAGGTAGCCCAGCCGGGCCAGCACCGGGTCGATCGCCCGTCGGGCGACGGGCCCGGCGACCTCATCGGAGGATGCGAATGCGTCGAGGATCCCCCGGGCCTCGCCGATCGGCAGCGCCGACAGCTCCGAGACGTCCTTCCCGGCGACCTTCACCGCGAGCGCCTCGGGCCGGAGCCGGGCGCCGTCGCACTCGGGGCAGGTCCGGTAGCCCCGCCATCGGCTGAGGAAGACCCGGACGTGCATCTTGTAGATCTTCCGCTCCAGCCAGGCGAAGAACCGCCTCAGGCCGAGGAAGCCCTGCCTCGGCACCCCCTCGACGATCAGCGTCACCTGCTCCGGGTCCAGATACTTGAACGGCCGGTCGGTGGGGATGCCGAGCGCAGGGGCCACGCGCAAGAGGTCGTCGAGGTGCTCCCGGTACTTCGGCGTCGTCCACGGGGCGATGGCACCGCCCTCGATCGACTTCGACGGGTCGGGCACGATCCGCCCCAGGTCCAGGTCGATGATCCTCCCGAACCCCTTGCACGACGGGCAGGCGCCGACCGGGCTGTTCGAGCGGAACAGGCGGGGCTCCGGGGCCATGTGCTCGGTGCCGCACCCGGCGCAGCGCCAGCCCCGATAGAACGTGAGCACATGGTCCTCGGCGATGACCCGGCAGCGGCCGAGGCCCCGGTCGAAGGCCGTCTCGATCGAGTCCCCCCGGCGGCCGGGATCCTCCTTGCCCCGGACGAGGCGGTCGACGATCACGTCGATGGTCGTCGACCCGTCCGGCGGCCCGGGGACCGGCCCCTCCTCGATCGTCCGCACGTCGTCGCCGGCCCGGACGCGGAGGAAGCCGTCCTCGCGGAGCATGGCGGCCAGGGCGTCCCGGTCGGTGTCGGGGCGGATCTCGACGGGGAAGCCGACCTGATAGCGGGCCCCTTCGGGGAGCTGCTCGATCGCCGCCACGACCGCCCCGGCGTCGGCCGGCCGGACCTCCTGCCCGCAATTCATGCACATGACCCGGCCCAGCCGGGCGTAGAGCACGGCCAGGTAGTCGTCCACCTCCGTGACCGAGCCGACGGTGCTCCGGCTCGACCGCCGGCCCTGCCGCTGCGAGACGGCGATGGCCGGCGGCAGGCCCTCGATCCGGTCGGCCTCGGGCTTGTCGAGCGTCTCCAGGAACTGCCGGGCATAGGGGGAGAACGTCTCGACGTACCGGCGCTGGCCCTCGGCGTAGAGGGTGTCGAACGCGAGCGAACTCTTGCCCGAGCCGCTGACGCCGGTGAAGACGATCAGCTCGTCGCGCGGGAGGTCGAGGTCGACATTCTTGAGGTTGTGGACCCGGACGCCCCTCAGCCGCATGAGGTCCGTCTCGGCGTGCGGTCCGGCGATCGGGGCGGTCATCGGGCCTCCTGTGATGCGACGCTCAACGATCGGCGATCGGGCCTGCCGCCTCGCCGCCGGAGGGGCGGATCGCGTCCCAGTCGATCTCGGCGACCCAGAGGTTCTCCTCGGCCGAGAACAGGACGCGACCATCGGCCTCCAACTCGTCGTCCGAGAGCACAAGCCGCATCCCGTCGCTGAGTTCGAGGCGATGCCTGGCCAGATCCTCGGCGGTCCCCCGACAGTTCAGCCGGAGTCGGCCGCGCGGGTCGGCGTTGTGGAAGTCGGCGAAAACGGTCGGCGTGTCCATGCGATTCACCCTCGACTTCCGGATCGACCCGGGTTCGGGATGGTTGGCGTCAGGAGGCGGCTCGCCTGCTCGGGCGAGAGGCCGGTCAGGGTGGCATGATGAACGCTTCGTCCCGCGGTGCGGACGACGTCTCCCCCCGCCGCCCGGACCTCGCCAACGGTGGTCACCCCGATCTGCCCGTGGGGGATCGACGCGGCGAGCTGCTCGATCGACCGATCGGCCGAACATTCGACGGAGATCCCGGTCACGCCGCCCGGGTGCGTGGCCACGCCCCGGGCGACATCCTCCGGACGATTCCTTCCCCCTCGGACGACCTGGGCCGTGTCGGGCAGCATACCCATTGTAGCAGCCACCGACCTATCGGATCAGGGATCGAGGCGAGGCGGCTCCCGGCGAGCCGATCCGGGGGAACAGCTCGCCGGGCGCCCTTCGATCATCTCGGCGACTCGAAGACCTCCGCGTCGAGACCTCGCCCGATCGCCCGATCAGCCTTGCGGCCCGCCGAGTCCGGGGAGGTTCAGGCCGGGCGGCAGGCCGCCGTGGGGGTCGAAGCCGCCGGGGCCGGCGGGGGAGGCCGACGCGGGCTCGGAGTCGGGCTCGCCGGCGGCCTTGATGAAGGCGTCCCGGCCGAGGGCGACCTTGCGGAAGTCGTCGCCGGGGACCACGTAGTACCAGTTGGCGAACTGGCGGTTCAGCTCGGCCACCTTCTCCTCCCCCTCGGTGATCTTCCGCTGCCGCTCCTCGTCCTTGCGCTTCGCCTCCTCGGCCAGCTTCGCCTCCGCCTCGACCCGGGCGGGGTCGTCGGGGGCCCGGGCGAAGACGTCGTCCGGCATTTCCGGGGCGTCGGACCCCTCGTCCTCCTCGGGGATGAGGGCGGGGTCGAAGGAGACGGAGACGATCAGGTAGCGGCCTTCGGTCTGGTCGGCCTCGGCGTCATCCTCCTGCTCGGCGGATTCGCCCTTCGGCTCGGCCTCGCCCTCGGCCTCGCCCTCGGCGGATTCGTCCCGGTCCTCGCCGACGCCGGCGGTCAGCTCGTCCCCGGCGGCGAGGGTGATCTCGCCGAACCGGAGGGTGTAGACGATCCCCTCGTCGGTGGAGACGGCGACGCTCCCCTCGTTGGAGAGCAGGTCCCCCTGCTGCGTGGGGTAGAACCCCTTGCTGACGAGCGACCGCAGGACGGCGTTCCGGGCCGTGGGCAGGGGGCGGACGCCGACGACCTTCAGGTTGTCGACGGCCCGGATCACGTCATTGACCTTGGTGGTGTCGACCTCCTCCTCGGGGCCGAGGTCGTCCATCGTCCAGTCGTTCGGGTTCTCCTCCGACCCGGACTTGGCGAGCACGATCGGGTCGCCGGGCTGGACCAGGAAGGCGCCGTCGGCGGTGCGCTCGTCGGGGTTGACCTTGCGGGTGTCGTAGGAGAGCTTCGTCGCGTCGGGCGTGGTCACGTCGAGCAGGTCGGTGTCGATCCAGTCGGAGAACCGGGTGGTGAGGTCCAGGTCGACCTCGGCGGAATAGACGCGGTTCTTCCCCGGGATGCGGACGTAGCGCAGGCCCTCGCGGTCGGGGACGTCGTTGCCGAGGATCAGCTCGGCCAGGGGCTCGCCGCCGTCGGCGGCGCGGAGGGTGATCTTGGTGCCCCGGCCCTGGAGGGAGGTCGTCTCCTGGTCCATCGGGTCGATGACCCCCAGCTCCTCGTGGTCGCTGGGCAGGTCGGAGCGGATGGCGTCCTTGGTCAGCTCGGAGACCTGGGCGGCCAGGCGGGCCATGCGGTCCTGGGCGTCGGCGGGGTAGTCGTGGTGCGAGGGGATGGTCCACTCGCCGTCCTTGAATTCGACCTGGAAGGGGCGGACCTCGGCGGTGTCCTCGTCGTAGGAGACGACCTCCAGGACCCTGGCGGCCAGCGGGTCGGCGTCGATCGTCTCGGCGAACGCGGGGAAGAAGGGCTCGCCCTGGTCGTCGAAGCCGGCGCCGGGGCCTCGCCAGTCGGGCAGCCAGGTCGCGAGCGAGGCGGCGGCCATCAGCACCAGCGCGACGCCGGCGAAGGCGATCGTCTTGGCGGTCTCGTTCATGGCGGTGGCTCTTCTGGGGATCAAAGGAGGCAAGGGGCATTCGGGGGGAGGCGGCGAAGTCGGGGGGCGGGGGGCGGGACCGGGAGACACGCCGGGGGTGCCCCTCGTGTCCGGTCCCGGACCTTGCCGCCCCCCGATGGGATTCAGGCCAACCGGCTCGGGATGGCCCCCCGGTTCTCGCGGCGGGCCCGGATGACGGCGACGATGATCCCCAGCGCCAGGGCCGGCACGGCGGGGACGACGGCGGCGGCCAGGCGGACCTGGCCCCGGATCGCCCGGATCTGCCGCTCCTTGGCGGCGAAGCTGTCCTCGATCTTGCGGCGCTTGGCGTCCTCGATGTTCGCCTCGGCCACGGTCAGCCGACGCTGCTCGACCTCCCGGACCTGGGAGAGCATGACCTGCTTGGTCCGGTCGTCCAGCTCGTCGTCGGACTCGATCCGGTCGATCTTCTCGTCCATCCGGGTCCGGGCGGCTTCGAGCTGCTCGTCGGCCTCGGCCTCGGCCTCGGCCTCCTGCTCCAGCCGCTCGGCCTCATAGGCGCGGTCGAACTGCTCCAGGCGGGCGAGCGTCCGGTGCCGGCGACGCTCCTTGCGGAGGTCGATGAACGACTCGTCGCCCACCAGCGTGTCGACGCAGTTGAGCACGAAGGTCACGTTGTCGAACTCGAACTCGTCGGAGCCGGCCTGGCGGAGCTGGAAGAAGCCGTCGGAGATCAGATCGAGGTCCATGACCACGATCGCGTTGACCCCCGCCGCATCCGAGCCGGATTCGCCCTCGTCTTCGCCCTCGGCCACCGAGGCCGAGCCCTCGCCCTCGACCCGGGCGGCCATCGTGTAGTCCTGGCCGGTGGCGAGGTGGACGGCGCGGTCGGGGTCGATGGAGATGCCGAAGAAGCCGGGGGCGGTCAGGCTGTCGAACCGGACGATGCCGCCCTCCTCATTCGTGCGGAGCAGGGGGGTGAAGTCGGTCGAGCCGCCGGACCGGGGGCGGACGTAGCCGCCGAAGAGGACGATCAGCTCCTGGAGGCCGGAGGTGATCGGCTCCCTCGGGTTGAAGGCGTCGCTCGCGCCGCTGGAGGGGGTGATGAACACGTATTCCGGTGGCAGCTCGGTGAATTTCGGGTGCGGGTTGTAGGGGTTCCAGACGATGTCCGTCGCCGGCCACTCGATGCCGAGCAGGTCCAGCAGGGCCGTCAGGTCCCCCTTCGGCTCCGGGGGCTGGCCGCCGCCGAACATGCCGCCGGGCTGCTCCTTGGGCTGGGTGGGGGCCAGCGACATCTGCTGGGATCGGTCGAACTGCGGCAGCGGATCCATGAACAGCAGGGTCGGGCCGCCGGACTCGACGTAGGAGACGAGGGTGTCCACCTGCGGCTGCGTCAGGCTCGACGGCTGGGGGACGAGCAGGGCGTCGAGGTCGGCCGGGATCTCCGAGTCGGCCGAGACGCTGGTCACCTCGTATTGCTTGCGCAATTCCGTGACCACCTGCCACTCCCGGGCCTGGGACATCGCCCGGAAGTCGAAGCTGCCGAGCATCCCCACGTCGGTGTCGAGGATGCCCACCTTCTTGCGGTCGGCCCCGGCCACCGTGCGGACGGACCGGGTCAGCTCGTACTCGACGGGCAGGCCGCGGTCGAAGAAGGGGATGACCACCTGCTCGGGGCCCCTGGTGAAGGCCACCCCCATCAGGATCTCGTCGAACCCCTGGCGGTCGGCGCTGGCGGTGAAGACCCGGCGGGGGGTGATGCCGTACTGCTGCTCGGCGCGTCGGGCCTCCTCGCTGTAGCGGTCGGCCTCGATGAGGTTGAGCCGGATCTTGCCGCCCCCCAGGGCGTCGAACTCCTTGAGCAGCCCCTCGAGGTTCTGCTTGGCCTCGACGTAGTCCCGGGGCACCTCGGGGCTGAAGAACGCCTCGATGAACACGGGGCGATCGCTGGGGATGTCCCTGATGAGCTGGCGGGACTCGGCCGAGAGCGTGTTGAGTCGCTCGGCGCTCAGGTCCGGCCGCCAGCCGGCGCGGGCGACGAGCGTCTGGAGGCTGAGCACGGCCACGACCACGGCGAGCATCCGCACCAGCGCGTGGCCCCAGAGCCCGGCGCTCCTCTCCCCGCCCGCCCAGTGGCGGCGGCCCACCAGGGCGACGTTCACGTAGAGCATCGCCGCCGCCAGGCCGACGAAGTAGAGCACCCCCGAGAGCGGCACCACGCCCCGGCCGAACTCCCGGAAGTGCGACGGCACCGAGGCGGCCCCGATCGACCTCGCACCCTCGGCCCCCGACAGCCCCCCCAGCAGCTCGGCGAACACCGGGACGGCGCAGAAGAGGGCCCCCAGGATGAACGCCACCGTCACGTTGCCCGAGAGCAGGCTCGCCACCATCCCCAGGGCCAGCAGCATCCCCCCCATCAGCCAGTAGCCGAGGAAGGTCGCCAGCAGGACGCCCAGGTCCGGGCTCCCCAGCCAGGACAGCACCACCGTCAGGCCGAAGGCCAGGAAGCCCAGCGCGGCGGTGTAGATCCCTAGGGCCGCCAGGTACTTGCCCAGCACCACCTCCAGGTCCCGGGCCGGCAGGGTGAGCAGCAGCTCCTCCGTGCCCTGCCGCCGCTCGTCGGCCCAGATGCTCATGGTGATGGCCGGGATGAACAGCAGCAGCAGGTACGGCATCAGCTCGTTGAGCTGCCCGAGCGTGGCCAGGTTGTTGGCGAAGAACGCCTCGGGCCAGAAGGCGGCCACCGAGCTGGTCGCGATGAACAGGACGATGAACACGTAGCCGGCGACGTTGGTGAAGTATCGCGCCAGGTCGCGCCGGCAGACGGCCCCCACGACGAACGGCCTCAGGAAGGACCGGGAGCCGGCCCCGCCGGGCCGATCGGGGGCGGTCGTCCGGGAGTCGGATTTCTCGATCGTCGTCACCGTTGCAATCCCCGCGTCAAAGAGGTTCGTGTCCGATTGATGATCGCTGAAGCAGGGCCGACCCGATCCGGATCAGGCCGGCGAGGCGGTGAGCTGGTAGAACTTCTCCTCCAGCGAGGCCGACCCGGCGCGCATCTCGGCCGGGGCGCCGTCGAAGACGAGGCGGCCGTCGTGGATGAACAGCACGCGGTCGGCCACCGGCTCGACCTCCTGGAGGATGTGGGTCGAGACGAGCACCGTCTTGGACCGGCCCAGCTCCCGGATGAGCTGGCGGACCCCCTTGATCTGGTTCGGGTCCAGGCCCGAGGTCGGCTCGTCCATGATCAGCACGTCGGGGTCGTGCAGCAGGGCCTGCGCCATCGACACCCGCTGCCGGTAGCCCTTCGACAGCTTGGCGATCGGCTTGTAGGCCACCGTCGAAAGCGAGCAGAGCCCGACCACCGCGTCGATCCGGTCGGCCAGCGCCGACGACCCCATCCCCCGGGCCCGGCCGAAGAATTCGAGGATCGCCATCGGGGTCATGTCGGGGTAGAGCGGGCCGTTCTCGGGCAGGTACCCGAGGCGCTCGGCGGCGGCGATGCGGTCGGCCTGCACGTCGATGCCGGCGATCTTCGCCTGGCCGTGCGTCGGGGCGATGAAGCCGGTCAGCAGCCTCATCGTCGTCGTCTTGCCCGCCCCGTTGGGGCCGAGGAAGGCGACCACCTGCCCCTGCGGGACCTCGAAGCTCACGTCCCTGACCGCCAGGAACGACCCGAACTGCTTGGTGAGGCCTCGGGCCTCGATCATCACGGGAGTGCTCATGATGCCAGGAGCCATCCTTACACGAACGCGACACCGGGGGGGGAAAACCGCTGGGATGGATCGCCGGGCCGGCCGGCCCGCCCGTCGGTTCGGACGCTCGACCCGGCGGGGGCCGCCGAGGTCTCGGGGGAATTGCTCCCCCTCCCTTCGGGTCGGGGCTCGGGCCTCGTGTCGCACCGGCGTGGGGCGCTCATCTTAGTGCGATGGGCCCCCCTTCCGCAACGGGCGCCGGGCGAGCCCACCCGGGTCGAGACGGGCCGCCCGATACCCAACGCTACGTCCCGCCCCGCCCGCCGGTTCGACCGACGCCCGGGTCGCCCGTCGGGTGCCCCCCGGCCCGGACCCGGCCTGGGATCTCGCCGAACCCGGCCCGTCCCCCCGGTGTCGGGCGGGCGGCGAGCCCCGCCTCGTGGGCTTGCGGGCCCGGGAAGGGCCCTCGTAGACTATTCTCCTGACGCGAGACAGACCGCGACGACGGCCCGACCCCGAGCGAGCCGGCGCCTCCGGGGCGGCTGGGGCCGCCCGGCCGACGCTGCGCCCGGGGCGTCGCCGCCGCACCCCGGGGGGACCGATGTCCGACGCCAACCGCCCGCCGCACGACCACCGCCGCAACCGACACGTGCTCAGCGCCCTGGTCCAGAACCAGCCGGGCGTCCTGGCCCACATCTCCGGCATGCTCGCCTCCCGGGGCTTCAACATCGACAGCCTCGCCGTCGGCGAGACCGAGGATGCGCTGCTCTCCCGGGTCACCTTCGTCGTCATCGGCGACGACCGCCAGCTGGAGCAGGTCCGCAAGCAGCTGGAGAAGATCGTCACCGTCGTCAAGGTGATCGACATCTCCCGGGAGGCGTTCGTCGAGCGCGACCTGATGCTCATCAAGGTCGACGCCCCCGCCGACCGCCGGGGCGAGATCCGGGCCCTCGTCCAGGACTTCCGGGGCCGGATCGTCGACGTCAGCGCCGAGCACCTGATCATCGAGGTCAGCGGCCAGGAGTCCAAGGTCGAGGCCTTCATCGAGCAGATGCGCCCCTTCGGCATCCTCGAGCTCGCCCGGACCGGCCGGATCGCCATGGTCCGCTCCAGCCGCCCGATCCACACCGGCCCCGGCGAGGTCGAGGGCCCCGAGCAGGAGGTCGAGGAGGTGGTCGGCCACTCGCAGCTCTGAGCGGCCCGGGCCGTCCTCCCGAGATCGCCGGGAATTCGCATCGCTCGACACGCTCGACGCCTCGAGCCCGAGCGCCTCGGGGACTGGCCCAAGGCGCGACCGGCGCACGACGTCGAGCGAGTCGAGGCGCTCGGGGAGGCATCGAATGCCGTCGAGGTCCGTGGCTCGGCGGCGAACCTCGTCTCCATAAGTACCTGACGCGGCCGTTTGCTGATTGGAAGCGAGCCGGATCGATCCGGCGGCTCCACCCCGACCGCCCCCGGCACGCGACGAGGCGGGGGCGGGACCGCCTCGAATCGCCGGAGCAGGGACGAGCCGGTCCGCGGCGGCCCGGCATCAGGAGGCCCCGGGCCGATTCGCGAACGGGCCCGCGAGGGCCGGGCCAATTCATTCGCGATTGCTCAAATGAAGTCCCAGAAATAAAATTCCGGTTGGCCGGTGCCGAGGCCAAGCCTCCTGGCCTCGCCCATCTTCCGAGAAACGTCGGATCACCAGGAACCGGGTCGAATCGTTGAGAAAGCACCTCCACCTGATCGGGCTCGTCGCCGCTTCGTTGCTCGCGTTGAAGGTCGTGATCCCCGTCGCGGAGCGAGAGCCCCCGGACCGGCAGGAGGATGCCCCAGGCCCCTTCACGAAACCGATGCTCATCCTGGGGCCGATGGCCCCCATGGTCGACATCCCGACGGCCGACGCCTCGAGGGCGTCCGACCTGATCCGGCGGGAGGAGTCCGTGCTCGGCGTCGAGATCAACGGGGAGGCTCGCGCGTATCCCATCGAGATGATGCGGTACTTGGAGCGGGAGATCCTGAACGACACGCTCGGCGGGGTCCCGATCGCGGTGACCTGGTGCGATCGCTGCCAGTCGGGCATCGTCTACGGCCGCGAAGTCGAAGGACGTGAGCTGACCTTCCACGTGAATGGGATGCTCTACCACGGCAACATGGTGATGGTGGATTCGGAGACGGGGACCCTCTGGAGCCAGCTCCAGGGGCTGGGCCTCGATGGCAGCCTGGCGGGGAGGCAGCTCGGCGGATTCCCCGCGGTGATCACCCCCTGGCACGCCTGGCAAGCACGACACCCCCAGACCTCCGTGCTCAACTTCGATCGAGAGCCCGAAGGCCCGTCGCCACCCCCGGAGGGCGAGATCCTCCCCCACCAGGAGCGACTCTCGCCGGGCCCATCGAAGGACTTCCTGCTGGGGATCAATCGCGGCGACGAGGGCCGGGCCTGGAAGCTGGGCGACCTGAGGCGGAACCCGGTCCTCAACGAGCTGGCCTGCGGAATCCCACTGGTGTTGATCCATGATTCGGAAAGCGACACGTTCCTCGCGTTCGACAGGAGGGTCGACGGGATCGAGCTGACGTTCCGGGGGGAGGGCGGTCGCATCGTCGACGACCAGACCGGCTCCGTCTGGGATGCCGGGTCGGGGCGTGCGGTCGACGGCCCGCGATCGGGATCGATCCTGAAGGCCGTCCGAACGACGATCACGCTCGCCTCGGCCTGGGAGAAGCTCTATCCTCCAGGCCCTCGCCCGTGAGGCCGACGCAGAAACCAGCCGGGGCCGAACCACGCCGGTGCGACCGGGCGGGCCTCCGAGGGGCCGGGTGAGGCCCGGGCCAACGGGACGGAAATTATCCACCGGCGGCGGATTTTCTCGAGTGTGCCGGATCCAAGGGACTGGATACACTGAAATTGATTCGCCGCCCGTGTGGCCGTCGATCCGAGGCGCCCGAGGGTGTATCCGTCCTCCGGGGCGCCGGGTCATCCTGGTGGTCAGCAAGCCCTGAGCCGCCGACCGGCCAACTGTCGCCGGTCGGCGGGCCGTCCCCGAGCAATGGTGCGGTACGCATCTCGGAGGCGTGATGGATCGTCCCAATCCGACTCGCGCAACGATCCGGGCGCCCTGGATCGCCGTCGTCCTCCTCCTCCTCGCCCAGGGCTGCCGCCGGCCTCCCGAGCCGGGACCGGCCGGGCGAGTCGACCGGGACGCCGGGCCGGCCGAAGCCGAGTCGGTCGTCGAGGGCCCCGCCCTCTCCCCGGCCGAGCGCTACCTCGACGTCCCCCCCTATGGCGCCGAGCTCGTCGACGACAGCGGCTTCACCCTGGCCACCACCTTCATGGCCCCGGTGGCCGACCGGGGCGACCTCGACCAGGTCGCCGCGGCGATCCGGGATCGGGCCCGACGGGGGATCGCCGAGGTCGAGCGGACGCTGGCGAAGGTCGACCCGGACGACCCCGAGGGGCCGCAGCTCGTCGTGAAGTTCCGACGCGAGCTCGCCCTGCTCCACCTCTACGAGGGGGACTTCGCCGAGGCCGACCACCAGCTCGGACTCGCGGCGGAGGCGGCAGAGGACCCGCTCGTGCCGGTCGGCCTGCGGGCGAACCTCGAAGCCCTCCGCGCCGTGGCGGCCCTGCGGAGGGGGGAGACGGAGAACTGCGTCGCCTGCGTCGGCCCGTCGAGCTGCCTCTGGCCGATCGCCCCGGAGGCGGTCCATCTGCTCCCCGGCGGCGCGTCCGAGGCGGTCGACCGGCTCTCGGCCTACATCGAGCAACGCCCGGAGGACCTGGCCATGCGGTGGGTCCTGGGGATCGCCCTGACGGTCCTCGGCCGGGACCCCTCCGGCGTCCTCCCCCTCGAACCCCCGGCCCTCGACACCGCCATCCGGCGCCTCGACAACGTCGCCCTGCCCGCCGGGCTGCTGGCCGGGGGGCCGGACATGGCCGGCGGCAGCGCCTTCGACGACTTCGACGGCGACGGCCTGCCCGACCTCTTCTGGACCTCCTACGAGACCGACTCCGGCGCCCGGCTGTTCCTCAACGAAGGCGACGGGACGTTCTCCGACGCCTCCGCCGACGCCGGGCTCGACGGCCAGATCCTCGCCGTCAATTGCACTCACGCGGATTTCGACAACGACGGAAACCTCGACGTCCTGCTCCTGCGGGGGGGCTGGGAGAATCCCGCGCCGCTGGGCCTGCTCCGCAACCTCGGAGGCGGCCGGTTCGAGGACGTGACCCGGGCCGCTGGCCTCTCGGGCCCGATCGCCAGCCAGTCGGCCGCCTGGGGCGACTTCGACCGGGACGGCCACCTCGACCTCTTCGTCTGCGGCGAGTCCCGAGGCGGGTCCCTCGAATCCAGCAACCTGTTCGCCGACGTCGATTCGCTCGACGGCGACGAACGCTCCCGCCTCTGCCGCCTGTACCACAACAACGGAGACGGCACCTTCGCCGACGTGACCGACCCGGCCGGGGTCGCCAACGGCCGGTACGCCAAGGGGGCGGCCTGGGGGGACCTGGACGACGACGGGTTGCCCGACCTGTACGTCTCGAACATGGCCGCGCCCAACCGCCTGTACCGGAACAACGGCGACGGCACGTTCACCGACCTCGCCCCCGACCTGGGGGCCGCCGGCCCCCGGGACGGCTTCTCCTGCGGGTGGCTCGACTTCGACAACGACGGCGACCTCGACGTCTTCGCCACCGACTACTCCGGCGACCTGCTCGACTTCGTCGCCGACCGGGTCGACGGCCCCGCCCCCCGACGCGACCCCGGCTTCGGCAACCCCGGCCCCGACGGCTTCGCCCAGGCCCGGCTCGTCGGCCGATCGCTCCCCAGGCTCTACCGCAACAACGGCGACGGCACGTTCACCGACCTCGCCCCCGAGCTGGGCCTCGACCGCGTCTTCCTGCCGATGGGGTCGAACTTCGGCGATGTCGACGGCGACGGGTATCTCGACCTCTACCTCGCCACCGGGCGGCCCGGCTACTCGTACCTGATGCCCAACGTCCTGCTCCGCAACGACCGGGCCCGGCGGTTCGTCGACGCCACCGCCTCCAGCGGCACCGGCCACCTCCAGAAGGGGCACGGCGTCTCCTTCGCCGACGGGGACGGGGACGGCGACCTCGACCTGTTCGTCCAGCTCGGCGGCGCCGTCCCCGGCGACCGCTCCTACAACGCCCTCTTCCGCAACCCCGGCCACGGGAACCGCTGGGTCACGCTCAAACTCATCGGCATCCGATCCAACCGATCCGCCATCGGCGCCCGGATCCGGGTCGACGTCCGGGAGCCCGGCGGCTCGACCCGGTCGATCCACCGCCTCGTCTCCGGGGGCTCCAGCTTCGGCGGGAATTCGCTGGCCCAGACCATCGGCCTGGGAGACGCCGAGGCGATCGAGTCGGTCACCATCCGATGGCCGATCGCCGGGGCCGAGCCCCAGGTCCTCCGAGGCGTGCCGATCGACCAACTGACCGAAATCGTCGAGCCGGCCGATTGACCGATTGGCCGATCGGGGGCGATCGAACCGGCCTCACTCGTCGGGCAGCCTGCCCAGCTCGACCAGGGACCGGAAGTCCGACGGGCAGACCTCCCAGGAGGACTGATACGTCCGCTCCAGCGGCACCGAGACGTACGAGTCCGGGTCGATCCAGGCGGGCATGTCGGGCATCTCGGCCCCGACCCGAAACGGCTCGATGAAGGCGACCGGCGGCAGGGCGACCCGGTCGTCCCCGGCCCGATACGAGGCCAGCAGCAGCGGCTCGCCCGAGGGCAGGTCGAACGGCGCCTCCTCGATCTCGTCCCAGATCAGCGTGTGCAGCGAGTGCGGATCCCGGGGCCCCGGCGGGAACGGGTCGACGAGCAGGACGTTCACGCCGGCCCTCAGGAACTCCAGCGTCTTCCCCACGAACGACCGCACCGCCGATGCGCTGGCCTTGTTCCCGGGAGAGGCGATCTCGATGATGCAGACCACCTCGCCGAGCCGATGCCGGATGGCCACCCGGTTGGCCCGCTTGAGCAGCGTGTCCCCCTTCGGCTCGACCCTCATCCGGGTCTGGGGTGCCGTCGCGACCCCTCCCGGGGCGCCATCCCTGGCGCGTCCCCGCCGCTCGACTGCCAGCAAGTTCGGGATCAGGCCGGCGGCATGCGGCTCGATCAAGGCCGACATCCCCGGGGGGAGCAACCCGGCGTTCAGCGCATCACAAATCGAAACCGACCATTGCTGATGGAAGTGATGGAAGATGGTCGGCTCGACGCGGGTCCAGTCGTGCATCGGCATGGTGGGACCTCCTGTGCCGATCGTCAGCCGCCCAGTTCGTTCCCGGTGGGGCGGCCCGCCGACCCCGCCCCGATCAGGCCCGGTCGGATTCTCGAAGGCCTTCGATCACCTCCCGCCAGAAGGCGGGCATCCCCCGATAGGAGGCCTCATAGGTCGGCTCCAGGGGGGTGTTGATGTAGGAGTCCGGGTCGAGGAACAGCGGCATCTCCGGCATCGGCGACCCCACGCCGATCGGCTCGACGTAGGCCTCCGGCAGCCTCCCCGGGCCGGGGGAGACGTACGAGGCGAGCGTCAGCGGCAGCCCCGGCTCGATCGGCTGCTCGTCGCCGAAGTCCGACCAGATGGCCCCGTGCAGCCCGTTCGGGTCGTGCGGGCCGGGCGGCAGCAGGTCGACGAGCAGGACGTGGATCCCCGCCTCCAGCGCCGAAACGACCTTGCCGGCGAACTCCTCGACCGACTTCGGCCGGTCCTTGTTGCTTGGGGAGGCGATCTCGATCAGCGCCACGAGCCGATGGCCGCTGGCGTGCCGGACGGCCACCGTCTTCCGCTGCTGCCGGTAGGTGGCCATCGGCGACGGCAGGAGCCGGTGCCGGATCCGGGGGGGGGCGACCGCGACGGCGACGGGGCCCCGGTCGGGCATCTCGTCCGGACGCTCCCCGGGCTCGTGCAGCGTCAGGATGTCGGCGATCATCGCGCCAGCGTGCTGCTCGGCCATCGCATAGTAGCCGGCCGGGAGGATGCCGTTGAGGGCCTCCATCAGCCGGCCGATCCAGGCGGTGTGGAAGGCGTGAAACGTCCCGGCACCGACCCGGGTCCAGTCGTGAACGGGCATGGCTCGTCACCTCCGTCGGAAAACACCCGGCCCCGGTCCCATTGTCATTGTATCGGCCGCCGAGCCCGGGCCGCCACGTCGGGCGTCGGCCCGACCGACCGATCTGGCGACGGGACCCGCCGTTATGGTAAGACATCCTGCCAGGTCGCGCGGCCGCGCGGGCGGTCGTCAGACCGCGCGCGACGGGCGGGCGACGCCGCACCGCATCCCACCCCACCGTGCCACACCCGCCAGAGTCGGGATAGAGAAGCGAGAAGGACACCCGCCCATGCCGGCGACGATGTACTACGACCAGGACGCCGACCTCGGCCTGCTCAAGGGCAAGACGATCAGCATCATCGGCTACGGCAGCCAGGGGCACGCCCACGCCCAGAACCTGAGGGATTCGGGCTGTACCGTCGTCGTCGGCCAGCGCCCCGGGTCGAAGAACTACGAGCTGGCCGTCTCCCACGGCTTCAAGCCCGTCTCGGCCGCCGAGGCCGCCGAGGCCGGCGACCTCGTCAACATCCTGCTGCCGGATGAGGTCCAGGCCGACGTCTACAACCGGGACATCAAGCCGAAGCTCAAGCCGGGCGACCTGCTGCTCTGCTCCCACGGCTTCAACATCCACTTCAACCAGGTCGAGCCCCCCTCGGGCGTGGACAGCGCCCTGGTGGCCCCCAAAGGCCCCGGCCACCTCGTCCGCAGCGAGTTCGAGAAGGGGGGCGGCGTCCCCTGCCTGATCGCCACCGGCGACGGCTGCTCCGAGCAGGGCAAGCGGCTCGCCCTGGCCTACGCCAAGGGGATCGGCGGCACCCGGGGGGGCGTCCTGGAGACGACCTTCGCCGAGGAGACCGAGACCGACCTCTTCGGCGAGCAGGTGGTGCTCTGCGGCGGCGTCTCCGCCCTGGTGAAGATGGGCTTCGAGACCCTGGTCGAGGCCGGCTACCAGCCCGAGAGCGCCTACTTCGAGTGCCTGCACGAGCTGAAGCTCATCGTCGACCTGATGTACCAGGGCGGCCTGAACTACATGCGCTACAGCATCTCCAACACCGCCGAGTACGGCGACTACACCCGGGGCCCCCGGATCATCACCGAGCAGACCCGGGAGGAGATGCGGAAGATCCTTCGGGAGATCCAGACCGGCCAGTTCGCCCGCGAGTGGATCCTGGAGAACCGGGCCGGCCAGCCCGGCTTTAAGGCCACCCGCCGCGTCGAGCGCGAGCACCCCGTCGAGGAGGTCGGCAAGCGCCTCCGGGGCCTCATGAGCTGGATCGACTCCAAGGAGGCCTGAGCCGGATGCGGCCCCCGCGCCCGTGAGACCCCCGCTCCCGGCGGGAGGCCGGGTGCGGGGGGCACCGACGAGCCGCCGGTGCCCTCGGGCACTCGCCGCCCCTCGCCCCGAGGCCTCCGGGGCGGAGTGTCGCCGACGCCGGGGGCTCGGCCGGACGCCGGGGCGGCGGGGGAGCGGGGCGGCCCCGGGGGCCGGATCGGACACCCCGGGGCCGGGATCTCGGGGCCGGGGCCCCGGATCAATTCTCGCAGGGCTGGGCCGCGAAGACGCGGTCGGCGCGGGCCTGGGCCTCCTCCTGGCCGACCTCCTCGATCGGGCTGGCCAGCGACCAGCAGTGGCCGAAGGGGTCCTTGATCTTGGCGAAGCGGTCGCCCCAGAACATGTCGGCCGGGGGCATGGTCGGGGTGGCCCCGGCGGCGACGGCCCGGGCGAAGGTGGCGTCCACGTCGGCGATCGACAGGTGGATCACCACGGGGGAGCCGCCCAGGGCCTCGGGGCTGTGCGCCCCCATGTCGGGGAACTCGTCGCTGAGGTAGAACGACGCCTCGCCGATCCTCACCTCGGCGTGCAGCAGCGTGCCCCCCGGCGCGGCCATCCGGTACGCCTCCTCGGCCCCGAACGCCTCCCGGTAGAACGCCACCGCCCGCTCGGCCCCCCGGACCGTCAGGTACGGCGTGATCGTGGTCCCGGCCCGCCCCGCCTTCTCGACGCTCGCCATCGCCATCGCTCCCGGCCGATCCCGGCCCTCGAAGATCCGCGCCGATCGGCACGTCTCTGTGTCCGGATGGACAGTGTTCCGATCGGTCGCGTCAGCATTCCAGGAATCGGCCTGGAAGTCAACGCGTGTCCAGTAATTTTTCCGGGGTCGGGCCGGCGGCCGGATCGCCGGGCGTTGCAACCCCAGTGCCCCCTTCGAGGTCCGGTCGAGTGGCCGGGGACGGTCGGCCGCCCCTTGATCCGGGGGCCCTCGGCGGGGAACCTGTCGTCAACGGACCTGACACCGCCCGATCGGCCTGCGTGGGCGCCGACCCGGGCCAGGACGAGCCATGCGAGGAGGGGGGCCGATGAT
The DNA here is from genome assembly GCF_007752535.1 of Tautonia plasticadhaerens. Lineage (GTDB taxonomy): Bacteria > Planctomycetota > Planctomycetia > Isosphaerales > Isosphaeraceae > Tautonia > Tautonia plasticadhaerens. The sequence continues at coordinate 3,689,318 of NZ_CP036426.1, forward strand.
CTGCGTCGCCGTGACCTACGTCGTGAAGGAGGGCCGGGAGGGGGACGCCGTCGCCCTGTTCCGGGAACTCATCCCGCCCACCCGGGCCGAGCCCGGCTGCCGGATGTACCTCGTCCACCGCTCGACCACCGACCCCCGCCGCTTCTTCCTCTACGAGCAGTACGACGACGCGGCCGCCCTCGACGCCCACCGCGCCTCCCCCCACTTCTCCCAGTATGTCACCGGCGGCCTGTTCGGCCTGCTGGAGAGCCGCACCCCCGAGCTGTACGAGCCGCTCGACGCGTGACGGCGGATCCGGGGCGGATGACAAAGGGCCGTCATCCGCCGCCCGTCATCCTCCCTCGCCCCACCGCACGACCTCCGGCCGGGCCCGATCGCCGTCGATCCGCCCGGGCAGGCGCCAGACCCGCGAGCCCTCCCGGTCGGTGAAGTAGAGGCGGGACGGAGAGGGCTGCCGGGCGTGGCCGTCGGCCCAGAGGGCGTAGAACCCGGGGTGGGCGTCGACGGGGCGCCGGACGTAGGTGTGGTTGTATTCGCTCTCGGGCGTGAGCGCCTTGACGCGGTCCCAGGACTCCCCCTCGTCGCCGCTCGTCCACATCACCACCTCGCCCCCGGTGCCGAAGGGCTGGGGGCCGGGGTCGGTGGGGGCGATGAGGCGCCAGGTGCCGTCGGGCTCGACGTAGAGCGACCCGAAATCATAATTATGATCCGAGGTCGTCACCGGTCGGATCCGCCAGGCCGAGCCCGTCCAGTGCGCGGTCCGCCAGGTCCGGGGGCCGTTGTCCGGGCCGGATTCGTACCCCTCGCTCGTGAGGTAGAGGATCACCGGGCGGCCTTCGGCGTCGTAGCGAAGGTCCTTCAGGTAGACGAGCATCCCTTCGCCCCGGTAGTCGTGCACCAGTCCCGGGCCGGCCGGGTCGGTCATCGGGGGCTCGACGGGGGTGCCCTCGACGGTCGTCCACGACCGGCCGGCGTCGGCGGTCTGGACGTAATACAGGTTCGTCCGGGCGTTCAGGCCGACGGGTTCCGGGTGCATGTTGAAGGCGGTGCCGACGGTCCCCCCATGCGGGGCGCTGATCTGGTAGTGGCCCAGCTCCATGGAGGCGAGCGGCCGGGGCTCGGACCACGACCGGCCGTCGTCGCTGGCCATCCAGTGCAGGACGCGGCGCCCACCCCGATACCGGGTGTGCAGGAACAGGAAGCCGTCGTCCCCCAGGTGCCAGGGCTGGCCGTAGGAGAAGTTCGTCTGCTCGACCTGCTCGAATTCGTCGATGTCGAACGGCCGGACGCTCCGGTGGATGAACGCCGGGCGCCCGGTCCCGTGGGCGTTGGAGAAGACCCAGAGGTGGCCCTCGTCGTCGATGCTGAGCACCGGGTTGTCGTGCGCGTCGGTCGTCTGCTTGTCCAGCAGGATCGTCGGCCGGGGGACGGTGCCGGTGGCGTGATCATAGGCGCCGATCATCATCAACAGCGTGTCCTCACCCTCCGGCCGGCCGCCGAAGACGAAGAACGTGATGTCCGCCTCCTCGGAGTAGATCGCGATCGGGATATGCTGCTGCGGGTACGTGGCGAAACCGCCGCTGTACTTGTATTTGTACTCGTCGCCCGACGGCTGGTTGAAGTACCAGATCCCCCGGTAGCCCTCCGCCTTCGGCTGCGGCCCCGGGCCGTCCCCTCGGGCGGTCGGGGCGGCGAGGGTCGCTGCGATCAGCGCGGCGAGGGGGACGATCCGGCTCGTTGCGGTCATCGCGGTCTCCTGGGACGGTCGGCGGAGGGCGCGTCCTGGTCTCCGATCATGAGCGATCGCGTGTTCATTTGTCCGTGCCGCCCTCCTCGGCCCGCTGGGAGAGCAGGTAGGCGATGAGGAGGCGGAACTCGTCCTCGGGGATGCGCTCGTCGAAGTTGCCGGGCATGGGGGAGAGGGGGGCGGTGATGCGCTCGTCGACCTCGGCCGCGGGGATGCGTTGCGGCTTCCCCTCGGCGTCGGCCAGGACCAGGGAATCCCCCTCCTCGGAGAGCAAGAGCCCGGTCAGGACCCGGCCGTCGGCCAGGCCGAGCGTGGTGGCCCGGAACGCCTGGTCCACGTTCAAATTCGGGTTCAGGATGTCCTCCATCAGCCGGAGCGGCCCCCGCTGGCCGACCCCGTCGAGCTGGGGCCCGACCTCCGCCCCCTCGCCGCCGACCTTGTGGCACGAGGCGCAGTATTCGGTGAACACGGCCTTGCCCGGCCCGTGGTCGATCCCGCCGCCCGACGACGAAGGCGACGACGACGGCCCATCGGCCGATGCGAATTGCTCCAGCCGCCGATCGATCAGCGCCTTGATCGCCTCGTCCGCCGGCGGGAGCCCGGCCGTGAGCGCCTCGATCCGGGAGGCCATCGCCTCCACCCCCGCGTTGTTCAGGCGGATCTGCACCGGGGGCTCCAGCAGGAGGGCCGCCGGGGCCTTGCCCGCCTCGACGCCCGACAGCAGCGCCTCGGCCCCCCCCCTCGAGCCGGCCAGGGCCACGGCGATCGTCCCCTGCAATCGGCTCGGCGCCACCGCCATCGCCTCGATCAGGGCCGCCTGCCCCTCCTCCCGGCCGAGCCGGCCGATCGCCTCGGCCGCCCGGTCCCGCACGGCCGGCGGCTCGTCGCTGGCGACCAGCAGCGCCGACAGCGGCCCGACGGCCCCGGCCGGGTCGATCGCCGCCCTCGCGTCGATCGCCGCCAGCCGCTGCGGCTCGGGGGCCGACGGGTCGCCGAGCAGGGCGTCGAGGTCGGCCGTCAGCCCTTCCAGGCGGATCGAGCCGATGAGGTCGATCGCCGCCAGCACGTCCCGATCGGAGCCCGACGCCAGGTGGGCCCGGGCGATGTCCGCCCCCCATCGCCTCGCCCGCCGATCCAGCTCCTCGCCCCTCGCCTGCACCCCCCGGTGGATCGCCCGGAGCAGCTCCAGGCCGACCCGGTGGTCGCCCAGCGCCCTCCGCCTCGCCAGCGCCCCCACCTCATCGGTCGCCCCCTCGGCCCCGTACCGGGCGACGTGCTCGACGAACCGGCCCGCCTCCCCGACCGGCAACTCGGCCTCGTTCAGGTGGGCCAGCAGGAACCCCGCCGCCTCGCCGGTCGGCACGCCGACGGCCACGTCCGCCAGCATCGCCCGGTCCTCCCCGCCCAGCGTCGAGGGCAGGCCGGCCCAGGCGTCGGCCGACCGGAGCTGGTCCCGGAGCGCCATCCGCAGCACGTGGACGAGGTGCGTGTCCGCCGGGTCGCTCCCCCGCCAGGAGTCCAGCAGCGGCCGGATCGCCGACGGGTCCGGGTGCCTCCCCAGCGCGTCGGCGGCGGCTCGGCGGACGAACGGATCCTCATCACGAAGGCCGTTGAGCACGTAATCGCGTTGGTCGCCGTCCCACCCCGAGCGATCGGCCAGCACCTTCATCGCGTGGACCCGGACCTCCCGGCTCGGGTCCGCCACCGAGGCCGCCAGCCGGTCGGCCGGCAGGGCCCCCCGACGCTCCAGCGCCCACATCGCGTGGGCCCTCGACTCCGCCGCCGATCCCCCCGCCATCGCCGCGTCCAGGGCGCCGTCGATCGAGGCGTCCGACCGCCTCCCGGCCAGCTCGTGCGTCGCCCGAAGCCGGACGACCAGGTTCGGGTGTTCGAGGTCGTCGACCAGCTCGGCGGCGGTCGCCGCCCCCCAGTGCTCCCGGGGCATGGCCGGCGGCGGGGCATGGCCGTCCTCGCCGACGTAGACGACCCGCCAGATCCGCCCCCGCTCCCGGTCCCGGCCGGGATGGGTCAACGGCACTTCATAGTGGCCGATGATCCGGTTGTAGAAGTCGGCAATGTAGAGCGCCCCGTCCGGCCCCAGTTCCAGGTCGACCGGCCGGAACCAGGGGTCGTCGCTGACGATGAAGTCCGGCTGCTCGACCGCCCGTGGCGTCGAGCCCGTCCACTCGATCCGGTCCAGGTTCACCCGGGCGGTCACCGGGTTGCCGATGAAGATGTTGCCCCGATACGCCTCCGGGAAATGGTCGGCATGATACGCCACGATCCCGGCGATCCCCGTCGACCCGTGCTGATGGTTCATCATCGCCGGGCCGAACCCGAGGCCGTCGTGGGGCTTGCCGAAGCTGGGGTAGTAGGCCCCCCGCAGCAGGTGGTAGATGGGCAGGGTGTGGCAGTCGCTCGACCAGAGGTTCCCCAGCGGGTCGGTCGCCAGGCCGAACGGGTTCACCTGCCCCCAGGTCCACTGCTCGATCGCCGAGCCGTCGGGCCGGAACCGGTAGGTGTTGCCCGACTGCATCGTGATCGACTCGCCGTCCTTCGCCTCCACCGTCGACTCGTTCGAGAACCCGTGGCAGGCGTAGATCCAGCCGTCGAAGCCCATCGTGAAGGCGTTGGTCATGCCGTGGGTGTCGCGGAAGCCGTAGTCCCCCAGGACCTCCTCGCTCCGGTCGGCCTTGCCGTCGCCGTCAGTGTCCGTCAGCCGAAGGATCTCCGGGATGCTGTGCACCAGCGCCTCGTCTGCCGAGAGCGGCAGCAGGCCGATCGGGATCGTCAGGTCGTCGGCGAACTGCTCGACCGTCAGGGCCCGGCCGTCCGGGGCGAAGTCGCCGAGGATGGTCACCCGGTCCCGTCCCGGCGCCCCCCCCTCGGGGGGGAACGGGTAGTCGAGCGACGAGGTGACCCAGAGCCTCCCCCGCTCGTCGAACGCCAGGTTCATCGGCTTGGCGATGTACGGCTCCGACGCCACGAGCTGGATCGCAAACCCCGGCGGCAGCCGGAGCGCGGCCCGCTCCTGCTCCGGGGTCAGGGGATCGGTGGTGGCGACGAGGTCCTGCCCCGTCGCCAGGCCCGGGGCGACGATCATCGCCATCAGGGTCGCGAGCATCGCGGTCGGTCGCATCGTTCGGCAACTCCGGGGAGAGAGCGGGGGCGGGGCGGGTGCGGTTCGCGGGCAAGGGGGGCGGGTCGGGTCAGGGCAGGAGGTCCCGGACCCGGACGAGGCCGACCTGCCGGCCGTCGACGACGACCGGCAGGTCGGCGTCCTCGCCGAAGGTCGTTACGCGTTGATAGGTCCCGTCCTTCGGGCCGTCCCGGGCCTCGACCCGACGGCCCTTGAGGTCGACGATCAGATAAACCCGCACGCCTTCGAGGGCCAGGTCGTCGGACTGGTCGCGGTCGATGGCGAGGGACGAGTCGGCCACCTCGACGGCCAACGGCATGTCGGCCGTGGTCGGGAACTCCGTCGGATAATCCTCCGGCCGGCCCCGGAGGACGGCCAGGCCCGGCTCGGGCGTGCTGTGCTGGCCTCGCATCGCCACGGGTTGCTCCTGCTGGACGTGGTACCCCTGCGGCAGGATCCCCTCCAGGGCTCGTCGGCAGCGATCGACGGCGATCGAGTGCGGGCGGTTCGGGGCCATGCGGCGGGCCAGCCTCCCCTTCCAGAGATAAACCGGCTCCTTCTCGCCGATGATCCCCGAGCGCACCATCGCCCGGAACATCGGCACGGTGATCGGCTCCATCGGCGGCTCGGCGGGCCTCGAGGCCGCGGCGGTCGACGGCATCTCGACCTTCCTCCTGTCTCGATCGACGGCGAACCAACGGACCCGGACCCGTCCGAGTCTATCGCACCTCCCCGTCCCGGGCCACCGCCGCACCGCCCCCCTCGGTGCCGAGACGCGATCGCCGGGTGCCGATCGAGCGACCCAACCGATCCCCGGGAGGCCGATCATGGCCACCGCCTCGGCGACCACCACCCCCCGACCCGCCGCCCGAGCCCGCCCCTCCCCCGCAGGTTCCGGGAGAACCTTGGCATCCCCCGATCCCCCCGGGGCACTATGGGGTGGATCGAGCGGACCGGGCCGGGGGGTTGGAGGAGGGGATCGGACCGATGGCCGACCGTCGCATCGAGGGAGTCCACCGGCAGATCGGCACGCTGTATCGGGTCGGCCGCCTCGGCGGCGAGCCCGACGCCGAGCTGCTCGACCGCTTCCTCGCCGGGCCCGAGGCGGCCGCCGAGGCCGCCTTCGCCAGCCTGGTCGAGCGGCACGGGCCGATGGTCCTCCGCATCTCTCGACGACTCCTCCCGGACCCCAACGACGCCGAGGACGTCGCCCAGGCCGCCTTCCTGCTGCTCGCCCGACGCGCCGGGGCGATTCGGCGCCGGGACTCGGTCGCGAGCTGGCTCCACGGCGTCACGCTCCGGGTCTCGAAGAAGGCCCGATCCAGCGCCTCCCGGCGCCGACTCCTGGAGCGCCGGGCCGTCGAACACTCCCCCCGGCCCCCATCCGCCCCCGAGCCGGGGGACGCCCTCGAATCCCGATGGGCCGACCTCCACGCCGAGCTCGACCGCCTGCCCGACGCGCTCCGCGCCCCGCTCGTCCTCTGCTACCTCGAAGGCCGGACCAACGAGCAGGCCGCCGACGCCCTCCGCGTCCCGCTGCGCACCCTCCGCCGCCGCCTGGCGCAGGGCCGGGACCGCCTCCGCTCCCGCCTCTGCCGGGCCGACGCCGCCCCGCTGGTGGCCGCCCTGGCCGAGCCGCCCCGGCTGCCCGCCGCGCCGGCCCCCTGGCTCGACCACACCGTCCGATCCGCCCTGGCCTTCGCCTCGGGCCGCCTGGCCGCCGCCCCGGCGGCCTCGGCGATCGCCGTCTCCCTCGCCCAGGAGGTGACCCGCACCATGCTCCGCGCCCAACTCCTCCGCTCCGTCGCCGCCGCCGCCCTGCTGCTCGGCGCCCTCGGCACCGGCCTCGGCACGATCCCCCTGGTCCTCGCCGGGCAAGACGCCCCCCCCGAGGCGCCTCCTCTCCCGCCCTCGCAACAACCGGAGGAGCAGGAGCAGGCCCCCTCGTTCGCCGAGGTCCCCGACGCCATCCGGCCCGGTGATTTCCTCCGTCCCCCGCTCCCCGGCTGGGTGACCGACCGTCCCCGCACCGGCCCCGGGCGGTCGACGACCCTCCGCATCACCGCCGCCGAATCGGGGGCGCCGATCCCCTCCGCCCGGGTCCGCGTCTGGAAGGCGCTGGACGACGAATGGCGGATCACCGACGCCGGGGGCCTCATCACCGTCGAGCATTCCACCGGCCCCGCCGACTCGAACTTCTCCGTCGACACCTGGGCCGACGGCTACGCCATGCAGCGGCACTCCTTCGGGGAGAAGCCCGGGGAGGAGATCCCCGAAGAGGCGACCATCGCGCACCAGCCCGGCGAGTCGCTCGGCGGCGTCGTCCGGGACGAGCAGGGGAGGCCCGTCCCCGGGGCGGTCGTCTACCTCTGGAGCCACAACTACAGCAAGAAGGACCCCGCCGAGCTGCTCTACGACCTCCCCGCCGTCACCGGCCCCGACGGCCGGTGGCGGACCGGGGGCGCCCCCGAGACCACCGGCGAGATCCTCGGCATCTACATCACCCACCCCGACTACATCAGCGACCGCGAGTACGTCGCCGGCCGGGAGAAGCCCCCGATCGACCAGCTCCGCGCCGGCACCGCCGTCTCCGTGCTGAAGAAGGGGGCCTACGTCGAGGGCCGCGTGCTCGACGCCGACGGCGACCCCGTCCCCGGCGCCCTGGTCCTCTCGACCGATCGCCCGGACCACCTCTTCAGCTCGGTCCGCGACTTCGCCGCCGTCACGGACCCCGACGGCCGATACCGCACCGGCCAGCTCGCCCCCGGCACCTGGCACCTCGTCGCCCAGGCCCCCGGCCACGCGCCGGCGGCGACGGAGCTGGAGATCGGCACCGCGATCCCCAGCGTCGACCTGACGCTCGGCCGCCCCCGCACCCTGGCCGTCCGCGTGCTCGACCAGGACGGGGCGCCGATCGAGGGCGTGTTCGTCAATTTCGACACCTGGTTCGCCCCCCCGGCCTACCGCTGCCTGAGCACCTTCTTCTGGACCGACGCCGAGGGCCGGGCCTCCTGGGCCGGCGCTCCCGACGACCCGATGCTCGTCGACGCCAGCGTCAACGGCTACTTCGGCAAGCTCCACGACCGGGTCGAGCCGACCGACGAGGAGGTCGTCTACACCCTGGGCAAGTCGCTCTCGATCTCCGGCCGCGTCCGGGACGCCGAGACCGGCGAGGAGATCGAGCGGGCCGAGGTCGAGGTCGGCGCCGTCGACCCCGACACCGGCGAGGTCGGGCAGTGGACGACCAAACCGGATCGCATCGAATACCAGTGGTGGGTCAGCGATGGCCGGCTCAACGTCAACATCCCCGTCGAGGCCGAGTCGTACAAGATCCGGATCACGACCCCCGGCTACGCCCCGTTCGTCTCCCGGGCCTTCCGTAGCGACGAGGTCCGGGTCGTCGACTACGCCGTCTCCCTCCAGCCTCCCGACGAGGGCGGCCCCGTCGCCACCGTCCGGTTCCCCGACGGCGAGCCCCTGGCCGACGCCCGGGTCCTCATCGCCCGGCGCGACCACGGCGTCAGCCTGCGCAACGGCGAGGCCGACGAGCGGTACGCCAACATCAACCCCGGCCGCCCCTTCCGCACCGGCCCCGACGGCTCGTTCCCGATCCCCCCGGCCGATCAGCCTTACGTCGCCGTCGTCGTCGGCGACCGGGGCTACGCCATTGCGAACAGCGAGCAACTGGTCGAGTCGGGTGAGATCCAGGCCCGGCCCTTCGCCCGAGTCGAGGGCCGCTTTCTCATCGGCGACCGACCCGGAGCGAACATCTCCCTCAACCTCGGCGGTTCGATCCAGGATCCCTCGACGCTCCGCATCTCGATCCGATCCAGCCACAGGACGACCACCGGCGCCGATGGCCGCTTCGCCTTCGATCGGGTCATCCCGACGGAGGACCTGAGTATTGCCCGCTGGGACGAGGACGATACACCCGGTCGGGTCTTGTCCCTGGGCGAACCGGTTCGCGTCGAGCCCGGCGAGACGGTCCGGATCACCTCCGGCGGGGTCGGCCGCCCCGTCGTCGGCCGGGTCGCCCCGCCGGAGGACTGGAACGAGCCGGTCGACTTCACCAAGCAGGCGTCCGCAACCGTCCTGAGCGACCAGCCCAACGCGCCCTATCCGCCCGAGTTGTTCCGGGGCAAGACGACCCTGGAAGGCGGCTACTGGTCCGAGTGGTCCCGAGAGTGGCTCGAGAGTCCGGCGGGCCGCACCTTTGGGGACGCCCACCGGAGTGTCAGCGTCACCCTCTTCCCGGACGGCTCGTTCCGGGTCGACGACGTCCCCCCGGGCGAGTATCGGCTCGTGGTCGTCGCCGGGGAGGAGGAATTCAAGCCGAGCCGGGGCCCCTTCTCGCCGATCTCCCGGACCTTCACCGTGCCGGAGGTCCCCGGCGGCTACAGCCCCGAGCCGATCGACTTCGGCGTGCTCCGGCTCCGGCGCCGGACGATCATCGAGGTCGGCCAGGACGCCCCGAAGGCCCGGGTGACGACCGTCGAGGGTGACGTCCTCGACATCCCCGGAGACTTCCGGGGCCGCTATCTCCTGCTCGACTTCGGCACCCCGGCCAACGACCAGTCCCGGCTCTCAATCGCCCGCGCCAACGGCCTGCACGAGCAGTTCGGTGAGGACGACCGCGTCTCCATGCTCAGCCTGATCGTCGCCGAGGACGACGCCGAGACCCGATCCTTCGTCGCCGCCAAGGGGCAGCCCTGGCCCCAGGCCATCCTCGGCCCCCTGCCCAACCCGGTCGCCGAGGCGTACGGCGTCGAGGACTCGTCCATGCTCTGGGGCGGCCGGCTCCCCGGCTTCGTCCTGATCGGCCCCGACGGAACCATCCTCAGTCTGGACACCTACGGCCGGGAACTCGCCCCGATCCTCTCCGAGGCCCTCGGCCAATAAACCCACCCCCGGCTCGACGATCCGGACGATCCGATTCGGTCGGCCCGGCCCGGATTGTGTGACTGCCGGGGCGAGTTTCCTCGATGGTATTGGAGTCGGGGCGTTCGTTCCCGCCCGTCCCCCGTCCAACTGCTCCGGCCCGATCGGGGAGGGCGGACGGTCGGTAGGGACGGGACGACGCCCCCCGGACTCTTTGGCAATCCGAACGGCAGGCACCCGAGATCACGCCTCCGATCGCTCCATCGCGATCCGGCCGGGCGTCTCCCAATTCTGTGTGACGAAACAAAGCCAATGCGTGGCAAAACAAAGCCAATTTGGTCAGACGGTTCGACGGAGCGAAGCCAATTGGTTTCGCGCATCTCGTTGGGGGATCAGGGAATTCGGCCTTCAACGTCGGGCGCATCGGGGCGCACCGACCGGCGCACCGTCACGGTTCGACCCGCCCCCGAGACGATCCGTACGAAAGGGCCCTCCGGCGCGCGGGCCCCGGATGGCCGGTCGCCGGACGAGTTGACGGAGCGAAGCCATTTGGGTTTGCGCATCTCCTTGCTGCGTCAACGATATCGGCCATTCGAGCCCGGCGCACCGGGGCGCACCGGCCGGCGCACCCTCGGGGATCGGCCCTGCCCGGGGGACCGGGGAGGGGCGTATCATGGGGGCAGGGGCCCCGGTTGATCGAGGGCCAGGGGGGGATCGGGGAGACCCGGAGGGCCCGGGTCGGAGTCGAGGGGGATCGGCCGCCATGTTCGACGACCTCTTGCAGCGGCTCGGGCTGAAGGACAGGCACCCCGGCGTCTGCTCCGGCCCGGGGGGCTGGGTGGGGCGGCCCGGGGGGGAGGAGATCACCTCGATCAACCCCAGCACCGGGGTGCCGATCGCCACCGTCGTCGGCGGGTCGATCGGCGATTACGACGCCCTGGTCGATCGCGCGGTCGACGCCTTCAAGCGCTGGCGGACCCTGCCCGCCCCGCATCGGGGGGAGGTGGTGCGGCGGATCGGCCAGGCGCTCCGGGAGCACAAGGAGGACCTGGGGCTGCTCGTCACCCTGGAGGTCGGCAAGATCCGATCGGAAGGGCTCGGCGAGGTCCAGGAGATGATCGACATGGCCGACTTCGCCGTCGGCCTCTCCCGGCAGCTCTACGGGCTGACGATCGCCAGCGAGCGGCCCGGCCACCGGATGTTCGAGCAGTGGCACCCCCTCGGGCCGGTCGGCATCATCTCGGCTTTCAACTTCCCGGTGGCCGTCTGGTCCTGGAACGCGATGGTGGCGGGGGTCTGCGGCGACAGCATGGTCTGGAAGCCCTCGCCGCTGGCCCCCTTGACGAGCCTGGCCGTCCAGCACGTCGTCAACCGGGCGGTCGAGGGGACGGGGCTCGACGGGCTGTTCGGCCTCTGCGTCGGGGGGACGGAGATCGGCCGACGGATGGCGGGGGACGACCGGCTCCCCCTCGTCTCGGCCACCGGCAGCGTGGCGATGGGCAAGGCGATCGCCCCGGTCGTCGCCTCCCGGCTGGGCCGGGCCCTCCTGGAGCTGGGCGGCAACAACGGCATCATCGTCTCTCCCAAGGCGAACCTGGACCTGGCCTTGCGTGCCGTCGCCTTCGCGGCCGTCGGCACCGCCGGCCAGCGCTGCACCACGCTCCGACGGCTGATCCTCCACGAGTCGATCGCCGACGGCTTCCTCGACCGCCTGGCCGCCGCGTACCGGAGCCTGCCGGTCGGCGACCCCTGGGAGGACGACGTGCTGGTCGGCCCGCTCATCGGCGAGCAGGCGGTCGAGGGGATGCTGGCGGCGGTCGACCGGGCGAAGGGGCAGGGGGGGGAGGTCCTCTGCGGCGGCCGTCGGCTCGATCGGCCCGGCTTCTTCGTCGAGCCGACCCTGATCCGGGCCCGGGGCGACCTGCCCATCTCCCGGACCGAGACCTTCGCCCCGATCCTCTACGCGACGACCTATGCCGACCTCGACGAGGCCCTCGCCCTGCACAACTCCGTCGCCGAGGGGCTCTCCTCGGCCATCTTCACCGACGACCTCCGAGAAGCGGAGCGATTCCTCTCCCCCGAGGGGTCCGACTGCGGGATCGCCAACGTCAACATCGGCACCTCGGGCGCCGAGATCGGCGGGGCCTTCGGCGGCGAGAAGGACACCGGGGGCGGCCGGGAGGCCGGATCCGACTCCTGGAAGGCCTACATGAGGCGGCAGACCTGCACCGTGAATTACGGCGGGTCGCTCCCGCTTGCCCAGGGTGTCCGGTTTGACATCGCCCCGTGATCGAGCCCGATTTTCGTTGCGGGGAAACCCCGGCCGGGAGGATGATCGACGGGAATTCCAGGCCCCGATCCGGACGCCGGGGGGCCGGAACCCGAATAATCCGCCGTGAGGGCCGAATTCCTGGTAGAGCGGACGATTGGGCCCCGAAGGCCGACACGAGCCGGACCGGGCCGAACCGCCGATCGAGACGCGAACGCCGCAGGTTTCGGGATTCGACGAGGAGACGCAAACGATGTGCAAGACGATCAAGAAGGTGGCGGTGGGCGCCGGCCTCGGCGTCGCGACGCTGGGGCTGCTCTTCGGCACCTCGGCCAAGCACCACGTCAAGACGGCCGTCGACGACGTGCGGTCGCTGGCGCAGTCGCAGGTGCCCATCGAATACAAGATCGATGAGGCCAAGCAGCAGATCGACGCCCTGGAGCCGGCGATCATCGAGAACATCGAGTCCCTGGCCCGGGCCCAGGTCGAGGTCGACGACCTGCAGGAGGAGATCGCCTTGGCCAAGGGGAACCTCCAGGTGCAGGGCCAGGAGATGCTCGCCCTGAAGCAGGGGCTCGACGCCGGCCGGCTCCAGCTGACCAGCGGCGTGACCTACACCGCCGAGGAGGTCAGGGCCGACCTGGCCCGCCGCCTCGACACCTTCAACCGCACCCAGGAGACGGTCGACAGCCTGGAGCAGACCCTCAAGGCCAAGGTCGAGCGGACCCACGCGATCCAGCGGATCCTGGACGAGATGACCGCCCAGAAGAAGGCGCTCTCGGCCAAGATCGAGGCGATCGAGAGCCGCCTGGCCCAGATCGAGGCCGAGCAGGCGACCAACGAGTACACCTTCGACACCACCCCGCTGTCGCAGGCCAAGAAGACCATCGCCGAGCTGGACAAGCAGCTCGAGGTCATGGCCCGCCGGGCCGAGCTGGAGGGGCGCTACATCGAGCAGTCCATCGAGGTCGAGGTCGAGCCCGGCCGGGACATCTCCGCCGAGGTCGAGTCCGCCCTGGAAGGCCTGCAGCTGGAGTCGGCCCCCGAGGCGGCCCCCGCCACCTGACCGGGCCCAGGACCCGGGCCGGCTCCTCGATCGAGGCCGGCACCCGACCCCGGCGATCGCCGCGACCCGGCCCGCCCCCTCGACCTCGAGGGGGCGGGTCCGGGCGTGCGCCGTTTGAGGGGCCGATGTAGAAGGATTCGGCAGGGCATGGCGGATGGAGGCGTCCTCCGCCCCTCGAGCATCACCAATCCCCGGGAAACCCCGCGAAACCGACAATCCGCCGCTCGCGTCGACGAATAGCTCCTTGATGACGGATCCGGGTGCGATGGCGCCCGGAAGAGGAGCAGCAGGGTCGGGCGGGCGGGCCACCAACCCCAGGGCCCCCGGCAGTCGAGGCGAGGCCCCCCCGGACGGCACGCAGCCGGACGAGGCCGAGTCGAATCGAATCGATTGGACGCCGCGGAGGCGGACATCCCCATGGGCAACGTCAACCAGGGCGGCAACTCCACCATGTTGGGACACTGGCGAGTCGTCTTGAAGCAGGCCGAGGAGTCGGCCAAGGCCGGTCGCCTCGACGAGGCGCTCGCGCTGGCCGCCCGCGCCGACGTGGCCGACCACCGGCAGGCCGTCCAGCTGCGGGGCAAGTGGACCCTGGAGCTGGTCAAACGCGCCGCCCGCCGGGCCGAGGCCGACGACCTCGACGGCGCCCTCGGCGACCTCGACACCGCGGAGTCCTTCGGCGCCGCCCCCGACGTCCTGGCCGCGTCCCGGTTGAAACTGGCCGACCTCGTGGCCGAGGACCTCAAGACGGACCTCGCCGCCGGGGAGCCGGACCGGGCCGTCGACCGGATCGACGCGGTCGGCCGGCGGAAGGTCGCCGGCCCCGGGCTGAGGCGGCTCCGGGAGTCGGCCGAGGCGTGGAAGGCCGCCCGGGGCGAGGCCCGCCGCGGCGAGTTCGGCGTGGCCGCCGACCTGCTGGATCGCGCCTCCCGCCTGGCCGGCTCCGAGGCGTCTGACGCCCTCGCCGCCGCCCGACGCGAGCTGGAGGCACGCCAGCAGGCCGCCGCGCCGAAGGCCGACCGCTTCTACCGGACCCTCTCCGAGTCGGCCGACGCCTGGCCGGCGATCCTCGCCGCCGCCGAGGACCTGCTGGCGACCGTCCCCGAGCACCCGGCCGCCCGGCAGGCCCGCAGCCGGGCCTGGCAGCAGATCGGCGCCATCGGCCCGGCCGTCCCCTCGATCCCGAACCGCCCCCCCGCGGCCGGCAACGGCGAGATCCGGTTCCTCGACGAGTCGACCCCCGGGCCGTCACCGGCCCGGGCCGAGCCGACGGCCGCCCGGCCGAAGTCCCGGCACGGCGGCCCCCACGGCCGGTTCCTGCTCTGGGCCGACGTGATCGGCGGCTACCTCGTCTGCCTGGACGACGAGGTCACCCTCGGCCGGGCCGGGCCGGACGCCTCGGCCGACGTCCAGCTCCTGGCCGATCTGTCCCGCCGACACGCCGTGATCGCCCGGGACGGCGAGCACTACACCCTGAGGGCCCTGCACCCGACCTTCGTCAACGGCCGGGCCGTCGACTCGGCCCCGCTGCGGGACGGCGACGTGATCCGGCTGGGCTCGAACGTCGAGCTGGAGTTCCGTCGCCCGAGTCCCGTCACCTCCACCGCCACGCTCCGCCTGCTCAGCCGGCACCGGCCGCCGATGGCGGTCGACGGCGTGCTGCTGATGGCCCAGTCGTGCCTGGTCGGGCCGACCCGGCAGTGCCACGTCTCGGCGCCCAGGCTCAAGCAGCCGGTCGTCCTATTCCGCCAGGCCGACGCCCTCTGGTGCCGGTGCCCCGGCGCCTTCGAGGTCGACGGCAGGCCCGCCCTCTCCCGGGCGCCGCTGACGACGTCCTCCTCCGTGAAGGGCGAAGGGTTCTCCTTCAGCCTCGAGCCGGTCGAACCCCGAGGGGCCGCGCTCGCCTGAACCCGGCCCGCTATGATGGGAGGGGACGCCCCCCGACGCCCGGACGGCCCCCCGGCCGATCGTCGAGACGAGCACCCCGGACCGGAGCCCGAACTGAACCGCCGCCGACGGAGTCTTTCCCCGATGAACCCCCTGGCCCGACCCAAGCCCGGCGAATCGCTGGCCGAGACGATCGCCCACCCGCAGGCCGGCCACCCCCGCCCGGCCTCCGTCGGGGACGGGTCCGGGCCCGGCGCCGCCTCGGAGCACTCCCCGATGGCCGATCGCGAGCGCAGCACCCCCCCCGGCGGGCGGCCCGGCGAGCGCTACTATTTCGGCTCCGGCGACCGCCCCCTGGAGGGGTACACGATCAAGCGCGCCATCGGCCGGGGCGGCTTCGGCGAGGTCTACTACGCCGTCTCCGACGCGGGCAAGGAAGTCGCGCTGAAGCTCCTGCTGCGGAACGTCGAGATCGAGAAGCGCGGCGTCCAGCAGTGCATGAACCTCAAGAGCCAGCACCTGATCACGATCTTCGACATGAGGACGACCGACGAGGGGGACACCTTCGTCGTCATGGAGTACGTGGCCGGGCCCAGCCTCGCCCAGATCCTCGAGCAGCACGCCGACGGCCTGCCGCCGAACGAGGTCCGGATGTGGCTCAAGGGGCTGGTCGACGGCGTCGCCTACCTGCACGACCACGGCATCGTGCACCGGGACCTGAAGCCGGCCAACCTCTTCCTGGAGGAGGGGACGGTCAAGATCGGCGACTACGGGCTCTCCAAGTTCATCGCGAATAGCGCCGAGGCCGGGCACTCGGCCAGCGTGGGGACCTGTCACTACATGGCGCCGGAGATCTCGACCGGCAAGTACCAGAAGCCGATCGACATCTACGCCATCGGCATCATCCTCTTCGAGATGATGACCGGCCGCGTCCCCTTCGACGGCGAGACGCCCCATGAGGTGCTGATGAAGCACCTGACCTCCCGGCCGGACCTCTCCCCCCTGCCAGAGCCCTACCGGGAGATCGTCTCCCGGGCGCTGGCCAAGGACCCGAGCCGACGCCCTCAGGACGCCTACGAGGTGCTCGTCCCCCAGGACGTGCCCCGGTCCCCCGATGTCCGGTTCATCGGCGAGGGGAAGTCCAGCCCCTCGAACCTCGCCCCGCCGCCGATCCCGGCCCCGGCCCCCGGGCCCGCCCCCGGGCCGAATCGGGGGGACGAGGACGTCCTGCACATCGGCGAGGAGGATTCGGTCCTCTACATCGGCCCCGACACCATGCCCCCGAGACGCCCCGGCGTCCGCGGCTGGCTCCGGCCGCTGGGGGGCCGGCAGGCCCGCCGGGGGTCGGCCCCGAAACCCCCCGTCCGATCGGCCTCCGCCCGGCGGGCGGCCCCGGCCCCGCTCCCGAAGCGGGCCCGGCGGCCCGACGCCCCCGCCGGCCCGCCGCCGACCCCGCCGACCTTGCCGTCGGCCCGGATCCGGCTGGCCGAGGCGGCCACCTCGATGCTCGTCGCCGCCCCGGTGGCCTCGGTGCTGGCGGTCGTCGGCGCCGCGATGCTCGGGGACCGCGAATACGAGCCGCTCAGCTCCGAGGTCGTCCTGCTGCTGGGCACCGCCCTGATGGGGACCTGGGGCCTGCTCGTCCCGACCAAGTTCTGGGAGGGGAGGTCGGTCGACTCGGCCACCCGGCGCTTCACGCTCGGGGCCGTCGGCCTGGCCTTCGGCGCCCTGATGAGCGTCGTGCTCGGCTGGACGAACTTCGAGCTGGCCGAGGTCTCCTGGTACGCCGACGGCGCCCCCGCCGGCGAGCTGGTCGGCGAGCTGGTCCGGCACGACCCGGGCCGGGTCCGGGCCCTGGGGCTGCCGATGTTCTACGGCCTGGCCTTCGCGCTGGGCCCCTGGTGTTCCTCCTCGGGGCGCGACCGGAGCCGACGGTTCCGGATCACCCCGGTCTTCTGGGCCGGGGTGCTCGGGCTCGTCCTGGGCAACCTGACCCCGGCCCCGATGCCATGGGCCCCGGCCTCGCTGGCCCTGGTGGCCGTCACGCTGCAACTGGTCAGCCCCCGGAGCGAGCAGGCCGCCCGCTACGCCCGGTATCGCAAGCAGGCCCGGGCGGCCTGAGCCGATCGGCCCGGCCGGATTGTGCCCAAGCATCGCCCATGCGGGGCGAATTCCCTTCTGAGCAAATGAACAGACGGGCGGATCGAAGACGCCCGGCACGCTCCGACCCGACGGCCGCCCCCCTCGAACCCCGGCGGCCGGCAGAGACGGGGCGGCGGCAACTGGCAAGGACCGTCCCACGATGAACCGGATCGCCCTGAGCATCGCCCTGGCAGTCGGCCTCGCCGTCGGCGTCCCCCCGGCCTCGGCCGAGGGGCCCCCCGCCTCGGGGACCGTGCCGGCCGCGCCCCCCTGGTTCGACGACGCCCCCGAGGGTGGGATCACCCCGATCGGGGACGGGGGCGGCGGCCCGGTCGTGGCCCGGGGGCGGCGGTCCCTCACCGAGGAGCGGGCCCTGGCCGACGCCCGCCTCCAGCTCGACCGGGCCGTCTCCGGCTGGCTCGACCCGGACGTGCCCGAGGGCTGGGAGCCCCCGGCCGACCTGGTCGACGCCCTGGTCCTCGGCCGACACGTCGAGCCCATCCTGGTCGACCGCACCGCGCTCGGCCTGAGCGCCGACCCGGACCTGCCGTTCCCGGACCTGTTCTACGTCGCCGCCCTGCGGGCGGACCTCTCGCCCCAGCGTCGCGAGGGCTTCCTCGACGTCCACCGCCGGGAGGTCGGCGCCCGGCGCTCGGCCATGCTCGGCGGGGCCGGCGGCTTCGTGCTCGCCTGCCTGGCGATCCTCGCCCTCTACATCCGGGCCGACGAGGCGACCAAGGGGTACTACACCAACCGCCTCCGCCTGGCGGCCGTCGCCTCGGCCGGGGCCGCCGGTGCGGCGATCTCTCAGTTCCTGGCCTGACCCGGCCGGCGGGGCCGGCGGCGGGTCCGTTCGCCCCGCCCCGACTCGCCGCCACCCGAGCCGACCGGACCCGACCCGATCCCTTGCCCAATCCGGAGGTACCCATGATCCTCTCGTTCGAACGGGCCCGAGAGCGGGTCGCCGACGCGATCCGGCACGTCCACCCGATCCACCTGGCGTTGATCGGCCTGGGGGGGCTGCTGCTGGCGTCGATCGCCATCGGCGGCGAGCTCGTGTTCCCGATCGTCTTCCTGGGCTTCCTGCTCGGCATGGTGCTGTTCTGGGCGAATGAGTTCCTGACCCTGATGCAGGCGCCCGACTCCGCCTTCCCCGGCCGGTCCGACAAGCTGGTCTGGGCCCTGCTCCTGGTGCTCCTCCCACCGATCGGCGCCCCGCTCTTCTGGGCCTTCCGCCACGGCTACGGGGAGCCGGCCGGCGACCGGGCCGGCAAGCCCCACGCGAGGCCCTGGATGCACGACGAGGTCTGAGCCCTCCCGCCCGGGGGGCGGGGCGGCCTGGCCGTCCTCCTCCCCGAAATCGGCCCCGATGCCGACGGAATTCGGTGGCCCGCCCCCCTCGGGCGGCCGTATCATGGAGGCAGCACGTCGCGACCGGGTCGAGTCTCCTCGGCCCGATCCCCAATCCCCCGGGGCCGAGCTTCCCGAGGTCCGATGGCCGCTTCCGACGCCGACATCCTGCTCATCTCCCAGGTCCGAGACGGCGACACCCGCGCCTGGCAGGTGCTGATCGAGCGCTACGAGGGCCGCCTGCTCGCCTTCGTCGACAGCCGATTGCACGACCGGGCCACCAGCGAGGACGTGGTGCAGGAGACCTTCATCGGCTTCCTCACCAGCCTGCCGAACTACGACGAGCGGCGCGACCTGGAGGCCTACCTCTTCTCCATCGCCGCCCACAAGTTGACCGACCAGCTCCGACGCGCCGGCCGCCGGCCGATCGACCAGTTCGGCTCCGACGACCACGGCCGCCCGCTGGAGGAGGTCGCCGGGCCCGCCCGGGCCGCCAGCAGCATCGCCCGCAGCTCCGAGCGTCGGGAGGCCGAGGAGCGGATGCTCACCGAGGCCCTCGGCCAGATCGTCGGCGACTGGCGGGACAAGGGGGACTTCGCCCGCCTCCGATGCCTGGAGCTGCTGATCGTCAAGAACTGGGCCAACAAGGACGTCGCCTCGTATCTCGGCCTCACCGAGCAGGCCGTCGCCAGCTACAAGTTCCAGACCGTCAGCCGCCTGAAGGAGATGGCCCGACGCTCCGGCATGAGCCTCGGCGGCCTCGACTGAGCCGGCCCCTCAACCGACCCCGACCGATCGGGACATCATCCAGCATGGCCGACCCCGCACCCCCCGCCATCGACGACGAGACCCTCCGCGCCTACCTCGCCGAGACGCTCTCCGGCGAGGAGATGGCCCGGGTCGAGCGGGCCCTCCGGGGCTCGGCCTCGCTCCGGCAGCGGCTCGAAGACGTCCGCCAGGACCGGCCCGAGTCCACCCTGCACACCCTCGGCGCCATCTGGAGGAGGGCCCGGCTCTCCTGTCCCGAACGCGAGGAACTGGGCGGCTACCTGATCGAGGCCCTCGACCCCGAGCACATCGAGTACATCACCTTCCACCTCGACGTGGTCGAGTGCGCCTTCTGCCGGGCCAACCTCGCCGACCTCCGCGGCCAGTTCGCCGCCGACGCCCCCTCCTCCCAGACCCGACAGCGCCGCTACTTCCAGTCCAGCCGCCACCTGCTCGGCAGCGACGACTGAGGGCGCACGAGGAGGAGGCCGGGCCCCTCGTCCTCGAAGGGCCCGGCCTCCCGATTCGGTTCAACGTCCGCCGATCTCGGGGGCGGTCACTGCCCGCCGTTCCGCCGCTTCTGGAGCTTCTCCAGCAGGGCGGGGTCAATCTGCACGCCGGTCTTGCCCCCGGTGGCCGGGGCCTGGCCGTTCACGTCGGTCTTGTCCATGAAGGGGAGCAATTCCCCGGTGGGCAGCCGCATCATCTTCGAGCCGTCGGGCTGGGCGAGGATCTGCGTGCCGTCGGGGAGCTGCTGGACCACCCCCGGCTGCCCCGGGGCCGCGTTGGGCGATGCCGGGGCCGGGGCCGGGACGCCCCCCGGCGGCGGGGCGACGGCACCCGGGGCGGGGGGGGGGGCGGGGGCCGTCGGCATCGAGCCCGGAGGGGGGATGAACCCCGGCGGGAACAGCGAGCCTTGCGGGGCCTGCGGCTGTCGCGGCTGGCCTGGCGCGGGCACCACCCCCGCCGGGGCCGGGGCCGATCCGGGAGGGGCCACGGGCTGGCCGCCGACGGTGAGGCCGGCGGCGTTGCCGGGCCCTAGCAGCGGGGAGACGGTCTGGAAGTCCAGGTCGGCGGGGACGCCCGGGTAGGTCGCGTCCATCTGGACCTGCTGGTTGATCACGTGCGGATAGGGCGTCATCGCCGGGGCGACGCCGCCCGGGGCGGGGGCGGCCATCGGTGGCGGGGCGGCGGCGGCGACCGGGCCGGCCCGCTGGGTGGCGAAGCCGCCGCCGAAGGCCGGGTCGGCGGCGGCGTTCGGCATCGGCGCCGACAGGCCGACGCCCGGGGCCATCGGGGCGGGGGCGGCCGCCGGCATGGGGGCGGTCATCGGCGCCGAGGCGGCGGCCGGGGCCGGGGCGGATTCCCCCCGGAGCGACTCGATCCAGGTCCAGAGGGCCCGGTACTCGGCCGAGTTCGAGTTGGGCAGGATCGGCTTCTGGTCGGGGCCGTGCGGCATGACGGCGTTGATCAGGAGCGGGCTGTGCCCGGGGTTGCTCGGGTCGACCAGGCCGAGCGTGGCGTCCAGGTTCGTCCGGACGAGCAGCGAATTGCGCAGGTCCTTCGGATCCCGGGCCCGGACCAGGCGGAAGTTGCGGTCGGACTCCTCGTCGTGGCAGCTGGCGCATCGGGACTGGAGGACGCGGTGGACGCCGTTCCCGAAGTCCTGGAACCGCCGGACGGCCAGGGCCTCGGGCAGGCCGAAGATCTGGGGCCTGGCGACGGGCCCCTTGTAGGCCCGGATCTGGCCGAGCACCGAGACGTCCAGGTCCCGGGGGGCCATGCCCGAGGCGGCGGCACCGCCGCCGCCGACCGACTCGCCGCCGGTCCGGACGACCCCCGAGTCGACGGCCGCCTCCCGGCGGGCGACGGAGGCCTCCAGGGCCTTGAGCATGTCGGCGGCCTGGGAGTCCCCGGGGCTCCAGCTCAGCAGGGCCCGGAGCTGCTCGGCGGCTTCGCCCTCCATGCCCTGGGTCAGGCACCATCGGGCGAGCCGGAGGTGCTCGTCGGGGTCGCGGTCGGGGAGATGGTCGCGCTGGTATTCGTACGCCTCCCGGAGCGAGCCGAATCGGCCCTCGACCCGGTCGGCGGGAACCCGGACCTCGCCCTCCTGCATCCGGACGACGAAGTCGCCGCGGTCCTCGACGGCCGATCCGTCGAAGCTGCGGACCTTGCCGTCCTTCATCAGCAGGACCGTCCGGGAGGGCTGTGGCTCCTGGCCCGGCGGCCCGGACTCGGCCCCGGTCCCGACCGGGAGGGGGGCCTGGGACAACGGGGGCGCCTCGGCCGATCCGACGGCCGGCGCCGGGTCGGCCGGGGTCCCGTCGTCCTGCGCCGACCGCGACGCCGGGGGCCCGGGCACAGGCCCGGCCACGGCCACGATCGAGTACGCGGACACGGCGACGCCCAGGCCGACGACGATGGGGGGGATGAGGTTCGACATGGTGGCCGGACCCTATCCCCTCCCCTAGAATCCGTCAAGGCGAGCCGATGCCCGGCCCCGTCGGGATCCATCCCGGCCCCGCCCGACCGCCCGAGCGACGCCCCGAGGGACCCTCGCCATGCCCGACCGTTCCGCCCTGCTCGACGACTTCCTCGGCCAGCCGGTCGTCATCGACCTGACCTCCCCCTACGTCTGCATCGGCACCCTCGCCGACGCCGACGCCGCCTTCTTCGACCTCCGGGACGCCGACCTGCACGACCTCCGGGACGGCCGGTCCACCCGGGAGATCTACGTCTTCGACTCCGCCCGCCTGGGCGTCCGCCGCAACCGGGACCGGGTGCTCATCCGCCGAGACGAGGTCGTCGCCCTGACCCGGCTGGCCGACGTCTCCGAGGCGTAGCGCCAGGGCAGCGGGTAACTCGTTCCCGGACGCCGCTCGGCGTCCTCGTCCGACGCCCCCATCCGCCTCGAGTGGTGTATCCGGGAAGATGCCTGCTATGAAGTAGTGGTGGCCCCCGACCCTCGCCCCCGTCCGCGGGGGAGAGGGCGGGCGCAGCCCGGGTGAGGGGGGCCCGGACGATTCACGGGGCTGGAGGCCGGGCGCCGGGACCCCTCACCTCGACCTTCTCCCCGCTCGCGGGGAGAAGGGGCCGGGACCTTCCCATCAACGAACACTGCGGATGGACCACGTACCGCATTCTCAGGGGATCATGACCTTGGACGACGATCTCGACGCGATGGAAGGCGCCGGCACGGGGAACACCAGGGGCCTGCTCGTGGCCCTGGCGGCGGTGGCCGCGCTGGTCGTCGCGGCGATCGCCGTCGGCCCGCTGCTCAGCCCCCGCCCCGAGGCCGACGAGCAGGCCGCCGAAGGCCCCGCCGCCGCCCTGGCGGCCGAGGGGAAACGGCTCTACGAATGGCGATGCGTCAGCTGCCACGGCGAGACCGGCGTCGGCGACGGCCCGATCGCCGGGGACCTCACCGGCCCTCCCCCCGGCGACCTGACCGACGACGACTGGAAACACGGCGACCGACCCGACCGGGTCCTCGCCGTCATCGCCAGGGGGGTCGACGGCACGATGATGGCCGGCTGGGACACCGCCTTCGCCCCCGACGAACTCCGGGCCCTGGCCGCCTACACCTACCGCCTCGCCGGCCGGGACGTGCCGGCCGAGCTGCTCGACGGGGCCGAATGACCGGGGACGGGGCCGATCCCCCCGGACGGGCCCGGCAGCCGGCCCGGTCAGCCCTCGAGGACGACGGCGTCGGCCTCGACCTCGACGAGGGCCCCGGGCAGGATCAGGCGGGAGACCTCCACCATCGTCAGGGCCGGTCGGATCGCCGCGAAGACCTCGGCGTGCTCGGCGGCGACCTCCTCGAAGCGGCCGATGTCGGTCACGTAGATCCGGGTCCGGATCACGTCGCTGGCCTGGCCCCCCAGGGCCTCGATGCTGGCCACCACGATCGCCAGGGCCCGCCGGGCCTGGCCCCCGGCGGTCGGGGCGAGCGAGCCGTCGGGCTCCAGGCCGATCGTCCCGGTCACGGCGATCGTCCCGCCGATCCGGACCGCCCGGGAGTAGCCCGCCTTCGGCTCCCAGGGGGAGCCGGTCGAGGCGAGCCGCCGGGGGCCGTGGGTCGAGACGCTGACGTGGACGCTCTGGCGCATCGGGGGTGCTCCGAAATCGGGCGGCGGGGCGAGGTTCCGCATCTTCGCCCCGGGCGACTCGGCGCGTCAAGCGGGCGGACGCGTCCGGCCGGAAGGCCGTTGATCGGGGGGCCGTCCCGGGCGTACCATCGTGGGGAGATGGCCGGATCGCCGGGCGATCGGGCCGCATTGCCGCATTCTTGAGCGACTTCGAAGGGGAGGCCCGATGGCCGACGCCGCGACGCAGATCGAGGACATCAAGGCGGGCACGGGGCCGGAGGCCCAATCGGGCCAGACGGTGTCGGTCCACTACGTCGGCACGTTGACCGACGGCACGAAATTTGATAGTTCCCGGGATCGGGGCCAACCGTTCTCCTTCCCCCTGGGGGCCGGCCGGGTGATCCGGGGCTGGGACGTGGGGGTGCAGGGCATGCAGGTCGGCGGCCTCCGCAAGCTGACGATCCCTCCCGAGGAGGGCTACGGATCCCGGGGCGCCGGCGGCGTGATCCCGCCCAACGCCACGCTGGTCTTCGAGGTGGAATTGCTGGGGATCAAGTGATCGATCGAACAACCCGAGAGCCGAGGGCGGTGCGTCCCCCTCCCCTCGACGCCGAGGTGCCCATGTCCCACGAGAACGGGCGAGCGGCCGGCGATCATGTCGAGGCGCTCCGGCGCCTGCTCGATGCGAGGGCGGCCGGGCTCTGGTACGTCCGGGGGGATCGCCTGGAGCTGGCCGCCTTCGCGCCCGCCCCGGACATGCCCGGCGACGTGGCCCTGCGGTTCCGGGACGCCGTCCGCCGGGTCGGGCTCGACCGCGCCGACCTCGGCGTCGTCAAGGCCGTCGCCGAGCGCTCCGCCGCCGTCTCCGTGGCCGGCAAGCTGCCCGTCGAGGTCGGCTCCGGCTACTGGCTCCGCGCCTTCGGCGCCGAGCGCTCCGTCGCCGTCCCCCTGCTCGACCCCGAGGGCCGGATCCGGGCCGTCCTCTCCGCCGCCCTGCCCACCCTCGGCCCCCCCGACGACGAGCAGGTCGTCGACACGATCCGCCTACACGGCATCGATTAGGCGGCGGAGGAGCCCCACGTCGGCACCATATCGGTTTTGGTGGCGCCCTGTTGCAAGCACGCATCAACGGTGTTGGCGTCGGGCGATCGCCTCTTGTCCGACGCCCGTGACGCGAACGGGTCGGGGTACGCTTGGAAAAACACGTCGATTCATCCATCGACTAGGGTTAGGCGGCAGAGGTTTCCTCGAATACGCAGCATAAGGCGGAAAATTGGGCGAACCAAATGTTGTGTTTAATTGTCGATTATTAACAGAGGCAGAAACCGCAGGCTACTCGAGACGAACGAATGTCCCAAGAACTTGCCGCTTCTCAGAGTACTCTCGACTGGCGAGCTTTCCTCACGGACCAGCCGGTGGGGCAGCGTATGCTTGTCACAGGGGCAGCATATGATGACCCACGCGACATCTATAAAATCGTTGTGTTGGTCCCTGACCTCCAACTCTACTGCGCTGAGGATTGCGGCGACGTATCATTCTGTAAGGGAGTGGTGAATCGGACTGAGAAGATATTCGCCGGATGTGGTGGTAACGAGAGTCCCATGAGCCGGACCCCACGCGACTCACTGTTGTGGTACACGTGTGAGAAGTGTGGGAAAGCCGCGAAAACCTACGTTGTTCGACTCTGGACTATCACCGACGTTCAAAAACTTGCCGAGTGGCCCCCCTTTGCTCCTCGGACCCCATCCAAAGTCATATGTTTTATCGGACCTGACCGAGACCTCTTTCTTAAGGGGCGACGGGCGGAGATTGAGGGACTAGGTATTGCTGCGCACGCCTATTATCGCCGCGTCATTGAGAATCAGAAGAATCGCCTCCTCGACGAGGTCATTCGAGTTGCACGCCACCTCAATGCGTCTGGGGAAGCCATTCAAAAATTGGAATCTGCAAAAGCAGAATCACAGTTCAGCAAGGCGATGGATAGTGTAAAGGACGCCGTCCCCGATGCGTTGCGGATCAACGGCCACAATCCGTTCACCCTTCTCCATAGCGCCTTGAGTGAGGGTCTTCACGACGCCTCGGACGAATATTGCCTTAGGTTAGCCAATGCGATCCGCCTCGTCATGGTTGAGTTTGCGGAGAGGCTGGCTGAGGTCATGAAGGATCAAAAGGAGTTGAACGATGCGCTCAATAGGCTATTGAATCGGACGAGTTGAGGTAACTTCGCCGAACCAGGCGGCGGGGTGGCCGGGGTCGTCCCGACCCCAGTCGAATCACGCCGGCTGATGCGAACGGATAGGTTCTGGACGGCGGGGTGGCCGGGGTCGTGACGACCCCGGCCACCCCGCCCCTCATCACGTCACTCGGCCGAGACCTCGACGGCCATCATGGCCTCGACCTCGTCCGGCTCCGAGGGGAGGGCCTCGCTCAGCTTCACCAGGCCGTCGGCGGCGGCGAGGTAGTCGTCCTCGATCCGGACGCCGAGCGATTCCTCGGGGATGTAGATGCCCGGCTCGATGGTGAAGACGGCCCCCTCGGGGATGGGCCGGCGGTAGTCGCCGACGTCGTGCACGTCCATCCCCAGCCAGTGGCCGAGGCCGTGGACGAAGTAGCGCTCCAGGGTCCGGCCCTGGGAGTCTCGCAGGGGACTCTCCTTCATGCGGGCGATGGCGGCCTGGTGCAGGTCGTTGATGGTGGTCTTGCCGGGCTCGAAGGCCGATTCGGCGGCGCGCTGGGCGTCGAGGACGAGCTGATAGACCTCCCGCTGGCGGTCCGTGAAGCGGCCGGAGACGGGGTAGGTGCGGGTCAGGTCGGCGGCGTAGTAATCGAATTCGGCGCCGATGTCGATGACGACGAGGTCGCCGTCCTCCATCCGCCTGCGGTTGGCGTTGTAGTGCAGGACGACGCTGTTGGGGCCCGAGCCGACAATCGAGGCGAACGCCTCCCTCTGGGCGCCGTTGCGGGTGAAGGCGTATTCGAGCGCCCCTTGGGCCTCGTATTCATGGGTGCCCGGCTCGATGACCCGGGCGGCGTCGCGGTGGGCCTCGATCGTGATGTCGATGGCCCTCCGGAGCAGAACGACCTCGGCGTCGGACTTGATCAGCCGGAGCGAGGCGATCGATGGCGACACCTCCTCGAACCGGGCGTCGGGGGAGAGCTGTTCGAGCTGGTCCCGGAACCGGGCCTCGGGGGAGCCCTCGCCGTCCCGACGCGGGGGCAGGTGGGTGTAGATCGTCGCCGGCCCGTCGGCCTCGGCCTCGGCGTCGGCGTCGGCGTCGCCCGTGCCGGCGTCGGCGTCCGATTCCCCGCCCTCCTCGGCGGCGTCCCGGCCGAGGGCCTCGGCCAGTCGGGCCTCGAAGTCGGCGGTCGGCAGGGCCTCGTCGAGGCCGAAGGCCCGCGCCGTCTCCTCGCCGGGGACGACCTGGGGGCCGCTCCAGCGCTCGGCGAAGGGGTTGCGGGGGGGGAGGAAGACGACGGAACGGGCCTGGCCCTCGGGGTCGAGTCCTTCGGGGACCAGCAGCAACAGGGCGTCGGGCTGCTCGATGCCGGTGAGGTACATGAAGTCGTTCCGCTGGCGGAACCGGAAATAGTCCTCGGCCATCGGCTCGGCCCCCCGGACGACGACGACCCCGCCCCCGAGGAGGTCCTGCAACGCCTCCCGACGCGAGGCATATTCGGCGACGGGCAGGCCGGAGGCCGTCGGCTCCTGCCGGGCGGTCGAGGGCGGGGCGATCGCCAGCAGGATCAGGCCCGCGAGGGCGATCGGCCGGTTGGGGCGGGGCAGTCGGCTCATCGGCGGGGGTCCTCCGATCCGTCCGGGAGTCGGCCAGGCCCGGGCCGGGCGGGGGCCGGTCGTCCCGTCTCCGAATCGGTTCGATCGTAGCCGCCCCGGCCGGTCGGGGCCAGGGGACGACCGCCTCGCCCGGACCACGCGACCCCATCGGCCGTGCCGGTCTGGCCTCTCCCGCGAGGACCCTACGACTCTGTCCCCGAAGGGCGGGAGGGGGCCGGGCCCGTGGGGCGGCGGATGGCACGCGGGGCCCGGCGAGTCGTCGGGGTCCCCCTCACCCGGGCTTCGCCCGCCCTCTCCCCCGCGGACGGGGGCGAGGGTCGGGAGGCGGTCTGGGTCAGCCGAGGGAGGCGGCCTCAGCGGGGGACGAGGTCGCGGAGGGAGTCGAGCCGGTGGAGGTCGCGGCGGACCTCCTCCAGGGCGGCGTCCAGGTCGACCTCGCCGCCGGGTCGTCGGGGGGCGGGGTCGACGGCCATCGGCGAGGGGGACCGGGCCGGGGCGGGGGGCCCGTCGGAGGCGAACGCCCGGGTGTCGTCGCCCTCGGCGGAGGAGGGATCATCCTCCCCGGGGGACCGGGGGCCGAGGCCCATCGACCGGACGTGGTCGACGAACGTGCGGACGGGCTTCGATTCCCAGATTCGGCGCGCCGGCTCGTATCGCTCGGAGAGGGCGAGCAGGTGGGAGGTCCCGACCTGGCCGCCGACCCAGCCGCCGGCCTTGAGGTACTCGGGGGAGTACTGCTGGATCCCGGCGGCGAGGAAGGCCACCACGACCGCCCCCTTGCCGGCGCCGAACAGGAAGCCGGCCGACTGGTCGCCCCGGTGCGCCGGCCGGGCCACGCCCGAGGCCGCCCGCTCCCGGGCCATCCGTCGAGAGTAGGCCGACAGCAGGCCGGTGGCCGTGCCGCTGAGGACGACGTACGAGCCGACCGCGGCGACCCACCAGAGGATGCGGTCGAGCAGCTCGGGGCTCATCGAGGTCATCCGCTCGGCGGCGATCGGCCGGGCCAGGTCCCGCAACGGTCCGGCGAGGTAGACGCCGCCGACGAGCCCCCCCAGGCGGATCGCCTGCGAGAAGAAGCCCCGGAACCAGCCCCGGAGGGCCGATACCAGCACGATCGCACCCAGGATGAGGTCCATTCCCATCGGTTTCCGTCCTTCCTCCCCAGGAGCGACACCCGGCCCTACCAAGCAGTTCGGCCGCCGGGGTCGGATCTTGAGGGCAAGCCGCCGCGATCGGCGGGCGTCCTCGCGTCCGATGGTCCGGGGGAGGCCGCCGGCCCCCCCCAATCATTCGGTACGATCGGCCGGGGCACAAGGCCGGTCGGCGCCGGAGTCGGCCGGTCGGGGGGGCGGCACCGCCCGTGCGTGCCATCTTCGGCTTGCCATCGGCGACGGAACCCCGAGAATGAAGACGCCGGGGCCCCCCGCCCGAAGGGGGACGGCCCCGCCCGCACGGAGGCACGCCCCTCGCCCGGACACCCGCAACGGCCGCCCCCGAACGCCCGATCGGGGCGAGGGCCAGGAGCCCGAGACATGGATGCCACCGCCGCCCCCGACGCCTCCGCGTCGGCCTCCCCGGGGCCGCCGACGGCCCGCCCGGCGGATTCGGCCCCGACCCCGGACGCCCGGGCGGAGGGCCCGAACCCCGGCCCTCCCCCCCGCCCCCCGGAAGACTCGCCGGTCCGCAAGCTGGGGGAGCAGTTCTTCGACGCCGTGGCCGAGGTCGGCAACCTGGCGGTCTTCTCGGGCCTGACCCTGATGTGGCTGGTCCGTCGACGCCCGAGGTGGTCGACCCTGGTGCCGAACTTCTACGTCATCGGCGTCAAGAGCATGCCCGTGGTGGCCGTGACCGGCACCTTCATCGGCATGGTCCTGGCCGTGCAGGCCCACCGCCAGTTCGAGGCGATGGGGATGGAGACCCGCCTGGGCTCGGTCATCAACATCTCGCTCGTCAAGGAGCTGGGCCCGGTGCTGGCGGCCACCATGCTCGCCGGCCGGGTCGGCTCGGCCATGGCCGCCGAGCTGGGCACGATGCGGGTGACCGAGCAGGTCGACGCCCTCGACGTGCTCGGCGCCAACCCGATCGCCTACCTCGCCGTCCCCCGGCTGCTGGCCTGCGTCCTCTTGATCCCCCTGCTCACCCTGATGGCCGACTTCATGGGGATCATCGGCGGGGCGGTGGTGAGCACGCAGATGCTCGGCGTGGACTCGTACCACTACTGGGCCCATTCCCGGGCGTTCGTGGGGGGGCTGGACATCTTCGCGGGGGTCTTCAAGAGCTACTTCTTCGGCGCCGCCATCGCCCTGATCAGCTGCCACCGGGGCTTCAACTGCTCGGCCGGGGCCGAGGGGGTGGGCAAGGCGGCCACCGAGGCGTTCGTCACCTCCTTCGTGGCGATCCTCTTCCTGGATTTCTGCCTCGGCCTGATGTGGAACAAGCTCTACGTGGCGATCTGGCCCAACTCCGGGACGCTGATCTGATGGACGCCCCCCAGGCTGCCCCCGCCCCCGGGCCCGCGGGCCCGGCCGAGCCCCCCCGGCCGATCGTCGAGCTGGCGGGGATCGGCATGGAGTTCCGCCAGCATCCGGTGCTCCGGGGCGTGTCGATCGCCGTGCCCAAGGGGCAGACGCTCTGCGTCATCGGCGAGAGCGGCTGCGGCAAGACCGTCCTGCTGAAGCTGATGATCGGCCTGCTCCGCCCCACCCGGGGGGCCGTCCGCTTCGACGACAACGACCTGGGGACGCTCGACACCTACGAGCTGAACCAGGTCCGGCTGCGGTTCGGGTTCCTCTTCCAGATGGCGGCCCTGTTCGACAGCCTCTCCATCTACGACAACGTCGCCTTCGGCCCCCGGGAGCACCGGCTCTACGACGAGTCGATGCTCCGGCGGGTCGTCCTGGAACGGCTCCGGGAGGTCGGCCTGCCGCCGGGGATCGAGGCCAAGAAGCCGGCCGAGCTGTCCGGCGGCCAGCGCAAGCGGGTCGGCCTGGCCCGGGCGCTGGCCACCGACCCGGAGGTCATGCTCTACGACGAGCCGACCACGGGCCTGGACCCGATCATGAGCGACGTGATCAACGAGCTGATCCTGCAGACCCAGCGGACCAAGCACACCACCGGCATCGTGGTCACCCACGACATGAAGACCGTGACGAAGGTGGCCGACCGCGTGGTCATGCTCTACCCCCTCTCCCGGCTCCGCCCCGACGAGCCCCAGATCCTCTTCGACGGCCCCCCCGACGCCCTGGAAGACCACCCCGACCCCCGGGTCCGCCAGTTCGTCCGGGGCGAGGCCGGCGAGCGCCTCAGCGAGCTTCGGGGGTGACGGTCCCCCGCCGGGCCGCCGAGGGCGATCGGCCGTCCCGATCAGCCCGAGGCGCGGGCCGGCGCGAGGGCCGGTCGGCGGCGACGGGTCAGGCCCGCGGCCACCCCGAGGGCCCCCAGGACGACCATCCCCATCGATGAGGGCTCGGGGACGACGTTGACCGCGATGCGATCGAACTGGTGGAGCCCGAGGATCCGGCCCGGGTTGTTCGGGTCCGGCACGCCGAAGGCCGGCTGCTCCCAGGTCACGGCCGCGAGGCCCGTGAAGGCCCCCGAGAATGCGAAGGTCCGGAAGAAGAAGCCCTCCTGGTCCACCGAGAACGTCTGCGAGACCGTCCCGCCGCCGGCGAGGATCCCCGTGAACGTCACCTCGGGGAAGCTGACGCCCGCCGACGGGTCGTTGAACTGGAACTCCCGCGCCAGGTCGATGGAGACGAGCTCGAAGGGGAGGCCGTCTTCGTGGGTGAGCGTGACGAGCCCCGGTCCGAATGGGGCCAGCGACGTCGTGATCATCCCCGAGCCCTCCGACGTCTCCGGGGTGAGGCTGGACGTCGCCCCCGCACCGCGCGCCTGGAAGTCGCCGGCCAAGAAGAACCCCGACCCGGGATCCTCATAGAGTCCGAAGACGTTCGCCGTCCCGTCCGGCCCGAGCGCGATGTCGTCGAACGTCAGGACGGACGCCGACGAGGGGGTCGAGGCCAGGCCCAGCAGGGCGAGGGCCAGGGCCAGCGGCAGGCCCCGTCGGGTTCGAGGCGTGCGGAGACTCAGAGACATCCGGTCGGTCCTCCCGTATCATAATGCCATCCGCCCGCACGGCGGGCCACGCGGCCGACGATCACGGGCCCCGACAGCCTACTCCGACGCCGATCAGCCCGGCAAGTCGCGTCACGGCCGCGTGTTGTGCCCCAGCAACGCGGCGAGCGCGTCGGCCCCCGAGCGTCGCCGGCAGGCCCCGCCCGGGTCCCTCGCGGCCGGAGGGGCCTGGGAATGCCCCCGGCTGGCCTGGCCAGCGGGGCTGGTCCCGGATTAGGCTCGGGGGCCGGCCGGGCGCCCCCGGCGGCGCCGGAATTCTCGGAGCCCCCGGGCCGGGACCGGGCATGATGGGATGACGAAACCGGCCGGGCCGGGACGACCGGCCCGCTCCCCCCCGGGCGACGAGCGCGACACCGAGAGTCGAGACGAGAGGGCCGGACATGAACGAACGCGTGATGCAGTTCCGGATCGGCATGTTCGTCATCGTCACGGGCATGGTGCTGACGATGCTGATCGTCTGGTTCGAGGCCCCGGCGCTGATCCAGGAGCGGCATTACGTGACCGTCTTCTTCGCCGAGGCCCCCGGCATCGACCGGGGCATCCCCGTGCGCAAGAGCGGCGTCCGGGTCGGCGAGGTCTTCGGCTTCACCTTCACCGAGCCCCGGCAGCCCGACGGGGTGCTCGTCACCCTCTCGCTCGACCCCGAATACACGATCCGGACGGGGACCATCCCCCGGCTCGGCCGGGCGTTGATCGGCGACGTGGCCATCGACCTGCTGCCCGGCCCCGGCGACGGCACCGGCGCGATGGAGACCTTCGACTCCCCCGACGAGGCCGCCCGCCCCGACCACTGGGTCGACGGCCTGGTCGCCACCGACCCCTTCCTGCTGCTGACCGACGCCTCCAAGGTCTTCGAGCGGGCCGACAGCACGATGGTCGCCATCGAGGCCGCCGCCACCAACCTCTCGGCGATCGTCGGCAAGGCCGACTCGATCGACGAGTTCCTCGACACCTGGGGGGAGACCGGCCGGAGCATCGACGCGGTGGCCGACGACCTCGGCCGGGTCCTCCGCGAGAACGAGGCCGAGATCAAGCCGACGGTCGCCACCATCCGGAGCGTCGCCGAGAAGCTCGACGGCGCCTTCGACGACGCCACCACGGACCAGGTGAAGCAGACCCTCGCCCGGGTTGCCTCCGCCTCCGAGCGGCTCGACGCCATGCTCGCCGCCCTGGAGCCGGTCGCCGCCGAGTTAAAGTACGGCCCCGCCGATAAGCCCCGGACCAACCTCGGCCAGACCCTCCTCCGCGCCAACAAGATCGCCTACGACATCAGCGTCCTCACCGCCTACCTCCAGGACGGCAAGGGCCGCCTGAACACCCGGGGCACGCTCCAGCGCCTGGTGGCCGACCCCCAGCTCTACGAGGACGTCCGCCTCGTCGTCCGGGCCGCCGAGGCCACCGTCAACGACGCCCGGTCCGTCCTCCGCACCTTCGGCTCCTTCGCCGAGAAGATCTCCCGGGACCCCGGCCTCATCACCACCGGGGTCCTCAACGGCCGGTGAGGGCGATCCGGCGGAGGCCATCCTCGTGGCGGACCACTGGCGGGGCTACCGGCTGCTCGTCCTCGGCGGCCGACGATTCCGGTGGACCTGCTCCTTCAACGAGCCGCTCGACGTCCATTCTCGGGCGTACGCGGAGCATGGCGGTTCCTGGCCTCCGGACCGGTTGCTGGTCCGCCCCGAGGACGGCCCGCACCGGCTCCTCGCGGTCGAGTGGCCCGCCTGCCGGGGGCCGGTCGTGCGGCCGGCCCTGGTCCGTCGCTGCGTCGAGGAGGCGATCCGGAGGGGTTGGCCCGACTCGGGCGCCGCCCTGGTCCTGGATGGACCAGGCCCCGCCGAGGAGGCCGGGCCGTGACGCCGAACGCCCCGGCCTGGACCGGTCCCGGTTCGGGGCGATCCCGGATCAGTTCTCGATCAGCCGATCCATCTGGCTGTTGTTGACCGGCGCCGACTGCACCTCGCCCGAGAAGTCGGGGACGGGCATGGACGGGGCCTCTCGGGTCAGATTGGTGTAGGGCGTCACCTGGGTCATGGCCGAGCCGGTGGGGGCGCCCCCGGCGGCGTGGTGGCCGCCCATGCCGGTGTAGGGGATGAAGCGCTGGCCCCGGGTCACGAACGGGTTGTAATAGCTCGGCAGGAACATCGAGGGCGCCGGCACGGCCATGTAGCGGCGGAAGTAGTACGAGGTGGTCCGGTCCTCCCGGATCGGCAGCGAGGTGCCCGGGTCGTACCAGCCGTAGCCGTCCGGGGCGCCGTTGGGGAACCCCCAGCCGTCCCCGGGGCCCGGGGGCAGGATGAAGCCGCTGTCGTGGCCGTGCCCGTGAGCGTATCCGTATCCGTGCCCGTGGCCGGCGGGGATCCCCCCGTGGGCGATCGCCTGGCCGCCCGGGGAGAGGGCGGGCACGGTCGTGCCGACGACTGGGTGCGACGGGATCGGTGGCGGGGCGATCGTCCCGCCCCCCCCGTACGGCGGGCCCCCGGCGACGGTCAGGCCCAGGGCGATCGTCAGGCTCGCGATCATCGGCTCTCCTCCTCCGCTCGGCGTCGATCGATCGATCGGCCCGGATCCTCCGGGCCGAGACGGTCCCAACTTCCGAAGCATACCATCGGCCGACGCGCCGCCCCCCACCCTCCCGATCGCCCCGACCGCCCCGCCCTCGCTTCCGGTCGTGACGGCTGGCCGGTAAAATACGGTCGTGACGCCCGATCACCGACCGCCACCACCCGCAGGACCGGCATGATCGCCCTGATCGACAACTACGACTCGTTCACCTACAACCTCGTCCAGCGCCTCGGCGAGATCGACCCCTCGCTCGACCTCTGGGTCGTCCGCAACGACCAGACCACGCCCGAGGAGATCGCCTCGAAGTCGCCGTCGCACGTCATCATCTCCCCCGGCCCCTGCACCCCACTGGAGGCCGGCATCTCGAACGACGTGGTCCGGCACTTCGCCGGCAAGGTCCCGCTGCTGGGCGTCTGCCTCGGCCACCAGTGCATCGGCCACGTCTTCGGCGGCGAGGTCGTCCGGGCCGATCGGATCATGCACGGCAAGACCTCCCTGATCTACCACGACGGCCGGGGCGTCTACCGGGGCCTGCCGAACCCCTTCGAGGCCACCCGGTATCACAGCCTCATCATCCGCCCCGGCACCCTCCCCGAGGACTTCGAGGTCGTCGCCCGCACCGACCAGGACGAGATCATGGGCGTCCGCCACAAGTCCTGGCCCCTGGAAGGCGTCCAGTACCACCCCGAGAGCTTCCTGACCGGCGACGCCGGCACCCTCCTGCTCCGCAACTTCATCGGCCGATAGCCGATGGGGACCGGCCATGAAGGAGGTCGACCCCCGCACGAGGGCCGAGGCCGCCCGGCGCTACGCCTCCCTGCGACGTTGGTGGTGGCAGTCGTTCCTCGCCATGCCCGTCATCTGGGTCGTCCTGGCCGTCTCCCTCGTCGCGTTGGGTTCATGGCCGTCTCCCGTAGTGCGTGCCGCCCTCACCGGCGCGGGGACCGCCGGGTTCTTCGGGTGCTGGGTCATTGCCCTGGTGTCCTGGCTCCGACTCCTGCGGTTCCGCTGCCCCCGATGCGGGGGCCGCTTCCTGCTGTCCTGGTGGAGCAGCTGGTCGACCTCGACCTGCAAGCACTGCGGCCTGGACCTGGGATCGTCCCGAGGACCGGACGCCAAGGGCCCGCCCTGGGACCCCGACCTCTGATCCTGCCCGGCCCCGCCGCCCTCGGCCGACGCCCGTTGCGCGGCCCAGTCTCCCCCCCCAAGACGCCCCGCAGCCATGCGGGCCCGAGTGCCGTGCGGTGTGCCGAACTTTTCACGAGAATTCCGAAATCCGTGGACAGCGGCTTCACAAGGCTCTTACAATCCCGGGATCGATTCCAGGGTTCCCGATCCACCAGGGGTCTGGATCGATCCCATGTCTCGATATCAACACTCCACTCCATTCGCCGATCCCAAGGCATTCGCGGAGGTCCACGATGCGCGACGCATCTCGACGTGGCTTCACGCTGATCGAGCTGCTGGTGGTGATCGCCATCATCGGCGTGCTCATCGCCCTGCTCCTGCCCGCCGTCCAGGCGGCCCGCGAGGCGGCCCGACGCGCCCAGTGCACCAACAACCTCAAGCAGATCGGGCTGGGCATCCATAACTACCATTCCACCCACGGCGTCTTCCCCCTGGGCGGCTCCCGGGGCTTCTGCGAGGCGGCGGCGGCCGAGAACCCGGCGGTCCCGTCGTACTCCTGGAACAACTGGAGCGCCCACGCGATGCTCCTGCCCTTCATCGAGCAGGTCCCGCTCTACGGCGCCATCAACTTCGACCTCGCCCCCTGGTATGACGGCATCTGCCCGTCGGGCACCTCGGCCAACAGCACCGTCTTCAACACCCGGGTCGCGGGCTTCCTCTGCCCCTCCGACGGCGAGGCCGGGTTCTTCCAGCTCAACAACTACCACTTCAGCACCGGGGCCACCACCACCGGCTTCTCGCCGGGCAGCGGGGTCTTCGTCCCCCTGCTGGCCTACGGCATCCAGTCCATCCGAGACGGCACCAGCAACACCGTCGCCGCCTCCGAGGCCCTCGTCGGCGCCGGCCAGCCCTGGGTCGGCCGCCCCACCTGGCGGGGCAACCGCCGCAACTCCGTCACCGGGGTCGACGGCATCCCCGGCGAGGCCTGGCAGGGGAACGTCTTCCGCGACCCCGACGCCGTGATCGCCGCAATGCAGGCCTGCACCCAGACCTGGATGACCGGCGACGACAGCCGATATGCCAACACCCGGGGCACGCGGTGGGGCTGGGCCACCCCGGGGGCGACCCTCTTCGACACCGTAGTGACCCCGAACTCCCGGCAGCACCCCTGGAGCTCCTGCCGCTTCGGGTGCGCCGGCTGCGGCACCGACGCGACCAACATGACCGTCGCCACCAGCGAGCATCCCGGCGGCGTCAATGTCGGCTTCGCCGACGGCAGCGTCAAGTTCGTCAAGGACACCATCGAGATGCGGATCTGGTGGTCCCTCGGCACGAGGAACGGCGGCGAGGTCGTCAGCGCCGACCAGTTCTGATGCGGGCTCGCGCGGACTTCCTCCCAGGGTCGGGCCCACTCGGCGGGCCCGACCCTGGGAGGAAGTCCGCGCGAGTTGGCCTGTTGCCGAGGGGGCGATTCAGTCGACCCGATGAACACCGGAGCGACCCCAGCGATGACCCCAGGCCATCCCGACCGACCCGCCGAGGTCGCGGGGCCGCCGGGCGGACCGGCCCCGCATCCCACCCCGGACGCCGGCGCCCCCCCCGCGGCCTCCTCCCGGTCCTGGCCCCTCTGCCTGGCCGCCGGCCTGATCGCCGCGGTCGGCTCCTGGGGCATCGGCGAGGCCGTCCACGACCGCTATGAAGTCCCGCTCGTCGCCGCCTATGGCGACGCCGAGGCGACCGCCGCGAACGCCCGGGAGATCCTGGCGGCCCAGCGGCAGCGGGCCGCCATCGCCTTCGGCAGCCTCGGCGCGCTGCTCGGCCTGCTGCTCGGGGTCGCCGGTGGCCTGGCCCGGGGATCGATCCGCCGTGGCCTGGGCGCCGGCCTGCTCGGCCTGGCCCTCGGCGGCGCCGGGGGCGTAGGCTCCTGCTTCGGGCTGATCCCGGCCTTCCATCGTCTCATCGACCGCGACTCCGACGACCTGATCCTGCCCATGCTCTTCCATGCCGGCTACTGGATCCTGCCGGGGGCCCTGGCCGGCCTGGCCTTCGGCATCGGCCTCGGTGGCCGGAGCCGGGTGGCCCGGGCGCTGCTGGGCGGCCTGCTCGGCGCGATCGTCGGCACGATGCTCTACGAGGTCGGCGGCGCCGTCGCCTTCCCCCTGGTCAGGATGTCCGAACCGCTGCCCGATTCCCCGACCGCCCGCCTCTTCGGCCGGCTGGCCGTGGCCATCCCCATCGCCGCCTGCATCGCCGCCGCCGCCCGGGAGCCCGTGCCGAAGCCGGGACCAGCCCCCCCCCCTGTCGCGGATTGACCCCCTCGCATCGTCCCCCGGCCGGGCTCGTCGGCCCGACGACGATCCCGATCGACCCGGGGCCCGGCCCTTGATCCGGCGGGCCTTGGTCCGTCATGATCCGATGTGGTCTCCCGAGTCGCGCGACCCGCGTCGGGGGCCCGTCTCTTCCCCAGGAGGCGATCGATGTCCGGCGTCCGATCGTTCCGATTGCGTGTCGTGCTCCTCGGCCTGGCCGGACTCGGCCTGGCCTCGCAGCCCGGATGCGGCGGCGAGAGCAGGGAGCCGGGGACCGTAGCCCCCTCCCTGAGCTCCGAGGAGCAAAACAAGGTCATGAAGGAATCGGCCGACTACTACCGGTCCAACCAGGGCCAGTTCCCCCCGTGATCGCGGCCGACGACGAGCCCCCCGAGGGGGCTCGCCGAGCCGCCCCGTCATCGCCCGAGATCCCGGCCAGACCCCGCCTCGCCCTCGCCCCCACCCCCCCATGCTCAGCGTCGCCGAAGCCCTCCGCGCCGTCCTCGACCACGCCGCCCCGCTCCCGCCCCGCCGTGTCGGGCTGTCCGAGGCGCTCGGCTGCGCCCTGGCCGAGTCCGTGACGGCCGACCGGGACCTCCCCCCCTTCGACAAGGCCCTGCTCGACGGCTTCGCCGTCCGATCCGCCGACCTGGCCGGCCCCGTCCCGTTCGAATTGGAGGTGATCGAGGAGATCACCGCCGGCCGGGTCCCGACCCGGTCCCTCGGCCCCGGGCAGTGCTCGGCGATCATGACCGGCGCCCCGATGCCCGACGGCGCCGACGCCGTCGTGATGGTCGAGGACAGCGATCGCCGGGGGGCTCGCGTCCTGCTCTCCCCCCGCAAGCCGGTCTCCCCCGATGCCGGCCGCCTCACCCGGGGCCGGGAGATGCGCCAGGGCGAGGGCCTGCTCTCCCCCGGCGCCCGGCTCGACCCGGTGAAGCTCGGCCTGCTCGCCTCGGTCGGCCATGCCGACCCGCTGGTCGCCCCCCGCCCCGTCGTGACGATCGCCTCGACCGGCGACGAACTCGTCCCCCCCGATCAGGTCCCCGGGCCCGGCCAGATCCGCAACAGCAACGCGACGGTGCTCGAAGGGCTCGTCCGGGCCTCCTCCGGCCTCCCCGACGTCGCCCCGATCGCCCCCGACGTGCCCGAGGCCCTCCGGGCCGTCCTCTCCCGGGGGCTGGCGAATGACGTGCTGCTCGTCACCGGGGGCGTCTCGGCCGGCAAACTCGACCTCGTCCCCGGCACCCTGGCCGAGCTGGGCATGACGGCCGTCTTCCACAAGATCCGCCTCAAGCCCGGCAAGCCCCTGCTCTTCGGCATCGGCCCGCCGAGGGCCGACGGCCGCCCCGGCACGCTCGTCTTCGGCCTGCCCGGCAACCCGGTCAGCGGCGTCGTCGGCTTCCTCCTGTTCGTGGCCCCCGCCTTGAAGGCGTTGCGTGGCCTGGGCGCCGAGCCCCCCGAGGCGATCCCCGCCCGCCTCTCCAAGCCCTTCTCCCACCGGGGCGACCGCCCCACCTATTACCCGGCCCGGCTCCTCGACCGGGGGGAGCCAGGAGGCCCCGCCGTCGAGCCCCTCGACTGGGCCGGATCCGCCGACCTCCGCACCGTCGCGACGGCCGACGGCTTCGCCTCCTTCGAGGCCGGCGACCGCGACTACGAGCCCGGCACCCCCGTCCCCTTCCTGCCGCTGCCCCGGCCCGATTGAGGCCGATTGACGCCCGGTGGCCGCGTCAAGGCGCCCGAGCCCGGATCCAGGACCCTTCGATCGATGCCGTCATGACCGGGCCGGGCCGCCCCCGACACCGCTCCGGGGCACCCCGCGAGGCGGGCCGCCCGCCGGCCCGAGGGATCGATCAGGACGCATGCCCGTCACGCAATCCGAAACCCCCTCCTTCGATTTTTTGGGAAACCAAAAAAACCGATTTGCTCGAATTGGTTTTGTCGGTAGGATGACCGAATCGTGAAATTCGATCACCGTCGGATGGCGAGCCAAGGTGAGAAGGAGGGGTGATGGACACCAGAGGTGCTTGGATGCCGGGATCAGGCATACGGCCGGGGCGACGCGGGGGGGCCGGTCGACCGCCGACGCGGGGGGGCTTCACGCTGATCGAGCTGCTGGTCGTGATCGCGATCATCGGCGTGCTCATCGCCCTGCTGCTGCCGGCGGTCCAGGCCGCCCGGGAGGCGGCCCGACGCGCCCAGTGCACCAACAACCTCAAGCAGCTCGGCCTGGCCCTGCACAATTACGAGTCGGCCCTCGGCGTCTTCCCGCCGGCCTACGTCGGCGATCCCCGGGCGGTGGGGACGGCGTTCGGGGTCCGCTACCCGGACGAGAACATCAATACGACCCCCGGGTTCGCCTGGGGCATGCTGCTGCTGCCCCATGCCGAGCAGGCCCCGCTGTTCGACGCCTTCAACGCCGACCTCCCCTGCTGGGCGCCCGACAATACCACCGGGGCTCGGACCAAGCTGGCCGCGTTCCTCTGCCCCTCGGTGACCGACGACCACGAGCCCTTCGCCCTGCACCGCTACACCAACGGCGACTCGGGGGCGCCGAACGACGGCGGGGAATTCTCCCCCGGGATCGCCTTCTCGCGCAGCCACTACGTCACCAACGCCGGGATCAACCAGCCCTGGGGGCGGACCACGGCCTACTCCTACGACTTCGACGTCCCCGAACCGATTCCGAACGCCCCCGAGCCGCACGTCATCGATGGCCCCTTCTACCGCAACTCGCGGACGAGGGTGGCCGGCGTCCGGGACGGGCTGTCGAACACGATCTTCCTCGGCGAGAAGTCCTCGATCCTCTGCGACTCGACCTGGGTGGGTGTCGTCCCCTTCTCCTGCACCCCTCCGCGCCCCCGATGGCCGTCCGACCCGAACAGCGGTGGCAACCTCGTGGCCGCGCACAGCGGGCCCGACGTCCGAGACCACCCCAACGTCATCATCCACGCCCCGAACCACCCGTTCGGCCACACCGACCAGATGTTCGCCGAGCACCCCGGCGGCGCCAACGTCTTGCTCGGCGACGGCTCCGTCCGGTTCGTCAAGGAGTCGATCCACCCCAACACCTGGGTCGCCCTCTCGACCCGGAACCGGAGCGAGGTCATCCACGATGAGTATTGACCGCCGATCGGCGACCGGGGCCCCCGGGCCGGTCCTCCCGGCGTCTCCCCGTCGCCGCGGCGATCGTCCCGGGGCCGGGGAGGCGATCGTCACGGGCCGCCTCGCCATCCGGGCGGCCGCCGCGGTGCTCTGCCTGGCCGCGATCGCCGGATGCGGCCGGGCGCCGGCGATGGGCCCCGACGAGGACGCGTTCACCACCATCGACGCCCTCTACACCGCCGTCAGCCTCCAGGACCCCGGCCAGCTCGAGCGCAACGCGGCGACGCTGGACCAGCTCAACCAGGCCGACCGCCTGCCCGACGCCGCCCACGACGCCCTGACCGGGATGATCGCCGAGGCCCGGGGCGGTGACTGGGAGTCGGCCCGCCAGGCGCTCCGCGACTTCATGCTCGACCAGCGTCCCGAGCACTGACGGGCGGCCGGGGCGACGCGCGGCGAGCCCCGGATCGGAGGCATCCGAGCCCGGGGCTCGCCGCGCGTCGCCCCGGCCCCGAGGTCGGTGACCGACGGCTCCCCCGACTCCCCGCCGATTCGCCCATTACCCCTGACTGCAACTCCGCCGTTCCCCGATGATCTCGGTGCGGGGCGTCGCCGCGCGTGCCCTCGCCGACGGTCCCCGGATCGCCCGTCCGCGTCCGTCCTGGCCGTCGATCGGTCGCCCGGAGGCGTCCCCTCGCGCGGGCACGCCGGGACGCGACGATCGGGGGGCATCGGGGCCCGGGAGGCGGGCCGAGGGCGGGCCGTGCGGGAGGCCTAGGGGACGGGCCCTTCCCCGGCGGCCGGCTCCGGCTCCTGCTCCGGCTCGGGGACCGGCTGCGCGGCGAACCGGGCGGGGAAGGTCATCACGTCGATGTAGCGGTAGGAGCCGCCGGTGGCGTTGGCCAGGGTGCGGAGGGGGACGGAGAGGCCGGTGTCGGGGCCGATGCCGAACTCGATGGCCTGGATGCGGATCCGGCCGGCGGACTCGATGAGCAGCTCGGCCTCCCGGTCGGTCATCTGGTCGGCGTCGGTGAGGAAGAAGATGACCTCGGGGTGCATCCGGAAGCTCGCCATCAGGGCGTCGACGTGGTTGGTGCCGCCGTCGGCGGGGGTGGCGGCCAGGCGGGTCTCGAAGCGGGACTTGTTGCCGGAGGTGGCGGGCATCAGGCTCGGGTTGCCCGAGGCGTCGAGGAACGGGGTCGGCTTCTCGTTGTAGAAGATGACCCCGAAGCGGGCGTCGGGCGGCAGGCGGCGGAGGCTGGCCAGCAGCTCCCGCTTGGCGATGTCGATCGAGCCCCGGTTGGTCATGCTGGCGGAGCGGTCGATGACGTAGGCGAACGAGGTGGCCCGCTCCTTCGCGCCGAAGAACTCGGTGCCGGCGCCGATCCCCTCGCCGCGGCCGCCGCCGGAGCCGCCCCCCTCGCCGCCCCCTCCCCCGGTGCCGGGGCCGGGCAGGACGCCGATGCCGGGCAGCTCGGGCAGGGGGAGGGGGTCGGCCGAGGGATCCGAGGCGGCGGGCAGGGCGAGGATCTCGTCGACCAGGGAGTCGGCCAGGTCGTCGGGGTTGGCGGCGGCCTCGACGGCCGGGGCGGCACCGAGCCGCTGCATCTGCTCGGCGGTGAGCGTGCCCCCCAGATCCTGCGGCCCGCCCCCGGGGGCGACGCCGGAGGAGGCCCGGTTGTCGACCGGCCCCAGCTCCCCCACCAGGCCCGGCGGCTCGTCGTCGTCCCGGCCCGGCAGCACGGCCTGGAGGACCAGCAGCGAGCAGGCCAGCAGCAGGAGGCCGTGGAAGGCCGCCGAGCTGGCCAGGGCCCGGAGGTCGGTCAGCGGCGATCGGCCGAGTTCAACGGTCCGGGGCATGGTGGGAAGGGCCTCGGTCGGTTCGAATCGGTGCGATCCGGGTCACGACGGGTCGCCGGGCGGGCCGTCGGGCGGGCCCGGCCCATTATAGGGGTCGGCGTCGGCCGGCCCGTCGACGAACCGGGGGGGCGGGCCCTCCACGTCGGCCCGCTCGCGTCGGCTTCGCCTCGGATTCGGCCGGGAGAGGGCCTGGCGGAGGATCGCCGAGGCGACCGCCGCGGCCACGATCGCCCCGACCAGCCAGTCCACCCCCCGGAACGGCCCGACCGGCCGCCACGGGCCCCTCGCCGGGCCGCCCGACGGCCCCCGGAGGACCGCCGGGGGCCCCGGGCCGACGATCAGCGGCGCGAGCCTCGGCTCGTCTCCCGCCCGGTATTCGAGCCGCTTCTGGTAGGTGCCGGGGAACCGGACGGTCGCCCCCAGCGGGGTGGGGTCGCCCCCCTCGGGCTCGGGGTAGACCACGCAGGACGGGTTCCCGGCCCGGTCGGCCAGCCACAGTTCCACCAGGGGGGGGTATTCCCCCACCGCCGGCTGGCGGAACCGCCGGGCCGCGCGGCCCTCGATCGCCACCCGGCGGCCGAGGAAGTCGCCGGGACGGCCCCAGAGGTCGGCGAAGGCGACCGGCTCGGGGGCGGGGGCGTCGGGGTCGTCGGGCCGGAGGGCGGACCGGTAGGAGTCGAGGTCGGCGATCGTCAGCGGGGCGTCGTCCTGGGCGCGGGCCGGGGCCGGACCCGGGGGGCCGGGGGCCCAGAGCGCCAGGGCGAGGCCCAGGCCCAGGAGCCGGGACCGGGTCGGGCGGCCGATCATGGCCCGGCCTCCGAGGCCGATCCGGCGAGGCGGACGGAGTCGACCCCGGCGGCGGAGCAGGCGCCGATGACCCGGGCGGCCTCCTCGTACCGGAGGCGGTCGTCGGCCTCGATCCGGACCTTCACCGGCTCCCCGGCGAGCTGCTCGCGATACCGGCGGAGGCGGCCCGCCAGGGCGTCGGCGTCGGGCACGTCGGAGCCCTGGAGGGAGAGCGAGACGAGGTCCCCCAGCTCGT
Source organism: Tautonia plasticadhaerens (assembly GCF_007752535.1). Taxonomy (GTDB): domain Bacteria; phylum Planctomycetota; class Planctomycetia; order Isosphaerales; family Isosphaeraceae; genus Tautonia; species Tautonia plasticadhaerens. The sequence continues at coordinate 3,732,588 of NZ_CP036426.1, forward strand.
CGGCCTCGGCCCGGACGACCAGGTCCGTCTCCAGGTCGGAGGTCGCCCCCGGCACCGGGCGGTTCCGGCCGGTCGAGGCCGAGTCGGGGGCGGCGACCAGGGCCGCCGGGGCCGAGGGCAGGTACAGGTCGATCCGGCTCTCCCCCGTGGGGGCCTGGAAGGTGAGGATGAAGAAGGCGAGCAGCTGGAAGGACATGTCCAGCATGGGGGCCACCGGGAACTCGAAGGGTTCCTCGGGCGTCCTCCTGCGGGGCCTGGGGGCGGGCGTGCCGTCGGGGCCGGTCATGGGGCGGCCTCCTCCGTCAGGACCACCAGGCTGAAGCGGGCGAATCCGGCCCGCTGGGCCTCGGCCAGGGTCGAGCGGACGGAGCCGTAGGGGGCGTCGCGGTCGGCCCGGACGATGACCTGGGTCGGCAGTTCCTGCCCCGAGTCGCCGAGCGAGGCCGTCCCCCGGAGCCGCCTGCGGGCCTGCTCGCCCCACCAGCCCGGGGCCCGGGAGGCGTCGAGCGCCCGCCCGCCGGCGATCAGGGTGCCGGCCTCGTCGACGACCACGACCATCCGGTCCTCGACGGTCATCGCCCCCGGCAGGGCCGAGGGGGCGACCGGCAGCCGGACCTCGCGCTCGGCCGCCTCGATCGCCGTGCCGAAGTGGACGAGCATCATGAAGAACGTGATCAATTGCAGGACCACGTCCAGCAGGGGGGTCAGGTTCAGGTCCAGGCGGTAGGGGTCGGTGCCCTGTCGGTCTCGTCTCGGCATGGTGGGACCGGTCCGGGGGCGGGGGCCGATGGGGGATCACCGGGGACGGGGGGCGGTGGCCGGCGGCCGGGCCGTCGGCCCGGGATCACTCCCCCTCCTTCGGCCCGCCGAGCGAGGTCCGGAACGGGGGGGGCTGGGGGGGCATCGGCATGGGGCCGCCGCCGGATCCGCCGCCCCCCCCGGGGGCGAGCGGGTGGGGGGGGCGGACGCCGGGGGCGAACTGCTCCAGCAGCGACTCGGCGGCCAGCTCCACCTCCAGCGACAGCCGGGAGATCCGATTGCGGAAGACGGCGTAGAAGGTGATCGCCGGGATCGCCACGCCGATGCCCATCAGGGTGGCGAAGAGGGCCGTCGAGATGCCGCCGGCCAGCAGGCTCGCCTCGGGCTGGCCGGCGGCCGACATGGCCCGGAAGGCGACGATCATGCCGTAGACCGTGCCGAACAGGCCGATCAGCGGGCCGAGCGTGCCGACCGTGGCGAGGTACGCCGTGCGGTGCTCCATCTCCATCGTCACGTCGTCGTTGACCATCTGCATCGCCCGGACCGCCGCCGGCTGGCCGCCCGGCAGCTTGCGGACGCCGGCCGTGAGCACCCGCCCCAGGAACGACGGGTCCCCGCTCACCCGCTCGAACGCCGAGGAGAACTGCCGCTGCATGAGCTGGGTGCCCAGGTCCCTGGTCAGGCGCTCGGGGATGGCGTTGACCCGGCGGTACTCGAAGTACATCCAGGCGACCAGCGCGATCAGGTAGAACGACATCAGGAGCAGGACCACGCCGATCGGCCCGGTCGAGGTGATCATCAGCCGCAGGAACGACGTGTCGAACCCGCCGCCCCCCCCCTCGGCCGTCGCCGTCGCAGGTGCCTCGCCCTCCTGGGCCAGGGCCGACGGGGGCGCGAGCATCGCCGTCGCGGCGAGCAGCAGCAGGGCCAGGGCCGCCGTCGGGGCGCTCCGGCCGGTTCGAGAGCGGGGCAATCGGGGCACGGGTAGGTCCACCGCGGGTCGTCGGCTCGGCTCGATCGGTCTCGCGGGCCCCGGCGACGCCGCTTCGGTCCGGCCGCCGGCCCGCCCTAATCCCTTCATGGTAGACCATTCCCCCCCCGACCGACAACGCCGGCCGGCCGGCCGGCCCGGGGTCGGGCCGGCAGAATCGTTCGCGTCTTCCCGGCTTACGCCGCCCCCCATCGGGCCTTGACCCCCCCGGCGATCCCGGGCACACTCCGCCGCCAGGAGGGATCGCCCCATGCCCGACGGATCGCCCAGGCCCGCACCCGCCCGGATCTCCTACGCCCTGCTGTTCGGCCTCTCCCTGACCCTGCAGGGCTACCGGTCCCTCGACGGCGACCAGGCCTACCGCCTGCCGATCCTCCTGAACCGGCAGGACCCGGCCGTCTTCGCCGACGACCCCTTCGTCCGCGCCTTCGACGCCTTCAACCCCCACCGGGGCTACCTCGCCCTGCTCGACGCCCCGAGCCGCCTGATCGGCCTGCCCGCCTCGCTCTTCCTGCTCTACGCGGCCACCTTCGCCGTGACCTGCGTCGGCCTCCGGGCCCTGGCGAGGGCCGCCTGGCCGGGGTCGGGGGAGTGGGCCGGGATCCTGACGGTCGCCCTCGTCCTGCTGGCCGACGCCGGCAACGTCGGCACGAACCACCTGTTCGAGCCGATGCTGCTGGACCGCCTGATCGGCTTCGGCCTGGGCTGGGTGGCGCTCTCGGGGTTCGTCCGGGGCCGGGGGGGGATCGGCGGCGCGGCCCTGATCGGCCTGGCCGGGCTGGTACACCCGTCGGTGGGGATCCAGCTCGGGATGCTGCTCGGGGCCGGGTGGGTGGCCTGCCTGATCCGGCCGGGGACGCTGGGGGTCGGTCGGCGATCGGCCTGGCTCGGGATCGGGGCGCTGGGCCTCGCCCTGCTGCCGACGGTCCTGATCCAGGCCCCGCAGAAATCGGCCCTGTTCGACGGGCTCGACCCGGAGACGTTCCGCCTGCTGAGCTTCCACGTCCAGGGGCCCCAGCACATGCTGCCGGGGCTCTGGCGGGGGATGCAGTGGCTCGCCTGGTTCGGGTATCCGGCGCTGGCCGGGTTGACGCTCCTCGCCAACGGCCGGCCGATCTCGATCGAACGCCTCCGACTGTCGGCCCTGCTCGGCCTGCTCTTGCTCGGGCTATCGACGAGTTGGGTGGCGGTCGAGGTGCTCGAAGACCCCCGGGTCACCGTCTTCCAGCCGTTCCGGATGGCGACGATCGCCCGGGGGCTCTGCCTGGTGCTCGTGGCGGAGCGGGTCCGGTCGCACTGGCGGGCCGGGGGGCTGCCCGGGACGCTCCGGGGCTGCCTGCTCGTTGCCGGGCTGGGGAGCGACGGCTCGATGGTCGTCGCCGTGCTGGCCGAACTGGCCTGTTCGCTGGGGGATCGGCTCGCCCTCAAGCTGAGGGGACTGCGGTCGGACGCCCGGCTCGACGCCCCGTCGTCGGCCCCCTCACCCGGGCTGCGCCCACCCTCTCCCCCGAAGACGGGGGCGAGGGTCGGATTCGGACCCCCTCTCCCCGCTCGCGGGGAGAGGGACGGGGTGAGGGGTCTTGGGTCGGACGCCGGGCCCGGGGCGATCGCCGGCCTGGTGGTCCTCGTCGTAGGCCTGGCGTATCTGGCCCGTCACGACCCGGAGTCCGGCCAGTGGCCGCTGCTCGGGGGGATCGTCCTGGCGGTGGCCCTTTGGGGGATCCGACGCCGATGGGCCGCCCCTCGATGGACGATCGGCCGGGCCCTCCGGCTGGCCGCCGTCTCCTACACGGTGCCCGCGCTCGCCCTGCTGGCCGCCCTGCTGCCGCCCGAGGGAACGCCCGCCTACCGGGCGGCCCGGGAGGCGCTCATCAGCCGGTGCCGGTTCGGGGAGTCTCCCACGGACGACGTCGAGCGGCTCGCCCTCTGGGCCCGGGCCCACACGCCGGAATCGGCCCGGTTCGTCGGCCCTCCGGGGCCGAAGACGTTCCGCCTCTGGTCGCGCCGGGAGGTCGCCTTCAACCGGGCCGCCGGCCCGTACGACGCCACCGGCCTGGCCGACTGGGCCTCCCGGTTCGCCGACCACGTCGCCTTCGACGGACCGACCGAGGCCTTCGCCCTCGCCTACCTTTCCGACCGCCACGCCCTGGAACGCCGCTATCAGCAGATGTCCGACGCCGATCGGGCCGCCCTCGCCCGTCGCCAGGGGGCCGACCACGTCCTCGCCGCCGCCCCCGACGGGCCGCCCGACCCGGCCTCGCCGCTCGAACTGCTCCGGGTCGACGGCCGGTATGCCATCTACCGGCTCCGCGACGAGGCCAGGCCCGGGCCGATCCCCGCCCTGGCCCGACGGGGGCGAATGCCACCGCAGGACCGGGTTGCCGTCGATTGAACGCCTGATCGTCGCTCCTCCTCCCTCTCTTCTCCGAGTCTCTGCGCCTCTGCGTGAGGTCCCCTCCCCGCCCCCCGGGTGTGCGGCCCGAAATCCTCCGGCTAGAATGTCCCCTCCCGAGGGGGCCGGCCGTCGCGTCGCCCCGAACCCGAGATCGACCCGCACCGAGCCCCCGCCATGACCGACCTCGCCCCCGGCTCGCACGCCATCCTCGTCCGGGGCCTCCGCAAGGTCTACCCCGGCCGCACCGGGCCGGTGACGGCGGTCGATGGCCTGGACCTGGAGGTCTTCCCCGGCGAGTGCTTCGGCCTGCTCGGGCCCAACGGCGCGGGCAAGACGACCACGGTCGAGATCCTCGAAGGGCTGAACGAGCCGACCGAGGGAGAGGTCGAGGTCCTCGGCCGGCGCTGGGAGGCGGAGGCCGACGACATCCGGGAGCGGATCGGCGTCACCCTCCAGGAGACCCGGTTCCCCGAGAAGATGACCGTCCGGGAGCTGCTCCGCCTCTTCCGCAGCTTCTACCGATCGGGCCCCGATCCCGACTCGCTGCTGCCGCTGGTGTCGCTGGAGTCCAAGGCCGACACCTACGTCGAGACCCTCTCCGGGGGCCAGCAGCGTCGGCTCGCCGTGGCCCTGGCGCTGGTGGGAGACCCGGAACTGCTCTTCTTCGACGAGCCGACCACCGGCCTGGATCCCCAGGCCCGCCGCCAGCTCTGGGACGTGGTCCGGGGCCTCCGCGAGAAGGGGCGTTCCATCGTCCTGACCACGCACTACATGGACGAGGCCGAGCGGCTCTGCGACCGGATCGCCATCGTCGACCACGGCAAGGTGATCGCCCTCGGCGCCCCCGACGAGTTGATCTCCCGGCTCGGCGGCGAGCACATCGTCGAGTTCAGCCTCGGCGGCGACGGCCCCCCGGCCGACCCGGCCTCCTTCGACGGCCTGCCGACGGTCGCCTCCTCCCGGCTCGAAGGCGAGGGCTACGCCCTTTCCGTCGTCGAGCCCCACGCGGCGATCCCGGCCCTCCTCGCCCTGCTGGAGCAGCAGGCCCGCCCGCTCCTCCGACTGACCACCCGCCGCGTCAGCCTCGAAGACGTCTTCGTCGACCTCACCGGCCGACACCTCCGGGACGACGGCCCCGAGGCCGCCAACGGCGGCGAGGCCCCCGCCAACGGCCGGGGGAGACGGAGGAGGTCGAGGGCGGGGTGAAACCGGGGCATTCAGGAGAGGTGCTCGTCGATGGACCGGTTCGCCCACTGTGGCAACGGCTTTACCGTCCTGTCGGGGGGCGATTGCTCCTTCGGGCTTCGATTTCGGGAGCTGTGGAGTACGAGCATGGTGCGCATGGCCTGGACGTTCGCTGCGGTCGTCCTCCTCCCGATAGTGGGAAACGGGGAGGAGATCCCCGTCGACCTGGAGGACTGGATCGCGACCGCCCCGCCCGAGATCGATTCCGAACGCGGGGTTGCCGCAGAACAGGACATCGAGCACGAATGGGTCGTGCTGCTCCGCGACGGTCGCCCCCGGGTAGCCTTGCGGAACCAGGCGATCGAGGTCTTCGGGGGGCTTCCGTTCCGGATCGAGCCGGGCTCATCCCGCGACGGGCTGGCGGGCAGGCGATTCCGCGTCGAGGTCGCCGACGGCTGGGTCGTCGCGTTCAATGGCGGCGAATTCGGGGCGGGGCTCTGGTGGTTCTCGGCCGACGGGACCGACCGATATCGGATCGCGGAGGCCTGGGTCGAGGGCTTCATCCGGACGGCGCCCGGCCTCTTCGCCCTGGAAGGGCTTGCTCACGGGGATGTCAACCGGGGGCGGCTCCTGCGGATCGCTCGCGAACCCGGGAGCCGCTGGAGTGCCGAGGAGATCGTCGACCTGGGCCAATTGCCCCAGGCCGCCACGCTCGATACCGATGGGACGTTGCTCGTGGTGACTTTCGATCGGCTCCTCCGGGTCGATCCATCCCGGGCGGAGATCGAGATCCTGCTCGACCAGGCCTTCTGGCACTGGCTGGATCCCAACTCGATCGTCGTTGCCCCGTCGGGTACGATCTGCCTGGGCATGCGGCATGGCGTTGCCAGGGTCGAGATGACGGCCGAAGGCCGTCGAGTCCGCTGGCTCCTGCCGAATCGAACGTTCGACGAGATGAAGCCGATCGTAGGGTTCAAGGAAGAGTAGGATCGGCCCTTGGATTGTCTCGATCGGACGGCAGATCCCGGCGTGCCCGGACGGAATCGCGTTCCCAACGCCCCCTCCCTCCCAGCGACCCTCACCATGCCCCGCTCCTCCCTCTGGCAGCTCTACGTCGCCCGGCTCCGGGAGTTCTACCGGCAGCCGGCCCGGATCTTCTGGGTCTACGGCTTCCCGATCGTCCTGGCCGTGGTGCTGGGCCTGGCGTTCAACTCGGGGGGGGAGCCGGAGACGGTGGTCGTCGACGTCGTCGACTCGGGGGAGGCCCGGACGATCTTCGGCCTGCTCGGCGCCGCGGCGGCCCCCGAGGGGGGGAGGGTCGGGGTCGTCATGAACCTGATCGGGCCGGAGGAGGCGAGTTTGAGGCTCCAGCGGGGGCAGACGCCGCTGGTGGTCGAATCGACGGGCCCGGATGCGGTCGAATACCGATACGACCCGACCCGGCCCGAGGCGCTCGCCGCGCGGGCGGCGTTCGACGACGCCTATCAGCGGGCCCTCGGCCGGGTGGACGTGGCCGAGACGACCGAGTCGATCGTCGACGACCCCGGCTCGCGCTACATCGACTTCCTCATCCCCGGCCTGATCGGCGTGAACGCGATGGGGGGGGGGCTGTGGGGGGTCGGCTTCCTGCTCGTGAACTTCCGGATCGGCAAGCTGCTCAAGCGGTTCCAGGCCACGCCGATGCCCCGCCGCAACTTCCTGCTCGCCGTGCTCGGGGCGCGGCTGACCTTCCTGATCCCGGACCTGCTGATCCTGCTCAGCCTGGGCGTCTTCGGCTTCGGGATGCCGGTCCGGGGGAACCTCGGGCTGGTGGTCCTGATGGACGTGGTCGGGGCCCTGGCGTTCGCGGGGATCGGGCTGCTGATCGCCAGCCGGGCGCAGACGACGGAGACCGTCAGCGGGCTGATGAACCTGGTGATGATCCCGATGTGGCTCTTCTCGGGGGTCTTCTTCTCGTATGAACGGTTCCCCGACGCGATGCTGCCGTTCATCAAGCTCCTGCCGCTGACGCAGCTCGTCGACGGCCTACGACGGGTGGTCCTCGAAGGGGCCGGGATCCTGGAGGTCGGGCCGAACCTGATCGTCCTCGGCGCCTGGGCCGTCGCCAGCTTCCTGGTCGCCCTCCGGATCTTCCGGTGGAGCTGACGGGGGGGCGTCGGGCGCCGGCCCGGTTTCGGGCACCGGCTCCCGGCGGATGACCGGCTTGCGGAAGACGTCGACGAAGTCCCCCCAGAAGCCGGGGGGGCCGTGCGAGTCGGGCAGGGGGGGCACGTCCTCCTCGTCCACGAGCTGGGCGAAGAAGGACGCCTTGGCCAGCAGCTCCACGTCGAGGAACCGGGAGGCCGATTGCGGGGGCAGCAGCTCCAGCGCCTCCCGGCGGTGCAGGCGGCAGGGGGAGTGCACGTCCTTCAGCGGGATCGCGAACAGCAGGGCCCAGGGCCACGCCGCCAGCCAGCGGAGGATCCGCCCCGGCAGCGACCTTCGACGGCGGCCGAGGACGTGGTCGCAGCGGTCGATCGCGTCGAGCAGGGGCCTCAGGTGGGCCTCGGTCCAGGGCTCGGTCGCCGAGGTGACGAGCACGATCGGCAGGTCGGCGCCGTCGAGGGCCCGGGCCAGCCGATCGGCCCGGGACTCGTGCCGGTAGGGCTCGACCACCACCTTGATCGGCCGGCCCCGGCCGCCGAGCAGGCGCCGGAGGCCCTCGGCGACGGCCCCGGCCTTCGCCTCGTCCTCGGTGAGGACGACGGCCCAGATGCCGGCCGACTTCGGCAACGGGGCCCGGATGGCGTGGGCGTCGAGCGGGTGGAGCGGCTCCCCGGGCGACTCCCCGGAGGGGGAGACGACCTCGGTCGCGGCGATCGTCGCCACGGCCCCGGCGTTGGTTTCGGCCCCGGCCTCGGCCTCGGGGGTCCTGGTCGAGGGGTCCAAGGGCTCAGGCCCTCCCGAGGGTGGCGGACCCGGCGGGAAAGCCGGCCGGGGCCGGCTCCCGGCCCTCCCGGAACCGGGAGACCGCCTCGGCGAAGCCCTCGACGAGCCTCCGGGCGACCGGGCCGGGCGTGCCGTCGCCGATCGGGGCCTCGTCGATCTGCGTGACGGGGACGATCTCCAGGGTCGTGCCGCTGAGCATCACCTCGTCGGCCCGCTTCAGGTCGTCGAGGGAGATCTCGGCCTCGGCGAAGGGGAGGCCCAGCGCCTCGGCCAGCGTCAGGAGGAACCCCCGGCTGGTGCCCGGCAGGATGCCCGGCCCCTCGGGGGTGCCTTCGAGCCGCCCGCCCCGGGCCCACAACAGCGAGGAATGCGTCGCCTCGGTCACCATCCCGTGCCGGTCGACCAGCACAGCCTCCATGCAGCCGAGCCGGTGGGCCTCCTCGTTGGCGAGGACGTTGCCCAGCAGGTTGACCGACTTCACGTCGCAGCGCCGCCACCTCAGGTCGGGGCGGCTCACCAGCGGCACGCCGGCCTTCCGCAGCTCGGCGGTGGCCGCGTCGTCATACGGGCCGACGACGATCAGCTCCGTCGGCGGGGTGCCCGGCTCGGGGAAGCGGTGGCGTCGGGGGGCCACGCCCCGGCTGATCTGGATGTAGACCGTCCCCTCCCGGACCCCGCTCGCCGCGATCGTCTCGCGGATCCGGACGACCAGGGCGTCGAGGTCGACGCCCGAGATCTGCATCTCGCCCAGGCTGCGGCGGAGGCGGGCCAGGTGCTCGGCCTCCAACCACATCCGGCCGGAGTAGAGGCGCATGACCTCGTACACGGCGTCCCCGAAGAGGAAGCCTCGGTCCCAGATCGGGACCTTCGCCTCGGAGGCCGGCATCCGATCGCCGTTGAGGCAGGCCAGGGGCTCGATGGGCATGGGGGCTCTCGAACGCTCGGGCGGGAGGAGTGGATGGGGTCGGTCCCGGTCAATCCCGCCCACGATACCCGCCGGGCGGGGGGCGGGGCAAGCGTCGCCGACGCCCCCCCGGCCGGGGCCGATCGCCCGGCGGATCCGGGACTCGCCTCGCCCGGCCCGGGGGCCGGCGACGCGTCCCCCGGCCCGGCTCAGGGGGCGGAGCCCGCGAGGGCCCGGGGGGCCGGCAGGAGGGGTCCCTCCAGGCGGTCGCCGAGCTTCTGCAGGGCGCGGATCTCCAGCTTCCGGGCCCATTCCCGGGTGATCCCCAGCCCCTGGGCGATCTGGCCGAGGCTCTGGGGCATCTCGTCGTCGAGGCCGAGGTGCCGGGAGATGATGGCCAACTCCCGCTCGTCGAGCCGGCCGAGCCGGCCCCGGAGCACGCCGGCCTGGTCCTGGGCCTCGACCGGGGCCTCGGGCCGCTCCTGGTCGGCGGCGGCCTCCTCCAGGGCCATCGACTCCTCGACCGAGCCCCCGGGCAGGAACTGGTGGGTCAGCAGCGCCTGCTCGACCATCTTGCGGCGGGACTCGTCGAGCCCGAGGGCCTCGGCCAGCTCGTCCCGGGTCGGCGGCCGACCGTGCCGGCGGAGGTGCTCCTGCTCGGCCCTGCGCCACTGCGTCAGCAGGCTGATCATGTAGCTGGGCAGCCGGATCGGGGCGCCGTCGATGTTCAGGGCGCGGCGGATCGACTCCTTGATCCAGTACGACGCGTAGGTGCAGAACCGCACGCCGACGCCCGGGTCGAACTGCCTCACCGCCCGGATCAGCCCGAGGTTCCCCTCGCCGATCAGGTCGTCGAAGTCCAGCCCCCGGCCGCGGAAGTGCTTCGCGATCGCGACGACCAGCCGGAGGTTGGCCCGGACGAAGCGGTGGAAGGCCTCGGTGTCCCCCCGGGCGACCGCCTCGGCCAGCGCCCGCTCCTGCTCGGCCGTCAGCAGCGGCTCGTCCCCGAGGTCCCGGCTGCAGAGGTCCCGGGACTCCGCCCGGCTTGGTTGCCCCTCCTTCCGGGGCGAGTGCCGCGGCGAGGGCCGGGGCGAACTCCGGGGGCTCGAGGTGCGGGGCCCCCGACGGTCCTGCCGCGCGGGGCGGCCCGAAACTCGGACGCTGTCGATCATGGTGGTTCGTCCTCGACCGGGGGTGGCCGCTACCGGGCCACCGCGTGACGTGGGTCGTCGGCCCGGGCCGGGTCGCCGGGCAGGAACGGCCGGGTCCTTCGGGGCGGGATTCGGCGTCGAATCCCCCTCGCCCTTCGGGCACTCGCCCCGGTCCCGTCGTCTTCCTCGGGGTCACCGACCCGCGGGGAGGTTCGGGAGAGGCGTCGCGTGCCAAATTAGAGTGTCAAGGATCAGGGGGAGAGTCAAGCCAAAAATACGTCGATCCGGCGGATTTAATCCGTTTGCGGCGGATCTTGTCGGCCAGAAATGGCTTACGCCCCGCCGTCGGCCGGGCCGACGGCGGGGCGTACGGGGGAGGTGTCGAGGGCGATCCGCTTATTCCTTCTTCGCGAGCGCCTCGTCGAGCTGGGCCTCGGCCTCGGCGGCCGAGCGGACGTCGCGGTCGACGACCGTGCCGGAGGGGTCGACGAGGATCATCGTCGGCAGGGAGATGATCCCGAACTCGTCGGCCAGCCGGCTTTCGAGGCCGCCCTGCTCGACGATCGTCGGCCAGGGGGACGCCTCGGCGAACGCCCGGGCCGACTCGTGGTCGCCGTCGAGGCTGACGCCGATGACCGCCAGTGCGTCCTTCTTGCGGTCGGCCAGCCGGGCCAGCTCGGGCAGCTCCCGCTGGGTCGGCTGCGACGAATTCGCGCCGAAGAGGATGAGCAGGTGCTTGCCCGTCATCGTCGAGGCGTCGACCGTCCGGCCGTCGGGGCCGGTGCCCGAGAGGGCGATCGGCTTGCCGACCGAGTCCAGGCGACGGAGGGCGCCGGCCCCCTTGCGGCCGAAGGAGGTGTCGGGGAACTCCCCGGCGAGCCGGGAGTAGACGGCCTTCGCCTCGTCCTCGGCGCCGTTGAACTCCTTGATGCTGGCGAGCTGGAAGAGGGCCTCGGGCACCTCGGCCGACTTGGGGTAGTCCTCCAGGAACGCCCCCAGCTCCTCGACCCACTGCGTCTGGGCCTCGACGAGGTTGTCGGGGTCCTTGGCGGCCCGGAGGCTGTACTCGGCCGGGATGAGGCGGAAGGCGGCGTAGGAGGCCAGCGGGCCGCCCCCCTTGACGAAGTCGTCGAGCGCCTTCTTGGTGGCCGGGCCGACCTGCGGGTCGCCGGTCTGATAGGCGGCGGCCAGGCTGTTGATCGCCTCCTTCTCGTACTCGACGCGGTCGGCCTCGGGCGCCGCGACGATCACGGCCCGGAGCTTCCGGACCCGCTCGTAGTGGTACGAGGCGATCGCCTTCTGGTCCCCCTCGGCGAAGACGGCGACGGCCTGGGCGTCGAAGTCGGCCAGGGCCCGGAGGGCCTTCTCAAGCTCGGGGCTCACCTGGGAGGCCATCGCGCCGGAGGCGCCGCCTTCCCGGTAGAGCCAGGAGCGGATGCCTTCATAGGCGGCGATCACCTCGGCCTCGGAGGGATCCGGGTTGAACGCCCGGGGCAGCCCGACGAACTTCCAGGCCTCGCCGACGCGGACCAGTTCCGGCACCTGGAGGTAGGCCACCTTGCCCAGATCCCCCATCCCGTCGGGGGAACCGGCGAAGACGACGGCGTTCTCGAACAGCAGCAGGTCGTCCTTCAGGCCGGCGGACGCGTCGGCGGGGATCAGGTGGGGCATGTCGGCGTCGAACCGCAGCCAGGCGGTCGAGTTGGTCCAGCCCCAGCCGCCGAGCTTCTTCGACAGCTCGTCGACGGCGGCCTTGCGGCCGGCGGCCTCTCCCCGGACCTGCTCCACCAGGCCCTTGGGCAGGCCGAGCCCGGCCAGCTCGTCGGCCGAGGCCATCACGGTGCCCAGCAGGGCGTGGTCGCCGAGCACCAGGGCGTCGACCAGCACCTTGCTCGCCTCCTGGGCCGAGAGCCGCCGCCAGGAGGCGATCTTGCCCCCCTCGATCACGGCGATCCGGGTGCCGGCGGTGTTCAGCCATCGGGACTCGTCGATCTTGCGGTCGTCGTCGTAGTCGACGTCCCGGTAGACCTCGAAGCCGTCCTTGTAGTAGCACCACTGGTCGATGTTGCGGTCGCCGCTCACGTCGAGGAAGCGGCGGAGGGTGCGGCCCTGGCCGTCCCGGATGACGACGGCCACCCCCTTCACCCCGGCGCCGGAGCGGCCGGCGGGGAGGACCTCGGAGGTGCAGGAGGAGATCTCGGCCGGGTCGGCCGGGGTGTCGTACTCGACCCCGCGCTGGACCGGGCGGTTCTCCTTCAGGATGTTCGCCACGTCGAGTTGCTGGGCCCTCGCCTCGCGGCCCGATCCCGGGCCGAGCAGAGCGACGGCGGCGGCGGCGAGGGCGGTCGCGGCGAGGGCCGCGGGCCGGGAACGGACGGCAGGCATCGGCATCTCCATCATCCTCTGGCCCCGTTCGAGCGGCGATCCGATCCGCTCGGCTTCCACTTCCACTGATCCGGTCGATCGCTCGTCCGAACGATCCCCCGACGCCGGCCCCGCCGGGGCGCCTCCCTCGGGGCCGTTCCGTTCTCCGGGCCCCGGCGTCCCCCCGATCGCCCCCGGCCTCGATCGGCCTCCGGCGACGGGATGACCGGCATCTCCATCCTCTCGTTCGTTCGGCACCCCGGGGCGTCCGGGTCAAGCCGCCCGCCCCCCGACTCCGGTCGGTCGTGCCGGTCGTGCGGGATGCCCGCCCTGTCCCGGCGTCCCCGGGCGATCCGGTCGCCCTCCGCCTCGGGGTCCTCCCCTGAGCAATCGCCGTTCCCGGGCGTCCCGCGGTCGGGGCCGGGGAGCCGCCCCGATCCGCACAAGTCCAGGCGGTCAAACGAGATTCGGTCGGGGTCGGGAGGACGATTCTCGGGGCGAGGCCCGGCCCCCGGCGAGGCCGGGGTTGCTGGCCCGCCGAGGCGCGATGTAAATCCGACAGGTCGAGCCCGCTCGCCGCCCCCGACGTGCCTCCCGCCCTACGAGATCGGCCGGGGCGTCGGCAAGGGGGGGTGGCGGGCGAGGAGGTCGTCGGCCGAGAGCGGGTCGACGGGCCGGAACAGCCGGGCGGCGATCCGGTGGGAGCCCAGGGCGCATTCCTTCTCCAGGACGTAATAGCGGTTGTAGTCCTCGATCCTCCGATTGACCGGCCCCAGGTCCAGCTCCTCGACGAACCGGGCCCAGCGCCGGTTGAACCGCTCGACGCTGGCGGCCAGGTCCCGGGCGACGGCCCGACGCCTCCGGCCCGGGGCGGGCTGGTCGGCCCACCGGGGGGGCTCCTTCGAGCCGCTGAGCGTCCAGAGGTCGGCCACCGGGCCGTCGAAAGCGTCCGACCAGTCGTCCTGCCCGGTCGCCACGGCGGCCCATTGCCGGAGACGGAGGTGGACGAACTCTAGCATCCCCGCCCTCGCGGCCGAGCATCGGCCGTGCAGGCGGGAGAGCGACGACTCCAGGTCCTGCCCCCTCCGGGCGAAGGACGGGGCGTCGAACAGGCCGAGCATCTGCCGGATCTCGGTCTCCACCGAGGCCAGCGAGGCGGCCTCCTCCTCGTCGGGCTCGGCGTCGGGGGCGGTCATGGGGCAGGCTCAATCGGAGGGCGAACGATGGAGGTCCGGGCGTCTGGGACGTGGATCGGGCGCGTGGTCAGGGATCGGAGGGCAGGGGGGTGGGCTCGGGCTCGATCCAGAGGAGGATGCCGTCGGTGGGGCCCGGTGGGGTGCCCGATCGGCCTTGTCCGAGCGGCTGGTTGTAGCGGAGGCGATGGAGGACCAGGGGGACATCGGGGGGTGCCGAGGGGACTTGATCGGCCGGGGACTCGGAGCCGTAGCCCATCGCGTGGGGCTTCTCCAGCTCCAGCCGATGGCGGCCGTCCAGGGTCGCGACGACGCGCTGGAGGGGGGCGCCGTCGACGGTCTCCAGTACGACCACATGCCGCCCCGGCCGGAGGGGGAGCGACGCCCCCTCGGCCGCCAGGCCGGCTTGCGGGATCTCGCGGGTGGCCAGGCAGAGGCGATGGCCGCCCTCCGGCAGGTAGAACTCCCATCGGTTCTCGCCGAGCCAGGTCGTCTCCCGCTTCACCGCGGCGAGTCGCCGCGGGTCCTCCACCACCAATTCCCGGACCAGAGGCCGGTCTCGGGCGATCCGACGCTCCAACGTCGCGATCCGATTGCGGTCGACGGCGTACGAGGTCCAGACGGCGACCGCGGCCACCAGCAGCACCAGCGACCTCACGCCGACTTGCCATCGCGGGCCTCGGGGCCGATCGGCCGGCCGGTCGTCGTCCCCGGTCTCGGCCGGTCTCGGCGCTGGTCGTGATGACACCGCTCGTCCTCCCGAGGAACATCGGAGATCGGTTCAGGGTTTCGCGGGCCTCGGGGTGATCTCCAGGGTGAACAGGTCGGGCAGGACCTGCTGCCAGCCTCCCATCGAGGGGAGGCGTCGGGCCTCCTCGGCCAGGTCCTCCGGCAGGCTCAGGCGTAGGAGCACCGTTGTCTCGCCCTCCTCCGGCACGACCAGCTCCCCCTCGCCCGCCCGGTCGACCCGGATCTCGTCCCAGCGGCCCCGGAGCAGGTCGGCCATCGCCTCGTCGCCGAGGCTCGCGGTGTTGCCGCCCGAACCGACGCTGGAGTAGAACTCCAGGAGCCCCGACTCCCCCTCCCGGAACCGGACCCGGCCGACGTATTCCAGGGGAGAAATGCCACTCCAGCCCGCGCCGAACGACCCGCCGGGGGACCGGAGGCTCACCGAGGAGCCCGAGGCCGGCACGTAGATCCGCCAGGCGAAGTGCATCGGGTCGCCGGTCTCCAGCGCCGTCAGGTGGATCCGGCCCGGGTCGGTCAGGGGGAGCTCGCCGGCCTCCTCGGCGAGGTGGTCGGCCGTCGATTGCAGGTCGGCCCGCTCCCGGTTCGACCGCCAGGCCAGCACCCCGCCGACCGCGATCGCCGCCAGCAGCGTCAGGTCGATCAGCCTTCGCGTCATGGTCGGTTCGTCCTCCCGTGCGACGGTCCAGCCCGCCGACGGTTCATCGGGGCGGCGTGTCGGCGGTCGAGAACGCGTTGAGGCTCCGCTGGTAGTGCCAGGCCTGCCGATCCCGGCCGAGTCCATCGGTGCGGGCATCCCAGGCCCCGGCGGCGGCCTCCAGGGCGTCGCCCGGGGCCTCCTCGCCGGAGGAGGCCGAGGCGACGGCCCGGGCGAGGTCGGCCAGGTACTCCCGGGCCCCGGGGATGCGGAGGCCGACGAGGACCCGGTCGGCCAGGAACGTCTTCGAGACCGCGTCGGACCAGTCTCGACTGCTCAGGCCCGGCAGGTCCCGGGCCTGCGCCGGGCCCTGGCCGATGAGCGGGGTCCGGACGGGGATCGTGGGCACCCTCGGGTCGATCCGGAGTCGGGAGGCGGTCTCGGGCTCGATCAGGTACCGGGCGAAGTCGCCGGCCGCCCCGGGGGCCGCCGACGAGGCCGAGACGCCCACCAGCCAGCCGCCCCCGCCGGGCAGGTAGCCGGGGCGGTTGGGCGGGTCGGCCTCGTCGTAGGCGTTGCGGAGCGTCTCGAACATCTTCGGGGAGCCCGGCAGCCGGGCCACGCCCAGCTCGGCCTCGTCGTCGGGCTCCAGCCAGGTCGAGGCGCGGTCGGCCCGGTCGATCAGGAGCGCCGCCTCGCCCGACCGGAAGGCCGAGCGGGCCGCCTCGGCGTCGAACCCGGCCATCCCCTCGGGCCCGGAGTCGACGAGGGAGACGAGGGCCTCCAACGACTCGACGAACGGGGGGCTTGTCAGCCGGGGGGCCATCGAGTCGGGGTCGAACAGGAAGGAGAAATCGTCCCGGTGCAGCCCCAGGGCGGAGGCCCGGGCCAGGAACGTCTCGGCGCCGAGCCGGTCGACCTCGTCCCCCCCCAGGGCCAGGGCGATCCCCGACTCGGCCTGGCCGTCGCCGTCCCAGTCCTTGCCGTCGAGGAACCGGGCCAGGGCGTCGAGCTGTTCCCAGGTCTCCGGCACGTCCAGCGAGACGCCCCCGGCCTCGGCCTCGGCCCGGATCGCCTCCCCCTCCAGCGCCGAGGCCCGGTAGACGAGCACCAGCGCCGCGCCGCCGAGGGGCAGCGCGACCCGCTCCCCGCCGTACTTCGAGACCTGCTCGCGGTACGGCTCGGCGACCTGGTCGTAGGCCAGTTCCTCGCCGGGGAGTCCCCCGGCGTCGGCGTCGGCGTCCCGGTCGTCGTCGGGCTCGGGGGGGGCGACGAGGGAGTCGGGGAGGGGAGCCAGGGCCCCCCGGTCGATCAGGGCGCCGAGCCGGTCGCCGGGGAAGACGACCAGGTCGACGCCGTCGAGGTCGTCGGCCTCTGCCTCCGTCCGGGCGTCGATCGAGACGGAGCCGCCCCGGCTGCGCTCCCACTCCCCCCGGCGGTCGTCGATCGCCTCGGCCAGGCCCGGATCCCCCAGGACCGCGACGCGCAGGGCGACCCCCCGGTAGGGCTCGACCGGCCCGGTCGCCGTCGAGCCCCGCTGACCGCACCCCGACGCCGCCGCGATCAACCCGACCGCCAGCGCGACCGCCGCCGCCCGATCGCCCTGTCGCCCCATGCTCCGGGCCCGCCCCTTGGTTGCTACAGACCGGGACCTGCTCGCCGCGTGCCGAATCGCGGCCGGAGGGCCCCGGACGTTCCTCCCGGATCATGGTAAATCCCCCCGGCGGGCCGGTCAAACCGCCCCGGGCCTCGGGCCCAGCCCCCGGGCCGGCCGGGGGGCCGGCGTCGCCCCTGTGGTCGATTCCGCCTAGTTTGACCGGGAGCCGGCACGGCCCCGGCCCAGAGGAGGTCAAGGCACGGCCGGGCACCCTCCGATATGAGGGGGGATGGTTGACCGGAGCGACGCGGCACGTGACCCGGGCCGGTGCGGATCGATCCCAGGAGGATCGACCCGGATCGGGCCGGTCGGGCGATCGAGCCAGGGGCGACCGACCGGCCGGCCGACCGGATCGTCGGCTTCAGGAGCAGGAGAGTGGCGGCGATGGACCCACGATTCGTCCCCGACCGAGCCGCGACGCAGCGCGACGGCGGACGCGACCCGATCGGCCGGCCCGGAGGCGGCGGCGGCCCCGAGCCCGTGCTGCCCAGCCGGCTCGGCGCGATGGCCGAGTGCCGGCAGGCCCTCGGCAAGGGCCGGGGGCCGGTCCTGCTGACCGGCGAGGCCGGTTCGGGCAAGACCTGGGCCTGGAGGAGGCTGGCGACCGAGCGCCCGGGGCTGGGCCCCGGCCCCGGATCCTGGCGCTGGCTGGGCCTGGACGCGACGCCGTCGGACGACGGCGTCGACCTCGTCCGGCGCGCCCTCCGCAACCTCGGCCGGGCCGACTCGGGCAGCCTCCCCGACCCCCGGTCCGCCCTGGCCGAGGAGCTCCGGGAGCAGGCCGAGGACGGCCGGCGCTGGGTCCTGGTGCTCGACGAGGCGCAGAACGCCACCGACGCCGCCCTGGAGGAGTTCCGGCTGCTCTCCAACCGGCTCGGCCGCCCCGACGGCTTCGCCGGGCTGCTGCTGGTCGGCCGCACGGAACTGGCGATGAGGCTCCGGGCCCGGGCCTGGGAGTCGCTCGAATCGAGGCTCGCCGCGGGCGTCCGGCTCGGGCCGATCGACGCCGAGGAGGCCGGGACCCTGATCTGCTGGGCCGCCCCCGGCCGACGCTGGGAGCGGCCGACGGTCGAGGAGTTGCACGCCCGGTCGATGGGCAATCCGACCCGGCTGATCCGCCTGGCCGATCGGGTCGACGCCCCCCGGGTCGAGTCGGGCCCCGCCCCTTCGCCCTCCACCCCGACGCCGGCGGTCCCCGCCCCGGCCCCTGCCGCCCCCCGCCGACGGCCCTCCGGGGAGGCCCGGGCCCCCGAGGTCGCCCGCCGGGTCGACCCGGATGCGGGGCCGGCGGCCCCCGGCCGATCGGGCCTGGCGCGGATCGAGCCCGCCTCGGCCACCCCGCCGGCCCCCCGGCTCGTCGAGGCCCGTCCCCCGCTCCGGTTCGAGGACGGCCTGATCGAGGTCGGCTGGTCCGAGGCCGACCTCGACCTCGATGCCGATGCCGAGGCCGAGGCCGGCTTCGAGGGTGAGCAAGACGCCGACGACGAGGCCGGGGCCGACGACGATACCGACGCCGACGACGGGGCCGGGGCCGACGCCCTCCCCTCGTCGGCGGTCGCCTGGCCGTCGGGCGGGTTGCTCGAACCGGACGAGGCCGAGGCGCCTGCCTCCCGGGCGACGACCGACCTGCCGAGGGGGCCGATCACCGAGGCGATCGACGACCCCTACGCCTCGATCCAGGCCCGGCTCGAGTGGGAGATCGCCCGGGGCGCCGCCGGGTCCGACCCGGCCCCGCCCCGCCCGGCCCCCGTCCCGGGTGCTGGCCCCGCCGAGGCCGGGGGGAGGCGAGGACCGTCGAGGCCCTTCGTCGGCGAGCGGGAGGAGGCCGACCGGCGGCCGACCCTGTCGCCGTCCCCGTCGCAGGTCCGGGCCGAGGCGGGGCAGGAATTCGCCCCGTACGGCCGCCTGTTCTCCCAGCTCGGCTCGCCGAGCGACGCGGACTGACCGGCCAGGCCGGCCCGTCCCCCGGTCCCCGGGCGGGCACGGGCGGGGCGAGCCGGGCCGGACGCGAGGACCGCGACGGAATGGGTGAACGTCCCTGGACCGATCGCCGAATAAGGATTACCAAGGAAACGCGACTTCCCTCCTCCCCCTGGGGGGCGGGATCGCTCGGGAGGGCGGGTGTCGTCGCGCGTTGCCAGAGATGCTCCCGCAGCCCCCCGATTCCCGCGGGGGGCCCTCGCGCAACGAGTGGCCTCGGCGAGCGACCCCCGGATCCGTCCGGGATCGCGGGCCGGGACACCTGGGGCGGCACCCGCCCTTCCCGTTCCCTCCGCTCCCCCCCCGGCCCGGCATGCCCCGGGCCTCGTCATGGGCCGGCCCCGGTCGCGTCCCCCCGGGCATCCTCCCGGGGCGAGGCCGGTCGAAGTGGGCTGCCGATCCCGATCGTCGGCGGATATGCTAGGGTTCCCCTGACCGGGAGGATCCACATGGCCGGAGCCTCCCCCGATCCCCCGATCGGGGGCGAGGAGGTCCCGGTCGGCCCAGCCCCGACACCGACTCCGGGATCGATCGTGAGCACCGAGCCCAACACCCGCCCCGCCGACCTCGCACCCGCCCCGGACCGGCCTCCCCGCCTGGTCGTCTCGCTCTGCACCTACAACGAGGCCGAGAACCTCGACCCGCTCGTCCGGGCGGTCCGCAAGTACGCGCCCCATGCCGACGTGCTGGTCATAGACGACAACTCCCCCGACGGCACCGGCCGCGTCGCCGACCGGCTCGTCGCGGAGATGCCCGGCGTCCACGTGATCCACCGCGCCGGCAAGCTCGGCCTGGGCACGGCGGCCGTCGAGTCGATGAAGTTCGCCGTCCGCCACGGTTACGACTACATCCTCAACCTCGATGCCGACTTCAGCCACCCCCCCCGGTTCATCCCCGACCTGCTGGCCGGGATGGGCGAGCACGACGTGATGATCGGCTCGCGCTACGTCCCCGGCGGCGGGATCGACAGCGCCATGTACGACGCCAAGCGGAAGCTGATGAGCTGGGGCATCAACACCTACGCCCGCCTGCTGCTCGGCCTGCCCTCGAAGGACAACAGCGGCTCGTTCCGCTGCTACCGGGTCTCCAGGCTCGCCGAGCTGGACCTGGACGGCATCAAGTCCCGGGGCTACTCCTTCCTGGAGGAGGTGCTCTACCTCTGCCGGAGGGTCGGCTGCCGGATCGGTGAGACGCCGATCGTCTTCGAGGACCGCCGCGCCGGGGCCTCGAAGATCAACACGGCCGAGGTCGTCCGGGCCCTGGAGGTGATCGCCCGCCTCGGGATCTCCCGGCCGTTCCGGCGTCGGCCCGCGACGCGCAACGACCGGTCGGCCGTCCGGGCCTGACCCGGCCCGAACCGCCCGGCGACCGGCGGGGCCGTCACAGCAGCCAGAAGGAGGCGACGACCGCCGCCGCGAAGCCGACCAGCCAGAGGACGCCGAGCGCCAGCCCCGCCCGGTCGACCCAGTCGGACTCCGGGCCCGGCGACCATCGGCCCCCCATCGCGAGGACCAGCCAGGAGACGGCCACCAGCGGGGCGACGTTCGACGGGAACGAGGCCGCGTAGAGCCACGACTCGACCCCGATCGGGTAGTTCAGCATCAGCGGCAAGTCGTTGAACGTCTCCAGCACCAGTCCCGAGAGCACCGCGATCGAGGCGACGAAGCCGGGGCGGTCGCGGAGCAGGGCCCAGCCCGGCCTCGGCCGCCGGAGCCGGATCGGGATGAGGGCGATCGACGCGCACAGGGCGACCCAGCAGGCCCCGGCGACGGGGACCGAGAGCAGGGCGTCCACCGGGCCCCGGAGGGTCTGACGGACCATCACCGCCCGCGTCATCGCGGACGCGACCCCGGCGGCGGCGATCAGGAGGAGCAGGTCCGCCAGGGTGAATCGCCGCCTCGGGAGAGTTCCCATGCCGTGACTGTCCCGTCGGGTGGCCGGGCCGGTGCGGATGCCCCGCTGACGCGATCAGGGGTCGACGGAGAAGAGGACGTGGCGGCCGTCGGCGACGTCGTCGAGGCGGCCCCGCCCGTCGGGCAGGGCGCGGAGGTGCCGGGCCTCGTCCCCGGACGGCGCGAAGTGGACGCCTCGGCCGGCCATCGGATCGCCCCGTGCTCCCGGGCCTCGGATCCTCGCGGGGTCGGTGCGGGACGACGGCCGATCGGAGCCCGTCGGCGATCGGGTCGATCGATCAGCCGGCGTCGCGCTCCCGGACGGTCAGGTAGACCTCCTGGCAGGTCTCGGCGACGCGCTCGCCGAGGTTGTGGTACTTCACCTCCAGCTGGCCGGAGTACATGCTCAGCACCTTGCAGAGGAAGGCCGAGTGGGCGGCGTCGGCCTCCTCCTCGGCGAACTGCTGGAGCGACTCCTCGATCTGGTCGGCCAGGTACAGGAGGAACTGGGCCTGGCCCTTGACCTCGGCCAGGGCGCGGTGCAATTCGGGGGAGCCGCCGGGGTCCCGGGGCCCCTCGGCGACGCGGCCGGGGGCCGGGCCCGGGACCTCGGAGTCGAGGGCGGCGGCGGAGCCGTCGCCATTGCTGGCGGCGGGGGATTCGACGGGTCGGCCGTTCATGCGGCGTCCTCCGAGCCGAAGCCGGCGGGATCGCCGTTGACCAGGGTTTCCAGCGAGCCGCAGAGCTCGCCCACGAGCCTCATGTTCTCGCACTCGACGGCGAGGTTGGAGGCGTGCATCTCGATCAGCTGGCGGAGGAAGATCCGCGTGCCCGGGTCGGATTCCCCCTCGAACCGTTCCACGTCGGCGACGGCGGCCCGGACGAGGTAGTCCATGAACTGGAGCTTGCCCCGGATCGAGGTGCAGAGCTTGTCCAGCTGGCCGAGCTCGGCGGAAGGCGGGAGGGTCGAAGCAGGTAGCGACATCCGTATCTCCCCGACCCCGGGGGTCGGTTGCTCGACTCGACGAGAGGGTGCCTGCCCGATCGGGACGCGGTCCGATGCGTCGCGACGCGATCGACCGCGGCCCCCGGGCCGACGGCGGGCGGGGCGATGGCCCGGGGGCCGGCGTCCCGCCCGTCGACGTTCCGTGAGAGTGCACTGGAGGGTAACCGGATCGCCCCCGACCGACAAGCGGTTTTCCCCGCCCCCCCCTGGCGAGGCGTCGGGCCCGGGGTATCATGCGCCTCGACGGCCGGGCCCCGGCCCGACGGGGGCGGGGCCGGCCTCCCCTCCGAGTCGTCCGCCAGCCGCACGCACCCCGGGAGCAACGACCATGACCCTGACCCGACGCCGCCTGCTGATGGCCTCCGGCGCCGCCGCCCTCGGCGCCTCGGCGATGAGCCGCACCCTGCTCGGCGCCCAGGACGGCGACCGCAAGCGGATCCTCTACTTCACCAAGAGCTCCGGCTTCCAGCACTCGGTGATCAACCGCGAGGCGGACCAGCTCGCCCACTCCGAGACGATCCTCATCGAGGTCGGCAAGGAGCACGGCTTCGACGTGACCGCCTCCAAGGACGGCCGCCTCTTCGAGCCCGACCGGATCGACGAGTGGGACGGCTTCGTCTTCTACACCACCGGCGACCTCACCGAGCCCGGCTCCGACGGCAACCCCCCCATGTCCCCCGAGGGCCTGGAGGCCTTCCTCGAGGCGATCCGGTCGGGCCGCAAGGGGTTCGTCGGCATCCACTGCGCCACCGACACCTTCCACGCCCCCCCGGACGAGGGGCCCACGCCCTTCGTCGAGATGATCGGCGCCGAGTTCATCACCCACGGCCCGCAGCAGGTCGCCACGGTGAAGGTCGTCGACCCGGACTTCCCCGGCGCCGGGCCGTTCGGCCCGACGTTCGAGATCAACGACGAGTGGTATGCCTTCCGCAACATGTCCGACCAGATCCACGCGATCATGGTCCAGGTGACCGAGGGCATGCAGAGCGGCCCCCGCAACGACTACGGGCGCCCGGACTACCCCAACACCTGGGTCAAGCGCTACGGCGAGGGCCGGGTCTTCTACACCTCGATGGGCCACCGCGAGGACGTCTGGACCAACCCCAAATATCAGGGCCTGCTCATCGGCGGCCTGAACGTCGCCACCGGCCGGGCCGAGGCCGACTTCACCCCGAACGTCTCCGAGGTCACCCCGGGTTACCAGACCCTGCCGGGCTGATCCCCGGGCGGCAGGGAGGCAGATGCCGGGGGCGGGGCGGATCGGATGAGCCCGAATCGCCCTCCGTCCCCCGGCGTCCTTCCCATTCCCCTGGCCGTCAGCCGCCCGCCGCCACCCCCGGCCCGGGGCGGTCGTCGGCGGGGGGCTCGATCTTGCGGATGAGCACGCCGTCCCCGACCTTCCAGAGGAAGAGCGTGCCGGTGTCGTCCCCGGCGGCGACGATCGACCCGTCGGCCGAGGTGGCGACGCCGTGGACGTAGTCGGTCGCCCCGGCATAGGACCGCTGGGCCCGGCCGTTCTCGGCGTTCCAGAGCCGCACCGTCGTGTCCCCCGAGGCGCCCAGCACCTCCTCCTTGCCGGGGATCCAGCGCACCGAGGTCACCTGGTTGCCGGCCTCCTGCGAGGTCCGGAGCTGCTCCCCCTTCTCGTAGTCCCAGAACTTCAACACCGTGTCGGCCCCCCCGCTGACGAGCCGGGTGCCGTCGGCGTTCCAGTCCACCGACAGGACGTGGTGGGTGTGGCCCTCGAACGTCTCCACCAGCTCCCAGGAGGGCACGGCCACGACCTTGACGAACTTGTCGGCCGCGGCGCTGGCCAGGGCCGAGCCGTCGGGGCGGAAGCGGAGGCCGAAGACGGTGTCGGAGTGCAGCTCGGGCAGGTCGAGCCTCAATTCGCCCGACTCCGCGTCCCAGAGCTTCACCTCGCCCGAGCCGGCCGGTTCGCCGCCCCCGGTGGCGATCAGGGAGCCGTCGGGGCTGAAGTCGATGGCGAGCACGCGGAAGGCATGGGGCCCGAGCGTCCGGTGCAAGGACCACTTGCCGGACACGCCCCAGAGCTTGATCGCCTGGTCCTCGGCCCCCGAGACGACCCGGCCGTCCCCGGCGAACGCCAGGGCGTCGACCGCCGCCACCTTCGCCGGGTCGTCCGCCGCCACGTGGCCGAAGGCCGCCACGCCGGTCCCCGTCCCCGCTTCCCAGACCTTCAGGCCCGTCGCCCCCGAGGTGGCCACCCGGTCCCCCGAGGGCGAGAACGCCACGGCCCGGACGCCCCCCTCGTGCCCGACCAGCTCGGGGCCGGCCGAGCCGTCGGCCATCGACCAGAGCCGGGCCGTGCCGTCGTCGGAGCCGCTCAGGACGGACTGGCCGTCGGGCGAGATCGCCAGGGCCCGGACCGGGCCGGAGTGGGCCTCGATCGTGCGAGTCGCCGAGCCGTCCTCCGCCTCCCAGACGCGCACCGAGCCGTCATCGCCGCCGGTGATCACCGTCGAGCCGTCCGGCGCCGAGGCGATCGCGAGCACGGCGCCGTCGTGCCCGTCCAGCTCGATCGGCTGCGCGTCCTCGGCCGGTGCGGCGGGCCCTTCGTGGAGTGTCCAGAGTCGGGCCCGGCCGTCGTCCCCGGCGGTGGCGAGGCGAGTCGTCCCCGGGCCGACGAAGGCGAGCGCCCGGACGGCCCCCTCATGCCCCTTCCATTCTCCGATCGACGAACCATCCTCCACCTTCCAGAGCCGGACGACCCCGTCCGGGCTCCCCGAGGCGGCGACGGAGCCGTCGCTCGACAGCGCCAGCGACCGCACCGGGGCCTTCTCCGGCTGGTCCATCTGGCGGCGCTGGGCGGCGTCCGCCCCGTCCCAGACCCGGATCGAGCCGTCCTCGCCCCCGGAGACGATCGTCGATCCGTCGATCGTCGAGGCCAGGGCGTTGACCTTCGCCCCGAGGCCGTCGAGGGTCTTCTCCAGGGTGCGGGTCGGCGCGTCCCAGACGGTGGCGACCCGGTAGCTGCCGGCGGCGAGCCGGGAGCCGTCGGCGCTGAACCGGACGGACTGGATCAGGTCCTGGTGGCCGCCGAGCCGGACGACTTCCAGGCCGGACCTGGTGTCGTAGACCTGCACCACGTTGGCCCGGCCGATGGCGACCTCGCCGCCGTCGGCGGTCAGGTCCACGGCGAGCACCGGGTTGACCCCCGGGGGCAATTCTCCCAGCTCGATGGCGGGGGAGTCGGCCGGCTCCTCGGTCATCTCCGCCGGGTCGTCCTTCGCCCCCTGGTCGATCCAGAGCTTGAGCAGGCCGAGTTCGTCGGGGGTCATCGGCTCCAGGTCGTCCCCGACGGGGGGCATGAACGGCTCGACCCGGTGCGCGGCCATCTTGAACAGCAGGCTCTCGTCCGCCTTGCCGGGCACGATCGCCGGGCCGGAGTCGCCCCCCTCGATCATGAAGGCGATCTCCTCCATGTTCAGCCCGTTCTCGGCCAGCGCGACGTTATGGCAGCCGATGCAGCGGTTGTCGAGGATGTCGATCACTTCATTCCAGAAGCTGACCGGCCCCTCCCGGTCGGGGACGGCCACCTCGATCGGCCCCCCCTGGGCGAGGGCGACGGCGGGGGCCGCCAGGGTCGTCGCCAGCAGCGCGGCGAGGGTCGGACGGTTGAGCATGGGATGATTCCTGTTGGGGCGAGGTTCGATCGGTCGTTCCCGACCCTCGCCCCCGTCCGCGGGGGAGAGGGTGGGCGAAGCCCGGGTGAGGGGGATCGGACGACGCGCACGGCATCGAGTCCGACGCATCGACCCCTCACCCCGGCCCTCTCCCCGCCTGCGGGGGGAGGGGGCATGAATTCAGGACGGTGATATCCGAGCTTATTTCTTCGTGATCGTCAGCCGGATCGGGTTGGACGGCTCGCTGAGCGTCACCTCCCGGGCCTTGCTCGGGTCGTTCGGGTCGGGGATGGAGGCCTTCCCGACGGCCCGGAGCAGCAGGGTGTAGGGGCCGGGCTCGGCGTCGTCGGGCACGGTGATCGTGATCGGGGCGGAGTCCTTGCCCTGCTCGACCTTGGCCTCGGTGGCGGTCACCCGGTCGGGCAGGGCGTCGGCGGTGACCTGGAACTCGGCCTCGACCCCCTCGGCCCGGGAGACGGTGGCGGTCAGCTCGGCCGAGCCGCCCTGGGGCACGGTCAGCTCCCCCGGGGCGGCCGAGAGCCGGGCCGGGGCGCCGGGGAGGACGGCCACCGCCAGGCCCCGGGTCACCCGGGCCACCGGGGTCGGGTCGCGGCCCCCGGCGGGGGGGAGGGTGATCGACCCGGCCAAGGCGACCCGACCCGGCCCTCCCGTCGGCGCGCCGTCGGCGCCGATCGGGATCCCGACGAGCCGGGCCGTGCCGAGCTTGGTCGGCGCCCCCTCGGAGGCGCTGAAGACGATCGGCGCCTGGGCCTGGTTCGCGCCGATCACCACCGGCTCAGCCGACACACCCGCAGGCAGGCCCTCGGCCTCCACCCGGATCGGCCCGGCCAGGCCGTCCCGGCGATGGACCAGGACCTGGGCATTCGTCCGCCCCCCGGCCCGCACCGAGACGGCGGCGGGGCCCCCGGCGTCGCCGGGGGCGGCGAACAGGAGGAAGTCGGGCCGCTCGGGGCGGATCACCAGGCGGTAGACGGCCCCCGGGGCCGGCTCGGCCGCGTTGTACAGGTCCCCCACGGTGATTCGGTAGGTGGCGTCCTCGGGCGCCTGGAACTTCAGGGCCGGGTCGACGGTCGCCCGGGGGAACCGGGGGGCCGTGCCGGGGTCGCCCTGGTCGTCGGCCTCGGCCACGTCCCGGGCGACGCCGCCGTCCTCGCCGAGCTGCTGCACGAGCAGGGTCGTGTCGACCGGCGAGCCGATCCGCTCGGCGAAGACCTCGATCATCCAGGTTTCCCCCTTGGCGGCCCGGAATTCGTAGAGATCCACGTCCCCGACCCGCCGGAAGTCGGCCGACACGTCGCAGGGCGGGGAGAGCGGCATGGCGGCCTCGTCCGCCCCCTCGCCCGAGGGCTCCTCCTCGACGACGACCGGCGCCAAGGCCTCGGCGATGAAGACCGGGTCGGCGGCCCCTCCCCCGGCCTCGTGGACGTGCCAGAACCCCCGGACGCCCGCCCCCGGGCTGCCGGAGTAGCCCGCCCCGGGGCGGTCGGGGTCGATCGCCAGGTCGGCCGGCACCGGGATCGAGACCTCCAGGCGCTCCAGCGGCCGGCCGCCGGGCAGGATGTCGCCGGTCGAGGTCGCCCCCTCGCCGAGGTCGCGGCCGAGCAGGGTGAAGGCCGTCATCGAGCCCGGCTCGGCGGCCCGGGGGACGACCGCGTCGACGACCGGCCCGTCGAGCAGGCCGAGCCGGTAGACGTGCGCCGGGGAGCCCGAGTAGACCACGTCCCGGACCTCGACCCGGTACGTCCCGTCGGCCGGCAGGACGCAGTCGAGCCTCGGGTCCCGTCCCACGTCGTCGTGCCCGTAGGCCAGCTCCCGGCCCTCGGCGTCGAAGAGGCGGATCTCGGCGTCGAGCGGGGCGTCGAGCCGGGAGGCGAGCAGGGTGACGAGCACCCGCCGATCGGCCTTGCCCTCGAAGGAGAACCAGTCGACATCGGTCGCGCCGTCGATCCGGCCGTTGACCGTCCGGCCGACCTCGACCGGCCCCGCCTCGTCCGGCCCATTGTTCGGCTCCCGCTCGGCCTCCTCGGGCCGGAGCCCGACGGCGAAGGCCCTGGGGTTGCTCACGCCGAGCGGGCCGACCGCCCGGACGTCATGGAGCCCCGGGGGCACGTCCGGGGCGATCGACACCCGGAACCTCGGCGGCGTCGCGTCCCCCCCCGCCCGAGCGGCCCGGATCCCCGGGTGGTCGAACCAGAGCCCTTCGACCGACTCCAGCTCGCCCCCGACGAGCTGCACCTCGGCTTCCTGCCCGAGCTGCCCCCCGGCCGGGAAGACGGCGTCGAGCCGATGCTGGGGCACCTGGGCCCGGGCGGGGGCCGCGATCAGCAGCAGCAGCGCCAGCAGGGCCGTCGGGGCGAGTCTAGGGGGTCGGAGGCGGGCCCGGCGCTCGGGCCCGAGCGGGAGGGGGCGGCTCATCGGGGCGGCTCCGGAGGGTGGTCGGGCGGGGCGGGATGGTGTCGGCGGGCGACCTCGGTCGGGGTTCATCATAAATCCAACATCGGGCCGAGGGGAGTCCAAGCCGGGCCCGATCGACGCAAAGGCCGGTTCACGCCGGGTCTCCGGCGTGCAAGAATTGGGGACACGTCGCCGGGCCGTCGGGGGATGGCCCGGCCCCGATCCCCCCGACCGAGTGTCGGCCCCCCCCGCCCGGAGGTCGCCGTGACCAGGCGAACGGCCAGCATCAAGGCGTCGAACGCCGGATCGAAGCCGAAGTCGAGCCCGAAGCCGAAATCGAAGCCGAAGCCCAAGGAACCGGCCGCCTCCTGGGTCGACCTGACCTGGGACCACCTCGACCGCTGGGCCGGCTCCCGGTCGGTCGAACGGGGGCGGTCCTACGAGCGGGGGGGCCGGGTGTCGGGCCTGTCGATCACCGCCGACGGGAGCCTGCTGGCCTGGGTGGACGGCACGTATCGCTATGCCACCACGGTGTCCCTCGCGGGGACCGGGGCGAAGCCCCTGCTGGAGTCGTCCTGCACCTGCCCGGTCGGCTTCGCTTGCAAGCACGCCGTGGCGGTCGTCGCCTCCTACCTCGACGCCGTCGCCTCCGGGGAGGACGTGCCGGTCGCCGACGAGGACGACGATCGCTGGGCCGAGCTGGAATCCGGCGGCTATACGGGGGACGAGTGGGACGCCTACGGCGCCGACGACGACCCCTGGGAGGAGGACGACCCGGACGACGAGCCCGCCCCCCCCCGACGCCGGGGCCGCAAGGCGCGCGGGGTCGGGGCGAAGGGCAAGGGCGAGGGCGGGTCGGCCTGGGACGCGAAGATCGAGCGGCACATCCGGTCGAAGTCCGAGGAGGAGCTGGCCGACCTCGTCCTGGCGCTGACGAAACGGTTCCCGGAGCTATATCGGGAGCTCAAGGATCGGGTCGCGCTGCAGGACGGGGACGCCGACCTGCTCGTCGCCGAGACCCGGAGGGAGATCCGCCGGGTCACCGCCCAGGAGGCCTGGGTCAACGCCTGGACCGGGGAGGGCAGCCTGCCCGACTACGAGCCGATCCGCCGCCGCCTCGCCCGGCTGCTGGAGCTGGGCTGCGCCGACGAGGTCGTCTCCCTCGGCCGGCTGCTCCTCGCCGAGGGCCTCCGGCAGGTCGGCGAGTCGCACGACGAGGGGGAGACCTCGCTCGCCCTCTCGAAGTGTTTCCCCGTCGTCTTCCGGGCGGTGACGCGGTCGAGCCTGTCCGGCCCCGATCGCCTGCTCATGGCCATCGACGCCGTCCTGGAGGACGACTACGGCGTCCTCGACGAGGCGGTCGGCCTCGTCCTCGACGGCCCCTCCTCCGCCGAGGACTGGTCGATGGCGGCCGACCGGCTGCTCGAACGCCTGGAGGACCAGGACGAGCCCGGGGGCGACCCCTCCGAGCCGGGCCACTTCCACCGCTCCTACGGGCGGGACCGCATCACCGACTGGATCGCCACCGCCCTGGAGCACTCCGGGCGCCCGGACGAGCTTGAGAAGATCTACGAGGCCGAGGCCCGGCGCACCCTCAGTTACGAGCGGCTGGTCGACTTCCATCTCAAGCGTCGACGGCTCGACGACGCCGAGCGCTGGGCCCGGGAGGGGATCTCGCAAACGATCGACCGCCTCCCAGGCATCGCCACTCACCTGGCCGATCGCCTGCTGGAGGTGGCCCGGGCCCGCAAGAAATGGGACGTCGTCGCCTCCCACGCCGCCGTCTCCTTCTTCGAGCGGCCGCGCCCCTCCGGCTTCGACGAGCTGATCAAGGCCGCCCGCAAGGCGAAGGCCGAGCCCGCCGTCCGGGAACACGCCCTCCGCTTCCTGGAGACCGGCGTCCTGCCCGTCCGCCCCCCCGCGCCGCCGCCCCGGCCGTCCCGGCCGCGGTCGAAGTCTCGGGCGAGGTCCACGGGGTCGAGTTCGGCCGGGCCCGCCCCGACGCCGGAGGCCCCGAAGGCCCCGGTGGTCGACCCCGGCTGGCCCCTGCCGACGCCCGACTACCTCGTGCCGTTCCTCTCCCAGGCCCTCCGCTTCGACCCCGAGCCCCGCCCCCACCTCGACGTGCTCCTGCAAATGGCGATTGCCGCCAAGGACCCCGAGGCGGTGCTCCGCTGGTACGACCGGATGAAGGCCGAGCCGTCGCGGTCCCCCTACTCCTACGACCACGCGCGGGCCTACGCCGATCGGGTGGCCGGGGCGGTGGCCGACTCCCATCCCGACCGGGCGATCGCCATCTACCGCGATGCGCTGGACGCCCAGCTCCCCCACGCCCGGCCCTCGGCCTACGAGGCCGCCGCCGGCTACCTCCGGAAGCTCCGGCCGCTGTACATGGCCGTGGGACGGCCGGAGGAGTGGGAGGTGCTACTCTCCTCGATCCGGGAGTCGTACCGCAACCGCCCCCGGTTCATGGAGCAGCTCGACCGCCTCGACGGCCGCCCGATCGTCCAGTCCCCCCGGGGCCGGTCTCGGTCGGGCCCGAACGGGCGACGCCGTTGAGGGGGCGAGGCGACGCGACGCGGGGGCCCGGCCCGCCGGGGCTTTGCCCTCCCGGCGGGGTCGGCGAGGCTCCAGGGCGGTCCGACCGGGACCAGTCCCGGGCCCCGGACGGGGGCCGCGGACCGATCGGCGAGCGCCGAATCAGGGGCGGTGGCCGTTGGTCTCTCGGGACTCGCTCAGCTCCTTGAGCGTCTCGGTGGCGCGCTCGACGTTGTTGCGGATGATGTCGACCATCTCCTCGCCCAACTCGCTCTCGAAGTTCGACTTGCGGATCGCGTTCGCGGCCGAGGAGATGGCGCTGAGCCGGTTCCGGAGGTCGTGGACCACCTCGCGGAGGTCGGTGGGGTCTGGCATGGAGTCCTCGAAAGCTCGCCAGTCGGAGGGCGTGGTCGGCGGGATCGCAACCCGGCGGGATCGGGGGGAGGGATCCACGATGTGAAACATTTTTATGCAACTTTCATGCCAGCCCCCGCGAGACCGAGGCCCGAGTTGCCGACGGGGGCGACCCCTGCGTAGGCTGTCGGGGTCGGGGTCGGCTACGGATCCCGCAACTCGGGCCTCGGTCGCGCGGCCGGGGCCGGGCGGATCGATCCGGGGGCGAAGGGGGCAGCGATGGGCCGGATGGTCCTGATCGTGGCGGCCGGGTGGGCCGCGCTGCTCTGCGGGTGCTTCGTCCTGGGGCTGGGCCCCGGCGGGGGAGGGGGGCACGGCGCGATCGGCTGGGGAGCGACCGCGGCCGGGGTGCTCGTCCATGCGTCGGCGGTGGCCGTCCTGCGGGTCGTCGGCCGTCGGGTCCGAGGGGCCGAGCGGTCCCATCCCCCCGCCTCGCCGGGCGGTCGGTTCGGCCCCCGGGCGGCCCGGAACGCCGACCGGGTCGTGCCGATCGCCGGCTCGGCCCCGCTGCTGCTCCTGCTCGCCGCCCTGACCGGCCCGACGGCCCGCCCGACCCCGCCCGGCGAGGCGGGCCTCGGGCACCTCGCCCTCTGCTCGGTGGCCCTCGGCTTCAACCTCGCCGCCCTCGCGATCGAGGTCGTCTCGATCCGATCCCAGCTCCGGTTGCTGCGCGACGCCTCCTCCCCGGCCGACCCCCCGGGCCCGACCCCCGACCGCCGATCGGTCGCCCCCGGCACGTCCCCGGGCCGGCCCCCCTGATCGGGGCGGGAGGCCGGCCGGCCGATCGCCCCGGTCCCGCCCGTCACCCCGGGGACGCGGGCCCGAGCCGACGCGACTCGACGTGAGCCGGTGAAACTCCGATGGCGGATCCCGACCGCTTTGGACTACCATCCAGGGGCGAGGTCGCCCCCACCGGTCGGGTCCCCGAGGTCCCGGGCCGATCCCCGGCCCCTGGTCCCCGGTCGACGGCCCCCGGTCCCGAGGCCGACGGCGTCCGCCCGTCCTCGGTCCCGGCCCCGCCGACCCGGCCTCCGTCGCCCCGCCCCCCCGAGCCGGACCCGGCCTCGACGCCGATCCTCGATCCCGCCGCGCCCGACGCCGCGGGGACCCGCCGCACCCGGAGCGCCTCCCGCCGATGTCGCCCCTGCTGGTCATCGTCTCGATCGTCCTGGTCGATCTGCTCGGCTTCTCGCTGGTCATGCCGCTGTTGCCGAGGTATGCGGAGCTGTACGGCTTCGACGAGCGGATGATCGGCGCCCTGCTCGCCGCCTTCCCGCTCTGCCAGCTCGTCGCCGGGCCGGTGCTCGGCCGCCTGAGCGACCGCTACGGCCGCCGGCCGATCCTGCTGATCAGCCAGGTCGGCACGACGGCCTCCTTCCTGATGATCGGCCTGAGCGACTCCTTCGTCCTGATGCTGCTGGGCCGGATGCTCGACGGCTTCTCCGGCGGGAACATCCTGGTGGCCCAGGCGTACATCGCCGACGTGACGAAGCCGGAGGGGCGCTCCAGGGGGCTGGGGCTCATCGGCGCCGCCTTCGGCGTGGGGTTCGTGCTCGGCCCGCTGCTGGGGGGCGTGCTCGTCTCGCTGCCGATCGGCCCGACCTGGCAGCTCCGCCTGCCCTTCCTGGTGGCCGCCGGGTTCTCGACGGCCGCCTGGATCCTGACCATCTTCTGGCTGCCGGAATCCCGCCCCCCCGGGGAACGGGGGGGGCCGGACGCCTCCCGGGCCGCCGCGAGGGCCCCCAGCTGGCTGGGCGTCTTCCGGGCCCTGGGGGACCGCCGGGCCGGCCCCCTGGTGCTGCTGGGGGCCCTGCTCGTGCTCTCGTTCGCCAGCCTGGAGGGGACCTTCAGCCTGTTCCTGGAGCGTCGGATGGGCTGGTCGGCCGGGATCGCGGCCTACTGGTTCGCGGGCCTGGGGCTGGTCAGCGCCCTGATGCAGGGGGGGCTGATCCGCCGCCTCGTCCCCCGGTTCGGCGAGGCCCGGCTCATCCCCGCGGGGCTGCTCCTGCTGGCCGGGGGGCTGGCCGCGCTGGCCGTCTCCGACGAGGTCGCCGGCCTGGCCGCGGCCGTGCTGCTGGTCGGCCTCGGCCAGGGGATGGCGGCGCCGACGATCTCGGGGCTGCTCTCCCGGGGCGTCCCCCCCGACCGCCAGGGCCGGATCTTCGGCGCCTTGCTCTCGGCCCAGACGCTCGCCCGGCTGGTGAACTACCAGGCCTCCAACGAGCTGCTCGGCCGCCTCGGCCCGGCCGCCCCCTACTGGCTCGGCGCCGCCATCGGCGGCCTCGCCCTGGCCCTCTGCCCCTGGGCGATCCGGGCCTCGGGCAAGCCCGCCGACCCCCCGGACGAGTTCCCCCGGGCCGCCGTCCCCGCCGAGGAACCCGCCGCCCGGGATGCCTGAGCCCGAATCGCCGGCATGACGGTCCGTCCCCCGGCGTCGCAGGCGACCGGCCGGGCGGCCGTACGCCCGGCGATTCGGTCGCCGATCGTCGTCCGTCCGACAGTCGTCCGGGGAATCCGTCGCAATTCCCCGGGCCGGCGTGTAAGAAAAGGGGCGGCGTGTTGTGTCCCTCGGGTGGAGGGCGTTGGGCCTTGGCTGACTCTCCAGAAACCCGGCCGAGCCTGCTGGTCCGCCTCGGGTTACCCCGGGACGACCGGGCGTGGGAGGAGTTCGTGGAGCTGTACGGCCCGCTGGTCCGCCGACTGGCCCGGCGCAGCGGGTTGCAGGAGACCGACGCCGACGACCTGGCCCAGGACGTCTTCCGGGCCGTGGCCGGGGCGATCGACCGCTGGGATCCGGACCCCTCCCGGGGGTCGTTCCGGGCCTGGCTCTCCCGGATTTCCCGCAACCTGATCGTCAACCTGATCGCCGCCCGACGCCGGCACCCGGCCGGCACGGGGGCCGGGGGGACCGACATGGTGGCGATGCTCCACGCCCAGCCCTCCTCCGACGAGGACTCGGCCCTCTTCGACCTCGAATACCGCCGTCGCCTCTTCGCCCTGGCGGCCGATCGCGTCCGGGGCACCGTCCGGGGGGCCACCTGGCAGGCCTTCTGGAGGACCGGCGTCGAGGGCCAGGACGCCCGGGCCGTGGCCGAGGCGCTGGGCCTCAGCCCCGGCGCGGTCTACGTGGCGAGGAGCCGGGTCATGGCCCGGCTCCGTCGGGAGATCGAGGCCATCGAGGGGGACGGGTGAGACCGCATTGCCTGGAAGACACGCCTTCGGGTGGCTGGGGTCTCGCGGACGAGACCCCGGTCGCCGAGGCCACCGGACCGGGGTCTCGCGGACGAGACCCCGGCCACCCGACGGACCGGGGTCTCGCGGACGAGACCCCGGCCACCCGAACGTGATTGATTCAGGCGATTCCGTATGTGACGCCCCGCCCGCCGAGGACGCCGACGACCCAGGACGAGGAACCGCGCCATGCCGACCTGCCCCCTCGACGGCGACCCCGGCCGCCTCAACCTGCTGCTCTCCGGCGACCTGCCCGAGGCCGAGCAGGCCGAGCTGGCCGACCATCTCGAAGCCTGCGAGCCCTGCCGCAAGGCCCTCGACGCCCTCTCGGCCCGCAGCGGCCTCTGGGAGGACCTCGCCCTGCTCCGGGACCCGGCGCCGGACTCGGACCCCGAGCTGGAGATCCGGGACGCCGAGGCCGAGGCCGTCGCCCTGCTCGAGCCGGCCGACGCCCCTGAGGCCCTCGGCCGGCTCGGCCGCTACGACGTGCTCCGGGTGGTCGGCCGGGGGGGGATGGGCGTGGTCTTCCAGGCGGTCGACCGCTCGCTCGACCGCCCGGTGGCGATCAAGATCCTCGCCCCCGCCCTGGCCGCCACCGGCGCCGCCCGCCGCCGGTTCGCCCGGGAGGCGAAGGCCGCCGCGGCGGTCGTCCACGAGCATGTGGTGACGATCCACGCCGTCGACGCCACCCCGAGGGGCATCCCCTATCTCGTGATGGAGTACGTCGACGGCCGGTCGGCCCAGGCCCTCGTCGACGGCGATCGGGCCCCCGAACTGGCCGAGATCCTCCGGATCGGCTCCCAGGCCGCCCGGGGGCTGGCCGCCGCCCACGCCCAGGGGCTGATCCACCGCGACATCAAGCCGGCCAACCTGCTGCTGGAGGACGGCGTCGAGCGGGTCAAGCTCACCGACTTCGGCCTCGCCCGGGCCGTCGACGACGCCTCCATGACCCAGACGGGCGTCGTCGCCGGGACCCCGCAATACATGTCCCCCGAGCAGGCCCGGGGCGACCCGGTCGACCACCGGACCGACCTCTTCAGCCTCGGCAGCGTCCTGTATGCCCTCTGCACCGGCCGGGCCCCGTTCCGGGGCAGCTCCAGCCTGGGGACCCTGAGGCGCGTCAGCGAGCAGGACCCCGAGCCGATCGCCTCGCACAACCCCGAGATCCCCGCCTGGCTCGCCACGATCGTCTCCCGGCTCCAGGCCAAGGCCCCGGCCGACCGCTACCGGTCGGCCGACGAGGTGGCCGACCTGCTCGGCCGCTGCCTCGCCCACGTCCGGCAGCCCGCCACGGTCCCCCTCCCGGCCGGGCTCGCCCGACGGCCCGGGAGACGCCGAGTCGCCGCCCTGGGCACCCTCGCGGCCTGCGTGCTCCTGCTCGCCTCGCTGGCCCACTCCGACGTCCGGGCCGCCGCCCAGGAGGCCGCCGACTCCCTCGCCGTCGTCCTCCGCCTGAAGACCCCCTCCGGCGTCCTCGTCATCGAGACCGACGACCCCGGCGTCTCGATCCGCCTCGACGGCTCGGACCTGATCGTCGCCGGCGCCGGGGTGAAGGAGCTGAAGCTCGACGTCGGCCCGCACAGCGTCGAGGCGATCCGCGACGGCGAAGTCATCCGCGAGGAACTCGTCACCATCACCCGGGGGGACCGCACGCTCCTCTCCATCCGTCGCGAAGGTGAAGGGAGGCTGGAGACGGCGGAGACCGTCGGGCGACAGGACCCGATCGATGAAGTCATCTCCTCCATGTCGGCCCGGCCCCCGACCATGGAGGAGTATCGGGCCAACCCGGGGTTGATGGGCAGCTCCATTCCCCGGGAGAAGACGAGGCGGCCGGGCGACGGCGCGATGGATCGAGGAATGGCGTCGGACCTCCTGTACCCGGGCCTGAGGTTCGCCCCCCCTCGGGGGGCCGGCCGCTTCTCGACCGAACCGCAAGAGCCCGGGACGGATTCCCCGGAGACGGCGGCCCGACGCCTCGCCGAGGCGCTGGAACGCCTCCCGGCCGAGCCCACCGAGGACGACGGCCGCACCCGGATGCAGATTTACCTGAGGGATCTCCAGGGGGACCGGGTGACGCTCATCGCCGACGAGCCGATCCGGGGGCTGACCCGCACCTCGACGCCCACCTGGTCCCCCGACGGGACCCGGATCGCCTTCCACGCGACCCCGGACAACGACGGGTCCCGCTCCCAGATCCTTTTCCTCCAGGCCGAGGACGGCTGGCCGGTCGTCCGCGCGTTCGCGCATCAGGGGATCAGCAGCCCGAACTTCTCCCCCGACGGCCGTACCATCGCCTATCTCAAGTGGTCCGGCCCCGACTCCGGCACCTGGCTGATGCAGTCCGACGGCTCGGGCAGCCGCCGGGTCGCCGACTTCGGCTCCCCCTACTGGTCGCCCGACGGCACCCGGCTGATGCTCCATCCCTTCTCCGAGCAGCCGACCCGGACCCGGGTCCACGACCTCAGGACCGGGGAGGAGGAGATCATCCAGGTCGACGGATTCGAGATGATCTCCTGGCCGAGCTGGGTCGATGCCGACACGGTCGTGGCGACCCTGAACACCGGCGCGGACAAGGACGACGAGCGGCTCGTCCTGCTGGACGTGACCGACCCGAGCGACTCAAAGGTCGTCCGGGTGCTCTGGGAGCGGGGCCCGGACCAGGACGTCGTCCCGCGATGGCCGGCCATGCGCCCCTCGACGGGCGAGTTCTTCTTCGCCGGCGTGGTGCAGGAGCCGGATCTGCGGAACCTCTACCGCCTCTTACCCGACGAGTCTCCCCTGGCCGTCCCGATGCAGCCCGAACCCCGGGAAGACCACCTCGGCGAACTCGCCTTCTCCCCCGACGGGCGCTACCTCCTCTTCAACGCCAATCGCCGCGACCGCCAGTTGGTTGAGCGGCTCCGGGAGGGCGAGGAAGAGGCCCTGATCGGCCGCGGGCGGGGCGTGCCGATCTCTCCCCTGGGCTACTCAGAACTCGTGCCCGAGCCGACCCCGGCCGAGGAAGTCCACCGCCTTGCCGAGGCCCTGAAGATCCACCCGGCCCAGCCCAGCGAGGACCGGCAGATGGGCCAGCAGCCGAATTACCGGATGCAGCTTTATATGAAGGATCTCCGGGGAGGAGAGGTCACGCTCGTCGCCGACGAGCCGCTCACCGGATACCCCGACTCCTTCTCCCCGGTCTGGTCCCCGGACGGGACCCGGATCGCCTTCCACGCGGGCAAGACCTTCCGGTGGACGGACTCCGAGCTGTTCGTGCTGGAGGCCCCGGACGGCCGGCCGGCCGTCACCTCGCTGGGTGCGGGCAGCAGCCCCTCCTGGTCCCCGGACGGGACCCGGATCGCCTTCCTCCGCTGGGAGGAGTTCGATTCCGACGCCAACCCGGTCAACGGGGCCTGGGTGATGGACGCCGACGGCTCGGACCGCCGCCGGGTCGCCGACCGAGGGGCCCCGTTCTGGTCCCCCGGCGGGGGCAAGCTGCTGATCAACCCCATGCCGGAACCCGGCCCGATCCGCATCTTCAACCTCGAGCGCGGCAGCGAGCTGGAGGTCAAGGTCGAGGGCCTGCAATTCATCTCCTGGCCGCGCTGGGCCGACGACGAGACGCTGGTGGCGACCCTCAACACCTCCCGGGCCGCCGGCGACGAGCGGCTGGTCCTGCTCGACGTGAACGACCCCCCGAACGCGACCCTCAAGCGGATCCTCTGGCAACGGGGGCCGGGCCAGGATCTCCTGCCCCGCTGGCCCATGGTCGGGGAAGTCCCCGGGAACTACTTCTTCATCGGCGTGGGAGAAGGGAACACGAGGGGCATCTACCGGGTGCTGCGCGGGGAGCCCGGCCCGCCCGCCCCGGCCGAGACGGTCGACGCCACCCGTCACGACGGCAAGGGGGGCCTCTCCATCTCTCCCGACGGCCGTTACCTCCTCTTCAACGCCAACCGCCCCGACCGGGCCGGGGCGGGGCGGAAACCCGAGCCAGAGGAGGAGCTGGGGGCCGCCATCCGGGCCGCCCCCGACCTCAATCTCATCTTGCCCGACCCGGTCGAGGAGGCCGACCGCCTCGCCCAGGCGCTGCGACGCAGCCCGGTCGAGCCGAGCGAGGCCGACGGCCGCACCCGGATGCAGATCTACATGCGTGATCTGGAGACCGGCGAGGTCACGTTGATCGCCGACGAGTCGCTCACGGGGCTGGCCGTCTCCGTCATCCCCGACTGGTCCCCGGACGGCCGCCGGATCGCCTTCCACGCCAACCCCGACTTCAACTATCGGCGTTCCCAGATGTTCGCCCTGGAGGCCCGGGACGGCCGACGGACGCTGACCCCGCTCGGTCCGGGGGACAGCCCCAATTACTCCCCGGACGGGACCCTGATCGCCTTCGCCCAGTGGCACGGCTCCGGCCCCGATCCCGGCGTCTGGCTGATGGACGCCGAAGGCGGCGACCGCCGCCGCGTGTCCGACGTCGGCGCCCCGTACTGGTCCCCCTCGGGCGAAAAACTCCTGATCCACGACTTCTCCGACCCCACCTCGAGCCGCATCAAGGACCTCGCCACCCGGCATGAGGAGGTGGTCCGGGTCGCCGGGTTCGAGTTCGTCTCCTGGCCGAGCTGGGTCGACGAGCGGACGCTGGTGGCCCCCATCAGCACCGGCAAATCGTCGGCCGACGATCGGCTGGTCCTGCTGGACATCTCCAACCCGTCCCATGCCGAGATCACCCGGGTGCTCTGCGAGCGTGGCCCCGATCAGGACGTCGTCCCCCGATGGCCCCTGAAGCGGGCTTCGATGGAGGAATACCTCTTCGTCGGCGTGGAGGGGTCGACGCCGGGGGACCGGGGCGACCTCCGGAACCTCTACCGACTGTCGCCCGACCGGCCCGACCGGGCCGTCCCGGTGCAGGACCAGGGCCATCGAGACCTGCTCGGCGGACTTTCCTTCTCCCCCGACGGGCGCT
Source organism: Tautonia plasticadhaerens (assembly GCF_007752535.1). Lineage (GTDB taxonomy): Bacteria > Planctomycetota > Planctomycetia > Isosphaerales > Isosphaeraceae > Tautonia > Tautonia plasticadhaerens. The sequence goes on from NZ_CP036426.1 coordinate 3,771,567, forward strand.
ACCTCCTCTTCAACGCCAACCGGCCCGATCGCCGATAGCGGGCGGCGCGAGGGCGGTCCCCCCGGGCGCTCGGCCGGTTGATTTGCGGGGGCCTCGCCGGTAGCTTCGGTGGTCTCGATCGAAGACCCCCACCGAAGCCCCCGACCCGAGGGACCGAACGACCATGGGAGCCGACGCCCGGATCCAGGAACTGAAGCTGGAGCTGCCCCCCGCCCCCAAGCCGGTCGCCACGTACGTGACCGCCCTCCGGCAGGGGGACCTGCTGTACGTCTCGGGGCACGGCCCGCTCAAGGCCGACGGGACGCTGATCACCGGCAAGGTCGGCGCCGAGCTGGACCTGGAGGCCGGCAGGGCCGCCGCCCGGCAGGTCGGCCTGGCGATCCTGGCCACGTTGAAGTCGCACCTCGGCTCGCTCGACAAGGTGACGCGGCTGGTCAAGTCGCTCGGCCTGGTCAACTGCACCGCCGAGTTCGCCCAGCAGCCGCAGGTCATCAACGGCTACTCCGACCTGATGAAGGAGGTCTTCGGCGACCTCGGCGTCGGCACCCGGAGCGCCGTCGGCACCAACGCCCTGCCGGGGAACATCGCCGTCGAGATCGAGGCCATCTTCCAGGTGGCCGACTGACCCGCCCCGGTCGCCCGACGGGCCCGAGGTGCCCGACTCCGACCCGCTCCCCCGCGCGGGGGAGAGGGCGGGCGAAGCCCGGGTGAGGGGGGCTCGGACGGTTCGCAAGGCCAGGAGGTCGCTCGAAGACCCCTCATCCCGACCCTCTCCCCGCAGGCGGAGAGAGGGGGTCGGATTTGCGCCCCAAACCCCGGACGGCTGCCCGGGGGCCAGCAAGGGGCCTGGGTCGAGCCGGCAGGCCGCACGGAGGACGTGTCCTGCCGCCGAGACGCCGCACCGATCGATCGATGCTATGTCAAATTGTTGAGAAAGTCCCATGAACGACCCCCGGGAATTCCAGTACGTCATCCTCGACTACAACGGCGTCAGCTGGCTCGTCCGCGACAATGCCACCGAGCGGGGCCCCGGCCTCCCCTCGCTGCTGGCCGACGGCTGGAAGCCGGTCCGGGAGACGCCCTTCCACAGCGAAAGCTCGGTGACGCCCTACGTCCTGATCCTGCTCGAACGCGACCACAAGGACCGCGGCAGCGGCTTCGGCTTCGCCTGAACCGTCGCCCGGATCAGTCCGATGGGTCGGGAGGCGATCCGATGCGACGACTCCTCCGCTGGCGCGTGGTCACGATCATGGCGATCATCGCCGTCATCGCCCTCCTCCTCGCGGGGTATCGCACCGCGGCCGTGCGGCGCCACTTCTTCAGGATGAGTTCGATCAATTACGAGATCGATTGCCAGCGAATGCGGCTCGAGATCCTGAAGCTCGATACCCGGGCCCGCAGGTCGGAGGCCGATCCGACGATCGACCCCGGACTGGACGAATTGGCTGCATTGCTCCGGGCCATGGGAGTCGACCCCGGTGACGATCCTCGGGGCGCCTACGCCAGCCTTCTCGACCGGCACCTCTCCTTGGTCGCCTCATACAACGAGGCGGCCCGGTCACGCCTCGCCTGGCTCCGATTCGAACCCGTCAATCGTTCATGCGGGTGTCGATTTTGCGATTTCGTCGCCGGAAGACGCTACCCGATGTGGTGGGATCGCCGTGAACGCCGCTAATCGACTCGACGGCCGCTCCTGCCTGATCGTCGGCGGCACCGGCGGCATCGGCCTGGCCACCGCCTCCCGGTTCCTGGCCGAGGGGGCCCGCGTGGTCGTCTCGGGCCGGACGGGCGACGAGGTCCGGGCCGCCCGGGGACACCTCGCCCCCCTCGGCCCGGCCTGGGCAGAGGAGGCCGAGACCTCGGACGGAGACGCCGTCTCCTCGCTGTTCGACCGCGCGATCGACCGCCTCGGCGGCCGGCTCGACGTGCTGGTGCACGTGGCGGGGATCAGCGGACGCCGATATGGCGATGGGCCGCTGCACGAGTGCTCCGAAGCCGGCTGGGACGCCGTGATGGGCGTCAACGCCCGGGGCGTCTTCCTCACCAACCGGGAGGCGGCCCGTCGGATGCTCGCGCAGGGTCCCGACGAGGTCGGCCTGAGGGGCACCGTCCTCAACCTCGGCTCGGTCACCGCCTGGTCCTTCTCCCCCGAGTTCTTCGGCACCTACGCCTACGCCGCGAGCAAGGCGGCCGTGCACGCCATGACCCTTCAGGCCGCCAGCCGGTACGCCGCCGACCGGATCCGGTTCAACGCCGTGGCCCCCGCGCTGGTCGAGACGCCGATGTCGGCCCGGGCCTGCCAGGACCCGGCCATCCGGGCCTACCTCGCCACCAAGCAGCCGATCGCCGGGGCCCCGGGCACCCCCGACGACGTGGCCGAGGCGATCCTCTACCTCTGCGAGCCGGCCTCCCGGTTCGTCACCGGCGTGGTGCTGGCCGTCGACGGCGGCTGGTGCGTCTCCGAGGGGCAGCACCCGAGCGATGACGGAACGGACGGATGAACCGATGAGCGAATCCCCCCGAGACCCCCTCTCCCAGTACCTCGACGCCGCCCGGTCGGCCCTGGACGCGATCGAGGCCACCCAGCTCGGGCCGATCCGGGAGGCCGCCCGGCGGTTCGCCGACGCCATCCTGGCCGACCGCCTCGTGCACGTCTTCGGCACCGGCCACTCCCGGATGGCCGTCGAGGAGCTGTTCCCGCGCTACGGCTCGTTCCCGGGCTTCCACCCGATCGTCGAGCTGTCGATGACCTTCCACAACCCCGTGGTCGGCGCCAACGGCCAGCGGCAGGCGATGTTCCTGGAGAACGTCCAGGGCTTCGGCCCGGTCCTCTGGCGGAACTTCGTCACGGATCCGCGCGACTGCCTGCTCGCCATCTCCACCAGCGGCTGCAACGCCGTGACGATCGACGTGGCCCTGGAGGCGAGGCGCCTGGGCATGGCGGTGGTGGCCCTGACCTCGGTGGCGCACAGCGAGGCCTCCACGTCCCGGCATTCGTCCGGCGAGAAGCTGCACGAGGTGGCCGACCTCGTCCTCGACCAGAAGGCCCCCGCCGGCGACTCCGCCGTCTGGATCGAGGGCCTCCCGACGCCGGTCTCGCCCATCTCCTCGGTCAGCGGCTGCACGATCATCAACCTGATCAAGGCCGAGGTCGCCCGCCTGCTCACCGCCGCCGGCCGGCCGCCGAAGGTCCTCACCGCCTCCTGCCACGTCGGCGCCGATCGGGCCCGGGAGCTGTTCGAGCAGACCTACGACGACTACCGGAGGCGCGTGGGGGTGCTCTACCGATAGGCGGTCCATCCGGGACGATCCCCGACGAGTGCAGTCGTCTCCGACCCTCGCCCCCGTCCTCGGGGGAGAGGGTGGGCGCAGCCCGGGTGAGGAGGGATCGGACATGTCACCAGGCTCCGCGTCCCCGACGCCGACCCCTCACCCCGGCCCTCTCCCCGCGAGCGGGGAGAGGGGGAGATATTCCGACCCTCGCCCCCGTCTGCGGGGGAGAGGGTGGGCGCAGCCCGGGTGAGGGGGGATCGGGCGACGCGCAGGGCGTGGCGATCCATCGAAGGCCCCTCACCCCAGCCCTCTCCCCGCTGGAGGGGAGAGGGGGAGGGAACCGATCCGTCCATCGGTCGGGCGGATGGGCCAGGACGATGGTGGCCGGCCTCGACCGGCTCCGCGCCTCGCCTCTGTCGTCCGCCCATCGCCCTCCCTTCCCGATCGCCCGGGAACTTTTTGTGAGTAAACCTGCCGATTTTCACGACAGTATTGGATAGGAAGCGGGCGCGGGCCCGGCGGATGATCGCCGGGCCCGGGCCGTCGCGACGGCGAGGGAGCGATTCGGATCCCACTCGAATCGCGGAGCGTCCCCCGATCGGCGTCGGAGCCGGGACCGGGGGGAGGATCGACGGCCGACCGGAATCGGCGACCCCACCCGGGCCGAGCGAGGAGCGACTCCCTCGCGCCCGACCGATCGTCCCACGCCCGACCGGCCCCCGGCCACGAGTCGCCCCCAATGAGTCGCCCCCGCCCCGGCAAGTCGCAATCGCAGTCGCAGTCGCACCCGGACCATGCCCAGCCGGTCGCCCCGGTCGATGCGGCCCCCGACGCCCTCCGGCCGATCGGGCCGTCGGTGCCGGTGCCGTCGATCAGCGTCCTGATGCTCCGGGACGCCACCGGCAATCAGTTCGCCGCCTTCTGCGCCGAGCTGTTCGCGTGCCTCGACCCGACCGACCTGATCGGCCGGCTCCTCGCCGAGTTGCTCGTGATGGCCGTCGAACGCCTCCGACGCGCCGCCCGGCTCGAGCCCGAGGACGCGCTGCCCAGCTCCGACTGGTGCCGCTTCCAGGCCCTCGCCGAACGCAACGCCCGGGCCGCCGCGAAGGAGCTCGCCCGCCACCTCGAACGCCCCTCCCGGGCCCCCGCCGCCAAGCCCGCCCGCGCCTCCTCCGCCTCCCCGGGCGTCGCCGGGCCGGCGCCGGTGCCGAAGCCCGAGCCCGAGCCCGCCCCGGTGCCCGAGTCGACCCCCGAGGAGATCGCCGAGGCGTCGGCCCACTGGCGGCGGCACATCGCCCTGGTGCGGGGCATCAGCGAGGAGTGGCCGATCCTGCTCCGGACCGGTCGGGAGGTGGAGGCCGTGGCCGCCTGGTTCGGCGACGGCAAGTCCGACGACGAGCTGATGCGGTGGTACCCCGACGTGAGCCGGGCCGACCTGGCCGCCTGCCGGGCCTGCGACGCCGAGGGGCTCTGCGGCCCCTTCGACCCCGCCGACGGCCCCTATCCGCCGGGCCTCCCCGTCCTCGACGACCTGCCCGCCGACCCTCCCGAGTGATCGGGCGTCCGGCGGGCGATCCGGGCCGACGGGGACGGCGGGGGCGGGATCAGGCCCCGCCTCCCGGGGGCTTCCCCCGCGCCTCCCGCGCCTCGTGCATCCGCCTGGTCGCCTCGGCCACGTCGGGGATCGCCTTCACGAGGCTGAGCACGCCGTACAGGAAGATGCCGTGGTGGACGCCGATCTCGATCCGCTCCCACTCCGACTCGAACGACTCGCTCACCTCGCCGATGCTGGTGAGGACCAGGCCCAGCGCCGCCAGGATGTTGAAGTACGGGTGTTCCGTCACCCCCCTGAGCTTCTCCAGCACGACGCACCTCCCCCGACCGACTGACCGACTGCCGAGACGACCGAGCCGGCCCCGCTCGATCGGGGACCCGGACCGCCGAGCATAGCCGAACGGCCGACCCCGGGCCAGCCGCCGCGCTGCAGTCTCGTCTCCCTCGGCCCCGACCCCGGCGCCTCAGCGGGCGACCTCGCCCCCGCAGCTGGAGCCGGCGCCGGCGGTGCAGCCGTAGCAGTGCAGGCCGGTGACGATCGGCCGTCGGGCGAGGGCCTCGGCGTCGAACTCGGCGACGTGGCGGGGCAGTCCGGGGCCGGTGGTCAGGTCGAGCTGCTGGTTGAAGTCGCAGTCGTAGAGGCGGCCGTCCCAGCCGACGGAGAGCGTGGTCCGGCACATCACCGCCTCGGCGGCGACGGGGTTGTAGGCCGAGACGAGGCGGTCCATGTAAGCCTCGTACTGCCCGGTGCGGAGGAGGAATTCGAGGAAGCGGTTGATCGGCATGTTGGTGATGACATACAGGTGGTTGAACACCACGTCGTATCGAGCCTTCAGCTCGCGCCGGAAGTCGGCCTCGATCGATCCCTGCCTCGGCGGCAGGAAGGCGCCGGTGGGGTTGGAGACGAGGTTCAGGGTCAGGCCGGAGCCCTCGACGCCGTATCCGAGGCCGTTGAGGAGGCGGATGGCGGCGATCGAGTCCTCGAAGACGCCGACCCCGCGCTGGGCGTCGGTGTTCCGGGCGAGGAAGTAGGGGAGCGAGGCGACGACCTCGACCCGATGCCCAGCCAGGAACTCGGGGAGGTCCCGGAAGCGGGGGACCATGAGGATCGTCAGGTTGCAGCGGTCCATCACCGACCGGCCGAGGTCCCGGATCCGTTCGACCAGCCAGCGGAAGTGCGGGTTCAGCTCCGGGGCGCCCCCGGTCAGGTCCACCCGGGGGATGTCGGTCGATCCCAGGGCCCGGAGGCAGTGCTCCATCGTCTCCCGGGTCATGATCTCGGTGCGGTCGGGCCCGGCGTCGACGTGGCAGTGCTTGCACGTCTGGTTGCACATCTTGCCCAGGTTGAGCTGCAGGACCCCGATGCCGGTGGCGGTCAGCGGGTCGAGCCCGTGCGAGCCGAGCGACCGCTCGAACGGCCGGAACCGGCCGGACGGGCGGAGGACCCGGAGTTGCTCGTCGAGGGCGGCCAGGGGGTGCCCCTGGCCGAGGAGGGATCGGGGCATGTCGCGCTCGGGGCTGGTCGGTCGGTCGAGGGGCTCGGGCCCGGGCTGGTCGATCGCGGCGGGCTCCCATCGTACCAGACTCCGCCTCCCCGGCCGCGGCGCGATCGGCCCGAGCGGGTCAGCAGACGCCCTGCACCCGGCCGGTCGGCGGCTCCGAGGGGTGCGGGGGGCGGAGGCGGTCGACCCGGGCGAGGGCGGCCTCCACGTCGTCGGCGAACAGCTCGGCGAGGTCCCGGCTGAAGTTCTCCCGGACCACGGCGCGGAGCACCCGGATCTGCTGGGCGTCGGGCGGCAGCGGGTAGGCCGGGACGATCCAGCCGGATTCCCGGAGGATCTGCGAGACCAGGTCGAGCGTCTCGGGGGGCTCGTCCGGGTCGGCCAGGGTGAGGGCGATGATCGGGATCGACTTCGCGTCGCTCAGGCGACGGAACCGGCCGAGGCGGTCGAGCCGGTCCTCCAGGTACCGGGCGTTCTCCATCACGTTGCCGAGGATCCGGGCATATCCCTCGTGGCCGAGCCGGAGGAAGTTGTAGTACTGGAGCAGCACCTGGTTGCTCGCCTTGGAGAAGTTCAGGCTGTAGTTGCTCATCTCGCCGCCGAGGTAGCTGATCTTGAAGACCAGCTCGTCGGGCAGGCAGGAGGCGTCCCGGAAGACCACGGTGCCGATGCCGGGGTACACAAGCCCGTACTTGTGGTTCGATACGTTGATGGACCGGACCCGCCCCAGGCGGAAGTCCCAGGCGAAGCCGGGGTCGTGGAACGGGACGACGAAGCCGCCGCTGGCGGCGTCGACGTGGATCGGGATGTCCCAGCCCTTCTCGGCCTGGACGCGGTCGAGCAGGGCGTCGATCTCGGCGATCTTGTCCACCTGGCCGGTGAAGGTGGTCCCCAGGACGCAGCCGACCCCGATCGTGTTCTCGTCCACCCGGGCCTCGACCGCCTCGGGGGTGAGGATGTGGCAGTCGGCCGACAGCGGGGCGATGCGGGCCTCCACGTCGAAGTAGAGGGCGAACTTCTCCCAGCACGTGTGGACGTCGGCGCCGAAGACGACGTTGGGCCGGTCGGCGGGCAGCCCGGCGGCCTTGCGGCGGTTCCGCCAGGCGAACTTGTGGGCGAGCATGCCGAGCATGATCGCCTCGGACGAGCCCACGGTGCAGGAGCCGACGGGCGTCTCGGCCTCGGGGGCGTGGAAGAGGCGGCCGACCATGCTGACCACCCGGCGGTGGATCTCGTCGGTCCGGGGGTACTCGTCCTGGTCGATCAGGTTCTTGTTCAGGGCCTCGGCGGCCAGCGCGTCGGCCTCCGGCTCCATCCAGGTGGTGACGAAGCTCGCCAGGTTCAGGGCGGGGTTGCCGTCGAGCTGCAGCTCGTCCCGGATCATCTGGTGGGCGACGTCGGCGGGCATCCCCCGGTCGGGGATGCGGTCCCGGGGGACGGGCCGGGAGAAGTCCCGGGAGGCGTAGGCGGGGGCGAGGCGGTCCTCGCCGTGTCGGATGCGTCTCATGGGCGTCGGGTCCTCGGCGTCGGCGTCGGCGTCGGCGGCCGCGACCGCCCCCGGCCGCCGTCGGCCCGGGGGCGATCACATGGAGAGCTTGTCATGAACGTCCTTCATCTGGACCCCGTGGACCAGCGTGATCCCCGCCCTCAGGGCGGCGGCGACCTGGACGGCCTCGGTCATCTGCTCCAGGTTGGAGCCCCGCTCCAGGCAGCTCCTGGTGTAGGCGTCGATGCAGTACGGGCACTGTTCCGAGTGGGCCACGGCCAGGGCGATCAGCGCCTTCTCCCGGGCCGAGAGGGCGCCCTCCTCGAAGACGGCCCCGTACCACTGGTTGAATTTCTCCCAGAGGGCGGGGGCCCCCTCGCCGATCTCGGGGAATCGCGGGAGGTCTTCGGGCTTGTAGTAGGAGGACGACATGGCGGGCTCGGCTCGGGCTGGGGGGCGATGGGGTCCTCGGACGCGATCGCCTCCCAGCCTATCCGCCCCCCCAAAGGGACCGCCACCGCGTGGTCAGGGGCCGGCGACGGCCCCCCGGCCGCCCCGGAGCAGGGCCGAGAGCAGGTAGAAGCCCACCGCCACCCAGAGCAGGTTCGTGAACCCCATCGCCAGCGACAGGTTCTCGCTCAGGCCGCCCACCACCACCCCGGCGATGTTCGCCCCCAGGGCGAGGTCCGGGCGGTCCCGGTCCCGGAAGGCCATCGCGAAGACCATCCCCGCGAACAGCACCGGCAGGAACACTACGGCGCAGGAGACCACGACGCGAACCGCCCCCGGCAGGGCCAGGTACGTCTCCAGCGGCACCAGCACGTTGGCCAGCAGGGCGAGGACCAGGCCCGCGTAGTACGGCCACTGCCGCGACGGCCGCGCCAGCACGACGAACAGGTTCGCCAGCAGGATCATCACCAGGATCGCCCCGAAGACGATCGAGTTCACCGCCCAGGTCGCGCCGAAGAGCAGGGCCATGTGGACGACCCCCTTGGTCTCCAGCAGCATGAAGCCCGCCCCGAGGAAGAACATCTGGGCGTCGGGCCGGATCCGGCGGCCCGGGGAGAAGCCGACCAGCAGCGCCAGCGACAGCACCGCCACGATCGCCATGCCCCGGAGGTTCAACGCCGGGATGCCCCGGTCCCTGAGGTAGAGGAACGGCCAGGAGTCCCCGGGGAGGTGCTCGATCCCCCCGGTGTCGACCCGGGCGGGTCGGAGGGCGTCCCCGGGGGCCTCGCCCCGGGGGAGGAAGGAGGCGTCCCAACCCCCGGCCTCGGGGTCCTGGCCGGTCCGGAGCACCTCCCCCCCGGCGAAGCGGTCCCGGGCGGATTCGAGGGCGGGGTTCGGCCCGCCGGAGGCCATGAGGAAGGTGATGTGGTTGGTCTGCGACTCGGTCGGGCGGATCTCGTCCTGGGGGGGGAGCGAGAAGACGACCGGGCGGGCGCCGAAGGCGTCGGCGATCATCAGGTCGATCCGCCCCACCACCCAGCCCTGCCGGTAGTAGTTGTAGGCCGCGAAGACGCCGCCGGGCTTCAGGCGGGCCCGGACGTCCCGCATGGCCTGGTCGGTGAACAGGAAGCTCTCCAGCCGGAGGCTGGAGTAGCCGGAGTGCAGGACCAGGGAATCGACGAGGGCATAGATGATCAGGTCGTACTTCTTCTGCGTCGTCCGGAGGAAGCCCCGGCCGTCGGTGAGGTGGACGGTGACCCGGGGGTCGTCGTAGGGGCGGTTGGGGTGGTCGCGTCGGCCGAGGCGCTGGAGCGTCGGGTCGATCTCGACGGCGTCGACGTGCTCGGCCCCGGCGAGCAGGGCGGCGGCCACGTCGTTGCCCGAGCCGGCGCCGATGATCAGCACGTCCTTGAACGTCGATCCGCCGCCGGCCCGATTCAGGAGGTGGGGGAGGTGGTAGGCCCGGCCGGTCTGCTCCACGTCGACCATCTGCTGGTGGCCGATGTTGTTCGTCTCGATCAGCTTCGGGCCCGGGTCGTACTCGACCTTGTAGTAGGGCGACCACAGGATCTGCCTCGCCGTCCCCGCCCCCGGGTCGAAGGCCGAGAGGGCGGCCACGTAGATCAGGCCCACGAGGCAGCCGACCTGCACCGCCGACCTCCTCCGCAGCAGCATGGCGAAGAGCCCGGCGCCGACGGCGAACCAGAGCAGGGGGGTGGTCTCGTACCTCGAGGCCAGCCCGAAGGCGGCGATCCCGGCCAGGCTGCCCCCCACGTCGGCCGAGTAGGCCCGGACCCGGTCGGGGATGGCGTTGAACCGGCGGCCCATGATCTGGCCGATGCCGACGAACATCACCGCGATCAGCACGAAGAAGAACCCGGCCATCGCCTCGATCGGCACATTCCAGGCGAAGGGGTCGCGCACCAGGTACTCGGTGCCGAAGTAGACCTGCTGCGGCGACCCCCGGCCGCCGACCTCGACCATCAACGCCCCCCCCGACCGGTGGGCCCGGAGCAGCCATCGGGCGAGCAACGCCCCGGCCAGGCCCACGGGCAGCGTCAGCCGACTGTAGTCCCTCGGCGACGACGAGGCCAGCAGCCCGACCGACAGGCCGAGGAAGCAGGCCATGAGCACGAGGTTCGTGAAGAAGGTCAGGAAGGCGACCGTGGCGCCGAACCAGCGGATGCAGGCCAGCTCCAGGAACAGGGCCGCGAAGCTGATCAGGAACAGCTCGACGTAGGCCCGCCGCGTCGGCCTCGTCGGGGGGGGCGGCTCGGCTGGGGTCGGGGAGTCCATGGGACGCGAGGGTTCCTGATCGGGGGGGCGGGGCGTCGGTGGATCGGTCCGGTCCGGTGCGATCCGAGGCGTCGAGTCGCGGGCGATCAGGGGGGGCCCTCGGCGCGGTCGGGCTCGGGGCGGTCGCCCTGCCGGTCGCCGGGCGGGTCGCCGTCGGCGGCGAGGCGGCCGCCGGCGGCGGGCTCGACCCGGACGCGCCGGATGCGGTTCGGGTCGGCCTGGGTGACGAGCAGGCGGTGGCGGCCGACGATCACCTCGTCGCCGGGCAGCGCCAGCCGGCCGAGCTGCTCGACCACCAGGCCGCCGGTGGTGTCGGAGTCGACCTCCTCGGGCATGGTCACCCCGGTCATCTCGGCCAGCACGTCGACCGGGCAGCTCGCGTCCACGTCGAAGGCGCCGTCGCCCAGGGGGACGACCTGGGGCGTCTCGCGGTCGAACTCGTCCTGGATGGGGCCGACCAGCTCCTCCAGCACGTTCTCCAGGGTGACCATGCCGGCCACGTCGCCGTACTCGTCCAGCAGCATCGCCAGGTGGACCCGGTTGGTCCGGAACTCCAGCAGCAGGGCGTCGAGCCGCAGCGACTCGGGCAGGAAGGGGATCTCCCGGGCGATCTTGCGGAGGTCGGGGCGGCCGACGTCGGAGCCCCCGGAGCGGAAGAGGTCCTTGACGTGGACCATGCCGACGACGCTGGTCAGGTCGTCCTCGCAGAGCGGGAACCGGGTGTGGCCGGCCCGCCGGGCGATCCGGAGGTTCTCGTCGACCGGGCGGTTGAGGCTCAGGTAGACGACGTCCGGGCGGGGGACCATCACCCGTCGGGCGGTCTTCTCCTCCAGGTTCAGGACGTTCTCGATCATCACCCGCTCGGCCCGGCTGAGGTGGCCGCCCTGCACGCTCTCCGAGACGATGTGCCGCAGCTCCTCCTCGGTGTGGGCCACCGCGGCGTGGTCCAGCACCCCGATGCCGGCCAGCCGGAGGATCAGGTCGCTGAAGGCGTTGAGCAGCCAGATGACCGGGAAGAACAGGTAATAGAAGGCCATCATCGGCGGCGCCGTGACCAGCGCCACCGGCCTGGCCGCCCGGATCGCCAGGCTCTTGGGCACCAGCTCGCCCAGGGAGATGTGCAGGAAGGTGACGAGCAGGAAGGCGAAGGCCGGGATCACCGGCAACATCCGGCCGTTGACCTCCAGCGCCGTCTCGGGCAGGCCGAAGGCGTGCAGGGCGGCCTCGATGCCCGGCTCGACCGACCGCTCGATGACGAAGCCCAGGCCCAGGCTCGCCAGCGTGATGCCGAACTGCGAGGCCGAGAGGTAGGCGTCGAGGTGGTCCAGCAGCTTGCCGGTGATCTTGGCCGCCCAGTTGCCCCGCTCGACCAGCTCGTCGATCTGGCTGGAGCGGACCTTGACCAGGGCGAACTCGGCGGCCACGAAGAAGGCGTTGGCCAGCAGCAGGCCGGCGACGACGAAGAATTCGGCGATGCCCATCCGCGGGGTGGGTTCGGGAGGGTGTGGGGCCGGGCCCGATCTCCGCGCGGCGGGGGCCCGATTGCGACCCCGCCGCCGATCGAGCCGTCCGGGCCCGCGTCGCCCGGATCCTACCCGAACCGCCCCCCCTCCGCACTCCCATACCGCCCCGATTGTCGGATGCATCGATCCGTTGACATGCCCTCGGCCGCCGTCCTAGGCTTACCCCGACCGGAGGGCCCCCGGCCCCTCCCCGGCATCCCCGACCCTTCCCCTGGAGGAGACCTTCATGACCACCCGCGTCCCCTTTGCCCCCGAGACGGCCCGACGCGCGATCGCCCCGGGCCTGGCCGCGCTGATCGGGCTCTGCTCCGGGACGGCCGGCGCGGCGGCCGCGCAAGGCGAGGAGGGCTCCCTGGCCCGGTACGCCCCGGCCGAGGACCTGTTCCTGCTCGTCGAGTTCCGGGGGCTCGACGCCGAGCGGGCCGCCTGGGAGGGGACGGCGGGCTACCGGCTGCTGAACGAGACGGGGCTCGGCTCGCTGCTGGAAGGCCTGCTCCGGCAGGGGATCGAGGCGGGCATCGCGTCGGAGGAGGAGCCGCCGAAGCTCGGCGACCGGGAGGTCTCCCCGGGGGAGATCATCTCCGGCATCGAGTACCTGGCGAGGCGGGGGGGGATGATCGCCCTGATGGGGGAGATCCCCGACGACGCCCTCGAGGGGGCCGGGCCCCCCGAGGGGCTGGAGTTCGTCGCCGTCCTCCGGGGGGTGGCCGCCCCCGACGCCGACCCGATCGTCGCCCGGGTGCTGGAGGAGATCCGCAACTCCCCGGAGCTGGAAGGCCGGGCCGAAGAGCGGGCCGGCCGGTCGGTCACGATCGACCCGGAGGAGGGGATCGGCTTCTGGGTCGAGGGGGAGGACCTGGTGCTGACCGGCGCCGTCGACGCGGTGATCGCCGCCCTCGACGGCGGGGCGCCCTCGGCCGAGGGGTCCGAGGGGCTGGCGGGCCTCGGCACCGAGGCCGAGGGGTTCGTGCCCGTGGTCCGGGGGTTCCTCGACTTCGAGGGCCTGCCCGAGCTGCCCGAGGAGGCGAAGGCGCTGGGCCTGGACGGCGTGGAGCGGGTGGAGCTGCTCTGGGGCTTCCAGGGCGAGGCGATCCGGAGCGAGCTGAGGGTGGTGGCCCCGAGCCCGCGCCGGGGGCTGCTCCGGCTGATCGACCAGCCGACCTTCGGCCTCGGCGACCTGCCGCCGATGCCGGCCGACCTGACCACCTTCACGGCGATGTCGCTGGATCTGGAGGCGATCCTCGACACGGTGATCGAGTCCGTCACGCAGGTCGACCCGCAGGCCGGGGCCCAGGCGGAGCAGGCCGAGCGGGCGCTTTCGCAGCAGCTCGGCGTCGACCTGAGGGCGCAGGTGCTCGGGCAACTCGGGCCGAGGATGGCGGTGCACCTGAGGCCCGAGCAGGGGGCGAAGTTCGACCTCTCCGCCGTGATCCCGCCCGACGCCATCCCCGACGAGGCCGGGGGGGATCTGGTCCGCTCGATGCTCGCCGGCCAGATGGCCGTGCTCGGCTCCCTGACCTTCATCGCCGAGATCCGGGACCGGGAGGCCTTCGCCCCGGCGATCGACCGGCTGGTCACGATCGTCAACCAGGCGCTGGCCGGCATGGGCGAGGGGGGGCCGAAGATCACGAAGCAGGGGGGCCAGTTCCCGGTCTACTCGCTGGAGATCCCGCCCGGGATGCTGCCGCCGGGGGCGATCGAGGGCTTCGCGCCGACGATGGTCGTGGGCCGGTCGAACTTCGTCTTCGCCTCCACCCCCGAGCTGGCGAAGTCGGCCGGCGGGGAGTGGGTCCCGACCGGCGCCTTCGAGCCGATGGGCCGGACGCTGCCCGACGACATGATCTGGCTGAGCGTCTCCGACCCGAGGGAGACGGTCCCCGGGCTGATCGCCGGCCTGCCTCAGATGGTCGACTCCTTCGACGCCATGGCCCGGGCCTCCCAGCGCGAGCAGGGGCAGGAGGTGGTGGGGCTGGGCATCGAGCTGGACCGATCGAAGGTCCCCGACGCCGAGACCGTCCGCGCGCTGCTCTTCCCCGGCGCCTCCTACATGACCCGGGACGACGAGGGGCTGAGCGTCATCTCCCGGGAGTCGGTCCCCGGCGTGGCCTCCCCCGCCTCGGCCGGCGTGGCCATCGCCCTGCTGCTGCCGGCGGTGCAGTCGGCCCGGGAGGCGGCCCGACGGGCGCAATGCACCAACAACCTGAAGCAGATCGGCATCGCGATGCACCACTACCACGAGGCCAACGGCCGGTTCCCGGCGGCGATCACCGACTCCGACGGCAATCCCCTGCTGAGCTGGCGGGTGGCCCTGCTGCCGTACCTGGAGGAGCAGGACCTCTACGCCGAGTTCCGCCTGGACGAGCCCTGGGACAGCGAGCACAACCGGACGCTGGTCGACCGGATGCCCCGGGCCTTCTCCTGCCCGAGCCGCCCCGACCCGGAGCCCGGCCGCACCGGCTACCGGATCGCCGAGGGCCCCGGCGCCTCGTTCCCGGGGCCGGACGGGATCCGGCTCCGGGACATCCTCGACGGGACGACCATGACGGTCGCCGTCTTCGAGTCGGACCAGGGGGCCACCTGGACCCAGCCCGGCGGCCTGCCGCTGCCGGCCGAGGCCGGGGACGTTCCCCTACCGCTCGGCTCGTTCCACCCGGGGGGGGCGAACGCCCTGTTCTTCGACGGCTCGGTCCGGTTCCTCCCCGAGTCGGTGGAGCGGACGATCCTCCGGGCCCTGCTGACCCCCGCCGGGATGGAGCAAATCGATCTCGGCGATCTTTGAGCATCCCTTGATTTCCGAGCCTCGCCCGACGGCCGCGGGCCGGAGGGGGAGGCCCGTCCCACCCCCTCCGCGAGCGGTGAGGGGGGCGGTGGACGGGACATCAAGCCCGTTGAATCGACCGGGCCCCCTCACCCGGGCTTCGCCCACCCTCGCCCCCGCAAGCGGGGGCGAGGGTCGGAGTCGGTCCCCCTCTCCCCGCGAGCGGGGAGAGGGCCGGGGTGAGGGGTCTTCGCGTGACCCCAACGCCTTGCGGGTCGTCCGATCCCCCCAACCGGCCTCCGGCCACCCGCTCCCCGGGGACGGGGGCGAGGGTCGGGACGGGCCAGGGGATCGGCCGAAAGGCGTTGTCGAGCGGCGGTTGGACCCGCTAGAATCGCCCCGGGCGGGGCCCCGAGGCGTCATGCGGCACGCCCCGAGCCCGTGCCCATTGATCCTGGACGAGCTGTGAACCGAATATGAGGATCCGATGTCGACGGCTGAGCTGCTGAAGACCCCCCTGTACGACTGGCACAAGGCGCACGGCGGGAGGCTCGTCGAGTTCGGCGGCTGGTCGATGCCGGTGCAGTACTCGACCATCGTCGAGGAGCACGAGGCGGTCCGCAAGCGCGCCGGGCTGTTCGACATCGGCCACATGGGCCGGCTCCGATTCGACGGCCCCGACGCCCTGACCTGGCTGCAGCGGGTGACGACCAACGACGTCTCGAAGCTCCCCCCGGGGCGGATCCAGTACAGCCTCGTCTGCAACGAGGACGGCGGGGTGATCGACGACGTGCTCGTCTACCACCTGACCGACGGCGACGGCTACGGCCTGGTCTGCAACGCCTCCAACCGCCAGCGGGTCGTGGAGCAGTTCGAGGCCCACCGCGACGGCGCCGACGCCGAGCTGGCCGACTCGACCCTGGACACCTGCATGATCGCCGTGCAGGGGCCCAACGCGCTGTCGACGGTGCGGAGCGTCTTCGACGGCCCCCCGCTGGGCGAGCAGAAGTACTACAGCCACACCTCCGGCCTGGTGCTGGGAACCGACGCCTCGGTCAGCCGGACCGGGTACACCGGCGAGGACGGCTTCGAGCTGATCGTCCACCGGGACGTGGCCGAGGCCGCCTGGCTCGCCCTGCTGGAGGCCGGGCTGGGGCGGGGCATCCGCCCCTGCGGGCTCGGCGCCCGGGACACGCTGCGGTTCGAGGCCGCGATGCCCCTCTACGGCCACGAGCTGCTCGAATCGACCAACCCCTACGCCGTCGGCCTCGGCATGTTCGTGAAGCCGGAGAAGGGGACCTTCGTCGGCCGGGACGCCCTGATCGCCTTGAAGGACGCCCCCGGCGCCGCCCGGATCGGCCTGAAGCTCCGGGGCCGCCGGATCGCCCGCCAGGGGAGCACGGTGCTGAGGGACGGCGCGCCGATCGGCACGGTCACCTCCGGCACCTTCTCGCCGACCTTGCAGCAGGCCCTGGCCATGGCGACCGTCTCCCCCGAGGCCCCGCCGATCGGCGCCGAGCTGGTGGTCGACGTGAGGGGCACCCCCGAGCCGGCCGAGGTCGTCGAGCTGCCCTTCTACCGCCGCCCCCGCCCGTCCTGAGCCGGCCCGATCAACCCAGCCCAATTCGTTCCCCCATCGAGGCCGCTCGCCCAAGGAGCCCCGACGAGCATGGACCCCAAGGACCTGAAGTACGCCGCGTCCCACGAGTGGGTGAAGGTGGACGGCGACGTGGCCACGGTGGGCATCTCCGCCTTCGCCGTGGAGCAGCTGACCGACCTGATCATGATCGACCTGGGCAAGGCCAAGCCCGGCGCCTCCGTCTCGGCCGGCGACTCCTTCGGCGAGGTCGAGAGCGTCAAGTCGGTCAACGACCTGTACGCCCCGATCTCCGGGGAGGTGATCGAGGTGAATCCCGCCGTCGCCGCCGACGTCGGCGCCATCGCCGCCGACCCCTTCGGCTCCGGCTGGATCGTCAAGCTCCGCCCCTCGGATGCCGAGGCCGACCTGGCGAAGCTGATGGACCACGCCGCCTACCAGGAGAAGATCGCCGAGGACGCGCACTGATCGGGGCCAACCCCTCGCCGACTCCGGGGAGATGGGCGGTTCCGTACCGTTGAATTTGGCCGAGGGGAATAGGCCATCCTGACCCCATTCCAGCGGGCGTTCCTGCTGCGGTACCGTTCGTTCCGCGAGGCCCCGCCCTCGACGGGCGGGTTGCTGGCGCGATTGCTGCCGAGGGCGGTGATCGCGTCGGGGATCGTCGTGCTCGGCACCGTCGTCTCCCGGGAGCTGGCCCTGGCGATGGGCGGGTTCCTGTTCGGGGCGCTGGCCAGGGAGGCGGCGCTCACGGTGCACTCCGTCCGGATCCTGCCGGTGCTGATGCGGGTGATCGACTGGGATCAGGTCGACCAACTCCTGGAGGACCCGGCCGATGGCGAATGAGCCCGAGCAGGGGCCGGGGGGCTGGGGGCCGAGGGCGATCCTCGCTCGATTGCGGTTCTCGATGGCCGACGGGGCGATGCTGGTCGTGGCGGCGTCGGCGGCCTCGGCGCTGTTCGCCAGGACGGTCGAGGCGATGGACGGCTCGTCGCAGCGGAGCCTCCCCCCGTTCAAGTACGACGTCGCGGTCCTGCTCGTGCTGGCGGTCGGGTTCACGGCCGTCGGGCTGGGGGCGTACAAGCGGCACTCGGTCTCCCAGGTGCTGCTGCAGGTGACGCTCGCCTGCCTGGCCTTGCTCTCGGCGATCGAGCTGGGGGAGGCGGGTTGGAATCGGGCGCTGCTCTACTGGTTCCAGGCGAGCTTCGCCCTGATGGTCGCCGGGCCGGCGGTCGCCCGGCGGGTGGTCAAGGCGAGCCTGCCCCGGGGGCCCCGGCGGTCGTGGTGGAAGAACACGCTGGAGGCGGTCGCGTTCTCCTGGTTCAACGTGATGCTCGTGCTGCTGGGCATGCTGATCCAGTGGACCGTGTATGCAATCGTCGGCGAAATCCTGTGAGCCGGGCCGACGACGGCCCCGGTGCGGCCGTCGTCGAAGACGCCTCGCCGGGGAATCCGGCGGTCCGTACAATGGGCGCCTACAATCCTGGCCCGGGACAAGACGCCCGAGCCGACGTCTCCCCGCCGCCCGACCCGATCCGACCCACCGAACCCAACGGCTGGCAATGGCCTACATCCTGAACACGGACGACGACACCCGGGTGATGCTGGGGGCCATCGGCCTGGAGTCGCTGGACCAGCTCTTCGACATGGTCCCGGCCGACTTCCGGCTCGACCGGCCGCTCGACGTGCCCCCGGCGATGACCGAGATCGAGCTGACCCGGCACGTCGGCGCGCTGGCGTCGAGGAACCGGAGCATCGACGACCGCCCCTGCTTCCTCGGCGGCGGGGCGTACGACCACTTCATCCCGGCGGCCGTCGACATGCTCGCCAGCCGGGGCGAGTACTACACCGCCTACACCCCCTACCAGGCCGAGGCCAGCCAGGGGACGCTCCAGGCGGTCTTCGAGTACCAGACGCTCATCGCCCAGCTCACCGGCATGGACGTCTCCAACGCCAGCCTCTACGACGGCGGCTCCGCCGTGGCCGAGGGAATCCTGATGGCCCTGGCCTCCGGCGACCGCCACGGCCGGGTCGTCACCAGCGGCGCGGTCCACCCCGAGTACCGGCAGGTCGCCGAGACGTTCCTCGCCAACTTAGCCCCGGAACTCGTCACCGTCCCGGCGAAGAATGGCCGGACCCCGGTCGACGACCTGATCGCCGCGATCACCGACGACACCGCCGCCGTGGTCCTCCAGCAGCCGAACTTCTTCGGCCAACTGGAGGACGTCGAGGCGCTGGTCGCCGCCGCCAAGGAGCGGGGGGCGACGACGATCGTCAGCGTCGACCCGATCGGCCTGGGCCTGCTGAAGCGTCCCGGCTCGTACGGGGCCGACATCGTGACGGCCGAGGGGCAGACGCTGGGCAACTCCATGCTCTACGGAGGCCCGGTCCTCGGCATCCTCGCCTGCCGGGAGTCGTACCTGAGGCGGATCCCCGGCCGGCTCGTCGGCCAGACGACCGACCGCCAGGGCCGACGCTGCTTCGTGCTCACGCTCCAGACCCGGGAGCAGCACATCCGCCGCGAGAAGGCGACCTCGAACATCTGCACGAATCAGGGGTTGATGGCGCTCCGGGCGAGCATCTACCTGGCCCTGATGGGCCCCCACGGTTTGAGGGACGTGGCCGAGCAGTCGGCGCGGAAGGCCCACTACGCGGCCGAGACGCTGGCCGCCGTCCCTGGCCTGACTCCGGCCTTCGAGGGGCCGTTCTTCAAGGAGTTCGTCGTCCGCTGCGAGAAGGACCCGGCCCGGGTGCTCGCCGAGGTCGGCCGCCGGGGCTTCCACGGCGGCATCGCCCTGGAGAGGTGGTACCCCGAGCTGGCCGACGGCATCCTCGTCGCCGTGACCGAGAAGCGGACGAAGGCCGAGATCGACGCCTTGGCCGACGCCTACCGGGGGGCGATCGCCTCGGCCTGATCGGGGCGGGTCGTGCCCCGGAATCGATCCAGTCGATGCCGTCCCGAGGAGGGCCGAGGGCGATGAGGAGGAGCGAGGCGGCGAGGCGGCACCGCAGGGCGGTGGCGGTCGTGGCGGCGATGGCCGGCGTCATCGTCGTGCTGCTGGCCGCCGTGGCCCCCTGGGCCGAGGAGCAGTACCTCGACCGGGGCATCGAGCCCTCGGCGAACGCCCTGCTGGTCTTCCGGGCCGGCCACGCGGTCGCCGAGCACCCCGGGATCGCCCTGCTGCTGGCCGCCGCCCTGATCGGCCTGCTCTGGTCCTCCTACGGCCTGCTCGACCGTCCCGCGAGGTCGAGGTCGTGACGGAGCCGCTGTCCCCTATGGCCGACCCTCCCCTGCTGCTCATCCTCGGCGGCCCCAACGGCGCCGGGAAGTCGACCGCCGCGTCGGCCCTGCTGCCGGACGACTTGCCGTTCGTCAACGCCGACGAGATCGCGAAGACCCTCCCCGGCTACCCGTCCCGGGGGGCGGATCTCGAGGCGGGCCGACTGGTGTTGATCCGGCTCGACGAGCTGGAGCGGATGCGCGCATCCTTTGCCATCGAGACGACCTTGGCCGGACGATCCCTCGCCCCTCGGGTCGAGCGGCTGAGAGGCCAGGGATACCTCGTCCGGTTGATCTTCATCTGGGTCCCGTCTCCGGAACTCTCGGTGCAGCGCGTCGCGGTGCGGGTTCGCAGCGGAGGACACGCCATCCCGGAGGCGACGATCCGCAGGCGATTCCAGGCCGGCCTCCGGAATCTCTTCGGGCTCTACCAGCCGATCGTCGACCGCTGGGAGGTGTTCGAGAACGCGACCGCTGCCGGGCTGGATATAATCGCGGGAGGACACGCAGGCGGCCGAACTGTCGTCTACCGTCCTGAACTCTGGCGACAGGTCGTCGAAGGAGGTCGATGATGCCGGCCAATCGGATGACCGGAAACGGTCGAACGCGCCTCGACCTCCGTGCTGCGGAGCCCGAGGAACTGCGACAGGTGATGGACCTCGGCGTCCGAGAGGCCCTCTCCAGGCACAAGGAGGAAGGCCGAGCGGTCGCCGTCTGGGACTACCGTCGAGGCGAAGTGCAATTCCTCCCCCCGGATCAGATCGGTCAGCCCGAGGGCGCCGCTCTCGTCGAGCGTCCGGAAGGCCCGGCCGATGGCCCGGAGTCGACAGGCTGATCGGTCTCCATCCCTTCCCGACCACGAATCGCCCCGAATCGAAACCGAACCCGAGACGGCCACGCTCATGTTGAAGAAGGACCGGCCCGCCCTGTTGTTCGAGACGTCCAGGCCCGGCCGTCGGATCGCGGTGGCGCCGCCCTGCGACGTGCCCGGGCGGCCGATCGACGAGCTGATCCCCGCCGAGCACCGGGCCGACGCGCCCCCGCCGCTGCCGGAGCTGGGGGAGCTGGACGTGGTCCGGCACTACACGAACCTCTCGTCGTTCAACATGGCGATCGACGCGAACTTCTACCCGCTCGGCTCCTGCACGATGAAGTACAACCCGAAGCGGAACGAACGGCTGGCGAACCTGCCGGGCATGGCGGGCCTGCACCCCTACCAGGACGAATCGACGCTCCAGGGGATGTTGCAGCTTTTGTGCGAGCTGCAGGACGACCTGGGGGAGATCGCCGGCCTGCCCGCCGTCAGCCTCCAGCCGGCGGCCGGGGCGCAGGGGGAGCTGACGGCGCTGATGGTCGCCGCCTCGGCCTTCCGGGACCGGGGGGAGACCCGGACCAAGGTCCTGGTGCCGGACAGCGCCCACGGCACCAACCCGGCCTCGGCGCAGCTGGCCGGGTTCCACGCCGTGACGGTCAAGAGCGACGCCCGGGGCCTGGTCGACCTGGACGACTTCAAGGCCAAGCTCGACGACGAGGTCGGCGTGTTCATGATCACCAATCCGAACACCGTCGGCCTGTTCGACCCGCAGATCGGCGAGATCGCCCGGCTGCTGCACGACCGGGGGGCCCTGCTGTACCTCGACGGCGCGAACATGAACGCCATCCTCGGCGTGGTCCGGCCGGGGGACATGGGCGTCGACCTGATGCACTACAACCCGCACAAGACCTTCTCCGGCCCCCACGGCGGCGGGGGACCCGGCGCCGGGCCGATCGCCGTGAGGGGCGACCTCGCCCCGTACCTGCCCTCGCCCCTCGTCGGCCGGGAGGAGGACGGGACCTACTTCCTCGACTTCGATCGGCCCAAGGCGATCGGCCGGGTCCGGGCGTTCTTTGGCAATGTGGGCGTGCTGGTTCGTGCTTATTGCTACATTCGATCGCAGGGGCCGGACGGCCTGAAGGCGGTGGCGCAGCACGCGGTCTTGAATGCGAACTACTTGCTGTCCCTGGTCAAGGACGCGTATCCGGTGCCGATGGGCGACCGCTGCATGCACGAGTTCGTCGCCTCGGCGCGGTCGATGGCCCGGGACCGGGGGGTCCGGGCGATGGACATTGGCAAGCGGCTGATCGACTACGGCTTCCACGCCCCCACGGTGTACTTCCCGCTGATCGTCTCCGAGGCGCTGATGATCGAGCCGACCGAGAGCGAGAGCCGGGAGACGCTGGAGGCCTTCGCCTCGGCCCTGCTGGCGATCGCCGGGGAGGACCCCGAGCTGCTGCACGACGCCCCGGTGACCACGCCGATCAGCCGTCCCGACGAGGTGGCCGCGGCCAAGAAGCCGATCCTCCGCTGGTCGCCGACGGCCTCCGGCGCCGACGGCCAGGACCGGAATCCGCCGGTCCCGTCGGCCGAGCGCGGGACGCTGACGGTGCCGACCTACTGATGACGCACGACCCCCCGGCGGGCCCGCCGGGGCCCGGACCGGGAGCCTCCCCCATGCACTGCCGAGTCCTGCCCCACGCCGCCGGGGACGGGCCGTGGAACATGGCCGTCGACCAGTGGATGCTGGAGCGGGTGGCCGGGGGGGAGTGTGCGGGGGCGATGCTGCGGACCTACGAATGGTCCGTGCCGACGCTCAGCCTCGGCTACTTCCAGTCCCGGTCCGAGGCGGAGGCCGATCCCAGGTGGCGGGGGGCCGGGCTGGTGCGGAGGGCGACCGGCGGGGGGGCAATCTGGCACGACCGGGAATTGACCTACGCCCTGGCCGTGCCGTCGTCCCACCCGATGGCCCGGGGGGCGAAGGACCTGTATCGCGCCGTGCATGCGGCCATCGCCGGGCTGCTGGCGGATCGGGGGGTCGAGGTCCGACGCAGGGGAGAGCAGGAGGCCCGGGTCGGCCGGGACCGGCCGCTCCTGTGCTTCGCCGACCGGGACGCGGAGGACCTGGTGGTGTCCGGCTCCAAGGTGCTCGGCAGCGCCCAGCGGAGGAAGGCCGGGGCCCTGCTGCAGCACGGCTCGTTGCTGCTCTTCGGCTCGGAACGGACCCCCGAGCTGCCCGGCCTGGAGGGGCTGTGCCCGGGGCTGGGGGCCGGCCCGGCCTCGGCGTGGGCCGGCCCGGTCTGGGGCCGGATCGCCGCGGCGCTGGGGCTGGTGGAGGCCGAGCGGGGGCTCTCCGCCGAGGAGCGGGAGGCCGTGCTCGGGATCGCCGGGGCGGTCTTCGGCGACCCCGGCTGGACCGATCGGCGCTGATCGGCCGCGCGTCGCCCCCCGGAATCTTGCAAAGGCGTGATCGTTTGGTACGCTCGATGCCGATGGATCGATCAAGGGATCGGCCACGTCCCGGGTCATCCCTCCCGGCTCCGGGGCGATTTCCCTTGGCCACCGCGGCGACTCGGCTAAGATTCAGAGGAGTCGGTCTCCCTCGCATCTCGACGCCGACGGTCCCCGCGCCCTCCCTTCCCGATCGACGACCCGCCCGTCCGGGGCGGTGCAACCGCACGCTCTCCGTCCGATTGATTTCATCCGGCGGCCCCGCCCGGGACGGCCGACGCGCAAGCACAGGGGCGACTTCGCATGAAAGTTTCGCTGATCGTGGTCCAGGGCAAGCCCGAGGGGAAGGTGATCCCGCTGGCCACGACCCGGTTCCGGGTCGGCCGGGGCGAGGGCTGCCACCTGCGGCCGAATAACGAGCAGGTCAGTCGCAACCACTCCGAGGTGGAGGTGCTCGAAGACTCGGTCGTGGTCCGGGACCTGGGCAGCCGCAACGGCACCTTCGTCAACAACCAGCGGCTGGAGCCCAACACCGACCACGTCCTGAAGAACAAGGACCTCATCCAGATCGGGCCGCTGACCTTCGCCGTCTCCATCCAGGGGGCCCCGGCCGCCGCGGCCTCCGCCCCCCCGGACAAGGTCGAGCGTGCCCTGGCCAAGGGCGGCGGCATCGACGAGCTGAGCAACGACGAAATCGACTCCTGGCTGGTGACCGACCAGGGCCAGGCCGCCCCCCCCGAGCGCCCCTCGGGCGTCTACACCGGCGACACGATGACCTTCACCTCCTACAAGGAGGGGAGCAAGTCCGACCACAAGATCCCCGCCCCGCCCCCCGAGGCCGAGGCCGAGGAGCCCGAGGTCGACGAGGAGCCCGAGGTCGAGGAGGAGCCCGAGGAGCGGGCCCCGGCCCGGACCGCCGCCGCCGAGTCCGACGAGGGGATCTACGACAAGCTCGACGACGACGGCGAGGGCGAGGAGGGGATGCCCGAGGAGCTGATCGACGAGTCCAATCCCTTCTTCGCCGCCAAGAAGCAGGCCGAGGAGGAGCAGCCCTCCGGCTCCCACAAGAAGAAGGACGACCAGGACTCCAGCAAGGCGGCCGAGGACATCCTCCGCAAGATGATGGAGCGCCGCCGGGCGACCCGGTGACGCCGTCCGGGGGAGGGCCGGACCCCCCTGTTCGCCCCGGACCGCTCCCCGCGGGCCGGGGGCGGCGGGCCGGCCCGGGTGTTCGGATCGCCGGCCGAGCGAGGGGCTGATGCAGCAGCAGGACGACGAGGAGCCCCGGCGCCACCCCCGGGGCGGGCCCGACGGGCGGGGGACCGAGGCGACGGCCCTGCCCGACCTGGGGCCGCTGGTCGCCCGGCTGGAGGCGGCGGTGGTGGGGCAGCGGCCCCTGCTGGAGCGGATGGTCATCGCGCTGCTGGCCGGCGGGCACGTGCTGATCGAGGGGGTGCCGGGCCTGGCCAAGACCAGGGCGGTCCGGGCCCTGGCCCGGGCGCTGGACCTGCCCTTCCGCCGGATCCAGTTCACCCCCGACCTGCTGCCGGCCGACCTGACCGGCACCCAGGTCTACCACCCCCAGACCGGCCGGTTCGACGTGAAGCACGGGCCGATCGTCGCCGGGGTCCTGCTGGCCGACGAGATCAATCGGGCCCCGGCCAAGGTGCAGAGCGCCCTGCTCGAGGCCATGCAGGAGGGCCAGGTCACCATCGGCGACGAGACGATCCGCCTGCCCGACCCGTTCTTCGTGCTGGCCACGCAGAACCCGATCGAGCAGGAGGGGACCTACCCCCTGCCCGAGGCCCAGCTCGACCGCTTCCTGATGAAGCTGCTGGTCGGCTACCCCGGCCGGGAGGCCGAGCTGGCGATGCTCGACCTGCCCGGCGTGGGAGTGGCCGAGGGGGCCGGCGGGATCGGCGTCGGCGAGGCCTTCCCGGCCGACCCGGGGCCGCTGCTCGGCCCGGAGGAGGTGCGCCGGCTGCGGGCGATCACCGGGTCGATCCGGGTGGCCCCGGCCCTGAAGGGGTACATCGTCGACCTGATCCGGGCCACGAGGGCCCCCCACGAGTACGGCCTGGACCTCGGCCCCTTGATCGAGCTGGGGGCCAGCCCCCGGGCCACGCTGGCCCTGGTCCGGTCCAGCCAGGGGCACGCCCTGCTCTCGGGAAGGGACTACGTCACCCCGTTCGACGTGAAGTCGGTCGCCCGGGACGTGCTCCGCCACCGCCTGCTGGTCAGCTACGAGGCCGACGCCGAGGGGCTCTCGCCCGACGACGTGCTGGGGAGGATCCTGGACCACATCCGGGTGCCCTGATCGGGCGGATGGCCCATGCGGGTGCGGGATGGCGGGTCGCGACCCGTCTCCCGCACCCGCCATCGCGGCCCCGCCGGCCGATCACTTCGAAGGGTCGGCTCGCCTCTTCAGCACGAAGAGGTTCTGCTCCCGGGAGTCGGGCTCGAAGTCGTCGGGGTACTCGTCCCCGTCGGGGACGTAGATGAGCGTGAGCGTGTCGCCGTCGAGGGTGGCGAGCGCCTTGCCCGAGGTGCCGGAGCCGACGTCGGACTTCGACTCGGTCTGCAACTCCTCGGGGGCCTCCACCGCCACCGCCTTCAGCGAGATCCGGGCGGTCTCGTCGGAGATCTCGTCGACGGTGTACTCGGCGGCGTATTGCTCGACGCCGTCGGGGCCGAGCAGGCAGATCCGGTCCTTCGTGACCTTGACGTTGCCCTCCAGCGCCTCCCCGGAGAGCCGCTCTTCGCCCCGCATGCCGCGGTCGATGTCGTAGGTGCCGAGCATCTGCCTGGCGAAGGACTCGGGGTCGCCCTGCGGCCGGGCCGGGGCCGGGGACGACGTCCAGGAGATCAGCAGGGCCGTCAGCCCGATCGAGGCGAGGGACGATTGGCGCGTCATCGGTGTCGCTCCCTGGGTGTCGGGGATCCCGGGGCCGGTCCCGCCCTCGGGCGGTCGGGTCGGCCCACTCCCCCGGTGATCGGGGCAACTCCGATGCCTCCGGGGCCGTCGGGACGCTCAGAGTTCCCAGACCCGGCGGCCGCCGAGGTACATGGAGACCACGCCGTCCTGGCTGACCTTCAGCACCGGCCCGTGGTAGCTGGCGGCCAGGGCGGCCACGGTCCGGGCCCCCTCCGAGGCCCGGGCGGCCAGGATCGCCTCGGGGATGATCCGCAGGATGGCGCCGAAGGCCAGCAGGTTGCCCCGGCGGTCGACCACCACGGCGCCGTCGACCCCGGCGAGGGATTCGAGCACCGAGGCGTCCAGGTCGCCGATGCGACGGCTGAAGATCAGGTGGTGCAGGGCCCGCTTGGCCATGCGGGGGGGGAGGTGGTCGGTCTCGGTGGGGGCGTCGGGGTCGTGGTCGAGGTGGTCCTCGATCCGGTCCCCGGGGGCGACGAGGTGGGGCAGCGACTCGTCGGGATCCCGCAGCAGGACGAACAGGGCGCCGACGCGGTCCTCGGACAGGTTCATCGCCGCCTGGAACAGGCGGGCGGCCAGGCTCGGCGGCGCGGCGTCGCCGACGGACCGGGTCCAGGCGTCGAACTTGCTGGGCACGTCCATCAGCCGCCATCGGGCGTTGCTGAAGGTGAACGACAGCGTCCCGCCGGAGAAGACCTTGACCTCCTGGGAGGGGGTCAGCACCAACCCGACGTGGTCCCCCGACCGGGTCGCCCGGGCGTGGTCCTCGTAGCGCCGGGGGCAGGGGGCGCAGAGCGGGGCGTGCCCCTGCACCCGCTCGGTCCAGCGGTGGATGTCGACCGCCCAGGCCAGATCCCCCCGGAGGTCGACCACGAAGACCGTGCGGAGGCCGTCGCAGAGGCGGTGGATGATCTTGATCGAGGTGAGGCGGACGTTGTACCGCGGCGCGTTCGGGTGGTTGGTCCGCTCGGGGAAGGCGGGGTCGTGCTCGGTGCCCAGCAGCAGGGCGCCGGAGGAGACCCGGCGGTCCTCGTAGGTGGAGAGGGCCGCCATCCGCATCGCCTCCATCGCCACGGGCAGGCGCATGGGGGAGGGGGGGGCGAGGAACTCGGTGACGATGACGTCTTCCAGGGCGTAGTCGAACAGCTCGGTGCGGTCGATGGCGTCGGCGTCGATCAGGGTGCGGAAGCGGAGGTCCAGCACCCGGACGATCGCCTCCATCAGCTTCCGCTCGGAGCCCAGCAGGGGGACGGGGCTGGCGGGCTGGAAGGTGTACCGGGAGCCGAACCAGTCGATCGCCAGTTCGATGCCGTCACCCTCGCCGTCGATGGCGTAATTCGGCCGATCGGGGCTGGCCTCCCAGTGGATCGGGCTGCGGTCCCCTTCCAGGTGCAGGCGGGCGTCGGGGAAGAAGTGGTCGACCTGCTGGCGGAGCAGCGCGTGATAGAGGCCGACCAGCCGGGAGTTGGACCGGTAGGATCGAGTGTGGTCCGCGGCCGTCGGCTCTCGCATCGGCGGGCGTTCCCCATCGCTCGGGTCGGATCGGGTCAGATCGGGTCGGCTCAAGGCGGGGTCGGGCGGGGTATTATACCGGCCGGGCCTCGGGGTGTCGGGGCCGATTCGGCGGCGGGGAGGCCGCCGGGGCGGGGCGGGTGGCCGGTCCGATCCCGGCCGGAGGGGGGCGCGCCGGCCCGCCCCCGCCGGGGGGACTGGGGGATGGTCGGGCCGCCGATCAGTGGGCGTCGGCGGTGTCGTCGTCCGGATCGTCGTCGGAGGGCGGGGGGGGAGGGCAGTGGTCGTGCCGGCAGATCAGCTCGATGCGGTCGGCGGACCGGTGCTCGATGCGGTCGAAGGGGCCCCGGTGGACCCATCGGGCGACCCCCTCCTCGGGGGGGAGGCGGCCGCCGACGAGCCAGCCGGCGCGGTCCTCGACCGTGAGGACGACGCGGTCGGGCTCCAGGCGGTAGCCGACCGAGGCGATCTGCCGGGCCTCGGCCGAGTGCGCCCGGCCCCAGGAGGAGGCCGACGCCCAGAGTTCCCGGAGCGCCTCGGAGATCCCGGCCAGGGACTCGTCCCCCAGGGGGGTCCAGGCCCGGAGCATGCTGCGGAGGCGGGACAGCTCCCGGAGCGGCTCCAGCGGGTCCCGGAGGTCGAAGGCGAAGCTGCCCTCGGCCGGGTGCCGGCCGATGTCGCTCCGCCAGGCGTCGGCGGCCGAGAGGGCGCGGAAGACCTGGTCGGGGGTGTACGGCTTGGGGATGAAGTCGTTGGCGCCGACGGCGTAGCATCGGGCCTCGTTCTCCTCGACCCGGGCGGCCGAGACGACGACCACGGGGATCAGGGTCGTCTCCCTGCCGGCCTTGATGGCCCGGCAGACCTCGTAGCCGCTGACGTCCGGGAGCATCAGGTCCAGCAGGACGACGTCGGGGTGGTGGGCCCCGAGCCGCTCCAGGGCCTCGGCCCCGCCGAGGGCCGACTCGGTGCGGTAGCCCCGCATCCGGACGAGCATCGAGAGCAGCGTGTTGGCGTCGGGTTCGTCTTCGACGATCAGGGCGGTCGGCATCGGGCTCCCCCGAGGGGGCGAGTCGTTGGGAGAGGAGGGCCGGGGCGGCGTCGGCCCGGGGCCCCGTCGGGCGGGTTTCGGCCGCCCGGGTCATTCTACGCGAGCGGCCCGGTCTCGGACAGCGGGAGTCCCCCGGACGCCCCGGGGCGCCTGGGCAGGGCCACGCGGACGGTCGTCCCGCGGCCCGGGGCGCTCTCGGCGGACACCCGGCCGCCGTGCAGCTCGACGAACTTCCGGACCAGGCTCAGGCCCAGGCCCAGGCCCCGCTTCTGGAAGCCGAAGTCCCCGGAGGAATGATAGGTCGGGTCGAACTCGGTGAAGAACGGCTCGAAGAGCCGGGACAGGGCCCTCGGCTCGATGCCGACGCCGTGGTCGACCACCCGGATCGACGCCCCGTCGGCCCCGTCGGGTTCGAGCACCAGCTCGATCAGGCCGCCGTCGGGGGTGAACTTGATGGCGTTGGTCAGCAGGTTGACCACCGCGTCCCGGATCTTGTCGGCGTCCAGCTCGAAGCGGCCGAGGTGCGGGTCGAACCGCCGCTCCAGCCGCTGCGAGCGGGCGTGGATGAACGGGGCGACCTGCTCGGCCGCCTCGCCCAGCAGGGCGGCCAGGTCGACCGAGGAGATCCGGAGCGACAGCCGGAAGTCCTCGGCGCTCATCAACTTCAGCGAGTCGGCCAGCAGCCGGGCCAGCCGCCGGGCCCCGTCGGAGAGCTTCTCCAGCAGCTCCCGCTCCACCTCGTCCCGGTGGGGATTGAGCAGCCGGAGCAGCTCGCTCATGCCGTGGACCAGGGTGATCGGCGTGTTGAATTCGTGGCTGGCGACCTCCAGGAAGGCGTCCTTCAGCACGTTCAGCTCCGTCAGCTCCCGGTTGGCCGAGGTGAGCCGGTCGTTGGCCGACTGGAGCTGCTCGACCAACCGGCGACGGTCGGCGATCAGCTCGTGCTGGGCGACGGCCTGGTCGAGCACCGCCTCCAGCTCCTCGGGGTCCCAGGGCTTGAGCAGGAAGCGGAAGATCTCCCCCCGGTTGACGGCATTGATGACGGCGCCGATCTCGGTGTAGCCGGTGAACAGCACGCGGATCGCCTCCGGGGCCACCTCCCGGGCCCGGGCGAGGAAGGCGTCCCCGGACATGCCGGGCATGCGCTGGTCGGAGAGGATGACGTGGACCGGCCGGCCCGATCGGAGCAGCTCCAGGGCCGGGCCGCCGCCGGGGGCCGTGAGGACGTCGAAGCGGCGCCGGAGCAGCCCGGCGAGGCTCTCCAGCAGGCTCGGCTCGTCGTCGACGATCAGGAGCGAGGGGCGGGGGCGATCCATGGGGCAAGGCGCGTCGGGCGGGGAGGGTGGGGGAGTCGGCGCGCGTCGGACCGGCCGGGCCGGTCCGGGCGGTCAGCCCGCGTCCGCCGGGCTGGCCGGGGAGGGCTCGGGGGGCATGCCGCCGAGCTTCCGGAGCTGGTCCTCCAGGGCGGTGACCCGGTGGTTGAGGGCCTCCAGCTCCCGGCGGAGCCGCACCCGCTCGTCCTCGGCGGACACCAGGCGGTCGTACTCGGCGGCGGCCGACCGGACCGCCTCCAGCAACTCCTCCGGCTGCCAGGGTTTGCGGAGGAACTGGTAGATGTGGCCCTGATTGATGGCCGCGATGATCGACTCCAGGTCGGCGTACCCGGTGTAGAGCATCCGGACCGCCTGGGGCATCCGGGCCTGGGCCCGGGTCAGCAGCTCCACCCCGGTGACCCGGGGCATCCGCTGATCGGTCATGATGATGTGGACCTCCTCGTCGCGGAGGACCCGCAGCCCCTCCTCGGCGCCGTTGGCCTTGAGGACGCGGAACTCCCGGCGCAGCAGGTCGTGGACCGAGTCGCAGACGTCGGGTTCATCGTCGACGACGAGCAGGCAATGCTTCATCGCGAGGGCTCGGGCTCGGAGGGGATCGGGGGGCGGACCGGTCGATCGCCTCGACCGGGAGGCGCCCCGCCCCGACGGGGCCGATCTCGGCCGGCGGTCCCAGCCTACCACAGCCGATCGGCCGCGTCGAAGGTCCTGCGCCCCGACCCGTCGCGGGCGTCCTCCCGGGCATGCCGATCGGCCGGACGGCGGGGATCGTCCCCGGCGGCACCGGCCCGGTCGGCGTCCGCGGGGAATCATCGCACCCCCGGGCCACGGGCCCGGCGGCCGGGGTCCCGATCCGGGCGCGGGGCGCGTCGGAAAAAGGAAACACGGGTCGGGCCGGCGTCGGCCCGGGGTGATTCGACCCGCCCGGCAGGCCTACCGATGCCCTCGCCCGGGATGACTCCCCCACAGCTCCCCGGCCGCCCGGGGGGCACCCGGCCCGCCCCTGCCCGTCGCCCGGCCCCGGGTCAGGCCCTCGACGAGGAGGCCGGGGCGGCCACCAGGGCGTCGGCGTACCGGCCCTTCGGCCGGGTCGAGAGCCAGGCCCAGGCGGCCAGGCCGAGCAGCATCAGCAGCAGGCTGCCGTTCTGGGAGATGGTCATGCCGAGGAAGACCGCGCCCTCGTCGTCCCGGAGTTGCTCGATGAGGAACCGGGTAATCGGGTAGGTCACGGCCAGCAGGGCCATGACCTCGCCGTCCCGGCGTCGCAGGGGGTAGTAGGCGAGCAGCAGGCCGGCGAGGATCAGGCCGTCGAGGGCCGAGTAGAGCTGGGTCGGGTGGACCGGCAGGGACCGGAGGGCGGCCTGGTCGATCAGGCCGGAGCGGACCTGGTCCATCCAGGGCAGGGTGCCCTGGGGGAAGGAGACGGCCCAGGGCAGGTCGCAGGTGTCCCCGTAGCAGCAGCCGTTCAGGAAGCAGCCGATGCGGCCCAGCGCCACCCCGAGGGCGACGGCCGGCGCCGCCACGTCGAGCATGGGGGCGAAGGGGAACCGCCTGCGCCTCCAGAACAGCAGGAACGCCGCCGCCGCCCCCAGGCCGCTGCCGTAGAGGACGATCCCGCCCTCCCAGACCTTGAAGGCGTCGAGCGGCGAGTCGACCGACTCGCGGTGCTGCACCACGTAGAACAGCCGGGCGCCCACCAGGCCGCCGACGATCAGCCAGAGGGCCAGGTCGAACACGTCGTTCGGATCCACCCGCGACCGCCGGGCCAGGTAGGCCGACAGGTTCATCGCGGCGAGGAAGGCGAGGAAGAGCATCAGGCCGAAGCCGTGGATGCGGATGCCGGTGCCCGGGATCTCGTAGAGGACCTGCAACATGCCGGCGCCCTGCTCGGGGGACGGGGATCGGATCGGCCCGGCCTCGGCCGGGCGGGGCGATCCGGGGGGGATCGGGTGAAGCTGGCTGGCGGATGGCGGATGGCGGGGTGTCGGTGGTCGGAGGGGGCCATCCTCGAGGACGGTTCAGCTGCCCCGTCCTCCGCCGCCCGTCCTCGGTCCTCGGCCCTCGCCCCCCGAACTCAGCGGACGGCCGCGGCGGCGATCGGGGTGTAGGCGTCGTCGAGCCGATCGACGATGCGATTCTGGGCGTCGAGGGCGACGACCCGGGGCCGGTGGCCCTCGACCTCGTCGGCCTCGAGCAGGGCGAAGGCCATGACGATCAGGCGGTCTCCCGGGGTGCCGAGGCGGGCCATCGAGCCGTTCAGCTCGACCCGGCGGCCCCCGGGCTCGCCGGGGATCGCGTAGGTCTCGGCCCGGGCGCCGTTGGACATGTTGCTGATGAGGATCGACTCGTAGGGCAGGATGCCGACGGCGTCCATCAGCTCCGGGTCGATCGTCAGGCTGCCGTGGTAGTGCAGCGCGCAGCCTGTGACGGCGGCCTGGTGGAGCTTGCTCTTGAGCAGCTTCAATTGCATGGCAAGGGGGTCCCGGCCTACGGGGCGGGCCTCGGCAACGGGGCGTTGTCGATCAGCCGGGTCGTCCCGACCCGGGCGGCCACCAGGGCGACGCCCCCGGGGCCGGCCCCGGAGGCGTCGGGCAGCTCGGCCAGCGGTTCGAGCGTGGCCGCGTCGGCCACTTCGGCGTAGTCGAGCGCCACCAGGGCCTCAGATTCTATCCGATCGGCCAGGATCTGTCGAACCCGGTCGGCCGACCGCTCCCCGCCGACGACCGCCTCCTCGGCCTCCTCCAGCGCCCGGCGGAGCACCAGGGCCGCCCGACGCTGCTCGGCCGAGAGGTAGCGGTTGCGGCTGCTCATCGCCAGGCCGTCGGGCTCCCGGACGATCGGCACCGGCAGCAATTCCAGCGGGAAGTCGAGGTCGAGCACCATCCTGCGGATCACCGCCAGCTGCTGGTAGTCCTTCAGGCCGAAGGCGGCGAGGTCGGGCCGGACGATATTGAACAGCTTGGCCACCACCGTGGTCACGCCCCGGAAGTGGGTCGGCCGGGACCTGCCCTCCAGCACCGAGGACAGCCCCGGCACCTCGACGAACGTGCCGCTCGACCCGCCCGGGTACATTTCCTCGGCGGTCGGCTCGAAGATCAGGTCCACGCCCGCCTCGGCGCAGCGGCGGTGGTCCTCGTCCGGGGTCCTCGGGTATCGCTGGTAGTCCTCGCCCGGGGCGAACTGGGTCGGGTTGACGAAGATCGAGGCCACCAGGAACCCGCAGCGCGACCGGCACGCCTCCATCAATCGAACGTGCCCGTCATGCAGGGCCCCCATCGTCGGCACGAGGCCGATCGGCTGACCCTTCCACCTGGCCTCCGCCACCAGGCGGCGACACTCGGCGATCGAGGAGGCGACGACGGGGGTGTCGGGCATGGGGGCGTCCACGAGGGGGAGGAGGGGGGCGAATCCGGTCGGAAGGCGGCGGGCCGGGGATCGGGGCGAGGTCGCCGGGCACGGGACCCGGTGGGCAGCCGAGGGGGAGCGGGGATTCATGTCCCCCCGGTCGCGCCGCCCCCCGTCGATCATCCGCCCCCCGCCGCCCGGTCAGGCCCGATGGGGGCAGTCCGGATTGTTCAGGCAATCGTCCGGGATGAGGAGGTCGTCGAGGATCTTCCCGCCGACGAGGGTCTCGGAGACGATCCGGGGCACGTCCTGCTCGGTGACGCCGCCGTACCAGATGCCCTGGGGGTAGATGACGACGACGGGGCCGTGCTCGCACTGGTCGAGGCAGCCGGCGTGGTTGGCCCGGCTCGTCCGGGAGAGGCCGGCCCGCTTGAGGGCCTTCTTGAAGGCGTCCCGGAGGTCGCCGTCGCCGGAGGGGTCGCACGAGCCCCGGCGGTGCCCGGGGTCCCGGACGTTGCCGCAGACGAACACGTGGTGGGAGAAGGCGGGCATGGGGGTGGGTCGGGCCTCGATCGCGGGGAGGGCCGCGGTTTTTCTGGAGGATCGTCCGCCACGATCCGTATACTCTCAATGGTGGGCCTCGTGGGCCGATCGGGTCAAGTCCGCGTCGGGCGCCGACACGTCGCGCCGGGGGGTGAGCCGTGGAGCCGATCGTGCGGGGCACGGCCGCGGAACCGGCGATCGTCGGCCCGCCCCGAGAGGAGGCGGAGCGGGCCGTCGACCGCTGCCTCGGGCCGTTCGCCCTGGCCCTGCTGGAACGCTCGGCGCAGCCGTTCGTCATCGTCGAGCTGTCCGGCGCCCTGCTGCGGGCCAACCGGGCCTTCTGCGAGCTGCTCGGCTACGAGCCGGGCAGCCTGGAGGGCCGGACCATCGTCGAGCTGACCCCCGAGCGCTGGCACGAGACGACCCTCGACGCCCGGCGCCGGATCCTCGCCGAGGGCCGGCCGCTGCGCTACTCCAAGGAGTACCGCCACCGGGACGGCCGCGTCGTGCCGGTGGATCTGGTGGCCGACGTCCTGCCCGACGAGTCCGGCCGGCCGATCGCCCTGTACTCGATCATCACGGATCTGACCGACCAGACGGAGGCCGAGCGTGCCCTCCGCGCCTCCGAGTCCCGGTTCCGCGAGCTGTTCGACGAGGCCCCCTTCGGCTATCACGAGATCGACCGCCAGGGGAGGATCACCGCCGTCAACCGGGCCGAGTGCGAGATGCTCGGCTACACCCGGGACGAGCTGCTCGGCCGGCCGATCTTCGAGCGGGTCGACCCCTCGCAGCGGGCCGCGGCCGAGCGGGCCGTGGCCGAGAAGCTCGACGGCCTTCGCCCGCTGGTCCCCTTCGAGCGGACCTACCGCCGCCACGACGGCCGGGCCCTGATCGTCACCATCCGGGAGCGGCTCCGGCTGGACGACGAGGGGGAGGTCATCGGCATCCGGAGCACGGTGCAGGACATCACCGAGCAGAAGTTGATGGAGGCGGCCCTAATCGCCTCTCAGCGCCGGGCCCAGGCGCTGTTCGACGGCATCGAGGACGCGGTGTTCGTCCACGACACCGACGGCCACCTCCTGGAGGCCAACCCCGCCGCGGCCCGGCTGCTGGGCTACTCCCGGGACGAGCTGCTGCGGATGAAGACCTTCGAGATCGATGCGGAGGACACGGCCGCCGGCTTCCGGGGGCGCCTGGAGCGGCAGCTCCGCGACGGCCATCTCTCCTTCGAGGGCCGGCACCGGGCCAAGGACGGCCGGGTCATCCCGGTCGAGGTCAACACCTCCACGATCGAGCTGGGGGAGCAGATCGCCGTGCTCGCCGTCATCCGGGACGTGACCGAGCGCCACGCCCTGGAGGAGACCCGGCGCCGGTTCGCCGAGGCCCAGTCGGCCAACGCCGAGGTCCTCGCCGAGAAGAACCGGATGCTCCGGGAGAGCGAGGCCCGCTACCGCAAGCTCACCGAGGCGACGCTCGACGGCGTGGTCGTGGCCGACGCCGACGGCCGGATCACCCTGTTCAACCCCGCCGCCGAGCGCGTCTTCGGCTACGACGCGATGGAGGTCCTCGGCCGCCCCCTCTCGCTGATCCTGCTCGACGCCGACGGCTTCCGGGGCGGCGCCGACTGCGACTCGTGCCTCGACTGCGCCCGGCCCGCCTCCCGGCTGGTCGGCCGGACCGTCGAGCTGCGGGGCCGCCGCAAGGACGGCCACGAGTTCCCCCTGGAGCTGTCGCTCAACGCCCTGATCGACGGCGACGACGTCCAGTACGTCGGCTCGATCCGGGATCTGACCGAGCGGCAGCGGATGAGGGACATGCTCATCCAGAGCGAGAAGCTCGCCTCGATCGGCCTGCTCAGCGCCGGGGTGGCGCACGAGATCAACAACCCGCTGGCCTACGTGGCCAACAACCTCGCCGTGCTGGAGCGCGACCTCCGGGGCATCTTCGAGCTGATCGACGCCTACGAGTGCGCCCGGCCCGCGATGGCCCCCGAGGCGGCCGAGGCCGTCGGCCGCGTCGAGGCCGACCTGGACTGGGCCTACGTCCGGGGCAACACCGGCCGCCTGCTGACCCGGACGAGGGAGGGGGTGCAGCGCGTCGCCAGCATCGTCTCGACGCTCCGGAGCATGGCCCGCACCGCGCCGCCGGACAAGGAGCGGGTGCCGATGGCCGAGCTGGTGGCGTCGGCCCTGGAGATGGCCCAGGGGCAGCTCCGCAAGTCGAGGATCGAGGTCGAGGTCGACGCCCCGGCCGATCTCGTGCCGGTGCCGTGCGTGGCGAACCAGATCACCCAGGTGGTCCTCAACCTGCTGATCAACGCCTCCCAGGCCATCGACGAGCTCGACCGGCCCGAAGGGGGGCGGATCCGGATCCGGATCCGGGATGAGGCCGACGCCCAGGTCGTCGAGGTCTGCGACGACGGCTGCGGCATCGACCCCGACCACCTCCCCCGCCTCTACGACCCCTTCTTCACCACCAAGCCCGTCGGCGAGGGCACCGGCCTGGGCCTGGCCATCAGCCACAGCATCGTCACCGGCCACGGCGGCTCCATCGCGGTCGACAGCGGCCCCGGCCGGGGGACCACCTTCCGGCTCCGGCTGCCGGCCCGGGACTAGGGTCGGCGGCGGACGACGGTCGGGCGATGGCCGATGACGGATGACGGTCTCCGGGGGCGGGCGGCCGACCCCGCCCCCGGGTCCGTCACAGCTCGTCCAGGATCTCCCGGAACGCCTCCCGGGACGGGCGGAGGTCCTCGTCGCCGAGCCGGGACAACGGCGATTCGGTCAGCCGCTGGGCGGCGACGAAGTCGGGGCGGTCGGGGTCGACGTAGAGCAGGCCGGTGAGGAACTCGTCGGCCTCTCGGCCGTCCATCAGGAGTCGGAGGGCCGAGGCGCGGTCCCGGACGTCGTGCTCGGCGTGGTTCAGGGCGCGGAGGGTGATCCAGGAGCCGTCGTGCATCTGCACCCGGGTCGCCTCGCCGGCGGACTGCTCGACCTCGATCGGCTCGAAGTGGGGGACGAAGCCGAGGTCCTGGAGCGGCTCCTCGTGCGACTTCGCCCAGTCCCAGCCCTTGCGGCTCTCGGGGAAATCGTTGAAGGTCACGCACGGGCTGATGACGTCCAGGAAGGCCGTCCCCCGGTGGGCCAGGGCGGCCCGGAGCAGGGCGCCGAGCTGCTTGCGGTCGCCGGCGAAGGAGCGGGCGACGAAGGTCGCCCCCGCGGCGATCGCCTCCAGGCAGAGGTCGAACGGGGCGCTGGGGTTCCGCTCGCCGGAGGCCCGCCGGAGCGGGGCGTCGAACTCGGCGGTGGCCGAGAACTGCCCCTTGGTCAGCCCGTAGCAGCCGTTGTCCTCCACCAGGTAGACCATCGGCAGGTTGCGCCGGCAGGCGTGCTTGAACTGGCCGAGGCCGATGTTGGCCGTGTCGCCGTCCCCGCTGATGCCCACTACCGTCAGCTCGCGATTGGCCAGCGCCGCCCCGGTGGCCACCGACGGCATCCGGCCGTGCAGGGTGTTGAAGCCGTGGCTGTAATTGAGGAAGTAGGCCGGCGTCTTGCTGGAGCAGCCGATCCCGCTGAGCTTGACCGCCTGGTACGGGTTGATGCCCAGGGCCTTGCTCGCGTCGATCAGGGCGCTGGTGATGCTGTTGTGGCCGCAGCCCTTGCAGAGCGTCGACGGCGAGCCCTGGAAGGCGAGCAGGGGAAGCTCGAAGGTGCGGTCGCCGGAGTGGACCGGCACGGTGGCCTCGGCTCGGGACATGGGAGGGACTCCGACGGGGGATCGATGGGATGCGGGTTATAGATCAATCTCTCGGCGAATGCTGCTGGATTCCCGGCGAGGAGTCGGCGACGCTTCGCAGGACCCGGCGTCGGTCCGGAACCCCTCACCCCAACCCTCTCCCCACTCGTGGGGAGAGGGGGTCGGATCGGACCCTCGCCCCCGTCCTCGGGGGAGAGGGTGGGCGGAGCCCGGGTGAGGGGGATCGGAGGACTTGCGAGGTGTGGCGATCACTCGAAGGCCCTCACCCGGGCCCCCTCCCCGCGAGTGGGGGGGGGGCGGGACGCGACCCGTCCGGGGCCCGGGGGACCGCCCCTCCTATTCGGTCGAGACGACGGGCCCGCCGTCGTCCTCGGGGGACGGCGGCGAGGCCTGGGCGGCGGGGGTGTGGTGCTCCATGAAGTTGCGCTCCCAGTCGACCACGGGCCGGACGACGTCGGCGGCCGCCAGGGGGATGCCGCTGTAGTGGGTGACCGCGTAGAGGCGGTCGTCCAGGTTCCCCTCCAGCGTGGACCGGAGCAGGCTGAACAGCTGTGCGTCCCGGTTCTGCTCGATGACGTAGACGCGATCGTGCCTGGAGACGAACTCGGCCACGGCGTCGCTGGCCGGCAGGGCCCGGATCCGGCAGTAGGAGGCGGGGATGCCGGCCTCGCGGAGCAGGTCCCTCGCCTCGATCGCCGCCGGGTCGGAGGAGCCGTAGGCGATCAGGCCGACCTTGGCCCCGGCCTCCAGCGAGACGACCGGCCGGGGCAGGGCGGCCCGGGCGGTCTCCAGCTTCCGGGAGAGGCGGTCGAGATTCCTCGTCCAGTCGTCGGGGCGCTCGCTGTAGCCGGAACTCTCGTTGTGGCCGGTCCCCCGGGTGAAGTAGGCGGCCAGCGGGTGCTCGGTGCCGGGAAGCGTGCGGTAGCAGACGCCGTCGCCGTCCACGTCCTTGTAGCGGGCGAAGTGGCCGAGCCGCTCCAGGTCCCCGGCGTCGAGCACCTTGCCCCGGCGGATCGGCGCGCCCGGGTACTCGAACGGGTCGGTCAGCCACAGGTTCATGCCGAGGTCGAGATCCGAGGCCACGAAGACGGGCGTCTGGAAGTCCTGGGCCAGGTCCAGCGCCATGCCGGCCAGCTCGAAGCACTCCTTGACCGAGCCGGGGATGAGCACCGGGTGCCGGCAGTCGCCGTGGCCGAGCTGGTGGAGCTTCAGCACGTCCCCCTGGCTGGTCCGGGTGGGCAGCCCGGTGCTGGGCCCCATCCGCTGGACGTCGACGATGACGATCGGGATCTCGGCGAAGTAGGCCAGGCCGACGAACTCGCTCATCAGCGAGATGCCCGGCCCGGCGGTCGCCGTGATCGCCCGGGCCCCGGCCCAGCCGGCGCCGACGATCATGCCGACGGCCGCCAGCTCGTCCTCGGCCTGGACGACGGCGAAGGGGTGCGAGCCGTCCGGGCGGGTCCGGGTCCGCTTGAGGTAGTCCTCGGCGGCCTCGGCCAGGCTGCTCGACGGGGTGATCGGGTACCAGGTCATCACGCTGGCCCCGCCGAAGACGGCGCCGAGGGCGGCGGCCCGGTTGCCGTCGATCAGCAGCTTGTCGGAGGTGGCGTCCATCCGCTCGAGCCGGCAGGGGAAGCGCTCGCCTTCGAGGTGCTCGGAGGCCCAGTCGAACCCGGCCCGGGCGGCGGCGATGTTGATCTCGCCGGCCTTGGCCTTGCGGCCGGGGAACTCCCGGCGGATGCCGTGCTCGACCGACTCCATCTCGATGCCGGCGACCCGGGCGACCACGCCGACGTAGACCATGTTGATGACCTTGCGCAACTTCTCCCGATAGCCCTTGGTGCCGTCGCTGGGATAGGCCTCCTCGACGAGGCGCTGGAAGGGTGCCCGGATGAGCTGGATGTCGTCCCGGAGGCCGTCGAGTTCCTCCTTGAAGTCGTCCCGGGCGATCACCACGGCGCCGGGGGGGACGAGGCGGAGGTCGTCGGCGGCGGTCTGCTCGTTCATGCAGACGAGGATGGAGACGTCGTGCCGGTGGGCGACGTAGCCCTTGCCGCTGGCCCGGAGGTGGAACCAGGTGGGCAGGCCCTCGATGTTGGAGGGGAAGATGTTCTTGCCGCTGCAGGGGATGCCCATGTGATTGAGCGCCCGCAGCAGGACGAGGTTCGACGACTGGCTCCCCGAGCCGTTGACGGTGCCGACCCGGATGGCCAGGTCGTTGACGGTCGGGGGCGCGGTCGATCCTCCTCGACGCGTTGCGGGCGCCGGGGGGGCGGTCGGGACGGATGCCATGGGAGGTGCCTCGCTCGGTCGGGCGGGCACGGCGGCGGATGGTTCCGCGGGGGGCCGGGGGGGCTGCTGGGCTCCGCCGGCTGACCCCGTCGCACGACACGATGGCTGCGGGAGAAGGAGAGCAGCAGGAAGGCCGCTCGTGCCCGACCCTCGTCCAGTCGAGCACACCCCGGCGGCGCCCGCAAGGCCCTTCCTCGCCCGCCCCCCGGCCGGGTCAGCGCAGGGTCATCAGGAAGTCCAGCAGCGCCTCGATCTCCCCCGGCTCGAGGACCTCGCCGACGGGGGGCATCCGGGAGGCCTCGACCGGGACCATCGTCCGGCCCTCGTCGTCCAGCTCCTCCAGCTCCTCGGGGTCGAACTCCAGCAGCTCGGGGCCGCCCTGCTCGTCGACGGCGACCAGGCGGATCTTGCCGTCCCGGCCCGAGGCCTTGAGGCCCGAGTGCACGACCCCGTCGACGGCGACCATCCAGGTCTCATACCCCTCGACCAGGTGCCGGCTGGGGTCGAGCAGCGCCTGCTCCAGGTCCTCCCGGGACAGGCGTCCGGCCCTGGCGAGCGAGGGGGCCATCAGGTCGTTGCCGAAGATGTCCTTCCTCAGGTCGTGGCAGGTGGAGCAGTTGCCCTCGCCCAAAAAGAGCTGCCGGCCCCGCTCGATCGAGTCGAGGCGCAGGGTGCCCCGGCCGGCTTCCATCCCCTCGGGCAGCTCCCAGTCCAGGCCGACGAGCGTGCCGGGGCGGAACTCCCCCCCCAGGGTCGAGAGGTAGGCGACCAGGTCGATGAGCTCGGCCCGGGACAGCCCGGCGGCGATGTTCGCCGGCATCACCCCGGTGGCCCCCTCGACGAGGAAGGCGTCGGGCCTGGTGATCGAGGTGAGGATGTATTGCTCCGGCCCCTGGCCGGAGACCCGGGTGCCGGCCACCTCGCCGATCCGGTGCAGCGGGGGGGCCCGGCGCGAACCCCCCTCCTCGGAGACGGTGTGGCAGCTGGCGCAGTGGCGGTTGAAGGTCGCCTTGCCGTGGTTCAGGTTGATCCGCATCGCCGTCGGCGGGAAGAAGGCCGAGGAGCCCCCCAGCGTGAGGGTGCCGACCACGAGCACGGCGGCGGCCGTCGAGATCGCGGGGCCTCGCATCACCGGCCCTCCCCGTCGAAGGTGACCTTGTAGATCTTCTTCTCCTCGTAGCCGGCCATGACGTAGAGCGCCTGCGCCTCGGCGTCGACGACCAGGTCCAGCGGGAACTGGACGTCCAAGAGGCGGTCGGCCCGGGCGACCCGGTATCGGCCGCCCTCCTCGCCGGGCTCCAGGACGAGCCGCTTGACGTGCCCCC
This sequence comes from Tautonia plasticadhaerens, assembly GCF_007752535.1. Taxonomy (GTDB): domain Bacteria; phylum Planctomycetota; class Planctomycetia; order Isosphaerales; family Isosphaeraceae; genus Tautonia; species Tautonia plasticadhaerens. The sequence goes on from NZ_CP036426.1 coordinate 3,812,637, forward strand.
CCCAGAGCGAGGCGACGTAGAAGCAGTCGTCGAACCCGTCGGGGAGGCTGCCGGGGGGGGCGTAGACCAGCCCCTCGAGCACCTCGCCGCCGCCGGGCATGAAGAGCGGGGGCACCACCCCCTCGATCTCCGGCCCGGCGACGAGCTGGGTATACGGGAAGCCCAGGTGGTCCCCCTGGCGGACCTGGTAGACGACGTCCCCCCGGTTCAGCTCGTCGGCGTCGTTGTCGGTGCAGAACAGCTCGCCGCCGGGGCCGAACGTGAGCGCGTAGGGGTTGCGGACCCCCCGGGCGAAGACCTCCAGCTCCGAGCCGTCGGGCCGGGCCCGGAGGATCGTCCCCTCGTGGGGCTCGATCACCGGGCTGTGGTCCTCGGCGGCGCCGACGGAGACGTACATCCGGCCGTCGTCGTCGAAGGCGATCGCCGAGGTCTGGTGCACGCCGAAGGCCCCGGGCAGCTCGTCGAGGACGTCCTCGTAGAGTTCGTACTTGCCGTCGTCGTCGGTGTCGGTCAGCCGGGTGACGGCCCCGGTCGAGCGGTAGACCATCCGGCCCTTCTCGGCGTCGGCCACCTGGCCGGTCCGCGCCACGAACAGGTCGCCGTCGTGGAAGGCGATGCCGTGGGGGCGGACCAGGTGGTCGGCCACCAGGGTCTCGGTCGCCGGCCCGTCGGGCGTCTCGCGGTCGATCCGGGCGACGACCCCCTTCCAGTAGATGTCGTCCTGCACCCCGCCGACGTAGAGCGCCCCGTCGGGCCCCCGGGCCATGCAGAAGGGCGTCAGCTCCAGCGAGGCGTACTCCTCCATCCGGACCCCCTCGCCGACGGCGGCCGAGCCCGGCGAGGCGGGGGCGCCCCAGGACCCCCGGCCGAGCATCCCCTTGACCGCGCCCTTGATCGCGTCCTTGGCCATGTTCATCGTGCAGAAGCCGACGACCCCCAGGCAGAGCACGTAGCCGGCGACCTTGCCGAGCCGGGAGCCGACCCCCCCGAGCACCGCCAGCGCCGCCAGCAGGCCGCTGAGCCCGCCGGCGACCGTCTCGAACCGGTCCTCGCGGACCAGGTTCACCACGCTGTTCCTCCCCGGGCCGGCGAGCGACGCGACCACCACCCCGGCGACCAGCACCAGCAAGGCCCCCGAGACGACCCAGGCCCGCTCCCGACGGCCGAGCCGGAACGCCAGGGCGATGCACAGGAAGGCGAACGCCGACGCGAACGCCAGCAGGTAGTTCGCATAGGGCGACGTGTCGCCGGTCTGCAGGCTCTCGAGCATCGGGGCGCTCCTGGAGGGGCGGGGTGCGGGTCGGGATGCGAGTCGAAGGGGGGGCGTCCGGGGCTCCGGGACGGGGCGACGGCGACGGGCGGGCGGCCTGTCGGGCCCGGCGATTGGACCGGCGGCAGGGCCAAGGTATGCTAGCAGTCGGCCAAATCCCCAGTCAACCGACGGCGAACGGCCCTCCTCGCCGGGGGCCGACGCCGGGGACACGCCGTTGATCCGGGGCAACACGCCCCCGACCCGGGAGGCGAGGAACCCGAGTGACCGGACCGCTGCATCGCGCCCGGTACCTGACCGGCCCGACCGCCTCGGGCAAGACGGCCGTGGGCGTGGCCCTGGCCGAGCGATGGGGCGCGGAGGTGATCGCGCTGGACTCGATGACCCTGTACCGGGGGATGGAAGTGGGCACGGCCAAGCCCACCGAGGCCGAGCGTCGGGGGGTGCCGCACCACCTGATCGACGTGCTCGACCCCTGGGAGTCGGCCAGCGTGGCCTGGTACCGGGACCGGGCGTCGGCGGCGGTGCTCGACGTCGAGGCCCGGGGGCGGATCCCCCTGTTCGTCGGCGGGACGCCGATGTACCTGAAGGCCCTGCTCCGGGGGCTCTTCGAGGGCCCCCCGGCCGACCCCGCCCTCCGGGCCGAGCTGGAGTTCGAGGCCGATCGCCTCGGCGACGCCGCGCTGCACGACCGGCTCGCCGGGCTCGATCCCCCCGCCGCCTCCCGGCTCCACCCGAACGACCGACGCCGGGTGATCCGGGCCCTGGAGGTGGTCCTCGCCACCGGCCTCCCCCTGAGCGACCAGCAGCGGGAGCACGACCGCCCCGCCCCCCCGGAGGTCCCCGTGATCGCCCTGGACCGCCCCCGGGGCGAACTCCGAGGGCGCATCGACCGCCGGGTCGGACTCATGTTCGCCGAGGGGCTGGTGGACGAGGTCCGACGCCTGGTCGAGGCCCCCCGGCCGCTGCACCCGGTGCCGTCGCAGGGCGTGGGATATGGCGAGGTGGTCGACCTGCTCGCCGGCCGGGTCGCCACCGAGGCCGAGGCGATCGCGCGGATCCAGGCCCGGACCCGGCAGTTCGCCAAGCGGCAGATGACCTGGTTCCGGGGCCTGGATGAGGTGGAGTTGCTCCCCGTCCCCGACGACGAGCCCCCCGAGGCCACCGCCGCCCGGGTGGCCGACCGGATGGAGGCCATCCGGGCCGGTCGGGGCTGACCGGTGCGGGGCCGGGACGCGGCCGGTGCGCGCGCCGAAAAATCGAAAATTTGAGGCCTGGAAAGGAGTTGCGCCAACAAAATGGGTTCGCTCCGCGAAGCGCACCGGCCCGACCCGCGCCTCGGCCCGACGCCGACGGATGGCCCTGGGTGGCCGGGGCAAAGCGAAGCGTACCCCGGGATCGCGAGACGTTGCCCACCGGGGCACGCTTCGCTTTGCCTCGGCCACCCGCCGGGCTCGGACCCGGCCGGGATCGGGCCGGTGCGCGCGCCGCAAAATCGAGAGTCCGAGGCCGGGCAAGGGGTTGCGCCGACGAAATGGGTTCGCTCCGTCGCGGCGCACCGCCAGGGCTCCGGCGGTCCCCCGATCGGCCCGGGCGGTCGGCCCATCGCGCCGAAGCCGACGGCCCGGCGCGCACGGGCAGCGGCCCCGTCCCGCCCTGCCGGGCGATCGGCACCCATTCCCCCCTCGGTTTCTCGCTTCGCCCGACCGACCATCCTCGCCCTCCCCGCCCGATCGACGGACCCCGCCCCCTCCGGGGCGGCGACGGGCCCTCTCCAGTACTATCGAGGGAAACGCCCCCGGCAGTCACTCGGACGACGCCCCCCGCCGTGATTCGGCGAGTGGCCGGGGCACGCTACGCGTCGCCCCGGCCACCCGCCCGGCCGCCGAGGCCGAGGGATCATCACCCCCCGTTGCTTGTCGCGCGATGCCGCACTCGTTACAGTCTTACTTTTGTCGTGGGATTCCCCGTCCCGCCTCGGCCGAGGCCGGTGACCACCCCGATTCGGAGGGGCATGATGGCTCGGAGGGGCATGAGCGTGGGGCTCACGTTCGGGGCGGCGGCGTGCCTGGCGACCCTCATCTGGGCCGAGTTCGCGGCCCGCCCCGGGCGCCGAGCCGCCTACGCGGTGGCGTTCTCGCCGAGGGGCGATCGGGTGGCGGCCGTCTCGGAGGGCGAGCCCGATGGGACGGGGCGGCTTTGGATCTGGGACGTGGCGACGGGCCGGCGGGTCGCATCGGCGATCGTGCCGGATCGGCCGCTCTCCCTGGCCTACGCGCCCGGCGGGTCCGCCGTGGCGACCGGCGGATGGGATGGGACGGTCCAGCTGCGGGACCCGACGACCGGAGGGGTCCTCCGCTCCTTCGACGGGCACTCGACCCCGGTCCGCGGGCTCGCCTTCCTGCCCGACGGCGACACGCTCGTCGCGGGGGCATCCGATGGTCGGGCGATCCTGTGGGACGTGGCGACGGGTCGGGAACGCATGCGATTCGACCGCGGGCACCGCTCCCCGATCAACGGGCTGGCGATCTCGCACGATGGCCGCGTCCTAGCGGTGGCCGGGGGGCTGGGTGCGGGAGGCGTGGGCCTTTGGGACCTGGAGACGGCGCGACCGCTGAGGCCGACCTCGCTGCTCGCCCACGACGAGCCCATCGCCTTCGCGCCCGATCGGGCGGTCCTGGCGTCTCGTGCCTCGGGCCGCGCCGGGGGCATCAGCCTCGTCGACCTCGACGGCGATCGGGTCGTCTCCACGGTCCCGTCCCGCGGGGCCCGCAGCGTTGCCTTCTCCCCCGACGGCCGCCTGATCGCCATCGGCGACGACGAGGAGACCGTCACCGTTCGGGAGGCGATGGGTGGGCGGCCGGTGGCCGTATTCGGGGGCCATCGGCATCGGCCGGACCCCTACGGTGACGCGGTCCGCAACCTGATGGCGGAGGTCGACTTGGCCGAGCCTCGGGTCCAGAATTCGGTCTGGGCCGTCTCCTTCTCCCCCGACGGGGCGTGGCTCGCCTCCTGCGGCCAGGACGGGGCGGTCTGGCTCTGGGGCCTCCCCGGCCGGGACGGGGTCCACCACCCCGATCGGATGCTCTTGCCTCGCCCGAGCCGCCCCGTTTGGCTGCCGATCTTCCAGTTCTCGCTAGCGTTCGCAGCCCTGGCCCTCTCGGCGTCGGCGTTCTTCGTAATGGTGAAGCCGGGCAAGTTGCGAAGGCGAACCCCGCCGGGTGCCCCGGACGACGTGTTGTCCGGGCGGCGAAGCGGCGAGGGGCGTCATTCAACTCATCCACCAAGTCGATGATTCGAGCCCTCGACCGGGAGCAGACTCGTGGCCGGAGTGCGCATCGGGGTGGGCAGTTGGATGGGACTGGCGGTCGTCGTCGCGATCGACCTGGCGATGTTCCGCGGCGTGATGCCGATGCTCACGATCCCAGCGATCGCGGTCTTCCTCGTCCTGCTCAACCTGGTATTGATTCGCCTCCTGGTCCTGCGGTGGCCACTCCGCCCGTGCGACTACGGCTTCCTCGCGGTCGGGTTCGTGGCCGCGACGCTCTCGTCCCCCTTCAACAACGATCCTCGCACCCTGCGAAGGTTCCTCGACCTGTATCGCGAGGTCACGGGAGACGCGAGGGTCGTCTGGTGGGGCGTCGCGGACTCCTTCCTCTACCTGGAGCGGGCCGCCCTCGGGCTGCTCATCCTCGCCGTCGCGACGGGCGGCGGCCTGCTCTCGGGGTGGGCCGGCCGGCGGCTGTGACGTCGTTCGGGCAAGGCCGATCGCCTCGGCTCCTCGGACGCCTGTTCCCCGTGGTGCCGCCGGTCGGGTCGACGAGGCGGGCTCAGGGGGCCAGCTCGTCGAGCAGGGGGGCGAGGTGGCGTCGGATGGACTCGGCGGTGGCGCGGTAGGTGGCGAGGTCGAGGCCGACGGGGTCGTCGATGTCGAAGCCCTCGGGGTCGAGCAGGCGGGCGCGGGGGGCGCAGTCGGGGGCGTGGTGGAGCAGGGAGTCGAGGTGGTCCCGGGTCATGACGACGAGGTGGTCGGCGGCCCGGACGAGCTCGGGGGTGAGGCGTCGGCTGGAGTGGGAGGCGAGGGAGCCGCCGAGGGCCCGGACGACCTCGGCGGCGTTGGCGGCGGCGGGGGAGCCGTGCGCGGCGGAGAGGCCCGCGGAGAGGACCAGCCACCCCCGGGATTCGAGGTCCTCGGGCGGGCAGCCGAGGCGGTCGGCGAGCATGGCCCGGAACAGGGCCTCGGCCATCGGGCTGCGGCAGGTGTTGCCGGTGCAGACGAACAGGACGATCGTGCTGGAGAGCTGCCGGAGCGTCCGGTCGTCGTAGGGGCCGGGGCGGAGGACCTGGAAGGCGTCGACCCCGGTGTCCGCGTCGGCCTCGAAGGCGAGGACCGTGGGGCCGGCGGGGTCGTAGGGGGGGCCGTCGTCGACCAGCAGGGCGGGGGAGCTGAGGGCGGCCAGGGCGGGGGCGGAGGCGACCGGCTTGCCGTCGGGCCCGGTCGGGCAGGCCAGGGCGATCGGGCCGGCGAGCAGGCGGGTCAGGTGCTCGATGAAGGGGTGGTCGGGGCAGCAGAGGGCGATCGAGCCGTCGGGGCCGACCAGGGCCGACCGGGACCCCTCCGGCAGCCGGCCGGCGAGCCCGGCGTCGACCCCCTGCGAGAGCCGGAGCACCAGCGGGCCCGGCCAGGCCCGGGAGGCGAGCCGTCGGGCCGACCGGGGCGCCTCGGTGGCCCAGTCGGGCAGCTCGCCGCCGGACCGGAGGCAGATCCGGAGGGCCGGGGCGGGCCCGCCCGGCGTCGGGGCCGTCGCCAGGGCCGAGCCGATCCGGCGCAGCGCCTCGGGCAGCAGGGCCGAGGCGGCCAGCGCGTAGCCGGCCCCGGTGGGCAGGCCGACGACCCCGCCGCCGGCCAGGCAGGCCACGGCGCGGTGGACGACGTCCCTCGGGTCGTCGGCCTGGGACAGGTCGACGTGCTCGGGCTGAAGCGTCGGGGCGGGGTCGGTCATCGCGTGGCCTTCGCCTGGCGGTCGCTCGGTCGGTCGCTCGCCCGGTCGCCCGGGCGATTGGCCGCCCCGGGCCGCCGCCCGGGGGCCGGACGGGGTGGGGGCGCGTTCAATCGAACATTCGAGCTTACGGGCGGGGGGCGAGGCGGGTCAATCGGGGGGGATGCCGGATTCCGGGGGCCGGAGGACCGGGCCCGGGGGGCGTCCGGAGGGCCGGGCCCCGGGCCCCGCGGGGGGCCGGGCCCCGGGCCCGGCGGGGGGCCGGGGGCGGGGCCAGGCGTCGCGTCGGGGGGCGGGGAGCTTCCCCGGCCGGTCGGGATCAGAAGAGGAGGCAGAGGCCGGGGACGGTGTGGATCCGGGTGTAGATGGCGCGGACCTGCTCGGCGGACTGCACGGTGATGTCGAGCGTGACGGAGACGTGGCGGCCGCCCTTGGTGAATCGGGAGGAATGGTCGACCTCGCCGGGCCCGGCGAGTTCCTCCTGGACGGCGGCGACCACGCGGGCCTCGAAGTCGTCCTCGGCCGAGCCGATCGCCCGGATCTGATACGAGCCGGGGAAGGGGTGGACCGATTCGAGCAGCTCGGCGGACGGGATGTTCTTGGAAGACATGGTGCATCCTCGATCGGTCAGGCGGTCGTGCTGACGGCCGGTTCGCCGGTCGGTGGTCGGTCGGAGGGGCGTCGTCGGGTCTCCGGGGTGCCCCGCCTTCATTTTACCGGGAGGAGGGCAAGGGGGGAGGGGAGGGAGTCCGCGAGGCGGGGCGAGGCGGGGGGCCCGGACGACGCGCCGCGCCTTGCGTCCCGTCCACCGACCCCTCATCCCGGCCCTCTCCCCACGAGTGGGGAGAGGGGGTCGGATCGGAACTCGCCCCGGCCTCGGGGGAGGGGCGGCCTCGGCGATGCGACGGGGGAGGGCGGCGGGTCAGGCGCCCCCGGGGGATCGGACCGGGTCGTCGGGGGCGGCGTGGACCGGCTCCCGGGCGGGGGAGGGCCCGCCGGGGGAGCCGGCCCCGGGGTCGGAGTCGGAGTCGGAGTCCGAGCCGACGTGGCCGTCGCCGGGGTCGGCCGAGAGGGGCAGCTCGTCCTCGAGGTGGTGGTCGTCGGTGATGGGACGGCCGAGGGCGTCGAGGATGTCGGCGTAGATGGCGTAGAGGCTGGGGACGAGGAACAGCACGACGACCGTGCCGAAGCCGAGGCCGAAGGCGAGGCTGGTGGCCATCGGGATGAGCACCTGGACCTGCAGGCTCTTCTCGGCCATCAGCGGCACCAGGGCGACCACGGTCGTCAGCGAGGTGAGCAGCACGGGGCGGAAGCGGCGCTTGCCGGCCTCCCGCAGGGCGACCCGGACGGGGTTCCCCTCGGCGACGAAGGCGTTGATGAAGTCGATCAGCACGATCGAGTCGTTGACGATCACGCCCGACAGCGCCACCAGGCCGAAGAAGCTGAAGAGCGTCAGCGGCAGGTCCATGACCAGGTGCCCCCAGATGGCCCCGACCAGGCCGAAGGGGACGATGATCAGGATGAACAGCGGTTGCAGGTACGAGCGGAACTGCGCCGTCAGCAGCACGAACATGGCGAAGATCGCGATGACGAAGCCGACCAGCAGGCTGCTGAAGGACTCCTGGGTCTCGCGTTCCTGTCCCTCCCAGCGGACCCGGACGTCGGGGTAGTCGGCGAGCAGGGCGGGGAGGAAGTTCTGCTGGAGGTCCTGGGTGATCTCCCGGGCGTTGGCGGCGGCCTCGTCGACGTCGGCGGTGACGGTGACGGAGCGTTGCTGGTCGATCCGGTTGATGGAGGAGTAGCCGCGACGGACGTCGACGGCGGCGAGTTCCTCCAGCGGGACCTCGCCGCCGGCGTCGGTCCGGATGCGGATCTCGCGGAGGTCGGCGAGGCTGGCCCGCTGCTCGGGCGGGTTGCGGACCATCAGCTTCACCTCGTGCCGGCCGCGCTGCAGCCGCATGACCTCCTCGCCGTAGAAGGTGGAGCGGACGGTCTGGGCCAGGGCGTTGGTGTCGATCCCCAGGGCCTCGGCCGAGGGCTTGACGCGGAGCTGGATCTCGGGCTTGCCGGGCTTGGAGTCGTCGGCGATGTCGAAGATGCCCTCGTACTCGCCGAGCCGGGCCTTGCAGCGCTCGGCCACGGCCTCCAGGCCGTCCATGTCCTTGCCGACGAGCTGGAACTCGATCGGCTTGCCGCCGGGGCCGGATTCGCCGGCGCCGAACTTGATCTCGTCGTAGCCGGAGAGGCGGGGCAGCGAGGCCTCCCGCCAGGCGTTGACCAGCTCGAAGCTGCTGATGGGCCGCTCCTGGCCGCCGACCATCTCGACGAAGACCATGCCGATGTTCGAGCCGCTGACGGACATCGACGCGCCCGGCCCGCCGCCGCCGGCGGTCTCGGCGTAGCCGACGGACCGGGAGATGGTCCGGACCGGGGGCCGGCCGGTGTCCTCGGCGATCTCGGCGTGGAGGCGGGCGATCTCGCCGGCGATCCGGCGGGTGGCCTCGTCGGTCACGCCGGCCGGGGTGCCGGCGGGGAAGGTGACGTTGGCGGTGATGAAGTTCGAGTCGAATTCGGGGAAGACGACGAAGGGGACCAGCCCGCTGGCGACCAGGCCGAAGGAGGCGATCATGATCGCCATCATCGCCGAGACGAAGGCCACCGGGGCCCTCAGCGCCATGCGGAGGCCCCGCTCGTAGGCGTTCTCGATGAACCAGCGGAGGCCGCCGTCGACGCCGGTCCGCAGCCCGTGGTAGGCGGCGACCACCGGGTTCTCCCGCCGGGCCTCTCGGGCCTCGGCCCGCCGGGAGCGGAAGGCGCGGACGAGCCAGACCCAGGCGAACAGCGGGGTCAGCAGCCAGGTCAGCACCCGGCCGATCACGCCGAGGATCGGCGCCCGGCGGTGCGACAGGTGGTTGGGCAGGATCAGCAGGCTCTCGCCGAGCGAGCCGAGCAGCATCGAGCAGACGACGATCGGCATGATGTAGATGATCTTGCCGAGCGTGCCGGAGACGAAGAACATCGGCACGAAGGCGAAGATCGTCGTCGCCACCGAGGCCAGCACCGGCCCGGAGACCTCCCCGGCGCCGTCGATCGCGGCCCGGACGGGGGACTTGCCCATCTCCCGGTGGCGGTAGATGTTCTCCCCCACGACGATGGCGTCGTCGACCACGATCCCCAGCGCCAGCAGGAAGGCGAAGGTGGAGACCATGTTCAGCGACACGCCGGCGACGCCCATGACGATGAACGAGACGCCGATGGCCACCGGGATGCCCATCGCCACCCAGAAGGCCAGCCGCAGCTCCAGGAACAGGGCGAGCACGACGAAGACCAGCGCCAGGCCCTGCAGGGCGTTGGAGGTGAGCGTTTCCAGCCGCTCCTGGACGAGGATCGACTGGTCGTCGAAGATCTCGGCGTGGTAGCCGGGGGGCAGTCGCAGCCCGCCGACGAACTCGCGGACCTGGGCGACGATCTCGATGAGGTCCTCGGCCCGGGTCTTCTGCACCATCAGGACGATCGACGACCGCTCCTCGCCGACCGCCGACGAGGCGACCTCGGGGTCGGTCAGCGGGGTGGGGAAGGAGATCCAGGAGCGTCGGGCGTCGTCGGTGAAGCCGTCGTGCACGGTGCCCAGGTCGTCGACGCGGAGCACGGCGCCGTCGGGCCGGGTGAGCAGGGGGAGCTCGGCGATCTCGTCGCCGGTGAGCCGCTTGTTCTTGCCCCGGACGAGGTACTCGCTGGACCGGGCCTTGATCTCGCCGGCCGGCAGCTCGATGTTCTCGCGGCGGACGATGGCGCCGACCTGCTGGAGGCTGAGGTTGTGGCGCCGGAGCGTCTCCTCGGGGATCTCGACGTCGATCTGGTAGTCCCGGACGGAGAGCATCTCGACGAGCGAGACGCCGGGCAGCTCCAGCAGGTCGTCCCGGACGCGCTCGGCCAGGTCCCGGAGCTGGAGGTCCTCCCGGAGCTGCCACTCGCGGAGGGCCTCGGCGTCGAGCCCCTCCGGGGCCGGGCTGCCGCCGAAGACGGCGACCCGGATGGCCGGCTCCCGGAAGGTGAGCAGCTTGACGTCGGGGTCCTCGGCCAGCAGCGGGAAGCTGGGGATCTGGTCGACCTCGGAGCGGATCTCGTTGAGCGCCTTCTGGGGGTCGCCGACGTTGCTCCGCAGCTCGGCGACCACGGAGCCCATGCCCTCGGAGGCGGTGGCGGAGATCTTCTTGATGCCGTCGACGGCCCGGATCGCCTCCTCGATCTTCTGGCAGATGCCCTCCTCGACCTCGGCCGGGCTGGCGCCGGGGTAGGGGACGGTGATCGTGACGATCTCGAGCTGGAACTCGGGGAACAGCTCCTTCTTCAGCCCCAGCAGCGACACCACGCCGACCAGGACCACGGCGGCCATCAGCGTGTTGACGGCCGGGCCGTTGCGGACGACCCACTGGACGATCGATTTCACCGCGGGGGCTCCTTGGGGAGGAGTGGGCATGGCCGACGACTGGCGGACGGCCGAGGACACTCGGGGTTCGACGAACTCGGGGGCGCCGTCCGTCCCCCCCTCCCCGCGAGCGGGGAGAGGGTCGGGGTGAGGGGTCGGTGCGTCGGACGCAGGGCCTTGAGCGTCGGCCGGTCCCCCCTCACCCGGCCTCCGGCCACCCGCTCCCCCGCAGGCGGGGGCGAGGGTCGGACTCCGGGCCGGGGAGGTCGAAGACGCGATCCGTGGTCGTTCAGCGACGCTCCGACCCGGGGTCGGCCGAGGCGACGGGGGCGGCGGGGACCTCCCCGGCGATCGCGACCTCCATCCCGGCGACCGGGGCGTCGAGCGGGGAGACGACCAGCGAGGCACCGGGGGGGATCGGGTCGCCGGGGCCGTCCCCCCGGACGATGACCGAGTCCTCCAGCACCCGGACCGGCTCGACGCGGTGGATCGCCAGCCGGCCGCCCTCGACGAGCCAGATCTCGTCGTTGGGCCGGAAGGCCGACCGGGGGATCGAGAGCAGGGGGATCCGGGGGTCGATGCCCCGGAAGGTGACGGAGACGAACATGCCCCGGCGCAGGCCGTCGGGGGCGGGCACCTCGACCCGGCAGGGGACCGTGCGGGTCCGCTCGTCGATGCCGCCCCCCTCGAACCGGGAGAGCACCCCCTCCCATGTCGACTCCCGGCCGGCGATGGCGTGGGAGATCTCGGCCCCGGCCCGGGGGATCGAGTAGGGGTCGTCCCCGGCGTGGTCGAGCGGGTCGTCGCCGCCGGCCAGCCAGTAGAGGTCCTCGAGCTGCAGGGAGCAGCGGACCTCCATGGTGGAGGTGTCCTCGATGGTCAAGAGCGGGTCGCCGGGGCGGCAGTAGGAGTCCTGCTCGACGAGGACCTCGACGATCCGGCCGTCGACGGGGGAGGAGATGACCGCCCGCTCCAGGTCGTAGGTCGCCTGGTCGAGCGTGGCCAGGATCCGGCGCCGCTGGGCCTCCAGCCGGGCCCGGCGGCTGGCGAACATCCGGCGGTCGTTCTGCAGCCGCTGGAGGTTCTGCCGGGAGGTGAGCACCTGGGCGTCGGCGGCGTCCCGGTCGGAGGCGGAGGCTGCGTTGCGGGAGATCAGCTGCTCGACGCGGAGCTGCTCCCGGCGCCGGAGGTCGACCTCCTGCTCGGCCAGGGAGACCAGCTCCTCGGTGTTGCCGATCTCGGTGTCGAGCTGCTCCAGGTCGGCGGCCACCTGGGCCAGCTCGGCCTGATACGTCTCGATCTGGATCTCCAGGGGGCGGGGGTCGAGCTTCAGCAGCAGGTCGCCGCGCTTGACCGCCCGCCCGGCCCAGCAGGCCTCGGTGCGCTCGACCACCCGGCCGGCGACCTCGGCCGAGAGGGAGGCCTCGCGCTTGGGCACGGCGGTGCCGTTGACCTCGATGGCGAAGCCGCCGGCCGGGGCGGCCGAGACGGGGACCACCTCGACCCGGGGGACTTGCCGGTCGCGTTGCTGGCGCTGCGGCGGCTCCTTGGAGGCCACCAGCCCGGCGAAGACGCCGACGCCGGCGGCCAGGATCAGGCCCGGCAGCAGCAGGTTGCGGAACAGCCTCCCGATCATCGCGATCGCCCCCCGCCGCCGCCCGGCGACGACTCGACTCGGCCCGAGGGGGGGGGCGGGGCGGCTAGTTCCGCCCCGCCGGCCGCCCGGCCGCTGACCTTGATGTTGATGTGCTCGAACCCGGACCACGAGCCCGGATCCACGATCCGCTGGAGCATGTCCTTGAGCGTCCCCCGCTCGGCCGGGGAGAGCGGGCCGAGGCACTCGGCCTCGACCCCCTCCACCATGCCGTTCGCCCGTCGGAGGAGATCCTTGCCCTCGTCGGTCAGGTGCACCAGGTGCGCCCGGCGGTCGGCCGGGTCGTCCCGGCGGCGGACGAGCCCGCGCTGCTCCATCTCGTCCAGCAGGCCGACCATCGACGCCCGGTCGATGCAGACCGACTCCCCGAGCCGACGCTGGGCGACCGGGCCGAAGTGGTCGATCGTGGCCAGCACCGCGACGTGCTTCAGCTGCACGCCCATCGGCTCCAGCTCCTCCTCGAACCGGGCCCGGAAGCGGTGCGCGGCCATCGCCATCAGGAAGCCGAACCGCTCCCGGGCCGGGCCCTGCCGGGGGTCGATCGGCGGCCCGTCGGGAGACGTAACTTCTTCGGGATGATCTGCTTGCATCTTGTCCTGAGTGGGGGCGGCCGGGGTGATCGCGTGCCGGGCGGCGCCCGGGCCGTGGGGACGTCCGCCGGACGGCCCGGGCCGGATCGGGGCACGGGATACGCCGCGGGCCCGACCGTCAGCGCCGCTGACTATTTCTATTACGGACGGATGTCCCGTCAAGGGAGGTTTTTCATTTTCGTAAGCGTCCGGTGACGGGTCGTTCGGCTTCCCAGCGGCGGATTTCCCGCCCTGCGGGGGCCCGGCGCCGTTACACTCATCTCCATGCCCGAGGTGACCCGCCTGCTCGACGCCGCGGCCGCCGGGGACCGCCGCGCCGCCGCCGACCTGCTCCCGCTCGTCTACGACGAGCTGCGCCGGCTCGCCGCCGCGCGCCTGGCGTCCGAGTCGCCGGATCAGACCCTCCAGCCCACGGCGCTGGTCCACGAGGCGTACCTCCGCCTGATCGGACCGGCCGAAGGGCTCCGCTGGGACGGCCGCGGCCACTTCTTCGCCGCCGCCGCCGAGGCGATGCGTCGCATTCTCGTCGACGCCGCCCGGCGGAAGCGGGCGCGAAAGCACGGCGGCGACCGTCGACGGGTCGAGTTGCGCGACGTCCCGGACGAGCGTGAGGTCGCGGACGAGCGACTGCTCGCCCTGGACGCGGCCCTCACCCGCCTCGCCGCCGAGGACCCCGTCGCCGCCAGGGTGATCGAGATTCGCCACTTCGCCGGGCTGTCGATCGAGGACGCGGCCGCCGCCCTCGGCCTCTCCCGCGCGACGACTTACCGGCACTGGACCTACGCCCGCGCCTGGCTCCGAGACGCCATCTCCGAGGCCGGGCCGGGCTGACGGACGTTTTTCGGATTCCGTGAGACAATCGGCCGGGTTTCTCGCATTGGGGGTGGACCCGAACCAGGAGCGCCCATGTCCACCGACCCGAAGCGCGTCAAGGAGATCTTCCTCGAGGCGGCCGAGCTGCCGGACGAGGCCGCCCGTGCCGCGTTCCTGGACCGGGCGTGCGGGGAGGACGCCGACCTCCGTGCCCGGGTCGAGGCGCTACTCCGGTCCCACGACCCGGCCGGCAGCTTCCTCGGCACGCCCGCGGCCGCGGCCGCGGACCCAGGCCTCGCCGCCACCCTGGCCTACTCCGCCTCCACGGGGCAACACCACGCCGCCACCCTCCCCGGCGACGAGGCCCACCGCGGCGACGGCGACGAGCCGCTGACGTTCCTGGCGCCGTCCACCCGGCCCGACTCGCTCGGCCGGATCGGCCACTACGAGGTGCTCCAGGTGCTCGGCCGGGGCGGCTTCGGGATCGTCTTCCGCGCGTTCGACGACGTGCTGCACCGGGTGGTGGCGGTGAAGGTGCTGGCCCCGCAACTGGCCGCCACCTCGCCGGCCCGCAAGCGGTTCCTGCGTGAGGCCCGCTCGTCCGCCCAGGTGCGGCACGAGAACGTGGTGCGGGTGTACGAGGTCTCCGAGCAACCGCTGCCCTACTTGGCGATGGAATTCATCCCCGGGGAGACGCTGCAGCAGCGCCTCGACCGCGTCGGCCCCGTCGAGCCGGCCGAGGTGGTGCGGGTCGGCCGTCAGATCGCCGAGGGACTGGCCGCCGCCCACGCGCAGGGCCTGATCCACCGGGACATCAAGCCGGGGAACATCCTACTGGAGGGCGGGGCCGGGCGGGTGAGGATCACCGACTTCGGGCTGGCGCGGGCGGCCGACGACGCCAGCATCTCCCAGAGCGGGATCATCGCCGGCACCCCGATGTACATGGCCCCGGAGCAGGCCAAGGGGGAGACACTCGACCAGCGGGCCGACCTGTTCAGCCTCGGCAGCGTGCTCTACCAGATGGCGGCCGGCCGGCCGCCGTTTCGCGCGAACAACGTGGTGGCGGTGTTGAAGCGCGTCGCCGAGGATACGCCGCGGGACATCCGCGAGATCATCCCCGAGACGCCGCAGTGGCTGTGCGACATCATCGCCTCGCTGCACGCCAAGGACCCCGCCGGCCGCTTCCAGACCGCCCGCGAAGTGGCAGACCTCCTCGCCGACTGCGAGGCCCAGCTCAAGGCCAGCTCCAAGCTAGAGGATTTCAGCCGCATTCCCGGCCGGAAGTCGGCGTCCTCGGGGAAGCGGAAGCGGGTCGCGGCGGCGGCCGCCTTGTTGCTCCCCGTGATCGCGCTTGGGGTAACAGAGTCCACAGGGGTCACGAAGCTGTTCCGGGGGTCGACGACGACCGACCGGATTAGGGACGGCGGCGATCCCCGGGGCCGGCCGGACGGCGGTCGCCCCAATGACGCCCCTCCGGAGCGGGTCGCCCTGGAATTCGACGGCGTCAACGACTACGTCGCGACCCCGTTGCTGTACGACGGCTCGACGCCCTTGACCGTCGAAGCAACGGTTCGGATCACCGAATGGCCGGTTCACAAGAAGCATTCCCACAGCGAAATCGTCGGCTGCACGCAACTGGCCGGCTTCGGCCTGGGGACGTCGAAGGAGGGGTTCTATTTCTCCGCGTTCATCGGGACCAATTATGTCACCGCCTACACTCCGGGAGATGACCGCTACCTGAATCGACCGATCAAGTTGGCCGGGATTATCGAAGGCCAAAACCTGCGGCTATTCGTCGATGGAAAGCAGATTGCCCGTAACGCCTTTGAGGATCAATTCAAGCCGAGTCCCGAAGAGATCTCACTAGGTACGAGTCCTGGGAGCGGAATGCCGAACGACGGTAACGGCTATGACTGGGCCGGGACGATGTATGGAGTGAGAATCTCGAACACGGCACGGTACACGGGCGATTACGACGCGAGCGCCCCCTTGACCGCGGACCGAAACACGATGGCGCTCTACCGGTTCGACGAGGGCTCGGGCGACGTCCTACACGACACCTCGGGCAACGGCCGGCACGGTAAGATCGTGGGGGCGCGGTGGGTGAATGCCGGCGTCCCTCGGATCGGCCCTTCCCCCGATGCGAAGACGCCGCCGGCGGTCGCTCCGTTCACCGACGCCGACGTCCAGCGCATCGCCGCCCTGCCAGCCGCCGAGCAGGTCGAGGAGGTCCGCATGGAGTTGGTGCGGCGCAACCCTGGCTTCGACGGCACGGTGGAGCACAAGATCGAGGGCGGCGTCGTCACGGAATTGCGGATCAACACCGACAAGGTGTCGGACATCGCCCCGATCCGAGTCTTCAACGCCCTGCAGGTGCTCGATTGCAGCGGCACACCTACCCCCGACTGGCGTCGGAACGGGCAGCTTGCCGACTTGACGCCGCTGAAGGGGATGAACTTGACGGGCCTTACTCACCTCAACCTTGGCTGGACGAAAGTGGACGACGCCAGCATGGTCTACTTCAAGGACTGCAAGGCACTGATGAGCCTCATCCTGACTGGAACACAGGTCACCGACACTGAATTAGCCCACTTCAAGGACTGCAAAGACCTGACGGAACTCGGACTGGATGGCACCCAAGTGAGCGATGCCGGGCTGGCTCACTTCAAGGGCTGCAAGAAACTGACGCTCCTCCACATCGAGAACACGAGGGTCACCGACCTATCCCTGCTACGCGGGATGCCTCTCAAAGAACTCTCCTGCGACTTCCAGCCCGAACGAGACGCAGAGATTCTCCGCTCCATACAGACGCTGGAGAAGATTAACGACAAGCCGGCCGCGGAGTTCTGGAAGGATGTCGAGAAGAAGTGACCGCCGGTTGCCGTCAACCCGCTCGGCGGTAGGTCTCGCCGCGGGACTTCGCCCACGCATCCGGCAACAGGTCTCCCAGGTCAGCCCCGGCCCGCCGGGCGGGCAACTCCGTCAGGACGTTCGTCAGGTAGGCCCACGGGTCGAGCGCGTGTCGCCTGACGGATGTGGCGATGCTCAGCAACACGGCCGCGACTCGTAACCCGCCGTCCCCGCCCAGATGCAGCCAGTTCCGGCGGCCGACGCACAGGGGTCGGATGGCCTGCTCGGCCGCGGCGTTGTCGATCGTCAGCGACCGCGTACAGGGCGCGGATGCGAGCCAGGGCGTCGTGGCTGCGCTCCGGGTCCGAGAGCCGGGCGTCGAAGAAGTACCTCCGGGCATGGGCCCAACACCCGACGTGCCGGGCGCCGGCCGCGTACACCGGGTTGTACCCGGCGTAGCCGTCGGCATGGACGAACCCGGTGTACCCGTTCAGGAACGCGGTCGGGGCGTCGCGGGACCGGCCGACCGATAGGTCGAACACGATGTACGGGTTGGCCGCGTCGCCGACGTACACCCAGGCGTGGGCCGTCCGCCGCGGGGCCAGCAGCGGCACCAGGGTGTCGTCGGTGTGCAGCGAGGCGGACGCCCGGACCCGGTCGCACATCAGCCGGTACAGCGGCCCCAGGACCCCGGCACAGGTGGTCAACTGGTCGCACAGGGTGGACCGCGTCACCTCCCACCCGAGCCGGGCGAGGATCGACTCCTGGCGGTAGAGCGGCAGGTGGTCGCAATACTTCGAGACGATCAGGTGGGCGAGCAACCCGGCCGCGGCCGTCCCGCGGGGGATCGGCTCGGGCGGCAAGGGCGGCCGGCCCACCCGGGCGTCCTCACCGGCCCGTTCGCACGACCTACATGCATAGGTCAACCGAACGGTCTGTCGGACGAACAGCGAGGCCGGGCGGTAGTCGAGCCGCTCGGACACGTCGGCGCCGATCCGGACCCGCGTCCGGTGGCAGCTCGGACACGCCTTCTCCGCCTCGGTCAGGTCGACCTCGACCCGCTCCCGGGGCAGGTCGGCCGGCAACGTCCGGCGGCCGTGCCCGCGACGGCGCGGCTTGGCGGAGGTGGGCGGTGGCCCCGGGAGGGGCGGCGAATCGGCCGGTGTGGGCGGGCCGGAGTCGGGGACCTGGTCGAATAGGGTCGGCCCAGCGACCCTCTCAGACTTGCGGCCGAAGGCCAACCGGGCGAGCTTGTCGATCTGCGCCTGCTGCCCCTCGATCGTGGCCCGGAGTTCGGCCACCGTGGCGAGCAGCTCATCGTTCACCCGCCGCAGGTGCACGACCTCGGCCCGGAGGGCGGCGAGGTCGGTTTCGGGGGCGGGCATGGGCGTCATGCCCATTGTACGAGCGAACCATCGGGCGGGTTCCCTGATCGCGCCGAAGTCCCGGTCAGGTCACTCAATGGCCTGGCGTTCGAACCGCGGCCGCCGCTTGACCGCCCCGAGTTCGAGCCCGCCGAGGATCATCGCCAGCTCGGTCGGGGTGACCGCCACCTCGACGGCGTCCGCAGCCGGGAACGCGAACGTGCCCTTCTCGAGGCGGCGGAGGTACAGCGTGAAACCGTCGCCCTGCCAGGCCAGGATCTTCAGCCGGTCCCCGCGCTTGTTCCGGAACACGAACAGGTCCCCGCTGAGCGGGTCGCGGGCCAGGTGCGCGGTGACCACCGCGGCCAGGCCGTCGAAGCTCTTGCGGCCGTCCTGCGGCTGGAGGCAGACCCAGATCCGGCCGGTCAGCCCGAGGGTCAGCATGGCGAGGCCCCGAGCGCGGTGACCAGCCGGGCGACTGCTGTGGCGTCCACCCCGATCGGGACGCGGACGACCAACCCGGAGGGCAGCACGACCTCGGCGACAGGCTCGGGGATGATGTGTACCGGGGCGAATGACGGGGGCCGAGGCGGTGCTTCCGGGCGACGAGGTTGCTCCCGGCTGGCGAGTTCGCGACGACGGGCGAAGAAGGTGGCCTCGGAGACCCCGCGGGCAGCGCAGAACGCCCGGACCGATTTGCCAGACGTCTTCCAATCGGCGATCGTGTCCCGCCAGAACTGCTCGCGTTCTTCACGGCGACGACGGGTCTTCGGCATCGGCTGGGCCTCCTCGTGGACGAGAAAGCCCTGATCCTACACGAGCCATCAAGACGCCTCGGGACCGGACGCTTACTCATTTTCTGCGATCATCGCAGCTTCACATTTTCCCGGGCGGGATCGCGGCGAGCGTGGGAGAGGAGGTCCCGAGGCCGTCTGGGCGGATCGGAGGGGGCCAGCTTCGGTGGGAGGCCGTCCCCGGGCTCAGCCGTGTTCGAGGACCCACTGGGTGGCGACCCGGGCGAGTTCGGAGGCGTTGCGGAGGGCGAGCTTGGCCTTGATCCGCTGGCGGTAGGTGTCGACGGTGTGGACGCTCAGGTGGAGGCACCGGGCGGTCTCGGCGGTGGTGTGCCCGGCGCCGATCTGGCGGAGGACCTCCAGCTCCCGGTCGGAGAGGGATTCCTCGAGGGTGGGGGAGGCGGGGACCTCGACGCCCCGGCCGACGACGCGGCGGATCAGGCGGCCGGCGGCGGCGTCGCTGAGGAAGATCTCGCCGCGGTGGACGCGCCGGATCGCCTCGATGATCCGCCCGGTGGCCTCCTGCTTGGTGATGTAGCCCATCGCCCCGGCCCGCAGGGCCCGCTCGGCGTAGAGGGACTCGGGATACATCGACCAGACGAGCGTCCGGGAGGAGGGGTCCCGGGCGCGGAGGCGGCGGATCAGGTCGATGCCGCTGCCGGTCCCCAGGGCGATGTCGATGACGCTCACGTCGGGCCGGGCGCGTTCGGCCTGGTCGAGCGCCTCGGCGACGTCGGCCGCCTCGCCGCAGACGACCAGATCCGGGCACCGGGCGATGCGGAAGCCCAGGCCCTCCCGGACGGCCGGGTGGTCGTCGACGATCAGGACGCGGGCCGGGGGGTCAGGGGAGCCGGCCGGGGAGGTGTCGCTCGGCATGGTCGTCCTTCCGGTCGAGGATGCAGTCGATCCGGGTGCCGCCCCCCTCGTCGGGGCCGATCCGCAGGCCGGCGCCGATGAGGCCGGCCCGGTGTCGCATCAGCCGGAGGCCCGTCCCCGGCCCCCCCTCGGCGTGCCCCGGGATGCCGACGCCGTCGTCCCGGACCGTCAGCGCGATGGCCTCGTCGGACCCCTCCAGCCGGACGACGATCGACCGGGGTCGGCCGTGCCGGGCGGCGTTGGAGACGGCCTCCTGGGCGATCCGGTACAGGTGGGTGGCGGTGCGGTTGTCCTCGATCGCCACCGGGGAGTGGCACTCGAAGCGGCAGGAGATGGCCTGGCCGGCCGAGAAGTTCGAGCACAGGTCCTCCAGCGCCGCCATCAGGCCCTCGGCGTCGACCTCCACGGGAAGCAAGCCCCGGCAGAGGTCCCGGAGCCGACGCTGCACCCGGCGGAGGCCGGCCCGGACCCGACCGGCCAGCACGCGCTCGGGGGAGGAGTCCTCCTCCAGGGCCTCGGCGAGCGACTCGATCATCAGGGCCAGGCCGGTGAGCTCCTGGCCGACGTCGTCGTGCAGGTCCTGGCCGATCCGGCGCTGCTCCTGCTCGGCGATCGACAGCAGCTGCTCCTGCATGGCCCGGCGTTCGGAGACGTCCCGGATGATGCCGGTGAACAGGTCGAGCGAGGCGACCCGGCCGACGGACAGCTCGACGGGGAAGGTCGAGCCGTCCTTGCGCCGGCCGGCGAGCTGGCGGACGGCGCCGACGAGCCGGCCGGGGGCGTCGGGGTCGGCGTCGGGGGCGTCGGGGTCGGCGTCGGGGTGGCCGATGTGGGCTTCCCGATCGGGGAGGGGGATGATCAGGGCGACGTCCCGGCCGACGACCTCCGCCCGGTCGAAGCCGAACATGCGCTCGGCGGCGGCGTTGAAGGTGTCGATCCGTCCCCGGCCGTCGATGGTGATGATGGCGTCGGCGGCGGTGTCGACGACGGCCCGGAGGCGGTCCTCGCTCTCCCGGAGGGCCAGCTCGCCGAGCTTGCGGTCGGTGATGTCGACGTGGGAGACCAGGGCCCCCCCGGACTCGCACCGCAGCGGGGTGGCCAGCATGAGGAACCACCGGGCGCGGCCGCCGGGCCCGCGGCAGGTGTATTCCTGGGAGTAGGAGTCCCGGCGCCCGGCCAGCACGTCGAGCAGGCCGGCCAGGGCCGGGGCGGCCCCCGGGGAGCCGCGGTCGGCGGCCCGTCGGCAGACGTCGAGGTAACTGACGCCCGGCCCGCTGAGCCATCGGACGCCGTCGTTCTCGGCGAGGGCCCGGTCCCACTCGGCGTTGACGGCGACGATCAGGCCCTCGGGATCGACGACGCAGGCCCGGGCCGGCAGCGCGTCGAGCAGGGCCCGGGCGGGCGGCTCCCCGGGGACGGGGACGGGGGTCCGGTCCTGGCCGCTGGGTCTCATGACGAGGCCTCGCTTCGGCGGCGGGTGGCCCGGTCGAACTCGGACTCGGCCCCTGCCGGGGCGGCCCCCGACCGGGGGTCGCCCGGGCCCATCCTACCCCCGCCCGGGGGCCGCATCCAGGCACCCTCGGGTTCCGTGGCGAAATCCGCCACGGGCGGATCGGCAATTGTCGCGATTGCGGCGCCTCCCGCGATGTCCTAGGGTCGATGCCCGGCTCCAGGCCGTCATCGACGACGGGGCGACCGAGAGCCTCCCCGACGCGCCGCGATGTCGCGGGGCGTCGCCGTCCTCCCGAACGGAGCGTCACCCATGCCCGCCCAACTGCTCGTCGCGGAGTCGGATTCGGTCCTCCGAGGGTTGTACGCCGCCTACTTCCGGGCCATCGGCTTCGAGGTCGAGACGGCCGACGACGGGCTGCGATGCCTGGATCTCCTGCGAGAGGACCGGCACGACGCCCTGGTCATCGACATGGACCTCCGCTGGGGCGGCGGCGACGGGGTGCTCTCCTGGCTGGCCGGGGACGAGTCCCACAGGCCCCGGGCGGTGGTCGCCCTCGGCTCGTCGACCCCGGCCGAGCTGTCCCTCCTGCTCGGGCTGCCGGAGCGGGATTGCTTGCAGAAGCCGGCGCACGCCAGTTCCCTGGTGGTCCGCCTTGCCACGCAGCTCTTCACCAACCAGGTTGCCTCGGTCGCCCAGATTGTCCCAGTCTCCTAAACGGCCCGAATTTTCGAGCGTCCGGCTCGATCCCGATCGAGGCCCCGGCCGCCGGCGGGTCACTGCCCCGGTGCAGTGACGGGCCGGCCGTTCTGCCCCGGCCCGAGCGTGAGCAGGAAGGGGACGGCGGCTTCGGCCCAGTCGTCGGGCGAACTGTAGTTCGAGGCGGAGCCGCCGAAGGTGGAGCGGAGCATGTCGGTGTCGATGACGCCGGGGTTGAACGGCACGGCGGCCATGCCGCCGGGCAGCTCCTGGGCGAGGGCCTGCGTGAGCCCCTCGACGGCGAACTTGGTCGCGCAGTAGGGGGCGACCTCGGCCGAGGAGGAGCGGCCCCAGTAGGAGCTGAAGTTGACGATCACGCCCCGGCGATGGGCGACCATCGCCGGGAGGAAGGCGCGGAGGACGTTGGCGACGCCCTTGAGGTTCACGTCGACTACCCGGTCGAACTCGTCGGCGGGGACCTCCCAGAGCGGGGCGTTGCGGTTGATCAGGGCCGCGTTGTTGATGAGCAGGTCGGGCGGGCCGAGGCGGTCGAGCACGTCGAGGGCCCAGGAGTCGACCGAGGCCCGGTCGCCCACGTCGACCACGGCGAGGCGGTGGGGGGCGCCGAAGGTCGCCTCCAGCGCGGCGACCCCCTCGGCCGACCGGCCGCACCCGGCCACGGTGTGGCCCAGGGCGGCGAACTTCCCGAGCATGGCGCGGCCGAGCCCCCGGGTGGCCCCGGTCAGCACGACGAGCCGAGTCGGGTCCGGGGAGGATCGGGGCATGGGGGAGGCTCCTGGGGCGGGGCGTCGGCGAACCGGGGGAGGGGCCCGGTCGGGGCGTCCTCCTCGTCCGTCGATCACTGTAGGGCGTGATCGCCTCGCGATCCAGCGGTTCGGGACCGACGGGGTCGGGGGCGATGGCACCGGACTCGCTCGCATGACCGGGATTCCCCCCGGCCGTCCCGGCCCCGAGACGACGGCCCCCGACGGAGGCCCGACGATGACCCCGACGCCGATCCGATTGACCGAGCGGGAACGCGAACGACTGCAAGGCATGTCCCGACGCCCCCGGAGCAAGAAGCAGGGATATCGGTCCCGGGCGCTGCTGGCGCTGGACGGGGGCCACTCGGTCGAGACGGTCGCCCGGATGTTCCGCGTGGGCGTCGACCGGGTCGAGTCCTGGGTCGCCGGCTTCCTCGAATCCCGGCTCGCGTACCTGGACGAGCCGCCCGGGTTCCGGGCGCGGGCCCGTCGGGAGGAGCAGCTCGGGGGGGAGGAGGCGGACGGGGAGGAGGGGGAATAATGGCCGATGTCGGCGCGGGGACAGGAGTTGGAGGATGAGGGACCGGAGTCGGGAGGAGGCGGTCGGCGGATGACGGAGGGCAGATGGAGGGCGAGCGAGGGGAAGGCGGATGGAGGAGGGCGGCCCATCGGGAGGCGGTCGGAGGCCGGGGTCGGGGGCCGCTCCGTATTCATTTGGGGATTTTCGCCCGACCCGATCGGCGGCCGATTCGTATCCCCAAATGGGGGGAAATGCGGTCTGATATCCCGTCCCGGGGCCCGAGACCGGGATCGGGTTGGGGGGCGATCGCCCCCGGTCGAGATGACCAACCGGCCCGTCCCGGGGTCGGACCGAGGATCGAACGAAACGGAGGCGCCCGGGATCGCCCGGGGCGCGGTGCCCATGTCGCAGTCGATCGCCACCGACCCGAACGCCGCCGCCGGGGTCTCGGCCACTGCCGAGGCCGACGGGGTCCGATCCCGGAGGGGGCCGCACCCGGCGGTGCTGGGGGTGGCCTCGGGGCTCTTGCTGGCGATGGCTTATGAGCCGGTCGGGGCCTGGTGGCTGGCCTGGGCGGCCCTGGTGCCGTTCCTGATGCTGGTCCGGGGCGGGAGATCGGCCGGGTCGGTGTACCTGGGGGCGTGGCTGGGGGGGCTGGCGTTCTGGCTGATCGCCGTGGAGTGGGTGCGGGCCTCGGACGCCTCGGCCTGGCCGGGGTGGCTGGCGCTGGCCCTGGTGCTGTCGCTCTGGTGGCCGGCGAGCCTGGGATTGATCCGGGTGATGGTCCGGAGGCTCGGCCTGCCGATGCTGCTGGCGGCGCCGGCGGCCTGGATCGGCGTGGAGTACGTCCGGGGGCTGTACCCGCTCAACGGCTTCCAGTGGTTCTTCCTGGGGCACAGCACCTATCGGCTCCTGCCGATGATCCAGGTGGCCGACCTGACGGGGGCCTGGGGGCTCGGCGTGCTGGTGATGCTGGCCAACGCCTGGCTCGTGGAGCTGATCGAGCGGCCCCGGACGGCGGAGGCCCCGAAGGGCGGGAGGAGGCCGACCCGGGGGCTGGTGGTGCGGTCGGCGGTGGTGGCGGTGGCGGTGGCGTCGAGCCTGGCCTACGGGGCCGTCCGGCTGTCGGGTGCGCGGTTCGAGGAGGGCCCGAGGCTGGCGTTGATCCAGTCGGACATCCCCCAGGTCTTCGGCGGCGGGCCGGATTCGAGGGAGGTGCTGGACACCTTCCGGAGGCTGGTCGATCGGGCCCTGGCCGACCGGCCCGACGTGGTCGTCTGGCCGGAGACGATGTTCCCCTACGGCTGGTTCGACCGCTCCCCGGGCCTCTCGGATGCCGAGTTCGCCCGGCAGGTCGAGGCCCTCTTCCCCGACGCGGATCCCGAGCGCCTGGCCGAGTTCGGCGGTGACGTCCGGGCCCTGCTGCACTCCTGGGCCGATCAGGCCGGGGTGCCGATGATCGTCGGGATCAACTCGTACCTGTTCCGCCCCGAGGGCCCCTCCCGGCACAACACGGCGCTGCTGCTGGAGCCCGGCCGCGAGGCGACGCAGTCGTACCACAAGCGGCACCTCGTCCCCTTCGGCGAGTACGTGCCGCTGGTGGAGACGGTCCCGATGGTGCTGGCCCTGACCCCCTTCGAGGCCGACCACATGCCGAACCTCGACCCGGGGAGCGGCCCCTCGACGCTGTCGACCGGGGGCTGGGACTTCTCGGCGGCGATCTGCTTCGAGGACAGCGTGCCGCAGGTCGCCCGACTCCTGGCCGGGGGGACCGGCGCCGAGGGGCCGGACGTGCTGCTGAACCTCTCCAACGACGGCTGGTTCCGGGGCACGGCGGCCCACCAGCTCCACCTGGCGAACAGCGTCCTGCGGGCGGTCGAGCTTCGGGTGCCGGTGGCGAGGGCGGTGAATACGGGGACCTCGGCGCTGGTCGACGGCAACGGCGTCGTCCGGGAGGAGCTGCCGCCCCCGGAGCGGGGGGCGCTGCCGAACGCGGCGGAGGGGGTGCTCACCGTCGACGTGCCGCTGGACCCCCGCACCAGTTTCTACGCGAGGGCCGGGGACTGGCTGCCGATCGGCTGCCTGGCGCTCGCCCTGGGATGCCTGCCGGTGGCGGCGGGCCGGTCGATCGCCGGCCGATGGCGGGCCGGCCGATCCCCCGCGTGACGACGGGGGTGGCCGGCCTCGAAGGGGGGAGGCGAGTGCTCAGCCCCGGGCGTCCCAGTCGACGTTGGAGAGCTTGGCCAGGGCGAGCATCAGCGCCTGGGTGCCGTTCCGGGAGCCGCCCTGGGCGGCGACGGCCTGGTAGAGCTGCTCGGCCAGGGCGAGGCCGGGCATGGAGAGGCCGAGGCGGCGGGACTCGGCCAGGGCGATCCCCATGTCCTTGATGAAGTGCTCGACGTAGAAGCCGGGGTCGAAGTCCCCCTTGATGATCCGGGGGCCGAGGTTGTTCAGGCTCCACGACCCGGCGGCGCCGGAGCCGACGCTCTTCAGCACCGTCCCCAGGTCGAGCCCGGCCTTGTGGCCGTAGAGCAGGGCCTCGCAGACGCCGATCATGTTCGTGGAGATGAGGATCTGATTGACCATCTTCGTGTGCTGCCCGGCGCCGGCGGGGCCTTGGTGCACGATGGTCTTGCCCATCTTCTCGAACAGCGGGCGGACGGCGTCGACGGCCTCCGCCTCGCCGCCGATCATGATGGAGAGCCGGGCCTCCTTGGCGCCCACGTCTCCGCCCGAGACGGGGGCGTCGATCGAGTGCACGCCCTTGGACTTGGCGGCGGCGGCGATCTCCTCGGCGAGCTTCGGCTCGCTGGTGGTCATGTCGACGACGACGCTCCCCGACTTCGCCCCGGCCAGCACGCCGTCCTCGCCGAGGATCACCTCGCGGACGTCCTTGGGGTAGCCGACGATCGTGAAGATCACGTCGGAGTTCGCCGCGACCTCTTTCGGCCCGGCGGCCTCCTTCGCCCCCCTGGCGACCAGCGGGGCGCACTTCTCCTTCGAGCGGTTGTAGACCGTCGCCGAATATCCGGCGTCGATCAGGTGCCCGCACATCGAGCTCCCCATCACCCCCGTGCCGATCCAGCCGATTTTGGTCTTGCCCGGTGCGATCTCCAGGGCCATCGTGCCGCCTCGCGTTGCAAGTGCCTTGCGGTCGTCCCAGCTTCGGCCGCTACCTTACCAGGACGGACGGCGTGTCGGAAGCGATCGGGCCGGATCGGACCTATCTCCGTCGTTCTCCGGACACTTCGCTATTCCGGCTCGCAATCTGATTCGAGCACATGACCGATCGCCTTGATGATGTCGCGCAGGGTGACCTCATCCAGGACGCCGATCGGTCCGGTGGTCAGGTCGAGTTGGTCCGTGTCGATCGAGGGCAGGTTTTCGCACTGGGCCACTCAATCCGCCGAGAATCCGAACCGGCCGGCCTGGAATGGAACGCAGTTCGGCAAGGTCCGACGGAAGGCGAACCGAGCCGACGTGCAGACAATGACCAGGGCATATCGTCCCCGGTTCAACGGTTCTCGGGAGACGACGATGACCGGGTGCGACCCCGCCTGCTCGAAGTCGGTGATGTGGACCTCACCCGGCCGGATCACGGCCCCTCGTCCATCCGGCCGGCGGCGTTGCGGAGGGCCGTGGCCCGGATTGCCCGCTGCACCCGCCGATCCTCGATCGCCTCGCGGACCGCCTCGTATTCGGATTCCGGGATCAAGATGTAGGTCGCCCCGGCCCGGGGATCGACGACCTGGCGCAAGTGCTCGCCGGGCGAGCCCAGGGCGCGCTGCTGCTGCTGCTCGGTCAGCTCGATCGGCATGACATGTACCTCCAGACCTTCATCATACCGGAGCGTCGGCCGTGTCCCAGGCGCCGGATTCCAGGTACGCGCCGATCGACCGGGACGCCTTGCGGCCGGCGGCCATGGCGAGGATGGTGGCGATCAGGACGGCGTCGTAGCCTTCTTCATTCATGAGTTCGTCGATGGTCATCGTCTTGCCGACGACGACGTTGGTCTGGAAGTCGACCCCCATGCGTCGGAGGGCGTCGACCTCGTGGCGGACGATCTCCTTCGGCAATCGGAACTCGGGGATGCCGTAGGCGAGCACGCCGCCGACCTCGTGCAGGGCCTCGAAGACCGTGACCGCGTGGCCCCACCGGACGAGGTCGCCGGAGGCGCTCAGGCCCGCCGGGCCGCTGCCGATGATGGCGACTTTCCGGCCGGTGGGGGGGGCGATCTCGGGGAGTCCGAGGGTGCCGTGCTCGCGTTCGTAATCGGCGACGAAGCGCTCCAGGTGACCGATCCCCACCGGCTCGAACTTCTTGCCGAGGATGCAGCAGCCCTCGCACTGGGCCTCCTGCGGGCAGACCCGGCCGGTGATCGCGGGCAGGACGTTGTCCTCCCGGATCCTGGCGGCGGCGCCGAGGTAGTCCCCGGCGGTGACCAGGGCGATGAAGTCCCGGATCTTCACGCCGATGGGGCAGCCGGAGACGCAGGCGGGCCTGGCGCATTCGAGGCATCGCATGGCCTCGGTCGAGGCGCCGAGCACGGTGAGCCCGCGGTTCACCTCGTCGAAGTTGCGGCGGCGGGCCTCGGCGTCCTGCTCGGGCATCCCCTGGCGGGGGATCCTGGTCCGCCGCCCGGGGGGGAGGGGGTTGGCGTTCATCGGGTCGGGGCCTCCTCCGGGGCCGGGGCGTCTTCCAGCCGGCACGAGCTGCGGACGCGGTCGAGGGCCGAGGCGGGGTCGGCGCGGAAGGCGTCGAGCGCGGCGGCCTCGCTGGAGGCGTAGGTTCGGTTGCGGCGGGCGAGGGTGTCGAAGTCGATGGTGTGGGCGTCGAACTCGGGGCCGTCGACGCAGGCGAACCGGGTCCCCCCGGTCGTGGCGACCCGGCAGCCGCCGCACATGCCGGTGCCGTCGACCATCAGGGCGTTGAGGCTGACGATCGTCCTGATCCCGGCCGGGCGGGTCAGCTCGGCGACGGCCTGCATCATCCGGACGGGGCCGATGGCCAGGACGAGGTCGATCCGGCGGCGTCGCAGGATCCACTCGCAGAGGGGGTCGACCACCACGCCCTTGCGGCCGAGGGAGCCGTCGTCGGTGACGACCTCCAGCTCGTCGGCGATCGCCCGCATCTCGGGTTCCAGGATGACGAGGTCGCTGGTCCGGGCGCCGAGGATGGCGAGGACGCGGTTGCCGGCCTCCTTGAGCGCCCGGGCCGTCGGCCAGGCGATGGCGGTGCCGACGCCGCCGCCGATGACGACGACGGTGCCGTAATCCCGGACGTCGGAGGGCCGGCCGAGCGGGCCGACGAGGTCGAGCACCGCGTCGCCCGGTCGGAGCAGGTTCATCAGCTTCGTCGTCTTGCCGATCCCCTGGACGATGAGCGTGATCGTCCCCCGGCCGGGGTCGGCGTCGGCGATGGTCAGGGGGATCCGCTCGCCCCGGTCGTGGAGCCGGACGATGACGAACTGGCCGGGCTGGCGTTTCCGGGCGACCCGGGGGGCCTCGACCACGAATTTCATGATCTCGGGGGCGAGGGGCTCGGCGTCGAGGATCGGGAACATGGCACGAGTCCCGGACGGGGGTGGACGATCGAACGACCGGAGGCCCGGTCGATCGCCTCGACCGGCCTCCCCTTCGCCCCGCCCTGAGGCCCGGATCGGATCGGGCCGCCGTCCCCTCGTGAGACGCGACCAGACATCATCATGACAGGCCGATGCCGATCCCGATAGGAGGGTCCGCCCCCCGATCGCCCCGATCGCCCCGATCGCGGCGGTCCCGACGGCCCGGCCGCTCAGTACGTCTCGATCAGCAGCCGCCCCGAGTCCAGCAGGACGCGGCGGAAGTCGGGCCAGGAGATGCCGTCCCGCTCGGCCCGGCGGCGGAGGACCCGCTCGACGTGGTCCTCCATGCCCCGGATGCCGCAGAGGTAGAGCTTCGTCCGGTCGAGGTCGAGCAGCGTCCAGAGGTCCTCGATCTGCTCCTCCATCCGGTGGTGGACGTAGAGCCGGTGCCCCTCGGGGGATTCCTGCTCCCGGCTCAGGGCGAAGGACGATCGGTAATTCGGGCGATCGCGGTAGGACTCGAATTCGCCCCGGTAGGGGCACTCGGCGGCCGACCGGCAGCCGGCGAACAGGCGGACCTGGCCGGTCCAGTCGTCCCGCCCGCAGAAGGCGTGCTGCAGGAAGCCCCGGAAGGGGGAGACGCCGGTGCCGGTGCCGACCAGGATCAGGTTCGACCGGGGGTCGTCGGGCATCAGGAACGACGAGCCGAAGGGCCCGGTGAGGGCGACCTCGTCGCCGGGCCGGAGGCCGCAGAGGAAGTCCGAGGCCGGGCTCGGCCGGATCTCGCCCGTGGTCGGATCCGGGGAGGCCGCCCGCTTGACGCAGAAGGCCAGCCGGCCCGGGACGCCCCCCTCGCCCTCCCGCCCCGAGGCGATCGAGTAGAACCGCATCGTGCTGGCGTGGCCGCGGTCCTCGACCCCGGGGATGAGGATGCCGAGGCTCTGGCCCTCCCGGTAGGGGTAGTCCAGGCCCGAGACGTCGAGGGTGACGTGCCGCAGTTCCGTCACGCCTTCCGGGGTGATCCGGTCGTTCGACGCCACCCGGGCGGCCCCGGGCCGGTCGGGGGAGTAGCGGGGGCCGGGGGCGTCTCGGGGGGCGTCGGGGACGATGGGGGGCATGTCGGTGGCGTGGGGTCGGCTCGTCGGTCGGTCGGGGGGCTGGGGCGCGAGGCACCCCGCGCGACGGGCGTCGCAGGGTTATCTTCGTCCCGATGGCGGGGAGGGTCAACGCGTCTCGACCCGAGCGGCGGATTGCCCTTGACCGGGCGCCCGAGATCCGGGAAACCCTGGCCCGGACCGGCCCGGGGTCTCGGGCCGTGGCCGGCCCGGCGACGGGCGGGGACCGCCCGCCGGGGTCCTCGGGCCCGGGGGCGGGGTGCGTGCCACTCCGGGGACTTCGGGGGGGGACCGTGGCCATCGACGAGGGGGCCTCGCCGCCCGGGAGCCGGGCGTTCTGCATCCTGCCGTTCGTGGGGGCCTACGTCCGGCCGGACGGGTCGGTCCTGAACTGTTGCTGCCAGCGTTCCCCGCTGGGGAATCTCCTCGAGTCGGACTTCGAGGCGATCTGGTTCGGCCCCCTCGCCGGGGCCGTGAGGCGGGCGTCCCTGACGCCGGCGCTCCACCCGATTTGCCGGGAATCCCTGGGCTGCCCGGTGCTGCCCCGCCTCCGAGCCGGGGAGGGCCCCGACCGGGTCGTCGGGCCCCTCGGCTGGCCGACGGCCCTGAGCATCGCCCTGCCCGATCGGCACTGCAACATCGGGGGGGAGTCGCCGACCCCCGAGACCGCCTGCATCATGTGCCCCCGGGCCCATCCCGGGTTCGACCCCCCGGCCGGGGACCACACCGACCTGATCGTCGGCCGGCTGGCCCGGCTGATGCCGCACCTGGAGGAGCTGGAGATCCACGGGGTGGCCGAGGCCTTCTGGAAGGCCCGCATCTTCGACGTGCTCGACGGGCTCGGCTACGAGGCCCACGCCGACCGCGTCCGGGTCGCGACGATCTCCAACGGGACGACGCTCTCCCGGGAGACCCGACGGCGATGGCTGGGCCGCTGCCCGAGGTCCCGACTGCTGGTCTCGATCGACGCGGCGACTCCGGCGACCTACCGGGCGATCCGCCGGCTCGACGCCTACGAGGTCGTGATCGAGAACGTCCGCCGGTACGCCCGGGAGCGGGGGCCGGGCCAGGCCCTCGCGATCGGGCACAACATCAACGAGCTGAACCTCGGCGAGGTGGTGCGGATGGTCGAGGTCGCCGCCGGGCTCGGGGTCGACGCGCTGCAGATGAACCTGACGATCCCGCTCGCCCCGGGCATCGAGCCGTACCTGATCGGCCCCCGCAACGCCCCGGCGTTCGCCGACGCGCACGGGAGGGCCGTGCGACGGGCGGCCGAACTCGGCCTGCCGCTCGAATTCGTGAACCCGCTGGAGCTGCCCGCCCCGGGGCCCGGGCTGGTGACGCTCCCGGCGCCCGCCTGAGGCCGGGGACCTCGCCCCGCCCCGCCTCGCCGATCGGCTGATCCGGCGTGGTCCCGGGTGGCGGCGTGTTGAACATCCGGTAGGATGGCAGGGCGGGGAGGGCCGTCGGGCCGCCCCGACGAGGGGACGGGGCCGCCGGGGCGATGGGATCGCGTCCCGGCGGTCGGTCGAGTCGAGCCGAGCCGGCCCCACAGCCAAACGGGAGCACGCCCCATGCGCGGACTGAAGCCGAGCCTGGCCCTGGGTACGATCGGGATCATCAGCCTCGCCCTCTGGGCCGGCGCCGCGGTCGACCGCCCCGGCTCCGCGATGGCGACCGCCGCGGAGCGGTTCCTCGACGCGCTGGACGACCAGAAGCGGGACCTCGCCACCTTCGACTTCGGGGATCCCGAGCGGCTGAACTGGCACTTCATCCCCCGGGAGCGCGACGGCCTGCCGGTCAAGCAGATGAGCGCCGAGGAGCGGAACCTGGCCATGGGCCTGCTCGCCACCGGCCTGAGCGCCGAGGGGGCCGTCAAGGCCACGACCGTGATGAGCCTGGAGCAGATCCTCCACGAGATGGAGAACAACGCCCCCCACCGCGACCCCGAGCTGTACTTCTTCAGCATCTTCGGCGAGCCGTCGAACCGGGGGAGTTGGGGCTGGCGAGTCGAGGGGCACCACCTGTCCCTGAACTTCACGATCGAGGGCGGGGAGGTCGTCTCGGCCACGCCGGCCTTCTTCGGCAGCAACCCGGCGGAGGTCCGCCAGGGGGACCGCGAGGGCCTGCGGGCCCTGGCCGAGGTCGAGGACCGGGCGCTGCGGCTGGTCCAGGCGCTGGACCAGGGCCAGCAGGCCGAGGCGATCGTCGCCGAGGAGGCCCCCGGCGACGTCCGGGCCGCCAACACGCCCCAGCCGCCCGCCGAGGAGGCCGTCGGCCTGACCTACGGCAAGATGACCGAGGCGCAGCGGGACCTGCTCCGCACCCTGATCGAGGCCTACGCGATGGACATGCCCGCCCGGGTGGCCGAGGCCTGGCTGACCGAGATCCGGGACGCCGGCCCCGAGAAGGTCGCCTTCGCCTGGTTCGGCCCGGCCGACCGCAACCAACCCCACGCCTACCGCGTGCAGGGGCCGACCTTCCTGATCGAGTTCAACAACACGCAGAACAACGCCAACCACATCCACAGCATCTGGCGGAGCATGCTCGGCGACTTCGGCCGGCCGATCGCCGCCGAGTGACGGGGCGGGCCCGGCCCGCCCCGCACGTCGCGTGCGATCTTGAATCAATGCGTGTATGTTGATTCCGGGGAACACCCGTCCCGTCGTCGTCCCGAGGGCGTAAACCGACTGTGATGAGCGGCCAGGATGCGACCGAGGGCGGTCGGGGGGCCGGGGGCCGGGCCGGGCCGGCGCTCCGCTGGACGCTGGCGACGCTCGCCCTGCTGGGCCTGGCCCTGCTGTGGCGGGCGGTGCCGGCGTCGGCCTGGGTCGACCGGGAGGTCGTCCCCCGGGTCGAGCGTGCCGGTGCCTGGGGGTATGTCGGCTTCGCGCTCGTCTATGCGGCGGGCGTGGTGCTGATGGCCCCGGGGTCGGCCCTGACCCTGGCGAGCGGCTACCTCTTCGGCCCGGTGGCGGGGGCGGCCCTGGCGGCGGCCTCGGCCACGCTGGGGGCGTCGGCCGCCTTCCTGGTCGCCCGAGGGGTCGCCCGGGGGGCGGTGCGCCGCAGGGTCGAGGGGGACCGCCGCTTCCGGGCGGTCGACCGGGCCGTGTCGGCGCGGGGGGGCCGGGTGGTCCTGCTGCTGAGGCTCTCGCCGATCGTGCCGTTCAACGTCCTGAATTACGCGCTGGGATTGACGGGGGTCCGCTTCGGGGCCTATGCCCTGGCCAGCTTCGCGGGGATGCTGCCGGGCTCGGCGGCCTATGCCTTCATCGGCGCCTCGGCCGGCGACCGCCGGCCCGGCGAGCTGGGCTGGGGCTGGTGGGCGTTCCTGGTCGCCTCGACGCTGCTGGCCGTCGCCGTGCTCTCCCGGATCGCCTCCCTGGCCCTCGCCGACGCCGAAGTCGATGCCGACGCCGACGCCGAAGTCGGCGGCCGATCCGGCCCCTCCCCCCCGACCCCGACCCCGACGCCGACCCCGACATCATCCGCCCCAGATCATCCTCGATCCGACCGGAGTCCCCCCCCATGACCCAGGCCATCGACATCCGGCGGTGTTCGCCGGAGGATCTTCGTCGACGCCTCGAGGCCGGCGATCCGGTGGTGGTGCTCGACGTCCGGGAGGAGGAGGAGCGGCGATTCTGCTCGATCCCCCTGCCCGGGTCGGCCACCGACCTGCACGTCCCGATCGGCCACGTGCCCGACCTGATCGACGAGCTCCGCCGGGTCATCTCCGGCCGGTCGCTGTTCGTCTATTGCCACCACGGCGTCCGGTCGCTCGCCACCGCCCGATGGCTGGCCGAGCAAGGGCTGGCCGACGTGGCGAACCTGGAGGGCGGGATCGACGCGTGGTCGTCGTCGGTCGACCCGGGGGTGCCCCGGTATTGACGGGCGGTCGGCGGGAGCCGGGACGCGTTTGCTGGGGTGCGGATCGGTGGGTCCCGCCCGCCTCCCGCGAGGCCCCCGGGCCCGGGACGACCCGCACCCCCCACCCGGAAGGCCGAGGGACCGATGCGAATCCGGCCCGCCCCGACGCTGTCGCTGATCGGATCGGCCGCCCTGGTGGCCGGCCTGGCGGCGTTGCTCGGGGATGAGGGGATCCCGCTCGGCGTGCCGGGGGAGTGGGAGTGGTCGAGGCTCGCCGGGGGGATCGAGCCGGTGGCGGTCGACGTGGCGCTGGCGGCGGTCGGCCTGGGGCTGTACGCCGGGTTCGCGGCGGTCGGCCGGCGGGCCCTGGGGCGGGGCCGGGTGTCCCGGTGGCGGGAGTCGGCCTGGGTGGCGGGGCTGGTCGCGGCGGGGGCGCTCGCCCAGGTGGCGGCGATGGCCGCCGCCCCGCCCGGATACGGCCTCGCCAAGGCGATCACGTTGGCGATGAGCGGGTCGAGCGGCTACTACCGCGTCGCCCGGGAGGAGATGGCCGACCCGATGGCGTTCCTCCGGGACTACCCGCGGTGGATCCGGGGGCAGGACGTCTATCACATCGGCACCCATCCCCCGGGGTTGTTCGTGGCGTCCCGGGCGGCCCTGGGGCTGATGGACGCGGCGCCCGGGGTGGCGAGGGCGGTGGACTCGGCCACCCCCCGGGGGGTGGCCGACGCCTTCCGGCAGATCGTCGGCCCGATGCCCCGGGCCGACCGGGCGGCCCTGGTGCTGGTGGCCGCCCTGACGCTGCTGGCCTGCGCCGCCACGTCGGCGCCGATCTACCTGATGCTCCGGGGGTCGGGGGCCGACCCGGCGACGTCGTGGTCGTCGGCGGCGCTCTGGCCGCTGGTCCCCTCGGCGATCCTGTTCCAGCCGACGGCCGACGCCGCCTTCCCCCTGCTGGCGGCGTCGGGCGTGGCCCTGGCGAGCCGGCGGGGGGCCGCGTCGGCGGCGGCGGCGGGGGCGGTGCTGGCGGTCGGGATGGCCTGCTCGCTCGTCTTCCTCGCGGTCGGCCTGGTCGTGGGGCTGCTGCTGGCCACGAGCCCGGGGGAGCCGATCCGGCGCCGGGCCTCGCTCATCCTCCTGACCGGGGCCGGGTTCCTGGCGCCGACGCTGCTGGGCTGGGCGATCACCGGGGCGAACCCGTTCCTCGTCTGGTGGGCGAACCAGGCGAACCACTCGGGGTTTTATGCCACACACCCGAGGAGTTATCTCCCCTGGCTGGCGGCCAACCCGGCGGAATTGCTCGTCGGGCTCGGCCTGCCGGCGTCGGTCTGGGCGGCGGTGGCGATGGCGACGGGACGGGCACCGAGGGCCTCGTGGCTGACGCTGGCGGTACTGGCGATCCTGACGCTCTCGGGCCGGAACCTCAGCGAGGTGGCCCGGCTCTGGCTGCCGTTCTTCCCGATGCTGCTGGCCGCCGCCGGGCCGGGCCAGGCCCGGCTCGGCGGCGGGGCGACGACGCTGGCGATGACGGTCGCGCTGATGGCGGCGCAGGTGGTGGCGATGGAGCTGGCCATCCAGGTCGTCTACCCGGTGCCCTGACCGGCCGACCGGCGCTTGCCCGGCCCGTCGGCTCCTGTTAAACCCGGGTGGGGGACGGGGCGGGGCCGACGGCGTCGATCGGCCCGTCCCGATCCGTTCCGAACCGATCCGAGCGATCCGACCGGCGAGTCGCCGGGGGGGCATGATGACCGACCACCGCATCAGCCGACGGTCCTTCGCCGGGGGGGCCGCCGCGGCCTTCGCCTTCACGATCCTGCCGGGCAGGGCCCGGGGGGCGAATGAGCGGGTGAATGTCGCCTGCATCGGCGTCGGCGGCAAGGGCCGGGGGGAGGTCTCGGACGTCTCGGAGGCGGGCGGGAACATCGTCGCGCTCTGCGACGTCGACCTGGATCGCATCTCGGGCCGGGACGACCCCCGGCAGGCGCATCCCGACGCGAAGTTCTACGCCGACTTCCGCAGGATGCTCGACGAGATGGACCGGCAGGTCGACGCCGTCACCATCTCCACCCCCGACCACACCCACTTCCACCCGGCGCTGAAGGCGATCCGGATGGGCAAGCATGTTTATTGCCAGAAGCCCCTGACGCACTCGATCTGGGAGGCCCGGACCCTGGCCGAGGAGGCCAGGACGCACGGCGTCGCCACCCAGATGGGGAACCAGGCCCACGCCGGGGAGCCGATCCGGAGGGGCGTCGAGTACATCCGGGCCGGACTGATCGGCACCGTCCGGGAGGTCCACACCTGGACCAATCGGCCGATCTGGCCGCAGGGGATGGGCTCTCCCCCGGAGCCCGAGGAGGTTCCCGAGACCCTCGACTGGGATCTCTGGCTCGGGCCGGCGGCGGGGCGGCCGTACAGCCCGGCCTACGTGCCGTTCAATTGGCGAGGCTGGTGGGACTTCGGCACCGGGGCCCTGGGCGACATGGGCTGCCACATCATGGACATGCCGTTCTGGGCCCTCGACCTGGACGCGCCGACGGGATTCGACGCGACCTCGGAGGGGAACACGCCCCTCTCCGGCCCGACGGCCTCGACCGTCTCCTACACCTTCGCCCCGGGGGAGTACAGCGGGGATCTCGTCTACACCTGGTCCGACGGCGGCCGGATGCCCCCGGACGAGGCGTTCTCCGGCTTCGACTTGCCGAAGGAGCAGATCGCCCGCCGGTTCGACCTCGTCATGATCGGCGACAAAGGCAAGCTCCTCTTCTCCCGGGGCCGGACCGAGTGGCTGACCGCCCCGGGCGCACTGCTGGAGGAGTTCGAGGCCCCCGAGCCGACCATCCCTCGCGTCCCGAACGAGGACGCCGAGTGGCTGGAGGCCTGCAAGGGAGGCCCGCCGGCGCTGTCGAACTTCGACTATTCGGGCCCGCTGACCGAGTTCGTCCTGCTCGGCAACCTCGCCATCCGGCTCGGGCGGCCGCTCTCCTGGGACTCCAGGGGCCTCCGATGCCCGGACGCCCCCGAGGCCGAGGCGCTCATCCGTCGCGAGTACCGCAAGGGCTGGGAAGCCTGATCGGGATCCCCGACGCTCGATCCCGGATCCGTGATGGGGGTCGTCCCTCCTCCGGGGCGATCCCTCGGATCGCATCGGCTCTCGATCCTGATCCAGTCGATTCCCCCCCGTCGATCAATGGTGGGCGCGATCGCGTGGCCGGCCGATTGACCCGGGCGTGTCGGGCCGATCTAATTTCGCCTGCTCGGGCCGGTCCGCCTCGCCGCCGCACCGGGTCGGCGCCCGGGCTCCGTCCGGCGACTCATTGGTCCCTGAGGAGCACGCATTGATGGCTCGCAAGCTGTTCTTCGCCGCGTTCTCGACGTTCGTCGTCTCCGGCCTGGTCGGTTTCGCCGCCCAGGACGAGGAGCCGGAGTACACCATCAGCGAGGTGATGAAGGAGGCCCACAAGGGGGGCCTGCTGAAGAAGGTCTCCGAGGGCAAGGCCTCCGACGAGGACAAGGCCAAGCTCCTCGACCTGTACGAGGCGATGCTCGCCAACGACCCCCCCAAGGGCGAGGCCGAGGCCTGGAAGAAGCGGAGCGAGGCGATCGTCGCCGCCGCCAAGGAACTGATCGAGGGCAAGGAGGGCGCCTCCGACAAGCTCACCAAGGCGGTCAACTGCAAGGCCTGCCACTCCGAGCACCGGCCCTGATCGGCCACCGGATCGGATCGGTCCATGACGGCGAGGCCGGGCGGCATCGTCGGGGCATCTCCCGAGGTGCCGCCCGGCCCGGGGGAGGTCAGCGGCCGAAGCAGTCGTCGTCGACGGTCGTCGCGATGTCGGCGAGGGTCATCGCGACGGTCCGCGCTCCGGTGACGAGGTCGGGCCGCCGCAGGCGGATGCCCCTGGGGGGTGGGGCCCGACCGTGGCGATCGGGTCAGGGCTGATCGCGTCGGAGGGCAATCAGGAAGGTCCCGGTCCCCTGCTCGGTGGCGAACCGGTCGGGGCGGACGGCGCCGGGGGCCGCCATGCAGATCGTCAGCGAATCTCCCTCGATCTTGTAGATGCCGAGGAAGGTCTTCCCCTTCTCGTTCTCCGGACCGCCGAGCGGGACGAGGTCGATGGCCTTGGGGGAGGCGTCGGGATCGAGAGTGAAGGAGGACTTGCGGGCCTCTCCGGCCGTCTCGACGGAGAGCTTCTTGGCGTCGAAGATCCAGCGACCCTTCTTGACCTGATCGGCGTCGGGTGATTCCCCGCCCTGGCTCTCGACCGAGGCGACGGCCCAGGTGCCGCGGATGGCCTTCAGGTCGGCCGGCTCCTCGGCGGTCCTCGCGAAGGGGGCGGCGACGGAGATCAGCCCGATGCCGATCGCGACGACGGTGAACGCGTTGAACTTGCGCATGAGCATGGCTCCCAGAGTCTTCCGGGTGAGGTCGAGGACGGCCTCCGAGGCCGCCCCCGCGAACGAACGGCCCGCGTGATGGGACGCGGCCCGGGCGAGTTCCTCGATCCGGTCCGCGGGGACCTCCGCACGAGCAGCCCGCTCCGACGCGGCCCAGGCCAGCACCAGGGCGGGTGCCAGCCCTCGGCGGATCAGCCTCTTGCGAAGGCGGGCCCGGCCGCGCGCCAGCCGGCTGCGGACGGTCCCGATCGGCAGGCAGAGCCGGCGGGCCGCCTGACCCTCGGTGAGCCCCTCGAGGTCGCAGAGGATCAGGACGTCCCGGGCGGGCTGGGGGAGTCGGGCGAGCTCCTCGTGGAGGACGGGGCCGACGTCGTCGCCGCTCGGGGGATCGGCCGACCGGGGGGCCTGCTCCGCGGCGAGCCGCTCATGGGCACGGCGTCGGGCGGTCGCCGATCGCGTGGTGGCGGCGACGCGGCGTGCGACGCCGTGGAGCCAACTCGCGACCGACTCGCGACGTCGGATCGAGCCGGCGTGCTCGACGAGCACGAGGAAGGTGGCCTGGAAGGCGTCCTGGGCCTCATGATCGTTCCCCAGCGCGGCCCGGCAGACGCGCCACACCATCGGCCCGTGACGCCCGACCAGCGTCGAGAAGGCCGCCTCCGCCTCCTCTCCGTCCCGATCCAGGAACCGCCCCACGAGATCTCCGTCGCTGTTCCCGCCGTCCCCCGACCCCGAGTCCTTCGGCCGGGATTCCGCCGCCCTCAGCCCCTTCGCCATGACCCTCCCCTCCTCAGCCCCCTCGGCGCCGTCGGCCCATACCAGATAGTGGGCCGGGGACAGCCCCATCTATCCCCTGACCTCCATCATTCTTCGCGGGCGGCGAGCGGATCGGGGACGGGCACAGGTACCGGGACCATGGATCCGGAACGCCGTCCCCCCCGGGCTCGGGGTGAGATGCCGGTCTTTTCGCCAGGACTCGGAGGGCCGGGCCGACGCGCCGGCCTT
Organism: Tautonia plasticadhaerens; assembly: GCF_007752535.1. Lineage (GTDB taxonomy): Bacteria > Planctomycetota > Planctomycetia > Isosphaerales > Isosphaeraceae > Tautonia > Tautonia plasticadhaerens. The sequence goes on from NZ_CP036426.1 coordinate 3,851,658, forward strand.
CCCACCACGGCGTCGACGTTTCCGGCGTCGCATCTCCCGTCGGCCCGATCGCGGGTGGCGGTGGGGACTCCGACGGACGCCCGATCCCGCGCGCACGAACCCCGGGGCGACGGCTCATCGCCGGCGGACGGGCCAGGGCTCGACGCCGCAGCGGTCGGCCCAGGCCTCCCAGCGGCCGGACAGCTCGGCGACGGTGTCGGGCCGCTCGGCGGCGAGGTCGACCAGCTCGGTGCGGTCGGCCTCCAGGTCGTACAGCTCCCAGGGTTGGCCCTTCGAGGCGACGAGCTTCCAGTCGCCGACCCGGACGGCCCGGTTGCCCTGGTGCTCCCAGAACAGGGCCTCGCGGTCGATGGGGGCGCCGGAGAAGGCGGGGGCGAGGCTCCGGCCCTCGAGGGGGATGGTGGGGAGGCCGGATCGCTCGGCGGGGTACTCGGCGCCGGCGAGGTCGAGGCAGGTGGGCATCAGGTCGATGACGTGGCCGGGCTGGTGGTCGATCTCCCCCGTGCGAGCGATCCCGGCGGGCCAGTGGGCGATCAGGGGGGAGGCGATGCCCCCCTCGTGGACGCTGATCTTGAACTTGCGGAAGGGGGTGTCGGAGGCGTTCGCCCACTCCAGGCCGACGCTGGCGTAGGAGGAGCCGGTGCCGATCGGGGCGCCCTCGATCCCCCGGCTGAAGCCGCCGGGCCCCCCCTCGGCGGAGCAGCCGTTATCGGAGAGGAAGAGGATGAGCGTGTCTTCAAGCACCCCCGAATCGCCCAGCGCCGAGACGAGCCGGCCGACGGACTGGTCGATCCGGTCGACCTGGGCGGCGTAGACGGCCTGGCGGTACGCGAGGTCGGCCCTCGCGTCCTCGGGCATCTCGTCCCAGGGCTTCGCCTCGGGGTCCCGGGGGCTGAGGGGCCACCGGGGGTCGATCAGCCCCATCTCGAGCTGGCGGCGATAGCGGGCGTCCCGGACGGCGTCCCAGCCGAGGTCATAACGGCCCTCGTACTTCTCGATGTCTTCGGGCAAGGCCTGGAGGGGCCAGTGCGGGGCGATGTGGGCGAGGTAGAGGAAGAAGGGGCGGCCGGTAGAGGCGGCGTCCCGAGCGAATCGGATGGCGTGGTCGGTGAAGAGGTCGGTGACGTAGCCGTCCTCCGGGAACTCGACGCGCCGGTCGTCCTCGACGAAGAAGACTTCGGTGCGGATCTGGAGCGTCTCCTTGAAGTAGACGCCGCCGCCGGTGGGGGTGCCGAAGTAGCGGTCGAAGCCGCGGTCGAGCGGCCATCGGCCCCGGGCCGAGCCGACGTGCCACTTGCCGGCCATCAGGGTGGCGTAGCCGGCGGGGCGGAGGGCCTCGGCGATCGTGACGCATCGGTCGTTCAGATAGCCTTGATAGGACGGGATGCCGTAATCCCCCACCATGTGGCCGATCCCGGCCTGGTGCGAGTACAGGCCGGTGAGCAGCGAGGCCCGGGTCGGGCAGCATCGGGCGGTGTTGGTGAACTGGGAGAAGCGGAGGCCGTCGGCGGCGAGGCGGTCGAGGTTGGGCGTCTCGATCTCCCCCCCATAGCAGCCGAGGTCGGAATAGCCCAGGTCGTCGGCCATGATGACGACGATGTTCGGCCGGGAGGGCTCGTCGGCCGGGGCGGCCGTCGGGGCCAAGGACATGGCCAACAGGAGCGCGGGGATTCCCGGTCGCGGACGACCCCGGCCGCCCCTTGCCTCGTCTCGCGTGTTCATCACTCGATGCTCCTCGGGTCGGACGTGGTGGATGTACCGCACGATACCAGGGGGCGAGGGCCGGTCGCCACGCCCCATCCCGGGGCGGTTGGGATCGTCCCGGATTCCCGCGTTGACGAGGGGGGCGGCCCCTGCTACCGTCCCGCCGCCTTGCATTCACCCACGTGGTCGCGTCATTGGACGCCCGAACGGGCGGTCCCGGCAGACGTCCCTTCACCCCATGGGGAGCGTTCCCGATGTCGCCAGCCGCCTTCCGACCCGCCCTCGCCGCGTTGGCGTGCCTGGTGCTCTCGACCGCGATGGCCGCCCCCCGGGCGGGGGCAGACGCCCTCTATACCGTCCGGAACCTCGGGGTGCTGCCCGGCGGGCTCTATTCCAAGGCCATGGGCCTCAACGACCGGGGCCAGGTCATCGGGATCTCCAACAAGCCGGCGCCCTGGGTGCACCCCGCGCACTCGGTCAACGTCCCCGTCGTCTTCGAGCCGGACGGGACGATTCGCGAGGTCGATGTGTCGAACCCCTCGGGGCGCGGGCGTCTCGACCTGAACGACTCCGGCCGGATCGCCGAGGGAGCGGAGGTCGGCGTGGAGGGAAGCTTCTCCGACATCAACAACCGCGGCCAGATTGCCGGCTCGTCACGCTACGTCGGGCCGGGGGCACAGGCCCCGCGGCCTTACGCTCCCATGCAGGCGGTCCTCGTCGAGGGCTCGCAGCGGACCTACCTCGGGACGCTCGGCGGGCCGAGTTCCCGGCAGAGTTCCTACGCCAGAGGGATCAACGAGGCCGGGCACGTCGTCGGCCAGTCGCAGTTCGAGGACTATTCTCTCTTCCGGGCGTTCCTCTACCGGGACGGGGAGATGATCGACCTGACCGATCGGCTCGGCGGCGCGGAGAGCAGTTATGCCGACGCGATCAACGATCGCGGGCAGATCCTCGGCGGCGTCTCGGGCGGCGAGAGCTTCCTGCTGGACGGCGACGAGCTGACCCTCTTCGGCGGCCCGGGGGTGAACGCGATGGATCTCAACAACCAGGGGGACGTGGTCGGCCTGTACGAACGGGCCGCGGACCGCTCCATCGAGCGGCGGGCGTTCCTCTTCCGGGACGACACGATGCTCGACCTCAACGACCTGATCGCCCCGGAAACCGGCTGGACGCTCAACGACGCCTACGCAATCAACGACCTCGGCCAGGTCGTCGGTTCCGGCACGATCGACGGCGTTTCCCGGGCATTCCTGCTCACCCCGGAGGGCGTGAACGTGCCGGCCCCGGATCCGATCCCCGAGCCGGCCCCGATCGCCCTGCTCGGCCTGGCGGCCGGCTGGGCGATGGTCCGCCGACGCCGTGCGGGCCGCTGATCGGCGGCCTCGTCAGAGGAAGACCCGGGTGATCCGGACGCCGAGGGAGTGGTCCATGCGGACCAGCTCTCCCCGGGCGACGAGGGCGTCTCCCGAGGTCAGCTCGACGGGGTCGGTGCCGGCCCGGGAGAGGTCCAGCACGTCCCCGGGCTTGAGGTCGGCGACCCGGGCCAGCGAGAGGCTCAGGCGGCCGAGCTCGACGACCAGGGTGGCGGGGATGTCGTCGGGCAGGAGGGTGTCCCCGGTCGGGCCGAGGTCGGGGACGGGGACGGCGCGGACGCCGAGGTCGGGGTTGGTCGAGGGGCTCGGGTCCCGGTCCGGGTCGGGGTGCTCGCGGGAGGGGGGCACGGGGATGGCCTCCTGGGGTCGGGGGCGTCGGGAGATCAGGCCGGTGACGACGAGCCGGGAGGCGTCGGAATCGGGCACGAGCCCGGCGGGCACGGCCCAACGGTGCGGGCCGAGGCCGCCGCCGAGGACGACCGTGACCGCCCCCTCCGGCGACTCGGGAGATCCCTTCAGGGGGGAGCCGTCGATCGGGACGGTGGCGCCGACGGTCAATCCCGCCAGGCCGCCCGGCGGAGAGATCGTGCCGGCCCGGGCGACCCCGGAGACGACCATCGGGCCGAACCGGCCGCCCGGGCCGAGGTCGTCCGGGTCGATCGACGGGAGGGCGGGCGGGGGCTCGTCGACCATCGCCAGCGCGACGAGGACCTCGGGCACCCAGAACCGGAGGGCCCCCCGGGCGGGCGGGACGTGCATCGGCCAGGCGAGGGTGACGATCGGGCCGAGGTCGTCGGTGCGGAACGGCTCGGGGCCGAGGCGGTCGAGGTAGAGGTCCCAGGGGCCGAGGGCCCCGGGGCGGTCGGCCAGGCGGTCGAGCAGCCGGGCGAGGACGAAGCCGAGCACGCCCCATTCGACGGGGGAGACCTGGAGCCTGTGCTCGGGCTCGGGGCGCTCGAAGCCGAGCAGGCGGTCGACGATCGCGTGGGCCAGCGCCGGCTCGACCCCCAGGCCGACCCGGGTCCCCAGCCTCGGCCAGCCGAACTGGGCGATCGCCCCGGGCCGATTCAGGCCGGAGGCCCGGGGGAGGACCTCGGCCCGGCTGAGGGTCGGCGAGACGCCGGGCCCGAGCAGCGCCGAGAGCTGGCCGAGCACCCGGGTCAGCGCCTCGTCGGCCCTCCGGAGCCGCATCTCCAGCCGGGCGTGTCGCCGGGCGACCCGGGGGAGCGGGCCGAGCGGGTCGGGGCCCGGCGCGCCCCCGGGGGGGGCGTCGGGCTCGATCGGGATGCCGTCGGGCGGCTCGACGCCGGGGACGGGCCCGGGGTCGGGGGGATGCCCGGGGTCGTGGGCCGGGGGAGGGGTGCTCATCGTCGTCCTCCTTGCCCCCGGGAGGGGTCGGCCAGGTCCGAGGGGTCGACGCGTCCCTCCCGGATCAGGAGCACGACGGCGGCGCGGAGCAGGGCGGATTCCCAGGCCAGCACGTCGTCGGCCGGCAGCGGGAGCGCCCGGAGGTCCATGGATTTGCCCGCGAGCCCGGCGACGGTGTAGGGCAACTGCTGGAGCGCCCAGCGGGAGCGGTGGGGGTCGACCCCCGCCAGCAACCGGCCGAGGGAGGTGAGGCCGAGCCGGGCGGGGCGGAGCCGGCCACCGGCGAGCCGCCGGGCGGCGTCGAGGTCACCCAGCGCGAGGTCGACCAGCTCCAGCCGGGCGGTGGGCAGCGAGGGCCGGAGGATCTCGGACCGGGCCCGGGGGCGGAGCTGGTCGTGGCGGTCCTCGCCGGCGAAGGCGACCTTGGCCAGGCCGAGGCCCGAGAGCAACTGGAAGTGGCCCCGGCCGTCGAGCGCGGCGATCGCCCGGACGACCGGCGGGTCGTCGTCGCGATGGGCCGGCCCGCCGACGAGCCGCTCCCCGGCCAGGGCCAGGGCCCAGGCCAGGGCGTCGGCCTGGGGGGGGTGGGTCGGGCCCGGCGCCCGCTCCGCGTCGTCGAGGGCCCTCCGGAGCGCCGGGCCGAGCGGGGGAGGGGCCGTCGCCGCCACCGCCCTCCGGACCGAGGGGGCCTCTCGCCTCAGGGCGCGGACGTACCAGCTCGGGTGGACCCGCCTCGGGTCCGCCCTCGCCTCCGCCTCGTGCTCGACCGCGAGCAGCCCCCGGGCCGACCCCTCGTCGAACCGCCCGCCGATCGCCGCCCTCGCCCCCTCCAGCCTCGACCGCCAGGCGGCCGAGAGCCTCGGCCATCCCGGGTCGCCCGGCCCGGTGCCGAACGCGAGGAAGGCGAGCAGCATCGACCGCTCGGCGAGGCTCGGTGTTCGGGCGGGCTCGGAGGCCGGCACGGTCGTCTCCCCTCGATGGGCCCAGGGTGCCGAGGCCCCATCGTACCAGGAGGGGGGGGCGGCCCGCACGCCCGGAGTCGGGCCGAGCGGGGGAGGGGCGCTTGCCCCGCAGCCCGCAGCGTTACGGCGCGTCCCGGCCCGGGGTCGGGGCGAACGGGAAGGGCCGGGTCTGCCGCCGGCAGAGGAACAGGCGGACGGGGCGGAGGGGGCGGCCGCCGCGTTGGAGGTGGAAGCGGGAGAGGGGCTCGATGCGCTCGAACCAGCGGTCGAAGCAGTGGGGTTCGGTGGAGCGGTCGTCGACGGCGACGAGGATGCCGTCCTGGCCGACCCAGTCCTCGGGGCGGCTCCAGGAGGAGAAGCCCCGGGCGTCCCCCTCGTGGTAGCAGAGCACGGGCATCCCGGGCCCGATCGCCCGGGCGAGCTGGCCGCTGACGTGCCAGTGGCCGGTGAAGACGAAGGTGCCGGGGCGGTCGAGCAGGCCGAGCCTCCGCAACTCGTCGGTGACCTGGTCCCAGCCGGAGAGGTCCCGGGTCGGGTCGGCCTCGGGGGGGATCATCGAGAGCGGGCCGGGGCCTCCCGCCCGGAGCCATCCGGTCCTCGCCTGGGCGACGGCCAGAGCGGTGATCACCACCGGGGCCAAGGCGATCAGGGCGAGTCGCCGTCGGGTCGCCCGGGGGCGGTCCCGCAGGCGGTCGGCCCACGAGGCCCCCAACGCGGGCATCAGCCCGGCCACGCCGATCAGCCCCCAGTGCGGCAGGACCGGCCGGAACAGGCTGACCGCCGCGAAGAACCCGAACGGGACGACGGCGAGCGTCAGGAAGAGGCGTCCCCATTGGGCCCGATCGGGGTCGGGATCCGGGCGTCGGGCGATCCGGACCGCCATCAGGACCAGCGCCAAGGCCATCCAGGGCAGCAGGTAGCAGGCCTGGGCGGCGATCGCCCCGAGCATCGCGCCGGGGTCGATCCCGGGCCCTACCGCCGCCCTCGACCCCTGGAAGGCGAACGACGCCCAGCCGTTCCGGGCGTTCCAGGCGATCACCGGGGAGAACGCGGCCAGGCCGACCAGCGCGGCCAGGTACGGCCCGGGGGATCGCAGGCAGCGCCTGGCCCCCCGGTCGACGGCCAGGAAGGCCAGCACCCCGACCGGCAGGAAGGCCGCGTGGTACTTGCTGAGCATCGCCCCCCCCCAGGCCAGGCCGACGAGCAGCCAGGGGCCGACCGAAGGGCGATCGAGGGCGGTCATCAGTCGGTCGATCGTCAGGAGCCAGCAGAAGAGCAGGGGGCCGTCGGGCAGGACGAACGTCCCCACCGCCGCGCCGAAGAACCACGAGGCGTTCAACGCCAGCGCCGCCGGGGCCGCCGCCCGGTCGCCATACGCCCGCCGGGCGATCCGGGCGACCAGCAGGGTCGACCCGGCGAACAGCAGCACGAACCCGAGCCTCAGGGCGGCGATCGACCGCCCCCCTCCCGCCAGGAGATCGCCGAATGAGGCGACGAGTGCGACCATCGGCGGGTGGTCGAAATAGCTCCAGTCCGGGTGGTCGAGGTACAGGGCGTAATACGCCTCGTCGTTCCCGAGGCCAAGGCTCGCCGCCAGGGCGAGGCGGAGCAGCGTCGTCCCGGCGACGATCCCGATCACCCCCCGCCCCGGCATCCAGGCCATGATCGGTCGCCTCCGGCCCCGTCCCGTCCCGTCCCGTCCGTCCGGACCCCGGGGCCGAGCATGGCCTCGGGGGGCGATCCTGCCAAGGGGAATCGCTCAAGTGGGGCGTGGTCGGGGGCCGATTGAATCCGGATATGGAGTGGATCCCGGGGATGGCCGATGGGGGATCGGGGCGAACGTCCCGGGCCCGGGGGGGCGGGACCGCGGTACCGCCCCCCGACCTCGGCCCGCCGGCCGGGCCCCGGGCGACGTTGCCGGGATCGGCCGGGCCTGCTAGGATTCGCCCGCCTCGGGCCGATCGGGGCCTTCGTGCGCGCGACGATCGCGACGGAACGGGACCGACCACGTTCCCCCAGGACGGAGACGACCGACCGATGATCTCTCGACGCCGCCGCATCTTCCGCTACGTGCTGGCCGCCCTCGCGGTGCTGTTCGGGCTCGAACAGGCCTGGAGGCACGGCTACGACTACATCCTGCCCGAGAAGTTCGCCGCGGTGGACGAGGGGAAGGTCTACCGGGGGGCCTGGCAGATGACCTGGCCGATGAAGCGGATCGTCCGGGAGCACGACATCAAGACCGTCGTCGCCCTGGCCCACCCCCCCGAGAGCCCCTGGGTGGCCGAGGAGCGGGAGCTGGGGGACGAGATGGGATTCCGATTCGTCCACCTGCCGATCGTCGACGACCGCTCGATTGGCGACGACGAGGCCCTCTTCGACCTGATCGAGCAGGCCGCCGCCGAGGTGGCCAGCCCGGCGAACCAGCCGGTCTTCTTCCACTGCCACCACGGCATCAACCGCGCCTCGATGGTCCACATGGCGTACCGGATGCTCTACTGCGGCTACACCATCGACGAGGCCGAGGCCGAGGTCGCCGCGATGTTCGGCCTGAAGAAGGTGGACAAGGGCCCCGACTATCGCCACATGCGAGACTTCTACGAGACCCGGGTCCTCCCCCGCCGCCTCGCCTCCCGGGCCGAGGAGCCGGCCCGGCAGTGACGCCGGGCGGCTGAACGATCGGCGGACCCGGACCCGTTTCGGCGCCGATCTTGCCCTGTGAGGGCGTAGGGTCCTAGAATGAACGATTCACGCCCGGACCGGGCGTGAATCGACGCAGGGTCCGTCCGATTGTCCCGCCCCATGCCTCGAACCGAACGGCGAGCGGCCGGCCGCAAGGACTTGCGGCGTCGGGCACCGTCGAAGGGAGGGTTCCTGGATTGAAGATCCGTCCCGCGAAGGTCGGCGACGTGCCGACCATTTACGAGCTGATCCGCACGTTCGCCGACCGTAAGGTGATGATCCGCCGCTCCCTGGGGGAGCTGTACGAGTCGATCCGCGAGTTCTTCGTCGCGGTCGATGAGGATGGCAGGGTCGTCGGCTGCGCCGCCTTGCACGTCTTCTGGGAGGACCTGGCCGAGCTGAAATGCCTGGCCGTCTCCGAGTCGATGCACGGCAGGGGCGTCGGCAGGAAGCTCGTCGATGCCTGCTGGGACGCCGCGAGGGACATGGACCTCGACACGGTCTTCACCCTGACCTACGTCCCCGAGTTCTTCGAGCGCTGCGGCTACCGCCAGATCGACAAGGCCGAGCTGCCGCACAAGATCTGGAACGAGTGCGTCCGCTGCCCCCTGTTCCCCAACTGCAACGAGACGGCGCTGATCCGCACCGCCGAGCCGGCCGTCGAGGCCGTCCGCGAGGCCTTCGCCGCGGCGGCGGCGTCCCGGTGAGTCGGGGACGCTCGATCCGGGTGACGCGGATCGAGCCGCCGGTTAGGGAGGCGCTGCCGGGTATGCCCCGGCAGGGCGATCCCCTTGGCCTGGGGGCCTGGCTCGGGAACGCGCCGTGCCGGTGGGCGTCGTTCGGGGCGTCCCGCGAGGCGGACCCGTCGTCGGATTGATCGCCCGGGGGCGATGATCGCTCGGCGGTCATTCGGTGCCGACCCCTGGACCCGGCCCTCCGAAAGCCGGAATCTGGGATCCGGCAGCCGATCCCGACCCGCCCGGCCCCGCCATCTCCCGCCCTTGCCCGATCGCGGCAGGAGGCCCGAGCGCGAACCCAACATGCCCCGCACTTCAGAGAAGACGGCACGCACCCAGGACGATCCGACGCCGCCCGCGGGACCGGCCGATCGCCGATCGGGTCGGGCGGGAGTCGTCGCGGGGCTGTGCGCCCTGGCCGTGCTGGCGATCACCGAGCCGATGCTGGCGATCGCCTGGGACGAGGGGTACACCCTGGGGCGGGAGCGTCGGATCCGATGGTGGCTGTCGGCCCTGGCGGACCCGGAGGGATTCTCTCGGACGTGGGATCCCCCCGCGATCCAGCTCGTCCAGCCCGACGGCCCTCCCCTCAAGGGGCGGGAGCCGGTGCCGACGCCGACCGCGGAGCAGGTCGACACCCGGGCCGAGCTGTTCGACCCCCAGGTGATCGCCTACTTCTGGCCGTTCGCCCGGGAGGAGCCGCACGGGCACCCGCCCTTCTACGCGATCCTCGGCCTGGCCGGCGACCTGCTCACCCCCTGGCGGGACGACCTCGGCCGGGCCCGGCTCGGGCCGATGCTGCTGGCCTCCCTGGCGGCGGGGGCCCTCTTCACGTTCCTGGACCGGAGATATGGCCGGTGGGCGGCCGTCGCGGGGGCCTCGGCGATGGTGCTCCAGCCCCGGCTGTTCGGGCACGCCCACTACGCGGCCTACGACGCGCCGCTGACGGCGCTCTGGGTGCTGGCCGTGCTGGCGTTTGCGACGGCGACGGAGGACCTCGGCCGTCGCGTCCCGAGGTGGCCCTGGGTGGCGGTCCTGGGAGTGGTCATCGGGGCGGCGGCGGCGACGAAGCTGACGGGCTGGTTCCTGCCGATCCCGATGCTGGCCTGGGTGGCGATCTTCCGGGACCGCCGGGGGCTGCTCGCCCTGCTCGCCGCCGGGCCGGTGGCCCTGGCGACGATCTACGCGATGGTCCCGCCCTGGTGGCACGACCCGATCGACGGATTCGTTCGATTCCTGGCCTCGAACACCGGGCGGGGGGAGACGATCCCGATCCGGACGCTCTACCTGGGCCGGATCTACAAGACGCCGGTCGAGTCGCTGCCGCCGGACAATACCCTGGTACTGACGGCGCTGGTCACGCCCGTCGGGTACCTCGGGCTGGCCCTGGTCGGGGCCCTGCGGGCGGCGGTGGCGCATCGATCGGAGCGGTTCGGGACGCTGGTCGCCCTGCACTGGCTGTTCCTGCTGGCCCTGCGGGCAATGCCGCACGTGCCGGGGCACGACGGCGTCCGGCTGTTCCTGCCGGCCTTCGGGATGCTGGCGATCCTCATGGGAGTGGGGGCGGCGGTGGCCGTCGCCCGCCTGGGACGGTGGGGGAAGCTGGTCGTGGCGGCGGCGGTGGTCGAGGGGGCGGCGGGCGTGGCGGTGATGATGCCGGTGCCGCTGTCGTACTACTCGCCGGCCGTGGGCGGCCTGCCGGGGGCGACCCGGTTGGGGATGGAGCCGACCTATTACTGGGACGCGATGACGCCCGGCGTGCTCGACTGGCTCGACGAGCACACGCCCCCCGGCCGGAAGGCCGTGGCGACCTCCTTCCCCACCTCGTTCCTGTTCCTCAACGGCTCGGGACGGCTGGGGACCCCGATCGAGCCGGAAGGCGTCCCGCTCTCGCCGGCCGAGCCGGCCTGGTTCGTCGTCCAGAACCGGCCGGGCAGCCTGGACTGGCTTGATCGCCAGCTGATCCGGGACGCCGAGCCGGCGTACGTCGGCCGCAAGCTCGGGGTGCCGCTGCTCTGGGTCTTCCCGTATGAGGCCGTCGAGGCTGCCCGGCGGTCCCGGGGGAATCGGCCGATCATGTTCCAGGACCTGCGATGAGCCCCAGCGACCGCCGGGAAGACGGGCCCCGCCCCTGGACGGGGACCCTGATCGTGCTGGCCGTCTCCCTCGCGGCCACCGTGCCGACGACCGGGGACCTGGGCCTGACCTGGGACGAGCCGGCGTACCGCTACAGCCAGATCGTCTCGGGCCAGTGGTGGGAGCAGCTCGCCTCGGCCCGGTCGAGGGCCGACCTCGATGCCGTGCTCGACCCCGACGCGCTGCTGTACTACTGGCCCTACGGCCGGCACGGCATCAATTTCCACCCGCCGCTCTCGGGGCAGCTCAACCTGCTGACCTTCGCCGCATTCGGCGACTGGATGAAGGACATCCCGGCGAGGCGGATGGCCTCGGTGTTCGAATACGTGATCGCGATCGCGGTCCTCTACCGGTTCCTCGCCCGGCGCTATGGCCTCTGGGTCGGCCTGACGGCCGCCGGGGCCCTGCTGACGATGCCCCGGGTGTACGGCCACGGCCACCTCGCCGGGACCGACACGCCGGGGATGACCCTCTGGCTGCTGACGGCGATCGCCTCCTGGAAGGGGCTGACCGGGCCGAACGCGGCCCGGTGGCGGGCGGCGGTCGGCGTGCTGGTCGGGCTTTCGTTCCTGGTGAAGATGGCGGCGGTGATGGTGCTGCTGCCGACCCTCGCCTGGCTGGTCGTGGCGAGCCTCCCCCGGGACCTCCGCCGGGGGGGGCGCGTCGCCTGGGTCGACGCGATCCTCACCACCGCCGCCCTGCTGGCGCCGCTGGCCGTGGCCTTCCTGGAGATCCGTCGGCTGGCCGAACTCTTGCCCGAACCCGCCCGGACGAACCTGTTCGCCCAGCGCCCCGAGGGCCGACTGCCGGGGGCGATCCTGCTGGCACCGCTGGCGATCTGGGCGTCCCGGAGGCTGCTCGGCCGGCTCTTCCCGCACTCGGCGCTCTGGGGGGAGGAGCGGCCTGGGCTGGAGATCCTCTGGGCGATCCTCGCGTTCTCCCCGGCCGTGGGCTGGCTGGGCAACCCCGCCTGGTGGCGGGAGGCGCTGCCGAGGCTGGCGCACTACTACATGCTCAACGTCGGTCGGGAAGGGGCGTTGCCCGATATCCGCATCTATTACCTGGGGGAGACGTACCTGTTCAGCCTCCCCTGGCACAACGGCTGGGTGCTGATGGCCGTCACCGTGCCGGCGTCGATCCTCTTCGCGGCGGCCCTCGGGCTGGGGTACGCGCTCCGGGTGGTGCGGCGTGATCGGTTGCCGCTGTTCTTCCTCGTCCATTTCCTCACCCTCCCCGCCCTCCGGATGCTGCCGACCCCGGCGCACGACGGCATCCGGCTGATGCTGCCGAGCTTCCCGTTCCTCGCCGCCTTCGCCGGCTGGGGGGCGGTCTGGCTGGCCGACGGGCTGGCCCGGCTGGTCCGCCGGGGCAACCGTCCTGCACCGTTCCGCGCGGCGGTGACGGCCCTCGTGGTCGGCTGGTCGACGGTTCAACTTGTGTTGATTCATCCGTTCGAGCTGTCGTATTACAACCGCCTCGTCGGCGGGCCGAGCGGGGCCTGGAGGAGGGGATTCGAGCTGTCGTACTGGTACGACGCCTTCAACCCGGGGACCCTGGCGGAGATCAACGAGCGGATGCCGGTCGGGGCGGCCATCGCCGTGACCAACGCATATTCCCAGGTGCCGACCTTCGACGAATTGCAGTCGCTCGGCGCACTCCGGGGCGACCTCCGCCTCAACCCCGAGGCCGGCGAGGACTTCCCGCATGTCTGGCTGCTGACGCACGACTCGAAGGCCAACGCCTACTCCCGGCTGCTGTTCGCGATGGAGCCGTCCTACGAGCGTCGCCCCCGGCAACTGGGCGGCCTCCGCGTGGCGGCCGTCTCCGGCCCGGACGATGCCGCGCTCGCCCTGGCCTTGCAGCTGCTGGCGAGCGACTCGAAGCGTCCGCCGAAGGTCGAGGCCCCGCTGCCGGATTGGCTCCGAGGGGCCGCACCCTGGGTGTCGAGGTTCTGGGGGGAGGGCCTCGCCCGGCCCGAGGAGCCGGCCGTGAACGAGCCGGTCTTCGCCTGGGCGGCGACCGATCCCGAGGGCCTCCGGGCCGCCGCCCGGGCCCTGGCCGGGGGGAGGGAGGCCGACTCGGCCGACGCCCCGGCCCTGCGCTCGGTGCTGCTCCGCTTCGGGCCGGCCTTCTATGCCCAGCTCCGGGACCACCGGCCCGGGGCGATCGTCGACGCGGTGGAGCTGCTCATCGAGCGGCCGGGCGACCTCCGTCGGGTCCTCACCACCCCCGGCTACACCGAGCCCGACGCCATCGGTGGGCCCCTGGACCGCTGACCGCCCCCGGCTCGCTCGGCCCCGGGGCCGGGGGCCGCCGTGCGCGGGCATCGGATGCGGACAAGCAGGCGTGTCCATTCCACTCGATTGGAGAATTGGAGAATTTCCGGGAAAAGCGATCTGGCCTATGGACGCGACGTGGCGGCCTGAATATCTATGATCGGTGTTGATCCCGCCGCGATGCTGACGCGACGGACCTGTTTTGCGCCCGCCCCGACGATCGAGCTGCCCGACCCTCTCCCGATCGGGGGGGGCGTCGAGGCTGATCTGCGCGTTCGAGCCAGACCATCACAAAGGGGCCGCCCGATGTCCGACCTGATCTCCGCGCTCCAGGGACGCACCGGGCTCGACGAGGAGGCCGTCATCAAGGGGCTCGGCGCTCTGCTGAACTTCCTGAAGGAGAACCTGCCGCCGGAGCTGTTCGGCCAGGTGGAGGGCGCGCTTCCTCGGGTGCGGGAGATGATCGCGGACTTCCAGTCGGGCGGGCAGTCGACCCGGGTGCTCTCGAAGGTGGGCGACCTGGTCGGGGGCCTCTTCGGGGGCAAGGCCGGCCAGCTCCCGGAGCTGTTCGAGATGCTGTCGAAGTCGGGGCTTTCGCTCGACCAGGCGGGGGCGTTCCTGCCGGCGGCGATCGAGTCGCTGAAGCGACACCTGCCCGACGGGCTCGTCGACCGGATCGTGGAGCGGCTGCCCGGGCTCGGCGAGGCGTTCGCCGGGGCCGAGGCCTGAGCCGAGGGCCCGGGGGGCGGTCGTCCACCGGGCGGTTGGTCACCCCAGGAGTCTCCCCCATGTTCGCGAAGCTGATCGTCGAGTTCATCGGGACGTTCTTCCTCGTGTTCACGATCGGCCAGACCGTGGTCGGGGCCGAGGCGGGCTCGGCCGCCGCGGCGCTGGCGCCCCTGGCGATCGGCTCGGCGCTGATGGTGATGGTCTACGCCGGCGGCCACGTCTCCGGCGGCCACTACAACCCGGCCGTGACGCTGGGCGTGATGCTCCGGGGCAAGTGCGCCCCGGCCGAGGTCCCGGGGTACATGGCGGCGCAGGTGCTGGGCGGGGCGGCGGCGGCGCTGGCGGTGTCGTTCCTGAAGGCGGGGGTGGTCGTCGAGCCGGCGACGCTGGCCTCGGCGCCGGCGGTGCTGCTGGCGGAATTCCTGTTCACGTTCGCGCTGGTGTACGTGGTCCTGAACTCGGCCACGGCCAAGGGCACGGCCGGCAACTCGTTCTACGGCCTGGCGATCGGTTTCACGGTGATGACCGGCGCCTTCGCGGTGGGTGGCGTCTCGGGGGGGGCCTTCAACCCGGCGGTGGCGATCGGCATCGCGATCATGGGGCTCGTCGAGCCGTCGAGCCTCTGGATGCACCTGTCGGCCGACCTCGCGGCCGGGGCGGCGGCCGCGGCCGTCTTCCGGGCGTTGAACATGGGAGGGGACGCGATCGAGGTGAAGCCGGCGGGCGTCAAGCCGGCCTCCGCCGGGCGGGCCTGAGCGATCGGCCGGCGCGGGGAGGCGAGGTCCGCCGGCCGGCCGCGGCCCTCGCGGCCCGGCCCGGCCCGGGCCGACTCGCCTTGCCGGGCCGGCCGGGCTGGGGTACGATCCGCGCCGACCGGCCCCGGGCGGAGGCCCAGGGGGTCGAGGTGCCCGGGAGGACTCCGGGTCGGGTCGACGCGCCTCCCGGCGACGATCGGCCGCCCGGGTCGGCCCGGCGATTCTCTTCAGGGAAGGGGGGACGACCGTGGCCGCCACGATTCGAGCGCTTGCCGAGCTGGTCGGGGGACGTGTGGTCGGTGACGACCGGGGGATGATCGAGGCCGCCAGGCCCGTCACCGAGGCCGGGCCCGGCGACTTGACCTTCCTGTCCGACGACCGCTACCTGGCGATGCTGGCCGCGTCGCCGGCCTCGGCGGTGCTCATCGGCTCGGGCTTCGTCATCCCGGAGCCGGCCGACCGGTCGCCGACGATGGCATTGATCGTCGTCGACGACCCGAGGGCCGCGTTCACGGTGCTGCGCGCCTACCTGCGGGGGGCCCTCGCCGAGCGCTGGGTCGGCATCCACCCGACGGCCGTCGTCTCGCCGAGCGCGAGGCTGGGGGCGGGGGTGGCGATCCACGCCTTCGCCGTCGTCGCCGACGACGCCGAGCTGGGCGAGGATTGCACGATCGGGCCCCATTGCACCGTCGGCGAGCGGTCGACGCTCGGCCGGGACGTGGTCCTTCATGCGAACGTGACGATCTATGGGGATGTGGTGATCGGCGATCGTTGCATCCTACACGCGGGGGTGGTGGTGGGGGCCGACGGGTTCGGCTTCCAGCCCGTCGACGGCCGGCACGTGAAGGTGCCGCAGAGCGGCGGGGTCATCATCGAGGAGGACGTGGAGATCGGCGCCAATTCCTGCGTCGACCAGGGCACGTTCGGGCCGACCCGGATCGGGGCCGGGACGAAGATCGACAACCTCGTGCAGGTGGCGCACAACGTCAAGCTCGGCAAGCACAACATCCTCTGCGCCGGGGTCGGGGTGGGCGGCAGCGCGGTGATCGGCGACTTCGTCATGATGGGGGGGCAGGTGGGCGTCCGGGACCACATGACCATCGGCGACGGCGCCCGGGTCAGCGCCCAGTCGGGGGTGACCCGCTCCCTCGAGGCCGGCGTCACGGTCTTCGGCACCCCGGCCGTCCCGCTCCGGCAGCAGCTGCAGATGCACTCGCTGTCCCTGAAGCTGCCCGAGATGCGCCGGGAGTTGATCCGCCTGGCCGAGGAGGTGGAGCGGATGTCCTCGTCCTCGAAGTCGGCCTCGGGCCCGGGCGAGGAGCCGGGGGGGGCCGAGGGGGCGAGGAACAGCTCGGCCGCGTGAGGGGGGCGGCACGGGGCCCATCCCCGGCCCCGGGGCGCCCGTCACGCCGCCCGCAGTCGAGGACGCGACCCACCCGCGAGATCCCCAGGAGGCGACCGACCCCGTGTCCGCAACGATTCAGCCCCGATCCGCCGCCGGCAGGGCGGCGAGCGAGCCGCCCGGGTCCGGCGTGGTCGGCCTGCTGGCCGGCAGCGGCCGGTTCCCGATCCTCTTCGCCGAGGCGGCGAGGCGGCACGGCCTGGCCGTCGCCTGCGTCGGCATCAAGGGGGAGGCGCCCGAGGTGCTCTCGGGCCTCTGCGACTCCTTCGACGTCGTCCCCGTCACCACCCCCTCCCGGATCATCGGCGCCTTCAAGCGCCGGGGGGTCCGGGACCTGGTGATGGCCGGCAAGGTCCACAAGACGGTGATGTACACGCCGTACCTGATCTGGCACGTGATCAGCGACCCGAGGGCCGTCCGCGTCTGGTTCTACGGGGCCTTGCGCAGGAACAAGAAAGACGACACCATCCTCCTGACGGTCATCGATGAGTTCGCCAAGGACGGGCTGCGCTTCCGCTCGGCCCTGGACTTCTGCCCGGAGCTGCTCGTGGACCACGGCGTCTTGACCCGTCGCCGGCCGACCCGGCCGGAGCTGGAGGACATCAGGTTCGGCTGGGAGCTGGCCAAGGAGATGGGGCGTTTGGACGTGGGCCAGTCCGTCGCCGTGAAGGACTGCGCCGCCATCGCCGTCGAGGCTATTGAGGGGACGGATCGTTGCATCGAGCGCGCCGGCCAGCTCTGCCGATCCGGCGGCTGGACGCTGGTGAAGGTCGCCAAGCCGCAGCAGGACATGCGCTTCGACGTGCCGACGATCGGCGTCGCCACCATCGAGAAGCTCCGGGAGTCCGGGGCGAAGGTCCTGGCGATCGAGGCCGGCAAGACGATCGTCATCGACCAGCCCGAGGTGGTCGCGCTGGCCGACCGGCTCGGCATCGCCGTGGTGGCCCTGGACGCGGCGGAGGTCGTCTCGGCGGACTGAGGGCGACCCCGCGGCGGGCGTGCGGCCGTCGCCGGAGGGCGGCGGCCGATCCGGCATCGGCCCTCGGCCACCCCGGCTCAATCCCCGTCGGGGACGGGGATCGTCCGGACGATCAGGTCGTTGACCTCGGGGACGCGGTCGTACATGTGGATGACCGGCACGGGGCGGCCGGAGGCGACGACGAGGTCGTCCCGGATCGTCCAGGAGCCTTCGTGGTCGCCGCAGAGGGTGAGCACGGGGCCGCTGGTCAGGTCGTGTCGGACGACCCGGGAGGGGTCGAGGTCCCGGCTGACGACCTCGTTGAACATGGCCTGCTCGATCGCGGCCCGGGGGAAGCGGGCGATCTCGGGGGACCAGCGGTCCATCAGTTCCATGAAGGCCGGGTACTCGCCCAGCACGGTCCCGCAGCAGAGGGCGGGGCGGCCGGCGAGGCGGCCCGGCGGGGGGGGCTGGCGGTAGATGTTGGTGTACCAGCGGGTGTCGAGGTTGTCCTCGCCGTAGCGGATGCCGGCCTGCTCGAAGGTGTGCAGGACGCCCAGGGCCAGGCCCTCGAAGGGGTTGGCCTGGAAGGCGACGTCCCGGACGTCGGTCCCCAGCACGAACCGGTACGCGGAGTTGACCTCCAGGAAGCGGTGCAGGGCGAGCCACCGGCCCGCCTGGGGGAAGATCCAGTCGGCCGAGAGGCGGCGGTGCATCCGGGAGAAGGCCTCGCGGTGTGCCGCCGGCCCGCCCCGGGAGAGCCGGCGGGTCAGCTCGAGGTTGGCGTAGACCAATCGGTTCAGGAGCGTCGAGCCCCGGGTCCACTTCCAGACGTTCTCGACCGGCACCAGGGTCACGCCCAGCTCGATCGCGGCCCGGGAGAACCGCCCGCCCAAGGCGTCGACGTGGACGACCACGTCGACCTGCCCCGGCGGGCAGCAGCGCCGGGCCGAGGCGATGAAGCGGTAGAAGTCTTCGAATCGGGAGCCCGTCGCGTAGGCGAGGATGAGGTCCCGGTCGGTCGGTCGCGAAGGGGGCGGGTCGTCCGGCATGGGGGGCTCCGAGGGGTGGCGTCGCCCGGCCTGGCCGGGCGCCGAGTGTTCGGGGCGGGCGCGTCGCCGTCGTCGACACCCGGGATCAGGCCGGCTCGATGGGCGACGCGGTCGGTGACGGCAGGGCCCGGGGGTCGGGGGGGATGTCGGCGGGCCGGCCCGCCTCGACGGCCCGGGCGATCAGCTCGCAGGCGATCGGCAGGCCGACGCTCTCGGTGTCGATCACCAGGTCGTACTGGTGGGGGTCGGCGTCGTCGACGTGGAACATGGTCCGGCAGAACTTGCGGCGGCGGCGGTCCAGGTCGATCGCCAGGCGGCGGGCCGTGCGGGGGGAGACGCCCAGTCGCTCGGAGAGGCTCCGCGTCCGGGCCTTGAGGGGGGCCACGACCCGGACGGAGAGGATCTCGTGCCTCGGGAGCATGAACCCCGCCCCCCGGCCGACGATCACGGCCTCGCCGGCGTGGCCGATCGAGAGGACGAGCTTGGCCAGGTGATCAAGGTACGCCTCCAGCGGCGCCCAGTGCTCCTCGCGGAGCGGCAGCAGCCAGTCCTGCACGACGCTGGGGGAGAGCTCGTCGAGCTTCTCGACCTCCTCCCGGGAGACTTCCATCCGCTCGGCGATGGTGGCGACGGTCTGGGCGTCGTAGTCGGCCCAGCCGAGCCGCTCGGCGACCAGCCGGCCGAGGGCCGAGCCGCCGGCGCCGGCCTCCCGGGCGATGCAGACGACGCGGAACCTCGGCCTCGGCTCTCCCGGGATCTGGGGCTCGGCGGGGGCCCCCCCCCGGCGTGAGAGCCATCGGGCCATCGCCTCGCGGAGGCCCCGGGCCGGCTTCCTCGCGTTCGGCCGAGACGCGTCGCCGATGCTCCCCATGCCGCCGCCTGCCCCCCCGGGTCGGACCGAGTGATCCCCTCCCCACCGACCCCGCCCGGCCCGGGCGGGGTGCGTCGGCCCGCCCCGACGTCGAGTCGGTTCGTCGCGCCGGGCCATTGTAACCATTACATCGCGCCGGGCCGCCGGGCCGCCCGGGTTTCCCCGGGTTTTTTCCTCAAGTTCAAGCGGCGCCTCGTCCGGGGCGGCCGGCCGGTCCCCGATCTCCCCGGCCTGGTACGCCCTTTGCCTTGTCCCTGGGGCATCGCGGCATCCGCGGAGCGACGACGCACTTCCCGATCGACACGGACCGTTACGGGGCATCCTTGCATGAGCGACCGTCACAACACCCTCCTCTGGATGAAGGACCTGATCGAGCACATGCGCCACTGCCAGGAGCAGCTCCAGTGGGCCTCCGACGGCCCGAGCGAGTCGTTCCTGACCGAGGCCATGCTCGTCGACCTGACCGAGTGCCGCACCCTCTGCGAGCGGCTCCGATCCGGCCGATCCCCCAAGCCCTCCGCCTACCACCCGAGCCCGGCCTGATCCGAGCCGGGTGGCCGATCCCCGGGGGCGGGGGGCGGGGCACAGGCGGCTCGGCCTCGCATCGTCCCTCAGCATGGGTCGTCGTCCTCGCATCCTCCCGGCCATCGTCCGTTCCCTCCCACCTCCCCGCCGGGCCTTCCTCTGCTGCGTGCTGGACTCGGCGACGAGACCGCGTACCCTACACGGCTGGCGTCGGGGAGCGGGGCACCGAGGGGGGCGAATCCCATGCGGCGGGGATCCGGCATCATCGCGATCTCGACGGCGGTCCTCCTGGCCATCGGGGACGGGGTGGGGGGGGCCGAATCGCGGGCAGCCCGGCCGAACATCCTGCTGATCCTGGTCGACGACCTGGGCAAGGAGTGGGTCGGCTGTTACGGCGCCGAGGGGATCGAGACGCCCCAAATCGACGCCCTCGCCGAGGGGGGGATGCGGTTCGAGAACGCCTACGCGATGCCGCAATGCACCCCCTCCCGGCTGACCCTCCTCACCGGCCAGTATCCGTCCCGGCACGGCTGGACGAATCACTGGGACGTGCCCCGATTCGGCTCCGGCGCCCACTACGACCCGGGCCTCAACGCCTCCTTCGCCCGGATCCTCAGGGACTCCGGCTACGCGACCTCCGCCGCCGGCAAGTGGCAGGTCGACGACTTCCGGGTCGAGCCGCTCGCCATGCGGGAGGCCGGCTTCGACTCCTGGTGCATGTGGACCGGGGGGGAGGGGGGCAACCCGATCAGCGACGAACGCTACTGGGACCCCTACGTCTTCTCCGGCGACCGGGCCGCCACCTACCGGGGTGCCTTCGGCCCCGACGTCTACGCCACCTCCCTGATCGACTTCATGAGGAGGCACCGAGGCCGGCCGATGCTCCTCTATTACCCGATGGCCCTGGTCCACTCCCCCCAGGTGCCGACCCCCGACGAGCCCGCCGCCGGGGGGGCGCAGGGGCGCCACGAGGCGATGGTCCGCTACGCGGACGCGATCGTCGGCCGCCTCGTCTCGGCGCTGGAGGATCTCGGCCTCCGGGAGCGGACGGTGGTCATCTTCACCACCGACAATGGGACGGCGGGGAACATCCGGGGTCGCCGGCATGGCCGGGAGGTCCGGGGGGCGAAGGCGAGGATGGTCGAGGCGGGCACCGCGATGCCGTTCCTCGTCAACGGGCCGGGCATCGTCCCGGCGGGGGTCGTGACCGACGCCCTGACCGACTTCACCGACCTGCTCCCGACCCTCGCCGACCTGGCCGGGGCCGAGCTTCCCGGGGATCTGGCGGTCGACGGCCATTCCCTCGCCCCGCTGATCCGTGGGGAGGCCGAGGACGGTCCCCGGGACTGGATCTGCGCGATGGGGGGCGGCAACGCCACCTACCGGGACGGCCGGGTCGTGCCGGCCCAGCCGTACGACGACCGGGTGATCCGGGATCGGCGGTTCAAGCTCTGGGTCGGCTTCGACGGCAGGGCGACCGCCCTCTACGACCTCCGGGCCGACCCCTGGGAGGAGCGGAATCTCCTCGACTCGGACGACCCCGAGGCCGTCGCCGCCCGGGAGCGGCTCGAAGCGGTCGCCGACACCTTCCCCGGCCGGGATGCGGCCCCCCGATATCGCCCGAACCCCCCCCAGCCCTGGGACCGGGGCCGATGACCGGGGGCGGATCGGGACGGGGGACGCCCGAGCGACGGGCTCGAATGGGGTCAACTCGGCACAGGGTCGACCTGCCGGTTGCGGTCGGCCGATCGGCGCCGCCGGCCGATCCGGCTTGATGGATCGGCCGATCCGGGTTAAACCCGGGCCTCCATCCCATCCCGCTCCTCCGGAACCCGGAGGAGCACCGCCAGACGCGCAACGTCGAACCCGCATGGGGTGTTTTGTTCGACGGGCCGGTCGGGGGCGGATTGGATGATGAGCAGGACCCCGCGCAGGGGGAGACGGCGGACCGCGGCGGCGCTGTTGGTGGCGGCCCTGGCCTGGACCCCGAGGGGGATCGGGCAGGAGGAGCCCGCGCCCGGACCGGCGGGCTCGCCCTCGGTCGAGGACCGCCTGAGGAGGTTGGAGGAGCTGAACGCGAGCCTCCTGGAGCAGAACCGGATGCTCCTGGATCGGCTGGACGACCTCTCGACCAAGTACGACGAGGTGATCCGGGTGGTCGGCCCGGCGACCGGAACGGAAGCCCCGGCCCCGCCCTCCGACCCGGCCGTCGAGCCTGCCCAGGATCTCGGCATGCCGCCGCTCCCCGGCCCGAGCCCGGTCGGCCCGATGGGGGAGCCGGCGAGCCCCGTCGATGCCCAACCCGACGCCCCCCGGCTCGACTCGGTCGCCCCGCCTCCGGCGATCACCGGGTCTGGTCGGGCGGGGGCGATCGGGGGGTATCAGACCCAGATTCTCGGCTCCCGGGGCGAGCCGGCCGGGCAGTCCAGCGCGCGGAACCGGCCGATCGAGGCCCCGTTCAGCGGCGAGGGCCGGTTCCCGCTGGAGGCCTTCTACGACGAGGGGTTCGTCCTCGGCTCGGACGACGAGGACGTGCCGTTCCTGCTCAAGACGAACGTCCGGATGCAGTTCCGGCACACCGGCTTCGACCGCTCCCGGCTGGCCTGGGTCGACTCGGCGGGGATCGTCCGGCCGATCCTCGAGCGCAACGACTTCGAGATCGAGCGCGGCCGGCTCTCGTTCGAGGGGTTCTTCTACGACCCGGACCTCCAGTATTACCTGAACCTCGACTTCGACACCGACGACCAGCACGTCGTCATCGCCCAAGACTTCTGGATGAACTACCGGTTCAACCGGGGGCTGGACGTCTACATCGGTAAGGCGTTCGTCCCGGGCAGCCGAAGCTGGCTGGAGGGCTCGACCCGGACCCAGTTCGCCGATCGGTCGATGGCGACCACCTTCTTCCGCCCCGACCGGAGCGTGGGCATCTGGGCGCTGGGAGAGCCGATCGACAAGGTCTTCTACCGGGTCATGCTCGCCAACGGCTTCAATACGTCGGACCTGACGTTCGAGGAGATCAACGAGCAACTCGCCTACTCCGGATCGGTCTGGTCGGAGGTGATCGGCGAGTATGGCCGGGGCTTCTCCGATCTGGAGTGGCACGACGAGCTGGCCGTCCGGCTCGGCAACAGCTTCACCTTCGCCCCCGGCTCCCCGGCCGACATCATCTTCAACCCGGTCAGCGAGCAGGACTTCGTCCGGCTCTCGGACGGGACCCCGCTCTTCGAGACCGGGGCGCTGGCCCCGGGCGTGACGGTGGAGGACTTCGACATCTACCTCTACGCGGTCGACGCCGCCCTGAAGTACCGGGGGCTGAGCCTCAACGCCGAGTATTACTTCCGATGGCTCCAGGACATCCAGGCCGACCTGCCCCTGCCGGTCGGCCGGACCCGGATGTATGACCACGGCTATTACGTCCAGGGGGGCTACTTCGTCGCCCGGGAGCGGGTGGAGCTGATCGCCCGGCACTCCCAGGTCAACGGACCGTTCGGGAGCGGCCAGGAATACGCCCTGGGCTTCAACTGGTTCATCAACCGGAGCCACTACCTGAAGTTCACCTTCGACGCCAACTGGCTCGACGCCATCCCCGCCCAGAACTCCGGCCCGAACTACCGGGCGGGGGACTCGGGGATGCTCTTCCGGTCGCAGTTGCAGGTCGCCTTCTGATCGGCCCGGGGGGAGACGCGCCGGTTCCGGTCGCGACGGCCGGGACGCATCGAATCCGGGGGCGGGAGGTTGCGGCGGCCGGGCGGAGATGGTGGGATCGTGCGGCAGAGTCGGCCGTTGCGCCGACCGGGCGGGGGACGAACGTCCCGGACCGCCCCGATCACCGGATCCTCCCCACCCGATCCGATCCATCCCAATCGATCCGACCCGATCCGACCCGATCGCCCGGAGGAAGACATGATGCACGCCGAACCGCCCGGCGACGCCGCCCTCGACGACGGCAAGGGCCCGTGGCACCGCGGCCTGACGCGCTATCACTGGTTCGTGCTGGCGGTCGCCGCGCTGGGCTGGCTGTTCGACACGATGGACCAGCAGCTCTTCAACCTCGCCCGCAAGCCGGCGATGGAAGACCTGCTGGGCACCGGCGATGCGAACCGGGTGAACTTCTACGGGACGGTCGCCACCTCGATCTTCATCGTCGGCTGGGCCGTCGGCGGCCTGTTCTTCGGCATCCTCGGCGACAAGATCGGCCGGGCGAAGACGATGCTGCTGACGATCCTGATCTACTCGATCTTCACCGGCCTGAGCGCCTTCTCGTTCACCGTCTGGGACTTCGCCTTCTATCGCTTCCTGACCGGGCTGGGGGTCGGCGGCGAGTTCGCCGTCGGCGTGGCCCTGGTGGCCGAGGTGATGCCCGACCACGCCCGGGCCCGGGCCCTGGGCTGGCTGCAGGCCCTCTCGGCCGTCGGCAACATGACCGCCGCGATGATCGCGATCACCCTGGGATCCATCGCCGACACGGGCATGGACAGCTGGCGGATCATGTTCCTCATCGGCACGCTGCCGGCGCTGCTGGCCATCGTCATCCGGATGAAGCTCAAGGAGCCCGAGCGCTGGCAGAAGGCCGCCCAGGTCAAGGAGGCCGACCCCATGGCGGCCGACGACGCGATCGGCGGCGCCGAGGTCGAGGCCGGGCCGAAGCTCGGCTCGCTCGCGGAGCTGTTCGGCGACCCGAGGTGGCGCCGCAATACGATCGTCGGCATGCTGCTGGCCTTCTCCGGCGTGGTCGGCCTCTGGGGGATCGGCTTCTTCAGCTTCGACCTGATCCGGGACGTCTTCGCCGACGCGGCCCGTCAGATGGCGATCGACAGCGGCCTGGAGGACGAGGCGGCGATCTCGGCCTTCGCCGGCAAGAAACTGACCCAGTGGACCGGCTACGTCTCGCTCGTGCAGAACGCCGGCGCGTTCTTCGGCATCTACGCCTTCTCGGTGATCACGGAGCGGATCGGCCGCAAGCCGACCTTCGCCATCGCCTTCCTGCTGGCGATGTTCTCCACGGCCTTCACGTTCCTGTTCCTCGGCCGGATCGCCGGGTTCTATGACGTCTACTGGATGATCCCGATCATGGGATTCTGCCAGATCGCCCTGTTCGGCGGCTACGCGATCTACTTCCCCGAGCTGTTCCCGACCCGGTTGCGGAGCACCGGCACGTCGTTCTGCTACAACGTCGGCCGGCTCGTCGCCGCGACCGGCCCGCTGGCGCTCGGCGGCCTGATCACGGTTTTCGCCGAGTACGGCGAGACGGACACCTCGCTGCCGCTCCGATACGCCGGGGTGACGATGTGCGCCGCCTTCCTGATCGGCCTCTGCGCCCTGCCCTTCGCCCCGGAGACCAGGGACCAGCCGCTGCCGGAATGAACCCGGCGGGCGGCCCCCGACGACCCGGCGGGGGGCGACGCCGTCGCCCCCGCCGGGGCCCGCCCGATCCGACGGCTCGCTCGGCGACGGCGCCGAGGGAGGTCGATCCGGTCGGGCCGGGCGACCCCGCTCCCCGGAATCCCTCCCCCCCATGCCGGTTTGCTCGCCGGCCGGAGGATGGTCCGGGGTCGGTCGCGCTCAGGTGGTCGGCGAGGAGGGCGAGGCCCCGGCGGACTCCCACGACCGCAGGGCCCGGCCGCCGAGCCAGGCCCCGAGGGCGGCGAGGAAGGCGTCGGTCATGTCCGGCGTCCGGGAGGCGTTGAAGAGCTGGATCGCCTCGATCGAGGCGCCGGCCGCCCACCCCGAGAGGGCCGAGGCCGCCGGCGTCCATCGTCGGGAACGGGCGGCCAGCAGGAAGCCGAGGGGCACCATCGACGCGACCTTCTCGGCGGCGGTGGCCAGCGCGGAGGTCGGCGGGGACCAGAAGTAGGAATAGAACGGGAAGGCCATCCGGGGGTCGAGCGAGCGGGGTCGGCCGAAGGCGTCGAACGGGGAGGCGCCGTCGATCAGGACCGCCGCCGCCCAGACGGCCAGGCCCGGGCCGATCCAGGATCGCGCCGGGAGCCGGGGGCGGATCGCCACCGCGAGGGCCGAGGCGGTCGCCCCGGCCGAGGTCAGGACGACCGAGGTCGCGTCGGTCACGTGGCCGGGGAAGCCGAGCTGGACCAGCTCGACCGCGGCCCGGAATCCCGCCGTCAGGACGATCGTCTCGGCGACCAGCTCGACCCCGCGTCCGCCGCGCTCCCGGACCGCCAGGGCCACGAGCCCGCCGAGCAGGGACCAGCTCAGGGCCTCGACCGCCCAGGCCCAGGGATCCGGGGCCGGCCGCCGGCCGTCGACCGAGGGGCCGAAGGGGATCGGCCGGGCCGACTTGACGGCCGACTTCAGGTCGCCGACGTCGGCGCTGGGCACGAAGGGCGCCAGCTCGATGACCCCCCAGCCGACCGTGGCGACGATCGCCAGGCTCGCCAGGGGATGCGTCGCCGCGCCCCGCTTCAACGCCGGCCAGAACCACGGCCAGGCCCACCGCCCCGCGAGCCAGCCGAGGCCTCCGCCGATCGCCGACCCGATCGTGTTGTTCATCAGGTCGGAGACGGAGGTGACCCGCATCTGGAGGTTGATCTGCAGGGTCTCTACGCCGGCGCTCAGGGCCGCGCCGACGGCCGACGCGGCCAGCACCGATCCGATCGGCCCGGCCCCCGCGCGTCCCAGTCGGGCCGCGATCATGGCCCCCAGGGGCATGAAGAGGAGGACGTTGGCGGCCCGGTCGGTCCGGGAGGAACGCCGAGGGGCGGCATCGACGGCCCGACGCCATCCCTCGGCCAGGGGGATCGGCTCGGCGACG
Source organism: Tautonia plasticadhaerens (assembly GCF_007752535.1). Lineage (GTDB taxonomy): Bacteria > Planctomycetota > Planctomycetia > Isosphaerales > Isosphaeraceae > Tautonia > Tautonia plasticadhaerens. The sequence goes on from NZ_CP036426.1 coordinate 3,877,954, forward strand.
GGCTCGAAGGGGATCGTCGTGCCATAGACGATGAACAGGCCGCAGAGGGCCGCCAGGACAGTGAGCGGGTGCGGCCCCCGTCGCCGCACCGGGAGCGGCCTGGGCCGAGGGACGGGGTACGATGGATGCCCTGGGCCCGGGCTCATGAGCGCCTCGCGGTCGGGGTGCGGCGTTCGGCGGGCCCGCTTCGGGGGGGCATCCGGATCAGAGGACCAGGCGGGCCGACTCCCGGTCGAGGTACAGCGTGGCCCCGGCGTGGTCGCGCAGGGCGGTGGCGGGGCAGCCCTCGGCGATCGGGCCGTTGAGGGTGGCGAACACGGCGTCGGCCTTGCGGGGGCCGGGGACGACGACCGTCATCGCCCTGGCGGAGAGCAGGGCGGGAACCGTCAGGGTGTAGGCATGCGTCGGCACGTCGTCGAGCTGCGCGAAGCAGCCGTCGTTGACCTGCTGGGCGCGGCAGGCGTGGTCCAGGCGGACGACCTTGATGAGCACCGGGTCGAGGAAATCGGCCACGGGCGGGTCGTTGAAGGCGATGTGCCCGTTCTCGCCGATCCCGGCGCAGACGACGTCCGGCGGCTCGGCCCGGAGCTTCTCCTCGTATTCGAGGCAGGTCCGGAGCGGTCGGTCGGCCTGCTCCCCGGGGATCAGGCGGAGGCGGTCGTCGGGCAGCCCGGCGAGTCGGAAGATGTGCTCATGCAAATAGCGCCGGAAGCTGGCCGGGTGGTCGGGGGCCAGGCCGAGGTACTCGTCCATGTGGAAGCCGACGACGCGGGACCAGTCGACCCGGCCCTGGCCGAGCAGGGCGGTGAGGAACTCGTCCTGGCTGGGCGCCGCCGCGAAGATGACGTTGGCCACCCCCGCGGCCTCCTGCCGCTCGACGATCGCCCCGGCCGCGTCGGCCGCGGCGGCCCGGCCCATGCGGGCGCGGTCCTCGAAGACCTTGACGCGGAGGCGGTCGACGGTCCATTCGGCGATCGGCGTCGGCGGCTCGAGCAGGGGCATGGCGGCGCTCTCCGGTCGGGGTCGTGGGGCGGACGCTCGGAGCGGCCCGTGTCCTTCGATGCGATGCGGGGCGCGTCGGTCCGGCGGGAGGGGCGAGGCGGGAGGCCGTCCCCGGGGACCCCGGCGACGGCCCGATGGCAGGATAACCCGATCGGGGGGCGAACTCAATCTCCCCCGAGGAGGGTGGGGCCGGCGTGAGCGCGGCGGCCGGGGAGGCCCCCCGCGATCCGCGGCCGACGTCCGTCATCGGCCATCGCCGCGGGGCATCCCGGCGATCAGGGCACCCAGAGGATCACCACCGCGACGACGACCGCCGCGCCGACCGTCGCCACCACCAGCCCGGGATTGCGCCGGAGCTTCAGGTAGAACAGCAGGATCAGGCCCGAGAGCGAGATGATCGTCAGCACGGCGGCGGAGGCGTCGATCGCCGCCGACCAGGCCGGCCCGGTGTCCCGGCCCTTGTGCAGGTCGTTGAGGACGGCGACGGGGCCGAGCGACGTCTGCGTGAGGAGATAGTCCCCCGTTTCGCGGTCGATCTGCGCGTCGGCGGCGTAGCCGGCCCCCTTGAAGGTGACGAAGCACTCGTATTCGTCGACGTAGAACTCGACCAGCGAGCCCCGGACGCCGTGCTCGGCCCGGAGGTGCTCGACCACCCGGAGACGGTCGACCCGGTCCTCCTCCTCGGCCCCTTCCGGCACGTCGAGGTGCATCCAGGGGGCGGGGATCCGGCCCTCGGCCTCGTCGATGGACTCGACGTTGGCGAAGAACCAGTCGGGGTGGTTCAGCGTCAGGCCGGTGACGCTGAAGAACAGCACGGCGGCCAGGCCGAACATCGATAGGTAGATGTGCAACCATCGGGCGAACCCGGCGAACCGGGTGCCGATCGACCGCCGCCGGCCCGGCCTCGTCGACCGGGCCGGCGAGGGCGAGGCGGGGGGATCAGTCGGATCCCGATCGGCGATACTCGACGGCGGCGGACTTGATCTCGACATTCCCCTCGAATTCCTCGGCGAACGGTTGGTCGGCGATCTCCACCGGGGCCCGGATGACCTGGTGCGTGCCGTGTTCCCGGGCGGCCTCGACGAAGACGGTGTACTTCCCCTCCGGGACGAGGTTGCCCCGGTCGTCCTTGCCGTCCCAGGTGATCGTATATTCGCCCGGCGGGCGGGTCGACCGGCCGATCGCGTAGGCCTTGTTCCGCTTCTCGATCCGGGTCCGGCCGATGTCCCGGCGATACCAGCGGAGCAGGTCGGGGAGCCACTGGTCCGGCCCCGAGCCGGACATGGAGATCCACATCAGCAGGTGCCGGACGACGTGCCCGCCCTCGTCCTCGACGTAGACCACCACGTAGGGCCGCCGATAGCGACGCTGCTCGACCTCCGGCCGGTTGATCTCGAACGAGACGACCAGCTCGAACGCCTCGGACCAGTGGCCCGAGTCCTCGCCGTCGTCCTGCGGCGCACCCGGCTCGGGGGTCCGGAGGCTGGCCAGGGCGACCGGAGAAGGCCGGGGGCGCTCCAGCCGTCCCCAGCCCTCGCTGCGATGGAGGTTGCCATCGTCGGCGACGATCAGGCACTCGACCTCCGGCAGGGTGTCGATCAGCCCCAGCCCCTCGGCGATCGGTAGCACGTTCAGGGCCGTCGCCAGGGCGTCCGCGTCGGCCCCGCCGGGGGCGGAGACGGTGGCCGAGGCCACGTGCCCGGCGGGGCGGCCGGTCCGGGGGTCGAGGATGTGCGAATACCGGCGGCCGGCGAACTCCCAGCCCCGGTGCGCCCCCCCGCTGGTGGCCACCGAGCGGTCCCGCACCTCCAGGAAGGCGAACGGCTCGGCCGCCTCCGAGTCCCCCTTCGGGGGCGCGAGGCCGACGACCCCGAACCCCTCGCCGACCGCCCTCAGGTCGCCGCCGACATTCAGCAGGAGCCCCCGGACCCCCCGGCCCGGGTCGAGCGCCGCGGCGCAGGCCCGCTCGACGATGAATCCCTTGGCGATCCCGTCCAGGCTGATCGGCCCGGCGGCCGATCGCTCGGCGGTGCCGGCGGCGGGGTCGAGCCGCCAGGCGGCGGGGCGCGACCGGTCCCGGGCTTCGGCCAGTTCCCCGGCGGTCGGCTCGAGGCCGAGCCGGGCCGACGCGTCCCAGGCCCGGCCGAGGGCGGCGGCCCTCGGGTCGAAGGCGCCCCGGGTGGCCCCCCGCCAGGAGTCGGCCAGGCGGAGCACCTCGTACAGCTCGGGGGAGACGGCCGCCGGGCCGCCGGGGGACGAGGCCCAGCGGCTCAGCTCGCTGGCCGGATCCCAGCCGTCGAGGATCGCCGAGAGGCGGTCGATCTCGCCGAGCACCCGGGACTCGACCCATCGGGCGGCCCGGGAATCGTCCGCCCGGACCCGGAGTTCCAGGGCGGTCCCCATCACCTCCTCGTGGAAGAAGGCGAACTCGTCGTCGGCCCCGGCATCGCCCGGGCCGAGGAGGGCGAGGGTGATCCCCATGACCTTGAGCGTCGAGGAGAAGGGGGGGTGGTCGGGCATCGGGCGTCTCGATCGTCCAGGGGGGAGCGGCGGCTCGGGACGTCTCGGGCGGGGACTCGGGCGAGATCCGATTTCGTGGCGAGATCCGATCGTAGTGGACGGGCCCCCCGCAAGGCAACCGGCCCACGCGCAAACGAAGGCCGCCGGCGTCCCGGGGCGAACCGGGACGCCGGCGACCTTCGGCCCGCCGGGGCGGGGATCGATCGGCCGGGGTCGGTGCCCCGGCCGAGGCCGCCTCCTCAATCGCTGGCGATCACGTAGACGGCGTGGATGACGCCCGGGATGTACCCGAGCAGCGTGAGCAGGATGTTCAGCCAGAACTGGAATCCGATGCCGACCTGGGTGAAGACCCCCAGGGGGGGCAGCAGGACGGCCAGGATCAGTCGGAGCAGGTCCATGCGCGATACCTCACGGGTCTGGGCTCGCCTCGATTCGTCCCGACGCCCGATCCCCGACGGCGGGGGGCGGGGTCAGGACCGGGCGGCGACTGCCGCCTCGCGACGGCTCCTCAGGTCCTCGAGCGAGAGCTGCGGCCCGGCGCCGACGAGGGCCCCGACGATCGAGGCGATGATCGAGGCGATCAGCGTCGCAAAGGTCCACCAGGCGGCCGTGGTCGTGCGGACGGCATCCGCCCGGTCCCGGAACTGGTGGAGGGTCTCCACCTGCTGCGGGGACAGCTCGGCTTCGGCAATCTGCGCGTCGCTCAGCATCGGCCCGGTGGTGCCCGAGCCGGTCACCTGCTCCATCATCCCGCCGATGCCCAGGTTCAGGCCCAGGCCCGTCAGGACCACCACCGCCACGAAGATCGTGCCCCATAGCAGCAGGCCGTAGATCATCGACTCGTCCTTGCGCTCGCCGACGGTGCTCCGGCTGGTGACGAAGCCTCCCAGGAACAGGGCGATCAGCAGCGAGAGGGCGGCCCAGATCGCGGCGCCGATGGCCAGCGTGCCGCCGTCGACGCGGTTCATGTCCGCGGTGGAGAGGCCCACGGCCACGCCGAGCGTGCCGAGCGAGACGTAGACCGTCAACGCCACGACCGCCCCGGCGATCAGGGCGCCCCAGCTCACCCGGCTGCCGACCGAGGCCACGTCCTGCAGCCGAACCCGCTCCTCGTCGGGGCGGGTGTCGGCGGCCCGGTAGTCGGCCCGTTCCCGTCCGGCGGCGGCGGCCCGGCCGTTGCCCTCCTTGAAGTTCTCGACGTGGTCGAAGGCCCCGTTGTCGCGGTGCACGACCAGGTTGACCTCGGACTCGGCGGCGAGACGCTCGCCCCGCTCCACCGCATCGGCCTGGGAGCCGTGGACGGACACCGTCCCGTCCTCGCCCTCCCGCTTGATCGCCCACCCGTCCTCGTGGGGCACCACGTGCAGATTCTTCGCCATCGTTGACTCCATCATCTGGGGGCCTGCCCCACCCGGCGCGGGGGTTCCCACGCCGGACGGATGGTCGGGGCCGAATCACTTCCCCGAGGCCTTAGGCCGCGGGCCCTCGGGTCCGGCCGAAGATCAGCGACGCGACGAAGAGCACCAGGAACACGACGAACAGCACCTTGGCGATCCAGGCCGCCGTGCCGGCGACGCCGCCGAAGCCCAGGACGGCCGCGATCAGCGCGATGATCAGGAACGAGATGGCCCAGCCCAGCATGATCGAACTCCTCCCCCCGCCCTTCGGCGAGGAATCGGGTGAAAACGTGCGTCGTTCCGGGACGCGTGAATGTGACGGGTGAGATGCACATCTGCAAATCACCCGGTCGGCCGGATTCCTGCTGCACGTCGCGTGCCAACGCCTCGGCCTGCCGCCCCGGGGGCCGCCGGGCGGGGAGGGGGGATCTGGCGGGGAGGGGGATCTCTCTGTACGAGGGGGGCCGAGGGGAGCGACGCGGTCAGGTGGCGAGCATCGCGGTCATGCGGATCCCAATCGCGCGGGCCCCGTCGCACGTCCCGGCGGCGGCACGAAGTTTGCTTGGTCTTCGGCAGTCATGACCGGCGCGATGTCGAAGGGGGCCGGGCCGGCCGCCGGACGGGCGCCGACGGGGAGGAGACCCATGAATCAACAATCCACGCTCGTCTACAAGTGTCCGCACTGCGAGGCCAAGGTCGAGGTCGGCGACGAGATGCTGGGCGAGGTCGTCAATTGCCCGAAGTGCGAGCGGCCCTTCCGGGTCGAGGCGCCGCCGTCCTACCCGATCGGCGACGACGAGGCCGGCTCGGTCATCCGCAAGGGCGGCGCCCCGCACGTCGGGGGGCCGATCGACCAGGAGCGTTCGCTGCTGGTCCTGCACCCGGCCGTCTTCCGCCGCCGGATCTTCCAGTCGATCGGCTCGATGCTGCTGATCGTCGGCGGCCTGGTCTGTGCCGTCTGGGGGGCGGGCGTCGGCAGCGCCACGCTCGGCTTCGGCGGCCTGATCGCGGCGGTCGTCGGGGGCCTGGATCTGGCTTACTGGTGGTTCAAGTCGCTCTACGTGACCCTGACGGTGACCAACCGGCGTTCGATCCTCCGCAAGGGCCTGTTCTCCAAGGCGACCAGCGAGGTCAACCACGACGACGTGCGGAACATCCAGGTGGAGCAGTCCGTCGTCCAGCGGCTGCTGAACATCGGCGACCTGCTGATTTCCAGCGCCGGCCAGGATATCGTCGAGATCCGGGCCCGGGCGATCCACGACCCCGAGGCCGTCGCGACGATCGTCCGAGAGCACCAGGATTGAGCCAATCAGAAGGCCCCGGGGCATCCTCCCCGCCCCCGGGGGGAAGCCCCTCGATGTCCCGTATCTCCCGACCGCCCCGGTTCCGCTACCCGGCCGGCCCGGCCCGGCTGCGCTACCACTGGGACTGGCTGCGGTCGGGGTACCTGTTCGTCCCCTCGGTGATGGTCCTCGTCGCGGTCGGGCTGGCCTTCGCGGCCATCGAGGTGGACATCTTCCTGACCCGGGGCACCCGGGAGGTGAGCGCCTGGTATGCCCGGGGCGGGCCGGACGAGGCCCGGACGATCCTGGGGATGATCGCCGGCTCGATGATCACCATCGTCGGCATCGTCTACTCGATCGCGATGGTCAACCTGACGCTGGCCTCCGATCAGTTCGGGCCGAGGCTGATCCGGACGTTCATGACGGACGTGGGCACCCAGGTGGTGCTCGGCGCCTTCCTGGCGACCTTCGTCTTCAGCGTCGTCGTGCTGCTGGCGATCGAGAGCGGCTCCAACGCGCAGGAAGTGAGCGGGCCCCCCTCGGCCCGGACGGGGGAGGCGGGAGCCCCGGTGCCGCTGGGGATGCCGGAGCAGACGGACTTCGCGCCGGTCGTCTCGCTCTGGGGCGGGGTCGGGCTGGCGCTGATCTGCCTGGCGTTGTTGATCTACTTCATCCACCACGTCGCCCAGGCGATCCAGGCCCCCAACGTGATCGACTCGGTCGCCCGGGAGCTGGAGCGGTCCATCCGCCGCCACTTCCCCGAGGAGCGCGGGCCGATCGAGCCCCTCTCGCCGGCCTCCGAGCGGGACGACCCGGGGCGCGACCTGCCCCCCCACTTCGAGGAGGAGGCGAGCCCGATTTTGGCGGTCAACTCGGGCTACCTGCAGGTGATCGACCACGAGACGCTGCTCGACTTCTGCGCCGAGCGCGACCTGGTCGCCCGGCTGGAGTACCGCCCGGGGGACTTCGTCATCGCCGGCGGCACGCTGGCCACCGCCTGGCCGGCCGACCGGCTCGACGAGGAGGCCAGGCGTCGGCTCCGGGGCACTTTCCTGCTGGGGGTGCAGCGGACGCCGCCGGAGGACGTGGAGTTCTCCATCAGCCAGCTCGTGGAGGTGGCCATCCGGGCCCTGGCCAACAACGATCCCTTCACGGCGATCAACTGCGTCGACCGCCTCGGCTCGGCCATGTGCCTGCTGGCCGGCCGGAAGATGCCCCCCCGGCGGCGGTACGACGCCGAGGGCCGCCTGCGGGCGATCGTCCGCTCGACCCGGTTCGGCGGGATCATCAACACCGCCTTCGACCAGATCCGGCAGTACGGCCTGGGCAACGCGGCGCTGACGATCCGGCTGCTCGAGGTGATTGCCCTGATCGGCTCCCGCGTCGATAATCTGACCGACGGGGCCTCGCTGCTGCGCCAGGCGGTGATGATCGAGCGGGGGAGCCGGAGGGTGATCGAGGAGGAGTACGACCTCCGGGACATCGCCGACCGGTTCCAGGACATCCTCCACCAGCTCGGGCTCTCGGAGGTCGCCGAGGCGGCCGGGCACTCCGACCCGCTTCAGATCGATTTCGGCTGATCCGACCACGCGGCCCCGCCCCGGCTCGCCCGTCCCCCCTCCCCCTCGCCCCCACCATGCGACACGCCCAGAAGGTCCCCGCCTACGCGATCGCCGTGCTGAGCGTCGCCCTGGCGTTCGCCCTGAAATGGGCGATCGACCCGGTGGGGGAGCGGGACTACAGCCCGTTCGTCTTCTTCGCCGCGGCGGTGACCCTGACGGCCTGGTACGGCGGGATGGTGCCGGGGCTGCTGGCATTGGCCCTGTCGGTGGGCGCCTCGGTGCACGCGTTCCTGCCGCCGACGGGGAGGCTCTGGGTCGGCGAGCCCGGGGCCCAGTACCGGGTGCTGGCCTTCGCCTTCGAGGGGGTGATCATCTGCTCGGTCTGCGAGGCCCTGCACCGCGCCCGACGGCGGGCCGAGGCGTCGACCGGGGAGGCGAGGCAGGCCCTGCTCGCCTGGAGGTCCAGCGAGGCCCGCTTCCGCCGCCTGGCGGAGTCGGACGTCATCGGCGTGATCGCCGGCCGGGACGAGGCGATCCTGGAAGCCAACGACGCCTTCCTGCGGATGCTCGGCCATCGCCGCGACCGGCTGGCCGACGGCGGGCTGCCCGTGGCCGAGATCACCCCCGAGCCCTACCTCGGCGAGGACCGGAAGAACTTCGACGAGCTGTTCCGCACGGGGACGCTCAGCCCGTTCGAGAAGGAGTACCTCACGGCCGAGGGCCGCCGGGTGCCGGTGCTCGTCGGCGGGGCGGTGGTCGAGCCGGGCGGCTCGGACTGGGTCGCCTTCGTCCTGGATCTGAGCCGCCAGAAGCGCGTCGAGCGCGAGCTGGCCGAGGCGATCGGCCGGGCCGAGGCCGCCAGCCGGTCCAAGAGCGAGTTCCTCGCCATCCTCAGCCACGAGCTGATCACGCCGATGAACGCCATCCTCGGCATGAACCAGCTCGTGCTGCAATCCGAACGCGACCCGACCCTGCGGGACTACCTCGGCACGGCCCAGGATTCGGCCGAGGCGCTGCTGGCCCTGCTGAGCGACCTGCTCGACTACTCGTCGATCGAGGCCGGCGGCTTCGAGCTGGACCCGGCCCCCTTCCGGCTGCGGTCGGCGATCGACCAGGCGGTCCGCCCCCTGTCGACCCGGGCCGCCCGCAAGGGGCTCGACCTGGCGGGCTCGGTGGCCGACGACGTGCCCGACGACCTCGTCGGCGACGCTCGGAGGCTCCGCCAGGTGCTGGTCAACCTGCTGGACAACGCCGTCAAGTTCACCCGGGAGGGGGAGGTGACCGTCACCGTCGGCCTGCTCCCCGAGGCCGACGGGGGGGACCGGGGCGAGGTGGCCCTCCGCTTCGAGGTCGCCGACACGGGGATCGGCATCGCGGCGGAGGACCGGGACCGGATCTTCTCGCCGTTCACCCAGCTCGACGCCTCCAGCACCCGCCCCTATTCGGGCACCGGGCTCGGGCTGTCGATCTGCCGGCAGATCATCGGGCTGATGGGCGGGGAGATGACGCTGGAGAGCCTGCCCGGCCACGGCAGCCGCTTCTCCTTCGTCGCCCGGTTCCGCCGCCAGCCGGCCGAGCGCCCCGGCGGCCCGGCACGGGCCCCCGGCCTGGACCTCCGGGGGATCCGGGTCCTCGTGGCCGCCGGCTCGCCCGAGGGCCGCCGGCTCATCGAGTCCGCCCTGCGGGGCTGGTCGATGCGGCCCGAGGCCGTCCCCGACGGCCCGACCGCCCTGGCCCGGCTCGCCGAGGCGGCCCGCCGGGGCTCCCCCTTCCCCCTGGCGATCCTCGACTCCCGGCTGCCCGGCCTGGACGGCGTCGACGTGGGCGCCCGGATCCGTCGCGAGGGGCTGTCCGGCGCGACCATCCTGATCCGGCCCCCGGGGGCTCTCACCGCCCTCGACGAGGAGATCCGCAAGGCCCGGGGGGGCTCGGCGACCGTGGAGCCGCCGGTCACCCCCTCCGGATTGCTCGACGCCATCCGGGAGGCCTTCGAGCCGCCGAGCCGGACCCCGACCGTGCCGACGGCCCGGCGCCCGGCCCGACGTTCGCTCCAGATCCTCCTGGCCGAGGACACCCCGGCCAATCAGAAGCTCGCGTTGGCCGTGCTCCGCCGCCGGGGGCACCGGGTGGATCTGGCCGCCAACGGCCGGGAAGCGGTCGAGCTGGCCGGCAGGAGACGCTATGATCTCGTCCTGATGGACGTGCAGATGCCGGTCATGGACGGCCTCCAGGCCACCGCCGCCATCCGCTCGGCCGGGGACGGCTCCGGCCCGGAGGTCCCGATCCTCGCCCTGACCGCCCACGCCATGAGGGGGGACCAGGAGCGCTGCCTCCGGGCCGGCATGGACGGCTACATCGCCAAGCCGATCGACATCGACTCGTTCCTCAATGTCGTCGAAGCGTTCGCCCCCCGCCCCGACGGCCCCGGCCCGGCCCATTCCCCCCCCGGGGCCCCGCCGGCCCCGGACGGCCGGTCGACGGGGGGGGGGCCGAAGGAGGACGCCGTGGGAGACGATCGCGATCCCGGCCCGCTCTACGACCGGGACGCCACCCTGAAGCGGCTCGGCAACGACGAGGAGCTGTTCCGAGACATGATCGCCTATTACATGGAAGACTACCCGAAGCTGCTCGACCAGCTCCGCCTCGGCCTGCTCAACGAGGACGCCCACGGCGTCGAGCGTTCCGCCCACAGCCTCAAGGGGCTCTCCGCCAACTGCGGCTCCGGCCCCGCCGCCCGCGCCGCCTCGCTCGTCGAGGACATCGGCCGGGAGGGCCGCCTCCCGGAGGCCGCCGAGGCCGTCGAACGCCTCGTCGCCGAGTTGCACCGCCTCCGGGACGCCCTCGCCGCGGACCGGGCCGGCGCCCCTCGTTGAGGACCCCGCCCGGACCCGATCCGGGCGGGCCCGGCTCAATCCGCCTCGTCCTCGGAATCGCTGACGACGCGGTCGATCGAGATGCCGAGCGAGCGGATCTTGTTCCGCAGGCTCCCCCGGGCGATCCCGAGAATCTCCGAGGCGCGGGACTGATTGCCGCCGGTGGCCGTCAGGACCCGCCGGATCAGGGCCGATTCGAGGAACTCGATCGACTCGGCGTACAGATCCTTCGAGTCGGCCTCCAGGCGCTCCCGGATGAACCGGTTGAGGTCGGCACCCGCCTCGGGGGCCGCCCCGCCGTTGCGGCGTCGGCCGGATCGCACGTCCCCCGGCAGGAAGTCGGCGATCAGCACCGGTCCGGTCGACTGCAGCATCGCCTGCCGGAGGATGCTCTGCAGTTCCCGGACGTTGCCCGGCCAGCCGTAGCGCATCATCAGGTTCAGCGCCTCGGGGGAGAGCCCCTGCACCTGCTTGGCCAGCTCCCGGTTGAACCGCTTGAGGAAGTGGTCGATCAGGATCAAGAGGTCGTCGCCCCGGTCCCGCACCGGCGGGAGGGTGATGACGAAGCCGTTGAGCCGGTAATAGAGGTCGGAGCGGAACTTCTCCTCGGGCATGTTCTCCAGGTCTCGGTGCGTGGCGGCGATGATCCGCACGTTGACCCTGATCGTCTTGTTGCCCCCCACCCGCTCGAACTGCCGCTCCTGCAGCAGCCGCAGCACCTTGCTCTGGAGCATCGGCGACATGTCGCCGATCTCGTCCAGGAAGATCGTGCCGCCGTCGCACTGCTCGAACTTGCCGATCCGGGTGGTGACGGCGCCGCTGAAGGCCCCCTTCTCGTGGCCGAACAGCTCCGACTCCAGCAGCCCCTCGGGGATGGCGGCGCAATTGATCGCCAGGAACGGGCCGTTGGCCCGGCGGCTGTGCTGGTAGATGGCGCGGGCGACCAACTCCTTGCCCGTGCCGCTCTCGCCCCGGATCAGCACGGTGACGTCCTGCGGCGCCACCCGGCCGATCCCCTTGTAGACCTCCATCATCTCCGGGCTGTTGCCGACGAGCAGGTCCCCCTCGTGCGGCTCGGTGCCGGCGTCGGGCAGCACGACCGGCTCGTGCATCAGCCGGCGGATCTCGACCGCCTGCTGGACCTTATCCCGGAGCTGCTCCACGTCCAATGGCTTGTGGATGTAGTCGTAGGCGCCGAGCTTGATGGCCTCGATCGCCGTCTCGCCCGAGGAGACGCTGGTGATGAAGATGATCGGCAGCTTCGGGTCCAGGTCGTAGACCCGCCGGTACAGCTCCAGCCCGGAGGTCTCCGGCAGGAGGATGTCCAGCAGCACCACCTCCGGCGACCGCTCCCGGATCTGGGCGAGCCCGTCGTCGGCCGACTGGGCGGTCAGGACCTCGGCCTTCAGCGGCTTGAGGGCCTGGGTGACCAAATGCTGCACGGAGCGATCGTCGTCAATCACCAGGATCAGCGGCATGGCGTGTCGTCTCGAGCGGCTCGGGCGCCCCGGTTGCAGTGTCGGGAGAGGGCCGGACTCCTATGCCCCCGTCTCCGGCTCCGCCGACGCGGGGGGCGAGCCACCGATTATATCCGAGGTCCGGGCGAAAGCGAGGAGACTCGACGGGGAGCCCGGCTGCAAAGGCCCGGCCGGGGGCGGCCCGGGCCGTCCTGCAGGGTCGCCGGGGAGCCGGCCGGGGGGGCGGGGGCGTGCCCGGCCGCCGGAGTTCGGGGGGGAAACGCCGACGCCCGCCCGGGAGTCCGGGCGGGCGTCGGGTCGGGAGCACTCGGGTCCGATCCGGTCCCGCCGGATCAGCCTCGGCGGCGGAGTCTCCGGGAGGCGATGCCCAGGCCGGCCATCGCGGCGATGCCGCTGAGGGCCAGCGTCGACGGCTCGGGGACCACGTTGACCGGGGTGCCCGCGACGTGGCCGCTGCCCGCACCGGTCGGGATGCCCTGGACGTGGAAGACGGCCAGGAACGCCCGATTGCCCGTCGTCAGGAAGGAGAACGACTCCGCGTTGAACGTGCCCGCGCCGGAATAGTTCAGGTCATACACCGATTGCTTGGTGCCGTTCAGCCGCGAGGCCGGTTGGTTGGGATAGTCGATCACGATGTCCGCGGAGAGGCCGCCCGGCACGTTGATGCCGTCCTCGTCCTGATCGATACTGCCCGCCTCGACGCCGGAGACGAACTCGATGTCCAGGGCGGTGAGGTCGAGCGCGGGGTCGAAGTTGAAATAGAACTCGGTCAGGAACTCCGAGGCGACGTCGAGGCTGGAGTCGATCGTCAGCCGCACGGTGTCCGGGTCGATCGACTCGAACGAAGCCGTCGCCCAGGGCGGCGTGCTCGTGGGGCTGGTGCCGGTGTAGGCGGGGGTCGAGAATTCGAGCGAGAAATCGGCCTGCACCGACCTCGGGCCCGAGATCAGCGCGACCGCCACCAGGGCGGAGAACCCGAGGGCGGGGGGAATCGATCTCATCGGGGGGCGATCTCCAAGACGGGGAAGTGAGGAAGGACGAAAATGTCCCCATACAGGAGATGCCGCTTTGCACACACCGTGACATGGATCGTTCGACTCGTCCGTGAATCGTGATGGCATTCGATGGCTGCCCAAGATGGCCGGTTTCGGGAGCCCGACCGACCCGACGAACGGCCCACGCATCGACGAGGGCACGTTCTGGGATGGTGGTTCCGCCTTGCGACGCGACGAATCGCCGCATCTCGGCCTTCATTGACACGATCCACCAGCCCCGGGCCACTCCGGCGGCGGAGAGTACGACCTGGGAAGGCTTGAAGGTCTGACTCGGTTGGCACGAGCCGAGTCGGTGAAGCCGGTCGAATTCGCCTACTCCGGCGTATGGGCCGATCGATCGCGAGGAGGGACGTTGAGAAGAAACAACCCCCTCGGGTCAGGGGTGCGGCCCGGATGCAACATCATCGACGGCCCCGGCGCTCGAAGGAGGGTGAGGGGAGGAGATTGGCCGGGGGGTTGGGCCGTCACGGCCTGGTCGAGGCGCCGGGGTGTCGCCCCCGACGAGGGGCGGGGGGACGGCGTGAACAAGGGGCGGCCCGTCGGGCCGGAGCGGAGCCCGCCCCGGTCGGCGGTCGGCGGTCGGTCGGTCGGCAGACGACCCTCCCGTCACCGCCCCCGTCGCAGCGACCGGCCGGCCCGGATGCCGGTGGGTGCCCCGGAGTCGAGCGCGACCCGGCCGTTGACGACGACCGTCGAGATCCCCTCGGAGTACCGGAAGGGTTCGAGGAAGGTCGAGCGGTCGATGATCCGGGCCGGGTCGAGCACGACCACGTCGGCGATGGACCCCGGCCGGAGCAGGCCGCGGTCATCGAGGCCCGCCTTCGTCGCGTTCTGGGAGGTCATCTTGCGGACCGCCTCCTCCAGCCCGAGAAGCCCCCGATCCCGGACGTAGAGCCCGAGCACCCGGGGGAAGGTGCCGAAGTTCCGGGGGTGCGGGTGGCCGCTTCGGAGCGGGCCGGAGGTGGCGAGCGCCGAGCCGTCGGAACCGATCGAGCACCAGGGCTGCACCAGGGCGAGGTTCATGTCCTCCTCGGTGTGGTGGGCGTAGATCGTGCCGATCGAGCCCCCCTCGGCCAGGAGGAAGTCGAACAGGAGGTCGAGGTCGTCCGGGGGCGGCTGGCGGTCGCCGGCCAGCGCGGGGAGGATGACGTCCATCGTCTTCCCCTCCAGCCCGGCGTGCTCGGGGGTAAGCCGGGCCGAGATGAGCATGCGAGACCAGTCGCCGCCGACGGCGAGGAAGTGGTTGTACCACCCGGGCAGTCCCGACCGGATGTCCCGCTTCATCCGAGCCCGGGCCTCGGGGTCGGCCAGGCGGGCGAGCAGCGCCTCGGTGCCGCCCTCGTGGGCCCAGGGGGGGATGATGCTGACGAGGTCGTTGTTCCCCCGGGTGTACGGGTAGACGTTCGCCTGCACGTCGACGCCCCGGGCCCGGGCGGCGTCGATCAGGGCGACGATCTCGGCCATCCGGCCCCAGAGGGCCTGGTCGGCGATCTTGATGTGGATGATGTCGACCGGCACCCCGGCCCGCTCGCCGACGGCGATCGCCTCGCCGATGGCCTCCAGCACGTCCTCCCCCTCGCTCCGGATGTGAGACGAGTAGAGCCCGCCGTGCCGCGCCACCACCTCGCAGAGCCGGACGAGGTCGTCCGTCGTCACCCCCAGCGCCTGCGGGTGGGCGAGCATCGTCGACAGCCCGAGCGCCCCGTCGGCCATCGCCGCGTCGAGTAGATCCTCCATCTCCCGGAATTGCTCCTCGGTCGGCCGGTCGAACGAGTCCCCCATCACCCCGCCCCAGACGTTCCCCAGGCCGACGTAGGAGGCGACGTTGATGCCGATGCCCGACCGCTCGACGGCGTCCAGGTAGTCTCCCAGCGACTCGATCCGGACCGTCTCGCCGCCGATCGTCTCCTCGGTCGGCTCGGCCAGCGGACCGCCGGAGGTGTGTTCGCCGAGGACGTCGGTGGTGACGCCCTGGTAGAGCTTCGACTCGGCGGCGCCGTCCTCGAAGAGCACCCGATCCGAATGCGAGTGCATGTCGACGAACCCCGGGGCCACCACCATCCCGGTCGCGTCGATGGTCCGTTCCGCCTCGGCATCCTCCGGGATCCGGCCGACGGCCGCGATCCGGTCCCCCCGGATCGCCAGGTCGCCGAAGTACCAGGGGTTGCCGGTGCCGTCGACGATCCGGCCCCCCCGGATGACCAGGTCATAGGGGCCGGGATCACCCTCCTGGGACGCGACCGCCGGGGCCGGGGTCAGCGAGGCGATCAGGGCGAACAGGCAGAGGTGGGATTGTCGGATCGTCATGGTTCATTGCTCGTCAAAGGAGGCAAGGAAGAGGGGCGATCGATCCAGGCCGGCGGGCCGGTGCGCCTTGTCTCGGGCTCAAGCGACGCGTCGCAGGATTCATCGGAGGATCGTCCAGAGGCCCACCCCGAACACGAACAGGCCGGCGAGGCCCGCCAGGCCGGCCGCCAGGGAGGCCGGCCATCGGCCATGATGCCGGCGAGGCCCCTCGGCGGCTGGGACGGATTCGATCTCGATGCGATGGACATCCGGGGAAGGGGGGCCGATGAGGTCGGGGATCGTCGCCTCCTCGAAGATGCGATCTCGAAGCCGGGAGAACGCCTCCTCGCCGCAGGCCAGCGACAGGAGACGGCGTCGGGGGTCGAAGTGGACCTCGATGTCGTCGCTCATCGAGACGGTAGCCTCCGCCCCCCCACACTCAGTACGCGCCGGCGTGGCGTCGGGCGGCGGGGTCTCCCGCCGCCTCGATGACGCCGGAGTCCGGGTCGAGCACCAGGATCGTCGGGTTCGACGCCACCGGCGGCCGGGCCCGCTCGACGAGGTGGCCCCTGGCTTCCAGCTCCTCGGCCACCTCGTCCGCCACCTCGGTGCTGAGCCGGAGCACGCCGAGCCTCGGCGGCGGCTGGCCGAACGAGCCGACGAGGTGCTCCGAATTGAACCGGGGGGAGGTGACCGCCTCCGAGGCCGACCGGCCGAAATCGATGACGTTGGTCAGGAGCTGGAGCGTCGCCTGGTCCTGGGCGTCTCCCCCGGCAATGCTGACGGCGATCACCGGTCTGTCGTCCTTCGTCACGATCGTCGGGGTCAAGGTGATCCTCGGCCGCTTGCCGGGCTCGATGACGTTGGGGTGCCCCTCCCAGGTGTTGAAGCTCTGGAGCCGGGAGCCGAGCCAGATGCCCGTGTCCCCCGCCAGCACCCCCGACCAGCCGCTCGGCGTGGCCGCCACGACGTTCCCCCCCGCGTCGGCCACGACGCAGGTCGTCGTGTCGCTCGACGGCTGGGTCCGGCCGAGCTGAACCGCCGACCGCCCCGGCTCAAGCAACGGCCCGCCCGAGGCCGGGTCGCCCGGACGACGCTCCAGGGAGGCGACCCGGGGGTCGATGAGCGAACGTCGGGACGAGGCATAGTCGTCGGAGAGCAACTCGTCGATCGGGACCTGCTCGAACAGCGGGTCGGCGTAGTACTCGTCCCGGTCGGCCATCGCCAACTTGAGCGCCTCGACCTGGAGGTGGATCGCGTCGGGAGAGTCGGGGCCGGCCCCGGCGAGGTCGAAGCCGCCCAGGATCGTCAGCGCCTGGAGCAGCGCCGGCCCCTGGGTCACGGGCCCGACCTTGTAGACCCGGTACCCCCGGTAGTCGACCGCCACCGGCTCCTCGACCCGGGAGGCGTGCGTGGCGAGGTCTTCATAGCGGATCAGTCCCCCGTTGGCCCGGGACCAGGCGTCGATCCGACGGGCGATCGGCCCCCGGTAGAAGCAGTCGCTTACCAGGCGGAGCCCCCGGAGGCGGTCGTCCGACCTCTCCTCGGCCTCGATCAGCGTGCGGAGGGTCCGGGCGAGGTCGGCGTGCCAGGGCTGCTCGCCCCGGTCGAGGATCCGGAGCGTCGGGCCCGCCACCCGGCCGAAGGTAAGGGTGCCCGAGCGTCCCAGGGCCGTCAGGCAGGCGTCGAGCGCGGCCGGGACTGCCGCCGCCTCGATCCCCTCCTCGGGGATGCCGCCCTCCTCCTCGAAATGGGCCCGGGTCGCCAGCCTGGGGGCGGCCCCCTGGCCGGCGATCGCCTCGACGACGCCCCGGTCGGCGTCGTAGATCAGGATCGGCACCTCGCCGCCGAAGCAGAACAGGTGGGCGTCGGTCACGCTCATCGCCAGCAGGGTCGCCACGGCCGAGTCGATCGCGTTGCCGCCTTCCTTGAGGATCTCCATCCCCGCCGCGGTCGCCTCCGCGCCCCCGGCGACGACGGCCCCGTTCTTCCCCGAGGCCTCCCAGCCGATCCCGAGATATTCCGGGGGCCGAGTCGGCCGGGCCCGATCGGGGCGTCCCTCATGCGACCGGACGGGCCCCGGGCTCGTCAGGAAGAGGGAGGCGACGAGGAAGGCTCGCATCATGTCCGGATTCCCCGGTTGCCGGTCGGTTCGGGCCCGCCCGCCCCCTCGATCGGGCCGGGTCGGGGTGCGACCGCTACTTGAACCGATGGGAGCCCGGGAGGCAAGGAACTGCCCTCTCCCGGCGAGGGCCCGGTCCGGGCCGGGGCAGGTCGGGGCCGGCGACCCGCCCCCGGGGATCGGCCGTCGGCCGTCCGGGATCATCGACGAGGGATCTCGACGGCAGGTCACGGGCCGTCCGGGGCGAGGGCGAATGCCCCCCGGATGAACTCCCCCCGAGAGGCGGCGTCGAGGAGGGGCCCCGTCGGCAGGCCGAGCCCCGAGGCGAGCGCCAGCCAACGCCGGCGGAGTCCGTCGTCCATCGGCTCGTCGAGCCCGGCGGCGTGGTTGGGGAAGGCCTCGTAATACTGGCCGACGATGTTCTCCCCGCGCTGCCCCGGCGTCCCCGGCACCGGGGCGAGCCCGTGCAGGCCGCCCAGCGTGCCCCACCACTGCACCGCGGCGAAGTCGGGGGCGCCGGGCGGGACGTCGCTCACGTAGATCGTGGCCGACTCGGCGGCGTGCAGCAGGCGTTGGAGTTCGGGGACGGGCACCTCGCCGACCGGCACCCCGTCTCGGATCGCCAGGTGCGCCGCGAGGCCCGAGGCCTGCCCCATCGAGGCCCAGATCGGCTCCAGCCGGAGGGCGCAGAAGCCGACGTGGGACGCCGAGCAGGCGACGGGGACCAGCAGGTTGTCGCAGTCCCCGTCTCGGGGCAGGAGCACGCCGAACGGGATCTGATAGGGGGGCACCTGCTTGTAGAACTCGCCCGAATGACGGCCGCCGAAGCGCGGCCCCTCGTGCGAGGTGCCGTGGCAGTTCGGGCCGTAGTCGCCGCAGGCGATCGCGTCGGGCCTGGGCACCGACCGGGCGTCGCCGGGGGCGTGGCCCGTGTCGTGCTCGGTGAAGACGTGGCGGCCGGCCATCCGACGGGCCTCCCGGACGTAGATCTGCTCCGGAAGGTGCCCGTGCTCGGGGTGCTCGTCCCGGCAGAAGCCCCAACGCCTCGCCTCCTCCCGGAACCGGGCCGGGACGGCGGGGTCGGTCTGGAGGAAGTAAAGCATGCCGACGTTGTGGCGCACGTGCGCGTCGAAGATGGCCCGGCGCGTCTCGGCGTCGCCCTCGGGCCAGGCGTCGTTGAGGCCGGGCAGCGAGAGGCGGACCACCTCCCGGGAGACGTCGTTGATGTCCCGTTTCCCCCGGGGGAGCGGCGGGATCTGGGCCTTGTAGACCCCCCCCCGGCTGGGACAGAACACCGAGTCGAGCGCCCCCGACTCCAGCAGCGGCACCAGCCCCTCGAACTCCTCCCGGCGGTAGCCGGGAGGCTCCAGCGGCGGGACGCGGTCCTCGGGCACGTCGGTAATCGTCAGGCGGAAGTTGTAGCCCTGGACCTGCCCGTCCGCCTCCTCGGGGGCGAGGGGCTCGCCGTATTCGGCCCGGCCCTCCCGGCCGACGCGATAGGGCACCCCCGCGGCGGCCATCAGGTCGCCCTCGTAGGAGGCGTCGATGAAGACCCGGGCCCGGACGTCGATCGGCCCATCCCCCTCGGGCCCGAACCGGGCCGCGGCGATCCGCCTCGAACCCCCCGACTCGTCGACCTCGACGCCGATCAGCCTCGTCCGCGCCCGGACCTCGATCCCCGGCCGCTCGGCGATCATCCGCTCGAAGACCAGGCGGTTGATCCCCGGCCCGGCGTGCGTGCCCCGGAACGAGGCGGCGACCTCGGGCGACCCGGCGCCGAAGGTGGCCGAGAGGTGGTCGAGGACCCGGCGGGTGAACGCGAGGTAGGTGCCGCTGAGCCCCTCGAAGGTCCGGAAGTCCGGGTGGCTCAGCCCGTTGGTCGTCATCCCGCCGACATGGGAGTAGGGCTCGACCAGCAGGACGGCCCTCCCCGAGTCGGCGGCGGCCAGCGCCGAGGCGATCCCGGACGGCGTGCCGCCGTAGACGAGCACCTGCGCCTCGATCGGCTCCGCCCCGGTCGCCGGGGAGAGCCAGAGCAGGGCGGTCGCCCACGCGAATCGTCCTCGGAGCATCGGTCGGTCCTCCCCGGTCTCGGCCTGGTCGTCGTCCGACCGCCAGGTTAACCGGGGCGCGACCGGGATTGCACCGGGGAGGTCAGCCGAGGTCGGGGCCGTCCGACCCGGCGGGGTAGTCTCGCATCGGGACCCGGCCCTCGGCCCAGGCGTGGAGGATCGGCTCGACGATCCTCCAGGATTCCTCGGCCTCGTCCCCCCGGATCGCCAGGATCGGGTCCCCCTTGATCACGTCGAGCAGCAGCCGGGAATAGGCGGGGATCTCCTGCTGGCAGCAGTCGGTGGCCAGCTCCACCCGCTCCAGGTCCAGCGGGTCGCCGGGCCCGTTGATGTTCATGCCCAGGGACATCCGATCCGGGTTGAGCTGGAAGCGGAGGACGTTCGGCTGCGGGTGATCCTCGTGGAAGGCCAGGTGCGGGACCGGGCGATAGTGGACGACGATCTCGTGCCGGTCGCTCGCCAGGGCCTTGCCCGATCGCAGCACGAACGGCACGCCCGCCCACCGCCAGTTGTCGACGAACAGGGTCACCTGGGCGAACGTCTCGATCTTCCGGTCCGGGTCGACCCCCGGCTCGTCCACGTAGTTCGGCACGGCCACGCCCTTCACCGTCCCCGCCGCGTATCGGGCCCGGGCGGTGTGCCGCTCGACCTCCTCGGGGGTGAAGTTGCGGACGGCCCGCAGCAGCTCGACCTTGCGGTCCCGCAGGTCGCGCTCGCTCATCGTCACGGGGGGCTCCATGCCCACCAGGGTGAGGAGCTGGAGCAGGTGGTTCTGGATCATGTCCCGCAGGGCGCCCGAGCGGTCGTAGTACGAGGCCCGGCCTTCGAGGGCGACCGTCTCGTCCCAGGTGATCTCCACCCGCTCGATGTTGTCCCGGTTCCAGAGCATCTCGAAGATGCGGTTGGCGAACCGCAGGCCGATCACGTTCTGGATCGTCGCCTTCATCAGGAAGTGGTCGACCCGGAAGACCGACTGCTCGGGGAACGACTCGTGCAGCAGCCGGTTCAGCCGCTTCGCCGACTCCACGTCGGAGCCGAACGGCTTCTCCACCACCAGGCGGCTCCCCTCCGGCAGGTCCAGCCCGGCCAGCGTCTCGATCGTCGGCCCGAACAGCCGGGGGGGCAGGGCGAGGTAGGCGACCACCGGCCCCCGAGACTTGCCGAGCGCCTCGGCCACCTCGTCCCGGTTGGTCACGTCGGCCTGGCGGTAGTCGAGTCGTTTGATCAGGTCGGCCACGACCCCCGGGGGGATGTCCTCGTGGAGCGTCGCCAGCCGATCGGCGATGTGCCGTCGGAAGCGGTCGACGTCCCAGTCCTCCTGCGAGACGCCCCGGATCGTCACCCCCTTGGGGAGCTGGCCCGACTCGTCGAGCCGGGCGAGGGCGGGCATCAGGTAGCGCGAGGTCAGGTCCCCCGCGGCGCCGAAGATGACGAAGTCCGGGGCCATGGCGGTTCCCTTCGGATCGGCTCGGATGGTCCGGGCGTGGGGCGGACGTCGCCCCGCCGCTCGCGTCGATCGGACCGGGACGGCCGCCCGGACGGCGATCGTGGGCCGGTCCGGCGGCGCAGCGGTGCAATCACGGTGCCGGAGGGGCGATCGGGTCAGGCGAGGATCCCCTCGATCGGCCGGCCGTGGTCGACCTCCAGCCGTTTGCGGCCCGGGATGTCGAGGCGCCTGGGGTCGAGGCCCAGCAGGCGGAGCAGCGTCGCGTGCACGTCGGTGACGTAGTGCGGGTCCTCGACCACGTGGAAGCCCAGCTCGTCGGTCTTGCCGTGGACGGTCCCCCCCTTGATGCCGGCCCCGGCGAGCCAGACCGTGAAGGCGTGCGGGTGGTGGTCCCGGCCCGTCGGGTTGACGGTCGTGTCCCGCACCTCCAGGCCCGGGGTGCGGCCGAACTCGGTGCAGCAGACGACCACGGTCTCCTCGTCCAGCCCCCGGCGCTTCAGGTCCTTCAACAGCCCGGCGATCGGCCGGTCGACCCGCCCGCACGACCGGGCGTGCAGGTCCCGCAGCTGGTTGTGCGAGTCCCACTCGCCGTAGTCGCTCAGGTAGACGAGCGTGAACCGGACGCCCCGCTCGGCCATCCGACGCGCCGCCAGCAGCCTCCGGCCGTAGACGGCCGTCTCCTCCCGGTCGATCCCGTAGAGCCGCTCCGTCTCGGCCGACTCGACGCCCAGGTCGAGCGCCTCGGGCACCGAGGCCTGCATCCGATAGGCCAGCTCGTAGGCCCGGATCCGGGCCCGGAGCTGGTCGTCCTCCGGGTACTCGACGCCGGAGAGGGCGTTGAGGTCCCGGATGAAGGCGAACTGCTCGCGCTGCTCCTCGGCCAGCACCCCCTCGGGCCGGGTCCCGAAGGGCAGGGGGGCCCCCGGGTCCAGCGACAGCTCGACCCCGCCGTGCTCGGGGCCGAGGTAGTGGGCGTCGAAGTTCTCCCGGACCCTCGTGTCGCCGTATTTGCCCAGGAAGACGAACTCCGGCAGGTTCTCGTTCAGGGTGCCGAGCCCGTAGTGGATCCAGGAGCCGATGCTCGGCTCCCTCGGGTCCAGCTTGTGCCGGCCGTGGTGGAACTGGAACTCGGCGGCGTGGTCGTTGTCGGTCGAGTACATCGACCGGACGAACGCGATGTCGTCCACGCAGGTCGCCAGCTCCGGCCACCAGTCCGAGACCTCGACCCCCGCCTCGCCGTGCTTGCGGAACCCCACCTGGAGCGGGAAGATCTGGGCATGCGTCCGGTCCTCCCCCACCACCGCCCGGGACCGCTCCCGGAACAGGGGGGAAGCGAAGGGGTCCTCGTACGGCGTCTCGGCGTAGGACTTCCCGGCGTACCGGTTCAGCGCGGGCTTGGGGTCCCAGGTCTCCAGGTGGCTGACCCCCCCCGAGAGGAAGATCCAGATGACGTTCTTCGCCCTGGGGGCGAAGTGCGGCCCGCCGTCGACCCCCATCGGCGAGGGCCCGGGGGCCGCCGCCCGGGCGATCCCGTCCCGATGGAGCATCGAGCCGAGCACCAGCCCGGTGAAGCCGAAGCCCACGTCGGCGAGGAACGTCCGGCGTCGGACCCGGCCGCACGGGGGGCCGGCGATGGGGTAGCGTCGGCGATCGGGCATGGTCGGTCCCTCCGGGTCGTGTCGCGTCGAGCAAGG
The DNA here is from genome assembly GCF_007752535.1 of Tautonia plasticadhaerens. GTDB lineage: Bacteria > Planctomycetota > Planctomycetia > Isosphaerales > Isosphaeraceae > Tautonia > Tautonia plasticadhaerens. The sequence continues at coordinate 3,900,745 of NZ_CP036426.1, forward strand.
GCCGCGAGTGGCCGGGTTTCCGACCCCTTAACTCCCCGCGTGCGGGGAGTGGGTCGGGGTGAGGGGGCATTCGACTTGGTCGCAGGGCCCTGGGATTCTACCGATCCCCCCTCACCCGGCCTCCGGCCACCCCCTCCCCCGAGGACGGGGGAGGGGGCGAGAACGCAACGCTATCGGATCGTCACGAAATCGTTGTGATTCAGCAGCGCATGGATGAGGTTCTCCCGGGCCCTCGCCCCCGGATCGGTCGAGGGCGGCGGGTCGATGCCCGGGGCCTCGGGCAGCTCCTCCCCGGAGAACAGCCGGGCCTGCCGGTCGAGGAATGAGGCGCTCAGGGCGTGCTCCTCGGGAGAGGGGGGCCGGGAGAGCACCCGCTCGAAGGCGGCGACGATGAACGCGTCGTCCCCCGGGTCGGCGAGCCTCGCCGAGAGATCCGGGGCGATCGTCCTCGCCATCGCCAGCGCGAGCCCGCTGTTGGCCAGCGCGAGCGACTGCTGGGGGACCACCGAGGTCGTCCTCCGGTAGCATTCGCCGGGGTCGGGGGCGTCGAACAGCTCCAAAAACGGCATCGACGCCTCGCCGTGATGCGCGAAGTACAGGCTCCTCCGCCGGTTGGTCTGCCCCTCCGACTGGTCGAGCTCCGGCCCGCCGACCTCCGGGTCGAGCACCCCGGCCACGTGCAGGAGGCTGTCCCGCACCACCTCGGCCTCCATCCGGGCCGGGCGGAACCGCCAGAGCATGCGGTCCTCCGGGTCGAGGGAGCGGCCGGGGTGGTCGGGGTCGCTCGCCTGCGAGGCCATCCGGTAGGAGGCGCTGAGCACGATCTGCCGGTGCAGGTGCTTCATCGACCACGGCCGGACCCCCGGCGTCGACGGCTCCATCAGTTCCACGGCGAGCCAGTCGAGCAACCCCGGATGCGTCGGCTCGGCCCCATTGCGGCCGAGGTCGTGCGGGGTGGCGACGATCGGCTCGCCGAAGTGCCAGCCCCAGAGGTGGTTCACCGCCACCCGGGCCGCCAGTGGGTTGTCCCTCCGGGTGATCCACTCCGCCAGCGCCGCCCGACGCCCGGTGCTCCGCCCCGGGAACGACGGCGAGAGCGGCGCGTACTCGGCCGAATCGGCGTCGATCGCCCCCTCGGCCGCCTCCAACTCCTGGCGGGCGGCGGCGACCTGCTGCCCGGCCTTGGCGATCGCGTCGGCATCACCCTGGATCTTCGCGTCGTGCTCCGCCCGCTCCGCCCGGGCGACTCCGGTCCTCGCCTGAGCCGCCGCCGCCGCCCGCTCCGCGCCCGAGGCGAGCCGGGCCGCCTCGTCCGGGTCGGCGTCGCAGCGACTATGCCGGGCATCGTCGGCGGCGATCCGCAACCGGAGGGCCTCCCGCTCCGCCTCCGCCGCGGCGACGGCGAGCCGATCGGCCCGCTCGGCCAGCCGGGCCGCCTCCCGCTCCGACTCCGCCGCATCGGGGCCGATCGCGTCCAGCCGCTCCATCGTCATGTCGAGCGCCGCCCTCGCGTCAGCCAGCGCCTGTTCCCTCGCCTCCGTCTCCTCCCGGCGGATGAAGTCCTTCAGGCCGGGATAGGAGGCCTCGGCGGGCAGGCCGATCGGCTCGACCCGGAAGTCCTCCCCGGCCAGGAACCGGGGAGGTCCGGGGGGGATCGGCGGCCGGCCGGGGACGACGTTCCGGGCCTGGCCCCTGGTGTAGAGGAAGGTCTCGGCGTCGAGCGTCTTGTCGAAGACCCGGACCATGCCCGAGGTAATCGGTTTGTACGCCTTGCCGTACTCGTAGGTCGGGTAGGGGCCCGGGTCGGGCTCGCCGGGGACCCGGTCGTGCCTCAGCTCGATCGGCTCGAAGACGGCCCGGAGGGCGAAATAGTCCTCGTGCCGGATCGGGTCATACTTGTGGTCGTGACAATGGGCGCAGTTGATCGTCAGCCCGAGGAAGGCCTTGCCCGTGTGCTCCACCGAGTCGGCCAGCCACGAGTTGTAGTTCCATCGGTAGAAGTTCCGGACGACGAAGCCGGTGGCCGGCAGCTCCTCCGGGTCGCCCGGGGCCAGCTCGTCGGCGGCCAGCATCATGCGGACCATGTGGTCATAGCCGGAGTCGTCGTTCAGCTCCCGGACGATCCAGTCGCGCCACCTCCAGATCATGGCGTAGCTGTTCAGCACGTCGGGCACGGCCCGGCGGCCGTACCAGTCGCTGTAACGCCAGACGTCCATCCAGTGTCGGGCCCAGCGCTCGCCGTGCCGGGGGTCGGCCAGCAGGCGGTCGACCTCCCGCTCGTACGCCTCGTCCGAGGGGTCTGCCAGGAAGGCGTTCAGTTCTTCCCGGGGCGGCGGCAGGCCGATCAGGTCCAGGTAGACCCGACGCAGCAGGACATGCGGAGGCGCCTCGCCCACCCGATCCAGTCCCGCCCGTTCGAGCCCCGCGGCGAGGAAGGCGTCGATCGGCCCTCGGGCCCAGCCCGCCCCGGCGTCGGGGACGGGAGGCCGGGTCGGGGGTCGGAACGACCAGTGCTCGTCTGGGTCGGGCTCCGGGGCCTCGTCGGCCGGGCCGTCGGCCCCCTGGTCGATCCACGACCGGATCAACGCGATTTGCTCCTCCCCCAGCGGTTCCCCCTCCGGGGGCATCCGGAGCACGGCGTCCTCGGCCGCCACCCGCTCGACCAGCGGGCTGAATTCCGCCTCCCCCGGCTCGATCGCCGGGCCGGAGTCTCCCCCCTCGAGCATCAGGGAGACCGTATCCAGCCGCAGCCCCGCCTGCTGTTTCAGGGCCCCGTGGCAGGCGAAGCAGCGGGCTTCGAGGATCGGCTTGACCTGGGACGCGTAGTCGACCGCCTCGCCCGCCTCCGCTCCCCCGGCCGCCGCGAGCAGGGGGACCGCCAGCAGAAGCCCCAGGGGCAGGGGGGGCCTCGTCCGGTGCGGCCGGGTCGGATCGTGCGGGAGGAACGGCCGGTCCATCGTGCGACCTCCGTCGGGCTCCGGGGATCGCGCCGCCGTGGACTGCGAGACGCGACCCGCCCGGGCCCGGGGGTTCTCCGGATCATTCTTTGTTGAACACTGTAGCCCGTCCCGCCTGTCGGTCCAAGAAGAATCGGGCGGTGGACGCGGGCGGAAGGGGTCCCGACCCCGCTCCGGCACCCCCATTGACGGCCGATCCCCCTGGGAGATGATGGGGCCTGTCGGAGCCCTGCCGCCCCTGCCGCCTGCCGCCCGCCCATCGAAGGAACTCCGGATGGACGCCGAACAGCTCCGAGCCCTCCAGGCACCGCTCAAGGCCCGATACCGCGACGACCCCGGCGTCGCCCGGCTCACCCTCTCCGCCCGGGGGACGCTCGACGGCGACGGCCTGACCTGCCGCGTCGAGACGCCCCGGGGCGTGGTCGAGGCCGGGCTCCATCCCGCGACCGGCGGCAACGCCGAGGCGGCCTGCTCGGGGGAGATGCTGCTCGAATCGCTCGTCGCCTGCGCCGGGGTCACGCTCCGGGCCGTCGCCACCGCGATGGGCCTGACACTCCGGGGCGGGACCGTCACCGCCGAGGCCGACTGGGACGCCCGGGGCACCCTCGGCGTCGACAAGTCGGCCCCCGTCGGCCTCCCGGGCGTCCGGCTCCGGTTCGAGGTCGACTCCGACGCGACCGAGGACCAGCTCGCCAAACTCCTCGCGCTCACCGAGCGCTACTGCGTCGTCTACCAGACCTTGCGGAATCCCCCGGCGCTCTCGGCCGAGATCTCAACGGCCGGCGGCGTCGGCTGAGCCGAGCGACCGGAGGTAGGCGTCCAGATCGGCGATCTCCCGGTCCGACCGGTCGTCCAGCAGGCCGGCGGGCATCAGCGAGGCGTCCGACGACCTGCGCTCCTCCACGTCGCCCGGACGCAGCAGGACCGTCTCGGTCGCGCCGGCCTGGAGGATCAGGCTGTCGGCGGCGTCGTAGATGACCACGCCTTGGTGGATGTTCCCGTCGCTCGTCGCGACCACGATCGAGCGGTAGCGGTCGGCGACGTCCCTCGACGGCAGCACGATCGTCCGGAACAGATCCTCCCGGGAGAACCGGCCCGCCACGCCCGCCAGGTCCGGCCCCACCGCCCGGTTCCCGGAGTGGCAGGCGCCGCACTGGGCCTTCTGGAAGACGCCCTCACCCCGACTCGCGTCCCCGGTCGACCAGTCGATCCCCGCCAACCGGCGCTCCCAGGCCTCCGCGTCGACCCCGTCGCCGCCGGAGAGCCGCCCGGCGAGGTCGGGGGAGTGTCGGGCGAGCCAGTCCGACCACGAACTCGGGTCGGGGCCGAGGTCCCGGCCGGTCGACCGGGCGAGGAACCGGGAGAGTCGCCGCCTCGACTCGTCGTCCGGGGCGCGTCGCAGGGCCAGGACTAGCGCGAGCCATTCCTCGGGGTCATCCGACGGCCCCAGGGCCTCCAGGGCGCCGAGCGAGGCCGAGACGGTCGACCGCTGGGTCGACCCCAGCCCGTCGGCGAACTTCGGGCGGTCCTGCGGGCTCGGGTTTCGGGCGAGGATGGGCAGGATCGCCTCGTCGAGCCCGACCTCCCCCCAGAGCGATCGGAGTGTGTCGATCGCCCAGTCGGTCGGCCGGTCGCCGAGCACGGCGACCACGTCCGCGTCCCAGGAGAACCCCGGGTCGGCCTCGGCCCGGTCGAGGAACCGGTCCGCCGAGGCGAGCCGGTCGAACCCGTCCGAGCGGGCGAACAGGGCATGGGACGCCCGGCCGAACTCGGGGTGCTCGATCATCGCCCGGTGCAGCTCGGGGTCGCGGTCGGCCAGCCCCTCGTACAACTCCGACACCCGGAGCGGCCAGTTCCGGTCCCGGTTGGCGCCCCGATCGTCCAACTTCCGGTCGAGGGCGAGCAACGAGTCGGCCACCCGGGACGTGACCTCCGGAGTCCGTGGGGCGCGCAGCCGCCCGATCACGATCAGGTGGTGCAGGTCGTCGATCGGGTCGGACGATCCGGTCAACCGCTCGGCCACGAGCTCGAGCGAGTCCGGGTGGTCGTCCTCCAGCATCGCCAGCGCCCTCGACTGCTCGCGGTCGAGCGCGAGATCCCCCGAGGGGAATCCGCTTCGGAGCCGGGCCGCGAGCGTCTCCGGCGCCTCGGGATCACCCGAGGCCGATCGGCCGAGTCGGCCGGAGTACCCCTCCCAGGCCGTGCCGATCAGGGCCGGGTCGGGCTGGCCTCCCAGCGCGACCTGCACCAGCCGGCTCGCCGCCAGCCGATCCGACGGCGACGCCCCCTCGTCTCCGAGCACTTCCGACGCGAGCCCGAGGGCGGCCTCCGGGTCGTCCCCCGCGATCCCGAACCCGAGCGTCGTCCGTTGCCGATCCGAGGTGGCCGAGGCGGCGAGTCCGACCCGGTCCCCGGGCCCGAGCCGCCGGATCAGGGCGGCCGACGCCGATCGGAGCAGGCGATCGGGATGATCCCAGTTGCCCCGGATCGCCCGGGAGAGGTCGCCCGCCGGGACGGCGTCCCCCCGACGCCCCAGCTCCACCAGCGCCCGGAGCCGCTCCAGTTCGTCGTCGGACCCCGCCGCTTCCACGATTCGATCCGTCCCCACCTCCCCCCCGATCACCCCCGCCTCCAGGCGACCGCCCGCTCCTCCCCGACGCCGCTCCGTCTCCGCGACACCGCGAGCGTCCCCCTCCCCCTCGTACCGCACCCGATAGACCGCCCCCCTCGTCCCCCTCCCGCCGATCGAGAGGAACAGGTCCCCCGACCCCGGGTGGACCTCCGCATCGGTCCAGGCGTACCCCTCCGACCCGGTGGCCCGGAGGAAGACCTCCGGCTCGGCGACGTACGACGCCCCCTCCTGCCTCGGCCTCGCGAAGAAGACCCGGCCGAAGGTCCAGTCGAGCAGGAAGAAGCCGCCCCGATACCGTTCCGGGAACGCTTCGTGCCGATAACAGACGACCCCGGTGGGAGAGCCCCGGTCGATCGGGGCGACCGGCGGCACCACGTCTTCCGCCCAGGGCGGCAGCCTCCAGGTCTCGGTCCGCTGCGGGGCGAGCCAGCCGTGATGGCCCCCGGGGACGACGTGGTAGAACCGGGTCGGCTCGTACCAGGGGAGCGAGACGCAGCGCTCGTTGTCCGAGTCGTAGGCGAAGACTTCACCATCGGGATTGAAGTCGAAGTCATAGGCGTTGCGGAAGCCGTCGGCCACGATCTCCGAGCCGCCGAAGTCCGGGGGGAAGCGGACCAGGCAGCCGGCGACCGGGTCGGCGATCGGCGAGGTCGGCAGCGAGGCGTACGACGCATCGATCCCGGCGAAGTTGCCGATCATCACATAGAGCCACCCGTCGGGGCCCCGGCGGACGGCGTGTGCGTCGTGCTCGCTCCCGGTGGTCATCGCCCGGATCAACTCGGAGGGGCCGTCCGCCCGGTCGTCTCCGTCGGCGTCCCGATAACGCCGGAGGCCGCCGTCGCCGACGACGAACAGCGAGTCCCCCTCCCGGAGCAGGCCCATCGCCCCGTCCTCGGGGCCTTCGGCGAAGGGGAGGGCGCGGTCGGCCCGGCCGTCCTCGTCGTCGTCGACGAGGATCGAGACGTAGCCCCGGCCGGAGACGATCACCCGGCCGTCCGGGGCGATTGTCAGGCACTGGATGTCGTTGGCCAGGTCGCTGCCGGCGAATTCCGACACCGAGAAGCCCGCCGGGACGCGGAGCCCGGCGACCTCCTGCGGGGCCGCACTCCCCGCCAGGGCGAACAGCAGCGCCGGGGCGAGTACCACCGCGACGGTCCGGATCCGCATCGATCGCGTCCTCCGATCAGGGCCACCCGGGGGGCGGCAACTCCGGGGCACCGGCCGCTCGCCGCACGGCCGACTCGCACCAGATCCCGACGCCGAACAGGCCCGCCTCGCCGCCCGGGCCGGGTCGGCCGACGAGCTGGAGGCCCAGCGGCAGCCCGTCGGGGTCGAGGGCGATCGGCAGCGCCACCGTCGGAAATCCGGCGAGGCTCCAGGGGGAATTGAACCGGGGATCCCCGGTCGTCTCCGGCCCGGGGGCGGCGGCGGGGGCGGCGGGGGTGGCGAAGGCGTCGACCCCGGGCAAGCGGTCGAGCAATTCCTCCCGAAGCCGATCCCGATGCCGCCGGGCCGCCAGGTAATCGACCGCCTTGAGGCCGAGCCCGTCGTCGATCAGCCGGGTGATCCGGGGAGGGAACCGCTCGGGGTGCCGCCCTCGGTCGATCCGGTGGAACGCGGCGGCCTCGGCCGCCATCAGGTGGTAATGATGACCGGCGAAGTCCTCGAAATCGTCGGGCAGCGGCACCTCGACGACGATCGCCCCGGCCTCGGCCAGCGTCGCCAGGACCCGGTCCATCGCCGACCGCATCGCCGGCGTCGCATGATCCTCGAAGAATCCCCGGAGCCGGCCGATCGTCGGCGGCGTGGCCGTGCCCCCCGGCCGGACGTCGGCGAGCAGGGCGAGGTCCCCCACCGTCCGGGCGATCGGCCCCGGGTGGTCGAGGCTCGGCGCCAGCGGCAGGACGCCCGAGAGGCTCCGGCTGCCGAAAGTCGGCTTGAACCCCGAGACGCCGCAGTAGCTCGCCGGCCGGGTGATCGACCCCCCCGTCTGCGAGCCGAGCGCCCCCAGGCACATCCCGCAGGCCACCGCCGCCGCCGATCCGCTCGACGAGCCGCCGGGCGTGCGGTCGAGATTCCAGGGGTTCCTCGTCGGCGGGGTGTCGACCCAGGCATACGGGGTCGACACCGTCTTCCCCAGGATCACGGCCCCCCGGCGCCTCAGCTCGGCCACGATCGGCGCGTCGTCGTCGGCCGCCCGGCCCGGCGCCTCGGGCACGCCGAAGGCGGTCGGCAGCCCGAGCACGTCGATGATGTCCTTGATGCCGACCGGGATGCCGGCGATCGGGCCGAGCGTCCGACCCGCCCGCCGATCGGCGTCGATCCGGTCGGCCTGCCTCCGGGCGCCCTCGAGGTCGATCACCACCCAGGCCCGGACCTCGGCCTCCCGGGCGTCGATCCGCCCCAGGCACGCCTCCAGCACGTCCCGGCAGGACCGGCGCCCCGACCGCGACTCGGCCGAGACGCCGACGATCGTCTCCTCCGGGGGGGCGAACAGCTCCATCGGGGCGGCCTCACTCCTCGTCCTCGGCGGTGGCGAGGATGAGGCCCTTCGCCTCCATCGGCACGGCGTAGACCGACGTGCGGGCGGTGATGAACAGCGTCTTGCCGTCGGGGCCGCCGAAGGCGCAGTTGGAGGGGGCCTCCGGCACCTTGATGAAGCCGAGCGTGTTGCCGTTGGGCGCCACCACCTGGATCGAGCTGAGGGCCGGCTGCGTCAGGTAGAGCACGCCCCGCTCGTCGACGGTCAGCCCGTCGCCCCCCCTCGGTTCGGTCCCCTCCTGCTGCCTCAGCTCGCAGAGCACGACCTTCTCCCCCGGCTTGCCCGGCCCTTCCAGCGGGTACGAGAGCACCTCGGGCGAGCCGGAGGGCAGCACGTAGAGGTTGGTCCCCCTCGGGCCGAGCAGCACGCCGTTGGGCCGGGGCAGGCCGACCAGGATCCGGGAGACGTTCCGCTCGGCGTCGATGTAGTAGACGGCCCCCTGCCCGGGGTCGGTGAAGTAGACGCCGCCCTGGCGGTCGAGGACCAGGTCGTTCGGCCGGTCGAAGGGCTGGCCCTCGAATGCGTCGGCCAGCACGGTGATCTCCTTCGTCTCCGGGTCGATCGCGATCACGCGCTTGGCGCCCCCCTGGCAGGCGATGATCGTGCCGGAGGGGTCGACCATCAGGCCGTTGCAGCCCTCGGAGCCCTCCAGGAAGGCCGAGAGGTTCCCCTCGGCGTCGACCTTGTAGACGGTGTTCCCCCTCACGTCGGTGAAGTAGAGGTTCCCGTCGGCGTCCGAGGCGGGCCCCTCGGTGAAGACGAGGCCGGTGGCGACCTGCCGCATCGGCCCGGTGGGGCCGACGGCCGGGATCGTCTCGGCGGCCTCCTGCGGCCCCGCCGCGGAGACCAGCGACGCGGCCAGCACGGCGACGGATGCAATCGTGCTCACGATCGGACCTCCCTCCGATTGGTTCGACCCTCGATCGAGGACGAGGACGGCAATGCCCCCCGATCCTATCCCGCCCGCCCGCCGATTCCTACGGGGTCGCCCCGCCGGTCGGACTCGCCTTCCGCCGGACGGGCCCGGGGCCGTAGGATCGCCCCGACTCGCCCCGATCCCCCCGGCCCGGCGACGGAGGTCCTCGTGCAGTCCGTGTGCGTCTTCTGCGGCTCCAGCCCCGGCCTCGACCCCGCCTTCGCCGCCTCGGCGGCCGAGGTCGGCCGCCTGCTCGCCGAGTCGGGCCGGGCCCTCGTCTACGGCGGCGGCCACGTCGGCCTGATGGGCGTCGTGGCCGACGCCGCCCTCCGGGCCGGGGGGCGGGTCGTGGGGGTGATCCCGAGGTCGTTGATGGACCGGGAGGTCGGCCACCTCGGCCTGACCGAGCTGCGCGTCGTCGGCTCGATGCACGAGCGCAAGGCCCTCATGGCCGACCTGGCCGACGGATTCCTCGCGCTGCCCGGCGGCATCGGCACGCTGGAGGAGTTCTTCGAGACCTGGACCTGGGCCCAGCTCGGCCTGCACGCCAAGCCCTTCGGCCTGCTCGACGTGCACGGCTTCTACGGGCCGCTGCTCGCCTTCCTCGACCGCCTCGTCGAGCAGCGGTTCGTCCGCCAGGAGCACCGCGACATGCTCCTCGTCGGCCGCGAGCCCGGGCCGCTCCTCTCCAGGATGCAATCCCACCGCCCCGCCTCGCCGCCGAAGTGGATCGACCGGGGGCAGGCGTAGGGCCTCGGCCTACTCTGGCCATCGGGCCGTCAACCGGCCTTCCGAACTATTCCCGCTCCAGTGCGGTCGGATTACGATGGGTTGGGGATCGGTGCGGCCGGAGGCGCTTGTCCTCGCTTGAATCCAAGGCCCCGAGGAGGATGCCCATGGCCCAGGTGACCACGGTGGAGGGGACCTACCGCAATGGCGTCGTCGAGCTGTCGGAACGCCCGACCGGCGTCACTGAGTCGGCCCGGGTGCTGGTGACGTTCCTGGACGAGGCGACCGTCGAGCGCGACCCCCGAGCGGCGATGCGAAAGGCGGCGTTCGCGGAGATGGAAGCCGGCATCGACCTCGGAGGCCCTCCCTACCCGAGTCGGGACGAGCTCCATGACCGCCGCCGATGAGCCATCGAGGACCCTGGTCGACACGAACGTCGTCGTCTATGCGTACGATCCTGGCGACCTCGAAAAACACCAGACGGCAATGGATCTGTTGCGCCGCCTCTCCGACGCGGGCCTCCTGATCTTCAGCGCGCAGATCTTCAACGAGTTCAGCAACGTGCTGCTGAATCGGCGTCGGGAACGCCCCGCGACGCCCGCCGAGGTCGCGGCCACGCTCCGGCGGCTGGCTGCCCCGGGCGAGGTCGTCCCGCTCACCGCCGGGATGACGTTGCTCGCCCTCGATGCCATCCCCCGCCACGGCTTCTCCTTCTGGGACGCCCTGGTCTGGGCCGCCGCGAGGGAGAACGGCGCCACGGTCCTGTACACCGAGGACTTCCAGCACGGCCGGGAGGTCGAGGGCGTCCGCATCGTGAATCCGTTCGTTTCCCGGGGGACGGACATCCCCTGACGTCCGGCGCCCGGTCACGCGATGGCGGCCTTCAACGCCTCCCGGGCGGCCTCGATCGTGTGGTCGATGTCCGCCTTGGTGTGGGCCGCCGAGAGGAACGCCGCCTCGAACTGGCTGCACGGGAAGTAGACGCCCCGGGCCAGCAACTCCCAGAAGAACCGGCCGAAGAGGGCCGTGTCGGAGCGCCTCGCGTCGTCGAAGTCGTGGACCGGGCCCTCGGCGAAGAAGAGGGTGATCATGCTCCCCACCCGCTGGACGCAGTGCGGCACCTTCGCGTCGGTGCCGGCGCGGCGGAGGCCGTCCTCCAACCGCTCGGTGATCCGATCGAGGTGGGCGTAGGGGCTCTCTCGCTTGAGCAGGCGGAGCGTGGTCAGGCCGGCGGCCATCGCCAGCGGGTTGCCGGAGAGGGTCCCGGCCTGGAAAATCGGCCCGACGGGGGAGACGTGGGTCATCACCGCCGTCGAGGCCCCGTAGGCCGCCGCCGGCAGGCCGCCGCCGATGATCTTGCCCAGGCAGGTCACGTCCGGGGTGACGCCGAAGTGCTCCTGCGCCCCGCCGAAGGCCAGCCGGAAGCCGGTCATCACCTCGTCGAAGAAGAGCAGGGCCCCCTCCTTGCGGGTCAGCTCCCGGAGGGCTTCCAGGTAGCCGGGCTTCGGCGGCACGCATCCCATGTTGCCGGCGACCGGTTCCAGCAGCACGGCGGCGACCTCGCCGGGGAAGCGCCGGAAGGCGTCGGCCACGGCCTCGGCGTCGTTGAACGGGCAGAGGACCGTGTCGGCGGCGGCCCCGGGGGTGACGCCGGGGCTGTTCGGGTGGCCGAGGGTCGCCACCGCCGACCCGGCCGAGACGAGCAGCGCGTCCACGTGGCCGTGATAATGCCCGATCATCTTGATGATTTTATTCCGCCCCGTCACCCCCCGGGCCACCCGGACGGCCGACATCGCCGCCTCGGTCCCCGACGAGACGAACCGGACCATCTCGATCGACGGCACCGCCCCGGCCACCTCCTCGGCGATCTCCGCCTCCCTCACCGTCGGCGCCCCGAAGCTGGACGACTTCGCCAGCGCCTCCGCCACCGCCGCGTTCACCTCCGGGCGGCAGTGGCCGAGGATCATCGGCCCCCAGGAGCCGATGTAGTCGATGTATTGATTCCCGTCGATGTCGAAGAGGTAGGCCCCCTCGGCCCGTTCCATGAACGGGGGCTCTCCACCCACCGCGCCGAAGGCCCGGGCCGGGCTGTTCACCCCGCCGGGGATGACCTTGCCCGCGCGGACGAACTCCGCATGGCTGCGGTCCAGGCGGTACTCGGGCTTCGATCGGGCGGGGGTGGTGGCGTCCATCGGCATGGCTGGATTCGTCGGTTGGGAGGGGGCGATTCGGGCGGGGCCGACTCGTCTCGCTTCGTCTCGATCGGCCGGCGGGCTCGCATGCCGCCAGCATAGCCGCCCGATCTATCCCCGTCGAGCGATCCGGCACCGAGAGGCGTGATGTCGAATCGACGCTGGCGTCCGGCGGACGGCCCGGCGATGATCGGGGTGTCCGGCCCGTGCCGATCGTTCGGTGTCGCCAAACCCCGGAGGACCGATCGATGACCTCCAGCTACGACCCCGCCGACCGAGGCGGCGGTCCGGACGGCCCCGGCCTCGGCACCCTGATGCTCCTGCTGCTCGTCGCCGCGCACGTCGGGGGCGGTTTCCTCGCCTACCAGCACCAGCGCCGCACCAGCCTCGCGCTCGATCAGGCGCAGCGAGCGGCGATGGAAGCGAATCATGCCCGGGCCCTGGCCGAGTTCCCCCGCGCCCGGGAGATCGCCGATCAATCCGGCGAGGCCGCCGGTTCGGCCCCGGAGGAGGACCCCTCCGCGATCCGAGCATCCCTGGAGGCCCAGAACGCCGCCCTCCGGGACGAGGTCGCCGCGCTCAACGAGACGATCGCCGAGCTTCGGCATCAGCTCGACGAGGCCGAGGCCGGGGACGATCCGGCCGAGTCCTCACCGGAATTCCCCTCGCCCTGATCGGGCGCCCCCTCGCGACGGCGGTCGGCCTCGGGCGCTTGACTTCGCCCCGCCCCCGGAGCACGATCCGTCCTGCGACGCCCGGCGGCGTCGGGAACTTCCCCGACGACCCGGGCCCCGTCCGGCCGACCTCGCGGAGGTGACCGATCACGACCCAAGACGACCCGAGCCCGGGGCAGGGGGCGGGGTGGGGCGACGAATCCCCCGCCGGCCGCCCCACCCGGGTCCGGTACCTCGTGCTCCTGGCCCTGGCCCTCGCGGCGATCATCTCGTACCTGACCCGGGTCTGCCTCGCGCCCGCCGCCTCGACGATCCAGGGGGAAATGGGGCTCGACGACCTGCAGATGGGCAACGTCCTCGGCGGGTTCTTCCTCGGGTACCTCTGGGCCCAGGTGCCCGGCGGGTGGCTGGGCGACCGGATCGGGGCGAGGCGGGGCCTGGCGGTCTTGAGCCTCCTGTGGTCGGTCGCCACCATCGGATCGGCGCTGGCCGATTCGGCGCAGGCGCTCTGGTGGACCCGGGTCGCGGCGGGGGTCGCCCAGGGTGGGCTGTTCCCGATCTCGGTGAAGGTGATCACCGCGTGGTTCCCGGTCGAGCGCCGGGGGATCGCCGGCGCGGTCCCCACCGCCTGCATGTCCGTCGGGGCGGCCCTGGCCAGCGGCGTCACGGTGATCCTCATCCCCGAGATCGGCTGGCGATGGGTCTTCGTCGCCTTCTCGGCCCTGGGGATCGCCTGGGCCGTCGCCTTCCTGCTCTGGTTCCGCGACCGCCCCGAGGACCATCCCGGCACCAACCGGGAGGAGCTGTTGCTGATCCGGGGGGACTGGAAGGTCGAGCCCGGCCGGGAGTTGATCGGCGACGACGAGCCGCCCCCCGACCCGGTCGGCCGGAAGCCCGGCGGCCCGATCCCCTCGACGTTCGAGGCCATGTGGAGCATGCTCCTGAGCCCCAACATGTGGGCCTTCTGCGGCCAGGGGTTCTTCCGGGCGTTCGGGTATGCCTTCTTCGTCACGTGGTTCCCCGCCTACCTGGAGCGGGCCCGGGGGCTCCGCCTGGAGGACGCGGGGTTGCTGACGATGGGGCCGCTGATCGGCGTGGTCGTGGGCAGCTTCCTCGGCGGCTGGCTCGTCGACGCGATCCTCGCCCGGACCCGGAGCGCCTGGCTGAGCCGATCCGGGCTCTCCGCCGCCGCCCTGCTCGTCTGCAGCCTGGCGAACCTGGCCGCCGCCTTCGTCACCGACCCGATCGCCGCCGTCGCCCTCATCACCGGCGGGACGCTGTTCTTCGGCCTCACCGGGCCCGCCACCTGGGCCGCCGCCATGGACATCTCCGGCGGCCGGGGCGCCCTGGTCTTCGCCATCATGAATATGTGCGGGAACATCGGCGCGATCGCCTGCCCGGTCGTCGTCGGCCTGCTCTTCGAGGCGATCTCCAGCACCGGGGCCCCCTGGGAACTCGTCCTCTATCTCTTCGCCGGGGTCTACCTCGCGGGCGGCCTCTGCTGGCTCGGGCTCGACCCGAACCGATCGGTCGTCGACCGCCGGAAGCCCGCCCCGTCCCCCGCCCCCTGAGCCCTCGTCCCGGAGGACCCGACCGTGCTCCCGATCGCCCTGGCCCTCTCGGCCCTCGTGCCACTCCCCGCCGCTCCCGGGCCCGAAGGAGGTGAGCCGGCCCGGGGACTCGCCTGGACCTCCCCGGTCGGCGGCGAGTCCTGGTGCGTCGGCAGCGCGCACGTCCTCTCCTGGGAGGTCTCGGGGCTCCTGCCCGGTTCGACCGTCTCGCTCTCGTACTCCCCGGACGATGGCGCGACCTGGGCCCCGATCGCCGACGTCCCCGCCGACGCCGGCCGGTTCACCTGGGAGGTCCCCGACCTCCGCTCGGACGCCTGCCGCCTCCGGATCGCCCCGGCCGACGCCGAACGACCCCCGGCCGTCTCGCCCCCCCTGGCGATCGTGCCCTCTCGCGAGGTCCGGGATTACCGGTGGGTGAACGTCTCTCCCCGGGCGGCCTTCGCCCCGAGGGACGGCGCCGGGGCCCTCGTCCATCGGGGTCGGATGTGGCTGCTCGGCGGCTGGAACCCCGGCGACAAGGAGCACTTCCCCCGGATCTGCAACAACGAGGTCTGGAGCAGCGCCGACGGCGCCGAGTGGGTCCTGGAGAAGCCCAACACCTTCCTCGACGACGCCTTCGACCCCCGAGGCGACTGGGAGGGCCGCCACACGGCCGGATACGTCGTGCACCGGGGCAAGCTGTGGATCGTCGGCGGCGACGTGAACCAGGGGCACTACCAGTCCGACGTCTGGAGCTCGGCCGACGGCCGTTCCTGGAGCCTGGTCAACCCCGACTCCCCGGTCCCCTGGGGGCCCCGGGCCCTGCACCACACGGTCGCCTTCGAGGACCGGATCTGGGTCCTCGGCGGCCAGACGATGCCCGGCTTCGCCCCGTCGGAGGAGGTCTTCCACGGGGACGTCTGGGACTCGGCCGACGGCCTGCACTGGGAGCGGGTCGAACCCGAGGGGCCGACCTGGTCCCCCCGGGGGATGATCGGCGGCGCCGCGGTCCTCGACGACCGGATCTGGATCCTCGGCGGGGGCACTTACGACACGCCGACCACCCCCACCCGCCAGTTCTTCAATGACGTCTGGAGCAGCGCCGACGGCGCCCGCTGGAGGCGACACGTCGCGCACGCCCCCTGGGCGCCCCGGCAGTACCACGAGGTCGCCGCCTTCGACGGCCGCCTCTGGGTCCTGGAAGGCTACTCCGGGCAGAACCGCAACGACGCCTGGTACTCCGACGACGGGGTCAACTGGTACGAGGTGCCCGATACCCCCTGGGCCCCCCGCCACGCCGCCAGCGCCTTCGTCTTCGACGGTGCGCTCTGGATGGTCGCCGGCAATAACATGGAGTCGGACGCCTGGAAGCTCGTCCGGTCCGGCGGGCCGGGGACCCCGGACCCCTGACCGGCCCCGGCCGGCCCGGCCCCGGCCCGGGGCGGGCCGGCCGGCCCGCTCAGCGTTCGAGGCGGATGTCCGGCCTCCGCCGGTGGAACTCGTCGAACCCCCCGGCCGTCACCCGGGTCCCGCCCAGGGTCAGGAATTCCAGCAGGGGGAGCCCGGCCAGCCGTTCGAGCCCGGCGTCGGTGATCCGGGTGTTGCTCAGGCTCATCGTGCGGATCGCCTCCATCCGGGCGACGTGCTCCAAGCCCTCGTCGCCGATCGCCGTGCCCGACAGGTTCAGGCTCGACAGCTCGGGGAGCCCCACGAGGTGGGCCAGCGACGCGTCGTCGACCCCCGTCTCGTCCAGCAGGAGCGCCTCCAACCGGACCATCCCCTCGAGGTAGGCCAGCCCCTCCCCGGTGATCCGGGTCTTGCCCAGGCTGAGCATCTCTAGGTTCGTCAGCCCCTGGAGGTGGAAGAGCCCCTCGTCGGTGATCGCCGTCTCGGTCAGGTCGAGGGCCCGGAGGCCGGTCAGGCCCTCCAGCGACCGGAGGCCCTCGTCGGTGATCGCCGTCCGGGCCAGGGTGAGGGCCTCCAGCCCCGGCAGCGCCTCGACCACCCGGATCCCCTCGTCGGTGACCTCCGCCTCCTGGATCAGGATCGACCGCAGTTCGGTCAGCTCGGGGAGCCGGGCGAGGCTCGCGTCGGTGACCGTCTTGCCGGAGCCGTAGAGCGGGCCGAACTTCACGCCGACGACGGGCCGCCCGGGCCGCCCGAGGTCGTAGTCCAGGATGCCCCCGAGGCCCCGGATCTCGTCCTCGGCCGGCTGGGTCGCCCCCGCCCCCCGGCCCCGGAGCCGGTCCAGGCCCACCGGCTCCACCCCGGGTCCCGAGCCCGAGCATCCGGCCCCGATCGCCGGGGCCAGCGCGATTCCCGCGAGCAAGCCGGCCCAACTCGACCGGTTTCGACGCCTCTTCATTAGCGTGATCGCCCCGCCCTGGACTCGTCCGGACTCCACGACCCCCGACGGCTCTCCAGCTTATCATCGGCCCCGGCCCGGGGAAGGGAGCCCCGGCGCGATCGACGGGGCCCGACGCGGGCCCCCGGGGCCGGCCTCGGGGAGGAAGCGGCGGATCGGCGGGGCGGGCGACTCGCGATGGGACTCGGACCGATGGGGCCTCGCATCTCGATGGACTTTCTGCTTGACATGTCGCCATTCCTGACGCATCCTGGCCGTCGCCTGGTTTCACCCTTGTTTAAGCCCGGCACTCCGGGATCCCCGGCCTCCTCCCGAGGCGGGGACCGGTTGAGGCCCCGTCCCGCTCCTCCCGGGACCGGGGTCGCCCCGACCGCCAACCGACCTCTCCAGCCCGCGGTACTCCCCCCAAGACCCCGAGGCGGCCCCGCCCCGGGGATCGCCGAGATCGTCCCGCCCGGCCCGAGTGGGCCCGGGGCCGTCGCCCGGTCGCGTCCCCGCCCCCGGGCGGCGACGATCGGCCCGGACGCCGGCCTCGCCCCGGGTCGGCCCGTGCCGCCCCGGGGGTGATCGACCGTCTCGAGCGCTCTCGTCCATCCACGTCGCGACCGAGGAGATATCCCGATGCGTGCGACCTTAGGGGAAGTTCGTCGAGGTCCCCGAACGACTTCGGCGTTCACGCTGATCGAGTTGCTGGTGGTCATCGCCATCATCGGCGTGCTCATCGCCCTGCTGCTGCCGGCCGTGCAGAGCGCCCGGGAGGCCGCCCGGCGCGCCCAGTGCACCAACAACCTGAAGCAGCTCGGCATCGCCCTGCACAACTACCACGACACCAACGGCTCGTTCCCGCTCGGCGGCGTCTCGACCAGCCGCAGCGACTGGGCCCGGGAGAGCTGCCTCACCTGGCGGGCGCTCTTGCTGCCGCACATGGAGCAGGGGCCCCTGTACGCCGCAATTAACCTAAGCGTCAACCCCCGGGGCGGCACGAACGCCTATGACGCCGGCGCCGGCTTCACCATGTGGATGACCGTCCCGGCCACCTTCCTCTGCCCCTCCGACGGCGAGAACGGCGGCGGCTTCCGCCCGCTGGGCTCGGCCACCAACGCCACCGGCCAGTTCACCCAGAGCTCCCCGCCGATCGACCGGGCCACCGGCCAGCCGGCCCAGGTCGTCTCGGTGTCGAACTACGCCGGCAGCTTCGGCGACAACTACGCCGGCGGCCCGCTCAACGGCGGCCTGCCCTGGGAGACGCCCCCCACCGTCACCCCCCCGCCCGGCACCCCCCGCTTCGGCCACCACGGCTACTGGGGCACCAATCGCGGGCTCCCCGACGGCTTCACCCTCGGCGCGGGCAAGCTCCGCGGCTTCTTCGACTACGGCACCGCCCAGGTCGCCAACATCGCCAGCACCCGGGACGGCACCAGCAACACGATCATCGTGGGCGAGGTCCTGCCCGAGCAGACGGCCAACAGCGCCTTCTACGTCACCAATGGCGGTTCCGCCGGCACCACCGTCCCCATGAACTGGGACTCGAACTCCTATCCGGCCGACGCGGCCGACTGCAACCAGCGCTGGGAGAATGCCACCGCCCCGCTCGGCTGCCGATTCTCCGCCGCGGCCAAGGGCTTCAAGAGCCAGCACCCCGGCGGCGCCAATTTCCTGTTCGCCGACGGCTCGGTGAAGTTCCTCAAGGAGACCGTCAACAACGTCGTCTACAACGCCCTCGGGAGCCGCAACGGCGGCGAGGTCGTCTCCGCCGACCAGTACTGACCATCCCCCGCCCCCCCGGCCCGGCGCCGGGGGGGCGGTCGTCCTCGACCCCGGACAGGCGGCCTCGCGTCATCGCCGGGCCGCCACGGCCCAGCCCTCGGGGGCCTCCGGACCCCGATCGGGCGTCGCCCGCCCGGCCCCCGACCGCCGACATCCGGACCCAGCAATCGGCGACCACTCGACCTCGCCCCCGGCGGCGGGGTCGAAGTCGTTCCTCGCCTTCGATCGCCCCGGGAGCACGAATCCATGTCCCTGTCCCCCCGAGCCCGACTGGGCTTCCTCCCCCTCCTCGCCCTCCTGATCCCGCCGGCGATGGCCGGCTGCGGGGACGACGGCTACGGCCGACGGCACCCCGTCTACGGGACCGTCTCCCATAAAGGCGAGCCCCTCGAACGCGGGCGGATCACCTTCACGCCGACGGCCCCCGAGGGCCGGCCCGCCTCCGGGGAGATCCGGGACGGGGCGTATGAGCTGACCACCGTCGACCCGGACGACGGCGCCCTGGCCGGGTCGTACAAGGTCTCGGTGATGGCGGTGGCGGTCGACGACTCCGAGGTGCTCGCCAATGCCGGCGGCGGGGTCGGGAACCAGATGGACGTCATCCGGGCCAACCAGGCCGCGGTCCCGCTCATCCCGCCGAAGTACCAGCTCGCGGACACCTCCGGCCTGACCGCCGAGGTCGAGGAGGGATCCAACGAGCTCAACTTCGACCTCCCCGCCGAGTAAGATCGGGGTCCCCGGGCCCGACCGCCGTCGGGCCCGGCCCGCCCCGGCCAGCCCGCCGCGCACCCGGCGGAAGGGAGGCGATCGATGCTCACCGACGATGCCCGCCGCGCGTCCTTCCCGTCCCTGGAGGGGATGACCTACCTGAACACCGCCGCCGAGGGGATCCCCCCCCTGGCGGTCGGCGAGGCGCTCGGGCAGTACTTCCGGGACAAGCAGCTTGGCATGGACGGCCGCCCCCGGCACTTCGCCCAGTGGGAGGAGGCCCGGCGCCTGGCGGCCGGGCTGATCGGCCTCTCCGCCGACGAGGTGGCCCTCTGCTCCTGCTCCTCCGAGGCGTACAACCTCGCCGCGATGGCGCTCCGGCTCCGGCCCGGCGACGAGGTCGTCATCAACGACCTCGACTTCCCCGCGGGCGCCACCCCCTGGCTCCAGGCCGACTGCCCCGCCTCCGCGAAGCTCTGGCGATCCCGCGACGGCGCCCTGCACGTCGACGACCTGATCCCGCTGCTCGGCCCCCGGACCCGGCTGGTCACCGCCTCGCTCGTCAGCTTCTACAACGGCTTCGTGCTGCCGCTCGAGGAGGTCGTCTCGGCCGTCCGGGCCCGCAGCCCGGCGTTGCTGGCGCTCGACGTCACCCAGGCCCTCGGCCGGATCCCGCTGGCGCTCGACGGCGTCGACCTGGTCGTCAGCAGCACCCACAAGTGGATCCTCGCCGGCCACGGCGGCGGGATCGTCGGCGTCCCCTCGGCCCGGGCGAGGGAGTGGACCGTCCCCGCCGGCGGCTGGTTCCACCTGGAAGACGCCTTCGGCCCGGGTCGGTTCGAGGCGGCCGTCAGCCGGCCCGGGGCCCCGAGCTTCGCCGTCGGCATGCCGAATTTCCCCGCGATCTACGCGCTCCGGGCCGCCCTGGAGTACGTCTCCGGCGTCGGCGTCGACCGGATCGCCGAGGCCGCCGGCCCGCTCGTCGACGCCTGCCTCGACGGCCTCCGGGGCCTCCCCGTCGAGCTGCTCACCCCGAGCCGGCCGGGGCGGCTGGCCGGGATCCTGGCCTTCCGCCACGACCGGGCCGACGAGATCCACCGGGGCCTGCTCGCCCGGGGGATCCACCTCATGTCCCAGGCGGGGAGGCTTCGCGTGGCCATTCACGGTTATAATCGGATGGGCGACGTCCAGCGGCTCCTGGAGGCGATCGGGGAGATCCTCGGCACCCGGGACGGCCCGGCCGCGACGGAGGCCGGTCGGGCCATCGCATCGCACTGATCGAAGGAGTTCCCATGATCCGATCGCGCATCGATGCCCCCGCGCCGGTCCGAGCCCTCGGCGCCGTCCCGAGGCGGCTGGCGATGGTCCTCGGCACCGCCCTGGGCGCCGTCCTGCCCTCCGCGGCGGCCCCCGCCGCCCCGCAGGCCGACCAGGCCGCCCTGGACTTCTTCGAGGCGAACGTCCGCCCCGTGCTGGTCGAGCACTGCTACTCCTGCCACTCCGCCGAGGCCCCCCGCCTCCGGGGCGACCTGGCGCTCGACACCCGGGAGGGCCTGCTCCGGGGAGGTGCCCTCGGCCCGGCCCTCGTCCCCGGGGACCCCGACGCCAGCCTGCTCCTGGAGGCCGTCCGCTACGAGGACGAGCTGCTCCGCATGCCCCCCTCCGGCAAGCTCCCCGACCGGGTGATCGAGCACCTCACCCGATGGGTCGAGATGGGGGCCCCCGACCCCCGGGCCTCCGACGGCCCCCCCGCCGACGACCCGGAGGCCGACGACGCCTCGTCCCGGGCCGAGGCCCTCTGGTCGTTCCACCCCCCGACCGAGCCGGAGGTCCCCCGGGTCGACCTCGAAACGTGGCCCCGATCCGACCTCGACCGCTTCGTCCTGGCCCGGCTCGAGGAGAACGGACTCTCCCCCGCCCCCGAGGCCGACCGCCGGACCCTGATCCGCCGCGTCTCCTTCGACCTCACCGGCCTCCCCCCCACCCCCGACGAGGTGGCCGCCTTCCTCGACGACGACCGGCCCGACGCCTTCGCCCGGGTCGTCGACCGGCTGCTCGCCTCCCCCGCCTACGGCGAACGCTGGGGCCGGCACTGGCTCGACCTCGCCCGCTACGCCGACTCCAACGGCCTGGACGAGAACGTCGCCCACGGCCACGCCTGGCGATACCGGGACTACGTCGTCGACGCCTTCAACCGGGACGTCCCCTACGACCGGTTCGTCGTCGAGCAGCTCGCCGGCGACCTCCTGCCCGACCCCGGCCCGGCCCCCGAACGCCACGCCCAGCTCATCGCCACCGGCTTCCTCACGCTCGGCCCGAAGGTCCTGGCCGAGCCGGACCAGGTGAAGATGAAGATGGACATCGTCGACGAGCAGCTCGACACCGTCGGCCGCACCTTCCTGGGCCTGACGATCGGCTGCGCCCGCTGCCACGACCACAAGTTCGACCCCATCACCGCCGCCGACTACTACGCGATGGCCGGCATCTTCACGTCCACGACGACGATGGACTCCTTCGAGACCGTCGCCAAGTGGCACGAGAACCCGATCCCCACCGCCGAGGACCTCCGGCTCAAGGAAGCCCACGACGCCCGGGTCGCCTCCAAGGAGGCCGAGATCGAGGCGGCCGCCGAGGCCGCCAACGCCCGACTCGTGGCCGAGGGGGACGAGGGCTTCACCCTCCCCGAGACGCCCGAATCGCTCTACTCGGACGAGGAGAAGGCCCGGCTCGAAGCCCTCCGGGCCGAGCTGGCCACGCTCCAGGAATCGGCCCCCGAGCTGCCCGCCGCGATGGGGGTCGCCGAGGGGACGGCCGAAGACATCCCGATCCACATCCGGGGCAGCCACCTGACGCTCGGCGACCTCGTCCCCCGTCGCGTCCCCGAGCAGCTCGCCGGGCCCGAGCCCCCCACCATCGCCCCCGACCGCAGCGGCCGGCTCGAACTCGCCCGCTGGATCGCCGACGAGGGCCACCCGCTCACCGCCCGGGTCATGGTCAACCGCATCTGGCGCTGGCACTTCGGCGAGGGGCTCGTCGACACCCCCGACAACTTCGGCGCCCTCGGCGGCAGCCCCTCCCACCCGATGCTGCTCGACTGGCTGGCCCTCCGGTTCGCCGACGAGGGCTGGTCGATCAAGTCGATGCATCGCCTGATCATGAATTCCAGCACCTACCGGATGGGCAGCGACCACGACCCCCGGGCCGCCGCCGTCGACCCCGGGAACCGCCTCCTCTGGCGCTCCAACGTCCGTCGCCTGGAGTCCGAGGCCATCCGGGACGCCCTGCTCGCCGCCTCCGGCGCGCTCGACCGCGCGGTCGGCGGCTCGCTGCTCACGGTCGAGAACCGCGATTATTTCTTCAACCACACGTCCAAGGACGTGACCGACTACGACTCGGCCCGGCGGTCCCTCTACCTGCCGGTCGTCCGCAACCACCTGTACGACCTGTTCCAGCTCTTCGACTCCACCGACGCCAGCGTCCCCGACGGCGACCGGGCCACCACCACCGTCGCCCCCCAGGCCCTCTTCCTGATGAACTCCGGCCTCGTGCTCGACGTCGCCGGCGACCTCGCCGCCGACCTGCTCGGCCGGGCCGACCTCGACGACCCCGCCCGACTCCGAATCCTCTACGAGCGGGCCTACGGCCGGCCCCCGTCCGCCGAGGAGACCGATCGCGCCCTGGCCTACCTCGACCGTCTCGCCGGGGAACTCGACGACGCCCACGACACCACCCGACTCGACGCCTGGCAGGCGCTCTGCCAGGTGGTCCTCGCCTCGGACGAATTCGTCTACATCCGCTAGATCCTGCATCCGATCGGTCCGGAGGCCCGGGAGACGCCTCCCTCCCCCTCTCCCCCGTCCTCGGGGGAGAGGGCCGGGGTGAGGGGGGCGGACACCGCGAACGGCCCCGCGTCCCGGACATCGACCCCCACCCCGCCCCCCCTCCCGATCGATCATCGGGGGATCAGGCCGCCCCGGCAGGTGCCCCCAGCCATCCCACCCGGAGGACCGACCCGCCATGGATCGATCGCCATCCCCCCTGTCGACCCGCCGCCAGCTCCTCAAGACCTCCGCCGTCGGCTTCGGCCACCTCGCCCTCGCCGCCCTGCTCGCCGACGAGGCCCGGGCCCGGCCCCCGGAGGCCGACGCCGCCGACCCGCTCGCCCCCCGGGCCCCGCACTTCGAGGCCCGGGCGAAGCGCGTCATCTTCCTCTTCATGAAGGGCGGGCCCTCCCACCTCGACACCTTCGACCCCAAGCCCCAGCTCACCCGGGACCACGGCAAGCCCTTGCCGTTCGACAAGCCCCGCGTCCAGTTCGCCAAGACCGGCAACCTGCTCGCCTCCCCCTGGAAGTTCCGGAGGTACGGCGAGAGCGGCCTGCCCGTCAGCTCGCTGTTCCCGAACGTCGCCCGGCACGTCGACGACCTCTGCATGATCCACTCGCTGTACGGCACCAACGCCGCCCACGGCGGGGCCCTGCTGAAGCTGCACACCGGCAGCGACACCTTCGTCCGCCCGAGCATGGGCTCCTGGATCACCTACGGCCTCGGCACCGAGAACCGGAACCTGCCCGGCTTCCTCACCATCTGCCCCACCCTCGCCCACGGCGGCGTGCTGAACTGGAGCAGCGCCTTCCTCCCCGCCTCCTACCAGGGAACCCCGCTGGGCAACGCCAGCGTCTCCTCCGACCAGGCCCGCGTCCGCTACATCGACAACGACCGCTTCCCCCGGCCCGTCCAGCGGGCCCAGCTCGACCTGCTCGCCGAGCTGAACGGCGACCACCTCGACCGCACCGGCCCCGAGCCTTCCCTGGAGGCCCGGCTCGACTCCTTCGAGCTGGCCTTCCGCATGCAGACCGAGATGCCCGAGGCCCAGGACCTCGCCGGGGAGTCCCCCGCCACGCTCCGCCTCTACGGCCTCGACGACCCCACCACCGCCGACTTCGGCCGCCAGTGCCTGCTCGCCCGGCGCTTCGCCGAGCGCGGGGTCCGCTTCATCCAGGTCACCCACAGCGACACCAACGTCCAGTGGGACCAGCACGGCGACCTGAAGAACGGCCACGAGAAGAACGCCCGGGAGGTCGACCTCCCTATCGCCGGCCTGCTCACCGACCTGAAGGCCCGGGGCTTACTCGAAGACACCCTCGTCCTCTGGGGCGGCGAGTTCGGCCGCACCCCCACCGCCCAGGGCACCGACGGCCGCGACCACAACCCCGAGGGCTTCACCATGTGGCTCGCCGGGGGCGGCGTCCGCCCCGGCTTCCGCTACGGCAACACCGACGAGTACGGCTACTACGCCGTCGAGGACAAGGTCCACATCCACGACCTCCACGCCACCCTGCTGCACCTGCTCGGCCTCGACCACGAACGCCTCACCTACCGCCACGCCGGCCGGGACTTCCGCCTCACCGACGTCGCCGGCAACGTCGCCACCGGCATCCTCGCCTGACAGGAGTCGCGCAAGGATAACCTGATCGGAGATCTGGAGGGGCACGTGCCGGGGTGGCCGGGATCTCGTCCGCGAGACCCCGGTGCGATGGCCTCCCGGCCGGGGTCTCGCGGACGAGGCCCCGGCCACCCACTCCCGGATTTTCACCAGTTTCTTCTTGCGCGACTCCTGAGCGGCGGGGATCGATCCGTCCTCGCACCGGGTGCGTCCCGGGTGCGTCCCGGCGCCCGCCCGGGCCGCACCGCCCCTCATCGCGTCAGCGCCTCGTCGACGAACTCGAACAGCAGCGTCGTGCCCGGGTCGTCCGGCAGGCCGATGTCCGCGTTGATCTTGTTGTGCGTGGATTCCCGGGCCCCATACACCCGGACCGGGACCCCCGCACCCTCCAAGACGTCCGCCAGCCGACGGGCCTGGGCCCCCGTGTCGGGATGCCCGGCGACGTGCATGATCAGGAACGGGGGGATCCCCTCGCCATCGGCGACGTGGGTCACCGCGGAGAGGTCCCGATGCGTCGCCGGGTCGCCGCCGAACTTCTCCCGGTGGCCGTACGTCGCCTGCGGCAGGCCATGGACCCGGTTGCGCGTCTCCGCGGTCTCGATGATCGCCGGCACGTCGTAGGTGTCCCCGTCGACGGGCACGCACCCCTTGATGATGCCCGGCGACAGACCCTCGGCCTCCAGGTAGCGCGCGTCGGTGCAGACCAGCGCGGCCAGTTGCGCCCCGGCCGAATGGCCCATGATCAGCAGCCGGTCCGGATCCCCCCCGTGCTCGGCGATGTGCTCGTGCACCCAGCGGATCGCCCGGGCGATGTCGCGGACGATCGTCCCCATGTCCACGTCCGGCAGCAGCCGGTAGTTGGTCGAGACGAACACGAACCCCCGGTCCATGAAGGCCCGGGGCTTGACCTGGACCTCCGACTTGTCCCCGACCTGCCAGCCCCCGCCGTGGATCCAGAACACGACGGGGAGATCCTTCGCACCCTCCGGCGCGTAGACGTCGAGCACCTGGCGCTCGTGCCCCGGGGAGACATAGGGGAGATCCCGGGTCACCTCCCGGGCGGTCGCCCCCACCGGGGCGCACGCCAGCGCGACGAGCAGCAGCGGGACGTTCTTCATGAGCGGTCTCCGTGTCGGGGGCGGAATCCTCGAGTCCGGGGGCGCGACCCCGGCCGGCCGCCCGGCCGGCCCGAGCGGCGACCCGGGAGGCCCGGCGTCAGCCCCCTCGCCTGACCCGGATGTTGCGATATTCGACCACGTTGAGTTCCGATTGCAGCGCGAGGGGACCCCGCTCGGGCACGTTGAGCGCGGCCTCGAGCAACTCGCCGTTGCAGGTGCATCGGGCCGTCGTGCCGGTCACGACCACCTCGATCGCGTTCCAGTCGCCCTCCCTGTAGTCCTCGAGCATCGTGTACGGGCCGACCCGGGGGTAGTCCCGGATCTGGAGCTGGTGCGCGAACTCCTTGTCCCGGAGGTGGAGGCCGCTGTTCGCGTCTCGGGAGGCGCGGAACTCCAGGCGGAGCGTGAAATCGCCGTCGAACGACTCCACCGTGTCGATCTCGGTCATCATCGGAGGCGTCTCCGTCGACCCGGTGACCACGAGGACGCCGTCCTTGACTACGAACCGGCCGCCATCGGCCTCCGTCTCCCCGGCCAGGTCCGTCCCTCCCGATCGCCAGCCGGTGAGGTCCTCCCCGTTGAAGAGGGGGGTGAACCCGGGCTCGTCCTCCGCCCGACCGAGGGACAGCAGGAGGGTCGAGACGATCAGGATCGAGGCGCCCGACCGGGCGATCCCTCGTCGATGGCGGTGACGCATCGGGTGGCTCCCTGGGATGGATCGGACCTCTCGGGAGCCCTCGGTTATAGGCGAGTCGTCCCGGGCGGGCAATCCGGTGCGGGCCCCGGCCCTCCCCGATTCGTCCCGCCCGGATCGTGTGACTGGATTCGGCCCGGGTCACGATACTTATGAGAGAGGGGTCATCGTCCCGGCCCCGCCCGTTCGCCCTGCGCGGAGCCCGACCCGTGCCGAGTGTCCCCCGGTCCTCGTCCGACCCCCGCCCGCATCCTTCCCGGCCTCGGCCCGGGGCCGGACCCGGTGCGCCCGCCGTCGATCCGGCTTGGCGGGGGCCGACGCCTCGGACTCGACCGCGACCACGACCGGGGCCCTCGGCCCCTCGGTGCGCGGTTCGACGGAGCGAACCCATTTCGAATCTCGAAAATCCTTTCGTTAAGATGATTTGCGCCGAATACGCGGGGCCCTCGGTCGGCGCACCGGCCGCGTCCGGGACGGATCCCGGCCATCGGACGGCGAAGCCTCAGACGGGCCCGGGGGCCCAGCCCCCGGCCGGCCGGGGGCGGGGATCGGGGCGGCCGCCTCGTGGCGGCGCGGTTCGACGGAGCGAACCCATTTCGGATTCGGCAACTCTCAAGTTGGAAATCGGTTACGTCGATCGGCCGGGGCGCACCGTTGGCGCACCGGCCCCGATCGGGCCGCCTCGGTGCCCCTCATCCGGACACCCCGGCGGGGGCCCGTCGGGACTGCCGATCGACGGCCAGCCGGACGGTGGCGAAGTGGATGTCGACGATGTCGTCGATGTCGGCCGAGTAGCCGCCGGCCATGCTCACGGCGACGGGGATCCCCGCGAGGTCGAGGGCCTCGAAGACGAGGCGGTCCCGGGCTTCGAGCCCGGCCTTGGTCATCGCCATCCGGCCGAGGCGGTCGGACTCGAAGGGGTCGGCGCCGGCGAGGTAGAAGGCCAGGTCCGCCCGGGAGCGGTCGACGGCCTCGGCCAGACCCCGGGAGAGGGCGTCGAGGTAGGCGTCGTCGCCGGTGCCGTCGGGCAGGGGCAGGTCCAGGTCGCCCGGGGGCTTGCGCAGGGGGTAGTTCCGCTCGCCGTGGATCGAGAAGGTGAAGACGGTCGGGTCCTCGGCGAAGATCAGGGCGGTGCCGTCGCCGTGGTGGACGTCGCAGTCGACGACCAGCACCCGGGAGGCCCTCCCCTCGCGCTGCATCGCCCGGGCGGCGATGGCGGCGTCGTTGAAGACGCAGTACCCGGCGCAGCGGTCGGGGGCGGCGTGGTGGGTACCCCCGGCGAGGTTGACCCCGAAGGGCTCGCCGCCGAGCACGTCCCGGGCGGCGGCGACGGTCGCCCCGGCCGATCGTCGGGAACGCTCCACCAGCTGCGGAGACCAGGGGAAGCCCAGCGCCCGGGCCTCCTCGACGCCGAGCGTCCCGGAGACGACCCGGCGGAGGTAGTCGGCGTCGTGGGCCAGGCGGATCTGGTCGTCGGTCGCGGCCGGCGGCTCCAGCACCAAGCCCGGGGATACGATCCCGCTCCGCTCGACCCGCTCCCGGAGCCGCTCGTACTTGGCCATCGGGAACCGGTGCCAGTCGGGCAGGGGCAGGGCGAAGTGGTCGCTGGAGTAGATCGCCAAACCTCTTTCACCTCAATGGTTTGCGTCTTCGGATTCCCGGAGGGCTGCTGTGACAGTCTTGCGGGTTCTGATCTATGGTATTCCTTGTGGCATTTTGGTCGGGTAAACGGTCGGACTACCGGGAGGAGTTCGGCAATCTTCAGGGCGAGCCTGGGTGTCATTGTGCGTGCATGCTCATTCCCCGCCGAACCTGACGAGTACAGTGAGTATAGACGGATTCAAGCCCGCAGAGCGGGCGGCGGAGCAGGGGCGGGGGGGCTCGCCGTCGGTCCATCGGCCCGCCCGGGGAAGCACCGCCTCGCCTTCATTGCACCTATGCGGCGTCCTGCCCTTCGGCTATGTTCGGACGGGCGTGACGCGACCACAGGGATGGCCCCCAATGAGTGTGCGACCGATGGGCATCTCCGACCTGATGGCCTGGTTCGCGGGCGGCTCGCAGCGGTACATGACGCTGTACCACTGCATGAACCAGGACCTGCCCTGGGTCATCCTCACCGTCGCCCTCGACCTGGCCGTGGCGAGCGGGTACGCCCTGATCGCCCTGCACTGGTGGCGGGAGCAGCGGAATTCGAGCATGACCGTGGCCCAGCACGCCTTGAAGAACATGAAGAACATCTTCGTGTTCTGCGGCATCTGCGGCTACCTCTTCATCCCCATCAAGATGGTCTGGCCCGCCTGGCGGCTCTACGACCTGTTCCTCGCCGTCCTGGCCTTCTATACCTGGCGATACGCCTGGAATGCCCGCGAGTTGAAGGTCATCTACCACGAACTGACCCGCACCGAGCGGCTGGTGCATCAACTCGACGAGGAGCGTGCCGAGTCCCGTCGCAAGAGCCTGTTCCTCAACTCCATCAGCCACGACCTGCGGACGCCGCTCAACGGCCTGATGCTCCAGGCCCAACTCGCCGAGATGGAGCTGGGGGACCTGCCCCTGTCCGCCGAGCAGGTGGCCGGGCAGCGAGAGGCCCTGACGGTGATCCGCTCCAACGCGAAGGCCGTCGCCGCGTTGCTCGACCGCCTCCTGGAGTACGGCCGGGTCGAGGGCGGCGAGGAGTCGTTCCATCCGATCGCCTTCGACCTGGACGACCTGGTGAACGGGGTGGTCGGGCGGTTCCGGGCCGTCGCGGGGGAGAAGCGGCTGACGCTGGAGGTGTCCTCGCCTCCGGGCCTGTCCGTCTACACCGACGCGACGATCCTGGAGCGGATCGTCTCCAACCTCGTGGACAACGCCCTGAAGTTCACGCACGCCGGCGGCGTGCGGCTGGACGTGGAGCGGACGGGCGACTCCGTGGCGATCCACGTCGCCGATATGGGTCCGGGCATCGCACCGGAGCACCTGGGCCGGATTTTCGACGACTTCTTCCAGGTGGGAAACGATGAACGGGACCGCACCAAGGGCTTCGGGTTGGGATTGGCGATCACCAGGCGGTTGGCCCGACAGTTGGGCGGCGATGTGGGCGTCTCCAGCAGGGTGGGCTCGGGCAGCCGGTTCACCGTTGTGCTCCCCGGGGTCGTCGCCAGGCGGGATGCCGTCGTCCCGGCCGAGGCTGCTGCTGGTCGAGGATGATCCCGGATCGCACAAAACCCTGCTGCGGCTTCTTACCCGGCTCGGCTTCGATGTCCTCTCGGCCATGACGGTCGAGGAGGGCCTGTCGCGTCTCGGGGATGGGCCGGGCTTCCTCGTGCTGGACCTGATGTTGCCAGACGGCGACGGCGGGACGATCCTGGAAAAAGTCCGCACGGATGGCCTGCCGATCCGGGTCGTGGTGACGACGGGCGTGTGCGACCCGGCCCGGATGGGGGCGATCGCCGCGTTGCGTCCGGACCTGGTCCTCAGCAAGCCGTTCGACCTGGACGACCTGCTCAGGGGCCTGGGGCTCGCCCCTTGAGTTCACCCCTCCGATCGAGGCCGAGCCGCGTGCCCCGGGCAACGGCGGCAAGGCCGCTGTCGCGGCCTGCGGAGCAGGGGGCACGCGGGATGCAGGTAGGGCCAGGGTGGCGAACGTCCGCCCCGACCATGCTCCATTGCGACTCGCACCGACGCCGACGAGCCGGCCATGCCGATCCCCAGCCGCCCCCCGTTCCGCACCCACGGCGTGATGCTCCTGGCCGTGGGTACGGCCACGCTGTTCAGCTTCCTGCTGACGCCCCTGATCGGGGCCAATACCTTCCCGATTTTCCTGGTCGCCGTCTGCGTCGCCGCCTGGGTCGGGGGCATGATCGAGTCGCTCACCGCCACCGCCCTCTCCGCCCTGGCGATCCTGTTCCTGTTCATCGAGCCGGCCGGCTCCTTCGCCGTCACGCCGGGGGTCGCCCTGCGGCTGGCCGCCTTCGGCCTGGCCGCCGGCCTGATCGGCTCGCTGACCGTCGCCTTCCGTCGCACCGAGGAGGCTCGAAGGGAGCGGGAGCGTGACTTCTTCCTCATGGTCGACAACGTCCGCGACTTCGCCATCTTCACCCTGCATCCCGACGGCCGCGTGGCGACCTGGAACGAGGGGGCCGAGCACTTGCTCGGCTACCGCGACCCCGAGATCATCGGCCGGCCGTTCGCCGCGATCTTCCCGCCCGAGTCGGCCGAGGAAGGCCCCCGCTGGGAACTCGAGGTCGCCAGGCGAGAGGGCCGTGCCGACGACGAGCGGTGGCACGTCAAGAAGGACGGGACGCGGTTCTGGGCGTCCGGCGTCCTGACGGCGATCCGCGACGATGTCGGTCGGCTGATGGGCTACACCAAGGTGCTGCGGGACGTCACCGAGCGGCGACGGGCCGAGGTCGAGCGGGCCGAGTTGCTCGAACGCGAGCGGCGGGCACGGGCCGAGGTCGAGGCGTTGAGTCGTTCCAAGGACCGCTTCCTCGCCGCCCTCTCGCATGAACTCCGGACGCCGCTGACGCCGGTGCTGATGGCCGCCTCCGCCCTGGAGGACGACCCGAGCGTGCCGGACGGGGCGAAGGCCGACCTGGCGATGATCAGCCGCAACGTGGCGATGGAAGCCCGACTGATCGACGACCTGCTCGACCTGACCCGCATCGACCAGGGCAAGCTGGGACTCCGACGGGAAGTGGTCGATGTCCACGCCCTCATCGAGCAGGCGATCGGCATCTGCCGCCGCGAGATCGAGGCGAAGGACCTCGAGTTCGCCTTCGAGCCCCGGGCCGCGAACTACTGCGTCCCGGGAGACGGGTCGAGGCTCCAGCAGATCGCCTGGAACCTGCTCAAGAATGCCGTCAAGTTCACCCCCCCGGGCGGGCACATCGCGGTGAAGACCGACGACACCGGGGACGGCCGGCTGCGGGTCGAGGTTCGGGACACGGGGATCGGCATCCCGGAGGAGGTGCTCACCCGCATCTTCGACGCCTTCGAGCAGGGCGACCCGGAGGTGACGCATCGCTTCGGCGGACTCGGCCTGGGGCTGGCCATCTCCAGGGCATTGGCCGAGGCCCACGGCGGGACGCTCACGGCGGCGAGCGAGGGTGTCGGGGCTGGCTCGACGTTCATCCTGGAGTTGGTCGAGGCCGCTCCGCCGTCCGATGAGGAGTGCGAATCACCGGTCGTCTCCGAGGAGCATCCTCTCCGGCCGCTCCGTATCCTGCTCGTCGAGGACAACGGGGACACGGCCCGGATCACGGCCCGCATGCTGGCCGCCTCGGGTCATACCGTGACGACGGCCGGCAGCGTCGCCGAGGCGTTGGCGTCGGGCGGGGCACACGACCTGCTGATCAGCGACCTCGGCCTGCCCGACGGCTCGGGGATCGACGTGCTGAGACGGTTCCATCCCCTGCCGAGCATCGCCCTGACCGGCTATGGCATGGAGGCCGACCTCCGAGAGACACGGGAAGCGGGCTTCACGCTCCACCTGACCAAGCCCGTCGACTTCGACCAGTTGGAGGGGGCGATCCGGCGTGTCGCGGGCGGCGTTCCAGGTGCTGGGGATCGAGAGCAGCCGTGATGGACGACCGGCCCCGACGACCCGCGACCGGCCCGATCGCCCCCTTCGTCCGCCCGGACTCGATCGTCCGCCGCATCTGGGGGGATGCAGACGCCATCCTCTTCGTCTTCGCCGGCTCCGCCGCCGAGTTTGCATTGAACCGGGCCGTCGACTGGCTCTTCTTCTCCGGCAAGCTCCCGGCCGACCCGCTCGGTCGGCTCTTCACGACCGCCCGGTTTGCCCAGGAGATCGCCTTCGTCGACGAGGCGACCGCCCGCCGGTCGCTGCACCGCATCGGGGCCGCCCACCGGGCCGTCGAGCATCGGCGGGCCGAGGCGATCCCGGAGTGGGCCCACCGCGATGTCCTGTACATGCTCATCGACTACTCGGAGCGGGCCTTCGAACTGCTCTCTCGGCCGCTGGACGCGGCCGAGCGGGATGAACTCTACGGTGTCTTTCGCAGGGTCGGCGAGGGCCTGGCGATCCCCGGCTTGCCCCCCAGCTACGCCGATTGGATTGCGGATCGGCGGCGACACCTTGAGCGTGACCTGGCGTACTCGGGCCTGACGGCCCGGCTCTACGATCGGTACCGCGAGGTGCTGGGGCGGTGGCGATACCGGACGCTCCTCCGCGTGCAGAGCGTCCTCGTGCCGGAACATGTCCGCCGGCTGCTGGGGCTGGAGCCGTGCCCGTGGATGCGTCCGTCTCTGGCGGCCTACAAGGTGATGGCCCGGGTCGGGCTCCGGCCGCTCGTCCATCGGATGATCATGCCGCCGGAGACGCTCCCTCGAATCAAGGGGCTCGATCACGCAGGGTGACGAATCAACCGACAGGCCGCCGTGCCCTCAGGACGGGCACACGACTCGCCTCGTGGGTGATCCCACCTTCCTCGACCAGCCGCACGGCATCGTCGAGCGGCATTGTTGCCGGCCGCATCACCTGCGTCCCCTCCCGGTGGGGTTGGTCAAAGGTGACCCGCC
Organism: Tautonia plasticadhaerens; assembly: GCF_007752535.1. Classification (GTDB taxonomy): domain Bacteria; phylum Planctomycetota; class Planctomycetia; order Isosphaerales; family Isosphaeraceae; genus Tautonia; species Tautonia plasticadhaerens. The sequence continues at coordinate 3,933,559 of NZ_CP036426.1, forward strand.
AGGCGACGTAGGTACCGATTCGACAGCGGACGATCGCGGCTTCGCCGCGACGGAGCGAGGACGCCGAGGGTTGCTGGGTATCAACACCTCCGAGGATATGGCACCGCGATTGCTCCACCCCATCGACCGAGATACGGAGATACGGGGACGAGGCGGGCCATCGACCCGGGAGGGGCACCATGGCATCCGAGCGACGTTCGACCGTCGTGGGGGTCTTCGCGGACCTCCGCCACGCCGACCAGGCCGTCGCCGACCTCAAGGCGGCCGGCTTCCGCGACGACCAGGTCGGACTCGCCGTGCGACACGATTGGGAGGGCTCCGACGCCGCGACGGCCATCGAGGGGTCCTACGTCGAGGAGGGGGCCGCCGCCGGATTGGTGGCGGGCCTGGGCCTGGGGGCCCTGGCCGGCCTCGGGGTGCTGGCCGGGGTGATCCCGGTCGTCGGCCCGGCCATCGCCGGCGGGACGCTGGGCGTGATCCTCTCCAACGCGGCGGCCGGGTCAGCGGCCGCTGGCCTGGCAGGGGCCCTCATCGGCTGGGGCATCCCGGAGGAGGAGGCCCGCTATTACCACGACGAATTCGAGGCGGGCCGCCCCATCGTGGTCGTCACGGCCGACGGCCGCCCCGACGAGGCCACCGCCATCCTGGTGCGGCACGGGGCGTATGATCGGAGTACCCGTGGCACCAACCCGAGCACGGCATGAACCGGGCTCGGCGGCCAGGACGGGGCGAGTCGCTCCGAGCCGTCACGGCAGGTCATCGAAGAGGATGACCTCGACCGCGAGATCGGCGGAGATCGAGCGGAGCAGGAGGCGAAGGCTCGGCCTATCGGCGGGTCGTCCTGGACCTGTGCAATCGGTGCTACGCGGGGTGGATCGAGCACCCGGTCGGCGACTGAGATCGAATAATTCTTGAATCCACGTCGGTTGGCAGGAATCCCGTTCCGTCGCACGCCGGGTTGGCGGATACTGAGGCGACCGGCTCGGTACCACTTCGGGGCGTCCATCGACGCAAGGGCCGGTCGACCCGATCGCACGGAGGCCACGGCGATGAATTGGACGGAGATCGAGGGCGACTGGCCGGAGATGAAGGCCCTGGTTAAGTCCCACTGGTCGAGGCTGAGCGAAGCGGACCTCGCCCGCATCGAAGGCGACCGGGGCCGGCTCGCCGAAATCTTGTGCGGCCGTTATGGGCACGGGGCCGAGGAGGCCGAGCGGATGATCTGCGTGTTCGAGAAGGAATTCCGTCGCCCCGGTGCGGTCAAATGAGGCACGCCCGCGAACCATCGGCGATCACCAGCCTCGCCTGAAAGGCCGGGGCCGCTGTCACGGCCTGCGGAGCAGGGGGCACGGATGATGCCGGCCCGACCGGGTCCGGGCGAGTGCGACCCTGACCTCGAACGTCGAAGGGACGTTACACGCCAGGATGAGCCCGCGAGGCTCCCAACCGAGAGGGGTGCATCATGCGAAAGCCGACACTCGCGGTGATCGCCGCGTGCGTGCTGCTGGGCGGGGCCGTCGCCCTGGCCCAGCGGGAAGCAGTCGTGGAGGGAATTGAAGGCGTTGCCCGGCCGCATGGGGCGGGCGACTACATCCACGCCGGGGAGTACCTGATCAACCCCGACCAGGTCGCTTATATTCGGTTCTCGGACGAGGGCGACGACCTCTCGCTCTCGATCGTCTTCGCTGGTGGCGGCGAGCCGCTGGGCCTGGAGGGCGATGCGGCCAAGGAGGTCGCCTCGCAGATGCGTCCGCTCGTCGATATGCCGCCGGCCGCCGACCCTCCGGCCAACGTCGAACCGGCGGGGAGTGCGACCACGCCCCGGCTTCGGTAGGGTGTCCGAGATCAAGGTCAGTCCATGAGGCGATCCCCGCCCGAGAGCATCGCCGTCAGCCGATCGCCCTGCTCCGGCGAGAGCACGCCCCGCAGGCACCGCTCCCGGATGTCCTCCCGGCAGACCCGAATTGCGTCCGGCTTGCCCGGGTAGTCGAGGTGGCGGGCGATCGTGCCCGCGACCTCGACGAGTTGCTGATAGGCCGCGTCACTCATCGCAAGGGTCTCCATCACGCCTCCACCATCTCATAGCACGCATCCAGTGCGATTGTGACTCCCCATCTCGGGCTCGCTGGCAGGGCGTCACCTCGGCCAGCCGTAGGGATAGGGGCCGTGAATCGGGTAGGGCCGCTGCCGCCAGCCCTGGATGAAGAAGTCGCCCCGCTGATAGGCCCGGGCCGCGTCCCGACGCCACCGGTCGTAGCCCGCGTCGAGCCCAGGCACGCCAATCCATTGCTGGCCCCAGCCGGGATAGCCCGCCTGCGGGTAGCCGACGTAGCCGGGCTGGTAGAGCTTCCTCGCCTGTCCAGGCGGGATGCCGCCATGACCGGGCGGGATGCCGCCGTGACCGGGCGGGAGCCCAACGATGTCGCCATATTGCTGAGCAGGCCCCTGAGCCCTGCCTCGGTTGCCCTTACCGGCGTGGGCCTCGGCCATACCGAAGGCCAGGGTGACGCTCAGGGCGGCGAGGGTCGCCAGTGTCGTCCTCATGGTCATCCTCCTCGGCTGATCGTGCCGCTCCCCTCCGGCTCCCAGGCACGGCCGCGATTCCATCGCGGCCGGCGGAGCAGGGCGAGTGAGCTTCGAAGTCCACTCGGGATGCGGCAAGCCGGAGTGCGTGCGGGAGGGGATGTCTCTCGCACCTTACCAGCAGTAAGGCGGGCGGTATCCATAGCCATAGCCCGGGTATCCGCCGTACCCGAGTCCGGGATAGCCGAACCCCGTATAGCCGCGAGAGTAGCTGGTGTAGCCGAATCCGCCGAAGGCGGGATAGCCATAGCCCCCAAGCCCCGGGTAGCCGCCGCCAAGGCCGGGATAGCCCAGGCCGAATCCGGTCGGTGCGATGCCGGGGTAGCCGATGCCGCCGTAGCCCGGGTAGCCATATCCATAGCCCGGCCCGACCCCGATCGACAACGAGAACCCTCGTCCGCCGAAGGCGATCTGGGCGTCGGCGGGGCGGGACGCGAACGCCAGGGCTCCGAGCATCACGACGCTAATCAGTGCCACTTTCTTCATGGTGAGGACTCCATCGGAGAGGTCAGGGTAGGAGGGGACTGGCCCTCTGGTCGACGGTCTGGCCCATCTGGAGAGGAGTGGCGATGTTCAGTCCGGGAGACGAAAGCATCTGCCTCTCTTGATGCGAATGATCGTGATGCAAGCAGCGTGCCGACGCCGATACCTGGGGGGATAGGGGGATTGCGGCACGACCCGTGGCCAGATTCTTGGCCCGAAGGTGATAACTCTCACGGCACGATCATCCGGATCACGATGTGGCTTCGACCCGTCGTAATCTTGAATGCTTGGCGAGGCAATGGCCCATGAGCTTGCTAATCGCCGGCCGGAGGCCGGCGACGGAGCAGGGGCGAAGGGGAATCGCTCCGAGCCGGGTTCATACTTGTCTGCAAGCGTGAACCGCCCGACGTCCTGCCTGAGTTTCGGTGTTCTCGGGATCGCCCTCGACCCTCGTCACCTCGAACAAGTTTGATCCACTCCGCTGTTGTCTTCGCAACCAACCTAGAGGTTTTTTGTCCATTAAAGACCTCGGTTCTTTCGATTTCTCCGTTCGATGTCCCTCTCACGCTGACTCATGCAACATTCGGAAATTAATAGGCCAGATGCCGACTCAGCTCAGACAGCAATTTTCAATGCAGGTCTGCCTAGAAATTCAGCATTATTGAGGCTGTATTGAATTATTCACGAATTTCCATCGCCGAAATTCCAATCATAATAGCAACTTGCGGAAAAAAAGAATGCGTGATTGCGTGTAAGAAATGTCATAAACGCTCGCAGTGGACTTGACGCCTGCTCCGCTATTCGGCATTAATATGACATGGCGACCGGCGTCCTCACCCTTTCCGACATCACCGCTGATCGGACATGGTCCGCCACGATCTTCGTCCGTATCTAACTTCCACTGCAGGAGTTCGGGAACGGAACTCGGCCATTGCCGGGAGATGCCGCGTCAACCTGCCCCTAGGGCAGGAGGGATCGCCGTCCGTACCCGGTCGACCAGGAGCCTGCATCGTGAGCAACTCCCGCACGCAACACGAGCAGGAATCCCCGTGTCTCATCCTCGATCCCGAGAACTCCTCCGAGATCGCCTGGGGATTCATCCACGCCCGCAGGTTTCCCCTGCACCGGCACCAGAAGCTCTGGTGGACCTGGGACGGGATGCGGTACGTCCTCATCGACGAGGAAAAAATCCGCTCGGAGTTGTGGAGGTGGATGGAGCGTCAACTGCCCCACCCGCCGAAGCCGAAGCATCTCCGCGACACCCTGGAGGTCGTCAGGCTGATCCGGACGCTCCCCACGAACACGACCATCCCCTCCTGGATCGGGGGCGGAGAGGTCGACCCCGTGGATGTCATTTCGTTCCGCAATGGATTGGTCTTCGCCGACGAGTACGTCCGGGAGAGTGGGCCTCGGCTCAGGCCGCACTCCCCTTAGTACTACTCCGTTGGGTTCTACGGAACGATCGAGGCGGTTTGTTCGTACCGTGAGGTATGAGCAAGACCTACACCCCCGAACTTCCCCCCGACGTCCTGCAACGCCTCGACGCCTACGCCGCCCGGTTCCGGCCCGACTTCGCCCGCGCCCGGCAGGCCGCCTGGGCCCACGTCTATCTCCACGGCCTGCTCATCGACGGCGAACGCAAGAGCATCGAGCCCCTCTCCCGACGCGTCGCCCTGCCCGCCGGCCTGGACGTCGCCGACCCCGAGCAGGCCCTGCAGCAGTTCGTCAACCAGGCCGCCTGGGACGAGCGGGATGTCTGGAGGCGCCATCGCGCCGTCATGGCCGAGGCCTTCGCCTCGCCGAGGGGCATCTTCGTCTTCGACGACACCAGCTTCCCCGAGCAGGGCAAGCACTCCGTCGGGGTCCAGCGGCAGTATTGCGGCGCGTTGGGCAAGCGGGCCAACTGCCAGGTGGCCCCCTCGGTCCGCTACGTCAGCCCCGAGGGCCACTGCCCGCTGGCGATGCGGCTCTACCTGCCGGGACGCTGGCTGGGCGACGAGGAGCGGCTCGACGAGGCCGGCGTACCCGAGCCCGAACGCCGCCCGCTGAGCAAGGGGCAGATCGCCCTGGAGTTGCTCGACCGGGTGCGTGCCGAGGGCCTGCCGGGCCGCTTCGTCGTGGCCGACGCCGGCTACGGCGTCTCGGGCGACTTCCGCGACGGCCTGGAGCAGCGGCGGCTGCGGTACATCGTCGGGGTCACCGACGAGCTGGTCGGCTTCACCGCGCCGCCGAGTTGGGAGGAGCCGAAGGCCGGCACGGGCGGCCGACCGCGCAAGCGGCATCGCCTGGCCGAGGGCGCGCCGCGGCCGATGAACTTGAAGGAATTGGCCGCGAGGACGCCGCGGCACAAGGGGACGTGGCGTGAGGGGACCAAGGGCAAGCTGTCGGGTCGCTTCGCCTGGCTTCGGGTCTGGCCGGCGTCCGGCTGGGCCACCGGCGAGTGCGTCGGGGCAGAGCCGGTGCGGTTGTTGATCGAGGAGCAGGCCGACGGGAAGATCAAGTATGCCGTCAGCAACTTGCCGCCACGGACTAGCCGGATCAAGGCGGTGCGGCTCTGGAAGAGCCGCTGGCCGGTGGAGACGTGCCAAGCAGACTGCACCTCAAGCGACCGGTGGTGCAGCACCCCCGGCGGCGGTTACGATCAGCGCCGCCGCGCTGCTTGAGCTGGCGGCGTGGTGCCGACATCACCTGACCTCGGCATCGGGAGACATCGCATGTCCGTCGCCCCCCGTCACAACGCTCCCCCCCGCGCCTGACGACGGCGCCCTGCCCACCGCCGACGGTCGCACCGACGATCTGGGCCCGCCTGCCGGCCGACCGGCAGCGACAGCTCCGCGACCTGCTCGGCCAACTCCTCGCCAGGCTCCTGGCGGCCACCCGAAGCGAGGAGGCCGGCCATGAGTGACGCAACCCGCTCGCCCAAGCTCCGGCCCTGGCATCTCGACCGGGCGGCCTTCGTCTACGTCCGCCAATCCACACCCCAGCAGGTGCTCGACCACCGCGAGTCCACCGACCGGCAGTACGCCCTGGCCGACCGCGCCGTCGCCCTCGGGTGGCCACGGGACCGCGTCACCACGATCGACGACGACCTGGGCAAGAGCGGCCAGTCGATCGAGGGCCGGCCCGGGTTCCAGCGGCTGCTGGCCGAGGTGGCGCTCGACAACGTCGGGCTGATCCTCGGCCTGGAGATGAGCCGGCTGGCCCGGTCCAACCGCGACTGGCACCAGCTGCTCGAGCTCTGCGCCCGCTTCCGCGTGCTCCTGGCCGACGCCGACGCCGTCTACGACCCGGCCGACCACAACGACAGGCTCCTGCTGGGCCTGCACGGCATGTTGAACGAGGCAGAACTTCATGTCATCAAGGAGCGGATGTGCCAGGGCCGGCTCAACAAGGCCCGCCGGGGCGAGCCGATGGGCTCCCCGCCGCTGGGCTACGTACGCCTCGCCTCGGGCGAGTGGGCGATCGACCCCGACGAGCAGGTCCAGGCGACCGTGCGGCTGATCTTCGACCGGTTCGACCGCGAGGGTACCCTGCACGGCCTGCTCCGCTACCTGGTCCACCACGGGGTCCGCATCCCGATCCGACCCCGCCACGGCCCCAACCGCGGCGGGTTGGAGTGGCGGCGGCCGAACCGCCCGACGCTGTCGAACGTCCTGCACCACCCGGCCTACGCCGGTGCCTACCGGTTCGGCCACCGGGAGGTCGACCCGCGGCGCAAGCGGCCCGGGCGGCCCGACACCGGCAAGCTGGTCCGCCGCCCGGAGGAGTGCCTGGTGCTGATCCGCGACCGGCTGCCGGCCTACATCACCTGGGAGCGGTTCTGTGACAACCAGGAGCGGCTGGAGGCCAACCGGGCCCGCCGGGACCGCCCCGGCGCGCCGCGGCAGGGGGCCTCGCTGCTGGCCGGACTCCTGCGGTGCGGGCGGTGCGGCCGGCGGATGCTCGTGCGGTACTCGGGGGCGACGGGCCGGTACAGCTACACCTGTGCCCGCGGGGCGGCCGACCACGCCGAGCCGATCTGCCAGAGCCTCTCCGGGCCGGCGCTCGACGGGCTGGTCGCCGGCCGGGTCCTGGCGGCGGTGGAGCCGGCGGCGCTGGAGGCGAGCTTGGCGGCGGTGGCCGAGGTCGAGCGCGAGCGGTCCGAGCTGGCCCGGCACTGGCGGCTCCGCCTCGAACGCGCCGGCTGCGAGGCCGACCGCGCGGCCCGGCAGTACCAGGCCTGCGAGCCGGAGAATCGCCTGGTCGGCCGCGAGTTGGAGCGGCGCTGGGAGGAGGCGTTGAGGGCGCAGCGGCGCCTCGAGGACGAGCACGAGCGGTGGCGGGGGTCGGCCCCCGGTCGGCTCTCACCGGACGACGAGCGGACGATCCGGTCGCTGGCCGGCGACTTGCCGGCGGTGTGGCAGGCGACGACGACGACGCCCGCCGAGCGGCAGCGGATCGCCCGACTCCTGATTGACCACGTGTCCGTCACCGTGGACAAGGCGAGCGAGCGGGTCGATGTGACGCTCCACTGGTCCGGCGGCATGACCGAGTCGCACGCCATGTCCCGGCCGGTGAAGCGGTACGACCTCCTGGCCGACTACCCCCGACTGGTCGAGCGACTGCGGGGATGGCGCGCCGAGCGGCTCAGCCCGGCGGCGATGGCCGAGCGGCTCAACGTCGAGGGGTTCCGTCCCCCGAAGCGGGCCGAGCGGTTCACGCGGGGGATGGTGCAACGGCTGCTCTGGCACCTGGGGCTGGCCCGCACGCCCTTCGGCAGCCCGGCCGGCCTCGGCCGCGACGAATACCGGCCGTCGTCGCTGGCGCGTCGGCTGGGGGTGTCGCGAGACACGGTGCGGCGATGGGTGCGGGTCGGGTGGTTGACGGCGCATCGCGACGCCCAGGGCCACCACGTGATCTGGGCCGACGGGTCCGAGCTGCGGCGGCTGCGCGAGCTCCGCCGGCTGCCGCGGACGTGGGCGAACAAGGGGCGGCTTGCCGAACTGACCAGACCGAGGCCGCGCCCGGGACGGTAGAGTGAGGGCGGCCCGGCTCAGGGCGAGCCGGGCCGCCCCATCGCGCTCTTGGAGGGCATTATGGCTGGAACATCGAGCAGGGCTACCAGCAGATGAAGGAGGAGTTGGGCCTGGATCACTTCGAGGGCCGCTCCTGGCGGGGCTTCCACCACCACGCCTGCCTGGTGATGCTGGCCTACGGCTTCCTGGCATCGGAACAGCGACGAGCCCGTCGGGAGCGATCCCGGCCGGGCAAAAAGATAGCATGAAGGCCGGAGGCGTTCGGAAGGCAGACTTGAGCGAGTGACACGCTCGTCCCCTTTCCAGAGACCCCGGCCATGACCGCGACCAAGAAGAAGACCCGCGTCGTCCGCCCCACCGCCGCCACGTCCTCCACGCTCCGCCTCGACACCGGCGAGGTCGCCCACGTCGGCATCGACGTCCACAAGGCCAGCTACCACGTCGCCGTCGTCACCGACCTGCGCGGCCTCGTCGCCTCCTGGGCCCAGCCGGCCAGCCCCGAGCTGCTCGTCGCATGCCTGGACCCCATCCGCACGCAAGTCGCCCGGGTCGTCTACGAGGCCGGCCCCACCGGCTTCGCCCTGGTCCGACGGCTCCGGGCCGCCGGCTATGCTGCCGAGGTGATCGCCCCGTCGAAGATCCCCACCATGCCGGGCCCGGAGGCCAAGAGCGACCGCCTCGACTGCCGCAAGCTGGCCGGCTTCGCCCAGAAGGGGCTGCTCCAGCCGGTGCGCGTCCCCGACGAGCAGCAGGAGGCCGACCGCCAGGTCGTGCGGCTGCGTGAGCAGCTGGCACGCAAGCTCCGCGTCATCCAGCAGCAGATCAAGGCGTTGCTCCTGCAGCACGGCGTCGCCGAGCCGGCCGGGCTGACCCATTGGACGGCCACGGCGGTCGACGCCCTGCGTCGGCTGGAGCTCGCCGCCGAGCTGCGGTTCTGCCTGGACGTGATGCTCGACGAGCGTCAGCACGCCGTGGAGCAGGTGGCCCGCGCCACCCGACGCCTGGAGGAGCTGGCCAAGGCCGATCGCCACCGCGAGACGGCCTCGACCCTGCGGACGGTGCCCGGGGTGGGACCGATCACGGCGATGACCTCCCGCGTCGAGCTGCACGACCCGGCGCGCTTCCGCGACGGCGGGCAGGTTGCCCGGATGATCGGCCTGGCGCCGCAAGTCCTGCAGGGCGGCCCGACGCGCCGCGAGGGGCGGCGGCTGAAGTCGGGCAACGCCCGGCTGCGGACGGTGCTCATCGAGGCGGCCTGGAGGTGGGTCGCCGGCGACGTGGCAGCGAAGGCGAGGTACCGCCGGCTGGTCGCCTCCACCGGCAACGGCAAGAAGGCCATCGCGGGGATGGCCCGGCGTCTGGCGATCCTGCTGTGGCGGCTGAGCCTCAGCGGTGTGCCCTACCGGGCGGCCGCCTGGCGGCCCGGCCCGGCCCCCGCAACCCCGGAGCGGCACCGTCAACGGCCGCGACCCCTGCCCGAGCGACGCGTCGAGCGGAGCGGAACGACCCCGAGCCAGCGAGGATCTGCGAGTGAGGTGACCGCGTGCTCCCCCCGGCGGGCGGTGACCCGCGTAAAAAGAGGGCGGCCCTCGTTCGCGATCGCAGACCCTACCCTGTGCCCCGAGCACGAATAGCAGGCTGATCCTCACCAGCTTCGGGATCCGAACCGCGCCCCTTGACAACCGGCCTCATAGCAGGGGGGCGCCGAGGTCCGGTGATCACGCTGCCGTCGATCCGGCGGGCGTTGCAGCGGCTGCTGGCCCCGATCTGCCGGCATGATTGCCCCTACTGTCGGGGGCTCACCGATTCGCCACCCCAGATACTAACGGAGTAGTAATAGAGACTATCCGGTAATCGGCCAACCACGTAAACTCTTTCCCCATCAGGAGGTCCGCACCACACGCCGACGACGGAGCACGCCCCGATGCGAAAGCCCTACCCCTCCGACCTCACCGACGATCAGTGGGACCTCATCGAGCCGCTGATCCCCGTCGACGAGGTCGGCCGGCCCCGGGAGGTCGACATGCGGGAGGTGCTCGATACGACCCCCTATCTCAACCGCTCCGGCTGCCAGTGGGACATGCTGCCGCACGACCTGCCGCCCGAGAGCACCGTCGACGACCACTTCGCCCGCTGGCGAGATGACGGCACCTGGCAGCGGGTCATGGATACCCTCCGCCGCCGGGTGCGGGTCGCCGAGGGCCGGCAGCCGAGCCCGAGTGCCGGCAGCATCGACAGCCAGACGGTCAAGGGGGCCGAGGTCGGCGGCGAGCGGGGTTACGACGGGGGCAAAAAGCTCCCGGGGGCGAAGCGGCACATCGTCGTGGACACGCTGGGGTTGCTGCTCGTGGTCGTCGTCTCGGCGGCCTCGGCCGACGACGGGACGTACGCCCCGGAGGTGCTTGGGCGACTGACCGAGGAGCGCCGCAGCCGGCTGGAGTTGGTGTGGGCCGACTCGAAGTACCACAACCACCGCCTGGAGTCGTGGATGGCAAAGGAGGAGGTCGGCTATCGGATCGAGGTGGTGAGCCGCCCGGCAGGCTCGGAGGGGTTCGTGCCGCCGCCGAGGCGTTGGGTGGTCGAGCGGACGCCGGCGTGGCTGGGGCGATACCGGCGACACAGCCGGCACTACGAGTGGTACCCGGAGTCGGGCGAGTCGATGATCCGGATCAGCTCGATTCATCGGATGCTCAAGCCCTTGAAGCCGGATTGGACCGGCCGGCAGGCACCGTTCAAGTGCCGGAAAGTGCAGGAATAATTACCGGACAGCCACATAGTTCTTCGCCGCGTTCATCGCGGCGGCGAAGGCACGAGCCTCGTCCGGCGTGAGCCGGGACGGGTCGGCACCGACGTTCGGCAGCTTGACCTTGCGGGCCGCAGCCGCCTTCTCAACGAGTTGCATGACCTCGGCCGGGTTGAGCAGGTTGTCGCCCAACGCGGCGTCGATGCCGCCCGCGATCGACTCGCGGACTTTGGCCTCGGCCTTGGCCGCCTCGCGGCGTTGCTTGCGTTGCTCGGCCTCGGCCAGGGCCTCGGGCGTCTGCCTGGACGCGGCCTCGGCCGCGAGCATGTCCTTGTGGGCCTGGAGCAGTGCCTCCAGGTCACGTTGCGACATGGGGTTCTCGCCCGTGAGGCCACGGACGGCCTCGCCGAACGGCACTGCCCATCTGGCACGCAACTCGGCCGTGAGCCCGGCCTTGTCGAACTCGATCATCGTGGCGAACAGCTTGTTCACCACGACGAAGAAGGACAGGTCGGTGGCCTTGTCCCCGGCGACTTCGCGGGCCAGGTCGATGAAGACGTAGTACCGCACGTAGACATCGGGGCGGGGGTCTTTCAGCGGGGTCGTGAGACGCAACTCCAGCTTGACCTCGTTCATGAACTGGTCGAAGTCGTCCTTCGTGAAGTGGTCGACGACGTTGCCGTTGCCGTCCTTTTTGCGGAGGGACGCCTTCCGCTTCGCGAGCGAAGCGATCATGGCCTTGCCGGCGTTGTACTTCTTCGTGCGGACGAGTTTGTTGTCGTTGGCGTCCCAGATCAGGGCCGCGACCTTGCGGACATCGCCCGCAGCGTCGGCAACCTGATCCTGGACGGTCTCGCCCTGGAGCCCTTCGTTGGTGTGCTCGGACATGGGAGTTTCCTCGATTGGCAGGGGTGGCGGGGTCTACCGCACGGCGTCCGCCGTGCGAGGGGCCTGGACAGGGATCGAACCTGCCGCTTCCGCACCGGCCATCGAGGGGGCGTTGCCCGACGCATCGGGCGTACTCCGGACGCGGGCCTGCCGCTTTTGCCTACGGCACTGCTCTCGCGTGGACTCAGGCGACCCGCCCGCCCGCTGGGCGTACGGGTTGCGTCCGGTATGTCGTCCGGTCGGGTACGGACTGTCTGCCTTTCACGCCATCGTGCTTCCGCCGGTTTGGACGGGGGATGCGGCCGGAGGCCGGGCCTGTCGCAGCGTGTTGCGTCCGTCTCGCGACGGTCGCGGGGGTCTCCATCCCCGGCACGCCCAGCGTACTACCTACTGATCGCTGCGCAGGGAAGTTTACTATCCGGTTCCGGAAAGGCCGAAAATCACTGGTTCCGGGAGGCCACAGAGTTAACTTCTCTGCGCAGCGATCAGTAGGTCGTTACTTGGCAGTGACTTACCCGCCGGCCCCATCGGGCCGACAATGCATTGTTGAGCACCCTTCGAGCAGTCCTTCGACCGCTCCCCGCCGGCGGTCGGCGGGTACCATAATGCGGGTGAGCCCGGTGCCAGCCGGTGAACCGGCCGCACGGCCATTGCCCCGGGCGAACCGTCCGCTGGACGGCCCGCCCGCATGTCGGAGGGGACAGGCTTCCGGGTCTCCCCGGGAGGCCGTCTCTCCACATACCGGAGGGGACAGTTTTTCACCCCCCTGTTTTTATAAAATGAGCTGATGTGCAATTGATCGAAAATGGGCCAAGGGGCCTGCAAACGCGAACTGGAGACCCTTCCAAGGGCGTGTCCTACCTAAACAATCCTGATGCCGCCATGGATCGAAGGAGCCCGTTCGGGCGGCGGCGTGGCGACACCCGATTCCCCCTGGCCTCTGATTTCTCGCTTCGCTCCGCCCCCATCATGGGGGTAGACTGTCCCGAGTCCGGGTCGCCGATGCAACGACCATGGCGATCGGTTAGCAGTGATATAGGGTTGATAGGAGTATCGTCATGCCGTTCCACATCCAGCTCGATCGTGCCCGCATGACCGCATCCTGGTGCGACCGTTGCGGGCGTGTGGTGGACTCCGACCAGGAGCCTTACCACTTCCATTCTGAGCAGTGCGGGGGGTGCCGGGAGTTCCGGAGGATCGACGAGGATTGGGGGTGGTGCCGGAATCGAAAGTCGGTCTATTGCGGCCGGCTGATGTTCGAGCACGATACGTGTTCGGTGCACGCCTGAGCCGGCCGGGCTTGTTCGGCGACGCGATCCCGACGGAAGGGACGGCCCTTTCCCCCTGCTCCGCCGTCGCCTCACGCGGAGCAGGAGGCGACGACGATTGCTTCCCCCGGAGGCTCCTTCCGGCGATCCTGGCCGGGACACGCTCGGTCATCAAGCGTGGGTAAACCATGAATCTCGATCGCCGATCCTTCCTCGGGGCCATCGCCCTAGCCGGGACGACAAGGCCCGGCTTCGCCGCCCCGGATCAGCCGGTCACCGTCGACCGCCTCGACCGGATCGCCCAGGCCCCGGTTCTCCAGATAGTGCATCCTGGTTTCTGGAAATTCCCCGCCCGCCTGGGCGAGGGCTCGGCTTGAAGCGGCGGGCCACCGCCGGTCCCCCCGGAAAGTGCCGACCGACCCCAGGGAGGCCGCCGCCGATGACCCACCAGGATCAACCTGCCGCCATCGACGAGGTCATGGAACTGCTGGCCGAGCATGGCTCCGACGGCCTGGCCCAGGCCATCGGCGTCCTGCGCGACGAGCTCATGGAGCGGGAGCGGACCCAGGCCCTCGGGGCCGCCCCCCACCGGCGATCCGAGGCACGCAAGGGCTCCGCCAACGGCTCCAAGCCCCAGACGCGGCACACCCCGATGGGGCCGATCGCCGTCCGGGTGCCGCAGGCCCGAGGCCTCGACTCCTATGCCTCGGCGTTGGAGAGGGGCGTCCGCGGCGAGCGGGCGTCGAAGCCGGCCGTCGCCGAGAGGGACGGGCCGGGCGTCTCGACCGGCAAGGGGGCCGCCATCGCCGAGCGGCCCCGCGGGTCGGAGGTCACCGGCAGTCAGGTCAGCCGGGCCGCCGGGGCCCTCGACGAGGGGCCGGAGGGGTGGCGGGGCCGCCCGCCGGGGGAGACGCCGTACCCGATCCCGGATGCCCGCGGCGAGGAGGTCCGCCTCGGCGGCTCGATCGTCTCGTGTGCGGTGCTGACGGCCATCGGCATCGATCCCGGGGGCCGGCGGTCGATCCCCGGGGTCGGCGTCTCGATGGCGGAGGCGGAGGTCCACTGGCGGGGCTTCCCGGCCTCGCTGCAGGCCCGTGGGCCGCACGGGGTCGAGATGCCCGCCGGCGACGCCCACGCCGGCCGGGAGCAGGCCCTGGCCGCCCGGCTGACCGGCGTGCCGCGGCGGCGGGGCCAGTCCCCCCCGGCGGAGGACGCCCCGGCCTACGTGCCGAGGCCGTCGCTGCCGCCGGAGGTCGCCGCCGGCCCGCGGGCGGTCTTCGACGCCCGGGATCGCGGCGAGGCCGAGCGGCGACTGGGCCCGGCGGCGAAGAGGTGCCGGGCCGTGGCCCCGAAGCCGGCCGAGTGGCCGGAGCAGGACGTGCCGGAGGGGCTGACCATCTTGACGCTGCCGCCGGGCCGCCGGCGGCGGCTGCGGACGAGCGACATGCCGGAGCGGCTGAACGAGGAGGTGAGCCGGCGGACGCAGGTGGCGGGGTTGACCCCGAACGAGGGATCAGTCCTGCGGCTGGTCAGTGCGGTGTTGATGGGGATCAGCGAGGGCTGGGAGACAGGGCGGAGACGTTTGGCGACGGGACCGGGGTGACCTGTCCGCCTTCAGGCCGGGAATTTACAGAAAGGGGGTTGCACGATCCTGCGAACGTGCCGGTCGACCCGTCGAGGAGTACTGGTACGCGTTCCAGGACTGCTGGCCCAAGGTCCGCACGGCCGAGGGCGACGACATCTTCGCGTGGGCGGTGCGGGAGGCCGCCGAGCACGCCTTCCCGTTGAGCAACAATAGGGGCCCGATGTACGGCGTCGTCGCGTCGATCGCCTGGCATTTATCCCGCCACACCGCCCCGGGGCCGTTCTTCCTCCCGCGTGAGCGGATCGCCGAGTTGCTGGGTGCCGAGCACGCGATGACCGTGACACGGATCGTCAACCTGCTGGAGCGGGACGGCATTGTCCGGTGCGTCGACGCGGAGTTCAGCTACGCGAAGAAGAAGGCCAAGGAGTACATGTTCATCGGCGAGCCGCCGGAACCAGCATAGCCTCGTCTGCCCCCTGCTCCGCACAACCCGCCCCTGTGGCGGTGGTGGTCACCAGAAGCCCCTGCAAGCCCTCACAGCGGCCAACCGGGAAAAGAGCTTCTGGAGTTCACAAGTGCTCACTGAAGGCCGCTGAGACGCTCTGACAGGACGTGTCGGGGCCACCCGCCCACGATCTCGCGATGCCGACCGCACCCGGGAACCTCGGGTCGTCGGTCGGCCCTGGCGTGGGAGTCGTCCCCAGAGGCCACCACGTTGTCTGTAGGGCATCGTAAGGCGAGGTAGGCAAAATCCGCGTCCGTGCGGCTTGCGAGCGATTGTGGACTGGCTGGATGGGTTTCCCAGGCGAGTCGAGCGGCATGGCATCGGGATGCTCTTGCGGTGTCATGTCATATCTACCCTCATGAAGCGGGCCGGCAAAGCGGCGTCGCGGGCATCGGGCCGGCCATCAGCGACGGCCGGGGGAACTCGGGGCCGATGAGTCGGAAGCGGCGTCATGCCCGAGGTGTCCGCATCGCGGAGGGGGTGAAGAGTCACTACCTCGCCATCTGTCCCTGCTCCGCCGCCCCGCCGACCCCGGCGGTGGGCGTGTCGTTAGGCGTCGATGATTGGCCGTTTGGCTTCGGCCGCTCCATTATCTTGCGGAGAATTGCGACGATCATGGCATTCAGGGATGCCTTCTCCTCCATCGCCCGGCTGGACAGCTTCTCATGCAAGGCCGACGGCATCCGGACCACGAAGTGGACCACGGATTCGGGCATCGTGTTGCCTCCCCAATTAATCATATTCGCCCCGGCATATCTCGAACAAGCGTCTGGATCGTATCCATCGGTTCGGGTCGTTGCAACGGAAAATGGTCGGGGATGGGGCCCGCCGGACACCTCGGCCGTCCTGGTCTCCGGAACAGCGGGCATGCCGACACGGCATGACCGTCCCGGGATATCCGGGCGATCCATGACGGCCGTGACCTCCCACTGCGGAGAAGCCCGCCGCCCGAGGGGTCGTCGCCCCGAGGGGTGAATGCCTACCGGGCCGCATCGCCGCCCGATGCGGGTAGCATGGCGGCGGGGCTGATGAGGGCGGAGACCATCACCGAGGCCGAGTGGCTGACCTGCACCGATGCCGCGATCCCCGGCCATTGCCGGCCGGAGTCCGGGCACGTTCGGGGGTGCTGGGTGCTCGACCTCTTGCTCGGGAGGGAGTGAGTCGCTCGCCCTGGAGTCCTTGGTAAGGCCGCGGACGGGCTCGTCCCCGGAGAGGAGAAGCGGCTCAGAAGAGCCGCCACGGAGCAGGGGCGGCGATTGCACGCTCGCTCGTGTGTGCGGGCGTCCGAACCTCACGCCGGTGTCGTGGACGCCCCAGATGGGAGGGAGCCATGTCCTGGTACCGCGTCGCGGCGGACGCCGTGGCCCTGACCCACGCCTCCTACGTCGCCTTCGTCGTCTTCGGGCTGGTGGCGATCGTGACCGGCCTGGCGATGGGAAAGCCTTTGGCACGCAACTTCTGGTTCCGGATCGTCCACCTGGCGATGATCGGCATCGTCGTCCTCCAGGCGTGGCTCGGCGTCGTCTGCCCGCTGACGACCCTGGAGAAGACGCTCCGTCGCCTGGCGTGGAACGAGTGGGTCTATGAGACCGACTTCATCGAGCATTGGGTCCACCGGGTGATCTTCTCCGACCTCCCGCCGTGGGTGTTCATCGCGGCCTACACACTGTTCGGGTTGGTGGTGCTGGCGACGTTCGCGTTCTACCCGCCCAGGTGGAACACCGGGCACGGGCTGAGAGATCGATAATCGCGTGAGCGGGCGACGAGCGTCTTCGGGAGCAGCGGGATCGAAAGGGGCTCGGGGCCGATGGACCGGGAGCAGCGTCGTGCCGGGACGATGTGCCTTGGCCTCTACTCCGCCCACGACGCCGGACGGCGGCGTGGAGTGCCAAACATGTGGCACCGCATTGCCCCTCAGTTTCGCTCTGATCCCGGCTACATTCCCATCCTGGAGGGGGTTCCAATGCGGTGTGGTTGACCTTGCCGCTGCCAGGGTGAGGACGTAGACTTCGACGCCATTTTAGGCTAAAGAGGGCCATGTCCACGAACGTTGACGAGGCGAAACCTGGATGAAGGACACGCGAACCATCCTCGCTCTCGGCTTCGCCGCCACGGCGGGCGTCCTCGCCCTGAATGCCGCCGTCGCCGTCGCCAATCTCCGGCAGATCGCCGCGAACAACCGCCGTGTCGTGCAAGGCGTCGAGACGCTGAGGCAACTTAATGAGACCCTCTCGTCGGCCAAGGACGCCGAGACGGGCCAGCGGGGCTACATCCTCACCGGCGAGGAGCCCTACCTGGAGCCCTACCGGGCGGGCGTCGCGGCGATCGACGGGCACCTCCGCGTCCTCCGGGCTAGCCTCGGCAACCCCGGGCAGGGGGAACGGCTGGCAGCCCTCGAATCCCTCCTGGGCCAACGGCTCGCCGTGCTGGACCGCACCGTTCGGCTCCGCCGGGAGGAGGGCTTCGAGCCCGCCGCCGAGGTCGTCCGGGCCGGTCGTGGCAAGTCCCTGATGGACGACATCCGCCTCGTCGTCGCGGAGATGGAGGAGCACGAGCGGCGGCTCCTCACCCGTCGGTCTGCGGAAGCCCGGGCGAGCCTGGGCCGGGCCATCGTCGCCCTCGCCGTCGCCACGGCCGCCGCCCTGACGCTGGTGACGCTGCTCTACGTCGCCCTGCGGCGACACCTGGCCGCCCGCGAGCGGTCCGAGGCGTCGCTCCGCGAGCAGGCCGAGCGATGGCAGGTGACCTTGGCCAGCATCGGCGACGGGGTGATCGTCTGCGACGACCGCGGCCGGGTGACGCTCATGAACCCGGTCGCCGAGTCGCTCTGCGGCCAGACGGCGTCGGAGGCCTCCGGCCGGCCGCTGGAGGAGGTCTTCCGCATCATCAACGAGGAGACGCGGCAGCCGGCCGAGGCCCCGGTGGCCCGCGTGCTCCGCGAGGGCGTCGTCGTCGGCCTGGCCAACCACACCGCCCTGGTCGCCGCCGACGGCACCGAGCGGCCGATCCACGACGGGGCCGCACCGATCCGCGACGCTCGGGGGCAGATAACAGGCGTCGTGCTCATCTTCCAGGATGATACCGAGCGGCGGCGGCACGAGCGGGAACTGGTCGAGGCCAACCGCCGCAAGGACGAGTTCATCGCCATGCTCTCGCACGAACTCCGCAACCCGCTGGCCGCGATCGGCTCGGCCGTCGTGCTCATCCGCGACCCCGCGGCGGCCAGCGAGCACGGGTGGGCCGGCGAGGTGATCGAGCGACAGGTCCGGCACATGACCCGCCTGGTGGACGACCTGCTCGACGTGGCCCGTCTGACGCGGGGGGCGGTCCGGCTCCGCACCGAGCCGTTGGACGCCCTCACGGTCATCGGGCACGTCGTCGAGGCGATCCGGCCCCTGCTCGACGAGCGGGGCATCCGCCTGGAGATCGGCCTCATGCCGGACCTCCTGCCGCTGGAGGCCGACCCGGTGCGGCTGCTCCAGGTGGTCGATAACCTGCTCTCCAACGCCGCCCGCTTCACCGAGCCCGGCGGCCATATCCGCCTCTCGGCCGAGCACGCCGGTGACCGGGTCGTCCTCCGCGTCCGCGACACCGGGGTCGGCATCCCGGCCGAGTTGCTGCCGCGGGTCTTCGAGCCCTTCGTGCAGGGGGAACGCTCGTCGGCGAGGACCGAAGGTGGCCTGGGCGTCGGCCTGGCCATCGCCCGCAGCCTGGTGGAACTCCACGGCGGGACCATAACCGCCCGCAGCGACGGCCCCGGCCGCGGCAGCGAGTTCGTCGTCTCGCTCCCGGCCGCCGAGCCGCAGGCGATCCCGGATCGGCGAAGCACCCCGGCCGAACCGGCCAAGCGACGCCCGCCGCGGGTACTGATCGTGGACGACAACAAGGACTTGGTCCGGGGGCTGTCTTTGCTGCTGCGGCGGCTGGGCTACCAGGTCGCCGTGGCCTACGACGGCCCGGAGGGGATCGACGCGGCCCGCAGCGAGCACCCGGAGGTCATCCTGCTGGACATCGGGCTACCGACACTCGACGGCTACGAAGTCGCCAGGAGACTTCGGCGGGAGGCGGCCCTGGAGGGGACGCGGATCATCGCCGTGACCGGCTACGGGCAGGAGGAGGACCGCCGTCGCTCGGCGGAGGCGGGCTTCGACCTGCACCTGACCAAGCCGGTGGACCCGGAGACGCTGGTGTCGCTGATGGGAAAGCCGGGCTGAGGCCGCCGGGCGGTGTCGTGGCCTTCCCGGGCCGATGACCCGCCGTGGCTCGCTCGCCCGCGTGTGTCCCAGGTCGAGTCACTCAGGTGGACTCGCCCGACGGAGGATCGTTGGCTCGGCACCGGAGGTGGACGCGTCGTCGTGTGAGTCAGACGATCCGAGCGGGTCGCCCCTGCTCCGCCGCGACGCCAGGGGCGTTGCGATCCATCCGACGCCCGAGCGAGCGTCAGAGGTACCGCAGGAGCACGACGACGAGGAGGACGATCAGCAGCGTCCCGACGATCCCACTCGGGTAGTAGCCCCAGTTCCGGCTGTGCGGCCAGGTCGGGATCGCACCCAGCAGGACGACGACCAGGACGACCAGCAGGATGATCTCCAGCATGCAGGCTCCTTGAACCGGCCGGGCGATGGCCCCATGGGGGCGAGGAGCCCGGACATCCAAATCGCATGCCGAGACGAAGTTCTTCGTTGATCCCCGGACGGAGCCCGGGATAGCATCGATTCGTCATCTCCCAATCCCCTCGGGGGGGCTCCCCCATGCGACCCCGCTTCACGATCGCCGGGCTGCTCGCACTCGTCGCCGCCTCCGGCGTCGCGTTCGCGGCACTCCGCCATGCGGACGAACCCGTCGCCAGCCTCATCGTCACGGGGACGCTCCTCGCCCTCGGCGTCGCCTCCCTGGGGGCGGCCTTTCGGCGGGGGAAGAGCCGGGCATACCTCGCGGGCATCGCCGCCTTCGGATGGGGCTACATGATCCTGGCCCTCGGCCCCGGAGCCGAGGAGAGCCTCCGCCCACGGCTGCTCACCACGAGGCTGCTCGATGGTCTCTACCCGGCACTGAACCCGGACCCCGGAGGGGCGGTCCGCATCTGGGATAGCGGGAAAGGGAAGCCCCTCCTCTCGGTCAGCCCCGACGGTCGGACCGTCATGCCGCTCGGGTCGGAGAGTACGACGATCCAGGGGCTCTGGGGCTATTCCTCCGAGCCGTTCCAGGATGTCGGGCACTCGGTGACCGCCTCGATCCTGGCCCTGCTCGGCGGCATGGTCGCCCGAGCCTTCGCCGCTCGTAGCGAGCGGGAGCGACCCGGGGAGGTCTGAACCGCCGTCGCGAGCATTCCCCCTCACGGGCCAGGCTTCTCACCCGGTGCGACAGGGAAATTCGTCGATGTTCGTGGCCGCGACACCGGCGGGGCTGCCGTAACTCGTTTGCTCGCAGTGTGTCCGGCGTCTGGCCGCCGAGTCTCGTGATTGGGTCATGCCGACGCGGCACCCCTCCTGCGATACTCCCCGGCCGACAGGGATGGCGAGCCGATCGGGCTCTCCGTGACCTGGCGACGCACGAGACGCGAGGGAAGGACGATGCGGAACCTGATCGTGGCCGGCGTGGTGGGGATCGGCGGGGTGCTCCTCGGTGCCGGGAGGGCGGAGGCCCAAGCCTTCGGGCCGGGCACCAGCTTCAATTTCAACCTCGGGATCAGCAAAGGTGGCGAGTACGGGCCGGGGCTCGGCCACGGGGGAGGCCCCGGGTACGGCGGCGGTAGGTATGGCCCCGGATTCGAAGGGTATGGCCCCGCCTTCGGACCGGGATATGGCCGTTCGGGCTGTGCACCCGGGGCGTATGGCCCCGGCCCCGCTTTCGGCCAGCACGGCCGTGGCCCGGGTCATGGTCATCACGGCCGGGGACCGTCCCATTACTCGTCTCAGACGACGATCATCACGACGGTGGTCGCCTGCGACCGCTGCGGCCGTGAGCACGGCCGGCATCGCGGCTGCGACGGGCAGTCCCACGGGGGGTACTTCCCTCCATTCCCACCGCGACATTACCCCTGGTGAGGCGTGCCTCGCCCGTCCCGCCGGAGCGGAGCAGGGGACGACACCGGTTGAAGTGAAGTCGATCGAAATTACGGACACCAACGGGGTCACGTCGCCGGGTCGCCGGACGGGAAGGTGATTGTCGCCCTCCCCCGACGACCGACGGAGCGGGGGAGAGATGGACGACGAGCCGGAGCCGCGTGGCCGCATCGCGTACATCGTCGCCTATCGGACGATGCGGCGACGGATCGACCAGGGTGGCCCCCTCAGCGAGAACCGGAAGGGACGGCGGATCGTCGAGCGGGCGTGCGTCGCCCTCGACGACGTGGCATCGCGGTACGTCTTGATGGGGTGCGAAGACGCCCTCCAAGGCCGCCCGCCCCGCTGGTAGTGGCACGGAACGTGTAAGCAAACTCCCCCGGATCAATCCCGGGGGGATCATGCACGAAGGGCACCCGATCGATATCCCGGCACTGCGTGCCGGGCTTCACCTGCTCGGCTGGACCACCGCCGACGCCCGGATGATGGCCCAGGACGGGTCGCCCTGGTTCGTCGCCTTCGCCGAGCGGGATGCTGAGAAGCTCCGGGGCGAGGGCCCGACCGAGGCCGCCGCCTGGGCGGAGATCGGCTGGAAGGCAGTCGGTGACGCGGCCGGACACGAGCGGGCAGGTCGGCATCCGTCCATCTGGTAGCCGGGCATCATCGACGCTAAACGGGGATCGCCCGTACCGTCAGAGGAGAGTGCCCATCGACCGGGAGAGAGGGCGAACGGCGATCGAGTCGCCCCTGACTCGCACGCCCGGCTCTGCCGGGCGTCCATGACTCGACGGTCCGAAGCTGCATTCCCCATCGGGATGGACGTGGGAGGACTTCTCCGGATGCGTCAAGCTTGAGGATGGGAGTCGGCCTCCCTGAGGCGGCCCGGCCGACCTGTCGGGCGGGCCGCGTCATTCGGCGACCCGGCGGACCTCGACCGCCTGCTCGACCACCTCGTGCGGCGTCCAGAGCGTCATCATCGCCGCGTCGGCGGCGTCGCGGCCGACGGCGATCGGGACCAACGCCGGGCGAAGGCAACCCGTCGTCGCGTCGATGTTGTGCCACGCCTCGCCCAGGTAGACCTGGACGAAGCCGTGGAAATCGGGCGGTTCGAGGCCCAAGGCATACCCCGAGACGTAACGGGCCGGGATGTCCAACGCCCGGCAGAAGGCGATGACCAGGTGGGCGAAGTCGCGGCAGACGCCCACCCGCTGGATCGCCGTGTCGCGGGCCGAGGTGGTCGGGCCGGAAGTCCCGTAACGATACTCGACGTGCCCCCTCACCCACTCGGCGACAGCCCGGACCCGGCCTCCGCCCGGCGGGAGGCGGCCGAACTCGGTCTGGGCCATGCGGCCGAGCAGGTCCGATTCGCAGTACCGGGACGGCAGCGTGTAGACCAACGCCTCGGCCGGGAGTTCGTGGGGCGGAAGTTCGGCGGCGTGTTCGGGGAGTTCGGCGTTCGGGTCGGCCTCGACGGTGGCCGAGAACTCGAAGGAGAACCGCCCCTTCGGGGCGATGAGGTGCCTCTGGGGGTTGCCGTAGAGGTCACGCCGCAGTTCGCAGGATCGCGTCGGGGTGGTCGTGAGCCGCTCCTCGACGACCCGATGTCTCGCCCCGCTCAGAGGCGGCTCGACCATGAGGAAGGCGAACGACTCGTCTTGCAGTTCGTAGGTGGCGGTGGCTCGCACGGCCAAGAGCATGGGGTGACTCCGATCCGGATGCGATCCCTGGACCGACAAGCATAGCGTGCGGGCCGGTGCATGCCGGGAGATTCGGATCAGCCGCCGGAGCCGGATCGAGTCCGATGAGTCCGATCACCGGTGGCCTTGATGCCAGATTGCCGGGTGGCGGCGAGTCGACGGACTCGGGAACTCGCTGGCGATCCGGGCGGACTTCGCTGGAGGGATGGCGATGGACGGACTCCCCCGCCCCTGCTCCGACGCTCCGCGTCCGGCGGAGCGTGGACGCGAGCGTTTTCGTGTGCGGGCGAACTCCCCGATCTTGGCCATCGTCCGTCTCAATCCGGCACGTCACCCGCAGGAGCCACTGCTGGCCCTGTAGATACCGTACTGCGTGGACGGCAAAATCCGCAGCCGTGCTCGTCGCGGGCCGTCCTGGGGGCATCCAGGGGGCTCCAACGGCCGATCAATTGGTCGGCTGCAAGGATGCTCATGCGGTTTCACACCTCATCTACCTTCATGGGGCGGTCCGGCAACGTGGCGTCGGGGGCATCAAGGTCGTCCCGCTGACGCGGCCGTCTGCGACGGAGGGAATTGGGACTGCCGATCAGGCCCACGAGGACAATCGGCAGGGAGAGGATTCCGTAGCTGTCCGGGGTGAAGAGGTAAATCCGAACGCCAGAAATCCGACAGGGATGCAAATGACCGCGACGCCGAGCAAGCCGGCAGAACTCCCCGACGGGGCCGGATCGACCCCCTTCCGGCCGCGAGTGTCGTCGCCCATGGTGAGCCGCCTGAGCTTGAGTGGTCCTCCGAAACGCCGTGGAAGATCACGTCGTCCCGGGCGTCCCATCCCATCAACCCGAATCGACGAGTCGCACGGGGCCGAGACTTGCGGACCATACTCGTCTCAGCCGGTTGGGGGAATGCGTCACCGTCAGGCCGTCCGGGGCCTACACCGGCGTCCTGCCCCATCGCCGATCCGCGTGCAGGACCATCACATCCGGGCCTTGCCGTCCGATTGCCCGTCGCTCGAACTATGCCACTCCACCGCCTCGCGGAGTATCTCGACGACCATGGCGTTCAGGGACGCCTTCTGCTCCTTCGCCCGGCTGGCAAGTTCTTCGTGCAGGTATGGGGGCATCCTGATCTGGAAATGAACAACGGTTTCCGGCATGGTACCCTCCCGCTCAAGCTGCCTTGGCGACGTGCGTCCTGGCCGACAATTGGATGATATCCTCCGGGTCGATCCAAATCAATCAAGAAATGTGGAAATCCTCGAAGGAATGTCGCCGTCTCGTCCGACCGCATCGAACCCGGCAGGGTGATTGACCCCTCGCCCCTGCTCCGTCCGCCGGCGGCAACGCCGGCGGTATTGCGGCCGGAGATTCGTCGTCCGCTCGCGTTCGGAGAGATGCCGTGAGCGGAGTCAGAGGTACCGCAGGAGCACGACGACGAGGAGGACGATCAGCAGCGTCCCGACGATCCCACTCGGGTAGTAGCCCCAGTTCCGGCTGTGCGGCCAGGTCGGGATCGCACCCAGCAGGACGACGACCAGGACGACCAGCAGGATGATCTCCAGCATGGGATGTTCCTCTGTGTGCAATCGACCTGCGGGGCCGGACTGGCAGTGGCACGACATCCGAACGGCATCGACTCAATCCCTCACGTCGAACTCGCACTCCAAGACCTTCTGGCCCTCCAGGGCGGTCCCGGGGGCCGCAACGCTGATCGCACCCAGGCCCCGCCGCAGCCGGATCGCATCCCCTTCGACGGCGAACTCCGAGGAGAAGTCGGCGGGCAAGACCCGCCAGCCCTCGCGGACGATCGGTGGCGAGGTCGTCCCGGTGATGACCAGAAACGCCGACCCCTCGGGGCGGTTCGGGATGCCGCGATCCCGCTCGGTGAGCCGATGCATCACCAGCAGGTCATCGCCCGGCTGCCCCGCGTCGACCACCTCCTCCGGGGCGAGTGGTTCCTCGGCCGGCCCGGCGTGAACGGCCCCCAACGGGGAGATGAGCCAGGCGAAGCCCGAGACCGTTCGGGTGGTGTCGGCCATGATGACTATCCCCCTCCTTCAGATTGCCGCATGCTCCCGGCCGCCGCGGGGCGGCTCGACTTGCCCTGCTGCTTGGACAGCATCTGCACCAGGTGGTCGCGTATCTGCTCGACCTGCTTGGCATCCTGCTCGTGCAGCCGCCGGAGCATCTCGACGCACTCCTGCGAGTTCTCCTTCTGGGCGTCCTGGATGTACTTCTCGTAGGCGTTGAGCCCCTCGGCTTTCGACTGGAGGACCGTCAGCCAGTCGTACATCAGGTCGCTGATCGGGTTGGCCGCCATGTCCTGATATCCTCAAGGGTGTCGTGAGCGTGCGACGGAACCCTCAACGTTCGGCCTGCAAGCAAGATGCCGATTGCTATGCGGGCAACAGGCTTCTTGCCGCCGCTCGCGTATCCCGTAGGGGATGAGGCGGCTCGACCGAGCCGGCGGCGGAGCAGGGGGGCGGCGATGGCCCGATCGGCCGCAGTCCTGGTTGTAAGCGAGCGTGACCGTGCCGGGGCCGGCGTTTGACGACGCAATGTCAGTTCCACATCAATGGGCCGGTCCCGATCTTGCGGGTCGTCTCGACCCGAGGAGAGGCCCTGCGATCACGCGACCACAACTCCCGGAGGCCCATCATGGATCGCCAGCAGCGAGAGGCTGAGTTGCGGGAGATGCTGACCACCCAGCGGGGCAAAGAGGAGCTTCTGGCCACGCTGAAGCAGCACGCGGGCATGACCGAGGGCAACCTGCCGCCCTTCGAGACGCTGCTCGTCGAGGCCATCCTCAATTACGAGTTCCCGCCGGAGGCGGGCGGTGATCTCCGGCCGACGAAGGAGGCCGAGCCGTCCGACCGGAAGCTCGCCGAGCCTGGGGGTCAGGAGTCGCTCGGGGGATAGGCCGCGACATCCGTCGCGGGGGCGACCCCAACGCTTCGCAACCGTCTTTGGCCGACTACGAGGTCGGGAATTCGGACGGCCGATCGTCTTACCGGCCGGAACCCGGCGTGCTTTACGAGTGAGCCGGGGAGCGGGTGTTCGGCCGATCGAGCCGCCCCCTGCTCCGCACGCCCGGCTCTGCCGGGCGATTTAGCCGTGGCCCGCTGATCGTGCCCCCCAACACTGGGCTCTCCCCTCGGCGTCCACATTCTCGGCTGAACCCACTTCAATCGCCCGGGCCACTCGACCTCCAGAGCTCGGGGCTTTGGAAGGGGTCAAGCTGATGCAGGAGCCTCAGGACAACCCGATTCTCGCGGGAGAAGATGATCCGCAAGTTCGTCGGCTCCAGGGCAAGCTCGGGCTGGGATCGCTTCTCGGCCTCGTGGTCGATGTCCAGGAAGATCATGTCCTTGCCTTGGAGGGTCTTGTAGCCGGAGGCCAACCTGATGATCGGGGCGGTATCGTTCGCTCCCTCGCCGCCCTCCTCGTCACGGAAGACCGCACCGCAAGCGGCGATGAGGGATTTGGCGAACGCATCCCGACGCACTGCCTTCCAGAACCGTTTTCGATGATTATTGAAGAATCTCTTGGCGGTCTCATAATCCCGGTGCTCCCGAAGCTCCCCGACTTCGCCTGCGTTCGCCACCTCGTTCCAGATACTGCCGAGCACCGTGACGTCAGGATGGGTCAGGGGCTTGCCAAGCAGGAGTCGCAAGGCCAAGTTCTGTTGCGGTGTGAAGCCGAGATCGATCGCCATGGCCGTCTCTCCGCATCGTCCAGGTCGGCGGCGTTCATCCTCATTGTCCCGCAAGGCGGCTGCATTGAGAACCAGCTTGTCCGGCTGTGTACGCTCGATCGGCGGGAGCATGAGGGAGCGATGTTCCAGCCGACGACCCTCCCGGACTGGATGATGACCTGGAGGCCACCGTCTTCGCCGACGCCGCGACCCCTGTCACTGCTGGCCGAAGCGGGGCCGCTGAGCCGTCGACCTCATCGGGGGCGGAGTCGGCGTCGCTGGGCACCGACATGCAAAGGATTCGTGGGCGACTTGGTCGTCCTCGCCTTGGGCGTCGTAGGCTCGCTGACGACCCGTGGCCTCACGCGTCGCCTCTCGCTCGGCTTCATCCTCGCCGGCGGGGTCAATCTGGCGACCGCCAGCGAACAGTGGGTCGAGCCGAATCTCCCCACGTCAAAGGTGCTGGGCCGAATGCACCCCGCGATCCGCGTCCCGCAGGTTGCCCGCACGCTCATCCCGCGATCCGCGTTCGGCGAATCCTACTCCGCGTTTGCGGAGATCCATCCCGAGGCGATTGACGTCCGGCTCGTATTCGACGAGGACGGGGAGAACACGGCGACCATCATCTGGACGGTGCCGACGCTGGAGCCGTTCCGCCGGATCGGGCACTGCCTGATCGCTTTGCTCTTGGCTCTTTTCTGCGGGACGATCGTTCGACTCGTCTCTACAAGAGAGGAGAGGCGTCTCGCAGGCTCATCCTGAGATCGGGGAGGATCGTGGCGGATTCTGGCTTGTCGGTCTCGAACCGCGTAGAATTGGCCCGCTTGGATGCAACCGGGCACTCGGAGGTTCGAACGTCGTCGAAGCCAATCCCTCGGCCCCATGATACCAACGCAGGCAGAGATCGAACTTCCCTTAGTACTACTCCGTTAGTTGCTCGGGAGGTGGGTCGACGAGTCCCCGGCAGTAGGGGCAGTCGTGCCGGCAGATCGGGGCCAGCAGGCGTTGCAGGGCCCGGCGGATCGACGGCAGCGTGATCACCGGACCTCGGCGCCCCCCCTTTTGCCCGGCCGGGGTCGACCCCGGCGGGCTCGCCGCTGCTCGAGTGCCAGGAAGCCGTAGGCCAGCATCACCAGGCAGGCGTGGTGGTGGAACCCGCGCCAGGAGCGGCCCTCGAAGTGGTCCAGCCCGAGTTCCTCCTTCATCTGCTGGTAGCCCTGCTCCACCGGCCAGCGGCTCCGCCACAGCCGCACTGCCCGCAGGCGGCTGGTGCCCGCCGGCAGGTCGCTGAAGGCGTACTTGAGCTTGCCGTCGGCCTGCTCCTCGATCAGCAGCCAGAGCGGCTCCTCGCCGGCACAGTCGCCGGTGGCCCAGCCGTGCCCCGGCCAGACCCGCAGCCAGGCGAAGCGGCCCGACATCGGGCCCTTCGTCCCTTCGCGCCAGGTGACCTTCCGCCGCGGCGTCCGCGAGGCCAGCTCCCTCAGGCTGACCGGCCGGGGGGATCCCTCGGCCAGGCGGGGCCGCTTCTGCGGGCGGCCGCCCGTCGCGGCCGTCGGCTCGATCCACCGGGGCTCCTCGGTGAAGACCACCAACTCGTCGGTGACGCCGACGATATAGTGCAGGCCACGCTCGGCCAGGCCGGCGCGGGACGGCCCGGAGACGCCGTAGCCGGCGTCGGCCAGCACCAGCTGCCCCGGCAGCCCCTCGCCACGGACCCGGTCCAGCAGCTCCAAGGCGATCTGCCCCTTGGTCAGCATCCGCCGCTCCGGCTCGGGCACGCCCGCCCGGTCGAGGCGCGCCTCGTCCCCCAGCCAGCTCTCCGGCAGGTACAGCCGCAGGTCGAGCGGGCAGTGCCCCTTCGGGCTGACGTAGTGCACCGAGACGGCGCACTGGCAGTTGGCCTTCTTGCCCAGCGCGCCGCAGTGCTGACGCTGCACCCCGACGGAGTGCTTGCCCTGCTTGGGGAAGGTCGTGTCGTCGATGACGAAGATGCCGGCCGGGTCGGCGAAGCACTCGGCCATGACGGCCCTGTAGCGCTTCCAGGCCGCCTGCTCGTCCCAGGGGCTCTGGCTGACGAACTGCTGCAGCGCCTGCTCGGGGTCCTTGACGGCCAGCTCGGGCGGCAGGGGGACGCGTCGGGAGAGCGGCTCGATGCTCTTGCGCTCGCCGTCGGTGATCAGGCCGCGGAGATAGACCGGGCACCAGCGGGCGGGCCGATCGAGGGCGAAGGCGTCGCGGAAGCGGGCGGCGTAGGCGTCGAGGCGTGAGAGGGCCTCGGGGTCGAGTTCGGGGGTGTAGGTCTTGCTCATACCACCTGGTACGAACAAGACCCCGGGGCTGGTTCGTAGTGGCTAACGGAGTAGTATTAGAAACTATCTCGGAACCTAACCCGAACCGGCTGCGTACCTTGAGGGGGCGGGGCGATCACCTCAGGAGACGCAGCCATGGGACGGAAGAGTCGAGGGGTCAAGCCGCTGGAGACCATCTGGGAGGTGCCCGACGCCCTCTGGGAGCGGATCGAGCCGATCCTGCTCGAAGACGCCCCGCCGCCGCCCGAGGAGCACGGCGGCCGGGGCCGGATCGACTGGCGGGCGGCCTTCGACGGCATCATCTCCCGCCCCCGCAGCGGCTGCCAGTGGCACACGCTGCCCAGGGAGTATGGCGACGACAGCCCGGTGCACCGCTGGTCCCAGCGGCGGTGCCGCCACGGCGTCTTCGAGCGGATCCGGGCCCTGCTGGTCGAGGAGTGCGACGAGCTGGGCGAGGTCCAATGGCGGTGGCAGGCGGCCGACGGGCGGCCGGGCAAGGCCCGGTTCGGGGGGGAAACAGACGGGCCCCGACCCGACCGACCGGGCCAAGCCGGGGACCAAGCAGGGCCTGCTGGTCGAGGGCGACGGCGGGCCGCTGGGCGTGGTCATCGCCGGGGCCAACGCCCCGGACTTCACGCTGCTGGAGGCGACGATCCGTGCGGTGGTGACCGAGCGGCCCGACCCCGAGCAGGTCGAGCAGCACCTGTGCCTGGACGCCGGGTATGACAACGGACCGGCTCGTGGGGTGGCCGAGGGGCATGGGTATGTCCCCCACATCCGTCCGGCCCGTGGCGGACCCCGCCCGGAGCGGCGGCCGGGCCGGCGGAAGGCCCGCCGCTGGGTGGTGGAGCGGACGCTGGCCTGGCTGTCGAAGTGTCGGGGGCTGCTGGTCCGCTACGACGAGCATGAGGAGAACTCCCTCGGCCTGATCCAACCGGCCTGCGGCCTGCTCTGGTACCGGAGGCTCCACCGGATCAGGGCCGCATGACGCTATTGAGATAGTTACTAATACTACTCCGTTAGTATCTGGGGTGGCGAATCGGTGAGCCCCCGACAGTAGGGGCAATCATGCCGGCAGATCGGGGCCAGCAGCCGCTGCAACGCCCGCCGGATCGACGGCAGCGTGATCACCGGACCTCGGCGCCCCCCTCTTTGCCCGGCCGGGATCGCTCCCGACGGGCTCGTCGCTGTTCCGATGCCAGGAAGCCGTAGGCCAGCATCACCAGGCAGGCGTGGTGGTGGAAGCCCCGCCAGGAGCGGCCCTCGAAGTGATCCAGGCCCAACTCCTCCTTCATCTGCTGGTAGCCCTGCTCGATGTTCCAGCCATAATGCCCTCCAAGAGCGCGATGGGGCGGCCCGGCTCGCCCTGAGCCGGGCCGCCCTCACTCTACCGTCCCGGGCGCGGCCTCGGTCTGGTCAGTTCGGCAAGCCGCCCCTTGTTCGCCCACGTCCGCGGCAGCCGGCGGAGCTCGCGCAGCCGCCGCAGCTCGGACCCGTCGGCCCAGATCACGTGGTGGCCCTGGGCGTCGCGATGCGCCGTCAACCACCCGACCCGCACCCATCGCCGCACCGTGTCTCGCGACACCCCCAGCCGACGCGCCAGCGACGACGGCCGGTATTCGTCGCGGCCGAGGCCGGCCGGGCTGCCGAAGGGCGTGCGGGCCAGCCCCAGGTGCCAGAGCAGCCGTTGCACCATCCCCCGCGTGAACCGCTCGGCCCGCTTCGGGGGACGGAACCCCTCGACGTTGAGCCGCTCGGCCATCGCCGCCGGGCTGAGCCGCTCGGCGCGCCATCCCCGCAGTCGCTCGACCAGTCGGGGGTAGTCGGCCAGGAGGTCGTACCGCTTCACCGGCCGGGACATGGCGTGCGACTCGGTCATGCCGCCGGACCAGTGGAGCGTCACATCGACCCGCTCGCTCGCCTTGTCCACGGTGACGGACACGTGGTCAATCAGGAGTCGGGCGATCCGCTGCCGCTCGGCGGGCGTCGTCGTCGTCGCCTGCCACACCGCCGGCAAGTCGCCGGCCAGCGACCGGATCGTCCGCTCGTCGTCCGGTGAGAGCCGACCGGGGGCCGACCCCCGCCACCGCTCGTGCTCGTCCTCGAGGCGCCGCTGCGCCCTCAACGCCTCCTCCCAGCGCCGCTCCAACTCGCGGCCGACCAGGCGATTCTCCGGCTCGCAGGCCTGGTACTGCCGGGCCGCGCGGTCGGCCTCGCAGCCGGCGCGTTCGAGGCGGAGCCGCCAGTGCCGGGCCAGCTCGGACCGCTCGCGCTCGACCTCGGCCACCGCCGCCAAGCTCGCCTCCAGCGCCGCCGGCTCCACCGCCGCCAGGACCCGGCCGGCGACCAGCCCGTCGAGCGCCGGCCCGGAGAGGCTCTGGCAGATCGGCTCGGCGTGGTCGGCCGCCCCGCGGGCACAGGTGTAGCTGTACCGGCCCGTCGCCCCCGAGTACCGCACGAGCATCCGCCGGCCGCACCGCCCGCACCGCAGGAGTCCGGCCAGCAGCGAGGCCCCCTGCCGCGGCGCGCCGGGGCGGTCCCGGCGGGCCCGGTTGGCCTCCAGCCGCTCCTGGTTGTCACAGAACCGCTCCCAGGTGATGTAGGCCGGCAGCCGGTCGCGGATCAGCACCAGGCACTCCTCCGGGCGGCGGACCAGCTTGCCGGTGTCGGGCCGCCCGGGCCGCTTGCGCCGCGGGTCGACCTCCCGGTGGCCGAACCGGTAGGCACCGGCGTAGGCCGGGTGGTGCAGGACGTTCGACAGCGTCGGGCGGTTCGGCCGCCGCCACTCCAACCCGCCGCGGTTGGGGCCGTGGCGGGGTCGGATCGGGATGCGGACCCCGTGGTGGACCAGGTAGCGGAGCAGGCCGTGCAGGGTACCCTCGCGGTCGAACCGGTCGAAGATCAGCCGCACGGTCGCCTGGACCTGCTCGTCGGGGTCGATCGCCCACTCGCCCGAGGCGAGGCGTACGTAGCCCAGCGGCGGGGAGCCCATCGGCTCGCCCCGGCGGGCCTTGTTGAGCCGGCCCTGGCACATCCGCTCCTTGATGACATGAAGTTCTGCCTCGTTCAACATGCCGTGCAGGCCCAGCAGGAGCCTGTCGTTGTGGTCGGCCGGGTCGTAGACGGCGTCGGCGTCGGCCAGGAGCACGCGGAAGCGGGCGCAGAGCTCGAGCAGCTGGTGCCAGTCGCGGTTGGACCGGGCCAGCCGGCTCATCTCCAGGCCGAGGATCAGCCCGACGTTGTCGAGCGCCACCTCGGCCAGCAGCCGCTGGAACCCGGGCCGGCCCTCGATCGACTGGCCGCTCTTGCCCAGGTCGTCGTCGATCGTGGTGACGCGGTCCCGTGGCCACCCGAGGGCGACGGCGCGGTCGGCCAGGGCGTACTGCCGGTCGGTGGACTCGCGGTGGTCGAGCACCTGCTGGGGTGTGGATTGGCGGACGTAGACGAAGGCCGCCCGGTCGAGATGCCAGGGCCGGAGCTTGGGCGAGCGGGTTGCGTCACTCATGGCCGGCCTCCTCGCTTCGGGTGGCCGCCAGGAGCCTGGCGAGGAGTTGGCCGAGCAGGTCGCGGAGCTGTCGCTGCCGGTCGGCCGGCAGGCGGGCCCAGATCGTCGGTGCGACCGTCGGCGGTGGGCAGGGCGCCGTCGTCAGGCGCGGGGGGGAGCGTTGTGACGGGGGGCGACGGACATGCGATGTCTCCCGATGCCGAGGTCAGGTGATGTCGGCACCACGCCGCCAGCTCAAGCAGCGCGGCGGCGCTGATCGTAACCGCCGCCGGGGGTGCTGCACCACCGGTCGCTTGAGGTGCAGTCTGCTTGGCACGTCTCCACCGGCCAGCGGCTCTTCCAGAGCCGCACCGCCTTGATCCGGCTAGTGGGCCGTCAATCTTCAATTGACGGGTAAAGCTTCCGCAGCTTCCGGCGAGCGGCGGCCAGTGTGAAGGTCCAGTGGATTCGGGCTCTCCTCACATTCCGCCGGTGTTCCCAGGCCGCCACCTCCGCCGCCAGCTTGGCCGGACCCTCCAGCCGGCGATCCAGGCATTGCTGGTTCATGACGCTGATCTCCGTCTCGGCCATGTTCAGCCAACTGCCGTGCTTGGGTGTGTAGTGGAACTCGATCCGGTCCAGGAGCCGACGTGCCACCTCCGGCGAGAACGCCTCGTAGGGGCTCGCCCCGTCGTGCGTATTCAAGTTGTCCTGCACCAGCAGGACCTTCTCCGCTCGGGGGTAGTGCACCTCCACCAGGTCCCGGATGCAGCCGGCGTAGTCCCGCCGGGTCCGGCGTCCGGTCACCTTGACATGACGCCAGCCCCGCAGCGGCTCGCACATCATCAACTGGTGGCAGACGCCCTCCCGCTCGTACTCGTAGTCCACCTGAGCCGGTCGGCCCGAGCGGCACCGCCTGGGTGGCCGCACCTCGCCGAAGAGTTGCTTGCACGCCTCGTCGAAGCAGGCGACCGGGAACCTCGGGTCGTAGGGCCGCAGGTGGACCTGGATCACGTCCTCCATCCGCCAGACGTACTCGGCGTCGGCCTCGGGCGGGATGCACCGGGTCTCGACGATCCAGGGCTTGATGTCGTTCTTTTGAGAGCCTGGCGGACGGTCTCGGTGCTGATCGACTCGGCCAGGCCCAGGACGACCAGTTCGTCGGCCAGCAGTTGCGGCGTCCAGTGGCATCGGCCCTGCGGCGGATCGCTGCACGCCAGTCGGACCAACCGCTGCTCGATGTCCCCCTTGATCTTGATCTTGTCCGGTCGTGGCGGCTGGGGACCCCGACTGATGGCCGCCTGAACGCCGTCGATGACGAACCGCTGACGGACCCGGGCGATGGTTCGTAGGCTGACCCCAAGTGCGTCGGCGATCCGCTCATCCGAGTGCTCTTGGCCGGCTCTGGTATCGGCCAGGAGGAGGATACGGGCATGGGCCAGCTTGCGGGCGGCAGCCTTGCCGGTGGAGACCAGGTGCTGCAACTCAGCCCGCTCCTCCTCGGTCAGGGTGACCCGGTACTTGTCCATCGCGATGCTCCTGGTTCATGAGGTTCGTGCCTTCGCCAAACCTCATCAAGACAGGACCCTACGCTACCGGTCAAATGAAGATTGACGGCCCACTAGTCCGTGGCGGCAAGTTGCTGACGGCATACTTGATCTTCCCGTCGGCCTGCTCCTCGATCAACAACCGCACCGGCTCTGCCCCGACGCACTCGCCGGTGGCCCAGCCGGACGCCGGCCAGACCCGAAGCCAGGCGAAGCGACCCGACAGCTTGCCCTTGGTCCCCTCACGCCACGTCCCCTTGTGCCGCGGCGTCCTCGCGGCCAATTCCTTCAAGTTCATCGGCCGCGGCGCGCCCTCGGCCAGGCGATGCCGCTTGCGCGGTCGGCCGCCCGTGCCGGCCTTCGGCTCCTCCCAACTCGGCGGCGCGGTGAAGCCGACCAGCTCGTCGGTGACCCCGACGATGTACCGCAGCCGCCGCTGCTCCAGGCCGTCGCGGAAGTCGCCCGAGACGCCGTAGCCGGCGTCGGCCACGACGAAGCGGCCCGGCAGGCCCTCGGCACGCACCCGGTCGAGCAACTCCAGGGCGATCTGCCCCTTGCTCAGCGGGCGGCGTTCGGGCTCGGGTACGCCGGCCTCGTCGAGCCGCTCCTCGTCGCCCAGCCAGCGTCCCGGCAGGTAGAGCCGCATCGCCAGCGGGCAGTGGCCCTCGGGGCTGACGTAGCGGACCGAGGGGGCCACCTGGCAGTTGGCCCGCTTGCCCAACGCGCCGCAATACTGCCGCTGGACCCCGACGGAGTGCTTGCCCTGCTCGGGGAAGCTGGTGTCGTCGAAGACGAAGATGCCCCTCGGCGAGGCGAAGGCCTCGGCCATGACGGCGCGATGGCGCCTCCAGACATCCCGCTCGTCCCAGGCGGCCTGGTTGACGAACTGCTGCAGGGCCTGCTCGGGGTCGGCGACGTCCAGGCCGGCGGGCAGGGCGACGCGTCGGGAGAGGGGCTCGATGCTCTTGCGTTCGCCGTCGATGAGCAGGCCGTGGAGATAGACGTGGGCCCAGGCGGCCTGCCGGGCGCGGGCGAAGTCGGGCCGGAACCGGGCGGCGTAGGCGTCGAGGCGTTGCAGGACGTCGGGGGGAAGTTCGGGGGTGTAGGTCTTGCTCATACCTCACGGTACGAACAAACCGCCTCGATCGTTCCGTAGAACCCAACGGAGTAGTACTATGAGGCGATGCGGAAGCTGCACGAGGTTTTGGGCCTGATGCTCCGGAGCATCGAGGGGGCGAATCAGCAGAGCGAGGCGGCCTGAGAGTCATCTATCGGGGGATCGGCGAGAGTCGATCCCCCGATCTCCTTGTGCCCCGACGGGGGAATGGATCGGTTTCTCCGTCCGTCCGCAGGACGGCGGACAATGCATCGCCCCGGCCTGATGGCCGGGGCGGTGGCGTTCATTTGCATTCGCGTGCGTGTACGCGTATGGCCCGCGTTCCCGGCAAAGGGGATCGCGGGCTTGTTCTTTTATCAAACCGCGAGTTGCCCCTGACAAATGGCCGCCATGCGGCGGGAAGAACCCATGCCCGAGAACCATAGACCGACCTATTGGTCGGCCAAAGACTTGCCCCCGTGGACGGATGCGTATCGCTACGTCCCCGCCGACGCCGGCCCCTTCGAGCCACCCGACGACGAAGACCGCCGCTGGGCGGCGGCGAACAACGACGACTTCCACGACGACGGCCCGGTGCCGGATCACGTCATCGACCAGGCGGCCGAGGAGGCGGAAGCCCAGGATCGATACGAGCGTGGCCTCGACCCCGGCTGAGCCGGCCGCTATCCCGGCCGCACGGGGATCAACACGTAGTCCGTGACGTTCTGCCACCGGCCTTCCCGCTCGCTGGCCACGATGATCGAGCGGCCCCGCATCGGCTCGCCGGAGGGTAGGCCCGTCAATTCCCAAAATAGCTCGTAGGCCAGGGTCGCCGGTGCGACGAGCCGGGCGGACTCGACTTCGCTGTCGAGCGGGAGGGCCTCGTTTCCCTCGAACAGCCGGCGGAAGTGCCCCGCGATCGAGTCGCGGCCCTCGGATCGGTCGACGACCTCGACCCCCGCGACCACGACCCGGTCGGCGTCGGGGACGTAGAACGCGGCCACGGCCTCCGCGTCCCGCTCGTTGACGGCCTTGGCATAGCCCTCGGCGACCGAGCGTGCCGCCTCCATCGCCTCGTCATCGGCCAAGGCCGACGACGCGGCGGAGAGGGTGATCACCGCCATGAGCAGCGGAACACAACGTCGCATGGTGCATCTCCTTCGGGTTGATGCCGCGATTCTCCGGCGGGCGTATCCGCCGGGCAAGGGAACGAGCCCTTCTCTCGATCTCCAGACCCATTGTCATCGGAGTGACAGCCATGTCCAGCAAAGCTTCGCTCATCGTCCATTGTGGCGGCATCCGTCGCACCCGAGACGGACTCGCCGGCCTGCAGACCCCGTCACCGACCCGGTCGTGGAAACCCGTCCCGCATGCCGAACTCGTCGCCGAGTTGATCGGGGGGCTCAACGCGCAAGGCGTCGAGGTCGTCCGCGACGAATACGCCACGATGGGCCGCGACGACGCCAAGCTCTTCGGCGTCATGGACTTGAGGGTCAACGGCCTCGACACGCCGGACTTCGGCATGGCCCTCGGCCTCCGGGGGGCCAACGACAAATCCATGTCGGCTCATGGGGCCGAGCTGGTGCTCGGCCCCATACCGAGAAGGATTCTCAGGAACTCATCGGTGACCTGCTTGATGTTGTGGGACCACTGGAACATCGCCACGTACTGGGCCAGGTACCACTTGCTCACGCCCCGGAACCGGCTCAGGAAGATCCGCAGGCCCGTCCACAGGCCCTCCTGCGTATTGCAATGCACTTCGCGGATGCCGTCGCCGTCGAGGTCCAACGCCCACGTCCCCTTCGGGCCCGAGTGGTCGACCGTCACATGGACCCGCCCGTGGTGGCCCCCCACGCGGCTGTAGCCCCGCCACTCGTCGGTGTTGACCGTCGCCCCCTCCAGGCAGCTGTCGTCGACGACCTCCTCCAGCTCCGCCCCGCCGGACGGCCCGAGGACCTCCAGGCGCACCTCACCCGACTCCCTGCCGACGATGCCGGCCACTGGCGGCCGGTCGTTGGCGAAGGTTCCGTGGCCGCGGCGGCGATTGGCCCGCCGCCGCGGCGGGTCGGCCGGGTCGGGGTGCCGGATCCCTTTTTTCCCCCGCGTTGACGTACGCCTCGTCGGCCTCGACCACCGCGTCGCCCAGCGGGTTGCGGTCCATGCGGAGCAGGGCGTTGCCCTGCAGCCGGTGCCGCAGCTCGAGCAGGTGCTTGCGGTCGCAGCCCAGCTCGCGCGCCATCTGGGCCGCGGGGGCCGCGTCGGCGATGCCCCGGAGGATCAGCAGCAGCTGGGCCGGCGGCCGGCGGATGCCCTGCAAGGGCGTGCCGGTGAAGGCGTTGAAGACGCGGCGGCAGTGGCCGCACTGGTAATCGATCACCGGGTCGCGATGCCGGCGGTGGATGCCGAGGCGGTCGGCAGCGCCGCAGCGGGGGCAGGCCAGCCCGTCGGGGTGAAGCAGGGCGACGAGCCGCTCGTAGCAGGCGTGCGCGTCCATCAGGTCGATCAGGGGGAAGTCCATCGGCGGTCCTCCCGGTCAACTTGGGCCCTCTCCTCGAAGGAACCACCGCCGGGGACGATCGTCAAGAGGCCGAGCACCGCCTCGGCCCCTTGAGCCATCCATGTCCATCCAGGCCGTCGCCGCCGCGAGGGTCTTCGTCTGCGACAACATGGCCTTCAGCGGGTCGTCCGGCTCGGTCGTCCTGAAGAAGAAACACACGTCCCGCCTCGACCTGGCCGCTGTCGTCCCCGAGGCGATCGACCAGTTCCTCGAACGGGCCGGGACATTCCGTCTCGACCTCGACCGGATGAGGGACTTCTCCCTGACCGATGGGCGGGCGAAGGAACTGCTCTTCGACGCCTTCGCCGGCCGGTCTCCCGTGATGCCGCTGCGTCTGCTCCCGACCGTGGGAAGGCTCTACTTCGACGATGACGGGCAGCGAGAGAAGTTCCCTGATCGGTCGCTCTGGGCGTTGAACAACGCCTTCACGGAGGCGGTCAAGGTGTTGAAGCCGGTTCCCCAGCACAACGCCGGGCTGCGGATCGGCCGGTATTGCGGCCGGCTCCTCCATCGAGGCTCACCGAGCGTCAACTGACCCGACTCGGGTTGAGTTCGTGAGTCCGGCTCGTGTCGGGGAATTCCGACGGGACGAGCAATCGTGACCATCCTCCGGACTCGCGGACTCGCGGACTCGCGGACTCGCGGACTCGCCGCGAGCCGGAGGGCGGAGCAGGGGGCGGGCAAGTGCTCGCCTCCGTTTCGTTTCAGGCCCATCAACTTCGATCAACAGGAGCGTATCCGTGGCCAAGACCATCCGCACCATCGCCGACCTCAAACCCTTCGGCATCCAGTTCCTCACCGGCGAAGCCTGCCGGCTCGGCCTCCGCGTCCTCTGCGACATCAACGAGGACGGACGCCGCCTCATTTGCGAGACGCTCGGCCTCGCGGACATGAGCTTCCCGGAACCCTGGTACGGCGGCACCATCGGCGGCAAGGAGAAGGTCGGGAGCGTGCTCGTGCCATACGACCTCGTCCCGATCTTGGCCGTCGTCGGTCTGATACGGAATTGCCTGGATCGCTATCCTTCATGCGGGGATCGCCCGCATGGAGGGCAGCACCATGGCCCGCGACCGACTGCCGATCGCCCCGCTCCTGGACCCCGGCGAGATCGCCCGCCGCTACCGCGCCTGCCGTTCCGGCGTCGAGAAGACCCACGGGCAGGTCCTCCGGCTGCTGACCCGCACCGCCGACCCGCCCGCCCCCGCCGCGGTGGCCGCCCGGGTCGGCCTCACCCCCGCCTGGGTCCGGGCCATCCTGAAGCGGTGGGACGCCCAGGGGCCCGCCGGCCGGGCCGACCGCCGGGCCGCCCGCGACGGCGGCCGGCATAAGCCCCCGGACGAGCAGCAGGCCGTCCTGTTCGAGGCGTTGCAGGGCCGCCCCGACGACGGCGGGCTGTGGGCCGGGCCGAAGGTGGCCGCCTACGTCCGCGACCGGTGGGGCGTGGCCGTCCGCGTCGAGGCCGGCTGGCGCCGGCTGCGGCGCCTGGGCCTGAGCCTCCAGGTCCCCCGGCCCCGCGACCCGGGGGCGGCGACGGCCGACGAGCAGCGGAGGTGGCAAAGGCGACCTGGCCGACCGGCTGGCCGGGCTGAGGCCCGAGCACCCGGGCAAGGCCGCCGAGCTGTGGGCCGAGGACGAGGCCCGGCCGGGGCTCAAGCCCGTCGCCCGGCGGGTCTGGGCCGTCAAGGGGCGACGACCGACGGCCAACGGCCGCACCGGGTGTCAGTGGCTCTACGTCTACGGCTTCGTCCACCCGGCCAGCGGCCGCGACCTGGAGCCGATCCTGCCGGCGGCGGATACCGACCGGATGGCCGCAGCGCTCGGCGAGTTCGCCCGGTGGGCGGGCCCCGCGGGCGAGAGGCTGCTGGTGGTGCCGGTCGACAACGCCGGCTGGCACGTGGCCAGGCGCCTGGCGGTGCCGCCGGACGTGGTGCGGCACCGGCTGCCGCCCCGCACGCCGGACTTGCAGCCGGCCGAGCCGCTCTGGCCGCCGCTGCGCGCGGTGGTGGCCAACGAGGGCTTCGACGACCTGGAAGCGTTGGAGCGCCCCTTGATCGGTCGATGCCGCTGGCTGATCGACCACCCCGAGGTCGTCCGCGGGGCGGTCGGCTTCCACTGGGCGGTCGCCCTCAATGGTTAGTTATCCAGGCAATCCCGTATGATCGGAGGAGGTGCCCGCGAGGTATTGATCACGCATACGAGCGGCGTGGTCAGCGTCTTCGGGGACTACGGCGACGACGAAGCCGATCTCTATGCCCGCTTCGACGAGGAACGGGGCCATTCGCCGCGTCGCATCCGCCTGATGGATGTTCCAGGCCAGGGAACGCGAGCGACCCATCAGGTCAGCGGCAGGACGGCGTGAGCCTCAGTCCTTGACCCGGTACGTGACGTAGACGCACCCGTTCTTGAACGCCCGGCACTCGCGTAGCTCCAGGTCGATCTGACGGCTCATCGGTTGGAAGAGCGGGATGCCCGAGCCGAGGAGCACCGGGTGGATGTTGAAGCCGATCTCGTCAATCAGTCTCGCCTCGAAGAGCGATCGGGCCAGTTCCCCGCCACCCATCAGGCAGATATCCCCGCCGTCCCGGCCCTTCAGAATGCGGACGAACTCGGCCGCGTCCTGTCTGATGACGGTGATGCCCCCGTGCGAGCCCTCCGGGAGCGTCCGCGAGAACACATACGTCGCCACGTTCGGGTGTCCGGCCCCCTGGCCACTCCTGGCGGCCACCTCGTACGTCTTCCGCCCCATCAGGACGGTATCGATCGTCTTCCAGTAGTCGGCCATGACCGCCGCCACCTCCTCGCCCCAGAGCAGCCAATCCACGGAGTGGTCGGGGCGGGCGAGGAAGTTGTCCAGGCTGTTGGCCCCGCCGAAGGTAACCTTCCGCATCGCTCGCCCTCCCTCTGTTCTGCCTCGACCTCGGAGCCGGCCGAGCGGGACAACCGGCTTCTACGCCCGGACGGGGGAGAAAGCGAGAGGAAGGGCGGTTAGCCAATGCCCGCCGCCCCTGCTCCGCATCCTTCCGACATCACCGATTCGACGACGAGGAGCACTCCGATGAGACGCTTCCCGGAGAAGATACGCACCTGGCGACGCCTAGTGCAGGACCAAGGATGATCCTTTGCGGGCCGATCGTCGTAGGAGTGGTATAGACCCACCTCTCTTCGTCCGACCGCTGACCCCCGACGAGCATCAGGCGATCCGGGCCGGCCTCCGCTCGCCCTCGGCCTTCACCCTGCGCCGCTGCCGGATCCTGGCGGCCAGCGCCGAGGGCCTCAAGCCCTCGCAGATCGCCCCCCGGTGTGGCCGCCCGTCCCAGACCGCCCGCAACGCCCTGCGGGCCTTCGCCGCCGAGGGCACCGACTGCCTGCGCGAGAAGTCCCACCGCCCCGCGTCGGCCCGCCCCGGGATCGACGACGCCGGGTGCGAGCGGCCGCGGGCCCTGCTGCACCGCAGCCCCCGCGACTTCGGCGAGCCGACCTCGTTGTGGACCCCGGAGCCGGCCGCCGGGGCGGCCTTCGCCGAGGGCCTCACCGCCCGGCTCGTCAGCGGGGAGGCGATCCGCCAGGCCCTGGAGCGCCTCGGCGTCGGCTGGAGACGGGCCGAGGACTGGATCACCAGCCCCGGCCCCTCATATCTGCGCAAGGAGAGAGCATGAAGGCCGGAGCCGTTCGGGAGGCAGGCTTGAGCGAGTGACACGCTCGTCCCCTTCCCGGAGACCTCGGCCATGACCACCACCACCAAGAAGAAGGTCCGCTTCGTCCGCCCGAACTCCTCGACGTCCTCGACGCCCCGCCTCGACTCCGGCGAGACGGCCCACGTCGGCGTCGACGTCCACAAGGCCAGCCACCACGTCGCCGTCGTCACCGACCTGCGGGGCCTCGTCGCCTCCCGGACCCCGCCCGCCGACCCCGAGTCGCTCAGCGAGCGGCCCAAGCCCATCGGCTCGCAAGTCGCCCGGGTCGTCTACGAGGCCGGTCCGACCGGCTTCACGCTGGCCCGACGGCTCAGGTCCTCCGGGCTGCGAGCCGGGGTGATCGCCCCGCCGAAGACCCCCACCATGCCGGGCCCCGAGGCCGAGAGCGACCGGCTCGACCGCCGCAAGCTGGCCGTCTTCGCCCGGAAGGGGCCGCTCCAACCCGTGCGCGTCCCCGAGGAGCGGGAGGGAGCCGACCGCCGGGTCCTGCGGCTGCGTGAGCAGCTGGCCCGCAAGCTCCGCGCGGCCCAGCAACAGGTCAAGGCGTTCCTCCTCCAGCATGGCATCGCCGAGCCGGCGGGGCTGACCCGCTGGACGGCCGCGTCGGTCGACGCCCCTCGCCGGCTGGAGCTGACCCCCGAGCCGCGGCTCCGCCCGGACGTGATGCTCGACGAGCGGCAGCATGATCGGGAGCGGGTGGCCCGCGCCCCCCGACGCCTGGAGGAGTCGGCCGGGGCGGGCCGCCATCGCGAGGCGGTCGCGACGCCGCGGACGGCGCCCGGGGTGGGGCCGATCACGGCGATGACCTCCCGCGTCGAGCTGCACGACCCGGCCCGGTTCCGCGACGGCGGCCAGGTGGCGCGGGTGATCGGGCTGGCGCCGCAGGTCTCGCAGGGCGGCCCGACGCGCCGCGAGGGGCGGCGGCTGAAGTCGGGCAACGCCCGGCTGCGGACGGCGCTCGTCGAGGCGGCCCGGAGGTGGGTCGCCGGCGATGAGGCGGCGAAGGCGCGATACCGCCGGCTGGTCGCCACGACCGGCAACGGCAAGAAGGCCATCGCGGGGATGGCCCGACGTCTGGCGATCCTGCTGTGGCGGCTGAGCCTCAGCGGTGAGCCCTACCGGGCGGCCGCCTGGCGGCCCGGCCCGGCCCCGGCAACCCCGGAGCGGCCCGGTTCGCGGCCGCGACCCCTGCCCGAGCGACCGTCGAGTGGGGCAGGACGACCCCGAGCCAGTGAGGATCTGCGAGTGAGGTGACCGCGTCGCGCCCCCGGCGGGCTGAGGCCCGCGGAAGAAGAGGGCGGCCCTCGTTCGCGATCGCAGACCCTAACCCGTGCCCCGAGCACGAAGAGCAGGCCGATCCTCCCACGCCTCGGGCTCCGCATCTCGCCCCTTGACAACCG
The DNA here is from genome assembly GCF_007752535.1 of Tautonia plasticadhaerens. Classification (GTDB taxonomy): domain Bacteria; phylum Planctomycetota; class Planctomycetia; order Isosphaerales; family Isosphaeraceae; genus Tautonia; species Tautonia plasticadhaerens. The sequence continues at coordinate 3,976,172 of NZ_CP036426.1, forward strand.
GCCTCATAGCAGGGGCACGCGACCGCCTGATCCGCCTGGCGGAGGCCCATCCGGGCTGGGTGCTCGGCTTCCAGGGCGAGGTCTGGTGGAGCCGCCTGGCCCGGCCGGGCCTGCACGCCTGGGCCGGCGGCGAGCCGCTGCGGCTGCACGAGCCGGCCGCCGACGCCGCCGACACCGACACCGACCCCGAGGCGCCGGCCTGCTACGGCCTGCTGCGCGGCGAGACCGGGGGGATGCTGCTGCGGTTCGTCCGGGGCCGGCCGGTCAGCCAGGTGACCGAGGACTTCCTCGCGTGGGCCCGCGAGCGGCTGGCCGCCGAGGGCAAGACGGCCCTGCTGCCGGTCTGGGACAACGCCGCCTGGCACGTCGGCAAGCGGGCCCGGTCCCGGATCAAGGCGCACGACCGCCGGGCGAAGGCCGAGGGGGGCGTAAGGACCGTCGCCTGCCGGCTGCCGGTGAAGGCCCCGTGGCTCAACGCCATCGAGCCGAAGCGGGTCCACGGCAAGCGGGCCCTCGTCGAGCCGCAGCGGAAGCTGACGGCGGCCGAGGTCGTGGAGCGGGTCTGCGACTACTACGGCTGCGAGCCATCGGACCCGATCACACAACAAGTCGCTTGAGACCGCACTAGGCTTCACCCTGGAACTCTGGGACACACACGAGCCGACGGGCACGGGACGGCTCGCCCACACCCTGCTCGCCTATCGCTTCAGCGACCAGGGCCGGGTGATCTTCCAGGCGGCGGATTTCATTCCGCCGCTCGGGGCGGTGATCGACGGCGATGAGTGCGTCGCCGCCGTGCTGTTCTGGCTATGCCTCCAGCCGGGCGATGTCGAAGAGGGCTACTTCGCGGGCTACACCCCGACGCAGTCGGAGTGGTTGGAGTCCGGCCGGGCCGAGGAACTCGCGGTCATCCTTGCCGAGCTTGAGCAGCACGAGAGGAACGCATGAGGGGCATCGCACGCATCATCGAACTCGGGGGCGGCTTCGCCGCCCTCCGGGACAATCCGATCCGCATCGACCTGCAAGGCTTCGGCCGCATGTCGGGCGAGAACATCGTGGCCCAGGGCTATGTCGAGCGATTCCAGCGGCAGTGTGCCGACCGGGATCGAGCATGAGCGAGGACACCTACATGGCCATTTACGCCATCCTGTTCTTCGCGGGACTCCTCAAGAGCTTCATGGAAGAAGACTCCTGATCAACATGGCCTTGCACCGCTGCCGCTCCGTGATGGTTTAGCCCATCCGAGTCGAGTCTCGGTGCAAGGGCCATCATTTGATCCCGTAGCACTCGGCAAGCCAGGTCACGCACACATCGAAACGGCCTTGATCGATTGCCGAATAATGCTCGTCGGCGATCGTCGGTGGTGCATGCCCGAGGAAATGGAACCTCAGGTCGGCATAGTGGGGGTTCGACCGGATGAGCGTAGCGGAACGCTTCCGGATCGCCTTGGGCGGATGCGAGACACCAATCAGGTCGCGTGTACGCTTGATCGCCAGGGCGACGTTGTCCTTCTTCTTGGTCTTGTTGCCATCCATCCACCGGTCGACCAGAACAGTGCCCTTCGATGAGAGGAGGACGTGCTCCGGGGACGATGAGCGAAATCTCCCGAGCAGTTCGAGCGTCCTCGGCCAGAGCGGGTAGTCGACACGGGGCGGCCGCTTCTCGCGCTTGGTCTTGGATCGGCGTCGGACGATCCGTCCCGCATCCCAGCGTACTTCTCCCGGCTTCAAGTCGGCGATGTCCTGGGGATAGAACCCGCAGTTCGCCATGAGCAGGAGATAGAGTTCCGTCGGCGTGTCCTTCGTGTGCTCAATCAGCCTTCGAAAGTCGTCGATCGGCATCGGGTCGATGTCAGCCTCATCGTCCGGCCGGTTGTCCTGGAATCGGTGCCGGCGATCGTTGAGGTTCGGGAGGGGATCGATGACCCCCTTGCCGACGAGCCAGTCGAGGAAAGTCCGGGCGCTCCGGTGGATTGATTTCTTGTACTCACTCGACCATTTCTTGCCGATGAGGTATCGCCAGTAGGACTCCCACCTGTCTGCATTGATCGAGTCGATCGGAGTCCGTTCGCCGATCCATTGCCGAAAGTGCTTGAGTCGTCCCTGGGTGTTGGCGTAGCCGCCGGCGGAATGCTCGGGCCGCCAACCCGGTCTCGCTCCATGTCGAGGTAAGCATCGATCAGCGACCCGACTCGCCGCTCCTCCGGCCACGTCCCCTGCTCAGCGGCGTCGAGCCGGAAGCGTTCCATCCAGATTCGCCCGTCCCCGATCATCGAATCGAGGATGGGCATCGGGATGTTGCCGAGGTCTGCATCGAACTCTCGCTCGATCCAAGTTCGGAGAAGCCTGAGTTCATCGGCGTCCTCGCCAGGGGGTGGCATGCCCGGCTCGGTCGCTTCGTGACGACGAATCCGATCGGCCCAGCGTTCCGCCTCTGGATCGCCATGCCTCAAGCACCGCTCCCGACGCCGCGTCATCTCCTCGACCACAGGGTCGATATAAGGGCGATCGGCGATCTCGACATCCTTCTCTCGCCACCACTCGTTCGCGACTTGGTAGGACCCCTCCTTGGTCTCGGGCACGTGTTCGCCCTTCCATTCGGCAAGTTGCTTGCACGAAATCGTGTAGCGATGCTTTCGGACGTTCTTGTACCACCTCCGGAGGTCGGCATCCCATCGCATGAGTGGTTTCGCGGGCATCGCACACCTCAGCCCGGAATGATTGGCGTCCGCCGATCTATGACATTTCCTATGACATTTTGGCCGGTAAGACGGTCGGGTGTCATGGGGGAAACCGGGGAAAACACTGGAAACTCGGCGTCGAGTGCCATCGGGAACCGGTGCCAGTCGGGCAGGGGCAGGGCGAAGTGGTCGCTGGAGTAGATCGCCACGGGAGGGCCTCGGGCTCCGGATCGGGGGGCGTCCCCCTGGCCGGTGAGCCGTCGTCCCGGGGGGGGGCGGCGGCTATTGTAGTCGTCCGATCCTCGACGATCCTCCCCGCCCGACCCGATCCCGATCCCGGAGGCCCGATCCCCATGCTGATCGCACCGCTGCTGCTGCTGCTCCCCGGTTCGTCCCCGCCCCCGCCTCCCCCGCAGTACCGCACCGAGGAGGCCCGGGGGTATGTCTGCTTCCGGGCGCCCGGCCCGATCGTCGTCGACGGGCGGCTCGACGAGGAGGGCTGGCGGGCGATCCCCTGGACCGAGCCCTTCGTCGACATCGAGGGGGACGCCCGCCCCCGCCCCCGGTTCCGGACCCGGGCGAAGATGGCCTGGGACGACGACTTCTTCTACGTGGCCGCCGACCTGGAGGAGCCCCACGTCTGGGGCACCCTCACCCGGCACGACTCGGTGATCTTCCGGGACAACGACTTCGAGGTCTTCCTCGACCCCGACGGCGACCACCACCTCTACGGCGAGTTCGAGATCAACGCCCTGAACACCGGCTGGGACCTCCTGCTGGTCAAGCCCTACCGGGACGGCGGCCCGGCCGTGGACTCCTGGGAGATCCCCGGCCTGGTGACGGCGGTCCACGTCCGGGGGACGCTCAACGACCCCGGCGACGAGGACGAGGGCTGGTCGCTCGAACTCGCCTTCCCCTGGGGCGTGCTGGAGGAGATCGCCCGGACGCCCTGCCCCCCCCCCGACGGCGACCGCTGGCGGGTGAACTTCTCCCGGGTCGAGTGGCAGCACCAGGTCGTCGACGGCCGATACCGCAAGGTGCCCGACACCCGGGAGGACAACTGGGTCTGGTCCCCCCAGGGGGTGGTCGACATGCACCGGCCCGGCTACTGGGGGGACGTCGTGTTCTCGGCCGCCGCCCCCGACACCGTCGCCTTCGAGCCCGACCCGAGCCGACCGGCCCGGGACTTCCTCGTCCGCGTCTCCGAGGCCCAGCGGGTGCACCGCCAGGAGAACGGCCGGTGGGCCGCCTCGGCCGAGGATCTGGGGATCGACCCGGCGGCCTTCCCGACCTTCCGGATCGAGGCGACGACCGACGGCTACGCCGCCTCGGTCGAGGCCCCCGAGGCCGGGGGCGGCGAGCCCCGGCGCTGGACGATCCGGCAGGATTCCCGGATCAGCCCCGAGCCCGTCTCCCCCTGATCGACGCCCCCCGGCCCCGGTGCGATCGGGCCGGGGCCGGGGCCCTCGCGGGAGACGCCCCGTCCCGGCCCCCGGCGACCCTCCGAGCGGGCAGGAAATGTGAATCTCGGAGGGCTCGGGACGGATGATTATGGGAGACGGGCGTGGCCGAGAGGACCTCCAGGCCCGGGAGCGGGACTCCCGGGGCCGTCGGCGAGGACGGGGGGCCCTGCCGGCGCGTCCCCGTCCCCGTCCGATGCATCGGTCGCGGACGGGGACGGGGGGGCGACTCACCGGGCGGTGCCGGTCACTCGGCATCCTCGGCGGGGGAGGCGTCGGCGGGGGCCGCGTCCCGGGAGGCGTTGATGTCGAGGCGGATGACCACGTCCTTGTTGATGATCCGGTCCCGGACGTCCGACTCGGCGCCGTAGACGATGCCCCAGATGGTGCGGTCGATCTTGAACTCGGAGTCGAGCGTCACGGCGGAGTCGGAGACGGCCACGGTGGCCGGGAAGGTGACGGACTTGGTCACGCCGTGCAGGGTGAGGTTGCCGGTGACCTCGTGGGTCGCCCCCTCGGCCCCGCCGGCGGCGGCGGCGATGGCGGTGGAGACGAACTCCGCCTCGGGGTAGGTGGGGACCTCGAAGAAATCCTCGTTCTTGAGGTGGCCGGTGAGCTTCTCGTTGTCCGACCAGATCGAGTCCATGTCGATGGTGGTGGAGACCGACTTGACCTCGCCGGTCTCGGGCGCCAGGACGAACTGTCCGGTGAAGGCCTTGAAGCCGCCGTCGTGGCCGCCGCCGACGAGCTTCGAGCCGACGAAGTCGATCGTCGAGTCCGAGCCGTCGAAGGCCACGACCTCGCCGGCATCGGGGGCGGCGTCGTCGGCGGGGGCGGAATCGGGGGACTCCGAGCCGGCGATTTCCCGGGGCTGTTCCAGGCCCTCGGCCGGGTCGGCCTCGGCGACGGGTTGGGCGTCGCCGACCCTGGCGGCGGTCACGTCGGCGGCGGGGTTGGAGCAGCCGGCCATCAGGCCGGCCAGGGCGATCAGGGAGGACCAGCGGGCGATCACGTTCATCGGGTCGGGGCTCCGGGGTGCGGGTTGCCTGGGGGAGAGGCCTTCCAACGGGGATCCGACCCCGGGCGACGTGCCCGGGGCCGGGTTGGCTCGGTCACGCATCGGCCGGCACTCCGGCGCCCTCGTCGGGGGGGCGCCGGGCCTTGACCAGCAGGTCGTTCAGGGTGCCCAGTTCGTAGGCGTCGAGGTGCCCGAGCAGCCGGCGGTGCAGCGCGACCACCGGGCCGTCGAGCCGGGAGAGCAGGTCGACCCCGCGGGGGGTGACCCGGACCCGGACCACCCGGCGATCCCGGGCCGAGCGGTCCCGGAGGACCAAGCCGGCGGCCTCCAGCCGGTCGACCAGCCGGGTGATGTCGGGGACCGAGGTGATCATCCTCCCGGCGATCTCCAGGCTGGGCAGCCCCTCGCCCCCCTCCCCACGGAGGATCCGGAGGACGTTGTACTGGGCGGGGCTCAGGCCGTGTTCGCGGAACAGGCGGACGAACTCCAGGTGCAGGCGGTCGGCGGTCCGCAGCAGGTTGAGCATCGCCTCCTGCTCGGCGACCTCGAACGGCGACCGCTTCTTCAACTCCTGCTGGAGCCCCTCGCCGGCCATCGCGCCTCCCGGTCGGGTCGCCTCGACTCCTCTCGATTTGACGGCCGGATTCTATGCGTCCGCGACGGTTGTGTCAACAAGTATCGGGGGTCGGGCCGGGGAGGATCCCTTGGCGATCGGGCGCCGAAGTGGTCTAATTTCCTGGCGATCGGACCGGGGCCGGGCGGCCCCGAGACCCTCCCCTGGTCGTCGCTCCCGGGCAGAAGAAGGCCCGGGAGGTATCTGGAGACATTCGCCGTCAGGGAGCCCGACCGGCCTCCCCCCGCCGTCCGCCGCCCCCCGGGGTCGATCGCGGATCGGTCTCGGGGGATCGGCCGGCGATCGGGCCCGGGGATCGAGACAGTCGCATGCACTTACCTCCGCGCAGCATGGGGAAGATCGAGGTCCATTCGGAGCGGTCGCCGCTGGCCCGATCGGTCGGGACCCGGGCCCTGCGGTTCATCCACACCGCGGAGTCCAGCGGGATCGCGCTGTTCGCGGCCGGGCTGATCGCGCTGGTCTGGGCCAACTCCCCCTGGGGAGGGTCGTACTTCGGCCTCTTCCACACGCCGATCGAGATCAGCCTGGGCGAGTTCGAGCTGGCCCCGCCCTCCGAGCAGGGCGGCGGGGGCGGGGCCGAGGCCCCCGGGGAGCCGGCCGTGCTCGCCCCGGTGGCCGGGCCGGACGCGGCGACGGGGTCGGGAGACGTCGGCGACGCCGAAGCCGAGGCCTCGCATGCCGGGGGGGGGGCGGGGCACGGCCCGCGCGGGATGACGCTGCACCACTGGATCAACGACGGCCTGATGGTGCTGTTCTTCTTCGTCGTGGGGCTGGAGATCAAGCGGGAGCTGGTGCTCGGCGAGCTGGCCGGCCTGCGGCGGGCGGCGCTGCCGGCGGCGGTCGCCCTGGGGGGGATGGTCGTCCCGGCGGCGATCTACGCGGCGATCAACGGAGTCGTCCCCGGCGGCGCGGTCCACGGCTGGGGGGTGCCGATGGCCACGGACATCGCCTTCGCCGTCGGCGTGCTGGCGCTGCTGGGGGACCGGGTGCCCAACGCGGTGCGGGTCCTGCTGCTGGCCTTCGCCATCGTGGACGACATCGGCGCCATCCTCGTCATCGCAATCTTCTACACCGCGGAGCTGTCGATGACCGCCCTGGCCGTGGCGGGGGTGCTGGTGGCGGTCGTCTACGTGATGCGGCTGATCGGCGTGCTGGACGTGACGCCGTACATCTTCGTGGGGGCGCTGGTCTGGGCCTTCCTGCTCAGCTCGGGGGTGCACGCGACGATCGCCGGCGTGCTGCTGGGGCTGATGACCCCCTCGGCCCCCTGGTTCGACATGAAGCGGTTCTCCGAGGCGCTCGACGCGTTGCAGTCCGACTACAACGAGGCGATGCTCCGGGGGGACGAGGAGGCGGCCAGCTACGTCCTCAGCAAGATCGAGCACCTGACGCAGGGGACCGAGTCGATCCTCGACCGGCTGATCCGGGTGCTCCACCCGTGGACCGCGTTCGTGGTGCTGCCGACCTTCGCACTGGCCAACGCCGGGGTCGCCCTGAACGCCGAGAGCCTGGCGGCGGCCTTCTCCAGCCCGGTGCTCTGGGGCGTGATGCTGGGCCTGCTGGTCGGCAAGCCGGTGGGCACGACCCTGATGGCCTGGGTCGCGGTGAAGCTGGGCCTGGTGACGCTGCCCGAGGGGACGGACTTCCGCCAACTCTTCGGCATCGGCCTGCTCGGGGCGATCGGCTTCACGGTGGCGCTGTTCATCACCGACCTGGCCTTCGACGACCCGATCCAGGTCGACGCCTCGAAGATCGGCATCCTGCTGGGCTCGATCGTGGCCGGGATCGCCGGGATCGCCTACCTCCGTTCGGTGCTCCCGCCGTCGGCCACCGGCCGGCTGGCCGAGGCCCCCGCCGAGGCCGGCCGCACCTGAGCCCGCCGCGGGCGTCGGCCCCCGCCCGCCGGGGGCCGGTGCCGCGGCGGCCGGGCGATGTTGCGGCGGGGCATCGCCGACGACGCCGGGCGACTTGTCCGGTTCGAGGGCGTCATCCTATGCTGGGATGGCCTACCGATGCCCACGCCGCCGCGTCTTTCCCCGCGGGCGTCGTCGTGGGGCGATCGGGGTCTCGTGACCCCGATCGCTGCCCGGACCCGACGCCCCGGGGGACCCTCCAGGTTAACTTCCATGAGATTGCACCGATCCCTCTCGATCGCCGCCCTCGCCGTCGGCGTCGGGCTGGCCGGCTCGATGCCGGCCCATGGCGCATTCGCGCTCGTCAGGCCCCGCTTCGAGGAGCTCTTCGACCCGATCTATGAATATTCCTTCGACATCTACCTGACCGGCGTCCCCGGCGAGACCTTCGTCTCGGGGAACAGCGTCCCGGGCTCCTCCGGCCCGGATTTCTTCACGATCTACGACGTCCGCGACCTGCTCTCCCCGACCGGGCTGGAGGCCGGATTTCTGCCGACGATCCAGCCCGAGGGCATCGACCCCTTCGGCCAGGCGCCGCCGTTCTTCGACGACCCGAACATCCCCAACATCACCTTCACCTTCTTCCCCCCCAACTCGACGATCGAGCTCCCGACGGGCATGACCGAGCTCTTCATCGGCGTCTTCTCGGTGCAGACCGAGGACATCCCGCCCCCGCCGCAGCTGGTGTTCAACTACGGCTGGCAGACCTCGAGGCGGGTGGGCGGCGAGATCGAGAAGGAGTGGGGGTTCAACACGGCGACGATCGTCATCCCCGAGCCCGCCTCCTGGGCGATGCTCGGCCTCGGCCTGGCCTGCCCGGCGGCGCTGATCCGGCTCCGGTGGAGGGCCAGGCCGACGGCCGGGGCCGACAGCCGATCCTGATCGGGGCCCCGATCGGCGAACTCGCGTCTCGGTGCGCGGGGCGGGCCTTGTCAGGCTCATGTGCACCCCGCGGCACCCGCCTTTCGGGGGTCCCCGGCCATCTGCCCCCGCGATGGGGCGGGCCGCCCGGGACCACTGCGGTCCGGAGGGCCTCCACTCGGCGGTGGATCCGATCGCGGCGGGCCGATCCCCCCGCCCCCGACATCGGCCCGGGGCCGAGAACGACCGCCCGCCCGGCGGCCGGGCCCGCCCGGCGGGCGACGGCCCGGCGGGCGTCTCGGCCTCACCCGCCGGCCCCCGACTCGGACTCGGATCCCCCGCCGGGGGAGAGCAGGGCGTTGAAGTCGTCTCGGTCGAGGAGCGGGCCGAGCTGGTCGGCGAGCTTGCGGAGGGAATCGGGGTTGTAGCCGGCATCCAGGGCGACGCGGACCTGGGCGACGGCCCGGTCGCCCGCCTCCCGGGCCAGGCGGTCGGCCTCGGCCGGGGCGAGGCCCGTGTCGCCCCGGATCGCCTCGACGCAGCGGGCCAGCAGCACCGCCGACCTCGACCGCAGGGCGAGCTGGCCGGGGACCGATTCCGCCAGGCGGGTCGCCACCCGGGCCGCCTCCATGTACTGGCCGGAGGCGAGGTGGGCGGCGACCAGGGCGGAGCTCGCGTCGAACAGGGCGATCAGGTTCGGGGCGATCGGCGACTCGGTCGCGGCGTCCCTCGCCAGGGGGATCGCCCCCTGGAGGACGGGGATCGCCTCGTCGATCGCCCCCCGAGCGACGAGCAATCCGGCGTAGTCGGTGGCGGCGACGGCGGCCATGGACCTCGTCTCGGCCGAGCCGCCCGGCCCGGCCGCCGCCTCGGCCAGCAGCCGGGCTCCCTCGGCGTATTCGGGCTCGCCGGCCTCGGGGTCGCCGGCCTCGGCCAGGTGCTCGCCGAGGTTGTAGTGCACCACGCCGAGGTCCCGGGCGAGCTTCGGCCCCGGGGCGTCCCGGCCCCCGGCCAGCTCCTCGAACAGCCCCAGGGCCCTCCGGAGCGACGGCCCGGCCGAGGCGAGCTTCAGGTTGGCCCGGTTGTTCAGGCAGGTGGCCAGGTCGGTCTTCAGGTCCCGGTCTTCGGGGAACTGCCGGAGCAGGGCCTCGAAGCGGTCGGCGGCGGAGGCGTACGACGCCTCGGCGGCCTCCGGCTGGCCGCCGTGGGCCAGGGCCAGGCCGGTCGCGGCCTCGCAGGCGGCCAGCTCCCGGAGGTAGGACGGCCGGCCCGGCACCTCGGCGACGAGCCGTCCGAGCTGCTCGGCGGCCCGGGCGAGATCCGCCTCCGACGCCTCGACCTCGCCGAGCAGGTCGCGGAGCGATCCCCGGTTCACCAGCGCCGTGGCCAGGCCGGCCCGGAGGTCGGGCACGTCGGGGAACTCACCCGCCAGCGCGTCCGCCAGCAGGACGGCGTCGTCGAGCGACCCGACCGCCTCCTCGGGGCGGCCGAGCAACTGGAGCGAGCCGCCGAGGTTGGACCGGGCGGTGACGAGGTCGCGGCGGACCTTGACCGCCTCGGGGGCGTCGGCCTGGAGGGTTTCATAGTGCCCGACGGCGCGCCTGAATGCGGCCTCGGCGTCGGCGACCTTCCCCTCGGACTGGAGCAGGACGCCCAGGTTCAGGTGCCCCCGGGCGAGGGCCCGGCGGTACTCGACGCGGCCGGGGAAGTCGTCGGCGAGGCGGTCATAGTGGCCGATCGCCGAGCGGAGCATCTCCTCGGCCTCCCCGGGCCGGCCGTCCCGGCGGAGGAACAGGCCGAGGCTGTTGCTGGTCTTGGCGAGCCCCTCGCGGATCCGGGGGACCGTCGGCAGCTCGACGAGCAGCCCCCGCTGACCGTCCAGGGCGAGGCGGAGCATCGGCTCGGCCTCGGCGTCGCGGCCGAGCATCAGCAGCAGCACGCCGAGGCCGTCGGCGGCGGCGGCCAGCTCCCGGCGTTCCGAGACCTCGGCGTCGGGGGCGTCGGCCATCGGGCGGAGCCGGCTGATCGCGTGTCGATAGGCGTCCTCGGCCTCCTCCACCCGTCCGGAGAGCTTCAGCAGTTCGGCCAGCTCGACCTCGGCCTCCACCAGGCCCAGCTCGTCCTCCGGAAGGGGAGGGGGGGTGTCGAGCAAGGTTTGTCGGCCGCCGATCGCGTCCCGGAGCATCGGCTCGGCCTCCCCGGGGCGGCCGAGCACGGCGAGCAAGGCGCCGAGGCGGGCCTGGGCCTCGGCCAGCCGGCGACGGGGCTCGGCCTCGGAGCCCCGCCTCGCGGCGATCGGCCGGAGGATCTCCAGGGCGAGGCGGTAGGACGCCTCGGCCTCGTCGAAGCGGCCGAGCCGGGCGGTGATGTCGCCGATCCGGGTGCGGGCCCGGGCCGACTCGACTGCGGCGGAGGGGCCGATCCCGCCGCCCCGGGCGAAGCCCTCGTAGTAGTCGAGGGCCTCCCGGAGCGGGCCTCGGAGGGCGTCGTCGATCGGGGGGGCCTCCGGGGCCTCGGGGGCGGCCTCGGGGGCGTTGCCGTCGAACCCGGCCGGGGCCATCGGGCCGTCGAGCCGGGCGAGGGCGCGATTCAGATACGCCTCCTCCCTGGGGTCGGAGATGTCGCCCAGGACGGCCTCGGCCACGTCGAGGTACATGTCCTCGACGGCCGACCGGGCGAGCCCTTCCATCGACTCGGCCCGGTCGCGCTCCCGGCCGATGAGCAGGGCGGAGGCGGCCAGCACCGGCACGAGGACGGCCACCAGGGCGGCGGCCGCCGTGACCGCGGTGCGGTGCCTCCTGGCCCAGCGGAAGGCCCGGGCGGCCAGGGGCTCGCGGTAGACCGAGACGGGCTCGTCGGCGAGCCAGTGCTCCAGGTCGTCGGCCAGGGCGAGGCAGGAGGGGTATCGGTCGGCCCCCGACCGGGCCATCGCCTTCAGGCAGATCGCCTCCAGGGCGGGGGGGACCTCGGCCTTGAGCCGCCTCGGCGGCGGGAACTCCCCCTTGCGGACCTTGTGCAGGATCGCGATCAGCTTGCGGTCGGTGAAGGGGGGGGCGCCGGCGAGGAGCTGGTAGAGGGTGGCCCCGAGGCTGTAGACGTCGCTGGTCGGGCCCATCCGGGCGTGGTTCCCCTCGGCCTGCTCGGGGCTCATGAAGGCCGGGGTGCCGACGGCCGAGCCGTCGATCGTGGGCGTCGAGACGGCGACCGAGGTCGGCCGGAGCGGCAGCTCGGCCGTCGGGGGGTTCGAGGGGGAGTCGACCCGGTCGACCGGCTTGGCCAGGCCCCAGTCGACGAGCAGCGTCTCGCCGTAGGGGCCGAGCATGATGTTGTCGGGCTTGATGTCGCGGTGGATCACCCCCCGGCTGTGGGCGTACTCCAGCGCGTTGCAGACGTCGACGAACCGCCGCAGCAGCCCCCGGAGCTGGAGGGTGCGCCCGACGGGATCCTTCGGGCCCCGTTCGGGGTCGTGGAAGCGTTCGATCGCCTTGCGGAGGCTCTCGCCGCGGATGAACCGCATGGCGTAGAAGGGGCGGCCGTCGGGGTTGCGGCCCAGGGAGTAGACCGGGACGACGCCGGGGTGCTCCAGGCCGCCGGTGATCTCGGCCTCGACGAGGAACCGGGAGCGGCTGTCGGGGTCGTCGGCGTGGCGTTCCTGGATCTCCTTGAGGGCGACCTCGCGGCGCAGCTCCTCGTCGAAGGCGACCAGGACCGAGCCGAGCCCCCCCTTGGCGTGCTCGCGGACGACCCGGAAGCGGCTGCCCGAGCCCCCCCAGCCGACCCCGCCGGAGGACCCGACCGACGGCGATCCGGGGGGCTGCGCCTCGACGGTGGGCGCGCTGCCCATCGGCGAGGTCGCCTCCGGGTCGACCCGCAGGGCCTCCCGGGACGACCCGGCCTCGGCGTCGCCCCGCCCGGTGCCGGGGGCGGTGGCGAGGCTCGGCCCCGAGCCGGAGGTCGCCTCGGGGTCGAATCCGGCCGGGGGGTCGGGCCGGGCCCGGGCGGAGACGGTCGGCTCGAACCGGGGCAGGCTCGGCTCGGACGGGGGGGGCGAGGCCCCGGCCCCGCCCGCGAGGTCGAGGGTGTCGAACGTGCCCGAGGCGGCGTCCCAGGGCGCCTCGGGGTCGTCGGCGTGTTCCAGGACCACCGCCTCGACGCGGAGGAGCAACGCGTCCCGATCCTCGGGGCTGAGGTCGCCCAGGCGGACGAGCACCTCGTCGAGCGGCTCGCCCGTCTCCTTCCGCTGCTCGGACGCCGAGGACAGCCGGGCCGGGTCGATCAGCCCGGAGCGCCGGGCCAGGTCGGTGAACACGGTGTTGCGGTCGATGTCCATCGCAGGTGGCCTCGACACAAATCCGATCCCACACCCGCCCGAGCTTCTAGGGGGGTCGTCCCTCCCCCCGGCGGGCACCCTGATGATGGTACCATCGCCGGAGGCGTCCCGGGTGATCAATCCGCCCGGGTCGCGAGCCCGGGCGGCCCGGCCTCGCGGTCCCGGTCGGGGTGGGTCGGCGGCGGGAGTCGTCCCCGGGTGGCGTGCCCGATCCGTCGGGGATGGTCCCGGGGGGCCCGGGATGACCACGCCGCCCCGCCCCGCCCGGTCCCGGGCGAGGGCGAGGGCGGCCGCCCGATTGAGCCCCGGGGCCCCACCCGCCCGGGGGATCGGTCGGGGGACGGGGATCCCCCGCGGCTCCCCCGCCTCCGGGCCGGGGCGGGCGGGGGGCCGCTCACTCGATCGGCCGGATCTCCAGGGATCGGAAGCGGATCGGCCGGCCCTCGGACTGGAAGCCGATGGGGCCGGACTCGGGCGAGGCGGCGGTGCCGGTGTCGATCAAGGTCCCGTTGAGCGAGCACGCGACGGCGCCGTCCCGGCAGACGACCTCCATCGCGTTCCACTGGCCGACGGGCTTGATCGCCTCGGCCCGGGACTGGGCGACGGCCTGGGCCGGCCGGTCGCCCTGGATCTTGCCGCCGGAGACGCCGAGCAGCCGGCCGGCGTCGGAGTTCTTCAGCTGGACCTCGATGCACCTCGGCCAGACCTTCGCCTCGCCCTCGATGTGGATGAGCAGGCCGCTGTTGCCGTCGAAGGCGGCGTCGTCCCGGAGGTCGTCGGGGCGCTCGTACATCCACTCGAATCGGAGGGTGTAGTCGTCGAAGCCCTCCTTGGTGGCGAAGTAGCCGTTGGGCGTGCCGCTCAGGGCGACCTCCCCCTCGGGACTGATGGTGATGGTGTCCGCGTCGATGCCGACGAGGTCGAACTGCCCGGCGTCGGTCCCCTCGACCAGCGGCGTGAAGCCGCCGTCGTCCTGGGCGGAGGCCAGGGCCGTCGGGAGCAGCAGCAGGGCGGTCAGGGCGGTGAGGCGTCTCATGGCGGGTTTCTCCCTGGATCCGAAGTCGTTGCGGTCGTGGTCGTCTCGCCGGCCGGGGGTCGGGGGGTGCCGACCGATCGATCCGGCCCGGGGACGGCCCGGGCACCTCCGGCTCGACGGGGGCGGTGCCCGGCCGGGAGTCTACCCGTCGCCCCGCGTCGACACCAGGAGACGCCCGGCCCCGAGGCGGTCGGGACCGGGGTTGCCGACGGGGGGCCGATCCGGCTACCCTTGCATGGAGTCCCCCGGCGACGACCACGTCCTTCTCGGTGCGACCGGTTGCGGGCCCTGATCCGATCGGCCCCTCGCAACCGCGGGAGCGATCGCACATGGCCGAGCCCACTTCGTCCGAATACGAGCTCGCCCTACCCCCGACCGGCGAACCGAGGCCGAGGCGACCGACGCCCCCGACCGGCGACGACGACGGGCCCCCGGCCCGGAAGGTCCCCCCCTCGCCGCCGAAGCCCCTGCCCCGGATCTCGAAGTCGGTCCCCCTCTCGGCCGAGGAGGCCGAGCAGCAGTCCGCCCCGGACGACGGGCCGCCCCGACGCTCCCGCAGGGAGCGGGCCGCCGCCCGGTCGAGGGGCAGGCAGGCCCCGAAGGACGAGGGGCAGGAGGACGGGCAGACGCTGGTCGCCCCCACGCCGACGCTCGACACCGTCGAGACCCGCCACCGGGTCCGGCTGCTCCTGGGGATCGTCGCCGCCTCGGCCGTGGTCCTGGCGATCGCGATGGTCGTCCGGGCCGTCGGCGGCGGGTCGGCCGACGAGGAGGGGCTCTACGTGGTCGACGCCTCCCAGATGTTCCCGCCCCACCAGCGGCCGGGGGGGGCGCCTGTGGTCGTCGCGAAGGCCGACGACGAGGCCCCGGCCCGCGACCTGTACACCAGGGCCCGGGCGGCGATGTCGATCGAGCTGGCCCGATCCCAGCTCCAGCGGATCGTCGATTCCTACCCGAACACCCGGACCGCCGTCGAGGCCCGGGCCGCGCTCGGCCGGGTCGCCCAGGGCCGGCCCCCATTCCCGGACGTCCCCACCCTCTCTCCCTCCGGCTTCCCGGTCGCGGCGCCGACGCCCGACCCGGCCGGGACCGACGTCGCCTCGGCCTCGCCCGAGCCCACTCCCGCTGCCGAGCCCGAGCCCGAGCCGATACCGGAGCCCGAGCTCGTGGTCCGAGTGCTGCCGCCGGGCTTCTCGCCGCACCCCGACGCCCGGGAGCACCCTTCCGGCTGGCCCTCCCGGATCGTCTGCGAGGCGGACGGCATGACCATGGTGCTGATCCCCGGCGGCACCTACATCGTCGGCCGGGACAGCGGCTCCCCCAACGAAGGGCCCGCACACCGGGTCGAGCTGCCCTCCTATTACCTCGACGAGCACGAGGTCACCGTCGGCCAGTTCGCCTCCTACCGGGAGGCGATGACGGACCGGGGAGAGGCCGTGCTCCCCGCCCCCGAGGAGCTGACCCGCCTCGGCCTGACCGACCGGCACCCGGTCGTCCTGACCTCCGCGAAGGAGGCGCTCCGCTATGCCGGATGGGCCGGCCGGTCGCTGCCCACCGAGGCCCAGTGGGAGGCCGCCGCCCGGGGGCCCGAGGGCCTGATCCGACCCTGGGGGGCAGGCGCACCGCCCTGGACCGACCGCCGGGCCCCCAGGCAGCTCGACCCGGTGATGTCCTACCCGAGCGACCGCTCCCCCTCCGGCGTCTTCGACCTCGCCGCCAACACCTGGGAGTGGACCGTCGACTGGTTCTCCGGGGACGCCTACGCCTCCCGGGCCGGCCGGATCCCGTTCAACCCCGCCGGCCCGGCGAATCCCTCGACGACCCCCGCCCGTCAGACCGTCCGGGGCTCCTCGCCCGAGCACGACCTCTCCTATCGGGAGGGGATGCGCGTCGAGACCCGCCTGCCGTACCTGGGCTTCCGGTGCGCCCTGAATGTCGAGGGGCTCCCGCTCCCGGGCGATCCCCCTCGGACCGGCGCCATCCCGATCCCCGGCCCGGTCCGGGCCCCGGCCCCCCCCGTCTCCCGGCCGAGGGCCGGCGGCTCGCTCGTGCCGTTCTGATCCCCGACGCCGTCTCGGAGGCGTCGGGCCGGGGCCGGCCGCTCAGGGAGCCCCCGCCTCCCCCGGCTCGATGAACCAGACGGCGTGCCGGTCGTCCTCATAGAGCAGCGTGCCGGGCCCGTCCGCCCGGAGCCAGTCGAGGGCAGGGGGGGGGCCGCCCGGGGCGGCCGGGCCGCCTCCGGGCTCGTACCTCGGCCCCCGGCGGTCGAAGTGGATCGCCAGCGGCCGGCCCAGGGCGAGCAGCTCGTCGAGGACGAGGCGGAGGGCCTCCGGATCCGACTCGGTCGCCAGGCGGTCGATCAGCCCGAGCCGGCGGTCGAACTCCCCGGCCGGGTAGGCGCGGAGGTCGACCAGGTTGTACCGGCCCGCCTCCTCGTACCCGGCCCGGGTGGTCATCTCGCCCCGGTCGGCCGGCACGAGCAGCGATCGGGCCGCGAAGGGGAACGGATGGTGCCGGGTCCGGTCGGTCACCAGGATGGTCGAGGGCGGGGTCCGTTCCCGGACGGCCCTCGTCCAGCCGGCGTCCGATTCGGAGGGATCCAGGTCCAGCCAGAAGGACCGCTCGACCATCCGGGGTCCGGACCCCGCGTGGGGGGCCTGGTGCGCCCCGAGGCGGAAGCCGTGGTGGATCGCGATCGCCTGCGTCCCGAGCAGCAGGGCGGCGACCGCGGCCCAGCTCGCCCTCGGGGCGCGGCGGGTCAGGCCGTCGAAGGCCAGGCCGGCCAAAACTCCCAGGGGGATGATCGCGCAGAAGAGGAACTTGTACTCGACCGGGTTGGAGACCCCCAGCCGGAGGACGGCATAGAGCGCGGCGGAGCCGATCGCCGTCCCGGCCAGCACCAGCATCGGCGCCCGACGCTGCCGGGCCGTCCGGAGCAGGAGGAGCGCCGCCGGCGCCGCGGGCACCGCGAGGGCGAGCGTGCCCCTTATGAGCTTGGAGAGGAGCGGGCGGGGTGAGAGCACCACCTGGGCGGACGGCGCCGTCAGCTCCCGGGTGATCCACTCCAGGAATCCGAGCGAGGCCAGGCCGGCCGCCGCCAGGGCGAGGGTCAGCCGGAGCGCATCCCCCTTGCCGTATCCGGGCAGGTCCTTGGACAGGGGGAGGAGCATCAGCAGTAGCAGGACCCCGCCGGGCAGGGCCGCCGCCGGGAGGATCGTGGTGTAGGTCAGCCCCACGGTGAGCACCAGGGCCCCGATCAGCAGCGGGAGGGACCGGAGCCGCTCGATCGACGCCCGGACGGCCACGAAGACCAGGCCGCTGTAGGCCGCCAGCCCGAAGGGCATCACCTGGAGCTGGTAGAACTTGTCCAGGAACGGCCCCGTCCGCTTCTCGCCGAATCGGTTGGCGATCTGGCTCGCCCGGGACCGATCCCCCTCCAGCACCCCCCAGGAGGTGGCGAGGAGGTTGCCGCCCAGGCCGATCAGGCCCACCGCCAGCACGGCCGACGCCCGGGACCCCCCGAGCCCCCGGACCGCCAGGTACCACAGGGCGACGCAGGCCAGCAGCAACGCCGGCTGGATTGCGCAGAACAGCAGCGTCGGCGGCACGTCGGAGACCCACCCCACGACCGCGAAGTACAGGTGCCCGAGCCACGGGTAGGCCAGCGGCAGCCCGGCCATCTGGGCCTCCTCCGGGGCGATCGGGCCGGGCCGGGCCAGGGTGTAGATGACGTCCACCTGCATCAGGTTGTGCCAGGCGAGCGTCCGCATGGGCGTCCACCGCCAGGGGAAGACGAGGTAGGCCATCAGCACCGCCATCACGCCTAAGATCGCCGGCCACTCTCCCCGATCGGCCGCCAGGACTGGCCGGGAGGACCTCCGCCAGATCAGGACCAACGCCGGCAGGTTCAGCACCAGGGCGGCCCAGGACGCCGGGGAGAACCCCACGCCCAGCAGCTCCAGCCCGATCACCTGCGCGGGCAGGACCAGCGGCGAGAGGACCACGGCCAAGGCCAGCCGGGCCGACCACGGGATCTCCAGCCGCCTCGGGCCGAAGGCGACCCAGGCCCCGGGCAGGACCATCAGGAGCGGGATGGCGAGCAGTCTCATCCGGGCGGGTCCTCGACGAGGGGGGCGGTGCACGCCCGGGGGTTCGGCGGGAGGCAGTCGGGTGCGAGTCCCGCGGCGGATTCACGCGGTGTAGATCAACTCGAGCATCTTCAGGGCGACCCGGGTCGCCTTGACCTTGTTCGACCCGACCCCCTTCGACTCCCCCAGCCGGGCCCGGAAGTAGACCGGGATCTCGATGACCCGCATGTCCCGCTTCAACGCCTCGATGAACATGTGGGGGGAGAAGTGGTTCCCCTTGACCCGGAGGTGCCCGGCCAGCCGGCGGTAGGACTCGACCCGGATCGCCCGGTAGGTGCAGCCCATGTCGGTGAGCCGGGTGCCCCAGAAGCGGGTCTGCACCAGCTTGGCGACGATCTGGTTGCCCGGGTTCAGCAGCCAGTCCATCTGCGTCACCGAGTCGCGCAGCTCCTGGGTGGCCCGGGTGCCCAGCACGAGGTCGCAGTTCTCCAGGTAGGCGAGGAACTTCTTCACGTCGTGGGCCGAGAAGGTCATGTCCCCCTCGCAGAGGACGACGACGTCGGCCCCCTCGGCCGCCTCGGCCAGCGCCCTCATGCAGCAGGAGCCGTAGCCGGGGACGGTCTCGATGACCACCGCGTCGGCGCCGGCCTCGGCGGCGACCCGGGCCGTGTCGTCGGTCGAGTTGTTGTCGACCACGACGACCTTGTGGACCTCGGGGCACGCCTTGAACTCCCGGACCGCCGGCCCGATCGCCTCCCGGTCGTTCCAGGCCGTCAGGCCGACGTGGACCCTGGCCCCCCCGAGCGAACGGTAGGAGGCGTCCCGGGGGGGCAACAGCCGCCGGTGCATGACGAACAACTGCCAGAACGCGACGCCGCCGAACAACGCCGCGCCGATCAGGATTCCCCGGTGCACGGCCAGGAACCCGGGATCCTCCCCCAGCGGCGTGAGCAGCCAGAGCATCGAGGTGGCGGCGTACAGGCCGGCCGTCGCGAGGGCGCCGGTCACGCTCCAGAGGGTGAAGCGGCCGATCCATGGGGCCCATCCCCTCGAGACGCCCGCCGGGCGGGATGCCTCGCGAGGCAGGGTGATCTCTTTGCGTCGTGTCATGGGACGTCGGGCGGTACTCTGGCGGGTGACGGATCGAGGGCACTTCTTCGGGCGGGCCGAGATGGAGCCTACGATATCGAGCGGCGTGGCCGAACCGCAACTAGAGCCAAACAAGGCCGATGGCGATGTCGGCCGTCGCGAGCGCCCCCCGCAGTTGGTGATCGCCTCGTCCCGGCGGGCCTGCTCGATCGGGGTCGCCGGGACGGAGTCCCCGGACGAGGGCCGGTCGGCACGGGGCGTGCTCCCGATTCTGCCCCCCGGCGAGCCCGAGGGGCCGACCGGCCCCGATCGCCGTCCCCCCGATCCCCGAACCGATCGAGTGCCGATGTCCCTCGGATTGCAAGTGGCGGCGCCGGTGTTCGCCATCCTGGGAGTGACCCTGATCGCCCTGCGGTGGAGCGTCGCCCGGGGATGCCTCCTGGCTTCGAACCGGGCGTTCGGGACGCGGTTCTCCCTCGACGGCAAGGACGCGAGCCGGGGGAGGACGGTCGTCCTGACGGCGGCGGCGGCCCTGATCGTCGCGTCGATCTCCATCCTTTACGGCCTGTTCTGAGCCGAGCCGGGCCGGTCGGGATCGTGCCCCGGGCCCGGGAGGCCGGCCGGCCGATCAGCCGCCGAGCCAGGCGTCCCGGTGCTCGGCGACGAAGGCGTCGTCGTTCAGCTCGGGGTAGCTGCGGTAGACGCGGTCGATCTCGTCGAGCTGGCCGGGGCTGGGCCCTTCGTCCGGATCCAGGCACCAGAGCCCTTCGAGCAGCCCCTGGCGCCGGAGGACCTCGTGCAGCCCGGCGATGCAGCCCTTGAAGCCGTTGGCGGCGTCGAAGAAGGCGGCGTTGGCGTCGGTCACGGGGGCGGACAGGCGGATCAGGTCGGTCGGGATCCGATCGGCCCCGGCGGCGGCGTGGCAGGCGTCGAGCAGCTCCACCGCCTTGCTCGTCCAGACGGCCCAGTGCCCGAGCAGGCCCCCCACGAATCGGCGCTCGACCCAACCCCCGCCGACCCGGACGCGGAAGGGCGTGACCAGATCCAGGACGATCTGGTCGTCATTGCCCGTATACAGGGCCAGATCGTCCCTCCCCGACTCGGCCACCGCCCGGACCACGTCCAGGGTCCGGTAGCGGTCGAACGGGGCGACCTTGATGGCGACGGCCGCCTCCAGCCCGGCGAATTCCCTCCAGAAGCGGTGCGAGAGGTCCGGCCCGCCGACGGCCCGCTGCAGGTAGAAGCCGACGATCGGGAGCACCTCCCCCACCGCCCGGCAGTGGTCGAGCCGGGCCCGGTCGTCGTCCCGGGCCAGGGCCGCCAGGCTGAGCAGGCCCGCGTGGTAGCCGAGCGACCGGAGCATCTCGGCCTCGGCCACCGCCTGCCCGGTCCCCCCGCAGACGCCGCCGACCCGGATCATCGGGCGGCCCCTCCGCTCGTCGGCCCGGTCCAGTTCCTCTGCCGCCAGTTCCAGGACGGGCCGGAACAGCCCGTGACGCGGCTCCCGGATGGCGAACTGCGTGGTGTGCACCCCCACCGCCAGCCCACCGGCCCCGGCGTCGGCGTAGTACCGGCAGAGCGCCCGCTGCCGACGCTCGTCCAGCGTCCGGTCGGCGGTCAGCGCCAGCGGCATCGCCGGGATGACGGCCCCCCGTCGGAGGGCCTCTCGGATCTCGGGGGGGGGCAGGGGGGCGGGCATGGGAGGGCCGTGGGTGGGGCGAGGGGGGAAGTCGGATGACGGATGTCGGAGTTCCGGTCAATCCTCGGCGAACGCGGGCCTCGGGGCGAGTCAGAACTGCCCGTCCCGGACCTCGAACCGGGTCGGCTTGTCGAGCAGCGTGCCACCCCGCCGGAGCCAGTCGGCCACGAGCGCGATCAGGTGGTCGGCGTCGATCCGGGGGGGGCCCATCAGGCGTCCGGCGAGCGATGCGTCGCTCAGGAGGGCGTCCGGCGCCTCGGTGCCGGTGATCGAGGGCGGCCGGCCGAGCAGCTCGCCGAATCGCTCGGCCACGTCGCGGACGCGCAGGACCTCCGGCCCGGTGACGTTGAGCGCGAACGGGGGGCTGGAGGCGTGGTCGAAGGCGTGCAGGGTTATCGCGTTGGCGTCGGCCTGCCAGATGGCGTTCAGGTGGCCCATCGACACGTCGATCGGCTCCCCCGCCAGCACCTTCCGCCCGATGTCGATGAGCACGCCGTACCGCATCTCGACGGCGTAATTCAGGCGGATGACGGCGATCGGGATCCCCAGGGTCCGGCTGAAGTGCTCCATGATCCGCTCCCGGCCCACGCAGCTCATGCCGTAGTCGCCCACCGGGCGGAGCGGGTCCGTCTCGACCGAGCCGCCCCCCGAGACGGGCACCAGCGGATAGACGTTGCCGGTCGAGAAGGCGACGATCCGGCTGCGGCGATACTTCCGGCAGACCAGGCCGGGCAGGAAGCAGTTGACGGCCCAGGCGGTCGCCTGGTCCCCCGAGGCGCCGAACTTGAAGGCGGGCATGTGCACCACGTTCGGCGCGTCCGGCAGCCGGTCGATCTGGTCGGGATCGAGCAGGTCGCACCGGATCGGCTCGATCCCCCGGTCTCGGAGCCAGCCCTCCCGGGAGGGGTCGGAGAAGCGGGCCACCCCGTACACCGTGCGGTCGACCCCGGCGAGTTCCGACGCCCGCCGGGCCATCCACGCCAAAGTCGGCCCCATCTTGCCCGAGACGCCGAGGACGACCAGGTCCCCTTCGAGCCGCCCCATCGCCTCGACCACGCCGGGCGTCGGCTCGGAGAGCAGCGAATCGAGGTGGTCCTCGTCTCGGACCGAGTCGAACGAGCGATGCGAGTCTGGGATCACGGGAGGGCGCCCCTGGCCGTTGGGATCTCGACCGATCGAGCCGTGCGAATCCGACGCGTCGCGACCCGGAGGCCGCCCGGGGCCGATCGCAGGACGATCCCCTAAACTGATCCGGGGCATCGGCCGAGTCAAGGGAGCGGGCCGGTCGCCGTCGGGATCGACGCCAGTCGCCCGGCCCCGGCGAGCCCGGCGAGGCCTATCCCCCAGATTCGGCCCCGAACAGGTCGTCCGGGGTGCGGATCCGCCCGGCCCGGGCCTCGTCGAGGAAGCGGGAGAGCGGCCGGGCGATCGTGGTCGAGCTGTCGCCGAGCACTCGCTCGGGGTGGTCGATCTCCCGGGTGCTGGTGCGGACGATCAGGGCCCCCTCGGCCCGGGGGAGGCGTTCGAGGTTGGCGAGGTAGGCGTCGAATCGGCCGGCCCGGAGCAGGAAGAACTCGACGTCGGAGACGTAGAGCACCGACACGGGCAGCCCCCTTTCGCGGAGCCACTCGGCCAGCCGGGGCAGGGCGCCGTCCCCGGCGAGGTCGGCGACGAGGGGGAGGACGCGGTCGAGCCGCTGGGCGTCCCGGACGGCCCGGTAGGCCTCCTCGGTCGCTAGCAGGTGGGCGGGGCGCCCGTCGCGGTCGGGCGTGCGGATCAATTCGCCGAAGGTCGGGTAGATCGGCAGGGCGAGGAATCGGGCGCCCATCCCCGGGCCGGCGACCCGCGCCTGGATCGTCGCCAGGTCGTCCCACTCCCGCTCGCCGAGCACCCCGAGCGGCCGGAGCAGGGCGGTCACCTCGGCCCTCGTCCGCCCCAGCAGGGGTTCGTCGAACGGCGAGGCCTCGAACGCCCCGACGAGCTGATCGGCCGTCGGGTCGGCGGCCATCGGCCCCGGCCGACGGCAGGTGAGCCGGGTGAGGTAGGACACCCGGTCGTCCGAGAGCATGAACAACGCCTTGTGCAGCAGGTGCAGCCTCAGGTTGCGCCGGCGGTAGTCGAGCACGAAGGCGAGGGAGGGGTCGCAGTGGGCGACGTAGGTGAA
The DNA here is from genome assembly GCF_007752535.1 of Tautonia plasticadhaerens. Taxonomy (GTDB): domain Bacteria; phylum Planctomycetota; class Planctomycetia; order Isosphaerales; family Isosphaeraceae; genus Tautonia; species Tautonia plasticadhaerens. Next base: position 3,999,144 of record NZ_CP036426.1, read on the forward strand.
GTTCTGGTCCGGCCCGACGCCGAGGTAGACTCCCCCCGGGGCGGCCCGGCGTCCCAGCTCGCCGCAGGGCCGGGGGAAGGAGTCCTCGTTGGTCAGGAAGTTGTCGCCATGCGGGCCCTGCTCGGGTTCCGACAGCGTCCGGATGACCTCGGCGAAGGTCGCGTCGCGGCCGGGGAATCCGATCTCCTGCAATCGGCCGGGGTGGTTCACGCTCATGGCTCCGTACGGCCCGGGGGTCCGGTGGCCACCGGCAGGCGCATCATCCGAGTGCCCCGGAGCGCCGGGCCGAGAGGGCGTCCAGCCAGCGGTCCAGTCCCTCGCCGGTCTTGGCCGAGACCTCGAAGATCGCCATGCCGGGCCTCACGGACTCGACGCCCCGATGCGCGGCCTCGGCGTCGAACTCCACGGCCGGGGCGAGGTCCGTCTTGGTGATGATCGCCTCGTCCGCGGTGTGGAAGATCGTGGGATACTTCAGGGGCTTGTCCTCCCCCTCGGTCACGGAGAAGAGCACCAGGCGGAGATCCTCGCCGAGGTCGAAGGTCGAGGGGCAGACGAGGTTGCCGACGTTCTCGATGAACAGGTAATCCAGCTCCTCCAGCCTCCAGCCGTCGAGGGCGGCCGAGACCATCGCCGCGTCCAGGTGGCAGACCGTCCCGGTGGTGATCTGCCGGACGGGTGCCCGGCTGCGGGCCAGGCGGCGGGCGTCGTTGTCGGTGGCCAGGTCGCCCACGAGCGCGGCGACCCGGAGGCCGTCGCGGACGCGGAGCGTCGTCAGGACCCGCTCCAGGAACGCCGTCTTGCCCGAGCCCGGGCCGGAGACGAGGCTGACCACGTACACCCCCGCCTCCCGGAAGCGGGAGCGGAGCCCTCGGGCGACGAGGTCGTTCTGCTTGAGCACCCGATGCCGGACCTGGACCAGGCGGGGCGGTGTCGTCATGGCTCCACCTCGAGGGCGACGACCTCGAGTTCCCGGCCGCGGACGACGTGCGAGGCCGGGCCCCCGCACTCGGCGCAGCGGAGATGCCTGATCGACGCCACCGGGCGTTCGGCGTCGCAGGACGGGCAGAAGGCGACGAGCGGGACCGCCTCGAAGACCAGGCTGGTCTCCCCGAAGGGGGTCCCCTCGCGGGCCAGCTCGAAGGCCGATCGCAAGGCCTCCTCGACGACGCCCGAGAGCGGGCCGAACCTAAGATGGATGGCGAGGACCCGGGCGCCGTCGAGGCGGGCGGCCTCCTCCGAGGCGGCGTCGAGGATGGCCAGGGCGATGGAGAGCTCGTGCATGTCCCGACTCCGGTCATGGCCGACGCGGCCCGGCCCGACGCCGACGCGGCCCCCGCGTCCTCGGGCGGCCCGGCGACGCGGGAACGGACGACGACGCCGGCGGGAGTCCCGGGAGGGTGAGCACCTCCAGGGCGGTTCGTTCGGTCTTGCCATCCCTCCCCCCCTCCCTCGCCCCCGGTCGGGCCCGCGCCCCCCGTACCCGGGGCGACCGGTCCCCCGGGCCCGATCAGCAGATCCGGGGCAGTTGCTCCCCGGAGAGCATGGACACGATGCGCTCCCCGCCTACGACCGATCGGAGCGTCACCATGCCGGGGTGCTCGGCCACCACCCGGCCGATGATCGCCGCGTCGCGCCCCAGCGGGTGCGATCGCATGGCCGCCAGCAGCGCATCGGCGTCCTCCGGCGGCGAGACGGCGAGCAGCTTCCCCTCGTTGGCGACGTCGAGCGGGTCGAGGCCGAGCATCTCGCAGGCCCCCCGGACCTCGGGGCGGACGGGGATCGACCCCTCGAGGAGCGTCACGCCCACCCGGGAGGCGGCCGCGAGCTCGTTCAGGGCGGCCGACACGCCGCCCCGCGTCGGGTCGCGCATGGCCCGGATGCCGGGGCAGGCCCCCAGCATCGCCCGGACGAGGCCGCCGAGCGGGGCGGTGTCGCTCTCCAGCGCCGTCTCGAACTCGATCCCCTCGCGCACCGACATGATGGCGATCCCGTGATCGCCGATGGTGCCGGAGACGAGGATGCGATCGCCGGGCCTCGCGTCGCGGATCGACAACGATCGCCCCTCGGGGGCCAGGCCGACCCCGGTGGTCGTGATGTAGACCCCGTCCCCCTTGCCCCGATCCACCACCTTGGTGTCCCCGGCGACCAGGATCACGCCCGCCTCGGCGCAGGAGTCGCGCATCGAGGCGACGATCCGCCCCAGGTCGTCCAGGGCCAGGCCCTCCTCGAGGATGAACGCCGCCGCCAGGTACAGCGGCTCGGCCCCGCCGACCACCAGGTCGTTGATCGTGCCGTGGACCGCCAGCCGGCCGATGTCGCCGCCCGGGAAGAACAGCGGGCGGACCACGAAGGCGTCGGTGGAGATGGCGATCCGGGGGGCCGGGACGCCGTCCCCCCCCGGCAGGCGGACGGTCGCCTGGTCCTCCAGCGCGGCCAGCACCTCGTTGCCGAAGGCCGGCACGAAGAGGCGCCCGATCAGGTCGGCCGTCGCCCTCCCGCCGCCGCCGTGCCCGAGCAGGACCCGATCGGCATCGGCACGGGGCATCGGACAGGTCCCGAACGGCCCGGGGAGGGTCGCCTCGATCGGCTCGTCCATCAGCGGCCCCCCCCGATCGGGACCGCGACGGGGACCCGGCCCTCCCGGTGCCGCCGGGAGTCGTGGTAGGCCGCGCACGCCCCCTCGGACGAGACCATCGTCGCCCCCAGCGGCGTCTCCGGGGTGCACTCCCGGCCGAACGCGGGGCAGTCGGGCGGCTTCCTCAAGCCCCGGAGGATCTGCCCGCTGATGCAGGCCGACGACTCCCGGGTCGCGATCGCCTCGACCTCGAACCGCCGCTCGGCGTCCTGGTCGCGATAGGCGTCGCGCAGCCGGTAGCCGCTCCGGGGGATCGGGCCGATCCCCCGCCAGGTGCGGTCGCAGACCTCGAAGACCTCCTCGATCAGCCCCCTCGCCGCGGGGTTCCCCCCGGGCCGGACGGCGCGGGCGTAGGGGTTCTCGACCCCCGCGCGGCCCGATTCGAGCTGCCGGGCCGCCCGGAGCACGCCCTCGAGCAGGTCGATCGGTTCGAAGCCGGTGATCACGATCGGCACCCGGTGGCGGCGGGCCAGCGGCTCGTATTCGGCCGTCCCCATCACGGCGCAGACGTGGCCCGGGCCCAGTACGGCCTGGACCCGGTTGCCCGGCGCCCCCAGGATCGCGGAGATCGCCGGCGGCACCAGGACGTGCGAGACGAGCACGCTGAAGTTGGCCAGCCCGCGCCGCCTCGCCATCCGGACGGCCATCGCGTTGGCCGGGGCCGTGGTCTCGAAGCCGATCGCGAAGAAGACGACCTGGCGGTCGGGGTGCGCCGCGGCGAGATTCACGGCGTCGAGCGGCGAATAGACGACCCGGACGTCGCCGCCCTGGGCCTTGATCCGGAACAGGTCGCCGCGGGAGCCCGGCACGCGGAGCATGTCGCCGAAGGAGCAGAAGATGACCCCCGGCCTCGCGGCGATCGCGTGAGCCCGGTCGATCACCTCCAGGGCGGTGACGCAGACCGGGCAGCCGGGCCCGTGGACCAGCTCGATCCCCGGCGGCAGGATCGCGTCGATCCCGTACCTGACGATCGAACGGGTCTGGCCGCCGCAGACCTCCATGATCACCCAGGGCCGGGTCACGGCCCTGGAGATCGCGTCGGCCAGCTTCGCGGCGGCCGCCCCGTCGCGGTATTCGTCGAGGAACTTCATGGCGAGGTGTCCCGGTCGGCCCCGGGGGGTGCGGGGGCCCTCTCGTCTCGGGGGCATGGGCGCGGGATCGTCGCCCGGCCTCCCCTCACGGGGCGGGGGCCGTCGGCGGGGGACGCTCGCCGGCCCTCGGGGCGCCGTCCTCGAGCTCGCCGAGCTGGTCCATCTGCTCCAGGAACTCGAAGACGCGCCTGGCCTCGTCCTCGTCGATGCGGGACAGGGCGAAGCCGACGTGGACCAGCACGTAATCCCCCGGGCGGGCGTCGGGGACGTGCTCCAGGCAGACCCGCCTGGCGACCCCAGCGAAGGAGACCTTGCCCATGAGCACGTCGTGCTCGCGGTACGTCTCGACCACCTTCCCGGGGATCCCGAGGCACATCGGCAGGCCCCCGCTCAGGATCGGCCGGGGCCGCCCCACTCGACGGCCGGACCGGTAATCGGCCAGGCGTCCGGCCCCGGGCCGTGCGATCGATCCCGGGCCGCCCCGATCGCGAGCTGGCCCAGGCTCAGGCCGCCGTCATTCGGCGGGACCTTCCGATGACGGTAAACCCGGAACTCCTCCCGAGTCAACCGGCCGGTGATTTCGCGGGCCAGCAGGGCGTTCAGGAAGACGCCGCCGCTGAGGACGACCTTGGCCGGGCCGGACTCGCCCCTCAGGCGGAGGCAGACCTCCGCGACCATCTCCACGAGCGTCGAGTGGAACCGCCTCGCGATGACCGCCGGGGCCCGGCCTCGGCCCGCCTCGGCGGCCACCTCGGCGATCAGGGGCCGGTGGTCGATTTGCAGGGGCGCCCCCGGGGGGCCGTCCCCCTGCACCTGCTGGATTTCGAAGGGATAGGCGGCGTCGGCGGCGACCCCCGTGGCCAGCCATTCGAGCTCCATCGCCGCCTGGCCCTCGTAGCTGACGCGCGGCCGGAGTCCGGCCAGCGCCGCCACGGCATCGAACAGCCGCCCGACGCTCGACGTCGGCGGCGAGCGGAACCGCCGCTCGATCATCGTCCGGACGACGGCCAGCTCCGCCGGGGAGGCCCGCAGCCGGATCGCCGAGGAGCCCACCCCCGCGTCGGCCAGGTACGACGCCGCCATCCGCCAGGGTTCGAGGGTCGCCCGGTCGCCCCCTGGCATGGCGACGTAACGCAGGTGCGCCGCCCGGCGGAAGCCCAGATAACCCCCCACCAAGATCTCGCCCCCCCAGGTCGCGCCGTCGAGCCCGTAGCCGCTGCCGTCGAACGTCACGCCGAGGACCGGCTCGTCGAGGCCGTGCTCGGCCATGCAGCTCGCCATGTGCGCGTGGTGGTGCTGGACGGCGAGCCGCGGGAGCTCGGCCGGCCGTCCCCTGGCGTAGCCCGTCGAGGCGTAGTCGGGGTGCAGGTCGTGCACGATCAGCGCCGGGCGGATCGCCAGGAGCCGCTCGTAGTGCCCGATGGCCTCGGCGTAGGCCCGATACGCCTCGTAGCGGTCGAGGTCGCCGAGGTGATGGCTCAGGAACGCGTGGCGACCCCGGCCGAGGGCGAAGGTCGCCTTCAACTGGCCCCCCAGCGCCAGAGTCGGCCGGGGACAGGGGACGGGCAGGTCGATCGGGAGCGGCGTGGAGCCCCGGGAGCGTCGGATCGGCGACTCCGCGCCGTCGACCACCCGAGACACCGAGTCGTCGCAGCGGAGGTGGATCGGCCGGTCGTGCGTCAGGATCAGGTCGGCGATGCCTGCCAGCCGCCTCGCCGCGTCGAGGTCGTCGTAGGCGATCGGCTCGTCGGACGGGTTGCCGCTGGTCATGACCAGGGGCGCCCCGGCCACCTCCAGCATGAGGAGGTGGTGTAGGGGCGTGTAGGGCAGCATCACGCCGAGGCGGGGATTGCCGCCCGGCGACACCCCGACGGCGACCGGCGCCCCCGGCCTCCGGCGGAGCAGGACGATCGGCCGGCACGGCGAGGCGAGCAGCGCCCGCTCCTCCTCGTCGAATTCCCCGAGCGCCCGGGCCCACCGCAGGTCTCGCACCATGACCGCGAGCGGCTTCTCGTCCCGATGCTTGCGGCGCCGCAGCTCGGCCACCGCCCCCTCGTCGCCCGCGAGGCAGCAGAGGTGGTAGCCCCCCAGGCCCTTGACGGCGACGATCCGCCCCCTCCCCAGCGCCGAGGCCGCGTCCGAGAGCGGATCCCCCGACTCGATCGCCCGCCCGTCACCGCCCAAGAGCCGGAGCCGGGGGCCGCACGCCGGGCAGGCGATGGGCTGGGCGTGGAATCGGCGGTCGCGGGGATCCTCATATTCCGATCGGCAATCCAGGCACATGGCGAAGGCCGCCATGGTCGTGCGCTCGCGGTCGTACGGGGTCTCCCGGATGATGGTCAGCCGGGGGCCGCAGTGGGCGCAGTTGAGGAACGGATACCGATGCCGACGGTCCCGGGGATCGAATAATTCCCGGAGGCAGTCGTCGCAGGTCGCGACGTCGGGGGCGAGGAAGATCGGGCCGGCGGCGTCGCCCGCGCTCGGCTCGATCCGGAACCCGGGCTCGCCCCGGGGTGGTCGACGGGCCCAGCGCACCCCCTCGATCCGTGCCGGCGACGGGGGCCGGGACGTCAGCTCGGCCAGGAATCGGTCCAGCGACCGGGGGTCACCCTCCACCTCGATCCGGACGCCGCCGGCCCGGTTCTTCACGAAGCCGGAGAGGCCGAGGCCGGTCGCGAGTTCGTGGACGAAGGGGCGGAATCCGACCCCCTGGACGATCCCGATGATCTCGATCGCGCGACGGTCCATGGGGGTGGGGCCTCGAGGGGGACGCATCCCCCCGCCCCGGCCGACGGGGCGGCGGCCGGGCCATGCCGGGCGGGGCCATGGCGGGGAGGTGGGGCGTCCCATCATCCCCCGCCCGGCCCCCGGAGGTCACCGTCCCGATCCCCCGGCCCGGCGATCACGGCGATCACGGCGATCACGGCGATCGCGGCGATCAGGAATCGGCGCCCTTAGTGCACGCCTCGAAGACGGTCGCGACGCCCTGGCCCAGGCCGACGCAGAGCGTCGCCAGGCCGAACATGGCCCCCTCGCCGCGCATCCGATGCAGGAGCGTGGTCGCGATGCGGGCCCCGCTCGCGCCGAGGGGATGGCCCAGGGCGATCGCCCCGCCCCGGAGGTTCACGCGCCGCTCGTCGATGCCGAGCGACTGCAACACGGCGAGCACCTGGACGGCGAACGCCTCGTTCACCTCGATGCAGCCGACCTGCCCCAGGGCGAGGCCGGCCCTCGCCAGCGCCTTGCCGACGGCCGGGACCGGGCCGATGCCCATCTCCTCCGGCTCGACGCCGGCGACCGCCATGGAACGGATCCGGGCCATCGGCTCCAGGCCGAGTTCGGCCGCCTTCTCCTCCGACATGACCAGCAGGGCGGCCGCCCCCACGCTGACCTGGGAGCTGTTCCCCGCCGTCACCGTGCCGCCGTCGGGGTGGAAGGCGGGTGGGAGGGCCGCCAGGGACTCGGGCGAGGTGTCGCGGCGGATCCCCTGGTCCTCGGCGAGCAGGGACTTCCTGCCGGCCTCGTCGCGCCCCCAGGTCGGGACGACCTCGCCGAGGAACGCCCCGCCGTCGGTCGCCTCGGCGGAGAGGAGGTGGCTCCTCAGGGCGAAGGCGTCCTGCCGTGCCCGGGAAATGTGGTACTTCGCCGCCAGGTATTCGGCCGTCAGGCCCATGTGCATGATCGCCTCGCTGTGGCGGCGGAAGAGGCTCGGGCAGGGGTCGTAGCCGCGGTCCATCGGCACGTGGCCCATGTGCTCGACCCCGCCGACGACCTGGACGTCCTCGCAGCCGGCGGCGATGCTCATGGCGGCGTCGTTGATCGCCTGGAGGCCCGAGGCGCAGTTGCGGTTGACCGTCACCCCCCCCGCCTCGACCGGCAGGTCGGCCGCGAGCGCGGCGATCCGGGCGATGTCGAACCCCTGCTCACCCTGCTGCTGGACGCATCCCCATCGGACGTCCTCGACGAGTCGGGGGTCGATCCCCGTCCGGTCGACCAGCGCCCGGATGACGTGGGCCGAGAGGTCCTCGGCACGGACGTCCCGGTAGCATCCCCGATCCGCCGACGCCCGCCCGACGGGGGTGCGCACGGCGTCGATCACCACGGCTCGTCTCATCGGTTCACCCCTCCGGCGACGCGGCCATCTCGGCCCTGGGATAGAACGACCCGCCGCTCGATGCCAGGAGCGAGAGCGATCCGGTCGGCTCGAACCGGGCCCCCAGGTCGCGGTACGGCTCCAACTGGTCGAGGACCCCGGCCGCGCCCTCGGCGTCGGCCCACCGGAGCAGCCCCCCCCGGAACGGGGGGAAGCCGACGCCGAGGATCAATCCCAGGTCGACCTCCGACGGCTCCCGGACGACCCCCTCCTCCAGGACACGGGTCGCTTCCAGGAGCATGGGCAGGAACAGGCGATCGGAGATCTCCTTGTCGGTCGGCGGGCGATCGCCGATCCGGCGGCGTTCCAGCAGGGCGAGGGCGGCGGGGTCGGCCGCCGGCTTGCCCTCCCGGGCGTGCGATCGGAACCCCGCGCCCGCCTTCTCGCCCAGGCGGCCGGCGGCGACGAGATCCCCGATGATGGGGGTCGGGGCCGCCCGGTCGGGGAAGGCGGCGGCCAGGACCGCTCCCGCCCCGGCGACCGTGTCGAGGCCGATGAAGTCGGCCAGGGCGATCGGCCCCATCGGCATCCCGAACCGCTCGGCCGCCGCGTCGACCCGGTCCATCGGGGCCCCCTCCTGCACCAGCCGGAACGCCTCGTTGAGGTACGGGAAGAGGACCCGGTTGATCAGGAAGCCGGGGGCGTCGCGCACGACGATCGGCGTCTTCCGGAGCCGCCTGGCCAGCGCGACGACCGTCGTCACGGCCTCCTCGCCGGTCCGATCGCCCCGGACGACCTCGACCAGCTCCATCCGGTCGACCGGGTGGAAGAAGTGCAGGCCGACGAACCGCTCGGGGTCCGGGGCCGAGGCGGCCATCCGGGAGATCGAGATCGTCGAGGTGTTGCTGGCCAGGATCGCGTCGTCGCGCAATTCGCCGCCGATCTCCCGGAACAGGGCCGTCTTGGCCGCCTCGTCCTCGGTGATCGCCTCGACGACCACGTCGCAATCGGCGAAAATCCGGGGGGACGTGGACGTGCTCAATCGACCGAGCATCTCGGCCAGGTCCTCGGGCGAGGCGCGGCCGATCTTGATCCGGCTGGCGACGACGCCCCGGGCCTTCGCCAGGCCGGCGGCGAGCCGGGATTCGTCGAGGTCGACCATCGCCGCCCGGAGGCCGGACCGGGCGGCCGCCGTGGCGATCCCGGCCCCCATCTGGCCGGCCCCCGCGACGCCGACACGCCGCACCGGCCGGGCCACGGCCCCGGGGGCGGCCGCGACCGGGTCGCGATCGAGGCGGTGTTTCATGAAGTAGACGGCGATCAGGTTCGCCGAGGTGGGCGACCCGATCAGCCCCAGGGCCGCCTCCCGCTCGACCGCGAGCCCTCCCTCCAGGGGGCGATTGCACCCGTCCCGAATCGCGCCGAGCGCGGCCAGCGGGGCGGGATATCGGCCGCGGGTCCTGGCCCGGATCGCCCCTTCCGCGACGGTGACGGCGAAGCGAAGCTGGTCGTCGCCGAGGCCGAGCGGCCCCCGGAGCCGCCGCCGTCGCTCGGGCCAATCGCCGACGCCCTGGAGGTGCTCGACGAGGCGGACGCCCTCCTCCACCAGCCGGTCGCTCGGGACCGCGTCGAAGGCGAGTCCCAGCGCCGCCGCCTGCTCGGCGGCGACGACGGTCGAGGAGCAAATCATGTCGATTGCGTGATGAATGCCGATCAGCCGGGGGAGCCGCTGGGTGCCCCCCCAGGCCGGCAGCAGCCCGAGCGAGACCTCGGGCAGTCCGATCCTCGTCCCGGGCGACGCGGAGGCGATGCGGTCGTCCATCGCCAGGATCAGCTCGGTCCCGCCTCCCATGCAATTGCCGTCGATCAGCGCCACCGTCGGGAAGGGCAGCCGGGCGATCCGGTCGAGGAGCCGGTGGCCGAAGTCGATCACCTCGGCCACCCGGTCGCCCGTGGCCGAGGCGAGGGCGGCCAGCTCCTTGAGGTCGGCGCCGGCGATGAACTGGCCGGGCTTGCCGCTCCGGAAGAGCAGCCCGCGGAGGTCGGACCGACCTTCCAGGTGCTCGACGAGCCCGGCGAGCTCCAGGAGCGCCGCCCGGCCCAGCGTGTTGACCTTCTTGCCCGGCAGGTCGAACGTCAGCAGGGCGATCGACCCGTCGACCTGATCCAGTCGGAATGCGTTTCCCATGATCACTCCGAGGCTGAGGGTGCCGGGCCCCCGGTCGGCCGGGTGCCGCCGTCCTGCGGGTAGGGCATGCGGATCTCGTCCGCCTCGATGCCGTCGAGGGGCGCGTAGCCGCCTCGGGCGATCGCCTCGCCCAGCGTCGTGACGGCCCGATAGTCGTCGTCGCTCGGGCGGCGGCCGGTGTGGGCCCGCCTGAGTTCGCGGCAGAGCACGTCGGCCGCCGCCCGGACGAGCACGTCCTGCTGCCTCCCCGCCCAGAGGCTCGTGGCGAGGATCACCACCAGGCCCTGGACGCGACGCGACAGCTCCGCCATGCGGCACTGGCGGTCGGCCAGCCGGAGCTGGTGCCGGGCCATCGTCGCGCTGATCTCGAGGCGACTCCGGTGCAGCTCGTCCAGGGCGAACCGGGCGTGGGCGGCCAGGTTCGCCGGGAGGTCGGGGAGCGCCGTGCGGCGGCGGCGTCCGAGGTGCTGGCCGGCCCACCAGCCCGCGTAGGGGGCCAGGGCCCGTCGCATGGCCCAGGCGTGGGCCGGGTTCATCGGGTCCGGTGAGCGGATGCCGGCCTCCCGGACGGCCCGCCCGATGGGTTCGAAATAGGCCTTGCCGTGCTCCTTGATCAGCGACTTGAAGAAGGCGAGGCCGAGCATCTCCCCCTCGCCCTCGTAGATGCAGGGGGCGAGGTAGTCGTGGACGTTCTCGCCGAACCGGTGGCCGCGCAGGAAGGCCCGGCCGCCGTGGGTCTTCATGTCGAGCTCGATGGCGGCGTCCTTCTGGGCCTCGCTGCCGAAGATCTTGGCGACGATGCATTCCATCTCGCCGCGATATCCCTCGTCGAGCAGGCGGGCGCACCAGTCCACCAGCGCGTCGCAGCCGGCGATCAGGGCCGCCAACCGGCCGATCCGGCGGCGGACCAGCTCCCGGCCGGCGATCGGCTCGCCGTAGGTCCGGCGGAATCGCGCCCAGGGAACGAGGTCGGCCAGCATCTTGCGCATCGTGCCGGCGGCGGTGGCGCAGAGGGCCACCCGGCCGCGGTTCAGGCCGTGGTAGGCGATCGTCAGGCCGTCCCCCCGGGTCGGCCGGAGCAGGTTCTCCCCGGGGACCCGGAACGCGCGGAAGCGCAGGCCGTTATTGTGGGCCTGCCGGAGGGCGAAGATGCCGTACCGGACCAGTTGGAAATGCTCGTCCTCGCGGTCGGGCAGGTCGGCGATCATGACCGCCGGGCGGTCGTCGATCCGGCAGACGAGCCCGATCGTCCGCCCGGGGACCGCGTTGGTGATGAATAGCTTCTCGCCGTCGACGACGTAGTCGTCTCCGTCGGGCTCGGCCCGGGTCCGCAGCGCGGTGAGATCCGAGCCGGCGCCGGGCTCGGTCAGGGCGAACCCCGAGAGCCGGTCGCCCCGCGCCAGGGGGGGGAGGAGTCGTCGCCGCTGTTCGGGCGTGCCGAAGGCCCGGAGCGGGTCGACCGCCCCGATGCAGCCGTGGACCGAGGCCAGGCCGGCGATCATCGGCTCGAGGGTGCTCATGCGCGTCAAGAACCGGGCAAACGCGGCGAACGGCGCCCCGGTGCCGCCGTACTCGGGATCGATCAGCAGGCCCCAGTAGCCGACGGCGGCGAGGTCGTCCAATACGGCCCCGGCGATCTTCCCGTCCGGCCCCAGCAGGGTGCCGCCGCCCTTGTGGCGGCGGACCACCTCCAGCGATCGGTCCATCACCCGTTCGCATCGGGGCGACGCCCCCGGCTCCCCGGGGAGGAACAGGTCGATCGGCACGCCCCGATCCCAGACGACCCGGTGGATCGGGCTGTCGGCCGTGCGGTGGCCGGGCTCGAAGAGATCCTCGACCTGATCGTCGGCCCGGTCGATCGAGGCCGTCGATCGCGCCTCCTGGTCGCTCTTCCCGCCGAGCCGCAACGCCGATTCGACGAAGTTCGGGGCGTCGGGCCCGCTCTGCTCGGTCTCGGTCTTCATGGGGGGACTCCAGGCCGGATCAGGGGACGTCCCGCTCGAGCAACCAGTCCTCCAGGATGAGGTGGTGGACGAACGGCGCCCGCAGCACGGACGCCCCGGCGGGCAGCATCCGGGTCAGCCAGGTGTGCCGGCCCAGGCCGGGGATGACGGTGCGGCCCAGGCGTTCGAGCCGCCGGGCCCTCATGTGCTCGATGACGTTGTCGCCCAGCCGCTTGAACGTCGCCGGGATCAGCGTGGGATCCGGCCCGACGTGGACGACGAGCCGGATCCCCGAGGACAGCGTGTGATCGATCACGTCCCAGAGCCGCTGGGGGTGGTCGGTCCACTCCACCAGCAACTGGCGGCTGTTCCAGTGGGTATAGCTCGCCTCGCCGGTCACGCAGGAGACCAGCGGCAGCGAGGGCTCCCGGGTCCCCCCGGCGACGGAGTGCAGCGCGACGGCGGCCCGGTTCGGGATGCTCCGACGCCAGACCAGCGGGGTGTGCAGCGGGGGCCAGCGGTTCGGACGGCACCGGAGCGAGGCCTCGACCGACAGTTCGCCCGCCATCGCCCGGCCGAACCGCCCGACCGTGTCCCCCTGGCCGATCAGCAGCGCCGCGTTCGGCGACAGGAAGGCCGAGGGGCCGATCAGGCCACCGCCCTCGCCGCTGATCATCCGGCAGGTTCGCTCGACCTCCTCGAAGGGGAGGTCGGGCCCCCGGGTGAAGAGGATGCCCATGGTCGTCTCGGCGACCAGCGCCGCGGAGTCCTCGGCGAATCCGAGCAGGACCGGCAGGAGTTGATCCATCCGGTAGACCCCCGCCCCGATCAGCGCCGAGACCTCGCCGACGCTATAGCCGAAGCCGAGGCCGGCCCGGGCGAGGGGGACGCCGAAGAACTCCTCGAGCAGGCGGAGCTGGGCCACCTCGACGGCGACGATCGTCGCGGCGTCCTGGGCGTAGGTCGCCAGTGTCGAGGGCTCGCGGTCCCGGACCCGGCCGACGAGGTCGAGCTTCACCCCGAGCGCCTCGGAGCCGATCGCCGACGCCTCCTCCAGCACGGCCCGGAAGACCGGCCCGTAGGCGCGGTGCCCCAGCAGTTCGTGGCTCCGGCCCTGGTTCGACACGTCGTAGCCCCGGAAGGCGAACGCGGCGGTGGCGATCCGGTCCGCCGACAGGTCGCCCGCGTCTCCCCGGGGGATGAGCCGATGCCCCTCCGGCCCGGTCGGTCGCTCCGCCGGGAGCTCGCTCGGCCGGGTGCGGCGAATGATGCCGGCGAGCGCATCACGCCGGATGCCGTTCGATGGCCGGACACGCATTGTTATCCCGCCTTGTCAGGGCCCTTGGGATCACCCCGACGGATCGATCTGCGTCGCTCGGTCAGGACAGGACAGGACAGACGGAGAGCCGGGCCGGCAGGGCGGCCCGCGGCGAAGGGGATCGGGATTCCGTCGTCCGGCTCGGTTGCGGCGGATGGTGCTGCGACCGGGGACCGTCGGGCAGTCCCGATCGCAACAGGACGCGGGGAGAGCCCGGCAGGGCCCCCGACCTTATCGCGGGGACCGCCGATCCGCCCGGCTTCGATTCGAGTGCCCCCGGCCGCCGGTCATGACCCGTCCGGCGCTCGGCCAGCAATCTCGATGTCTGGATTATTCGCATCCATCCCGTCGAAGGAAAGGCGCAATCGCGTCGATCGCCGCGGGCGTCCCCGCCGCCCGATCGGGTGCCCGGCGTCGCCGTCCACCCCGGGCGGGGGCCCGCGATCGGGCCGTCCCGCCGGCGATCGGTTGCCCGATCACGGCCGATGACGCCGGGCTGACGGCGCGAGTCCCTCGGCGTCGAGGAGCCCGTCGATCCGTCCCAGGGCCTCGCGGAGCCCGGACGCCGCCGCCGGGGAGAGCCCCTCGCCTGTCGAGAGGTCGGTGGCCGGGACGGTGACCAGCCAGGCCCTCGGGGACGTGCCGAAGACCTCCCTGGCGAGCGCGAGCAGCCTCCGGGGGTCCCCCATGTGGCCGATCGGCAACGGGGATTCCGACGGGCGGATCGGGACGACCCGGATGCCGGCCCGGCCGTCGGCGAGCCGGGCGTCGACGAAGATCGCGACTCGGGCCGACGCGACCTGCTCGGCGAGTTCCGGGAGCAACTGGTGCGACGAGACGGCGACCACGCCCGGGACGCCCCGACGGGCGACCTCCTCGGCCGCCATCGGGCCGACGGCGTCGTCCCGCCGGAGGCGGTTGCCATAGCCGACGACGAGGATCGGGCCGGTCGCCGACGAAGGGGTCGCCATCAGTCTCGCCTCGCCTCGTCGAGGATCGAACCGTCCGGGCCGACGAGCCGGACGACCATCGGCATCTGGCCGAGGGCGTGGGTCGAGCAGCTGAGGCAGGGGTCGAAGGCGCGGATTCCCGCCTCCAGGCGGTTGAGCACCCCCTCGGGGATCGCCGGGCCCGAGATGTAGCGCCGGGCGATCTGGGCCACCGTCGCGTTCATCGCCAGGTTGTTCTGGCCGGTGGCGATGATCAGGTTCACCGACCGGACCAGGCCGTCCTCGTCCACCTCGTAGTGGTGGAACAGCGTCCCCCGCGGGGCCTCGCCCACGCCCACGCCCCCCGGGGCGTTGATGCCCGCCTCGGCCCTGAGGCGGCCGGCGCCGAGCCCGGGGTCGTCGATCAGCCGCTCGATGAGTTCGACGCCCGCCATGATTTCGATGAGCCGGGCATAGTGGTACCAGAACGACGACGAGACGATCCGGCCCCCTCGCTGTCGGTACTCGACCAGTTCCGCGTCGGCCAGGGGCGTGCCCATGCGCTCGCAGAGGTTCAGCCGGGCGAGCGGCCCCACGCGGTACATGCCGCCGGGATGCCCCAGGGGCCGGAAGTAGGGCGATTTCAGGTACGAATCGGGCTGCACCGCCTCGCCGATGAACTCCCGATACGCCCCGGCCTCGAATCCGTCGACCAGGACGGCCCCGTCGGCGTCGAGGACGCGGACCCGGCCGCCGTAATGTTCCCAGGCCCCGTCGGCGGCGACCAGGCCGAGGTACAGCGTGGGGAAATTCCCGAACGATGCCGTCTCATCCGAGAACGTGTCGATCAAACCCTTCATCCGGTCCAGCGCGTATCGGGCGGCCTCCTTCGCCTCGGGGAGCCTCGCCTTGATGTGCGCCCGCCCTTCGGACGACAGGGCGGAGCGGACCCCGCCGGGCACGCACCAGGAGGGATGGATCCGCTTCCCGCCGAGCAGCTCGATGATCTCCTGGCCGAACTGCCGCAGGCGGATGCCCCGCAGCGCGGCCTCCCGGTCGGCGACCGCCAAGCCGAGGAGGTTCCGACGCGACGGGTCGGCGTCGAAGCCGAGCAGGAGGTCGGGCCCGCTCAGGTGGAAGAAGCTCAGGGCGTGCGACTGCACGATCTGGGCGAGGTTCATGAGCCTTCGCAATTGCTCGGCCGCGGGGGGGACGGTGGCGGCGAGGATCGCGTCCCCCGCCCTGGCCGAGGCGATGAGGTGGCTCACCGGGCAGATCCCGCAGATCCGGGCCGTCAGCCCGGGCATCTCCCAGAGCGGCCTCCCCTCGCAGAATTTCTCGAAGCCCCGGAACTCGCCGACGTGGAACCGGGCGTCGGCGACCGAATGGTCATCGTTCAGGTGGATGCTGATCTTGGCGTGGCCCTCGATCCGGGTCACCGGGTCGATCAGGATTCGCTCGCCCATCGTCCCTCCCCTTCCTCGTCGGGCGATCGCGTGACGGCCACTCCGGCCTGGTCGGGCCGCCGTCGAGTTCGAGCGACCGCCGGCCGTAGCCGCCGAAGTGGAGGCCAAGCGTCCCCGGGTCGACCGGTTCCCCGGCGATCACCTTCTCCAGCACCGCCCGGATCGTCGGCCCCGAGGGCGGGCAACCCGGCAGGAACAGGTCGACGTCGACCACCGCGTGCACCGGCACGACCCGGTCGAGGAGCGTCGGCACGAGGTCGGGGTCCGACGGGATCGGTCCCGGCGGGTCGCAGTTCTCCAGGTAGGATCGCCCCAGCACCGCCGACGCCCCCCCCAGGACGTTCCGGATCGCCGACACGTTCCCCGTGACGGCACAGTCGCCGAGGGCGACGACCAGGCGGGTCCGACGCCGGATCGTCCGGATCAGCGCCAGGTGCTCCGCGTTGCAGACGGCCCCCTCGACCAGCACGAGGTCGACCCCCTCGGGATACACCTTGGTGTCGACCAGCGGGGGCGAGAAGACCAGGTCGGCGAGGTCGGCCAGATCCAGCAGGAATTCGTCCATGTCGAGGAATGACATGTGACACCCCGAGCAGCCGCCGAGCCAGGCCGTCGCCAGCCTCAGACGCCCCATCGCCCCTCCTCCCGGGCCGTGACCAGGTCGTGCAGCCTCTCGCGGTCGTGGATATTCTCGGCGACCGACGACCCCCGGTGGAACAGGGCGCCGGTCGGGCAGGCCATCACGCACTTGCCGCAGGAGGTGCAGGTGCCCGACTCCCCCCACGGCTGGTGCAGGTCCGTGATGACCCGGGACCTCGTCCCGCGCCCGGCGACGTCCCAGGTGTGGGCCCCCTCGATCTCGTCACAGACCCGGACGCATCGGGTGCAGAGGATGCAGCGGTTGTGGTCCAGGCCGTAGCGGTCGTGCGAGGCATCCACCTCGCAGGGCGGGTCGAGGTACTCGTAGCGGACGTGGTCCACCCCCAGCTCCATCGCCAGGTCCTGCAACTCGCAATCGCCGTTGGCCACGCAGACCGAACAGACGTGGTTCCGCTCGGCGAACAGCAGCTCCAGGATCATCCGGCGGTACTCCCGGAGGCGGTCGGTGGCCGTGCTGACCTCCATCCCCTCGGCGGCCCGGGTGACGCACGAGGGCACCAGGCGGCCGTCCACCTCCACCAGGCAGAGGCGGCAGGCGCCGACGGGGGTCAGTCCGTCGAGGTCGCAGAGCGTCGGGATCCGGACCCCGGCATCCCGGGCCGCATGGAGGATGGTCTGCCCCTCCCGGGCACTGATCAACGCGCCGTCGAGCGTCAGGGTCGTGACGGCCATGGGGTCACCTCGGGGTCGGTGCCCGGGCCCCGTCGCCATCCGGGCTGACGAGGCGAGACTCGTATTCGTGACGGAAGAACCGCAAGGTACTGAGCACCGGGTTCGGCGCCGCCTGGCCGAGCCCGCAGAGGCTGGCGTGCTTGACCAGGTCGCAGAGCGCCTCCAGCCGCCCCAGCTCCCCGGCCGGGGCGACCCCGCGTTCGATCCGGTCGAGCATCCGGTAGAGCTGCACGGTCCCGGCCCGGCAGGGGACGCACTTGCCGCACGACTCGTCCATGCAGAATTTCATGAAGAAGCGGGCGATGCCCACCATGTCGTCGTCCTGGTCCATCACGATCATGCCGCCGGAGCCCATGATCGAGCCGAGGGCCTTGAGCGCCTCGTATTCGACCGGCGTGTCGAACAACCCGCTCGGGATGCAGCCGCCCGAAGGCCCCCCGGTCTGCACCGCCTTCGTCGTCGACCCCTCGGGCGCACCCCCGCCGATCTGATCGACGATCGTCCGCAGCGGGAGGCCCATCGGCACCTCGACGAGCCCCGAGTTCCTCACCTTCCCCGCCAGGGCGAAGACCTTCGTCCCCTTGCTCCCCTCGGTCCCGATGGCGGAGAACCAATCGCTCCCCTCCCGGATGATGGCGGGGATGTTGGCGAACGTCTCGACGTTATTGATCAAGGTCGGGCACCCCCAGAGGCCCGACTCGGCCGGGTACGGCGGCCGGGGGCGGGGCTGGCCGCGACGGCCCTCGATGGACTGCATCAGCGCCGTCTCCTCGCCGCAGACGAAGGCGCCGGCACCGATCCTCAGGTCGACCCGGAAGTTGAACGGCGAGTCGAAGATCATGCTCCCCAGCAGGCCGAGCCGCCGGGCCTGGCGGATCGCCGTGTCGAGCCGGGCGATGGCGAGGGGGTACTCCCCCCGGACGTAGATGTAGCCCCGGTCGGCGCCCACGGCGAGGGCGGCGATCGCCATCCCTTCCAGCACCCGGTGCGGGTCGCTCTCCATGACGCTCCGGTCCATGAAGGCGCCGGGGTCCCCCTCGTCGGCGTTGCAGACGACATACTTCGGCCCCGGCGGCATCTTGGCGACGGTCGCCCACTTCAAGCCCGTCGGGTAGCCGGCGCCTCCCCGACCCCGGAGCCCGCTGCGGGTGACCTCGGCGATCATCCCCTCGGGCCCCAGTTCGTGCAAGGCGTGGTGCAGCGAGCGGTAGGCCCCGGCGGCGAGGGACGACTCGATCCGCTCGGGCTCGACGACGCCGGTGTTCTCCAGCACGATCGGTCGCTGCAGGGCGAAGAACGGCGAGCCAAGGTCGACGAGACGGATGCCTTCCGCCGGGTCACCAGATGCGGCCGACGCGATCACCGGGGCCAGTCGCGCGTCGACCTTCGCATAGAGAGCCGGGTCGGCCCCCTCCGAGTCGACCTGGACGAGCGGCCCCTCGCTGCAGAGCCTCAGGCAGCCGACCTCCCGGAGCCGGACCCGGCCGGCCAGGCCCCGGTCGGCGATGGCCCCCGCGATCGCGTCCCGGACGCCCCCGGCCCCCGAGCCGAGGCAGCTCGCGGCGAGGCAGACCCTCACCTCGACGGGGAGCCGGCCGGCTCGCTCCGATTCGGCCAGTGCGATCAGTTCCTCAAGGTCCATGGCCCACCCATCCCTTCAGGCGATCGGCGACCTCCTCGGCCGAGACGTGGCCCGCCACCTCCCCGTCGAATACAACGAGCGGCGCCAGGCCGCAGGAGCCGATGCAGCGGGCCGTCTCCAGGGTGATCCGGCCGTCCGGCGTCGTCTCGCCCGCCCGGGCCCCGGCCGACTGCTCGGCGACCGCCAGCACCCGCTCCGCCCCCTTCACGTAGCAGGCGGTGCCGGTGCAGACGGTGCACGTGTGATCGCCCCGGGGGGTCAGCCGGAAGAGGTGGTAGAACGTCGCCACGCCGTAGACCCGGCTCGGCGGCAGCCCCAGTCCCCGGGAGACGTAGCGGAGCACGTCGTCATCGAGGACGCCGAAGACCTGCTGCGACCGGTGCAGGACCTCGATCAGCGAATCCTGCCGGAACCGCTGCCGCTTCAGCTCCTCGTCGACGAGGCGGAAGCGCCCGTCTCCGCCCGGGTGCCCGGTCTCGGCCGAGCAGGCCGGCCTCGTCTGCCGCCGGACCGGCTTGTCCACGGTGACGCCCCCCCGTGCGCCGAGGACGACTCAGGTCGTCGCCTCGGTGCCCGTGTAATCGACCAGTGTCTTGATGTAATTCGCCCGCTCGAACGCCTCGGGGTCGGGGGCATTGATCTGGCTGATGCTGCCCTTCATCTGCGCCACGGAGGTATAGTCCCGCTCCTCCAGCCAGGACCGGGTGCCGTCGATCATCGCCCGGAGGTGGCCGATCCCCCGCGTGTACAGGGCCGAGGCGACCATGGTCACGTCGGCCCCGGCCAGGAGCAGCTTGAGCACGTCTTCATGGGTGTGGACGCCGGTGGTCGCGGCGAGCGAGGCGCGGACCCTCCCGTACAGGACGGCGATCCAGCGCATCGGCAGGCGGACCTCGTCGCTGGTGCTCAGCACGAGCCGGGGGGCGACGCGGAGGGTCTCCAGGTCGATGTCCGGCTGGTAGAAGCGGTTGAACATCACCAGGCCGCTCGCCCCGGCCCCGGCCAGGCGGACCGCCAGGTTCGGCAGGGCGCTGAAGTAGGGGCCGATCTTCACCGCGACCGGGATCGTGACCGACTTGCAGACCTCGGAGACCAGCTCAAGGTCCCTGGCCTCGACGGCCGGGCCGTCCTCGTGGGAATCGGTGACGACCCGGTAGACGTTCAGTTCCAGCGCGTCGGCGCCGGCGTCCTGGATAAGCTTCGCATAGCGGATCCAGCCGCCGGAGGAGGTCCCGTTAAGGCTGCCGATCACGGGGACCGCGAGCGACCGCTTGGCGGACTCGACGAGCCGGAGGTACGCCTCCGGGCCGGAGTTGGAGTCGTCCATGTCGGGGAAGACGGAGAGGGCCTCCGGGAACTTGTCCGAGGTGAACTCGTAGAACTCGTGGACGGCCATCTGGTCGTGGACGATCTGCTCCTCGAACAGCGAGGGGAGGACGACGGCCGAGGCGCCGGCGTCCTCCATCCGCCGGAGGTTGTCTCGGTCGAAGCCCAGCGAGCAGGCCGAGACGACGACCGGATGGGCGAGATCCAGGCCCAGGTACCGGGTGCTGAGGTCGACGCTCATGAGACCACCCCCACCACGCGCCCGGGCACCGATCGCTCGACCCCGGCCATTTGCTCGTAGAAATGCCAGCGTTCGTCGATGTCTTGCTGGGCCAGTTGCATCAGCATCTCGGATCGCCCCGGGTCGGAGCGGGCGAGCATCGCGTACCGGGCCTCCTTCATGGCGAACTCCCGGAACTGCAGGGTGGGCTTTCGGCTGTCCAGGTGGAAGGGGGTCAGGCCCTCGCCGGCGAGCCTCGGGTCGTGGCGGAAGAGCGGCCAGTAGCCGCTGGAGGCGGCCTCCTTCTGGTGCGACATCGCGGTCGACATCTGGATGCCGTGCGCGATGCAGTGGCTGTAGGCCAGGATCAGCGAGACGCCCGGGTACGACTCGGCCTCCCGGAACGCCTTGAGCGTCTGGAGCGGGTTGGCCCCCATCGCCACCTGGGCGACGTAGACGTTGCCGTAGTCGACGGCGATCATCCCCAGGTCCTTCTTGGCGATCCCCTTCCCCTGGGCGGCGAATTTGGCCACGGCCCCCCTCGGGGTCGACTTCGACGCCTGGCCCCCGGTGTTCGAGTAGACCTCGGTGTCGAGCACGAGGATGTTCACGTCCCTCCCCGAGGTCAGCACGTGGTCGAGGCCGCCGAAGCCGATGTCGTAGGCCCAGCCGTCCCCGCCGACGATCCAGACGCTGCGGCGGACCAGCGCGTCGGCCACGCTCCCGAGCGCCGCCGCCTCCGGCCCGTCGAGCCCGTCCAGCGCCCGCTTCAGGGCCGAGACGCGATCTCGTTGCGCCCGGATCGCGTCCTCGTCGCGCTGCTCGGCGCCGAGGATCGCCCCCGCCAGGTCGTCGCCGACCCGAGGCGAGAGCCCCCGGAGCAGCCCCCGGGCCTGGTCTTCCAGGCGGTCGACGGCCAGGCGGAATCCCAGGCCGAACTCGGCGTTGTCCTCGAAGAGGGAGTTCGCCCAGGCCGGGCCCCGGCCCTCGGCGTCGGTGGCGTAGGGCGTGGTGGGGAGGTTGCCGCCGTAGATCGACGAGCAGCCGGTCGCGTTGGCGATCATCGCCCGGTCGCCGAAGAGCTGGCTCATCAGCCGGAGGTAGGGCGTCTCGCCGCACCCGGCGCAGGCGCCGGAAAACTCGAACAGCGGCCGGAGGGCCTGCGAGCCCTTCACCGTGTCGGACTTCACCGCCGAGCGGTCGGAGTCCGGGATCGACTCGAAGACGTCGAGCCGGGCCCGCTCGACGAGGAGCACGTCCTCGGTCTTCGCCTCCATGTTGATCGCCTTGTGCCGGGCCACCTCCTTGCTCACCGCCGGGCAGACGTCCACGCAGACGCCGCAGCCGGTGCAGTCGTCGGGGTAGACCTGGATGGTCATGTGATGGCCCGGGAATTCCTTCCCCTTCCAGGCCCGGGTGGGGAAGCCCTCGGCCTTGCCGTCGCGGCCCTGCACCCCTGCCGGCTCGAAGATCTTCATGCGGATCGTGGCGTGGGGGCAGACGTAGGCGCACAGGCCGCACTGGATGCAGAGGTCCGGGTCCCAGATCGGGATCTCCTGGGCGATGCTCCGCTTCTCGTACTTCGCCGTGTCGGTCGGGAAGGTGCCGTCGACCGGCAGGGCGCTGACCGGGAGCAAGTCCCCCTTGCCGGCCATCATCAGGCCCGTGACCTTCTCCACGAACTCCGGCACCGCGCCCGAGACGGCCGGACGCCGACGTCGGCCGCTCGAGACCTCGGCCGGGACCGCCACCTCGTGCAGGGCGGCCAGGGCACCGTCGACGGCCGCGTCGTTCCGCTCCAGTACCACCTCGCCGCGCTTGCCGTACGTCTTCCGGATCGCGTCCTTGATGCGGGCGATCGCCTCGTCCTTCGGCAGGATATCCGCCAGGGCGAAGAAGCAGGTCTGCATCACCGTGTTGATCCGGGGCCCGAGCCCGGCGTCGGCGGCGACCCGGAACGCATCGACGACGTAAAACCTGATCTCCTTGTCGATGATCGTCCGCTGCAACTCGGCCGGCAGGGTGCCCCAGGCCTCGGCCGGGCCGTGCGGGCTGTTGAGCAGGAAGGTGGCACCGGGCCCGGCCAGCTCCAGCACGTCCATGCGTTCCAGGAACGTGGACTGGTGGCAGGCCACGAAGTTCGCCCGGGAGATCAGGTAGGGCGAGTCGATCGGCCGGGGGCCGAACCGGAGGTGGGAGACGGTGATCGCCCCCGACTTCTTCGAGTCGTAGACGAAGTAACCCTGAGCATAGAGCGGCGTGCCCTCGCCGATGATCTTCACCGAGTTCTTGTTCGCGCCGACCGTGCCGTCGCTCCCCAGGCCGTAGAAGACCGCCCGGGTCACGTCGTCCGGCTCGGTCGAGAGATCCGGATCGTGCCTGAGGCTGAGGTGGGTCACGTCGTCGACGATGCCGACCGTGAACCGTCGCTTCGGCGCGTCGGCCTTCAGCTCGTCGAAGACGGCGACGGCCATGCTCGGGGTGAATTCCTTCGAGGACAGCCCGTAACGGCCGCCGATGACCCGGGGCATCGCCCCGTCGCCCCCCCGGGACTCGACCAGGGCCGTGAGCACGTCCTGATAGAGCGGCTCGCCGACCGCCCCCGGCTCCTTGGTCCGGTCCAGCACGGCGACCGACCTCACGCTCTCCGGCAGCGCCCCGGCGAGGGCGGCCACCGAGAAGGGCCGGAAGAGGCGGACCTTCAGCAGCCCGACCTTCTCCCCCTTCGAGGCCAGGTGGTCGACCGCCTCGGCGACCGTCGAGGCGCCCGAGCCCATCACCACGACCACGCGGTCGGCGTCGAGGGCGCCGTGGTATTCGAACGGCCGATACCGGCGGCCGACCCGCTCGGCGAAGCGATCCATCGCCCGCTGCACCACCCCGGGCATCGCGTCGTAGAAGGGGTTGCACGCCTCCCGGGCCTGGAAGAAGACGTCGGGGTTCTGGGCCGAGCCCCGGAGCACCGGTCGGTCGGGCGAGAGGGCGCGGTCCCGGTGCTCACGGACGAGCCCCGGGTCGATCAGCGCCCGGACATCGTCGATCGACAGTTGCTCGATCTTGTTCACCTCGTGCGAGGTCCGGAAGCCGTCGAAGAAGTGCAGGACCGGCACCCGCCCCTCCAGGGTGGCCATCTGGGCGATCATCGCCATGTCCTGCGCCTCCTGCACGGAGGAGGAGGCGAGCATGGCCCACCCGGTCGACCGGCAGGCCATCACGTCGCTGTGGTCGCCGAAGATGGACAGGGCGTGCGTCGCGACCGTCCGGGCGGCGACGTGGAAGACCGTCGGCGTCAGCTCGCCGGCGATCTTGAACATGTTCGGGATCATCAGCAGCAGGCCCTGCGACGCCGTGAAGGTCGTCGTCAGCGCCCCGGCCTGCAGGGCCCCGTGCACGGCCCCCGCCGCCCCGGCCTCGCTCTGCATCTCGATCACGTCGGGGACGACGCCGAAGATGTTCTCCCTGCCGGTCGCCGACCAGGCGTCGGCCAGCTCCCCCATCGGCGAGGCCGGGGTGATCGGGTAGATCGCGATCACCTCGCTCGTCAGGTGGGCGACGTAAGCCGCGGCCTCGTTGCCGTCGATCGTCACCGATCGTCTGTCCACGTCCGACCTCCTCCGAGGGGTGGCCGGGGCGGACCCTCCGCCTCGCCCCCCCGATGGTCGTCCCGGCCGCCCCGGGCCGATCGCCTGCCTCCCCGAGGCCCGTCGCCGAGATCGAGGGCGGGCGTCGGGGGAAACGAAAAAAACCCCGCGCAAGCGATCGTGATCGCCTGCCGGGGCTCCCTTAGCCGGGTTATCGCCACCTCTCGTAAGTGACGACGTTACATCTGGAAGTCTAGCGGCTCCGACGCCGGCATGCAAGCGGACCCTCGACTCCAATTTCCTCCCCGGCGGCCGATCGGAGGGGATCGAGGCGGTCGTCCATCCCGGCCCCCGTCCCGGACGGTACGGGAATGGCCGGCATCCCCGGCCGGGACGCCTCGATTGGTGGGTCTCCCCTAAGGCGGCTTTCCCCGATCCAGCGTCGGAATCGAGGCTGACGGAGAAGTCGCCCGCCTCCCGGAATCGCTCGCACAAGGCCCCGCGCAGGGGGGGCGCCGCCGGCCGGATCGTCGGCGATGCCGGACCCGGTCGGTGGGGACCCCTCGCCCCGGCGGGGGAAGCTTGATGACCGGGGCTCGCCGATGTGGTACGGACCTTCCCTGCGAACTCGGCCGCATCCGGCCCGACTCCCCGGCCCGTCCTCCCTTCGGGAGCCCTCGATGAAACGTCTCGTGATGCGCTCGCGCACGCCTTCGGTGGTGGTGATCCTGGCGATCGTGGCGGTCCTGGACCCCGGCCGTCTCCCGGCCGGGGACGTCTCGGCCGGGCCCGATCCGGCCGCCCTGGAGGCGCAGGTCCTCGCCCTGATCGACGAGCACGCCGAGGGCGCCGTCGCGAGTGTCTGGGTCGGCGGGCCCGACGGGACGGCCCTCTTCGCCCTCGACCCCGACGCCGCCCGGCCGTCGGCCAGCGCGATCAAGACGGCCTACCTCGTCGTCCTGTTCTCCCGGTATGCCGACGACCTCGACGCCAGCCCTCCCGGGCTCGACGAGGCCCTGGCCGACGACCACCCGGCGATGGCCCCCTACACCCCGGCCCAGCGGGACGAGATCCGGGGGGCCCTGCGAGGGGCCTCGGCCCGGTCGCTGGGCGGCATCATGATGGGGTCGATCGACGCGCCGAACCACGTCTACAACGCCGCGGCCAGCGCCGTGACCGCCCTCTTCGGCGGCCCCGAGGCGCTGACGGAGGCGATCCACGCCCTCGACCCGACGCTCGCCCCCATCGCCTCCCGACGCTACATGCTCGCCCCCCGGGACGTGACCGGCGACAACGAGGCCTCGGCCGCGGCGCTGGCCTCGGTGATGCGGATGCTGGCCGTCGGCGAGGTGCCAGGGGCCGGTCCGGGGACGGTCGAGGCCATCCGGGGGGCGATCCTCGCCGAGGACGAGCACCTCGGGCTCGACGGCCAACACCAGTTCAAGGGGGGCAGCCTCAACACCGACCCGATGGCCCGGGTCCGATCCGGCTGGTGGGAGGCCCCCGGGGCCGGGCCGATTGCCTATGCCGTGATACTCTCCCGACCCGGGCCGGGCGACCTCCCCCGCGCCGAGGCCGGCGATCGGCTGGAGGAGGCCGCGGCGAAGGTCACCGCGATGGTCCTGGAGGCCGCCCGGGGGGGAGGCCCCGGAGGCTGACGGGCGATCCTCCGATCAGAACAGCATGAGCTGCCCCGAGGCCGGGCCGGGGGGCCGGAACCGGGAGCGGTCCGGCGGGGGCAGGCCGCCGTCGAGCCCGTGCCTGGCGCGGAAGAGGCGGAAGACGGAGGAGATCCGGTCGGCCGTCGGCCCCGAACCGGTCATGCGGCGGCCGAACGTGGAGTCGTTGTCCTTGCCCCCCCGGGCCGATCGGACCTGGGACCGGACGCGGTCGAAGCGGTCGGGCCGGGCGCGTCGGAGCCAGTCCCAGAAGATCGGGCCGACGGTCATCGGCAGGCGGAGCAGGACGTATCCGGCCGACCGGGCGCCCGCCCCGGCGGCGGCGGCGAGGAGGCCCGGGATCTCGTGGTCGTTCAGGCCCGGGATCACCGGGGCGACGAGCACCCCGACCGGCACCCCGGCGTTGGCCAGCCCCCGGATCGCCCGCAGCCGGGCGGCCGGCGTGCTTGTGCGGGGCTCCATCGACCGGGCGAGCCCGGCGTCGAGGGTGGTCAGGCTGACGTGGGCGTGGACGAGGCCCTCGGCGGCCATCGGGCCGATCACGTCCAGATCCCTGAGGATGAGCGCATTCTTGGTGATCAACCCCATCGGCTGCCGGGCCTCGGCCGCGACCTCCAGGCATCCCCGGGTGAGGCGGAACTCGCGCTCGCCGGGCTGGTAGGCGTCGGTGTTCGGCGACAGGGCGATCGTCTCGGCCGCCCAGCCGGGCCGGGCGAGGAAGGCGCGGAAGAGGGCCGGGGCGTCGTGCTTGACGAGGATCTTCGACTCGAAATCGAGGCCGGCGTCGAGGCCGAGGTACTCGTGGCTCGGCCGGGCGAAGCAGTAGGAGCAGCCGTGCTGGCAGCCCCGGTAGGGGTTCAGGCTGTAGCGGAAGCCGACGTCGGGGCTGTCGTTCTCGGCGATGATCGTCCGGGACCGGTCGGGGATGTACTCGGTCCGGAGGTTCTCCAGCGATTCCAGGTGTTCGAGCAGCCCCTCGGGGTCGGATTCCAGGTCCTCGAAGTCGTCCTCGTAGGAGAGGCCCCCGAAGCGGTTCGGGGGCCGGACCTGCGAGCCTCGGCCCTTCGCGGTCGGTCGATTCGGCTCGGACATGGTTCGCTCCCCGGCGGCGCCTCGTGTTCGTTTGTATCTTAACACGGACGCGAGGGCCGGGGGAGATCCGGGTCAGGGATTGGTGAGGTTCGGGGCCCAGGGGCCGTCTCGCAGCTCGGGAGTCTCGCCGGAGGGGGGGAAGGTGGAGCCGACGGCCTCCCGGAGCAGGGCGGACAGCTCGGCGACGGCGTCGGCGTGCCCGTGGTCGTCGGCGAGGTTGGTCAGCTCCCGGGGGTCGGCGTCGTGGTCGTAGAGTTCCCGGCCCCGGTCGCCGCCGTCCCACTCGGTGTAGCGCCAGCGGGGGGTGCGGAGGGAGTAGCCGAGGAACCCGCCCTGGCCGCCGCCGCGACGGACCTGGCTGAGGGCCCAGCCCCGGCCGGGGGCCTCGGGGTCCTTCAGCAGGGGGACGAGGCTCTGCCCTTGCAGGCCGTCCGGGGCGTCGACCCCGCACAGCTCCGCCAGGGTCGGATACAGGTCGACCAGGCCGACGGGGGCCTCGGAGACGGTGCCGCCCCGGGAGACGCCCGGCGCGGCGATGATCAGGGGCACCCGGGCGCTTTCCTCGAACAGGCTCATCTTCTGCCAGAGGCCGTGCTCCCCGGTGTGGTAGCCGTGGTCGCTGGTCATGACGATGATCGTGTCCTCGGCCAGGCCGAGGCGGTCCAGCGCGTCGAGCACCTTGCCGACCTGGGCGTCCATGAAGCTGATGCTGGCGTAGTAGGCCTGGAGGGCCTCCCGGCGGAGGTCGTCGGTCAGCGCGTCCTGCTCCTTCTTGGAACTCATCAGGCCGGGGGGCGGGATGTCCCGCTGGTCCTCCTCGACCCCCTCGACCACCGGCATCCGCTCCTTCGGATACCGGCCGAAGTAGGACTCGGGGGCGACGTACGGCGTGTGGGGCCGGAAGAAGCCGACGGCGAGGAAGAAGGGGCGGTCCGGCCGGCGGGCGCAGCGTTCGAGGACCCACTCGGCGTCGACGGCCTGGAGGGCGTCGGTGTGCTGCTCCTCGGGCCGGGGGGAGGCGTACCAGCTCAGGGTGCCGCCGAACTGGCCGGGGACGAGCGAGAAGATCTCGTCGGGTTGCTCCACCAGCCGGTCGACGCCCGCCGGGTTCAGCTCCAGCTCCCAGGAGCCGGGGTCGTCGTGGCCGTTGGTGCCGATCGAGTTGGGCACGTTGTAGTGGTAGAGCTTGCCGATCCGGCCGGCGAAGTAGCCGTCGAGCCGGAACGCCTGCGGCAGGCTGACGGCCGAGGGGATCGTCTGGCGGAAGATCTGGCTGTTGGCGAGGATGCCCGTGCTGTTGGGGTACAGGCCGGTGAGCATCGAGTTGCGGCTCGGGCCGCAGAGCGGGTACTGGCAGTAGGCCCGGTCGAACCGGACCCCCCGGGCGGCCAGGCGGTCGATGTTCGGCGTCTCCATCAGCGGGTTGCCGTAGCAGCCCAGGGCGTTGTTCAGGTCGTCGGAGATGAGGAACAGGACGTTCGGCCGGTCGGCGGCCCCGGCCCGGTCGGCGGCGACGCCGAGCAGGGCCAGGAGCAGGAAGCCGGGGGTGATCGATCGGTTCACGGGGCGTTCTCCCTGGGGAGGATCGGGATCAGTTCGTGAATCGCGGGGATTGGAGGCTCACAGGATGATCTCCAGCTCCTCCTCGTTCCCCTCGGTCGCGGCGACGCCGGTCCGCTCCTCGATCCTCCCCGATTCGGGGTCGCTGACCCGGATCGTGTGCGGCCCGGCGGCGAAGGCGAAGGGACGCCATCGGGGGGAGGGTAGGCGGAGGGTGGAGACCGTCTCGCCGCTGGCCTCGTCGAAGACCTGGACGACGGGGGAGTCGCAGCCCCGGATGACCAGCTCGGGGAGCCGGAAGTCGGCGGCCCGGACGCCTCCGCAGTCGAGCTGGGAGACGGTGACCGGCCAGCCGGGGAACTGGGTGCCGGGCTCGGTGGGGTCGGCCAGCAGGGGCCAGGACTCGACGGTGATCGTCCGGTCCCTCGTGTTGAAGCGGACGACGCCGAAGCCGGCCGACTTGTCGGTCTCGGCCTCCAGGACGCCGGGGCGTCGCTCCAGCTCCGGGTTGGCGCAGGAGAGGACGGTGAGCGGGTGGCCGAAGCTGTCGAGGAAGTCGCCGAGCTCGCCGGGAGAGCCCGAGGGCCGGTTGTCGCCGGGCCGGTCGGGGCGGAACCAGCGGGGATAGAGGTTGTTGATGGCCGGGCTGGCGAAGGCGACGGGGCCGTCCCGATGCTCGTCGATGCCGTACTGGACGACGGCGGGCAGGTGCTGGTCGCCGGCCAGGTGGAAGGCGAACCCGCGACGGAGGGCCCGGACGGCGGCGTCCCGGGCGGCCTGGGGCCAGGCGTTGGTGTCGTAGTCGGCCACGAGGCGGTTGTCGGGCTGGCCGTGGTGGGTGGCCATGGCGGTGAAGATGGTCTGGGAGATGACGGCCTTCATCCGGGCGCCTCGCCAGTCGTCGGCCCAGGCTTCCAGGAAGCGGAGCTGGGGGTCGCCGAGCAGGTCGAGGCCGGGTCGGTCGGCGGTGGCGGGGTCGAAGTCGGGGTCGACGACGTGGTCGGCCCGGCCGCTGGTGGTGGGGGGGGCCTTGCCGTCGGGGCCGGGCTTGTACTGGCGGTCGGCCAGGATGGCGAAGGAGACGCCGCCATAGGTGAGCGGGCCGTAGTAGCCGGTGATCCCCTGCAAACCCGGCGCGGCGGGGGAGTCGGGGTGGTGCCAGGTCTGGGTCCGGTGCACCACGTTCACGAACGCGGCCATCATGGTGTAGCCGCCCTTGGTGGCGGCCACGGCGTCCCGGCCGGGGGCCCGCTTGCCGCCCTCCCCCCAGAGGTTGCCGTGATAGACGTCGTGGTCGTCCGGGATGGACACCGAGGGGCGGTCCCGCAGCAGCTCCCGCCAGGTCCAGCCGTGTTGATACCACTTGCGGAGCACGTCGAGCAGGGCGGCCTCCAGGTCCGTCCGCTCGACCCCGAAGCCGCCGGTCGACTCGTAGTACTGGTCGCCGGTGAAGGCCAGCAGCTCGGGGTCGAGCCTGGCCATGCTGACCACGGCGGCGGTGTTGGGGAAGGCGTAGTGGGCGTTGCAGGAGATGTCGGCCACGGTCAGGACCTCGGCGTCGGCGGGGTCGCGGCGGATGAGCCCGTCGAAGGTGTCCTCGGCCGAGGAGCCGTCGGCCTTCCGGAGCGTGTAGGACAGCCGGTAGGGGGTTTCCTTCGAGCGATCCCAATCTTCGACCCGGAAGTGGGCCGTGCGGGCCCGGGGGTGGATGGGGGACTCGGCCACCCGGGCCCAGCCGCCTCCCCGGTCGACCAGCAGGCGGACGGTCGGCTCGTCGTCCTCGCCGAGCGGGGGCATCTGGGCGGTCAGCTTGAGGGTCCCCTCGTGGGTCGTGTACTGGGCGAAGAGGATGGGGCCGAAGGTCCGGTCGTCGTGGGCGTCGACCTTGGAGCCGGCGATCGTCCAGTCGGTGAACGCCCAGGGCCCGGGGGCCGGGCCGTCCTGCTGGCGTCGGGCGGGTCCGGGGTTGCTCGCCAGGGCGAGGTTGCCGACCAGCCGGGCCGCCGGCACCCCCGGTTTCTCGACGGTCCCCAGCACCCGGTCGTCGTCGGGGTCGACGGCGGAGAGGGCCAGGCGGTAGGAGTCGCCCTCGGGATCGGCCACGAGGCGAAGCTCCAGCGTCTCGATGCCCCCCAGGTCGATGGGGGCCGTCGTCTCGCCCTGCCCGGAGCCGAGGAACAGCGTGCCGTCGGCCCTGAGCCCGGCGTCCAGGCCGGAGCCGTGGACGAGGTTGTTCCGGTAGTCCCCCAGCGGACCCCGGACGCCCACCGAGAACCCGGCCGAGCCGGTCGCCTCGGCCAGCGGGCCGCCGTCGAGGGCCGACAGCTTGACGCCCATCCGGAGGTCGCCGGGCCGGTCGGCCAGCTCCCGGGTGAGGACGTGGAGGCTGCGCCCCGGGGCGGGTCGGGTGCATTCGAGCCGGCCGCCCCGGACCCGCCAGTCCTGGAGCGGGTTGGACCAGTACTCGGGCCCGGGCCAGACGCGGTCGGGGACCAGATCCCACCGGCTCCGGAAGTCGCCCGCCTGGCGGGCGGGCCGGGCGTCGGCCGTCGGCAGGGCGGAGAACGCCGACGCCGCCGCGGCGGTCCCGGCGAGGAAGGTCCGGCGGTTCACGGGGTGCTCGGTCATGGCGAGGGCTCGGTATCCTTCGATTCGAGTGGCGTCGGCCGGCTCGAACGGGCCGGGGCCGGGCGATGGTCGCGTCGGGATCGGGGGATGCCCGATTGAGGAGAGCGCTCATGGTACCGGGCCGATCGGGGCCGGGGAACCGACCGGCCGGGACGCGGCTCGACGCCCCGGCACGGTCCTCGGTATGGTCGATCGTGCCTCCGGATCCGCGAACCTCCTGCCCGGGAATCCCGCCATGACCGTCGCCCCCTCGCCCTCGGTTTCGAAGGCTGCCCGACCCCCGGGGCCGAAGGGGCACTGGCTGCACGGGAACGTCCGCCAGTTCGGGCCGGATCGGCTCCACTTCCTCGTCGACTGCGCCCGGGACTACGGCGACGTGGTCTCCCTCCGCCTGGGACACCACCGGATCTGGGCCCTGAACCACCCGGATCTGGTGGAGGAGGTGCTGGTCCACCAGAACCGCAAGTTCCGCAAGCACTTCGCGCTGCGGGCCGCGAAGCCGACCCTCGGCGAGGGGCTGCTGACCAGCGAGGGGGAGTTCTGGCGTCGCCAGCGTCGGCTCGCCCAGCCGGCCTTCCACCGGGAGCGGATCGCCGGCTACGGCGGGGTGATGGTCGAGTCCGCCGAGCGGATGCTCCGGTCCTGGGCCGACGGCCAACGCCGGGACGCCCAGGCCGACATGATGCAGCTGACCCTGGAGATCGTCGCCAAGACCCTCTTCGACGCCGACATCGCCCACGGGGCCGGCGACGTGGCCGGGGCGATGGAGATCCTCATGGCCAACTTCACCCGGCGGGTCAACCGGATGGTCCCGCTGCCCCGGTGGCTGCCGGTGCCGGAGAACTTCCGGTTCCGCCGGGCGATGGCCGTGGTCGATCGCACCCTCGACGCCATCATCGCCGGCCGGCGCCGGGAGGAGGTCGACCGCGGGGACCTGCTCTCGATGCTCCTGCTCGCCACCGACCCCGAGGCCGAGGAGGGCTCCGGCTCCGGCATGTCCGACGCCCAGCTCCGGGACGAGGTCGTCACCCTCTTCATGGCCGGGCACGAGACGACCGCCAACACCCTCTCCTGGATCTGGCTGCTGCTCTCCCGGCACCCCGAGGTCGAGGCGAAGCTCCACGACGAGCTGGACGAGGTGCTCGACGGCAACCGGCCCCCGTCCGTCGCCGACCTGCCCCGCCTGCGGTACGCCGACGCCGTCGTGACCGAGGCGCTCCGGGTCCTCCCCACGGTCTGGCTGCTGGGCCGGGAGGCGGTCGAGCCGGTCGAGGTCGGCGGCTACCGGGTGCCGGTGGGCACCACCATGTGGATGTCCCAGTGGGTCATCCACCGCGACCCCCGATGGTTCGACGAGCCCGAGCGGTTCCGCCCCGACCGCTGGCTCGACGGCCTGGCCCGCCGGCTCCCCCGATACGCCTACTTCCCCTTCGGCGGCGGGCCGAGGGTCTGCATCGGCAACCACTTCGCCCAGATGGAGGCGGTGCTGCTGCTCGCCGCCATCGCCCGGCGCTTCCGGCCGATGGTCCCCGAAGGGATCTCCCCCCGGCCGATCCCGACCATGACCCTGAGGCCCGAGGGGGGCGTGCCGGTCGTCCTCCGGGAACGCCGCCCGGCCTGATCGGATCGGGACCCGGGCGGTGCGCCGGTCGGGAGGGGGTCGGTGCGCCCCGGTGCGCCCCGGTCCGTTGGGCGATTTTGCGTTGCTGGAAAGGAGTTGCGTCGATCGGAATGGGTTCGTTCCGCGCACCCGGCCCGGGGCGTTGGGTTCGTTTCGCGCGGGAACCGCGACGCCCCCGGCCGAGGGGGAACCCGGTCGAGTTCCGGGGACCCTCGCCCCCGGGTTCGAGGGCGATCGCCCTGGCGCGGCAGGGGGATTCGGGGCCCGGTACGCCGGTCGGGGACGGCTCGGTGCGCTTCGGTGCGATCCGGGAGATCGGTTGATCTTCGTTTCTGGGAAAGGGGTTGCGTCGATCGGAATGGGTTCGTTCCGGTAAATCCGGCCACATCGATTGGGTTCGTTTCGCGCGGCGGTCGGGCCGACCGATTCGAACCCTGAATACCGGGCTCGCCCGGCCGAGGGGCGGGGCCTTCGTCGTCCTGATTGCCAAGGAACGGGGCAAGGTTCGGCGCGGTCGGTCCCCCCGGGGCGTTGTCGGCGGCGGCGGGGACGACGGGCAAGGGACGCGATCGGAGTCGGGCCCTCCCCTAGATCATCGTGGAAACGCGGACCGGCAGTCACACGAAATGGCCGGGAGGGGGATCGGGCCGCTCCGATCCGGATTGTCGGCCGGGGAGGGACCGGCTACGCTCCCGTCTCGTCCGCATGGATGGCCTGATGCGAAGGCCGGAGCGGATGTCGACGCCCAGGGAGGGGAGGCTGGTCATGAGGACCCGAGCGGGGATCGTCGGGGCGGTGCTGGCGGTCGGGGCCTGGGGCGCTGCCGCGTCCTCGAGCGACGGCAGCGAGATCGTCGTCTTCGACAATCCCGATGCCCCGGCGGGCAACTATGCCCCGTTCAGCGGGCTGCCGGACACCGGGGCCGTGCGATCGCAGCAGGTCTACGACGCCTCGATCTTCGGGGACCGCGAGGGGCCCGTCGTCATCCAGTCGCTCCTCTTCCGGGCGGACGGCTACTTCTCGGCCGAGGTCCCCGGGATCACCGTGGCGCTCTCGACGACCGATCGCCCGGTGGACGGCCTGAGCCCGGTCTTCGCCGAGAACGTCGGCGCCGACGAGGCGGTCGTCTATCGGGGACCGCTGCCGATCTTCCGGGGGCCCTCCCTGCCGGAACTCGGGTCGATGGACGTGGTCGTCAACCTCCAGGAGCCGTTCCGCTTCGACCCGGCGGAGGGCAACCTGCTGCTCGACGTCCTCAACCCCGTCGGCCCGCTGCCGAGGAACGCGTTCTCGCTCGTCGCGGCGGAGCAGGAGGGCGACGCCGTCTCCCGGGTGCTCGGCGACCTCGACCCGGCCGTCCGGGACTGGGAGAACGCCTATGCAAGCGAGGACGTGTCGAGGGAGAACCCGGGGGCCCGGGGCAACCCGGACTCGCTCGGCCTGGTGACCGCCTTCCGGATCGGCGGCAACGGGACGATCCCCCAGCCGGAGATGCCCGAGCCGACCCCCGAGCCGGCGACCTGGGTCGCGTTCGGCCTGATCGGGGTCGGCCTGATCGCCCGGTCCCGATCGAAGGGGGGCGGACGGCCCGACGAGCTGGGGCGCGGTCAGTCGCCCGAATCGGCGGTGGGGAGGCCTTCGAGGGTGTGGAGGCCGCGGTGTCGGCCGGGGCCCTCGGCCTTCCGGGAGACGGCGGCGAGGTAGGTGTCGGCGATGTGATTGGGGAGCAGGTCGCCGAAGTGGGCGAGGAAGGTCCAGGGCTCCCCGACGTGGACGAAGCCCCGACCCATCTTGGTGGAGGGGACGAGCGGGACGGTGTCGGCCACGTTGGCAACCCGGTAGGCGTTGGGGACGAGCCGGCGGAAGGACTCGGCGAAGCTGGGGTCGCCGACCCGCGGCGCGGCGTAGGTGTAGAGGCGGATCTGCCCGGCCAGCTCGGGGACGCGGTGGGCCAGGTCCAGCGCCGAGATCGTCGCCAGGGCGCCGCCGAGGCTGTGGCCGGTGATGTAGAGCGGCAGCGCGGGGTCGAGCACCTCGTCGGCCAGCTCGGCCGGGTTGGGGCGGAGCTGGGTGCCGGCGATCGTCAGGAAGCCGTTGTGGACCCAGCCGAGCTGGGGCTCGGCGGGGTCGGCCGGGTAGCGGCGCTGGCCGCTCCGGATGTTGCTGACCCACTCGGCCTGGGTCTGGGTGCCCCGGAAGACCATGAGCTGGTCGCGGTCGGACCGGAGCACGAAGCCGAAGTAGACCGGCAGGCGGTAGGCCCGCCGGACGATGGCCGGGATCGTCTCGTGCAGGGCCCGGCGGAGGAACTGGAGGCCGTCCCCGAGCGGGCTGTGCAGGGTTCCCGGGGGAGGGGCCGGGTCGGCCTGGAGGTAGCGCTCCAGGTTCTCCTCGGTGGCGACGAAGGTGGCGACGTGCTCGTAGCCGGGGAAGGACCGCCGGAAGTCGTCCAGGTCGGTCAGGTCGCCGTCGAAGGAGGGGACGGAGCGGCCGGTCCGGTACTGGGTGACGGCCAGCTTGCAGGCCCGGATCAGCTGGAGCGACCGCTCGCGGTCGTAGGGGATCGGCGGGGGAGGCAGTTCGGGCTCGGAGGTGGAAAGCAGCTGCTCGACCTCCTCCTGCCAGGAGGCCTCGGAGGCGTAGGCGGCCTCGACGGCGCTGGTGTACTGCGAGAGGGAGTCGTCGGCGAGCTGCCGGGCGGCCCGCCGACGCTCCCGGAGGCGGTCGACCGTGCTGCCGGTGGCGAGCCCGGCCCCCAGGCCGGTGAGCAGCAGCCGGCGTCGGTTCCACTTCGGCGTCACGAGGGGGCACTCCCGGGGGAGGTCGGGGTGGATGCGGATGCGGGCGCGGGGGTCGCGGATCCGGCGTCGGGTGCGGATTCGTCCCGCTCGCGACGGGCCCGCTCCCATCGCCTCATGGCGGACCGGAGCCGACGGGGGTTGACCCGACGGGCGCTGAGGAAGAAGTCGTTGGCGGCCCGGCCGACCGCGAGCGTGAAGGCGAAGGCGGCGGCCGACCGGGCCCAGCTCAGGAAGAGGGGGACGTACAGGCCGATCGAGTAGGTGGCGACGAAGACCGCCAGCAGGATCGCCAGGGCGCCGACCAGGCCGAAGACGAGCATCACGCCCGCCAGAGGCCCATGCCCCCGGGGGAACCCCCACCGGGAGCCGATGCCCAGGATCATCAGCCCGTTGGCGACCAGGCTGGAAGCGACCTGGGCCTCGAAGATCCAGGGGCCAGTCGGGATGGCGTTGATCAGGGCGACGAGCAGGGCCACGTCGAACATCAGCCGGTGGACGCCCTCGTTGAGCCCGAGGACCGCCTCCAGCAGGGACTGGATCGACCCCAGGTCGCGCATCGCCCGGGGGTGCTCGGGCACCTCGGCCGATCGGGAGGGGCGGGGGTCTCGGGCCGGGTCGTCCTTCATGCCGGTCGGCCTGCCGGGTGGGAGGTCGGGGGCGGCGTCCGATCCCGGCGCCGACGCCCCCACCCGAGGGGGCGGCCCCGTCTCCCTTCGGATGATGGGCGATGCCCCCGGGGCCTGGCAAGGCCGATCCCGGGATCGGGGAGGCGGGCCGCGCCGATCAGAAGCCGCCGGAGCTGCCCAGGGCGTCCCGGATCCGGCCGGCGGTGGCGGGGTCGCCGAGGTCGGACTTGCCGAACCCGGGCAGGGCCCCGGCCTCGACCGCCCGCTGCTGGGCGTCCTGGTGGTTGCTGACGAGCATCACGGGGACCTCGGCCAGGGCGGAGTCGCGTCGGATCGCCTCGATCAGCTCCAGGCCGGACCCGCCCCCGCGGTCGAAGACGCGGTTGACCAGCACGAGGTCGAAGCCGGCGGGGTCGGCCCGGAGGGCCTGCAACGCCTCGTCGGCCGAGTCGGCGGGGTCGACCTTCGCCTCGACGGACTGCTGCAGGAACCGGGAGATCGAGGAATGGTCGTAGCCGCACTGGCCGACGCTGAGGACTCGGGGGCCGGGCATGGTGCTCGTCCGGATGAGTGGGGGATTCGGGGTCGATGCTCTTCGAATGGGAGCGAGGCCGGGCCATCGGCTGCAAGCGGGATGCCGGGGGCGGGCTCAGCCCGGGCCGAGCCCCTCGAACCAGGGGCGATACGGCGTGTTGACCGCCATGCGGCGATTGTAGTCCGGCGCCCCGTCGGGCCACCAGGGCGGGCCTCGCTCCCCGAGGGCGACCTTGGCGGCGTCGATCCGCCGCCGGGCCAGGAGCCTTGCCTCGTCGTCCCCGGCCTTCCGGGCCCGGCCGAGGGCCGATCGGGCCGACATCAGCTCGCGTTGGAGCCGGGAACGCTCCTCGGCCGGGAGCGCCGGGTTCGACATCCGCCAGAGCCGCCCCCGGACGACGAAGTAGCGGCCGTCGGGGGTGACGGGGTAGGGGGGCGAGGGCACCGGGAGGGACTCGGGGATGGGGGAAAGGAGCATGGGCCTCGTCCCCGATCGGCGGCCCCCGACCGGCCGCCGGTGGGCCCTTCGACCGGGACGAGGCCCGGGCCGGGATCCCGGGCGGTTGTTCGGGGGGGAGGGCCGGCGGGCCCACCCCCCACCCGGGCAATCGGGATGCCGGGGGCCCGGGGTCACGCCTTCCGGGTGTAGCGGATCGTCATGAACTGGACCCAGTTGCCGTCCTCTCCCAGGATGCGGGACGTCATGTTGCGGTGGTCGTCGTCGACCAGCTCGATGCTGTCCACGTATTTCGCCGTCCCCTGGCCGGAGAAGCTCGGCCCCTCGGCCTCCAGCGTCAGCACCTTGCCGGTCTCGTCGAGCGAGCCGCTGTACGTCCAGAGGTGGGCCATCCCTGTGGCGATGAACGTCCCCACGAAGCGGCCGCCGGCCGGGTCGAAGCCGAGCGTCATGATCGAGCTCATGGGCCCGACGTCCGGCACCTCGCCCTCGCCCTCGGCGATGGTCCAGAGGCCGCCGAGCGAGCGGACGACCTCGACCCCCTGCGCCGTCATCGTCGGCTGGTCCGGGCCCATCAGCATCTCGGACTCGTAGGTCCATTCCCCGACGAGCTTCTCCAGCCAACGGTGCTGATCCTGGGGTTCCGCGTGCATCGATCCCTCCTCCCGGAACGGGCGTGACGCCGGCGACCGGCCACCTCCTGTTCGCCCGAACAGGAGTCCGGCCGGACTCGTGGATTCAATCCAGAGATCGGCCGTTTGTCAACGCCTGTACACTCAATCCGGGAGAAAAGCGGAGGTCGATCGCGCCATCGAGCCTCAATCCTTCGGACGCCCGGCCACCCGCGTCACGAGTGCCACCACCGTTGGTGCAGGTAGGCAATGGCCGCCAGCAGGTCGGGCGAGTCCCGGCTCGGCTCGATCGCGAAGAGCCAGCACCGCATCGTCGGGCCGACGCAGCCGAGCAGGTCCGGGGAACCCCGGACGGTCCCGGTGACGCGCAGCTTCCAGAAGAACGGGGTGTCGAAGACCCAGGCTTCCCCGCCCGCCAGTTCCAGCGCGTGCCGTTTGCGGAGGAGGGATCGGACCGATAAGGTCCACACCGGGCCCGAGTCCCGACGCATCACGTACCGGACCCCGGGGAGGAATCCCTCGGGGGCGATGGCCCCATCCTCCGACCCGCCGGGCC
Source organism: Tautonia plasticadhaerens (assembly GCF_007752535.1). GTDB lineage: Bacteria > Planctomycetota > Planctomycetia > Isosphaerales > Isosphaeraceae > Tautonia > Tautonia plasticadhaerens. Next base: position 4,037,094 of record NZ_CP036426.1, read on the forward strand.
CCTGCACGCGGACCCGGGACGAGCGACGGGATCGTGATTCCAGCACCAGGCAGGGCCGCTCCGGGGGATCGTAACGGATTTCGGTGTCCTCGTCCGCGGCGTAGACATGGACACGTTCGGGCACCTCGTCCCGGATCACGGAAATATAATGGCAGGCATTCCCGAACCAGGACGGCATCCACAATTCGCCCACGATTCGGCACCCCTCGTCATCCTAGCCGGTGATCGAGGCCGGGGCGGTCGCCTCAGCCGGTCGGCTCGGCGCCAGGACGGCCGGGGCCACGCTGGAAGCGTCGAAAGACGCGGTCGCCGGCACCCCGGGCCGACTCGGAGACGGTGGTGACCTTGGCGGTGACGTTCCCCTTCACGCTGTCATACGTGGTCACCACGCGGCCCTTGACGCCGTCGAAGGTCTGGGTGCCCTTCTCCCGGACGGCCCCCCAGACGGCGCCGGAGATCTTGGCGGTGCCGGCGGCGACGATGCCGCCGAGCATCCGGGCGGCCTCGGCCGAGGCGGCGCGTCGGATCGCCGGCCTGGGCTGGAGGACGACGGCGCCGCAGTACTTCTTGGCGATCAGGCCGACCCGGAGGGTCAGGTAGGCGTTGGCCGAGCCGGACATCACCGAGTTGACCAGCAGCATCGTGGCGACCTGGAAGCCGGGGATGGCGCCGGCCATCGAGCCGACGGTCGAGCCGAGGATCGGCTGGATCTGCTCGTTGAGGTCGACCTCCTCGATCGCCCCGGCGGCGAAGGCGGTGGCGGCCACGTTGGCGTAGAGCCGGGTCATGTCCTTCGCCGTCGGCCGCTGGCTGTAGAGGTGGGCGACCTGCCAGACCATCCGGGATTGCGCCGCCAGGACGATCATCGCGTCGAACTTGCCGTTCTGGGAGACGGCCGTCGACAGGAAGACGACCGAGGCGGTGGAGCGGACGATCTCGTCGGCCCGGGCGTCGAGCTGGGCGATGGCGCGGTCGAGCCCGGCCCGGGAGGCCAGGTCGGCCTCGGTGACGAGGGGGTTGCCGGCGAGCCGGCGGCGGAGATTATCCAGGTGATCGGGGAAGGCGGGGTCGTCCTCGGCCCGGGGGGGATCGAGCGACCGGGGGAGCCGGACGAACAGCACCACCGGCACGCCGATCAGGGCCGCGTAGGAGCCGACCAGGCCGACCAGCGTGGCCTTCCCCAGCAGGGGATGGACCTCGCCCGCCAGCGAGACGACCCCGGCCGTCTGGTTGACCACGACGACGCCGAAGGAGAGCAGGACGAACCCGCTGACGAGGACGGCCGCGTTCTTGATCGTGCGATTCATTCGGGTCGACCTGTGAGAGGGTCCCTCGGTCCGGGGCCGGGAGGCCCGTCGGCGAGGGGAGGGGGCCCGGGCAGGCGGAGTCATCTTCCAGTGCAAGGCGAAGCGTTGCAAGGTCATTCGTCGGGGAGGGGCCGGGGCCGGCGGGCGGTTGACGGGGGCGGATCCCGGCCCCTAAGATCGCAGTCCTGCCCGACCGTCGGCCGACCCGTCCCACCGCGTTCGAACCGATCAAGCCGCGGTCAGGCGCTCTCCACCTGACCCGAGACCCGGGCCCCGATTCGCGCTCGAATCCGGCCCGCGGAGGCGACGATCATGGCAAACCAGAGCGGCGGCGGCGGTTCGATCGAGAGCGTGCTGGTCGAGAATCGCGTCTTCCCGCCCCCCAAGGAATTCGCGTCCCGCGCCCAGATCTCAAGTCTCGACCAGTACGAGCAGCTCTGGGACCGCGCCAGGGCCGAGCCCGAGGCCTTCTGGGGAGAGCTGGCCAACGAGCTGATCACCTGGATCCGACCCTTCTCCACCGTCCTGGAGTGGACCCCGCCGCACGCGAAGTGGTTCCTCGGCGGCACGCTGAACGTCGCCGCCAACTGCGTCGACCGCCACGCCGAAGGGCCCCGCGCCGACAAGCCGGCGTTGATCTGGGTCGGCGAGCCGGGGGACGAGCGGACGATCTCCTACAAGGAATTGAAGGACGAGGTCTCGAAGTTCGCCAACGTCCTGAAAGGCCTCGGCGTGAAGAAGGGGGACGTGGTCGCCCTCTACATGCCGATGGTGCCGGAGCTGGCGATCGCCTGCCTGGCCTGCGCCCGGCTCGGGGCGCCGCACACGGTGGTCTTCGGCGGGTTCAGCTCCGAGGCCCTGGCGGGCCGGATCCAGGACTGCTCGGCCAAGGTGCTCGTCACCGCCGACGGCGGCTACCGGCGCGGCAAGGTCGTGCCGCTGAAGGCCAACGCCGACGGCGCCGTCGACCACTGCCCGACGATCGAGTCGGTCGTCGTCCTGAAGCGGACGGACGACGACGTGCCGATGGTCGAGGGCCGGGACCGCTGGTGGCACGACCTGGCCGCCTCGGCCTCGGCCGACTGCCCCGCCGAGCCGATGGACAGCGAGGACACGCTGTTCATCCTCTACACCTCCGGCTCGACCGGCAAGCCGAAGGGGATCCAGCACACCACGGCCGGCTACCTGCTGGGCACCGCCTACACCACCAAGGTCGTCTTCGACCTGAAGGAAGACGACGTCTACTTCTGCACCGCCGACATCGGCTGGATCACCGGGCACTCGTACCTCGTGTACGGCCCGCTGGCCAACGGGGTCACCTCGGTGATGTACGAGGGGGCGCCGAACTTCCCGGACGAGGCACGGTTCTGGAAGATCATCGAGGACCACAAGGTCACGATCCTCTACACCGCCCCGACGGCCATCCGGGCCTTCATGAAGTGGGGCAAGCAGTTCCCGAAGCGGCACGACCTCTCCAGCCTCCGCCTGCTGGGCACGGTGGGGGAGCCGATCAACCCCGAGGCCTGGATCTGGTACAACGAGGTCATCGGCGGCGGCCGATGCCCGATCGTCGACACCTGGTGGCAGACCGAGACCGGGGCCATCATGATCTCCCCGCTCCCCGGCGCCACGCCCACCCGGCCCGGCTCGGCCACCCGTCCGCTGCCGGGGATCGTCCCCGAGGTCCTCGACCACGACGGCAACCCCGTCCCCGACGGCCACGGCGGCCTGCTGGCCATCACCCAGCCCTGGCCCTCGATGCTCCGGACCCTCTGGGGGGACGACGACCGCTACCGGCAGACCTACTGGTCGATGTTCCCCGGCCGCTACTTCACCGGCGACGGCGCCCGCAAGGACGCCGACGGCAACTTCTGGATCATGGGCCGGGTGGACGACGTGCTGAACGTCTCCGGCCACCGGCTCTCGACGATGGAGATCGAGAGCGCCCTGGTCAGCCACCCCGCCGTGGCCGAGGCCGCGGTGGTCGGCAAGCCCGACGACCTGAAGGGCCAGGCCGTCGCCGCCTTCGTCACCCTCGAATCGGGCCAGGACCCGACCGACGCCCTGAAGAAGGCCCTGGCCGCCCACGTCGTCAAGGAGATCGGCGCCCTGGCCCGGCCCGACGTGATCCGGTTCACCGAGTCCCTCCCCAAGACCCGGTCCGGCAAGATCATGAGACGCCTGCTCCGCGACGTGGCCGCCGGGGTCGAGTCCACCGGCGACACCACGACGCTGGAGGACCTGAGCGTCCTGGCGCAATTGCGTCAGGGCGACGAGGGCTGATCCCGGCCGGCCGGGGCGAGACGGGGCGGGATGAGATCGGTTGCCACCGGCGGGAGGGCCGATCCGCCGGTGGTGGCCGAGGTCCCCAGTCGTCCCGGACGAGGCGCCCGAAGACCCGCATCACCCCCGGAGATCCCCCGTGCCCCTCCGCCTTGCAGCCCCTTGCGTGTTGCTCCTGATCGGGTCGACTCCGCTGCTCGCGCAGCCCGACGCCTCGGAGTCGGCCGGGGCGGTCGAGGCGCTCCGGGCCGCGCTCGACGAGAATCGCGGCATGCCGGCCGATCTCGCCGGGGAGCCGTTCGCCCGGGTGCCGCTCACCCGGGAGGACGCGGCGACGGCCCGGGGCCTGATCTGGCAGGCGCACGAGGCCCGGATCCGCCGGGATCGGGCCGGGGAGCTGGAGGCCCGGGTGATCGAGGACGGCGACCTGACGATGCCCTTCTCCTATTCGACCTTCGGCGAGGAGCCGGAGGGGGGGCGGGGCCTCTACATCTCGATGCACGGTGGCGGCAACGCGCCCGCCCGGGTGAACGACCGCCAGTGGGAGAACCAGAAGCGACTTTACGAGGTGGGGGAGGGGATCTACCTCGCCCCCCGGGCGCCGACGAACACCTGGAACCTCTGGCACGAGCCGCACATCGACCGGATGTTCGGCCGGCTGATCGAGACGCTGATCGTGCTCGAAGGGGTGGATCCGGACCGGGTGTACCTGCTCGGCTATTCGGCCGGGGGGGACGGCGTGTATCAGCTCGCCCCGAGGATGGCCGACCGCTGGGCCGCGGCCGCGATGATGGCCGGGCACCCCAACGGCGTCTCCCTGCGGTCGCTCCGCAACGTCCCCTTCGCGCTCCAGGTCGGCGGCGACGACTCGGCATATGACCGAAATACGGTCGGCCGGGAGTACGGCGATCGGCTCGATGCGCTCCGGGAGGAGGACCCGGGCGGCTACGAGCACCTCGTGAAGATCTACGAGGGGAAGGGACACTGGATGGACCGGGAAGACGCGGTGGCCTTGCCCTGGATGGCCGGGTTCACCCGGGATCCGATCCCGTCGAAGGTCGTCTGGGAGCAGGTCGGCACCCCTCACGGGCGATCGTACTGGCTCGCGGTGCCTCCCGAGGACGCGAGGCTCGGGTCGTTGGTGGTGGCGACCCGGGGGGGCCAGACCATCGAGGTCGCCGAGGCGGAGGGGGTGTCGACGCTCCTGGTCCGGCTCGACGACCGGATGGTCGACCTCGACCGGCCGGTCCGGGTCGAGCACCGGGGCGAGGCGCTGTACGAGGGGATCGCGCCCCGGACGATCGGGACGCTGCTGGAGACGCTGGTCGGCCGGGGCGACCCGGGCCTCCTGTTCGACGCGGAGGTGTCGGTCGCCTTGCCCGACGCGGGTTGAGGCCGGGGGGGGCACGCCCGGACCGGGGGGCCTCAGGCCGTCTCCACCACCGACTCGGGTCGGTCGGGGGCGGTCGTCTCCGGCTCCGGGGCGGGGCCGGGAGGACCGAGGAGGACCTCCTCCCCCTCGGAGAGGCCGTCGACCACCTGGAGGCGGTCGATCGAGCCGGGGCGGGCGTCGACCACGCGGCGTTCGACTCCGGCCGGGCCGACGACGAAGCAGACCGTCTCGCCCCCCTCGACGGCCAGGGCCTCGGAGGGGATCGCCATGGCGTTGCGCTCGGCCGGGATGAGGATGGCCACCTCGGCGCTGAGGCCGGGCAGCAGCCGCTCGCCGGGTTCCAGCTCGATGCCGACGTTGTAGCGCATGACGCCGGTGGCCCGGGCCATGGTGTCCTCGGTGTCGGCGAACGGCGAGACCTGCGTGACCCGGCCCCGGAGGACCAGGCCCGGCTTCGCGTCGACGCGGACCCGGGCCTCCATGCCCTCGGCGACCCTCCAGATCTGGGTCTGGTTGACCTGGGCCTCCACCACGGGCCGGTCCAGGTCCGGCAGCAGGAACAGGTCCATCCGGCGGTAGACCTCCAGGCCCACCCGGATCGGCGAGCCGTCCCGGGTGGTGCAGTAGACCACCCGGCCGTCGTGGGGGGCCCGGATGGTGCAGCGTTCGAGCTGCGACTCGGCCAGGGCCAGCCGCTCCTCGTCCAGCTCCAGGCGGCGGAGGGCGAAGCGGTGGGACGCCCGGGCCTGGTCGAGCCTCGACTCGAGCTGCCGGGTCAGCTTCGGCTGGGTATACCGGACGTAGTCCCGGACCGACCGCTCGGCGCGGTCGAGCGCCAGCCGGGACTGGAGCATGGTGATCAGCTCGTCCTGGACGGCCGAGATCGCGACGTAGCCGAGGGGCAGCACGCGGTTGGTCCAGTCGAGGTGGTCCTGCTGCTGCTGGAGCTGGGACTTCGCCAGCGCGACCTGCCCCTCGAGCTGCATGAGCGTCTGCGGGCGGACGCCGTCGAGGTACTCGGCCAGGGCGATCTCGGCGGCCTGCAGGTCGAGCCCCGCCTTGGCCTCCTCCGCCCGGGCCTCCTCGACGCTGATCTGCAGCAGCCGGGCGATCTCGTCGAACCGGGAGGGGTCGATCTCGGCGAGGATCTCGCCGGCGTTCACGTAGGACCCCTCGGGGACGAGGCTGATGAGCGTCAGGCCCGACGGGCTCCGCGAACGGGAGCCCCGCCCTCCGGTGCTCAACCCCGCCCCGCTGATGTTCTCGACCTCGCACTCGATCAGCGTGTACCGGGCACTCTTGACCTGGCCGGGGACCGTGACGGCGAACCGGGACTGCGGGTCGAGGCGCATGACCCGCGCCACCGGGGGGCCGCCCGGCCCGGGATCCCGGCCCCAGGGCAGGCCGCCCGCCTGATAGAGCCCGGCGAGCCCGGAGATCGCCACGACGGGCATCGCCAGCAGGAACGGCCTGAGCGGGGGCTCGAATGGCATCGGCGTGCTCCCGTGGCGAGGATCCGAGGGCCCCGCCCCCGGTCGATCTGCCGGGACGGGCGACGGCGGGCCGCCCGGGCCCGGCCGACCGCGACGGAGGCGGTCGCGGTCGGCCCGGGTCCCGGATCGTCCCGGGGGAGCCGGCGGGCCTCTCGGGCCGGTTTCGTGCGTCGCATCCCATCAACCAAGGGATGCAACCAGCCCTGGCTTCGCGGACTCCGCCAGGGATATGGGCGCCGAGTCGCCCCGGCCTGGCCCCACTTCCTCGGGAAGAGGACGGCCCGGAGGCCGGGTCGTCCGGGTCGCGCCCCCGAATCTCGGGGAGTGCCGGGGTCGGCCCCTCGACGATCCGCCCGACGGCCGGGCCCGATCCCGGGGCCTGGCCTCATCGGGCGGCGACGGGATTCTCCAGGGTCCCGAGCCCCTCGATCGCGATCCGGACCACGTCGCCGGCCCGGAGGGAGAACTCGTCGGGGGGGACGATGCCGGTGCCGGTGAGCAAGACGACGCCGTCGGGGAAGGACTGGTCCCGGCCGAGCCAGGAGATGAGGTCGTCGAGGGGTCGGGCGAGCCGGGAGGTGGAGGTGTCTCCCGAGAAGACAGGGGAGCCGTCCCGGAGGATCTCCAGGGTGATGGCGAGGTCGGCGGGGTCGGGGACGGCGGAGATGAGGGTGACGCAGGGGCCGAGGGCGCAGGAGGACTCGTAGACCTTGGCCTGGGGGAGATACAGGGGGTTCCGGCCCTCGATGTCCCGGGCCGAGACGTCGTTGCCGATCGAGAGGCCGACGAGGCGGAGGGTGTCGTCGAGCACCAGGGCCAGCTCGGGCTCGGGGACGGACCATTTCGTGTCGGACCGGACCCGGATCGGGGCGCCGTGGCCGACGGCCCGGCCGGCGGTGGCCTTGAAGAACAGCTCGGGGCGGTCGGCGGAGTAGACGAGGTCGTAGAAGGAGCCCCCCTGCTCGGATTCCTCCTGGCGGGCGACCTTGCTGCGGATGTAGGTGACGCCGGCGGCCCAGATCTCGTGGTCGTCGACGGGGGGGAGCAGCCGGATCGAGGAGACGGGGAGGGCGGGGCGGTCGGGGTCGAGGCGTCGGGCGGCCTCGGCGGCGGGGTCGGTGGCGTGGAGGATCGTCGCGATCCGCCGGGATCCGCGCAGGGGGCGGAGGGAGTCGCCCTCGATCAGGCCGAGGCGGGGGAGGCCGGACTCGGGGTCGAGAAATTTCGCAAGCTGCATGGCCGAGACGAGCCTTTCGTGTTAGAACCCGCGTCCGGTCGATCGGCCGAGGCCGTCCTCGCACCGTCGTCGCGTCGCGTCGGGGGCCGGGAGGGCGGGGGCGATCGAGGGCCGACCGAGGCCCCCGGGGGAGGCCCGAGCGGCATCCCCCGGCCCCGTCGGGATGCCCGGCCGGGAGGGCCGGGGCCGCTCGGAGTCGGACCGGAAGGAACCGGGAGGGGGCGGATGGCGCCGGATCGGATCGTCGTGGTCGGCCACGCCGCGGTGACGTGCCTCGGGCCGGACCTGGACACCACCTGGCGGCGACTCGTCGCCGGCGAGTCGGGCCTGTCGAGCCGCCCGGATCGGCTCGACCCGGGGCAGTACCTCCAGGACGTCGCCGGGCTGGTCGACGGCGTCGGGCCGGGGACCCCCCTCGAAGATCCGGCGATCGCCCGGCTCGGGTCTCGGTTCGTGCACTTCGGGCTCCTGGCCGCCCGCCAGGCCTGGGCCGATGCGGGCCTGGATCGAGGTGACCTCGGCGTGCCGGGCGACCGGGTGGCGGTGGTGGTCGGCTCGGGGCTCGGGGGGCTGGACCTCTACCACGCCGAGGGCCGCCGGGCCTCCTCCCGCAAGACGCTGGCGACCGGGCCCTATCTTGTGCCGGGGCTCATCGCCAATCAAGCCGCCGGGCAGGTCTCCCAGCAGCTCGGGCTGCACGGGCCGAGCCTCTCCCCGGCCAACGCCTGCGCCACCGGGGGGCACGCGATCGCCAGCGCCGCCCTGCTGCTCCGGGCCGGCGAGGCCGACCTCGCCGTCTGCGGGGCGAGCGAGAGCGCCTTCACGCCCGAGGTCGTCAACGGCTTCGTCACCATGAAGGCGATGCTCGCCCGGAAGCCCGGCGACCGATCGGCCGGGGACCCCTCGCAGGCGAGCCGCCCCTTCAGCGTCGACCGGGCCGGGTTCGTGATGGCCGAGGGGGCGGGGATCCTGGTGCTGGCGACCGAGTCGGCCGCCCGGCGGTTCGGCCTGACCCCGCAGGCGGTCCTGGAGGGGTGGGCGACCAATTCGGACGGCTTCCACGTGGCCCAGCCGCACCCGGACCGGGTCCGGCGCTGCCTGGAGCTGGCGATCGGCCACGCGGGGATCCACCCCGAGCAGGTCGACTACTACAACGCCCACGGCACGAGCACCTCGGTGAACGACCGGGTGGAGGCGGAGGCCGTGAAGGCGATCTTCGGCGACCGGGCGAGGGCATTGCCGGTCAGCTCGATCAAGGGGGCGGTCGGCCACGCGCTGGGGGCGGCCCCGGCGATCGAGGCGGCGGTCTGCGTGCGGGCCCTGCGGGAGCAGGTGGTGCCGCCGACGATCAACCACCGGGCCGACCCGGCCCTGGACCTCGACTTCGTCCCGGACGAGGCCCGGGGGGCCCGGCTCGGCCGGATCCTCTCGGCCTCGTTCGGCTTCGGCGGCACGAATAACGCCCTGGTCTTCGGGAGGTGGAACGATGCGTGATCCCCAGCTGTTCGACGCCGTCTGCGCGCTGATCCGCTCCGTCGTCAAGCTCGACCCCTCGGTGCCGATCGCCCCCGAGTCGACCCTGGTCGACGACCTCGGGGTCGACTCGCTCGACCTCGTCAGCGTCTTCCTCGAAGTCCAGGACGCCTTCGGCGTGGTGGTCGACGAGGAGGATCTGAACGGGATCGTCTCGGTGGCCGACCTGGTGGCGTACGTGGAGGGGCGTCGGGCGTCCCAGGCGGCCTGAGCCGGGGATCGGCGGCCGCGGGGCCGGGCGGGCGTCCCTCGGGCTTGGCCCGGCGATCCGCCCGGGACGGCCCGCCATCCGTCGCCGTACGCCCGCTACGCGGCGGCTTCCGTCCGCGTCGGCCGAAACCGAGATGCAGTCCGTCGGGTCCGGGGGCAAGTCGAGCATGGGCCGTCGCGGGATCAATACGAGGAAGGGGCTCCTCCGGGCGACGCTGCCGCTGCTGAGATGGCTGCCGGTCCGGACGGGACTGGGCCTGATCGGGGAGATCGGCCGCTGGGAGTATCGCCTGTCGCCGGGGTCGAGGGCCCGGTTCGACGGGGCGATCCGGCGTCACGCCGAGATCCTCGGGGAACGCTGGGATCCCGGGGTCGTCGGCCCGGAACTGGCGGCCAACCGGATCCGGTCCCGGGCCCGGGACCTGCTGCTCGACGGCCGGACCGACGCCCAGCTCGACGGGGTCTTCCGGGTCGAGGGCCGGGACCGGCTCGACGAGGCGGTGGCGCGGGGCAGGGGGGTGCTGCTGCTGGGCAACCACTTCGGGGCCCACCTGCTGATGGCCTACTGGATGATCCGGCACGGCTACCAGTGGCGGATGTTCGGCGAGCGGCCGAGGCACATCTCGAAGCTCATGGCGGCCCAGTTCGCGCTGGAGGGGCCGCTGGGGCAATCCCGCCTGTTCGTCTCCCGCAAGACCAACCCGGCCGAGGCCGCCGGGGCGATCCTGAGGGCGGCCCGGGTGCTCAAGGGGGGGATCGTGCTCTCGATCGCCTCCGACGTCCGCTGGCCGACCCCGCCGAACGCGACGGCCCGCTTCCTCGGCCGGTCGTACGACTTCTCCTCGACCTGGGTGACGCTGGGGGCCCTCTCCGGCGCCCCGGTGGTGCCGGCCTACTGCTCGATCGAGCGGGACGGGACCTACCGCGTCGAATTCGAGCCCTCGTTCGCGATCCCGACCGCCGCGGCGCGGGACGAGGCGCTGGCGGCCCACTGGGTCCAGCACGGCCTGGATCTGATCGAGGGCCGCGTCCGCACCGACCCGGCGAACAGCATCGACTACTTCTTCTGGGAGGAGGACGAGGCGAGGCCGAGGGCCCAGATGGCGGGGTGAGCGGTGGCCCATCCGGGCCCGCCGGGCAGATCTCCGACCCTCGCCCCGCCCTCGGGGGAGGGGGTGGCCGGAGGCCGGGCGCGGGGGCTCGGATGACGCGCGAGGCGTGGCGAATCCTCGAGGACCCCTCACCCCGGCCCTCTCCCCGCGACCGGGGATGAGGGGGGCGGAGTCTGGCCCGGCCCCGAACCACTTCTGCCCGGGTCGTGTCGGGCGGGTCGACCGGCCCCGACCGCGGGTTGACCGATCAACGGGACTTGTTAGATTTCATGGAGCAGGGTCCTCCGCTCCCTCTCCCCCCCAATCACCCCCGGCTGTCATGAATCCGTCGTCGTCCCTGAGTCGATTGGCCCGAGACCGAGGAGGGTCGCCGATCAGCGACCTGATGAAGCGTGCGCTCGACAACCCCCGGCTGATCTCCCTGGCCGCCGGGTTCGTCGACCCCGCCTCGCTGCCGCTGGATCCCACCAATCGGGCCGTCGACGCCCTGCTGGGGGATCCGGCCCTCGGCCGTCGGGCCTTGCAGTACGGGACGACCATCGGCGACCCGTCGCTCCGGGCCCGGCTCGTCCGGCGGCTGGAGCGGGAGGAGGACGCCCTGCCGGGGCAGTTCGAGCACGTCGTGCCCCGGACGGTGGTGACCAACGGCTCCCAGCAGTTGCTCTACCTGGTGGCCGAGGCGCTGATCGACCCGGGGGACGTCGTCCTGGTCGAGTCGCCGACCTATTTCGTCTTCATGGGGCTGATCGAGGGGCGGGGGGCCCGGGTGATCGGCGTGGAGACGGACGAGGGCGGCCTGAACCTGGAGGCGCTGGAGGAGACGCTCCGCAGGCTCGAGGCCGAGGGCGACCTGCCCCGGGTGAAGCTGATCTACACGGTCAGCGAGCACTCGAACCCGACCGGGATCAGCCTGGCGGAGGGCCGCCGGGGGCCGCTGGTCGAGCTGGCGAACCGGTGGTCGAAGGGGCATCAGATCTTCGTGCTCGAGGACGCGGCGTATCGGGGCCTGAGCTTCTCGGGCCGGGAGCCGTCGAGCGTCTGGAGGCACGACGAGGAGGGGCGCTGCGTCATCCTCGCCCGGACCTTCAGCAAGAGCTTCAGCCCGGGGCTCAAGACCGGCTTCGGCGTGTTGCCCGAGGCGCTGGTCGGGCCCGTGCTGAGCCTGAAGGGGGACCACGACTTCGGCTCCAACAACTTCGCCCAGATGGTGCTCGATCGCGCCCTCGGCGACGGCGGCTACGACGCCCAGGTGGCCCGGCTCCGCGAGGTCTACCGGGACAAGTGCGCCGTGCTGCTCGGGGCGCTGGGGGAGCACCTCGGCGGGGTCGAGGGCGTGAGCTGGACGGTCCCCAGGGGCGGGCTCTACGTCTGGCTGACGGTGCCGGAGTGGCTGGACACGGGCAAGGCGGGGCCGCTCTTCTCCCGGGCCCTGGAGCACGAGGTGCTCTACGTGCCGGGGTGCTACGCCTTCGCCGAGGAGCCGGGACCGGTGCCGAACAACCACGCCCGGCTCTGCTTCGGCGTGCCGGACGAGGATCAGTTGCGCGAGGGAGCCCGGCGGCTGGCCGGGGCCCTGGCGAGCTGCGGCGAGCAGGTCGCCTGAAACGGGCTGAGTCGGGCGGGACGGGATCGGGCGCCGAGTCGATCGATCGGACCGGGGCAGGGAACGCCCCGATGGCCTCGCGAGGGAACGCGACGTGAACGGACTCCTTCGCCGATACGCGACCGGCATCCTGCCGAGGTACGTCATGGCGCAGGTCGCCAAGGCGTTCTCGCTGGCCTTGCTGATGCTCACCAGCATCTTCGTGCTCGTCGTGGTGGTCGCCAAGGCGGCCGACGTGGGGCTCGGGCCGCGGGAGATCGCCATGATGCTCCCCCTGGCGGTGCCGAGCACCCTGCCCTACACGGCGCCGGTGTCGCTGCTGTTCGCGGTGTCGGTCGTCTACGGCCGGATCGCCTCGGACAACGAGGTGCTCGCCGTGAAGGCGTCGGGCCAGGGGGCGATGACGATGATGCTGCCGTCGTTCCTCGTCGGGGCGATCCTCAGCGGCGGCCTGATCTTCCTGAGCAACGACCTGATCCCGAGGGCCACCCACCAGACCAAGGTGGCGCTCTTGAGCAACCTGGAGGAGCACTTCTACCGGATCCTGAAGAAGGAGCGGTCGTTCGACAACCCGCTCTGGCCGTTCAAGATCGAGGTGGAGGACGTCGAGGACAAGACCCTCGTCGGCGCCCGGTTCTCGCACCGGAACAAGTCCCCGGAGGCCGAGTCGCCGTTCGACCTCTACATCTTCGCCGAGCGGGCGGCGATCCGGTTCGACAAGGACGAGGAGAAGATCGTGGTCGGCCTGGAGGACGCCTACGTCATCGGCGACCACAAGCGGCCGGACTTCGTGCTGATCGACAAGGAACGCCTCGAATTGCCGATGCCCGGCAACCGGGACATGGTCGGCACGGTGCAGGAGCTGACCACCGGCCAGATCATGGACGAGCAGGAGCTCTGCATGACGAAGTCGGTCGAGGACCGCCGGAGGCAGTCGGTGGCGGCGTCGCTCTGGATCGCCTCGGGCCGGCCGAGGCTGGTCAACTGGGGCTTCGTCCGCCAGGCGTTCATCGACTACGACTACTTCGAGCACCGCTACGACAAGCTCGAGACCGAGAAGCAGATGCGGGTGGCCATCGCGTTCAGCCCCCTGTTCTTCGTGCTGCTCGGCACGCCGGTCGGCATCTGGAGGGCCCGGGGGGACTTCCTCACGGCCTTCATGGTCTGCTTCCTGCCGATCATCACCATCTATTACCCGCTCACCCTCTTCGGCGTGAACCTGGGCAAGGAGGGGATGGTCGAGCCGCTCCTGGCCCTCTGGGCCGGCAACCTCGTGCTGGCGGTGCTCTGCGGCCTGGTGCTCCGGCCGGTGCTGCGGCACTGATCCGGCGGCGGGTCGGTCGGATCGGGCCGGGTTTCCAAGGAAGGGAGGGGGCCGGATGCTGCGGATCCTGGACAGGCAGCGCTACTGGGCCTTCCTGAAGGCCTACGTCATCTGCTTCGTCTCGCTGGTCGGGCTGATCATCGTCATCGACGCCTTCGCCAACTTCGACGAGTTCACCCAGGCCGCCGGCGGCCTGGCGCTGCTGAAGAAGATCGGCCGCTATTACCTCGTGCGGACGAGCCTGTTCCTGGACCGGCTCAGCGGGGTGATCGCCATGATGGCCGCCGTCTTCACGGCGACCTGGATGCAGCGCAACAACGAGCTGCTGGCGATGCTCGCCGCCGGGGTCGGCACCAAGCGGGTCATCCGCCCGGTGCTTATCTCCGCCTGCCTGGTCAACGGCGTCGCCGTCCTGAACCAGGAATGGGTGATGCCCGAGATCGCCGACGAGCTGATGCAGAAGCCGGCCCACTTCGACGGCAAGCAGGTCACCGCCTTCCACAGCAGGCAGGACCGCAACGGCGTCGCCGTCAGCGTGGGGACCGGCGGCGAGGGGGACCCCCGGCGTCGGATCGTCACCAAGTTCCACGCCTTCCTACCCGTGCCCGCCCTGGGCACCTTCGGCACCGTCGACGCCGCCGAGGCGGCCTACGTCCCCCCCGGGCACGCCGGCGTGCCCCACTCCGGCGGCTGGCTGCTCCGGCGCGCCCGGGTCAGCCCCCCCGACGCCCCGGTCGACCCCGAGTTGCTGATCGAGCTGCAGGCCCCCGACGGCCTGGCGGGCTTCCCCCCCTCGAAGGACGGCCTGGCGGATCTCGGCGGCCGGACCTTCTTCCTCAGGACCGACGTCTCCTTCAAGGCGATCACCCGGGACCACCGCGAGTGGTTCCGATACGCCTCCACCCCCGACCTGGTCGAGGCCCTGGCCGACCCGTCGAACGACCCGGAGAAGACCGAGATCGCCGTGTACCTGCACACGAGGATGCTCCGCCCGCTGATGGGCATGGCGCTGCTGTTCCTCTCCCTGCCGCTGGTCCTCGGCGGCGAGGGGAGGAACATGTTCCTCAACCTCGGCCTGTCGCTGGCGACCTCGGCCGCCTATTACGGGACGCTCAACGTGGCCCAGTACCTCGGCGGCAACGGGGTGCTCACGCCGATGATCGCCGCCTGGGGGCCGCTGGTCGCCTTCGGGACGATCGCGGCGGCGCGCTGGGACTCGATCCGGACCTGACCGACGCCGGCCCGGGGATGCCCGCCGGACCTCGGGAGGATGCCCCCCGGCGCCGCCCCGGGGGCCCCGGCGGGCCGTCGACGTCCCGGGACCCCGTCGACCTGCGCGGTCGATTCGGCGACGATTCGATGGTGCGAGGGGGATGACCTCGCATCGATCGAACCGGAGGGCCGCGCATGGCCACCGACGTCCCCGACCGTTGCCCGACCTGCGGCGCCGACCTCCCCGCCGACGTCCCCCCGGGCACATGCCCCCGCTGCTTCGCCCCCCTCGAGCCCGACGGCCCTCCCCCGGCCCGGGACCGCTCGGGCGAATCCGCCCCCCCCGTCGACTTCGACGGTCCCGGGGGCCTGATGGAGACGCTCCCCTCCGGCGAGGGGGACGCGACTCGCGGGCCGCTCCGGGACACGCAGGAGGGCCCGGAGCCTCCCCTCGTCCGGCCCGGCTCCCCCGGGCTCCTGGCCCCGACCGGCCCACCGTGCCGCATCCGGCTGCTCGGCGAGATCGCCCGGGGGGGGATGGGTGCGATCCTCAGGGGGAGGGACGAGGTCCTCGGCCGCGAGGTCGCCGTCAAGGTCCTCCTGGACCGGCACCGCGACCGTCCCGACCTGATCCGGCGGTTCGTCGAGGAGGCGCGGATCGGCGGCCAGCTCCAGCACCCCGGCGTCGTGCCGATCTACGAGCTGGGCGCCTTCGACGACCGACGCCCCTACTTCGCCATGAAGCTGGTGGAGGGGCGGACCCTCGCGGCCCTGCTGGCCGGCCGGCCGTCGCCGGCCGACGGGCTGCCGAGGCTCCTGGGGGTCTTCGAGCAGGTCTGCCAGACGATGGGCTATGCCCACGCGCGCGGGGTCGTCCACCGGGACCTCAAGCCGCCGAACGTGATGGTCGGCGGCTTCGGCGAGGTCCAGGTCATGGACTGGGGCCTGGCGAAGCTCCTCCGACGGGGAGGGGTCACCGACGACCGGCCGGCCGAGGAGGTCGACGAGCCGGAGTCGATCGACGACGCGATCGGGGACGGGTCGGGCTCCGACCCCTCCCGGGCCGGGTCGATCCTGGGCACCCCGGCGTACATGAGCCCCGAGCAGGCCCGGGGCGAGGTGGGCCGGCTCGACGAGCGGTCCGACGTCTTCGCGCTGGGCTCGATCCTCTGCGAGATCCTGACCGGGCAGCCGGCGTACGCCGGCCGCGCCGCCGACGAGGTCCGCCGCCGGGCGGCCCGGGGGGACACGGGCGAGGCGCTGGCCCGCCTCGGCCCCTGCGGGGCCGACGCCGAGCTGATCGCCCTGGCGAGGGACTGCCTGGCCGTCGACCCCTGCGCCCGCCCCCGCGATGCCGGGGTCGTCGCCTCCCGCCTGACCGCCCACCTCGCGGGCGTCCAGCGTCGGCTGCGCGAGGCCGAACGCGACCGGGCCGTGGCCGAGGCCCGGGCCGGGGCGGAACGCTCGAGGCGACGGCTCCAGCTCGGCCTGGCCGCGTCGATCCTGGCCCTGATGGCCCTCGGCGGCCTGGCCACCGCCTACGAGGTCCGGCGGGGCCACGACCGAGCGACCCGCGCCGCCCGGGGGCTGGCCGAGGTGGGGGCCCTGATCGACCGGGCCCGACGCCGGCCCGAGGAGCCGGGCCGCTGGGACGAGGCGCTGGAGGCGATCCGGGGAGCCCGGGACGAGGTGGCCGGGGGTGGGGCCGGGGCCCTGGCGATGCTCGCCGCGCAGCGGGCCGACGCCCGGGCCGGATTGCAGGACGCCGAGCGCGACGCGCAACTGCTCCGGAGGCTGGCCGAGCTCCGCGTCCTCCGGGCCTTCCAGGGCCTGGTCCCGTCCGAGGAGGGATACGCCCAGGCCTTCCGGGACGCCGACCTGGACCTCCGGTCGCTCCCGGTCGACGAGGTCGTGGCCCGCCTCCGTCGCCGTCCCGGGCCGGTGGTCGTCGCGCTGGTCCCCTACCTGGACGACTGGTTCATGATGCTCGGGGGGGGCGGCGCCCCCGGCCTGGAGCGGACGCTCCTGGAGATCGGCCGGGCGGCCGACCCCGACCCCTTCCGCAGTCGGCTCCGAGACCTGTTGCTCTCGGCCCGGGACCGGGGCGCCCTGGGGGCCCAACTCCCGGCGCTTCGGGGGCTGGCGACCGACCCGGAGGCGGATGAGTTGCCGGCCCCGACGGCCGTCCTGCTGGGCTGGGCCCTGGCCTGGGCCGGGGACATGGAGGGGGAGGCGGCCCTGCTGGAACGCGCCGTGGTCCGCCATCCCGACGACCTCTGGATCAACCTCACCCTGGGCTACGTGCTGACCCAGGTGAACCGGCCCGAGGACGCGCTCCGCTACTACACCGTGGCCCGGGCCCTCCGGCCCGATTCGGCGTTCTACATGGCGGTGCTGCTCCGGCAACTGGGACGGGACGAGGAGGCGGGACGCATCTACGACGACCTGGGCCGCCGCCTCCCCGACCGGTTCGAGATCCTCGGGGATCATGGCCTGTTCCTGCTCGACCGGGGCCGGGCCGAGGAGGCCGGGCCGGTGCTGGACCGCGCGGTCGCGGTGAAGCGGGCCGAGATCGCCCGACGGCCCGACTCCACCCGCCTCCGCCTCGACCTGATCGAGCTGCTGGCCCGCCGGGGGATGCTCGACGAGGCGATCGCCGCCTACCGGGAGGCGACCCGGCTCGGGATCGCGGATCTCGTGTTCCACGCCTCCTTCGCCGGCACCATGTCGGCCCGGGGGAGACACGAGGAGGCGCTCGCCGCCCTCGGCGAGGTGAAGGCCCTGGACCCCGATTACGGCCCGGAATGGGTGCGGGGGATCGAGCGCAAGGCGGCACTGGCCCCGAGGCTCCCGGGCGTGATCTCCGGCGACGACGCCCCGGCCGACGCCGCCGAGGCGATCGACTTCGCCATGCTCGCCTACGACGCCCGGGCCTACGCCGACGCCACCCGCCTCTTCACCGAGGCCCTGGGGGCCGGATCGGGGCTGGGCGAGGACCGACGGGCCCGGCACCGCTCCGACGCCGCCCGATGCGCCGTCCGGGCCGCCGCCGAGGCCTCGGATGACCCGGCGGGCGGCCCCGCCGCCGGGGCCGAACTCCGGGGTCGGGCGCTCTCCTGGCTCCGGGCCGACCTGGGGCGCTGGGCCGAGCTGCTCGACGCCGATGCCCCCGCCGGCCGCCTCGTGGTCGAGCTCTCCCTGAGGCGATGGCAGACGGACCCCGACCTGGCGCCCGTCCGGGGCCCGTCCGCCCTGGCCCGCCTGCCCGTCGCCGAGCGGGCCGAGTGGCGCACCTTCTGGTCCGAGGTCGACCGGCTCCGCTCGGACTCCTTGCCGTCACCCTGACCGCCTCGCCCCGGGCCATTTGCCATGAGGCACGCGCGGGCGGCCCGACGGGGACACCCGACCGGGCGGGTCGCGGTTCAGACCCGGGCCAGCACCAGCGAGGCGTTCTGGCCGCCGAAGCCGAAGCTGTTGGACATCGCCACCCGCACGGAATCTTCCCTCGCCGTGTTGGGGACGTAGTCGAGGTCGCAATTCGGGTCCGGCGTGGCCTGGTTGATGGTGGGGGGGATGACGCCCCGGTCCAGGGTGATGGCGGTGGCGGCGGCCTCCAGGGCGCCGGAGGCGCCGATGAGGTGGCCGACCATCGACTTCTGCGAGCTGATCGGGATCGTCTTCGACCGGTGGCCGAAGACGCGCTTCACGGCGTTGGTCTCCATGATGTCGTTGAGCCGGGTGCTCGTGCCGTGGGCGTTGATGTAGTTGACGGCGCTGGGGTCGGTCTTGGCCTCCCTCAGGGCCGCGTGGATGGAGAGCGCCGCCCCCTTGCCGGTGGGCTCGGGGCGGGTGATGCCGTAGGCGTCGAAGGAGGAGCCGTAGCCGGTGACCTCGGCGAAGATCTTGGCGCGTCGGCGTCGGGCGTTCTGCAGGCTCTCCAGCATCAGGACCGCCGCGCCCTCGCCCAGGACGAAGCCGTCCCGCTCGCCGTCGAAGGGGCGGGAGACCTCGGCCGGGGCCCGGGTGGAGCGGCTCAGCGCGTTCATGGCCTGGTAGGCGACCAGCAGCAGGGGGTCGAGCCGGCTGTCGCAGCCGCCGGCGAGCATCAGGTCGGCGTCCCCCCGGGCGATCAGCCGGAAGGCCTCCCCCACGGCCTGGGTGCCGGCGGCGCAGGCGGTGACGATCGTGTTGTTGGGCCCCATCGCCTGGTGCAGGATCGAGATGTGCGCCGCCGCCATGTTCGGCAGGTGCTTCATCAGCCAGAGCGGGAACATCGACTCGGCCTGGGCGATCGAGAACTGCTTCCAGTCGAGCGTGCCGTCCCGGGCCATGCCGGCGGCGATCGGCGCCGCCAACTCGCCCAGGGCCATCGGCGTGATGCCGGTGCCCATGCAGACGCCGAATCGGGCCGGGTCGACCCGGTCGGGGTCGATCCCGGCGTCCTCGGCCGCCAGGGCGGCGGCCCCGACGGCGAAGTTCACCGCCCGGCTCATCACCTTGGCGTTCTTCTTGTGCTCGCCGAGGTAGGGGGTCACGTCGAACCCCTTCACCTCGCCGGCGATCCGGACGGGGAGGCCGGTCGCATCGAAGCTCTCGATCGGGCCGACGCCGGAACGGCCTTCGGCGATCGCCTCGCTGAACGCGACGCGACCGACGCCGTTCGGAGCGACGATCCCGATCCCCGTGATCACCACCCGGCGCATCGACTATCCCCCCTCGCCTCGGTGCTGCGATCGTCCGCGGTGTCCATCTCGTCGAGGCCCTCGACCCGGCGACACCGGCTCCGCAGTCGTCGCGCCGGTCGGGCGATGCCTGGCTCATTGGGCATCTTACAATGCGGACAACGCGGGAGCAAGTTAGAATAGCCACTCTGGGAGGTTCGGCGCATTTGCTTCGGTTGGCTCGCCTTTTCCGGCGATCGGCCCGCCGACCCGCCGCGAACCGGCCGAGTGACCGCGGGGTCCGGGGTTGCTAGAATGGGGGGCCGCGTCGGGTGGGCGCGGGTCGGCGACGCGGTCGGAGGGGCGGGGCCCGGTCGGGCCCGCCCGGCGGTCGGGTCGTGCTCGGAAATCATCGGCTCCGGGGAACTCGGGGAGAGCGTTCGATGTCCCTCCGCCTGGCGGAACGATCCAAGTGGGTGGCCCCCTCGGCCACGATGGCGATGGCGGCCGAGGCGGCCCGGCTCAAGGCCACGGGGGTGGAGGTCTTCGACTTCACCCTGGGCGAGCCCGACTTCCCGACGCCCGAGAACGTCTGCCGGGCCGCCCAACGCGCCATGGCCGAGGGGAAGACCCATTACACCCCCGCCGCCGGGATCGCCCCGCTGCGGGAGGCGATCGCCCGGCATTACTCCTCTTCGGCAGGTCTGCCCATCGATCCCCAGCAGGTGGTCGTCTCGAATGGCGCCAAACATTCCATTCATAACGCCTTGATGGCCCTTTGCGGCCCCGGGGACGAGGTGATCATCCCCGCGCCTTACTGGGTCAGCTACGCCGAGCTGGTCCGCCTGACCGGCGCCGAGCCGGTGATCATCCCCACCACCGAGGCCGAGGGCTTCCTCCTCTCCCCCGACCGCTTCCGGCAGGCCGTCACCCCCCGGTCGAAGCTGCTGATGATCAACAGCCCCTCCAACCCCACGGGGGCAATCTACGACAAGGCCGACCTGGAGGCGCTCGCCGACGCCGTCCTGGAGACCGAGGTCGGCGTGATCTCCGACGAGATCTACGAGGAGCTGACCTACGACGGCGCGCGGGCCCACGTCTTCGCCTCGCTCCGGCCGGGGCTGGCCGACCGGACGGTGACGATCTCTGGTGTGAGCAAGACCTACGCCATGACCGGCTGGCGGATCGGCTGGGCGGCGGCCCCGGCGTCGGTCTCGAAGTTCATGGGGGCCTTGCAGAGCCAGGAAACCAGCAATCCCTCCTCGATCAGCCAGTGGGCCGCGTTGGAGGCGATCACCGGGCCGAAGGACGCGATCGCGCGGATGCTTGGAGAGTTTACCAAGCGTCGGGCCTACGTGATCGACCGGGTCGCCGGCCTCAAGGACGTCTCCTTCACGCCCCCTCGGGGCGCCTTCTACGCCTTCATCAACGTCGAAAAACATTTCGGCCGGACGATCGGCGGGGTCGAGGTGACCGACTCCACCTCCTTCTGCCAGGCCGCACTGAGTTCCGCCCGGGTGGCGCTGGTGATGGGCTCCGCCTTCGGGGCCGAGGGGTACGTCCGCATCTCCTTCGCCACCGGCATGGACACCCTGGGACGCGGCTTCGACGCCCTGGGAGCGATGCTCGAGGGGTGATCGGGGGGGGCCGGGCGAGGCCGGGCGGCCGGGACCGGGCCGCCGTCGATCGGCCCTCCCGCGTCCGACATCGACCGGCGCGCGTCGCCCGGCCTGCGATTCGCATGGGGCCCGGCAGGTGCGAGGGGCGCGACGGCACCTTGCCCGGCGCGTCCGGCATCTCCTACAATGAATGCTCCAGTCTCCGCCTGGCGACCCGCGGGGGAGCGGCCATGACCAGGTATCTCGTCGCAGGGATGTTGCTGCCGGCCTCGTTGACGATGGCCTACCTGATCCTCCGGAGGCCGATCCGGGAGATCTGCGAGGAGGTCGGGTTCGAGAAGGCCCGCCAGCGGTTCCGCCAGCAGCGGGAACGGCTGGAGGCCCGGTTCCTCGTCGCGCTCGGCCGGCTCGACCCGGAGGAGCGGGAACGCTGGGAGGAGGACGCCGACTGGTGCCCCGAGGTCGCCTGGGCCCGGGACCGCAAGACCCGGACCCTCAACGCCCTGGTCGCCGTCCGCTTCGCCCCCCCTCCCTTCACCGACCTGCCCCCCCCCTTCGCCACCGCCCTGTTCGAGTACGTCGACGGCCGGTGGACCACCGACGGCCAGTGGTTCGACGACATGCGCCCCGACGAGGCGATCGTCTCCCAGCGCCGCCTGGAGCCGGTGGTCGTCTCCAGGCACCGGACCTCCCACATGGGTGACGCGGCGCTCTGACCGGTGTCTCCCGGGTGTCGGGGATGGGGCCCATGACCGAGGACGCCCGGCCGCGGTTCCGGCTCTCGCTGATCCAGCTCGTCAAGCTGGTCGCGTGCGCCGCCCTGGTCTTCGCGTGCCTCCCGCCCGTCATCGAGCCGGGAGACGGGGGCCTCCTCGGCCGGGTCGTCGCGGGGGCGATCACGCTCCCCTTTGCCATGACCGTCTGCGCCCTGGTGCTCGACGAGCGAGGCCGTCGGCGGGGCATGGTGCTCGCCTCGATCTGGCTCTGCACCGCGCTCGCGTTGTTCTCCTGCGCGGCCGTTCCGCTCGTGGTCATCCTGGGGGATGTGGTCGCATCGGGCGGCATCGCCGACCTGTTCGATCCGTCGCTGCCGCTCCGATACCTCGGCGTGCTCGCCGCCGTCTGTGCGGTGTTCGGCCTGGCGGCCGCGCTGCTCCTCGGCCGCCTGGTCTGGCTGGCCAGGGCCGGACCATCCCGCTGATCGTCCCCAAGGGTGGACTGGACCCGGGATCGGGGCCGGAGTTCCTGCAGGGTGGGTCCGCGTAGTGCGACCTACCCTGCACAGGATCTCCAGAGCCATCCGGGCTACTCCCGGACCTTCGCCTTCATCTCGGCGCGGAGCTGGATGTAGCGCTCCAGGTCGAAGTCGGCCGATCGGCAGCATTCGAGCAGGGGGCGTTCGAGCTGCTCGACCTGGTCGCAGGCGTCGGCCACCCGGTCGGCGATCTCGATGGGGATGATGCAGACGCCGTGCTTGTCGGCGTGGATCAGGTCGCCGGGCTTGATCTCGACGCCGGCGATCGTGACGGGCTTGCCGAAGTCGACGAGCCGGACGTAGGCGTGGCTGACGCAGAGGTTCAGGCCGAAGAGCTGGAAGCCGAGGCCCTCGACCTCGTCCACGTCCCGGGGGCAGCCGTCGGTGATGTGGCCGACGCAGCCGAGCTTCTTGTGGATCGTGGCGTTCACCTCGCCGAACTGGGCGCCGAGGCCGGGCTCGGGGTCGAGGTCCTGGCCGATCGCCACCTTCGGGCCCGGCCGGGAGGCGACGTAGCGGAGGTAGTCGGCGTTCAGATCCGGGCCCTTGGCGTCGGGGTCGTGCGAGGCCCTGGTCTGGGAGGTGACGGCGTAGCCGACCATCACGCCGAGGCCCGGCGTCAGGCTTCGGATGCGGTGCGGCAGGTAGCCGACGTGCCGGGGGCGGACGTCGAAGACCTCGATCGCGTTGGAGACGGTCGGCGTGTTGTACCGCTTCAACCGCTCGATCGCCTCGGGGCTCAGGGGCGAGTCGGACATGGGGAGGGCGCTCCGGCGGGCCGGGTTCGGGTCGATCCGGGCAGTCTAGCAACGCCGGGGGCAGGAGGCCAGCGAGGGCCGCGGATGGTCTATCCGGGGCGATCCCGCGCGAACGCAGTCGCCTCCGCCCCTCGCCCCCGCCCTCGGGGGCGAGGGCCGGAGGGGCGTCGGCGGATTTTGGGGGGCGTCGCACGGCCGTGATCGGGGGGATCGGACGGGCCTCAGACGCGGCCGAAGCAGATGATGGTCATGTCGTCGGCCTGGGGCTCCCCGGTGGAGAACTCCCGGATCTCCTGGAGGATGCCCTTGCCGACGGCCTCGGGGTCGCCGGAGAGCTCGGCCACCCGGTTCAGGAGGCGGGGGGTGTCGACGGTGTGGTAGAGATCCCCCTCGGGGCTCCGGGCGTCGGTGATGCCGTCGGAGTAGACGACGACCACGTCGCCGGGCTCGAGCTGGACCTCGCGCTGCTGGTACTCGAAGGCGGGCATGATGCCCAGGGGGAAGCCGGAGACGTCGGCGCCGAACTCCTCGACCCCACCCCCCTTGCGGCGGATGAACACGGGGGGGTGGCCGGCCGCGCTGAGCGTGAATCGGCCGGTGGAGAGGTCGAGCACCCCGAGGCTCAGGGTGATGAACCGCTCCTCCAGGTCGGCCTCGCAGAGCTGGTCGTTGAGGATGGTGACGGCCGGGGCGGGGGCGTTCTCGGTGAGGATGCAGTACCGCGTGTTGCCGGAGAACTTGGCCATCATCAGCGCGGCGGGGATGCCCTTGCCGGAGACGTCGGCCAGGGCGATCCCCAGCCGGTTGTTCGGCAGGGGGACGAAGTCGTAGTAGTCGCCGCCGACGTTGTAGGCGGCGTGGTAGTAGGCGAAGAACCGGTAGCCGTCGGCCCTGGGGACGGCGTCGGGCAGGAAGCTGCGCTGGACCTGCTCGGCGAGCCTCAGGTCGCGGCGGACGCGCTCCTGGTTGAGCAGGTCCTCGTACATCCGCGCGTTCTGGATGCTGATGGCCGACTGGCAGGCGATGGCGACCAGCAGGTCGAGGTCCTCCTGCTGGAACTGCCGGGCGGAGGTGGTGTCCAGCTGGATGATGCCCAGGGCCTGCCCGTCGGGCGTCATCAGCGGGGCGCACATGACGGACCGGATCTTCAGGTCGGCGATCGAGGCGGCGACGGGCAGGTTGGCGTCGTTGCCGGCGTCCTGGCTGAGCACCGCCTGCTTGCGCTCCATCACGTGGTTGACGATCGACCGGCTGATGTTCGTGGGCGGCTCGTCCTCCTTGGCCGCCGCGGCTGCGGCCAAAGCGCCGAGCCCGGTCCGGGGGGGGCGGCCGTGGCGGTGCTTGAAGGCCTTGCGGAGCAGGCGATCGGTCTGGGGGTCCTTGAGGATCAGGAAGGCACGCTCGGCCGAGGGGAAGATCTCGAAGAGGGTGTCGAGGATCTTGGGCGCCACGGCGTCGATCTGCACGGCGCTGGAGAGGTTGCGGGTGATGTCCAGCACGGCCTCGAGCTTGCGCTCCGGGGAGACCCGTGAGCCGGAGACCCGGGTGGTGGAGGCGTCGAGGGTGTGGAGGGTCGACTCCTCGATCTGGTCGGTGACGATCACCTCCGAGTCCTCGGACTCCCGCGCGGCGGACCGGGTCAGGTAGACGAACTCGACGTCGCAGATGTTGATCCGGTCGCCCGGCTTCAGGGGCAGGCGCTTCCAGGGGGCGACGGTCTCGTTGTTGAGCTTGGTGGTGTTGCGCGAGCCGAGGTCTTCGAGGTAGAACTTGCCCGCGTCCCGGCCGATCTGGGCGTGTCGGCGGCTGACGCCCTGCGGGTCGAGCACCAGGTTGCAGTCGGGGGCGCGGCCGATGAGGAAGGAATCCCCCTTGAGCTCGATGCACTGGCCTCGCTGATCGCCGTTCTCTCTGCGGAGGAAAGGCATCGCCGGGAACTCCGAGGGCCGTCGCAGGTGATGCGGGTGCGGTGCGGTGCGGGGGCTTGCGTCCGGGGGCGGTCGACTGGATCCGATCGGGTGCGGCCGGGGCCCGGGCTAGGGCGAGGGCCGGCCGGGGGGGCGGCGTCTCCCCGGCTCGAACCGATCGGCGGGGTCGAGCGTCATGAGGCGGAGGGCCTCGAAGAGGTCGTCCCGGAGGTCGTCCCACTGGGGGGCCTGGGCCTCGGCCCCGGGGGCGCCCCGGGCCCATTCGACGACCTCCAGGGCCAGCTCGGCGGAGCCGGGCTCCAGGTGCGAGGGGGCCGGGGCCAGGGCGGTGAGCTGCCGGACGACGTCGGCGGGGCGGTCGTCCAGGGCGGCGGCGGCGGCCCGGCAAATCTCGGCCAGGCGGGGCAGGGGGGCGTCGGGTTCGGCCCCGGTCCCCGGGGCGGCCTCCAGCGACTCGGCCAGGGCGACGAGGCCGTCCCGGTCGAGGCGGCCGAACAGCAGGCGGGCCAGGTGCGTGTAGGAGGTCAGCGCCCAGCCCGGGTCCCCCGGGAAGTGGCCGGGGACGGCCAGCAGGGCGGCGGGGCGGTCCTGGGGGCGGGCGACGAGCTGGGCGTAGCGGAGCTGCGCCCGGGGGGAGGGCTGCCGGGGGATGTCCTCCCAGGTCGGCGCCATCCAGGAGGCCGCCGGCCCGGGGGGGGGGCCGGCGGCCGTCGGGTCCCGGGGCCGGTCCGACCAGCCGAGGGCCGCGCCGGCGACCAGGCCGAGGACGCCGAGCAGGGCCAGGGTGCCGCCGCCGACGCTCGGGTCGCTCAACGCCGACCAGGCCCGGCGGGCGATCGGCCGGCCCCGCCCGGGCCGGGGGCCGGCGGGGGGGGGCGTGTCCTGGGCCGGGATCTCCCCGGAGGGGGAGGGGGCGGCCGCGACGGCCCGGGTCGCCGAGACGATCCCCTTGAGCCGGGCCAGCTCCCGGTCGACCTCCCGGGCCGACTGGTAGCGGTCCTCCCGCTTCTTGGCCATCAGCTTCATCACCAGCGCGACCAGCTCCGGGGGGAGGTCGGGCCGGTGGACGGCCAGGTCGATCGGCGTGTCCTGCAGGTGCTTCAGGGCCATGGCCACGGCCGACTCGGCCCGGAACGGCGGGGAGCCGGCGAGCATGTGGTAGAAGGTGACGCCCATCGAGTACAGGTCGCTGCGGTGGTCCAGCGCGTGGCCCCGGACCTGCTCGGGGCTCATGTACATGGGGGTGCCGAGGGTGACGCCCTCCTGGGTGAGCTGCAGGGCGTCGGCCCCCTGCTCCCGGCAGAGGCCGAAGTCGGCCACCTTGACCTGCCCCTTGCGGGTCAGCAGCAGGTTCTCGGGCTTGACGTCGCGGTGGATCAGCCCCAGGTCCCCGGCGGCGGCGATCGCCTGGCAGGTCTGCCGCATGAAGGAGAGGGCCAGGGGCAACTCGACGGTCCCCTTCTTCGTCAGGTACTCGCGGAGGTTGGTCCCCTGGACGAACTCCATGGCGATGAAGCGGAGGTCGCCGTGGTGCCCCAGGGTGAAGACCTGGACGATGTTCGGGTGATTGAGCCGGGCGACGGCGGTGGCCTCGACCTCGAACCGGCTGAGATAGGTGGGGTTGCTGGCCAGCTCCGGCTTGAGCACCTTCAGGGCGACCGGCCGGTTGAGCGACCGTTGCCGGGCGAGGTAGACCTCTCCCATGCCTCCCCGGCCGAGGGGCCGGTCGACGAGGAAGTCGCCGCCGACGAGCTGCCCGGTCAGGTCGCGCGCCGGGCCCCCGCCGGCCGAGGGGCCGTCACCCTGCCATCCGGCGGTGGTCTCGGAGTTGGTCATAATCGGCCCGTCGGGGCGCCGATCGGCGCCCCGACGCCCTTCGCCTCGGGCTGTCGAACGGGGTCCCGCATAGTCTAGTGCCCCCGGGGCCCGCCTGCAAACATGAACCGTCGCCAAGGTTCATTTGTCCAGGATCGGGGCGCCCCGGGGGGCGGGGTGGCGGCGATGGAGGCTCGCCGCGACGCCCGGCCCCGGGATAGAATCGGGGGGGTGCCCCCCCGGGCCGGCGGCCCGGGGGCGGAGCCGGACACCGCGACCACCCCCGGGAGCCGCCCACGATGCCCCGACCGACGATCCTCCGGTCGATGCTGGCCCTGGCCGCCTCGGCCCTGCTGGCCCTGCCCGGGCCGCCGACGGCCGGGGCCCAGGGCCCCTTCACCGGCGGGGCGGGCATGGCCGGGATCTCCCCCCCGAGGTTCGAGCCGGGGGGGAGCTGGGCCCGGGTGATCACCGCCACGCCCAAGTGGCTGGTGCTGGAGAATGCCGCCGGGCAGCAGTTCCCCGTCTCCTTCAACGCGATCGAGTTGTTCGTGATCCGCTGGCCGGCCGGCCTGGCGATGGCCGCGCCGGGCACCCTGGCCGAGGCCACCGGCATGGACCTGAGCAACGGCAGCCTCGTGACCGGCCACCTCGATCTGTACGAGGGGGCGGCCCGGTCGCTCGTCTCGCCGACCTCCCTGGTGCTCGTCGGCTTCAACCGGGTGATGACGCCGACGGATCCCTACCAGATGAACACCTTCGGCCAGTTCACCCTGCTGCCCGGGGAGGAGCTGATCCCCCAGCGTCGCCACGTGGTCGGCCCGCTCATCAGCGCCTCCCCGATCGTGATCGCCACGCCGGGCAACCAGGTGGCCCAGGTGGTCCCCGGGGCCGGGGGGATGTCGATCACCCAGGTGACCATCGGCTCCCCCAGCTTCGTCCGGCCCGGGGATTCGGTCTGGTTCCTGCCGATCAACGCCGGGCCCCAGTCGCTGGCCCTGGGGCGGATGGTCGTCTACAAGGACGTGCCGATGAACCAGTTCGTGCCCTGACCGGGTCGGGCCGACCTTACTCGGCCGCCCGGCCACCGGGTCCCATCGGCATGTCCTGCTGGACCCGGATGTGGTGGTCGGTGAACATCGCGTGCCTCATGGAGCTGGGGCGCTTCGGCATGTGGCAGCCGACGCAGCCCCGCAGGGGATCGACCGGGCAGGGGACCTGGGAGGCTGGGGGGAGGGCGGCCCCGGCCGGGGGGCGTCCGGGGCCGGAGTGGCAGGACAGGCAGGCCGCCTCGTAGAACCCCGGGTCGGCCTCGGCGTCGCGGTGCGGGTCGTGGCAGGAGACGCAATCGAACTTGGCCGAGGCCGGCGACTTCGTCGAGCAGGCGCTCCGGACCAGGGTCGCGGCCTGGAACCGGACGAACATCGGCTCGTCGGAGGCGAACATCGGCGGCCCGGCGTCGAGCGGCTTGTGGCAGTCCCCGCAGAGGGCGAGGACCTGCCCGGCCGTCGCCCGCTTCGGCCGGGCGATCGCCGGGCTCGGGAACCCGAGGTCGACGGCCCGCAGGTGGTTCCCCCCCGGCCCGTGGCACCGCTCGCAGCCGATCCCGCCGTCGGCCAGCGTCGGGCCGGAGCCGGCCAGGACCTCCCGGAAGTTGGTCGAGTGGCAATCGAGGCACTGGTCCTGCTCCGCACTCCCAAGCGGTCGGCCGAGGAAGCCGTCGGGCGAGCCGGGGTGCTCGGGGTGGCCGGTCGTGAGGTCCCAGCCGACCCCCCCGGCGTAGTGCGAGAGCCGGAGCTCCCGGGGCCCGCCCTGCTCGTCCGTGCCCAGGGGGGTCATGGCGTGGCGTCCGGAGCCGACCAGGCGGTCGATCACGGCCAGGAACTGCTCGCCGGCCGCCTCGGTCTCGACGGCCAACGCCCCGTCCCCCTCCCGGCCGATCCGGTGCGAGACCGTCGGCTCCTCGGGGTCGACGACCGGCCCGTCGGGGAGGGGGAACTCCCCCGGCCCCGAGGCGTCCCGGAGCGTCAGGGCGTGGTGGCTCGACCGCTGGGACCGGGCGATCTCGGCGTGGCATTCGGCGCATCGGCCGGACCCGACGAACGGCGAGGGCTCGGCCCGCATCGGGTCCTCGACCAGGCCGGCCGCCCCGGCCCGGGAGAGGGCGGCCGACGCCTCGTCGACCCGGCCGAGCTGCAACTCGGCCCGGCTCAGCAGCCAGAGGGCCTCGCCGTCCGGCCGGGAAATGGCGGCGAGTACCTCGCGGGCCTCCCCGGCCCGGCCGGATTCGAGCAACGTCCGGGCCCGGGCGACCCCGACGCCGCCGGGCACCTCGACCCGGCCGTCGCCCCCCATCATCACCCAGCCCCAGCCGAGGAGGCCCGCCAGCGCGAGCACCGCCAGCAGGAGGGGCCATCGTGCCGGTCGGCCCGAGTCGATCCGCCCGTCGTCCATCGTCGCTCCCGGTCTCGGCGCGGGGGGGAAGGAGCCCCGAGGTCAATGCGTCGGGCCATCGTACCAGGCCGGGGCGTGCCCGATCGATCCCGGCCCGGTGCCGGCGATCGGGCGGCCCGGCCCGGCCCGTCAGTCGGCCGGGGCGGGGGGAGGGGAGGCGAGGGGGTTGAGGTCGCGCTCCTGGTAGAGGGGGAGGTATCGGTAGTAGACCTCCAGGGTCAGCAGCGACATGCAGGTCATGTAATGCCGGCCGGCGGAGCGGCCCCAGCGGTCGGGCTGGGGGGCGTCGGGGTCCCAGCTGCCCCGGTCGCACGAGACGCCCTTGACCTGATTGGCGACCAGGCCGTCCCGGATCCGGGCGTTCCACTGTTTCCACGTGGGGCCGCCGATGTTGTGGAGCAGCTGGGTGGCGTAGTACCAGTAATACATGTTCCGCTCGCCGGAGGTCATCAGGTCCTTGAAGACCAGGCCGGCCCCCTGCCGGAGGGCGGGGGCGGTACGCTTCCAGCCGAGGTACTGGCGGCAGAGCAGGGCCTCGGCGGTCATCACGGGGCTGACCCGGCGGCCGGGGCGGTAGGCGTAGGTGGCGCCGGCGGGGTCGGCGGCGGCGGCGTCGAGGTAGCGTCGGCAGCCGTCGACGACCGGCCCGGGGACGGGGATCCCCGACAGCGAGGCGCTGCGCAAGGCGAGCATCTGCCAGCCGAAGACGGAGGTGTCCCCGGGGTCGCCCGGCTGGTATCGCCAGCCGCCGTCGAGCTGGTTCTGGGAGAGGATGATGAAGCGGATGGCCCGCTCGGCGGGACCCCGGAGTTCCAGGTCCTTGGAGACCCCGTAGGCCTCGCAGAGGGCCATCGAGGCGATGGCGTGGCTGTACATCCGGGAGTTGTCGCCGCCGCCGAGGAACAGCTCGCCGCTGGGCTGCTGGACGCCCCTCAGCCAGGCCAGGCCGCGCTCGAGGCTGGCCCGGTATCGGCCGGGCTCGGTGTGGCTGTGGCCGGCGCCGAGCATCGGCAGCAGGGCCAGGCCGGTGGCGGCGGTGTCGGAGGCCATCGACCCGCCGCCGGGGCACGGCCCCTCGGTGCAGTAAGGGCGGGGGTCGAGCGACCAGTTGCCGGCGGGCCCCTGGTGCCGGGCCAGCCAGTCGAGCCCGCGCTCGACGGCCTCCTCGGACTCGACCGTCCCCCCCTCGCTCCGGAGCAGTGCCGCCTTCATCGCGGCGCTCCGGCCGGTGAACGGGGCGACCTGGGAGAGGCCGCCCAGGCGGATGGCCACGTCCTCCTGGCCGGGGAGGAAGCGGTCGGGCCGCTCGACGGCGACCTCCATCGGCGTCAGGTCCGTCTCGGGGCCGAAGCGGTCGGCCAGGTCGGGGACGTTGACGAGGGTCGGGACCAGCTCGGTGGGCAGCGAGGGGGTCTCGTCGTCGAGCGTGGTGAAGGGGTCGCCGACCTCGTCGAGCGATTCCAGGGTGGTCAGGTCGTCGACGAGCTGGTCGGCCAGGTCGGCCCGGAAACCGGGGTCTCCCGGGCGGAGGTCGTCGGCCGGGGGGACGAGGAAGGCGAGGATGGCGATGAGGATCAGCAGGACCGCGTGGGCGAGCAGGCTGCCGCCCCAGGGGGTGAGCTGGTCCAGCCAGGCCGGGGGGCGGCGGTCGACCCGGGCCAGGCCGCGACGCAGCAGGATCCGGGCCCTCCTCCAGAGCTTCGGTCGATTCGATCGGCGCATGGTGCTCGTTCGAGACGGGGTTCGACCGGGATCGGGGCCGGGACGGGGGGGCGGGATCGGGGTCGGCCGGGGTCGGGGCCTCCCTCCCCCGGCCCGCCCCCATTCTAGGGCGGGGGTCCGGACGGGACGACGGGCACCCCGCAGATCGGCCCCCGACCCGAGTCCCCCCCGACCCGCCCCGATCCGGGGGCGGACTCGGGGGCGACCGTCCTAGGGACGCTCCGCGCCGGACTCCGATTCGAGGAGTCCCGCCGCCTCGTCCCGGAATCGGACCGTCTCGGGGTCGGCCGAGGCGAGCCCGCGCAGCTCGATGAGCTTGAGGCCCTGGTCGAGCTGGCGGCGGGCCTCCTCCAGATCCCCCCGGCGGTGGTGGATCATCGAGAGCAGGAAATGGTCGATCGGGACCTCGCCCTGGTTGAGCCGGATGGAGGTCCGGATCGCCTCCTCGGCGCCGTCGAGGTCCCCCGAGCGGAAGAGGCCGACGGCCACCGTGTTCTGGATCGCCCCGGAGCGGGGCGCCATGCCGACGGCCCGACGGGCCAGCTCCATCCCCTCCCGGAGCTGCTCGGCGGTCATCTCGGGGGCGTTGAGCAGGGCCCAGGCCAGGTTGTTGATCGTCAGCGGGTCGTGGGGGTTCAGGGCGATGGACTTCCGCAGCAGGTCGAAGCCCTGCGGGCGGCGGTCCCGGGCGATGGCCAGGTCGGCCAGGATCCGGTAGCCGCCGGCGGCGAGGGAGCGGCGGCCCGGGTCGCCCCGGGAGAGGTCGTCGAGCGTCGCCATGCAGCCGGAGCGCAGGTCCTCGGCCTCGGCCTCCCGGCCGCCCTCGCGGAGCCGGTCCTCCATCCTCACCAGGGACTCGATCCAGTTCCGCAGCGCGCCGGGGACGGCCGGCGAGCGGAAGGCGAGCCCCTTCCAGAGGTCGATCGACCGCATCCGGGCCTGCTCGGCCTCGACGGCACGGGAGGGGTCGGCCCAGGAGAGCCACCAGGCGAAGGAATCCAGGGCGACGGCCAGGTTTTCGGCGAACTCGGGGTGGTCGGACTCGGACAGCAGCCGCTCGTTCAGCTCGATCGCCCGGCGGTAGTCGGCGGCGATCTCGGGGTCCCAGCCGCGCTCGGCCAGGTCCCGGCTGACCAGCAGGAACTGGCGGGCGGCGCCGAGGTAGCCCGCCCACCGGGCGGCGTCGCCGCACATGGACATCAGCTCCGTGTCGGCGCTGTCGATCCGGGAGAGGCGGTCGAAGTAGTCGATCGCCAGGGAGTAGGTCTCGGGGGAGATCAGGTCGTTGACGGCCAGCTCCCCCATCGCCTTGACGGTGACGCCCTGCATCATGCCGTAGCTCAGGCGGAGGGCCTCGGAGGCCTCCTTGCGGGCCCGCTCGGCCTCCTCGAGGGCCTCCTCCTTGGCCGCCAGGGCGGCGACGGTCGTCTCGTGCTCCCCCCAGAGCACGAGCATGCCGATCGCCAGGCAGGAGACCAGGCTGATCGTCGCCGTGGCGACCAGGGGCCGGTGGCGCCTCCCCCATCGGGCGAGCCGCTCGGCGGGGTTGGGGCGTCGGGCGAGGATGGCGCGGTCGTCGAGGAAGCGGCGGAGGTCGTCGGCCATGGTGGAGGCGTCGGCGTAGCGGTCCCTCGGCTCCTTGGACAGGGCCTTCAGGACGATCGTCTCCAGGTCCTTCGGGATCGTCGGGTCGACCTTCCGGGGGGCGACCGGCTCCTCCAGGGCGATCTGCCGGAGCAGGGCCCGGCGGTCCTGGCCGTCGAAGACCGGGCGGAGGGTCAGCAGCTCGTAGAGCGTGGCGCCGAGGGAGTAGAGGTCGGCGCGGTGGTCGACCACCTCGCCGATCACCCCGGCCTGCTCGGGGCTCATGTAGCGGATCGTGCCGATCAGGTCGCCGGTCCGGGTCGGGCCGACGGCGTCCTGGATGCGGGCGAGGCCGAAATCCGTGACCCAGAGGGCGCCGGCCTCGTCGACCAGCAGGTTGCCGGGCTTGATGTCGCGGTGGACCACCCCCAGGGCGTGGGCGTGCTCCAGCGCCTCGGCCGCCTGGAGGCCGAGCCGGGCGGCCGACCGGTGGGACTCCCGGTCGCGGGACCGCCCCCGGGAGGAGGACCGGCGGCCCGACCGGGCGCCGGAGGACGGGGGGCCCTCGGCGTCGGACCTCGGCGGGGTGGGGTCGGGGCCGATCGGCGGGGAGGGCGCCGGCCCGGCCGCGGCCCCGGGGCCCTCGGTGCGGCCCGGGCCGGGGTGCCGGGGGTGGTCGCGCAGCTCCTCGATGAGCGCCGCGAGGCTGCGGCCGTCGATGAACTGCATGGCGTAGAAGGGCACGCCCCGGTCGGTGCCGACGCCGTAGACCGGCACGATGTGCGCGTGGTGCAGCAGGGCCGCGGCCTGGGCCTCGACCTGGAACCGCTGCCGCTGCCTCGGGTCCAGCGAGGCGGCGAAGGGCAAAACCTTCAGCGCCACCCGACGGCCGAGCGACCGCTGCTCCGCCTCGTAGACGACCCCCATCCCCCCCCGGCCGATCTCCCGGAGGATCCGGAAGTCCCCCAGCACGGTCGCCGTCGGGAAGGGGGCCTCGTAGCGGCCGGTGCCGGCGAGGTCGTC
Source organism: Tautonia plasticadhaerens (assembly GCF_007752535.1). GTDB lineage: Bacteria > Planctomycetota > Planctomycetia > Isosphaerales > Isosphaeraceae > Tautonia > Tautonia plasticadhaerens. The sequence continues at coordinate 4,070,620 of NZ_CP036426.1, forward strand.
GGCGGCGGAGCGGACGAGGTCGAGGCCGTCGAGGCAGTCCCCCAGCTCCTCGGCGATCCCCGGGTGCAGGGCGAGGAAGGCGGCCCGGTCGGGCTTCCTCCCCGCCTCGATCTCCGAGAGGTAGCGCTCCAGGGCGGCCGTCACCCGGGAGTCGGACCGGGAGGAGGCCGGGCCGGCGTGCGACTCGGTGGGCGGGTCGCCCTCGGTGGTGGTCGGCTCGCCCTGGGGCCGGGTGCCGCCGAGGGCGACTCCCCGGCCGTTTCGAACGTCCTCGGGCCGGTTCATGGCTCTTCCTCCCGCTCTCTCAGCTCCCGGCGGAGCCGGCCGAGGGCCCTCGCCCAGAGGTGCTTGACGCTGTCCTCGCTCCGGGCCATCCGGGAGGCGACCTCGGGGAACCCCAGCCCTTCGAACTGCCGGAGCACGATCGCCTCCCGGTAGTCCTCGGGCAGGCGGTCCAGCGCCACCGCCAGGCGGGCCAGCCGCTCCCCCCGCTCGGCCCGGTGGCTCGGGGAGCTGTCCGGGGAGACGAGCCCCCGGTCCAGCGCCGCCGAGGTCCGGTCCAGCGCCTCGCCGAACTCCCGCTCCAGCCTCAGATCCCGCCCCCCGGTCCCGAGATACCGCCGGACCTGGTTGGCCAGCTCGGCGGCGAGGATCTGGCGGAGCCAGCCGAGGAATTCCGCCTCCGAGTCCCCCCGGAAGCGGCCGAAGCCGCGGTGGGCCCGGAGGAACGCGTCCTGGACGACGTCCTCCGGGTCGAGCTTCGTCCTCAAGCGGTCGCCGATCCGCACCCGGGCCAGCAGGCGGAGGTAGGGCCGGTACGCTTCGAGCAGCCTCCCCAGCTCCTCCGGGCCTCCCGATCGGGCGTCCCGGAGCCGGGGGTCGGGGCCGTCGATGCCGCTCATCGGCGGTCCCCCCAGGGTGAGAGACACGCTCCGGATCGGATCGCGCCGAACTTTCTCGGATTCGGGTCCGGATGCCCGATCGCGGGGGCCCGGCCGGATCGACGGGGCGGGGCCGGCCGTCCCGATGCCGATCGCCCCGACGGGATCATCGGCCCCGGCGGTCCATCGTCCGCCCCGGACGCCCGGGGATCAATCGCCAAGCCCCCGAGCCGGGGCATCCCCCTGGATCCCGATCAGTCCTCCGGCCCCTCGACCCGCTCCACTTCTCCCCAGCCGAGGCGTTCCAGGGAATCGAGGACCTGGGCCGCGTCGGCGACCACGACGGCGACGAGCCCCTCGGGGCGGAGCCGACGCCCGGCGACCCGGGAGAGGGCGTCGAGGTCGACGCCGGCCAGGCGCTCGGGGAATCGGGCGTGGTGGTCGGGGGGCAGGTCGTGGACGAACAGGCCGGCGAACCGGGAGACGAGGTCGGAGGGGGTCTCGAAGTGCCGGGCCTGCCCCTCCAGGAGGCTGCGGCGGGCATCGTCCAGCTCCCGGGGGGTGGGGGGGCGGTCCCCCCGGAGGGCCTCGATCTCCCGGGCGATGTCGGCCAACGCCTCGGCGGCCCGGTCGGTCTGCACGGAGGCGGCCACGGCGAAGGGGCCGGTGCCCCGACGGGAGTCGAAGGCGCTGCGGACGCCGTAGGTCATCCCCTTGCGCTCCCGGAGCGACTCGTTGAGCCGGGAGGTGAACTGGCCGCCGAGGATCTGGTTGAGCACGACGGCGTCGAGGTAGTCCTCGTCGGCCCGCCTCACCCCAAGGTGCCCGACCCGGACCGCCGCCTGGGGGGCGTCGGGCCGGTGGACCAGCAGGATCCGGCGGCCGGGGGGCGGGGCAGGGCTCGTCGGCTCGGGCGGCCTCGGGACGGCGCCGGCCCAGTCGCCGAGGCGCTCGTCGAGCTGCTCGGCGATCGCGTCGGGGTCCAGGTCGCCGGCGACGACCCAGGCCGAGCCGACCGGCCGGAAGTGCTCGCCGTGGAAGCGGACGAGGTCGGCCCGATCGAGCCCCTCGACCGCCGAGGCCGTCCCCTCGGAGGGGACGTGGTAGGGGTGGTCGGCCCCGAAGAGGGCCCGGAGCAGCACCCGGGAGGCCACCGACTCGGCCCGGTCGCGACGGGCCCGCAGGGCGGCGAGCGACTGGCCCCGGATCCGGGCCCATTCCGGCCCGGGGAAGGTGGGGTTGAGCAGGATGTCGGCCGCGAGGTCGAGGCTCCGGTCGAGGTTCGGGGCCAGGCACCGGACGCCGACGTACGAGCCGTCCCACCCGGCGCTGGCCCAGAGGCTGGTGGCCATCGACTCGGCCCGCTCGGCCAGCTCGACGGCCGACCGCGACGCGGTCCCCTCGTCGAGCATCGCCGCCGTCATCGCCGCCAACCCGGCCCGGTCCGGCCCGTGGGCGCCGGCCCCGGCGGGCACGGCCAGGCTGGCGGTGATCACCGGGAGGTCCCGGCGGGGGATCGCCCACAGCTCGGCCCCGCACCGCAGGGCCCGGCGCTCCGGGGACGGCGCCCGGAAGGGGACCGGCGCCAGGGCGGCCGGGGCCGCCGAGCGGTCCAGCGGCGCGGCCCGCCTCGGCTCCCCCCCCCGGCCGAGCACGACCAGCTCGACCCGGGGGGCGGTCGTCCCGTCCTCGCCGACGAGCAGCCGGCCGACGACCTCGGCGACCTGGTCGTCGGCGACCCGCTCGAAGCGCTCGAAGTCGGAGGTAATCCGCCCCGGGTCGCCGAGGTAGACGTTGAAGGCGTTGAGCCGGTCGGCCACGCCGCCGAAGCCGCCGAGCGACTCCAGTGCATAGATCAGGGCCCCGAGCCTGCCGGTGCGGACCCGGGCCAGCTCCTCCCCGCCGGGGCCCCGGGCCAGGTCGGCCAGCTCGGCGTCGACCACGGCCCGGGCCTCCTCCCACGACCTCCCCGGCCGGAGCGTGACGACCACGCCGAAGGTCCCCGCCAGCTCCCGGCCCGACTGGTAGGCCGAGACGTTCTGCGCCAGCTCCCGCTCCAGGACCAGGCGGCGATACAACCGACTCGACCGCCCTCGGCCCAGCAGGTCGGCCGCCAGGGCGAGCGGGGCGTCATCCGGCCCGAACTGGGGGACGGTGTGCCAGACCAGGTGCAGGCGGTCCAGCTCCACCCGGTCCCGGACCCGGATCGCCCGGTCGGACGGCGGGTGGACCGCGGGCACCGCCGGGCGGACGGCCGGGGCGCCGCCGGGGATCGGGTCGAAGTAGCGGTCGGCCAGCGCGAAGGCCCGATCCTCGTCCAGGTCGCCGACCAGGCAGAGGCTGGCGTTGCTGGGCACGTAGAAGCGGCGGAAGAAGGCGTCGACGTGCGCCCGGGTCGCCGAGGCCACGTCCTCCATCGCGCCGATCGTCGGCCAGTGGTAGGGGTGGTCCGGCGGGTAGAGGGCCTCGGCCAGCAGCCGGGGGACCTGCCCGTAGGGGCGATTGGCGTAGTTCTGGCGGTACTCGTTGGTGACGACGCCCTTCTGGATCTCCAGCTTCTCGTCGGTCAGGGCCGGCAGGAGGTGGCCCATCCGGTCGGCCTCCATCGCCAGGGCCAGCTCCAGGTGGGCGGTGGGCAGGTCGACGACGTAGTTGGTCCGGTCCGGGGAGGTGGAGCCGTTGACCGAGGCCCCCAGGGGCTGCAGCGGCGTGAAGTAGTCGCCGGGGAAGTGGAGCGAGCCCTCGAACATCAGGTGTTCGAAGAGGTGGGCGTAGCCGCGCTGGCCGTGGCGCTCGTCCTTGGAGCCGACGTGGTACCAGAGGTTGACCGCCGCCAGGGGCAGCCGGGGGTCCCGGCGGACGATGACGTCGAGCCCGTTGGGGAGGGTCCGCTTGCTGAAGGGGAGGGCGGGGGGGCGGAGCGGGGCGTTCATGCCGGGTCGGGATCCTGCGGCGTCTCGGCTCGACGGGGAGACCCGACGGCCCCGGGGCGGGCCGGCACGACCGGCCCCCCCGGAAGTCACATCCCCACCTTAGCCGAAGTACTCTTTCGTGCCTACCGGTCCGCAGGGTACGCTGGGACCGATCGGGACGCCGCATGAGGCATGGCCGGGTCCCGGCCGGCCGACGGTTCCCCCCGGGGATCGCGTCGGGGGCTGTCGGGCCGACCCCGAGCCGCAGTAGAATACCACCCCCAAGGTCGCGGGCCGGCATGATCGCGTGGCCCGCCCCGGTCCCCCTCCCGAGGGGGCGGCCCGGGGCCGATCGACCCGAGGACCGTCCGGCAATCGCCCGAGACGCCGGGCCGGGCGGCGCGCGATCGCCGAAGCAGCGAGGCCCCGTCGTGAACTGGCAAGACATCCTCATCGACGCCGCGGCGACGGACACCGGCATGCGGCGGTCGAACAACCAGGACAGCCACGCGATCGTCCGGGCCAAGACCGTCGAGGCCTGGAAGAAGCGCGGGCACGTCTTCATGGTCGCCGACGGCATGGGCGCCCACGCCGTCGGCGAGCTGGCGAGCAAGCTCGCCTGCGACAACATCCCGCACAACTTCGCCAAGCTGAAGGTCGACAGCACCGCCGAGGCCCTGACCAAGGCCTACCGCGAGGTGGCCAACATCATCCACGCCAAGGCCACCGCCAACAAGGACTTCCAGGGCATGGGCACCACCTGCTCCACCCTGGTCCTCGGCCCCGGGGGCGCCCTGATCGCCCACGTGGGGGACTCCCGGGTCTACCGCATCCGGGGGGGCACGATCGAGCAGCTCACCTTCGACCACAGCCTGGTCTGGGAGCTGATCCGCCGCAACCACCTCCCCCCCGAGCACGCCAAGAAGGCCGTCCCCCGCAACGTCATCACCCGGAGCCTGGGGCCCGACCCCAACATCGAGGTCGACATCGAGGGGCCCCACCCGGTCGAAGCGGGGGACGTCTACCTGCTCTGCTCCGACGGCCTCTCCGGCCCGGTCGAGGACCCCGAGCTGGGCGCCTTCGCCGCCCACTTCCACCCCGAGGTCGCCGGCCGCTACCTGCTGCACCTGGCCAACCTCCGGGGCGGCCACGACAACATCACCGTGATGGTCGTCCGCGTCGGCCCCTGGGAGGACCCCGACGACCCCAATGCCTCGGTCCTGACCGCCGCCGACGCCGGCGACGCGGGCAAGGGCAAGAAGGGCTTCTCCCTCGCCGGCCTGATGAACGCCTTCCAGCGCAAGCCCGCCCCCGAGCCGGCCGAGGAGCACATCTACCGGACCGCCCCCTGCGCCATCGACGACGCCCTGCTCAACCGGATCGCCGAGGACCTCCGCCAGGCCCAGGCCGCCGCCGTCGAGCAGGCCTGGCCGATCGACTGGGCCGCCCTCACCGAACTCCAGCTGCGGGCCAAGCAGGCCCGGGCCTCCGGCGACCCCCGCAAGGCCCTCCGCCAGCTCGGCGAGATGATCGTCCGGCTCGGCGTCGCCGGCCGCCTGCACCGCAAGGAACGCGGGCCGATCGGCGCCCACTGATCGATCGGGCCTGCGCCCCGGCCCGATCCCGATCGTATCGCCCCGCACGCCCCGCCCCGCACCGCCGCCGCACGACGCCGAAGCCTACCCCGATGGACACGCCCCCCCCCCGGCCCGAGACGACCTGCGCGAGGGCCGTCCCGCCCCCGCCGTCGTCGACCGCCCCGCTGGTCCCCCCACCCCAGCTGAGCGTCGTCTACCGCTTCGAGGGGCTCGACCACGTCGACGCCGTCTACCGGGGGGACGCCGACGGCTTCGTCTACGCCCGGGACGGCCACCCGAACGCCGCCGCCCTGGCGGTCCGGGTCGCCGAGCTGGAGGGGGCCGAGGCCGCCCTCGTCTGCGCCTCGGGCATGGGGGCGACGGCCGCCGTCCTGCTGGCCGAGCTGGGCGAGGGGGACCACGTCGCCTACGCCGAGCAGCTCTACGGCAAGACCATCTCGCTCGTGCGTCGGGAGCTTTCGCGGTTCGGCGTCGCCTCCACCGGCTTCGACGCCACCCGGCCCGAGACGCTCTCCGAAGCCCTCCGGGACCGGACCCGGCTCGTCTTCGTCGAGACCCTCTCCAACCCCCTGCTCCGCCTGCCGGACCTCCCCCGGCTGGCCGAGGTCGCCCGGGGGGCCGGGGCGAAGCTGGTCGTCGACCACACCTTCGCCCCCTTGCTCTGCCGGCCGATCGCGCTGGGGGCCTCGTACGTCGTCCACTCGGCCACCAAGATGATCGGCGGCCACAGCGACCTGACGCTCGGCCTCGTCGCCGCCTCGGCCGGCGACGTCGCCCGGGTCGCCCGGGTCTCGTCCGCCTTCGGCCTCTCGGGCAACCCCTTCGAGAGCTGGCTGGCCGCCCGGGGGCTGGCGACCCTGCCGCTCCGCTCGGCCCGGTCGGGCGAGACGGCCCTGGAGCTGGCCCGGCGCCTCTCCCGGTCCCCCGCCCTGCGGGCCGTCCATTATCCCGGGCTGCCCGGGCACCCCGACCACGACCTCGCCCGGTCGCTGCTGCCCTCCGGCTCCGGCGCGATGGTGACGATCGACCTCGGCGACCGGGCCCGCGCCGACGCCTTCATCCGGGCCCTGCGGCACGTCCCCTTCGCCCCCAGCCTGGGGGACGTGGCGACCACCCTCAGCCACCCCGCCACCACCAGCCACCGCGGCCAGGACCCCGAGCTGCTGGCCCGCCTGGGCATCACCCCCGGCCTGGTCCGCCTCTCGATCGGCCTGGAGGCCGCCGACGACCTCTGGGCCGACTTCGAGCGGGCCCTCGGCCCGCTGGGTGGGTGACCGCCGATGTCCGATCCCCTCCCCCGGAACCCGAGCCTCCCGTGAGCCAGCCCACCACCCCGCCGACGACCCTGTACCCCGACCGCCGTCCGGCCCTCGGCCTGGCCCTGCTCGGCCTCTGCGCGGCGATGGCGGGGGCCTGGCTGGCCTGGCGGGGGTGGTCGTTCGCCGGGGTCGCCGCGACGGTGGCGGGGGCCGTGGTGCTGGTCGGGGCCCTGATCTGGCTGATCCCGAGCCGGGCCTACCTGCACCTGACGGATCGGGGGTTCATCTATTGCACCGCCTTCAATCCGAAGCGGGTCGACTGGGCGGACGTCGCCCGGTTCGGCGTGCTCCCCGGCCCGGACGGCGGCCGGGTCGCCTGGGATTACGTCCCCCTCTATCCGGCCGACGCGATCTCTCGCGAGCAGACCAAGGCGCGCACCGGGTTCGAGGCGGTCCTCCCCCGCTGCTGCCACCTCCGGGGCGATCGGCTCGCCGAGCTGCTCGAACGCCGCGGGGGGCGGGCCTCGGGCTGACCCCCCGGGGGGCGCACCGGCCCCGCCGACCCCGCCTCATGCGGGGTCGCGGGCCCGGGCCGGTCTCCGGGGCGGAGGGGCGCGGAGGCCGCTCAGACCACCCCGTAGACGTAGGACATCAGGTTCTTCTTCTCCTCCTCGGCCTCGCCGTGGAGGACCCGGACCAGGTCGCCGACCGAGACGAGCCCGGCGAGGCCGCCGTCCTCGTCGAGCACCGGGAGCTGGCCGATCATGTATTCGCTCATCCGGCCCATGGCGTCGTGGACCGAGTCGCCCACCGAGCAGGTGGCGACCTTCCGGGTCATCACCGCGCCGATCGGCTGGTGGCAGAACTCCTTGCCCTTGTTGTGCAGGCCACGGAGCACGTCGCGCTCGGTGAAGATGCCGACCATCGCGCCGGAATCGTCGAGGACCGGGAGCGAGCCGATGTTGTGCCGGACCAACTCGGCCACCGCCTCGGAGACGGTCGAGCCGGAGTCGATCGTGATGAGCGGGCGGTCCTTGGCAGCCAGGACGCTTCGGATCTGCATCGTGTGTCCCCCACGACTGCGACGCGACCGTTGATGGGTCGGCGGGCCGGCACGATCGACCCTGCCCGTCGCGCCTGGATTTGGAGATACGCGTGTGGAGAAGGGACTAGCCTGGACATCTTGAACCATCCCGGGCGCCGATGCAACAGATTTCGGCACGATTCGGCCGGCGGATCGACACGCGACGATGGCCGACCGCGAGGATGCACGCCCCCCCCACCCCGGGCGGCCCGGGGCCCCGAATGCCACCCCGGGTCGCCCCCTCCCTGGGAGGGGTGTGGCCGGTGCGCCTACACTGGAGACTCCGAGGGCGCCGGGGCGGCGCGGCCGGCGGTCGGCCGACCCGCCCCGATCGATCGATCGGGGAACGTCCGGGGATCGTCCATGGCCGGGTCGCGCGTGGTGGTCATCGGCGGCGGGGTGGGTGGGCTCTCCGCCGCCCTGGAGCTGGCCCGACGGGGGGCGGTCGTGACGCTCCTGGAGCGTCACGACCAGCTCGGCGGCAAGGCCAGCCAGCGCCGGGAGTCCGGCTACCGCTGGGACGAGGGGCCGAGCATCGTCGTCATGCCCTGGGTCTACCGCGAGCTGTTCGGGCTCGCCGGGCTCGACCCCGACCACTACCTCCCGCTCCGACGCCTCGACCCCGCCTTCCGGGTCGTCTTCCCCGACGGCCGACGCCTGGACCTGCCCGCCGACGAGCCGGGGATGCGGGACGCCTTCGCCAGCGTCGACCCCCACGACGGCGCCGCCCTCGGGCCGTTCCTGGGACGGCTGGACCGCTTCGCCGCCAAGATCGGACACGCCTATTGTGACCGGATGCTGGAGAACTGGTCACAGGTGATCGCCTCCCCGCTGATGACCTCGGCGATGATCATCTCCCCGTTCCAGCAGTACGCCGCCGAGGTCGACCGCACCTTCCGCTCCGGGCCGATCCGGGAGCTGCTCTACGGCTTCCCCACCTACTCCGGCTTCAACCCGGTCACCGCGCCGGCCTCCCTGCTAATCATCCCCTGGACGATCATCCGGGAGGGGGTCTGGTACCCCGCCTCGGGGGGGATCGCGGCGATCCCGCTGTCGATCGCCGCCGCCTGCCGGGACCTGGGGGTCGACATCCGGACCGGGGTCGAGGTCGAGGCGATCGACCTGGACGCCTCGGGCCGGGTCCGGGGCGTGGCCACCTCCGCCGGGCCGATCGCCGCGGGCGCGGTCGTCTCCAACGGCGATTACGTGCACACCCATCGGCTCCTCCGGGGGGGTCGGGGATTCGCCCCCGAGGTCGAGGCCGTCCGGGAGGGCAAGGTCGAGCCCTCCGGCTCGTTCTTCACGGTGCAGCTCGGCTGCGACCGCACCTGGGACCTCTCGGCCCACCACCTGCTCGTGCTCACCGAGGGGTCGGGCCGGGTCTACGACGAGGTCTACGGGCGCGGCGAGTTCCCGAGCGACCCGCCGCTCTACGTCAACGTCACCAGCGTCACCGACCCCCACGACGCCCCCGAGGGCGGCAGCAACCCCTTCCTCGTCATCGGCGCCCCCGCGATGAAGGCGGGCGCCGAGGCCGACCCCGACTTCGAGGAGCGTTATGCCGACCGGCTCGTCGCCCGGCTGGAACGGGCCGGGATGACCGGGCTCAAGGACGCGACCGTCACCCGACAGGTGACGGGCCCTTCGGACTGGGTGCGGAAGTTCCACGCCTTCCGGGGGGCGATCTACGGCCTGGGGAGCACGCACAACATCCTCGGCGGCGGCTTCCGGCCCCTGAACTACCGGCCGGAGATCCCAGGCCTCTACTTCGTCGGCGGCGGCGTGCAGCCGGGCGCGGGGCTGCCGATGGCCGTTCAGAGCGGCAAGATCGCCGCCGGCCGGGTCGGCCGGGACCTCCGCCTCCGGGGCCGGGCCGGGTCGAGGGCCCGGATCTGACTCGACCTGACCTGATCGGGACGCCCACGGGGATCGTCGGATGAGCATCGCGTTCGTCGTCAGCATCGCGGTCGCCCTCGGCTGGCTCGGCCTGGCCGCCCTCTGCATCGGCCGCTCCCGAGACTCCCGGCGCCTGCCTCCCGCCGACGCCCCCCCCGGGCCAGACGCCCCCACGGTCGTGGCCGTGGTCCCGGCCCGGAACGAGGAGGGCCGCATCGGCGAGACGCTCCGGTGCCTGATGGCGCAGGAATACCCGCACCTGTCGATCCTCGTCGTCGACGACCAGTCGACCGACGCCACCGCCGGGGTCGTCCGCTCGGCCTCCCCCGGCGCCGGCACCGAGGCCCATCCCGTCCGCCTGCTGCCGGGGGGGGACCGCCCCGAGGGCTGGGTCGGCAAGACCTGGGCCCTGCACCAGGGGGTCGAGGCCACCGATTCGGAGTGGATCTGGATGGTCGACGCCGACCTCTGGCTCCACCCCCGGGCGCTGGCGACCGCGATGGAGCAGGCGGATCGGGCCGGTGCGGACCTCGTCTCCTTCCTCGGCCGCCCCCGGTGCGAGACGTTCTGGCAGGGGTCGATCGCGCTGGCCCTGGTCCAGATCCTCTCGATGCTCTACCCCCTCCGCCGGGTCAACGACCCGACGCGGGCCGAGGCGCTGGCGCACGGGGCCTTCGTGCTCATCCGGCGGTCGACCTACGACCGCGTCGGCGGCATCGGCAGCGTCCGGGGGGAGATCGTCGAGGACATCCGGTTCGCCTCCCGGGTCAAGGCCGAGGGGGGGCGGATCCGGGCCTCGGCCGCGCCGGCGCTGTCGCAGACGCACATGTACGGGACCTTCGGCGACATCTGGCGAGGCCTGCGCAAGAATGCCTACGCCGGGATGGATTATCTCCCCCACAAATACGTCACCGGGTCGATCCTCGGCCTGCTGATGGCCTGGGCCCCGCCGCTCTCGCTGCTGATCGGGCTGGTCGGCCTGCTCACGCCCCGGGCCCCCTCCCCCTCGCCGGTCGCCTGGGCGGCGGTGGGGCTGTCGGGATGGCTGGCGCAGGCGGCGGCGGCGATGCCGGCGGTCGTCTTCCTGGAATTGCCCCGGATCTTCGCCTTCTCGCTCCCGGCGGGGATCGCCGCGTACGTGGCGATCACCTCGGCGAGCGTCTGGCACTACGCCCGGGGCCGGGTCCTGTGGAAGGACCGCGCCTTCCCCTCGCGGGTCGTCAAGCCGCGGCCCTCCCGGGACTGACCGGTCCATCCGCCTCTCGGTCGGCGGGACGGTCCCGGACCCCGCTCCCCGCCCGCGGGGGGCGGGAGGCGGGGGCTCGATGACGCCGGGCCGCCCTCGTCGGCGATCGGCTCAGGCACCCAGCCCGGGCAGCCATCGCAGGGCGTTCTCCCGGAAGATCTTCCGCAGGATCGCGACCGGCAGCCCGAGGCCCGTCGTCTCCCGGCCGTCGTACTCCATCGGCCCGTCCTCGGAGAAGAACCGCCAGTCCTGCTCGTGACGCTCCCGGAACGACCGCGCCGCGGCCTCCTCCGGGCCCCCCCGGTAGGAGGAGTCGGTGCCGTAGAGGATCCGGTCCTGATGCCGGGTGAGGAAGTCCCGGACCCGATCCCGATCCCCCCGGGCGAAGTAGCGGACCCGGGCCGCGGTGTCGACCGCGAAATTGGGATGGGCGTCGAGCCGGGCCGACAGCCGGTCCAGGTCGTCCTCGTTGCTGCCCAGGTGGCAGCCGACCACGCGCAGGTCCGGGTAATGCGCCAGCACGCGATCCCTCGCGGCCAGGATCTCCTCCTTCGGCGGCGCCCCCTCCTTGCCGAGCATGTGCCACTGCGGGTTCCGGGAATAATAGGAGAACTCCGGGTTGTCCTCGTCGAGCGGCAGCCAGGCGCCGTCGGGTTCTGCGAGGTGGGCGACCAGCGTCCGGCCGGCGTCCCGGATCGCCTCGTAGATCGGCAGCAAGCGGCGGTCGTCGGGCAGGAGATACTCCCCGGACTCTCCCCGGATCGCCATCCCGATCGTCTTCCAGATCTTCACGGCGATGGCGCCTTGGTCGAACGTCTCCCGGAGCCCGGCGACGGTCCGGTCGACGAAGTCCGGGTCCTCGAACCCCCGGGCGTCGAAGGTGGAGGCCCAGGAGAGCGTCCCCCCGCTCCGCTCGGCGACCTCCCGGGTCGCCTCCAGCTTGGCCTGCAGGTCGAACGGCTCGTCGCCGACCGCCGGGCAGACGACGATGTCCAGCCCCCGCCAGCCCGACTCCCCCAGCGAGGTGACCAGTTCGGGGGCGGGTTGATGGATGTGGATGTGCGTGTCGATCCGCCCGAACTCCGGGCCCTGGGCCCCCCGGGCCGGGGAGGCGGCCGGGACCAGGAGCGAGGCGGGCAGCAGTCGGAGCAGGTCCCGTCGGCTGAGCATCAAGGAAGGCTCCTCGGTCAATGATGGGATGGGCGGCGCCGGGCCTCCCGCTCAGAGGTCGGCCAGCGGGCCGTCGGCGTCGCCGAAGCGGGCCAGGGAGACGCCTATCCGCTCCATCAGCGAGAGATACAGGCGGCAGGCGCGGCGGTCGTCGTCCGGGCGGTCGAGGTAGTCCAGCACCCGGCCTGTCCTCAGGGTCCCGCCCGCCCGGCCCGCCAGGAGGATCGGCATCTCGTCGGCCTGGTGGCGGTCGCCGTCGAAGAGGTTGGAACAGCACATGAGCAGGCTGTGGTCGAGCAGGGTGCCCTCGCCTTCGGGGATGCCCTTGAGCCGGTCGACGAGGTAGGCGAACTGGCCGACGTGGAACTGGTTCGTCTTCAGGTACATCGCCTCCAGCTCCGGCTCACGGCCGTTGTGCGTCAGGTCGAGGTGGAGGCTGCCGCGGACCCCGTCCAGGAACCCGAAGTTCATCTGGGAGAGGTCGTTGTTCAGCATGCAGGTGGCGATCCGGGTCTTGTCCATCTGGAAGGCGAGGACGAGGAGATCCATCATCATCCTCATGTGATCCGGCACCTCCTGCGGCAGCTGGTCGCCGGGCCTCGGGATGTTCGGCGCCTCCAGCGTCGGCCGACGGCCTTCGAGGCGGCCGTCCTCCGAGGCCCGGTCGATCCGGCGCTCCACGTCCCGGATCGATTCCAGGTACTCGTCCAGCTTCCGGCGGTCGTCGACGCCGACCCGGCCCCTCAGGGCCTTCGCGTCGTCGAGCACCTGGTCGAGGATCGAGCGGTCCAGCCGGCGGCCCTCGGGGTCGCCCACGAGCAGGTCGAAGACCCGGGCCGGGTAGATCTCCTTGGTGGCGGGTTTGGTGTCGGTCGCCCAGGAGATGGACGACCCGTAGATCATCGACAGCCCGTCCTCCAGCCTCAGCTCGGTCGGCTCGATGCCCAGCACCAGGCTCGGCACGGCCGTCCGCCGGCCGATCTCCCGGGAGAGCACCTGGTCCATCGATTGCCCGGCCCGGATCTCGGCCTGGTCGGTGCTGACCCAGGCCCCCGACAGCAGGTTCGGCATCCTCCCCAGGTGGGCGCTGGCGTGCCGGACGGCCTGCTCGTTGAACAGGCCCCTCAGGAAGACCAGATCCTCCCGGAAGGGCCGCATCGGCTCCAGCCCGGGGCCGATCTCCATCCCCGATCCGCTCCCGCGGGCCCACCAGTGCTCCGGCTCGACCCCGTTGGAGAAGTAGACGCAGGCGAACCGCACGGGGGGGCTCGACCCGTCGTCGGTCGGGACGACTCGCTTGCCGGTGTCCTCGGCCCGGACCGGGAGCGACTCCAGCCAGGGGAGCGTCAACGCCAGCCCGCCGCTGCTCCTCAGGAAGCCTCGACGGCTCATCGGGCGATCGCCCGCCCGGTCGGTTCGGTCGGTCATCATTCCCCTCCCGACGCCTCCCCCTCGGGGGGCTCGAACGGAGTGCTGCGGCGGTTCCGGAATTGCTCGCTGGTGACGACCCGGACGACCAGGTCGGAGAACCGGCCCCCGGCGTCGAGGTCCGCCACCATCCGCCCCACCAGGGGGCGGTCGGACACCAGCTCGGCCCGGCCGAGGGCGTAGCCCAGCAACTTCGCGCCGATCGTCCGGTGGAACCGGGGACGCTCCCGGCGGAGGTAGTCCCTCAGGCCGCCCGGCCCGGTGATCGTCGTCCCGTCGCTCAGGGTGCCCGAGGTGTCGATCTCCTGGCCGTCGGCGTAGGAGTCTCGCCATCGCCCCAGCGGGTCGAACTGCTCCAGGGCGAAGCCGAGCGGGTCGATCCGGGCGTGGCAGTTCACGCAGGAGGCGTCGGAGCGGTGCGCCTCCAGCCGCTCCCGGACCGTCAGGCCGTCGGGCAGGACCTCCTCGGCCGGGATCGAGCCCACGTCGGCCGGGGGGGGCGGCACCGGGGTGCCGACGACCCTCCTCAGCACCCAGTCCCCCCGCTTCACGGCGCTCGTCCGGAGCGGGGCGGACGTGACCGCCAGCACGCTCCCCATGCCGAACAGCCCTCCCCGGTGGTGGGTGTCCAATCCATCGACCCGGGCGAATTCGTCCTCCCGGAGCGAGTCGGCCGGGATCCCGTAGTGCTCGGCGAGCCGGCGGTCGAGGAACGAGTAGTCGGCGAAGAGGATCTCGTCGACGGGCCGGTCCTCCCGGACGAGGTGCCCGAAGAACGCCTCGGCCTCCCCGTACATCGAGCCCCGGAGCCGTTCGGTGAACTCGGGGAACGCACCCGTGTCGATCCCCCGATGGCGATCGAACCGGTAGAAGCCCAGCCACTGGCCGAAGAACTCCGAGGCCAGCCGCCCCGCCTTCGGGTCGCTGAGCATCCGGCGGGCCTGGCGGGCCAGCTCCCCCGGATCCCGCAACCGACCCCCAGCGGCGAGCCGACGCAGCTCCTCGTCGGGCATCGAGGACCAGAGGAAGTAGCTCAGGCGGCTGGCCAGCTGCCAGTCGTCCAGCGGGACGACCCCGGGCCGGTCCCCGGGCGTCGGCTCGGCCCGGTACAGGAACGCAGGGGAGACCAGGATCCGGGCGAAAAGCGCCCGGATCGCCCGGTCGTGGTCCAGCCCGGCCTCGGCCCGAAGCTCCCGGTAGAAGGAACGCAGCCGACCCTGTTCGCCGGACGAGAGCGGCCTCCGCCAGGCGAGCCCGGCGAGCCGGAGGGCGTCCTCGACGTGGCCCGGCTCGGCGTCCTCCAGGGCCTGCCTCATCCCCTCAAGCTCGTCCTTCCAGCGCGTCACGAACGCCCGAGGGCCCTCCGGGATCGCTTCGATCGTCCCGGCATCCAGCGAGTCGATCGAGGCGTCGTCCAGGCCGAGCCCGAACTTCCGGGAGAGGAAGCGGAGGTTCAGGTCGTGGTACTCGAACGAGGAGAGCAGGTCGGTCCAGGCCCGGTCGAGCCGGAGCCTCGCGGCGTCGTCGGCCACGTGACGGACGAAGAAATCATCATCCCTGTGGTACTTGATGCTCGAATGGAATTCGTTCCGCTCGGGCATGTTGTAGGCGGCGTCGAAGGGGGCCGGGATCGGGTCCCGGTCGGAGGGGGCGGGCTCCCGGTGCGAGACCTCGGGCAGGAGCCGGGCGAACTCGGCGACCCCCTCCCGCCAGGACTCGACCAGCGGATTGCCCGGGTCGGCCAGCAGCGCCGAGGTGTCTCCCACCTCGGCCGCCGTCTCCCCCTCGACCTCCCCGTCGGCGACCCGGCATCGGACGATGCCGAACTCCCGACTCTCCTCGTCCAGCTCCACCTCGACCGTCAACCGGGCCGAGATCGCCCCCTCGGGGATCCGGAGCCGCACCGGCACCGAGGCCCCGCCGCCGATCGCGAAGTCCCCCTCGTCGATCGGGCCGCCCCGGGGATGCGAGCCGATCGCCAGCCGATCGGCCGATTCGGGATCCAGGAACTCGGCGATCGACCGGGGCCGGTCCCGTCGCCGGTCTTCCAGGCGGAGCCGGATCCGGGCGTCCCGCCAGAGGACCACCGCGTCCTCGATCGGGTGGTCGCTGGCCGGGGAGACGGAGAGGACGAACTCGGTGGACCTCGCCCCCTCGGGCCAGCTGATGTCGGCGGCCATCTCGTGCCGGGGGGCCACCCGGATCTCACCGGCCGTGAGGACGGCCGCCTCCTCCTCGTCGCCGGCCGAGGCGGCCAGCGTGCTTTGCCACCCCCGGAGCCGTTCGCAGATGCCGAGGCATCGGGCACGGGCCTCCTCCGGGCCCAGCTCGCCCGGGGGGGGCAGGGCCCGCCACTCGTCGATCACCAGGGAGAGCGGGAACGGGGCCTCCTCCCGGTTGAGGACCCGCCAGAGGTGCTCGCAGAGCCGGACGCTCCGGCCCTCCCGTCGGGCGAGCGTCGGGAGGTCGACGTCCCCCAGGCCCAGCTCCTCCCGATGCCGGTACTGCCAGGCCACGAGCAGGGCCGAGGGGTAGAGGTCCAGGCCGAACGGCTCGGCCCCCTCCCCGGCGGCGGTCCGGAAGCCGTGGGCCTGGTAGATCGCCTGGATCCGGGTGATGGCCGACAGCTCCCGGCCGGTCCGGCCCGGATCCTCGAAGAAGCGCAGGGGGCCCGAGCCGACCACGAGGTGGTCGGCCAACCGCCTGGCGGCCTCCAGGTACCGCTCCAGGGTCGAGTCCTGCATGAACTGGCCGCCGCCGGCGTTGGTGAACCCCTCGCCGGCCACCGCGTCGCTGACGAAGTCGGCCCCCAGGTCCAGATCCACCCCCGTCAGGTCCTCGATCGTCGCGGCGTACTCGGCGCCGGTCAGCCGTCGCAGGGGGACCGGCCCGGGGTCCCCCTCGTGGCGTTCCACGTACTGATCGAGCGCCCCCTCGATGGCCCCGGCGATCGTCTCCCGGGTCTTGCGGGCCGGCTGGGGCATGTACTCCGGCGGCATCCGACCGTCCCGGACCACCCGGGCGACCTTCTCCCACTCCCGGAACCTCCGGCCCAGGTCGGGGGCCTCGGCCATCTGCTGGAGGTTGATCTTCGCCTCGGCGAACTCCTCGCCGTGGCACTCGACGCAGTAGCGCCCCAGCAGCGGTTTCAGCTCGGCCCCCAGCTCGTCCGCCGACGCGGGCGAGGGGACGATGCCGACGATCGAGGCGACCCAGGAGAGGGCCCCCCAGGGTGCGGCGTTCCTCACGAGATGCCCTCCTCTCGACCCCGGGAGCATCCGAATCGGACCGGGGCGAGCGCCCCCTGTCCTGTTTAACATACGGCCGAGCTCGACCCGTTCCTAGACGGTATCGCTCGGAAGTCCGTCGATCTCCAGGAGATCGGGGTGGCCCTCGGTGCCGTCGGGGTGCCGTGAGCGGGGAAGACGCGGGGACGGGATCGCGGCCAAGGCTGGTGGAAAGGGTCGCTCGACGGCGTCAATGAGGCGATCGGATCTCGGCTCGCTCCCCGCGACAGCGATCGAGAGAAGAGGCATGTGAGACGGTTGCCCCGCTTCGTACAATCGATCACGGTACGGATCGGGCGGCCAGGAGGGGGGCGGCCCGATCCCGCGCCTTGCCTGCCCAACTCCGGGGGTCGAGCCGGGATCGGCGACGAGCCGGCCTCGCCCCGGGTCCGACCTCCTCCCTCGCCGGTCCCTCGCCATGTCCCTGCGCATCACGAACCTCTCCCTGCCCCTGGACGAGGAGGAGTCGGCCCTGCCCGGCCGGATCGCCGATCGGCTCGGCGTCGGCGACGCCGAGATCGGCCGCTGGCGGATCCTCCGCAAGAGCCTCGACGCCCGGCGACGGGACGACATCCGGTTCGTCTACACCGCCGAGGTCTCCCTGGCCGACCCCGACCGGGAAGCCGCCCTGCTGGGCCCCGACCGCGCCCCGTATGCCCCCGACTCCTTCGACTGGCCCGAGCCGGGGGAGTCGCCGATGGGGCATCGCCCGGTGATCGTCGGCTCGGGGCCGGCGGGGCTCTTCGCGGCCTATTTCCTGGCGCTGAGCGGGTATCGCCCGCTGGTCCTGGAGCGGGGGAGGGCGGTCAAGGACCGGGTCGCCGACGTCCGGGGCTTCGACGAAGGGGGGCCGGTCGACCCCGAGAGCAACTACCTCTTCGGCGAGGGGGGCGCGGGCACCTTCAGCGACGGTAAGCTCACCAGCCGGGGGACCGGCCCCGACGTCCGGAGGGTCCTGGAGGTCATCGCCGACTGCCACGGCAAGCCCTCGGTCGTCTACGAGCATCGGCCCCACCTGGGCTCCAACCGCCTGCCCTTGATCGTCCGGACCCTGCGTCGGAAGATCGAGGAACTCGGCGGCGAGGTCCGCTTCTCCTGCCGGGTCGAGGACCTGGACCTCCGGGACGGCCGGCTTCAGGGCCTGATGACCAGCTCCGGCCACGTCCCGGGAGACGTGGCGGTGCTCGCCGCCGGCCACAGCGCCCGGGACGTCTACCAGATGCTCCTCCGGCGTGGGGTGCCGCTGGAGTTCAAGCCCTTCCAGTTCGGCGTCCGGATCGAGCAGCCCCAGGAGGAGATCGACCGGGCCCGCTACGGGCCCTCGGCCGGGCACCCCGCCCTGGGCGCCGCCGACTACGAGCTGGCCACGCGGGCCGGCGACCGCGACCTGTTCACCTTCTGCATGTGCGCCGGCGGCTACGTGATGGGCAGCGTCAGCGAGCCCGGCTACTTCTGCACCAACGGCATGAGCGAGAGCCGGCACGACTCCCCCTTCGCCAACAGCGGCCTGGTGGTGACGATCGGCCGGGCCGACGTCGGCTCGGATCACCCGCTGGCCGGTGTGCACTTCCAGCAACAGGCCGAGCGCCGGGCGTACCTGGCGGCGGGCCGATCGTACCGGGCGCCGATCCAGTCGGTCCGCGACCTGATGGCCGGCCGGGCGAGCGTCGGGTCGGTGCCGAGCAGCTACCCGAGGGGGACGGTGGCCACCGACCTCGGCCTGATCATGCCACCGGTGGTGATGGAGGCCCTGGAGCGCGGGCTCCCCCGGCTCGACCGCTCCTTCCGGGGCCTGTTCCTCAAGGGGGCGACCCTGACCGGCCCCGAGTCCCGGGGCAGCTCCCCGGTGCGGATCCCCCGGGACTCGACCTCTCGGGAGAGCCCCGCCGTCCTCGGGCTCTACCCCTGCGGCGAGGGGGCCGGCTACGCCGGGGGGATCGTCAGCGCCGCCGTCGACGGCCTCCGGACCGCCCGGTCCCTCGTCTCTCGGTACGCCCGGCCGGGCTCCTGAGGGGGAGGACGAGGCGGGCACCCTCCGTGCAACCCGGCCTCATCGGGGGGCGCCGTCCGGCCACCCCCCGGCCAGCGCCCGGGCCCGGTCGATGAGCCCGAGCAGCGGGCGGCGGTACTCGGGGAGGAAGTCCTCGTCGATCGAGCCGACGAGGGCCGAGACGCCGTCGATCGCCCCCGGCACGTCCTCGACGGCCCCCGCCAGGGCCAGCCCGAACCAGGCCATCGCCGAGGCGAGTCGGACGTCCCCCGGGGCCTCGTCGAGGGCCCCGGCGGCGTCGAGCACCGGCCGGTCGACCGAGCGGGGCGCCTCCATGCCGGGCTCCCGATAGGAGACCGAAACCGCCAGCAGCTCGTCCCGGGTCGCGGGGTCGGCGGCGAGATATCGGGAGGCGAGGGGGGCCCCGGCGGCCCCCCGGCCGTTTTCCGTCGGCTCGACCTCGATCAGCAGCGTGGCCCGGTCGCCCGCCCTCAGGGCCGGCGCCCCCCCGGCGGGCCCCGGGGACGGCCGGCCGTCGAAACCGATCGGCCGATAGGAGGCGACCCGGGCCGGGTTGAACGCGACCTCGGCCGAGACCCCCTCGGCCACCACCGGCGGCGCCCCCGGATCCTCGTCGTCGGCCACCCGCCGGGCGACCAGGGCGATCCGGACGAGCCGATGCCCCAGGTCCCAGGGGGCCGCCACCACCCGGGCGTCGACCGAGACGGCGCCCCCGCCCCCGTCCCCCTCGGGCCCGGGGTAGGGGTAGGGGTAGGGGGGGGCGTTCACCAACCCGGCGATCGGCACCTCCCGGCCGATCGGCACGAGCCCGAGGTCGAGCCGGCGGCCGACCTCCTCGAGCGAGGCCCGGCCCGGGTCGACCGGCAGCACCGCCACCGGGTCGGCCTCCGGGCTCCGCCAGCCCGCCCCCGGCGCCCCCCCGGCCTGGACGAGCCCGTCCCCCAGGTTCGAGAGGATCACCTCGCCCCCCGGGCCGAACCGGGCCTCCGGCAGCGGCTCCCGGTCGAATCGCAGGGCGTTGAGGAGCCGGCCCGACTCGACGTGGTAGACCGACATCGACCCGTCGGCCCCCTCGGCGAGCAACTGCGAGCCGGTCGCGTCGAGCACGACCTCCCGGACCGGCGCCGGCAGCGCGATCCGGTTGCGGACGTGGCCGTCGGCCAGCTCGATCACCTCGACGACGTTCCCCGCCTCGACCTTCGCGGCCCGGCCGCCCGCCCGCCCGGCCGCCCCCGGGGCGATCCCCGGCGGGTCGGGAGCCGCTCCGTCCTGCTTGGCCTGCATCATCCCCATGCCTGCCATGCCTGCCATGCCTGCCATGCCGCCGGCCATCTCCCCCGTCGCCGGGCGGCCCGGTCGTTCGGGGGAGAAGCCCATGCCCAGGCTCGCCGCATCGCCCTGGGGCTGCCCGGCCTGGGTCTGAGCCCGGAGGGCGGTCGACTGGCCCAGTTGACTCGGCTCGTCCCGGAGATCGGCGGGGACCTCCCCCGGCCCCCGCCCGGCCTTCCGGGCGGCCTCGCCCGGTCCCGCCCCCCGCTCGAAGCCGCGAGCGACGGCAAACCCCTCAGCCTCCCGATCGGCCGGCTCACGGAAGGCGACCGCCGGGGCCTCGTCGATCGCCCCCTCTTGGAAGTCCCGGTCCGGCGGCAGGGCGACCATCGGGGAAGCGGCCATCGACCGGGCCGGGGCCGGCGGCGGCCCGGCCCCGGCGGCCGGGGAGGACGGCTCGGCCGGCACGAGGGCCACGGCCGCCTCGTCGACCCGGCCCGGCCCGGCCTCGGGCTCCGGCCCGGCCTCGGGTTCGACGGCCGGGCCGGCCGGGTCGGCGTAGGCCAGCTCGGCCTCGGCGGCCCGGGGGGCGGGTGAGGGCCCGGACAACGACTCAGCGACCGACGCCGCCCGGCCGGGGGCCGACGCTGGCAGCGACAGCCGGCCGATCCCGAAGCCCCCCGCCGCCAGCAGCAGCCCCGCGGCCAGCGCCGCCAGCGCCCGACGCATCGGCAGCAGGGACGCGGCCGACCCCCCCGGCCCCGGCCTCGGCGCCGCCTCCTTCGGGCCCCCGACGAGCCGGGCCTCCAGGTCCAGCCGCTGGACGATCGACAGCCCCGGCGAGGGCTCCTGCCGGAGCGACTCGGTCAGGATCGCCGCCGTCTGGCGGACCCCGGCGACGAACCGGGACGCCTCGGGGCTCGTCGCCAGCAGGGCCTCGACGGCGGCGCGGTCGGCCTCGTCCAGCTCCCCCAGGGCGAAGGCGGTCAGTCTCGGGTCGTCGGGGTCGAAGGTCATCGGCGCTTCCCCCGGCCGCTTCGGGCCGCGGATCCGGTCGAGAGTCTCGGGATCGGTTCGGCGGCCTCAGGCATGTCGGCCCGGCGAGGCGGCCCCGTCGTCGGGGACCCCCAGCCGCCCCCGCAGCGACTTGAGCCCCATGTGCAGCAGGTATCCCACGTTGCCCACGCTGAAGCCGGTGATCCGGCTGATCTCTTTATAGGAGAATCCCTCCTGGAACCGCAGCCGGATCACCTCCTGCTGCGACTCCGGGAGCATCGCCATCAGCCGGAGGACCCGGTCCAGCTCGTCCCGGCGCTCCTGGCCGTCGGCCGGGTCGGCGTCGGCGGCGGGGACGACGCCCAGCCTCGTCTCGGGGTCCCTGGATCGACTCACGCGGCCCTCCTTGCGGAGCACGTCGAGCGCCCGGTTGCGGCAGACGGTGAACAGCCACTCGGCCAGGTGCGGCTCGACCCGTCCCCGGTCCTGCCCGCAGAGCTTCAGGAACGTCTCCTGCACGATGTCCCGGGCCGCCTCCACCTCGCCGACGACCCGCACGGCGTAGCGCGTCAACGGCCCCTCGAACCGCTCCACGGCGGCCCGGATCCACCCGTCCCGGTCGGTCGCTGCCGAAGGGTCCCCGCCCGCCATCACCACCCCTCGTCCCCGGTCCGGCCTCCCGAGCCCCCCGCCACCAGGATAACGGACCCCGGCCGCCGATCTTAGGGGGACGCCCCGGGGAATCCCCGGGGCGGGCGGGCCGTGCCGGGGTGGCTGGCGTCTCGTCCGCGAGACCCCGGTGCGATGGCCTCCCGGCCGGGGTCGCGCGGACGAGACCCCGGCCACCCACTCCCGGATTTTCACCGGCTTCTTCTTGCGCGACTCCTCAGGGGGACGCCCCGGGGAATCCCCGGGGCGGGCGGGCGGGCGGGGGCCCGGCCCCGCCGCTCCCCGCTTGATTCCGGGACGCGAGGGCTGCAACCATTGACCGACGCCCGACCGGCCCGTCGACCGTCGACCCGCCCGGGTATCCGGGCGTCCCGAGCCCGATCCGACCCGATCGGCCGGAACTCCCCGAGACGACCGAATGCCCGGATCCCACCGCTCGGACGAGCTGGAATTCGCCGCCCGGATGGTCCGGATCGGTCGGCTCCGCCCCGACCAGTTCGCCGCCGCCTGCTCGGAGTGGTTGCATCGGCCCGACTCCTCGCTGGGGGAGCTGCTCCGGGCCCTCGGCTGGCCCCCCCCGGACGGCTGGCCGATTCCCGGCTCGATCACCACCCAGCCCGACGGTCCGGGCCCTGATCGCCCGATTCCCCCGCCCCCCCCCGCCGGGGCCTCGACCGAGACGGTCGACCCCCCCGACTCGATCGAGACGGTCGACCCCCTCGGCTCGACCCGTGCACTCGTCCCCCCCGGCCCGACCGGGCCGGTCGACCCCTCCGGCCCGACCGAGCTGTTCGACCCCTCGGGCTCGACCCGCCCGCTCGACCCCCCCGGCCAGGGCCCGACGACCGGCCCGGCCGCCGCCCCGGACCGCTACCACCGGCTCGATCCGGTGGGGAAGGGGGGCCTCGGCCTGGTCTGGCGGGCGATCGACCGGCACCTCGGCCGGGAGGTCGCCCTGAAGGAGCCCCGGCCCGACCGGCCCGTCGGCTCCTCCGGCTCGGCCCGGTTCCTGGAGGAGGCCCGGGTCACGGGGCAGCTCCAGCACCCCGGCATCGTCCCCCTCTTCGACCTCGTCGACGAGCCCGCCCTCGGCGGCCCCTTCTACACCATGCGGCTGGTCGAGGGCCGCACGCTCAAGCAGGCCGCCGTCGACTACCACGAGGGGCTCGGCGACGGCCGGGCCGGGCCCTCGGAGCTGGTCGGCCTGCTCACCGCCTTCGTCTCCGCCTGCCTGGCCGTCGCCTACGCCCACGCCCGGGGCGTCCTGCACCGGGACCTCAAGGGGGCCAACGTCATCCTCGGCGACTTCGGCGAGGTCCACGTCCTGGACTGGGGCCTGGCCAAGCTGTCCGGCGGGTCCGACCCCGAGTCCGAGTCCGAGTCCGGCCGATCCCCCCTGGTCCTCGACCCCTCGCCCGACCGGGACGCCACCCTGGCCCATCAGGCCGTCGGCACCCCGGGCCTCATGGCCCCCGAGCAGACCGGCAGGCTGCCGGGCGCCCCCCCCCCGGATCACCGGACCGACGTCTACGGCCTCGGCGCCACCCTCTACGAGATCCTCACCGGCCGGGCCCCCTTCCACGCCCCGACCCAGGCCGAGGTCCTCCGGCTGGTCTGCGAGCAGCCCCCCGTCCCCCCCCGGCAGCACAACCCCGCCGCCCCCCCCGCGCTCCAGGCGGTCTGCCTGAAGGCCCTGGCCAAGGACCCGGCCGACCGCTACGGCTCCGCCGCCGAGCTGGCCGACGAGGTCCGCCGCTGGCTGGCCGACGAGCCCGTGCGAGCCTACCCCGAGCCCCCCTCCGCCCGGCTCTCCCGGTGGGGCCGCCGGCACCGATCGGCCGTCCTCGCCGCCGCCGTGGTCCTGGTCGCCGTGTCGCTCACCCTCGCCGCCGCCGCCGCGGTGATCTCCGGCAAGAACCGGGCGCTCGCCGTCGCCCGGGACGAGGCCCGGGAGGCCGCCGCCCTCGCCGTCCGGGAGCGGGACCTGGCCGAGGAGAACCTCGAATCGGCCCGCGACCTGGCCCTCGACATGCTCGGACTCTCCGAGGACGCCCTCGCCCAGACCCCCGGGGCCGCCTCCATCCGCAAGCGGCTCGTGGTGAGGGTCCTGCAAACCTTCCGCGCGCTGCACGACCGCCGCCCGGACGACCCCGGCATCCGCCGGGACCTGGCCGAGGTCCTCGCCGAGCTGGCCAAGGTCCGCCAGCTCCTCGACGAGCTGGTCCCCTCGACCGAGGACGCGTCGGCCTCGATCCGGCTGCTCGAAGGGCTCCTCGACGAGTCCCCCGGCACGGCCGAGGTCGAGAACCGCCTGGCCGAGCTGCTCCGCAACCAGTCCGACACCCTCCGCACCCTCGGCCGACTCCGGGAGGCGAGCGACGCCCTGGCCCGGGCCGCCGAGATCTCCCGGAGACGCCTGGGGGCCGGGCCCGACGACGACGGCCGCCGCACCCTGGGTTCCATCCGCTACGACCAGGCCGACCTGGAGGCCCGGAGGGGCCGGCTCGACGCCTCGCTGCGACTGGTCGACGAGGCCCTCGACCTGCTCCGGGCCCTCAACGACCGGCCCGACCCCCAGCCCGTCGACCCCATGCTCCTGGGCCTGGCCCTCGACCGGAGGGGGAGGACCCTGACCGGCCTCGATTGGCCCGAGGAGGCCGAGCGGGCCCTGGACGAGGGGATCGCCCACGCCCGGGCCTGGCTGGAGCGGACCGGCGGCAACAACAACCACCGCTGGATCCTCTCCCTCTGCCTCGACGCCCTCGCCCGGCTCCTCGCCCCGCAGCCCGGCCGGCGGGCCGAGGCCGAGGCCGCCGCCGTGGAGGCCGTCGAGCAGTGGCGGGCGAACGTCGAGTACGACGACGACCTCCCCCACTACCGGGCCGGCCTGGCCGACGCCCTCGCCTTCCGGGGCGGGCTCCGCCTGGATGCCGGCGACCTCGACGCCGCCCGGCAGGACTTCGATGCCGCCCTCGGCCTGCTCTCCCGGCTGCTCCGGGAGTCCCCCGGGGTGCCCGCCTACCGGGGCCAGGCCGGCCGCCTCTTCGCCGGGCTCGGCCGCCTCTCCCTCCGGCGCGACGACCCCGAGCAGGCCGTCCGACGCCTGGAAGTCGCCGTCGCCTTCCTCCGGCTCGCCGTCGAGGGCAGCCCCGAGGACGACCTCGACCGCCGGAGCCTCGAATCGGCCCTCGATGCCCTCGAATCCGCCCGACGGCGACTCCCCCCCTGAAGCGCCGGATGCGTCGCGATCGGGAGGGCCACGCGGCGGCACCCGTCCCGGAGGCTGCCGGGCGGGGGCCTCGGCGCGGGCCCCCGCCTCCCGAGGCCCGGCACCCGATGCCGGGCACCACGGCCGACCGCCCCGAGGCGGCCGGCCGAAGGGGGGGGAGGCCCGGCGGGAGGGGCGATCAGGGGCCGACCACCGCGCCCTCGAACGTCTTTACCTGGGCCTTGACCTGGATGGTCAGGCCACCCGTCGATTCGTGGTCGCGGCCCTTCCCTGAGTCGATGGTGCAGTCCCCATCGGCCTGGCCATCGATTCGAAGGACCAGCACGGCCGCGTTCGCCGCGAGGACCGTGGCCGGGAAATTATTGCCGTCGTTGCAGCACGTCACGTCTCGGTCCGAGACGCCCGAGAACGACCCGTCGGTGAGCAGGACCGGGTTCGTGCCGTTGCCCCGCACCACCTTGCCGGTGAGTCGCCAGCCGGGCGGAGTCGCCGATGCCGCCACGGACTCGGGATACTCCCGGTCCGGCGTCGGCGTCTGCTTCGACGGCGCGGGGGGCGGCTCCTGGCCCCGAGGGGTCGGCGAGGCCCCCGACGACTCGGGGGTCTTTTCCTGCTCATCAGCCATGAGGGGCTCCCGGGGCCTCGGCCCCATCATCCTCGTCCTGCCGTCGAGCCCATCCCGGTCCGGCCAACGCCGGCCCGGATCCCAGACCACCCGGCCCGGGGACTCGGCCCCGGACGCGGCCGCTCGGGCGCTCAACTCCCGATCTCGGGTCGACGGCGGCACTCACAACCACGCGATCACGACACGACGGACGCGGTCTACTTGAACACGGGCGGGATCCCGAGTCCAGCCCCCGGCCTCCCTCCCCGCCCGCTCCCCCGGCCCGGGCTCCGGGGTCGCCCGGGGGCCGCTCCGGCGGGAGGCCCGCCATTTCTTGTGACTGCCCGGCCCCGTTCCCTCGATACTCATGATGGGGCGATTGTCCGACCCCACAGCCCGACCCGACCCCGACCCGACCCCGACCCGACCCGGAATCGTCCCTCACCCTCGGTCACCCCTCGGATGCGACACCCAGGACCCCGGCCGATCCCCCACCCGACGCCTCGCCCCCCGTCGCCCCCCCGGCGCACCGGGGCCGGATCCGCGCTCCCGACACCCCGGGCCGGTCGGCCCGTCCCGGCGCACCCGGGGCGCCCCGAGTGCGCACGGATCCCCGAGTTCGACGCCCGAGGCCCTCGATCGGCCTCGCGCCCGACGCCGCGAAACGAACCCAATCCGCGTCGCGAAACGAACCCATCCGCCCCCCGTCGGCCCGGCGAAACGAACCCAATGCGGGCGGGCTCGATTCCCGGAACGAACCCGGTCCATTCGATGCAACGTCTTTCGTGCAAGGAAAATCGCGGATCGGGACGCCACCTCGCTTGGCGCACCGGGCCGATTCCGGGGGCGCACCGGGCCGCCCCCCGGCCGCCGAGTCGGCCCTGGAATCGGGCCCGGACGCCCCCGGGATCGGACCCAGGCTCGGGCACGAACCGAAGCCGGGGCCCGTCGCGAAACGGACCCAATCCCGGACGGAGCGAACCCATCACCCGTCGCGAAACGAACCCAATGCCCCGGGCGGGACCGCCCCGACCCGGGCCCGATCCGATCCCGGTCGGCCCGGCCGGAGAGAGGGGCCCCGTCTCGTCGGGGCGGGCCGATCGCGGCCGACCCGATTCCGATTGACCGCCCTGGGGCTCTCTCCTATGATCGCCGCCCATTCCCCCCGGAGGATGCGGGGGGCTCGACGCGGGGCCAGGGAGGGAGGATCGCCGCCGATGCGAGACCACAACAAGGCGTTCTGCCGACTCGTCGCCGAGACCTTCGACTGTCCCGGCCCGATCGTCGAGTTCGGCGCCTATCAGGTCGAGGGGCAGGAGGGGTACGCCGACCTCCGGGGCATGTTCCCGGGCAAGCCGTTCCTCGGCTGCGACATGAGGCCCGGCCCCGGCGTCGACCGGGTCGAGGACGTCAGCGCCATGACCCTGGCCGACGAGTCGGCCGGCACCATCATCTGCCTGGAGACCTTCGAGCACGTCTTCGAGGTCCGTCGCGCCTTCGACGAGGTCTACCGGGTCCTCAAGCCCGGCGGCCTGTTCATCCTCACCTCCCCCTTCCACTTCAAGATCCACGGCTACCCCGACGACTACTGGCGGATGACCCCCTCGTGCCTGGCCCGGATGCTCGACTGCTACGCCCTCCGGGTGGTCGGCCAGCAGGGGCCGAGGAAGACGCCGCACACGGTCATGTCGCTGGGGATCAAGCACCCCGCCCCGGCCGACGCCGTCGACCGGGCCGACCGGCTCGTCGAGCGCTACCAGGGCTGGCTCAGGGGGGAGGAGGCGGCGATCCCGGCCCGGGACCGGGCCCGGCGGAAGCTGGCGATGCTCTACCGCTCCAAGGCCGAGCGGCTCCAGATCCGGGACGAGTTCGCGGTCGACTTCACCATCGACGGCCCGGCGGCCGAGGCCGTCGCCGTGGCCCGGGCCGGCTGACCCGAGGAGTCGCGATGACGACGACCGCCACGACCGACCGCGTCCTGATCCTCGGCCTCGACGGCGCCACCTGGTCCGTGCTCGACCCGATGCGGGCCCGGGGGGCGATGCCGAACCTCGACGCCCTGCTCTCCCGGTCGAGCCGGGGCACGCTCCGGTCGACCGAGCCGCCGATGACCGCCGCCGCCTGGGCGACGATGCAGACCGGCTGCGACCCGGCCGACCACGGCATCTTCGACCACCGCTACTTCGACCCCGCCGCCGGCCTGATGCGGGTGAACCACTCCGGCCGGTTCCGGGTGCCGACCCTCTGGCACCTGCTCGACCGCGCCGGCCGGTCGGTCGTCAGCCTGAACCTGCCGGGCACGTATCCCGCGCCCGAGGTCCGGGGCATCGTCGTCTCCGGGATGGACGCCCCCCACCTGGAGGCCGCCCTCTCGGGCGCCCCGGCCGACTTCGCCGAGGCCCTCCGCCGGGAGGCCCCGAGGTACTCCCTGAAGTACCAGTGGAAGCGGGTCCCCGAGTCGCTCGACGAGCTGGAGGCCAACGCCGAGGCCACCGTCGAGGGCTTCCTCGGCCGGGCCGACGGGGCGATCGTCGCCGACCGGATGGCGCCCGACTGGTCGGCCCTGCTCGTGCAGTTCCAGAACCTCGACCCGTTCCAGCACCGCGCCTGGCGATACCTGGACGTGGACGAGACGGGGATCGCCGAGCCGAAGTGGAACGTCGCCGCCGCCGGGGTCCTCCGGGGCCTCGACCGCGCCATCGGCCGGCTCTGCGAGCTGGCCGACCGCCGGGGCGCGGCCGTGCTCTGCGTCAGCGACCACGGCTTCGGCCCCTGCCTGGGGAGGGTCCACGTCAACCGGATCTTGCTCGATCGCGGGCTGATCAAATTGCCCGGCGTCGCCGGCCGGATCCGGCGAAGGGCCACCCAGGCCGCCGACCGCCTCCGACTCTGGGGGGACAAGCGGAAGGATCCGAAGGCGAGGGGCGCCTCGTTCCACGCCTCGATCGCCGCGACCTTCCCGTTCGACTGGTCGAGGACGGTGGCCTTCGCCCCCCACCAGGACTGCGGGGCGATGGTCTACATCCCCCGGGACGGCGCGGCGGGTGGCCCCTTGCCCTCGAACCCCCGGCAGGTCGACGAGGTCCGCGCGCAGGCCCGGGAGGCGCTCGCCTCGGCGAACCACCCCGAGACGGGGGAGCCGCTCTTCCCGAAGGTCATCGACCTGGGGGGCGACTACGGCCTGGACCCGAGCGAGTCCGGCTACCCCGACCTCGTGGCCCTGCCCGACCGCCGCTACTGGGTCCGCACCAAGCTGACCGCCGACCGCTCCTGGGTCGCCGCCGACCCGTCGCTGCCCGGCACGCACCGGCCCGAGGGGATCGTCTCCCTGGCGGCCCCCGGCTTCGGGCCGGATCGGGCGATCGACGCCGCCTTGAAGGACGTGACCCCCTCGGTCCTCGCCCTGCTCGGCGAGCCGATCCCGGGGCACGTCCGGGGCGTCCCCTTCGCCGGGCTCGGCGGCCGGGCGACCCGGGCCGACTCCGGGTCGGGCCCGGTCCGGCCGCCGCACGGCAACGCCTTCGACTTCGACCCGGAGGACGAGGCTATCGTCGAGCAGCGGCTCATCGACCTCGGCTACCTCGGCTGATCGATCAGGGGGCCGGCCGACCGGCCGGCCCCTCCACCTCGTCCGCCTCCTCGACGACCCCGGCCACCTGGCCGTTGTCGTTGACGGCGGTGGCGGTGGCGAAGACCGGGCTGCCCTCGGGGATGAGGGTCATTTTCTCATTCTGATAGATGAATGCCCTCGGGTAGATGTCCGACCCGCTGGGGCCGTCGACCATGCCCACGACCATGCCCGAGTCGTTCACGGCGGCGGCCTCGGACTTGACGTAGCCCTCGGGTTCCTCCAGTTGCCGGTGGCCGCCGTCCCGGGTCCAGACGACGGCGTGGGCCCGGCCCCCGTCGTCGAACCGGAGGCCGACGACCATGCCCGAGTCGTTCACCCCCCGGGGCAGGAGCGAGCCGGGGCCGGCGATGGCCTCCCGGGCCCAGCCCCCCGAGCCGTCGGCGGTCCAGAGGCAGGGGAGCGCCCCGTCGACCGCCGAGACGCGACGGCCGTCGCCGCTGATGGCGACGACATTGGATCCCAGGCCCCGCTCGGTGGGCAGCGTGGTCGCCCTCCAGCCGTCGCCGTCGCCGTCCCGGTCCCAGACGCAGGGTTCCATGTGGCCCTCGAAGAGCATGATCCCGCTGATGCGGGCCCCGTCGGCCGAGACGCCGGTGGCGAGCGAGGCGATGCCCCCCTCCAGGACGCCCAGGCCCCGGATGCCCCCCTCGGCGTCCCAGGCGAACGCCTGGTTCTGCAGGTCGACCTCCACCCCCGGGATCAGGGGCTTGCTCACCCGGCCGACGACCAGGCCGCCGTCGCTGACCGCGGCCGGGAAGGTCGAGGTGTAGCCCTCCAGCAGGGGGAGCCGGGTCACCGCTTCTCCCTCCAGGTAGACCGGCACCTGGGCGACCACCCCGGGCCGCTCGGCCTCCTCCTCCCAGAGGAATCCGACCACGTCCCCCCCGGCGTTGATGCCGGTCGCGATGACGCCGGGGATCCGGGCCACGACCTCGAAGCCCGCCGGGGGTCGCTGCCCCCGGGCGGGGCCGGGGAGGGTGAGGGCGGCGGCCGACAGGAGCAGCAGCGTGGCAGGTCTCATCGGAATCCCCCTTGCCGTCGTCGATGGGCGGGTCGGGCTCAGGCGTCGCCGAGACGCTGGAGCTCCTCCCCGATGTCCCGCATCAGCGGGGCGATGGTGCTGGCCGAGAAGTCGAACCTCGCCCCGGCGGCCTCGAACAGCTCCGGCAGCGGCCGGGAGCCTCCCAGGGCCAGGGCCGCCCGGTAGGCGGACACCGCCGCCCGCCGGTCGGCCAGCGCCCGACGCCAGACCTGCAACGCGCCGAGCTGGGCGATCCCGTACTCGATGTAGTAGAACGGGTATAGGAATATGTGCAGTTGTCGATGCCAGGTGTTCGACCGCACCTCCTCGAAGCCCGACCAGTCGATGATGCCGCCGAAGCGGTCCATCAGGGCGTTCCAAGCGGCCCGCCGGTCGTCCCGGGTGTGCCCCGGGTGGCGGTAGATCCAGTGCTGGAAGGCGTCGACGGTGGCGATCCAGGGCAGGATCAGGACGATCCCCTCCAGCAGCTCCCGGTAGGACCGCTTCGCGTCCGCCTCGGGGTAGAAGACGGTCAGCTCGGGGGCGCCGAGCAGCTCCATGCTCATCGAGGCGACCTCGCAGAACTCGATGGGGGCGTCGCGGTACTCGGGCAGCGGCTCGCCCCGGGCGGCGAGGGTGTGGAAGGCGTGGCCGCCCTCGTGGAGCATGGTCCTGAGGTCGCCGTCGACCCCGACGGCGTTCATGAAGATGAAGGGGAGGCGGTCGTCCTCGAAGGTCGTCTGGTAGCCGCCGGGGGCCTTGCCCTTGCGGTTGGCCAGGTCGAGCAGGGCGCGGTCCCGCATGAATGCGAACTGGGCGCCCAGCTCGGGGTCGACCTTCGAGAAGATCCGCGAGGCCCCCTCGGCCAGCCGGTCGGCGTCGGCGAAGGGCCGCAGCGGGGGGCGGCCCTGGGGGTCGACAGAGAGGTCCCAGGGGCGGAGCTTCTCCAGGTCCATCGCCACCCGTCGCTGCTGCTGGAGCGCGCGGGCCAGCGGGACGACCTCGGCCTCGACGGCGTCCTGGAACGCCTCGGCCTGCTCGGGGCCGTAGTCGAACCGCTCCCGGCTGGCGTAGGCGTATTCGACGTAGCCGTCGAAGCCGGCCTCGCGGGCGACCTCCTGCCGCAGGGCGATCATGCGGTCGAAGAGGTCGTCGAGGGTGTCCCGGTCCCGGAGCCGTCGCGACGAGACCAGCTCCCAGACCTCCCGGCGGAGGGCCCGGTCGGGCTCCTCCAGGTAGGGGGCCATCTGCGCGAGGGTCTTCTCCTCGCCCCGGAAGGTGACGGTCATCGCGCCGATGGCCTTCTGGTACTTCTGGCCCAGCTCGGCCAGCTCGGTCTCCCGGGGGATGTTGGCCTCGCGGTAGAGGCGCCGGCGGTTCTCCTGGGCGCGGTCGAAGACGCGGTGGCGGTCCGGGTCCAGGCCGGGTCGGTGGGGGGAGTCGAGGTAGGCGTTGCGGAGCCGGTTCAGATACGGCTTGAGCCTCGGCTCGATCTCCCGGACGAAGGCGAGGTGGGCGGCCTCCCGGTCGGGGTCGTCGGTCTGGCAGGTCATGGCGACGTAGCGCCGGACCCCCTCCTGCGAGACGGCCGAGTTCAGCTCGCCGACGTCCCGGAGCCACTCCTCCAGCTCGGCGGGGGAGGTGATCGGCCGATCGACGATCTGCTGATAATACGGCTCGATCCGCTCCCAGGTGGAGAAGTCGACCTCGGCGGGCAGCCAGCGGTGGGGGAAGGTCTCGGGGGCGTAGGGGGCGGTGCTCATGGGTCTCGACCTGGGGGCGTGATCGGCCATCTCGGGCGGGTCGGCGAATGGGTGTTCCTCCCCGACATGCTGACCGATCGGGGAGGGGAGGGGCAATCCCAACCGGGGATCCCGGGCGTCCGACCTGCGCCCCCGACTGCGGGGCAGGGGGTGGGTGCAGGCCGGGTGAGGGGGCCGGGACGGTGCGCGAGGCCCGGGGGCCCGCGCCGGCCCCGCTCCTCTGGCGGGGAGGGGGAAGGCGGGGGTCAGTCCTCGTAGATGAGGTACTTGGCCCGGACGTCGAGGAACCGGCGGAGTTCCCGGGCCCAGGTCCGGCGGACCTCCCGGACGCTCGCGCCGGAGACGATCGCGTCGAGGGCGGCCTGATTGGTCATGAGCCGATCCATCGCCTCGGGCTCCCAATGGTCCGGGTAGAGCCGACGGAGGGTGACCGCCAGGCCGATGCCCAGCTCGATCGGCTCGAACTCGTCCCAGTCGGTGATGATGATGTAAACGCCCCCGCAGTCCTCGCCCTCGTACTGGCGCTCGGCGGGGGAGAAGCGGACGGGGACGAACCGGACGCCGGGCAGCCCCTCGGCGTTCAGCTCGGTGGCCCACGCCTTCGGGTCGATCCAGGGGGCGCCGACGCGCTCGAAGGGGGTGTCGGTCCCCCGGCCGGTGGCGAGGTTGGTCGCCTCCAGCAGGCCGACGCCGGGGTAGAGCAAGGCCTCGGTCAGGCTCCGCATGTTCGGCGAGGGGTTGGTCCAGAGCAGGCCCGTCTCGTCGAAGGTCATCGACCTCCGCCAACCCTGGCACTCGACGACGGTCAGGTCGGCCTCGACGCCGCGCTCGGCGTTGAACAGCGTCGCCAGCTCGCCGACGGTCATGCCGTGCCGCACCGGGAGCCGGTGGAACGCGATGAACGACTCGGCGTCCTCGTCGCGGACCGGACCGGCCACCTCGACGCCGCCGATCGGGTTGGGCCGGTCGAGCACGAGGACGGGGATGCCCGCCTCGGCCCCGGCCTCCAGCACCAGGCCCATCGTGCTGATGTAGGTATAGAAGCGGGCCCCGATGTCGGCGATGTCGAAGACGAGGGCGTCGATCCCTTCAAGCTGCTCGGGGGCGGGCTTCCGGCGCTCGCCGTAGAGGCTGTAGATCGGCAGGCCGGTCTCCTCGTCCCGGTCGTCGCCGACGTTGGTGTCCAGCACGCCCCGGATGCCGTGCTCGGGGCTGAACAGGGCGACGAGCTCCACGTCGGGCGCCTCGAACAGGGCGTCGATCGTCGGCCGGCCGTCCCGGGTCTTGCCGGTGTGGTTGGTGACCAGGCCGACCCGCTTCCCCTTGAGCGGGGCGAAGCCGTCGGCCGCCAGCACGTCGACCCCGCAGAGGACCTCGGCCGATTCGGCCGTGGCGGGGGAGGGGATCGGGGTGTCGACGATCGCCGAGGCGACGATCGTGGCCACCTCCCGGCGGAGGGCGGTGGGAGAGGGCTGGTCCCCCCCGGGGTGCAATCGGCTCGTCAGGAGGATGACGAAGGTCTCGGTGTCGGGGTCGACCCAGATGCTCGTGCCCGTGAACCCGGTGTGGCCGAAGCCGAGGGGGCCGAACCGCTCCCCCCGGGGCGAGCTGAAGCCGGTCGCCACGTCCCAGCCGAGGCCCCGACGCTCCCCCTCGGGGGTGTCGGCCGGGTCGATCATCGCCCGGACGGTCGGCGGGGCGAGGATCCGTTTGCCGTCGGGTCCGATCCCGCCGTCCAGGAGTGTTTGCGCGTAGATCGCCAGGTCGTCGGCCGTCGCGAACAGGCCGGCGTGGCCGGCGACGCCGCCGAGGGCCCGGGAGCGGGGGTCGTGGACCTCGCCGCGGGCCATCTCCCCGTCGACGACCTCGGTGGGGGCGATCCGGTCGGCCGGGATGCCCCGGTCGAGGGGCCGGAAGGTGGCGTCGGCCATGCCGATCGGCTTGAAGACGTTCTCCCGGGCGAATTCGTCGAGCGGCCGGCCGGAGACGCGCTCGACCAGCCGGCCGAGGATCTGGAAGCTGACGTCCGAATAGCGGAACCCCTCGCCCGGCTCGGCCACCAGGTCGATCTCGGCGATCCGCCGCCAGGCCTCGTCGACGCCGTGCTCGTAGTCGCCGATCGGGTTGTCGGGGATCAGCCCGGCGCGGTGGCGGAGGAGCATCTCGACGGTGATCGCCCCCTTGCCGTGGTTGTCGAACTCGGGGAGGTAGGTGGTGATCGGCTCGTCCAGGTCGATGAGTCCCCGCTCCCAGAGGACCATGACGGACGTCGCCGTGGCGACGGGCTTGGTGAGCGAGGCCATATCGAAGACCGTGTCCCGGGTCATCGGCTCGGCCTCGGGCTCGACGGCCCTCCGGCCGATCGCCTCGACATGGGCGATCTTCCCCCGACGGCCGACGATCACGACGGCGCCGGGGATCTTCCCCTCGTCGACGGCCGTCGAGATGGCCTCGCCGACCCCGGCGAGCTTCGATGCGTCGAACCCCAATTCCTCGGGAGGGGCCTCGGGGAGGCCCGGCGTCGGGGCGGGGGCGGCCAGCAGGCCGAGGGCGACGATCGCGGGGAAGAGCAGCATGGTCACTCCGGGACGAGGAGAAAGGGGTCGCGAGGGCCGTCGCCCCGCCGGGAGGGTTCGCCCGCCCCGGGCAATCCGGCCCCTCGATCGATGGTCAGGTGGATCAGCGAGCGTCCCCCGTCGAAGGCGTGCCGCCCCGGGGCAGGAAGGTCGAGGCCAGCAGGCCGACGAGGAAGGTGGTGCCCGAGCCGACCAGGGCGAAGTAGGGCCAGGCCAGGGCGCCCTCGAACGGGTAGGGGATCGTCCCCCGGAACTCCGACCCGAATCGGGCGTAGGAGACGGCGAGCAGGCCCGCCACCAGGCCGACCAGCGCCGCCCCCTGGCCGACCCGGTCGGTCAGCACGCCGAGCAGGAAGACGCCGAGGATGATCCCGGTGACGAACGAGGCGATCGCCAATGCGTCCTCCACCACCGGGCTGTCCTGGAACTTCGCCGCCGCCACCGCGGCGATCCCCATCTGGGCGATCCCCCAGACGATCGTCAGGGACCGGGAGAGGCCAAGCAATTTCTCCTCGCCGATCCTCGGGAAGGCGGGACGGATCAGGTCGTTGACCGTCGAGGAGGCGGAGGCGTTCAGCGAACTGGACAGGGTGCTCATGGCCGCCGAGAAGATGGCCGCGACGACCAGGCCGACCAGGCCGGTCGGCAGGTGGGTGACGATGAACGAGGCGAATTCGTCGTCGACCTGCAGCGGCCGGTCCGGAGGGTACTCGCCGTAGAAGACGGACAGCGCAACGCCGATCAGCAGGAACAGCGCGAACTGGGCGAAGACCACGAACCCGCTGGCGATCAGGGCCCCGGCCGCCTGTCGCTGCGATTTGGCCGAGAGGTAGCGCTGGACCATCATCTGGTCGGCGCCGTGGGTGGCGGTGCTCAGGACCATGCCGCCGATCACCCCGGCCCAGATCGTGTACGGCTGGGTCAGGTCGAAGCTCGGGTTTAGGAACCGAAACTTGCCGGCCGCTTCTCCCGACGCCCAGAGGGTCTCCCAGCCGCCGTCGAGCCGGCCGACCATGATCAGCAAGGCGGCGACGGCCCCGATCATGTAGATGAGGAACTGGGTCACGTCGGTCCAGACGACCGCCGTCATGCCGCCGAGGAAGGTGTAGACGATCGTCGAGACGCCCATCAGGACGATCGACGCCGGCATCGCCCACTCGATGGGCATGATCGCCCCGTCCCCGTCGCCGACCAGGCCGCTGAGTAGCAGGAGCCGGCGGAGCACCAGGGCGGCCAGGAACAGGCGGAGGCCGTCCCCCAGGGTCCGGGAGAGCAGGAACAGCAGCGAGGCGGCGGTCTTGGTCGCGCCGCCGAACCGCGCGTCGAGGACCTGATAGGCCGTGTACATCTGCCCCTTGAAGTAGCTCGGCAGCAGGACGACCGCCACCAGGACCCGGCCGATGATGTAGCCGATGGCCAGTTGCAGGTAGGTGAAGTCCCCCCCGTCCCGGTAGGAGAGGCTGGGGACGCTGAGGAAGGTGGCGGTGCTCGTCTCGGTGGCGACGATCGAGATCATCACCGCCCAGGCCGGGACCCGGGAACCGCCCAGGAAGTACCCCTTCAGGCCCTCGCTCCTCGACCCGATGAGGGAACCGAAGAGGGTCACGCCGAGGATGTAGAGGACGATGATCGCGAGGTCGATCGGGCTCATGAGGGGGACCGGGGGCCGTGGTGCGTCGCAACTGCGGGGGAGCGGAATAGGTTACACCGGCCCTGCGGGATTGGCCACCACCCCGATCTCGCCCGGCCTCGATCCGGGGCGAGGCCCCTTCCTTCGGGGCTGACCGCGGGGATATAATGAAGATTGCCGTCGTCTCGCTCCCCGATCGGGCCGACCCCTTAGCCCGTCCCGGATATCGGAGGGATCGAGCGCCCGACGGCCCCGCCCCGCCCGCCCTCCGACCATCGCAGCGAGGCCCGGAGTGTCCCGACCGCCGTCGAGCGTCAGCCGCCGCGACCTGTTCCGCTTCCGATCCCGTCGTGAGGCCGGTGCTGCCGACGTGCCCGAATCTCCCCCGGCGCTGGAGCGGGTCAACGGCGGGGACCTGGTCCTCGCCCGAAGGCCCGCGATGGGGTCGTACTTCGACGTCCGGGTCCCCTCCCGGACCCCCGGCGCCGCGGCCCTGGCCCAGGCGTCGCTGGACGTGATCGACGCGATCGAGCTGACGTTGACGATCTACCGGGACGACTCGGAGGTCAGCAGGCTGAACGCCTCGGCCCACGAGGGGCCGGTCGCCGTCTCCCCCGGGCTGTTCGACCTGATCGAGCAGGGCGTCCGACTCGGCGAGCAGACCGACGGGGCGTATGACGTGGCCTCCGGGGCCCTGAGCCTGGCCTGGGGCTTCATCCGGGGGCCGAAGCGGGTGCCCTCGGCGGAGCAGCTGGCCGAGGCCCGGGGGCGGTCGGGCAGGCACCGGATCCGGCTCGACCCGGAGCGGAGGACCGTCGCCTTCGACCGGCCCGGCGTGGTCCTGAACTTCGGCGCGATCGGCAAGGGATACGCCCTCGACCGGGTCGCCCGGGTCGTCAAGGATTACTGGTTCCCGACCTCGGCGCTGGTGCACGGCGGGCAGTCGAGCCTCTTCGCGGTCGGCTCGCCGCCGGATCGATTCGGCGGGCGCTGGCAGATCCGGGTGACCAACCCGTTCGACCCGGCCCGGCCGGTCGGCACGGTCCACCTCCGCGACCGGGGGCTGGCGACCTCCGGCGGCGCGATCCAGCGGTTCGAGGCCGGCGGCCGGATCTTCAGCCACCTGATCGACCCCCGCACCGGGAACCCGGTCGGGGAGGGGGGGCCGGCCAGCGTCACGGTGCTCGCCCCGACGGCCGCCGAGGCCGACGCGCTGGCCACCGCCTTCTCGGTTCTCGGCCCCGAGGGCTCGGCCGGCTTCCTCCGGGACCGGGCGGACGTCGGCGCCCTGTTCGTGATGCGGGGGGAGGACGGCCGGGCGAGCGTGCGGCCGTTCAACCTCGCCGACCGCGATTTCACCCCCGACGCCCTCGATGGGGCGTCGGGCTCGTCGTAGACTGGTCGAATTGCCTCGAATCTGGGGCCCTCGGCGACCTCGCCGCCCCCCCCGGCCGCTCCCGATGCCCCGGAGCCGCCCCGGACACTCGATTACGAAGGGAGGGTCGATCTCGATGGCCCCGACTCGGTACTACCCCGGCTTCTTCGGCGCCCTGTTCCTGGTCCTGCTCCGGCTCTCGATCGGCTGGCACCTCTACTACGAGGGGCGTTCGAAGGTCGAGAGCCGGGACTCTCCCGAGGCGTTCTCGTCCGAGAGCTACCTGAGGAACGCCACCGGGCCGCTCGCCGAGAAGTTCCGGAACATGGTGCCCGACGTGGACAGCCTGGGCGTCCTCGACCCGGAGCTGCTCGGGCAGTCCTGGGACGAGGAGCTGCGCCGGGCCATCGCCCACTTCCAGTTCACCGAGGGGCAGCAGGAGCAGGCCCGGGCCCAGCTGGAGGACGCCAAGGCCCGGGCCGACGCCTGGTTCGGGGATTCCGAGACGGCCGACAAGATCGACGACTACCGGGAGGACCTGGCCGCCCTCCGCAAGGGACAGGCCCAGCCCCCGGCCCTCGCCTACGAGCGGGAACGCCTCCTGGACTCCCAGTACGAGGTGGAGGCCGCCCGCAAGGAACTGGTCGCCCCGATCGAGCAGTGGACCGCCGACCTCCGGGCCGGCTGGGTTGCCCTGGCCGAGCCGGACCAGATCGAGACGGCCGGGGAGCTCGGCCCTCCCCCCTCGTCGCTCGACCAGGTCGACGCGATGACGATGTACGGCCTGGCCCTCTGCGGCCTGTTCCTGATGGCCGGGCTGCTGACCCCGCTGGCGGCCCTCGGCGGGGCCGGATTCCTGTTCCTCTTCTACATCAGCATGCCGCCGTTCCCCGGGCTGCCACCGAACCCCAAGGCCGAGGGGACGTACTTGTTCGTGAACAAGAACCTGATCGAGATGTTCGCCCTGCTCGCCCTGGCCGCCACCCCGAGCGGGCTCTGGTTCGGCGTCGACCGGCTGCTCTTCGGCTGGATCGACCGCCGGGCCGCCGCCGCCGAGGCCAGGGCCGTCGCCTGACCCGCCCGACTCGACCCGACCCGACCTGATCCGATTCGAACCGACTTGATCCGTCCGGACGCTGACCGGTCACCATCCGGACCGCTTCGAACCGAGAGGAGCTGCCAGTTATGACCAACCACCTCACCGACGAGCAGCGCGCCATCGGTCGGGCCAACGCCTACGCCGCGATCGGCGGGCTGGAGACCGGCCCGAGGGCGGGGTACCCGACCCGCCGCGACTTCCTCGTCGCCGCCGCCGCCGCGGGCCCGGCCCTGGGGGCCCTGTACTTCGGCTACACGCCGCTGGGCGACAAGCCGGCGGTCCGGGCCGCGATCATCGGCACCGGCAACGAGGGTTGCGACGCCATGATCCGGCAGTCCAACCGGGACTACGTCAACTACATCGGCTACTGCGACGCCCGCCCCTACAACCAGCAGCGCGCCCGGGACTACTTCGGCCGGCAGGACCTGGGCCAGTACACCAAGGACGACATCGCCAAGCTGAAGAACTACGACTCGATCAAGGCCGTCCTGGACGACCCCGAGGTCGAGCTGGTCGTCATCGCCCTGCCGCTCTGGCTGCACGCGCCGGTGTCCATCGACGCGATGAAGGCGGGCAAGCACGTCTTCTGCGAGAAGCTGATGGGCCACGACATCGCCGAGTGCAAGGCGATGATCAAGGCCGCCCGGGAGAACAACCGCCTGCTGGCCATCGGCCACCAGCGGCACTACTCGGCCATCTACGACAACGCCAACGCCCTGGTCCGCAGCGGCATGCTCGGCGACATCCGCCACATCCGCGCCAGCTGGCACCGCAACAACGGCCAGCTCCAGTTCGCCAAGGACGACGCCGGCAACATCGAGCTCGACGTCGAGGGCAACCCCGTCGTCCTCCGGGACGACGACGGCAACCCGCTCTACTACGACTCCTGGAAGCCCCCCTTCATGGAGGGGGACGACAAGGTCGACCTCGACGCCATCGCCTACAAGGCGTCCGACGGCAAGGTCTACTCCTACAAGAACCACGACGAGCTGGTCCGCTGGCGGCTCTACGACAAGACCGGCGCCGGCCTGATGGCCGAGCTGGGCAGCCACCAGCTCGACGCCTGCTCCATCTTCCTCGGCAAGCAGCACCCGCTGGCCGTCTCCGGCTTCGGCGGCAGCTTCTACTACGACGACCACCGCGAGGTCGACGACCACGTCTTCGTCAACTACGAGTTCCCGACCATCGGCGCCCAGGTCGACAGCGACGGGATGCCCGCCGACAAGGACCGGGTGATCGTCAGCTACTCCTCGATCACCACCAACGCCTTCGAGGACTACGGCGAGGTGGTCATGGGGACCTATGGCACGATGATGGTCTCCAAGGAGTACGACATCTACCTCTACAAGGAGTACGACCGCAACAAGCCGCAGTCCAACTGGGCCGGCCGGTCGACCTCCATCACGGTCGAGAAGGGTTCCAACGCGATGGCCACCAGCCCGAGCCTGGCCGGCCCGTCGCAGGCCCAGTCGCTCGGCGCCATCGCCGCCGGCGACGGCGAGCTGCCCTCCCGGGGCTACCGCGAGGAGCTGGAGCACTTCGCCTACTGCATCCGCAACGGCGACCCGAACGACTACCACGGCGACGCCGAGCACCAGCCCCGGTGCCCCGGCCCGGTTGCCCTTGCCGACGCGGTGATCGCCCTGACCAGCAACCTCGCCATGCGGCACAACGCCCGGATCGAGTTCAAGCCCGAGTGGTTCGACCCCGAGTCTCCCGCCGTCCCCGAGGCCGACTTCACCGGCCGGATGGCCTCCCGAGGCCGGGCCTGACGGCCCCCGGGCCGGACCCCCGATGACCCGACCCCTCGACGGCCCGGCCGGGCGGCGACGCCCCCGGCCGGGCCGCCCTCGTCCCGCCCCCGGCCGGGGATCCGGTTGCGATCCCGGCCCCGGGGCCGGTACGCTCGACGGCTCCCATGCCCACGGCCGTCGACGAGGCGGATGGCCCCGGTCGCGTCCCGCCCGCCAGGAGACCCCGACGATGCGTTCGAGGATGGTGCTGCTCGCCGCGATCGCCGCCGCCGCCTTCGGGGAGGCCCGTCCGCTCCCCGCCCGGCAGGACCGGGAGGCGACGATCCCCCACGGCCAGGACCGGCCCCCGAACCCGGCGAGGAGCCCCGAGGAGGCGGTCGCCGCGATGACCGTGCCCGAAGGGTTCACCGTGGAGGTCGTCGCCAGCGAGCCGGACCTGGTCAACCCCGTCTCCATGACCTTCGACGAGCGGGGCCGCATCTGGGTCACCGAGAGCCTGGAATACCCCCGACGGGAGCCCGGCCCGGGGCGGGACCGCGTCAAGGTGCTGGAAGACACCGACGGCGACGGCCGGGCCGACGAGTTCACGATCTTCGCCGAGGGCCTGAACATCCCCTCGGGCATCGCCGTCGGCCACGGCGGCGTCTGGGTCGCCAACGCTCCCGACATCCTCTTCTATCCGAATGCGGACGGGGACCTCGCCCCCGACGGCCCGCCGGAGGTCGTCGTCTCCGGCTTCGGCCGGGACGACACCCACGAGCTGCCCAACAGCCTCACCTGGGGGCCCGACGGCTGGCTCTACGGCTGGAACGGCGTCTTCAACCGCAGCCGGGTCGAGCAGGGGGACGAGACGTATGATTTCACCTGTGCGATCTTCCGCATCCACCCGAAGACGCGCAAGTTCGAGCTGTTCTGCGAGGGCACGTCGAACCCCTGGGGGATCGCCATCGACCCCGAGGGCTCCCTGTTCGCCTCCGCCTGCGTGATCGACCACCTCTGGCACCTCGTCGAGACCGGCTACTACCACCGGCAGGGCGGCCCCTATCCGCCATTCACCTGGAAGATCGAGTCGATCGTCGACCACCTCCACCAGGAGCGGGCCTACTGCGGCATCACCTACTTCGACAGCGACGCGTACCCCCCCGAGTACCGCGGCAAGCTCTACATGGGGAACATCCACGGCAATTGCATCAACGTGGATTCCCTCACCCGGGATGGGGCCACCTACCGGGGCCACGGGGAGCCCGACTTCCTCTCGGCCAACGACGCCTGGTTCATGCCGGTCGTGCAGAAGACCGGCCCCGACGGCTGCCTCTACATCCTCGACTGGTATGATCAGTACCACTGCTACCAGGACGCCAACCGCGACCCCGCCGGCATCGACCGCCTCAAGGGCCGCCTCTACCGCGTTCGCTACGAGGGCACGCCGAGACGAACCGGCTTCGACCTGGCCGAGTCGAGCGACGAGGAACTCATCGGCCTGCTCGATGATGCCAATGTCTACAACCGGGACATCGCCCAGCGATTGCTGACCGAGCGGCTGATCGAGGGCGGCCGGGACGGGCTCCGGGATCGGCTCCAGTCGGTCGTCCGCTCCGACTCCATTGGCCGAAAGGGCCGGATGCATGCGACCTGGGCGCTTATCGGGTCGGGCTCGCTCGACCCCGAGTTCCACTGGCGACTGGTGAGCGACGACGACCCGACCTTCCAGGCCTGGGCGGTCCGGGCGGCGGGGAACATGGGGTCCGTTTCCCCGACGGTCCGGGAATGGGTGGCATCGCTCGCCACCTCCCCCTCGCCGGACGTCAAACTCCAGGTCGCCATCGCCGCGCCGAAGATTGAGGGGCTGGACCCGGTCCCCATCCTGGGGACGATTGCGGCTTCCTGCGGTGACGACGAGCTCATCCCCCGGGTCGTCTGGCGGAACATGCTCCCGCTGCTGGAGGAACGTGGCGAAGGCCTCATCGCCTCCCTCTCGGCGGGAAGTCTGTCACCTGCCGGTCGGGAACTCCTGCCCCGGGCGCTCGAATGGTTCGCCTCCCAGGAGGAGGTTCAACCCCAGGTGTTCCTCGCCGTGACCGGCGCCCTGATCGGTTCGGGAGACCCGGAGGCGATGACCGACGCGTTCCGAGTCCTGTCCGACTTGCTCCGTCGCCGGGACCTGGACCCGGAAGCCTCGGGATCGCTCCGGGCGGGGCTTCGGGATCTGCTCCGGCCCCACGCCGATCTCGGCCGGTCGGACGCCTGGCTCGCGGTCGAGTCGTCGATCCTGCTGGCCTATTGCGGCGACGAGGCCGGGCTGGAACTGGCCCGGCTCGTCTTCTCGAACGGCCCGACGAGGGAGGCCCGCCTCCGCGCCCTCGACGCCCTGATCTACGCCGAGGAGGGACCGGCCCTCCGCGATCGCGTGAGGGCCGTCCTCGACGACCCGGAGCGACGCGGTTCGGCCGAGTTTCGGGGCGAGTTGCTCGGGGCGCTCGGGGAGGTCGACGATCCCGAACTGGCCGGCGTGATCCTCTCGGCCTATCCGGGGTTCGAGCCCGACCTGAAGCCCAAGGCGGTCGCACTGCTGACCCAGCGGCCCTCCTGGACGAAGGCCTTGCTGGCGGAGATCGGCGCGGGGGCGATCCCGGCGAACGTGCTGAACGTCAACCAGGTCCGGGCCCTGCTGGAGAGCCCCGACGCCGAGCTGGCCGAGCTCGTCCGCCAGACCTGGGGCACCGTCCGCGAGGGGAGGGACCCCGCCCGGGAACAGGTGATCGACCGCTTCCGGGGCGAACTCCGGGACGCCGGGGGCGACCCGATCGCCGGCCGGGCCGTCTTCGACAAGGTCTGTGCCCAGTGCCACCAGATCTACGGCAAGGGGCAGCAGGTCGGGCCGGACGTCACCGGCAATGGCCGGGGCTCGTATGAACAACTGCTCTCCAACGTCCTGGATCCGAGCCTCGTCATCGGCGCGTCCTATCAGGGGACGATCGTCGCCACCGCCGACGGCCGGATCCTCTCCGGCCTGCTGGAGGAGGACAGCGACCGCCGGATGGTCCTGAAGCTCCAGGGGGGCGAGCGCGAGGTGATCCCCAGGGACCAGGTGGAGGAGGTCCGGGTCAGCCCGGTTTCGCTGATGCCGGAGAACCTGGAGGAGCAGCTCGCCCCCGACGAGCTGGCCGACCTGTTCGCCTTCCTCTGCCTCGACCGCGACCCCGACGACCCCGAGGCGCGGCCCATCGACGGCACCCCCGCCGGCCTGATCGACGCCCGTCCCGCGGCCGAAGGATCGAACGAATGAGCACGCAACGCCCGATCGACCTCAGGTCCGACACCGTCACGAGGCCGTCCCCCGCCATGCGGCGGGCGATGGCCGAGGCCGAGGTGGGCGACGACGTCTACGGCGAGGACCCGACGGTCGACCTCCTGGAGCGGCGGACGGCCGGGCTGCTGGGCAAGGAGGCGGCGCTGTTCGTCCCCTCGGGCACGATGGCCAACCAGATCGCCGTCGGCCTGCACGCCGGGCCGGGGGACGAGCTGATCTGCGACGCGAGGGCCCACGTCTACGTCTGGGAGGCCGGCGGGATCGCCCGGCACTGGGGG
Organism: Tautonia plasticadhaerens; assembly: GCF_007752535.1. GTDB lineage: Bacteria > Planctomycetota > Planctomycetia > Isosphaerales > Isosphaeraceae > Tautonia > Tautonia plasticadhaerens. The sequence goes on from NZ_CP036426.1 coordinate 4,114,596, forward strand.
GTCCAGGCCCGCACGATCAACCCGCACGGCGGCCTGATCGGCCTGGACCACCTGCGGGACAAGATCCAGCCCGACAACGAGCACTACGTCCGCACCCGGCTGGTCTGCCTGGAGAACACCCACAACCGGGCCGGGGGCCGGGTCCACCCGTACGATTCGGTCCGGGAGGTCGCCGATTGGGCCCGGTCGAACGGCCTGGCGATGCACCTCGACGGCGCCCGGCTGATGAACGCCGTGGTCGCCTCGGGCGTCCCCGCGTCCGAATGGGCCTCGCACTTCGACACCGTCTCGATCTGCTTCAGCAAGGGGCTCGGGGCCCCGGTCGGCTCGGCGATCGCCGGGTCGGCCGAGCTGATGAGGAAGGCCCACCGGCTCCGCAAGGCGCTCGGCGGCGGGATGAGGCAGGGGGGCATCGTCGCCGCCGGGGCCCTGTTCGCCCTCGAGCATCACGTCGACCGCCTGGCGGACGATCACGCGAATGCGCGCCTGATCGCCGATGCCATCGAGCGGGCCCCCGGCCTCTCGCTCGAATCGGGCCCGGTCGAGACGAACCTCGTCTGGATCGCCGTCGACCCCGGGGCCGGCACGGCCCGGGAGGTGGCCGATCGGCTCCGGGAGGCCGGCGTGCTCGTCAGCGCCCTCGGCCCGCAGACGCTCCGGGCGGTCACCCACCTCGACGTCTCCCGGGGGCAGTGCGAGCGGGCCGCCGGGGCGATCGTCGAGGTGGCCGAGGGGATGGCCGCCCGGGCCTGACACCCCATCATGGCGATCGAACCGCTCCACCGCTGGGACCTCTCCCCCGACGAGGCCCGGGCCCTCCAGCGCGAGCTGGCCGCCCGGGTCGACGCGACCCGGGCCCTCGGCCCCTGCCGCCGGATCGCGGCGGCCGACGTCTCCTACAACAAGGGGGACGACCGGCTGTTCGCGGCCGTCGTGGTGGTGGAGGCGGGCACCTTCGAGGTCGTCGAGCGGTCCGGGCTTGTCGCGAAGGCCGGATACCCGTACGTCCCCGGCCTGCTCTCGTTCCGGGAGGCCCCCCCGGTGCTGGAGGCGTTCGACCGCCTGGCGGACCGGCCCGACGTGCTCCTCTGCGACGGCCAGGGGATCGCCCACCCGAGGAGGCTGGGGATCGCCAGCCACGTCGGCCTCTGGCTGGGGATCCCGACGGTCGGCTGCGCCAAGTCGCTGCTCTGCGGCTCCTTCGACGAGCCGGGCCCCGACCGGGGGGACCGCTCCCCCCTGATCCACAAGAAGGAGCGGATCGGCACCGTGCTCCGCACCCGGAGCCGGGTCTCGCCGGTGTACGTCTCGCCGGGCCACCTCTGCGATTTCGAGGGGGCCGAGCGCCTCGTGATGGAGACGACCGGGAAATACCGACTCTCGACCCCGATCCGCCTCGCCCACGACTTCGTCAACGAACTCCGCCGCCAGGGCGGAGCGGGCGGATCGACCTGAGTTCCCGGCATCCGCTCGTCCCCTCCTCCGCGCCACCGCGTCAGTTCCCCTCCCCGGACGATCGGCCGGGATTGCCCGATCGGGCGACTTCGAGTATGGTCCGCCATGACCGCGCCGGCCGGGGCGTCGGCGAGGGGGGGACACGGATGGACCCGGGAGTCGGACTCGATCGGATGGGACGCCCGAGACGCCGGAACATCGTGGGGCCGCTGCTGCTGCTGGCGACGATCGCCCCGGTCTCGGGGTGCAAGACGACGGTGCGCGACTTCGTCTCCCTGGACGATTCGGCGGCGTTCAACCGGGCCCGGGCCACCGGGCTCGACGACGAGGCGTCCGACGCCGTGGCCATCCCCGCCCTGATCGCCCACCTGGAAGACGCCGACGCGGTCGTCCGGCTCACCTCGCACGAATCGCTCCGGGAGCGGACCGGCCGGGACTTCGGCTACATCCCCTACGGCACGCCGGGGGAGCGGGCCGCCGCCGTCGCCCGGTGGCGATCCTGGTGGGAGTCGCAGGCCGTGACCCCCTCCGGCCGTCGGCTGCCGCCCGGCCCCGGGCGCTGACGGGCGGCCCGGACGGCGGCGGACCCTCGACGGGCGAGATCGACCACCACCGGCCAGGGAGGGCCGGCCCATGCCCGACCACTTCGCCGCATCGATCGCCCCCGACCCGGCCTCGGCCCCGCCCCGGCCGGTCGTCGGGCTGCTCGCCTACGTCGGGAGCCTGGCCCTCGCCCCGATCCGGGCGGCCGGGGCGATCGGCCGGAGGCCCGACGGCGCGTTGGGATTGCGGGCGGCCACGATGGTGCAGCTCGACTGGCTGCTCGTCGCCGGCCTGCCCCTGGTGGCGCTGGTGCACGTCGGCATGGGCTCGTTCCTGTCGATGCAGGCGTATTTCGGGGCGACGTTCGAGGTCGGCGTCGGGCCGGTCGTCGGCGTGGGGCTGATCCGCAACGGCGCCCCGCTGCTCTCGGGCTTCATCCTGGCCGGGCTGATGGCCTGCCGGGCGACGGTGGAGCTGAGGACGAGGCCGAGGCCGGAAATCGACGCCGATCCGGCCTGGATCCCCGACCGGGACATGACGCTCGGCCTGGCCTCGGACGACCGCACCGGCCCCTCGGACGCCCGGGCGACCCTCCCCAGGCTGCTCGCCGCCGTGATCGCCGGCCCGGTCCTGGCGAGCTGGGGGGCGGCGGTCGGCATCCTCGTCGGGTTCCGGGTCGCCAACGCCCTGCTCGGGATCCCGCTGGGCACCCTGTTCGACTCGTTCGCCGAGATGCTCTGGATGCGGGACCCGGCCGGCCTGCTGATCAAGGGGATGGCCTTCGGGGCGATCGCCGCCACGCTCTCCTGCGTCGAAGGGGCCCGGGACGACGGGACGCCCGCCCACATGGCGGCGCTCCGGGCGTGCTGCCTGGCGATGCTGCTGATCCTGGGATTCAACCTCTCCTGGTTCCTGTTCGTCTACCTCGCGGGGCCGCCGTTCGGCCCGACGGTCCTGCCGACCTGAGCCGTCCCGAATCGACCCCAATCGTCCCGACCGATCCCCCCGTCCCCTCTCCTGTGCGCAACGGAGGCCTCCCGCCCATGAGCCGCTCGACGATCCGAGACGCCCGCGTCGGCCTGGTGCTGCTGGCGGCGGCGGCCGGCCTGATCGGCCTGGTCGTCGTGGCCGGGGGGGGGCCGGGCTACCTGGTGGCCGACCGCACGCCGATCGAGGTCTTCTTCCGGGACGCCCAGGGGATCCGGGTCGGCCACCCCGTCCGGATCGCCGGCCTGGAGGCCGGGAGGGTAGCGGGGGTCGACATCGTCGAGCACGAGGGGGCCCTCCGGGCCCGGGTCCGGCTGTCGATCGGCAGCGACCTGGCCGGGAGGCTGAAGCAGGACGCCGTGATCGTGATCGCCGCCGGGCTGACCGGGCAGTCGAGCGTGAACATCGCCTCGGTGGGGGAGTCGGGCGTGGCCTGGGTGCCGGGGCAGCCGATCGAGGGGATCGAGAGTTCGCTGTTCGACCCCCTGCTGGAGCAGGTCGGCCTCGGGCCGGTGGAGCGCGACCACCTCAGCCACACGATCGGCCAGGTCCGCCGGACGATCGACGACGTCTCCCCCCGGCTCCAGAAGACCCTGGCCGCGTTGCAGCAGGCCGCCTCGGACGTGCAGATGGCCACCGAGGTCGCCGGGCCGGCCGTGGCGGGGGCCTCGGGCAAGCTCGACGCGATGACCGGGCGGCTCGAAGGCCTGATGGAGGAGGCCGAGGCCCTCGTCGCCACCCTGGAGGGGACGGTGGCCGAGAACCGGGACGGCATCAAGGACACGATCGCCAGCGCCCGCCAACTCTCGGCGAGGACCGACACCCTGCTCCAGCAGTACGGGCCGAAGGCCGGGGAGCTGGTGGAGGGCCTGGGCCAGACCCGGATGCGGGCCGACCGGGTGCTCTACCAGGCCGACGTCTCGTTGACGAACCTCTCGGGCATCCTGGTGAACAACCGGGCCAGCATCGACCGGTCGATCGCCAACGTCCGGGACGCGACGGACTCGGCCCGGATGATGATCGAGAAGCTCCGGGCCAATCCGCTGCTGATCAGCCCGCTGTACAAGCCGGGCCGGGACGCAGAGCTCGCCCTGGCCAACTTCGACACGGCGAACGTGGTCCTGAAGGCCGCCAGCGAGTTCAACGACGCGGTCAAGCACCTGGAGGCCCTGCGGGGCCAGATGCAGTCTCCCCAGCAGCAGCAGGCGGTGGACGCGATGCTCCAGCGGGCCTCGGCGATCAATGCCCAGATCGAGCCGATGATGCGGGGGCTCGCCCAGGGGATCCAGGCCCAGCCCCCGCCCGACCGGGGGCGGGGGGGGTTGCTCCCCCGCGAATGACGGGCGAGATGGTCGACGCGTGTACCGGCCCCGGGATTTCCGCAAATTCAGTTAAATCCCCTCCAGCTTCCGGCCGATCTAAGGGGCAGACGAGTTGAGAGTGGAGCCCCATCGGGGCCGTCGGCCGGGGGGCCCTCGCGTGGGGGCAGTCGGCCGGACCGGAACCATGGGACGTCGAGGGACGAGGGCCGGCCGGGGTCATCCCGACTCGCCGGGCCTCCGAGGTGCAAAGGGAGACGCAATCATGGAAATCCACGGCGCCGGCGGTCCCCAGGGCCCGCAACCGATCTATCCCCGGCTCGCATCGTTCAGCGTCGAGGCCAACGCGAACGCCCAGGCGGCCGTCCCGCGTGACCAGGTCGAGATCTCGCAGCTCGGCCTGGTGCTCGACGGCATCCACAGCCTGCCCGAGATCCGCCACGAGAAGGTCGAGGCGATCCGCCAGCAGATCGCCAGCGGCACGTACGAGACGCCCGAGAAGCTGGAGCGGGCCCTCGACAACCTGCTCGGCGAATTGTCGGGATTCTGATCCTGCCCCCGTCCCCGGCGGCAGTCCGGACCGCCGCCGGGATGGAGGGATGGGCTGACCGTCCCCGGGCCGCCCTCCCCGGGGGCGCCCGTCGGGCGGGCCTCATCGGCCGACTTCCCTGATCCCGTCGCCCGGGCATGACGGGCTCGGGACCGGACGTCCCGGCCACCGCGGTACCCTGCGCCCGACCGGGGGACGCTCGGATCTCCTCGCCCTGGGGCCGGGCAGAGCGGACATGACGGCCCGCCCCCGATGGGGGCGGGCCGCCTTCGCGTTCATCCGGGGCGAATCGCCTGGCGAGTCGATCGGGATCGGCACGCCGGGCCCGGTCCGAAGGGCCGGGCCGATCCCCTCGCGACCCGAGAGGCCGTCCCGGAACTCCCGGCCGTTGACGAGGCCTGAGGCCCCGGGATGGGGGACCGATCCCGCCGGCGTCGAGCGGAGAAATCCCGGGACGCCGGGGCGGCCGGTCCGCCGACTCCCGGGTCGGCAGGGAGTCCGTGCCAGCCGGGGTATCAGCCTCCGGGGGAGGCCGCGACTCGACGAGGACCTGGGGGGAGGCTGGGGGCCGCGAGATCGGTTAGGATGGCGTCGACGAGACGGCCTTCCGGGCGATTTCGAGGATGCGGGGCGGGCCGGTCGCGGCTCCCTCCCCCGTCGGACCCTTCGGTGATGCTACGGAATCGTCGCCACCCAGCCCTCGACTACCTGATCGCCGCGCTGGCCGTCGGCCTGGCCGCCCTCCTCAGGCTCGCGCTGTCGAAGGAACTGGGCCCGAGGCAGCCGTACGCGACGTTCTACCTCTCGGTGCTGTTCGCGGCCCTGTATCTCGGCCAGGGGCCGGGGATCCTGGCCGCGTCGCTCGGGCTCGCGGCGGGCATGGTCCTGTTCGTCGTCCCGCATGAGGACATGTTCGTCGCCGACCCGGGCGACCTGGTCGTCCTGACGACGTACCTGTTCGTCAGCGTCTCGACGCTCGTACTGTGCGGGTCGTACCGCCGGATGTTGCGGCGGATCGAGGAGGAGGCCGGGCGTCGGTGTCGGGCGGAGGAGGCCGAGCGGGGCCAGCGCGAGCGGCTGGAGGCGACGCTGGCCAGCCTGGGCGAGGCGGTCCTCGTCACCGGGGCCGACGGGAAGGTGCTGACGCTCAACCCCGCGGCCGAGCGGCTCACCGGCTGGGCGGCGGCCGACGCGACGGGCCGGCCGATCTCGGACGTCTTCCACACCCGGGACCGCGAGACGACCCGGACCGAGGAGCTGCCCGTCGCGGAGATCCTCGGCGGGGGGCTGGTGCACCGGACGGCCGGGCCCGCACTGCTCCGCCGCCGGGACGGGTCGGAACTGCCGGTCGAGGCCAGCTCGGCGGCGATCCGGGGCGGGGGGGAGCGGGACGGGGGCCTGGTCGTCGTCGCCCGGGACGTGTCCGATCGGCTGGCGGGGGAGGAGGCCGAGCGTGTCGACCGCGAGCGGCTCCGCCTGGCGATGGAGGCCGGGCGCCTCGGGGCCTGGGACTGCGACCTCCGCACCGGCCTGGTCCGCTGGTCGGAGCACGACGAGGCGCGGTTCGGCCTGCCCCCAGGCTCCTTCGGGTCGACGCTCGACGGCTTCCGGGCGCTGATCGTCGCCGAGGACCGGGCCCCGTTCGAGGCGGCCCTCGCGCGAGCGACCGCGGAGGGACGCCCCTTCGAGGTCGAGTTCCGGATCCGGCGACGCGACGGGTCGATCCTCTGGATGTCCCTCAGGGGGGCCGTCCTCCGGGACGACGAGGGCCGGGCCGTCCGCCTGCTGGGCATCTGCGCCGACGTGACCGACCGCATGAGGTCGGAGCAGACCTCCCTGTTCCTGGCCGATGCCGGTGCCGCCCTGTCCACCCTGGTCGACGAGGGGGAGACGCTGGGCAGGCTGGCCCGCCTGGCGGTCCCCTTCTTCGCCGACTGGGCCGCGGTCGACCTGGCCGGGCCCGACGGCCTCCCCCGTCGGGTCTCGGTGGCGCACGTCGACCCGGAGAAGGTCGCGCTCGCCCACGAGCTTTCCCGCCGCGACCCCCCCGGGCCGGACACCCCCCACGGGGCCTGCCACGTCCTCCGCTCCGGCCGGTCGGAACTCGTCGAGGAGATCTCCGCCGCGATGATCGACGGCGAGGCCCGGGACGACGAGCATCGTCGGATGCTCCTCGCCCTGGGGCTGCGCTCCACCATGTGCGTCCCGTTGAGGACGCGGGACCGGGTCCTCGGCGCGATCACCTTCGCGACCGCCGAGTCGGGCCGCCGTTTCGGGCCGGCCGACCTGGCGATCGCCGAGGACCTGGCCCATCGGGCCACCATCGCCCTGCAGAACAGCCGGCTCTACGCCGAGCTTCGCCAGTCGGAGCGCCGCTTCCGGCAGCTGGCCGAGCACATCACCGCCGTCTTCTACGTCAGCGACACCGGGTCCCCGAAGATGCACTACATCAGCCCGGCCTACGAGGCGGTCTGGGGGCGGAGCTGCCGGAGCCTCTACGACGACCCGATGTCCTTCCTCGAGGCCGTGGACCCCGAGGACCGCGGGCGGGTCGCCGGGGCGATCGGCCGGCAGGTGCTCGGCGAGCCGACCGCCGAGGAGTATCGCATCCGCCGGCCCGACGGGGAGATCCGCTGGATCTACGACCGGGCCTTCCCCGTCCGGGACGAATCCGGGCGCGTCTTCCGGGTCGCCGGCATCGCCGAGGACGTGACCGATCGCAAGCGGGCCGAGGCCGAACTCCGGGCCGGCGAGGAGCGGTTCCGGCTGCTGGCCGAGGCCGTCCCGCAGTTCGTCTGGATCATCCGGGCCGACGGGAGGCTGGAATACGTCAACCGCCGCTGGCTGGAGTACACCGGCCTGACCGAAGACGGGTCGCGCGAGCTGGTCTCGCGGCAGGGGGTCTTCCACCCGGACGACCGGCAGGCCGTGCTCGACCGCTGGGCCGAAGCCGAGCGTTCGGGGGGCGACTTCGAGGCCGAGTACCGCATCCGGGGCAAGACGGGCGAGTACCGCTGGTTCCTCGGCCGGGCCGTCCCCGCCCGTCGCCTGGGGGACCGGGTGGAGTCCTGGTTCGGCACGGCGACCGACATCGACGACCGCAAGCGGGCCGAGCGCACGCTCCGCCTGCTGGCCGACTCGGGCATCCTGCTGGCCGACCCCACCGACTTCCGGGGGACGCTCGAGCGGGTGCCCCGGCTCGTCGTCCCCGCCCTGGCCGACTCCTGCGTGGTCTACCTCGTCGGGCCGGGGGGCGCGATCGACCGGGCCGCCATCGCCCACCGGGACGAGGCGTGCCGGGCGCTGATGGTCGAGCTGCTCGAGGGGTCGGCGATCGACCCCTCCGGCCCCTCCCCGGTCGCCGAGGTGATCCGCACCGGCCGCCCCGACCTCCGCCCCGAGCTGGACGAGGCGACGCTCGAGGCCCTGATCCCCGACCCCGACCGCCGGGATCGGTTCCGGCCGGCCCGCCCGACCTCGCACCTGATCGTTCCGATGGTCGTCGGCGGCCGCACGGTCGGGGCCTTCGGCCTGGCCGCCACCGACTCGGGGCGCCGCTTCGGGCCGGACGACCTGCCCGTGGCGGAGGATCTGGCCCGTCGGGCCGCCATCGCCCTGGAGAACGCCCGGCTCTACCAGGAACTCCGGGAGGCCGACCGCCGCAAGACCGAGTTCCTCGCCGTCCTGGCCCACGAGCTCCGGAACCCGCTCGCGCCGATCCGGACCGCCCTGCACCTGATGAAGCGACGGGGGGAGGGCCCCGGGGCCGACGCACCCCCCGACCCCGACGAGTTCGAGCAGGTCCGATCCATGGCCGACCGGCAGGTGGCCCACATGGCCCGGCTGATCGAGGACCTGATGGACGTCACCCGGATCACCCGGGGCACCATCGAGCTGAGGCCGGAGGCCGTCGAGCTGGTGCCGGTCGCCCGCCGGGTCCTGGCCGCGATCGCCCCCCAGGCCCGGGAGGCCGAGCAGGAACTCTCCTGGAGCCTGCCGGCCCGGCCCGTCCGGCTCCGGGCCGACCCCGCCCGGGTCGAGCAGATCCTCTGGAACCTGCTCTCCAACGCCGTCAAGTATTCCGACCGAGGGGGCCGGATCTCGCTGTCGGCCGAGGTCGACGACGGGGGCAGCTCGGCGACGATCCGGGTGCGGGACACGGGCATCGGCATCGCCCCGGATCAGCTCGGCCACATCTTCGGCCTGTTCGTCCAGGTCGACCGCGGCCCGGGACGCCATCGGGGCGGGCTGGGGATCGGCCTGAACCTGGTCCGGACCCTGGTCGAGCTGCACGGCGGCTCGATCTCCGCCCGGAGCGCCGGCCCGGGCCTCGGCAGCGAGTTCGTCGTCAGCCTGCCGATCCTGACCGGGCCGGAGGCGGAGGGCTCGTCGGCCCCGGCCCCGGCCCCGGGCCCGGGCCCGGAGGCCGGCCGGGCCGGGCCGCCCGCCCGGCGTCGGATCCTGGTGGTCGACGACAATCGGGACGCGGCCGTCAGCCTCGGCAAGGTGCTCGGCAAGCTCGCCGGCCACGACGTCCGCATCGCCCACGACGGCCCGGAGGCGATCGCCCTGGCCGCCGGGTTCACCCCGGAGGTCGTCTTGCTCGACATCGGCCTGCCCGGCATGGACGGCTTCGAGGTCGCCCGACGCCTCCGGCAGTCCCCCGAAGGGGCCGCCGCCACCCTGATCGCGCTCACCGGCTGGGGCCAGCAGGAGGACCGCCGACGCTCCCGGGAGGCCGGGTTCGACCATCACCTGGTCAAGCCGGTCGACACCGACGAGGTCGAGGGCCTGATCGCCTCCATCCCGCCCCCGCCCACGCCCGATTCCCTGATGCCGACGCCCGGCCGTGCCGAAGATAATCCCGGCTAGGACGGCCCGGATCTCGGCGGAGGACGAGCAGATGAGATGGTTCCCGATCGCCCCGGTCCTGCTGTTGGGGCTGTCCGGCTGCAGCATCCTCGCCCCGCTGACCGATCGGCTCGATCAGGTCAATGGGCAACTCGCCCTGACCAACCAGCAGCTCGCCTCGGTGGACAGCGGCCTGGTGGGCGTCAACCAACGGCTCGGCGACGTGAAGACCCAGCTCGACGCATTGACCGCGGAGCTGGCCGCGACCAAGCAGGAGGTCGGGTCGATCACCGGGTCGATCGGCGGCATCGAGTCCCGGCTCACCCAGACCAACGAGGCCCTCGGCAGGGTCGACACCAAGCTGACCTCCGTGGCCGAGGACGTCTCGACCGTGACCGGCAGCCTCGGGCAGACCAACACGAAGCTCGACCTGACCAACGCCCAGCTCGGCACCACCAACGAGCGGCTCGGCACCGTCGACACCCGACTCGCGGACACCAACCAGACCCTCGGGAGCGTCGACACCCGGCTCTCGGTGACCAACGAGTCGCTGGACGGCCTGCGGGGCGTGATCGCCGGGATCAACGACCGGGTCCAGGACATCATCGAGACGCTCGGCCGGGTCCCGGGCCTCCGCCCCCGCCCCCAGTGATAGCCGGGGCCGGCATGGATTCCCCCCGGACGCCCGGGCCTCGACGCATCGAGGCGAGCGGACCGGTCGCCGGTCAGGCGATCAGGTACTTCTTGTCGACCGCGTACTGGAGGATCCGGGTCAGGAACTCGTAGTCGGTCTCGGGGAACTCGACCCCCATGCCGTCGAGGTCGGACCGGGTGTTGGTGGTGTCGAAGGTGAGCTTGCAGCGGAGATAGCCGAGATAGGGCTCGATGTAGCGCTGGATCCGGGAGACGAGGAACGAGTGCCGGGTCTGGTCGAATTCGTCGGGGTCGACCAGCTTGATCGGCGGCATCCTCGGGAACTCGGTGTCCTTGACCTTCAGGAGCGTGCCGATGGTGGGCGGCCGCTCGGCGACGAGGTGGTAGGTCTTCCCCACGGTGTCGGCCCGGGAGGAGAGGGCCCGGACGGCCTGGGTGACGAAGTCGATCGGCACGACGTTGAAGGTCTCGTCGGCCCGGGCGGGCAGCACGTCCAGGATGCCGTGGGCGTAGAGCTTGAAGAACGGGTAGACGACGTTGAACTCCGTCACCTCGCCGGATCGGGAGTCGCCGACGACGATGCTCGGCCGGAAGATGGTGACCGGCAGCCCCTCGGCCATCGCGCCCCGGACCCGGCGCTCGGCCTCGTGCTTGCTCGACTCGTAGTGGTTGGCGAAGGCCGGGTCGGGGTTCAGCTCGTCCTCCCGGGCGTGGTAGGTCCGGAGGCTGCCGGGGACGTAGGCCGTGCTGAAGTGGAAGAGGCGCTCCAGCCGGCCGCGTTCCAGCAGATCCCGGGCGAGCCGGAGGGCCTCGGTGGTGCCGCCGATGTTGATCCGCTCGCTCTCCTCCTTGCGGCCGTTGAGCTCGGTGAGGGCGGCGATGTGGAAGAACTCCGAGGCCTCGGCGCGCAGCAGATCCCGGTCCCCGGCCGAGAGGCCGAAGCCGGGCTTGGTGACGTCGCCGTCGATCGCCCGGATCCGGCCCCCGACCATGCCGTCGAGCCCCAGCGGGGCGAACAGCTTGCGGGCCCGGTCGGCCGCGGAATGCAGGCCCTTGTGGCGGATCAGCAGGTAGAGCGTCCGGTCCGTCGTCTCGAGCCATTCCTGGACGAGCCGCCGGCCGAGGGCGCCCGTCGCTCCCGTGACGAAGAGGGGCCGATCACTCATCGATTGACTCGAACATGGGGGGGACCTCGGTGGGCGGTCGTGGCGGGACGGGACGGCTCCGTCCCGGGAAGTCGGTGTGTCGGGGGGCGGCCGGGATCAAGCGGTCGGCTTGCGGAGGACGAACCGCCAGTAGACCCACTCCCCGGTGGCGAAGGCCTGGTGGGACTCCGTGCCGGCCATGCCCGCGAAGCAGCGGAACATCGGCCGGAAGATCATCGGCACCTCGCGGCGGATCAGTCTTCGCTTGCGGTCGTCGTCCAGCTCCAGGGCGCGGAGGACGTTCGGGGTGATCTCCTGGTCCTCGACGACCTCGAACCCGGCCTCCAGGAACTCGTCCCGGACCGAGTCGATCGTCTCGCGGTGCCTCATGTCGGCGAACAGCAGCGCCCCCCCCGGGCGGAGCACCCGGGCGGCCTCCCGGACGAACCGGCGCATGTGCGGGTAGCAGTGCGAGGACTCGACGTTCAGCACCACGTCGAACGAGGCGTCGGCGAAGGGCATCCGCTCGGCGTCCCCGACCGTGAAGGTGAGCCCGTCGGCCCGATAGGACCGCCGGCAGAAGGCGACGGCCCGGTCGGCGAAGTCCATCCCGGTCAACGACTTCGGGCGGAGATACTTGGCGACAAACGACGCCCCGCCGCCCCGGCCGCAGCCGACCTCCACCACGTCCTTGCCCCGCAGGTCGATCGCGCCGGCGACCCGGTGGTAGAGCTGGATGAAGTAGCGGTCCTTGGCGTCCTCGGGCTTCAGGTCGACGACCGGCTCGGCCGGATCCAGCGGCGCGTAGCCGTAATTCATGTACCGCAGGTGCACCCGCCGGTCCATGTAGCTGAGGAACTGGTACCAGCCCCGCGTCATCCGCTTGCGGAGCATTGAGCCCCGGCCGAGCGACTGCCGGAACGGGAGCATCCCGAACCATCGCAGCAACAAGGGGTAGAATCCGGCGTTGCCCCGAGAGTCTCCGGGGTGGGCGATGACCGCCGCGCCGGCCCCGATCCGATCACGCTCCCTGTATTGCATTGGTCCTCGTCGCCTTGGCGATCGCCGATTCCGACCCCGAGGGTCCCCTCCGCCGGGGTCCCGGGGCCCGGCCCGCTCGCCGATCCCCGGGGGACCGGCGGCACTCGGCCGATTCCGGCGAGGCTCGCAATTCCCGTTCCTGCATCCCGTTCCCTGGACGACTCGGGCATCCCGGGCGACCGGATCGCCCGGAAGGCGGAACTATCCTACAGAATTCCGAGGATTTCGACGAGGGCAGAGCGCCTCAAGTGCCCGATCGTCCCCAGGCCGACGGCGACACCGACGCCGCCAGCAGGCATCCCAGGCCCTCGATCGCCAGCAGGGGCCAGCTCAGCCCGACCAGGATCTCCAGCCGCACCGACGTGCCCCCCAGGTCCGGGGCGACCAGTTCCAGCAGCAGGCCCAGCCCCAGCAAACCCCCCAGCGCCGAGCCGACCAGGCAGAACCCGGCCAGCGAGGCCCAGCGGCCGATCGTCCCCAGGCCGAGGACCGCACAGGCCGTCGGCACCGCCAGGGCGACCGCGCCATAGAGCATCAGCACCGGCAGCGGGAGCGACAGGGCGGCCAGCGCGGCGGCCAGCAGCTCGGCCCCGAAGGCCTCGACCGCCCAGACCGGGTATCGCCCGGTATCCTCGGCCGGCACCTCGACGAAGGCCGACGCCAGCGGCACCACGACCACCGGCACCAGCAGCACGACGGCCGCCGGGACGACCCGACTGACCGCCGACAGCAGGAGCCGGGGCAGTTCTCGGGCCGTCGGGGCCGGCCGTCGGGCCGGGGCGTACGCCTGGGTTGCCTGCTCGGTGCTCATGGGGAACGTGCTCCGCGGGGGCGGTCGTCGAGGGCGTCGGGGTCGTCCTTGACCCCCACCATCCTGCCGAGCCCCGTCCCCGGTGCAAACCCCAAGCCGACGGGCCGGCTCAGCCGGCCTCGCCCCGAGGGCCGCCGGTCGCCCGGTACGCCATCACGAAGAGGACGCCGAGCGTCAGGTCGAACAGGGCGGCCGCCACGACCGGCGGCGCGACCCGGCCCAGGGCGAACAGGGCCAGCGTCGGCACGCCGAACGAGAGCTTCTCGATCACCCCGACGAGCATCAGCGGGCGGAACCGGGCCGGGTCGCTGCCGATCACCAGGAAGGCCACCTGCCAGGCGACGGCGACCCCCGTGAAGCCGTAGTAATACTCCGGGTGCGTGATCGGCGGGGGCAGGTCCCGGCCGATCCGGGCCTCCAGCCCGTAGAAGGGCAACAGCATCAGCAGGCCGATGCCCCCCGCGACGAGGAACACCCAGCGGGCGAATTTCATGGGGACTCCCCGGGAGGAAACCGGGCCCGGACGCGCGACGGCCCCGGGGGAGACGACCGACGCCCCCCCCGGGGCCGTACCGATCGGTCCGGCACCCGGAGGAAATCAGTAGTTGTTGATGCCGAGGAACGCGCCGATCTCCGGGCCGTACTTGACGATCACGCCGGCGAAGACGACGGCGACCATGCTCATCAGCTTGATGAGGATGTTCAGGCTCGGGCCCGAGGTGTCCTTGAACGGGTCGCCGACGGTGTCGCCGACGACGGCGGCCTTGTGCGCCTCGGAGCCCTTGCCGCCCATCGCGCCGGCCTCGATGTACTTCTTGGCGTTGTCCCAGGCGCCCCCGGAGTTGGCCATGAAGATGGCCACCGCGAAGCCCGAGGTCAGGGCGCCGGCCAGCAGGCCCATCAGCCCGCTCACGTCCAGCACCAGGCCGGTCACCAGCGGGGCCCCCACGGCCAGGAACGCCGGCACGATCATCTCCTTCTGGGCCCCCGCGGTGGCGATCGAGACGCACCGGGCGTAGTCGGCCTTGGCGTCGGGGTCGGTCAGCAGGTTCAGCTCCCGGAACTGGCGGCGGACCTCCTCGACCATCCGGCCGGCGGCCCGGCCGACGGCCTTCATGGTCAGCCCGCAGAAGACGAACACCATCAGGACGCCGAAGAAGACCCCGACCAGCAGCTTCGGGTTCATCAGGTTGACGTCGTAGTAGCCCATGAAGTCGGCCAGCGTCGCCTCCCGGACCCGCACCAGGTTGATGATCGGGGCGGCGGCCTCGATCTCCGGCCGGTAGTGCTCGACGATCTGGGCGTCGGTGGCCCGGATCAGGCCGCCCTCGGACTCGACGTAGGGGTTCCCCCGGCTGGCGGCGATGAAGGTCGGGGGGAAGCCGGTCTCCTCGTCGGGCTCGGCCGTGACCTGCACGAACTTGTTGAAGCCGAGCGGGTAGATGCCCCCTTCCTCCAGGCCCGCCGCCCGCTCCTCGACGAAGGTCTGCCCCTCGCGCTGGATGCCGATGCGGACCTCCTCCACGAAGGCCGCCAGCAGCGCCAGGGCCGTCAACGCCGCCGAGCCGATGGCGAACCCCTTGCCTGTGGCTGCGGTGGTGTTGCCCAGGGAGTCCAGCGCGTCGGTCCGCTGGCGGACCTCCGGCGGCTGGTGGGTCATCTCGGCGTTGCCGCCGGCGTTGTCGGCGATCGGTCCGTAGGCGTCGGTCGCCAGGGTCACCCCCAGGGTCGCCAGCATGCCCACGGCCGCGAAGCCGACCCCGTAGAGGCCCAGCGCCGCGTTCTCCGCCCCACCCGCCACGAAGTAGGCGACGATCGTGCCGACGCCCACGATCGAGATCGCCGCCCAGGTGCTCAGCATGCCCTGTGCCACGCCGGCGATGATCGTCGTCGCCGGGCCGGTCGCGCTCTGGTCGGCGATCCACTTCGTGGGCGAGAATTCGGCCGCCGTGTAGTACTCCGTGAAGTAGCCGATCAGGACGCCGACGATCAGGCCCACCGTGATCGCCAGGAAGACCCCGAACCAGACGCTGGCGGGGAGGACCAGCCAGCAGACGGCCAGGGCCGCCACCACGATGAAGGCGCTGGAGCCGTAGATGCCCCGCCGCAGGGCCCAGAGCAGGTTCATCTGGCTGGCACCCTCCTCGGTCTTCACCAGGTAGATGCCGGCGATCGACAGCAGGATGCCGATGCCGGCCAGGATCATCGGGGCCACGACCAGCCTCGACTGCGCCTCGGCCAGGTCCTCCCCGGTCGCCCCGGCCAGCCCCAGGGCCGCGGCGGCGCCGAGGGCGGCGGTGGCGAGGATCGAGCCGCAGTAGCTCTCGTACAGGTCGGCCCCCATGCCGGCCACGTCGCCGACGTTGTCGCCGACGTTGTCGGCGATGACGGCCGGGTTGCGGGGGTCGTCCTCGGGGATGCCGGCCTCGACCTTGCCCACGAGGTCGGCCCCCACGTCGGCGGCCTTGGTGAAGATGCCGCCGCCGACCCGGGCGAAGAGCGCCTGGGTCGAGGCGCCCATCCCGAAGGTGAGCATCACCACCGTGATCTGCTCCAGCGACATGCGGAAGCCGTCGATCGTCGCCGGCAGGATCCGGGCCAGCAGGTAGAACCAGAGGCTGATGTCCAGCAGGCCCAGGCCGACCACGACCAGGCCCATCACCGCGCCGGCCCGGAAGGCCACCTGGAGGCCCCGGTTGAGCGACTCCTTGGCCCCCTGCGTCGTCCGGTTCGAGGCGAGCGTGGCGGTGTTCATGCCGATGAACCCGCTCAGGCCGCTGAAGAACCCGCCCGTCAGGAAGGCGAACGGCACCAGCCCGTGCTGCTGCTTCAGCACGAACGACTGGATCGCCAGCAGGAGCACCAGGAACAGGAACGCCAGGGCCACCACCACGTACTGCCGCTTCAGGTAGGCGAACGCCCCCTCCCGGACGTACCCGGCGATCTCCCGCATCCGCTCGTCCCCGGGAGAGGCGGCGAGCAGCTGCCGGTAGAACATGTACGCGGCGGCCAGCGCGGCGATCGCCCCGATCGGGGCCAGCCACCACCAGAACGGGATGTAAATCATCGCTGTCGACGCTCCCTGGGCGGACCGTTCGCGGCGACAGGCCGGTCGACGGCCGCCCGAATTGACTCCCGGTCTGACGGTGCAAGGGGGTTTCGCCTCGCCCGACCCGACCCGACCCGCTTCGGTCCCCTCGATCGGACCGCTCGACCCCGCCCGGGAGGGTGATCGCTAGCAAAGTAACGCCTCGATCGGGCGCTGCCAACCACCCGCCGACCCGGCGTCCACCACTCCCCTCGATTTCTCCCCGGCCCGGCGAATTCGCCCGGTTCCCGGGGCCCGGCCCTCGTGTTAGGCTGGCCATCGCCGGGCCCGGGACCCGATCGCCGGCCGCCCCCCCCTCGGACGCCCCGCCGGCCCACCCCCAAGGCCCGTCGTCGAGGCCCGGACCGATGCACCCCTCCCCGATCTCGCCGGCGATCGCCCTCGTCGCTGCCCTCGTCCTCGCCCAGGCCCTCGTCCCGGCGGCCGACGGGCCCGCCTCGGCCCCCGATGCCGAGGCCCTCTCCCGGTTCGCCCTGGGGCACGAGGGGGATCCCGCCCTCGGCCGCTCCCTGTTCTTCGACGAGTCGCGGGCCGCCTGTTCCCGATGCCACAAGGCCGGGGGAGAGGGGGGCGAGGTCGGCCCCGACCTCTCCGACGTGGGGGCCAAGCTCGATCGGCCCTACCTGGTCGAGTCGGTCCTGGAGCCCTCCCGGCAGATCGTCGAGGGCTACCGCGCCTCCCTCGTCGCCACCGCCGACGGCCGGGTGCTCTCCGGCCTCGTCCGCGCCGGGGAGGACGGCTCGCTCGTGATCGTGGACTCGGAGGCCCGGGTGACGACCGTCCCGGCCGACCAGGTCGAGCAGCGTTCCGATTCCGACCTCTCCCAGATGCCCGACGACCTGGCCGCCTCCCTCTCCCCGGAGGAGTTCGCCGGCCTGATCTCCTACCTCGGCACCCTGCGGACCTCCGAGCAGCCGACCCCCGGCGGCGGCATCAAGGGGCCCGCCTCCTTGCCCCCCGGCTTCGTGAGGGAGACGTTCGCCGAGGGGCTCACCGGGGTCACCGCGCTGGCCGTCGCGCCGGACGGCCGCGTGTTCGTCTGCGAGCAGGTCGGCCGCCTCCGGGTCGTCAAGGACGGCGCGCTGCTGCCCGAGCCCTTCGCCACACTGGAGGTCGACGACCACTGGGAGCGGGGCCTGATCGGCGTGGCCGTCGACCCGGACTTCGACCGCAACGGCTTCGTCTACACCGTCTCGGTCGCCGCGTCCCCCTACCCGCACCACCAGGTCACCCGGTTCACCGCCGAGGGGGATCGGGCCGCCCCCGGCAGCGCCGTCGTCCTGTTCGAGGGGGACGACCAGCGGACGCTCGGCGGCAAGGTGCCCGCCGGGCACCAGGGCGGTGCGATCCACTTCGGCCCCGACGGAATGCTCTACGTCGCCCTCGGCGAGCAGACCGCCGAGTCCCCGGCCCAGCGGCTCGACTCGCTGCTCGGCAAGATCCTCCGCCTGGACCCCGACGGCTCCATCCCGGCCGACAACCCCTTCCTCGACCGGACCGAGGGGAAGTACCGGGCCATCTGGGCGATCGGCTGCCGCAACGTCTTCACCTTCGCCTTCCAACCCGAGACGGGCCTGATGCTGCTCAACGACGTGGGAGGCGAGGCCGAGGAGATCAACGTCGGCCGCCCCGGCGCCGACTACGGCTGGCCGGTCATCGAGCACGGGCCGACCGACCGCCCGGAGATCGCCGGGCCGATCCACTGGTACCCCACCGCCTCCATCTGCGGGGGGGCCTTCTGCCCGGCCTCCCCCGTCCCCGGCGGCTTCCCCGCGGAGTACCGGGGCAAGTATTTCTTCATGGATTTCGTCAAGGGCTGGATCCGGGCGCTCGACCCCGACGACCCGAGGCGCCCGGTCCCCGCCCGCACCTTCGCCCTCGGCCTGGCGAGGCCGGTGGATCTCGCCTTCTCGCCCGACGGCTCGCTCTACGTCCTGCTGCGGGATGCCTGGGTCCGGGACTCGAAATTCGAGCCCGGCACCGGCTCGCTGCACCGGATCCGGTACGTCGGTCCAAGCCCGCCTCCCCGGCCCGATGTCGGCCGCTGACCGATTCGCCCCGCCCCCCGACGCCCCCGAGATCGACACGATCGGCTCCCCGCCCCCCGGGATCGTGGCCCAAGTGCTCTGGCCTTCGGCCGCTCGCTCCGGGATCCTGGAGCTCGCATCTGACATCGCACACCGCCCCCGATCGCCCCGGAGCCTGCCATGCCCCTCGACCGACACGCCCGGGCCCTGCTCGACCTCCAGGCGATGACCGGCTTCAAGGGCTTCGACGCGATGCCCGTCGCCGAAGCCCGGGCGGCCACGGCCGCCCGGACGGCCGAGACGCCCCGGGCCGAGGTCGCCCGGGTCGAGGACCGCACCACCCCCGGCGGTGTCCCGATCCGCCTCTACTGGCCCGAGGCCGGGGGCCCTCCCCGGCCCCTGCTCGTCTTCTCGCACGGCGGCGGCTGGGTGGTCGGGAACGTCGAGACGGTCGACCACTCCTGCCGAACGCTGGCCAACGCCTCGGGCTGCGTGGTCGCCTCGGTCGACTACCGCCTCTCCCCCGAGCACACGTTCCCGGCCGCCGCGGACGACGCCTACGAGGCGTACCGCTGGCTCCGATCCGAGGCCGGGTCGATCGGCGTCGACCCGGGACGGGTCGCCGTCGGCGGCGACAGCGCCGGGGGGAACCTCGCCCTGGTCTCCTGCCTCAAGGCGAGGGAACTCGGCGAGCCGATGCCCGCCTTCCAGCTCCTGATCTACCCCGTGGTCGACGCCTCCTGCTCCTCCGCCTCCTACGCCGAGTGCGGCACCGGCTTCGGCCTGACCGCCGAGGCGATGAGGTACTACTGGCGGCAGTACCTCGCCCGCCCCGAGGACGGCGAGCACCCCCTCGCCTCCCCCCTCCGGGCCGACCTCGCCGGCCTGCCCCCGGCCTTCGTCCTCTCCGCCGAGTACGACCCGCTCCGGGACGAGGTGGAGGAGCTGGCCCGTCGCCTCCGGTCGGGCGGCGTGCCGACCACCCTCCGCCGCTTCGACGGCCAGATCCACGGCTTCTTCCACCTCGGCCACATCATCCCCGACGGCGCCCGGGCCCTCGACGAGGCCGCCGCCGCCCTGAGGACCGCCCTGGACGCCCCGCCGCTCGGCGGCACCGCCGCCGCCGCCAAGTAAGGCGGGACGCGGCGGTTGCGGGCCAATTTCCCGTGAAATCCGGCGCCGGGGTCGTTAGGATCGAGATCAGGCCATGTCCGGATCGCCCCGATCGTCGTGCCGAGGGGGGTCCGCCCGGGCCCGGGTTGGTCCGACCGCGACCCCCCTCCCGTCCCCATCGCGCCCGCCCCTCGATCCGACCGAAGCCGCCGGAGGATGTCCCCATGACGCGACGGGGAACGCTTGGATATTTCGGGGCGTCGATCGTCCTCGTGGCCGCCGGCCTCGGACACCCCGGCGAACGCCCGGGCGAGGCCGACCCCGGGCCCCCGGCGGGACGAGAGGTCCTCGAGCGGCTCGCCCGATTCTCGGAACTCCACTGCACTGCCTGCCACAACGCCGAGGACCGAATCGCGGGGCTGGCGCTCGACGAGCTTTGCCGGGAGGATCTGGCCCGCGACCCGGACGCCTGGGAGCGGGTCGTCAAGAAGCTCCGGGCCCGGCAGATGCCCCCGGCGGGCGAGGTCGGGCCCTCGGGGAAGACCTATGACGAGGTCGTCTCCCTGCTCTCCGAGGCCCTCGACCGCCTGGCCGCCGAGCATCCCGACCCGGGCCGCACCGGCACCTTCCGCCGGCTCAACCGGGCCGAGTACCGGAACGCGATCCGGGACCTGCTCGCGCTCGACGTCGACACGGGGGCGATGCTGCCGAAGGACGAGTCCGCCCTCGGCTTCGACAACGTGACCGTCGGCGACCTCTCCCCGACCTTGCTCGATCGCTACATCACCGCATCCCAGGAGATCAGCCGCCTCGCCCTGGGGAGGACGGGCCGCTCACCCGGCGGCGACACGATCCGGCTCCGGCCGGACCTGACCCAGGAGCGCCACGTCGAGGGCCTGCCGATCGGCACGAGGGGGGGCGCCCTGATCCCCTACACCTTCCCCGTCGACGGCGACTACGAGATCCGGCTCCGCCTGGCCCGGGACCGCAACGAGCACGTCGAGGGCCTCCGAGAACCCCACGAGGTGGAGATTCTCCTCGACCGGGATCGCCGGGCGTCCTTCACCGTCTCGCCCCCCGAGTCCGAGTCCGACCACGCCACGGCCGACGCCCACCTGGCGGCCCGGGTCCGGGTCTCGGCCGGGCCCCATCAGCTCGGCGTGACGTTCGTGAAGGACCCGTGGTCGCTGCCGGAGACCAAGCGGCAGCCGTACCAGGCCCACTACAACATGCACCGGCACCCCAGGCTCTCGCCGGCGCTCTATCAGGTCACCATCACCGGGCCGTACGACTCCGAGACGCCCGGCGACTCCCCCAGTCGCCGCCGGATCCTCTCGCGCGAGCCCGGGGGGCCGGACGACGAGGAGCCCTGCGCCCGGGCCATCCTCTCCTCGATCATGAGACGGGCCTACCGCCGTCCCGTCACCGCCGAGGACCTCGAGACGCCGATGGCCCTGTTCCGCCAGGCCCGGGCCGAGGGGGACTTCGAGTCGGGGATCGAGCTGGCATTGAGCGCCATCCTCGTCAGCCCGCACTTCCTCTTCCGGATCGAGACGGACCCGCCCGGCGTCGAGCCGGGGTCGGCCTACCGGGTGCCGGACGTCGCGCTCGCCTCCCGCCTCTCGTTCTTCCTCTGGAGCAGCATCCCCGACGACGAGCTGCTCGACCTGGCCGATCGCGGGGAGCTGCACCGGCCCGAGGTCATCCGGGCGCAGGTCCGCCGCATGCTGGCCGACCCGAAATCGTCGAGCCTCGTCGAGAACTTCGCCGGGCAGTGGCTCCACCTCCGCAACCTGGAGTCGATCACCCCCGACCTCCGCCTCTTCCCCGACTTCGACGACAACCTCCGCCAGGCCTTCCGGCGCGAGACGGAGCTGCTCTTCGAGGAGGTACTCCGCGAGGACCGCAGCGTGCTCGACCTGCTGGAGTCGGACCACACCTATCTGAACGAGCGGCTGGCCAGGCACTACGGCATCCCGCACGTCTACGGCAGCCGGTTCCGCCGCGTCGAGCTGGGCGAGGACGCCGAGCGGGGCGGGCTGCTCCGGCACGGCAGCGTCCTGACCGTCACCTCGTACGCGACCCGGACCTCGCCGGTGATCCGGGGCAAGTGGATCCTGGAGAACATCCTCGGCACGCCCCCTCCCCCCCCGCCGCCGGACGTGCCGACGCTGGAGGACAACACGGTCTCCGCCTCCCTCTCGGTCCGGGAACGCCTGGCCCAGCATCGGGCCGACGACGCCTGCATGAGCTGCCACCAGCTGATGGATCCCCCCGGATTCGCGCTGGAGAATTTCGACGCCGTCGGCCGATGGCGAGATCTGGAGGAGGGCCGTCCCGTCGACTCCGCCGGGGGACTTCCCGACGGCAGCGAGTTCGAGGGGGTCGACGGCCTCGAACGCGCACTGGTGAGGCGCCCTGAGCTATTCGTCGCCACGCTGACGGAAAAGCTGCTGACCTTCGCGCTGGGCCGGGGGGTCGAGCCCGCCGACGCCCCGGCCGTCCGCCGGGTCGTCCACGACGCCCGGGCGACCGATTACCGATTCTCGTCGTTGATCGAGGGGATCGCGACCAGCACGCCGTTCCTGATGAGGAGAGCCGAATGATCGTCTCGAAGAAGGCCCTGCCGCGTCGGACGTTCCTCCGCGGCCTGGGGACGGCGATGGCCCTGCCCCTGCTGGACGCGATGGTCCCCGCCATGTCGTCCCAGGCCGCCTCGGCCGCCGCCCCGGAGCGCCTCCGCCGCCTGGGATTCGTCTACATGCCGATGGGCTGCGACCTCTCCCGCTGGACCCCGCCCGGCTCGACGACGCTCGACACGCTCTCGCCGACCCTGGAACCGCTGGCCCCGGTCCGGGACCACGTCTCGGCGATCTCGAACCTGGAACTGAGGAACGCCTACCCCGGCACGCACGCCACCTCCAACGCCTCCTTCCTCAGCGCCGCCCGCGCCAAGCGGACCGAGAGCACCGACTACGAGCTGGCCACGACCGTCGACCAGGTCGCCGCCCGGCAGATCGGCCAGCAGACGCGGCTGCCGTCGCTGGAGCTGTCGATGGACCTGCTGGCGACCGTCGGCCAGTGCGACAACGGATACGCCTGCGTCTACCAGAACAGCCTCTCCTGGTCGTCCCCCACCACCCCGCTGCCGGCCGAGGCCCACCCCCGGATCGTCTTCGAACGCCTCTTCGGCGAGGGCGGCAGCGCCGAGGACCGCCGGGCCGCGCTGAAGAAGCGGGCCAGCCTGCTCGACTCCGTCACCGGGGAGATTACCCGGCTCCGGTCGACGCTCGGCCCCGAGGACCGCGCCCGGGTCGACCGCTACCTCGACAGCGTCCGGGAGGTCGAGCGTCGCATCCAGAAGGCCGAGATCGACTCGAAGGACGACACCCTGCCCGACCTCGACCGCCCCGACGGCGTCCCCGCCTCCTACGCCGAGCACGCCCGGCTGATGTTCGACCTCCAGGCCCTGGCACTCCAGGGGGACGTGACCCGGGTCATCACCTTCCAGCTCGCCCGGGAGACGAGCAACCGGACCTACCCCGAGATCGGCGTGCCCGACCCGCACCACCCGCTCACCCACCACGGCAACGACCCGGAGAAGATCGCCAAGGTGGCGAAGATCAATCAATTCCACGTGTCGTTGTTCGCCGAGTTCCTCGCCCGGCTCGCGGCCACGCCCGAGGGGGACGGCTCGCTGCTGGACCACAGCCTCTACCTCTACGGCAGCGGCATGGGCAACCCGAACGTGCACGATCACGCCAACCTGCCGATCCTCGTGGCCGGGGGCGCCGCCGGCAAGATGGGGGGCAACCGGCACATCCGGTACGCCGAGCCGACCCCGCTGGCCAACCTCCACCTGACCCTGCTGGACAAGGTCGGCGTCCGCCTCGACTCCTTCGCCGACAGCCGGGGCATGGTCGACGAGCTGTCCGAGCCGCTCTCGATTTAAGGCCCGACCGGGAGGCGATCACGATGGTCCGGAATCCGTTCGTCGTCGTCGCCGTCGGGGCGACGCTCGCCCTGATCTTCCCGATCCCCGGGGCGTCGGCCGCCGATACCCCGCTGGCCGCCGCGGCGGAACGGGCGGACTGGGGCCGGGTCGCCTCCCTGCTCGACGATCGAGTCGACGTGAACGCCCCCCAGGTCGACGGCATGACCGCGCTGCACTGGGCGGCCTACCACGACGACCTCGGGGCGGCGACGCTGCTGGTGGAGGCCGGGGCCGACGTCCGGCTCGCCAACCGATACGGCGTCACCCCGCTCTCGCTGGCCTGCACCAACGGCAATGGCCCGCTCGTCGAACTGCTGCTCGACGCCGGGGCCGACCCGGACGCCACCCTCGAAGGCGGGGAGACCGCCCTGATGACCGCCTCCCGGACCGGCAGGCCCGGCCCGGTGCGGGCGCTGCTCGACCGGGGGGCGGCCGTCGACGCCACCGAGCGACGGGGTCAGACGGCCCTGATGTGGGCGTCCGCCGAGGGGCATGCGGGGGTCGCCCGCCTGCTGCTCGACGCCGGGGCCGACGCCGATGCCCGGCTCCCCTCGGGCTTCACCCCGCTGCTCTTCGCCGCCCGGGAGGGCAGGATCGGGGTCGCCCGCCTGCTGATCGAGGCCGGGGTCGACGTGAACCGGGCGATGCGGCCGGACCGATCCGGCCGGTCGCCCGCCCGGGGCTACGCGCCGCTGATGATGGCCGTCGAGAACGGCCATTTCGAGCTGGCCGCCGTCCTGCTCGACCTCGGGGCGGATCCGAACGACATGCGATCCGGCTTCACCCCCCTGCACGCGTTGAGCTGGGTCCGCAAGCCGAACCTCGGCGACGACGAGGACGGCAACCCCGCCCCGATCGGCTCCGGCGGCCTGACCAGCCTCCGGCTCGTCGAGGACCTGGTCTCCCACGGGGCGGACGTGAACGCCCGGCTCGAACGCGGGGCGTCGGGGAGGGGCGTCCTCGGCCGCAAGGGGGCGACCCCCTTCCTCCTGGCCTCCATGACGGCGGACGTCCCCCTGATGCGGCTGCTCGTCCGGCTGGGGGCCGACCCGACGCTGCCGAACGCGGAAGGCAGCACCCCGCTGATGGCCGCCGCCGGCCTCGGATGCCTCGCCCCCGGGGAGGTGGCCGGCACCGAGGCCGAGGCGATGGCCGCCGTCGAACTCGCCCTGGAGCTGGGCAACGACGTCAACGCGGTCGACGCCCGGGGCGAGACCGCCATGCATGGCGCCGCCTACAAGAACCTCCCCCGGGTGGTCGAGCTGCTCGCGGCCCGGGGGGCCGACCAGGCAGTCTGGGACCGGGAGAATCAACACGGGTGGACGCCCCTCTCGATCGCCGAGGGGCACCGGCCCGGCAACTTCAAGCCGTCTCCCGAGACCGTGGCCGCCCTGCATCGGGTGATGGCCGGCGAGGTCGATCGGCCATCGCCCTGATCGACCTCACCGGGTCGGGCCCATCCCCGGCCGGTCGGGCCCGTCGCGCGACGACCCCTCGCCGGTGAGGACACCACCGCCCCCCGCCCCCCACGCCGGCGCCCGCCGCCCCCCGCCCGATCCCCTTGAGGGAGCCGGAGAGTTTGGCGGCCGTCGCCATCGGGACGCCCGGACCCGGGCCCCGGGGGCGGATCTCCCACGGCGAGCCCGAACGCAATCCCCCGAGGCAGGTCCCCGTCGAGGTGATCGGTGCATGAGCGGAACGACCCCGGATCCCCCCCATCCCGCCGCCGAACCGCCCGACCGGCTGCTGGCCCGGTGCGAGGTCCGATTCTCCCGACGGTCGGGGCCGGGGGGGCAGAACCGCAACAAGGTGGAGACGGCGGCCATCCTCACCCACCGCCCGACCGGGCTGTCGGCCGAGGCCAATGAGCGGCGATCCCAGGGCGAGAACCGCGCCGTCGCCCTGATGCGGCTGCGGGTGAACCTGGCACTGGAGATCCGCCGGCCGACCGACCGCGAGTCGGGGCCGAGCCCGCTCTGGCGGTCGAGGCTCAAGGGCGGACGCATCCTCGTCAGCCCCCGGCACGACGACTTCCCCGCCCTGCTGGCCGAGGCGCTCGACGAGCTGCAGGACGCCGACGCCGACGTGAAGCGCGCGGCCGACCGGCTCGGCTGCTCGGCCTCCCAGCTGGTCAAGCTCCTGAAGCTGGAGCCCCGGGCCTTGAAGCGGGTCAACGACCGACGGGACGAGCTGGGGCTCCGGCCGCTGCTCTGATCCGGCCTGCCCCGCCGGGGCGTCGATTCAGAATATCAGAACCAGTGCCGTCGAGATCAGGGCCCCGAGGCCGGCGACGACCAGGGAGATCGGCGCCTGGGTCGTCACGTGGTCCATCAGGTCGCAGCCGGTGAACATGCTGGAGAGGACCGTGGTGTCGGAGATCGGCGAGCACTGGTCGCCGAAGACCGCCCCGCCGATCACGGCCCCGAAGCAGACCTGCACGAAGAAGAGGATCGACGACCACGACGCCCCCCCCTCGGCCGCCACCTGGTCGATCGTCGTCGGGTCGATCCCCAGCCGCGTGGCGGCGAGGCTCAGCGCCAGCGGCACGGCGATGGGGAAGATCACCGCGTAGGTGCCCCAGGAGGAGCCGATCGAGAAGGCGATGATCATGCAACTGAGCATCAGGATCGCCGGCAGGAGTGCCGCGGGAAGCCGGTCGCCGAAGATCGAGACGACGAACCCGGCCGTGTCCAGATCCTTCGACACCTGGCCCAGCGTCACCGCCAGCCCGAGGATGATGGCGCCGACGGTCATGCTCTTGCAGCCGTCGAGGAACCCGTCCATCGCCGACTTGACCGGCATCCCCTTGAGCACCGCGATCAGGATCGCCGCCGCGGTGCTGGCCAGGAACGCGTGATTGATCATGTTCGCCTGGAAGAACGCCAGCGGCACGATCGCCAGGCTGAGCAGCAGCCCCAGCGGCACGAGGAAGTCGACCAGGCCGACCGGATACCCCGGCTCCGGCGTCCCCTCCATCGCCTCCAGGTCGACCAGCGGCCGGGCCCCGTGGGCGTCCAACTGGCCGGTTTCCCGCGCCCGGTCGATCGCCCGCTTCATCTTCCCGCCGTACCAGGGCAGCAGGCCGAAGCTGAACAGGAACGTCGAGGCCACCGCCAGGATGCCGTAGAAGTTGAACGGGACCGACCGGAAGAACCAGGAGATCCCGGCGTCGATGTCCGGGACGAGCACGTAATTGCCGATCCCGGCCGCCGTCGCCCCGGCCGCCAGGCCGCCGACGTAGGCGGGCCAGGCGTTGAACGGCAGCACGGTCGCCGCGGGGGAGGCGGTGGAGTCGACGAGGTAGGACAGCTCCTCGTGGCTGATCCGGTTGCGGTCGCTCACCGGCCGGACGGTCGAGCCGGCCAGCACCGTGCTCACCGTCCCCCCCTGGTGGAAGACCATGCCGACGAGCCAGGCGAAGAACCTCGCCGTGTTCGGCCCCCGGACCACCTTCGATCCCACCACCTCGGCGAAGTGCTTCGCCGCCCCCGTCTTCCCCCAGACCCCGAGGATCCCGCCGAGGAACCAGAGGTAGACCAGCAGGATCGTCGCATACGACTCCGTCCCCAGCGCCCTGAGGAAGAAGTCGCCGATGAAGTCCAGCTCCTTCGGCACCCAGAGCCCCGTGGCGAGTTTCGCCTGCGCGAACTTCACCACCGCCCCGCTGACGATCCCCGCGAACAGCGACAGCAGCACGTCCCGGGTCCAGAACGCGAGCCCCAGCGCCACGACCGCCGGGATCAGCGAGGCGGGCCCGAACCACCGGACCCGATCGCCCAGCGCCTCGCCGAACGCATCCCGGTCGACTGATCCGTCCCCCACGTCGACCCCGCCGGCGGCGATCCGGTCCCAGGCCGCTTCGGGGACCGCGTCGGCCTCGACGGCGACCAGGCCGTCGTCATCCCGGTCGAGCGCCTCGAAGAACCGATCGAGCCGACGGCCGACCACGTCGGGGGCCTGCCGGGCCTCGGCCTCGGGGGCGGCGAGGAGCAGGACCGTCAGGCAGAAGGCCGGGGCGAGGAGCCGGGAGGCGGGACCTGCCCGACGAGCGGGATCGATCGGTGTCGGGGTGTGCATCGGCGTCGAGAGGATCCCGGACGGGGGAGGATTGGGTCGAATGGCGTCGGGGGCCCTGCCCGTCGCGGCCGACCCCTTCGGGTCGATTCGGCCCGGGCAGGACGGGGGAGCCCCCTCGCGGCCGAGGAATCGGGCCGGCGGGGCGTGGCGAGCCCATCCTACAGGCATGCGACTCGGGAGGGCAACCGGCCCGCCAGCCCCCTCGGGCCCGACGCCGGGGACCGTCGTGGCCGATGCATTGGCCGAAGCACCACGAGGTCAGGGCACGGAGGGCCGATCAGACCCGATCCGCGGCCCCGGACGATCGCCTCCCGACGGCCGAGGTTTCCCGACGCCCGGACCCCGAGTGAGGGGCCCCGACCTGCGGCTCGGCGTCCGATCGGCGGACCTCGGTCGTCGGCCGACGGGCCTCGATCGGCCCGTGCTGCCCGTGCCCGAAGTTGATCCGCTCGCGTTCGATCACGAGGGGACGCTTGCGCACCTGGAAGTGGATCGAAGCGATGTATTCCCCGAGCACCCCGAAGAAGAACAGCTGCAACCCCGAGAAGAAGAAGACGGCGACGATCAGCGTGGGGATCCCCGGGGGCGCCACCTCCCGGAACCTCGCCAGGTGGATGATGAGGGTCGCCAGCGCCGCCAGCAGGCTGAACCCCGACGCGAGCAGTCCCACGAACATGCAAAGGCGCATCGGCACGTTCGTGAACGAGATCAGGCCGTTGAGCCCCTGGTCGATCAGGTGGTAGAGCCGGTTCTTGGAGAACCCCTTGCGGCGTGCCCTCCAGGTGTAGGGCACGCCGACCACCCGGAAGCCGCAGTTGGCGATCAGGCCCCGGATGTAGGGATAATGGTCGTCGCAGCGACGGAGGGCGTCGATGATGACGCGGTCCACGAGCTGGAACTCGCTCACGTCCGTGGGGATGGTGATGTCGGCGAACCGGCTCACCATCCGGTAGTAGACCTTCCTCACGAGCCGGAGGACCGCCCCCTCCTCCCGCCTGGCCTTGATCCCATAGACGACCTCATGCCCGGCCTCCCAGCACCGGACGAACTCCGGGATCAGCTCGGGGGGGTCCTGCAGGTCCGCGGCGAGCAGCACGAGCACGGCGTCCCCCCGCGTCGCCATCAGGCCGTTGAACGTCGACCGGAAGGGGCCGAAGTTCCGGGCGTTGACGATCACCCGGACCCGGGGGTCGGCCTCGGCGATGTCCCGGAGCCGGGCGACGGTGCGGTCGGTCGAGCAATTGTCGCAGAACACGTGCTCATAGTCATAATCGGGCAGGTCACGCTCGAAGACCTCTCGGACGGCCCGGTGGCAGTCGCCGACGTTGTCTTCCTCGTTGAAGACCGGCGAGACGACGCTGATCATCCCCCGGCTCGGGGGCGTTGGGCCGCTCGACTCGGGGAGGTCGTGGACGTCTCGCATCACCGGTTCTCCTGGGCCCCCGATCCGGGGGCCGCGTGGTTCGCTTCGGGAAGGATGGAATCGCCGGGCGGCTCGGATCAGGTCCCCTCCATGTCGAGCGGCTTGGCGAACGGCTCCATCTCGGTGATCGGCCGCCCGAAGGCGAGCTTGGGATAGGCATTCGCGAACGTGTCCACCATCACCTCCAGCAGGAACGGCTCGAGGGGGTCGCGCCAGAGGGCCTCCAGCGCCCCCCTCGCCTCGCCGGGGTCCTCCACCCGCCGGCTCGCGACCCCGTAGGCCGCGGCGACCGCGGCGAAGTCGGGGGCCGAGTAGCCCCAGTAGGTCGACTGGTAGCGCTCGTCGAAGTAGCTCTGCTGGAACTGGCGGACCATGCCGTGGCAGCGGTTGTTCACGATCACCATCTTGACCGGCAGGTCGTTGCGGCGGATCGTCTCCAACTCCTGCAAGTTGAGCTGGAAGCCGCCGTCCCCGGCGATCATCACCGCCGGCCTCCCCGCCTCGGCGAAGGCGGCGCCGATGGCCGCGGGCAGGGCGAAGCCCATCGCGCCCATCCCCCCCGAGGTGAGGAAGCGCTGGTCGGCCCCCAGCTCCAGCGACTGGGCCGCCCACATCTGATGCTGCCCCACGTCGGCCACGAAGGCCGAGGCGGCGCCGGAACGGGCCGACAGGGCGTGCATCAGCGCGTTCGGGTTGATCCCCCGGATCCCCTTCAGCTCGGCCGTGTCCGGCCACGAGGTCCGGGCGGCCGTGATCTCCTCCAACCAGTGCGGCCGATCGGGGAGGCGACGGACCCTCGCCGCCTCGGCGGCCAGCGACAGGAACGGGGCGAGCTGCGCCCGGAGCACGTGGCAGCCGGTGACCCGGTTGTTCAGTTCGCCCGCCTCGCAGTCGACGTGGTACACCTCCCGTCCCTCGCGGAAGGAGTCCGTCTGCGAGCCGGTCTGCCGCACGTCCAGTCGGCTGCCGAGGACGACCAGGAGGTCCGACCTCCCCAGCGCCTGGTTGGCCCAGCGGTTGCCGTAGCTGCCGATCATCCCCACCCGGCATCGGTGCAGGAAGGGCAGGGCATCGACCCCCAGCAGCGACGAGACGACCGGCACCCCCAGCCGCTCGACGAACTCCCGGAACGGGCCGATCGCCCCGGCCGCCCGCACCCCCCCGCCGACCAGGACCAGCGGCCGCTCCGCCGAGGCGATCCGGTCGATCAGCTCGTCTACGAACGCCGTCGCATCAGCGCCGAGGGGCTCCTCGACGCGACGGACGCGGTCGAACGGCCCGGGCTCGATGTCGACCCGCTGCACGTCCATCGGGATGTCGACCAGCACCGGGCCGGGCCGGCCGGAGAGGGCGGCCTCGAAGGCGGACCGGAGCGTGGGGATGAGTTCGTCCGGGTCGTTGACCAGCCTCGCCATCTTCGAGACGGGGGCGGCCATCGCCACGATGTCCGTCTCCTGGAAGCCGAGTTGGCGGATCTGGCGGGTGCCGCGCTGCTCGCTGCGGTTGACCTGGCCGGTGATGAACACGGCCGGCGAGGAGTCGAAGTAGCAGCTGCCCATGCCCGTCAGCAGGTTGGTGGCCCCCGGGCCGCTCGTCGCCATCGCCACGCCGGGCACGCCGGTCATGCGGCCGACGGCATCGGCCGCGAACGAGGCCGCCTGCTCGTGGTGGACGCTGACGATCCGGGTCCGCCCGTGCTCGCCGATCGAATCGACCAGGTGCGTGATCATCCCGCCGACCAGTTCGAAGACGTGGTCGACCCCCTGGGCGGCGAGGAAGCCGGCGATCGCGTCGGAGGCTTTCATCGGATCATGTCTTCCTTGTGAACGCTCGGGTCGACGCTCATGCGGCCCGGCGGTGCCACTGGATCGTCCTGCGGAGCCCCTCGTCGAGGCTCGTCCTCGGTTCCCAGCCGGCCGCCTCGCGCAGCCGGCCGACGTCGGCCTGGAGGTGCATGATCGGCCGGGGGCCGTAGGGCCGCTCCCCCAGCCCCAGCGGCAGCGACGGGTCGATCAGGTCCCGGACGGCCGCCGCCACGTCCGCGATCCGGTGGACCCGGCCCGAGCCGAGGTTGAACGGCCCGGCCCCATCCGGCGATTCGGCGACGAGGCGGAGCGCCTCGGCGGCGTCGGTGATGTAGAGGAAATCCCAGCGCTGCTCCCCGGCGGTCAGCGAGGGCCGCCCCCCGTCCAGCAACGACCGGATCAGCGTCGGGATCAGGGCCCCGCCGTGGTCCCCCGGCCCGTAGGCCGAGAACAGGCGGATCCAGGCGAACCGCACGCCCAGGTCGTCGGCGAGGCGGCGGGCCATCAGGTGGGTACACGCCTTGGCGATGCCGTACCAGGTGGTCGGGTCGGCCGGGGCGTCCTCGCCGATCGCCCCCGTCCTCGGGCCGAATTCCGCCTGGGAACCGAGCCCGACGAACGTCCCGCACCCGGCCGTGGCGGCGACCCGGAGCAATTCCAGCGTCCCGCTCACGTTCCCCTCGACCTGCGAGGCGTCGTCCCTCCCCGGCCCGGCGACCCCCGACCAGGCGAGGTGGAACGTCGTGTCGGGCCGGAATGCGTCGATGGCATCGCGGCTCGCCGCGATCCCGCCCAGGTCGCCGTCGATGGCGACGACCCGGTGCAGGAGGGGGCGGAGGAGTCGGGGGTCGCCGCCCGGTCGGCGGACGACCGCCACGGCGTGGCCCCGGTCCAGCAGGTGCTCCACGAGGTGCGAGCCGACGAATCCGGTCGCGCCCGTCACCAGGGCTCGCATCGGGGCGGTCACTCCTTCGATTGCCTCGAGGATCGCTCGGTCGCCTCGCTCACGCCGCCTTCGTACGCACGTCGCGCCGACAGGTGGCGAACGCGTCGATCATCGCGTCGATCATCGCGTCGGTCAGGCCCGGGTAGACGCCCACCCAGAAGGCCTGATTCATGATGAAGTCCGAATTGGACAGGTCGCCGATGCGGCGGTGCTCCACCTCCCGATACGCCGGCTGGCGGAGCAGGTTCCCGGCGAAGATCTGCCGGGTGGCGACCTTCCGGTCGTTCAGGTGCCGGACCACCTCGGCCCTCCCGAACGGGGCGTCGGGGCGGACGGCGACGGGGAAGCCGAACCAGCTCGGCTCGGAGCCGGGCGTGGCCTCGGGGAGCACGAAGCAATCCTCGAACGGCAGGAGGCCGGCCCTGAGCCGGTCGAAGTTCCGCCGCCGGGCGGCGACGAAGCCGTCGAGCTTCTCCAGCTGGGAGACCCCCAGCGCCGCCTGCATGTCGGTCACCTTCAGGTTGTAGCCGATGTGCGAATAGATGTACTTGTGGTCGTATCCCTGGGGGAGGTCGCCGAGCTGCCACTCGAACCGCTTCCCGCAGGTGTTGTCCACCCCCGGGGCGCACCAGCAGTCCCGGCCCCAGTCCCGGAACGACTCGGCCAGCTTCTTCAGCGGCGGCCGGTCGGTGAGCACGGCGCCCCCCTCGCCCATCGTCATGTGGTGGGCCGGGTAGAAGCTGACCGTCGCCAGGTCGCCGAAGGTCCCCACGCCTTGGCCGCCGAAGGTGGCCCCGACGGCGTCGCAGCAATCCTCGACGAGCCAGAGGTCGTGCTCCCTGGCGAAGTCGGTCACGGCGCCGAGGTCGAACGGGTTGCCCAGCGTGTGGGCGATCATGATCGCCCGGGTCCGGTCGGACAGCGCGGGCTCGAGCTGGGAGACGTCGACGTTGTAGGTCGGCACGTGGACGTCGACGAACACCGGGACCAGGCCGTTCTGGATGATCGGGTTCACCGTGGTCGGGAAGCCGGCGGCCACGGTGATGACCTCGTCCCCGGGCTTGAGCCGCCGGTCCCCCAGCTTCGGAGACGTGAGGCAGCTCAGGGCGACGAGGTTGGCCGACGAGCCCGAGTTCACGAGCAGCGCGTGCCGCACGCCCATCTTCCGGGCGAACTCGCGCTCGAACTGGTCGGCGTAGCGGCCGGCGGTCAGCCACATGTCGAGCGACGAATCGACGAGCCGGACCATGTCCTCGTCGTCGAAGACCCGGCCGGCGCAGGGCACGGGCGATCGGCCGGCCTCGAACGGCCGCTCGGGGAACGCGGACGCGTGATACTTCCGGACGAGGTCGAGGATCTCGGCCCTGAGGTCGTCGGCGGTCGGCTCGGACATGCTCGGTCGGCTCCCGTTCCTGGTGGCCTCGCCCCGGCGAGGGTCCATCATCCCGTCAATCTCAGCGTCGGGCCTCGCGGTCGATCGCGCCGGGGACCCCGGACTCCTGCGACGCCTGGTGCGGCCCGTGCGACGAGGCCCGCTGGGGCGGGTCGCTCCGGAGCCCGGCGATGGGGGTCCAGGAGGAGCGGTCGCCCCGGGCCGGCGCCTCCGACCCGAGGAACGAGCGATACCAGGCGACGGTCCGCTCCAGGCCCTCGTCCAGCGTGAACAGCGGCGACCAGTCGAGCAGCCGGCGGGCCTTCCCCGCCCCGAGGTACTGGTGGATGATCTCGTTCGACGCCTCGTTGCGGACCTCGGGCTCCAGGTCGCTCCCCATCAGCCCGAGGATCTTGCGGACCAGGTCCAGCACCGTGACCTGGATCTCGTTCGAGAAGTTGAACGCCTCGCCCACCAGGCCCGGGGTCCCGGCCAGCGCCTCGGCGAGGGTCATGTAGGCGTTGGCGCCGTCCTCGACGTAGAAGTAGTCGCGGATGAACGTCCCGTCCGATCGGATCACCGGCCGCTGGCCCCGCAGCACCGACCGGATCGTGCCCGGCACGATCCGGTTCCAGTTCAGGTCCCCGCCGCCGTAGAAGTTGCCGCAGCGGGTGATCGCCACCGGCAGCTTGTAGCTCACGGCGTAGGTGTGGGCGATCAGATCCGCGCACGACTTGCTCACGTCGTACGGATGCTTGCCCTGCAACGGCGTCGTTTCGTCGTAGGGCAGCTGGTCCTGGTCCCCGTAGGCCTTGTCGGAGGAGGCGAACACCACCTGCTCGACCCGGGGGGACCGGCGGCAGGCCTCCAGCGTCGCCCAGGTCCCCTGGATGTTCGCCTCGAAGGTGGAGACGGGGTTGCGGTTGGCGATGCCGACGATCGTCTGCGCGGCCAGGTGGAAGACCGTGGAGACCTCGTGCTCCCCGAGGATCCGCTCGACGGCGGCCTGGTCGCAGATGTCCCCCCGCGCGACCCGGACCCGGTCGGACAGGCCCGACTGGACGAGGCGGCTCTGGGGGACCCAGTCCCGGACGAGGCAGACCACGTCGGCCCCGGCCCCGACCAGCCGCTCGGCCAGCCAGCTGCCCACGAGGCCGGTCGCGCCGGTGACCAGGACGGATCGATCCTGCCAGAATGTGCTCATGCCGACCTCCGTGTCGCATTCGCCGTGCCCGGTCGGCATCCGAGCCGTCGGGCGATGTCCGAATCAAACCCCGATCGGCGATCCGGGTCAAGCCGGATTGGTCGCGGAAGGCGACGATCAGCGGGGCAGGGGGGGGGCGGCCGCCTCCAGCCGGGCGACCCGCCATCGCTCGTTCTCGAACGAGGCGGTCTCCCGATAGCCCTCGCGAAGCATCTCCCGGCAGTGCGGGCCGATCGGGAAATCCTTCTGGACGACCAGCCAACCGCCCTCGGCGTGTCGCCCGGCGAGCCGTCGCAGGTAGACCTGTTGCCGATCCTCCGGCAGCAGGACGTAGAGCATGAACGGGGCGGTCCACGCCTCGTGGACGACGATCGGCCGGGGCCCGGTCGACCGCCTCGCGGGCATCACGCAGAGCCCCTCCCAGGCGATCGTCACCGGCTCCGACGGGGCGACCCCCGCCTCGTCGAGCAGCCCGGCGAGGGCCTCGTCGGCCGCGGGCAGCAGCCGTTCGACCCCCCGGCGGTAGCCCCGGCGGATCGCCGAGATCTGCGATTCGAGGCCCCCCTCGACCCCGAACCCCACCGTCAGCAAGCCGATCAGCAGCGGGGCCGCCGCCAGCCGCACCATCGGCGCGATCCGGGCCAGCGCCGGGCCACCGCGACGGAGCAGCAGCAGCCCGGCCGCCACCGCGAGCACCACCAGCGGGCTGATGTTGCTGCCGTTGACCTCGTGGCTCCGGCCGACGAAGTAGCTGCCCCCCGACCAGAGCAGGCCCCACGCGCCCAGGCCCAGGCCCAGGGCGCCGAGGTCTCCCCCCCGGGCCGTCGCGGCGACGATCACCGACAACAGGCCGAAGGCGAGCAGGAGCGTCAGGACGATCCCCCCCGGGTCGACCGGCATCGCGATCGCCCTCATCGCCAGCACGTACTCGGCGAAGGCCCTCCAGTCGGGCGGGTGGCCGAGCCGGGCGACGTAGTACGCCGAGATCAGGCCGATCGTGGCGCCGAGCAGCAGCACCGGCACCGCCGCCCAGGCCGCCCAGGCCCGGAACCGGGCCCCTGGCCGCCCGGCCTCGGGGACGCGCGCCAGGGCCCGCCGCCGGCACATGACGAGGTAGGCCGGGCCCCAGATCACCGAGCAATACACCGCGCTCTCGCAGGACCAGAGCACGCCGAGCAGCCAGCAGGCGCATCCGACGATCGGGATGCCCCGATCCCATGCCGGCCTCGTGCCCGCCCTCCATTCCGCGATCAGGACCGCGATCAGGGCCGAGCACCACGCGAACCGGAACGCACCCACGGCGGGCGCGACCTGGGGCCCCGCCGGGGACTCGGGGATCGGCCAGCCGGGGATCATGAACACGGCGGCGAGCGTCACCGCCAGGGCGAACGGCAGGTTCAGGGGCCCCGTCCGGAACATCCGGAGCGCCAGGAACAGGACGCTCGACGAGGCGAACGTCAGGGTCGCGTTGAGCAGGTAGAAGGACCGCCAGACGTTCTCGCCCGGGGTCCAGGCGATGGCCAGGGTGCTGAGGAACCCGTACTGCGACGGCGTGTCCCAGAGCAGCCAGCCACCCCGCCGGACCAGCTCGGCCGGTCCGACGATCGCACCCCAGTGGTAGAAGGCGAACCGCCCCAGGTCCCGCATCGGGTGGGACGGCCCGCCGCCCCCCAGCGAGTCGAGCCTCAGGCTGGCCATTGCGAGGATCACCAGCCCCGAGGCCGTCCCCACCACGCCCGCCGCCTTCCATCGCCCGCCCGCCGCCGGTCGGCCGATCCGGGCGAGGTTGATCGAGACGAGGAGCGACGCGACGATCAGTGCCGCCTGCGCGCGGGCCGAGGCGCCGACCCAGGCGGCCGGATCCGCCCACCAGATCCATCGGGCCCCGAGCGTCCAGGAGGCGGCGAGCACCGCCACCCCGACGGCCGACCCGGGCAGCCCGACGGGCGACCTCGCGCGTCGGGCCCGGAGGGCCAGCAGGATCAGCCCGTTGATCGACGCGATCGCCAGGATCGGGCCCGTCGCGTGGCCGGCCGCATAGGCCACGCAGGCCGCGACCCCGACGCCCCCGAGGGCCGCCCGGGTCGGCCCGGGCGACCCGAGGAGCCGGACGTCCCGCCGCCGGCCGAATTCCAGCAGCAAGAGCCCCCCGAAGGCCAGCAGCCCCAGCGCGAGGTACTGGCACCACTCGTAAGGCTCGCCCTCGAGCCCCGCCCATCGGCGGATCAGCACGAGTTGGAGGGCCGACAGGCCGACCGGCCAGAGCCCTTCCAGGAGCCCCCGGCCCCGTTGGAGCATCGCGGTCATCTTGGTCGCTCGCGCCGGGGGACACCCGGGCCGGCTCAGCCGGCCAGGAGGAGGCTGCGGTGGTCCTGGCCCGAGTCGTCGTCCCAGACCTTCCAGGGGGCCTCGTCCTGGTCCCAGAGCTCGTTGAGCGCGAGGTACTCGCGATAGGTGTCCATCGCGAAGAAGAAGCCCTCGTGCTTGTAGACCATCAACTGCCCCTCGGCCGCGATCCGCTCCAGGGGCTCGCGCTCGAGGACGCACTCGTCGTCGCCGAGGTAGTCGAACAGGCGGCGGTTGAAGACGAAGAACCCGGCGCTGGCCCAGCCGTCGGACTTCGGCTTCTCGGCGAACCGGACGACCCGATGGTCGTCGGCGATCTCCAGCACGCCGAACCGGGAGGCCGGCCGGTGGGCCGTCACGGTGGCGAGCTTGCCGTGCCGGTGGTGGAAGGCGAGCAATTCCGAGATGTTCACGTCGGCCAGGCCGTCGCCGTAGGTCACCATGAACGTGTCGCCGTCGACGTACGGCTCGACCCGGCGGACCCGGCCGCCGGTCATCGTCTGCGGGCCGGTGTCGGCCAGGGTGACCTGGAAGTCCTGCTCGGGGTGGGCCCCGTGGTAGGTCACCCGCGGCCGGCTGCCCAGGCGGACGGTGAAGTCGTTGCTGAGCGGCTCGTAGTTGAGGAAGTATTGCTTGATGAAATCGCCCCGGTACCCCAGGCAGAGCACGAAGCGGCGAAACCCGTGATGGGCGTAAGATTTCATGATGTGCCAGAGGATCGGCCGGCCGCCGACCTCGACCATCGGCTTGGGGCGGAATTCCGTCTCCTCTCGGAGCCGGGTCCCCTGCCCACCGCACAGGATGACCACCTGCATCGTCTCGTCCCCTCCTCCCTGCGGGCCGAACGGCCGGGACGCGACTCCAGGCGTCGCCCCGGCGCGCGATCCCCCGGGTCCCCCGGGGTCAGGACCAGAGGAGTATCGGCAATCGGCGAATCCGTCAATCACACTTCCGGGGGGGGACCCCGGCCCGGCCTCAACGGCCGGCCGCCGACACCCCCTCCTCGCCGACGCCGATCGTATAGAGATCCGCCCCGCCGCCGCGGTCGGAGACGAACGTCACGCCCCGGCCGTCGGGGGTCCAGGTCGGCATGGTGTCCCGGCCGGGGTGGCGGGACAGGTTGACCGCCGGGCCGCCGTCGAGGCCCATGACATAGATCTCGAATTGGCCGTCCCGGTTGGAGACGAACGCCACGCGCCTCCCGTCCGTGGAGACGCTCGGGTAGTCGTCCAGGCCGGGGGACTCGGTCAGGCGGGCCAGGCCGGTGCCGTCGGGGCAGACCGAGGCCAGCTCCAGGCCCCCCCAGCGGTCGGTGGCGAAGACGATGCGGTCGCCGGCCGGGGACCAGCTCGGGTGCGAGTCGATGCCGGGGCCCTGCGTCAGCCGGACGAGGTCCGAGCCGTCGGCCTTCGCCGTGTAGATCTCCTGGTTGCCGTCGTGGGTCGAGCTGAAGGTGAACCGAGCGCCGTCGGGCGACCAGCTCGGCCATTCCTGGTGCGAGAGCCCCCCGCCCCGGTCGTCGACCACCACGGAGAGGCGTCCCCCGTCGATTTCGATGGCGGCGAGGTCGCAGTTCCCCTGCGTCCCCGACCGGGGCACGACCGTCAGCAGCACGCGCCGGCCGTCGGGGGAGAAGACGCCCTGGAATTCCGGGTCGGTGCGCCCGGTCAGCCGGGTCGGCAGCCCCGGCGGGTCGACCGGCATGACGTATTGCCAGATCTGCGTCCCGCCCTGCTCGGATCGGGCGAAGGCGAGCGACCGGCCGTCGGGCGACCAGCTCGGCCGGATCACCTCCCGGCCGTCCTCGGTGTGCCGGAGGAGGGGCCGCCCCGGGTCGTCGGATGACGGGGCCAACGCGAGGGCGACGAGGAGCCAGGGTGGGTTCATCGGGGAGACCGGGGTGGGGGGATCGGGGAGCCGGGCTGC
This sequence comes from Tautonia plasticadhaerens, assembly GCF_007752535.1. GTDB lineage: Bacteria > Planctomycetota > Planctomycetia > Isosphaerales > Isosphaeraceae > Tautonia > Tautonia plasticadhaerens. The sequence continues at coordinate 4,153,294 of NZ_CP036426.1, forward strand.
GGGGCGGCCGCCCGGCCGTCGGGTGCGAGAAGGGGGGATGTCGAGGAGCCTCGCCCCCCGACCCGGCCTTCGAGGGCCGTCGCCCGCCCCCGGCCATCCTCGCCCCCCCGTGCGGGGCCCGGTCGGGTCGACTCGATTCAGGTCAGCCCGGCCACCGGCGTCCCCGTCGGCGTCAGGCCGATGCCGGTCAGCTCTGCGGCGCCGATGCCGAGCAGGCCGAGGATCGTGGCGGAAAGGTCGGCCGGGTGGACGGGGTGCTCGACCGGGAACTCGGCCCGGCGGTCGGACGAGCCGACCACGGCGCCCCCCGGCACCCCGGCCCCGGCGAGCAGGGCGGAGTAGCAGGAGTTCCAGTGGTCCCGGCCCGCCTTCGCGTTGATCCGGGGGGTCCGGCCGAACTCGCCGACGGCGACGACCAGCGTGGAGTCGAGCAGGCCCCGGGCCTCCAGGTCGTCGAGCAGGGCGGAGAGGGCGCGGTCGAGCATCCAGCCGTGGCGGTCCTGCATCACCGAGAAGTAGCGGTCGTGCATGTCCCAGCCGCCGTCCCCGGCGTCCTCGGGGCCCTCGACGTGGGTGCTCCAGTTTACCTGGACGAAGGGCAGGCCCGCCTCGACCAGCCGCCGGGCGATCAGGCAGCAGCGGCCGAACCGATGGGGCCCGTAGGCCTCCCGGGTCGCCTCCGCCTCCCGGTCGATCTCCAGGGCCGAGAGGCTCTCCCTGGAGGCGATCAGCCGGCGGGCCAGGTCGTAGTGCTCGGCCAGGGCCTCGGCCGGCTTCGAGGCCGAGCCCGCCGCCGAGGACCGCTCGAACAGTTGCCAGCGGGCGGCCATGCGATCGGCGGTGACCCCCTCGGGCAGGTGCACGTCGGGCAGCACCGGCCCGACGCCCGGCTCGTAGTCGATCCGGAACGGGTCGTGGGCGGCGCCGAGCACGCCTCCCCCCTCGCCGACCACCCGCTTGTGACCCTGGTGCAGCTGGTTGCCGAGGATCACGTACGGCGGCAGGCCCCCCGGCCGTCGGCCCGAGATCCGGGAGACGATCGCCCCGGTGCTCGGCATCAAGGCCCCCCCGGCCACGCCCCCGCCGAGGTCGACGGCCCCGGCGATGCTCCCGGTCAGCGCGATCGTGCCGGCGACGCCGTGGTCGTTCGACTCGTGGTGCATCGACCGGATCAGGGCGAAGCGATCGGCCCGCCTCGCCAGGCCCGGCAGCAGCTCGCAGACCCTCACCCCCGGCGCGGCGGTGGCGACCGACTCGAACGGCCCCCGGTATTCCAGGGGGGCGTCGGGCTTCGGGTCGAAGGTGTCGAGGTGGCTCGGGCCCCCCCAGAGCCAGAGCACGATCGCCGCCTTCGCGCGGGGCCCCGGGCCGGGGGCGTCTCCCGCGGCGGATCGCAGCGCGAGCAGGTCGCCGAGGGTCAGGCCGAGGGCGCCCAGGGTGCCGACCCTCAGGAACGCCCGACGCGATCGGCCCCGGCAGGTCCGGCCCGTCGTGCCCCCGAGGTCGAGCATGGCGATCGGCCCCCTCCCCCTCGCGGCCGTCAATTCATCAGTCGGAGGGCGGCCGGCACGTTGCATGCCGGCCGCACCTCCGACGAGGCTCCCGGCACGACCCGAGCGGGAGTCTCACATTTTTCACATTAGCAGCGGAAGGCAAGGGGGTCAATACCCCAATCGTTATCTGCCAAGAACTTACAACCATCGCCACCGATGGATGCGACCGATGGAGTCGACGTAAGTCGGTTGTCTTCGGCCGAATCGCGGATCGTAGCCATCCGGTAGGCAGCCCGGGAGGGGGAGGGGGGAGCATAGCGATGGAATGGGACGGGTCCCCGATCAAATACCTGGTCACCTACTCCGGGGGGCTCGTGTCCTACGCCGCCGCGAGGCGGACGATCGAGCGGCACGGGCGGGAGGGTGTCGTCCTGCTGTTCGCCGACACGCGGATGGAGGACGAGGACCTCTATCGGTTCCTGGACGAGTCGGCGGACCACCTCGGGGTGCCGCTGGTGACGGTCGCCGACGGGCGGACGCCGTGGCAGGTCTTCGATGGCGGCGATCGGCCCCACGGCCAGGCCGTTCCTCCGGGATCGGCGGGACGGCAAGACCGTGGGCGTCACGATGCGGGAGTTCCGGGAGCAGTGCGAGGCGTTCCCGCTGCTCGACGACCAGGACGGCGAGGAAGTCGGCTGGGGCTGCGGTGGCGGTTGTGCGATCGACGCCTGACCCCGCCGCGTGGCGGGCCGTGGCCGCCCGGCGGGCGGGGCGAGGAGGGGGGAGGGGAGGATCGAGAGCATGAGCGTTGATTCCTGGACGATCACCTGCCCGTTCTGCGGGTTCGAGGGCGGCGACCAATCCGCCTTCCGGATGAACATGACCGACGAATGCTGGTGTCCCAAGTGCCGGGAGCGGTTCGAATTCGAGTACCCCGAGGACGAAGACGATGAGGGGGAAATCGCCTCGGGAGAGGACCGTTCATGACCACCCCAACTTCCACACCCCCGCCCCGCCCGACCTCCGCCGACCTCTGCCGCGCCCGCGACTGGGGCGTGGGGACGGTGCTCGAAGGGCGGGAGAGCCTGCCGGGGGCATCATGGTGGGCCGAGGACCGCATCCGGATCACGGCGGTGGGCGAGGAAGGCGTGCTGGCCAGGACGATCGCCCGGCGGTCCCATGACGCCCCGGAGTGGACGCCGGTCGACCGCGGGGAATCCTCGTGGTCGCTGGAGGATCGCGACTGGCGAGTCGTCGACCCCGAGAACCAACAACCCTAGACACCCCGTCGCATCCCCGCATCACCCCGGGAAACCGCGTCGCGACCGGCCGGTCGAGCCGGTAAGGGAGATTGCGGGCGGGCATGATATCGCGACCCCCTTTGAATGCCAGGGAGATTTGCCCATGTCGGGAATGGATCGTTTCGACCATGCAATGGCTCGGCTCAAGCATGGGACGCTCGACGAGCTGCCCGACGCCTTCGCGGCGATGGCCGACGACCCGGCCGACGGCCTGTTCCGGGCGGCCTTCGCCGGGGCGGGCCTCGCGCTCGCTTTCGGGGTCGGGCTGGGGGTCGGCACCTGGTGGGGGGCGGGCCATTGCCGGGAGACGCACGCGACGATCGTGGCCGAGGCCGGGGCGGGGGGCCTGGCCTCCGGCGTCGAGGCGGGGGAGGTGGGGAGGCGATGAGCGAGCGAGGGGGGATCATGAGCGACGACGAGCGACTCGACCGCCCGCCGATCGGCCACGCATGGGGCGGGTACGTTTGGAATCGTTGCCTGACCGACCTGGAGGCCCGCGCGTTGTACCACGCCGGGCTCCGGTGCCCGATCGAGCGCGAGCGCCTCGCCCTGGAGTTGGGGGGCAAGCCGGCCGCCCTCGCCCCGGCCGCGGGCGCCGGGCCCGGCGACGCGGGCGCGACCACGGGGGAGGGGTCATGATCGTGATGGGCGACGACACCGATTACGAACAGGAGTACCGCGAACTCCGGGCGCGGGTGGGCGGGCTCGTGGACGAGATGAGGGACGACCTGGCCGAGGCCGAGTCGGAGGCCGATGCCTTCCTCCGGACGGCCCTCGTCGTCGCGGGGATCGTGCTCGCCGTCGCGGCCCTGTTCCTCGCATTCACGGTCGGGTTCTTGGTGGGCCACGACTGCCGCCGCGTCGACCACGGGGGCGGCGCCAGCGTCGTCGAATCGGAGTGACCACGATGGGCGAACGAGCGAAAACCATCAAGGCGACCCCCCATCGGGTCCGGCCCGGCGACCGGCTGGCGATCTACGCCCCGGACGGCCGCACGGTCTCGGGGGTCGTCCGCAGGTGCACCGGCGGGGTCGCGTCCCGGTCAGATCACGGGAAGCGATCCCATCCCCCGTAATTTTTTTCCCGCGTCTTCCGGGACCGCCCCCCTCGGCCGGGCCGGGAGGACAACCGTTCAACAAAAATTCGTATTCTGTTTCGTGGATATGGGCCTGCCGCTTGCATGGCCCTGACGCCGTGCGACCCGATCGGGCCGCATCCCGGCCCCGACGGGGCGGGGACGACCACCTTCTCGAGTTTCCCCAGGGACGCCAGGAGACGACGGATGACCAGGATCATTCTGACCGGGGCCTCGGCGATCGCGCTGGCCTGGAGTTCGACGGCGACGGCCCAGACCGAAAATGAGCCCCGGCAAGACCGCCCCCGGGCCGGGCAGGTCGGCCAGCCCGGGCAGGTCGGCCAGCCCGGGCAGGTCGGCCAGCCCGGGCAGGAGGGCCGGGCTGAGTTGCAGCAGCAGGCCGGGCAGCAGACCATCCGGGGCCGGATCACCGCGATCGAGCTGTCCGGCCAGGCCGGGGGCCAGCAGAGCCAGAGCCCGGCCGGGCAGCCCGGCCAGGCCGGGCAGCAAGGGCAGGGTGCCTCGGCCACCAGGGCCACCATCACGGTCCAGGGCGGTGGCATGATGGGCAGGCCGACCGGCCCCGAAGGGGAGACCGAACTCGGTGCCGATGTGGGCGATGAGACCGGCAGCGAGGGCCAGGCCCAGGACCGCCCCGACGCCGGCCAGGCCCAGGACCGCCCCGACGCCGGCCAGGCCCAGGACCGCCCCGGCCTGCGGCAGGGGGGGATCGGCCAGCCCGGGGGCGGCGGCATGATGTCCTACCAGTTCACCATCAACGACGACACCCTCATCCAGGCCGACATCGCCGACCGCCAGCCCGGCCAGCCCGGCGCCACCGATCGGCCCGAATCCGGTCAGCAGCCGGCCCGGCCCGGCGACCAACCGAACCAGTCCGGCCAGCAGACCGGTCGGGTCGGCGAGAATCCGCTGGCGAGCCCGGCCGGGCAGCCCGCCGGGCAGGAGTACCGGGGCCTCCGGGTCGGCCAGTCCGTCGAGGTCACCTACCGGCCGGATTCCCAGGCCGGCGACGCCCGCCCGGGGCAGCCCGGCGAGGCCGCCCGCCCGGGACAGGGACAGGGCCAGCAGCAGGACCAGCCTCGAACGGATCAGCCTGGTCAGGATCCGACCAATCGCCGGCCCGACGAGCCCGGCCTGGGGGATCAGCCCGGCCAGTCCGGCCAGGCCGGCCAGGGACGGATGATGCGGGGCGAGGCGATCTCCATCCGGGTCCTCCCCGACACCGGCCAGGATCGACCCGGCTCCGAGCTGGACCGCCCCGGCGCCGGCAACGCCGACCCCGCCCGCCCGGGGCAGGAGCGACCGGGTCAGGGGACCGGGACGGAACGGCCGGATCCGAATCCCAGGCCCTGATCGCCCGACCATCCCCGATCGACGTCGCGGAGGCCCGGGGGAGTCGATCCCCCGGGCCTCCGTCCGCGCCCGGGGTGCGGCAGGCGGTCGCCCCCGGCCTTCGCCTCGGGTAGGGTGCGGCCTCGCCCCCGGCCTCGCCCATCGGGCATGAGGACCGCCGATCATGGACCCGACACGTCCCTGGCCCTTCCCCGACCCCCCGGGGACGGAGGCGATCACGCTGGATCGCATCCTCTCGGGCGATTCCCCGCTGCGGCTCGTCTCGCACGACGAGGAGGACGGCGCCTGGCAGTTCCTCGACGGCGAGCACGTCTTCGAGGAGGACGCCGTGGTGGTCGCGCTCGGCGAGATCCTCCAGTTCGACCCCGGGCTCGCCGAGCTGGCCGACCTGCCGGTCGGCTGGTCCGCCTGGCGAGCGACCCCGGGGGCGGCCTGGCGACGCGCCCGGGGAGATCCGCCGACGACGATCGGCGGCGGGGCCTCGCCGTGAAGGCCGGGGTCAGGGGGACGCGCCGTCGGGCGGGGGGTCGTCCCCGTCGTGCTCGACGATCTGACCGTCCCGGACGCCGCCGGTGGGGATGCCGCGATCGACCCGCCCGCCGCCGACGACCCGGTAGCGGGAGAAGGGCATGGGGACCCCCTCCCCCAGGTGCGTGTCGAAGGTGTCCTGGAGGTGCAGGTGCAGGTGCGGCTCGCTCGTGTTCCCCGAGTTGCCGACCCGGCCGATCACCTGGCCGGCCTGTACCAGGTCCGCCTGGCGGACCGCCACCGAGCCGGGCTTCAGGTGGGCCAGGAACAGGAACTCGCGGTCGGCCACCTTCATGATGATGTGATTGCCGAAGGCGGTGCTCCCGCCGCCGAGCTGCCCGGGGGGCATGTCGGGGTCGCCGTCGGAGGCGACGATCACCACGCCGTCGGCCGGGGAGCGGATCGGCATGTCGTAGCAGTAATAGTCGGACAGTCGGGAGCCGTCACCCCGGTGGCTGCGGCCGTCCCGGGTGACGAGCAGGTCGTACGCCCCGCACTGGTCGGGGGCGACGACGTGGGAATTCACCTCCGGCGTCCCGCCCCCCCAGCCGACGGTGACGGGGCCGTCCAGCGGCAGTCGGAAATCCACCGCGCTAGGGCGGTCGGCGTGGGACGAGGGGTACGCCAGCGGCAGCGTCGGCGGCACGGCCAGGGCGACGATCAGCCCGAGGCCGATCAGCCGCCATCGGGTCCGGATCGGCCTCCGCAGCAGCGAGGTGGCCAGCGCGGCCAGCCCCAGGAGCAGGGCGACCCCCCACCAGAGCAACTGGTCCGCCCGGAACATCCAGAGGACCGCCCCGAGCGGCCCCGGCCGCAGGTAGGGCGTGATCGTCATCGCGAGCTGGAGCAGCAGCACCCCCAGGGCCACGACGTGCCACCATTCCAGCCGCCTCGGTCGTCGAGTCGCCCCCAACGCAGGAACCCTCCCGTCGTCCGCCCCGCTCACTCGTCCGGGCTGGAGAACTCCCTCAGCGGGAGGTTGACCGGCGCCTGGGCCCGGGAACTCCGGGCGACGGCCTCGGTGAACTGCATGTAGCGGGCCCCGGTGAGGAAGTCGGTCCGGGTTACGGGACGCTCCCCCCGGATCGCGGCCACGAAGTCGGCCTCGACGGCCCAGCCGCCGCGCTCGGACTCGGGGATCGGCATGGGACGCAGTTCCTGGCCCGCCCGGCCCAGGCGGATGGCGTCGGCCTCCAGGTCGTAGAGGATTGTCCCCCTGGAGCCGTAGAGCTCGATCGACGTGCCGGTGTTATGCCGGACCACCCCGCTGAGGCGGTAGATGCCGATGGACTCGTCCTCGTGGGTCGTCAGCACCTGCACCGTGTCCGGCGTGCCGACCCGGGCCTTCTCCCCCGTCTCCTCGTCGAGCCGGGCGGGGATCGTGATCGCCGCCCTGGCGAGCACCTCCACCGCCGGCGGCGTCCATCGCAGGGCGGTCTCGTGCAGGATGCCGAGGTTCAGCATGTTGAACCCCGAGTATCGCGTCACCTGCCGCCAGTGCAGGGGGGTCTTCCGGCTGGCGAACATGCCGGAGAGCCCGTGGACGTGCACCTCCCGGAGCGTGCCCAGGAAGCCGTCGTCGATCAGGCGCCGGACGAACCGGTCGCCGGCCAGCCCCAGCGGGCTGGGCACCACCATCGCCGCCAGGTGCGGGCTCTCCCGGGATCGGTCGAGCATCCGCTGGGCCTCCCGGGCGTTCATGGCCATCCGGGCCTGGGTCAGGACGTGCTTGCCGGCGTCCAGGGCGGCCAGGGTGATCGGGCAGTGCAGGTACGGCCAGGTGCCGACGACGACGGCGTCGATCCCCTCGTCCTCGACCAGCTCCTCCCAGGACTCGAAGAACCGGGGGACGTCCCACTCCCGGGCCACCTTCGCCGACGACTCCCGGCGCCGGTTGCAGACCCCCGCCACCCGCACGCCGGGGATCGCCTTGAAGCCGGGCAGGTGCCGCTCCCGGGCGATCCGCCCGGCCCCGACGATCCCGATCCGAAGCACCCCGTCGGCCATGCCGGTCGCCCTCGACTGGTCCCAGGCCGGTCGCGATCCCGCCGGCCGCCCCGGCCCTCGCCGGCGGGGCGGTCAGCGATCGGTCGGGTCAGTATCCGAAGTAGCCGCCACGATAGCCGTACCCGTATCCGTAGGGGAAGCCCCCGTAGCCGAAGCCGCCGAACGGCGACCCCACCCCGTAGGAGAACGAGGAGAAGCCGACCGACCCGTACGGGGCCCGGCCGTAGATCGACGGGGTGCCATATCCGTACCCGTAGCCGGGATAGCCGACGCCGTACCCGTAGCCGGGATAGCCGACGGCCCCGATCCCGATCCCCGTGCCGAAGCTCGTCGCGCTGTACCCGTAATTGCGGAACCCCAGGCCGCCGAGGCCGATGTTCACCGAGAACGACGACACGCCGGGCGCCCCGTAACCGTACCCATACCCCCCGTAGCCCAGCCCCGGATTGCCGATGATCCCCACGCCCGGATTGCCGACGATGCCGACGCCGGGATAGCCGAGCCCCCCGCCGGAGAACCCGCCGTAGCGCGACCGCCCCGAGACGGCCGACACCCCCCCCGCCGAGAACGGCGACGGCAGCGCGGGCTGATACCTCAGGCCGGTCCTCACCCCGGTGATCGGCTGCGCCCGGGGGCCGTACTGCGCCCCGGCCTCCCCGACCAGGAGGGCCGAGGCCACGATCCCGACGCCGACCAGCTGCCAGACCCCTCGCGTCCGAGTCCTCATCATCGTTGCATCCCCCGGTTGGGGCCGTCGAGGCCGCGACGATGGGGGCGACGCGGCCGGTCGACGACCTTCATGCTTCATTGTAGGCGAGCGTCGACCGGCAAGGGAGCACGGCCCGTGCCGACATCACCCCCGACCCTCTCCCCCGTCCGCGGGGGAGAGGGTGGCCGAAGGCCGGGTGAGGGGGGCTTCGATCGAAGCCGAGGCCCCTCGTCCTCACTCGCCGCGCCCGACCCGCGCCCGGGCCGAGGGGGGATTCGTCGAGGCCCGGGGGAGCCCCGGCTCAGCGTCCGCCGCCCCCCGGTCCCGAGGCCGCCGGCGTCTCCTCGGCCCCGGTGTCCTCCCCGGCGACCTCGGCCTCTGGGGCCGGGCCGGTGTCCTGGCGGTAGACGAGGATCCGGTCGTGGACGATCAGCGCCAGGTCCGTCCGGCCGTCGCCGTCCACGTCCCCCAGGGCCATCTCCCTCGGCTCGATCAGGTCGTCGAGGTTGTTGAACGACTTCTGCTCGAAGACCTGGAACGACAGGCCCGGGCGCAGCTCGCCGTCGACGAAGGGGACGATGTCCAGGTAGTGCTCGATCGTGTCGGTCAGCACCACGTCGGCCAGGCCGTCGGCGTTCAGGTCCCCCACGATCAGGTCGGCCAGCCGGCCGTCGGCGCGGTCGGTGGCGAAGCCGGCCAGCCGCTCCAGCCTCCGGCCGTCCCCGCTCGTCAGCACCACGCCGAACTTGTCCGCCCCGGCCAGCAGCAGGTCGTCCTTGCCGTCGCCGTCGAAGTCGCCGACGTGCATGCCGAGGAATTCCAGCGAGCCGACCGGCAGCGTGCCGACCGTCCGGTACGAGCCCCCGTCCTCCGGCTTCTCCAGGATCAGCAGCGCCTTGGAGGTCCGGTCCAGCAGGGCCACCTCCCGATTGCCGTCGCCGTCCAGGTCGATCGCCGCGGCGGCCTGCAACTGGGCGGTCGTCCGCCCGGCGTTGAACTGGTCGCGCACCTCCCACTGGCCCGAGGCGTCCAGGGCGATGCTCCGGGCGAAGGTCCCCTGCGCGACGAGGATCTCCTCCTCGTCGTCGAGCTTCGAGACGGTCAGGCCGCTCGGGTCCAGCCCGGCCAGGGGGCCGGGGCGGCTGGCGCTGCGGGCGGGGGGCTCGCCGCCCCCCCGGCCGATCAGCAGGGCGGGGGGGGCGTACGGGTCGAAGACCAGCACGTCGAGTTGGCCGTCCCGGTTCACGTCCAGGATCTTCACGTCCTCGGGCGGGCCGGTCAGCCCCTCGATCGCCACGGCGTCCACCTGCCCCCAGCGCAACGGGGCGAACTCGCCCGACTCGGATCGCTTCAGGCCCCGCAGGGTGAACGAGTCCTTCCCCTCCACCTTCTCCCGGGCCACGTAGAGCACCTCGACCGAGCCGTCCCCCTCCAGGTCGGCCGTCGCCAGCCCGATCGGGTCCCCCCCGGTGATCGGCAGGGCCCTGGGGAAGCCCAGGCGGCCGCCCTCCAGCCGGCTCAGGCCGATCTGCTTCTCCTGCTCCGAGAGGACGACCAGCTCGTCCCGGCCGTCGCCGTCCAGGTCCGCCAGCCTCAGGGCCGAGCCCCCCACCAGCCCCGGGTAGGTCGTCAGGGCCCCCAGGCCCGACTCCGCGTCGTCCTGCAGCACCACGAACACCTGCGCGTTGCTCGGGTCGGTGGCCACCACGTCCGGCCGGCCGTCGCCGTCGAGGTCGCCGACGGCCAGGGCCCGGTTGCGGGTGCTGCCCGGCGGCAGCGGGTGGACGATCAACCGGCCCTCCCGCTCCTCCCCGGGGGCGGGCCCCCGTCGCAGGGCGTGGACGACCGCCCGGCCGGTCTGCGACTCGATCGTCAGGACCTCCGCCCCCGGCGCGCCGTCCACGTCCCCGTAGGCCACCGCCCGGGCGTCGCCGATCTCGAACCGCTCCTCCGGCCCGAGCCGGCCGCCGGGCCGGGAGAAGCGGACCCGGATCGGGTAGTCGTCCCCCCCGGAAAGGATCGCCAGGTCGTTGCCGCCGTCGCCGTCGAGGTCGACGACCTTCAGCACCCCCGGCCTCGGCGCCGTGTGCGGCAGCCGTTCGGGGCGGCCGAGCGTGCCGTCCTCCTGCTGCAGCACCGTGACGATCTCCTGCGACGACATCAGCGCCAGGTCGTCCCGGCCGTCCCGGTCCAGGTCGCCGACGGCCAACGCCGAGCCGCTGTCGGAGGCCGACCCCGTGGTGATCGTCCGGGGGCGGCCGAACCGCCCGCCCCCCTCGTTGTAGAGGACGACCACCTCGGCCGGCTTGCCATAGAAGGCCAGGTCCGTCTTGCCGTCGTCGTCGAGGTCGCCGGCCTGGAGGCTGACGATCTCCTTGTTCACCGCGATCGTCTTGATCCGCATCCGCGAGGCGCTGGGCAGCCGGTTGGGGCCGAAGCCGAAGGTGCCCTCCTCGTCGGAGGGCCCCTCGGTGGTCAGCAGCAGGTCGATCCGGCTGCGGGCGTTGTCGGCCACGGCGAGGTCCCCCCGGCCGTCGCCGTCGAGGTCCGCGATCAGGAGGCCGCTGATCCGGTCGCCGAGCTTGTAGATCTCCAGCGGCAGGAACCCGTAGTACTCGGCCAGCCGGTCCTCCCCCCCCTGGCCCCGGGCGGGCCCCACGAGGGCGGCACAGGTCACGGCCAGGCAGCACAGGGCGGGCACTCGTCGCATCACGTGGTGCATCGTCTCGCGGTCCTTCTCGATCGGGGGGCGTCCTCGACGGTGCGGCCCGTCCCCGGTATCCACCCCGGCGGGCCGATCACGCCGTCGACTTTACGGCCCGCCTCCCCGCGCGACAAGCCGGCCGAATCGGGCCCGACCCGGCGGCCGAGGTAAGGCGTGACGGCGCCTCCCCCTCCGGCGATCCTCCTCCCGGGGCCGGGCCGGGCACGCCCCGACGGGATCGAGTATGCTAGGAGGTAGACTTGACCGAGGGCCCCGACATCGCGGCCCCCCGCCCGAAGGCGGTCGACCGGCACGACGGGCGCAACGCCCGGCCGGGACCCGCCGCCGGTCGCCCCGAGACGGAGTCCGCCGCACCCGGTCCACGGAGGGCCTCGCCCGCACCACTCGCGAACGCACCCCCGGAGTTTCCGACCCATGTGGGCCGTGGTCCGCTCGATGTCGCTCAGCGTCGCCGTCTCCGCCATGCCGAGGCTGGTCCGGCCCGACCTGCCGGGCCCCGGGGGGGTGGGCGCCATCGGCGACAGCTATACCGACGAATACCGCTTCTACGAGCCCGACCGCGCCTCGGCCCTCGGCTGGGTCGAGATCCTCGCCCTGGCCCGGGGCCTGGACTTCGGCCCGTTCTCGCTGGAGGACCTCGGCCCCCCCCGGCACCGGGGCTTCGCCCACAACTGGGCCCGGAGCGGGGCCACCAGCGACGACGCGATCGCCGAGGGGCAGCATACCGGGCTCGCCGGCCAGGTGGCCGAGGGGAAGGTCGACCTCTGCTACGTCTTCCTCGGCGGAAACGACTTCATCGAGGCCCTCGACCCCGACCGTCCCTGCTCCGCCTCCTCGCTGGCCCGGGTCGCCGCCAACGCGGCCGGGAACCTGAGGACGATCGTCGGGACGCTGCTCGACGCCTCCCCCACGGCCCGGATCATCCTCGCCACCGTGCCCGGCCTCCGGGGGCTCCCCGAGATCCGGGATCGGGTCGCCGCCGGCCTGATCGACCCGGCGATGCTCGACGCCTGTTCCGTCGCCCTCCGGCGGTTCAACGCCGCGCTCCGCGCCCTCGCCCGGGCCGAGCCCCGGGTCGGCCTGGCCGATTTGGAGCTGGAGGCGAGGGTGGCCGAGGCCCTCTTCCCCCGGTTCATCGCCGTCGGCGGCGCGCGGCTCGACCGCCTCTCGCCCGGCAACGCCCCGGGCCACCTGTTCCTGGCCGACGGCCGGCACATCGGCACCGTCGGCCAGGGGCTGATCGCCCAGCGGTTCGCCCGGGCCGCCTTCGTCCACTTCCGGATCGGCATCCCCCCGCTCTCCCACCGAGAGATCGTCGCGCTGGCCGGCTCCCTCGCCCCGCCCGCCGAGGCCGAGCTGGTCCAGGCCCCCTGATCCGGACCGGCGCCGGGCCGGAATCCACGCGATCCGGGCGGCTTCCCCCGGGAAAAGTGACTGGATTGCCCGAATCCCACGATCCTATTGGTGTCCGCCCGACGTGCCGGTCCCGCCGATCGCCCGCCCCGGGGGACACGCCCGGGCCGGTCGAACGGCCAATTCTTTCTCAATCCGGGTCGAACTCCCGCACAGGCCCGGTGCGCCCCGGGCCGAGATCCCCGAATCCCGAAACGAACTGGGACGTCCTGGCGAAATGTATGGACGGATAACAATTTAGGTCGATCGCGTCGGTCGCAATTCGGCGCACCGGACGCGCACCAAGAGGCGCACCGGACGCGCACCCATGAGGCGCACCGGAGGCGCACCCTGGGGCGCACCGGACGCGCATGTCCGGCACCTCGGCCTCCGGCTCCTTCCTGGAACGCAGATCGAGGACCGATCGGCCCCCACCGGGACCCAGCCATGATCGTTCCCGAAACGAACGCGGTCCCTTCGATGGAAGGGACGGACCCAGTTCGGGTTGTGGCGAACGGCCTTCCCCGATCTCGGCGCGCCGCCCGCGTCTGCCGGGCGCACGATCCGTCCGGTCGGCGGGGAACCCCGAGTCGGTCTCCGCGACGGAGCCCGGTCCCGAAGGTCGTCAAGAGCCTCCCGAGGGCCGCCGAGCCCGAGGGGGCCCCAGGCAGGGGCGTTTCCACGAAACGAAGACAAGTCGCCTTGCGAAACCCTTTATTTAGGAAAAGGTTGCGTCATCTATCTCCGGCGGGGACCGGCGCACCTGTGGGCGCACCGGGGTGGTCCGTCGGGGGGACGGAGACGGACGGGCGGCAACGTCCGAGGCGGGGCAGGGGGGCCGGTGCCGGATCAGGCGCCGTCGCCACCCCTGGGCCGGGAGCCCTCCCGGAGCAGGACCTCGGTCCGGAAGGGCCGGGCGTTGCCTTCGACGTAGAGGGATCGGGAGGGGAAGGCGAAGCCGACGCCCAGTTCCTCCATCCGGCGGAAGAGGGCCAGGTTGATCGCCTGCTGGATGTCCATGAACAGGTTGTAGTCGGGGCTCAGGACGTAATAGACGACCTCGAAGTCGAGCGACGAGTCGCCGAACTTGGCGAAGTGGGCCCGGTCGAACCGGGTCTGGTCCTGGCCCTCGACGATCTCCCGGACGACCTTCGGGATCGCTTCCAGCGTCTCCGCCTTGGTGCCGTAGAGTACGCCGAAGGAGAAGACGACCCGGCGTTCGAGCATCCGCTTGTAGTTGCGGACCCGGCTGCCGATCAGGTCGGAGTTGGGGAAGACGATCTGCTCTCCCCCGAGGCTCCGTACCCGGGTCGTCTTCACGCCGATGTGCTCGACCGAGCCCATGTGCTCGCCGCTGATGATGAAGTCCCCCACCTCGAAGGGCTTGTCCAGCACGATCGCCACCGAGCAGAAGATGTCCCCAAGGATCTGCTGCAAGGCGAACGCCACCGCCACGCCGCCCACCCCCAGCCCGGCCAGCAGCGGGGTGATCTCGATCCCGAAGCTGCCCAGGATCAGGATCGCCACGATCGTCCAGACCCCGGCCAGGGCGAAGAACCGGACGACGCCGTGGGCCGTCTGGGCCGCCGTCTCGCTGAAGTTGGCGAAGCGGAAGCCGTGCCGGAGCGCCTCGTCGATCAGCCCCATCCCCCAGCGCCCGGCCTGGAGGAAGATCACCACCAGGGCCAGCGTCCGGACCGTCCGCTCGACCGTGTCCGCCCGGCCGGGACCCCCTCGAAGCTCGACGAAGTAGAGGGCGATGAAGGCGGCGAAGGCGAAGATGCTGGCCGTCCAGGTGTGGTCGACGACCTGGCAGAGGTAGTCGTCGTAGGGCAACTTCGTCCGGTCGGCCAGCCTCCTCAGCCGGATCCGGGCGACCCCCAGTCCCACCCGGATCACCGAGGCCAGCAGGACCACCAGCCCGAGGAAGACGAGCCACCGCAGCAGCGGCAGGCCGAGGATCGTCCTGGAGGTCAGGACGTCTCGGAACTGGTCCCAGGTCTCGAACATGATCGGGCCTCGCGCTCGCCTTTGCCCCCGGTCCGGGTCGAATCCGGGCCGACCTTAGCACGATCTCGCCCCCCCTCGCAACGACGAGGGGCGATCGGACGGGAGGAGATCAGGCCCCTCCGGCTCCAGGCCGAGCACCCGGGACCAGAGGTCGGCATAGGCCCGGACGACGGCCGTCCGCGAGAAGTGCCGCTCGACCCGGGCCCGGCCCGCCTCGCCGAAGGAGCGAAGCCGGTCGGGGTCGGCCGCCGCCTCCCCCAGGGCCGAGGCCAGGGCGTCCGGGTCGCCGGGGGGGACGAGCCAGCCGGTCTCGCCGGGCAGGACGAGCTCCTCGGTCCCCTCGACCCTCGTCGCCACCACGGCCCTCCGGGCGGCCATCGCCTCCAGGACGACGTTGGGCATCCCCTCCCACCGGGACGGCAGGACGAGCAGGTCGCCCGCCTTGAGCAGCCCCGGCACGTCCCCCCTCCGGCCGAGCCAGTGCAGCCGGCCGGCCGGGAACCGGGAGGCGGCCGGGGAGCCGACGAGGAGGCCCCTCCCCGGCCCGTCGCCGACGATCGCCAGGTGCCAGTCGGGCCGCGATGAGGCCACGACCGAGGCCGCCTCCAGCAGCGTCGGCACGTCCTTCTGCGGGTCGAGCCGGCCGACGAACAGGGCGAGCACCGCGTCTTCCGGGACGCCGATCGAGCCCCGGGCCACGGCCGGGGCCTCGTCGACCGGCCCGGGGTCGATGCCGTTGGGGATCACGACGAGCCGATCGGGGTCGAGGCCGCCGACCCCGACCGAGAAGCGGCGGACCCCCTCCGAGACGCAGACCGAGCCGGGCGACAGCCGGGCCGTCGCCCGGTCGACCGCCAGGTGCCAGCGCCTCCCCCGCTCGGCGACCCGGATCCCGCCGACCACCGGCGGGGAGCCCGCCATCGGGGCCGCCAGCCGGGCCGCGATGTTGGCGTGGAAGAGGACGCCCTGGATCAGGGCCGGCCGGATCGCCCTCAGGGCCGAGGCCAGCCGGAGCACCCCCCGGATCGGCCTGCTTCGGTCCACCCCCAGGCACTCGACCGGCACCCCCGCCTCCCGGAGCGGCCCGGCCAGCGGGGCCTCGGGCCCGAGGGCGATGACCGAGGGCTCCCACCGGGAGCGGTCGAGCCCGGTCGCCAGGGAGACCAGCGCCCGCTCGGCCCCCCCCACGTCCAGCTCGGTGATGACCAGGGCGACCGGCACCGGCCGGTCGGGCCGCGGGCGGCTCGGTGGGGCGTCGAGGAGTCGGGCGAGTGGGGGGTGCACGGGGGGCCTCGGCTGGTCTGGTCGACCAGTGTAACGCGGGGCCGCCCGTCGTGCCCCGGGCATGGGGGCCGGATCCCTCGCAAACGAGCAGGAGAGGGGAGGGAGGGCGGTGCGACTGGCCGGCGGCCCGGGGAGGAGCCCCGGGCATCGGCGCGAGAAGTCTGTTAAAACACGGCACCACGGATCAGAGTCCTGGGGCCCCGGAGCGGGGGCCCGGGGCCGATCGAGACGAACCGCAGGGAGACGACCCGTGACCGCGATCGTTCTGGCCGCCCTTGCACTCGCCCCCCACGCCCCCCACGCCGGCGGGGCCGAGCTGATCGAGGCCCGACGCATCTGGGACGAGGCTCCCCACAGCGCCTTCACCGACCTGATCCGCTTCGACGGCCGCTGGCTCTGCACCTTCCGGGAGGGCCGGGGGCACGTCTCCCCCGACGGGGCGATCCGGGTGATCGCCTCGGTCGACGGGGAGTCGTGGGAGTCGATCGCCCGGCTGACCTCCCACTCGGCCGACCTCCGGGACCCGAAGCTCAGCGTCATGCCCGACGGCCGATTGATGCTCACCGCCGCCGGGGCCCTGCACGAGCCCGGGGGAGGGGGCCGGCACCAGACGATGGCCTGGTCCTCCGGGGACGGCTCGGCCTGGGACGGGCCCCGCCCGATCGGCGACCTCGGCTCCTGGCTCTGGCGGGTCTCCTGGAGCGGGGAGGGGTTGCCCTACAGCGTCGGCTACACCACCGGGGCGGAGCGGACCTCCCGGGTGGCCAGGCTCTATCGCGGGGTCGACGGCCGGGCCGACCGCTTCGAGGCGGTCGTCGACCCGTTCTTTTCCGGGGGGGAGCCGAGCGAGGCCACCCTGCTATTCCCCCCCGACGGCCCCGCCCTCTGCCTGCTCCGCCGGGACGGCGCCGAGCCCTCCGCGCAGCTCGGCCGGGCGGAGGCGCCGTACCTCGAATGGACCTGGGCCGACCTGGGGACCCGGGTCGGTGGGCCGGACCTCATCCGGCTGCCCGACGGGAGGCTGATCGCGGTGGTCCGGCTCTACGACGGCGGTCCCCGGACCTCGGTCTGCCGGCTCGACCCCGAGGCCGGCTCGCTGGCCGAATTGCTCACCCTGCCCTCGGGGGGGGACACCAGCTACGCCGGCCTGGCCTGGCATGGGGGGGAGCTCTGGGTCAGCTACTACTCCTCCCACGAGGAGAAGACGGCGATCTACCTGGCCCGGGTCGCGCTGCCGGAGGCCCCCTGACCGGTCGCGGTGCGGACCCCCCGGCCGCCGGGCGGCCACCCGCCCGCCCGGCGGTGCGGCGGACGGACCACCCGGTGACCGGGGCCGGGGCCGCTCGGGCAGGGGTTGGGTCGCCGTAATGCTTTCGAAAGTAAGTGATTGCGCCGGTCTTCGTGTCGCGGTCATCGGGGCCTCTCGAGTTGCCTGCGGGCGGCGGCACGCGAGATGCGTAAGCTGAGATGTTGCCGCAGGCCATCGGCCGAATGACGGCCGGCCGGGCCCGGAATCATCGATCATGCGGGAGGATGGAGTCATGTTGATCCGAATCTTCGACCGGGGGGCCGCGACGGTGATCGAGGCCCCGGCGGACGTGGTCGTCCACCGGGGCCGCGTCCTGGGGCTGCCCGACATGCTGGAGGTCCGCGGGGCCGCCGGCCAGGAGGCGGTCCTGCTGACCGAGTCGGTGGCCGTCTCGGCGGCACGCCTCGGGCTGTACGGCCTGAAGGTCGTGGAGCAGCCGGTGGCCAGGGTCCGGGCGTGATGGGCCGGCCGCCCGCCACCCCCCGGCCCGGCCCCCCCCGCCGGGCCGATCGCCCTCAGGAATCGATCGTGCCAGGGATCCGGCACCGCCCCCCAGCCGACCGCGCGACGCCGAGCGAGGCATGATGTCGACCCGATCCGCGAAGAAGCCCGCGGGCCTCCCCCCGGCCGCGGGACTCGCCCTCGCCCTCGCGCTGGTGCTCTCCCATGCGGCCCTCGCCCAATCGGGCGGCGGCCTGGGTGGGATGCTTGGGGGTGGCGACCCCTCCCCCGGGGGATCGTCGCCCGGCGGCGGTTCGGGCTCCTCCGGCCCCGGGGGCGACCTGGACATGCAGAGCGACGCCTACGTCCACCGCCCCGAGCTGAACGCCGGGCTGCCCCAGACGGAAGACCCGCCCGACCTGGAGACCCCCCAGGCCAGCCTGGCCAACTTCATCGACGCCTGCGACGAGGGGGACTACGACCGGGCCTCCCGGTCGCTCAACCTGAATGGCGTGGCCCACGACCGCCAGGCCGGGCTCGGCCCGACGCTCGCCCGGCAGCTCCGCGCGGTCCTCCAGCAGAAGCTCTGGATCGACTGGACCGACGTACCCGACCGCCCCGACGGGAGGCACTTCGGCTACACGCTGGAGAAGGCCCAGGGGAACACCACCGAGAAGCCCCGGTCGTTCTACCACCTCGGGTCAATCCCCCTCGATCACCGGGACGTCGACGTCTACCTGGAGCGGGTCAAGGTGCCCGGCGCGATGCCGGCCTGGGTCTTCTCCAAGCGGACGGTCTCCTACGTCCCCGACCTGTACTCGGCCTTCGGCCCGGGGCCCCTGGAACGTCGACTGCCGTCGGGGCTGACCGGGACGAAGGTCTGGGGCATCGCCACCTGGCAGTGGATCGGCATCGCGCTGTTCGGGCTGATCAGCCTGGGGATCGGCTGGGTGGTGCAGGCGGTGGTCGAGCGGATCCTCAAGGCCCAGTCGTCCCAGCGGCTCTCGGACTGGCTCAGGGCGCTGGCCTGGTCGGTGCACGGCCCGATCGCGGCCGTGGTGGGGCTGGTGGCGTTCAAGCTGCTGACGTCGAGCCTGCTCCGGCTGGCCGGCCCGGTGCTGGCGATCGTCGAGCCGGCGATCTTCGTGCTGATCGTCCTCTCGCTCACCTGGCTGCTCTCCCGGGTGATCGACTTCGCCTCGGGCCGGCTGACCAGCCGCTACGAGGGGGAAGAACGCGCGTCCAACGCCCACGAGATGCTCACCCGGATCAAGGTCGCCAAGCACTTCTTCACGGTGATCGTGCTGCTGGCCGGGCTGGGGGTGGCGCTCTGGCAGTTCGAGTGGTTCCACGCGATCGCCTACGGCATGCTGGCCTCGGCCGGGATCGCGGCCCTGATCCTCGGCGTGGCGGCCCAGCGCCCCCTGTCGAACCTGTTCGCCGGCGTCCAGCTGGCGATCACCCAGCCGGTCCGGGTCGGCGACGCGGTGATCTTCGCCGAGAACTGGGGCTGGATCGAGGAACTCGCCGTCACCTACGTCGTGATCCGCACCTGGGACATGAGGCGGCTGGTCGTCCCCACCTCGCAGCTCATGGACAACACCGTCGAGAACTGGACCAAGGGCGGCGAGAACATGATGAAGCCGGTGTACCTCTACGCCGACTACCGGGTCGACTTCGCCGCCGTCCGGGACGAACTGGGGCGCATCCTCAAGGATTCGGAGGACTGGGACGAGGAGGTGCCGCCGATCCTCCAGGTCACCGGCTGCAAGGAGGAGACGATCGAGCTGCGGGCCCTCTGCTCGGCCCGGGACCCGTCGGTCGCCTGGAACCTGCATTGCGAGGTCCGGGAGCGGCTCGTCTCCTTCCTGAGGGACCTGGAGGGGGGGGCCTACCTGCCCCGCACCCGGGTCGCCATGGTGGGGGACGGCCTCGCCTCCCCCGCCCTCGACGGCGACGACCGGCGGGAGCCGGCCGAGGGGGGCGACCGTCGGAGACCCGGTGATCGCCGGCGCAAGGGCCGGTCCCCCGCAGGTTCCGGCTCGAAATCGACTCGATCCCGCTCCAACCAGCAGGAGGCCGCCCGCCGTCATCGGATCGGCGGCAATCCCCGGGGGAATTCCGACGGCGACGGCGAAGGCGAGGGAGACGAGGGCACGTAAGACCGGCCCGGACGCCCATCCGCCGACATCGGAGTGGAGGTTGCGTGCACGCGGTATGGCCCCTCGATCCGACTCGACGCCGTCCCGCGGCCCCCGTATGATTGGATGATTCGGAGACCGCCAATCATCGAGGCCCCGATCGTCGGGGCCGGCACTGCGAGAGGGAACGCCATGTCCGGCATGACGCCGAGGAGTTGATCGTGGCACCGAGACTCTTGATCGTCGAGGACGATTTCACGCTGTCGGAGGTCTGGCGGACCGTGTTCTCGGCCCGGGGCTGGGAGGTGTCCGTCGCCTCTTCCGTGGCCGAGGGGCTGGCCCGGCTCGACCCGGCCCCCGACTACCTGATCCTGGATCTGCAGCTGCCCGACGGCGCCGGCGAGGCCGTCCTCCGCCGGGTCCGGGACTCCGGGTTGAAGACCCGGGTCGCGGTCACGACGGGTTCGGACGACGCGTCGAGGCTCGCCGCGCTGGAACCCGAGGCCCTGTTCCGCAAGCCGGTCGACGTGGTCGACGTCTGGCGGCTGGGGTCCCTCTCCGAGGCCGGCTGACTGATCGGCCCCCCGGGGACGAGACTCTAGCTTCCCTTTTCGGATCGGGTCGCGTCCCGTCACCACCCCCCGGGCCTGACGTCGGACCGGGGCAACGCGAGGCCCGAGATCGGCCCGGACGGCCTCGGCCCCGTCCCGGGCTCCGATTTTTCGCTTGCGACCCCGCCGAGGCCGAACCACAATTCGCGCAGCGAGATCCTCGTCGATCGTCTCCGAGCGAAGTCGCTCAACCGTCGCCGGTCCGTCCGCGACAAGGGACCTATTCATGGACACGGCCGATGCCCCCCCGATCTCACCAGAGCCGCCGGGCCGGCCGGGCGACGGGCGGAGCATCTTGCTGGTGGAAGACAATCGCGACATCGCCCGGGTCCTGTCCAGCCTGCTGACCCGGGCCGGCTACCGCGTGGTCACGGCGGCCGGGGTCGACGACGCGACCCGGGTTGGGTCGGCCTGCGGCCCCTTCGACTTGCTGATCAGCGACCTGAGCCTCCCCGACGGCTCGGGCCTGGATCTGATGCGACGGCTCGGCCCGATCCCCGGGATCGCCGTCTCCGGCTACAGCACCGAGGTCGACCTCAAGGAGTGCCTGGAGGCCGGTTTCATCGACCTCCTGGCCAAGCCGGTCACCTTCTCCGACCTGGAAACCACCATCCGGCGCGTCCTCGGCTAGTGCAGGATCAGGGCTGATCCGTTGCAAGGCGATCGTCGTAGATGCGGTGTGAACCCACCTCTCTTCATCCGGCCACCGACCCCCGACGAGCATCAGGCGATGCGGGCCGGCCTCCGCTCGCCCTCGGCCTTCACCCTGCGTCGCTGCCAGATCCTCGCGGCCAGCGCCGAGGGACTCAGCTCGACTGATGCAGATTTTTGGGGCTATGCCGCGGGTGCCAGGGCGTAGAACAGGACATCCTGTAACGGCCGGGGGAGTTCTTCGATAGCCGCCACGCCCCCGGCCTGTGGGAAAACCCACTCCCGCCACAGCCGGCGGCGCACCGCCGTCAGCGCATCCGAGAACGTCACGCCCGACTTGCCCGGCCAATGAACCCCGCCGTCCCGTTTCGACTCGGGCAGGGCCTGGTACAGCAACGCCACCACTGTATACAGCCCGAATAGGCACGGCGCCGCCCGTAGGACCGTCCGCCGGCACCAGCCCCGCGTCGTCTCCAATCCGAGATGGCAGCGCAACTCTTGAAAGGTGGTCTCCAGGTTCCAGCGGCCGGCGTAGGCCTCGATGATGGCCGTCGGGCCCATGTCGGGATCGGTGCTGAAGAAATACTCGTCGCGATGCGTGCCGGTCCGATCCCGGACGAAGACCCAGGCGATCTCGACCAGCCCCTCGCCCGCCTTGTACCAGTGCCCCGCGCCTTGGGCGATGCCCACCGACCGCGTCCCGCCGCCGTACCAGGCGACCGTCTCGCTCCGCAGTTCGGCGGCGGCGGCCGCCTGGCTCGGCTTGGGACGCCGGGCGCCCTTGACCGGCGGCCGGCCGTTGCCCCGGTACGGCGGGGGCGGCTCGAAGAGGTTGGCCTCGGGATGCAGTTTGCTGACCAGGGTCAGCCGGTCCCGATGCCGACGGCAGAAGCGGGCCAGCTCGTGCGTGCCGTAGCCGGCGTCGCCGACGAAGACGAACCGCCGCTCCGGGAACCGCAGCAGCATGCCCCGGAGCAGCGTGGCCATGACCTGCGCCGGCGTGCGATGAGGCCGGCCGCGGGCCCGGTCGTTCTCCTCGGAGCGATACAGGTCCACGAGGACCGGCAGGGCCCAGGGGCGCGTCGCCCACGGGAAGCGGATCAGGACCGCGAGCACGACCCACTTGTGGCCGTAGCGCCAGGCGGTGTAGCCGTGGCTGGAGCGGACCGGGTCGCGGTGCCGCGCCTTGCCGTAGACCCTGCGGCCCGGATGGTTCTCGACGGTGTCGTCGCCGACCAGGAGGACGGGCCGGTCGGCGGGCACCAACGTCAGGACCAGCCGGCAGAGGTCGCAGGCCAGGTGCATCGCCGACCAGGAGGCCGAGGAGAAGACCCGCTGGTAGGTCGTGAGATGCCCGGCGGCCATCGGCGTGGCAATCCGCAGCAGATTGGCGACGGTGCGTCGGCCGGTGGCCAGGATCGCGGCACCCATCAGCAGCGCGAAACGCGTGAAGGTCGGCCGTGAGAAGGCAGGGGCCAGCGCCTGGAGCAACGGCGCGGCTTCTGATGGTAGGATCACGGCGGGTCCGTCCTCGGTCGGTGGTCGTGGGAAGCCGGTTCAACTCCCCATGCTACCGCCAAGGCGGACCCACGAAATCTGCATCAGTCGAGCTCAAGCCCTCGCGGATCGCCCCCCGGATCGGCTGCTCGACCCAGTCCGTCCGCAACGCCCTGCGGGCCTTCGACGCCGAGGGCGCCACCTACTTGCGGGAGAAGTCCCACCGCCCCGCCTCGGCCCGCCCGGCCCTCGATGACGCCGGTCGCGAGCCGCACCGGGCCCCGCACCACCGCCCCCAGGCAGGTGACCCTACGCCCGCTGGCCCGCCGCTCGTGGTAACAGCTCCGCGTCACCTTCAGGAGATGCTCGAAGGGCTCGGCCGGCCCGAGGCCCGGCGATGGCGGGCGATCGCGGTGATCAGGCCGCGTTAGCGACACCTCACCCCGGCGCCGTCCGGGCCCTTCTTGTTGCGGAGGATGACGGCGGCCCGATGCACCCAGCCGAAGGCCACACGCACGTCCGGCCACATCGCCTCGGTCGCCTCCAAGCCCTCGGCCAGGATCGCCCGTAGACGGCTCAGCTGGCTCGGGAGCCCCTTTTTGTGGCCACTCGGTCCAGACTCGCGACGACCGCGGCCAGGCGGCCCTGCACCGTCAGCCCGGCGGCCACCAGCGGCGGTCGGCCGTCGTCGGTCGCCGCCGAGTGGCCCGCCCCGCTGTAGCCCCGGATCATCTCGTCCTCGTCGTCCTCGCGGCCCTCGACCTGCCGCTCAATCGGCCGGGGCTCATCCGGGATTCCGGGGTGCTACGAGGAGACCGATCAGCGAGGCCAGTAACGCCTTGCCCCTGCGCCGGACGTCATGAACGAACTCGAAGAATGTTACCTCGGAATGATGTGATAGTACGCCGCCGTCGGGCCCTGCGCCGCCGGGAAGCCCTCCCCGTTGAGCTTCGCCCAGAACCGCTCCCACGGACCCGCCGTGTACGTCCACGCCCGCAGGCTCAACACCGTCTCCGCCCCGCGGCCCTTCCGCTTCATCCCCGAGCCGCACCGCCGCTGCTCCACCGGCACCCCGCACGCCCCCCAGTCACGCCCGTGCCGATCGGGATGCCGCGGGCCGACAGCCCGGCGTAATCCATCCGCCCGCGCCTGGCCCGGTCGCGGAGGTGCGTCGGCGCCGAGTCCACCTCCGCCGGCAGCCGCTTGCGGCCCAACGCCGCGCCCCGCGCCTCCAGGTCCGCGATCAGCGCCCCGGCCGCCCAGGCCTCGCGCTCCGGCCGGTGGCACCGGGAGTCGACCCGCGGCCGCAGCCCCGTCGCACCCTCGGGGGACAGCGGATCGGATGTGCTGGGTGGCGTGGTGGGAGTCGACGGCCTGGCGTTCGACCTCGTAATCCAGGTAGCCCCGGTTCCCCTTGGCCCCGTCGGCCAGCCCGACATACGTGGCCCCCGGGTAACAGGCTATCCGGGAATAGCAGGGCAGCGTAAGGTGTTGCCGAGCCAGGGAGTCCGCTCGTCACGACGGCAACAGGAGGGGCCCCGATGCGCAATCCCTATCCCTCGGACATGACCGACGAGCAGTGGGCCGTCCTGGAGCCGCTGATCCCCGTCTCCTCGCCGGGGCGACCTCATGACGTCGAGATGCGGGAGGGGCTCAACGCCATCCTCTCTCAGGCCCGCAGCGGCTGCCAGTGGGACATGCTCCCCCACGACTTCCCGGCCCAAAGCACCGTCTTCGATTCCTTCGAGCAGTGGCGGGACGACGGCACCTGCCAGGTGATCCCCGACGCCCTGCGTCGGCAGGCCCGGCGAGCCGCCGGGCGGGAGCCGTCGCCGGGGGCCGGGAGCATCGACAGCCAGGCGGTCGAGGGCGCGGAAGTCGGCGGCGAGCGGGGCTACGACGGCGGCAAGAGGCTGCGGGGGCGCAAGCGGCACGTCATCGCGGACAGCCTCGGCTTGCTCTTGGTCGTGCTGGTGACGGGGGCGTCGGCCGACGACGGCACGACGGCCCCGAGGGGGCTGGCCCGCCTGACCGCCGAGCACCGCACCCGGCTGGGCGAGGTGTGGGCCGACGGGAGGTGTCACGAGCACGGGCTCAACGGCCGGATGAAGCGAGCGCAGGTCGGCTACGTGATCGAGGCGGTCAGCCGACCGGCCGGGGCGAAGGGCGTCGTGTTGCTCCATCGCCGCCGGGTCGAGGAACGGAGATTCGCCTGGTTGGGCCGATACCGGTGGCACAGCCGGGACCACGAGTGGTCGGCCGATTCGAGCGAGGCGATGATCAAGGTCCGCTCGATCCGTCGGATGCTCAGGCTCTTGAGTGGCGATCAGTCGAAGAAGCCCGTACCCTTCAAGTACCGAGATTTACAGGCGATCATTCCCGGATAGCCTGTTACAGGCCAGCTTTCAGGAGCTGCGTACGGAGGGGGGCGGGGGGACGCGGAGGTTGTCGGAGGGGAAACGACTTAGGGCACCACGGAGGGTGCCCTAAGTCGTTTCATATTGCGGTGCTAGTTCGGCTGTCAGAGATCGGTTGAGAGCGCCCAAGACCTGAGCCAGGAGAGACTTCTGGCGAGGGCAACCTCGCCGGGAGGTCGCCGATGCACTGGCGCCACCGGATCCGCAAGCAGCAACTGCTCGACGAGTGCGAGATCCCCCCGGTGCTCTTCGACGGCGGCCTGGAACGTCTCGCCGAGTTCGCCCGGCCGTTCGCCGAACGCCTGGTCCGCCGCGAGCAACGCGACCACGCCCGGACCTACCCGGCCGGGCCGGCCTCCGACCTGGAGCGGAAGAACACCGAGTCGATCGCCTACCTCCACGACCGGGAACGCCACGGCCTACAGCGCCCCGTCGGCTCCTCCACCTGGGACCACCCCCCCCTGCTGCGCGAGCTGGCCAGCCAGGTGGGCCGCGAGCCAGGCACGCCCGGCGGGGTGGTCGTCTTCGACCCCTCGGGGTTTGCCGAGGAGGGCAACACCTCGGTGGGGGGCCAGCGGCAGTGGGTCGGCCGGCTCGGCAAGGTCGACAACGGCGCAGGTGGGCGTCTCCATAGCCTACGCCACGTGCCACGAGCACGCCCTGGTCGATGTCCGGCTCTACCTGCCGAAGGGTTGGGCCAAGGACCGAGCCCGCCCGAAGCGGCGCGGCATCCCCGGGGGGGAGCGGTACCGGACGAGGCGCGGACTGGCGCCGGAGATGCTCGAGGAGGCCGGGCCGCCGCTGCCGCACGGCTGGGTCGCCGGGGACAACGAGATGGGCCGGTCGTCACGGTCCCGGGCCGGGTTGCGCCGCCGCGAGGAGCGTTACCTGCTGGCGGTGCCATCGAACACGACGGTGCGCGACCTGGAGGCCGAGCCGCCCGAGCGGGGCGGGCGCGGGCGTCCCCCGAAGCGGGCCTTCGAGCAGGCCCGGGCGTGGGCCGGGTCGCGGCCCCCGGGGTCGTGGCGTCGGATCGAGGTGGGCGACGGCGAGCGCGGCCAGAATGTCGTGGAGCTGGTCGCGACTCGGGTGGTGGCCCGAACCGACCGGGGGCGGATCGGGCCCGAGGAGTTGCTGGCGGTGCTCCGCGGTCGCGACGAGGCCGGTGCGACAAAGCAGGACTACGACCTGTCGGATCCCCCGCCCGAGACGTTGCCGGCTGACCTGCCCCCCCCGATGATCCTGCTGGCGAAATGTCAGGCCGGGACGGCCGCGGTGATCAGCCGGACGAAGGCGCACGTCCTGGTCGCTTCTCGAGGTGCCTCCGCGAGCCAGTCGACGACGCGCAAGATGTCGATCGCGGCCGCCGTCGCCAGGTGCTGGAGGTGCGTCTTCGCCCGACCCGCGTAGCGCGATCGCCGCAGCCCGGCGACCCGGACCGCTTGCGAGATCGTCCCTTCAATCCCCGCGCGGTGGGCGTAGTCGGCCCGGTACTCCTCCGTCTCCTCCCGCGCGCGGGCCGCCCTCAGCGCCTCGAACGGCTCGCGGGCCCGGATCGTCAGCGACCGCCTCGCCGCCCCCGTGCACCGCTCTCGGGCGGGGCAGGGCTTGCAGTCCTTCCTCGAGAACTTGATGTGCACGACCTCGGTGTGGTCCCGCTCCACGGCCGGCGTCCACCCCGAGCTGACGCGCCCCTCCGGGCAGGTGGCCCGGCTGCCCTCCCAGTCGATGGCGAAGTCCGACGCCGTGAAGCCGCCGCCGGCCAGGGCCTGCCAGCCGTAGTCCGGCCGCGTCGGCCCGATCAGCTCCACGCCGTGGTCGCGGCGGCTGCTGACCAGCAGCTCGGCGTCGATGTAGCCGGTGTCCGCTAGGTGCTTGCCCGGCAGCGAATCCTTCCGGCCCAGCTGCTCGTAGATCCCGGCCAGGGCATCGCCGTCGGCCGCCGGCGCCGGCGCGGTCGTCACCTGGACGACCAGGTGGGGCGACTCGTCGTCGCACGTCTCGGTCAGGTGGGCCTTGTAGCCCACCCAGATCGTCGACCGCTTCTTGCCGTACCGGGCCTCGGAGTCGTGAGGCGAGTTGATCGACGCGGCGGAGGGCGGGATGCCGTCACCCTCGGCCCGCCAACGCAGCCCGCCGGCCTCGACCAGGAAGTGCTGGACCCAGACCCGGCGCAGCGTCTCGACCGCCGGCGATCGCGCGACCGAGGGCGGGGCGCCGGCGTCGTAGGCCGCCGCCAGCAGGGCGTGGCCGTCCTTGCCGACCTCCCGGGCGAGGGCGCGGCGGCCCTCCTCGGAGTCCGGGAGCCGGGACTCCTCGGCTCGCCGGCCGTAGCGCTCGACCCACTCCGCCCGGGCCTGACGGCGGAGCCACTCTGGGTCCGCCGCTGCCAGGCTGTTCAGGACGTGGCGCATCGTCTCGACGACGCACTCGAGCCGGTCGAGGTTGCGGACGCGGGCCAGGACGTGCGTCGCGTCGGTGCGCTGGCGGCCGCGGGTCTTCAGCCAGCCGCGCCCGCGGCAGAGATCGAGGAGCGCGTCGAGCAGCCGCCCCTCGGCCGAGCCGGCGACGAGCCGCGCCCGGAACTCGCAGAGGACCGAGGCGTCGAAGCCGGGGTCGTCGAGCCCCAGGCCGAGGGCGTACTTCCAGTCGATCCGCCCGCGCACCGCGTCGGCGGCGCGGCGGTCGGACAGCCCCTCGGCGAACTGGAAGACGGTCACGAGGGCCAGCCGCCAGGGGGACTCAGCGGGGCGGCCGCGGCTCGGGTACGGGTCGGCGAAGTCGTCGTCTCGGAAGATCGTGCCCAGCTCATCGCGCAGGGCAATGTAGGTGTTGCCACCGGGGAAGGCGGCGTGCGCGACGCGGGCGGCCTCCTCGGGCACCGATCCGATCGGCCGTGGGTGAAGCGACATGTGCGGGCTCCGTCCGGGTGGGATTCCCCTGGGACGTAGCGTAAGCCCCACCCGCTGGTCGATCTCGGATTCGCCAGCAGGATCGGTGGCGCGGGCAGGCCATCGGGTCGAGGAGCGCCTACCGCGCGGCAAGGGCGAGGCGGGCCAGACCGAGTCCCAGGTGCGGACGTACACGGGCTGGCACCACCACCAGGCGTTGTCGCTGATCGCGGCGTGGATCCTGGCTCAGGAGGCGCGTCGGGGGAAAAAGCGGGCGTCGGCGTTGACGGCGCCGCAGGTGCGCGCCGGCCTGACGGCGTTGCTGCGGTCAGTGTGTCGGTGTGACGAGCCGGTGCGGATCGCCCGCGACCGGGAGCGTTGGCTGAGGCGCACGGCCCTCGCACGGTTCTATTGCTGGAAGAAGTGCAAACGCCTGGCTCCGTTGAGGAAGCGCCTACTGTTGTGATCTCCGACAGCCGAACTAGGCGTCGGCTGTCGGAATCTGACGCCTGCTTGCTGAGTGCCCTCCGAAGGACTCGAACCTTCAATCCGCTGATTAAGAGTAAGATATTCCCATTTTTCGATCTGCGAACGCAAGTCCGTGTCGCCTCAAGGCTATAGGAAGCAACACGCAATACCACAATAAGTTGCGTCATGGGCGCCACGCCCCTGAGCGGCGGTGAGCGGCAGTGAGCCGGAGCGAGTCCTGCTGAGTCAGCGCAACACTTCGCGCAACACATTTTCAACGGTCATTTATGTGATTTGCGGGGCTATCGAGGAGACCACCCGGCTCGGTCGGTCCCATTCCCGAACCCCAGGATCGCCGGGGGCATCCAAGTAGCGAGGGCGATCACCCCGCTGGTGGGTCTCGATTTCCCGCTGATGCCTCGCCACGCCGCAGGGGAGCATGTCCGTGGAACCGCTGCTGCTCGTGGGCCTCGACCCGCCCGAGACCGCCGAACTCCGGCGCCGCCTCGACCGCCCGGTCCTGGCCTTCGAGACCCTGCCACGCATCCGGGTGGACCGGGGCCGGCTGCTCGTCGAGCACCCCCGCTTCATGGGCCACTTCGTCTCGGTCGAGCGGGTCGTCTACCACGCCATCTTCGGCGACGACTTCGACTCCCTGACCGCCCTGGCGCTCTGGGGCGGGCCGCGCCTGCCCGGGGCACGGGGCATGATGGACCTGCGTATCAGGCTCCCCGGGCTGGTCCGGGCGCTGGCGGTGACCCGCTTCGGCGGCATCCCCAGGGGCTACTCCGACCGGGGGACGACCGTGCCCGCCGGGGGTCCGACCGTCGCCAAGTGGGGCAACTGGCACTGCGGCGAGGACAAGGCCCGCTTCGACGACTACTGAACCGCAGAGGTGCCGACGGGGATGATGCGGGGGTTCTTCACGACGATCGGACTCGACCAGTACCTCCACTTCGTCGCCCTGGTGGCGGCGAACCGGTACTTCCTGGGAGGGGCGTAGCCCCGCAAGGGATACCGTCCCGATGCCCCCGCCGACGAGAGTCCGGGAATTGAGGGTCTGCGACCATGGGTCTGCTGAGCGACGAGGAACTGGAGCGGTCGGCGGTCGTCGCCAACTGCCGGATGAACCAGGAGCGGGACCTCGCCGGCTCCAACAGCTACCACCGGGAACTGCGGTTCGATCCCGTCGGCTTCCTCAAGTCTGCCACGAGGCAGCAAGATGGAGCGGCCTGGCTGGACCTCTGCTGCGGCAGCGGCAAGGCCCAGTCCTTGAAGGGGTTGAAAACCTCCATGCCCCCAGGGTGAGCTTCCTAATACCAAATATCTTGGATGACTGCCCCTTCGGCTGGGTGCCTGCGGCATACTGCCCCAGGCACCCAGCCCACGAAATGAGAGTGATCCAGGCAATCCGGTATTACTGTGGCGCGTCCTTATTGGTCCTCCTCCGCCTCCTCCTTGCAGGAGCAGACAATCCACAACGTCTTTTGACCGGTGTCGATCCGCGCGCAGGTCTGACAATAGTGTTGCCCGCAATCGGGGCATACGTGGGGCTCCTCCTCGTTCGCGTCGAACTCCTCCATGCACACCCCACATTCGTAGAGGTCCTCCTCGGCCTCCTCTTCGAAGTCGTCGAGGTCCCCGGCGACCTGGAGGATAGCCTCCCGGGCAACGTCTCGGATGTCCAGGCACTCGTCGTACTCGTCCTCTTCCTCTTCTAGGAGGTCGTTGACGGCCTTGAGGACGGCCTGCCGGAAGGTGTCCAGGTGCTCGGAGGCCAGCCCGGGGTCATGGAGTTCCTCCAGTAGGACCATCGTGACGAAGGACTGGAATCCCCCCTGGGTCCGCTTCTTCTTCTTGGCCATCGGTCCACTCCACGGGGAATATACCGATTCGAGAGAGCACCCATGCTGACAAACTAGCTCAGGGTCGGCGCCCTCGGACGTAAGGAACTCGGGCTTCGAAGTGGTAAGGGCTCCACGAGTAATATCTCGTGGACGATCACCGCAACTCTCGCTGAGCGGAGAAAAAATCATAACCGATGGGAAAGCTAACCGGAAGGACACGTTCCTCAAAATCATCTCGCCCCGGACTATGAGATTTTTGGACACTATGCTTTGGCGTGGGATGCAATTGCCTTCTGGTTAGGTTTCTTAGTAGGATGAACTCTTCACTGGAGCAAAGGTCGAGACGAGACGAGTCCCGATGGGCGACCAGAGAGCGGTATTCCTGAGCCACAACTCCAAGGATGCAGGTGCAGCGGCCCTCCTCCGTCGCGCGATATTGGCCTATTGCGCTGGGGAGCGGACCTACGCTGACATCAGCAGGGGGACAGGGGTGTCCGTCCCTCAAATCTCCAGATACGCCAAAGGGGAGAGGGACCTCAGCTTCTCATGCGCGTGCAAACTCATGGTATTCCTCCGGTTGGAGGTCTTGCTTCCACGAGATTTGGAAGAAGTCCCTGTAGAGGAGCTAGTCCCCCGGGACCCCATCGGAGGCAGGCCACGACGGAAGGCCGAGGTTCCCAGTGAGACGCCCGCCCAAGTAGCTGTGAATGAAGAATTCCAACGTCGCCTCAAAGAAAGGGCGCGGGAATCGGAGGAGCCTGCGCGGATATCGAACAGGCGGATCGTGTAATTGCCCTGTGCGGAGTGACCTTCGCCGACAGACCTTATCGACCCACCGTCTTTCGGGCCGGGTTAGTGGTGTCATGGCAGGCATCGTCTGGAAGCGAGCATTTCGACCTGTTGATCGAGCTTATCCAGTGAATTGTAAGTGAAGCGGGATATGCTCGGACCATAGAATCCCCCGGAGGGTCGATCATCCGAGGAGGTCGAGGACGTGCGGTATCTGATCTCGGCCCGGGTCAGGCCGGGCAAGCGGGCCGAACTGCTGACCGCCCTGGAGGACGGCTCCTTCGGCGCCGGCTTCCCCTACGGCGACCTGGGGGCGGTGCTCCGGCGAGGCCGGGTGGACGCCAGCGGGGCGATCCGCTGGGTCGAGGTCTGCTACTGCCGGGAGTCCTACGGGGTCGCCATGGAGGAGGAACTGCCCTACCTGGAAGCGTACCTGACCGACATCGTGGTCGCCGACGCCCGCAGCCCCGCCCGTTGCGAGGGCTACCCGGCCTGCAACGACTGCGACTGCACCCGAAAGGTGCGGTTCGAGGGTAAACCGCTGGTGGAGCACCTCCGGCGTACCGTCGCCGAGTCCGGCGAGGTGAGCGGTGCCGGCCGACCGACCCGCTGGCTGGGCTGGCGGGGCCGGGTGACGCCCGAGGAGGCCGGGCGGAATCGAGCTTCGGGGCGAAATCCGGAGTGACCAGGTGATCGACCCGGATGCCGTCCTTCTGCTCCGGCCCGAGATGCCCTGGCCGCCGACCTCGATCAGTAGTAGAAGGAGACGACCCCGACGCCCCGCTTGCGCGCCGCCTCCAGGCACCTGACGAGGGCGTGCCGGGCCTCCTCGATGTCCTCGTCCTCGGGGAAGGACAGGTCGATGGCCGAGAGCCGCACCAGTTCGCCGTGGACCTCCTCCGAAGTGAGGTGGCTGACCACGGGGAAGTCCTCCGGCGTCGGTATCTCCACCGGCAGCCTCGCCCGCTCCAGCAGGGTCTCCACTTCGAGGTCGTCCAGGGAGCCCAGCAGGTCGTCGTGCGGCAGTTCGGCCCCGAGCCAGCGGCAGAGAAGCTCCAGGGCATAGGCGTACTGGAAGCCGCAGTCCGGTCGGCTGACCCGGCCTTCGATCAGGTCGTCGAGGGCCTGGGCCAGCGTCAGCCTGTCCTCGTCGAACCAGTCGTCGCTGCGCTCGAACTCGTCCCGCTCGGCCTCCTTGATCCGGGCGAGCAACGCACGGTCCTCCGAGCCGAGCGCGGTCCTCAGCCGCTCCAAGTCCACTCCGTAGAGGGTCGTGGAGTATCCCATCCCCGCCTCCCGGGCCGTCGATCGTCGGAGCCCGATTCGAACCCGGCCAACCGTCGGTGGCCGGACGCCGAAGGGCCGAGCATGGCTGAATCGGAAGTCGCCCCCCGGGTCCCTCGTCTACCACAGCCCCGGCACCAGCCGGAAGCGCACCCGCCGGGCGTAGTCGGCATACCCGACCAGGCCCTCCCGGAGGAAGCGGTCCTCCAATGCCGTGCGGTGCAGGAACAGGGCGACCAGGGGCACCAGCGGCAGCAGCGACCACCACGAGCCCAGGGCGATCCCCCCGCACACCGTCCCGACGAGTAGGCCCGTGTAGCCGGGGTGCCGCAGGAAGCGGTAGGGGCCGGAACTGACGACGTGGTGCCCCCGCTCGGCCTGGATGCGGACCACCGGCGAGAAGAACCGGTTGGCTGCCATGGCCCAGATCGACAGGCCCATGCCGGCGGCGTAACCCAGCAGGGCGCCGGCCTGCACGGCGACTGGCATCGGCCCGGACCAGCCGAACCGCCCGACATCCATCCCGGCGACGACGAGGTGGGCCAGCACCAGAGGCAGGGCGAAGAACCTTACCCGGCGGCTCGTGCCCCCCGGCCCCGGTCGCAGCCGCTCCTTCCGGAGGTCGGGGTCGATGGCCAGCATGCCGGCGGCCATCAGCGTGGCGTGGAGGGCGAGGACGGCCCAGAACCAGGGCAGGTCCATCCGCCCGGCTGCGGTGAAGAGGATGGCGGCCAGGGCCGCCTCGACGGCCAGGATGCGGGGGACGATCGCCATGGCTGAACTCCCACGGGCACCGGCAGGAGCCACCACGATGGGGCTCGGTCGAACGTCATTATCGTCCGGATTTCGCCGATTTCAATCCAATATTTTGTGAATCCAAAAAGTCCGACGGTGATCGAGGACCGATCGGGGGTCTCCGAGTGTCGGGACGCCCCGACGCTCACCTCGGACGGGAATCCCCGCCCTCATCGACCCGGACCAGCACCCGCCCATACCGGGTCAGGGGCGGATCGCCGTCGTCCGTGACCGTCAGCAGGACCGGGATCGTGCGCGCCGAGGCATCCGGGTTGATCGTGAGCCGGGCCAGGCCCGATCCCAGGTCCTCGATGGGGATCGCCTCGGCGTCGGCCGGTTGCGGGTACACCGACCAGGCAAAGCTCAATTCGTCGCCGTCCGGGTCGGATGAGGCCCCGGCGTCCAGGGTGATCACCCCTCCGGGCGACACGGACCGATCCCGCTCGCCTGCGATGCGGACGACCGGCGGGTGGTTGGCCTGCTCGTAGGGCTCGGCGCACCAGTCGAGCCGGGCCCGGAAGTCGGCCTGGAACGCCGGGCGCCACCTGTAGACCGATGACATCCTCGGGTCGGGGTCTCCCGAGGTGTCCAGGTCGGCGTCGGCCACGTCGGCGAGCCGGTGCCCCTCGCCCTCGAACCGGCCGCCCCAGCTTCCCAGCCAGGGGTCCTCGGTGTCGCCCAGGCCGTTGGGGATCAGCGAGAGGAACGACGGCGTGTCCCCCTCCTTGATCCCCCGCACCCTGCCCAGCGTCCTCGACCAGATGTCGCCACCGTCGTAGTCCGGGTAGAGGTCGCCCAGCGGGCCGTGGCCGTGGATGTGCTCCCGGACCCAATCGGAGGAGACCAACTCCGGATCGCCGCCCCGGTACATGCCCCGATAGGCCCGCCGCTGGATGATCGTATACAGGCCGGGGAACTCGTCCCTGATCCAGGGGCCGGTCGCGTCCTGGTCGCCGATCGAGTGGACCCGGAGCCTGGCGAGGAATCGGTCGAGGTCCTCGGGGCTCCGATCCGCTCGCACCCGCCAGAGGGCCTGAGCCAGGTCGGCGGAACCGCCCCAGATCAGGACCCAGAGCGGCCGGGGGTCATCCCGGTCCACGACCTCGATGATCCAGTCGGAGCCTTCTGTGTCCTTGCCCTCTCCGACGCTCTGCTCGACCGGGACGTTCGGCCCAGCGATCGGTCGGCCCGCCTTGATTATCCCGGCGAGGTCCGAGGCCGGCGGATAGCGATCGTCATGGAGCAAGAGGTTGGGCAGGGCTTCGCCGTAGGCGTCCACCACCCGACGGATCAGGTCGGGCCGGACCCGCTGCCCGTGCCCGAGGTTGGACGAGGCGATCAGCCCCTCGATGTCGAAGTCGTTGGTGTAGAACATGAGCCGGATCACCGACTGGCCGTCGTCCGGCTCGGCGACCCCGGCGGTCAGGCTGCCGATGTCCGTCAGGACGACCAGCCGGGGCCGATCGGGCGGGTCGGCCGCCGAAGCCTGGCCCGTGAGGCATGCCAGCAGCGGCAGGAGCCGGAGGAGATGGTCCATGGTCATCGCTCCTTGCCGTAGGCCCTCGGGTCCAGCAGGACCTCCATCGTGAACTCCTTGGCCCGCCGCTCGTTCTCGGGCGTGAACGAGGTGACGTGCAGCACCTCGCCGCCCCGGATTTCCATCAAGGCGGCGTCGGCGAACAGGCCCGGCAGCCAGGCGTGTATGAACGTCCCGTCCAGGTAGCCATCCGCCTTCCGCTCGCCTGGGCTGTACTCGGGGCGGTTGCGGAACTGGAGGACCATGTAGTCGAGCAGCGGGACGCCCAGGTCGGTCAGCAGACGCCACTCCCCGCTGCTCGGGCCGTTGTCCTCGGCCTCGCAGTGCTCGGGCCGGGGGAGGACCCGCCACTGGTCCTGGCAGGGCTTGGGTATCCACCAGTGGTCGTCGCCCCAACTGACCACCCGGAAGTGCCGGGCCACCAGTTCGGAGGCCCAGCGGTAGTGCCCGTTGTAGACCTTCAGGTCGGTGTGGTAGACGACGCACTTGCCGGCGATGCCCGGGTCGAGCGTGTAGGCCGAGGCCAGCGTGGCGCCCTGGCCCCCGATGTTGACGATCAGCGGGCGGCCCGGGTCCTTCTCGAACTGCTCGTTGATGAGCCGGACGTAGAGGCGTGCCCCCGCCGAGCCCTTCCGCTCGCCGGCCTGCTCGCTCTCGGCCTCCGTGCCGACGGTGATGGGCGGGATGCGGCCCATCCGCATGCCGGACGCCTCGGCGTTGGCCCGGGAGTCGAGGGCCGTCTGCGTCCACTCCGGCTTCGAGAAGCCCCAGAAGTCGGTGAGGACCGGCGTGACGATCAGGCCGGTGAGGTCCATCTCGCCGAGGCTGGCCATGGCGTAGGCCCACTCGTCGTCGAACACGTCGTCGTAGACATCGTTGTCGTAGATGACCGGGTTGGTGACCGCCTCGCCCTGCTTGACCGTGATGCCGTGGACATAGAGGCCCGGCGGGTAGCCGGGGCGGTCGAAGCCCCAGTCGCCGACGGTCGGCTCCTGGTTCTGACCCCAGTCGGTGGTGCGCGGGTTCCTCCGTGACGCCTGGCCCGGGGCGGTGCTGCCGAGGAGACAGAGGACGGCCAGGCAGAAGGCGACGGTCCCGAAGCCATTCGAGCGAGAGATTGCCATGGGAGGGTAGGTCCTGGTGCGTGCGGATTCGTCGCCCCCGACGACGGGGCGATCACGCCTGCCGGCTCGCCATGATGCCGCCTGCGTCGGGAGGATCAACGCCGGTCCTTGCTGCCGGACGGCTCGAAGGTAATCCGCACCCTCCGGTAGTGGGTCAGGGCTGGCGTGCCGTCATCGGTCACCTTGAGGATGACGTGGGCGACATGCGGCTCCTCGACTCCCGGGGCCGTGAGGCGGGCCTGCTCCTTGTCGGCGTCCTTGATCTCCAGCGGCCCCCGATACGTGCCGGCCTCCGGGTAGAACATCCACTCGTATGAAATTTGATCCCCGTCCGGGTCGGAGGAGCCGGCGGCGTCGAGCCGGACGACCTCTCCGGCCTTGGCGTGAAGCTCCTCGGCGTGCCCCAGGCTTGCCACGGGCGGGTGGTTGGCCTCCTCATGCGGCTGGACGCACCAGTCCATCCGGGCGGCGAAGTCGTCCTGGTACGCCTCCCGCCAGCGCCAGATCGTCGCCTGTCCCGTGGTGTAAGCCTTGCCATCGGACCCGACGACCGTATCGGCGGTGTTGGTGTAGAAGCCGTTTTGCTCCTCGTAGCGCCCGCCCCAGCCGCCCCACTCCGGGTGCTCCGGGGCGTTCAACCCGTTGGGGATCAGGAACAGGAACGACGGCGTGTCTCCCTCCATGATGTAGGCGGTGTCGGGGTAGAGTTTGCCCAGCGGCCCGTGGCCGTGCTGGACGTTGGCGTCGATCCAGTCGTTGGAGACCAGCGAGAAGTCCGGCCCCTCGAACTTGTAGTGCTTCTCCCCGGAGATGCCGGACCATGTGGCGCTGGCGTAGTCGCAGCCGGGGCTGACGATGTAGAAGAGGTCCGGGAACGTCTCCCGCATCCAGGGGCCGGCGTCGTCCTGGTCGGAGATCGTGTAGACCCGCAGCCTGGCGATGAACCGCTCGACCTCCTCGGGGCTTCGGGTCTGCTTGACCTTCCAGAGGGCCTGGGCCAGCGTGTTGGCCCCGCCCCAGATCGGCACCCAGAGCGGCCGGGGGTCGTCCCGGTCGGCGACCTCGATGATCCAGTCCGAGCCCTCGGAGTCCTTCCCCGCGCCGACGCCGGCCATGCCGAACTCGGCTCGCCCCTCCTTGATCCGCTCCCGGAGGGATGCCTCGGTCGGGTAGCCGTCGGCATGCTTGATCAGGTTCTCCCGGACCTGGCCGTAGGCGGCGACCCGCTCGATGATCATCTCAGGGTTGATGCGGTCCTTGAGCCAGGTGGAGGTGGTGGCGACGAGGCCCTCCACGTCGAACTCGTTGGTGTAGAGCAGGAACCGGACCATCGACTGCGAGTCGTCCGGCTCGTTGCCGATGTCCGTCAGCACCAGCACCCGCCGCTGCTCCGGCTCGGGGCCATCGTCGGCGTGGCTCGGAAGCGCCATGGTGGGCAGCAACAGACTCGCCAGGACCGGGACGGCCCACCGCCCGCACCTCCTCGACTCGATCATGGCCATCTCCCCGAGCGTCGATGCGTCTCGCCCCCATGCCTCGGTCCGGGGGGCCAAAAGGGGTATGATAGCGGGCCCCGCCGGAGG
Organism: Tautonia plasticadhaerens; assembly: GCF_007752535.1. GTDB lineage: Bacteria > Planctomycetota > Planctomycetia > Isosphaerales > Isosphaeraceae > Tautonia > Tautonia plasticadhaerens. The sequence goes on from NZ_CP036426.1 coordinate 4,190,577, forward strand.
GGGACATCGACTCCCGGCTGGCGGTGCCCCTCTCTCGATTTCCCAGCGGGATCGGAACGGGGCCGAGGGCCGGGCGTGATCCGGGTCGCTGAGGTGGCCTTGCCCGGGGGCGGTTCAACCGACCGAGGTCGGCGTCGTGGGAGGGGGCGGGGACGATGAGGATCGCCATCCTGGGGGCCGGGGGCGTCGGCGGCTACTACGGCGGCCTGCTGGCCCGCGCCGGCCACGATGTCGTCATGCTGGCCCGGGGGCCGCACCTGGACGCACTCCGACGGCGGGGCATCGAGGTCCGCACGCCGGAGGGGGCCTTCACCGCCCCGGTCCAGGCCACCGATGCCCCGGAGGCCCTTGGCCGGGCCGACTACGCCGTCGTCGCCGTCAAGAACTACTCCCTGCCGGAAGTCGCCCCGGCGGCGCGTGCCCTGGCCGAGGACGGTGCGGTGGTCCTACCGCTGCTCAACGGCGTCGAGGTGGTCGAGCGGCTGGTCAAGCTCGGCGTACCCGCCGACAGCGTGCTCGGCGGCCTGACCGCCATCAGTGCCGCCAGGGTCGGGCCGGGCGTCGTCGAGCGCTACAGCACGCTCCAGCGGGTCGTGGTCGGCGAGGTGGCCGGCGGGGTCTCCGAGCGGGCCGAGCGGATCGCCTCGGCCTTGCGGCAGGCCGGGGCCGAGGCCCTGGTCAGCGGCGACATCGCCGTGGAGGTGTGGCGGAAGTTCGCCTTCATCGCCTCGATGGCGGCGGCCTGCGGCCTGGCCCGCTCGCCGATCGGCCCGCTGTGGGAGACGGCCCCGGGCCGCTTGCTGATCGGGCGGCTGGTGCGGGAGGCGGTGGCCGTGGCCCGTGCCCGGGGCGTGGCCCTTCCCGAGGGGGAGGAGGAGAGCATCCTGCGGTTCTTCGGGACACTGCCCCCGGACATGAAACCGAGCTTGCTGCTGGACGTGGAGGCCGGCGGCCCGACGGAGATCGACGACCTCAGCGGGGCGGTCTCCCGTCTGGGGAGGCTCTCCGGGGTCGAGACGCCGGTGCATGACACGGCGACGGCGGCCCTGGGAGGTCGGGGTTGGGATGAGGCCGAGGCTGGGGGATGAGCGGGGAGAGGTGGGCGACTCGGCGCAAAAAGAACGGGAGGGTCATGCTCGATGGCCCTCCCGTCATTCACCTCAAGGAGGCGGAAATCGGTCAGTAGGTCCGAACGTATCCGCCGCCGTAGCCACGACCGCCGCCGTAGCCGCCGCCGACGCCGGCACGGGCCTCACGGGGCTTGGCCTCGTTGACCGTCAGCCGACGGCCCCCGTACTCGTGGTCGTGCAAGGTGTCGATGGCCGCCTGGGCGGCATGGGCGTCGTCCATCTCGACGAAGCCGAAGCCCCGGCTGCGGCCGGTCTCCCGGTCCTCGACGACCTGGGCGCTGGCGACTTCGCCGAACCCGGCGAACAACTCTTCGAGGTCGGGACCGGTGGCCTGGAACGGCAGGTTCCCGACGTACAGCTTCTTCAAGGCGCTTCTCTTCTTCGAACGGATCGGAGGGACCCAACGATCTCTTTCCGGGTCCCGGGAGAAAGGGGCCGACTAGGCGGCCCGTCAGGCGGAAAGGCGAGGGAGGCAGGCGAGGGCGATACCAAAAGGATCAACGTCGCAGGCTCGATCGTTCTTCTACCTGGGGATACTACGTCGCCATGATCGGAAAGGGTCGCCCCGCCGGGAAGATTGTCCGAGGTCCCCGATTTCAGGGGTAAACAGGGCGAGCCGACAGCCCGACCGGGCCGGGGTGGACGACTCGGGTCGGGATTCCCCTCGCACGACAGGCCCGACCCGATGGCAGATCGAGCCCGGCGGTGGGATGATCGGGCCGGAATGGTCTGCTGATCCGGTGACGGTCCGGGATCGGCCCTTGGCCTTGCCCCGCCCCCGACTGTGCTGCCGATCCCCGATCCACGAGGAGGCCGCCATGGCGACGGACGAGGAACTCAAGCGGGCCTTGAAGGCGTTCAAGAAGCGGCTGAAGCTGACCCGGCTCGACGACGAGTCGGGGCTCAGCCGGGGCGGCGGGAAGAGGTCGGCGATCACCGGCATTACGCCCCCGCCGGGGCATCCGGCCGGCGTCTGGGAGGAACTCGTGGCCCGGGGCAAGCTGCGGCGCGACATGGGCGGCACCTATGCCCTGGTGGAGGGGGCCTGAAGGCCAGTCCGGTTGGCCGCTGTCCGGACTGGGGATCGCATCGGACGGGACAGTCTCGGACGCCTCCACGAGACAATCTCCCCGGAGGGTCGGACCTCCGGGGTCTCCGTTGCACCGGGCAGGCGGCCCCGTATCCTGGAGTTGGAGCGTTACTGCCCATCCCGTGACCGAGGGGAGCCGCAGCCATGCCGGACTCGAACGAGCCGCAGGACCGCCCCGAGGGCAAGACGGTCTACCTCCCCGCCTCGCCCGACACGCCGGACATCCCGCTGGCCGACACCGAGGAGCCCGCCGAACCGAGGCCGGGAGAACCGATCGCGCCCTAGGCCCCGCCGCCGGAGACGCCCGACGAGCCGATCGACGAGGGGGCCATCGTCCCGGATTGAGGCAAGCTCGGGGCAGTGACGGCGACATCGACCACGGCGCACAGCCCAGCGGGGCACCCATGGCCCAGGACTTCACCGATGCGGCGACGGCGCGGGCCTGGGACGCCGACCCGGCGGCCCGGAACCCGGCCCGCACCGAGCAACTCGACCTCCTGCTGACGATCATCGAGCAGGAGCACCGACCCGGCACGGCCATCCTCGACATCGGCATGGGCTCCGGGCGGGTCGAGGAGTCACTCTTCGGGCGCCTCCCCGAGGTCCACGTCGTCGGCATCGACCACTCCGAGGCGATGCTGGGCCTGGCCGCCGGGCGGCTGGCCCCCTGGCGGGGCCGCTACCAGGCCATCCGCCACGACCTGACCGACCTCGGCTCGCTGGAGTTGCCATCGGGGCCATACCCGATCGTCTTCAGCGTCCAGACGCTCCACAACCTCGCCGACCGGCACAAGGTCGGGGTCGTCGCCCGGGTCTTCGATGCCCTCATGCCGGGCGGGCTGTTCCTGCTGCTGGATCGCATCGCCGTCGAGCCACCGGGGCTGTTCCCCAGCTACCGGGCCCTTTGGGAGCGGCTGGGCCGGGTCCATGGGACCGCCCTGGCCGAGGGTCGGACCTATGCCGAGCACCTCGATGTCCTGGCCGATCAGGGCGACCGGCCCGCCGACCTGGAGGGTCACCTCGCCTGGTTCCGGGGTGCCGGCTTCGAGGCGGCCTGCCTGCACCTTCACGCCAACCGGGCGCTGATCGTGGGGCGGAAGTCCGGCGGCTGACCTCGCCCGGCATAGAGGCTCCATCAGGGTATTGGCCTGCGGCCCTACGACTCCTCACGGCCCCGGCACCGCCTCCAGCAGGCCCAGCCGCCAGGGGATTTCGCCGTAGGGCTTACCCCGCCGATCCTCGTCGGCGACCCCCTGGAAGAGGAACCGCAGGCCAGATGGGTCCACCTCCAGGCGCTCATCGACGCCGGCCCGCAGCAGTTCCCCGTGGCTGAACGAGTCGGTCCAGGGCTCGCCCTCGAACCGGACGTTGACCGGCCCGGCGAACGGGCGCTCCGGGGTCGCCGCCAACGGTTCCCAGCCGCCGTCCAGCCGATCGGCCAGGTATGCCTTGTAGTATCGCCGCCCGCCGTCGCCCTGGGCCTCGGCCACCGTCAGGTAGCGGTCGAGCCCCTTGAGCCGGTAGGTATGGCTGGCCTCGAAGATGTCGGCTTCGAGGACAACCCGGGGCCGATCCCGGCCGCCGGGGAAGTCGCCCAGCGTCGTCGCCGACCGCCACATCCGCCCGTCCAGCGACGTGAAGAACAGGTGGGCCTTGGCCTCGTCGCAGATGACCCAGAAGTCGATCCAGGCGTTGACGTTCTCCGGATGCTCCTCGAACACCAATGTCGGCTCACTCCAGGAGCCGGGGTCGGCGATGTCCTCGGTGGTGGAGAAGGCCGGCTGCAAGGCCGGCTTCCGGGACGGCTCGGCGACCTGATAGATCAGGTACCACCTGCGGTGCGGGGCGAAGTAGAAGACCTGCGGGGCGCAGAAGTAGCCGTCGGTGAGCGTCAGGACATGCCGCTCGGCCCGGTCGGCGTCCTCCCAGTCGGTGAACGAGAGGTATTCGATCTGGTGGGTGCGATGGCGGCTGCGGATGGTGCAGAAGAGGTGCCAGCGGCCGTCGTGATGGACCACGGTCGGGTCCTCGATGGCGTGGCAAGGATCGTCGGGCCTCTCGGCGGGGGCCACGATCGGGGCGGTAACGGCCCAGCGGAACTGACCCGAGAGCAACGCCTCGATGTCCTGTGATCGCCGGGCATTGCTTTCCTTGGTGTCAACGCCTGATAGGTGTTGGGCCAAGTCGTCGAGTTCGGCCAGGGTGAACCGGACGCTGACGATGTAGGGCACCTCGCCCTCGTCCCAGTGGCCGTAGGTCGTGGCGACGAAGGTGCCGTCGGGAAGGACTTCCACGCCGGGGTAGGCGCAGTCGGTCCCCTTGGTGTTGTCCATCAGCCGCACCCGGTATTGGCCCTCCCGTCCTTGCACGATGTCGTCGTAGGAGCCGACCCAGCCGACCCAATCCCCCTTGGTGGGACTCTCGTGCGTCGTGTCCCGGAAGGAGATGAACAGCCGGCCGTCCGGCCCGTATCTGCCGACGTGCCGGTCGCCGGTCATCGCCCCGGGCAACTCCCTGGGCTCGGTCCAGGTCTGGCCCTCGTCGTCGGAGAAGATGACGAAGGAGCTGAACCGGCGGCTGTTCTCCCGCAGCAGCACGGCGATCTGCTCGCCGTCGGGGGAGCGGATCAGGCCCGGTTCGCAGAGGTGGGCCTCCGGGTGCTCGGCGATGACCTCCGGCTGGCCCCAGGTCAGGCCGCCGTCCTTCGAGATCGTCTTGTAGACCCGGAACATGGTCACCTCGCCCTCGTCCCGCAGGAACCGCCCGTCGTCGTGGAACAGGGCCATGTAGGAGCCGTCCCTGAGCCGCTCGACGCTGGCCATGGCGACGATGCCGCCGAAGTCGCCGATCGGCTCCAGCGGCGTCCAGGTCTCCCCGTCATTCTCGGAGACCGACATGCGGATGTGGTACAGGCCCGAGAACAGGATCAGCCGCTTCGTGCCCTGCGGATCGACGACCCGGTGGATCGTGGGCGTCTCCTTGGAGGAGGCCCAGTTCTCCGGCGTGGGCAGGCGGTCGGACCAGGAGAGCCCGCCGTCGGTGCTCCGCTTCATCACGATGGCTCCTCGGCCGTGCCCTTTGGGGTAGACGGCGAGGATGGTCCGGCCGTCTTCGAGCAGGACGGTGGTCGGGTGGCCGAGGTATTGGCCCTCCTCCCGGTCCACGACCACCTGGCGATGCTCCTGGTCGGCCAGGTCGATCAGCGGGATGGAGTAGCCGCGCGGGAGGTGCGGCGGGTCGTCAGCTTGGGCCGAGAATGCGAGGGCCGGAATGTGGGCCAGGGCGGCGACGATGAAATGAGGGAGCTTGATCCGCTGGGGCATCTCGATGGTCTCCGGGATTCTCGGCGGGTCTGGGGCCGATGGTAGCCTGTCGACCATGCCGATTCCATTGCGATGGCCCTCGACCGATCTCACGGGGTAGGAACGAGGCCAGGACCCGCCAAGTTTCCCGGCGACACCCCAAGTTGCCACCGTGAGACCCCATCCAGGGTTCGTGCCTCACGGTCGTCCGATTCCGGAGTCGCCACGGGCAACGTCGGACGGCCTCCTCCCGGCCCTCATCGGTCAGTCTCTCCAGGTTCCACGAGGTCGGGCTTACCCGGCAACAACCGGAGGAAGACCTCGTGGTCCCGATAGCCGCCTTCGAGCCAGAGATAGGGGCTCTCGGCCTCATCGACACAGGACGCATACCAGCCCAGGCCATCAATGCGGTCGAAGAGGGATCGCAGAATTTCGATGTCCCAGGCCAGACCCCGTGATCGGGCAGGCCCATCAATCGTTCGATCGACTGCATCCGCCGGCAGCGGATAGACGCTGATCTCCCAGAATCCGCCCTCCTCCCGATACCGGACTCCGAGCTTGCCGGTCACTGGATCGGTCAGCAGGCCCGACGAGACGGCCTCAACGAATCCCGCCAGCCATCCGGCATCCTCGGGGGGCTCCGATCCCGACGCCCCGAAGAAGAAACGGCGGCCCACTTCACGACGGCGGGCATAGCTTTTGGGGTCGGTGCGGAAGCGCCGGGCCATCTCGCTTTCACCGTGCTCCTCCAGCAACTCCGCAACGATCCGATCCGAGGCCCGGCGACTCTCCCGCCGATTCATCATCGCCACGCCGTCGGCCCGTTCGGATTCCGCAGCGATGGCAAGCTCCTCGATGGCCCAGGACACCAGGAAGTCGCCGCTCTCGGCAGCGAAGGAGCCGGAATCCCGGATCGCCTGGCAAACCAGCAGGCGATCTCCCCATGTGGATTCTGGCCCGAGCCGGAGCCAGGGCTTGAACTAAGGGGGGGGCTCCGGCAAGGGTCCGGCGATCTCGGTCAGTTTGGAGTCAATGACGGGGTGCAGGTGCAGGCATTTCCGGTCCCTGATGCTCATGGCTTGTTGCTGGCCTTTCGAACAAGTGGATGGCAACGACCTCCCCGCAACAGGACCCGATGAAGTGTTCAGGAGGCCCATCGCCGACATCATCCACTTCGCTCCCACCCGATTGGGCCATCGGGCCTGGGTCCATCACTCCACCAGCGTCAGGGTCGGATACCTCGGTCGGTAGAACCGCCCCTTGTACCGCCGCAGCAGGTAGTCCAGGGCGTAGCCCTCCCGGTGCTTGAACAGCAGGAATGCCGCCTTGATCGACTCCTCCCCGTGCTGCTCGGCCAGCCGCCGCACGAACCCCGGGCTGATGGAATCGCTCAGGACCCATCCCCTGATGGCTTCCGCCTCGTCGGGTTCCAGGTCCACGCCCCGCTTCGCCAGCCCCGAGAGCACTTCGTCGAAGCCCTCCACGATCTCCTGTCCTTCGTCGGGGTTGAAGTAGACCCCGATGCCGCCCTCGGCCTCCAGCAGGTCCGGCGGCAGGCTGAAGCTGGGTGCGTACTCCGTCATCCCGTGCCGCTTCAGCAGCGCTTTTTGCTTGGCGGGCGGCAACGCCTCGAACTTCTCCTTCGCCGCCTTCTGCCAGTCGGCGGCCATCGCCAGCCCGTCGGGGTAGACCACCCAGTCCTTGCCGTGGCGGGCCACGAACTCCTCGTAGTGCTCGCGCACCATGGCCCGCGCCTTCGCCAGGTCCTCCGGGCTGTAGCGGTAGTAGATGGTCGGCAGCTTGCGATAGCCCTCCTTCAGCCCGTCGATCTCCTTGGCGCTCAACGTCTTGAAGGTCTTCTGCTGCCCGGACCAGTACCATTCCCCGCCCCAGGGGACCAGGCTGCCGAGGACGTAGCTGCCCCGGGGGAACGGGTTCCGCTCCAGGTTCATGCGGACGTGGTAGGTGCCGCCGCTGATCAGGTTCCGGACCTCGATCCGGTCCTTGTTGCCCGAGCGCACCTCGAAGACGGCGTTGTGCCGCTCGGACCAGGAGAGCAGGTCGGCGCGCCGTTCCGGGGGCAGGTCGAGCACGTCGGCGAGGATGTCCAGCGCCCCCAGCCCCGACCATTCGGTGCATTGCTGGCAGATGAAGTCGTCCATGATGCCGATGTCCGTGGGCTCGGCACCCTGCTCCTCGGCGTAGCGCTGGAAGGCGTAGCGGAAGAGGTACGACCGGGTGCTCAGCCAGACCAGCTTCCGCTTGACCTCCCAGCCGTACTCGTTGGGCGTCCCGAGGAACTGCGTCACGGCCGAGTCCGTCGGCAGGTCGGCGAACCGTTCCCCCAGGAACCCGGCGACGACCTCGGCCATGCGGACCAGATCGACGTGCTCGGGGGCGATGATCAGGTCGGGGATGGCCTGCGGGTAGAGGACCCAGAGGAGGTGCCGGACCCGGGCCGGCGTGATCGCGCCCGGCGGGGCATCGACCTCCGGCTCCGTGAGGAAGGGCAGCGGCGTGCCGAAGAACTCCCGGTTGTGCCGCTCCAGGCTACTCCAGATGCCGACCTGGCAGTGGATGTCCTCGGCGAACTCGACCAGGCTCGCCGCCAGCGCCTTGAGGACCGGCCTGGGCAACCCCAGCGTGTCGTGGGCAAAGTCCTTCTGGGCCCCGACCATCGCCCTCACCAGGCCGTCGTGGATGCGGGAGAGGTGGCCGTCCAGGGTTCCTCGGCGGCCTTCGGGTCGGTGGAGCAGCTTGGCCATTCGTCTCTCTTTCTGATCCCATGCCGCCTGGGAATCCGCCGAGTGCGGGGGCATCCGACGGGCATACCGGGTGTTCGCCCGGAAGTTCAAGTACGCTTGTATTTGCTCATTGGGATCGCCCGGTTCGGTGGCGGGACCGCCCCCCGGGGTGCCGAGGGCAGGGAGACGGTGAAGCGCGTCCCCTGACCCGGGACCGACTCGACGGCGATCTCGCCGCCGTGCTCCCGCACGATCCCATAGCTGATGCTCAGCCCCAGCCCCGTCCCCTTGCCGACCGGCTTGGTCGTGAAGAACGGGTCGAACACCTTGTCCCGGATGGCCGGGTCGATGCCGTGGCCGGTGTCGATGACATGAATCTCCACGCCCCCGGCGACGGCCCGGGTCCGCAGGGTAATCTTGCCCCCATCGGGACAGGCATCCAGGGCGTTGGTCAGCAGGTTGAGCAGGACTTGGTTGACCTTGCCCGGATCGCAGGTGATCGGCGGCAACGGGGCCAGGTCCAGCGCCACCTCCACCCCCTGCTGCTCGGCACGACCGGCGATGATGTTCACGGTCGAGCGCAGGCAGTCGTTCGGGTCGATCTCGCACAGCCCCCCCGAATCCAATCGGGCGAAGTCCCGGAGGTCCTTGACGATCCCCTGAATCCGCTTGAGCCCCTCCCCGGAGCGGTCGATCAGCCCCTCCACGTTCTCCAGGATGTAGGAGAGGTCGATCCGATCGGCCTGTTCCCTGATGCGGGCCAGGGCTTAGGGGCACCGCTCGGCGACCATGGCCTCGGCCCCCTGATACAGCCGCAGCAATTCGCGCAGGTCGCCGAAGTCGCGCCGGAGCACGGCGATGTTGTTGCTGATGTAGGCCAGGGGGTTGTTGATCTCGTGGGCGACCCCGGCCACCATCTGGCCCAGCGCCGTGAGCTTCTCGGCCTGCACCAACTGGACCTCGGCCTGCTTCAGCGCCTCGTGGGCCTGACGCTCCGAGCGGGCGACCTCCTGCAAGCGGAGGTTCTGGGTCCGCAGTTGGTCCTCGGCCCGCTTCCGGTCGGTGATGTCGTGCGCCACGGCGACGATCAGTCCCTCGTGGAGGAACGGGGTCGAGTTCCACAGAATCCACTTGTACGACTCGTCCTTGCAGCGGTACCGGTTCTCGAAGGCGATGGTGTCGTCGCCCGACGAGAGCCTCCGGACCTCGGCCAGGGTCGCCTCACGGTCCTCGGGATTGACGAAGCCCAGGAACGGCTCGGCCAGCAGTTCCTCGACCGTGAAGCCCAGCGTGCGTTGCCAGGCCGGGTTCAGCCGCTTGAAATAGCCGTCGAACCCGGCGATGCAGAGCATGTCGAGCGAGAGCCGGAAGAAGCGGTCCAGTTCCTCATGGGCGCGCTTCCGCTCGGCGATGTCCCGGAAGACGCAGACGACGACAGCGTCCTGCCAGACGGCTCGACCAAGCCCTGGGCAGCAGCGTTGCTCCGGACGCTCGACTGCTACGCCGAGTATAGCCCCAGCGGCACGGGACTGAAGGCGTTCTTCCTCGGCTCCTTGGAGGGATTGCTGGGGGCGTTCCCCTGGGTCGGCGACGTGGCCAAGCTCCGCAAGAAGAAGGCGTACCACGACGGGGCGGTCGAGTTCTACGGCGAGGGGACGGCCCGGTTCTTCACCGTCACCGGGCAGCGCTGGGAGGGCTCCTCCGATGATGTCGGCGACCGGCAGGAGGCGTTCACCGAGGTCTACGGGCTCGTCTTCGCCGAGGAACTGGAGGCTGCCCGTCGGCGGGTCGAGCGACAGACCGAAGATGCCGATCCGGTCTCCCCCGCATTCTCCCCGCCCGATGACCTCGACGTGGACGACCAAGAACTCCTGGAGGCTGCGTTCGCCGCCGCCAACGGGTCAGTGATCAAGGCCCTCTGGGAGGGCCGGTGGGAGGGGACGTACGCCTCGCACAGCGATGCCGACCTCGCCCTGCTGGGCTTCCTGGCCTTCTGGACCGGCCCCCGACCCGATCGGCTCGATCGGCTGTTCCGGGCCTCCGGGCTCTGCGTCGGGGACCGCCTGGCCAAGTGGGAACGCCTCGGGGAGGCGACCATCGCCAAGGTCCTCGGGGCCCAGCAGGCGTCCTACGACTGGGAAGCCCACCGGGGACGAGAGTCCCGAAACCGTGCCGAGCAGGAGCGGCAACGCCGGCTGGAGGAGATGTTCCGGGGCGATGTCCCCCCGGAAGTCCACGGCCACGAGCGGATCGGCCCCGAGCCGGAGGACGGCCCGGACGGCGACCGAACGGGGTCGCAGGCGAGTCCCCCCGCCGACCCGCTCCTCGACCAACTCCGGGCCTGGAAGGTCCCGGTCGCCCGGGTGCGTGTGAAGGACGGCTGGACCAACTATCTCCTCGACCACTGCCTCTTCGACCGGACTCACCCGACGGCCCGCTTCTACCGCCACGAGGACGGGGCCAGCGGCTACAGGTGCGAGGCGTGCGGCAAGAAGTCGCTGGCGGCGATCCGGGGGCACCTCGAAGGCAACGGCTCCCCGTCGGCACGACAAGGCATCGCCCCGGAGCAGCGCAGGCGGCTGATCATCGAGTCCTGCCTCGACTGGGATCGCTTCGACGGCCTGGCCGCCGAGGCCGCCGTCCGCTACGCCGCCGCGCCCTGGATCGCCATGGGCCAGGAGGGCGTCCTGGTCGGCCCGCCCAAGGCCGGCAAGACCACCCTCTGCGCCGACCTGGGCACCGCCCTGCTGACCGGGACCCGCTGGCTCGGCAGCGTCCCGACCCGGCGGATGAACCTGCTGGTCCTCGACTACGAGAACCCGGTCCCGTACATCCACGACAAGCTGCGTAGGTCGATGGCGGCACGGGGCGGCGACTGGGCCGAGGCCAACGGCCTGTTCCACTACTTCGACCCCCGCCGCATCCGGGAACTGCTGGCGCCGCTGACCTACGACGACATGATGGCCCTGATCGAGCACGCCGCCCGGGGCTCGGGGTGCGACGAGGGCCTGGTGCTGATCGACACGGCCCGGCCCGCCTTCAACGGCCTGTTCGAGGACGACGCGAACTGGGAGAACAACAGTGCCCAGGTCCGCAAGGCGTTGGAAGGCCCGATGCGGGCGGCCCGGCGCTCGGGCTGGGCGGTCCTGGTGATCCACCACACGAACAAGGCGGGCAAGATCGCCGGCAACCAGGACTGGCTGGGGGCGGTGGACTACATGATCGGGTACGAGCGGGAGTTGGGGGCCCCGCTCTCGACGATCCGGTTCTTCGGGCGGCCGATCGGCGAGCCGCCCGCGCCGCTCCAGTACACGCTGCGGGGCGGCCTGCTGGTGGACGCGAGTCTCAAGACGGACGAGGAGCGGCTGGAGGACCTCTTGGCCCGGGATGGGTCATCGGCCCCGGATCGGCACGCGACCTGGATCGACCAGGCCCGGCACCTGCTGCCGGTAGGCCGGGAGAACGCCGTGAAGGCCGGGGCCTTCGCCCAGCAGCTTCAGGGGTCGCTCAAGGATGCCGAGGGCCGTGCGATCAGCCGGACGGAGGCACGGAGCCTGGTGGACGAGATGCTCGATCGCAGGTATTGCGACTCGGAGCCGGAGCGGAACTGGGTCTGGCTGTGGCTGGAGCCGGGGCAGTATGCCGCCGAGAACCGACAGGCCGACCTCGCCGGATGAGCTTGCCGAGGCCCTACGGCGAGGTGAGCTTGCGGAGAGCTTGCCGAGGTCCTTGGCAAGCTCCAAACGCTGTAATTACAAGACCTTGAAGCTCGCCGAACCTGCCGTGCTGACGACCCCCGCCCCCATATAATGGGGGCGGGGGCCACGGCAAGCTCTGCGGCGAGGTCAGGAGGAGAATGATATCGCAAATACTCTCCCCCCTGTGATCGAGGTCTTGATCGAGGGATTCCGCACCCGCCGGGTCGCCCCGGCCAACGAGCCGCTCGACGGCTTTAACCAGTAGGTCGATGGCCTGCCTTACCCGTGCAAGCATCTCTCGGGTCACGCCGAGTCGGTCTCCGGGAGGCACGCCCCGGCAGGGGCGAGGCCGAACGGAGGGCCGACCTCAGTAGTTGCCGCAGGCAACCGATGGATTCATGGACATGGCCGGGGGGAATGGGGCTGAAGGACTCCTCCCCCGATCGAGGGACCGGATCGGCACGAAAGGAGGCGCCCCTTGCTGACTCCAGACCGGATCAAGCCCTTCTTGCTGCACGAGGACCCCGAGGTCCGTGAGGCCGCCGTCGCCTACTTCGGCGACTGCTGGTCCCGGGACCCCGATATCGTGCCGATGGTCCTCGAAGCCTGCGACCGCTTCGGCACCGAGGGCGACGTTCGGGCGCTCTCGCTCGGCCACCGCTTCGCCCTGACCGAAGAGACGCTCGATGTCGTCCTGGGCCACCTCGCTCGGGCCAGAGACCCGGGCTCGATCCGCCACCTCAACCGGGTGATCGTTCAGGCACCCGGCGACTTGCTGGCCGCCAGGGAGGCGGTGATCCAGGGCAATCCCCACTTCGATCGGGCCCTGGTCCCCCGCCTGCAACGCCGCCGTGACCTGGCGTCCTGGACCGGGGAGAAGCTCTGGGAGGAACTCCGGGACTTCGCCCGCCGCTCCGAGGACAAGCACCATGTCGGGGAGATCGACCTTGCCTACGCCGACGACCTGATCGACGCCCTGGCCCCCCGGGACGTGCCCGACGGCGACACCATCTACCGGCTGCTGAAGTCCCTGGAGCCGGAGGAGGGCTGGCTCGAAATCTTCCTGGTCGATCTGGCCGGGACGAGGCGGCTCCGGGAGGCGGTGCCCGTATTGGTGGACAAGTTCCGCATCGACACCGACTACCTGCTGGAATGCAGCCAGGAGGCGCTGGGCCTCATCGGCGACCCCGAGGCATCCCGGCTGATCCGGTCGGCCCTGCCGGGTGCCGACTTCCACTTCAAGCTCTATGCGGCGACCGTCCTGGGCAAGATCAAGCACCCGGACTCGGAGGAGGCGATCCTCGCCCTGCTGGAGGCCGAGGAGGACCCGACGATCCGCACGAGCCTGTGCCGGGGGCTCTGCCGGCTGTTCTCGGGGCGGGGCGTCGAGGTGGTACGGCGGGAGATTGCCGGGGGCTACGACACCTGGTACGCCAGCCTGGAGGAGGCGTTGCTGCCGGTCGTCAAGGTGTTAGGGATCGAGTTGCCGGAGGCCGAGCAGTGGGAGGAGGAGCGGGCGCGGAAGCGTCGGATGCAGGAGGAGCAGCGTGCCGAGATGGCGGAACTGGATCGGCGGTATCGAGCCCTGAAGGCCCGGGGGATCGACCCGTTCGCCCGGCTGAAAGGGGCCATGGCCAAGGCCGAGGAGCCGGTGGAGCCCAGGCCGAGCGTGACGGCACCGATTCAGCGAGCCGAGCGGCGGGTGGGCCGCAACGACCCCTGCCCCTGCGGCAGCGGCAAGAAGTTCAAGAAGTGCTGCGGTCGGGCGTCGGGATGAACCGACCGGATGACCCGTGCGAACATCAGCGGAGTCCCGTCGAGTCGAGGTCGAACGGACACCGACCTCAGTTGTTTCTGGGTAGAATCGGATCAAGCCCATGAGGCCCGCAGGCAAGGCCCGACCATGCCCGTGACCCACGTCAACCGCCGCCGGGACACCTACTATCTGCACGCCGGCACGACCCGGACCGGCAAGCCAGGGTACTGGTTCTCCAAGAGCGCCGAGGGCGATCTGGTCGAGGCGATCCCAGAGGACTACGAAATCTACGAGAACCCCGACGCCCAGGTGTTCCTGCGGAAGGTGCAGCCGCAGGTCATCACGCCGTTCGAGGTCGCCGTGGTCGAGCGCGGCCTGAAGCGGTACGCACCCGATCAGAACTGCATGGTCGATGTCCGGGGGGAGGACATCGTCGTCTACCATGCCGAGCGGGTGACGTTCGACATGGACCTCCCGTTCTTCGGAGTGCGGGAGTTGCCGCCCAGCTACCGGAACTACATGAAGGTGATGCGGTTCACCCTGATCGACGAGGACGAGCGGACGTTCCGGGTGCAGCGGTGGTGCTTCCGGGGCTCGATCGACGGCTGGATCGACCTCTGGTCGTCGGGGGGCAGCGGGCCGCTGGCCGATCTGGTCGAGCGATACCTCCCGCACATCGGCAAGGAGTCGTTCTACGAGTTGATATGAGCGGGCCGGGGTGGACGAGCCCGGGGCGGCTTCAGGGATCGACGCCATGGCATCGAGCACCACCATCCTGCCGTGCCCGGGTTGTCGGCGGCGCCTGCGGGTGCCGACGGGCCGGGGGACCTGATCCTGACATGCCCACGGAGCCGGGCGCGGTGGGACTGCTCACCCCCACCCGGCGACGAGCCCCGGAGCCGGCTGACCCGAAGGCGGCGGTTGCCAAGCTGGATGGCCCGATCGGTGTGCGGATTCGAGGCCGAGAGCCGGGGGATCGGTCACATGAATGGTGCCGGGACGGGACTCGATGGGCCCTCGCGCCCCCTCGACTTGGCGGGCCTCCTGATCACCCGCGTCCTCGCCGGCGGCCTGCTCGGTGCGGCGACGAACGCCGTGAACGGGGCCGTCAGCCCGACCTACTTCGTCACGATCATGGGCTGGCAGGGCGTCGAGGATGTCTGGCGCGCCAGCATCGCCCAGGACATCTTCGAGGGCCTGCTCTCCGGCGTCTTCTTCTCCCTGGTGTTCACGGTCGGCGTCGGCATCGTCACGAGGGCGGCCTGCCCCTATGGGTTCGCCCTCAAGCACCTGCTCGGCATCGTCGGGGCGGCCCTCATCTGCTGGGCCCTGGGCGGGCTCGCCGCCGTCGGCCTGGCCTCGCTGAGCCCGGAGTTCTACCGGCATGCGTTCATCGGGGTCCCAGGGGATGATCCTGCGATGCTCCGGTATGCCTGGGTCGGGGGCTCGATCTGGGGGGCCCAGTTGGGCGGCCTGGTCTCTGTACTCGTCGGCCTCGTGGTCTTCCGGGCGAATTGGCTCCGGCGAGCGTCCAATGACGCCACCCGTGGCAGCCCTGCCGTGTGACCGGGCGGGCGATCGTCGTCCAGTTCCACCCTGACGGCCCGATCCCCCGGTCGATACAGAGGATGGAAGGCATCCAGGCACCTGGACCTCTCCATGGCGTCGTTTCGCTCTGCGTCTTGGCGATGGGAGGGGATCGTCTCCCTGGGGCACCGGTCAAGAGAATCATCGGGCGCCAGTCACCGTCGAGCGAGTCCCCAGGGCTGCCGTCCGCGCAGGTCTCCAAGCAAGGGGAGGTGCCTCCCGGACGACCCGGGGGCGAGCACTCTCCGTCCCCCCAGGACTCCGGAGGCCAGCATGGCGACAGGGGCCGTCTCCCCGACCGACTCATACCGCAGAGGGGCCGTCGATCTGCCCGGCGTGGCCCTGCATTACGTCGAGTGCGGGGCCGGGCCGCACGCCGTCGTCCTGCTGCACGGCTACACCGACTCGTGGCGGTCCTTCCGGTTGACCCTGCCCGGCCTGGCCCCGGCGTGCCGCTGCCTGGCCCTCGACCAGCGCGGGCACGGCCAGTCCCGCTACGACGGGGAGGACCTCTCCCCGGCGGCGTTCGCAGGCGATGTGGTCGCCCTCCTGGACCGGATGGGGATCGCGTCGGCGACCCTGGTCGGCCACTCGATGGGCAGCTTCATCGCCCGGCGGGTCGCCCTGGCGCGGCCCGATCGGGTCGAGCGGCTGGTCCTCGTCGGCTCCGGCCTGCGGGTGGACAACCCGGCGGTCCGGGAGGTCGAGGCCGGCGTGGCGCAGTTCGACGGGTCGGCCTCCCGGCCCTTCGTCGAGGAGTTCCAGTCGTCCTGCGTTTTCGACCTCGGCTCCGTACCGGCACCCTTCTTCGAGGAGTGCGTCGATGCGAGTGCCGGGGTCCCTCCCCGGGTCTGGAGGGCGGCACTCGCCGGGATGCTGGACGACGACGACCGGCACCTCCTGGGGCGGATCGGCCAGCCGACCCTGGTCATCGGCGGCCGGGAGGACGGCATCTTCGGCCGGGAGGAGCAGGAGGAACTGGCCAGGTCGCTGCCGGAAGGCCGCCTGCTGCTCTACGATCGCTGCGGGCACTCGCCGCACTGGGAGCAGCCGGGGCGGTTTGTGGAGGACGTGCTCCGGTTCCTTCGGGAGACCGCCTGACGGCGCCACGGCCCCTGCTTCGGCTCCCGCTGGCGGCCTCGCCCCGGTATCCTTCCCGATGGTATCGCACTGGGCAGATACCACAGAGGTATGATCACATGCACGTGAGCCGCTGCGACTGGGCCAGGAACGACCTGGCGATCCGCTACCACGACGAGGAGTGGGGCGTGCCCACCCACGACGACCGGAGGTGGTTCGAGTTCCTGGTCCTCGAAGGCGCCCAGGCCGGGCTGAGTTGGGACACCATCCTCAAGAAGCGGGATCGTTACCGGGTCGTCTTCGATGGCTTCGCCCCGGAGGTCGTCGCCCGTTACGACGGGGCGAAGATCGATGCCCTGCTCGCCGACCCGGGCATCGTCCGCAACCGCCAGAAGGTCCAAGCCGCCGTCAGGAACGCCGTAGCCTTCCTGAAGGTCCAGGAGGAGTTCGGCAGCTTCGACGACTACATCTGGCGGTTCGCCAGCGGGAGCCCGATCCGCAACGCCTGGCGGTCGATCTCGGAGGTGCCGGCCCGCACCGAGCAGTCCGATGCCCTGAGCAAGGACCTGAAGCGGCGGGGGTTCACCTTCGTCGGCACGACGATCTGCTACGCCCTGATGCAGGCCACCGGCCTGGTCAACGACCACCTCGTCGGCTGCTTCCGGCACGCCGAGGTCGTCGGCCATCCGTCTGGCCGGTGACCGGATGGTGAATCCCCCGGTCCGATCACCGGCTTGAACTTCGCTGTCGCAAGTCTGATGCTCAGAGCTTGCCGAGCAGTTCCTTCCAGCGCTCCCAAGCCTGTTCACGGGCACGCCGGTTGGCCTCGTCGGCATCCGGCATGGCCCCGGCTCGGACGAAGCCGTGCCCGGCCCCCTCGTAGACCACCGGCTCGTAGACCTTGCCGGCCGCCTCCATCGCCTGCTTGACCTCCGGCACCTGGCCGGTGATCCGGAAGTCGTCGCCGCCGTAGAAGCCGTAGACCGGAGAACCGATCTCCTTCATGGCCTCTTTCTCCGGGGCGGTGCCGTAGAAGACGAACGTGGCGGCCACCTCGGGTTTGTCCGTGGCATGGCGGAACGCCTGCCCGCCGCCCCAGCAGAAGCCGGCCACGGCCACCTTGTCCGTCGTGGCCTCCAGCGAGCGGCCATAGGCCACCACGGCGTCCAGGTCGGCGGTCACTTGCTCGGGGGGAAGTTGGTAGATGCCCTCCCGGGCCGCATCGCCGGACGCGAAACTGTCGGTGTCGCCGTCGTTCGGGCCGGTCTGGCTCAGGAGGTCGGGGGCGATGGCGACGTAGCCGGACTCGGCAAGCTCGTCGGCCACGCCCCGCTCGAAGTCGGTCAGGCCCCGGTTCTCGTGGATGACGACCACGGCGGGCACCGGGCGATCGACCTCCGGGTAGACGACCAGGGCGCGGACCGAGCGGCCCGCCTCGGTGTCGATGCGGACGAACTCGTGGTGGCGGGGCGACTGCTCCAGGCGTTCCCGGTTCGGGTCGGCCTCCTGGGCGGCGGCCGGGCCGGCGAGGAGCATGCAGGTCAGGGCGGGAAGCAGGATGGGGGATCGGGGCATGGCTGTCGTCTCCCTAGGGAACCGTCTCGTATCCGGCCGGTGACGATCCGGCGATTCCACCAACGACCGTGATCGCCCGTGGACGGACGTCGAAGCACGAATCCATCGGCCTGCCCGTGTGCAGGCCACGAACCGAACCAAGGTCGCCTGCTCGGAGCAGTGGAAGTTCGATGCATCAGGCGGTGAGGCGATCTGTTCGATCGAATGCCGCCCGCTGACGCCCCGTCAATCGAGCCGCTTCACCTGGATGTTCCGGACCGAGAAGGGCTGCCCGTGGTCCTGGATCGCGATCCGGCCCTCGTCGGCGAGTTCCTTGTCGGCGGGCTTCTTCTCCTCCAGGTCGAAGTCCTGGACGAGCGTGCCGTTGAGCAGGACCTTCAGCCAGGTGCCGACGAGTTCGACGGTCATCTGGTTCCACTCGCCCGGCTCTAGGCTGGCGTTCTCCAGCGGGGGCGAGGTGCCGATGACGCCGCCCATGTCGTGATTGGTCAGGGGCGTGTCCTGCCCGTAGTTGTCCAATATCTGGACCTCCCAGCCGTGGGCGGTGGCATCGGACTCGTCGCTGATCCGGAAGTAGAGGCCGGAGTTGCCGCCCTCCTCGTACTTGAAGTCGAGATCGACCACGAAGTCCTTGTATTCGCCGGGCAGCCACAGGTAGGAGCCGTAGCGTTCCCACCCCTCCTCACCCGGGCGGGGGACGAGGACGAGCGAGCCGTCCTCACGAATCTTCCAGTTCCCCTCGGTCTCGATCTCGTCGAGGTCGCTGCCGTCGTAGATGACCTGGAACCCCTCGGCGGGGAACTCGGGGTGGGTCGGTCCCCGATCGGCCTCGTCGGCGAGGACGGGGCCGGACACGAGCGCGGAGAGAAGAAGGGAGAGGCTGAGCGGCTTCATGGGGGGCGGCCTTTCGGGTTCTCGAAGCGGAGTTCGCCGTCTCGGGGCAGTATGCAGGTCGGAGTTTGGTGGGACAAGACCCCCGGACCGTCACGGCCGGGGCGACCGATCGGGGTGAGGGCGTGGTCCCGGGGCGGGATGCCGTCGCACCACGAGGCCCGTGAGGAGGGGCCGAGGCCGGGGACCCCGGAGGATGACAGGATGAAGCTCTCGGAGATCGTGCCGTGGGGGCGGTCCTTCGACGAATACGCCCTGATGTTCTCCCTCTCGGGCGTGGACCTCCCGGGTCGGACCCTCGGCTGCGGCGACGGCCCGGCCAGCTTCAACGCCGAGGCCACGGCGGCGGGCCACGCCGTCGTCTCCTGCGACCCGATCTACGCCCTCCCGGCGGGCGCCATCCGTCTCCGGGTGGAGCAGACCTACGAGGCCATCATCGGCCAGGTGAGGCGGCAGCCCGAGCGCCACATCTGGGACCGCTTCCATGATCCCGACGACCTGGGCCGACATCGCCTCACGGCGATGGGCCGCTTCCTCGACGACTTCGGGCGCCGTCGGGGGTCGGGGCGCTACCTCGCCGCCGCCCTGCCGAGGCTGCCGTTCGCCGACGGCTCGTTCCGGCTGGCCCTCGTCTCCCACCTCCTGTTCCTGTACGGGGAGGGCGAGGGGCTGGGCGGGGCGACCCATGTCGCCTCGGCGTTGGAGTTGATGCGCGTGGCCGGGGAGGTCCGCATCTTCCCGCTGCTGGGCCTGGACGGCCGCCTGTCGCCGCACATCGCCCCCGTCCGCTCGGCCCTGGAGGCGGCGGGAGGCCGACACGGCGTCGGTCGCCGGCCCCAGGGCGATGATCCAGAGCGGGTCCTCCGGCGTGCCGGCCATGGCTCGCTCGACGAGGAAATCGACGCCCTCGGACTCCGTGGGGATGCTGCCGTATTGGAGCGGGTGGGACCCGAGCTTGACGGGATACGTCCCCGCCATGCCGGCCTTCTCCATCACGGCCTCGATCTCCCGGGCCGAGCGTTCGATGCCCTCCGGCCCCCCCTTGTCGCCGTAATGGGCGGCGACGAAGCCCTCGATCTCGAACCGCTCGGGACTCAGCAGGGCCAGGGCGACGGCGTACTGGTCGTCCACCTCGTTGGCGCAGTCGGCGTCGATGACCACCCGGATCGACTCGCCCGGCGGCAGGATCGTCGGCACCCGGCGGTCCTGGGCGGGGGCCAAGTTCGTGGCGAGGGTCATGCCGAGGGCCAGAGTCAACACGATCAATGATCTGGGCGATCTCATCGGCTGGGCTCCGGGGCCTGAGTCAGGTGTCGGTGAGCCGGTGTGGCGGGGCAAGCGGATGCCGAGGTCGTGACCCCGGCACCCAGATCATGCGAGACTCCCCGAGGACCCGGCCCGGACGGCACGACCAGCGTCAGGACCAGATGGAAGTGGGCCAGGCTGCCGGCGATCACGAACAGGTGGAACAACTCGTGGGCCCCGAAGTGCCCCGGCCATAGCACCGGCCAGCCGAGCAGGTTGAGCACCGCCCCCACGCTGTAGGACAGGCCGCCGATGACCAGCGGTCGCAGGGCGCGGTGCGACACGACCCGGGCGAGTTCGACATAGCAGATGATGCCGCCCCAGCCCATCCCCAGGTACAGCCCGGTGGCCAGCGGGATCGGCATCCGCAGCCCCAGGGCCAGCAGCGCCGAGGTGCCGGCGGCGACGGCCCAGACGCTCGCCAGGGTGCCCCAGCGCCAGCGGCCCCGCATCAGGCCCCAGGCCAGCGGCGTGTAGGTACCGGCGATCAGCAGGAAGATGCCGATGTGGTCCAGGCGGCCCCAGACGGCGAGCCGATCCGCCGGCAGGTCGATGCCGTGGTTGAGGGTGCTGGCGGCATAGCAGAAGGCCAGGCACAGGCCGTAGATCGTCAGGGCCAGCCGCCGGGCCGGGTCGCCGCCGCTGCGCCGCCAGAGCAGCAGGAGGCCGAGCACCGCCAGCACGAATCCGGCGCCGTGGGTCCAGGTGCTCGCCGGCTCGCGCGGGTCGAAGAAGTCCATGGGGCCTCGACGGGATGGGGCGGATGATCGGGATCGCAGGGCGAGGCGCTCATGCAAGGTCGGGGCCGGGATGCGGCCGACCCGGTGACGCCCCTGATGGCCGAACTTCGTATCGCCCCCGCCTGCCCCCGGTTATACTGGCCCCCGGTTGGTCTGACGACCGAGCAAGCTGAAGTAGGCCCGTCCACGACACCTGCTGCCGCCTTCCTCCCTCGCCGTTCCCGCCGATCGGGCTCGCCCTTGAGCCCCGTTCCCCCCGGCCCGGGACGAATCGCAGGGCCGGCATGTTCGCGTCCAGGAGAGCAGCGGTGGGCAAGAAGCTATACGTCGGCAACCTGACCTACGGGGTCAGCAGTTCGGACCTGGAGCAGTTGTTCTCGCAGTTCGGCACCGTGCAGAGCGCCCAGGTGATCGAAGACCGGGAGACGGGCCGCAGCAAGGGCTTCGGCTTCGTGGAGATGGACACCGAGGCCCAGGCCCAGGCCGCCATCGACGGCCTCAACGACCGGGAGCACGACGGGCGTCGGCTGACGGTCAACGAGGCCAAGCCCCGTGAGGATCGTGGCGGTGGCGGTGGCGGCGGCTACGGCGGTGGGCGTGGCCGAGGGGGTGGCGGCGGCTACGGCGGCGGCGGCGGTTATGGGGGCGGTGGCGGGCGATATTGATCACCCCCCTGGTCGATGACCATCGGGGAGCCCGCTCGTTCGGGCTCCTCGATCCCTCCGGCGGTTGCCTTTGGAATGGCTTCCTCGGTGACCTCGATCCCATCCACCGGGAGGCCCGATGTATCCGAAGCACGTCCCCACGCCGATCTCGACCCGGGCACGCTGCCCGGTCTGCCGGCAACCCGTCTACTCCCGGGCCGGCATCCACCCGCAGTGCGCGGAGCGTCAGGCCGAGCCGCCCAGGACTAAGGTCAAGGCGGCGAAAGCATCCGAGCCGCCCGCACCGGAATCCGTCGGTGTCGAGGCCATCTGAGCCGCCCCCGGTCCCGCTCGCTCGGTCATCCGTCAGGCTGCCGACTCGGGGCGGTGACCTGATGCCAGGGGCCCAGGTGGCAACCCGTCGCCATCGGGCCCCGCGCAAGAAAGAAGGCGGGCCGCCGCCTGCGGACACCGCCTGTTGGTGGTCAGGTCGTGAAGGGGCCTACGGGCAAGGTATCGCCTCCTTTCGACGCATCGACCGTGGGCCGCCCCGGCTCAGCCCTCGGGAGCGGCCCAACTGAATGCTATGACCCGGGTCCCGGGCGCGTCAATGGGGTCAGTTGTCGACGGGGGGCGGCCCATC
Source organism: Tautonia plasticadhaerens (assembly GCF_007752535.1). Taxonomy (GTDB): domain Bacteria; phylum Planctomycetota; class Planctomycetia; order Isosphaerales; family Isosphaeraceae; genus Tautonia; species Tautonia plasticadhaerens. Next base: position 4,212,762 of record NZ_CP036426.1, read on the forward strand.
ATCCCGGGGCGAATCAGCCCTTCATCGTCGGAGGTGCGATCGGGAAGTCGCCGTCCCGATGCCGCCGGGCCTCCTCCACGTAATGCCGCCAGGCGTGGTCGATCCGCCCTCGCATCGCCTCGTCGACCTGCCGAACGACCTTGCCGGGCACGCCCAGAACCAGGGAGTCGGGAGGGACCTCCGTCCCCTCGGTCAGCATCGCCCCCGCTCCGACGACCGAGCCGCTGCCGACCCGGACGCCGTTGAGCAGGATCGCCCCCATCCCGATCAGGCAGTCGTCCTCGACGATGCAGCCGTGGAGGATGGCCCGGTGCCCCACCGTGACCCGACGCCCGATGACGCAGGGGACGCCCGGGTCGGCGTGGACCATCGAGAGGTCCTGGACGTTGGTCCCCTCGCCGACCTCGATCCGCTCGGTGTCGCCCCGGATGACCGAGTTGTACCAGACGCTCGCATCCCGGCCGAGGTGAACGTCCCCGAGGACGACGGCCCGGCGGCGATGAAGGCGGATGGGTCGATCATGCGACGGCCCCGCTCCCCTGTCCCGACACGCGCTCGATCAGGAGCCGGGCCCGGAGGGCGCCTTCCCGGCGGCGATCTCCCGGACATCCGCCGTCGTGAGCGCCTTGCCGCCGATGCCCCAACTGCCGCTCTTGACCTCCTCGACGATGACCGAGGTGACGGCGCGCATGTTCTCCCCCTCGATGGAGACCATGGCGTCGGTGAGCTTGCGGATCATCTCCTGCTTCTGGGCCTCCGTGAAGACGCCCTCGATAACCTTCACCTGGACCAGTGGCATGGTGCATGCTCCTCGGCTACGCCCGGTGGACCCGATGCCATCACGGGCTCGGAAATGACCTGCTGCCCCGCCCCAGAAGTTACACCGTCGGACGGATAGAAGTCGAATAGAAATACGAGTCGAGGAACGCGACATACAGGCCGACGTGAGTGATTCTGTCTCCAAGAACGACGACCCGGTGGACGCCCTCCAGGGGCGCTTGATCCCCCGCCGATGCAAGGTCGGTCAGGGGGACGGACGTGGCCACGGCTGCGGCCAGGAGGAACGAGCCCCTCAGAGTTCCCCGTCGAGCCCGAGCTTGTGGTAGTAGTGCTCCACCTTGTCCTGGTTCTCCAGCAGCCAATCAATGCTCGGCTCGTGCCGCATCGCCTTGCGGATGACCTTGGCGGTCGCCTCCCGGTGGACCCGGAACAACGCCTCGTGGTCCAGGGACGCCACCTCGGTCACCGCCGGGTCCAGCCAGGCCGAGTAGATGATGCCCAGGTCGTTGGCCTTGTCCCTGGGGATGTCGCCGGCCCGGACGGCATCGAGCACCCCGTTGGCGACGGCCGCCTGGACGGTGCCCATCAGGATGTTGGTGTACTTGGCGTCCTTGACCGTCACCTTGGAGACCATCACGGTCACCGGTCGGACCTGCACGTCGCTGTTGAGGATGGCGAAGACCTTGGTGTGCCCCTTGACCTGATCGCCGATGAGGTTGGCCAGGGCGTGCCCGACCGGGCCGTCGAGTTCGCCGATGACGACCTCCGGCTCGGCGGCCAGGTGGTCCTCATCGCCCTCAACCAGGGCCTCGCCCGTCCGCAGGATGATCCGCTCGCTCATGTCGCCTCCTCGGTCTCGCTCGGGTAGTCCTCGTGTCGGGGACGATGGTAGAGGACTCCGTGGGCCTTGGATAGCCCGCCGGGAAGCCGGGCCATGCCCAGCCGTTCCAGGACCCGGATCGAGCCGTGGTTCGGCGGGTCGGTCCCCTCACATCGGGAATCCGACGACCGGATGGCGAGGTTGCCGGTCATCGGGTCGCCCCCCCGGGCCGAGGAATCGCTCGCCCAGGCCCTCCTGCAAGGCGCCCCGCACGCACCGGACGTGGATCGGGAATCAATCAACTTTTGTCCACATAACGGCACTCCGGGAAGCGGCTGCACCCGAGGAAATAGCCGGTGATCGAGGGGTCACGCGCCGTGCGCCAGACCATGGGAGCGCTGAGCCCGTGGCTCGCGCAACGTGGGCACTCGTAATTCGTGACCCGGGGGTTCGACGGCTCGGATTCCCTGCCAAGCTGACAGTCCACGCAGAGGTCCGCTCCCGGGATCGCCTCCAGCCGCTCGGGGGGGATGGTTCGCCCGCACCGCGCACAGGGCCGGACCGGGATGCTGGATTCGATCGTGTCCCGGTCCGTCTCTTCGCCGGGTCGTGCGACCAGGGTTGACGTTTCGGGAGACCGGTCACATTGCGGGCTGCTGTGGGGGGTAACCGCATCCCCCTGGGCCGGCGTGGCGAGCCGCACGGGGATCGGATTCTCAGGGCCGTCCGTCTCGGGCTTGAGCTTCCCGAGTCGCATCAGTCGGCTGCGGATGGCACCGTCCGTACGACCATGGGCCTTCGCCAATTCACGGACCGGACGGCCTGCGTCGAATGCGTCGACCAACTCATCGTCCTCGACGCGACTCCAGGGCTTCCCCGCCTTCGGCGGCGGCTGGAGGTCTCGATGATTACGACCTGATCCTTCGCTGGATGGGATGGCAGCGCCGGAGGGCAGGAGCAAGGCCATCTGTTCCATGATTTGCCGGGCGTATACCTCGATCTCGATGAAGCTGGCCTCGCTGACCTCCTCGCCGGAGGCCAACGTCCGGACGGGGACGTACTTGCCCAGGAGGCGCTCATCCAACTCGGGTTCGGCATCCAAGGCCAGCTTGCGGAGGGTGTTGTAGTCTCGTGCGAAGTGGCCTCGGGGTGTCAGGGCGCGGGCTCCCCGTGGCATGCCCTCCAGGGCATCGACAAACGCCTTTGCCTTGGCGTGGACGCGAGCAACGATCTCGGCCAATTCACATCCCGGGCGTGTCGCCCGACCCCCTCACCATATCGCCGTGCCGACGTGCTGGCTCAAGCGACCGGTCTGCATCAATGTCGACTGATCCCTTGCCGGCCGCCGTTATCAGAATTCCGCCAATGCCCTGACCCCGAGATAGATGACCGCCAGGACGGCCGCGCAACCGAGGCTGACCAGAACGAGGTCGAACTTCCGGATGCGTGGAGACCATGGGGCCGAGGCCCCTCGAAGGATCACCAGGAGAAGGGCCACGCCGATCCCGCCATAGATCACCAGAGCGACCACACCTTGGATCGAGCGATTCTCCACGATCTCGACCAACCCTGCCGTCGCTAGGAAAGCGACGATCAGGCCCACCAAGAGGATCGGAAGGAGCAGGAGATATCGCATCGAGGCCAGGAGTTGCTCCCCTCCAAGGGTCGCAGAGGGTCGTACCCGGGAGGTTGGGCGAGCATTCGCTCCCCCGAGGGCCAATGCGGTCCCCTGGGTATGCTGTGTTGAACAGATACGCAGAACCGATCTCTTCTACGGGGATTCCATCATAGCCAATGCTCCCATGCAAGTCCCCGGGGCATGGCTCGTCCGCTTCTGCCTGGTAAGCTAGGCAGATCGCTTCAGGTCAGGGCTCCGACCCGACCGGCAATCTCGTCGCCCAGGACCACGCCATGCACCGCCGCCAATTCCTCCGGGCCGCTGCCGCATCCCCGCTCCTGGCCTCGTCCGGGCTCGTCCGGGCCGTGGAAGACGACGATCGCCCGCCCGTGGTCGACACGCACCTGCACTGCTTCGCCGGACCGGACGACCCCCGCTTCCCCTACCATCCCGACGGACCGTATCAGCCGGAGATGCCGGCCCCGCCCGAGCGCCTGCTGCGGCTCATGGCCGAGGCGGGCGTGGACTACGCCGTCGTCGTCCACCCCGAGCCCTACCAGGACGACCACCGCTACCTGGAGCACTGCGTCGACGTGGGAGGGGAGAAGCTCAAGGGCACCTGCCTGTTCTTCGCCGACGAGCCCGGCTCGATCGACCGGATGACCGCACTGGTCAGGCGCCGGGAGGGGCAGATCGTCGCCGCCCGCATCCACGCCTACGCCCCCGACCGGCTGCCGCCCTTCGGCACCCCGGAGCTTCGGGCCCTCTGGGAGCAGATCGGCGAGTTGGGCCTTGCGGTGCAGCTTCACTTCGAGCCCCGCTACGCCCCCGGCTTCGAGCCGCTGATCGAGGCGTTCCCCGGGACGACGGTGATCATCGACCACCTGGGGCGGCCCTTCCAGGGCACGCCGGAGGAGCACGCCGTCGTGGTCGGCTGGTCCCGGTTCCCCAACACCATCATGAAGCTCTCGTCGCTTCCGGAGCGGGGCCAGTATCCCCACCGGGACATCGCCCCGGTGAACAGGTCGCTGACCGACGCCTACGGCCCCGACCGGCTGATCTACGGCGGCGGCTTCAACGCCGAGGCGACCCCGGAGTCGTATCGGGCCTACCGTGAGCGGCTGCGGTCGTACCTGACGCACCTGACCGCCGAGCAACAGGCGAAGGTCCTGGGCGGGAATGCGGCGAGGTTGTTCGGCTTCGGGGCAGGAGGCTATTGAAGGGCGCAGATGACAGATCAGCCATCGTCCTGCTCCGCTGACCGATTCCACTCCTCGAACCAGAGGCACAGGTTGTCCCGGAACTCGGGCAGCGACCCGGCGACCACCTGGAGCCGGCCGTCCTCGTGGCTCCAGCGGTAGACCGTCTCTTCCCCACTGAGCCGGTCGATCAGGTAGTAGTTCTGGTCGGCTTCGTTGCCGATGACCAGATAATCGTCCGGCCAGGGGATGTCGTCGAAGAACGTGCCCGGCTCCTGATCTCGCACGAACCGGTTGAACTCGATGACCCGCCCGGGGTCGTCGGCGAAGTCCCACTCGGTCACCGGGTCGTGCCACGCCGGCTGCCTGTCCAGGAGCCATCGGGGATACTCGACCATGAACCGGCGGTAGGACGCCGGCAGCGGGAAGCCGAGGGCGTGTTCGATGCGGTCGAGGTCGGCTTCCGTCATCTGCTCCCACCTATCGAAGAAGCCTCGTGGATCGGCCCGCCGGGCAAGAGCCAGGGCTCGTGAGAAAGTCATCGGAGAGGCGATTCAGGTTGGTGTCGGAAGGCAAGGGACAGGCTACCCTACGCCGATTCCTTCTGGGCCAAGCAGAGGGTGCTCATCATCCCGAGCAGCAGCAAAGCGATGCTCAGGGCGCTGACCAGGAGCAGCACCAGGACGATCCCGGCGGGGCTGAGCCCGAGTGCCGGGAGGGCGCGGAAGCCGCCGATCAGCAGGCCGACGCCGCCAAGGTAGCAGGCGAACTCGGCCCGGCGGCGGCGCAGGGGGACCTTGCTCAACCGGTTGACCCCGTGGCGGATGATGAGCCCCATCGTCAGGAAGATCAGGCCCGCCACGATCGCCAGGCCGATCCCCAGGAGGACCTCGGCACGGCCGCCGTGGTTCCGCAGCAGGGCCAGGGTCGCCAGGGGGACGATGGCGACCCCGGCGAGCGAGCAGGCCACCAGGGCAACCCGGGCGTCGAACGTCTCGGTGCCCAGGCGAAGGCCGAGCAGGGAGCGGATCGTCGTCTTCTTGAGCATCTGGACCTCCTGAGTGGCGCGCATCCGGAGCAACGGAGGGACGGAGCCGAGGGCCTGCCGCCAGAGCCACCACGCCGCCCGCCTCGGCCCCACCTGCGGGCGGATGAAGTCGTCGTATTCCTCGATCAGGTCGCCCAGGAACGCTTCTCGGCACTCCTCCGGGGCGACCAGCCGGACCAGGCAGCGGACGGCTCTCCATGAGCCGGCCGGGTCGTCCGGGGGCCGTTGGTCGGTGCCGGTCATGCCATGCCCCCGATCGGCTGGCCGGCGCCCCCCAGCCCCTCCCGCATCCGCTCGATGACCTGGAGGGTGTGCCGGAGTGCTTCCAGGCCAGGCGGCTCGACCTTGAAGAAGCGTTTGGCTCGCCCCCGGCGTTCCACAGTAGGGTCGCCGGAGCGGGACGAGACGTAGCCCTTGGCCTCCAGGCGGTCGAGGGTGGCGTAGACGGCCCCCAGCGAGGCCGACCGCCCGGCTTGTTGCTCGATCTCCCGCCGGACGGTCATGCCGTAGGCGTCCTCACCCAGCCGCAGCAGGGCCAGCAGGACCAGTTGCTCGAATGTCCCCAGCAGGTCGTCAGCGGGCATCGTCCCCTCCCATCATTCTACATTGTAGAAAAGTAGGGGCGGCGGGATCAAGGGGCCGGCGTGGGACCGAGGACCATGGTGGTCCGGCGATGTGGTCCCGGCGGGGCCAGGTGTTGCAAACGCAACCCCTGGCGGGCTTCGTTTGGCAGGCCACGAACTTGTCAATCTGACAAGTTGCCCGGTAGGGCTATCGCCTTCGCCGGCCGGTCGGGGGCTTGCACGCCCGGAACACGTTCGCCGGGGCACCCCTCGGGGCGAGGGCGCCTTGGGGAATTCCCCGACCTGATCCAGCCGTCGGTTCCGAGGACGGAACAGCCGGAGATTCCCAGAGCCGAGATCGAGGCCCGCAGAGTACGCGAACCATTTCCTCCCAGAACTCATCTCGAACGACCCTCTCCGGAGGCTAACTCGTATCCGGACACTGCCCCCCAGCGGATGACGAGCACCAGCAACCCGGGGGCTACCAACAGTGAGCCACATCGTCACCATCAAGACCGAGGTCCGGGACGCCGAGGCGGTCAGGGCCGCCTGCAAGCGGTTGGGCCTCGACGAGCCGGTCCAGGGGACCATCCGACTCTTCTCCGGCGAGTCCACCGGCCTGCTCATCAGGCTGCCCGGCTGGCACTACCACGCCGTCGTGGACCTCGGCACCGGTCAGATCGACTACGACAACTACGAAGGCCAGTGGGGCGAGCAGCGACACCTGGACGCCTTCCTCCAGGCGTACGCCCTGGAGAAGGCCAAGATCGAGGCCCGCAAGCTGGGACACTCCGTCCACGAGCAGCCCCTCCCCGACGGGTCCATCAAGCTGGTGATCCAGGTCGCCGGAGGTGTCTCGTGAGCAAGGTCATCGAGATCACCGTCGGCCCCAAGGGCGAGACCAGGGTCGAGACCAAGGGGTTCAGCGGGGGCGAGTGTCGCATCGCCAGCCAGTACGTCGAGCAGGCCCTCGGCCGGCGCACCGCCGAGCAGATGACCGCCGAGTTCTACCAAGGCCAGCAGCAGGCCAGCCAGGGCCTCCGGCAGTCGGGTTAATCATCTCCGGGCCGTGGTGCCCGTCCACGGCCCCCTCTCTCCTGCTGACACCTCTGATCATTTGGAGCAAGCCATGACGCTCGGCGAGCGCCTGTCGGAGTACGTCCGTGCTGCATTCAGCGGCATCTGGGTCCAGTCCAATGAACACGACGACGCCATGCTGGAGATCGCTCAAGTCGCCCGGGAGAACGACTGGACGCTGGTCTCGTGGGATATCGACCGGGGTCTGAGCATCAACGGGCAGGTCGCCAATTCGGAGATCACGCCCGCCGTTGCCGACCCGCTGTCGGCGGTCAAGGTGCTGAACTCCCTGGGTAGTCCGGGCGGTACGACCCTCTTGGTCCTCCGCAACTTCCACCGCTTCCTGGGCAGCGCCGAGATCGTCCAGGCCCTCGACTCGTCGATCAGCCGGGGCAAGCAGGCCGGTAAGGTCGTGGTTGTCCTTTCCCCCGTGGTCCAGATTCCGGTCGAACTGGAACGCCTCTTCGTCGTCCTGGAGCACGACCTGCCGGGCAGGGATCAACTCGAAACCATCGCCCGGGGGATCGCCACGGAGCCGGGGGAACTGCCGGAGGGCGACGACCTGGGCTTGGTCCTCGATGCGGCGTCGGGGCTGACGAGAGTCGAGGCTGAGAACGCTTTCTCGCTATCGCTGGTACGCCATGGCCAGATTACCCCGGAGACCCTCTGGGAGTTGAAGTCCGGCATGCTCAAGAAGTCCGGCCTGCTGACCCTTCACCGGGGCGGCGAGACCTTCGACGACCTGGGCGGCCTGGAGGCACTCAAGGCATTCACGAAGAAGGCCCTGACCGGCGGTCGCCGTGGCACGGGGGTACGCCCCCGAGGTGTCTTACTGCTGGGCGTGCCGGGCACGGGGAAGTCGGCTTTTGCGAAGGCGTTGGGGAATGAGACCGGGCGTCCGACCCTGGTCATGGATGTCGGGGCTCTGATGGGTTCGCTGGTGGGTCAAACCGAAGCCAACATCCGCCAGGCGTTGCGGATCGCCGATGCCATGGCCCCCTCGATCCTCTTCATCGACGAGATCGAGAAGGCTCTGGCGGGGGTACAGTCCAGCGGCCAGACCGACAGCGGAGTCGGTGCCCGGCTGTTCGGAACCCTGTTGTCCTGGTTGAACGACCATGAATCCGATGTCTTCGTGGTCGCCACTTCCAACGACATCTCCAAGTTGCCCCCAGAGTTCAGTCGGGCCGAGCGCTGGGACGGGACGTTCTTCATCGACCTTCCCGGCCAGATGGAACGGCTCGGCATCTGGGACCTTTACATCAACAAGTTCGGCATCAACCCCGACCAGTCGTGTCCGATGGACGAAGGCTGGACGGGAGCGGAAATACGGTCGGCGTGCCGGCTGTCGGCCCTCCTGGACGTACCCCTGGTCGAGGCGGCCCGGAACGTCGTGCCCGTCTCCGTGACGGCAATCGAGTCGGTGGAACGGCTGCGAAACTGGGCCAGCGGGATGCAAGACCACCCGGAGATCGTCCGGGATATCCTGCCCCCGGACATCTACGAGCGGATGCTTGCCGGGGAGTTCCGGCACCCACGAGCGGGCAGCAACCAACTCTGGCAAGTCGTCTCGGTCTACGCCCTGATGGGCCGGCTGGGCGGCTCTCACGGCTATAGCGTCGTGAGCCTCTGGCCCCGGAGCCTCTCGGGGGTCCGGTACGCCGGGGGCGAGTTGGGCGCCACGTCGTTCTTCCGGCCCCGGGGCGAAATCCCGGAGATGCTCCGGGCCTTGATGGGCCAGGGCGAGGCCGTCCACTTCGGGAGCGATCCGCCCCGGGTGGACGGGTCCTGGGTGGTCACCATGAGGGACGAGATGGAGCCGACCACGGTCGGGGACATCGTTGACGGCTGGGGGGAACGGGTCTCGGCTTCGAAAGCCGACGGCGTCGGGTAGTTCAACCTCCCAGAGTCGTCGAGAAACGAACGAGGCCAGCCGGGTCGGTCCGGCTGGCCTCCGGGGTCGAATCAACGGCGGGCGCCCCACCTCGATGTTCCAGCCATAATGCCCTCCAAGAGCGCGATGGGGCGGCCCGGCTCGCCCTGAGCCGGGCCGCCCTCACTCTACCGTCCCGGGCGCGGCCTCGGTCTGGTCAGTTCGGCAAGCCGCCCCTTGTTCGCCCACGTCCGCGGCAGCCGGCGGAGCTCGCGCAGCCGCCGCAGCTCGGACCCGTCGGCCCAGATCACGTGGTGGCCCTGGGCGTCGCGATGCGCCGTCAACCACCCGACCCGCACCCATCGCCGCACCGTGTCTCGCGACACCCCCAGCCGACGCGCCAGCGACGACGGCCGGTATTCGTCGCGGCCGAGGCCGGCCGGGCTGCCGAAGGGCGTGCGGGCCAGCCCCAGGTGCCAGAGCAGCCGTTGCACCATCCCCCGCGTGAACCGCTCGGCCCGCTTCGGGGGACGGAACCCCTCGACGTTGAGCCGCTCGGCCATCGCCGCCGGGCTGAGCCGCTCGGCGCGCCATCCCCGCAGTCGCTCGACCAGTCGGGGGTAGTCGGCCAGGAGGTCGTACCGCTTCACCGGCCGGGACATGGCGTGCGACTCGGTCATGCCGCCGGACCAGTGGAGCGTCACATCGACCCGCTCGCTCGCCTTGTCCACGGTGACGGACACGTGGTCAATCAGGAGTCGGGCGATCCGCTGCCGCTCGGCGGGCGTCGTCGTCGTCGCCTGCCACACCGCCGGCAAGTCGCCGGCCAGCGACCGGATCGTCCGCTCGTCGTCCGGTGAGAGCCGACCGGGGGCCGACCCCCGCCACCGCTCGTGCTCGTCCTCGAGGCGCCGCTGCGCCCTCAACGCCTCCTCCCAGCGCCGCTCCAACTCGCGGCCGACCAGGCGATTCTCCGGCTCGCAGGCCTGGTACTGCCGGGCCGCGCGGTCGGCCTCGCAGCCGGCGCGTTCGAGGCGGAGCCGCCAGTGCCGGGCCAGCTCGGACCGCTCGCGCTCGACCTCGGCCACCGCCGCCAAGCTCGCCTCCAGCGCCGCCGGCTCCACCGCCGCCAGGACCCGGCCGGCGACCAGCCCGTCGAGCGCCGGCCCGGAGAGGCTCTGGCAGATCGGCTCGGCGTGGTCGGCCGCCCCGCGGGCACAGGTGTAGCTGTACCGGCCCGTCGCCCCCGAGTACCGCACGAGCATCCGCCGGCCGCACCGCCCGCACCGCAGGAGTCCGGCCAGCAGCGAGGCCCCCTGCCGCGGCGCGCCGGGGCGGTCCCGGCGGGCCCGGTTGGCCTCCAGCCGCTCCTGGTTGTCACAGAACCGCTCCCAGGTGATGTAGGCCGGCAGCCGGTCGCGGATCAGCACCAGGCACTCCTCCGGGCGGCGGACCAGCTTGCCGGTGTCGGGCCGCCCGGGCCGCTTGCGCCGCGGGTCGACCTCCCGGTGGCCGAACCGGTAGGCACCGGCGTAGGCCGGGTGGTGCAGGACGTTCGACAGCGTCGGGCGGTTCGGCCGCCGCCACTCCAACCCGCCGCGGTTGGGGCCGTGGCGGGGTCGGATCGGGATGCGGACCCCGTGGTGGACCAGGTAGCGGAGCAGGCCGTGCAGGGTACCCTCGCGGTCGAACCGGTCGAAGATCAGCCGCACGGTCGCCTGGACCTGCTCGTCGGGGTCGATCGCCCACTCGCCCGAGGCGAGGCGTACGTAGCCCAGCGGCGGGGAGCCCATCGGCTCGCCCCGGCGGGCCTTGTTGAGCCGGCCCTGGCACATCCGCTCCTTGATGACATGAAGTTCTGCCTCGTTCAACATGCCGTGCAGGCCCAGCAGGAGCCTGTCGTTGTGGTCGGCCGGGTCGTAGACGGCGTCGGCGTCGGCCAGGAGCACGCGGAAGCGGGCGCAGAGCTCGAGCAGCTGGTGCCAGTCGCGGTTGGACCGGGCCAGCCGGCTCATCTCCAGGCCGAGGATCAGCCCGACGTTGTCGAGCGCCACCTCGGCCAGCAGCCGCTGGAACCCGGGCCGGCCCTCGATCGACTGGCCGCTCTTGCCCAGGTCGTCGTCGATCGTGGTGACGCGGTCCCGTGGCCACCCGAGGGCGACGGCGCGGTCGGCCAGGGCGTACTGCCGGTCGGTGGACTCGCGGTGGTCGAGCACCTGCTGGGGTGTGGATTGGCGGACGTAGACGAAGGCCGCCCGGTCGAGATGCCAGGGCCGGAGCTTGGGCGAGCGGGTTGCGTCACTCATGGCCGGCCTCCTCGCTTCGGGTGGCCGCCAGGAGCCTGGCGAGGAGTTGGCCGAGCAGGTCGCGGAGCTGTCGCTGCCGGTCGGCCGGCAGGCGGGCCCAGATCGTCGGTGCGACCGTCGGCGGTGGGCAGGGCGCCGTCGTCAGGCGCGGGGGGGAGCGTTGTGACGGGGGGCGACGGACATGCGATGTCTCCCGATGCCGAGGTCAGGTGATGTCGGCACCACGCCGCCAGCTCAAGCAGCGCGGCGGCGCTGATCGTAACCGCCGCCGGGGGTGCTGCACCACCGGTCGCTTGAGGTGCAGTCTGCTTGGCACGTCTCGTAGGTCTTGCGGCCCATCAGCACGGCGTCGAACGAGTCGAGCGACTCCCGGAACTCGGCGACCAGTTCGTCGTCCCAGGCGAAGCCGCCGAAGGAGCCGTCCTCGTGGGCGATGAAGCCGTCGAGTGTCGAGGCCACGTAGTAGACGAGCCGTCTCACGGGCGCCCTCCCCGGATCGGAGGTCCATCTGGGCGTCCCACAGGGCCGGCGAGGGCGGCATTGTGGCGGCGGTCGATCATGGGCCTACCTCCGGCCCCGATTCCGCATTCGTCGACGGGGCGTCCAGGTCCTCGAACGTGATGCGTCGCTCGATCTCCCCGTGGGGCACGCCGTCGACCTCGGCATACGGATCGACGAAGAAGTTCAGCGGCGGCCCCTGCTGCGGGGGCTCCAGCGTCAGGTGCCGGCCCCGGCTGAACTCCAGCCGGTCCTCGTCGTGGTGCCCGAAGAAGTAGTCCTTGCGGGCCGGCTCCTTGGCCGCCTCGCTGGCGTCCACCGGCACCCAGCCCCGCCCCCCGACATACATCTCGGCCCAGCAGTGGTAGCCGGCGACCTCGCCCGCGCCCCGCTCCCCCGGCAGCGGCAGGCCGATGGCGAAGCGGGCGGGGATGCCGACGGACCTGGCCATGCCGATCAGCAGGGCGTGGAAGTCGGTGCAGTTGCCCCGCCGCACGTCGCAGGCATACAGCGCATCGCCCCGGCCCCAGCCGGTGTCGCTCTTGTCGTAGGTCATCGTGCCGACGACCGCCTCGTAGATGGCCCTGGCCCGCTGCTCATCCCCCTCCAGGCCCAGGGGTCGCCTCCTCGGCGAGGCGGCGGATCGGGCCGTCCAGCGGCTCCGGGGCCAGGTAACGCCGCAACTCCCCCGGGCTCAGGGGCTCCCGTCGACCTGCGTTCTCCCGGCGGGTGGCGACGATCGTCATCGTGACGGTGACCTCGCCCTGCGGCCGGTCGAGTCGGACGTGGAGGGACCGGTTGCCGGAGCCCGGCTCCCTCCCGAGGGTCACGGGGGCCGGGGCGTCGATCGTCAGGCGGTGGATCGTCTGGTTGGCGTCGTCCTGCGGGACGGGGAGCCAGAGGTCCAGGGCCTCGCTGTCCTCGGGGATGTCCCGGACGGTCGCCCGATAGGTCAATGCGAAGGTCCGTTGGCGTGGGGGCTCGTCGGCGGCCCGGCCCGCCTGCGGCAGGGCGAGGAGCAGGATCGCCGGCAGCGCTGCGAGTCGAATCGGTCGTGGTCGGCCCATGGACGCACCCTCGGGTATGGTTCCGGACGCCCCCATGGTGCTCCGGGCGAGGGCTCGGTTCAATGCCCCCGGGGCCGAGGGGTCGCCCTCCCCCGACCCGCCTGACTACGGCCGCTCGTCGGTGTCCGTCCCTGCACTCGCCGACTCCTCGGCCTCCTTCGGCACCAGCGGCCCCCGCACCGCCGGGTCGTCCTCCCTCGGGTGGTCCCGCCACAGCCAGCGCAGCATCTCGGGCATGATCGCCCCGCCGTGCTTGTTGGAGTGCGTGCCGATCCCCCACACGTAGCTCACGTCGTAGCCCTTCTCCTCCAGCGCCTCGGCCATCTTGAGGTTCTGGGCGAACCAGTCCCACTGCGGGTCGTAGCGGCCCCCACGCCGGACGCCCCGGTTGTCGTTCATCCCGTCCTGGAGGAAGATGCGGATCGGCCTGGGCTCGGCCTCTCGGACCAGATCGGGGTAGACGTGGCCGCCCATGATGTTGACGTAGCTGCCGATCGTGCTGATGACCTTGCGGAACTGGTCGGGCCGGTGCCAGGCCACGGTGAACGCGCAGATCGCCCCCGAACTGGCCCCGGAGATGGCGCGGCATTCCGGGTCGTCGGAGATGGCGTAGTCCCGCTTGAGGGCCGGGAGCAACTCCTCGACGATGAGCCGGGAGTAGGTGTCGTCCAGGGCGTTGTACTCGACCCGGCGGTTGGTGGTCCGGTCGCCCCAGTCGGCGTCGGTGGCCTCCGGCTGGTCGGCCGTGTGGCCGGGGTTGATGAAGACGCCGAGGGTGACCGGCATCTCCCGGCGGTAGATGAGGTTGTCGAAGACGGTGGGGATGCGGTAATTGCCCTCCGGGCCGAGGAAGGCGTGGCCGTCCTGGAAGACCATCAGGCAGGCGGGCTCGTCGGGGTCGTACTGGGCCGGGACGTAGACCCAGTAGTGGCGGGTGGTGCCCGGGTAGACCTCGCTGGCCAGCGTGAGCGGGCCGACGACCTCGCCCCGGGGCACCCCGTCGTGCGGCTCGGAGTCGGAGCCGAGCCTGTAGGCGTCGTCGGGGGACTGGGCGAGGGCGGCCCCGGCGATCAGGGAGAGGGCGAGCGAGCAGGCGACGGCGATCTTCATGGCGCGTCCCCGTGGGAGGGCGATCGACCCCGGCATCCGGGACAGGTCGGCCCCGTCCCTTGCGGCCCCCGAGGATAGCGGGCGCCGTCTCCAGCGGCAACGACCGGCGGGCCGGGCGCGGGCCATCGGGGTCTGGTCCAGTCCTATCGACATAATCCTGAGAGTTCGACCTTCGCCCTCGTCGGGAGCCGAAGTCCAATCATCGCCCCTCCGACTGACCTTCGGAGACGACCAGCGATCGACGACCTCAATGCGGCCCGCAGGGCGACGAACTATACGCTTGACAATCAGTGGTCGCGCGCCCATGATCCGGCTCCAGGAGGGCCGGATCATGCACGTCGAAGTCGAGTCTCGGATCGTCGGGACGTTCCTGGGCTATGCCCCGGGGGCGGTCCATCGGCTGGACGACGGCAGCGAGTGGGAGCAGGTCGGCAACGTCAGGGAGTACGTCTACCGGGAGCGACCGGCATGCCGCATCCTCCGGGACCAGGACCGGCTATTCCTCGACGTGGAAGGGACCAGCGGGATCGCCGAGGTGCGACAGTTTGTCGGGAAGTGTTGGTCGGGCTCGGGGGCGTATTGAGGCGACACCTCCGGAATACATGGGCCTCACTGGGAAGAAGGTCGCACAACGATTGCTGGAACAGGTCCATCGGCATCCTCCTCTGGGTCGCCTCCGCTATCGACCATCGCACACCACGGAGGACGATGATCCATCATGGACCTTCGGGCTGGCCGTCGGAGACGATCAGCCGGTGGCATTCGGCCATCGTCGGCGGCTCGTACCGCCCCGCAAGCCGCCGGATTACCTGCTCGGGCACCGGTCGCTCCCGACGCCGGTTCCGGTCGAGGATCGCCGGCAACAGTGGCTCCACGTAGACGACCTCGATACGGGCTCCGTAGCCGGCGAACAAGTCGATCCAGCGGCCTCGGGTCTGGCGCAGCAGATTGGTGGCGTTGAAGGCGAATGACCGGCCCGACCGCAGCAACTCCCGGCAGCGCTCCCGGGCCAATTGGACGACCCCGCCCTGGTCGTCGGCCGGATCGACGCCCAGTTCGCCCCGCAGGTCGTCCAGCGAGACCACCGGCAGATCGGGGCGGTTCGCCGCCAGCCAGGTGTCCTTTCCGGACCCCGGCAGGCCGGACATCATCGTCACCGTGCAGCGATGGTCCTCGAACGGGGCGTAGTGCAGGCTCGGCTCCGACTGCCGGAAGAACAGGAAGCGGGCCTGGTCGTTGGCGAAGGGATAGGGCCGCTCGAAGCAGCCATGCTCCTCGGCGACCATCCGCCAGAGGTGTAAGTTATCCTCGGGTCGCCCCATCTCGGCGGTCGACCGGCCCCGGGTGTTGGCGAGGGAGAACAGGTAGAGCAGCCGGTTGCCGGCGAGCCAGGACATCGTGGCGACCTCGTGCTCCGGCCGCTCCCGTTCGAGCAGGAAGGCCGGGCGGCCGTGGAAGCGGACCAGGCGGCAGACCACCTCCCGGGTCGACAGGCCGCAGCCCAGGTCCCGCAGCGCCGAGCGGGCCAGGTGCTCCCCCTTGATGGCGTGCCTGGGCGAGGTGACCCGCCCGGTCTGCGGATCGACCTGCGAGGTCAGCGGCTTGCCCGCATCGTGAAACAGGGCCGTGAGCACCAGGACCGTCCGCTCGTGGACGGTGAGCGACTCCCAGTCCTCAAGTCGGGGCAGTTGATCGCAGACCATCTGCGTATGGGCCCACACGTCCCCCTCGGCGTGCCAGCCGGCGTCCTGCATGCAGCCGGCCATCGCCCGTGCCCAGGGCTGCTCGACGGCCCACGCCAGGATGCCGTCGATCCCGGCGTTCGAGAGCGTTTCCCAGTTCATGACCAGATGTCCGCATCGTCTGCCAGCAGGTTCAACGTCATGGCCTGGTACTGCCAGTGGGCGCTCCGCTTCACCTTCTCCACGAACTCGGGCCGCACGAACTTCGCCCGCCCGGTGACGACGCCTTTGGCTTCCGTCCGCAGGTAGAGCCCCTCCATCCGGTCGTCGGTATGCCCCGTGGTCAGGTCCTCGAACCTGCTGTCGAAGCAGGACGGGCCGATCAGGGCCTCAAGCCGGTCCCTCGATAGCGATCCGTGATGGACGACGGGGACCGTGGGGATGCCGGTTCCTTCAAGGCACCAGAAAGAAGCTACGTCTTCCGTGGCCTGCCTCGCTTACGAGGGATCTTCACGAACCACTTCTCAAGCGACGGCAGGCGGATCACCTCGGCCTCCAACGCCTCCATCTCCTCGGGCTTCAGCCTGACCCCCTTGGCGTAGGTCGTCTCCACCAGGCTGACCACCGGGTGCTTCCGCTTCCAGGTCATCGATCGGGCGAATCCCAACACCGCCTCCACCGAGTCCAGCAGCGACCCGTTCCAGTGCATCTCCAGCACGCCCCAGCACCGCTCGATCGGGTTGTACTTGCTGTGGTACGGCGGGTAGTACGCCAACTGCACCACCAGGCGATACTTGCGGGCGAAGGCCACGATCCGCTTGAGGAACTGGCTCCGCCGGCTGTGGTTCTCCGGGCCGTTGTCCAGGTTGATCACCAGCGTCTTGACCCGCAGGAACCGCAGGCGGACGCCCTCCCACCATTGCTCCAGGCGATCGGCGATGAAGTCGCTGGTGACCTTCGACCGGGCCATGTACAGCCACAGGTCGTCGTGCTCGGGCAGGAAGATGCCGAAGGGGGTCAGCGTCGCCACGGGCTTGAAGTCGTGATCCGCCGCCTTCGTGCCGGTCCGGCTCCGGCCCCGCCGTGAGAAGGGGCCGACATGCACCGTCGCCTTGGCGTCGATCGAGAGCCGCAGGGTGCCCCTGGCCCGATCCGCCTCGGGGTTGACCGCCTTCAGTTGATCGAAGATGGCATCGGTCTGCGGGACTCTTTTTGGGGGCGGCACTTGGCCACCCTGGAGAGGCGATAGCCCAGCAGGTTCAGCTTGGTGTTGATGGTCTGCTGGGTGGGCAACTCCTCGTCGGTGTAGCCCTTCGTGGCGATCAACTGGCGTCGGACCTCGGCGGCACTGATCCGGGTGAAGAGCCCCTTGGTCTGGAACTTGGGGTCGGCCTGGCTCTGCCCGTCGGCGATGCTGCGGATGTCATCGAGGAGTCGGGGCAAGTGCTCCTCGGCGGGCTTGCGACGGCGGGCCGAGAAGGCGTCCACGCAGGTCATGCCCGAGCGGAGTTCGTGCGTGCCCTTGCGGATGGTCTCCCGGCACCAGCCGAGATGCTCCTGGGCCCAGCGTTGTCCACCCCGCCCCATCGCTGCGACGGTCTTGGCCATGAAGACTCGCTTCGGACTGCCCTTGAGGGCCTTGGCGGCATCGATGAGGACGGGGATCATCTCGGGGCTGGGCCGCATCTGCGTATCTCCTTGATCTCCTGGTGCGAAGGTCTCAGGATACGGAAGAGTTTTGTCCTTTCAATCCCCCAAGCAGGGCCAGCCGCCGCCGGAGGTCCAGGAAGGCCCGCTTCCGCTTGTCGTAGAGGTCGAACTCGAAGAAGTAGTGCGGGAGCCGGCGGTAGTGGATCGAGTGCCGGGCGTAGACCCACTCGCCGAAGAGGATGTATCCGTCCCCCAGCCGGTCCTCCAGGATGTGCCGCTTGACGGCCGCCCACTGCTTGAACAGGTCGTACTGCGGGTGCATCCCCTCGGTGATCAGGTGCCCCCGGCACTGGAGGGCCATCCGGCCGTCCGACGTGAAGTGGAGGCCGACGTTGGTCCCGTCCAGCTTCTCCTCGACGATCAGGGAGGCGTCAGTGAGGAGTCGGATGGATTCGGCCTCGCCGAGGTGCTTGTCGTCGTCGGTCCCGGTGGAGCCGAAGAGGTGGGGCGTCCTCGGGTACTTGACGAACTCGTCATGCGAGAGCCCCATGACTGGACCCCTCAAATGTTCGCCCCACGGGGCGGTCGCTCGGGCGAACCCCCTCGGCGGGGATCGTATCCCCCCTCATCACGCAACCTCGACCGGATTTGGCAGACACACCTGCGGCTCGCCGGGTTCGAGGCCCCACCTTGAGAGTCCCCTGGTCTCCGGACGGAAGCCCAGCCCCCGCCATCACCACGCCCGGGTCGGCAGCCCCTCGGCCGCCGCCCGGAACCGCTCGTCCCAGGCCCACCAGTCGGCCTCCGGCAGGACGCCGTAGACCCGCAAGCCCGGCGGCTCCACCGAGGCCCGCAGGAAGGGCGGGACATCCTCGTCGTCGCCGAACCACCAGGGCACATCCCGGTGGCGCACCGCCCCCGGCAGCCCCTCGTAGATGCCGGAGAGCCGCCGCCAGTGCCCGTCGTCGAAGCGGCCCCAGTCCAGGCCGTAGACCCGTTCGACCTCGACGAGGCAGCAGAGCCCGTCGAGCGGCGTGGCCTCCAGGTTGTCGTAAAACGGGACCGTCATGCTCGGACTCCCTGGGATCGGTGCCGGTTCGCCCCATCCCAGGGGGAACGGCCCTGGTCAGGGTGACGGCCCGGCCTGGGGGATGCGGGGGATCACCCAGCAGGAGTCGTGCGGGGCCATCCCGATGCGGAGATAGTACGAGCGGGCCAGCGGCGCCGCCAGCAGGACCAGCGTGGTCCCCGTGCCCGCCGCCTCGTGCGTCCGGCGGATCAGTTCCCAGCCGATGCCTCGCCGCTGGAAGGCCACGTCCACCGCCAGGTCGGACAGGTAGGTGCAATAGCTGAAGTCGGTGATCGCCCGGGAGACGCCGACCAGGAGGCCATCGCCCCGGGCAGCGACGATCACGTCGGCGTTGCGGAGCATGCACCGGATCGTCTCGGGCTCGCTAACGGGCCGGCGCTCGGCGAGCGTGGAGCGGGCCAGCACGTCGAGGAACTCCTCGGCCCCCAAATCCGGCTCAAGGGCATACCTCACGTCCATGGCTTCGCTCCGGCCTCACTCAGAGCCTCGGGTCCACCGGCTCGCTCTCCAGGGCCAGGACGCCGAAGACGCACTCGTGGACCCGCCGCAGCGGCTCACCCCGCACGAACCGCTCCAGCCCCTCGACCCCGAGGGCGAACTCCCCCAGCGCCAGCGACCGCTTCCGGCCCAATCCCCGGGACCGCAGCCGCCCCAGGTTCGCCTCGTCCGTGTACTCGGGCCCGTAGATGATCCGCAGGTATTCCCGCCCCCGGCACTTCACCGCCGGCTGCGACAGGCCCCGCCGACCCCGGTGGACGAAGGACAGCGGCTTGACGACCATCCCCTCGCCGCCCCGGGCCGTCATCTCGGACCACCAGGCGACCCCCGCCTCCTGGCTGGCCGGGTCGGTCACGTCCACGACCTTGTACGAGGTCGCCAGCAGCAGTCCCGGGTCGGCCCGGCAGACCTCGGCCAGCGTCTCCATGTGCCAGAGGTGGTCCCTGTCCGTGTGGACCCGCCCCTCGGTGGCCAGCAGGTGGAACGGGGCCAGCTACAGGTCGGCCAGCGACTCCACCGACCAGCAATACTGGCGGTAGGCGGCGACGAATCGGGCGACATCCCCCTCCCGGCGGCGGTACGACGCCTCGGACGACCGGACCTTCTCCCGCTCCTCGCCCTCCAGCCGCCCGGCGGCTTGCTCAAGGGCGGCCACGGCCCGGGGCAGCGAGGCCGAGCCCGCCGCCCCCACCGCCGCATACTGGGTCCGGAGGAGTTCCTGGGCCTTGGCCGACCACGGCATCAGTTCGCAGTCCAGGCAGGCCCAACTCGTCTCCAGTTTGCCCCAGAGGTCGGCGGCGGTCAGGGCCTCCCTCACCCGGTCGAGGAACCGCCGCTCCAGGTTGAGATCGTTGAAGAACCGCCTGCCGGTGCGGGTGGTGACGATGCCCAGTTCGCCCGTCGTGACGCCGAACCGCTCCCTGGCCGCATCCTCGTCCCGGCAGGCGACGACGACGGCCCTGGAGCCCATGTGCTTCTGCTCGCAGACGACCTGCGGCGCCCCCTCGCTGCGGTAGTAGGCGAACGCCTCGGCCGGGTGCTCCAGGAGCCCCGGCTCCCGGCTGGTCTCGCACGGCGACATGGTGGGCGGCAGGTAGATCAGCCAGCGGGGGTCGGCGGCGAACCGGCTCATCACCTCCAGGGCCGCCGTGGCGTTCTCCTCCCGGATGGTGACGTTGCCCCCCAGCCGGGTCGGGACGATCCGCTTGCCCAGCACGTCCTCGGCGTCGAGCACCTCGTCGTGGGCCTGCTGCGCCGTCAACGCCGGGGCCTGCACGTCCTCGGGGAGGAAGGGCCGGGACGGCTCGCAATAGGTGCGGGCGGCGGGGACCGAGACGAACTCCTCCTCGGGATAGCGGAGGGCGGTGAGCTTGCCGCCGAAGACGCAGCCGGTGTCGATGTTGACCGTGCGGTTGAGCCACTGCGGCTCCGGGACCGGCGTGTGGCCGTAGACCACCATCGCCCGGCCCCGGTACTCCGAGGCCCAGTCGAAGCGGACCGGCAGGCCGAATTCGTCGGTCTCTCCCGTCGTCTCCCCGTAGAGGGCGAAGTCACGCACCTTGCCGGAGCCCCGGCCCTGCATCTCCTCCTTCATCCCGGCGTGGGCGACGACGAGGTTGCCGTCGTCGAGGACGTAGTGGCTGACCAGCCCGTCGAGGAAGTCGGCGAGTTGCTCGCAGAACGGGCCACGGACCTCCTCGGGCAGGGCCTCGATCTCGGCCAGCGTGTCGGCCAGCCCGTGGGTGACCTGGACGTTCTTGCCCCGCAGCTTGCGGACCAGCTTCAGGTCGTGGTTGCCGGGGACGCAGAGGGCCGAGCCCTGCCGGACCATGGCGCGGACGATCCGCACCGTGTCGAGGACCCGGGGGCCACGGTCCACCAGGTCGCCCAGGAAGACCGCCTTGCGGCCCTCCGGATGGGCGTAGACAGGGCCGCTGTCCAGGGACAGGCCACCGGGGATGGCCGCCACGGGCTCGTATCCCATCGCCTTGAGCAGGGCCTCAAGCTCGTCGCCGCAGCCGTGGACATCGCCGATGAGGTCGAACGGCCCGTGCTCGTCCCGCCGGTCGTTCCAGAGGGGCACCCGCTCGACCGTGACGGCGTCCACCTCCTCGGGCGTCTCCAGTACGTAGACGTGCCGGAAGCCCTCCTTGCGGAGCCCCCGCAGCGACCGCCGCAACTGGGACTTCTGGTTGCGGACGACGTGCGGGCCGAAGTCCCGGTCGGGGCGCCCCCGGTTGCGCTCCTGGCAGACCTTCTCCGGCAGGTCCAGCACGATGGCCACGGGCAGGCAGTGGTATTGCCGGGCCAGTTCGACCAGCGGCCTGCGGGCCTCGGGCTGGACGTTGGTGGCGTCGATGACCGTCAGCTTGCCGAGGGCCAGGCGCTTGCCGGCGACGTAGCGGAGGACCTCGAACGCTTCCTTGGTGACGGACTGGTCGTTCTCGTCGTCGGAGACCATGCCCCGGCAGAAGTCGGACGACAGGACCTCCGTGGGCCGGAAGTGCCTGCGGGCGAACGTGCCCTTGCCCGAGCCGCTGGGGCCGACCAGGACGACGAGGGACAGCTTGGGGATGGTGATTTTCATGTTCGAATAACAAGGTCGAGATATTCAGAGATGCCACTCGGTTTCAAGCAGCCGTTCGAGAGCCTGATCCGGCTCGGTCGCCCGTTCGAGGGCACGTCGGAACAGGGACGTGACGAGCCCGCCGTCATGCAAGTGATTGCCCCGGACCGTTCCCGATTGACCTTTCCGGTGGAAGAACACCATGGCGTTCTTCTCATAGTGGCCCTCATCCGACCCTGTTGTGGTGAAGGTTGCGAGAGGGCCGGGAACTCGAAGGTCCCAGCCGGTGCCTCGGCGCTCTCGTCGGTCTGCCATTCCAGGTATCGGATGCGTGCCGAGCCGTCCGACCGGATGTCGAGGCTCCAGTGCCGGTCCATTCTCAGGGCGATCTCGTGGACCGGCCCCTGGTTCTCCGTGAGGAACCGGATGCCCCCCTCGTGGTTGGCGGCGAGGGGCTTGCCATCGCCGAAGAGGTTGGCGACCAGCACGCCCCTCCAGAGGTAATAGTCCTGGACGGCCCCGCCGACGTAGAGGCCGTTGGTCCAGACGGGGACCGCCGCATCCCGTTCCGAGGCGAACCGGGCGCCCAGGCCCTCGTCGCTCAGGTAGAGGCGGGACCCGAAGGTGAGTTCCTGCATCACGAAGGTCACGAGGAACCGGGACAGGGACTCGCAGACGACCCGCTCCCCGGTGAAGTCGTTGCCATGTTCGTCGAACTGGTTCCCGTAGCACCAGACCGGGGGGTCGTCCCCCTCGGGCAGTGTCCGGCAGTCCCACACCCCCTGGTTCTCCTGGAGGAAGACGATCTTCCTGTCTTCCGTCCTCTTCAGCCTGTGGAGCGCCATCAGGCTGTCCTGGTGCGAGAGCGCCGGGACGGTGTACTGGATCGACCCTCGATGATCCCGATGCGGCCATCGCCCGGCGAACTCGTAGAGCCGCTTCAGCGGCATTTGCAAGGAAAATACGCCCAACGCTCGTGCTGATTCTCCGTAATCCGACCGGCGAGGCCCGAGCCAGAACTCGCTGAACTCGCAGAGGGCATCCATCCGGGCGCCGGCGGATCGGGCTTCCTGCAATCTCGGTCGGAACGAGTCCATCTCGATCCCTGCCTCCCACGAGCCGCCGCCCCCGGACTCACTCGCCCCGCTCGAACACCGCCATCTGGGTCGGCGGCCCGACCGCCTCGTCCACCGGCCCGACCGGCAGAAATCGGACGGTGTAGCCGTGGCTCACGGCGACTCGCTCGGCCCAGGCCCGGAATTCCTGCCGGGTCCACTCGAAGCGGTGGTCAGGGTGTCGCAGCCGATCGGCCCCGACGTTCTCCCACCGGACGTTGTACTCCCGGTTCGGCGTCGTCAGCACGACGGTCAGCGGCCGGGCGAACTCGAAGACGGCCCGCTCGAAGGCCGACAGCCGGGGCGGGTCGAGGTGCTCGACCACCTCGACCACTGCGGCGGCGTCGAACCCCTCCAGCCGCCGGTCCCGATAGATCAGCGAACCGTGAATGAGCTTGATGCGGGCCGCCTGCCGCTCGGGCATCCGGTCCAGCCTCAGCCGGTCCCGGGCCGTCTCCAGCGAGCGGATCGGCACGTCCATGCCGACGACCTCCTCGAATTGCCGGTCCTTGAGCAGTTCCCGCAACAGCTTGCCCTCGCCGCAGCCCAAGTCCAGCACCCGCCGGGCTCCACTGGCCCGGATCGCCGCCAGGACCGCCCCGAGCCGCTGGTCGTTGAGGCTCAGGGGCCGCTCCAGGGCGTCCTCGGCCCGGTCGGCGGGCCGCTCCTCACCCTGGGCGTCGGCCTCCGTCGGCTGCTCCTCCTGGACCAGCCGGGCGAGTGCCTGACGGTAGAGGCTGGGGCGGAACTTCAGGTAGCGGCGGGCGATCTCGTCCTTCTCCGGGTGGCTTGCCAGCCAACCGCTCCCCCTGGCCAGCAGTTTCTCAAGCTCGTCCTCGCCGACGAAGTAGTGCTTCTGGCCGTCGAAGACCGGGATCAGGACGTAGAGGTGCGTCAGCAGGTCCGAGAGCGTGGCCTCCCCGGCGATGGTCACGGAGAAGTACGGGCTCTCGCCCCACTCGGGGAACCGCTCGTCGAGCGGGTGCCGCTCGGCCACGACGGCGTAGCCCAGGGGCTCGAAGACGGCCCGGAGGAACCGCTCGCCGCCGCGCACCGGCAGCACGTCGATCCGGGCCTCCAGCGGGATCGGGGTGGACGCCAAGTCGGGCCGGTCCTTGCACCGGCCCCCGAGGGCCGAGCCGAGGACCTGGGAGATCGCCACGCTGAGGAAGGAGGAGGCGGCGTAGGGGCGGTCGTTGACGTACTGGGCCAGCAGGGCGCCGCCCCCGCCGTCGGTCCCCTTACCCCGGACCAGTCCCACCGGGTCCACGTCGAGCAGCAGGCAGGCGGCGCAGCGGTCGTCGGACGCCTCGGGGTAGAAGACGTGCGCCTCGCCGAAGCTCAGGTCGTAGGACTGGAACCGCCCGGGATGTTTGTGCAGCAGGAAGCCGAGGTCGGTGGCGGGCCGGTGCGTCGCCGTGATCGTCAGCAGCATCCTACGTCCTCGACTCGACCCCGTTCAGATCGTCGGCTTCGATGGGCCGAAGGTCCGGCGGCACCCAGGTCCGGCGGGCCTCCTCCGACATCAGGACGCCCTCGGTGTAATACACCAGGAGATGATCCTTCCCGCCGCACGCCTCCAGCAAGGCCGCCGTCAGGGTCGGAAGCGGCTGTCCACGATCATGCTCGGTGAGGAAGCGGGCAACCACGGCGACCCAGGCCAGGGTGACCGTCTCGTGGTAGCCGGACCCGACGCCGTGCCGGGCGTTGAACGCCTTGATCCCCTCCCTGATCCGCCGGGTCGCATCCTCCCTCGGGTATCGACGAAGATACCAGAGTGCGGCGACCAGGTGTGCCCGGTGGGTCCATCGGGCCCTGGGCAGGGTCAACTCCTCGAAGGAGCGAACCAGGGCCTCGATCTCGGCGTCCGTCTCCATGGCCCGTCTGCCTCCCGGTCTCGCCGCGCATCGAGCACGCCGGCTGGACACCCACCGGGGCGAGCGGGTTCGGCCGACCTCGGCGGCGCGTTGCGGTCGGCGTTGCCAGGGGGCTGAAGGGCTCCAGCTACGGACGATCGACGAGGACAAGAGCCATCGAGATGATGTCGGGCCCCAGGATCGTGACCGAACCGACCGCCTGGAGTCGGTGGCGGCGACCGGGCAGCTTGTCGCCGCCGAGATCGACGACCTCCACCGCTTCGCCGGCCTGCTTGGCGTCCCGACGCCCGGGGACTGGCCCCCGCCGCTCAACGACGCCGACTCGATGGCCTTCACCCCGGGACCGGCGCGCCGAGAGGCCGGATCAGGCGGGCTGGTGGCGCTGGTACCTGCTGCTGCGCCCCGATGCCGGCGGCCCGGCGCTGGTCGGCAACTGACTGATTCTGGCTGACACGGGCCGGCGCGTCCTCAGCCCCCCCTTGGGGCCTTCCACCAGAACCTCGGACGATCCCCGGGTATCATCAAGGACGGCGATCTCCGGCCGGCACCGCTCCTCTCGATGGCCTCCGTGAACAATGGATGAATCCCATCCCCGCCCCGGCTCCGATGAACTCCCGCACCTCGGGACGTTCGCCAGGGTCGCCGAGCGGGGCAGCTTCACCGCCGCCGCGCTCGACCTCGGCATCACCCAGGCGGCCGTCAGCCAGCGGATCGCCCTCCTCGAAAAGGGGCTGCGCGTCTCGCTGTTCGACCGCCGGGCCGGCAGGATCGCCCTGACCGAGGCGGGACACCGGCTCTATGACTACGCCCGCCGTATCCTCGACCTCCACGAGCAGGCCCGCAAGGACATCGGCGGCCTCCATCCGCCCATCTCGGGCGACCTGCCGATCGCCGCAAGCTCGGTCCCCGGCGAATGCTACCTGCCGGCCCTGCTGTCCTCCTTCCGGGAGGCGTATCCCCGGGTCCATGTCCGGGCCTCGGCGGGCGACAGCGGCTCGGTCGTCCGGGATGTCGTGACGGGGCGGGCCACGCTCGGCCTGGTGGGGAAGGAGGCCGGGACGCCCGCCCTCGAATCCCGGCCCATCGGCACCGACCTCCTGGTGCTCATCGTGCCCCCGGGGCACGCCTGGGCCTCCCGGAAGGCGATCTCCCTCAAGGCGCTCGCCATCGAGCCGCTCGTCATCCGGGAGCCGGGATCGGGCTCCCGCTGCGCCCTGGAGGCGGGCCTGGGGCGGGCCGGTGCCTCGCTCGCCGGGATGAACATCGCCCTGGAACTGGGCAGCAACTCGGCCATCCGGGATGCGGTCCGTCGCCGGCTCGGCGTGGCCTTCCTCTCCCGCCCAGCCGTGCAGCCGGAACTCGACTCGGGCGCGTTGCGGGCGGTCGGGGTCCGTGGCCTCGACCTCGCACGCCACCTCTACGTGATCCACCACGGCCGTCGTCCGCTCTCGCCGGCCGCCTCCGTCTTCCTGCACTTCCTCACGGCCCACCCCCTCGATCCCGATCGGCGTTGAGCCCCATTAGCGGGGCTTATGACGCGTCTGCGAGCGATCACGAGAAGTTCGGTGGCCCCGCCCGGCGGGCCTCGTCCATCATGGGCCTCGTCGTGCCGCCCCCTCCCGGGGCGAGCAGTCGGAGCCCCGCCGGCGCCCGGGACGGATCGGGATGAAGTCCAACATCTGGGAGGGGCTCGCCCTCGCAATCGCCGCCTCGATGCTCGTGGGCTCGCTCTACCTGAGCGTCGGGCTGGGCCTCAAGGCATGCCCGCTCTGCCTCTACGAGCGGACGTTCGTCATGGGCGTGCTCGGCGTCGGGCTCGCGTCCTGACTCCCCGCCAAAGTCGGGGGCCTCGGGCTTCCTGGCCCTGCCAGTGGCTACGGCATGCAAGGCGGGGACGGGAAGCATCACAGGGGCATGAAGGACTGGCGGGCTCGATCGCCTCGATCTCCCCTGCTGGACAATCGCCATGACCCGTCAGGGCCGCAAAGGGCATTGGGAGCAGGTCTATTCGACCAGGGGCGAGACGGGCGTTAGCTGGTACCAGAGCGAACCGGCCCTCTCGCTCGATCTCATCCGGTCCGTCGCCCCCGCCGCGCATGGGCGGATCATCGACGTGGGGGGCGGGGCCTCGGTCCTGGTCGATCGGCTCCTCGACCTCGGCTTCGAGACGGTCGCCGTGCTCGACATCTCCAGGACCGCCCTGGAGACGGCGAGAGCGCGGCTGGGGCGCCGCTCGGGGGCCGTCCGTTGGATCGAGGCCGACGTGACCGAGGTCAGGGACATCGGCACCTTCGACATCTGGCATGACCGGGCCGTGTTCCACTTCCTGACCGAGGCGGCGGATCGGGCGAGGTATGCCGAGTTGGCGCGTCGGACGGTCCTCCCAGGGGGGCATCTCATCATCGCCACCTTCGCCGACGACGGCCCGAGGCGGTGCAGCGACCTCGATGTCTGCCGCTACAACCCGGGGTCGCTGGCCTCAGAGTTCGGCAATGGCTTCTCGCTCGTCGGGAGTGCCGGGGAGACGCACACGACCCCCTGGGGCTCCCAGCAGGCGTTCACCTACGGGGTCTTCAGGCGGCAATGAGCAGAATCCTGGCCCTGGCCTACGGCGTGGCGAGCTATCTCGCCTTCCTCGCCTCGTTGCTGTACGCGGTCGGCTTCGTCGGCGACCTCCTCGTCCCGAGGTCGGTCGATGCGGGGAGGCCGAGGAGCCCGATGGGCGTTGCGGTGCCCGTCGATCTCCTGCTGCTCGGCCTCTTCGCCGTCCCGCATAGCGTGATGGCCCGGCCGTGGTTCAAGCGGCGGTGGACCCGCTTCGTCCCGCCGCCGGTCGAGCGGAGCACCTATGTCCTCACGAGCAGCCTGCTGCTGGGCCTCCTCTTCTGGCAATGGCGGCCGATCCCGATCGTCATCTGGCACATCGACAACCCGGTCGGTCGATGGCTGATGGGTGCGATCTTCTGGGCCGGCTGGGCGCTCGTGCTCGTGTCCACCTTCCTGATCGACCACTTCGACCTGTTCGGGCTGCGTCAGGTCTACCTCCACGCCACCGGTCGGCCGTACACCCCGATCGAATTCAAGACGCCCGGCCCCTATCGCTACGTCCGTCACCCGCTCATGACGGGCTTCCTGCTGGCCTTCTGGGCGACCCCGAGGATGACCGCCGGGCACCTGCTGTTCGCCGGGGCAACGACCGTCTACATCCTCATCGCCCTGCGGTTCGAGGAGCGGTATTTGGTCGGGTTCCATGGGGAGCGCTATGAGGCATACCGGGAGCAGGCGGGCATGCTGCTGCCGTCCCTGAAGTCCCGAAAGCAGTAGCGGGTCCCGACGCCGACCTGCTGCGCCGCCGGGCCGGTCTTCTCCGGTCGGATCGACCGCTCACCGGGGACCTGAAGCTGCTGTGAGCGGGTGGGGGGACGGTCCGCTCACCGATGCTCCCAGTTATGCCGGGTGAAGCCCCGCAGCCAGGCGTCATCGAGGTACTTGAACGCCCCGGCCCCATCCTCCAAGGCCAGGAGGCCCACGCTCCTCGACTCGGCACACGACCCCTCCAGCCGCAACTCCAGGCCGCAGAGGTGGTAGACCTCCGTTCCGCCGAAGTCGCCCCCGACCAACCCGCCCCGACCCCCGTAGTGCCCGAAGAAGGCGAACCTGGGCCGGGCCGCCTCGATCACCAGCCCGATCCCCGCGCTCCCGCTGCCGGCCAGCACCGCATCCCGGGGGCTCTCGTAGGTCAGCAGGATGTCGAACGATCGGGCGGCCAGGGCCAGGACGGACTCCTCCCGGATGCGACCGGGCCGGGGCGTCCGGCGGCGGGCGTTGGGGGCCTGGTCGTCGATGCCCCAGAGGGCTCCGACCCGCAGCCCGCCCGGCAGGGCCTCGGTGGCACCGTCCCGGAGGCAGCGGACCCGGTGGTAGGAATCCACGACGAAACTGCCGGCTCCCGGGTCGGCGTCCCGGGCGAGCCCGGCGAGGGCGTCGAAGTCCTCGTGGTTGCCGGCCGTGAACCAGAGCGCCGAGGGCGGCTCCTCCTCGCCGTGGAAGACGGCATCGGCCTCCGGGCTTGAGCCGGTGACCAGTCGGACGCCCAGTTCCATCGGGTCGTCGGCGGCGTGCCGGAGGGTCGCCCTGTCGAGGCGGGTGGGGTCGGGGAAGTAGCCGAGGTCGCCGACCTGCACGAGGCCGTCGATGCGGACGCCGTGCTCCCGCCCCCAGGCCATCGCCAGGCGGAAGGCGGGCAGGACCCGGCCGTGCAGGTCGCCGAAGACGAGGTAGTTCGCGCGGCCCATCGTCGCTGCCCCGGCTCCTTTGGGTCACAAGGGGCTCATCCCGATCGCTTCCACGGCCGAGTGGGTCGGTCCGGACGGACCGGGATTCGAGGGACGACAGCACCGGCGATTCGGAGGCATCCCCGCCACGGATGGACAAGCAGCGATCGAGATGGGTTCGCGTAGCGGGCGGTCGGCGAAGCGTCCTCTCGACGGATCGAGCGAATCAGGCGGGGTTGAGCGGGTCGAAGGTCGGCAGGAGGTGCCTCCAGGCCAATCCCTTGACGATGTAGGAGACCATCTGCTGGCTGACGCCA
Source organism: Tautonia plasticadhaerens (assembly GCF_007752535.1). Lineage (GTDB taxonomy): Bacteria > Planctomycetota > Planctomycetia > Isosphaerales > Isosphaeraceae > Tautonia > Tautonia plasticadhaerens. Next base: position 4,241,790 of record NZ_CP036426.1, read on the forward strand.
TAGGTCGCTCCGAGTCGGGTCATCGAGGTCCCCTCCTCGTGCCGCCGACGAATCTCCAGGACCTCGGCCTCCTTCAGCTTCGATCGCGCCTCCTCCCCGAACTTCCTCCTGCCGTGGCGCAGGATATCGTCCGAGTTCGCCTGCGGCGTATCCCATCGGAGGTTGGCGACCCGATTATTCCCCGGGTCACCATCATTGTGGCAGCAAACGGTACCGGGCGGTCGGGGTCCGACGAACGATTCCAGGACGAGTTGGTGGACGAGGCGGCGTTTCTTCTGGCCGCCGACATGCAGGTTGACGCCGAGGTAGCCGCACCGATTCTTGATGAGTTTCAGCGGGAGCCACGCATCTCCCATGCCCCCCCGTCGCCCCTGGCGGTTCCAGCAGGATTCGACGACGCCATCCCGGCTGACGCGATACCCCGGGAAACCTTCGATCTGACTGTAGTGATTTTCCATGCCCCTATGTAGGGGGCTACAAGTGATTTTACCTCGCCTTCCTCAAATTCGATCATCTGGGCCGGTTTGCAAGCCCCGTCCCCGGTGTCTCTGCGACCGACGGGGGAACGCTCGGGGATTGTACCGCCCCCTCCGTCGCCGCCACCCGACCGCCCCAGTACGACGCCAGCACCGTCCCGGTCAGCATGCAGCCGAAGGTGTAGAGGGCGCCGGGGATCGCCACGGCGGGCCGGTCCGGGAACAGGCCCAGGGCCAGCGTCGTCCCCAGGCCGGCGTTCTGCATCCCCACCTCCAGCGTCAGGGCCCGCCGCATCGGCGGTGGGAGCCGTAACGCCCGAGACCCCAGGTCCCCGGCCAGGTAGCCCAGCAGGTTCACTCCCAGCAACGCCATCAGCACGGCGGGCTGTGGATGGGCCAGCCGCCCCCGGTTGGCGGCCACGACCACGGCGATGATCCAGAGGATCGCCAGGTTGGCGACCACGGGCCCGACCCGACAGACCAGGCGCCGCCACGAGGCCAGACGCCTGCTGAGCAGGTGGCCCGTCACGACCGGCAGCACGACATAGCCGACGAGTTCGGCGACGGTCCGGCCTACCGGGAAGGCGACCTCGACTTGCCCCAGGGTCAGCCGCATGGCCAGCGGCACGACCAGGGGCGAGAGCAGGGTGGCCGCCGTCGTCAGGCCCACCGAGTAGCTGACGTGGCCCCGCGCCAGCAGGGTCAGGACGTTGGAGGCCATCGCCCCCGGCACGCAGCCGACCAGCAGGATGCCGACGAGCGCGTCCCGGTCCGGGGCCAGCAGCAGGCCGAAGCCGAAGGCCAGCAGGGGCATGGCGGCGTACTGGAGCGCCGTGCCGCCCAGGACGGCGGGCCAGCGGTGGGCGACCTGCCGCACCTCGTCCCGGGGCAGCAGCCAGCCGATGACGAACATGGCGGCGGCGATCAGGGGCCAGAGGTAGGGCTTGCTGGCCAGGAAGGGGTCGAAGCCGGAACCGAAGCGGTCGGGCCAGGCGTAGGCCAGGGCCGAGGAGGCGAGCAGGCCCAGCAGGACGAGACGTGGCGGCATGTTACGGGCGGTCCGGGCCGGGCGGTGGGTCATCCGTCAGGGGCCGGGCGGCGATGGATGTCGGTGGTCGGCTTCGATGATGGCGTGGGCCGTCCTGTCCGGCAACGGCCATCCCCATGCCTACCGCCCGGCCCCTTCGCCTGCCACTCGATACACCCCAGCCATCCAGCCGGATGCGTACCGTATCCGCCTCCAGCCTGCGGACCGGTCGCCCCGCTCACCGCTTTTGCAGGAGTAGCACGTCCCGATCCACGCGCTCGACCGCCAGGCCGAATCGCACCCCCAGCCACTCGAAGGTGGCAGGGCTGTAGAAGCTGACGTGGGTCGGGTCGTCCTTGTAGTGCCAGGCGGCGAAGCGCTCCCGGGAGATCACCAGCTTCGTCATGATGCCCAGCCAGCCGCCGGGCCGCACCAACGCCGTCAGCCGGCCCCAATCCTCGGCGGGCCGGCGGAAGTGCTCGACGACCTCCGTGCAGGTGACGAAATCATAGTGCCGCCCCAACGCACCCGGATTCGGCCTGTAGAGCGGGTCGTGGACCTCCATGTGCATCCCGGCCTCCTCCAGCATGACCGAGAGGGTCGGACCCGGGCCGCAGCCGTAGTCCAGCCCCCGCATCCCCGGGCTCAATCGGCCCAGCAGCGGCCCGGCCAGGCGGCCGAGGAAGCGGCGATACCCCCGATCCGCCGGGTCGTTCTCGTGGAGGTCGTAGTAGGCCCGCTCAGCCGCCGCATCCAGGTGGCTCCCCGGGTCGGCGGAAACCAGATCGCACCGGGCGCAATGGAAGTAGGCGCGTCGTCGGTCCTCGACGTACGGCTCGACCCGGCGGGAGCAGAGGGGGCAATGGAGCATGCCGGGGCGGTCCTTGGCATCCGGTGGGGCGCGGCGGGAATGGCTTCAGGGAGCGGGTCGTCGGGTATCCCGCCCCCAGATCGGGTAGGATCGGTCGAGAGCCGTCCGGGGCGGTCGGCATCCGAGGCGGCTGTCATCCCCGCCCGGCGCGGGCTCCTCCTGCCCGGCCCGCCCTTCCTCGTGAGTCGGCATCAGGCCGCACACGACACCACCGGACCGGCCAACACGCCCATGAAGCCCCACGGGATCGAAATCCTCGCCCACGAGCCGACCGACCTGGGCCCCCTCTGCCTGCGGCGGCGAGAGATGCTGTCCGAGCCGGGGACGATCGTAACCGAGGTGACCCTCGACCACCAATTCCTGATGAGCAGCCTGCACACGGACTCGGAGCGGGTGCTGGCGACGATCGGCCTGGAGATGCACGGGGATGCGGCAGGGTTGGATGTCCTGGTCGGGGGCCTCGGGCTGGGCTACACGGCCCACGCGCTGCTGGGGTCGGATCGGGTGGCGCGGGTCGAGGTCGTCGAGTACCTGCCGCAGGTCATCGGCTGGATCGGCCGGGGCCTGCTGCCGCTCTCCGACGCACTGGCCGCCGACCCGAGGCTGGGCGTGGCCCGGGGGGATGTCTACGCCCGGCTGGGCTCGGCCCCGGCCCGGGCCCACGACCTGATCCTGATCGACGTGGACCACTCCCCCGACGACCGGCTGGCCGGCGGCCAGGCGTCGTTCTACGGCGCCCGGGGGCTGAGGGCGGCCCGGGAGCACCTGGCCCCCGGGGGCGTCCTGGGGGTCTGGTCGTATGCGGAGAGTTCCCCCTTCGTGGATGCCCTGCACGAGGTCTTCGGCGAGGTGCGGGTCGAGGGCGTCACGCATCGGAACCGCCACGTCGATGAGGATTGCACCGACGGGCTGTTCTTCGCCCGCGCGTAGGGCCTTCGCCTCCCTTGCCGACGTGATGCCCCGGATCACCCTCGATCGGCCTCTGCTCGCCCATGCCCGCATGCGGGGGGATCGGGCGATCTTCGGCCGATTCGGCGGCTCATCCCGGGAGGTATCAGGTGCGTCCGGCGCCTCGGACTCTCGGAAGACGAAACCCGGAAGGTCGCCGAGCTGGAGGGCCGGTCTGTCGGCTATCCCCGGGCCGGTGGACGACTTCCCCGATTTTCGGCATTCATGTTTGTGTGAATTTGCGAGTATCTGGTAGAATTGATTTGTATCGGGACTTCGGACCTCCCCCCGTCATCGAGGTGGGGGACCGACTCGGGGGAGGGAGCCCGGCGTGAGCGAACGAGACCAGCCGGCCGAGAGACGCCCCCCATGACTCGACCCTCGGCAGGATTCCTCGGCCCCGCAGTCGGGCGAGCCCACAGGGAGCGACCATGACCACGGCCCTGCAACGTGACCGGGATGATGAGCTACGACGTGACGTGCGCGACTCGCTGGACGGCCTCATCGGCGAACTGGTGGTCCACTCGCTCGGGAAGCCGGACGACCTGCTCAGGGTGCAGGTCCGTCGGGTGGGGAGCGATCGATACCGGGTGAACGTCTTCGTCGGGAAGGATTTCCTCACGGGCCGGATCGCCGACAGCTTCTTCGTGACGGCCGACGGCGAGGGCAACATCCTCGATTCCTCGCCGGAGATCGCCCGGGTGTATTGACCGGGTGCCCCGATCAGGAGCCGCCGGGCGACCTTCGATGGGCCGCATCGGCGGCGCAAATCCTCCGGGCCCGACGGATGTCGCCCGACCCGCGCCCGCCGTCGGGTCGGCCTCGCCGATGAGGTCGGTGCCCTCCCCGGCATGCACGGGGACCAAGTTCGCAGCCATGTGCCGTTCTCCATCGGCAAATCCAGGTATTTGCAATCTGCCGATCCATTTGCTAAGATCGTCACCGACCCCCGGGGCGGGTTGCCGAATTTGCCCGGGGAGAAGCCACCAGGGAAGGAGTCCTCCATGCTGGTCCTGACCCGCAAGCTCGGCGAGAGGATCGTGATCGGCGATGGGATCGTCGTGACGGTGGTGAAGCTGGAACACGGCCAGGTGCGGCTGGGCATCGAGGCCCCCCGTGAGGTCCCAATCTTCCGGGAGGAGATCGCGCCTCGCCGCCCCTCGCTCCCCCTGGTGCAACCGGGCGTCTGAGGGGTATCTCCTGATCGCCGGGACCGGCCCGGGTCCGGGCGGGGGATACCCGACGGCACCGAGGCGTGCCATCGGTCCGAGTGGGACACGGCATTGGAGCCGTGGGTTCGCACGCCGGCCATCGCGTCCGAGGATCAATCGCATCCCCTCCCGGATCGTGCCACCGGCCTGTCGAGGGTGCGCCCGAGCCTCATCCAGGCCACCGACTTGATCGAGGTGATCGGGATGCGGCGTTCGACGACGCCGGCATGATCCCGGATGCCCAGGTGATCCGCCCCGATCTCGGTGACCTCGTACCCGGCGGGCTGGCCGCCCTCGAACACCGTCACCTCGTAGGCGGTCCCCAGGTCCTTGACGCCGACGGCCTGCCCGACCTCCAGGCCGGCGAAGAGACCATCCGGCTCCCCCTGGGGACGTGCCCCGAGGAGCATCATGCCGGCGACGGCAAGCAGAGCCGCGCCCACCAGTCTCCGGTTCGATTCCTTCATCGAGAATCCTCTCCCGACCGTACCCGGCATCATGCTCCGAGGACGATCCCGTTCAAATGAGGTTCGAGGTGGTGGGACGCTTGCTCGGGGAACCGGTCCAGGCGCCGCAACACTTCGGCCTTGGATACGACGACGTGGCCGACGTGGTGTGGCCCCGCCCGGTAGCGGACGAAGACGAGGCCGGCCTGCTTGATGATTCGCCGAAGCTCCCGGGTCGTCACCAGGCGCCTGACCTGCCAGGGGCCGGTAAACGGCAAGATCGTGGCCCCTGGTTCCTGCTCCGACTCGACTGTCGCCATGGATCATTCTCCCTCGGGGTTGCTGACCAAGAAGTCCCCGACCCGGTACTGGGACCAGTTGCCGACCACGACCACCGCCTCGCTCTCCGGGCCGATATCCAGGCGGCCGAGCACGTCGACCAGCATCGCCTCCCAACCCGGTGGGTCGCCCCAGAGCATGACCACCCGGCAACCGCAGAGCGTGCCGGCTCTGCCGAAGAGGTTCTCCCTCTTGGCAAGCTGCCGGATGGCGTACCAGTCCCAGTTCTCTCGCTTCTCGCCCGTGGGGGCGTGCTGACCCCGGTCATCCAGGGCGAACACGTCGCCAATCGTCACGACCCGCCGGTACACCTCCTCGGCTTCGGGGCCGAAGAACGCCCCGAGCATCCCAGCCGAGTTGGTCATCTGCTCGTGGCCGACATGTCCAGGCTGTACGAACCAGCGTTTGCCGTCGGGGTCGGCATACTTGGAGTAGATGAAGGCGAGTGATCCGACCTGGCCCCTGATCTCGTCCGGTCCTCGGTTGATCAATCGGGGTTCGAAGACCTGGACTTCCTCCGGCGGCATCGCAGGTTGTCCTCCTCGGTCAATTCCCCGGCTCGTCGATCGGTCGCAGGACCTCGCCACCATCAAAGTTGAGTTGACACCTCCGGCTGCCGAACACGGCGTACGGCATGCAGGCCACGTCGGGCGTTGCCTCCCGTCGCTCATAGGCTTGGCCCCTGGCGTCGAAGTAGACCGACAGGCGCCGGGACAGGGCCAGAGAGACCATCAGGCCCCGCTCTCGGGCAACCCGGCTGGCGTAGGCTTCCGCCGCCTCGGGTTCGAGGTCGTCTTCAGGCAACTCGACCCTCTGGTACGCACAAGCCGTCCACCGGAGGACGAGATAGGGCCGGATCGGCTCGTCGGCCCAGGCCAGCCAATCCCGGTAGTCCTCGGCGGCAAGCCGGCGAACCTCGTCTGGGCTGACCTCCAACGCCTCGGCGAGCTTGCCGAGCAGGTCAGGGGCAACCTTGCCGCCGGCCTCGAATGCCAGGATTCGGTTGCTGCCCCGGCTGAGGTTCTTGTAACCGACCAACCGGGCCAGTTGCCCGGTGGTCAGGTTCCGCTCCTGTCGCTTAGGAGCCATCCAAGAATAAGTTCCGAGTTCCTCTTGGCCCATATCAATGCAGCACTTGCGGCTGCCGTGGGCTGATGGTGTCGTTCCAGTCCGGGCAGACCTCATGCCGCTCCCGGTCCAGCCGCTCCATCACGGCGGCGGGCACCTTCACCTTCGTCGGATATTCCGCCCGGTCCAGGCTCGCCGTCACTCCCGCCCCGCCGACCTCCGTCCCACGGGCCCAGCCGAGCATCGCCTCCAGGCTTCGCAACGGCTGCCCGGCCCAATTGATGCTCACCGGCCCGAAGAGCCGATGCTCCACCGGGTTCCACTTCGACGCCCCGGTCGGGTAGTGGCAGACCGTCACGTGGAGCCCGTAGCGGTCGGCGATCCGCTCCTGCAGCCGGGCCTTCCAGAGCCGGGGGCGATGGCCGTTGCTGCCGCCGCCGTCGGCCAGGATCAGCAGCTCGTCGGCCCCCCGGTATCGCTCCGAGCCGTGGCGTGCCCACCACGAGCCGATCGCCTCGACGGCGAAGGCCGGCGTATCCGCCGAGGTGCCGACGCAGACGTGCCCCCGGCCCGAGAGCACGTCGCAGATGCCGTAGGGGGTCGCCCGGCACTCGGCATCGCTGAGGAAGTCATAGACATTGACCTCCTCGGGCTCTCGGAGCCAGGCGGCCCCGGCGTTCTTGAAGTTGCCGACCAGTTCCTTCTTCTTGCTATCGACGCCGATGATCGGCTGCCCCAGGCCCTCGAAGATGGCGATCCGCTCGTCGATGTTGCGGGACTGCCGGTCCCGGTCGGGGTGATCCGGCCCGGTGAACCGCTTTCGGTTGACCCGCAACGAGCAGTCCTGATCCCGCAGCAGCCGGGCGATGGTGGTGGGGCTGAGGTCGTGCCCGAGCCGCTCCAGGTCGGCCCCGATGGCCGGGAGGCTGCGGCGGACGAACTCGGTCGGACCCATCGGGTCGCCGCCGGTCGTCGGCTCGACGACGGCGGTCAGGGCCGGGACGACCTCGGGGCTTTTTTTTCGACGGCAGGCCGTCCGCCACCGGGCAAGCGGACCCGATCGCCGGGCCGGCCCTGCAGCGAGTCGGCCAGTTCCCGTCGGCCCCGGCGGATGGTATCGACGTCCAGGCCGGTGATCCGGGACAGGAGGCGACCGCCGCCGTGGCCGACCTTGGAGGATTCGACGGCGGCGTACCAGCGGCGTTGCTGCTCGTCGAGCCGGCTCATCAGGAGGTTCATCCGGCGATGGATCTCCTGATCGGGATGTGGCTCGGGGCCGGTACAGGAGGGGCACTGGCACGGATGGACGTCACGCTGGGGCATGGACGCGCCTTCCCTGTGGTCTCGTCGGAGTCCATGTCATCCTACCAGAAAACTGGAACTTGATCCTGGATGGCCCCTTACGCCTGAAGAAGTCGCCCAGATGGCTCATGATTCACCTCCGGGCTCGGGATGGCCGCCCGACAGTCGGGGCGTGACGACCCGCTCGATGTAGTCCCGCTCCTCGGGCGTGACGGGCTCGTCCTCGGCCCCTCCCTCGTCCTGGTGGCGGGCGAAGAACGGGCAGCGGTCATTGGGGCAGTACCCCCAGTCGTCGAGGTCCACGTCGCAGCGGGAGCACGTCGCCCCCCGGTAAAACTCGGCGCTGCACCGCCTGCAAATCCCGTCAGGTCCCAGGACCCTCCGTTTCTCGCACTCCGGACAGCGTTCCCGCTTGCTCCTCATGGCCGATCCCCCGCTTGCTCGATTCATGGTAATTCCGGAACCGTGCTCTCTCGGACCAAACCAAGGAGGATTGACACCTTCTCGAACAACACGGCGAACAAGTAGTGGGGCATCAGTTCGGTGTACCCGCTCATCAGCAGGGCCGGGTGCCCCAGCAGGCCGGGCATCTCGTCGAAGTGGTTGTTCGCCAGGCCCCCCAGGGCATGCAGCAGGGCGTTGTTGAGGATTCGGAGGAAGTGGCCGTCGATCTCCTCCAGCCGCCCTGTCCGCTCCTCGGCGGTGATCCTCCGGTCGGAGAGGACTCGCCTGCGGTAGGTCTCGGGGTCGAGCAGGTACATGGCCAGCCCCGGGTCGGCGTCGGCCACGATGGGGGCGACCAGGCAGAGGGCGTTCCAGAGCAGGGCGTCGTCCACGGGCAGGCCCAGCAGCCAGCGCCGCAGGCGGGGCAGGTCGGACAGCAGCACCTCGACGGCTTCGCCATCGTCCTCGACCCCCATCCGGTACAGGGTGTCTCCCGCAGCCATGTCCCAGTCCAAAAACAGCATGACCCGCCAGACGATCCGGCCGCCCCGGACGGAGAACGAAGCCTTTGCCGGCTGGTACATGAACGGCTCGAAGGTTGCCAGATCAAGCCCGGGGGCAATGCCCCGCCCCGCACTGTCGGGGAGTGCCTCGATCAGCCTCGTCGCCGCCCGCTGCCAGTCCCGCTGCCGGTGAATCATCCGGGCGAGCGGGTTCCGGGAGGCGTCGGCGTCGGCGTCGGCCCGCTCCGGGTTGATACCCCCCGGCCGATAGAACACCGGCAGGATCGAGTCCCGGAACAGCAGCAATTCGCCCCGCACCCGCTCGACCTCGGCTTCGAGGTCGATCCTCTCATTCCCTGCCATCGGCGTCCCCCCTCTCGAAAAACGCATCAACAATCGGTCTTCCGACGCCCCCATCGCTGCCTGGCCACCTGCCCGGCCCCCGACGGCGGGTACGGACTCCACGTCCAGAACCGCAGGATTCCGAGGACGACCTCCCCGAAACAGTCCCGGCACAGAGTCAACTGCTCCTCGATGTGCCTCTGGTCTGTCTCAGCCGTCCGATAGTTCAGAGGGTCGCCGCAGGCCCGGCAGATCGGGGCGGGGCTCGACTTGGCGGCCATCGGAGCACATCCCTGCTCAAGTCGCCCCGTGCTCGGGTCGTTTGTCATGGACTGCCTCGTCCCCGGGACACAACCTCACCGTCTCCGGATCGATGACGATCAGCGAATCGACGAACGACCGATCCGGGCGAAACCGCACTTGCCGCAGGCCAACCGCAAGGGCGTCCCGGAGGAGCCGCTCGACATCCTCTAGGTCTGGACCGCCGAGGGTCGTGACCTCGATTTTGAACGTGAGTCGCTGCTCGGACTCCAGCGACGGCTCCCTACGTGCGAGGCTCTCGATTTCGACCTCGGCATCCCCCCGGTCGAAGAAGAGGCGAGCCGGGCGCCGGTCATAGCTCCAGGGGAAGGCCCCCTCCCCGGTGTAGTAGTAGGGCTCGTCCCGGAGTTGGTCGTCCCGGATGACGAAGCGGTGGTGCCCGGCCGTGCCGAATCTGCGGACCTGATATCTGCCCTTGGTGATTTTGGCCATGGGACATCTCCGGTGGTGCGTAGTTCTCCAAGCCGGGCCGGGCTCAGGCGGCCACGGCCTTCCGTCGCCTCGAAGCCTTCCTGGTGTAATAGCGGGCCAGCTTGGCGACCGGCTGGCTGCGGGCCAGGACCCGGGTGTTCTCCGGGGTCGGCTCGTCCAGGTACGCCCGGGTGGGGACCCGGACCTCGACATGCCAGGTGTACCGGCGGTCGTCGCCGACGACGGGCCGGACCACGTAGAGGTAGTCCAGGTCGCCGTAGAGCCGGCCCTCGTCCAGGAGGGGGTAGGTGTCCACCTGGAGGCCCTTGGGTTCGGTCGAGCAGAACAGGCTGGCGGCGTACCCGGCCCTGCCCATCTTCCAGCTTTCGTCGTACTCCTTCTCGGGCCAGGCCACGCCCTTGACTGGCGTCCGGCCCAGGTCGTTCGCCCGGAGCAGCAAGGGGACGATCCAATGCGGATCGCCGCCGCCGTGGGCGAAGACGTAGGTGCCCCGCTCGTTGGCGTCCTGGCCGTTGCCCGGGAACCAGACCATTGCTCGAACTGACATGGGAAGCTCCTCGGGGTGCTCGACAGACACGACCTCGCCAGCAGTGTTCGTTTGTCCCCAATGGGTGTTGCTCGATCACGACACCAGGAGCCCGTCGGCGGTGACGCCTCCGGCGAGGTCGGCCGCGTACCGGTGCTCGACGACCAGTGCATCCCCGAGGTAGGCGTGCTCGTCACCCTCCGGGTAGTGCTTTGCGAGCCAGACCCGGCCCAAGTCGCTGACCGGGAGAACCAGTACGAGAGAGCCGTGGGGCTCGACGATCAGGCCGGCGTTGTCGCTCATACGATCCTCCGGTTCCTCCCCTTGCGTTCGAGGGAGGGAAGGGTTCACGGACGACTTGGGATCGGGGTCGCCGCTATGACGACGGCGACCCCGAGACCCGCTACTCGACCCCGGCCTGCCCAAGCAGTCGCCGGTACTGCTGCTCGGACCGGAGCCCGACCAGCCGCCCGACCTCGTTGCCGCCCCGGAAGGCGACGACCGTCGGGACGGAGGAGACCCCGAGGGCAGTGGCGACCTCGACCCCCTCGGCGATGTTCAGCTTCAGGACCTTGGCCTTGCCCCCGTACTCGCCGGCGAGCCGGTCGATCAGCGGAGCGAGCGCCTGGCAGGGATTGCAGTGCTTCGAGTAGAGGTCTACCAGCACGGGGACCGGGGATCGGAGGACCTCGGCCTCCCAGTCGGCTCCTCGGATTTGTCGGGCCACGGGCGTTGCTCCTTGTTGACTTGTGCTGACCGGTCATCGGAGACCCGGGGCGAGAGGGTTCGAGAACTCGTTTCCCGGGGCGCGAACCTTCGGAGGCCATGGCGGGTCTTCACCTGGCTCCGACCCCCGATGGAGGCGAGCGACACCCGAAGGACGAGAGGAGGACGCCATGCGAGCCGAGATCAACAAACCCACGTTGGCCGAGTTGTGGCGCGTCCTCTCCACGATCCTGGAGTGCCTGGGCGTCGAGGATGCGCCCGCCGTGGCCCGGGGACTTGCGGTCGCCGCCCTGATGGGGCGTACCGCCGAGGCCCATGGGGTCTGTGTCGAGCGGAAAGGCGAGGTCGTGCTCGTCTGCGCCGTCGTCCCTGCCGAGGTGGCGGGTGTGCCGGGGATGGCCCGTTGCGATCGGACCTGCCGTAAGGCCCGGCCCCGCAGGCGTGCCATGGTGGCAAGCTGAGGTGGGCCTGCGGGAGGGGAAGACCAGCCCCTACCCGAAGATGGAGCAATACCTCTTCTCCCGGACGATGACCACCAGCCCCGACCAGGCCGTCCGGCTCGTCTCCGACGATGCGGCCGGGCTGGTGTCCCGGCTGAAGGAGGAGGGTGGGAAGGACATCTGGCGCTGCGGCGGCTCGCAACTGGCCGGGACGCTCCTGGGCGCCTCGCTGATCGACGAGTTCCGGGTGAAGCTCAACCCGGTGATCTTCGGCTCCGGCATCCCGATTGTGCCCGCCGCCGCCGGCACGATCCCCCTCCGATTGACCGACACCCGGGCGTTCCCCAGCGGTATCCTCATCCTCCGGTACGAGGTCGTCGGGCGGGAGACAGGCGGGGCAACCTGACCCGGGTCGTCGGCGACCGCACAGGAGTCCCCGGAGTTGAAGCCGATCACCTTCTCGTGCGAGGCGAGGCTTGGGCTCACCCCCGAGGAGATCGCCCGCCTCATCCTCGATCTCGACCGCTGGCCCGACTTCGAGGGCTACGGGCCGCTGCCGGGGATCAGGGCGGCTGCGTTCGAGGCCCGGACACCCGAGGTCGTCGGCACCGTGATTCGGGTATCGAACACGGACGGGTCGAGCCACACGGAGGAGGTCGTCGAGTGGGACCCGGAACGGCGGCTCCGACTCCGCATGGGAGGCTTCTCGCCGCCGCTGTCCCGACTGGCGACCGGCTTCGACGAGACCTGGGAGTTCGAGCAAGGCGCCGGGCTCACCCGGGTCGTCCGCTCGTTCGCCCTCCATCCCCGGTCGTCTGCCGGTCGCCCATTCCTCCGGCTGATCTCCCTGCTGCTCCGGAGGGCCATCGCCCGGCATCTCCGACAGATGAAGGAGGCTGGGAGAACCGACCAGAATCCGCTCGCCCCGCAGGCGAACGAGGCAGGCAGAACGTCCGGCTCGTGATCGATCCCCCCTGATGGAGCATGCCCGATGACCCGCCGAGTCGGCATCCTGGTCTTCCCCGAGGTCGAGGTCTTCTCCGTCGCCCGTCTGGAAGAGGACCGCAGGCGAGAGGAGCCGTCCCCCTACGAGGTCGTCCTCGTCGCCGAGTCCCCAGGCGTGGTCGTCGCCACGGGCGGGCTGAAGGTCGTGCCCGACCACGACCTGGACGACTGCCCGCCGCTGGATTTGCTCGTGGTCCCGGGCGGCTGGGGCACCCGCCAGCAGATCGACAACGAGCGGCTCCTGGCCTGGGTCGCCGAGCGTGCCGGTCAGGTCGAGCTTCTGGCCTCCGTCTGCACCGGGTCGATGCTGCTGGGCAAGGCCGGGTTGCTGGACGGCCGGCGGGCCACGACCCACTGGATGGTCCTGGACTGGATGCGGGAGTCGTTCCCCGAGGTTACGGTCCTGGACGACCAGCACGTCGTCGATGAGGGAGATGTCATCACCTCGGCGGGCATCTCGGCGGGCATCGACATGGCGTTGCGGGTCGTCGCCCGGCACCACGGCGAGGCGGTGGCGCGGGCCACGGCCCGGTTCATGGAATACCCCTTCCCGGAGGACAACCGGCGGCGGGTGTGATCCTCAACCAGGACGAGACCCGATGCGACCTGGGCTGCAGCATGGCTGACCGGTCCTCCGTCACCGTGCCACACGCCCTACCGCCGACCGTCTGGACAGCCCATAGATCAGCGCGGCGGCGATCAGGCAGCCGATGAGGTTCGCCACCAGGTCCCAGCCCGTGTTGACGTAGCCGCCGACGTTGGTCTCGCTCAGCAGCCTCGTGGCGGCGAACTCGACCACCTCGTTGGCCGCGCCGAACCCCGAACCGGCGGCGACACACAGCGTCAGCAGGCCGACCGTCGGGCGGATCGTGACGCCACGGTCACCGCAGGCCCGCTGCATCCCCTGCCAGCAGATCCAGGTCACCAGCCCGAAGCCGTAGGCGTGGACCAGTTGGTCGTACTTGAGCCGCTCCGGCACGAGCCAGAGGTTGTACAGGACCGGGGACTCGCCGCCGAGGGGCCAGCCCTCGGGCACCGGCATCAGCCCCCCGGCCATGTGGGCGAGCCCCCAGAGGGATAGGCCCCAGAGGACGGCGTCGTGCAGGCCGACCCGCAGGTGGACCAGCGCCACCACAGCGAGGAGGACGGCCATGATGACCAGATACATCAGGAACTCGCCGCTGCCGCCCCGCAGCGAGGCGACCAGCGCCACGCCCATGTAGGCCAGGGTGAAGCCCAGGACCACCCAGGCGGTGCGGGAGAGGCGGGCCGGCTCCGGCTCGGCATGGGCTTCATGGGGCATGGGATGCGGTCCGGAGTCGGGCATGGGCGGGATCGCCTGGGTGTTCGACCGTCGATTTCTGCGGTTCCGGGTCACTGCCCCCCGGGGCTGGCCCGATCCCAGCCTTTAATCTCGGGCCGTAGGCGGCAGCAAGGCGGGGGTGGCCCTGGCGCGGTGGCGAGCCGGTCCACGAGGCTCTCGTCATCCGGCCGTCCAACGGACCTTCATCCCGGGGCCGGGTCGATCCGGGGAGGCGCCGCCCCGTCTCGGCCCCTCCCGACGATCACTGCGTCGGGTCCGAGCCGACCCGGATGATCTTCTTGCCGAAGTTCTCGCCCTTCAGCAGGCCGATCAACTCCCGGGGGGCGTTCTCCAGCCCCTCCGTGATGTCCTCTCGGTATCTGACCCGGCCCTCACGCAGCCAGCCGCCCATGTCGGACACAAAGTCGGGGTACTGCTCGGCGAAGTCCCAGACGATGAAGCCCCGCAGCGTCAGCCGCTTGACGAGGATGGCCTGCATCACCTGGGGGACCCGGTTCGGGCCCTCGGGCAGACCGGAGGCGTTGTAGTAAGCGATTAGGCCGCAGACCGGCACCCGGGCGAAGTCGTTCAAGAGCGGCATCACCGCCTCGAAGACCGCCCCGCCGACGTTCTCGAAGTAGATGTCGATCCCCTCCGGGCAGGCGTCACTCAGGCGCCCGTGCAGGTCCGGCTGGCGGTGGTCGAGGCAAGCGTCGAAGCCCAGTTCCTCCTCGACATGCCGGCACTTCCGCTCGCCCCCGGCGATGCCTATAACCCGGCATCCCTTGATCTTTGCGACCTGCCCGACCACCGAGCCCACCGCCCCGGACGCCGCCGCCACCACCAGCGTCTCGCCGGGCTTCGGCAGGCCGATGTTGAGCAGGCCGGTGTAGGCGGTCAGGCCCGGCATCCCGAGCACCCCCAGCGCGTAGGAGATGGGGCCGTGCGCCGGATCGATCTTCCGCACACCCTCCCCGTCGGAGATCGCGTACTCCTGCCAGCCGGTCCCCGCCAGGACGAGATCGCCCTGCCGGTATTGCGGGAGGTTCGATGCCACGACCTCGCAGACCGTGCCGCCCTCCATGACCGCGCCCACCTCGACGGGCGGCGCGTAGGATGGGCCGGCGTTCATCCGACCGCGCATGTACGGATCGAGGGACAGATAGATTGTGCGGAGCACCATCTGGCCGGGGCCGGGCTCGGGGACCTCGGCCTCGACTAGCCGGAAGTTCTCCGGCGTCGGCTCGCCTTGCGGGCGTGAGGCGAGGAGGACCTGGCGGTTTCGTCCGGCAGTCATGGTCCCTCCTTCGATGTCCGGGGTGAGGTGCCCCTCGGGCTCAGGCGCGGTCGGCCACGCCGGTCACCCCGGCCTCCCGGGCGCAGTGGGCGCAGCAGTAGAACGTGTGGTTGGCCTCGATGCCGTGCCCGATGACTTTGCAGCCGCAGTGGGAGCAGACCGAGGCCAGCTTGTGGATGGCGCACTCGAAGCAATCGAAGACGTGGCGGTGCCCCGCCGTGACGACCTCGAAGGCCAGGTGGTAGTCGTTGCCGCACACCTCGCACTTGGCCATGGCGACCTCCTCGGCGAAGCCCTTGGGATGTCCCCGGGCGGATCGCCGCAAAACCGGCGCCCGGATCGGGCACCCGCTCCGTGGTCCCGACCTCATGACCCGGAGACCTGGACCTCGATGCCGTCCGGGTCCTTGAAGTAGACCCGGCCCCCCTCGCGCCGCACCTCCAGCCCGGCGTCCGTGAGCTTGCGCTCGGCCTCGTCGGCATCGAAGCCCTCGATGCCGTAGCAGTAGTGGTTCAGGCCCGGCTGCTTGCCCCGGAACAGGGTCAGGAAGAAGCCGTCCCCCCGGCCCAGGAAGCAGTTCTCCTCGCCGCCGTCCCGGATGACCTCCAGGCCGAGGTGCTCCTTGTAGAACTCCCGGGAGCGGGGCACGTCACGGACATCCAGGGCGACGTGATCCAGGCCGGTGGCGGCGAAGGTGCTGTCCCGGGCCCGGGCCGCCCCGGCGGCCTGCGGCGTCACGGCCAGGGCCGCCCCCAGGCCCATCAGCCGGGCGGCAAGCTGGCGTCGGGAGAGTTGCCCGCGCTCGAACTGCTCGACGATCCGGTCGGCGATCTCGGGCTGCATCGTTGGCCTCCCTGGGTTCGAGGGGCGATCGAGGAGGGCGGATGTCGGGATCGAGGGTCCCCCTCGCCGCCCCCTGCGATTCTCCCAACGTCGAGCCGGTTCGCATAGGCCATGCCGTCCTGGCTGCCCGTGGTCCGTCTCGGCCTCGAATCCAGGCCGATCGCCACCTTCCCCCGGGGGCCGTGCTCGGGGCCGATTCCCCGACACGCAGGCGAACCCGGGGCGTAATCTCCGGAGGGCCGGGACGAATCCTCTGATGCCCCATCCGACCAGTCCCGTCGCCCCCGATCCGACAGTCGCCGTCGAACTCCCCCTCGGCCCGCCGTGTCCGAGGGATGGGGTCATCCCGGCCCGCACCAGGAGGTTCTCATGCCCACGCTGCCCGAACTCCGTGTCGGCGACCCGATCCGCCACGAGGCCCTGGCCGTCTTCCCCTGTTTACCAACACCGACGGCGGCGTGGACTATCTCCTCTCCGACGAGGCCATCGCCGCCGGCACCGTCGCCGTCGAGGAGGTCAGCGAGGGCGGCTCGGTGCCGAACCTGCTCGTCGAGAACACGGGCGACAGTCGCGTCCTCTTCCTCGAAGGCGAGGAACTGCGCGGGGCCAAGCAGAACCGGGTCCTGAACACTTCCGTCCTGGTCGCCGCCAGGAGCAAGACCACCATCCCGGTCAGTTGCGTCGAGCAAGGCCGCTGGCGGTATCGCAGCCGGCAGTTCGGCCACGGGGGCAGCCACTCCTCGTCCAAGCTGCGGCACTTCCTGAAGTCCTCGGTGACCCGCTCACTCAAGGAGGAGCGGGGGCACACCTCCGACCAGATGGCCGTCTGGGGGGAGGTCAGCCGGCAGATGGACGCCCTGGGCTCAAGCTCCGAGACGGGGGCGATGGCCGACACCTACGAGAGCTACAAGGGCAAGATGGACGAGTTCCGGGCGCGGCTGGGGTACGTCGAGGGGGCCGTCGGGGTGGCTGTCGCCGTGGGCAAGCAGGTGGTGGCCCTGGACCTGTTCGACAAGGCGGCGACGTGCCGCAAGGTCTGGGACCGGCTGCTGAGCGGGGCGGTGATGGAGGCCCTGGAGGTCGGCAAGGCCGAGGAGCAGGCCGGTCCGGGGGACGTGGAGGCCCTGGTGGCTCGGCTGCGGGGCATGGCCTGGGAGCCGGCCCCGGCGGTTGGCGAGGGTGAGGAATACCGGTCGGATGCCGGGGAGGCCCACGCCTCGGCCCTGCTGGTCGAGGGGTCCGTGGTCCACGGCAGCGTCGTGGTGGCCGGCTGAGCCGATTTGTCGGGGCGAGGCCGCCGACGCGATCTCGGAGGCACCGACACGCTCACGGGTCTTGGGCTTCGGCAACGACTCGATCTTCCCCCGGATCGTCCCCGCTCGACGCCTCGCCTCGTCCCCGTCGCAGCAGCAGGGCGTTGCGGCACTCGACCAGTTCGGCCTGCAACGCCAGCCGTTGCTCCTCGGCCTGCCCGGCAGCCCGCTGCGCCTCCCTCACCTCCCGGAGTGACCAGAGCCGACCGGACATGAACATGGCCACGGCAAAGACGGTCAGCACCAAGGCCTTCCGGGCGAGGCCCCAGGAGGAGGTCCGGCCCTCATGCTCGGCGCGGAAGTCGCCCATCAGAACTCCCCCACGTCTTCGCCGCCCGCCACCGTCAAGAGCGCCCGAAGGTCGGCCGGCTCAATCCCGTCCTTGATGAACCGGACCGACCCGTCGCCCAGGAGCATGTTGGCCCCGCCCGGATGGTTGCTGGAGACGCCCGGCGGCTCTGCCGAGCCGTTGATCGTGAAGCTCATGCGGTCGAATCGCAGGTCCCCTGGCTCCATCCAGTGGATGGACGGCCCCGAGACCTCGACCAGCACGATCGTCCCGCCCGGCCCGTCCTCGATGTCCCCGAGCGTCATCGGCCCCGATCCGCCCCAGGCGGTCCCCGGGCCGACGACGGCGGCGTAGGTCGTCGCGTGCCCCTGCTCGGGATGGCTCGGGCAGGCGTAGGCCGAGACGATCAGGTCGTGCAACTCTCGATTGTTCGGCCCGTCCCAGGGCTCGTCGAGGCGATACCTCTCGTAGATCGCCCGCTGATCGAGCCAGGGCAGGATCAGCACCCGCCAACTGTGCATCGGCCTGCCCCGCTCGTCGGCGAGGTAGGCCGGCGGGAAGCAGCCGTGCTCCTCGTGGTAGTTGTGCAGGGCGATGCCGATCTGCTTGAGGTTGTTGGTACACGCCGACCGGCGTGCCGCCTCCCGGGCCGGTCAGGTCGCCGGCAGCAGCAGGGCCACGAGGATGGCGAGGAGCCCGATGACCACAAGCAGTTCGACGAGCGTGAAGCCGGGGCGGGGAGACCGGCCTCCGACCCGGATCGAGCGGGAATCAGCGACGGGCGTCCTCATGGCGATGGCCTCCGCAGCGTGGCCGATGCGATCGTCCTGGGAGCGAATCCGGAGGGAGACATGATTGATCATGGTGCCGCCGTGGCGCGGCTCACCACCACCCGGGGAATCGCCCACCCCCCGGGAATCGAGCGAGGTTGAATCCGCCGACGAGGTAGGAGTGCTCGATCACGAGGTAGACGACCGTCGCCACCAGGAAGAGGGCCGCCATGGCGACGAGGTAGAGGGCCAGGGCCGCCGTCGTGCCCAGCCGGGATCGCATCCGACAAGCGAAGCTCCATGCCCCCCAGCCGAGCAGCCCGTAGAGGGCGAATCCGGCGGTCGCCAGGGCGATCAGGGCCGGCTCGCCGCGCCCCTGGTCCTGGATGTTGACGATGGCGACCGCCACGAAGAGGGCCAGCAGCCAGAGGTGCCAGACCAGGAACCGGGCACGAGGATGGCCCGAGGGGCGGGCCGCATGAGGCGACTTGGCGTGGGTCATGATTGCCCCAGTTCGGAGAAGGGACGTGCTGGGGTCGCAGCCGAGGGGCCGAGGAGATGGCATCCTGGGACAATTGTCGGAACAGGCCGTCCGCCGGTCAAGGGGGCCTCCTTCCGCCGCTGAAGGCGATCGACCGGGGTCGTTGTCGGCTATCATCCCGGCCGATAGGCTGGCGGCATCCGGGGGCGCCACGGTGGATGGCTCCCCGACACTCATCGAGACCCGGCCCCCCGAGCCCCGAC
Source organism: Tautonia plasticadhaerens (assembly GCF_007752535.1). GTDB lineage: Bacteria > Planctomycetota > Planctomycetia > Isosphaerales > Isosphaeraceae > Tautonia > Tautonia plasticadhaerens. Next base: position 4,260,776 of record NZ_CP036426.1, read on the forward strand.
CATGCCCCGCATCGACCAGACGCCCCGATCCCGGGCCATCGCCGTCGTCCTGCTGCTCGGCCTCGCCACGCCCATCTCCTCGATCGCCCAGCCCGCCGATGAGGACATGGACAAGGTGTTCGTCGGTTACCTCTACGGTCGGCCCGAGGGCCTCGACCTCGGCCTCTACACGCACCTCTGCCACGCCTTCGTCACGGCCGACGAGCAGGGCCGCATCCGGCCCAGCCGGGGCGTCCCCAACGCCGACCTCGCCCGCCGGGCCCACGAGGCGGGCGTCCGGATGCTCGTGTCCCTGGGCGGCTGGGGCTGGGACGAGGAGTTCGCCGCCATCGTCGCCGACCCGGAGGCCGAGGATCGCTACGTCGAGGCCGTCCTGAAGCTCGTGGACGAGAGCGACTACGACGGCATCGACCTCGACTGGGAGTACCCCGACACCGAGCAGGAGGTCGAGGGCTTCGAGCGGCTCGTGCGCCGATTCCGAGCCGGCCTCGACGCGATCGAGGAGGCCAAGTGGCGCCCGATGGTGTTGACGATGGCCGCCTCGTCCAACCCCGGAACGCTGCGGTGGCTGCGCACGGGGTTCCTGCTGGAGACGATGGATTGGGTCAACGTCATGACCTACGACTTCGCCGGGGACTGGACCGACTACGCCGGGCATCATTCGCCGTTGTTCGCCTCCTCGAAGGTGCCGGGCAGCCGCCGGCCCTCCACCGAGGCGACGATGAGATACCTCGTCGAGGAGCGTGGGATGCCGGCAGATCGGCTGGCCGTGGGCATCCCGCTCTACGGGCGGGGCTTCGCCGTCGCCGAGCCGTATGCCCCCGCCAAGGATGCCCCGAAGGCCCGAATCCCGCAGGGCAACTACGCCAACCTCCATCGGCTCCTGGACGAGGAGGGCTGGACCCGACTCTGGGACGACGAGACGAAGAACCCCTGGCTGGTGGCGCCCGACCGCTCGGCGGTGATCGGCTACGACGACGCCGAGTCGGTGGCCATCAAGACGGAGTGGGCGATGGAGCAGGGCTTCAGGGGCGTCTTCTTCTGGCAGGTCGCCGCCGATCGCCTGCCGGACGGCAGCCATCCACTCCAGGAGGCCGCCCACAAGGCATGGGAGGAGTCCGCACTGCCGGCCAGGTGAACGGTCAGGCCCCGAGGACCCGCTCGGCTCCAAGGCGAACGGCGAATGACCCGCCTCTTGAACCGAGCCCGATGTACGGAGCATTGAATGCCCCGCCGGCACGTCTGGAGGCGAGGAGGCGGGGCATCGAGTCCCGGTTACCTCGGCCATCTGTAGCCATAGCCGGGGTGGCCCCCGTAGCCGGGGTAGCCTCCGAGACCTGGATAGGCCCCGAAGCCCTGGCCCGGATAGGCGCCGAAGCCCTGGCCCGGATAGGCGCCGAAGCCCTGGCCGGGATAGCCGAAGCCGCCGGGGACGCCGCCGAAGCCGCCGCCGGGGCCGTGCTTGAAGTGGCCGTCCCAATAGCCCTTCCCACGGGCCCAGCCGGGCGTCTCGCCGTGACCGGCCCAGGGCGGCGGGCCGCCACCACGCCCCGCCCAGGGCGGCGGGCCGCCCCAGCCGCCTCCGGGGAAGAACCCCCGGCCCTTGCCGCTCTCGTCCTTCCAGTCGTCGGCACCGGCCTGGCCCCCGGCCGAGAGGACGACGGCCAAGGCCCCGATGAGGATTGCCAGTCTCATGATGAAACCTCGGTGTTGGCGCAGGAGATCCTCGACCTGCTCGACGGCCCGGCCCATCTGGAGGGCCGTGGCGATGTTCGGCCCGATGCGACCCCGTGAGACGAAGGCCAGCCGCCCCTCCAGCCGCTCCCTGGAGGCCGCCACGGCGCCGATCCCGAGGGACAGGATGCCGACCAGGGCCGGGAGCGGTGTGGTTCGCCTCATGGTGCTCGCTCGTGTCGATTCCTTGATGGAACTAAAGGCAAACGCAAGCGACGTGCCATGCCCGAGAGGCCGGGCATCACGGCGGAATCCCCGGTCCCTCGGGGCAAGCGACCTGGCCCCGAGGCGAGGGTCCTCACGATTCCCGGGCCTCGTCTCCCCCGGTCCGCTGCATCGCCGTCGGGCAAGCTGGCCGTTGTGGGCCATGCCGTCCGAGCCCATCGACCAGGCATCCCCCAGCCGGCATGCGATCTGCCCCCATCGCCACGGGAAATAACTCTCGGCCGCCCCGGTGGGCGTGGATGCCGTCCGTGCCGATCGGCGACGGCACCGCCCCGGCGCCGGACCCATGAAGATTGATCGGACAAACCGATGACGCCCAGCCTGAGCCTGGTCGAGTCCGGGCCGCTGCCCTACCTGCTCTCGGTCCCCGCACCGGTCGCCGCCGGGCCCCGGCCCCTGCTGTGCTTCCTGCACGGCTACGACGAGGGGGCCCCCATGCCGATCCGGCAGGCGCTCTCCCGCCACGGCCCGCTTGCCCCGGGCAATTCGCCCCTGGCCACCTCCGAGTTCGTCGTCGTCGCCCCGCAGCTTCCCATCCGGGGAGACCTCTGGCATCGCTTCGCCGAGGCCGTCGGGCAGATCGTTGCCCAGGTGCAGGAGAGCCAAGGCATCGACCCGGGACGGGCCTACCTGACGGGCTTCAGCTTCGGCGGCAACGGGGTCTTCGACCTGGCCCTGGCCCAGCCGGAGATTTGGGCGGCGCTCTGGGCGGTGGACCCGACCCGGGTGCCGCCGGAGGACCCGGGGCGTCCGGCCTGGCTCTCTTCCGGCGAGGTCTCCCGGGGTCGAGCCGCCGCCTTCATCGGGCGCCTTTCCCTGGAGCCGGCGGGCGACGAGGGTCCGGGGGATCGGGTCTACGAGGACCGGGGCCTGGATCACGTCGGCACCGCCAGCGGCGCCTACCGGGACGAGGCGATCTATCGCTGGCTCCTCCTTGGCGGAACCGGTTCACCCCGGGGGTCGTAATTCGGGAGGTCGGCCCCGGTCGATCGAACGGTTATCCCGAAGGAGGGGGCAGAACCATGCCGAGGAACATCCCCAGGTCGGGCAAGCGAGCACGCCCGAAGACGACCGTCAAGGGCAAGCGATATCTCTGCGCCGTGTGCAGGAAACGCAGCCCGAAGCCGGTCAAGACGCCCGCCCCGTGGTACTGCCCGAGGTGCCTTGAGGCCCGGGAGGGACGCTGGCGGGGACAAACCGATTCCCCCGAGGCGGGACCCACGGCAGGCGACGGTACCGATCCGGGGCATCGGGGTTGAATCTCCCGGACCTGTCACCGGGAGACCACCGCCATGACCAGCCTCGCTGCAATCCTCCTGCCCTTGCTTCTTGCCGTGCCCGCCCTCGCAGATGAGGAGGTACGGGTCGAGCAAGACATCGCCTACTCCGACGCCGGGGGCGAGGGCGGCTCGACCAGGCTCGACGTGTATGCCCCCGCCGACGGCGAGGACCATCCTGTCGTCCTCTGGGTCCACGGCGGCGCCTGGAGGATCGGCGACAAGGCGCACCTCCAGCGCAAGCCCGAGGCGTTCACGAGCCGGGGCTATGTGCTCGTCAGCGTCAACTACCGGCTCCTGCCCGGCGTGACCTACAGGGAGCAGGCGGGCGACCTGGCCGCTGCGATCCGCTGGATCGGGGAGCATGCCGGGGACCACGGCGGCTCGCCCGACCGCATCGCCCTGATCGGGCACAGCGCCGGTGCCCACCTCGCCGCCCTGGTCGCCACCGACCACCGCTACCTGGAGGCCGAGGGGCTGGACCTCGGCGCCCTGTCCGGGGTGGTCCTGCTGGATGGTGCCGGCTACGACATCCCCCGGCAGGTGCGGGAAGCTCGGGTGCCCCGGATGAAGGACCTGTACGAGGGCGTCTTCACCGAGGACGAGGAGACGCAGCGGGACGCCTCGCCGATCACGCACATCGCCGAAGGGAAGGGCATCCCCCCGTTCCTGATCCTGCACGTCGCCGGCCGGCGGGATTCGCAGGCGCAGTCCGAGGGGCTGGCGGCGAGGCTGGTGGATGCCGGGGTCGAGGCGAAGGTCATACCCGCCCAGGGGAAGACCCACGCCACGATCAACCGGGAGTTGGGCATTCCGGGGGACGAGCCGACGAGCGTCGTCTTCGGGTTCCTGGGGGCACACCGCTCGTCGGGGCGATGAGCCCGACTCGCCCACGAGGTCGAGGGCGTCCCGGGGGCGGGCTCGGGGCCATCTCCACCCCCGGCCCCGGCAGGGAGGGGGACGGGGGGCCTCACGACCGCCCACCTCCCGCATGCGCGATGACGAACTCCACGAGTTCCCGGCTCCGGAACCAGCCGGGCCACATGGTATGCCCCCCTCCTTCGACGACCAGGAGCGTCATCTCGCCCCCGAACCGTCGGTAGCGCCGGGCCAGTTCGCCGGAGTTCGACTCCAGGGGCACGACCGCATCGGCGTCCCCGTGGAGGTGGAACACCGGGACGCCCGCCTTCGCCAGGGGCTCGACCCGATCGACGGGGTTGTGCCGGGCCAGGGCTTCGGCCAGCCCATCCGGCGTCAGGCCGTAGGCCGTGGACGCCCGCTCGACGCCGGGGTAGCTTCGGAGGTCGCAGACCGGGTAGATGCCGGCGATGCACGCCACCGACTCCGGGTGCTCGACCGCCCAGTTGTAGAGCATCAGCCCGCCCCGGCTCCTGGCCAGCAGGCAGGGCCTCGGCGAGAGCCCCCGCCCCCGGACAAGCTCCTCGTAGAAGGCGGTATAGGTCGCCCGCCCCTCCGGGCTCCCGAACGACTCGCCCACGTCGATCCCGGCGACGGCGATCCCGGCATCCAGGAACTTTTGGAACATCCAGGCTTCTTCCGACCCCGGCAGCCCCGGCAGGGTCGGGGCGTACCAGACCCAGGGCCTCGTGTCGGTCGCATCACGGCCCCCCGGGAGGATGAGAAACGCCGTACGCCCCTCGACACGGAAGACCTCGCCGGGCAGCGGGAGTTCCTTGGACGGCCCCTCGACGGGGGTCGTGGCGACTCGCTGCCGGGCAGAGGCGGGGCCGGGAGGTTAGAGGACCACCGCAAGCAGCGCCACCGCAGCGACCCGGAGCATCCCGTCGTGGGGATGATTCATCGTCTTCGAACCTCGTCCTGATCGGATCGGGCGATCGGGTATCCCAGGCTGCCCCGGTGTGTTCTCTCGTCCGAGGCCATCCCAGGCGACCCTACCTGCCCCTCGTGTAACGCCCCATCAGTTGCCCCTGCGCCAGGACGTGCCCCTGCATGGCCTGCTCCACCGGCCGACGGCTCGCCCCGGGTCCCAGGCCCGTCGTCGTGTCGAGGGCGTAGAGGCGGAAGAAATAGCGGTGGGTGCCCGAGGGCGGGCAGGGCCCCCCGTAGCCGGCCTTGCGGAAATCGTTCTTGCCCTGCCGGGCGTCGTGGTCGGACCCGCCCGAGGCGAACCGGACCGCCTCGTCGGCCGGCAGGCCCTCGGGCAGCCCCGAGGCCCCGGGCGGGAGGTCGTACAGGACCCAGTGGGTCCACGTCCCCCTGGGGGCGTCCGGGTCGTCGCAGATGAGCACCAGCGAGCGGGCCGAGTCGGGGACGCCGGACCAGGACAGCGGCGGGGAGATGTCCTCGCCGTCGCAGGTGTATCTCCGGGGGATGTCAGCGCCTTCCTCGAAGGCCGAACTCTCCAGGCGGATCGTCATGGGCGTGCCCTCCATCGGCGGTGCGACCTCGGCCTCATCCCGGCCACCGCACGAGGGCAGTGCCAAGGTGATGCCGATCAGCCCGAGGTGCGTCATCCTCACGATCCGTACCCTCCGGATGGGCTGGCTGGCGGGCGGCGTGGCTTGGTTCGCTCAGCCGCTCCCCCGGATCACCACGAGCGTCCCGCCGACCCCGACCACGATGCCGAGGGTCAAGGTCCGGAAGTGCCGCCGCTCCTCCGGGGTGCCGGCCCAGCATGCCACGGCGATGCCGAGCAGGCCGAAGGCCACGCACAGGCCCCCGACCGTCCGGCCCCGCCTCCCCTTGAGCCGCTTCTTCGAGGTGAACGGCAGGCCCCTGCGGGTGAACCCGGCCGCACCGACGAGGATGAACATCAGGCCCAGGGAATAGAAGCCGCCCATCGCCGGCCTCGGTCGCTAGGGATGTCCGGGTCTGCGGGTTCGACGGCCTCGTCCGTCCTCTCTGTCATCCCGCCAACCCGTTTCGAATGCAAGGGTTTTCGGCCGGGCGAGACGACACCAGCCCGACGGTTCATCGCCCTCCTCCGTCCTCGGTTTCCACGATCCCGACGGTGACCCCGACCGGGCGGATCATCCCCTCGATGGCCCGCTCGACCGCCTCGTGTCCCGTCTCCTCGACCAGGGCGACGGTGAAGCGTTGGGGAACCTCTTCGAGGTATTTCTCCAGCCGCAGCCGCCCGAAGCCGAAGACGGTCATGTTCCCCTCCATGGGGTAGTAGGCGTCCACCGCCTCGTCGTCTTCGTGATGGGCCAGGCAGAGCACCTGATTCGAGGTCCGGTCCCCGAAGTAGAGCCACTCGGGGCCGGGGATGTCCCGCTCCCATCGCTCCGAGGCGGGACGACGATGACCGTCGGGGAGGACGTAGAAGTCGCCGTCGGGTTCCAGAGAGCCGCCCGGCGTCCCCTCGTAGAGGAACCAGTAGGGCTGCGTTGCCCGCTCGACCGTCAGGCGTGCGAAGCGGGGGAAGAGGTCCCAGGTGCAGGCCCAGCGCCCCTCCTCGGCCTCGGAGGCGATCCGCACCCGCAGCGGCCCCCGGGAGACGACCCGGCTGGTGCATCTCGTCCCGCCGGGATGGAAATAGCCCTGGGGTGGACGAGGTTGGGGATGCCCCGATACGCGCCCGCCGAGCCGCCGCCGGGCCGGTAGCCGAGCCAGTCGAGGCCGTCGGCGCCCTCCAGGCTGGCGAAGCCGCCGCCGAGCGTGTGGTAGAAGTACGTCGCCGTGGGCGTGCCGATCCGGAAGCTCTCCTGGCCCTCGTGCCCGACCCCCTCGGTCAGCGTCATGAGGGCCGACTGGTCCGGCGGGGGCGCCTCTTCGCCGGCATCGGGGGAGACGAGGTAGCGGCGGGATGCGTCCGGTGCGGTCGTGCCCTCCATCAGCAGGACCAGCGTCCCCGCCGAGCCCTCGGGGGCGGGAGAAGGGTCGAACTGATGCGGGACCTGGGCGTCGATCGTCCGTCCCGAGTCGTCCACCTCCACGACCCGCAGGCGATCCGGGGCCGGGGGCTCCTGGGCGTCCTCGTCCCCGGAAAGCACGCCGAGGTCGATTGGCACCTCGACGGGCAGGTCCGTCCGCTCGTATCCGGCGGCGGCGACGGTGACCTGGATGCGGGGAGATTGCCCAGGTTGCCGGGAGGATTGTCCCGCCATGGCGAATGCCCGGCCGCCGACGACGGCGATGAGGCCGAGGATGATCGGGGCGATCCGGGGTAATCCCGGCGAGGTTGCTCGACGGCCCATGGCTGCGCTCCGGGTCGAGGGTCCACGAGCCCGGAGTCGATCCGCCGTGGCCCGTCATTCATCACGCCGATGGTCATGCCCCGGGTGTCTCCGACTGCCGCTCATCCCCCTCATGGACGATCGTCGCCAGCCATGCCACCGGGCCGCCGGGGCTAAACTGCGGCTGATCCGGGCCGAGGACCGTCTGGAACCGAACCTCTCGGATCGACCGCACCTCCCAGCCGTCCCGGAAGGCGTCGTGGATTTCCTGCTGCGTCACCCGCCTCGGCCCCTCCCCGGGAGGCTCCCGGTCGCTGAAGCAGAGCAAGTGGTAGGCCCCGCCGGGCCGCAGCACATGGCCCAGGCCCTCGACGAGGGCCGATCGCTGGTCGTCGTCGAAGGTGTGGAACAGACCGCAGTCGATCACCGCATCGAACCGCCGTCCCAAAGCCTCCAGGTGCAAGGCGTCGGCGACCTCGAAGCGAGCCTCCAGGCCCCGCTCCCGGGCCTTGGCCCGCGCCCGCTCGAGCGCCACCGGCACCACGTCGATCCCCCAGGTCTCGTGGCCCCGGGAGGCGAGAAACAAGGCGTTCTCGCCGGTGCCGCAGCCGACATCCAGGACCGATCCGACGATGGCGCCGGACTGCTCCAGTTCGATGAAGGCCGGCTGGGGGCCAGGGATGTCCCACGGCGGCTGCCCCTGGTACATCCCATCGAAGCGTTCCCGGCTCATCCGTGATCCCTCCTGTCCGACGATCACTCGGGCGACTCGACCTCAGCCCCGGAGCCCGGAGCACCATCGAGGAGGCTACGGGGTGGCCCATCCCGGTCAGTGCCTTCTCCTGAACGCAACGCCAAAAAGGACAAGCGTATAGATTTCGCCATCCCCGACGGCTGGGCGATACTCTCGGGATCGGAGCCTCCAGGGGGATGCCATGCTTATCAAGCACTACGCCGAGGGCAAGTTCTACACGATCCGGTGCCCCGAGGGCACCATGGTCGTCCGCAACCCAGTCTTCCGGGCTTCGGGCGCGCCCGCGCCGTGCGACGGGATCGTCGTCCCGTTCGAGGGGCGGGAGGTCCCGATCCCTGCCGAGCCGGCGGGGCTGCTGCCCCTGCTGGCCGAGTCGAGGCGGTGCGGCCTCGCGCTGGTCGGGGAGCCGGAGGCGGATGTGCGACTGCATGGGGCCTCGTGCCCCGCATGCGGCGAGGGCGATGTGAACTGGCTCCGGGCCGGGGACGACTCGGAGATGGTCCATTGCGACCGATGCGGTGCCGACTTTGCGATGCCGTCCCCGGCCCTCATCCCCATCCCGGACCCCAAGCGACAATGAGCCCCATCCCGATCTGGGATCGGCCCCGAGTATCGTCTCATCGGCGTCGGAGGCCGCCGCCCCGGTCGGCCTGCCAGACCTCGCCCGTGCCCACCTCCAGCGCCGTCAGCCACCCGCCCCCGTAGCAGAAGGTGTCGATGCACTTGAGGTGGCCGAGGTCCAGGACCTCGCCGCCCTTCTGCGACGTGTGCCCGGCGATGACCACCTTGCCCGACTCGTGGGGGCCCGGGGTCATGTCCCGTAGCGACTCCCACCGCAGCATCCCGACGTGCTGCTCGGCCATCGGGATGTCGGGGAAGTAGTTGGCGTGGACGAAGATGAGGCGGTCAGTCTCGTAGAAGTCGAGGCAGCCCTCCAGGAACTCGATGTGGCCCTCCGGGATGAGCGATAGCTCCCGACCGGGGCCGTAGGAGTCCAGCGTGGCGGTGCCGCCCATGTCGAGCAGCCAGAAGATCGGGTACTTCCCGGCGTGGACATCGAGGAGCATCTGGTCGTGGTTGCCCAGCAGCGGGACAAGCCGGCAGCGGCGGCTCAGGTCGATCAGCCGCTCGATGAAACCCCGGCTGTCCGGTCCCCGGTTGATGGTGTCGCCCAGGGTGACGATCGTGTCCTCGGGGGCGGGCCGGATGGCCTCGATCAGGGCGTCCAGGGCCAACGAGCAGCCGTGGATGTCGCCGATGGCGATGGTGCGGGCCGTTTCCGTCGGGTCACTCATGGGCAGCCGTATGTCTCCTCGAACCTCCGAGTCACGTCGGCCAGCGAATCGTCGAGCCGCTGTTCCTCTGGTATGCTGCTCGTGGACCGTTCGCTGTGGTCCGTCGATACATTCATGTAAACGAATGCATAGTGGGGAAGAGCGATGGCCCAGAAATCGCGGAAGACATGACAGCCGAAGAACTTCGGTCAGAAATCGATCGGCTCAAGCCCCGGATCAAGGACCTTAGCGACGAGTGGGACCGGAAAGACGCTGCGAACTATCAACCTCAACAGCTTGATCCGATTGCGAACAGCATCGAGAGGCTCTCGACGAGACAAATGGATTGCGAGAAGAGGCTTCGTGAAATCGAAGGCCCGTCGGCTTATTGACCAAATTTGCAAACACGTATTCTCAACGTGTACTCGTCTCGTATTCCCGCAATCCACGGCCCCACACCGTTGCCCTGGGTCCGAACATGAAGAGGGATCATCCATCGTGCCCCCCCGATTGGAATCTAGAGCCTGTCAAAGACAGTACCATGCCTAGAAACATAAAGGCGTTCGAACATTTTCGTGGCATATTCGTACGTCATTCCTGAAACGTAATCGCAAATGATTCGAAGGTAATCATTTGGGTCGTTTATTTCGGCTGCCTTTCTTCTAAACGCACCTCCCAGGAGGCTTGTCGGATCGGATTCTATGGCTCGGAATAGGGCGAGGAGATTGATCTGATCACGATATTCCAACGTCTGTACACTCGGGGTCCGGATGATTCGATCTTGGATTACCCGCTGGAGAGCGGATTGGAATCTCTTCGCCTCCTCCAAGAAGACGGCCCTGTAATTCAGTAGAGGACAATCGAACGCATCATCTGCTCGAATCTCTACCAAAGCCACAAGGGCATTCACCAATGACCCTATCGCTCTTTTCCTGCGGGCTGAAGCGTCTGATCCCTCGCCGAAGAGCATTTCGGACAGTTCATTTATAGAGGGCATTTCCACAGATTCCGCCCATGCCACATCGCACTCGTTAGCTACTGATTCCTCCCAGTCCTTGCGAGTAATGAGACGAAGGGCCACACCGTCCTCGAAGTCATGGACCCCGTATGCGATTTCGTCGGCCACGTCCATGACGCTACAGTCAAGTGATTTACAATGTGATTTGCCGTGCTTTCCCGTCGTTCGTGTAGCTCCCGAATCGGTGACCTCCCAAGCGGTGGGGAGAGTATGCGATTGGAATTGTTCCCTGTCCTTGCTGGAGAGTGGTTCGAGAATCCATGAAACCCAATCAACTTCCGTGTCAAGATAGCATTTTGGTGGTTTCCACATTTGCCAGTTGATAGAGAACAGAGGCACCTGGCGAGGGACGGGTCTGCTCGCCACAGATGAATACGCAACAGGGTATTTCAGAACCCCCAGCAAAGTCCTCCGTGCTAGGTCCAATCCGTAACCCGGAGTGTGAGCCTCCAGACTGGTCAACAGCCGCAGGGTTTGCCCGTTGCCCTCGAAACCGACCTGCCCATCCCTCCTATGCAGTAGTTTCCCCGAATCACTCCACCCCATCTCCGGCGGTGCGTAGCGTCTCCCCGCTACCCGCACCGTGAGGTGGCTCGGTCGGCCCCGGATTTCCCGCCTCGAACGCCCGTCGGCGTCGGATCGCTACCCGCCGACCCCGCCGACCCCGCCGCACGACCGCCTCGAACCGTCCTCCCGCCCTTCTCCCAGCCATTCCGACAGGAGCCGCCGGATTTCCGGGCCGTGCCGTCGCAGCAGTCGTTCGACATCGAGCACGCTCGGCCGGTCCTTCTTGCGGTTCCACGGCGGCCGGAACCACCAGCCCACCTCGCCGGCCGCCTCCAGCCGGAACTGGGCCAGCCGCAGCAGGCTCATCGTCACCCACTGGGCCTGGCTCGTCCGCTCGATCGGCTTCCTCGTCCAGGCCCGGCACTGCTCCCATCCCAACCGCTGCTTTAGGTCTCGAAATCCGTCCTCCTGCCGGAAGCGGGCGGCGAACAACTCGACCATCTGAAGCCCGGTCAACTCCACGGCCGAGGTGACCAGGGCGAACCGCTTCTTGTACCCCTCGACGCAGGCGACGACCGCCTTGATGGGCACCCCATGGCCGGCCACCCGCCACCGGCCGACGACCTCCTTCCAGCGGACCCGCCGCCGCCGGCCGTAGACCAGGGCGTGCCCCTCGTGCCACGGCCCGGACCACCGGCCGCCCCGGCGGGGCGGCTCCAGCTTCTTGCCCCACTTCGGCATCGGCCCCCGCTGCCCCTCGCGGCGTCCGGTCGGCGGCGGGGCGTGCAGCCGGGCGTCGTGCCGCAGCCGGGTCAGGAACTCGATGCGGGGCGAGTCGCCCTCGGGCGTGACCAGCGGCCGGATCACGCTCTTCAGGGCGTAGCCGCCGTCGAAGACGGCCAGGTGCCGCCCGCCGGTGATCCGGGCCTGCTCCCGGATCAGTTCCACGGCCAGTTCGCACTTCGTGCGGAAGCCCACCTTCGGCCCGACGAACCCCGACCGGGCCGGCAGTTGCGACTTGCGGAAGTAGAGCCGTCCCGAGACCGGCAGGAACCAGGCGGGCCGACCGGGCTCATCGAGCAAGGCCCCGAGCACGACCCAGTTATGGGCCCGGACGGTGGCGGCCCGGTTGGGGCAGCGGGCGGTGTACTCGTGGAACGTGCAGGTTCCCCAGACGTGCTTGCCCGAGCGGTGGACCTTGGTGTCATCGACCGCCGGGGCGTGATAGCCGTGCCAGGTGCGGCCGGGGGCCTGCTCGACGAGCCGGGTCAGGCTGCGGGTGACGGCCCCGGCATCCCAGGCCCCGTACTCGGCGAAGCGTTCCATCGCCCGCCAGTCGGCCGGCCGGTCGAGGGCCAGGACCGACTGCGTGACGGTATGCTCCTCGACGTTGAGGGCCAGGCCGGTGACCCACTCGACGAAGCGGCGGTGTCCGGGCCGGTTGAAGGCCCAGGCGAAGCGGGCGAGCAGTGCTTGCCAGATCGACCAGAGCAGCGTAGCGTCGGTCATCGGGGCATCTCCTGGTGCGGGACCGGATGAGGTGGTGATCAACCCATCAAGGTCCGATCGGGAGATGCCCCGCTCAAGATGCAACAGGAGGCCGGTAGGAGTGCAGGTTTTCGGGGAAACTACTGCCTATGGGGGGAAGTCAAGAGTGCGTTGTTGAGCGCACGTTCACCGCCATGGCCAAATGGTGGATGACCTAGTGTCCTGAGTCGGAAATCCGTTGAATAACCTTGCGCCCTCGCCGTTCGCCCGGTAGAGTCTCCCCAAAGGAGACCCCAACATGGCGCGACCGCTGGCCGAGCTGGTCCTGAGCGACGACGAGCGGCAGACGTTGACGACCTGGGCGAGCCGCCCCAAGAGCACCCTGCGGCGCGCCACCCGCGCCCGCATCGTCCCGGCCTGCGCCGAGGGGCTGGAGAACGAGGCGGTCGCCGCCAGGCCCCGCGTCTGCTCGGCCACCGTTGGCACCCGGCGGCGGCGGTTCGTCGAGCGACGCCTGGAGGGGCTGGCCGACGAGCCCCGCCCCGGCGCGCCGCGCACGATCGCCGACGCCGACGTCGAGCGGGTCGTCACCGGGACGCTGGAGACCAAGCCCGAGTCGGCCACGCACTGGAGTACCCGCGGCATGGCCGAGGCCGCCGGCATGTCCCAGACGGCCGTCGGGCGGATCTGGCGCTCGTTCGGGCTGAAGCCGCACCTCCGCGAGACCTCCAAGCTCTCGACCGACCCGTTCTTCGTCGCGAAGGTCCGCGACGTCGTCGGGCTGTACATGAGCCCGCCGGAGCGGGCGATCGCCCTGTGCGTCGACGAGAAGAGCCAGGTCCAGGCCCTGGGCCGGACCCAGCCGCTGCTGCCGATGACGCCGGGGCAGGCCGGGCGGCCTACCCACGACTACGTCCGCAACGGGACCACATCGCTGTTCGCGGCCCCGAACGTGGCTACCGGCGAGGTGATCGGTCGGTGCCACCGGAGCAGGGCCAGCGCACACTAACATGTTAACGCAGCAATGACTTCCATCAGAAACGTGTCGCTCCAGCCGCAGCCGCGGCGCTTCATGGCCAGGCTCTGTCGCCGGTCGGGGTGCTGCTTGAGGAGCGACAATGTGAAGCGATACAGCCAGGTGATGTTCGCCCCCAGCACCCGCTGGCGGACCCGCGAGTCATCCTCCCGGAACGTCACGTCGAGCGACCAATGGCACGCGTTCTCCACGGACCAGTGGCCCCGCACCGCGCGGGCGAACTGCTCCGCGTCCACCGGCAGGCTGCTGAGGTAGTAGCGAATCTCAATGCTCTCTTCGCCTCCCTTCACCCGCCGCGACGTCACGACGCCGACCGACCTCAGCCCCTTCCACTCCGCCCGGCCGGGCAGGGCCGCCGGCGCTGGCAGGTGCAGGTAGGTCCGGTGCTCCTCGCGACCGTGCCCGCGCTCGCTCGTCGTCAGCTCCTCGGCCCCCTTGAGATCCCCCTCCAGCTGTTCGTCGATGTGCTCGATGACCGCCCGATGCAGCGCCTCGTGGTTCCCCTTCAGGGCCAACACGTAGTCGGCCTTGCCGCGGACTACCTCCTCGGCGATCACCTTCTGCGCCCCCATCGCGTCGATCGTCACTACCCCGCCGCGGACGTCGATCCGCCTCAGCAGCTCGGGGATGGCCGTGATCTCGTTCGACTTCTCGCCGCACACCTCCTGTCCCAGCGCCAGGCCGTACTCGCCGGCCCAGGCGGTGACGATGTGCAGCGGGCCGAGGCCCTCCTTCGCGTCGCGGCTGCGGCGGGCCGTCTTGCCGTCGATGGCGACGACCGGCCGATCGACGCCGGTCGTGGCGATGGCCTCGTCGCGGAGGCGGGCGATCCAGGCGTTGAAGGCGGCCTCGAAGGCCGCGGGCTTGAGCGTCATCAGGATGCGGCGGAGGACATCCTTGCCGGGGATGCCGCGCGGCAGGTCGAGGAGGTCCATCAGGAGCCCCTCTTTGAGCTTCGCCCAGCGGGCGATGGCGGTGGGCCCGGCGGCGCCGGCGAGGACGGCCAAGACAGCGATGACCAGGACGCTGGGCAGCGGATGCCGGCGGTTGATGTGGGAGCGGGGATCTTCCAGCATCGCGAACGATGCCACGATCTCGTCGAGCTTGCTGCGGGTGCCCGCCATCGCCGACCTCCGGCCACCGGGTCTGGTTCACGACACGGTGGACGGTATACCCGGGCAGCGGGGCGGGCGCAAGGCCGCAGAGCTTGCCGGATTGTTATAGAAGTGCGCGCTGGCCCTGGCCACCGGAGGCACCGCGCGAAGGGGTTCCTGCGGTTCCTGGACGAGGTCCACGCCCGCGTCCCGCGCGAGCCGGGCGTGGAGGTCCACCTGGTGCTGGACCACTACGCGACCCACGAGACGCCGGCGGTGGAGCGATGGTTCCTGCGGCCCCCGGAGTACCACCCGCACTTCACTCCGACCAGCAGCTCTTGGCTGAACCCGGTCGAGCGGTTCTTCGCGGAGATCACCGAGACGCGGATCCGACGCGGCGTGTTCCGCAGCGTGGCGGCGTTGGAGGCGGCGATCCGAGGGTACCTGGAGCACCACAACGCGGACCCCAAGCCGTTCGTGTGGGCCGCAGACGCCGGCCTGATCCCCAACCGCATCAAGCGGGTTTGTAAACGGACTTCCGACTCGGGACACTAGGTCGTGAGCGAAGCAAATAGCCTCAAGTAAATCCCTGCGTGGGAACCAATCCGTCAACTCTTCCGTCTTGTTTTCCAACCTCGTCCCAATCCCAGTAGCGATCTGTGCGACCTCCATCGAATGAGTAAGTCGTGTCCTGTGAAAGTCTCCCTCGGTGATCCCTAAGACCTGAGTTTTCGCCTGGAGACGGCGAAAAGCTGCCGAATGGATGATTCTCGCTCTATCGCGATCGAATTCCGTGCGATCGTCTCCCTTCCGAGATGTCCTTTCTCCCCCGGGGCTACGGCGGTCTTCCCAGATCGCACGATCATATTCCATCACATCTCTCCAGTGCTGAATGGTCAATGGTGGAGGATATCGTCGAGTAGGGGGTCGATCGACCCCTCACGGGCACTCGCAGACCACCCGGAACCCGTACGGTGTGTACATCATGGAGAGGAACGACGCCATGAACCCGCCCTCGCCCCCGTCGTCGTCCTCGCCATGGTTGCCCAGCGACCCGGCGTCGGCCCGCAACTGGCGGCGGGCCGAACTGGTGCAGACGAGTTCCGTGGCCGAGGCCCAGCCGCCGCGCACGACCCGGAACGGCTCCTCGGCCTCGCTGTCGAGCTAGGCGCTCCCATCCGAGGGTGCGCCTTCGTAGTTGGGATGCCACACGTCTTCGCACTACTCGTCCACGTTGCCGTGCATGTCATGGATGCCCCAGCCGTTCGGGGGGTAGCTGCCCACCGGCGTCGGCCTCGCACGCTCCCCGCCGAACAATCCCGCCGCCTCGACCGCCGACTCCATCTCCCGGACGAGGGCGTCCTCGTCCTCGGGAGTGGGGCCGAACCGGTCGGTGAAGGGGGTGAAGTTGGCCTGGCCCGGCGAGAGCGTGTCCCCGAAGGCGTACCGTGTCATTGTCCCCGCCCGGCACGCATACTCCCACTCGGCCTCGCTGGGGAGCCGGAAGGCCCGGCCGTGCCCCTGGCAGAGGCGCTCGCAGAACTCCTGGCAGTCGAGCCAACTGGCCTGATCGACCGGCAGGCGCGAGTCCCCCCGGTGAATCGATGGATTGCCCCCCATCATGGCGGTCCCGATGCCCTGCCGCCCAGCAAATTCGGCCTCTTCCGCCACCTGGAGCTTATTCACGACCTCGACCTCCGGACTGGCGCATGGCCCAGATGGGAAGGGTTCTCCGGGATATTCGTGGGATCGCGCGCGGTCTTTTCAGGGATAGGCCACCACCGCCCGATGAAGAAGATCGTCCCGAAGGTACCAGAGTAGATCACCGGTCGAGGGAGGACGAGACCTTGCCCCCCAACGATGCCGGCGAGCATGTCCCGAAAGGCGGCTCAGGGACGAGCCACCGGCCCGCCCCGAGCGGCGTCCTGCAACCGGCGGTTCCGCTCCACCTGGGCGTCATGCTCCTCAAGGCCCAGAGCCCGGACCATCTCCCCGATCGGCGTCTGCGGGTCGTTCGACCAGAACAGCCCCAGGTCCTCCCTCGGCTCGTAGTGGTAGCCGACCCGATCCCCATACTCCTCTGTGAACGCCCTGCCGTTTCGGAGCGGGGCCGACCAGCCCAGGATGGCGTAGCTCAGGTCGATCTGGTGGACGAGGACCCCCTCCGAGCCCTCGACCTGGGCGGCGACCAGGCCGGTCGGCTCGAAGACCGTGGCGTCCTCCCGCCAGGTGCTCGACACGACGTAGTAGCGGTTCCGGGCGGCTCTGGAGGCCGGCTGGGCGGTCGCCGGGCTGGCGCTGGGCCAGGCGACGACCTCGGCACCCTGCTCGGCCAGGGCCTCCCAGCCGTCGTCGAACTGGATGTCCCAGCAAATCTGGATGCCCAGCCGGCCGAAGTCGCAGTCGAACACCGGGTACTCGTCGCCCGGCGTGATGCCGCCCTCCAGTTCGTCGGTGCCGAGCACGGCCACCGGATGGGCCTTGCGGTAGATGCCGGCCACCTCGCCCCGGCGGTCGAAGAGGGCGGCGGCGTTGGCGTAGGTGGTTCCCTGCGGCCCCTCCTCGGCGAGGTCCATCGGGGCGATGATGTAGGTCCGGTGTGTGCGGGCCAGGTCGGCGAAGGTCTCCCGGACCGGGCCGTCGAGGGGGATGGCCCGCTCGTGGGCCGGGCCCCGGCCGGAAGTGACGACCGTCTCGGGCAGGATCGCCAGGTCGAGCCCCTCGCCCGGATACTTTTCCTCAGCCCGGCGGGCCATCTCGTCGATCAGGCCACCCAGGGCCTCCAGCCGCTCGTCGAGGCCCGGATCGTCGCCGTAGGGGCCGAAGATGGCCGTGCCGACGACCACCTTGCGGGGCGGCTGGTCGGCCTTGGATGCCGATGTTAACTCGCCCGGCCCCTCGTCGTCCGACTGCCTCAGATGCTCGTCGAACCAGTCGGCGAAGGTCTCCACGTCCTTCGGCACGTCGGGCCAGCCATGGGCGGCCCCCTCCTTGACCACCAGCCTGGCCTCGACGCCGGCCTCCTGGAGCTTCTCGACGATCACCTCGGCCTGCTGGATGGGGACCAGCTTGTCGGCATCGCCGTGGACGATCAGCGTCGGCGGGTCGTCCGGGCCGACGTGATTGACCGGTGAGATGTCCCTGCCGATCTCCAGGACCCGCTCCTCCTCGGTGATCGTCACGAACTTGTTCTGCTGCGGGTCCAGTTCGTGGAAGTCGAACGGCGCCTTGAAGCCCTCCAGGATGCCCCGGCCCAGGGCGTTCTCGCCTGGCTGGCCGTAGTTGAGGAAGTCGGTGGGCGGGTAGAGGCAGGCCACGGCCTGCACCCGGCTCGACTCCCGGTCCACCGGGACCTTCGCGTCCGGATCGCCCTCGTCCCCGGCCACGCCTTGCATCAGCGACAGGTGGCCGCCCGCCGAGCCGCCGTAGATGCCGATGCGATTCGGGTCGATGCCGTAGTCCTCGGCGTGGTGGCGGATGAAGCGGACGGCGCGGTGCATATCCTGGAGGATTTCGGGGATGGTGAACTTCGGCTGGCTGCCGTGGACGACGGCGAAGACCGTGTAGCCCCGACCGACCAGCGGCTCGATCAGGGGCAAGGGGATCGCCTCGTGTGCCGAGAACCAGCCGCCGCTGACGACCATGACGAGGCCGAGACCGTTGGTGTCCTCCTCGGGGGTGAACACGTCCAGGGTCAGGGCGGTGCCGTGCTTGCGCCCGTAGATCACGTCCTCCTGGCGGGAGTAGGACGGATCGTCAGCAGCCCGGCCCGGCTGGGCAAGGGGTACGAGCAAGGTCGAGGCGAGCAGGATCGATCGGCAGAGGCGACTCATCGGCGACTCCCGAGGCTTTCCATCCGAGGGGGCTCGAACCAGATCAGAGCCTACATCGTCTGCGTGGAGATGGACAGGTCATGCGACCCCGGTGGCGGCCGGTCATCTCAGCGGATGCCCCTGCTCGTCGAAGTTATCGGTGATGTCCTCGACCAGCACCCCCCGCACGTCGCCGGGGTCGTCGTATTGCCAGACCCGCACCGAGGCGAACGAGACCGTCGTCGTCTCCCATGGGGCCGGACCCGCCCACCCGGGCAGCCAGACGCCCAGGTTCAACTGGGCCCCCATCGCCGGGACGAACCGATCGTTCTCCCCGACCTTGCGGCCGTCGATCCAGTGCTCGGCTCGCTCGCCCCGGTAGAGGGCGTAGCGGTCCCGGCCCAGCCGCTTCAGCGGGTTGCCCAGGTAGCGGTCGAACGGGATGGATTCGTCCCGGACCCACCAATAGCCCAGGTGCTCGACGACCTGGGCGTCGGTCACCCCGGGCAGAGGCTCCAGCGTTGTGCGCCATTCCGTCGTGTAGGTGTGATAGGCGCCGTCGGCGACGGGGCCGACCTCGAACGTCCGGGAGTCGTGCCGGTTCTGGCAGAAGGTGTTGTACATGGCCCGGTCGAAGGTGCCGCCCTTGCCGAACTCGGGGAAGTCCAACTCCGACCAGTATTCGACCGACCCGTCGCCGTATCGCTCCATCAGGGGGTTGTAGAGCGGCACCCCGGGCGCGAAGTCCTCCTTGCGGTCAAGCCCGACCTCGACGAAGCGATCGCCGTAGGTCCAGATCGCCGGAACGCTGCCCCGAGGGCGCCCCGGGTCCACCGGGCCTCCCTCGGATGACTCCGACGACCCGATCTTCATGACGACCTCGAAGCGGCCCGAGGCAAAGAACGGCTTCGAGACGATGACGCCACCGACCCTGGCCGTGTTGCCGCCGTGGCCGAGGACTGGGCCGTCGTAGGCATCGCCGTGGGCCTCGCAGACGAGGACGTTCTGCGCCCGGCCCTCCACCGTGTCGGCCTCGATGCGGACGTTCTCCGGGACGACCCCGTGGTTGCCCTCGCCCCATCTCTTCCGGAGCACATACCAACGCCCGGGGTCGATCTCCCCGGAGGCCCAGTGCTCGTCGAGGGCCAGTCGTGTCCCCGGAGGGAGCGGGCCGGGCGACTCGTCGGCCGATACGACGACAGGAGCCGCCAGGGACGCCATGAGGAAGACGAGGCCGAACTGCACGCCAATCATTGGCGTTCGCCCTCCGGTGCCGCCAGATGTTCGTCGAACCAGTCGGCGAAGGTCTCCAGGTCCTCGGTGATCGTGGGCCAGCCGTGCCCGGCCCCCTCCTTGACCACCAGCTTCGCCTCGACGCCGGCCCCCTCCATCGCCTCGACCATGACCTCGGACTGCTGCAAGGGGACCAGTTCGTCCCGGTCGCCGTGGATGATCAGGGTCGGCGGGTCGTCCGGGCTGACGTGGGTGACTGGCGAGATATCGGCGGTGATCTCCCGCAGCCGGTCCTCGTCCGTGATCGGCTCCAGCAGGTTGGTCTCCTCGTCCCGCTCGTAGTAGTCGAAGGCGGGCCGGAACGGCTTCTGGTGGTCCCGGGCGTGGAGCTTCTCCTGGCCCGACCCCCCGAAGTTGAGGAAGTCGGTGGGCGGGAAGAAGCAGGCCACCGCCTGCACCTGGCTCGACTCCCGGTCCACCGGGTCTCGGGCGTCCGGGTCGCCTTGGTCGCCGTCGGTCCCCAGCATCAGCGAGAGGTGGCCCCCCGCCGAGGCCCCGGTGACCCCGATTCGGTCGGGGTCGATCCCGTAGTCGGCGGCGTGGTGTCGGATGAAGCGGACGGCCCGATTCATGTCCTCGACGATCTCGGGGACGGTGTAGCGCGGCTGGCTGCCGTGGACGACGGCGAACACGGTGTAGCCCCGGTCGAGGAACGGCTGCACGAAGCCGGGGTTGATCGCCTCGTGCGACGAGAAGAAGCCGCCGCTGACGACCAGGACGATCCCCGCCCCGTTGGATTCATCCTTTGGTGCAAACACATCCAACGTCAGGGCGGTTCCGTCCTTCCGCCCGTAGATCACGTCCTCCTGGCGGGTGAAGTCGGGCTCTTGGGCGGCCCGGCATGGCAGAGCCGGCATGACGGACACGGCCAGCGCCAGCAGGCAGGACAGGCGAAGGAGGACCGCACGCGTACGGCGATGACACCACATGACGATCTCCGAGTCCCGGGATTCCGGCCCGGCGTCGGTCGGCCCTTGAGGCCGGTGCAGGCGACCGGTGCCATCAGGATACGGGCCGCGCGGGACGGGGGCCAGCGGGCTCGACTTCGTTGCCCTCGGCCCGCCGTCGCGTCCCCGACCGGAGGGAGGAGAGCCTCCGCTCCGGGAGGCCGAGGGGCCGCACTTGCCCCTCGGCTCCGACGGGCACCCCGCACCGGCCTCGGCCCCCTGTGCCGAGCCGTCGGCATCGATGGTCACCGCGCCCGACGCTTGACGGCATAGCCATACGGGATCGGCCAGGACGGCTCGCCGTCCAGTTCGTGCTGGGCCCTGATCGCCCAGTACGGCTCCCGCAGCAACTCCCGCCCGATGAACGCCAGGTCAGCGTCCCCGGCGGTGATGACCTCGTTGGCGTGCCCCGGCTCGGTGATCATCCCCACCGCCCCGGTCATGATCCCCGCCCCGTCCCTGATCCGGCGGGCGAAGGGCACCTGATAGCCCCGGGACACCGGGATCGTCGCCTTGGGCACCAGGGCGCCGGAGGACACGTCGATCAGGTCCACCCCCAGCCCCTTTAGGTGCCGCGCCAGGACGACCGACTGCTCGATGTCCCAGCCGCCCTCCACCCAGTCGGTCGCCGAGATGCGGACGAACAGCGGCAACTCCGGCGGCATCACCCCCCGCAGCCGCTCGGCGACCCGCAGGACCAGCCGCATCCGGTTGTCCAAGCTACCCCCGTAGCGGTCCGTCCGCTGATTGCTCAGGGGGGAGAGGAACTCGTGCAGCAGGTAGCCGTGGGCGGCGTGGAGTTCGACGACCTGGAAGCCCGCCTCCAGCGCCCGCCGGCAGGCGGCCTCGAAGGCGTCGATGACCGCCTCGATGCCCGGCTCGTCCAGCGGCACGGGCACCGGGTCGCCGTCCCGGAAGGGGATCGGGCTCGGGCCGACGACCTCCCAGCCGCCGGCCTCGGCCGAGGTGATGCTGGCCCCGCCCAGCCAGGGGGGCTCGCAACTGGCCTTGCGACCGGCGTGGGCCAGTTGGATGCCGGCGACGGCCCCCTGTGACCGGACGAAGCGGGCGATGCGGGCCAGCGGCTCGACGTGCTGCTCGCCCCAGAGGCCCATGTCGGCGGGCGAGATGCGGCCCTCGGGGGTGACGGCGGTGGCCTCAACGATGATCAGGGCCGTGCCCCCGGCGGCTCGGCTGCCGAGGTGGACCAGGTGCCAGTCGTTGGCCAGGCCGTCCTCGGCGGAATACTGGCACATCGGGGACATGACGATGCGGTTACGCAGGGTCACGCCCCGGATCGCCAGGGGGCTGAGCAGGTCGATCTCGGGGACCTCTCGGTCGTGGTCGGCGTCGGCGATGCAGCCGTGGGCCTGGCCCGGGAGGTCGTCTCGATGGGCGTCGTCGGCGGTCATGTCGGTCCCCTCGTGGTGTCGGGCGCCGGGGCGGTGGCGGTGATGATGGCGAATTCTGCGGCGACCGGCAATCCGGCATCCGGACCGGTCCCGGCCCGCCGACGATCACCGGGTCGGGCCGACCATCGCCGATGGCGGGCAGGCGGGAGCCATCAGGGCGAGCAGGGCGAAGTGTCTCGTCGGCCTGGGCCTCGAAGGGGCTGGGCTCGAACAACGGGGGCGATCCCGTGCAGCCCCAGCCGCGCCGATGAGGTTGTCCGGAGCGAGAGAGGTGAATTGGCCCAAGGGATCAGCCTCGGCCCCTGGGTCCGTATCAACGACCGGGCTGCGTTTGCGGCACGCACGGTGACCGTTGGCTCAGGACGCACGAGAACAGACTTGAGCGTTGTCGCAATTGCGACCGCTCTGCTTGCGGCGCTCGGCGACCCTGATCTTGTGGAGTCGGGCAGCGATCCCGGCCGAATCGGTCTCGACAGCCTTGAATCGCCGACGGATTCGGCCTACCACCTCCAGCGCGGCCTCCTCGGCAGCCGGGAGGGTGGGTTCGTACCCCTCGGCGAGGATCGTCTCCTTGTAGGCAGCATGAATCGACCAGGAGAAGACAACCCAGTAGGCCCGCATGGGGCCGAGTTTGCAGCGGCACCATATCAAGATGCCCTCTGGCCTGGTGCCGTTCCCCTCCTCGGAGCCGTCGCCGTCGCGTGATCGAGTCGGAGGGCCCTCCGGCCATTCCCCAGTCCAAGCCGAGTCCTCCGGATCGTGGCCCTGGCAGCCGCCGCAAGAGACCCTCTGGAGCAGGGCCAGCGCGCACTTCTATAACAATCCGGCAAGCTCTGCGGCCTTGCGCCCGCCCCGCTGCCCGGGTATACCGTCCACCGTGTCGTGAACCAGACCCGGTGGCCGGAGGTCGGCGATGGCGGGCACCCGCAGCAAGCTCGACGAGATCGTGGCATCGTTCGCGATGCTGGAAGATCCCCGCTCCCACATCAACCGCCGGCATCCGCTGCCCAGCGTCCTGGTCATCGCTGTCTTGGCCGTCCTCGCCGGCGCCGCCGGGCCCACCGCCATCGCCCGCTGGGCGAAGCTCAAAGAGGGGCTCCTGATGGACCTCCTCGACCTGCCGCGCGGCATCCCCGGCAAGGATGTCCTCCGCCGCATCCTGATGACGCTCAAGCCCGCGGCCTTCGAGGCCGCCTTCAACGCCTGGATCGCCCGCCTCCGCGACGAGGCCATCGCCACGACCGGCGTCGATCGGCCGGTCGTCGCCATCGACGGCAAGACGGCCCGCCGCAGCCGCGACGCGAAGGAGGGCCTCGGCCCGCTGCACATCGTCACCGCCTGGGCCGGCGAGTACGGCCTGGCGCTGGGACAGGAGGTGTGCGGCGAGAAGTCGAACGAGATCACGGCCATCCCCGAGCTGCTGAGGCGGATCGACGTCCGCGGCGGGGTAGTGACGATCGACGCGATGGGGGCGCAGAAGGTGATCGCCGAGGAGGTAGTCCGCGGCAAGGCCGACTACGTGTTGGCCCTGAAGGGGAACCACGAGGCGCTGCATCGGGCGGTCATCGAGCACATCGACGAACAGCTGGAGGGGGATCTCAAGGGGGCCGAGGAGCTGACGACGAGCGAGCGCGGGCACGGTCGCGAGGAGCACCGGACCTACCTGCACCTGCCAGCGCCGGCGGCCCTGCCCGGCCGGGCGGAGTGGAAGGGGCTGAGGTCGGTCGGCGTCGTGACGTCGCGGCGGGTGAAGGGAGGCGAAGAGAGCATTGAGATTCGCTACTACCTCAGCAGCCTGCCGGTGGACGCGGAGCAGTTCGCCCGCGCGGTGCGGGGCCACTGGTCCGTGGAGAACGCGTGCCATTGGTCGCTCGACGTGACGTTCCGGGAGGATGACTCGCGGGTCCGCCAGCGGGTGCTGGGGGCGAACATCACCTGGCTGTATCGCTTCACATTGTCGCTCCTCAAGCAGCACCCCGACCGGCGACAGAGCCTGGCCATGAAGCGCCGCGGCTGCGGCTGGAGCGACACGTTTCTGATGGAAGTCATTGCTGCGTTAACATGTTAGTGTGCGCTGGCCCTGCCCTCTGGAGGCCGCAGACGGAACAGTGCTGAACGTCGCAATCGTTGAGGTGAGTTTGGCCTGGGGAGCACCCGCAATCCGGGCAGAGGTTGAGATTCTGAGCATACACGGTGTCTGGTCCTTCAGAAATGCACGTCGTCGTGCCGGTATCCTTCTGGGTGGTGGAACCCTGTCGGCAACGTCGCCGACCACGGCCCTCGTGCGCCCCTGTCGATAAGAATTAGGCACCAGAAAGAAGCTACGTCTTCCGTGGCCTGCCTCGCTTACGAGGGATCTTCACGAACCACTTCTCAAGCGACGGCAGGCGGATCACCTCGGCCTCCAACGCCTCCATCTCCTCGGGCTTCAGCCTGACCCCCTTGGCGTAGGTCGTCTCCACCAGGCTGACCACCGGGTGCTTCCGCTTCCAGGTCATCGATCGGGCGAATCCCAACACCGCCTCCACCGAGTCCAGCAGCGACCCGTTCCAGTGCATCTCCAGCACGCCCCAGCACCGCTCGATCGGGTTGTACTTGCTGTGGTACGGCGGGTAGTACGCCAACTGCACCACCAGGCGATACTTGCGGGCGAAGGCCACGATCCGCTTGAGGAACTGGCTCCGCCGGCTGTGGTTCTCCGGGCCGTTGTCCAGGTTGATCACCAGCGTCTTGACCCGCAGGAACCGCAGGCGGACGCCCTCCCACCATTGCTCCAGGCGATCGGCGATGAAGTCGCTGGTGACCTTCGACCGGGCCATGTACAGCCACAGGTCGTCGTGCTCGGGCAGGAAGATGCCGAAGGGGGTCAGCGTCGCCACGGGCTTGAAGTCGTGATCCGCCGCCTTCGTGCCGGTCCGGCTCCGGCCCCGCCGTGAGAAGGGGCCGACATGCACCGTCGCCTTGGCGTCGATCGAGAGCCGCAGGGTGCCCCTGGCCCGATCCGCCTCGGGGTTGACCGCCTTCAGTTGATCGAAGATGGCATCGGTCTGCGGGACTCTTTTTGGGGGCGGCACTTGGCCACCCTGGAGAGGCGATAGCCCAGCAGGTTCAGCTTGGTGTTGATGGTCTGCTGGGTGGGCAACTCCTCGTCGGTGTAGCCCTTCGTGGCGATCAACTGGCGTCGGACCTCGGCGGCACTGATCCGGGTGAAGAGCCCCTTGGTCTGGAACTTGGGGTCGGCCTGGCTCTGCCCGTCGGCGATGCTGCGGATGTCATCGAGGAGTCGGGGCAAGTGCTCCTCGGCGGGCTTGCGACGGCGGGCCGAGAAGGCGTCCACGCAGGTCATGCCCGAGCGGAGTTCGTGCGTGCCCTTGCGGATGGTCTCCCGGCACCAGCCGAGATGCTCCTGGGCCCAGCGTTGTCCACCCCGCCCCATCGCTGCGACGGTCTTGGCCATGAAGACTCGCTTCGGACTGCCCTTGAGGGCCTTGGCGGCATCGATGAGGACGGGGATCATCTCGGGGCTGGGCCGCATCTGCGTATCTCCTTGATCTCCTGGTGCGAAGGTCTCAGGATACGGAAGAGTTTTGTCCTTTCAATCCCCTCAGAGTTCCATGAGCCGCTTCAGGAAATCGTCCTGGCTCATGGGGGTGTGCTCGGGCTTGGAGGAACGGGTCTCCCGGACGGCTTGCCGCGCGGCATCGAAATGGCTGCGTATCCCGCCTTCGAGGATCGCCCTAGTCCGACGGCGGGCGGCTGCGATCCATTGTCGGGTTGGCACGTCGAGATGGGGCAGGATATGGGCGTCGGGCGCGAGGCGATGCCGGCGTCGGTACTCGGAGGCGCTCATGCCGAGCACAGACACGTAGATCGTCCGATAGGCTGTCCCGCCCAAGGCTCGGTCGGGCTCCCCGGTGCTCGGGGCCGGGATGGGCCGGAGCACAGGGGGCCGATCCGGACGACCCTGGGGTTCCGTCGTGGGCCGAAGGAGGTGGTCGAACCCCTGCGGCGACGGGGCAACCCGGTCCGGGCTCGCGTCGAATGAGGTTGGGAGGCTTCCTCCTGCGGAGATGGGCAGGAGGACGATCTTGTAGCCGTCGGGGATGGTGATGGTTAACGTCTGCACTGTACTCGTCCCTGGTGGCACTTCGTCGTGCCGGTGTCTCATCTGTCGGTGTATGAGTGTCGGCAACGTCGCCGACGGGTGCTATTAAGAAGCCCTGACAAAACCGGGTGAATCACATCACATCCTGGTGGAGGATACGGAAGCAGATGACACAGGCCGCCAGGGTCGTCCAGGCGTCCTGGATCACCCCCAGCCGGTCGTACCGCACCCGCATCCGCCGCAGGCCCTTGATCCAGCCGATCGTCCGCTCCACCACCCAGCGGACCTTGCCCAGCCCGCTGCCGTGCGGTGTCCGACGCTTGGCGATGTGCGGCTCGATGCCCATCCAACGCAGTAACGCCCTCGTCCCCTCGCTGTCGTAGCCCCGGTCGGCATACAGGTCATCCGGCAACTGCTTCGGCCTGCCCGGTTTGCCGGCGACGCTCGGGAAGTCGAGCACCAGCGGGATGATCTGGCGGTGGTCGCTCTCGTTGGCCCCGGCGGTGCGGATCGCCAGCGGCACTCCGGTGCGACTGACCATCACCGTGTGCTTCGTGCCCTTCCTGCTGCGGTCGACGGGGCTCGGGCCGGTCGCCTCGCCGCCGCCGGAGGCCCGCACCGTCACGCCGTCGACGACCACCGTGTCGGTCTCCAGCTTGCCAGCCTTGCGGAGCAGCCTCAGCAGGTCGGCATGGAGGCGGTCCCAGATGCCGGCCTCCTCCCAGGCCCGCAGCCGGCGATGGGCGGTGCGACCTGAGCAGCCGAGTTCCTGCGGGACATCCTCCCAGCGATTGCCGGTGGCCAGGACGAACCAGATGACACGCAGGGCGACCCGGTGCCCGATCGGCGGACGCCCGCCGTAGGGGCCGATGGCCGGTTCCGGCGGCAGGTGGTGGGCAACCAGATCGAAGAACTCGTCCGGCATGTGGGCGCTCGCCATGGTGGTGTCTCCTTCGGTTCGGAGGAAAACAGCACCAGGGCGCAAACTCCATGCCACACGGTTTTGTCAGGGCTTCTAATGCTACTCCGTTAAATCATACGAACGATCGACTGCTGCGGTTCGTACCGAGGGTATGAACCGGACCTACACCCCCGACTTAAACCCCGACGTCCTCGACCGCCTCGCCGCGTATGCCGCCTCCTTCCGCGCCGACTTCAACCGGCCCCGCCAGGCCGCCTGGTGCGGCGTCTACCTCCGCGGCCTGGTCCAGGACGGGGACCGCAAGAGCGTCGAGCCGATGGCCGCCCGCGTCCCCCTGTCGGAGGGGCTCGACGTCGCCGACCCCGACCAGGCCCTGCAGCAGTTCCTCGGCCAGAGCACCTGGGACGAGCAAGCGGTCCTGAGCCGCTACCGGGCCACGATGGCGGCGAAGTTCGCCGACCCGGCCGGCATCTTCGTGATCGATGACACCACCTTCCCCAAGCAGGGCACGCACTCCGTCGGCGTGCAGCGGCAGTACTGCGGCGCCCTGGGCAAGAAGGCCAACTGCCAGTGCGCCGTCAGCGTCCACTACGTCGCCCCGAGGGGGCACTACCCGCTGAACATGCGGCTCTACCTCCCGGAGGGCTGGCTGGCCGACCCGAAGCGACTGGATAAGGCCAAGGTGCCCGAGGCCGAGCGGCGGTCGCTGACCAAGGGTCAGATCGCCCTGGAGTTGCTCGACCGCATCCGCGCCGAAGGGCTGCCGGGCGGGCTCGTCGTGGCCGACAGCGGCTACGGCGTCTCGGGCCCGTTCCGCGACGGCCTGGCCGAGCGGGGCCTGCACTACGTCGTCGGCGTGACCGACGAGATGCTGGTCTTCACCGAGGAGCCGAGGTGGGACGAGCCCAAGGCCGGGACGGGCGGGCGGCCGCAGAAGCGGCGTCGCCTGGCCGAGGGCTCGCCCCGGCCGGTGGGCCTGAAGGAGCTGGCGGCGCGGACGCCGCGCCGGAAGGTGACGTGGCGGGAGGGGACCAAGGGCCCGATGTGGGGCCGATTCGCCTGGCTGCGCGTTTGGCCGGGCCAGGGATGGGCGACAGGCGATTGCGCCGGGGCGGAGCCGATCTGGCTGCTGATCGAGGAGCAGGCCGACGGCAAGCTGAAGTACGCCTTCAGCAACCTCCCGGCCGATACCAGCCGGATCCGCGCGGTGCGCCTGTGGCGGAGTCGCTGGCCGGTGGAGCTCGGGTACCAGCAGATGAAGGAGGAACTGGGGCTGGACCACCACGAGGGCCGCTCGTGGCGGGGCTTCCACCATCACGCCTGCCTGGTGATGTTGGCCTTCGGGTTCCTCACCCTGGAGCGACGCCGAGCCCGTCGGGGGCGATCCCGGCCGGGCAAAAAGGGGGAGGCCGAGCGCCGGTGATCACGGTGCCGGCGATCCGCCGGGCGTTGCAGCGGCTGCTGGCGCCGGTCAGCCGGCCGGACTGCGCGCACTGCCGGCCCTGGCTCACCCGCTCCAAGACCAAGCTAACGGAGTAGTACTAAAGCAGAATTGGGAAGTGGGTCAACCCCGAACAATCAAATTCATAGTACGTCTGAGTAGTTTTGATTGTAAACCAAAATCGGCCCGTAGTTGGCCGGGTCGTGAGCGTCGGGGAAGCGGCGGCGAAGTGATGCAGGCACGCCAGCCTGGGCCTTCAGTTCCGATCCATGATGGCCTCGAACTCCTCCAAACGCATGGCGCCGCTCCGGACCCGCTCCAGCACATCCAGGACCATCGGCTTCAGGCCCTCCAGGCCGGTCCAGTCGATGAGGCCCTCTCCTGCAAGGAAGCTCAGGACCTCCAGGGACGCTCCAAGGTTCCAGGGGCGGTCTACGATGCCCGCCTCGTACCACGCCCTCCAGGTGGACTGGAGCCGGGGGAGGTCCAGGGCGACGGAAGCCGGGATGGGGAACGCGAAGTCGGTATCCGGTATGACCGGCTGGTGTGAACGGCGCCGGCTGGGAGGACGACCGAGCCTGCGGAGCTTCTTCTTCAGGGACGCCATCGGGGCCTCTCTTCGGGGTTCAAGGTCCTGATGATGAAGAGAGTAGTCCGGATCGGATTTCTCGACCGCCATGCCATTTTTAGTGGTAATTGTCCTGGTCCTCTCAACGGTGGGGATCGACCAGCAGGTCGTTGCGGATTCGGGTCGCCGCAGCCAGGTGAGGCGTTTTCCTCCAACAACTGCTTGGTCCTCAACCCGTGGTGATTACCAGCAGGGTTGCTGCCAAGGGGCCAGCATGCCATGAGCGGGTTATCCGCATTGAGCCCCTGTCTCCGGGGATCAGGCGGCGATGGGCCCGGCTCGGAGGTGCGGTGGGCACGGGATCAGGCCGACGACGCACGCCAGCCGGAGTTGCATCAGCAGTTCGGGGCGTTCGGGCAGTGTCTCGTCGTCCAGGTCGAGGGATTCGATGCCTGCCGGGTCGCCGAGGGAACGATCTCTGCCTGGCTCTCTGTCTTGAACGGGCGACCCCATGATGGCCGTATCACCAAAGGTACTCTCTCTGCCTTCATCGCCGTCTTGATCGAGGCTTGTATCACCAAAGGTACTCTCTCTGCCTGCCTCACCGGTGTTCAGAACATCCCCGGACGACATCTCCTCCGGCCCTTCTTGAGATACGCCATCTGCGGGGGCCGCAGGTCTCCGCAGCACGGTAGTTGCCGCAGGCACGACCTCTTCCACGGGCCCGGCACCCCCAACCAGTGTGCTGATCGCTGCGTACTCCTTTGCCGTCAGATGCCACTTGGCGGCCTGGCCTCGCGTCGTCACGTCGCCCTGGTCGTCCCGCACCGTGGCCCAGTAGCGGCGATCGACCATGTGCAGCATGCCCCTGGCCTCCAGCCAGCCCCGGATCGCCTTGGCCCGGTGGCCGTTGTACCCTCGAACGAAGTCGCCGGCCTCCTTGGCTCCGTCCATGATGGACCTCAGCCGCGCCGTCGGCATGGTGCCGTCCTCGTTCATGTCGCCGCTGCACCAGTAAACGGTCATGAGAGACGATGCGGCGTCCCGGAGGTTGGCGACGAACGGACCGGCCTTCAGGTTCTCCCAGCCTTGCTCGTGCAACCACCGGGCGATCGGCTCCAGGGCGTCCAGGAGTCGCTGGGGAAGCGGATGCCACTTGGTGCTGGCATTCACCGGAAGGTCGCTGATTGAACCCTGCTCGACCCCTTCGAGGATCACCTGCGGCTGGTAGTCGAGGGCCATGATCTCGGGGACGGTCATGGCGGTCGAGGCCATGTACTCGTCCAGCCGGTCGATCGACGGCCGGAATACCTTGCGGAGTTGCCCAAGCTGGATGTCGGCGATCGTGTCGCCGAGATACCGCTCGACCGGCGGGTGGCCCTTGATCTCCACCCCGCGCAAGGTCGTGTCGGGGTTGGTTGCCCTCCACTCGGCGAACGCCCGCTTGACCTGGGCGTCGAGGTGGTCGAAGGCGTTGCGGACCTGCCGGGCGAGGAGGCCCCGCTTGAGCACCCAGACCAGCCCGTGGCGGCCGTGGCCCCGGGTGGACGGCTCCCAGTAGAGGCCGGGGAAGAGGCGGTCCCCCAGGAAGTCCATGAAGCCGTCGGCCTCGTGGGCGGGCGTGAACTCCTCGGCGTCGAGGTCCACCTGGGCCTGGACGACCGGGTTGAATCTCGCCGGGTTGGCGCTGGCGAAGAGGGACCGGCGCCAGGCGTGGTGGTCCCTGATCTCGTGGACGCGATACTTGCCCGCTCAGCGGCCCCGGCGGCGGGCCTCCAGGATCATCTCCTTGGTCTTGCGGGTGATCCGCTTCTTGCCGGCGCGATGGGTGCCCAGGAATCTCGCCTCCTCGTAGGAGATCAGGCCCATCTCGACGGTGTGCAAGGCGCGGGCTCTGCCGTTCTTGCGGAAGAACAGCCTGCGGATTTCGGTGTGGAGATTGAGATTTTCGTCCATGACGCTCTATATAGGCAGTAGTTTCCCCGAAAACCTGCACTCCTACCGGCCTCCTGTTGCATCTTGAGCGGGGCATCTCCCGATCGGACCTTGATGGGTTGATCACCACCTCATCCGGTCCCGCACCAGGAGATGCCCCGATGACCGACGCTACGCTGCTCTGGTCGATCTGGCAAGCACTGCTCGCCCGCTTCGCCTGGGCCTTCAACCGGCCCGGACACCGCCGCTTCGTCGAGTGGGTCACCGGCCTGGCCCTCAACGTCGAGGAGCATACCGTCACGCAGTCGGTCCTGGCCCTCGACCGGCCGGCCGACTGGCGGGCGATGGAACGCTTCGCCGAGTACGGGGCCTGGGATGCCGGGGCCGTCACCCGCAGCCTGACCCGGCTCGTCGAGCAGGCCCCCGGCCGCACCTGGCACGGCTATCACGCCCCGGCGGTCGATGACACCAAGGTCCACCGCTCGGGCAAGCACGTCTGGGGAACCTGCACGTTCCACGAGTACACCGCCCGCTGCCCCAACCGGGCCGCCACCGTCCGGGCCCATAACTGGGTCGTGCTCGGGGCCTTGCTCGATGAGCCCGGTCGGCCCGCCTGGTTCCTGCCGGTCTCGGGACGGCTCTACTTCCGCAAGTCGCAACTGCCGGCCCGGTCGGGGTTCGTCGGGCCGAAGGTGGGCTTCCGCACGAAGTGCGAACTGGCCGTGGAACTGATCCGGGAGCAGGCCCGGATCACCGGCGGGCGGCACCTGGCCGTCTTCGACGGCGGCTACGCCCTGAAGAGCGTGATCCGGCCGCTGGTCACGCCCGAGGGCGACTCGCCCCGCATCGAGTTCCTGACCCGGCTGCGGCACGACGCCCGGCTGCACGCCCCGCCGCCGACCGGACGCCGCGAGGGGCAGCGGGGGCCGATGCCGAAGTGGGGCAAGAAGCTGGAGCCGCCCCGCCGGGGCGGCCGGTGGTCCGGGCCGTGGCACGAGGGGCACGCCCTGGTCTACGGCCGGCGGCGGCGGGTCCGCTGGAAGGAGGTCGTCGGCCGGTGGCGGGTGGCCGGCCATGGGGTGCCCATCAAGGCGGTCGTCGCCTGCGTCGAGGGGTACAAGAAGCGGTTCGCCCTGGTCACCTCGGCCGTGGAGTTGACCGGGCTTCAGATGGTCGAGTTGTTCGCCGCCCGCTTCCGGCAGGAGGACGGATTTCGAGACCTAAAGCAGCGGTTGGGATGGGAGCAGTGCCGGGCCTGGACGAGGAAGCCGATCGAGCGGACGAGCCAGGCCCAGTGGGTGACGATGAGCCTGCTGCGGCTGGCCCAGTTCCGGCTGGAGGCGGCCGGCGAGGTGGGCTGGTGGTTCCGGCCGCCGTGGAACCGCAAGAAGGACCGGCCGAGCGTGCTCGATGTCGAACGACTGCTGCGACGGCACGGCCCGGAAATCCGGCGGCTCCTGTCGGAATGGCTGGGAGAAGGGCGGGAGGACGGTTCGAGGCGGTCGTGCGGCGGGGTCGGCGGGGTCGGCGGGTAGCGATCCGACGCCGACGGGCGTTCGAGGCGGGAAATCCGGGGCCGACCGAGCCACCTCACGGTGCGGGTAGCGGGGAGACGCTACGCACCGCCGGAGATGGGGTGGAGTGATTCGGGGAAACTACTGTATAGAGTGCGGCCCCGAGATTCCGGGCCGTGATTTTCGTCGTGACAGCCGAACGCCCCGGTGGTCCCTCGTGGTCCACAGGGGCGTTCGGTGTTCTGGGGTGACATGGAGGCCACTCACGGACCGTAGGACAGGATCGCGCCGTATGCTCGGGACGGGCCCGTCACCCTCAGTCGCCCGAAGCCACTCCAGATACTTGTTGCAACACTTTTGTTGTAAACCAAAATTTCGAGACATCGGAATCTCTTGGATTGGCCTTGCACCGTTTGGTCGTTCGGCTAGGATTGTGGGCATCCCGGGCGAAGATGCCCGGGCAGGGTTGGTGGAAAGGAGACAACCGTGAGCATGCTTCTCGAACACATCATCGCCGAACGCCGCATCGCCTCTCAGCGGGCCGATTACGGCAAGATGTGGATGGAGTACAGGGGATACGAAATCACGCCTCGTCTCTACGGAGACGTGAGGGTGTACTCATGCGGCGACGGGGTGGAGGAGGAGGACCTCTTCGACCTCATCGACGAACTCGAAGACGATCCCGACGAACTCCGGGAAGAGGTCCGGGGCGACTGGGCTCGTGAGACAGGCCGATCGAGCGGTCCCCCGGCTTGATGCCGTAGATTCGGCTGACCATGGTCGGACACTCACCCCCGGAGGATCGGTGGCGAGTATCCGAGGTCGGCTCCCCTCGGCCTTCGAATCCGGGCCTACCTGCCGTCCCGCTCATCCCTGCATCACCCGGTCGAAGCGGCGCAGCAGGGGCACCAGCAGGAGGGCCTGGTATGCCGCCCCGACCAGCAGGTAGGCCGGGTAGCCGCGCCCGCCGGCCTGCTGGACCCAGAACGCCTTGACCGGCCAGTACGTTGGCATCAGCCCGAAGGCCCACTGCCAGGGCGGATCGACGAAGTAGGCCAGCACCGGCGGGATGAACAGCACGCCCGACGCCTTGCCCAGGGCGAACCCCTCCACCTTGTTCCCGGCGAACGCCCCCAGCAGCAGGGCGAACAGCGGGGCCAGCGGCGCCGAGCCCAGGGCCATCAGCAGCAGCGGACCCGGGGCCACCCGCACCAACCCGGCGATCGGGAAGACGGCCAGAGTCATCACGACGCTCACGGCCATCGGCATGGTCAGCCGGTAGGCCAGGTAGCCGGCCCGGGTCAGCGGCGTCACCCGCAGGGCCGTCAGCGTGCCGTCGTCCTTCTGGTCCAGCAGCAGGAAGCCGACGACCATCCCGGTCAGGATCGGCAGCAACTCGACCAGGAAGCTCATCAGCAGGACGTAATACCCGGACAGGTCGAAGTCGTAGCGGCCCTCCAGCCGTGCCGCCAGGGCCGGCACGCCCCAGCGGATCACCAGGGCCAGGAAGACCGGGTAGACGACCAGCCACCGCAGCAGCGGGTCCCGCTGGATGCCCCTGGCGTCGATCGGGCCGAGCGCCCGGACCGCCCGGATCGCCTTCATCATCGTACTCCTTCCCGGGCGACGACGAAGCGTCCGAACGCCTTCACGCCCCAGGCGGCCATCGGGGCGACCCAGAGGGTCCCGTACAGCAGCCCGTAGGCCACCTCCCGGGCGGGCACGGGGCGGAACGCCGCCTCCAGCAGCACCAGCGGGGCCTGCACCGGATGCAGGTACACGAGCCAGCCCTCCCAGAGGCCGAAGTAGTCCAGCAGGGGCAGCGACAGGATGGCGGTGTAGAGCATCGACGGGAAGAGGAACTCGTTGATCGAGTCGTATCTGACGACCACGACAAAGCCGTAGAGGCAGTAGAGGGCGGCCGTCAGGGCGATGCCGGCGGCGAAGGGCCAGGGGTTGAAGCCGAGCCCGTACGAGGCCACGACGATCGTCATCGCCTCGACCAGCGACAGGAGGGCCAGCGTCAGGACCTTGGAGGTCAGGTATTCCCCGGGCCGCAGCGGGGTGACGACCAGGGCCTCCAGCGAGCCCTCGGCCTTCTCCAGCAGGACCAGGCCGGCGACGAAGTAGAAGGTGTTGACCTGCATGTTGGCCAGCACCAGCGCCGGCAGCAGCAGGCGCAGCGTCTCCGGGGGCAGCCAGCGGAGCAGGACGACCAGCACCACGGCGACGAAGGCCGCCGCCGCATAGAAGCCGTTGCGATACTGGAGCCGCACGTCGCAGGCCACGGCGGCGGGCAGGCGGCTCACGACAGCCCCCGCCCGGTCGCCCGGATGAAGATGTCCTCCAGCGTGGCCTCCTGGGTGTGGATCGTCCGGACGCCGCCGGACCGCAGCAGGCCCAGGAACCCGGCGTCGTCGCCCAGGCCGTCCAGAGGGAAGTCCCGGTGCTCGGCCCTGCCGTCGAGTCGGTACTCGACCCGGACTTGCCGCTGGCCGTGCCTTAGCTTCAACTCACCGGGAGCGTCGATCAGGGCGATCTGCCCGTCCACGAGGAAGGCCACCCGGTCGCAGAGTTCGTCGGCGAGGGTCATGTCGTGGGTGGTCAGGAAGATCGTCCGGCCGGCCGCCTTCCGGGCCAGGGCGAGGTCCTTGATGCGGCGGGCGTTCACCGGGTCCAGCCCCGCCGTCGGCTCGTCCCAGAACAGGAGTTCGGGCTCGTGCAGCAGGGAGCGGGCGATGCTCAGGCGGGCCTTCATCCCCTTGGAGAACTGCGAGACCCGCAGGCCGCCGTCGGCGCCCAGCCCGACCAGTTCGAGCAGGTCACGGGGCGCCCGGGTCGGGCCGGCGTAGAGGGCGGCGAAGTAGGCGAGGTTCTCGGTCGCCGTGAGCTTGAGGAAGTGGTTGGGGGTCTCGAAGGAGACGCCGATCCGCTCGTAGTAGTCGGCCCCCCAGTCCCTCGGGGCGCGGCCCAGGACGGCGACGGAACCCTCGGAGGCCCGGAGCAGGCCGATGAGGACCTTCTGGGTAGTGGACTTGCCGGCGCCACTGGGGCCGAGGAAGCCGAAGATTTCGCCCCGGCCCACGGCGAAGGACAGGCCCTTGATCGCCGGATCGGCGGCCCTGGGGTAGGTGAAGGCGAGGTCGGCCACGTCGATCATCATCGGCTCGGGCATGGTCGGGAAAACCACCGGCCATGGTTCATGGCGATCACTTCCGGTGACCGACGGCATCGCGTGTCGCAACAGACGATATGCGCCGAGGCGGGAAAGTCCCATGGGACATCGGTGCTCTGCGCCCGCATCCATCCTGGTCGATGCGCCACGACACGGGCAAGGGCGCGGGTCCGTTCATCGACCTGGGTCACCTCGTCCTTGATCCGCATAAGCCCTCCGCACGACCTCCCAGACGACCCCGGCCATGTGATGGTGGCCCTCCTGCGTAAGGTGGATCGTGACGAGGGTCGCCCCGCCGCGCCCCAGGATGCCGAGCAGAACCCGCTTGGGGACCAGCAGGGCCCCATGGCGGCGGGCCAGGCGGCGCTGGATGCGGCCGTAGGCGTTGTACGTCGGCGGCAGCGGCAGTTCCAGCAGGACCACAACCCGACCGGGGCGGCTGACGGACGCCAGCAGCGCGTCGAGCCCCGCCTCGAACTCATCGGGGGTCGTCTCCCCCAGGATGTCGTTGCCGCCGATCTCCAGCAGGACCAGCCGCTCCTCCGTGGACAGGTCCTCCGCTTGCCGCAATGCGGAGGCGACGTTCGCCCCCATCTGCGAGTGGTCTCGGACCTCGATGCCGTGGCGGTCGGCCAGGAGCGCGGTCCAGGTGACGGCCTCATAACCGCCGATCCCCGCCGTCACCGAGTCGTCGATGACCCCGAGTGCCGGGTCGCCCAGCGGGGGGACACGGGGCATCAGGTGATAGGGGACCTCGGCGAGCACGGCGGCCGACCATGCCAGGGCGACGGCCATCCGCAGCCTGAAGGCCCACCGGTCCGGGAGACGCTTCCGGAACGCCTCGCCGACGAACCAGGCCAGAGTGACGGCCGCCAGGAGGAAATAGGCCCAGGGCGGCAAGGGTGTCGCAGTGACGATGACCGCCGAGCCGCCGATCAGGACGAGGACGTTGCGGGCCGTGCGGACGCCGCGCCTCCGGGTGTAGGTCGACAGGCAGGCCGCCACGATCAGGCACGCCGCCCCCGTGAAGAAGGCGTGGCCGCTGGCGACGTGGTAGACCAGCCATCGTGTCAGCACGGTGCTCTCACTCACATCTCCTTGGAGGGCGAATTTGGCCGCCCCCGGGCTTATGACGGCTCGCCGCCCCGGGCGGGCGAAGCCGGCCTGCTTCAGCGTATCTCGACCGCCATGAACGTCACGTCGTCATGGGACAGATCGTCGCCTGCGTGTCGTCGCAAGCCCTCCAGGACGGCGGCCTTGATGTCCGGCAGCCCCCCGTCGCCGACTCCATCGAGGACCGCCAGCAATCGCTCGGCCCCGAAGAGTCCCCCCCGGCCGTCACGGGCCTCCAGCACCCCGTCCGTATAGAGGAACAGCCGATTCCCCGAGGTCAGCGGCATCACCTGCTGGTCGTAGGGCGCCTCGGCCATGACGCCGAGAGGCAGGTTGCGGGGGCCGGGCCGTGCGAGCAAGTTCGCCGGCTCCCATCGCCCGGCCTCCCGGCGTCGGATCAGGATGGGCGGATGGCCGGCGTAGGAGAGGTAGAGGTTCGAGTCGGCCTTGTAGAAGCTGACGATCGCCGCCGTGGTCATCGCCCTGGCGTCCTCCCCGCAGGCCAGGCGGTTCAGCCGCTCAAGGACCTCGTTGCTGTCGGGGCGATTGATCCAGGCGACCAGCGTCTCGTACATCCACCGGCTGGTGCCCTCGACCGCCCGGCCGTGGCCCGTCACGTCGGCCAGGGCGATGCGGGTCAGCAGGTCCATGTGGCAGACGGTGACGTAGTAGATGTCGCCGCCGGTACCCCCGTCGGCGGCCCGGGAATAGAGGCTGGCCGTGACGCCGCCGCTGACCAGATCGTCGTCGTGGTCCCGGGTGCCGCCCCAGATTTCCGTGCATTGCATCCGGTGCATGGATGGCCTCCATGGGCCTGGCGGGATCGCCACCCTGGCCCATTATTTCGACGACGTGGCGGCGAGGATTCCGCCCGTGATGATCAGCCCGCTGGCCGCCAGCAGCCGGCCCCAATGCACGTCCCGCCACTCGGACAGGACGACCAGGCCGATCAGGACGGCGACCAGGGTGTTCATGTTGTAGAGCGGGACCAGTTGGCTGATCTGCCCCCCGTAGCGCCGCAGGGCGACGGCGATGCACCCGACCCCGGCGGCCCAGCAGGCGCCGAACAAGGCCGTGTAGGAGGCGCCGGCCCGGCCCAGGGTCAGGTCGCGCTCGACGACCGTGATGAGCCCCCCGACCGCCAGGACGACCAGGCCGGTGATGGCCAGGAACGGCCCGGTCCCGATCCCGGCCCGGACGCAGGTCTTCTGCATCGCGCCCGAGACGCCGAACAGGAGGGCGGGCAGCAGGCCGCCGATGAGCAGCGACAGCAGTTGGTTCTTCACCGGACGAACCTCACCGCAGGGCCAGCGACGTGATCGTGGCCCGGTAGGGCGTGCCGCCCTTGTCCGGCTTGATCGCCAAACGAAGGTGGGTGACGCCCTCAGCCTGGACCGCCCAGTCCTCCCGCTCGAAGGTCGATCCCTGCGGGCTGAAGTTGAACTCCTGCCGGAGCAGTTCCCGGTAGGTCTGCCCGCCGTCGGTGGAGGCGGCAAGCTGGAGTTCCTGGGTGCGGGCCACCTCCGGCTCCTCGACCTCCAGGACGACCCGGCGGATGGCATGCGGGGAATCGAAGGCCAGGATGACGGCCTGCTCGCCGGGCTCTCCTGCAACCCAGCGGGTCCCGCCCGGCCCCCGATGCTCGTCGAAGGCGAGGTCGATGGGATGCCCGGGGTCCTCGGAGGTCACAAGCACGGTGGCCACGGCGGCGATGTCGATCTCCCCGGGCTTGGGAGCAGGAGGCTCGGATTGTGGCTTGATGATTTGCTTGCGGAGCATGGTGTCTCCTCCTCTGGACGACTCGTCATCTGGCCGCATGACCGCAGCACTTCTTGTATTTCAGGCCACTGCCGCAAGGGCAGGGATCGTTGCGGCCCGCCGAACCCGGCTGGACCCGCTCCCGACGGCCCAACGATTCCGCTTCCGACCGCAGCCGGGCGTGCATCTCCTCCATCCGGACGACGGCCTGCACCTCCGGGCTCGGCGACAGCGCCAGATACCGATTCGGCAGGCCCTCGCCCCGATAGGCCCGCCCGGGATCGGGCAGGAACAGGAGGGCGGCATCCCCCTGCCGGGACGTGAGATCGACGTGCTGGCCGGCGGGCGAGACCCAGACGCCGTGGAACTCGGCCTCCAGGTACCAGCCGGGCAACTCCCGGATGATCCAGCCCAACTGGACCTTGCCGCCATGGCGGGCGATGTGGGCCTTGAGGTCGGCGAAGAACTGGCCGGGGACGACCCCGGGACGGGTCGGATCGGCACCGTGATCGGCTCGTGGCCCGGGGCCAGTTGGCGGCAGAACTGGAGTATCTCGGGCGTGATCCGGGCCGGCGTCGTCGCTTGCATGCTCGATCCCCGTGATTCGATGCCGATGGGCATTGACCGATCCGAATGGCCGGCGGGAGCGGGCTGATGATCGCCGGGCGCCAGGATACACCGGGGAGCACCCCCGACGTACGCCGGCTGGGCGTGTTGCCCCCTTCATCGGCATCGACCCTCATCGGTCCGAGGTGCCGCTTGCGGTGAGCAGGCATGCCCCGCCCTCGATCCGGGCAGCCCCCGCCGCTTCGCCCGCTCGGCCTTGATTTTCACGAGAGATGGCAACACCCTGTTGCAAGGGCCGATCGGCCCCCACCCGGAGGCCCCTCCGGGACCCATCACTTCTCACGTCTCGTCGGACTGAAGGGAGCGGATGCCATGGGCGACAAGGCGCCACGCGACAAGGCGAAGCAGAAGAAGATCGCCGACAAGAAGGCCACCCCCTCCAAGCCCGCCCAGAGCCAGGAGAAGCCGGCGAAGAAGTAGCATGCCGGGACGGCCGGCGGATGCCCGGCATCTTGCGCTCGGTGTTGATGCCGGATGGATGGGACTATGAGCCGTCCATCCGGCTTCCCCACCACGCCCCTGTTCCGGGACCAAGGCCGGAATCGACATCAAGGGCGACGGCATGGGATGGCGAAGCGGTACGGGAAGGCTGGCCAGGCAGCAGCCTGCCGCCCTTATCGGGTCGATCCCCAGGCTGGGCGAGACCTGGTTGCCCGTGGGCCGCAAGGCGCTGGTCGGGGCCGCCTACCTCGCCCCCGTGGACCTCGTGCGCCCCCTGGTGCCCGAGGAGTTGGAGTTCATCCCCGTGCTGCCGGGCCGGACCCTGGCGACCCTCTTCATCGCCGACTACGGCCCCGGCTCGACCCTGGAATACCATGAGTTGGGCCTCCAGCCGGCCCTGGTCCGCTTCCGGGGCGTGGCGGCGGCCTGGAACAGCCTCCTGCTGGTAGACAGTCACGCCTCCGTCCAAGGCGGCGAACTCCTCGGCTTCTCGAAGCGGTTGGCGAGCTTCGACTGGCGGGAGGAGGTCGGCCCGGGGGGGCGGGCCTCCGGCGAGTGTCTCGTACGCCTCAATGAGCAGGAGGTCGTCCGCATCCGCTATCGCCAGGGCCGGATGCCGCTACCCGGCGTCCCCGTGCAGGCCATGACGATCCGGGACGACATGGTGCTCTGCTTCCGGAACCGGTTGCGGGGCCGCTATCGCTGGTCACACGTCGAGATCGAGCCCACGCAAGATGGGCCGGCGGGCATCATCGGCGGCTTCGGCAGGCCGATCCTGACCGGAGTGGCAACCGGCTACCAGGGGGTGATGGGGGACGCCGTACGGGCATTGGGCTTCCTTGCGCACCGCCACCCGGGATAGAGGTCGAACGCCCCGCTGGACACTCCCCGCTGTCCACCTCATGGCCGGTCCCCGAGGGACTGGACGGCGATGCGGAACCGCCGTGGGGCTCCCTGGATGCCGTTGAACTCCCGGGCCAGGGTGACCATCAGGGCGTCGGCGCCGTCGGCCTCGGCCCGGACGACGGCGTGCAAGGCCCCGACGTTGGAGGTGAACAGCAGGGCCTCCACGACCGTCCTGGTCGCCTCGTCCACCGGGATCGGCTCATCGAGGTCGGGCTCGTCCATATCGGTGCAAGCTCCTCCATCGCTGAGCGACCTCCCCGGACCTCGGGCCGCCGGCCCCTGGGAGATCGTCGGGCCTCCAGATATAACGAGGGCCATGATCCGACCGTCCGGGAACGGGGGCGAAGGGGCCATGGCGAGGGGCACACGAGGTCTGCCGAGCGAGCGGTTCCCGGGAGGGGTGTCCCGGGCCCTCCTGGGACTGGTCGTCATCATCGGAGTGACTCCAGCCCGGGGTCAAGAGCCGGAGCCGGAAGCCGAGCAGGCACGTCCCGCCGACGCCTTCGTCGATTCGATCGGCGTCAACGTCCACCTCGGCAACACGGACACGATCTACCGCCGCTACGACGAGATCATCCGCCCCCGGCTGGCCGAACTCGGCGTCCGGCACGTCCGGGACGGCCTGCGGGCCGAACGCAGGGACGTGATCGCCAGGCTCAACGACCTGACCACCCTCGGCATCCGCTCCATCCTGATCGTGAGCCCCGAGGAGGCCGTCGAGATCACCAGGGCGGCTTCGGCCTCGACCTGGGCGGTCGAGGGGCGGAACGAACCGGACAACAAGGGTGGAGGCTGGGAGGAACGCACCAGGCAGGAGCAGGCGGCGCTCTACCGGGCCATCAAGGGAGACCCGGCGACGGACCAACTGCCGGTGGTCATCTCGGGGATGGCGAACACCCGGGACAGCCCCGGGAAGCTCGGCTCGCTGGTCGAGTCCCTCGACTACGGCAATATGCATTCCTATCCCGGCGGGCTGCCGCCGACCAGCGGGGGCTGGGGCATCCCCCTGTCGAAGGCCATCGCCGAGGCCCGCAAGGTCTGCGACGGCAAGCCGATCGTGGCCACCGAGACCGGTTACCACAACCGCCTGGCCGAGCGGGGCCACCCGGGGGTCTCCGAGACCGCCGAGGCGAAATACCTGCCCCGGCTGCTGCTGACCTACTTCGACCACGGCATCGCCCGGGCCTACCTCTACGAGTTCGCCGACGAGAAGCCGGACCCGGAGTACGGCGACAAGGAGCAGCACTTCGGCCTGCTGCGGGTGGACGGGACGCCGAAGCCGGCCTTCGTCGCCCTGAAGAACCTGATCGCCCTGCTGGCCGACCCGGGGCCGGCGTTCGAGCCGGGCGCCCTGGCCCATGCCCTGGAGGGCGATCAGCAAGACATCCGGCGGGTGCTGCTCGCCCGCCGGGACGGGACCTTCGACCTGATCCTCTGGCAGGAGGTCCCGAGCTTCGACCTCTCGACCCGGGAAGACATCGAGGTGGTTCCCCGGGCTCTGACGCTCCGGCTGCCCGCCCCGGTCGGCCGGGTGGAGGTCTACCGCCCGATCACCTCGACGGAGCCGGACGGCCGGGTCGAGGGCCGGTCCGAGGTGCCGTTGCGGGTGCCGGACGACCCGCTGATCGTGCGGATCAAGCCGGGGCCCCCGGGAGGTTGAGGCCGCTGATCGAGGATTCGGACGCCCTCAGTGGGCGTCCGCTTCCAGGCTCTCCTCCTCGATGACCTCGAAGCAATAGCGGACGTGGGGGTTCTTGCCCGGCACCCAGCGCCGCAGGCCCCCTCCGAGCCGGAGTCGCAACCGCTTCGTCTCGGTCTCGACCTGGAAGGTCTCGCCGATCAGCGGCTTGAGCACGACCCCGATGGCTCGCTCACGGCCCTTCTCAGAGTCCCGCTCATTCGACGGGATCAACGTCCTCACCAAGCCCTGTCGGACCGTGATATTCGCCCAATCACTCGGGCGCAATGCCTTGCCCGGCCGGGCCGCCCCGAGGAGGCCCACCGCCCGCCGGAGCGGATCATCGGCGACCTTCCGGGCCTGCTGATTCCCGAGGAAGTCGGCGAATCCGCCGAGCCGCAGGATGCCCCCAATCGCCTTCGCCCAGGGCGTCATCGAATGGCGAACCGAGTCGTCGAGCGGGCAGCCGGCCGCCCTCCAGCGCTCGATCAGCCCCCGCAATTCCGCCTCGATCCGGTGGCGGTTCCTCGGCAGGAACTCCAGCTTGGGGTTGCCGATCGGAGACCGCCTGTCCTGGATGCTGCCCCGTGGCGTCAGGTGGATCGGCAACGCCCGGTTCAGGAGGTCCTGGCTGAGCGAACCGTCGTTGGTGTTGAGCACCACGACGAACGTGTTGGGCCGGACGACCGCCGCGCCCGCCCCCGGGGCGGCGAGCATGACCTCGGCGTTGGTGACGAAGCTCTCGATGAAGGCCGAGCGGATGAAGCCGCCGCGCCCGCCGGCGCTGTCCAGCCGTACGTTGTCGATCACCACGACGCCGAGGTCGGGGTCGAGCCCGAGTTGCCGGTGGAATTGGGACTGCATCGGCCAGTCGATCGACTCGTAGAGGAGGTCGGCCTTCGAGGCCATCCCCCGGACGAACTCCGTGATCGTCCCCTTCCCGGCGTGGCTCTTGGTCGCCGTGATCAGGACCAGGGGCTTCTCCCCGGGGAAGTGGTGACGGAGCATGACCGTCAGGGCTGCCGCCACGGCATTGGTCCGGTCTGCGGCGGTCGAGAACTCCATCACGTCGAGGAAGGCGTTGATCGCCTCCAGCCCCTCGCCGATCCGGGGCTCCGGGCCGACGGACAAGACCCGCTTGCCCGGGCCGCCGTCGTGGTATCCCGGGCGAGCCAG
Organism: Tautonia plasticadhaerens; assembly: GCF_007752535.1. GTDB lineage: Bacteria > Planctomycetota > Planctomycetia > Isosphaerales > Isosphaeraceae > Tautonia > Tautonia plasticadhaerens. The sequence continues at coordinate 4,304,166 of NZ_CP036426.1, forward strand.
GCGGAAGTCGTCGAGGTAATAGGGCGTCCCGGCAACCTCGTCAACGGGGCGGAACTTCATGAGGAAGACCTCGCTGCGGAGCATGGCGTTGAGGTGGGCCGCAGGCGGGAGTTCGCTGGTGACCTTGCCGTTCCTGGTCACGATCATGCTGATCCGATCGGCGAGGATCGGGGCCAGTTCCGATGCCTTGGTGATCCGGCGACTCTTGCCGCCGGACAACACCTGGATCAGCCCGTGTCCGTCCGTCCCGTCCCGGTAGAGGTCCTCGCACCGGGCGAGTCTCCGGCCGAGGCGGTCGTAGTTTGCCTTGGCGCCGTCCTCGATCCGCCAATCGAGTCTCCCTCCCGTAGGGGGCTGTAACCCCATACGGCCCCCTACGGTGAAGGTCGCAGGGGTCGAGGCATTTCGGTCGGAATTCACCGTGTCCATGGGCCGTCTCAGTCTCTTTGGGGCTCAACTCTGAGGCCCTGCGCGGAGGGACTGGCGACCACCGATCCGCCCGCGCCCGTCTCGCAAGGCCCGATCACGCTCGGCCGGTCGGGGGTCGAGGACGCATCGCACCTGGGCCTGCAACCAATTCCGATCTCGTGTGGATTCTGGCGTGCTGGGCACCCGCCCGGACCCTCATGCAGATCACCGAGCAGGCGACAGTCGCATTATCCAGATCGACCATTCAAAGTCAATAATCATAATATAAATATGTGACGTTATAGAGGTTTGTGTTCTATCTGCCACGTCAAGAGCCGCCGCGCCGAAAATATTCAACGGGGCCGGATTCTCCCAAACCCCCTGAATTTCCCAGCTTCACGTACGGCCGAATCGCTCGCCATGCTCGTACCCAATTATTCTGGTCGGTACCCGCTCCCCTCTGTGCGCCTGTTCATGATGTTCGGGTCGGGAGGTCGGCCGACGAATCCCCCGGGTCGCAGCCGGAGCCTCCCCCCGCCCGAACCAGGGGGAGAGGCGCGGTGTCCGGATCGTCCCGGGTCGCTCACCCGGGGAGCGACCGGCGGCGAGGACGGCGGGTGCGGACGACCCCGGAGGACGTGGCGAGATGGATGTGATCCGCTTCTACAGCGTCTCCGGCGAGTATGGCTGCTTCTCCAACTTCTTGCCGCACCCGCCCCGGCTCAAGGGCAAGACCTGGCCGACCAGCGAGCACGACTTCCAGGCCCAGAAATTCGTCGGCACGCCCGACGAGGAGGAGGTCCGGAGCGCGAAGTTGCCGATGGTCGCCGCACGGATGGGCCGCAGCCGGAAAAGGCCGCTACGAAAGGACTGGGAGTCGGTCAAGGACTCGCTCATGCACGAGGCGGTCCTCTCCAAGTTCACCCAGCACGCCGACCTGCGGGAGGCCCTGCTGGGCACCGGGGAGGCCGAGATCGTCGAGCACACGGCCAACGACACCTACTGGGGCGACGGCGACGGCAGCGGCAAGAATCGGCTGGGTCGTATCCTGATGCAGGTCCGGGAGGAGCTTCGCCGCTGGTCGCCCGACCCTCATCCGGCCAGCATGCACTCGGCCGGAATCTCCTCCTTGTACGTCCGAGGCGTCACCGTGCTTGAGTACCTCGAAGCGACGGCGATCGTGGACTGGGACAACCAGGAGGTCCTCGCACTGGCGAGGTCCCTGGCGGGTGGGCGAGGCGATCCGGTGGCGGTGGCCGGTCGTTGCTTCGAGTGGGTGCGGGACGAGATCAGGCACAGCGGCGACCATCGCCTGGGCCCGGTGACCTGCTCGGCCTCGGAGGTCCTCCGGCATGGGACGGGCTTCTGCTACGCCAAGAGCCACCTGCTGGCGGCGCTGCTGCGGGCCAACGCGATCCCGGCGGGCTTCTGCTACCAGCGATTGAGCATCGACGGGGCCGGGCTTCCCTTCTGCCTGCACGGCCTCAACGCCGTCTACCTGCCCGGGATCGGCTGGTATCGCATCGACGCCCGGGGGGATCGGCCCGGAATCTCCACGGGCTTAGACCCGCCCTCGGAGCGGCTGGCGTTCACGCCGAGGGTCGAGGGAGAGGCGACCTTCGACGAGATATGGTCATCGCCCCTCCCGGTCGTCGTCGAGGCGTTGACCGGTCACGGCTCGTATGCCGAGTTGTTGGATCACCTACCCGACTTGGAGCCGTGATGGCCGGTGGAGTCCAGGGCGTGTCGCTGATTGCCTCGGCGGCGGCCCGGAGCCTCTCCGGGTCGGGGACTTTCGCCTTGATCTCGACTCTCGACGTTCTCTGGCATGATACCGACGAGATTCCGGGGGAGAGACGGCCGGTTCAAGATGCCGGCTCGACGCAACGCTCCACGTCGTTGCTCGGGCTGTTGACCAGCGTGCTGACCGGGTATGCCTCCATCTCCTCGGACGGACAGGGCACCAGCAACCCCTGGAGCCGCTTCGGGTCCTGCACGTCCGGGTCGAGCCAATGTTCGTAGGCCGACTCGGGCACGATGACCGGCATCCGGTCGTGGATCAGCGCCACCACCTCGTTGGGCTCGCCCGTGATGAGCGTACAGCTTTCGATCGGTTCGCCGAGCTTGTCCCAGCGTTCCCACAGGCCGGCGAAGGCGAAGGGCCGGTCGTCCTTCATGCGGATGAAATAGGGCTGCTTCCGCCCGCCCTCACGTCGCCACTCGAAGAACCCGTCGCTGACGACCAGGCACCGCCTCGAACGGAATGCCCGGCGGAAGGCCGGCTTCTCGGCGACGGTCTCGGCCCTGGCGTTGATCATCCGGCTGCCGATGTCCGGGTCGTCGGCCCAGGAGGGGATCAGGCCCCAGTGCAGAAGGTGGAATTCCCGCCCCCCGTCGCCCAGCCGGACCACGGGCACGTCCTGGGTCGGGGCGATGTTGAAGCGGGCCGGAAGCTCGGGGACCTCCGGCACGTCGAAGGTCTCGGCGATCTCCCTGGCCGTCGTCCGCAACGTGTACCTCCCGCACATGGCCGATCTCCCCCTCGAACCCGTTGTCCGATGGCTCTCGCCCTTCTACTGAACCATTGTATCATGCGACTTCGATGCCGATCGACCTACGGCACGCTCCATGCCCGTCATCGCAGGACATCCGGGCTCGAAGGTGTCACCATCCGCATGGTCCACCCGTCCTCGACCCGAGGGAGGCCCCCGCCGTGCGCCCCTGGATCACCCTGTCGGTCGTCATCCTCATCGCCGATGTCTGCCCGGCCCAGTGGGAGCCCCAGGCCGGCGCGACGAGGGGCCGGCTCCGGGGCCTGAGCGTGCTCAGCCGTGATGTGGCCTGGGCCAGCGGCAGCGAAGGCACGGTCCTCCGGACCACCGACGGCGGCCGGACCTGGACTCCCCGCCCGGTGCCCGGCGTCCCCGGCCTCGACTTCCGGGACATCGAGGCGGTCGATGCCGACACTGCCTACCTGCTCTCTATCGGCGAGGGAGAGCAGTCGCGCATCTACAGGACGACCGACGGCGGGGGATCGTGGGGATTGCAATACACCAACCGTGACCCGAGCGGCTTCCTCGACGCCATCGCCTTCTGGGACGCCGAGCATGGCCTGGCCCTGGGCGACCCAGTGGATGGTCGGTTCTCCATCCTGACGACCGGCGACGGGGGCCTGACCTGGGAGCCGATCCCGCCCGGAGGGATGCCTACGGCACTGCCGGGCGAGGCCGCTTTCGCCGCCAGCGGGACCTGCCTGATCGCCCACGGGGAGGGCCATGCCTGGTTCGCCACGGGGGGCGGCGGGGTGGCCCGGGTCTTCCGCTCGGCCGACCGGGGAAGCACCTGGACGGCCCACGAGACCCCCGTGCGGGCCGGCAACGCCGCCTCGGGCCTCTTCTCGCTGGCGTTCCGGGATGCGGACCACGGGGTCGCCGTCGGGGGCGACTACCAGGAGCCGGAGCAGTCCGGGAACTTCGTGGCGCTGACAGATGACGGCGGCAAGACCTGGAGGCTGGCTTCGGGAACGCAGCCGGCGGGCTACCGCTCGGCGGTGGCCTACGTCCCGGGCTCGGAGACGCTCACGCTGATCGCCGTCGGCCCCACGGGATCGGACCTCTCCGGGGACGGAGGCGAGTCCTGGCGACCGCTGGGCGATCAAGGCTTCCATGCCGTCGGGTTCGCCGGTGCCGATGCCGGCTGGGCCGTGGGCGAGGACGGAGTGATCGCAAAGTTCCTCGGTGCAACTGCCAGGTAGGCAAGCCATGCCTCGTCGGAAATCGTCCCGGGATGCCCGACCCTTGCGGGGCCGGTCGGGGTTCCTTCCTTGAAGGACCTGATCCCCGGAGGACCGACCGTGCGAGCGATATGCCTCTTTCTGGCCTCAATCCTGATCACTTGCGGGGCCTCCCAAGCCTCGGCTGAGGCCGACGACTTCTCCGGCCTGACCGAGGCCCTGGGGAAGGTCGTCGAGGAGGCCCCGCTGCCGGGCGCCTGCCTGCTGGTCGTCGAGGACGGCGAGCCGATCTACGAGCGGTGTTTCGGGGAATACACGCCGGAGACCGTCGTCCCGGTCGCCTCGGCCTCCAAGTGGCTCTCGGCCGCCTCCATCATGACCCTGGTGGACGAGGGCAGGCTCTCCCTCGACGATCCGGTCTCGGAGCACCTGCCGAAGTTCACCGGCACGAAGGGCGAGATCACCATCCGCCAGTTGCTCTCGCACACCTCCGGCCTGCCCGCCCAGCACCCGGCCCTGGGGGACTACCGCATCACGATGGAGGAGGCCGTCGATCGGATCGCCGAGGCCGATCTGGTCGCCGAGCCGGGCGCCGAGTTCCGCTACGGCGGGGTCTCGATGCAGGTCGCCGGTCGGGTCGCCGAGGTGGTCAGCGGCCAGCCCTGGCGGGAGTTCTTCCGGGAGCGGATCGCCGTCCCTTGCGAGATGCCGGACACGCAGTACGGGCGGCGGGGCCTGAGCCGCAACCCGCAGATCGCCGGGGGAGCAAGCTCGACGCTGGCCGACTACCGCAATTTCCTGACGATGATCCTGGACCGGGGCGAGTTCCGGGGCCGACGGGTCCTGTCCGAGGAGGCGATCCGGCAGATGGAGGTGGACCAGACCCGGGGTGCGGAGTCGAAGGCGGCGACCCCGGTGCGGTTGAGGGCCGGGACGAAGTATGGGCTGGGCCAGTGGCTCGACCGGATGGACGAGCAGGGCCAGGGCGTCGAGGTCAGCAGCCCCGGGGCCTTCGGCTTCCGCCCCTGGATCGACCGGGAGCACGGCCTGCTGGGCGTCCTCGTCGTCGAGGACCGGGGTCGCCGGGCCCGGCGGGCTGAGGGCGGCGTGGGCAACGTCCAGGAGGCCGTCCGGCGGATCGTTGAGGAAGCCGACGGCGAGTGAACCCTGTCCAGCCATCGGCAAGCGGCAAGCCTTCGCCTCGGAGCGTTGACCAGAGGGGGCCAGGGCATGAAGAAACGCCGCGCCGGTCTCGTCCCAGTGCTGCTGATCGCCCTCTCCGTGGTCTCGGCGGCGTCATGGGGTCAATCCGACGATCGCCCGGAGGCCCTCCGCGCCCACCTCGCCGACGCGCAGCGGCGGGGGGACGAGGCCGAGGTGCGCCGACTGGCCCGCCGGGCGATCGACTCGCTGGGCGATCGGGCCGGGGTCCCCGAGGTCCCCGACGAATACCGCAGGCCCCCGGAGCGGGTGCGCCCCCTCTCTGTGGCCGAGGCCAGGGCCGGCTTCGGGCGACTCCTGGGATTCGTCCGGGAGCACAAGTGGTGGGTCGTCGGGCTGGACCCGGCCCGCACCGAGCACCTGCCCCGGGAGGTCGCCTCGGTCATCACCGGCTGCCTGGCCGGAGTCCGGGCCGACGCACCGGGTAGAGAGGACCTGCTGCGGGAGGCCCGGGAGGCGGGGGACTACCTGCTCTGGACCCAGGCGCAGGGGGGCCGGGGCGTCATCCCCTTCCCGGCGTTCCGGGGCGGTCGCAACGCCGCCTTCCAATCCGCCGAGCGGTTCCTCCGGCGGGCCGAGCGGGAGGGGTGGCTCGATGAGGCCCTGCGGGGCGGCTGGGCGGTGGACGACCTCGACGACGGCGGCTTGCAGTTCGACAACGGCCTCTGCGGCGTGGCCCTGCTCGGACTCTTCGAGGCGACCGGGGACGAGCGCTACCTGCACGGGGCCGTGGCGGCAGCGGACTGGGCGGCGGGCCGACCCGTGGTCCCGAACTGGAACTACAACAGCTTCAGCGTCGACCTGCTGGCCAACGCCCATCGGGTGACCGGCGGCCGGCGCCACCTGGAGGCGGCGAAGCGGAAGTTCCGCCTGGGGATCGTGGCGGGCCAGTTGACCGAGGGCGAGCGCGCCGGTCGCTGGGCCGACCCGCACACAACGCCCGCCCCGCCTACCACTACATCCTGGTGCGGGGCATCGCCGCGCTGCTGGAGGTGCTGCCGGCCGATGACCCGGACCGACCGGGAGTCGTCGAGTGCCTGCGGCTGGCCCTGCGGGCGCGCAACCCGGAGTTCCTGGACCGGGGGGTGATGAACAAGGACTCGGCCGTCGAGGCGCTGCTGCTGGTGAATCGACTGCCGCCGCCCACCCGGGACGTACTGGGAGACTGTGGGACCGACGAGGCCCTCGCCGTGCTTGCAAGGCTGATCTCATCGGAATCCCGTGCCGGTCGGATGAGCCTGAGCCCTGGCGTGGCCGGTCGGTTCTTCGAGGCGGTGGTCGCCGGGGAGGTCCCAACCTCACCGAGCACCAGCGACAGGGCATCGGTTCCTTGATGCCAAGGGAAGGGTGACGATCATCGACCCACCACCTGGCCCCTCAGCCGCCTGCGGAACGGGCTGGCGAGCAGCCGGGAATTGGTCGGGGAGACGGGCCGAGCCGGGTTGACCGGCCCGATCAACCCATGGGTCGTGGACCGCCTGCCGGTCGATCTCGGCCTCGCAAACGGGTGGACGAACATCTGCTCCAGGTAATCGGCGAAGGTCATGATGGGTCGCATTGCCCCTATCTATGCGGGGGACGGCGGATTCTCCTCCGATCGACCCATCGCCGCCGCAGCTTGGGGCGTCCGCAGGTAGGCGACCACGAACAGGACTCCCAGGGCCAGGTCGATCAGGCCGGGGGCGAGCACCGGGGCCGGGATGCGTCCCCCCAGCCAGAGGGCGACGGCGGCGAGCCCGAACGACGCCTTCTCTAGGACCGCCACGGGCATCAGCGGCCGGAACCGCACCGGGTCCCCGGCGATGACCAGGAAGGCCACCTGCCAGGCCGCCGCCACGCCGAGGAAGCCGTAGAAGTGCTCCGGGTGGGTGATCGGCGGCGGGAAGTCCCGGCCGATCCGCCCCTCCAGCAGATACATCGGCAGCAGGAGCAGCAGCCCGTAGATTCCGGCGATCCGGAAGGTGCGCCTGCCGAAGACCATCTCGTGTCTACCCCCGTGCTCGATCGGTCGGGCGGCACTCACCGACCGGGGGAGTCATCATGACGAATTGCCCGCCGCCGGGCCATACTGCGTTGCGACACGGGGACCGGCCCCGGCGCGAACCGCCCCCGAGGAGCCCAGGGATGCCCCGCTGCGACTTCTGCGACCACGACAACCCGCCCGGCGCCCACTCCTGCGGGAACTGCGGGGCGACCCTGGATTGGTCCTCCGAGGTCCAAGCAACGGGGCCTCCCGAGGACTTGAAGCGCCAGGTCCGGGACCTGCTGGACCAGGGCAGCAAGATCGAGGCGATCAAGGTCTATCGGGAGCGGACCGGGGCCGGGCTCAAGGAGGCCAAGGATGCCGTGGAGGCGTTCGAGCGGGGCGATCCGGGCCTGATGCCCGGCGGCATCGAGGGGCCGCTGGAGGGGGAACTCCTCGACCTGCTCCGCAATGGCCGGAAGATCGAGGCCATCAAGCGATACCGTGAGGCGACCGGCGTCGGCCTGAAGGAGGCCAAGGATGCGGTCGAGGCCCTGGCGGGGCGTCACGGCCTGGCGGCGACATCGCAGGGCCCCGGCTGCCTGAGCCTGATCGTTCTCGCCCTCATGGTCCTCGCCGGATCGGGCTCCCTGGCCCAGGATCAGGTAGCCGACATCTCGGAGGCCGAGCGAGACGATCGTGGCGTCCTGACCCACACCGTCCGGTCGGGGTTCCAGGCTGAGCCGACCCGGATTCGGGTGGTGCTGCCCGAGGGACGTGAGCCCGGCGAGCGATTCCCCGTGGTCTACGTCCTGCCGGTCGAGGCGCAGGAGGAGCACCGCTACGGGGACGGGCTCGAAGAGGTCCTCGATCACGGCCTGCACGAGGAACACCGGGCGATTTTCGTGGCCCCGACGTTCTCGCACCTGCCCTGGTACGCCGACCACCCGACCGACCCCGGCATCCGCCAGGAGCGCCACCTGCTGGAGGTCGTGATCCCGTTCGTCGAGGCGACCTATCCGGCCAGGGCCGAGCCCGGGGGCCGGCTGCTGCTGGGCTTCAGCAAGTCGGGCTGGGGGGCCTACAGCTTGTTGCTGCGGCACCCGGAGGTCTTCGGCAGGGCCGCCGCCTGGGACGCCCCGCTGATGATGGCTGAGCCCGGCAGGCACGGCTCCGGCCCCATCTTCGGCTCCTTTGAGAACTTCGAGGGCTACCGGGTCAGCCGGCTGCTGGAGGAACGAGCCGGCCAACTCGGCGACGATGAGCGGCTGATCCTCCTCGGCTACGGCAACTTCCGGGAGGACCATCGTGAGGTCCACGCCCTGATGGAGCGGCTCGGCATTGCCCACGCCTACCGGGACGGCCCGGGACGCAAGCACGACTGGCACAGCGGATGGGTCCCGGAGGCCGTCGCGTTGCTCCTGGAGGAGGCGCCGTCGGATTGACGTGCGTGATCAACGACCCGGATTTGCCCTCCTCCCTCATCAAACATGAACGACCATGATGGACGACATCCGGCGCCAGATCGTCTCCGGTCTCTTGCTCTGGTCGTTGCTCTCGCTTGGCACGGCCACCATCGGCCTCTATGCCCGACCGAAGGAGTTCTGGAGGTCCTTCTGGTTCATGTCCGGCATCTGGGGCCTGATCGACGGCGGCATCGGCTGGGTCGCCCTGCTCGGCGACCCGCAGACCCTCGCCGGCCTGATCCCCGTCCTCAAGATCAACACGGGGCTCGACGTGCTCTATGTCGTGATCGCCGGGGTGCTCCTGAGCCGCAGGAAGCCCATCCTGCGGGGATTCGGGCTGGCCGTCCTCGTGCAGGGGGCGTTCCTGCTGGCCTTCGACGGCTACTGGTGGTGGCGGTGTGCGACGGCGATGGGGTGAGCGGGGCGAGCCCCCAATCAGGCCATCGAGCAGCCCCGAGTCATCAACGGCGCCGTATGGAATCGGCTGCACCGCAGGACTCCATCGGCATTCATGGCCCGTCCACCCAGTCGTCCCAGAGGGTCTTGCCGGGATGAGGGTCGCCCTTGCGGGGCCGATCCAACCGCCGCAACGCCCGTCGCAACAGCGTCGGGAGCAGGCCCAGGCCGCCGATGACGAGGGTCGTCGAGAAGTAGATCACGGCCAGGCCGACGACGAACCCGGCGGCGACCTCGAACACCCCCGGGCCACCCTGGATCGGCGCGATCACCAGGGCGATGACGGCGGTGCAGCCGGTCAGGATCACCGGGAACCGGATCAGGTCGAGCACGCCGTAGGGGAGCGGCTCGACGGGTGGGCTCGGGGGCTGGGACTTCTTTATGCACTCCCCCCGATCAGTGGCCCACCCCTCGGCTCCGGCGGGTCGTCCGGGACGAGCACCTCCTCCGGAAAGCCCTGCCACCAGGCCGCCCAGCGGTCGGCGTCGTCGCCCCAGGGGAGGCCGGAGATCGCCTCCAGCGACCAGATCGCCTCCGGCTTGAGCACCTCGTCGCCGTCCCCGAGCAGGGCGATGAGGGCGGCAGCCCCGAAGACGTATCCCGCACGTCCCATGTCCCGGACCGCCAGGATGCGATCCATCACCTTCGCATCCCGGTCCGTGATCGTCGGGATCAGCCGCTCCAAAAGGGCGTCCCGGATGTCGGGCGGCGTCGGGCCATACTCCCCGATGCCCCGGCCCTCGACCCAGGCCCGCCAGCCGTCGAGCAGCGGGCCGAAGCCGTGCCCGAAGTGCCGCTCGAAGACCTGCTCCTGGTCGTCCTTCGGGCCCATGTCCTTCAGGAAGGCCCGGAACCGCGCCCGGCGATCCTCGGGCGCCGCCACGCCGCCCAGGTATTCGACCACCGACCAGGACTGGGCGTTGAACTGGGCGAATCGCACGTACGTCGGGTGGTCGTACCAGCCCTTGGCGAGCGTGACGACCTTCCTCGGCGACCGGTCGAATAGGTCGTCCGGCCCCAGTGCCGTGCCCCTGGCCAGGGCGACGACCATCTTGCGGCTGAGCCGGTCGAGTTCGCCCCGGTCGCCGCCGCCGGCAAGGAGGTTGCCGAGGCCCTGCTGGAGCCACGGCGGCGGGATGAAGCCCTTGAGTTCGTCGAGCAGGGCGAAGCCGAAGAGGGTGCGGGCCGTCCGCTCGGGCTCGGACAGGCGGCAGGGGGACGCCTCGGTGGTCCGGGTGATCGTGCGGATGGGGCGGTTGAGGTACAGGCCGTCGAGGTTCCAGAGGTTGGGGATCATGTTCTTGTGGTAGGCCACGAAGGCGCTGCGCCGCCCGAAGCAGAGGATGCGGATCGGCAGCCGCACCTCGACGGGCTCGCCGAGCAGGGACTCGAACCGCCGGCGGGCGACCTCCAACTGCTCGCCCAGCATGGGGAGCGGGGTGGGCGGGTCGGAGGACCAGGCGACGAGCGGGCCGGATCGGCTGACCTCGCCGGGCTTGCCGCAAGACCTGCGGGCCATGGCGAAGGCGTAGCCCTCGCACCCCAGGAGCCGGTTCCGCACCAGGGCGATGACCAGGGCGACGGCGATCGTGACGCCGAAGAAGACCACGACCGCCCCGAGGGCCACCAGCGGCAGGGCCACCCAGGAGTGATCGCCGAAGTGCGTTTCGACGGGCTCGGAGAGGAGGAAGCCCAGGACGACCATGAGCAGGAGCAGGACGCCGGGAATCGCCCGGAGGGCCCTGGCCTGCTCCCGGCGCACCTGTTGAGGAAAGAGCGACCTCGTGCGGCACTGGGGGCAGCGGGTGGACGTGGCCTTGCCCCTGCCGGGGACGAAGGGCCGCCCGCATTCCTCGCAGGGTCGAGCCCGACGCCGGCCCCGGACGGTTCGCCAGGCGAGGAACCAGGCGAGGAACGCCAGTTCGAAGAGGAGGATCGGGAGCAGGATGCCCTCGCCCTGCCCGGACCGGCCCAGCCAGCGGAGGAACCCGAGGGACAGGCCGCTGAGGATGACGATCAGGAGGATGTCGGCCAGGGTGAAGCGGGGTCTGCCTCGGGGCATGGTCGTGGACCCTTTGCTGTCCGGTCGGGGTGAGGTCGGGCGACAGTCCCTACGCCCCCCGATCCGCCGCCTCGACGGAGTAGGTCGGGTCGGCCTCGTCCCAGGACACGTCCCCCGACGGCCCGTAGATCGCCGGCACCTGCCGCCCGGCCAGCCGCAGCCAGGTCTGGACCTGCGTCCGGTGGTGGCAGGTGTGCAGGACCCGCCGCCAGAACGTCCAGATGCGCTGCCGCTCCAGGCCCCCGAAGAACGGCCGCTCCTCCAGCCACCACTCCTTCGATGCTTCCGCAAGCTGGGGCAATCGCCGTTTCGCCAGGGCGACGTACCGCTCCAGGTAGGCTTGGACCGGAGGATGATCACCTGGCGGCAGTAGCTCACTGGCCGGTGGCTCCTCGGTGCCGACGAACTGGGCGAAGAAGCGGCGTTCCGAGAGTATCTGGTGGACCAGGATGGCCCGGATCGTGTTGGTCCGCTCGTGCGGCCTGAAGTCCAGCAGGTCGTCGGGGACCGCCCGCCACATGCTCGCCGTCTTGTTGGTCTCGCTGGCGTAGGTGGCGACGAGGTGCTCGAAGATCGGGGCCGCTGCCCGGGGACCTCCTCGTCGGGGATGGCGACGTACTCGTAGTGCATGGCTCCTCCTGCCGTATCCCTGAGCGGCTTGCATGAGAGAGGTCAAGCCCGCCATCCGGGTCGAGTTTGGCGACCACGTAGATTTCTCGATTCGTCGGTTACACTATGGGGTACTGACACCTCCCGACTCCAGACGGAGAGACTCCCATGGCGACCGAGGGCAAGAGGCAGAGCAAGGCCGCTTTCCTCCGGGACCTGTTCCGGACCGAACCCAAGGTCACCCACGCCGAGGCCAACGAGGCGTGGCGCGAGGCGGGGAACGAGGGAGAGATCGGCGAAAGCTCGTTCTACAACGCCCGCACCGAGTTCAACAAGCAGGCCGCCGGAGGGGCCGGGGGCGGTACGGGCCCCGGCAGGCCCGGCGGGAGGAAGGTGCAAGGTCCCGCTCCGAGGAAGGCATCCGGCCCTGTGGCGACGACGAACGGGCAGGAGCCCACTCCGATCACCGAGGTCCGGAGCCAATCGGCACGAGGCGCCGAGAGCCGGGAGCGGGTCCTGGTCGAGGCCGAGGAGGGACATCGACGGGCTGCTCGACAAGTTGAAGGGTGTCGGCGGGCTGACGGAGGTCCTGGAGTCGCTGAGGCGGGCACGCCGGCTCCTGGCCCGGCAGCACGAGGCGTGAAGGGCCGGATCACCGAGCAGGCCACCATCAGGAACACGAGTCGTTCAACCCCCCGAGATGCGCCGACGGGCGATCTCCAGGTACCTCGCCTCCTTCTCGATCCCGACGGCCCTCGACGCTCCGTGGTCCAGGGCCGCCTGGAGCATGGTCCCCGATCCGCAGAACGGGTCGAGCAGCACCCCACCCTCGGGCAGGAGGTACCGGCACCACCAGGCCGCCACGTCGTCGGGGGTCGCCGCCGGATGCCCTCCGGTACTCCCCTGGGCCCCGACGGCGACCGGCAGCAGGTTGAACGGGGTCGTCCCGCCCCGCTCATCGGCGGCCCCGGCGATCCGCCCGTTGCGGTAGGTCCGGCCGATCGAACTGGTACGCATCGCCATGTCGGCCCGGTTGCGGGCCGAGGTCGTCTCCGAGGGCGTCCAGAGCACGTTGTCCTGGTTGCGGTAGCACTCCGGCGGTCCGAGCCAGACGCAGAACTTGACCGAACTTCGCATCAAGCTCTGCTTCCGGCTGGTACCGGCGAGCGGCATGGCATCGATGGCCCACCACTGTGTTAGATCAAATGCATGAAGCCCACATCCGCTCACCCCGAGTCGACGCACATCATCCGCCTCGGCAAGGACGAGATGAACCTTGCCGAGTTCCCGATCACCCTGCTTTCGGACCGCGTCCCCCGGGGCAAGCAGGTGATCGAGTATCAGGATCAGGTCTTCGACGAGAAGAGCGGACGGACGGTCACTCGGCGGCTGACCATCAGCGCCGATCAGGCGGACGGGCTGCCGCGGCAGGGCGAGCCGGCCGACCTGCTTGCGGTTGTTGCCGTCGATGATCTTCCGCCGGGGGCCGTCGGAATCGACCAGGATCGGGACGAGCACGCCGTTGAGGGCGACGTTCTGCCGCAGGGCGTCGTACTGGTCGGCCGGGAGCGGCGGGAGTTCGAGCACCGGCTCGTAGACCGGCTTCGTCGCCTTCAAGGTTACGCCGTTCAGGGTCGTCTTCCGGTTGCTGGGTGCGGTCGCCATCGTTGGGTTCCGGGCCTCGGAAGTGGGTCTGGCTGTTTGCTCAATGCCGGCTGATCTGACCGTCCGGCCCCTCAAGTCGATCCCATGGCCAGGGGTACGGCCCCGCCGCCGGCCTTCAAGACCTCGTGGACGCGCCTCCGGGCCGCCTTGACCAGATCGCCGTCAATCTCCGTCCCCACGAACCTTCTGCCCTCCCCGACCGTCGCCACCGCCGCCGGTACGGTCCCGGAGCAGACGAAGAGGTCGGCCACCAAGTCCCCCGGCTCGCTGAGGGTCTTGACGAACTGGACCGCCTCCTCGATCGGTTGCTGCCACGGGTGGTTCGCCTTCTCCCTCGCCCCCGACTCGATCAGGTCCCGCAGAATCCTGGGCGTCTTGGTACGACCGCCGGGCTTCTGAAAGAGCAAGACGGGCCTCCAGAGGGTCAGGATCGACCCTCCGGAACGGACCGCCCCCATGCTGTCCTCGTTGGTACAGGCGATCAGCCAGCGGTACGTCAGCCCGGCCCCGCAGAGCACGTCCAGGAACTCCTTGAGGTGGAAGTGCCCCGAGTACACGCAGGCGAACCCGCCCGGCTTCAGGATGCGGACGACCGCCTCGGCGAAGGGCTGCCGCAATCCCTCGTACTCTCCGAGCCAGGGCGGATCGGTGACGACCAGTTGGACGGACTCGGGGGCGACTCGGCCGCCCAGCTTGCGGAAGTCGAGGGCGTGAATCTTGAAGTCCGAGGGCAGCGTCGGGGCGGTCCGGCCCAGGAGTTCTTTGCGGTCCAACTCGAAACGCATCTTGTTCAACGTCCGGAGCGAGGCCCCTCCCTCCGGGGCGTCGTCGCCCAGTTCGGCGAGCAGCCGCCCGGCGATCCTGGCCACGTTGGGGCTCTCGACGCTCGTGGCCGGGTAGTGGTAGGTCTTGCCGTCCCGCCCGCTGGACGACCGGGCCACCTTGGGGATTTCCCCACCCTGGAGCAGCCGGCCCCGGACCTTGCCCACCGTCTTGTGGTCGCAGCCGACGGTCCCGGCGACCGACCGGTCGGTCCGGCTCGGGTCCTCCCTCAGCAGCCGGGCGGCCAGTTCCCGGCGCTGGGCGACCGTCAGGTGGCGGCGTTCCAGATTGGCCCGGATCGCCAACTCGACGCGCACGGCCTCGTCGAGGTTACCGAGGACCCGCAGCGGGTACTTCGTCAGGCCGAGTTCCTGGATCGCCCTCCACCTCTCGTGGCCGTCGATCAGGACGTGATCGGCGGTGATCAGGAGGGGCTGGAGGACTCCCCGATCCCGGATCGAATCTCGAAGCTGGGCGTAATCCTGGGGCGGTAGCGGCGGCAGGACGGGGGCCTCGGTCAGTCGCATGGGGCGGCTCCTGGTGCGGAGTCCAACCCCAAGATAGGACGTGGGGGCGGGTCGTACCAGGGGATGCCGATGCCGGGGCCTACGAAGACGGTCGTGGGCTCCGGAGGAGGGCCTTGATCTCGGGGCCGGTCAGCTTGCGTTTGTCGAGCAACTCGTCAGCCAGCCCCAGCAGCCGGTCCCAGTAGACTCGCAGGATCAGAAAGGTCTTGGCGGCGAGCCTCTGGATGTGGGCCTCGGCATCCTCTCCGGCATCGGCCGCCAGGGCGGCGGCGTGGACGATCGCATCGAGGTCGGAGTCGGTCGGCTCGTGCCGCAGGGGCGTATCCCGGTAGAGCCGGACGGCGAGGTCGCCGGCCAGGGCGATCATCGCTTGTCGATCAGCCAGGAGGCGGTCTCTCCTTCTCTCCGAGGCCGAGTTGGGCTGCCCGGGGAAGTACGCCCGGCCCAGGGGAACAAACCGGCGTGGTCTCTCCGGGACGCTGCGGAATTCCTCGTCGGAGATCATCACCAAGGTCGGGATCGGACACCCCGTTGCCCAGGCTACGGTCGCGTGGGCGGCTTCGTGTAGGGCGATGATCCGCAGCGAAAGACCCTGTTGCCTGCCCCTGTAGGCGGTACTACGGCGTTCGCCTGCTTGTGCTCGGTTCCCCATGCCCTATCTATGACCGCCGGACGAAGAACCAGCCCACGGCGTCCCAGGTAGCCCAGGAGCCGGTCGAGGTCCCACCGCTGGACCATCCGGAACGGGGGCGGTGTCAACTCCTCGAAGGGCAGCGGCAGCGTCCGATAGCCGGCCTCGACCAGCAGCCGCTCCGGCGGCCAGTAGGCCCCGACGACCTCGGCGTAGTAGCACCCGACGACGGCATCGACCCCCGGGTCGATCGCGTGCAACTGGTAGCACCAGCACGCCAGGACCGCCCCGGGGCGGCAGGCCCGCCGGACCTCGGCGTAGAAGCGGTCGAGGTCCAGCCAGTGGAGGGCCTGGGCGACGGTCACCAGATCGACCGTGCCGTCGGGGATCGGGGTCCGCTCGGCGGGGGCGACGAGGTAAGCGATCCGCTCGTGGGGCCGGGCCTGGGCGACCTGGGCGGCGCTGGCGTCGGTGGCGACGACGGTGCGGAAGTGGGGCACCAGGCCGTGGGCCGCCTGCCCGTTGCCGGTGGCACAGTCCCAGGCCAGGCCATGACCGGGGGCCAGGGACCCCAGGTAGTCGTACAGGGCCTCCGGGTAGGTCGGGCGGTGGGCCTGGTAGCGGTCGGAGTGGCCGGAGAAGTGGTCCTTGAAGGTCATGGGTCCCGTATCCTCGTCGCCCATTCGGCTCCCCCTCGGGACGGTTTACAACCCCCGGCGTCCGGGGCATGATCGCAGGATCGCTCGGGCTTCGACCGGCCCGAGGGCCACGAGAGCGAGGCTTCCCCGGTGGCGATCCCCGACTTCCAGGCCGTCATGCTCACCCTGGTCGAGGCCCTCGCCGATGGCCGGGAGTGGAGGATGCGCGACCTGACCGACCGGCTCGCCGACCGCTTCGGGCTGACCGAGCCCGAGCGTCAGGAACTCCTGCCCAGCGGCCAGCAGGCCATCTTCGCCAACCGGGTCGCCTGGGCCAAGTCGCACCTGAAGTATGCCGGCCTGCTGGAGAACCCGACCCGGGGACGGGTCCGCATCTCCGACCTCGGGCGTACGGTGCTCGCCGAGGAGCCCGGGGCGATCAACGTCAAGTTCCTGAAGCGGTTCCCCGCCTACTGCGAGTTCATCGGCAAGGCCGAGCCCCCGGGCGGGGCCGAGTCGGCGGCGGGGTCTGCGACCGTCGTCGAGGAGGAGGAGCGGACACCGCTAGAACTGATCGACGCCGCCTACAAGTCGCTGCGGCAGGCGACGTTGGAAGAATTGCTCGCCCGGCTCCGGCAGTGCTCCCCGGCGTTCTTCGAGTCCGTGGTCGTCCGGCTGCTGATGGCCATGGGCTACGGCGGCGTGGCCGGGCACGGCACGGTCGCCGGCAGGTCGGGCGACGGCGGCATCGACGGGGTGATCCGCCAGGACAAGCTGGGCCTGGACGTGGTGTGCATCCAGGCCAAGCGCTGGGACGGCCCGGTGGGACGCCCGATCGTCCAGGGCTTCGTCGGCAGTGGACTACATCCGGGCCCGGAAGGGGGTCATCATGACTACCTCGGCCTTCACCAGGGACGCCGTGGACTTCGTGGACCGCATCGAGGGCAAGAAGGTGGTGCTGATCGACGGCGACTGGCTGGCGGAACTGATGATCGAGCACGGGCTCAGCGTGGTGACGACCAAGACCTATGAGTTGAGGGAGGTCTCCAACGACTTCTTCGACGAGAGCGAGGCGTAGGTCGGCATCCCCAGGTTGCCCCGCCCCGCCCCGCCCGGATTGTTATCCTGGGCCTAATCCCACGCAACCAATCACCAGCGGCGCCGGCTGGAGGGCGACGATGGCCACAGGGCTGGCACCACCCCCGGAGCAGGGCCAACTCGTCAGCGCCCGCTCCCGCAACTGGATCGTCAACGAGGTCGCCCCGAGCACCCTGCCGACCGACCGCCTCGACGTGCTCGGGCGGCCCCAGACGCTCGTGTCGCTGGCCTCCGTCGAGGACGACGGCCTGGGCGAGGAACTCCGGGTCGTCTGGGAGTTGGAGCCGGGCACCCGGGTCAACGAGGAGGTCGCGCTCCCCGAGCCGACCGGCTTCGCCCCGCCCGACCGCCTCAACGCCTTCCTCGATGCGGTCCGCTGGGGCGCCTCCTCCTCGGCCGACATCCGCACCATCCAGGCGCCGTTCCGCAGTGGCATCGACATCGAGGACTACCAGCTTGACCCGGTGGCCCGGGCCAACCGCATGCCCCGGGTCAACCTGCTGGTGGCCGACGACGTGGGCCTGGGCAAGACCATCGAGGCCGGGATGGTCGCCCTGGAACTGATCCTCCGGCACCGGGCCCGCAAGGTCCTGATCGTCTGCCCCTCCTCGCTCCAGATTCAGTGGCAGGAGCAGATGCGGGACAAGTTCGGCCTGGACTTCCGCATCGTCGGCAGCCCGCTGATGCGGGAGTTGCGGCGGGAGCGGGGCATCCATGCCAACCCGTGGAACCACTTCCCCCGGCTGATCACCTCGATCGACTTCCTCAAGCGGGAGCGCCCGCTGCGGATGTTCCGGGAGATACTGCCCGGCCCCGACGACCCGCTCTACCACCGCAAGTTCGACCTGCTGATCGTGGACGAGGCCCACAACTGCGCCCCCTCCGGCCGGGGGAAATACGCCACCGACTCGCTGCGGACCAGGGCCCTGCGGCTGCTGGCCCCGCACTTCGAGCACAAGTTCTTTCTCACGGCCACGCCCCACAACGACTACCCCGAGAGCTTCTCGGCCTTGCTGGAACTGCTGGACAGCCAGCGGTTCGCCCGCAGCACCCCGCCCGACCGCCGGCAACTGGACGCCGTGATGGTGCGGCGGCTGAAGTCCGAACTGCCGCCCCGCTGGGACGGCTCTCCCCGGTTCCCGAGGCGGGCGTTGGAGCCGCTGGAGGTGCCCTACACGGACGAGGAGATGGCGATCCACGCCGCCCTGAAGCGGTACGCCGGGCTCCGCTCCAAACGGGCGCGGGACAACGCCGAGTCGGTGGCGACCGACTTCGTGCTCAAGACGCTCAAGAAGCGGCTGTTCTCCAGCCCGGCGGCCTTCCTGACCACGCTGAACAAGCACGAGGCGTCGTTGCGGGGAGCCTCGAAGCCGGCCGGTGGCGGTACGCCGAGCTTCGGCATCCTCAAGCGAGACCTCGACCGGATCGACGAGGACTACGCCGACGACGAGGAGTATGACGAGGCGAC
The DNA here is from genome assembly GCF_007752535.1 of Tautonia plasticadhaerens. Classification (GTDB taxonomy): domain Bacteria; phylum Planctomycetota; class Planctomycetia; order Isosphaerales; family Isosphaeraceae; genus Tautonia; species Tautonia plasticadhaerens. Next base: position 4,322,933 of record NZ_CP036426.1, read on the forward strand.
CGGCGATGCCGTCGATACGGCCAGCCGGCTGTTCTCGGAGCCGACCGCCGAGGAACTTGGCCTGATCCGGACGATGCGGGACTGGGCGGAACGGGCCTGCTCGCAGAACGACTCCAAGGCCCGGGCGCTGATCGCCTGGCTCAGGGAGCACATCCGCCCGGACGGCCGGTGGTCGGACGAACGGGTCATCCTCTTCACGGAGTACCGGGCCACGCAGAAGTGGCTGTCGGAGGTGCTGGCCTCGGAGGGCTTCGCCGGGCAGGACCGGCTGATGACCATGTACGGCGGCATGGACTCCAAGGGCCGGGAGGCGGTCAAGGCGGCGTTCCAGTCCGTGCCCGAGCAGAGCCCCGTCCGCATCCTCCTTGCCACCGACGCCGCCTCGGAGGGCCTGGACCTCCAGAACCATTGCTCGAAGCTGATCCACTACGAGGTGCCGTGGAACCCCAACCGCATGGAGCAGCGGAACGGGCGGATCGACCGGCACGGGCAGAAGGCCGACCTCGTGCGGGTCTTCCACTTCGTCTCGGAGGGCTACCGGAAGCGCCAGGGGCAGGCGTTCGCCGTCCCGGCCGGCGAACTGGACGCCGACCTGGAGTTCCTGATACGGGTGGCCCAGAAGGTGGAGACGATCCGGGAGGACCTGGGCAGCGTGGGGCAGGTGCTCGCCGACGACGTGGAGGCGGCGATGCTGGGCCGGGGGTATGCCCTGGCCCGCACCGAGACCGCCGAGCGGGGCTCGGAGCCCGTCCGCAAGATGCTCAAGTTCGAGCGGGACCTGGCCCGGCAGATTCAGGACCTCCTGGAGCAGTATCGGGAGACGCAGAAGGAGCAGCGGCTCACCCCGGCGAACATCCGCAAAGTCGTCGAGGTCGGGCTGGACCTGGCCGGGCAGCCGCCGCTGATCCCGGTGGACGACCCCGGCGGCCGGGCGCTGTTCCGGCTGCCGGCCTTGCGGGGAAGCTGGGCGGCGTGCGGCGAGGGGCTGGAGCACCCGCACACCGGGGAAATCCGCCCGATCACGTTCGACCACGCCGCCTCCAACGGGCGGGACGACGTGGTGCTGGCCCACCTGAACCACCGGCTGGTGCAGATGTGCCTGCGGCTGCTGCGGGCCGAGGTCTGGTCGGACGCCGGGCGGAAGAAGATGCACCGGATCGAGGCCCGGGTGGTGCCGGACGCCGCCCTGCCGACCCCGGCGGTGGTGGCCCACGCCCGACTGGTGGTCATCGGCGGGGACAGCCACCGGCTGCACGAGGAGATCATCACGGCGGGCGGCTCCCTGAAGGAGGGCCGGTTCAGCCGGATGAACGTCGGCCAGGTGGCCGAGGCGCTGGCGGCGGCGAGCGACGAGGAGCCGTCGGAGGCGACGAAGGGTCGGTTCCTGAAGCTCTGGGGGGACATCGCCCCGTCGCTCCAGCAGGCGCTCACCGCCCGCATGGGGGACCGGACCAAGGGGCTGGAGAAGCGCCTGCTGGAGCGGGCCGACAAGGAGGCGAGGGACATCGAGTCGGTCCTGCTGGAGTTGAAGCGGGCGATCGAGGCCGAACTCAAGGAGTCGGAGTACCGGCAACTGGAACTGTTCAGCGACCCGGAGCGGGAGCAGTTCGAGCGGAACAAGGACTTCCTGCGGGGCCGGGTGGGTCAGATTCCCGGTGAGATCGAGCGGGAGACGGCGGCGATCCGGGCGCGGTTCGCCGACCCGCAGGCCCGGATGTTCCCCGTGGCGTTGACGTTCCTGGTGCCGAGTAAAATTGCCACGGAGAGATAGGGGGATGCAGCCGTCAGAATTGGTTGCGTACTTTTGCAAGATGATTCCCCAAAAGTACCCAGACCACATGTTTTGTTACTTTTCGGCGAATGCTGCGAAGGGAAATATTAAGCCGTTCGTCTTTGGGCTTATCCAGGCACTTGGCACTATCGAAGACGCATCTCCGGAATATGCCTTTTCGATGATTGACAGAATGGCATCAATGCCAGGAGCAGGCGAAAAGCAGTACGAAGCTCTGCTGCAAATTCTTTGCGAAATCTATGTAACTGCCGGTGCAGTTGAAGCGGCCGATCGCACTGGCGATGGCAAAATCTTATTTGCGCACGAACCCGGACAGAAGGGCAAGAAGAACCCTGAGTTCGAATCCTGTGCAAATGAAGTCTGGTATGCGGTCGAGGTAAAGACTCCAGAATTGATTGCCTATTCGAGGCAACGCCAGTCAAAGTCATACCAGTTTACGGCCCGAGTCCCCGTAACAACGGATTTTCGCGATTCCATCGAGACAACAAACCCTCGTGACAATCCGGTTAAGGATTTTCTAATATCAGCTAATGAAAAGCTCCAGGCGTATGCCCAGTTCCGTTCCGATGCCTTTCGAATCCTGACATTAGTTTGGGACGATTTTTGTCAGGAGCCTATCGCAGCCCTGCTGAATCCGTTGTCGGGCCTGTTTACCGACAGGTCATTCTGCAAAGCCAAGGACGGGAAACCCACCACATTTCCCTTCGTCGATGCAGTGGAAATTTGTAGATGCCAACACCAAATAATTAGATCGACACGAGAGGAATCTATGATTGACGGCGAACTCCTCCCGTTCGTCTACCATCACCAGGGGTATCCTCCAAAAGTGTTGATAGACAATCCAATAGGCCGTCGCATTCCCGACATATTGTTGGCTCCACTGAATGTAGAAAGGCTCAGTCCTGTGATGGGGGCAGAGTATCATCCTACTGATTACATTATCTGGCTTTCGGGACGCAACTCCGACAAGCAACAGTAGAGCACAAAAGGTCGATTGCATCCATTATGTCCATCGCCAAGCACCACGCCGAATGGCTGTCGCTCATCGAGGTCTCGGGGCCGTTCCTGAGCCTGCCGGTGCTCGTCCGGCACTTCCCCCAGGGATTGGACCCGCACGACCCCGAGCATGCCAAGGCCCTGCGGCAGCGGCATGAGGAATGGGACGAGGACCAGAACGGCCCCCGGCCCGACCCGGCCATCCATCGGCAGTGGATCGACTGGGTGCTGCGCAACACGCTCGACCTGGGCGAGGTGCTGGCCGAGGGGCAGGACATCCCCCAGACGCTCAAGGCCGACCTCCCCGAGCACGGCGAGACCCTGCGGCCCGACAAGGTGGTCCTGGAGCCGGGGGGCGGCAGGGCGAGGGTGCTGATCCAGACCTAGGCACCAGAAAGAAGCTACGTCTTCCGTGGCCTGCCTCGCTTACGAGGGATCTTCACGAACCACTTCTCAAGCGACGGCAGGCGGATCACCTCGGCCTCCAACGCCTCCATCTCCTCGGGCTTCAGCCTGACCCCCTTGGCGTAGGTCGTCTCCACCAGGCTGACCACCGGGTGCTTCCGCTTCCAGGTCATCGATCGGGCGAATCCCAACACCGCCTCCACCGAGTCCAGCAGCGACCCGTTCCAGTGCATCTCCAGCACGCCCCAGCACCGCTCGATCGGGTTGTACTTGCTGTGGTACGGCGGGTAGTACGCCAACTGCACCACCAGGCGATACTTGCGGGCGAAGGCCACGATCCGCTTGAGGAACTGGCTCCGCCGGCTGTGGTTCTCCGGGCCGTTGTCCAGGTTGATCACCAGCGTCTTGACCCGCAGGAACCGCAGGCGGACGCCCTCCCACCATTGCTCCAGGCGATCGGCGATGAAGTCGCTGGTGACCTTCGACCGGGCCATGTACAGCCACAGGTCGTCGTGCTCGGGCAGGAAGATGCCGAAGGGGGTCAGCGTCGCCACGGGCTTGAAGTCGTGATCCGCCGCCTTCGTGCCGGTCCGGCTCCGGCCCCGCCGTGAGAAGGGGCCGACATGCACCGTCGCCTTGGCGTCGATCGAGAGCCGCAGGGTGCCCCTGGCCCGATCCGCCTCGGGGTTGACCGCCTTCAGTTGATCGAAGATGGCATCGGTCTGCGGGACTCTTTTTGGGGGCGGCACTTGGCCACCCTGGAGAGGCGATAGCCCAGCAGGTTCAGCTTGGTGTTGATGGTCTGCTGGGTGGGCAACTCCTCGTCGGTGTAGCCCTTCGTGGCGATCAACTGGCGTCGGACCTCGGCGGCACTGATCCGGGTGAAGAGCCCCTTGGTCTGGAACTTGGGGTCGGCCTGGCTCTGCCCGTCGGCGATGCTGCGGATGTCATCGAGGAGTCGGGGCAAGTGCTCCTCGGCGGGCTTGCGACGGCGGGCCGAGAAGGCGTCCACGCAGGTCATGCCCGAGCGGAGTTCGTGCGTGCCCTTGCGGATGGTCTCCCGGCACCAGCCGAGATGCTCCTGGGCCCAGCGTTGTCCACCCCGCCCCATCGCTGCGACGGTCTTGGCCATGAAGACTCGCTTCGGACTGCCCTTGAGGGCCTTGGCGGCATCGATGAGGACGGGGATCATCTCGGGGCTGGGCCGCATCTGCGTATCTCCTTGATCTCCTGGTGCGAAGGTCTCAGGATACGGAAGAGTTTTGTCCTTTCAATCCCCCTACCCGCTCCGGCAGAAGCTAGGACGGGTCGTCGAGGGGCGGTCCTGGGCGGCATCGCCGGACACCCGGATGATGCAACTGCTGCACGACACGGGCGTCCGGCTGGGCCTGGTCACCAACGGCGACCAGTGGATGCTCGTCGATGCCCCCCGGGGCGAGACGACCGGCTACGCCTCCTGGTACGCCCCGCTCTGGCTGGAGGAGCCGAAGACCCTCCAGGCGTTCCGGACCCTGCTGGGCGTCCACCGGTTCTTCGGCGTGCCGGAGGAGGAGACGCTCGAACGGCTGCTGGCCCAGAGCGCCGAGGACCAGCAGGAGGTCACCGACCAGCTTGGCTATCAGGTGCGGCGGGCGGTCGAGGTGCTCGTCTCCTCGCTCGACAAGGCCAACCGGGACCACGGCGGGGCCCTGCTGAAGGGCGTGCCCGAGGCGGTCCTGTACGAGGCCGCCCTGACGGTGATGATGAGACTCGTGTTCCTGTTCTGTGCCGAGGAGAGGGAGCTTCTCCTGCTGGGCGACGACCTCTACGACAAGAACTACGCCGTCTCCACCCTGCGGGAGCAGTTGCGGGCGGCGGCCAACGACTTCGGCGAGGATGTCCTCCAGCGCCGCAACGATGCCTGGTGCCGCCTGCTGACGACCACCCGGGCCGTCTACGCCGGGGTGCGGCACGAGCGGATCAAGCTGCCGGCTTACAAGGGCAAGCTGTTCGACCCGGACCGGTTCCCGTTCCTGGAAGGGCGCCCGCCGGGGACGAGTTGGACGGGCACGCCCGGCCATCCCCTCCCGGTAGACAACCGCACGGTGCTGCACCTGCTCGAAGCGCTCCAGGTGCTCCAGGTCAAGCTGCCGGGCGGGGGCCCGGCCACGCCCCGCAAGCTGAGCTTCCGGGCCTTGCAGATCACGCAGATCGGCCACGTCTACGAGGGCCTGCTCGACCACACGGCGGTCCGGGCCGACGAGCCGGTCCTGGGCCTGAGCGGGTCCCGGAACGCCGAGCCTGAAGTGCCGCTGGCCGAGTTGGAGTCCCGGGCGGCGAAGGGCGAGGACGAGCTACTGAAGTTCGCCAAGGACGAGACGGGGCGCTCGTCGGTGGCGACGGTGAAGCGGCTGCTGGCCTCGGAGCCGGACGATCAGGTCCTCGGCCGGTTCCGCACCGCCTGCCAGGGGGACGAGGCGCTCTGGGGGCGGGTCCGGCCGTTCGCCGGCCTGGTGCGGCTGGACACGTTCGACTACCCGCTCGTCCTGCTGCCCGGCAGCGTCTACGTCACGGCGGGGACCGACCGCCGGTCCAGCGGGACGCACTACAGGCCCGAGAGCCTGACCGAGCCGATCGTCCGGTACACGCTGGAGCCCCTGGTCTACGACGGCCCGGCCGAGGGGAAACCTCAGGAAGAGTGGCGGCTGAGGTCGGCGGCCCAACTGCTGGACCTGAAGATTTGCGACATGGCCTGCGGCAGCGGGGCCTTCCTGGTCCAGGTCTGCATCGACCTGTCCCTGCGGCTGCTGGAGGCGTGGGAGGAGGCCGAGCGTCGGGCCGGGGGCACGCCCCGGATCACCCCGTTCGGCGAGGTCTCCGAGGGTCAGCCCGACGAGCAACTGATCCCGCTCGACCGCCAGGAGCGGCTGCTCTACGCCCGACGACTCGTGGCCGAGCGGTGCCTCTACGGGGTAGACAGGAACCCGCTGGCCGTGGAGATGGCGAAGCTGTCGCTCTGGCTGCTGACGCTGGCCAAGGACAAGCCGTTCACGTTCCTCGACCACGCCATCCGGTGCGGCGACTCGCTGGTGGGCCTCAGCAGCATCGACCAGTTGCTCCGGTTCTCGATGACCGAGGGGGCAAAGGTCCGTCCGCTGATGGAGCAGCAGCGGCAGCAGATCGAGAGGCGGCTGGACGCCGTGCGGCTGCTCCGCAAGCAGATCGAGACGCTGCCCTCGAACACGCCGCAGGAAATCGAGCGGAAGGCGGCGATGCTGGCCAACGTCGAGGACCAGACGAAGCGGCTGACCTACGCCGCCGACCTGCTCCTGGCGGCGACCTGGGAGGCGAGGAACGCCGGGGAGTTGGAGTCGGCCCTGAACGGGATGCTGGCCGAGGTCGAGTACAAGTTCAAGGACCTGCCGGCCGAGCAACTGGAAGCGGAGGCGAAGAAGCGGCTTCGCAAGGCGGGGATCGAGGGCCGGTTCCACTGGGCGCTGGAGTTCCCCGAGGTCTTCATGGACCGGGCGGGGTTCGACGCCTTCGTCTGCAACCCGCCGTTCATGGGCGGCACACTAATATCGGGCCGTCTGGGAAAATCCTATTTGGGATACTTGAGTTCTTATGTGTCGGGAGATAGCAAAGCAGGCGGCAGAGCCGACCTTTGTTCGTATTTCTTTCTACGCGCAAGAGACATCCTCAACGAATCTGGCGGATTGGGATTCATAGCTACGAACACGGTTTCAGAGGGTGATACCAGGGAAGTTGGATTGGATAAGATATTAGAATCCGGCTGCTCTATCATTCGGGCTAACACGGGTTGCAAGTGGCCAGGTACAGCAAGCCTTGAGGTCACACTACTTTGGATTCGCAATGGTCAATGGATTGGCCAGCGAATTCTCGATGGTCATACTGTGGGTTCCATATCTTCCCTTTTGTCAGAGGGAGGGCAACTTGACGCTCCGCCGAGAAAATTGTCCGAACACAAGGGCACTGCCTGTGAAGGATCAAAACCATTGGGTATGGGTTTCATTATTTCACCCGAAGACGCCGAGATGCTAATAGGCATCAATGCAAAAAACGCAGATGTGTTAAGGCCTTATTTAAATGGCCAAGACCTAAATTCTCATCCAAATCACGAGGCAAGCAGGTGCATCATATCATTCTTTGACTGGCCTTTGGACAGGCAAGGTGCAAGCGGAAGTTACAATGGACCAGTAGCAAGTGACTATTAGTCGGCCACCGATGACTTGAGGGCTGTGTCGGAATCGGTTCTCCTGGGGCGATAACCGCTTCAGGAGAACCGACTTGAAGAAGTACATCGTCACGCTGACGGCCGAGGAACGCCAGGACCTCCACGAGCTCATCGCGGCGGGGAAGGCCGCCGCGAAGAAGCTGGCCCACGCCCGCATCCTGCTCAAGGCCGACGCCGCCGAGGGCGGCCCCGCCTGGCCCGACGGGCGGATCGCCGAGGCCGTCGAGGTCAGCGTCGCCACCATCGAGCGGGTCCGCCAGCGGTTCGTCGAGCAGGGCCTGGAGGCGGCCTTGGTCCGCAAGAAGCAGGCCCGCCCCAGCCGAGAGCGGGCCCTGGACGGGCGGGCCGAGGCGCAGTTGATCGCCCTGGCCTGCTCCGCGCCGCCGGACGGCCGCAAGGCCTGGACGATGCGGCTGCTGGCCGACACGCTCGTCGAGCTGGAGGTCGTCCCCACGATCTCCGACGAGACGGTGCGGCGCGCTTTGAAAAAAGCGAACTGAAGCCGCACCTGAAGGAGCAGTGGTGCATCCCGCCGGAGGCGAACGCCGAGTTCGTGGCGGCGATGGAGGACGTGCTGGACGTCTACCACCGCCCCTACGACGAGAAGCGGCCGCTGGTCTGCCTCGACGAGGCGAGCAAGCAACTCCTCGGCGAGGTGATCCAGCCGATCCCGGCCGCCCCCGGCCAGCCGGGGCGGTTCGACTACGAGTCCGTCCGCAACGGGACGGCCAACCTGTCCATGATCTCCGAGCCGCTGCTGGGCTGGCGGGCGGTGAAGGTAACCGAGCGTCGGACGGCGGTGGACTTCGCCGAGGTGGTCCGCTGGCTGGTCGAGGAGGTGCACGCGGAGGCGGAGAAGGTCGTCCTGGTGATGGATAACCTGAACACGCACAAGCTGGCCTCGCTGTACGAGGCCTTCCCGCCGGAGCAGGCGAGGCGGATTGCCGAGCGATTGGAGATCCATCACACGCCGAAGCATGGCAGCTGGCTGAACATGGCGGAGATCGAGCTGTCGGTGCTGGCCCGGCAGTGCCTGGATCGACGGATCGAGTCGCCCGAGGAGCTTCGCCGCGAGGTGGAGGCGTGGGAGGAGGACCGCAACGAGCGTGGGGTCGAGGTGGAGTGGCAGTTCACCACGGCGGACGCCCGGATCAAGCTGCACCGGCTATACCCGACAACTCAATAGAGGTCGACTACTATCCTGACTGTCTCACCATCGTAGAATCGAAAGTGAAGCCCGAACGACAGCGCAAGAAACCAAATGGGCAATTCGCCCTGAGATCGCCACTGCCCGAGCGATGGTGGCAACACGCAGAGAAGCGGAGTGCGCTATATGACAGTCTAAGGGGCCATCCAGGATCAAGTTCCAGTTTTCTGGTAGGATGACATGGACTCCGACGAGACCACAGGGAAGGCGCGTCCATGCCCCAGCGTGACGTCCATCCGTGCCAGTGCCCCTCCTGTACCGGCCCCGAGCCACATCCCGATCAGGAGATCCATCGCCGGATGAACCTCCTGATGAGCCGGCTCGACGAGCAGCAACGCCGCTGGTACGCCGCCGTCGAATCCTCCAAGGTCGGCCACGGCGGCGGTCGCCTCCTGTCCCGGATCACCGGCCTGGACGTCGATACCATCCGCCGGGGCCGACGGGAACTGGCCGACTCGCTGCAGGGCCGGCCCGGCGATCGGGTCCGCTTGCCCGGTGGCGGACGGCCTGCCGTCGAAAAAAAAGCCCCGAGGTCGTCCCGGCCCTGACCGCCGTCGTCGAGCCGACGACCGGCGGCGACCCGATGGGTCCGACCGAGTTCGTCCGCCGCAGCCTCCCGGCCATCGGGGCCGACCTGGAGCGGCTCGGGCACGACCTCAGCCCCACCACCATCGCCCGGCTGCTGCGGGATCAGGACTGCTCGTTGCGGGTCAACCGAAAGCGGTTCACCGGGCCGGATCACCCCGACCGGGACCGGCAGTCCCGCAACATCGACGAGCGGATCGCCATCTTCGAGGGCCTGGGGCAGCCGATCATCGGCGTCGATAGCAAGAAGAAGGAACTGGTCGGCAACTTCAAGAACGCCGGGGCCGCCTGGCTCCGAGAGCCCGAGGAGGTCAATGTCTATGACTTCCTCAGCGATGCCGAGTGCCGGGCGACCCCCTACGGCATCTGCGACGTGCTCTCGGGCCGGGGGCACGTCTGCGTCGGCACCTCGGCGGATACGCCGGCCTTCGCCGTCGAGGCGATCGGCTCGTGGTGGGCACGCCACGGCTCGGAGCGATACCGGGGGGCCGACGAGCTGCTGATCCTGGCCGACGGCGGCGGCAGCAACGGCCATCGCCCCCGGCTCTGGAAGGCCCGGCTGCAGGAGCGGATCGCCGACCGCTACGGGCTCCACGTGACGGTCTGCCACTACCCGACCGGGGCGTCGAAGTGGAACCCGGTGGAGCATCGGCTCTTCGGGCCGGTGAGCATCAATTGGGCCGGGCAGCCGTTGCGAAGCCTGGAGGCGATGCTCGGCTGGGCCCGTGGGACGGAGGTCGGCGGGGCGGGAGTGACGGCGAGCCTGGACCGGGCGGAATATCCGACGAAGGTGAAGGTGCCCGCCGCCGTGATGGAGCGGCTGGACCGGGAGCGGCATGAGGTCTGCCCGGACTGGAACGACACCATCAGCCCACGGCAGCCGCAAGTGCTGCATTGATATGGGCCAAGAGGAACTCGGAACTTATTCTTGGATGGCTCCTAAGCAAGATCGAGCGTGCACTTGCGGTGACGAGCCATAGTAAGCATCTTGCCTTTGCGTTCATCCCAACCGACATCATCGCCAGCGAGGCAACTGTAGTAATCACTGATCCTAGGTATTCCACTTTCGCCATACTTCAATCTTCGTTACATGATGTATGGGTAAAGCGATATCAATCGAGTTTAGAGACACGGGGGCGGTATACCCCCTCGGATTGCCTGGATACTTTCCCCTTTCCAAAGCAACTGATTAATGCTCTTGATACCATAGGTGATCGCTATTATCGGCACAGGGCGAGCACACTTGATTTGAATCACGAAGGGCTTACGGATTTATACAACCGATTCCACGGTCCCAACGAATCCGCCGCCGACATCCAGACGCTCCGGGACCTCCACGTCGAGATGGACCGGGCCGTCGCCGCCGCCTACGGCTGGTCCGACTTCGACCTCGGCCACGGCTTCCACGAGACCCGGCAGGGCACCCGCTTCACCCTCAGCGAGCCGGCCCGCCGGGAAGTCCTCGCCCGCCTCCTGACGCTCAACCACGAGTGCCACGCCGAGGAGGTCGCCCGGGGCCTCCACGACACGAAGAAGGGCGGCACTCGGGCGAAGGGGGCCGGGAAGGCCAAGGGGCGGGCGAAGCAGGCCGGGGCGGGGCCGACGCTGTTCGAGTAAACTCGGGAGGGCCTCCTTGAAGCGGAGATGAACCATGAGCCGAACCGGGACCGTGATCGCCGGGACGCTGAAACCCGATGGCACGCTCGAACTGGACGAGAAGCCGAATCTGGCGCCGGGCCGGGTCCAGGTGATCGTGCAACCCCTTTCGCCGTCGGCCCCAACCGGGCGGGGGCTGGTGGAAGTCATGGACGAAATCCGGGCCAACCAGCGGGCCAGGGGTTATCAGGGACGAAGCCTGGCAGAGATGCAGGCGGAAGAGACGGCACGCCAGGAAGAGGATGCCGAGTATGAGCGGCGCTGGGACGCGTTGTGGGGCGGTCCCCCCTCGCCTCCGGCCGGGCAGGAATAGGCGACCGTGCTGACCTACCTCGACTCCTGCATCCTCATCTACTGGGTCGAAGGACCGGCCCCCTTCGACGCCCGGGCGCGGGCGCACCTCGCCACCCTCCAGGCGGCGGGGCATCGGTTCGCCATCAGCGATTTCACCCGGCTCGAATGCCTGGTCAAGCCGCTCGGCCTGGGGGACGGGGCACTCCTGCTCGACTACGAACGGATGTTCCTGGCCCCGGGCGTGACCGTCGTGCCGCTCAGCACCCCGGTCTTCGATCGTGCCGCCCACATTCGAGGCCATCATGCTTATGCGTCGTCCGGTAAGCGCTATTCGGCCCAGGATGCCCTGCACCTGGCGGCGGCCGTGCAAGCCGGCTGCACATCGTTCCTGACCAACGACAATCGGTTGGCGGGCTTCCCCGACCTCACCGTCGAGGTCCTCCCCTGAGCGTCGGGCCTCACCTCCAAGGCAGGCCCCGCGCATTTTCTCCGGTTCAGTTGCCATCCCGCCCTCCATGTCCGACGGTATCCTGGGGCATTGTCCCCTCCCCGCTCCTTGGCAATCCGACCCCGACCCATTCCCCTGCCGATCGCGCCGCGCCACTCGCCGACACCGGTGACGAAACGAACCCATTCGCCCCCCCCGCACCATCTCGACCAAACGAACCCACCTGCCGTAATGGCAGACCGGTTGTCGCGCGGGCCTGCTCGACCATGAGCGACCCGATGCCGGCGCCGAAAAAACGGAACGAACCCAATTCGCCCCCCAGGACCGAGGGGCGAGATTCCCGCAAGTCAAGAATTCGAAACGAGTTCCACGGGCAGAACGGCAACCGATTCATCAACGGTCACTGGCGCACCGCCAGGCGCCACCAGGGCGCACCTCGGCGAATCGAGCGTCCCTGCCGCTCGTCCCGACGCGATCGGTCATGCCCCTTTGGGGGGCCCGATCTCCGCCATCCGGAATCCGGAATCCGCTCCTGCGGCCCGCCTCGCCGGAGGGACCCGATCGCTTCGACCGAAAAACGGAACGAACCCAAATTGCCCCCGCCCCGGAGGGGCAATCCGCATCGGGAAACGTTTTGCCCGCAATGAGTTGTGGCATCTGGTCCCGCATCGTCCCATCAGCGGTCACTGGCGCACCGAACGGCGTCCACCGGGCGCACCGCAGCGCACCGGGAGGCCCCCGCCGCCCCACCGACTCCGGACACAGCCGCCCGGGACTCCGGACACAACGACCCGGACTCCGGACATAGGGCAGAGGTCCGGACGCAAGCGGGGGCGACTCCGGTCATTAACGCCCGGAAGCGATTCCTGTATGCTGGCATGGTATCCGAGACCCGCCAGCGGAGGACCGGCACCCGGCTCGGCCTCCGACCAGTTGCCACCCTCCCCGCCGTGAGCGGGCCGAGCTTGTGGGACGAGCCATGCCCCAGATGACGCTCAAGGAGACCGTCCCCTCGCCGCTCCAACTCCGTGAGATGCTGGAGGCGATGGCGGTCAAGGAACTCCGGGGACCCGCCGGCGGCGAGACCGAGGAGGTCTCCGAGCGCATCCGGGACCGCTACCTCGTCGGCATCCTCGCCCCCCGCCAGCGGGCCGAGGACCTGCCGCTGCCCCTGTTCGACCGGCCCGACACCCCGCCCTCCGAGGACGACGACACCCTCGAAGGCGACGTTCCCTCGGACGACAACTTGGGCATCGAGGGGGTCGGCCGGGGCAACCTGGGCGGCGACGACGGGCCCACCGAACTGTCGGCACCCCAGGGTAAGGCCATCTTCCCCTCCTCGCTCGGCCTCTCCTTCTGCGTCCCGCTCGACGTGCCCGCCCTGGAGGTCACGCCCCGCTGGGGCCACTACGACAAGGCCCCCAGCGAGTTCGAGACCAACCCCAAGACCGGCACCCCCAGGCGGGTCTGGAAGCGCCAGCCGTGCGGCGGCACTCCCCACCGCATCCCGCTGGTCGCCGGCCCGGTCGGGCCGATCATCGCCGACCAGGCATTCCCGGACGCCAAGCTCAAGGGGCTGATCCGCCGCCGCCCCGACCACTGGAGCGTCACCCTGTTCCTGGTCAACGACGGCACCGAGCCGCCGCCCCCGAACCGGGAACGCACCTGGATGTTCCAGTGCGAGTTGGCCGTCCAGTCCCCCGACGGCGCCCCCGCCTTCTTCAAGCGGCAGGGCCACATCGACCTGCCCGGCACCGACGAGTCCTACAAGCGGGAGGCCGACCTGCTGGCGATGATCTACCGCCGGCACGTCGAGTTCGCCGTCGGCCACGGGGTCGCCGTCCATGCCGAGGTCGCCCCCGACGACCCCGGCCGGGCCGTGCGGCTCGTCACCAGGGCCATCCCGAGCTACGAGATACCCCGGACTACCCCGCCGACCGTCGAGGATGCCGACCGGAACCCCGCCTTCGCCCGGCTGGAGGGCCTGGTCCTCGACATGAAGGTCCTGCACGAGACCCCGCAGGCCCAGCTACGGGCCAGGCTGGGGCCGCTGGTCGAGGCGTATCGGGACTGGATCGCCCGGGAGAAGGCCCGCATCGACGACCCGGCCGAGGGCCTGGAGCGGTTCCGATCCACGGCCCAGGCCGCCATCGAGCGCTGCGAGGCGACCCTGCGGCGGATCGAGGAGGGGCTCGACCTGCTGGCCACCGACGCCCAGGTCGCCGACGCCTTCCGGTTCATGAACCACGCCATGTGGCTCCAGCGGACCCGCTCGCTGTTCTCCGAGGGCGTCCGGCGGGGCCGGGACATCGACTACAACGACGTGGACATCCCCGGGAACCGCTCCTGGTATCCCTTCCAGTTGGCCTTCATCCTGCTCAACCTGCCCGGCCTGGCGAAGCTCGACCACCCCGACCGCAGCGAGCGCCCCGAGGCCCTGGCCGACCTGCTCTGGTTCCCCACCGGCGGCGGCAAGACCGAAGCCTACCTCGGCCTGACGGCCTTCACCCTGGGCATCCGCCGCCTCCAGGGCACCGTGGCGGGGCGCTCGGGCGAGGACGGGGTGGCCGTGCTCATGCGGTACACCCTGCGGCTCTTGACCCTCCAGCAGTTCCAGCGGGCCACGGCCCTGATCTGCGCCTGCGAGGCCATCCGCCGCCAGGCCGAGGCGAAGGGCGACCACCGCTGGGGCCGCACCCCCTTCCGCATCGGCCTCTGGGTCGGGGCCGCCTCGACCCCCAACCGCACCGCCCACAGCGAGGAGGCGCTGAAGACCGCCACCGGCAGCAGCGACAAGAAGCGGCACGGCGCGATCGGCGGCGGCGGCTCCCCCCACCAACTGACCAACTGCCCGTGGTGCGGCTCGGTGATCGACTTCTCGCCCCGCTGCTACCACATCGAGACCGCCGCCAAGGGCCGGGGCCGCACCTTCGTCTACTGCGGCGACAAGTTCGGCCAGTGCGCCTTCAGCCGCCGCCAGTCGCCCGACGAGGGCATCCCGATCCTGGTCGTGGACGAGGAAATCTACCGCAACCTGCCCTGCCTGCTGATCGCCACGGTGGACAAGTTCGCCCAGATGCCGTGGAAGGGCGAGGTCCAGATGCTTTTCGGCCAGGTGGACGGCCTCTGCGAGCGCCACGGATTCCGCTCGCCGGAGATCGACGACGCCGGCAGCCACCCCCGGACCAGGGACGGCAAGTTCGGCCCCGCCCGCACCGTCGCCGCCGGCCCCTTGCGGCCCCCGGACCTGATCATCCAGGATGAGCTTCACCTGATCAGCGGGCCGCTGGGGACGCTGGTGGGCCTGTACGAGACGGCCATCGACCGGCTCTGTTCCTGGGAGGTCGATGGCCGGGCGGTGCGGCCCAAGCTGATCGCCTCGACGGCGACGATCCGGCAGGCGAAGGATCAGGTCCACGCCCTGTTCCTGCGGGACACCAGCGTCTTCCCGCCCAGCGGCCTGGACGTGGCCGACAACTTCTTCTCCTTGCAGCGGCCCTCCACCGAGGCCACGCCGGGCCGGAAGTACATCGGCATCTGTGCCCCGGGGCGGCGGCTGAAGCTGGCCCTGATCCGGGTCTACGTCACCCTGCTGGCCGCCTCGCAGGTCGTGTATGAGCGCCACGGGGACGCCGCCGACCCGTGGATGACCCTGGTCGGCTACTTCAACAGCCTCCGGGAACTCGGCGGCATGCGGCGGCTGGTGGACGACGACGTGCGCAGCCGGCTCGGAAAGATGGCCGACCGGGGCCTGGCCAAGCGGATCGTCTACTCGCCCGACTCGGTGAAGGAACTGACCTCCCGGCTCGGCTCGGCGGCCATCCCCGAGACCCTGGACCGGCTGGAGACCCCCTTCGACCCGGCGATGGAGCGGCGCCGCTAGGAGGCGGGCAAGTCCGGCGTCCACGACCCCGACCTCAAGCCCCGGCCGCTCGACGTGCTGCTGGCCACCAACATGATCTCCGTCGGCGTCGACGTGCCCAGGCTGGGCCTGATGGTGTGCGCCGGCCAGCCCAAGACGACCTCCGAGTACATCCAGGCCACCAGCCGGGTGGGGCGGAAGTTCCCCGGCCTGGTCGTGACCGTCTACAACTGGGCCCGGCCCCGGGACATGAGCCACTACGAGACCTTCGAGCACTACCACGCCACCTTCTACCAGCACGTCGAGGCCCTCTCGGTGACGCCCTTCTCCGAGGGGGCCATGTATCGGGGCCTGGCCGCCCTGCTGGTCTCGCTGGTCCGGCTGCGGGACGGCACGTTCAACCCCAACGAGGCGGCGATGCGGATGGGCACCGAGGCGACCCATCCGCAGGTCCAGGAGGCGATCGGCTGGATCGTCGATCGGGCCAGGCGGGTCGGCAACGCCGAGGTGGCCACCAAGGTCGAGGCCGAACTGAGGCAGAAGCTCGACCACTGGCAGCGGCGTGCCCTGCGGCTCTCCGGCGGCAGCCGGCTGGGCTACGAGGCGAAGAAGGACAGCGAGACGATCGGCCTGCTGGCCCGGCCGGGGATCGAGACCTAGGACGAGTACACCTGCCTGAACTCGCTGCGGGAGGTGGATCCGACCTCGCTGCTGATCCTCGACGACCACAACCTGGACGACGAGGACGACTTCGTGCAGCCGGCCGCCCCGGCGGGCGAAGGGGGTGGCTCGTGAGCACCGCCCGAGAGCGGCCCCGGGTCGGCGAGTTGCGGCCCAGCCAGATGCTCACGACCTTCGGCGTCGGCTCGATCATCGACCTGCCGCACATCTCGGTCATGGTCATGGGCCTGGAGGACTGGCCGAACTCCGAGTACCGGGAGATCACCGAGGAGCGGCTGCTGGCCTCGGTCCGCAACGCCCTCGGGGCCCAGGTCGCCTCGCTGCGGTCCCCGCCCATCGTCCCGGACACGGACCGCACCAACCCCTTCGAGCAGCAGGCGTGCGTCGGGGTGCCGGTCGCCCCGTTCCCCCGGTGGATGGTCTGCCCCCGCTGCCGGCGTCTGGCCCCGCTCAGCAGCGGGCAGTTCGTGCTAAAGGCCGACCCCTACAGCCCCGACCGGGCGCGGTACGTCCACGAGAACTGCCGGGTGCCCGGCAAGCTGCCCACCGCCGTCCCGGCCCGCTTCGTGGTCGCCTGCAAGAACGGGCACCTGGACGACTTCCCATGGGTCCAGTTCGTCCACGGCGGGCAGACGACCTGCCCCTACAAGCTGCAACTGCTGGAGATGGGCCCCTCGGGCGAGGCGGCCGACATCTACGTCCGCTGCGAGGCGTGCCAGACCTCCCGGCCGATGTCGGATGCCTTCAAGCTGCACGACAACGACCTGCCGGCCTGCTGGGGTCGGCGGCCCCACCTGCGCGACTTCGACGACGACGGCTGCAAGGACGACCAGGGCCAGCCGATCCGGGTGCGGGCGCTGTTGCAGGGGGCCTCCAACGCCTGGTTCCCGATCATGCTCTCGGCCCTGTCGGTGCCGCAGGAATCGAACCTGCTGAAGCAACTCGTGACCGACCACTGGGCCGACCTCTACGACATCGAGGGCGAGGGGGACATCGCCAAGCTGCGGCGGCGGAACCTGCTGCGGGAGTTCGCCGAGTATTCGGACGTGGAACTCATGGCGGCGATCCGGCAGCGGCAGGCCGAGGGCGAGGCGTCGACCGGCGAGGACGTGACCGACCTGAAGACCCCCGAGTGGGAGGTCTTCATCGACCCCGACCATGCCCAGCGGACCCGGGACTTCCGGCTGCGGGCGGTGCCGGCCCCCCGGCGGTTCGCCCGCTCCTTCGAGCAGGTCGTGCTGGTCGAGCGGGTGCGGGAGGTGCGGGCGCTGATCGGGTTCACCCGGATCGAGTCGCCGGGGGACTACGAGGACCCGGCCGAGTTCCCCGAGGCCCAGCGGATGCGGATCGCCCGGGGCAGGCCGTCGTGGGTGCCGGCCAACGAGGTCCGGGGCGAGGGCCTCTTCTTCCGCTTCGCCGAGTCCGAGATCGCCTCCTGGCTGGCCCGGGAGAAGCGGCTCAACCTGGAGTTCTTCGCCTCCCACAAGCAGTGGCGAGCCGACCGGGGCTTGCAGCCGCCCGAAGACTTCTATCCCGGATTGAGGTTCGTCCTGCTGCACTCGTTCGCCCACGCCCTGATCCGGCAGTTGTCGCTGGAGTGCGGCTACACGGCGGCCTCGCTCCGGGAGCGGATTTACTCCCGTAATCCGGGCACGGACCGGCCCGAGATGGCCGGGGTGCTGATCTACACGGCGGCCCCGGACAGCGAAGGCACGCTCGGCGGTCTGGTGTCACTGGGGGAGCCGGCGGTCCTTGAGCGGCACCTGACCCAGGCGATGGACTCGATGCGGCTCTGCTCCAGCGACCCGCTGTGTGCCGAGCACCACCCGGGCAAGGAGGGGACCTCGCTGCACGGGGCCTCGTGCCACGCCTGCCTGTTCGCCCCGGAGACCTCGTGCGAGCGGGGGAACAAGTATCTCGACCGGACCGTCCTGGTGCCGACGGTGGACCGGGAAGAGTATGCGTTCTTCCGTGACCTGGACGCCTGACGATGGACCCCACCCGCCCGATCCTCGACGCCGTTGCGGGGCTCGCACTGGGCCTGCCGGTTGAGGTCGTCGAGCGGGTGGCCGGGGTCATCTCGGCGTGCGACCCGGGCGAGATTCGTCGACGGGTGGCCGATGCCGTGCCCCATGCCCACCACCGGGGCCTGGCCCTGCGGTTCGTGGACGGTTGGCTGGCCGGGTCGCCGGGCGTCTCGCCGGCCGAGGTCGCCATCGCCCTGCGGACGGCGGCCCACCTGGGGCGGCAGCGGGGGCGGGAGCCGTCGGTGGAGATGGCCTGGACCGGTCCGCACGTCGAGGCGGTCCCCTACCGCCACACGGAGCAGGCGATCCTCCAGGTGCTCGACTCGGCCCGCACCCGGCTGCTGCTGGTCAGCTACGCCGTCTACGCGATCGGCAACGTCCGGGATGCGGTCGTGCGGGCGGCCCGGCGTAGGGTCGAGATCGGGGTCGTCGTCGAGACCCCGGACCGGATCGAAGGGCACGGGACCTACGACACGCTGGGGGCGCTGGGCGCGGAGGTCGCCGGCTGCTCGATGGTCTATTGCTGGCCGATCGAGCGGCGGCTGCGGGACGACATTGGCAGGCCGGGCTCCCTGCACGTCAAGTGCGCCGTCGCCGACGGCCGCTGGCTGTTCCTGTCCTCGGCGAACCTGACCGAGTACGCCTTCACGATTAACATGGAACTCGGGCTGCTCGTCACCGGGGGAAACCTGCCCGGCCAGGTCGAGGCCCACTTCGACCGGCTGATCGAGTCGGGTATCCTGGTGAAGGCGTAGAGTCGGCCTGATGATAAGCGGAGCTTCCTGGAGTTCTCGGGAGACATCATCGAGCGGGTCGATGGGGTGTCCTACTCCGACCCGCTGACGGCGGCGATGAAGGCGCCGGGGATGACGTGAACCAGGGAATGATGCGTCTGTTCTGAACCGGGCGATCCGTTCCCGAACGTCCGTCCAGGACGGCATGAGTCCCAGGATGATCGTGGAGGAGCAAAGCAGGTCCGATGCCCATCTACGAGATTACCCCGTCGGCGATCCGCAAGCTCGGCGAGACGACGTTCGGCGCCGCCGGGATCAGGGAGCGGGCCGACTTGCAACGGTTGCTCCGCAGCAACATCGGGGTCGTCTCCCCGGACACCCTGGTCATCTCCGAGGAATTCGGCGAGTGGGAGGACTCCCGCCGCCGGATCGACCTGCTGGGGATCGAACGGGACGCCAACCTCGTCGTCATCGAACTGAAGCGGACCGAGGACGGCGGGCACATGGAGTTGCAGGCCATCCGCTATGCGGCGATGGTCTCGACCCTGACCTTCGGCAAGGTGGTCGATGTCTACGCCGACCACCTGCGCCGCATCGGCGAGCCGACCGACGCCCGGACCGCGCTGCTTGAGTTCCTCGGCTGGGAGGAGGAGGACGAGGACCTCTTCGCCCAGGATGTCCGCATCGTCCTGGCCTCGGCGGAATTCTCGAAGGAGTTGACCACCGCCGTCATCTGGCTCAACGACCACGGCCTGGACATCCGGTGCGTCCGCATGAAGCCCTACGACGACAACGGTCGGCTGCTGGTCGATGTCCAGCAGGTGATCCCCCTGCCGGAGGCCGCCGCCTATCAAGTCCAGGTCCGGGAGAAGGAGCAGCGCGGCCGCCAGGAGCGGGCCGAGCGGTACGGGATCAGGAGGCGGTTCTGGCAGGGCCTCCTGGCCCGCGCCTCGGCGAAGACCCCCCTGCACGCCAACATCTCGCCGGGCGAGTTCAACTGGATCGGTGCGGGCTCCGGGATGCGCGGCCTGGGCTTCAACTACGTCATCCGCCAGGAGGAGGGGACGGCCGAGTAGTACATCGACCGGGGCGCGGAGGAGGCCGAGGCGAAAAGCGTCTCTTCGATCGCCTGCTCGGGCAGAAGGAGGAGATCGAGCGGGCCTTCGGGGGCGAATTGTCCTGGCAGCGGCTCGACTCGAAGCGGGGCTGCCGGATCGCCCACATCGTCACCCTCGGCGGGTATCGGAGCGACGAATCGAGGTGGCCGGAAATCCAGGATGCCATGATCGACGGCATGGTCCGGCTGGAAAGGGCGTTGAAGCCCCAGATCGCCGCACTGAGGTCCGATTTCGCCTGACCCATGGGGCCGTCGGCCGCCGAGGGAGCGTGGATTCGTTCGCCACGATGCCCTCCGATGGAGAGATCGCCCCCGAAGCCGACGGACCTCTGGGACTCGGCGCTCAAGGCCCTCGAAGCGGGAAAGCTCTCCCGAGGTCAGCGTTGCCGACGGCGGCAGCCGGGACGGGACCGTCGGGGGCGCCCGCCGAGCCCCGGGACGGGCATGGGAGGGTATGACAGTTGCGGCCCAGGCCGCAGGACGGCCATCACCCGACCTCGACCATCGAAGAGGAGCGATCCCATGGGCGTCGATCCGGTCGCCAAGAAGATGTCGGAAGCCAGCGAGGACGTGGGGCTCGCCCCGCCGAAGAAGGGCGAGACGTTCCGCTGCTCCGAGTACGGGATGGAGATTCGCGTCACCGCCGACTGCCACTGCAAGGAGGGCGAGCACGTCCACTTCCACTGCTGCGGCAAGGAACTGGCCAAGGTCTGAGGGCCGGTGGCATCCGCCCCGCTACGCCGGGCAATCTCGCTCGAACTCCATGCCCGATGCCCCGGTATCTCCCGAGTGGGAACGATCGGGCGCAAGCTCGAACGGTGAGCCGGGCCATCGCCGAGTGCCGTCGAGGTCGGAGCGACGACCCGCCCCGACCCGACGGTCACACCGGCTCCCCCTCGATGACGCTCACCTCGACCGCCGTCGGCACGATCCGCCTCAGCCGGAAGCCGCCAGCCTCCAGGAGCCCCTGGAACTCTTCCTCGGTCCGCTCGACCCCGCCGTGGACCACCAGCATCGTCAGGTCCATCAGCTTGCCGAACTGCGGGGCGTTGCCCGGCTCGATCACTCGCTCCACGACCAGCAGCCGACCCGATTCGCCCATCGCCCGCCGGACGTTCCGGAGGATCATGACGGCCCGCTGGTCGTCCCAGTTGTGCAGGATGTGCCGCAGCAGGTAGGCGTTGGCCCCGCCGGGCACCGATTCCAGGAAGTCGCCGCCGACCACCCGGCATCGGCCCCCGAGCCCGGCCCCCTCGATCGCCTCGCCAGCCCGCTCGACCACCCCCGGCAGGTCGAACAGCAGGCCCCGCATCTCCGGGTCGCGCCCCAGGACCCGGGCCAGGGTGCCGCCGTTTCCCCCGCCGATGTCGGCCAGGACTTGGATGCCGGCGAAGTCGTAGACCTCCAGCATGGCCAGCGTCTTCCGGTCGTTCAGGGCCGTCATGGCGTCGTCGAAGGTCCGGGCCTCCTCCGGGTGCCCGGTGAGGTACTCGAAGTAGGTCTGGCCACTCAGGCGCTCGAAGGCCGGCTCGCCCGTGCGGATGCTGCCGATCAGGTCACCCAAGGCCCGGTAGAACGCCCCGCCCATCATCCGGGCCGTGGCCCGCTGCGAGCCGGGCACGTCGGACCGCATCAGGTCGGCCATCGGGGTCAGGCTGAACCGGTGGTCCTCCCCCTCGGCGAAGACCCCCAGGCTGGCCAGGGCACGCATCAGGCGGCAGAGGGACCGGGGGTGCGTGCCTGTTGCATCGGCAAGCTCCTCGACGCTGCGGGGGCCATCGGCCAGGAGGTCGGCGAGTCTGAGTTCGGCGGCGACGTGGATGGCCTGGGAGGCGAAGTAGCCGGTGATCAGCCGGGAGAGTTGGTCCCCGGGTGTGGGCTCAGACTCGTGCGTCGGCTTCTGGGAGTCTTCAGGCATGGGGCTCGCGTGCTGGAGATGATCGGGGCCGGTCCGTCAGTGATCGAAGTCCCAAATCTCTCATCACCCTCCACTCAGGCGCTCGCCGCACTGGTCGATGATCTGGGCGGCGACCTGATTCGGGCTGTATCCGCCCGGCAGTCTGACCAGGGGCTTGCCGTGCAGGTCGCAGTACCGCCTCACCTCACCGAAGGCGTGGCTCGACCAGCGGATCGCCAGCAGCACCAGGGCCACCTCAGGGCGGGCGATGGCCGGCTCGAAGGTCGAGACCGCCTGGTGCTCCTTCGTCTCGACCCAGATCAACTCCCCCAGACCCAGGGCGTCTCTCAGCGCTTCCCGGGCCTCCGGGCGGCACATCCCGCCGATCAGCACGACGCTCCGACCTCCCAACAGCCGGCGGGCCTCCAGGACCTCGGCAGTCGGCTCGGGGGCGACCGGCTCCACCGTGGGGGACGGGCGGGATGCCAGGTAGCGGTCGATCTCCCGCAGGACCAGGCGGAAACCCTCCGGCAAGTCGTCCCGGTCGGGCAGGTCGTCGACCACCGGCAGCAGCAGGTCCCGGAGGTCCTTGCTGCTGGGCGGCAGCCCCTCGGCGACCATCTCGTCCACGCTGCTGACGACCGCCTGCCAGTCCTGGTCGGCATCGCCATTCCGCCGGATGGCCTCCAGGTGCCGTCGGAGTCGCTCGATCCGGGGGCGATGCCTCAGCGCTTGCGGGTCGCCCCCGCCCTGGGCCTCGATGCGGGCCAGCAGGTCGGGCCAGCGGGCGGGGTCGGCCAGGTCGTCTGCCCGCAGGTGCCGCTTGATGAAGACCCGGTGCCGGGCGGCGGCATCCCGGACCCATTCGTAGGCCGCCAACTGGTCCGGGTCGTCGGGGGCCTGGAGGCGTTGGAGGGCCGACCGCACCGCCGACTGGGCCTCGGCGACGAGGTGCAACGAACGCTCGATGGCCCCCCGGCGGTCCCGGGAGCCCGCCGCCAGTGCCGATGCTTCTGCGAGCGTCTCGATGGAGCCGCCCAGGTCGTCGAGCAGGGCGATGTCCGGGGTTGGTGAGGAGTCCCCGGCTTCCATGAAGTAGAAGGCGTCGGCGAAGCGGTCGGCCCACTCGGCGACCTCCGGGTCTTCCGGTGTCTTCTCGCCTTTGGGATCGTCCCCGTCTCGAACTCGTCGCAGGCGGTCCGCCGCCAGGAGAGCCGCCTCGGCCTTGAGCCGGCAGCGGGCCTCGATCTCGCCGAGGACGGGGCCTTCGTCCAAGGCCGAGGAGATGGCCTCCCCGGATGGCGGATGGCGCTCCACGATTGCCCGGCGTGATTGTCCCAGCGTCAGTTCGTGGAGCGGCTCGGGCTCATCGGGGCGTTCGGATAGGACGGCTGGGGCCTCATCGGCATCCGGGAATGCTGGGGCCGGGTTAGGGTGGGAGCCCTCTGCCGGGACGGCCCCGGGGGGAGGCTCCTCGGTCGACGCCAGGATCGCCTGGGCCAGGGCTCGCAGGTCGGCGCGGAGTTCGGCGTCCTCGGCGGCGAGGGCCAAGAGGTGCCGGGCCTCGGCCTCGATGATCTTCATCTCCCAGCCCGGCATCGTTCCCTCCGGACCCCAGGGCCGGCATGAGGATCGGGGATGGTGCCCCGGCCCCCGCAGACGAGGCGGGACATCCGTGAGACCGCCCGTCGTCGAGCATAGCCCTGCGGTTTGACGACGGGAACGGGGGCGGGGACAATCGGCCCGTGGGGCGGATGCCCGGGGGCCCGGCTTCGGAGGAGGACCACCATGCCAACTTCTCATTCCAGCGATGCGTCCCATCGGGGGCCGATCCCCGTCGCCCGGCTGGCCCTGGTCCTCCTGGCCGGGCTCCTCGGGGCACTCCCGGGTTGCGCCCCGAGCGGGTCCATCGAGGCCAGCCAGGAGCCAGAGCAGCACCGAGGAGGAGGGGACGTGGCCATGAACGCCGATGTCCGCGCCGTCGTCGAGGGCAACACCCGCTTCGCCCTGGACCTCTACGCCCGGCTGGGGTCGGATCGGGACGACAACCTCTTCTTCTCGCCCGGAAGCCTCTCCACCGCCCTGGCGATGACCTACGCCGGGGCCGGGGGCCAGACCGCCGGGCAGATGGCCGAGGTGCTCCACTTCCGCCTCCCACCGGAGAAGCTCCATCCGGCCTTCGCCGCCCTGCAAGCGACCTGGGACGCCGATGCGGAGGGGGCCGGCTTCCGGCTGAGCGTGGCCAATCGGCTCTGGGGCCAGCGGGACTTCGACTTCCGGGACCGCTTCCTCGCCAGGACCCGGGAGCACTACGGGGCGGAACTGGCCCGGGTCGATTTCGCCCGGCAGGCCGAGCCGGCACGTCAGCAGATCAACGCCTGGGTCGAGGAGCAGACCGACGGCAAGATCGCCGACCTGATCCCGCCCGGCGTGCTGGACGCCATGACCCGGCTGGTCCTGACCAACGCCGTCTACTTCAAGGGCGACTGGGCCGATCCGTTCCGCAAGGAGGCCACCCAGGACGCCCCCTTCCATGTCTCGGCCGGCCGGCAGGTCGAGGTGCCGCTGATGCACCGGCAGGGCGACTACCGCTACTGGGCTGGCGACGGCCTCAAGGCGCTGGAACTGCCCTACGGCGAGGGCGACCTGGCGATGGTGGTCCTGCTGACCGACGACATCGAAGGGCTGCCGGGCCTCGAAGGACGCCTGACCGCCGACGACCTGTCCCGCTGGCTCTCAGGGCTACGGGAGCGGGAGGTCCGGGTCTCCCTGCCCCGCTTCACGTTGGCCTCGCAGTTCCAGCTTGCCGAGGTGCTGGGGGCGATGGGCATGCCCCGGGCCTTCATGCCCGGCGAGGCCGACTTCTCGGGCATGAGCAGCGAGGAGGAACTGTACCTGTCGGCGGTCGTCCACAAGGCATTCGTCGATGTCAACGAGGAGGGGACGGAGGCCGCCGCCGCCACGGGGGTCGCCGTGGGCGCGACCTCGTTCCGGGTCCCGGAGGAGCCGGCGGTGTTCCGGGCCGACCACCCGTTCCTCTTCCTGATCCGGGACAACCGGACCGGGAGCCTCCTGTTCCTGGGCCGGTTGGCGAATCCGGAGGTCTGATCGGCCCTTCGAGAGGGTGGTCGGCCTTCTGGAGGGAATTCGAATTCGAGGCCGGGTCCGCTGGAGCCACCCGGACCGAATGGCGCCGACTTGAATTCCCCACCGAGGCACACCTCCATGATCAACCTCTGGTGTCGATCCCTCTTGGTGATGCTCGTCCTGGCCCCCGTCCCGGGATCGGCATGGTCCGATGGCGACTCGACTGGATCGGATCAGGCCCGGGGGCCGAACCCCACGCTGACCATCGAGGGGGACCGCTTCCTCCTGGACGGCCGCCCGTTCTCCATGTGGGGCATCCGCACCGCCAGCGGCACCCAGGACGACGCCCAGTGCGACCATCTCGTCGCCCAGCTTGACGACTACAAGGCCCATGGCGTCAACACGGTCGCCGTCTATTACATGGGCTGCCGGGGCGGCAACTACGACCCCTTCTCGCCGGACGGGACGGCGATCGACCCGGGCCATCAGGAGCGGATGGAGCGGATCATCCGGGCCTGCGCCGAACGCGAGATGGTGGTCGTCGTCGGCCTGTTCTACCAGCACGCCCCCTTCGGCCTGCGGGACGCCGGTGCCGTCCGGGAGGCCGTCCGCACCGCCACCGAAGCCCTGGAGCCCTTCGGCAACATCATCATCAACATCGCCAACGAGCAGAACTCCGGCGGCTGGTCCGACACGGCGGCTGTCTTCGACTTCCGGGACCCCGAGCGGATCATCGAACTCTGCCGGCTGGTCCATGAGGTGGACCCGGGCCGCATTGTCGGGGGCGGCGGCTACGACCACGAGAAGAACATTGTCATCGGCGGGTCACCGGAGGTGGACGCGTTGCTGTTCGACACGGCGGGGCCGGACCCCGACTCGGGGGCGCTCTACGACCGGTTCGTGGCGGCGGGCGTCGAGGGTAAGCCGATCGTAAACGTAGAACTCTTCGGCGGCTGGACGGGCCAATTCGAGCGTGGCATCTTCCCCGAGGAGGTCCGGCGGGCCTACCTCCGGGAGGTCGAGGCCGCCGCAACCCAGCCCGGCCTGTCGGTGTTCTTCCACAACAACGTCTGGTGCCAGCAGGAACCAATGCGGTACGACCTGGCGGGCTCGGGGACGGAGGACGACCCGGGCATCCGCTGGTACTTCGAGGCGGTCCGGGAGGCGACCGGTCAGCCCGGGGACCGTCAGGCCGAAGGTGCTCCCGAGGCGCCGCCCGTCGCCTTCGAGGATCAGCCCGACGGCCTTCGGATGACCATCGGCGGGGAGCCGTTCGCCACCTACGTCTTCGAGCGGGGAGAGACGACCCGTCCATTTTTGGAGCACCTCCACACGCCGCGCGGGGTGCAGGTCACCCGCAACAACCCGCCGGTCGAGGGCGTGGACATCGCCGACCACCCGACGTTCCATCCCGGCCTCTGGCTGGCCTTCGGCGACCTGGGCGGGCCCGACTCCTGGCGGGACAACGACCCCATCCGGCACGCCGGGTTCGTCGAGGAGCCGCAGGGCGGGCCGGGCCGGGGCGACTTCGTCGTCCGGAATCGCCACATCAAGGGCGGCGAGGTCATCGCCGAGGAGGTCTGCCGGCTGACCATGCTGGTGCGGCCCGCCGGCAGGCTGCTGATCTGGGACTCGGAGTTCCGGCCCGTGGGCGGCACCCTGGCCTTGGGCGACCAGGAGGAGATGGGCCTCGGCGTCCGGCTCGCCACCCCGCTGGCGGCGGTCAACGGCGGGCGGATCATCGACAGCGAGGGGCGGGTCAACGAGGCCGGGGTCTGGGGCCGTCAGGCCGACTGGTGCTCGTACAGCGGGGAGGCCGGCGGCGATCGTGCCGGCATCCTGCTGATGCCCGACCCCGGCCATTTCCGCCGCTCGTGGTACCACGCCCGGGACTATGGCCTGCTCGTGGCCAACCCCTTCGGGCGCCGAGCCTTCACCGGGGGCGAGCCGAGCCGGGTGGTCGTCGAGGAGGGCGAGGCCCTGCGGCTGCGGTTCGGCGTCCTGGTCTTCGACGGCGAGCCCGACCCGGATGCGGCCTACCGGGACTTCCTGGAGCAGATCGGGCACGGAGGGTAGCCGGTCCTCGCCCGTCCGCTTGATCACAGGCGGGCGAGGACCGGACCTTGTGCTCAGGCCGCCGCCAGGCCGGCTCCCGCCCGCTCGGCCTCCACCAGGGCGACCGGCGAGCGCGTCGGCTGGACCCTCGCCAGGGCGAAGCCCGCCCCGGCCAGCAGCGCCCGGAACTCGGCCTCCGTCCGCTCCTTGCCGCCGGTCATCACCAGCATGTTCAGGTCGCCGAAGTGCCCGAACGACGGCCCCTCGCCCTCGCCCAGCACCGACTCGACCAGCAGCAGCCGACCGCCCTCGGCCATCGCCCGGCGGATGTTCTTCAGGATCGCCAGGCTCCGCTCGTCGTCCCAGTCGTGGACGACCCACTTCAGGACGTAGAGGTCGCCGCCCTCGGGGGCCGCCTCGAAGAAGTCGCCGCCGACCACCTGGCAGCGGCCCGAGAGCCCCTCGGCGGCCAGCCGGCCCGTCGCTCCCTCGACGACCTGCGGGGCGTCGAAGAGGACGCCCTCGGCCCCCGGGTTGGCCTTGAGGATCGCCGCCAGCAGGCCGCCGTGACCGCCGCCGACATCGACGACCTTGCGGTATGGGGCGAAGTCGAAGGAGTCCAGGACCGCCGCCTCGACGGCGGCCGAGCCGGCGGTCATGGCGTCGTTGAAGACGGCCGCATCCTCGGGGTTATTGGCGTAGTAGTCGAAGACGGGCATGCCGTGGATGTGGTCGAAGGCCGTCCGGCCCGTCTCGACGCTGTAGCGCAGCCCGCCCCAGGCCCGGTAGTGCTCGTTGCCCAGCACGGCCATGATCATGGCCCGCATCGAGCCGGGGGTGCCGGTGCGGAAGGTCTCGCCCAGGGGCGTCAGCGCGTAGCGGTCGCCGTCCCGCCGGAACACTCCGGCAGTGGCCAGCGCCCGGAGCAGCCGGGCCAGCGCGGGGGCGTGGGTGCCGGTGGCTTCGGCGAGTTCCTCGGCGGTGCGGGGCCGCTCGTGGAGGTGGTCTGCCAGGCCCAGCCGGGCGGCGGCGTGGATCGCCTGCGAGGCCCGGAAGCCGAGGATGACCTGGAGCATGCGGTCCTGGGGCGACGGATCGTCGGTGGCCATGGGCCCTCCGGGAGCGGGTCGGACCGGGGGCCGAGGCCCGCAGGCAGGCGGCGTCGGGGCGTCGGACCCGTGGTCGAAATTCGAAAGGTCGGGCAAGCTACCCGGGAGCGACCGGCCCGGCAAGGCCAACGAGCCGGCGTAGTCGGGGGTCGGCCCCGGGCCTCCCCGCCGACATCGGAGCCCCCCGGATACGCGATGAGGTGTGGTCGCCAGTCCAGCCGTATGGGGATTCCGTCACACGTCGGCCTCGAACGCCGCCGGGAAGAGTGCTCTGAGGTGGTCCCGGCTCTGTTCCCACGCCCGGCGCATCCCGGGGCTATCCCGACCGCCCCAACCGAACGCATAGTAGAACGGCGATCTCTTGCACCGGCGGCCCTCCGGCGTGCCGAGGAATGCCTCGATCCCCGGGCGTCCCCGGAATTCCAGGCCGGGGTAATAGGCCCCGCCGGCTGTCGGAAGGGTCGGGTCGATGACCATCCCGTCGGGGCGACAGACCCAGCCGTGCTCCAGGAGTTGGCCACCGTTCAGGACGGCGATGCCCTCGACGTAGGAGGCGTCGGCGTAGCCGACCAGCCCTTGGACGACCCGACGCGCGTTGAACCAGCATTGGCCGGGGACCGCGCCGATCAGCCGGTTGACCCGCACCGACTCGTCCACGTCCTTGCCCGTGATCCCGGTCATCGGCTGCCAACCCGTGAGGAACGCGACCTCCTCGTCCTCGACTTCCACCGCCTGATCCATCTTCTTCAACTGAGCCATGGTGCCCTCCTTGAGTCGGGCTTGATCGCCCCTCGGTCCGACGGAATAACAGAGTGGGTGTTGCCGATTTCCGATCGGAAATCGAGGATGACTCTCGACGGGCCCTGCTCGAAGAAGGAGCATCGCCGAAACGGGGCACCGGCTTCCGTCTGGACCTGGATGGCATTGCGGTGCCCGTCCTCCGACGCATAGACACACGGGGAGGGCGATGGGTCTCTACTCGCGCCACATCTTCCCCCGGCTGTGCGACCGGGCTATGCGGCGGCCCGACATGGCGCGGCTCCGGGGCGAGTTCCTGGCCGATGTGGGCGGGGATGTCCTGGAGGTCGGCTTCGGGACCGGGTTAAACCTGGAGCACTACCCCGAGCACATCCGGCGGATCACCGCCGTCGATCCCAACGCCGGCATGACCAAGCTGGCAAGGAGGAGGATCGACGAGGGCGGCATCGAGGTGGACCGGAGGGTGCTTGGAGGCGAGGCGTTGCCCTTCGAGGACAAGACCTTCGACTGCGTGGTGAGCACCTGGACGCTGTGCAGCATCGCCGAGGTCGGTCGGGCGCTGGCCGAGGTCTGCCGGGTGCTCAGGCCCGGGGGCCGGTTCCTCTTCCTGGAGCATGGCCTAGGCGACGATCCCGGCGTGCGGCGATGGCAGCGGAGGCTGACCCCCATGCAGCGGCGGCTGGCCGACGGCTGCCGCCTGGACCTGGATGTCGAGGCCGTCGTCCGGGGCCAGCCCTTCGGTCATGTCGAGGTGGGCCGCTTCCTGCTGGAGCGGACGCCCCGGCTGCTCGGCTCGATGTACCGGGGGGTGGCAAGGAAGTGAGCTTGCGGCCCCGACCGGCAACCGGGACCATCTCTCGGGGCACCCAGGACGATCGCCACGGGGCAGGATCATGAAGCTGCTGCGGACCCACCACGTCGCCGTCATCTGCTCCAATTATGCGACCTCCCGGCGGTTCTACGCCGAGACGCTGGGCCTGGAGGTCCTCTCGGAGGTCTACCGGGAGGCCCGGGGGTCGTACAAGCTCGACCTGCGTCTGCCCGACGGCACCCAGGTCGAGTTGTTCTCGTTCCCGGACCCGCCCGCCCGGCCCAGCTACCCGGAGGCGTGCGGACTGCGGCACCTGGCCTTCGAGGTCGCCGACCTCGACGAGGCCGTCGCCGAGCTTGCGGGCAACGGGATTCGGGTCGAGCTGATCCGGGCCGACGAGTTCACCGGCAAGCGGTTCACCTTCTTCGCCGACCCGGACGGCCTGCCGCTGGAGTTGTACGCGCGCTGACGCCATGAGGACCAGCCAGGCCCGATGCTGCCTCGGCGATCATGCCGAGACCGCAGAGGGATGGACCATGGGGACGTAGCCGGCCCGGATCGCCGCCACGGTCAATCTCGGGGTGTGGACATTGACGACCGCCCCCCTCGGTCGTGGAATCCGGTCCCGATATCCCCCCGGTGACCAGGCCATCAGGTGGCCGTCCCAGAGCAGATAGCCTCCTTCGTCCGGCGCCTCCGGGGCGACGAATACCCCGTCCGGCAAATCGTCCAGGTTTGCTTCGTAGGTCCGCTTCGCGCCACCGGGGCCGAGCCGGTCGGCGTGGAGACGGTCGTCGATCTCAAGGGCCTTGGGGATGTCGCCCGCCCATCGCCCCGGATTCCCCGAGGCTAGGCGTCCCGGAAGGCGTTGTACCTGGCCCGCTGGCATTCGGCACAGGGCCGGTGGCCAGCCGCCAGGCCGGTTGCCTCGTCGACGAAGAACAGTTCCGTGTACCGCCCTGGGGCCATGACCTGCCGGCAGCGGCCCTTGAACGCCAGCACGCAGAGAATCCACCGCCGCAGCGCCCAGGGCCGCCTGATCTGCCCCTTGGCGTCATGGAACACCCCCCGGTTGCCCATGAGCGTGCCCCGCGCGGGGACGGCGACGATCTCGCCATGCGGGGTGACCCGGTTCCGCCTCGGCATGCGTTCCACCCGACGTGACTCCGTGATCGGATTCGGCAGGGTACGACCGATACGTCGGGGGAGCAAGCGCCGAGGTTCCCCGTCCCATCGACGATTTGACCCGCCACTCGCCCGGGTGGAGAATCGGGGGGCGACGGGAATCCTCCGGGGACGACGATGGACGGCCACCGAGACATCCTGGACTACAACCGCCACGCCTGGGATCGCCAGGTCGAGCGGGGCAACCGCTGGATCGTGCCGGTCGGCCCGGAGGAGGTCGCCCGCGCCCGTCGGGGCGACTGGTCGATCGTCCTGACCCCGACCAGGGCGGTCCCCCACGACTGGTTCCCCCCCTTGTCGGGCCTCGACGTGCTCTGCCTGGCGAGCGGTGGGGGCCAGCAGGGGCCGATCCTCGCCGCCGCCGGGGCGAAGGTCACCGTCCTCGACAACAGCCCGAACCAGCTTGCCCGGGACCGCCTGGTCGCCGACCGAGAGGGCCTGGACCTGGCGCCCGTCGAGGGGGACATGGCCGACCTCGGCATGTTCCCGGGGGGGCGGTTCGACCTGATCGTTCACCCCTGCTCGAACGGATTCGCCCCCGACGTGCGACCGGTCTGGAGGGAGGCGTTCCGGGTGCTTCGGCCCGGCGGCACGATGCTCTCCGGCTTCGCCAACCCGGTGCTCTACCTGTTCGACGAGTTCGCCCGGGAGCGGGGCGAGTTCCGGGTCGCCCACACGATCCCATACTCGGACCTCGCCAGCCTCGGGGAGGAGGATCGGCGGCGGCTCGCCGATCGGGACGAGCCGCTGGCCTTCGGTCACACGCTGGGGGACCAGATCGGGGGGCAGATCGAGGCCGGTTTCGCCCTGGTCGGCTTTTACGAGGATGCCGACCCCGAATCGCTCCTGGGGGCGTATCTCCCGACGTTCATCGCCACGAGGTCGCTGAAGCCGGGGTCGTCGTGATGATCGGCGTCGATGAGTTACTGGAGCGCCTGAG
Source organism: Tautonia plasticadhaerens (assembly GCF_007752535.1). GTDB lineage: Bacteria > Planctomycetota > Planctomycetia > Isosphaerales > Isosphaeraceae > Tautonia > Tautonia plasticadhaerens. The sequence continues at coordinate 4,354,814 of NZ_CP036426.1, forward strand.
CCCGCTGGGTGCCGTCACCAGCCGCCGCTTCTTCGGGGGGCACGGCATCTACTGGGACGGCCTGATCTTCGGCATCCTCCACGACGAGCGCCTCTACCTTAAGGTGGACGAGCAGTCGCAGCCGGACTACGTGGCCAGGGGCATGGGTCCGTTTCGGCCCGACGAGCGGCAGACGCTCAAGTCCTACTACGAGGTGCCCCCGGACGTGCTGGACGATCCCGAGGCGCTGCTGTCGTGGGCCGAAGAGGCGATCCGGGCAGCCCAGGCGACCGCCGAAGGCCCCGGTCGGTGATCACCGGGGATCGACCCGAGTCGAAATGGTGGCGCCGGACCACCCCTGGCATGACCGGAGGGAGACATGGCCAAGAAGAAGGCCGAGAAGCCGGAGACGAAATCCGATTTCCTCCGCAGGGTCCTCGGCAGGAACCCGGACCTCGACTACCGCCAGGTCAATCAGCGGTGGCGGAAGGCGGGCCATCCCGGCGAGATCAGCAACCCCCTGTACTACCTGATCCGCCGGGAACTGGGCATCCGGACCGAATGGGCCTGGGTCAAGCAACCTCCCACGGCGACCAGGGAACTCTTCCAGTTCAAGATCACCCTCCTGGAAATCCGGCCGCCGATCTGGAGGCGCATCCGGGTGAGGGATGGCACCCTGGACAAGCTCCACGAGCACATCCAGGCGGCCATGGGCTGGACCAACTCGCATTTACACCACTTCCGCATCGGCGGCACGCTCTACGGCGACCCCATGCTGATGGCCGAGAACTTCGGCGAGATGAAGTACCGGGATTCCACCACGACCCTGCTGAGCGCCATCCTGCCCCGGGACGACGGCCTGTTGTCCTTCGAGTACGAGTATGACTTCGGCGACGGCTGGCGGCACGAGGTCACCTTCGAGGGACGCCCGACCGCCGCGCCGGGGGAGAAGCACCCGATCTGCCTGGAGGGCGAGGGGGCGTGCCCGCCCGAGGACGTGGGCGGGGTCTGGGGCTACGCCGACTTCCTCCAGGCCATCGCCGACCGCGACCACGAGGAGCACGACGAGCTTCTGGAGTGGGCCGGCGGCACGTTCGACCCCGAGAAGTTCAGCCCGACGACGGCGACCAGGCGGATGAAGCAAGGGCTCCCGGACTGGCGGTCGATGCGGTAGCGGAGGTCACCGAGCCGGCCTCCTGGCAGTTGCGATTGCGACCCGCCCCCATGAGCCAAGCCAAGGTGGCATCTCCAGAGCAAGGCGACCGACTCGTACAGGGGTAAAATCGGGCCGCAAGGTCGTCATCCCCGGCGGCAGCCACGCCCCCTCCATGAGCGACCCGGCGGCCTTCCACGCCGAACTGCTCAGGTTCCCGGGGGAGTTGACGTGACGCAGGGGGCGAGCAGGGTGTAGACCGTCGCCTGGGCGTACCGCCTCCGGCCCTTGCCGAGGACCCCGGCGGCGACGAGCGCGTCGTGGATGGCCTTCGTCGTCTTCCCATTGCTTCCCGGGGCAAGCTGGGACTGCAACGCCTTGGAGATCGGAGCCTCTCCTCCGTTTGCCTCCAAGAGATTCACGATCGAGCGGACGGTCGCCCACCAGCGTTGCCGCTGATTGAGCCGCTTGGGCTGGTACGGCAACATTCGCTGCTCGATCTTTGTCCAGCCTGCCTCAATTGCCTGTTGTGTCGTAGGTGGCTCAACAAGTATAACTCTTTCTTCTTCTCTCCCTGGTGGGGATGAGGGGGTCGATGTCCGGCCTGATGAAGGAGCCCCCATCAAGGCCGGCAGGTCGATGGGGTTGCGGTACCGGCCGCTGGTGATCTTGGAACGCATCCTGGCAAGTCGGCCGCCGAAGTCTTCCTCGTTGGCGACGTGATTGACGATCCGCCGAACCTGGCCCTGTACGTCGCTGGCCTTGCCGTTCTGGAGCCGGGTGATGTACCCGTTCGACTTGGCCTCGGCCCAGCGGTAGACCAACTCGGCAGCTTCCACGGGTTCGAAGCCTTGGACGTGGATCAGGAACCGGCCAAGCTCCCGGCCTGCCCTGTCGATGCAGTCGTCGCAGGGCAGGCCGTTGATCGCCAGGTCTTGGACGAGGGCCAGCCAGTAGTGCCTCTCCTTCGCCTTCAGGTTCCCCACGTAGGCGATCCAGTCGGGCGGGGCGTCGGCCTTGCAGGAAGTACCCGGGCTCGGTGTCGAAGCCGGGGGTTGGTGGGTGGGCTTGGTGGCCACTGCTACGGACCCACCGGACCGCCAGCGGTCGATGTCCTTCCGGGTTGCTTTCATCCGGGCGTGGAGGTCCCGCCATGTCCTTACGCCGACAACGTGGTAGCTGGCCTCCTCGTACAGGTCCCGCCAATGCCGGAGCAGGCCCTCCAGCAGCGCGTCCCACTCGGGGGCGGGTGGGCCATTCAGGTACATCCGCATCTGATCCTGGAAGCCGGTCAGGAGCCGCCCGTCCGGGCCGAACGAGCAGAAGTCGAGCCCGAAGGGGAGGCGATGGGCGTGGTTGCCCCAGGGGTAAACCTCGGTCGTCGACGGGAGCCCGGAACTCGTGACGAAACGCCGGCCGGTGTCGACAGCGGTGGCAGATGGGACCAGCCGATCGAGCGGCAGGATGACGTGGAAACCGAGGCTCCTCGAACTGAGGCACCAGCGGGCCTCGGGGCCGAGGGTTGCGTGGAGGCGCCGGGCCTTGTCGAGCACCTCGACAGAGAGGCACGGCAGTTCGAGTATCGGTGGGTCCGGGGGGTAGATGTTGGTACCCTTCCAGACGGGGGTGATGCTAGGGTATCCCTTTCGGAAGGTGACGAGCGGCCTGCCGTGGTTGTCGAGGTCGATGGTGACGTTGCGGGTACGGGGGCCGTGCGGCAGCGCCAGCCAGTAGGCATAGCGGGGCCGCACGTTCGGCTTCCGCCAGACGGTGTGATACCAGTACCGGGCCTGGTCGAGGTGCCGCTCGACCCGGAAGCGGACCTTCCCACGGTGCTCGACGACGAGGGTCTTCCAGGACTCGTTGTGGCCCTTCCGCTCAACAATCGTCAGGTTGGACCTCCGGTCGCCGAGGCGCGGCCAGACGAAGTGGTACTGGTACAGGTCGAAAAGTTCCGGCTCGGCATCGGCGATCGGTCCGTGCTCGGCGGCGAGGGTGTCCCGGAGGTCGAGTTCCTCCTCATAGGGGATTGAAAGGACAAAACTCTTCCGTATCCTGAGACCTTCGCACCAGGAGATCAAGGAGATACGCAGATGCGGCCCAGCCCCGAGATGATCCCCGTCCTCATCGATGCCGCCAAGGCCCTCAAGGGCAGTCCGAAGCGAGTCTTCATGGCCAAGACCGTCGCAGCGATGGGGCGGGGTGGACAACGCTGGGCCCAGGAGCATCTCGGCTGGTGCCGGGAGACCATCCGCAAGGGCACGCACGAACTCCGCTCGGGCATGACCTGCGTGGACGCCTTCTCGGCCCGCCGTCGCAAGCCCGCCGAGGAGCACTTGCCCCGACTCCTCGATGACATCCGCAGCATCGCCGACGGGCAGAGCCAGGCCGACCCCAAGTTCCAGACCAAGGGGCTCTTCACCCGGATCAGTGCCGCCGAGGTCCGACGCCAGTTGATCGCCACGAAGGGCTACACCGACGAGGAGTTGCCCACCCAGCAGACCATCAACACCAAGCTGAACCTGCTGGGCTATCGCCTCTCCAGGGTGGCCAAGTGCCGCCCCCAAAAAGAGTCCCGCAGACCGATGCCATCTTCGATCAACTGAAGGCGGTCAACCCCGAGGCGGATCGGGCCAGGGGCACCCTGCGGCTCTCGATCGACGCCAAGGCGACGGTGCATGTCGGCCCCTTCTCACGGCGGGGCCGGAGCCGGACCGGCACGAAGGCGGCGGATCACGACTTCAAGCCCGTGGCGACGCTGACCCCCTTCGGCATCTTCCTGCCCGAGCACGACGACCTGTGGCTGTACATGGCCCGGTCGAAGGTCACCAGCGACTTCATCGCCGATCGCCTGGAGCAATGGTGGGAGGGCGTCCGCCTGCGGTTCCTGCGGGTCAAGACGCTGGTGATCAACCTGGACAACGGCCCGGAGAACCACAGCCGGCGGAGCCAGTTCCTCAAGCGGATCGTGGCCTTCGCCCGCAAGTATCGCCTGGTGGTGCAGTTGGCGTACTACCCGCCGTACCACAGCAAGTACAACCCGATCGAGCGGTGCTGGGGCGTGCTGGAGATGCACTGGAACGGGTCGCTGCTGGACTCGGTGGAGGCGGTGTTGGGATTCGCCCGATCGATGACCTGGAAGCGGAAGCACCCGGTGGTCAGCCTGGTGGAGACGACCTACGCCAAGGGGGTCAGGCTGAAGCCCGAGGAGATGGAGGCGTTGGAGGCCGAGGTGATCCGCCTGCCGTCGCTTGAGAAGTGGTTCGTGAAGATCCCTCGTAAGCGAGGCAGGCCACGGAAGACGTAGCTTCTTTCTGGTGCCATAGAGGGCGTACCACTCGTCCGTTACGGGGTCTGGATTATCGGCCCGGTCCTCTTCGGTGAAGTCGGCCAGGAACCGCCGTTCCGCTTCGAGCACGGCTTCGGGCTGGCGACGGCGATGCCTGGGCGAATTGGTGACCATCGGCTTGGGGGGCTCGGCCTGTACCATCGTTCAAACCCTGGAGTTCCGAGCAGGAGGGCCGAAGAACGACGGAGGCCCGCAGGGAACCTCCCCACGGGCCTTGCCCTTGCCTGACCGGCCCCAGCGGGTCGTCATCGGGGCTCGGGGATCGCCATCGCCGCCGAGAGACCGGGGATGAAGAAGGGTCCCGGACACGTCAGCCGTCGAGGCGTGCGGAAGTCGCGCAGCAGGTGGGCCACCTCATCCCCGCAGAGATGACGTTCTTCGACGAGGGCTCCTGCGACGATCTCGATCTGCGGCCAGAGCAAGTCGAGGTACCGTCGGGTACGGGCCTTGAGCCGATCCAGCCCCGGGCCGATGGCTTCGATGACGGCCCGATCCGAGCCGACCACCCTCTTCCAGTTGTTGCGGCCGGCGTACCGGAACTCGGCCAGCGGTCCGGCAAGGGTGCTGACGGAGTAACGTCATCCGATCCGGGTACCGACGAAGGCGGTGGTTCCCGTCGAGTCCTGATTTGGGTCGTACCGTCCGGCGCGGGAGAAGGCGTGGGGCACGATCGTCGTGTACCCCAGGCTGAACCACCGGCGTCCGACGACAGCGTGCCCCGCCTCATGGTACGCAAGGAGCCAGGGGTTGCGGGCGATCCTCCGCTCCAGGCGGTTCTGGATCGAGGCATAGAGCTTCGAGGGAACCACATCGACCGGGCCGGTCCAGCGGCCCTCAGCGAATGCCTGGGCCTCCTGCTTGGTCGGTGCGGCGATCTCGCCAAGCGGCTCGTCGGGGCCGCCCAAGGCGAAGACAAGCCATGTCGTGACCGATTCCTTCGTTCGCGTTGTCATCGTCATCCATGTTGGTCAATCGAGGTAGATCGGGGCTTCGTCGCCCGTCCGGCGGCCTCGTTGCCGCCGACAAGGATGATCCTACCGATTCCACCGATCCTGGGAAGGCCAGTTTGCCAAATTTTCTAGTATCATGAATACAATCGCATGAAGATTAAAATGAAGACAAGCGGGTTGCAGATTTAGCGACTGAGCCCCCGGGTTCCCTCGTCCTCGCAACCGGACAACCAACCCAGTTGGGGGCCGGTGTGACCGCATCGCTCCGAGTCGAACTCGCCAACCCTTGTGCGTGCTAGTCGCCTGCCTGCTTCTATTGGATGTTGCATCATAAGACAGTTCCACGGCTCCATTGCCGCAGCCGGATGGGGCCGGGCACACGAAGGAAGCCGTCCGGGGCCGTGTCCCCACGACTCCGGGCCGCTCGATCGACCGACCAGCCTGCCGCCAACCCCAGTTCGGGTAATCGGTTTCAACAACGAAATTCGCCCGAGCACGATCTCATCTCGACTGATGCAGATTTGTGGGGATACGCCGCCGGGGCCAGGGCGTAGAACAGGACGCCTTGTAGCGGCGCGGGGAGTTCCTCGATGGCCGCCGCTCCCCCGGCCTGTGGAAAAACCCACTCCCGCCTCAGCCAGCGACGCACCGCCGTCAGCGCATCGGAGAACGTTACCCCGGCCTTGCCCGGCCAGTCCACGCCGCACGATCGCTTGGATTCCGGCAGCGCCTGATACAGCAAGGCCACGACTGTATACAGGCCGAACAGGCACGGCGCCGCCCGCAGGACCGTCCGCCGGCACCAGCCCCGAGTCGTCTCCAGCCCGAGGTGGCAGCGGAGTTCTTGAAAGGTCGTCTCCAGGTTCCAGCGGCCGGTGTACGCCTCGACCATCGCCACCGGGCTAATGCCCGGATCGGTGCTGAAGAAGTACTCGTCGCGATGCGTCCCGGTCTGATCCCGGACGAAGACCCAGGCGATCTCGACCAGCCCCCCGCCCGCCTTGTACCAGTGGCCCGTACCGTGGGCGACCCCCACCGACCGCTCCCCGCCGCCGTACCAGGCGACCGTCTCGGTCCGCAGCTCGGCGGCGGCCGACGCCTGGCTCGGCTTGGGACGCCGGGCGCCCTTGACCGGCGGCCGACCGATGCCCCGGTACGGCGGGGGCGGGTCGAACAGGTTGGCCTCGGGGTGGAGCTTGCTGACCAGCGTCAAGCGGCCCCGATGGCGGCGGGCGAACCGGGCCAGTTCGTGGGCGCCGTAGCCGGCGTCGCCGACGAAGACGAACCGCCGCTCCGGGAACCGCAGCAGCATCACGCGCAGCAGCGTGGCCATGACCTGCGCCGGCGTGCGATGCGGGCGGCGGCGGGCCCGGTCATCCTCCTCCGAGCGATACAGGTCGACGAGCACCGGCAGGGCCCAGGGGCGGGTGGCCCAGGGGAAGCGGACCAGCACGGCGAGCACGACCCACCTGCGGCCGTACCGCCAGGCGGTGTATCCGTGGCTGGAGCGGACCGGGTCGCGGTGCCGGGCCTTGCCGTAGACCTTGCGGCCGGGATGGCTCTCGACCGTATCGTCGCCGACCAGGGGGGCGGGGCGGTCGGCGGGCACGAGCGTCAGGACCAGCCGGGTGAGGCCGCAGGCCAGCTGAATCACCGACCACGAGGCCGAGGAGAGGACGCGCCGATAGGTCGTGATATGGCCGGAGGCCAGGGGCGCGGCCGTCCTCAGCAGGTTGGCGACGGTGCGACGCCCGGCGGTCAGGATGGCGGCGCCAAGCAGGACGACGAAGCGGGCGAAGGTCGGCCGGGTGAAGGCGGGGCCGAGGGCCTGCAGCAGCGGCCCGGCCTCGGGTGGTAGGATCATGGCGGGTCCCTCCTCGGTCGGTGGCCGTGGGAAGCCGGTTCAACTCCCCATGCTACCGCCGAGGCGGGCCCGCGAAATCTGCACCAGTCGAGCTCATAACCTATCAATCAACAGGAGGCTCGGGAGGAGTCTTCAAGGGAATGGCCTGGCCGCCCCGAAGGCGGCACAACGCACGATGTCGTGCAAACGAAGGGACTCAGCAATGCTGACCAGCTACTACACGATCGAGGCCGAGGTCACGGGCATCTCGGCCGGCCGAATCGACCCCGTGGTCGATGCGATCTCCAGGACCGCCTCCTGGGAGATACCCGTAGAGGGGTGGTGGACGGAGGAGCACTCCATCTCTATCGAGAGCCAGGCCATGCTCCGTGCCGGCGAGCGACCTGAGTCGTTCGCCGAGCGAATTGCCCGCTCGACCTGGGCGGCCAACTCGGAGTATTGCCCGGTCTCGTTGACGATCGACCGGCCCGACGGATCGCGTCGTCAGGTCTTCGAATTCGCTGAACCCGACCACCGCCGATTGACGGGCGGCGAGGGGATCGAACCAGGGCAAACGCACCTAATTTTCGGCATTTCCGCACAATACTCGTTGCAGGTAGCCATCGTCCCAGGCAGCTTGCAGTCGCTTCCCTTTGATACTTCGCCTGGAGGTGGATTCCTTCTTCAGCAGGCACAACGCCAGCCGACGCAGCAGCCCAAAGTTCTCCGGGGCGTTCTCCTTCCTGATCCGGCTCCGGTCCTCGTCGAACGTCACGTCCAGGACCCAGTGCAGCGAGTTCTCTACGGCCCAATGGCTCCGGACGGCCTCGTTCAACAGCTTGGCGTCATTCTCCAGGCTGCTGAGGTAGTACCTCGTCTCCACGCTCAACTTGTCGCCGATGAACCGCTCGGCCTCGATCATCACCACGCTCCGCAGGCCCTCCCACTCCTCTCGGCCCTTCAGCCGGGAGAGGTCCGAGGTCGCCCAGTACCGGCGGAACTCGTCCCGCCCGTGGCCCTCGGACCACTCCCGGTGGTAGCCGATCTCCGGCCCCCTCATCAGCCGGGGACTGACCCCGTCCCAGAACGCCACGACCTGCTCGAAGAGGTGCTCGTGGTTAGCCTTCAACGCCAGGACGTAGTCGGCCTTGCGGCCCCGGATCGTGCGGGCGATCTCCTTCTGGCACCCCATGGCGTCGATGGTGACGATCGCCCCGGCGATCGAGAGCATCTCCAGCAGCCCGGGGATGGCGGTGATCTCGTTGGACTTCTCGTCCACGGCGACCTGGCCCAGCAGCAGGTGATTGGCCGTGGCCCAGGCATGGACCATGTGGAGGGCCGATTTCCCCCTGGCCCGGTCGAAGGAGCGTCGGAGGGCCTTGCCGTCGATGGCGACGACCTGCCGCTCGGTCGCCTCGTGCAGCGCCTCGATCCAGCCGAGGAAGCCCCGCTGGAACTCGTCGGGGTCGAGCCGCTCGAAGAGGCGGCGGAAGGTGTCGTGCGAGGGGATGCCGTTGGGCAGGTCCAGGAAGGTGCTCAGCCAGGCGAGCTTGGCGTTGCCGAAGTCCTCGATGTCGTCCCAGGAGGCGGCCCCGGCGACGACCGCACAGATGGCGATGGCGATGATGTCGAGGAGTTCGTGGAGGCGGGAGCGGTCGATCCGGGGGTCGGTCAACTCGGCGAAGTGGTGGGCGATGGAGAGTTCCTGGGCGGCGGTCATGGCGATCCTCCTGGATGCTTCGGGATCGAGGAGGATTACCAGAAGTCGGCGTCGTCGACCACCTTCCCGCCGTCACATCAGAGTACCCTCATGGTGCTCCGACCCTGGGGATCGAACCCCGTCGCGCTACGCCGCAACGCAAGACCTTCCGGTCGGGTAACGTGGTCAAGAAACCGGTGCCGCTGAAGCATTACGGAGGCAAGGCCCCGCTGGCACCGTGGATCGTGGGGCTCCTTCCCGAGGGCCGATCCTACGCCGAACTCTTCGCCGGGGGCGCCTCCGTACTCTTCAACCGGCCCAAGGCCGGGCGAGAATGGCTCAACGACCTCGACCCCGAGGTCATGCGGTTCTTCGAGCAACTCCAGGACCCGGGTTCCTTCCAGGTAATACGGAGAGTTGCTGACGAAGCCTGCTCAGAGTTGTCGCATCTCTGGGCTCCGCTCGACCTGGACGACGACAACACCCGGGTCAAGGAGACCTACCGCCATCTCAAGGAGCGGTACAAGGCCGAGCAGGACCCGTCCGTCGCCGCCGGCCTCTTCTTCGTGTTGAAGAAGATCGGTCGGAACGGGGATACCTCATCGGTCGTCACCTCGTCCCGTTACCGCCGTTCGATGCCCGAGTCCCTCTCGGCCCTGCTCTCGGCATGCGAGGAGTTGCCTGCCTTCCACGCGCGGCTCAAAGGCGTCCACCTCAGCCAGAGAGACGCCCTGGGCCTGATCGACGAGATCGACGAGGAGGGCGTCGTCCTCTACCTCGACCCGCCCTACCTACATGCGACTCGCCGTACGGTCCACAACTACGGCATTCGCGAGATGTCCGAACCCGACCACGAAGCGTTGCTCAGACGCCTGCTCAGGTGCCGTTGCTCCGTGGCGATCTCCGGGTATCCCAGCGACCTCTACGATGGGTGCCTGACCGGAGCCCCCGGCTGGGTACGCCACGAGAAGGAGGTCCGCTGCTCGTCCTCGAATCACTGCAAGGACACCCGCCGGACCGAGGTCCTCTGGGTGAAGCGGTGAGATCGCAGCCCAGTCACGACGCGCAAACGCCCATCGAGGCCCGAATCAGCCTCGTGGGCGTTCGCCGATCGGGCATACGAAGCCGGAACGGTGGTATGGTGCGAATCGTCCCGGGGCCTCACGTTACTGTCCCCTCCCCGGGATCGCCCCGATCGGGCAACGGCTCCCCTTGGCAACGGCAGTGGAAGTCCAAATCGTCGGAGAAGCTGTGCGGCCCCCAGCCCTCGTTAACCTGCACCGGACAAGTGAAGTGCTCGAAGACGGTCTCCAGGCGGTGCCGGGAGGCGGGGTGGCAGCAGAGGCCCCAGTCGGAGTTGAACTTGGCATAGTACGAGCAGCCGCCGCACTGCTCGCCGGCCTTGTACCGCCGACGGACCTCCGGCTCCCCCGGCCAGCCCGCCTCGTAGAGGGTGCGCGCCTCGTCGTTCGACCAGCCGCCCGTGACGATCATGTTCCGGTTCATGCCTGCCCCCCTGGTCGGGATCGGGCGAGGGCGACGGCCCCTCGCCCGACCCTCAGTGCTCGTCGGTGCCGCCCTTGCGGGCCAGGTAGTCCGCCGAGATCGACTTGAGGATCACCCGACCCGAGCCGCCCAGGGTGGCATCGTATCGCTCCCGGACCGGCACCACGACGCAGCCCTCCCGCCCGGCGAACCGGCCGGCATCCTCCGGCGGGCACATCGTCGTCGGCCCGTAGGTGTGCTCCTCGACGACCTCCCACGAGAACGGCCCCCGGTACAGCACCGGCACCGCCTCGATGCCGAATCGACCCAGCAGGGCCGCCTTCTCGTCGTGGCCGAGGTGCGTGCCGTCCACGGCGAGGTCGAAGGCCCGGAACCCCTTGGCGCCGTTGGCCATCCCGTAGGCCATGTCCTGCACCCTGCTGCCGTACAACTCGCCGAAGAGAACGACACTCCGCTGGCCCTCGCTGACGTGTCCCAGCAGGCCCTTCACCGCCTCAGTCATCGGCAACCAGAAGTCAGAGGGCCTTCCCTTGGCGTCCACCGGCCTGCGGCGCACGTCGTTGGAGCCGGCCACGAACTCGAATCGTTCGCCCGCCTCGTCGGCGACCCGCACCAGGCCCAGGCGGCAGTTCTTGCCGTGCAGCTTCTCGGTGATGACCACCTCCTCGCCCGGCACGAGCACGTCGGGGAAGTTGCGGATGTTCTCGATGTCGGTGTAGCGGTGGAACGACGGGATCGGCGGCGGGGAATCGCCGTCGGTCGGCCGCACCGGCGGCTCGAACTTGGTGACGCCGTAGTGCTCCCGCACGTCCCGGCCGACCTCCCAGGCCGGATCGACGGCGTGGTCGATCGTCCCGTAGCTGGGCTGGCCTCGCAGCCGAGCGGCCCGGACCCGCAGCCCCGGCTTGCGGCTGTCGTCGATCTCCCGGGGCAGCGGCGCCAAGTACTTGGCGATGCCCAGCCGCTCGGCAAGCTCCTGGGGCATCACCGTGTCGGGAGGGAAGTAGACCACCCGGTCGCCGGGCTTCAGGGCCAGGGCCTTCTGGACGATGACCTGCCAGCCCTTGACGGTGATGAACTCCAGGGCGTCGGCGTTGGGATGCGGATGGACGGCCTTGACCTCGCAGACCTCGACGACCAGCGTGCTCATGGGGACCTCCGTATCTCGACCGGGACGGCGTTCGCCGCCCTGCCCAGGAGACCCGCCGCAGCGGGCGAGGGTTCGGGATGCGGTCCCGGATGGATGCGATCCATCGGCTCGGTCGGCTGCCGAGGGGTCGCCACGGCCGGTCTGGAGCAGGGATGCCGTCGCACGAGGAGGGCCAGCTACGGCCCCTCGACGACCACCTCCATCCGCACCTCCACCGGCTCCTCGCCCGGCCCGGTCCCCCGCAGGACCGCCTCGTAGCGCCCCGGCCCCCGGTACGCATGGCGGGCGAGGTCCCGGATCGCCTCGGGCTCCGACCCGTCGCCGAAGTCGATCCGCACATCCTCACCGGCCCGGACCAGCCGGTTCTCGAACGTCACCTCGTCGCCGGGCCGGATGCCACGCACCGGGGCATGGTAGAACCAGCCGAAGGCCATCCGCCGACCCCGCCCCGGGTCGTAGATGCGCACCTGGGCGTGGTCCCGGTCCTCGGCGCCGTCGGCGGTGCGGACGACCAGCGTCTCGCTGTACAGCCCCGGGCGGTCGTAGCGGACCTCGGCCACCGGGCCGTGGACCTCCCGACCGTCGTGCAGGCGCCAGGTGTGTTCAGCGATTTCCCGACCCTGGCGGGCGAGGCTCCGGCTCCCATCCAGCCGGATCGTCTGACCCGGCAGGCCGAAGTGGTAGCCGCCGGCGACGGCGAGCGATGGGTCGTCGTAGTCCCGCAGGTATGCCTCGACCAGGAACGGGTAGGTGCTCAGGTTCGTCCGGCCGTATTGCAGCTCGACGTGCAGGTGGTGGTCGCGCACCTGCGACTTGCGCCCGTCCCGGGTCATGCCGGTTCGGCCCAGCACCCGCCCGGCCTCCACCTCGGTCCCGACGACGAGGGCCGGGTCGATCGTCTCGATGTCCATGTGCGCGTAGAGCACCCGCATCCCGGACGGCGCCTCGATCGCCAGGTAGTTCGAGTCACCGTCGCCGCCGGGCGGCGGGGCGACGACGACGGTGCCGCCCGTCAGTGCGACCACCGGCAGCCGGCCGGGGATGGCGCCGAGTTCCTCGCCCCGGTGGTAGTAGAGGAGGTTGTAGGGGACCAGTGACAGCCAGGTGTTGTTATAGGAGGCCGAGCGCCAGCGATACTCCCCGATCGGGAAACGCAGGTCCTCGGGCCCCCAGGGCTCCCCTTCGGCCACCGCAGAGAGCCGCACGTCGCCGCCCCGCCAGGCCAGTGGTTCGATCCGGGCCTCGGTGGCCCAGGTGCGGGTGGCCTCGACATAGAGCCGCAGGCCGTTGACGACCACCGGCATCTGGTGGGGCCGGGCAAGCAGGGTCGCCCGGACCCCATCGACCTCGACGACCACCTCGGCCATCCGGAGCGTCTCACGGCGGTCGTTGTCCTCGATCCAGAGATCGGTCTCCCAGTGCTCGGCGACGGAGACCAGCCGGACGGTCCGCTCGACGGGGCCGTCGCCCGAGGGCCACCAGAGGTTGTAGGTGTCCCCGAGGCCCATCTCGAAGACCACGGGCCAGCCTGGCTGGTCCCGGATGACAATCGCCCCGGCCGATGCGGGGTCCATCTCCGGCGCCGGATCATCCGTTCCGGAAGCGTCACGGGCCGCTGCGGAGCCGATCATGAGGCCGAGGAAGATCGCCGGGAAGAGAGCAGGGATGCGGGTCGCCATCGGGTGGGATGCCTCATCGCTGGTTCGTGCTTTTGAGGATGTTGATCGGGGGATGGCTCCGGGATGCCAGCCGGGCGAGCCGGGCGCCGAGGACATCTTAAACGATGCCAGTGGCCCGTCGCGTCGGAGGAGTCCCGCCATCGAGACTTATGCCGCCCGTGGGCCCGTGTATCCGAGGCTCGATGTCGACGGGGACTGAGGGGACCCAACTTTCGCCGGGGCTATTACCAACGGCAATTTCCCCGAAATGCAACTCCTGTTGGGTTATCAAGCCGGCCCGGTTGTCTGTTCTACTCAGCCCGGCCGGAGCCTCTTAGTCTCTATGGATTGTGAAATAATTGATTGTCGCTATATCTTGTGGCAAGGATTCCACTGGTGGCGCGGGCCGTAGGAAAGGATTCCAGGCAGCGAGTACACGAACCGACAACGCCGAGACGACGGTCGCTATCAACTGGTGTTACGACGTACCCTTGAGTGGCGAACGGCGCTCCCTGTCCGGATGGCCTGCCTGCCCCCCGAATTAGCCAAAGCCCAGGGTCGACCGCCGGCCCCTCCGCTCGCATCCACACCGGTTATTAACCCAGCGGGACGTACCCTCGTACCGGGCCGACCTCCAAGGCGAGGACATCAGCGAGTAGCCGGCCCAGTCGGCATTCCGCTCACACCCGACTGATGCCTTTGCTTGAGTACGCCTGCAACCTCCAGATCGCCTCGATCCCCGCGCCCAGGCCGACACCGACGACATAGCAGGCCAGGTCGGACCAGAGGAAGCCGTGGCCCAGGGCGAGCCCGCCGAGGGTCGTCCTGCGGATCGTGTCGAGCCAGGGGGCGTGGAACAACTGGCCGACCTCGACCATTACGGAGACGAGCAACGCCAGGGCGGCGACATTCCTCGTCGAGGCCCTGGGCAGGAACAGACCGAGCCCCAGGAACGCCGCCGTCGCCCAGAGGGTATCCCCGGCATAAGTTGCCACGAAACCCGGGAAGGAGTCGCCGAAGCGGCGGGAGCCGATCCCAAGCACCACTGTCAGGCCGAGCAGGGCGAGCCGGTTCAGGGTAGTTCGCCGACTTCGGGGAGCGGAGTTCATGCCCCGTCCCCTTCGGCCCAGATCATCCGCAGGTAGCGATCCGCCGACCACCGCACCGCCTCCCCGGCGCCATCGGGGATCGCCGGCCAGGCATGGGGTGAGGGCTCCGGGCTCATGTCCGGCCGGTCCGAGTCGATCCGCCACGATGACTTGCATCCTACCAGACCTGGCTGGACCAAGATGCCGCCCTCGGGAACTGCCGAGGCGCCGAACCAAGAGGTCACGGTCGCAGTCTATCCATGGGTCATGCAAGCGGGCGATCCGACTGCACCGGGACGGGGAGATGCGACCCATGATCCTGGACACCGAGCCCTACCTGGAGCAGCAGGCCCGCTGGCCCCGTTCCGGACGCCACATCCTGGCCCAGCACGACGCCGGCTCGGTCGTCGTCTACCAGGCATTCTGCCCGGGGATCGGGCACTTCGCCGCCCGGCACGGCCGCCTCGGCGGCGGGTTCAGCCTGGGCCGGATGAGTTGGATCAAGCCGAACTTCCTCTGGATGATGTACCGTTGCGGCTGGGCGACCAAGCCGGACCAGGAGGTCGTCCTGGCCATCCGGCTGAGTCGGTCCGGCTTCGACGAGGTGCTCCGGCTGGCCGTCCACTCCTCCTCCTGCCCCGAGGTCTACGGCACCGAGGCGGCGTGGAAGGAGGCCGTGGCCCGCTCGGACGTGCGGCTCCAGTGGGACCCGGACCACGGGCCTTCGGGGCAGCCGCTCCAACGGCGGGCGATCCAGCTTGGGCTCCGGGGCGAGGCCCTGTCCCGCTATGTCGAGGAGTGGGCGATGGAGATCGAGGACATCACGGGGTTCGTCCGGGAGCAGCGTGCCCATGCCGCCTCTCCGTTCGAGCGGCTGGTCACCCCCAGGGAGGGGGTGTATCCGGTCGAGGATGCCGAGGTCGCCAGGAAACTGGGCCTGTCGGAATGGGGGGGCGAGCCGCTCGCCCCATCGTGATGGTTTCGCACGGACGACATCCCCGAGGCCGGGGCCACTGGGATCGGTTTACAACCTGCCGGGTCCCCTCTACCATCATGGTTGGGGATGGAGGAGGTCCTGGGCATCGACGGAGCCGAGGCGTGATCACGAGCGGTCGAGTGGGGGGCAGGATCGGGCCTCGTGTGGCCCAGGAACCAATGGGGGCAACCGGAGAATGCGTCCGCTGTGTCCAGGGGGCGAACGAACAGAATCTCCCCATCCGGGGGAGGACGGTCTCCTGAGTGCGGTCGAATCTGCGTGATTCCCTGAACATCGCCCCCGGGGCGACGACGTTCGTTGACGGCGAGCAAGTCGGTGAGGATCACGTCCTGGAGGAGGGCGAGACGCTTGAGTTCCTGCGTCCCGTGGGGCGGAAGGGCGTTGGTCGGGTCTGGACGGTCGAGCAATTCTGCGATCACTTCCAGATCACCGTGGAGCAGTTCGAGCAACTCCTCGGCCTCGGCCTGCGGCCTCTCCGCTGGCCCGACGGCGCCATTCGCCTCTGCGAGGATCAGGTTGATCGCTTCCTCGACCAGCATCTCGGCCTTGTCCAACGCCCCCTCCCCGTGCCGCCGGAGTTCCTCTCCCCCCAGGACGCCGCCGCTTTCCTGGGGATCACGTCGGAGGCACTGGATCACCTCCGGAAAGCCCGGAAGATCAGGGCGGTCCAGGTCGGCAATCAGCGGGGATTCGTCTACGCCATCGTCGATCTGCGGGACTTCGCCTCCAGCCGAATCATCCCGACTGCCGAGGAGGAACTGCGGAAGCGGGGCCGTGGGCGCCGCTGACATCACCGACGGAAGTCGAGCCCTCGGACCATTGCCCGCAGGTTCTCCTTGTCGTGCTGGTCATAGTGTTTCTGGGTCTCGGTAGTCGTGTGGCGTAGCTGCGACTTGACCTGCTCGGCAGACAGTCCGAACCACTGCTTGGCGTGGGTCGTCATCGAGTGGCGGAACATCTTCCATGTCGCATGGTCGATGCCCGCCCGCCCGGCCAGGGCCTTGAGTTGGTCGAGCGGCTTGTAGCCCGGCGTGCTCGTGACCCAGGGCTTCTGCTTCGCGTTCGGAAAGACCCAGCGGCACGTCCGGTGTCGCTCCCAGTCACGGAGATTGTCGATCAGGGCGTCGGGTAGCCCAATGGGGGCGGCCGCGCCCTCGGTCTTGAGATCGTGCTCGATCTTGAAGTTCAGCCAGGCGATGCCCGCCTCCCAGTCGATCTCGTCCCATTCCAGGTGCAGTACCTCGCCGATCCGCGCCCCGGTGTAGGCGGCGAAGTAGACGAGGGCCTGGAGCCGGCGGCGACCCCAGTCCTCCGGCCGCTCGGCGACCTCCCGGTCAGCCTGGTCGAGCAGGGCGACGATCTGCTGCCGAGTGAAGTGCTTGGGCTTCGCCTCCATGATCCGCTGCTTGGCACGTTTCTGTCTCGCGCCCACGCTGGCCCGCCCCCGCCCGGAGAAGGGGTTCGAATCCTCCGGGCGGTGTTTCCAGTCCTCCAGGACGTTGAAGAACAGCCGCAGGAGCCGGAGGTCGGCGTTGACGCTATCGGCCGAGGGGACCTCAACCAGCCGCTTCTGGACGTAGGTCTCCCGGACATCGCCCGCAATCTCGTGGCACCAGCCCGGCTGGGCGATCCGCCCGAAGTCCTTCAGGACCCGCCGCTCCCCGAGCATCGACTTGAGGCTCTTGCCCCAGGCGCGTTCGGCCTCCTTGCGTCCCGCCGGGGGCAGGTCGTGGCCGGGGTAGTGGGTATCGAGGTACTTCTTCTGGAAGTCGTCCCAGGTGATCGGGTCGAGGCTCTCGCGCCGGTCGGGGGCGTTGAGTTCCTTCTCCAGGTCGGCGGCGGCCTGGCGGGCGTAGGTGGCGGATGCATGCTTGCCGAGGGACTGGAAGCGCCGTCGCCCGAATTCCACCCACTCAAGCGTGTAGCTGGTGGTGCGGCTGCCGTCCTTCAGGCGGTTGTTCTTCCGCTTCTTGATCCAGACCTTGATGAACTTGCGGATGGGCAACCGGCTCGACATGGCCCCGACCTCCCGACCAGCCAGCGCAACACTTCGCGCAACACATTTTGCGCACGGCGGGAACGAGGGGGCAAGATTGGGCCGTCGCAATCGCCGCAAGCTGTCGGAATCGGCTACGGAAATGGCTTTGGCGACATGAAGATACGAAAAAACCCCGCCACGTTTCCGTGACGGGGTTCTGGAGTGCCCCCCGAAGGACTCGAACCTTCAACCCGCTGATTAAGAGTCAGCTGCTCTGCCAATTGAGCTAGGAGGGCGACGC
Organism: Tautonia plasticadhaerens; assembly: GCF_007752535.1. GTDB lineage: Bacteria > Planctomycetota > Planctomycetia > Isosphaerales > Isosphaeraceae > Tautonia > Tautonia plasticadhaerens. The sequence continues at coordinate 4,372,465 of NZ_CP036426.1, forward strand.
GATGTGAATCTCGCTCGCGGTGAAGAATCATCATAGCCGTCGGGGAAAGCCACTTCAAGACGGTAGCTCGAACGGGGTTGCCCGGGGCCGGCGATGAGAGGCGGTCGGGGGGGAGGGCCGGGGCCATGCGAACTCGGATGACACCGGCCTGCGGAGCGAACCGGGTCAGCGGATCCGGATGATCCGCCGGTCTTCATAGATCTTGCCGAACTGGTCGATCGTCCGGACCCGGATCGGGTAGGTGCCCGCCTCGGGGCCTACCGGGAGGGTACCGCGCCAGAGGTGGGGAGACTTGATCACGTCGGGGAGGCGCCGGCCCGGGGGAGGATTCTCTCCGGATTCCAGGTCCTTCATCCGTCGGTAGAAGGGGTCCTCGGCGGCGACGCGAGGCAGTCGCGTCCATTCCCCGTCGTCGCCGAACGCCAGTTCGACGACGGACTTGTCCGAGCCGTTGAAGACGTTGACCAGCACCTCGGTTTCGCCGGACTCGGAGGAGGAGATTTCCTCGGGGGCGAAGATGGTCATCTGGTGGTCTGCGGGGCGTCTGGCGGCCCGGAACTCGATGTCATAGGTCTGGCCGTCGAAGGTCAAGATCGAGTAGCCGTTAGGGGCGCCGTCTCTCATGGTGGTGTGGGGGATCCCCAATTCGTCGGGGGCGCCCCCCCACCAACTCCCGCATACGGTCACGTTGACGACGTGGTGGTGCGGTTGCTCGCCCCGGTAGCCGTCCTCCTCGCCGATGAAGAGGTGTTCGAGGTAGTGGGTGTGGGCCGAGACGGAGAGGGAGAAGGGGCGTTTCTCGATCAGCCGGTAGAGCTCGTGGCGGTCCTCGACGTCGACGAGCGGGATGTGCATCATCAGCACGACGAGCTGGTCCTCGGGGATCATGGCCAGGTCGTTGCGGATGAAGTCCATCTGCCGGTCGCCCAGGCCGCCCTTGTAGCGGCCCCGGCCCTCGCCCTCGGGGACGAACCAGGTGACGTCGTCGAGCACGAGGAAGTGGACCGGCCCGTGGTCGAAGGCGTAGTAGGAGGGGCCATAGATACGCTCGAAGGTCTCGTCGGAGTGCGCGTCGTCGGCCGCCTCGTAGTTCAGGTCGTGGTTGCCGATGACGTTGTACCAGGGGATGCCGATCAGCGCGATCGCCCGGTTCAGGGGTTCCATGACCGAGAGGTCGTCGAAGGCGATGTCCCCCAGGGTGACGCCGAAGGAGGCGTCGATCCCCTCGCCGAGGATCGGCTCGATCACGTCGTGGGCGAAGTACTCGACCTCCTTGACGTCCCTCGGTTGCGGGTCGCCGAAGAACAGGGCCCGGAAGACCTCCGGCTCGGCCTGGGGGGAGAGCGCGAAGTCGACCGAGCCGGGCAAGGGGCCGGTCGGACCGACGCCGGGGAAGCGGGACTGGGGGGAGCCTTCCGGTTTGTGGACGTAGTAGAACCGGGGCAAGTTGTCCCCGTTGACCGGGGTCATCCAGCCCCGCGGCTTGATCACGAAGAGGATGGTGTCGTCGTCGACGGGCAATTCGTATCGCCCCTCGGGGTCGGTGGCCACGATCTCCCGGCCGTTGGAGACCTTGACGCCGGGCACCCCCTCCTCGTCATCGTCCCGCTCGGCGTCTCGGTCTCGATCGTGGAAGACGACGCCGGTGGCAGTCCTCGGCGTGTCCTGCCTCGGCGCGTCCTGTGCCGCAGTCGAGGCCTCGGAAGCGGGTGCCGCCAGGGCGAGCAGGACGGCCATTCGGCCCAGTCGGATGCGAGTCACGGTGTCTGCCTCTGGGTTACGTCGATTCCCCACGGGTCCTGCCGGTGGCCCCGGGCTCGATCCGGATGGTATCACGAAGCGGTGAAGATCGGATGATCGGCCTCCCGGTCGTGCCGCCGGACCTCCGGTCGGCCCGGCCCTTGACGGACTAGACGACCGGTCTATTATGAGGCCAGGGAACGGGGGCCTGGCCCCCGGGAGGGGACGATGGGCGATCGGGAGAAAACCAGGGAGGCGTTGCTGGAGGTCGGACGTCGGGTCTTCCTCGAGAAGGGTTACAGTGGCGCCGGGCTGGACGCGGTGTTGAAGGCGGCCGGGGTGCCGAAAGGCTCGTTTTATTACTACTTCGGCAGCAAGGAAGACTTCGGCCTGGCGGTGGTCGACTCCTTCGTCGAGGAGTCGGACCGGGCGTTGGAGGCGGCGTTGGAGGATCGAGCGATCGAGCCCCTGGTCCGCCTGAGACGCTACTTCGAGGCGGCCGCCGAGCGGTTCGAGGGGGACCGATGCCGGAGCGGCTGCCTGGTGGGCAAGCTGAGCCAGGAGCTGGCCGAGCAGAGCGAGACGTTCCGCCGCCGGCTCTCGGAGGCGTTCGACGCCTGGACCGTCCGGGTCGCCTCCTGCCTGGAGGAAGCCAGGGGGCTGGGCGAGTTGCCCGCCGAGCTCGACGCCCGGGCCCTGGCCGAGCTGCTGACCGACGGCTGGCAGGGGTCGCTCCTGAGGGCCAAGACCCTCCAGAGCCCCCGGCCGCTGCGGATCTTCATCGACGTCATGTTCCGGACGGTCCTCCGGGGACCCGGCTGATCCGGCCTTTCGGCGAGATGCCCGGTCGGGTCGGGTCCGAACTGAGTCATCGATTCGTCCTCGGAACCCCTCCGGATGGGCGATCCCGTTCGGCGTCCGCCCCTGGCGAGGGGCGGGTTCTTCCTGAGTGCAGGGCAGTGACCTCCCATGAGCGATCGAAATACGGGTTCGATGAAACCGATGGGATCGGTCGGCGTCGGGCCTCACCGCTCGACTCGGCCTCGTCCCGGCCGCGGTCCCTGGACCCGCCCCTCGTCCACGGAGGTCGCGGTCGCGACCGGGCCGAGGAGGTCCTGCGGGCCGGGACGGGCCGCCCTCCGCTCCTTCGGGATCCCGCTCCGTGCGAACCCTGGCCTCCCCGGGCGGCTCCGGATCGGGGCGGCACCGAATGGGACCGGTCCTCGCACGGCCATCGGCGGCGACGAGCGGGCCGACATCGATTCCCCGGTGAGAGAACCGTCGTCGGTCGGGGGATGACGGAGGCCGGCCGGGGCGGGGAGTCCGCACGGGGCCTCGGGAGAGATCAGGCGGGATCGAGGACCAGACGATCATGAATTTCCGGGATCGAATCGCGTGGGCCGGGCTCGCCCTCGGCCTGTTGGCCGGGGTCGCCGGCTGCCGGGAAGCCGCGCCGTCACCGGCCATGCCGCCGCCCTCGGTGGTGGTGGCCGAGCCGATGGCACGCGACGTGACCGAGTGGGACTACTTCACGGGTCGGCTCCAGGCCGTTCAGGAGGTCGAGGTCCGGGCCCGGGTGGGGGGCTACCTCGACGAGATCCACTTCAAGGATGGGGACCTGGTGGACGAGGGGGAGTTGCTCTTCACGATCGACCCCCGCCCCTACGAGGCCACCCGGGATCAGGCACGGGCCCGAGTCGAGCAGGCGCAGGCGCAGCTGGAGCTGGCCCGTCGCGAGCAGAACCGGTCGGCCCAGCTCGTCCGCCGCAACGCCGAGACCCAGGAGGAGTACGACATCAAGGCCAGCCAGGTCCGCCAGGCCGAGGCCGACGTCGCCGCGGCCGAGGCCGCCCTGGAGGCCGCCGAGCTGGACGTGGAGTTCTGCACGATCGAGGCCCCCGTCTCCGGCCGGATCGGCCGACACCTGATCACCGAGGGGAACCTCGTCAACGGCGAGGCCGGCCAGGCCACGATGCTGACGACCATCGTCTCCCTCGACCCGATCCACGTCTACTTCGACGCCAATGAGCGGGACTACCTCAAGTACGTCCGGCAGTCCCAGGAGGGCACCCGCCCCAGCTCCCGGGAGTTCGCCACCCCGATCTCCGTCCAGCTCGCCGACGAGGAGGGCTTCCCCCACCCGGGCACGATGGACTTCGTCGACAACCGGGTCGATCAGTTCACGGGGACGATGCGGGGGAGGGCGATCCTCCCCAACCCGGAGGGCGTCCTGACCCCCGGCCTCTTCGCCAAGGTCCGGCTGCCGGGGAGCCCCCGCTATCGGGCGACCCTTCTGCCCGACGGGGCGATCGTGCGGGACCAGTCGCAGACCTTCGTCTTCCTCGTCTCCGACGAGGGCGAGGCCCGACGCCGACAGGTCGAGATCGGCCGGGCCGTGGCCGGGCTCCGGATCGTCAGAGACGGCGTCGGTCCGGAGGACCGGGTCATCATCGAGGGGATCCAGGCGGTCCGGGACGGCGTCGAGGTCAGGGCGGAGCCGGGGGCCATCGAGGTCGACGAGGAGCTCTGGGCCCGCGAGATGCCCGCCGAAGGGGGCTATCCCCCGAACGCCGGCGCCGTCGGCTTCGCCGCCGGCAGGAGGTACGCCCCGTGAGGTCGTTCGCGCACTTCTTCATCGACCGGCCGATCTTCGCCGCCGTCCTCTCGATCGTCATCACGATCGTCGGCGGCCTGGCGTTCGTGAGCCTGCCGGTGGCCCAGTACCCCGACGTCGCCCCGCCGACGGTAGTCGTCTCGGCCCAGTACCCCGGCGCCTCCCCCGACGTGATCGCCAGCACGGTGGCGACGCCCCTGGAGCAGGAGGTCAACGGCGTCGAGGGCATGATGTACATGGAGTCGCAGTCGGCCAACGACGGCTCCATGACCCTGACCATCACCTTCGAGCTGGGCACCGACCTCGACGTGGCCCAGGTGCTGGTGCAGAACCGGGTGGCCGTGGCCGAACCGAGGCTGCCGGAGGAGGTCCGTCGGATCGGGATCACCACCCGCAAGCAGTCTCCCGACCTCTTGCTCGTGGCCCACCTGACCTCCCCCGACGAGACCTATGACCAGCTCTACATCAGCAACTACGGCCTGCTCCGGGTCCGGGACGTGCTGGCCAGGGTCGAGGGCGTGGGGGACGTCCGGATCTTCGGCGCCCGCGAGTACAGCATCCGGGTCTGGCTCGACGCCGACAAGCTCGCGTCGCTGGGGATGACGGCCGGGCAGGTGGTCCAGGCCCTGCAATCCCAGAACGTCCAGGTCGCCGCGGGCGCCATCGGCCGATCGCCGATCGGGCCGGAGAACGAACTGCTCCTGCCGGTGAACACGCTCGGCCGCCTCACAGACCCCCAGCAGTTCGCCGACGTGATCGTCCGCACCGGGGAGGGAGGCCGCCTCGTCCGGGTGGGCGACGTGGCCCGGGTCGAGCTGGGGGCCTGGGACTACTCGGTCAACAGTTATTTGAATGAGGACCAGGCCGTCGCCGTGGTCGTCTTCCAGCAGCCGGGCTCCAACGCGGTCGAGACGGCCGAGAACGTCATCAAGGCCCTCGAATCGCTGTCGGCCGACTTCCCGCCGGGGCTGGTCCACCGGCTCATCTACAACCCGACCCAGTATATCCAGGACTCGATCGACGAGGTCTTCGAGACGCTCTTCATCGCCGCCGGCCTGGTGGCCCTGACCGTCCTGATCTTCCTCCAGAGCTGGCGGGCGACGATCATCCCGCTGGCGGCCATCCCCGTCTCGCTCGTGGGCACGTTCGCGGCGATGCAGGTGCTCGGGTTCTCCCTGAACAACCTGTCGCTGTTCGGCCTGGTGCTGGCGATCGGCACGGTGGTCGACGACGCGATCGTGGTGGTCGAGAACGTGGAGCGGAACATCGACGACGGCCTCTCCCCCCGGGAGGCGACCCGGAGGTCGATGGACGAGATCAGCGGAGCGTTGATCGCCACCACGCTGGTCCTGATCGCCGTGTTCGTGCCCACCGCGTTCCTCTCGGGGATCAGCGGCCAGTTCTATCGGCAGTTCGCGCTGACGATCGCCGTCTCCGTCGCCATCTCGACCTTCGTCTCGCTCACGCTCAGCCCGGCCCTCTGCGCCCTGCTGCTGAAGCGGCGGGACGCCAGGCCGGACCCGTTCGACCGGCTCTGGAACCTGCTGCTCGGCTGGTTCTTCCGGGCGTTCAACTGGTCGCTCGACCGATCGACCGCCGCCTACGTCTTCCTGCTCAAGCGGGTGATCAGGGGTGCCGCCCTGGCGCTGATCCTCTACGTCGGCCTGATGGTCGCCACCGGCTACGGGTTCCGGTCGGTGCCGGCGGGGTTCATCCCGGCCCAGGACCAGGGCTACCTGATCGTCGCCGCCCAGCTGCCCGACGGCGCCTCCCTCTCCCGGACGGACGAGGTCACGCGTCGGATCGTCTTCCTGGCCCGAGACACCAAGGGGGTGGGCGGGGCCGTGGCCTTCGCCGGCTTCTCCGGGGCCACCCGGGTGAACAGCTCCAACGCGGCGGCCGTCTTCGTCACGCTCGACCCGTTCCCCAAGCGGATCGGTGAGGGCGTGGAGCACGACGCGATCCTCGGCGAGCTTCGGGGCAAGATGGCCTCGATCGCCGGGGCCCAGGTGTTCGTCATCCCGCCTCCCCCCGTCCGGGGCCTCGGCACCGGAGGAGGGTTCAAGATGATGGTCCAGGACCGATCCGGCCTCGGCTTCGACGCCCTGCAGGGCGCGACCACCGAGCTGGCGATGGCCGCCAACCAGGTCCCCGGCCTGGTCCAGGTCTTCTCCACCTTCCGGGCCGCCACCCCCCAAATCTTCGCCGACATCGACCGGACCAAGGTCCGGATGCTCGACGTCCCCCTGGAGCGGGTCTTCGAGGCCTTGCAGGTCTTCCTCGGATCCGTCTACGTCAATGATTTCAACCTGCTCGGCCGCACCTACCGGGTGGCCGCCCAGGCCGACGTCGATTTCCGGAACGAGGCCGAGGACATCGGTCGGCTCCGGGTGCTCAGCGCCTCGGGGGCCCCGGTGCCGCTCGGGTCGCTCGTCGAGCTGGAGGAGATCACGGCCCCGGACCGGGTGATCCGCTACAACCTCTACCCCGCCGCAGACCTCTCCGGCGACACGCTGCCCGGCTACAGCACCGGCCAGTCGCTCCAGGCCATGGAGCGGCTCGCGGCCGAGGTCCTGCCCCGGGGCATCTCGTACGAGTGGACCGACATCGCCTTCCAGGAGCAGCGGCAGACGGACACGGCCCTGTATATCTTCCCGCTCTGCGTGCTGTTCGTCTTCCTCGTCCTGGCGGCCCAGTACGAGAGCCTGAACCTGCCGCTGGCGATCATCCTGATCGTGCCGATGTGCCTGCTGTCGGGCATCGCCGGGGTGGCCCTGCGGGGGATGGACAACAACCTGCTCACGCAGATCGGCTTCGTCGTGCTCATGGGCCTGGCGAGCAAGAATGCGATCCTGATCGTCGAGTTCGCCAAGGCCAAGCAGGACGAGGGGCTCGACCGCGTCTCGGCCGCGCTGGAGGCCAGTCGGCTCCGGCTCCGGCCGATCCTGATGACCTCCTTCTCGTTCGTCCTGGGCGTGATCCCGCTGCTGGTCGCCAAGGGTGCCGGGGCCGAGATGCGGCAGGCCCTCGGCACGGTCGTCTTCTACGGCATGCTCGGCGTGACGTTCTTCGGCCTGTTCTTCACCCCGGTCTTCTACGTCGTGCTCCGTCGCCTCGCCGAGGGCAGGCGGGCGGCAGCGAAGCCGGCGGAGGAGCCCGAGCCGGAGGCGGCCACGGTCGCCTGATCGCGGCGGCGTCCCACATCGGCGCCGGATCCCGGGCGGGCCTCCCCGAGGAATAGGGACGGGGTGGCCCGCCCCCGTTCGTGAGCGCCGGTGGCCCCGTGCGAAGGAGGGGCGGGGCCGCTATGCTCGGGGGATTGGATCGTCGGCCCCGGGCAGGGACTCGCTCGCCCGGCCTCGATCGACTCGGGCAGGAGACCGGACGATGTCCACCCCCCTGATCGCACCGGCGGCGATGTTCCTGCTGGGCGCCGTGGCCCTGGTGCGGGGGCCGGTCGGCGACGATCGCCCCAGGGCCCGGGAGCTCGGCGTCCGGCCGGGAGTATTCCCGACCGGCCCGCTCAACGCGATCACCGACGTGCCCGGCGTCCGCGTCGGCCAGGTGACGCTGATCGAGGGGGACGACGTCCGGACTGGCGTCACCGCGATCCTGCCCCACGGCGGGGACCTCTTCCGGGAGAAGGTGCCGGGCGCCGTCTTCGTCGGCAACGCCTTCGGCAAGCTCGCAGGGTCGACCCAGGTGCGGGAACTGGGGACGATCGAGACGCCGATCATCCTCACCAACACGCTCTCCGTCGGCACGGCCGTCGGGGCGGTCGTCCGGTATACCCTCGACCGGCCGGGCAACGACGACGTGCGGTCGGTCAACGCCCTGGTCGGCGAGACCAATGACGGCGGCCTGAACGACATCCGGGGCGGTCACGTCTCGGTGGGGCACGTCCTCGACGCGATCCGGAACGCCTCGGCGGGACCGGTCGCAGAGGGGAGCGTCGGCGCCGGGACCGGCTGCGAGGCGTTCGGCTGGAAGGGGGGGATCGGGACCTCGTCCCGGGTGCTCCCGGACCGGCTCGGCGGCTGGAAGCTCGGGGTGTTGGTCCAGGCGAATTTCGGCGGAGTCTTAACGATTGGCGGCACGCCGGTCGGCCAGGAACTCGGCCGATACGCCTACAAGGACGCGGTGGGGCAGGGGGAGGGGACCGACCGCTCCGGGGACGGATCGTGCATGGTCGTCGTCGCCACCGACGCCCCGATCGACGCCCGGGACCTGGAACGACTGGCCGCCCGGGGCATCTTCGGCCTCGCCCGCACCGGTTCCTCGTTCAGTCACGGCAGCGGGGATTTCGCCATCGCCTTCTCCACGGCCCCCGGGCTCCGCGTCCGGCACGGGGATTCGGCCGTCCGATCCCGGGAGATCCTCCCCTCGGATGCCGCCTCCCCGCTGTTCCAGGCCGCGCTCGAGGCGACCGAGGAGGCGGTCGAGAACGCGATCCTCCGGGCCTCCACCACCACCGGCAACGGCCGGACGGTCGAGGGGATCCCGATCGACCGCGTCCGCCAGATCCTCCGGGCGCGTGGGATCACCGAAGATCGGCACCCCTGAATCATCCATACTGGAGGACACCATCATGCGTAACCGAGAGCTGGGGAAGGGCGGGATCAAGGTCTCGGCGATCGGCCTGGGATGCTGGGGCATGTCGGGCTCGTACGGCCCGGCCGACGAGGCGGAGTCGGAGGCCACGCTGCACCGCGCCCTCGACGTGGGAGTCACCCTCATCGACACGGCGGACTCGTACGGGGAGGGTCACAACGAGTCGCTCATCGGCCGCGTCCTCTCCCCCCGTCGGGCCGAGTTCGTCCTCGCGACCAAGACCGGCTGGGTCAAGCGACCGGGCCCGGGCGGCTCGGAGGCCGTCGGCGTCGACGGCCGACCCGAGCGGATCCGGTCGGCCTGCGAGGCGAGCCTGGCCCGGCTGAGGGCGGAGGTGATCGACCTGTACTACCTCCACCGGGTCGACCCCGAGGTGCCGGTCGAGGAGTCGATCGGCGCGATGGCAGGGCTCGTGGCCGAGGGGAAGGTCCGGGCGATCGGCCTGTCGGAGGTCTCGGAGGCTACCCTGAGGCGGGCGCACGACGTCCACCCGATCTCGGCGCTCCAGTCGGAGTACTCTCTCTGGACCCGGGAGCCGGAGGCCTCGGTCATGCCCGCCTGCCGGGAACTGGGCATCGCCTTCGTGCCATTCAGCCCGCTCGGCCGGGGGTTCCTCACCGGCGCCGTCACCGGGCGATCGCAGATCCAGCCGGGGGACTGGCGGGCCAACAACCCGAGGTTCACCGAGGAGAATCTCGCTCGCAACCTCGCCCTGCTGGAGACGCTCGACTCCATCGCCAGGCCCCGGGGGGCCACCCCGGCGCAGGTCGCCCTCGCCTGGGTCCTCTCCCGGGGGCCGCAGCTCATCCCGATCCCCGGCATGAAACGACGTTCCCACCTGGACGAGAACCTGGAGGCCGCCGACCTCGACCTCTCCCCCGACGAACTGTCCCTCCTCGACGCCGCTTTCCCCCCCGGTGCCGCCGCCGGGGACCGCTACACCCCCGACGTCGCCCGATGGGCCGGACGTTGAGCGTGGTGCTGGGGTAGGGGGCACATCGCCCCTTGCCCTTGACTCGAATGTAATCGACGCGCAAACTATTTTCGCGAAGGCAAAACGAGGGGCGGAGGATTCGAGGGCATGGCAACCCGACGGCTGAAGGACGAGCTGAAGAAGCGCCTCCCGTTCGACTCCCTGGAGCAGGAAGCCTCGCTGAACCTCGCCCGGACGGCCGACCGCCACAACATCGCCTTCGCCCGTCTGTTCCGGGAATACGGCCTGACTTCGTCGCAGTACAACGTCCTGCGGATCCTCCGGGGCGAGGGCGGGCCCTTGCCGATCCTGGAGGTCGCCGGGCGGATGGTCGCCGCCGTGCCGGGGATCACCGGCCTGGTCGACCGGTTGGAGGCCATGGGGTTGGTCTGCAGGGATCGCTCCACCGAGGACCGCCGGGTCGTCTTCGCCTCGATCACGCCCCGGGGTACGGCCCTGCTCGGGCGCCTCGACCGGCCGGTCGCCGAGCTTCACGGGCGGCTCCTGGGCCACCTCTCCAAGGCCGACCTGGCCGAACTGATCCGCCTGCTGGAGATGGCCAGGCAGGTGGACGGAGACGCCGATTGAACACGCGGCTCACTCTTTTCGGTAATCGTTGACGTGTCGAATTTTGACGTTCAAATCGGAATTATTCCGATGGTTCGCGTACGCAAGCCGTCCGACCGAGGGCATTTCGACCACGGTTGACTCGACACACACCACACGTTCTCGTTCTCGCGCTATTATGACCCGGAGTTCAGGGGCTTCCGGTCGCTCCGGGCCATCAACGAGGACGTGATCCACCCCGGCTGGGGCTTCGGCACGCACGGGCACGAGGACATGGAGATCGTCACCCTCGTCCCGAAGGGGAACTCGCCCACCGGGACGGCCTCGGCACCGGCAGTACGATTCGGCCGAGAGAGTTGCAGTGCATGACGGCCGGATCGGGGATCCGAACGGCCGAGGGGGCCAGGGGAGTCGAGGGGGCCGAGGTGGTGCTCACGCCCTCGGCCCCCGACGACTCCCGGCCGCCGAGTGAGATCGAGCTGGTGATCTCCCGGACCCAGGGCCGTCACGTCGCCGACATCACCCGCAGGGTCATCTCCGGCGGCGATTGACCATCCCCCTCGGACTCGAACCGGAGTCGCACCGATGGCCGACCTCGACGGGATCATGGCCGGCAGGCGATGCCTGGTGACGGGGGCCACCGCGGGCATCGGCGAGGTGACGGCCCGGGAACTGGCCGGGCTCGGCGCCTCGGTCGTCCTGGTCGGCCGGGATGCCGGGAAGTGCGAGGCGACGGCCGCCCGGATCCGGGATCTCACCGGGAACCCGGCCGTCGAGTCCCTGGTCGCTGACCTCTCCTCGATGGCCGAGGTCAGCCGCCTCGCCGACGCATTCCGCCGCCGGCACGACCGGCTCGACGTGCTGGTCGCCAACGCCGGGGCCCTGTTCCTGAAGCGATCGGAGACCGTCGACGGCTTCGAGCGGACCTTCGCCCTGAACCACCTCTCCCCCTTCCTGCTGACGACCCTGCTGCTCGACCCGATCCGGGCGGCCTCGCCGTCCCGGATCGTGGTCGTCGCCTCGGATGCCCACCGCGGGATGACGCTCGACTTCGACGACCTCCAGGCCCGGCGGGGCCGATACTGGGGGATGTTCGCCTACGGGCGGTCGAAACTCGCCAACATCCTCTTCGCCCGGGAACTGGCCCGTCGGCTCGAGGGGACCGGGGTGACGTCCAACGCGCTGCACCCCGGCTTCGTCTCCTCATCGTTCTTCTCCGGTCCCGGCCCGGCCCGATGGGCGATGCGACGGGTAGCGAGCCTGTTCGCGATCGCCCCCGAGCAGGGGGCGAAGACTTCGGTGTACCTCGCCTCGTCGCCGGAGGTCTCGGGAGTCTCGGGCCACTACTTCGCCAGATGCAAGGAGGCCACGCCTTCCCCCGCCGCTCGGGACGACGAGGCCGCCCGTCGGCTCTGGCAGGTCAGCGAAGGGCTCCTCGGAGCCTGGGCATCCGGGCCTGCTGAATAGGATCGGAGGATCGGGGATCATTCCCCTCCGCGTCCATGCAGGTCGATCATCGCCGAGCAGGCCTCGTCGCAGGCCCGGGAGGCGGCCTCGCCTCCCTGATTGGTCGCGGCGACGACGGCGAAGTCTCGCCTCGGTGCGAACCAGACGACGGCGTGGTTCATCGTGTTGCTGCCGGCGTGGGTCAAAGCGGTACCCCCTGCCCACTCCCGCTCGGCGAAGTGCCACCCGAAGCCGTAGTCCCCCTCGTCGGGCTTCTCGTGAAGTCGAGCGAAGGATTCAGCCCGAAGTATCGGGGAGCCGCCCTCTCCTTTGCCCGATCGGAGGTGGCAGGCGAGGAATCGACCCCAGTCGCCGAGCGAAGCGTGAACGGTACCCGCCGGGCCGATCAGGGCCGGGTTGTCGGCGCCGGGGCCGGGGGGGATGGGCGAACTGCGGCCGAAGAGGTCCAGGACATGGGGCCAGGGCTGGTCCGCACGCCCTCGGGTCGCCGACGGGCCGAACCCCGTCGTCCGCATCCCCAGCGGCTCGAAGAGTCGGGCCCGCATCAGGTCTTCCCAAGAGGCATCCCCCAGCCGCTCGGCGATCGCCCCGGCGACGATGTAGTTCCGATTCGAGTAACGGAACTCCGAGCCGGGCGGAGAGGCGGGCCGCTCTGCCAGGATCCTGCCAAGATACATGGTGCGTTGCCGAGGCATCGAGTCGCCCAGGTTCCTCATCGCGTCGAGCGACAATCCCGGTGCGACCGTCTCCCCGGGGAACCCGGCCCGGTGGGCGAGGATCTGCTGGATCGTCGCCCCGCGATAGTCCGGGTGCATTCCCTGCTCCAAGTCCGGCAGGGCCTCGGCTAGGGTCGTCTCCCAGGAGAGCCTCCCCTCTTCGACGAACGTCGCCAACAAGGTTGCCGTCATCGCCTTGGTACACGAGCCCAGGTGGAAACGGTCCTCGATCGTGACCGGGTCTTCCCTGCCCACGATCCTCACCCCCACCGCACCGACCTTGACTGCCCCCTCGATCGTCATGATTGCCGAGGCCAGCGCCGGCAGTTCGTGACGCGCCCGGATCGGTTCCAGGAGGGCGACGACCTCGGGTGAGCCTGCGGGGTGGTCCTCCCGATGTGCGAGGCGGGGAAGGCCGTGCGGGCCCTCCGGCCCGGAGATCGGACCGCCGGGAGCGAGCATCAGGGGAGCCAGCAACGAGACGATCAGGGTGAACATGGCATGGGGCTCGACCCGTGGCCTGGGATTCCAGACGACATGCAAATCGTAGTCGGTTTGACGTGGGAATGCAGGTCCCCCACGCCCCGTCCGACGGCATCATTGACGGCGATGACCCATTTGCGACCGGGCAACCGGTCTACCGCGGCCGATCACACTTGAAAGCCCCCCCGGCCCTGATCCGGTCGCTGGTGATCATCCTCATGATCACACTCACCATCGTGAGTTTCGCCGCCTCAGCGACGATCATCCTTGGCACTTCGCTCCATCGCGCGGGAGCCCAGCCAGCCCCCGAAGCGAGAGCCATTCATGAATTGGCCGTCCCAGCGACGAGTCCCAGGACATAAATCTCACCACGCTTCTGGGTGTGATAATTCTCAGTACAAACGGCTTCACTCGGGAACATGCCGGAGGCGTCCGAGGGTGAGACTCGGCTGGATATATTACGGAACTGGGCCGTACTGGGCCGGATTCGCCTCGCCCGGGGGCTTCGCCACCGATTCCCGAGTTCGAGCCAGAACTGAGTCCATTCAGTACACGTCCCTGAGGTATCGTCCCGAGGACGCCAGGCCGTTCATGTAGTCGCGGCCCCCCTCCTCATCGAGGAGTCCACCCCGGCGGATGACGCGATGGAGGGCGGCGTCGACGTCGGCGGCCATCCGCTTCGCGTCGCCGCAAACATAGACGTAGGCCCCGTCCTCGAGCCACCGGAAGAGCTCGGCGGACGCTTCCTCCATCAGGTGCTGGACGTAGACTTTCCGATCTCCGTCGCGGCTGAAGGCGAGGTCGAGGCGGGCCAACTGGCCGACTCGGAGGGCCTCGGCCAGCTCGGCCTCGTACAGGAAATCGGTGTCGCGTCGCCGATCGCCGAAGAAGAGCCAGTTGCGACCGGTCGCGCCGGCAGCGGCTCTCTCCTGGAGGAAGGCGCGGAAGGGGGCGATGCCGGTGCCGGGGCCGATCATGACGATCGGGGTCGTCGGATCGGCCGGCAGGGCGAACCCGTGCGATTCCCGGACGAAGACGCGGACCTCGTCGCCGGGCGCGAGGCGGTCGACCAACATCGTCGAGGCGACACCCTTGCGCGGACGGCCGCCGCGGTGGGAGCAGACGCGCCCTACGGTCAGATGGACCTGCCCCGGGTGGCGTCGGAGGGAGCTGGAGATCGAGTAGAGCCGGGGAGTCATCCCAGCCAGGGCCGCGGAAAAGTCGGCCGCCCCCGGGCGAGCGGTCGGGAATTCCAGGAGCAGGTCGAGCACGTCGAGTCCGGCGATTGGCGTATCGTCGTTGAGGAGCGATCGGAGCGTCGCCGCTTCGCCGAAGTCGCTGGCTGATCCGGCCAGGGCGGCGATCAACTCCTCGGTCGGCCGGGCCAGGCAGCGATGGCGAATTAGCGCCTCCCGCAAGGAGACCTCACCGGACGGCCCGACGACCGGCTCTTCGCCCGAGAGGCGGAGCGCGGCGAGGATTTCGTCGACCAGTTCGAAGCAGTTCGTCGGGGAGACCCCCAGGGCGTCGCCGGGCCTGTAGGAGATGCCGCTGTCGCCCAGGTCGATCTCGACGTGGTGCGTCCGCTTGTCCGAGGCGGGCCCGTTGAGGTTGACGCTCCGGATCAATCGCGCGTGGTACGGGTTCTTGCGCGAATACCCGATCGGCGCCTTCGACTCGCGTCCGTTCGTCGGCGACGACGACGCGGCCGGTGCGTCCGGCCTGCCGGCATGGCCGATCCGGTTCTCCGAGGGCGATTCCTTGAGGACCGACCTGAGCGCCTTCGAAGTCGCCGCACCGCCGGGGGAGCAGAGCACCAGGCTCGTCTCTTCTCCCGAGGCGATCGCCTCGGCGTAGGTCTTGCAGAGGTAGCCGCAGGCGCCGCAATCGAGTTGGGCCATCGCGGCCATCAGGCGGAGTTCGACCGGCTTTCCCTCCGCCAACGCTCGGCGCTCGGCGATCGGGAGCGTCGGGTCGTGCCAGGGGAACTCCTCGGCCTCCGGTCGCGTCTGCGGCGGTGGGATCGCGGAGGCGGCCGTCATGACGCCGTCGGGGAGTTCGCCGGTCCCCTCGAGGCCGATCCAGCCGGCGAGGAACCCGTTGAGCCATGCCCGCTGCTCTGGGGTGAACGGGGCCGATTCGGGGACTAGGGAGATCGACATCGTCGGATGCTCTCAAACCGGGAGATCGGAGTGTCCGGCGGCGGGCAGTCCGCCCCTCAGGCGACCGTGCATCGGGGCACCCCCGCCGCGGCGAGGAGCTCGAGGCCGTCGCTGCGTCGTGCAAAGCATGCGAAGGACTCGCCGGGGTGCGAGCGGTGCTCAAGGTAGTGGCGGAGCAGCCGCTCGACGATCGGCGGGAGGTCGTCGAACGGCACCGAGTCGAGCAGGCGTCGGCCGATGCCCCGTTCCTCTCCCCAGCCGCCGCCGATGCAGAGGTGATAGCCCTCGACCATCTCCTCGCCGACTTCGACCTTCGTCGCCTCCAAGCCGATGTCGCCGATGTAATGCTGGGCACACGAGTGGTGGCAGCCCGTGAGATGGATGTTGATCGGCTGATCCAGGGTCACGCCGTCTTCCAGATAGCGGGCGAGGGCCATCGCATGCCCCTTGGTGTCGGCCGCGGCGTACCTGCAGCCGGCGTTCCCGGTGCACGCCACCAAACCTGCCCGGGGGGCGGAGGCGTCCCAGTCCAGCCCGATCGCCTGGATCGCGGCCTTCACCTCCGGGTGGTCCGCCTCGGCGATGTCCGAGATGAGGAGGTTCTGCCAGACGGTCAGGCGGATCGTGCCCGAGCCGAATCGCTCGGCGACCTCGGCGAGCCCGCGCATCTGGCCCGTCGTCATCCGACCGGCCGGCAGGACCACGCCGACGTAGGATCGGCCGTCTTGCTTCTGCCGGTGGAACCCGACGTGTCCCCAGCGGTCGGCCGGCGGCGGGATCGAGCAGCATCCGAGCGGGGCCCTTCGCAACCGAGAGCCGAGCTCGGACTCGACCTCGGAGAGGAATCGGTCGAACCCCCAGTCGTCGAGCAGGTACTTGAGCCGGGCCTTCTTGCGGTCGGTGCGGTCGCCGTTCTTGATGAACACGCGGATGATCGCCGAGGCGACCGGGACGCACTCCTCCGGCAGAAGCAGGACCCCGGTCGGTCGGGCGAATTCCTCGTGGCCGGTGATGCCGCCGAGCGCGAGCCGGAGGTAGACGCCGCTCGGCGGAGAATCGGGGCGTTCGTCGACCCGGACGGCGAGGAAGCCGACGTCGTTGGTGTCCTCCAGGCTGGCGACCTTGCCGCCGCCGTCGAAGGCGATATTGAACTTGCGGGGGAGGCCGTGCAACTCGGGGTGGTTGAGGATGTGGTGGTGCAGCTCTTTCGCGAGCGGCAGGGTCTCGACCAGTTCGACGGGATCGATGCCCGAGGTCGGGCTGCTCGTGATGTTGCGCACGTTGTCGCCCCCGGCACCCCGGTTGATGACCCCGAGGTCGGCCAATCCGGTCAGGACATGGATCCCGTCCCGAGGCCCGATCTCGCGGAGCTGCAGATTTGCACGCGTTGTCACGTCCGCAAATCCCCCACCATGTCGATCGGCCAGGTCGGCGATCCCACGGAATTGCCACGAGGGCACGACGCCGCCCGGGATGCGCAGGCGGCACATGAAGGAGTCCTGGGCGGGCGCGACGTGGAAGAGTCCGGAGAACTTGTAGAGGAACACATCCGTCCCCCTCGGGAAGGAATCCGAGGTGGCGTTCGCCCTCATCTCGTCCCAGAGGGAGAACGGATCCTTCTCGCGCTTCGCCTGCTCCTCCTTACACAATGCCTTCCCCGAGGCGAGGACGCGATCCTGGGCCTCGCGATGGACTCGGTCTGGGCGGGAGGGAGGGGCGTCGAGGGCCGTCCCGCCAACGCCGAACCCGGGCATCGCCCCCGATCGATCGTGGGCACCGCCT
The DNA here is from genome assembly GCF_007752535.1 of Tautonia plasticadhaerens. GTDB lineage: Bacteria > Planctomycetota > Planctomycetia > Isosphaerales > Isosphaeraceae > Tautonia > Tautonia plasticadhaerens. The sequence goes on from NZ_CP036426.1 coordinate 4,389,580, forward strand.
CCGGAGACGATCGGCAGCGAACGGACCGCCCGGGAGACGTCGGCCCCCATGACGAAGCCCTGGAGGAAGTGCTTCTGCACGTCGGTGAAGCCGTTCGATTCGGGCATGATTGGGACACCCTCGCGTGGTTCGGATCAGGCGGCGGCGGTCGTCGCCGCACGGCGGCCGACCGCCGCCTCGAACTCGGCGGCGGCCTCGGCCTCGGCGTCCTCCGAGAAGCGGACGCCCAGCGCCAGGAACGACGAGGCGGCGACCGCCGCCCCGAGGACCATCAGCGCGGTCGACCACGGCAACGCCCCCCGGAATAGGAAGCCCGCCGCGACCGCACCCGCGTTCCCGCCGGCGCCGACGATGCCGGCCACCGCCCCGAGCGCCTTGCGGTCGACAAACGGCACGACCGAAAAGGTCGCCCCCTCGGCCATCTGCACGAACAGGCTGAAGACAACCAGTGCTGGGAGGGCGAACACGAGGCTCGACATCCGGGCGAACGCCATCAATGCCAGCCCCTCCAGGAAGACCGTCGTGAACAGCCAGGTCACCCTCCCCTTCAAGCCGATCCAGCCGCCGAACGCGTCGCCGAGGGCCCCGCCGAGCGTCCGGGCGAAGAGGTTCATCAGGCCGAACGACGCGGCGGCGACCCCGGCGGCCCGAAGGCCCAGGTCGAAGTCATCCACGAAATAGAGCGCGGCGATGTTATTGATCGTCAGCTCGACGCCGAAGCAGGCCCCATAGAGCACGAACAGGGCCCAGACCCGGCGATCGGACGCGGCGCGGCGGAAACCTCCGCGGGGACGTCGCCGGTGAGTCCTCTCGTCGAGGTCGCCCCGGGGCGAGTCCTGCGTGAGCAGGTAATAGGCGACGCCCATGGTCAAGCAGGTCGCGCCGGCCGCCACCATCGCCAGGCGCCAGCCCCAGAAGGTGCCGAGGCCGAGCGTACCGGCCAGCAGCGAGAAGGCGAGCGGCATCGTCAGCTGCGTCACCCCGCCTCCGAGGTTCCCCCAGCCCGCGGTCGTCGCGTTGGCCGTGCCGACGCAGTTGGGGGCGAACATCACTGACGTGTGATACTGAGTGATCACGAACGACGCCCCGATCGCCCCGATCGCCACTCGGAACGCGAGGAACGTCGGGTAGTCGCGCGCCAGGCCGATCCCCATCACCGGCAACGCCCCGAGGACGAGCAACGCCGAGTACGTCCGCCTCGGGCCGAAGCGGTCGCAGAGGAGGCCGACCGCCAGGCGGGCGACCACCGTGATCGCCACCGACCCGATGATGCACCATCCGACCTGGGAGGCGGTGAGCGCCATCTCCTCCCGGACGATCGGCATCAGCGGCGCGATGCCGAACCAGGCGAAGAAGCAGAGGAAGAAGGCGAACCACGAGCAGTGGAACGTACGCATCGGGGGCGTCGTGAAGTCGAGCAGGTTGATTCGGGTGGCGCGGCCGTCGGCGGTCATCGGGCCCTCCGGTCCGAGAATGGGCGGGATCAGCGGGACGTCGAGAAGAGGCGTCTCAGGCGGCCGTTCGGCCTTGGGGGCGCGGCGGGGCGGATTCGGACGGCCGCGGCCTTGTAGGCCGGCTGTCTCGAATGCGGGTCGAATGCGGGGAAGGTCAGCAGGTTCGTCCCGGCGTCGTGCATCGGCAGGAAGACCCGTCCTCGGCCGACCCCCTGCGTCAGCAAGGCCCGGGCCCGGGTCGACCCCCGACGGGATGCAATCTCGACCCAATCGCCCGGGGCGATCCCCCGGTCGGTGGCGTCGTCGGGGTGGAGCTCGGCGTGGGGCTCCCGGGGCGCCAGCTTGCGGAGGATCGACGACTTGCCGGTCCTCGTCAGCGTGTGCCACTGGGAGGCGCACCCCCGGCCGGTGATCAGGAGCAAGGGGTAGGACTCGTCCGGCTCCTCTGGCATCGCCGTGGGCTCACCGAAGACGAATCGGGCATGCCCGTCGTCGTGATAGAAGCATCCGTCGGCGAACAGGCGACGCTCGGCCCCGGGGTCGTCGAGGCCGGTCGGGCAGGGCCACTGAATTCCGCCCGCCTCGCCGACCATCCGCTCATCGGCGATCCCGGTGATGTCGCACGGCCTCCCCGCCGAAAGTCGCTTGAGGAGCTGGAACACGTCCGAGGGCGTCCGCCATCCGGCGAACATGGGTCCGCAGCCGTAGGCCTCGGCGACGAGGCGGAAGATCTGGAAGTCGGCCAGGGCCTGGCCCGGGGCGCGTCGGACCTTCCTCAGCAGGCCAATCCGCCGCTCGGAGTTGATGAACGTCCCCTCCTTCTCCCCCCAGGCGGCGGCGGGGAGGAGGATGTCGGCGAGCCCGGCCGTCTCGGTCGAGTGGTAGATATCCTGGACGACCAGCAGGTCGAGCCGGCCGAGCACGTCGGCGAGCCCGCCCCGATCGATCCACGAATGGGCGGGATTCGTGGCGACGACCCAGAGCCCTCGGATCGACCCGTTCCGGATGCCGTCGAGGATCTGGTCGTAGGTCCGGCCGGCGTGCGCCGGGATGCGATCCTCGGGGATGTCGAGGATTCGGGCGACCTCGGCCCGGTGGTCGCGGTTCGAGAAGTCCCGGCCGCCGAGCAGGCTCGAGGTGTTCGAGAACAATCGGGAGCCCATCGCGTTGCACTGGCCGGTGATCGAGTTCGCCCCCGTCCCGGGCCGGCCGATGTTGCCGGTCATCAGCGCCAGGGCGATGATCGCCTGGGCCGTGCGGACACCCTGGTGGCTCTGATTGACCCCCATCGTCCACCAGAACGAGACGCGGTCCCGCCGGCGGATGCGGTCGGCCAGGTCGAGGATTTTCCGGATGTCGAGGCCGGTCCGGCCGGCGACATACGGCGGGGTGAACCGCTCGACGAAGGCGGCGAAGGCATCGAAGCCGGCGGTGTGGGCGTCGATGAAGGTGCGGTCGATCGATCCTTCCTGGATGAACAGGTGTGCGAGTCCGTAGAGCAGGTCGAGGTCCGCCTTCGGCCGGATCGGCACGTGGAGGTTCGACTGGGCGGCCGTCTCGGTGCGACGGGGGTCGATGACGATCAGGTCGGGGTCGCGGCGGTTCCGCATCACCCGCTCCCAGAGGATCGGGTGCGCGATGCAAGGATTGGAGCCCACGAAGACGAGGCAGTCGGACTCCTCCAGGTCGCGATACGAGTAGGGCGGGGCGTCGAAGCCGAAGCACTGCTTGTAGGCCACGGCGGCGGTGGCCATGCACTGGCGGGTGTTGCCGTCGCCGTGCACCATCCCCATGCCGAACTTCGCCACCGAGCCCAGCAGGGCGAGTTCCTCCGTCGTGATCTGGCCGGTGCCGAGGAAGGCGACCGACTCGGGCCCGTGGGCCCGCTGGATCGCCTTGACGCGCCGGGCCATCTCGCCGACGGCGGTCGGCCAGTCGACGGGGCAACGCCGGCCGTCGGATCCGCGGAGCAGGGGGATGGTGGCGCGGTCGGGGGCGTCGAGCACGGCCAGCGCCTCCCATCCTTTCGGGCAGGCCATCCCCCGGTTGACGGGATAGGAGGCCGACGGCGAGAGGTTCACGGCCAGGCCGCCCCGGAGGTGGACGTCGAGGCTACACCCGGTCGAGCAGTAGCCGCAGACCAGGGACGAGGTGGCGTCGGGGCTCACCCGGGCCGGCACCTGGCCCAGGCCGAATCGCCCCGGCTCCCTCAGCAGCGACCGGGTGAGGCGGCCGTCCCGGGCATGCAGCAGCGACCGGGCCCGATCCAGCAGCAAATGCAGCGAAACGCTCACGAGTGCAGACCCCCCGGCATCTTCGGCCGAGATGCGGCGGCGAAAAAGAGGAACCGTTCCAGCAGTTCTCCCGCGATCAAGCCGGCCAGCGCGATCGCCGAGAGGCACGAGGCCACCCCCGGCACGGCCCCGGGACCCAGCCCGGCGAGCGTCAGCGGCACCACCACCCCTGGGATGAGCCCGAGCGTCACCCGCACCTTCCAGCAGCCCGCCAGCGGACCCCGGATCACCCGGGACGACCGGCCCAGCAGGTCGACCCCGGATCGGTCCCGGTGGTCGAGCAGTTCCGATTCGGCCGCGACCTTCCCGAGTACCAATGCCGCCAGGGCGACCCACGGAAGTGCAGCGGGGGGCGTCCCCTCCCAGGCCCGGCACGATAGCCGGGCGGCCAGCCCGAGCACGGCCACCGTGCCCGCGAATCGCAAGACGCCCCGGCCCCCGGTCCAGGCCGGCCTCCTCGTGACGTGGTAGACCATCACCGAGCAGGCCACACCGGCGACCCCCGAGGCGACCGCCCCGGCCGCGAGCACGATTCCCAATTGCGGCCACCGTTCAGCCAGGTCGGGGCGGACCAATGCCAGGCCCACCGAAGCCCCGGCGAGCTTGGCGAAGGCACCGAAGCAGACGACCTCGCGACTCAGCCACGAGTGTCGCAGGCCGATCACCGCCCGATAGGCCAGGTGGGGCCTCCCCAGGTGGGCGAGGCTCGCCATCAGCCCGATGAGCAGCCCCCCGAGGCTCAGCAGCCCGAGCGCCACCGATCCGTCCCCACCGAGCCTCCCGATCAGCTCGAACAGCAGGCCGCCCGCGGCGAGCTGCGTCAGCACGAGCATGACGACGAGCGGCCCGTGGGCGTGCTCCGCCTCGATCCGGTGTGCATCCGCCGGCTCGGAGTCGGCCGGGAGCGGACGGGAGGCCCGGTATCGCGTCGACGGCCCCGTGATCGAGGGGTCGGGGGCCGAGGGCAGGAAGCGGCCGGCAGCGGCCGACTCCTCGACCTCGGCGACGTCGACCACCCGGACCCGGATCGCTTCGTGCGGGCAGGCCCGGACGCAGGCCGGGGCCTCCCCGACGCGGAGGCGGTCGGAGCAGAGGTCGCACTTGCGGACGATCCCCTCCCCGGCGTGGTACTTCGGGGCGTCGTAGGGGCAGGCCATCGTGCAGTACTTGCAGCCGATGCACTGGTCATCCAGGTGGCGGACGATCCCGGTGACGGGGTCCTTCTCGTAGGCGTCGACCGGGCAGGCGTTCGCGCAGGCCGGGTCGACGCAGTGGTGGCACGAGGTCGTCACGTGCTGGAGCACCGGCAGGGCCTCGTGGCCCCCAACGAGCAGGCCGACGTCGCGCCACGACTCCCCCTCGTCCAGGCCGTTCAGGGCGTGGCAGGCGGTCACGCACGCCTTGCAGCCCGAGCAGCGATCCAGCTCCACCTCGAAGGCATATTGCTGCCCCGGGCCCGGCGGCGAAGCCGGCATCAGCTCGGCGTATCGCCCCCGCGAACGTAATTCCGGGGCCTCGTCGTGGAACCTGGAGAACTGCTCGACGGCCGTCACCTCGCGCTCCGCCCGCAGCAGGGAATCGGCCATCGCGTCGACGGGGCCGGTCGTCGACACGGCACCGGATGTCAACAAGGCCGACGTGCTCATCGCTCGATCCTCTCACCACCTCCCCAAGACCAGTCCAGGGTGTCGGCCCCTCAGAACGCGACGGCCGTACCGGCCCCCATCCCCTTCCCGCGGAAAGTGGGCGATTGCTGCGGCAGGTCGAAGGTCGAGGTTCGGAAGACCACCGGGGGTGCTTCGGTTTTCCGAAGGGATTCTCCCCCCAATTCGGCGAGGACCACCTCCGGGACTGCGCGCACGGCCGGCGTCCATGCCCGCGATTGGGGCACTCTTCAGCATGAGGACGGGGCGGCCGGGCCGAATGCGACCCGATCAGCGGCCCGCTTCAGATCCCTCGGCATCCCGACCGTAGGCGAGCCGGAGCAATTCCGCGAGGGACCGGGCGGCGAGCTTCCTCATCAGGCCGGCCCTCCGCATCTCGACCGCCCGGGGGGTGATCGCCAGGCGGGCGGCGATCGCCTTGTTCGGCAGTCCGCCCTTGATCAGGTCGAGGACCTCCCGCTCCTTCTCGGTCAGCGACCGGAAGCGCGCATCGATGGCCTCGCGGTCGACCAGCAGGGCGCGGCGGCGGGCGTCCTCGTCGATCGCCCGCTGCACCTTGTCGAGCAACTCCTGCCGATTGAACGGCTTCTCGACGAACTCGACGGCCCCCGACTTCATCGCCCGGATCGCCATCGGCACGTCGGCGAACGCGGTCATGAAGATCGCCGGCCTCCCCTCGCCGCGTCCGACCAGCTCCTCGAACAGGTCCAGGCCACTCTTGCCCGGCATCCGGACGTCGAAGACCAGGCAGCCCGGACCATCGGGCGGGGACTCGCGGAGGAACTCGGCGGCCGTGCCGAACGCCCGGACCCGGAGCCCGACGGTCTCCATCAGCCAGCGCAGCGAGTCCCTCAAGTCGGCGTCGTCGTCAACGATGTAGACCGTCGGTTCCTGCATCGTCGCGGCCATCGCTCGGGATCGAGACGCGGAAGACGGTGCCGACGCCCGGCTCAGACTCGAACTCGATACGCCCCTGGTGGGCCTCGACGATCGTGCGGCTGATCGCCAGCCCCATGCCCATCCCGTCGGCACGAGTGCTGAAGAATGCGTCGAACACCTGGCGTTCCCGGCCCCCGGCGATGCCCTCGCCGTTGTCGGAAACCTCGAAGGACACCTGCCCAGGTCCGCCCCGCACGGTCGCCATAACGATCTGCGGCGCTTCGACTCCCATGGCCCGAACCGCATCGGTCGCATTGCGAACGAGGTTGACCAGGACCTGCTGGACCTGGACGGGGTCGCACTCGACACCTGGCAAGTCGGGTGCCAGCTCGGTCCTCAGGGCGATCCCGAGTCGCTCGACCTCCCCTCGGAGCAGGTCGGCGACCTCGGCGACGAGGGCGTTCGGCTCGACACGCTCGACGGCCGGCCCCTGGCGGGAGACGAAGCGGCGGATTCGGCGGATGATCTCGCCGGCACGGAGGGTCATCGCGAGGATCCGATCCAGGGCCGCCCGCACCTCGCCGATCGCCGGCCTGGGGCGTTCGAGCGCCACCAGGCAACCCTCGGCGTAATTGGCGATCGCGCCCAGCGGTTGGTTCAGCTCGTGGGCCAGGCCCGTGGCCATCTCGCCGATCACGTTGGTCCGGGAGACGTGGCTGAAGCGCTCAAGCAGCTCGCGATGACGGCGGTCCGCCCGCTCGCGCTCCCTCGACTCGATGCGCAACGCCTCGTTGGCCCGTTCGAGCGAAGCGGTACGCTCGCGGACGCGGCGTTCCAGTTCGTCCCGGGCGTCCCGCAGCTCCGCGAACTGCTCCCGGATCAGCCGGGCCCAGGGCCGGAGGATCAGGAGGGCGACCACGAGCAGGCCGATCAGGTTCGTGGCGGTCATCGCCCAGCCGGTCTGGAGTAGGCGGTCGACACGCCCCCTCGCCTCGCGTTCGTAGAGCCCGACGATCACGTCCATCCGCCAAAGATAGTCATCCTCGGCCTCGAGGATGACGTGCAGGGCCGCCTCGGCCTCCTCCCCCCAGCCGGACCCGCCCCGGATGATCGTCGAGGCGGCGTCTCGCATCCGGCGGTAGTCGGGTTCCAGTGCGTCGAAGGCCCGGCGGATCGACTCGCTGTTGCGTCCGGGCAGCGACCGGAACGCATCCCCCCGCCGGAGACCGCGATGAGACCGGGCCCAGAGTTCGAGCACCCGCCGCAGCTCGTCGAGGTGCCGGGCACGCTCCCCGGACCGCGTCACCGAGACGGCCAGGGCGGCCTTGGCCAGTCGCTGGCTGAGCATCCGCTGACGTCCGGCGACGTTAATCACCGGCGCGTCGGACATCAGGCGGATCATCGAGGGTTGGACCAGGAGCCGATCCGCCAGCAGCAGCGCCGCGATCAACCCCATCGCCAGCCAGGCCGGTCGACTCGGCGGGCCTGGGGGCCGGCCTGCCTCGGAGATCGCGCCCGTCCGGTTTCGCCTGCGGATCATGTTCGCTCAACGGTCGTCGTCGAGGTGAAGGCGGACTCGAACGCACACCGCAACTCCCGAACACCACGAGATCGCCATCGAAGGATTTCAGGTCAAAGGATCACCTCCCTGATCACGTGGCCTTCCACATTCGTCAGGCGGCGTTGCACGCCGTTATGCTCGAACGTCAACGCCTCGTGATCCAGGCCGAGGAGGTGAAGGATGGTGGCGTTGAAGTCGTAGAGGGTGGTGACGTCTCCCACCGCCTTCCTGCCGAGTTCGTCGGTGATTCCATGACTGGCGCCCGGGCGGACGCCGGCGCCAGCCAGCCAGCAGGTGAAACCGTCGGGGTTGTGGTCGCGGCCCCGCGACCCTTTCTGGAACATGGGCATTCGGCCGAATTCGGTGCACCAGACGACCAGCGTCTCCTGGAGCAGCCCCCGTTGCTTCAGGTCGCGGATGAGTGCCGCGGCGGGCTGGTCGAGGATGGCCGCGTGCCGGTCGTACTGCTCCTTGAGCCGGTCATGCCCGTCCCAATTCAACTCACCGCCGCTCGCGTAGGCGCCGTTGAACAGCTGGACGAATCGCACCCCGCGTTCGATGAGCCGGCGGGCCAGGATGCAGTTGCGGGCGAACGCGGCCTTGAGCGGGTTGGACGCGTCGTCGGCGCCGTAGTGCCTCAGCACGTGGCCGGGCTCGTCGGAGAGGTCGCCGGTCTCCGGCAGGCTAAGTTGCATCCGGGCGGCGAGCTCGTAACTCGCGATGCGGGCCGCGAGCTTCTCGTCGCCCGGATGCCGCTGGAGGTGTCGCCGGTTCATCCGTCGCAGCAGCTCCCGGGCGGCGTCGTCGTCCGAGGTCCGCACCCCATCGGGAGGAGTGAGGTGGCGTACCGGGCCGGACGCGTCGAGTGGCGTCCCCTGGTACACGGCCGGCAGGAAGCCCGGACCCCAATTGTTCGAACCGGCCTGCGGAACGCCCCGGGGGTCGGGGATGGCGACGAAGGCCGGCAGGTCCTGGCTCTCGCTGCCGAGCGCGAAGCCGGCCCAGGCGCCGAGGCTCGGGAAGCCGTCGAGCACCGAGCCGGTCGAGAGGAAGTTCTCGGCCGGCCCGTGCGTGTTGCTCGCGCTGGTCAGCGAATGCACGAAGGCGATCTCGTCAGTCAGCCCGGCGAGGTGCGGGATCAGGTCGGAGACCATCTTGCCCGACTGCCCCCTCGGGCGGAACCGATACTGGGGCCGGGCCAGGTCGCCCGCGGGGCCCTGGAACGTCACCGCCGGCCCGTCCTCCAGCGGCCGGCCGTCGTGCTTGATCAATTCCGGCTTGTAGTCCCAGGTCTCGAGCTGACTCACGGCGCCCGCGCAGAAGATGACGACGACGTTTTTCGCCTTCGCCGGGAAGTGCGGCGGCCTCGGGGCGAACGGCCGGGCCGGATCGATGCTCGGGCTGTCGGCGGCGAGGAGTCCGTCGCGGCGGAGCAGGCTGGCCAGCGCGATCGAGCCCAACGCCGTGGCCGACCGGGAGAGGAAATGCCGCCGGTCCAGGAGGAGTCGCCCGGCGGGCGAGACGCGGTCCGAGCTCGGCATGATGTCCTCCGGGAGGGCTGGCGGGCGGGCGGGGCGTTCGGGGTCGGGATGCGGGGGTCAGGGGAGGAAGAGGAACTCGTTGGAATTGAAGAGGGCGCGACCGAGGGCATCCAGCCCGTGCCGACGCACGACGGCGGAGGCGTCGTCGCTCTCGTCCGGGTCGGGATCGCGGCCGAGGGCGAGCTGATAGGCGCGGCGGACCTGGGCCGAGGCGTCCTCGCCTGCCTCCGCCCGGAGCCGGTCGGCGAACGCGCCCGCCTCGTCGAGGGTGAAGCGGCTGTTGAAGAGGTTCAGGGCCTGGATCGGGGTGGTCGACTCGATCCGCCTCGCCGTGCTCTGCCCCGCGTCCGGGCAATCGAACGCGCCGAAGACGGCGTCGCGCTCGCGCCGCACCCTGTGGGCGTAGATCATCCGACGCCTCCCCTTGGCGTCGAACCGCTCGACGGGCGGGAATCCCTGCAGCCCCCCCCGGTGGCGGAAGAAGTCGAATCCGGGGCCGCCCATCTCCGGGTTCAGCCGCCCGCTCACGGCGAGCATCGCGTCTCGGATCGCCTCGGCTTCCAGCCGGCGCGGCGGGAACCGCCAGAGCAGGCGGGCGTCGGAATCCTTCGCCCGGGCGCCGGGGTCGATCCGGCTCGATTGCCGATAGGTCGCCGACAGCACGATCAGGCGGTGCATGTGCTTGACCGACCAGCCTGATCGGATGAATTCCGAGGCGAGCCAGTCGATCAGCTCCGGGTGTGACGGCCTCGCCCCGTTGTGGCCGAAATCGCTCGGTGTCCCCATGAGTCCGATGCCGAAATGCCCCTGCCAGATGCGGTTGACCATCACCCGGGCGGTCAAGGGATTCTCCGGGCTCGCGATCCATCCGGCCAGCGCCTCACGACGCTCCCGCTCGGCGGAGCCCCTCGGGAGGGCGAGCGTCCCGAGGGCGTGGGGGACGGCGGGGGCGACCTCCTCCCTCGGCTGCTCGGGGTCGCCGCGGTGCAGCCGGTGGATCGAATCGGGGGCCCGGAAGACCCCCGCGAAGGCGACCTGCCGGGCGCGGGCGTCGGCAAGCTCCCGCTCCAGGCAATCCCGCTCCTCGATCAGTCGACTAGCAACCCTCGCCTCCTCGGGGTCGAGTCCTGCGGGAAAGGGCGAGACGGGGGGATCGCCCCCTCCCGAGTACTCCCGACGGTCGGACGAATCGGCGACGGCCCGCCACCCGCCCGAGTCGGGGGCGACCTCGATCCGGTAGGCCACTGCGAGTCGGTCGTCAAACTCACCCTCGCGGTCTCGCCCCCAGACGACCCGATCGATCGAGTACTCCCCGGGGAACTCCAGCTCGATCCAGCCCCGTCCCTCCTCGTCCGACATCCAGCTGCTCGAGTTGCCGTAGCGGCCGTCGATGGCGAACCGCAGCTCGTGCCGTCCGGCGACGACCGTGTCGCCGGACGACCAGATCGCGGTGCCGGAGGCGGCGAGCGCGACGTTCCGCCCGTCGACGTCATACACCTCCAGTTCGTCGATGCAGGGCTCCAGCCGGTTCGTCCCGAGGACCGTGAAGCGGACGCGTCGGGCGGCCACCGGGCCGAAGCGATCCGCGTTCTTGCGCGGGTCGACCGGTGGACGCTCGATGCCGGACCCCGCCGTCGGCTCCAGCCCCGCGAGCCGTCGCTCGATGTCTACCAGCCGCGACCGGAGACCGGCCTCTCGCCGCCGGGCCTCGTCGGCCTGGGGCGTCCGGACGGGACGGTCGCCGTACTCCACCCCGGCGAAGAACGCCTGCATCGAGTAATAGTCGACCTGGGAGACGGGGTCGAACTTGTGGTCGTGGCAGCGGGCGCAACCGACGCTCAGGCCCAGGAAGGTCAGCGTCGTGTTGTTGACGATCTCATCGATCGCGTCCTGTCGAGCCAGCCGGATCGAGGGCTCGTCCTTGCCGATCTGGCCGGGGAGGAGCACCGATGCGGTGACGAGGAACCCCGTGGCCTCGTCCCGGCCCAACGCATCGCCCACGATCTGCTCGCGGACGAACCGGTCATACGGCGTGTCGGCGTTGAAGGCGCGGATCACGTAATCGCGATAAGGCCAGGCATTCGGGCGTTCCGTGTTCACCTCGAAGCCATGCGTGTCGGCGTAGCGGACCACGTCGAGCCAGTGCTGCGCCCATCGCTCGCCGTACCTGGGGGAGGCCAGCAACTCGTCGACCACGCGACCGTGGGCATCGGGGCGGGGGTCTGCGACGAAGTCTGCCACCCGCTCGGGAGTCGGCGGCAGCCCCGTGAGGTCGAAGGCCACCCGCCGTAGCCACGAGGCGCGATCCGCCGGGGGTGAGGGGCGCAGTCCCTCGCCCTCTAGGCGGTCGAGGATGAAGCGGTCGATCGCATTCCGCGGCCAGGACCGGTCGACGGATGCCGGCGGCGCCGGGCGAGTCGGCGGGCCGAACGACCAGTGGTCGATCGGGTCCTCCTGCGTCACCCCGTCCACCCCTTCCGGCCACGATGCACCCTGGTCGATCCAGGCGGCCAGGGTGCCGATCTCGGCCTCCGACAGCCGCTCTCCCCTCGGGGGCATGAGCATTTGCTCGTCTTCGCCCGAGGAGAACATGACGATCGGGCTCTCGGACGCCTTCCCCGGCACGATCGCCGGCCCGTAGGCCCCCTCCTTGAAGGCCTCCGATTTGACGTCGAGCCGCAGCCCGGAGCGCTGCCGGTCCGGGCCGTGGCAGCCGAAGCAATGCCGCTCGAGTATCGGACGCACGTCGCGGGCGAACTCCACGGCGGCCGGGCCCGAGTCCTCGGTCGCTCGCAGGTCGGCCGCGACGCCGAGCAGCAGGAAGGGCAGGGCCCCGAGGGTCCGCTTCATGGTGGTCGGCGCCTCATCCGTCGGTGTCTCGCGTCCCGGGGGGACATCCCCGTGTCCCCGGATCGTTCGCCGACGGGCGATGGGAGATCCTCGAGCATCGCCGAGGATGTCCCTCATCACCGGTGTCGGAACCCAGGCCGCGTTTCGCGAGACGATCTCCGATCCGACCCACCATAACGAGTCATCGGGCCCACCGGGAGTATGGAGCAGGCGTGGGGCGTCTCGGTGATCCCGACACGGTGGCCTCGTCGGGAGCCCCGTCAGGTACGGACTCCGGCCGAGGCCGCTGCCGCTCGGCCCCTATCCCGCCGGCTCGACGCCGATCAGGGGTCCTTGGTCATCCCCGACGCGTCCGAGGGCCCGTCGGCCTGGACCAGCGTGGCGCGGTAGTCCCGGAAAATCTCCAGGGCCTCGTCGAAGCCGTCGGCGGCCACGATCCGATCGAGCGAACGGTGGAAGCCGACGAGAAGCCGGTCGGAGTGGGCGGCCAGGCGGCCGAGCCTCTCGTGCGCCGGGTGGGCCCGGAGGCGGCGGACGGCGGCCTCCGCCCGGCAGCGGCGATGGGCCAGGCGGCGGGCCTCGTCGCAGAGGTCGGCGAGCGGGACCGGGCGCGGAGACGCAAAGCGCAGGGAGATCGGCCGGCCGACGGGTGCGGTGCGCAGGGAGATCGGCCGGCCGACGGGTGCGGTCGGGGGCATGGGATGGCCCTCGGATTGGAGATGAAAACCGCGACGGGCACGGTGTCGGAGACGGGGCCTGGCGAAAGAGCAAGGCGCGTGCCCAGGCCGTCTCCCCGCGGCCGAATGGCGTCGGAATCCGAGGAGCCGAGCAAAAATCGAGGGGAAGGCGATGTGAAAGGCATCGAAAGGTCGACCGGGAAACACCCTCGGTTGTAGAAATGACCACAGTCACGAACCGGGCCGACGTCTTGATTTCCTGCAAAGATTACAGCCCGGCGTCGGGAGACGGTCGGCCCGGTCCCGGGAGGGTCGCTCACCCCTGGCCGTCGGGGTTCCAGTTCTCCGGCTCAGCCGGGCAGTTCCTGGCCTCGGGTCTCGGGAGCGAAGGGCAGCAGGGCGACGCCGACGAGCATCAGCAATGCGAGGAGCGAGGCGGAGTCTTCCAGCCGCATCGACCTCCCCCCCGGTCCCTGGAGCCAGCCGCTCAGGAACAGGATGGGGGCGGCGAGGAACCGCCCGAAGTTGAAGCAGAAGCCGGCGCCGGTGCCCCGGACCTCGGTCGGGAACAGCTCGGGGAAATAGACCGCATAGCCGGCGTGCATCCCCAGCGTGAGGAAGCCGAAGACCGGCAGGAACAGCAGAACCGGCGTCACCCCGGAGATCACCTGGAACAGCAACAGCGCCGCGACCAGCCCGCCGAGGTGGAAGGCGAGGAACGCCCCCCGGCGGCCGAAGCGGTCCGCCATCGGCCCGAAGCAGACCAGGCCGATCCCGCCGCCGGTCGTCACCAGGAACATGCCGGCCATCTCCCAGTGCTTCAGGGGCCGGGCGAGGGATGCGAGGAGGTCGGCCCGCTCGGAGTCGTCGGCACCCTCGGGCAACTCGGCGAGGGCACGGGCCTCGACCATCCCCCGGAGGCGGTCCTTGCCGTAGACGTGGGTCCCCCAGAAGGTCGCCAGGCCGACCGTCGCCAGGCCGACCCCGACGAGGGTCCTCCTCAGCAGCGGGCCCCGGAACAGCCGGCCCAGGGCGCCGGAGCCCCGGGGTTTGGAGGGGTCGGCGGAGGGCCCCCGTTCGGGCTCCTTCAGCGACAGCCGGACCCAGAGCACCAGCAGCGCCGGCGCCGCCCCGATCACGAAGCCCCATCGCCAGCCCAGGTCCGGGTTCGCCACCAGCAGCACCCCCGCCGCCGCGGCCATCCAGGAGCCGAGCACGCTGGAGGCGTGGAAGATCGACAGCGACCAAGCCCTCGCACGGCGGGGGAAGACCTCGGCCACCAGGGCGGTCGCCACGGCCCACTCCCCGCCGGTGCCCAGCGCGACGAGGAACCGGAACGCCGCCATCTGCCACCACGAGGCCGAGAAGGCCGAGAGGCAGGTGGCCATCGAGTACATCAGGATCGTCCAGACCAGCACCCGGACCCGGCCGTAACGGTCGCTCAGGCGGCCGAAGACGACCCCCCCCAGGGCGCCTCCGAGCAGGAAGGCGGCGAAGGTCAGGTTCGTGTAGTAGGGGATCGAGGCGTCCGAGGCCGAGGGCGGGATCAGTTCCGGCATCGCCTCGTTCATGCTGGCGACGAAGATCTGGCCCTCGAAGACGTCGAACACCCAGCCGAGCGAGGCGATCACCAGGACGACCCACTGGTAGCGCGAGATCCCCTCGTACCAGGCGCCGGCCTCCGGTGCTCGCTGGTCCAGATCCATCGGTTCGATCCCCCTCGGGCCGACTCGGTGGTGGCTGTCCCCCGGCGGGACGGGGCGCTAGTATAGCCCTCCCCGGGGGCACCCGCAGGGGGCCGTCGGCCTCGATCAAGAGGCAAGGGGGCGGAGGGGGACGCCGCATGAAGCCCGTCCGGTTCGGCCTGATCGGCTACGGGGCCTGGGGGGTCCACCACGCCCGGGTCCTCTCCGGCACCGACGGGGCGGCACTCGTCTCGATCGCCGGCCGATCGGCCGACTCCTGCGACGCGGCCCGGCGTGACCATCCCGGCGCAGCCATCTACGACGACTACGCCGCCATGCTCGACCGGGAGCAGCTCGACGCGGTCGCCGTCGTCCTCCCCTCCCACCTGCACTCCGAGGCCGGCGCCGCCGTGCTCCGGTCGGGTCGGCACCTGCTCCTGGAAAAGCCGATGGCCCTGGACCTGGCCGACTGCGACGCGCTGATCAGCCTCGCCCGGGATCGACGGCTGACCCTGGCCGTCGGCCACGAGTTCCGGCTCTCGTCCCTCTGGGGAGGGGTGAAGCGGATGGTCGACGACGGCGCGATCGGCGTGCCTCGATACGCCCTGATCGAGCTCTGGAGGCGCCCCTACCGCACCGGGTCCGGGGGATGGCGGTATGACCCCGGCCGGGTCGGCAGCTGGATCCTGGAGGAGCCGATCCACTTCTTCGACCTGGCCCGGTGGTACCTCTCCGGGCCCGGAGAGCCGGTCGCCGTGACCGCCCGGGGCAGCTCGAAGCGGGCCGACCGCCCCGAGCTGCTCGACAACTTCAGCGCCTTCGTCGACTTCCCCGGCGGGGCCTATGCCGTCATCTCCCAGACCCTCGCCGCCTTCGAGCACCACCAGGTCGTCAAGCTGACCGGCACCGAGGGGGCCCTCTGGGCCTCCTGGGGCGGGGCGATGGACCGGACCTTCCACCCGAGCTACTCCCTCAAGTATTTCGACGGCCAGACCGTCGTCGACATCCCGATCGATCGCCCGACCGGCGAGGTCTTCGAGCTGGAGGAGCAGGCGGCCATGATGGTCCGGGCCGTCCGTGACGGCACCCCCCCCGCCGTCTCCGGAGAGGACGGACGGCGGTCGGTCGCCCTCTGCCTGGCGGCCCGGCGCTCGATCGAGACGGGCGAGACGGTCCGGATGGATCCGACCCTGGACGACCGATGAATCCCCACCGGGACCCGCCCCCATGCCGCTCGTCCTGATCACCGGGGCCACCGGCCAGGTTGCCAGGGGCGTCCTGCCGATCCTGGGGAGGCGGTTCGACCTCCGCCTGCTCTCCCCCGACGCGGGGGAGTCGGATCCCCGGCACGTCCGGGCCGACCTGCTCGACCTCGACGCGATCACCGGGGCCATGCTCGGGGTCGACGCGGTCCTGCACCTCGCCAAGGCGCCGGGCCATCCGGGCACCTTCGAGGACGACGCCTTCAACGACCTCCAGTTCGACGTGAACGTCAAGGGGACCCACCACGTGTTCGAGGCTGCCCGCAGGGCGGGGGTCCGCCGGGTCGTCTGCGTCAGCAGCCTGATGGTCGTCTGGGGGTACGGCGCCTCGGGGATGGTCCCCGGCGACGCTCCCCCCCGGCCGGTCGGCACCTATGCCCTGACCAAGGCCCTCGCCGAGCAGGTCGCCGGGCACTTCGGCCGGTCCTCCGACCTGGAGGCCGTCATCCTCCGGATCGCCGCCCCCCTCGACCCCGACGACCCCGACCTCGCCCGGTCCCCCGTCCGGCCCCAGCAGGTCCCCCTGCCGGACCTGGCCGAGGCCTTCGCCCTGGCACTGACCGTCCCCCTCCCCCACGATGAGGTACCGATCGTCACGATCGTCGGCGAGAGCTCCCGACGCCGATGGGACCTCGGGCCCGCCCGACGACTGCTCGGCTTCGAGCCGAAGATCCGGCTGGACGACCTCGGCGTCTCCTTCGCCGACCCCTTCGACGTGCCCCCGGGATCCGGGAAATGATTTGTTGCGTGATGGCAATCGGTCGTTGACTGTGTCGCGATGATCGGGACAATGTCGAGTGTCGGGGGAGGGCCGGGCGGCCCGGAGGGATCGAGTCGACGCTGGGGGTATCGGTGGACCGGGGCGGGGGGCGAGCCGTGGCCGATTCGAGCAGTTCCGAGGCGCGATCGGGGGCCGGGCAGTCGGGGGGGAGCCCCAGGGACCTCCTGCCGATGCTGGAGGAACTGGGGCTCGTCCGGGAGGCAGAGGCGGCCGCCGTGCTCGACGCGATCACGGTCGAGGGGGGCGAGCACTCGGTCGACCGGTTCGCCCGTCGGCTGGCCGGCGAGGGGCTGCTGACGCCCTTCCAGGCGGGGGTGATCGCCCGAGGCAGGGGAGCCGACCTGAGGGTCGGCAACCACGTGCTCGAGCGGCCGATCGGCTCGGGGGGCATGGGGAAGGTCTACCTGGCCCGGCACCGGACCCTCCGCCGGGAGGCGGCGATCAAGGTGGTCGACTCCTCCTTCGCCCGGGAACCGAAGGTGGTCCGGCGGTTCCGGCTGGAGGTCGAGGCGATGGCCCGGCTCGACCACCCGAACCTCGTGCACGCCTTCGACGCCGGGGAGGTCCGGGGCAGGCCCTACATGATCATGGAGTACGTCGACGGGCCGGATCTCGGTCGGTTGATCCGGGAAGAGGGACCTCTGCCCATCCCCCGGGCCGTCGACGCGGTCATCCAGGCCGCCCGGGGGCTGAAGGCGGCCCACGACCGGGGGATCGTCCACCGGGACGTGAAGCCGCACAACCTGCTGATCTCGAAGGATGGCACGGTCAAGGTCTCCGACCTCGGCCTGGCCCGCCTCGTCGCCGACGTCGGGGGAGGGGGCGAGCCCGACGGCGAGGACCTCCAGCTGACCCGGTTCGGCGCGATGATCGGCACGGTCCACTTCATGTCCCCCGAGCAGGCCAGGAACTCCAGGTACGCCGACGAGCGGTCGGACGTCTACTCCCTGGGGTGCACGCTGTACAGCCTGCTGACGGGCAAGATGCCCTTCCGGGGAGGCGCCGCGATCGACGTGGTCCTGGCCCACCGGACCGAGCCCGTGCCGTCGTCGAAGGCGATCCGCCCCGAGGTCTCGGCGGAGCTGGACGCGATCTGCCGGGGGATGATGGCCAAGGAACCGGGTGACAGGCCCCGGTCGATGGCCGAGGTGATCGAGACGCTGGGGTCCTGCTCGACGGAGGCCGATCCCGACGAAGGGGGAGATCCCCTGGCCGGGCTGGTACTCGATGTCGGGACCGGCCTGAAGGTGAGGGAAGAGGCCCCGGGGCGGGGCGGCGTCGCGTGGTGGTCGCGTCCGGCCGTGCTGGGGACCGGGGCGGCCTCGGCCGTCCTGGTGCTGGTGATGGCGGTGATGCGGCCCCGGTCCCGGGAGGATGACAGCGCGCCGCCGTCCCGCCCCGAGGCGTCGGGCCCGGTGAGCTGGATCACCGAACCGTCCCCCGAGCTTGAGCCCGAGCCGGAGCCCGGATTGGATCCGGTGCAGGTCCCGGTCCCGGAGCCCGAATCGAGGCCGATGCCCGGCTCCCCGGTCGACGCGGTCGATTCCCTTCCCGAGTTGACCTCGCCGGAGGTCGATCTGCTCGCCGAGGTCGGCCCTCCCGGCGAGCGACACGCCTTCGAGGGCCACCGGGGGGACCTGAGGGCCCTGGCGGTCTCTCCCGACGGCACGATGGCACTGACCGGCGCCAGTGACGGCACGGCGAGGCTCTGGGACCTGTCTGCCGGCTCGATGACCCTCGGCTTCCAGGTCGGGCCGATCGTCGACGCCGTGGCGATTTCCCCGGACGGCCGACTCGCCATGGTCGGCACCTCGACGGGGCAGGCGTACCTGGTCGACCTGGAACGGCTCCGCTCCCTCCCGCCTTCGGCCGGAGCCTCGACCGCCATGGAGGACCTGATCGCCCTGCCCGGCCACCAGGGGGCGGTCAACGGCCTGGCCTTCTCGCCCGACGGCAAGTCGGCCATCACGTGCGGGGCCGACGGGACGGTCCGGCTCTGGGACCCTGGGACCGGGACGCCGATCGACCGGCTCGAGGGCCTCGGAGACGCCGGGGTCTGGTGCGCGCTCCCCTCGCCCGAGGGCCGATGGCTGCTGACCCTGGGGGGCGACGGCCGGGCCCGGCTCCGGGAACAGTCGAGCGGCTCGATCGCCGCGGGGCCGCTCTGGAGCCCCGAGGGGGCCCGGGCCGCCGCGTTCGGCCCGGACGGGACCTCGGCGATCGTCGGCGGGATCGACGGAAAGCTCCGGCTCTGGGACCTGAGGACCGACCGCCTCCGGTGGCGGGTCGACTCCGGGCAGGGGAGGGTCCTCGGCGTGGCCTACTCCGGGGACGGCCGGTCGGTCTCGTCGGTCGGCGAGCGGGACGTGGTGCTGCGGGACTCGAACTCGGGGGCCGAGCGGCACCGGTTCGAGCTGGACCAGGAGTCCCGGGCGGTCGCCTTCGTGCCCGGCAAGGACTTCGCGGTCTCGGCCGGGGCCGACGGGCTGCTCCGGCTCTGGGCCCTCCCCCCGGCCGACGGAGACGACGGAGAGGACGGGGCCGTGCCCAGGCCGATCGGTTCCGGCCGGGTGGTCCGGGCGCCGGGCCCGGGGGCGTGCTCGATCCTGGACGGGGCGGACGACCGGGCCTTCGCCCGATGGCTGGCCGACTGCCGGGAGAAGAACCTGATCCCGAGGGACCTGGACGCCTTCGACTCCGACGGGATCGCTCTGTTCGGCGGGGTCGCCGAGCCGAACCTCGCCGGACTGCGATGGCAATGCGAGGTGATCCGGGGCGAGCAGGAGCTGGAGCTCCGGGTCCAGGAGCTCGAGGCCCTCCGGCTCGAGCTGGCCGCGTTCGACGCATGCATGGACGGGCCCGATCCGGTGGGCGTCTGCCTGTTCGTGCCCGGGGCGGGAGGGCCGTCGCCGTCGTGGTCGATCGGCGTGGTGGCCGACGACGCCGTGGTCGCCTCCTTCCTCGACGAGCGTCGGGCCGCCCGACACCGGCCGAGCCGGGTCGCCTCGTACGTCGTCCGCGGTGCGAGGCGGCTGGCGATCCAGTCGGTCCCCGACGACGGTGCCCCCTGGGCCTTGCACCACGACCTGCCGGCCGACCGCCTCGCCGAGGTGCTCGCCAATGCCAGGAGGCAGGGGCTCCGCCCGGTGTCGGTCGAGGCCGACGCGACCGGCGGGTCGATCCGCTACGCCCTGCTCCTGGTCGGCGGGCTCCCGGCACCGCCCTTCGTCTTCGACCCGGCCGTCGACGAACTCGCCTGGCACGACCTGCGCGATCGTCGGCTCTCGGCCGGGGCCCGCCCCGAGTCGATCTCCACCGTCAGGAACGACGGCCGGGAACGCTCGTTCGCCCTGTGGAAGCGGCCCTGATCCCCCCGGTCAGGCCCCGGAGAGATCCAGGGTCAGGATCGTGATGTCATCCTGGTGCGAGGCCGATCCCGAGAAGGCGACCAGCTCGGCGAGCAGGCCGTCGAGCAGCTCCGGGCCCCGGCGATCACCCCGCATCAGGGCCTCGACCAGCCTCCCCTGGCCGAACATGCCGCCGGGACCCCGGGCCTCGGTGATCCCGTCGGTGTAGAAGAGCAGCGAGTCGCCGGGGGAGAGCGCCAGCGTGACCTGCTCGCACGGCAGGTCGAGCAAGGCCGAGGAGAGCAGCGGCCCGGTCGCGTCCAGCAGCCGGACCATGCCCGAACCGCCCCGGACGGCCGGCTCGGGATGGCCGGCGTTGATGTAGGCCAGCCCCCGGCGACTGGCGTCGACCCGGGCGGTGCAGAGGGTGACGAACCGGCTCGGCTCGAAGTCCCGGAGCCCTTCCCGGACCCGGTCGATCACGCTCGACGGCTCGAAGCCGTCGACGTGGGAGGCGCGGAACGCCGCCTTGACCAGGCCGGTCATCATCGCCGCCGAGGCCCCGTGGCCGACCACGTCGGCGATGAGCAGGGCGACCGAGCCGTCGCCCGCCTCGACATAATCGTAGATGTCCCCGGCCAGCTCCGAGCAGGCCAGGTATCGCGCGGCGATGGCCAGGCCCTCCCGCTCCAGCAAGGGGGGCGGCAGCAGACTCTGCTGGAACCGCCGGGCCTCGTCCAGCTCCCGCGCGACCCGGCGGAGGTAGCGCTCGCGCTCCCCCCTGAGGAGGCGAAGTTCCAGGCAACGGCCGACGAGGGTCAGCAGGACCCGGCGGTCGAACGGCTTCTGGACGAAGTAGAAGGCCCCCTCGTCGATGGCCCGGATCAGGTTCTCGTCCGGCTCCTCGGCATTGCCGGTCATCAAGATCACGTCGACGTCGGGCAGGGTCGACTTCAAGGCCCGGGTGACCTCGAAGCCGGTCATCTCGGGGAGCCGGATGTCGACGATCGCGAGGTCCGGGCGCTGCCGGGCGGCCTCGTCGAGGGCCTCGGCCCCGGTCGAGGCGGTCGAGACGCGATGCCGGCGGCCGAGCACCCGGGAGACGGCCCGGAGGATGCCCGGGTCGTCGTCGACGATCAGGATGCGGGCGGCGTTCGGGTCGAGGCTCACGGGCCGCCCTCCGATCGGATGGGGAAGGAGGCCCGGACTCCGGTCCCGGCCCCGGGCGTGCTCTCGATCGAGAAATGCCCGCGCATCTGCGCCACGATCGACCGGCAGATCGCCAGGCCGAGCCCGTGGCCGTCGTCCTTGGTGGTGAAGAACGGCTCCCGGATGCGGGCCAGCCGCTCCCGGGTCATGCCGCAGCCGGTGTCTTCGACCGTCAGCTCGACCAGCTCGCCGTCCCGACGGGCCCGGACGGCGATCGAGCCCCCCGCCCGGCAGGCGTCCCGGGCGTTGCTCAGCAGGTTGAGCAGTAGTTGCTCCAGGTCGGCCTGGACCCCAGTGACGGGGGGGAGGTCCTCCGGCAGCTCGACGACCAGCCGGATGCCGCCCCGGTCGATGCTCTGTCGGAGGATCGAGAGGGCGTTGTCGACCGCCTGCCGGAGCCGGACGGGGCTGGGGCTGCGGGCCAGGCCCCGGGCGAATCCGAGCATGCCGCCGAAGATGCGACGGCAGGCCTGGATGGAACGCTCGATCTCGATGAGGTCCTCGGCGGCGACCCCGGGATCCAGCTCGCCCCGGCCCAGTTCCTCCCGCATCTGCTGGACCAGGGGCAGGACGCCCCCCAGCGCGTTGTTCACGTCGTGCGAGACGCCCCGGGCCAGGTCGGCCATCGCGTGCTTGCGCTCCGCCTCCAGCACCTTCTGCTCCAGCGACTCGGCCCGCCGGGAGTTCTGCAGGGCCACGGCCGCCTGCGGCAGGAACTGGGAGACCAGCTCGACCTCGTAGCGGCCGAAGGAGCCCGGGTGCAGCGCGGCGACTTTCAGCAGCCCGAGCAGGTCGGCCCGGGCAACAAGCGGGGCGCAGAGGATCGCCCCCTCGGCGGGGACGCCCCGGGGGACGGCGTCGTCGAAGTCGAGCCACTCCGCAAGGGCGGTGGCGTCCGTCCCGGTCCAGTCGGTCCAGCGCCGGCCGTCCCGGTCGAAACCGCAGACGTGGCCCTCGCACATCAGGCCCCGGAGGGCGGCGGCCGGGGAGAGCCTCCGCCCCACGTTTCGGCCCTTGGCCTTCTGCCAGGCGACCTGCTCGGCGACCACTTCCAGCGCGTCCGACTCCCCGTCGTAGGTCAGCAAGGTCGCCGAGTGGTCGTAGGCGATCAGCGACTTCAGCCCGTGCAGGACCTCGTAGAAGAGGTGCTTCGGCCGGCTCTGCTCCAGCACCTTGCGGTCGACCCGGGCCCGGACCTCCCGGACCCGGTCCCGGTCGATCTGGTCGATCAGCTCGTTGGCGAGGGAGCCGATCGACGAGAACGACTGCCGAGAATCCCAGTGATACTCGGTCCCCGACGATCGCACGGCCAGGGCGCCCCACATCCGGCCGTGACGCCGGATGCGGGCGAGCATCAGCTCGGGGGGGACGCAGACCTTCTCCCCCCGGAGGAACCCGGCGAGCATCGCGCGGTCCCACCCCGAATCGGTGGGGAATTCGAAGAGGAGCCGTGCCTCCCCGCTGCCTTGCTTGACGGTGGCGACGCAGCCCTCGGCCGCCCGGAAACGCTCCATCCCCAGCCTCAGGGCGGTCCGGAGCACCTTGTCGGCGTCCCGGCCGTCCCGGAACTGGTTGCGGAATCGCCAGAGGTGCGGGAGTAGGTCGTCGGGGGGGCCCGGGGCGGAGGGCTTCCCCGATGGGGGCCCTTCTCCGCCCCGATCCGAGGCCGATGCCTTCCGAGCCCGAGCCTTGCCCACGGTGCCGCCCGATCGGTCGGGGAGGACGCCGGGGAGGGGGCCGCACCCCGGCGGTGCGGCGTCGGCCCCGGCGAGTGTCCCATCATACGGCCGGTCGGCGGCGGGTGACTACGGACCGGCCCGACGATCGGTCAGGCCGGGGTCCCGGCCTCCCGCCTCCGGCGCCGGGGGCCCGGGGCGAGGGCGGTCTCGTAGAGGGCGAGATACCGATCGACGTTCCGGTCCATGCAAACGTATTCCTCCGCCGCCGATCGGGTCGAGGCGGCGAGGCGCCCGGCGAGCGTCCGGTCGGTGAGCACCTCGACGATGCCGTCGGCCAACGGTTCGGGATCAACCGGGGTGAGCAGGCCGGCGCCGGTGTCTCCCAGGATGTGCTGGTAGTCGCCGTAGTTGGTCGCCACGATCGGCCTCCCGGAGGCGAGGTAGACGGCCATCTTCGTCTGCACCGAGTCGTTCTCCCGGCATGCGAGCCGGGGGTGGACGAGCACGTCGGCGCGTCGGGCCAGTGCGGTGACCTGGTCGGGCGTCCTGCCGGACAGCACGACCAGCCGGTCGCCGTGCCGGCCCAGCCGGGCCCGGTACTGCTCGCCGACCTCGCCCGGGCCGCCGACGAGCACGCATCGGGCCTCGGGCACGGCGTCGAAGATCCGGGGGAGGGCGTCGACCAGGATCGGCACCCCCTGGTTCGGGTCCCGGATGTTGCCGACGTACATGACGACCTTTTCGTCGGGCCCGACCCCCTCGATCTCGGCCGCCGGTCCGGGGGCGTAGTCGGCGAGGTTGACGCCGGGGTGGATCACGGCGACCCGGTCGGCCGGCACCCCCTTCTCCTCGACCACGATCCGCTTCACCCCCCGGCCGAGCACGACCACGCCGCTGGCGTACCGGCAGACCTGTCGCTCCAGCGTCCGGTAGGTCCGGAAGACCAGCCCCCGCCCGAGCCGGTCTCGCTCGACCTCCTCGCCCAGCAGCGAGTGGATCGAGTAGATCATCGGCCAGCCGTGGAGCTTGCAGGCCGCCAGGGCCCGGCAGGCGCCGCCGTAGTGCTCGGCGTGGACGAGGTCGAACGGGAACCGCTTGCGGATCTCCGCCATCCCGCCGATCCAACGGGAGGGGGGCAGGGTGAAGGTCGGGGCCCCCTCGAATTCTCCCTCGAAGGGGGCGTCCCAGGGCCGTCGGGCCTTCAGATAGGCGTGGGCGACCTCGATCCCCCGGCGCCTCAGGGCCCGGAAGATCTGGATCGCCAGCATCGCCGTGCCGTCGGTCTGGCCGACGATCGGGAACGAGGTGACCATCAGGATGCGCATCTCGGGGACCTCCGTGCCCGGGTGTCTCGTCTTCCGTGACGCGCCGCCGGCCGATCCGGCCCGAGGGCGCGGCCGTCATCATAGGGCCAGGCCGCTCGGCCGGGGAACCCCAAACCGGGATGCCGCTCCGACTGGCCTTGCCAGCCCCCGCCGATCGGGCTAGCATCCCCCTCGACGCCGGGCGGATCGGACCCGACCGCCCCGAGGATGGACATCGACGGATCGACGCCGGCCCCACCCCGAATTGGCCGGCGGCACTTGCCACGAGGGCAGGACATCATGAAGGTGCTCGTGACCGGCAGCAGCGGCCTGATCGGCTCCGAGGCGGTCCGCTACTTCGACGCCAAAGCCGACGTCGTCTACGGCATCGACAACAACATGCGGGCCGACTTCTTCGGGCCCGACGGCGACACCTCCTGGACGCTCGGGAGCCTGCGGGACTCCTGCGAGAACTTCGAGCACCGCGACCTCGACATCCGGGACCGGGCCGCCATGCTCCGGGTCATCGCCGACACGACGCCCGACCTGATCATCCACTGCGCCGCCCAGCCGTCGCACGACCTGGCCAAGTCCCGTCCCTTCGACGACTTCGACGTCAACGCCGTCGGCACGCTCAACCTGCTGGAGGCGACCCGGCTGCACGCCCCCGAGGCCGTGTTCATCCTCATGAGCACGAACAAGGTCTACGGCGACGCCCCCAACGAGCTCCCCCTGGCCGAACTGCCCACCCGGTTCGACTACGCCCGCCCCGAGGATTACGAGGGGATCGGCGAGTCGCTCCGGATCGACCGGAGCACCCACAGCCTCTTCGGCTGCAGCAAGCTCGCCGGGGACGTGATGGCCCAGGAGTACGGCAAATATTTCGGCCTGAAGACGGGCATCTTCCGGGGGGGCTGCCTGACCGGCCCCTTCCACAGCGCCGTGCCCCTGCACGGGTTCCTCGCCTACATGGCCCGGGTCGCCCTGACCGGCGGCACCTACAACGTGATCGGCTACAAGGGGAAGCAGGTCCGGGACCAGATCCACAGCGAGGACGTCGTCCGGGCCTTCGAAGCCTTCTATCGGGATCCCCGGCCCGGCGAGGTCTACAACCTCGGGGGCGGCCGGGGCAACGCCGCGAGCCTGCTGGAGTTGCTCGACCGCTTCGGACAGCTCGCCGGCCGGCCGATCCCGCACACCTATCAGGAAATCAACCGGGTCGGCGACCACATCTGCTACATGACCGACCTTCGCAAGTTCCGCTCCCACTACCCCGACTGGGAACTGTCCTTCAGCCTGGACGACATCGTCGACGATGTCTTCCAGACCCTCCGGAAGCTCCGCCCCGCTGCGGCGATGGCCGGCTGATCGTCGTCTCCCGGCCCCTCCCACCCCCCTTCGACGAGGCCGCCCCGTTGCGGGGGCGGCCTCGTCTTGCGCGGTCGGATCCCGTCGCCCCCTCCCGGGGATGTCCGGCATGGGATCTGCATCCCACTCCGGCCCCCGGGATCACGCCCGCCCCCTCCGAACCCGCCGGCCTCGCCGACCGAGCCGAGGCCGTCCTCCCGCACCGGGGCCCCCGGGACTCCCGAGACGAGCACCACACCCAGGGGCACGACGATGGCCAAGCAAGGATCCGACGACCGCACGACCCACCGCTTCGCCGACGCGGAGGTGGTCGCCGGCACCGGCGGCGAGACCCACCAGGTCGCCGGCGGCGACCGGCCGGTGCTGACCACCCAGCAGGGCGTCCCCGTCGCCGACGACCAGAACTCGCTGAAGGTCGGCGCCCGGGGGCCGACCCTCCTGGAGGACTTCCACCTCCGGGAGAAGATCTTCCACTTCGACCACGAGCGCATCCCCGAGCGGGTCGTCCACGCCCGGGGCTATGGGGCCCACGGCTACTTCGAGACCTACGAGCCGCTCACCGACCTGACGAAGGCCGACCTCTTCCGGCGCAAGGGGGAAAAGACCCCGGCCTTCGTCCGCTTCTCGACCGTCGCCGGCAACAAGGGCTCGGCCGACGTGGCCCGGGACGTCCGGGGCTTCGCCGTGAAGCTCTACACGAAGGAGGGGAACTGGGACCTCGTCGGAAATAACATTCCCGTCTTCTTCATCCAGGACGCGATCAAGTTCCCCGACCTGATCCACGCCGCCAAGCCCGAGCCCGACCGCGGTTTCCCCCAGGCCCAGACCGCCCACGACAACTTCTGGGACTTCATCTCGCTCTCCCCCGAGAGCATGCACATGGTCATGTGGATCATGTCCGACCGGACGATCCCCCGGTCCTTCCGCTTCATGGAAGGGTTCGGCGTCCACACCTTCCGCCTGGTCAACGCCGAGGGGAAGTCGACCTACGTCAAGTTCCACTGGAAGCCGAAGCAGGGGCTCCAGTCGGTCGTCTGGAACGAGGCGGTCAAGCTCAACGGCGCCGACCCCGACTTCCATCGCCGCGACCTCTGGGACGCCATCGGCGCCGGCGACTACCCCGAATGGGAGTTGGGGATCCAGACCTTCGACGACGCCTTCGCTGACAAATTCGACTTCGACATCCTCGACGCCACCAAGATCATCCCCGAGGAGGTGATCCCGGTCCGCAAGGTCGGCCGCCTGGTCCTGGACCGCGTGGTGGACAACTTCTTCGCCGAGACCGAGCAGGTCGCCTTCTGCACGCAGAACGTCGTGCCGGGGATCGACTTCACCAACGACCCGTTGCTCCAGGGCCGGAACTTCTCGTATCTCGACACCCAGCTCAAGCGGCTCGGCAGCCCGAACTTCACCCACATCCCGATCAACGCGCCGAAGTGCCCCTTCCACCACTTCCAGCAGGACGGGCACATGGCCATGCACAACCCCAAGGGGAGGGTCAACTACGAGCCGAACTCGTGGTCGGACGCCCCGGGCCCCCGGGAGTCTCCCGACCAGGGCTACCGGAGCCTCCCGGTCCCCGAGCAGGGGCAGAAGCTCCGGGTCCGCTCCGAGACGTTCGCCGACCACTACAGCCAGGCCCGGCAGTTCTACATCAGCCAGACCGAGGTCGAGCAGGCCCACATCGCCGACGCGCTGACGTTCGAGCTGAGCAAGGCCGAGACCCCGGCGATCCGGGCCCGGATGGTTTCGCACCTCCTGAACATCGACAACGACCTCGCCACCAAGGTCGCCCAGGGCCTCGGCCTCCGCGAGATGCCCGACCCGGCCACCGCCGCCCGGCCGACCCGGCAGGACCTCAATCCGTCCCCGGCGCTGAGCATCCTGCTCAACGGCCCCAAGAGCTTCGCCGGGAGGAAGGTCGGGGCGCTCGTCACCGACGGGGTCGACGCCGCGCTCCTCTCGGGCCTGGCCGCCTCGCTGGAGAAGGAGGGGGCGATGCTCAAGCTCGTCGCCCCGCACGTCGGCGGCGTCACCGACAGCGAAGGCACCCTGCACCCGGCCGACGAGAAGGTCGACGGCGGCCCCTCGGTCCTCTTCGACGCCGTCGCCCTGCTCCCCTCCGCGGACGGCGCCGCCCTGCTCGCCAAGCACCCGGCGGCCCGGGACTTCGTCGCCGACGCCTACGCCCACCGCAAGTTCATCGCGTTCGTCGACGCCGCCGCCCCGCTGCTGGCGAAGGCCGGCGTCCCCGAGGCCCGGGACGAGGGCTTCGTCCCCCTGACCTCCGTCAAGGACTGCGACGGCTTCGTCTCCCGATGCCGCTCGCTCCGCTACTGGGACCGGGGGGACGCCCTGATGGGCTGACCGCCGTCCTCGCCTGACCACATTTCCGAAGTTCCGCCCAGGGGGCGGCGAACCGTCCGAGGTCCGCCGCCCTCGTCGATTCGGGCAGACAGGGTGATCTGAAGAGTTGTCGATGAGGTGCAATTGGTCCGATTTTTCCGATTCGACTGCAAGTCCGCCGCGATGACGGCCGATTAGGGAGAAGAGGTAGATCGAGCGGCCTGCTCGATTCTGAGTTGACATCCCTGGGAATCGGTCAATGAAGCTGCCCAACGCCGAGGACGCGATCGTCGATCCCGAGAAACTCCGGAGCTATTGCCTCAACCCCGAGCACATCCGGGGCAAGCACAAGGCCCGCGTGTTCGCCTCGGCACTCGGCCTGACGGTGGAGGATGCTGAGGAGCTTCGCCAGATCCTGCGCTCCGCGGCATCTGACCACGACGCCCAACCAGGCGCATGCGACGAGTACGGGCGACGGTATACTATCGACTCGGTGGTCGAGCGTCTCGGCAAACGAGCGATCGTCCGGAGCGCCTGGATCGTCCTGACCGACGAGGACGTCCCGCGCTTGACCACGTGTTTCGTACTCCCGCAGGATGGGGGACGGGGATGAACCATCCGATCCAACTTCTCGATGTGGTCGCCCTGACCGAGGACCGCCCCGAAGACAAGCTGGAGAGGGGCCAGGTCGGGACGGTTGTCGAACAACTCGCCCCTGGTGTCTTCGAGGTCGAATTCAGCGATAATGGGGGGCTGACTTACGCGATGCTCGCCTTGCGGGCGGATCAATTGCTGGTCCTGAGGTATCGCCCGGCGACCGCCTCCTGACGCCGAGTCCCACTCACCGATCGCCCCCGACGCTGGTCACGACCCCAATGCTCAACGACACGCCCGACCCCTCCCAGTCCCCCGAGTCCCTCGGCCCGATGCCGATCGAACTCTCGGCCCGCGTGAAGAACCTGCCGCCCTACCTCTTCGGCAAGATCAACGCCCTGAAGGCCGAGAAGCGGCGGGCCGGCGACGACGTGATCGACCTGGGGATGGGCAACCCGACCGACCCCCCCGAGCAGTGGGTCATCGACAAGCTCTGCGAGGCGGCCCAGGACGCCCGGAACCACCGATACAGCGTCGCCCAGGGGATCGATAACCTCCGCCGCGAGGTCGCCAGGCGCTACCAGGCCCGCTTCGGCGTGACGCTCGACCCCGACCACGAGGTTGTCACCACGATCGGCTCCAAGGAGGGGTTCAGCCACATGTGCCTGGCCCTGCTCGGGCCGGGGGACACGGCCCTGGTCCCCGCGCCGACGTTCCCGATCCACGCCCATGCCGTGGCGCTGGCCAACGCGAACGTGATCGCCCTCGACATCACCGAGCCCGAGCGGTTCCTCCGCAACGTGGCCGAGATGTGCACCCACCTCTACCCCCGCCCCAAGGTGCTGGTGCTGAACTTCCCGCACAATCCGACGGCCACCGTGGTCGAGCCCGCCTTCTTCGAGGAGGTCGTGGCGCTGGCCCGCCGCTTCCGGTTCGCCGTGATCCACGACTTCGCCTACGGCGACATCGGCTTCGACGGGTATGACCCGCCCAGCTTCCTCGCCGCGAAGGGGGCCTCGGACGTCGGCTGCGAGTTCACGACGATGTCCAAGGGCTACAACATGGCCGGCTGGCGCGTCGGCTTCGCCGCCGGGAACCGGGCGATGATCGCCGCCCTGAAGTCGATCAAGGGCTATTACGATTACGGCCTGTTCCAGGCCGTGCAGATCGCCGCCATCGTCGCGCTCCGGCACGGAGAGGAGGCGCGAAAGGCCCAGGTCGCCGAGTACCGCAAGCGCCGGGACGTCATGATCGACTCCCTCCGCCGCGTCGGCTGGGCCGTGCCGAGGCCGAAGGCCGGGATGTTCGTCTGGGCGCCGATCCCCGAGCCCTGGCGGTCCCGGATGGGCTCGATCGACCTGGCCATGAAGCTGATCGAGGAGGCCGACGTGGCCGTCAGCCCCGGCCGGGGCTTCGGCGAGGCCGGCGAGGGGTTCCTGAGGCTGGCCCTCGTCGAGAACGACCAGCGGCTCCGCCAGGCCGTCCGCCAGATCGGCCGATGCCTGAAGCCCGAGGCGGTCGACGCCTGAGGCCCGCCCCCGCAGCATCAACGCCCCGACCACCCGGACTCCGCGTCAAGGAGGATGACCATGGGATCGCCGTTCAAGCCCGAGGGTTACAACACCGTCTCGCCCTACCTGATCGTCGACGGTGCGGCCGGGACGATCGAGTTCCTCATCCGGGCCTTCGACGCCGTCGAACTCAGGAGATTCCCGGACCCGTCCGGGGGGATCAGGCACGCCGAGGTCCGGGTCGGCGACACCGTGATCATGATCGCCGACGGGGCCGACGGCTGGCCGCCGGTCCCCTCCCACGTGCACCTCTATTGCCCCGACGTCGACGACTCCTATCGCCGGGCGATCGACGCTGGCGCGATCTCCGTCCAGGAGCCCGTCAGGAAAGGCGACGAGGACCGCCGGGGAGGGGTGACCGACGCCGGCGGCACGACCTGGTGGATCGCGACCAGGGAAGGATGAGCCGGCACCCCTCCCGGCTCGACCACTGGCCGGTCGGGAGGGTTCATTCGGCCCTCCTGCGTTCGGTGAGCAGGCGCTCGGCCATCTTCGAGACGAGCCGTTCCCGGCCCGGCGGCAGCTCGAACGGCTCGGCGGGCCGATCGGCCCGCTCGATCAGGCGATCCGGGATCGGGGAGGGGAGGCCTTTGGGGCCGTCGACCGTCCTCCGGGTCGGCGGGGGATCGGCCGAGCCGACCCGGGCGAGGCGGTCGATCTCCCCGGGATCCAGCTCGTCGAGGCCCGGCCGGACGGCGATCCGGCCGAGCGGCAGGAGCGGGTAGAAGTCCGTCCACGGGCCATCCCCGGCGGGGACGACGCCCCGGACGAGCATCCGGTAGTGGCCCCTGGGGAGGTCTTCGGCGGAGAGCGCCCAGGAGCCGTCGGGGGCGACGGTCCCCTCGTCGAGCCGGAGGAACGGGCCTCCGGCTACCGCCTGGGTCAGCAATCGGACCGTCCCGCCGGGGGCGGCGGTGCCGGTATAGGAGGGGGAGCCGACGGCCGTCCGGGTCAGGTCGCCCGAGGTGCGGTCGGCGGGGGAGGCGACCAGCCTGCCGGTGATCGCCGACAGGTTCACGAAGACCCCCCCCTCGGCCAGGGTCGGGACCACGTTCTTGTGATACCAGTTCTGCACACCCGAGGGCCCGGTGTGCGTCATGCCGGGGCCGGTCAGGTCGCTGTAACTGGCCCGCCCGACGACCGGGGCCTGGCCCCAGAGGTTGTGACTCCAGGGCAGGCCGTCCAGCTCGGCCGGGGTGTGCTGGTAGTACACCTCCGCCTCGTCGACGAACTCCGGGACCGTCACGATCGGATCCCCGGCCATCCACTGGAAGGCCGAGGTCGCCATCCGGGCGATCCAGCCGTCGAAGTCGTCGGTGAAGCTCGCCTGGCCGGGGGCGCCGTTGCTGGCGGCGTGCGGGTCGAGCATCGTCGCCCGGGTGAATCCGGCGGCGAGCTGGGGGGTGGTCACCCGCTCCAGGGTCAGCAGGGCGGCGCTGTTGACGACCGTCCCCTGGCTGTGGCCGATCAGGTGCAGGTCGACCGGCTCGTCCCAGGGGAACAGCGTCGAGGTGTGCAGGACGGCGTTGGCCAGACGGGCCCCCTGCTTCGGGGCGGCCCCGGGGGTGTTGCTCTCCCCGGCCCAGGTGAAGGTGATCACCGCGTCGTAGCCGAGGTCCCGGAGCGAGTCGCCCAGGACCCCCGCCCAGTCCGGCGGGTAGGACGAGCCCTGGATCCCCCCGTGGGTGACCACGCCGATGACCCGCTTGCGAAACCCGGCGACGTCGTTCGAGGGGTCGGGGTCCCCCAGCGCCCCCGACGGATCCGCCACCGCCAGCACGAACGGCCGGGCCGGGGTCGGCTTCAGGCCCTCGGGGGCGACCACGGCCGCCGTACCCCGGACGACGGCCGAACCGTCCCCCTCAACGACGACCAGGGCCGAGCCGACCTTCCGGTCTTCCCCCTCACCGTCGAACGACCCGTCGGCCGACCGGTACAGGCCCAGCTCGACCTCCCGACGCTCCCCCTCGGCCAGCCCTCGGACCTCGTATGCGACCTCGACCGCCCGGGAGTCCCCCGTCGAGGCCGAGACGACCGCCAGGTCGATCACGTCCCCGGCCCGGAACTCCCGGCGCTCCAGCCGGTCCGGCCCGGACGGTCCCCGACCCCTCGTCCTCCGGGACCGGTCCGGCCCCGGGAGGGGCCTGCCAATTCGCTCGCCGATCCATCGGGCGAGGCCCATGCGCGACGTCCTCCGCGCGGTTTCTCCGACCCGACGAGGGGCCGACAGTCCCAGTTATCGGGGATCGAACGATCCCGACGCCTCCGGCCAGTCGATCGCCCTCGGGAATTCCCTCGCGGGCAGGACCATCGGCACGATCGGCAGGATTCGCCGGGGAATGGCCGGCATCCTAACCGATCAGGCGTCGGACGTGGCCCCCGGGTTCGATGCTCGGGGGCGTTCGAGGCGCAAGCCCGTTCAAGCGTCGAAGTTTGGTCGCGTGAAATGAACTCCAGTCGAGTCGTCCGGGGAGGGCTAGGGTCGGCCACCCCGGTCGTCGGGCAGCAGGAGTCGCCGGAGCCGTCGAAGCTCGGGCCGGTCGGTCGGGTCGATCCCTCCTCCGTCCTTGTCGACGAACCGTTCGTAGGGGCTGATGTCGAAGTCGAGGTAGCAGATCGCCTCCCACGACCTGAGGAACGCGTCGAAGTCGGGGGCGAGGATGAAGCTCCAGTCGTCGTGCGAGAGGAAGATGACCGACCCGCCGTTGAGGTCGATGGCGATGTGGTCGCCGTTGCCCATGCCGCCGATCGGCAGGGGGGCCTGGCAGAAGGGGGCGTCGCCGTAGGTCCCTTCCTCGACGAGCTCTCGATGGAATTCGTAGTCCTCGGCGAGGGCCCTGACCCAGGCGAAGTACTCCAGGCCGCCCGGGATGGTCGTCGTCTCGAACGCCGACTCCGCCTCTCGGCGATCCTCCTCCCCCTCGGCCTCCCACCAGTAGCCGAAGTCGCAATGGCCGCTCGCCGACTCCAGGAATGTGCGGAGCTGCCGGGGTAACGCCTGGCCGATGCCCCGCTCCGCCTCGGCGATCTGGTCGGCCGTCGCTGGGGGGCCGATCTCGACCCTCGCCTTCATCCGGGGGTGGAGCCGCTCGAACCGGGCGATGAATTGCCCCGCCCGATCGGTCCATTCCTTGTAATTCATCATGCGTGATCGCGCTCCGGGTGCTGCCGTCGGTCGGGGGCTCACAGCTTCGATTCGCCGAAGAGCCGGGCCCGGAACCGGTCCCACTCCGTGGCCTCGGACTGGGGGTCGGGCTGGCGGGAGAGGATGTCGGCGATCCGCTGATCGATCAACTCGAAGTGGCCGGCGAGGACCCGGATGGCGGCGGTGGCCAGCTGCTCGGAGGCCCGGGGGTCGACGCGGCGGAGCACCTCGTGGGCGTCCCGCTCCAGGACGAGCAGGCGGAGGTCGGTGGCCGCCGTGACGGTCACGAGCTGGGCATTGCGCTGGAAGTAGGAGGTCTCCCCGAAGGCGGTCGGCGCGTCCAGATCCAGCAGGTATTCCGGCCGGCCTTTGGAGGAGGCCCGGGAGATGGCGACCGTGCCCTCGATGAGGAAGTGGATGCGGTCGTTGTGGTCCCCTTGCCTCAGGAGCACCCGGCCCGACTCCACGCGATCCTCCACCAGGACCTGGAGCAACGCCTCCCGGGACGAGGCGTCGAGGTCGGCGAGGAAGGGGGCGGCGAGGAACCGTTCGGCGGCGTCTTTGGAGACCATCCGGCCCAACTCCCTGATGAAGGCGGGATCGCGATCCCCCGACCCCGGGGCGGGCGAGGGGAGCAGCCCGGGCCGGCCGGGACCGGCCCCCGGGACTCATCCTACCCGGGGGGGGTCGCCGATGCGCGGCGGGTCGCGGCGATTTTACCGGAGGGGGCGGCGAGGCCCGGAGGGGGCGGTCCTGACGGAAGGGGCGGTCGTGCCCGGCGGGGGGCGGGAATGCAGCCCGGATCGGGCGATCGTCGGGGCCCGGGTCGCCGATGGTAACAACCGTCGCCGGGCGGTCGAGGGGAGCCGAGACCGCGCCGGTGCTAGGATGATGGTCGGGCGGAGGGAGTCGCCATGCATCGCCGACGATTGTTCGCCCTCGTGGCCTCGGGCCTGGTCCTGGCCGCCTCGGGCTGCGCCGGCCCGGCTCGGAGGGCGGGCATGGTCGGAGCGTCGGCGGGAGGCCGGGGCATGCCCGGGCTGATCCGACCGGCCGACCCCATCGCCCGGCTCTCCCCGGCCCCGGTGACGGTCGGCCCGTCCCCCTCGTTGGCGATGCGGGACCCCGGCTCCTACACGATCGCCGCCCGTCCGGCCGGGCGGCCGGGCCCCGACATCCGGCCGAGTGCCGTGGGGCTGACGGTCGGGGGCGGCCAGCTCGCCGATCGGGGCGTCCCGACAGCCGAGCCACCCCGATCCCCGTTCGCCCCCAGGGCCGTGGTCGCCGATCGGCCCGGATCGGGCCCCGGGCGGATCACGGATCCGGACCCGATCGCGGGACCGGCCGCCGGCACTCCGCCCGCCCTCGCCGGGGGTGTAGGGGGTTCCGTGCCCCGGGTCGATTCAGGGGCGGATCCCGAACCGATCGCCGGCCTGGGACCGGCGCCTCCCGGCCCGGGAGAGTCCCTGGCCGACGGGCCGCCCTCGGCCCCCTCACGAGGGCCCGCCTCGGCTCCCGAGTCCGATCTCCCGATCGGCCCCCCGCCGATGCTGGCCGCCGGCATCGACCTGGAGACCTACGCGGCCCCCCCGGTCGCGACCGACCCCGACGCGAGGCTCGCCTCCGGCCGTCGGCCGATCGCCGTGCTGCGGGACGTCCTGACGGGGAACCGGCAGGACCCGGCCCCCGAGGAGGCGGAGCCAGAGCCCGAGGTCACCATCGAGGTCCCTCCCGACCCGGCCTCCTCCCCCGCCGTCGAGGACGACCCCACCGGGGTCCCGGCCCTCGACCCGCCACCCGGGCCGGAGGAGCCGGCTCGGGACGACGTCCTCCCCGCCGTCGCCCGGCCGGATCGGGCGATCGCCGAGGGACCCGCGTCTTACGCCGACCCCCACCTCGCCGTCGACCTCCCGTCCCCGTTCGAGCGGGACCGCCCCGGTCCCCGTCTCCTCTCCCGGGTCCGGCAGCTCGGCAAGCGGCTGATCCCCGGTCGGGACGATCCGGATGACCGCCGGGCCGGAGTGATCGGGCGGGGGCACTGGTCGTTGCCCCGCCTCGGGCTGCTCCCGAGACCCGAGGAGGCCCCGGACGCCGGGGCCCGGGGCGCACTCGGGCGGGCCTTGGCGGAGGGCGGACGGCCGGGGGCCGACGGCGGCTGATCGTTCGGCCCGGGGTCCGGTCGCCCGATCCCGGGCGAGGCGATGCCCGCTGACGTCCCCCCAAGCCCGCCCGGCTCGGGCCCGAGCCGGGGCCCGGGACCTGCCGGTCGTCGCCGGGGATGGTCAGGCGGCGTGTTCCCGACGAGAGGGCAGCAGGCCGCGATCCCGGTAGAACCCGGCGACGGCCTCCACGACCCGGCGGGCCGCCTGCGTGGGGAGCTCGGGATACATCGGCAGGGCGATGGTCTCCCCGGCGGCCCGCTCCGAGGCGGGGAAGTCGCCGGCCTTGTGCCCGAGCGGGGCGAAGCACTCCTGCAGGTGGAGCGGGATCGGATAGTAGATCTCGCTGCCGATCTGGGATTCCGACAGCCGGGCCCGGAGCGGATCCCGGAGCTCGGCGTCGACCCGGATGACGAACTGGTTGTAGACGTGCACCCGGCCCGGCAACTCGGTCGGCAGGGTGACCAGCCCGAGCAGCCCGGCCGCCTCGAACAGGTCGCGGTACGACTCGGCCAGGGCGCGACGGCCGGCGGTCCAGGCGTCGAGGTGCCGGAGCTTGATCCGGAGGACGGCGGCCTGCAGCGCGTCGAGCCGGGAGTTGAGCCCGACCTCGGCGTGGTAGTACTTCGGCTCCATCCCGTGCACCCGGAGCCGCTTCATCCGGGAGGCCAGCTCGGCGTCCTCGGTGGTGATCAGGCCGCCGTCGCCGAACCCGCCGAGGTTCTTCGACGGGTAGAAGCTGAACGCCGAGGCGTGACCGAGCACCCCGGCCCGCTTCCCCTCGTAGCCGGCGCCGATCGCCTGGGCGGCGTCCTCCAGCACCTTCAGCCCCCGGTCGGCGGCGATCGCGTTGATCGGGTCCATGTCGGCCGCCTGGCCGTAGAGGTGGACCGGGATGATCGCCCGTGTGCGGGGTGAGATCGCGTCGGCCAGCCGGGAGGGGTCGAGGTTGTAGCTCCCCGGGTCGATGTCGACGAACACCGGCCTGGCCCCCAGTCGCCAGATGACCCCGGCGGTGGCGAAGAAGGTGAACGGGGAGGTGATCACCTCGTCGCCCGGGCCGATCCCCCAGGCCATCAGCGGCAGCAGCAGCGCGTCGGTCCCCGAGGCGCAGCCGACGGCGTGCGAGGCGCCGCAGTAGGCCGCCACCTCCTCCTCCAGGCCCGCGACGTTCGCCCCGAGGACGAACTGCTGGCTCTCCATCAGCTCCAGGATCATCGGCTCGACCTCGTCCCGGATGGCCCGATACTGGGCCTTCAGGTCGAGGGCGGGAACGCTCGGGGTCTCGGCGGGACGAGTCATCGTCAATCCACTCCTTGGGCGCCCCGGGCGACCGCGCCCGGACTCCCCCTCCCTGGGGACGGCTCGGCCGGGCAGGCTATCGCGACGGCCCGGGGGCGTCAAGGCAACTCGACGGCCGCCGTCGCGGAGCGGGGGGGACACCGGCCTCGGGGGCCCGGGCCTCCCCGACTCGGGCCGGTTGTCGGCCCCGCCCGGTATCCTTACGATGGCGACTCCCGAAGGCGTCCCGCCCGTCCTCCCGGGAACCCCGACCGGCTCCCCGATCCGATCCGATGGGGAGGGGGTGGAGGGAGGTCTGGCGGGGCTGAGTCGCCGGGGACCGTCCCCCGACGGGGTCCCGGGGCGGACTCGCCGATCGGCGCCGGGCGATCCCCGGGACGAACGGACCGGCCGAGCAGGGCGATCCCCTCGACCGATCGCCCCGGACGGAGTCCGTACCGGGCCCGGGGACCGTCCGCCTCGCCCCCGATCGAACGAAAGACCGAGAACTCCCGATGCCCCCCGAACCGCCTTCCCCCGGCCCATCGTTCCCGCTGATCAGCCGATTCCTGAACCACCTGGCGGGCCGGTGGGCCACCCCCGGCTCCGGCCGGGTCGCCGTGTGCAGCCCGCTGGTCGGCCTGGTCTCGGGCCTGGGGGCGGTGGCCTTTCTCGTGCTGCTGGAGTGGATGCTCCGGGACGTGCTCGGCGACGTGATGGGCCTACGCCCCCCCCCAACCGGCGAGGGGGAGCCGAGCCCGGTCTCCTATCCGGGCGCCTGGTGGCTGGTCCTGCTGATCCCGGCCGTCGGCGGCCTGATCTCCGGGCTCCTCGTCTTCACCTGGGCCCCCGAGGCGGAGGGGCACGGCACCGACGCCCTGATCCGCGCCTTCCACCGGGGAGGGGGCCAGATCCGGGCCCGGGTCCCCCTGATCAAGGGGGTGGCCTCGATCGTCACCATCGGCACCGGCGGGTCGGCCGGCTCGGAGGGGCCGATCGCCCAGATCGGCGCCGGCTTCGGCTCGTTCCTGGCGAGGGCCCTCCGCCTGACCCCCGACGAGCGCCGCCTGCTGATGCTCGCCGGGGCCGCCGGCGGCATCGGGGCGATCTTCCGCGCCCCGCTGGGCGGGGCGCTGTTCGTCTGCGAGGTCCTGTACATGACCGCGGCGATGGAGTCGGCGGCGCTGCTGCCGTGCCTGTCCAGCGCGATCGTCGCCTACTCCACCTTCGCCCTGTTCATCACCCCGAGGCCGATCTTCATCGTCCCCCCCCTCGAATTCCACGGCCTGCTGGAGCTTCCCATCTTCGCCATGCTGGCCGTGGCCTGCGCGGGGCTCGGCTGGCTGTACGTCCGGGTCTTCTACGGCCTCAGGGACAAGGTCTTCCGCCCGATGCCGCTGCCCCGGCAGCTCAAGCCGGCCGTGGGGGGCCTGATGCTCGGGGCGATGGCCGTGGCCTTCCCCCAGCTCATGACCGGCGGCTACGGCTGGGTGCAGTGGGGGGCGATCGGCATGCCGCCGTCGCTGGCCTTGCCGGGGGCGTCGGTCTTCTCGCCGGAGATGGGCGTCTCCCTGCTGCTCTCGCTCGCCTTGTTGAAGACGATCGCCACGGGCCTGACGATCAGCTCGGGCGGCAGCGGCGGCGTGTTCGGCCCCTCGATCTTCATCGGCGGCATGCTCGGGGGCGCGATCGGCCAGTTGCTCAACGCGGCCCTGCCGGGCCAGGATCTCAACCACGCCGCCTTCGCCCTGGTGGGCATGGGGGGGTTCTTCGCCGGGGTCTCGAAGTCGCCGCTGGCCTCGATCGTCATGGTCTGCGAGATGAGCGGGTCGTACAGCCTGCTCGTCCCCCTGATGCTCGTCTGCGGCCTGAACGTGGGGCTCTCCCGGCGCTGGACGATCTACGAGGAGCAGGTGGCCAGCCCGGTCGACAGCCCGGCCCACCAGGGGGACTTCGTGGTCGACGTGCTGGAGCGGATCCGGGTCGGCCAGGTCCGGGTCCGGACCAAGGGCCTGGAGGTCGTCCCCGAGGCCACCCCCTTCCCCCAGGTCGTCCGACGGGTCGCCGGGTCGACCGAGACGCTCTTCCCGGTCGTGGACGACTCCGGCCGGCTCACCGGGATCTTCGGCCTCAGGGATATCCGCCTGGCCCTGCTCGGCACCGACGGCCTCGGCGAGCTGGTGATCGCCGACGACCTCGCCCACCGTCCCCCGCTGACCGTGACGATCGAGGACGACCTGCACACGGCACTGAAGCGGATGACGGAGCTGAACGTCGACGAGCTCCCGGTGGTCGCCGCCGAGGGCTCGACCCAACTCATCGGCCTGCTCAGCCGCAGGGACCTGGTGAAGGCCTACACTTCCCAGATCGAGGCCCTCCGCTCCCCCGATCCGGCCGCCTCCTGACCCCCCGGCGAGGCCACCCCTTGCGTCCCCCCCCCGATTCGGCCAGAGTCGACGAGGGGCGGGGCACCGGACCGCCCCGAGCACCCCTCCCGCCCTCGAGCGAGCCATCCCGATGAGCCGAACCAGCCCCGATTCGCCGTCCCGTCGAGGATTCCTCCGGTCGATCGGCCGGGCCGCGGCGGCCGGGGTCGCCGTGCCGATGGTGGTCCCCGCCTCCGCCCTCGGCCGGGGAGGCTTCACGGCGCCGAGCGAGCGGATCACCCTGGCGATGATCGGCACCGGCAACCAGGGGTTCAACGACCTCCGCAGCTTCCTCCGGGACGATCGCGTCCAGGTCGTCGCCGTCTGCGACGTGAACCGGGAGGGCCCCGGCTACTGGGACGGCAAGGTCGGCGGCCGGGAGCCGGCGAAGCGGCTCGTCGAGGAACACTACGGCCGTCGGGCCGGCTCCGGCTCCTACGCCGGCTGCGCGTCCGTGGTCGACTTCCGCGAGATCCTCGGCCGCGACGACATCGACGCCGTCGAGATCTGCACCCCCGACCACTGGCACGCCATCCCCGTCATCGAGGCGTGCAAGGCGGGCAAGGACATCTACTGCCAGAAGCCCCTCTCGCTGACCATCGCCGAGGGCCGGGCGATGAGCGACGCCGTGAAGGAGACCGGCGTCGTCTTCCAGACCGGCAGCCAGCAGCGCTCCGACCCGAACTTCCGGAGGGCCTGCGAGCTGGTCCGCAACGGCCGGATCGGCGAATTGAAGCGGGTGCTCGTCGGCCTGCCCGGCGGCCGGCCGAACCTGGCCGGCGAGGGCGGCGACGACAAGAAGACCGCCCCCGTCCCCGAGGGGTTCGAGTACGACTCCTGGCTCGGCCCCGCCCCCGAGGCCCCCTACGCGCCCGCCCGCTGCCACGTGAACTTCCGCTGGATCCTCGACTACTCCGGCGGCCAGATCACCGACTGGGGGGGGCACCACCCCGACTGCGCCCAATGGGGCATGGGCACCGAGCGGACCGGCCCGGTGGAGATCCGCAACGTCGCCGGCACCTTCGAGCCGCCCGACCCCCTCTGGGACACCGCCACCGCCTTCTCCCTCGACGCCGTCTACGGGAATGGGGTCGTGATGAACATCTCCAACGCCAACCGGATGGGCGTGACCTTCGAGGGGACCGAGGGGACCGTCCACGCCGACCGAGGCCGGATCGACGCCGACCCGAAGTCGTTGCTCGACTCCGAGATCGGCCCGGGCGAGATTCGCCTCTACGCCAGCGACGACCACTTCAGGAACTTCATCGACTGCGTCCACTCCCGGGGGCCGACCGCCGCGCCGGTGGAGGTCGCCCATCGGTCGATCACCGTCTGCCACCTGGGCAACATCGCCCTGCGGTTGGGCCGGGACCGCCTGCGGTGGGACCCGGACGCCGAGCGGATCCTCGGAGACGACGAGGCGGCGGCGATGCTCTCCCGACCGTACCGGGATCCCTGGAAATTGCCGGTCGTCTGAGCAAGGGTTCGGCGTATAATGATGGGCCCGATCGTGGCAGTCGAGGGCGGAGTCCATCAACGCATGATCCGCATGGAAGACCCCGGCAACCAGCCGTCGTCGATCCCCGGCTTCGAGATGATCCGCCCGATCGGCCGGGGGGGCATGGGCGAGGTCTTCCTCGCCCGCCAGATCTCCCTCGACCGGCCGGTGGCGATCAAGCTGCTGCACCCGGTCTACCAGGCCCTCTCCGACGAGCGGCTGGTCCGCTTCCGGCGGGAGGCGGAGCTGATGGCCCGGGTCAACCACCCGAACGTGCTGACGGTCTTCGACCTCGGCCAGGTCTCCGGCCGCCCCTACCTCGTGATGGGCTATGCCGAGGGGGGCGACCTCCGCCGCCTGATGCGGGCCGGCGTCCCCATGGCCGCCGACGCCGCCCGGGCCCTCATCGAGCCGGTCGGCCGGGCCCTGGCCTGCCTGCACCGCAACGGCATCCTGCACCGCGACCTGAAGCCCGAGAACGTCCTGCTAGACGACGACGGCCGCCCCCTGGTGGCCGACTTCGGCATCGCCGTGCTCCGGGGGGGGGCCGGTGCCCTCACCGGCACCGGCATCGGCCTGGGCACCCCCGGCTACATCGCCCCCGAGCAGCAGTATCGGCTCAAGATCGACGAGCGGGCCGACCAGTACTCGCTGGCCGCCCTCTCCTACGAGCTGCTCACCGGCCAGGTGCCGCTGGGGGTCCCCCGTCCCCCCTCGTCGACCAACGCCGCCCTGCCCGGGGCGATCGACTCAGTGCTCCTCCGGGCCCTGGCCGACGACCCCGAGGACCGGTTCGCCGACGTGCCGGCCTTCCTGCAGGCCCTCGACGCCGCCTTCTCCCGGCCGCCGGCTCCCCGAGGCCGGGGCCGAAAGCCCGCGATGATCGCCCTCGGCTCGACGATCGCGCTCGCGACGTTCGTCGCCGGCGTCCTGCTGGCCCGGTCGATTCGGGAGGCCCGTCCCGCCCCCTGGCGGCAGGTCCCGGCCCCTCCGACCGGGCCCGTCGCCCCTCCCTCGGTCGCCTCCGGGACGACCCCCACCGAACTCACCGCCCGGGGGTCGGGGCCCGGTCCCGAGTCCGAACCGGATCCGGGAGTCGGGGCCGGGCCGGGGCCGGCCGCCGGGGCCGATCCGGGGCCGGCCGCCGGGGCCGATCCGGGCCGGGCCATCGCCGACGCCGAGCCGGCCGACCGGCTCGTGCCGTTCCTGGAGGACCAGCTCGAGCGATTCGCCGTCGCCTCCCCCGCCCCCAGGCCCCCCGGGGGCGATTGCCCCCGGGAGGCCTGGCTCGACGCCATCGACACCCTGCTCGGCCACGGGCCGCTCGCCGGCCGCCTCAAGGCCCGGATCGACGAGATCGCCTTCCAGATCTGGGACGACAACGGCAGGCCCGAGGGGACCAGCGATGCCGACTGGCTGGAGGCGAGGCGGCGGCTCTTCGAGTCCGACGGCCTCGACCCCCTGATCCAGCAGCTCATCGGCGAGGAGGCCGTGGCCCTCTGGGAGCGCAAGGGCCAGCCGGAAGGGAAGGACGAGGAGAACTGGTTCCAGGCCCGCCATCGGCTCGTCGACGAGGGCCTGCTCCTCCCGGCCCGGGTCCGGGACAACCTGGAGAACACCTTCCTCCTCGTGCCCGCCGGGGAGTTGGACGTGCCCGACCAGCCGGGGGGCCCGGGCCCGACCCTGGTCGTCGATCGGCCGTTCTACCTGGCCGACCGCGAGGTCACCGTCGGCCTGTTCGCCCGGTTCGTGCAGCTGACCGGATACCGGACCACCGCCGAGGTCGAGGGCTCGGCCATCGGCTTCGACCCCGAGACCGGCGGGGAGGTGCGAGGCCCCCAGTATCGCTGGCGGAACCCCGGCTACCCCGGCGGCGTGGCCGAGGACCACCCCGTCGCCCAGGTCAGCTGGGACGACGCCATCGCCTTCTGCCGGGAGGCGACCAGCCGACTCGGCACGTCCTATCGCCTGCCGACGGAGCGGGAATGGCGGTACGCCCGCCACCTCGCCCGACGCCGGGCCCGGGAGGCCGGGGAGGCCCCGGGGGCGCTGGCCGACGAGGCCTGGTATCTCGACAATTCCGACCGGGCCGCCCACCCCGTCGGCTCGAAGCGGCCCGACGGCCTCGGCTTCTACGACCTGCTGGGCAACGCCGCCGAGTGGTGCGCCGATTCGTGCGAGGTCGTCGACCCGAGGCAGCCCGACGCCCCCCCCGGGCCGGGCCATCCCGTGCTCGGCGGATCCTGGATCAACACCGCCGACCAGCTCCGCCCCGGGGTCCGCCCCTGCTTCCCCCCCACCTTCTATTACCCTTCCATCGGCTTCCGGCTCTGCGTCGACCTGCCCGACGTCCGCTGATCCCCCCCGGCCGGGCCGGGGGTCCGGTCGGGCTCATCCCGTCCGGTAGTGGCGCCGGACGGTCTCGACCGCGTGCCGCCAGCGCCGCATGGCCCTCCGTCGCCAGATCCGGTCGCGACGCGGCTCGAACGCCTCGCCGCCGGACTCGAGCAGCTCGGCGACCGCCCCCGCGTCCGGCCAGAGCCCGACCCCCAGCCCCGCCAGGGCCCCGGCGCCCAGCGCGGTCGCCTCGGTCTGGGGGCTGCGATGCAGGGGCAGCCCCATCAGGTCGGCCTGGAACCGGAGGAACGGGTCGGACCGGGCCATGCCGCCGTCGGCCCGGAGCGATTCGAGCGGCGTCGGCAGGTCGGCGTTCATCGCCTCCACGAGGTCGACGATCTGGTAGGCCACCCCCTCGATCACCGCCCTGGCCAGGTCCGGCACCGTCGTGCCCCGGGTGATGCCGAAGATCGTCCCCCTGGCCTCCGGCTCCCAGTGCGGGGCCCCCAGGCCGGTCAGGGCGGGCACGAACAGCACCTCGCTGTCCGGGGCCGCCTCCTCCGACAGCGGGTTGATCTCCGGGGCCGCCCCGATCGCCTTCAGGCCGTCCCGGAACCACTGCACCGCCGCCCCGGCGATGAACACGCTCCCCTCCAGCGCATACTGCTGCGCCTGCCCCGGCGGGGTGGCGGCCGGGGTGGTGACCAGCCCCGCGGTCGACCGGACGACCTCCGTCCCCGTGTTCACCAGCAGGAAGGCCCCCGTGCCGTAGGTGCACTTCGCCTGGCCGACCTCCACGCATCCATT
Source organism: Tautonia plasticadhaerens (assembly GCF_007752535.1). Classification (GTDB taxonomy): domain Bacteria; phylum Planctomycetota; class Planctomycetia; order Isosphaerales; family Isosphaeraceae; genus Tautonia; species Tautonia plasticadhaerens. Next base: position 4,433,299 of record NZ_CP036426.1, read on the forward strand.
GCCGAACAGGGACGCCTGCTGGTCCCCCGCGATCCCGGCGATCGGCAGGCCGTCGGGCAGGTACCCCAGCCCGCTCGTCCGGCCGACCTCGCCGGAACTCGGCACGATCTCGGGCAATATCGCCGGGGGGATCCCGAAGTACTCGCAAAGGTCGTCGGCCCATCGGCCGGCCCTGAGGTCCATCAAGAGGGTCCGGGAGGCGTTGGTCACGTCCGTCGCGTGCAGCTTGCCCCCGGTCAGGTGGCGGAGCACGAGGCTGTCGACGGTGCCGAACGCCAGGTCCCCGGACTCGGCCCGCGTGCGGACTCCCGGCAGGTGCTCCAGCATCCAGGACAACTTGGTGGCCGAGAAGTACGAGTCGAGCAGCAGGCCCGTGCGCCCGGCCAGCCAGTCGGCCCGGCCGGAGAGGCTCCGGCAGAGGTCGGCCGTCCGGCGGTCCTGCCAGACGATCGCCGGGCCGACGGCCTCGCCGGTGCCCCGGTCCCAGAGCACGGTCGTCTCGCGCTGGTTCGTCAGGCCGATGGCCGCGATCCGGTCGGCGCCGACCTTCGCGTCCGCCAGGGCGTCGGAGACCGTCCGGCCGATCGAGTCGACGATCGCCGCCGGGTCGTGCTCCACCCATCCGGGCTTCGGGTACGTCGGCGGCACCTCGACCTGTCCCTGGCCGACGGGCCGGAGCCTGGTATCGTAGACGACGGCCCGGGTGCTCGTGGTCCCCTGGTCGATCACCAAGATGCGGTCGCGGGCCATGGGAGGCTCCTCCGGGCGGGCTTCGACGGGGTCGCGGGCCGGCGATGCGGGGCCGGCCGGCCGGGCGGGCCGCCCCCGACCCCGGGGCGACGCCGCTCAGGTCGGCCAGCATCCATCAGACCGGGCCGGGACGCAAGACGGGGCCGAGGCCCCGCCAGCAAGAGGGGATCCAATCGATGGGACCGACGCTCCTGAACTGGCCCGTCCTGCTCGGCCAGGCGGCCGAGATGGCGACCGACGCCGCCGCCGTGGCCGGCGACCTCGGCCCGATGCGCGGCGTGCCGATCGTCGTGATCCTGCTGCCGATCGCCATCGTGGCCCTGATCGTCCTCGTGCCGGTCGTCATGGGCATCCGGGCCGAGCAGCACAAGCGCGAGATGGAGCACGCCGAGCGGATGAGGGCGATCGAGCTCGGCCGGCCGATCCCCGGCGAGGCCGGCTGGTGGAGCCCGGCCCGGACGGCCGTCGGCATCGGCGTCGGCGTCCCGCTCGGCATCTTCGGGATCGCCTTCGTGGCCTCGATGATCACCGCGCAGGCCGCGCCGTTCATCTGGCCCTCGGCCGGCGGGATCGGCTTGGCCGCGGTCATCTGCGGCACCATCCTCGCCAGCAGGCTCCCCGATCCCCGGGGCCCCTCATCCGCCAACGGCAACGGCACCAAGCCTTACGTCGACCCCGACGCTTACGACGCCGCCGAGCATCAGCACGCCTGAACGATCCTCGACGGCCACCCCCGATCGTCCCTCGGCCATCACCACCACCGACCCCCGAGCGAGGCCCCGACCCCCATGGACGATGCGAACATGATCCCGATCGTGGCGATCCTCATGCCCCTGTTCCTGGTGCCGACCGTGATGGTCCTCCGCCAGGCCTCCCGCAAGCGCGAGTGGCAGCACCGGGAGCGGATGAAGGCGATGGAGATGGGCCTGCCCGCCCCGGGGGCCGAGGCCTGGTCGGGACGGGCGGCGATCGCCATCGGCGCGGCGATGCCGGTCGCCGTCTTCGTCGTCGGCTGGTTCGCGAACATGACGACGCACAACGACGACGTCTGGGTCCCCGTCGCGCTGGTGGGCGGCGCCGGGGTGCTCGGCGGCCTCCGGCTGGCCGGCAAGAACATCGGCTCGATGATCCGGCCGACGCCCCGGCCCCAGCCCCGCCCCTCCGCCTTCGCCCGGGGAACCGCCAAGCCGCCCTTCGACCCCGACGCCTACGACGCCATCGCCCGGCACGGCTGAACCCGCCCGATCGGCGAGGGCCCGACGCGACGTCCGGGGCCTCCTGATTCGTCTCAGGCGGCCTCGGCCGTCGCCCCGATTCCCTCGGCCCCGGCCCGCCCCTCGGCGAGCTGGATCCGCAGTTGCTCCACCTGCATCTCCAGCCGGGCGATCTCCCGGACGCAGCTGTTCAGCGAGATGTTCATTTCATGATGCGAGACGTTCAGCGCGTGCAGGTGCTGCGCGATCGGGTCCCGGATCGTCCCCCCCAGCAGCGCGTCGAGCTTGCGACGGACGGGCCGCCGCACCACGTCGGTCAGGCCCCAGACCTTCTTGATCGAAGACTTGATCAGCCGCTTCATGTCGAGGTCCCTCCGGCGCCGGGCGAGCCGGCGAATCGACCCACCGCCTCGCCGGGCGCACACCGCTCGATGAGATCGGCGTAGGCCCGGGCGGCGATCTTCCAGTCGTGATGCTTCCGGACGTGGTCGACCGCCGCATCGGCGATCGCCCGACGTCGGGATTCGTCCCGGGCCAGCGCGACCATCCGGTCGGCCAGGCCGTCCTCCCCGTCCCGTACCGGGTCCCATCGGACGACGGCCGACGGGGGGTAGTCGCGGAAGGTGGCGACGTCGGTGACGATCGTCGCCACGCCGCAGCGGAGGAAGTCCAGCAGCGAGGCCGAGGTCTCCCCGTAGGTCGGAGGCCTCCTCAGGCCGAGCCCCACGTCGACCGAGCCGACCAGCCTCCCGTAGTCCTCCCTCGACGCCTTGCCCAGGAAGAGGGTGCGGTCCCCCACCCCCGACTCCCGGGCCAGGGCCAGGGCCCGTCCCCCTTCCCAGTCCTTGCCGACGAACAGGAGGAGCGCCCGATCGACCCGCCCGAGGACGTCGGCGAAGGCCCGGATCGCCTCCTCGTACATCTTCATCGAGGTCAGGTTGCCGAAGCAGCCGAACACGACCGCGTCGCCCGGGATGCCGAACCGCCTCCTCGTCTCCGCCACCTGCCCGGGGCCGGGGACGTCGATCGACGCCCCCATCGGCACCACCACCGTCCGGTCCAGGTACTCCGGCAGGGCCGCCCGCACCAGGTCCCGGCAGTAGGGCGAGTGCACGACCACGAACCGGGACCGCTCGAAGATCTCCCGGTTCATGTGCACCCCTCGACGCGTCGCCGCGCCCTGGATGCCCCCCGGCTCCGATCGCCAGGCCTCCACGTCCTCGTCCGGCCCGATCGCCCCGGCCTCACGCTCCGCCTCGACGACCCGGTCGAAGTGGCCGGGGCGTACGTCCGGCTGGTGGCCGTACCAGAAGTGGAATCCGGACAGGTTGAAGTCATGCAGGACGGTGATGCCGGGATGCTCGCGCAACAGTTCGTAGACCGATCGGTGGTACCACGAGTTCCCCATCTGGTAGACGACCGCGCGGTGGGGCAGCACCTCCACCCTGCGGGCGAACGCGGCACGGTCGACGCAGCGGAACCGCCGGTCTCGCAGGCCGAGCTCGGGGACGTAGTCGCCGTCGTGATACAGGTCGACGGAGGCGTGATCGAGCAGCGCCCCGGCCAGCCTCGCCGCGTAGTCGGCGATCCCCGTCTCCTTGGGCGGCAGCGGCGAGACGAGCCCCACCCTCGGCCGATCCGGGCCGATCCGGAGGTGCGGCCTCGGCGTCCGGCCGCCGATCGCCCCCAGGATCGCCGACCGGGCCTCCCTGCCGACGTCGTCCCACGACAGGCCCGCCGTCCGATCCAGGGCCTTCTTCCCCATCGAGGTCGCCAGTGCCGGGTCTTCCAGGAGCCGGCCGAGCGCCGAGCGGAGCCCCGCCGAGTCGCCCGGGTCGACCAGCAGGCCCGCGTCGCCAACGAGGTCGCACTGCGACGAGTTCCGCCCGCCGATCACCGCCGCCCCGCTCCGCATCGCCTCCAGCAGCGGCAGCCCCAGCCCCTCATAGAGCGAGGGGAAGACGAACGCGGAACAGCGACGATAGAGCGTCTTCAACGTCCCGTCGTCGACGACCCCGAGGATCGCAACCTGGTCGCTTACGCCTCGATCCGCCGCGTACGCCGATATCCGCCCCTGATACGCCGCGCCGAAGTCGCCGACGAGGACGAGGGTGCTCGACTCCGGGGCCTCCGGGCCGAGGCCGGCGAAGGCGTCGATCACCCCCCAGACGTTCTTCCGATCGTCCCGGCCACCGACGTGGAGCACGAACGGCCCGGACACGCCGACCCGCCCGAGTGCGACGCCGTCCGGGCCCTCGTCGCCCCCGCCCGGGTCGGCCGGGCGGAAGTCCGGGTCGAGCGCGAAGGGCAGGGCGGCGACCCGATCGCCCCGGAGCCCGAGGCGAGATATGGCGTCACGCCGGGTCGACCCCGAGATCGCGAGGAACCGGTCGTAATGGCGGATCGCGTCCAGCCGCCTCCCATACCGACGGCGGACCCCGGGGTCCCCCAGGTACGATCCCGGGAACAGCAGCGGGATCAGGTCGTAGAGCACCGCCACGATCGGCACCCCGCCCGGCACCCGGGGAGGGGGCTCGAACCCCGGGGACAGTTCGAACGGGTTGAGGAGCAACAGCGCATCGAGCCCGTCCGGGTTGTGGGCGGCGATCCGGGCCAATCGGCCCCGGATCGTGTCGTCCTCCTCGTCCCGGCCGATCTCGACCGACCGGACGCGACGGCCGTCGATCGGCGGGACCCGGTCACTCGGCAGATCCCGGCAGCGGTAGAGCACGAACTCGTCCCCGGGGCGGTGGCCCGCCAGGGACCGGAGCAGTTCGGCCGCGTATCGGCCGACGCCCCGGTCCCGGCTCCCCCCGGACTGGAGCGGCAGCAGGTCGACGCCCAGTCGCATCAGGCCACCCCCTCCCCGACGACCCGGGGCGACCTCGGCAGGCAGAGGCCCCGGTACGCGTCGATCAGCCGATCCCAGGAGTGCTCCGCCCTCGCATACGCCAGCGCGCCCCGGCCGACCCGAGCTCGACGCTCGTCGTCGAGGACGGCCATCCTCATGGCCGCGCCGAGCTGCGCGATCCCCGAAGCCTCGTCGTTCCAGGCGATCTTGATGACCGCGTCGCGGGGGTATCCGGCGAAGGTGCCCACGTCGCAGACGATCGTCGGCAGGCCTCGGCGGAGCAGGTCGAGCAGCGCGGCGGAGCTCTCGCCGTTGGTCGGCGGCCTCCGCAGGCAGAGGCCGACGTCGAACGCAGCGATCGCCCGCTCGTATTCCTCGTCCGGCAGGTGGCCGAGGAACCGGACCCGGTCGGCCACGCCGAGGCGGTCGGCCTCCCGGGCCGCCTCGCCGCCGCCGAGGTCCCGGCCGAGGAAGACGAGCACGGCGCCCGGGTCGTCTCCCAGGCTGCCGGCGAACGCCCGGACCGCCTCGCGGTTCAGCTTCGTCGGGTGCAGGATGCCGACCGCCCCGATCACCACCGCACCGTCCTCGACTCCCAGGGCCCGGCGGGCCTCCCGCCGAGGTCCGGGCCCGATCGGCGCCGCGTCGCAGCCGATCGGGGCGACGTGCACCTTGGCGGCCAGCCACGGGTAGGCCGAGGCGATCCGCCCCTTGCTGTCCTCCGAGTGGACGATCACGCCCGTCGCGCGCTCCAGGATCCGGCGGTTCATCGTCACGCCTCGGCGGACCATCTCCTCCTGGAGGTCCCACGTCCCCGGCACCCAGCCGGCGACCAGTCCCACCAGCTCCGGATCCCTCGCCTGGCCGGAGTAGGACAGCTCCTCGACGAGGTGCGCGTTCATCCGCCCGGCGATCAGCCCGAAGCTCGCGTGGAAGCCGGGCAGGGCGTGGTCGTGCAGCACGGCGACGCCCGGATGCTTCAGGAACGTCTCATACAGGTACGCGTGGTAGGACGAGTTCCCGAACTGGTAGACGACCGACTCGTAGCCGAGCAGGGCCCGCCTCCGCTCGAAGGTCGAGGCGTCGAGGCAGGCGAACCGGCTCGACGCGTCGGCCAGGACCGGCCGGTCATCCGGGGCGTGGTAGAGGTCGATCAGGGCGTCCTCACGCAACGATTCGCAGACGCGTTCGGCATAGCGGGCGATCCCCGACTGCACCGGGGGCAGCGGCGAGAACATCGCGATCCGGGGGCGCCCCGGGGGCCCGATCCCCCGACTCGTCGACCCGCCGACGATCCGGGGACGTCGTCCATCGTCGAGGGCCCGGAGGGCGCGATCGGCCACGTCGTCCCAGCGAAATTGCTCGGACCGCGCACGCCCCTGCGCCCCGAGCCGGCGACGGAGGGCCGGGTCGTCCAGCAGCCGCTCGAGGTGGGCGGCCAGGTCGCCCGGCTCGGCCGCGTTGGCGAGCAGCCCGGCGTCCCCCACCACCTCCGGCTGCGACGAGTTGTCCGCCGCCACCACCGGCGCCCCGAGCTGCATCGCCTCCAGGATCGGCAGGCCGAACCCCTCGTACAGCGACGGGAAGACGAACGCGGCGCAGCGACGATAGAGCGTGTCCAGCTCGTCCTGCCCCACGGAGTTCGTCAGCACCAGGCGGTCGTCGATCCCTGCGGCCTTCGCGTGGTCCCGGAGTTGATGGATCTCCTTCTCGATGAGCGAACACGTGACGACCAGTTGCGTGGCCGACCGCTGTCGGGCCGGCAGCAGGGCGAAGGCGTCGATCAGCCCCCGGAGGTTCTTCCTGGGGTCGCTGCTGCCGAGGCAGAACAGGAACGGCCGGTCGATGCCCAGGCGGTCGAGCACCGCCGCGTCCCGGGCCGGGTCGCCGCCCGGGTCCCGGGGCGACTCGCTGGCGGTGCCGATGGCGTGGACCCGGTCCGGGGGGAGCCCGAGCAGGCGGATGGTGTCCAGCCTCGTCGCCTCGGAGATCGCCAGGAACCGATCGTAGCGCGCGAGCCTCCCCAGGTGGCCGTAGAACCACCGGCCGACCTCCTCGCTCGTGAGGTAGGTCTCCTGGAACAGGAACGGGATCACGTCGTAGACGACCGCCGCGGCCCTCGTCCGGCCGACCGGCCGGTGGGGCAGGCCGTAGAATTGCCAGGTCTCGAAGGGGCTGAGCAGCAGGAACCAATCCAGGTCGAGCCGCCCGGCGTCCTCCCGCAGGGCACGCTCGATGGCGTGCTGGAGCGTGTGCTCCTCGCGGCCGAGCTCCCGGCGGACCTCCCGGATCGTCGTCCGGGACGAGGTCGGCAGGGCGTCCCGGGGGAGGTCCTCATACGTGTACAGGACGTACTCGTTCGCCCGATCGGCCTCGAGCATCGCCGCCAGCAGGCTGCGGGCGTACCGGCCGATGCCTCGGCCCCGGCTGAACGGGGACTGGATGGCCAGCGCGTCGACCCCGATTCGCACGGTGTCCTCCTCCAGGTGCTCGATGCGGGTCGGGTCGGGTCGGGTCGGGTCGGGCCGGGCCGGGGGGGAGTCGGGCTGCCCCCCCGGGCGGCCCCGTCAGGCCGCCTCGGCCGGATGTCCCGCGGAGACGGGCTGGGCCTCTCCGACGTGATCATAATAACGTTCAATCACAGCGCCGATCGGCCCGTCGGCCTGGACCACGCCCCGGTCGATCCAGATCCCCCGGGTGCAGATCCGGGCCAGCGCGTCCATGTCGTGCGAGACGACGATCACGACGTTCGAGCGGTCGATCACGCTCATGATCCGGTCGTGGGCCCTGGCCTTGAAGGTCGCGTCGCCGACGCTGAGCGTCTCGTCCAGCAGCAGGATGTCCGGGTCGACCTCCGTCGCCACGGCGAACGACAGGCGGGAGAGCATGCCGCTGGAGTAGTACTTCAGCGGCAGCGAGGAGAACTCCCTCAGCCCGGAGAACTCCCAGATCCGGTCGATCCGGGCGCGCATCTGCTTGCGGTCGAAGCCCAGCAGGGCGCCGTTGAGGTAGATGTTGTCCTCGCCCGACAGCTCGTAGTTGAACCCGGCCCCCATCTCGATCAGCGGCGCGACCCGCCCCTCGACCTTCAGGCGGCCGCCCGACGGCGGGTAGATCCCGGCCAGGACGCGCAGCAGGGTGCTCTTGCCGGCCCCGTTGGGCCCGACGATCCCCACCCGCTCCCCCCGGCCGATCGCCAGGTCGATGCCGCTGAGCGCCCAGAATGACGCCTGGTTGCTCCCCTCCCTGCGGAGGAACAGGTCGATGCAGGCACGCTTGAGCGAGTAATACTTGTCGTTGTAGGTGGTGAACCGCAGCGACACGCCCCGCAGCTCGATCACCGCGCCGCCGCCCCCGCCCCCGGGGCCCGCCGGCCCCGATTCAGAGCCGGAAGACAAGCCTGTCCTCGTACGACTTGAACGTGACATAGCCGATTCCCAGGACGACCGCCGCGATCCCGGCGGTGGAGGAGACAAGCACCCACGACGGCCAACTGGCATCGTAGATGACGACGTGGAAGAACCGGATGAACGCGTACGCCGGGTTGAGCCAGAACCGCCAGGCCAGGTCCTCCGGCAGCGAGTCGATCGGGTACATGATCGGCGTGGCGAAGTACCAGGCCTGGATGATCACCGACAGCAGGTGGCCGAAGTCCCGGTAGAAGGTGTTGATCGTCGACGCGATCAGGCTCAAACCCAGGATGAACGCCGAGAACAGCAGGAACCCGACCGGCACCAGCACCAATGACGGCGTGAGTCGCACCCCGAGCGGCACCATCAGCAGGAACAGCGCCGTCATCGACGACGCCTGCATCATGCTGTTCAGCAGCAGCCGGGAGAGGGGGAAGATCAGCTTCGGGATGTAGATCTTCCGGATCAAATACTCGTTGGAGATGATGCAGGTCGACGACTCCGTCACCGTCATGTTCAGCAGCGTCCACGGCACCATCCCCGAGAAGAGGTACAGCGCGTAGTCGACCCCGCCCTTCTCGAACCGGAAGATCGTCGAGAAGACGACCGACATGACGGCCATCATCAGGATCGGGTTGAGCAGCGTCCACATGAAGCCCAGCAGCGACCGCTGGTAGCGCACCCTCAGGTCCTGGGCGACGAGGTTCGTCAGCACCGCCCGGTAGCGATACAGCTCCCGGGCGTCCCGATGGAGGGTGGCGAACCAGTTCACGCCGGGCAGCCCGTCGCCGTCCGGGGGGAAGACCTGGGGGATCGGCGCCGTCGGCGACGAGACCTGTGTGGCCATTTCGATTCACTTCCGTGTGAATGGAGGCGGGGCCGGGGCCTGCTCGTTCCGGGTCCGGGCTCACGGGGCCGGGCGACGCCCGGCCCGACTCCCGATCATCGGCCGATCGCTCCCGATCGGCCGACTGGACCGGCGGCCGACGGCCCTCGGACCGCCCGGATCATACGGGATTCGCCCGGCTTGGGAAGACCAACCCGCGCGGTTCCCGACGCCAGGCCGGAGGCCCAGGCGGCCATCAACGGCTCGATCGGCACGTGGAACCGCGCCGAGACGATCGTCAGGGCGTGGAACGCCGCGATCAGCGCCGCCGCCAGCAGCGTCGGCGCCATCCGCCGTCGGAGGCCCGGGCCCATCGCGATCCAGCCGAGCACGGCCAGGGTCGTCAGGCCGAGGTGGCCCGCCCGGTAGACCAGGCTCCGGGTCTTCGGATTCGTCTCGTCCCACAGGACGAACGCCCGGAACCGATCCAGGCAGAGCCTGGGGTAGCGGGCCGGGTCGGCCCGGAGGTCGTCCAGGGCCCGTCGGAACAGCAGCCGGGACCGGGCGGGCTCGCCGAGGGCCCCGAGCGTCCGGTAGTCCTCGGCCGTCAACGCGACGTCGTCGATGTAGCCGGCCTCGTGCCTCGCCTCCCAGAACGCCCGGTTGCGGTCCGCGAGGCTGCCCCCCCCCTCGTCGAGGATGCGGTCGACCGAGGGGCGCACCACCTTGTCCGTCCCCTCGCTGATCGCGCAATTCCCCTGCCAGAAGGCGTAGCCGAAGGTGCTCTTCACGGGCACGAACTCGCCGTGCACGCGGTAATTCCGGGCGACCCAGGGCGAGACGACCAGCGCCGCCACGATCCCGATCGTCGCCAGCGGCCGGATCGACCCGGCCGCCCCCCGGCCCCGCACCATCGCCCAGGCCATCCCGGACGAGATCAGCCCGAGGATCGGGTCGGTGAGCACCAGGATCCCCAGAACCGCCCCCGCCCCGATCGCGTCCCCCCGCCGGCCGGTCCGGGCCGATCGGTAGGCCATCGCGAGCGAGGCCGTCACCAGCAGCGCCGCCAGCCCCGCCACCTGGACGTGCGTCGCCGAATAGACGAGCGTCGGGTGGACCGCCGCGATCAGGCCGGCGACGACCGCCATCCTCGGCCTCCCCGGCGCCAGCTCCCGGACGAGGGCCATCGTCGCGAGGGCCGTCAATCCCCCGAGGATCGCCTGGCCGAGTTGCAGGAGCAACAGGGCCTCGGGCGTCTCGCCCCCCCCGACCCCGAACGCCGCCGCGACCAGCACCGGGTAGGTCGGCGCCTGCTGCGAGGTCGGCCCGTCGTCGCCGAGGAACCGGATCGAGAACCCCCGGCCGTCGAGGAGGTTCGCGGCGATCTCGCCGTGTTCATACGTGCTCCGGGGCACGGTATGGCTCTGGAGCACCAGCACCGCCGCGACCCGGGCCGCGACGGCGAGCAAGGCGACCGCGATGATCGCGCGATGGTGTGACATCTTGCGCAACTCCCGTCCGGCTCCTCGATGTCCCGGGACGGGGCACTCTGACGGCGACCGGCGCGGCGGTCAACCCGGATTCAGGCCGGGGGCGGCACGGGGAGTGCACCATCGAGGCCGGGATGACCCCCTCGCACGGGCGGTGCCTCGTCAGGCCGACCGGCCCGGTCGCGAGGACGGGTCGGATCGGGCCGGGGAGCGATCGAGCGATGAGGACGAGCACCAAACTGGGCCTCGGGCTGCTGGCCGGGGTGGGCGTGTCGTACGCGGCGAGGTCGTGGCTGAGGGGCCGACGCCGGATCGAGCTGCCCGGTCGGGTGGTGGTGATCACCGGGGCGGCCAACGGGCTCGGCCTCCTGGTCGCCCGGGAGGCGGCCCGACGCGGGGCCCGCCTCGCGCTGGTCGACCAGGACGGCGAGGGGGTCGATCGCGCGGCCAGGGAACTGGTCGGCGAGGGGGCCCCCGAGGCGCTCGCCGTCCCGATCGACGTCGCCGACCGGGACGCCGTCGAGGCGATGATGGCGGGGGTGGTCGGCCGATTCGGGCGGGTCGACGTGCTGATCAACAACGCGGCCCTGATGATGGTCGCCCCGCTGGAGTCGGTCACCCTGGACGACCTCCGCCGCGTCCTGGGCGTGAATTTCTGGGGGGGCGTCTACTGCACCCTCGCGGCCCTGCCGCACATGAGGGCGCAGGGGGGCGGCCGGATCGGCAATGTCGTCTCGATCGGCGGCCGGATCGCGCCGCCGCACATGCTGCCGTACTCGGCCGCCAAGTTCGCGTTCTCGGGCTTCACGAAGGGGATTCAGTCCGAACTCGCCGACGAGAACATCCTCGTCACCGGGTTCTACCCGGCGATGATCCGCACCGGCGGCCACACCCACGCGCTGATCAAGGGGGACCGCGAGGCCGAGTACGCCTGGTTCGCCGCCGGGGACGTGACCCCGATCACCGCCAGCTCGGCCCATGCCGCCGCCGTCCGGTTCCTCCAGGCCATCTGCGACGGCGATCCCGAGGCCCCCGTCTCCGCCGCCGCCCGCCTCGGGCCGATCGTCGAGGCGATCGCCCCCGGCTGGTTCGCCGAGCTGAACGCGCTGGTCGAGCGATCCCTCCCCCGCGCCGAGACGGCCCTCCAGCGTCGCGGCCCCGCCGTCCCCGGGTCGCAGATCCCCGGCCGGATCCCCGAGTTCCTCAGCCGCCTCGTCCCGGACCGGGCCCGGCCCGATTGATCGAGCCCGGGCCCGGGGTCCGACGAGGATCGGGCGGGCGAGGCCGGGGGATCGCCGACGATGGATCGGCGATCCCCCGGCCGGTCAGGCGATCAGCTCGGGGATCACCCGGGCCGGCTCGACCCCGGTGAGCTTCTGGTCGAGCCCCTGGTAGCGGAAGGTGAACCGCTCGTGGTCGAAGCCGAGGAGCTTCAGGACCGTGGCGTGGAAGTCCCGGATGTGGACGGGGTCCTTCACGATGTTGTAAGAGAACTCGTCGGTCTCGCCGTAAACGGTGCCCGGCTTCGAACCGCCGCCGGCCATCCACATGGTGAAGCAGCGCGGGTGGTGGTCCCGGCCGTAGTTGTCCCGGGTGAGGCCGCCCTGGCAGTAGATCGTCCGGCCGAACTCGCCCCCCCAGATCACGAGCGTCTCGTCCAGCAGGCCCCGGGCCTTGAGATCCTGGATCAGGCCCCAGCAGGGGCGGTCCACGTCGCCGCACTGGTCGGGCATGCGGTTGGCGAGGTTGCCGTGGTGGTCCCAGTTGTTGTGGTAGATCTGCACGAACCGCACCCCGCGCTCCACCATCCGCCGGGCGAGCAGGGCGGTGTTGGCGAAGCTGCCCGGCTTCCGCACGTCGGGGCCGTAGAGGTCGAAGGTGGCCGCCGACTCGCTCGCGAGGTCGGTCAGCTCGGGGACGCTCGCCTGCATCCGGAAGGCCAGCTCGTACTGCTGGATCCGGGTGGCGATCTCCGGGTCGCCGAGCCGCTCGTGCGCCCGCTCGTTCAGGGCCCCCAGGCCGTCGAGCGTCGTCCGGCGGACGTGGTCGGGCACGCCGTCCGGGTTGTTGATGTAGAGGATCGGGTCACCGGCGGTGCGGAAGGAGACCCCGGCGTGCTCCCCCGGCAGGTAGCCCGACGACCAGAGCCGGCCCGAGATCGCCTGGATCTGCTCCGTGTTCGACGGCCGGGCGACCAGCACCACGAATGTGGGCAGGTCGTCATTCTCCGATCCGAGCCCGTACGACGCCCAGGACCCCAGGCAGGGCCGGCCGGTCACCATGTTGCCGGTCTGCATGTAGCTGATGGCCGGCTCGTGGTTGATCGCCTCGGTGTGCATGCTCCGGATGACGCACATGTCGTCGACCATCCGGGCCGTGTTCGGCAGCATCTCCGAGACCCAGGTCCCCGACTCGCCGTGCTGGGCGAATTTGTACTTCGACGGGGCGATCGGGAACCGGGCCTGGCCGCTGGTCATCGTGGTGAGCCGCTGGCCCATCCGGATCGACTCGGGCAGATCCGTGTCGAACAGGTCGGCCATCGTCGGCTTGTAGTCGTACAGGTCCATCTGGGACGGGCCGCCGACCATGTGCAGGTAGATCACCCGCTTCGCCTTGGGCGCGAAGTGGGGTCCGACGGGCATCGACTGCGAGTCGGGGCCCGCCGCCGCCGCCGACCGTCCGCCCAGCAGCGAGGCCAGCGCTGCCATGCCGACGGCGTTCGCCCCGCGGCCGAAGAAGTGGCGTCGGGTCTCGTGCCGGGCGTGTTCGCGGAGCGGATCCATGGTCGTTCCTCGGTGCGATTCGTCAACGGGAGGGGGCCGGGCCGTCGGGCGATTACTTGGTGAGGACCTCGTCCAGGTTCATCAGCTGGTTCGCCAGCATCGTCCAGGCGGCCAGGGTGCCCGGGTCGAGCGTCGGGTCGGCCGGCGATTCGCCGACGGCGACCAGCGCCTTCGCGTCGCCCGGGTTCCCCTCGTAGTGGGCGAGCAGGTCGCCCAGGGATTCCCTGGCGATCGACCCCTCCTCGGCTTCCAGTGGCCGTGCGAGCAGCCGGAGGGCCATCGAGGCGATCCGCTCGTCGTCCGACGCCTCCCGGTCCCGCAGGACCCGCTCGGCCAGGTGCCGGGCGGCCTCGACGAACTGCACGTCGTTGAGGGTGACCAACGCCTGGAGCGGCGTGTTGGTCCGCTCCCGGCGGACGGTGCAATACTCCCGGCTCGGGGCGTTGAACGTCTCCAGCGAGGCCGGCGGCGCGGCCCGCTTCCAGAAGGTGTAGAGGCTGCGGCGGTAGAGGCCCTCGCCGCGGTCCCGCTCGTAGAACCGGGTGTTGCTCTCCGGCATGGCGACCGCGTCCCAGACGCCCCCCGGCTGGTACGGCTTCACGCTCGGACCGCCCAGCTCCTCCACCAGCAGGCCGCTGGCCGCCAGCGCGTAGTCGCGGATCATCTCGCCGTCCATCCGGAACCGGGGGCCGCGGGAGAGCAGGCGATTCTGCGGGTCGCGTTCCAGTTTCTCCGGGGTGACGGCGCCCGACTGGCGGTAGGCGGCCGAGCAGACCATGAGCTTGTAGAGTTTCTTCATGTCCCAGCCAGATTCCCGGAACTCGACCGCCAGCCAGTCGATCAGCCCCGGGTGCGACGGCAGTTCCCCGGTGACGCCGAAGTCCCCGGCGGTGGCGACCAGGCCGGTCCCGAAGAGTTCCTGCCAGGCCCGGTTGACGGCGACCCGGGCGGTCAGCGGGTGGTCCTCCCGGAACAGCCAGCGGGCCAGGCCCAGCCGGTCGCCCGGCTGGTCGTCGCCCATCGGGGGCAGGATCTCGGGGGTGCCCGCCGAGACCTCGTCGAGGCGCCGGTCGTACTCGCCCCGGTGCAGGACGAAGGCCTTTGCCGGCCCGGGGCGCTCCGTCGTCACGTGGGCGATCGTCCCCCGGGCCTTGATCTCGGCCCCCTCGGCCTCCAGGGCGGCGAGCCGGGCCTGGAGCCCCGCGCTCGCCTCGTCGACGAAGGCGAGCCACCAGTCGAAGGCGGCGTCCACCTCGGGGGCCGGCCACCCGTCGGCCGGGGCCATCGCCAGCCGGACGGCGCGGTCTCCCCCCGAGAGCCGGGCCAGCTCGACGGTCGACAACGCCCGGTCATAGACCCGCACGTCCCGGATCGTCACGCCGTCGAGCCGGCTCGAGTTGCTCCGCCGGCCGACCTCCAGGGGCACCTCGGCCCGGGTCGTCCCCGAGAGCGAATCGGCCGCCACGTCGACCGCCTGGGGCTGGCCGTCGATGGCGACGGTCAGCCCCGAGGCCTTGCCCGAGCCGTCGTAGGAGATGACGACGTGGGTCCACGTGTCCCGGGGCACCTCGGCCCGGGAGACGACCTTCAGCGCGTCCCCGGGCCAACGGTGGACGAGGTGGCCGCCGACCCGGTTGTTCTCCAGCCAGAGGTCCCAGCCCCGGAAGCCCTCGCCGTCGTCCATCCGGGCGACGATCGCGCCGCTCATGTTCCGCCGGGGCACCTTGATCCAGGCGGAGGCGGTGTAGGGGGCGTCCCGGTCGAAGTCGCCCGCCCCGGCGATCTCCAGTGCGTTGGCCGGCCCCGGGACGATCCCCTCGCCGAGCCGGGCGAGCAGCGTCTCGCCCTCGGTCGGGAGGTGTGACGCGATCGACTCGGGCGTCGCCCCGGCGAGCCAGCGGTCGAACTCGGGCCGGGCCTCCTCCTTTCGAGAGTCGGCCTCGGCGCGGGCCCCGGCCAATTCGGCCTCCAGCTCCTCCCAGCGGGTGCGGTCGCGGGGGGCGGGCACGGGGATGATCGGGGGCGTGTCCCGGATGTTGCCGTCCAGGGCCCCCTGGGTGGTGTTGTTGAAGAAGGCGGCCAGCTCGTAGAACTCGCGCTGGCTGATCGGGTCGAACTTGTGGTCGTGGCAGACGGCGCAGCCGGCGGTCAGGCCGAGGAAGACGGTGCCGAAGGTCTCGGTGCGGTCCCGGGTGTAGCCGACGAGGTTCTCCTCCGGGATCGTGCCGCCCTCGTTCGTGGTGATGTTGCAGCGGTTGAAGCCGGTGGCGACGAGCTGGTCCAGGGTGCGGTCGGGCAGGAGGTCCCCGGCGAGCTGCTCCACCGCGAACCGGTCGTACGGCAGGTTGCGGTTGAAGGCGTCGATGACCCAGTCGCGGTACGACCACATCTCCCGCTCGTTGTCGAAGTGCAGGCCGTGCGTGTCGGCATATCGGGCGGCGTCGAGCCAGTACCGGGAGCGGTGCTCCCCCCATCGGGGAGACGCGAGCAGGCGGTCGACGTACGCCTCATAGGCGTCGGGCGAGGTGTCTTCCACGAACGCCTCGACCTCTCCCGGCTCGGGAGGCAGGCCCGTCAGGTCCAGGCTGACGCGGCGGGCCAGGGTGCGGAGGTCGGCCTCGGGGGCGGGGGCGAGCCCGGCCTCGTCGAGCTTCGAGAGGACGAAGGCGTCGATCGGGTTGCGGATCCAGGTCGGGTCGGAGACCACCGGCAGCCCGGGACGATCGGGCGGGATGAACGACCAGTGCGGCTCGTATTCGGCCCCTGAGGCGACCCAGCGGCGGAGCGTCTCCTTCTGCTGGGCCGTCAACGTTTTGTGCGACGAGGGGGGCGGCATCGCTTCCAGCTCGTCCTCGGACTCGACCCGGTAGATCAGCTCGCTGGCGTCGGGGTCGCCGGGGACGATGGGGGCGTAGCCCCCTCGGTCGGCGAAGGCGTCACCCGGGCGGTCGAGCCGGAGGTCGGCCTCGCGAGAGGCGCTATCCGGGCCGTGGCAGGCGAAGCAGTTCTCCGAGAGGATCGGCCGGATGTCCCGGTTGTACCTCGGATCCTCGTCGGCGAGGCCCGTCGAGGCGAGGCCGGCCAGGCCCAGCAGGGCGAGCGCGACGGCCCCTCGGGCCGGGCCTCGGTGGTCTCGGGGGCGAAGGCTCATGCGGGTGCTCCGTCTTCGGTCTCTCGGCCCGGCCCGGGCCTTCGGGGGTCGATCGGCGGGGAGGCCCAGGCGGTCGTCCCGGCCCCGGCAGTCCGGGGGAAGGGGGGCGCATGGCCGGTCCCTGGCCGGAAGGGCCTCGGCGGTCGATGGCGCCGGCAAGGCCCCGGCCCCGAGACTCGGCCCGGGGCAGGGGGAGGACGGCAGGGCTCGGCTCGCGGGGATCCGGTGGGGGAAGGTCGGGCATCCGCGACTCGACGACGCGGGAGTGCCTTCATCGACCCTACATGCCGATGGGTGTGTCTCGCAAGCAGATTCTCGGGGGAATCGACCCCCGATGCAATCGGATCAACGCCGGGCCGTCTCGTCGGGGAGGAGGCCCGGGCGCGATCAGTCCGACCAGGAGAAGCCCCGGCGGTGGGCCGACTCGGGGATCAGCCTCAGCGCCTCGGCCAGGGCCGAGGCCGAGGCGTCCCGGGAGGCCAGGGACCGCATCCGTCGACGGCCCGCCTCGGCCATCCGGTGGTAGCGGTCGCGGTCCCGGTCGGCGACCCGGGCGGCCTCGATCAGGTGGTCGTGCAACTGCTGCCAATTCAGGCGGTGCCAGGACGTCTCGAACCGGGGCTCGGGGTCGTGGGGGATGTAGGTCGGCTCGGGGTGGCTGGGGATGACGAAGGCGACCTGGTCGTCCAGGTAATCCTCCATCGCCGTGTGCCTCGGGGCGATCCCCGGCCGGCCGGCGGCCAGCGCCTCCTGGAGCGGCAGGCAGGCCCCCTCGGCCTTGCTCGTGTTCAGGTAGTAGGTCGTCGCCCGGTTCAGCGAGGCGAGATCCTCATCACTCAGGTAATCGGTGATGGCGACCACCCGGCAGGAGTGCCGGATGTTCATCCGCTCGTACCGGGTCCGCAGCTCCTTCAGCTCGAAGTACTCGCGGTCCGGGTTGGTGGCCAGCTTCAAGACGAGCGTGGCGTCGGGCCGGTCCTGGAAGGCGAGCAGGAAGGCGGAGACCAGGTCGTCGATGTTCTTCCGGCGGTCCCCCAGGTTGAAGATGCTGGTGAACACCAGGCCGTCGAGGCGCAGGGTCGCCAGCGGGGGCCGGAGGATCCGGGTGGCGGCGGTCCGGCGGACCAGGCGGTTCTTGGCCTGGAAGAGGGCCTCGGCGGCCTCCTCGCTCAGGTACCGCATCACCTTCGCCTTGTAGAAGTCCCGGCCGCCCCGATAGGCGTCGCCGGTCAGGCGCTGCCAGGCCGGCCGGTCCGGGTCGTCGGCGGCCGAGAGCCGGGGGCGGGGGGGGGCCTGGTCGTCCCCCGAGGGGGGGCGGCCGTCGAAGACGACGTGGCGGCATTCCAGCTCGAAGGCCCAGCCCGGATCCCAGTCGGGGACGGCGAAGGCCGAGTCGGGCAGCGGCACGGGGACGACCGCCACCGGGGGCCGCAGGCCGGACCGCCTGAACGTCGACGCGGTGAACCGGCAGGCGGCGATCACCAGGTCGGTGCGGTCGAGGATCCGCTTCCAGTTCTGCCGGGTGTCGAGGCCCAGGTCGCGGTCGGGGAGCTTCGGGAACTCCCAGAACGGGAAGGCGACGGTGGGCACGTCCGGCGTCAGGTAGGCGTTGTGCGGCGGGTGGAGGCAGAGGTGGATCGGCGTCAGGCCCTGCTCCCTGGCCCGACAGGCCCGGTAGGAGAGGCTGCTCTCGGGCTGCTCGACCACCTGCCAGGGGCCCAGGCGGTCGAGCACCGGCGCCATCGCCTTGAGGACGAAGGCATACGAGTAGTCGGCGTTTCCCATGTTCCGCCGGATGTCCTTCGCCCCGGCCGTGGTGCTGACCAGGAAGCAGGGGGCCCCCGGCCGGGGGTCCGCGGCGGGACGGGGCGTCGAGCCGATGGCTGCGTTCATCCGAAGGTTCCTCCCTCGTCCTCGCGGCCTGAGACGCGATCGGCCCGGTCCCTGGGCCTGGGTTCGGTCGAGAGAGGATAACCGGGCGACGTTCCCCGTCAATGCCCGATGGCCGAGGGCGGAGGGGGGATGGCCGAGGCGTCGGGGCCCGATGGCGGACGGTCCCGGGGTTACGGGCCCGGGCCCGTCCCGTCTCCACCGGGATCCCTCATCCGCCGTCCGCCATCGGGTCTCAGGCCACGCTCAAGTCGACGAGTCGCCCTGGTCCGGCGACTTGGTCGACGCCCCGCCGACGGCCCGGCCGCCGGAGGGGACCTCGTCGATGGCCTCGCGGAGGGCACGCTTCTCGGCCTCGTCGCGGCCGACGCCCTGGGCGACCAGGCGTTCCTTGATGTGCTCGGCCCGGCGCTCCTGGGCGGCGTTGACCTTGTTCGGGCTGATCCCGTCGGGCATGCTCGATCGGGCCATGATCCGGCCTCCTTCCCTGCTCGTCTCGTCTCGAATCGGCCCCGGCGGGGCCGGCGTACGGGTCTTCGCGGGGAGACTCATCGGGCAAACCCGATGCCGGCCTCCCTTCGCGCCCCGACCCCGGTCGCCTACAATCGGGCGGTGATCCGAGCGTCCCTTGGACCCGATCCGACCCGACCCGAAGCAATTCGAGGCGAACCGACCCGTGTCCACCAGCAGCAACTACGACCTCGCGCCGGCCGAGACGGCGCCGGCCCGATCCCTCGTCCCCAAGAACCCGTCCTATCCCCAGCGGGTCCACGTCTCCCAGCGGCCGGAGCTGGAGGCGACCCTCCGCCGGTGGGATGCCCGGATCGCCGAGGCCCGTCGCAAGCTCGACGTGCTCGGCCAGTCCGCCGAGCGGCCGAAGTACGACCGCCTCTACGCCCAGATGCTCGGCGCCCGGGACCAGCTTTCCGAGGCCGTCCGCCGCATGCCGATGGAGGCCGGCTACCTCTTCGAGGAGGACGAGCACAAGCTCCACGAGGCCGTCGCCGCCCTGGAGCGCCTCTTCCGGAAGTGGGGCTGATCGGGCCCCATCCGAGGAACGACCCCGGGGGACGAGGTTCCCCTCGACCCCCGGGCCGGGTGCCCGCCTCAGTCGTCCTCGTCCTGGTCCTCTTCTCGCTTCGAGAAGACCTGGAACACGTCGCCGATCACCTGATCGGCCAGCCGGTCGAGCACCTCGTAGAAGATCGGCTCCGCCTCCGGGGCGAGGGGAGATGACACCGGCTCGTACCCGCCGACGGCGTACGAGTCGGCCGTGGCGATGTAGCCCACGTGACCGTTGGCATACCCGACGACGATCGGCACGGCCCGGTCGGCGATGATCCGCTCCAGGTTGAAGCCGAACTCCACCATCGGCTCCCCCGGCATGGTCAGCAGCAGGTACGGCCCGACCTTCATCGCCATCAGCTCGGCCGAGACGGGGCCGTCCTTGCCGGGCAGTTCGACGACCTCGCTGGCGCAGCGGATCCGGTAGTAGCCCGGCCGATCCTCCAGCTCCTCCCGGACCACGCTCGACGCCAGGGCCCGCACGACGGCCCCCCCCAGGTCCCGGCCCGCCCACTGGAGGTCCGCCTCGTCGGCGCAGCGGTACGGGTGGCCGGGCAGGTTCGGCCGGATGTCCCCGGCGCAGCCCTGCAGGAACATCGCGGTCGTCTCGCCGCCGTAGCACAGCTCGACGAACCGCCGGGCCTCCCCCGGGAAGTCGGCGCTCATCCTCGGGTAGCCGTCGGGGTAGGGGGGCGTGCCGTCGTCCCCCCAGGTGAAGAAGCAGGGGTGGCAGACCGCCTGGATCAGCACGGCCTCGGGGGTCAGCGACCGGCCGTCGTCGAACCGGAGGACCTTGACCCTCGGGTCGTTCGGCCCGTCGGGGTTGAGCCGGACGACCGCCTGGCCGTTGATCACCTTGCGGCGGTTGATGCCGAAGCCGATCCGGTCCTCGGCGTAGCCGACCGAGACCGTCCGCATCGCCGAGCTTGCCTCCCGGGCCGCCCGCCGGATCGCGTCGTCGACCATCCGGGCCCAGGACGACTCCGGCTCGTAGCCCGGCCCGGAGTGGTTGTGCGAGACGGCCACCATGACGTGATCGCCCGGCACCCCCGCCTCCTCCGAGACGGCCTTCCTCGTGGCCTCGACCAGCTCGTCCCAGGCCGAGAGCAGGTCGAAGGTGACGATCGCCGCCCGGGTCTCCCCGTCGTCGAGCACCAGCACCTCGGCCCGGATCGGGTCCCGGACCCCGACCACGTGCCTCGGGTGCCCGACCACGTCCATGCCCCCCTCGGGCATCTCCGGCGTGATGTCGGCCCGGGCGGCCCCGGCCTCCAGGTTCGAGTCGACCGGGAACGTCCCGTCCTCCCCCGCCGGGGAGCGGCCGGCGCAGGCGAAGGCGACCAGGGCGACGATCGGCAAGACGCGCATCATGGGGGGATCACTCCGAATCGGTGCGGCCTCTCGGCCAGTCCAGGTGCCGGGTGAGGAAGTCGAACGTCGCCTCCCCCTGAATGAGATGCCCGCCGTTGAAGAAGGTGATCTCCGACCGGTCGCCGATCCCGAGCGCGTCGTAGAGCCGCCTCACCTTGGCATACTCGTACGCCACCCACTCGTCGGGCGCCACGCCGTCGGCGTGCCCCCGCTCCACCATGAACGGCCGGGGGGCGATCAGGCCCGCCATCTCGGCGTAGTTGTAGCCGGAGGCGAGGTCCCACTCGTACATGTCGTACTCGATCGTGTACATGTAGCTCAACCGGCGGTCGAGGTCCGTGCACTTGACGACCCACTCGTTGAAGTCGGCCGAGCAGATCGACAGGCAGTACCCGTCCACCAGCGCCGGGACCCGCATCGCCGTCTTGCCGCCGTAGGAGAGCCCGTAGAGGGCGATCCGGTCGGCGTCCACGTTCGGCAGGGTCCTCAGCCATTCCAGCGTCCGCTCGTGCTGGCGGACGATGATCGAGAACAGCGACGCCTTCAGCGGGTGCGCCTTCCGCTGGAGCTGCCGGAACCGATCCACGCCGATGTAAGGGTTCTGGGGTGCGTAGACGACGTACCCCCGATCCGCCAGCGCCGCCCCGTAGGAGTTGTAGGGCGACTCCACGCCGGGGATCACGATCGGGTCCGGCGTCCCCTCCAGCCCGTGCTGGCAGACGACCACCGGCCGACGCTCGCCGTCTCGCAGGTCCTTCGGCAAGAGGAGGATCCCCGAGGCGACCACGTCCGGAAGCACGGGGATCTCGACGGCATATCCCTCGAACCCCGGCTCGTCGAGCACCTTGACCGACCTCGGCTCCAGGGGCTCGGACGCCTCCGGGATCGAGCCGATCACCTCCTCGCGGAACGTCTCTCGGAAGGGGCTCGTCGAGGAGGCCCAGGACTCGGGCGAGGAGGCGTCGGCCTCCGACCAGAGGTCGTAACGCCGCAACTCCGAGGTCCGGATCGACGCCTGCGTGTGGCCTTGCAGCGCCCGGACCCATCGTCCCATCCGGGCAACGGGATCGGGCGGGGGGGAGGTCGAGATCCAGCGGGGCTCGGCGGGCTCGGGGCGCCCGACCCGCCGGCCGAGCAGGGCGTCGAGGAAGGCTCCCCGGGCATGATCGCCCGCGTTGAGCGGCCGGCCATCGGCATCGACCGGGCCGATGGAGAGGCTCGGCGTCTTCAACTCGCCGAGGAGGCCTCGCAGCCGCTCCCACTCCTCGACCGCCTCCCGGACGCCGATCGGCTCGATCCTGCCGGAGGCGGCCTGCGATCGGCCGTCGACCGGGGGCGGGGGGCCGTCGACGGTCGGCCCGCCGCAGGGCTCGACGGCGAGCGCCCGGGGGGCGATCAGCGAGGCGATCTCGGCGTCGCCGAACTCGTCGAGCAGCCCCCAGACGTCCCGATCGATCGGCTCTCCCCAGACCCCCCGCCGATCGCCGAAGGCCCCGGCGACCCAGGCCCCGTCGATCCGGGTGTCCAGCGCCGCCGAGTACAACGCGATCATCCCGCCCTCGCCGTGCCCGACCACGCCGATCGGCACCCCCGGCGCCCCATCCCGGCAGAACCAGTCGACCGCCGCCCGGACGGCGTCCACCTCGTAGCCGATCGGGTGCCGGCCCGCCTCGAACCCCTGGCGCCAGATCCATTCTCGGTGCGACAGGTTGGTCATCGCCACGTCGGGGTTGCCCGAGGAGGTGGTGGACCGGTCGAGCAGCACCGGGACGACCACCCGACACCCGGCCTCGGCCAGCAGTCGGGCGACCTGGGACCCGGGAGGCAGCCCCTCGGCCAGCCCGACGAACGCCTCGGGCGTCACGTCGCAGTCCGCCATCGCCACCACGTCGGCGATCGCTTCCCCCTCGGGTTCGAGCAGCAGGCCCTCGGCCTGGACGTCGGCATAGACGTCCCAGCGGACGGCCAGCACCCGGAAGCCCTCGGCCCTCGCCAGCTCGGCCGGGGCCTCGGTCGAGCCGGCCAGGTGCATCGCCACCGGGGCGACCCGGGGGTCGACGGCGCCGACGATCCGCCCCAGGCGCCCTCGGTTCGGCTCGACGGACCTGGCATAGGCCTCGGGGGAAGACGTATCCCGGTCCCAGTGCCGGGCCCTCCGCCCGACGCTCGATGCCGTCTGGCGGTCGAGGAACCGGTGCAGCCCCTCGACCATCGCGGCGGCGGCCTCGTCGGTCGACCCCCGATCCCCCCAGGGCGCGGTCCCCGGCAACTCCTGGGAGGCCGCCCGGTCCCCCATCAGGCCCGGCAGGACGATCAAGACGGCGGCGACGCGGTTCATCGGCAATCCTCCTCGGGTCGGATCCTCCCCGACTTCGATATCCCCTCCGCCCCCCCGACTCAAGGGCCGGGCGGCCCGATGCCCCCATCTTCCTCCTCGGGAGGGGAAGATCCCCCTCTCCCCGCCCCTCGAGTCCCCGAGTCTTCCCCCTCCCCCCTCGGCCCGGATTCCTCCCCGGCCGGGGAACCGCACTCCGGCCCTAACGATGGTCTCCCTCGGGCGATACGACGCGAAAATGGTCCGGGATGTGCGTCAGGCCGAGGCCCGGCGACTTGCAAAATCGCGCAATGCGGTGTAAACAGTAAAAGAGTGCCGCCTGACAAAAATGGACCATTCGGGAAAAATGGAATATCCGGGCGGCTTCTGAAGACAGGGATGGCGAGGTAATCCCAGTCCCCCCCCTCGCGGAGCACTGACGATGCATCGGATGTTGAGTCGAGCCCTCGTGCTCTCGGCCGCGACGATCGGCCTGACGGCGGCCCAGACGGCCTCGGCCTGCCACGGCTGCGGCAAGCCGGCGGCCCCCTGCGTGCCGATGGTGCCGCAGACGGTCACCAGCTATTGCACGGTGACCGAGACGGTGATCGACCGCGTGCCGGTCACGGTCATGAAGACGACCTTCCGGACCGAGCAGGTGCCGGTGGAGGTCCCGGTGACGCGCTGCGTCGTCGAGGAGATCCCGGTCACGAAGATGGTCACCCGGGTGCACAAGGTGACCGAGATGGTGGCGAAGCCGGTGAAGCGCTGCGGCCACCACGGCCACTGCGGCGGCTGCGTGACGATGGTCCCGGTGACGCGCTGCATCCCCGAGAAGGTGCCGGTCACGAAGTACGTCAAGAAGCCCCGGCCGGTCACCGAGATGGTGACCCGACTCAAGACGATCCGGGTGCCGGAACAGGTGCCGGTGACGGTCACCAAGTGCGTGCCCCGCCAGGTGGTCCGCCAGGTGCCGGTGACCAGGACCGTGATGGTGCCGGCCGTCTACGCCCCGGCCTCCTACGCCGCGGCCCCCCAGGCCGCCCCGAGCGGCCAGGCCTCGCCGCAGGGCTGACGCGGGCCGTCCCGCACGATCCGACCGTTCGTCCCTCGGCCTCGGGCCCGGGGCGCCCCTGCCGGGGGCGTCCCGGGCCCCTCGCGTTGCCGGCCCGACGGGTGGCGGGGGGCCGGGCTTGCGGGCGTGCCCGCCCGGGGGGAAAATGCGGCCTTGGGCCGGGCCGATCCGGCCCCGACTCGTCGCAATCGAACGACCGGTATCGCGTGGGGGAGCCCGTCATGGCCCAGTGCCAGACCAATCCGGACGGCCGCTGCACGATGGAGCCGCCGTGCCCGCCCGGCGAATGCTACCTGGGCTCGGTCCTGATGAAGGAGCACGCCGCCGCCGCCGCCTCGGTCCGGGAGGACCCGACGGTCGCCCGGTATCTCGCCGGCGTGACGCTCCCCTACGCCCGGGAGCCGGTCGTCGAGGGGGAGCAATGGGAGCGCACCAAGCTCTCGCTGCTCAACGCCGTGCTCGACACCCTCGTGCCCGGCGCCCGGCTGGTCGTCGAGGCCGAGGAGGATTCCGGGGAACCCCGGCGTGTCTACCTCGGCCGGGGCCCCGCCTTCGACCGGCCCCGGGACCTCGCCGCCACGCTCCGCCAGCTCGCCGACCGCCTCGACGGCGTCGAGTAGGATGACGCCCTCCCTCGCCGGCCCGGCGGCCTCGCCCCGGGCCGGGCCGGTCGGCGGCCGTCTCCCGCCTCACGCCAGTTGCTTCCGGATGATCTCCTTCAGGCCCGTCGCCATCCGGCCCCCGAGCAGCCCGGAGAGCAGGGGCAGGTCGATCGACGCGTGGATCCGCTCCGCGTCGACCCGCATCTCGGCCAGGGCCCCGGTGGCCGAGAGCCGCACGGCGTCCCGATCGGGGGACCACTCGACCTTCTGGATCATCGGCCCGTAGCGCCGTTTGGCTTCGTCGACGGCCATCTCCAGCCGGGCCTTCGCGTCGGCCTCGGTGCGCTCGTGCTTGATGGTGAACTCGATCAGGGGCATGGCGGGCGGGCCTCTCCGGGGTCGATCCGGGCGGGAGTGGTCCGATCGGCCCCCTCCCGATCGGATCCGGAGCAACTGTCGGGCCCTCGGCCGTCGGGTACCCCCTGGATCGCCCGGCCCAGCGCCTCCATCAGGATCGGGGCGGCCTGGGGGCCGACGCTGTTTATCTCGCCGTACTGGGCCCGGTCCCGGCCGTAGGCGAAGGGGGCGACCCGGTCCCACTGGCGACGGGGGATGATGTAGCCGACCTCGTCGTTGGCCAGGCCGAGGATCAGGCCCTGGCCCTCGGGCAGCAGCCCCAGCACCGAGGGCTCGACCGCCGCATCGGGGAAATCGGCATTCGGGTCGGCCGGGTCCTCGACCTCCCCCGAGACCAGCTCCGGGTACAGCTCTCCCGGGATCCCGGCCACGTGCAGGGCACCCAGCCGGAGGTAGGCCACCTCGGTCAGGACCGCCAGGGGGCCGAAGATGTTCCTCCGGCCCAGCGCCTTGCCCGGGGAGAACGGGTCCCCCGTCCAGCGGTAGCCGAGTCGGTCGAGCACCCCGGCCGCCCTCGCCACCCGGTAGAGCGTGTTCTCCAGCGGCAGGGCCACGTCGACCGTCGAGACGGCGAAGGGGGTCAGCGCGATCGGCCCGGCCCCCCCGATCGCCTCGTCGGCCAGGTCCGCCACGGCCTCGCCGTAGGCCTCGGCGAAGGCGAACTCCCCCTCCCGGTAGGAGGCACCGTCGGGCGTCTTCAACACGTCCTCGGCCGCCGACATCAGGCCGCCGATCGCCCCGCTGAAGTACGCCACCGGGCAGCCGTGCCGGGCCTCCAGCGCCGCCACGGTGGCATACGGGAAGTCGGCCGTGACCAGGGTATTGTGGCTCCCCAGGTTTTCGGGGTGGCAGTTCCACTGCACGAGGAGCCCGATCGGCTCCCCTCCTCCGGGAGGGGAGAATCGGAGGACCCGGAGCACGCCGTCCTTCACGACCGGCGTGCGGCTGTCGGCCAGCAGCGACGCGTCCTCGGCGGTCCCGTATTCGGCGATCGCGGGGGAGAGCGACGCCTCCGCCTCCCTCACGGACGCCACGATCCCGTCTCCCACCCGCTTCACATACTCGGGGTCCACCCCCGAGGTCGTCGGCCCCGGCCCCCAGAGGCCGATCACGTCCGGCCCCTCGTGGTTGTGGGTCGAGGCGACCAGGACGTACGAGAACCCTTCCAATCGCTCCCGAGCCGCCAGCGTCACCTCGTGCTGGAGGCCGATCAGGTCGACCGACACCAGCGCGATCCGATGCTCCCCGTCCTCCAGCACGACCGCCCGGGACCAGAGCGGGTCGTGCACCCCGGTCGCCTCGCGGCCCTGCCCGAATCCGGCCAGGTAGACCGGCTTCGAGCCCTCGCCGACCCCCGGCGTGATGTCCGCCCGGCCGAAGCCGACCCGCAACCCCTCCGCCCCCGACGCCGCCCCGGCCAGCCAGGCCAGGATGATCGCCCCTCGAAGTCCCACCATCGTCGCTCCTCCCCGCCTCGGGCCGAGACTGCCATGCACGGGGATCACATGGTGGGCCATCGGGCCGCCCGGTGCCAGGGGGAGGGGGATCCCACGCAGGGCCGCAGCGAAGCGGAGCGAGAAGGATCATCTCCTCCCTCCCTCCTCTCTGCGCCTCCGCGGCTCCGCGTGGGCTCCCCCCCCGGTTGCCCTTCCCAAGACCTCCCCCGATGGCGACACTGGCGCCCATGCCGGCTCGGGTCGAGCCGGGTCGAGGAGCCCCCGCGATGGAACCGTTCGTGACGATCGTCTCCGGCCTGCCCCGGTCGGGCACGTCGATGATGATGCGGATGCTGGAGGCCGGCGGCATGCCCGTCGTCACCGACGCCGTCCGCGAGGCCGACGTCGACAACCCCCGGGGATACTACGAGTTCGAGCCCGCCAAGAAGACCAGGGACGACCCCTCCTGGCTCGACTCGGCCCACGGCAAGGCCGTCAAGATGGTCTACCAGCTCCTCTACGACCTGCCCGCCGACCGGCACTACCGCGTCCTCTTCATGCGGAGGGAGATGGACGAGGTCCTCGCCTCCCAGCGCAAGATGCTCTCCCGGCTCGGCCGGGACGACGGCGGCATCTCCGACGACAAGATGTCCGCCCTCTTCCGCTCCCAGCTCGCCAAGTTCGAGGCCTGGGCCGCCTCCCAGTCCCACCTGGCCATCCTCGACGTCGACTACAACCGGATGGTCTCCGACCCGCTCCCCCTGGCCGAGTCCGTCAACGCCTTCCTCGGCGGCGTCCTCGACGCGAAGGCGATGGCCGGCGTCGTCGAGCCGGACCTCTACCGCAACCGGGCAGACAGGGCAAATCGCTGAGCGAAGACGACCCAGGATCGGCGGTCCTCCCTCGGAAGGTGTTCAGTCGAGGTCCGGGACCGCTGCCCCAGGTTCGACTTCGATCCGCCTGCGGGCCAGATCGATCGACAACCATCCGGTCGCATCCTCGGGAGGGACGAGCGACGACCAGGGGATCTCGTCCCGAGTCCTGACGGCTCGGGGAAGCACGAGGGCGAATTCCCACTCCTCCTGGGAGTGCCCCCGGCAGATCCAGGCCCGCCCTTCGATACGTGCAGCAACGTTGTCGAAGTGGTAGGCATTCGGGATGAATCTGTCGCACCAGAGCGAACGCAGCGAGTTGTCGGGCATGCCCGACAACTCGCGAATGACTCGATACTCCAGGCAGGGCCAGAACGCGTCCTCGTTCAACATCTCTCCCCGTTGCTACACGGTCGGCCCTGGCACTCCCTGGGCCGATCCATCGAGGTTCAGGCGCTTGCCGCGTCCTCCGCCATCCGGACCAGCGTCCTCACGAAGCAGCCCGTCCCGCCGGCGTCCTGCGAGGGGGAGTCGGAATCGGCCCAGGCGGGGCCGGCGATGTCCAGGTGGGCCCAGGGGCGGCCGCCGACGAACTCTTCGAGGAACTTCGCCGCGATGATCGCCCCACCCCACTTCGAGCCGACGTTCTTCAGGTCGGCCACCGGGCTCTTGAGCGACTCCCGGTAGTCGCCGTCCATCGGCATCCGCCAGAGCCGTTCCCCCTCGGCCGAGGCGGCGGCGCGGACCAGCTCGGCCGTCTCGTCGTCATTGGCGAACAGCCCGGCCACCTTCTGCCCCAGGGCCGCCATGCACGAGCCGGTCAGCGTGGCCAGGTCGATGATTCGGATCGGTGCCTGCTCGCTGGCCAGGCAGAGGGCGTCGGCCAGGATCAGCCGGCCCTCGGCGTCGGTGTTCATCACCTCGACCGTCTTGCCGTTGCGCATCGTCAGGACGTCCCCCAGCTTCATCGCCCGGCCGCCGGTCAGGTTCTCGGTCAGGGGCAGATAGCCCCGGACGTTCACCCGTAGGTTCAGGCGGGCGATCGCCGTCATCGCGGCGGCCACGATCGCGGCGCCGCTCATGTCGGCCTTCATGTCCTCCATCGAGGCGGAGGGCTTCAGCGACAGGCCCCCCGAGTCGAACGTGACCCCCTTGCCGACCAGGGCGGTCGTCGGCGCGTCCGGGCCCGCCCCCTGCCATCCCAGGAGGACGAAGCTCGGGGGCTCGTCCGACCCCGCCGCCACCCCGAGCAGCCCTCCGAGCCGCTCCCGCCGGATCCGGGCCTCGTCCCAGACCTCCACCGACAGCCCGGCGGCGCCGGCCTCGTTGCGGAGCCGGTCGGCCAGCAGCCTCGGGGACTTCCGGGCCGGGGGCAGGTTGACCAGCTCCCTCGCCAGGTTCACCGCCCGGCCGACGACCTCCCCCCGGCGGACGGCGTCCTCCAGCAGCGTCGCGTCGGCCGTCGAGCCGGGGGGCACGATCAGCCGGAGTCCCTCGAAGGGGTGTCGCCCCGGCTCCGACTTCGCCAGGCCCGGCCCGCTCAGGCCGACCGTCACCCCCTGGACCAGGTGCGAGGCCACCTCGCTCGGCATCCCCGCCCCGGGCAGGACCACGCCGACCACGCCCCGGGGCTTGCCGCCGAGCCGCTTGCCCAGGAGCGTCCCCATCTCGAAGGCCTCGCTCGCGCCGAAGACCTCCCCCGGCCCGAGCCCGAGCACCAACATCGACCCGGCCGACACCCCGCCCGGCCCGTGGATCGGCACCGCCTCGCCGCCGGAGCCGGAGAGGTCCTTCGACTCGACCAGCCGGGCGATCACCCCGGCGGAAGGCGTCTCCCGGAGCCAGGCCGGGGCCACGGGGGGATCCTCGAACAGCCCGACGACGAGCCAGTCGACCTGGGAGCGGGCGGGGTCCTCGGCGACGATCCGGATCTGCATCGCTCGGCGTTCCTTCCGTCTCGATCCTGCTGCGGCGAAGGGACACATTCTTCCCTCCCGCCCCGCCCCGCGCCAAGCCGGCTTGCCGATCGGGCGGGTCGCCGCTAGAATCCGGCCTCGCACGTCTCGACCGGGCGGGCTCGGACCATCCCGGGCCCCCGGACTCGGGCTCCCGGCACCGGGCCTCCGACCTCCCTCCGCCGATCCTCCCCCTTCGCCCGGAGCCCGGAATCGATCGGATCGGACCCGCCCCCGGCCCCCGGGAGGCCGGTCGAACGCGGAGGTCGACCGATGCAGACGCGACCGGGCCCGCCGACTCGACGGCTGGCCGTCCTGACCCTCGCCCTGATCAGCCTGGCCGCCGCCGGCTGCGTCGAGCGGCGCTACACCGTCCGCACCGACCCCCCCGGCGCCCTCGTCTCCATCAATGGCGAGGAGGCCGGCATCAGCCCCGTCTCGGTCAACTACGAGTACTACGGCGACCGCCGGGTCACCATCCAGGCCGAGGGCTACGAGACGATCAACACCTCCGTCCCCGTCCGGGCCCCCTGGTGGGACAACGCCCTCACCGGCTTCGTCTCCGAGAATCTCATCCCCTTCACCCTCCGGGACGAGCGTGACTTCCGGTTCACCATGGCCCCGGCCGTCACCCCCCCCACCGGCGACCTCATCGGCCGGGGCCTCCAGCTCCGCCAGCAGTCCCTCCAGCCCGCCCCCCAACGCCCCGGCTCGTTCTGGCGCTTCTTCGCGTTCTGAACCCGATCACCCGCCCCCTCCGCGCCGTCATTTGCCTTCTGTACCGACGAACAGTAAAATGCGCCCGTACACCAAGCGTGCGCCGACTCGTCGGGGACGGAGGGAGGCGGCCGATGGCGGACGGAGCGACGATCGAGGCCCCCGTGCCGGTGCCGGCCTCGGCCGGGCCCGGCCCTTCGGGGCGTGAACTGCCGGGATTGACCCGGGTCCGGCGCCGGGGGCCGCTGTTCCGGCCCGCCCGGGGGGGCCCGGCGAACCCCGGCCTCTTCGGCCTGGACCTGACGGCGGGGTGCGCCCTCGGCTGTTCGTTCTGCTACGTCCGGGGGACCGTGCGCGACCCGGGCCCCGGCCGACTGCTGTTCGACCCCGACGTCTCCTCGCTCGTCGGCCCGGCCCTCGACGCGATGGAGCGGCCCCCGGCCCGGGTCGTCCTCAGCCCCAGCAGCGACCCCCTGCCGCCGATCCGGGAGGTCCGGGAGGCCACGCTCCGGGTCATCGAGACGCTGCTCGGCCGGGGGATCGGGGTCGTGCTGATGACCCGAGGGCGTGTCACCCGGGACGTGGTCCGCCTGCTCCGCTCGGCCCCGGGCCTGTGCCGGGCGGCGGTCGGCGTCTCGACGCTCGGCCGGACCCTGTCCCGGGCCCTGGAGCCGATGGCCCCCCCCGGCCGGGCCCGCCTGGCGGGGATCGCCCGGCTGATCGAGGCCGACGTCCCGGTCGAGGTCCGCCTGGAGCCCCTGATCCCCGCGCTGACCGACACCCGGGAGAACCTCCGCCCCCTCTTCCGGGAGCTGGGCCGGATCGGCGCCCGAGACGTGCTGGCGCACTACGCCTTCCTCCAGCCCGCCGTCATCCCCTCGTTGCGAGAGGCCCTGGCCCCCCTCGGCCATTCCGAGCGCCTGGTCGACCTCTACGAGGGCGGCCCCGTCTTCTCCCTCGGCGAGGCCGGTGCCACCAAGCACCTCCCCCTGGACGCCCGCCGCGACGGCCTCGCCCGCGTCATCTCCTGGGGGGCCGAGTCCGGCCTGATCGTCCGCACCGGATCAAGCCAGAACCCCGACCTCCCCCGGCTCGATCCCTCGACGCCTCCCCCGAGCCAACCAGCACCCCCGAGGCGAACGGAGAAGGGCAGGGGACGCCGTCCCGAGCAGGCCGTGACGACCTGACGCCGGGTCGGCCGGGGCCGTCGCCTGGCCGACCCATCTACCTACCGTCTCAACTTCCCCAGGTCCTCCCAGAATCCCGGGTAGGTCTTGGCGACGCACCCGGGATCCTCGATCGTCACCCCCTCGGCCTTCAGGCCGACCGTGGCGAAGGACATCGCCATCCGGTGGTCGTCGTAGGTGGCGATCCGGGCGGGGGCGATCGAGTCGGGCGGGAAGATGACCAGGCCGTCGGGGTGCTCGTCGACCCCGGCGCCGAGCTTGCGCAGCTCGGCCGCCAGCGCGGCGATCCGGTCGGTCTCCTTGTGGCGGATGTGGGCGACGTTGCGGATCCGGGTCGGCCCGTGGGCGAACAGGGCCACCGCGGCCAGCGTCATCACCGTGTCGCTGATCGCGTTCATGTCCACGTCGATCCCCACCAGGGGAGCCCCGCCGGTCACGGTGATCGACGACTTCGACCGGTCGACGGCGCAGCCCATGTGCTCTAGCAGGTCGACGAACCCCACGTCCCCCTGGATCGACCCCGTCCCCAGCCCCTCGACCGTGACCGACCCGCCCGCGATCGCCGCCGCCGCGAAGAAGTAGCTGGCGGCCGAGGCGTCGGGCTCGATCGCGTAGGTCCTCGCGGTGTACGGCGCCGGCTCGACGTTGAACCGCTTGAAGTCCCGGTTGCTGATCCTCCGGCCGAAGGCGGCCATCACGTCCAGCGTCATGGCGATGTACGGCTTCGAGACGAGCGTCCCCTGCACCTCCACCGTGGTCGGCCCCTTGGCGCAGGGCAGGGCCATGAGCAGGCCGCTGAGGAACTGGCTCGACACGTCCCCCCGGACCTCGGCGAAGCCGCCGTCGAGCCCGTCGGCCTGGACCACGACCGGCGGGCACCCCGTCCCCAGCTCGCTCCGGGCGTCGGCCCCCAGGCGGTTGAGCGCCAGCAGGAGGTCGGCCACCGGCCGCTCCCGCATCCGGGGGACGCCGTCGAGCCGGAAGGTCCCCCGGCCGACGCTCACCATCGCCGTCAAGAACCGCAGGGTCGTGCCCGAGTTGCCGACGAACAGCTCGGCCTCCCGGGCGGGGAAGTGCCGTCCGCAGCCCTCGACGACCACCGTCGCCGCCTCCCGGTCGTGCTCGACCGCCAGGCCGATCGCCCTCAGCCCCTCGGCCATCACCCTGGTGTCGTCGCTATCCAGCGCCCCCGTCAGCGTGCTCCGGCCCCGGGCCAGCCCGGCGACCACCAGCGCCCGGTTGGTCAAGCTCTTGGATCCCGGCACCCGGATCCGGGTCTCCGGCGGGTGGGGCAGGGGGGAGACGGTCAGCTCGGCGGGGTACTCGGGCATGGGAGGGGCTCGGGCGGTCGGGGTCGGGGGCTCCAGTCCGCTCCAGTGTACCGAGCGGGGGGCCTCCTCGCGGCGCCGGTGGGCGGGGATCCCCCGCGGGGCCCCGCCCTCATCCCCCCCCGGACAGCACCCCCCGGAGCCGATCCCGGATCGCTTCCGCCGAGCGCCCCTCGACCAGGAACCGCTTCCGCCGGCTCGCCGGGCCGCCGATCAGCCGCACGGCCGACGCCTTGCAGCCGAGCGTCTCGGCCAGCAACGCGGCAAGGGCGGCGTTGGCCTTCCCCTTGTCGGGGGGGGCCGAGACGGCCAGGAGCAGGGCCCCGTCCCGCTCCCCGAGCACCCCGGGACGCCTCGACCCCGGCCGGGCGACGACGGCGACCACGGTCCCCTCCGGGTGGTCGGTCAGCTCGATCACGGCGGGTCCAGCCCCTCGAACAGCGCCGAGCCGACCCGGACCAGCGTCGCCCCCTCCTCGATCGCCGCCCCGAAGTCGCCGGACATCCCCATCGACAGCTCGGGAAGCTCCAGGCCGGTCCGATCCCGCATCCGGTCGCGTAACTCGCGGAGGGCGGCGAAGGTCGGCCGGGCCTCTTCGTCGGTCGTGCCGTAGCCGGCCATGGTCATCAGGCCGACGATGGGGATCGAGCGGCAGGAGGCGATCGCCTCGGCGTCGTCGAGCATCGCCCCGGGGGACCAGCCGTGCTTCGACCCCTCCCCCGAGCAATTCGCCTGGAGGCAGATCCCCGGCGGCCCGGGCAGGTCGGCGGCCAGTTCGTCGAGCAGCCGGAGCAGCTTGAGCGAGTCGACGCCGTGGACGAGCCGGACCATCGGCGCCGTCCGCTTCGCCTTGTTCGACTGGAGGTGGCCGATCAGGTGCCACCGGATCCCCTCCGGGCGGGCCGAGAGCGCCTCGACCTTCCTCCAGAGTTCCTGGGGGAAATTCTCCCCCAGGTCGAGCTGGCCGGCCTCGACCAGGGGGACGATCCGATCCGGCGGGTTCGTCTTCGTGACGGCGACCAGGCGCACGGCGTCCGGACCCCGCCCCGAGCGTCGGGCGGCCTCGGCGATCCGGGCTCGGACCCCCTCCAGGTTGCCTCGGATGCGGTCGTCCATCGAGCTCATGCTGCCAGTGTACCGCCGCCGATCCCCCGGGCAAGCGGCGACGCCTCCCCCTCGCCTTCCTCCCATCCGGGGTGCCCGTACGCCCTGCCGAAATCGGTGGCAGTCCTGCCCGTCTCGTTCGCGTCGCCGGGGGCCCGGCCGGGCCCGGGCCTCGGCCCCGGGGCAACCAGTCGGGGTCCCCGGGGAAAATCCCGGAGGATCGCAAGTCGTTGGCTCGGAAATGCTATCGCGCCGTGATGGCCGGATCAGCCCCGGGGCCCACCGGCCCGCCGACGGGCTTTGGCACTGCCCTTGCTTTCTCTCCCTGTCGACCGCGACGAGGGCCGAAAAGGACGGCCCTTGAGGATCGGTCACCCACATTGGAATGAAATCACCCCACCCCCTGGCGACGACCCGATTCGTCGGGTCTACCGCCAAAGGACGAGCGGGTTGCCTCGCACGACCCCCCCGCTCGTCCTCTCTTACACTGGCGTCGGCCCCTTGAGGAGACTCGGGGCCGGCCACCCGGCTGAGCCGACCGGGGTCTCCCTCCGCGGGCTATGGGAGAGGTGGCCCGTGAAGTGGAACCCCGGTCGGCTTACTTGATCGGCCCGGTCGCGTCGAGTCCGCTCGACGCGGCCGGGCCGTTCCTGCGTGCGCCTCGGGCGCCCGGCCCGGGGGACGGGCCGCGGTCCCGACCGGCCCGGGGGGACGGGCCGCGGTCCCGATCGGCCGGCTCAGCCGAGCGGCAGGTCGAGGATCCGGACGGCGTCCCGGAGGATGGGGATCGTCACCGGCTCGGTCGCCGGGAAGAGGCAGCAGGCCGGATAGGGGCCGGTGCCGTCGATGATCAGCAGGCGGTCGTTGGCCACCCGGAAGCCCTCGTCGCAGGGCTGGTGCCCGGTGATGAAGCACTCGGCCCCCACCATCCCGGCGAACCGCTCGGCCGTCTCCGGGCGGTCGTCCCGGCCCCAGGTCATCGCGTAGACCGCCCCCCCCCGACGCACCGACTCCTCGGTCCAGACCCCCGTGCGGAGCGGCCCCAGGTCCAGCCCGTCCAGCTTCGAGCCGTCCGGCAGGGTGTGGCAGAGGAACACGCCGTTGGGGCACCGCACCGCCAGCGGCAGCGCGCGGAAGAACTCGTGATAGGCGTCCACCACCTCCCCGGCCCGGTCGCCGTAGGCCGTCTCGATCCCCCGGCGGAACAGGGCGTTCAGCGCCACGCCGTTCTTGGCGATCGGCCGGCCGGTCAGCTCCGACAGCTCGTGGTTCCCCAGGATCAGGTGGACCCGATCCGGGTACTCGCACTTCAGGGCCGCCACCAGGTCGACCAGCTGGTGGGAGCGGTCCCCGCCCTCGTCCGGGTAGAAGACGTCGCCGTGCACCAGCTCCTGGAGGACCAGGTGTCGCCCCGGCCGATTCTTCAGGTCCGCGACCGCCAGCACCCGGCGGAAGGCGGGCAGGTTGCCGTGCAGGTCGCCGACGACGAGCACGTCCTCCAGCCCCTCCGCCTCGGGGATCGCCACGACCCCCCCCCGTCGGCCGGGCGTGCCCCGGGAGAGCATCGCCGCGCGTCGGACCAGGGCAAGCACCCGGTTCGGGTCAGGCATTGTATTCCAGGGCCTCTTCCCAGTGCTCGTAGAGGGCCTTGATCGCCCCGGCCAGCTCGTCGTATCGCTCCTGGGAGCGGCGGGCGAGGTCGGCGTCCTTCCACGTCTCCGACAGGCCGAGGGCGTGCTCCAGCTCCCCCATCTCGGCCTCGACCTGGGCGATCTCCCGCTCGATCTCCCCCGCCTTGCGGAAGGGGTATTTCTTCTTCTTCTTCGCCTTGCCATCGGCGGCGGGCTTCGGGGGCGGCGACCCGTCGGCGACCGCCCCGCCGTCCCGGCCCCCCTTCGCCCGCTCCTTCGAGGCGGACTCCTGGTCGACCATCCGGCGGTAGACCTCGTAGTCCCCCTCGACCACCCGGGCCCGGCCCCCGTCGACCACGATCAGGCGGTCGGCCACCTGGTTGAGGAAGTAGCGGTCGTGGCTGACGACCAGCACCGTCCCCTCGAACTCCCGGACAGACCGCTCCAGCGCGTCGCACGACCAGATGTCCAGGTGGTTGGTCGGCTCGTCCATCACCAGCAGGTTCGCCCCCGTCGCCGCCAGCCGGGCCAGCGCCGCCTTCCCCTTCTCGCCGCCGGAGAGCTTGCCGACGGTCTGCAGGGCCAGGTCCCCCGAGAGGCCGAACTTGCCGAGCAGGTCCCGGACGTCCTGCATCAGCCACGAGGGGTCGTCGTCGGGCCAGACCGCCTTGAGAACCGGGGTGTCGGCCGGGAGCGACTCGAGCCCCTGGTCGTAGTAGCCGACCGTCACCTTGTGGCCGAGCT
The DNA here is from genome assembly GCF_007752535.1 of Tautonia plasticadhaerens. Taxonomy (GTDB): domain Bacteria; phylum Planctomycetota; class Planctomycetia; order Isosphaerales; family Isosphaeraceae; genus Tautonia; species Tautonia plasticadhaerens. Next base: position 4,469,482 of record NZ_CP036426.1, read on the forward strand.
TCACCTCCCCCTCGTCCGGCTTCACCCGGCCGATCAGGGTCTTGATCAGGGTCGACTTCCCCGCCCCGTTCGGCCCCATGATGCCGACGCACTGCCCGCGCTGGACCTGGAGGTTCAGGCGGGTGAACAGCGGCGTGTCGTACGACTTCGACAGGTCCTTCGCCTCGACGACGATGTCCCCCGAGCGCCGGACCTCCTCGAATCCCATCGGCGGGCCGGAGATGTCCCGCATCAGCTCGATGTCCTCGGACATCAGCTTCTCCAGCTTCTTCGCCTTGTCCTTGGCCTGGGTGGCCCGGGTGCCGGCCGAGAACTTGTCGATGAACTTCTGCAGGTGCGCCGCCTGCTCCTGCTGCTTCTCGGCCTTCCGCTCCAAAACCTTCGCCCGCTCCTCCCTCAGCTTCCAGTACTGGGAATAATTGCCGGGGTAGGAGGCGACGTGCCCCTGGAACAGCTCCCAGATCTTGGTGACGGTCGCGTCCAGGAAATAGCGGTCGTGGCTGACGATCACCATGCCCGTCGGCTGCCGGGAGAGGTATCCCTCCAGCCAGGTGACGGTCGCCACGTCCAGGTGGTTCGTCGGCTCGTCCAGCAGCATCAGGTCCGGGCTCTCCAGCAGGAGCCGGGCCAGCATCAGTCGGGACTGCTGCCCGCCCGAGAACGTCCCCGACGGACGGTGGAACTCGCCCGGCTTGAAGCCGAGCCCCGTCACCACCTCCTCGACCCGGTGCTCGATCGCGTAGGCGTCCTGGTGTTCGAGCCGGTCCTGGAGGTCGGCGTACCGCCGGGAGGCCCGGTCCCGGTCGTCGTCGTCCTCCGCCTCGGCCATCTCCCGGGCGGCCTCCTCCAGCTCGTCCTGCAATTCCAGCAGGGAGGCCAGCCCCGACCGGGCGACCTCGAACAACGTCTGGCCCGGCTCGAAGTCCGGCTGCTGCCGCAGGAGGCTGACCCGCACCCCCGGCCGGATCGTCAGGCGGCCCATGTCCGGCTCGTCGATCCCGGCGAGCAGCCGCATCAGCGTCGTCTTGCCCGCGCCGTTGGGCCCGACGAGGCCGATGCGCTCCCCGGCCCGGATCTCGAACGCGAGGTCGGTGAAGATCGGGTCCCCGGTGTACTGTCGGCCGAGGCCGGTGGCGGAGGCGAGGATCATGGGAGGTCCGGTGGGTCGGTCGGGTTCGGGTTCGGGGTCGGCCCGGGGGAGGGGACGAGCGAGGCCGCCCAGGCGGCGTCCTCGGGAGCGAGCGGGGGCTCGGGGCGGCCGTCGTAGATGTAGTAATGATAGCCGGCCGCGTCGTAAATCCGATGCAGGATTTGCTGGAGGTCGAGCCGGGCGTCCGGGTCCGGGTGCCGGACGGGGACGGGGATCACCGGCAACGGATCGCGGAGCCCGATCGGCCAGAAGTCCGCCCTCGACCTCCGCTCGGCCCGGCTCACCAGCACCGAATACGAGCAGTCCGGCCGATCCCCGGGAGGCATCGGCTGGCCTCCCCGGATCAGATCGATCTCGACGTAGTGGACGTCCCCCGCCAGCAACTGTCCCCGCTTCGCCAGGTACTGTTCGCGGTCCCGGCCCGCCCGCTTGTTCGACGGGCTGAGCAGCTCGACGACCGCGATCAGCTCCCGGTTCCGGCGGTCCCTGACCTCGACGAACGCCAGCCGCTCGGTATCGACCTCCGGCATCTCGAGCGTCGCCGGCGCCTCGATCACCCCGCCGCCTGCCCTCGTGCCCTCCCTCCCCGGCGTCGGCCCGACCGCCACGTCCGCCCTCCCGGCGAACCGTCGGGGCTCCCCCGCCAGGTCGTGGACGTAGACGTGCTCGTCGATCTTGACGATGTAATTCGGGACGAGTTGCTTCCCCAACTCCTCGGCGACCGCGGGCAGGAACCGCTCGTGGAAGTCGTGCCAGGCGTCATCCTGCTCCAGGAACGGGTTCATGCCGGGGAAGGGGGAGGGCATGGGATCCTCGGTGTCGGGACGACGACCGCCGGGGGGACGTTCATCGGAGTCGGGGAAGTCGGGCGGGGGGGAGTTCCCCGGACAGCTCGATCGAGAAGGAGCCGATCGGGCCCCGGAGCAGCACGTCGAACAGGTCGAGGAAGCCGACCAGGCCCCATCGGACCTCTTCCTCCGTCGCATCGAACACCACGGGGACCGACCAGCGGATCGGCCGCTCCCCGATCAGGATCTCGACGTCGATCTCCGCCTCGAGCCGGTCGATCGCATCGTCTTCCGACTCCGAGAGGATCCCGATCCTGCGGGCAACCTTCAGGGGGACGGTCGAAATCGGGCGGGTCGGGTCGATCAAACCCCAGACGATACGCGTCCCCGACGGCCCGAACACGCTGGTGGGGAGTTCCGGCCTCGGGGGCCCGCCCGACCGGGGCGACATGTAGGGATATCTCATCGCCGGGGGACGAACTGGTAGGAAACAACCTGGTCCCCGACCTTCGCGTCGACCTCCTCCATCGTCTCCCCCGACGCGACGATCGTCTGCATGTCCGCCGCCCAGGCGACCCACTTGCCGGCCATCTCCGGCGGCGGCGTGCCCCGCTTCGGGAAGATCCAGGTCGAGGGATCATCCGTCGGCTTGATCACGTACTTCATGATCGACGCCCACGGCTCCACCTCGGAGGCCAGTCGACCGCCGGGCATCTCCCCGGCGACCCGGCCGCTGGTCGACCTGCGCTCGTCGTCGTGCATCTCCGGCCCTCCGTCCCCGGGAGGAAGAATCAGGGGGAAACCCCGCGACCCCTCGGGCCCTTCCATTCTACCGCAGCACCGGGGAACGGACGACGGCGAGCGTGCACCGGGACACGACCCAGGCACCCGGAACGGGTCAATCAGCCACCTTCAGGGCGGCGAGCCGAGATTCCAGTTCCACGCGATGGAGGTCGAGGTCCGGATTTCCGACAGGTTGCTGATGCGACGCGGCGCGGTTTCGCGGAGCAGGTTGAGCAGGGCCCTGGCATGGTTCGAGCGTCGGGCGGTCGTCTCAGGAGTCGTCCCCCAGGGTCCGCTTCGTCCGCAGCATGTGGTGATAATGCTGCGCGAACCGGTGCGACTCGTCCCGGACGTACTGCAACAGCCTCAGGGCGAAGGAACGCCGGGACAGGACGATCGGGTCGGGCTTGCCGGGGACGTAGATCTCCTCCTCCTGCTTGGCCAGGGAGATCAGGGTCGGGACCTCCACGCCCAGCGCCTTGAAGGCGTCGAGGGCCGCGTTGAGCTGCCCCTTGCCGCCGTCGATCAGGAAGATGTCCGGGAACGGCTCGTCGCGCTCCTGGAGCCCCTGGATGCGCCGGGAGACGACCTCCCGGATCGAGGCGTAGTCGTCCACTCCGGTCACGCTCTTGATCCGGTAGCGGCGGTATCCCGGCTTGAAGGGGAGGCCGTCGATGAAGGTGACGAGCGAGCCGACCGTCTCGGTGCCGCCGAGGTGGGCGATGTCCACCCCGTGGATCGTCCGGGGCGTCTTCGGCAGGTTCAGGACCTTCTGCAAGCCCCGGAGCCCCTTCTTCGGGTCCTGGTAGAAGACCTCGGGCTGGGCGTGTTCTTCGAGGTTGCCCCTCAAATTCAGGTTCTGCAGCGCCTTGAGTTCGTCCCGCAGGCGGGCCGCCTTCTCGAACTGGAGCGCCTTGCTCGCCTCCTTCATCTCCTCCTCCATCTCCCGGAGGACGACGTCCTTCTTGCCGTCGAGGAAGAGGCGGAGGCGTCGGATGTCCTGCCGGTAGGCGTCCCGGTCGATCCGGAGGTTGCAGGGGGCGGTGCACTGGTTGATCGAGTGCAGCAGGCAGGGGCGGAACCAGCGCCACCGGGGGTCGTCGGCGTCGATGTCGAGCGAGCAGGTCCGGAACTTGAAGATGCGTTGCAACACCTGGATCGCCCCCCGCAGCCCCTTGGCCCGGGGGAAGGGCCCGTAGAGCTTCACCCCCCGGTCCTTCGGCTCCCGGGTGAAGTTGACCCGGGGGAAGTCCTCTCCGGTGGTGATCTGGAGGTAGGGGAAGGACTTGTCGTCCTTCAGATCCGCGTTGTGCCTCGGCTGGATGTCCTTGATGAGCCGGGCTTCCATCAACAGCGCGTCGACCTCGCTGTCGGCGTCGAGGTGGTCGATGTCCACCACCTCGCCGATCCAGTCGCGGATCCGGGCGTCCGCCTCGGCCGCCTTGAGGAAGTACGAGCCGACCCGGGCGCGGAGGTTCTTCGCCTTGCCGACGTAGACGACCCGACCCTGGGCATCCTTGAACAGATAAACCCCCGGCGACCTCGGCAGGGCCCGGACCCTGGCCCTGATCGCCGAGGGGGCCTCGGGGGCCGTGCCCCCCGCCGGGGGGTCGGGGGTGGCGTCGGCCGAGGGGGAGGGCGGGGGCGGGGACGAAGGCGAGGGGTCGGACATGGGAGGTCGCTCCGCGGCTCCCCCCGGGCGGCGGGGCGGGGGGATCGGTGTTCCTACCGTGATTCTTCGGGGGGCGGCAACTGCCGGAGCGCCAGCCAGAGCCCGAACCCGGCCCAGGCCACGCCGATCGCCCGGGTCGCCCCCGGGTGCCGGTGGCACCAGTCGACGACCTCCCGGTACGGCGCCGGCCCCCCTCGCCAGAGCGCGGCGTGACGCCGGGGCTCGATCGCCGCGACGATCCCGTCGCCGACCACCATCGTCGCCCACACCTGGATCAATCGTTGAGCGATCATCGGCCGGTTTCCCTCCTGCCGCTGTCCGACCCGCCCGGCGATCACGTCTTCCGTCCCTCTCCCCCGTCCCCGGGGGAGCGGGTGGGCGAATCCCGGGTGAGGGGGGATCGGACGACGCGCGAGCCTCCGGGATCGACACAACGACCCCTCCCCCCAGCGTATTCCCATCGAGCGGGGAGGGTGGGCGGGTCTCGCCTCGACGGTCGTCTCAGTCCCCCCCCTCGGGGACCTTCGCCGCGATGTACTTGTGGATGTCCTCGGCCATCCGCTCCAGCCGCCTCGTCGTCTCGGCCTTGGACGATTCGAGCGACTCGCCCTCCCCCAGGCCGGCGGTGTCGGTGCGGGCGAACAGGTAGAACTTGATCTTGGGCTCGGTGCCGGAGGGCCGGGCGGCAAACCGCGTGCCCGGCGCGTCGAGGTGGAAGATAAGCAGATCCCCCGACGGCTCCGGCAGGGGGGTCGGCGGCGCGTCCGAGCCGGGCCTGCGCGACTCGTGCCGGCCGTAGTCGTCGACCCGGGTGACGGCCAGGCCGCCGACCTCCCGGGGCGGATCCTCCCGCAGGGCGGCCATCAGGGACGTGATCTTCTCCAGCCCGGTGCGGCCCTCGTACACCTTGTTGATGAGCGACTCGCCGTAGTGTCCGAGGTCCCGGTAGAGGCGGTCGAGGTACCCCAGGGCCGTCTGGCCCCGGGCCTTCAGGGTCGCCACCAGCTCCGCGAATAGCAGGGCCGCGACGGCCGCGTCCTTGTCCCGGACGTGGGTCCCCCGCAGGTAGCCGTGCGACTCCTCGAAGCCGAAGAGGAAGTCCGACGGCCCGGCCTGGTCGATCCGCCGGCCGATCCACTTGAAGCCGACGAGCAGGTCGTCCTCGCAGCCGATCCCCGCCCGGTCGGCCAGCGCCCGGCCCATCGGCGTGCTCACCAGCGTGGTGACGAGGTAGTGCGACGGCCTCAGGTCGCCCGCCCGCTTCACTTCCTCGATGACGAAGGCGGCCAGCAGGGCGCCGATCTGGTTGCCGGAGAGCGTCACCCAGGCGCCGGACGGGTCGCCGTCGGCCGGCAGGCCGACGCCGATCCGGTCGGCGTCCGGGTCGCTGGCGATCACGAGGTCCGCCCACGTCCGCCGGGCCTCCTCGATCGCCGGCCCCAGCGTCCGGGGGACCTCCGGGTTGGCCACGTGGCCGGGGACGTTGGTGAAGTCGGGGTCCGGGTCGCGCTGGGAGGCCAGCACGTTGACCCGGGAGAACCCGGCCGCCCTCAGGGCCGCCGCGCAGGCCGTCTCGCCGACGCCGTGCATCGGCGTGTAGACGACCGAGGCGTCCCGGGCGTCGGAGACCGACTGCGAGACGACGGCCGCGATGAAGGCGTCGTCCACCTCGGGGCCGACCATCACGACCGCGCCGTCGGCGACCGCCCGGTCGAGCGGGGCCATCGGGATCTCCCGCCCGGAGGCGGCCCCGACGCAGGCGATGATCCCCGCGTCGTCCGGCGGGATCACCTGGCCGCCGGTGCCGGAATAGCACTTGAAGCCGTTGTCCGAGGGCGGGTTGTGCGAGGCCGTGATCATGATCCCGGCGTCGCAGCCCAGGTGCCGGACCGCGAAGGAGAGCAGGGGGGTGGAGCGCATCTCCCCGAACAGGTAGACCGTGAACCCCGCCGCCGCCAGCACCCGGGCGCAGGTCTCGGCGAACTCCTTGGAGTTGCGCCGGGCGTCCCGGGCGATCACGCAGGACCGCGACGCGTCGGCCCCCTTGCGCGAGGTGACGTAGTCGGCCAGCCCCCGGGCGCTCTCGGCGATCGTCCGCTCGTTCAGCACGTTGGTGCCGACCGGGTACATCCGCCCGCGTCGGCCGCCGGTGCCGAACTCCAGGACGGCGAAGAAGGCGTCGTCCAGCTCCCGCCAGCGCCCCGCGTCGACGTCGGCGACCAGCCGGTCGCGGTACGGGGCAAAGGGGGGCTCGACCAGCCATCGCCGGATGTTGCCCGCCGAGGCCTCGGAGAGCGAGCCGTCCCGGGCCGCCTGCGCGACCTTCGCCAGGGAGTCGTCCGGAGCCGATGCCGTTGCCATGGGGGTGACCCTTCCTCGATGCAAAGCCGGGCGCGCACTCGGGCCGGCCGACCGGGGTCGGCCGCCCCACAGGCTATCCGCCCCCGACGATCCCCTTCAAGACCGCCGGCCGCCCCGGACGCCCCGCCTCGCGGCCCGCAAGGTCGGCCCGATCGGTTCGGGCGCGGGCCATCGCCGACGCAACTCCCAACTTTAACGAAAGTTGCGGAAACCTCCCCGGGGCCTGAGATTGTAAGTTCGAGGTGGCGATTCCAGGAAAGCGCCCGGATTTCCCACCCCCCCACGCCCCAGGTCGGTCGGCCGGGGGGGCGGGGCCGAAACTCGTTTTCCCTTGCCGGGCCGTCAGTTGCGCTGTCACCGTGGGATTCCTGGCCCCCCGCCCCAGGTTCCTGGCACGGCCATTGCGTTTCCCTCTTGACATGACGCCGGGGCGGTGAATACCCCCCGGGGCCGCTCAAGCCGGATGACCGGATCGCCAATAATAATCCCATCTTACCGAGCCTCGGCCCGGGCCCGACCGCGGGCCCTCGGGGTGCCGATCAGGACAGGGAGGTCTTGATGTCCCGGACCACGACGCGACGGATGCCCCGGCTGGAGGCCCTGGAAGCCCGCAAGCTCCTCTCCGGCGACGTGACCGGCGAGCAGCAGCTGGTGCTGGAGCTGATCAACGAGGCGCTGGTGGCCCCCGAGGCCGCCGCCGATCGCGTCGAGCAGGGCCTCAGCCGGGGGGCCCTCAACGCCATCGGCGAGGACGGCGACACCGTCACCCAGGTCGTCGCCGAGATCGCCGAGGCCGCCCCCAAGGCCCCCGTCGCCTGGGACCCCGAGCTGGCCAGGGCCGCCGAGGTGCACACCGAGTACCAGATCGACCTCGGCCGCCAGACCCACGACGGCCCCTCCGGCCTGAAGACCGCCACCCAGCGGGCCATCGCCGCCGGCTACGACGAGCCCGAGGCCGTCGCCGAGAACATCATCTTCGGCGTCGACTCCCCCGAGCAGGCCATGACCGCCTTCCTCGCCGACTACGGCCCCACCAACGCCCACGACCCCCACCGCGAGAACATCCAGCAGCCCGACAAGGCCGAGGACGAGGGCCACCAGGACGTCGGCGTCGCCGTCCTGCCCGTCGAGGTCCCCGTCAAGCCCGCCAACCCCTTCGGCGGCGCCGGCGAGTCCGAGACCAGGCTCGTCGTCACCCAGGTCTTCGGCCGCAAGAAGGACGAGGCCGCCCCCAGGCTCCTCGGCGTGGTCTACGACGACGCCGACGCCGACCGCTTCTACGACGTCGGCGAGGGGGTCTCCGGCGCCTCGGTGACGATCACCGAGAAGGGCACCGGCACCGCGACCGAGGTGAGCACCTGGTCCTCCGGCGGCTACCAGGCCGAGGTCGCCCCCGGCGACTACCGGATCGAGGTCCGCGTCGGCGACCGCCTCCTCAGCCGCAAGGAGGCCCGGGTCGGCGGCGAGAATACCAAGGTCGACTTCCTCGTCGGCGACGCCCCGAAGTCCTCCGCCCAGGTCGCCACCCCCTCCCCGACGAAGACCTCCACCCCGACGAAGGCCACCTCCTCCCCGGCGAAGACCTCCACCCCGACGCCCCGGACCGCCCCCGCCCCGAAGCCGACCCCGGTCGTCGCCGAGCGGCCCTCCGTCACGCCGGCCTCGGGCCCCTCGACCCCCCGCCCGACCGCGACGAGCACTCCGGCCCCGAAGCCGGCCTCCTCGCCGAGCCCTTCGAAGCCGAAGCCCGCCACGGATTCCCCCGCCGCCCCCCCGACGCGGCCGACCGCCTCGATCGACCCCACGCCCGCCCCCTCCAGGCCGATCCCCGCCCCCTCGACCACCCCGATTGAGGCCCCGGCTCCCCGCTCGGGGAGCCCGGTCGAGTCCTCCCGGGCGATCGACCGACTGCGGAACCTCGCGGCCCGGGCCGCGGCCTCGGAGGCGTCCGGCGCGATCTCGATGCTCCGCTCCAGCCTCTCCTCGGGCAACGTCCGCTCCTGGAAGGTCGCCGACTGACCGTCGGGCGACCTTCCGCGACCGATCCACGGTGAGCCGCGGCCCCGGGCCGGACAGGGATGTCCGACCCGGGGCCGTGCCGTTCCCCCGGCCCCTCAGCCGATCCTCAGCTCCGACCGCACGCCCCTCAGGTCCATCTCGAACTCGATCCCCCGGATCGGCGGCCGGCTGTAGAACCAACGGACGCCGTGCTCGGCCGCCGGGCCGATCGGCCCCAGCACCACCCCGGGCAGCAGCGGGGCCACCGGGTGGATCGTGTACAGGTCGACCGCCGTCACGCCCTCCCAGCCCGCCCCCAGCCCCCGGAGCCTCGCCTCCATCAGCCCCATCACGAACCGGGCCTTCTCCAGGATCGCCCCCGGGCCCGTCTCCTCGGCCCGGACGATCGCCCCCGCCTCCAACACCCCCTCCGGCAGCTCCCCCGCCCCCGCCACCACGAACGTCGGCGGGCCGGCCTCGTCGCCCCCCGGCCGGGCATAGGAGAAGGCGTAGAGCGCCGGCTCCCGCGGCGGCGCCACCTCGGGGGCCACGTTCGTCCGCGCCACCGGGTTGATCCCGTCGACGAACACGCCCCAGTCCTCCAGGATCCGGGCGTAGCCCGCGTTGAACTCGGCGAACCCCTCGAAGCCGAACGGCCGGGGGGACCGCAGCTCCACCGCGCAGAGCGCCGACGCCGGGCGCCCCTCGGCCTCCAGGACGCCCCGGATCCGCTCCATCCCCTCCCGGTAGGGGGCCGGGCGGTGCAGCGTCACCCGGGCGATCTCGAACCCCGGGGCGGCCACGACCCCGCACGAATACGGCGCAATCCCCGGCAGGAAGCGATACCCGCCGGTCGGGTGGTCGATCAGGGACACGGCTCGGTCTCCGGGTCGCGGTCGGGGGTCGTTACGGCTCCGGCCGGGGCTCCCCGACCCGGACGGGCATCCTACCCCGGACTCCCCCCGATCGACAGCGGGAAGGCCCCTCCGTTGCCGACTGTGTTAAGATGATGATACGATCCGCATTGCGCCCGATCGGCCCCGGATCGACGCGACACGACGCGACCCCCCCGACGCGACCGCTCGCCCCCCCGCGAGGATGCGACGACATGGCTCACGGCGACCCCGGCCACCCGCCGACCGACCCCTTCGGCCGCCGAGACGGCGGCGGCCTCGGCGACGGTCGCGCCCTCGCCGAGGCCGAGGCCCCCGACCCGGCCTCCCCCGGCCAGGTGGTCGAGACTACCGTCAGCCCCTTCCACTGCCTCTACCAGGACGCCCTCTGGCTGCATACCCAGGCCCGCCTCCGCCTGCCCCGGTCCGAGAGCGAGGCCGGGCGCCTCTGCCGGGCCTCCCTGCTGCTCTACCTCCAGGCCGCCGAGGCGCTGGTCCACCAGGCCGCCGTCGAGATCGGCCGCCCCGAGCTGGCCCACCTGATCGCCGACCCGAGCCGGCCCATGCCCCTGCGGGACGCCTGGGCCCTGCTCCCCGCCGTCGCCGCCGAGGAGCCCCCCGCCGCCCTCGACCCCGACGGCCCCCCCTGGCCCCAGTTCCTCGAGCTGCTCGCGCTGCGGGACGGCTGGACCTACCCCGGCCTCCCCTCCGAACGCCGGGCCTACTACGCCCCCTCCGCCGACGGCTCCAGCTTCGAGCCCCTCGACCCCCGGGCCGTCCCCCCCGGCCTCTGCCCGAGCCCCGACCGCCTCCGGTCGCCCCGGACCGGCCTCCCCCGCGACCCCTACGCCCTGCGCCCCCACCACCTCGACACCGCCCGGGGGGTGCTCGACCAGGCCATCGCCGCCCTCGACCGCCGCCTCGACGGCGCCCTCACCCGGGACGCCCGGCACCGCAAGGAACCCTGCCGGATCCTCCCCCCCCGCCCCCTCGCCTGACCGATCGACGCAGGGACGGATCGAGATCCCTCGACTCGTCCCCCGCGCCGGCCGATCCGCGACCTACGATCCCCGCGGTGGGGCCGTAGGCCATCGCCCCGATCGGACCGGATCGATCGGGCGCGCCCGGCCCCCGGATGCGTCGATCGATCGGTCGGGCGGCACCGCCGCCCCGGGGCGTCACGCGATGCAACGGCTCCTCTCGCAGCGCAGTCTCTTCCTCGGCACCTCGGTGTCGATCTCGATCAAGGACCGCGACCTCGCCGTCGTCCGGACCTCCGGCCGGTTCTGGAAGAACGAGGTCACCTATCCGCTCGACGAGATCAACCCCGAGCCCGCCCGGGTGCGTCGGGTCGACCGCCAGTGGGCCCTCGCCTCCGCCTTCCTCGGGATCTTCGCCGCGATGTTCCTGCTCGGCGCGCTCCATGAGGAGCTGGGCCACCACGCGATGCTCATCACGGGCCTGGCCTTCGCCCTCCCCGCCGCCTACTGCGCCGCGAAGACGGTCGCCCTGGCCCGGGGCGCCCTGGTCTACTTCCAGGTGCAGACCCACGCCCCCCTGTTCGTCCTCGGCGCCTCCCGGCCGAGCCGGGAGGAGGTGGATCGCTTCGTCGCCGCGTTCGCCGAGGCGATCCGGGCCGTCCGGTACCCCCGGGAATTCTCCCCCGCCGAACGGCTCACGCACTTCCGCCGCCACGTCGAGTTCCTGCACCTCGAGGACGTCATCTCCGCCGTCGAGCTCGCCATGATCCTCGACCGCCTCGAGCGCCGGGCCCGGGAGGCCGCCGAGGCCGAGCCCGGGGCCGACCCGGCGGCCCTTCCCGGTCGGGGCACCGCGGCCGTCGGCCTCGCCAACTGATCCGGACTCGCATGGAACCGTACCCCTGATTGTCCTGGATGGCCGGGCCCGATGCGGAATCGCCCGGATCGGTCACCTCGGGGTGGCTGGGGGCTCGTCCGCGAGCCCCCGGTCCATTCGCCTCGGCGACCGGGGGCTCGCGGACGAGCCCCCAGCCACCCCGGTCGTCCCATTGGCCGACGCCTCACGACTCCAGCCCAAGCCGAATCGGGGCCGACTCGGCGGCCCGCCCCGGCCTGGGCGCCGCGGATGTCGGCCTCGCCAACTGATCCCGGATCGAACGGGTTCCCGGCGATCGGGGAGCGGGTCGGGATCGCAGGGGCCCGCACCGCGGCCACGGTCGGGGGCGCGGGGGCAGGGGGCCAACGGCAGGAATTCGACCGCCACCTGACGGAGTCCGACCCTCTCCCCCGCCTGACGGAGTCCGACCCTCGCCCCCTTCTCACGGAATCGGTCCCTCGCCCCCGTCCTCGGGGGAGCGGGTGGGCGCAGCCCGGGTGAGGGGGGATCGGGCGACGCGCAGGGCGTGGCGATTCTTCGCAGCCACGACGCCCCCGGGGAGCAGACCCGGTGACTCCGCCCCGACCCGCCGAAATCGTGTGACTGGAATCGGCCGATCCCACGATGATAAAGGGGTCGGCCCGCTCTCCGCCCGCCCCGACGCCGGGGCCGACCCGGGCGAGGGCCGGGCCCGGGCCAGTCGACCCCGCACCCCTCGGCGACGCCGCCGCCCCCGGAGCCTCGACCCCATGTCCACGTCCGCACCCGACCCCGCCCCGTCGTCGAACCCCCCCGGCCCCCGGCCCGGGACCGGGATCGGGCCCGGCGCCCCCACCGGCAACCGGAACGCCGCCAGCCACGGCCTGACCGCCCGCCTCCCGCTCTGCGAGGCCGAGGCCGAGCGCCTGCATCGCACCGTCGAGTCCTGGACCGCCCAGCACCTGCCGACCACCGAGCCCGAGGCCGACCTGATCCGGTCCGCCGCCATCGAGGCCGTCCGCTACCGGCGCTGCGTCGAGGCCGAGGAGCGTGCCCTCCGGCCCCGGGCCCGGGAGGCGCTCCTCGGGTGGGAGGAGAAGCGGCGGCACGCCATCCGCCGCAAGGCCCAGGACCTCCGGGACGACCTCGAGGGGGTGCTCGACGAGCTGACCTCCAGCGCCTTCGGCATCGACTGGCTGCTGCGGCACTGGCGGGCCCTGCTCGGCCTGCTCTCCACCGGCCGGGGCTGGCGGGGGGACGACCTCGTGCAGGCCCTCCGGCTGCTGGGACGCCCCCCCCGGCGGCCGGAGCGGCCGGACCTCGACGCCCGGCTGCTCTGGGACCTCGCCGCCGTCTGCTGCCCCGCCACCGTCGACGCCGCCGCCCCCCCCGGCGTGACCGGCCCGGCCGAGGCCGCCGGCCGGCTCCGGGACCTCGTCGCCGACCGGATCGCCCGACTCGAGGCGCTGCGGCCGGTCGCCTGGGAGGCGGTCGAGGGGCCGATGGCCGAGGCGGTCGAGGCCGCCGCCATGGTCGACACCAGCCCCGAGGGGCTGCTCCGCCAGCGATACCGGAGGGAGGCCCTCCGGGACCGGGACCGCAGCCTCGCGCTGATCCTCCGCCTGAGGGTCGAGCGCTCGAAGATCGACGAGCGCGCCTGGCGGCTCGCCGAGAAGGGGCAGTCGCTGCGGACCCCCGTCGGCGGCGGCTGGTGGCGGGAAACCGACGCCTGGCCCGCCCCCCCCGGCTGCATCCCCCGCCCCCCGGCCCCCGATCCGGCCCCGGCCCCCGACGTCGAGGCCGAGGCCGAGGTCAACGCCGACCCCGTCCCGCCCCCGGGCCCGACCCCGCCCCCCGGCGACCGGCCCGCACCGCCCGATCCCCGAAACAACCCCCGAAACGCCGCCCCGGCCGACCCGACAGATCGACCCAAGTCGAACCCCGACATGCCGGTTGCGGATCGTCCCCTCCCGGCCGACCGGGACGACCCCCGGCGCACCCCCGGGCGCACCGACCGGCGCACCGGGGCGCACCGGGACGCCCCCGGCGGCCCCCCGACGCCCCCTGATCCCCCCGGACGCGTGGTTTCGGGGCAACCCGGGCGGCGTCTCCCCCTTGCGGCACGATTCGTGAACGGTTCGGATCGACCCCCGCGGCCGCTCCCCCGGCCCCGGTGCGCCCGAGCCCGGTCGCCGACCGGGCCCCCCGACCCGGGAGGCGGCGATCGACCCCCCGTCGTCGCCCGACCCCCAGGAGATCGAACCCGATGAGACTGCACCTCGCCGCCCTGCTCGTCGCCCTCGCCGTCACCGCCTTCGGCCCCGGATCCGGCCGGGCGAATGCCCAGATGATGGCCGGATCCGGATCGCCCGTCGCCTGGTCGACCCCCGCCGACCCGTGGCCCTCCGGGTCGATCGGCATGGGCATGGGCATGGGCATGGCGATTCCCGCCGCGACCCCGACGTTCCCGTACAGCTACTACGCCGCCTTCCCGGACCGGGCCCGGCAGTACGTTCCCTACGGCCCGGGCGACCAGTTCCCGTTCCACGGCTCGCCCTACGGCTCGATCAACGACCGATGGTCCTGGTCGACCCTGGCCGGGACCGCCGGCGCCCCGAGGCGCTACTACTACCCCCCCGTCCGCTGACCAAATGGACGGCTTGCCCGTCCCGAGTCCCAACTCACGGGGACCGGGACGGGCCGCTCGATGCGTTCTTTGACAATCCGCAACGGCGCATCCGGGATCGCATGCCCCCCGTCCCGACCGGGCCGGGGGCTGGCCTCTTCCGTCCCCGGCCGCCCCATCGGCCCGACTCCCGGGCGATCCGGGAAGACGCGCGGCCCATCCTCGCGGGTCCGTCGCCCCGAGCGCGGAGAGATAAGGGTCAGACCCCGACCCTCGCCCCCGTCCTCGGGGGAGAGGGTGGCCGAAGGCCGGGTGAGGGGGAGCCGAGGACGCGCCGGGCCTTGCGTCCCATACGCCGACCCCTCACCCCGGCCATCTCCCATCGCTCGGGGAGAGGGGGAGGGAGTCCGGCCGCTCGCCCGGAGAGGGCGTCGAGGGACGGGCCCCGGTTCGGATCACCCGCCGTTGCCGGGGGCGCCCTTCATCTTGTCGCGGAAGACCTGGCTGAACTTCTTCAGCTTGGGGATGATCTGGAACTGGCAGTACCCGGCGTTGGGGTGCTTGCGGAAGTAGTCCTGGTGGTACGGCTCGGCCGGGAAGAAGGCCTCGATCGGGACGACCTGGGTGACGACCGGCTTCCGGAACACCTTGGCCTCATTGAGCTTCGCCTTCAGCTCCTTCGCCTCGTCGAACTGCGCCTGATCGTGGGCGAGGATGATCGAGCGGTACTGGGTGCCGATGTCCGGCCCCTGGCGGTTCAGGGTGGTCGGGTCGTGGGTCTTCCAGAAGATCTCCAGCAGCTCGGCGTAGCTGACCACCGAGGGATCGTAGGTGACCTGGATCACCTCGGCGTGGCCGGTCAGGCCGGTGGAGACCTGCTCGTAGGAGGGGAAGGGGACCCGGCCCCCGGAGTAGCCGGAGACCACGTCGCCGACCCCCTTGACCAGCTCGAAGACCGCCTCGGTGCACCAGAAGCAGCCGCCGCCGAAGGTGGCCAGCTTCGGCTCCGAGGAGACCGGCGGGGCGGCCGTCTCGCCTTCCTGGCCCGTGTCGGGCTTCCCCCCCGTTTCCGTTTCCTTGGGCTCGTCGGTCTGCACGGCGGGTTCCTCCGCGGGGCGGTCGCCCTGCTGCGGCGTCTTCTGCGGTTGCGAGGGGGCGGCGACGACGGGCCCGACACCGGGACCCGGGTCGGCCGGGGCCCCGGCAATCGCCAGGAGCAGGGCCGTCGAGATCGCGATCGTCATCCTCAAGGGCTCCCGGGGATTCGGGGCCGGCCTCCCCCCGGTCGACCGGATCGGGACGGGGGCGGCCCCTCGACGTCCTCACCATTGTAGACCCGGAGTCGACGGGGCACACCCGGGGGCAGGGCATTTGCATCTCGATCCGGCCGACCCCCGGGGCCGGCCGACCCGGCCCCGAACCCGAGCCCGAGGACCATCGCCATGACCCCCACCGCCGACGACCGAGACGCCACCCCGGGCGACGACGACCGCCGCCCCCGACCCGACGACGAGCCCGACGAGGTCGAGCCCGACGAGGTCGAGGTCGCCTCCGAGGACTCCTTCCCCGCCAGCGACCCGCCGTCCTGGACCCCGATCACCGAGGTCGGCCCCCCGAAGGATCATCAACCCGAACCCATCCGGGACGACCCCGGCCGATGATCCGGGCCCCGGCCGGCCGGCCGGTCAGCGGGGGGGCTCGCCGCCGGGCGGCGACTTCGGCGGGTGAGCCCTCAGGAGGCGGGACTGGTCCCGGCCCGAGACCCATCGCCTCAGGTAGCGCGGGTCCTCGTGCTCCCAGCGCCTCCCCGAGGCGTCGACCATGGCGCATCCGCCCCGGCTCGCGTACCGTCCCTGCTTCGGTCGCTTGGTCATGATGCCGCTCCCCGGCTCGCGGTCGATCCTTCGGTGGGGGGCCCGGCCCCCCGGCGACGATCTCCAGGCTATCCGGCGGGATCCCGCCCCGTCAAACGAAGATCCCGAATTGTCTGGTCGCGGTCGCCGGGACACCCGATCGCGTCTCGATCCCACCCCGGGGCCGCCTCGCCCTCAGGCCGGGGGGCCGACCCGGTACTTGCGGACCTTCTCCGGGTCGACCTCGATCCCCAGCCCCGGCGCCTGGGGGACGGCCATCCGCCCGGCCCGGATCTCCAGGGGGCGGACCAGGACGTCCTCGACGAGCCCGTAGTAGGTGCAGTCGTTGGCCAGGGGGAAGTTCGGCGTGCCGGCCGCCAGGTGGAGCATGGCCGCCGTCTTCGGCCCGAGGTCGTGGGCGCAGTGGACCACGCAGGGGACCCCGGCCGACGCCGCGACCTCGGCCACTCGCTTCGTCGCCCAGACCCCGCCGCACTGGTAGGTGTCCGGCAGGAGGACGTCGGCCGCCTCCTTGTCCAGGATCTCCCGGACCCGCTCCGGGGTGGTGACCGACTCGTTCAGGGCCAGGGGGGTGGAGGTCAGCCCCCGGATCCGGGCCGACTCGTCGATCAGGTCCTCCCCCATCGGCTGCTCCAGGTACTGGAGGCGGTAGGGCTCCAGGTCCTTCGCCAGTTGCTCGCAGGCCTCGGGGGAGTAGCCGGTGTTCGGGTCGATCCGCAGCTCCAGGCGGTCTCCGACCGCGTCCCGGACCCCCCGGACCATCGCCAGGTCCTCCTCCGGGTCGCGGCCGGCCTTGGCCTTGAGGGTGGAGAAGCCCATCTCGACGTAGAGCCGGGCGATCTCCCCGGCGCGGTCATGCGACTGGATCCCCATGCAGGCCGCCAGCTCGACTTCCGACCGGCAGGGCCCCCCCAGCAGCCGGTAGAGCGGCACGCCGCGGGCCTTCCCGGCCAGGTCCCACATCGCCATCTCGACGGCGCTCTGGATGTAGATGTGCTCGAACGTCAGGCCGTCGCAGGCCGCCACGACGTCGGTGGGGTCGACCCCGGCGAGGGTCGGCCGCAGCGCCTCGGCCTCCCGGCCCGTGAGCGGGTCGCCGAGGTAGACCTGGGGGGCCTCCCCCCAGCCCTCCGTCCCGTCGTCCGCCTCCAGCCGGATCAGGATCGACCGGGTGACCGACTGCCCCCGGTACCGGGAGTGGTAGGGGGCGATCGGGGCCTTCTGAGGCACCTCGACGAGGAAGGAGTCGACCCGGCTGATCTTCATGCGAGTGCCCTCGGGAGGGGTGGCGAGCCCCCCGCCCGGGGTCGGCCCGGCCCGGCGGGGTCGGGCCCCAGGGTACCCGGCGCGGGGCCCGGCCGGGAGATCCCGCCGCCCTCCCGCGAACCGGGGCCCGGCCCCCGGTGTCCCTCCCCATCGAGACCGATCGGTCTCCCGAACCGAGGAGGATTCGAGCATGAACACCAATCCCAGGCCGCTCGACCCGGCCCGACACCTCGCCCGACACGAGACCTGAAGGCACCGCCCGACCCTCGGAGGGTCCGGGGCCGAGCGGCCGTGACGGCGGGGTGACCTCGTCCCCCGTCCGCCCATCCGGCCGCCCGTCCCGTCCCCGATCCACCCGAGCGCAGAGCCATGCCCACCGCGATCGCACCCAGGGAGTTCGCCAAGCGCCTGATCGACCGGGCGATCCACGACTCACTCGACGAGGCCGTCGGGGCCAAGTCGAGGAGGGCCTTCTCCCACCTGCTCTGGAACGTCCAGGGCCGTTCCGACCTGCTCCGCCCCCGCCGGCTCGCCGGCCGGGCCGACGCCCAGGCGTCGGCCCGGCTGGTCTCCGGGCTGCTCGCCCTGGTCGAGTGCCGACGCCGGTGGCTCCGGCCCCTGGAGGGGTGGGAGCCGGCCGGGGTCGGCCCGCTCCCGCTCTTCTCGTCGCTGGCCCACCACCTGCTGGCCCGCTACCCGGTCCCGCCGGTCCTGCTGTCGAGCTGGTTCCGCGGGCCGGGATGGCCGGGGAATCGGCTCCGGCACTGGTTCCTGGAGGCGGCGGCCGGGGGCAGCCTGCGGGCGATCCTCTCGACGGTCCGGATGACCCGCCGGATGGCCTTCGAGTTCTCCCAGGCCCCTCCCCACGTCCCGATCGAGGAGGCCCTCTGCCGGGCGCGGGTCCGGGGCATGGGGGGGCCCGACGCGCTGGCCCGGGCCGTGGCCGCCACCCGGCTCGGCCGGACGCTCTACCTCGACCCGTTCTGGTCCTCGCTGATCTCCCTGCTGATGAACACCCCCCGGCTGGACCTCGGCCGGATCGACCCCATCGTCGAGTACCTGTACGCCGAGCGGTTCGAGTACCGGACGGTCGTCATCGGCGAGGACACCGAGGTGCAGCTGGAGCCCCCCCGGCCCGAGCTGTCGATCAAGGGCTGCACCGCGGACTCGCTGGCCCGGAGGGCCGCCGAGTGGGGGGCCCGGAGGCGGCCGGGGGCGCCCGAACGGAGGCTGTTCCGATGGGAGCCTTCGGGGCTGGGAGGGTTCCGACGAGAGGGGGGCGACGGCCGGGCCTGGACCATCGTCGAGCTGCTGGACAGTGATGCCCTGGCCGCCGAGGGGAAGGCGATGCGGCACTGCGTCGCCACCTACACCGCCGGCTGCGCCCGGGGGAGGTCGAGCATCTGGTCGCTCGGCGAGGAGTGCCCGGGCGGCAGGAGACGGGTGCTGACCATCGAGGTCGACCCCGAGTCCCGGTCGGTCGTCCAGGCGAGCAAGAAGTGCAACGAGGACCCGGACGAGGCCAGCATGGCCCTGCTCCGGGAGTGGGCGGGGGCCGAGGGCCTCTCGATCGACTGGTGAGGCCGGGTCGGCCCCGGGTCAGGGCAGCAGGCAGAGGCGGAAGGGCCGGGCGGAGGAGGGGCGGAGGCTGGTCGAGACGCTCAGGGCCTCGGCCAGCTCCCGCCGCAGCGAGCCCAGCAGGGCCTCGGCCAGGCGGAGGCGGTCGCCGGGGAAGCGGACCTCGACGCTCGCCCCCGACTCCAGCCGGGACCGGAGGGCGGCCAGGTCGAGGCCCTCGGGCGGCGGGCCCCCCGGGCCGGGTCCGATCGGGGGGTGGCAGCGGCCTAGCTCGACCTCGTCGAGCGTCGGCGGGGGGTCGGCCCGGTACCGGAGGATCCCCAGGGCCATCGCGTCCCGGAAGACGGCGATCGGGTGGGCCCCGGAGCGCCGGAGCCCCTCGGCGTCGAGGAGCAGGGCATGGGTGTAGATCTGCCTGCCCCCCCTCCCGCTGTACTCCGGGGGCCCCTCGCAGGTCCGGGAGACGGCGACCCGCCCCCCGGGCAGGGGGTGGACGTTGACGCTCGCCCGGTTGGCGCCGTCGACGACCAGGGCGTCGTGCGACGGGGACCACGAGGCCAGGGCCCTCGCCTCGGCGTCGGAGACGCCCCGGGACCGGCCGACGACGTGGTAGCCGGACTGGCCGGCGCGGGGCAAGGAGGTGTAGATCGCCTGGTCCGCTCGCATCGGGCCGCCCCCCATCGTCCTGCCGGTCAGCGGAGCAGCCCGGCCATCCAGGCGAAGGGCTCGATCACCCCCTTCGGCTCGACCCGCAGCGGCACCAGGGACTCGCCGCCGTCCTGGTCGATGATCCGGCCGCAGGAGCCGGCGACGCTGGAGCAGAAGAACCGGGCGTGGCGGAGCTTCGCCTCGCACATCCGCCAGAGGGCCGGGGCGTGGGACCGGGCGAAGGCGTCGGCGTCGGCGATCGGCTCGTCGCAGAGGTCGACCTTGGTGAAGATCAGGGCCACCGGCAGCTCGACCTTCCCGCGTCGGCCCTGGTGCAGCGACTCCAGGTAGGAGATCAGCGACATGGCGAAGAACTCCTGGGCCTGGCCCTCGGCGATGACGCCGACGGTGTCGATCAGCACGGCCAGCCCGGAGCACCGGGCGATGATCGAGCGGACGGTCTTGTGGGAGCCGGGGCTCTCCAGCTCGGCGGCCACGGCCTCCCCGGCCACGTCGGGGGTGACCAGGTCGAACCCGGTCGTCCCCTTCTTGGCCTGGGAGGTCGTCACCTCGCAGTGGACCCACTGCCAGCGGTCGGCCTCGACGGGGGTCTTGTCCGGGAACCGCTGCTGCTGCATCGCGAACATCACCTGGCGCTGGAGGTTCAGCGAGAACGGGCCCCGGGCCACGCCGTGCAGCGACCCCACGCCGTGCGAGAGCAGGTCGAGCAGGATGCCGAGGTAGACCGTCTTCCCCACGCCGCTGGGGCCGAGGACGCCGACGACCCGGGGCGGGACCGGCCGGCCGCCGATCGACTGCACGACCTCCATCGGGGCGTGGCACTGGCCACAGGCCGCCCCCCGCACCCCGCCGCCGCAGAACGGGCAGGTGATCTGGTTGGTCCGGTAGGGCGATTCGTCGAGATAATTCGAGGTCGTGTACATATCGGGGCGTGCTCCGGGTCGATGGCCGGGGCCCTTCGCCCCGGCCCGGCGGCCGTCGTACCGATCGGGGGCGGCTCAGTCGGCCGGCGGCTCGCGGAGCCGGTCGGTCGAGAGGGCGCAGCGGAAGCCGATGTTGGGGCGGCGGTCCAGCACGCCCTGGCCGGTGA
The DNA here is from genome assembly GCF_007752535.1 of Tautonia plasticadhaerens. Taxonomy (GTDB): domain Bacteria; phylum Planctomycetota; class Planctomycetia; order Isosphaerales; family Isosphaeraceae; genus Tautonia; species Tautonia plasticadhaerens. Next base: position 4,490,066 of record NZ_CP036426.1, read on the forward strand.
CGAAGTGGCAGGTGGCCTCGCCGGGCAGGTAGGTGTCGAAGGCCCCCCCCGCGATCCGTCGCATGGGCTTCCACGGGCAGAACGACTCGCCGGGCCGGCAGGGGATGGCGTCGAGCGGGTCGTCGAGCCATTCCCAGACGTTGCCCGACATCTGGCGGATGCCGTTGGGCGTGCCGCCCGAGGGCATGGCGTCGACGGGGACCGTGCCGCCGATCCCGGTGGACCGGACGTTGGCCCGGGCCGGGTCGAACAGGTCGCCCCAGGGGTACCGGGTGCAGTGGCCGCCGCCGAGGTGCTCCGGCCATCCCCCGGCCTTCTGCCACTCGGCGGCCGAGGGCAGCCGCTTGCCCGCCCACCGGGCGTAGGCGGTCGCCTCGTACCAGCAGACGCCGACCACCGGGTGGTCGGCCTTCTCCGCCGGGAACTTCCCCCCCGTCCAGCCGGCCGGGCCGGGGCGACCGGCCTTGTCGGTGAACTGCAGCAGGCTCGGCCAGACTTCCCTCGGCCAGAGGTCCAGCGCGTCGTAGCAGCCGGCCGCCACGAACCGGGAGAACTGGCGGTTGCTGACCGCATGCCGGTCGAGGTAGTAGGCGGGGAGGTCGACGAGCTCGTCGCCGCCGTCCCCCCGGACGACGGCCACCGGGCCGGGGGGGATCAGGGCCATCCGGCGCCCCAGGGTGGCCCAGGCGCGCCGGGCGTCGTCCTCGTCGACGTGGGCCTCGGTCGACCGGAGCAGGGCGAAGGCGTCCCGGCCGTCGGCGATCAGCTCGTCGACGAACTGCCCGACCCGCTCCCCCCTCGGCGACGGCATGGCCCCGGCCTCGTCCGCGGGACCCCCGCCGAGCAGGCGTGCCATCCAGCCTCTCCTGGGCGAATCGACCTGTCCTCGGACCTTGAGCGACATCATGGTTCCTCTCGGTTGGCTCGGCGGATGGGGGGGCCGGCGGGGCGGTCAGCCCGGGGAGACGCCGCGCGACTCGGCCGCCCGCCGGACGTCCTTCCGCAGGGCCTCGAACTGCCGGACGATCGTGCGGTCGACCGAGTCGTCCAGCTCGACCGGGCGGCGGTAGTACTCCGGGGACGGACCCTGCCGGGGGGCCCGGTCGGGGCCGTCCCCCGGCCGGCCGGCCGACAGCGCGGCGACCTGCTCCCGCTCCAGTTGCTCCCAGGCCTCGGCCAGCCGGAGGCGGTCGTGCTCCAGCGCCCGGAGCTGCTCGGCCCACTCGCGCTCGCGGCGCTCCAGCTCGGCCTGCAGCGCAGCCCGCGACTTCTCGGCCGAGAGGGCCGCCTCGACGGCCGCCGCGGCCAGCTCGTCGACCCGGTCGAGCCAGCGGTGGACGCCCGTCCGGATCCGCTCGAGCGAGGCGGCGACGGCCGACGGTTCGGGCGGGGACTCCCGCTCGTCCAGCCAGGCCGCGCCCGTCGGCTCGCCGTCTCTTGGCAGCATCGGAACGACTCCGGGAGGGGGGGATTCTCGAGTTCCGCTCGGCTCATCGTCTCGCCCCGCTTCGCCCCAGGAGTCGGGAGATCCGGGCCGAGAGCTGCCGCTCCTTCCGCTCCTCCTCCTCCTTGACGTGCAGGTCCCGGAGGTGCTCGCGCAGGGCCTTGACCCGCTCGTTCGGCGACAGGTCGGCCGAGGAGATCCGGCCGGTCGTCGGCTGCGACTGCATGGCGGCCAGCTGCTGCTCGAAGCGGGATCGCACGTGCTCCAGGTCGCGTTCGGCGGCCTCTCGCCTCGCCTCGGCCCGGTCCAGGGCGCGGCGGAGCGCCTCGACCTCGGGCGGATCGGCGCCACCCTCGCCGCCGCCCCCGGCCCGGGCGTCGGCGTTGGCCTCGGAGAGCCGACGGCAGGCTTCGAGGAGCCGGAGGTTTTCCTGCTCCAGCGCGGCGAACGCCTCGGGGTCGACGGGGGAGGCCTCCCCGTCGAGGCGGGCCTTCAGGGCGTCGACCTCCCCTTCCAGGAAGCGGCGTTGCGCCTCCCAGGCCCGCCGCTGCTGCTCCATCTGGTCCCGGAGGGCCTCGGCCTCGCGTCGGGACCGGCCGGCCTCGTCGTCGGGGGCCTCGCCGTCGCCGAAGCGGGCCTCCAGCTCCTCGACCCAGCGGTGGAGCTGGTCCCACTCGGCCGACCGGGCGGCCTGGGCCCCCTCGATCGCCGAGAGCTGGTCGCAGAGCAGGGCGATCACCTCGTCCCGCTCGCCCAGGAGGGCGTTCAGCTCCTCGACTCGGGTCCCCACCACCGTCTCGGAGTGGATCGCCAGGAGCGAGGGCTGCTCGAAGGTCGGCTGCTCGTCCCTCATCCGGAGCTCGGCCTCGAGCCGGGCGACCTCCTCCTGGAGCAGGGCGACCGTGTCGACGAAGCCGCCGTCCGCGGGGTCGAACGTAGGGGTCGGTTCCATCGTGGCCTCGTCACGCGTTGGGGGCCCCGGCTCGGGCCGGGGGTTGGTCGGTCGGTTCAGCCGCAGGCGACCGCCTCGGGGGCCCGGAGCAGGTGGTCGACGGTGGCGACCAGGTCCGGCTCGGAGATCGGCCGGTGCAGGATGCCGTCCAGGCCCATCGCGTCGAGGCGGTTCAGCTCCTCCTCGTCGGTGAGGCCGGCGATGCCGACGAACCGGCACGACTCGGGGGAGAGCTCCCGGCAGGTGCGGACGAACGCCTCGTGGTCGGGGCGGTCGAGGGCGACGATCACCAGGTCGAACCGCTGGCGGCGGAGCAGCAACTGGGCCCCGACCCGGTCGCGGACCGCCTTGACCTGGCAGCCCCGGCCCCCGGGGCCGAGGGCCGACTGGATCGCCCGGGAGGCCTCCGGGTCGTCGTCGAGGACCAGGATCGACGCCCCGGAGGGGGCGGCCCGGCGCTCGACCAGCCCGGCGAGCTCCAGCCCCCGGGCGACGTCGGCGGCGGCCCCGACCGGCAGGCCGGCCTGCGCGGCCACCTCGGCCAGCGGCATCGAGCCGTCGAACAGCGCGTAGGCCTTCATCTCGGCGGGGCTGAGGCCGGTGCGGTCGAGGTTGCCGCCCCGGGGGGCCTGCCGGGCGAAGACGGCCGGGGCGGAGGCGTCGGCGTCGCCCGCCGGGTCGCAGCGCCGGACCCCCTCGACGGCCAGCGCGGGCAGGCTCATCTGGAGCGGGAACGCCTGGAACATGGGGGGCACGGCGGCGTCGGCCTCGAAGCTGAACTTGCCCGGCCCGGCGGTCAACGCCCAGTGGGAAAGGATGGCCGACTGGCAGCGGAGCAGGGCCCGGAGGCGCCTCGGGTCGGTCAGGCTCCGCTCCAGCATCCGGACCAGGCCGGACATCGACGGGTCGAGCCGCTCCCCCAGGGTGGCGGCCAGCAGCGGGGCCAGCTCGGCCAGCTCGGGGGGGACCAGGTCGAAGAGCCGATCGGGGCTGATCGTCGGCGAGCAGACGGCCTGGATCCGGCCGCCGGAGAGGGTGAACCGGATGCGGTCCTTCTCCAGCTCCAGGGTCAGGCGGCCGGAGCAGGCGTTGTTGTTCAGGAAGTCGATCACCGACCGGATCGGGAAGGCGGAGGTCTGCCCCTCGAGCAGGGAGTCCTTCACCTCGTCGACCACCTCCGGCATGGCGCACCCGGTGTTCTGCGCCCGGACGACCATCGCGCCGACCTGCAGGGCGTTGGCCACGCCGGTCCTGAGCAGGTCGGGGGTGAAGGGCTTGGGGATCTGGTCGACGACGTTGGGCAGCTCGGTGTAGTTGGCGAAGGCGCGATTGCGCATGGCCGAGCTGATGACCACCGGAATGTGCCGGGTCGACTCGCCCGCCAGCAGGCGTCGGCAGACCTCGTCGCCGGTGGTGCCGGGGAGCTGGTGGTCGAGCAGGATCAGGTCGGGCCGGATGGCCTCGGCCGCGTCGACCCCCGCGTCGGCGTTCGACGCCGTGGCGACCCGGTAGCCGGCCTGCGAGAGGTGGCACTCGACCATCTTGAGGATGGTCGGGCTGTCGTCGATAACCAGGATCTGCGGGCTGTCCATGGTTGCCCTCGGGCGGACGGTCGGTCGGGTCGATACGGTTCGGTTCGGTTCGGTTCGGTTCGGTCAGTTCGGGCGATCGGCGGGCCGGGGCCCGAGCCCGAGCAGCGGGGAGACGGCCAGGGCCAGGGTGCCGGGGTCGACGGGCTTCGGGACGAAGGCGATCGCCCCCAGGTCGAGGACCCGTCGGCGGGTGGCCTCGTCGGTCAACGTGCTGGTGACGACCACCCCGGTGGCGTCCATGACACCCGTCCGGCCCAGTTCGGCCAGCAAGGCGAAGCCGTCCATCCGGGGCATCTCCAGGTCGGTCATGATGAGGCGGTAGGACCGGCCCCTCAGCCGGCCCAGCGCCTCCTCGCCGTCGTTCGCCTCGTCGACCTCGAAGCCGAGGGCGCGGAGGCGTCGGCTGGCGATCCGGCGGACGCTCAGGGAGTCGTCGACGACCAGGGCGGCCGGCCGCTCGTCGAGCGGGACCGGGGCCGAGATGGCCGTCGACTCCCGGGCGCCCGCCCCGGCGAGGCGGAGCAGGCCGGCGACGTTCAGGGCCGGGATGACCTCCCCGGCCGGGGAGAGGCCGGCCCCCGAGGCCGCCGGGTGGCCCGCCAGCAGCGGGCCGAGCGGCTTGAGGACCAATTCCATCGGGCCGTCGATGCCGTCGACCCGGAGCGCCACCGCCCCGGAGTCGGCCGTCACCACCAGTACGGTAGGACACGAATCGCCGATCGGCCCGGAGAAGCCGAGGATCGAGCCGAGGTCCAGCATCGGCAGCTCACGGCCGCCGACGGCGACCGTCGGCCGGGCGCCGGGGCCGCCCCGGTCGACCCGGTCGGCCCGGCCGACGGCGTCGATCGCCGAGGTGGGCACGGCGAACGCCTGGCCCCGGATCCGGACGACCATCACCGGCTCCAGGGAGATCCGGGTCGGGAGTCGGATCGTCATCCCCGTGCCCCGGCCCCGGGTCGAGGACAGCTCGATCCGGCCCCGGAGCAGCTCCACCTCCCGGGCCACCACGTCCATGCCGACGCCCCGGCCGGAGACGGAGTTGGCCTGGCTCCGGGTGGAGAAGCCGGGGTGGAAAATCAGGCCGTTGAGGCGGTCGACGCCCGGGTGCTCGTCCGGCCCGATCAGGCCGACGCGGCGGCCCTTGGCCAGGATCGCCTCGTGGTCCAGCCCCCGGCCGTCGTCCCGGACCGAGAGGACGACGGTGTTCCCCTCGCGACGGGCCTCCAGGGTGATCGTGCCGGCCCGGGGCTTGCCGAGCCGCTCCCGGTCGTCGGGGGGCTCGATCCCGTGGCCGACGGCGTTGCGGACGACGTGGAGCAGGGGCTCGTACGCCTTGTCGAGCAGGGCCCGGTCGGCCCCGGTCTCCTCGCCGACGAGCACGACCTCGACGGCCCGCCCCTCGACCCGGGCGGCGTCCCGGGCCACCCGGATGAGCCGCTGGAAGAGGCTCCGGACGGGCACGATCCGGACCGACTGCAACCCCTCCCAGAGCCGGAGGCTCAGGCGGGACAGGTCCTCGGCCTCGGCGGCCATGGGGAGGGCCGCCTCCCGGGCGGTCGCGGCCAGGGCGACCAGGTCCTCGGCCTGCTCACCCATCCTCCGAAGGGTGGTGGTCAGCTCGTCGTCGAGGGGGCGGGGCGCCCGGCCGCCGATCGCCGCCGTCGGCACCGCCTCGGTCAGGCGGTCGACGTTCCCCCGGAGCCGGTGGCTGCACCCCCGGGCCGAATGGGCCAGGCCCTTCATCCGGTCGGCGAGGCCGGCCCAGGCCCTCCTCCTGGTGAGCAGCTCCGAGCAGAGGTCGACCAGCTCCTCGAACCGCGCCGCCGGCATCCGGATCAGGCCGTCGGCCTCCGAGTGGCCGGGGCCGTCGTCGGTCGGCGGGGCCGACGCCGTCGGGCTCGTCGGATCGCCGGGGGGGGATTCAACGTCCGGGCCCTCGCGGTCGTCCAGCGCCCCCAGGGTGCCCTCGATCGTCGAGAGCGACTCCTCCATCCGCCGGACGAGGTCATCGGGGCAGGCCCCGCCGGCCTCCTCCAGGAGGTCCTCCAGGTCGTGGATCGATGCCGCCAGCAGGGTCAGGCCGGCGCTGCCGGCGGCCCCCTTGAGCGTGTGATAGCAGCGGCCGAGTTCGTGCAGCCGCCCGGCATCGCCCCCGGAGCCGAGCCCGAGGACCAGCCCCTGGATCCGGCCGAACAGGTCGGTCATGTCGGCGATCAGGATGGCGCGCAGCTCGGGATCCAGCTCCAGGCCCCTCGCCTCGGCCATGGGGTCGGCGACGGCGGGGGCCTTCGCCCGGGCCTGGATCGCCGGGACCTCCAGGGCCCGCTCCCACCAGGGCGCCTCCCCCGCGGGGGGCCCGGGATCGGTGCCGCCCGGGGGGCCGGCCGACGGGGGGGAGCCGGTCAGCCTCCGGAGCAGCTCGGCGGCGTCGATCGCGGGCCCGGGGTCGTCGTCGACGGCCGGGGGGGGCGTCGGGCCGTCCCGGGCGGTCGGCCCGAGATCGAGGGCGCGGGGGGCGAGGGGCGCCGGGCCGACGGCGGCCGGGTCGGTGAGCGCCCGCGTCAGCTCGGCGGCGTCGATCGCCGGGCCGTCGTCGGCCGGTGCCGGGGGCCGGGGATCGGGCGGGGGGGCGGGGGAGGCCGGCGGGCCGGAGGCGGGGAGGCCGGAGATCCTCCGGATCAGCTCGGCGGCGTCGATCGCCGGCGGGTCGCAGGGGGTCGTGGGCTGCCCCTCGGATCTCCCCCCGGCGGCGGGGTCGATCGAGGGGTCGATGAGCGCCAGGTAGTCTCCCCAGCGCGACTCCGACTCGCGGAGGATCCAGGCCGAGGCCCCTCCCGGGTCGCCGAGCCGGAGCCCGTCGCAGAGGCGGTCGATCGCCCGCTCGAAGAACCCGGGCAGCGGGGAGACGGCCTCGGGCCCCTCGGCGACGAGGCAGTCCCAGACCTCCGCCATGAGCGCCAGCCGGCCGAGGGCGTCGGCGGCGGCCGGGTCGGCCTCCGGGTCGATCGGCCCGATGGCCTCCCGGATCGCCGGGGGGCCGCCGCCGGGGGGGGCGTCGGTCCCGGCCAGTTGCCCCCGGAGCCGGTCGAGCCGGTCGACCAGCTCGGACCCCCTCGGCCGTTCGAGTCCGGTCATCATGGCCTCGCCTCGATCGGGACCGGGCGCGGGGACGAGCCGGGATGGAGCCTCGGGGCCCGGTAGGCGTCGAGCCCCGGCACGCCGTCGGGCTGCGACCGGCTCGAGACCAGGGCGTTCAACGCCTGGCAGCGCTGGGAGACGGCCCTGGACTGCTGCCGGATCTGCTTCGTCTCCCCCAGGAGCAGCTTGGAGACCTCGGAGATCCGCTGCATGCCCGAGACGAGATCCCGGGCGGCGAGCACCTGGTCGTTGGCCGAGTGGGAGATGCCGTCGACGAGCCTCGCCGAGTCCTCGGCCACCCGGCTGATCCGCTCCAGGGCCGACCCGGCCTCGCGGACGCTGTTGGCCTCCTTCTCCATCTCGGCCTGCTCCTCGGCGAGCGACCGGATGCTCTCGTGGGTGTCCGCCTGGATCGCCTCGACGAGCGTGGCGATCTCCCGGGTGGCGGCGGCGGTCCGCTCGGCCAGCTTGCGGATCTCGTCGGCGACGACCGCGAAGCCCCGGCCGTGCTCCCCGGCCCGGACGGACTCGATGGTGGCGTTCAGCGCGAGCATGTCGGTGCGGTTGGAGATCTCGCCGATCAGCTCGACGATGGCGCCGATCTCGACCGAGCGCTCGCCCAGCCTCCGGGCCTTCCTGGCGTTGGACTCGACCTGGGCCCGGAGCTGCTCCATGCCGTCGATGACGCCCTTGATCTGGTCCAGCCCCCGGATGGCCTCCTGCCGGGTGCGGTCGGTGGCGTCGGCGGCCTCGTCGGCGTTCTGGGAGATGAGGTCGATGCGGTCGTAGAGGGCCTCGACGGTCTGCGTCGTCTTGGGGACGGCGCCGGTCTGCTCCATCGCCCCCTCGGACATCCGGCCGGCCGACTCCCCCAGGGAGGAGATGGCCTGGAAGATCTCCTTCAGCTCGGCCCGGACCTCGTCGAGCCGCTGCTTCGACTCGTCGGAGGCGAGCCGGGAAGCGCTGGGCACGTCGGCCCGGGGGGTGCGGACGGCCATCGTCCGGGCGCACCGGCGGGCGGTGGCGTTGGAGACGAACCCGGCGACCGCCGCCCCGGCGGCCGAGCCGAGCACCGCCGCCAGGGCCGCCCCGAAGGCGCCGCCGCCCGCCGCCGAGATCCCCAGGGCCAGGCCGACCGCGGCCAGGCCCCCCAGCCCGCCGACCGCGAGGGCCGGGCCCATCGACATCGTGTTCATGGTTGTCCGCCCTGCCTCGTGTCCGACGCCCCCGAACCCACCCCGCCCTGGCCCGGGGGGGGCGGGAAGCCGTCCCCCCCGGAGCCGAGGGCGTCCGCGTACCACTGATCGATCTCGGTCTTCACGCCCCGCCAGGACCGGTCGGGGTCGAGCACGGCGTGGGAGGTCCCCCGACGCCCGACCGAGCCCGAGGCGACGAAGCCCCGGCCGATCGGGGGCCCCTCGCCGGCGGGCCCCTCCCCGGCGACCTCGACGGAGACCCCGCCCCGGTCGATCGAGAGCCCCCAGAGGCCGCGGCCGGTCCGGAGGATCAGCACCGCCCGCCCGCCCCCTTCTCCCCCGCCGGGTGGACCGCCGCCCTCGTCCCCCGGCCGGACCACGGGGACGATCTTGCCGCGATAAGTGCACAGGCCGACGACCTGCCCGGGGCAGAGGGGCAGCCGGACCAGCCGCCCGGCCTCCATCACCTCGGCGACCGCGTCGAGGGGCACGCCCAGCGGCCTCGACTCGCTCAGGAAGAGGCAGTACGCCCGGGACGGGCGCCCCTCGGGCGGTTCATCCATCGGTTCTCACCCCGGTGATCGATCATCGGTCCCGTCCCGGGTCGGCCGCCCCCGGCCGGTCCCCCGAGTCCTCCGGCCTCGGCCGGCCCCCCGGGCGGTCCCGGGCCCTCCGCAGCCGCCCTTCCAGGCGACGGGCCAGGGCGTCGAGCCGCCTCCCGGGGTCGTCGTCGCCGTCGTCGTCGAGGGCCCCGGGCCGCCCCCGGGCCGGTTCGTCCCGGGGCAGCGATCGGGACGGGGGCGGGGCCGGGTCCCGGTCGGCCGCCCGCCCCTCGGGACCGGAGGCCACCGCGATCGACGGGGGCATCGACTCGGGTGCCGGCCCCGGGATCGGGATCGGGACCGGCACCATGGCCGGTGACGGCCCCGATCGGGCCGCCGTCGAGGCATCCGAATTAGCCGCCCGGCCCGGGGGCGGCGGCGGCGGAGATTCGGCCGGCGCCGGGGCGGCCCGGCCGGGGGAGCCGCCGAGCAGCCTCCCCAGCTCCAAGCCGATCAGGCTGTCGAGCTCCAGCCGCATCTCGGCGACGGCCCTGCGCAACGGATTCGATTTCCCGGATTCGACCTGCACGACCGGACTCCGCGGCCCATCGTGGCCCCCTCCCGCCCGAGGCGGGCGGGACGCCACTGAACCCTAGGTCACGATTACCGCCGGAGGGCCCGCCGGCGGGCCCTCCGCGCCAGGGCGGCCGTCGGTCGACGCCGGGCCCGATCCCCGGGTCGGCGCCGACCGGGCCCTCGGCCGGCTGAAACGGGACCGCCGACGCCCCGAGGCCGGGTGGCGACGGGGGCCGGGATGCGGGGATCGCCCCGCTCAGGCTGGGTCGGGCCCCGACGGCCCCGGAGTCGGGTCCCCTCGGGCGGGGGCGGGTCGCTAGAATCGTCGGGACCTGGAAGGGGGGGATGAATGGGTGACTCGCGATCGGTTCGGCGGCATCGGTGGGCGGGCCGATGGGGGGCGGGGGCGGTGGTGGCGGCGGTGGCGGCGGCCGGGGCGGTGCTGAACACCGGGTTCGACGAGCCCCCTCGGTTCGACGGCGCCGGCTACGCGATGCTCGCCCGGGCGCTGGTCGAGGGCCAGGGCTACCGGGACGTGGACCACCCCGACGCCCCGCCGCACGCCCACTTCCCGCCGGCCTACCCGGCCCTGCTGGCGGCGGCCTGGGGCGTGTTCGGGAGGTCGGCGGCGTCGGCGCACGCCGTGTCGATCCTCTGCACGACCGGGGCGACGGTGGCGGCCTGGTGGTGGTTCCGCTGGCAGTACTCGGCCCGGGTTGCACTGCTGCTCGGGCTGGCCCTGGCGATGAACTGGACCTGGCATCGGGTGGGGGGGAACATCCAGTCGGAGCCGCTCTACATGCTGCTGAAGCAGCTTGCGTTGCTGGCGGGCGTCTCCGCGGCGAGGGCGGGGGGGATCGGCCGAGGTGCCCGAGTCGGCGGCCTGATCGGCGCGATGATGCTGACCCGGCTGATCGGGGCGGCGGTGGCGGCGGCGATCGGGATCGAGCTGCTGCTCCGACGCCGGTGGCGGTCCCTGGCGGCGACGGTGGCGGTCTCGGGCCTGGTCGTCTCGCCCTGGGCCTGGCGGCTGGCGACCGCGGGGCGGAAGACCCACCTCGGCTACTTCCCGGGCGATTCGCTGCCGGCGGTGATCGCGGGGAACGCCTGGTTCTACGTCCTGCGGATCCCCGACGTCCTGACCGGCCCGTTCGTCGAGGTCGGCACGGTCTTCTCGCCGGGGGCGTATCCGGTGGCGGCGATCTTCGCGGTGGCGGCCGGGCTGGTGATGGCCCGGGGGCTGGTGGCCGTGCTGAGGACCGATCGCCTGAGGACGGCCGGGCTGGTGGTCGCCTGCAACCTCGCGCTGCTGCTGGCCTGGCCGTATACCGAGGCGGGCCGGTTCCTCCTCCCGCTGGTGCCGGCGCTGCTCGTGGTGGCGTTGGAGGGGATCGCGGGGATTGCCCGAAGGCTGGGCCGGGGTCGGCCCCGGGTCTGGGGCTCGGCGCTCCTGCTGGCGGCGGCGACGCCCTACTCGGTCTACGCCGCCGCGTCCGGCCGGGCCTCGGCCGAGCGTCGATCCCACGAGCCGGTCGACGCCGGGCTCCGGTGGATCGCCTCGCACGGCGATCACCCCGGCCCGATCATGACCGCCTACCCGGCCGAGGCCTTCTGGTTCACCGACCGGCCCGGGATCGTCCCGCCCGACGACCCCGAGGCCATCGCCCGGGAGGTCGACCGCTACGGGGTGGCCTACCTCGTCCTCGTCCGGGGCCGATTCGCCCGGGCCCGGGAAGACCCGATCTCGGAGTTCGTCGCCGGGAGGCCGGGGAGGGTCCGACGCTCCTGGTCCGGCGATTCGGGCCGGGTGGCCGTGTATGAAGTGTTGCCGGAGGGGGCCCCGCCCGATCAGGGACCCGACGCCGGCGGGGCGGTCAGGGTGCCGAGGTAGGCCACCAGGTCGGCGAACTCCTCGGGGGAGAGGGCCTCGGCCAGCTCGCCGGGCATGATCGAGGTCTGGCCGACCCGGCGCTCCTCGACCCGGGCCTTCGGCAGGCGGACGAGGTTCGCCCCGGCGTCGGCCAGGACGAGGTCCTCGGCCGACTCCTCCCGGACCAGTCCGGCGATCACCCGGCCGTCGTCGGTGGCGACGAGCACCGGCTGATACCCGGTGGCGATCCGCTGGGAAGGCTCCAGGATCGATCGGATCAGCTCGGCGCGATCATACTTCGACGCCAGGCCCGTCAGGTCCGGCCCGATGTCGGACGAGCCCTTCCCCCCGGCGGCGTGGCACTTCACGCAGCCGACGCCCCCCTCGTCGAAGAAGATGGCCTCGCCCCGGGCGGGGTCGCCGTCGTGCCCGAGGGCGAAGGCGCGGAGGGCCTCGATCCCGGCCTCGGCCGGGCGGGCGGCGAGCCATTCCTGGCCCGGCGCGGAGACCTGCACGCCGAAGGCCCAGGTGCCGATCCCCTGGCGGACCCGCATCACCAGCCGGTTCGTCCCCGCCTTCAGCCGGACCCGGACGCGGTCGCTGTCCGTCGCGTACGGCCTCCCGGCGTACTCGGTGAAGGTGTGGACGGGCTCGCCGTTCAGCTCGACCATCAGCGACCCGCTGGAGCCGAACAGGAGCAGCGCCTCCCGGTCGGCGTCCGACGGGATCTCGGCGTAGGCGAAGGCGGCCAGGTCGGGCGAGCCCGTCTCGTCGTAGCCGAAGCCGCCCAGGTCGCCCCGGCCCCCCTTGAAGTCGTCGAGCACCACGCGGCCGGTCGTGGGGTCGGCCTTGCGGGGCTGCCAGGAGATCGGCCGGCCCTCGACGCCGGAGTGGGACTGATTGAAGTCGATCGACGGCTCGCCGAGGAAGACCCGGGCCGTCGTCCGGGCGAACGGGCCGATGACCTTCCAGTCGACGATCGGCCGGAACCGGGTCAGGATCCGCCCCAGGGAACCGGCCTCGGGCCCGGAGATCGAGGCGGACCGGGCATGCCCCTCCAGCTGCGGGCGGACCCGGTCCCGGATCGCCAGCAGGGCCCGCTCGGCGGATCTCCTCAGGTCGGCGTCCCGGCCGCCGAGGGCGGCCAGGTAGACCGGCAGGGCGGCCGGGTCGGGGAGGGCGGCCAGGGCCCGGACCGAGGCGGAGCGGACGGTCGGGTCGACGTCGCCCGCCCCGGCGATCTCGATCAGCTTCGGCACCGCCGCGCGATGCCCGAGGGCCGAGACCGCGGCGATGGCGGCGACCCGGGCTGTCGGGTCGGGGTCGTCGAGCAAGGAGGCGACGCGGTCGGCCAGGTGCCCGGGCAGGCCCTCGACCGCCGCGATCGCGCCGAGGGCCGCGATCCGGACGGTCGGGTCGGGCCGGTCGAGGAAGCTCGCCAGGTCGTTCGGGGGCAGGGCCTTCGTCGCGGCCAGTTTCGGCAGCGCCCGGGCGACGAGCCCGGGGGGGGCCCCGGGGTCGAAGGTCAGGCCGAAGAGGGCGCGGAGGGCGTCGGGCCCGGGGAGGTTGCCCAGGGCGTCGACCGCCGCCGATCGGGCCGGCATCGGCGCGTCGGGGTCGGCGGCGATCCGGGCGAGGGCGGGGGTGGCGGCCACGTCGACCTGGTCGCCGAGGATCAGGGCCAGGGCCCGGAGGTTCTCGCCGTCGGACTCGACTTCGAGCCGCTTGCGGAGGTGGGGGCCGACCGTCGGCCCGGCCGGGCGGAGGCCGACGATCGCCCGCCCCCGGACGGCGGCGTCCGGGTCGTCCAGGGCCCCGATCAGGCCGAGCAGGGCCAGCCTCATCCCCTCCCGGTCCCAGGGGGCGGTCTTCTGGGGCATCGTGCCGGCCAGCGGGTTGGTGCCGAACCAGGCGCCGTCCCACTCGGGATAGGCCAGCAGGATCCCGGCGAGGTTGCCGACGATCTCCGCCCGGGCCCCCGGGTCCTCGACCCCGGCCGCCGCCCTCGCCAGCGCGTCGGCGACGGGGACGGCCCAGGCCTCGTCGGTCAGCTTCAGTGCCTCTCCCCGGCGGGCGGGGTCCTCGAGGGCGGCGAGCAGCAGGCCGGCGTCCCAGGCCCCGAGCGACCGGATCGCCCGGCGGATCGACCAGGCGACCGTCGGGTCCGGGTCGCCGAGCCCCGACATCAGGGCGGGCCCGGCGGCCGGGTCTCCCAGCTTGCCGAGAGCGATGGCCGCCTCGCGACGGGCGACGGCGTCGGCGTCGTCGAGCAGGCGTTCCAGGGCCGGTCGGGTGGCCAGGTCGGCCCGGATCCCGGCCCGTTTGGCGGCCTGGGCCCGGACGGTCGGATCGGCGTCGGTCAACGCCTGCCGGAGCGGGGCGACGGCCTCCGGGGTGCCGATCGCATCGAGGGCCCAGAGCGCATGCAGGCGTCCCTGCGTCCCCCGGCCGGCGTCGGCCAGCCGTCCGGCGAGCGGGGCGACCGCCCCGGCCCCCCGGGCGGCCATCGCCCGCTGGGCCCGGAGGCGGACCTCGTGGCCCGGATGGTCGAGCGCGGCGACGTCCAGCACATCGGGGGCCGGCGTCGGCGGGGAGGCGTCGTCGCCGGCGTAGGTCAGCCGGTAGAGCCTGCCCGACTCGACGCCGGAGAGCAGCCAGTTGCCGACGCCCCAGTCCACGACGTAGAGCGACGCCCCGTCGGCCGACGGCGCGACCGAGAACGGCCGGAAGTCGGGCACGTCGCCGGCGGTGACGAACGGCTCGCGCCGGGTCATCCGGAAGGTCCCGCCGCTCGGGGCGACCTCGACGCGGAAGACGGCCTGCAGGCCCCAGTCGCAGAGGAACAGGTCCCCCCGATACCGCTCGGGCAGCCCGTCCCCCTTGGAGATCATCCCCTGCGTGCCCGACCCGCCGAGCTGCCCGGCGACGATCGGCAGGCAGCGGTCGGGTTCGAGCATGAATTCATAGGGATAACCATAATGGCCGCCGACGACGTGATGCGTCAGGCTGTTCGGCCACTTCTTGCTGTCGTCGTCGTTGCCGTAGGTGAAGACCTCGTCGGTGGCGGTGAGGAAGGCCGAGAGCGGGTTCCGCTCGCCGGTCGAGACGACCTCCAGGTCGGTGCCGTCCGGCCGGACCCGGACCACGCCGCCCCCCTTGAGCCGGATCGCCTCCCTGTCCGTGCCGACGGCCCGGGGGATGCCCTTGTCGCCGATCGAGACATACAAGAACCCGTCCATCCCCAGTTCCATCCCGGAGGGGACGTGGTCGTTCAGCCCGCTGAAGCCGGGCAGGTCCGGGCCGAGGCCCGTCACGAGGTCGACCCGCTCGTCCGAGACGCCGTCGCCGTCGGCGTCCCGGAAGGCGGAGAGGTACGGGGCGTGGACCACATACAGGGTGTCGTCGATCCACTCCAGGCCCATGACCGCCCAGAGCCCGTCGGCGAAGGTGGTGATGGTGCCGTCGGGCCGGATGGCGACGACCGAGTCGATCGGCTCGGTCGGCGGGCCGGGCATGTCCATCGGGTCCTGGCCGAGGTAGACGGTGCCGTCCGGCGCGGCGACGATGGCCGTCGGGTAGAGGATCTCCGGGGCCTCGGCGACGAGTTCGACCGTCCAGCCCTCGGGGACGCCCGGCAGGGGCGGTGCCGCGTCCTGGGAGGCCCCGCCGGTCCGGGCGAGCCAGGGCAGGGCGACGGCGAGCAGCAGGCGGGCGGTTCGGCGCATGGAAGGGGCCCCCGGGCCGGGTGTGCGTCGGATCGGCGAGACGCGGGCGGGCGATGGGTCGGGATTCTAGCCGTTGCGCCGACCGCCGACAACGCGACCCGGCCCGGGTCGCCGGGGCGGGCACCCCGGATGCGCCGGGGGGCCGGCGGGGGCCCGGGGAGGGCGGCCCCGTCGGGCCGTCTCGCGGAACTCGCCTTGATCGATCGGGTCGGCCGCGCTAGGCTGGTCCGACCCGACCCCATCGGGCCACGGATCGGCACCCTCGGAGCACCGGGCATGGAGGCTCGGCGATGACAGCCCGTCGCGAACGTGCGGCCTTCGGCGCGATCCTCGCCGCGGTGATCGCGGTGCCGCTCGGCCCGGCCCTGGTCGGGGTCCGGGTGCTCAGCCCGTCCGACCTGGCGTACGTCCAGCGGAGCTTCGGGCCGGGCTACGACTACGAGCCGAGCAACCGGCTGCTGACCGACCCGATGCTCCAGTTCGAGCCCTGGATCGAGTTCAGCCGGTCGATGATCCGGCAGGGGCGCCTGCCGCTCTGGAACGGCAAGGTGGGTTGCGGCGCCCCGCACCTGGCCAACGGCCAGGCCGCCGTGTTCGACCCCTTCCTGGCGATCGCCTACCTCGGGCCGATGCCCGGGGCATTGGCGTGGGTGGCGGCGGCCCGGCTCTGGGTGGCGGGGCTGGGGATGTTCGTGCTGGCCGGGGCCTGGGGTCTCGGCGGCTGGGGACGCTGGTTCGCCGGGCTCTGCTACCCCCTCTGCGGGTTCATGACGCTCTGGCTGCTCTACCCGCTGGCGAGCGTGGCCGCGTGGCTCCCCTGGCTGGTCGCGGCCTCGGAGCGGCTGGCCCGGCGGGGAGACGCGCGGTCGATGGCGGCCGTCTCGGCCTGCGCCGCCCTGACGCTGGCGGGAGGGCACGTCCAGACGGGCGCACACTGTTTCATGCTGGCACTGGCCTACATGCTGTTCCGGACGATGCCGGGGCCGGTCCGGCCGGTCGCCTCCTGGGCGGGTGCGATGGCGCTCGGGGTCGCGACGGCGGCGGTGGCGGTCGTGCCGCTGGGGGTGTACCTGTCGAGGAGCCCGGCCTGGGAAGATCGGGCGGTCGAGATGGGGTCGCCGTGGGAGCTGTCGAGCCCTCGGCTGCCGGAGGTGGCCTGCTCGGCGCTGCCGAACCTCTACGGCGGCCAGCGGCGGGGACAGCCGAACCTGGCGAAGGCGCTCGGCGTGGACAACCAGAACGAGTCGGCCGGCGGCTTCTCGGGCCTGGCGACCCTGATCTGGCTGGCCCCGGTCGGGCTCTCGGCGGCGAGGGGGCGCGTCCCGGCCTTCCTCGCCTTCGCCGCCGCCTTCGGCGCCTGCGCGAGCTTCAAGCTGCCGCCCGTCGACAACCTGCTGCGGGCCCTGCCGGTGCTGGACGTGACCGACCACCGGCGGATGACCCTCTGGGTCGCCTTCGGGCTCGTCGGGCTCGGGGCCTTCGGGCTGGACCGGCTGCACCGCTGGGGTCCATCGAGGGGCTGGCGGATCTGGATCGGGTCGTGGGCCGCCGGGGCGGCCGCCCTGGCGACCGCGGCGGCGTTGCTCCCGGCCTTCGAGGGGCCGATCCGGGACCGGGCCGCCGTCCACTACTCGGCCGCCGCCGGCCGGTCGGCCGACCTGGACCCGGAGGACGCGAGGGTCCTGGCCGACCGGCAGGCCGGCAACCTGGTCGGCCGCTTCCCGACGACGCTGCTGCTGGCCTCGGCGAACCTCGCCGGCCTGACCGCCCTGGCGTCCTGGGGGATCGCCCGGCGGGGGAGGGCGGGCCTCGGCCCGTTCAGGGCGGCCGTGGTCGGGGCGGTGCTGGTCGACCTGATCGCCTCGCTCTGGGGGGCGAACCCGATGATCGCCCCGGCGGATTACCGGCCGACCGGCGCGGTCGTCGAGCACCTGAGGAGGACGGCCCCGCCGCCGGCCCGCGTGCTCGCCGTCGGGGCGGAGTTGCCCCCGAATATGCTCATGCGATACGGCCTGGCCGACGTGAGGAACTACGACGCCGTCGAGCTGGCCGGGATGGCCGAGTGGCTCGGCCCCCTGTACGACGACGACGGCGGGGCCCGGTCGAGCCGACGCCCCGTCTCTTGGGCCGGCGTCGGTCGGGCCGAGGGCCGGTTGCGGGCGCTGGGCGTCTCGGCGGTCGTCGGCGCGTCGCCGCCGCCGGAGGGGCTCTTCGACCGGGTCGTGCCCGTCGGGGCGACGTGGGTGGGCCACTGGGACGGCCCGAACCCGACGGCGGTGATCGTCGAGGACCGCGACGGCCGGATGGTCGTCGATCTCGCCGATCGGCCCCGACCCCCGGGAGGGCGCGACGACCCGACGCGACCCGATCGGGTCGCCGTCCCGATCGCCTTCTCCCCGGGCTGGGAGGCGCGTGGCGATCGCGGCCCGGTGGAGGTCTCCCTGGGCCCGGGCCCGCTGATGGCGGTGGAGGTTCCGGCCGGGGTGACCCGGATCGAGCTGGAATACGACCCGCCGGAAGTGCGGCTGTCGCTGGCGATCTCGCTCGGCGGGCTGGCGGCCGTCGGCCTGCTGGCGGCCTCGGGGCGGTCCCGGAAAAAGGGCCCGAAGGCGCTTGGACCGGCCCGGAACTTGGCGTTAGAATCGATTTCCGACGATCCCGGGGGTGTCCGGCCCGGGCCGGACACGGCCCCCCTGTCCGAAGGACGAGACGCTGATGGTCCACTTCACGTGTGATCTGTGCGGCAAGGATCTGTGCGCGGAGGCCCCGCGCTACGTCGTCAAGATCGCGGCCTATCCCGGCTTCGATCCCGACCAGATCACGGATGAGGATCTCGAGGACGATCACATGGAAGCGGTCGCGGAAGTCCTTCGCAACGAGCAGTACGAGGGGGCCGAACCCTCCCAGGAGGAGGGCTACCGGGGGTTCCGCTACGACCTCTGCCCCTCGTGCCACCAGAAGTTCCTGAAGGATCCGCTGGGCAAGGACCTCATCCGGTCCTTCGACCTGAGCGACTTCAGCAACAACTGAACACGGGTCGATCGCCCGGGGGGCCTCACCCCCGCCGGGCGGGCCCCGTCCGCGGGCCGCCTCCGGGGCCCCCGGCCGATCGGGCGGCCGCCCGCCCGCCCGGTCCGGTCATCGGGCGAGCATCAGGATGACGTTCGAGACGAGGGAGAGGCCGAGCAGGATCGCCAGGATGGTGATGATGTTGTTGCGGGCGTTGACGATGCCGGCCAGCTCGATGCGCTCGGCGTCGGTCATGCCGGCGCCTCCGGCCTCGTAGAACCCCTCGTCCTCGTCGACCTCGCCCTCGGCGAGCTTGGCCAGGGTGTCGGCCTTCTGCTCGGCGATGACCGGGCGCTTGCCCTCGACCAGGGCCTTCAGGTCGATGATCAGGTCGGAGGGGTCGCGGTAGCGGTTCTCCCGGTGGCGGGCCATCATCGTCTCGACCACCTCGCCGAGCCCGCTGGAGAGCCGGGTGTTGAGGTGGTCCGGCGGGGTGAGGGTGATCGTCTTGTCGACGTGCTTCTTCATCACCTCGGTCGGGTCGTCGCCGGGGAAGGGGGGCCGGCCGGTGACCATGTGGTAGAGCGTGGCGCCGAGGCTGTAGATGTCGCTCCGGATGTCGACGTCGGTGGCGCCCCGGACCTGCTCCGGGCTGATGTAATAGGGCGTGCCGATGGCCATGCCCGCCTCGGCCACGGCCTGCTTCTCGTCGGCGGTCAGGCGGGCGAGGCCCAGGTCGGCGAGCTTGACGTTGCCGTCCCGGGTGAGGATGACGTTCTCGGGCTTGATGTCGCGGTGGATCAGCCCGCGCTCGTGGGCGTGCTTCATCGCCTCGGCCACGGCCAGGACGATGCGGAGGGCCTCCGGCTCGTCGTATACGTGGCCCTTCTCGATCACGTCCTTGATCGTGATCCCCTCGACGTACTCCATCACGAAGTAGTAGAGGCCGTTGGACTCGCCGGCGTCGATGGCGTTGACGATGTTGGTGTGGTTGAGCCGGGCGGCGATGGTCGCCTCGCGCTGGAACCGGCGGATGAACTCCTTGTTCGACGCCAGCACGTCGAGCAGCACCTTGACGGCGACGACCCGGTCGACGCTGGTCTGCTTGGCCTTGTAGACGATCCCCATCGAGCCCTTGCCCAGGCGGTCGATGATCTGATAGCCGGGGATCTCGTGCTTGCGCTGGGACTCCTTGCCGATCTCCCTGACCAGCCGCTGGGCCTGGGTCGGGGTGAGCGCCTTGGCCGCGACCATCACCTCCAGCAGCCCCTTCGGCTGCTCCTGGCCGGTGGAGAGGCGGTCGCGGTGGGCCTTGCAGGTCTCCAGCTCCTCCGGGGTGACCAGGCCCCGGCGGATGATCGTCTGCTCCAGGTTCTTCTCGCTCATCGCCGAGAGGCTGGCCCCCGCCGGCCGGGCCGGGGCGCCGGGCCTGGAGGCCGCCCCCCGGGCCGGGGGACGCGGCCCGCCCTGGCCCCCCCCCGGGCCGGGCTTCGACGCCGAGCCGGCCGGATCCCCCGCGCCACCCCGGAGGGGGGACGCGGCGGCCTGCTGCGGCGGGGTGGCCTCGGTCGGGCTCGGGCTGGGACTCTGACCTTCAGCAGGGGGGACCATAAGCGTCATCCCGGTCGGCAAGGCGGATCGGCCCGGACGTGAGCGGGCCGGTGGGCGCGGACCATCGGATCGGGCGGCCCGGCGTCGATCGGGGCCGGGGATTTTCGTAGGATAAGGCGCCCCTTGGCATTGTCAACGGTCGTCCCGGGCCCCGGGGCCGCCCCCGGCCGGGGCCTCGCGGGCCGATCCGGGGGGGGGACATGATCGCGGGGGGCGTCTCGGCGAGAGGTGCGCCCGCCATTCTACGGTCGCCCGGCAAGGCGGGTGACCTCATTTTTCCCGAACCGCGTTTGCAGAGCGAGGAGACGCAGTGGCCACGATCGGAGTGATCCCGGGTGATGGCGTCGGTCCCGAGGTGATCCGCGAGGCGGTCGCCATCCTGGAGGACCTGGGCGCCGCCCACGGCCTGGGCCTGGAGTTCTCAAGCTTCGACCTGGGCAGCGACCGCTACCTCCGCACCACCGAGGTGCTGCCCGATTCGGTCGTCCAGGACCTGGCGCGCTGCGACGCGATCCTGCTCGGCGCCATCGGCGACCCCCGGGTGCCCCCCGGTGTGCTGGAGAAGGGCCTGCTGCTGAAGATCCGCTTCGACTTCCAGCAGTACATCAACCTCCGCCCCGTCCAGCTCTTCCCCGGCGTCGAGACGCCGATCAAGGGCAAGGGGCCCGAGCAGATCGACCTCGTCGTGGTCCGGGAGAACAACGAGGACCTCTACGTCGGCGCCGGGGGGTTCACCCGGAAGGGGACCCCCGAGGAGGTCGCCATCCAGACCTCCGTCAACACCCGGGCCGGCGTCGAGCGCTGCCTCCGCTACGCCTTCGACCTCGCCGACCGCCGCGCGAAGGCCCGCGTCTTCCGGGGCCTCTCCGACGACGACCGGTCCGCCGGCAGGCGCGGCCTCGTCAGCCTCGTGGCCAAGACCAACGTGCTGACCTACGCCCACGACCTCTGGAACCGCGCCTTCGAGGAGGTCGCCCGGGACTACCCCTCGATCAAGACCGACTACCACCACGTCGACGCCTGCTGCATGAGGCTGGTCGTCAGCCCCGAGCGCTACGACGTGATCGTCACCACCAACATGTTCGGCGACATCATCACCGACCTCGGGGCCGTGCTCCAGGGCGGCATGGGCGTGGCCGCCTCGGGGAACCTCAACCCCGAGCGGAAATATCCCAGCATGTTCGAGCCCGTGCACGGCTCGGCCCCGGACATCGCCGGCACCGGCAAGGCCAACCCGATCGCGGCGATCCTGTCGATCGGCCTGCTGCTGGACCACCTCGGCGCCGCCGACGCGGGCAATGCCGTCCGATCGGCCGTGAAGCGGGTCCTCGCCGACCCGGACGGGCCGAGGACGCCGGATCTGGGGGGCTCGGGCTCGACGAGCGAGGTCGGCCGGGCGGTCCGGGAGGCGATCGGCCGGGGATGAGCCCACCGTCGACCGGGGCGGCCCCGGGGCCGCCCCGATCAGGCCGGGCCCCGACGACCCGGGTCGTCGACCGAGGGCATCAGGAGGCCGAGGCGGGACAGTTCGGCCCGGGGATCCCGCGCGGACGGGTCCTCGGCCGTCAGGCTCATCCGGGACAGGGACCCGCGGCCGTCCTCGTCCCGGGGATCCCCCGGGTCGTCGAGGGATCGGCCCCTCGCCTCGGCCGGCTCGCGGGTGGGCTCCCCGTCGCCCGGGTGCGCCTCGTCGACCGGGGCCTGGAGGCGGCCCTCGGCCCGATCCGCCGCGACAAAGCACGTCAGCGCGGTCACCGCGCCGACCAGGTACACCAGGCCGACCTGGAGGGCGGAACCGCTGAGCGGGAGGCCCCAGTTCGTGGCCTGGGCGAAGGTCTCGAAGTTCATCGCGTCCATCGTGTCTGCTCCCGGGTCTGGGGGGTTCGTACCGTTGCGTCCTCAGGTGCCCGAATCCTAGCGGGCCGACATGAGGCCACCCTGAAGCCCGGATAAGAATTCCTTCATCTTCGACGATCCCCCTTCCGGTCCGGGCGGGACGCGGTTGGAATGAATCGGGGGATCGCCGGCCCTCGGGCGGCCGTCCCGAGGCCGGGGCCAGCTGGAGGGCAGCGCGTTGGGGATTCGAATCCTGGTGGTCGAGGACGAGCCGGTGATCGCCGACTCGCTGGTCCGGGGCCTCCGGGAGGAGGGCTTCACCGTCGAGCACGAGGCCGACGGCGAGGGGGCCTGGCTGGCGCTCCGGGCCGGGGGCTGGGATCTCGTCCTGCTGGACTGGTGGCTGCCCGGCGCCGACGGCTTCGAGGTCCTGCGGCGGCTCCGCCAGGCCGACCGCCGGACCCCGGTCCTGTTCGTCACCGCCCGGGACGCGGTCGCCGACCGCGTCCGGGGGCTCGACGCGGGCGCAGACGATTATATCTGCAAACCCTTCGATTTCGACGAGTTGCTCGCCCGGGTCCGGGCCCTCGTCCGCCGCAGCGACGGCACCGCGGCCGCGGTCATGACCTTCGGGGACGTGGCCGTCGACCTGGCCTCCCAGCGGGTCGAGCGGGCGGGCCACCCCGTCGACCTGACGGCCAAGGAGTATTCCCTGCTCGTCTACTTCCTCCGGAACCCGGGCCGGATCCTCTCCCGGACGAGGATCTACGAGCACGTGTGGGACGAGCGGTACGACGGCCTGTCCAACACCCTGGAGGTCCACGTGAAGGAGCTGCGGCGCAAGCTGGAACGGCACGGCCCCCGCCTGATCCAGACCCTCCGGGGCCGGGGCTACCTCCTCGGCGACCCTCCCGAGGACGGGGGGGGGCGATGAGCCTCGCCACCCGGCTCTCGGCCTTCCTGCTGGCCGCCCTGGGCGTCGTCCTGCTGGTCTTCTCCTGCTCGATCTACGTCGCGGCCCGGGCCTACCTCGACCGGCAGCTCGACGAGCGGCTGGAGGCGGCGCTCGACACCCTGGAGGCCTCCGTCGACATCGAGCCGGGCGGCCTGGAGTGGGAGCCGGACGAACGCCGGATCACCCTGGGGGTGGACCCCGGCATCGAGCAGGTCCGCTGGGCGGTCCTCGACGGCCGGGGCCGGCCGGTCGATCGCTCCGAGAACGCCGGGCCGGACGCCTTCCCGCCGCCCGGGTCGGCCCCGGCGTTCTCCGGAGGCCATGAGGATTCGTCCGTCTTCCTCGTCGGCGACGGGTGGCGGATGGCCGGCCGACGCCTCCGGCTCGAGGAGCTGCTGAGGTCCGGTCGCGGCCACCCCGAGGACGACCTCCCCGACGACGACGTGGAATACGCCCGGCTCGTCCTGATCGCGGGGCTCTCCCCGTCCCCGGCCCGGGCGACGCTGGGCGGCCTGGGCCTCTGCCTGGGGGGGATGTCGGCCGCGACCTGGCTGGCCTGCGCCGCCCTGGGGCGCGTCCTGGCCCGTCGCGCCCTGCGGCCCATCGCGCGGATGGTGCGGTCGGCCCGGGCCCTCGACCCCTCGGATCCCGGCTGGTCGCTCCACCGGCCCGGCACGGGGGACGAGCTCGACGAGCTGGCCTCAGCCTTCAACGACCTGCTCGGCCGGCTCCGAGAGGCCTTCGAACGCCAGCGGAGGTTCGCCGGGGACGCCTCGCACCAGCTCCGGACCCCGCTCTCGGGGATGCTCGGGCAGCTCGACGTGGCGCTGCGGCGGGACCGGTCGGCCGAGGAATACCGCCGGGTCCTGGGGGTCGTCCGGGACGAGGCCGCCCGCCTGGGGAGGATCGTCGAGGTGCTGCTCTTCCTCGCCCGATCCGACCACGACGCCACCTCCCCCGGCGCCAGGCCGGTCGACCTGGGCTCCTGGCTCCCCGACCACCTCGGCGGGCGGTGGGCCGACCATCCCCGGGCCGCCGACCTTCGGGTCGGGCCGGCGCCCGGGCCGATCCCCCCGGTCCTCGCCAACCCCGAGCTGCTGGCCCAGTGCGTCGACAACCTGGTGGACAATGCGCTGAAGTACAGCGAGCCGGGGAGTGAGGTCCGGCTCGAACTCGGCCGGGAGGGCGGGGCCGTGACCCTCTCCGTGGTCGACCTCGGCTGCGGCCTGGAGCCCGGCGAGGAGTCGCGGATCTTCGAGCCCTTCTACCGCTCGGAGCTGGCCCGACGCCGGGGGAAACCCGGCGTGGGCCTGGGCCTGGCCGTCGCCCGGCGGATCGCCGGGCGACTCGGGGGGACCCTGGAGGCCTCCGGCGCACCGGGCCGGGGGAGCCGCTTCCTCCTCCGCCTCCCGGGGTCCCGCCCGTCGACGACCCCCGAGCGCGGCGGGATGCCGGCCGAGGTGCCCGGGGCCCTCCCCTGAGGCGACCCCCGACAAACGACGATCCCCTCCCCCTTCATTTCCGAGGGGGGAGGGGATCGAATCGGGCCGGGCCCGGGTTCAGGTCAGGTCAGCGCCTCCGCCTCGGGGGCGGGCCGGAGGGCGGGCTCGGCGCGGGGAGGAACGGGACCTCGTTGCCGTGGGAGTCGACGATCTGGACGACGAGGTGCTCCCGGGTGGCGCCTTCGCTCGGGCAGACGTGGACGGAGACCGAGGAATTGGCCTCCAGGACGGCGATCTCCTCACGCTTGCGGTTGTTGAGGAAGGTGGCGACCTCCGCGCTGACGTCGACCCGGATGTGGCGGATGCCGTCCTTGTTCAGCGCGAAGGCGATCAGCCGCATGGCGTCGATGGCCATGGACTCGACCGTCTTGACCAGCCCGCCGCCGCCGCAGTGCTCGCACTCGCTGTAGACGGAGCGCTTCAGGCTGGGCCGGATCCGCTGGCGGGTCATCTCGATGAGGCCGAACTGGCTCATGCGGAGGATCTTCGTCCGGGCCCGGTCGCGCTTGACGGCCTCCCGGAGGGCGCGCTCGACGCCCCGGCGGTGCTTCTCCTCCCTCATGTCGATGAAGTCGTTGACGATCACGCCGCCGAGGTCCCGCAGGCGGAGCTGGCGGGCGATCTCCTTGGCCGCCCGGAGGTTCATCTCGTAGGCGGTGCGCTCGGCGTCGTCCTCGAACCGGAAGTTGCCGCTGTTGACGTCGATGGCCACGAGGGCCTCGGTCGGGTCGATGACGATCGAGCCGCCCTCGGGCAGGTGGACCTGCCGGCGCTGGATCTTGTTGATCTCCTCTTCCAATCCGTACTTCTGGAAGAGCGGGACCTTGCCCTCGTACAGCTTCAGGCGGTCGACGAAGCGGGGCATGACGAAGTTGAGGAACTCCTTGGCCCGCTCGAAGGCCGAGGGCTCGTCGATCCAGATGGTGTCGATCTCGGAATTGAAGATATCCCGGATCGTCCGGATGATCATGTCCGACTCCTGGTAGATCGGAGCCGGGGTCTTCGCCTTCTTGATCCGCTGGAGGATGACCTTCCAGAGCCTCAGCAGGTAGGCGAGGTCGCGGGCCAGGTCGCGCTTGGAGCGGTCCAGCCCGGCGGTCCGGACGATGAAGCCGAGCCCCTTGGGCGGGTTCAGCTCGTGCATGATCTGCCGGAGCTTGCGGCGCTGGCCCTCGTCGGCGATCTTCCGGGAGACCCCCACCCGGTTCAGGCCGGGCATGAGCACCAGGTAGCGGCCGGGGATGCTGATGTAGGTGGAGAGGGTCGGCCCCTTGGTGCCGATCGACTCCTTGATGACCTGGACGAGCACCTCGTCGTTGCGGCGGAAGACGTCCTGGATCGGCGGCTTGATGGCCACCCGCCGGCCTCCCCGGGTGACGGTCGTCTCCCGGGGCTCGGGGGCTTCCCCGCGCCGGGCGCGGTTGGCGGCGGCGGCGCCGCCCCGGAAGCCGACCTCACGCTCCAGCTCCCGGATCTCCTCGATCTCCCGGGCGATCTCCTCCTGCAGCCCCGGCTCGATCTCCTCGGCGGCCTCGTCGCGGCGGTCGTCGTCCTCCTCCTCGTCGTCGTCGTCCTCGTGGTCCTCGTCGTGGTCGACGAAGTCGAACTCGTTGGCGAGGGCGTCCTCGTCGATCAGGGCCGGGGGCTTCTCCAGGTCGGCCCGGGCGGCCTCGTCGTCGGGGGCCTCGTCGCGGTCGAGATCGAGGGACGTCTCCGAGTCCCGGTCCCGGCCTCGGCCTCGACGGCGTCGGCGTCGGCGTCGGCGTCGATTCTCCTCGTCGTCGCCGTCGGAATCACCGTCGGCGTCGGCGTCGTCCCTCGACTCGGCCTCGGCCTGCAGGGGATCCAGCTCCTCGGCCTCGGGGCCCCCCTCGAAGAGCCGGGCCCGCTCGCGACGGGGGACGTACCCGGGCTCGCCGGCGCGGTCGATCCGGCGGGGGCGGGAGGGGGTGAGGGGCTCGGAGGCCTCGGGGGACTCGGGCTCGGGGCCCTCGTCGGGCTCCCGGGAGGCGACGCGCCGGGACTCCCGGCGCGGTCGGTCCCGGCCGCCTCGGCCGCGGATGGCGTCCCGACCGCCCCGGGGGCGGTCTCCCTCGGGCGGCACCCCGCCGACGGTCGGCTCCGAGGGATCCTCGGCCTCGCCGATCGGCTCGTCCTGGCCCGGCCCTCCCCAGGGCTCGCCCCGGGGGGGGCGACGGCCGGGGCCCCGGCCGCCCCGGGGGCCTTCGTCGTCGGCCTCCCGGACGCCGGGCCGGGGCTCGTCGCCGGGGCCTTCGGCCTCGGTCCGGGGGGACGGGCGGTCCCGCCGGGTCCGGTTGGGGGGGAGCAGGTGCTCGTACTCCTCCGGCTCCGGCTTCCGCTCGACGGACCAGCGATACGGCCCATCCTCATCGGCCGGCGCCGGGTCGGCGGGGCGGGGCCGTCGGGGAGGGGCCTCGTCGGGGGCCTCGGCCTCGACGTCGAGCCCGCTGCCGAAGGAGCGGGGCCCCTCGGCGGGTCGCCGGGGAGCGGCCGGGGAGGGGCGTTCGAATCGGGCCCGCTGGGGCTCGGGGCGATCGCCCGGCCCGGGTTCCTGGGGGAGCGGCGGCCCGGCCGCCGGCTCCGGGTCGTCGGCGAGCCCCTCTCCGAAGCGACGGGGGGCGGAGCGGTCCCGCCTCCCCTTCTCGGAGAGGTCGGGGCGGTCCCGCTCCCGGGAGCGTCGCTCCCGGATCTTGTCCCGGCCCCGGCTGCGGCCCCGGGGGGCCGAGGGCGGCGGGGGCTCGCCTTCGCCGCCCTCGACGGCATCGGGCCCGGCGTCCGGCTCGTCGAGGCCCTCGACGAGCCCCGCACCGAATCCCTCCCGGTCGTCGGGCCTGAGTGAGGCGGGGCGCTCCCGGTCGCGGACCCGGGGCTCGTCGCGGTCTCGGCGGCGATCGGGGGGGCGTCGGCGGTCGGCGGCCGGCTCGTCGGCCTCGGGGGGGGGCGGCTCGTCGGCCTCGTCGCGGGAGGACGGCTCGCGGTCCCGGGCCGGGACGCGGTCCCGGTCGGGGCGGCGGGGCCGGGCCTCCCGGTCCCGGTCGGCCCGGGGGGGGGCCCGTCGGGGCTCCTCGGCGTCGAGGTCGTCGTCCCGCTCCTCGTCGTCGGGCTCGTCGCCGTGGGGGTCGAAGTCGCGCCGGGGGTCTCGGCCCCGGTCCCGGGCGCCGAGGACCGAGTCGTCGTCGAGCTGGTCGCGGTAGTAGCGGGGTTCGACGTCGGAGACGTGCAGGAAGCCGTTGCGGCCGACGGAGAAGTCGACGAAGGAGGCCTGGATGGCGGGCTCGATGTTGACGATCTTGCCCTTGTAGATGTTCCCGGTGTAATTCTCCAGGCTGGTTCGTTCGACGTAAAGCTCCTCGAGGACGCCGTCTTCGACGATGGCGATGCGGCACTCCTCGGGCTGGAGCACGTTGATCAGCATCTCTTTCTTCTTGTTCATGCCTCGGTCAGTCTCCGGGCGAGTGTGTCGGGGCCGGCAGGGCCGGCCGAGGCCCGACCCGACCGTCTTCCCGGGCCTCGACGCCGACGATCGCGGCGGAGGCGCGGGGGATGGGGGCGGGTCGAGGGGCGGCGAGGGTCGCCGCGGCGATGCGAGAGAGGGCCTCGGTTGGTCCGGACTCCGGCCGGGGCGCCGGGGCGACGCTCGGGCGTCGCCGCGCGGGGCCCGGGCCCCAGGGGGGTGATTGCGTGGATCGGCGGCGATGACGTAAATGGTGAAGGTGCGGGGTCAGTCAGCCGGGGGCCAGCGCCACGTCGGTCCGGACCAGCACGGCGCCGTCGGCGACTAGGTCGCGCAGGCC
Source organism: Tautonia plasticadhaerens (assembly GCF_007752535.1). Classification (GTDB taxonomy): domain Bacteria; phylum Planctomycetota; class Planctomycetia; order Isosphaerales; family Isosphaeraceae; genus Tautonia; species Tautonia plasticadhaerens. The sequence continues at coordinate 4,517,829 of NZ_CP036426.1, forward strand.
GAGCACGTCGAGCACCTCCTCGGGGCGGGCCGAGCCGCCGGGTTCGACCTTCAGCCGGAGCCGGAGGGCGCCCTCGGCCGGGTCGACCTCGGCGGAGAGGAGGAACGGTCGGAGGTCCAGGGGGACGTCGCGGTCGGGCTTGCGGCGGACGTAGGGGCAGTGCTCCCGGCCGAGCAGGTCGGCCACGGCCTCGCCGGCCGACGCGAGCCGGTCGGCGGGCAGGGCGACGCGGTACGAGACGGCCTCGACCCGGGAGGCCCGGCCGGGGGCCGGCTCGGCCTCCAGGAACTCCAGGCCCGGCGGCGCGACCGAGGCCAGCAGGCGGAGCACCTCGGCCGGGGCCATCGGCCCCGCCAGCTCCAGCTCCAGGACCTCGCGGCGGCCCTCGATCCCCAGGGCCAGGGCCGAGGCGAAGGCGTACTTCGGCCTCGGGTTGAACCCCTGGCTGTGCGCCATCGGCAGGCCCGCCCGCCGGAGGACCCGCTCCAGGCAGCGCATCAGGTCGTGATGGCTGACCAGCCGGAGGTCGCCCTGCTTGGCGAAGCGGATGCGGAGCCGGGAGGCGGCGTCTTCCATGGGATCCCGGGGCGGGTGCGGGCTCGAGGGGTGGGGGCCGATTCGGGGGACGGGGTCGAAGCCGGTCGGCCGTCGGGTCGGCCCGGGCCGGGTCCCCGGGGCCGGCGACGAGCCGGGGGCCGGGGAGGGTGTCGGTGGCCGGCCGACCGCCGGAGGCGGCCGGCGGCGGGGCTCACGGCCCGACGGCCCCGGCCTCGGCCGGGTCGTCGGGCAGGACCCGGCGGAATGCCTGGCGGAGCAGGTCGAGCACCTCGGCGGCCGAGCCGCGGCGGAGGGCCTCTCGGGCCAGGGCCCGGGCCTCGTCCATCTGGACGGCTCGGATGACGCGCTTGACCTCGGGCAGCTGGTGGGGCGGGGTGCTCAGGTGCTGGATCCCCATCCCCAGCAGCAGCATCGTGTAGAGCGGCTCGCCGGCGATCGACCCGCAGACGGTGACCTCGATGCCGGCGGCCTCGGCGGCCCGCGCGACCGTGTCGATCAGGCGGAGCACGGCCGGGTCGGCGGAGGTGTACAGGTCGGCGACGGTCTCGTTGGTCCGGTCGGCGGCCAGGATGTACTGGGTCAGGTCGTTGGTGCCGATGGAGAAGAAGTCCACCTCCTTTGCCAACAGGTCGCTCATGATCGCCGCGGCCGGCACCTCGATCATGGCGCCGACGGGCAGGTCGGCGCGGGCCGGGGTCCCCTCGGCGAGCAGCTCGGCGGCCACGTCCCGCAGGGTGGCCCTGGCCTGGCGGAACTCGTCGAGGGTGGTGACCAGGGGGAACATCACGCGGACGTCGCCGCCGGTGATCGCGGCGGCCCGGAGGATCGCCCGCAGCTGCAGCCGGAAGGGCCCCGGGTCGCGGAGCGACCGGCGGAGGCTCCGGAGGCCCAGCGCCGGGTTCGGCTCCACGTGCAGGGCCCGACCCGGCTCGGACTTGTCGGAGCCGAGGTCCAGGGTCCGGATCGTGACGGGCTTGCCGGGCAGGGCCCGGATGACCGCCGCATAGGCCTCGGCCTGCTCCAGCTCGCCGGGGGGCCCGTCGTCGGCGAGGTAGAAGAACTCGGTGCGGAAGAGGCCGATCCCGTCGGCCCCGCGCTCCCGGCAAGCGTCCACCTCGGCGGGGAACTCGATGTTGCCCAGCAGCCGGATCCGGGACCCGTCGGCCGTCTCGGCCGGCAGGTCGGAGAGCCGGGACAGCTCGGCGAACCGGGTGGCCCGCTCGACGGCGTGGCGCCGGTAGCGGCGGAGCGTCGGCTCGTCGGGGTCGAGGATGACCATCCCCCCGTCGCCGTCGATGATCGCCGAGCGGCAGTCCCTCGCCCCGTCCAGGACCCGGCCCAGGCCGACCACGGCCGGGATCTCCAGGGCCGCGGCGATGATCGCGGTGTGGCTGGTCCGGCCGCCGCTCTCGGTGGCGAAGCCGAGCACCCGGGAGGGGTCCAGCGCGGCGGCCTCGCTGGGGGACAGGTCCTCGGCCAGCAGCAGCAGCGGCTCGACCAGGGAGTCGGCCGGGGAGGGGGAGGGGGGCTGGCCGGTCAACTGGTCGAGGATCCGCCGCTGGATGTCGCGGACGTCGGCGGCCCGGGCGGCGAGGTGGGCGGTGCCGAGCCGCTCGAGCCGCCGGGCGTAGCCGTCGAGCACGTCGAAGATGGCGTGCTCGGCGGCGATCCGGTCGCGGTCGATCCGGGTGACGGCCTCGCGCCTCAGGGTCGGGTCGGCGATCATCCGGACGTGGGCGGCGAGGATGTCGGCGTACTGCGGGCCGAGCCGGCTGCGGGCGTCGCGCTCGGCGGCCTCGGCCTCCAGACGGGCCGACTCCAGCGCGCGGTCCAGCCGCCGACGCTCCTGCTCGACGGCCGAGGCGGGCACGGCGCGGCGGGCGAGCCGGGGGCCCCGGGGGGCGAGCACGAGCACCGGCCCGATGGCCACGCCGGGGCTGACGGCGATGCCCCGGAGGATCTTCATCGGCCTGGGTGCGGGTGCGGGGGAAGACACGGCGGGGTCCCTGAGCGGCCAGGGGGCGGTCGATGTCGCGTCGGGGGCCGTCGTCGACGCAGGGTCGGCCGGCGCGGGTCGCGCGTCGGCCCTCATGGGCGGAGCCCCCCGGCGGGGCCGGGGTCGGTGGCGGGGGGCGGGCACGGGGCGGGGTTGGCCTCCTCGCCGAAGCGGGCGGCGACCAGCTCGGCCAGGGCGGCGACGGCGGCCTCGGCGTCGGGACCCAGGGCCTCCACCTCCAGCCAGGTGCCGCACTCGGCGGCCAGGCTCATCAGGTCCAGGATGCTCTTGCCGTTGAACTCCCGGCCCTCGTGGCGGACGCGGACCTCGGCGACGAACCGGCCGGCCAGGCCGACGAACTTCTCCGCCGGGCGGAGATGCAGCCCGTACGCGTTGGTGATCTCGACCCGGCGTCGTGCGAGGTGGGGGTCCTGACTCATCGGCGGTCCGGTCCGGCGTCGGCCGCCGGGGGGGGCGGCCGGGTGCCTGGGGTCTCGAAGATCTGAGGGCATCACGTCGACCCTCCGTCCGGCGAGTGGCGGTCCGACTCGGTGTGCGGGTCGGCTCGGTGGCGTGCGAGCGGCCGGGCCCGGCTCAGGTGCCGGACTGGTCGGCCTCGTCGAGCACGTCGAGCACCTGCTCCCGAGTGCGGGCCTGGCGAAGGAAGCGGACGAACTGCTCGTCCTTCAGGTGGCGCGAGATGTTCTCGAGCGCCCGGAGGTGGTCCCCCGGCTGGTTGGGCGGCGAGACCAGCAGGAAGAGGATGTCCACCGGCTCGCCGTCCAGGGCGGCGAACTCGACCCCCTTGGGCGAGAGGGCCACCGTGCCGATCAGCCGGTCGACCGTCGGGTGCCTCGTGTGGGGCACGGCCACGCCCTGGCCGATCCCGGTCGACCCGAGCTCCTCCCGGTTGAGGATCGCCCGGGTCACCCCCTCCAGGTCGGCCTCGGCCAGTCGGCCGGCGTCCCGGAGGCCAGCCACGATCTCGCGGATGGCCTCCTCCTTGGTCGTCGCGTGCAGGTCGACGGTCACTGCCTCGCGCACGACGAAGTCCGAGAGTTTCATGCGGTCCTCCATCCGTCGAGGCGACACCGGCCTGCGATGGCCACGGAATCATGGCGCCTCGACCCGAGCCCCGATTCCCGGGGCGGCCGACCCCCGGCCAGCCGGACTGGCTAGCCGGCCGGCGGCGGCTCATCCGATCCCGGGGGTTCGGGCAGGTCCGGCCGCGTCGGGGAGGTGCCCCCCTGGGGGACCTCGTCGCGGTGGTCCTGGATCCGTCCCTTGTAGCGGCGGATCTGCTGCTCGATCATGTGGACCACCTGGTCCGTCACCGCCTCCAGCCCCGGGGCGTCCCCCCGGGCCACGAAATCGTGCTTGTGCTCGGCCGAGACCACCATCTCCATCCACCAACCGCTCTTCTGATGATCGACGACAACCTCGATCTCCATGAGGCGATTGAAGTACTTGAGCAGCTTTTCGGCCTTTTCTTGCACGTACGCTTGCTGAGAGGGGTCGAGACTCAGACCATGGCGGCTCGAAATTTCGATGTGCACCCGACTGCTCCTTCCGGCATGCCCGTCTCGCTGGACCACCCGGGCGCGTACCAAAAGTAACCGGATCGGGCCCGGGTGGTCAAGGGTGCTGCGGCCCCGGGGGGGCGACCGGGGGGGCCCGGCCGACCCGGGGGCGGGGGCTGTCGCCCCCCGGACCGATCCCGTATGCTCCGGCTCACCTTAACGCACGCGGGGCGGCCCGCGACGGCGGGGGGAAAGGGCCGGCCGGCCGCCCGGGCCGATCGCCCGGGGCAGGGGGGACGTCGATGGGGAACGTCTGGATCCAGGACTACGACCCGATCGGCTCCTGGCCGCTCTCCACCCTGGCCGCGGCCGTGCCGGTGCTGGCCCTGCTCGGCCTGCTCGGCTCGGGCCGGGCGACGGCCTGGCAGGCGGCCCTGGCCGGGCTGGTCTCGGCCATGGCGACCGCCGTCCTGGTCTTCGGGATGCCCGCCGACATGGTCCTGGCCGGCGCCGGCGTCGGCATGGTCTTCGCCCTGTTCCGGATCGTCTGGCTGATCGCCGCGGCCGTCTTCCTCTACAACATCGCCGTCGACACCGGCCAGTTCGAGGTCATGAAGGCCTCCGTCGCCGGGCTCTCGGGGGACCGGCGGATCCAGGCGATCCTGGTCGCCTTCTCCTTCGGCGCCTTCATCGAGGGGGCGGCCGGCTTCGGGGCCCCGGTGGCCATCTCGGCGGCCTTCCTCGTCGGGCTGGGGTTCCGCCCCCTGCAGGCGGCGATCCTCTGCCTGGTGGCCAACACCGCCCCCGTCGCCTGGGGCGCCATCGGGACGCCGATCCGGGCCCTGGGGGAGGTGACGGGCCTGGACCCCGAATTGCTCAGCGCCACCGCCGGCCGGATCCTGCCGCTGCTCTCGCTGGTCGTCCCCTGCTGGCTGGTGCGGATGATGGTGGGATGGCGGGAGACCTTGGCCGTCTGGCCCGCCCTGCTGACGATGGGAGGGTCGTTCGCGGCGGCGCAGTTCGCCTGGTCGAACTTCGTCGGCTACGAGCTGGTGGACATCATCTCCTCGATCGCCAGCCTGGCGGCGGGCGTCGTCCTGCTGAAGGTCTGGAGGCCCAGGCAGGAGTGGCGGTTCCCCGAGGAGCGGGCCGAGACCGGGGCCGGGGCCGAGGGGGGCACCGACTCGGTCGACCTGGACCCGTCCGGCAAGCTGACCCCCGGCCGGGTCGCCCGGGCCTGGATGCCCTTCGGCCTGCTGACGGCCCTGGTCATCCTCTGGGGGGTGCCGGCGATCAAGGGGGCGATGGAGTCGGCCACCTCCTTCAACCCGCCGATGCCCCGGCTGCACGCCCCCCTGGCCGACGCCTCGACCACGCTCGGCTGGCCCGCCCCGGTGCTCGACTCCGCGTCCCGGTCGGGGGCGGCCTTCGTCTCCCGGGTCGCCAAGGGGGAGGCGGTCACCGGCCGGGCCGAGCCGATCGCCTCCGACTTCGAGAAGGTGACGCTGGACGTCGCCCCGGTCGCCTCGACCGGCACCGGCATCTTCCTCGCCGCGATCCTCAGCGGGGCGCTGCTCGGGCTGGGCGCCCGGGACATGCTCCGGATCTTCGGCAAGACGGCGTACAGCCTCCGATGGGCGGCGGCGGCGATCCTCTGCATGCTCGCCCTGGGATTCGTGACCAAGCTCTCGGGGATGGACGCCGTGCTCGGCCTGGCCTTCACCCGGACCGGTCCGATGCTCTACCCGATCTTCGGCACGTTGCTCGGCTGGCTCGGCGTGGCGCTGACCGGCTCGGACACGGCGAGCAACGTCCTGTTCGGCAACCTCCAGCGGATCACGGCCGAGAAGCTGGGGCTGGACCCGATCCTGATGGCCTCGGCCAACTCGACCGGCGGCGTGATGGGCAAGATGGTGGACGCCCAGTCGATCGTCGTCGCCGCGGCGGCCACCGGCGAGCACGGCCAGGAGGGCCGGATCCTCCGGGCGGTGCTGGTCCACAGCCTGGCCCTGGCGATGATCGTCGGGGCGATCGTCTGGCTCTACGCCCACGTCCTGCCCGGCGTGGTGCCGCAGCCCGCCCCCCAAGCGCCCGCTTCCTCCCCCACGGACCCCGGCTGACCGCCCGGCCCGATCCCGGGCGACCCGGCCCGAGGCTCCTCGCCCCCGGCCCGGGGCCGCCCCGGGATCGCAGCATCGTCGCAATCCCCCGGATCGGCTCAGGCCGCAGGGCCCCGCCGTCCGAAACAGTCTCCCGGGTCGCCGGTCCCCCCGGATCGGGCCGAGGGGACGGATCCGGGCCGGGCACCGGCGCCGAGGCGGGCCGAGGGGGACGCGATGACGATGCTCTGGCTGGTCGCGATCGCCTTCCAGGCCGTGCCGCCGGTCCCGCCGCCGCTGCCCGACGCCCGGCCGATGGAGGCGAGCACCCGGATCGGCCCCGGCCCGGACGCCCCCCCGGGCTCGTCGATGGGGCTGGCCGACCTGGAACGGATCGCGCTCGAGCACAACCCGACGGTCGCCCAGGCGGCCGAACGGATCGGGCAGTCCCTCGGCAATGCCGACCAGGCGGGACGCCCGCCGAACCCCTTCTTCGCCTGGAACTCGCAGAGCATCGGGGCCGGGGGCACGATCGGCACGCAGGGCGGCTTCCTCCAGCAGCAGGTCGTCACCGGGGGGAAGCTCCGGATCAGTCGACGGGGGTACGAGGTCGACGTCGAGGCCGCCCGCTGGGCCCTGGCGGCGCAGCGGCAGCGGGTCGTCAACGGCGTCCGCTTGCGGTTCTGGCAGACCCTGGCCGCGCAGGGAGAGGTGCAGCTCCGCCGGGACCTGGTCTCGATGGCCGAGGAGGTCGTCCTCCTCGTCCGGGAGAAGGTCGAGACGGGCCACGCCTCGGAAGCCGACCTGCTGCTGGCCGAGAACGACGCCGAGCAGCACCGCATCGACCTGGACCAGATCCGTAACCGTTCGCTCAACACCTGGCGCGAGTTCGCCGCCTTCCTCGGCCGCCCGGGGATGCCCCCGGCCCGGCTCGAGGGCGACCTGGAGCGGGACGCGATCCCCTTCTCCTGGGAGCCGACCCTCGCCCGGCTGCTGGTCGAGAGCCCGGAGGTGAAGGTCGCCGAGCTGAACGTCGTGCGGGCCGGCTATCGCCTGAGACGCCAGGAGGTCGAGCCCATCCCCGACCTGATCCTCCGGGGGGGCGCCGCCCACGACCCGGACAGCCACGACACGCTCGGGATCGTCCGGGTCTACGTCGACCTGCCCCTGTGGGACCGCAACCAGGGGAACATCGTCACCGCCCGTCACGCCCTGGTCGACGTCCGCCGCGACCTGGACCGGATCCGCCTGTCGATCGAGCAGCGGCTCGCCCGGCGTTACAACCAGGTGCAGACGAGCCAGTCCAACGTCCGACGATTCCGGGACCGGATCATCCCCAATGCCCTGCGGGCCTTCGAGCTGTACTCGGGGAGCTTCCGGGACGAGGACGCCAGCTACTCCCGCGTCCAGTCGTCGCTCGGCGCCTATGCCGACGCGACCATCAAGTACCTCCGGCAAATCGAGGAGCTCCGCAACGCGGAGACGGCGATCGTCGGCATGCTGCTGGTCGAGGAGGGGAGCGTCGAGGGGGGCACGCCTCGGCCCCCCGGGGGGGGAATCCCGAATTCCCCCCCCGGGGGGGGGGCCCCGGTCGGGTCGCTGCTGCCGGGGGGCTCGGGCTGATGGCCGACGCGCCCCGGAGTCCCCGCCGTCGCCCCCGGGCGGTGGCCGTCTCGGCCCTGGCCTTGCTCCTGGCCCTGGTCGGCTGCGCCCACCGGCAGTTGACCGTGAGCACCGTCCTGACGGCCAACAGCTTCCAGGAGATCGTCTTCCGGATGGTCCTGAACAACGTCGCCATGTTCGCCGCCGAGCCGGAGACGCTGCCCTGGCACGTCCGGGTCCGGGACGGGACGGTGCAGATCAGCGACAGCCTGGGGATCGGCCAGCAGGGGGGCGGCTTCTCGACCTTCGAGGGGGGCGGGCTGGGCATCGAGACCTACGGCCCTCAGGGGTCGAGGAAGGTCGCGCTGCAATGGGGGACCGACGCCGTCGGCGACCCGGTCCAGCTCTATTCCCTGCAGACGGCCTATCGCCGGGTGCTCGGCCTGCCGCCGCTGCCCGAGCCGAACTTCATCGCCGAGGCCAAGCGGGCCCGGTCGAACCGATCGGGTTCGGGAGACGACCGGGAGCCGGGGGACTTCGACCCCGAGACCCGGTCGGACGCGCTGTCCATGGACATCGCCTTCGAGGGGGAGATCCCGAGGGGTTGGTTCCGCATCGGCACCAAGAAGGACGTGCCCAAGGACGCCTGCTACGTCGGCCGCCACGGCGACACCTACGCCTGGGTCACGCCCGACGGGGTCGGCGGGCTCACCCGGTTCACCCTGCTCGTCCTCTCGATCGTGAAGCTCGATGCCACGGGGAGCGAAGGCGGGGGCGGGCTGATGTTCACGCCCTGATCCGGCCGACGTCGGGCGGGGACGGCCCGGCGACCGGTCCCGACGGGATGGCCCGGATCCGCCCGCCGTCGGTGCGGCCGGGATCGCCCCTCATCGGCCCTCGACCTCCTCGTCTTCGCCCCCGGCCGGCCGCTGCCAGGGGACCCGCGCCGCCTCCTGGACGTGCCGCATCAGCGCCCGGGAGAGGGCCGCGGCGATCGGCCGGTGCTCGGCGGAGACGTCCCGCCGCTCCATCGGGTCGTCGTCGAGGTTGTAGAGCCGGAACGGCTCGAACGGCTGGTCCTGGACGAGCTTCCAGGGCCCGTGCCTCGCCGCGTAGGATTCCCGGCCCAGGTAACGCGGGCCCCCTTCCCGACGGACCCAGAACAGGGGACGCTCGTCGTCCCCTTCCCGATCCCGGCCGAGCAGCGTCGGCACCAGGGACGTCCCGTCGACCTCCCCGGGGACCTCGACCCCGGCCAGCTCGCAGATCGTCGGCAGCAGATCCATCGACAGGACGACCCGCCCGGTGCTCGACCCGGCCTCGACCTTCCCCGGCCAGCTCGCGGCCATCGGCACGCGGAGGCCCCCCTCGTACATGTCCCCCTTGCCCCCCCGATAGGGGCCGACCCGGGCGCCGACCGAGCGCTGGCCGCCGTTGTCGCTGGCGAAGACCACCAGGGTCTCCCCCCGCTGGCCGTTCTCCTCCAGGGCGCGGAGGATCCGGCCGACGCCGTCGTCCAGGTGCTCGATCAGGGCGACGAGCTTCGCCCGGCCCTCGTCGATCCCCGGCTCCCGGGCCTTGACGCGATCGACCCACGCCTCGGGGGGCTGGATCGGCGTGTGCGGGGCGTTGTAGGCGAGGTAGAGGAAGAAGGGCTCGGGCCGGCCCTTGCGGGAGTCGAGGTACTCGACCGCCCACCGGCTGAAGAGGTCGGTGGCGTGCCCCTCGGGGTCGACCTCCTCGGCCCCGTGCCTCATGTAGTTCCGGCCGTGGCGGCGATGGTCCTCGTAGTCGTCCATCATGTCGCCGAGGAAGCCGCGGAACTCGTCGAACCCGCGCTCGAGCGGCGTGTTGGGCGACCGGAGGCCGAGGTGCCACTTGCCGACGATCGCCGAGTGGTACCCGGCCCCCTTCAGCAGCCCGGGGAGCAGGGGGGCCCCGGGGTCGAGGAACCCCCAGTTGTCCCGGGGGTCGGTCCGGATGACGCCCGGCACGCCGACCTCGTCCGGATACCGGCCCGAGAGCAGGGCGGCCCTCGTCGGCGAGCAGACCGGGCAATTGGCGTAGGCGTCCTCGAAGCGGAGGCCGGAGGCGACCAGGGCGTCGATGTTCGGCGTCCGGAGGTCCGGGGCGCCGTAGCAGGAGAGGTCCCCGAAGCCGAGGTCGTCGACCAGGATGACCAGCACGTTGGGCCGCTCGGCCTCGCCCCGGGCCCGGAGCCCGGACAGGCCGATCGCCCCCATCGCGAGCAGGCTCGGCAGGGCGAAACAGGCGAGCAGGCCCCGGGAGATTCGCATGGTCGGCCTCGATCGATCGGCGTCGGGATCGGCGGGACGGGGTGGGCGGCGGCCGGGCCTCGCTCAGCCCCGGAGGGCCTCGATCACCCGCGGGTGGAGCCGGCCGTTGGTGGCGACGACGCCCCGGTTGGAGGCCAGGGTGGAGCCGAGGGTGAAGTCCAGCGGCTTGCCGTCGACGTCGGTGACGGTGCCGCCCGCCTCGGCCACGATCAGCGCCCCGGCGGCGTGGTCCCAGATCCGCTCCCGGTAATCGGCCCGGGTCGGCAGGCGGAGGTAGACGTCGGCCAGCCCGGAGGCGACCGTGGCGTACTTGGCCTGGCTGTCGAGCCGTACGGGGGGCTCGGTCACCCCCAGCCGGGCGGCCACGGCGGCCGACTCGTTGTGGGCGCTATGGCCCGACTCGACCGACTCGCAGAGCCTCGCCCGGGTCGGGTCGTCCCGGTCCGAGACGGTGATCGGCCGCTCGACGTCGTCGCCGTCCAGCGGGCAGACCGTCGCCCCCCGGCCCCGGACGGCCAGGAAGACGGCGCCGACCGGCCCGGAGGCCAACCGGGAGACCTCCAGGTTCGGGCAGGCCAGCGCGGCCACTTCCACCCGCCCCTCGACGATCAGGGCCAGGGCGATGGCGTACTGTTCCCCCCGGAGGAACCCCTTGGTGCCGTCGATCGGGTCGAGCGTCCAGAACCGGGGCTCGAAGCGGTCGAGGTCCCCCAGGTCGATCCAGCCGAGGGCGGTCTCGGCGTCGGTCCCGGCCCGGATCGCCGCGACCTCGGCGGCCACCCGGTCTCGGACCCCGGCGTGCTCGGGCTTGCGGAGTTCGGCCGCGTCCTCCTCGGCCATGATCGGGTCGCCGGGGAAGGCGGCGGCGAGGGTGGCGCAGATCAGCGCCTGGCTGCCGAAGTCGGCCACGGTGACGGGGCTCTTGTCGCCCTTGGCCACCGGGTCGGGGCCGTGCTTGCCCCGCACGGCCCGGCAGATCCGGGCGGCCTCCCGGACGGCCCGGGAGGCGACCTCCCGCTCTCGATCGAAGGGATGGCTCACGACGCTTCGGTCCAATCGGGACAGGGGGCGAGACTCCTGGGGACGGCCGCCCAAACTAGCCGACCTCGGGCCGTCGGACAAGCCGCGGTGTCGCCGGGGGCACGCCCACCGGTCCCGGCGATCGCCGCGACCAGGTGGCGAACCGCCCGGTGGCACCCCCGCCGGTCCCTACCGCAATCACCTATAACCAATCATGCGTGCATGAATGTGTAGAGGCTCGACGGCCCCCGATCGGCCCCCCTCGGCCGGTCCCGGGGAATTTGTGCTTAAATCCGCCCCTTCCCACGATGATGAGGTCGAGGGGCCGGTCGCCGGCCCCGCCGGATCCCCCCTGCGCGGAGCCTCCCCGTTGCCCATCGCTTCCGCCGATTGCTCTCGACGAGCCCGCCCAATCCCCCGTCCCACCGGGCCGGGGAGACGGGGCCTCGTCATGGCGCGGGAGGGGGTTGCGGCGAACCTTCGCCGAGGTCACCGCCCCGGGCTCCCGAAACGAACCGGACGCATATTCAGCAACCCTCGATTTTCCATGAGGTTACGCACGAATCGAGGGGCGCACGCGGGGCGCACCGCCCGGCGATCGGCGGCGCCCCGGCTCGGCCCGATCCCCGACCCGGCCATCGTGACGCAAACAACCCGATCGCCCGACCTCCGTCACCGAAACGATCCAGGGCCAAGTGCTCCAATCTCTTCCGGGAAAACACGTTTCGGCACGACACCGGGGCTCACGGCGTGCGCACCGGCCCCCCTTCGCCGCCGTCCCGGCCGCCCCGCGACTCGGGCCCTCCACGCTCCCCCGGGAGCCGGGCCAGGCCCGGGCCGGGCCGCCCAGGAGACGACGGCCCGGCGGCGGCGAATCAGACCCGAGCCGCCGGGCATCTCCTCCCGAAACGGACCCGAGCCCGATCGCCGAAGTCGTGACCTGGCGAATGGTTACTCGCGGTGCCCGGGGCAATCCGGTGGCGCACCGCCCGCGATCCGGGGGCCGTCGGCCCGTCAGACGTCGCAGAGGGTCACGGCCTCGGCCAGGCTGGTGAGGGGGTCCCGGGTGGGGATGAACTCCTGGGCGAGGAAGCCGTCGAAGCCGGTGTCGACGATCGCCCGGCAGATGGCGGGATAGAACAGCTCCTGGGTCTCGTCCAGCTCGTGGCGGCCGGGGTTGCCGCCGGTGTGGTAGTGGCCGAAGTGGGGGTGGTCCCGCTCGATCGTCCGGATGATGTCCCCCTCCATGATCTGCATGTGGTAGATGTCGTACAGGAGCTTGAAGTGGTCCGACCCGACCCGCTTGACCAGCTCGACCCCCCAGGCCGAGGTGTCGCACATGTAGTCGGGGTGGTCGACCTTGCTGTTCAGCAACTCCATGTTGATCACCACGCCGGCCTGCTCGGCCACCGGGACGACCTCCCGGAGGGCCTTCGCGCAGTGCTCCAGGCCGGTCCGGTCGTCCAGGCCATTGCGGTTGCCGGAGAAGGTGATGACGTTCCGCCAGCCCTCCTTCGCCGTGGCCTCGATCGCCGCGTTGATGGCGGCCAGGCAGTCGTCGTGGTTGGCGGGGTCGTTGAGGCCGCGGGCCAGGTCGTGGGTCGAGGTCATCGTGCAGATCAGGCCGTGGGCCTTGACCGCCTCGAAGTCCTCGGGCCTGAGCAGGTCGATGCCGACCAGCCCCATCCGCTTCGCGGCCCCGGCCAGCTCGTCGATCGGGATCGAGCCGTAGCACCAGCGGCAGGCCGACTGCCGGACGCGGCCCTTCGTCACGGCCGTCCCCTGGGGCGGGCCCCCGGCCCGGGCCGGCCCGGCCGGGGCGAGGACACCGACGGCCGCGGCGGCGGCGGTCGAGCGGAGCAGGGTCCTTCGAGTCAGCTCGGGCCGGTCGAGGTCGTCTCGGCGGGGCATGGCGGGCGCTCCGTGGCTGCGGTCGGGTGCGGCCGGGCGGGCCGTCCCGCGACCCCGCGGCGGCCTCCCGGTTCGCCCCCAGTATGGGGCCGACCCCCGCGGACCCGCAACGGACCGACCCGGTCAGGTGGGCGAGGGGCCCGACGGGCGCGTCGGGCCCTCGCCGGGCTCCGCCCCCGGTTCGGGGCCGCCGCCGTGCCGGTCGCAGGCGTCCCGATACTCGTCCGGGACCGGCGGCGTTCCCGACGGCACCCCCCGGCGGTAGGCCGCCCGGATCAGCAGGTGCGACGACACCGGCGCCGTCATCGCGATGAACAGCACGGCCAGGCAGGCCTTGGTGATCACGTCCACCCGGGGCACCGCCACCGCCACGCCGACCAGCAGGAAGGCCAGGCCGAAGGTGGTCGTCTTCGTCGGCGGGTGGATCCGGTGGTAGAAGTCGGGCAGCCGCGCCAGCCCCAGCGCCCCCAGGAACATGAAGGCCGACCCCAGCACCACGGCCACGATGATCACCGCGTCGCTCACTCGCCGAGCCTCCCCTCTAGGAACGCCGTCAACGCGATCGTGCCCAGGAACCCCAGCAGCGTCACCACCAGCACGACGTCCAGGAACGCCCCGCTCCGGATCAGGATCGAGTCCAGCAGGATCGCCCCCACCACGTTCAGGGCCGCCGCGTCGAAGGCCAGCACCCGGTCGAACGCCGAGGGGCCCCGGACGATCCGGTACAGGCAGCACGCCAGGCCGAGTCCCACCACCCCCAGCGCCCCGAGGACGACCACCTCCATCAGCCCACCCCCGATCCGCGATGCGACCGCCGCTCTCCTCGGACCGCGACGATCCGGTCGGCGAACTCCCGGAGCCCGGCCCTCAGTCCCTCCGGGTCCCCGGCATAGATGCTGTGGACGTACAGGGTCGACGCGTCCCGCTCCACGTCGACGGAGATGGTCCCCGGCGTCAGCGAGATCATCGCCGCCAGGAGCACCACCTCCCCCGGCCTCAGGTCCGGCACGTCGAGGGCCAGCAGCGCCGGCCGGAAGTCGGGCCGGGGCCGGAGCACGTCCCGGGACAGTTGCAGGTTCGCCTTGGTCAGCTCGACGAGGAAGAACCCGAGCAGCCGGACGGCCGCGATCGAGCCCCGGGCGAGCCGGGCAGGATTCGGGAACGAGACCGACCGACGGCTGCCGACCTCCCGGCCGTCCTGGGCGATCGTCCACCGGGCGAAGCCCGACACCAGCAACCCGACCGCCAGGCCCGTCAGCGCCGAGGCCAGGGTCAGCCGACCGAACAGGAGCATCCAGACCAGCGACAGGAAGACGCCCCACATGACGACGCTCATGGCGACACCCCCGCGACCGCCGACGGCCCCGCTTCGGCGCCCAGGACCGCGTCCTCGTAGGTGGAGCGGTCCAGGAGCTGCACCGCGGCCCGGTCGCAGCGGCCGACCAGCGGCACCACGGCCAGTCCGAGCACGACCGTCAACGCCCCCAGGCCGATCGAACCGGCCAGCGGCCCGGCCTCCCGGCCGAGGTCCGGCCGGGCCTGCCCCCCCGGCTCCCCCCAGTAGACCGCGTTCCAGACCCGGAGCAGCGCGGCCAGCGTCAGCAGGCTGGCGGCCACGGCCACGCCGGTCGCCAGCCAGGCCCCCTCCCGGAAGCCGGCGACGATGATCAGCAGCTTCCCCCAGAACCCGCTCAGCGGCGGCATCCCGATCAGCGCCAATGCCGGGACCAGGAACGCCGCCGAGGCCCAGCGGTGCGACAGACCCAGCCCCCGGGCCGCCCCCAGCCTCCCGGTCCCGCCGACCCGCTCGGCGATCCCCCCGGCCAGGAAGATCGCGGCCATGGCGAGCCCGTCGTGGACGATCAGGTAGAGTCCCCCCGCCACGCCGAGCGTCGACCCCAATCCCAGGCCGAGGGTCAGGTAGCCCACCTGGCCGACGTGCAGGAACGCCAGCACCCCCCGGATCGTCGGCCTGCCGAGGGCCCCGATCCCTCCCACCACCATCGTCAGGGCCGAGACGGCGACCAGGATCGACCGCAGGTCGTCCGCCTCGGGACCTCCCAGGATTGGCAGGGTCCGGAACAGGGCGTAGGCGCCGACCTCGGTCATCAGCCCGGCGAACAGGGCACTGATCGGGATCGGGGCCTCGGGATACGAGTCGGGCAGCCAGAAGAACAACGGCACCAGGGCCGCCTTGGTCGCGAAGACGGCCAGCACGACCGCGACCCCGCCCCGGAAAGCGGGGGGCAGGCCGCCCCGGGAGACGACCTCCGAGAGTTCCGCCAGGTTCACCGTACCCGCCGAGGCGTAGACCACCCCGATCCCCGCCAGCATCAGCAGCCCGGCGACGAAATTGATGATCACGTAGGGAAATGCCCGTTCGAACTGCCTCGGCCTCGCCCCCAGGGCGATCTGGACGTACGAGGCCATCAGGAAGACCTCGAAGAAGACGAACAGGTTGAACAGGTCCCCCGTGACGAAACACCCGTTCACCCCGGCCATCAGGAAGAAGTGCAGGGCCTCGATCGAGTCCGACTCCCGGGGGCCCCGAATCGTCCCCGGCCCGGCCAGCAGGACGCCCAGGCCGACCGAGGCGGCCAGCAGAAGCATGATCGACGCCGTCGCGTCGACGATCCAGACGATCCCGAGCCGGGCCGACCAGCCCCCCAGCTCCAGGACCAGGATCTCCTCGTTCCAGGCCGACCGCCAGGCCATCCGCCCGGCCAACGCCAGCAGGGCCGCCCCGACGGCGAGGGCGATCGACCGCTTCAACGCCGGGCGATCCCCCAGGGCGAGGAGCACGACCGAGGCGGCCAGGGGGAGCACGACGGGGACGCAGACGATGTTGTTCACGTCAGTCCGACTCCGATCTCTCGGCCCGGTCCGCCCCCGGCCCCCGGTCGGCGGCGGCCGTCAGGTAGATCAGGTACGCGGTGTTCGCCAGGCCGATCACGATCGCGGTCAGCACGAACGCCTGGGGCAGGGGGTCGGGGTAGGGGCCCGAGGCCTCCTCCCCGAGCAGGGCCGGAGACGCCCCCCCCGGCAGCCCCGAGGCCGCCAGCACGACGAGGTTGGTCGCGTTCGCCAGGGCCACGAACCCGAAGACCGCCTGCTGGCGGTCTCCCGAGAGCATCAGGTAGACCGATGCCGAGAACAGCACCCCCACGACCAGGGCGGACAGGCCGATCATGGCTGCTCCCCCTCCGCTCCGACCGGGTCGACGAACAGGGCGAGCACCGTCGCCGTCGAGCCCACCACCACCAGGAAGATGCCGAGGTCGAAGAGCTGGGCCGTCCCCAGCTTCACCGAGGTCCCCAGCACCGGCAGCCCGAACTCGCCGTGGGAATGGGAGAGGAACGGCCTCCCCCGGGCGATCGGCAGGCCGGCGGCCATCGCGATCGCCAGGCCGAGCCACAGTCCCGGCCGCAGCAGGCTCGCGTAGGTCCTCCGCGTCGGCCCGCCGCCGAAGGCGAGCGCCTGCAGGACGATCGTCGCCGCCATCACCAGCCCGGCGATGAACCCGCCGCCGGGGCGGTCGTGCCCGCGCAGCAGCAGGTAGAGGGCGAAGACCAGGGCCACGGGGAAGACCGCCCGGGCCACCCGCTCGAAGATGATCGAGTTCACGAGCCGCCCCCCTTCGGCACCCGGGCGGTCCGGTGGAGCACGACCACCCCCAGGGCGGCGATCGCCAGCACGGCCACCTCCCCCATCGTGTCCGCCCCCCGGATGTCGGTCAGGATGACGTTCACCACGTTCTGCCCGCCCCCCAGGGGGTCGGCCAGCAAGAGCTGGGCGTCCCCGGAGGTCCCGGCCGCCCGGTGCGAGGCCGCCGACCACGTGAGCGACGCCATCACCAGCCCGATCCCGATCGACGCCGCCCCGTGGAGCAGCACCTTCGGCCACGGCCGACGGCCCGACCGGCGCGCGGGCAGGTGCCGGAGGATCAGGAGCAGCAGGATCAGGCTGATCGAGTCGGTCAGGATCTGCGTCAGGGCCAGGTCCGGCGCCCGGAAGAGCACGAAGATGCCGATCACGCCGAAGCCGACGACCGAGAGCAGGATCACCTTCGCCAGCCTCGACGGCATCACCACCAGCAGCAGGCCCCCCGCCACCGCGACCGCCCCGAAGGCCGCCCCCATGCCCAGGTCCGGCCCCCAGGGCCCGGCCAGGTCGGCCATCGTCGTTCCGTCCCGGAGCAGTTCGGCGGCAGACAGGGCGACGACCGCCAGCAGGATGATCGACAGGTATCTCGGGTATCCCCCCGCCTGTACCGCGTCGGCGAACCGCCTCGCCCCGGCGGTCGAGGCCCCGGCCAGCCATTCGGCGGCCGACTGCGGCCCGGGGAGGCTCGGGACCCGCCTCGACCACTCCCAGCCCAGGAACAGCACCGCCCCGGCGCCGTACGCGACCAGGCTCATCCAGAGCTTCGGATCGACGTGGTGCCAGACCGCCGGGCTCCCCGGCCAGTCGTGCCCCGGCGAGACGACCCGGGAGAGCAGCCAGTGCGGCACGATCCCGCCGACGACCTGCACCACCAGCAAGATCCCCGGCACGATCAGCAGCCACCTGGAGAGTTGCTCGGGGGGGCGGCCCTCCACCTCCTCCCGCCGTTCCCCGCCGAGGAAGACCCGGACGAACACCTTCAGCGAGTACCCCACCATCAAGGCGCTGCCGAGGGCCACCGCCGCGATCGTCGGGGTGATCCGGTCGAATTCCCCGCCGAGGGCGATCCCGTAGAACTCCTCCTTGCTGACGAACCCGAGGGTCAGCGGCAGGCCCGCCATCGCCGCCGTCCCCAGGGCGAACAGCCCCGCCGCCGCCCGGCTCCGCCTCAACACCCGCTTCGAGCCGAGCCGGACCAGGTCCCTCGTCCCCGCCGCCTCGTCGAGCCAGCCGACCAGGAAGAACAGCGCCGCCTTGTAGGTCGCATGGTTGAAGATATGAAGCAGTTCGCCCGCCGACGACCCCTGCCTCCCGGCAAAGCCATAGAAGGCCACGATCAGCCCGAGGAAGCCGCTCGTGCTGTAGGCGAGCAGCTCCTTCAGGTCGGTCGCCCGCAACGCGAGCCAGCCGGTGATCACGTAGGTCGTCAGGCCGACGGCCACCAGGGTGGGCGTCCAGAGGTCCGAAGCCCCGAAGATCGGCAGGAGCCGACCGATGAGCAGGATCCCCGCCTTGACCATCGCCGCCGAGTGCAGGAAGGCGCTGACCGGCGTCGGCGCCGCCATCGCCCCCGGCAGCCAGAAATGCAGGGGGAACTGGGCCGACTTGGAGAACGCCCCGACCAGCATCAGCACCAGGGCCGCCCGGAGCATCGGGTCGGCGACGATCGCGTCGGCCCGGCCCGCGAGTTCGGAGAGGTCGAACGTCCCCGCCCGGGCGCCGACCAGGCCGATGCCCGCCAGCAGGGCCAGCCCGCCGAGCCCGGTGACGAGGAACGCCTGGATCGCCCCCCGCCTCGACTCGGCCCGATCCGTGTCCATGCCGATGAGCAGGAACGACGAGACGGTCGTCAGCTCCCAGAAGACGAACAGGAGGACCAGCGAATCGGACAACGCCAGGCCGAGCATCGCCCCGAGGAACGCGAGCAAGGCGGCCCAGAACAGGCCGGAGGACCTCTCGCCGAAGTATCCCCGGGCGTACTGGATCGTCCCCAGGCCGACTCCGGCGGTCAGCAGGACGAAGAAGACGCCGAGCCGGTCGACCCTCAGATCCAGCGAGAACAGCCCCGGCAGCCCGGGCATCGGGACGATGGTCGTCGTCGAGCCGTCCATGACCCTCGGCCAGAGGGGGGCGGCCATCGCCAGCACGGCGATCGGGGCCAGCAGCGCCAGCCTGCCGGCCCATCGGCCCGGCAGGGTCACCGAGACGGCGGCCAGCGCGAACGGGACCCCGATGATCGCGATCAAGAGCCCCGACATGACCACCTATCTTCCTCGGTCGGGAGGGACGCCTCGCGGAGGCGGGGAGTCCGCAAACCCGATGCCGGGTCCCCGGGGTCCTGAGTCATCCCGGGGCGCCGCTCATCCCCCACCGGCTCCCGGGGCGTCTTCCCGGCCGGGCCGGCCGTCCGGGCGGGGGGCGGTCAGCACGTCGACGATCGTCGGCCGTCCGAGGCGGTCGGCGAAGGTGCCGTGGCATTCGACGACCT
Source organism: Tautonia plasticadhaerens (assembly GCF_007752535.1). Classification (GTDB taxonomy): domain Bacteria; phylum Planctomycetota; class Planctomycetia; order Isosphaerales; family Isosphaeraceae; genus Tautonia; species Tautonia plasticadhaerens. The sequence continues at coordinate 4,536,983 of NZ_CP036426.1, forward strand.
GCGAGGCGTACTCCGGGTGCTCCTCCCGGAGCAGCCGGTGCAGGGGGCCGAGCCGGTCTTGGGGGATCGTCGGGAACAGGTGGTGCGTGACGTGGTAGCCCTGGCCGTAGACGAACACCGCCCAGGTGGTGAAGGGGTCGCAGCGGAAGACCCGGGAGTTGGTCAGCCGTCCCTCATCGGCGTTGGAATGCTGATACACGTCGCGCAGATACATAAAATACATGAACGTCGTCGACATCGGCACGAACCAGAGGAGCATCGCGTAGACCGCCGACCTCCCCCCCGTCGCCGGCAGCAGCAGGCCGAGCAGGACGATCACCGCCGTGTAATAGGAGAGCCGGAGGGCGCCGGCCGTCCTCGGCCCGTAGGGGTGCCGGATCGGGGGGCGGGCGAAGGCCCGGACGGGCAGACACCTCGTCGCCAGCAGGACGGCGACCAGGCCGGCCGCCCCGGCGACAACCAGCCAGGCCATCGACCCGACCAGGTAGGAGCCCCAGAGGACCGCCTCCAGCCCCGAGACGTAGGCCAACCCCAGGCTCGTCGCCGGGAGGAGCCTGGGCCCGGCCTCGCCTTGCCGCTCGGCGTAGACGTTCCGGCCGATCCCCAGCACGTTGACGGCGATGTAGGCCCACTGGTAGCGCAGGAACGAACGCGGGGAGGACAGCGGCGCCAGGTAGATCGCCACCAGCAGCTTCCTCCTCGACATCGGGAACTCACCCGATCGCTTCCCGGGCCCCAGGTTCACCAGGTCCGGGTCCCGGCCCGGGTCGTTGGTGTACTGGTGGTGGGCCAGGTGGAAGGCGCGGTAGGAGTGGATCGTCGAGAGCAGCGGGAACATGCAGAGCAGGTCGGCCGCGAGGTCGTTGGCGACCTTGTCCCGCAGCAGGCAGGAGTGCGACGCCTCGTGCCCGAGCCCGGCCAGGCGGTGCTGGATCGCCCCCACCAGCACGATCGCCGAGGCGAACACCGGAACGTTCCAGGCCCAGGCCAGCCCCCAGCCGGCCCGCCCCTCGGCGAACACGACCGCGCCGGCGATCACGGCGGCGAGGCAGGCGTATTCGATCGCCAGGTAGCCCAGGCCCCTCAGGGAGTCGACCCGGCGGAGGTCCCGGATTCGCCGCCGGAGCCCGGGGGCGTTGAAGGCCGGCCTCGGGGTCGTCGAGGCCATTCCGTCCATCCTCACGCGATCGCTCCTCCGTCCCATCCCATCCCGTCCCATCTCGTTTCATCCCGGCCGGCGGCCGGGGACCGGTTGCCCGGCGGGGGCCTGTCACGCGAAATCAGTGCCGGACGCCCGTCACCGAGGGCGGCCCCATCCGACGTCCCCGTCGAGAGCCGAAGTCGGGAGGCGCACGGGCCGTCGCCGGGCCGGGGCGGGGATCCGGCATTGACGGTCACGGCGCTCTCGGGCAGAGTGGGCCGGCGAGTCGGGGACCGCGCCGATGGAGGCCGGTTGCGCCGTCCCGCCGGGAGGCAAGGATGCTGACCCTGTCCCGTCCGCAACGCCAGGTGCTGTTCACGCTGGGGATCGTCGCCGCGACGATGGCCCCGACCGCGATCGTCGCCGTCACGGCCTGGCAGGTCAACCGGCCCGGCCACCGGCACGACGTGGAGGCCTCGCTCGGCCGCCAGCTCGGCCTGAAGGTCACGCTCGACGGGGTCCGCTACCCCCGGCCCGGGGAGGTCGTCTACACCGGGCTCGCCCTCTGGCAGCATGAGCCGAGGCGGGAGACCCATTTCGTCAAGGTCGCCCAGGCCGGGCTCCTGAAGATCGCCCGGGAGGGCCGCCGCCTCGTCCTCCGGGCCGAGGGGCTGGCGGTGGCCGCCGAGGGGCCGAGGCAGGCGATGGAGCAGGTCGGCGGGCTGCTCAGCCGGGCCGCGGCCGACGAGTCGTGGGAGCGCGTCGACCTCTCGGCCGACTCCTGCACGCTGGACCTCGGCGACGGCCTGTCCTACGACCTGGCCGACCTCGGCGGCTCGTTCCTGATCGAGGGCGGCTCCCCGACCGTCACGGCGAGCTACCAGTTCGCCTCGACCGAGGGGGCGTCCACCCGCTGCGAGCTGAAGCTCGTCCGGGACCGCAGCGGGGAGGAGCCGACGACCGCCCTGACCTTCCAGACCGCCGGCGACGGCCTGCCGCTGCCGGCCCGGGTGCTCGACCCGCTCTTCGCCTCCGAGGAGTGGGTCGGCCCGTCGGCCCGGGTGATGGGGAAGCTGGAGCTCTCCCGGGTCGGCGCCGGTGACTGGCGGGCGACGTTCTCGGGAGAGCTGATCGACGTGGACCTGGGCACGCTCGTCGGCCGCCGGGTGCCGGAGCACCGGCTCGACGGGCCGGCCCGGCTGGTGGTCGAGTCGGCCGAGTGGGGCCCCCGGCCGGGGGCGCCGGGCCCGGGATGGCTGTCGGCCTCGGGGGAACTCCGGGCGGGTCCGGGTGCCGTCAGCCCGGGGCTGCTCCGGGCGCTCCAGTCGGAGATGCACTTCCTGCTGGCCGACGCGTTCCGGATCCGGGCGGTCTCCACCGGGAACGAGCCGGCGGTCGCCTTCCGGGACCTCGGATTCCGGTTCGCCATCGAGCCCGACGGCTCGGTCTACCTCGACGGCGCCCTGGGAGACGCCTACGAGCCCGGCGTCGTGATGACCGAGCCCGACGGCCTGGATCCGATCGCCTTCGCCCCCGCCGAGGGGTCCAACCTGATCGGCCTCCGCCGCACCCTCGCCCCCTCCGACCCCGTCCTCGTCCCGGCCGACCCGGAGCTGGACTTCCTCGACTTCCTCCCCCAGGGCGGCGTCCCCCGCTCGGACGTGATCCGGGCTAACTGATCGGGCGGCCGACACCGGGGCGATGAATCGACCTCGACCGAAGGCGGGCCGACCGCTGGCCGATGGCAGATCACGTCACGTCCCCGGGGTGCCGACGTCGCGAGACCGGCGAACCGTCGGGACCACCCTCGGGCTTATGCCGCTCGGCATCCGGCCCCCGGACCCCTCAACTACTTCCCCGACCCGAACCCCGGTCCGACCCCCGACGACCGGATCGGAGGCGACGATGACCGACGACGCACCGCCCCGGCACGACGACATGACGGCCCCCGAGGCCCCATCGGGGCCATTCCGGAGGGTGGCGTGGGTCGCCTCGATCGGCGCCGTCCTGGCGGTGCTCGCGCTGGCGGGCTGGTTCCGGTTGAGCAGCCTGGGGGCGATCCCGGTCCACCTGGCGGACGAGTCGTATTACGGCCTGCAGTCGTCCCGGATGGCCCGGGGCGAGTCGTTCCGGATGCACACGACCTCGGGGAACCTCGTCGACCCGTTCCTGCTGCTCCCCCAGGCGGCCCTGCACCTGGCCTTCGAGCCGTCGACCTGGGTCATGCGGCTTCCGGTCGCGCTGTCGGGCCTGGCGGCGGTGGGGATGCTGTTCCTCGCCGCCCGGCGGCTCGACCGGGGGACGGCGACCCTGGCCGCCGTCCTCCTGGCGACGACGCCCAAGGCGATCATGTTCTCGAGGATCGGTTGCGAGTTCGGCCAGACGCCGCTGGTCGGTGCCGTCGCGGCCTGGTTCGCGCTGCGGGGCAGGGGGGTCGGCCTGGTGCTCACGCTGCTGGCGGGGCAGCTGGTGCACCCGACCAACGTGCTGCTGGTGCCGATCCTCGTGCCGGTGTTCCTCGTCCGCTTCCGGGGCCGGTTCGCCGACGACCCGGGTGGCCTCCGCCGGGCGTTCCGACGCTGGTCGATCGCCGCGGGGGTGGCGGTGCTCGGGGTGGCGGTCGCCCTGCTCCGCAGGCCCTTCCTGAGGCAGATGCTCCGGGCCCGGTTCGAGGGCTGGTCGTGGTCGGATGCGCCGATTTACCTCGATTTGGCCGCGCTGTTCCCCTTCCACGGCACCCTCCTCGGGCTGGACGCCGATCGGCATGGGAGGCTTGTCTGGGCGGTGGCGCTGGCGGTCCTGCTGCCCGGCGTCATCCGGCTGGCGATCGGGAGGCGGTGGGACCGGCTGGCGATCGTCGCCGGGGCCACCCTGGGCCTGGCGTCGCTCTACGTCCTCGGCGGGGCGACCGTCCTCGGCCCGACCGACCGCTACGGGACCGTGCTGCTCGTGCCGGGGGCGCTGGCCTCGGGATGCCTGATCATGGCCCTGCTCCCCGGCCGTCGATCCGCCCCGGCCCCGGCCCCGGCCGTCGACCGGCCCCGGCCTCCCGTCGCCCCCAACCTGCTGGCGGCGGCGATCGGCGGGGGCCTGCTGGTCGTCTCCTACGCCAATGTCGTCTCCCCGGTCGCCAACGCCCCGGAGTCGATCTGGACCTTCCGTGACGAAGCCCGGGATCCCTACCGCCGGGCGATCGAGGTCATCGAGGCGGACATGGCCGGGTCGGACTCGGGGGCCCCGGCCGGTCGCCCCCGGCTGATCATCGCCCAGGATTACTTCGTCTCGACCCCCCTGAGCTACCTGGCCGGGGGCCGGGGCGATTTGGTGGTGGCCGAGCTGATCACGATCCCCGAGCTGGGAGAGCTCGTCGTCGGCCGGGACCCGCTGGCCGCCGAGCGCCCCCGGCTGGCCGATCGGCTGGCCGAGGGGGACTACGCCGTCAGCGGGCACAGCATCTTCCCGCAACTCATGGCGTTCATCGGCGAGGTCGCCCGGGACGGCTTCCCCGCCGACCGGGTCCGGCACTGGCCGGTCTCCGGGCCGCTGAACCTCGCCGTCTACCGGGTCGCCCCCCCGGCCCGGGCCGTCGCCCGGGACGGGCCGGACGCCCGTCGCCGCTGATCCGGCCTCCCCCCGCCGCTGATCCGGCCTCCCCCCGCCTCCCCTCCGGCCGGGCTCGCCCGCCGGGACCCCGGCCCTCCGGGCTCGGGTTCCGCACCACCCTCGGCAGTCCCCCCGCGGCCCCGACCGGGCTGAGCCCCCGGACGGCCGGCCGCCGAGAAGTGCAACCACCGGATCAGGAACACCCGCCGGCCGATTTTTTTCCCACCCGGGGCGGAATATTCCCGTCCCAAGCCGGGCGGTTCCGTGCTCAGTGGGGTGGGGACCGAGGGCTGGTGAGTCGCGAACTCCCCCAGGTCGCTTCTGAGCGTAGTCACGTCGTTTTTTCGCGAATCCCAGGCCGGTGAAAATAAGCAGCAATAGGTTCCAATAGAATTTTAGGTCGGTATGAATAGACGGTCATAACTGGATCTTAGGCCGATGTGAGTCGACACTCTTCCTAATAACTAGGCAGGTCTTTGGGACGATGAGTGTTGCGGTCTAGCGGGAGACGGCCTGATCGAGTGGGGGCCTTCGACCGGTCGGCACGAGACAGCCCTGGTCAGTCATCCGAATCGGGGTGACTGGCCAGGGCTGGTGTCGTCCGGTCGGATGGGCCGGTCACCCGGACGGGTCGGACTCGGGGGCCGATCGCCAGAGGCGGACCGACCCGTCGTGGCAGCTGGAGACGAGGGTGCGGCCGTCGGGGGAGAAGGCCAGGGCATTGACCTGCTGCTGATGCCCCTCCAGGGTCAGCACCTCCTGGCCGGCGACCGGGTCCCAGACGCGGATGGTCCGGGAGACCCCGGCGGCGGCCAGCGCCCGGCCGTCGGGGCTGAACGCCAGGGCGAGGATCTCCCCCTCGTCCCCCCGGAGCACGTCGGATCGCGTCCAGGTTTCCGTGTCGAGCAAGTGGACCGCCCCCGCCTCGTCGGCCACGGCGAGCAGGCGGCCGTCGGGGCTGAACTCCAGGGTCGTGTAGGCGTCGGAGCGGTCGAGCACGACCCGGCCGGTCCGGGTCTCCAGGTCCCAGAGCCGGACCACCCCGCCGTTGTCGCAGGAGGCCAGGGATCGGCCGTCGGGGCCGAAGGCGACCCGACGCACGGTCTCGCCGGAGCCGGACAGGACCATCAGCCGACGACGGGACCCGACGTCCCAGACCTGGATCGTCCGGTCCGAGCCGGAGGAGGCGAGCAGGCACCCGTCGGGGCTGAAGGCGACCGTCCGGACCTTGTCCGCGTGGCCGACCAGATCGGCGACCAGGTCGCCCGTCCCCGGGTCCCAGAGCCGGAGATTCTCCCCCGCCTCCAGGCCGGCCGAGGCCAGCAGGCCCCCGCAGGGGCTGAAGGCCAGGGCGCAGACCGTCCCCCAGCCGTGGGCGTCCCATCCCCGGACCAGCCGGCCGGTGGCCACGTCCCAGAGCTTCAAGGTCGACGGATCGTCGGGGGTGTCCGACCCGGTGGCGAGCAGGAGGCCGTCGGGGCTGAAGGCGACCCCCCACGCCTCGTCCAGGTGCCCGGCGGGCTGGGGGGGGACGGCCGGCGGGTCGAGCTTCCAGCGCCGGAGGTCCTGGCCGGTGGCGATGATCACGCTCCGGCCGTCGGGCGAGAAGGCCAGGTCGCTGACCGCGCGATCCCCGTCGGGATAGGTCGCCAGCACCGAGCCGACCCGGCTGCACCGGATCGTCGTCGGTTCGAGGTAGCCGGTCGTGTTCCAGAAGCTCAGGGCCAGCAGGAGGCCGTCGGGGGAGAGGGCGACCCGGGCGACGGTGCCCCGGACCCGGCGGTCCGCCGCCCGGAGGACCAGCGGCTCCCCCCCCGACCGCCGGAGCACGGTGACCGCCCCGTCCTGGTCGACCAGCGCGGCCGCCGCGCCGCAGGCGGAAACGACGGGCCTCGTCAGCGGGGTGGCGGCGGTCGCCCGGGAGAGGATCGCCCCGGTCGTCGCACACCGGAGGCTGAACTCGCCCCGGTCGTCGCACACGGCCAGGGTCCCGCCGTCGAGCGAGACCGACACCGCGATCGGCCGACCGGGGGGGGCGGGGAGGGCCCGGATCGGGCGGCCGTCCCTCGGGTCGAGCAGGGCGAGGCGCCCGGGGGCGGCCTCCACCACGAGGCCCCCGAGCGCGATGCATGCGTCCTCGGCGACTGGGATCGTCGCCACCGGGACGGGACGTTCGGGTTCGACGACCGACCAGACCCGGAGGAACTTCCCCCCCCCGACGGCCGCCCAGGCCCCGGCGAACAGGTCGGCCGCGGGGAAGCCGAACCCGAGGGGCGGCCCCTCGGCCTCGTCGGGGGCGAACCGGCAGAGGAACCGCCCGGTGAGGCCGTCCCACATCGCCAGGCCGAGCCGACGATCGACGCCCGTCCCGTCGGTCTCGTTCGAGGCCACCAACCGGCCGTCGGGGGAGAACACCGGGTAGGTCGCGCCCCGGATCGCGCCGGTCAGCTCGATCGGGGCGTCCGGGTCCTCGGGTCGGTGGAGGATCAGCGTCTCCCCCTTCCCGACCGAGGCGACCGCGCCCTCTCGGGGATCGACGGCCAGCTGGATCACCCGCCGACGGTGCCCGCGGAGGGCGTCGATCTCGCGGCCGGCCTGGAGCCGGAGGTAGTCCCGGACGAAGCCGCCGGCGCCGGGCCCGTCCTGGAGGTGTCGGAGGTCGTCGAGGATGTCCATGGCCCGCTCGACTTCCCCCCGGTTCAACGCGTCGTCGGCCTGCTTCAGCCGGGCGGCGCCGAAGCGGCGGTCGGCGATCTCCCGCTGGTGCGTCTCCCGGGAGGCGATCCGTTCCAGCTCCAGGCGGTGGGAGGAGAGGACGGCGTCCCGGGCGACCAGGACGCCGAAGGCCAGCGTCGCCAGGGTGGCCAGCAGGGCAAGGCCCGAGGCCCGGAGCGGCCGCCGTCGGGCCCAGAGGCGGAGGTGCTCCGAGGCCGAGGCCGGCCGGGCCGAGATCGGCTCGCCGGCGAGCCAGCGGCGGAGGTCGGCCGCCAGGGCCGAGGCCGATTCGTACCGCCGCGCCGGCTCCTTCCTCAGGCAGGTCAGGCAGATCGTCTCCAGGTCCCGGGGCAGGCCGGGGCGGAGCAGCCGGGGGGGGACCGGCTCCTCGGAGAGGACCAGGGCGATGGTCTCCATCTGGCACTCGCCCCGGAACGGCGGCCGGCCGGTGAGGATCTCGTAGAGGATGGCCCCCAGGCCGTAGACGTCGGCCGCCGGGCCGACCTCCCGGTGCCTGCCGGCGGCCTGCTCGGGGCTCATGTACGAGGGGGAGCCCATCGGCACGCCGCTCCTGGACTCCTCGCCGGCCTCCCGGATCAGCTTGGCCAGGCCGAAGTCGGCCAGCCGGGGGGTGGGCAGCCCGGGGTTCACCCCGCCGCCGTCGACCCCCTGGAGCAGCACGTTCCCGGGCTTCAGGTCGCGGTGCAGGACCCCCCGGTCGTGGGCATGCTGCACCGCCTCGGCCATCTCGGCCGTCAACGCGGCCGCGTCCCCCGGGGGGAGGGGATCGATCCGCTGCCGGAGCCAGGCGGAGAGGGTCGGGCCGTCGACGAAGGCGGCCGCCAGGAAGCAGAGCGGCCCGTCCTCGCCGGCCTCGAAGACCGGCACGATGTTGGGGTGCTCGAGGGCGCCCGCGGCCCGGGCCTCCCGGAGGAACCGGCGACGGAGTTCGGGCAGGGCGAGGCCCTCGACCTTCGGCACCTTCAGGGCGACCACCCGCCGGAGCAGCGGGTCGAAGGCCCGGTAGACGATGCCGAAGCCGCCCCGGCCGCGTTCCTCCAGCAACTCGAACCGGCCGATCCGACGCGGCCCCCCCTCGCCGCGGTCCCTCGGGCGGGGCCAGGTGCCGATCGCCTGCCTCAGGCACTCCCCGAGCTCGAGGAGCAGGGCGGTCGACTCCCCGTCCGGGCCGGCCGGCCCTGCGCCCAGGGGGCCGATCGTGCCGGCCCGGTCGAGCGACTTCAGCAGGGAGACCAGCCCGTGGAGGTCCCGCGGAGGCGACTCGTCGCCGATCGGCGAGGTCGGCAGGGACGAGGACCAGTCCGGGGCGGGCTCGGAATCCAGGTCCGTATCGGTGTCGTCTCGGGACATGGTCCGGATCCTCGTCGAGCCGCCCGATCCGATCAGGCTTGCATGCCTCGGATCGAGCGCGAGCCGGCGACGGGGCCGATCCCGGCCCCGGGGCGATTATCGCCTCCGGACGCCGGACGGATCAAGGGTTGCTTTTCAGAAAAGTCGTTCAAGGCTCGTCCAGCGGCATCAGGTCGCCGTCGTCCGCCGGGGGGGGGGGCCGACCGACGGCGGGCGGGCGGCCTGGGCGGCCGGGTCGGGGCATTCCAGCCGGAAGAGGATCGGGCCGATGGCCACCTCATCACCGTGCTCGAGGGCCGCCTCGTCGATCGGGACGCCGTTGACCCGGACGCCGGTCCGGCTGCCGAGGTCGCGGATGACCAGGCGATCGGCGACCTGCACGACGCAGCAGTGGCGCCGGGAGATGCGAGGGTGGGGGATCTGGGCGTCGCACTCCAGGTGTCGGCCGACCAGCAAGACGGGCCGTTCCAGGGGAATCGGCCGGGTCAGCCCCGGGCTGAGAGGGACGAGTCGGGCGGGCATGGGTCGTCGGATTCCGGGGTCTGGGCCTCGGCGTCCGGATCCGGCTCGGGGCCGGAGGCGACGCTCTCATCCTGGGGCATCTGGACAATGACCTGGATGCGGCATCGGTCGGCCATCGCGGCCGGGAGCAGCTCCCGGACCGCGGCCGCCAGCGGATTCTCCGGGGCGGGCAGCGGCCCGGGCACCGGCGGCAGGCCCCTCCCCGGGAGAATCCGGGAGGGGGAGGCGTGGTCCGCCGGGATGGTCTCGGCCAGCGTCAACTCCTCGGCGTGGCCGGCCTCCATCCGGAATCGGATGTGGGCGATCGACAGCTCATCCCCCGGACGGAGCTTCCCCTCCTCCACCCGCTGCCCGTTGATGCGGATGCCGTTGGTGCTGCCCAGGTCGCGCACCACCACATTCTCCTTGTCCTGCATCATGCAGCAATGGCGGCGGGAGACCCGGATGGAATCGAGCCGCGCGTCACACTGGGGATGGCGTCCGACGATGAGCATGGCCCGATCGATCGTGATGTCGGGCCCCTCGTCGAGGGCTACCAGGCGAATGGGCATGAGACTAAGCCCTCGACCGCCCGGACGGTCATGAGCGTGTTCAACAGCCCGGGGGGGCTGGCCATCAGCGACTACAAAATCATTGTCACGCATTCTAGCCGGGCCCTCCAGCCGGATCCACCAAGAAAATCCGTTTCCCCGAGGAGGTCGGACAGGCGAAGTGCGGGGCGTTGCCGGCGATCAGTGCACCAGAGGATGCCAAGTTATTCTCCACCGCCCGGGCGACCCGTCAAGAAGATTTCGATAAAGTTCGGGGCAATTCGCATACCGCCCCTCCCCGCAGCGGGGGGATGGCCCCGCGATCCGAGAGCCATCGGGCCGCCTCGCCCAGCGACGAGCGGATCGGCCTCGGGGAGAGCCCCAACTCCTGCAGGCTCCTCGACGCGTCGAAGTGCATCGACCGCCTCGTCAGCCGGACGCCCGTGACCGTCGCCTGCGGCGCCCCCCCCCCGAGGTGATCGGCATAGAATTCGCTCACATAAGCAGAGACAATCGCAACCGCGTAGGGGACCCGGAGCCGAGGGGGCCGGACGCCGCAGATTTCCCCCATCAGTCCCAGCAGGCGGAGCAGGGAGAGGTTCTCCCCGCCCAGCAAGTACCGCCGGCCCGGCCTGCCGACCTCCATCGCCCTCCGGAGCCCCTCGGCCACGTCCCGGACGTCGATCAGGTTCAGCGTGCAGTCCATGACCGCGGGCAGCCGGCCGTTGCAGAAATCCATCAGCAGCCGGGTCGGCGGCGACGGGCCCCGGTCTCCGGGGCCGACCGGCATCGTCGGGTTGGCGACCACCACCGGCGCCCCGGCCCGGGCCCGGTCCATCGCCTCGCGCTCGGCCCGGAGCTTGGACAGGCAGTACGGGCCGACCGCGTCCCGCTCGGTCACCTGCACGTCCTCGGCGATCGGCCCGGAGGCCCGGGCCCGGGTCAGGATGCTCTCGGTGCTGCAATGCAGCACCCGCTCGGCCCCCCCCGCCAGCGCGGCGTCGAGCACGTGGACCGTCCCCCGGTGGTTGACCGCGTCGAATTCCCGGCGGTCCCGCACCCAGAGGTTCGGGTTGGCCGCCAGGTGGTAGACCCGACGGCCCCCGGCCATCGCCCGGCCGACGGCGGCCCGGTCCCTGATGTCGGCGAAGACCACCTCCACCCCGGGCGGAAGGTGCGACACGTCGGCACCCGGCCGCTCGACGACCCGGACCCGATGCCCCCGGCCCGCCAGCCGGTCGACCAGGTGGCTCCCGATGAACCCGGCGCCGCCGGTCACGATCGTCAACTCGTCCATGTCGCCGGGCAGTGCCCCCCTCCGTTGACCGCCAAAATAAGAACACGCGGGCCGATCGCTCCGCGTCCGGGACTAGCGGGCCGCCCGCCCCCGAGACACGAGGGCCTCGATGGCGTCGGCGGCGGCGGCGGGCCCGTCCTCGGCCCGGACGAGGTGGCCGACCTCGGCCGACCGGGAGGCGAAGCCCGGGTCGTCGAGCAGCGGGCGAAGTGCGTCGGCCACCCGGGACGCGGTGTAGCGGGGCCGGGAGAGCGTCCGGGCGATGCCGAGCCGGGAGACCCGATCGGCGTTGTCATGCTGGTCGAACCCGTGGGGGACGACCAGCATCGGCCGGCCGGCCCTCATCGCCTGGGCGGTCGTGCCCACCCCCCCCTGGTGGACGATGGCGGCGCAGCGGGGGAAGAGGCCTGAATACGGGGCGTACCCGGTGGCCAGCACCCCCGGGGGTAGGCCCGAGGGCCGGGCGTTGGCCCCCTCGGGGCCGGTCAGCAGGATGGCCCGGCAGCCGAGCCGGCGGACCGCCCCCAGGCTCTCGTTGAAGAATCGGCCCGGCGCCCAGACGGCGGACGACCCGAGGGTGAAGACGACCGGGGGGGGGCCGTCGTCGAGGAACCGGAGCAGCTCCTCCGGCGAGTCGTCCTCGGCCGAGTCCCGGTCGAAGAAGCTGAAGCCGGTGACCACGGCGTTCGGGGGCCAGTCGGGCTGGGGGGCACCCAGGAGCTTCGAGAACATCGCCAGCACGAGATCCGGGGCGTGCTGGCCCTCGAAGACCGGGCTCTCGCCCGTCGGGGGCAGCCCCAGCTCGGCCCTCAGCCGGCGCCAGGGGCGTTCCCAGGGGGCCACCAGGAGTCGGAAGCCCCGGAACAACGGCCGGTGGAACCTGGGGCCCAGCCTCCGGAGCCCCGACAGCGCGGGGGCGGCGGGCAGGGTGGGCGGGTCGAAGGCCGAGAGGAAGGACATCGGCGCCAGGACCGAGGAGGCCCAGGGGATCCCCCCGGCCTCGGCCACCAGCCTGACGGCGAAGGTCAGAGGGTGGGAGACCAGCAGGTCGGCCCCCTCGGCGGCGGCCCGGGTGTCCTCGAAGGACTCCCGGAGGCTCGGCATCATCACCTCGGAGATGACCACCTTCGGCCCCCGCCGGGGGTCGAAGAGGCGGGCCATCAGGTCGTGCATCGCGTCGGGGTCGGGGGCATCGGGGCGGACCGGGGAGAAATCGATCCCCTCCTGCTCGACCTTCGGCCGCCAGTATGCGCTGGTGGCGATGCTCGGCCGGTGCCCCCGTCGCTTCAGCTCCCGGGCGAGGGCGACGTATGGGTGGACGTCCCCCAGGGAACCGAAGGTCCCCAGGACAATCCGCCTGGCGGTCGGCCGTCGGCCGGCGTCGGGGGAAGGGGAGGTGTCGTCGGCGGTGGGTCTCGGGTCGGTCTGGGCGGTCATGGCGATCGGGCATCCTGGGGGCCGGGCCGGGGGGGCCCGAGCACCCGGTAGAGGAGGTGGTCCGGGCCCATCGCGACCGGGGGGGCCAGCACCCCGGAGTCCTCGAGGTCGTCGAACAGGCCCCGGGTCACGGCGGGAGAGAACCCATAACCCCCCGGCCGGTCGTGCCGGGCGATCTCGACCCAGTCGACATAGACGTGGGTCACGCCCATCCGGTCCAACTGCGCACGGATCTCCCCCGGCGACCTGCCGGCGACGATCCCCTCGATCCGCTCCCGGTCGAAGACGGTGTTGTAGAGCACCGGCCGGTCGACCGGGAAGACTCCCGCCTGGCCGACGAGCAGGGGCTTCGCGCCGGGCGGCAGGCTCGCGTCGAGCCGGGCCAGCGGCGGATTCGCGGCCTCGGCGGCCGCCCGTCGGAGGCGGCCCAGGTCGCCCGTCCCGTCGGTCGGCCCGCAGAGCGGCGTGGTGATGAACACGAGGTTGGCCAGGACGGGGAGGGCCGTGACCAGCGCCAGCCATCCCGGCCAGGGGCGTGATCGGGTCCAGTCGGCCCCCAGGCCCGCCAGCACCGCCGCCGCCGGCAGGAGCGGGAGCCAGAAGCGGTCGAGCCGATGGGTCAACAGGAACCAGGTGGCGAACAGGTACAGGACATACGCCCCCAGGACGGCGGCAAACCCCCGGGATCCCCTCCTCAGGAACGCCAGCGGCACGAGCAGCAGATAAAGCGGCGAGTGCCAGTCGGACCGCCCCGCTACGTCGATCACGGCCGAGGCGAGGGCCCCGCCGGTGGCGGGCCGGGGGCCGTGGGCGGCCCACCACTTGGCGTCGAGCCCGGGATCCCAGTCGAGCCCGCCGAAGATCCCGAAGGCGAGCGGGTAGACCGGGTTCCCGGTGTCCGCCAGGTTGCGGATCAGCCAGGGCCCCACCCCCACCGCCACCCCCACCGCGAAGGCCGCCGCGATCCGCCACGACCGACGACGCCCCGCCTCGGCCGCCGCCACGAGGCCGAACGGCACGACCGCCGAGACGAGCCCCGGGTACTTGCAGGCCATCGCCCCCCCCGCCAGCAACCCCGCGAACCCCCAGGGGGCCCAGGGTCGGGGGCCGAGACCCTCCCGGGCCGTCCACCCCGACGCCGCCACGAACACCAGGGCCGCATGGAAACCGCAGAGCGGGCCCTCGACGAACGGGAAGGTCCCCAGGCGGAAGACCCAGGGGGTCGTCAGGTAGACCAGGGCGGCGAACCAGGCCGCCCGGGGGGAGCCCCACCGCAGGGCCGTCGCGGCCACGAGGGCGGCCGTCGCCGGGGCGAAGGCGGCGACCAGGAGCTGACCGGCCAGGGCGCCGAGCCACCAGTCGTCGAGCACGGTCATCCCCAGCAGGTGGAGCATCTCCACGCCCGACGGCATGCTCGTATAGACGTTATGCGGCAGGAAGGCGATCCGCCCGGCCTGGTAATACTCCTTGGGCCCTTGGAGGTGGTACTCCAGCGCGTCGAACTCGATCGTCGGCTGCATCGCCCCCAGGGCCATCAGGCCGAGCACCGGGCCGAGGATCAGGCCGAGCCCGACCAGGGGCCAGGGGAAGCGCCGGCCCGGTCCGGCCCCACCTCGCCGGACGCGGGGAGGGGGTCGAAATGCGGGAAGAGTTCGGGGACGACGGGCCTTGCGCCCGGTCGACGGGTCCCTCACCCGGTCTCCGGCCCCCCCCCCGAGGACGGGGGATCGGGTCGGGAGGCCTCACGCATGGGCAAGAGGACGCGAAGCCGGCTGGCCAACCAGGCCACCAGCAGCAGCCCCAGGCCGATCCTCGTCGGCCGGGGCGAGAGCCAGCCGAGCCGGCCCGCCCCCAGGGTGAGGCTCGCCAGCAGGGTCGAGCCGGAGGCGAAGGCGAGCGGCCACCGGGCCAGCCCCGGGAAGCTCGAGGCCAGGCCGAGGCCCCGCATCGTCACGTCCCCCAGGGCGAGGGCGGCCCCGCCGATCAGCAGGGCGGCGAGCACGATCGGCAGCCGCTGGCGGAGGTGTCCCGCATCGGAGAGATTCGCCAGCGCCCGCGAGAGGTGGTCGTCGGCGGTGAGCAGGAAGTCCCCCCTGCGGAGGCTGGGGAGACCGGACGCCCCTCCCGGACCGTCGCCGGCCCGGGCCCGGGCGTCGAGGCGCTGGGCCTCGACGCTCGGCAGCGGGACGGCGAGGAGCCAGATCAGCGCGGCCAGTTGCAAGACGGCGACCAGGGCGACCGCCCAGGGCCCCCGGCCCGGGCCCGGCGGGGGTGTCAGAGCGTCGGCCCGATCGACCACGGGGCGAACTCCTCCTCGCCGACGCCCGCCGACTCGCTCCTCGTCTGCGAGCCGCCGGCCACGTCCAGGATCAGGTCGAACAGGCGTCGGCCGACCGACTCGACCGGCTCCCCGGCCAGCACGGTCCCGGCGTCGAGGTCCATGTCCTCCCGGAGCCGGTCATACATCGGGGTATTCGTGGCCACCTTCACCGTCGGGGTCGGCTTCAGGCCGGAGACGCTCCCCCGGCCGGTGGTGAAGACGAGCACGTTGCACCCCCCCGCGGCCAGGCCGGTCAGGCTCACCGGGTCGTAGCCGGGGGTGTCCATGAACAGGAAGCCGGGCCTGGTGATCGGCTCGGCGTACCCGAGCACGTCGACCAGGGCGGTCGAGCCCCCCTTGGCCACGGCGCCGAGCGACTTCTCGTAGATCGTCGTCAGCCCCCCCTCCTTGTTACCGGGGGAGGGGTTATTGTTGATCTCGGCCCCGAAGACGCCGGTGTACCACTCCCACCATTTGATGCGATCGACCAGCTTCCGCCCGACCTCCTCGCTGACAGCCCGTCGCGTGAGCAGGTGCTCGGCCCCGTAGATCTCGGGCGTCTCGGCGAGGACGGCGGAGCCCCCCTGGGCCACGATCAGGTCGGCGGCCACGCCGAGGGCGGGGTTCGCGGTAACCCCGGAGTTCCCGTCGGAGCCGCCGCACTCCAGGCCGACGACGAGCTTCGAGGCCGGTTGCTCCGTCCTTCGCCAGTCGTTGGCGGCGGGCATCAGGCGGTGGACGGCCTCGACGGCCGCCTCGACCGTCCGGGCGATGCCGCCCTCCTCCTGGATGTTCAGGACCCGGGGGCGGGCGGGATCGACCGGACGGCCGCCCTCCCGGGCGCTCCCCAGGGTGACGAGGTCCCGGGACTCGACCAGGTGGCCGGCGAAGCCGACCTCGCAGCCGAGGCCGATCAGGACGTAACCGGCCACGTTCGGGTGGTTGGCGAATCCGGCCAGGACGCGTTGGAGCTGCCGGTGGTCGGGCCCCTCGAACTGGAGCCCGCAGCCCCCCTTGTGGGTGATGGCGAAGACGCCGTCGAGGTTGGGATATTCGCGTTTCCAGGAGCCGTCCCGGAAGCGGTCGGCCACGTACTTCGAGACGCTGGCCGAGCAGTTCACCGTGCTGATGACCGCCAGGTAGTTCCTCGTGCCGACCCGGCCGTCGGGCCTGAGGAAGCCGGGGAAGGTGCGCAGACGGTCGGCGACCGGGGCCTCGGGCCGCTCCGAGGCGAAGGCATAGTCGCGCTCGAACAGGTCGGCCCGGACGTTGTGGACGTGCACCCAGGTCCCGGCGGGGATGGCGACCGAGGCGAAGCCGATGATCTGCCCGTACTTGAGCACGGGGGCCCCTTCCGGGATGTCGACCACGGCCATCTTGTGCCCCGGGCGGATCGGCCCCCGGGCCTCGACCTCCAGGCCGTCGACCGGGACGGCGGCCCCCTGCGGGATCCCCCTGGCCGCGACGGCCACGTTGTCGCTCTCCCGTAACCGGACCGCCGCCGGTGCTCGATCGCCGATCGCCGTCGCCATGCCCCGCCCCCGCTGACCCCACCCCTTCGGATCCCGGATCGTCCCCCGTCCAGTCTATTGCCCGCCCCCCGTCGCCGCGAGGCGGTTCGGCCGGGCGGGGGATCAGGCGCGATCGGCGGGGCGGGCCCCGTAGGAGTGCAGGTGCCCCAGGAGCTGGTCGACCACGGTCCGCAGGGGGGCCACCGACCCTCGGGTCTTCGCCAGCAGGATGCCGCCCTGGATCGCGGCGAGGCAGAACTCGGAGAGGGCCTCGGGGTCGGCGTCGGCCCGGAGCAGGCCGGCGGCCCGCATCGTCGAGAGGCCCCGGCCGAGGTGGCCCCGCCAGCGCCCGAAGTAGCGCTCGATCTCCTCCCGGACCTCCGGGTCGTGGTCCGCCATCTCGTAGGCGATCCGGCCGATGGGGCAGCCGGGGCAGCACCGGAGGTCGTGGGAGGCGGCCATCGCCTCGAACCAGTCCCGGAGCCCGTCCCACGACCCGAGCCCGGCGAGCAGCGCCCCCTGGGACTCGAAGACGCGGTCGGCCCGGTCCCTCAGGGCGGCCCGGACGAGGGACTCCTTGCTGCCGAAGTGGTGGTAGAACTGCCCCTTGCCCGTCCCGGAGGCCTCCAGGATGTCGTCGACGCTCGTGGCGTGGACCCCCTTCGAGTGGAACAGGTCGGTCGCCGCCCGCAGGATCGTCTCCCGGGTCCGGCGGCCCCGAGCGGTCGGGGAGGTGGGTGTCTGGGATTTGCTCATGATTCCACATCACAGTCGGTCGATCCGCCGCCGTCCCCCCGGATCCGGCCGGCGGGGGCATCAACCCCCCCGAGCGCCGAGGCGAGGGCCACGTCCAGCGGCATCATCGAGCCCGGGTCGAGGTGCCCCGCCGTCCATCGCGACAGGGCGACCCGGGCGGCCCCCCAGATGACATCATAGCGGACCAGTCGGAGCGAAGAATCCTCGACCTCGGGATCGGCCCGGTAGCGCCGGCAGATCTCGACGTCGGTCGAGTTCTCCCGCCGGCAGTTCACCGGGCGGGCCTCGTAGGCCCGGCATCGGCCCCCCGCCTCGTCGAGCAGCGGGCAGGGCCTCCGGACCCGGGCCAGCGCCTTCGGGTCGTCGGCGATCTGCCGGAACCGGGCCGACTCGCCCTCGAGCCGGGCACGAAGGGCCGCAACTTCCTCTGCCGACCAGCGGCCCCGGACGTAATCGGCCAGGGTCAGGGCCTCCAGCCCCGTCACGGCGACGTGCTGGTAGCAGCAGTGGGCACATCCCGTCGCGCAGGCGGGCTCCGGCGCGATCGGCAGGCCGGCGTCGGCCGATCGTCGCCTCCACATGGCGTCCCGCTCGGCCGCCCAGGCGTCGACGATCCGGTAGAGCCGCCCGAGCGGGGGATCCCCCGGGAGGGGGGGGAGGAGGGCGTCCAGCCGCCCCAGGAGTTCCGAGACGAGTCCCTCCAGCGACCAGCCGTCCCTCGCCGGGCGTGACCGGAGCCTCCGGGCTCGAGGACGTCGGCGGTGGGGGCGTCGGGGGCGTGACACGGTGCTCGGCCTCGGTGCAGGGGGGGCGGGCGGCGGGCCGTCAGGCCAGTGGGCTCTCCCCGGCGAAGACGGCGCGGAAGCGGCCGGGGGCGTCGGCGTCGGGGGAGACGTGGTCGATGGCGAGATCCCCGGTCCGGCCGTCCTCCAGCATGAGTGTGTACATGATGCCCGGGCGGACGGCGTCCTCCTCCGAGACGACGAGGTAGCCGTTCCAGTTCGGCTTCGTCCCGTCCTGGGCGCCGAGGTACTCGATGTAGACGTTGGCGGGCGAGAGGCAGGGCTCGGGCCCGTCGAGCAGCCGTCCTCGGAAGTGGTGCATGGTCCGGTCCTCAGCGGGGGAAGCGGCCGGGGGGTGCGGCCCGATCCCGCGTCGGGGTCGGGCGCGGGATCGGGGCGGGCCGTCGGGGTGCGGCCCGCCCCTTCGAGGGCCGGGGTCAGAACGAGTCGCACTCGATGTAGGCGTTGATCACGGCGAGCTCGCCCTCCTTGCCGGGGCGGGAGTTGCCGTGCTCCATGCCGAGGATGCCGTCGAAGCCCCTCCCGTGGATGTGCTTGAAGATGTTCCGATAGTTCATCTCGCCGGTGGTCGGCTCCTTCCGGCCGGGGTTGTCCCCCGTCTGGAAGTAGGCGACCTCGGACCAGGCGGTGTCGATGTTGGGGATGATGTTCCCCTCGCTGATCTGCTGGTGGTACATGTCGAAGAGGATCTTGCAAGACGGGTGCCCGACCGACTTGCAGACGAGGTACGCCTGCGGGATCTGCCAGAGGAACAGCTCGGGGTGGTTGGCGTAATGGTTCAGGGGCTCCAGGACCATGACCAGGCCGCTCGGCTCGCAGAGGTCGCAGCAGCGCTTGAGCAGCTCGACGACGTTCACCGTCTGGTAGTCCAGCGGCAAGCGGTGGTCGAAGATGCCGGGGACGACCGTGGTCCACTTCGCGTTGACCCGCTTGGCCGTCTCGACGGCCTGCTTGACGTCGGCCAGCACCTTCTCGGCGGAGTCGGGGTTCCCGGAGGCGAAGGTCGGCTCCTCGAAGCTCCCGGTGGCGACGAAGACCCCCATCTCCAGGCCCAGTCGCCCCATCTCCCGGGCGATCTGCTCCTGCTCCTCGACGGGCCGCCGCATCATGCCGTTGTCCTCGAGGGCGCGGAAGCCGACGTCCTTGATGAACTTCAGCTCGTCGATCACCCCGCCGGGGGCGTGGGCGCGGAACATGTCGAAGTGCGGCGCGTACTTCAGCCTGAAGTCGTGATGAGGGGCCTCTCCGGAGGTGTCCTGCCCGGCGGCGGCGGGGGAGGCGGCCCCCAGGGAGGCGCCGGCGGCCAGGCCGGCGGCGACGAACTCTCGGCGGTTGATCGACATGGAGAGGCTCGCTCGATTCGATTCGGGAAGAGTATCCGTCCGCCGCCCGGCCCTCCGGGCGGCGATCCGAATTCCCCCGAATGTACCACCGGGGGCGCCCGCGACAACGGCCCTGCGCCGGAGAGGGTCGGGATCTCATCCGGAGTCGCGGAGTCGCGGAGGGATCGGGGGAGGACCGGGCATCGCTCGGGGACCCCGGACCGCCCTTTCGGCTGGCTTCTCCCCGTCTCCGGGTGGGATCCCCCCTCCGGATCCGCCTTGGCAGGATCGGCCGATCGGCTAAGATCGCGGCCACCCATCGTCCGAGCCCCGCCGTGGCGACCCCCCGGCATCGGTCGAGATCCGTCAGGGAGGACGGCATGAAGGCCCTGGCACTGGTCGAGTCCCCCGACCACGTCTGTTGCCGATACCGGATCCGGCCCTTCGAGGCCGCCCTGGCGGGCCTCGGGTGGTCGCTGGCGGTGGAGGGGCTCGCCCGGGGGCCGGTCGCCAGACCGGCGCAACTGCGGGGGGCCCGGCGATTCGACGCGGTGATCCTCCAGCGGAAGCTGCCCTCGGCCTGGGAGTTCGAGGTCCTCCGACGGTCGAGCCGGCGACTCGTCTTCGACCTCGACGACGCCGTCTTCTGGCGGGACTCCTACCACCCCCGGGGGCAGCAGAGCGCCTCCCGATGGGCCCGATTCTCCCGGCTCGCCCGGCGGGCCGACGCGGTGATCGCCGGCAACGATTTCCTCGCCGGCCGGGCGCTGCGCGCCGGGGCCGGCGAGGGGGCCGTCCATCGCATCCCCACCTGCGTCGACCCCGCCCGCTATCCGATCCGGGAGCACGCGCCGGGCGCCCCGGTCCGACTGGCATGGATCGGCTCGTCGAGCACGATGCGGGGGATCGAGGGACGCCGGGACCTCTGGGACCGGATCGCCCGGGAGGTGCCGGGCATCCGGATGAGGGTCATCAGCGACCGGGCCCCCGACCTGGGGGCGATGCCCGTCGAGTTCGTCCCCTGGTCCGAGGCGACCGAGGCCGCCGCCCTGGCGGAGTGCGACGCGGGGGTCTCCTGGACGCCGGACGACCCCTGGAGCCGGGGCAAGTGCGGCCTCAAGGTGCTCCAGTACCTCGCCGCGGGCCTGCCCGTCGTGGCCAACCCGGTCGGCGTGCACGGGGAGATGGTGGCGAACGGCCGGTCGGGATTCCTGGTCGACTCGGACGACGACTGGCTCGTCGCCGTCGGCCGGCTCGCCGACGATGCCGACCTCCGGCGCCGGTTGGGCCGGGAGGCCCGGGGGGCGGTCGAGCGGGATTTCTCGGCCGACCGCTGGGCGTCCCGGTTCGCCGAGGTGGTGACGGGCCGGGCGGTCGGCTCGACGCCCCGGCCCCGCCTCGGGCCGGGGGATGTCCGTGGCGCGTGTCGCCCGGGACCGGCCGGGGGCTCTCGGCGATGAGCACGATCGACCAATCGCCCCGGACCCGGCCGGAAGCCCGTCCGACGGCCCCCGGGCCCGAGGGCCGGATCTTCCAGCCCCCGGACTGGGAATGGGCCCATGCCGGGGAGGTCGGCTGGTGGGTCCTCCCGGAGTGGCGAGGCGTCCTGCTGACGCCCGACGGGAGGCTCCGGCTGGACGAGTGGCGCGACCTCGGGCTGGTCGAGACGGTCAAGTCGGGCCCGCACCGGGTCGTCTGGCGGGTGGCGTTGCCGACCGGCGCCATCTACGTCAAGCAGTTCCTCGTGCCCACCTGGCGCGAGGTGCTCCGCCAGTGGTTCCGCCGCGGCAAGGGCCGGAACGAGGGGAAGCGGGCCCGGATGCTGGCGCGGATCGGCGTGCCGACCATCCGCCCGGTGGCCCTGGGGGAGCGTCGGGTCCGGAGGTTCCTGTTCGAGAACTTCCTGATCTCCCCGGAGATCGCCGACGCCACCCCGCTGGACCGCTTCCTCCGGGACGACCTGCCGGCCATGCCCCCCCGCCGGGCGGCGATCGTCCGGCGTCGCGTGACGGTGGCGCTCGGCGCGCTCACCGCCCGCCTGCACGCCTGCGGCATGAGGCACGACGACTTCCACCCGGGGAATCTGCTGCTCCGGCTCGACGACGGCGACCGCCCCCGGCTGGCGATGATCGACCTGGACGCCCTCCGACTGGGCAAGCCGCTCGGGCCCCCCCAGGCGGCCTCGAACCTGGCCCGACTCAACCACGCCTCGCTGCTGCTGGCCTCGCGGGCCGATCGGCAGCGGTTCCTCGACGCCTACGTCGAGGCCCGGGGCGGCGAGATCGGCGACCTGGCCCATTTCTCCCGACGCGTCGTCGGCCTGACCCGGCGCTGGGCCGAGCGGCTCTGGAGGCGACGGGCCCGCCGCTGCGTCGGCTCGAACCAGGACTTCGAGGCGATCCGACGCCGGGACCGCTGGGTCGTCTCCGGCCGATCCATCGACGCCACGACGCTCCATTCCCTGCTCGACGACCCGGACGCGCCGTTCTCCGACCCCTCGGCCGTGCTCCTGAAACACTCCCGGACGACCACGGTCGCCGAGCTGACCCTGCCGGTCGGCGGCCGGCCGACCCGGGTCGTCTACAAGCGATTCAACCGCAAGAAGCGGCTCGAAGCCCTCCTGACGACCGTCCGGCCGTCCCGGGCCTGGCGGGCCTGGCGGGCGAACCACCACCTCCGGAGCCGGGGGCTTCCGACCCCCCCCGACTTGCTCGTCCTCGGCCGAGATGGGCGACGGGGGCCGATCCGGCTGCCGGCCGGGCCGACCGAGACGTACCTGATGACCGTCAAGGCCGAGCCGTCGACGACGCTGGCCGACTTCCTCCGGGAGGCGCTGCCGAGTCTCCCCGAGGGGGATCAACTGGCGATCCGTCGACGGCTCGCCTCGTCGCTCGGCCGGCTGCTCCGGGACCTGCACGAGCGCTGCCTGTCCGACCGGGATCTGAAGGCGTCGAATATCCTGATCGAGGGGGACCCCGGGGCGACCCGGCCGAGCCTGAGCCTGATCGACCTGGTGGGCGTCCGGCTCATCAGCCCGCTGCCGGAGGATCGCCGGATCCAGAACCTCGCCCGCCTGCTCGCCAGCCTGGCGGAACAGCCGGGGTGGTCGAGGACCGATTCGCTCCGCCTGCTGCGGGCGTACCTGCCCCAGCACGAGGCGGCGGCCGGTCGCTGGAAAGCGACCTGGCGGCGAATCTCCCGCCGGATCGACCGCAAGCGCGCCCGGAACCGGCGGCGGGGCCGCCCGATGTCCTGAACCCGAATGCCGAGCTGCTCCGCACCCGACCGATTCCACACCCCCGGCGAGGAGGGCCGCCCCCGATGACGCGACGATCCCGCTCCGATCGCCCGACCCCGGCCCCGGACCGGCCGTCCCCCCCGGCCCGGATCGCCCGCCTCGTCCTCGTCCTGGGGATCCTCGCCGCGACCGGGTGTTCCACGCTTCCGACCCGGGATCCGGCGATCGGATCGACCGGCAACCCGCTGATCCCGACGCGGCACCAGGCCCGGGTCGGCGCGTTCCGGGTCTCCTCGAACGTGCCGATCGAGGAGGACGACCCCGCCCTGGAGGCACTGGCCGGCCTGGAGGGCAGGCTGGGGCGCGTGCTCGGCCTCCGGGCCCCGGACGCCGACCCGCCGATCGACGTGTACATCCTCGATGATGAGCACGCCTTCACCACGTTCCTCACCTTCCACCACCCCGAGCTCCCCACCCGTCGCGCCTTCTTCCTGGCCGCCGGCGAGGAGGCGGCCGTCTACACCGCCCGGGGCGAGCACCTCGAGGAGGACCTCCGCCACGAGGCCACCCACGCGCTGCTCCACCGGGCCGGGGGCGAGGTGCCGCTCTGGCTCGACGAGGGACTCGCCGAGTACTTCGAGGTCGAGCCGGGGACGCTCGCCCCGGAGGCCGTCGCCCGGTTCCGCAAGCTCGCCTCGGCCTATCGGGACGGCTGGCGGCCGGATCTGGCGCGCCTCGAAGCGCTCGACGACGTGGCCGCCATGAGCCCGACCGACTACCGAGAAGCCTGGGCCTGGACCCTGCTCCTGCTGCACGGCCCCGGCCGTGACGAGCTGGTGGCGCACCTCGATCGGCTTCGCACCGACCCGGGCATCTCCCCGGCGCTCTCGGAGTCGATCCGGGCCGACCTCGCCACGCTCAACCGCCAGTTCCTCGCCCGGGTCGCCCCGGGCAAGGCCGACCCGGACGGCTCCCCCCGGCTGACCCGGCTCCAGAGCCCCCCCGCGTCGGCCCCCCGCCGGGTCGTCCTCCCGGCCGATCCGCCCCGGACGGTGACTGTCGAGCCGGCCCCCCCCCTTCAGGGATTCTTCGGCCGGGTGCGGTCGGGGATCGGGGACTTCCTCGGCCTCAGCCCTTCGTCGCGACGGGGACCCGGTTGATCTTCGCCGCCAGGATGAAGTCGTTCTCCGACAGCCCGCCGATGGCGTGCGTCGTCAGCTCGATCGCCAGGTTCCGGTAGCCGACGAGGTGCAGGTCGGGGTGATGCCCCTCCTCCTCGGCCAGCTCGGCGACGTTGTTCAGGAACGCCATCGCCGCGACGAAATTCTTCGCCGTCCATTCCCGGCGGATGACCTTGCCGTCGGCCGAGATGGCCCAGCCCTCAACGTTCGAGGCCAGCTCCTGAGCCTCCTTCGAGGACAGGGGCGGGACGCCTCCCTCGCAGGGGGCACACTTCTTCTTCGTGAGTTGCTCGGCGGTGGTCGTCATGATTTCGCTCCGGTCGTCGAAAGGTCTTTCCCGAGGCCAACGGGCCGGGACCGCTCAATGCGACCCCCGATCCCGGGACAGCTCGGCCAGCGTTCGGCCGTCGCGGTAGAAGCTTGCATAGGTGATCCGATCCGAATCGCTTGTCCTCATCGTGGAGAACTCCGCGGGATCGTCCCGATCGAATCTCAAGTGCAGCCCGCCAGTCGGCTGGAGGATCTGGACCCGGGCCGGTTTCCCATCCACCTTCGCGTCCACGGTAACGATCCGATCCGGGCGGACGGAATAGGATTCCGAATACCCATGGTATTTGCCGAACGTCATTCCCCTGATCGCGCTAATTCCCCCCCTGAGCCACGACCGGTCTAGCCCCAGGATCGCCAGGGCCTCGGCGCGAGGCATCCCGTATTCCAGCCGCTCGAAGCGTGCGGGGATTCCCCGGACAACCGACCGGGATGGGATGCCTTGCCGGAACTCGACGAAGGTGACGAGCGCGATCGCGACGGCCGCCACCATCGCCATCAATGCCCTGACGCTGACCCGAAGGTGTGGGATTCGCATGACTCGTCCCTCCAACCGTCCCCGAGTGCGTCGTGGCCTGCTCGCGCCTCGTCACGGTGTCGGGGAGGAGGAGGACCGTTCCCGGATCCACCCCCGAAGCTCCCGGGCCGCCGCGGAGGGGGGCTTCTTGTCGGCGTCCCGGTCGACCAGGCCGTTGGCCGATCGCATCAGGTCCTCGCCGATCTCGCCGACGAGCGGTGAGAGGGCGGCGGCCACGTCCTCCCGGTCGGCCACCCGAGGGGAGAGCAGGAGCAGGGCGTCATAGGGTGGGATGGCGCCCCGCGGGTCGTCGAGGACGACGAGGTCGAAGGCGTCGATGCGGCCGTCGGTGGTGAAGGCGGAGATCACGTCGACCTGGCCGGTGGCGGCGGCCTGGTACATGAACGTGGAGTCGAAGGTGTCCTCCCGGGAGAAGTCGATGTCGTACGTGTCCCGGATCGACCGCCACTCGGGCCGCTCGAAGAACTCGTAGTCGCCGCCGATGGAGAGCTTCGAGGCGTGCGGGGCGAGGTCGGCGATCGTCTCGATCCCGAGTTCCTCGGCCTGGTCGCGACGCATGGCCAGGGCGTAGGCGTTCTCGAAGCCGAGGCTGCCGAGCGACCGGATCCCTCGTTCGGCGGAGAGCCATTCCGTCACCTCGGCGAGCACCCGCTCGCGGTCGTCGGGGCCCGAGCGCTTCATCGAGTTCGCCCAGATGGTGCCGGTGTAGTCGACGAAGACGTCGATCTCCCCCTGGGCCAGCGCATCGAGGCCGAAGGTCGACCCGAGGTTCTCCACCCGTCGGGAGGGGATCCCGGCGTCGTTGAACGTCTGCTGGAACAGCGAGGCGAGGATGTATTGCTCGGTGAACGTCTTCGAGCCGATCGACACCGCGTCCGAACCGCCCGTCCCCCGGTACTGCGCCACCAGGGTCGGCGCCACCAGGCCGCCGCCGAACAGCAGGGCGAGCCCGGCGAACGCGGCGACGGCGAGCTTCCTGCTCCGCTCGGCGGCGGCGCGTTCGAGGGCGCCGATCAGGAAGTCGAGCGTCACCGCCAGGGCCGCCGCGGCCACGCAGCCGAACAGGACGGCGAGCCAGTTGCGCGTCTGCAATCCGCTGAAAATATAATTGCCCAGCGATCGCTGCCCGACGGGGGTCGCCAGCGTGGCCGTGCCCACCACCCAGACCGTGGCCGTTCGCAGGCCGGCGACGATCACCGGCAGGGCCAGCGGCAGCTCGACCCTGAACAGGGCCTGCCGGTCGGTCATCCCCAGCCCCCGGGCGGCCTCGGTGAGCGTCGGCTCGACGCCGAGGATCCCGGTGACCGAGTTCCGGACGATCGGCAGGAGGCTGTAGAGGGACAGGGCCGCCACCGTCGGGTAGAGGCCGAAGAACGAGAAGCCGGTGCCGGAGAGGCTCAGGCTCCACTCGCTGAGCTTCGCCATCAGCGGGACCATCAGGGCCAGTAGCGCGAGGCTGGGCACGGTCTGGATCACGCCGATCGCCGTCAGCACCGGGTAGCGCAGCGCCTTCTTGCGGGCGATCAGGATCGACAGCGGCAGGCCGATGACCACGCCGATCGCCAGGGCGATCACGGTGATCTTCAGGTGATGCGACAGGTTCAGCGGCAGGATCTCGAACTGCCGGGCGAGGTTGTCGTTCATCGGGCACCCCCGGCGGGGTCGAGCAGGTTGCCCAGGCGTTCGGCCTGGCGTCGAGGGGTCTCCAGCAACTCGGCCACGTAGGGGACGCCCGGCTCGGCGACCAGGTCGGCGGGCTCTCCCAGGCGGATCAGCCTCCCCGCGCTCATCACGGCGATCCGGTCGGCCAGGATCAGCGACTCGGTGATGTCGTGCGTGACCATCACGGTCGTCAGCCCGAGTTCCCGGTGGATGTTCAGGTATTCCATCTGGAGGTGGTCCCGGGTGATCGGGTCGAGCGCCCCGAACGGCTCGTCCATGAGGACGATCCTCGGCCGTCCCGCCAGCGCCCGGGCGATCCCCACCCGCTGCCGCTGGCCGCCGGACAGCTCCGCCGGGGCCCGCGATCGGTAGGTCTTCGGGTCGAGCTTCACCAGGCCGAGCAGCTCGTCGACCCGGGCCTCGCGCTCCGTCCGAGGCCAGCCGAGCAGCGTGGGCACCAGCGCCACGTTCTCGGCCACGGTCAGGTGCGGGAACAGGCCGATCCCCTGGAAGACGTAGCCGATCCTCCTCCTGAGCATCACCTGATCGACCCCGGCGATGTCGTCCCCCTCGACGACGATCGTCCCGGAGGTCGGGGCGACCAGGCCATTGAGCATCTTCAAGGTCGTCGTCTTGCCGCTGCCCGACTCGCCGAGCAGCACCAGGAGCTCCCCGTCCCGGACGTCGAGGTCCAGGTCCCGGACGGAGTGGGTCAGGCCGCCGTCGAACGACTTCGAGACGGAATGCGCCGAGATCATGGTCGCGGGTTCGATGTCACGCTCCGGGCTAGTCCCTACGATGATGATGCCGCCGGACGACGGCCTTGATGCGGCCCCCGGCGGCCGAGTCCGCCTCGATCGGCAGACCGGCGGGCAACCGCACCCGGTCGAGCCGCTTGGAGTCGATCGAGTCCTCGACGGCGACGGTCGGGGCGGCGCCGGAGGGGAGACCGGGAGGACGTCGTCTCCCCCGGCGATCTCGACGGGCAGGGCATCCGGGGCCGATCGGGGGACGACCCGCACTCGGGAGTCGATGACCGGGACGCCCCCTCGCGATTCCGTCGCCGTCCCGCGACCCCCGGGCTTCGCCTTGATCAATCTCCGGTTGGATCGTATGGTCTGCGGCACCCTCAAACAAGCCGGGTTCGGACCGCGCGATCGAGTCGGCATGGGGCAGGCCCATTCGAACCGTGGTGATGCGGATGATCGGGGAACGGAGTCCTCGCCGGATGCGCAGGGATCGCATCGTGCTGGCGGTGGTGGCGGGTTGCGTCCTGGCGCTCGGCAGCCTCGGGTGCGCCTCGCTGCGGAGGCTGAACCTCAACCGGGACCTCCGGCCGTGCAGCGACGGCTTCGCCCGGACGGCCGACGGCTGGATGCTCGGGGTCCGCCATTATCACCCGATCGACCCGAAGCCGGGGGCCCTGCCGGTCGTCCTCTGCCACGGCCTGGGCCTCAACGGCACCTTCTGGACGATCACCGACGACCACCTGCCCTCGCAGCTCGCCGGGCGCGGGTATGAGGTGTTCCTGGTGGACATGAGGGGCTCGGGGGCGAGCTACCGGGATGGCACCGTCGGCTGGGTGAACGCGGGGCTCCGGCAGACGATCATCCCCGAGTACGGCAACGACGAGTGGACGATGGACGACCAGGCGCTCTACGACGTGCCGGCGATCCTCGACTACGTCCATTCCCAGACCGGCCACGACCGCGTCAACTGGGTCGGCCACAGCCTGGGAGGGATGCTGATGTTCGCCTTCCTGGAGCGCTCGGAGCACGCGGACCGGATCGCCAACTTCGTGGCCATGGGCAGCCCGGCCTGCGTGTCGGAGTCTCCCGAATCGAAGCGGGTCCTCAAGGCCAACCGGGGCCTCCGGACGCTGATGAAGGCCATCAGCACCAGCCGGATCGCCCGGCCGATGTCCATCGCCCGGCCCCCGGGCCTGGACCAGATCGACCGCTTCTACTACTCGGCCGACAACGTCGACCGCGAGACCGTCGACCGCTTCTACGGCTCGACCCTGGAAGACCCCGGCCCCGGCGCCCTGAAGCAGATGGATCGCTACCTGGAGTCCGGTCGGTTAGTCTCGGAGGACGGCTCGATCGACTACTTCGCCGGCCTCCCGGAGATCCGCACGCCCACGCTCTTCGTCGCCGGGGACGGCGACATCCTGGCCGACCTGTTCTCGAAGTGGAAGACCTACGAGGCCATGGGCAGCGCCGACAAGACCTTCCTCCGCTTCGGCCGCTCCCAGGGGCACGTCGCCGACTATGGCCACTGCGACCTCGTCTGGAGCCGGCACGCCCCGAAGGAGATCTTCCCGGAGATCATCGACTGGCTCGACGCCCGGCAGCAGGCCGTCCGCCCGAGCCCCCAGCGCTGATCGGCCGGAAGGAGGCCGCACCATGTTCCTGGCCGCCGCCGTGCAGATGACCTCCACCTCCGACGCCGAGGCCAACTGGCGGCAGGCCCGCTCGCTGGTCGAACGCGCCGCGGGGTACGGGGCCGCGCTCGTCGCCACGCCCGAGAACACGAACTTCCTCGGCCCGGCGCCGGAGAAGGTCCGCCTCGCCGAGCCGATCGACGGCCCCACCTGCCGGCGGTTCGGGGATCTGGCCCGTTCGCTGGGCATCCACCTGCTGCTCGGCTCGTTCAACGAGCGGATCGAGCGCGACCCGGCCCGGTGCCACAACACCAGCGTGCTATTCGGCCCCGACGGCCAGGTGCAGGCGACCTACCGGAAGATCCACCTGTTCGACGTGGACGTCTCGGAGTCGGTCCGCTACCGAGAGTCGGACCAGATCGCCCCTGGGTCGGCCGCCGTCGTGACCAGGACGCCGCTCGGCACACTCGGGCTGTCGATCTGCTACGACCTCCGGTTCGGCAACCTCTACCGCCGGCTCGTCCGGGAGGGGGCCGAGATCCTCTGCGTCCCTTCCGCCTTCACCCTGACGACCGGCCGGGCCCACTGGGAGCCGCTGGTCCGGGCCCGGGCGATCGAGTGCCAGGGCTTCGTGATCGCCCCGGCCCAATGCGGCCGGCACGACGACGAGGGCCTCCGGGAGACCTTCGGCCACGCCATGATCGTCGACCCCTGGGGCCAGGTCCTCGCCACCGCCGCCGACGGGCCCGGCCTCGCCCTGGCCGAGATCGACCCGGGCCTCGTGGCGCGGGTCCGACGCTCGATCCCGGTGGCCGACCACCTGCACCCGGAGCTGTGAGCCGGGCCCGTCGTCACTCCTCCACGGGCAGGTGCCGCTCGAACCAGGCGACCATCTCGTCTTTCATCTCCGGCAGGTATTCGTGGCCGGTGCCGGAGTAGACCACGCTCCGGAAATGCTCGGGGACGCCGTGGAGCGCGTAGACCTCCTGGAGCTTCCGCTCCAGGACCTCGATCCCGTCGAGCGGCGCCCCGCCGTCCTCGTCGCCGGAGAGCTGGAGCATGGGCCGGGGCGCGACGAGGGCGTAGATGGCCTCGGTGTCGAAGTGGTCGAGCAGGCCGGGCACGAAGTAATAGATCCCGTGCCGCCGGAGGTCGCCGTGGGAGATCAGCTCGGCGTACCGGGTGAAGCAGGCCACGCCGACGATCGCGTCGACCCGGTCGTCGATCGCCGCCAGCCACCAGGCCCGGGTGCATCCCATGCTCATCCCGGTGGCGCCGATCCGGGAGGCGTCGACCTCGGGCCGCGTCTCCAGGTAATCGATCAGGCATTGTTCATCCCGGAGCATCATGCCCCAGAGGGTCCGGCCGAGCCAGAGGTTGAGCTTGAACAGGCTGTGCTCCTGGCCGAGCTTGTCGTCGTTGACCCCGCCGGGGCCCTTGCCGATCCGATCGCCGTTGAAATAGGCGTCGATGGCCGCGACGACGTAGCCCTTCCTCGCCAGCATCGGGCCGACGTACTGGCCGTGCCCCTCATCCGTGCAGATGCTCTCCTTGGAGCTGCCGTGCCCGTGCAGGCCGACGATCGCCGGGGCGGGCTCCGTCAATCCGTCGGGGATGAGCAGGATGCCGGGCACGACCATGTCGACGCCGTTGTGGAACCGGAACCGCTCCAGGGAGTAGCCGTCGTGCTGCTCCCGGGAGACGACCTCGACCCGGCCCGGGTCGGGCCTCGGGGGCAGTTCGCCCAGCAGTTCGAGGAGCGTTGACCGGACTTCCGCCCGGCCCTGTCCTTCCCAGCGGGGCAGGTCCGTCGGCACCGGCCAGTCGGGCAGGTCGAGGTCGCGGAACGTCTCGGGGACGACCGCCCAGGGCTCGCCCGAGGTGGTCCCCCCGCGCGCAGATTCGGGGGTGACCCGGACCTGGGCCGTCGCCCCGGGGGCGGCGATCGCGAAGAAGACCAGGGACCAGGGGAGTCCGAGCCGGTGATGGCGTCGCATGGGGGTCGCTCCTCCTGCCGTCGGGACCATCGAGTCGAGGGGCAAGATACCCCCGGGGTCGCCCCATCGCCACGCCCCTCCCGGAGGATTCCGGCCGTCGCGTTCTCATGGCGTTGATCGGCGCCCGAAGGTTCCTGCATGCCGAGGAAGGCATCGGCGGGTCCGATCGTGTCGCCCGTGCGGGTCGTGCCGCCGGCCGTCCCCCCGGGCGCCACCCCGCGGTGGCGCCCCTCGATGCGGTCGGCCGATCCAGGGCCGTGGGCCCGGGCCGGGGACCGAGTCGGGGCCCCGGGATGATCGTCCGCCGGGATCGCTCGGGAGCATTGCAGATGCGATCATTCCTGATCGTGGTGGTCTCGACGGCCTACCTGCTCGCGCTGGTCGAGCTGACGCTCGTCCGGTTCCACCAGGACTCCCCGGAGCCGAACCTCGTCCCGATGCGGACGGTCGCCGCCTGTTGTGCGAGCGGCGGTCGGACCATGGCGCTGAACGTGGCCGGCAACCTCGCGCTGCTCGCCCCCGTCGGGGTGCTCCTCCCGCTGGCGAGGCCGGGGAGAGTCTCGACGGCGCAGGTGGTCCTGGCCGCGTCCCTGCTCAGCGGGGCGATCGAGGCGGCCCAGTTCGCCGGCGGGCGTCGCACCGCAGACGTGGACGACCTGATCCTCAACACGATCGGCGCCCTGGCGGCCTACACGACCCTGAGGGTGGTATCGACCGCGTCCCGGAGCTTCACGCCGATCGGCACAGCGGGTCCGCGTCGCCCCGCATTCGCCGGCCCGCGGGGGGCGGGGGCCGGACGCTGATCGACGCCGACAATCCCGTCGACTCCCCGACGCCCGGGTCGGTAGCATTGGGGATCGACGCCGGTCGGCCCCTTCCCCGGGGGAGCCCGGCCGATCGAGCCGAGGCCCGAGGAGGAGGCGACGATGGCCCGCACCCTGGAATTCCGAGTCAACGGCACTCCCCGACGGATCCCGGCCGAGCCCGAGCGCCCCCTGCTCGGCGTGCTCCGCGACGAGCTGGGCCTGACCGGCAGCAAATACGGCTGCGGCGAGGGCCAGTGCGGCGCATGCACCGTCCTCATCGACGGGACGGCCACCCGCTCCTGCGTCGTCCGCCTCGGGAACGTGGCCGACCGCGAGATTACGACCATCGAGGGGCTCGAATCCGACGACGGGACGCTCCACCCGGTCCAGCAGGCGTTCCTCGACTGCGACGCGCTGCAGTGCGGCTACTGCACCCCCGGCATGATCGTCGCCTCCGCCGCGCTGCTGGCCGAGGAGCCCGAGCCGACCCGGGAACGGGTCGTCGACGCCCTGCGACGGAACGTCTGCCGTTGCGGCACCTACGCGCGGATCCTCGACGCCGTCGCCCTGGCCGCCGATCGGATGAAGGGGGGTGACCGATGAGCCGTTCGCAGGATCGCTCCTTCATCGAAGACCTCGAACCCGAACGCTACGAGCTGCTCCCCTCGATCGCGCGGGTCCAGCTCGACCGCCGCGACTTCCTCCGCTCGGTCGGCGGCGGGCTGGTGGTCCTCTGCCTGCTCCGGGGGGCCTCGGCCCAGGAGTCGGGACGGGGGAGAGGCAGAGGCCAGTCCGAGGAGCCCCGGGAGGTCGGCGCCTGGATCCGGATCGCCGAGGACGGCACGATCTCGGCGTTCACCGGCAAGGTCGAGGTCGGGCAGAATGCCCGGACGTCGCTCTCCCAGGCGGTGGCCGACGAGCTCCGGGTCCCGATCGATTCGGTCCGGATGGTGATGGGTGACACCGACCTCGTGCCCTACGACCGGGGCACCTTCGGCAGCCGGACCACCCCGACGATGGCCCCGCAGCTCCGCCGGGCCGCCGCCTCGGCGCGGTCGACCCTGGAGGGGCTTGCCGCCGAGCGATGGGGGGTCGACCGCGCCGAGGTCGCCGTCGCCGACGGGACCGTGTCGCACCCGCCTTCGAGCCGCTCGGCCGGGTTCGGCGAGCTGACCGAGGGCCGCCGACTCGTCGGCGCGATCGAGGAGGACGACGAGCCGACTCCCCCCGGACGCTGGCAACTCGCCGGGACCGACGCCCGGAAGGTCGACGGGAAGGACTTCGTCACCGGCCGTCATGCCTATGCGTCCGACGTCACCCGGCCGGGGATGCTCCGCGGCAAGGTCCTCCGTCCGCCGCACTACGGGGCGACCCTGGAATCGATCGACGCCAGCGACGCCGAGGCGATCGACGGCGTGACCGTCGTCCGGGACGGCGATTTCATCGGCGTGGCCGCCACCGACGAGCCGACCGCCGAGCGCGCGATCTCCGCGCTCCGGCCCGTCTGGACGGGCCCCGAGGAGGGCCGCCCGTCGGATTCGAGCGTCTTCGATTACTTCAAGGAGCATCCCGGCGACGTCCAGCGTCGCGACGAGGCCGAGGATCGCGGCGACGGCCCGATCGACCGCGCCCTGGCCGCCTCCGACGCGGTCGTCGAGTCCCGCTACCGGATCGCCTATATCGCCCACGCACCGCTGGAGCCCCGGGCCGCCGTGGCCGAGTGGGACGGCGACCGCCTGACCGTCTGGACCGGCACCCAGCGGCCCTTCGGCGTCCGGGAGGAACTGGTCGCGGCGTTCGACCTCACCGAAGACAGCGTCCGGGTGATCGTCCCCGACACCGGAAGCGGCTACGGCGGCAAGCACACCGGCGAGGCGGCGATCGAGGCCGCCCGACTCGCCCGGGGCTCGGGAAGGCCGGTGAAGCTGACCTGGACCCGCACCGAGGAATTCACCTGGGCCTATTTCCGCCCGGCCGGGGTGATCGACGCCCGGGTCGGCTGCCGGGACGACGGGCGGCTGACGGCCTGGCAATTCCACAACTCCAACTCGGGAGCCTCGGGGATCGAGCCCCCCTACGCGACCGAGGCCCGGGACCTCGGCTTCATCCCGGTCGATTCGCCGCTGCGGCAGGGGTCGTACCGGGCCCTGGCCTCCACGGCGAACCACTTCGCCAGGGAGTCGCTCGTCGATGACCTCGCCGCGGCCATCGGCATGGACCCGCTCGCCTTCCGCCTGAAGAACCTGGACGTCGACCGCGTCCGGGCCGTGCTGGAGGCCGCCGCCGATCGCTTCGGCTGGGGAGCCTCCGAGCCCGGCCCCGGCCGGGGCTTCGGCCTGGCCTGCGGGATGGAGAAGGGGGGGCACGTCGCCTCGTGTGCCGAGGTCGCCGTCGACGAGGACTCGGGCCGGGTCGACGTCATCCGGGCCGTGACCGCCTTCGAGTGCGGGGCGATCGTCAATCCCTTGCACCTGCACAACCAGGTGGAAGGGGCGGTCGTCCAGGGGCTCGGCGGCGCCCTGTTCGAGCGGATCCGGTTCGAGGGCGGCACGATCCGGTCCGACCGCTTCTCCCGCTATCGCGTGCCGAGGTTCACCGACCTCCCCTCCCTCGAGATCGTGCTGATCGACCGCCCCGACCTCCCCTCCAGTGGCGCGGGCGAGACGCCGATCGTGGCGATCGCCCCGGCGATCGGCAACGCGATCCGCGCCGCGACCGGGGTGCGAATCCGGTCCCTCCCCCTTGTCCCCGAGGGGTTCCGGGGCGAAGGATAGCCCGAGGGTATGCCCCGACCCTCCCGATCGGGCTCGTCGGCGGCCCCGGGGCGATCGGGAGGGTCGGGATGAGGCGATTCGTGTTCCCCGCGCTCGGCCTGCTGGAGCTGGCGGCGGCCTCGGCGCTGGTCGCCCTGGCGGCCACGCTCCCGGGAGGGGACGAAGTCCGCCTCGGTTTCGAGGGGACCCTGCGGGTGACGGCGGCGGCCGAGGAACAGGTGGCGATCGCCCGGCGCGAGCTCCGGGGGCTCCGCGACTCCGGATTCCCCGAGCGGGCCGAGGCGCTCGCCGCCTCGGCCCGGACGATCTCGGGGATCTCCGAGCGTTCCCGTGTCGACTTCGACGCGCTCGAAGCCCTCCGGGACGGCCTCGGCCGGGCCGCCGAGGGCTTGTCGGCCCTCGCCGGGGCGGTCGACCCCGGGGGCCTGGCCGCGCTCGGGGATGACCTCTCCGGCGCGGCCGAGGTGATCGACGATCACATCGTCCCCTCGGCGCTCGACGCGGCCGATCGGATCGAATCCGCCTCGGCGCCGATGGGTCAGGCGGCCGGGCGACTGGCCGACGCGATCGGCGCGATGCCGCTCGACCTGGCCCCGCTCCGGGAGATCCGGGACGGCATCGCCCGGCTCGACGAGGGGCTGGCCGCGAGCGAGGCGATGCTCGACCCGGGGCGGGTCGCCGCGATCGGCGACGCGGCCGGCGGGGCCGAGGGGGTGGTGGACGAGGCCGCCCGGCTGACGGACCGCGCGGCGAGCTACTCGTACCCGGTCGTCGAGCTGGACGGGCTCACCCCCCGCATCCGCAACCGCCCGTTCTGGCCGAGGGCCCGCCAAGTCGGCACGGATCTCCGCCGGGTCGCCGCCGGGATGGAGGCCGCCGGGGACCAGGCCGACGCGATCGCCCGGGAACTGCCCGCCATCCGGGCCTCGATCGCCGAGAGTCGTCGGGGCCTGACCTCGACCCGCGGGGTGCTCGACGAGGCCCTCGAACGCCAGGCCGAGGTCGATCGCCTGCTCGCCGAACTCCCCGGGCGGGCGGCCGAGCTGGCGGAGGCCCTCCCCCGACTCGGCATCGGGCTGTCGGAGTCCCTCCGGGCCGCCTCCCGGCTGGGGGCGTTGTCGGACTCGCTCCGGGAGGCCCGACGGTCGATCGACGAGGCCGGGGCGCGCTGGCCCCGGGTGCAATCCGGTCTCCTCGGCGCCGCCGAGGTGCTCCGGTCGGCCCGGGACCAGGCCGACCTGGCGATCCGCAACCGATCGGCCTATGAGTCGGCGACGGCCGACCTCTCCCGGCTCTCCGACCTCGTCGCCGACGGCCTGCCCGCCCTCGCCGACCGGCTCGACGAGGAGGATCGCACCCTCGGCGCGATGGCCGGCGGCCTGGGCCAGCTCGACGCGGTCTTGCCGGCCTACGAGCGGGCATTAATCCGATCGCTGGGGATCGGCCGGTGGCTGGCCGTGCTGGTGGCGGCCACCGCGGGGCTGCACGGGTGCTCCCTGATCGTCGTCGGGAGATCGGGCCGCTGACCCGATCGAGATCGCCGGGCCGGGCGAGCCCGACCGGCGCGAACCGGCCGCCCTCGCGAATCCATTCGTCTCCATCGACACGGCCCACCAATTTCGACCGGGAGCCTTTGATGCGAACCGAGCGGGAGAAGATGCTGGCGGGGGAACTCTACGACCCAATGGATCCGGAGCTCGTCCGGGACCGCGACCGCGCGAGGGACCTCTGCCAGGACCTGAACGCGACCCGGGAGGCGCATGTCGAGGAACGGAGGGATCTGCTGCGTCGCCTCTTCGGCAAGGGGGGGGACACCGTCTGGATGCAGCCGCCGTTCTACTGCGACTACGGGTCGAACATCCTGCTCGGCGAGCGGGTCTTCTTCAACTTCAACTGCGTCGTGCTGGACGTCTGCCGGGTGACGATCGGCGACTACACGCTCTTCGGGCCCGCGGTCCAGGTCTACACGGCGACGCACCCGATGAACGCCGAGCTGCGCCGCAAGCAGGAGTTCGCCAAGCCCATCGAGATCGGCTCCGACGTCTGGGTCGGCGGCGGGGCGATCATCTGCCCGGGGGTCCGGATCGGCTCCCGGTCCGTCATCGGGGCCGGGAGCGTGGTCACCCGGGACGTGCCCGACGGCGTCTTCGCCGCGGGGAACCCCTGCCGGGTGGTCCGGGAGATCACGGAGTAGGGGACGGGCGGTCGGCGGGCTCACTCGGAACCGAAGGACGAGTATTCGAGCATCTGGGCCTCCAGGTCCCTCGGGTACGAGATCGCCACGTCGACGATCTCGCCGTCGTCGCCGTACTCCGGCTCCAGCCGGGGCATGACGAAGCCGGTGTAGGAGGGGAGGTCCAGCGCCTCCACCCGGGAGACGACCTGGTCGCGGAGGTCGGGGTCGAAGGTGATCCCGTAGGTGTCGAACAGCGCCTTGGCGGCGGCGTAATCCCCCTCAGACTTGATCCGCTGCACCTCGGCGAGCAGCGTACCGACGCCGGCCCGGAAGGCCTCGGGGTCGACCATGACGTAATAGGTCTTTCCGTCCCGCTCCCGGACCTCGATGGCCTCGGTGTTGTCGATCAGCCAGCGGACGACCATCTGGCGGTTCCGCATGTGGTCCTCCTCGATCTGCGCCCCCTCGGGGACGCGGCGGAGCTGGACCAGGGCGTTGCGGGTGTAGTCCTCGAAGGCGGCCCGGGCCATCTCGGGCTGGTCCTCGGCGGCGACCAGCCCCAGCTCGGCCAGCCGGGGATCGGCCATGAAATACAGGGCGATCAGGTCGGCCCGGCCCTCCTCCAGGGCGGAATAGTACTCCTTGATCGCGTCCTGGGGCTGCCCCTCCAGCGCGTCGGAGACCCGGCCGGAGGCGTGGCCGATGACCTCGTGCATGTTCACGAGCAGTTCCTTGGAGAGTCCGCCCCACTCCTCGGCCCGGGCGGCCTCCTCGCCGGTCCAGGAGAACTCGGCGTGGAAGGCGGTGGGGGTCGACTCCGCGTACGCCTCGATGACGTTCGAGAGGGAGACGGACTTGCTGCCGTATTGCTCGCGCACCTCCTGGTCGTTCGGCAGGTTGATGCCGATGGGGGTGACGGGGCCGCAGTCTCCCGTCTCGATGACGACCTCGATGGCGTTGGCGGTGATCCCCTGCACGTCGGGCTTGCGGTAATCCGGCGCCCAGGGCATGCGGTCCTCGAACCACTGGGCCTCGGCCGCGATCTTCTTGATGTCGGCCGTCTTCTCCTCGTTCACGTAGAAGACGGCGGACTCCCAGGAGCCCTTCACCCCCCGGGCGTCCATGTAGACCTCGGTGAACCCGTTGATCGTGTCGACCGAGGCATCGGCGTCCCGGACCCAGGCGATGTCGTACGCCTTGCGGTCCTCGACGGTGCCCGACTCGTAGTAGGTGACCAGCGCCAGCAGGGCCTCGGCCGTCGGCCCGGGGGCCACGGCCGAGGCGTCCTTCAAATGCTCGATGATCCGCCGGATCTGCTCCGAATAGCGGCCGCCGATGCGATAAGGCTCCTCGACGAGCGTCCCGTCGGGCCGCTTCACCAGCCGGGAGTTGAGCGGATAGGCCTCCTCGAACCCGGCCAGGTCCTTCGAGGACACGTCGACATACAGGTTGTTGGCGCTGTCGAGTAGGATGTCGCCCCCGGGCCCGGGGCTCTTGTTGGTGACGATCGGCTCGAAGGCGGGGTCGAAGAACATGGGGCCCAGTCGCCCGACCATCGCATCGAGAGACTCGCCCGGACCCGTCGGGAACTCGGCGCCATCCTCGGCGGCGGCGTTCACGGCGGCCAGGAAGGCGTCGGGCGGGCATTCGAGCACGAACTTCCGGGCCGTCAGGTGGTTGTACGGGCCGGAGTTGATCCAGAAGAGCTTGGTGTAGCGGCGGATCTCGGCCAGAGTGTCGGCCTCGACGTGCGCGCCGTGGGTGAGGACGGCCTCCAGGACGGCCCGCATCTCCAGGGCGTGGGCGGAGCGCTGGTCGTAGTAGATGTCACGCCCGGCGAGGGCGGCCTGGTAGAGGTGCCAGGCGAGGAGCTTCTCCTCCAGGGGGAGTCCCTCGAAGCCGTCGGCGTAGATCTGGACGACGGCGGCATCGCCGATGCGTTCGAGCAGGTACTCCCGCCCGGCCTCGGGCTCCTCGGCCTGGGGGACGGGTGCGAGCGCGCACCAGAGCGCGACGGGGAGGATCAGCGGGTTCGCGGGCATCGGTCGATCACTCCGGGGATTCAGGGGCGGTCCGAGTCCGAGTATCATAGCCGCGAGGCCCGCCGGGGCCCAGGAGTCGAATGGCCCGTCGTCTCTCCATGTGCCGTCCCTGAGGGGACCGGGAAGGGGTCCGGACACGGCCTGGGTGATTCCCCCTCCTTCGGCCCATCCACGAATCCCCGGGGCCCGGCGATCGGGTTCCCGCACCGGTCGTCTCGGCTCCCCGCTTGATCCGGGGCCACGGGCCCGCCGACAATGAGCCGTCCCGACCGAGGCCGACCCGGGGGGACCGGCCGGACGACCGACCCGGAGTCCGGCCGGGCGGCGAAGCCGGTGACGACTTCCTCCTTGCCGACGAGGGTGGGCATGCCTCGATCGATCGCGCGATACGGCTGGATCCCCGACCTCCCCGACCAGCGTGACCGCCGCTATTCGGCGGAGCAGGCGACCCTGCAATCACTGCCCCGGGATGTCGACCTCCGGCCCCGGTGCCCGGCGGTCTACGACCAGGGCCAGCTCGGCAGTTGCACGGCCAACGCCATCGCCGGGGCGATGGAATTCCTCCAGATGGAGGAGCAGCTCTCCCCGGTATTCACGCCGTCACGCCTGTTCATCTATTACAATGAGCGGGAGATTGAGGGGACGGTCGGGACCGACTCGGGCGCCTCGCTGCGGGACGGGATGAAGTCGGTCGCCTCGCAGGGCGCGCCGCCGGAGGCGGACTGGCCCTACGACCCGGCCCGATTCGCGGAACGGCCGCCCGAGTCGGCGTATCAGGCCGCCGAGGCGGACCGGGCCCTGCTGTACCTGGGAGTGCCGAGGAGCCTGGTCCAGATGCGGGCCTGCCTGGCGTCCGGCTACCCGTTCGCCTTCGGCTTCACCGTCTACGAGGGCTTCGAGGGGCCGGAGGTGGCCCGGACCGGGGTGGCGTCGCTGCCCGGCTACGGCGAGTCGGTCGTGGGAGGCCACGCGGTGCTCGCCGTCGGCTACGACGACGACTCGGCCCGGTTCCTCGTCCGGAACTCCTGGGGGCCGGGCTGGGGGATGGGCGGCTATTTCACCATGCCGTTCGCCTACCTGACCGACCCGGACCTGTCGAACTCCTTCTGGACGATCCGGGTCGTGGAGTGAATTCCATGGAGAGCACGACCCCCACCGCCCCCGGAGCCCCCCCGAGCCTGGCGCCGGCCGGCCGGGCCTTGCGATGGTCCCGGGCGACCTCGATGGCGATGGCCCTCGGCCTGGTCCTGGTCGCGGCGGCGGGGATGGTCGTCGTCCCCCGGTCGCACCTCGGGGGGTGGGCGGCGGTGATCTCGGTCCTGACGCTGATGATCGTCGTCGTCGGGCGGGCGACCACGGGGAGGGCGGCCGGGGCCCTGATCGATCGTCGCAACCGGTTCAGCCTCTCCCGCCTCCAGTTGCTCGCATGGACCGTCCTGGTCCCCTCGGCCGCCTACGTCGCGTGCATGGCGAACATCGGCTCCCGGGCCCCGGACCCGCTGCGGGTCGACGTGCCCCAGACGCTCTGGGCGCTGATGGGGCTCGGGGTGACCTCGGCGGTCGGGGCGCCGATGATCCGGGAGGCCAAGACGCGTCGGAAGGTCGACCCCGGGGAGCTGCATCGGGCCATGCAGTCCCGGGTCGAGCGGGCCGGGACCTCGGTCCCGGCCGATTGCTTCTCCAACGTCGGCCCGATCCTCGTCAACCGGGGCGCCGAGGGGGCCTCGTTCTCGGACCTGCTGACCGGCGACGAGGTCGGGGACGCCCCCTTCACCAGCCTCGGCAAGCTCCAGTTCGCCCTCGTCTCGATGCTGGTGCTGATCCTCTACGCCGCCGCCCTCGCCGGGGTCCTGGGCCAGCCGGCGCCGATCCGGGCATTGCCGGCGCTCGACAACGGGCTGGTCACCCTGATGGGCATCAGCCACGCGGGCTACCTCGCCCACCAGGCGGCCCCCCAGAGCCTCTCCCCGGCCTGACCCGGGGGCCGGTCACCAGGCGAAGTAGTAGTAGGTCACCGGGGCCACCGGCCCGGACGCCGGGCCGACCCACTGCTGCTGCGGCGTCTCGATGAACGGCCACGAGGAGGGGACGACGGGCCAGGAGACGTAGGAGACCGGCTGCACCGGATAGACGTAGACGACGGGATAGGTGAATTCCGTCGGCCCGAAGAACGGGAAGGGGGGCGACGGCGAAGGGCCAGGGGTCGGTCCGTTCGCGGGGGAGGGCGACGGATCGGGAGGGTCGGGGCGGGGAGTCGGGGTCGGGGTCGGAGCCGGGTCCGGGGCGGGCGTCCCCCCAAGGATCCGGGCGACCAATCGGCCGGCCTGCGCCCGGAGTGCCGGGCCCAGGTCCATGGTGTCGGCCCCCGGCTCTCCGGCCACCTCGGCGAACTCGTTGAGGACGTATTGCGTCAGGATCCGCTCCCGGTCCGCCCGGCTCAGCCCGGCGATCTCCCCGGCGATCCCCTCGGCCATCCGGCGGACGTGGGCGAGCTGCCCGGCCGACAGCGCAGGGCCGTCCTCCGGATGCGGGGCGTCCTGGCCCGGGGCGGCGATCGGCGCGAGCGCGATCAGCAGGGTCGCCGCGACCGCGAGGGTCGGGCGGGGGGCGGGCTGCGGTCGATGGTCGGTCGGCATGGGTCGGATCCCGGGCGGACTGGGACGGCTCGTCACGCGACGGCCCTCCCCAAGCTTATCCCCCCGCCTGGACGATCGGCGATCCGGTTCCCGCGATTCGGGGCGGCGGCCGGGTCCGCCCGACCCGGGGGGGCGACCTATCCGGGGGGCTCGCGTCGTCCGGGGCCCCGGCCCAGATCGCCAAGAACCGGGGACGGCCGGGGCGGATGGGCTCGCCGAGGAGCCCGACGCTCACTATGCTATAGTGAATTTTCGACGAGAATTCCTTGATCTCCCCATGGTGAGGCTCCCCGAGTGTCGCAGGAGGATTCGAGCCGAGACGCCCAGGAACTGGCCGACTTCGGGTACCGGCAACGGCTGGACCGGACCCTGGGCAGCTTCTCCTCATTCGCCGTCGGCTTCTCGTACCTGTCCATCCTGACCGGCCTGCCGCAGCTCTTCTACCTGGGCTACGGGGCCGGCGGGCCCGCCTTCTTCTGGACCTGGCCGGCGGTCTTCCTCGGGCAGTTCCTGGTGGCGCTCTGCTTCGCGGAGCTGGCCTCGGAGTTTCCCCTCTCGGGGGGCGTCTACCAGTGGTCCAAGCACGCCGGTTCGCCCGGCGTGGGATGGATGGCCGGCTGGGTGTACCTGGCCTGCTCGGCGATCACCCTCTCGGCCGTGGCGCTGGCGTTGCAGGTGACGCTCCCGCAGCTCTCCCCGGCGTTCCAGTTCATCGGCTCGGGCGACGACCCGACCGACGCCGCCCGCAACGCCGTGCTGCTGGGCTGCGTGCTGCTGGTCTTCAGCACGCTGGTCAACTCGGTGGGCGTCCGGCTGCTCTCGCGGATCAACAACGTGGGGGTCTTCGCCGAGATCGTCGGCGCGGTGCTGCTGGTGGTCCTGCTCGCCTCGGCCATGAAGCGGAGCCCGGCCATCGTGCTGGAGACCTACGACCGGGGGGAGGGCCACCCGCTGGGCTACCTCGGCGCCTTCCTCGGCGCCGCCCTGACGGCGACCTACGTGATGTACGGCTTCGACACCGCCGGGTCGCTCGCCGAGGAGACGGACGAGCCCCGACGCCGGGCCCCCCGGGCGATCCTCGGGGCACTCGGCTCGGTCGGGCTGGTCGGGGCGCTGCTGATCGTCACGGCCCTCTGCGCCGTCTCCGATCCGGCCGACCCGATGCTGGGGCAGGTGACCGGCGGCATGCCGTACGTCATCACCCAGGTCCTGGGGTCGGCGCTGGGGCGGCCCCTGCTTTGCTTGCTGGTCGTGGCGGTCACCGTCTGCACGCTCACCGTGCACGCCGCCGCCGTCCGCCTGATGTTCGCGATGGCCCGGGACAACAACCTGCCCTTCTCCGAGGGGCTGGCCCGGATTTCGGAGACCTCGCGCACCCCCACCCTGCCGGCCGTCTTCCTCGGGGCCTGCGCGGTGGTGCTGCTGGTGGTGAACGTGAACTACCCGAGGGTGATCGAGGTCATGGCCTCCGTCTCGATCGTCTGGGCGAACCTCGCCTACCTGCTGGTGACGGCGCCGCTGCTCCTCCGCCGGATCCGGACCGGGGCCCGGGGCTCCGGCCCGTTCTCGCTGGGCAAATGGGGGCTGCCGATCAACGCCCTGGCCGTGGCCTGGGGGGCATTCGTGATCGTCAACCTCGGCTGGCCGAGGGCGGAGGTCTACGGCGACGGCCCGCTCCGCCGGTTCTGCGCCCCGCTGATGACGGCCGCGATGCTGCTCATCGGGGGCTCGTACTACCTGCTGGTCCGCCGTCACAAGACCGGCGTGCTGGAGACCCACCGGGCGCCGGCGATGGCCCCCGGGTCGATGTTGCTCGATCACGACGGGGGAGGACGCGGATGAGTACGCCGGGATCCGGGGGCGAGGGGCTGATTCGCCGAGGGCTCGCCTGGGGCGTCCACCTGTACACGGCGATGGGGCTGGTGATCGCCTCGGCGGTCGCCGTGCTGCTGGTGCAGGGGGGGGGCGAGGCGTTCCGGGGCGCCTTCCTGCTGATGGTCATCGCCACGCTCGTCGACGCCACCGACGGCACCATGGCCCGCAAGATTGGCGTGAAGCGCGTCCTGCCCGGCTTCGACGGCCGGAAGCTCGACGACCTGACCGACTACCTCACCTACACCTTCCTCCCCCTCTTGCTCATCTGGCGGGCCGAGCTGCTGCCCCCGGGGCAGGAGGGCTGGCTCGTGCTGGCCCTGCTCGCCAGCGCCTACGGCTTCTGCCAGGTCGAGGCCAAGACCGACGACGGCTACTTCCTTGGCTTCCCCTCGCTCTGGAACGCCGTGGCCTTCTACCTGTACGTGCTCCAGCTCCCGGGCTGGGCGGCGCTGGGCTTCGTCATCCTCTTCAGCCTGATGACCTTCGTCCCCAGCCGATACCTCTACCCGTCGCAGCCGGGTACGATCAACAAGCTGAGCAACGTCCTGGCCGTGCCCTGGTCGATCCTGCTGATCTGGATCCTCTGGAGGCTGCCCACCGAGACGACCCCCACCGCCGACGACCCGGCCTACCCGCTGGCGGTCGCCTCGCTGTTCTACCCGGTCTACTACATGGGCGCCTCGTGGATCATCACCGTGAGGCGGTGGCTCCAGGGAGACCCGCCCCACCGGGAGGCCCCGGCCGCATCGGCCTGACCACCTCCCGGCCGGACCGGTCGAGCCGATCGCGTTCAGTCCAG
Source organism: Tautonia plasticadhaerens (assembly GCF_007752535.1). Lineage (GTDB taxonomy): Bacteria > Planctomycetota > Planctomycetia > Isosphaerales > Isosphaeraceae > Tautonia > Tautonia plasticadhaerens. The sequence goes on from NZ_CP036426.1 coordinate 4,580,745, forward strand.
CGGCAGCAGCTCGACCTTCCGGAACTCGATCGGGTGGCTCTCCGACTGCAAGGCGATGTGACCGCCGGTCAGCAGCAGGTCGTCGCCGTCCCTCAGTCGTCGGGCGTCGGCGTCGTCGGGGTCGAGCTGGGGATCCCGGTACTCGATCACGACCTCGCCGTCGACGAGGTGCCGGATCAGCCCGTCGCCGTTCACCTCGACCTCGACCGTCACCCACCGATCCCCCCGGTAGGTCTCGGAAGTCGAGTCCGTGCAGTGCCGGGTGAGCAACTCGCCGTCCATCTCGACGTGGGTGCCGGGGGTGCAGAGGTTCGCCGTCGGCCGCTCCCCCTGCTCCAGCCCGCCGAGGAACTGGACCTCGATTGAGACGGGGAACTCCTGGTCCGTCCTCATGCTCTCGGCCGACTGCGAATGGATCATCGCCCCGCTGTTGCGGATCGCCCAGCCCGGCCCCCCGGGACACTGGTCGCCTACGAACCGGTACTCGACCCGGAGCCGGTAGCTGGAATACGACTCGTCCGACACGAGGTGCCCGAACCGGCCCCCGAACTCGTCATAGCCGTCGAACGACACCTTGAGCAAGCCGTCCTCGACCCGGAAGGTGTCGGCGTAGTTCTCCCCGGCCTCGGACCCGGTGATCTTGGGCGTCCAGCCGGTCAGGTCCTTGCCGTTGAACAGGGCGATCCACCCCTCCTCGGCCGGGGCCTCCTGGGCGGTCGCCGGGCCCGGGACGACGAGGCAGAGGGCGAGCAACGGGGCGATTCTCGTTCTGGCGGTCATGGCGATGCTCCGGGTGCGGGGAGGGCGTCGATCAGAAGTCGAATTGGTCGATGTTTTCCTCGGTGAACGTGAACGGCTCGCCGAGCAGGATGTTGTCCCCCCGGATGTCGACCGTCCCGAGGCGTCCGGCGTCGAACCGCTCGTCGCCCGCCTCCAGGGTGCCGTCTTCCAGGGCCTTGGCGGCGTGGACCGTGAGGTATCCCAGGTCCATCGAGTTCCAGAGGATGACCGCCTCGGTGATCCCGTCGTGGACGTACCGCTTGTTGTCGTTCGGCAGGCCCAGGCCGATCACCTTCACGTCGTCCCGGCCCGACTGCTTCACGGCCTCGGCCGCGCCGGGCACGGCCGGGGTGCAGATCGCCATGATCAGCTCGACGTCGGGGTGGGCGTTCATGATGTTGTTCGCCTCGTCGTACGCCTTCTGCTGGAGGTCGTCGCAGGGGCGGAGCACGGCCATCTCGATGTCGGGGTACGCCTCCTCGCGCCTCAGCTCGATCTGCTCCTGCCAGGAGATCATGTTCGCCGCCGTCAGCGAGGCGGTGATGATGGCGAACTCGCCTTCTCCCCCCATGATCTCGGCCGCGGTATCCATCAACGCCCGGCCGATCCCCTCCGGCGTCGCCTGGTTGACGAAGAAGGTGCGGGCGTCGGTGGCCGCGTCGGCGTCCCAGGTGATCACCTTGATCCCCCGGTCCTGGGCCTTCTTCAACACCGAGGCGATCCCGTCCCGGTTCTCGACCGCCACGGCGATCACGTCCACGCCCCGGGTGATCCAGGTGTCGATGATCTGGTTCTGCCGCGCCGGGTCCGGGTCGGTCGGCCCGTCCCAGATCAGATTGACCCCCAGCTCCCGGGCCGCCTCCTCCGCCCCCTGCCGGCAGGCGATGAAGTAGGCGTTCCCCTTGCTCTTGGGCATCATCGCCACGGTGATCGGCCGGTCGGCGGGGTCGCCGCCCCGGTCGGCGACCGGGGCTGAGTTGCCCCCGGCCCCCGCCCCGACCAGCCGATCGGCGATCGTCCGCACCATGTAAACATTGCTGGCCGCGATGATCGCCCCGGCCGCGAGGATCACGGCGCAGATCACGGCCACCTGCGAGTTCTTCACGGTCCACTCCCCTTCATGTTCGTCCTGAGAGCGATCCCTCGGATGCGGGGCCGTCGCCCTCCCCGGCCTCCGGTCGAGGCCGATCGCCACGAGCAGGAGCACCCCGGTGAGCACCCCCGACAGCTCGGCCGGCAGGTCCGCCAGCCTCATCCCGTTCTGCAGGACCGCGATGGTGAACAGCCCGAGCAGCGTGCCGACCACGCTCCCCCGTCCCCCGAAGATCGACGTGCCGCCGAGCACCACCGCCGTGATCGCGAGCAGCTCGTAGCCGAGCCCCGCGTCCGCCTTCGCCTGGCCCAAGTGCGACACGTAGACCACTGCCGCCAGGCCCGACGCCGCCCCCGAGAGCACGTAGACCAGCCAGACCAGCCGATCCACCCGCAGTCCCGCGTGCCTCGCCCCCTCGGGCGAGTACCCCACCGCCACCAGCCCTCGGCCGATCGTGCTCCGGTGCAGCAGCACCCAGAACCCCAGGGCCACGGCCGCGAAGATCGGCACCTGCGTCGGCAGGACGCCCGAGACGTACCCCTGGCCCAGGAACAGGAACGGCGCCGGGAAGTCGGTGAAGTTGTCGACGCCGCCCGTCATCCCCTCGGCCAGCCCCCGGAACAGCGAATACGTGCCGAGTGTGACGATCAGCGGCGGGATGCGCAATCGCGTGATCAAGATCCCATTCAGCGACCCCGCCAGCGCCCCCAGGCCGATCGCCAGCGCCGCCGCCAGCGGGATCGGCAACCCCGCGTCCCGCCAGAGCATCCCGAAGACGACCGCCGCCAGCCCCATCAGGGAGCCGACCGACAGGTCGATGCCACCGCTCACGATCACCGGCGTCAGCGCCACCGCGAGCAACCCGATCTCGACGCTCAGCCTCAGCACCTCGAAGCCGTTGCCGACCGTGAAGAAGTTCGTGCCGATGGCCGCGAAGACCAGGATTTCCAGCCCCAGCAAGGCCGCCAGCGCCGCCTGGGCCGGCTCGAGCGAGCCCGGCCTCGGCGGGGTCGACCGGCCAACGGTCGCCTCGGTGGTCGTCGCCATCTCAGCGTCCCCCCCGGTCGAGGGCGTCGGTGGCGACGGCCAGCAGGATGATCATCCCCTGGACCGCCTTCTCCCACTGCGGCTCGGTGCCGAGGAACACCAGCGCCGGCCCGATCGCCCCCAGCAGCGCCACGCCGATCAGGGCCCCGATCGGCGTCCCCCGGCCCCCCGAGATCGCCACCCCGCCGACGACCACCGCCGCGATCACCCGCAATTCCAGCCCCGTGCCCGCGTTCGGGTCCACGTCCACGAACCGGACGGCGCTCAGCAAGGCCGCCAGGCCCGTCAGCGCCCCCATCGCCGCGAAGGCCCCGAACACCACCCGGTTCGGCCGGACCCCGGCCAGCCGGGCCGCCTCGGGGTCGGACCCCGTCGCGTACACCGCACGGCCGGCCGCGAGGTTCCGCAGGCCCCACGCAAATAGGAGGAACACCAGCAAGGAGGCCGCGAGGATTACCCACTGGCCCGTCGACTGCCCGGCCCCGAACCACTGGAATTGCGCCGGCAGGTCGCGCACGAAGGCCCCCTGCCGGCCGTAGCGCAGCGCCTCCCGCCAGATCACCATCGTCGCCAGCGTCACCACGATCGACGGCAGCCCGACCATCGCCACCAGCCAGCCGTTGACCGCCCCCAGCATCCCCCCGACCAGCAGCGTGCCGACGGCCACCATCGGGATCGGCACCCCGGCCCTCGCCATCAGGCCCGCCGCCACGCCGCAGAGGGCGAACTGGGAGCCGATCGAGATGTCGATCTGGCGGCAGAGGATGACCATCGTCATCCCCACGGCGGCCACGACGACCGACGCGTTGCTCACCGCCATCGCCATCAGCTGTTCCGGGCGGAAGAACCGGGGCGCCAGCACCCCCAGCACCGCGAGCAGCGCGGCCAGGGCGAGGGCCACCGAGAGTTCCCGACGAAACCGACCCAGCCTCATCGCCCCGCGACCTCCCCCGCCTCGTGCCCGATCGCCAGGTGGAGGATCTCCTCCTGCGTCGCGTCCTCGCGGTCCAGCGTCCCCACGATCGTCCCCCCCCGCATCACGGCGATCCGGTCGCTCATGCCCAGGATCTCGGGCAATTCGGACGAGATCATGAGGATCGCCATCCCGTCCCGCGCCAGCACCCCCATGAGCCGGTGGATCTCGGCCTTGGCCCCCACGTCGATCCCCTGCGTCGGTTCGTCCAGGATCAGGACCCGCGGCCGGCTCGCCAGCCATCGGGCCAGGGCCACCTTCTGCTGGTTCCCGCCCGAAAGGTCCCCCACCGGCGTGTCGATCGAGGGCGTCTTGACCCCCATCCGACGCGTCATCGCCTCGGCAAGCGAGCGTTCCTTGCCCCGATCGAGCAGGCCGCCGCGGGAGATCTCCCGGAGGGTCGCCAGCGTCGCGTTCGAGGCGACCGACATCGGCGGGATGACCCCGTGGCGGCGGCGGTCCTCGGGCACGTAGGCGATCCCCAGGCCGACCGCCTCGTCCGGCGACCCGATCGTCACCGGCCGGCCGCCCACCCGGATCGTCCCCGAGTCGGCCGGCGTCAGACCGAACAGCACGCGGGCCGCTTCCGTCCTCCCCGCGCCCACGAGCCCGGCCAGCCCCAGGATCTCCCCCTCCCGGACCGAGAGGCCCACCTCCCGGACCCCCGACTCCCGGCAGCCGATCCCCTCGGCCTCCAGCACCACCCCGCCCGGCTCGACCTCCACCTTCGGGAAGACCGCCGACAATTCCCGGCCGACCATCATCCGGATCAGCTCCGAGCGGTCGACCTCCGCCATCATCCGGGTGCCGACGAGGTGGCCGTCCCGCAGGGCGGTCACGCGGTCGGCCACCCGGGGCAGCTCCTCCAGGCGATGCGAGATGTAGATGATCCCGACCCCGTGCCCCTTCAGCTCACGGGCCACGCCGAGCAGGTGCTCGACCTCCTGCTCGCCGAGCGAGGCCGTCGGCTCGTCCATGATCAGGATCCGGGCGTCCGCCCCGAGGGCCCGGGCGATCTCGACGAGCTGCTGCTCCGGCATCGTCAGCCGGCGGACCTCGACCTCGGGGTCGATCGCCGCGCCGATCCGGTCGAGCAGCCTCCTGGCCCTCGATCGCCGCTCCCCCCACCGGATCCGCCTCCAGGGGCCGCCCGGCTCCAGGCCGAGGGCGATGTTCTCGGCCACCGTCAGGTCGGGGAACAGCACCGGTTGCTGGTAGATCGCGGCGATCCCCAGGGCCCGCGACCGCACCGGGTCGTTCTCCTCGACCCGAAGGCCGAGCACCTCCATCGTCCCCTCGTCGGGACGGTGGGCGCCGGTGATGACCTTGATCAGGGTCGACTTGCCCGCGCCGTTCTCCCCCACCAGCGCGTGGACCTCGCCCGCCCTCAGGTCGAACGAGACCCCCTCCAGGGCCCGCACGCCCGAGAACGACTTGCCGATGCCGTCGAGCCGGAGCAGCGTCTCCACGGTCAGGTCCCCGCCCCGGATCGCGTCGACAGCACCTCGCGCTCATACGCCCGGATCGCGTCGAGCCAGGCGATCCCCGCCGGCACCCCCCGCTCCTGGCAGTGGTAGTCCCAGACCGCCCCGGAGGGCAGCAGCTTCGCCTCCTCCAGCAGGGCGAGCCGCCCGGTCAGGTCGCCCGAGGCCTCCATCTCCCGGAGCCGGTCGATCGGCTCCAGCAGGGCCCGGAGCATCGCCTTCAGCAGGTTCCGGCAGCCGATCACCCAGGCAGCCACCCGGTTGATGCTGGCGTCGAAGAAGTCGAGCCCCAGGCGAACCCGGCCGAGGTAATCCCCCCGCACCAGTTCCTGAGCGATCGCGTCCAGCTCGTCCGAGAGCGTGACGACATGATCACTGTCCCACCGGACCCCCCGGCTCACGTGCAGGAGCGCCTCGCCCAGGAACCCCATCACGGCCGAGAGCTTGTCGGAGAGCACCTCCGTGGGGTGATAGTGCCCGGCGTCGAGGCAGAGCAATATCCCCCGGGAGACGGCATAGGCCAGATAATATTCATACGAGCCGACCGTATACGCCTCGGCCCCGATGCCGAACAGCTTCCCCTCCACCGCGTCCCGGTTCAGGGCCGGGTCGATCGGCCCGGCGAAGATCGCGTCGAGCGACTCCGTCAGCCGCTCCCGGGGGCCCTTGCGGTCGACGGGCGTGTCCTTCGAGCCGTCCGGGATCCAGACGTTCGTCACGCAAGGGGTCCCGGTCGCCTCGCCGAAGGCGGCGCCGATGCGACGGCAGGCGATCCCGTGGTCGACCCAGAAGCGTCGGACGGCCGGGTCCGGGTGGGCGAGGGTCATCCCGTCTTCGGCGAGCCGGTGGGCGAAGAAGGTGGGGTTGAAGTCGAGTCCGACCTTGCGCTCCCGGGCCCAGTCCATCCAGCGGGAGAAATGCTCGGGGAGCAGGGCATCGCGCTCCACCCTCGTCCCGCCGGTCTCGGCGTAGCTGGCGTGCAGGTTCAGGCGGTGCGAGCCGGGGATCAGGCCGAGCGCCTGGTCGAGGTCGGCCCGCAGTTCGTCGGCCGTCCGGGCCCGCCCCGGGTAGCTCCCGGTCACGGCCAGGCCGCCGCCGATCGCGCCGGTGCCGCCCTCGAAGCCGACCACGTCGTCGCCCTGCCAGCAATGCAGCGAGACGGAGATCGACGCCAGGCGATCCAGCGCCGAGTCCACGTCGACCCCGAGTTCGGCGTAGCGCTCACGGGCCAGCGCGAACGCCTCGCGGACGCCCCGATCCATAGACTCGACCCCCAGTCGGCAGAGCGATTGCGGGGTGGCCGCCCTCGGCGAGGCCCCCCGGGATCGCCCTACTCTAGGGGATGACGGGGCCCGACGCGAGGCGCCAGGCCCCCCGCTCAGGCCAGCAATTCCGGCACGACCCGGCCGTGGACGTCGGTCAGGCGGAAGTCCCGGCCCTGGAACCGGAAGGTGAGCCGCTCGTGGTCGAAGCCGAGCTGGTGCAGGATCGTCGCCTGGAGGTCGTGGACGTGCACCGGATCCTCGACCACCGAGAACCCCAGCTCGTCCGTCTCGCCGTGGCAGTAGCCGCCCCGGACGCCGCCGCCGGCCATGAACAGGGAGAAGCAGTCGGGGTAGTGGTCCCGGCCGAGGATCTCGCTGTTGGCGGTCCGGCCCTCCCGGAAGGGCGTGCGGCCGAACTCGCCCCCCCAGATCACCAGCGTCTCATCCAGCAGCCCCCGGGCCTTCAAATCCCGGATCAGGGCCGAGACGGGCCGATCGGTCTTCGAGCACTTCTCCGTCAGCCCGTCTCGGAGGTCCTCGTTCGGGCCGGTGCCGTGGAAGTCCCAGCCCCAGTCGAACAGTTGGACGTAGCGGACGCCCTGCTCGACCAGCCGCCGGGCCAGCAGGCAGTTGTTCGCGAAGCTCGCCCCGCCCGGCTCGGCGCCGTACTCGGCGATCGTCGCCTCGGACTCCCGGGAGATGTCCATCACCTCGGGCACCGACATCTGCATCCGGAACGCAAGTTCATATTGCGCGATCCGCGTATTCGTCTCCGGGTGGCCGAACTGCTCGGCCTGCATCGCGTTCAACTCGTTCAGGGCGTCGAGGCTCCGACGCCTCAGGTCCCGGTCCATCCCCGGCGGGTCGGAGACGTACAGCACCGGGTCCCCCTTCGACCGGCACTGCACCCCCTGGAAGACCGACGGCAGGAACCCGCTCCCCCAGGCCCCCTGGCCGGCGCTCGGCTGCACGCCGTTGGAGATGAGCACCACGAACCCCGGCAGGTCCCGGCTCTCCGACCCCAGGCCGTAGGTCACCCAGGAGCCGAACGACGGCCTCCCCTGCCTCGGCGAGCCGGTGAACAGCAGCAGCTCGGCCGGGGCGTGGTTGAACTGGTCGGTGTGCATCGACTTGATGACGCACAGCTCGTCGGCCACCCCGTGGAAGTTCGGGATCGCGTCGGACATCCAGATGCCCGACTCTCCCGCTCGGGAGAAGGTCCGCGGCGTCCCCAGCAGCTTCGGCGTCCCGGAGGTGAAGGCGAAGCGACGGCCCTCCAGGAACTCCTGCGGGCAGTCCTTGCCGCTGTGCTTCACGAGTTCCGGCTTGTAGTCGAACAGGTCGAGGTGCGGCGGGGCACCGGACATGTGCAGATAGATGACGTTCTTCGCCTTCGGGGCGAAGTGGGGCGGCTTCGGGGCGAGCGGAGCGTCGAGCGAGGCCCGGTCGGCCCCCCGGGCGCCCTCGCCGAGCATCGAGGCGAGCGCGACGGCCCCGAGGCCGACCGGCATCTCCTTCAGGAAGTGCCGGCGGGTGGTGTGCTGCAGGCGTTCGGTGCGGGGGTCCATCGTCGATTGCCTCCGGGGGGCCTGAGATGCTCCGGTCGATCGATCAGTCGTCCGGCCAACTCAACGCTTCAGGAACATCTCATCCAGGTTCAGCAGCACGTTCCCGACCACCGTCCACGCCGCCAGCTCCGCCGGATCCATGCCCTCGGGCAGCGGGCCGAGCGGGTCGGTGGCCATCGCCCGGGCCGCGTCCCCGTCGGCGGAGAAGCCCGACCGGGCGTCCTCGAACAGCGAGAGGATCCGGTCGAGTTCGTCGGTCGACGGCTCCCGGGCCAGGCAGAGCCGGAACCCGTGCCGGGCCTGATCCTCGGTCGAATCGCCCCCCTCGGCCACCATCCGCCTCGCCAGGGCCTGGGCCGCCTCGATGTAGACCGGGTCGTTCAGGGTGACGAGGGCCTGGAGCGGGGTATTCGTCCGATCGCGCCGGACGATGCAGATCTCCCGGTTCGGGGCGTCGAAGGTCGTCATCGAGGGATAGGGGTTGGACCGCCGCCACTCGGTGTAGAGGGCGCGACGGTAGCGGTCCTGGCCCTCGCTCGTCCCCCGGTCGATCGCGCTGCCGAAGGCGGCCCGCAAGCCGGTCTCGGGCCGGGGAGGATTCACCGGCGGCCCGTACATCCTCGGGCTGAGCAGGCCGGAGACGAAGAGCGCCTGGTCCCGGATCATCTCGGCCGAGAGGCGGAACCGGGGCCCCCGGGCGAGCAGGGCGTTGTCCGGATCCCGATCCAGCAATCTCGGGCTCACCGTCGACGATTGCCGATAGGTGCTCGACGTGACGAGCAGCCTGAAGGACGCCTTGAGGTCCCAGCCCGATCGGACCAACTCGGTCGCCAACCAGTCGAGCAGCTCGGGGTGGGTCGGCGGATCGCCCTGCGAGCCGAACTCCTCGCTCGTCCCCACCAGCCCCCGGCCGAAGACCTGCTCCCAGCACCGGTTCGCGATCACCCGGCCCGTGAGCGGGTTCTCCCCCGAGACGAGCCACCGGGCCAGCCCGAGCCGGTCGGGTTCCTCCCCGTCCGGGAGCGGGTGGAACGACTCGGGCACGTCGGGGGCCACCTCCTCCCCCAGGTCCAGGAAATTCCCGCGGCGCTGGATGTGGGTCGTCCGCCGCTCGGCCTCGGGCAGCTCCCGCATGATCGGCACGGTCGTGTAGGGCGTCAGCTTCCGCTCCAGCTCCGCCAGCCGATCGCGCTCAGACTGGAGGATCGGCGTGATGCTCAGGAAATGATCCGAGAGTTTCTTCGCCTGTTCCTCGGTGCGGTCGGCCGGGTCGATCGCCAGGATGGTCCGGATCTCCTCCGGCGTCTTCGCGTCCGGCGAGCCAGGTCCCGGCTCCTCGGGGAAGGAGCGTTCCCAGTCGAGCTGGGCGTAGCGCAGCTCCGGGGTCGGCGTCGAAAGCGTGTTCCTCAGCGCCTCGGCTTCGCGCTCCCAGTCGGCCTTGCGGGCCTCCTGCTCCTCGGTGAAGAGGGGGAGCGTGGGGGACTCGTCCCGCTGGTCGGCGTCGGCGGTCGAGTTCAGGATGGCGAAGAGGCGGAAGTAGTCGACCTGGGAGATCGGGTCGTATTTATGCGTGTGGCACTGAGCGCAGGCCATGGACGTGCCCATCCAGACGGTCATCGTCGTGTTCACCCGGTCGACTATCGCCGCGTTGCGGAACTCCTCGTCGTCGGTGCCCCCCTCGCTGTTCGTCATCGTGTTGCGGTGGAAGGCGGTGGCGATCAATTGCCGCTCGGTGGGCTCGGGCAGCAGGTCGCCGGCGACCTGCTCGACCGTGAACCGGTCGAAGGGCAGGTTGTCGTTGAAGGCGTCGATCACCCAGTCTCGATAGGCCCAGATGGTCCGGCTCGGGTCGTCGGCGTACCCGGCCGAGTCGGCATAGCGGGCCAGGTCCAGCCAGAGGCGGGCCTGGTGCTCGCCGTAGGACTGCGACGCCAACAGGCGATCGACCAGGTCCTCGTAGGCGTCGGCCGACTCGTCGGCGAGGAAGGCGTCCACCTCCTCCAAGGTCGGCGGCAGCCCGGTCAGGTCGAGCGACACCCGGCGGATCAGCGCGGCCCGGTCGGCCTCGGGGGAGGGTGCCAGCCCCTCGGCCTCGATCCGGGAGAGGACGAAGCGGTCGATCGGGTTGGTCGGCCAGGTCTCGTCCGAGACCTCGGGCAGCGCCGGCCGATCGGGGGGCACGTACGACCAGTGCTCCTGGAACTCGGCCCCCTGCTCGACCCAGCGGCGGAGCAGGGCCCGCTCCTCGGGGGTGACCGCCTTGCCGACGCCCGGCGGCGGCATCACGTCCAGTCCGTCCTCCGACTCGACCCGGTAGATCAGCTCGCTGGCGTCCGGGTCGCCGGGGACGACGGCCGCGTACCCGCCCCGGTCGGCCAGGGCGTCGGCCTCTCGGTCCAGGCGGAGGCCCGCCTGGCGCTCGGCCTCGTCCGGGCCGTGGCAGAAGACGCACTTGTTCGAGAGGATCGGCCGGATGTCCCGGTTGAAGTCGATCGCCTCGTCGTCGCCGAGGGCGAGGGCCGGGGCCGGGGCGGCCGATGCCAGCAGCGCCGCCGAGACGACCGCGCCGATCAATGTCCGAACGATCATGCGAGCAACTCCTTGACGACATGCCCGTGGACGTCGGTCAGGCGGAAGTCCCGGCCCTGAGCGCGGTAGGTGAGCCGTTCGTGGTCGAGCCCCAGCAGGTGGAGGATCGTGGCCTGGAGGTCGTGCACGTGCACCGGGGCGTCGACGACGTGGAAGCCCAGGTCGTCGGTCTCCCCCAGGGTCACGCCCGGCCTGATGCCGCCGCCGGCCAGCCACATCGTGAACGCCTGCGGGTGGTGGTCGCGGCCCAGGCTCCGGCCGAGCGTCGCGTTCGACTCGACCATCGGCGTGCGGCCGAACTCACCCCCCCAGACCACCAGCGTCTCGTCCAGTAGCCCCCGGCGCTTCAGGTCGGCCACCAGGGCCGCCGAGGCCCGGTCGGTCTGGCCGCACTGGGCCCTCAGGCCGCCTTCCACGTCGGAGTGGTGGTCCCACCCCTCGTGATAGAGGTTGATGAACCGGACGCCCCGCTCCACCATCCGCCTCGCGAGCAGGCAGTTGCTGGCGAACGACGCCTTCCCCGGCTCGGCCCCGTACAGGTCGAGCGTCTCGGGAGACTCGTCGGAGAGGTCCATCAACTCCGGGGCGCTCGACTGCATCCGATACGCCATCTCGTACGAGGCGATCCGGGAGGCGATCTCCGGGTCCCCCACCCGCCCCAGGTGCCGCTCGTTGAGCGACCGGACCAGGTCCAGCGAGTCCCGCTGCAACCGATCGTCATATCCCGGCGGGTTGGTCACGTTCAGGATCGGGTCCCCCTCCGACCGGAAGACCACCCCCTCGTACGCCGTCGGCAGGAAGCCGCTCGACCAGTTCGCCGCCCCCCCGCTGATCCCGCCTCCCGACGAGAGGACCACGAACCCGGGCAGGTCCGCCGCCTCACTCCCCAGGCCGTAGGTGACCCAGGAGCCCATGCCCGGCCTCCCCGGCAGCGGGGAGCCCGTGTTCAGGAAGATCTGGGCCGGGGCGTGGTTGAACTGGTCCGTGTGCACCGATTTGACGAAGGCCAGGTCGTCGACCACCCCCGCCAGGTGCGGCAGGATCTCCGAGAGCGACGCGCCGCTCTGCCCGTGCCGGGAGAACCGGAACCGGGGGGCGAGCAGGCTCGCGTCCCGCCGGATGAAGGCGTAACGCTGGTCCTTCACCACCTCGGCCGGCACCGGCCGTCCGTCGAACCGCGACAGGGTCGGCTTGGGGTCGAACAGGTCGAGCTGGCTCGGGGCCCCGGCCATGAACAGGTAGATCACGTTCTTCGCCCTCGGGGCGAAGTGGGGCGCCTTCGGGGCCAGGGGGCTCGCCAGGTCCGGTCGGACCGCATCGGAGCCGCGCACCCGCCCGTCGAGCAGCAACGACGCCAGGGCGATCTTCCCCACGCCGACGCCGCAGTCCCGGAAGAAGTGCCGGCGGGTCGTCGACCGTCGGCATTCCCCCTCGGCAATCGTCCGGAAGCCCGGATTCGTCGCCCGCATGGCTCACTCCGAGGTGATCGTCTCGTCCAGGTTCAGCAGCGCCCGGCAGGTCGCCGCCCAGGAGGCCCGCTCGGCCAGGTCCGGGGCGTGCTCGTCCCCGGCGATCGCGGCGGCGTCCAGCTCCCCGGCCTCGACCCGGGCCCGCTGCGCCTCGACGAAGTCCAGGATCGCCGCCACCTCCGACGCCCCCGGCCTCCTCCCCAGCACGAGGCGGAAGGCGCGGACCGCTCTCGCCTCGTCGTCGCCGTCGGGCAGCTCGGCCAGGACCCGACGGGCCATCGCCTGGGACGCCTCGACGAACACCGGGTCATTCAAGAGGGTGAGCGCCTGCAACGGCGTGTTCGACCGCTCCCTCCTCGTGCAGGTCACCTCCGAAGTCGGCGCGTCGAAGGTGAGGAACGCGGCGTACGGGGCCGTCCGCTTGAGGAAGGTATAGAGCCCGCGCCGGTATCGGTCGGGGCCCGTGCTCGTCGGCCAGGATGGGCCGCCGTAGGCGATCGAGGTCACCCCCTCCGGCTGCGGCGGGTAGACGCTCGGCCCGCCGATCTCGGGGACGAGCAGGCCGCTCGCCGCCAGGGCCAGGTCGCGCACCTGCTCGGCCTCCAGCCGCATCCGGGGGCCCCGGGCGAGCAGGACGCTCTCCGGGTCCCGTTCCAGGAGCGTCGGCGGCACGTCGGACGACTGGCGATAGGTCGCACTTGTGACGATCAGCCGATGCATCCCCTTCAGGCCCCAGCCCGAATCCTCGAACTCGACGGCCAGCCAGTCGAGCAACTCCGGATGAGACGGCGGCTCCCCCCTCGTGCCGAAGTCGTCGAGCGTCGGCACGATCCCCCTCACGAAGTGCGCCGCCCAGAGGCGGTTGACCGTCACCCGGGCGACCAGCGGGTTCTCGTCGCCAACGAGCCAGCGGGCCAGCGTCAGGCGGTCGGGGGCCGGCTCCCCCTCCTCCGAGATCGGGTGCAGGACCGACGGCACGCCGGGCCCGACCGGCTCGCCGATCGCCAGGAACTCGCCCCGGGGGTGGATGTGCGTCGTCCGGGAGTGCTCGGGTCGTCGCTCCCGCATCACCATCGTCGTCGGGAATTCGGGCATCGAGTCGCGGAGCGTCTCGATCCGCTCGTGCTGCTCGACCAGCTCGGGGGCGATCGACAGATAATACTGTGTGATTCGCTCCCGCTGCGCCGCCGATCGCTCGGCCTCCGGCACCCGGGCGATCGCCTCCACGTCCGCCGGCAGGCCGGAGGCGACCGGCTCGGGGTCGGTCGTGACCGAGATCCGGAAGCGGCCGATCGTCATCTGGTGGATGTATTCCTGCCGGATCGTCAATACGAGCCGGTTCGTCCCGCCTTCGAGCGGCCGTTCGAAGGCGAAGACGGCCGCGTGGGGCTCGCCGATTTTCCCCTTCACGTTCCAGCCGGTGTCGGGGACGCCGTCAACCGCCTTCGACGCCGGGTGCCCCTCCTCGGCATGATCCTCGGTCGCGCCCGAGATCGTCACCGGCCCCAGGTCGCCCCCCGCGGCCCCGGCCTCCGCGAGGAACTCGGTCAGCAGGAAGTCCCCCACCGAGAATAACGGGGCCCGGCCGGGGCCGCCGTCGGGCAGGCTCTCGTGCGGGAGCACCTCCAGCCTCAGGCCGGTGACCCCTCCCAGGTCGGCCTCCAGTTCGACCGTGTACACGTCCTGGTTGGGTTTGTCCCCGCTCACCAGCACCGAGCCGTCGTTGAGCAATTCCATCGTCGCGCCGTTCTTCGAGGCGAGGCCGGTCGGCTTGATCGTCGTCCAGTCGAAGGTGCGTAGGCCGGACTCCCAGCCGGCCCTCGACCCGTCCAGGTGCTGCCGCCGACGCTCGCCCTCGGTCAGGGCGGGGTCGCCGTCGGGGGGCATCGGGAACTGGTCCGCGAGTTCGGCGACGAGGGCGTCGACCTGCCCTTGAATTTCGGCCCGCCGCCGGGCGATGACCGGGTTGGGGACGGGGATTTCGGGCTCGTCGGCGTTGTTCAGGAAGGCGAAGAGTCGGAAATACTCGCGCTGGGTGATCGGGTCGAACTTGTGCGTATGGCACTGGGCACAGCCGACGGTCAGCCCCAGCCAGGTCGACCCCGTGGTCGCCACCCGGTCGACGACCGAGGCGTAGCGGAACTCCTCGACGTCGATCCCCCCCTCCTCGTTGATCATCGTGTTCCGGTGGAACCCAGTGGCGACCCGCTGATCGGTCGAGGCGCCCGGCAGCAGGTCCCCGGCGACCTGCTCGACCGTGAACCGGTCGAAGGGCATGTCCGCGTTCAGGGCGTCGATGACCCAGTCCCGGTAGGGCCAGATCGAGCGTTCCCGGTCCTTCTCGTAGCCGTTGGTGTCGGCGAACCGGGCCAGGTCGAGCCACCGCCTCCCCCACCGCTCGCCGTAGTGCGGGCTGGCGAGCAGGCGGTCGACCAGCCGCTCGTAAGCGTCCGGCCGGTCGTCGCCCAGGAACGCATCCACCTCCTCCGGGGTCGGCGGCAGGCCGATCAGGTCGAGCGAAAGGCGCCGGATCAGCGTGGCCCGGTCGGCCTCGGGGGAGGGGACCAGCCCCTCGGCCTCCAGCCGGGACAGGATGAAGCGGTCGATCGGGTTGGCGGGCCAGGCCGCGTCGAGCACCCCCGGCAGTCCGGGCCGATCGGGGGCCTCGAACGACCAGTGATCGCTCCGGGCGGCCTCGGCCGGTGCGCCCGGGTCGTCCCACGGTGCCCCCTGGTCGATCCAGGCCTGGAGCAGGCCGACCTGCTCGCCCGACAGCGGCGCGCCGGTGGGGGGCATGGTCGAGAGCGGGTCCAGCCCGGCGACCTTCTCGATCAGGAAACTCGCCGCGCCGTCCCCCGGCTCGATCGAGGGACCGGAGTCTCCCCCGACCATGGCGTCGGCCTCGTTATCCAGCCGGAGGCCCCCCTTCCGGGTCTCGGGGCCGTGGCAGGAGACGCAGCGCGTCTCCAGGATCGGCCGGACCTCCGCCTCGAAGTCCACCGGCCGGTCGATCGCCGGGGGCAGGCCCGTCCCGTCGTCCTGCGGCACCGGGGCCGATCGGGCCGTCGACGGCAGGGCGATCAGCGCGACGGCAGCTGCGGCTCGGATCAGGAGAGGGCGGGGGCGGGCCATCGGATCACCATCCGGGTCTTCTGGCGGGCTCGGCGGGGCGAGGAGTCGGGTTCCGTCGGGGCTGCCGGGGGGTCGTTCGAGGACGACCAGGGGCGGGGGGGACCGGCAACGCCACGCTTCATTGTGCGGGAAGGACCCAAGAGATTCAACCTTGCGGATTCGACCCCCCTCGTCCCCGTCCCCGGCCCCTCGCCCCCTCCCCCGCGATTTTGTGACTGCCCGGGCCCCCCGCCACGATGATATTGAGGGGGGCCACCCGCCTCGGGCCCCGCCCCCCTCGATCCGCTCGTTGACAACCCGCATCACACCGAATGCTCGTCCCCATCATCCACCCGGAGCCTCGGCCCCTTGCGACGCCTCATTCACCGAAACGAACCGGGGCATCTCCACGCAACATCTTCTCCAGAAATCGATTATGCCAATAATGGCCTCGAATTCGTTGCGCACCTTGCCGATCTCGACGGGCGAGCGCCCCGGGGCCGACCGCCGGGGGTTCCCGCACCGACCGCTCGCGGGATGCCGCCCCCGCCCTGCCGAGGATGCCGAGTCCCTCGGGACCGGCCGTCTCCCGAAACGAATGCCGCGCGATTTCCGCAAACCCATGCCAGAAAAACGATTATCCCATTTCGACTTTGGCGCACTGCGGCGCACCAGCCTACATCCCTTCCCCGAACGGGGACGCCGGGGCGATCCTTCGCCTTGGTGCCGCGATGGGCCGTCCGACGACCTCGCCTCCCGGGACGAGGCCCGGCGGATCGTCTCCCGAAACGAGGAGTGGCGAATCGACCGAAGTCGAACGCGGGCAGGAGAATTCGGCGACCCGGCCGGAGCGCATCGGGGCGCACCGGGCCGATTCGGATCCCCGATCCGGGTGACTCGGGGGGGTGGTCAGCTCGTCCCGGCGAGGGTGCCGCAGGCGGCCCGGATGTCGGCGCCCCCGGAATACCGGCGGACGACCGGCTGGCCGAGGTGGCGGGTCAGGGCGTCCCGGAACGCGGCCAGTTCGGCGGGGGAGGGGGGGCGGAAGCGGCCGGTGGGGTCGGTCACGTCGATCAGGTCGAACCGGACGGGGGTGTCCCCCACCAGCCGGCCGATCGCCTCGGCGTCCTCCTCGCCCACGTTCTCGCCGCCGATGCAGACGTAGGAGAGGTTCACCCGCTCCCGGCGGGCCTCGGCGTGGCGGCGGGCGGCGGCCATGACCTCGGCCACGGGGGTCCGGGCGGCGATCGGCACGAGCTTCGCCCGCGTCTCGTCGGTGGCGGCCCCGAGGCTGATCGACAGCCGTATCGTCCGGCGCTCCCGGGTGAACCGGTCGATCTCGGGGACGAGGCCGACCGTGCTCACCGTCATCGCCTTGGCCGAGAGGGACCCGCCGAAGGGGCAGCGCAGCAGGTCGCCGGCCCGCATCACCCGGTCGTAGTTCAGGAAGGGTTCCCCCATGCCCATGAACACGGTGCCCGTCACCCGCCTCCCCTGCGACCGGGCCAGGTCCCGGGCCTGGACCCACTGGTCGACGATCTCCCAGGTCGCCAGGTTCCGCCGGGCCTCCATCCGGGCGGTGGCACAGAAGGCGCAGGCCATGGGGCAGCCGACCTGCGAGGAGAGGCAGACGCTGACCGCCCCCGGCTTGTGCAGGGGGATCAGGACGGTCTCCAGGGGCAGCCCGTCCCCGGTCCGGAACAGGAGTTTCTGGAATCCGTCGGCGGGGGAGGTCTCCACCCGCTCCAGGGCCAGGCGGGGCAGGGGGGGCCAGTCCCCCACCAGCCGGCGGGGGACCTGGAAGCGCCGGGACCAGACGCCCGGGTCGTGCTCGCCGTGCTGGAGGATCGCCGCCAGCAGCCGCCGGGGGGCCTCGGGGGAGGCGCCGACGGAGGAGGCCAGGGCGACCAGGGCGTCGGGGTGGCGGTCCCTGGGGTCGAACGGCCCGGCGATGTCGCGTCGATCCATGGGATCCCGAGGGCTTGGTTCCGAGTTGCCGAACGACCCGATGCCTCTAAAGTAGGGAGATGCCCGGCCGAAGGACAAGATGGGATCCCGAGGGGCCGCCCCCGGTCCCCCAGGCCCCGACCGATCAAACCTTTCCCCGTGGACGTTCGTAACGGTAGAGAACTGGCACTCCAGCCCGGCCCGGCCCGTCCCGACCTCGGGGCGGGCCCCTGCTCCTGTCGAGGACCCGGATCGACGCCGGCCGATCGGGTCGGCAGGGAGGGGCGGGCCCGCGTGCCAGCGATCGACCAGTCGAGACTCAAGGAGTTTCCCGCACATGAGACAGAACAGAGTGGCCTGGGCGGCCCTGGTCGTGTCGGCCGCCGCCCTGATCGGGTCCCAGAACTGGCATCGGACCGTGCCGGCCGGGCCCCAGTTGCCCCAGGAAGGGCTGGCCGAGGCCAAGCGGCTCTCGGCGGCCTTCGAGGCGGTGGCGGAGTACGTCGGACCTTCGGTCGTGCAGATCAGCGTGCAGCGCGCCCCCGAGCCCCGCCGGGGGGGCGGCGAGGGCGGCCCCCCGGGCGGGATGAACCCCCGGGAGATGACCCCCGAGCAGCTCGAGGAGTTCTTCCGCCGCTTCTTCCCCGACGGGCCCGGCGGCGGCCTTCCCGAGGAGTTCTTCCGCTTCGAGCCCCAGCAGTTCCAGGTCGAGGGGACCGGCTCCGGCTTCCTCTACGACGAGCAGGGGCACATCCTGACCAACAACCACGTGGTCGAGGGGGCCGACGGCGACGGCGACATCCGCGTCAGCTTCTCCGACGGCAGCTCGGCCGACGCCACCGTCGTGGGCACCGACCCGGCCACCGACGTGGCCGTGATCAAGGTCGACCCCAAGGCCCTGGAGGCCGAGCCCCGGCCGATCCGGGTCGGCTCCAGCGACGAGCTGCACGTCGGCCAGTGGGTCCTGGCCGTCGGCTCCCCGTTCGGCCTGAGCCAGACGGTGACCGCCGGGATCATCTCGGCCACCAATCGCAACGCCGTCGGGATCCTCGACCGGGACGGCTACGAGGACTTCATCCAGACCGACGCCGCCATCAACCCGGGCAACTCCGGCGGCCCGCTGGTCGACATCGAGGGCCGGGTCATCGGCATCAACTCGGCCATCGCCACCCGGACCCGGGCCAACGCCGGGGTCGGCTTCGCCATCCCGATCAAGCTGGCGAGCTACGTCGCCGACTCGATCATCCAGGACGGCAAGGTCCGGCGGGCCGTGATGGGCGTGCAGATCTCCCCGCTGCTGCCGGAGCTGGCCGAGCAGTTCGGCATCGACCCGGAGATCGACGGCATCCTCGTCAACGAGGTCTTCCCGGGCACCCCCGCCGCCGAGGCCGGCCTGGAGCCGGGCGACGTGATCGTCGGCTTCAAGGGCCGGGAGGTCGACAGCGTGCCGGACTTCCGGCTCGACGTCTCCACCAGCCCCCTGGACCAGGACCTGGAGCTGTCCTACATCCGCGAGGGCGAGCGCAAGACGGCGACCATCAACCTCGCCCCCGCCGAGGAGGTCGAGATGCCCTCCTTCGCCCGGGCCCCCGACCGGACCCGGCCCCAGGAGGCCCCCCGCGTCGAGCTCGACCGCTTCGGCCTGGCGCTCCAGGACCTCTCCCCCGAGCTGGCCGAGCAGTTCGGCCACGAGGAGGGGACGACCGGTGTGCTCGTCCGCAGCGTCGAGCCCGGCTCCCCGGCCTTCGCCGAGGGGATCCAGGCGGGCGACCTGATCACCAAGGTGATCAAGGACAAGAAGCCCCAGGACGTCACCGACCTGGAGTCCTTCGGGCAGCTCGCCGGCGACTCCGGCGACCTGGCCGTCTACGTCCAGCCCCCGTCGGAGCCCGGCCGCTTCGTCGTCCTGAAGCCCGGATCCGGGGAGTCCCCCGAGGACGACTGATCCCCGGGGCCCGGGGCCCGGCGGGATGACCCGCTCCACCCACCCACCGCCCGGGCGGCGGCGCCGATCGACCTCCCCGGCCGATCGGCGTTGACCGCCCGGGCGGTCGGCGTTACCCTCCGGGGCAGTCGACCGGGCCGACGATGCCCGGGTCGGCCGATCCCCCCGCCCCCGACCCGGATCCCTCCCCGTCGAACGCCTCCCCCCTCGGAATCCCGGATCCGGCATCCCCCAGGACAGGACCAGGAGGGCCCGCCCGATGAGCATGGAAGCCGAGGCCAGCCCGCGCCGACCCCGGGCGATCCTGGCCGCGACCTGCCTGGTCCTGGCCGGCTCCGCCGGCTGCGGCAGCACCCGGATGAGCCACACGTCCCGGACCGGCACCGAGCAGCTCCTGCTGACCAACGCCTGGGACCAGGCGCTCGGCCAGGTCGACTTCCGCCCGCTCATCGGCGTCCCCGTCTTCCTGGAGACCAGCTACCTGGAGGCCATCGACAAGGGCTGGGTCACCTCCAGCCTCCGCCAGGCGATGCTCGCCCAGGGCGTCCTGCTCCGGGAGGAGAAGGAGGACGCCCAGTGGATCGTCGAGCCCCGCACCGGGGCCTACGGCACCGACGACTCCGAGATGCTCATCGGCATCCCCCAGATGAACGTCCCGGCCACGATCCCCGGCCTCCCCGCCGGATCAGTCCCCGAGATCCCCCTGATCAAGAAGAGCGACCAGCACGCCGTCACCAAGCTCGCCCTCTTCGCCTACGACCGGGCCAGCGGCCAGCTCGTCTGGAACTCGGGGACCGTGATCGGCGCCTCCAACGACAAGAACCTGCACATCGGCGGCCTCGGGCCGATCCAGTCCGGCTCGATCCGGGGCGGCACCGAATTCGTCGGCGTCAAGATCCCGATGACCGCCCATGAGGACGAGCAGGCCCCCCACGAGCAGGGCGGCGGCGCCGTCCCGTTCTCCGAGCCCGCCATCCGGGGCCCCGCCGAGGTCCTGGACCGGGACGACTTCCTGCCCCGCTGATGGCCGATTTCCGGGGCCGGGGTGACTGCCGGGCCGCCGTCGAACGAGACGATTGGTATCCTCGACGACGGCCCTGGGCCTCACCCCGATCCGCAACGCCCCCGGAGCATCGCAACCGTATGAGCGCGACCGACGGCATCACCCTCGACGACTACATCCGCAACATCCCCGACTTCCCCAAGCCGGGCATCCAGTTCAAGGACATCACCCCGCTGCTCTCGCATCCCGAGGCGTTCCGGGCCGCCGTCGAGCGGCTGGCCGCCCCCTTCGCCGACCGCGGGGTCGACGCGATCGCCGCCGCCGAGGCCCGGGGCTTCCTCTTCGCCGCGCCGATGGCGATGACCCTGGGCGTCGGCCTGGTGCCGATCCGCAAGCCCGGCAAGCTGCCCTTCACCACCGTCTCCGCCGAGTACGCCCTGGAGTACGGCAACGACCGCCTGGAGATGCATAGCGACGCCCTCGAGCCCGGCCGCCGGATCCTCGTCGTCGACGACGTGCTCGCCACCGGGGGCACCATGAAGGCCTGCTGCGACCTCGTCCGCAACGCCGGGGCCGAGGTCGTCGCCTGCGCCTTCCTGATCGAGCTGGGCTTCCTCAAGGGGCGAGAGAAGCTGGAGCCGTACGAGGTGTTCAGCCTGTTGAGCTACTGACCGGCCGAGAGGCGGTCGCCTCAATCGTGCAAAAGAACCCGCTCGACCTCGCCGCGCCCCTCGAACTCGACTCGGAGCCGGTACAGCCACGGGGTGGAACCGAAGCGGTGCCCGAGGTCGACCGAGTACGACATCGAGTCCTCGGTCCGATCGTCGGGGGGGCCGAGGAGGTCGAGGACCTGCCCCCGGTCGAGGCCGAGCAGTCGGCCGCTCGATTCCAGGTCCCTGGTCATCCGCCCCCGATCGAGTCGATCGCCCGCCCGCCACCCCGGGGCGTCAAACTCCCGGGCGGCGAAGAAAGGTTCGTAGAGCGGCGGGGTGAGCCGGACGATCACCGCCGCCGAGGCGACCAGGAGGCCAACTGCAAAAAGGATCACGTCCAGACGCCGCCGCCTCATGGTGATCCTCGACGCTCAATAGAATGCCCCGATGAAGAACGTGAAGATCCGCTCGCGGTCGTCCGGGCCCTTCACCACCGGGAAGGCGATGTCGAACGCCAGGGGCAGCGGCCCGAGGGCCGGCAGGGTGACGCGGAGGCCGGTGCCGACGGCGACCCGGTAGTCGGTGATGCTGTAGCTGTTCTCGACCGTGCCGGTGTCCGTGAAGACGACCGCCTGGAACTGGTCGTTGGCCGTCAGCGGGAACTGGTACTCGAGCGAGCCGAGCAGCGTCATGATGCCGCCCACGTTCGACCCCAGGATGTAGGGCCCAACGCCGCGGTAGGCGAAGCCCCGGAGGCTGCGGAAGTCGCCGGCGTAGAACCGCTCATACAGCGGGGTGTCCTGGCCGGAGATGCCGAAGAACCCCCTCATGCTGAGGATGTGCTTGCCGGTCTGGTCCGGGCGCTCCCGGATGGTGAAGTGCTGGCGACCCTCGACGGTGAACTTCGGGAAGGTGAAATCGCCCCAGCCCTGCTCATAGGCGAATTCGAGGTAGGAGCCCTCGCTGGGGAGGAACGGGTCGTTCCGGTTGTCGAAGTGGATCGACGGGCGGAGGGTGGCGAGGAAGGTGGAGCCGGAGGCGGCGTAGAACTCGGCCGGGGCCGGGGTGCGGAAGTCGGAGATGTTCACGTCCTCGACCCTCACGGCGAGGTCGGCGTACGTCTGGGTGCCGAACTGCTTGCCCAGGGCGAACCGGCCGCCGCCCCGGGCCTCGTTGAAGTCAGGATAGAAGCGCGAGAACGTGTACCCGGAGACATTCAGGCCGATCCGGCGGTTGAACAGGTCCGGTTCCCGGAAGCTGACCACCGCCCGGTTGATCAGGGTGCCCGGGGACAGCTCGAGCCGGAATTCCTGCCCGGCGCCCCGGAAGGCCTGGCCGTTGAGCAGCTCCCGGAAGGAGCGGGGGACGTTGAACAGGTCGAAGTTCCGCTCGTGGAGGATGAAGTTGCCGCTCAGGCCGCCGAAGCTCGTCGCCCCGACGCCCAGCAGGATCCGGCCCGTGGGGGCCTCCTGCACCTCCACGTCCAGGTCGGCGAACGACCGGCCGCCGCCCCGGGGCTCGACCTGCGTGGCAATGTCGGCCAGCGACCGGTTGGCGTAGGGCTCCTGGCGGTCGGGGCCGACGTCGGAGTAATTCATGCCGGGCATGCTCGGGAACGTGCCCCTCGGGGTGCCTTCCGGGGACGGCCGGGCCGTCCCCGCGCCGGGGGCCGGCCCCGGGGCGACGATCGGCGGCACGTCGATCGGCGGCAGGGCGCCGGGGGCCGGGTCGAACGCCCCCCCGGAGCCGAAGGGGACGACCGAGGCCGGCCCGTCGCCCGGCGCCAGCGGCATGGAGCCCGCCGGGGGGAGCGGGGGGAGGTCGGGTACGGGGGGGGCGAAGTCGTCGGGGGTCTGGAAGCGGGTCCGGCGGATCGGCTTGGCGTCGTCCGCCTCCGCCCCAGGTTCGGCCTCGGGCCCGGCCGGGTCGGGCCCCTGCTGGAACCGGGCCTGCTGGATGATCTCGTCCAGCTCGGGCATGGCGATCTCGCCGTAGGGCATGTCGTGCCCCCGGCGGTTGGTGATCATGAGCTTGATCGGGTCGCCCTGCTGCGGGTCGGTGACGAAGTAGTTCAGGTTCCCGAGCCGCTTGCGGGCCGCCTCGAGGCGTCGGCCGTCGAGCGGCTCGCCGGGCAGGAGGCCCGAGGCGGTCAGCTCCCGGAGGATGACCTTGGCCCTCGTCCGGTCATTCCCCTTGATGTTGATCCGGCCCAGGAGGTAGCGCTCCCCCTCGTCGATGTTGTAGACGAGGTCGACCACGCCGGGGGTGTCGGTGAACCGGGGCTCGGGCTGGATGTTGATGTCGATGCAGCCGACCGCCGTGTAGCGCTCGGTCAGGGTCATCAGGTCGCGCTGGCGGAGGGTATCCTTGAGCGGCTCGCCGGAGTGCAGGACCAGGCCCTCGCGCAACTGGTCCTCGGAGAGCAACTCCTGCCCGTCGAACGTGACGTCGCGGACGGAATATTCGAGCCCCTCGGAGATGACGAAGCTGAGCCTCAGGTCGCCGACCCGGTCGTCGTGGCGGACGACCGGGGTGCACTCGCAGTCGAAGTAGCCGATCGACTGGTACAGCTCGATGACCTTGCGGGCGTCCTCCTCGGGCCCCTCGCTGTCGTACCGGCCGCCGATCAGGCCGAGGATGGGGGGCTTGGTCCGGATCTTGGTCATCAGGCTGGCGTCGGAGAAGACGGTATTCCCCTCGAACTCGACGGCGCCGACCTTGAACTTCGGCCCTTCGAAGATCTCGAAGACCACGCGGCGGTCCTCAGGCTCTCCCCCCTCGATCAGCCGGACCTCGGCCTGGAGATATCCCTTCTCCTCGTAGAGGCGGCGGATCTGGGAGACGGCGGAGCGGGTCCGGATCGAGTCGGCCCGGGCCCCGGCCTTCAGGCCGGTGGATTCCTCGAGCTTCGACTCGCTGATGGCCGATCGGCCGCGGTATTCCACGGCCTCGATGACCGGCATCTCGACCACGTTATAGATGAAGATGATGCCGCCACGCTCCGGATCCTCGAGGAAGGTGGCGCGGACGTGGGAGAACCACTGCGTGTTCTTGAGCGACCGGAAGTCGCTGTCGACCACGTCGGGGTCCAGCGGCCGTCCGGGGCGGGTCAGGATCTTGGCCCGGATCCGGGGCTCGGCGATCGACTCGTTCCCCCGGATGCGGACCTCGGTCACCATCCGGCCGTACTGGTCGTCGGCGGTCGCCGCGCCCAGGGCCAGGAGGCAGAGGGCGAGGGCCGCGATCGTCGGCCGGGCGGCGTCGGGCACCGGGGACGGCGCGCCGTCCGGGTCCCCCCGGCCCGGGGTCCGTTGCGATCGCGGTCGATGACGAAGGCTTGCGCTCATGGGCTCTCGATCCCGAGCGTTCCCGACGGCGCCGGGCCGACCCCACCGGGTCGACTGGCGCCGTCGGCCTGTTCCTGCCGATTGTCCTTCCGACCGGGCTCGACGCGAAGGCGGGGGCAAGCCCCCGGGGCTTCGAGAGGTGGGCGCGAGGAGGGGATTCGCGTCGGGCGCCGATCGGATGCGCGAGCCGGGACCATCCGTGGCCCGACCCGCTCGATGTCGTTGCGAGCTTTTACCGCAGACCGCCCGGCCTGGCAAGGTCGGTCAGGCCGCCCGCGTCTCGGCCCGCGACGGCGCTCATCAACAAAAAGACCCCGCGACCGGGAAAGTTCCCGGACGCGGGGCCGTCGATCGATCGATTTCGGAGTGAGGAGGGCCGGTCCCGGCCGACGAGATTTCCCGGATCAGTCGCCGGTGATCTCGGCCTGGCCGACCGGGAGCTGCTTGTAGGCGGGCTGCAGGCTCTGGCCGCCGGGGGTGAGGATCTTGGCGAAGACCGCGCCGTCGATCGTCTCGCTGACGACCTTGGACGAGCCGTCGCACATGACAACCACCATCACGCCGGGATGGCGGCTGTTCGGGAACGGGTGGGCGCCCTCGGTCAGCACCGTCCGGCCGTAGCCGATGTTCTCGAAGGTCTGGAGCTGGTTCGCCCGGAGCCAGCCCGGCCCATCGACCACCTTGCCGTCGGTGGTGGTCGTGGGCACGAACGGGGCGAGGTCGCCAACGGTCGTGCACGTCGCGGACCCGGCGGGCCCGGAGCAGACGTCGTCGGAGGCCGTGAAGGCGACGAAGTTGGGGTGGGCGGCGGCCCAGTTCGTGATCGGTGTCCCGCCCGTGGCCGTGGCCCCCTGGGCGAACGGGCTGGCGACCGAGGCACCCGCGAGGATGTTCTCCGTGATCAGCAGCGTGGTGCTCAGGCCGTCGGCGACGGCGGCGATCGTCGTCTTGTAGTCGTTGGTCGTGCCGCCGTCCAGGGTGCCCGGCCACATCAGGCCGGTCTTCTTGGCATCCCCCTGGCTCCAATCCATGTGCGCCGTGGTGCTGGTGTTACCGCCGCCGCTATCCGCGGTCCAGCCGAGCTGGGTCCACCAGGCCCGATTGAACCCCGAGTTGCAGACGTAGGTCAGGTTCCCCTGATTGGCCAGGGTCGTGTCGTCGTTCGGGCAGGTGAGGATCCCGATGTCCGTCGAGGAGAGGGTGAGGTTGTTCGACGTGCCGCCGTCCGTATCGGTGGCGTAGTAGACGCGGTTGCGGTTGTACTCGTTGTAGAGACTCTGCTGCTCAATGTAAGGCAGGATGTCGACGACCCAGCTGTAGAGCGGCCCCACGTCGTGATTCAGGCCGGACGTCGGGTCGGCCGGGGTCACGCGTGCGAGGTTGTTGCTCAGGAAGTTCGCCATCTCTGTCCCCTGGGCGTCGGTGGTGCCCCAGGTGACGGAGTTCGGGAACGTGTTCTTGGCGTTGATGAAACCGCTGATCGCCAGGCCGAGCTGACGCTGGTTGTTCAGGCACTGGGTGCGCCGGCCGGCCTCTCGGGCGGCGTTGACGGCCGGCAGCAGCAGGCCGACGAGCACGCCGATGATCGCGATGACCACCAGCAGCTCGATCAGGGTGAAGCCGGGACGGCGGCGACGGGTCGACATGGGGTTCTCCCTCACTCCGAAAGGGTCGATGGGATCTCGTACAAGTCTATCGGCCGGAGAGGCTTCGGGGCAAGCCGATCGGCCTCGATCGGCCCGCCCCGGTCGCCTCGCCCGGCCCACGAGAGGGCCGGCCGATCACTCGATCCGCCGGCTCCAGAGGACGACGTCGCGGTACTGGCCCGGGTTCCTCGGGTCGTAGCCCGTGGCCCGGGACCGGTCGAGGATGAAGAACATCCGGTGACGCGCGATGTTGCCCGAGGCCGAGCCCAGCTCCGGCCCCAGTTCGTCGGGGACCAACTGTGCCCGGTCCCCCGGCCGGACCACTTCGAAGAACCCGACCGTCACCCAGACGGCGAACTGGTGGGTCCTCGGGGTCGTCAGGTTGGTCATCTTCTGGATCAGCTCGGTCCGGTAGTACGGGTGCCGACGCATGTCCAGGAAGGGGCCGATGGGATCGGGGCCCGAGGCCGAGGGCGGCGTCGGCACGAAGGTCCCCCCCAGGTACGACACTCCCACCGCGGGTGGCCCCTCGGACGTGGTCGTCGTCTGGGGCGGGAAGAGGGTCGTTGGGGTGGCGCCGCCGCTCATGCCGATCGAGGGCAGCGGCCGGGCCGTGTTCGCCGCGTTCACGTCGGCGATCGGCACGTAGTGGGTCGGGTTACTGTCGTTCGCGATCGTGCCGACCGCGGCGTTCGAGCCCGAGAACCGGCCGACGACTGCGGTCGCCGCGTTCTGATCGTGGTCGAGCCCGTAATCGAAATTCGGGGCGGTGCTGGTTTCGTTGCTGATCCCGTAGTCGGGCACCTGGAAGAGGCGCCTCGGCGGGACGGGCGGGACGATCGGGAAGCCGATCGGCGGGATCCTGGGGAAGGTCGAGACCACCTGGGTCCTGAGGGCGGGGTAGTAGCTCCTCGGGTTCGCCGCGACGGGGCGGTAGAGGAACCCGGGGTCGAGGTGCCGGTTCCTCAGGCCCGGATCGAAGGCGTAGGGATTGACATCGAGAACCGGGTTCGTGAAGGCCGATGGCTCCATCGTCGCCGGCCGCAGCAGGGTGGATTGGATGTAGGGGTAGGCCAGCGAACGATACGGCCGGTCCCTCGAGACCTTTTGGTCGTCGTTGCCGGCGATCGCCCCCGGGTAGGGCGCCCCGGTGGCACCGTCGCCATAGGCGAAGAGGAATCCGGAGCCGCCGTGACGCTGCTTCAGGAAGTCGGCGAACGGCAGCTTCATCCCGCCTTGGGGATAGTTCAGCGAGGTCGGCTCGGTGCTCAGGAATTGCCCCGCGGCGTCGGTGGTGAAGACCGTGACGCCTCGATTCGCCATCGGGTACGATGCGGTCGGGGTGCCGTTGAGGTCGACCTGGGTGACGACCCGCGGCATCGAGGTGTTATTCGAGTTCTGGATGCGGCCGATCACGTTCCCCGCGTCCAGCAGCCGAGGGTCGTCGAGCAGGCCGAAGAAGACCTCCTCGTCGACGATCAGGTTCGGGTTGAGCAGGCCCGGTCGGAGGTCCTGGCGGTACCAGTCGAAGTTGACACCCTGGGCCACCGGGCCGATCGCGTCGAGGACCGGCGACGGCACCTCGAAGAATTCGAGCATCCGGTGCCAGCCGGCCGAGGTCGGCCCGCCGACGCGGTGCCCGTCGCCTGCGACACTCGGGTCGATCACGGTCCTCGGGTCGGACGTGTAGAAGAACTTGTCGACGAGGTAGGGATAGCTCCTCACCTCGGTGTGCTCGATCGCCGGCGAGACGCCATTGGTCGGTGCGTTTCCCGGATCGGCCGCATCCTCGGCCCAATGCCCGGGGACGAAATCGAAGTCGATCGATCCCCCCGAACGCGACGTGGGGGGGAGCCGGTAGAAGGCGCCTCTCGTGGTGATGGTGTCGCTGGTGGCCGGGGTGTACGCCGGTGCCGCCGCGATGCGCCTGGCGAACTGCTGCGGAATCGTCAGGGCCGGCGACCCCGGCTGGAGTCGATCCGGCGGCGGAGGCTGCGAGGCGAATTGCTTGGTGAACAGCCCCGGCGGGCTGCCGGGCACGAGCATCAGCTCGGCGACGCTCATGAAGTCCCGGTCGTTGAAGACGACGTAGTCCCAGGCCTCCTGGAAGTCCTCGTCGTTGGTCCCGTCATCCAGTTCGTAGCGACCGGCGCGGTTAGGATCTTCCAGGGTGTGCCTGATGTCCTCGGTCGTCGCGACCTGGTTCATCCCGCCGAGGTTGTAGTAGGTCTCGTCGCCGCCCCCCGAGCGGATCGCCCTGGCCTGCTCGGAGGTCCCATAGATGTACAGCGGGCTCAAGCGATCATCCGGGTCGGGGACGATCTGGCCGCCCCGGAAGGGCTGCGGCCGTTCGATCGCGTAGATCGGCTGAGTTGGCGAGTTCAGCACGACAGCCGTGCCGGAGCTCTCCTGTCCTCGGCCATCCGACGCGCTGAAGGGGAAGCGGATCGAGTCGACGACTACCAGCGGGTTGGTGTTCGGGTCCGGCGGCAGGAGCGGGTTGGCCGGCCGTCGGAGGTAGAGCCAGTGGTAGAGCCCCTCCTTCCGGTCGGTGCCGTCGGGCTTCTTGAAGGGGGAGGCGTCGGAAGTCGCCGCCGCGTCGACGTACGAATCGGGGATCAGGTCCCAATCGTCGGGATCGAAGAACTTGCCGTCGTTGTCGTCCCGGAGTTCATCCTCGAGCAGGTCATCGAGGGGAGGGGGGGTGCCGGTGCCGCCGAAGCGGGTGCCGCCGATGACGAAGTAACTGGCCGGATCCCCGATCTCGTCGGGATCCATCGCCGGAACGCGCTTGTCGAGGCCGCCGCCGGTGCCGTCGAAGGGGGAAACGGTCGCGAAGTCGATGTAGCTGCGCCTCCGCTCGTCGAAGCTGGTGCCGGTGTCATTGGGCTCGACCGCCTTGCCCGTGCCGACGACGACCGGCCGGGCCTGTTCCGGGGGCAGGGCGGTAATCTCGGCGGCGGTCCCGGCGAAGTCATCCGGCAGGACCGGAGGCGCGACCCCGGCGACCTGGGGGACCTGCCCGGTGATCGGGTCCGGCCGGACGTAGACCGGGTGGTAGTAGGGCGTGCCCGGCGTCGGGGCGCCGACCGTGGGGTCTTCCCGGACCAGCACGAAGTCCCAGTACTGGAGGTCGAGGTCGGCCGGGTCGTGGCCATCCGGCTGGTCGGCATCGTCGATGCCGTCCTTGGTCAGCATGTTGACCAGCTCGATGTAGAACCGGACCGCCGGGGAGTTCGTGGCGGGCCCGCCCGGGTCGAAGTAGTTGAACCGGAACGCGAGCACCTCGTTGAGGGCGACCGGCTGGTATTCCATGCCGTAGGTCGTCAGGCGACGGGCCAGGGGGTTCTCGTAGGCGCCGAGCCCCGCCTCTCCGGCGTCGAGCGTGGGATCGTAATCGACCACGCCGTCGCCGTCACTGTCGACGTTCAGGTCGGGAGCCCCGGTGTCGAGGTAGGGGAGGTGGATCGACGGCGGGTAGTTGTTGGAGCCGTCTCGACGCGCCGGCAGGTGGAGGAGGTCGGGGTTCTCCCAGATGGTGATCGTGTTGTCCGGGTCGCGGAAGTCGATGATGTTGACCACGAACTGCCCGAGCTGGGCCAGCTCGTGCGGCGTGTCGATCGACTGGGGCGGCAGGATGAGCTTGAGCGTCTCGTAGGTCTCGCTGATCCACTTCTGCCGGACCGGCTCGTACGGGTCGTACGAGTGCGGCAGCGGGTGGTTCAGGTTGATCCGCCGCCCGCGGTGGTGGATGTTGGGCGTCTGCAGCCCGAGGAGGTCGATCGACGCCGACGCTCCCGCCGCGAACCGGGCGTTGACCTGGGCAAGTTGCTGGCGGGCGGACGGGGCGCGGGCCGGGTCGCCGGCCGACAGATAGGGGGCGGACAGCGAGGTGTCGAAGACGTTGCCGACGCCGTCCGGGTTGTCGTGGGCGAACGTGGCGTCGATCCGGTCCCAGGTCTCGACGCTGAACAGGCGGCGGCGGGTGAGGCTGTCCGCGGCCTCGACGAAGCTGATGGGCGCGAGCTGCGCGAGGCGGCTGTCCAGCTCGTCGCCGTCGACGTCGTGGCTGCGGTAGAGCCACTCCAGGTCCGTCAGCCCGAACGGGGCGTCGGTGCCGTCGGGCTGGTAGAGGTTCATTTCGTTCGGGTCATTGTAGAGCAGGCTCCCCGTCAGCGGGTAATTGTGCACCGGGGTGGCTGGAACGGCGGCGGGGGCACCGGCGGGGATTGGACCCAGGAGGCGAGAGTTCTGCCTGCTGTTCACGGCATCGGTGAAGGTCCCGACATAGGCACCGTTGGCCGTGTCGAACAGGTTGTCCGGGGGCAGCGGAAGGTTCGGGTTGGCCGGATCGCGCGGCGCATAGCCGCGATTTGAGGCGGGATTGCCTGCCGCATCGGGGGCGGTGCTGCGGTCGTAGGGCATGGCGGCCATGTGGGACGCGTTCGTGCCGCCCGGGGCCCGGAACGACTCGAAGCCGCGGTATTCGTTATGACGCGATCGGGCCAGCGGGTAGGACGGCCGATTGGGGGCCGAGGTCCGATTCTCGTTCGGGATCAGCCGGGCGGGGGCCCCTCCGCCATCGGCGTTGTGGATGCTCCGGCCGGCGGCGCCGAACACATCGTAGTCATCGACATCGAGCGGCACGCCCGGTGGTCGGAAGTAGTGGAAGAAGCCGACACGTCCCTTGGAATCGGGGCCGATGTCCGGCGGGAGGAGCGATGCCGGGTCGTTCGGGACGCGGTTGAAGCGGTACACCTGGCCGACGCCGGTCGGGTCGATTGGAGTGACAAACCGCTGGTAACGCTCGGAGGCCAGCAACGGCATCCCCTGTGGCCCGGGGATCAACCCCGCCGACAGGTCAAGGTAAAGATTACGCCGGATCGCCGGATCAAAGGTTTGGTCCGCATAGTATTGGCCGGCCTCGGGGCCATAAAGCTGCGGATCAGACGGGTCAGGGCGGGGAGGCGCGAAGTCGTACGTGTCGTAATTGTCGTCGATGCCGTCGACTCGATACTGTGAGTCCGAGAACGGCGAGTAGCCCGGCTGGACCGGGTTGCGGTCGGAGAAATTCAGCGCCCGGTGAAGGGGGCCGGCAACGATGTCGCCGCCCGTGTTGGCCGCGTTCAGCTGGGGCGGCACGGCGTTGGGTTCACCCCAGCGGCCGGGCACGACTGGGGAGCCCGAGCGTTCGACGGGATCGGTGGGATCCTCGTCATTCACGTTGTTCGCAAATCCGATCCTCCTGCCTTGCACCAGGACCGAATTCGCATCCGCGTTGTTCTCGTCGAACGGCCGGGTGCCGGTCAGCAGGCTGCGGAGTTGGGTCAGGCTGACGGGGATGTGCCGATACGAGGCGCCGGGGTAGACGGCGTCGTCGAACTGCTGGTGGAGCGGCTTCTGCTCGTCCGGCACGTTCACGCCGCCGACCAGCGTGCTGTCGAGGGTGTTCTGGAGCCCGTAGCTCGGGTTGATCTCGCTCGGCGAATAGCCCAGGTGCGAGGCGTGGCTGAACAGCGGCATGCCCGCCTCGTCGACGTTCGGCGTGGCCGGGTCGTCGACCGCGAAGCGGTTGTTGAGGTTACCCGCGGTGTTCAGCGGCATCCGGCCGTTGAGCCCGAGGACCATGAACGAGAAGAGCGGCTTGTAGAGTGTGCCGTCGTCGGCCCGCTGGGCCGGGTAGCCGAGGTCCAGCCAGACCGAGTCCGGCTGGCCGTCGCCGTCGTTGTCGACGTCGTAGGTGATCGTCCCGTCGGCGTTCGGGCTCAGCGCGCTGAAGCCGGCCGTGGGGTGGTCGACCGGCCGGGGCCGCAGGATCTTGGAGACGGCCCGGACCGACCGGAATCGATCGGCCGTATTCACTGCGTAGTTCTGCGGCCCCGGGAATGTCATGTCCGTGAGCACGCCGGGGTTGGCCGGGTCGTGATCGACGAGGATGCCGGGCCGGTGGAACGACGGGATCACGGTCCGGCCGTCGGCGCTCTGCACCGCGAGGAACCAGTTCTCCAGGTCGGGCGCGTCGTAGTCCTCGTCGACGCCGATGCCGGAGGCGTTCAGGTCGAAGGGCGCGACCGCATCACGGTTGCCGTTGAGGAGACCGCCGCTGAGGCGGAAATTGCCGAACTGCGCGGCCTGGGCGTTCCCCGCGCCGACGACGGAACTCTGGGATGTGACGCTGTTCAGTGCCGCCATGCCCGTGCCGTTGAACGCGTGGCGGAAGCGGCTATCGAGCTCGAACTGCATATTGGCGAGCGGCCGGGTCAGCAGGGGGTTGCCGCCGGAGTCCCTGGGCATGACATGGACGCCGGACAGGTCGAACTGATAGACACCCCCAACCTCGCGCTGATTGGTGACCTGGAGGGTGTGCGAGGCGCTCGCCGGACTGACGTTCGGTATGGCGTCCAGTTGCGGCAAGCGGAGGTACCAGGAGATGTAATTGAAGCCATTGAAGGGGAGGTTCGTCGTGACGGTCCAGCGGATGGTGTTGCCGCTGGTCGCGGGAGTCCCCGTGGGGGCCGGGTTGCCGGCGATCTGGAGCGGTTGGCCGGTCGGAGTTTGATCGAGGAAGCCGTTGGCGTCCCCGTCGCTGCCGTACATGTCGCGCTTCAGGCCGTGACCATAGAGCGCGGACATGGGGTTGGAGGTGTCGTTGATGAGCTGGCCGATGGCGTAGTTGAACAGGGCGTCGACGCGGGGGCGATTGAGCTTCTTGCTATAGCTGCGGGCGGCGCTGCGGGCCTGGCCGCTGAAGGTGGCGAAGGAGACGCCGATGACCGCCAGCAGGCCCATCATCGCGAGCACGAGGATGAGGACCACGCCGCGGCGGCGGCCGGCGGGGCTTCGGGTTCTGCTGCGGGCGTACATCGCTGGGTTCCTTTCGACGGATCCTTCGGGCCCCGGCGCGGCTCACCGAGGGGAGGGGGAGGAGGTTGCCGCGGTCAGAGCTTGTCCGTGAAGTCCTGGCGGATCGTCAGCACCTTGGCCCGCGAGTCGTCGGGCGCGGCCAGCCGGATCTGGATCTGGATGCCGAACAGCGGCGACGGATAAGGCGGCGGGTATGACGGGTACAGCGGCCGCTCCGGGGGATCGGCGTAGGGACCGGCCTCTAGGGGGTTGATCCCATGGAGCGGGGCGAACGCGTAGTCGGTCGACCAGCTATCCCAGGTCCGCCGCATGCGGACGGTCGCCGTGGAATTCTCCCCCAGCAGTGAGTTCGCTCGCAGCAGATAGGTGATCGCCTGGGGGTCGACTCGATTATCGATGGTGAGCGGCGGAATGCGGCCCTCGTGGCCGAACGTCACTTCCTCGCCGACGGCGGTCCCGAAGGTCCGCTCGCCGCCGAAGGTCGCGGAATTGGTATTGGTCTGGCGCTTGAACCTGGCCGCGTAGCCGAGGTCGTCGTAGCGAGGGGGCTCGTTCCTGCCGTTCGCGGGTTGAGGAGTTATTTGAGCGGTTGTCGAATTCTCCTCGCCGAAGTTCGCATGGGGGCCGTAGAGGAAGTAGTTCGGATCCAGGGCCTTGACGTCGAAGCTGCGGACGTTGGTCGCGAGCAGGTCGTCCTGCAACGCGGCGAAGCCCGGGACGTCATCACCGATCGAGGGGGCAGGATTGGGCGGAGTCATCCTCCCTACCCTGTCGGAGTACCAGTGGTCCTGCGGGGGGAGCCATTCGAGATTGTTCGCGGCCTGGAGCCGGGAGAGGCCGTAGGCCTGGATCCCGATGCCACGGGTGAGGTCATTGAATCCGATTCGCTTGGTCGCGGCGTGCCAGTCGGGATCGCGCGTCTCGGCCCAGGTCGGGAAGCCCCACCAGGTCCACCGCTCGGCGGCCACGTCCGGGACGGGCAGGTTGTCGCCCAGGTCGAGCGGCGCGTGGTTCGAATTCACCGGCCGCAGCGGATTCGTCGCGTTCGGCATGCCCAGGTAGGGGCCGAGGTTGATCGAGGCCGGAGTGACGAACGAGTTCGGCTTCGAGTACGCGCCGGGGAAGAGGAAGGGGAAGGCCCACCGGTCGGGGACTCGAATCGAGGCGATGGAAAGCTGATGGGTCGGATCGTTGATGTACCCCGCGTCCCATGCCCCGATCGTCAAGGTCGGGTAGTAGTCAGCGACCCCGTTCTCGTTCCGGTCGTCGAATTGACCGTCGGGCACCCCGCCGACGAGCGTCCCGACGGGGTTCCTCGTGAAATAATCGTCGGCGAAGCGAGGCCGGAAGGCCCGGTTGTGGCGGTTGGTTAGGTCGCCGAGCGTGTTCGGGACGGGGACACCCGTGTCCGTGATCGGGTTCCCGTTGGCGGCTAGCGTGATGCTCGACGGGGGGCGGACCGAGACATCATTGGCGCCCTGCCAGCTGACGAGGGTCCCGTCGATGTTGAAGGCGCCGCCGCGGTAGAAATATTGGCCGGTGGCAGGATCCAGATCGACCACCAACGAGTCCTTCCGATCCGGCACGACGAGCAGGACGCGGCGATAGAGGTTGCCGTTGCGGAGGAAGTAGATGATCTCGGCGTGGTCGCTGGTGATCGTAGTCGGGGCGTAGCGGGCCTGGTTGGCTCGCGGGTGGCCGGCGGGATAGACGCCGCGCTGGAGCATGATCCGGCCGGTGAAGGGCTGGCCGGGGGGGGCCTTGGCGGTGAAGCAGAGGATGTCGTCGGTGTCCTCGCCCTGGGCGTCGGCGAAGGAGTTCTCGATGTACTCGAAGTAGCCGAGGTTGTGGTTGGGGTCGAGCGGCGGGGTGAACCGGGCGGTGACGCCTCGGAGATCCTGGCGGATCACGGCGTCGACCCGTCGTGTGACCGAGGCCATCTCCTGGTCGGTCCGCGCGATCGTCATGCCCTCGGTCGCCGCCGTGAACAGGGCGACGATGATCGACATGATGAGCAGCATCAGGGCGATCGTCACCATGAGTTCGACCAGCGTCAGGCCCCTTCGGGCCGTCGGCCGGGCTGTCGGGCGTCGCATCGAGGATCCCTCGCTTTGATTCGAGTACGCGTCACGTCGCGGGAGGCCGGCCCTTCCCGGGCCGGCCGGGGGCCGACGGGAGGCTATCGGCTATAGAGCAGGGTCGAGTGGACGTTGACCACATACGGGTTGATCAGGGCCGCCTCGTGGATGACGGGGACGACCTGCCCGCCGGCGACCGTGAGCCTCGTCTTGGCCTTCACGGGTGAGTCGATGCGGATGATCATCCGGCGGTGGTTCGGGTAGGCCTGGTCGATCTCGGGCTCGCCGACCCGGACGACGCGGTACCAGTTGCAGCGCTGGCCGGGGTAGCGAGTCCCCCCGCCGCCGGGCACGAACGGGTAGTTGGCGACGGAACGTGCCTGGTAACGTTCATAGGTGACGTCGGCGATCCAGCCGCCCACCCGGACCCTGGGGTCGGGCGTCGCCACGTCCCAGCGGAGCAGGACGGTCCGATCGTCCCCCTGGCTGTAGCCGTTCGCGTCGATCGCGCTGGGGGAGCCGGTGTGGCCCCAGACGGCCTCCACGACGCGCTCGTCCAGGGGGACGCTGGCCCGGCGGCTGGGGTCCCGGTCGCCGGCGCCGTCGTAGGGGGCCGCGACGGAGCCGAACCCGATGGGACGCTTGTGGAAGATGACGATGTCGGCCTCGTAGGCCGAGGCGTCCCCGGCCGACGCCTGCCGGGCGGTCAGCATCCAGGTGAACTCCCAGGTGCGCTGGGACTCGTACAAGCCAGTCTCGCTGAACGGGCCGGCGAAGTTCGTCGGGACGAGCGGGCTATTGGCAGAGACGTTGCCCGAAACATCGACACCGACATCGGCCCCAGCCTCGTCGAAGACGACGTCGTCGAGCGAGGCGAGGGCGTTCCCGGCCTGCTCGGAGGTCTCGGCGATGCCCGCGCTGGTCGGCAGCGAGTAGGTCAGCGGCCAGCCGAAGGGACTCGCGTCATACGGCAGGAAATTGGTGATGCGCTGCAGCCCATGGGAGGCCGGCTGGGCGCCCTGGATCTGGCTGATCCCCGACCCGAAGCGGGCCTCGATGGTCCCCGGGGTCTGGGGGGGAGTGTCGCTCGCCGTGTCGTAGTGGACGGCCGACCAGAACAGCGGGTCGTAGGCCACCGGCAGGCCCCGCTGGAACGCATCGACGTAGACGCCCGGCGTGTTCGCCTCGTCGGCGACGTTGAAGTCCTTGTTGAAGGGGGTCGGCAGGTAGGCCGACCGGGAAACCGGCCAGCTGTTGTTCGGCGTATTCGCGGCCGACAGCGGTCCGGCCCCGCCGTAGCCGTAGCGGGCGCCGTACCAGCTGTTCGTCGGCTCGACGAACAACCGGAGG
This sequence comes from Tautonia plasticadhaerens, assembly GCF_007752535.1. Lineage (GTDB taxonomy): Bacteria > Planctomycetota > Planctomycetia > Isosphaerales > Isosphaeraceae > Tautonia > Tautonia plasticadhaerens. The sequence goes on from NZ_CP036426.1 coordinate 4,616,957, forward strand.
TCCAGCAGGTTGCGGGCGTTGGCCTCGGAGACCGCCGACTCGGCCAGCAGGGTCGAGCGCGAGTCCCGGGTGGCGTCCCGCATCCGGAGGATGGAGATCGGGAACAGGGCAGCGATCGACACGAAGCCGATGCCCATGATCATGATGGAGATCAGGATCTCGGTCAGGGTAATCCCCGACCTCGCGGCGTTCCGGCGGTTCTGCATCACGTCCCTCACTCCCCCCGTTGCTGCCGGATGGCCTCGACGTACGGGACGTCCTGCGCCGGCACGGCGCCGAATCCCGGATAGGCCACGGCCGTCGTGCTGAACTCGGCGATCGGGCTGACCGAGGCGTTCCCGGTCTTCGCCGAGATCGTCACCATCCGCCGTTCGCCTTCGAGGACCCGCGTCGTGACCGCCGGCGACGCCTCCCTCGGCACAGGCAAATAAGGATAGGCGGTCCTGTTGATGAGATCCGGCTCGAAGAGGTTGTCCCGCTCGGCGATCCAGAGGTGGTAGAACGAGAACTGGCCCACCCTGTTGAGCTGGTAGGGGGTCGCCGGGACCACCCTCCCGTCCGGATAGAACAGCAGGTCGACGTACCCCGTGGCCGGGTCGATCGGCACCCGAGACCGCTCGGGCGCGCCCGGGGCGACAGGACTCACCCCCCAGGCGGCAGTCGTCAGGTCGATCACGGCCGCCCCGGTCAGGCCGACCTCCCGCGCCCCGGAGGACACGAACGGACGCCGGGTGATCGAGTACGAGGTCGGAGTGCCGGTCCCGCCGTGGAGGAAGAAGGTGTCCGCCCCCTGGAACGAGAACGTGACGGTGGGGGTGGTGTTGTAGCTGCTCTGCCCGACGAACGAATCGAGCTCGTATTCGACGAGCAGCAGGTTGCTGCCCGGGGAGCTCGTCGGTCCCGCGGGGTTGAGCGGTGCCCCGGCGTCGGCATTCCAGAACAGCTCGTCGGCCTCGTCGACCCAGCTGTCCCCGTCGTCATCGATCCCGTTGAACCCCGGGTCGATCACGCCGTCGCCGTTGTTGTCGACCCCGTCGAAGGCCTCGTCGATGTAGCCGTTGGATGAGGCGTAATTGACGGGCGGGGGATCGTCCCGGCCGTTGACCACGTAGAGGAACTCGCGCCCCGCGAAATTCGAGATCCCCGTGCTCGACGGATTGAACACGTACTGGTTCGTTCCCGGCGTGCCGGAGGCGCCGGGGGCCAGGGGGGCATCGCGGTTGACGAACCGCTCCGGGTTGACGATGTTGCCCCCGGTATCCTGGAACGACCACATCGGGCCGGCCACGCGGTACTCGATGCTGGAATTCGCGAGGCGGACGGCATCGCCCTGCCGGATGTTGTAATGCCAGGCCGTGGGCGGCGCGGGGATGGCCCCGAGGCCTAACGCAACACTCGCAAGCTCTTCCTCCCTCATGCGAGCCATGAGGACCGGGCGGGCGACCTGGATGGTCGCGTTTGGATTGACCACCGCGACCTGCGACACGAGGAAGCCGGGGATGACCTCGCCCTCCGCGTAGTTCGGCAGGACTTCCAGCGGGACCATCCGGTTCGAGGCGATGATTCCAGTCCCGGTCGTGTCGTTCAGCGTCGGGTCCGGCAGCAGCCGGATGCCGGCGGGCTGGCCGCTGCCGGCGGCGCGGTCCTGGGTCGCGGTGAGGACGGCCTGGACGGTGCTGGCCGCCTCGCTCACGTCGCGCTCCGAGAGCGACGCGAGCACCGTCGGCAACGTCGCCGCGCTGACGAGCAGGATGATCGCCATGACGACGAGCAGTTCGGTAAGCGTCAGCCCCGACGGGCGGGGGCGTCGAGAGGCGAGGGCCATCAGCGTGCTCCCGTTCCGGTCGTGGTGAGGTTGTGGTTCGTGATGTCGTCGGCGCCCCATTCGTCCCGCATGAGGATCGAGTAGATCTCACCGCTCGGCTGGAGTTGGTAGAGCCCCAGCCGGCCTGCCTGCCCGGCCTCGTCGATCGTGAGCGGGCCGGCAGCCCCCTTGACGATCCGAGCGAAGGGGTTGGAACGGGCGGCCTGGTTCTCAAGCAGGATCATGCGTGCCGTGAATGCGTCGGGATCCGAGATGATCGCCGGCGGCTGGAGGCTCGTGCCCGAGTCATCGTAGAGGACCCCGAAGCTCCCGGTGCCGAGGCGGCCATCCGGCCCTGCCGAGGTGATGAGGAACTTCGTGAAGTAGGCCCGCCGCTTGTAGTAGTCGGTCCGGTCCCAGAGGCGTCCGGGGACGGCCTGGGGGACGTCGGCCTGAGGGTCGACGAGGCTGAAGAAGTGCTGCTGGAAGAGATTGGCCCGGCTGCTCATCTGTTCTGAACTGGGCGGGAGTCCGCCGCCCGCCTGCTCGACCATGTCCGCCCACCAGCCCGGCGCGACCAGGGACTGGTTCGGATCGATCGTATTCTGCTGGCGGGGCTCGACCCGATTCTGATACTCGCCCGCGCCCTTCTGGAAGCTCCGGTTGGAACCGAGGTCGGTGGTGTAGTAGGTCGGCCAGCGATAGAACTGGAGCGGCCGGCCCCAGGCGTCGACGAACTCCATCAGGCCGTCGTTGTCGGTGTCGCGGACCTCGCGATCGGTGAAGTCGTCGGGGCTGAATGCACTGCCCAGCGGGCCCGCCCCGCCGACGAGGATCGCGTAGAGCATCTCGGCCCGCGCCGTGACGTGGCTGTGGTTCTGGAGGCGGGCGTTGATCCGGGCGTTGAGGGCGGCGAAGTCGCCGCTGTCCATCTGGAATTCCGACGCCGTCTTCTCGTCGACCAGGCCGTTGCCGTCGTCGTCGCTGCCGTTGGAGCCGGCCTCCGGATAGCCGAGCTGCCGGGTCAGCGCCGCCATCACCGAGTAGGACCCGCCGAAGATGCCCTCGCCGGCGGGGGCGTTCGAAGTCCCCCCGAGCCCGTAGCGTAGGACGTGATTCTGAATGGGGGTCTGCGGTCTCGGGAGGGTAGGTTCGTCGTCGAACAGCCCGGCCGGCCGGCTCGACTGGACCCCATGCCCCAGGGGGAGCAGGTACCGGGCATAGGGGGAGGCAGCCGTCCCGAGGAACGAGGCCGAGGTCGATCGCGCGACCGGGAGGGCCGTCTCGGGGAAGAACGCCAGGCCGGCGAAGTTCAGCGGGTAGCGGTCGTCCGCCTGGACGAAGAACACGTCGGGCAGCTCCCGCCGCAGGTAGTCGATCTTGGCGATCAGCCGGGCCCGGTTGGGGGATTGCCGGTAGACCCTGGCCGTCCCCGAGGGCAGCTCCGTCATCGCCAGGTAGCGGTGGGCGACGTTGGCCGGCGGCCGTTGCAGGGAGAGGGCCTCGACGCGGTCGGCCATGGCGGCATCGAGCTTGAGGATCAGGGACTGCGTGCCCCGCTCCTCGGCCCGTCGCAAGCCCTCCCAGGAGGCGGCGAGCAGGAAGCTCATCAGGATGCCGATGATCACGATCACGACGCCCAGCTCGATGAGCGTGAAGCCGCGGTCCCGTCGCATCGTTCCCGTTCTCTGGGACGCTCGCATGGCCGGTTCATCCCCCGTCGGAAATGGGTGAGGCGGATGGCGTTCTGGATTCGGTCATCTCACCGCATCCCGACGTTGTCATCTTCCACCGCCCGGCCGCCGCTGCCAGAGACCTCCGGGAACGTCATCGAGCCGTCCTGGACGACGACCTGGCCCCCCGGCCCGTAATCGCGATCCGAGCCCGGCGAGACGAGCTGGAACGACTGCGGCCGGAGCCATCGGGGCGCCTCGGTGCCGAACGACGGCCCGTTGGTCCACGGGTTCGGACCCGGCACCTGGATCGCGGCGGTCGGGTCTGTCGTGTACGAGTCCGGGTAGCCGGTCAGGGTGAACGGGGCGGTCGGCTCGTCCTCGAACTTCACGTCACGCGGGTCGTAGCCGCCGAACGTGGAGGAGAAGTAGGCGACGTACCGCGCATCGCTGCTGGCTCCGATCGGGTCGACGATGCCGGGGATGAAATCCCTGTCGTCGTCGTACAGTTGGGACGGGTCCGTGATCTCGAAGAACGGAGTGGTCCGGCTCGAGTCCGGCCCGGAGGCCGGGACCGCCTGGAACGGGTTCCTCGGGCTGACGGAGAACCCTCCAGCACCCCGGAGCGAGGCCGGGGTCCCGGGGCTCCAGTCCGGGATGCCGCAAAGGAACAGGTACAGGCACTCCTGCCCGTCGAGCAGGATCGGTTCCGCCTCACCGACACCATTGCCGTTGATGTCGTGGATGGCCGAATCCCCCGCGCCGGCGACGGAGTTGCTGACGCTCAGCTTCGGGAAGATCGACCGGAGGGCGAGCAGGGACCGGGTGACCAACTCCGAGTGCTCCTGGCTGCCCGCCGCCGGCCCGACCGGGCCGAGGGTCGCGCCGCCGAGGTTGAGGCGTTGGGATTCAGGCACATTGTCCTGGCTCGGGTAGTCGGCCTGGAAGTAGAGCCCGGAGCCGGCGGTCGGCCCGGCTGCCGGCGGGGTGGCAAGCCTTCCCGACTCGTGGAAGACCAGCCTGCTGGGGGGGAACTCGCCGTACTTGGCCTTGAAGCTCGCCAGGGCGCCGGCCAGGGTGTTGATCTGGGCCTCGGCCTGGGACTGCCTGGCCCGCCTGACGGCCCCCGTGATGGCCGGCACGAGCAGGGCGACCAGAACCCCCAGGATCGTGATCACGACCAGGAGTTCGACCAGGGTGAAGCCGGTCCGACGGCGTGAGGCGGGGGTCATCGTCGCATCCTCCGAGTGCGGGGGTCCGGTGCGGCGGGGGCCGGAGGGCCCTGAAGAAGCTACGGCCGTGGGGTTCAAGATGTGACAGCGGCTATCATGAAAATTCTTGTCGATCGATCCGTCTCCACCCGGGCTGGTCGTGGAGCGTGCCCGGCCGGCGAGGCGGGAGGCGGCACGCGTGCAGTTGTGCGGGGAGGATTCGGATCGAGCGGCGTGCATCCATGCGGGGGCTGGCGTCCCGCCGCCCCGCGCCGGCGGGGCGGCGGGAGGGCCGCCGGGGATCAGCCCGAGAGCTCGCTGATGAGCTTGATCAGCGGCATGAACAGGGCGATGACGATGAAGCCGATGATGCCGCCGAGGGAGACGATCATGATCGGCTCGAGCAGGCTGACCAGCGAGTCGACGGCCGCCTCCACTTCCTCGTCGTAGTTGTCGGCGATCTTCATGAGCATGGTGTCGAGCTCGCCGGTCTCCTCGCCGACGTCGATCATGTTCACGACGATGTCGTCGACGATCCGGGCCTCCCGCAGGGGCTGGGCGATCGTCTCGCCCTCCCGGATCGAGTCGTAGATGCGGGTGAAGGCCCGCTCGAAGACGGCGTTGCCGGCGGTGTCGCGGACGATGTTCAGCGACTCCAGGATCGGCACGCCCGACTGCACCAGGGTGCCGAGCGTCCTCATGGTCCGGCTGACGACCGACTTCTCCAGGATCGTCCCCATGACGGGGATGAGCAGCTGCACGCGGTCGCCGATGTAGGCGCCGGTCTTGCTGCGGTAGAGCAGTTTCATGAAGACCCACCAGATCGCCGGGATCAGGGGGGCGAGGTACCAGTACTCGACGACGATGTGGCTGGCGTCGATCAGGATCACGGTCATCCGGGGCAGGTCGACGCCGAAGTCGATGAAGATGGCCTCGAACTGCGGCACGATCCAGTACATGATGAAGCCGACGATCAGGATGGCGACGAAGATGACCACCACCGGGTAGACCATCGCCGACTTGATCCGCCGCTTCAGCGACTGGCTCTTCTCCTTGAAGTCGGCCAGGCGCTGGAGGATCGCCTCCAGGGCGCCGCCGGCCTCGCCCGCCTTGACCATGTTGCAGTAGAGGCGGTCGAAGCACTTGGGGTGCTTGGCCATCGCCTCGGAGAGCGTGGAGCCGCTCTCGATGTCCTCGATCACGTCGGCCAGGGAGTTCTTCAGCACGCCCGGCTTGGCCTGGCCCTCCAGGATCTTCAGGCTCCGGAGGATCGGCAGGCCGGCGTCCTGCAGGGTGGAGAGCTGCCGGGTGAAGGTGGTCAGCTGCTTGGCCGAGACCCTGCCGATGGTGAACGACTTCTTCTTCTTGCGGCGCCCGGCGGTGGGGCGCTTGGAGGCCGCCCCGCCCTTCTTGCCCGCCTTCTTGGCGGCCCGCTCGGAGATCTTGGTGACGAAGAAGCCCTTCTGGCGGATCAGCTGCTGCGCCTCTTCCTGGGTCGAGGCGTCGATGGTGTCCTTCACCTCCTTGCCGGTGTGGTCCATCGCCTCGTATGAGAAGGTCGGCATGGCCTGGGTCTCCCTGGGTGGTCCGGGCGGTCTCGTCTTCGTCTTCGGGTGATCGGGGAGGGGAGGGGTGGGTCGGGGTCGCGCGGGCCTCAATCCTCGGTGATCGTCGCCTTGAGCACTTCCTCGACGGTGGTCAGGCCGTCGTTGAGGGCCTCCAGGCCCGACTCCCGGAGGGTCTGCATGCCGGCCTTGCGGCAGGACTCCCGGAAGTCGTCGAGCGAGGTCTCCTTGACGATCAGCTCCCGGAGGTGGTCGTTGACGACGACCAGCTCGTAGAGGCCCATGCGTCCCTTGTAGCCGGTGTTGTTGCAGCGGTCGCAGCCCCGGCCGTAGTAGAACTTCTGGGCGGCCCCCTGCTCGGCGCTCAGGCCCAGCTCCATGAGGATCTCCTCGCTGGGCCGGAACTCGGTCCGGCAGCTCGCGCAGATCTTGCGGACCAGCCGCTGGGCGAGCACCCCCTCGACGGTCGCCGTGATCAGGAACGGGGGGACGCCCATGTCCCGCAACCGGGTGACGGCCGAGGGGGCGTCGTTGGTGTGCAGGGTGGTGAAGACGATGTGCCCGGTGAGCGAGGCCTGGATGGAGATCTCGGCCGTCTCCAGGTCTCGGGTCTCGCCGATGAGGATCTTGTCCGGGTCCTGCCGCAGGATGGCGCGGAGGCAGGAGGCGAAGGTGACGCCGATCTCGGCGTTGATCGGCACCTGGATCAGCCCGTCGATGTCGTACTCGACGGGCTCCTCGGTGGTGATGATCTTGTCCTCGACCGTGTTCAGCTCGTTGAGGGTGGCGTAGAGCGTGGTCGTCTTGCCCGAGGAGGTGGGGCCGGTGACCAGGATGATACCGTTGGGCTTGTGCACCACCTCCCGCCAGCGCCGGAGCGTCTCGGCGGTCATGCCGATCTTCTCCAGGTCCAGCTGCACCACCGTCCGGTCGAGGATCCGCAGCACGACCGACTCGCCGAACATCGTCGGCAGGGTCGAGACGCGGATGTCGACCGAATTGCCGCCGATGTTCAGCTCGATCCGGCCATCCTGGGGCAGCCGACGCTCGGCGATGTCCAGGTTCGACATGACCTTGATGCGGCTGGCGATCGCCGGGGCCAGGTGGCGGGGCGGCGGGACGAGCTCGTAGAGCACGCCGTCGACCCGGTACCGCATCTTGTATTCATCCTCGAACGGCTCGAAGTGGATGTCAGACGCCTTGTCCTTGATCGAGAGCAGCAGCACCATGTTCAGCAGCTTGCGGACGGGCGCCGCCTCGGCCATCTCCTCGATCGCCTCGAGGTCGATGGTGCTCTCGTTGCGGTTCTGGAAGCGGGAGAGGTCCTTGTCCGATTCGATCTGGCGGATGACGTCGTTGAGCGACTCGGCGGAGCTGCCGGCGTAGAGCTCCTCGATCTTGGCGAGCACCTCGCCCTCGGCGGCGATGACCCCCTTGACCTCGACGCCCAGGAAGGACCGGAGGCTGTCCAGCGTCGCCGGGTTCTGCGGCTCGGCCATCGCCACGGTGATCGCCTTGTCCTTGCGGCCGATGGCCACCGGCACCACCTTGAACGCCTCGGCCATCGACTGGTTGACCGCCTCCGCCACCTCGGGCGGGATGGTCGTGTCGGCCAGCTTGATCACCTTCATGCTGAGCTGCTCGCCCAGGGCGCGCAGCACCTGCTCCTCCCGGACCAGGCCGAGGCGGACGGCCACCTTGCCGATCGGCTCGTTCTCGGAGCCCTTCTGGGCCTCCAGCACCTTCCAGAGGGCGTCCTCGTCGAGGTAGCCCATGTCGACCAGGATCGTTCCGAGGCGTCGGGCCATGATTGGGGTCACCTTCAGGCTGGGGCGGGGGGACGGGACGGGACGGGACGGGGATGAGATGGGGAGGACGCTCAGCGCTTCTTGGCCGGCTCCTCCTCCTCTTCCTCCTCGCCCGCCTCGTCGAAGATGCCCTTCTTGGCCAGCTCGATCCGTTCCCGCAGCTCCTGGGACTTGCGGGCCTTGTAGATAATCTCGTTCTCCTCGACGAGCCCCTGGCGCCAGAGGTTGAACAGCGAGTCGTCCATCAGGATCATGCCGTGCTTGCGGCCGGTCTGGATCGACGAGTCGATCCGGTACGTCTTGTTCTCCCGGATCAGGTTGGCGATGGCCGGCGTGACCACCAGGCACTCGTAGGCCGCCACCAGCCCCTTGGGCTTGCGCGGCAGCAGCGACTGGGCGAGGATGCCGATGATCGCCACCGAGAGCTGGGTGCGGATCTGGTCCTGCTGCTCCTTCGGGAACACGTCGATGATCCGGTTGACCGTCCCCTCGGCCGAGTTGGTGTGCAGCGTGCCGAAGACGATGTGCCCGGTCTCGGCCGCGGTGATCGCCGCGGAGATCGTCGCCAGGTCGCGCATCTCGCCCACGAGGATGATGTCCGGGTCCATCCGCAGGGCCCGCTTGATCGCCTCGGGGAAGTCCGGCACGTCGATGCCGATCTCGCGCTGGTTGACCAGCGACTTGTTGTGCTTGTGGAAGTACTCGATCGGGTCCTCGATCGTGATGATGTGGCGGTCCATGTTGTTGTTGATCCAGTTGATCATGGACGCCAGGCTCGTCGTCTTGCCCGAGCCGGTCGGACCCGTGACCAGGATCAGCCCCCGGGGGCGCTGGATCAATTCCTCGATGATCCAGGGCAGCCCGAGCTGCTCGAAGGTCAGGAACTCGTTCGGGATCCGCCGCAGCACCAGGCCGATGTTGCCGCGCTGCTTGAAGACCGCCACCCGGAATCGGGCCATCTCGCCGAAGGCGAAGCCGAAGTCCGTCCCCCCGACCTCCTGCAGCTCCTGCTGGCAGCGCTCGGGGGTGATGCTCTTCATCAGGGCGACCGTGTCCGGCGCCTCGAGCACCTTGGTCGCCAGGGGCCTCATGTGACCATGCAGGCGGAGCATCGGCGGGCTGCCGACGGTCAGGTGCAGGTCGCTGGCCTTCTGGGTGCAGACCGTCTGGAGCAGCTTGTCGATCAGCAGCGTGCCCATGGTCGCGTGGTCCCTCCCGCCCGGAGAAAATGGGACGAGCCCCGGGCCTTCTGGCCGGGGCTTGACTCTGTCTCGAAACCCAGCTGTCTGGATGAAGACTGACGACTGACGGAGACTTGCGACGGGAGGACCCTCGAACCGGGCCACCCCGATTATTCGCGACTTCGCTCCCGAGGATCAAGCGTCCGCCGGATCCGTTCGGCAGCCGGAACACGCCGGATCCCCGGGAGTTGAATCCGGCAGCGGGGGCCGAGGCCCCCGCTGCCGGCCTCGTCGGGGCTGGGCATGCCGGCCCCCTCGCCCGGGGGGACGAGGAGGCGGCCCGGGGGCCCGGGGCTCAGCCCGCGGCCTCGTGGTGGGTGATCCGGAGCACCTCGTCGATGGTGGTGATCCCCTTGAGGGCCTTGATCATCCCGTCCTCGAACAGCGTGCGCATCCCCTGCTTCCGGGCCACCTTGCGGATCGCCTGCGTCGACTCCCCCTTGAACGTCATCTCGCGGATCTGGCTGGACATCATCATCAGCTCGTAGATCGCCAGGCGGCCCCGGTATCCGGTCTTGTTGCAATTCCCGCAGCCCTTGCCGCGCGTGAAATTGGCCTTCGCGGCGATCTCCGGTCGGATGCCGAGGCTCTGGAGCAGGTGCGCCGGCGGCTCGTACTTCGCCTTGCACTTGGGACAGACCTTGCGGACGAGCCGCTGCCCCATGATCCCGATGATGGAGCTGGCCACCAGGAACGGCTGAACACCGATATCGACCAGGCGTGTCAAGGCACTGGGCGCATCGTTCGTATGCAGCGTACTGAAAACCAGGTGTCCGGTCAGTGAGGCCTGGATGGCGGTATTCGCCGTCTCCTCGTCCCGAATTTCCCCCACGAGCAGGATGTTCGGATTCTGCCGGAGCATGGCCCGGATGATCCGCGCGAAGGTCATCCCGATCCGGGCCTTGACCTCGCACTGGTTGATCCCGGGCAGGTAGTACTCGACCGGATCCTCGGCCGTGATGATCTTCACGTCCGGCCGGTTCAGTTCGTTGAGCGAGGCGTACAGGGTGGTCGTCTTGCCCGACCCGGTCGGCCCGGTCACCAGGAGGATGCCGTTGGGCCGCTTGATGAGGTTCTGGTAGCGCTTGAAGTCCTCCTCGCCGAAGCCGAGGTCGCGGAGGCTGACCTTGATGTTGTCCCGGTCCAGGATCCGCATGACGATCGACTGGCCGTGGTTGGTCGGCAGGACGCTGACCCGGAGGTCGATGTCCTTGCCCGCCACGTGGACCTTGATCCGGCCGTCCTGGGGACGCCGCTTCTCGGCGATGTCGATCGACCCCATGATCTTCAGCCGGCTGATGATCGGGCCGAGCAGCCGCCGGGGGGGGTTCTCGATCTCCTGGCAGACGCCGTCGATCCGGTACCGGATCCGGATCCGGTCGGCGAAGGGCTCGATGTGGATGTCCGAGGCCCGCATCTGGACGGCCTTCTCCAGCAGCAGGTTCACCAGGCGGATGACCGGGGCGCTGTCGTCCTCCTCGGATCCCCCCACCCCCTTGCCGGACATCACGTCGTCGGCGTAGTCGATCGCCGTGTCGGTGAACTCCTGGAGCATCGAGTCGACCGACTCCGACTCCGACGTGGCGCTGCCGTAGTAGCGGTTGATCGCCTCGACGATCGCCTCCCGCGGCGCCAGGGCGATGCTGATCTCCCGGTTGAGCACGAACCGGAGCTTGTCGAGCGTCTCGAAATCCATGGGGTCATGCATGATGACCTTGATGGCGCCCCCCTCCTGGGCGAGCGGCATGACGACATTCTCGCGCGCGAGGGACTCGGGGACGAGCTCGACGATTTGCGGGGGGATTTCGATTTCGTGCAGGTCGACGTAGTCCAGGCCGTTCTGCTCGGCCTTGGCCCTGGTGATGTCCTCGATCTCGGCGTAGCCGAGCCGGACGAGCGACTCCTCGACGGTGCCGCTCATGCCCCGGGCTTCGACGATCTGATCGGCGCCGACGATGCCTCGCTTGACGAGGATGTCGGTCCAGTCCTTGGTCTGCTTGGCCATGTCGTAGGGACTCCGGACGGCAGGGCGTCCGGCCGGGACGCGGTCGGGGGAGACGGCGCGATCCCGCCGGGCGCACGGCGACGTGCGATCGGGACGGGGCCCGAGGGGGCCGGGACATCAGTTCCGGGAATCGGCCGGAGGGGCCCCGGCCATGATTGAGGAGGATCGGGAACAAGGCAATGTCGAGCGATTCCCGGGCGTCGATCGGAAGACCGAAATGAGCAGAATGGATCGGCATGAAGCTAGCATGCCGGGGGGCGCGACGCAAGCGTCCACCAGGCATCGCCGGCCCCTCGCCCCGGGACGATGCCCGGAAACGACACCGCCCCCGGGCGGCCGGTGGCCGACGACGGGGGCGGTGCTTGGACGTGCCTGGCGGGACGATGGTTCCCGGGAATCGATCGGCGAATCGGGGCGACTTCGGGGCCCGGTCGGGCCGATCCCCGGGAGGAGGCGGCCCGACGGGCCCGAACCGGTCAGCGGTCTCGGGAGACGGTCGCGCCCATGTTGATGGCGGCCTGGGCGGCGGCGAGCCGGGCGATCGGGACCCGGAAGGGAGAGCAGGAGACGTAGTCGAGCCCGACCTTGTGGCAGAAGGCCACGCTGGCCGGGTCGCCGCCGTGCTCGCCGCAGATGCCGATCTTCAGGTGGTCGCCGGTCGCGGCCTTGCGGGAGGCCCGGCCCTTCTCGACCCCCATGGACACGAGCTGGCCGACGCCGCTCTCGTCCAGCGAGGCGAAGGGATCCTCGGGTAGGATCTTCTTCTCCAGGTAGCTGCCCATGAACGACTTGATGTCGTCCCGGCTGTAGCCGAAGGTCATCTGGGTCAGGTCGTTGGTGCCGAAGGAGAAGAACTCGGCGTGCTCGGCGATCTTGTCGGCGGTGAGCGCGGCCCGGGGGACCTCGATCATGGTGCCGATGAGGTAGGCGACCTCGGTGCCCGCCTTGGCGATCGTCTCCTTGCAGACCCGCTCCGTCTCGGCCTTGAGCAGGGCCATCTCCTCGACGGTGCCGACCAGCGGGATCATGATCTCGGGCAGGACTTCGATCCCCTTCTTCTTGACGGCGATGGCGGCGTCGATGATCGCGCGGACCTGCATCTCCAGGATCTCGGGGTAGCGGACCGCGAGCCGGCAGCCCCGGAAGCCGAGCATGGGGTTGGATTCGTGCAGCGACTCCACGCGGTCCCTGACCTTCTGCACGTCGAGGCCGAGCTGCTTGGCGACCTCGTTCTGCCCGGTCTCGTCATGCGGCAGGAACTCGTGGAGCGGCGGATCGAGCAGGCGGATGGTGACGGGCAGGCCGGCCATCGCCTCGAAGATGCCGATGAAGTCGTCGCGCTGATAGGGCTCCAGGCCGTCGAGGGCCTTGCGGCGGTCGGCCTCTGTGTCGGCGAGGATCATCTTGCGCATGTCGACGATGCGCTGGCCCTCGAAGAACATGTGCTCGGTCCGGCAGAGGCCGATCCCCTCGGCGCCGAACTCCCGGGCCTTGGCCGAGTCCTTGGGGTTGTCGGCGTTGGTCCGGATCTTCAGGGTGCGGTACTTGTCGGCCCACTCCATCAGGACGGCGAAGTCGCCGGCCATCTTCGGCGGGATGGTGGGGACCTCGCCGATCATGACGTCGCCGGTGGTGCCGTTGATCGTCAGGAAGTCGCCCGCCTTGACGGCGGTGCCGTTGACGCTGATCTCGCCGGCCTTCTCGTTGATCCGGACGGCCTCGCAGCCGACGATGCAGGGCTTGCCCCAGCCGCGGGCGACGACGGCGGCATGGCTGGCCTTGCCGCCGGTGGAGGTGAGGATGCCGACGGCCGCGTCCATGCCGGCGACGTCCTCGGGGCTGGTCTCCTTGCGGACCAGCATCAGCGGGACCTTGGGGTTGGCCTCGCGCTGCCGGACGGCCTCCTCGGCGGTGAGCACCACCTTGCCGCAGGCGGCGCCCGGGCTTGCGGCGATCCCCCGGGCGGCGGGCTTGGCGTCGGCCTTGGGGTCGAGCTGGGGCAGCAGCAGGTGGTTGAGGCTGTCGGGGTTGACCCGTTGCACGGCGGTCTTCTCGTCGATCAGGCCCTCCTTGGCCATGTCGACGGCGATCTTGACGGCGGCCGTCCCGGTCCGCTTGCCGGTCCGGGTCTGGAGCATGTAGAGGGTGCCGTCCTGGATCGTGAACTCGATGTCCTGCATCTCCTTGTAGTGGGTCTCCAGCGTCTGCCGGATCTCCAGGAGCTGCGTGTAGACCGCCGGCATCTCCTTCTCGAGGTCGGCGATGTGCTCCGGGGTGCGGATGCCGGCGACGACGTCCTCGCCCTGGGCGTTGATCAGGAAGTCGCCGTAGAATTCGTTCTCGCCGGTGTTCGGGTCCCGGGTGAAGGCGACGCCGGTGCCGGAGGTGGTGCCGGTGTTGCCGAAGACCATCGCCTGGACGTTGACGGCGGTCCCCTTCAGGCCGGAGATCTTCTCGATCCGGCGGTAGTCGATCGCCTTCTTGCCCATCCAGGAGCGGAAGACGGCCTCGACGGCCTTCCAGAGCTGCTCCATCGGGTCCTGCGGGAAGCCGGTGCCGACGGCCTTCTCGTAGACGGCCTTGTAGCGCCTGACCAGCTCCTTCAGGTCGTCGGCCTTCAGCTCGGTGTCGAGCTTGACGCCCTTCTGGTCCTTGAGCGATTGCAGCTCGTGCTCGAAGTGCTCGTGGTCGACCCCCATGACGACGGAGCCGAACATGTCGATCAGCCGGCGGTAGCCGTCGTAGGCGAATCGGGGGTTGTCGGTCTTCCTGGCCAGGCCCTCGGTCGAGGCGTCGGAGAGGCCGAGGTTGAGGATCGTGTTCATCATGCCCGGCATCGACATGGCGGCGCCGGATCGGACCGAGACGAGCAGCGGGTTGGACGGATCCCCGAGCTTCGAGCCGTACTCGGCCTCCATCCGGGCCAGGGCCTTCTCGACCTGGGAGGTGAGGCCCTCGGGCAGCGTCTTCTCGTTCTTGTAGTAGAGGTCGCAGACCTCGGTCGTGATCGTGAAGCCGGGAGGCACGGGGATGCCGATCGAGCTCATCTCGGCGAGGTTGGCCCCCTTGCCGCCGAGCAGTTCCTTCATCTTGGCCGTGCCCTCGGCCTCACCGCCGCCGAAGGAGTAGACGTACTTCTGGGGGTCGGACATCGGATGCGGTCGCTCCCGGTTCACCCTGGGTCGCCGACGCGAGGGCCTCCTGGTCCGCACGCGAGGACCGAGCCGCCCGGGATCGGCGAGTTCGAAGCGTAAGCCCATGAAGCGGCATAGCTTAACGAGCAGGGGCCGGCCCGTCAAGGTGCCGGCGGGTTGCGTCGCCCCCGGGGGCGATCGGGGGGGGCCCCGGTGCCCGTCGGGGTGACGCCGCCCGCCCGATCGGCGAGGACCGGGAGGGCGGCGGGGCGGCCTTTGGTGCTCAGAGTGCCGTGGCCTCGGGGGATCGGTCGGCCCCGACGAGGACCCGGGTCTGCTGGTGTCGTCGGGACCAGTCCCGCCAGCTCATCCGATCCAGGCGGCCGACCCGCCGGAGGACCCGCCCTCGGTCGGGGCCGGACAGGGAGACGATCCCCTGCTCCCGCTCGATCCAGAGCCCCTCGTGCTCCCGGTCGTAGAGCAGGGGGAGCCCCTCGTAGCGGTAGCCGCTGAAGCCGAGGACCATGCGACGGCCGTCGACGGTGGCCTCGAAGACGGGAGAGCCGCCGCCGCCCGGACTCCGGGTAAAGAGGATCAGGAGCGGCACCCCGTCGACCTCGTCGTTGACCACCAGGACCTTGTCCAGGACCAGGACCGGGTAGGCGCACGGCCGGCCGTGATAGACCATCCCGTCGACGTCGTGGCCGTCGGGGATCCGGCCCGAGATCGGCCCGCCGTCGGTCTCCACCACCGGGACGTCGACCCCCTGGAACAGGTCCCGGCCGATCGACTTGTCGATCTTCGAGCGGTCCAGGTCGCCGACCTGGGCCAGGAACCACCGGTGACCCTGCACGGGGTGCCAACCGCCCCAGAGCCTGAGCCGCTCCCCCTCGACCCGGAACCACTCGCCCGGGGGCTGCGCGGCCGAGGGGTTGGGGCTGATCCCCACATAGCCGACGACGGCATTGTCCCGGCTGGAGGAGACCTCTTGCTTCAGGGCGGAGACCTCGTCCCAGAGCGACGGGCCCTGGTAGAGGACGAACCCGGACATGGCCATGATGCCGCAGAGCAAGGCACCCCTCGGGACGGCGGACGGGCCGGTCGGATCGACGGGGTTCTGGCGTTCGCTCGACATGGTGCGTCTCCGAGATCGGGTAGAGGACAGGCTATACGCCGGACGCGCGGGCACGAGACCGCGGGGCGGCACCGATCGATCCGGAAGGGTACGCGAGAGGAGGCTACGGGCACTCGGCGACGCGATCCGATCGCGCCGGCCGGGAGGCGGCCCGGACGTGGAGGCCGCCGAGGGGCCTTCAGATTGGAGCCCCCGTTATCCCCGCGGGGCCGATGCCTGTCAATGGCCCGGGGGAAACACCAACCCATGACAAAGATGCGTGCGTGCGTTTATCGCGGCGCCGGGTCGGCGGGCAGCCGGACGATCTCCGAGCCCTCGCAGACGAACGAGATCCCCTGGTTGCCCGCCGAGCCGATCATCACCGACTGGACCACCGGGCGGCTGACCGGCCCGTCGGCGGCCCAGTCGACGACGAAGTTCGCCCCCGACCCGCCGGAAAGGTCCCGCTCCCGGACCACCACCTCCGCCGTCGCCAGCGGGGCGAGCCTCAGCGTCCGGGAGAGGTAGTCGCGGACCTCCGATCCGTCGGTGTCGATGTAACGGATCGACGCCAGGAACAGCGGCCGATCCGGGTCGGTGTTCCGGATGCTCAGGGTCGACGCCAGCGGGTAGGCCTGCTCGGGGTCGTCGAGGTAGATGTGGGAATAGATCGGCACGTAAACGGATCGGGAGATGACGGGTTCGGGGACCTCCCCGTCGGCGACCGGCGAGGCCCCCCCGGAGAGCAGCAGGCCCTCCGGCTCCCCGGTCCGGCCGCGACCGGCCGGATCCCCCCCGCAGGAGGCGAGCAGGACGGCGGCCAGCAACAGGGCCGGCGTCGGGGCGGGTCGTCGGCGCATGGGAGGCTCCCGGGTCCGGGGCGGCGGATCGACGGGATCATCGGGCACGGGCCCCTCCCGGTCAAGCGGCCCCCCCGGGGGGACGGAAACGCCCGGGGCGGTCGGGGCGACCGGCCCGGGCGTCGAGTCCATCAACACAGGGGAATTCCGGGAGCGGACGTCAGGCCTTGGCGGCCTCCCTGGCGTCCTCCTGGGCCTTCTTGATGATCTCGTCCTGGAGGCTGGAAGGCACGCGCTGGTACTTGTAGAACTCCATGCTGAAGGTGCCCTTGCCCTGGGTCATGGAGCGGAGGTCGTTGGAGTAGCCGAACATGGCCGAGAGGGGCACCTCGGCGTAGATCACCACGAAGCCCTCGCGGGCCTCGGTGTTGGTGATGATGCCGCGCTTCGAGGAGACCTGGCCGGAGACGGGGCCCTGGAACTCGATCGGGCACTCGACCTCGACCTTCATGATCGGCTCCAGCAGCACCGGGTCGGCCTTGCGGAAGGTCTCCCGGAAGGCGTCGAAGGCGCAGATCTCGAAGGCCATGGCCGAGGAGTCGACGTCGTGATAGGCGCCGTCGTCCAGGGCCATCTTCACGCCGATGACCTCGTAGCCGGCCAGCGGGCCCTTGACCAGGCCGCGGCGGAAGCCCTTCTCGATGGCCGGGATGTACTCGCCGGGGATCCGGCCGCCGGTGACGTTGTTCTCGAACTCGAAGGGGTCCTCGAAGGGCTCCTCCAGGGGGATCAGCTTGCCGACGACCTTGCCGTACTGGCCCGAGCCCCCGGTCTGCTTCTTGTGGGTGTAGTTGTACGGCGTCTCCTTGGTGGGCGCCTCGCGGTAGCTGACCTTCGGCTGGCCGATGGTGCAGTCGACCTTGTACTCGCGGCGGATGCGCTCGACGTAGATCTCCAGGTGCAGCTCGCCCATGCCGGAGATGATCGTCTCGCTGGTCTCATGGTCGACGTGCACGCGGAAGGTCGGGTCCTCGCGCATGAAGCGATTCAGGGCCTTGGAGAGCTTGTCGTAGTCCGCCCGCTTGTTGGGGATGATCGACAGGTCGATCACCGGCTCGGCGGCGTAGATGCTCTCCAGCGAGTAGTTGATCCCCTCGGAGCAGAACGTGTCGCCGGTGGCGCAATCGATGCCCATCACGGCGACGATATCGCCGGCCCCGGCCGCCTCGATGTCCTCCCGCTCGTCCGAGTGGACCCGGAGGATCCGGCTGATCCGGGCCCGCTTGCCGGACCGCGTGTTGTAATAGAACTCGCCCTTCTTGAGCATCCCCTGGTAGATCCGCATGTAGGTGACCTGGCCGAAGGGCTCCTCCACGAGCTTGAAGGCCATGGCGACCATCGGCTCGTCGTCCTTCGGCTGGAGGACGACCTCGGCCTGCTCGTCGAGGTTGTCCCGGGCCTTCACGTCGCGGTCCAGCGGGCTGGGGAGGAAGTTGACGATCGCGTCCAGCAGCGGCTGGATGCCCTTGTTCTTGTAGGCGGTGCCCATCAGGACCGGGGCGATCTGCTGCGCGACGGTGGCCTCCCGGAGGATCTTGAGGATGAGGTCCATCGGCGGCTCCTCCTCCTCGAGCAGGATCGTCATCAGCTCGTCGGAGTAGAGCGACAGCGCCTCGAGCATCCCCTGGCGGCGCTGCCTGGCCACCTCGACCAGGGCCTCGGGGATCGGCTCCCGGCGGACCGTCTCGCCCTTCTCGCCGTCGAAGTAGACGGCCTCCATGCTCAGCAGGTC
Source organism: Tautonia plasticadhaerens (assembly GCF_007752535.1). GTDB lineage: Bacteria > Planctomycetota > Planctomycetia > Isosphaerales > Isosphaeraceae > Tautonia > Tautonia plasticadhaerens. The sequence goes on from NZ_CP036426.1 coordinate 4,635,104, forward strand.
GACGATCCCCTCGAAGTTCATCTCCAGGCCGATCGGCAGCTGGAGCGGCACGGCCGTCAGCCCGAGCTTCTGCTCGACGGTCTCGATGACCTTCTGCGGGTTGGCCCCGGTGCGGTCCATCTTGTTGATGAAGACCAGCCGGGGGACGCCGTACCGCTTCATCTGCCGGTCGACGGTCAGCGTCTGCGACTGCACCCCCTCCACCGCGGTGACGACCAGCACGGCGCCGTCGAGCACCCGGAGCGACCGCTCCACCTCGACGGTGAAGTCGACGTGGCCGGGGGTGTCGATGATGTTGATCTTGTGATCCTTCCAGGCCACCGTGGTGGCGGCCGAGGTGATCGTGATGCCCCGCTCCTTCTCCAGCTCCATGTGGTCCATCTTGGCGCCGTCGCCGCCGCCGCGGACGTCCTCGATCTTGTGGATCTTTCCGGCGTAGTAGAGGACCCGCTCGGTCAGGGTGGTCTTCCCGGAGTCGATGTGCGCCGAGATGCCGATATTTCGGAGGTCGCGGAGATTATCCATGGGCCGATGGAGCCTCAGCATCGAGGGGCGGGGCCCCTCAACAGGAAGATGGGGGAAGGTCAAGCCGGGGCGATCGGGAGCGACCGCAACCCCGTGCACCTCCTCGGGGGTGCGGGAACGATGGCACGACGCCTCGCGAGGTCGGAGTGCGACCCATCCATTCTAAGGATCGCGCGTGTAAGGCGTGTGAATCAGGCGTGCGGGTCCGGTGAGTCCAGGTCTACCATCTTAGCGATAGGCTCCGCACCGTCAAGGACTTCCATCGGACTCGCCCGGCGCGGTCGATCCGCGTCTCGCCGCGGCCCCCGGCCGAGCCCGGGATCCGGGAGCCAGGCCCACCCGCGGACCGACCCGGACGTCCTGACGCGGTCGTCGTCGCGGCCGTCTTCGCGTGGACTCGGCACGGCCGGGCCACGTCCCAACGGATCGCGGCCCCCGGGGGGGCTCGGTGCGCCCAGGGCGACCCCCGAGTAAGACGCCACAAACCTTTTGAAGAACATCCGTTCTGGCAAGTCGACCCCTAGGGAAATGGGTTCGTTCCGTCGAACGCCCTGACCGATTCGGGTTCGTCTCGCGGAGGGGAAATGCGTTATCCATCCGATGCGTCGCGGTCCCTCGGCTCGGCCATGGATCCGGGACCGGTGCGGCCGGTGCGCCAGGGACTGCCCGGATGCCCGATCTACAACCCCTTTGGAGTTCGAGGGATGTGGCGATCATGGCGGGAGGAAATGGGTTCGCTCCGTAAACCCGGCGGGTCGAAATCGGGGCGGCCCGGTGTTCGATGCGAAGCCGAGGGGCCGCCCCGGGATGACCGAAGTTGTGGTCGAGCCGGGAGGATAGCGAGTGGGAGTGAGGGCAGCAATTCATGGTAGCACTCAGTACGACGAATTCAGATGGAAGGCTCAATCAATTCGCAAATGCGTGCGATGGCTGTCCCTTTGGGGTGGCGGTCGGCGGGTCTCGCAGACCAACGGTCGATTTCGTTCAGCACGCGGCGGCGAAGGGAGCCCGGCGGGGTCGGAGTTCTCGTTGACTCCTATATGATCGAGACGAGGGCCGATTCCAGTCATCAATTCCGGTCGCGGGTCGGCTGGCGAGGTTGGGATGAATCCCGGCCGTCGGGCGTCGAATAACCGGTCGGGGGGCCCGAGGGCTGCCCCTCACCTCCGGTCGCCCTTTGACAGGGGAGCGGGGCGGCGTTACTTTCCCGGACAAGTGTCGGACTCGTCCGGCGGGTCGAAGGTGCGAGCACGCGGGGGTGGTCATGATCGCCAGGCGAGCCGGGGAGATCGGCGGGGGGGGGATCGGGGGCGGACCCGGATCCGGGTCCGCCCCCGGCTCGACCCTGGGCCGCTGGCGGGTGGTGATCCCGGGCTGGCCGCAGTGGAGGAGGGGGGATCGGGTCCGAGCAATGGTGCTGGCGGGTTCGTACGCCTCGGCCATGATGGTGGGGCTTTTCGCCTGGGGGACGGGACCGGGGGCGGCGCTGCTGGGGTTCGCGGCGCTCACGCACTCGGCCTCGGTGGCCGACGCGATCCGACAGGCGGCCTTCCCCGGTTTCGGGGCCTGGGCCCCCTGGTTCTCGGCCGCGGCGGGGCTGGGGGGGGCCGGCTACGCCCCGGCCCTGGCGGTCGCGCTGCAGTTCGCCTGCCCGGCCTGGACCGAAGGGGGGGGGTACCTGATCAACCGCTCGGCGTTCGAAGGCCGGGGGCCCGAGGCCGGACACTGGGTCTGGTTGGACCGGGAGCGACCCGATCGGCCCCGGCGGGTGGCGTTGGTGGTGGCCATCGGGGGGCAGCGGGTCTCCTGGTCCGAGGGGGTGCTCCGGGTCGACGGCATGCCGGCGTCGATCCCCCGGGGGGTGATCGACGAGGGGCGCCGATCCCGGGGCGAGTTCGACGTGCCGGCGGGGGCGTTGCTGGTCTTCGCGGATGAGCGTGACCTCCCGGGCCCGGCCCCCGGGGAGGCCGGCGACGGCCTCCTGACCCTGGTCGCCTCCGACCTGGCCCTCGGCCAGGCCTGGGCCCGCTACTTCCCAATCTGGCGTCGGGGCCTGCTCGGCTGACCACGGGCGGGCCGGGGACGCCCCGCGACCCGCCGACCGGGGGCGAATCGCCCCGGCCCGGCGGGGCGAGCCGGGGGAGGGCCCCCGACTCCGGAAAAATTCGGGGGGCGCATCGGGGTCTGATCGCCGGTTACTATGGGTGAGAGACTCGTCTCGATCGGCCGCAGTCGAGCCGGCGGATGGGACCGAAGTCGCCGGCCGGATCGAGTCACGATGGATCACCTCTGGGCCCCCTGGCGGGCGCAATATGTCGAGCAGGGGGACCGCCCCTCCGGGGGGGCGGCGGCCTGCTTCCTCTGCCGGGGCCTGGCCGAGGGGGACGATCGGGGGAATCTGCTGGCCTGGCGCCGACCCCGCTCGGCCGTTTACTTGAACCGATACCCCTACAATAATGGTCACCTCCTGATCGCCCCGAAGGCTCATCAGGCTCGGCTCGGGGACCTCGACGCCGGGGAGCTGGCCGAGCCGGTCGAGACGATCCGGCTGCTGGTCGGGGTGCTCGACCGGCTCTTGAAGCCGGACGGGTATAATGTCGGGTTGAACCTCGGCCGGTCGGCGGGGGCGGGCTTGCCGGGCCACCTGCACTGGCACGTCGTCCCCAGGTGGGATGGGGATACGAACTTCATGCCCGTGCTCGGCCAGACGAAGGTGATCGTCCAGGGGCTGGCGGACTTCTACGATCGCCTCGTCTCGGAACTCGACCGGGAGGGGATGCGCGAGGTCGGGGGCGGGTCGGGGTGATCGAGCCGATCGATCCGCCCCGGGGCGCGACCCCCAGGCAAGGGAAGGCATCGGGCGACCGATGACCTCGGAGTCACCGGACCATGCTGCTGGTCGCGATTCGAGCGGTATTCATCCTGGTCGCCGGCGGCCTGGCCGCGCGGCTGGCCACCATCACGGGAGGCCCGCCCTGGGCCCCCGCCGTCATCTTCCCCATCGTCATGGGCCTGGCCGCGCTGGTCGTGGTCATCGACGTGCTGACGCCCCGCAAGCGGATCCAGACGATCTCCGCGGTGTACTTCGGGCTGATCGTCGGGCTGATCCTCAGCTTCTTCCTGCAGCTCGCCCTGCAGCCGACGGTCGACATGTTCGGCGGGGGGACCGCCACGGGGGTCGTCCAGGCGATCTTCGCGCTGGTCACGGTGGGGATCTGTTATTACACCGTCAGCACGCTCCTGCAGACCAAGGACGACTTCCGGTTCATCATCCCCTACATGGAGTTCTCCAAGGAGGTCAAGGGGGCCAAGCCGCTGGTGCTGGACACGTCGGTCATCATCGACGGCCGGGTGGCCGACGTGGCCGAGGCGAGGGTGCTGGACCAGCCGCTGGTGGTCCCCCAGTTCGTCCTCCAGGAGTTGCAGGGGATCGCCGACAGCTCGGACAAGCTGAGGCGCAACCGGGGACGCCGGGGGCTGGACATCCTGAACCGGCTGCAGAAGTCGCCCGACGTCGAGATCCGGATCTTCGACTCTGAGCTTCCCGAGCTGGCCGGCATCCGGGAGGTCGACCAGCGCCTGGTGATCCTGGCCAAGCACCTCGACGGCAAGGTCGTGACCAACGACTACAACCTGAACAAGATCGCCCGGCTCCAGGGGGTCGAGGTCATCAACCTCAACGACCTGGCCAACGCGCTGAAGCCGGTGGTGCTGCCCGGCGAGGCGCTCCAGGTGAAGCTCATCAAGCGCGGCGAGGAGCCCGGGCAGGGGGTGGGCTACCTCGACGACGGCACGATGGTCGTGGCCGAGCAGGGGGCCGGGCACCTGGGCGACATCGTCCGGATCACCGTCACCAGCGTGCTCCAGACCAGCGCCGGCCGGATGATCTTCGGCCGGATGGAAGGGGTGACCTCGGGCCACGGGGCCCATCGTGGGGGGCACTGATCGGTCGGTGACAGGCGACCGCCGGGTGCCCTGGCCCGGCGGGCTGCCCCCGGGCATCGGTCACCTGACCGGGCGTCGGAGGCGGCCGCCATCGGGCTCCGGGCCGCCACGCTCGGCGCCCGGGGCCGGCCGGGCCCGGCGGGACCCGGGAAGCAGGAGGGCCGCCCGACCGTGGAACGGTCGGGCGGCCCTCGATCGATTCGGGCATGACGAGAGGTGGGCCGGGATGGGCCGCCTCACTCGGGAGCCGGGGAGGAGCCGGGGAGGCCTGGGGTCTCGGGGGCGCCGACGGGACGCTCGATCTCGGCGTCCGGGTCTCCCTTTTGCTGCTCGTAGGCGCGGAGCTGCTCGACGGCCTTGGAGTCGGGGATCTCCTGGTCGGGCCTGGACATCCGGGCCCGGGAGACCTCCTCGTCGCGAACCGACGTCTCGGCCTGCTTGGAGCCGGAGTGCTTGACCTGGCCGGTGAGGTGGTTCTCGACGGACGACTGGAGGAACAGCTCCTCCATGACCGTCTGCATCTCGGCCTGGACCTTGGCCTCGTGGATCTGGGCCTTCATCTGGGCGACGATGGTCGGGTCGGCGCGGTCGACCTCCTGAGAGGGCTTGACCTCCTCGCGCTGGAAGATCACCCAGGCGGCCTCGCTCACCTGGATCGGGCCCGTGAAGTCGCCGTCCTTGGGCTTGTGGGTGGGGTCGGAGTCGTTGGGGTCGCCGTCGACGAGCTGGGCGAAGGCGGCATCGGAGACCTGGAGCGGCTCGGCGTGTCGGCCGATCGGCTGGGCGAGCAGGCCGCCGATGGGGGCGGAGTCGGTGTCCATCGAGAGTTCCTGGGCGAGCTTGGCGAAGCCGCCGGGGTTCTCCCGGACCTTGTTCCAGACGTCCTTGGCCTTGGCCAGGGTGTCGACCAGGATCATCCGGACGACCAGCTTCTCGCCGAAGTAGGCCTCGAAGGCCTTGGAGACGTCCTCGTCGGTGACCTGCACGCGGGGCTCGGCCAGCTTGCGGAGGGCGACGCCGGGGAAGGCGATGTACTCGGCGTATTGCCGGGGGCTGAGGTTGCGCTCCTTGGCCAGGGCGCGGAGGAAGGCCTCGCGGTCGATGCCGGACCGGGCGGCGTTGCGGTCGATCTCGGCGTCGACCTCGGCGGCGGTGACGGAGAGGTCCTTGGCCTTGATCGCCTGGTCGAGCAGCGACCGCATGATCAGGGTCTCGAGCACCTCCAGGCCGTGCCGGGAGACGCACTCGTCGGCCAGCTTCCCCCGGGAGATGACCTGGCCGTTGACCACGGCGATCGGGTCGCCCGGGTTGGCCGGCACGGCCCGGATGGAGAGCTGCGGGATCGGCCCGGCCGGCCCCTGGGCATTGCCCGGGACGCCGTCGTTGGCCTGCGTCTGCTGCTGCTGGGGGCGGGCCCGGGCCGTGCCCATCCCGAGCCCGACGACCACCGCGGCCAGCGCAACGAGGCGGCCGGTTCGGATCAGTTCGCCCATTGTCGTCCCTCCTTGAACTCGTCGCGCCGGGGAACTCCGATGGCGATCCGGCACGTTCCGGCCGATACCATAACGTTCGGGCCCGCGCGGTCAACGCCGATTCGGCGATCCTCGGGACCCGATCGCGTCCGGCCTCGGATCGAATGGCCCTCATCTCGGAGACGATCGACGTGAGCAACCCTGCGGTGTCGGCGCCCCGCCCCTCCTCGCCCCCCCCCGGACCGGACGCTCCTCCCGCGCGACGACGGCCGATGCCACCCTGGTTCGCCCCGTCTGTCGCCTTGCTGGCGGTGGCCACCGGCCCGTCCTCGGCCGAGGAGTTCGCGACTTACGCGGTCGTCTCCCAGGAGTCCCACGCCTCGGACGTGGGCCGGGAGGTGCTCCGCAAGGGGGGCAACGCGATCGACTCGGCCGTGGCCACGGCCTTCGCCCTGGCGGTGACGCACCCGGCGGCGGGGAACATCGGCGGCGGGGGGTTCATCGTGGCCTTCGTCGCCGATCGGGGCGAGGTCGTCACCTATGACTTCCGGGAGCGGGCCCCCCGGGCCGCCACCGAGCGGACGTACCTGTCTCCCGAGGGCAGGCTCCTGCCCCGGTACCGCGCGGGCCTCTGGGCCGGGGGCGTGCCGGGGACGGTGAGGGGGCTCGCCCTGGCCCACGAGCAGCTCGGGACGCTCGACTGGGCCGAGCTGGTCCGGCCGGCCGTCGATCTGGCCGAGCGGGGGTTCCCCGTCTCCGACACGCTGGCCCGGTCGCTCAATGCGCAATTGTTCGTGGACGACGGCGCCGCCGACCTGCTCGACGGCAGCGGCCGGGGCGCCCGGCTGGCCGACTTCCCCGCCTCCGTCGCCGCCTTCCGGAAGCCCGACGGCACCCCCTGGGTGGAAGGGGACGTCCTCCGGCAGCCGGACCTGGCCGCCACCCTCTCCCGGGTCGCCGAGGACGGCCCCGACGCCTTCTACGCCGGGGAGATCGCCGACCGGATCGCCGAGGCCATGCGGGCCGGGGGCGGCCTGATCTCGGAGGAGGACCTGGAGTCCTACGAGGCCGTCCGCCGGGCGCCGGTCCACGGCACCTTCCGGGGGTTCGACGTCTTCGGCATGGGCCCGCCCTCCTCGGGGGGGATCGTCACCGTGCTGATGCTCAACCTCCTGGAACGCTTCGACCTCGCCGCCGACGGCCCGGAGGACCCCGAGACCCTGCACCGGATCACCGAGGCCATGCGCCGGGCCTTCTTCGTCCGGGCCACCGAGATCGCCGACCCGGACTTCGTCGACGTGCCGGTCGACGAATTGACCTCGAAGGATTTCGCCGACGAGCTGGCCGGGTCGATCGGCCCGATCGCCACGCCGAGCGAGGACCTGGCCGACTTCCCGATCGCCGGGCTGGTGGCCGAGGGGACCGACACGACGCACCTCTCGGTCCTCGACGGCGACGGCAACGCCGTGGCCCTGACCTACACGCTGGAGCAGGGCTACGGCTCCAAGGCGGTCGTCCCCGGGCTCGGATTCCTGCTCAACAATGAGATGGGGGACTTCAACCTCGTGCCGGGCGTGACCAGCACCTCGGGCCTGATCGGCACGAGGCCGAACGTGATCGCCCCGGGCAAGCGGATGCTCAGCTCCATGTCGCCGACGATCGTGCTGGAGGACGGCAAGGTCCGGCTCGTCACCGGCTCCCCCGGCGGCCGGACGATCCCGAACACGGTGCTCTGGGTCGTGCTCAACGTGCTGGAGTTCGGCCGGTCGCCCCGGGAGGCCGTCGACGCCCCCCGGTCGCACCACTCCTGGTTCCCCGACCGGCTGACCCTCGAAGGCGACTCCTGGCCCGAGGCCGCCATCCAGGGGCTCCGAGACCGGGGCCATCGCGTGCGATCGACCCCCCTGCAGGGGGACGCGCACTCGATCGTCGTCGACCCGGGGACGGGGATCATCCACGGGGTGAACGACCGCCGACGCAGCACGTCGAAGGCGTCCGGAGGCTGATCGGGGCCCCCCCGGGGGCCCCGAGGGCGAGATTCCCGCGAAAAACGCTGCCTTGGCGCTGTCTTTCGGCGATATTTCCTGTATATTTCGGGCCGGAGCGTCGATCTGGTTCCGCAGGAGCTACGTTCGAGCCTCCCCGCCGCGGGCCGAGGCCGAAGGGTGAGCTCTCGAGGACCGTCGATCATCGATCAGGAGGGGACGAGATCCATGGCCGCGAAGAAAGCCGCCCCGAAGGCCGCCGCCGCCGCGAAGCCCGAGGCCAAGACCGCCAAGGTCCGGCCGATGACCAAGAACGAGCTCTACTCCACGCTCTCCGAGAAGACCGGCGTGGCCAAGAAGGACGTCGCCAGCCTCTTCGAGAACCTCGACGAGCTGGTCCGCACCTCGCTCACCAAGCGGGGCGGCCCCAAGCAGTTCGTCCTGCCGGGCCTCCTGAAGATCCGGCTCGCCGAGAAGAAGGCCACCCCCGCCAAGAAGGGGCGCAATCCCCAGACCGGCGAGATCATCAACATCCCGGCCAAGCCGAAGCGGAACACCGTCAAGGTCACCCCGCTGAAGGCCCTCAAGGACTCGGTCCTGACGGGCTCGAAGTAACGCAACCTCCGGCGGAGGAGGCGCCCCAGCGGCCCGCCTCCTCCGCGTCCCCGGCCGACGGACGCCCCCGATGGACACCCCCGGATCCGCCACCGCCCCCGGCCTCACCGCCCGGCCCGGCCCCGGCGATCTCGTCCGACCCCGGGCCGAGGCCCCGACGGTCCCTCGCCCCTGCGGCCAGGGCACCCGACTGTTCACCTCCGAGGACGGCCCGCCGGCCAATCCCCACGTCACCTTCATCACCGACTCGGTCGGGCACGACCACGCCCGCCGCGCCGGGATGTACTCCATCCTCGAAGGGACCGGCGAGCCGGGGCTGAACGACAACGTCGTCGCCGTCGAGCCCGGCATGCTCGCGGTCATCGAGCCCGACACCGCCCATCGCCTCCGCCGCGAGCAGGGCGTCCGCACCCTCGTCCTCGGCAAACCCGCCTGGCACCCCGACGACGAGTCCTTCGACGATGACCGTGCCCCGGCCCGATCCCCCGACGCCTCCTGATCCCGATCCGTCCGGCCGATCGATCGATCGCCCTCGATCCGCCGAGACGCCCCGCAACCACTCGCCGGCGTGGCGGAACGGCAGACGCAGGGGACTTAAAATCCCCCGGGGGGGAACCCCCGTGTGGGTTCGACTCCCACCGCCGGCATTGCGACCCAGCCCGATAAAGAGACACCAAAGGCCGCCCGGCCAAGAGGTTTGCGTCGAGGCCTTTCGTCCGGGTGAGACGAAGCACCTCGCCAGCATCCGCCCCCGTACGCCCTCTCACGTCTCCCGACTGCGACCCGCTTGCCGTCGGACGTTCGTGAACGTGTCGTTGCTTGGTCGACGCTGCCCGAGGCGGTGGAGGCCGACATCCTGGCGATGGCCCGGGCCGCTCGCGGGTCGTGAGCCGCAGCACAGGACTGCCGGGGAACTGCACGACTCCGCTCGGTCCGATGTAAAATCATCGCCCTGGTGCACTTCCGGGGATGATCTTCCGGGATTTGCGGCGGCTCGTCATCATCGGCCAGGGGCCCTCCGGGGGCGATCGCTGGGCCGATATGGTAACCTGGCACCCGACATCCAGGGCCGCGGTCTCTCTCCGATCCCGTCCCCCGGAGCGTGTCCCGCCGAGCCACACGGGACGAGGGTTGATGGGCAACTCCGAGATCAACAAGATCGCATTCGTCGGCGACTACCTGCCCCGCAAGTGCGGGATCGCCACCTTCACGCACGACATGTACGCCTCGGTCGCGGCCCATAACCCGGACGCCGAGTGCTTCGTCGTGCCGGTCAACGACCGCCCCGAGGGATACGACTACCCGCCGGAAGTCCGATTCGAGATCGACGAGCAGGACCTGGAGAGCTATCTCCGGGCGGCCGACTTCCTGAATTTCGCGAACACCGACATCGTCTGCCTCCAGCACGAGTACGGGATCTATGGCGGCCCGGCCGGCAGCCACGTCCTCGGCCTGCTGCGGGACCTGCGGATGCCGGTCGTCACGACCTTCCACACCGTCCTGCGCGAGCCGGACGCCGACCAGCGTCGGGTCCTGATGCAACTGGCCGACCTCTCGGCCCGCGTCGTGGTCATGACCCGCCGCGCCCGTGCATTCCTGCGGGAGATCTACGGCGTCCCCGTTGACAAGGTCGACCTGATCGCGCACGGCATCCCCGACACGCCATTCGTCGAGCCGGATCTGTTCAAGGTGCAGTTCGGCGTCGAGGGACGGCCGGTGGCGCTGACGTTCGGCCTGCTCTCGCCCAACAAGGGCGTCGAGCACATGCTCCGGGCCATGCCTGCGCTGCTGGGAGAGTTCCCGGATCTCGTCTACATCATCCTGGGGGCGACCCACCCGGACCTGGTCCGCCAGCAGGGCGAACGCTATCGACTCGGCCTGGAGCGGCTGGCGAGGTCGCTGGGGATCGAGAAGAACGTCACCTTCTACAACCGGTTCGTCGAGCTGGACCAGCTGACCGAGTTCATCCGGGCGGCCGACGTCTACGTGACCCCGTACCTCAACCCGGCGCAGATCACCTCGGGGACGCTGGCCTACTCGTTCGGCTGCGGCAAGGCGATCGTCTCGACGCCGTACTGGCATGCCGAGGAACTCCTCGCCGACGGCCTCGGGATCCTGGTGCCGTTCGCCGACCCGCAGGCCCTGGCCCGGGAGATCGGCGGGCTGCTGCGCGACGCGGGGCGGCGGCGGGCGATGAGTCATACGGCCTACGGGCTCGGCCGCGAGATGGTCTGGGGGCGGTCCGCCCACCATTACACGGAGTCGTTCCAGCGGGCACGCCTCGGTCGCCAGGCCCAACCGCCCCGGCCGCTGGCGGTCCGGACCCTGGCCGAGCAGCGGGCCGAGCTGCCCGACTGGCGGCTCGACCACCTCGCGCGGCTGACCGACTCGACGGGCATCTTCCAGCACGCCACCTACACGATCCCGAGCTTCGCGGACGGCTACTGCACGGACGACAACGCCCGCGCCCTGTTGCTGACCGTGCTCCTGGGGGAGGTGGGCCAGGATGGGCCGGTAGTCCGGCGCGTCGCCACGGCCTCGGCGGCGTTCCTCCAGGCGGCCTTCGATCGCGACCGGGGGCGATTCCGGAACTTCATGGGCATCGACCGCCGCTGGCTGGAGGAGGTCGGGTCGGAGGATTGCCAGGGGCGTGCCATCTGGGCGCTGGGGACGTGCGTGGGCCGGTCCCATCGGACCGACATGCCGTCCTGGGCCGCGTCCTACTTCGAGCTGGCCCTGCCGTGCGTCCCGGAGATGTCCTCGCCCCGGGCCTGGGCGTTCGGCCTGCTCGGCGTCCAGGAATACCTCCGCCGGTTCGGCGGGGACCGGGCCACCGGGCAGGCCCGCGACGCGTTGACGGGGCTGCTGGTCGGGCTCCATGAGCGGACTGCCACGCCCGACTGGCCCTGGTTCGAGGAGGTCCTGGCCTACGACAACGCCCGGCTGCCGCACGCCCTCATCGCCGTCGGGCGGGACGGGGGGGACGCGCGGGCGATGGAGATCGGCCTGGAGGCACTGGGATGGCTGGTCGGGGTGCAACGTGCGCCCCAGGGCCACTTCCGGGCGATCGGCTGCCATGGGTTCTACCCCAAGGGCCGGGAGCCGGCCCGGTTCGACCAGCAACCGATCGAGGCCAATGCGACGGTGGCCGCCTGCCTCGAGGCGTACCGGGCGACGCAGGACCCCCGCTGGCTGGACGAGGCCCGATCCGCCTTCGAGTGGTTCCTCGGCCGCAACGACCTCGGCCAGGATCTCTACGACCCCGCAACCGGGGGCTGCTGCGACGGGCTCCAGGAGGACCGGGTCAACCGGAACCAGGGGGCCGAGTCGACCCTCGCGTTCCTGCTCTCGCTCGCCGAGATGAACCGGCTGGAAAGTTCCCTGGTCGCGTTCCGCCAGGTGCGGTAGTGTCGGGCCTCCCAGGGACGGGTCGCTCCCCCTCGCAGCGAGGTCGCTAGTCTCCCCCATGGATGTTCATCGCACCGGGATCGTCCTCAAGCCGACCAATTCGCGGGTCGTCATGAGGCCGTTCGAACCCACGAGCGAGCACCGGTTCGAGAAGATCATCGCCCGCGTCTCGTCCCTGTCCGAGCCGGAGGTCGACTCCCTGCTCGAGGGCGTGATGCGGGAGTTCCGCGGGCGGCACCAGCGGACCCGCGAATTCTTCCTGCATCGCTTCGACCAGGTGCGGCATCACCTGCACACCGACCGGTCGATCGGCGAGGCCCGTCGCCTGCTGATTGGCTCCTATTTCAGCCAGGAGTACGCGCTGGAATCGGCCGCCCTGTTCAACCCGTCGATGATCTGGCACCCCGACCAGTCGGGCCTGCCCGACGGGTCCCGCCGGTTCATCCTCAGCCTGCGGGCCACCGGCGAGGGGCATATCTCCTCGATCACCTTCCGCTCCGGCGTGATCGACGCCGGGAACCGGATCCGCATGGACGAGCCGACCCGGTTCGTCACGGCCCCGGACCTCGTGCCCAACGCCCTCTACGACACGCACCTTTTCGACCTCAAGCTGACCGAGCTGGGCATCAACGGCACGCTGACCGGACAGGTGATCGCCGCCCTGGGCGACCGGTTTACGCTCGCCGAGCTGGAGCAGACGATCCGCAACGTCCTGCGGCACAATCGGGCCCGCCAGCGCGAGTTCGAGCCGATCGCCCACACCATGGTGACGCTGGCGAAGGCCAACTACGAGATCCGCTTCGAGGCGGAGATGGACGTCTCGGAACGGATCATCTTCCCGTCGTCTCCCGCCGAGACCAACGGGATCGAGGACGCCCGCTTCGTCCATTTCACCCACGACGACGGCAGGACCTGCTACTACGCCACCTATACCGCGTATGACGGCCGGGTCGTCCTGCCCCAGATGCTCGAGACCGAGGACTTCCTCCACTTCAAGGTGAGCACCCTGAACGGGCCGGAGGTCCGGAACAAGGGGTTCGCCCTCTTCCCGCGGCGCGTCAACGGCCAGTTCGCGATGCTCTCGAGGCAGGACAACGAGAACATCTACCTGATGTACTCCGACATGCCGCACTTCTGGTTCACCAAGGAGCTGATCGCCAGGCCGACGTACCCCTGGGAGTTCGTCCAGCTGGGCAACTGCGGCTCGCCGATCGAGACCGAGGCCGGCTGGCTCGTGCTGACCCACGGGGTCGGGGCGATGCGGAAGTATGCCATGGGCGCCTTCCTCCTCGACCTCGACGACCCCTCCCGCGTGATCGGGCGGCTGGAGGCACCCCTGCTGGAGCCGAACGAGAACGAGCGCGAGGGCTACGTCCCGAACGTCGTCTACAGCTGCGGGGCCGCCCTGCACGGCCGCGAACTCATCATCCCCTACGCCATGTCCGACTACGCGAGCACGTTCGCCACCGTCCCGCTCGACGACGTGCTGGGGGCGATGACCCGCGCCTGACTCGATCGATCACCCCGGGGCGACCATCGCCCAGAGCAGCTCCTCCAGCGAGAATTCCGCGACCGCCGAACAGGTGTCGGCGGCACCGTAATAGACGAGCAGGCGGTCGTCGTCCCGGACCACTCCGGTCGGGAAGACGACCTCCGGCACGAAGCCGAGGACCTCGAACTCGGCCTCGGGCTCGAAGAACGGCCACGCCGTCCGACGGATCACCCGGGTCGGGTCGTCCAGGTCCAACAGGGCCGCGCCCCCGCAATAGGCACCGACCTCCCCCGGCCGGACGGGACGGCGGTTGCCGTGGTAGATCTCCAGCCAGCCCCCTTCGACCCGGATCGGCGGCGCCCCCGCCCCGACCCGTCCCGCCTGCCAGTCGCCCCCCGAAAGATCCAGCGGGGCGTGCCCTCCCCAGTGGATCAGGTCGGGCGACCGCGCGACCCACATCTCGGGCCTTGTGAACGGGGTCCCGCAGACCGGCCGGTGCAGTGCCGCGAACGAGCCGGCGACTTGCTCCGGGAAGAGGACCACGTCCTTGTTCTCGGGACAGAAGACGATCCCGTGCCGCTCGAACGACCGGAAATCGGCCGTCGAGGCCAGGGCCGTCGCCGGCCCGTGCCGCGAGACGGCCACGTAGGTCACGTAGAATCGGCCCGCGATCGGGGTGATCCGGGGGTCCTCGACCCCGTACTCCTCCGCCTCCCCCTCCGGACGGAACGTGACGTCGAGGACAGTCCTCGCGGTGCGACCGCTCCGGCCGCAGAGGACGACCCGCAAGTGGGACGTGAACGTGAGCCGGACGACCCCGTCGGCCTTGCGCCGGACCACCCTCGGGTCGATCGGCTCCCAGTCCGAGTCGGGGACCCAGTCGATCCTCAGCCCTTCGGCCGGCTCCCACCTCGGCAGGCCGATGAACCCCGGACGCCGCTCCCGAGGGCGCTCGGCCACCCGAGCGAGCATCACGACCTCGTCGCCGACCCGGCATGCGCCGGGGTTGAAGGCGCCGACGACCTCGAAGTCGTCTCGGGTCGCGGGCACGTCGCCGGGTTCGAGCAGGATCCGGGTCGACCGCCGACGGGTATTCATCGGTGGACCCCATTCTGATGGGCCATCGCGTCGGCCTCGCAGGCGACCGCGAGCGATTCCCGGCCGTTCGACTCGGTGACCACGCGGCGGTGAGTCCGGTCCCGGAGCCAGGCCACCTGGTCTCCCATCATCGCGCGGAGCAGCCGGCAGTAGAGGGGAGACTTCGACTGGCCGTCCCCGGACGCGAGCTCGATCACCTGTGAGGCGTCGATCGCCTTGCCCCGGCCCCGACATTCGCGGTCCTTGCCGCCGAAAGAGGCGTCGACGTCGATCCTGGCCCCGGGGAAGAGGCCGCAGAGGTCGCGCGTCTGCCGCTCATCCACGAGCGCCCGGATCCGGACTCGCGTCGGCACCCAGTCGTAAAGGGTCAGGTCGCCGCGCTCGAAGACGAGCCGGAGTTCCTGGCGATCCATCCGCCCGACCTGGTGGAAGCCGTGGTAGAAGTCGACCAGGGCCGAGTCGCCGTAGCGGACCGTGCAGTGGACGTGCTCCTCGATCGCGGTCCCGGGCCGGACCCCGACCTGCGCCGACTCGAGTCGGCCGGCCCCGAGCCATCCCTCGAAGAGGTCGAAGAAGTGGACGCCATGCTCCACGAAGATGCCGCCGCTCCTGGTCCGGTCCCAGAACCAGTGCCCCTCCGGCAGGTTCTCGTCCGAGGCATAATTCTCGAACGACCCGCGCAGCACCTCGCCGAGCACCCGGCCCTCGACCAGCCGCCTCACGGCGTCGAAGAGGGGGTTGTACCGCTGCATCAGGTTGGTGACGAGCAGGAGATCGCGCGACCGGGCGACGGCGATCAGCTCGTCGGCCTGGCCGACGGTCATGGCCAGCGGCTTCTCGACGATCACGTGCTTGCCGGCCTCCAGCGCGGCCAGCGCCTGATCGTGGTGGAGGAATGGCGGGGTGGCGATGTAGACGACGTCGAGGTCGCCCCGGCCGAGGAACGCGCCGAGGTCATCGGTGTTCTCGACCCCGAAGCGGGAGGCCGCGGCGAGCGAAGCGGGCCGGTGAGTGGCCGCCATGCCGACGAGCCCGACCCCGGGCACCTGCGTGAATTGCTGGAGCGCGAACAGGCCGAAACCGCCGCAGCCGATCACCCCCAATCCGATGCGATCATCGTCCACGGGCTTCCGTCCTCGGGGCTGGGGGGTTCGGGCGGCCGCGGGACTTCCTGCATCCGCCTCGCTCCGGGAGATGCCGGACCGCTGCCCATTATACATGGGGAGGAGGTGAAGGGCTCGAATCCGAAGTGCAAGCGACTTTTCGGCTCGAGCCGCGTCGGCGGGCTCGATCTCCCGGGCGATTGAACCACCCAAGAGTGGACTTGGTCAGACGCTTTCACTACTTAATATCCCCCGGGGTCGAACCCCGATGTGGGTTCGACCCCCACCTCCGGCACTCCCCCCAGCTCATCTCGGACCTCCCGTGGGAGCGGGGTGGGTCGGCCTACGGAGGCGGGGAGGCGGCGGCGGCGGGGTGGGGTTGGCCCTCCTGATCCCAGGCGGCGAGCACGACGCTGTCGCCGCCCTCGATCGAGAACCATTCCCGGTGGAGCAACCGGCCGCCCCGGCTCATGGTCAGCTCGTGTCGCCCGGCGGGCAGCTCGAAGACGAGGGGTTCGTAGCGACGTTCCCGGACGTCGAGTGAGATGCCGCCGACGCTCAGCTCGACGCCGGGCTCCGTGACGTGGACCACCACCTCACCGGTCCTCGGGCCGCTGTGCTCCGCGACGAAGCCCAGGACGACCACCCCCAGCGCCCCCCCTCCGGCCGCCCGGGACGCCCAGACGACTAGCGACGGGGGCATCAGCGCCGCGAACATCCCCAGAGTTACCATCACGTCACCTCCCGATTCTCGGGTTAAAGCCCGGCGATCCCGGGCGTCCCCCTGACCCGGGACGCCCGGCCGGCCGATTGGGGCCAGTCGCGGGGCGCGCAGGGAGATCGCCCCGGGCGAGACGGGGGCCCCATCTTCCCGTCCCGGTCCATCCATCCGGAGCAGGGCCCGCCAGGGGCGGCCTCGGTGGCCGTCCCGGCGCCGGCCCATTTCAGTCGTCGACGGCCTCGCCCGAGGGTGGGGGTCGGCCGACGAGGCGGAGTTCCCCGAGGTTCGAGGCGTCCAGGTATCTCAGCCCGTGGTACTCCGGGAACCACGAGAGCCAGGCGGAGCGTTCGGCCACCGGCTCGGACTGGGGGGCGTCGGTGGTGGCGGGGGCGTCCTTGTCGGCGACGGCCACGTCGAGGCCGATGCGGACGCCGGGGACGAGGTCGGTCGGCCGGTCGGGATAGCGGTCGTAGGGCCGGACCGCCCACTCGTAGGTGGTCAGCCCGCCGGAGCGACGGGACGCCATCCGGGAGCCGGTCCGCCCGATGTCGCCGAACATCAGGATCGGGTTCTCCGGCCCCCGGTCCCGGCCGGCGGAGCGGCGGACGCCGTAGACCGGCCCCTCGCCCCCGGGGAGGCCGATGTACTGGAGCAACGGGAATTCAGAGGCGTCCACCTCCTCCTCGCGGCCGGCGATCCCGGCCTTGTCCTCGGAACGACGGCCGTCGACGTAGACCTCCACCGCGTCGGTGTCCCAGAAGCCCTGATGGCCGACGACGAGCCGATCGTCGCGCACGACCACGGCCAGGTAGACCAGGTCGGCGTCGGGGTCGTAGGCGACGGAGAAGGCGGCGGAGAGGTCCGGGCTGGTCGTCAGGTCCGCACCCTCCAGGCCGTTCCAGCCGTAATGATTCGGGAGGATGTGGATGTGGTCGATCGGGTGCCGGGCGAGGTCCCCGGGCCAGTCGGACAGGTCGCCGTCGATCTCGACGCCGGAGAGCGGCGCCGCCTCGATCGAGGGGACCCGAGTCGGCCCGGCCTCTTCGGGCTCGGGGGGGGCCGGCGTCGGCTGGCCGCCGAGGATGAGTTCACCGAGGGCTCCGGCATCGAGCTTCTTCATGCGACTCCATCGAGGCCCCCAGTAGATCCATGCGAGGCGATTGTGATCGGGCTCGTCGAATCCCCCCGGCGTGGTCACCGCCGAGTCCCTGTCGGCCACGGCGACGTCGAAGCCGATCCGCTTGCCGGGGATCAGCCTGGTCGGCATGCCGGGATATCGATCGAAGACCTGGATGGCCCACTCATAGGTCGTCACCTCCCCTTCGCGTCGGAACGCCATCGTCGTCCTGGTTTGGGTGAGATCCCCGCCCAGGAGGATCGGGTTGGTCGGTTGCGGGACGCCGAAGACCCGACCCTCGCCGGGGATCGCGACGTATTGCTGGACCGGCAACTCGGGGAGTTCGAGGTCCGCCTGCGCCGGGACGCGACGCTCACCGCGCAGGCCGTCGACGTAGACCTCCACCGCGTCGGTGTCGAGGTGGCTCGCGTTGCCGACGATGAGCGTCTCGTCGCGGACGATGACAGCCAGGTAGAGGAGCTGCTCCCCCGGGTCGTATCCGGCCGCGAACGACGCGCTCAGGTCGGAGGCCGGCGGCGGCTCGCCTTCCAGGTAGCCCTGGCCGACGGCCGAAGGGGGTACGATGCCGAGGTTCTGCTCGATGGCGTACCTCGCCATCGACCTTGGCCAGTCCGAGAGGTCCCCGTCGATCGTGATCCCGGTCAGGACCGGCGCCTCGACCGATGGCTCCCGGGCGGGCACGGCCCCCGGAGACGACTCGACGGGAGGGAGCGGGGTCGGGGCCTCGCCGTCCGGGGTCGCGATGACCTCGCCGAAGGAGGTGGATCCGTCCCCCGGCCCGGGGTCCGGGCCCTCGACGGGACCCGGGGCTCCGGGGCCTGGATCATCGCGGGGCGTCATCCCCGGCCCAGGGCCGTCGTCGACTGCCGCGGGGGGAGGCCGATCGGCCTCTTTCTGGATCGGGTCGGGGACGCGGGGCCGGGGCGGGGGGCCGTCTCCCGGCGCCGAGAGGAAGCCGACCGTCGAGGCGGCGACCAGCAGGCCCGCCGCCCCGATCGCGCACTTGGCGGCGAGGGTGGAGTGGAGCACCCCTCGGCAGAGGGCGGCGACGGCGGGGGGGATGGCCGAGTCCGAGAGGCTGGAGAGCCCAATCACGGCGATCCGGGCCGTCTCGACGGAGAGCCTCTGGGCGGCGGCCGACGCCGAGGGATCGGGGCGGAGGGCCGCGACCATCGCCATCGCCGACGCCTCTCCCCGGTGGGCGAGTCGGCTGCGGAGCAGGTCCCGGGCGCGCCGGAGCCTCGTCTTGACCGTGCCGACCGGCAGGCGGAGCCGCGCGGCGGCCTCCTCGTTGGTCAGCTGCTCCAGGTAGCAGAGGACCGTCGGGGCCCGGTACGCCTCGGGGAGGCGGGCGAGCTCCTCATGCAGCTCGGCCCAGTCGGGCGCCCCGGCCGGCGAGACGGTCGCCTCCGAGACGGTCCGGAGCGTCCCGGCCCGACCCTCGGCGGCCCGACGCCGGGCGCGGCGGGCCCTCATCCGGGCCGAGACCCGGCAGGAGACGCCGAACAGCCAGCTGGCGAGCGAGTCCCGGTTGCGGATCGAGCCGGCCCGGCGGGCGAGCGTGAGGAAGGTCGCCTGGAAGGCGTCCTGCGCGTCGTGGGGGTCTCCCAGGGCCCGTCGGCAGGCGGACAAGACCATCGGGCCGT
Organism: Tautonia plasticadhaerens; assembly: GCF_007752535.1. GTDB lineage: Bacteria > Planctomycetota > Planctomycetia > Isosphaerales > Isosphaeraceae > Tautonia > Tautonia plasticadhaerens. Next base: position 4,654,252 of record NZ_CP036426.1, read on the forward strand.
GCCGCTCCACCAGGGCCGCGAAGGCCGACTCCGCCCCCGCCGAGCCCCGGTCCAGGAACCGTTCGATCAGCTCGGCGTCGGAGAGCAGGCCGACCGCCCCCCGCTCGAACAGGATCCGGAACGACCGATATCCCGGGCCCTCGACCGATCCCCCCACCATGCCCGTCCCCCCGATGCTCGACGACCCAATCGCGGGCGGCCCGACCGCCTCACGCCCCCCGACGGCCCGGACCCGGGATCGATGCCCGGCGCCCCCGGCCGACGCCCTCCGCCCAGACCGGCGGCCGACGTCGCTCCGACCTCATAGTGCCTCCACACCGGGGGGCGGTTTTCCTTTCTCGCGATCCGTCCGAATTTTTTCGGCCTCCGAGGCCCTGCCCCGGGGTGGCGGGCCCGATTCCCGGGGATTCCCCGCCCCGCATCAGTCGGCGGGGGGGCGGAACAGGCCCCGGGCGTCCGGATTCGGGCCGCCGCCGACGGATCGGGCCTGGCCGTCGAAGGTGGCCCGCACCCGCCAGAAGGTCCGGTCGGGGTACCACCAGTGATCTCCCTCGAAGGGCAGGGCGATCGACTCCAGGGGCATCTCCTCGCCGTGGCCGTGGTGGACGAACCGGGTGCCGGGCCCGTCGAGGTGGGCGACTGAGGTGGCCCGGCTGGCGCCGGTCGGGCCGTCGAAGCGAAGCTCGTCGGAGCGGAGGACCCGGCCGTCGGCGGTGGTGGCCCGGAGGCCGTACCAGCCGGGGGAGGCGACGGGCCAGTCGGCCTGGAAATGGTGCGGGGCGGCGGCGGACGGGAACCAGGACCAGCCGGGGCCGTATTCGCCGTCGATCTCGGTGACCGGGACCTTCCCCTCGAATCGCTCGTCCCCGTCCTCGGGGGAGAAGCGGCGGAGCACCTCGCCGTCCCGGAGCAGCTCGACCGATTCGAGCCGGTCGCCGGGATCGACGGTGACGATCAGGTGGGCGAAGAACGCCCGGCGCAGCTCGATGAACCGGGTCGCGTTGGCGACCTGGAGGACCATCGCCGAGGCGTCGATCGCCCCCGGCTCGACCCGGGGGCCGACGTGGACGGGGCTGGTCATCGCCCAGTGGCCCCGGTCGTCCTCGGCCCGGAGGGCGTACCAGCAGGGGGGCGAGGGGCCGTCGAGCGCGGTCGCCTCGATCACGACCGTCCCGGATCGGCCGGCCACGTCGAACGACTCGACCTCGACCCCCCGGCGGATGAGTCGGACGGACCGGAGCGGGTTCAGGCTGCGGACCTCGGCCCGGATCTCCCTGGGGGCCGGGCCGACGGGGAGGCGCTCGCCGGGGCCCCGGCCATCGACCGCCAGGAACGCGAACACCGGCCCCCCGTTCGACGCGAAGGTGCGGCCGGCCCGGATCGAGGCCGAGATCGCCGGGAGATCCAGGCGGTCGGCCCGGACGTAGACCCGGCGGTCGCCCGGGGAGGGGGTCCGGGTGCGGCCGAGGGCGGAGTCGGTGGAGCCGCTGGCGGCCACGCGATTGCCCAGGTTCAGGGCGGCGGACCAGAGCAGCTCGGCGGCCTGGCCGTCGAGGTCGAGGGCGTCGGCGGTGTGCCCCGATGCGGCGTCGGAGAGGAACTCGGCGGCCCCCATCCAGTGGACCTGGTGGGGGGGCGTCATCGGGTGGGTGTGGATCACCGCCCCGCCCCGGTCGTGCACGGCATCCACGATCGCCTGCGCCGGCAACGGGCGATCGATCAGCCGGGCCAGCTCCCCCGCCGGGAACGGCGGGGTGAGCCCGGGTGTGTTCAGGTGGCCGACGAACGGCCCGGGGCGCAGCTCGGGGGCGTACCGGAGGAGGAAGCCCCCGGTGGAGAGCCGGTCGAGGTCGGAGTAATCGACGTTCGACCCGGCCTCGGTGACGAAGCTCAGGCCGTTCGCCCTCGCCTGCAACGCGGTGTAGGCCAGGTCGGTGGCGACGGCCGCCGAGGAGTCGTGCTGGGCGTGGACGTGGTTGTCCCCGCCGAACCAGCCGAGGTCCTCGGGGGCGAACCAGCGGTGGAGCCGGGCGAACACCTCGGACTGCGTCCCCGGCTCGGCGTCGACCTCGAACTCCAGCGGGGCGTAGTTCGGGCCGCTCCGGAGGGAGAGCGTCGTCTCCCCGGGGGGGACCTCGACGGTGAATCCGCCCTCGGCGAAGAACCGGCCGTCGTCGTAGGTCCCCCGGCCGGAGCCGTCGGGATGGCTGCCGTCCTCGGCCGTCACGATCGCCCGGACGGGGAGGGGCAGGGGGGAGTCGGCGGTCGACCGGTCGTCCTCGACCCGGACGACGATCCTGGGCCTCGCACCCGGGTCGTCGAGCCGGGTGCGGTCGACCCGGTAGGTCGAGGCCCCCTCGGGTCCGGGAAGGGCGAGGACGGCCGGGGGCAGGATCAGGAGCAGTCGGAGCATGGCAAGTTCGGCTCGGTGCGGGCGTCGTCGGGTCGAATGCTCCGGGTCCCGGGCGGTGATCGAGGGGACCGGACGCCCCAGGTTACCCCGCCACCGGGCCCCGGTCGATGGCGGGAGGGTCGTCGACATCCCCCCTTGCCGGTCGCCCCGGTCGCCCGAAACCGCCGCTCGGGAGGAGCCTGGGCACGAAACATGCAATTCTTCAGACAATGACCCGATCCGGACCGAAAGCTGTCCGGTCCCCGGGCCCGGGGACCAACTGGAGTCCGGGGAGGGCCGGGGTTGGAGCCCCGTCGAATCCCTCCGCGGGATGAACGGAGTCCCGGGGACGATGCCCCACCCCACCGCCCGGGGCCGCCCCCCAGGTCGATCGACCCGACCCGTCCCGAGGGCCGTCGAGCGTCGCCTCGACGCCCTCGCCGGCGACTCGTCCTGAGACGCTTGGTCGATCGCCCCGACGACCCACCTCCGGCCGCCGGTCGGCCCGCCGCCTCCGGCGGGCCGACGACTCGGGCCGCCCACGCCCTCGAATCCTCACCAGGGAAGACAGACCGATGAATCTCGTTTGCCCGATCGACCCCACCCCACCCCCGATTTCCGCGCCGGACGCCGGGCCGCATCCCCAAGACTCCCGGCCCCCGGCCGAGGCCGAGGCCGACCGACCCACCGACGACGGCATCGCGTCCGAGATGCAGGTCTGCACCAGCGGCACGCTCGTGGCGATCGTCCGACGCCAGGATGGCCAGACGGTCGAGGTCATCCGGGTCGTCGGGGACGACTGACCCGTCCGGACCGCCCCCGTCCGGCCCTCGCCCCGCCCGGTCGGGTCTCCCAATCGGAGGCGGACCGAGAATCCCGGGTCCGACCGTCGGCGTCGTCTCCCCTGCCCGGTTGCGTCAAGCTGGCGAACCTGGCGAAATGGTGACGGCCTGACCACGTGGTCGAATCACCCGGGAGACGAGCGGCGATGTATCCGAGCAACCGGCGGCGGAGTCTGGGGCGAAGGGCGCGATGGGTCGTCGAGGCGTTGGAGCCACGGGAGCTGCTCTCCGTCGGGTTCGACTACGCGATGGCCGAGCGGTTCGGGCGCGACCTGAACGACAACGGCCTGATCGACCTGCCCAACACGGCCACCTACGCCCAGCCGGCGACCCTCTCGCTGAGCTTCTCGGTGCTCGACGACCCGGATCCGGACCCGGAAACGACCTACTCGTGGTCGATGGCGTCGACGGCGGGGGGCGATCCGACGGTCGTCACCCGGACCGCGGCGCAGATCGCCTCGGGGGACCTGCCCACGACCAGCCTCCCGGCCGGCGTGTACACGACCACCTTCGAGCGGAGCGTCGGCGGGGTGGTCACGGACCGGGTGACCCAGCCGGTTGGCGTCCGGGACATCCTGATCGTCAGCATCGGGGACAGCTACAGCTCCGGGGAGGGGAATCCGGAGCGGGTGCAGGGGCTCTCGCTGCCCGGCGAGTTCCCGTCGGGCACGATCCCCTACCTCCTCGACAGCGACCTCAACCAGACCGAGCCGGCGATCGCCTTCGTGGCGGCCTCGCCGTTCCTCTCGCAGACGGGCGAGGCGCTCTGGTCCGACGGCGCGGACGGCTTCTACGGGCCGACGCCCTTCGGGCTGGACATGACGGAGGACAACCGTCAGTCGCACCGTTCGACCGCGGCCGCCACGGCCCAGTACGCCCTGCAACTGGAGCGATCCGACCCGCACTCCTCGGTCACGTTCGTCCACGTCTCCCAGAGCGGCGCGACCACCCAGACGACGATCGGGGCGGTGCCGGCCTTCGGGCTCGAGGATCCGAGCTATCGGCTGACGCCGCAGACGGAGTTGATCCCGGCGATCGTCGGATCCCGGACGGTCGACCAGTTGTTCATCTCCCTGGGGGGCAACGACGTCGGCTTCACGACGCTGGCCGCCGGGCTGGTGATCGGCGACGTGACGGTGACGGACGTGCTGGGGGAGGTCTCGGCCTTCGCGCCGGGGCAGTTGCCGGCGGTCCTGTCGAGGGCCCAGGCGGTGATCTCGCAGTCGACGGCGCTGGGGCTGGTCCGGGCGGGCTTCAACGCCCTGGCGGCCCTGCTGCCGGCCGGTTACGGGAGCGTCCAGCGGGCGATCGTGGGCTCGGGGGTCGCGGTCGACGCGACGTTCATCACCGAGTACCCGGACCCGACCCGGATCTTCAAGACGTTCGCGAATCCGAACACGGGCCAGCCGTTCACGATCCCCTGGTGGGGCCCGGCGATCTTCGACATCCTGCCGCCGGCGGAGGTCTCGGCCACGGAGTCCTTCTTCGTCTCGCAGTCGATCCTGGCCCCCCTGAACGCCCTGGCCCGCCAGGGGGCGGCGGCCAACGGCTGGACTTACCTGACGAACGTCGCCGACGCCTTCACCGGCCACGGCTACGACGCCCCCCGGTCCGCCGACGCGATCGGCAACCTCCGCTTCCTGAGGACGGCCCGGGAGTCTTCGCTCTACCAGGGGCCGGTGGGGCTGACCGGCCCGTTGCACACCAGCGGGACGCTGCACCCGAACGCGCTGGGGCACCAGGCGATCAAGGGGGCGATCGTCGGCGACCTGACGCCGTCGGTGGCCGCGGTCGGCGGGCCGGGCGGCCGGTTCGCGTTCGCCGCCCCCCGGGGGCCCCGGCAGGCCCGACACGCCGGGCTGACCTACGCCTGGGACTTCGACCGCCTCCCCGGCCAGGGGGCCTTCCGGGCCGACGCCGACGGCCCGAGGGCCGCCATCACCGGGGACGACCCCGACCCCTCGACCCGGGGCCGGGTCGCCACGCTCCGGGTCACCAACCGGCTCGGCCTCTCGACCGAGCGGGCCGTCTTCCTGCCCCCGAGCAGGGGGCGCTCCGTGTCGGGCCGCTGACCGATGGCCGAGGGATCATTCGGCGGGCCCCGGGCCGGCAGTGGCGGCGGCGGGCGAGGCCGTCACCCCCGGGGAGTGCGACCTAGACTTGGACCATGGGCCCGTCACACCGATCCCGATGGCAGAGACCCCGCCCGTCGAGGGCCCCCGGCGCCGATCGCCGGCCGGGCCTCGACGAGGCGGGGGTCGGCTCGTCGTCCGGGCTCGGGGCGGGGCGGGTGGTCCGTCGGGCGATTCGAGGCGGGACTGGGACGATGAGGAGGGCCTTCCTCGGCGATCGAACGGGCCGGAGGGCGGGCTCCACCTACCTGGAAGTGCAGGTGGCCTTCGCCGTGCTGGGGGTCGCCCTGGCTGGGCTGGCGCCGGTGGTCGTCTCGCAGCTCCGCATGACCAGCCGGGTCGAGGACCTGCTCCCCGCCGGGACCGTCCTGTACTTCGCCCCGATGCCCGAGCCCTGGGCCCGGAAGTTCGGGACCGATGCCGACTTGCGGGTGGTCGACCCCGGACCATCGGCTGGAGGCCCGGGGACGACGCCGGTCAACACCGTCGAGGTCGTCCTGGCCGACGTGGGGGGCCTGGATGACCTCGCCAGCGTCGAGGTGCTGGTCGAGGAGATCCCCTGAGCCTGTCCCCGGCGCGATCGGCCGGCCGCCTCGGGGATGGACTCATCCGCCGGGCTCGGGCTCGGGCTCGTCCCAGGTGAGGCCGGCGGCCAGGAGGTCGGCGGCGGAGAGCTCGAGGAACCGGGAGAGCAGGGCGTCCCGGCCCCAGTCCTCGTTCTCGATGGCGTCGAGCGGGGGGAGGTCGGTCCGGCCGAAGCGATGGAGGAGCAGGTCGTACGCCTCGGCCACGCCCAGCTCGACGATCGGGACCGGGCGGGACTCGGGCTCGGAGCCGGCCCCGGGGCTCAGAACCAAGGCCGGGCCCCCCGATAGGGACGGTGATCGGGCTCGTCGAGCAGGATGACCGGGGCGAGCTGCCAGACGCCGTTGCCCCGGTAGATCCAGGAGTACCCGGCCGGGGCGTCGACGGGGGTGGGCAGGGGATCCTCCTCGGCCCGGACCTGGCCCAGCTCGGCCCCGGCGGCGAGGTAGATGAAGGCGGCCAGGGCGACCTGCATCAGCAGGAACGGCTCCCGGAGCAGGACCACCGCCACCAGGCAGGCCACCCCGGCGAGGATCGCCAGCACCTGGCCGAGGGTCGCGGCGATCACCGTCGCCCTCAGCCGGCCGAGCGGGGCGCTGAGCAGGGCCCGGAGCACCCGGCCGCCGTCCATCGGGAAGATGGGGATCAGGTTGAACCCGGCCAGCAGGACGTTGACCACCAGCAGCTCCCGGATCAGCAGCCCGGGCAGCCCCGTGGTCAGGGCGGGGGAGACCGCCCCCAGGGCGATCCGGATCAGGAACAGGGCCAGCGCGATGGCGACGTTGACCGCCGGCCCGGCCAGGGCGATCAGCAGCTCGGCCGCCGGCTCGCGGGGCATCCGGTGCAGGCGGGCGACGCCGCCGATCGGGTAGAGGGTGATGTGCTCGGTCGGGATGCCGAATCGCCGGGCCATCAGCGCGTGGCCGAGTTCGTGCAGCAGCACGCAGCCGAACAGCGCCGTGACCATCAGCACGGCCTGGAGCCCGTGGTGCGTCATCGCCAGCACGCCCATCATCGCGAGGAACGTGGCGTGCAAGTAGAGGTCGATGCCGGCGACCCGGCCGAGCTTCCAGGACAATTGCATGGTCGAGGAGTCCCTTTCCTGCGGAACGAACACCTTCATTCTAGGTTCGTCGCGCGGACTCGGGTAGTTCGCCGCCGGGGGCGAAGCCCGGAGATTCGGTCCGGGCCCGCCCTTAATCGTGTCGGAACCGCCCGGGGGTCCCCGACTCCTTGTTCGGCGAAATCGGGCCCTCCCATGAAAGGGTGGGCGGCATCGGGGCCGGGTTCGGCCCGGAAACCGGCCTCGAAGCCCTTCCTCAATTCAAGGTTACGATATGCGGATGTCGGCCGACATCAACGCTCCAGGATGCCGGGCCGGGGGAGGTTGAAGCCCTTGACCATCACCTCCAGCTTCGGCCAGCGCTGGGCCTCGGTGACGACCTCGAAGCCCCGGTGGTCGACCACCACGGTATCCTCCGAGCGGGCCGGGCCGACGCTGGGGCACCAGGCCAGGGCCAGGTCCGGGTGCAGGACGAAGCCCGCGTCGGGCAGCAACGGCAGTTCGCTCGGGGAGTAGCCGACGACCGAGCCCTGGTCGGCGAGGGTCCACTCGTGGGGACGGCCGAACTTCTCGTAGATGCGTCGGACCCGCCGGAAGACCTCGGAGACGGGCTGCCCCGGCCGGGAGAAGTAGATGGCCGTGGCGTTGACCATCGAGGCGATCGTGTGCGCCTCCCGGAACTCGGGGTCGACCGGGCCGAAGGCGACGATCCGGGTGACCGAGGCACACAGGCCGTGCCGCCTCCCGGAGGCCGAGATCACCGCCCGGCTCCGGATCGGGGCCGACTTGAAGGTCGGCCGCCGGTAGTGCTCGTGGCGGTCATCCCCGGCGACGCTCAGGGCCACCGGCGTGACCCCCTCGCGGAAGAGCCGGTGGGCGAGGTGCCCGGCCAGGTCGGCCTCGGTCTCCCCCGGCTCGAAGTTCCGGCAGGTGGCCTCGACGCAGAGCGTGAGCGTGCGGCCCAGCTCGCGGAGCCGCTGCCGCTCCAGCTTCGAGAGCCGTATCCGGAGGTCCCGCAGCCGGTTCGCCTCCGGCCGCAGCCCCTCGACGCCGGGCAGGTCGGTGGCGATCTTCCGGGTCCGGCTGAGGGCCGCTATGGTCGTCTCGACCGGCTCGTGCCAGGGGCGCTCCTTCAGGTGGAAGCCCAGCCCGGCCACCTCCTCCTCGAAGACCCGGGGGCTCTGGACGTTGTCGGCCAGGATCGCCCGGGACTGCCGGTTGATGAACAGCAGGACCGAGGCCGACTCCGAGCCGAGATCCTGGCGCAGATCCCCGCCGGAGGTGAACCAGGAGACCGAGTCCGCCCTTCCGAGCAGGGCGGCGTCATAGCCCTTGCGGTCCAGGAACTCGACCACCCGGCGGTGCTTCTCGTCGACGTCGGTCCGGCGCTCCTGCAAGTCCGGGTCGACGTGGTCGACGGCCGGGTCGGCCAGGGCCGGGATCGTCTCGGTGTGGGGGTGGTCGTCGACGGTCTCCATCACCCGACGCTGGGTGGCGATCTCGCCGCTGCTGGGCTCGGCGTCGTCGGCGATGTTCAGGTACACCTCGCCCACGCGAATCTCGGTCGACACGGGCTCTCCTCCTCTCCTGGCGGTCGGGATGGGCCCTGTTCCGGGGGCTGGGGGGCGTCGGGTCCCGGTCCTCCCCGAATCGGGGACCGGCGGCCCGGGGTGTCGTCGCGGGGCGATGCGGTTACGTGTTCGATCGGACGGGCGAATGGGGCCACCGTCGATGCCTCGGGGCGGGCCCGAGATCGGGCCCCGTCCGTCGCCCCGGCCGGTGGAGGCGGAACGCCTATCGTTCCGCGCCGCCCTCGGGATTGCAAGGCGTGTGCCCCGATGGGCTTGCTGCCCGATCACCGGGCTCGGCCGGCCCCGCGGCCGGCCTCCTCCGGAAGCGGAAGTCGCAGGACGGGGCCCCCCGCATGATCGTTTGAGTCCGGGACAGCTCGATCCGGGGGTCGTACCCCGCCGCCAGCGCCGCGTCCCGGCAGCAGGAGAGGCGGGAGCCCAGTTCCCCGAGGCCGAGTCGGTGGTACATCTCGGCATAGCGGCACCGGGTCACGTCGAAGTCGAGCCGGTCGTCCGACTGCTCGATCACCCGGAGTTCCAGCGCCCCGCCCTCGGTCCAGCGGTCGAGCGAGGTGGCGAAGCCGGGAAGGCCCGCCTCCCCGCAGGACCGGGCCAGCTCGGCCCCCGAGTCCCGGGCGAGCTGCCCGACGACCCGCTCCAGCAGGGCGAGCGTCCGCTCCTCTCCCAGCTCCTCGCGGACGGCGGCGATGATCGGAGCCACGATCCGGGCCTCGATCTCCCGGCGCTGCAACAGCGTGATCTTCGGCGGCTGCTCGTCCATTCCGAGACTCCCGGGGCGGCGACCCGCCCGACGTTCCACGCCTCCCCCCTCCTCCCCGCCCGACCGGCTCCCGGCACCAACCGGGCCGACTGCCAACCTCGTGCCGGGGCCCCCGGTGGGTGTGGCCGCTGACTCCCCACCCCGGGGCGGCGGCCGAGGTCCGTGGTCCTCCCCGGGCGGTCGGGATCGGGCCGGTGCGCCGGTCGTGCGCCAGGTCCGGGAGCCTTAACCTCCATTCTCCCATCCGATTGCGGAAGATCAAATGGGTTCGCTCCGTCGCGGCGCACCGGCCGAGATCCGCCACCCCCGACAGGGAGGCCGGCGCGGGACCGACCCGGGAAATCACGACGGCGACGGGCGCGGGGATCGAGCCGGTCCGGACGCGGCCCGGACGCGGACGGTGCGCCGATCGCGGGCCCCTGGATCTGGTCGCAACGCGAAACCAGGACGAACGATACGACGATCGAAATGGGTTCGCTCCGTCGCGGCGCACCGTCGCGCGCCGCCGACCCGGCCGCGTCGGGACCGGGGGGATCGACCGCATCGGATGACGCACGCACGCCCGCCCGAGCGCCGGTCGGGAAACCGGGGGGGCACTCCGATCGGGGTTCGGCGGACTGAAGGGGCACGGCTCGGGCTCCGGGAGGCGATCGGCTCGGGGGCGATCCATCGCCCCTCCTCTTCTTTATCATCGAGGGGAGGTCGGTTTTCAGTCACAAGATCCGGGGGACTGCCGCCGCGGATCGCTCGGCGAACGCGCGGGTGGGCGGCCCGCTCGAGAACGGCCCTTCTTCACCCCGCCCCTACCGGTGATTGCCCGATCCGGCGGAAAAATCCGGAAATCGCTTGACGAGTGCGTGCATCCAGGCGATACAAAAAGAGGTCGGCAGGACAGACGTCCGAATGGTCGCCGAATCGTTCCCGGGCGCAGGTCCTGGTGCGGGATTGAACGCCGGGGACCGCGATGGCGTCTATTACCCTGGCGGATGGGGCGACGCGGCGCGACGCGTCGCGAATCGCCCGGCGACGGCCGCAATGGCCCGGTTCCCGACACCCGGAGGAGTGCCATGATGAGCGCGACCGCGATCGGCCCGATGCTGCTGGTCGGCCTCGGCCTGGCGATCGGAGGAGATTCCCCGGGGCAGGTGACCCCGGCCGACGACGAGGCCTACCGGGCCGCCAGCGAGGAGGCCGGCCGGGACGCCGACGCCCAGGTGGCGCTGGCCCTTTGGTGCGAGGCCAACGGGCGTCCGTCCCGGGCGAGCCACCACCTGGCGCTGGCGGTCCTGATCGACCCGGATCACGAGGGGGCCCGGGGCCTGATGGGGCAGATCCGCCGGGGGGAGTCGTGGCGTCGCCCCTCCGACGCCTTCCCCGGCCCCGACCAGGACGCCAATCGCGTCGCGCTCCGTGAGGAGTACGAGGGCCGGAGGTCCCGCATGGACCAGACCGCCGAGGCCCACTGGGATCTGGGCCTCTGGTGCGAGCAGAACGGCCTGGCCGACGAGGCGCTGGCCCATTTCAGCGCCGTCACCCGGATCGACCCGAGTCGGGAGGCCGCCTGGAAGCGGATCGGCTACAAGAAGCGGGGCGGCCGGTGGATGACCGACGCCCAGATCGCCGCCGAGCGGGCCGAGGCCGAGGCGCGGGACGCCGCCGAGGCCGAGTGGCTCCCCCGCCTGGAGCAATGGGCCCGGATGCTCAAGGACCCCGCCCGCCGCGGCGAGGCGATCGCCGGGCTGGCGACCGTCGATCATCCGCTGCTGGTGCCGGCGGCCTGGTCGACCCTCGTGACCGGCCGTTATGCCGATCAGCCGGCCGCCGCCCAGGTGCTCGGCCAGATCGACGCGAGGGACGCCTCCCGGGCCCTGGCGACCCTGGCCGTCTTCACCCAGGACGCGGAGGTCCGCCGGATCGCCACCGAGACGCTCAAGCGGAGGGACGCCCGCGAGTGGGCCGACCTGCTGATCGGCATGATCCGCAGGCCAATCCAGTACAGCGTCCGGCCCGTGGCCGGGCCGGGATCGGCGGGTGAGCTGTTCGTGGAGGGGGAGCGGTATAATCGCCGCCGAGTTTACGCCGCGCCGTCGGCGCCTCAAGTGCCGATCCTGCCGGGAGACCAGGTCGTCCTCGGGCCGGACGGGCTACCGGTTTTACGGCGGCAATTTCAGTACTCCGATTGGCTCCCCGTGGGAATCGTGCCGTTCCTCCCACCCCAACCACTAGCGCCAGCACCGGGCGATCGCGAGGATTTTATCGAGCAACTGGAGCGTGTCGGGGTCGATCGGGGCCTGGCCGAAACGGCGCTCCGGAACCAACTTGAACACCGAAGTAATATGCCGTTCGATGCCACAATTAACGTCGGGAGAACGAGACTCAGGGCGGGTACCTACATCACTGGCATAAGGTCCGTGGAGATCCCTGTAGGCCAGGCAGTCATCGAGGCCCGGCAGGCCGCCGAGACGGTGCAAAGTCAGCTCGCGCGCGACGTGGCGGCGATCGAGGCGTACAACGCACCGATCAAGCGACTCAACGAACGGGTCGTCCCGGTGCTGGAGGAGGCGGCCGGCGTGCGGAAAGGGGTCGAGCCGGAGGCATGGCGGGCCTGGTATATCAACCAGATCGGCATGAGGCAGGTGCTGCCTCGCCCGGCGAACGGGGGCTCGACCTTCACGGATGTCGTCTCGGTGCAGCCGAGGCCGCTGCCGGTCGGCGTCTTCGACCAGCCGGCCGCGGTGGTCCGAGTGACGTCCAGTTGCTTCGGCAAGGGCACCCTCGTGCGGACGGCCGACGGCATCGAGCCGATCGAGGCGATCGAGGTGGGCGACCTCGTGTTGAGCCAGGACCCGGGTTCGGGACTGCTCGACTATCGGCCGGTGGTTGACGTTCACTACACTCCGTCGAGCGCCACGTTCGACGTCGGGATCGGAGGGGAGACGATCGTCTCCAGCGAGTTCCACCGCTTCTGGGTCGCCGGACGGGGTTGGGTGATGGCCCGCGACCTTCGGGTCGGGGATCCGATCCGGATGCTCGGGGGGGTCGCCCGGGTCGAGTCGATCGAGGACGGGCAAGAACAACCGGTCTACAATATCGACGTGGCCGACCATCGCAGCTTCTTCGTCGGAACGACCGGGGCCCTGGTCCACGACTTCTCCCTGCCGAAGACGACGCTCCAGCCGTTCGACGCCGTCCCCGACCTGGCGAGCCTGGCGGAGCAGGCCGGGCCGGCTTCGGGGGAGTGAATGGATTGACAGCGGCCCTCCTCGGCACGAAGATCGCGGGCGGGGAGCGTTGAGGAGGGCCGCGAGCCATGCCGGGGATGTTGGATCGAGTCGAAGACCGAGGGGACGGGCCGGTCCTGGCCGGTCCCGGGGTGGCGGTGGCCGAGGTCGTCGACCGCCTGGAGGCGGGGGAGAATGCCGAGGCCGTCCGGCGGTCGCTCGGCCTGCATGCCGGGGACGTGGTGGCGGCGATCGCCGCCGCGGGGCTTGGCCCGGGGCCCGACGACGGGCCGGGGCTGGTCCGGTCGACGCCGGGGAGGCCGAGGCTGGTCTCGGCGACGTCCGAGCGCAACCTCGTCGCCCTGTTCCCCGACGCCGACCGGCCGAGCCTGCTGGCGCTGCTGGCGGGCCTGCTCCAGATCCTCGACTCCTGGGAGCCGAGCCACACGGCCGCCCAGGAGGCCGACGACCGGGGGGAGCGGACCACCTCACGGTACTGGCACGGGATCGCCCACCGCCGGGAGCCGGATCCGGGGAACGCCTCGTACTGGTTCCGGCGGGTCGGCCGCGTCCCGGACTTCGACGAGCTGGCCGGGGCCGCCCGGCCGATCCTGCTGGAATTGGGCGACGGCGCCCTGGCCGCCCGCCTCTGCCGAGACGGATGGGATCCATTCGCCTTCATCGACGCCTGCACTTCGGCCGGATCGGGGTCGCCGGAGGCCGTCGCACTCCGAAGGATCCAGCGGCAGGAGATGGCGATCCTGCTGGCGACCTCGCTGCGGCACGCCGATCGCTGAACTGATCGGGCCGTCGACGAGCCCCCGTCCCGCCCTCGGGTCGGCGGCGGGAGGGCGCTCGACACACTCGAAGACCGCCCCCCGGGCCCGACCGCCCGGGGGTGCCAGGAGGACGACATGCACGTCGAGCTGACCACGAACAACTACGTCCACGGGAACGCCGAGCTGGCCGAGGCCGTCAAGGCCGAGGTCGAGCACACCCTCGGCCGATTCGGCGAGCAGATCACCCGGGTCGAGGTCCACGTCAACGACGTGAACAGCTCGGCGAAGTCCGGCATCGACATCCGGTGCATGATGGAGGCGAGGGTCTCCGGGCACCAGCCGCTGGTGGCCAGCCACGACGCCGCCTCGGTCGAGGAGGCCATCAGCGGCGCCGCCGAGCGGCTGGAGCGGGTGCTCGACAGCACGTTCGGCCGGCTCGGGCACACCAAGGGCCGCACCTCCTTCGGCGGGGACCAGACGATCTGAGCCGGGCCCGTCGATCGCGCCCATGCCTCCGCCGCCGTCGGGGGGTCACGCCAGGCGGACCCGCCCGACCGGCGTCGGGGCCGATCAGGCCCGGCTGCGGTAGAGGGCGACCAGGGCCGCGCCGATGGCCTGGGAGAGGTCGCCCAGGGTGGCCGGGACGATGCTCATCCCGGCCCGCTGTGAGGGGAACAGGAACGGGGCGGCACTCTCGCGGACGACCTGCAGGTAACGGCTGCGGAACTCGTCGGAGGTGGCCTCCGGGTCCATCAGGCCGCCGCCGATGACCACGTAGGAGGGGTCGAGCGCCATCGCCAGGTTGGCGACGTGCAGGCCGAGGGCCCTGGCCTGGAAGCCGAAGATCGACAGCGCCAGCTCGTCCCCCTTCTGCGCCAGGCCCCGGAGGGCGAAGGCACGTTCCTTCATGGGCCGGTCGGAGCGGGCGAGTTCGTGGTCGGGATGCTCCTCCAGCTTCGCGCCGAGCAGGTGGGGGAGGCCGGCGAGGGTGGTGTAGACCTCGACGCAGCCCCAGGTCCGGCCGCAGCCGCAGGGATACGCCGGGACGCCGAGCACCTGGAGCGGCGAGGGCATATGCCCGCCCTCCATCCCGGCCAGCGAGTCCCCGGAGAGGGGCAGTCCCCGGCCGTCGATGTAGGCGCAGCCGAGGCCCGAGCCGGGGGCGAGCATCACCACGCTGCCGGTGCCGGAGCCCCGGACGCGCTGGGCCTCTCCCACGCCGCCGAGGTCGCCGTCGTTGCCGACGGTCACCGGGACCGGCCGCCCGGCCTTCTCGGAGAGGGCGGTCGCGTAGGCCGTGTGCACGTCGAACCCGGCGAAGCTCCCGGGCAGGTTCGCCGAGCGGTCGAGCACCCCGTAGCGCCGGAACGGGCCGGGGATGGCGAGGCCGACGCCCTGGACCCGGTCCCAGTCGACCTGCTGCTGCGCCAGGAAGGAGTCGACCGCCTCGACCCAGCCCCGGACGACCGCGGCGGGCCCCTCCTGGGAGTTGGTCGGGTGCTGGAGCAGCCGCGTGGAGACGGTGGTGCCGTCGTCCCAGACGGCCCCGACCTTGGAGGTGGTGGCGCCGCTGTCGGTGCCGATGAAGACGGATCGCGTCGCGCTCATATTGTCATCCGGAGGGTTCTGCACGATTCGGCGGACGGGAGGGGGCTCAGGGGGTCAACCCGACGGCGCGGTGCTCGGAGGAGGCGCGGAGGACCGCCTCGCAGAGGGCGACGGTGCCGAGGTTGTCCCGGCCGGAGATGTCGGGCTCCGAGCCCGACTCCAGGGCGATCATCAGGCCGGCCATCGGGCCGGCGAAGGCGTCGGGGAACCACGCCTCGGGCCATCGGGGGCGGTGCCAGATGCCGTCGTCGACGGTGGTGTAGTCGATCGTGCTCGGCACCCGATCCGGCCAGCCTGGCCAGCCGATGGTGCCGAGGGCCGCCCCCTTCGTGCCCTCGAACCGCCAGCGGATGCCGATGTCGGGCGCGGCCCCCTCCCGGGCGGGGCCGGCCCAGACGTCGTCGATGGAGCAGGCCCGGGCCCCGTCGTCGTATTCGAGGATGGTCAGGTTGATGCCGTCGGCGTGCGGGAAGCTGGTCCTCGGGTCGGGCCGGGTGCTGGCGAGGACCCGGGCCGGGTCGCCGAGCCAGTAGCGGAGGGTATCCAGGTGGTGGATGCTCATGATGAAGGTGGAGAGCGACCGCAAGCCCTCGGCCCAGGGCATCCAGTGGGGGATCGCCCGCATGTCAATCGTCGCCAGGACCGGGTCGCCCAGGGCGCCCCGGTCGATCAGCGTCTTCAGGGCGCGGACCGAATGGTCGTACCTCATGTTCTGGTTGACTTGCAGGACGACCCCCGCCCGCTCGCAGGACTCGACGAGCTCTCGGGCTTCGCCGATCGTCATCGCCAGCGGCTTCTGCGCGAGGATGCCCTTGGGGGTCCTCGGGTGGGAGACGATCCGTCGGATGATCTCCAGCTGGGCCAGGGGGGGGACGGCGACGTCGACGACGTCGACCCCGGGGTCGTCGAGCAGGGCCTCGACCGAGTCAAACACCTCCGGGACGCCCCGCAGTGCGGCGACCTCCTCGGCGGTGGCCCGGGTCCGGGAGGTCAGCCCGACGACCCGGAATCCGGCGTCGGCGTAGGAGACGAGGTGGCAATCCCGGACGATGAACCCCGCCCCCACGACGCCGATCCCCAGATCCCGACCCTCGGGCATGGGGGGCAGATGGTCGAGGCCCTCTGGCAAGCCGGTCGACATGGATCCGCCTCGTTCAGGAGTGTTTCCCCGAGATCGCGACGCCCTCCATGGTAGCCCGATCGGGCGAGGCATCACAGCGCCCAGCCGGTCACTTGCAACGCACTGCGGCCATCCTACAATTGTCGCAGGAGGGCCGGTCCCCGCGTCCGTCCTCGATCGGGGGCGATCGCTGGGGAGGGTGCCATCGCGAGGCGAACATGAACATCCTGTCGTTGCTGGCGTCCCTGGGGGCGGGGTTCCTGATCGCGTCGCTCTATTACCCGGCGATGGGCCTGGGGCCCCGGGCGAGGACGGGCGTCCTGGTCGTGGTGCTGGCCGGGGTGCTGGCGGCGCCATGGATCGTGCCGGCGGAACATCGGCTGCTCCGGTTCCTGGCGTCGATCGCGGCGGTCACATTCGGCGTGAAGGTGTACGACCATCACGTCGGGGCCTCGCTCGGCCATCGGCCGGGGTTCGTCCGATTCGAGGCGTCGCTGCCCAACGGCCTGGCGCTGGTCGATCGGCGGCCCGACCCCGGGCCGAGGCCGAGCGCCGAGGAGGACCGCGGTCGGTTGCTGCCGAGCGCCGTTCGCCTCTCGGTCGGCCTGGCCGCGATGGCCTCGGCCTTCCTGTTCGAATGGCGGGGGATCCCGTTCCTGGTCGAGCATGCGGTGAAGGTGACGGCCTTCTTTCTCGTCCTGGTCCCGACGTCGAGGTTGCTGACATCGGCCCTCCGGCTGCTGGGTGTGCGGGGGATCGATCCGATGGCCAACCCGTTCGCCTCCCGGACCCCGGCGGACTTCTGGAGGCGGTACAACCGGCCGGTGAACCACTTCTTCCGGGCGGACGTGTTCGGGCGCCTCGACGGCCGGACGGCCCCGATCCGGGCGACGCTCGCGGTCTTCGCCGTCTCGGCGATCATCCACGAGTATGTCTTCCTCGCCCCGGTCGGCCGGGTGCAGGGCTATCAGCTCGCGTTCTTCGGGTTGCAGGGCGGCGCGGTCGCCGCCACGTGGGCCGTCAGGCCGCGGGGCGCGTCGATCATCCCCTGGGTAATCTCGACGTTCGCGTTCAACGTCGCGACCGGGGTCCTCTTCTTCGCGAGCATCGCCCAGGTCGTCCCGTTCTACGAGCGGGGATTGCCGGCGTGGCTGGCGCCAGGGGACGATGGCGTGGACGATCGTTCGATCGGTCGGAACCAGTCGGAGAACTCTTCGTCGACGGCCTTCCTCCGGACGGCCCTCGCGACCCGGGCCGAGGCGAGCACCGGGGCCATCGCCGCCATCGCCAGGGCGTAAGCCCGCCAGGCAACCTCCCACGCCGGAGGGAACACCACCGCCAGGGCCGACAGTCCGAGCAGCGTCATCAGCGAGACGTGGGGCTCGCACGACTTGTAGCAGGGCCACGTCAGCATCCCGATGCCTCGCTTCGGCCACGGGGCAGGGGGGCCCGGCCGCCCGCCGGAGCCGCCATCGACCCGGAAGGAGCCGGCGGACCGCTTGAGCGGCTGGAAGAACGCCTTGTATCGGCAATCGTTGTGGATGCTCAGGAAGGTCCAGCCCGCCGAGACCGCGAAACCGGCTGCCGCCCAGGAGGGATCCCCCGTCCGGTTCGCGAGCCCGAAGCCGAGCGAGAATCCGAGCGCCATCGAGGCCGCGTGATGCATCAGATAATCGAGATAGACCCCGACGAGCCCCGCGGTCCCCCGCCAGCGGGCGACCTGTCCGTCGACCCGGTCGAGCCAGAACGCCAGGAGGCAGAGCAGGGACCCGGCGACGAACCCGGCGCGCGTCCCGAGGCCGATCGCCGCGGCGGAGGAGAGCGAGGCGGCCAGCGCCGCCATCGTCAGTTGATTCGCCGAGCATCCGAGCCGGACGGCGAGCCAGGTCCCATAGACCGCGGTCGGCCGGGCGAAGCGCCGGGCGAGCCAGTTGCCGATCCGGGCGTCGGGGCCGAACAGCTCCCGGCGCCGAAGCTCGGAGAGGGTCGGGTGGCGGGCGGTCATTGGAGCGGGTCCCGGTCGGGGGCGGAGGCGATCGGTGACGGGTCGTGGAGGTCGTAGAGCGCGTACCGCCGGGTGACGCCGTCGGGGTCGGTGATCGATTCGGCGTGCAGCGGCACCCGGCCGTCGAGCCAGGGGGCGAGCAGCCGGCCGAGCTCGGGGTCGAACTCGACGGCGTCCTCGGGGACGGGCGGGCAGAGCAGCAGGTGGGTGAACCCGCGCCCGACGAGGTGGGTGACGACCTGGTCGGGGGACTCGCCCCGGGTCCCCAGGCCGGTCCGCCGGCGGTGGGCCTTCTCCATGGTGTAGGGCCGGGAGAGGTAGAACCCCCGGTGGTCCTGGCCGACGATCCGGGCATGCTCGGGCAGGTGGTCGTCGATCCACCGGCCGACCCGGTAGGTCGGCTCTCGACGGCTGAGGAACTCGTCATGTGATTCGAGCCCGATCGCCGCGGCGAGGCCGTGCCGGGCGCGGGAGGCGGCGATCGTCGCCTCGAAGGCGAGCACCAGGGCGAGACCCGACAGCAGCAGCCTGGGGGCGATCCCCCTGCGTTCCCGCCAACCGAGGGCCAGCCAGGCGACCGCCACCGACATCGGCCCGACGGCGAGCAGGACGAATCGCATGCTCTGGCGCTGGGTCAGGCAGAGCACGACGAAGGCATACGACACGGCGACGATCGCGGCGAGCCGGGCCGGGGGGCGGCGGAGCAGCATCGCCGGCAGGAACAGGAGGAAGGCGGGGCCGAACTGGTGGGCGAAGCTGTCGAAGCGGTTCGGGTCGAGGGTCATCGGCACCAGCGCGGTCAGGACGTTCCAGGGGGTGGGGTCCATCGGCCGCTTGTCGGGGGTCAGCACCACGTCGAAGCCCGAGCCGAAGACGTCCCGGAAGAACGGGTGGACCGGGTTCCCGGTGGCGAGGTACGCCCTCAGATACCAGCACCCGCCGATCAGCGCGGCGACGCCCCCGAAGAGGGCCGCGTGCGCCAGGGCCGATCGGACCGGCAGCCGGCCCGGCCGGGCGGCCAGCACCATCCCCAGGCCGATCACCCCGGCCCAGACGAGGGCCGGGTACTTCACCCCCATCGCCAGGCCGGCCAGCACTCCGGCGAGCGCGGCGGCACCCGGGGTCGGCCGGTCGAGCCAGCGGCACCAGGCGACCAGGGCCGCCGTGCCGAAGGTGGCGAGGGCCACGTCGTTCAGCGGCGCCCCCATGCCGTTGGAGACCGCCGGCACGCCCAGGGCGATCGTCGCCGCCCACCGGGCCCGATCACCCAGGAAGGGCCGGGCCAGGCTCGCCACGTTCAGGGCGAAGGCGATCCCGAGCGTCCACTGGACCAGCCGGCACGCGACCGGGCCCCGGAAGGCCAGCGCGACGGCGTAGAGCAGCTCCGTGACCAGCGGGTAGACCGTCTCGTGGAGGTCCGGATCGAAGGACGCCGAGCCGTCGCCGAGGAACAGCTTCGGCACCTGGAGGTGGTAGCAGAGGGCGTCGCCGTCGGTCGGCGGGGCCAGGGCGGTCAGCAGCGAACCGACCAGGATGACGATGAGGGAGGCGTCGAAGACGAGGTCGAGGGGGTGCAGGCCGTGGCGTCGAACCGGGTTGTCGGGGCGATCCGCCTCGGGCGATGCCCCCTCACCCCGGCCCGCACCCCGCTCGCGGGGGGCGGGGTAGGGTTGACCCGGGGCGGGGTCGAGGACGGTGGCCGAACGCGACCAGATCACTCCGACGAGCCCGAGGCCGAGCACCGTCAGCAACCCCTCCGGCCCGAGTCGACCGAACTGGGCCAGGCCGAGGGCCGCGGTGGCCAGGGTGCCCAGTCCCAGCGTGATCGCCAGGCCGAGGGCGTCGGCCGGGTACTCGGGGCGCGGGCCGAGGCGCCGGAGCAGGGCGAGGCCGACGGCCGCCGACCACGAGGCGAGGAGGAGGGTGAAACCGAGGTCGAGCATCCGTGCGCTCCTGGGTGTCGATCCGTCGACGGGCCGGGGCCGTCG
This sequence comes from Tautonia plasticadhaerens, assembly GCF_007752535.1. GTDB lineage: Bacteria > Planctomycetota > Planctomycetia > Isosphaerales > Isosphaeraceae > Tautonia > Tautonia plasticadhaerens. The sequence goes on from NZ_CP036426.1 coordinate 4,674,339, forward strand.
CCGATCAGCCGGCCTCGGGTCGCCCCGAGTCCGGACGAGGCGGGGCCCCGCGCCCGAATCGCCCGGCCAGCCCGCCCCAGCCGTGGGACCGGCCCCAAACCGCCAACGCGGGCAGTCCCCAGGCGGCGAGCAGCAGCAGGCGGAGGGTGAACGTCTTCCAGGACGGGCCGCCGATCGGCAGGTGGGCCGCGAGCAGGGCACCGGCCGCGTACCAGCAAATTGTCCGGGCGAGCCGGGCCTGGTGGGCCAGCCAGCCCCGGGATCCGAGTCCGCCCACCAGGGCCGAGAGGCTGGTCAGCAGGTAGACCGTCGCGTAGCCGGCCGTCATCCCCCAGGCGACGCCGACGATCCCCGATCGCATCGCCCCGATCCCGCCGACCGCGGCCGCCAGCAGCAGGCCGGGCAGGGTGACCAGGGCCAGGCGATAGGGGCGGTCGACGGCGATCATCGCCTCCCGGGCCGGCAGGGCCAGCCCCAGCAGCACCGTCCCGGGCAGCAGCGGCCGGAGGGCCTCCAGGCCAGGGGCGTATCGGGGGACCAGCGTCCCCAGGAACGTCGGGGCGACGAGGTAGGCCACGGCGCTGCCGGCGATCAGCGGCGGGGCCATCGCTTCGACCACCCGGGCGGCCTGCCTCGCCACGGCGACGGGATCCCGGGTGCGTCCCAGCGTCGTCTGGAAATAGGTATACATGACCGAGGCGATCCGCCCGCCCAGGTCGAGCGTCCAGCCGGTACCCATCAGGGCGATCGCGTAGTAGCCGGCCGCCTCGGCGCCATCAGGGGCCAGCGAGAGGATCAGCACGCGGTCGAGGCTCAACAGCCCGGCGAAGGCGGCCGAGTTGGCCAGGATCGGCAGGCCGGTCCGCAGCAGCCGGAGCGTGATCGGGCCGTCCCAGGCCAGGCCCAGCCGCATGGGGTGCCGGGCGTGGAGGTAGGCGACGTTGAAGAGGCCGAGCAGGCCGATAGCCGCCAGCAGGCCCCACAGGCCCGCCAGCCAGAGGCCCAGGGCCACCAGGGCGGCGAACAGGGCCGCGTCGACGACGGCCAGCTCCGTCGTCAGGGCGAACCGGCGCTGGGCGCGGTGCAGGGCGATCAGGAAGTCCTGATATCGCTTGATGAGCACGAGGGCCGCCACCGCGATTAGGCCGGCGGACCAGGCCAGGGCGGTCGGGTCGGGGTCGGGGCCCCTCGGCCACCGCCACCAGGCCAGGGCGAGCAGCCCGGCGGCGTAGAGCAGGGCGGCGGCGGTGCAGGCGGCGAAGGAGGCGTCGGCCACGCGCCTCGCCTCGTCCTCCCGGCCCGAGGCCAGGAGCACGGGAATCTCCTGGACGGCCCCCCGGCCGATGCCGAGGCTGGCGCGGTTGGCGTGGTCGAGGGTCAGCCGGAGTCCGGAGTAGATGCCGTGCTGCGCGGGGTCGAGTCCCCACTTCATCGCCAGGGCGGTCAGGGTGCCGAGGGCGCGCTCGAGCTGGCCGCCGACCGTCACGATCAGGCTGTCGTTCAGGGCGCGACGGCCCTCGGCGGCCGGGGGCTCGGCGGCCCCCGGGGGGCGGGCGACGGCGGGGGCGGGGGGAGGGCTCGGGATGGCGGTCACGGATGCTCACCGCTCGATGGAGGGACGCGGGGCCCGACCGGGCCGGATCAGAGCGCGGCGACGCAGAATTGCGAGCGGGCGACCTCGTCGGCCGGGCCGACGGGGATCGGGCCGACCTCGGCCAGCCGGATGCCGGCCTGGCGGTACCAGGCGGCGGTGTCGTAGCCGAACCGATTGTAGGTCCGGTCCGTATCCTCGTTGTGCGCCACCCAACGGCGGGCGACCCGGATCGCCTCGCGACGGATCCGGTCGGCCACCTCGGGGGCGTTGTGGAGGATCACCGCGGAGGTGAGCACCAGGTCGAACGAGGAATCCGGGAACGGCAGCCGCTGGCCGTCCCCCAGGAGCAGGGAGAGGCCGTCGAGGTCGTCGAGGTACTCCTGGGCGTAGTCGAGCTGGGAGGGGCTGAAGTCGACCCCGACCAGCGCCGCGGCGGGCAGTCGGCCTCGCAGTTCTCGGAGCTGCTTGCCGTAGCCGCAGCCGATCTCCAGCACCGAGTCCGGGGCGTATCGGGCGATCCGGTCGGCCAGCCACTCGGCGCGTCGGGCTCGGCCCGGCTGGCCTTCCTGTTCCCGAAAATAATCATGGCCGCCACGCAGGTTCCAATACGAGCGCGGGTTTCGGTAGAGTATCCGTCTCCTCCAGGAGGGCCAGCGACGGAGGCCTCGACGCAGGGCCTTGTGCCAGACGTACCGGGGCCCCCGCCGCCTCCAGGCGTCGACGACGCGTTCCGGGAGCGGCGGGGGGGAGTCGAGGTCGAAGCTGGTGGATCGGGCTCGGATCGGGATCACCGCGGTCCTCCGTGGCGATCGAGGGCCGGGCGGCACGGCCCGGGTCGCGGTCCTTCGCGAGTCATCCCCCTCGGCGGCGGGGCGAGTCTAAGGCCGGCCCGCTCGGGGGTCAAGCCGAGAGGGTCCGTTGCCTGAACGCGACGAGTTCGGGTCGGAGCCTGACGCGGTTCGCCTCCGATTGCGGTCATACTATAATATCCTCAGTGCCCGTCTCGGGGCGTGATCAGGGACGAGCGATCAAGGGGAGACGTCGGGATGGGCGTCAGCTACGGTCGGTCGAAGGTCGTCGACCTCGAATTCCAGGTCTTCGCCCGGGCAATCCACCCGGACTGGTTCGCCGTCCGCAGCCACCGCCGGGTCAGCCGTCCGGCCTGGGAGGCCGACCTCAGAATCATCGAGGGCGGCCACGCGATCACCTGGACCAACGGGACGGGATGCCTGACCGAGGTGCTCCGCGGGCCGGAGACCCCGCTGCCCGACCGGGGCGTGCTGCTGCGCCGTCCGGTCCGCCACGAGCACTCGGCGACCCTCCGGCAGGGGGTCGCCGTCGAGTACCAGACCTGCTTCGATTCCGAACGCCTCGACGACGAGGTCTTCCGCCACCTCTGCGACGAGCTGTCGCTCGACGCGGGGAAGGGGCTCTACCACCGCTTCTCCCCCCGGAACCGCATGGCCCCCTCGCCGGTCAGCTTCATCCGGGTCGATCCCCGGGCCAACGGCCTCTCCGTGCAGGCCTTCCACACTTTCCCTGACGATTGCTCGATCGTCCGCACGCAATCACTCTTCGAGGTGCTCGACCCCGGCCGCCGCTGACCCATCGGCCCCCCGGGGCGGCATCGTGGCGGGTATGCTGGACTTCCCCGCAATCTTGCGCGCAGAATGGGCAGGGACGGGCGGGCGCACGGATGCCCGACACCGGATGTCGCATCGAATCGACGGGGACGTCGCAAATGCCGGATCGTCGCGAGGATCCTCCCTTCCTGAAGGCCTGCCGGCGCGAGCCGACCGAGGTGACGCCGATCTGGCTGATGCGGCAGGCGGGCCGCTACATGGCCGACTACCGGGAGTTGCGCTCCAAGGTCTCCTTCCTGGAGCTGTGCAAGACGCCGGACCTGGCGACCGAAGTCACGGTGACCGCCGCCGAGCGGCTGGGCGTCGACGCGGCGATCCTCTTCGCCGACATCCTGCTGATCCTGGAGCCCCTGGGCCTGGACCTGGAGTTCGCCAAGGGGGAGGGGCCGGTCATCCACAACCCGGTGGTCGAGCCGATCGACGTCGACCGGATCCGGCCGATGGCCGACGCCGGGGCCCTGAGCTACGTGACGGAGGCCGTGGCGCAGATCCGGGCGGCGCTGCCCCCCTCGGTGCCGCTCATCGGTTTCGCCGGCGCCCCGTTCACGCTGGCCTGTTACGCGATCGAGGGTGGAGGCTCCCGCCACTACGACCGCGCCAAGGCCTTCATGTACCGCGACCCGGCGGCCTGGGACGTGCTGATGGGGCGGCTGACCGACGCCACCGCCCTGTACCTGAACGCCCAGGCCGAGGCCGGCGCCCAGGCCCTGCAACTCTTCGACAGCTGGGTGGGGACGCTCTCGCCCCGCGACTACAAACGCTTCGTCCAGCCCCACATGCGCCGCCTCTTCGCGGCGCTCCCGGCCGACGTCCCGGCGATCCACTTCGGCACCGGCACCGCCACCCTGCTGGAGGCGCAGCGGGACGCCGGGGGCTCGGTGATCGGCCTCGACTGGCGGGTCGAGCTGGACGAGGCCTGGGACCGGCTCGGGCCCGGGGTGGGGGTGCAGGGGAACCTCGACCCGGTCGTCCTGCTGTCGACCCGGGAGGAGATCGAGCGTCAGGCCCGCCTGGTCCTCCAGCAGGCCGCAGGCCGTCCGGGCCACATCTTCAACCTGGGGCACGGGATCTTGCCGCAGACGCCGGTCGATCACGTCCGGGCGCTCGTCGATTTCGTGCACGAATGGCGCGGATAGGGGCTTGCACCGGCCCCAGGCGGCTTCGTCGATCGTCCGCGATTTCCCCGGGATGTGGCGGGATCACACTTGTCGACGGCCCGCACGCGTGCGTAAACTGGGTGACGTACGCATTCCTGCCTGGACATCCACCCGGACGGGCTCCCCTCCCGGCCGGGTCGCATGAAGGTCCCACGTCTGGTTGGGCGGCGTCCCTCCCGAGCGATCGGGGGGACAATCATTTTGCCGTTGTCGCCTAACTCCATCGAGACTCGTCGAGCGTCGGATCGCGCGTTCCGGATCCGGTTTTGTCATCATTCAGGACACCCGATCTTCGGCCGCCGAGACGCTGAGCGGAAACCCTGCAGGGCGTCGCTTGCCCTGTCCGGATCGACACTCGAGGCGCATCGTCCGTCACCTCCGGGCGAACCCGAGACCGACGTCCTCCTGTCTGTCATCGCATCCCCCAATCCCACCCCAAGGAGCATCCCCCCATGTCTCATCGATCGGCCTCGAGGAGAGGGTTCACGCTGATCGAGTTGCTCGTCGTCATCGCCATCATCGGCGTGCTCATCGCCCTGCTGCTGCCCGCCGTGCAGAGCGCCCGGGAGGCCGCCCGGCGTGCCCAGTGCACCAACCATCTGAAGCAGATGGGCCTGGCCCTGCATAATTACGAGAGCTCGATCGGATCCTTCCCGACCGGGTTGATGTACCGCACCCAGAATAACCCGGTGAACAACCCCTGCGCCGGCGGCATCTACACGCCGGGCGGGCAGTGGGGGCACAGCATGTTCCATTACATGTTGCCCCAGCTGGAGCAGGCGGTCCTGGCGAACGCCTACAATTACTCGGTCCTCTCGGCGGACATCCGCAACGCGACCGCCCAGGCGGCGGTGGTCGACACGTACATCTGCCCCTCCGAGGAGCGATTGCCGGCGCCCCGGGGCATCGACTGGGAGGCGCGGGTCTATTACTACCCGTACAACCAGCGGTCGTATGCCGGCGTGGCCGGCGACGTGGAGCTGCTCCGCTACATCAACGCGGCCGGTCCGCCCTGGGACGGGTACTGCAACCGGATCAAGCCCACCGGCATGTTCGGCCTGAACTACCAGTTCAAGATCGCCGACGTCCGGGACGGCCTGAGCAATACCATGTTCATCGGCGAGTATTCCCGATTCCCGAACGAGCCCGGGTCCTCCATCTTCAACTTCTGGACGATCAACGGCTGGTTCGGCGACGACCTGGGAGGCTCCCGCCCGCCGATCTTCGCCTACACGGTGCCGAAGATCAACGCCCCGTCGTATGACACCGGCGGCACGTATGCCTACGTCGACAACCGGGGTCCCGAGGACTGGAAGTACGACTCGATCGCCCAGAACTACGGGCAGTTCGGCTTCCGCAGCCTCCACCCGGGCGGTGCCCTGTTCCTGCTGGGCGACGGGTCGGTCCGGTTCATCAAGCAGACCATCGCATTGCAGACGCTCTGGGCCCTCGGGACCCGGGCCGGCGGCGAGGTGATCAGCTCCGACCAGTACTGAGCCCCGCAGGTCCCCTGGCGTCCCCACGTAACGCCACCGGCAACCGGAACCGGAGATCCCATGATCCGACTCGCGATGCGATCCGCCCTGGTGTTGCTGCCCCTGCTCGCCGGATGTGCCGGCGAGGAGGAGCCGCCCCCGCCGCCCCCCGCGCCTCCCCAGGAGGCGAGCGACGCCTCGAAGGCACGCTACACCGTCGGCGACGGGGCGGCGGCCCCTCCCCAGGCCCCCCAGCCGATCCCCGAGTGATCGGGCCGAAGGCAGGCCATCAATCCTCCGCTCCTCAAGGCGGCGTCCCGGGTCGATGACCCGGGACGTCGCCTCGTTCGCTTCTCCCCCGTAGCCGTGACGCGGGCCCGCCATTCGACCCGAAGGTCGACCGCAAATCCTTGTGTGAGATCGTGTTCTGATGCAAACACTGCGGCCTTGGGGACGCAACTCCGGCGACCGGACGGAATTTCGGCCGTGAAGAAATGATGCTTGCCGCCCGCCTTGACACTTGAGTAATGTAGTCATCGTTCCTCGGCGCACGTGGATCGACGCAATCCTCTCTCACCGATCTGAGACCTGCTCGGGTCGGGATGCGTGATCGTGCCGTGCTCGGAGATCTCGGCCGCACCCCCCACGGGGCATTTCGATTCGGGGGCGAACGCTCGTCTCCTGACCGGGTGATCTTGCGCCCGACCGATGGCACGGCCTTGGCATCCAAGATGCTCGTGACCGCGAACGACCCGGCACGATTCAGGTCGGGTGATGGTTAATTGATTCGGTCGCCGCGGATCGATCGCCCCAATCGTCACCATCCTCTAACGCGATCCTCAAATCATGCAAGCAGCCGACCTGAAATCGGGGCCGGTCGCGATCGGTGATTTTACATCCATGTTCCGTACCAAGGAGTCGTGAAGATGAAGAGCCGAACGTCCTCGAGGCGCGGTTTCACGCTGATCGAGCTGTTGGTCGTCATCGCCATCATCGGCGTGCTCATCGCCCTGCTGCTGCCCGCCGTGCAGAGCGCCCGGGAGGCGGCCCGGAGGGCCCAGTGCACCAACAACCTCAAGCAGATCGGCCTGGGCCTGGCCAATTACGAGAGTTCCTACGGCGTCTTCCCGCCGGCCTCGTTCTACTACGCGAAGCCCAATGACGGCAGTTGTTCCGGCCCGATCTACGGTTCGCGCGGGCACAGCATGTTCACGATGATCCTGCCGTTCGTGGAGCAGGGGAACATCTACCAGGCCATCAACATGGACCTGCCCCCGGCCGGGGTCGCCGGCACGTCGAGCCAGGGGATGGGATACATCCAGAGCACGGCGTACGTGACCGTGGTCAACAGTTTCGTCTGCCCGTCGGACATCGACACCAAGTCGAGCTTCACGGCCGGCGTCAATGGGAATGCCTATTCCCCGACCTCCTATGCCGCTTCGACGGGCACCAACGACGTCTATCGCTGGTGGCTCGGCTGCCCGAACATGATCCCGACCGACGGCGCGTTCAGCGTCGACGACAAGACCTTCAAGATCTCGGAGTATCGTGACGGCCTGAGCAACACGATCTTTGTGGGCGAGAAGGCCCGGTTCATCAATGATCCGGACGAAATCTTCAACTTCTGGAACCGATCGCTGTGGTTCGGCGCCGCCGGCCACACCCGCCCGCAGGGCATGGCCTCGACCGGCCCCCGACTGAACTCCGGACTGCTGGTCCCGGAGCCCGAAGGGGTCTGGACCGCGCCGGCCGATTCGCAGAGTTGGATCTATCAGAACGGCGGAGGCCTGGAGATGGGGCAGTTCGGCTTCCTGAGCCAGCACCCGGGCGGCGCGAACTTCCTGTTCGGCGACGGCTCGGTCCGCTTCCTCAAGGAGACGATCGACATCGGCAACGCGGCCCAGTTCGCCCCCAGCGCCGCCGGCAACGGCCAGGACCGCGTCGGCATTTATCGCAACCTGTCGACCCGCAAGGGCGGCGAGGTCGTCTCCGCCGACCAGTTCTGAGTCCCGGACCGAGGTCCCGCCCGGGGCCCGCCCCGGGATCACCGTCACCACGAGATGATTGAACCGATGACCACCTTTCGAACCCTGATTTTGCTCCCGGCCGCGATGGTCGCAACCCTGGGCCTCGTCGGATGCTCCGGCGGCGGTGGCCCCTCGGCGCCGGACATCGACCCGGACACTCCCCCGCCCTCGGCCTCGCCGGGCATCCCCCCGGGCATGGGCCCCTCGTCCACGCCGGCCGAGTCGGCCCCCGCGGCGTCCGGGGTCGACTGAGCCCGAACCAGGGACCAGGCCGTCGGGCGTCTTCGAGGATGTTCGGGCGGCTGGAGGGACCATCTTCGGGATCCATTCGCCTCTTCGGGGGCAGCGGGCCGATTCCGGGCCCCGTCGGACCTGATCCGGCGGGGCCCGGCCCGATGGGGATTGGGGGCAATCCCGGGGGTTGTCCGGCGCCCGGTCTCCTATGGATGTAGGCCCCGATTCCGCCCGACAGGGCCGCAATTTTTCCCGGGATGGTGGATCGGGCTCGGAGCTTGTCGGGGGTGGCCCCGTCGCGTTATACCGGGACCGGGGTCCCATCCCCGTCAGGCGGGCTCCGCCGAAGGCCGGGGCCGGGTCGGGCGGTCCCGGCGACCCCGAGGACGAGGAGTGCGCGCGGTGTCGAATCGACTCACCCATCCCGATCGGGTCATCGTCGTCGGGGCCGGGCTCTCCGGCCTGACGGCGGCCCACCGGCTGGTCGAAGGCCTCGGGGATGAGGCGTCGCCGGTCGAGGTCGTGGTGCTGGAGGCCCGGAGTCGGATCGGGGGGGCGATCTGGACCGACCGGGTCGACGGCTTCACGCTCGAAGGCGGGGCCGATTCGTTCATCACCAACAAGCCCCAGGCATTGGACCTGTGCCGTTCGATCGGCCTGGGGGACCAGCTCATCGGCACCGACGACCGCCACCGGCGCTCGTTCGTGGTCCGAGGCGGGAAGCTGCTGCCGGTGCCCGAGGGGTTCGTGCTGATGGCGCCCCAGCGGCTCGGGCCGCTGCTGGCCTCGCCGATCCTCTCGTGGCGGGGCAAGCTCCGGATGGCGATGGATCTGGTCCTCCCCCCCAGGCGGGACGACGCCGACGAGAGCCTGGCGAGCTTCGTCCGGCGTCGGCTCGGTCGGGAGGCGCTGGATCGCCTGGTCCAGCCGCTGGTCGGCGGCATCTACACGGCCGACCCCGAGGAGCTGAGCCTCCGGGCCACGCTGCCGCAGTTCCCGATGATGGAGCGCGAGCACGGCAGCCTGATCCGCGCCGCCCTGCGTCAGGGGCGGGCCGCCCGGCAGGGGAGTCGGGGGGAGTCGGGGGCGCGTTACAGCCTCTTCCAGACCCTCGCCGCGGGCATGGACACCCTGCCCGAGACGCTGGCCGGCGCCCTCCCCAGGGGGGCGATCCGGCGGTCGAGCCCCGTCCGGAGGGTCGCCCGGCAGGGCCCGGAGGGGACCTGGCGGGTCGAGCTGCTGGACGGCCCCGCGCTGGAGGCCCGGGCGGTGATCCTGGCCGTCGAGGCCCATGCGGCGGCCCGGCTGATCGACGGCGAGGCGCCGGACCTGGCCCTGGACCTCAGGTCGATCCCCTATGCCTCCTCGGCGATCGTCCAGCTGGGCTACCCGAGGGACCGGGTGTCGCACCCGCTCGACGGCTTCGGGCTGGTCGTGCCGGCGGTCGAGGGCCGGGAGATCCTGGCGGTGTCCTTCACCAGCGTGAAGTTCCCGGGCCGGGCGCCGGAGGGGACGGTGCTGCTCCGCGTCTTCATCGGCGGCGCCTTGCAGGGTCACCTGTTCGACCGGGACGATGAGGAGCTGGCCGCGCTGGCCCGGCGGGAGGTGGGCGAGTTGCTGGGCGCCTCGGGCGACCCGCTGGTCTGCCGGGTCGCCCGCCACCCGAGGGCGATGCCGCAATACACGCTCGGCCACCTGGACCGGGTGGCCTCGATCCGACGCCGGGCGGCCTCGCAGCCGGGGCTGATCCTGGCCGGCAACGCGTTCTCCGGGGTCGGCGTGCCGGATTGCGTCCGGAGCGGCCGGGAGGCGGCCGAGCAGGCGCTCCGGATCCTGGCCGAGGCCAGGGGCCGGGCCGTCGCCTGAAGGCCGGGCCCGATCCGCCCCGGGACGCCCCTCGCCGCCCGTGGGGGGCGGCGAGGGGTCCGGGTCATTTCAGGCGATGATGCCTCATGACCAGGACGCCGACCATCAGGCTGAAGGCCAGCATGCCGACGGCCCACTCCGGCCGCCAGGGCCCCCGCCGGAACGCGTGCTGGTAGGCCCGCCGGAGGAGGACGCTGGCCTCGTCGAGGTAGAGATGGACCAGGTCGAGCGACGGCGTGCTGACGGTCGGGATCGGCCCGAACATCGCGGCCCACCGGATGTAGCAGAGCTTCCCGCCGTCGAAGAGCAGCGGCAGCGTGAGCAGGCCGACCAGGAACACGAAGGCCTGCTGCCCGGTCGATCGCGGCGGCGAGGCGTGGGGGTCGATGTAGGTCGCTTGGACTTTCCGCATGGCGGGCCTCCGGTCCGTCAGGTCGAATCGAGTTCCCCTCGGAACGTTCACTTGTTCATCATCGTGTCCATGATCTTGATCGCGGCGGGGCCGACGAGCACCACGAAGACGCCCGGGAAGATGAACATGATCAGCGGGAGCATGATCTTCACCGCGGTCTGGGCCGCCTTCTCCTCGGCCATCTGGCGTCGTCGGGTCCGCATCGCGTCGGACTGGACGCGGAGGGCGGCGCCGATCGGCGAGCCGAACTTCTCCGCCTGGATGATGACCGCCGCCAGGGCCCGGACGTCCTCGACCCCGGTGCGGATCCCCAGGTCCCGGAGGGCCTCCCGGCGGGGCCGGCCCATCTGGATCTGGAAGTTGACGATGTTCAGCTCGTCGCAGACCTCGGGGCACGACTCGTTCAGCTCGGCGGTCACGCGACGCATGGCGGCGTCGAAGCCGAGGCCGGCCTCGACGCAGACGACCATCAGGTCCAACGCATCGGGCAGGCCGAGGAAGATGGCCTTCTGCCGGGCCCGGCGCTTCTGGGAGACGACGAAGCCGGGCAGGTAGAAGCCGATGCCGCCGGCGGCGACCATCGTCAGCAGGCTGTTGCGGTCGAACCCCTTGGAGAGTGCGGCGGGGGTGGCCAGGGCCAGCCCCAGCAGCAAGCTGAGCATCTTCATGCCGAGGAAGATCTGCACCGCCTGGGGGCTCCGGATCCCTGCGTTGAGCAGGGTCAGGCGGATCTTGCCCAGCTCGGCCTCGTCCTTCGGCTGCATCGGCGCGGAGAGGCGTCGGGCGGCCTCGGCCACCTTCTCCTGGATCCGCGTGCGTTCTCGCGTTTGCCGGAGGCGTTCGAGCTCGTCCTGGGGGCGCTCGAGCATCCGCTTGAGGCGGTCCTCGGCCTTGGTCGGTCGGCTGGACAGGACCAGCAGCAGGGCCCAGCCGCCGAGCATGATGGCCAGGAAGGTGGCCATCGGCACCAGGGTCTCGGGGGTCAGGGAGCTCTCGAGGGTGGGCACGGCTGGGCCTCTCAGGCGGTCGTCGGCCGACTCGGGGGTCGGCCGGATCGGGGGTCGGGGGCGGGGTCCCGGGTCAGACCTTGATCGAGATGATCTTCTTGATCGCCACGGCCCCGAGCACCTGGAGGAAGACGGTGACGGCCAGGAGCTTGGTGCCCAGGGTGGTGGTAAACAGCGGGGAGACGTAGGACGGGTTGCTCGCGGCGATGAAGGCGAGCAGGCCCGGCGGCAGGGCCATGAGGACCATGCCCGAGAGGCGGCCCTCGGCGGTGAGCGCCTTGACGTGGCCGACCAGCTCGAACCGCTGGCGGATGAGCCGGCCGATCTTGTCAAGCACCTCGGCCAGGTCACCGCCGGTGGTGCGCTGGATGATGATGGCGGTGACGAGGAAGCGGACGTCCATCGTCGGGATCCGGGTGGAGATGCCCCGGAGGGCGTCGTCCATCGGCACCCCGAGGTTCTGCTCTTCGAAGGCGCGGCCGAACTCGGCGGAGACCGGCCCCTTCATCTCCTGGGAGACAAGCTGCATGCCGGAGGCCAGGCCGTGGCCTGCCCGCAGGGCCCGGCTCATCAGCTCGACGGCCTCGGGCAGGGAGGCCATGAACAGGGAGATCCGCTTGCCCTTGCGCCAGAGCAGGAAGAAGTAGGGCATCCCGGCCCCGAGCACTAGCCCGGAGACCGGGGCCAGCAGCGGGGAGACGAGCACCCCGGTGAGGACGACGCCGGCCGCCCCCATGACGCAGGCGATCATGAGGAACGTCTTGAACGGCAGGCTCATGTCGGCCTGCTCGTACAGCTCCTTGATCGAGTCGAAGCTGGGGACGAGCCGCTCCAGCGCGGCGAATTGCCCGGACTGGATCGAGGGGACCCGCAGCAGCGAGTCGGCCGCCTGCATCCGCTGCTGCCTGGGCCGCTTGCCGGTGGTCAGGTGCTCCAGGCGCTCCTCGGCCAGGGCCGATTCCGGCTTCACCAGCGCCATCGCCACGCCGGCGACCACGAGCGCGATGGCCGCGCCGGCCGCGATCGTCACGAGGGTGATGGGGTCCATCGTCGGGGGCTCCGGGGGGTGGGTGCGGGGTGACGTCGGTCGTCGGGCGGCGGGATTCGGACCCGGCCCGGGGGTCAGTCGTCCAGCAGCACGCGCTGGCGGAAGAGGTCCTGGGGGACGACGCAGCCGGAGGACTCAAGGCGGTCCATGAAGGTGGGCCGGATGCCGGTGGAGACGAACCGGCCGTGGGCCCGGCCGTTGGAGTCGACGCCGAGCTGCTCGAACTTGAAGATCTCCTGCATGATGATCGTGTCCCCCTCCATGCCGACGACCTCGGTGATGCTCGTCACCTTGCGGGGGCCGCCCTGGAGGCGGTTGGCCTGGATGATCAGGTCGACGGCCGAGGCGAACTGGGCGCGGAGCGCCCGGATGGGCAGCTCCAGGCCGGCCATGCTGATCATGGTCTCCAGCCGGCTCATGGCGTCGCGCGGGTTGTTGGCGTGGACGGTGGTCAGCGAGCCGTCGTGGCCGGTGTTCATGGCCTGGATCATGTCGAGGGTCTCGGACCCTCGGCACTCGCCGATGATCACGCGGTCGGGCCGCATGCGGAGGGCGTTCTTGACGAGGTCGGTCGCCGTGACGGCCCCCCGGCCCTCGACGTTGGCCGGCCGGGTCTCCAGGCGGACGACGTGCTCCTGCTGGAGGCGGAGCTCGGCGGCGTCCTCGATGGTGATGATCCGGTGGTCGTTCTGGATGAAGCCGGAGAGGGTGTTCAGCAGGGTCGTCTTGCCCGACCCGGTGCCGCCGGAGATGATCACATTGAGGCGCGCCTTCATGGCCGCTTCGAGCAGGATCAGCATCTCGGGCGTGAAGGCCTTGAAGCGGAGCAGGTCGTCCTGGGTGAGGGGCTTGGACCCGAACATCCGGATGGTCAGCACCGGCCCGTCCAGCGCCAGCGGGGGGATGATGGCGTTGACCCGCGAGCCGTCCGGGAGCCGGGCGTCGACCATCGGCGAGCTCTCGTCGATGCGACGACCGACCCGGGAGACGATGCGGTCGATGATCTGGAGCAGGTGGTCGTCGTCCCGGAAGTTGATGATCGAGCGCTCGATGCGGCCCTTCTTCTCGATGAAGACGAAGCGGGGGCCGTTGATCATGATGTCGCCGATCCCCTCCTCCTTGAGCAGCGCCTCCAGCGGGCCGAGGCCGAAGGTCTCGTCGAGGATCTCGTCGACGAGCTTCTGGCGCTCGGCCTTGTTGAGCATCGGGTTGTCTTCATCGAGCAGGTGCTCGATGACGGAGCGGACCTCGAGCCGGACGGTCCGGGGGTCGAGCTCGTTGACCCGGTTGAAGTCGAGGCGATCGACGAGCTTTCCGTGGATCCGGCGCTTGATGGCCTCGAACTGGGCGACGGCCGGGTCGGCCTTGGGCTGCTCGGGGTCGCGGTTGGCCTGCTTGGGGGGCGGGGGAGGGGGGGGCGGCGCGGCGACCTCGGGCTGCTCGGCGGGGGGGGTCCTCGCCGGGACGTGGGACGTCCCAAGGGTGCGCTGGCCGAGCGGGCTGCGGCCGAATCCGTTGATCATCGGCGGGATGCCTCCGGCGGGGTTCCCCCTGACGGCCGAGCCGGGCGGGGGCCTCGCGTGTCTGATTCAGGTGAACATGGCGGCGAACTTGCCGAGGAACGGCTTCGGCGGCCGGTCGCCGCCGATCGGGGCGAAGCCCCGGGCGATGTCCTGCAGGGCGCGGGTGATCCGGTGCTTGGGGGCCTCGACCTCGATGGGGACGCCCTTGACCCGCGCCGAGTTGACGATGTCGGAGACGTTGGGGATCTGCCAGCCGATCGGGGCGCCGAGCGTCTCCTCGGCCTTCTTCAGGCCGATGCTGGTGATGTCCGACCCGACCCGGTTGACCACCACCTTGACCCGGTCGGACACCCCCTCGACCTGCCGGAAGAGCTGCATCAGCCGGGCCCCGTTGCGGAGGCTGCAGACGTCGAGCTGGGTGACCATGAGGATGGTGTCGGCCAGCTCCAGGGCGATGAAGTCGGTGGCCTGGAACCCCTTGCTGACGTCGACGACGACGAAGCGGAAGGCGCGGAGCAGCAGTTCCAGCAGGCGGCGGAGCGCCTCGGGCTCGACCCGGGCGGCGTCCTCCATGTCCGTGGGAGCGGAGAGGACGTGGACGCCGGACTCGTGCCGGGTGAGGACGCGGTGCAGCAGGGTCTCGTCGTAGCGGTCGATCTCCGAGGTGACGTCGGCCAGGGTGAGCTCGGGCATGACGTCGAGCAGGGTGTCGACGCAGCCGAGCAGCAGGTCGAGGTCGACCAGGGCGACCGAGGCGCCCGGGGCCTTGGCGAGCATGGTGGCCAGGTTCACCGCCAGGGTCGTGCAGCCGACCCCGCCGGAGGCGCCGACGATGGTCAGCATGGCGCCCTGGCCGGCGACCTCGGGGGCGGCGGAGGGCATCAGGCGGTCGATGGAGGCGCGTGCCTCCTCCGCGTCGATCGGCAAGGGGAGGAACTCGGTGGCCCCGGCCCGGAGGGCCTTGAGGATCGTCTCGCCGTCCCGGGATCGGCTGGCCGGCAGGATCGGGACGCGGGGGGCCGCGGCCCGGATCTGGCGGATGGCGGCCAGGGCGCGCTCGGGGTCGGCGTCGAGGACGATCAGCAACAGGTCGATCGCCGGGCCGTCAAGGGCCCGGACCGCCCCGTCGTAGTCGGCGATGGACCGCTCGACTCGCACCATGCCGAGGCCGGACAGGGCGGCCTGCACCGCGGCCCGGGAGGCGGAGTCGGGGTCGACCAGGAGCAGTCGTCGGGCGGTGTCCATGGGGATCAGCCGGGGTCTCGTCGTCGGTCGGGGTTCCTCTCGGCCCGGGGGTCGGCGCTCCTCATCCCGGGGGAGGGGAGGACAGGGCCGCGGTGGGGGGATCCCCGAGTCCGTCGAGGAAGAAGGGGCGTCGAATCTCGGGCTCGTCGGCCGGGTCGGGCGAGGCGAGCGGGTCGCCCCCCGCGGGGCCGATCAGCATGAATCGGGGCGGCGTCCGGCCGGCGAAGACGGTCAGCCGGCGGGGAGGCTCGGGCTCGACGACGATCGGAACCGGGGAGGGGGCCGGGGGCGGATCGTCGACGATGGTCACGACCGGCTCGGGCTCCGGCTCCGGCTCGGGGTCGGGGGCCGAGGCGACCGCGGGCGTCGGCTCGGGGGGGGCGACCGGCTCGGGTTCGGGGGCCTCGGCGAGTAGTTCGTCGTTGAGGCCTCGGAGGGAGAGGGTCAGCGAACCGCGCTGCATGGCGCTGGCCAGGACGCGGACCTGCTCCGGGGTCACCTCCAGGGTGACAGTGGTGGCCTCGATGGCGCGCTCCTCCAGTCGCTCGAAGACGGTGCCCGAGGCCAGGACCCGGACGTTCTCCAGCACGATGTCGGCGCGGCCGGGCTGGTCGGGCCAGGGCTGCAGGACGTCGACCCGGTAATCGGGCAGGATGAAGCCGGAGACGCCGCTCTGCTCGTCGACCCGGATGGCGAAGGCCCGCATGCCGGGGGTGATCCGGGCGATCATGCCGGTGGGCGTCCCCTTCTGGGCGAGCTTGCCGTCGAGGATCACGTCGCCGGGCAGGATGCGGATCATGGCCCATCGGTTGAGGGCCTGCTTCGGGTCGGTCAGGGCCCCCGGGGGGACCATCTCGGCGGGCATCTCCTTGGTGGAGATCATCTCGGGCGTGACCGCCTGCTCGACCTTGATCTCCTGGATGGCGACGAGCACGGCGCTCATCGGCACCTTGCTGGTTTGCTTTCGATTCAGGAGGGTGCGGACCCCGAACATCGCCGCCAGGCCGCAGGCGCCGGCCATCACGAGGAGCATCAGTGCCTTGCCGTTCATCCCGGTCCTCCCCAGGTGCGGGGCCCAGTTGAGTGGTCAGGTAAGCATCCCGGCCCAGGCGAGGTAGCCGACCGCGCCGATGGTCAGGGGGACGCCGTAGGGCAGCAGCCAGAGGGTCGGCTTGCGGGCGGCGGCGAGCTCGGCGACCCGGTCGGGGTGGCGGATCGTGATCACCTCGCGGGCGGCCTGGACGGCCGTCCGCCAGTGCTTGGCCCACTGACCGCCCCAGGCCATCATCGCGAGGGCCATGACGCCGCCGACGATGATGCCGGCGGCGAGGGCGTTGAGGGCCATCGTCGGGCCGACCCAGGCGCCGAAGCCGGCGAAGAGCTTCACGTCGCCGCCGCCGACCCAGCCGTAGGCGAAGATCAGGCCCAGGATGAGCAGCCCGACGAGCAGGCCGAGCGTCGACCAGGCAAGGCCCGGCAGCCCGGCGCGGCCGGCCCAGAAGGCCATGCCGCAGAGGCCGAGCGGGAGGGTCAGCCAGTTGGGCACCCGCCGCTCCCGGCCGTCGATCCAGGCGCCGTAGATCATCGTCCCCGAGACGAGCCAGGCGACGCCGATCGGCAGGGTGTCCGTCATCGCGATCTCTCCCGTTACCCCGGCTCTCGGGCGTCGATCCCGTCGCGCCCGGGCCGTTCGCGGCCGTTGCCAATGAGACCCTAGGTCATGAAACGCCGGAGGGCCCCCGGGAAGCGGCTCGTGCCGCATTCCGGGGGCCCTCTCCCCTCCGAATACCCCGAGGGGCCGGCCGAGACGGATCAGGAGTTGCCCGAAGGCAGCGAGTCGCTGACGTTCTGGAACGTCGTGTTGAGGTTGGTGCCCAGCGCCTGGACGGTGACGATGATCGCCACGGCGATCAGGGCGACCATGACGGCGTACTCGACCGCGGTCGGGCCGTCTTCGTTGTTGATGAAACGGCGGATGCGGTTGACCAGCATGTTCATCGATTCGTATCCCTCGGTATGGGCCCCGCCCAAGGCGGTCGAGGGCGGGCGGCCCCGTTGCGTCCGATCGTGGTTCCCGCCCCGATCCCGCTGGCGGCGGGTCGGGACGCCTCCGACTTCCTCTCTCATCCCGCGGCTCCCGGCATCGGGGGCACCAGTAACCTAGGTCGCGCTTCCTCGGCTCGTCAAACGACCGGCGAGATGTTTCTCGGCCGCGTCGCGCCCCGGCCCGCCCGGCGGCCTCAGAGCCCCAACTCGACCGGCCTGGGGGTCTCGTCGACCAGGACCAGCTGGCCCCCGTTGTAGTACCGCACCCGGAGCATCCGCATCGAGCTGACCCGGTTGGACTGCCAGCCGGGCCCGGAATTGGCGACCGATGCGGAGGGGCTGTATCCGTCCATCGAGCCGAGGCTCGTCGCGGCCTGGATCCCGAGATTGGCCCCGGAACCCTGGCCGAACCCGCTCCAGGTCGTCGAGTCCCCCTGCTTGATGTCGTAAACGATCACGCCGCCCGAGATCTGGAGCGACTGGGTCCACGTGACCGTCTCCCCCGTGGTGGCGAGCCGGGACGTCCCCTGGCTCGAGGTGGCCAGCACGCGTTCGCCGTCGTAGGAGACCAGCTCCAGGCCGCCGGGCAGGTACGAGGGCTGGCTGCGGTAGTTCAGGTTGAAGGCGATGAACTGGCCGCCAAGGTCCCCCAGCGGGCTCATCGTGGTGGTGATCTGAGGGCCCTCGGCCATCAGGTCGGGCTGGTCGATGACCAGCTCCCAGTCCTCCTCGACGCGGTCGAAGGGCGGGATTACGGTCTGGGCCCCGGCCGGCGACGCGCCGGCCCAGGCGAACCACGCCGCGGCCAGGATCAGGCCGAGGGCGCGGGTGATGCTCAATCGGGTCATTCGATCCTCCTCCTCGGGTCTCCGGGAGGGGCTCCCCCCCCGGGTTCGTCGCATCGGCTGACGCCGGATCAGGTCTCCGGCCGACCGGCCTGGCCCCCGAACGGGCCGGGATCATCCGTCCTTCTCGCTGGACATCGTGGCCTCGGCCACGACGTCCCTGCCGCCGAAGGCGAAGGGGTCCCCCAGCCAGCTGACCTGGTCGAAGGGGACGCTAAGGCGGACGGTAATCCGGTTCGGCGCCGGGGCCGTCGTCCAGTCGCCGGCCGGGCTGCTGATCCGGATCGCCGGGGTGATCCCCGAGCCGATCAGGGCCGAGTCGATCCGGCCCCGGACGGCGGCCTCCGTCTGGCCGGGCAGGACCGCCGTCCGGCAGGCCTCCCGGGCCGCGACGTTGAGCAACTGGGTGACCATCCCCAGGCGAGCGGCCTCGATGGTCCCGAAAATCAACGCCAGGAAAACGGGGAGCACCAGGGCCATCTCGACGGCGGCGGCCCCCCCTCGCCGTCCGGCTGCACACCGTTGCACTCTCACGTCGATTCCCCTTCCAGTGCGCCCGGGTCCGGGCCGGCACGGGCCGGCACGCCGCCGGGGTGGTCGGTCGGTAGGCGGATCGGTCAGGGGCGTCCCCGGATCCGGGGGGCCGGATGGTCGATCGCCTCCCCGGCACGGGCGGCAGCCGGCCGCGTCGCGGCGCACCTCGGTCCCGGGGCGGGCCGTCGGCCGACGCCGGGGAGTCGGAGCGCCGCGTCGCGGCCGGCTGCCGCCCGCGAGAAGCTTATGTCACGCCCTCGTCGTCGACTCGATCCGCCCGGGGCGGGTGTTGCGATTTCGTAACCGGTCCCCACCCGACGACGGCGATCGCCCGGGCCGAGGTCCATCCGGGGCGGGCCGTCAACGGGTCAGGTGCAGCCGGACCAGGCCGCCGGAGGTCCAGTCCGAGGAGATCTCGCCCGGGATCGCCGTCTCGTCCCTCATCATCGCCGGCTGGATGATCACGTACTTCGGGTTGCCCTTGAAGTTGACCGACAGGACGCGGACCGGGGCGAAGTCCACGATCTTGTACTGCGCGTTGTTCCCGTTGCCGCCCGAGCCGTTCGGGTCGTAGATCGGGAGGGCCCGGCCCTGGCCGATGATCGCCTCCAGGTCGTCCTTGATCCCCGAGCTGATGCCCGGGTTCCCCTCGAGCATCATGTATCGATTCCCTTGCGGGTCGGTCAGGTTCAGCTTGATCTGCCCGCCGGGATAGGTGTTCAGCTGCTGGGACGTGATCCCGTAGCGGATCTGGGCTCCGAGCGTGCTGGTGCTGTTGTTCGAGACGCCGACCTTGACCGTCCCCCAGTTGCCCGGGTAGCCGTTCTTGACCGGGTAGAGCTGCGACTCCTGGATTCCGTCCGACCCGCTCTTGACCTCCCCGGTGACCGGGTCGTAGCGGAACTGGTCGGTCGTGGCCGTCGCGGGGCTGATCATGTCCGAATAGGTCTGCCGGTCCAGCACGATCGGCAGGACGTCGGCGTTGCGGTCGGGGTCGGCCTTGAAGCCGGCGATCCGGTAGTTCAGGGCCGACGCGGTCCCGGAGTGCCGGACGTCGGTCCCCTCGAAGCCGAGGGCCCGGGAGAAGAAGGCCGGGACGATCCCGCCCCGGTCCGCCGACCGGGCGGCCCGCACCTGCACCGAGTTGAACATCGGCGCCAGGAGCGCGGAAGTCAGGAAGGGGCTGGCCGGGTCGGTCGGGTCGGCCATGTAGCCGAGCACCACGTCACCGTCCTGCTCGTTGGTCGGGTTCGGCGCGATCACCGGCTGCCGGCCGAGGACCGGGTTCTCCCGGGTGAACTCCCGGGCGCGGTCGTGGGCGGCGGTCATGATGACGTCAATCGGGGCGTCGGGGACGAGCCGACGCTCGTCGGCCAGGGCGGCGGCACCGGCCAGCGCGCCGGAGTCGGCGGCGGTGCCAAGCTGATGGCGGGCCACGGCCAGGACCATCGTGTCCACCGCCAGGGCTACGAAGCCGAGGATGGCGGTCATCATCACCGCCGTCAGGACCATGGTCGCGCCGCGACGGAGGCCGCGGCGATCGGTTCGGGGGTTCATGGGCGGGTCATCCTCACGGGGCGGGGCTCAACCGTTCTTCTCGCTGCACATGGTGGCCGAGGCGACGACCGAGGTGCCGCCGAAGGCGAAGGGGTCCCCCAGCCAGCTGACCTGGTCGAAGGGGACGCTCAGGCGGACGGTGACCCGGTTCGGCGCCTTGGCCGTCGTCCAGTCGCCGGCCGGGCTGCTGACCTGGATCGCCGGGGTGATCCCCGAGCCGGCCAGCACCGCATCGATCCGGGCCCGGACGGTCGCCGTCGTCTGCCCCTCCCGGACCGCCGTCCGGCAGCCTTCCCGGGCGGCGACGTGCAGGAGCTGCGAGACCATGCCCAGCCGGGTGGCCTCGATCGTGCCCAGGATCACGGAGATGAACAGGGGGAGGACGATGGCCATCTCGACGGCGGCGGCCCCCGCCCGCCGCCGTCGGCCGCGACGACTGGCCCCCATGGTCGGTTCCTCCTCTCGAAGCGAAGCGAAGCGGGACCGCGCTTCGATCGACCGAAGCGTCCCTCGTCGGCGAATTGGCCCGCCGACCCCCGGGGGGACCCGCGAGTCATGGGCTCCTCCCGGCCGCCCGGTCCGAGGCGGCCGGGTCGATCCAGCCGCTCACCATCGATCGATGGGCCGACGGTGATCTCCCCGAGGGGATCCTATTTCACATTCGCACCGCCGTGACGTTTCGGGCGGCCGATGTTTCCGAGATCTTTCAATCCGACTCCCGCACAGGGTGAATTAATTCTTTGAGGGAAGGAATCGGGCACGGGTGTGCGCGGCGAGGGGGGAAGTCGGACGATAGGAGGACGGCGTCGACGGGGGGCGACCAGCAGGGGCGCGGCGGCGGTCGAGATGGCGATCCTCCTGCCCTTGCTATGCCTGATCATGGCGATCATCGTCGATTTCTCGAGGGGCGTCGCGGACCTGTCGCCCCCCCGGCCTCGGGCACCGTCTACAACGGCCTGCCGTTCCCCCCCTATGGGACCCGCACCATGAGCCCGGGGGTGTACAACGGCGGCGTCAACATCGGCGGCGGCATGACGATCACGATGGAGCCGGGGATCTACTACATGAGGAACGGCGACTTCACCGTCGCCAACGGGGCCCGGGTGACCGGGACCGGCGTGATGGTCTACGTCGACCCCGGCAGCGGCCGGATCAACTTCCAGGGCGGCGGCGTGATCCGGCTGCAGGCGCCCACCTCGGGCCCCTACGCCGGCGTTGTGCTGTACCAGGACCGCGCCTCGACCCGGGACATCTCGATTGCCAACGGCACGAACACCACGTTCGTCGGGGTCTTCTACGCCGCCGGGGCCCGGGTCTCCTTCGCCGGGGGCAACCAGACCGACTCGTACGGCACCCAGCTGATCTTCAAGAGCTTGAGCGCGACGAACAATGCCCACGTGCGGGTGCACGCCTCGGACGAATCCCCGTCGGTGAGCCCCTCGTTCCGGATCGTCGAATGAGCCCGGGGCCCGGCGTTCACCTTGCATCTCACCGGGTCGTGCGTGTACTATCAGACGCTTTGCCCCAAACTCCATCACCCCAGGCGGTTCGCCGGAGCGTGTTCCGTGGCCGTACCGAAGCGGCGTACATCGAAGTCAAAGAAGGGGATGCGGCGCAGCCACGACGCCCTTCAGTTCACCATCGTGCTGATCGCCTGCGACCAGTGCGGCTCCCCGAAGCCGCGCCACACGGTCTGTCCCGAATGCGGGACCTATCGCGGGCGGCAGGTGGTCAAGATTGGCGACGAGGAATGAGCCGGGCCCGATCCTCGCGATCCTCACGCCCCAGATGACCAGGAGTCAGTCCGATGGGACGGCAGTGCGAAGTCAGCGGCAAGAAGACCTCCTTCGGCAACCACGTCACCACCCGTGGTAAGGCCAAGTACCTCGGCGGCGTCGGCACCAAGATCACCGGGATCAGCCGACGCAAGTTCAAGCCCAACCTCCAGAGCATCAAGGTCTGGCTCCCCAACGGCACCACACGACGCGTCCGGGTGGCGACCTCGGTCATCCGGGAGGGCAAGCTCACCCTGGAGGTCGACGGGAAGATGCAGACCTTCCCGCTGATCAAGGCCTCCAAGGGTAGCCGCCAGGCCAGGGAACGGCTCGGCAATCTCTATCCGCTCTGACCGATCCTCCCCTCCAGCGAAACCCGAGGCCGACCCCTCGGGGCACGAAACCGGTCCCGATCGGGCCGCCCCGAACCGGGGCGGCCCGTCGCCCCTCGGGGAGTCGGCCTGCTCCCCGGGTTCATTGGCCCTCGCTGCGGAGCGACCGAGCGACGCTGCGGCCGGTTCTCCGTCCGGCGTGCGGACCGCCCGGTTCGGCACGTTGGATCAAGCCCATTCGCCGCAGACGCTGTGCATGGAAGGTGTTGCGGCCAGGTCCCGGGCGTGGGGATTCGCCGCCCCGGAGTCATCCGCCCGCCGCGCCGCCGGCCGGTCTGGGCCGGGATCGTCGGCGGTCTCGCGGTCTCGGGGTCGGGAGGGTTCGCGGCCTCGTCTCACGATCACGCGTCGAGAGAAGTCACCGTCGGATGATCTCGGATCGCACCGACCCTGGCGTCGAGGGCACGGATGTGCCAGAATTCTGGGGCGACCCGGAGTCGGACCGATCGGCTTCCACGCACGCGGCGTGAGGGGCCGTCGAGGCGTGACTCCGGGTTGGGGAGGTGATGGTCAGTCGATTCGATCCGATCCGGTGCCGGGCGAACGAGGCGATCTGACGATGGACGAGGACCGCATCGAGGCCTATCGCCCGCCCCGGCGCTTCATCCGTCGCGAAGGCCGGGACCGTGATCCTCGGGTCGGCGACCGGACGGCGTGGGAACGGGTGATTCGTCGCCACGAACCGGCCGCGCTCCGATATCTCCGGGACGCCGTCGGCGATCCGGCCAAGGCCGAGGCGCTGTTCCGGGAATTCGCCGGGGCGATGCGCCTCGGCGATCGGGACGGCGGGCCCATCCCCCTCGGCCCGTTCCGGGACCTCCTGCGGACGCCCCTGGTCCGGCTGGTCGAGGCCCATCGCGGATGGACTGATCAGGCGAATCTGATCGGATCGGGGGCGGGGGCCGACGAGGCATCCTCCCGGGACGCCGAGGAAGCCCGATTCGACGCGATCTGGCGGCAAGAATTGCTGGACCGGAGCTGGTCGAGGCTCCGGGAGATGGAGGATCGTACTGGTCAGCCGTTCCACACGACCCTGAAATGCCTGGCCGATGCCCCCGGGCTCTCGTCCCCCGAGCTGGCGGACCGCGTCGGCCGGAAGCTCGGCAAGGCGATCTCGGCCCCCAACGCCCGTCAATTGCTCCATCGCGCCCGGGCGGAATTCTCGAAGCTGCTGCTCGAGGAGGTCGTCGCCACCTTGCCCTGCGGGGCCCCGTTCGAGGCGATCGAGCGCGAGCTGATCGAGACGGGGCTGCTCGCCTTCTGCCGGGAGGCGGTCGGTCGCGCCCGGCCGGTCTCGTGGCGAGGGCGTTGAGCCGCCCGAGGGGGGTTTGCGCCCTCCCCCCGGGCCACCGGGACCGGAGGGTCAGGCGATCGACCCGGTCGGGGCGGGTCGGCACGCTCCCGCCCCGACCGGGGTGGCCCCGGTTCATCCGGGGGATCAGTTCAGCTCGACCGGGGCCGAGATGTCGGCCATCCGGAGGACCATGTCGAGCGCGTCGTCGGCCCGGCGCCGATCGGCGTACTTCGCCAGGGGGGCCGACGGGGTGCCGTCCCGGTAGATGCCGACGACGGCGTGCAGGCCGCGATACTCGACCACCTCGGCCCGCTCGAAGAGTCCCGAGCGGATCAGGGAGGCCAGGTTGCGCTGCCAGAGGGTGGTGTCTGTCATCTGGGTCGTCATGGTCGGCCTCCCCACTCCCTGTACGGGTTGGATTGCACGGTCGAAGGGCCGTCGTCTCGACTTTCCGCAAGAATTCTACGACCGGTCGAGGCCGATTGTTCCGGGAACCGGGCGAGTCGGTGCCGATTTCCCCGAGCCCGGCCCGATCCCGCACCGCGGCCCAGAGGGGATTCGGTCGATCACGCCGGGGATTCTCGGGCCCGACGCGAATCGCGATCCCGTGCCTGAGGGACGAGGAGGGGCGCGCCGTTCCCCGGCCGCGATCGACTCAGGAGAGGATCGGGGAGACGACCGAGCCGTGGACGTCGGTCAGCCTCATGTCCCGGCCGCTGAAGCGGTAGGTCAGCCGGGTGTGGTCGACGCCGAGCAGGTGCAGGATGGTGGCGTGCAGGTCGTAGATCTCGACCTTGTCCCGGATGGCGTGGTAGCCGTAGTCGTCGGTTTCGCCGTGGATGACCCCGCCCCGGATGCCGCCGCCGGCCAGCCACATGGTGAAGCCGAAGGGGTTGTGGTCGCGGCCGTCGGTCCCCTGGGCCATCGGGGTGCGACCGAACTCCCCGCCCCAGACGACCACGGTGGATTCCAGCAGCCCCCGGCCCTTGAGGTCCCGGAGCAGGGCGGCGATGGGTTGGTCGACGGCCCGGGCGTTGTCCTCGTGGCCGGCCTTGAGGTTGCTGTGCTGGTCCCAGCGGTCGTGGCCGACGCCGGGGCAGGTCAGCTCGACGAACCGGACGCCCCGCTCGACCAAGCGCCGGGCGAGCAGGCACTGGCGGGCGTAGGACCGGGTGTGCGGGTCGGGGGCGTCGAGCCCGTAGAGCCGGAGCGTCTCGGGGGATTCGCCCGACAGGTCGGTCAGCTCGGGCACGGCCGACTGCATCCGGAAGGCGAGCTCGCCGTTGGCGATCGCCGACTCGATCGCGTCGTGGTCGCCGACCCGGGCGAGCACGTCCCGGTCCATCGCCCGGACGAGGTCCAGCTTGCGACGCTGGGCCTCCTCGGTCGCCTCGGTCGGGGCGATGTTGGCCAGCGGCGTCTCGCCCGCCTTGAGCACCGAGCCCTGGAACGAGGCGGGCAGGAAGCCGTTGCCGAAGCAGTCGAGCCCGCCGGGCGGGACGAGCCCGCCGTTGAGCACGACGAACCCGGGCAACTCCTCGCTCTCCGAACCGAGCCCGTAGGTGACCCAGGCCCCGGCGCTGGGACGACCTTGCTGGCCGTGGCAGGTGTGGAGGAAGTAGTTCGCGTTCGTGTGCTCGGAGAAGTTCGAGACCATCGACCGGATGACCGCCAGGTCGTCGACGCACGCCCCGACGCGGGGGAACAGGTCGCTGACCGGGATGCCGCTCTCCCCCCGGCGCCGGAACGGCCAGGGGCAGCGCAGGACGTTGCCGACGTTGTTGAACTGGGTCGGCTCGACCCTCGTCCGGATCGGCCGGCCGTGCTCCCGGTCGAGGCGGGGCTTGGGGTCGAACGTGTCGACCTGGGAGGGTCCGCCGTCCATGTAGAGGAAGATCACGCTCCGGGCCTTCGCCGCGTGGTGCAGCCCCCCGTGGCCGAGGGTTCCCTCATCTGGAGCGAGTCGCTTCCCGAAGGAACGCTGCGTTAGCAGGGACGCCATCGCCAGCGCCCCGAAGCCGTTGGCACACCGGGAGAGCATGGCCCGTCGGCTCAGGGGGGGGGCGATGTGGCGTCCGCAGTGGCTCATGGCGGGGCTCCGATCCGATCGTCGGGCTCGGCCCGATCGATCGCTCCGATCATTCGACGTAGCGGAATTCCTTGGCGATGACGAGCGCGTGGCAGAGGTCGGCCCAGGCGTCCCGACCGGCCCGGCCGGCGTCGGACTGCTCCCGGACGAACGCGACGGCCCGATCCCGCTCCGCCTCCGTCGGGGCCCGACCGTAGGCCGACTCATAGAGCGCGTCGACCACCTCGGCCGGGGGACGATCCGGGGAGCCGGTCGCCCGGCCGGCCCAGCGTCGGGACTGCTCGACGATGAACGGGTCGTTCATCAGGGCGAGTGCCTGCGAGGGGACGTTCGAGGTGTCCCGGCGGCCCCGGGTGCTGCTCGGGGTGGGGAAGTCGAAGGCCAGCAGCAGCGGCGGGAGGAAGTTGCGGCGGACGTCGAGATAGAGGCTCCTCCGGCCGTCGCCGTCGATCGGCCCCGACTCCTTAGGGCGCCCCCGGCCCTCCATGAACGGGGAGAGGTGGGGGGGGACGCTCGGCCCGAACATCGTCGGGTCGAGCCGCCCGGAGAGGGCGAGGAGGGCGTCCCGGATCGCCTCGGCCTCCAGCCTCCGGAGGTTCATCCGGTGGAGCAGGGCGTTAGTCGGGTCGGCCCGGTCGGCCTCGGGCCGGGTCTTCGAGGACATCCGGTAAGCGGTCGAGGTCATCATCAGGCGGTGCATGTGCTTGGTCGACCAGCCGGAGCGGACGAACTCCGACGCCAGCCAGTCGAGCAGCTCGGGATGGGTCGGCGGAACGCCCATCGCGCCGAAGTCGTCGGGGGAGGCCACGATCCCCCGGCTGAAGTGGTGGGCCCAGAGGCGGTTGACCAGCACCCGGGCGGTCAGCGGATTCTCCGCCGAGGCGACCCGGCGAGCCAGCGTCAGCCGGTCGTCGGCCGGGGGCTTCCCTTCGGGATCCAGGACTTCGAGGAATCGCCGGGGCACCACCTCCCCCAGGTTCTTCGAGCTGCCCCGGACGTGCACCGGAACGTCGATCCCCGTCCCCTCGGCCGCGGCCAGGGCGAGGGTGGGCTCGGGGAGTTCCTCCGCGACCTGGCGGTAGCGGTCGAGGAGCGACGCGGTGGCCTCGGGGATCGTCCGGCCGTCGATCCGATCGAGGACCGGACCCGATCGGTACTCCGAGGCCGGGCCGGGCGGCTCGCGGTGGTCCGAGGCGAGGATCAGGGCGACGGCCAGCGTCCCGTCCCCCGGCCAGAAGGACGAGGTGGCCCCCGTATAGTTCGACGAGGCGCCGTCGGCGAGTTCGAGGTGGGCGAGGTGTCCGTCCCACATCGAGACGTCCATCGAGACCCATCCCGGCGCGTCTCCCAGGTCGACACCGAGCGTCAGGCCGCCGTAGATGGGGCTCCGGATCTTCTCGAAGCCGTCGACGACGAGGTTGATCCGCCCCCCCGACCCGGCGGCGAGGACGTGCAGGAACGGCCGGTCGATCGCGAAGGTCTCGGAGCGCAGGACGCCCTGCAACCGGGGGGCGATCGCCCCGCTGTGGGCCCAGCCGGGTTCGAGCCGGGCGAGGTCGCCGTCGGGGTCGGGCGCGAGGTCCCCGTGGCGGGTGGGACGGTCGCCGAAGGCCTGGCCGGCGGGATACCAGGCGTCGAAGGAGTCGGCGGCGAAGTCGGCGAACAGCTCATCTCCTTCCCTGAGCCGGGGAGGCCCGGCGGCGGGGGCGCGCCCGGGGCCGAACTCGGCGGCGAGCGCGGATCGGATCGACTGGAGTTCGAGCACGCGATCGTCGATCCGATGCGGGGGGTCGATGAAGGCGTACTGGTGCCGGGCGGTCTGGAAGTGGCCGGCGAGGGCGTAGTAGTCCCGGGTGCCGATGGCGTCGAACTTGTGGTCGTGGCACCGGGCACAGGCGACGGTCAGGCCGAGGAACGCCTTGCCGAGCACGTCGATCTGATTGTCGACCCTCGTCCGCATCTCCTCCCGGACGTCGACCGGCGAGTGCGTCCCCTCGGCCAGGAAGAAGGACATCGTGCCGAGGATCGCCTCGTCGGTCCCAGTCGTCGGGTGCCGCCGGGGGCGGTCGAGCAGGTCACCGGCCAGGTGCTCGACGACGAACCGGTCGTAGGGCAGGTCGTCATTCAGGGCGCGGATGATGTAATCCCGATAGCGGTGGGCGGTGAGGATGTCGTAGTCGAACTCGTGCCCCGAGGTCTCGGCGAACCGGACGAGGTCGAGCCAGTGCCTCGCCCAACGCTCGCCGTACCGGGGGGAGGCGAGCAGGCGGGCCACCAGGCGATCGAAGGCGTCGGCTCGATCGTCGGCCAGGAAGGCGGCGATCTCCTCCCGGGTCGGCGGCAGGCCGGTCAGATCGAAGGTCGCCCGTCGGATCAGCGTCCGACGATCGGCCTCGGGTGACGGGTCGAGGCCCTCCGATTCGAGCCGAGCGAGCAGGAACCGATCGACCGGGTTGCGGGGCCAGTCGGCCCTTTCGACCACGGGCACGACCGGGTCGACCACCGGTTGCAGGCTCCAGTGCCGGGCCCGGGCCTCCAGGTCGAACGGCTTGGGGCCGCTCGGCGCCTCCCCGTCGGCCGAGGCCTCCGGGGGCCAGGGGGCGCCCATCGCGACCCACTCCGTCAATCGAGCGATCTCGTCGTCGGGGAGCTTCGAGGACGGCGGCATTTGCACGTACGAATCGTATCGGATCGCCTCGATCAGCAGGCTGCCGTCCGGGTCCCCGGGGAGGACCGGGGGGCCGGAATCCCCCCCGACCTCGAAGACGAGGGGGCGGGAGTCGAGCCGCAACCCGGCCTCCTGCTCCTCCGGCCCGTGGCAGGACAAGCAGCGCTCGACCAGGATCGGCCGGATGCGGGTCTCGAAGAAGGTGATCGCCCGCGGGTCGTCCGCCGGGGGGGCTTCCTGGGCCCCCGACGGGGAGGCCAGGGCGGCCGCGATTGCCAGCATCGACGCGATTCGAGCGGGATGGAATGGCCCCATCAGTGTCTCCGACTCGGGCGGCCGATCCGGGTGCAAACCCAGTTCGACCGAAGCATCGGGCCGCATTGCCCGATCGACTCCCGGGAACCTCCACCTTGCGCGATGACGCCCCGGATGTCGAGCGGTTCCACGCCCCTGGATGCCGGGGAAATGCCCGGAAGCCCGAGGGTCTCCCGCACCTATCGCACCAGGCCGATCAATCCGGCGGCCACGACAAGGAGGGAGAGGACGACCCCCCAGAAGACGATCGAGGCCCGCCAGTCGGGAGGCGACCCGACGCCCTCGGCGGCGGGTTCGTCCCAATCATCGTCGTCTTCGTCCTCGTCGGCGGGGACGGACCAGCTCTGCGAGAGGAGGATCCGGGCGTCCTGGACGAACGCCCGGGGGACCTGGAGCCGGATGCCCCCGGTGGCGACGTGGTAGGCGGTGTTCGTGCCCATCCGGTAGCCGTCGAGCAGGGTGGGGATCGCCTCGGCGTCGAGCCGGAGCCGGGCGGCATCGGCCTGGAAAGGCAGGGTGAAGGTCTCGACGGTGGTCCAGTCGATCCGCTCGCCGTCGGCCACCGGGTGGGCCGGCTCGGGCCGATCCGACGCCAGCGGCAACTCGTGTTTCGGGCAAGGATCCCCGGCCGGGAGGGGCCAGAAGGACTCGCAGACGGTGCAATAGCCCTGCGATTCGAGGCGGTCGCCGCACTCGGGGCAGAGGTCGGAGTGCGACCGCCGGGGCCGGTCGCAGCCGGGGCAGAATCGGGGAGGTTCCGGGCGGGCCCGACCCCGGGCGGACACGCCGCCGGGGTCGCCGGTCATCCCGAGCCAGTCATCCCGCATCGCTCCTCCTCCCCGGCCTCACGGGTCATGGCCCCATTGTAGGCACCCGAGGCGGGGGAGGGTACGGGCCGCCCGGGGTCATCGCCGGGCCGGCAGGTCGCCCGCCTGCGATCGGGCCGAGGCCACCGCCGGCGGCCCGTCCCCGGTCGGGGGTCCGTCGACCGGTCGCAGCGCGACGATCCGGACGCCCCCGGAGCGGTCGGCAATCGCGAGGACCGATCGCTCCGGGCAGTAGGTGACGGCCATCGGGATGATCGTGCCGAAGTTCAGCGGCCCCCGGAGCGGCAGGCGTCCCAGTGCCCGGCGCTCCCGGCCGTGGACGACTTCCAGGGCCGAGCCCTCGGGGAGCGTCGTGACGAGCAGCGGGCCCTCGATCCCGGGAGGGTCGACCACCAGGGCCGAGTCCCGCTCCGAGTCGACGGGCATCAAGATCTCGCCGCCGTCCTCGACCCCCGAGAGGTACGGCACCTCGCGGGCCGCCAGCGGCACCCGGCCGGTGGCGAGGGGGGCGGCGGGGTCGGTGAGGTCGACGCCCGCGACCTGGCCCGATCCGGCCAGGACGATCGCTGCATACCGGGCCGAGTCGGACAGGACGATCCGCTCGGGGTCGTCCTTGGGGCCGGTCAGCTCCAGGCGGGAGACGATCCGGTGATGCTCGGTCCGATCGCCGACCGACACGACGACCAGGGCCGGATCCGGCTTGCCCTCCTCACCCTCGGCGTGGCCGGAGGTGATGACGAACGCCCATCGGCCGTCCGGGGTGAAGGCGAGGTCGTCCGGATCCCAGCCGACCCGGAACTTCGAGCCGACGGGGTTGCCCTCGAAGTCGAACGCCTCCCAGTAGCCCTCCTCGATGTGCCGGGCGTCGCCGTGGGGGCGCTGGAGGACGAACAGCCGGTCGCCGGAGGCCCGGACCGCCACGGGTCGGCCCCTCAGGTCGAGGTCCCGGAGCCGATCGGCCCGCCCCTCGTCGTCGACCCGGAAGAGGACGACGCGGTTGTACCTCGGGCAGCCGACGGCGAGCAGCCGGCCGTCGTCGGCGAAGGTCAGGGAGCTGGCCCGCTGGTGGCCGGTCCGGAAGCGGTCGACCTCGACCAGCTCGGCGGCGCCGATCGTCAGCGTCGGCGCAGGTCGGTCTCTCACCACGAACCCGGCCGCGACGATCGCCGAGGCGGCGACGAGGGCCAGCACGACCAGCGAGACGACCGGGACCCGCCCCTCCCGGGCCTTCTTGCCGAAGGAGACCTTGGACTCGGTCCCCGCCCGGATCCGGCCGATGTTGGAGCGATGTCGGTAGATGAGCATGACGTAGAGCACCGCGATCAGGAGTGCCAGGGTCAGGTCCGACGCCGTCCACGGCTCCCGGGCCCTCGCGAAGTGGACGATCACGAAGGCCGTCCCGCCGAGGATCGACGACATCGACACGTACCGGGTGAGGAGGATCACCACCAGGAACGCGACGGCCGCCGCCGCCGCCGCGATCGGGTCCAGCGCCAGCACGGCCCCCAGGCTGGTCGCCACCCCCTTCCCCCCCTTGAACCGGAGGTAGACCGGGAAGTTGTGCCCCAGGATCGCCGCCAGGGCGACGGGCACGGCGAGGATCGGCACCGACCGGCCGGTCATCGCCTCGACCGCGATCGGGAAGCCGAGCGTGGGCCCGAGCCCCTTGAGCAGGTCGAGCGTCATGACCAGGACGAAATACTTGAACCCGAGGACCCGGCCGACGTTGGTCGCCCCGACGTTGCCCGAGCCGACGGTGCGGATATCCACGCCCCTCGCCCACTTCGCGATCAGGTAGCCGAAGGGGAGGGCGCCGATCAGGTAGGCGAGCAGGACGGCGATCGAGGAGAGGGCGAGGGTCATCGGCGGTTCACCCGATCTTGAGCTGGGGGCGGTCCGGGGCGACAAGGAACTCGCGCCGGCGGGCCTCGAAGATCTCGTTGGCGGCGGCGTAGTCGTCGTGCCGGCCGATGTCGAGCCAGGTGCAGTCCTGCCGGAAGCAGTGGACGGGGTGGCCGTCGGCCCGCATCGCCTCCAGCAGTTCGGGCATGGTCAGCTCCCGGCCGGGGGCGAGGTAGTCCCAGGCCACGGGGTCGAGCATATACAGGCCCATGCTCACCTGGAACGAGAACTCGGGCTTCTCCCGGTAACCGGCCAGGACGTGCGGGTCGTCGGCGAACTCCAGGACGCCGAAGTCGATCCGCACCGTGCGGGGGAACGAGGCGATCGTCGCCCTCGCCCCCTGGGACCGGTGGAAGGCAGCCATCCGGGCGAAGTCGAGCGTGGTGAGGATGTCGCCGTTGAGCACGAGGACCGGCTCCCTCGGCCGCTCGACCAGGACGAGCCCGCCCGCCGTGCCCAGGGGGGAGACCTCGCGCCGGTAGTCGACCCGGGTGCCGAAGCGCCGGCCGTTGCCGCAGAAAGCCTCGATCAGCTCGGTGAGGTAGCCGGTGATGATCGTCACGTCCCGGAAGTCGAACCGGGCCAGTTGCCGGAGCACGACCTCCAGGATCGGCATCGGCTCGGCCTCCCCCAGCGGCATCAGCGGCTTGGGGAAGACGTGGGTGAACGGCCGGAGCCTCGTCCCCTTGCCGCCGGCCAGTACGATCGCCTGCATGCCGATTGCCTCCGTCCGTGGAACTTGCCGATCTCTCGGGCCTCAGCCGGCCTTGCGGAGCGACCCCTTCGCCGGCCCCGATCCCGACCGCCGCTCCTCGGCGACCTCCTCGAACAGGGCGACCAGCCGGTCCAGGTGCGCGTCGAACGACTGGGCCTTCCCCAGTCGCTCGGCGGCTCCGGCCATCGCCCGGCGGCGGTCGTCGTCGCAGAGTTGATCGAGGGCATCCGCCAGCGCGTCGAGGTCGTCGGCCTCGGGCACGACATACCCTTCTCGCCCCGGGGTGACGACCTCCCCGGCGCCGTTGGTGGCGGTCGTCACCACGGGGAGCCCCCGTGAGAGCGCCTCGAAGACGACGAGCGAGCAGGGGTCGTAGTAGCTCGGCAGCACGAAGCAGTCGCTCCCGGCGAAGGCGGGGCGGACGTCGTCCATGAAGCCGACCAGGTGGACGTGCTCCTCCAGGCCCAGCGACCGGACCTTCCGCCGGTACGGCTCGATCTTCCCGCCGCCGCAGACGACGAGATGGACCGGCCGAGCGGCCGGGGCGTGGTCGAGCCTGAGCCGGAGGGCCTCCAGGAGCGGGTCGAGTCCCTTGAGCCTGAAGTTGTGGGCCAGGAACAGGGCGATCAGGTCGTCGGGACCCAGGCCGAGCCGGGATCGGAAGGCGAGGCGGGCCCCTACCGGGTCCTCGACGCGGAGTCGGTTCGCGTCGATCGCGTTCGGGATCACCCGGATCCGATCTCCGGGCACCCGATAATAGGTCTGCAAATGCTCTTGGACGAATTCGCTGACCGCGACCACCCGGGCGGCCCGGCTCGGGTCGTACTGCCGGCGCTCGATCGACCGATAGAGCCAGTCCTTCGGGTTGGCCCGCTTGCTGGCCGTGTAGAGCGACCGCCTCCAGCCGACCGGGAAGCGCCGGGCGTTGTGCTCCAGGCTGGCGGGGTGGACGCCCCCCTGGGGGATGATCACGTCATGGTGCCAGGTGTTGATGAACCCGATTGAGCAATCGAAGGTCGCCTCCCGCAGGGCCGCTTCCGAATTCCGGGCGAAGCTCAGGAGGCGGGCCCACCGCGTCGGGCCCGTCGCGGCGACGGGGACGACCCGGACCCCCCCGGCAAGCGCCCCCTCGGCGCAGGAGGAGGAGTAGAGGTCGACGCGGTGCCCCCGATCGACGAGCCCCCGGCAGAGGTCGGCGACATAAGTCTCGGCGCCTCCCCGGGACGGATCGACGCGCTGGAAATTGATCGCGAGATGCATCTCGAGCTCCCCGGCCTGGGCCTCGGCCTCAGCCGGCTCGGGCCTTCTTGCGGTTGTGTGACAGGTAGCGGGCCGCCCTCGCCCGGATCATCCGGAGTTCCAGGCCGGGGCCCGAGAGCCCCATGAGGCGGCGGTATCGGGCCCAGAAGCGGAGCCGGTCCCGGTCGTCGACCCCTTCGACTTCGACCGTGGAGAACAGCAATTGCGCCAGGTCCTTCCAGCGCCACCAGGGGGCCGAGGCCCGGTGGGTGGCCAGGCGGTGGAGGTCGATCAGGTAGAGCGGCGAATCGTCCCGGCCGAGGTCGACGTAGTAGTGGCAGAGGTACAGGTCCTTGTGGAAGGTGCTCGCGCCGTGCAGCCGGGCGGTCAGCCCGGCCATCGCCGAGACGAGGCGTCGCTTCCGGCGGTCGAACTCGCCCGGCGGGAGGCGGCGGGCCATCTCGGGGATCGCCTCGTGGAGCGGGAGGAAGCCGGTCAGCTCCTCGACCATCAGGTAGCTCTGGAAGCGTCCCCAGGGGCCGATGGATTCCCCCGCGGCGACTGGCTCGGGCACGAGCAGGCCGAGCTGCCGACCCCGGTGCAGGTGCCGCCACTCGGCCCCGGCCGGGGAGTGTCGGCCGTCGGGGTGGAGCAGGGCCGCGACCCGGGTCCCCCAGGGCAAGCGGTAATGCCGCTTGAGGTAGACCGTCAGCGGCCCGTCCGGGCCGTCGAACCGGACCCGGCAGGTGGATCGTCCCTGCTTGGCGTGCAGCCGGTCGTCGCTCCGCAACTGCATGACGGTCCCTTCGAGGTCGCCCGGGAGCCGATCCCGGTGCGCCTCCGACCGCCAGGTCCACCGCTCCCCTCGGGTGAGGCGCCGGAGGAACGTGCCGATCCGGCTGATCATTGGACGATCCCCTCCCAAGACTGCGGCCTCCGGAAGCGATAGACGCGGACGCCGATCTCGTCGTCCCCCTCGCGACCCGGGAAGGCGGCGACGGGCTCGGCGGCGTAGTCGAGCAGGGCGCCGAGCGTCTCGGCCCGGGCGCTGTCGGCGGTCAGCTCGTCGTCGCCGACGACGACGTAGGCGAGCCTCGCGTCGGTGAGCGCCTGGCGGATGTGCCAGGGGTCATACGAGCGAAGTCCCGAGACGAACGCCGCCCAGCCCCTCGTGTCCAGCACCGCCTCACCCGCCCCGGCCCGGTCGGCCAGCCAGAGCCCGGCGGCCTGGTGGCCCCAGCGGCTCGGGTGCCCCGGCTTGAGCTGGACCGCCACGCCCCCGATCGCGATCGCCGAGAGCGTCGTGATCGCCAGCCGACGACGCCGTCCCGCCCCCATCGCCAGCCGATCGGAGAGGAACCGGGCCAGGCCGATCGCCCCCGCCGCCGCCCAGGGGGTCGCGAGCAAGGCGAGGGTCGCGCAGTGTCGGTCCGACAGGTATCCGGCCCTCATGGCGTGTCGGATGAGCACGATCCCGTAGGCGATCGCGAGGCAGGCCGCCAGTTGTCGGGCCTCCCGGGAACGTCGAGGGCCCCGGTGATGCCAGGCCCCCCAGCAGGCCAGCGGGACCAGCACCCAGGCCGTCGCCTCGCCGATCCCCCGGGCCACCCGGATCGAGGCCGGCGCCGGTCCGAGCCGGCCCGGCGCGTCCGATTCCTCCTTGGGGGAGAAGTCCCACCTCGGGTCGTCCAGCCCCCGGGGGACCCAGTGGGGGACGCTCCTCGCCACCCCGGTCCCGTCGCCGAGGCCGGTGGCGTACCGCATCGAGAGCTTCTCGGAGATCGTCCCCTTGATCGCCGCGTACGAGCCGACGCAGGCGACCAACGGGGCCGAGATTGCCGCTGCGAGGAGGAGGCGGCGGGGGAGATCGGGAGGGATTTCAGGCTGAGGCGCTGAGGCGCGGAACGGAAGACGAGAGAAGATCCGATGTTCACGCTCTCCTCGCCCTTCTCTTCTCTGCGGCTTTGCGCCTCTGCGAGAGAGCCCTCCTCCGACGACGCCCAACGCGATCACCCCCGGCACCAGCGCCACCTCCGGCCTGGCCAGGAAGCCGATCCCCGCGATCGCCCCCGAGCCGACGGCCGCGAGCACGCCCCCGGTCGTCGCGGCCCGAGTCCCCAGGGCCAGCGCCCCGGCGACGCAGAGCAGGGCGGTCGCGTCGCTGAGCGTGTCGTGGCCGATCCTCCCCGAGATCGGCAGCAGGGCGAACAGGAGGCTCGCCAGCAAGGCCGGGCGACGGCCGACGACCGTCCGGGCGAACCCGAAGAACGGGAGGACCGCCGCGACCATCGCCAGCGCCGAGACCCCTTGAGCGGCGACCCGCCAGGAGCCCGGCCCTTCGCCAATCATCGGGGCGATGAACGGCTGTGCGACCGCGATCAGGGCCGGATAGAGCGGGTGCTGGTCGGCGCGGCGGACGACGTCGGCCCAGGGCTGTTCGCCGAACTCTCGGGCGATCCGGATGAACTTTAGGCCGTCCTGGGAGGGGAGCGGGGTCCGGATCATCCCCACGACGTGGAGGACCGCCGAGAGGACGAGGATCCCAATCAGTGCCCGATCTCGGCGGATCATCGCCCCGCCCTCCGTGACCCCTTGCGATGCGCGGTCCGCTCCCTGGGCCGCGGGCCGGATTGTGGGGGGGGACCGGATTCGGGTCAAGGCCAGTCACTCGGCCGACCGACTCACATCCCGCCGGGCGATCGGCCCGCCGGCAGGCCCGGGGGCGGTCGATCCGGGATCGACCCGCACTGAGGGGGCCGTGATCCGGCGATCGGCCACCGATCGCCAGAGATCCGCCAGGCTCTCCTCGAAGCCGATCCGGGGGGCCCAGCCGGTGTCCCGGGTCATTGCGCCGAGGTCGGCCCTCGAATCGGTCGGCCCGGAGGGATTCGACCCGGCCTCGACCGTCACCCGAAGGCCGCTCAAGGCGATCAGGCGGTCGAGGCCCTCGGCGATGCTGCGGGACACCCCGGTGCCGACCGGGTAGATCCGCCCGGCCCTCCCCCGGAGTGCGAGCGCGACCAGGGCCGACGCCACGTCCCGGGCGTCGATGAAGTCTCGGCGGGCGTCGAGGTTCCCGGTGCGGAGCACCCTCGGATCGGGGCCCGGCTCTGCGAGCGCGGCGGCGAACCGGCCGAACGCCTGGCCCCCGGGCGTCCCCGGGCCGATCGGGTTGAAGACGCGGGCCACGATCCCCTCGACCGGCCCGAGCCGGGCGGCCGTGAGGCGAGAGGCGAACCACTTGCTCAGGCCGTAAGGGCCTTCGGGACGGCAGGGGGTCCGCTCGTCGACCGGGAGCCTCGATGCGGGCACCGGCCCCAGCTCGGCGGCCGACCCGGCGGCCACGACCCGACAGGGGGCGCCGAGGGCGTCCAGGGCGTCCAGCAGCGCGGCGGTCCCGCCGACGTTCGACCGGTAGAACGAGGCCGCGTCGGCCGGGGGCGTCCGGCCCCCGAGGTGGAAGACGACTTCGGGCCGGGCCGAGGCCACGGCCCGGCGGAGGCTCGGAGGATCTTCCAGGTCGGCGGGGAGGAAGGCGTCCGGCGGCCAGCCCTCGGGGAGGCGTCGGCCGATCGCCACCACCTCGACGCCGGGGCCGGGCGATGGCCCCAGCACCCCCAGCAGGTGTCGGCCGAGGAACCCCGAGGCCCCCGAGACGAGCCAGACCGGCATCGGCGATCCTCCCGGTTGATCGGACAGGCAGGTCAGGCGGCCTGGTGCCTCGGACGGCCGAGCAGTCTCCGACTCGCCTCGAAGACGGCGTCGGGACTCAACTCGGTCATGCAGCGGTGGTGGCCCAGCGGACAGGTCCCCTTCTGGCAGGGGCCGCAGGGGACCGGCTGCTGGAGGTGGACCGCCCCGGGATGATAGGTGCGGGTCCAGGCGATGTGCGTCGGCCCGAACAGGCTGACCACCGGGACGCCGAACCCGGCGGCGAAGTGCCGGGGGCCGGAGTCGGTCGTCACCAGCAAGGCAGACCGCCTCACGCTCGCCTTGCTCAGGCCGATGCCCACCGGCTCATCCGCCAGGCTGACCACGTCGTCAAGGGCCGCCAGCGCCACGATCTGCCGGGCCGACTCCCGCTCCGACGGGCCGCAGACGACCAGGACCTTCACGCCCAACTCGGCGACCAGCCGCCGGGCCAGGGCCGCGAAGTGCCCCTCCGGCCAGTTCTTGGCCGGGCCGAAGGCCCCCCCGGTGTTCAGGCAGACGACCGGCCGATCGCCGAGCAGGCCGAGCCGCAGCCAGGCGAGGTCGGCGGCCTGCTCGTCGGCCTCGGTCGTGAACAATTCGCAGCGGAGCGAGTCGACCGGGCAGCCGAGCCTCCTCGCCAGCCCGAGGTAGTACGACACGATCGGCACCGGCTCGAACCGCCCTCGGGCGTCCCTCGGCGGGGACAGTCGGTCGGTCAGCAAGACGCCCCGGCCCCCCCGGGCGTAGCCGACCCGACGACCGACCCCGCCAAGCCTCGCCATCAGGGCCGACCGGATCGAGTTGGGCAGGAGGACCGCCAAGTCGAACCGCTCCTCCCGCAATCGGGCCACGACGGCGGCCATCCGCTGCTCGCGGAGGGGGGCCTTCGGGTGGAAGAGGATCCGGTCGTCGAGCCAGGGGGCGCCGTCGAGCGTCGGGGAGACGTTCGGCTTGAGCAGGCCGACGATCCGGGCGTCGGGGAACCCCCGGCGCAGGGCTCGCAGCGTCGGCGTGGCCATGACCGTGTCGCCGACGAGGTTCGGGCAGAAGACGACGATCCGCATCGGGCCTCCGTTCCCGACTCGGCGCGGGGCAGGGCGGGGCGGGGGGGATGGATGCCCCTCACCGGGCCAGCTCGGCGATCCGGCCGAGGGGCCCTTCCAGCTCCTCGGCCCCCCCGATCAGCTCCAGGCCGATCCGGACGGCCCGGAGCGGCACCGGCCCCAGGTCCGAGAGGCGGAGCTTTACCGAATCCTTCTGGGTGGTCAAGGCCAGCGACGCCCCCCGGGCTCCGGCCCATCGCCTTAGGTCGTCGACGTCGGACCGGTCGTACGGGTGGTGGTCGGGGAAGGCACGGAAGGCAACGAGGTCGGCCCCCAGCCCGAGGACCGTCCGGCGGAACCCCTCGGGGTTGCCGAGCCCGCAGAAGGCCACGACCGGGACGCCCCGGATGCGGTCGAGCGGCTCGGCGACCCCCTCGGCGTCGAGCAGGTCCCTCGGCGCGTGCCTGGCCTCGGCCCAACGGAGCGGCCCGGCGGCCCGCTCGGCCCGGGATCGGATGGCCGACCGCTCCCCCTCGGAGACGAGGTCGGCCCGGGAGAGGACCACCACCCCGGCCCTCCGGAGCGACCCGATCGGCTCCCGGAGCAGCCCTCGGGGGAGCAGGTGGCCGAGGCCGAAGGGGTCGAGGGCGTCGAGCAGGACGACGTCCAGGTCCCGGGCCAGCCGGCGGTGCTGAAAGCCGTCGTCGAGGACGAGCACCTGGGACTCGCACTCCTCGACCGCGATCCGGGCCAGGGCCACGCGGTCGGGGTCCTGGAAGTGGGGCACGTCGGGCAGGTTGGCGTCGAGCACCAGCCCCTCGTCATTCAGGCCCTCGGTTGCCCCGTATCCCCGGCTGAGGATGGCGACGCGGAGCCCGTGCTCCCGGAAACGCCGGCAGACATATTCGACCATCGGCGTCTTGCCCGTGCCGCCGGCGGTGATGTTGCCGATCGCCACCACCGGCACCTCGGCCCGCTCGACGCCTCGGCCCCGATCGAACCTCGCGTTCCGGAGGCCGACCCCAAGCCCGTAACCGGCCGACGCGATTCGGAGCGCGGATCGGGCGAGGATCGCGGCGGGGCCCCGGGATTCGCCCCGGATGAGTCGGTGGAAGGCGATGCGGTCCATCCGGAAAACTCCGAGGCTCGAGGAATCCAGGCGACGGCCGACCGGATTCCCGGCTCCCGACCGGACGGGGCACTTTACAGGAGCCTCCAGGGATCGTCGAGGTACGTCCGGAAGAACGTGTCCAGGTCGGGGGAGGTCATGCGCGTGTCTCCCGGATCTCGGCCGAGGACCTGCCAGACTGAGGAGTGCTCCTCGTTCTCGAAGTGGAGTTCCCAGGTGACCACCTGGATCGAATGGTCGCAGAACTGGACCCCCGTCACCGAGCCCCGATCGTTCTGTTCGACGATGCGCGACAAGGTCCAGAGGCACCAGAGGTACTCCTCGTCGAAGTGGTAATCCGAGCAGCCCCCGACCCGTCCGTAGAGCTGGATCACGTCCCGGGAAACCGGGTGACCGAGGCGTTCCCAGGCCCGACGGACCTCGACTGCTCCGATCGGAGGGGCCAGCGGGATTCCCTCTTCCTGCCACCGGGCGATGCATCGGGTCAACGTGTCGTCGAAGCTCATGGTCATTGCTCTATAGATAGGGATGTGAACCGGGGTCACGAGGGACCCTCCCCCGCCTTGGGCGAGGACTCGAATCGCCGAACGACATCGGGCGGCTTGTTGGGGACGACCCTCGATCGTTACGCTCGTGATAAGGTCTGATCGAGGGCGAGCCGGGAGAGCCGTCCTCCAGTTCCGTCGTCACGCAAAGGCGACCGCCGATCTATCCCGGAAATCCACCCGATGCTCTGCCCCCCGCTGAGTCCCGACCCGGTCGTCCAGGACTGGATCGCCCGCCACAAGAACCCGGCCAACTTCGCGCTGCACCTGGTCGCCATCCCGCCGACGATCCTGGGGGTGCTCTACATCCCGTTCTACCTGACCCTGCTGTCGGTGCCGGTGTTCCTGCTGGCCCTGTGCCTGTTCGACGGCGGGTACCTCGTCCAGTTCCTCGGGCACGCGATCGACCGGTCGGAGCCGGGGGAGATCGCCCTGCTGCGGAAGTGGCTCCGCCGGCAGTGGGAGCGGCGGACGGCCCCGGCCGCCGGGGCGGCGGGGCGGGACGCCTCCTGAGGGCGCCGATCCTCCCGGGAATCTCAAGCCCGACCTTGTCCCCATAAGGCGTGCAGGGCGGACAACCCGCGCCTCCGGGCCGGTCGTTGCCCTGGGCGCGACCCGAGAAATCCGTAGAATCTGCCGGGCCCCCTCAAGACGCACATCCGATCCGACCGATTCATCCCCTGGTCGATTCGAGGGACTCCTGGAGACGGCGATCGACCGGCCGCGCCGAGGCCCCGCCTCGGCCGGTGGTTGGAGGTCGTCGGCGGGCGGCGGAACGAAGGAACGCGAGGCCGCTCGTCGCCGGGGCCGCACCCCGTGGCGGTGGTGCAAACCCGGCCGATCGGGGCCGGCCCCCCTCGTCCCATGGCGCAAAACAAGGACGGTCTGGCCATGCGATTGACCCGTTTCGGCAACCGGTATCTGAGGGCGGCGCTCGCCGCGGCGTGCCTGACGCCGGCCGGATGCCAGAGGCTCCCCTACATCGACCAGTCGAAGCCGGTCCCGCACGACCCGATCGCCGCCGTCGCCGAGGAGGATCGGGCCGTCCGGCAGGCCGCCTTCTTCAGCGACCTGCCGATGCAGGTCCCCGACATCGTCCCGCCCCGGACCCCCGACAACGCCGAGGCGATGGAGCCCTGGTCGATGACCCTGGAGGAGGCCATCCAGATCGGGATGGACAACTCCGAGGTCATCCGGGTCATCTCGCTGGGTGCCCAGGGCATCCCGGTCGAGGGCTTCGCCCCCACCCCCCTGAACACCCAGGCCGGCGCGGCCCTGGGGGCGGGCACCCTGGCGACGGTGTACGACCCGGCGATCCAGGAGACGCAGATCGCCCGGGCCCTGTCGGTCTTCGACGCCCAGCTCACCTCCCGGCTCTTCTACGAGAACCGGGACTTCCTGGTGAACAACTCCATCCAGGCCGGGTTCTTCGACCCGGACACCAACGTCTTCGCCCTTGTCCGGCAGAAGGGGGCGCCGCAGGGCATCCCGACCTTCGAGACGGCCCTGCAGAAGCGGACGGCCGTGGGCTCGGTCCTGCGGATCGCCAACCAGATCGACTACACCTACGGCAACTCGCCGATCCAGACGTTCCCGTCGACCTACGCCTCCCGGCTGACCCTGCAATTCAGCCAGCCGTTGCTCGGCGGCTCGGACCAGTTCGGCCCCAGCGGCCTGGAGGCCAACCGGGCCCCGGTGGTCATCTCCCGACTGCAGGCCGACACCTCGGTCTGGCGGTTCAAGGCCGAGGTGATGGCGATGGTCCGCTCCATCGAGCAGCAGTACTGGGCCCTGGCCCAGCAGCAGGTGCAGTACTGGAGCCGGCAGCAGGCCGTCCGCCTGGGCGAGGCGATCTACGAGCGGGAGGTCGAGAAGAAGCGGGTCGGCACCGGGTCGGAGCCGGACGTGGCCGAGGCCGAGGAGCAGCTCCGGCAGTTCCAGCTCGACCTGGTCCAGTCGACCAGCGACCTGATCACCACCGAGCGGCAGTTCCGCGAGCTGCTCGGCATGCCGCCGTATGACGGCCGGCGGATCGTCCCGGTGAGCGAGCCGACCACCGCCCGGCTCCAGCCCGACTGGGAGAGCAGCCTGGCCCAGATGATCAGCTACCAGCCGGACATCGTCCAGCAGCAGCTGCTCGTCCGGGTGGCCGAGCTGCAGCTGCTGCTCGCCCGCAACCAGCTGCTCCCGGCGCTGAACCTGGACCTGCTCTACCAGTTCAACGGCCTGGGCCAGAACCTCGACGACGCCTTCGCGGTGATGACCGGCCGCTCGGTGCTGGCGATCGACCCGATCATCGCCAACCAGCAGGCGGCCGCGGGGGTGAACCCCTCGCCGTCGTTCTTCAACAACTTCCAGACCTGGCAGGTCGGCCTGACCTTCTCCATGCCGATCGGCTTCCGGGGTCCCCTGGCCGAGACGAGGCAGGCCCAGTACGCCCTGCTCCGGCAGCGGGCCTTCCTGCAGCAGACGGTCCACCAGACGACCCACGCCCTGGCCCGGTTCTTCGTCGAGGTGGACGCCAACTACAAGCTCCTGAAGGTCGCCGGCCAGCTCCGGGAGGCGGCCGAGCGCCGGCTCAAGGCCCAGGAGGCGTTCTTCGAGGCGGGCACGATCAACATCGACCGCTACCTCGACGCCGTCAACCGCTGGTCCAACGCCGTGGCCACCGAGGCCCGGTTCAAGACCAGCTACAACACGGCCATCGCCGCCCTGGAGGAGGCCAAGGGGACCTTGCTGGCCTACAACAACATCGCCGTGGCCGAGGGCCCGCAGCCGAAGAAGGCGTACATCCAGGCGGTCGACCAGCAGAAGGCCCACCACCAGATCCCGATCGAGCCCGACGGGCCGGTCGCCCCGAGGCCGGTGGTCGCCCCGCCGATCCACGACCCGGTCACGCCGATGCTGACGCCCGGCTCGGAGACCCCGCGGATGAGCCCCGACTTCCCGGCCCCCTTCGGCACCTTCGGGCCGCCGCCGCAGCCGGTCGGCCCGGCCGTCCCGGTCGGCGACCCGGCGCCGCTGGCCTCGAATCCGGGCGGCCCGGTCGACCCGGCCGTCTCCCGGGCGGGCGCCTACGACTCCGAGCCCGTCTTCGGCTCCCCGGCCGGCTCCGTCCCCCTCCCCCCGACCCCGCCCTCGACCCCGAGCACCACCGCGACGACGCCCAGGAGGCTCCCGCCGCTCCCCTCGCGATCGCTCCCCGCCGACGGCCCCGGCGCCACCCTGCCGGAGCTGCCCCCGGGCGAGCCGGTCCGCGAGACCCCGCCGATCGACCTGCCACCCCTGCCCTCGGGCGGGTGATCGGCCCCTCCGCTCCTTCCCTCCCCCCGGGGGCGGGCCCGTCGTGGCGGGCCCGCCCCCGTTTCGTCTCTCCCAAGGGCAAATCCGCCACACGTCCCGAAGATCAACGGGCCAAGGGAGGGGGCCCGGGCGCCGAAGACGGAGGGACCCGACCCCACCGCCTCGAACCAGAGCACAGCCCTCGGAGCACCCTGAGATGACCGCAACGCCCCCCTCCCCAGAATCGTTCTATCGCAATTCTGGGAAACGCCTTAATACTACTCCGTTACGTTCTACAACTTCTTGCAGAAAAACGAATTGCGTAATCACTTGGATGGGTATTTCTTGACTATTGCATGCATGCAGCCTGACGCAACTTCGGCGATCCCAATGGGTTGCAGGACGCGGAATCATCCATCCACGCAAATTCGGTGGGAAATCATAACGGAGTAGTATTAAGGCAATTGTCTTTCAGTCAGGAAAGAGTTACCCGATAATTTGTCGGGAGTACGAAGGACGGTACGCCGACAGGCTCCGGCCGTCCGCGATTACCCGAATCCTCTCCGGGGACCAGCGAATCTACCTGCATCAGGCCGAGGCGCTCTGCCGAATCCTCGCGGTGAGCCTGGAAGACGTGATCGACCCCGACGGCGAGACGTCTCCCGTACTCGAAAAACCCCTCTCCCCAGCGATTGCGGCAATCGTCGCCGCGATCGGGGAGACGAAAGCAATACGGCGACTCGCGCAGGCGCCGAATCGGTCATGATTAGACGATCGTATCGTCTTCGGAGACGAGAAGTAAGGATACCGACGGTAACATTTCTAAGTAAGTTAGTTCGGCGAAACTTGAAACCCAGGAGTTCACGGGTCGGTATTCCCTCGCCAATTCGGGGGAGGCGAGATGACCGACCGCGTACCCCCCAGTAGCTGATCGTTCGACCTCCCATGTAGTGGACCCCCTTGGAGTGGCGCCCCCTGTTCGAGACTTGTTGACCCCGGGTCGCCTCGCGACGACAATGA
Source organism: Tautonia plasticadhaerens (assembly GCF_007752535.1). GTDB lineage: Bacteria > Planctomycetota > Planctomycetia > Isosphaerales > Isosphaeraceae > Tautonia > Tautonia plasticadhaerens. Next base: position 4,718,480 of record NZ_CP036426.1, read on the forward strand.
CGCTCCGACGCCCGTCGGCCCCCCGAGGTCCGGCCGGAGCGGTCTCCCGATGCTCCCGACACGTCGAACCGAGGAGGCGAATGCCATGCACACCCCCTGCGACGGCAGCCGGAGGCGGTTTCTCAAGACGACCGCGGCGACGGGCGCCACGCTGGCCGCGGGCCCGAGCCTCCGGGCCTTCGGCCAGGACGGGCCGGCCGAAGGGCCGAAGGTCCCGCTGGTGACCCTGGGCAAGACCGGCCGGCAGGTCACCAGGCTCGGGATGGGGTCGAGCTGGCCCGTCTCCCCCAGCTTCGTGCAGGCGGCCCTGCTCTCGGGCGTCCGCTTCATCGACACCTCCGAGTCGTACGAGAACACCCGGGCCGAGCGGACCATCGGCCAGGTCCTCGAGCGGACCGGGCTGCGGGACGACGTCTACCTCGTCACCAAGACCACCCGCTACCGCGGCGTCGCCAACCCCGCCGAGGTCTTCCCGAAGGAGCTGGCGGCCAGCCTCGAACGGCTGCGAACCGACTACGTCGACTGCTACTACATCCACGGCATCGACGGCAAGAGCATCGGCCTGCTGGGCGACCCGGCCGTCAAGCAGGCCTTCGAGGCCCTCAAGGCGGCCGGCAAGATCAAGTTCGCCGGCTTCTCCTGCCACGACGCGATGCTGCCCGAGCTGCTGGAGAAGGCCGCCGAGGTCGGCTGGATCGACCAGGTGATGATCCAGTACAACTTCCGGGCGGTCGACCACGACAAGCTCCAGCGCGCCATCGACGCCGCCTCCAAGGCCAACATCGGCCTGGTCGCCATGAAGACCCAGGGCGGCGCCAAGGCGGTCTTCGAGGCCATCGACAACGAGGCCGCGACCTACGAGGCCGACCGGACCCTCAAGCGGCTCCGGGAGGAGGGGGTCAAGAAGGAGGTCGCCGCCATCAAGGCCGCCTGGGCCGACGACCGGATGCAGGTGGTCGTCTCCGAGATGCTCAACTTCAGCGACCTCCGGGAGAACATCGCCGCCAGCAACGAGCCCCTGACCATCAAGGAGGCCCGCCTGCTGGAGGAGCACCGCCGGAAGACCACCCACCTCTACTGCCACGGCTGCGGCCACCTCTGCGAGACGGCCGCGAAGGGCGTCCCCGTGGCGACCGTCCTCCGCTACCTCCGCTACTACGCCGCCTATGGCAAGCGGCAGGAGGCCCGGGCCCTCTACCAGGCCCTCCCCGCCGAGGCCCGGGACCTCGCCAGGGCCGACCTCGACGCCGCCGAACGCTCCTGCCCGCACGGCCTGCCCGTGGTCGAACTCGTCCGCATGGCCGACCGGCACCTGAGCTGAGCTGGTCATCGCCGTTACGACCAACCGGGCGATCCCGTCGGGATCGCCCGGGCCCGCCTCGGTGCGCGGCCGGTGCGCCCCCTCCTGCGCCGTCGGTGCGCCAAATTGACGCGAGTGCGATCGACCCAAACAACTGCCCCCAAAGCCGCTGCGTCGGGAGCCTCGGTTTCGTTTCGGGGATCCCGCCCCGGGACGTGCGGTCGAGGGCGGCCCTCGGCCGTCGCCCACCGATCGCCGATCCGGGTCGTCCGTCGCGGGTCCTGGAGGCTGGCCTCCCGTCCCCCGGCTGCCACCGAATCTGCCGGGCGGGCGCCGTCGGTGCGCCCCTGGTGCGCGGCCGGTGCGCCCCCTGGTGCGCGGCCGGTGCGCCTTTTGTCGCGAGCCCCGATCGACGAAACTCGTTCGTTTACAGGGGAATGCGCCGTCGCCCGGGCGTTCGTTTCGGGGAATTGCGGGTTGGACCGGGGTTCGGTCCGGTCCGGGTGTGCCACTGGATTGAGAAAGAGCAGCGGGTGGTCCCGGTCGGGGGATCATCCCCTGCCCCTCGGGCAACGCCCCCCGACGCCCCGGCCCCCGCGTGGGGCTGGGGGCTGCGGGCATCCGACGGGTCGCGCTCCTCCCGGGATCGAACGCGGGGGCGCACGATCCGCGGCCCCGACGACTCGGGCGGATACCGATATGATCGAGAATTCGGGTCGCGCCAGTCACAAAATCCCCGGGGCCGATCGGCCGGGCGGGGGCCGGGTCGCCCGGGGGGAGGGCAGGGCCGGTCCCTCAGTGGAGCCGGGCCGGGGGTGAGCCCCCGGAGGGGCCCCGGGCTAGGGCCGGATCCCGGGGGCGGTCGAAGACGACCCGGAGGGAGTCGGCGGGGAGGACGCCACCCATCGGCCCCAGCGAGAGGAGGACCCAGCCCGGGCCGGATCGGAGGACGGGGAGGTCCTCGGCGTCGACCGGCGCCCCCGGTTCGCGTCCTTCGGGATCGGCGCCCTCCAGGTGGAACGCATCGGCGGGTCCGACCCGGTCGATCGAGGGATGGCGGACGTAGAGGCGGAGGGCCCGATCTTCGGCCGGGTCCCCTCCCGGCTCGCCTCCCCCGGTGCGTCGGGAGAGGAGGACCGCCCCGAAGCCCCGCCAGGTGTGCATGTCCCGGACCCGGTAGGAGTCGGCCGGGGCCGGGGTGGGGACGGGGGGGGAGGAGGGGCCGGGGCTGTCGACCGGCTTACCGGCGTAGGAGGCGAAGAAGAGGGGGGCGTAGGTGGCGTCGTACCAGAAGGGATAATCCCGGGTGCGTTCGACCGTCGCGTGCTCGGGGACCTCGTCCAGCAGCCCGGCCCGCAGGGCGGCCTCCAGCAGGAGGCGGGGGTGGTGGTGGCCGCCCCCGGCCACGCCGACCTCGGTCCGGAATCGCTCCGTCCCCGGCGCGGCCAGGAAGCACCGGGCGACTTCCTCGTTGGCCCGGTAGGTGATCCCGACCGTCGAGGCGACGAGCATCGAGGCGAGCAACGCCTTCCACCTCGCCCCCGGCCCCCCGCCGGCCGGCGACTCGATCAGGGCCCAGAGGATCGCCGATCCGGCCAGGGCGACCCCGAAGATCTGGATCAGGACCGGGATCCAGCCCACGCCCGGCGCCATCGTCGCCCGGTGGTGCGGGCTGATCGCCAGCAGCAAGGAGGGGAAGACGGCGAGGATCGCCCCGAGGGCCACGAGCCATCGCCGATCGGCCCGGCCGATCGGCCCGGGGGCGCCGGCACCCCCCGGCCTCCGGGCGCAGATCAGGCAGAGCCCGAAGGCGGCCGAGCCGACCAGGACGACCCGGGCGTCGAGGAGCCAGCGGAGCATCGCCGCCCCCGTCGGGCTCGGGAACAGGTCGATCGGGTCGGCCAGGAAATAGCTCATCGGCAGGGCCGCGGAAGTCTGGTAGGCCACCGCCCGGAGCACGTCAAGCGGAGCGAAGTCGGTGTGGTGCCAGTACATCTCCGAGGGGTAGAGCCTCCTCAGCAGGACCGACAGCGCCCCGCAGACGCCGACCACCCCCAGGAACGGGGAGGCCGTCCGGGCGAACCGACGGACGCCGACCCCGGCCCGGGCGATCAGCAAGAGGTGGAGCGGCACCAGGACGTACGAGACCTCGTAGAGCAGGGCACAGGCCAGGTACGCCGAGACGCTCCCGAGCAGCCACCACGACCGGGGCCCTCCGCCCGGCCGGTCGAGATGGCGCTGCAACGCCAGGAGCGAGCCGAACAGCAGGGCGACCAGGATCTGGACCATCCCCACGTTGCCGATGAACGGGTCGATCGTGGCCCGGAACTGCATCAGGCCGACGGCCAGGCACGAGGAGAAGGCGGCGAAGTCCCGCCTGCCGGTCAGCGTCCGGGCCAGCGCGTAGAAGAGGGTGAGGTCCAGGAGGCTGGCCCCGACGAGGAACGCCTTGTACTGCCAGACCTCGGCGAAGGCGGCGTGCACCGCCGGGATCAGCATGCCCGTGAGCGGGAAGAACCGGCCCAGGCGGAGGGTGTGGACGACGTGGTCGAAGATCACCTCGGCATAGGTGCTGCCGTTGAGCACCGTCGACGCGCGGGGGGACATCGACTGGTAGAGGTCCTCGGCCCAGTAGCCTGTCCCCAGGACGGGAGCGAGGAAGGCCGAGCCCAGGACGATCAGCCAGGCCAGGTGCAGGACGGCCCGGCGCGGCGAGTCGCCGTCTCCCCTCATGGAATCGCTCCTGCTCCTGGGCATGCGGGGTGCCCGGTCGACGGACGGCGACGCCCGTCCCGGACGCGCGGGGCCACCTCGGACGAACGATCCCGGATCGCTCGGGTCACGGGCCGTCGGGCCGGCCGGGGATCCCCGAAGGCCGACCCGGGCGGTCGGCGGCATGATTTGCGGGGGGCGGGAATGCGTCAAGGCCGGTCGGTCCGGGGGGCGGGGCCGGCGACGGCATCCGGGGATCGGGTCGGCCCGCTCCCGCCCGGTCGCGACGGCCCGCCGAGGCCCCCGGGGCAACGCGGGCATGGGGCGGGCTTCGAGCGATCGACGGTCGATCGGAGAGGATGGGGGATTCGGGTTGAAGTCGTCGGTGCGAGGGGGCCGATCACTCCGATCGCGGGGCGGGCCCGGAGGGCGTGCCCGATCGGTCGGCGGAGCAGGAGGATTGGCGCGATGGCTCGAACGACGGACGGGCGGGGCAGGGGGGGCGCGACGGCCTCCTACGCCGGGGCCCTGGTGATGCTGGTGCTGGCCCTGGCGTTCCCGGTCGGCTTGATGGTCTTCAACCCGACCTTGATGTTCGAACGCGGCTGGCACCAGTACGCCGGCACGGCCATCTACGGCTGGGCCGTGCTGATGCTGTTCCGGGAGTGGGCCCGCCTCCGGGGGGACGAGCGGGCCTTCGACGAGGCCCCGGGCCTGCTGGACCGGGTCGCCGGGGGCGAGCCGATCGACCCGGGCGACCGCCGGCTGCTGGCGAGCCGGCTCCGCCAGCTCGACGGCCACGCCCGGGGGGAGGCGGCGCCGACGGTCGGCCAGCTCATGGAGCTGAACCGGGAGGTCTCGGGCCTGGACCAGGAGCGGACGGCCGGGCGGTTCACCCTGACCAAGTACATCCTCTACCTGCTGCCGGTGATCGGCTTCATCGGCACGGTGGAGGGGATCAGCCACGCGCTGGGGAACATCAGCGTGGTCCTGCCGATGGTCAAGGAGCTGGACGGGTTCCTCAGCAACCTGACCGGCGTGACCTCGGCGCTCCAGGTGGCCTTCGACAGCACCCTGCTCGCCCTGTTCCTGAGCGCGGCGTTGATGTTCGCGCAGACGATCGTCTATCGGCTGGCGGAGGACCACCTGGCCCGGGTCGACGCCTGGGTGGTGGAGCACGTCCTGCCCCGTCTCGGCCGTCCCGAGGGGCCGGCCGAGGCGCTGGCCCCGCACCTGGAGCGGCTGGGAGACCAGTTGATCAGGGCCCTGACCGAACGGCTCGGCGACGGCTTCGGGCCGTCGGTCGACCGCTTCTCGGCGGCGATCGACCCGCTCCCCAGGGCGCTGGACGACCTGCGGAGGGGGGCCGAGGCGATCGGCCGGGTCGGCGAGGATCTGGGGGCCGTCGGCGAGGCGAACGAGGCGATCCGCCGGGTGCTGTCGAGCCTGGCCCGGATCGAGGCGACGCTGGCCGAGCCGCCGCGGCTGGAGGACCAGATCGAGCCGATCCGCCGCGGCCTGGACCGCACCACGCTGGCGGTCGAGTCGCTGGCCGAGCAGTGGGCCTCGGCCTTCGAGCGCTCCAGCCGGTCGACCCAGGAGCAGCTGGCCCGGACGATGGCGAGCCTGAAGGACGCGATCGACCTGCTGAACGTGAGCATGGAGCAGGGCAACGCGTTGTACCGCAACATCGTCCGCAAGATGTTCGACGACCGGGCGGCCTCGGGCGGCCTCGGCCCGGACGCCTCGAAGGCGGCCTGAGCGGCGTGTTCGGATCCCCGGGGGCCGGTCGGCGCCGAGGAGGCCCGGCCGGCCCGTCTCGCGAAGGGTAGCAGGAGGATCGGCCATGCGTCGAGGACGTCGGGGGGGTCACGGGGTCCTGGAGTTCGGCGGGTCGGGGGAGGACTCGTTCGTGGCGGTGGTAGTCACGAAGCTGACCGGGGCGTTGCTGTTCATCCTGCTGCTGTCGATGGTGATCATGGCCCTGATCCCCCGGGCCGTCGACCCGTCGGCCCCGGGTGCGGTCGAGGCGGGGCCGCTGGAGATCGTCACCCCGGGTCGGCTGCCCGAGGCGATCGCGGGGAGGCCCTACGAGCTGGCGATGGCGACCTCGGGGGCGTCGGGGCCGCTCCGGTGGGGGCTCGAGGGGGAACTGCCCGAGGGCCTGGAGTTCGACCCGGGCCTCGGGCTGATCCGGGGGACGCCCGAGGCCGGCTCGCCGGGCCCGCTGGCGCTGACGGTCCGGGTCGGCGACGGCAGGAGGACCGAGGCGAAGCGGCTCTCCCTGGTGGTCTACCGGCCGGACGGCCCGCTGACGGTCCCCTCGCCGCTGGAGGCGGCGTTGCACCTGCCCCGGGTCCCCTGGCAAGCCTGGGGGGAGCTGGGATTCGGGTTCCTGGTGCTGGTGCTCGTCCACCTGGTGGCGATGAACGGCGTGGGGGCGATGGAGCGGCGATCGGCGGCGCTCGAAGAGGCCCGGGGGCGGGGCGCCGGGCGGCCCGGCAGGAGATTTGCTCTCTATCGGGCGAGCCTCCGGGTGGCGACCGCGACGGCCGTCGCGGTGCTGGCCGGCTGGCTCTGGCTGCACCGGGACGGGCCGAACGGGGGCCCGGCGGGGGCGGACGCCGCGGTTGCATCGGCAGGCGATGATCGGACCCATGTGTCCCGATGATTCGGGAATCTGGATTTCCCGGTCCCGTTGCGGCCGCCCCGACGCTTAGAATGGGGAGGAGGATGGCGCTCCCGGTCCCCGGTCGACGTGCCGGGAGGGGGTGGCCGGCCGATCGGGCCCGGCGTCGCCAGCCGGCATGAGTGCCGTTTCCGAGGATCGAACGGAGGACATCCGGGATGACTCGCATCACGTTTCGCGCCGCCCTGGTCGCGGCGGGACTGGCCTCGGGGCTGCTGGCGCTCGCGCCGAGCGCCTCGGCCCAGGTGCGTCGCAACATCGGCGGCACCGTCAAGACCGAGCCCGCCGAGGAGACCCCGGAGACTCCCCAGGAGGGGGAGGCCCCCGACGCGGAGCCGGCCGAGGGCGAGGAGGGCGAGGAGGGCGAGGATCGTCCCGAGCGTGAGGTCGACCCGGAGGTGATCGCCCGGATCGTCGAGATGCGCGGGCCGATGTGGCTGCTGGAGCAGGAGCCCGTCCGCGTGGAGCTGAAGATCTCCGACGCCCAGCTCGAACGGCTCAAGCAGGTCGACGAGCGGATGGAGGAGGTCCGCGATGAATCTCGGGACCGCATGCGGGAGCAGATGCGACAGCAATTCGGCGACCAGGGAGGGCGGGGCGGCCGGGGCGGCGGCGGCAACCCCGCCCAGGGTCGGGGCCCCGGCGGATTCCCCGGCGGCCCCGGCGGATTCCCCGGCGGATTCCCGGGAGGCCCCGGCGGATTCCCGGGAGGCCCCGGCGGCGGGTTCCCCGGCGGCGACGCCTTCCGGACCATGATGACCCAGATGCGGCAGCAGTCCGACCAGGCGCTGGCCGCCGTGCTCAGCCCGGGACAGCTCAAGCGGTTCAAGCAGATCATGCTCCAGGCCAAGGGCCCGATGGTCGTGACCGAGGACGAGATGCAGCTCGCCCTCGGCCTGTTGCCGGTCCAGCGCGAGCAGATCAAGATGGTCGAGCAGGAGATGGAGATGAAGCAGCAGCAGGCGAGCACCGTCCGCCGAGAGCTCTTCACCGCCGCCTTCCAGCGCAATCGGGAGCAGCAAGGCCAGCAGGAACAGCAGGGGCAGGGCGGCGACCGGGATTCCGACGGCCGGGGCGGCGACGACGAACGGCGGGGCCGCTTCCAGATGGACCCCGAGACCCAGGCCAAGGTCGAGCAGCTCCAGGCCCAGGGCGAGAGCTACGAGAAGGAAGCCCTCTCCAAGATCGGCAAGGTCCTCAATCGCTCCCAGATCAACAAGTACAAGGAAATGCTGGGCAAGCCCTTCGACTTCTCGGCGATCGACATGGGCAACGCCGGTCGCGGCTTCGGCGGCTTCGGCGGCGGCCGGGGCGGTGGCGACGACGACGGCGGCCGACGCCGGGGTGGCTGAGCCCATCGATCTCCGGGGGATCACCCCCCCGACCGCGACATGACTTCGACCCGACGACGCCGGTGCCGGGGGGCCGACTTGCTCGCCCCCCGGCACCGGCGTCGTCCGCTTTGGGGCGCCCTTGGGATCGGGATCGGATCGGATCCGACTGGGGTTCTCCGTCCGATCGATCCGTCGTATAACCGCCCGATCCCCGTCCCGGGGACGGGCCGCCGGACGTCGCCCGGCACTCGGGACGGGCCAGGGAGCCCGACGGGCGGAAGGAGTCGGCCCGATGTGGACCGGAATGATCGCGCTGACGTGCTGGGCGGGAGCGGCCCTGCCGGGCCCGGGCGACGCCCCCGAAGGCCCGCCCTGGCGGCTGCCCGACGAGGCGCTCGGGGCGAGGATGGCGCCGATCCTGCTGCTGAGCCGGCCGGACGTCCAGCACGAGTTGCAGATGGGGGACGAGCAGGTCGCCTCGGGCCGGGGGGCGATCGTCGAGCTGTTCGCCAGGGCCGCCTCGCTCCGGGGCCGTTCGGGGGCCGACGCGGTGGCCTCCCGGAGAGAAGTCGACGATTCGGCCCGACGATGGCTCGGCGAGAACCTGACTGCCGAGCAGCTCGGGCGTCTCGGCCAGATCGAGCTGCAATGGGAAGGGGCCGCCGCGCTGCTCAGCCGGCCGACGATCGCCGCCAGCCTCGGCCTGACGGACGAGCAGCGTTCGAGGCTCTCCGAGTCCCTCTCGCGCCCGCCCGCCCCCGGCGAGGGGCCGGTCGACGCCCATCGCCGACGCCACCGGGACGCTGCCTCGATCCTGACCGAGGACCAGCGGCTCCGCTGGCTCGCGATGCTCGGCCCGCCCTTCGAGCCCGGCGCCGCCCGGGCGGCCGAGGCCGTCGCCTCCGGGGGCTGAGGCGACCCGTGCCGGGCTTCGGGGGCCGGTCGGGATGATCGATCCCGGTCAGGCTCCGGAGGGGTGTTCGTCCGCGAGGCGGTCGAACTCGGAGAGATGGCGGACGGCGTCGAAGTCCGCCTCCCCGGCGATGAGCGACCGGAGCATCGGCTCGAGCCCCAGCGCGGCCGAGAGCTGCTCCAGGCAGCGGCCCGGGTCGCCGGCGAGGCTCCAGTAGCAGGCCAGGTTGTAGCGGATCATGGGGTCGTCGGGGTGGGACCGGCGGGCCCGCTCCAGCGCGTCGACGGCCTGGGCCAGGCGATGGGTCCGCTTGTAGCACCAGCCCTGGGCGATGGCGACGTGCACGTTGTCGGGCCGGAGCCTGGCGGCCACCTCCAGCGGGGCGAGCGCCTCCCGGAATTGCCCCAGTTCCCGGAGGGCCTCGCCGGTCAGGTAGCTGGCCTCGAACTGGACGGTGGCCCAGTCTCGCCTGGCCCGGAGGATCTCCAGGGCGTGCCCGGGCATCCCCAGTTCGAGGAAGCCCTCGGCCTCGCGGAGCCGTCGGATGGTCGGGTCGGAGATCGCGGTCGTCGGCATTGCGCGGCATCCTCGGCCTGATCCGCAGGGATGACGCCGGAATTCTACCCCACGCGATCGCCCCCGGGAAGCCTCGGGGCGATTCGGGGGCGGGCCCGGGGATCGGCGACGCGGGAGGCGAGGAAGGGAGGGGCCGCCGGGGCTTGACCGGGGACAGGCCGAGGGCCGACCTCCCGCCGACCTCCACCCGCCTCCCCTGGATTCGCCCTCCGCCCCGAGGCCCCCGGCGCCCGACGAGTCGGGGGGCGAGACCTGCCCCTTGTCCTCAGCGAGGGGGCCTGATATTCAGGCCGCCGCGCTGGTCGGGGGGGGCGAGCATCTGCTCCCGGCTGGCGTCCTCCAGGGCGGTGAGCCGGCGTTCGGTCTCGATCAGGTCGGGGATGTCGAGGCCGTCGGCCGAGCCGAGGGCGAGCGCCTCGCCCCGCAGGGCGATCCCGTCCCGGTTGTGCAGGCCGTCGAGCCAGCGCTCGGGGATGGCGGAGGACCCGGACTGGGCGCCGATCAGGGCGCCGAGGATGGCCCCGGCGGAGTCGGCATCGCCGCCGAGGTTGACCACGTCGATGAGGGCCTCCTCGAACGACTCGGTCGTCAGCAGCAGGTAGAAGCAGGTCGGGATGCAGGCGGGCGGGAAGCCCATCGTCGGTCGCTTGCAGGAGGGGCGGGCGCCGTGCGCATTTGCCTCCTCGACCAGGGCGTGCAACGCATCGGGCCGGGGGAGGTCCAGCAGGGCCTCGACGTGGGCGATGGCCCGGGAGAGGCCCCGTCCGTGCTCGCCGATCGAGGCGACGACCCCGCCATGCTCCTCGGCGATCCGGCGCTCGGCGGCGGCCACGTCCCCCGCGACCCGGAACAGCAGGCTCGGCGACCTCGATTCGCCGCAGAGCAGGCGGCGGACTCCCGAGGCGACGGCGACGGCACCGGCCAGGCTCCGGACGTCCCGGTGGGTCATCAGGCTGGCGGCCATGACGGCATCGAACAGGCCGTCCGGGTCGTCCCGGAAGGGGATCGCCACGGGGGCGATCCGCATGGCGGCGCCGATGCCGGCCGAATCCTGCCCGCACTCCAGCGGGGGCCGCCCCCGATCCAGCCCGTCGAGGACCTGGCGGAAGCTCCGGCCGACGCCCCGATGCGCGCCGGCGTGGCCGTTCCGGGGTGTGGCCAGGGCGAGATAGGTGGCCGCCAGGCGGTCGGGGACGACCACGCCCTCGGCCAGGAGCACGTCGGCCAGGGCGAGGGCCTGCTGGGTGTCGTCGGTATAGAGGCCCGGCAGCCGCCAGCGATAGGGCTTGCGACGCCAGGCCCGGGCGCCATCGACGTAATCGACGACCGTGCCGTAATGGGCCCGGATCTGCTGGGGGCTGAGCCCCTCGAGCGGGGCCCCCAGGGCGTCGCCGACGGCCAGGCCGAGCAGGGTCCCTCGGGCCCGGTCGAGGAGGGTCGACAGCGGCATGCGGATTGGCTCCTTGCGATCCCCCGGGGTCGATGGGCCCGGGCTCGAATCGGCGTCGAACTTAACGGGTCGGCCCTCGGGGGCCAACGGGAGTTCTCCGGAGTCGGCGGCCGATCGGGCCGACTCCCGGCGGCCCCGACGGCTCGGAGGGCGGCCCGGATCGGCGCCGGGGCGACCTGCTCGATCTGCGTCAGACATGGCGTGCCTCGCGATCGCTGCCCGCGCCGCGTGGCGTGTTGTCAACCATCGGCCGGTGCCGAGTGCGGCGGTGAGCCCCGCTCCCGGCGATCCCCGGGGCGGACCTCCCGCCCTGTCGCGACCGATGAGACCCGACCGGCCGGGGCGACCGGACCGGGCCCGGTGCGTGTCCCCGGCCCTCGACCGATGGCTGTCGGACGTCGATCAACACGGACGTTCCCCCCTCGCCGAGGGCCCCGGGCCCTCGGCGCGTTTGCTCGTGCCCCCCGACCGCGGTCCGATCGCCGTCGATCGTGTCGGCCCGGGGGGCGGGGACCGCCCCCCCGATCGGGCCCGGGCCCGATCCGATCGCCGACGCTCCTCGTTCGACCGTGAACCGCGGGCATCCCCGACACAGGAGCCGACCCGTCCTCGACGCGATCGGCCCGGCCCGGGGATCAGGCGTCCAGCGACCAGGGTTCCCGGTAGGGTCGGGAGAGCATGGCCGAGGCGTCCTCGTCCCCGGGGATCGCCTCCCGGCTCGGGTCCCACCGGATCGACCGGCCGAGCCGGGCGGCGATGTTCCCCAGGTGGCAGACCGTGGCCGAGCGGTGCCCGACCTCGACGTCGCAGATCGGCCGGCGACGCTCCTTGATGCAGTCGATCCAGTTCTGGTGGTGGTCGGGGCTCTCCTCCAGCCGGACGGCATCGGGGCCGTCCGGGCCGTCGAGCAGGTCCCCCGGCTCGGACCGCAGCTTGCCCCGGGAGACGAAAATCGTCCCCCCGGAACCCGCGAATCGGATGCCGTTGGGGTCCCCCTTACCCTGGCGGCATCGGACGGTGATGCCGTCGTCGTAGGAGTAGACGACCTCGCTGGTGGTCGGCACCTCGTACCAGCCCTGGGGATGGAAGGCCGCGTCGACGAACTCGACCCCGGTCGGCCCGGACTCGTCCCGGCCGAGGGCCCACTGGACGATGTCGAGGTGATGGGCCCCCCAGTTGGTCATCTGGCCCCCGGAGTAGGGCCAGAAGAATCGGAAGTTGTAGTGGACCTGCTTCGGGTTGTAGGGCCGGGACGGGGCCGGCCCGAGCCAGAAGGGGTAATCCAGCGCGGCGGGGGGGGCCTCGTCGGCGACGGCGGGCCCCTCGAAATTGACGCCGGGCAGGCCGACGACGATCTCCTGGACGGTGCCGATCCGGCCGTTGCGGACGGCCTCGGCGGCGCGCCGGAACTCGGGACTGGAACGCTGCTGGCTGCCGGTCTGGACGACCCGGTCATGGGTCCGGGCGGCGTCGGCCATCGCCCGGCCCTCGGCGACGGTCAGCGAGAGCGGCTTCTCGCAGTAGACGTCCTTGCCGGCCTGGCAGGCGTGGACGGTGGGAAGGGCGTGCCAGTGGTCGGGGGTGGTGATCAGGACGGCGTCGATGTCGGGCCGGTCGAGCAATTCCCGATAGTCGTGGTGGGTGGGGCAGGACGAGCCGGCCCGCTCGGCGACCAGCGAGGAGGCTCCGGCCAGCACGTCGCGGTCGACGTCGCAGAGCCCGGCCACCTGGGCATCCCGGCGGCCGAGGAACGCCTTGAGGTTGTTGGTCCCCTGGTTCCGGACCCCGATGAACCCGACCCGGACCCGGTCGACCGCCCCGAAGGCCCGGGACGGCACGACGGCCGGGAAGGCCGCCGCCGCGAGGCCGAGGCCGGCGCCATCCCCCAGGAATCGGCGTCGACTGATCGCCGGGGAGCCCTTGGTGTTCATCTCGGGTGTCTCCATCAGAATCAGAGGGGGAGGAACTCGATGCGATCCCGCCACTCGGCAACGTCGGTGGCCGACCAGATCAGGACGAGTTCGTCGATCACGATTCGCAGGGCGAGGCGCTGGGCCACCAGGATGAGCCCCGAGTGACCTCGACCCGAAGAAACCCGCCCTAGGGCCGCCGCGGTCATCGTGTTCACGTCGTGCGAGACGACGACGAGGCTCGATCGTCCCGCCTCATCGAGGACCTCGTCATCGGGTCGGCCTGCCAGCCCGAGCTCTCTTGCCCTGAAGAATGGAATAGAGGAATCCCGACGGAGGACGCCATCGACGATGCGATCGTTCAGATCGTGATCGGCGAGGAATCCGATGGGGCCGAGACTCATCCGGCTCGATCCCGGGCCTGCTTCAAGAGTCGGAGCCGCTCGGTGACCGGGTCAGGTTTGTCGGCATTGCGTGCCCGCTCCTCGTCCCAGACCTGCTCCTGGCGGCGGAGATAGTCGTCGACCTCATCGCGGTGGGCGAGATAATAGGTGATCGCCCCGTAGACCGCTTCCAGGGACAGGGACGGATATTGCTGGAGGATCGATTCCGGCGAGTCGCCCCGCTGGAAGGCGGCGACGACGGAGTCGAGCATCACTCGGGTCGAGCCGACCCGCATGACGCCGTGCTCGTCGTTCCGGACGTAGGTCTCGACCGCGCTCATGGCTGGCTCCCGATGCCCCGAGGGGGATCGACCTCACTCTCCCTTCGGCAGGAGCCAGATATTCCGATACTGGACCGGATCCGTGTGGTCCTGGAGGTGGAGCGGGCCGGGGGTGCTGGGGTCCCCTCCCAGGCCGGCCCGGGTGTTGTCGACCGGGATGGGGACGTCGTCCTGGATGAGGATGCCGTTCTGGTGCACGGTGACCCGGGCGGGCTCGACCTTCGCGCCGTCCCGGAAGACGGGGGGGCGGAAGTCGATGTCGTAGCCCTGCCAGACGGTCGGGGCCTTGCAGGCGTTGACCCGGGGGGGGGAGACCTCGTAGATCGCCCCGCAATCGTTGGAGCCCGGCTCGTCGATGCCATAGCTGTCGAGGATCTGGACCTCGTAGCGGCCCTGGTTGTAGACGCCGCTATTGCCCCTCGCCTGGCCGGACTCGTCGGGCATGTACGGGACCCGGAACTCGACGTGGAGCCGATAGGGGCCGTCGAACTGGCGACGGGTCTTGATGCCGAACTCGCCCCCCCGGGCGGGTGCCTGCATCGCGCCGCCGTCGACGATCTCCCAGGAGGGGGTCAGGCCATCGACCTGGACCCACTCGTCGAGGCCCGACCCGTCGAAGAGGACGATGGCCCCCTCGGGGGGCGGCGCGGATTGCACGTCGATCCGGTCCGAGGGTCGGGCGACCTCCAGGTCGCCGATGTCGCCATACTGGGCGAGCACGAGGGCCGGGCCGGTCAGGGCGAAGACGGATGCGAGGGTCCCGATCCCGATCGTCGACCGCATGGTCTGTGGCTCCACGGAGTCGTCGGAAGGGCCCGGCCGGCGGGCCCCGAGAAACCCGGCTGTCCGGCGATCGGTTCATGGTGTCGGCCGTCGTCGACGGCGTCAAGCGGTTGCCCGCCCCCGCGGGCGACCTCGTTCCGCAAGCGGTTTGGGGGCAATCGATTGGGCATCCCGGCCGATTTCCCCGCGCCACGCGCCCGGGGCCCCTGGCGCGGACACGCATGACAATTTCAGACAAACACTCAGGTCGGCATCCCTTTCGATTCGGCCGCCCCGCGGGTGGGGCGGGCCGGTCCCTCGTATGATGCAGTGGGGGGACGAGGCGGACCGGCCCCCAGGCCGCCCGGGCGGAGAGGCGCGGGGACCAATCCAAGGGAGAAGACGAATGACTCGGCGAGACCACAACGAACGGCCACCGGGCCGGGCCGGCGGCAGGAGGGCGGGCCGGGAGGGGGAGGACGGCCCCCTCCCGGGCGTGGGCCGCCCGGACCTGGAGACCCTCCGGGAGCGGCATTCCCGGGCCCGGGTCGCTCGGCAGCCGACCGAGGACGAGGAGCTGCTCAACCACCCCAACCCCGAGGTCCCCTCCCCCTTCGCCCCGGAGCAGGCCCAGTTCACCCACACCGACCCCTGGCGGGTGCTCCGCATCCAGGGGGAGTTCGTCATGGGCTTCAACGCCCTGGCCGAGGTGGGGGCCGCGGTCGCCGTCTTCGGCTCGGCCCGCGTCGCCGAGGGGCACCCCTGGTACGAGTCGGCCCGCGAGCTGGGCCGCAGGCTGGCCGAGACCGGCTTCGCGGTCATCACCGGGGGCGGCCCCGGCATCATGGAGGCCGCGAACCGGGGCGCGGCCGAGGGGGACGGCCTGTCGATCGGCTGCAACATCGAGCTGCCCTTCGAGCAGGCGGGCAACCCGTACTCCAACCTCTCGATCAACTTCCGCTACTTCTTCGTCCGCAAGACGATGTTCGTGAAGTACACCGAGGGGTTCGTCATCTTCCCCGGCGGCTTCGGCACGCTCGACGAGCTGTTCGAGGCCCTGACGCTGGTGCAGACCCGCAAGATCAGCCGCTTCCCGATCGTCCTGTACGGCTCGGAGTACTGGCGGGGGATGGTCGACTGGATCGAGAAGACCATGCTCGTCGAGGGCCTGATCTCCCCCGAGGATCTGAACCTGCTGGTCATCACCGACTCGATCGACGAGATCTGCCAGACGCTGGTCGACTGCTACAACAACCATTGCTGGGATACCTGGAAGCGCTCCGAAGGCGCCAAGCTCGACGCCGACCCGCCCGGCGCCCCCGGGACCGCCCCCGACCCCAGGAAGTCCGACGCCGAGTGAGGCCCCGCCCCCGCTCGGCGGCGGGCGGAGCCTTGCCAGGCCCCGGAGCGGCGGGGGAGAATGGACCCGATTGCGACCGGCCCCGGGCCCGGCCCGGACCCCCGGCCGGGCCCCGGCCGCCCCGCCGCGACACCGCACCCCCCGAGGACCGATGAACGACGCGCACGTCCAGGACCGCGCCGTCGACGAGCAGGCGTTCCGGGAGCTCGACCGCTCGCTCGACGAGGGCGGCCCCGGCGCCGCGGTCGACCGGCTGATCGCCCGGCTCGACCCCGGAGACGACCCGAGGGCCCTGCTGGACGCCCTCCTGCTCAGGGCCCGGCTCGACCTGGGGCTGCCGGCGATCCCGCCGGCCAGCCTGGCCGGGCTGCCCGAGCCGGCGCGGTCGAAATACGAGGACCGCTACGTCGAGGCGCTCCGCACGGTCGGCCGCCGTCGACTCGACGCCGGGGACCTGCTCGGCGCCTGGCCCTACTACCGGGCCATCGGCGAGAAGGAGGCGGTCGCCGAGGCGATCGAGGCGATCAATCCGGCCGAGACCGAGGGCCAACTGCTCGGCCAGCTCATGGAGCTGGCCTTGCAGCACGGGGTGAACCCCCGCCGGGGCTTCGAGCTGGTGCTGGAGTCCTACGGCCCGTGCTCGGCGATCACCGCGTTCGAGCACCTGCCGCCGGACGAGGGGGTCCGGGCCCCCTGCGCCGACCGGCTCGTCCGCCACCTGCACGACCAGCTCCGGTTCAGCCTCCGGGCCGAGATCGGCCGCTCCGGCCGCCCCGAGCCCCCCGAGGAGGCGACGATCGCCGAGTTGCTGGGAGGCAACGACTGGCTGTTCGAGGAGGACGCCTACCACATCGACACGTCGCACCTCGCCTCGGTCGTCCGCATGGCCCCGCTCCTGAAGGACCCGGAGCCGATCCGGCTGGCCGTCGACCTCACCGAGTACGGCCGACGCCTGAGCGACCGCCACCGGTACGAGGGGGAGGCCCCCTTCGACCGGCCCTACGAGGACCACGCGACCTACCTGCGGGCCCTGCTGGGGGAGGGGGTCGACGAGGCGGTCGCCCACTTCCGGGCGAAGCTCGACCCGCCCGACCCCGACGGCGGCGACGTGGCCTCGACCCTGCCGGCCCAGATCCTGATCCGCCTGCTCGACCGCGTCGGCCGCCGGGAGGAGGCGATCCCCCTGGCCGCCGAGCACCTGAGGGGGGTCCCCGACGGCCTGCTGCTCTGCCCCGGCCTGATCCAGCTCTGCCGGGAGGAGGGCCGACCCGACTTGCTGGCGAAGTACGCCCGGGAGGGGGGCGACCTCGTCTCCTACGCCGCGGCCATCGCCCAGCAGTCGGCCCGACCCGGGCCGTCGTGACATCCGGCCCGCCCGTTGAGGCCCCTCCTCCCCGCTCCGCTCCTCGATGGCCCGGGAGGACAGGCCGCCACGGCGAGGAACGCCGACCGCCCGGGGATCGAGACCGATCGACGCAGCCCGAGGGAGCGACCCCATGCCCGGCAAGGACCCAGACGCCCGGGAAGTCGACCGGGTCGACGCCCTGGTGACCGTCGCCGACCCGGATCGAGTGGACGAGTTCCTCGAGCGCTGCGTCGAGGGCTCGGCCTGGGAGGCCCACATCCGGACCGCCGACGTGGGTGCGAAGGTCGTCCGACGCCATCCGCTCGGCTCGATCAGCGAGCGGGACTGCACCTGCCTGAGGCTCCGGCTGGAACTGCCCGTGCCGGTCGAGCCCGGCCTCCGGTTCCGGATCACCGCCACCGACGACCCGAGCCTGGAGGGCGCGGCGATCGTGCGGCCCTGGGGCTCGACCTGACCCGACCCGACCCATCCCTCCGAGATCGAGGCCGATTGCCGATGAGCTGCACCGCCGCCTTCGCCACGTTGATCGCGATCGTCCTGGCCCCCGGGGACGACGCGCCGAGGCCGACCGACGAACCCGGGTTCGCCCCCCTGTTCGACGGCGAGTCGATCGACGGCTGGGAACGCTTCGGCGGCCAGAACCCGGACGCCTGGAAGGTCGAGGACTCCTGCCTCGTCATGGACGGGAAGGGGGGCGGCTGGGTCGGCACCGACCGGGACTTCGGGGACTTCGAGCTGCGCCTCCGGTTCCGGATCGCGGAGCCGGGGAGCAACTCGGGCGTCTACCTCCGGGCCCCGGCCGATACCTCGCACATCTCCCGGACGGGAATGGAGATCCAGATCCTCGACGACGGCCACCCCCGCTATGCCGACATCCAGCCCTGGCAGCGTTGCGGGTCGATCTACCACGTCGCCCCGGCCGATCCCGGCCACCTGGAGCCGCCCGGCGCGTGGAACGACCTGGAGATCCGGGCCGTCGGCCCCCGGGTCGTCATCGTCCTGAACGGCCGGACCGTGGTCGACGACCGGATCGACCGCCACCCGGAGCTGGAATCGGAGCACACCGGCCTGGGGCGGGAGGCCGGCCGGATCGGACTGCAATGCCACGACGGCCGGGTCGAATTCCGGGAGCTTCGGATCCGGGAGCTGGGCGAGGGGTGATCGGCCAAAAGGGCCGGGGTGAGACGCCCCTTGCGGCCGTGGCGGGGGGGGACTACCTTGCTCCGATCATGAATCCACCTCCGCTGAAATCGGCCCTGATCGGCGAGTTCCTCGGCACGGCGCTGCTGGTGCTGCTGGGGGACGGCGTCGTCGCCTCCGTGGTCCTGCTGGGCAAGCAGGCCGACTGGATCGTCATCACCACCGGCTGGGGCCTGGCCGTGGCGCTGGGCGTCTACCTGAGCGGCCGGCTCAGCGGCGGCCACATCAACCCGGCCGTGACGCTGGCCCTGGCCGTCCGGGGCCAGTTCCCCCTGGGTCGGGTGCTGCCGTACTGGGGGGCGCAGGTGCTCGGGGCCTTCGTCGGGGCGATGCTCGTCTACGTCGACTACGCCGAGGCCTTCCGGGCGTTCGAGCAGGCCGAGGGGATTACCCGGGGGGCGATGGCCGAGGGCCGGCTGGCCGGCCCGGCGGCGGGGGGCGCGGGGGTCTTCTTCACGGCGCCCGCGTTCGGGGTGACCTGGCGGAACGTCTTCAGCGAGGCGCTCGGGACGGCCGTGCTCCTGATCGGCGTCCGGGCCCTCTCCGACCGCCGCAACGCCCACTTCCGGGGCTACTTCGAGCCGCTGCTCAACGGGCTGCTCGTCTTCTCGATCGGCCTGTCGCTGGGCGGCCTGACCGGCTACGCGATCAACCCCGCCCGGGACCTCGGCCCCCGAGTCGCCGCGATGCTGCTCGGCTGGGGCCCCTCGGCCTTCCGGACGCACGACTTCTACTTCTGGGTCCCGATCGTCGGCCCGCTGGTCGGCGGCGTGGCCGGGATCCTGCTCTACGACCTCGTCGTGCATCCGCACCTCCTGCCCGAGGACGAGGCCACGCCCCCGGGCCGGGTGGCGGCCTGATCGATTTCCCTCGCCCGAGGACGAGGCGACGCCCCCGCATGGGGGGCGTCGCGCGCCGATCGGCGTCGCCTACACCCCCCGGGGCCGCATCCCGCACGCATCCAGGACTGCGTCAAATCGAGCACGATTGGGAAATCGGAAGCGGGCGTCCATGCGGGATACGATGCCGATTTCGATTTGCAAATCTCTTCTTGACACTGAGTTAAAACACCGGAGAATTTCTTGACGCGTCACCGTCCCAGAGGGGCGTCGACGTGCGTAAGGTCGGATAATCGTGGGGGAAGGCGCGGGACGGCCCGCGCCCGAAGCTCCTTCGAGCGGGCCCGATCGACGAGGCCCCCCCGGCAGGTGGGGGAAGATCGGGGCCGATTCCCCCGGATGGGATTCCCTAGGAGATCCGGTAGACGAGGGCTCACCCCGGCGATGGAATCTCCGGGGGGGCGACGACCATGAGCAGCCTATCCGCGGAATTCCCCACCCAGGCCCTCCCGGTCGGGCTCCCGACCACGACCCACCGGGTCCGCTGGGGGGAGCACGTCGACCTGGTGAAGGCCTGGCGGAAGCGACCGCCCACCCACCCCGACAACCCCCGATACCGCGCCTACGACATCCGGGTCGAGGGCCGGTATTCCCTGTTCGAGACGATCGTCAACGTCTTCCGGGACAAGGGCTGGCTCGACCCGCCGCCCCCGGAATACAAGTGGGCCGACGTGATCGTCTCCTATCGCGCCGAGGACGACCCGAGGGACGAGTTCTCGCGCCTCTGATCGACCTCCCGGAGGCCGATCGGATCGGCCCGGCTCCCGACCCTCCTCGTCGCTTCGGGGCGAGGGGGGCACTACAATGGTCGCTCCGGGAGCCCGCCCCCGAGGGGGGAGGCGGGCCGGGGCGACCGGTCGGGGCCGGGGATCGAGGATGATCGTCACCCAGGGGTTGACCAAGCACTACGGGAAGTCCCGGGCCGTCCGGGACGTCTCGATGGAGATCCGGCGTGGGGAGGTCTTCGGCCTGCTCGGGCCCAATGGCTCGGGCAAGACGACGACGATCCGGATGCTGCTCGGCCTGCTGAGGCCGACCGCCGGCTCGGCCTCGGTCGACGGCTTCGATAGCTGGAGGCACAGCCTGGAGGTCCGTCGCCGGGTCTCGTACCTGCCGGGCGAGGTCCGCCTGCCGGGGGCGTCCCGGGGGGCCCAGCTCCTGAGATACCTGAACGCCCTGAGGGGCGGCTCGGGCCTGGACCGGGCCGTCGCGCTGGCCGAGACGGTGATGGGTCTGGACCTGGGGAAGAAGGTCCGGACCTTCTCGACCGGCATGAAGCAGAAGCTCGCGCTGGCCCAGGCGTTCGCCGACCCGGTCGACGTGCTCATCCTCGACGAGCCGACCTCGGCGCTCGACCCCTCGGCCCGCAACGACGTGCTCCGGCTCGTCCGGGAGGCCCGGGACGCCGGCCAGACGGTGATCTTCTCCGGCCACGTCCTCTCGGAGGTCGAGCAGGTGGCCGACCGCGTGGCGATTATGCGGCGGGGCCGGCTGATGCACGTCGAGGACATGCACGAGCGGCGGCGGAACCTCCGGCTGCTGCTCGTCCGGTTCCAGGGCGATCCGCCGGCCTCGTTCCCTGAGGAACTGGAGCTGGGCGTCCGGGAGCGCAACGGCGAGGTCCTGCTGCTGGAGCATCGGGGACCGGCCCTGCCGCTGCTCGGGTGGCTCGCCTCCCAGCCGGTCGCCGACCTGGCGATCGGCACCGAGGACCTCCGCGCCCTCTACGACCGCTACCACGGCCCCAGCGCCGTGCTCGACCCCGAGGACCGATGATGGCCCTGCTGACGATCGCCTTCAAGCAGCTCGGCGAGACGCGATGGTCGCTGATCGCCTCGACGCTCGCCTTCTTCAGCCTGGCGATCCTCTGGGACTGGGGCATCTCGGCCTACCAGTATCCCCCCGAGCCCGAGACCGAGCCCGCCTCCGAGGTGACCCGGGACGACGGCCCCGACGCCGGTTCGGCCGACGACCCCGAAGGGCAGGGGGATGGGGATGGCCCGGACGGGGGGAGGAGGCGGAGGCCCCCCGGGGGGGTGATCTACTCCGCCTTCGGCGTGCCGAACGACCGGATCTTCGCCGTCTCCCGGGAGGACTCGCCGACCTTGCTGATGCAGGTGGCCATCGCCAACCACCCGCTCATCTTCCTCGCGGTGCTCGGCTGGGCGATCTCCCGGGCGTCGGCCGCGGTGGCCGGCGAGATCGAGCGCGGGACGCTGGACCTGACCCTCTCCCGGCCGGTCCGGAGGTCCACCTACCTGCTGGCCCAGATCCTCGCCACGGCGATCGCCTTCGCCCTGCTCGGCCTGGCGTTGGCGGGGGGGCACCTCGCCTCGGGGTGGATCTTCCGCCTCAACGCGAGGCCGGGGCCGCTGGAATACCTGCCGATGGTCGGCTCGATCGCCGGGCTCGGCCTGGCCGTCTTCGGCTACACCCTGCCGATCTCGGCCGCCGACCTGTCCCGGGCCCGGGCCGGGATCCTCGGCCTCGGCATCACCCTCGGCGGGATCGCCGCGCTGATCTTCGCCCGGCAGTACGAGGACTACGAGTGGGTGGCCGACCTCTCCGCATTCCAGTACCACGGCCCGGTCGGCCTCACCCTGGAGGGGACCCGGGAGCAGTACCTCGACCTGGCGACGCTCTATGGCGTCTTCGCGGCCGGCTCGATCCTCGCCCTGGTCCTCTTCAACCGTCGAGACCTCCCCAGCAACAGCGGCTGACCCCCCCGACGCCCCCCGACCGGAGGAACCCGATCATGCCCCGCCCCCCCCGGATCGCCGCGGCCACCCTCCTCTGCCTGGCCCTCGCCCCGCCCGCCTCCGCCCAGGATGGGGACGACGCCCCGCTCTCGGCCTACTTCGCCGCCGAGGTCGATCGGATCGCCGCCGAGCCGCTGCTCGGCATCGATTCCCTCGACGAGTGGCAGGCCCGTCGGCCCGAATTGCAGGCCCGACTCCGGTCCATGCTCGGCCTCGACCCGATGCCCGAGCGGACCGACCTGGAGGTCGAGATCCGGGGGACCGTCGACCGGCCCGACTTCGTCGTCGAGCGGATCCTCTACCAATCCTCCCCCGGCCTGTACGTCACCGCGAACCTCTACCGGCCGAAGGAGGTGGCGGAGGGGGAGCGGCTCCCGGCGATCCTCTACGTCTGCGGCCACGCGAACGTGGTCCGGGACGGCGTCATCTACGGCTGCAAGGCCCACTACCAGCACCACGCCTCTTGGTACGCGGCGAACGGGTACGTCTGCCTCGTGGTCGACACGCTCCAGCTCGGCGAGGTCCCCGGCCTGCACCACGGCACCTACCGGGAGGGGAAGTGGTGGTGGCAGTCCCGGGGCTACACCCCGGCCGGGGTCGAGGTCTGGAACGGCATCCGGGCGATCGACTACCTGCAATCCCGGCCCGAGGTGGACCCCGACCGCATCGGGGTCACCGGCCGATCCGGGGGAGGCGCAATGTCCTGGTATCTCGGCGCCCTCGACGACCGTCTCGCCGCCGTCATCCCCGTGGCCGGGATCACCGACCTCCACGATCACCTGCTCGAAGGGGGCCCGACCGGCGCCCACGCCGACGGCGTCATCGAGGGGCATTGCGACTGCATGTACCTCGTCAACACCGACCGCTGGGACTTCGAAGTTCTCGCCGCCCTCGTCGCGCCCAAGCCCCTGCTCGTCGAGAACACGAACCGCGACCCCATCTTCCCCGAGGCCGGCGTCCGACGCATCTACGAGCAGCTCGAAACCGTCTACGGCTGGTACGACGCCGCCGACCGCCTCGGCCTGGTGATCGGCGAGGGGGGGCATGCCGACACCGAGGAGATCCGACACCCTTCGTTCGCCTTCATGAACACCTGGCTCAAGGGCCAGCCGACCGACCCCGGCGACATCGAGGAGCCCGACCGACACGTCCCGATCGAGGACCTGAAGGTGCTCGACGTCGACGAGCCGATCCCGAGCGACGCTCGCAACGCCTCGATCGACGAATCGTTCGTGCCGAAGGCCGAGGCACCGCCGGTGCCGGAGTCGCCCGAGCGTTGGGAATCGCTCCGATCGTCCTGGCTCGATTCGCTCCGCCAGGAGGTCTTCCACGGCTGGCCGGAGCCGGACGAGGCGGCCCCGCTCCAGGTCGAACGGGTCGCCCAGGGGGAGCGGGACGGGGTCGCCGTCTCCCTGATCGAGTACACCTCGCAGCCCGGGATCCGGCTGGAATTGCTGATCCTGGCCGAGCCGTCGGGGGAAGACCCGGATCGGGTCAACCTGATCGTCATTCCGGACGAGTTGGCCGAATCGTTGATCGCCAAACTGAAGCCGGTCGCCCGGGGAGAGGCACCTCCGGAGGGATCGGGTTCACCGGCCGACGCCCTCCGCCATTTCCGGGCGATCGCCGGGGAGGAGGATCCGGGCGTGCCGATCGTCTTCGTCTTCACCCGGGGCATCGGCGCGACCGCCTGGCCCGAGGAGGAGGGGACGCACCTCCGACGCCGGTTCCCGCTGATCGGGCAGAGTCTGGCGGGGATGCGGACCTGGGATCTCCGCCGGGCGATCGCCGCGATCGGCGCGATCCCCGAGCTTGCCGACGCGGCCATCGACCTGACGGCGGCCCGCGCCGAGGCCCCGCTGGCGGTCTGGGCGGCGGCGTTCGAGCCGGGGGTCCGCCGGGTGAGGCTCCGACAGGTGCCGGAGACGCTTCAGGGTGGGCCGATCTTCCTCAATCTCGATCGGATGATGGACCTCGATCGGGGGATCGGCCTGCTCTACCCGAGGCCCGTCACCGTCGACGACGAGACGGACCCGGCCTCGTACCGATGGGCCTCGGAGCTGGCCGATCGGCTCGGCCACGACGGGGCCTGGCCGGTCCTCGGGGACTGACCGGCTCGCCACGCCCGGCGCTCGCCCCGGCCCTCCCCCTCGGGGGCCGGTGGGTGGGCCGGGCCCGGTCGGGGTGGGGATCGAGTCATCGAGCAAGAGGACCGGCGTCCCGGTCCTGGCCCCTCGCCCCGGCCCGCTCCCGCGATCGGGGAGAAGGGGAGGGGGATTCAGGAGAGGCCGAGGGCCCGCTCCAGGTCCCGGGAGACTTCCTCGAAGGGCTGCTCGCCGTCGATGGCGACGAAGCGGTCGGGGGCGGTGCGGCGGTAGTGCTCGACGACGGGGCCGGTGTGCTCGTCGTAGACGGCCTGGCGGACGCCGAGGACCTCCGGGGCGTCGTCGGCCCGGCCGACGAGGGGGGTGCCGTCGCGGTCGCAGACGCCCTCGGCCTTCGGCGGGCTCTTGCGGAGGTGGTAGGTGGCGGCGCAGGTCGGGCAGACGCGGCGGCCCCCCATCCGGGCGAGGGCCTCGTCGGGGGAGACGGCGATCTCGACGTACCGCTCGATCTCGAACCCGACGGCCTGCTCCAGCCGGGCCATCAGCGGGACCTGCCCCAGGGTCCTCGGGAAGCCGTCGAAGAGGAGGCGGTTGTGTCGCAGGGCGGAGAGGTCCCGGGCCAGCACCTCGTAGGCGAGGTCGTCGGGGACGAGGCGGCCGGCGGCGAGCAGGGCCTCGACCTGCCGGCCGAGGGCGTCGCCCTGGCGGACGGCGTCCCGGAGCAGCACACCGGTGCGGACCATCGCGAACCCGTGGGCCTCTCCCAGACGCTCGGCCAGGCTGCTCTTGCCGCTTCCCGGACGGCCGAAGGCGACGACATGCAGGGGGGGATGGTTCACCATCGGACCTTTCCGGCGGGTCGGGAGGGAGTTGCGGAGGCTCCCGGTCGACGCCGGGGCGAAAGCTCCATTCTAACCGGGGCTCCCGCCGATTTCTCTGTCACTTGAAGGGCGGGACGACGCGATGCCGGGCGGGGGGGCGCAAGGGCCATGAAGCGGGCTTCGATGTATTCCAAGCGGGTCGTCGACCCGGTCAACTCGGTCGCCTGGTTCGCCATGGACGGGCTCTGGCTCGCCCAGCTCGCCTGGCCGGCCTACCTGGCGACCGGCCTGACCCTGGCGACGGGGGCGCTGCTCTTGCTGCTGGACCGGAGACGAGGGCCCCGGCTCGACGACGACCTGGCGCTGAACGCCTGGATGTGGATGAACGCCCTCTGGGTCGTCTCGGACCTCGGCGGGGTCCCGACCCTCCGCTACGCCGCCCTGGCGGTCGGGGGGCTGGGGGCGGTGCTGCTGGCGATCGCGGTCTGGCCCTCCCGGGGGCCTCGGGGCACGCTCCATCGCTTCCGGAAGCTGCGCGTGTCCGGCCGATGAGCCGTCGTCCGTCCTGGGAGGGGGGGCCGATCCGGATCAGCGGGCCAGGGGGGTACGCCGGGCCGACCCCGGGGGGATGGGCGGGCGAGTCTCCGCCCGGCCGAGCAGGAGCCGGGCCAGGGGGGCGGTCGGCAGGTCGGGACGGACGAGGGATCGGGGGAGGCCCAGGTCGGCCAGGATCCCCTCGGCGGCGAGGTACCCGCTGCGCACGGCCCCTTCCATCGTGGCCGGCCAGCCGGTGGCGGTCCAGTCCCCGGAGAGGAACAGGCCGTCGATCGGCGTCCGCTGATCGGGCCGGAGGCCCTCGACCCCCGGGCGCACCGAGAAGGTCGCGCCGTGCTCGGTGACCGCCCACCATCGCAGGAGCCTGGCCTCCCTGGCCGACGGCCAGATCGAGGCGAGGTCCGCGAGCACCCGGTCCCGGATGGCGACCTTGTCCAGGGGGAGCAGGTCGTAGGAGGCGCTGATGACCAGTTGCAGGTACTGGCCGCCCCCCTCGGGCTCCCGGCCCTGGATCGCCGAGTGGTTGAAGACCCACTGGATCAGCCGGCCGACCGTCACCGCGTGCTCCAGTTGCGGCGGGCAGACCGGCCGGTCGAACCAGAAATGCACGCCGGTGATCGGCGAGGACTCCATCCGTCCCAGGCCGTCGAGCCCGGGGATCCGCCCGGCCTCGCGGTCGGGGACGAGGGCCCGGACCCGGTCGTATGGCACGGCGAGCACGACGAAGTCGGCCGGGATGAGCTTCCCGGACCGGAGCGTCACCCCCGAGACGGCACCTCCCTCGTCGTCGACCTCGATCGACCGGACGCCCGCCTTGAGGCGGATCTCGACCCCCTCGGCCTCCAGCCATTGCCTGAGCCGGACGCCGTAGAGTTCCCCCAGCGGGACGGTCGGGATCTCCATCCGGAAGCCGGTCCGGTTGCGGAGGAAGCCGTCGAGGAAGACCTTGCGGGCGTGGCCGACGTCCATCCGGTCGAGCCGCTCGTTGAGGGCCGAGACCAGGACGGTGCCCCAGAAGCGCTCGATCGTGCGATCGGTCTGGCCGTGGCGTCGGAGCCAGGCGTCGAACGACTCCCCGGGCCGGTCCCGGCCGGCGAACCGCAGGCAGGCCATCCCGAAGCCGACGCGCAGCTTCTCGGCAAACGTCAGGTACCTCGCGGCGAGGAAGCTCCCGGTGAGGTGCATCGGCGCCGGCAAGGGACCGGCCCGGAGCCGGGAGGTCCTCCCCCGATCGTCGAGGAAGACGATTTCCGGCACGCGACGGAACAGGTCGGCGGTGCCGACCCGCCGGCAGAAGTCGGCGAGGTTGGTGCAGCAGGCCATGCTGACATGCTGGCAATTATCGACCGGCTCGCCGGTGGCGGGGTCGACGAACGAGGAGGCCCGGCCGCCGAGCCGGGGGCGGCTCTCCAGCAGCGTGATCTCCAGGCCGAGCCGGACCAGTCGGGAGGCGGCGGCCAGGCCCGCCAGGCCGCCGCCGACGACGACGACCCGGGGGGGGCTCGGGCGGCGGCCGGTCCCCGCGGCCGGCGGGTCGAGGTCGGGGTCGGTGGGTCGGGCCTCGATCACGGGGTCAGGCCCTCCGGTCGGGGTCGCGGGCGGGAGAGGCGGCCGGCCAGGGCCCCGGCGGTGATCGCCGCCTTCCGCCAGGCGGGCAGGGCGACCCGGGAGGCGAGCACGTCGTAGTCCCGCCGGGCGATCTCGTCGAGCAGGGCCCGGTAGATCCCCACGATCGCCGCCAGCACCGGCCGGCCCACGGGGGCGACCAGGCGGATCAGGGGCCCCGACTCGCCGTAGAAGCCGTACGCCCGCTCCCCCTGGAAGGCGAGCAACTCCCGGAGCCGGTCGCTCGGCGACGTCGCCGTCAGCTCCTCGGGGGAGACGCCGAAGCGGTCGAGATCCTCCATCGGCAGGTAGACCCGGCCGAGCTGGGCGTCCTCCCGGACGTCCCGGAGGATGTTGGTCAGTTGCAGGGCGACGCCGCACGACTCGGCCAGCCGCTCGGCCTCGCCGCCCTCGGAGTCGTAGCCCCAGATGTGGATGCAGCAGAGCCCGACGGCCGAGGCGACCCGGTAGCAGTACCCGTGCAGGTCCTGGAAGGTCGCGAACGGCCGGGGCTCCAGGTCCATCTCCACGCCGTCGATCACCGCATGCAGGAACCTCGGCGGGATCGCGTGTCGCCGGACCGCGTCGGCCAGGGCGGGCAGGCCCGGCCAGTCGAGCGAGGGGGCGCCGTCGAGGGCCCGGTCGAGCCCCGATCGCCACCCGACGAGCGAGGCCCGCTTGGCCCCGATCGTCCCCGGCTCGTCCGCCAGGTCGTCGGTGTGGCGGAGGAAGGCATACAGGGCGCACATCGACCGCCGCAGGCCCGGGGGCAGCAGCAGGAACGAATAGTAGAAGTTCTTCGCCTCCCGGCGCGAGAGGGCGTTGCAGAACCGGTAGCTCTCGGCGAGCGCGTCGGTCATCGGCGGCCCTCCGCCGGGCCGGCCGCGACGGCGGCCGGGTCCTTCCGCCGAATCCCGGGGTCGGGGCGATCCCTCCCGGCCCCCGACCGGAGCGATCGGGCCAGGATCGACCGGAACAGCAGGCCGAGCTTGGCCGCCTTGCCGACGGTCGGCCGGCGCCGGAAGACGTCGAAGCCCTGGGCCTCGATCCGGTCGAGGATCGCCAGGCCCCCCCGGGTGAACAGCTCCACGTCGATCGCCAGGCGGCCGGGCATCCGGCCGGCCAGCGGGGCCCCGACGCGGAACAGCGCCCTCGCCCGGTCGACCTCGAAGGCGAGCAACCGGGCGAAGCCCGGGGTGAACCGCTTCGCCCTCAGGTGCTCGTCCGGGTAGCCGAAGCGCTCGCGGTCCTCCCTGGGGAGGTAGACCCGGTCGAGGTCGAGGTCCCGGGAGACGTCCTGCCAGAAGTTCGCCAGCTGCAAGGCGGTGCAGGTGGCGTCGGAGAGCGCCCGATTCTCGGGGGTATGGGCCCGGCCGAGGTAGAGGACCAGCCGGCCGACGGGGTCGGCCGACCGGGTGCAGTAGTCGAGCAGCTGCTCATAGGAGTCGTAGTCGGTGACGACCTGGTCCTGCTCGAAGGCCGAGATGAGCGCCTCGAACGGGTCGATCGGGATGGAGAACTCCTCCACCACGCCCCGCAGGGCGACCATCACCGGGTGGGCCGGCTCGCCCTCGAACATCGCCCGGAGTTCCCCCCGCCACCAGGAGAGGAGTTCCGTGGCCCTGGACCGGTCGCCGACCTCATCCCCCAGGTCGTCGGACCACCGGCAGAACGCATAGACCGCCTGGAACGCGGGGATGAGATGGGGGGGGGTCAGGTGGGTGACGACGCTGAAGTTCTCGTAGTGGGCCGCCGTCAGCCCGGCGCAGTAGGCGCGTGCCTCCTCCCGGGTGACCCGGGCGGCGGACTCGGGACCGAACCGTCGGAGGTCGTCGGCGAAGCAGGGCATCGGCGAACTCGGGGGGGTTTCGGGAGCGATCCATCTTAGCGAGGCGCCGGGCATCGGGCCAGCGGCCCCGGCCCGCTTCGGGGCGATCGGCCCGTGGCCGGAGGGGGGGAGGTCGTGGTAGCGTGCTCGGGGAGGACGACGGGGGCGGAAGGCAATCGGGGAGCCCGCGAGATGAGCAGCGTCCGGGTATCGGCCGTGCAGATGGGCCCGGTCCTGGGGGATCGGGGGGGGAACCTCCGGGTGATCCGCACCCGGCTGGCCGAGGCCGCCGGGGCCGGCGCCCTCGTGGTCGTCTTCCCCGAGTGTGCCCTGACCGGGTACTGCTTCGACTCCCGGGAGGAGGCGATGGCCCAGGCCGAGCCGGTCCCCGGGCCGAGCCTCGACCTCCTGGCCGACTCCTGCGCCGACCTCGGGGTCTTCGCAGTGGTCGGGATGCTGGAGCGGGACGGCGACCGCCTGTTCAACGCCTGCGCGCTGGTCGGGCCCTCGGGCGAGCTGGCCTGCTATCGCAAGGTGCACCTGCCGTTCATGGGGGTCGACCGCTTCGCGGACCCCGGGGACCGGCCCTTCGGGGTGGTCGAGGCGGCGGGCCTCCGGCTCGGGCTGCACATCTGCTACGACGGGACCTTCCCCGAGGCCGCCCGGGTGATGAGCCTCCGGGGGGCCGACGTGCTGGTGCTCCCCACCAACTGGCCCCCCAGCAGCGAGCCGGCCGCCCTGCACCTGCCGATCGTGCGGGCGATCGAGAACACGGTGTTCGTGATGGCCGTCAACCGGGTCGGCACCGAGCGCGGGATCCCGTTCATCGGCCGGAGCTCGATCGTCGACCCCGCCGGGCTGGTGCTCGCCTCCGGCGGCCCGACGGCGGAGGAGATCCTAATCGCCGACCTCGACCCGGGCCTCTCCCGCACCAAGAAGCTGGTCCGGATCCCGGGCGTCCAGGAGGTCGACCGCTTCGCCGACCGCCGCCCGGAGTTCTACGGGCCGATCGCCGAGGCGAAGGGCAAGGCGTGACCCGGGCTCAATCCTCCCCGCTCCAGAGGGGGATCGACCGGAGGACCGGCCGGCCCCCGGTCCGGACCGGGAGGGGAAGATCCGGGAGCAACCCCGTCGAGTCTCCCCCGACCTTCGCCGTCGAGGGCGGCTGCGGTCGGAAACGAGGAGGGCCCGCGGCCGGGGATCGGCCGCGGGCCCTGGGGGATCGGGGGTCATCTCGGCTCAGGCGAAGTCGGTCACGCCCGGCTTGGGGACGATGATCTCGGGGCGGGGGCCCCACTGGAGCTGGGAGGGGAAGGTGTCGAGCGAGGAGTTCAGGGCCTCCTCCCAGGTGATCTCCTTGCCGGTGTAGGCGGAGTCACGCCCCATGATCGCCATCAGGGTGCTGTGGGCGACCCGCTCCAGCTCGTTGATCGGCTCGCCGGAGGCGATGCTGTCGAGCAGGTCGATGTGCTCCTGGACGTAGGGGTTCAGCTCGTCCCGGACGCGGAGGCGGCCGTCGGGGAAGCTGTAGTTGCTGGGCATCAGGTGGGCGGTGCCCTTGGCGCCGACGATGTACTCCGAGACGTCCTTGGCGCAGCCGTTGATCTGGCGGCACATGCTCATCACGTGTCGGCCGTCGGGGAAGGCGTAGTCGACGGCGAAGTGGTCGTAGCTCTGGCCGAAGCCGGCCTCGGTGTTCACCTGCTGGCCGCCCATGCCGACGCACGAGGCGGGCACCGCGTCGTCGAAGGCCCAGCGGGCCACGTCGAGGTTGTGGACGTGCTGCTCGACGATGTGGTCGCCGCAGAGCCAGAGGAAGTGGTACCAGTTGTGGAGCTGGTAGGCCATGTCGTCCATGCCGGGCTGGCGGTCGCGGACCCAGATGTTCCCCTGGTTCCAGAAGACCCGGGCGGTGATCACGTCGCCGAGGGCCCCCTCGGCGATCTTCCTCATCGACTCGATGTAGCCGGCCTGGTGGCGGCGCTGGGTGCCGGTGACGATCGCCAGGCCCTTCTTCTTGGCCTCCTCGGCGGCGGCGAGCACCTTGCGGATGCCGGCGCCGTCGACGGCCACGGGCTTCTCGCAGAAGATGTTCTTGCCGGCCGCGACCGCGGCCTCCAGGTGCTGCGGGCGGAAGCCGGGGGGGGTGGCCAGGATGATCAGGTCGCAGCTGTCGATGACCTGCTGGTAGGCGTCGAAGCCGGCGAACCGGCGCTCATCCGAGACGTCGAACCGCTCGCCGACGACGTCGTTCTTC
This sequence comes from Tautonia plasticadhaerens, assembly GCF_007752535.1. Taxonomy (GTDB): domain Bacteria; phylum Planctomycetota; class Planctomycetia; order Isosphaerales; family Isosphaeraceae; genus Tautonia; species Tautonia plasticadhaerens. The sequence goes on from NZ_CP036426.1 coordinate 4,749,605, forward strand.
GAGAGCTGATCGGCGCACCTGTCGACCTGGCCCTGGAAGACGTCGGCCAGGGCGTGGATCTTGACGTTGTGGGTGCCGTTGGCGGCCTCGCAGATGTTCTCGGCGGCGCCAGTGCCCCGGCCGCCGCAGCCGATGACGCCGACCTTGATCTCGTCGGATCCGGCGGCGAAGGCGTTGGGCACGCGGGCCATCGAGGCGGTGCCGACGGCGGCGACGGCCGAGTTGCGGAGGAAGCTGCGGCGGGACGGCCTGGGACCGGTCATATTCTTGGACTCCCTGACGATTAGAAGAGGGGATTCGCCAGCCGGGGGCCCCGGGGGGATCGGGGACGGTCTCCGAGCCATCGGATCGAAGCGACCGTCCCCGGTGCTCCCGGGACCGTTCGATGCCTCGCTCAGTCGCCGCCCGGACCGGACGGCTGGGGGCCCTTGCCCTTGATCATCTTCGATTGCAGGCCGACCAGCTCGGGCTGCTCGTCGAAGGCCCGGACGATCCGGAAGCCGACGAAGGTGGCGTCGGTGTGCCACCAGATGCTCTGGGGTCGCTGCGGATCCTGGACGCTCCAGATCGGGTCGGAGACGTGTCGGGAGGCGCTCCGGCAGTCCCAGGGGTCGTAATCCCAGGACCCGCCCCGGGCGACGTAGGGGAACTCGAACTCGTCCGGCACGACCACCGGCCGGACGGTCGGCGAGTCCTGCGACCTCCGACTATAGAGGTCCGCCACGTAGTGGTCCAGGACCCACTCGGCGACGTTCCCGTGCATGTCGTACAGGCCCCACGGGTTGGGCTTGCCGGTGCCGACGGGCTGCGGCCCCTCGCAGTTCTCGAAGAACCAGTCGTACTCCTCCAGCAGCTCCGGGTCGTCGCCGAAGTGGTAGGCGGTGGTGGTGCCGGCCCGGCAGGCGTACTCCCACTCGGCCTCGGTGGGCAGGCGGTAGGTGTGGCCGGTCTTGGCCGAGAGCCACCGGCAGTATTCCATGGCCGAGTGCCAGGTGATGCAGATCACCGGCTGCCCCTCCCGGCCCAGGCCGAAGGTCTCGTCGGCGTAGGGGGGGGTGGGCCGGGTGATGGCGTCGGCGGCCAGCTCGCTGTCGGGCTGGTCCTCGTCCTTCACCCCCTCGCGCTCCTTGCGGCGGAGGTCGAAGCTGAAGGCGAACTCGTCGTATTCGTCCCAGGTGACCTCGTGCTTGCCCATCCAGAAGGGGCCGACCGTGACGGGGTGCTGGGGCCCCTCGTGCGGCATCCGGTCGGGCTCGTCCTCGGGGCTGCCCATCGTGAAGGTGCCGCCGGGGATCGGGACCATCTCGAAGGAGATGTCGGTCCCCGGTATCGTCTCGGTATAGGGCTTCATCTCCTCGGGGGACTTGGCGTCCTGGCCCCGGGCCGGGGAGACGGCGAGCAGCAGGGCGCAGGAGGCCGCGACGGCCCCGGCCCTGCCGATTGACAGCGGGATGGTCATCGTACGATGGACTCCTCGATCGGACGGGAACGGTCGGTTGCGGTGGAAGTCGGGGCCTTCGGATCGGCGGCGGCCGGGCCCCGGGGAGGTCGGCGGATGGCGGCGGTCTGCCTCGCGGCGTTGTGGGGATGGGCCGCGGACGCCCCGGCCGGGGAGGGGCCCGATCGGTTCGAGTTCCGAGAGACCCACATGGGCAGCGAGTTCAAACTCGTAGTCTACTGCAACGACGAGGCGCTCGCCAGCCGCGCGGCCCGGGCCGCCTTCGACCGCGTCGCGGGGCTCGACGCCACCCTCAGCGACTACAAGGTCGACAGCGAATTGATGCGCCTGAGCGACCGGGCCGGCGGGCCCCCGGTCGCCGTCAGCGACGACCTGTTCGAGGTGCTCCGGCGTTCCCGGGAGCTCTCCGAGCGGACCGGGGGGGCCTTCGACGTGACCATCAACCCCGTCGTCAAGCTCTGGAGGCGTGCCCGGCGGGACGGCACGCTCCCACCCCGGGACCGGCTCGACGAGGCACTCTCCCGGGTCGGCTGGGAGAAGCTGGTGCTCGACCCCGGGGCCCGGACCGTCCGGCTCACCCTGGAGGGGATGAGGCTCGACGTCGGCGGGATCGCCAAGGGGTACGCCAGCGACGCCGCGCTGGCCGAGGTCCGGCGACTCGGCATCACCCGGGCCCTGGTCGCCGGGGCCGGGGACGTCGTCGCTGGCGACCCTCCCCCGGGGCGGGACGGCTGGACCGTCGGCATCGCCCCCCTGGATCCCGCCCGTCGGCCGGGACGCTTCCTGAGCCTGAGCAACGCCGCCGTCTCGACCTCGGGGGACGCCGAGCGTTACGTTGAGATCGACGGCGTCCGCTATTCCCACATCGTCGACCCCCGGTCCGGCCTGGGCCTGACCGGCAGGAGCAGCGTCACGGTGGTGGCCCCCGACGGGACGACCTCCGACGGACTGGCGACGGCCCTCTCGGTGCTGGGGCCGGATCGGGGCCTGGCCCTGGCCGAGGAGGCCGAGGGGGTCGAGGCACTGATCGTCTCGGCGGCGGGGGACGGGGACGGGGACCGGACGACCGTCCGCGCCACCGGGGGCTTCGGGGCGATGCTGGGCGAGGGGCCCGGGGCCTCGGAGCCCGGGACGGTGCCGACGCTCGGGGGGCCGGAGCCTTGAAACGCCGGGGCCCCCGACTACAATGGCGGCACGATCGCATCAGGAAGGATTACATGCGAAAACGCAACGCAATTCACGAACCGCGGCCGGCCCGTCGGGCCCTGCCCCTCCTCGTCGCCGCGGTGCTGGGGATCGCCCCCGGGTCGGACGCGCTCGGGCGGGCGGCCCCCGAGGCCGAGCGGATCGTCCTCAAGAGCGGCTCGCAGATCGTCGGCGAGGTGCTGGCCGAGAAGGCCGAAGCGATCTACGTCGACGTCGGCTACGACCTGATCCGGGTCCCGCTCGACCAGGTCCTCCGCCGGGGGGATCCCGGCGAGGTGGCGCCGCCGGGTTCCTCGGCTCCGGCCTCCTCCCCCGGCCCGGCCGACGGGTTCTACGAGGCCCGATCGCTCGACCCCCGGCCGGTCAATGAGCTGGTCAACACCTTCGGCGAGGCGGTGGTGTCGATCGAGACCCCCTCGGGCCTCGGCTCCGGGTTCATCATCAACCCGGAGGGCTTCGCCGTGACGAACGCCCACGTGATCGAGGGGGAGACCCGGATCTCGGCGATCCTCTACCAGAGGACCTCCAGCGGCTGGCGCCGCAAGAAGATCGAGGACGTCCAGATCATCGCCGTCAATCCGTTCCTCGACCTGGCCTTGCTGAAGCTGCCGCCGCAGGACGGGCTGAAACTGGAGCACGTCGTGCTGGGTACGCTGGATGACCTCGACGCCGGGGACGGCACGTTCGCCGTCGGCAACCCGCTGGGCCTGGAGCGCAGCGTCTCGCAGGGGATCCTCAGCACCCTGAACCGGAATTTCGAGGGGCTGGTGTACCTGCAGACCGACGCGGCGATCAACCCGGGGAACTCGGGGGGCCCTCTGTTCAACCTGCGCGGCGAGGTGATCGGGGTGACGAACATGAAGGCGTCGGCCGGGGACAACCTCGGCTTCGCCATCCCGATCAATTACGTCAAGGACTTCCTCCGCAACCGGGACGCCTTCGCCTACGACAAGGACAACCCCAACAGCGGCTACCGCTACATCGACCCCCCCCGCCGGAGGAAGCCCGAGGCACCCCCGGAGGCGGCGTCCTCGGCGTCGCCGGCGGCCGCCGCGGGGCCCGGGTCGGGGCGCTGAGGCCCCCGGGGCCCGGAAGGCGCGGAAGTTGCACCTGTTCCCCTGACCTGAGGCTCGCCGGCCGGACGCCGGCGGGCCTCGCATTGTCCTCGTCGGGCCATCGCCGGTCGAACCCGGCCCTGGCCCGAATCGGCCCGCCGTGCCCGCCCCGAGACCCGGACCGGGTCCGGGGAGGGAGGCAGGCCTGCCCCTCTCTAGAATGCCATTCCTCAACGGGAAGGAGAATTCCTCGATGCGATCCCCGATTCGGGTGCTCGCCGGCTCGGCCCTGCTCGGCGTCCTCGCGACGGCCGCACCCGCGGTGGCCCAGGTCCCGGGCGAGAACGCCCTGCCCGGCTCGACCCTGGCGATCGTCAAGGTCTCGAGCGCCAGCGACCTGCGCGAGGCCCTGGGCGACAGCCAGTTCGGCCGGCTGCTGGCCGACCCGGCGATGGAGCCCCTGCTGGAGGACATCCGCACCAAGCTCGACGACCTCAACACGCAGCTGAAGCAGCGGATCGGCGTGACGCTCAAGGAGCTGGTCGAGACGCCCCAGGGCCCCGCCTGGCTGGCCGTCACCCGGGCCGAGGCCGAGATCCCCGTCGCCGCGATCCTCGTCGCCGACGCCGGCGAGAATGCCGCGCGGATGGACGAGATCATGACCAAGGGGACCGAGCAGCTGGAGAAGGAGGCCGGCGGGCAGTCCCGGACCGAGGAGTTCCAGGGCAAGACCCTGCACATCATCCAGCCCCCGGCCGAGGACAGCCCGCCGCTGGTCTGGTCCAGCGAGGGGAGCGTCTACTTCATCGGCGTCGGCATCGACGCGATGAAGGACCTGCTGGCCAACGCCGGCGGCCGCGAGGACTCGCTGGCCGCCAGCGCCAACTACCAGGCCCTCGGCGAGAAGCTCGGCACCGACAGCCAGGTCTGCTGGTACATCGACATCCAGCAGGCGATCCAGCTGGTCGTCCAGGCCGCCGCGGAGCAGGGGGGCGAGGCCGGCCAGGCCGAGGCCCTGCTGCGCACCCTGGGCGTCGACCAGCTCAAGGCCGTCGGCGGCACGGTCGACTTCGCCACCGGCGAGTTCGACTCCGTCGCCAAGACCTTCGTCTACGCCCCCGGCCAGCGCTCCGGCATTCTCCGGCTCTTCCAGATGCCGCCCATCGACGCCACCCCCGAGCCGTGGGTCCCCGCCACCGTCGCCAGCTACCAGACCCTCAGCTGGGATCTCGACGCCGCCTACACCGCCCTGGGCGACCTGGTCAACATGTTCCTCCCCGGCGCCCTGGAGAACGTCGAGCGCGGCCTGCAGGGGCCCGGCGGCGAGACCATCCGCTTCCAGCAGGACATCTTCGGGCCGATCGGCGACCGCGTCTCCATCATCGCCGACTTCGCCGAGGAGGGGGAGGAGATCGACGCCCAGAGCCAGCGGGGCCTGGTCGCCATCGCCCTGGAGGACGAGCAGGCCTTCCAGACCACCCTGAACAAGGTCTTCGCCATCGCCGGCCTGGCCCCCGAGAAGCGGGACTTCCAGGGGACGACCATCTACGACGTCGAGCTGCCCGAGCTGCCCGCCGCCCCCGGCGCCCCCCAGTTGCAGCTCGACGGCAACGTGAGCATCGCCATCGCCAAGGGCTACCTCTTCGCCACCGGCCGCGCCCCGCTCCTGGAGCAGATCCTCCGGGGAGGCGGCAGCTCCCTCGCCGACGACTCCCAGTTCCGGGCCGTCGCCGGCAAGTATCCCGGCCAGGTCTCCTCCTTCACCTTCAATCGCCCCGAGGAGCAGGCCCGGGCCGTCTACAACACCTTCAAGAGCGGCCAGTTCCAGCAGGCCATCGAGGCCGCCGGCAACGCCGGGGGCGCCGGCGAGGACATGCCCGACCTCTCGGAGCTGATCGACGTCACCAAGATCCCCGAGTTCTCCGTCTTCGCCAAGTACCTCTCCCAGGGCGGTAGCTACAGCGTGATGGAGGAGGACGGCCTCACCATCACCCAGTTCTCCCTGCCCAAGACCGGCGGCGAGTGACCCCACCCCCGCCCCGCCCGGGCCCCCGGGGCGTCTCGGCCGGCAAGGCCGGCCGGGTCGCCCCGACCCTCGAAGATCCCCGATCGGGGGGCGACGCCTTCCCTGCCCCACCCGGGCAGGGAAGGCGTCGCCCCCCGACTCCATTTCCCGGCCCCGGCACGCCCGACGCCGCCTCCTCGTCCCCGCCCCGTCGAGGCGAGGGCCGATCGCGATCATGCATCGCTCGCGGCGATTCCGGCCTTGCATCGGGCCGGGGCCGGGGCCGGTCGGGCCCGGTTGCCCTCAAGCGGGCGGGTCGGATCGGCCGATTGGAAGGGCTGGAACGATCGCGCGGCGGCGCCGACGGCGGCGTCGCGTCGAGGGAAGGGCCGAGGGGCGGGAGGAGTCCGATGCGGGATCGCAAGCGAGGCGGGTCAATCCGACGGTGGTTGGGGACCGGCGAGGCCTCCGCCGGTCGGCGGAGGGCCCGGCGCCCCGGCCTCGAGGGGCTGGAGGCCCGGCAACTGCTGGTCGCCTCGCTCGAGCCGATCGCAAACCTGACGGTCCCGGCCGACCTGGGCCGGGTGGTCCGGCTCGACGGCGGGGCGGACGACCAGGCCTTCACGGCCTCGTCCGACAACCCGGATGTCCGGGTCTCGGTCATCAACGGGCCGTTCCTGTCGATCGACGTGTCGCACGCCTCGAGCGGGGCGGGGGATCCGGCCTTCTCCGGCACGCTGACCTTCCAGCTCTTCGAGGAGCTGACGCCGATCACGGCCCGACGCATCCAGGCGCTGGTCAACCAGGGGTTCTACACCTCGCCGACGACCAACCCGGATCCGAACTTCACCAACCTGCCCAGCAAGAACTTCCACCGGATCGCCTCGGGCTTCCCCGGCGACCAGTTCATCGTGCAGGGCGGCTCGGCCAACGGCAACGGCACCGGCGACATCAACCAGCCGGGCTTCCCCTTCGCCGACGAGTTCCGGGCGCCGCTGGTCTTCACCGGCGAGGGCCAGCTCGCCATGGCCAACGCCGGGGACGACACCAACGAGTCGCAGTTCTTCGTGACCACCGGCTCCCCCCGGTTCCTGGACTTCCAGCACACGATCTTCGGCCAGCTGGTCGACGGCTTCGGCGTGCTGAGCCAGATGACCCAGGTCTCGCGCAACAACGTCGACGCGCCGGTCTCCCCGATCCTGATCACCGGGACCCGGGTCGCCCAGGCCAGCCCCGACGGCTCCCTGCTGATCGACACCACCTCGGCCACCGCCGGGGAGTCGGCCACGGTGACGGTGACGGCGGCCGACGGCGGCTCGACCGACGTGGAGACCTTCCAGGTCAGCGTGGTGGCCAACACCGAGAACCAACGCCCCTTCCTCGGGCCGGTCGAGGACCAGCTCACCCGCCCGGGCCAGGCGGCCCAGTTCCAGCTCTCGGCCGTCAGCACCAACCCCGGCGACCAGCTGACCTATGCCGTCGGCGGCGGCGTCGCGTCCGACGGGACCTTCGCCCCGGTCCAGAACGCCACGGCCACCGTCGACGCCTCCGGCCGGGTGACCGTCACCCCGAACAGCGGCTTCGAGGGGACGATCGAGCTGCTGGTCGGGGTCCGGGACCAGGTCAACCGCGCCGGCAGCCTCGACGCGGTCGCCAACTTCGACACCAAGAAGCTCAGCCTGGCGGTCACGACCAACAACCGGCCGACCGCCACCGCCGTCACGGTGGAGACCGACCAGAACCAGGCCGTCACGGTGCAGCTGGCCGGGCAGACGGGCGACCCGGATTCGGGCCAGACGCTCGTCTTCGAACTGACCGGTCCCCCGGTCAACGGCTCGATCGCCGGCTTCAACGCCCAGACCGGCACGCTCCGGTACACGCCGAACACCAACTTCAGCGGCGACGACGTCTTCACCTACCGGGTCCGGGACGTGGGCGCCCCGACGCCGAACCTGGCCAGCGCGGAGACGACGGCCACGGTCCGCGTCGCCGAGGGGGAGATGATCAACACCCCCCCCACCGCCCAGGGCCAGCAGCTCACCGTCCAGGTCAACACGCCGCAGCCGGTCCAGCTGATCGGCATGACCGGCGACCCGGAGACGGGCCAGACGCTGACCTACATCCTCGACAAATCGATGACCCGGGGGACGGTCACCGACTTCGACGCCGACACCGGGACCCTGCTCTACACCCCACCCCGGAACTTCGTCGGCGCGGACACCCTGAGCTTCCGGGTCCGGGACGTCGGCCCGCCGGGGCCGAACCTGGAGAGCGAGCCGGCCACCGTCTCGTTCAACGTCATCGGCGCGGTGAACACGGGGGCGGTCCGCCAGGTGGGCACGGTCGTCATGGTCACCCCGCCCCCGGGACGCCTGCTGAACCCCACCCCCAACACGATCGAGGTGGGGATGGTCGACGGCCGGGTCTCGGTCACGGTCAACGGCCAGATCGACCAGTTCCGGCCGCTGATCTCCGAGCTGGAACGGGTGGTCGTCTACGGGACCAAGGCGAATGACACGATCACCATCTCCCCCGACCTGCCGCTGCTGACCACCCTCGACGGCGGGCTCGGCGGGGTCAACCGGCTGCAATCCAACGACCTGCCCTCTCGGCTCCACGGCTGGTTCGGCCGCAACACCCTGCGGGGCGGGGCCGCCCGGGACGAGCTGATCGGCCGGATGGGACGCGTCCGGTTCCTCCCCAGCCCCGGCAACGACCTGGCCTTCGCCGGCGACCCCAACCGCTTCCCCCAGCGGGGCTCCCACTCCGATCAGGGGCAGGGCGAGCCCCCCACCGGCCAGTTCTTCCGGTTCGTCAACGACCGGCTCGTCCCGGTGGACACCCCTTCTCCCCGGGCCTCGGGCCGGGTCATCCTCCATCCCCCCCGGGCGAACCTCGCCGTGCCGGACTTCAACCTGCCCGGCGACTCGGCCGCCCCGGGCGGCACCGCCGCCCAGCAGCTCCGGGAGGCCCGGGCCCAGCTGCGCCAGCAACGCCTCGACCGGTCCTGATCCCGGCCCGGCCGGTCGGTCGGGCCCCCCTCCCATCCCCGGGGAGGGGGACCCGACCTCGGCCATCCCGGCCACGACCGACGACGACACGACCCTCCCATGTCGTAGGATCCCTGCAGGCCCGATCGATCCTTGACCGACGGGATCGACCACCCTAGGATGGCAATGGGTGCATGAGTCTCGGCATTGACGAGTTTCCGTCATGATCCGGGGAATTGCACTCGTCCTGTCATCCGGTTTCGATAGGATATTAGGCCGCCCGGGTCGGGCCGTCCGGGATGGGTCTGGGGGCGAGGCCGGACTGGGCCGCATGCCCCGGCCGTCGACGACGACCCGGGGGGATCGGAGGGAGATCCGTGAGCGAGCAGGACCAGAGGAAGGCGAGCCGGGCCTACCGGCCGGGCGTCGAGGGCCTGGAGGCGTTGCGCCTCTTCAGCGGCCTGGTCGGCGCCCCGTTCGCAATCCCCGCCGAGCACGGGGAATGGTCGTCCTCGGCCCTCGACCTCGATCTCGACGCCCCCGGCGCGATCGACCCGGGCGTCGAGATCGACGCCTGGGACGCCGCGATCGACCTGGCCTCCCCGTCCGAGCTGCTCTCCCCGGAGCCCGGCCCCCCGGCCGGGACGGCGGCCGACCCGGAGGCGATCCGGGGTGGGCTCTCCCAACTCGACCGCTACCTCTCGCGCACCTGGGCCCGGGCCGGCCTGCCCCCCCAGAAGCATGACGACTGCACCCAGGCGGTTTACCTGTCGCTGCTGAAGCAGCTCAGCCGCCCCGGCTTCGACGAGCTGATGGTCGCCGTCGGCGTCTTCGGCATCCGGGAGGTCTTCAGCCGGGAGCGGGGGGAGGGCACGGTCTTCTTCCGGGCGATCGACGCCACCAAGAAGCGGGCCCAGCGCGAGCGCAAGCTCCGGTCCCTCGACGACGGCCCCGACAACCCTTCCGCCCCGCTCCGGGAGCGGGACTGGGTCGACGCCCTCTCCGAGGCGATCGACCGGGCCTTGAGCCCCCGGGAGGCCGAGCTGATCCGGGCCACCCTCGCCGGCGAGACCCCCGCCGAGATCGCCGAGCGCTGGGGGGTCGCCCCCAAGACCGTCAGCAACGAGAAGACCCGGGCCTACCACAAGCTCCGAGACTTCCTCACCGACGGCGAACCCCACTCCTGAGCCGGTCGCGGGCCGAGCCGGTCCTCGGGGGGGCCTCGCCGGGTTCCCCGGCGTTGGCGATGTTACAATCCGCACCCCGGTTCCGAGCGGAGCCGGGACGCGGACTTCAGCCTTTCGGCGAGAATCCCGTCCGCCTCTGACGGTCGTGCCGGGCGGGACGGCCTCCGGGCGGCCCGAGGCGTGGCCCGGCCGCTTCCCGGGCCGAGTCGGTATGATAGAGTGAATCGTGACGGGCGTGTCCCCGAGGACGGTCGCCCCGATCGGGCCGGATGGCCGGGCGATGCCGTCGGATCGGTCCCCCCCGAGGTGGCGTCCGGCACGGCCCGTGCGGTTGACCCCGGCCGCAGCCCCAGACTCACTCGCCCTGGATGATTCGCTTCCCTTGACGTGCAGCCACGGATCGGTGCGCGGACGGATCACGGAGGCCCCGGCGATGGCGACGGTCCCCGATCGTGATCCCCGGCCCCGGCCGTCGCCCCGGCGACGGCCCCCGGCACCGACGGCGGCGTCCCGGACCCGAATGGCCCCCGATCCTCCCCGCCCCGCTCCGCAGCGGGAGGATCGTGGCCGATGCTCGCCCTGATCCGGAGTCCCTTCCCGGGATGGTTCGCCCTGGCCCTGGCCCTCGTCGTGCCGGGCACCTCGCCCGACTCGGCCTCGGCCCTGCTGGCCGACCTCGTCCCGCCGACTGCCCGGCGGGACGCCCCCTCGTCGCCGGAGGGCCTCGGCTCCCCGGGCGACCCCTCGACGCCCGATGACGCCCTGGCCCGGGCCCTGGAGCTGGAGCGGACCCGGAACTGGCCGGCCGCCATCACGCTCTACGAGCAGGCCCTCGAACGCTGGCCCAGCCGGACGGAACTCCGACACCGGCTCCGGCTCTGCGAGACCCACTACCGGCTCGGCCGACGCTACGAGGACCGCAGCTTCCGGGAGGTCCTGCTCCGGCTTCCCCGGGAGGACGCCCTCGCCCTCTTCGACGAGCTGATCGACCGGATCGAGACCGGATACGTCGACCCCGTCCGCCTGGAACCGCTGCTCCGGCACGGCTTCGACAACCTGGAGGTCGCCCTCCGGGACCCCGCCTTCCTCGACGCCCATGGCGCCGACTCCCCGGACCGGGCCGACCGGGTCCGATGGCTCCGGGACGCCTTCCGGTCCCAGCGGGGCCGCATGTCGGCCCGGACGAAGGGCGAGGCGAGGGCCCAGGTCGAGGTGTGCTGCGACCTCGGCCGGCGTGCCCTCGGGCTGGCCGACGCGGCGGTCATCCTCGAATTCGTCTACGGCGCCTGCGACGCCCTGGACGAATACTCCGGCTGCCTGTCGCCCGACAAGCTCTCCGACCTCTACGCCGAGATCGACGGCAATTTCGTCGGGATCGGGGTCGAGCTGAAGGGCTCCGACCGGGGCCTGCTGCTCGTCAACGTGATCCCCGGCGGCCCGGCCTCGGAATCGGGCCTGAAGCCCGGCGAGCAGATCGTCGAGGTCGACGGCCGGCCCCTGGCCGGGCTCGGCCTCGACGCGGCGGCGGCGACGCTCCAGGGCGCCGAGCATTCCGAGGTGACCGTCCGGGTGCTCGGGGCCGGCGGGCAGGCCCGCTCGGTCCGGATGGCCCGCCGCCCGGTCGAACTCAAGAGCGTGGAATCGAGCGCGATGCTCCAGGGGGGGATCGGCTTCATCAGGCTGGTCAGCTTCCAGAAGACGACCGTCGAGGAGATGGACCGGGCCGTCGCCGACCTCCAGGCCCGGGGGATGCGGCACATGGTCCTCGACCTCCGGGGCAATCCCGGCGGGCTCCTCAACGTCTCGGTCGACCTGGCCGACCGCTTCCTGGACCGGGGGAGGATCGTCGCCACCCGGGGCCGGGCCCCCGGCCAGACGTTCGACTACACCGCCTCCGGCGCCGCCCCCTGGCGGATGCCCGTCACCGTCCTGATCGACGGCGACAGCGCCAGCGCCAGCGAGATCCTCGCCGGGGCGTTGAAGGACCACCGCCGGGCCCTGATCGTCGGGGGGCGGAGTTACGGCAAGGGGTCGGTCCAGAGCATCTATCCGCTCCGATCGGCCGACGCGGCGTTGAAGCTGACGACCGCCAAGTTCTATTCCCCGCTGGAGCGCCCCTACAGCGAGCACGGCGTCTCCCCCGACATCGAGGTCTCTTCCTCCGCCCGTCCCCCCGGCGATGACCCGGGCCTGGCGCCGGTCCCGATCCCCTATGGCGACCCGGAGAAGGACCCGGCGCTCCGGGTGGCGATCCGTCGGGCCCTGGAGGGGGATCTGGCCGGGGCGGGGGGCTAGAATGTCGGAAGACGGATGACGGGAGGCGGGAGGCCGGGAGGCGTCGCGGCCGTCGGCCGTCCGGCAGCCCGAATCGACCGCCCGCCCGTCGCCCCCCAGGGAGGGAAACCCCGACCATGTCCCAGACCGACGCCCCGGCCGGATCCCGGATGCAGCCGACGCTGGCCTGGACCGTGGTGACCGACGCGCCGCTCAAGGGGCTCGGCCTGATGCGGGAGGCCGGCCGGATCGTCACCTGGGACGAGTCCGACGGCCTGGCGATGTACGACCCTCGGGGGGACCGCATCTGGGCCAGCCGGGCCCCCGGCGCGATCGTCTCGGGGGCGGTCAGCGACGACGGCTCGCTGGTCGCCCTGATCGGCGAGTCGAGGAGGCTCTGGCTGTTCGGCCCCGACCTGGAGCTGATCGCCGACCGGGAGGCCGTCGCCGACCCGATCGGCCTGGCGGTCGACCCGCATGGCCGCTACGTCGCGGTCTCCTCCCGGATGTCGCAGACCCACCTCTACACCCGATATGGCCGCAAGTCGGGGGAGTTCGAGACGCTCCAGCCGCTGGCCCACGTCGCCTTCGTGCCGAGCGAGCCGAGGCTCATCGGCGCCGCCGGGCACGGCTCGCTGTTCGGCGTCGAGCTGATCCCCGCCGGGAGGGGCCGGCTCGACGCCGAGGTCGCCTGGCGGGAGTCCCTGCTCTCCAACGTCGGCCGGCTGGCCCTGACGGGCGACGGCGGCACGATCGTCGCCAGCTGCTTCATCCACGGCGTCCAGCGGTTCGACGCCAACGGCCGGGGGGAGGGCTCCTACCACCTCGGCGGCACCGCCGTGCTGGCCGCCCCCGACTTCGTCGGCCGGACCATCGCCGCCGCCACCCAGGAAGGGGAGCTGTTCCTGCTCAACCGGGCCGGCAACATCCGGTGGAAGACCGCCCTGCCCAGGCCCGCGGTCGCCCTGGAGCTGGAGCCGCTCGGCCGCTGGCTCGTCTACGGCCAGGCGACCGGCGAGGTCTCCCGGATCGACCTGGAGGATCCGGGGAGGCCGTCCGGATCGGCAGTCCGGCCGTCGCCGGCCGCGGCGAAGTCGGCCGTCCGGAGGTCCCCGGCGGCGTCGAGCCCGGTGCGGACCCCCTCCTGGTCCCTGACCGTGGCCGAGAGCGACGACCGGGCCGAGTCGGCCGTGCTCGCCCTGCTGGACGACCCGCCCCGGATCGGCCTGATGACCAACGCCGACCGCCTGGAGCTGTTCACCACCGAGGGCAAGCGCCTCGGCCGGACCCCGCCGATCAAGGGGGTCGGCCGCCTGATCCGGACCTCCCCCGGCTGGCTCGCCGCGTCGACCGACCGGGAGTTGCTCCTCTTCGACGCCCGGCGCAACAGCGGGAAGCGCCTGGAAGACCTGAACATCGTCCAGCTCACCCACCTGGAGATCCGCCCCGACGACTTCGGCCTCGCCGTCGTCCAGGAACGCGACCGGGTCGGCCGGGCCACCACCGCCGGCCGATGGATCTGGCGCAAGGAGCTGGATTCCGGCGTCGAGGACCTGGCGATCGGGCCCGACGGCCTGATCGCCGTCACCACCGACGACGGCCGGCTGCTCCTGTTCGACCCCGCCGGCAACCCGGTCGAGGGCCCCGACGACCGCTTCGGCGAGCCCCTCGGCCTGGTCCCCGCCCCGGACGGGTCCCCCCCCGGGGTGGCCGTGCTCACGCTCGCCCGACAGCGTCAGATCCTCCGGGGGCACGACCGGGCCGGCCGGATCCTCTGGGAAACCCCGGTCCCCTGGGTCTCCTGGCACCTGGCCCGGGCCGGGTCGGCGGCGGTGGTGTCGGCGCCAGACGGCCGGGCGGTCGCCTACGACGGGACCGGTCACGCCCTGACCAGCGGCCGGGATCCGGCCCCCCCCGGCGTGTTCGCGATCGGGCCGGACGGCGTCGTGCTCAGGGCCTACCGCCGGGGCCCACACCTGATCTGCGAGGACCTCGACGGCCGGGTCCGATGGCGGGCGCTGGCCGAGTCGGCCCGGGGCCCGCTCGCCGCCGGCCTCGGCGGCGTGGCTGCCCTGCTCGGCCGGGACCTCGCCTGGTTCCCGCACCTCGCACCCCCGGTCCGAGTCCGCCCGGCCGACGACCGGACCGACCCGTTGTTCCCGTGAAACATCCGCCGGCCGCCGCCCCGGCATCCCATGTGCGGTCCCGAGGTGGCGATTGGCGCCGGGGTCGAACCGGAGTATGATTCAAACGACACTCCTTTCGGGTGCGTGCAAGCAGACAATGAATCCGGCCCGCCCGTCGAGCGGCTCGGCGGTGTCGTCCAACCTTTCTTGGTCGGAGTCTTGGCAGTCGGGATCTGCACGGTTATGATTCCTTGACGAGGCAGCGGGCCAGGACGGCCTGGAGGTCACGATGGCTCCTTGTAGTGCACCGTCCGTGGACATGCAACACGCCCCGACGCCGCTGAGCCTCCTCGCCGAAGGCGAGGAAGAAGCACGACGGTACAAGTGGATCATGAGCGAGAAGGCCGGTCGCGACCTTGGCGACTGGGCCATCCGTTGCTGGGTCCGCGAGCACTGGAACGGGTTCCTCCGGGAACGATGGTTGGAGCACCTCCAGGGTCGGGCCTTCTGGATCGAGCTGGATCGGGAGGACTACGGCCTCCTGCACCGGGCCTTCCGCAATTCCTCCCCCCTCTTCGACGAGATCTTCCGCCGCATCAAGCGGGGCGACGAGAACCTCGAGATCCTCAACTGGGCGATCGAGGGGGAGATCTCCACCGACGCCGTGATCGACATCCTCGAGGCGATCGACATCAACAGCCGCCGCATCGAGTGCCAGTTCGCCCTGAAGCTCTCGCAGGCGAGCTGAGCATCCGTCTCGGGACGGGGGGCCCCAGCTGCCCGATCACTTCCCCGGCGGGGGCAAGTTCGTGGTCCTCGGCCGGAACCCCACCCGCCCGTTCGGGCCGACGGCGACCCCGACGTCCGCCCGTATCCGGCCGACCCGCATGAGCACCTCGGACGTCTCCGGGTCATACGAAAGGTCGATGGTCCGGGGTGGTTCGGAATCCGGTTACACTCCGTTCCAGAGGTCGATCGTCATCATCGCGTTCGGGGAACCGGGCCCGGATGCCTGGATGTCGCCCTTGACCGAGTGGCTTCGTCGGATGATCCGGGCCGTAATTTGATGGCCCCGCGGGCCGTCGAACGTCCCCTCCGCCTGCGTCCTCGGTCGGGTCGCTCCGAAGACGAGGGCGAACGCCAGGACGAGGGCCGAGAGGATCGCCCCGATCGCGGCGACGAGGATGAGGGCCTGTCTGCGTCTCGCCCTCCTGGGCCGGGACGGGGGGTCGATCGGGCGGCCCGACGCGTCGCGTCTCATCGTGGGAGGCCTCCGTTCTCGGCCGGCACCGCGTCGTGGAGGCGTTGCCTGTTGTGGTCACGGCCGGGAGGTCGATCCACCAGTCGGGCCGGGCAGGACAACGACTTGACGACCGGCCCATAATCGAGGTGGTCCCCAATCGGGATGGGAGCCGTAAGGACGAGTCCAGGGGGCCCGGAGTCATCGCGAGCCCGATTGCCGTTCCGGGAGATCGAACCGAAATGAGGACCGGATGACCACCGTGGCCGCATCAACTGCCGCTCCCGGGGCGCCGATCGTCTTCTACGACGGCGAGTGCGGCTTCTGCAATCGGTCGGTCCAATTCGTCCTCGACCACGACCCCGACGGCAAGGTCCTGCTCGCCCCCTTGCAAGGGGAGACCTTCCGGGATCGCCTCCCCGATCATGGTCCTCCCGACCTGAACTCGATGCTCCTGCTGGACGAGGGCCGGCTCTTCGACCGCTCCTCGGCGGTGCTCCGCGTGATGCGTCGCCTCCGATTCCCCTGGCCCCTGCTCGGCAGGCTCGGGGCGATCATCCCCCGGCCGATCCGGGACCGGGCCTACGACTATTTCGCCGCACGACGATACCGATGGTTCGGCGTCGCCGAAGCCTGCCGGCTCCCTTCCCCCGAGGAACGGGCCCGACTGTTGCCCTGATCCCAGGTCCTCCGACCGGGACGGCCGAGGGCCCTCGGCCACTTGGTCCCTCATCCGATCGGCCGGGCCGCCGGGTCAGGGCGGCCCGGCGGCGATCCGGGGGGCAGGTCGGTCAACTCATGCTCCGGCCGTGGGTGTACTCCTGGTCGAGGAGGCCGGCGCGGGCGTCGCCGGCGTCGGGGGCCTCGGCCGACCGAGAGACCGCGTCCTCGGGGGGCTCGGCCGGGTCGTCGCCCCGGTCGGGGGCCTCGACGCCGAACTCCTGGAGGCGGGGCAGGGGGGACTCGTGGGCCGGGTCGTCCCGGCGGACGGCCTGGCGGTCGTGCTCGTTGGTGAACATGGGGCACCTCCCCGCGCATCGCGGGCAGAACCGGGGGGCCTCGGCGCACATCGAGGACGTCGTCCGTTCGGGGGTCCCGTCGGGCGGGTCGTCCGCGTGATTCGGGGGCTGAAGCTCCCGCGACCGGCGGTTTCCGCTCTGCCGGTCGCACTCCGCCCCCACAAGGGGCGGACGTCGGACTCCGAGCGGCCTGGCCCCTGGACCGGAGAGAAGGGAGAAGGAGGCATCGATCGGGGCCGACGCGCCGGGGTCCGTGCTGTATTCTACGACCCGCCGGCCGGGCCGCCAAGCCGGCCCGGGGGAGATCGCTCGCATGCTCATCGGCGTCCTGTCCGACTCCCACGACCAGATCGACCGCACCGCCGGGGCCGTCGCCCTGCTGGCGGCCCGAGGGGCCGAGTCGCTCGTCCACTGTGGGGACCTGACGAGCCCGAGGGCGGTCCACGCCGTCGCCTCCTCCGGGTTGCCGTGCCGGTACGTCCTGGGGAACAACGACTTCGACCTCGAGGGGATCGAGCGGGCCGTCGAGGCGACCGGCGGCCTGCTGCTCGGCTGGTCGGGGGAGTTCGAGCTGGCCGGTCGTCGAATCGCCGTCACCCACGGCCACCTGTCGGACGAATTCCGTCGGCTTATCCGGTCGATGCCCGACTACCTCCTGTTCGGCCACTCTCATCAGCGGCTCGACGAGCGGGACGGCCCGACCCGGCAGGTCAACCCCGGGGCCCTCCATCGGGCCCGGATCTGGACGGTGGCGATGCTCGACCTAGAGGCCGACGCGGTCGAGTTCCACTCGGTTCGGTGAGCGGCGGCCCCCCTCGCGATGGAGCGGGCCGGCGCCCCGGATCGGGGTAGTCGCCCCCGGGGGCCCCGCTATAATCGCCCCGCGCGGCCCGGAGCTCGCACCTCCCATCCCGACCGGGGCAGGATCGCCGGGGTCGATCATCCGACCCTTCGAGACCGGCCGGGGGGCGGGACGGGCCTCGGGAAGGCCCACGGAAGGCCGCGACCAGACCCCTGAGCAGGCACCCGGAAGGAGCGAACCATGCGCCTGTGCATCGTCGAAGACCTGGCCGTCGCCGGCCTGGAGCCCCTGACCCTGACGAGACCGGCGTACGCGCTGCGACTCGGGGCCGGCGTGCTGGGGGACCGGATCGCCCGGGCCTGGGGGGTCGGCCCGGGGCCGGCGAGGAGGGCGGCGGTGATCCGCCCCCACCTGGCCGAGATCGCGCGGGAACGCGACCCGCACACGGTGCTCAACAACCCCGAGTGGCTCGCCCAGGGGCCGAGCATCGTCGCCAACGCCCGATGGGTGCCCCCCGCCGGCTTCGACGGGACCGAGGCGGGCGGCCCGAACCCCCCGTGGCTGGGCCTCTGCCGGGGCCGCCCGGCCTGCGCCGTCGTCGGCCCCGAGCGGGCCGTCGCCCTGGCCCCCAACCGGGTCGACGACTGGTTCGACGACCTGCTGGCCAAGGTCGACGGCGTCGAGGTCGGCGGCCACTGGGTCGACCGCCCCTGGGACCTCGTCTCGCTCAACGAGCAGGCCGTCCGGGACGACTTCGACGCCCTGGAGGGCCCGAGCGTCACCAACCGGCACCTCCAGGCGATGGCCCTGGTCGGCCCCTCCGACCGGCTCTGGATCCACGAGTCGGCCCGGATCGACCCCTATACCGTCTTCGACACGACGAACGGCCCGATCATCGTCGGCCCGGACGTCTGGGTGCAGCCGTTCACCCGGATCGAGGGGCCGAGCGTCATCGGCGCCGGCACGCAGCTCTTCCGGGCGAACATCCGGGGGGCGGTGAGCATCGGCCCGGTCTGCCGGGTCGGCGGCGAGGTGGAGGCGTCGATCATCCAGGGGTACTCGAACAAGTACCATGAGGGGTTCCTGGGCCACGCCTACGTCGGCGAGTGGGTGAACCTGGGGGCGATCACCTCCAACAGCGACCTCCGCAACGACTACGGCGAGGTCGAGGTCCCCTTGCATGGCGACCCGATCCCGACCGGCCAGGCCAAGGTCGGCTGCTTCATCGGCGACCACACCCGGACCGGCCTGGGCAGCATGCTGAATACCGGCACCAGCATCGGCGTGATGTGCAACGTCCTGCCGGCCGGCTGGCTGCTGCCGAAGCACGTGCCGAGCTTCTCGGCGGTCCTCTGGGGCAAGGTCGCGCCCGGCTTCGAGCTGGAGCAGATGTTCGAGACCGCCCGGACCGTCAAGGGCCGCCGGGGCCTGGAGTTCACCGGGGCCGAGGAGCAGCTCTACCGCTCCCTGCACGACCAGACCCGGCTGGAACGCGAGCGGGCCTTCCAGCGCGGCCAGGATCTCCGACAGGCACCCCGAGCCGCCGCCGCCTCGGCCGCCGGGCCCTGAAGCGCCGCCTCGTCGCGGTCGAATCTGGCCTTGCGTCCGGCTTCCCCGGGCGTCATCGTCACCGGGGCGCCGGGGAGAGGTCTCCCCGACGCCCCGATCGACGGCGACACCGCAGCAGGGGCACCCGACGGATATGGCCTGGATCGTCCTCATCTTCGCCGGCCTCGCCGAGGTCGGCTTCACCACCTGCCTGAAGCTCAGCGAGAACTTCTCGAAGCCGATCCCCTCGATCGGCTTCCTCCTGCTGAGCATCCTCAGCTTCGCGCTGCTCACCCGGGCGATCCAGACGATCCCGCTGGGCACGGCGTATGCCGTCTGGACGGGCATCGGCGCCTTCGGCACGGCGATCATCGGCATCGCCTTCTTCAAGGACCCGCTCTCGACCGCCCGGATCGTCTTGCTCCTGGTGCTCATCGGCTCAATCATCGGGCTGAAGGTGGTGGCCTCGGAGTGACCCGGGAGGAGGGGGGCGGGATGCTGGCCGTCGTCGAGGAGATCTGCGTCCACGGCTGCTGGCTGGTCGTGCTCGTCCGATGCAGGGCGACCGGCCGGCTCATGGCGTACTGCGACGGCTGTCTGTCCTGCTGGACGACCCCGGGCGACTTCCGGTCGGCGACGTGGTCGGACCCGGTCCGGGAGTGCCCGGCCGGGGTCGAGTTGCCGACCGCCGAGGAGGTGGCCCAATCGATCTGGTCCGATCTGGTCCGGGAGTACATGCCGGAGGACGAGTCCTGGAACGCGGATGCGTTCAACGACTGGCTGGCCCGGGAACGAGAGAGACGAACGCGAGAACCCCTGCGTGCCGGGCCGGGTCCCCGCCCTCATCCCTTTCGGCGGCTCGCCGCTCGGTTTTTCCCCCGGTTCGGGGGGGAGGGGGCCTCGATGAGGAAAGACGTGGGCCCCGGTCGGTCTCGGGAGGAGGCCGGCGAGGACGCCGAGAAGCACGGATGAAATCGAACCTCCCCGCCTTGTCCGCCCTCCTACCATAGAGACTGTTGCGGCCCGTCGAGGGCCGGTCGAGGCGGTGCTCTCCTTCTTCGAGCTGAGGTCCATCGATGGCGGGGCAGGATGACGGCGGTGGCGGTACGAGTCGGTCGTCGGGCGGGATTGACCTGGCGGCCTACGTCTTCCTGGCCCTGATGGTCCTGATCGGCTCGACCACGGCCCTCTCGGCCAAGCTGGCAGTCCGGGAGTTGCCGCTGCCCCTGGTGCCGGTCTTCCGGTTCGGGGTCGCCGGGCTCTGCCTGCTGCCGTTCGCTCGCAGGGGGGGGGCCCTCTGGCGGATGATCCGGGAGGACCGGTGGCGGGTCCTGGCCTCGGCCCTCTTCTGCGTCGGCCTGAACCAGCTCTTCTTCCTGACCGGGGCCCGGCTGGCCCCGACCACCCACGTCGGCCTGATCTACGCCACGAACCCGCTCTTCGTGCTGCTGATCGCCTGCGGGATGGGGCAGGAGCGGATGAGGCTCGATCGGCTGGTCGGGGTCGTGACCAGCGTGCTCGGGGTGCTCATCATCGGCCTCGGGAACCTGCGGGGGGGGGCCTCGGCCGAGGCCTCCCGGGGGCTCCTGGGGGATTTACTCCTCGTCGGCGCGGTGACGACCTGGGGCGCGTACATGGCCGTCAGCCGACCGTTGATCCGGAAGCATGGGGCGCTTCCCGCGCTGGCCGGCACGTTCCTGGTCGGGGCCCTGCTCGACCTGCCGTTCACCCTGCTGGCGATGGACTGGGACGGCTCGATCGCCCCGCTGGGCCTTGGGGCGATCGGCTCGGCCTCCGCCACCGCCTGGCTGGGCCTGGCCCACCTGACCCTGATCGTCACGGTCTTCGCCCTCGGGTTCCAGAACCTGGCGATGACCAGGCTCGACGCCAGCGAGGTGGCCACCTTCGGCAACGCGGCGCCGATCCTGACGGTCGTCTGGGGCTACCTCTTCCTGGGGGAGGCGATCACCCCCTTCCTGGTCCTCGGCGGCGCCCTGACCCTCGGCGGCATCCTCTGGACCATCCGGCCCCGACGCCATCGGGCCCCGGCGCCGACGGTGGCGCCAACCCTTTCCCAGCCGTCCGCTCCCCGCCCGGTCGAGTTCCCGAGGCCGACCCCGGTCGCCTGCGTCGACTGATCGAGCCGGATCCGGCGGGGGTCTCCTCGATACCGTGACGGCCCCATTCCGAGCGGGGTCGTCTCGCCCCCCGGTCGTCCGCGACCGGGGCAAATTGGGTTTGTTTCGCGCCGAGCCCGGGGCGATTTGGGTTTGTTTCGCCCGGCAGGGGGCGGGCGGATTGGGTTTGTTTCGCGCCGGATGCGGGGCGTCGTCGGCCCCCGAAGCTCGATGACCCTCGAGGAGGGTTCGGGCGAATGATCACCGCCCGGTGCGCCCGGGTTGCGCCGGTCGGTGCGCCCGAATTCGAGACGATCATCGGAGTGATTGTGTTTCTGCCGGAATGAGTTGCGTCGATGGGCTCGGGTTCGTTTCGGGAATCCGGGGCCCGAGCCATTGGGCTTGTTTGGTCATGGCCTGGGCACGCCCACCGGATCGGGTCGACGGGTGGGGGGAACGACCGGCGACCGTCGTCGGGCGCGATAGGGTTTGTTTCGCCGAGGGTGGTCTCGGAGATCCGGCCGGCCTGGGTGCGCCTTCGGTGCGCCGGCCGGTCGTCGCGTTCGGGTTGCCAAGGAGCGTGAGAGGCCCTCCCCATCGCCCCCGAATCGAGGGTGACGCCGAGGCCGGGGCGTGATGCGGGGGAGGCGTCCCCGCATCAACAAGATCGGGAAAAGTCCGATCGGCAGTCACACGAAGTCGGGTGGAAGGCCGGTCAAGGGCGGCCGGGGTCGCCCGGGCGGAGCAGGCGGAGGGCGTTGGCGACGACGACGAGGGTGGTGCCGACGTCGGCGGCGATGGCCATCCAGAGGTCGGCCAGGCCGAGCACCGCGAGGGCGAGGACGAGCAGCTTGAGACCGATCGCCAGGGCGATGTTCTGGCGGATGACCCGGAGGGTCCTTCGGCTGTGGCGGACGAGCCAGGGGAGGCCCCGGAGGTCGTCCGCCATCAGGACCACGTCGGCCGCCTCCAGGGCGACGGCGCTGGAGATGCCGCCGAGGGCGACGCTGACCCGGGCCTCGGCCAGCGCGGGGGCGTCGTTGACGCCGTCGCCGACCATGCCGGTCGGGCCGAGCAGGGCGTCGAGCCGTGAGACGACCTCGGCCTTGTCGGCGGGGAGCAGCCCGGCCCGGTGGTCGGCCAGGCCGAGCTCGGCGGCGGTGGCGGCGGCGGTCGAGGGGTTGTCCCCGGTGAGCATGACGGTGCGGAGGCCGAGCGTGGCCAGCTCGGCGAGCACGGCGGCGGCCTCGGGCCGGGGGCGGTCGGCCAGCCGGATCCAGCCGAGCGGCCCGCCGGGGGCCGACAACGCGACGGCGGTGCCGGGGCCGAGCTCGGCGTCGCCGAGCGAGGCGTGGAAGGCGTCGTCGCAGAGGCCCGCCTCGTCGATATAGCGGTGGCTGCCGATGTGGTATCGCGTGGCCCCGACGGTGCCGGTGGCGCCCAGGCCGGGCTGGGCCAGGTAGTCCTCGGCATCGGGCACCGCGAGGGCCATCTCCCGGGCGTGCCGGGCGATGGCCCGGCCGAGGACGTGCCCGCCCCGGTCCCCCAGGGCGGCGGCGACCCGGAGCATCGAGTCGGGGCAGCCCTCGGCCGCGGGGACGACCTCGACGACGCTCGGCTCCCCCCGGGTCAGCGTGCCCGTCTTGTCGAAGGCGAAGACCCGGAGCCGGCCCACCGCCTCCAGGAACTGGCCCCCCTTGACCAGCACCCCCCGCCTGGCCGACGAGGCCAGGGCGCTGACCACCGCCACCGGCGTGCCGATCACCAACGCACAGGGGCAGGCCACCACCAGCACGACCAGCCCCCGGAGGAACCACTCCCGCCAGTCGGCCGGGATTCCGAGCATCGTCCCGACCAGGGGAGGGCCGTCCATCACCAGCGCCGCCATCACGACGACCATCGGCGTGTAGACGGCCGCGAACCGCTCGATGCTCCGCTCCAGGGGCATCCGGCGCCCCTGGGCCTCGCGGACCAGCGCGGCGGTCCGGGCGACGACCGAGTCCCCCGGGGGCCGGGTGGCCTCGACGTCCAGGGCCCCGGCGCCGTTGACCGTGCCGGCGAAGACCTCGTCTCCGGGCCCCTTGTCGACCGGGACCGATTCCCCCGTGATCGCCTTCTGATCGACGCTCGACCGGCCGGAGACGACCCGGCCGTCGATCGGCACCCGGTCGCCGGCCCGGACCCGGACGCGCCGGCCCGGCCCGACCGCGTCGGCCGGGACGACCCGGGTCCCGCCTCCCGGCTCGATCAGCTCGGCCGTCTCGGGGGCGACTTCCAGCAGCGACCGGACGGCCCGACGGGCCCGGGCCAGGCTCTGGGCCTCCAGGGCCTCGGCCAGGCCGAACAGGAAGGCGACCGTGGCCGCCTCGCCCCACTCCCCCAGGGCGATGGCGCCGAGGATCGCCAGGGTCATCAAGAGGTGGATCCCCAGCCGACGCTGCCGGACCCCTCGCCAGGCCTTCGGCAGCAGCTCGACGGCCCCCAGGGCGACCGCCGCCGCGTATCCGGCCAGGGCGATCCGTCCCTCCCAGCCGAACGCCCCCGATCCCCCGGCGGCCCAGGACGACCAGTCGGCCGCCGCCCCGATCGCCAACGCCAATCCGGACGAGCCCGTCGCCCCCCACCTCGAACGGAAGGCCCGCCAGGACCCTTCGCCCTCGGACCCCCGGGCGATCATCGGTGCCTCGACGACCGGCTCGGCGGCCATGCCCGCCCCGTCTCGGATTCGGCGGGTCAGCGAGGTCGGGTCGGTGAGGCCGGGATCGAAGGAGACGGCCACGGTCCCCCCGGGCGGGTCGAAGTCCAGCCCGAGGACGCCGGGGGCCCCTTCCAGGGCACCTCGGATCGGCGAGACCTCATGGGGGCAATCCAGCCCCTCGACCCTCAGCGTGCAGCGGGCCGGCCGCTCCATGCTCCGCGCCTCCGATCGCGTCGCCGCCGCCCCCTCCCCGGCCGCGCGGGGTGTCCCTGTCGAGGCGGTCCGAATGCCCCGAATTATAGACGGCGAGGGGAGTTGTGGAAACGCGAGGTCGGGCCGGCGCCGGGGCCCCGGGGAATCCGGCGAAAAACTTGAGGGAAAAGTGATTAAATTGGCCCGAAGTCACGATGATATTTCTGTACGACACGCGACCACCGCAAGCAACGGTGGTCGAGAGGAAACGACCGGCCAGATCAGTTCGCGTCCGAACGCTCCGCCACTAAAGCCTCTGCGACGAAACGACCGCACGTCACGAAACGCCCGCACGCTTCTAAAGTCCGCACATTTAAAAACGAGTTCAAAAATGGCCAGCTTCCGCAACCCGTTCGCCGTCCGCGCCCCGGATCTCCGCTCGAACCCCGCCCGCGACTCGCGCCCCTCGCGCAGCAGCCGGAACCCCCGCTTCGCCCCCGAGTTCCTCGAGGGTCGCCTGAGCCCCTCGACCTTCGCCCTCGCCGCCGTGCCCGCCCAGATCTCCACCTACACCAGCACGACCGCCACGTTCGCCGTCGCCCGCGGCGAGGAGCCCCTCCCGACCGACCCCAACGGCGACCCGATCCCGAAGCCGATCGGTGACAAGCCCGGCCACGACGTTCCTATCTGATCCTATTTCAGAACTTTGTTCGCGAGGCCGGCCTCGGCGGTATCACCCGCCGGTGCCGGCCTCGTTGTTTTGGCGAGGGGCGGGATACCGATCAGATCGCCCGCCTGCTCACCGACCGTCGGGGGTGGGGAGGAAGGATTCCGGTCCACCCAGTAGTTCGGCGAACTCTGCGTGGCGGCCGTCGAACATCGGATCCCGCGCGAATCGGCTCCCGATGAAGTCAGGATCCTGACGCCCCGCCTGGAGTAACGCATCAACCGCAGGGCCGAGGTGGGAAGGATCGGCCGAGGAGGCTACGGCGTGAGCCCGGGCGAGCGCATAGGAGGCTTCCCCTAGATAGTGCCCCGTCCGATTTGCGAGACGGGCCGCCTCCTCAGCAAGGTAAATCGATGAGTCGTAATCTGCCTCCCGGGCCGCCTGGCCAGAGAGCACGGCCGTCGAAACGAGAGTGCTGGGCTCTTGGAGGACGAAGGCGTCGAAATCGGGGTGATCCACCACGAATCGATATTCCTCGTGTGCCTCATTCATCCGTCCGGTCTGCTGAAGAAGGACGGCGCGGTTATACCGGGCTCGCAGGTTAGCAGGTTGCTCCTGGATGATCAGGCAATATCCGTCCATTGCCCACTGGTACTCGCCGGCGATCTGGGCCTGGTTGGCGAGTGCGAAGCGGGTATTGAGATCGTCCAGGCCGAGACCAAGGCGGATCGGGTCGACTCCCCGAGTCGCGACCGGGCGGAACTCCGGGGGGAGGGGCTGTCCGGCGATCAGTTCGAGCTGATTACAGAGGGTTTGCCATCGGGCCGGCCCGCTTGAACGGGTGAGTAGCCGATACCGTTGGACCGCCTGCCTGATCAGGTCGGGTCGACCCCTCTCGACGCCCAAGAGGGCGATGTTGCGGTAGGGGACTTCCCAGCGGGGTGCGAGATCGATGGCCTGTCTCAGGTGAGCGATCGCGGAGTCGACCGCTCCGAGATATGATTTGGAAACGCCCCGGCCTAGCCAGAGCAATGCGGAATCCCTGCGACGCTCAAGGCAGTGGGAGATCGCCTCGTCGGCGACCGAGAAGTCGCCAATCCTGACCGCGACCGCAGCGAGCCGGTATCGGGGGTAATACAGCTCCGGGCGACGGGACAAGGCCTGCCGATAATCCGACATGGCCTGCTGGAAGCTGCTCGGGCCCCGGCCTACCTTCATCCCGGTTTCGCCCTCGATGCAGAGCGCCTCGGTCAGGCAGCCGGAGAGATAGGACTCCAACCAGGGTGGCGGCGGTTCTTTCGAGGCTGGCGAAGGGGAGCGATCGCGGAGTTGCTCACGCAAACAGGCCGCGACCCGATCCAGGGGAGCAATTGAATACCGGCCCCGCAGGCGATTGATGACGGCGAGGGCTCTTCGACGCTCCTCGGGAAACACGTCGTAGTCGGGGGTGGTCGCCTCAACTCCGAGGATTAGCGCCTGGTGGAGGATCAGGCACTGGAGGTCCGACCGCTCCGGCTCTTCGAGCTCGATGATCTCCGGATTATCCCAGAACGATGGGCCATCCTCGTCCAGGAGACCATACGCCCGGAGGATTGCCTCGGCATCGTCGATCGCATCGGGAGCCCGATCGAGGAAGAGCGGCCTGTACTCGGCCACGGCGTCGACGAGGGAGCTTTGCCATTGCGACTTCGCTCGCCGTTGAAGATCCAGGGATACCGCCTGGCCCTGGACGACCGAGGCGGCGCCGCTACCGGCCACTCCCAGCAAAACACTCAACGCCGCCGCCAGCAGCGGGCGGCGGCGGCGGCGGGCCCAGCGGGCGAGTTCCAGCCAGCGGGGGGGGTGGGCGTGGGCGAGGGGGAGGCCGGTGCGCCAGCGGTCGAGGTCGTCGGCGAGGTGGGAGGCGAGGGGGTAGCGCTCGGAGGGGGCGGGGGCGAGGCAGCGGCGGAGGATGACCCGGAGGCCGGGGGGGATGGAGGCCAGCAGCGGGCGGAAGTCGGGGTCGCCGGCGGTGCGGTCGGCGGCCAGTCGGGCGGCGAGATCCCGGCCGGATCGGGGGGAGGCGTCGGTCGGCGAGGGCACCAGCGGCGGGCGGCCGGTGAGGGCCTCCCGGAGGATCAGGCCCAGGGCGTAGAGGTCGGCCCGGTGGCGGGCCTCCCGGCCGGGGGGGGAGGCGAGCTCGGGCTCGGCGATGGCGCGGAGGCGCTCGGGGGCCATGTAGGCGAGGGTGCCGCCGGCCTCCCCGGAGGGGGAGCCGGGGGGGGCGTCGGGCTGCCAGTCGGTCGAGAGGTTGAAGTCCAGCAGCATCGGCTGGCCGTCGCCGCCGATCAGGACGTTGGAGGGCTTCAGGTCGCCGTGGGTCACCCCGGCCCGGTAGGCGTGGTCGAGCGCCTCGGCCAGCCGGGCGACGACCCAGGAGACGGCCTGCGCGTAGGAGAGGCCCGAGATCAGCTCCCGGGCCGGGCGGGCCGAGGTCCCGGCGGAGAACTCGGGGGCGGAGCGGAGGTCCAGGTCGGTCAGGAGGTCGGCGCCCCGGTCGGGGCGTCGGGAACGCATCCGGGACTCGACGAGCACCTCGCCGAGCGTGGCGCCGCCGACGAAGGGCATGAAGATCAGCTGCAGGCCGTCGTCGGTCGTCCGCTCCCGGAGGATCGGGACGATGTGGGGGTGCGGCGCCCGGGCGAGGTAGCGGTGCTCGGCCGAGGGCCGGCCGGCGACCTTGACCACCAGCAGGCGGTCCTCCAGCTCGGTGTCGGCGGCGAGGAAGACGCGGGCGAAGCCGCCCCGGCCCAGCTCCCGGAGCAGCCGGAAGGAGCCGACCACGTCCCCGGGCTTGAAGGGGGCGGGCTCCTCGGCCGAGCCGGGGGAGAAGGAGGGCAGGGCCTCCCGCAGGGCGATCAGGCGGAGCAGCCGGTCGCGGTGCGCGGGGAACCGGCCGACGAAGGCGTCGGGGGAGGGCCGGTCGCCGGAGGAGACCCGCAGGCAGTACTCGTGGTAGATCAGCTCGACCGGGCCGTCGGGGTCGCCGCCGGGCAGGCGGTCGAGGTACTGCTCGGCCCGGGGGGCCTCGCCGAGGTCCCAGCGCCGGGTGAACTCCTCGAGTATCGCCTCCAGGCCGGAGACGGAGCCGAGGGCCGGGGCGGTTCCGGTCCCGTCTCCTGGGGTGGTGCCGGCCGAGCCGGACCCGGTCCAGAGGCGGAGTCGTTCGGCGTCGGTGGGGGGCTCGGCGCCGGGGGGATTCGGGGAGGGGATCCGGGGGAGGCGACCGGGGCTGGGCATCAGCGCCATCGGCGTTCCTCCATGCGACGACGGGTGTCGTCGATGAGCCGTCGGACGGTCCGCTCGCTCAGGCCGACCCGGGCGGCGATCTCCTCGAAGGTCAGGCCCTGGCCCCTCAGGCGGATGGCCTCGGCCTCCTTGTCGCTGCAGCCGGCGGTGATCTGCTCCAGGCGGTCGATCTCCTGGAGGTTCTGGCTGGGGGTTGGGTCGTGGGAGGGGACGTCCCGGGGCTGCTCCAGGCCTCCCCGGCGGACGTAGAGCGGCTCCTCGCGGCCGAGGTCGTACTTGAGGGTCCTGGTCCGGCGGCGGTACTCCTCGTGGACCTTGTTCCAGGCGACCCCGGTGAGGTAGGCGCGCAGGTGCTGCCGGTTCTCGAACCGGGTCGGGTCGACGCCCTCCCCGGCGAAGACGCTGGTCCAGACGAGCTGGACGAAGTCCATCGAATCGAACTGCGACCGGAGCACCCGGGGCAGTTGCCGCCGGACGGCCAGCCGGACGTCGGCCTCGAACTCGGCCAGGAGCGTGCCGATCGCCTGGTCGTCCCCCGACTTGGCCCGGGAGACGAGCTCGGAGAAGGAAGTCTCGTTCATCGTGCCTTCGCCCCGGGGATGACGGCCGATCGCCTCGCCCCCCGGCGAGACGTCGACGTCTCGCCGAATCCCTGGGGGGCCGGAGCCGAAGGGGAGACCGGCCGGGACGCCGGGGCGATCGCTCGTCCGCCCCGACGCAGGAACCCGCATCTCTAAGATTACCCCATCGCCCTCCGAAGTTCACCCCTAAATAACACTCACTTTTCCGGAATCCCATCCCCATACACCCACCCCCCGCCCGGACGCCCCGGCGACGCATTCCGCCGATCCGGCCCGATTCCCCGGGGAAACCACGGATTTCGCCGTTTCGTTTTTTCTTGTCCGCTCGCCCAGGCGGATCGCAACCCCCCAGTCATGACCGACGGACGATGCCCCGATCCGGCGGGATTCATGACGAGCAGCTTTCTTTGTTAGGCCATGGACGGGGCGGTGGAGTGGGGCGGGGGGCTGCCCCCCGCGAGACCGATCGAGGCCGGGCGACCCCGACAGGACGGGCGGGTCGGCGGCCTCAGGGAACGCCAACGGGCGCTCGGCCCGGGCGATGAGGCCTCGGGCCGAACACCAACGAGGAGCATCCATCGATGGTACGGTGCTGCACCAGGGAGCGGACGACCACGAGCCCCTTGGGGGACTACCTCCGCGAGATCCGCGACCACGACCTGCTGACGGCCGACGAGGAGGTCGAGCTGGCCCGGGGCGTGAAGGCCGGCGACGAGGACGCCCGATCCCGGCTGATCCGGGCGAACCTGAGGCTGGTGGTCAAGGTGGCCCGCGACTTCGAGGGCCGGGGCCTGGCCCTGGAGGACCTCGTGGGGGAGGGGAACCTCGGCCTGATCCGGGCGGCGATGGAGTTCGACCCCCGCTTCGGCACCCGATTCAGCACCTATGCGAGCCACTGGATCAAGCAGGCGATCCGGCACGCCCTGATCACCACCACCGCCACCATCCGCCTGCCGGCCCACATGGTCGGGCTCCTGACCAAGTGGCGACGGGCCGAGCGGGCGTACCTCCGGGAGTTCGGCCACGCGCCGAGCTTCGAGCACCTGGCCGTCTCGCTCGGGCTCTCCGAGGCCAAGCGTCGGATGGTCGAGCAGGCCCTGCTCGCCTGCCGGCTGATGCCGGGCAGCGGGGGGGAGGCCGACGAGGGCGGCGCCCTGGACGAGGCCGCCGCCCCGCACGAGGCCCCCGGGATGTCGATGGAAGTCGACGACGACCGCCGGGACCTGCTGCGGCGGCTCGAACGGCTCGACGACCGGGAGCGGACCATCCTCACGCTCCGCTTCGGCCTCGAGGGCCGCGAGCCGATGACGCTCAAGGAGATCGGCCGACGCCTGGGGGTCACCCGGGAGTGGGTCCGCAAGATCGAGGTCCGGGCCGTCCGCAAGCTCGACGACGTGACGCCGCCGACCGCGCCGGCCGCCCGCCGCCCGTCGGCCGCCGGGCGGCCCCGGCGGACCCGGCAGCCCGCCCTCCAGTCGGCCTGAATCCGCCCGACGGGCCCGAGGGTCCCCTCGCGATGTCGGGCACGATCGACGCCGATCGGCCCGGGCGACGGGACGGGCCCCCGGGAAGCGGCCGGCCCTTCCCCGCTCGCGGGGAGGGGCCGGCCGCGCCGCATTCCCCCCGACGACCCCCCCATCCGGGCGGCCGGGAGGGGGATCCGCCCCCGGGCCCTCGGCTCGGATCGGATCGCGACGGGGCCCGCGGCCGGGCGACCGTCACAGGCCGCGATCGCGGCAGGTCCGGCCGGACTTCCGGGGGGTCCGGGCTTGGTTCGGGTTGCCCGGGTGGGAAGATTGTGGTGTGATCCGTCCGTTTCCCCTCAGCGATCGCGCCCCGCGTCCTCGCCCACCCCATCCTGGCGGACTCACCCCTCGGCCGCGGCGACGCTCGGCAACCGATTCCGACCGAGGCGAAGCGAGCGATCCCGACTCGGCTCCTCGAACCGCCGGTAGGGCCTCATGTCCCGATCAACCGCAGCGATTTCGCTCGTCCTGCTGCTCGCCGCCTCGGCGGGCCCGGGATGCCGCTCGTTCCAGGGGAATCTCCTCCGGCGAGAGGTCGCCCAGGCCCCGCCGAAGCCCGAGCAGCCGGACCCGGCCGAACTCGCCCGCCGCGTCGCGCTGGAGCACGACCGTCGGGCGGGGCTGGTCGAGGCGCTCAAGGTGACCGACCTGAAGATCCAGGTCGACACCTTCACCGACCAGAACGGCCGGAGCCGGTCGATGTTCGTCGGCGGCACGGCCGAGGGCGTGCTGGTGATGGAGCGGCCGAGGAACCTGCGGATCCTCCTGAAGAAGCCGCTGGGCATGTCGGTCGCGGACATCGGCTCCAACGACCGGGAGTTCTGGTTCGCCAACGACCTGGCCCACGAGATGATCATCGGCAGCTACGCGCAGGCCGAGGGCCTGGCCGACCCGTTCCTCGCGTCGGTCCGGCCCGGCTGGATCTTCGAGGTGCTCGGCCTGGAGCCGATCGCCGCCGACGCCTCGATCGAGCGGGGGGAGTCGGACGCGACGCTGACGATCGTCGAGGACCGAACCCTCCCCAACGGCGTGAAGATGGTCAAGGAGTCGGTCCTGAACGTGGCCGAGCAGCGGATCGTCGAGCACCGGCTCTATTCCGAGGGCCGCAAGGAACTCGTCGCCCAGGCCCGGGTCGAGCAGCCCGTCTCCCTGCCGGTCGGCCCGTCCGACGGGGTGAATCCGCCGGAGACGATCCAGATCCCCCGGTTCGTCCGCCTGACGATCCCCGAGGTCGCCGAGCTTCGCATGACCCTGGTCGGCATCGAGCCGAACCCGTCGGACGACTTCGCCGCGCTGACCTCGTTCGAGAAGCCGCCGAAGGACGGGTACCAGTTCGTCGACCTGTTCGACCTGGCCTCGCAGCCCGGCCCCGTGCTGGCCGACGCCTCCTCGGCCTCCTCGGCATCGACCCCGCCGCCGATCCCCCCGCCCTCGATGGCTATGGACGCCCCGGGGGCGCTGGTCCTGCCGAGGAGCGACCGCGAGGTCGCCCGGGTCGAGGACGCGTCGGGCACCCCTCGGCGGGACGAGCCGGGGGGCGGCCCCTCGGACCCGGTCGCCCTCGACCTCCCCTCGGCCTCCCGGGTCCCGGGCGCGAGCCTCCGGCGGGAGACCTGGGACACGATCGAGGGGAACCGGTTCCGCCGGGGCGTGCTCCGGCGCGAATGACCACGGGGCAGGGCAGGGGGGGCGGCCCGGTCGATCGCCGGTCGGGCGTCACCCCTTGCGATCGTCGGGGAGGTGCTCCCGGACGACGGCCAGGACCTCCTCGTGCAGCGTCCCGTTCGAGGCGAGCACGCTGGTGACGGCCAGCGGGAGGTCTCGGCCGAGGCAGTCGGTGACCCGGCCGCCGGCCTCCTCGACGAACAACCGCCCGGCGGCGAAGTCCCAGGGCGAGAGCTGGTATTCGAAGAAGGCGCCGAACTGGCCGCAGCCGACCATGCACAGGTCCAGGGCGGCCGTGCCGAAGCGTCGGATGCCGTGGATGTTGCGGCGGAACAACCCGGAGACGGACCGGAGGGTGGCCTCCATCATCTCGCCCCGGTCGTAGTAGAAGCCGACGCCGACCATCGCCTGGTCGAGCGTCTCGTGGGGTGCGACCCGGGCCGGCTCGCCGTTGCGGAAGGCCCCGACGCCCCGGACCGCGGTGAACAGGTCCCCCCGGATCGGGCTGAGGACGACGCCGCACTCGGCCCGCCCCCCCCGGTAGTAGGCGACCGAGACGGCGAAGTGATCCAGGCGATGGGCGAAGTTGTTCGTGCCGTCGAGCGGGTCGACGACCCAGAGGTGCTCGGCGTCGAGGTCGCCGTGCTTCGCCTCCTCCTCGCCGAGGATGGAGTGCCCGGGATACGCCTCCCGGAGCACGGCGACGATGGCATGCTCGGCCTCCAGGTCGGCGTCGGTGACGAGGTTGCCGACGTCCTTGGAGCGATGGGCGACGCCCCGTTCGAAGCATCGGGCCAGCACGGTCCCGGCGGCCCGGGCGGCCTGCTCGGCGACGGTCAGTTCGGGGATGCTGCTCATGATCGGTCCGACGAGGTCCGGGTCGGGCCCCGGTCGATCCGGGGCCGGCGCCCCATTATGGCCACCCCAACCCCGGGACAGAAAGCCGAGGAATCCTCCCGCCGAGGACGGGTTCACCCTTGATGGAGTTATCCCGGAGCCCGGGATCGAATGTCTGATAATGGACCTTATGGTCATCTCGGCCGGGGGTGGCTCGCGATCCATCTGAAATCCAGCGCCGCCGCCGCCCCGCTTCCAGCCGCTTGCGCCCCAACGCCGCGCCTCGCGCCTCCGCGTCGTGAGGCAGTCATCCACGACCATGAGCATTCGAGGGATTTTGCCCCGGCCTGTCTCCCGGGTCGGAGGAGGCGCAGGTCCGGTCCCGGGGATCGCGGAGGAGTCGCCTGAGCGGCATGCAATGCGATCTCTTCAATAATCATCGGCGCGGAGCCGGGCCCGTGGGTCGGGAACGAGCCGCGATCGGGCGGCTCGGGTGCCCCGTGTCGATGAATTGATCCCTGCGATCGGCCCGGCCGGCGGGATCGGGGTGCGCATCGAGATGATCCGGGCTCCTGGCCCGGTCGGTCCCCGTGCCGCGCCGATCGAGGCGAGCCATGCCCTCCCCGGACGTTCGCGGAGGGCCCGTGAGAGGTCTGCGCGGCCTCGGCGATGACCGGGGGCCCGCCTGGCGGTTCCATCAACTTCGAGGAGACTCATCGTGTTAAGGGACATGTCTCGCATCCTGCTCGGGCGTCGTGAGTCCCTTCGTCGTCGGCCGCGACCGGCCCGGGCCGCGCTCCGGCTCGTCGGGGCGGAGCCGCTGGAGATCCGCATCACCCCGGCGGTCGTCGCGAGCTTCTCGCCGACCGCCGGGGTGCTGACGGTCTTCGGCGACGTGCTGGACAATTCGATCGCGCTCGGCCGCAACGCGGCGGGCAACATCCTGGTCAACGGGGGCGCCGTGGCGATCACGGGCGGCACGCCCACCGTCGCCAACACGGCGCTGATCCAGGTCTTCGGCCAGGGCGGGAACGACGCCATCGCGCTCAACGAGGCCGGCGGCGCGCTACCCCGGGCCAATCTCTTCGGCGGTACCGGCAACGACGTCCTCACCGGCGGCTCGGGCGGCGACCTGCTCTTCGGCCAGTCGGGCAACGACACGCTGCTGGGCCGGGGCGGCGCCGACTTCCTCTTCGGCGGCTCCGAGGACGACGTCCTGACCGGCGGCGACGGCGACGACCAGGTCTTCGGCGAGTCGGGCGACGACCGCATGGTCTGGAACCCCGGCGACGACACCGACCTCAACGAGGGCGGCGGCGGCGTCGACACCGTCGAGGTCAACGGCGGCGGCGGCGCCGAGGTCTTCACCGTCACCGCCAACGGGACCCGCGTCCGCTTCGACCGCCTCGACCCGGCCCCCTTCGCCATCGACATCGGCACCTCGGAGAACCTCGTCCTCAACGCGAACGGCGGCAACGACAGCGTCTCGGCCACGGGCAACCTCGCCGCCCTGATCCGGATCACCGTCGACGGCGGGGCCGGCGACGACACCATCCTGGGCAGCAACGGTGCCGACCTGCTGCTGGGAGGCGCCGGCGACGACTTCGTCGACGGCCAGCAGGGCAACGACGTGGCCCTGCTCGGCGCCGGCGACGACGTCTTCCAGTGGGATCCCGGCGACGGCAGCGACGTCGTCGAGGGCCAGGGCGGTACCGACACGATGCGCTTCAACGGCTCGGCCGGAGCCGAGATCTTCCAGGCCTCGGCCAACGGCGGGCGGGTGCTGTTCACCCGCAACCTCGGCAACATCGTGATGGACCTCGACGACGTCGAGGCGATCGACCTCAACACGCTGGGCAACGCCGACACGACCGTCGTCAACGACCTGTCCGGCACCGACCTCGTCGAGGTCAACGTGGACCTGGCCGGGACGATCGGCGGGACGGCCGGCGACGGGCAGGCGGATGTCGTCATCGTCAACGGCACCAACGGCGACGACGTCATCGACATCTTCGGCGCGGGCAGCTCGGTCGCGGTGGTCGGGCTGCCGGCGGTCGTGAACGTCGCCAATTCCGAGGGGGCCAACGACTCGCTCGTCATCAACGCCTCGGGCGGTGAAGACGGGGTGACGGCGACCACGCTGCCCGCCGGCGTCATCAGGCTCATCTTGGACGGCGGATCCGGCGATGACGTGCTCCTCGGCTCGCAGGGCGCCGACGTCCTCCTCGGGGGCGACGACGACGACTTCGTCTTCGGCGACAACGGCAACGACGTGGCCCTACTCGGCGTCGGCGACGACGTCTTCCAGTGGGATCCCGGCGACGGCAGCGACGTCGTCGAGGGCCAGGCCGGCACCGACTCCCTGCTGTTCTTCGGCTCGAATGCCAGCGAGAACATCGACCTCCTGGCCAACGGCGGGCGGGCCCTCCTCTTCCGCAACGTGGGCAACATTACCATGGACCTCGACGACGTCGAGGGGATCGAGATCCGCGCCCTCGGCGGCGCCGACAACATCGTCGTCGGCGACCTGAGCGGCACGGACGTGACGCGGGTCGACCTGGACCTGCGGGGGCCCGACGGCGGAGGCGACGGCGCGGCCGACGCGGTCACCGTCAACGCCACCCAGGGCGCCGACGTCTTCGGCGCCTCGGGCGACGCCGGCGGGATCGCCGTCTTCGGCCTCCAGGCCCGGGTGAACGTCTTCCACCAGGAACAGGCCGATGACCGCTTGACGCTCAACGCCCTGGGCGGGGACGACGTCATCGACGCCACCTCGCTGGAGGCCGACGGCATCCAGCTGGCGATGAACGGCGGCCTCGGGGACGACGTGCTCCTCGGCAGCGAGGGCGACGACCTCGTCAACGGCGGGGACGGCGACGACCTCGCCCTGCTGGGCGCCGGCGACGACACCTTCGTCTGGAACCCGGGCGACGACAGCGACACCGTCGAGGGCCAGGCAGGCCTCGACACGATGCGCTTCAACGGCTCCAACGCCGCCGAGAACATCAACATCTCTGCCAACGGCGGGCGCGTCCGCTTCACCCGCGACGTGGCCAACGTGACGATGGACCTCGACGACGTCGAGGGCATCGACTTCAACGCCCTGGGCGGGGCCGACACCGTCGTGGTCAACGATCTCTCCGGCACCGACGTCGTCGACTTCAACCTGAACCTGGCGGCCGCGTCCGGGGCGGGCGACACCCAGGCCGACACCGTCATCGTCGCCGGCACCAACGGCGACGACGTCGTCCTGGTGACCGGGGATGCCGCCGGGGTGTCCGTCCTCGGCCTCTCGGCCCGGGTGAACATCACCGGCGCCGAGGCGTCCAACGACCGGCTGGTGGTCAACGCCCTGGCCGGCGACGACGTGATCGAGGCCTCGGGCCTGGCCGTCGGCGCCATCCAGCTCACGGCCGACGGCGGCGACGGCGACGACGTCCTGATCGGCGGCGACGGCAATGACGTGCTAATCGGCGGCGACGGCGATGACGTCCTGATCGGCGGCCTGGGACTGGACGTCCTCGACGGCGGCCCCGGCAGTAATGTCGTGATCCAGTGATCGGGTAATGTCGTGATCCCAGGCAGATCCCCTCCAGGGCGCAGGTTCGACTCCTGGGGGGGCCTCCATCAGACGTCGTCAAGGGCCATCCCGGCGACGTCTTTCCGTTCTCCTCGCACCGACCTGGGCGAAGGTGGAGCCCGAGGCGGCCTGATCCGGGGGGCTGGGGCCGGCCTCCCGCCGTTCGCCCCGGGGACCGGGCTGCCCATCGTGCGAAATCGGGAGGAATTCGCCATCTCCCGCGATTCCTCCTATCGAGCCGGGCGAGTCGGGCTTATCCTCGTTAGCTCCGGCGAATCCGCCTCGCAGTTCGCCCCCATCGGTCCCGATTCCACCTCGATCGCGGCGAAACGGGTGCGGCAATCGGGCCGACTCGATCGTCTTGCCGAGCCTCATCGAGGATGAGTCCCACGACGCCGGATCCGCCTGGCCGTCAGCTCGCGATCCCCAACTTCTTTCGACGGAGCATCGTGTTATGATGCATGCGAACGTCGTGTCCACCGCGATCTTCCTACTCGGGGCCCTCGTCGGGACCCCGACCATCGCCCAGGAATCGAAACCGAATATCGTCATCATCTGGGGAGACGACATCGGCCAGTCGAACGTCAGCGCCTATACTCGGGGGCTGATGGGATACCGCACGCCGAACATCGACCGGATCGCCCGGGAGGGGATGCTCTTCACCGATTATTACGGCGAGCAGAGCTGCACCGCCGGGCGGGCCTCGTTCATCACCGGCCAGCACGGCATGCGGACGGGCCTGACCAAGGTCGGCCTGCCCGGGGCCGAGGCCGGCCTCCAGGCCGAGGATCCGACCATCGCCACCGTGCTCAAGAGCCTCGGCTACGCGACCGGCCAGATCGGCAAGAACCACCTGGGGGACCGCAACCCCTACCTCCCCACCGTCCACGGCTTCGACGAGTTCTACGGCAACCTCTACCACCTCAACGCCGAGGAGGAGCCGGAACTCCCCGACTATCCGAAGGACCCCGCCTTCCGCGCGAGGTACGGCCCCCGGGGCGTGCTCGACGCCAAGGCCACCGACGAGGACGACCCGACCGTCGACCCCCGGTTCGGCCGCGTGGGCAAGCAGGTCATCGAGGACACCGGCCCGCTGACGAAGGAGCGGATGGAGACCATCGACGACGACATCGCCGCCCGGGCCGTCGACTTCATCGAGCGCAAGGCCGGGGCCGACGAGCCCTTCTTCGTCTGGGTCAACTTCACCCACATGCACTTGCGGACCCACCCGAAGCCCGAGAGCGTCGGCCAGGCCGGCCGCTGGCAGAGCGTATACCACGACGTGATGATCGACCACGATGAGAACGTCGGCACCGTGCTCGACGCCCTCGACCGGCTCGGCATCGCCGACGACACGTTCGTGATGTACAGCACCGACAATGGTCCGCACATGAACACCTGGCCCGACGGGGCCATGACCCCCTTCCGCAACGAGAAGAACTCGAACTGGGAGGGCGCCTATCGCGTCCCGGCGATGGTCCGATGGCCGGGCAGGATCGAGCCGGGCTCGGTCTCCAACGAGATCGTCTCGCACCTCGACTGGCTGCCGACCCTGGCGGCGATGGCCGGCGAACCGGACGTCTCCGAGAAGCTCCTGCAGGGCTTCCCGGTCGGCGACACGACCTACAAGGTCCACCTCGACGGCTACAACCTGCTCCCGTATCTGACCGGGGAAGCCGAGGAGTCTCCCCGCGACTCGTTCCTCTACTGCAACGACGACCAGCAGCTCACCGGGCTGCGCTACGACAACTGGAAGTTCGTCTTCCTCGAGCAGCGGGTCCAGGGGACCCTCCGGATCTGGGCGGAGCCGTTCGTCACGCTGCGGGTCCCCAAGGTCTTCAATCTCCGGACCGACCCCTACGAGCGGGCCGACGTCACCTCGAACACCTATTACGACTGGCTGATCGACCACGTCTTCATGCTGGTCCCGGCCCAGGAGTACGTGGGCAAGTTCCTGGAGACCTTCGTCGAGTACCCGCCCCGCCAGAAGGCCGCCAGCTTCAACCTCGACGAGGTGATGCGGAAGCTCCAGCAGGCCGGTAGCGGCCACTGACACGCGGGGGTCGTCGGTCAGTCGGGGGCCTCCGGCGCCGCAGGCCCCCCTGCCCTGGCCTCGGCGGGGCGGGAGGGCGCCCCGGGGGGGCGTCGCCGAGGCTCGTCCCGCTCACGGCGGGGATCGCCCGGGTCGCCGCCTCGGGCGACATGGTCGATCGGGCGGCGTGCCTGCCGGGGACTCCCGGGGCCGACGTCCCCTCGGCCGCTTGACGCGGGAGGTGTGGCCCCGGATAACGGATCGGGCCGCCGATGGCCGGGCCGGACGCGGTCGGTCGGTGAGCCGGGATTTCGGGGAGGTCGCCTCGTGTCGGGAAATCGAGCGTCGGGTCGGCGTCGAGCGGCGGGTCGTTCGTGGGTCGCGCTGGTCGTCGTCCTGGCGATCGGGGGCAGGGCCGGGGGGCAGGATCGCGGGGCTCCGGACTGGCTGCTGCCGATGCCGGAGATCGAGGCCGACCCGGCCATCCCGACCCTGGAAGGGGTCGTCGGCCACTCCTGGGGCGAGGACGTCTCCAGCCACGCCGAGATCCTCCGCTACCTGGAAGCCCTCGTCGCGTCGGCCCCCGACCGCTCGAAGCTGGTCCGCTACGGCCGGACGGTCGAGGGCCGGGATCTCGTCTACGTCGCGATCTCCTCGGCCGGGACGATGGCCCGGCTCGACGAGGCCCGCGCCGAGAATCTCCGGCTGGCCGACCCCCGATCTCTGGGCGAGGGCGAGGCCGAACGGCTGATCGAGGAGGCACCGGCCGTCGCCTGGCTGGCCTACTCGGTCCACGGCAACGAGTCGTCGTCCAGCGACGCGGCCCTGGTCACGGCCTATACGCTGCTGGCCGACCGGCGCGACGAGACGACGCGATGGCTCGATGACGTGATCGTCGTCATCGACCCGCTGCAGAACCCCGACGGCCGGGACCGCTTCGTCGATGCCCACCGGAGGGCCCGGGGGGCATTCCCGCAGTCAGCCCCCCGGGCCACCGAGCGGGCCGAGCCCTGGCCCGGGGGCCGCTACAACCACTACCTGTTCGACATGAACCGGGACTGGTACCTCCAGTCCCAGCCCGAGACGAAGGCGAAGGTGGCGGCGTACCTCGACTGGCAGCCGCAGATCTACGTGGATGCCCATGAGATGGGCGCGAACAACAACTATTACTTCGATCCCGCCTCCGACCCCTTCAATCCCCAGATCACCGACCGCCAAAACGACTGGGCGACCCGGATCGGCCGACGCCAGGCGGGGCAGTTCGACCGCTTCGGCTTCGCCTACACCACCCGTGAGGTCTACGACGCCTTCTACCCCGGCTACGGCTCCACCTGGCCGATGATGCAGGGCGGCATCGGCCTGCTCTGGGAGCAGTCGGGCGTCCGGGGCCTGGTGGTCGACCTGGAGGACGAGACGGCCCTGCATTACCACGACGCCGTCCGCCACCACTACGTCAGCAGCCTGGCGACGATCGCCGCCGCCGCCGAGGGCCGATCCGACCTGCTCCGCACCTTCTTCGAGGGCAGACAGGAGGCGATCGAACGCGGCGAATCCGGCGAGACGCCCGACGTCTTCCTCCTGCCCGGGAAGACCCCGAATCGCGCCGCCGAGCTGGCCGCCCTGCTCGTCGCCAACGGCATCGAGGTCCGCCGCCTGGCCGCCCCGGTCACGCTGGAGGGCGGTGCCGCCGTCGAGCAGGTCGCGCCCGAGGGGGCCTATTACGTCCCGGCGGCACAGCCGGCGGGACGCCTCGCCGAGACCTTGCTGGCCGATCGCCAGGAGATGGGGGACGACTTCATCGCCCGGCAGCTCGACCGCAAGGCCCGCCTGCTGGGCGACGAGATCTACGACGTGACCGCCTGGTCCCTGCCCCGGACCTTCGGCATCGACGCCCTTCGGGGCACCCCGGTCGAGGAGCCGGACTCGGAGCCGATCGGCGAGGACGGCGGCCGGCCCGGGGGCTCGGTCGAGGGCCCCGATCGGCCGACCGTCGGCTACCTCGTCCCGGCCGAGGACGAGGCGGCGCTCGACGCCCTCTCCTCCTGGCTCCGATCGGCCTACCGCGTCCACGTCGTCGACCGCCCGTTCACGATCGACGGCACTTCCTTCGGCCGCGGCACGCTGCTGCTCCGCACGGCCCAGAACCCCGACTCGCTGCACGACGCCGTCCGCAAGACTGCCGAGGAGTTCGGCCTGACGATCACCGCCATCGACACCAGCTTCGTCGACGAGGGCGTCGGCCTCGGCGGCCCGAACGTCGCCTGGGTCGAGCCGCCGAAGGTCCTGCTCGCCTTCGAGGAGCCGGTCAGCCCCTTCGCCGGGCACACCTGGTTCCTGTTCGACCGGGAGTGGTCCTACCCCACGACCCGGGTGGCCGCCCCCTCGGTCGCCGGCCCGCTCGACCTGGGCGACTACAACGTCCTGATCCTCCCCGACGGGAGCTACGGCGACGAGTCCGGCTTCGACGCCGACGCCGCCGCGAAGCTCCGCCGCTGGGTCTCCGACGGCGGCACCCTGATCCTGGTCGACGGCGCCCTCCGCTGGGCGATCGGCGAGGAAATCGGCCTGATGCCGACCGAGCGTCGGGAGGTCCCCGTCGGCCCCGTCCCCGGCGAGGGCCTTGCCTCTGACCAGGCTGAAGGCCAGGAAGGCGAGGGCGAGGAGGACGAGGCCGATTCCGAAGACGCCGACGCGCCGAAGCAGTCCCCCCGCCCGGTCCCCGGGGCGATCTTGCGGGCGACCGTCTACGACGACCACTGGGTCACGGCCGGCCTGCCCCCTTCGGTCGAACTGCTGACCCAGACCGGCCTGATCGTCGACCCCCTCGACCCCACCGAGGGCCGCAACCTCGTCACCTTCGACGAGCAGGACGAGCCCGCCAGCGGCTTCTGCTGGCCCGATACCCTGGAGGCGATCGGCCGATCCCCGCTGGTCCTCTACCGCTCCATCGGCCAGGGCCACGTCATCGGCTTCACCGACGACCCCAACTACCGAGCCCTCTCCCCCCTCACTCAGCGCCTCTTCCGCAACACCGTCTTCTTCGGCCCGGGGCATTGAGGCCGGATCGCTTGGGCGGCTCTCACATGTCAGCCCCGTGTTTCCGACCGACCAATGACTCCATAATTCCTGGATTCCGTCATAGTCCGCATTGCAAGGCGATGCATGGTGATCTCGTCACGGACTCCCGAAGGACAGCCCAACAACTGCCCGGTCTGCGGGAAAGCGATCGTGATGGAGCCATCCCAGCCGTTCGGGGACGCACCTTGCCCTCATTGTGGCTGTCTCCTGCGCTTCGAGCCGCACGCCGAGGGCGCGTGCGTCACGGTCGTAGAGCGAGCCGAGACAGCCCTCGACTCCGGGGCCGGGCAACCGATGTACGTCTGCCCCCAATGCAAGGCCCGCATCCCGTTCGGCACGGAGCGCCAGCCGCCCCCCGCCCGGTGCCCCGGGTGCAGGCGACGGCTCTCCATCCCGACAACCTTGACCCCGGAGCTGCGGGCCAAACTCGGCGTGGAGGGGCCAGGAGGGATGTCCGGATAGCTGGCTCCGTCTCCCGGATCAATGCTCCAGCGCCGCGATCAGATCCACCAGCGCCTTCTTGCCGTCGGCGAAGTACATCAGCGTGTTGTCGGCGGCGAACAGCGGGTTGGGGATGCCGGCGAAGCCTGGGGAGAGGGAACGCTTGACGACGACCACGGTGCGGGCCCTGTCCACGTCGAGGATCGGCATGCCGGCGATCGGGCTGCTCGGGTCGGTGCGGGCGACGGGGTTCACCACGTCGTTGGCGCCGATGACGATCACCACGTCGGTCTGCTCGAACTGGGGGTTGGCTTCCTCCATCGTCAGCAGCTTCTCATAGGGGATGTCGGCCTCGGCGAGCAGGACGTTCATGTGTCCGGGCATCCGGCCGGCGACGGGGTGGATGGCGAAGTCGACCTGGACGCCCCGCTTCTCCAGCAGCTCGGCCAGGGTCTTCACCGAGTGTTGCGCCTGGCTCACCGCCAGTCCGTAGCCGGGGACGATCATCACCCGCTGGGCGATGTCCAGCAGCATGGCGATCTCCTCCGGGTCGGCCGACTTCACCCGGCCGGCGTAAATGTCGTCCCCCTTCCCTCCCCCGGGGGCCGTCACCGCCGCGCCGAGCCCGCCGAACAGGACGTTGGCGAGCGACCGGTT
This sequence comes from Tautonia plasticadhaerens, assembly GCF_007752535.1. GTDB lineage: Bacteria > Planctomycetota > Planctomycetia > Isosphaerales > Isosphaeraceae > Tautonia > Tautonia plasticadhaerens. Next base: position 4,791,875 of record NZ_CP036426.1, read on the forward strand.
CATCGCGTCGCACATGATCCGGGTCAGGATGATCCCGGAGGCGCCCACCAGCGACCCGGCGATGATCAGCATCGTGTTGTCGAGCACGAACCCGGTGGCACAGGCCGCCAGGCCCGAGTACGAGTTCAACAGCGAGATCACCACCGGCATGTCGGCCCCGCCGATCGGGATCACCGCCAGGATCCCCAGCGCCGACGCCACGAGCACCAGGCCCCAGTAGAACAGCGGCACGTCCGGCCGCATCGCCACGCCCGCCGCCAGGGCGATCGACGCCACCAGCAGGGCCGCGTTGATCGCGTGGCGGCCGGGCAGCAGCACCGGGTTGCCCGAGATCAGGTCCTGGAGCTTGCCGAAGGCCACCAGGCTCCCCCAGAAGGTGACGGCGCCGATCAGGCCCGAGACCGCGGTGGCGATCGTGAGCTGGGCCGTCACCGGCCGCTCGGTGATCCCCACTGCCTCGATCAGCGCCGCCCCGGCGACGAGGACCGAGGCGATCCCCCCCAGGCCGTTGAGCAGGGCCACCATCTGCGGCATCGCCGTCATCGGGATCCGCTGCGCCAGCACGGCCCCGATCGCCGAGCCGACGAGGATCCCGCCGAGGATCCCGCCGTAGCCGACGATCTGCCGGTCCAGCAGCGTCACCACCACGGCGATCAGCATGCCCGAGGCGCCCAGCAGGTTCCCCCGCACGGCCGTCCTCGGGTGGCTCAGGCCCTTCAGGCCGAGGATGAACAGCGCCGAGGCGACGAGGTAGGCCAGGTTGATCAGCGAGGTTGTCACGGTTCAGGACTTCCGTCGGAACATGCCCAGGATGCGGTGGGTGACCAGGAAGCCCCCCACCACGTTGATCGTCGCCAGGACCACCGCCAGGGTGCCCAGCACGGTCGACAGCGTCGAGTACTGCGTCCCCGACGAGAGGAGCGCCCCCACCAGCGTGATGCCCGAGATCGCGTTCGAGCCCGACATCAGGGGGGTGTGCAACGTCGGCGGGACCTTCGTGATGACCTCGAACCCCACGAACAGGGCGAGCACGAAGATCGTCAAGGCGGCCACCAGCGCGTCCATGAATCAGGGTCTCCTCGCGTCGTCCGACGCCATCGGGCCCAGCCCCAGGGCCTCCCGGACCCGGGGGTGGACCACCTCGCCGCCCCGGGCGAAGAGCGTCTCCCGGGTGATCTCGTCGTCGAGGTCGACCCTCAGGGCGCCGTCCTTGACCATGTGGAGCAGGAGGGTGGTGATGTTGCTCGAATACATCTGGCTGGCGTGGTAGGGGACCATCCCGGCCAGGTTGATCGGCCCGATGACGGTCACCCCGTCGACGACGGCCGTCTCGCCGGGGCGGGTGGCCTCGCAGTTGCCGCCGCGTTCGGCGGCCATGTCGACCACGACGGAGCCGGGGTTCATGCCCGAGACCATCGCCGAGGTGACCAGCACCGGGGCCCTCCGGCCGGGGACGTTGGCCGTGGTGATGACCACGTCGCTCTCGGCCACGACCTTCGCCATCAGCGCCTGCTGCTTGCGGAGGAAGTCCTCCCCCTGGGCCCGGGCGTAGCCCCCCTTGTCCTCGGCGTCCCCGGCCTCCAGCGGCAGCTCGACGAACCGGGCGCCGAGGCTCTGCACCTGCTCCTTCACCGCCGGGCGGATGTCGTAGGCCGAGACGACCGCCCCCATCCGCTTCGCCGTGGAGATCGCCTGGAGTCCCGCCACGCCCACGCCCACCACCAGCACCCGGGCGGGCGAGACGGTGCCGGCGGCGGTCATCAGCATCGGGAACATCCGGGGCAGGGCGTCGGCCGCCAGCAGCACGGCCTTGTAGCCGGCCACGGTGGACATCGACGACAGGGCGTCCATGCTCTGCGCCCGGGTGATCCTCGGCAGCAGCTCGATCGAGAAGGCCGAGATTCCCGTCCCGGCCAGTTCCCGGGCCGACTCCGGGTCCCCGAGCGGCCGGAAGAACCCGAGGGCCGACTGGCCGGGCCGGTAGAGCGCCAGGTCCGCCTTCCCCGCCTCGGGGTTCGCCCCCAGGCCGAGCAGGTGGAACATCACGCCCGCCTTCTCGAAGACCTCCTCCCGGGTCGGGACGACGGTCGCCCCCTTCTGCCGGTACGCCTCGTCCGGGTAGCCCGCCGGGAGCCCGGCCCCGGCCTCGATGAGCACCTCGACGCCGGCCTTGGCCAGTACCGGCACGGATGCCGGCACCAGGGCGACGCGACGCTCCCCCGGGAATCGCTCCTTCACGACGCCGATGATCATGAAACGCTCGCCCTCGTGCCTCGTGCGGACCCGCAGCAGCATCGCCAATGAGGCCGCCCGACTCAAGCCCCCGCCGACCCCGACCCTCCCCGATCGGCCCTCACCAACGCCCGGGGCCGACCTTCATCCGGACCGCCCAGACGAGATAGACCCGGTCGTGCAGCCTCCAGCCCCAGGGGCGGATCGGCTCCAGCCCCGAGAGCGTCCCCGCCAGGGCCGAGTCCCCCCGGATCGCCGCCATCAGCTCGCCCGGGTGCAGCCCGAGGATGTGCTGCCTCGACCGGGCCAAGCGGGGGAGCAGGTCCGGATAGTCCTGCTCGGGGACGTTCGAGAGCGCCGGGTAGCTCCGGGTCGAGACGACGTCGGTGATCAGGGTCGCCGAGCCCCCGGGCCTCGTCAATCGGGCCAGCAGCCGGAGGTGGCCCGCCCGGATCGCCGACACCGCCTCCCCGATCCTCGGGTGGCGATCCCCGAGGACGTGGCAGGCGGTCTCGACGAGCTGGCTGAGCAGGCAGGTCGACGCCACCCGGTCGAACGGCCCCGGCAGGGCCAGGGCGACCCTCCCCGACGGCCAGCCGGCCATCGCGGCCAGGTCGGCCGGGCCGACCTCGGCCCGGGGAGACCAGCCCGAGAAGGCGTCGAGCATGCTCGACACGTCGAGCCCGCCGTGCAGTCGGAGCCCCGGGTGCTCGTACACCCCCTGCCTCGTGGCCCCCATCCCGAGGGCCTCGCCGTCGAGGTCGACGAGGTGGACCTCCCGGTGGGCCTCCAGCAGCCCGGGGAGATCCAGGTCATTCGTATTGCCCGCGCCGAGGACGCAGAGCCGGGTCGCCTCCCCCCCCCTGACCTCCCCCGCCCCCAGCAGGTTCGAGACGGCCCGCCGGTGCCCGGCGAAGCCGTCCCACTGCCCCTGGCTGGAGGCGTTGAAGGTGGACTGCCGGGCGCGGTGGTCGTCCAGCGAGGATGGGACCCGTTCGCGGGCGTCTCGACCCATCATTCGGCGACGAGATCGGAGAGCAGGTCGGCCAGGCGATAGCCGGCCAGGGCGCACTGGCTGCGGGCGACGTTCGTCGCGTCCGCCTCGTAGCCGATCGGCGGCTCGGGGAACTCGCCGACGGTGAAGTCGAGGTTGTTGTAGGCGTATCGGAGCGCCAGCCTCACCCCCTCCCGGGACCATTCGACGGGCTCCTTCCAGGCGAGCCGATTGGCGAACGAGGCGCGGGGATGTTCGGCCACCAGCGCGGCGGCCAGGGCGTCCACGGCCTCGGCGGAGGCGTCACCGCCGAGCGCCCAGTCCCAGAAGCCGTGCAGGGTGTATTCGCCGAACCTGATGTCGTTGCCGCCCCGGTCGCCGTCCGGCGTGGCCGGGGCGAACCGGGCGACGTTGTGGAGCGGCTGGTGCAGGTCGCCGACCTGGTGGAAGATCCAGCTCAGGGCCAGGGCGCGGTCGTCGGGTGCGGCCGACCGGTCCCCGGCGAGGGCGACGTTGGCGGCGAGCGATTCCAGGACGTCGCCGTGCGGGTCGTCGTCCCCCGGGTCCTGGATCGGCGGCAGGACCTCCCGGACCCGGCCGTCGGGCCCGACCATGATCCGGAAGTTGACGTAGTGGGCCCGGCCGACGTCGTACCGCGTGAAGGGGCCGGGGCGCCGGGCGTCGTCGGGGAAGACGGAGGCGTTGAGGAACAGGTTCAGGTCCGGGTCGTCGCCGTTGCCCTCGTGGCCGCGCCAGAAGGCGGCGTCCCGGGCCGCCGGGTGCTCCCGGAGAAGGTCGACGACCGCCTGACGGGCCACCGGCTCCATCTGCTCGAAGGCGATCGCCGCGATCACGCGATGCCCGCAGTCGTTCCAGGTCGCCGTGGGCGGGGCAGGCGGCGGGGACGCGAGCAGGACGGCGATCATCGCCGAGGCGATCGGCAGGCAGGGGCTCATCGGGGGAGACGCTCCGAGGTCGGACGGCGGGGATCGGGCGGCGCCCCATCATACCGGGATGCCCCCGATCGGGATCCAGGCCGGTTGCCCGCCGGTTCCCCCCCAAACGCGAACGGGGAGGCCCCCGCGTAGGGGCCGCCCCGTCGGAATCGGTCGGTCGAAGGGCCGGGGCGGCACTCGCCGCCCCGGGGGTGTCGTCGGGTCATCGGGAGGGGGCGGGGGCCTGCTCGCCGAAGATGACCATGCGGCCGGACGGGGCCGGCACGAGGTCGTTGGTGTTGTAGATGACCTGGGCGTCGAGGGCCCGCTCGATCAGCTGGCAGGCGTCGAGCAGGTGGGCCCGGGAGTAGGCGTCGACCTCGTCCTCCTTGCCGCCGAGGGCCTCGTCGCACTTCGCCTTCAGCTCGCGGAGCTGCATCATGGCGAGGTTGGCGATCGGCTTCTGGGCGGCGGAGGAGGAGTCGGTCGGCAGGGTCAGGTCGATCAGCCGCTCCAGGTGCTCACGCTGGAGGTTGCGGCGGAGGCTGGAGATCATGGGCTTGCGGTCGGTGAAGGGACCCTCGCCGGGATCCTCCAGCTCGGTCCAGATGGCCGAGCCGACGGCCTCCAGGAGTTCGGGCAAGGTCAGCGCGTCCTGGTCGGCGGGGATCCGGAACTCGTTGTCATACACCCGGCGCAGGGTGGTCGGGTTCATGAGCATCGTCAACGACGACGACTGGATGCCGATGATCCGGTCGTGGATCGGCCAGGTCGGCTCGTCGTTGACGGCCCTCCGGAAGCCGTCGCCGTCCAGCCACTTGTCGACCGTCATGCGGCGGAGCAGCTCGGGGGTGAGGCCGAAGGCGTCGTCCTGGAACGAGTTCTCGATGAGGAACGCCAGGGCGTCGCGCTGCTGCCCGGTGGGGACGACCTCGATCGGGTCGCGGTCGCCGGGGTCCCCCTTCTTGTCGCGGTTGACGAAGGCGCCGCCGACCCAGCCGGCCATCATGTTCAGGGCCGAGACCTGGAAGCCCAGGGTCATCTCGTACCCTTCCCTCGCCTTGGCCCAGGAGTCGCCGTCCTTGACGAACTTGTCGAGGATCCGCTCCCGGTGGTAGCGGGCCAGGCGCATCTGGTTCCGGGCGTAGTCGAGCGGGTCCTTGGAGAAGTCGTAGCGGCGGGCGAGCGGGTCGGGGCCGCCGGTGTCCTCGTCGGTGCCGTAGGCCAGCTCGGGCTCGGAGACCCGGTCGAGGATCTTCTCCAGGCCCTTGTCGTCGAAGGTGTACCCATACTCGATGGCCCACATGTCATAGGGGCCGATGTCGATCATGGTGTAGTCGCCCTGGACCTCGCCGGTCTCCATGTTGATGTTGACCGGGTTGTAGTCCATCACCGAGCCGGTGAACGGCGTCTCGCCCTTCAACCCGTTGCTGTTGATCTCCTTGAGCGCGTAGACGCTGGAGGCCTTGAAGTTGTGCCGCAGGCCGAGCGTGTGGCCGACCTCGTGCGCGACCAGGTCCGCCAGCAAGGGCCCGATGAACTCCTCGGGGATGCCGTCGAGCAGCTCCTTCGGGTCCTCCTCGTCCTTGGGCTCCTCGCCGTCCTTGTCCTCGCCCTCGTCCCCCTCGTCCTCGTCATCGTCCGCGGTGGCGGCGAGGTGCAGGCGGAGCGCGGCCACGTCCCGGGACTTGCCCGAGGCGGCCAGGCAGAGGCCATTGACCTGGCTGAGGCGGCCGACCAAGCCGTCGAACTCGTTGTCGCCCATCAGGACCGGGTCGACGAGCCCGGCCGGGTGGCCGCCCAGGGACTGGGGCCCCCGGATCGATCGCTGCGCGATCAGGTAGTCACGCTCCGAGGGCGGGGCCATCCGGATCCGGGGGTCCCACTTCGGGTTGGCGTCGAGCCAGGCCATCGCCTCGGGGCTGAAGCCTTCGAGCGCGATCTTGGGCAGGTCCTGGTGGAAGTCCTTCCAGAAGGCCCGGATCCAGCCGTCGGTCAGGATGATGTCGGCGTCGAGGATCTGGCCGGTCATCGGGTTGACCCGGCTGGGCCCGATCGCCGTGCCGACGTCGTTGTTGAGCCAGCGGATGAAGTTGTAGCGGACGTCCTCGGGGTCCTTCTCCATGTGGGCGCCGGAGGCGGCGTCCTGGTAGTAGACCTCGACCGCGTTGGAGATGCCGACGTTCTCGAACGCCTTGTTCCAGTACAGCAGGCCCTCGCGGACCCATCGGCGGTACCGGATCGGCGTGGTGTGCTCGATGTAGAAGACGATCGGCTGCTTCGGCGGGCTGACCTTCAGGCTCGGGTCGGCCTTCTCCAGGTGCCAGCGGTTGACGAAGCGGACCCGGCTCTCGCCGTCGGCGAACTTGCCGAGGTCGGAGTAGGCCGTGGTGAAGAAGCCGACGCGCTCGTCCGCCTCCCGGGGGCGATAGCCGGTGTTCTCCGGGATCAGGCTGAAGGAGTAGTGCAGGGTCTGGAGCTGCCCGTCCTCCATCGGGGCCTCGAAGGCCAGCTCGACGTTCTGGTCGAACGCCTTCGCCGTCTTGATCGAGGCCAGGCGGGGGTTGCTGATCCGGACGCCCGGGAAGAACTTGGCCGCCTGGCCGACGAGCAGCTCGTCCAGGTCGATCACCGGCCCGCCCTGGGGCACGATCGTCAGGATCGGGATGTCCAGCAGGACCCGGTCGGTGAACAGCCGCTGGACCGACGCCTTCGACTCGTTGTCGCCGGTGGACCGGACCTCGACGTTCGGCTCGATCAGGGCGAGCCGCTTGTCGTACGGCTTCCAGTAGACGTACATGTCGCCCTGTTGGAGCCCGGCGAAGCGTTCGCCGCTGGCGACGGTCAGGGCGATGTAGTGCTTCTGCCTCGCGTACTCCCGGGGCAGCTCGGCCAGCATCTGGCCGTCCCGCTTGCGGACCCAGATGGTGTAGAAGCTCGGCTTGCCGTCGAGCATCGAGACGACCTTCTCGTACCCCTCGGTCACCTTGTCCAGCGGGGGGAAGTCGTCGGGCCGGGGCGCGTTGCCCGGCGTCGGGCCCGAGGCGAGCTTGGCGATCAGCTCGGGGGTGAGGCCCGGGGGGAGGGCACCCGGGGGGAACGCGGAAGGGGAGGCGGTGGGCCCGTCCTGGCCGGCGACGATCGCCGCCGGGCCGCCCAGCAGGGCGATCCCCAGCAACGGCGCCAGCCATCGGGACCCGAGGCTCGGTGTGCGCGTCATCGGTGGTGCATCTCTCGGGGGTGTCGGTCGAGTCGACGGACGGTGCGGGCGGACGGGGGACGACCGTCGGCCGGCGGCTCGCGAGGGGAGAGGGGGGCGAGGCCGGGATCGGGCGGGGGATCGTCCCCGTTCATCTCTTCGAGCGTCATCGGTCGGCGATGCGGCCCGTCATCACTCCTCCGGGCCGGGACGCCGACTCCATCGTGACGAATCCCCCCCCCCGCAACAAGGCCCGCTCCGAGGGAATCCGGGCCGATGGGGATGAGCCTGGCGATTCTCCGGCGTGTAGCGATTGCGGGAGGGCGTCGCGAAGGCTCATGCGCGTCCCGTCCCGACCCCGGGCGATCCGCCCCGACCTCGGCGGGACCGCCCGAGGCCGGCACGGCGGGCGACCGGGCCTCGCGCCGAAGCCGGTACCGCATCGGACCTTGGAAATTTTATTCGTCCGCGTCGACCCGTCATGGCACTCTGAATAGGGGTGCAGGATGATGCTGGCGGGCCGAGCCCGGGACCGCCACCCGGACGGACACGCTCGGGGGCGGGACCGGAGGCCCATCGGAGCTTCGGCCGATGACGGACACCAAGCTGCTGGGAGCGTTCCTCGGTCGTCACGACGTCGAGGCCTTCGAGGCCCTGGTCCGGCGTCATGGCCCGCTCGTGCTCCGGGTGTGCCGGGACGTGCTCGACGACCCCGACGACGCGGAGGACGCCTTCCAGGCCACGTTCCTCGTGCTGGTGCGACGGG